>OZ240223.1:0-4227635 GCA_965197705.1 Dehalococcoidia bacterium
TTCTTTGTATCCGTAATCTCCCAGCTACACCCGAAATGCCGACCTTTCGCCGATATCGCGTTTAGCTCCGCCTCCGAGTCCTGCTATACTGTCCGGCAGCTACGCCCACACCCTCCCAGGCTGGCAACGCCAAACCGCCGCCGACTTGGCCCAAGCGATGGGAAAAGGAAGCTGACATGAAACAATGGATAAGGGAGTCCAAGAATGCAGTTGAGGAATTCGTAAAGCAAATAGACTCGGAGGTCACGTTCTGTTGGAGCTTCGACGACTCCAGAGAGAGTTTTCGCGTGATTCTCATCAAGAACGGCAAGACAAGTGGTGAGATATGTGGAACATGGCAGGCAGCCAAGTGGCGTCCCCATGACCTGCGCGAAGACCTTGAGAACAAGCTGCGATCCGCCATCGACTCAATGCAGTAACGCGATGGAGGAGGGTGATAGCAATGAAGGGCAACGTATACTTCGCTATCGCGGCCATGGTACCCATGTCCCTTTTCCTATCCGCGTGCGAAAACGAGGCCGACTTTTGGGGAGTTTTGGTAATCATCTCAATTCCCATCGTGATAGGGATAATCATATTCTGTTGGGTCAACGGTGATGTAGTTGATCAAAGGGCTCACGAGGCTAAACGCTGGTTTGAGAACGAACGCCTTCGAGAAGCGCAAGAACCGCTACGGGTAAAGGAAAACCGCCGGATGGCAGAGCATTGGAGAATGATTGCTGACATGACCGCCCCCAACATCGCCGACCTCATGATGGCGTTTGACGGCAATAACCCCATGCTGGCGGTCGATGTATGGCGGAAGAACCCAAGCCTCACCATCGATCGCATGGAGGGAGAGATGCGCAAGGCTAAGGCCGCCCGGAAGCGTTGGATGGGAAAAGGGGTCGACGCGGTTCTGATGAAGCAATGGCGGCAGTTCCTCGTAGAGACTTACGAGGCCGCCCAAGACGACTACATCACCAGTTGTGCCGACCCGCCCGACCCCGCCGTCGTCGCCCTCGCAACAGCATTCAACAGCAACGACTACACGGGCGCGATAGACGCATGGCGGACCGCATGGAGGAGACGCTCGGTCCTCTTCATCAATGTTACGGAGATGATGAGAGAAATGCGAAAGGCTGAGGCCGCACGTAAGCGTTGGGTGGGCAAACGGGTCGATGTGGCCCTGAAGAAACAATGGCGGGCCTTCCTCGAAGAGACCTTCGAGGCCGCGCAAGACGACTACTTCACGAACGCAGACTCGGGCGCGACGCCCAAGACGACTTCCTCCTCACCCTCCACGACATGAGCAAGCGCAAAGGAAGCTGACTTGACCGCCGACGAGCTCTTCGCCCTGGCCGACCGCATCAACCGCATCGAGTCGTCGATGATAACCTAACACTCGGCCACGAACGACGATCCCGACAGCCGAGCCGCCCTCCGCGACCAACTCCACGTAGCTCTAGGCTTTCATAACCGCCCTAATGCCCACTAAAATGCCTACGTCGCCGACGGCCTTCCACCTACGAAAAGGCACTTTACCGCCAACCCCCAGAGCTTTGGACGGCCCTCAACTGGGCATCTGGTGCCGAAGGTGAGATTCGAACTCACACGGGAAATAACTCCCAACGGTTTTTGAGACCGCCGCGTCTACCATTCCGCCACTTCGGCAGGCATTCACACGCTTCAATTATCCCAACCCCACGCGCCCCGGTCAACGTATGCCCAGTCTTGGAACGATGGGAGGTCTAGCCGCCGATATGAGGCACTGACAAGCCACGGCATATCTTTCGGGCTAGATTATTCGAGACTTCGCTGTGCCGAGGGATTCCCTCAACCGCGCCAGTAGAAGGGTTCCACCACAGCGAATGACCACGCCCTTCGCGCTTCAAGTAACAACCATGGCGGCGTAGGTGGCGGAGCAGGTTGCCGCGTTTCACGAGATCGTGATCGTCTCCCGCAACGCGTCCGACGGAACTCCTCGCAGTCCGTCCTGTCGGCGGTCTTCGAGGATGAGGGCGATTGCCTCCCCAAGATCACGCCGGGCTTCTTCCTTGGTCGTGCCTTGACCGTTGGCGCCAGGAATTTCAGGGCAGTATGCTATGTACCAGTCGTCATCCTTCTCGATTATGGCAGTGAATTCATTCCGCATATTTTCTTCCCCCAGTCCATTCTAACACTCAGCAGCAGTCCGTTGGAAAAATCCTCTCACGCCACCCTGGCCACATTGAACGACTCATCGACGAACCACAGGCCCTGGTACTTTTGCAGCACCTGAGAGGTCACTTCTATGTAGTCGCCCTGGCTCATGGCAGGTGTGAGCCGTTCGTCGTCTATCTGAGCGACATAGGTTGCGGCATTCCAGGCTGCGAGCACCGTCGAGGTGCTGATGTTGGTTTCCAGCTCGGAGGGCGGCAGTCGCAGGTCGTAGCGAAACTGTGCCCGGGAATCGGGATAGCTCAGAAACCGGAGTTCCGGGTCGCTGTCGCTTAGCTGCGTACTCAGCTCCCTCAGAAGCTCCTGACGAGGCGTGACGAAGGGGTCCTCGTCGGGCCAGATCCCCCGAATGATCTCCATCCCCGGGTCCATTCCCGTTGACTGAATGACGACCATGCAGCCGCCGGGGGCGAGGGAGCGCGACAAGGGAGCAAGCACGTTCCTGACTTTGACCTTTGCCGTCGATCTCGCCCTGAAGGGTTGGGCAGCGACTACGAGGTCGTATTCAAGGCACGAGTCGCCTTTCTGAGGGATGACCGGCGCCAGCGGCCACTCGTGGTCCTGGCGATATATCACGAGCACCGAGGGCGTCACGTAGAGGGGATTGCCCGTGCGCTCGCTTGGAGTCGTCTTCCACCAGTCCTGGACAATTCGCTCCAGGTCGCTGATCTGTTCGTCGAACTCGTAAGCCGTGCTCCCTTCGAGCGGTACTTCCAGCCAGTTGAGACGTGCCTGCTTCGACTTCGATCCTGGGCGGAGCCAGGGCGCTTCGGAGTAGAGCATGTTGGTCAGCACCAGGACGGTCTGAGGATGCTCGTAGAACCTGTCGGCCATCTTCTCGAGGCTGATACGGATGTCCTCCTGGCTGATCTCCTTGCCAACGATGAGAAAGGGGACGGTGGGATACCGGCGGTGCAGGTCTCGCATGAGACGTGTCAGCACAGTGCCATCGCCCATACCGGCGTCGAAGACGCGGAGAGCCGGCTGCGCCGGTTGGAGACCCCGGATGTCCAACGCGACGCGCTCGGCGATTACCTGCTTCTCACTGCAGGTGCTGACAAAGAGGAGGTATTTCTCCCGGTTGTCGTAGAACCGGAAGTGTTGTTCGTAGGTGTCAGACATTCTGGATCCTGTTGCGTCGTGGCGCTAAAGGTCGAATCTTAGGAACCCTAATGGATAGGATGCATCATACATCCGGTCGGTGTCGATAGTCTTGGGAGGAATGCCTTTATCCTAAATTCTTGTCGTCGTTGGTACGAAAATGACTGACACAACCTTCAAATCGTCATTCCGGCACTCACACCCGTCATTCCCGCTAAGGAACGTCACCCCGTACCCCGATACGGGGCGGGAATCCATCTTCGGCCACTGCCGGCAACCGAGTGACCTCGGCGGAACCAACGCCCATTGTCATCCCTCGGTGGGCAGACGGCAAGGCTGCATGGATGATTCCTCTGAAAATAACCCCCGCCCAACCTCCCGTAGGGGCGATTCGCGAATCGCCCCTACTATTTTCATGATTGGTGGTGTCGGTGGCAGCCGACATGAGGGATTGCGACGTAAAGATATCCAACATCTGTCATTCCGAACGTAGCGTAGAGGAGAGAGGAATCTAAAATCCTTATCCTACAGGCGAAGTACCGTAGCTGGATTGGCCCTAATGATAAAGGCAGACACCTTAGATTTCTCGCTGCGTTCGGAATCACCATGGCCTTGTCAGGCCACACAAGGGGATGAAAATTCGTTGGCGCCGAGGACGGGCAACCGCAAGGGTTGCCCCTACGACGGGTTTGTCGGGGGCTATTTTCATAGTAATACCAGTTCGCTTTGACCACACCATGATGGGGTAGGAGCACCGGGTAGGGGCAGGTTTCAAACCTGCCCTTTTGAATGTTAGACGAAATCACCTTCATACCAACGATAGAGTTACGGCGTATTCAACAGGATTCGGTATAGTTAGCGTAACTGTTCAGTCTTCGTGAGTTGTATTGCGAGGACCCCCTCTCTGTGTCTCTAGCCCGGCGGGGGTGAGATTATAGATTCTTCGTCGCTTCGCTCCTCAGAATGACGGCAAGAGGACAATTCCCGCATATCTCGCCGACTCTGAACAGCTACCTCCTTTGTCTACGCATTGTCCCGGCAATTGGACGGTGATATTCTAGGCATCAACTCTTCAACGGTCACGACGAGGCCACCTTGCATCTCGCCATCGACGGCTACGAGGCCGACCCTGCCAATCTCAGCGACGAGGCCCTCGTCTTTCGTTTCCTCAACGAGTACCCCGACGTTATCGGCATGACCAAGGTCGCCCCCCCTCAGGTCTACTCCTACACCGGCAAGGTCCCCGACGACTGGGGCGTATCGGGTTTCGTCATCATCGCCGAGAGCCACATCAGCGTCCACACCTTTCCCGACAAGGGCTATCTCAATATCGACATTTTCTCCTGCAACGATTTCGACGTGTCAGCCTCGCTCGATGACGTGAAGGCCACATTCGGCGTGACGGGTGAGGTCAAGACCTGGACGATGGACCGTTCCTTTGACCACGCGACGCCGCGCGAGGCCTATGCGGGCATGGTCCGTGAAAGAGTCTTCCTCGCGACAGCCCGCACTACCGACGATGCGTAGCTCCGACTGGCCCGAGGACGTTCCCCGCACGTGGGAGACCTTTCTCGATACACCGGCGTCCGTGACCCTCGACGACGCCAACGTCGTCATAATTCCCGTCCCGTACGACAGCACCACGTCCTTCAAGTCCGGCGCGCGTCACGGCCCTCGCGCCGCCATCACCGCCTCCAAGCAGCTTGAGGAGTGGGACATCGAGCTCGGGCGGGATATCTCCACCGTGGGGATCTACACTACCCAGGAGGTCGAGCCGCACACCCAAAGTCCGGAGGCCATGATCGAGCGCGTCCGCCGCGTGGCCAGCCACTTCATGTCCCAAGGCAAACTGGTCGCGCTCCTCGGCGGCGAGCACACCATAACCCTCGGCGGCGTATTGGCCGCCCTCGAAAAGCACCCCAACCTGACCGTCCTCTACCTCGACGCCCACGCGGACCTCCGTGACGAATACATGGGCAGTCGATGGAGTCACGCCTGCGTCGCTCGCCGCCTGTCCGAACGAGCGCCCATTGTCGAAGTCGGTGTGCGTAGTATGAGTCAGGACGAGGCGCAGTACATCGGCGCCAACGACGTGCCCGTCTTCACATGGCCACCGCAAGGTGACATCGAGCGCCTCGCCGCCAAAGTGATCGAGCGTCTGGGCCGAGATGTGTACGTCAGCATCGACCTCGACGTGCTCGACCCCTCCATCATGTCCGCCGTTGGCACCCCCGAGCCGGGCGGCATGACCTGGACCGACGTCACGAAACTGCTCAGAATGATCTCAAAGCGCAGGCAAATCGTGGGATTCGATGTCGTTGAACTGAGCCCGAACGAAGGCCCGGAGGCCTGTGCCTTCACCGCGTCCAAGCTCCTTTACAAGCTCATCGGCTACGCAACGTCGCCCGGCGGGTGACGAATCTCAGAGGGCGTCTAACTCAAGGAGTCCCGATTGCAGTGAGCAACACGGAAACACCCGCCGATCACACCCCCGACGGGGGCCAATAGAGGTATGTAGAGAGGAATTGCAGCTATGATCCTGCTCTCGCCTTCCTGTTATCGCTATGAAAATAGACGGCAACCACCCCCATTCCGTCATTCCTGCGAAGGCAGGAATCCAGTCCCAGGCGCCCTGCCGACCATGACGACGCATCCCAATTTTGATCCCCTTATGTGGCCTTCGCAAGGCCATGGTGATTCCGAGCGAAGCGAGAGTCTAATACCAATTCGTCATGACTGCGCCATAATCCTTCAAATTCAGCGCGCATAGCAGAGACCACCTACCGTCATTCCGGCGAAGGCCGGAATCCAGAGTGTTCGGTCAGCGAGAATACGGTGGAATTAGCACGAATTGGTATAAAGTACATCGCCGCAAGACCGGTCAGCCTGTACCTCCTTGATCCTATAACCAATAGGGTAAATCAGCATAGGAACTCGCCTGGCCGGCTTTCCCTTCTGACGGACATTTTAGATTCTTCGACTCCGCTCCGCTGCGCTCAGAATGACAGTGACGGGGTTGCTTTCTCATCAATGGAGAGCGGGTCGATAGTCAAATACCTGCCCCTGTCAGCCCGGCGGGGGAGAGACTGCGGTTGGCTAGACCGCAGTTGCTGATACCCGGCGCCGTTCCGCGCGCGGGGCGTTCCGCTGCTCAGGGTGAACGGAATATTTGGTGATCGTCTTTTGGACCATGACGCTCAAGTGTAACGGGACACTTGAGGAGATGGCGACGGTGCTTGCCCCGTACCTCGCCCAACACACCCAGCCTCTTGAGCATGGGCGAACATCCGCCCATCAGGTAGTGAGAGGACCACTCATTCGATGACGGTATTGCGACGCTGGAGTACATCGGGCGAGTGATGTCAAGTTGTCCACGGGGCTCTATAGCTGTTCTAACATCTCACGCTTCTTGGCCTCGAACTCCTCGTCGGTGATGACGCCCTTCTGCCTGAGATCGCTGAGACGCTCCAGCGATGTGAAGACGTCCTTCGACTCGTCCTCGCGGTTCTTGAGGTCGCCAACGACTCGCTTGCCGCGTTCCAGGGCCTCGTCGTAACTCTTCCTGGCCGAGTTGAGATCGATATCGATCAAGTTGCCGTCGGTCTCGTAGTGACGCTTTGCGACCTGGCCGACGGCGTAGGTTGACGCTCCCGACAAGACGGACATCGACGCGCCTCCGACCAGCGTCCCCACACCGGGTACCGCCTTGATGAATGATGCGCCGATCCGAGCGAACGTGCCTCCCGTCAGCGCCGTTACGAACGTCTTGCCCATATTCTCGGTGAAGTCGGCCCCGTATGCTTCCGCGAGCTGCTTGAGCATGTCGATCTGTATGGCCGATACGGCCAGAATGTCAAACATCGGAACGGGAATCATTCCCGCGCCCATGCTCCAGAGCGTGTGGCTGTGGATAATCCTGTCGGCCCGCTTACTCCGTTCCAAGTCCATTGCTCTTCCCTCGCTCGTCGTTTCGTCTTGCGCTGTCTGTGTCATCCTGCGCCTCCTGATGTGATGGCATCAGTGTAACCATGGGTGGAGGCATTGGTAATCACACGATCGTGTGATTTTGGCGGCAATTGGAACGTCCGATTGGAAGTCGTTCAGAATTCGGCAGCCTTATACCCATCTTTGCAGAGCTTTCAACCACGGCGGTTCATCTCTCCAGTACCTGTATCACTTCCCAGGGCAATCGCATTTCATTCAGAACCAGCCTTGGGAGAATCTCCCAACCCACCCCTCTGGACTCCGGCCCCGTATCGGAGTACGGGGTGACGTTCCTTCGCCGGAGTGACGGTTGACGGTGTTCCTACTAACTCTAAATGCGTTTGCCCTGTATCAATTCCAGGTAACTGTTCAGAGTCGGTGAGAAGTGTAGGGATTGCCCAGCCCTTCTGTCATTCTGAGCAGCGCAGCGACGAAGAATCTCCTATCTCTCCCCCGCCGGGGGAGAGATAGGAGAGGGGGTCTTCGCAATTCAACTCACGGAAACTGAACAGTTACACTTCCAGACAGCGCTTGCGGAGACCTGCCAAACGTGCTGAAATACCCCGTTGTGGCTAGGCGGAGAATGACAGCGCTTAAGGGAGGTTCGGGAAGTTTATGCGAGAGCAACTGATGGCCCGCGACGAAGAAGGGACACCTATTCGCGTATCCGTAATCGGGTGCGGACGGTTCGGGTCGATGGTGATATCGCAGCTTGCGCGTGCCCCCGGCATGGAGGCCTCCATAGCCTGCGATCTCAATGTCCGGCGGGCCTCCGATGCGCTGGCCCATGAGCGGAAACCACGGATTGCGCCGATCAGGACGAACGACGTGGGCAAGGCCAACGACGCCCTGAACAACGGACGTCGCGTCGCGACCGAAGATTCGAGCGTGGCGATTCAGGCCGAAGTTGACGTGGTGGTCGAGGCGACGGGCAACCCCGACATTGGGGCGAAGCACGCCTTCGACGCCATCATGGCGGGCAAGCACGTGGTCATGGTATCGGTCGAGGCCGACGTGCTCGTAGGCCCCATTCTCAAGACCCTGGCCGACCGCGCAGGCGTCGTGTACACGGCGGCATACGGCGACCAGCCGGCCATCATCGAGGAGCTGGTCGACTGGGCGATGAGCATGGGGTTCAACGTCGTCGCGGCGGGCAAGGGCACCAAGCACCGGGACGACTTCCGATACCTCACTCCCGACCAGGCGCTCATCGAGTACGGCCTCACGCCGGAGCAGATCGAGCGCAGCAACCTCAATCCCCGCATGTACAACTCCTTCCTCGACACCACGAAGTCATCCATCGAGATGTGTGCCGTGGCAAACATGACGGGACTCGTGCCCGACGTGCCGGGGATGCACTTCCCCTCCGCGAGGGTGGACGACATTCCCCGACTGCTAATTCCCGCTAAGGACGGCGGCATCCTGAACCGGAAGGGAGTCGTGGAAATCGTGAGTTGTCTCGACGGTGAGGGCAACGATATTCCGGGCCACCTGCGTTGGGGAGTCTTCGTAGTAATTACCAGCCGGAGCAAGTACCTGCGCCGCTGCATGAAGGACTACGGCATGGCGATGGACCCGACCGGCAAGTACGCCGTCATGTACCGGCCCTACCACCTCATAGGCATGGAGACGCCCGTCTCTATCGCAAAGGCCGCCCTCTACGGCGAGGCGACCGGGGCGCCAAAGGCGAGAGTGTGCGAGGTCGTCGCCACGGCCAAGAAAGACCTGGCCGCCGGTGAAGTCCTCGACGGCGAAGGTGGCTATACCGTCCACGGCTCCATCGTCGAGGCGCAGCAGGCCGACGAGGAAGGACTGGCGCCAATAGGACTTTGCCACGGGGCCAAAGTCGTGCGACCGGTGACCAGAGGCCGGATGCTCACGTCCGCCGATGTGCAACTGCCGGAGGGCGGCTTTGCCGCTCACCTGCGGGCGGTGCAGAACGCCGTCTGAAGGCCGCGCCTCGCACCCAACACGGACATCGTTGTCCCTGTAATGGTAGATTTCCGCCCGTACTCCGACCGAGAATTGATAGCCACACGGGTAGTACGTGCCCGTCAACTCAACGAAACGACATGAGCTAGGAGGTACGAGAAGTGTTCAGGCCGGTGCCGTCGAAGATCGATTTCGTCCGGATGGAGAAGGACTTGCTCGCGTGGTGGGACGAGTGCGGCATCGTCGAAAAGTACCTCATTCGCAACGACGGCTCAGGCAAGCGGTTCTCCTTCGTGGACGGGCCCATTACGGCCAACAATCCGATGGGCGTACACCACGCATGGGGAAGGACGTACAAGGACGTCTTCCAGCGCTACAAGACCATGCAGGGCTTCGAGCAGCGCTACCAGAACGGCTTCGACGGCCAGGGACTGTGGATCGAGGTCAACGTCGAGAAAGACCTCGGCATGACCTCCAAGACCGACATCGAGGACTTTGGCGTCGACAAGTTCGTCGAGCTGTGCAAAGAGCGGGTCCGGCGGTTCGCGGACGTTCAGACCCAGCAGTCGATTCGGCTCGGCTACTGGATGGACTGGGGCAACTCGTACCACACGATGTCGGACGAGAACAACTACACCATCTGGCACTTCCTCAAGGTCTGCCACGAGAAGGGGTACATCTACGAGGGCCGTGACGTGATGCCCTGGTGCCCCCGATGCGGCACAGGCATCTCCCACCACGAGATCGTCACCGAGGGCTACAAGGACATTACCCACCCAAGCCTGTACGTCCGCTTCCCTCTCATCGACCGGCCCGGCGAGGCTCTCCTCATCTGGACGACGACGCCCTGGACGCTCACCGCGAACGTAGCGGTAGCGGTCCATCCCGACCTAACCTACGTCAAGGTCAAAGTAAAGGGTACGGGGCCGGACGGCGGGGACGAAACGCTCTACCTGATCAAGAGCCGTCTGGAGGCTCTAAAGGCCGACTACGAGGTCATCGAGGAGTTCAAGGGCCGCGAGTTGGAAGGTCTCAGGTATCACGGGCCGTTCGACGAGCTTCCCGCCCAGGACGGCGTCGAGCACCGGGTTATCCTGTGGGATGAGGTTAGCGAGAGCGACGGCACGGGTCTCGTCCACAGCGCGCCGGGAGCCGGTGAGGAGGACTACGCCCTCAGCAAGGAGTACGATCTTCCGGCCATCGCGCCGCTGGACGAGTTCGGCAAATTCGTTGACGGATTCGGCGAGTTGGGTGGGCTGAGCGTGTTCGAGGTGGCCAGGCCGATCTACCGCAGCCTTCGCGACAAGGGAACGCTCTATCGGCTCGACCAGATCACTCACCGGTATCCCGTCTGCTGGCGCTGCGACACGGAGCTGGTGTTCCGGCTGGTGGATGAGTGGTTCATCTCGATGGATGAGCTTCGGCATCAGATCGCCGAGGTAACGAAGAAGATCACGTGGATTCCCGATTTCGGGATGGGCCGCGAGCTCGACTGGCTGAGGAACATGGACGATTGGATGATATCCAAGAAGCGCTACTACGGCCTCGCCCTGCCCATCTACAAGTGCCAGGACTGCGGACACTTCGAGGTCATCGGCAGCGAGGTAGAGTTGAAGGAGCGCTCCGTCGAGGGGTGGGACCGGTTCGAGGGACACTCACCGCATCGCCCTTGGATCGACGAGGTGAAGATAGCCTGCGCGGAGTGCGGCGCCGCCGTCTCGCGGATCAAGGACGTGGGCAACCCCTGGCTCGATGCCGGCATCGTCACCTTCTCCACCTCGGTTACCGAAACGACAAGGACTACTGGAGAAAGTGGTTCCCGGCGGATCTCATCTCCGAGAGCTTCCCCGGACAGTTCCGCAACTGGTTCTACTCGCTCCTGACCATGAGCACCGCCCTCGAGAACACCGAGCCGTTCCGCGCCAACTTCACCTACGCCACGCTCATGGACGAGAAGGGTGAGGAGATGCACAAGAGCAAGGGCAACGCCATCGAGTTCGAGGAAGGCGCGGACAAGATGGGCGTCGACGCCATGCGCTGGATGTACTGCGGAACAAACCCGGCGTCCAACCTGCTCTTCGGGTTCGGTCGTGCGGACGAGACGCGCCGCAGGCTTATGATCCCGCTGTGGAACGTCTACTCGTTCTTCACGACCTACGCCAACATCGACGGCTACACGCCCGACACGCCCGCGCCTGCGGTGACGGAGCGCCCGGAACTCGACCGCTGGATCATCTCGGAGTTGAACGAACTCATAAGAACGTCGACCGCCGCGCTGGACCGCTACGATCCCCAGGCGGCCGTGCGGGAGATGGACGATTTCGTCGAGCGGCTCTCCAACTGGTACGTCCGGCGGAGCAGGCGACGGTTCTGGAAGTCGGAGGTCGACAGCGACAAGGTGGCGGCGTTCGCGACGCTCCACGAGTGCCTGAACACGCTCATCAAGCTCATGGCCCCGTTCGTGCCGTTCGTGACGGAGGAGATCTACCGGAACATTGGGCGGAACGGCGGGCGCGAGAGCGTCCATCTCGAGGACTGGCCGGTCGCGGACGAGTCGCTGATCGACACGCGGCTCGACGACGCGACACGGCTTGCGATGCGGCTTTCCAGCCTTGGACGCGCGGCCCGCAGCAAGACCGGCATCAAGGTACGACAGCCGGTCGCCGGCGTCGCGTTCAAGCTGAGGACGGACGCGGAGAGAGACTTGCTCGATCAGGTCGCGCCGCAGGTGAGGGACGAGTTGAACGCGAAGGAGATCAGCGTCCTCGACGACATCTCCACGGTCGCCAATCTTGAAATCAAGCCGAACTTCCAGCTGCTCGGACCGAAGTACGGCAGGGACGTTGGAATGGTGGTCGGCGCGATCTCGAAAGCCGAGCCGTCAGAGGTGTTTCGTAAAGTGTCGGCAAACCAACAAGTCACCCTTGGCGAGTACAAGCTGGACCCGGAAGAGGTCGTGGTCAGCGCCACCGACAAGGACGGCTTCTCCGTCATCGCTGAGCAGGGCTACTCTGCCGCCGTAACCACCGGGATCACCGCAGAGCTCGAACTGGAAGGGCGCGCGAGAGAGCTCGTGCACCAGGTGCAAAACATGCGGCGAGACGCGGGGTTCGACATAGCAGACCGCATAACCACCTACTACACCGGCGACCCCGGCATCGACGACGTGATCGCCGCGCACGGGGGCTACATCCGCCAGGAGACGCTCTCCGACGACCTCGTCAAGAGTGTCCCGCCGGAGGACGCCCACGCCGCATCCCATAGGATAAACGGTCTGGAGGCTGCTCTTGGTGTTGTTGCCGTTAAGTGAGGCAGGCAGGCTTCGTCCGGTACCAACCGTAGACGTTTTCGCGGCTAACTGCGCCCACAGCGCTTGACAGCGAACGGGAAGATATGCTTAAGTGCGTTGCAGTCGTTGGAAGGGGAGGACGCGTTAGGCGAATCAAACGGAGCAAAGTGCGAATCTGGTAAACTTCGGAACGAGAAGCAGTTAGGAACGGAACAGTTAGTGAACTTGAGAGGAGGATTCACAATGGGTATTAGATCAATAAGGTTAGGGGTGCTCGCGTTGCTTGCGTCCGTTTTCGTGTTGGCGCTTGCAATAGCCTGTGGCAGTAGTGACGAGACATCCACGGCAGCCCCGACGCCCGATGTGGCGAAAATAATTCAGGATGCAGTCAATGCACAAGGTGCTAATGCATCAGGCGATATCGAAAAAGCGGTAATGGCTGCGTTGGCAGGGCAGGAAGGCCTCACTCGTGCGGACGTCGAGTCCATCGTAACCAACGCCACGGCCGGCGGTCTGTCAGCTGCCGACGTGCAGCGGATCGTCGACCAGTCGGTCAGTAACATCCCCGTCCCTGAGATCGACATTGGCCAACTGAGCTCTCTGGTTGAGTCCGCTGTTGCAGCATCGGTGCCTGAGGGTATTGATGCCGCCCAGATAAACCGAATGGTCCAGGCTGCGGTGAGCGCCGCCCAGGCTGGCGCTGTCACTCGCGGTGACCTTGAGGCCCTCGTGGCGAAGTCCATCCAGGATGCGGCGCAGGGTCAACTCTCCGCCGGCGACGTTGAGAAAATAGTGTCAGCGTCCCTCGAGGCCACCAACAAGGCTATCGAAGAAGCTGCTATGGCGGCCACGGCAGCCGGTTCGGCAGCCATGGAAGCGGCCGATCTCGCCAAAGAGGCAAAGGCGGCCCAAGAAGCGATGATGGTGGAAGAGGAAACCGGCTATGTCCCTGAGAAGCTAAACGCCGGGTCATTCGGTCGCCCGTTCCACATCATCTCTGGAACATCCAACGAGAACTTCCCGCAGGTTCCGTACAAAGAGTCGCCGATGTCCGCGGCCGCCGTGGCTCAGGGCACGATTCTGCCGGTCGACCAGCGGCTCCCCGACTGGGAAAACGTCTTCATCCTCCCGCCCGGTGACGAGATCGGCGTGTACGGAGGCATTATGAGGACGACCATGTCCCGGCCTGTCACCCAGACAG
Source organism: Dehalococcoidia bacterium (assembly GCA_965197705.1). GTDB lineage: Bacteria > Chloroflexota > Dehalococcoidia > Lucifugimonadales > VXLM01 > VXLM01. Next base: position 13,707 of record OZ240223.1, read on the forward strand.
ACGTGGGCATGGGCTACGGACTTGAGATGTCCCCTGACGGCCTGCGGCTCGTTCCCAGCGTCTTCAGAGTGTTCGAGGCGAACGAGACTGGAGACGAGTTCACCTTCAAGATGCGGCTCGGCGCGCGCTGGTCGGATGGGCACCCGCACACGATCGAGGACATCCGGTTCGCTCTCGAAGACCTGATGCTCAACAAGGAGTTGATGCCGGGTCTTCCCGCCGTGCTGAGGTCTCCGATCACCGGCAACGACATGCGGGTGCAGTTCATCGACGACGCGACCTTCAAAGTCTTCTTCGACGACCCGAACTTCAGCTTCATGGAGTCGACGGCGATGAACATCTTCTCCGGCATCAAGGGATGCCCGAGGTGCTTCATCTCGCCATCGCACATTCAGAAGCGATATCACATCAAGTTCAACAACGCGGAGATTCCTGCGTTACTCGAGAAGAACGACCAGCCGAACTGGGTGAAAAACTTCTCGTTCATAAGGAACGTTCGCGGGTTCGACGGTCCGCCGTCCGAGCCGATCCCGACAGACTACGACATCAACTACATATACAAGGGCGAGAACCACTACAACCCGATTCTGGGCGGCTACTGGGCGTTCAACCAGAAGGCTGGAGCGGAAAGCGCCCAGTTCGTGCGCAACCACTACCACCCGGTTATAGACCCTGAGGGCAACCAGCTTCCGTACATGGACGGCTGGACAGGCTTCCGTACCGAGAGCCGAGAGGTTGGCATCTTCCGCACGATGAACGGTGAGAGCGACTGGCTGCGACGGGACCTCGAAACCAAGGAAATGCCTCTGTACCTTCAGAATTCCATTCAGGGCGACTACAGCGTGCTGAAGCACGACTCGCCTGACGGTGCAGACTCCACGTTCGTCAACAACCAGGAGTACGTGGAAGACCCGGAGATCGGAATGCTGCTCCGCACCAGGGACTTCCGCATCGCCCTGTCCGTTGCCTGGGATAGGAACGGCGCGAACCAATCCCTGGCCTCCGGCCTCGGCACCCCCCAGAACATGGTCCCCCACCCCTCGACTCCGTACTTCCCGGGCGAGCATTGGAGAACCCTGGATACCGACTATGACCTGAACCGCGCCAAGTCCCTCATGACGAAGATGGGCTACACGGACGCCGACGGGGACGGATATCTCGACAAGAAGGACGGCTCCGGCGCTCTTAGCATGTTCTTCCAGTCGAACTCTCACTACCCGTTCGTGGAGTGGCTGCAGAGCGACTTCAAGGCCTTGGGGATCAAGCTGGAAATTGCCGAGAATTCTTCTGGCGCCGGCAATAGAAGCATCCCGCCGACCGAGTACTTCGAGTTCTTCTCCTCCACCGAGGGTGGAACCAACCCGTGGTCCAATGCCTGGAACCGCGTGGCGCCGACGACCAAGGACGCACAGGGTCCTGCCATCGGTCAGTACTACGCCACCCGTGGTGAAGAGGGAATGCCGCCAACGGGTCCGGACGAGAAATACACCGACGTGTACGGCACCATGGCGCCCGACGGAACGTATCCGGCTGATATCAGCGGCCACATGCTCAGGCTTCAGGAGCTGATCAGTGAGGGATGGGTCGTCTCCTTGCTGTCGCCGCAACGCGTGTCGGCGGGGCAGGAACTGTTCCGGATAAACTCCGAGCAGAAGTACAAGATCGGCGGCGTCGCCTTCGCCGGCCTGTTCCGGGCGCTCAAGGTCAAGCGCAACAACATGCGCAACGTGCCCAAGAACTGGTCGCCCGCAGGCGGTCACCCGGTCGAGTGGTACTACTTCGAGGACGGGCTTGACAACCTGAACAACCCCGGCAATAGGTCGAAGATGTATCGGACGGTGAACTTCCTCGATCCCGCATACTGGGACTAGTAGGTGCCGGACAGTCACCCTGAGGTGACGAAGTCCTGACGTGAACGAGTGGCCGATCGTTGTATGATCGGCCACTCTCTCTTTCAGGTGTATCGCCACGACGTGGGAAGTAGCCCAACACGCCGCTCGTCCGAATTAGGCGGGGGATTTGGGGGAGTGGGAATGGCATCTTATTGACCGAGGACTGTTCGGAGGCAATCAGTATCCCAACCTGCTCTCTAACGCTTGGCGGCGATGCTACTTTTTGAAGTGGTTTCCCGCTTGAGTAAGTTGAGCGCGAAGCGGCGTAGGATGGATAGATTCTCCGAGGCGTTACCCTTGCGTACTCTGCTGTTGTCCTCACCGAAGGTAACGTCAAGCACCCAGTGGACTGAGTTCTCTATGCCCCAATGCGCTCTGACGCTTGCGAGCAGCACTCGCGCGTCGTTCGATAGACTCGATATGTAGTAGCGGGTCTGAGTGGATGTCTTGCCATCCTCAATCCGCTCGGAGTCAACCATCACCACGCTCGCCAGCTTTGTCCACTCATTGCGGTCGTTTATATAGCTGAGGTGGTCGGGGTCTGAAACAGCCCAGCACCGGCGTGTCTCGATTCTGCCATGGCCTTTATTGACAGTCTCAGTGAAGTCGTGATCGAGAGAGGCAAAGCCGGTCTGTCGGGCCTGTTCAAACGTCTCCATCACATCCTGGTGGAGTTGGGGTTGGATCTCCTTGAGGGCCAACACGTAGCCAGCGCCTCGGTCGATAATCGTCGTCGCTGTCTCTTTCTGGTACCTCATGGCGTCAATGGTCACTGTGCATCCTGACACGTCCAACGTACTGAGCAATTTGGGGACCGCCGTGATCTCGTTGGAGCGTTCGTCCACTTTGGTCTGACCGAGAATCAGACGGTTGGCCGACGCCCACGCACTCACCATGTGGATTGCAGACTTGTCCGCGGCTCTGTCGTGAGAGCGCCGAATTGTCTTGCCGTCTATGGCCACGACCTGACCTCCGGTTTCCTCGTTGACCGCTTCGACCCATTCCTCGAAACACTCCTCGAACTGAACAGGATCCAATCTCGCAAAGTTTCTACCGAAGGTGTCATGCGACGGGATTCCGTTGGGCAGTTCGAGCAGTCGGCTGAACCAGTCCTTCTTGGCCTTGCCGAACATTTCGACGTCCGCCCATGAATCCGAGCCACCTATGACCGCGCAGATGGCGATGACAACGATATCGGTCAGGTTGTGGTGCTTGGTGCGATCAATCCGAGGGTCTTTCAACTTTGCAAAGTGTTCAATCAGCGAGACTGCGGGGGTTCATTCCATAAGGCCTCTCCAATCATGGGTTTGGCCCATAGTCTAAACTACTTCTTATACAATGATTTAGATGCGATTGCCCTGAGTACCATGGGGACAATTTATTGACACGTAGTTCGGGCTATTCTAGGATTTACGTTAGCAGTCGCTGTTGGCGGCTGCTAATCACTTTACGCATAGTACGCTCGGAGGAGATTGAGGATGTCAGAGATCACGTACGCGCCGCTGGGGAATCGCGTCGTCGTCAAGCCGTCGGAGGAGGCGGCTGAGATGAGCGCGGGCGGCATATTCATCCCGGATACGGCTAAGGAGAAACCCCAGGAAGGCGAGGTGGTAGCGGTCGGGCCGGGGCGGCTGACTGACGCCGGGGAGCGGATTCCGGTGGATCTGGCGGTAGGGGACTCGGTTGTGTACCCGCAGTACGTCGGGACGGAGTTCAAGCAGGACGGCGAGGAGTATCTGATCATCGGGGAGGACGACATACTGGTCGTCAAATAGGCGCCGGGGCCGCATCGGCACACAAGCACACGGAGGACGGGACATTGCCAAAGCAAATGGAGCATAGCGACGACGCGCGGGCGGCGCTGAAGCGGGGCATCGACATCATGGCGGAGACGGTCGGCGTTACGCTTGGACCGCGGGGCAGGAACGTCGTGATCGACGACGACTTCGCGGGGCCGAAGGTATCGAGCGACGGGGTCACCATTGCGAAGGAGATCGTGCTCGAAGACCCGTACGAGAACATGGGCGCGCAACTTCTGAAGGAAGCGGCGAGCAAGACGAACGACAACGCGGGCGACGGCACGACTACGGCGACGGTGCTGGCGCGGGCGATCATTCACGAAGGTTTCAGGAACATCGCGGCGGGCGCGAATCCGATGCTGTTGAAGAAGGGCATCGACCGGGGAGTCGGGGTCATGCGAGAGTCAATCAGGGGGATGTCCCAGCCCGTGTCGGGGCGGGAGCAGATCGGCCAGGTGGCCGCGCTGGCGGCGCACGACGATGAGATGGGCCGGATCATCGCCAACGTCATCGAGAAGGTCGGCAAGGATGGCGTCATCACGGTCGAGGAGTCTAAGGGCCTCGAGTACGAGCAGGAGTACGTCGAGGGCATGGAGTTCGACAAAGGCTACATCTCTCCCTACTTCGCGACGAACCAGGAGCGGATGATCGCGGAGATTGAGGACCCGTTCATCCTGATTACGGACAAGAAGATATCGGCGGTGTCCGAGCTAGTGCCTGCGCTGGAGAAGATCGTCCAAATCAGCAAGAACGTCGTCATCATCGCGGAGGACATAGAAGGCGAGGCGCTGGCTACGCTGGTGGTCAACAGGCTTCGTGGGGCGTTCACGGTGCTGGCGATCAAAGCGCCGGCGTTCGGCGACCGACGGACGGCTATGCTCGAAGACATGGCAATACTGACCGGCGCGACGGTCATCAGCGAGAACGTCGGGCGGAATCTCGACTCGATCACAGTCGACGATCTGGGCCGGGCCCGCCGTGTGGTATCGACCAAGGATGAGACGACGATCGTGGACGGCGGCGGGTCGTCCGAGGCGGTCTCAGGCCGCGTGAACCAGCTCCGGTCGCAGATCGAGGACACGACATCCGACTATGACAGCGAGAAGCTGGAAGAGCGGCTGGCAAAGCTGTCGGGCGGGGTCGCGATCCTCAAGGTCGGGGCGGCAACCGAGGTGGAGCTCAAGGAGAAGAAACAGCGCATCGAGGACGCGCTGGGCGCCACGAGGGCGGCAGTCGAGGAAGGCATCGTACCCGGAGGCGGCGTGACGCTGGTGCGTGCCGCCGAGGCGCTCGATACGCTCGATCTGCCGACTGCCGACGAACAGACGGGGATACGCATCCTGAAGAGCGCGCTTCGCGCTCCTCTGAAGCTGATATCAGAGAATACGGGAGTGTCGGGAGAGGTCGTCCTATCAGAGACGCTGAAGCACGAAGGCGCGTGGGGCTACGACGCGGAGACGGGCGAGTACGGCGACCTGCTGGAACTTGGCATCGCCGATCCGGCTAAGGTGACGCGCTCGGCCGTGGAGAACGCGGCGAGCCTCGCGGCGATGGTGCTGACGACGGAGTCGGTGATCACGGACATCATCGAGAAGCCGAAGCCGGGTCAGCCTCCGATGCCGGACTATTACGACTAGGAGTCGGGTGCGCGAGGATTCACCTTAGTGGGCGCGAGATCGCGGAGTAGGATTCTTGGCGGCTCTCGCTTTCGGTGACCTTTGCGGAACCGGTCCTTTCAGCCTCACCCCGGCCCTCTCTCGAAGGAGGCCGCCTCATAACTCGACGGCTCGCATTCTGTTGAGGAAGTCGCCACGATTATCGTCGCTATGGGCATCATTCTCACGAGAGCGGGAATCCGTTATATCCTGACAAGAGATGTTGTGTATTCATGACACAGCCTCCAAGGGAGAGGCGGTTACGCGAAGGTCCTCCCCGTATCTGGGAACGGTGAAGAGTTTTGCGGGAATCACCGTGGCCTTGTCAGGCCGCATAAGAGAGATGAAAATGGGTTGGCGCCGGGAACGGGCAACCACAAGGGTTGCCCCTACGATGGGTTTGTCTGAGCCTATTTTCAGAGGAATCCCCTATGTCCCGTTGCGCGGGACACCGCGAAACATGAAAATGGCGGCCCCTTTCAGTCGCCGGACGGATGATGGCAGCGGCCGGGTAGTGGATTCCCGCATTCGCGGGAATGACGGTGGCGGTGGCATTTGGGCCATTTTCAGGGTAATGACAGTGGAAGGACAATTCCTACATTTCTAACCGGCACTGAACAGTTACGACAGGGACTCACACCCGGCCCCTACGCCCCACGCGGTGGCCAATCGTGGTATGCTCGACGCGCTTTCCGCGTACCGTTAGGCGGCATACCACCATAACGAGGAGACCAACGTGACGACCCTGCTGTGCAACGAGGACGCCTACCTGAGGGAGTTCGACGCGACCGTGGCCGCGGTGACGGACAAGGGGATCGTGCTCGACCGGACGGCATTCTATCCCGGCGGTGGCGGTCAGCCCACCGATGCAGGAGTTCTGAAGGCCGGTGCCGACGTGTACACCGTGGAGAAGCTCTCGCGGGCCAACGGGCAGATCGTACACGAGATAGAGGGCGACGCGTTCCCAACGGAGGGCGCGGCCGTCCGCGGCGTGGTCGACTGGGAGCGCCGGTACAGCCTCATGCGCACGCACACGGCCCTCCACATCCTGTGCGGCGTCGTGTGGCGGGACTACGGCGCGCTGGTGACGGGAGGGAACATGGAGCCGCTGACGGCGCGCATGGACTTCGAGCTGGAGAGCATGTCGGCAGACTTCGCCCGCGAGGTGGAGCGCACGATCAACGAAGAGGTCGCCGCTGAGAGGCCGGTCCACGTCGCCGTCCACCCGCGTGAGGAGGCCCTCACCATCCCCGACCTGATCCGCACGAAGGTGAACCTCATCCCGGAATCGGTGCAGCAGATCCGTACCATCAACATCGACGGACTCGACCTCCAGGCGGACGGGGGCCTCCACGTCCATAACACCAGGGAGGTTGGCACGATCCGCGTGGTCAAGCACGAGAGCAAGGGGCGGATCAACAAGCGGCTGCGGATCAGGGTGGAGTAGGGCGCTTCCCCGCTCCGCAATACCTCAGGACCTTTCACACCCTCCGATCATCGGAAGGGGACGACTGCGTCTTTCGCGTGTCCCTCTTCCGGTCGTGACCCTATCAGCACGGCTCCTTTGATCGCGGGGCCGCCGACACGTCTCTCCTCAATCGGCCCTTCCTCCACGCGCGTTTCGCGCTTCCAACTTCGCCCGGCCGGGAAATTGATACAAAATTTTAACAGTTTTGGGGTTGTTTTTTACGTCTATTTGATATCGGGCCTGTAGCGTAAGGGGTATCACTCGTTGAAAGGAGGCGAAAGATGGAGCGACTGAATATACCGCGATGCGCCTGTCGAGGCCCCTGTGGGACGGCGAGCGGGGAAGACCCCAAATTGACGATGCTGGCAGTGATGCTGGCAGTAATCGGAACGACGGCGACGGTGGTTCACGCGGAAGGGCCCGATGCAACACCTGACCCTGCTCAGGTGCTTACGGGTCAGGACTTGGCGAAATACAATAGTCTTCCGGCCGACACGAGGAACCGCATCAAGGACGAGATCGTGCCGACACTCCTCACTGAAGTAAGCGATGGCCCGTTGAGAGAAGTGACCGACGAAGTCTACGATGCTGAAGTACGGGCACTTATCAAGTTCGTTGTAGATACAGAGAAGGAGGCCCAAAACTCCCTAGAGCAGGCGATCATGCTCTTGGCCTCTGTAGGTTCTAAATCCTGGGAACGAGGGTTTCAACCCAGGGACAACGGGACTAACGTCGCTTGTTATTACACCACGAGCATGGGCTCGTCTAGTCTTGTGGTGTACGTAGGTCACGTGTCTAGTTGTGGCGCGGCCATGCGGGTAATAAATGCATCTGTTAGGTTGAAGCGCTCCGGCTATGACTCTGGCTGGATCCACCGCAGGAGTACGCACGCGAGCAGTGTGAGCTCTTACACGAGCCATGGATATGAAAGCGATACATGCTGGAATGGAGGGGGAGATGGCTGGGCCACTCCCTACGATGATGGCCCGAGTCCGTCCCCAGGTAACGGAGATCGGCAGCTAAGACATTGTGTCTAGGCAGGCGCCCTAATAGTCGGGTGCGGCCGTCTCCATCGACGGCTGCCCCAAACCCAAGGAGGTAACATCATGAAGATTCTCTTGCAGTCTACAGCGTTTACCGCCCTCGCCGCTCTCCTCTTTATGGGTTGCGGCACGACCGACCGAGAGACGGCTGATCCCTTCGCCTCAACCCTTGAAGGGGATGCCCTCGAACAATACGAACGGCTGTCCCAGGAAGGTGATCTCGATCTTGAAGCCATGGCAATGTTCTTGGGAACCGAGATGGTAACGGAGTGGCTGGGCGTTCTTTCGAGACCGGTGTCCGAGCGCTTCGCATCGACATTGAACGGAGATGACCTTGATCGGCATGACAGTTTATCCCGGTTGGAGCGGGACACTTTCGAGCTCATCGCGCTCATAGAGCGGGAATTGGCGATGGACTGGCTCTCCGCCGGGTCTGAGCCGCAGGTGGAGCAGGGCGAGGAGATTGAACAGGACTACACAGGCCCCAGGACTCCGGCGAAGGCGTTTGCGCCCGACATTGCGCAGTCCACACAACTGCCGCTCGCGCCGATAATCGAGACGGAGGCGCTTGTCCAGTATGCGCGACTGATGTCAGTCGGACGCGCCGACTTTGAGTTTTTCGTAAGGGGAGTAGGCCTCGAAGAGGCGGAGGAGTCGCTCCTAGCCTTCACCGCGGGGTGGAATAGTAGATTCGATATTCCGTCGGCTTTCATAGCGCCGCTGCCGCCTCTGAAGAACGCCCTTTCCGCCGACGAGACGGCGAAACTCAGGGCCCTCGACTCCCGCATCCGAGACCCGTTCGTGGAGAACTGGGAATACGGGCTGAAGATACACGCCCCGGACCCGTCGGACCCGACCGCTGCGTTGGCCTTTACCGACCCAGCGGCATTCGTGGCCGAGAAAACGGAGGAGTACGAAGGGCAACTCAAGAAGGTGCTTATGGCTCTCCCCGTTAAGCTGCCCCCGATTGAGGAGATAGCCTCGTCCGAGGCGGTTGCTCAGTATCAAAGGTTGCATCCCGATCTGAAGGAGGAGTTCTGGAATGATGTGGGAGGCATCTACGCACGGGGTATAACGGTGGGGAGGGGAAACTTTCCTCCGCTCACCGACAGTCAGATCAAGGATTATTTCAGCACCATAGTCGCCTCTATGTCACCCACCCAAGCGCAGTGAGGATTCACGCTAAAGAGACTCTGGCGGTTCCGGGCGCAGGAGCGTACGGAACCGCCAGAGTCCTCAGAGAGTCGCAGAAGGTGGGCAAAATCACACGATCGTGTGATTACGGGTACCGGAAGGGCCGCGTAAGCTGGAAATTAGAGGAAAGCGAGTGACGGTACAGGCAGAGCAAGGAGGTGACGGAAATGCAACGGATAATGAACATACGGTTTATCTTCATCGTTGCCGTGCTCGTGGTCGGTATGGCCTGCCGGCAGACCACGGACCCCGCCGCCTCGCCCCCTTCGCCCACCGCCGATGCGATACCCGCGCAGACGGAGGCAGCGACCGAACCGAGCCCTTCGCCTGCACCCACCCAAATTCCGACGGCAACCCCCGAACCGCCCGCCGAGCCTGAGTTCGAGGCGACCCTTGAGGGAGACGACCTCGCCAAGTTTCGGAGCCTCCCCGCCGAGTTCCAAGACGCCCTCAACCACGTGGCGGAATCCCCACAGCACCCGGAATCGCCCTTCACTTCGTACGAGAAGGCCCTCGAATTCCTGAGGGGACTGCCCGACGACGTTCAGCCCATATCGGAGGTACTCCCGGCGGAGACCCTGGACATGTTCAACGAGCTGAGCGACGACAACCGGAGCTTCGTCTTGCTCGACATGTACGGCAGAACGTTTGGCGGAGACGAGTTCTATGCCGAGAGTCCGGAGTCGGAGCGTCAGGCGCTCCGCGAGGGGCTGTTCGAGCAGTTGGTGATGCAGGTCCACGAAATGGAGTTCGGAGACGGGGAGGTGCATCTTCCACCCACGGCGGAGGCGCTCTCGGCGGAGGCGCTGGGCAAGCTCGACGAGACTGCGCCCCTCATCCGGAGGGCATTTCTTCTGATATGGCGCAATGTGACAATCCCCGAAGAGCAGCGAGACGACTACGTGGCAAGGCTGGAGGGCGCCCTGCTGGTCACGCCGTCGCAGCTTCCTCCTCTGGAGGAGTTGGGGCTGTCGCAGAGCGCGCTCGACGCGCTAGAAGACGTGCCGAACCTCAAGACCTTCGTGGAAGAGTACGTCGCGGCCGATCTGGCCAGCACGGGCGCGTGGGACGCCGTAGGAACCGAATACTCCGGGGCCATGCTCCTCGAGAGCTTAATCGCCCGCGCTTCCACGCCGGAGGGTTCCCGCATGTTCGCGCAGGGACTATTGCCCGTTACGACCTACCAGCCGCCGCCGCTGATCTCTCACTTCTGGCCCGGAGGGGGATTTTGGCCGCTGTGGGCCATCCCGCCGTTCTTCCGGGACATGCAGCCGGAAGATATCGTGACGGAATGGCCGGATCACGAGCAGGTGCTGTCGCAAGAGGCTCTGACGAAGCTGAACTCGCTCGACGACCCGCTGCAAGAGGCCTTCGAGAAGTATTGGTACGGAACAGGGGCGCTCCCGAACGACGCGCACTGGATGGCGGGCATAGTCGTTCGCTGGGAGCGTGACCTCCGGGCGCTGCCGTTCGATACGCTGCCGGAGATCGAGGAGCTGCTTTCCGGGGAAGACCTCGCCGCGTACCAACAGTTGGACGAATTCATGCAGAAGATCATCATCGGCGACATTGCTTTGGATTTCCTGCACGGACAGACGTGGCCAACCTCGTCCACGACGGTGAACACCTATCACACGACACCGGAAGAGTTCCTTGAGGCGCTGAAGACGAGCGTGTCGCGGACGGTTCAGGAGGCTTCCAAGCACGCAGCACGGCGAGGCGGATCGTAACGAACCGCCCATTTCAGTATCCCTCCCGCAACCCGCTTTTGACCTCCGTGGCGATGCGGACGTAGACTGGTATGACATAGATGAAGGCGCCGAGAGCGCCCGCCCCACATGGTTGGGGGCGGGCGCTTTTCTTTTCGGCGGGATGGAGCGACATTGACGGAGTGGTTGGACACGATAACCGAGCACATAGGCGTGTCTCCGACGGCGGAGCAGGCCGAGATACTTGCGTCCGATAAGAGATTCATCCTCGTCGCCGGAGGCGAGCAGGCGGGCAAGTCGGTCGTCGCGTCGCTGTTCCTGATTCGGAAGTACTTCGAGCTTATGGCAGTCCGGTCGGGTGAAGGGTCGGCCGGTGTGACAAAGCCGGACGATAAAGCTCGACCTCAGAGGCCTCCACTCTACTGGCTCGTGGGTGCGACCTACGGCGAGACGCAGCGCGAGTTCCGGTACCTGGAGGAGTGGTTCGGCGCGCTCGACATGGTGGTTGAATCGACGAAGGGGGTCGATCCCGGGCGGATCGTGCTTTCGGACGGTACGAGGATCGAGACGAAGAGCGGCGTCGACCATCGCACGCTGTCGAAGGAATCGCCGGATGGGATCATCGGTTGCGAGGCGAGCCAACTCGACTCCACGGTGTTCAGCCGGATGCGAGGTCGTGTCACGGCCAGGAACGGCTGGCTCTTCCTGGCGGGCACCTTCGAGTCGAGCGTGGGCTGGTACCCGCAGCTGTTCAAGGCATGGAGGCAGGGGGGACCCGATCGGCGGAGCTTCTCTTTGCCGTCCTGGACGAACCGCACGCTCTATCCCGGCGGACGGGACGATGCCCAGCTTGCCGCGCTCCAGGCCGACTCGACCGACGATTTCTTCATGGAGCGCATAGCGGGACAGCCCGTGCCGCCCCAGGGCCTGGTCGTGCCGGAGATCCGGTCGGATGTACACGTGCGGGATATTTCGTATGTTCCAGGTCTCCCTGTGCGGCTCGCCATCGACCCCGGCTACGCGGGGGCGTACGCCGTCGAGGCGCTCCAGTACATCGACGGGCGTGAGGTCATCGTCGACGAGATATACGAGCGGGGACTTGTTACTGAGGAGATCATCGCGATGGCGCAGTCTCGTCGGTGGTGGCCGGATGTGGAGGGTGGCGTGATTGACGTGGCGGGATACCAGCATCACTCCATGGCCGCCCCGGCCGAGGCTTGGTTGGAGGATGGGAAAGTGTCCCTTTCGGCGGGGCGTGTCTCCATTAATGACGGGACGCAGCGTCTGCGCTCATTCCTGAAGGCGCCGGCGGGCGACCGCGGGCCGAAGCTCCTGATCGCCGCCCACTGCAAGGGCATCTTGTCGGAGCTTGGAGTCACGCCCAATCCATTCGACGGTCAGACGCGGCCATATCGCTGGAAGACCGACCGCGAGGGGAACGTCGTGGGCCGCGTGCCGGAGGACCGTTACAATCACGCCGTCAAGGCCGTCATCTACCACCTCGTCGACAAGTACGGCTATGCGTCGAGGCCCCGCGCCGACACGTTCCGGGTCAAGCGGTTCGCGTAGCAGTGCTCCACTGTGGTACCAGACGGAACACTCTCCCATTCACCGTTTTCAATACGCCTATGCTATAGTTGGGCTGCCACGCCCGGCGTGAGTATCGCTCGTACATGGGAGGCACATTATGGCACAGGAAACCATGGACACCGCAGCGGCAGAATCGTCGTACCCGGTACAGTATTCGGTCGAGTACCCCGAATCGAGCAGCAGGCTCAAGGCATTGTTCAGGCTCATCCTGATAATTCCTATAGGCGTGATCTACCTCTTGGTGTCCGGGATCAACGGAGCCTTGTTCCCGGCGCTTATCCTCATGCTGCTGTTCCGCAAGAAGTACCCGCAGTGGTGGTTTGACGTAAACCTCGAGGTGGAAAGGTTTACGGCGAGGTGCGGGGCGTATCTCTCCCTCCTACGCGACGAGTACCCTTCAACCGACGAACAACAGGCCGTTCAGTTGGACATCGATTATCCCGACGCCCAAACCGATCTGAACCGGTGGCTGCCGCTCATCAAATGGCTGCTGGCGCTGCCCCATTGGATCATCATCTGGATCCTTTCGTACGTGTGGGTAATCGTCGTGGTGATTTCGTGGTTTGCGATCATCATCACCGGGAAGCACCCGCGCGGCCTGTTCGACTTTATCGTCGGCTATGGCCGGTGGGCATACCGAGTGGTGGCATACTCGATCCTTCTCACCACCGACAGGTACCCGCCCTTCCGCTTCGGCCCGTAGCGACAATTCCAAAAGGAGTCTCTTGCTTCGCTAAAAGTCATGTAGGTGTCTCGTCGGCGGAGATACTAGCACGTTCGTTCGTTATCATGTTAGAATGGCCTCCATGTACTCTTTGGTTAGAGGTTGAAAGGCATGGGACTTGCAGTCTCCCCGAACGGCGGGAGTGCCAATGCAAGGCAGGCCCTTGAGGATCGTTTCGGGGATCGTTTGACGGTCAATTCCGAATTGACCCGAAAGGCGGTGTCGTATCAGGGGAACCGGAGTGTTCCCGGCCTGCGCTGGCTGAAGTACAAGGAGGGGTTCTCGCGAACGCTTGTCGAGCACATGCTTGAGACCTTCCGGCCTATGTCCGTCCTCGATCCGTTCGCGGACATAGGGACGACCCCTCTCATTGCCGCTTCGAGAGGAATGCGGGCGACCGGTGTTGAGATCATGCCCGTCGGGGTCCTCGCTGCTACCGCCATCGCAGAGGCCGCCAACGGAGTCTCAAAGCGTGAGCTTGAATCGGCGGGCGCTCGGCTACTGGACGCGGTGACATCGCGGGAAGATGCGCCTTCAGAACACGCCTTCCCCCACGTGAGAATAACCGAGGCTGCCTTCCCAGCGGAAACCGAAACTGCGATTGCCCGTGTGAGAGAGTTTCTCAGTACGGTCGATGACGACTCAATACGAACGATGCTCAACTTCGCCTGCATGTCCGTTCTGGAGGCCGTCAGCTATACGCGCAAGGACGGGCAGTACCTGCGCTGGGACTATCGGTCGGGCCGAGCGCTGAGAGCAAGAGTGAATAAAGGGCCTGTCCTATCGTTTGCCCAGGCCCTGGGTGAGCGCCTGTTCGAGATGCTCCAGGACATGGGCCCCCTAAAACAGGAGTTCGGTGGCGCATCGCCCGAGTTCCTCACCGGTTCGAGCTTGGAGTTGCTGCGTGGTCTGCCCGACGGTTCCTTCGATATGGTCATGACATCCCCACCCTATGCCAATCGGTACGACTACACCCGGACGTACGCCCTCGAACTTGCCTGGCTCGGATACGACAACGACGACTTTGCCACGCTGAGACAACGCATGTTGTCGGCAACGGTTGAGAACAAGCCGAAGCTGGAATGGATGCGACATACGTATGAGCCCGACTTAACGGTACTTGAGAACGCTGTTCAGATGTACCACGGTCAAGCGGCCGTTCACGAAGTGCTGGATATCCTCAGGGAGCATGTCCAAGAGCTGGGCAACAGACACGTGATCCGCCTCATAGAGGGCTACTTCCTGGAGATGTCGCTGATCGTTTCCGAACTGGGACGAATCGTCCGCCCCGGTGGGACTGTGGTTATGGTGAACGACAACGTTCAGTACCACGGTGAGGAAGTGCCGGTCGACCTCATCCTGTCGGACTTTGCAGAACAGTCGGGCTTCAAGTGCAGGAAGATCTGGACGCTTCAGCGTGGCAAGGGCAATTCCAGCCAGCAGATGGGTAGGTTCGGACGGCGGGAACTCCGAAAGTGCGTCTACCTGTGGGAGCGCCTTGATGGCTGAGCTTCACGACGCTCAGATCAGGTCCGCTCTGATTTCGGAACGAATTCGGCAGCGAACCGACATAGCGCTGCGCGAGTTGATCTCCGAGTATGAAAATGAGCTCTCATTCTGTCCGTTAGATGAGTTCATGATTAGCGAACAAGCATGGAGTACATCGAAACTTCCGGCAACGACCCGAAGCTCGTCTTTGCGCATCCCACGCTATTACGCGCATTCCCGGAGGTGTCCCAATACTATCGCGGGATAGCGCTGCTGCCACAGAAGAGGGTAACTAAAATCGCGGTATCGGTGGCCTCATGGGAGTCAGGCGCCCGCAAGACACCTATCGGGGAACCACAATGCCAAAAGGTCGCTCGACTGTACAACGCCGTGATCTCCTCAATTATTGAGGGCACCACGAATTGGACCCTGGAAAACGGGTACCGCAATATCATCGCGACCATGGGCATCGGATTGGACGGTACCTTCCGGAATATCATCGGTCAAGACGCGGAGGAACTCATAAAGACCCGCATCGTCAACTGGCTGGAGAGTCAAGAGCTAATCGTCAACCGAAGTACCGACTCGACGGAGTTTACGCTTCCACGTGGATACACGATGCGCTACGGGTCCGAACCGGATATCCTCTTCCGTCACAGCGAAAGCAGCATCGAACGCACCGTTGCTACCATCGAAATCAAGGGAGGCAAGGACCCCGCCGGAGCGCTCGAAAGACTCGGGGCCATGCAGAAGAGCTTTGAGGCGACACCTCCCAACTGCGTGAACATCCTGATCGCCGGTGTCATTACCCATGAAATGGATTCGCGTCTCAAGGGTATGGGCGTGGAAAAGGTCTTCCTGCTGGATGACCTTGCCTACGAAGGGGAAGGCTGGGTTGACTTCCTAAATGAAGTATTCCATTACACGATTCGCATAACTGAGGAAACGATCAAATAGCGCCCGGCTTTGCCTGGCGACCACTCGTTCCCCATATCCCCTCTCCCACAGTCCTTCTATTCTCATGCGAGCCGATTCAGGTAAACTAAAGTAGACCACGCTGCAGAAAACACCCCGGAGCCCCCGAATGTCTACCTCCCTAAAGCTGACCCTCGGCCTCGTCTCCCTGTTCTTGTTGACCGCCTGCGGCGGCTCCGACGAGGAACCAACCCCGACCGAAGTAAATGTCCTCACGATTCACTACTGGCAGGCTCCCTCGGTGCCCAGCCCATACCTGTCGGGCGGCACTAAAGACACGGACGCCGCCGCAGTCACCCTCGAACCCCTCGCAAAGTACGATCCCGACGGAAACATCGTGCCGGCCCTTGCCGCCGAAATCCCCACCATCGAAAACGGCGGCGTCTCCCAGGACCTGATGTCCATCACATGGAAGCTCAAAGAGGGCCTCATGTGGTCGGACGGCGCCGACGTGACCGCGGAGGACGTCGTCTTCACCTGGCACTATTGCGACGACGAACAGACTGGATGCACGAGCGAGAGCTCGTTCGACGGGATAGCTTCCGTGCAGGCACTCGACGATCTCACCGTCCAAATCAAATTCGTAGCGCCAACTCCCTACCCGTACCAGGCATTTGTAGGCAGTGGGACTCCCGTCATCAGTTCGGTACAGTTCGCCGACTGCATCGGGGCGGCCGCGTCTACCTGTCTTGAGCAAAACTACGCCCCGCTCGGCACCGGCCCCTACCGAATCACCAACTTCCAACCGAACGACCGCATCGCCTACGAACGTAATCCCCACTATCACGGCGCCACGCCCTACTTCGACCACGTAATCCTGAAAAGCGGCGGCAACGCGACCGCAGCGGCTCGATCCGTCTTGGAAACGGGCGACGTCGACTACGCCTGGAACGTGCAGGTCGAGCCGGAGACCCTCACCCGGATGCAAGAGGCCGGATTGGGTCAACTGGTCGTGGCTTTCACCAGCTTGGTGGAACGCATCGTCCTCAATCAGACGAACCCCGACCGTGATCTGGGCGACCATCGCTCCGAGTACCTCGACGGGCAGAACCCTCACCCTTTCCTGACATTTATGCCCATCCGCCAGGCCATGTCCATGGCCATAGACCGCGACCACCTGGCGAAGGAACTCTACGGCTTCGCCGGCGAGGCCACCTGCAACCTGATCACCGGCCCACAGACCTATGTCTCGAACGCCAACGATGCGTGCCTGCCCCAAGACATCGAGGGGGCCAAGCGCCTGCTGGACGAAAACAGCGTGCTCGACACCGACGGCGACGGCATCCGGGAGTACAACGGAGTTCCGCTAAGAATCGTATTCCAGACCTCCACCAACTCCATCCGGCAGGACACCCAGGCCCTCGTTAGCGACTGGTGGCGGGAGATAGGCATCAAGGCAAGGCTGATTGACCACGATGCAAGCGTCTTCTTCGGCGGCGACCCCGTGGAAGATAGGAACGCGTCGTACCGTCGGTTCTTCGCCGACGTGCAGATGTACGCTTCCGGCACCGGAATAGACCCCCAGCAGGCCCTGTCCGATCTGCTCTGCAAGCACATCCCGACCCGCGACGACAACTGGGCCCACGCGAACGTCGCCCGTTCCTGCGACCCCGACTACGACGGACTCTACGTCCAGTTGGAACAGGCACGCATCGGTTCCGAACGCGCGGAACTAATAAAGCAGCTGAACGATCTCCACGTCCAGAACTACTACGAGGTCCCGCTCATCAACCGAGGCTTCGTCTCCGCGCACCTCAACACCCTGCAGGGCGTCCGCATCAACGGCTGGGACAGCGAGCTGTGGAACATCGCGGAATGGCGGCGGTAAACAGTCCGGGAGTATCACCTACTGGCGAATCTTGCGGATGCCAGTCTTCCCTCTAAGCAGCTATCCGAAGTCTCCGTGAATGCCATCCCTTTTGTAGCGTGACAGACGGTGCAACAAAGGAGCATTCAAGCAACGTTATCCATCTTACACTCACACCCCTCTGGCTACCGGCCTCTGCCGGTATGATGATTCTGGTATGGTTGCCGAAAGCTGAATTTGCAATCCGGTTCCTCACGGTCCCCGCACCCCATCGCTAGAACTCCGACCGAATTCCGAATCGAAAATGTGATAGCCTACCGCCACGGGAGCAATTCACAGCATGAGCGAGCCGGAACATCAGATAGAGGTCAACGGCGTCTGGAAGGTCTTCGGCGACAGCCCGGAGCGCGCCCTCCAGTCGGAGTACGAGGCTAAGAGCCGCGGCGAGATCCAAGAGGAGCTGGGTCTCGTGATCGCTCTGCGGGAAGTCTCGTTCACCGTGGACCCTGGACAGATCTTCGTCGTCATGGGCCTCTCCGGCAGCGGCAAGTCGACCCTCGCCCGCTGCCTCATCAGGCTCATCGAGGCCACCAAAGGACAAATACGCTTCGACGGCGACGACATTCTGGCTTATTCTCCCGATCAGCTCATGCAGTTCCGTCGCAGCAAGGTCGCCATGGTCTTCCAACACTACGCCCTTCTGCCTCATCGCCGCGTGCTGGACAACGTGGCATACGGTCTGGAAATACGGGGCATGGAAAAGGAAGACAGGTACAGGGCTGCGTCAGAGACCATAGAGACCGTCGGTCTCAAGGGCTGGGAAGACTACTATCCCCGGGAGATGAGCGGCGGGATGCAGCAACGGGTCGGACTCGCCAGGGCCTTGGCGGTAAACCCCGACGTGTTGCTAATGGACGAGCCGTTCAGCGGCCTCGACCCCCTCATACGAAGGGAGATGCAGGACGAGCTCATCTCACTGCAGTCTGCTCTTCGCAAGACCATCGTCTTCATCACGCACGACCTGAACGAGGCCCTCAAGCTGGGTGACCGCATCGCCATCATGCGGGACGGCGAGATCATTCAGGAGGGTTCGCCCGAGGAGATCGTCACCCTGCCGACCGATGAATACGTCACCGAGTTCGTGCGGGATGTCTCCAGGGCAAAGGTTATTCAGGCAAAGGCCATCATGCGAGAACCCCCGGTGGTGTACGAGTGGCAAGGCCCTCGCGCGGCGCTGCGTACAATGGACAGCCACGGCCGCGACGCAATGTTCCTCATAGCCCGCGATTTCACGCTCCGGGGTATTCTGACGGAGGAACGGGCGAAAGCCCTCGCGTCCCAGCGGATTAAGTCCCTGGAAGGAGTGGAGGTCACCCCGGCGCTCACCACAAGCCCCGAGACCTACATCGAAGAGATCATCCCCATAGCGGCCCGGTCCGATTATCCGGTCGCGGTAGTTGGCGACAACCGGAGCCTGCTGGGAGAAATTCGCAGGGGCGCTCTGCTCACAGGCATGTCCGACAGCGGTTAGGAGGCTAGACATGGCCCAAGTTCAGGACGTTCGATCCGACGAGGCAGCTTCATCCCTGCGCGTCAGGCTAGCCGCCTTGCCGCCCCTCCATCGCTGGGCTATGGGCTTGGCGGCCACTGTCGTCATACTAGCGGTATGCCTCTTGGTCTGGGGCCCCGAGATGGGATTTCCCACCACGGTGTCCACGTCTGAAGTTCCGACCGACAGCGGTGGCTCCGTTACGCTCACGAAATCCGTCCGACAGGTCACGGGAGCTTGGATCGACGACAGAGTGGACTGGCTTACCCGCGAGGCCGACTGGATGTTTGGAGGACTCAGCGACGCCGTTTCCTACTCACTCATCTCTATCGAAGATGTGCTTAAATGGGTTCCGTGGCCCGTTATCATCGTCGGACTCGCCTTGATCTCGTACGCCGTAGGGCGTTGGCTGTTGATGGCCTTTACCACCGGCGCGATGCTGTACTTCGGATTCATGGGCCTGTGGGAAAACACCATCGATACAATCGCTCTCATGGTCGTTGCCGTCGTCATATCCGTGGCAATTGGACTGCCGATTGGGGTGATCGCCTCGCGCAATCGACTCGTTGACAACATCATACGTCCGATCCTCGACGCCATGCAGACCATGCCCAGCTTCGTCTACCTGCTTCCGGGCGTCCTGTTCTTCGGGCTGGGAGCTCCGGCGGGAGTATTCGCTACAATCATCTACGCCGTACCCCCCGTGATTCGGCTGACCAACCTTGGCATCAGGCAAGTATCCACTGAGGTGGTCGAGGCTGCCCGCTCGTTCGGTACCTCCCCACTTCAACTGCTCACCAAGGTCCAAATGCCCATGGCGCTGCCCACGATCATGGCCGGTATTAATCAGACCACGATGATGGCCCTAGCGATGGTCACTATCGCCAGCATGGTGGCCGCCGGCGGGCTCGGCGACAACGTGCTCCGCGCCTTGCAGAAGAATCAACCCGGCAACGGCGCGCTCGCCGGCATATCTATTGTCTTCCTTGCCATCATAATCGACCGCCTCACGCAGTCGGTCGCACGTAAACAGGAGGATGCCCGCAGCGTCGGATAGCTCCTCGATTAATCCTAATCCGCAAGTTGCCTCACGGATCGCATGGCTCGGCCTTACTGGACCGGAGAACAGAACAACGAAAGGAGAACGCGGGATGAATCTCAAAATAATAGAGCATAGGCAATCATTACGATTGCCCCCTTGGTAGCCGCTCCCTGACTCGGAAACTACATGCTACGCGCCTCAAAGAAAAGCAGGCCTGGAATCGGCGTGGTCGCCTACGTGTCCATCGTGTGTCTTGCCGTAGTCATCGACCGCCGTTTGCAGTCGGCGACATGATCATGAGAGGATTGCCCGTAGCGTCGGAGCGTTTATCAATCGATCCCGGAACTAGTCACGCGGATCGTACGTACTAACCGCATAGGAGAATCGGCGAACAAGAACTATGAGTGAAAGGAATTGAACCATGAATCTCAAGATACTAGCAATAGTTGCAGCTTTGCTCGCGACCATCACGGTCGCGTCAATCGCTTGCTCATCCGATCCAGAAGTCATCGAGAGGACCGTTGTGGTCCAGGTAACAGCCGTACCGGCTGAACCCGAAATCGTTGAGAAGCTCGTCGAGGTGACCCCGACTCCCGGTCCCAAGGGGGAGATAGTCTTCTCAGACCTGAACTGGACGAGCGCCCAGGTCCAAGATCGCATCGCCCAGTACATCGTTGATAAGGGATATGGCTATCCCACCGACGTGGTGTTCGGCGCCACGCTGCCCCTGTTCCAGGGCCTGCGTCGAGGCGACAGCCACGTAACGATGGAGATCTGGCTGCCTAACCAGGACGAAGCCTGGATGGAAGCCCAGACCGCCGGCGAGGTCGTCTCGATTGGCGAAAGTCTCGGCAAAGACTGGCAGTCTGCATTCGTGATCCCAGCCTATCTCCAGGAGCAGCATCCCGATCTCGACAGCGTGGACGACCTGAAGGACGACAAGTTCAAGGCTCTGTTCGCCACCGCTGAGAGCGGCGGAAAGGCGCGTCTGGTGTCCTGCGTCATCGGCTGGGCATGTGAAGAGGTCAACGCCAAGCAGATCGAGGGGTACGGACTGGCGGACCACGTCCACGTCGTCAACCCGGGCGACGGGGCGGCAGGGAACGCCGATCTCTTCGGCGCTTTAGAAAGAAGTGAGCCGTGGCTCGGCTATCAATGGGGCACTAACGACCCACCTCTGCTTCACGACCTGGTCAGGCTTGAAGAACCCGCTTACAGTGACGAATGCTGGTTCACCACGAAGGCTTGCGCCTACGAAGATGCCACAATTCTGATTGCCGTACAGCCCGCGCTGTTGACACGTGCACCGGACGTAGTTGAGATGCTCCGCAACTGGGCATTCGACATCGACAAGTACAAGCACGTCGCCGCGTGGATGAGCGAGAATGAAGAAGCCACCGCCAACGACGCGGCGCTGTGGTGGCTTAGCGGCAACACGGACGTATGGTCCGGCTGGGTTACCTCAGATGCCGCCTCGTCCATCTCGGCCGCTCTCGCAGCCAACGAGATTCCTGAGGGTTGGCCAACCGAGTAGCGCGAACGTAATGCTTCTCTCCCCCGCCGGCTGCCGGCGGGGGAGAGACTGTCAGTTCATCATCTTATTGGGCACGTCGAACTGGCCGCCGCCTCTGGACGGTTCGAGCATCTCGGCCTTCGCCTTAGCGACAAGCTCCGGGAGATGGTCAGCGTTCGCCATCCGCTGTTCGAGATGCGCCATGCGCTGAGGAGTCGCCGTCTCGACCATCTTCTCGCCGTAGGCTGTCTCCGTCCAGAAGCTCGCCATTCCCCCGATCTCCTCGCGGAGCTGGCCAATGTCTTCGTCACGGTACCGCTCGGAGAAGTTGATGGTAAACATTCGCCGCCGGTCGCTGCCGCCCCACGAGCCGTGCTTGATGGCCTGATTGAAGATGAGCATGTCGCCGGGGACGGACTCGATGGGATACGCCGGGACCTCGCTCCCGTGCAGGCCCCAGCGCTCTTCGGTGTAGTTGACGGCTGAGCGTGGAACGACCTCATTCACGCCGTCGGAGTAACGGTCGCCCTTACGGTGGGAGCCGGGGATCACGCGCAGGCACCCGGTGTCCCTGGTCACCGCATCGAGGTAGAAGGCAGCCTTGATGTTCGTATACTGCTGGGCGAAGTTGTCCGAGTGCCAGTTGGTATCGCCCACGTAGAAGTTGCCGTCGCTGGCCGTGTAGTTGTAGTCGGGACCCAGCACGGCAGTAGCGAACCCGTCGATCAGCGGATGATCGATCAGGCTGCTGAGGTACTCGCTCTGGTCGATGAAGGGGAGTATGGCGGAACGTCGTTTGTAGTCGTGGGTCGTCTCGTTGTGGCCTCCGCCGTGGGAGACCCAGACATTCTCGAATGCTTCGATGATCCGGTCGGCCTCGTCTCTGAACGCGCCGGGAAACCTGATGAATCCGAACGTGTCGAAGAAGGCGAGTTGCTCCTTGGTCGGGGTCATGCTGCCACCTCAGTGAATTATGTGTGCAGGGGGATGAATTCGCGGTGCCAAGTATGCTTGGGCCTCATACGAATTGGCAAGAGGCGTTTAGTGTCCTGTCTTCGAAGTTTATTGCATAAAGCGAATGGGCGTGTTCCGGGGAGTCACCCTCGCCCCCGTATCGAGTACAGGGCAGGCTCTAGCCTTCTCCTTTAGGGGCGCTTAATGCACGACACTTTTTTGGGAAGCCGGTGGATTAGCGATGAGGAAGGGGCTGTACGCATGCAGGCGTCCAGTCAATAACCGGCGGTGGAGATAGCGTAGACCCAGGCTGAATAGGCTCAATCGCCGTTCCTTCCCCCGCGTGAGTTCTCTCTTGAGCATCGGTGAGATTACTGGGTGGGTTCCCATGCCGATCACCCACACGTAGGCCACGGCCATCACCAACCACAGGATATTCGCGTGGTCGGCCTTCCACACAAGGCTACGTTGCCACTGCCCCCGGACCACTTGAAGTCCCGGAAGGCCAGCTCCTCCCACATGCTTATCCAATACCAACTCCCCTGCGCATCCGGGCAGTTGGTCAACAGTAGCCACGCTTCAGCATGTCCCTTTTGCCATTGGCCCTATGCCCAACACTTGATCCATCCCCATTTCTGAATGTATGCACCGGTCCACACCAACGATCTCCGGGCTTGTCGATCAGGCTCTCGAAGGTCACGGGAGCGTTCCCATCCACCTTCAGTTGGACGTGCTTTGATACCCTCAGCAATACCACCCCATGCTCTCGTTCGTCCTTAGCAGTGCTGGAGAGTTGCCGATCCCCTGTCCGCCTGAACTAGGACCTGCCTCCCGTCCTCGATACCCTCGGAGACCCGTCTGAGAAGGGTGGTTATCAACTTCACCTGTCCCATGGGCCACTGCTCTTGAGGGTAGCGCCACCAAGCCAAAGGTATGTTGCCCTTCCGCGATAGGCAAAGCTGACCGCCATCACCTTGAGCCGCTCTCTCAGGCTCGTCTCATCCACCTGCAGGACGATCAGTCCATCGCTCCGCAGGCTGCCGATCACCCACGAGGCCAGTGCTTTGCAGCACTGAGCCAATCGATCCTCGGGTTGGCAAGGGAGCGTTGAAGCCTCCGCTCGACGGTATCGGGCTTGTCCAGAGCGGGCAGGGCCTCGGCGACGACACTGAGAGCGCATCGCCTCATTGTAGCTATCCCGAAGCTGAAAGCTGCTGAGCACCTTAGCTTGGGGTTTGGTCAAACGGGGCATAGAGTTCCCTGCTTGTCCGTACCATTGATACAATGCTCCCAGTTGACGCATCAGGCGCCACCTTTCGAGGTTTCTGTAGCTCCGAGATTGCTGCATGCGCTTGCATGAGTCAACCATTCTTTTCTATTTGTTCGAAAAGGTGTCGTGTATTAAGCCCGCGAACGGGAGAGAGGGTTACGACAAGGTCTCCGAAAGCGGAAATCCGGAACACTGAGTTGTGGTTTCACGCCTGCGCGCGAATGGCGGTAATCGAGCTAGGATTGAACCTGTGAATGCACGGTGGAGGAGAGCGCAATGATTCGCGGACTGGCCGGAGTCATCATATGGACGGACGACCTGGGCAGGATGGTCGAATTCTACCGTGACACGCTCGGTCTGACGCCTCACTCGGAGCGTCCGCACTTCGTCTCCTTCAAGTGGGGGAGCGTCAAGCTCGGCATTGGGAAGCATTCCGGCGTCGAGGGAGGGACAAGCGACCCGTACCGCGTGATGGTGAACCTTGACGTGGAGGACATCCATGCCGCGCATGAGCGACTGTCGGAAGCAGGGGTGGAGTTCATGCGTCCGCCGGAGCGCGAGCACTGGGGCGGGTGGGTGTGCACCTTCACCGACCCGGACGGGAATATTCTCCAGCTGCTGGAGCAGCCGAAGGGCGGCTAGCCGTCCTAGCTCCTGGCGGCGTCCAGCACGGCGGCCGCAGCGTCGAAGATCACGTCGTCGATGGTGATGTTGACCATAACGTCGTTGACCATCTGCCTGCCCGCCGCGTGGACTGCGTCCTGGACGGTCTTCTCGAACTCCAGGACCTTTGGATGGTCGCCCTGGCCGGGGAATCCGAGCGACTGGGCGATGTCCTGTGCGCCGGACGTGAAGAAGTCGATGCCGTCGACGGAGAGTATGCCGTCGAGGTCGTCGAGGACTGCAACGTCTTCAAGCTGGGCGATGACGACGACGTTCTCGTTGAAGTGCTTCATGTACTCGATCCGGGAGGCGGTCCTTCCGAAGTGGCTGCCGCGTCCCGATCCGAAGCTGCGGTGGCCGTCCGGCACGTAGCGACAAGCGTCGGCTAGGGCCTGCGCCTGCTCCCTCGTGTTGATGTGGGGGCCCATGATGCCCATGATGCCGCGGTCGAGGAATCGGAGGATGGTCGAGTTGTGGATGTTGGGTACGCGCGCCATGGGGGTGAGGCCGACGGCGTCGCACGCCCTGCCCATCTCCTCGATGTCGGCGGTGGTGAACGGCCCGTGCTCGGAATCGAACATGACGAAATCGAATCCGAGTTGGCCCATCATTTCGACGATGGTGGCGGACGGGAACCTGATGGTGAAACCTACGGGAGTCTCTCCGGCTGCTAACTTCGTGACGACGTTGTTCGTGCGCATGGGTAACCTCGCGGTTAGGGTTCGGGTATTGTAGGGGAGCGTTGGCTTGTGGACAACACGGGTGGGTTGGGGGAACGACCGCTACGCCCCCGATACCGTGCTTTGTTGCCCTTAGCTCCTAGTCACTCGATACTCTAAACCGGGAAGGATTGGCTGGTTCACGCGGCAGTGTAGGCTGCAACCCTTGCCGCAGACACCGCCACATCCTCCGTGATCGCATGAAAGCGATCAATGCCCTTCTCGTTCAGAAACGCCTCAATCGCAGTGAATATTAGAGCCAGGGCTCCAAGGACTAGGGACAAGCCTACTAGACCGACGCCAAAGAGAGTCAAGCCTACCCAATTCAAATAAGATGGGAGTGGAGTGAGTCCGAGCAGACTGACGACGGGTATTCCAATGCCCAATGAGGCCCCAATGACGGCTACCAGTGCCAGAACGCCGATGAAAGCTATCAATAGCACGCCCCGGCGTCTCTGTCTAGCTGGCATGTCCTCGGTAATGTCAACGCCGAGCTTTTGTGCGACACGCCTAGCCTGCTGATTCAGACCATCGACTGCAATCCATATCATTCTAGCGACAACTTCCCTGCAAGCCCACAAGGAGATGTACAAAGCCACCACCGTTACAGCCCACTCTTCTATTGGATGGCCTATCGCCCAGAACAACAGCATCCATACCGTACCGTGCAGAGCCGCTAGTTTGAAGTCTCTAATTGGAAGAATTTCCCTATTTAGCTTCATGGTGATCTTCTCCTTTATCCCCTTGAGCGGTGGTAGAAGAGCTGCGGAGCCCGGCGATTGTCAGGCTCCACACGTCTTTTGTGCCGGTCAACGTAGCCGCCACTCCTAATAGGAGGACATACACCAAGACGATCTGTGAGAGGACTTTCTCAATGACCTCAGATGCCCCCAACAGTCTTAATGATAAGTCTATCAGCCAGTTCAATCCTACGCCAATGAGAAGGAGGCAGCCCCAAGATACCGCGACAACGAAAGCGCGGACGACAATATTTAGGCACAGTCCGATGAATCTGGTTGTAGTCCAGTGTAGGTTCATTATTGAATGCTACGCCCCGATACCCACCTTGGGCAGGGAGGCCTTGACTGCTCCGAGCATGTCCTCGATCTCCTCGGGGGTGACGTATCCGAGGTGGCCGATGCGGAACATCTTGCCGGTAAGCTCGCCGTATGCGCCCGCGAGGACTACGTCGTGGTCGTCGAGGACGACCTGGCGCAGGTCGTCGGCGTCGACGCCGACGGGCATCCGGACGGAGGTCACGGTGTTGGAAGCGACGCTCTCATCGGGGAAGACCTCAAGGCCGAGCTCGCGGATGCCGTCGCGGGTCATCTGGGCGATGTCGGCGTGGCGCTGCCATACGTTTTCCACGCCCTCGTCGATGATCCTGGTGAGGGCGTAGTCGAGTGCGTACATGGCGGAGAGGTTGGGAGTCCAGGGCGGCTGGCCGATGTCGAAGTAGTCCTTGTATGCCGAGAGGTCGAAATAGAAGCGCGGCATCGTCGAGTTCTTGTTCGCCTCCCAGGCGCGCTCGCTCATGCTGATGAAGGCCAAGCCCGGCGGGAGCATCCAACCCTTCTGCGAGGCAGTCGCCACAACGTCGAGGTCCCAGGCGTCCGTCTCCAAAGGAAGGGAGCACACGCTGCTGATACCGTCGACGAGCAGGAGCTTGTCGAACTCGTTCTTGACGACTGAGGCCACGCGCTCGATGTCGTTTGTCACGCCGGTGTTGGTCTCGTTGTGGGTAACCAGGACGGCGGAGATCTCCGGGTCGGCGTCGAGGACGCGCCGGAGCTCGTCGACCTCGATGGCGGTGCCTTGAGGGAAGTTCACCATTGTGACATCGGCCCCGAAATTCTCGGCGATCTTGCCGAAGCGGTCGCCGAACGAGCCGATGGACGCGCACACGACCTTCTCGCCCGGAGACAGGGTGTTGACGACCGCGGCCTCCATCGCGCCGGTGCCGGAAGAGGTCAGGACGAACACGTCGTCCTTGGTGCGGAACACCTGCCGGAGCCCGTCGGTGACGCGGAAGAGCATCTCCTTGAAGCGCGGCCCCCGGTGATTCATCATCTGGGTCGACATCTTGTCGAGGATGTCTTGGGGGACGGGTATCGGGCCCGGGATTCGCAGGTTAGTCATAGCTACTCCTTATTGCGATTGGTGCGTAGACGATTCTAGCACGGTGGCGCGTCTTCAAGAATTCGCCTTGTCTCCGCCACGTCCCGGTCGATCTGCTCCAGGAGGGCCTCGACCGAGTCGAATTTGACCTGGTCGCGGAGTCGGCGTACGAACTCCAGACGGAGCGCGCGCCCGTACAGGTTTTCGTCGAAGTCTAGGATGAACGGCTCGATGGTACGGTCGTGACCGCCGAAAGTGGGATTGTTCCCGATGCTGACGGCGGCCTTCATTCGATGATCGTCTAGATGGGCATAAGCCGCGTAGATGCCGTCGCCGGGCACGGCCATTCCCAGTGGAGGAGCAATGTTTGCCGTCGGTATTCCCAGCCTGCCGCCCCTGCCCTCGCCGGAGACGACGGCGCCCGCAAGTGTGAACCGGCGGCCCAGAAGCTCGGCGACTCGCTCGACCTCGCCTTCGCCGAGGGCAGTGCGGACCG
The DNA here is from genome assembly GCA_965197705.1 of Dehalococcoidia bacterium. Classification (GTDB taxonomy): domain Bacteria; phylum Chloroflexota; class Dehalococcoidia; order Lucifugimonadales; family VXLM01; genus VXLM01. The sequence continues at coordinate 41,375 of OZ240223.1, forward strand.
TCGTGCTGCGGACGGTCTCCCCCCTCGTATCCTGCAGTCCGTCGACGACCGTTAGGGTGAACCCCATTTGGTCGCCGAGCTCGGACAGGCGTTCGATGGTGCCTTCCCGGTTGCGCCCCATGGCAAAGTCCGGCCCGACCACCAGACTTACCATTCGTAGGCGATCCTTAAGGAGCGAGATGAATTCCTCGGCGGTAAGGCTCGCCAGCGTGCGGTCGAAGGTGATCGGAATGACGAAGTCGATCTTGGTTTCTTGCAGCAGGTCGAGCCGGTCTTCTAAGGACGTTAGGTCTTGGGCCTCAAACCGGGGATTGAGCACGGCGGCCGGATGCTCTCGGAAAGTCACCACGCCGGCCATCAGGCCCCTGCGCGCGGCTTTGTCCACTAGGTGCGAAATGAGGTGAGTGTGTCCTCGGTGAACGCCGTCGAATACGCCAATGGTGAGGGCAGTATCGCCCCGGACGGCAAAGGCCCTCAACTCGTCGCCGATCGACATTCAACACCTGTGTGGGACTGCTTGACGGCTCACCGCCGCACCAACAAACGATGCTAGCATGGGGGTATTGGAGCGTCAAGAAAAGTGTGCAAGACGTAACTGTTCAGAGTTGATGAGATATTCTGGAATTGTACTCCTACTGTCATTCTGAGGAGCGCAGCGACGAAGAATCTACAATCTCTCCCCCGCCGGGCTGACAGGGGTAGGCATTTGACTACCGCCCCATTCCCTATTGACGAGAAAACAACGCCGTCACTGTCATTCTGGGCGGAGCGTTGCGGAGTCGAATAATCTAAGAAGGGGCGCCTCCGAATTTGACTGGTGAGAACACGTGTACTACCATATTCAACAACACACGGCGGACGCCCTGGTCTCCTGTCCGCAACAGAGGAATGTCAGAATATGTCAGGAAATGTCGGGGAAAAAGAGACCCCCTGTCGCCCCAACAGCTTCAGACCCTACCCATCTCGTGTCAGGTTAAGACTTTCGCGAACACCGCAACCGCTATCGACCCATTCCCCATTGATGAGAAAACAACGCCGTCACCGTCATTACCCTGAAAATAACCTCCCGTAAGGGCGATTCGCGAATCGCCCTTACTGCCATTTTCGTGATTGGTCGTGTCGGTGACAACCGACATGAGCGATTCCTCTGAAAATAGACCCCGGCCAACCAGCATTCGTAGGGGCGGGTTTCAAACCCGCCCTTCAGAGCACCAACGCCACCGCCACACAGTCATTCCTGCGAAGGAACGTCACCCCGTACCCCGATACGGGGCAGGAATCCATCCTCCGGCTTCTGCCACGCGAGGACGACTAGGCCAAACCCATTTTCATGATTGGTGGTGTCGGTGACAACCGACATGAGGGATTGCTATGAAAATAGCCCGCCACACACCCACACCGTCATTCCTGCGAAGGCAGGAATCCATCCCCGGCCGTTGCCGTGGGGCAGGTGAGGATAGGAGCGGCCACCGCCATTTTCATCCCCTTATGTGGCCTGACAAGGCCATAGTGATTCTGGGGAGCGCAGCGACGAAGAATCTACCATCTCTCCCCCGCCGGGGGAGAGACGCAGAGAGGGGGTCTGCGCAATTCAACTCACCGAGACTGAACAGTTACGGTGGCACACCGGCTATTTTCATAGCAATTATCCATGTCGGTTGCCACCGACACCACAAACAATGACAATGTGCGTTTTGGTCTACGAAGCCGTTCGGGGGCTTATTTTCAGAGGAATCCACCCCCGGCCGCTGCCATCATCCGTCTGGCGACTGAAAGGGGCCGCCATTTTCAGGGTAATGACGAGGGCCGTGTGGAAACGACAAGAACAGCGCGGAATGATGGGTAGGCAGAGGTCGCCTATGGACTCGTCTGAGTATGGCAAGAGTACGGTGAGCAGCGAATGAGTGCCGAGATTGGAACTCACCCGAAGGACGGGAAGCCGCTCTTGCTCGTCGAGACGCAGGACGAGTGGTGGACGTGGCTGGAGGGGTACCACGGGGAATCGAGCGGGGTGTGGCTGGTGTCGTGGAAAAAGGCTGCGGGGAAACCGTACATTCCATTCACGGACGTGGTGGATGAGGCTCTGTGCTTCGGCTGGGTGGACTCGAAGATCAACAAGCTGGACGAGGAGCGGGCGATGAGGCTGTTTACGCCGCGGAACCCGAAAAGTCCGTGGTCGCGGATCAATAAGGGGAAGGTCGCGCGTCTTGTGGAGCTGGGACGGATGGCGGAGGCGGGCATGAGACTGGTGGACGGCGCGAAGGCTGACGGGTCGTGGAATATCTACGACGAGATCGAGGACCTGGTGATCCCGCCGGACTTGGCGTCCGTATTGGAGGAGAACGCCACCGCCGGGGACTACTTCGAGAACTTCCCCGACTCGTCGAAGAAGAACATTCTCTGGTGGATAAAGTCCGCCCGAAGGCTGGAGACGAGGGCCGCGCGGATCTCAAAGACGGTCGGGATGGCGGCAGAGAACCGGATGGCCAATCATCCCGCGGGACATGACAGGGGACCGACACGTCGCTCCGGCTAGGGGGACGAGTAGCCGCCCTCGCTTTTTGGGGGTCTTTGGCCCTGATTTTTTCGGGTCGTTTTCGCCTGTGCCCACTCCGTCTGACGTTGCCCAAATCACCAAAACATGACCACCATCGTTGTAGAGTTCATAGGCTGAGGTTCGTGTAATGTGGTTGGTACGGCCCGGTTCCCGCATAGGAGTGTCCGACATGAAATTGAGACTCAGTCTGCTTTTCGCGATTGCCGTAGTATTTGCGGGCATCGCTGCTTGCGGCGACGACTCGACGACGACAACGCAGCCCAGGGCTGTTGATCCTGCTCCTACGGCTGAGTCGACTCCCGCTCCGACCGCCGAGCCGACTGCGGCTCCCACAGCAGAGCCTACGGCAACAGCCATACCGACGCCGGAGCCGACCGCTGCGCCGACGGCCACCGCGACGGCCGTGCCTGATCCCGCCTCGACGGTGGGCGGTGGCCTCAATCTATCAGAGGACTGTCTGCCGGGCGGCGCGCTCGACAGTGCGGCGACGGTCCTCTCTTGCGGTATGCAAGCCATACAGCAGGTCGAGAGTTTCTCCTTCGATGGAAAAATCGACCTGCTGGCGCTCTTCCCCGTTGGTGGAGCAGACCAAGGGGAAGGAGCGATTCAGATGAGCGGCGCCATCGTTGCGCCCGACAAGCTACGATTCACCGTCTCGATGCAGGCCGAAGGGGAAAAGATCGAAATAAACGCCTTGATGATAGGACAAGACGCCTATGTGCAAGACCCTGAGTCGGGCGACTGGTTCAAGGGAGTTCCCCCGGACGCGGACTTCCTCGGCTCCATACAGATGGTGGGCATGCTCCAGATACCGAACGACCCCAACGCGACCCTGAAGGAGACCGTGGATCTCGACGATGGAACGAAAGGCTACGTGATTGTCTCCGATCAGTCGAGTCCGGGAAGTGGCATGAACGCTCTTGGGCTGCCCGGCAGCAACTTGACCTGGATAGTCGGCGTGGACGACTTCTTGACCAGGGAGGTCAGGGTTTCTTTAGAGGGTCAAAGCGATGAGCCTCTGGACATCATGAGCATGAGCTACGGCGGGTACAACGAAGAGTATGAGATAGAGCCGCCTGCGGAGTATACAGCCCTTCCGGACGAGTTGATGCAATCGGGACCTCCGGGAGCGGCGACGGTCGTGGGGCTCACAAAGAACGACGACGGGGATGTGGAAGTGATGCTCAACAAGCCCGTCCAGGTCCAGGGCACGGTCGAGCTGTATGTCCTGGAACCGAGCACGGGAGGATGGGGCCTGCCACTACTCAGCGGGAGTGGGACGGATACCCTGACTTTTGACGCGGACGCGGAGGGCAGACCTAAGCTGGTCGCAGGCGAGAGCCGGATAGCGGGTTTCGCGTTCCCGGATCAGGAATCGCGGCTCGTGGACTCGGACGGCGCCGGGGTTAATCTCAACATTGATCTGTGGACGTATGAGTAGGGGCGGGTCCACCGACCCTTACAGTATAGTCCGCCACTAGTGGACCGAAATCTTTGAAATGACGGGTAGTAATTGGAGGTTTGATTCGTGCTTTACACGACAGGGCGGGTTTCAAACCCGCCCCTACCAAGTCATAGCCTCGTTACCCTTCAAGACTAGGGTGTTGAACCACTAGTTGCCGTTACCGTCTCCGGCTGAGCAGACCGCAATGCCGGCCTCCGCGTAGTCGTTCTTCGTCACGTCCGCCAACTCGGCAGGCACACAGGCATCGTCAGCCCACGGGTTGCCGTTGAGCGCGATCACGATCAACGTATCGGCCAGGTCGCCCACACCGGCAGCGATGCTCGTGAACATGTTGTTGCCATTATCGGTTTTCGTCTCGTCCTCATTGTGCAGCCACAGGTACTTCAGGCTGTCCAGACCGCCCAGCGTGGCCGGGACTTCACCGCCCAGGCTGTTGTTGTGCAGCCGCAGCCGCGTCAGGTTGTCCAGGAGACTCAGGTCCGGAATCCCACCCGTCAGCATGTTGTCCCGCAGGTTGAGGTCGTCCAGGCTGGCGGGGTAATTGTTCCCGGCCGGGACCGTTCCCGTCAGTTGGCTGCTGTGCAGCCACAGTAGCCTCAGCCTCGATAAACTGCTCATGCCCGGTATCGTCCCGCCGAACGGGTTCCTGTCGATGATCAGCCAAGTCATGTTGGGTGGCAGCTCCGACGCGCCAGGGACGCCGCCATCCAGGTCGTTGTTTGCCAGCTTCAGCTTCTGCAAGCTCGTCATTCCGCTCAGGTCGGGTACGGAGCCGCTCAGGCTGTTGCCCCAGAGCCACAGTTCCCTCATGTTCGTCATGCCGTTCAGCCACGCCGGGATTTCGCCCGTCAGGCCGGTGCCATCAACCTTTTTGCCGTCTTCGTCGTAGTCTGCGTTGTTCGGCAGATACAACTCTACCAGGCCCGTTATGCCGCTCAAGTCCGGTATGCCACCGCTCAGGTTGTTGCTGTGCAGGTTGAGCACCCTGAGGTTGCTCAATCTACCCAAGTCATCGGGAATCGGGCCAGTCAGCCGGTTAGTGCGCAGGTTCAGAACTCTTAGGAAGTACAGATCACCCAGCTCTCCAGGAATCTCGCCCGTCAACTCGTTGTTGCTGAGGTTCAGGTCGTTGAGCGAGGAGAGACGGCCGAGCGACCCTGGAATCGTCCCGTTCAAGCCCTTGCCATGCAGGACAAGGCCGGTAAGGCGCACCGGGGTGTTGCCGAGCTTGACGCCTTCCCAGTCGGCGACGGGAGTGTCCGCCGACCAGCTGAGCGTGGCGGTCCCGGCGAGCGTGTCGCGATCCGCTAACAGCACCGCGCATTCGAAGGGCAGACCTATTGAGTTGAAGTCGTTACGAAGTGTGTCTTCGAGGGCCAGTAATTCACTTGGCAGACATCCGGAGAACCGGTTGTGGCCGAGGCGCAACTCTGCAAGGTTCGCTAGGCTGGCCAGTTCTGCCGGTATCGGGCCGGTCAACTGGTTGTCACCGAGATTCAGCTGTTCGAGATTAGTTAGATTGCCGAGTTCTGTAGGTATCGCGCCGGTCAATTGATTCTCGCTGAGACGCAACTGTTCGAGTTTTGCGAGGTTACCAAACTCCTCCGGTATCGGGCCGGTCAAAAGGTTGTTGTGGAGCCAGAGCCGCTCAAGGTTGCCGAGGCCGCCCAGCTCCGTCGGTATCTCGCCGGTCAGGCCGTTTCTATCGAGGTACAGGAATTGGAGGTCGGTCAAGCTACCTATTCCCGCCGGTATCGTCCCGTCCAGCTCATTGCCTCCCAAGAGCAGCCACTTCAGGTTTGTGAGGGCGGACAACTCAGCAGGTATGGGGCCAGTCAATTGATTGCGAGAGAGAACCAGGCGATCCAGATTTGCCAACTCGCCCAGTTCCTCAGGTATCTCGCCGGTCAAGTCGTTGGAACCAAGGTTCAGCCGCCTTAGTCCAGTGAGACTACCCAAATCATCCGGTATCTCACCGGCCAAGTCGTTGGAACTGAGGTACAGCCCGTTGACTCGTCCATTCACATCAACGGTTACGCCATACCATTCCGAGATTGGCCGCTCACTCAGCCAATTGTCACTTTCCTCCCAGTTCTGCCCGTTCGTGGCCGCATAGATCGCTTCCAGGGCCGGTCGATCCTCGTCAGAGTCCACTGATCCGCAAGTGCTGCCGCGGAAGGTATCGACATTCTGCAGCCACGTCTGAAATTCGTCGTCGGCCGGCGCGCAGAGCCCCGCGTTGTCGAGGAAGTAGAAAAACCTCAGCAGGGTCAATTCCGTCATGGTCTGTGGAAGCATCCCCGTCAGCTGATTGTTGTCTAGGAGCAGTATCTCGAGACTTGCGAGTCCGCCAAAGTCGGGAGGCACCTCACCCGTCAGTTCGTTGTAATGGAGTTGCATGTATTGCACGTTCGCCAAGCTGCCCAGTTCCGCCGGTATCTCACCGCTCAGCCGGTTGAGTTGCAGGGACAGCCGCTCCAGGTTGGTAAGATCGCCCAGCTCTTGCGGAATCTCACCTGTCAGCCCCCGCCTGGAAAGTCTCAGCCTCGTGACGCGCTGCGGCGTCCCCTCCAAGGTGATGCCGTCCCACCCTGTGATCGGCGTATCCAACGACCAGTTCAGAGTCGGAGTGCCGGCCAAAGTGTCGCGCGATGCAAGAAGCGCCTCGCAGTCGGAGACGAGACCGGGGTTGTTGGCCGCGTCCGGAACTGCGGTTCCGGTTTCGCAGTCACTCTCACAGAACGGCAAATTAAGCTGGTCAAAATCATTCCGAGGCACGTCCCGCAGCCCCGCTGGGACGCATCCGGTCAATTGGTTGCCTGAAATGTGCAGACGTTCCAGGTTGGACAAGCTGCCAAGTTGCGAGGGTATCTGGCCGGTCAACTGGTTGTCATTGAGATAGAGCCTCTCAAGATTGGTGAGATTGCCCAGTTCCTCCGGTATGGTACCGGTCAACTGGTTCTGCGAGAGATACAGCCGTTCCATATTGGCTAGGTTGCCCAGTACCACCGGTATCTCTCCGGTTAACTGGTTTTGCGAAAGGTTGAGCGCGCGCAAATTAGTGAGGTCGCCAAGTTCGGTGGGTATCTCGCCATTCAACTGGTTGCTATGGAGATACAGCACCTGTAAGTTTGAGAGGCTGGCGATTTCGACCGGTATCTCCCCAGTCAATTGGTTATTATAAAGCTGCAATCCTCTCAAGTTGGTCAGATTGCTTAGCTCAGTAGGTATCTCTCCTGACAACTGGTTGTGCCAGAGTGACAACAGTTCCAAACTTGCGAGATCGCCCAACTCCGCGGGTATCTCCCCGGTCAATTGGTTGCGGACGAGGTACAGGACTTCCAGATTGGCAAGGCTGCCCAGTTCGGCCGGTATCTCCCCGGTCAATTGGTTGCCAGTGAGGTACACTTCTTCCAAATTGGCGAGGTTAGCAAGTGCCGCAGGAATATCGCCACTCAGGTTGTTGTTGGTTAGGTATAGTCCATTGACCCGTCCGTCGGCATCGTTGGTCACATCCTTCCATTCCCTGATTGGACGATCGCTCAGCCAGTTGGAATTGTTAGTCCAATTCTCTCCATCCAAGGCGTTGTACAACTCGACTAGAACGGCTCGGTCCTCAAGCGAGTCCGTTGGAGCGCAGCTGCTGCCCCAGACGGTGTCAATACTCTCCAACCATGTCTGAAAGGCGTCATCAATTGGCGCGCAGAGTCCGGCATTGCTTAGGAACCTCATGTGCTCTAGCGAGGTCAGGTTTGTTAAAATCTGAGGGAGCGACCCCGTAAACCTATTGTCGGTGACGCCCAGTCTCTTCAGGTTTGCAAGATCGCCCAACTCCGGCGGTATTTCTCCGGTTAGTTGATTGTCGTCGAGGTATAGAAACTGCAGCTTGGCGAGGCTTCCAAGCTCCGCCGGAATTACTCCTGATAGTCCCCGTCTAGAGAAACTCAACCTGATCACGCGCTGCGGCGTCCCCTCCAAGGTGATGCCGTCCCAGTCAGCGATGGGAGTGTCCGCCGACCAGTTGAGCGTCGCATTGCCGGCGAGGGTGTCGCGCGATGCGAGCAGCGCCTCGCAGTCCGACACCAGCCCGGGGTTGTTGGCCGCGTCGGGGACGGCGGTACCGGAGGAGCAGTCGCTCTGCTCAATCTCATCGTCGCAGAACGGCAGACCAAGTTGTTCCAGGTCATTGCTTCGCACGTTCCCCAGCCTTGCGGGGATGCATCCCGTCAACTCGTTACCGGTGAGATATAGCCACCTCAGGTTGGCGAGGGCGCCTAGTTCAGACGGTATCTCTCCGGTCAAACGGTTATAGGAAAGATACAACGATCCCAGGTTGGATAGTTTACCCAGTTCAGACGGTATCTCTCCTGACAGCTGATTCTCGCTGAGGCGCAGCCGTTCCAGCTTGGTTAGACTGCCCAGCCAGGCCGGGATATCACCACGCAAATCGTTGCCCGTGAGATCGAGACTATCCAAGTTGGAAAGGTTGCTCAGCGAGGTCGGTATCTCACCACTCAAGTGGGTACCCCTGATAAACAGTCCTTTCAACTTGGTGAGGTCGCCCAGCCAGCCTGGTATCTCTCCGGTCAACTGGTTCGGACCGAGGTCCAGGAGTTGAAGCTCGGTGAGATTGCCAAGTTCGGCCGGTATCTCGCCACTGAGATTATTGCTCCTGAGGATCAGCCAGTACAGGTTGGAGAGATTGCCCAGCCCGGCCGGTATCTCACCAGTCAGCTTGTTATAGCCGAGATTCAGCACACCTAGGTTGTTAAGCCTGATCAGCCAGCCGGGCAAAGCCCCTGTCAGCTGATTGTTGCCGAGATTCAGCGTACCTAGGTTGACGAGGTCTCCCAGAGAGGCCGGTATCTCACCAGTTAACTGGTTTCCATTTAGTGACAAACGTCCCAAGTTGACCAGTCTGCCCAATTCAGCCGGGATCGGGCCGGTCAACCGGTTCACACTTAGCCCCAGTTGTCCCAAGTTGACCAAGTTTCCGAGGTCAGCCGGGATCGGACCGACCAACTGGTTTCCGTTCAAATACAGCACTCCAAGGTTTACGAGGTCCCCCAATTCGCTTGGAATTTCTCCGTTCAACTGGTTGTATTCGAGTGACAGTGTTCGCAGGTTGGCGAGCCCGCCCAGTTCGGGTGGAATCGTGCCGGTCAACTCGTTTTGGTCAAGCTCCAGCCGTACCAGAGCGGAGAGGTTGCCCAGCTCCGATGGGACGGCGCCGGAAAGACCCTGGGAGGACATATCTATGCCCACAACCCGATTGTTGAGGATCTCGATTCCCTGCCAATCGCCAATCGACAGTTGTTCACTCCAATTCAGCGACTGACCACCTCGCAGGGCATCCCTTGACACCAGCAGCGCTTCGCAGTCGGCGACGATTCCAGGACCGACGTATCCCGAAACCGCGGCGCTGTTGGGACACACGCCTTCCAGCACCGTGATATTGACGGTCATGGTGTCGGAGTCGCCTTCGGCGTCCGTGGCGGTCAGCGTATAGCTCGTCTCGCTGGCGGCGACGGACGTCTCCGAAACTCCGATCCGCGCCGGCGGGCCGGGAGCGAAGATCACGCCATTGCTCACGGCAGGCGAGATGGAGTATGAAAGCGTTCCGTTTCCAAACAGTGCCTCAGGTAGGAAGCGGCTGCCGGCGATTCCCGCCGTGAAGGTGTATGAAATGCCGTCGGCTTCAAACACCGGCGCATCGTCGTCGATGATAGTAAGCGTCACGCTGTCGGGTCCCATGACTCCTTGTGGATTCGTCGCCGTGCCCGACACAGTCACGATCTTCTTAGAAGCCTGGAACTCGGTATCGTCCAGCGCGTATATATTTCTAAAACCCTTACTCGCTGTCTGGCCCGCCGGAATAGTCAGAGTGTCCCAGCGTATCTCCTCGACAGCCTCAATCGGTGACACGACTAGTTTTACTATGGTTTCTGCATTCGATCTATTGTCCAGTCTCGTGGTCAAGATAGTCCGACGCTCGGCCCGTCCGCCGCCTTCGAAGACCTCCGCACTTGACAGCGACAGCGTCACCATCGGCGTCGTCTCGTCGTCTGTGATCGCCAACTCAACCGGTTCCGGCGGGATGACACCCAGGCTGCTCGTATTCTCCGGCGTCGCCGAGACGGTCACGGTTACGTCGCCCGTTTGATCGCCGTTGTCAACGCCGGTAAGTGTCACGACGCCTTCACTCACCGTCCGGCCCGCAGGGATAGTCAGCGTCCTGTTTCCGCTCAGGTTGACGGCGTCAGACGGCGAGGCGGATACGGTCAATATGGTGTCCGCACTCGACGGCCTGTGCAGCGTCGCGAAAACCGTGCTGACCCCTCCATTCTCTGACAGCCAGTACGGCGACAGCGTTAGATGCACCCTTGGTGTTGGTGAGGTTGAGCTACGGCGATGATTCGCCGTGATCTCTCGTCTGTTGTTCAAGGTTCCCACGGCATCGGCAGGCCCATCCACTCCAGTGGATGGATGGTCGGCCGGAACTCCCATCGGATCGCCATTGTAGGTATTCTCTGGGTTGGAAAAGTAAGGAAGCCCAGGGCAACCGAATCCCAATACTTCCTGACACTGTGTCTCGTAGGCCATGATCGTAATCCAACGGGCGGACTCAGGTGCATCCGGCTCGAACGCTCGCTGATTCACATAGCCGTAGTTCGCCCCCCTCAAAGGAACACCGACTTCATACCTATCGTGGTGCAGGCCCATGTTGTGACCAAGCTCGTGGGCGAACGTCAAACCGCCACAAACATTGACTGTGAGGGCATATACTGATGGCACCCCCGCCGCTGTGCCGCAATAATTGTGCCTCCCGACTACAAGGTGAACAAGGTCTGCGGCATAAGAGTCCCGAAGATCGTGGATGTGATCCATGTACCCGTCCGAATCGCCTGCGAGCCTGCCAAGGTGGTTGCCCCCAACTTCCTCGAAGTAGTCCACCTCTTCCCTCAGCACTAGTCTGACCCGGTGAATTACCCCGCTTCTCTCATATGCCTGGTTGGTCTCTGTGACGAAGAGATCGATCAGGGCCTCGATGGCTGCTCTGCCTCCTTCCCGATGCTTGGCCAAGGGCGTGTACACCACCATCACGTCTATCTCCGAGCCGTCGTCCGGTAGGTCAGCGCCATCGTCCGTCTTGGGGCGAACGCCGGTCGAGGATGGGGGTATTTCCAGCGGCTCGCCCAACGGCGGCAGCGACGATTCGTCGATCTGGCGGATGACGTACTTGCCATCGCCGGACGTCCTGATGGAGTAGACCGCATTGGGCGTTCTCACTGTGCCGACCACGATCTTGCCGTTCACCACCAGTGTCATTGACCCCAGTTCCACGCCCTGGAGACTGCCCCACAATGCATGACCGGAAGCCGTCGGCTCGACGTGCTCGACTATGCCTGTGAACACCACGTCGTCGAACAGGTTCAGCACAAGCGTATGAGGTGTCGGGGGAGTCCCTGTAACGGAGTCCTTGGGATCAACGGGTGGCTTTGTGACTTGATCGAGTTGTCCGAAGTCGATCCCCACCAGGCGGCTGGCGATAGTCTCAACGTCGGCGTTGAGCGGCTGATCGCCCTGGACCTCGGAAAACAGGCCGCCGGCCTGGGCTTCGTCGTCGTCTGCATCTGGTGGTTCTGACGACACGGCCGGCACGGGAGTGGGAGGTGGGAACGTACCCGTTGGAATAGCCGTTGGCGTAGGAGCGGTTCCTTGCAAGGCGGCAGTTCCGGCCAGGGTGGGTCCCGCCACCAGCGGCGCTTCACAGTCCGAACCTAGTCCGGGGTTGTTGGCGGCATCGGGGACGGCGGTACCGGTGGGGCATGTGGAGGTTGTGCTCGTTTGGGCCAAGAGAGGCCGGACTGCGATTGGGAAAGCGGCCGACAGAACCATGACTGTGACGGCTAGGACGAGCAGAATCGTGGAGCGTCTGCGCAGTGGCATTATCGGGATCTCCCCTTCTCCGACACTCAAGAGCAGGTCGCGGCAATGATACGCACATACTCGGATCGGTGCAATTCGGGGGTCGAATGGTACTTGTTGGTGGGTAGGTTCATCCGACAAGGCCTAAGTCCGCAGAAAGGCGTTATAAAGTGAGCATCTTGACATCAAGAATATCGCGCACTACGATGTCTCCATGAGAACCACGCTGACATTAGACGATGACATAATCGAACGACTGCGAGAGCAGGCGCGGCTTCAGAATAGGACATTCAAGCAGGTGGTAAACGACACACTGCGACGCGGAATGTCGCCCGACGTAGGAGATATCCCGACTCCCGAATACCGCGTTGTGCCCAATCACAGTGCACTAGCTCCGGGAATCGATCCGACGAAGCTGAATCAGATAAACGACCAACTTGAAGCCGAGACCTTCGGTGGCGCGCCGAGCGCGATTTGATAGTCCCGGACGTCAACCTGCTCGTCTATGCCCACAATGACGGGGCTCCTTTCTACGACTCGGCTAGACGTTGGTGGGAAGGTCTTATCAACGGTTCAGAGAGAATCGGGGTTCCATGGGTCGTGTCAGCAGGTTTCGTGCGGTTGATGACTCACCCCAGGGTGCTCGTCAGTCCCGTAACCCCGGCGCAAGCGGTCGATTATGTTTCCGAGTGGTTTCGGTTCCCACACGTCATGCCGATCAGCCCCGGAGCCGACCACCTGGTGCATTTCCGTCGGAATCTCCTCGCGGCCGGCGTCGGCGCGAACCTGGTGACGGACTGTCATATCGCAGCGGTCGCGATGGAGTATCAGGCGGAGGTCCACTCCAACGACATGGACTTCAGTCGTTTTCCGGGGTTGCGCTGGCGCAATCCGCTGTGACGTGGGACAGCTAAACTGACTGCTTCATTCCATTGGCTGGGGTATCCGGTTTCGGGGCAGTTATGTCGTGTATTGTGATTCTAGGTCTCGCCTGGATTTTGGCTTCTCTGCGCCACATCACCGGGCAAACCCAAGGATTGTGCTGTAGAAACTAACTAACTATAATAGTACAACAACTTGATTCACCGCATTTGGTGAATACGCAAGGGCACGGACAGATGATAGATCGAGAACAGAAGTACCGGGAGATGGCGGTTCGCGGCAAGTATCAGCGACTGTACACGCATCTATGCGCGCTTAAGACCCAGGAGTGGAGGACATCGTTCAGAGAGATCGAGGCGATCATCGGCTTCGAGCTGCCCGCATCGGCGCGTCTTCATCGACCCTGGTGGGCGAATCAGAGCCGCGGGAACGGCCACAGTCAATCGCTTGCCTGGAGCGTTGCCGGTTGGGAGACGGCAGAGGTCGATATGGAGGATGAGACGCTACTGCTCAGGCAGCGTAGACACCCGCAGGCGGGGCGCAGGCTTAGTCTCGACGAAGTCTTGCCAGTCCACTCCGCGGCAGCGTGGCCGACGGCCCTAAGTCTCAGGCGAGAGGACATCTACGAGGAGAGGATGTAGCTCGCCTGATGTTCATCGACACCAACGTACTCGTCTACTCTCGCATTCTTGAGGCGCCTCAGCACGACGTGGCCAGAGTGAGGCTGGAACGGGCCCTCCAAGACCGCGAACCGATGAGGATCAGCCGACAGGTCGTGCGAGAGTACCTGGCCATCGTGACCCGTCCGCAGACGTGGTCGCTGGCCATCCCCCGCAAGGAGGCGCTCCAAGACGTTAACAGGCTGCTGGACAGCTTCGAGGTGCTGGAGGACGGTCCGGCCGTGACCGATCTGCTGGTTGAGCTGTGCCGCAAAGTGCCTGTAGGCGGACGGCAGATTCACGACGCGAATATCGTGGCGACGATGCTGGCCTACGGGGAGCGAAGGTTGTTGACGTTCAACGTTGGGGACTTTCGGCGTTTCGGGGATCGGATTGAGTTGGTGGGTAGTTAGTGGTAAGAATGTCGTTCAATCCGACTCGTACACTGAAATCAATAGTGATACGCGATAGCCTACCAATGACGATCAACCTATTAGGAAGAAAGGACATTGCATCGAACCAATCGGGACGAGAAGAGAAGAGCGAATTGGTCTCCTTTGTATTCGCCCTAGCTCGATGCAGATACTAACCACCACTATGAGCGACGTAGTCAAGAGCGATGTCCAGTGCCACGGGCTAATCCTCGCGCCGTTTGCCGAGCGGGAGCTTGAGCGCTTGGCGGGCAGGCTCCATATCGAGTATGAAAGCTGGATGGACTCGCGGCGGATGCACGACCCGGACGAATTGGCGGCGAGGCTGAACGGCCTGGGAGCGTCCGTCTTGGTGATCGAGTTGGACTTCGTCTTTGAAGAGGTGTTCGAGGCGGTCCCAAGTCTCAAGTTCGTGGGGATTTGCAGGGCGGCAACGAGCCACGTCGATATCGAGGCTGCCACGGCGAGCGGGGTCGCGGTGGTCAACACGCCGACCCGGAACGCGCAGGCTGTAGCGGAACACGCGCTGGGGCTGATGCTGGCCCTGGCGAGGCGCATCCCGGAGGGGCACAGCTATATCGCGGGCGGACGATGGCTCAATCCCATCGCGCCCTACGTCGAGTTGCGAGGCGTGGAGTTGGCGGGCAGGACGCTGGGTATCGTGGGACTCGGGGCTATCGGTCGACGACTGGCTGAGATGGCGAGGGCGATCGGCATGACGTGCATCGCCTATGACCCCTACGTCGACGCTCCGCCAGGCGTCTCATTGAAGGACTTGGATGAGGTACTCGCAAGCTCGGACTTTGTAGCCATACACGCGCCGCTTACGCGCGAGACCGAGGGATTGATCGGCGCCCGGAGGCTCGCGCACATGATGCCGACGGCGTACCTGGTGAACCTCTCGGACGCTAGGATCGTGGACCTCGACGCCCTCGTTGCCGCGCTCAAAAGCAAGAGCATTGCGGGAGCCGCGCTCGATGTCTTTGAGACGCACCCGATCACTCCCAATCACCCCCTGCTAGAGCTCGATAACGTGATTCTCACGCCGCACCTGGGCGGGGCAACGATTGAGACGATCGAGCGTTACTCAAAGATGATGACCGACGATATCTTGCGGTTCCTCGACGACGATAGGCCGGTGAACCTCGTCAACCCCGCCGTTTGGGAGTCGAAGTGAGCGACAGGTACATAGTCGTCTTGGACGCGGGTTCGACCCGGATTCGATGCCTCGTGTTCGACTCGAATGGCAAGGCGGTTGTAGAACACTCCACCCCCTGGAGCTGCCTTGCCCCCGACGCGTCGTCGCCTTTTGCGCGGGAACTGGACGCGGATGGAGTCTGGGACTCGACGGCAAGGCTCATCGCCAAGTGCGTGGGTGAAAGCAAGGTGGAGTCTCACCGGATAGCGGCCATCACGGTCACGAGTCAGCGGCAGGGGGTCGTGTTCCTTAGCAAGGAGAATCGAGTCCTCTACGCAGGCCCGAATACCGATCTCCGGGCGGTATTCGAGGGTGCGGCCCTCGACCTCGCGAATGGTGAGCGAGTCTTTGAAGTGACGGGAAGGATGCCGTCCTTTCTGTTCACTGCCGCCAAGCTGCGATGGTTCAAGCGGCACAAACGGGATGTCTACGACAAAATCGATCGCGTCGTCACGCTGGCGGACTGGCTTCGGTGGAAGCTGTCGGGGGAGCTGGTAAGCGAGGCCACGCCGGCGGCTGAGGCGGGGCTGCTCGATATCCGCGAGCGACGATGGTGTACGGAGTTATTCAATGAACTCGGTGTAGGGGCGATTGGCGGCGTCCCCATCGAGAGTGCGGGCACGGTGATTGGAAACGTTCGACGCGAAAGCGCAGACCTCATCGGAGCCCCGGAGGGTGTGCCGGTCGTTGTATCGCCTGCGGACACCCAGTGCGGGCTGTTAGGGCTCGGCGTGAGCCGTGCGGGACAGGTGGGTACCGTCGCGGGATGGAGCATTCCGCTGGTTATGCTCACGGATACGCCCGTGTTCGATGAAGAACGACGGACTTGGACAGGCTGTCATGTGGAGGAGGCGCTGTGGAGCCTCGAGAGCACGTGCGGCGACGCGGGGAATTCGTACCGCTGGCTTGCGGACACCATGTGGGGCGGAGAGTGCAGCCCCTTCGAGTGCATGGACGCTGCCGCCGGAGAGGTCTCGCCGGGGTCGCACGGTGTACTTGCCTTCCTGGGGCCGTCCCGGATGGATATGAGCAGCGTCGGAATTCAGACAGGCGGTTTCATCTTTCCCGTGCCCATGACCTTCAGCGGCATCGGACGTGGACACCTGACGAGGGCGGCCCTGGAATCTATTGCCTTTGCGGTGAGGGCGAATCTCGAACAGCTGGAGTGCGTGAGCAGCGTTCCCGCGTCCAAAATAGGAGTGGGAGGGGGTATGATAGCCACGTCGTCGTGGGTGGAGATGCTGCCGAACGTGCTTGGGCGTCCGGTCGAAGTGGCCTCAGTCCCGAACGTGACGGCGGCGGGGGCCTATGTGACGGCAACGGCGGCGCTGGACGGTCACGCTTCACTTCTCGATATTGCTGAGGAGAGTGCGACAACGAGGACATTCGAGCCGAGTCCCGTGGATTCGGCAGAGTACGACGATAACTATCAACACTGGACGGAAATGGCCGAGCATTTGGAATCGGCGGGGATGTAGGACGGTAGCATGAGCTTGGAAGTAGCCAAGCAGCAGGTCGCCGTGGTCGCCAGGCAGATGGCGGAACTCGATCTCGTCTCCGGGACGAGCGGTAACGTCAGCGCGCGGCTGCCGGACGGTCTCATGGCAATCACCCCGATGGGCAAGAGCTACGAGGGAATGTCGGCGGAGGATATCGTGGTAGTGGACGGCGATCTGAATCCCGTGGAGGGGGACTTGATGCCGTCGTCCGAGTCGCTGCTTCACGTCGCCATATACGCGGCGCGCGCGGACGTAGGAGGCATCGTCCATACACACGCGGTGTATTCGAGCGCGGTCGCGGCTGCGGGCATGGCGATACCGCCTATAGTGGATGAGATGGTGGTTACGTTGGGGGGAGAGGTGAGGGTGTCGGAGTACGCGCCTCCGGCCTCGGACGCGGTGGCGGAGCGCGTATGCGACGCGCTCGGCAATCGTGATGCGGCCCTGATCCGCAGCCATGGGGCCGTCGCGGTGGGGGAAGACCCTGAATCCGCGCTGGCGGCGTCGGTACTCACCGAGCGAGTTGCCCAGATATTCGTCCTGTCGTCCATTATCGGGCGTCCCACTACCCTGCCCGAAGACGTGGTGGCGTCCGAGGCCGCCATATTCGAGATGCGAAGGGCTGCCCGCCGCGAGAGAATGCGCTAGACTCATAATGAACGACTCCACACCAGCGAGGACTGGCACATGGTATCCGTACCCGGATTTCTCCTTCGCCGCCTGTACGTGAAGGGCAGCCTAAAGAACGCCGCGGGAGGCTTCGAGTTCGAGCTAAGGAACAGCCTGGGATCGGGCTACTCACAGAAGGTGTGGCCGCTAAAGCTTGACGGCGAAGAACTCCAAGCCGAGCGGAGCTGCTTCATCGTTGACGGCAAGGAAACCCCTTTCAGCGACGTATCGACCGACAACACTTTTTCCCTGGAAGTCAACAAGACGATCACCATCTGGACGGACGGCGTAGCTCTGGAACCGGGAGTGCATACGATTGAGATGGGGTTCGATGTCCCGGGGCTGGGTACGATGACTTTCGACTTCACCGACGAAGTTGTGGATGGGTGACAAACTGCGACGGATCGCGGTAACGGGGAGTTCCGGATACGTCGGGACGGTGCTTATACCTCACCTCGTCGCGCGTGAGGATGTGGGCAGGGTCGTCGCGATCGACGTGCGGGAGCCGAAACGGGACCTCGGCAGCAAGGCGTCATTCGTGCGGCAGGACGTGTCCGAGCCGTTTCCGGACCTGTTCGCAGAGAATGAGATAGACACGGTCGTGCACTTAGCGTATGAATTGCGGCAGGGCCGGAATCGAGAGGCTAACCGGCGGGTCAACGTGGACGGCGCCCGAAACACCATTGATGCCTGCCGTCGCGGCGGCGTCCGGCGGATAGTCTATCTGAGCAGCACGAGCGTGTACGGCGCGCACCCCGACAATCCGCAAGCGCTGACCGAGGAAATGCCCGCCCGTCCGGTGAAGGGTTTCCAGTACAGCGAGGACAAGCTGGCGTCGGAGGGGCTGCTCGACGAATACGCCTCGGCTTCGCCTGGGGAGGCCGTGTGCATCTTGAGATGCTGCCCGGTTATGGGGGCCAATGCCGACAACTTCATTGCGAGCGCGTTCGACAAGGCGTTCTTGGTCGCAGTCTCCGGCGCAAGTCCTCCGATGCAGCTCATTCACGAAGAGGACATGGTGCGCTGCCTGACACTGGCGACTATGGGGGACGCCGAGGGCCTGTACAACCTAACCGGGGCAGGGTCGATAAGCTGGGGCGAGATGGCCGCCGCGCGCGGCAGGCGTGTCGTCTCTCTGCCAGCGTGGCTGCTCTACCCTCTCACACAGTTCACGTGGTCGCTCAGGCTGCAATCGGACTCCCCTGCGATGGGCCTCGATATGATCCGATATCCGTGGTTTGCGAGTACGGAGAAGATCAAGCGCAAGATAGGGTTCAGGCCGCGATACTCGTCGCGGGATGCGTGGGAGGCTTATGTAGAGAGACGTTGATGAACCAAATCTAATACCAGTTCGCTTTGACCACACCATGAAGGGGTAGGAGCACCGGGTAGGGGCAGGTTTCAAACCTGCCCTTTGGAAGGTTCGACGAAATCACATTCATACCAACGATAGAGTTACGGCGTATTCAAGAGGAAGCGGTATTAGTAGAAAGTAGGGTGTTGAGGCAGGCGATTCACTGGCTTCATTGTGGTTCTCACGCCTTCCGGTGGCCACTGATATAATCGTGGTCGCACATTATCACCCTAACGCCGGAGTTATGAATGCTCTCTATCGATTTCACGACCTATACGTTATCCAACGGTATGGACGTGATACTGCACCGCGACGACTCGCTGCCCATGGTGGCGGTGAACCTGTGGTACCACGTCGGATCGAAGGATGAAAAGCCGGGGCGGACCGGGTTCGCGCACCTCTTCGAGCACATCATGTTCGAGGGGTCGAAGAACCACAACACCGACTTCTTCGAGCCGCTGGAGAAGGTCGGGGCGAATATCAACGGCTCCACGACCAACGACCGCACGAACTATTGGACGACGGCGCCTTCCAACAACCTCGAACTCATCCTGTGGCTTGAGTCGGATCGTATGGGGTTCCTGCTGGAGGCCCTCGACCAAGAGCGGCTCGACCTGCAGCGGGACGTGGTGAAGAACGAGCGGCGGCAGAGCTATGAGAACCGTCCGTATGGGAAGGCGTATCTGGCGATGGAGACGGCGGTGTTCCCGTCACCGCATCCCTACAACTGGCCCGTGATCGGCTCGCAGGAGGACCTGAATGCGGCGTCCCTCGACGACGTGCGGAACTTCTTCCGTACCTACTACGTGCCATCGAACGCCAGCCTGAGCGTCGCGGGGGACTTCGATCCCGACGGGGCGAGGCGTCTCGTCGAGAGCTACTTCGGCGATATTCCTCCCGGCCCGGCTATCGACCGGGTAGGTCGGATGAACTCCGGTCTGACGGGCGAGGTGCGTATGGACATGCGCGACAAGGTGCAGCTTCCGCGCCTGTCGCTCGTGTGGCCGACCGGCCCCATGTTCGACGACGACGAGGCCCCGCTGGACATATTGGCGTCGATTATGGGCGACGGCAAGAGTTCCCGGCTGCACAAGACGCTGGTCTACGACAAGCGAATCGCGCGCGATGTGACGGTGGCTCACTACACCAGGGAGATCGCGGGGGAGTTCATCGTGCAGATCACGGCGAACCCCGGCCAGAGCCTCGACGAGGTCGAGGAGATCGTTCAGGAGCATCTTGCAGGCATTGGGAAGGAGCCGCCAACCGAGCGAGAGGTGGGGACGGCCCTCAACCTGTTCGAGGTCGATAACGTGCGCGGGCTGGAGAAGATCGGAGGATTCGGGGGCAGGGCCGACCAACTGAACCTGTTCCATACTTTCGGGGGCGACCCAAACCTCATCAACACCGATATCGAGCGGTACCGCGCCGTCACCGCCGAGGACGTAGTGCGCGTGGCGAAGCAGTCACTCGGCTCCAACCGAGTACGTATGACCGTGTTGCCCGAGGATGCGGTCAAGGTCGGAGCCGTCGCGGATATTGACCGGTCGACGATGCCGGGCAGCGCGTCCCCTCGCTCCTTCAGTCCGCCGGTACCGCGGCGCGAGAAACTGGATAATGGCCTCAATATCCTCTATGTCGAGGACTCTCGTCTGCCAGCGGTTTCGATGAGTCTCATCGTGGACGGGGGCGCGACCGGCGACCCGTCGGATAGGCCCGGCCTCTCTCATTTGACGGCAGTCATGCTGCCCGAAGGCACGCCGACGATGACGAGCCAGGAGATATCAGAAGAGATGGAGTTCATCGGCGCGCATCTCGGCAGCTCGGCGGGGTACGAGCAGGTGTCGGCATCGACGTCCGCCCTAACGCAGCACCGAGGCAGGGCCATGGAGATCCTCGCGGACGTGGTGACGCACGCGAGCTTCCCCGAACACGAACTGGAGCGCGTTCGCAAGGAGCGGCTGGTAGACCTCCGTCGCATCGCGGACGATCCCAATCTGATCGCGCAGCGGGCCTTCCGCGCACTGTTGCACGGCAAGGGGACTCCCTACGGGAGCCCGCTGACCGGCACGGAAGACAGTATCGGCGCTATCACTCGCGACGAGTTGGTAGAGCAGTTCCAGCGCACGTACGTCGCCGATGCCGCGACGCTCATCGTCGCCGGTGATACAACGAGGGGCGATGTCCTGAATCTCGCGCAGGCCCGGCTCGGCCACTGGTCACCCGGTGCCGAGCGCCAAACGCCAAGCACCAAGCACCTAGTACCTAGCACCCCCGCTCCGGTCTCCACGACGATCTACCTTGCGGACAAGCCGGGCGCGGCGCAGTCGGTCATCAGGGCGGGCCACCTCACGATCGACCGGCATGATCCCGACTACTACGCGCTCAACCTACTCAACTACCTGTTCGGCGGTCATTTCATGGCGCGCATGAACCAGAATCTCCGGCAGGACAAGGGCTACAGCTACGGATTCCACTCTGCAGTAGACTGGGCCACGGGGCCGTCGGCCCTCGCGGCATGGGGGTCGGTTCAGACGGCGGTCACGAAGGAGTCTGTGATCGAAGTGCTGAAGGAGTTCGAAGATATTCGCGCGGGCCGTCCTGTAGATGAGGAAGAGTTCACCGACGCCAAGAACGGCTTGTTGAAGGGATTTCCGGGTCAGTTCGAGACACAGACGCACCTGCTTTCCCAGCTTGGGCGCATCGTCATGTTCGGGTTGGCGGACGACTACTATTCTCACCTTGAAGGCCAGTACGAGGCGCTCGCTGTTGACGATCTGCGCCGCGTCGCCATTGAGCGCGTGGACTATGAGCGGCTCTCGTTGCTTGTCGTGGGAGACCGGTCGGTCGTCGAGCCCGGCCTGGAAGAGTTGGGGTACCCTATCGTTCATGTAGACTATGAAGGGGCCGTGATCGGATGACTCACGGCAACGAAATTAGCAACAAGGGGAGGAACAGTAGATGACGCAGGGCTATGAAGACATTGCGGATCGGCTGCAGCGCTCCGGTCGTGACTTGGGCGAGGAAGAGCAGGGGTTCGAGACGAAGCAGGTGGGAGCGCAGCCATTCGTGGGCATTCGCACGAATGCGACGATGGACAAGATCCCGGAGGTCATGGGGTCTCTATTTGGGGAGGTGTACGGATATATTCAGCAGAGCGGGCAGACGCCTGTGGGCATGCCCTTCTCGCGCTACCACTCGATGGACGGCAACTCGGTCGACATGGAATGCGGGATGCCCGTAGCGTCACCCATGGAAGGCGAGGGTCGGGTCCAAGCCGGCGAGCTGCCGGCGGGAAACGTGGCTGCGGTCACGCACATGGGTCCCTACGAGAACCTCTCGAAGACGTGGATGGCGCTCACCGGGTGGATGGAGTCGCAAGGCCTCCAACCGGCGGGAGCGCCGTGGGAGGTCTACGTCACGGACCCGGGCGCTGAGACCGACCAGTCGAAGTGGCGCACCGATATTTTCTTCCCGGTGAGTTGATTAGTACCATGTCAACATGGTTTTGAAATTAAGAATCACCCTCACCCCCGTATCGAGTACAGGGCAGGCTTTTCGCCGGAATGACGGTGGGTGGTCTCTGTTATGCGCGCTGCATTTGGAGGATTATGGCGCAGTCATGACGAATTGGTATAAGGTGGCGCTCAAGCTGGATGAGGAGCAGCGCTTGCGAATCGGGGCCTACCTCGCTACCATGCTGAAAATCGTTCTGACAGACGCTCTGTGTAGTGCGCCTATGAGGTTGGAGCGTGGGCAGGCTGAAAGACACTGCCAGCGGAAGATATCGATACCAAGCGCTGTTCTGTTGCAAAGTAGGGGATGAGCACCACTTTGGAGATGTACGCAACTGGGCACATATCACCACAACCTTTGGTTGACCACAAAATGTGAAATAAGCAATCACATCGTAAAAGAACTCAGCCCCTAACATTGCAACAGAACCGTAATATGAACGATTCAACCATTATTGATGTACGCAGCCTGTCACACCAGTTCAGCACGAGACACCGTGGAGAGGAGGCATACAAAAAATTAGCTCCCACACTCTCAGGCAATCAGCAAGTTGTGGTGGATTTGGATGGTGTGGAGTTAGTTTCACCTTAGTTTATTGATGGTTTGCTTTTGACACTGATTGAACACCGTCAAACGGTTTACTTCAAAGCAACAAAGCCTCGTATTTTAGAAAGGCTGAAGCGAATAGGGAACCTTAGGAAGGTGACGCTCATGATTTGGAATCAAGGAGGTTGCATTGAGGCTTTGAAACCGGGGCCATTCTGATGACGTGTGATTCTCGCAGTGAATTGTTCGTGATTGGTTATGATGTAAGGGGTTTAGGAACGGCAGTATGGCGCAGATGACGGGACTTCTGACCTACCAGGGCATTCCCGTATGGCGTCACGCCCGGATTCTTCAGTGGGCCACGCAGATCGTGTCCGGCTTCATGGCGGTGGTGCTCGTCGCGTGGTTCTTCCTGAACATCGGCGGCGCGATACAGGACCGGAACATCCCCTACGGCTTCAGCTTCCTGGACCGGGAGTACCAGACTCCCATCGGCCACCACTTCCTCCCCTATGAATCGTCAGACTCTTTCCTCTATGCCCTTGGCGTAGCGGCGACCAACACGGTTGTCGTCTCGATAATCGGCGTCATATTGGCGACGGCGCTCGGCATCGTGATCGGCGTATCGCGCCTGTCGGGGAACTGGATCGTTTCCAAGCTCGCGCTGGTATTCGTCGAGTTCTTCCGCAACGTTCCGCTGCTGGTGCAGCTCTTCTTCTGGTTCTACATATTCCTGGCGCTGCCGCCCGAACGAGACGGATTCGTCTTCTTCGACAGGCTGTATGTGAACAACGCCGGCATATCGCTGCCCTGGCCCGTGCCTTCAGACGCTGGGATGGGGTTAGTCTGGCTTGCCCTGGCGCTTGTCGGGGTGATCACCGGGGTCATCGTTCACCGATTTCTCCTGAAACGGGAGACCATGACGGGCAGGGCGTCGTACCCCGTCGTATACGGAGCCATAACGACGGTCGGCATTGGGCTGATAACCTGGATTGCGCTGATGGCAGCCGCGGGCGAGTCGCCTTTCGTGATCTCGCAGCCCGCCCAGCAGGGAACGTTCGCGCGGGTTGCCGGAGGCTTCACGGCTCCGGCGGGACTTCTTGCCCTTTTGATCGGTCTGGTCATGTATACCGCCTCGTTCATCGCCGAGATCGTCCGCGCGGGGATAACGTCGGTCGGTCGGGGTCAGACGGAGGCCGCTCGCGCATTGGGGCTGTCGAACCTGTCCGCCCTGAGGCACGTCACGTTCCCTCAGGCGCTCCGAGTCATCATCCCGCCGCTCATCAGCCAGTTCCTCAACCTGACGAAGAACAGCAGCCTCGCCGGGGCAATCGGCTACTCCGACCTGACCAACGTGGCAAAGACGATGACGCAGACCGCCCCCGCGGTGTCGATTTTCGTTCTGATCATGTTGTCCTACCTGGCGATGAGTCTCGCGTACTCGCTGGCAGGCAACTTATACAACCGGTACGTTCGGATCACCGGAGCATAGATGATGGTTGACAACGGAGACACCACAACTGCGTCGGTCATGGCGCCGCCGCGGAGCGAGACGGGCGTGATAGGCTGGATACGCACCAACCTGTTCAGCACGTGGTATGACGCGACGATGACCCTGATATCGGTCGTGGTCGTGGCATGGTTCGTGTGGTTCGGCCTGACCTGGGTCTTCGGCGATGCCGAGTGGCGGGTCATAGGGACGCTCGGCGGTCAGTTCATCATCGGTCAGTTCAACACAGAGTCGGCGTGTCCCGGACAGAATTGCTTCTGGAGGCCGCAGGTGGGCCTCCTGCTCGCAACGATGATCTTGGGGATGGCGTGGGGAGTCGCGGGCGGTGGGGTCGCCAAGAGAGTGGCGATCACGGTCGCCGTCGTGGCGGCGGCCCTGGCCTTCATACCCTACAGCTTCGAGCGGATGGGTATGGACGTGCGAGTCCTGCTCCTGGCCAACATTCCTGCGATGTTCGCCGGTCTGGCGCTGACCCGCTACACGCCGCTGAACCAGGTGCGTCACATCGCGATTCTGGGCGTCGTCTCGTTTGTGGTGACGCTGTTCCTGCTGCGAGGAATCGAGGGTCTGCCGGGCATGCAGCCGGTGTCGGTCATCCACTGGGGCGGGCTGATGCTGAACGTGCTGCTGGCGGTTGCCGGCATCGTGCTCAGCCTTCCAATCGGCATCGCGCTCGCGCTGGGCAGAAGGAGCCAGCTTCCGGTCGTGAAGCTGCTGTGCGTGGTGTTCATCGAGATCTTCCGCGGCGTCCCGCTCATAACCCTGCTGTTCATGTCGCAGGTGCTCGTGCCGCTGGCCTTCCCGGAGGACTTCCCGCAGAACTCGCTCTTCCGAGCCGCCGTCGTCATCACGCTGTTCAGCTCGGCGTACATGGCGGAGAACATTCGAGGAGGGCTCCAGGCCCTTCACCCCGGCCAGGCCGAGGCGGCGAGAGCCCTGGGTCTGTCGGGCTGGCAGATCACGTTCCTGATCTCCCTGCCCCAGGCCATCCGCAACGTGATCCCGGCCATCGTCGGACAATTCATCGCGCTCTTCAAGGATACGAGCCTTGTCTACATAATCGGGATGCTGGACGTCGTGGAGATCGGCCGCTCATTCATTCAGGGCAACCCGGAGTATCTCCCCAGCGCGCGGGAGCTGTTTATCTTCCTCGCAATCGTTTTCTGGGTATTCACGTACGGGATGTCGTACGTGAGCAGGCGCGTGGAGGCCCACCTGCGCGTGGGAGCGCGGTAGGTGTACGCGCGTGACGAAGACAAGCCAACACCACGGAGGGAC
The DNA here is from genome assembly GCA_965197705.1 of Dehalococcoidia bacterium. Lineage (GTDB taxonomy): Bacteria > Chloroflexota > Dehalococcoidia > Lucifugimonadales > VXLM01 > VXLM01. The sequence goes on from OZ240223.1 coordinate 66,865, forward strand.
CTGTGACTGCCAGTGAAGAGACCGCGACGACCGAGGAGATGATCGTCTGTCGAGACGTGCACAAGTGGTTCGGGTCGTTCCACGCGCTGAAGGGCGTGTCCACCACGATCCATAGGGGCGAGGTCGTGGTCGTGTTCGGCCCGTCGGGGTCGGGGAAGTCGACCTTCATCCGCACGATCAACCGGCTGGAGGAGCACCAGCGCGGCGACATCGTCGTGGACGGCATCGAGCTCACCAACGACGTTCGGAATATCGAGGCGATCCGGAGCGAGGTCGGGATGGTCTTCCAGTCGTTCAACCTCTTCCCGCATCTGACCGTGCTCGACAACATCTCGCTTGCGCCGGTCAAGGTCCGCAAGTGGCCCAAGGACAGGGCACAGGAAGTGGCGATGAGCCTGCTCGAGCGGGTGGGCATCCCGGAGCAGGCGGGCAAGTTCCCCGGCGAGCTTTCGGGCGGCCAGCAGCAGCGTGTCGCCATCGCCCGGGCATTGGCGATGCAGCCGAAGATCATGCTCTTCGACGAGCCGACCTCCGCGCTCGACCCTGAGATGATCAAAGAGGTGCTCGACGCAATGCGCGAGCTCGCCGCCTCCGGCATGACCATGATCGTCGTCACTCACGAGATGGGGTTCGCCCGCGAGGTGTCCAACCGCATGATCATGTTCGACGAGGGAGTCATCGTCGAAGAGGGCACCCCGCACGACATCTTCAACAACCCCCAGCAGGAACGCACGAAGCTCTTCCTCTCGCAGATCATTTGAGGGGGGCGCAAGGGCCGTTCGTCGGGTCCTGATACCAGTCCCCATGCAGGTGGAGAGCGTCGCCTAGACTATGGAGCGGGCCGGACCTCGACAGTAGCGCATGGCTTCACATGCCGTAGTCAACTCTGATCTAGACGATGCTAATGGACTTGTCGAAAAGATCTGGCAGGTTGTGTTCGTGAACGCGAAACGCAGTCCCTCGATTCCTTACTGTGCCATTGGGTTTCAGATGCATCCGCACATCAATCAATACGATGCCGTTGGCGAAGCCGTCCCTGAATGTCATCGAACTCGGCTCGGATAGCAATTCCGCTCTATTGTAGTGGAATTCCTCAAGCCCCTCGACTTTGCGGGTGTCGGCATGTACAAAAAGCATGTGGTCAAGTTTCGTGAGGAACTTGCCTACAATGTGGAACAGGTCCCACGTCGCCAACAGGCTCTTGCTCGGCACGTGATTCAACGATAGCGACGTCGCATCTCTCGATACCGACAACTGCAAGCCGAGTGAATTCGGCTCTTGGGCCGATACAGTAGTGTAAAGCGATTGGCGTCCCTTCTTGGTGTCCCAGTATCCCCAACGACTGACGATTTCCTTCTGTCTCCGCACCCAAACACTGCGGTTGAACGTGAAGAGAGTGATTAGGTTGTTCGTGTTGCTCCGTGTTGCTTTGACTTCTACTCGTCCACCAATGTCAGGTATGGGCAGATTGTTCTCAGACAGTTCGAGGAGGGACTCGAGTGTGAATCCGACACCCGTCGGTCCCTTCCGACGAGTTTGCACGAAGCCTTCGTCCCTAATGGTCACCAACCGAGACTTAAGTTCGGACAGTCTCATCGCGGCATATTTCTCTGGCAGATCACGATGTGTTCGGTTTTCATCGTACTGCCGAGTTTTCCCGGCACGTTGGTTGGCGAGTTCATCGACGGCATTCGCTTATTTGGTATGTTGCGCCGGAAAGTGTCGATATGCGTGAATCCGCACATCTCAAAGAACGCCGCAGTCGCCTCCGCAGTCGGTATCTCGATGCCATTGACCGTTCGATTGCCCACCACGTAGCAGGCGTAACCCCCCGGTTTCACTACAGACGAGACGTTCATGATGGATTTACGGTAATCGATGAAAAACGACGCAACCTCGCGACTCCGTTTGGGGTTTGTATTTGCGATATTACGGATTGCATTATCCAGCGCTTCGTACTCGAAGGAAACGTCCCCCTGGAATTTTGAGCCTCCCATCAGCGCGTTGTCAATGCGATTGGCATTCCTGTACCCCAACCATTGTGAAGACAGCCGGGAAAACTGCCCGTAGGCGACGGTCGTTCTGGAGTCGCCATATGGCGGCGAGGTAACTATAAGGTCAACACAATCGCGGTCAATTACATTTCTCGGGACACCTGCCACGGAATTGAAGCCGTATATCGAAGGGAGAGGCACCGACTGATCTAGAGCGTTGTTGAGTTGGAATACAGCATCTCTGTTGCAGGTCAATATGCTGACCATGGTGGAAAATACGTCAGGGTTGTGGTCTTTCATTCTCTCAGGTGGAATGCGTACGAGTTTGAATTCGGAATTCTTGGTCCATGACGTTTTCCTAATCGTGAGACTGAATGCGATCCTGAAAAAGTCGGCGATTGGCATGTCGTCAATGAGGTCGATATATTCACGTATCAATGTCAATTCGCGTTGCACACGGCCGTCGAACCAGTAGTCAACATTAGGGATGTCAGGCGGTTCGACTCGTCCATTCGAGGAAGGCACAGCATCAAACTCGAATTCGACGAATCTCTCTAACGCAAGATCAAGCTGGTTGATATCGATTTGGGTCGTCTTGACCTTGGCTATGAGTCTGGCCAGTGGATTGAGATCGGTACCTACCGATTCGCTGCCTACCAAGTATGCTTCAAGTAGAGTAGTCCCGGTTCCGCAGTACGGGTCAAAGAGAATGCCCCTAGGATATCCGTATTCTTGGATCAGGCGGCGGGCCACTTGCGGGATCATCATCGCAGGATACGGATGAATTCCGTGAGTGTACTCCTTCGTGTTGGCGGTTCGATAGTCCCAATCGGAGACCGGACGTGGCTTATCTTTCAACATTGGTTCGCTTGTCATTCCTGCGTGAAGGAGCCTGGGTTGCATCATAGCATCCCGGTCCGACACATGTGCATCGGACCGACCGATGAACTCGCCGCATGTCAGACGGTTGCCGTGGACGCCCTTCGCCATGTCCGGCATCTGATCTTTGCTGTCCGTCGTATGGACGCTCTGCTTGCCCTGAGGCCCGACCTTGAAACGATACGGAATTGGCGGGTTCATATAGTGAACGTTACCTATGTATGTAGCCGAGCTTCAGCATCCACCGGAAGAATTGGCTTCCGTTAGAATCGGACCTGTCGCCCACGAATTTCTTGAATGAGTGCTTTGCGGCTAGAGGTTGACGAGGCCAACATTAGAAACGATGTTCTGGTAGAATACCACTAGGTCTCGCTCGGTGCAAGGACGTAAGAAAGCCACTGATGTTGAGTTGTCGGTTGTCTCGACCGCCTTGGTGCCGGCACATTTGCTAGTTCAGAGGTTTCCGGTCGACATCGTAACAATGGTTAATACCCCTATGTCGGCTGGCTCCATATGCCATTGCCCCGCGCGATCCACCCGTCCACGTTGACACCCTTCGGCGGCGCGCATAGAATCTTTGGAATTCGACGCCGTTCGTTACGTTGGTGAGAACGGTCGAGCAAGCCCAAGGAGGCATTGATGGGAACGAAAGCGTATGTGTTGATCGAGGTGGCGGTGGGCAAGGCCAAGATGGTGGCGGACGAAATCCTCAGCCTCGAGGGTGTCAAGACCGTCGACGTGGTCATGGGTACCTTCGATATCATTGCGGTCGTGAACGCGGCCGACGTAAGCGCAGTCGCGTCTCTCGTGACCGGCGACATCCACACCATCGACGGCGTCCTTCGCACTCAGACGTGCCTTGCCGTCGTTGCCACGTAGAACATCGCCCGAAACATCCACAGGACGAGGCAGCAGCGCCATGACGAACGAGACGGCGTTCTCGATGGACACGTCGAGCATCAAGTACGGCCCTGGGGTTACCCGCGAGGTCGGGTACGAGATGCATCGGTTGGGCGCTCGCCGCGTCATGGTCGTGACCGATCCGCGCATGGCGCAGAGCGAGGCGGCCGCGGTGACGTTGGACTCGCTGAGGGCCGAGGGGATCGACGCCGTGCTCTACGACCGGGTGCGCGTCGAGCCGACGGACGTATCGTTCAAGCAGGCAATCGAGTTCGCCACGGACGGTGATTTCGACGGGTTCGTCGCGGTCGGTGGCGGCTCCGTCATGGACACCGCCAAGGCGGCGAACCTGTACTCAACGTATCCGGCAGACTTCCTGACCTACGTCAACGCGCCGATTGGGAAAGGTGAACTCGTGCCGGGCCCGCTGCGACCGCTCATAGCCATCCCCACGACGACGGGCACAGGCAGCGAGACGACCGGCGTCGCCATCTTCGATCTGCTCGACATGAAGGCCAAGACGGGGATATCGCACAGGTCGTTGAGGCCGGTAATGGGCATCGTCGATCCGGACAACGTGCGGGACCTGCCCGCGATGGTGACGGCGTGCAGCGGCTTCGATGTCCTGAGTCACGGGCTTGAGTCGTTTACCGCGATGCCGTTCGGTCGGCGAGAGGCCCCGGAGAATCCCGGCCTGCGTCCGTCCTACCAAGGCTCCAATCCTATCAGCGACGTATGGGCGCTGAAGTCAATCGAGATGGTCGCGGAGAACATGCACCGCGCCGTCCACGACCCCGACGACACCGAGGCGCGGGGGCAGATGCTTCTCGCCGCCACGTTCGCGGGGGTCGGGTTCGGCAATGCGGGCTGTCACCTGCCGCACGGCATGTCGTACCCCGTCTCGGGCATGGTCAGGGACTTCGTGCCGGACGATTATCCCGACGGCGAGCCGATCGTGCCGCACGGGATGTCGGTGATCCTGAACGCGCCCGCGGTGTTCCGATTTACCGGCCCGACCAACCCTGATAGGCACCTCCACGCCGCTCGGCTGATGGGGGCCGACGTGTCGGGCGCGGGATCGGAGGACGCCGGCGACATTCTCGGCGACATCATCGTGAAGTTCATCCGCGACATGGGCCTGCCGAACGGCCTCGGCGCGGTGGGCTACACGGAAGACGACGTGCCGGCGCTCGTCGAGGGCACGCTCCCCCAGCACCGCGTCACGAAGCTCTCGCCGCGACCGGCAGAGGCCGACGACCTCGCGCAGCTCTTCCGCGACTCCCTCACCCTCTGGTGACGCAGGGCGGTCCGCTGGTCATGCTTTGAACCGCCCCCATACGCACTACTTTCTACTTTCTGCTTACTCCCTCGGCGGCTCGTGGATACCGGCGTTGGGGTCGTGCGGGTTCCCGCCGAAGAACAGGTACGCCAGCAGGTCTTCGCCGATGTTCTTGGTGTAGTGCTTCAGGCCCGGGGGGGTATAGACCCACGAGCCCTTCGTGATGACCCGCTCCTCGTCGCCGACGCGCATCTGTCCGGTCCCCTGCAGGACGTAGTAGAACATAGGAGTCTGGTGCTCGTGGGCCTCGTAGACGCCTCCGGGGTGGAAGCTGTTTACTCCCATCAGCCGGTCGTACGTCTCCGAGCCGGGCAGACGGGCCTCCATCGCGCCCATGTCGATGGACTGGTAGTGGCTGCCGTCCACGGCAACCAACGTATGCCCATACTTCTCTTCCTTGAAATTCTTCCATTCGGACTCGTCGAATATGTACTGGTGCATGGGCGGTCTCCTTCGTTCTCGATGTCGAGTTGGGCGTACTGTCTCACATGGGGGAGCGTGCGTCCAGTTCAAAAGAACCCCTTATCGTCATTCCCGCGTAGGCGGGAATCCATCTTTGGTCGCTGCCACAAATCCAATGCGGTCACTGCCACAAATCCAATGCTTGGTGGTGCCGGTGACTGACGAACTCTGGTCACCAACCGGTGCGGATACCATTTTCATGATAGGTGGTGTCGGTGGCAACCTACATGAGGGATTCCTCTGAAAATAGGCCCCGGAGTGGCTTCGTAGACTGCAACGCACATTTTCATGTTTCGTGGTGTCGGTGGCAACCTACATGAGAGATTCTTCTGAAAATAACCCCCGTCCAATCGCCCCTACTGCCATTTTCATGATAGGTGGTGTCGGTGACAACCGACGTGAGCGATTGCTACAAAAATAGGCTCCGGCAATCCTGTTGTAGGGGCAACCCTTGTGGTTGCCCATTCCGGGCACCAACCCATTTCCCTCTGAATATAACCTATGCACCACCCCCACCCCGTCATTCCGGCGGAGGCCGGAATCCAGTCTTGGGACCCTTGGCAGGCACAACCCCTTTTTCATCTTCCATGGTGCCGGTTGCAGCTGGCATATGCGTTTGCGTATAGATTTGTCAGTAGGGTGTAGAATGGTCACCACCATGGAAGGCCGCCTGAACGCTTGGATCGACAGGAACCTGAACGGCTACACGGCCGGGCTGGGGACGGCGGCCGGGCTTGTCGTTGGCGGGTACGTCGCGTTCGGGGTGCTGGACATTCATATTGTGCCCAGCATCGTCATCACGTATCTTGGGGCGGTCGTCGGCGTCTTGGTGGTGGCGGCGATCGCGACCCCATTTACGCGCGACCGGGGCAAGCCGACATTGCTGTAGCGCCCCGTGACACGAGCGGATATGTCCCATGAACGGTGTGAACGGCAATGACCATCGACGTGCGTGACAAGCTGGTGGACGCCCATGTCCACGTTCACTCGCCGGATATCGAGAGGTACCCGCTTGCGCCGGGTTTCGAGCGGTCCGACCTGTGGTACCCGTCGATGACGCCGGAGGACTACGCACGATACGGCAGGCGCTACGGGACGGTGCGAGCAAACCTCGTCCAGCCGACGTGGTACGGCCTCGATCACACGTACATCATCGAATGCATCGCCAACGCGCCGGGGCAGTACGTCGGGACGGGCGTCGTGCCCGCGGTGAGCGACGTCTCGCTGCCGCCGCCGGACAGGGCCATGCTCAGCCTCTCGGAACAAGGCATCCGCGCGTTTCGCATCAGGGGAGGGAGCGCGCGTGGCCGATTTGGAGGCAAGACGAGGTGGATGGACTATCCCGGCTACGACGCCATGTTCGAGACCGCCGCGAACCATGGGCTGGCCCTGAGCTTCCTCATAGGCCCGGACGACCTGCCGGAGATCGACCGGATGTGCAGCCGCTACCCCGACACGCGGGTCATCATCGACCACGTGGCCGGCATCCGGGTGCGTGACGGCCGGTTCCCCGCCGACCACGTCAAGTCGCTGTGCCGTCTCGCGAGGCACCGGGAGGTGACGGTGAAGCTGGGGCCGTTCCATGTCCTAAGCGAGGGGCCGCCGCCGTTCCTCGACCTGCTGCCGCTGCTCCGGAACGTCATCGAGGCGTTCGGGCCGGATCGGTGCATGTGGGAGACGGATGTGGGCGGGCCGGTGCCGATGGCGGAGCCGGAGGAAGTGTACGCGGCGTCGGTGGAGTTGGTCTTGGAGCACGTGGATTTTCTGAGCGACGGGGACAAGGAGTGGATTTTGTATGGGACGGCGGAATCGGTGTTATTTGAGGGGTGAGGGGGATGCCGCGTATCAATGGTTGCTTCGTATCCCGTGCTCGGGGAGAACTGCGATCACTTTGAAGCTGTTCTCCAACGGAAGGCAAGACTAGCGAAAGTGTATCTACTATCATAAGGATGAATCCGATCAGAACCTGATAGTTTTTTGTGGACGGCTTACAAGAGCCGTTCAGTAAAGGGAGTCATTGTGGTAAATGAGGATCAACACTCATCCGAGACTGTGGACCAGTTTGAAGAAGTGTTACAGATACTTAACGAGCTGGCCCAAAAGTCGGCTCAAGGCGACTACATCTATCGGGGAGAACCGAAGTGCTACCCCAACGTTTCGTCGAGCCTCCTTCGACAATACACAACTATCAACACCGAGAATTTTGACATTTCAGTCATCCAGAGTGAGATCTTACGAGCGGCGGAAGATTTCGTTGGTCGAATTGACGAAGAAGACCTGCTCACCCAACTTCAGCACTTCGGTTACAACACCAATTTAATTGACTTCACGACCGATTACCACATAGCCCTTTTCTTTGCGTGTGACGGCCGCCCCGAGAAAGATGGGCGTCTCATCCTGCTACAAAAGTCGGTCTATCCATTAGTACAACCTCAGAGTCCAGAAAATCGTGTCATTGCACAGAAGAGCATATTCGTAAAGCCTCCGAAGGGAACCGTTGAGCCAACCGATACAGTAGTCATCCCTCATGCATTAAAGGCTCCTATTCTGGATTACCTCAGCAGAGCCCACGGTGTGACTGCCTCAACAATATACAACGATCTACACGGATTCATCAGATACTACAGGGTTCACGAAAGCGCCTACGTAGCATTCCACGAAGGTTTGACCTACAGCAAAAGCGACAATCACAGAGAAGCAATTGAATGCTATACGAGGTCGATCGACCTCAATCCACGTGTCGGCGAAAGTTACAATAATCGTGGGGTTGCACACTTCAAGGTAGGTGATCGTGCTCGCGCGATCGAGGACTATAGCAAGGCAATTGAAGTCAATCCTACTTCGGCGCACCCTTATGCCAATCGTGGTGAGGTCTATTTGACTCAGAAATACTTTGAACTGGCGATCCATGACTTCGATAAAGCCATTGAACTCGATTCAAAGCACACGGAAGGATATTATTATCGTGGAACCGCTTACTTTGCCAAGGGTGACTTAAACAGAGCAACTGACGACTTTGGCATGGCAATAGAGCTCGACCCTATCTATGCCATGGCGTATTTTGCACGTGGACTGGCAAGGCTCGGTTTAGAGGAGTGGGAAAAAGCCCACGCGGATTTGTTAAGTTCGCGTGACCTTGGGGTTGACGTTGGCACTTTGTTCAGTAAAGAGGAGACCAGTGTTCAGGCCTTCGAGGAACAGTTCAACGTCAGATTGCCCTCGCACATCGAATCACTGCTGACTTGCCAGTAGTGATTACTTTGGAGCATTCAGGAACCCATAATGAATTGGGACATCGTGACGATTACGCGGGATTAGGTTTCGTCCGTCACCTAACGAGGAGTAGTTCACACCACCCGCTCCATCACCTCCGGCCCATCATTCCTAGCCGAGTTGACCAGCGCCGAAACCTCGTAAGCCTCCATCGCCTCGTCGTCGTAAGGGTTCAGGACGCTGGTAAGCGTGTCCGGGTCGTTGACGGTGTCGTCGAGCCAGAGGTCTTCGAGGTCGCGACGGAGGATAACGGGCATCCTGTCGTGGATGGGACTGAGGGTGTCGTTGGCCGAGGTGGTGATGATCGTGCACGAGGGGATGACGTCGCCCTGCGGGTCGCGCCACGTCTCCCAGAGTCCGGCGAAGGCGAACGGCTCTCCCGACCGCATGACGATTCTCATGGGTATCCGCTGCTTGCCGAGTTTCTGCCACTCGTAGAACCCGTCGGCGATGACGAGGCAGCGCCTACGACGGAGGGCGTTGCGGAACGAGGGCTTTTCCTCCACGGTCTCGGCGCGGGCGTTGATCATGCGGCTGCCGATGGACGTGTTCTTGGCCCACGAGGGTATGAGTCCCCAGCGCATGTAGCCACCACGCCTCGGCTCGCCGCCCACGACGGTGAGGACGTCCTGTGTGGGGGCAATGTTGTACCTTCGGTCGAAGTCGTCCCAGTCGCCGTCGAACTCGAACCGCCGGGCGAGCTCCCCCAGGTCCGCTATCAGGCTGTATCGTCCGCACATGGTGGTATTGTAGCGTCTCTGGGGATTTCACCGCAGAGGGCGCAGAGGGGGAAGAAGGGGGTTTACAAAGGATGAATCTGTTAAGGGGATCACCCTCACCCTGGCCTCTGCCACGACGGGAGAGCGGGATGGATTCCTGCCTGCGCAGGAATGACGGTGTTGGGGAACGCGGAGGTTCTTAGTACCGTGCATCGACCGGTCTCGACACCAGCATCCCGTCCTCGCGGGATACTTTGATGGCGAAGGGGACGCTGTCGATTTTGAGGGCTGTCTCGCGGTCTTCGGGGCGGAAGTGGGGCTTGGCGGGGTCGTCATACTTGGCGGCCTGATCGCAGGCCATGACGAGGCTGCGCACGGCGTCGGGGTCGGGACGCCGGCCCTCGAGGAGGTTTCTCATGTACAGGGCGCACTGCTCGTCCTCGTCGGTGCGCACCTTGCCGCCGTCGCCCATGGCCACGATGGTCACGAGATCGGGGGCGTCGCGCAGGATGGCCGCGACCGTCGACCTCGCTATGACGAGGGAGCCGACGTATATCTCATCTGCGTTGACGGCCGTGGTCACGCCGACGGTGCCGGCCATGGTGGAGTGGGCAAGGACCTTGCCGTCGAGGTCGGCCTGCGACATCTCGTAGGGGGAGTTGTTGTAGTCGAATTCGGGCGGGCGGATGCCCCGCACCTCGCCGACGCAGAGGTCGGCAATGCCGTCGTCCCTGAGACTCAGGGCCTCCTCCGGGCTGCCGACGAGGATGATCTTCTTCGCTCCGCGCTGGAAGGCCACGGCCTCGGTGGTGAAGGCGCGAAATACGTCGATGATGACGACCGTCCCGCGCGCGCGGCGTGCGCCTTCGATCAGGCTGTCGACGAGGATGCGCATCAGGCGGGCGCTATGCGTACCAGAGCTCGGAGTGGAGGTCGCAGCACTGCACCTTGGGCAGCTTGAAGCGAATGTCCTCCTCCGCGCCGCGTATGGTCGTTACGTTGTCGGGGGCGATGGCGTCCACGACCGCGCTGACAAGCTCTTCGGGTGTCGACGCGCCCGATGTGACTCCGACGTTCTCGACGCCGTCCAACCACTCGTCCCGGAGCTCGTCGGGACTGTTGATGAGGTGGGCGGGAACGCCCTGCGCGTTGGCGACCTCACGGAGGCGGTTGCAGTTCGAGCTGTTTGGCGCTCCAATCACGAGCACGAGATCGACGAGCTTGCAGAGCTCCTTGACCGCGAACTGGCGGTTGGTCGTGGCGTAGCACAGGTCGTTGCGCACGATGACGTTGTCGAAGCTGTCCTCGATTTCGTCGATGACCTGCAGGGTGTCGTCCACCGACAGGGTCGTCTGGGTGAGGACGGTGACGGGCGTGTCGTCGTTCCATTCCGGCAGGTTGACGCCCTCGCGCTCGTCTATGAGGAACATCGGCCGGTGGCCCATCGTGCCCCTGACCTCCTGGTGGCCCTTGTGCCCGACGATGATGAGCTTTCGCCCCTCGCGGTCGTACCGCTTGGCCTCGTTGTGGACCTTCGTCACGAGGGGACACGTGGCGTCGAGGACGTGGAGGTCTCGGTCCCTTGCGCGCTCGAAGTCCTCCGGCGGCGAGCCGTGGGCCGAGAAGACGACGACGGACTCTGGCGGTATCTCGTCGACCTCCTCGACGGTCTTCGCGCCCTTGGATTCGAGGGCATCCACGACGTGGGGGTTGTGGACGATCTGGTGCTTCATGTACACGGGCGCGCCGAACCGTTCGAGCGCGATCTCAACCACGTCAATGGCCATGACCACGCCGGCGCAGAATCCACGCGGCGTGCCGAGGTACACGTTCATGCCGTCCCTCCCTCCGAAGTAGGTCAATTGTATCACCGTGCGAGTAGCGCGTCAGGTATAGGTGCGCGCGAGGGGTGTATACTACATACAATCAAGTGGAGGGGAGCGGGGAATGAAGATCGCTGAACGGATGAGCCGCCTCGGTACAGAGACCGCATTCGAGGTGCTGGCGAGAGCGAAGGCGCTCGAGGCGCAGGGTCGTGACATCATCCACCTCCAGATAGGCGAGCCGGACTTCGACACGCCGTCCAACATCGTCGAGGCGGGAGCGGAGGCGCTACGCAACGGGTACACGCACTACGGCCCGTCACCCGGTATGCCGGAGCTGCGAGAGGCCATCGCAACCGAGGTAGCCGGGACCCGCGGCATCGACGTGGGAGCCGACAACGTCGTCGTGACGTCGGGCGCCAAGCCGATCATGTTCTACACCATGCTGGCCCTCGTCGATGAGGGCGACGAGGTGCTCTACCCGAATCCCGGATTCCCCATCTACGAGTCGATGATCAACTTCGTCGGCGGCGTTCCGGCGCCGATCAAGCTCCTGTCCGAGCGCGACTTCGAGATCGACGTTGACGAGGTGGCGGCATCGATCACGCCGAAGACCACGCTGATGGTCCTGAACTCGCCGAACAACCCGTGCGGCAGCGTCGTGGAGCGCGAGACGATCAGGCAGCTCGCGGAACTCGCCGTCGAGCACGACCTCTGGGTGCTGAGCGACGAGATCTACATCCGCCTCCTGTTCGAGGGGGAGCACTGCAGCATCGCGTCCTTCCCCGGACTCGCGGAGCGGACAATCATCCTCGACGGCTTCTCCAAGACCTACGCGATGACGGGGTGGCGCATCGGCTACGGCGTTATGCCTGAGCAGCTCGTGCCCCACTTCTCGAAGCTGAACACGAACAGCGTCTCATGCACGGCGTCTGCCATCCAGATGGCGGGTGTCGAGGCGCTGCAGGGTCCGCAGGAGCTCACCTATGAGTTCCGCGACGAGTTCAAGGCCCGCCGCGACGTGTTTGTGCGGGGATTGAACGAGATTCCCGGCATCCGGTGTCCGATGCCGATGGGCGCGTTCTACGCCTTCCCGAACGTCGAGGGCACGGGCATGACAAGCCGCCGCTTCGCCGACGACCTTCTGCAGGACTACGGCGTAGCCTCCCTCGCGGGAGAGTCGTTCGGTGAGTACGGCAAGGGTTGTGTGCGGTTTTCCTTCGCCAACTCGATCGAGAACCTGAACCGAGCGCTCGAACGAATCGCGGAGTTCGTGGACGCGAATTCTTCGTAACGCTACGCCTGCTTTCGCGAGGGTGCCATACGCATGATCGGACTCCTTTGACATGAGAACCCTCCGAATCGCGCTTGGACAGATCAATACGACGGTCGGCGACCTCGACGGGAACACCGCGAAGGTCCTCGACTACACGGGCCGCGCGCGCGATCTCGGGGCCGACCTCGTCGCTTTTCCCGAGCTTGCGATCACGGGCTATCCGCCGGAAGACCTGCTGTTCAAGCACCAGTTCATCGAGGACAACAAGGCGCGGATGCGGCAGGTGGTGGAGGCGTCGGACGGCATCACGTCGATTGTCGGGTTCGTGGACTCCGACGCCGATCTGCACAACGCCGCCGCGGTAGCGCACGACGGCGCGCTCGCCGGTGTTTACCACAAAATGTTCACGCCCAACTATGGCGTATTCGACGAGGAACGCTACTTCAAAGCCGGACGAGAGTGCCCCGTGTACGTGATTGGCGGCGTTCGTGTAGGCGTCAACGTGTGCGAGGACATCTGGCAGGCGGTGGGGCCGACGGTCGTGCAGCGCGCGGTAGGGGCGGAGGTCATCGTCAACATCAGCGCGTCGCCGTTCTACTCCGGCAAGATTCGCTGGCGCGAGAATATGCTGTCCACCCGCGCGACCGACAACGGGGTCTACGTGACATACGTCAATCTCGTCGGCGGGCAGGACGAGCTGGTCTTCGACGGCGCGAGCATCGTTTTCGATCCCTTCGGCGAGGTCGTGGCGATGGGCAGCCAGTTCGAGGAAGACCTCATAGTCGCCGACCTGGACATCGACGCGGTATTTAGGGCCCGCGCCCGCGACACACGCTCGCGGAAAGAAAGCTCGGCCCTCCTCAAGCAGGTTGGGTCGTCGCACGTCTCCGTGGTGTCGGAGGAGTCGCAGAATTCCAAGCCTCCACTGCCGGACCGCGTACCGACGAGGTACGACGAAACGGAAGAGGTATACGAGGCGCTGGTCACGGGCACGCGGGACTATATCGTCAAGTCGGGGTTCTCAAGCAAAGTGCTGATCGCGCTCTCCGGGGGTGTGGACTCCAGTCTCGTGGCAACCATCGCCGTCGACGCGCTCGGCCCGGACTCGGTGTGCGGCCTCTCCATGCCGTCGCGGTACTCGTCCGAGGGGAGCATCCTCGACGCCCGCGAGCTTGCGGAGAACCTTGGCATCGAGCTGAAGACCGCACAGATAGAGGACGTATTCTCGTCTGCGCTGGGCACGCTCGATCCCCACTTCGAGGGGTACGAGCCGGGCCTTGCCGAGGAGAACCTCCAGTCGCGCATCCGAGGACTTCTCGTGATGGCCATGTCCAACAAGTACGGCTGGCTCGTCCTCACGACGGGTAACAAGAGCGAGCTTGCGGTCGGCTACGCGACGATCTACGGCGACATGGCAGGCGGATACGCCGTCATCAAGGACGTGCCGAAGACGCTGGTCTACGAGCTGTGCCGGTATCGCAATGCCAGAGGTAATGGGCCTGTCATCCCGGAGACCGTGCTGACCAAGCCGCCGAGCGCCGAGCTCCGGGCCGACCAGGCCGACCAGGACTCGCTCCCTCCCTACGAGGTGCTCGACCCGATACTCAAGGCGTACGTGGAGGAGGACCGCAGCTTCGAGGAGATCGTCGACGCGGGCTTCGACGAGCAGACGGTGAAGGACATCGTCACCCTCGTAGACCGCAACGAGTACAAGCGTCGGCAGGCCCCTCCGGGCATCAAGATCACTCCACGCAACTTCGGGCGCGACCGCCGGATGCCCATCGCGAACCGGTATCGTCCCTTCTGACGCTCGGCGTCCGGTCGGGTGTACAATGTGGCGAGCCGAATCACCGCAGAGTTCGCGGAGATCACGGAGGGGTAGAAGAGAGTAGATTGTATTGTGTGTCGCGCGGGTCTTGGATAGAGGGGGATTTCACCCTCACCCCAGCCCTCTCCCGCGAACGGGAGAGGGGGGAATTCTTGTCCTCACTCGAACCCTCTACTTCGGGGGATTACGCATTGGGGCCCCGCATCAAAGATTAGGCACAGTTACGACGAATAGGCATTAGCATTGAGGAGGATACCGATGGAGACTCCGAGACCCGTTGTACGCAACTGGCGCGACCAGGACCCCGCGAACAGTCACGGCGCGGTTGGCTGGAAGGTGATGATGCAGCTTGGCACGAACCCCGGCCGGACGTATGAGGAGGCGCCGCTGATCGGGATTCATGGAATCACCTACCGCCTCCTGCAGCCGACCAAGGAGGAGCCGCCGCATACCCACCCGGCGAAGGAGCACGTCTACTACATTGTCAGTGGCACGGGGGCCGTCCAACTGGGCGAGGAGCGGTTCCCGGTCAAGGAGGGCGACGCTGTGTACATGCCGGCCCAGGGGGTCCACTCGATCATCAACGACAGCGACGACTTCTTGGAGCACTACGTCATCAGCGCGATACCGCACTGGGCGGAGGAGCACCCCGACGGCGACCTCGATCGCGGGCGCGTGGAGCCTGTCATTCGCAACTGGCGAGACGGCGCCCCTCACATGAGCCACGGCGCGGTCGGGTGGTCGATCATGGCGGAGAAGGCGGGATTCCCGGACCGCACCTACGAGCAGGCCCCGCTTGAGGGGTTCCACGGGTTCACCATGCACATGATGCCGGGCGGCCAGGAAGAAGGTCCCCATGAGCACGTGGGCAAGGAGCAGGTGTACGTCTTCACGTATGGGCGGGGCAAGATGCTCCTTGGCGATAGTACCTACGACGTGCGAGAAGGCGACTGCGCCTACATCCCGCAGAAGACCCAACACGCCTTCATCAACGACGGCGACGACTGGTGCCAGCACCTGATCCTCAGCGCCCTCGTGTAGGGAAGGCAACGTCCTTATGGTCGTTGACCTTGACATTAGAGACGTACAATTGTACAATCCGTCTATGGATGTAGTGATAGACACATCTGCGGTGATCGCGGTTGTAGCCAACGAACCGGAAAAGCCGGCCATCATCGAGCACACCGTAGACGCCAACCTGATAGCCCCGGCGTCGGTCCATTGGGAAGTAGGAAACGCATTCTCGGCAATGTTCCGGCGTCACCGGATTAACCTGGCACAGGCCAAACGGGCGATAGAGAGCTATGAACGGATCATGTTCAGGTTTGTCGACATTGATCTCGGTCAATCGCTGGAGCTGTCAGAGCAGTTGGACATGTACGCATACGACGCCTACGTTCTAGCTTGCGCGGCGAATTTGCGATTGCCACTACTTACACTGGATAGAGATCTCGCTGCGAAGGCGCCCCTGGTCGGTGTGCGAGTATTGGAGGTTAGACCATGAGGGTATATACATACTCCGAAGCGCGACAGAACTTCGCGTCGCTCTTGGAGACCGCACAGAAAGACGGCGCGGTCAGGATTCGCCGGAAAGACGGCAGTTCATTCGTCGTGCAGCCGGAATCAACCGGGGCTTCCCCTCTGGATATCGAAGGCGTCGACCTCGGCGTGACGACCGATGAGATCGTAGACATGGTCCGGGAGGGGAGGGGCCGGTATGGCTGATACCGAACCGGCAAACTTCATAGAGGACTTCGTCGAGGAGCACAACCGCGAGGGGCGCTTCGGCGGCGAGGTCATCACACGATTTCCCCCTGAACCGAACGGTTACCTGCACATCGGGCACGCCAAGTCGATGTGCCTCAACTTCGGACTCGCCGACAAGTACGGCGGGCGCTGCCACATGCGATTCGACGACACGAACCCCGCCAAGGAAGAGGAAGAGTACGTCGAGAGCATCCTCCAAGACGTGCGCTGGCTGGGATGGGACTGGGGTGAGCACCTCTACTTCGCGTCCGACCACTTCGACAAGCTCCACGACTTCGCCGTCGACCTCATCAAGAAGGGCAAGGCCTACGTCGACGACCTCGACCAGGAGCAGATCCGCAAGTACCGCGGCACGTTGACCGAGCCGGGCGTCGAGAGTCCGTTCCGAGAGCGCTCGGTTGACGACAACCTGTCCCTGTTTCGAGGGATGAAGGAGGGCGAGTTCGAGGAGGGGACGAAGGTGCTGCGCGCCAAGATCGACATGGCGTCCGGCAACATCAACATGCGCGACCCCGTCCTCTTCCGCATCCTCAAGACACCGCACCATCGCACGGGCGAGGAGTGGGTGATCTATCCGATGTACGACTTCGCGCACGGGCAGTCGGACTCCGTCGAGAGTGTGACCCACTCCATCTGCACGATGGAGTACGAGGACCACCGGCCGTTGTACGACTGGTTCCTCGACTCGCTGGACGTGTACCACCCGCAGCAGATCGAGTTCGCGCGTCTGAACCTGAGCAACACCGTTCTCAGCAAGCGCAAGCTCGTGCAGCTCGTGCGGGAGGGGCGCGTCGGCGGCTGGGACGACCCGCGGATGCCGACGCTGGCCGGTCTCCGAAGGCGCGGGTACACGCCGGAGTCGATACGGAACTTCTGCGAGCAGGTGGGAGTAGCCAAGCGGCAGAATGTCATCGACATCGCGATGCTCGAACACGCAATCCGCGACGATCTGAACAGGCGCGCGCCTCGCGTTCTCGCCGTGCTCAGGCCGCTCAAGGTGGTGATCGAAAATTATCCCGTAGGGCAGACCGAGGAACTGGAAGCGATCAACAATCCCGAGGACCCCGACGCGGGCACTCGCACGGTGCCATTCTCGCGGGAGCTGTACGTCGAGCGCGACGACTTCATGGAGGACCCGCCGCGGAAGTTCTACCGGCTGGGCCCCGGTCGCGAGGTACGGTTGCGCTACGGCTATTTCATCACGTGCACGGACGTAATCAAGGACGACGCGGGCGAGGTCGTCGAGCTGCGCTGCACCTACGACCCTGAGACGCGCGGCGGACAAGCGCCCGACGGGCGGAGGGTGCGCGGTACCATCCACTGGGTCTCGGCGGAGCACGCAATCAGCGCAGAGGTGCGGCTGTACGACCACCTCTTCACGTCAGAGCGTCCCGACGATGACGACGACTTCATGACCACGCTCAACCCGGAGTCCCTGGAGACCGTTCCCAGCGCAAAGGTCGAGCCCAGTCTTGCAGACGCCGTTCCGGGCGAGAAATACCAGTTCGAGCGGACCGGCTACTTCGCGGTCGACCCTGACTCGCAGCCCGGCGCGCTCGTCTTCAACCGCACGGTCACCCTGCGCGACTCGTGGAAGAAGGTGGCGGCGAGGATGTGAGATGGCGAATTCGTCATTGCCCTGAAAATAACCTCTCGTAGGGGCGATTCGCGAATCGCCCTACCGTTTTCATGATTCGTGGTGTAGGTGGCAGCCGACATGGGCGATTCCTCTGAGAAATATCTCCGGCCAAGGCTATCCGTAGGGGCGGGTTTGAAACCATTTGCTCCAACTAATTGCCATTTTAGCTTTGGAAAAGCGTCCGAAGGACGGGAGGAGTCGCGCCATTTTCGCCGTGATTCGAGTCGATCAAACACAATCGTGCTGGCAAGCGGCGGGTTTATGCGTGCATTAGTGTCTTTCGAGGCGGTCACTGTGGTCAAACATGGGTAAATCAGGTACGTAACACCCCATTTCGTTGAATTAGTTGGAGCAGATGGTTTGAAACCCGCCCGTCGTCACCAACACCACTTCCAATACGTCACGGGTTCGAATCCAACCTCCGCC
This sequence comes from Dehalococcoidia bacterium, assembly GCA_965197705.1. Lineage (GTDB taxonomy): Bacteria > Chloroflexota > Dehalococcoidia > Lucifugimonadales > VXLM01 > VXLM01. The sequence continues at coordinate 85,190 of OZ240223.1, forward strand.
AAACTCCTCGTAGGGGCGACCCTTGTGGTCGCCCGCTCCACTAACCCAGCTTCCAGTTGCCGATTGAGGTGCGGTAGTCCTCGATTGACACCGTTTCCTTCCTGTTGAGCCAGCGCAACATGGGCGGGACGATTCGCAGGCTGCGGTCTTCGAAGGGGAGCCGGACAGGTGTCCTGCCGCGCCGGTGGGACTCGCGGAGGGCGATGGCGATTTCCAGGCACTTCCGCGAGTTTTCGCCGCTGCCGATGGGATCGACGCCGTTCTCGATTGCCTCGATCATAACCTGAACTGAGGCCAGGTTGCGATTTTCGGCCCGTCGCCAGCCGTCCTCGTCATGCGTGCCGCTTTCGGCGTACTGCGACTCCTCTTTGAAGAGGCCCTCGATCTCGACCATGCCGTTGCTCCATCCCGGCCTGGCGTCGGGGTCCTGCAGCTTCCACATCTTGAGGTACATGAAATCGGTGTAGAAGGAGCCCTTCGTGCAGAGCACCTCGATGCCGTTCTTGGCGTTCCTGTTCGTGTGCCGGAACGCCTCGATTCCGTTGGCGAAGCGGATATAGCCCGCCTGCCCCTGATCGTGGTCGCTGTACGGGTCGCCCGTCACCCACCCGATCACCCATGCGGCCTCGGCGTCGCCCGCGAAGAGGCGCGTGAGGCTCATTCCCTGAATATCCCACTCCGTGCTCGATCCGCCGTGCAGGTCGATTGCGACAACCTCGCCGATCTCGCCGGAGTCTATGATGGCCTTCGCCCTCGTGTAGTCGGGGAGGTTTCGGTCGAGGTCGCCGCAGCCGAATGCAATTCCCTTGGCGCGACAGGTCGCCACCATCTCGTCGGCGTGCGCGAGGCTGTCGGTGATGGGCTTCTCGCAGAGGATGCCCTTTACGCCGGACTCGACGCACCCCATGACTACCTCATGGTTGGCGCTGACGGGCAGGATGGGCGCGGCGATGTCGATGCTCTCGTTACGGAGCATCTCGCGGTAGTCGTCGTACACGGGTACGCCGAACCGTTTGCGGAACAGGTCGGCGTTCTCCGGGTCCGTCTCGGCGGCGGCCACGACCTCCGCGCCGGGCGTGAGATTCCACGCCCGCGTGTGCTGCGTACCCTTTAGGCCACATCCGATTACGCCGACGCGATAGGTGTCTTCGGGCATTGGCAGTCTCCTGAGGTTGAGTGCGAGGGACAGTTTATCAGAAGGGGAGGATTGCGTAGTGGGTAGGGGATCTACCACAGAGGACGCAGAGAGATTGGGGAGTGGTCAATTGGACGGCGATAAAGGTCGTTCCTGGAGCCGGGGGACGATTATCGACAAGAAGACGAACCTGTCACATTCCTTGTCGAGGATACAGGTGCGGCTTCCATCACTCGGTAGAGTTCCTCACGGTTGGCGATATCTACCAGCAGTCCACCGCAGCGCCATGTCGGAAGTGGAGGAAGCGCGTCAGGGTGCGCTTGTACCGACTTCTCATCGTCGAGAATCCGCCTGAGTCCCGCTTCCACGAGCGCGGACATGGTCGTCCCTCGTCGAGCCGCCTCTTCGCGCAGTCGTTGCATTACCGAGTCGTCTATGTTCAACGTGGTCTTCATATGGGAAACCATATCAACGGATGGGCCGACGGGTCAACGCGGGCGGTAATTGTTCGGTCTTGGTGAGACGAACGCCCCCCACCCCTCTGGATACCCGCCTTCGCGGGTATGACGATACTGTGCTTAGAGAGGCGTTTGCACCGAGTCTGAACGCGCTTACCGCGGAAGCGCGGCTATGCCGTGTCTTGGGGATTGTTGTACAATTCGACGGGTCGCGAACGAGGGGGGCACACGACTTGACGTTTGACGCCGCCATAATCGAAAAGGGGCTGAGCCTCACGGCCATCGGGATCAGCACGGCCTTTGCGCTGCTGCTAATCCTCTCGGCAGGCATCTGGACGGTCGGCAGGTTCTTAGGGCCGAAGGAACCCTTCGCTGATGAGGCGGACTCGTCCTCGGCGGAGAGGCGCGACAAGGCTCTCGCGGCCGCGATCGCCGTCAGCGCGCTCCGCGAAATACGCGATAATTCGGCGACGCTTCCGGCGCCATCCTCCGGCGACTAGCCTTCCTCCACCGGACTGTCATTGGCTGAATTCATCGACTTCTTCGAATCAACCGGCCTTGCCAACATCTCGTGGCAGCAGGGCCTCATGATCCTCGTCGGGCTGGGCTTCATCTTCCTTGCGGTCGCGAGGAACATGGAGCCGTACGAGCTCTTGCCCATCGGGCTGGGGATCGTGGCCGTCAACATGCCGCTGACCGGACTTACGACGCTGCCAACCGAGGCGACCGGCGTGCAGGAGGCGGGCCTCTTCGGCATAACCTTCCACTATGGCCTGGCATTCTGGAATATCTTGCCGCCGCTGATGTTCCTCGGACTCGGCGCCGGGACGGACTTCGGGCCGATGATCGCCAACCCCAAGACCCTGCTGCTGGGCGCAGCCGCGCAGATCGGCATCTTCGCGGCCTTTTGGGGCGCGCTCGCGACCGGACTGTTCAGCATTCCTGAGGCGGCCTCCATCGGCATCATCGGCGGCGCGGACGGCCCGACGAGCATCTTCATATCGGCCAAGCTCGCTCCCGACATGCTCGGCATCATCGCCGTCATCGCCTACTCCTACGTGGCCACGGTCGCGTTCATACAACCTCCCGTTATGAAACTGTTTACGACGAAGTCGGAGCGGGAGATCGAGATGAAGCCCCTGCGCGACGTCGCGCGCCGAGAGAAGCTCATCATCCCAACGTTCGTCATGATCGTCGTGATACTCGTGGTGCCCCGCTCGGCGCCGCTGATCGCCATGTTCATGATCGGCAACCTGCTCAAGGAGAGCGGGGTCGTTCCGCGGCTCGTCCAGGCCTCTACCGACGTGATCCTGTACGTGTCCACGATCTTCCTGATGCTCACCATCGGCGCGCAGCTCGTGGCCGAGAGGGTGTTCGATCTCGAAACGCTGGTAATCCTCGGACTCGGACTCGTCGCCTTCTGCGCGGGCACGGCGAGCGGCGTGATCTTCGCCAAGATCATGAACCTGTTCCTCAAGGACAAGATCAACCCCCTCATCGGCTCGGCGGGGGTCTCCGCCGTCCCGATGGCTGCGAGGACCTCGCACCATCTGGGCCAAGAGGCCAACCCAAAGAACTTCCTGCTGTACCACGCCATGGGGCCGAACGCCGCGGGCGTCATCGGCTCGGCCGCCGTCGCCGGCGTCTTCCTAGCGCTGATTCAGGCGGGATAGATACAGACAAGTCATGGCAGCCACAGTCAAGGTCAGGATCGAAGAGCGGTGGTACACCGTAGAGGTGGGAGACCTCGACGAGTTTCCCATTCAGGCGGTCGTTGACGGCGAACTGGTAGAGGTCGAGATGGGCGACCTGCCCCCGGCTATGTCGCCCCAGATTCACGCCGCGGACATAGCCGTGCAACCCAGCGAACCTTCGCAGTCGGCGCCCGCGCCAACGCCCCAGCGTGCGGCAAGGCCGGCGGCCTCCGCGGAACCATCAAGGTCGTTCAAGACGCCGATGCCGGGCGTCATCGTGTCGGTCGCCGTCAAGGTAGGCGACCAGGTCGTGACTGGCGACCCCATCTGCATCCTCGAGGCGATGAAGATGCAGCAGACCCTCAGGGCCGACTGGTCGGGCATCGTGCAGGAAGTCCACGTTTCGACGGGTGACCAGGTCGTGGACGGGCAGGCGATAGCGGACCTGGAGTAAGGGTCACAGCCCCCTCTCTGTGTTTTGGGATTCTTGGTGATAGGTTTTGGGCTTTCGGTTGTGGATTATCGCCCCGGTATCGGGGCATGTCATTACATGGATCCGAAGCACCTTGAGCAGTATGCTATCGAGATCGCAGGCCTCTATAGTGTCAAACTGCTTGATACCGGAGACCATATAGCTGGCCCATTGCAAGGGGAGTGGACAGCAAGCGAATCACCTATCAGGACCTTGTTGCACAAAAGGAGAGGACGTGGGTGTCCGTTGAAAAACCTCTGTATCCACCACTCATTCGCGCACTCCTGAGTAACTGGTACAGACAATGCTTGGAACACCGAAGGATGCAGCCGGTTGAAGCAAAGCTTTAGTAATGGTGTTCTGAATGCGAGCGGGCCATTCACTGCCGCAACACGTTCTAGGAAGGTAGTTTGTGCCAAGTGTGCCGCGTGGCTAGGGACGTATGACCTCATAGGTTACGACACGTCCGTCGCTAATGTGCAGGCACAAACAGGCTAGTCGTTAGACCGTTGTCGTCTACTCTCTCCTTCTTCGATAATCCTTTGCGTTTTTTCGATGATGCTATTGATCTCGGCTAAACGTTCGGGCGGGGTTGCATTCCTTATCTGGTCAAATGCTTCCTCTCGTCCCTTTTGGCGGCTTTTCTCCCTCGCCTTATTGGCCCAATCGAATAAAACCATCACTAGCCCCTTCCCTGCTATGACCATCAACGACAGTACCGCCGCCGATAGTCCAATCCCGCCTATGCTTACAATCATCTTTCCTATCGCTACAGGGACATCTTCCCACGACACCATGAGCAAGGCGTAGTATACCGTACCGGATAGCCACAATACGGGGAATAGAACGGCGAACCACTCCTGGTCATCCTCCGATACGCTCCATATAGGATGGCGGCTACCGGTGTTCATTTGGGTTTGGCCTAGTTCCGTTTCTTGACATGCCTCATAGAAGTGTTCCCCTAACTATGGATGATACGACTATAATATAAGGGTATTGACACTTCTGCAATGTCAATACCCTGTTCGCAAATTGCATTGTGCGGAGAGGCCGTCGCTAATGTGGGAGACAGCCCATCTGGATACCGGCCTTTGCCGGTATAACGGTGATTCTGAAAATGGACGTAGCCACAACAAGCAGGTGGATCCATTGGGCGTTGGCCGCATTTAGCGAGGAGTAAACCCAATCACCCCGTCGCGCTCGTACTCATCCAGTTCATCATCGCTCAGGAACTGCGACGCCACCTCGCGGGTGTGCTCTCCCAGCAGCGGCGGAGGGCCCTGCGGCGCGGCGGGTGTGCGGCTCATGTACTGGAGCGAGTTCGCCATCACCGGCAGGTCGCCGATAGTGGGGTGCTCTACCTCCCACACGACGCGACGGGCCTTCGCCTGCTTGTCCGCGAGAGTCTCGTCGAAGGTGTTGATCGGGCCTGAGGTGATGCCGACCTCCGTAAGAACGTCGATCCACTCGTGCCGGTCCTTCGTGCGAAAGCGCTCGGTAAGCTGGGGTATGAGTTCCTCCTTGTGCGCGAGCCGGGCCGCGTTCGTCTCGAAGCGTGGGTCTTCGTGGATCGTCGGACGGCCGATCAGGGGGGCGAGCTTTTGGAACATCCCGTCGTTCATCACGGCGAGCATGAACCAGCGTCCGTCCTTCGCCTCGAACGTCTGGTAAGGACATATCTGCGGGTGGGCGCTCCCGTACCGCTGGGGCGGCTCGCCCGTGGCGATGTAGTTCTGCGCGACGTTGACCATGCCCATGATGCCGGTGTCGAACAGTGACAGGTCGATATGCTGTCCGAGCCCTGTCCTGTCGCGCTCGCGGAGTGCGGCGAGGATGCCCGTCACAGCGAGCGTGCCGGTCAGCAGATCGATGGACGCGATGCCCGTCTTCGACGGCGGGCGGTCCGGCTCGCCCGTGACGCTCATCAGCCCGATCATCCCCTGCAGGGAGGTGTCGACGCCCGGCTCGTATGCGCGAGGTCCCGTGTGGCCGTAGCCGGTTATCGAGGCGTAGATGATGCCCGGATTTATGCGGTCGATGCTCGCATAGTCGAGACCGTACCGAGCGAGGTCGCCGGTTTTGAAGTTCTCCACGATGATGTCGGCCTCGACCGCCATGCGCTGCACCAGACGCTGGCCGCGCGGTTCCTTCAGGTTCACGCATATGCTCTTCTTGCCCCGGTTGATGGAGAGGAAGTACGACGACTCGGTCTCCATGAATGGAGGGCCGAGCCTGCGCGTGTCGTCCCCGCGTGGCGACTCGATCTTCCAGACGATCGCGCCGAGGTCGGAGAGTATCTGCGTCGAAAACGGGCCGGCGAGCACGCGAGACAGGTCGAGGACCTTCAGGTCTCCAAGAGCCTTCACGTGTTGTACATCCTTCGGTTGAAGTGAAGAGCCGCCACACCGGACGGCTTCGCTCGGTCGACCCGTACGAACGCGCCGACTGAACCATTCTGCCATAACCGGGCCGCACTTGGTATACTTTGGCCTGTGTCCGCCACGAACGCAGCTATGACAGCCAACCCGATACCCATACGAGGCAGCGAGTCCGACTACCTGGCCGACCTGCGCGACGAGGGAATCGTCGCGACGCTCACGACCAGCATGACGGACATGCGAAGGTCATCGGACTACGAAGGCGTTGACCTCGCGCTCGTGGACACGACCGCGATGGCCGACGTGACGGTCAAGGCGTGCATCCTCGAGTTCACGAGGCTCAAGATTCCCACCATCGCCCTCGTGCCGGAGCACGGCGTCGGGATGTTCGACCCGTCGCTGCCGTTCGCGGACGTGATGGTCGTGCCCTCTCGCCCCGGTGAGATCATTCTCCGCGCTAGGCGGCTCCTCAGCTCGCAGCCGGAGAAGAGCGACAGCGTGGTGCGGGCGGGAGATCTCTCGATCAATCACACGAACTACGAGGTGGCCGTGAGTGGGCGGAGCGTCAACCTTCGCTTCAAGGAGTACGAGCTGCTCCTCCTGATGGCGACCAACCCCGGCAGGGTCTACACCCGCGAGCAGCTCCTCGAACGCATCTGGGGATACGACTACCTCGGTGGGACGCGCACGGTCGACGTGCATATCCGGCGACTACGCAGCAAGATAGAGGACCGCGACCACCAGTTCATCGAAACGGTCTGGAACGTCGGCTACAAGTTCAAGGACCCGTCGGGTTGGTAACTAAGGGAGGACTCATGCTAGAAGAGGACGGACTGGCGCAGTTGGCCGCTCTCGTTGAGAAACGGAACGCGATTGACGATAAAATAGCAGCCGTCATCGGTCGTCCGGCACATTCCGGTCATATCGGGGAATATGTCGCCGCTGAGATATTCCATATTGAATTGCTCGAATCCGCCTCGCATAAGGGTATCGACGGCCATTTCGCGAGCGGCGCGATTGAAGGGCGATCCGTAAACATCAAGTATTACTCCAAGAGACAAAACGTATTGGACGTAAGTACGCCCGACCATCTTCCGGACTTCTACTTGGTACTTACGGGCCCTAGAGTGCAACCAATATCCTCTCGGGGTACGACCCAACCTTGGGTAATCGACTCGATCTTTCTCTTCTCTGCCCACGAACTAATTCAGAGTCTCAAGAGACGCCCTGTAAAGATCGGCATAGCAACTAGCGTAGCCGCTTCTTACTGGGAAAATTCTGAAATATACCCTTCCGAGCGCAATAGCGCATACAGTATCACCAGAGAGCAACGTGAGCAGATTGGGATGTTTGGCGGAGCCAGGACTGCGGTGATTTAACTTAGCGCCCATATCAAGAGGTGACAGCATGACACAAGAGCGAGTCGCATACGTAAACGGGGAGATCGTGCCGGAGAGCCGGGCATCGGTCTCGATCAGCGACCGGGGGTTCATACTGGGCGACGCGGTGTTCGACACGACCCGCACGTTCGGGCACGAGATTTTCAGGCTGGACGAGCACCTTGACCGGCTGTACGAGTCCCTCAAGTGGATGCGCATCGATCCCCAGATGCCGAAGGACGAGATGGCCGACAAGACGATGGACGTGCTCGAACGCAACCTCCCGACCGTGGAGGAACACGACGACATCTGGGTAACGCAGCGGGTGACGCGCGGCCTTCGGCTGGCGGGTGGAGACATCCAGTCTGCGGCAGACCGGCCCACCGTCATCATCGAGTGCTTCCCCATCCCGTTCAAGGAGCGGGCGCACTACTACCGCGACGGCATGCCCATCATCACGCCCTCCGTCCGGCGAACGCCTCCCGACGCGATGAGTCCCAGGGCGAAGACGCACAACTACATCAACCTCATCCAGGCCGACATGGAGGCGCGCGCGCAAGACCCGAACGCCTACGCCATCCTGCTAGACATGAACGGCAACCTGTGCGAGGGTAACGGGAGCAACATCTTCGTCGTCAAGGACGGCGCTATCCGCACGCCCAAGAGCCAGTTCGTACTCGGCGGCATCAGCCGTCAGACGACGGTGGACCTGGCCCACGAGCTCGGCATCGAGACGACCGAGGACGACATCGACGTGTTCGACGCCTACACGGCGGACGAGATATTCGTGACCTCGACGAGCCTGTGCATCTGTCCCGTCTCGACCTTCAACGGCGCGTCCGTCGGCGACGGCGGAATGCCAGGCCCGGTGACCGACCGCCTGCAGAGCGCCTACAGCGGCCTCGTCGGGATCGACACCATCGCGCAGTACACGCGCTGGCTGGAGTGAGTGGCGCCTGAGGTAGTGTCATGGGCTCCCGTCTTGCGGAGGCGGGTGTTTCACCCTCACCCCAGCCCTCTCCCTTAAGGGCGAGGGAGTTAAGCAAAGGTCTCCTTTCGCGGGAGTGACGGGTGAGTGTCTCCACGTTTGACCCTTCACCTCGATTCAAGTACCGTTGACCCATGACCAAGTCCTACGCCATGGCCCTCGACCTCAAGGACGACCCGGCCCTGATCGAGCGGTATATCGAGCATCACCGGGCCGTCTGGCCAGAGGCCCTCGACAGTCTGAACCGTCTCGGCATTGAGAAGATGAAGATCTTCTTGCTGGGGCGTCGGCTGTTCATGTACGTCGAGGTGCCGGACGAATTCGACTTCCCGGCTGACCTGGCGAGGTATACGGAAGAGCCACGGGCGCGGGAGTGGGACGAGTTCATGCGCGGCTTCCAGAAGAAGGCGCCGGGAGCGATGTCCGATGAGTGGTGGGCGCAGATGGAGCAGGTGTGGGACCTCTACGACTGGCCGAGGGATGATTAGGGCATGGGAGCGCGAAGTGAGTGATTCGGTTCCAACCGTAGACAGTCACCAGCACTTCTGGGACATCGACCGGCTCACGTACCCGTGGATGCCGGAGGGCGACAACGTCCTGCGGCGCAGCTACCTGCCCGAAGACCTCGCCCCGCACCTCGAACGAACGGGCATATCCAAGACCGTCGTCGTGCAGGCGCAGATGACCATGGCGGAGGCCGACCTCCTCTTCGACCTTGCCGCGAGCGCGGACTCCATCGCGGGCGTGGTCGCCTGGGTCGACTTGACCGACACGAACGTGGGCGCGACGCTCGACCGGATGCAGGGGATGCCGAAGTTCGTCGGCGTCCGGCACCAGGTACACGACGAGCCGGACGAGCGGTGGCTGCTCCGGGATGACGTCGTGCGGGGCCTGCGCGAGCTGGCGCGCCGCGACCTTGCATACGATCTGCTGCTGCGACCTCCGCACCTGAAGCACATCATGGAGCTGGCGGACCGAGTCCCCGACCTGCGGATGGTCGTCGACCACATTGCCAAGCCTGAGATCGCCGAGGGTCGCATGGAGCCGTGGGCAGAGGATATCGCCAGGGTGGCGGAGATACCGGGGATGCACTGCAAAGTCTCCGGCATGGCGACCGAGGCCAACCCCGCCACGTGGCAAGCCGAGATCGTGCCCTACGTCGCCCACGTAATCGAGTGCTTCGGCCTCGACCGCCTCATGTGGGGCAGTGACTGGCCGGTGTGCCTGCTCGTCGACGGCTACGAGGCCATCAGGGACGGCGCAATCGCGGCGGTCGGTGACATCGCCCCGGACGACTACGCCAACCTGATGGGCGGGAACGCCGCGACGTTCTATCGGCTGGGGTAAGGCGTGACGGCAGATGTGGCCGAGGCCTAATGCATGACCGTTGGCGGCGAGCTTGAGCCTCGGTTGCCAAGTTGTCTCATTGTCAAGATGTATGGGAAGATATATTCATATAACCTTGGGGCCGCTTGACTTATCTGCGTTATTCTTAGTAAAACACCGTCTACGGCTCACGAGAGGACAATAGAGTCATGACCGTGTGTATAGCGGCCTTGTATGGGAATGGCAAGGGAGCGGTGCTTGCTTCAGACCAGATGGTCACAGCACACATCCCAATGGGTTACGAGTTTGAACACCAGGAGATTACCAAGATTGTCCCTATGGGAGGTAATCCCACTTCAACCTATGCACTCGCTGCCGGCGATGTTCTGCTTGGAACCGAGATTCTCAGCATTGCAAGGGTGAGAGTACAACAGCAGCTAGAGCAACAAGACACAATCACAGCAATTGAGACGGCCGAACTCATCAGGTCTACCTACCAGCAAGCGCGCCTCACAGCAATTATACAAAAGGAGTTGGAGCCACGAGGGTTAGACCTCGAAAGCTACTACAGAAACAATCAGGCCCTGTCGCCACAGATTGTGCAGATGATTGATCAAGCACTGTCGCAAAGCGATATGGGAGTTGAGATTATTGTTGCCGGTCCGAGCAATACGTCAAAGTACAGTATCTACGCCATAGTCAATCCCGGCACACTTATGGATTATACGCCCATCGGGTACTGTGCTATTGGGTCTGGCGCTCCCCATGCAATGTATTCACTGATTGAGGCATCTTATAAGTCATCGTTAGATCGAGAGGCAGTTCAGAGCATAGTCAATCAGGCGAAAAAGCGAAGTCAAGTTGCTCCTGGAGTCGGACTGGAAACAAAGCTAGTAGTTATTCCACCGGGAGAAAGCAAGAATGATTAACTCATCCCAACCAAAACCCCACAAAATCAAATGGCTTGAAGCTGAACGAGAACTAGCAATCAGAGGATTCCCGGTTCACACACGGCCTACTCCTGCAGCCAAGCCTATTCAGTTGCCTTCTACTCATAGAGAAGGTGTTCGCAGCGGCAATCGCGCTGACCCAATACCATCACCGTCATCGGGGATTTAGAGATCGCGGTGAAATAGAACACGCATCTAGACTGTGATATCTGAATACCCCGTGCGCATGGCCTAGGGCGCATCCATGCCACCAAAACCACAGCGCACGAAGCGCCTACCCATCTATCGCAACGCGGGGTTCCTCTTCGACACCATCGGCGAGGCCGCGGACGTGTTCACCCAAGAGGAGGAGTACCCGCAGAGCGCCGACCGTTTTTCGTATAGCCGCTATGGGAATCCGAACGTCGCTGAGACGGAGGAGCAGCTTGCGGAGATAGAGGGTGCGGAGTGGGCCGTCCTCACCGCGTCGGGCATGGCCGCCATCGACACCGCCCTTTCGGTCTTCCAACGCGGCGAGAAGACAGGCCCCTGGCTATTCTTCAGCGAGCTCTACGGCGGTACGAACGACTACATCGAAGACATCCTCGTAGGAAGGCGTGGCATCGAGGTCGTGCGGTTCCATCCGGCAGAGGGCGAGGAGCGGTACGATCTCGACCGGCTCGAGGGGCTGCTCGACCGCGTGGAGCCGTCCCTCCTGTACTTCGAGCCGGTCACGAATCCGCTGCTGGTCGTCTCGGACGGCGGCAGGATCGTCGAGATGGCGAAGGAGCGCGGCATAGCGGTCATCGTTGACAACACCTTCGCGACCTCTAGCCTCTGGCGCCCGCTGGAGCGCGGGGCCGACATCGTCGTCCACAGCGCGACCAAGTACCTCGGCGGACACGGCAACCTGACGGCGGGTGTCGTGTGCGGCAACGACTCCGGCATCCGCAAGGACGCCATGCTGTACCGCAAGTACGTCGGGAACATCCTCAGCGCCGACGACGCCTACCGTCTCAACACGCAGTCGCGGACATTCGCCCTGCGTTTCTCCGCCCAGTGCGAGAATGCCTCCAAACTGGCAACGGCCATGTTCGGCCATCCCGCCGTCGAGCGCGTCCGCTATCCCGGCCTCGCGTCGCACCCAACGCACGACGAGGCCGCAAAGACGTTCGGTGGGCGAGGCTACGGCGCGATGATAAACGTCGACTTCAAGGGCGGACGCGCCGCGGCTGACTCCTTCGTCGAGGCAGTCTCCGACACGATCTCCTACGTCCCGACGCTGGGCGACCCCACGACGATCATGCTCCACGTCGCCACAGTCTGGGGCGAGAAGCGCTTCCCCTATCCCGGAATGGTCCGCATCTCCGTCGGCTTCGAGCCGTACGAGCAATTGGAGTCTGGCGTGCTACAAGCGCTGGATGAGGTCGCGGGTATGGCGTGATGGGTCAGTAACTGTTCAGAGTCGGTGAGATATGCGGGAATTGTCCTCCTACTGTCATTCTGAGGAGCGCAGCGGCGAAGAATCTACAATCTCACCCCCGCCGGGGGAGAGATACAGAGAGGGGGGTATCCGCAATTCAACTCACGGAGACTGAACAGTTACAGGGGTCACGTCGTCATTGCGTTACCGCCCCGTCTCTGCTTTAATTCGTGCCAGTCAATTTCGCATTACATGAGGTGTATCCGTGACCACAACCTATGAGCCGAACGTAGTCCTGTCCGAGGTGGAGTTCAAGACCGTTGGGAAGCGTCCCATCCGCCACGACGGGGCGGACAAGGTGACCGGCGTAGCCAAGTACGGCGCCGACCAGTATCCGACGGGCCTCCTCTGCGGGAAGATACTTCGGAGTCCGCACGCGCACGCGGTCATCAAGTCCATCGACACGAGCAAGGCGGAGGCTCACCCCGGCGTGCGCGCGGTGACGACCGCCGCCGACTTCCCGCAGGACGGGGAGCACGAGGATCTGCGCGAGTCCCTCATGGCGAGCAAGAAGGTGCTCTACAAGGGCCATCCGATCGCGGGAGTCGCGGCGAACACCGTCCACGACGCCGAGGAGGCGCTGGCGCTCATCGAGGTAGACTACGAGCTGCTGCCCGCCGCGATGACCGCCCCGGAGGGTCTTGCGGACGACGCTCCGATCCTCCACGAGAAGAACCGCTCCGAGTACCACGGCGATGACAACGACACGCCGACGAACATCGAGGAGTACATCCACCACGTCAAGGGCGACGTGGAAGAGGGGTTCGCCGAGGCCGACTTCATCGTCGAGCGGACCTTCGACACCGCGACGGTGCACCAGGGATACATCGAGCCTCAGAACGCGACGGTGCACTGGAAGAAGGACGGTCGCGTCCACATCTGGTGCAGCACGCAGGGGCCTGTGGAAGTCCGGGACGGCACGGCCAACGCGCTCGGCATCCCCGAGTCGCAGGTCGTCCTCACGCCTCAGGAGATCGGTGGGGGCTTCGGGGGCAAGTTCGAGCCGTACGGAGCGCCGCTGGCCGCGTATCTCTCCCAGAAGACCAACCGTCCGGTCAAGATCATCATGACGCGGACGGAGGACCTGGAGGCCACCGGCCCGACGCCCGGATCGCACATCGTGATCAAGATGGGCGCGACGAAGGAGGGCAAGCTCACTGCCGCCAAGGCGATGCTCGCCTACGAGTCGGGCGCGTACGCAGGCTCGATGATCGGGCCGGGCTGCATGTGCGTGTTCGCTCCGTATGAGCTCGAACACGGGGACATCGAGGGCTTCGGCATCTACGTGAACAAGCCGTCCACCAACGCCTACCGCGCTCCCGGCGCGACGAACGCCGAGTTCGCCGCCGAGACGGTGGTCGACGAGCTGGCGGAGAAGATCGGCATCGACCCGCTCGAATTCCGTCTTCTGAACGCAGCCAAAGAGGGCACGCGCCGTGTGGACGGCCCTGTCTTCCCCGCCATCGGCCTCGTTGAGGTTGTCGACGCGATGAAGGCGCATCCGCACTACGACGCGCCGCTGGAGGGCCCCAACACGGGTCGCGGCGTCGCGGTCGGCTGGTGGATCAACGGCGGCGGCCCGTCCAGCGTGAACATCAACGTCCACTCGGACGGGACGTGCAGCCTCATCGAGGGGTCGCCGGACATCGGCGGGACCCGAACGTCCATTGCGATGCAGGCCGCCGAGGTGCTGGGCATCCCCGCTGAGGACATCCGCCCGATGGTCGTCAGCACCGACGAGGTCGGATTCACCGCCGGAACGGGCGGGAGCCGCGTCACCTTCGCCACGGGCTTGGCCGCCCACGACGCCGCGCAGGACGTCAAGCGCCAGATGATCGACCGCGCCGCGCTGATCTGGGACGTCGACGCGGACTCGGTCGAGCTCGTCGACGGCGTCTTCCAGTCCAAGGTCGACACGGAGCTGTCGATGAGTTTCAAGGAGCTCGCGGGACAGATCGGCGGCACAGGCAACCCCATCGTCGGACGGGCCACCGTCGACGCGGCCGGCGTCGGCTCGGCCTACTGCGGCAACATCGTCGACCTTGAGGTCGACCCCGAGACGGGGAAGGTGTCGATACTGCGCTTCACGACCGTTCAGGACGTGGGCAAAGCCGTCCATCCGAGCTACGTCGAGGGCCAGATGCAGGGCGGCAGCGCACAGGGCATCGGCTGGGCCCTCAACGAGGAATACTACATGACGGGCGACGGGCGCATGGCGAACAGCACGTTCCTCGACTACCGGATGCCGGTCGCCAACGATCTTCCGATGATCGACACCGTGGTCGTCGAGGTAGCCAACCCAGGGCATCCCTTCGGGGTGCGCGGCGTCGGAGAGGTCAACATCGTCCCGCCGCCCGCTGCCATCGCCAACGCCATCTACCAGGCCGTCGGCGTTCGCATGGAGCGCCTCCCGATGAACCCCGGCAGCGTCATGCAGTCGCTCTGGAGCCAGAACGGCGGCTAACCCCGATTACGGTAGGGGCGGGTTTCAAACCCGCCTCTACGCATTCCTCTGAAAATAACCGTCGTGCCACCACCCCATCGTCATTCCTGCGAAGGAACGTCACCCCGTACCCCGATACGGGGCAGGAATCCAGTTCCCGGCTCCTGCTACCAGCCTAGCGGCGACAGAGAGGCCATCATCATTTTCATGATTGGTGGTGTCGGTGGCAACCGACATGGGCGATTGGTACGAAAATAAGCCCCGGCAAACCTGTCGTAGGGGCAACCCTTGTGGTTGCCCGTCCTCGCTACGTGCCCATTTTCATCCCTCGGTGTGCAGACGGCAAGGCTGCATGGATGATTCCTCTGAAAACAACCCCCGTCCAATCGCCCCTACCGCCATTTTCATGATTGGTGGTGTCGGTGACAACCGACATGGGCGATTGGTACGAAAATAGCGTGTGTGCCGCCCACATCCGTCATTCCTGCGAAGGAACGTCACCCCGTACCCCGATACGGGGCAGGAATCCAGTCTCTGTCCCCTGCCACTATTGGCATGACGTTGGAGAGAATACCCCATTTTCATGATTGGTGGTGCCGGTGGCAACCGGCATGGGCGATTTCTAACGGGGTTGTCCTCAGGGAGAAAGCCGGTCGATGTTGATCGCCTGATTGGCGCGGGTTGCGCGGATGCGGAGCGGCTCGCCGATCATCAGCATCTCGAACGTGAGCCAGTCGACGCCAATTATCTCCTCATCGACGAGGATGTAGTGGTTGCCGCGCGTGTCGGTGCCCTTGTCCGCGAGTATCCCTTCGACTCGCTTGTACGGAGGGAGCGCGTCGACCATCGCCGCGCCCCACCTTCGAAGGAACCTCGCCAATCGGTATGTCAGGTTTAGGGCAATCATGCCGCTCACAGGCGCCGCTCGGCGTTACCCTGAAACCGAGCGACATTCGGGAGTGTGTGTGCGCCATGATAGTGAGTCGCGCCCATTCGGTTCAACCGGCTAATGGTCGTCGTTTCGCCGAAGTGGGCCTAGTACCGCTCCCATTTGCATATGATAGTCGAAGTGAGAAGTGCGTATACCCTCTCCCGTCGTGGGCTGACAGGGGTAGGTAAAACCGAATTGCAGCTATGAGCCGGCCCCCCGGCCTGTCATTCCGAGCGCAGCGAGCAACTGTCTTGAAAGTCAAGAGGGATGCCCGACGAGTGCCGAGGCCCTGGCGCGCTCAGCGCGCCAGGGTGAGCGATGCTTGAGCATGGAATTGAGTATGACGAGCAACTTGCGCATGCAGGCTGTGAGAGCCAGCTTCTTGGGCTTACCAGCCGCCAGCAGCCGCTGGTAGAAGTCCCTGATCACCGGGTTGAAGCGGCTGGCTACCAACGCTCCCATGTACAGGGCAGCGCGGACCCGGGCGCGACCACCCCAGACGGTCCGTTTGCCCCGCAGAGTGCCACTGTCCCGGTTGAAGGGAGCCACGCCCACCAGCGCAGCGACCTGTCGGCGGTCCAGCGTGCCCAGCTCCGGCAGGTAGGCTAGGAGCGTGAGGGAGACTTGCCCTCCCACGCCGGGAACGGTGCGCAACAGGTCGTCCTTCTCCCGCCATACGGGACTGTTACGGAGAGTCTGCCTCAGGCCTTCGTCAAGGTCGTCCAACTCCTGCTCCAACCAGGCGATGTGGGCCTCGATGCGGGGCTGGACGGCGCTGATGGCGGTGCCGAGGCGGTTCTTCTCAGAGACCAGCATGGTCACCACTTGTTGCCTACGAGCAACCAACGAGCTGAGGACCTGGGTCTCGGTGTCCTTCAGAGGGCGCACAGGGGGACGAACAGCGGCGGCGAAGTGGGCGAGGACCGCCGCGTCCAGAGCGTCAGTCTTTGCCAAAGTCCCGGTTGCTTTGGCAAAGTCACGAACCTGGCGTGGGTTGACGACGACTATGGGCAGCGTCGCAGCTGCCAGAGCCGCCACCAACGGTAGTTCCAGGCCGCCAGTAGCTTCCAACACTATCTTGGCCGGTCCAATGGTCTTCAGTTGGGAGACCAGTTCCCGGATCCCGGGTCCGTCGTAGGAGACGACCCACCTCTCGCCTGTAGGGTGGAGAGCGACATCCACCTGGGCTTTTGCCACATCAATGCCTACGTATGTCGGTTCCTGTTCCATTTTTTCTACCTCCTGTTATGAAGTGCTGGCCCGTCCTTGCATGATGCGGGCTCGGTTGGCCCAGGCAACTGTTCGGGCTCTACTCCTGGGGGATGCGGCGACCCTGGCTCGCTGACGGTCTTCGATGACCTAGGAATCAACGGTCTGCCGCACCCTATTCACCCCTACCGAAGTCATTGTCCCATGACAAAACCAAGATACAAGGAATCTAAAGTCCATAACCGAAATACCAGACAGCCGGTACCACGTTTATCTCATGACCAATGGTGTAGAACAACGTATGAGCTTTCCAAGTCGGCGTTACCTTCGGACGGACACGTTAGATTCTTCGACTCCGCTCCGCTGCGCTCAGAATGACAGTGACAGGGTTGCTTTTTGATCAATTGAGAGCGGGGCGATAGGCGAATACCTACCCCTGTCAGCCCGTCGTGGGAGAGGGCTAGAGCCTGCCCTGTATGTCATGCTCAACCTCAACAATAATGCTGTGGGCATCGCGGGCAGTCTCGAAGAGCTGTCCGCGATGCCCACAGCACGAACCAGTGCGAAGTGAAGGTGAGTATGACACGATAGGGATCGCGATGTGTGGCCCAAGCCTGCCCTGCCATCAGTGGCCTGGTACGGAACTGCCCACACCGCAACCCCCAAGGGACTTGTCCGTCGCTGGATTCAAGGGTGCCATCGTGGCTCGATCTCCTCGCAGGAGTGCGCAGACACGTCCCTGGGAAGACTCTACCACAAGGAGGGACGGTATGACGATGATCATCGGTATAGACCCGCATCCCGGACACCACGCCGCGGCGGCACTCGATAGCCGGGGACAGGTGCGAGATGTGAGAGAGTTCTCGAACGATTCGGACGGGCTGGAAGCCTTCATGTCTTGGGCAAAGAGCCTGGGCTGCGACCGGCTGGCCGTGGAAGGTCCCACACAGACCTTCTTCACCCCGTGGCTGAAGCGCTGTATGGGTGATGGCATGGACGTTGTCCCCATTCCCACTCAGCAAGTGGTTGAGCGACGCGGACATCGGAAGACCGACCCTCACGATGCGGTGCTGGTGGCTCGCGTACTGCAGGCCGACCCGACTCGCCCTGTGGTCAGTGCTCCGGCGTGGCTTCGGCAAATGCAAGAACTCACCCGTAGCCGTAGGCACCTGGCCCAGCAACTCCAAGCCAACAGGATGCGCCTGCGAGACATGCAGACGCCAGCGGCAAAAGAGAGTTTGGAGCGTGTCGTCGATACACTGGAGCGGGAGGTGAATACGCTGGGGCGGCAGATCGACCAATTGGTCCAGTCTGTGGCCCCAGGACTACTGGACCTTCAAGGCGTGGGACCTGTCATCGCCGGGTTGCTGTTGGCCGAGGTTGGGGACATCGGACGCTTCAAGACCCAGCATCACTTTGCCAGCTACTGCGGAGCGGCGCCCGTCCCCCGCGAGAGCGGAGCGAGCAAACATGCCCGCGTCAATCGAGGCGGCAACCGACGTCTCAACTGGGCTATACACATCATCGCTCGCACCCGTTTGCGTATCGACGAAGCGTCCAAAGCCCTGGTGACTCGCAAGGAACAAGAAGGCAAAACACACCGGGAGGCCATACGTGTCCTCAAGACCTACCTGGCCCGCCAGATCTACCGCGAGATGACAGAACTGCTACCGCCAACGCCAGAACTCGCTACAGCGTCTTGACATACAAGGTTCCGTACTCGATACGGGGGTGAGGGTGCTTTGAGTAAGCTGCCAAAATTATGTGGAAGTGGGCCTACAGCACCTGCCGGAGCGCGGCCTCCACCTCGTCGAAAGTCGCGAATCCCTCGAAGCGGGCCTTGACGTTGCCCTGCCTGTCTATGACGAACGTCCACTCGATGCTGGGCAGCCGCCACTCGAGGACCGCCGGCGAGATGACCGCGCGCTCGAGGTCGCCCTGGATCTCGTGGGGGTTGTCGTAGAAGTCGACGTGTACGTAGTTGGCGTCCGACGGGTAGGCGTTCTTGAGCTCCTGTAGGATGTCGACCTGGGGCCCGCACACCGCGTTCTGGCAGAAGGCCGGGCTTGCGAACACGACGACGGTCGGCATCTCGTTCTCGATGGCCCGATCGAGGCTGATCCGGTAGAGGTCGGGGTCCTGGAGGGAGCCGGTCGTCAGCTCTTGGAGCGACTCGACGTCGTCCACGGTCCGCGTCTTGGTCGAGACCGCCGACTGTCCCTCCATCGGTGAATAGGCCGAGCCGAAGACCTCGAACGCGAGCGGTACGTTCATACTCGCGCCCCCCTCTCCCGGAATGGAAATGTCGAGCACCCACTCTCCGGCCTTGTCGAAATCGACGTAGGCGGTATAAAGGCCCCGGTTGCCGTAGGGCCACTGCTGGAACACGGTGTCGACAGAGGGCCTGGTCTCCTCCGCGCCGTCGGATACGTACCTGGGCGTGATTTGAACGCCGTCCGTTGTGACGAATCCAGTCTTTGAAGTCAGGACGAAGCCGATGCGCTCGGTACCGACGCCGAGGTCGCCGGTGCCGAGAATGGCCTTGAAGCCGTCGGCGGTGATTTCGCTCTCGATGAGCGGCTCGCGGTCCGGCCGCTCGGGCGGCTCTCGGACGGCGGACATTGCCTCCGGCGCGTCATCCACCGTTTGGGCTGCTTCGTCTTCGCTGCCGCACGCCACGACGAACGCGACCAGGATGAGCAGTCCGAATGCCGGAATTTGGATGTTTGTCTTCATGTGTTCCCTCCGCCTCGTCGTGAGGTTCGAGTACGGTTAGGTCGGTGTCGTCCTCGTCCTATGCTTCAGGGTGTAAGACGTAGGCCCCGAAGGTGAAGGCGAATATCTCGAACTCGTTGGAGTTGGAGCTCAGGGTCAGCTCGTGGCCCTCGAAGGCGTCGAGGCGCACGAGCGCGTACAGGCGCGGCTCATCGACGGTGATGAAGCTCCTTCCCTCGTCGTCGAACCAGATGTCGGTGCCGGCGTCCTCGCTTGTCAGTGGCTCTCCGTCCATGCGGATCTGCACCGTGTACGGCGTGGCGCTCTGAGTGCGGAGGACGACGTTCACGTCCACGGCGTTGAAGCGGAGCGCCATGTAGTCCTCGAACCCCTCCGTCATCCGCGCGTGCCGGAGGCTCTCCTCACCGTTGTGCCAGAGGCCCTGGAGATAGATGTGGTGGTTCTGCCAATCACCGGGGTCGATATACTCCGTGTCCGTACTCCCCTGCTTGTAGAACTCCTCGTTGTGGACGTAGGGCGCTCGTATCCCCGACCGCCGCGCGCTGTAGTTGCGGTCCGTTCCGGCGTACAGCTCGCGCGTCAGGCCGTCCGGGCTGCGGGAGCTAACGGCGTTCGGCGCAATAAGCCTGATCGGGTTCTCGGCGTCGGAGATGTCGGCGACCCCCTGATCGGCCTCCTCGAGCAAGAGACGGATGGCCTGCTCGGTCTCGTCGTACCTGCCCTCCCCGAAGTGGGAGTAGCGGATGTATCCGTCCTTGTCGATAAGGTACTTCGCGGGCCAGTACCGGTTGGTGAAGGCGTTCCATGTCCAGTAGTTGTTGTCCTGCACGACCGGGTACTCGATCTCGAACCCCTCGACGGCCTCCTCGACGTTGTCCAAGGACTTCTCGAATTCGAACTCGGGTGTGTGGACCCCGATGATGACGAGTCCGCTGTCGGCGTACTTGTCGTGCCACTGCTTGAGGTATGGCAGGGTCCGGATGCAGTTGATGCAGGTATACGTCCAGAAGTCTATAAGAACGACCTTGTTCTCGGCCTGCAGGTCCGCAAGGATGAGCTCCTCGGAGTTGATCCACTCGTTGACGCCCTCTCCCATGATGCGGGGAGCCGTCAGGGTGTCCTCGGTGATCGGGAGAGAGAGCGAGGGCGTCGGCCCAGCCGTCGGAGTTGGCTCAGGCTTGGGGGCAGCCTCAGCCATCGCGGTCGGCGCGGGTTCCGCCGTCGAGTCCTCCCTCTCGCTGGAGCAGGCTGCCAGAAACGCCAGCGTCGCCACCGCGAGACCAAGGAACATCAGGATAGTTACCGGTCTGGGCATATAAGCCTCCTTCACTCGTGGGCAGTGCATTGTGAACTGTGAAACGTTGGGTCTATGAATCAGTGTAGCGACTCGTCGTTACCCGAAACTAACGTAACGCTTAAAAAAGTGTGAACCGACGCCCTCTCTGAGAGAGCGCTGTTCATCCGAGGCGCATGTCATTACCCTGAAAATAGCCTCCGTCAAACCCACCCCTACCAACCGACGCCAACCCCATTTTCGTCTTCCACGGTGTCGGTGACAACCGACATGAGCGATTCCTCTGAAAATAGACCACCGCCAACCTACGCGTAGGGGCGGGTTTCAAACCCATCTCTCACTACCAACGCCACCCCCACACCGTTATTCCGGCGAAGGCCGGAATCCAGTCTTCAGACCCTGAGGGCCGGCTCCAACCCCATTTTCATACTAGTGGTTCAACCCCACAGAAGTGAAGGGTTACGAGGCTATGACTTGGTAGGGGCGGGTTTCAAACCCATCTCTCACTACCAACGCCACCCCCATCCGTCATTCCGGCGGAGGCCGGAATCCAGTCTTCAGACCCTGAGGGCCGGCGCCAACCCCATTTTCATACTAGTGGTTCAACCCCATAGAAGTGAAGGGTTACGAGGCTATGATTTGGTAGGGGCGGGTTTCAAACCCATCTCTCACTGCCAACGCCACCCCCATCCGTCATTCCGGCGAAGGCCGGAATCCAGTCTTCAGACCCTGAGGGCCGGCGCCAACCCCATTTTCATACTAGTGGTTCAACCCCACAGAAGTGAAGGGTTGCGAGGCTATGACCTGGTAGGGGCGGGTTTCAAACCCGCCTCTCACTACCAACACCACCCCCATTCCGGCATTCCGGCGGAGGCCGGAATCCAGTCCCAAGCACCCTGCCGACCGTTCCGGACGCATCCCAATTTTCATCCCCTTATGTGGCCTGACAAGGCCATAGTCATTCTGAGGAGCGCAGCGACGAAGAATCTACAATCTCTCCCCCGCTGGGGGCTGACAGGGGTAGGCAAAACGGAATTGCAGCTATGATCCGGCCCCGCCTTCCTGTCATTCCGAGCGCAGGGAGGAATCTAAAGTCCGTATCTGCAAGACCCGGCAACCAGTGCCGCGCCTATATCGTGACCAAGAGTGAAAACAACGTAGGGACGTTCTATGTTGGCTTAACGTTGTGACAGACGCTTTAGATTCTTCGACTTCGCTCTGCTACGCTCAGAATACTTCATGAGGGTTGTCACCCTCACCACCTGGAATGAAAATGGTGGGCCCCAAGGGCGGGTTCCAAACCCGCCCCTACGGGAGGTTATTTTCAGAGGAATCGCTCATGTCGGTTGTCACCGACACCACCAATCATGAAAAAGGGTTTGGCCTCGTCGTCCTCGCGTGGCAGAAGCCGGAGGATGGATTCCTGCCCCGTATCGGGGTACGGGGTCACGTTCCTTCGCAGGAATGACGGTGGGGCGGTGGGGTTGGTGCTCTGAAGGGCGGGTTTGAAACCCGCCCTACGAATGCCGGTTGGCCGGGGTTTATTTTCTGAGGAATCGCTCATGTCGGTTGTCACCGACACGACCAATCACGAAAATGGCAGTAAGGGCGATTCGCGAATCGCCCCTACGGGAGGTTATTTTCAGGGTAATGACGGTGACGGCGTTGTTTTCTCGTCAATGGAGAATGGGTCGATAGCGGTTGCGGTGTTCGCGAAAGTCTTAACCTGACACGAGATGGGTAGGGTCTGAAGCTGTTTGGGCGACAGGGGGTCTCTTTTTCCCTGAAATTTCCTGACATATTCTGACATTCCTCTGTTGCGGACAGGAGACCAGGGCGTCCGCCGTGTGTTGTTGAATATGATAGTACACGTGTTCGCATCAGTCAAATTCGGAGGCGCCCCTTCTTAGATTATTCGCCTCCGCAACGCTCCGCCCAGAATGACAGTGACGGCGTTGTTTTCTCGTCAATGGGGAATGGGGCGGTAGTCAAATGCCTACCCCTGTCAGCCCGCTGGGGGAGAGATACAGGGAGGGGGTCTTCGCAATTCAACTCGCGAAGACTGAACAGTTTCATGATTCCCGCCGCTCTGTCCAGCGGAATCTCGAACGAGTACAATGGCATTCGATACCGAGCACGCCCGGAGGCCCAATGACCATCCTGCAAGAGCCGATCACCGACCCAATCGTCGTCGAGAACTACGTCGGCGGTGAGTGGATCAGGTCCGCGGGGGAGTACCACGACATCATGGACCCCGCGAGACAGCGCGTCATCGCCCATGTGCCCACCTCGACGACCGATGAGGTGAACGAGGCCGTCCATGAGGCCAGGGAAGCCTTCCCTGAATGGCGCTCCACGCCTCCCGTCACTCGCGCGCGGTACCTGCACCGGCTACGCGAGCTGATGGAGGAGAACTTCGAGGAACTCAGCCGCATCCAGACGTTGGAGCACGGCAAGACCATAGACGAGTCGCGCGGCGAGACGAGGCGCGGCATCGAGCAGGTGGAGGTGGCCTCCGGCATCCCGTCGCTGATGATGGGCTACAACCTCGAGGACATCGCCAGCGGCATCGACGAGTACGTCATCCGCCAGCCGGTGGGGGTGTTCGCGGTAATCGCCCCGTTCAACTTTCCCTTCATGGTGCCGCTGTGGTTCGCGCCCTACGCCGTCGCGACCGGCAACTGCGTGATCGTCAAGCCTTCACCGAGAGACCCTATCAGCCAGACGAAAATAGCCGAGCTCGTCGACGAGGCCGACTTCCCGCCCGGTGTCTGGCAGGTCGTCAACGGCGGCACGGAGGCATCGACCGCGCTGATCGACCACCCCGATGTCGAGGGCGTCGCCTTCGTCGGCTCGACTCCCGTCGCCAGGGAGGTCTACAAGCGAGCTGGTGCCGCCGGCAAGCGAGCCATCGCCCAGGGCGGCGCCAAGAACTACGTCGTCGTCATGCCCGACGCCAACACGCGCGCCACGATCCCGGCGCTGCTGACCTCCTTCTACGGCAATGCCGGACAGCGCTGCCTTTCGGGAGCCAACCTGCTCATCGTCGGCGACGACTCATTCCACGACTCCTTCATGGACGAGCTATCGGCGGCATCGGGACGCATCCGCGTCGGCTACGGCCTCGACGAGTCGGTGCAGATGGGGCCGATGCAGTCCCCGGACGGGAAGGACCGGGCGTTAGGCTACATCGAACAGGGAGTCAACGACGGCGCCCGACTCCGGCTGGACGGACGCACACTCGACCTCGTCGGCGAGTACCCGGAGACATGCTTCCTGAATCCGTCGATCTTCGAGGATGTGGAGCCCGACATGGCCATCGGACGCGAGGAGATATTCGGGCCGGTCATGTCCGTGCTCAGGGCGGGCACGCTCCAGGAGGCGATCGACACGATCCACACCAACCCCTACGGCAACTCTGCGTGCATCTTCACCACGAGCGGCAGGAACGCCCGCGAGTTCCAGTACAACACGCAGGCCGGAAACATCGGGGTCAACATCGGAATCGCAGCGCCAATGGCCTTCTTTCCCTTCGGCGGCATGAAGGAGTCGTTCTTCGGGACGCTCCACGGTCAGGGCCCGGACGCCGTCCGCTTCTTCACCGAGGGCAAGGTCGTCGTGCAGAGGTGGCTCTAGGTGGAGCTGAACACCGCCTCCGCAGCCGTCAGGTTCGCCAAGCACCTCGAAGACGAGTCCAGACAAGTGTACGAGCGCGCCTCGGAACGATACCCCGAATGGCAGGGAACGCTCGCGCCGTACATCAGGGAGAACAAGCGCAACGTCGGGAGCATCGACCGCGCGTACATCGGAGTAGTCAGCGACGCCCTCGACACCCAGTTCGCCTTCGAGGGCATCGACACCGACGACTACGCGCTCATCACCGATCTGCCGGACTCACCCGACCAAGTGATCGCCGTCCTGACCGCCAACGAAGACACCATCATCGCCTTCTACAGCGCCGCCGCCGACTCCTCGCGCGACCTGCTGGCAGACGTTCCCCGCGCGTTCGACCGCATCGCCTCCAAGCGGTCGCATCGTGCAGAGGCACTCACAGCACTTACCGACGGCCTCTAGGCGTTATATTCTCCGCGCGGTTCGTTCAATGCGTGGACCGTCGCGGCGACCCCCGGCCTGCCTCGACTCCCTTCGGCGATGTCAATTGGAACGGGAATCACCCAGCTGTGACCGAGACGCCTGGCGCCCCGCACTCTGCCGTCCTTGCACAGACGACGGATATACCGCGGGGTAACGCCTAGCTGGTTTGCAGCCATCTCTACGCTCAGGTTCTTGACCTCACCCGTCGCGCCGACGCCGATCTCGAACTCGGCCTTGTCGTCCCTCTTCAGGGAGCGCACGTCCTCGATCATGAATCCGAGCGACTCTACGCCATCCTCCGACACGCGCTCCAGCACGCGGTCGTCACTCGTCGGCGAGTAGTAGCCCACTCCATCCTTCCAACGGATGTGGAGCGTATCGTTGCCTTCGTCATACCAAGCGTTGATTCTTCGGTTCTCCATCGTTCTACCTCACACAAGCTCATCAGTCACGAACGCCGTTGAGACCCACGCCTCGTCGTCTAGAACCTTGACGGCCACTCGAATGTACTTTCCAAACTCCTCGACCCACCCGTAGTACCGCAGGCCATTCGGTCTTCGCGGATCGGGAAATGCCGGCACTACCGGACTCGCCAGCGCTCTTCCTATCTCACGAACATAATCAACCGGCTCCGGGTGGTCTGCGAGGATGTGGTCAAACAGCACCGCATCACTCAGCATTATCTCGACGCCACGATAGTCCCGAAACCGTCTCATGACGGAGACCTCAATAAAATAGTACCATTCTCGGCACTATTTCGCAAGGGGTGAGTTGCGCAGGCTCTATTGGGATTTAGGGCCTGGCAGTTTGCAGGGCACGATAGAGTGTGCGCACGCGAGTAGGTGGCTGGGAGTGTAGGATGGGGAACGCAACGCCGGAACAAAAAGCAGGGGGCACGCTAACGTGACTCTAATGCAAAATAGCGTATTGGCTATCTAACACCTGTAAAGCGCACGCGTGGGGAATGAACGTAGGGAGTGTTCTTGTTGGGTACTCAGGCAATGGCGTCTTTTGCTCAACATTGGCTAGCCTCGGAGTTAGGCGGACTAGTTGCACGGTTCGGCCCCAATTCTAGTCTGGGGAGCGGTACTGCCAGTCGCGAGCAACAGCAAAGTCCCTGAGACGACGTGATGTACGTCTTTGCTGATTTCTTGTCAGTTCTCGAAAGTCTATTAGCGCATGGCCAAGGAAAGTATCCGGGTCTTGCCGAACAGGTAGACCCAGATCTTGGCACTCTCGAACTGATAGCGACAGGACTCCGATGGGAGCGGGCCTCGATAAGTCCTTACGGTAGTGTTGCCAAGCTTCTTCGGCCGTGAACTACGTGCTGTCGTAAACTGACAATTGTCCGTAGTCTTTCGCCAGAGGTCGAAATTCTTGCGACGAGACTTCACCGGACTGCTCCTCGAAAGATTCGATGACTCTATGTAGAAGTAAGTCTTCATTCATCTATCGCCATACTTCGACGGCGGAGTTTCTCGACTATGAACTCCCAAGAGCCATCATCCTCAAAATCCAAGTGCTCTGACTCTTCCATATCAGATTCTTTGCCAAATGCAAACCAATCTCCACGATGGGCGTCCAAGTCAATCTCAAGGATGTTGCACACCCATTCCATTTCAATTCTGCCCTCTTCTACAGGGTAGACACGAGGTAGTGGCAGACTCTCAGGAAAATGTCTTGAAAAACTCTGGGAAAGCCAATCCAACCCTTCTGGGCTGGGGGCTCTAGTACCCCGATAGCCAACCTTCATGTGCTTGAATTCGTCTAGGCGTGCTGGAACATCCAATGGTGGGAGTGGAATGACCTCTTCTATGCTTTTGAATCTTTGGGGCCGCAACCACTCATCGCAATCACAAACGCCTTTTACCATGATTCGCTGGTTTTCATAATAACCATTGAATGCGCTTACTACAACACTTTCGAACACATCTGGCATCGGCGCATAGGATATCTTTCGACCAAATACCTGCTTCAACTGGAAGTTCTTATTCTCCAGATCGACTTCTGGCACCGTGCCGCGCAAAGTTGCATCTGTCAGTTTTTGAGGCGTGCTTGCGCGCTCCAGTAGTCTTTGGCGTGACACAACAGTCAACCTAGCTTTGGACTGAGATACAGGATGAGTTAGTTCCATGAAGTCATCGCCGACCAAGTTCTGCCCAATCCTGTTGAAGTGCTTCAAGAACTTACTGGGCAGCCCCGCGTCACTGACGACGGGACCTGACTCTGCCTCTATGACTACCTCGGCAATGTAAGCCTGCGCTTCATCTAGGTACTTCCGATAGGGTACCTCGTCAGCGTAGCTAGGTGTCGCATCCTGTGACACGCTGAAAATCGGCAGAGCACTTTCGGTTTCGCCAACACTAGATAGTTTCAGGTTGACGGCTTCGGTGAACCCCTTCGGGACTCGCTGGCGCTCCGGGTTTTCTTTCATGTAGCGCCACTTAGCAACGGCGGCTATCATTTTGCCCAACTCGGCAAGGTCAGCCAGAACCTCTACGGGGATTTGGCCGTCATCGAAACGCTTACCGTGCAGCCGAGGGGCTAGAATAGCTTTAGCAGACATCAACGCTCCCTGACTCTTCAAATCGGGTGAGGTAATGTAGTTAAATTGAATTGTGCCTGTCAAGGTTATGCCAGGCACTTACCAGTCATACCGATTCACACCCACCCAGTTTATAAGGATACCAGACTTCTCACCTTAGCTGAATCGCGCGGGGCGTCTCACCTGTCAGCCCATTTAGTTTTCACGATTCTACTCCCCCTGGGCTCGTCAATCCCACTTAGAACCCCTGCTGCGTTCGGAACGCAGACTTGAACGCCCTGGTACGTAGCGGAAGCCAAAGACGAGTATACTTGCACATCGCCTAGCAGGCCCTAAATCCCAAAAGAACCGTTCCGCAATTTGAGGATTGAATGGAGAGTATGAGATCCACTACACCCAGCCTAGCTTCTCCATGGCCGTTCGCAGCGCCGCCAACTCTTCGTCGTTCAGGGGCTCGGTGGGCAGGCGCGGCGGCCCTGACGGGTGCCCGACGATGTTCATCATCCCCTTCGCCATGCGGTAGCCGCCGCCGTTCGCGGAGATCATGGCACGAACGGGGCCGAGGGCCTCGTCCTCCGTGTCGACCATGGCCTCGGCCTCGTCGTACTTGCCCTCCGCTAGGAGCGCAGCAACCTTGAGATCGTGCGCGGGATAGGCGGGAGCAAAGGCGCTGACGATCCCCGCGCCGCCGTTCTTGAAGCAGCGCGCGTGCTGGCCGGAGTTGTCGATGACGTTGAAGGTGTCTGAGAACTCCCGCATCTTGTCGTACCCGTCCGGTTCGGGGTAGTTCCACTTGACCGCCGCCACGTGCTCTGCCTCCTCGAGGCGGTGCATCGTCTCCGGCTCGATTGGCGATACCCCGAACCAGTACGTATTGTAGATCATGATCCCGATGTCGATGGCGTCCGAGATCATGGTGAAGTGCTTCACGTACTGGTCCTGGTTCGGCGCGTGGTTGTAGGGAAGCTCGATCTGGAGGCTGTTCGCCCCCATGTCCTGGGCGATCTTGGCGTCCTCGATGGTGCGCATGGTGTCCTTGGACTTCAGACCGCACATGACGTTGACGCCCGGCCCTCCCGCGTTGACCACCGTCCGAACGAGGTGCGGCCACTCGTCGTCGGAAATGTCCGGACCCTGCCCCCACGCCGAGCACAGCTTTATCATCGAATTGCTCGCGCCCAGTCCCTGGCTGACCCACCACTGCGTGAGGTCGGTCGCCGCCGCAAGGTCGAGCCGGTAGTCCTTGTCGAACGGCGTCGGCACTGCCACCGACACGCCCCTTATGATCTGCTTGAGTTCTTCACGGTTCATTGTCTTCTCCGAGTGTAATGTGCGAATGGGAGTGGTCTAGAGGTCGAAAACGTCCCGCACGGGACAGCTGAAGCCAGGTAACACGTCGCCTCCATGCAACGTGTCACTCTCTGCAAGGGTGGCTAGCGGCGCGTTTGGCTCATGCACCTCCACGGTGCGAGTGTCCGGATCTGCTACCCACACCATCCGCACACCGTGGCTGATCCACATCCGCGCTTTGTCGTACACTTCCCCCCGACCGTCGCCGGGGGAGACCACCTCTGCTACCAGGTCGGGAACCACTTCGGAATAGCCCCGGACCCGTACGCCCGTAGGAAGTCTCTCGGCGGAAATGAACGCTGCGTCAGGCTCCCGCACCGTGTCGGGATCGCGCTCCAAGAGGACACCGGTATCGGAGCCCATCAGTCGCCCCAACCCCTGCGGCTTGATGAAATTCCCCAACAACATGCCGAGATTCATAACAACCTCGCCATGCTCTTGTCCGGTTGGCATGGTTTCCGAAAGCTCTCCTCGGATCAACTCGCCCCGAACTCCCTCGCCATACAAGCGAAGGAGGTCGTCGGCCGTCAGCAAACTCGCCGTTTTCGTCGTCATTTGCCGTTCCTCTTGAGGTCTCCGTCAACCTAGTCCGTCGGCTCATTATACCATTTCGCATTGAATTGACCGTGAATGGATTGGTGACCATTCAGAGTCGATGAGAGGAACGGTCTCGTCGTGTATCCGGGTACCTTTGCGGAGAATGGTGGCGATGGATTCCGGTTAGCCGGCTTATCCTGCGACAGGCCACCCGATCTCTCGGCAGATGTCCCGAAGCTCGTCCATCAGCTCGTCGGACAGCCAGTGGGAAGGCTCCCGCGTCTCTCCGCAGTCCATGCCCACCACCTTCATGTATGCCTTCAGATGCTGGTAGCCGCCGGAGTGGTTCTTGTTCTTTAGGCGCCAGTCCTTGAACTTCGAGTCCACCCTGTCCATCTCCGCCTGTGCCTCGTCGTACTTCTGGGCCTCCAGCAGCGACCAGAAGTTGAGGTCGAACGGGGCGTACGCCGTCGCGGTGGAAGTGATGTAGCCCCTCCCGCCAAGCTGGTGACAGCGCACGGGCTTGCCGCCGTTGTTGATGACGTTGAAGTGGTCGGAATACTCGCGCATCTCGTCGTAGTCACGGTCCGGCGGCGAGCTGAACTTCAGCGCGACCACGTGCTCGGCGTCCCGAAGACGGTTCATCGTCTCCGGCGTGACGCCGGGACAGCCCCACCAGAAGGTGTTGTAGATCATGATGCCGATGTCAATTGCATCGGAAACATCTGTGAAGAACCGGACGTAATCGTCCTGGTTCGGATGGTAAGAGAACGGTAAATCGACTTGGAGGCCGACAATCCCGAGATCCTGTGCCTTCTTGGCGTCCTCGATCGTATGGTACGTGCTCTTGGCTTTGAGAGCGCACATTATGACGGCGTCGGGCCCCGCGGCGTTCACCGTAGTCCTGATGACCTGCTCCCACTCGGAGTCGGTGAGGGACGGCCCCTCGCCGCCTGCGGCGCATACCTTCAGCGGCGCGACGTTCGTCCCCAAGCCTTGCTCGACCCACCACCGCGTGACCTCGGTGATCCGAGAATAGTCGACCTTCATGTCCTTGTCCATCGGCGTGGGCGTCGTGACGACCGTGCCCTGGATGAGATTTCGCAGTTCGTTTCTGTCCATGTCTCCTCTTTTTCGCTCCGTTTGTTTATTTGCTTTGAGTTCTAGGCATCGAGAGGCGCGCCGAAGTTCAAGGCGTATCCGTTTGGGTCGCGAATCGTGAACTCGCGCATCCCGTAGTCCATGTCCTCCAACGGAACTTCAACCTCGACCCTATCCTTTAGCTGGTTCCAGAGAGCGTCTGCGTCGTTAGGGTAGAAGTAGAGTGAACTCACGGCAGGCCCGCGAGGGTGTTGGTGATGGTCTCCGTCGTGGTCATGGTGATGCTCGTCTTCATCATGGGCATGGTCGTGTGCTTTGAGAAACATGATCGCCGCGTTGTCCCGCCTCAGAAAGCACCATGTGGGCTCGTTTTCGGGCATTGCGCTTGCCAGTGTGAAACCGAGCGTACCGCAATAATACTCAATCGCCTTTTGCATGTCATTGGCAAAGAGAACGGGAACGGGGCCGCGGATTGACAATTCTGTCATTAGAGTCAGATGTCCTTGCCGAAGCTCAGCATGTTTCCGTCGCTGTCACGTACTCCGAACTCCCGCATCCCGTAGTGTGTGTCGTATAGGGGATATGCCACATTGGTCTCGCCCTTGAGCTCTTCCCAGAGCGTGTCCACGTCTTCGGAGTAGACGTACATCGTCCACAAGCGGTTCGCCCCGGAATGCTCATGATCGTGGCTGTGCCCATCGTCCTCATCGTGGTCATGGGTGTGCCCGTCGTCCTCATCGTGATCGTGGCCGTCCTCATCGGGACTCGTGAACATGATGGCCGCGTCGTCGCGCCTGAGGGAGCACCAGGTAGGATTTTGCTCCGGCATTTTGCCCGTGACCTCGAAGCCGAGCATGTCGCGATAGAACGCGATGGTGGCGTCCATATCGTCGGTGGTGAGTATCGGAGTTAGACGGCTGAAGGCAGCCGCGGAGTCGGGCATGTCAGCCAACGCTCCAGCCCAACTCTGCCACCACGTCCCGCGCCGCCGCTATCTCGTCCTCTGAGCAGGGCAGGGTAGGGGGACGCGGCGGTCCCACAGGATTGCCCATCGCCGCCATGATGCCCTTCACCTGACGGTATCCGCCGGACTTAGCGCCCGTCCTGGCGCCCCACGGTCCGATCGCGGCGCCGACGCGGTCTTTCTCGGCCTGAGCCTCGTCGTACCTGCCGGCCTCGAGAAGGTCCCATACCTGGAGATCATGTTGGGGGTACGCCGCCACCCATGGGCTGATGTATCCCCGCCCGCCGTTCTTGTGGCAGCGCACGGGCTGTCCCGAGTTGTCGATCACGTTGAAGGTGTCGGCGAAATCGGTCATGTCGTCATAGTCGATGTCCGTGCCCTCCGGAGCGCTCCACTTGAGCGCCACCACGTGCTCTGCCCCCTTCAGTCGCAGCATCGTCTCGGCGCGCATGGCCTCCACCGACGCATCGGACGTGAACCAGTGCGTGTTGTAGATCATGATCCCGATCTCGATGGCGTCCGATATGTCCGAGTAGAACCGGACCAGATCATCCTGGTTGGCGTGGTGCATGAACGGGAGGTCTATTTGCAGACCGATTGCTCCCAGGTCCTGGGCGCGCTTGGCGTCCTCGATGGTGTGCAGGGTGTTCTTCGGCTTGAGAGCGCAGATGACCTTGGTGTCGGGATTGGCCGCCCGCACGACGGTGCGCAGCAGGTGCGGCCACTCGTCGTCGCCGAGGTCTGGGCCTTCTCCCATCGCCGCCGAGGTCTTCAGTGGGGAGGTGCCGGTTCCGAGACCCTGCTCCACCCACCATTGCGTGACCTCAGTCGTTCGGGCGAGATCGAGATTGAAGTCGTCGTCCATCGGCGTCGGCAGCGTGGCGATGCACCCGCCGATCATCGTCTTCAGTTCTTCGCGGTTCATTCAGCGCTCCTTGAGCTATTTGCCCTGCGGCTGGCCGTGACGAGTTTAGGACGTGTCAAACTCAAACGGGCATCGTCCCGCGTCGCATACGGCGGAGCCACCAGATGAGCCCTATCGCAACGGCAAGCGCCACGATACCGACAAACACGCCAATGATGATCTGCGGAAGATTAGACTCATCGGGAGTAGACTCTCGCTCGAAGATATTTCCAAACATGAGAAAGGTGATGCCCGCGTTCTCTCTCTCTTCATCGGGGTCCCCAAATGCGGCGGAATACGCGAGATCGGACACACCGTCCCCGTTGAAGTCGCCGATGCCGACTGCCGACCCCAGACCCTCCAGGGCCCTCTCTCCTTCGATAACGATCTGGGCCGCAGTCTCGAGGTTGTAGGTCCCGGACTGAATGGGGCCTTGGAATATGAGCACCTTGCCCGCCGCGCGGTTCCCGGACGCGTCTGACTGTGCGGATCCTATTACCAAATCATTGGTGCCATCACCGTTGAGGTCACCGATTGCGAGTGAGCCTTCCGAAGCCGAATCCCTCTCAGCGACGCCCTGGATTGTCACGTCGGCTAGAACCTTTAGTTCTCCCTCCAACGTGTCCAATGGTCCAAAGAGAATATACGTCTCTCCCGCATTGTCGATGTCTCCATTATCGATGGCTCCGACGTCTGCGCTCCGGGCATTTACGACGAGGTCGTCGACGCCGTCGCCGTTGATGTCGCCGATGGCGACCGACGCGCCGGCGCCATCTCCCTTGACCGTACTGGAGATGTCACCCGTGGAGCCAAGCAGTAACCCGTCGGCATCGTCGCGAAGATCGATGTCCGAGCCGTCAAACGGGCCCAAGAGTATCTCTACGCCGCCTCTGCGCAATTCGTAACCACTGGGTGTTCCGATTGCGAGATCGAGGACGCCGTCGTTGTTGAGGTCGCCGGCCGCAAGGCCCTTTCCGCTGTTGTAGTTTCTATGCCCTCCGAGAATGTGAAAGTCGGTTCGCTCACGGATATCGACGGCGGTCTGACCGGTCGGGCCAACCGGCCCTAGCACCATGTAGACCACGCCGGACTCATGGCGAGTGTCGTCGACGGCCATTTCCTGGGAACTGATAACTAGGTCGCTGGTGCCGTCCTCGTTAATGTCCTGAATAAGCACGCCCGAGCCGATTCCCGCCGTGAAGTCGAACCCATTGAACTTGATCGCGGCTTGAGATGAGTCGGTCACGGAACTGTCTATCGGTCCAAGAAAACCAAATGCCGCGCCCGCCCTAAAATTGCTGTCGAGGCCCGACTCGGGCGCGCCCACCAGAAGGTCCGCCTGCCCATCGGAATTGATGTCGCCCACCGACATTGCGGACCCGAACCGGTCGCTCGCCTCTTGCCCGCCAATGGCAACGTCATACTCTTTTTCGTTCTTGAGTATCAATTGGTTCGTTTGGGCGGCGGAATCGCCTATGGAGAACAGCGCCGCACATAGGGCAATCACTGAGGACGCTGCAAGAACACCCCAAGTCGGCACTTGCTTGCTAGCTAGGTTGGTTCTTAGCATTCGAGGGAATACTCCTCATGTGGTTTCATGTTTGTTGTGCGAAGTCTATCCCAGCTACATCGGAATGACAATCAGCGGACATGGAGCCTGGCTACACCCATGCGTCGGTCAGCTCGTCCGAGACGTCACGCTGGAGCGTCGGACGGATCACGAGTTCCGGTATGGAACTGTTCTGCGGAAGTCCGGCGATGAGAGCGATGGCCTCCGCCACGTCCTCGGGGCCGGCCATCGTCTTGCGCGCGTCCGCGCTCGGCGGGATGGGCCGTTTGTCCAATAGCGGCGTTGAGATCTCGCCCGGGATGACGACGCTCGCCCGGATGTTCGTGCTCTTGAATTCCTCGTTCAGATGCCCGGTGAAGTTGATGACCGCCGCCTTGACCGCCGAATAGATCATCCCTCCCAACAGACCCGGCGTCACTCCCGCAAGAGACGACACGTTGATGATGGTGCCGCTGTCGCGCTCCAGCATCGCGGGCATGACGGCCTGCGTGCAGTAGATCGTGCCGATCAGATTGGAGTTGATGACCGAGGCGATCTCGTCCGGCGGAGTTGAGAGCAGCCTGCGATGTGGTGAACTGTGGCCCGCGTTGTTCACGAGCGCGTCGACAGCGCCACGTTCGCGTTCAATCTCCTCTACGACGCCAAAGACGCCCTCGCGGTCAGCCACGTCCACACCGCAAGACACGGCTCTTCCGCCTGACGCTTTGATCTCTGTACAGACCGCCTCAACCTTTGAAAGAGTTCTGCCTATGAGGTAAACGTTCGCCCCCTCGGAGGCGAAACGGAGCGCAGTCGATCTCCCTATCCCGCTGCCCGCTCCCGTAATGAGACACGTCTTATTATCCAGCGTCATGATCGAACTATGCCGCGGGTCTTTGTCAACGTGTACCGCCCGCCCCAAGAAATACGGCTATGAAGAACAGCCCGACCATGGCAGGCGCAACGGCAAAAAGCGCCCCGCCGCAGGCGATTGCCACAATCTTGAAGCGGTCGGCAAAACTCTCGTCTTCGTCATGGAAGCCATCGAAATCCTTCCGCTTCTTCAGCTGTCCTTGCAAAGCACAACCTACCCACCACCGATGAAGATGACCAGGGCAAACAACGCCGCGGCAACGATGGCAAATACGATGATCCCGCCGCAAGCGAGCAGGACGCCCATTGCTCCTGTGAACCAATTCTTTTCCGTGAGCGAGGGGCTGTCGAACTTTGCTCGTGACTGCGCCAGCGGGTCCTCGGTAATCTCCGAAGTTACGGTCTCGAACCGGGCGGCCTTTCCGATTGCTTGAGCCGATCTGTCCGGCGCTGCCCCAGCCGTCTGGGCCGCGGGCCCTCCCTCTTTCTCGACTCGGAACGCGGCCCGCATCTGCGTTATCTCTTCATTTGTCGCAGGTATGTCGCCGTAGTGCGCGCGGTTGAACGCGTCCGTTGCGGGCTCGACTAGCTCGTTCGGAAAGACGCTCCTCAGATTTCCGCGAAACTCATTGGGCGTGTAGTGGTCCGGGCGGGCCACCTCGTTCTGCTCCGCGGTCGTGAGCATCTGGTAGTACAGCCGGAGAGCTTCGACGACTCCCGGAGGACCGGCGGGCAGCCGGAATACCTTTCGCCCGGCGCCCTTGAACAGGTCCCGGACATTCGACAAGAGATCGGAGAAAAGGTCCCCGATATCCGATGCGAAGTTCATGTCCTCGAGGGCCTCGCGATCAGGCTCATCATCCCGCTTCAGCTTTCGCCCAAGCTTCCTCATGAGGACGTACAGGAAGATGCTAATGACGACTACGGTGGCGATTACCAAGCCGTAACGGATGAACCGTGTTGCCTGCACCAGAAATTCGGGAGCTCGTACTTCGGGGCCGGATCCCACTGGCAGGAATTCCGTACGAGCCCCGGGCGTTGGGGTCGGAGTGGGAGTTGCCTCGGGCCCGAACTCGGGCTCGAAGGGCCGTGAGAATATGGCGGCCATCACGGTGTTGATGGCCTCCAGCACCACCACGAGGGGAACGCCGACGATAATGAGCAAGCCCGCCACCACTTTGTCAAAGACGAAGCGAATGGGGTAGGTAACGAACGCGAGCAGGTCCTGCTGCAGGAAGCCGAACATTCCGCCTACCACAAGGACGGCGATGACCGCCAGGCCAATCACCTTCGGCCACGTCTTCGACTGTGTGGAGGCCGAGGTCTCCGACACCAGGTGCCCGATGTTCAGCCCCGCGAGCCCTGAGCCGAAGAATATGAGGACCATCGCAAAGACGTTCAGTTGGTCTTCGATCAAGATGTCCATGACGGCCGCGAAGCCGATGAAGAACAGCCCCAGCCGGAAGCTGAATTTAAGACTCCTTTCCGGGTAGGGCACCATGGCCAGCCGAATCCCGCGGAACCACATTCCGATGGCGAGGATGCCTCCCGCTACGCCATGAAATGTTCTGCCCGGTTCCTTATACGTGGAGTCAATGAGCTTGCTTATCCAGTCAATCGTGAAGGTTTGGTCGGGTTCGTATGCCGCGGCCACGACCATGTACGCGAGAACGATTCCCAACAGCGTAGACCCAAAGTAGAACAGCTCGAACGCCTGGAACTCCTTGTAGCGGATGTACGAGTATGTGAGAGTCGAGAGGCCCAGAAGGCCGAGTATTGCGAAGAAACTCAGGGGGCTCCCGGTGGAGCCGGCCGCGACGCCGAGAATGGAAATGAACGCGAAGAGCCACGCGGCCTCGGAGACCACGAGTGTGGCGTAGGTCAGTCTTTCGCGCGTCAGGATCATGCCGACTCGTCCCCCGCGCCTACCACGGTGTCCTTGAGCTTATCCCACATAGTCGGCTCATCCTCCTCGCCTTCTTCGTCATCTTCGCCCGAGGAAGCCCGTTCCTTCCGTTCCCGCTCTTCCTCGTCGATGCGGTCGATGTGCTCGCGGAGATCGTAGTAAAGGACATCCGGGGGAGGGTTCTCAACCGCTTCCGAGCCAGTGTACAAAACCGTAAACCGGAATCCCCGCTGACGCAACTCGGCTATCGCCAGTAGGAGGCTCTCGGTCATGATGTTGGTGCAAAGGACGATTGTCGACCCGAAAGGGAACTTGCGCGACTGTTCGAGCAACGCGCTCGACATCGCGTTCGGGGCGAATGGCCTGGTCAGAGCAAGCGCGGTCAAGATTGTGTGCAGGTGCTCCGGCTCCGAGCTCGGCGGCACGGTCATGGACCGCTGGGTCAGCACCGGCATGTCGTTGGAAAACAGCCCCATGCTGTATTGCCGGTTCGAGATGTACAGCGCCATCGAAGCGGCAATCGATATCACCCGTTCCAGATCATCCGGGCTCAGCGAGAGCCAGTACGGCTCCATCGTATCCACCGCCGCGGCGATAATCACAGTGTGGCTCGAGCTTGGCTCGAATGTCCTGACCATGAGCCGCTGCTGCTTCGCCGTCGACTTCCAGTCGATAGTCTTGAGGGGGTCGCCTCGGACGTATTCGCGGATTCCCGCAGGCCGGGACGGATCGGGAAATATCTCCAGCCCGCCTCGAATGTCCCCGAGAGGTCTCGCAGGCGGAATGCCGATGTCATCCAGCGGATACACCTTTGGATACACCACGAGTGTGTCCAGATGGGTCACGATCTTGCGGCTTCGAAAAAACCCAAACGGGTCGCCGCTCTCCAGCCTGGCGGGGCCGATATGGTACTCCCCTCTGCCCACCACGTTGATGCGGTATCGCCAGCGGATCCGCTCGTACCACGCCACCGCCGTGGCATGACTCAGGCTGTCGATTCCACTCTGCATATTGCGTCGGAGAGAGGCGCTCGACGGCATAATCCCTTGAGGCAGTTCGTCGTCGATGTTCAGCCAGGCAAGAGGTATGGGCTTGCGGTTCGACAGCACCAGGTCCATGTAGATTTCGTCGCCGAAGAACACGCGCTCCTGGGGGAACTTTCGCTCGTAGATGAGCTTCTGGAGCGCGACGCGGTTCCAGAAACGAGCGATCCCGATGGCGATAAGTCCCATCAGCCCGAAGGCGATGCCCAGGGCGTGACCGAAGATGACGCTGGCTACCAGCAGGACTCCGAAGAAGGCGGTCCAGAGCGTCTGCCAAGTCCGGTCGCTGGAAACCATGCGAACGGGGTCTTGAGGCTCGACTCGAGTCGTTGCCACGTTACTGCCTTTCGATTGGGACCGCGACGGTGTCGAGCACGTCGTCGACGATCTGATCGGCGCTGTTCCCGCGCAGCCGCGCGGCCGAGCTCAGGATGAGCCGGTGCGGAAGAACCGAGCGGGCGAGCAGCTTCACGTCGTCCGGCGTCACGAAGTCACGGCCCTCCAGCGCCGCCCATGCCTGCGAAGTCTTGTAGAGGGCAAGGCCCGCGCGCGGACTGGCGCCGAGCGATAGGCCGGCGTTGTCGCGAGTGCTCGTAATCAGGTCGACGATGTAGCTGCGGACCGTGTCGTCGACCCTAACCGTCGGTGGAACTGCCTGAAGCGCTTCAAGGTCTCTGGAGTTGGTCACGGCGCTGACGGGCGGTGGTACCGGATCGTCCTCGAACCGCTTGTAAATCTGTCCCTCTTCATCCGGTGTGGGGTACCCGATCACGATGCGCACCATGAACCGGTCGAGCTGGGCCTCCGGCAGCGGGAACGTCCCCTCCATCTCCACCGGGTTCTGGGTCGCCATCACCATGAACGGCTCCGGCAGTATCATGCTGTCCCCGTCGATGGTCGCCTGCCGCTCCTGCATGGCCTCGAGGAGCGACGACTGGGTTCTCGGCGTCGCGCGGTTGATCTCGTCGGTCAGCACGATCTGACTGAAGACCGGCCCCTGGCGAAACTCGAACTCGCCCATCTTCTGGTTATAGAAATTCACCCCGAGCACGTCCGAAGGCATCAGGTCGGGTGTGCACTGGATACGGTGAAAGTCACATCCGAGCGACTGAGCGAGCGCCTTGGCCATCGTCGTCTTGCCCGTGCCGGGCACATCTTCCAGCAGGGCGTGTCCTTTGCAAAGAAGGGCCACCAGGGCCAAGTTGATCGCGTCGTCTTTTCCGACGATGATCTTCTGTACATTTTCTCTGATGCCTGTTGCGACATCCCTTACTTCACCTACCGTTTTCCTATTCAGCATGTCTCCTCCATTGAACCCGCGCCGTTCAGACGTTTCATTTTGGCATTGTGGTGTTGCGGCCACGTAACCCGTCTTTGCCATTATTAGGCAATAGACGGTGTGTGTGCAATTCTATGGAATGCGTCTCGCCGTCCTTGAACATAAAGTAAACGCGAGACACCTGCGGGCCTACGGCGAGACGGCCAAGGTCAGCCAAGTGCCGACACGTGGGTCGAATAGCTCCACCAGATGTCCGGCGCTGCCGTCGTCACTCCAGCCGCCCGCGACGATCACTCGTCCGTCCGACATTATAGCCGCGGAGTGGCCGGTTCTTGCCAGCGTGAGGCTGCCCGCGGGCGACCAGCCATTTTTCTCAGGGTCGTATATCTCCGCCTGCCCGATAGTCGAGGCTGGCCCTGCGCCCCCGACCACCAGGACTCGACCGTCCTTCAAAACCGTTGCCGTATGCCCCGCCCGGTTTACCGCGAATTGACCGGCCGGGCCCCAGCTGTCCGTTACCGGGTCGAATATCTCGGCCGTCCTTCGCATGGCTGCCGGTCCGGCCCCGGTGTGGCTCCCACCCGTAACGAGCACTCGCCCATCGTGCAGGACCGTTGCCGTAGGGAATGACCTCGCCTCTATCATGTCGCCTGCCAGGGTCCACGTCCTGGTGTCGGGCTCGTATATCTCAGCGGACGCAAGCGTTCGGAGATCGTTGTCAAACCCTCCGACGACGAGCACTCGCCCGTCGTGGAGCAGCGCCGCGGCGTGGAAAGTCCGACCCTGGTGCATGACGCTCGTGGACGTCCAAGAGTCGTCTAAGGGATCGAACAGCTCGACCGTGTGCAGGACTTGTCCCGACACTTCTCGTCCGCCCGTTGCGAGCACCCGCCCATCGAGCAGCAAGGTCGAAGTGTGCCATCGACGCTTGTCGACAAGGTACGCCGTCGATTGCCAAACGTTCTTTGTGGGACTGTAGACCCGCGCTCCGTTCCAGTTGCCGGGGCTCGACAGGTTCCCGACCACCAGCACCCTTCCATCGCCCAGTGTGGTTACGGAGTCTCCCCTTCGTGTTCGCGCCTTGACGGCCAGGTGGGGAACGAAGCTGGCCAGCTCTATCCGGGGAAAACTGGAGTCGTACGGCTGCGGGTCGAGGTCCGAGAGGCCGATACCTACGAGTGAAGTGTCTACCCGGTCGCCGACTGCGGATTGGTCCCTGATTACCGTCCATGAGGCTGCGGTCAGTAAGAAGGCCGCAGTCACTGCGAGGGTACCGAGGGCGAGTCGTCTCTTGAACGCGAGATGAAGCGCCCCGGCTCCTGCCGTGACCGTCGGCTTGGCCCCGACGTCGAGCGCGTCCCGCTCCGCTCCCTGTCGCGAGAGCCGCCACGATAGGTCCATCGGGAGCCCAAACAGAAGCCTTGTGCAGATATGCAGGGCAATAACGTGGGCCGAATTACCCTCTTTACGGGCGAATTCGAACTCTTCCCAAATGTCGGACTCTATCTCCGCAAGACGGGCGTCACGTTCCTGTGCGGGAAGGCCCAAAGTGTAGAACCGTACCCACCAGCGGACAAAGCGAGCGGCGAAGGGGAGCCTCGAAAGATTCATCTAGGAGGTCATTAGCTCCTGTCGACGGGCGGGGGATGCCGGTTCGACCTGTGAGCGGGCCGCTAGCAGGGCGTCCTGTCCGGCTTGAGTCACCTGATACAGCCGGCGCCTCGGCCGCCCACCCGCGGCGGCGTTGAGCGGGTCCTCCCAGCGACTCGTGAGAAGTCCCTGATTTTCCATCCTCGAAAGGGCCTTGTACAGCGTGCCGTAGGCGGTGAGCTTGCGAGCGCCCTCCCGCTCCGATAGCTGCTTGGCAATCAGGAAACCGTAAAACTCCGGCGTCTGCCTAGCGTGAAGCTCGAGGCCGGACTCCAGAATCGATATTTCGATGGGCAGAAGTGTGCCTTGTTTCCTTCTCATAACCTGAATTATAGGAAGATATCGACTGCTTGTCAAACGTTGCATGCGTCCTTCAGTTACACCGAATACCCTAACACTATTTGCCTCTTCCTTCCAACTTCTCAAGCTGCGCGTTAGGCCCGACGAGCATAACCGCGTCACCCAATTCTACGGCAGTGTCATACGGCGGAGTTACCAGCAGGTCTCCGTCTTTCTTCGCTATGGCGAGAACGCGGACTCCCTCGTCGGAACTTATCTCCCGAACGACTCGGTTCACGATGGGTGAATCGTCGGTCGCCACCACTTCGCTAATTCGCCTGCCTTGCTTGGATCCTCGCGCTAGTACTCTGTCAACTTGAATATGATGCACAGGCAGATGCCGATTTATCCCCTCTCCCGTCGTGGGAGAGAGCCTGCCCCGTTCTCGATACGGGGGTGAGGGTGAATCATAGTATCAAAACCATGTTGACACGGTACTAGGCCCACCCGTTTTCAGGCCTCGAACAGACGGGAAGCGCGGAGCGCCACCCTAGCCGGCGACCTCGACGATCGCCTCGATCTCCACCGGTATGCCGAACGGCAGACTCTGCATCCCCACCGCCGATCGCGCGTGCTTGCCCCGCTCGCCGAATACCTCGACCAGCAGGTCGGAGCATCCGTTGATGACCGCAGGGTGCTCGGTGAAGTCCTCCGTCGCGTTCACCATCCCAAGCAGCTTGACCACCCGTACTACGCGGTCCAGATCGCCGAGCTCCGCCCTCAGACGCGAAAGAATGTTCAGGCACACCAGCCTCGCCGACTCGTAGCCCTCTTCCTTCGTCAGTTCCGCCCCCACCTTGCCGGTCGCGATAGTCCCGTCCGCCCTCTTCGCCGGCCCGACCCCCGCCAAATACAGAAGGTTCCCCGTCCGCACCGCCGGTACATAGTTCGCCGCCGGCGACTGCGGCGACGGCAGTTCGATGCCCAGTTCCTTCAGTCGTTCCTCAGTCGTCATTCGCTGCTCCCGGACAAGAGTCCTATGAGTTGTTTCAACTCCGTTGTCGATGTGCCTCGTGGTTCAACATCCTAGTTTTGAAGGGTAACGAGGCTATGACTTGGTAGGGGCGGGTTTCAAACCCGCCCTGTCGTGTAAAGCGCGAATCAAATCTCCAATTACTACCCATCATTTCAAAGATTTCGGTCCACCAGCCACTCAGTCAACTTAACTATGACGACATGCAGATGCCGGTTTATCCCCTCTCCCGTCGTGGGAGAGGGCTAGGGTGAGGGTGAATTACAATATCAAAACCATGTTGACATGGTACCAGCCACTCTTCGCACTTTCGAACGTCGATGCCAACCTCTAAGCCGTCATTCCTATGAAAATAGACGGCAACCACCCCCATTCCGTCATTCCTGCGAAGGCAGGAATCCATCCCCGGCTGTTGCCGTGGGGCAGGTGAGGACAGGAGCGGCCACTCCCATGTTCATCCCCTTATGTGGCCTGACAAGGCCATAGTCATTCCCGCGAAGGGAGATCTTTGCATACCCCCTCTCCCGTTCGCGGGAGAGGGTTGGGGTGAGGGTCAACAGCCCTTAGCTCCAAGGTGCCCCGCTTGTTCAGAAGAGGTCTCTCTGCTGGCTTTCGCCCGGATGACAGGTTGCGCAAAGGAAATCCTGATGGACCCACCTATTTCGCCGCAGCAAGGCGACGTAGAATCACTCGAACGTAAGAATCCTCGCCGGATTCTCAACCATGATCTGGCGGATATGCTCTTCCGGCATTCCCCGATCGCGCATTCGAGGCACGATATTCTCAATCAAATGGCCGTACCCATATCCCCCATAGCTAAAGGTGCGCGACTTACAAAAAACATCCTGCGCCAACACGATCTTGTCGAGATGACCGTGCTCCACCAGAAGTTGTACGTAATCGAGCCGCTGGCCGTCGTGCATCATGTCGATCGTGCCCAGCGAGTAGTGCGACGTCTCCCAGCCGAACAGGTCGTACTCCAGCATCGAACCCCGCTTGGCAAACTCCAACAGAGTGTCGTTATCGAGCACAGTCCGGTCCAGATGTCCCATGATCACTCGACCGGTATCTGCCCCCGCTCCTTCCAGAATGTCGAGTATCTCGAATGGAGCGCGCGGGTTCCGTCCCGGATGTATGAGAATCCCCGCCCCGGTCTCCTGCTGAGCGCGACCACCCGCCCGTAGCACCTTCCGCTCGTTGTCCGTCAGCGGCCACGAGCAGCCAAGCTCACCGATGATGCCCGCCTTGACTCCCGTGTTTCCGACACCTACCGTCAGTTCGTCGATGATCTGCCGGGTGATCTCATCCTCAGAACGGCCGTCCATGTCGTCGGGATGCACGATATCCACGTAATATCCCGCGCCCATCACGATGTTCACCCCGGTCGCCCTCGCGACGCGGGCGAGCCCCAACGGGTCCCTGCCGATGCCTATGGTCGTGGCGTCGACGATCGTGCCTCCGCCTGCCCGCCCGAACAGCGCGATCTCGTAGATCGCCGTGTCCTCGTCGAACAGTTCGAGGTTGTCGATATTACGGAACGGGTCATAACGCACCCAGCCGAGGTTCTCCATCGTCACCTGCTCCTCGCCACGATGCTTGAAGCTTGCCTCGGTCGGCGGCGTATACATGCACACGAAGTCGATGAAGATGTGCTCATGCGTTGTCGTCATGCCCAGCGTCGAGGGGTCTACCGGCCCCGATACCGTCTGAGCCATTCCCGAAATCTGCGACTTTGCCAACGAATTCACCTCAAAATTCTATTGCTTAGAGGGTGTTTGCGAAGTCCTCTCACGATGTTCCTGCTGTCATACGCAACCCGAAAGATTCGATAATCTCTCCCCCGTTCGACGGGGGAGAGAT
Source organism: Dehalococcoidia bacterium (assembly GCA_965197705.1). Classification (GTDB taxonomy): domain Bacteria; phylum Chloroflexota; class Dehalococcoidia; order Lucifugimonadales; family VXLM01; genus VXLM01. The sequence continues at coordinate 129,013 of OZ240223.1, forward strand.
ACAGAGAGGGGGTCTCTTGCCTAAAGACCTGGCGCGAATCCGCACCTTTGCAAACACCATCTGAGAAAATAACCCATCGCCAACCTTCCCATAGGGGCAGGTTTGAAACCAGCCCCTCACTGCCAATGTCACCCCCACACCGTCATTCCTGCGAAGGCAGGAATCCATCTTCTGCCCCTGTCATACGGAGCCACTATTTTCATTACCCTGAAAATAACCCCCGGCCAACCTCCCGTAGGGGCGATTCGCGAATCGCCCATTCCGCCGTTTTCATGTTTCGTGATGCCGGTGGCAACCGGCATGGCTAATTGCTGCGAAAACAACCCATCCCCAACCTTCACCGTAGGGGCGGGTTTCAAACCTGCCCTTGGGGCTTAAGTCAGCACCCGCACCGAGTCCCCAACCGACACCATTCCACCCTCTTCCACCGCCGCCAGCATACCCCTGCGTCCCATGAGTTCCTTTTGCAGTCCCGAACGAATATCGTCCATCAGCCCGCACGGGACGCACTCCTTCGATATCCTCAAGACAACCTCATCGCCCAGCCCCAGCCGCGTCTCCCGCTCAAGGGACTGGAGATCGATGCCCGTGGTCGTAACATTCTCACGCACAACTCCCTGGTCGAGACCCAGCGCATCGAGGTTCTCCTCCTGCATCAGCAGAACTTGATACCCCTGAAGATGCGACTTGTCCGAGAAATGCATGTCCCCCTCGATGCCGCTGCCCGTCACGAAGACCATCGGCTCCACCTGCTTCATGGGCCGCCGCCGACCAAGCTTCACCCGAAGACCCACGATCTCGCCCTGAGACTCTCCCACGCCATGCACCTCCCTCGTCTAGTGCCCAATACCGTACAGTGGCAACGACCCAGATTCAAGACCCCGCCCTCCGCGATGATACCCCCTCTCCCGTTCGCGGGAGAGGGTTGGGGTGAGGGTGAACAAACCACCTCCGCGGTAAACCTTCTCGCCCGACCGGCGAGGTCCGCCCTCCGCGGCGATACCCCCTCTCCCGTTCGCGGGAGAGGGTTGGGGTGAGGGTGAAAAAACCACCTCCGCGGTAAACCTTCTCACGCCCGACCGGCGAGGTCCGCCCTCCGCGGCGATGCTACCCCCTCTCCCGTTCGCGGGCTGACAGGGGTATGTAAAATGAGATTGCAGCTATGATCTAGCCATAGCAACTCTGTCATTCCTCTGAAAATAACCCCCGTCCAACCTCCCGTAGTGGCGATTCGCGAATCGCCACTACTGCCATTTTCATGATTGGTGGTGTCGGTGGCAACCGACATGGGCGATTGCTATGAAAATAGCCCGCCACACACCCACACCGTCATTCCTGCGAAGGAACGTCACCCCGTACCCCGATACGGGGCAGGAATCCATCCCCGGCCGTTGCCGTGGGGCAGGTGAGGACAGGAGCGGCCACCGCCATTTTCATCTCTCTTATGTGGCCTGACAAGGCCATAGTCATTCCGAGCGCAGCGAGCAACTGTCTTGAAAGTCAAGAGGGATGGCCGACGGGTTCCGAGGCCCTGGCGCGCTCAGCGCGCCAGGGTGAGCGATGCTTGAGCATGGAGTTGAGTATGACGAGCAACTTGCGCATGCAGGCTGTGAGAGCCAGCTTCTTGGGCTTACCAGCGGCCAGCAGCCGCTGGTAGAAGTCCCTGATGACCGGGTTGAAACGGCTGGCTACCAAGGCTCCCATATACAGGGCAGCGCGGACCCGGGCGCGACCGCCCCAGACGGTCCGTTTGCCCCGCAGAGTGCCACTGTCCCGGTTGAAGGGAGCCACGCCCACCAGCGCAGCGACCTGTCGGCGGTCCAGCGTGCCCAGCTCCGGCAGGTAGGCTAGGAGGGTGAGGGAGACTTGCCCTCCCACGCCGGGAACGGTGCGCAACAGGTCGTCCTTCTCCCGCCATACGGGACTGTTACGGAGGGTCTGCCTCAGGCCTTCGTCAAGGTCCTCCAACTCCTGCTCCAACCAGGCGATGTGGGCCTCGATGCGGGGCTGGACGGCGCTGATGGCGGTGCCGAGGCGGTTCTTCTCAGAGACCATCATGGTCACCACTTGTTGCCTACGAGCAACCAACGAGCTGAGGACCTGGGTCTCGGTGTCCTTCAGAGGGCGCACAGGGGGACGAACAGCGGCGGCGAAGTGGGCGAGGACCGCCGCGTCCAGAGCGTCAGTCTTTGCCAAAGTCCCGGTTGCTTTGGCAAAGTCACGAACCTGGCGTGGGTTGACGACGACTATGGGCAGCGTCGCAGCTGCCAGAGCCGCCACCAACGGTAGTTCCAGGCCGCCAGTAGCTTCCAACACTATCTTGGCCGGTCCAATGGTCTTCAGTTGGGAGACCAGTTCCCGGATCCCGGGTCCGTCGTAGGAGACGACCCACCTCTCACCTGTAGGGTGGAGAGCGACATCCACCTGGGCTTTTGCCACATCAATGCCTACGTATGTCGGTTCCTGTTCCATTTTTTCTACCTCCTGTTATGAAGTGCTGGCCCGTCCTTGCATGATGCGGGCTCGGTTGGCCCAGGCAACTGTTCGGGCTCTACTCCTGGGGGATGCGGCGACCCTAGCTCGCTGACGGTCTTCGATGACCTAGGAATCAACGGTCTGCCGCACCCTATTCACCCTTACCGAAATCATTGTCCCATGACAAAACCAAGATACAAGGAATCTAAAATCCATGACCGCAAGACCAGATAGCCGATGCTATGTTTACATCGTGACCAACAGTTAAGACAGCGCAAGAATTCTCTATGTCAGCTTTAGTTGGGACGGACACTTGAGATTCTTCGACTCCGCTCCGCTGCGCTCAGAATGACACCGCCTAGGTTGCTTTCTCGTCAATGGAGAGTGGAACGATAGTCAAATACATACCCCTGTCAGCCTGTTCGCGGGTGAGGGTGAACAAACCACCTCCGCGGTAAACCTTCTCACGCCCGATCGGCGAGATCCGCCCTTCGCGATGATACCCCCTCTCCCGTTCGCGGGAGAGGGTTGGGGTGAGGGTGAAAGTCCTCCGCGGTGAATCCCCTCAGCTACACCCACCAGTTCCCACGAGCAAGCGGCCCCGGGTTGTCGTGTCGGAACGTGCTATATGTCAGCCCCCTCACCTCAGGATGCGACAGCACCGACGACTCGTACTCCGCGTCCCGCTCCTTCCACTGCCACGCGACATACAGACTGCCATCACTGTCCTCGACAACCGGCCCGTAACTACACGAAAGATCATCTCTTAGGGACAAAAAATTCCAGTCGTCGATGTAGTTCTGTAGGTATCCGTGACCCCGGTGCATCGGCCAGAGCTGAATCCACAGCGACGGACACTGCACCGAGCTCTGGTCGATGACAAGCTCATCTACGATCCCCTCGCTCAGCCACGTCCGCCACTCCAGCGTCGCGTTCCCTATCGGCGGCCCGAGGACGTCCCCCCTCGCGCAGCCGACCGCCAGGCTGAGATTATTCTTGCCCAGCGCCTCGCGCAGCTCCCGAAAGAACGTCGTCAGAAACGCTCCCTGCAGATCGCGCCAAGCCTGCAGGTCGAACTCCTCATGCAAAATATCCCGCCCGTGGCGTTCTTCAAACTCCGCCCTGATCGGCTCGTTGAAACCATACTGGTCGGCGTAGTCCGCCGGACGCGACTGCGTCCGCAGGCACACGAACACGCCGTCCCACTCATACCCCTCCATCACGCTCAAATACCGTTCAATCATGTACTCCCGCACCTCCGGGTACGCGAGACACACGACTCCCCAGTGCTTGTTCCCCTCACGGTCCTGAAGGTTGTACTCGGGATGCTCCTTGATGAGCCGGCTCATCCGAGCAAAATTCTTCCCGTGATACGGATTGTGATGACTCACCTCGCGCTCAGCCTTCGGCGCGAGCGGATGCCCCTGGTCCAACAGCGAGACATAGGCGTACGCCCGCATACCGCGTTCGCGCGCCAGCTTCGGAACCACCTCGAAATCGTCCCACGTGATCGGTGGATACAGCTGCCGCTTCTTGCCGCCATACCCCCGCGCCGCCTGGTACACGTCGTCATAACCCGTCCGCCCCTGCCGCCAGTGGACCGTATCCGCCCCAAGCTCCTCCCGCCAAGCATCCATCCGCCGCTCCAGAGACTCCACCGTCCGCAACAGCCCATCCCCCTCCCCAAACACCACATGGTCCCCCCAAGAGCAGTTCGCGATATTCCCCTTACCACCGTTCGACGCCATTTCCCGTGTCCTCCCATTTGCGTTGATATGGGCTTGCTATGAAAATAGGCTCCGGCAAACCTGTTGTAGGGGCAACCCTTGTGGTTGCCCGTCCCCGCTACGTGCCCATTTTCATCCCTCGGTGTGCAGACGGCAAGGCTGCATGGATGATTCCTCTGAAAATAGACCCCGGCCAACCGGCATTCGTAGGGGCGGGTTTCAAACCCGCCCTTCAGAGCACCAACGCCACACCCACACCGTCATTCCTGCGAAGGAACGTCACCCCGTACCCCGATACGGGGCAGGAATCCATCCCCGGCCGTTGCCGTGGGGCAGGTGAGGACAGGAGCGGCCACCGCCATTTTCATCCCCTCATGTGGCCTGACAAGGCCATAGTGATTCTGAGGAGCGCAGCGACGAAGAATCTACAATCTCTCCCCCGCCGGGGGAGAGACACAGAGAGGGGGTCTGCACAATTCAACTCACCGAGACTGAACACTTACAGTGGTTCCCTCACGCTTGCCTGCCAAGAACAATCGTGCTACGATCCCCGCATGGTATTGCGACAGACCGAACCAAGTGTCAATAGCGCCTTGGGCGCATTGCTCCAACGGATGATGTACGGTGCCGACATACGCTCCGAGCGCGTGCGCTCCGTCGTCGATCACCCCAGCCTTCAGCCGGATATTATCATCACCGAGCAGGGCCGCGCTCCCGTCATCATAGAGGCCGAGTTTGAGCCTGCCCGGAATGTAGAAACGGAGGCTGAGGCGAGGCTCGGGTTGGAGATCGAGAATGACCGCCGCCCTGTCGAAGCCGTCATTGCTCTGAAGTACCCTGCCTCCGTTGCAAACGCGGACGACTTGAACGCCGCCCTATCCGACGCCCGCCTTTCGTACTGCGTCCTGTACGCCGAGCAGTCCGAGATTCGCTTCCCCGAATCGGGCTGGCTCAGCGGTTCCGTCAGCGACCTTGCCGACCTGGTCCGGCTGGTGTCGGTGCCGCAGAAGGCCGTCAACGACGCCGCGGACGCCCTCGAACGAGGTATCGAGCGCGTTGCCGCCATCCTGGATGAACTGGACAGGGCCCAGTCCGGCGTAACGATGGAGATAGCTCGCCTGCTCGGGATGGTGAATGTTCCACAGACGCGCCGCATGGCGTGCGCCATTATTGCAAACGCCCTCGTCTTCCACGAGCGCATCGCCGGCATGTCCGACAACGACATTAAGCCCTTGAGCTTGGTCTGCGGTCGAGACGTTTCCAATCCCAAAAGTGAGACCCTCGCGGCGTGGTCAGAAATCCTCAAGGTCAACTACTGGCCCATATTCGCCGTCGGCAGGGACATCCTCAATCAGATTCCGTCGACTGCTGCGGCCCGCATCCTTCAGACGCTGGAACTCACGGTCGAGGAAGTAAATACTGCAGGGATCGACAACTCCCACGACCTCACTGGGCGGGTCTTTCAGCGTCTCATCGCCGACCGAAAGTACCTTGCGACCTTCTACACCCGCCCTGCATCCGCAGCTCTGCTCGCGCGGCTCGCCGTTGCCAAGATGCACGGTGTGGACTGGTCAGACCCCGAGGCAATAGACAAGCTACGGATCGCCGATTTCGCGTGCGGGACGGGTGCGCTCCTCTCTGCTGTGTACGAGCAGATAGCCGCGCGTCACGAGCGGGCGGGAGGTGACCCGACCGCGCTTCATGCGACCATGATGGAGGAAGTGCTCTACGGTTGCGACGTCATGCCGTCCGCCGTTCACATCACCAGTTCCACCCTCTCCGGTGTAAGACCTGGCGTTGCATTCGAGATGTCACGCCTTTACCCCCTCACATACGGCAGACAGAGTGACGGCGCCGTTGCCATTGGGTCGCTTGAACTGCTCCGGTCATCGTCGGTCAGAACGTTGTTCAATACTACCGATCCCGCACGGCGAACAGGAAGCGCGGGGGAGGAGACCGCCTCCCAAATAGTTGCGGATATGCCCGACGAGGGGTTCGATCTTGTGATTATGAACCCCCCGTTCACAAGTGCCACGAACCACGAGGGTGCTCATGCCGACATCACCAACCCGGCGTTTGCCGCATTCGGCGCTACCCCTGCCGACCAGACGGCGATGGGTACGCGTCTCAATAGAATGGGTAGGGGAACTTGCTATCACGGGAACGCCGGTATTGCCTCTGCGTTCGCGGCGCTCGCTCATCGCAAACTCAAGCCGGGGGGCGTGCTTGCGCTAGTCTTGCCCTTGTCCGCGGCCTCAGGTCTGTCGTGGCAGGGTTTCCGGCGTATGGTCGCAGAGGGGTATACAGGCCTATCCGTAGTGAGTATTGCGGCCAGCGGAAGGGACATGTCCTTCTCGTCGGATACGGGGATAGCCGAGTGCTTGGTAATCGCCCGCAAGTTGATGAAAGACGATCCGCCATCGTTGTCGGGGAAGCGAGTTCGGTTAACGTCTTTGCGGCGGCGCCCACCAGGACTCGCTGCCGCGGCCGTGACAGCCGAGAGTCTCATCAATAGCGACTCCCCTCGGCGGATAGAGGACGGACCATACGGCGGGACGCGTCTGACGACCGGAGACGAACTCATAGGCGAGGTGCTCACGACCCCGGACAACATGAACGGAGAGACCTGGGGAGCCGTGCGCTCGGCCGATTTCTCGGTGGCGCAGGTCGGCTATGCGCTGTCTCACTCCAAGTTGTGGTTGCCGAGTCTGTCGACGACACCGAAGGTGAAGACTGTGTCCCTCAACGTCGTTGGCAAACTCGGGCTCGTCCACCGAGACATCACTGGCCCGATGCCTCGCGGACCTTTCGATAAAGTGGAGCCCAGCCCAACCGCAACCTATCCCGCTCTTTGGAACCATGATGCGAAACGGGAAACGCGAATGGTCTGCCTTCCGGACTCCCAGCTGATTGTTCGCATCGGGATGGAAATCAAGTCTCACGAGGTTTGGGCTACCGCGAGTCGAGCGCATTTGAATCTTGAATTCACATTTGGGTCACAGCCCCTTACCGTCGCTTTCACCGAGCGGGAATCCATCGGTGGGAGGGTTTGGCCCAACGTGACTTTCAATGATAAGCGCTTTGACTACACGTTTGCGGTATGGGCCAACAGCACGCTAGGCCTGCTGTCGTACTGGTGGCACTCCAACCGCCAGCAGTCGAGCAAGGCGGGGATAACCATTCGCTCTGCGGACTCCCTCCCCGTCCTTGACTTCCGCGTCCTCACCGACGAGCAACTTGCCACCGCCGAGGCGATCTTTGACGAGTTCCGGGACAAGGAGCTCAAGCCCGCCTACCTCGCGGATGCCGACCCCAACCGCGCCCTGCTCGACCGCCGGGTGGTCTGCGACCTCTTGGGCTTCGACGAGGGAGTGTACGAGGCCATCCGACGCCTTTCCGAAAAGTGGTGCGCCGAGCCGTCGGTACACGGGGGGAAGGCGCGTCCGCGTGACGCGCGGTTGGTGATGTAGAGCGTCGAGAGGGCCCCTAGTCCAACGCCGCCCCGTCTATCGGCTTCGCAGACGCCCCTGAGATCATCTCCGCGTACGCCTCCTCGCCGTAGACCTCCTTCTTGTTCAGCCACCGACCCTGCTTCGGCACGATCTTCAGGCTCCTGTCCTCAATGGGGAAGCGGACAGCCGAATACCCGTTGCGGTGCGACTCCCGGAACCCGATGGCGATCTCAAGCACCTTACGCATGTTGTCACCGCTGCACCTCGGCTCAATGCCCTTGTCCAGCGAATCGACGATGGACTGGATGCCCCCTCGCTGCCTCCGTCCACTTGGCGTCACCCACCCGTAGTCCGTGCCGCCGAACTCATCGAAGAAGTTGGCGTCCTCCACCAACTCGCCTCCGCGCGCCTCTCCCCTCCACAGGTGTCCGCCGTACCAACTCGTGTGATAGATGCCTTTCTCGCAGACAACCTCGATCCCGTCCCTCGGAGAGGGCTTCGTGTGAACGTAAGCCTCTGTCCCGTTGGCGAACCGGATGTAACCGCCCATGTTCTGGTCTTCGTCGCTCCACGGATCGTCCGCGCACCATCCGGTCACCCACTCCACGTCCGCGTCGTCGGCGAACAGCCGCAATACGCTGAGCCCTTGGCACCCCCCGCCCGAAATCTCGTTCGTCGGCTGGTACAGGTTTATGCTCTGCACAGGGCCGAGCTCCCCCGAGTCGATGAGCGCCTTGACCTTCCAGTGCTGCGGCATGTTGCGGTAGGCGTCGCCGGATGCCAACGCGATCCCCCGCGACGACGTCTCTTCCACCATCCGGTCGGCCTCATCGAGACTCGCCGCCATCGGCTTCTCACAGTAGACCGCCTTCACGCCCGCCCTGGCGCAGTCGATCACCACTCCCGGATTCGGCTTCACCGGAAGAATCGGCGCTGCAATGTCGACGTTCTCCACCCGCAGCATCTCGTGATAATCGTCGTAAGGCTTGACGCTGAACCGCTCCAGGAAGATAGCGAGGTTCGACGGATCGGGGTCCGCCGCCGCCACGAGCTCCGTTCGAGGATTCGCCACATACCCCCGTGCGTGCCCATTCCCCTTGCGCCCCGTCCCAATCAGCCCGACCCGATAAGTCGCTTCCGTGTTCATCGCATACCCCCGCAGCCGGCATTTTTCAATCCCACCCGGCCGCGCCGCATACCATACCATACCCCCCGTCATTCCCATCCGTCTTTCGGGCGAATGCGGGAATCCATCCCCCTTATGCCCGGCCGGCGAGGCCCTCCGCGCCCTCTGCGGTGAATCCCCCGCCATCCCCCGCTAACTGTCACTCCGAACACAGCACCACGCCAACTGTCATTCCGAACGCAGCGAAGCGCAGTGAGGAATCTAAGAAACGTTGCAATCCCCCATCAATCCCGCCAACAGCCCCGTCATTCCCGCACACGCAGGATTCCACTCCCCTCTCACGCCTGACCGACGAGGTCCCCCACGCCCTCCGCGCTGAATCCCTCGCCGTAATCCTGCGCACGCGCGACCCTGATAATTTCCTTCACTCTGTGCTCTCTGTGCCCTCCGCGGTGAATCGTACTCCCCGCGCCCTCTGCGGTGAATCCCACCCGTCGTTCCCTCGAAAGAACGTCACGCCGTACCACGATACGGGGCGGTGAATCCCACTCCCCTCTCTGTGCTCTCTGTGCTCTCTGTGGTGAATCGTACTCTCCGCGCCCTCTGCGGTGAATCCTCTCACGCCCGACCGGCGAGGTCCCCCGCGCCCTCTGCGGTGAATCCCCACCAAATCGCGCTTTTGACAGATACCCAGACCACCCTTAACATAGAACACATGAACTACTACCCAGACCGACGACTTGACGAACTCGGCTTCTCCTCCGAAGAGGAGGCCGAGGAACTGGAATTCGAACTCGAACTGCGCTTCGAGGACTTCACTCCCAAGGACCGCAAGACCTGGCGCCAGCAGACCACCTACCTCGACCACTTCTCTCGGATAGGGACGGTTACGTCGGCTGCGCAAGAGGCTGGCGTCACCGGCTACAAGGCCCAGAGATGGAAGTACGACAACGTGCTCGGCTTCACGCGAAGGCTCGAGATGGCAACCCTCATATTCAACGACAGGCTTAAGGAGAAGGCCCTGCGCCGCGCCAGCGACCCCAAGGCCCCTGCCACGCTCCTCATCGAGCTGCTCCGCGCCTACATCCCCGAGGAATTCTCCAGGAACGGCCACAAGTGCGACACCTCCAAGTCCGACGAAATACTCCGCCGCTACCGCGAGGACGCCCACCGCGAAAAGGAGGCCGGCCACCCCAAACTCCGCAAAATGGCCGAGGGCGCTGAGAACGCATATCCCGACGACGACCTACCTTCGCAGGCCGTGATCCCCAACGACAACGATCCCAACGCCACCGAAGCCTGGCCGCCTCACGAGCCATCCTCGCCTAACCATACCGGCGAGGACCGGTACCCGGAAGAGGTCTCTCCACCCTCATACCCATCGGATCAAGACCATCACGATCCCTCTGCGGTGAATCCTCCCTCCCGAGCCCAGCGTCGCGAGCAACTCCGACAACAACGAAAGGCCGAAAAGAAAAACACCTTCCCTGTAAAGCGCTTCTAATCAGGAGCTGCAAATCCTACTCCCTACGCAATACATTCTCCTTCCCCATTGCCCCAAAATGTCCCAAAATGCATCACATTTTCATATCCCCTCTCCCGTTCGCGGGAGAGGGTTAGGGTGAGGGTGAGAAACCCAGTTCAACAAGACCCCTCGCTCCCACAGGAACAAACCAGCATGACCCCAACACCCATCATCCAGACACCCAGCATCGGCACTACACGCCCGACCGGCGAGGTCCGCCCGACCGGCGAAGTCCCGGTCTACTGCGACTGCTGCCCCCACCGCCCCAAGAAAATGGCCGTCATCCAGCCTAACGCCATCCAGATCATCAGCCGCCGGAGCGGCAAGAAGCACATCGCCCGCATCCCCCTGTCGTCGAACCCTCACCCCTCCGTGGGCAGGTAACGGAACAAAACGGAACAAAATGGAACAGTCTCGCTAAATTTAAGGCCACTCCATCTCCGTATCCTCTGCGGTAAATCCTCTCATGCCCGCCCGACGAGGTCCACCCGACCGGCGACGTCCGCCCGACTGGTGAAGTCCCCGAACAGCTGGCCTTATACGCCCGACCGGCGAGGTCCCCCTCTGCGCTCTCTGCGCCCTCTGCGGTGAATCCTCTCACGCCCGACCGGCGAGGTCCCCCTCTGCGCTCTCCGCGCCCCCCGCGGTGAATCCCCCTCATGCCCGCCCGGCAAGGTCCCTATACGCCCGACTGGCGAAGTCCCCGACCGGCAAGGTCCCTATACGCCCGACTGGCGAAGTCCGCCCGCCCGGCAAGGTCCCTATACGCCCGAACGGCGAGTTCCCTTGACCCTTTGCGCTCTTCGCCGTACCCTTCTCTCCCACACACCCTGCCGGAGGATCGCCATGAAAGCCGCCGTGCTCTACGAAGCCCAGACCCCCCTCGTGATGGAGGAGTTGGACATAGGCGAGCCGGGCCCCGGCCAGGTCATGGTAAAGATGATGGCGAGCGGTGTCTGCCACTCCGACTGGCACGTCGTGAAAGGCGAGTGGACGCATCTCCCCCTGCCGATCATCCTCGGCCACGAGGGAGCCGGCATCGTCGAGGCCGCCGGCCCCGGCGTGAACAACGTTAAGCCCGGTGACCACGTCGTGTTGGCATGGCGGTCGCAGTGCGGTCTCTGCGAGATGTGCCAGCTCGGATGGCCCGCATTGTGCTACTACAACCAATACCCGGAGCAGAAGCCCACCCTTCGGCAGTCCGGCCGGCAGATCAACCAGATGGTGGGAGTCGGCAGCTTCGGCAGCTACCAGATCGTGAGCGAGGTCGCCGCCATCCCCATAGACAAGGACATTCCGTTTCCGCAGGCATCACTCATCGGCTGCGGCGTCACCACCGGCGTCGGCGCGGCTATCAACACCGCCCAGGTCCAGCCCGGAACGACCGCCGCCGTCTTCGGTGCCGGGGGAGTCGGACTGAACGTCATACAGGGTTGCCGCATAGCCGGCGCGACCACCATCATCGCCGTCGACCTCCTCGACAACAAGCTCGACATGGCCAGGGAATTCGGCGCCACCCATACCGTGAACGCGGGCGAGGAGGACGCCGTCGAGGCCATCAAGTCGCTGACGGACGGCTTCGGCGTGCACTACGCCTTCGAGGCCATCGGCCTCGTGGAAAAGCCCTTCCTCCAGAGCATCCAATGCACCCGCAACCGCGGCATGTCGATCTGGGTCGGCCACGCCCCCCACGGCACGCCCGTCACCATCGACGCGCGCGACCTGATGATGGAAAAGACTGTCATGGGATCGCTCTACGGAAGCGGACAGCCCTTGATTACCTTCCCCCGGCTCCTCAACCTCTACAAGTCGGGGGAACTCATGCTCGACGAGCTCGTCTCTCGGACCTACCCCGTCGAACGGATCAACGACGCCTTCGAAGCCCTCGGCAAGGGCGAGGTCGCCCGCAGCACCCTCTCCTTCGACTAACGGGTGTCATGAAGCGACTGCCGTCCCTACCCAGTGATTCAACATCATAACATTCAAGGGTAACGAGACCATGATCCGGTAGGGGCGGGTTTCAAACCCGCCCGCTCGCGCTAACCCCCTCTCCCGTTCGCGAGAGAGAGCTTGCCCCGTACTCGATACGGGGGCTGGGGTGAGGGTGATCCTCCGGAGGAAAGTTACTCCAACCTACAGTCCTTCCCCCGCCGGGGGAGAGATACAGAGAGGGGGGCCTAATCCACCGCCTGGCTCTTCGACCGAATCGACGACTCGAAAGCCGACATCTCATTCAATGGCAGGCGAGGCCACGTCCGCTTCCACGGGTCGGTGACGTTCACCGTCAGCAGCCCGAAGTCGCCGATCTCCTCGGTGATCACGTCGCCGTGCTGGATCGGACCGAGCCCCACGTGGTTTGTGCCCGTGGCGATCACGTCCCCCGCCTTCATCGTGGTGATCCACGTGATGAACTCGACCGTCTCCTCGACCGTTCGCCCCATGTCGCTGGTGTTGTGGTTCTGTCGCACATCACCGTTGACCCAGAGCTTGATGTCCAGGTTCTGAGCGTCCTCAACCTCGTCCGCCGTGACGATCACCGGACCGAGCGGGCAGAAGGTGTCCCAAGACTTGCCCCAGAAGAAGCTGCTGCCGCCGTTCGGGTTCACGCCCCGCGCCGACACGTCCATGAAGTTCAGATAGCCGAAGATATGACCTGCTGCCTTCTCCGCCGGCACGTCCGTCGAAGTCTTGCCGATCACCAGCCCAAGCTCCGCTTCATGGTGAAAGTGGGGCACCGGCGCGTCCGGAAGCTCCACCGTGTCCCCGTCCCCGATGACAGCGCTCGGCGACTTCAGGAACGCCTCCCTATCCGTCGGGAACGGCAACTTGCCGTTCTCGAGGTAGTTGCCCGCCATGCAGGCGATCCGCGTCGGCTCCGGCAGCGGCGACCGCAGACGAACGTCCGAGATCGGAACGCCTTCCGTGTTGGCCGCCGCGTCCTCGAGCTTCCCCCTGTAGTCGTCGAAACAGTCGATCAGCCCGCGCATCCACGTCTGAGCGTCGATATGCGGAATATCCTCAATCACCCCCGACGCGTCCACCACGTTGTCGCCCCTCAGAACGCCCGGAGTGAAGTCGTTGAACAGTACCAGCCTCATGCACGTCTCTCCTTTACACTATGGTTCATCAGCCGCGCGGATTGTAGCACAGCCCCTCCGAGACCGTCCAAGCTGCTGTGCCCCGTTGACACGCCTCCACCACCCCGAATACCGTACCTCAATCAATAGCGATCATGTATTCTTCTGAAATTAGCCGCTTTGCCACTGCCACACCGTCATTCCTGCGCAGGAACGTCACCCCGTACCCCGATACGGGGCAGGAATCCAGTCCCCGGTGCTCACAACACTCGACTATGCCACTTTCATCTTCCATAGTGCCGGTGGCAACCAGCATGGCTAATTGCTACGAAAGAAACCTCCCGTAGGGGCGGGTTTCAAACTCGCCCTTGGAATACCACCCCAATGATCCCCAACTGGCTCCCATACCTCCTCAACGGCCTCCTCCTCCTCGCCATCGCGTCGGTCATCTACTACGGCATCAAGCTCGGCATCACCCCCATGCCCAGCTCCCGCAAGGCCATCGCGACGTTCATTGAACTCATCCCCAACTCGACCGACGGCAAGATCGTCGACCTCGGCGCAGGCTGGGGTACGCTCGCATATCCCATCGCCAAGCATTTCCCCAACGCCGAGGTCGTCGGCTACGAGCTTTCGCCAATCCCCTGGCTATACTCGCGGCTGAAAGGCATGGTCGTTCGACGCTCGAACCTCACTCTCCACAGGCAAAGCGTCTTCGACGACGACCTGACCGATGTGGACGTGGTCGTCGTCTACCTTCACCCCGCCGCGATGCGGAAGCTGGGCCCGAAATTCGAGCGAGAGCTTCGACCCGGTACCTTGGTACTCACCAACACCTTCCCCGTCCCGACGTGGGAACCCACTCAGACCATTCACTTAGGCAAATCATGGCTGTCCACCTCGAACGACATCTACGTCTACCGTGTTTGACGATTGTGATGTAGCATAGCTACCCTAGACCTTAGGAAGCACAGGAGCGGACTTCAGATGTACGAGACCATATCGACGGACGTTCTCATCATCGGCGGAGGCGGCGCGGGTTTGCGGGCCGCCGTCGAGGCGCGCGACCTCGGCGCCGACGTGACCATGGTGGTCAAGGGCAAGTTCGGCAACAGCGGCTGCACCCTGAACGTCGGCACCAGCGCAGTCGTCGGCCTCAATGGACAGAACGGCGACACGAATATGTCGTCGATGTGCGACCTGGTCTCCTTCGGAGGCTTTCTTGCCGATCAGAAGCTCGCCAAAATCCTCGTGGACGAGACCATGGAGCGAGTCCAGGAGCTCGCCGAATGGGGCGTCGACTTCCAGCGCGAGGACGACGGAAGCATCGCCCTTTACCGCTCCGCCGCGCACACCCACACGAGAAACTTCACGTTCAAACCCGGCGGAAGTCACCGTCGGTTCACCTACGGCTCCCCTCCCGGCATCGCCATGATGGACGCCCTGATGGACCAGATCGAGAGCCGCGGCGTCACCGTCATGGACGACTCCGTGCTCATCGACCTCCTGACAAACGACGGTCGCGTCGTCGGTGCAACCGTGCTCGACTGTCGCCGCTCCACAATCCTCGTCGTCGAAGCCAAGGCAACGATCCTGGCGACAGGCACCTACAGCCATATCTTTGGCCCCACGACCGTCTCTCCGTTCGAAACGGGCGACGGCCAGTCGGCAGCGTACAGGGTCGGAGCCGACCTGACCGGAATGGAGGCCTCGCAGTTCGTCGCCACTTCCGTCGGCTTTCCCCCAGGCACAAAATTCCTCAATTCCAACAACGAAGATTTCCTACCAAAGTATGGCATCGACGATCCGCGAAACTTCGCCAAAGAGCCCCTGACATACGCGGTGTGGAACGAGATCAAAGAGGGGCGGGGATTCAAGGGCGATAAGGTAATGCTCGACATGAGCGCCGCGTTCGAGAAGAAGAACATGCCCTGGTGGTTCATGGACTTGGTGCGGGAGCAGACCGAAAAGCGCGGCATCGACCTTCGACATGAGCCGATCGGTTCGGAGCCTCGCGCTCATACCACCATCGGCGGCGTCTCGATCAACGAGAAATGCGAGACGACGGTGCCCGGCCTCTATGCTACAGGCGCAGTGGCCGGCGGCGTCTACGGCCATGCCCGGCCCGAAGGCTACACCTCCATGATTACCGTCGTCTTCGGCAAACGGGCAGGGCGCTACGCAGCCGAAGCCGCCGGAGCCACAGGTGCCGTTTCAGCCGATCCCACCAAAGTTCAGGCAAGCATTGCCGACGCGGCGGACACCATTGACAACTCCGCGACCGTAAAGCCCAGCGATGTCAAGCGCAAGATCAAGGCCGCCACTCGACGCTATGCGTGGGTCATCAAGGACGAGGAGGGGCTGACGAACGGCCTGTCCCGCATCCGACAGATCCGGGCCGAGACGGAAAAGCTGAAAGCGCGGAGCGGCTACGATTGGGCGCGAGCCCTTGAGGTGCGTAACCTGCTCCTGTCGGCGGAACTGCACTTCATCGGCTCACTGGAACGCAAAGAGAGCAGGGGGGCCTTCTTCCGCGACGACTATCCGGATACCGACAACGCCAACTGGCTCAAGAATATCTTGTATAGGCAGGTCGACGGCGAACTGGTGCTCGACTACAGCGTACCCGACCTGCTCCACTGCGACCCCGCCAATCACCAGGAGCGGCCCCAGTACCAACCGTTGGCAAACTACGGAACGCGGGCGATCAGCTGACGTAGACTCTTGGCCTACTCATCGGTCGGTCGACGGAAGCGGCTGATGTAGTCCTCGTCCTGTCCGGTGGTCTCGCCTGCATCGTCGTCGGTACCCTCGTCCGATGACTGAGGTTCCGTTGCTTCCGGCTGGCTTGCAGGTGCCTCATCGGAGTCTTCGGGCTCGTCGTCGCTCTCGTCAACCTCGACGGACGGCCTATCGCGATAGCGGCTCGCCTGAATGTCTTCCAACCGACTCTGAAGATCGTCACCCTCGAGGTGACCCACGATGCTGCCGTCTCGCATCTCGTTCACCTGGTCGGCCATTGCGAGCAGGGTGGAATCGTGCGTCGCGGCGACTACGGTGATGCCGTGCGTCTCCACCATCTCGCGGAAGAGACCGAAGATCGACTGAGCGTTCGTCGAGTCGAGCTCGCCCGTCGGCTCGTCGGCCAAGATGAGTGGCGGCCTTGTAACGATGGCGCGAGCGATGGCGACCCGCTGCTGCTCGCCTCCCGATAGCTCGTACGGTCGGTGGTTTGCGCGCGGGAGCAGCCCGACGATCCCGAGCGCCTCCCGCGTCCGCTCCTCGCGCTCGCCCACGCGGTATCCCGAGATCCTCAAGGGAAGCTCGACGTTCTCGAACGCCGAAAGAAGCGGAAGGAGACCGAACGCCTGGAAGACGAAGCCCACCTTGTGGCGGCGGATGTTCGTAAGCTCCTTTTCCCCCATCTCGGTCAGGCTCTCCCCCTCGAAGAGGATCGTACCCGACGTCGGTTTGTCGAGGCCCGCCATGAGGTTCAGCAGCGTGGTCTTGCCCGACCCCGACCTGCCGACGAGCGCGATGAACTGGCCGGGCGGGATCTGCAGAGTCACGTCCTTCACAGCCGTGACCTGCTCCGCGCCCACGTCGTACACCCGGGTTAGGTTTTCTATGTCGATGATGACCTGGGAACTGCTCATTTCATTCCTCTCCGGATACGATGGTAACCTTGCCGTCCTCCACCGTCACCCGCGCACGATCGCGTATCTTCACCTCGTCAAGATACTCGCGGGGCAGCTGCACACGCCCGGCCCCGTCGACGAGGGTGTACTCTTCGAGCGGCGTCTCGACGTCCGCTTCACCCCTAATCTGCCGCTCGTACGAATGGGCGCGGCGGACCTCGGTCGAGGTCTTGCCGTCTCGAATCATCACGACGCGCCCGACCTTGTAGGCGATGTCCCTGTCGTGGGTCACAACCACGATGGTCGTCCCGAGCTCGCTGTTTACCGAACCGAACAGGTCGAGTATCTCGCTTGCCGTCGCGTCGTCCAACTCTCCCGTAGGCTCGTCCGCCAGAAGCAGGGGCGGATGGTTGGCCAATGCGACCGCTATGGCGACCCGCTGCTGCTCACCGCCCGACAGGCGCTCGGGCGTGTGGTCGAGCCGGTGACCGAGGCCCACGAGGTTGAGCAGGTCAACCGACCGTTCCTGCCGCTCCTTCGGCGAGATGTTTGTCAGCATCATCGGCAGGGCTACGTTCTCGACGGCGCTCAAATAGGGGAACAGGTTGCGGCTCGTCTGCTGCCAAACGAACCCCACCTCGTGGCGGCGATAGTCTTCCACCTCGCGACCGCCCATGCGAAGCAGGTCGCGGTCTCCGACTCGGACCTTCCCCGCCGACGGCGTGTCGTACCCCGCCAATATGTTCAGCAGAGTCGTCTTTCCGCTGCCGCTGGCCCCCACGACGGCGATGACCTCGCCACGTGACACGACAAGGTCGAGACCCCGCAGCGCCACGACCTCCAGGTCCGCGATCTTGTATATCTTGAACAGGTCTTCACAGACGATATAGTCTTCCGCTCTCACGATGTCCCTCCCAATCTCATTCTAGCCAATTTCACCCAACCGTAACACGCGCTGAAGCGAGATGCGGTTGACGAACCATATCATCCCCAAGATTATCACGGCGAACACGAGGAACATAATCACGTAGGTCAGGATCAACACGTTCCAGTTGATCTGCATTGCGAACGGCGGCATGACCTGAGAACCGAAGTCGTCGTGGCCTAAGAATGGCATTATCACCGCGCCCAGTCTGCTGCCCATCCACGTTCCGAGCGCGAGTCCCGCGAGGATAACCAGCATCTGCTCGAGCCAGACCATCGTCACAAGCTGCCGCATCGAGAACCCCACGGTTCGCAGCAAGGCGAACTGGAGCTGCCGGTTCCTGAAAGATATGTAAGCGTGCACGAGAAACCCAAGGCAGCTCAATACCAGCACCGACGAGAACGCGATGAACAGCAGCGACCGCCATCCCGCCTTCACGAGCGGGTCGACCTTCGATTCGGCCAGGAGGGCGTCCCTGTCCTGGAAAGAGTCGATCAGAAAGCCCCCGCTGAGGTTCAGCCGCTCGATCAGGGCCTCACGCTCGGCCCCCGTGGAATCCGACGATATCCAAAGCTCATTCGGCAGCACCTCGCCCGATAGCGAGCCCATGCTGGCATACCTCACGAGCGAGTCCATGTCGGAGACCAGGAAACTCTTCTCCCTCAGGTTCATCGTAGGGAAGAATTCCATCTCATCGACGATGTGTATGGGAACTCGATGCCCCGAGACCGACACGTCGAACTCATCGCCGACCTTGTGTCCGGTTTTCTTGTTGAACCCCCTGCTGGCGAGCACGGGCAGGGACGAGATTTCGCCGTGGAAGATCCCCCGCGCAGAGGTCGACGGGCCCTCGGCCCACGAAAAGAGCGCGGATCCGGACTCGTCCTCGAATCCCACGTCTGCCGGACGCAGAACATCCGCAATCGCCGTGTCACTCGTACGCAGTAGGCTCCAGTCTTCAACGGAGTCGAACGACTCGATTGCGGACGACGCGCCGCCAGCGCTCATCGTGCTGATTTCGTCTATTAATACGGAACCGGGCTGAAGCTGTCGGTCGCCCCTACGCTCTTGAATCGCTATCGACGCCAAGAATAACGGCTCCGAGGGAGCCGTCGAGGGCTGTCCCCTTCCTCCGATGGCCGTTAGGTCGACGATCAGTTCCTCCCAACTGGCGAAATTCAATACGCCCAGCCGGTAGGTGTAGTATCGGCCGCGAGAGTCCCCTATGCGTGCCGTCATGAGGACTGACGAGTGAGGTCGGTCGGGCTTTATCCTCACGACTAGATGCGTCGATCCTGTCGGTATTGCAACGCCCTCAGGTCCCCGGTCGGTCGTCAGAGACGAAAGCAGCTCGTTCACCGGTCTTCCCGCGAAGTCCTCCCGGAACCATGCAACGTCGAGGAAGATATCGGGTTCGACAGCCACCATGTCGTAGGTGCTTCCGAATAGCTTCGTGAGATCGTGCCCTGAGCTCCTTCGAACGAAGCTGACACTGTCCACACCGGGAATCCGCTCGTATCGTTCCCTTAGGATGCTGGTCGACTTGAACTGGTCTTCGGGAGAAAGGCCCCGACGAAAAGATGAGACGGGAACGTTCCCGTTCAGACGCACGTCGCTCCCCGTAAAGAACAGTACCCTCTCGATGAAGCTGCGGTCGAGTGTTGCACTGAAGCTTGCCGCGAAAATCCCAAGTCCTGCTGTCAGGATCAGCAGCAGAGACAACCGCGCATAGTGGGCCGGGTTCCTCGCCATCTGCCACACGCCCATGACCATGCCCGCCGGAAGCCAGGCGGAAAGCAGGCGACTGAGTAAGTTCATCACGACGGGAAACAGGCGCAGCAGAACCATTGCCGATGCGACGAGTATGATCCCCGGCACCGCCAGCAGCATCTGGTTTACCGCGATCTCGCCGAACAGATTCCTCGCCACGACCGATCCTTGCTCGGTCAGCTGCCTGAACAGGAGGATGCCGACGATCAGCAGCAAAACGTCGAGGTAATACCTCTGAAAGAACGGGAGGTCGGTCGGCCTCGAAGCCCTCTGGCGTTCCTGCGTTACGTTCATTCGGGAGGCGCGGAATGCCGGGAAGATGAGGGCGACGAAGCTCAGCACACCGCCCAGCGCAGCCATCATGTACGCGCCGGTCGACAGGCTCACGGTGAGAACCCCTCCCGCCCCTAGGTCCGAAAACGCCGGCGTAAGGCCCAGCACGCTCACCGACGCGGCCGCGAGAAGAGGCCCGAACACGACCGATAAGGCCGCTATCGTTAGCCCCTCCATGACGAACACCATCAGAATCTGCGTCGAGTTGGCCCCGCGGCTCCGCAGAAGCGCCACCTCGTTCCGGCGGTCTTCGACGACCAGAGACGACAGCGTGGCGACGTAGTACAGGATGACGATTGCGATGAGCACCAGCACGACGAACATCGGCAGCTTGCTGAAGAACAGCCGACGGTCGTACTCATCGAGGGCATTGTCCAGCGTCGTAGTCTGTCGGAAGCTCGACAGCGTCGAGCTCAGTATGGAGTTCGTTCCTCTGATGTCCGAGAGCGTATCGGTGCTGTTCCTGGCGTTGACGCGGTCCGTATCGGTCATCAGGAGCCAGGCGTAGGTCGCCTCCATCCTCCGCAGGCGCGGTCCGAGAGTACCGAGGAACGCGTCCTCCGAAATGTGGAACGGCATCGTCCTGAAGCTGGCGCCGGTAGCCGCCTCCAGCACCGCCTCTTCGAGCTGCCAGACCTCCGCACCCGGCCTCTCCCGCTGGAAGATGCCGCTGATAACGACTTCCACGTGGGCGAGGTCGTCCGACCACGGCAGAACGGCCGACACCCGGTCGCCGATACGCGCGCCGAACAACTCCGCTGCCTCAACCGGGACCATTGCCTCAATAGCGAACGGTTCCCCCGGGGCGCTGACCGGACTCACGCTAGGAAAAGTTCCGCCGCGGATGATAATCCGCTCTTCGATATCGGGAACGTAGGCGAAGTAAGTGCGCGCGTTATCGTCTCCGGCGACCGCTTCCTGTCCCGGAGCCGTCAGGAACATCGTCGGGGTCTTTGCCGCGTGGATCCTGCCGTCAATGAGCCACTCCAGCCTCTGCGCGACTGCTCCATCGACGACACGCGAAACACGCAGGGCCTCTTCACCGTTGACCGGGCCCCGCTGCCCTTGCATGATGATATGCATCTCGGCTTCGGAGTACTGTGAGAGGGTGCTGCGAAGCGCGATCTCCCGCAGAGCGTCGAAGTAGATCACCGTTCCCGACATGATCGACGATGCCAGCAGAACGCCCAAGACTACTGAAGACAGCAGTTTCCAGTGAGCTAGGCTTCGCTTAATGACGAACTGCCAAGCGGAGATGAACCGCTGTACGGCTGAGACCATTCCACCTTCCTTAGTTTCGGGTTCCTCTGACTTCCGCGCCGTCGGATCGGATTGTAGCCCAATCTCCCCGGCGAGAAAAGTTCACTGCCTATTATTACGTTGCCGGATCGATCAGGTTACCTTCCACTCCTTGGTTGCCGGCAGACTATGCCTCTCCGCCACGCGCCAACTCGAACAGCTTCGCCCTCCCAATCGAGCGGTACAGGACGAACATGACCGTGATGAAAATAGCCAGAATCATCGCATACGTCGGGAGCATTAACGACCAGTCCGTTACCAGAATGAACGGCGGGATTATCGATTGCCCGATGTCCGACACGGCCAGCGGTGCGACCATTAGGCGGCTCATCTGGAACCCCGCCCAGGTGCCGACGCTCAGCCCCAGGGCCACGACCGTCAAGTGCTCGCAGCTGAGCAGACCTAGAAGCTGAATCTTCGAGAGCCCCAGCGATTGAAGGAATCCCATCTCATGCTCGCTGCTCTCCCCCACCAGTAACATATACGCCACATACCCGAAGATCGCGGCCAGCAGCACCACCGCTAAGGCCATGAAGACCAGCGCCCGCCATCCGTCGTTTTGCAGCGGGTCCCGACGGATTTCCTCCCGTTGCTCCGTGGTGTCGTTGACCTTCAAGAGGATCGATTCCATCTCTTCGGTGATCTCTTCGACGATATCGGGCGAGTATCCCGTCTTCTGAAGGTACAGTTCGTTCGCCTCCACGGTTGATAGCTGGCTCATCATGTTCATGTATGTCAGCAGCGCGTCGAGATCGGCCAGCATGAATCCCGAGTTCGCCGTATTGAGTGTCGGGAAAAGGTCGATGACCCCTGCGATCTCCACGGGCACCAGCCAGCCCGATACGCTCACGATCTGAGACACGCCGGGTCGCAGACCCGTGGCCTCGGAAACTCCACGGCTTATGACGGCCGGGATGACGCCTCGGCCCGACGCGTCGTATATCCCGCGGACCGACCGGTTCCTGTCCGTCCCAAACGTAAACACGCCCGACCGCGCTCCGGTGAACGGGTCGTCCGGAGAGGTGTAGAGTACGTCCGAGTTGAAGAAATTCGTGGGAATGGGCGACCAAACATTCTCGCCTTCAAACCCTTCCAAGACCCGCTTCGATCCGTCCGAGAGCTCCACGTACACGTCGTCAAACAGCACCGTTCCTGGAGTCCCTCCGCCTGAAGTCTGCGTCGTCGTTCCCGGCTCGTACAGGGATACGGCCATAAGGTCGAATGGTCCTGTGAGGTCTGCCGGCAGTTCGTTGCTTGCCGCGTGCCATTCCAGCTCTCCGACTTCGCCCAGCGACACGGTTCTTACGGTGCCCGCGCTGTCCTGGACAACTACCCAAACGGACATCAGCGGCTGGGACTCCAGCGGCTTGATCCACAGGCCGATGCTCCGGGAATCGGCCGGCATCGTGATCCCGTTATACCCATCGGTCACGGCGATCATGCCCATGATCTGCTCCAAGTCGGCGTCCGCGAAGTCGTCCCGAAACCATGCGATGTCGGCGAACGCCTCAGGTTCCAGCGCCAAAAGCTGCATACTGATATTCCCAATAGAAGCGCTCGTTCGGTATCCGAGCGCGCCGCTATCGATCGCCGGCGTGCCGACAAACTCCTCACGCATTCCACCCAGGCCCTCGCTGAGAAACAGGGGCGTGCCCTGAATGCGCATGTCGGTAGGAGTGTCGAACTGGATCTGTTCGTCCTGGCTGCGCGTCAATGTGCCCCCCACCGTCGTTGCGAAGATGCCCAGACCGGTTACCAGCACGAGCAGAAGCACGAGCCACGTGTACTGAAGCGGATTCCGTGCCATGTGCCAAAGGCTGATGGAAAGCCACGCCGGCGCGGATCGGGTAGCAAAGGATAACAGCTGGTACACCAATTGGGCCGGGACGATTGCCAATAGACCGATCTCGGCGACGAAAAGGGTATTGGGCGGCTGAATGTCCCCCGTCAGCACGTATGCAGCGACCAACCCCGCCTGCGCCCCGACGCCGAGCCACCGCCGGCCGCCTATAATGAACCGGTGCGTCACGTAATACGCCCCACCCGCTGCCAGAGCAATGGCCGCCGGCGCATACGCTTCCGAGAGTGTCCCGTCCTGGTAACCGAAGAACAGGGCGCCCCCGGCCAGCCCCGCGACTGAAAGACCCGTGAGCAGATGCACGAGGCCGGGAGACTCGCCCCCGATGTAGCGGACGAATAGCGGAAACAGGCGCATGAAGAACAGGGCCACAACGATGAGGAACAGGATCGGGCCGAACAGCAGCGTCTCGTTCACCTGAAGCTCCGTGAAGAGTCCGCTCGAAACGATCTGCTCTCTGCTCTGAAGCTCCCAAAACACCAGGCCGCCGATAACCACAAGCGCCACGTCGAGATAATAGCGGTGAAAGAACGACATCGTCGCCGGACGCGCGGACCGCGCCTTCTGCACGAGCAGACCGCTCCGAGCGCCTGCCGCGCCGAACGCCACGTACAGGAATAGACACAGCAGGGCTATCGCTGCCCCCATGCCGAACGTGATCGGCTCTGCCCGCACTAGCAGAAGTTCGCCCCCGGTCGTAGAGCGAAACGGCGGCACAAGCCCAATGACGGTGATCGTTCCGAACGCGATCAACGGTCCTAAAATGAACGCCAGCAAACACATCACTATCCCCTCGAGCGTGTAGAGCCGCAGCAGTACTGCGATCCCCACGCCCCGGGTCCGCATCAGCGCGGAGTCCCGCTCCCGGCTCTTGGCAAGGTACGAGACCATCATCGTCATGTAGAACAGCACGGTAACGACCATGATCGTTAGCAGGAACAGCAGCGGTATCCTCGAAAAGAACACCCGCCGTCCAACGTTCGCGATGAGACCGCGCACCGTTCCCGAGCTCACCGTTGCGCCGGGTATCGTGTCAATGACCTCGTCCTCGATCATGTCCAGACGTTTGACGAACCTCGCCGCCGTCCACGTGCCCAGATTCTCCTTGTCGATCTTCCCGAAGACGATGGGGTTGGCCAAAGTCCGCTCGTTTGCCGGCCCGATGACCTCCGTCATCACCTCGATCGGAACAAACAGCCCGATGGCCAGGTCCTGGTTATCGTCCCATACTGTGCCGTCGGGCGGAGGGAATCCCGATTCTTCGCCGCCTTGCGCCGCCGCCGATTGGGACGTGAGTACGATGGCCGCCGTGCTCCAGTACTCGTCCTTGAGGTTGTCGGCTTGGAAGACGCCGACGATTTTGACCGTGATTCTCGTCGGCACGAATATGTCAGTGGCCACGATTACCGAGTCTCCGGGTCCCAGTTTCGACTCTTCGGCCACCTGTTCCGATATGGTCGCTTCGACCGTAATGCCTTCTCCCGATTCTATGGCGGCTGTATTCGGGGCGCGTCCCTCGAGAAAGATTGAGTGGTGCTCCATGTTGGTGAGCGTGTGAAAGAACCCGTCCCAAACCGTCGGCATCGACTCTTGGTCGCCGATTGCCGGCAGAGGAAACTCGTCCGTCCCGACAATCGAGGACGTGCCCCTGAGGTACATCTCATGGCCCGCGTATAGGTCCTCGATGTGCTCGGTCGCTATCGAAGTGACGAGTTCGCTGAGCTCTTCGACCGCCTCGGTAGTGAGGGGAATGCGCTTTGCGAATACTGTGAGATTGAGGAGCGGCGCCGATATCTGGTTCAGGGAGACCCGAAACGCCAGTTGTTCAAGGGCCGTGAGGTAAACAGTTGAACCTACGCTGATCGTCACGGCGACCAGTATGCCGATGAACACGCTCGATAGGAGCTTCCACTCGTCTAAGAGACGCCTCGATACGAGCCGTGAATTCGTTAAGTTGCGCATCTGCTGCAGCGGGGCATACGTTCCGTAATTCGGGAGTGCGCCTGCCATGCGAACGCACAAACGTGGACGCCCGATGCGTGTCCTCTACTCATTGATGTGCTCGGCGGACCGTTCCCGGACGACACTGTCTTCTCGAAAGTCCTATTATACCGTATGCGGAGAGGAGCGCGTTGTCCCCCGTTCTAGTCGCCATCGCCGCTTTCCTCCGCGAGCAGCCGCGCCACCTCCTGCCGCATGTACTCCTGAACGGCCTCCACCAGCTCATCCGACGTGTTCCCAATTACTCGGGACTCTATACCGTGATCGCCGAACCCGAACCGGACCTCGTGACGAACGTGACGTTCCGGCCCGTCGTAGTAGTACGGACGGTTCCCCCGCAGGTTCTCGTGAATGTCGGGGCCGTCCTCATCCGTGCGGTAGAAGAGTGGATTCGCCAGCACCACCTGCGGTTCGTCCGAGTCGTACTCGACCTGCCGCGTCCTCACCCTGAAGTCGCCAAGCACGGTCTCGTCCGTGATCTCCGGCGCCCACATCGTCATCGAGTACGTTTCCCCCGGTTCGACCCATGGGCGTATCTTCCTCTGCACTTCCACAAAGCCGAACCACTTCTTGAGTTCCGGGAAGTGATTGGGAGCGTGAGGCATCTTTTGCTCGTATTTCGAGACGTCTCCTTCCGCCCGGAGGTCGTTGAACGCTATGAACCAGTTGGCGTGGTCCCGGGCCCCGCGCGACATCCGCATCATCAGCCGGTGCTTGCCGTGTCCCACGTTCCGCGCGTCGACGACTATGACGTGCGGCATAGTGGTGCTGAGGTATCGAATCGACCCCCGGTCAAGTCCGGCGCGGGCGCCCGTGTCCAGGATCATGTGCGGAACGGTAAGGCGAGTCGACCTGTGGGACGGCACACGGGGATAGACTATCGTGAATTCGTCCTTGAGAAACTCCTCCAGCGGCTCGATCCCCCACTGACGCCCGTACCGGTCGTTGCCGATGATGATGATCGGACGCGACGTGCCCGCCCTGAACTTCCTCAGGAACCCCAGCAGCGTATAAGCCTCGTATGCCACCCGTCGGGCATCGACCAAGTTCTGCCCATCGAGAACGAATTCGTCATGGGTCTGGGGAGCGAGCGCCGGCAGCTTCAGGAACTCTTCATATGGCGCCGCCGCATTGGGGTCGAAGTCGGGCTCGATGACATCATGGTAGGCCCAGTTGTACCGGTGGAACTCCAATTCACGCTCGATCTCGTTGCATGGATCGAAGTGCCCCATTCGGGTGTTCTTCTGAAGACGGTCAAGCTCGGCCAGCTTTTCCTCGATGTTCCCCGGTTCCGCGAGGAAGTCCATCAGAACCGGCGTCAACGTCACGCCGTCGTGGTTCTGCTGGTTTACTCCGATCTGCCACTCAGCCAGTCGTGTCAGGTCCGAGATCGTCTCATCGACCGACCGGTGTCGCAGGAAGGACTCTATGCGGGCCTCGTCGAACTCGAACCCATATCTTTGGATACTCCCATTGCTCTCCTCGTTCAGACGGTCGACGGTGGCTTGGATTCGGGCAATGCTGCTCATCTCATCTCCATGCTCAAGGTGTGTTCGACACTACCCTATGTCATTAAGCGACCGCTTTCTACCCTAGCGAAGTCCAATTCTCTCTCGAACGTGTATGATTCACCCTGAACCGAGCCCGGAATTGGAGGCCGAGCGTGACACTCTACTGGGTATTCGTAGGACTGTTCATACTCTCGCTGGCCTTGTTCGTCTTCGGCGTCTTCGCCGGAAACGTCTCCTTAGGGGCCCTCGGAGTGATACTCGTATTTCTGTTGTACCTGTTCCGGCGATGGTTCCTCCCCGAAGCCCCCAACGACGGCGATGATTGAACTTCCGTGTTCTCAAAGACCAATTCGTCATGACTGCGCCGCAATTCTTCAAATGCTCCGCTAGGGAAGAACCCACACCGTCATTGCTATGAAAATAGCCCGCCACACACCCACACCGTCATTCCTGCGAAGGCAGGAATCCATCCCCGGCCGTTGCCGTGGGGCAGGTGAGGACAGGAGCGGCCACCGCCATTTTCATCTCTCTTATGTGGCCTGACAAGGCCATGGTGATTCCCGCGAAGGCGGGAATCCACTGGGCTCAGCCATCCCAAACATGGTGGCGTCGCATCAAATTTGGTATTAGCTAACGGGTGCATAGCTATGCGGCGTGTACAATGCGAGGCCTAGGAGTCTTTGTCTATGGCAGTGAATCGCCGCCACCGCTTCTGGAAACCGCGATTCGTCGCAGGTATCCTATTCGCGCTTGCCGGCGTCCTTCTCGCGACTGGCCATGCCTTCGCCCAAGAACCGCCCCCATCCGAGACATCGCCCTTCGAGCCCGACTTCGACCACAGCGCCTGCCCGTACGACCTCGACGTGCCGAGCGATGTCACGCTGTCATGCGGGTTCGTTACCGTCCTCGAAGATCGCGCCACCCTCAGCGGCAGCACGATTGATCTCTACGTTGTCCGAATTCACGGGACACGCCGGTTTCTGAACCGCGATCCCATTATCTACCTCGCGGGCGGTCCCGGCGGAAGCGCGACGAGGAGGACCCAGCGGTTCATCGACGACGCGCGGTTTTTGTATGCCGAACGCGATCTCATTCTGTTCGACCAGCGCGGGATCGGCGGCTCCAAGCCCAGGTTGGAATGTTCCGAATACCGGCACGGCTACGCCGACATTCGACACCTCGATCTCAGCCCCGAAGATAAGCTCCGCTGGAAGATCCAGGCGCTCATAGACTGTAGGAAGACGCTCACCGCCCAGGGGATCGACATGAACACGTACAACTCCGCGTCCACCGCCGCCGACGTTGTGGACATCGCTTCCGCCATGGGCTACGAGTCGTTCAACCTCTACGGAGCTTCCTACGGGACGATCTTGGCGCTCACCGTCATGAGAGACTTTCCCACGAACATACGAAGCGTGATTCTCGACGGTGTCCTTCCACTCCAAGTGAATCGATACCACAGCCTGTATGCTGACAAGGCGGCTGCGCTTGAAAAGTTCTTCCGTCACTGCGAGGCCGACTGGGATTGCTCCCAGCGCTATCCGAACCTGGAGGAGACCTTCTGGAAGGCGGTCGATCGGTATACCGCCGAGCCCTTTATTCTCGAGTACTACGATAGATACGCTGACGACTATTTCGAAGAGGAGTTCGATGGAGACTTCGTCGTGGGGCGCGTGCTCGCTTCTTTAAGGAGCGAACGGTGGATTCCGTACATCCCCTTCCTAATAACCGAGATCGCCGCCGGAAATGAGGCTGTGGCGGATTCATGGGCGCGTCCGGTCTACAGAGGGACCAACGAGCCAATCGACAATTCGGCGGCATGGGCGTCGATGGCGTGTTACTCGTATGGCTCATCCGTCAACCACGATATACTCGCATCGGATCGTGAGACGCACAGAAGGTTCGTTAACCCCGATTCCCCACTCTTGGCGCCTGCCCTGTGTGAATGGTGGCAACGGATGCCGGTCGATCCGATCGAGAACGAAGCTGTGGTCAGCGATATCCCGACCCTCTTGCTCTCCGGACGGTTCGACCCGACAACCCCGCCCAGATGGGCCGACCTCGCCGCCGAGACGCTCAGCAACGGCTACTCATTCGTCATTCCGATGGCAGGCCACGGGGTGGTCCTAGACCTCCCATGCGCGCAGCATCTCGTGGAAAGATTTCTCGCCGAGCCGAACCGCAACCCCGCGTCCAAATGCCCGGCTGGGCACGGTACGAAGTTCTCGGATATGTACCTCAACAACGGGCCCCGCGCTATGGAAACGTGGGATTGGGAATCCGACACCCGGCCAATCCCGGAACGGTTCGAATTCTTGCTGGACTACGCGTTCTGGTTCGTAACGATGTCCGTAGTGACGATATGGCCGCTTATCTTCATAGTAAGCCGCCTCCGCCGGGTACCCAGTTCGACCGATTCGTGGGCCGGCCCCGCCCGGGTGATCGCCGCGGTAGCGCTGTTTGCGTCGCTGGCCTTCTCCAGGTCCTTTCTCGATATCAACGATCCGGAGATAACGGACGACCTCGTCAGAAACTTCGGATACTACTCATCCGTCCGCCCGTGGTTTATCGTGCCCTACATAGTCTCGGCTGCGACCGTGGTTGTCCTGTATCTGACATTTCGGGCGTGGCGAGATAGATGGTGGTCGCTCTTCGGCAGGGTGCACTACACCCTTGCCGCGCTTGCCCTCATCTGGTCACTCGCAAAACTGGCCCGCTGGGACTTCATCGGTCTCTAGCTCCCGCACGAGGGCCGCCAAGCCGCCTACTCGTTGACGATGCCGCCGTGGCTGGCGAGATGTCCGCCGCTGCAGATCGTGACCCGTTGCACGTAGCATCACAGTATCTCGTAGCGGATACTCGCCGGCAGCAGCATTGCTCTGGACACAATGGAACGATTTGGCAGAAATGCGGACTACTATAGGTAGAGACGATCGATGATAGGTGAAAGTTCTTTGAATGAAGAAGAGCTCATCCATCGCTCGCAGGCCGGCGACTGGAATGCCTTCGAGCAGCTGCTTGAACGGCATAGAACGGCCCTTGCAAGAACGGCCTACTTTGCGACGCGGGACCGAGAGTCGGTTCAGGACGTGATGCAGGAGACCTTGATCCAAATCTGGAAAGACCTGCCCTCATACCGACCTTACGGCAGCTTCAAGGCATGGACGCTGAAGATCCTACTGAATAAGGCCAGGAAGCACTACAGAAAGAAACGGGTGAACACCGTGCCGCTGGAGGCGGCAACCGGAGTTTCGGGCGACGCCGATGGGCCGGAAGAGACGGTCGAACGCGGGGAACGGACGCACCATCTGAGACAGGCCTTGGACCTGCTCACTGCTGACCATCGGGAAGTTCTGATTCTGCGGTACTACAACGAGCTCACGGTACCCGAGATATCAAGGGCGCTGGACTGTTTCGAAGGAACCGTCAAGTCGCGCCTGAGCCGGGCGCATAGGCGACTTGAGCAGGTCTTGTCCGAGCACGAGTCAGGAGCACAGAGGCAATAGACGATGCATGAGAACCTGCTGAAACAACACTTCGACCACGAGGGCCCCAAAGGAGACCTGTCGCCCAAACAATGGGAGGCCGTGCTCAACCATGTGAAATCACAAAGCCCGGCCGACCGGCGAGGATGGACTCTTGGGCAGCGACTGGTGCCTATTGTACGCACGAGGTGGGTTGCGGCAGGCTTCTCAAGCGCCTGGACGACAGTTGGAGTCCTCCTTATCGCAGCCACCTTCGTAGCCCTCGGCTTCGGACTCGCAGTCCTCGTCCTGTCAAATGGACACGACATGGCGCCGGCGGCCCAGCCGGACGCCTCGGTCACTCCTGCGCCCACTACTGCCACAGCGATACCGATGCCGCCGACCCAGCAGGCTGGCCCCAATCCGCCTCCATTGTATGAACCGGACTACCCTAGATACCTCGACCACATAAGGGAGACAGTGGGTTCAATCTTCGTTCCGACCTACGTTCCCGACGGCTACCAACTCAGCGGGGCGAACGTCACCACTCGCCCAGAATTACGTGATGCAATTGAGGCGTCGTTGAGCTATCAGAATGCGGAACGTGGAATAGGCTTCGAATCCGTTGGCGTGTTCTATATCTATCAACACCCCGAAGGTTGGGATGCCGTTACGCACAGACCTAACTCCGAAGAACAGACGATTGATGGCCTGACCGTACTACGCCCCTGGGAGCTTCGGGACCGTCCTGCGTTCGACTTTCAAGCGGATGGTCGTTGGCTCCACATATCCGTCTTCGGGGAATCAGAGGAGAACGTCGACATCAATGAGCTTGTGAAGATCGCCCAATCGGTCAAACGATTCGGAAAAGCTGATCCGGTGGACTGGCTAACCGTGTCCGGCATAACACGGCATGGCTTCGAAAACACAGCCCTGCTGGAGCTCAATGACTTTGCACGAGATAAGAAGAACATCGTTTACGTTCCTTCTTACCTGCCTGAAGGTCTTGGCCTGAGCAGCGTAAGGCTCTCCGAAGAAACGGGAGACTCTGCGCTGGAGTTCCAGCTTCCGTCATATCTGGGCGACGGCACTCGTCTGAGTCACATCACCCTCGTCACACGTTCATATCCGACACAGTACCGTGAGCAAGTCGATGTCGGCGGTTCGACGGGCTACGTCTTTTGGGGTACCTCATCGTCCGACGTTACCCTCGTGTTCCAGCATGACGGGCGTTGGTTCGAGCTCACCGGCTCACCCGCAGCCGACAAGTCTGTGCTGGACGAACTCATCAAGATGGCGCTGTCCTTGGAGGTGTACACGCCGCCGGAACCGGCTGAGCCCGCGCCAGCCAGTCCCGGTGCTCCCGGCGCCATTCCGTCGGACGAAGGCATCGAAAGCATGCTGTCCGGCGACACCCTTGCACGCTACCGAGCCCTGCCCCCGGCGTTTCAAGCGGCGTTGGACACCTACGCCTGGTTCGGTGTCCCGCCCGACCTCATCCCGCTTGTCGCGCGCGACAAGATGGACCAATGGGGCGACGCCGTGGTTCCCTTGGCCGAGATCATTGGCGAGGAACGAGCCGAGGGATTTCGCGATACCCGTAGCCATTCGTCGTCTGTGTTCTCGAGGCGCATACAGGTGCGGTACGCCGATCTCCTCCTTTCGGGCTACGTCTACCTTCTCGCCATGGAACCGTCCGCCGAGCGACGGCTCGAAGTCATGCTGGAGCTATCCCACGTTCCCATCTACTCCGAACCGGATTCACTTGAGGAGTGGGATTCACTTACGGATGCGGCCCCGAACACTCTTACTTGGCTCGCTCCCCCGCCTGAAGACGCCGTCCTTACGAAGACCGCCCTCGCGCGTCTTGAACTGCTGGGACCGCGCCTGAGACAAGTTCTGTTTGACGCTCAGAAGACGGCCAACGAAGGCTGGATGAATTCGCGCGATATGGCGAATTGGCTCACCTACTTGGAGATGTTCCTCCTGAAGGTCGAACCGGGACTTGAGTTGCCCTTGATCGCCACTTACCTCAGCGGCGATTCGCTCGAGGCCTTCGAGGCCCTTTCGCATGAATGGCGGGAGTTGGCCGTCGCCGCTTTTCAAGGAGGCATCATTGTCATCTATGTGTCCTACATCGCTATTGAGCCCCTTGGGACCTTTGATCTCGGGACTTTTGATTCGATTGGCTATCCCCTCAATAAACAGGCCCAGTGGGCTGTAGAATCGGCGGCGGATGGAGAAAAGTCCGCTGAAGATGAGCGCAGGAAGAACGCGGCGAGCCCGTCCCCAACTCCTCTCTCCCAAGCCGCCCTCGACTACGATGGTCAACAGAACCCGTTCGCAGCGATCGCACGCGCCTACGACGGCCTGTTGGATTTTGAGACTGTTTTCTATCGGGTCGATGGTACGAACATTCACGGGCAGGACTTTGTTCAGCACCATCAAGTGGACATGGTGAATCGCATTGATTATTCGGTCTTTTGGTCGGTGGTAAGCCTGATAAGCGAATTTCATGGCAATGAGTCTCTCAAAGTTGATGGCAAGCATTACACGCGACCTTTGGCCGGTCCACTTGAAGTTGATGCTGGTACGTGGGTTTCGGGGTCGGTTGGCGTTAGATGGAAACTCTTTCCTGATCCCGAGAGGCATCCGAAGGAGGGTTACCCTTGGTCCCCCTTTGGCCTGCTTGGAGGGCTTGCAGGGGGTCGAGAGGGCGCTGAAAAACACTTTGACCAAGTTGAACTCGTTGGGGATTCCGAGATCGACGGCCAACGCGCCGTTCACTACCGGGCTTCAAGGAGTTCTGCTCCGGTGAACGAAAACGATCGACACCCCGTAGTGAATTTCATGGACGGGAAGCGATTGGAAACCGTGCATCGCGGAGTCGAGGACTACGTGACAACCATGGACACGGTAGACCTGTGGGTCACCCCGGATGGTGACAGGCTCATCAAGGCGGACTGGACTCATGTCGAGCAAGGCCCTGACTTGCCTGCAAATTACAGGAAAAGAGACTGGTGCCAGGGGCTTGGAGAGTTCACAAGACCGGAGTACCACTACCGTTTGACGTCACAGCCACAGCATATGCAGATGGTGGTCAACGACCCGATAGATTCGGAAACTCACGAACTTGCTGGAGTCACCTGTTGGAACGAAGGACAGACCGAAGGCAGGATAGTCTGGGGAAGGAACTTGCCTGAGCAAATCGGCGAGGACTTTTGGGTCCGGTGGGTGTACACTTTTACAGCGTTCAACGAGCCTCTTGCTTTGCCTGAAGACATGCCTGAATGATCCGCTCCGCCGTGCTCGAACGCGACATCTACGACCCAGAGAATGGGTTGGACGCTGTGGTTGATAAGCCCTCCAGCAGATGGCAGCGAAAGAGCGCCGCAGGAACGCGGCGAGTCCTTAGCCACAGGCAATCCCGTACGCGCCTTCAAGGTACGAAAATCGGTTGACGTGGCCGCGACTCGCGTGCTAGCCTTGAGCTTGCATAACATACGAATACTTGAAGTATGCGTAGAAGGGGAGTAGTAGCGGGCAGCGCGCGATAGAGAACGGGGTGAATGGTGGAAGCCCCGGCGTGTTAGTGCCTGTGAACTCGCCCCCGAGCATCCTGCCTGAAATCGGTCGTCGCCTTGAAGGTGACTCGGTCGTAGGGTAGGGCGGTCAGGCCCCGTTAGAAGCCGGCTCGATGGAGCCTTGAGTGTCCTCCGACTACCCGCCTACGATCTCTCCCCCGCCGGGGGAGAGATACAGAGAGGGGGCCGGAGGGAACGAGGGTGGTACCGCGGGAAATGTTAGTTCAGACAGTCCCGTCCCTTTGGTGGGACGGGACTTTTTTAGTTGTCTGGCAATGTGGTTGAGAAGAGAGAACTCCGAAGACGGGAGGTGCGAAGATCATGGGAATCCGAATGAATGGATCGCAGTTGCTGTGCGAGAGCCTGGTACGTGAGGGTGTCGTAGACATCTTCGGTCTTCCCGGCGGAGCAATCCTGCCCCTCTATCAAACGCTGCCGGAGTATCCGCAGCTTCGACACATCCTCACTCGTCACGAGCAGGGAGCCGCTCACGCCGCCGACGGCTACGCCCGCGTTACCGGCAAGGTCGGCGTATGCTGGGCCACGTCCGGCCCAGGCGCGACCAACCTCGTAACCGGCATCGCGACGGCCCAGATGGACTCCGTGCCGATGGTTGCCGTCGTCGGACAGGTGGCGCGCGCCTCCATTGGCACCGACGCCTTCCAGGAGACCGACACAACGGGCATCACCCTCCCGATCACCAAGCACAATACCTTGGTGATGGACCCCGCGGAGATACCGCAGGTCGTCAAGGAGGCCTTCCACATCGCCGGCACCGGCAGGCCGGGCCCCGTCGTCATCGACGTGCCCAAGGACGTGCAGACCGAGGAGGTCGAGCTTCCCTTCGACACGTTCGACGACTACTACCGCGCTCTGGAGATCGACCTTCCCGGCTACAAGCCGAACTTGAAGGGCCACAATAGCCAGATCAAGAAGGCAGTCAAGCTGATAGACGAGGCCGAGCGTCCGGTTATCCTCGCCGGTCACGGGATCATCTTCTCCGGCGCATACGCCGAGCTTCGCGAGCTGGCCGAGAAGGCGCAGATTCCGGTCATCACGACCCTGCTCGGCATAAGCTCGTTCCCCGATGATCACATACTGTGCGTCGGTATGCCCGGTATGCACGGCATGGCCTACGCGAGCATCGCCATCGAGGAGGCCAACCTGCTGATCGCCCTCGGAATGCGCTTCGACGACCGCATCACCGGCAAGCCGAGCGCTTTCGCCCTGAAGTCCAAGAAGATACACATAGACATCGACCCCTCGGAAATCGGCAAGAATATCGAGGTCGATGTGCCAATCGTGGGAGACCTCAAGCGGGTGCTGACGAAGCTGAATCCGCAGGTCAGGGAAAACACCCACACCGACTGGCTCCGGCGCATTGAGGAGCTCAAGGCGGAGCACCCGTCGCACGTCATCCGCGACGCCGAGCAGCTCCTCCCGCAGCTCATCGTAAGGGAGCTGTCCGAGGTGACGAACGGCGACGCCGTAGTTGTCACCGGCGTCGGCCAGCACCAGATGTGGGCCGCCCAGCACTTCACCTACAAGTACCCGTGCACCTTCATCACGTCCGGCGGCTCCGGCGCGATGGGCTACGAGGTTCCCGGCGCAATGGGCGTGCAGGTCGGCGCGCCCGGCAAGGCCGTCTGGTCCGTGGCGGGCGACGGCGGCTTCCAGATGACCATGTGCGAGCTCGCCACCATCGTCGAGAACCGGCTGCCCGTGAAATTCGCCATCATCAACAACAACGTGCTCGGAATGGTCCACCAGTGGCAGGAGTTCTTCTACGACAAGAGCTACGTCGCCACGGCCTACACCGCGAACCCCGACTTCGTGAAGCTCGCCGAGGCCTTCGGAATCAAGGCCATGCGAGTGACCGACAAGGTGCAGGTGCGCGGGGCCATCGAAGAGGCCATGGCCCACGACGGCCCGGTCGTCATCGACTTCATCGTCGAGGAAGAGGAGCGCGTCTACCCCATGATCAAGGCGGGAGGCACCATCGAGGACCTCGTCGAGGAGCCCGACTTCACGCCGCAGGAGGTGGCCCGATGACCACGAACGGCACCCGTTCCGCGCAGCACCATACCATCACCGCCCTCGTGCGGGACAAGCCCGGCGTTCTCAATCGAGTGTCCAGCATGTTCCGGCGGCGCGGCTTCAACATCGTCAGTCTCGCCGTCGGCCACAGCGAGGAGCCCGACCTCTCGCGCATGACCTTCGTCGTCGAGGGCGACAAGCGCACCATCGAGCAGGTCAACAAGCACCTCCACAAGCTGATCGACGTGATCCGCGTTTCAGAGGTGTTGAGCGACAACGTGGTCTCCCGTGAGCTCGCCCTCATCAAGATCAGGGCGACCAGCGAGACGCGCTCCGAGATCATTCAGATCGTCGAGATATTCAACGCCAAGATCGCTGGCGTCTCCCCTGACCACCTGATCGTCGAGGTCACCGGCGACCAGGACAAGATCGAGTCCCTCCTGGGCCTCGTCAAACGCTTCGGCATCATGGAGGTCATGCGCACCGGCACCATCGTCATGGAGCGGTGGATAGGCCACCTCCACGATCAGCAAGCCAGTGGCAAGGGCCGCAGCTGGGGCGAGGCCGCATCGGTGTAAACGAAACCCAAACCAAAACGGAGCCCATACAAAAAATGCCAGCAGAGATGTACTACGACAACGACGCCGACCTCTCCCTCTTGGAGGACAAGACCATCGGCATAATCGGATACGGCAGCCAGGGCCACGCCCACGCCCTCAACTGCAAGGACAACGGCCTCAATGTCATGGTCGGCCTCTACGAGGGTAGCAGGAGCCGCGAGAAGGCCGAGGCCGACGGACTGCGCGTCGGCGCCGTCGACGAGACGGCAGAAGAGTCGGACATAGTCATGGTGCTCATTCCCGACCACCTCCAGGCCGAAGTCTACAATCAGGAGATCGCGCCGCACCTCGGCGCCGGAAAGACCCTGATGTTCGCCCACGGATTCAACATCCACTACGGCACGATCGTGCCGGCGGAAAACATCGACGTGTCGATGGTTGCTCCGAAGGCCCCCGGCCATCGGATGCGAGAGGTCTTCACGCGCGGCTCCGGCGTGCCCGGCTTGCTGGCGATTCACCAGGACGCCTCAGGCTCCGCCCACGATATCGGCCTTGCCTACGCAAGGGGCGTAGGCTGCACCCGAGCCGGGGTGCTCACGACGACCTTCAAAGAGGAGACCGAGACCGACCTCTTCGGCGAGCAGACCATCCTCTGCGGCGGCGTCACCGCCCTCATCAAGGCAGGCTATGAGACGCTCGTCGAGGCGGGATACCAGCCGGAGTCGGCCTACTTCGAGTGCATGCACGAGCTCAAGCTCATCGTCGACCTGCTCTACCAGGGCGGCATGGAGTACATGCGCTATTCCATCAGCGACACGGCAGAGTATGGAGACCTAACGCGCGGCCCGGTCGTCGTCGACCTGCACGTCAAGGAGAACATGAAGAAGGTCCTCGACGCCGTTCAGGACGGCTCCTTCGCCCGCGAGTGGATAGCCGAGAACGACGAGGGACGCCACCGCTTCACGCAGCTTCGCAAAGAGGCGGCAGAGCACTCCATCGAGAAGGTTGGAGCCGAGCTCCGCGGCATGATGAGTTTCCTAAAGGACGCGGACTAACAGCCTAAAGGAGGCGAACTAACCATGGGAGAAGGCATTCGAAATCCGGAGGTTCGTTGAAACCGACGCAAGTGGAGTCGTCGCCCTGTGGACAAAGGTCTTCAACTACGATGGGCCACACAACGACCCTCTACTATCCATCAAGCAAAAGACCTCTCGCGACCCCGACCTGTTATTGGTCGCCGTAGAGGACGGCAAGATCGTCGGCACCGTCATGGGCGGCTACGACGGGCACCGCGGTTGGATCTACTCCCTAGCGGTCGACCACCGCGAGCGACACAGAGGTATCGGATCGGCGTTGATAGACTACATCGAGCAGGCCCTGAAAGCGCTCGGATGCCTGAAAGTGAATCTGCAGGTGGTGGCCTCGAACTCCGGTGTCGTTGAGTTCTACGAAAAACTGGGGTTCTCGGTCGAAGACCGCATAAGCATGGGTAAGAGGCTCTACTGAGAAAGTGATCTACCACATAGCCGTAGGGGACGAATGGGAGTCACAGGCCCACCTGCCGATATACGCTCCCAATCGATACGAGGAGGACGGGTTCATACACTGCTCTGAGAAACACCAATTGGAGCCGGTTGCCAGCCATCACTTCCGGTGCAGGGATGATCTGGTGCTCTTGGAGCTAATGCCCACTAGGCTGGAACCGGAGACCAAGTACGAGCAGGGCGGGAAGGAGAAATTCCCGCATATCTACGGTCCTATCAACAAGGACGCCGTCAACAGAACGATAGAGGTTCGATGTAACGACGACGGGCTGTTTCAGGGCGTATTCGACAACATCTAGGCTGTAGCGAGAATCAATATGCACACAACGGAGAAATACAACGTAGTTCGCCGGAGATGGCGGGTCAAGGCAGGGCTCGGCATGGCGGACTGCGGCGCCCTTAGGTAACGGCCTCTCACTAACCGACCAAGGGGTTAGAGACACGAACAAGCCTACCGCACAAGGGAGAAGCACAATGGCAACTAAAGATAACGTACTGATCTTCGACACCACGCTGCGTGACGGCGAGCAGTCCGCCGGGATCGGCCTGACCCTCGACGAGAAGATGGAGATCGCCAAGCAGCTCGAACGCCTCGGCGTGGACATCATCGAGGCCGGATTCGCCGCAAGCTCGCCCGGCGACTTCGAGGCGGTCTCCGCCATTGCCAGGGAGGTCCGTACACCCACCATCGCTTCGCTGGCGCGCTGCGTTCCCGGCGACATCGACGCCGCCTGGGAGGCCATCGAGGGAGCCGCCCGGCCCCGCATCCACACCTTCATTTCGAGCTCCGACAGCCACCTGATGGACCTCCTGCGAAAGAACCCGGAAGAGGTGCTCGATCAGGCCGTCTCCTCCGTTGAACGCGCGAGGAACCTTTGTGACAACGTCGAGTTCTCGCCGATGGACGCCACCCGCACCGACATCGAGTACCTGTACCGGATGCTCGAGGCCTGCATCAACGCCGGCGCGACCACCGTGAACATCCCTGATACCGTCGGCTACGCGCTCCCGTCCGAGTTCGCTGAGCGCATCCGCCTCATCAAAGAAAATGTCCCGAACATCGACAAGGCCATCATCAGCGTTCACTGCCACAACGACCTAGGGAACGCCGCGCCGAACAGCATCGCGGCAGTCATCGAAGGCGCCCGGCAGGTAGAGGGCTGCATCAACGGCCTCGGCGAGCGCGCGGGCAACGCCTCCCTCGAAGAGGTCATCATGACCATCGAGACCCGCGGCGACGCCCTCGGTGTGACCACCAACATCGACACGCGGCAGATCTACCGCACGAGCCGCCTCGTCAGCGACATCACCGGGTTCCCCGTCCAGCCCAACAAGGCCATCGTCGGGGCCAACGCCTTCCGCCACGCTTCCGGCATCCACCAGGACGGCGTCATCAAGTCCCGCGCCACCTTCGAGATCATGGACCCGCAGACCGTGGGCTGGCCGAGCAGCAGCCTCGTGCTCGGCAAGCTGAGCGGACGCGCCGGCCTCCGCTCCCGTCTTGAGGAGCTGGGCTTCAATCTCGACCAGTCGCAGCTCGACCTGGCGTTCCAGAACTTCAAGGAGCTCGCCGACCGCAAGCGCGAGGTGACCGACGCCGACCTCATGTCCCTCATGTCTATGCAGCGCCGTCGGCAGGACGTCGTGCAGGTCTACAAGATGGAGCGGGTGCAGGTCACCTGCGGAAACGGCGAGATACCCACTGCCACCGTGCAGCTCGTCAACCCCAACGGTGAGACCGTTACCGACGCCGCCACCGGCGCAGGCCCCGTGGACGCGGTCTACCAGGCCATCAACCGCATCGTCGGCGTGCCGAACACCCTGACCGAGTTCAGGGTGGACGCCGTCACCGAGGGCGTCGACGCGCTCGGCGACGTGACCATCCGCATCCGGCAGAACGGTAACACCTTCGTCGGACGCGGCTCCGACACCGACATCATCGTCGCCAGCGCCAGGGCCTACATGAACGCCCTCAACCGAGCCCTCGCCGAGATGGAAGACCAGAAGCTCCCGATGGAGCCCGTCCCGACAAGCTAGCGCTGAATTTGGCGTAATCCTCCGCAACCCGGTAGGGGCAGGTTTCAAACCTGCCCTTACTCATTTGCTCTTTACAAAAATCTCTCCCCCGCCGGGGGAGAGATACAGAGAGGGGGTTCCTACCTCTTCCCCGCAATCGACCGCATCGTGTCGGCGCGGGTCTCCGTCCCCTTGCGGAGCGTGTACGGCGACAGCTCGATGTGAGGCACCGTCGGCGCGTTCTCCTGCACGTACCCTTCCGCGTATGGGACGCCCGCCGACATCCCTTGATGGCCCACGGATATCTCCACGCGGCGCGCGGCATACTCCTCGTCGTGGCCCTGTGACTTGTACAGCGCTTCGGCCTTCTTGCGCGCCCCGATCTGGTCCGTCACGTCAACCGCGAAATCCCAGTACTCGCGTGGGAAGTATATGCCGGGAAAGAACGTTGCCGGAACCGTATGCGGCGATGTCCGTTGACCGTATCGCGGCAGCTGTGCGAGCAGCTTGGCCTCCATCGTCGCCATTCCGGTCTCCGTATGGTCGTTCTTCGTGGCCGACGCCATGCCGTGATGCCGGTCGACGAACGGGCTCTGGGACAAAATCACGTGGGGCCGGGTCTCAAGGATGAGCTCCCGCATCACCTCGATGGAGTCCGGCTGCCGCTCCACCACGAACGGCTTGTCCGTGAACTGGAGCACTCGCACGTCCGTCACGCCGAACAGCGCCCCGACCTGCTTCAGCTCAGACGCCTTCTCACTTGCGTAGCTTTCAGCCGACTGGTTGACGATGGCCGGGTCCTGCTCACTCTCGGGCTTCATGAGCTCATCCGCCAGACGCTCGTTGTGAGTCATCCTTCCCGACGTCATCGAGACCCACGTCACCTCGTCCCCCAGACCCGTATGTACCCCGCACGTCCCCGCCACGTGCGTAAAGTCATGCGGATGCGCCATCACCACCAGAAATCGAAGCTGTTCCCGCGCCATATCCTGCTCCTTTTGACAAGTTCCCTATCCTTCCCTCAATGCGGGAAGGATTTCTTTCCCAATATTCCTATCCTTCCCCCGCCGGGGGAAGGACTAAGGAAGGGGGTTCTCCCCTCGCCGCTCAAGCGTCCCTCCCGAACCGCCGCCATAATACCCCATCCCACTCACTCTGCGCTCTCCGTGCCCTCTGCGGTGAACCTCCACGCAGTTATTCCTGCATTTTACTTTCCCGAGTTCCGCTCTCCATGAGGCCAAACAGCAGCACAACCGGCCCCGCCAGAAGCAGCCACATCGCCGTGTCGAGTCCCCAGTTGGCCGAGACCACGCCGATCCCGAACGGGACCACCGAGGCGAAAATCCCGAAGACGTTGCCAAGCGCCACGATCGTCCCGCTCCTCCCCGGCAGCGACGAGTAGGCCTGCCCCTGAAGGATCGAGTACCATCCCGCGTTCGCGAACCCCAGCAGCCCGGCGATGACGAGCTTGATCTCGAACGAGGGCGCGAGGAGGAATGCCGGATAGAGAAGTAGGACGAGGATGACGCTGAACTGGAGATACGTCAGCCCCCGCACCCGTTCCAGCACGAATATCACAAACAACTCCCCGATAACGCTCGTGCCCGCCCACGCTGCAACCGTCAGCGCCGCCTTAGACTCGGACACCCCCGCAATGTCGACCATGTACAGGGCCAAG
Organism: Dehalococcoidia bacterium; assembly: GCA_965197705.1. Taxonomy (GTDB): domain Bacteria; phylum Chloroflexota; class Dehalococcoidia; order Lucifugimonadales; family VXLM01; genus VXLM01. Next base: position 170,613 of record OZ240223.1, read on the forward strand.
AACCCGGTGAATATGCCCAGCATTAGGTCGGATGCCTGCAGGAGCGCGAGCCACCTGACCACCGTAAAGCGCTTGAGAGCTCTTACGGCGGTTCGCAGCCCTTCACCGAACGACGGAGTGTCCCGATCCGAACCGCGCTCATCCGCACCGAGGGGCAGTCTGTACGCGGCGACGACGGCAGGAATGGTGAGTATCGCTGTCGCCAGAAACGCTCCGCGCCATCCTACACCTATGGCAATCGCCGCAGTCAGTGCCAGCGGACCAAGCACATACGCGACGCCGCCCGTGAACGTCCATCGTGCCATGTTCTGCTCACGCCGCGTCGGATCGTTGTCCATCAGGGACGCTTGCGATAGGCTGACGAACGCGCCGCTCGAAGGGTAGAACACCATCCACGCGATCAGCAGGACGACAAAACCCTGGCTCACCGACACCAGCCCAACTGCCGCCGCAAACGCCACGCCTCCTCCCATCACCAGCAGCCTGCGATACCCCACATCGCCTAAAATGCCGATGACCGGCTCCACGAAGGTGGAGAATATGCCTGGTACGCTCAGCAGCAGGCCGATCTGGACGTAGGTCAGATCGAGATCGTTTCGCACCAGCGGCCACGCGGCGCTCCCGACGCCGTCCACCAGCTCATCGAGGAACTCGATGGCCAGAAAGATGATGATCGTCGCCGCGGGCAGTCGAATATGACGCATGTGACGCTGCAACGCCGGGCTACCGCGGCGGCCCCTGCCGTATCCGACTCCGGCGCTCGTCCAAGCTCCCGGCCCAGGAGCCGAAGCTGTGAATCGCCCACGTCAAGCCCGCGTCCTCCAGGGCCGCGACGCGGTCCATTACCTCCGACGGATCGTCCATCGCATTCCCGACTCCGACAACCATGTCGAACGGCTCGTCGGTCGTTCGGTGCGCTCTGATGAGGTCGCCTATCTCCCGGAGGATGTCCGGCGTGATGGGCGTCCTGCCGTCGTTGGCTATCGGAATTGCCCCGTCCCACCGGGCAGCCCTGCGGAAAGGGGCGCGATTCGGCCACTGGCCTCCCACCCAGATGGGAATGCGCGGGTGCTGCACGGGAGTCGGCTGGAACGTCACGTCGTCGATCCTGTACTCTTCCCCCTCATACGAGAATGGCTCGCCGCTCCAAAGCCCCGCCAGGATGTCGAGTCCCTCGTCCAGCTTCCTCGCGCGAACCTTGTTGTCGGTCTCCTCGCCAAACGCCGCGAACTCGGTGTCAATCGGGCTCCCCAGTCCGACTCCGAAGATCAGCCTCCCGTTGGAGAGATGGTCGAGCGACACGGTCGTACGCGCCACCTGCCATGGACGTCGACGCGCCAATGGAGTCACCATCGCTCCGATGCGGACACGCTCCGTTCGCGCCGCAACGGCCGACAACGCCACCCACGGGTCGACGAACGGCTCCCTCATGCCCAGCCAGACGTGGTCCCACGTGAACACTCCGTCCCATCCGGCCTGCTCCGCCTCATACGCCAGCTCCGCCATGAATCGCGGGTCCGCGAACTCCTCAAACGGGGGGAAGTCTACGCCGTGCTTCATCAGCGCCTCCTGGGGTTGTAGTCCATCTCGTCTTGTCAGGTGGTCAAGTATCGTGAGTGGTTACTGCCCTCTATCGTCATTCCCGCGAACGGAGGCCTTTGCATCACTCCGAACACTGTCATTCCGAACGCAGCGGAGCGAAGTGAGGAATCAAGAGTCCTTGCTTCGAGGACAGGCATCGTAGCTGGACCTGCGCCGTGAATGGTCGGCATAACATTTTAGATTCCTCGCTGCGCTCGGAATGACAAGTCCTTTGGCGAGTTTCGCAAGTGTCTCCTAAAGCGGGAATCCCTATGGTAGGGGTTTAGGCATGTCAGTAGCCGTGCCCCGAATCGAATTTACGCAGGTTCGTCATTATACGTCCAGTTGACACGCCATAGGGGCCAAACTACACTAATTCGTACCTCAAGCTAAGGTAGAAACTATGGCTACGAAGCAAGAAATCGCCCTGATGGCACACCTTCTGCGGCGCGCGGGGTTCGGCGCGGCCCGCGACGAAATCGAGCGGCGGGCCGACGAAGGCTACGACGCGACCGTCGAGTGGCTCCTCAACCCCGACGAGCAGCCCGAGGTCGATGAGTACCTGCTCTACCGGTACCATCCCGACTCCGAGCGTCCGCCGAAGGTCAACCACGCCTCGGTGAACTGGCTGTACCGCATGGTGAACAGCGAACGCCCGATCGAGGAGAAGATGGGGCTGTTCTGGCACCAGGTCTTCGCCACCGGCGACAACAAGGTCGAGAGCGCCTACGAGATTCAGGACCAGATCGGCATGTTCCGCGAGCACGGTCTCGGCAACTACCGCGATCTGCTCGTCCGCCTGGCGCAGAACCCGACCATGCTCTACTGGCTCGACAACCAGGAGAACCACAAGCGAGCGCCGAACGAGAACTGGGGCCGCGAGCTCATGGAGCTGTTCTCCCTGGGTATCGGCAACTACACCGAAAAGGACGTCTTCGAGGCCTCCCGCGCCTTCACCGGCTGGGCATTCGACACGAAGATACACTGGTTGCTCTGGGGTCCCCACCTGTGGAACTACGAGTTCCACCCCGAAAACCACGACGGCGCCGAGAAAGACTACCTGGGGCACTCCGGCAAGCTCGACGGTTTCGACGTCATCGACATCATCGTCCGGCAGCCCGCGTGTCACGTCTTCATCGCGCGCCACCTCTACAACTTCTTCGTCGAGGACGAGCCGCAGGTCCCCGCATGGCCGATCGAGCCGCCGCGCAACCCCGAGGCCATCAGGACCATCTGCGAGGCCTTCGTCAAGAACGACTACGAGATCAAGCCCGTCCTGCGGACTATCTTCACGTCCGACTTCTTCAAGGATTCCTTGTACCAACACGTCCGCAACCCTGCCGAGGTCGTCGCCGGCACGCTCAGGATCACCGGAGCGCTTTCCGAGCCGCATCCCGACTGGGAAGACGTCGCCCTGGAGCCGATGTTCATGGGCCAGAGCCTCCACGATCCTCCCAGCGTCGAGGGTTGGCATACCGGCCACGAGTGGATCAACAGCGGCGCTCTCGTCCGCCGCGTCAACTTCATGTCCGACAAGTTCAGCGACACGTCTCTCCCGGGCGTCCAGGACATCATCCGCCGAGTCGCCGCGTCGAACGGGACGGCCATGACCGCCGCCGACCTGGTCGACCAATGCCTCGACCTCATGGGCCCCATCACCGTCAAGGGCAAGACCCGGCAAGAGCTCGTCGAGTACGTCGCCGGCGAGGGCGGCACCGTCTCATGGCAGTCCCCCGAGGACTTCGCCAACGCCTCACGGGTCACCGGCAAAGTCCTGGCCCTCATCGCGGGCACCCGCGAGTACCAGTTCGGTTAGAGAACATCCCCCAGTCCTCGCCGGGGGCGACTCTGTCGAAATCGGAAACTTGAACCTCTTGACATATCGATTATGTTTATCTATGGTTGCTCGTGGTGAGGAAAACGGTCACCTTACCGAAAGGAGTGACTAATGTCCGAGGAAATGCAGAAGCAACTGTTACGTATGGGGTGGCTGCTTGTCGCAGCGATTTCGTCCGGTCTCTTCGTCGATGCGCTCTTGACCCTAATTCAGGGAGTCAACGACCTTTAGTTCCTTGGTTCCTGGTACCTTATCAGCTTCCGGTCATCAGCCCTAACGGGTCAGTTGAACAACTGGGGGCAGGGTAGAGGGTAGCGCCCCACTCAACTCTTACGTGCCGGAGTGTTGTCCCTCATTTCCTGCACGAAAGAGCAGCAGGTCGGTTAGAGAAGGCAACAACCTCTCCCCCCGCCGGGGCGAGACACAAAGAGGGGGCCTCCCCCTACGAGTGGTCCAGCTCCCACACGGGGAAGTAGAACGGGAAGATCGCGTCCAGCACCTCGCCCGCTTCACCGTCGGCGGTGACCGGTTCGCCCGCCGGATGCGGCCCGAAGATGAGCCGCGTAAGCTCCCTGCGCGTCAATTCGACCGGCTCGCCTGACCGTTCCATCGAGACATCGGCCTCCCCGTTCCGCAGAGTGATCGTCACGGCGTCGCCGTCGTCCACGCACACGATACACACCGTTCCCTGGACGCCCGCCGCGCTGCGCTCGCGAAGATGGCCGGTAATCTTGCTTATAAGACTCCCTAGGGAGTTCACCCGCATCATCTGGAACCCGACGTCCGACTCGGTGTCCAGCACCGACGTTCCCGGCTTCCGCGCCTCCAGCACGTCCCCGAACGTGGTCGGGTTGAGCGGCGCCACCGCGTATGCGGAATCTCCGGCAGTCCCCAGCACGAGCGCCTGGTGGTACAGCGCCTCCAGCGCCCCTGCGTCGCCGCCTCCCTCCACGAAGCCCGGCTTGTTCCTCCCGCGCGCTAGCATCAGGTACGCCGCGATGCGACCGTTCTCATGGGCAAGGAGGGTGCTCATCTTGTGAAGGTTGAAGTAGTGCTCGTAGTCGTCCCGCGTCCGTCCGATGCGAAGCGGTTCCGCCTCGTGAATCCCGATGACGGCGTCGAGATGGTCGGGATTGCGCGGGTTGTACAGCGAGATGTCGTACGCCCCTCGCCGGAACTTCACGTTCTCGCTGGGATTCAGCGGATACCCCCGCGCCTGAGGCCCGACGGGCTCGTACCCGGAGTTCTGGTAGAACGGGAACGTCGCCTCCCGCGTCCACAGCACGGAGACGGGCCAATCGTTCTCGTTCATGATCCGCAGACAGTCCCGGAGGCAGCGAGTGCCGTGCCCGCGATGCCGGTAGTCCGGGTGCGTCCCCGTCGGACTGATGATCCCCACCGTCATGCGGTCGTCGTTGACGATGACCTCGCGCGGCGCCACCGGCACGTGCGCTACCACCTTGCCGTCCTCCTTGATGATCCGCATGTACTCGAATCTCGAAGGCCTGAAGACGAGAGGGTAGTCGGTCTGCAGCCTCTGATCGGACCCAGCCCTGAAGATGCTGTTGAGGAGCGCCATCGTCTCCTCGAAGTCCTCCGCTGTGCACGCGCGCGGCCCTTCCATTCGACACCCCCGTCAATTCAGTTTCCGAGCGCCCCGATAGTAAAGCAACGCCGCGATGTTGTCACCCGCAGGGCTTCTTCGACACACCGGCAAGAGGAGGCTTTCGAGCAATCGGCGTAACCACCTGTCAATGCGATGCGGAGCGAGGAATCTAGTACCGTTTCAATCTGGTTTTGATATTGTAAATCACCCTCACCCTCACCCTCTCCCACGACGGGCTGACAGGGGTAGGCAAAACGGAATTGCAGCTATGATCCGGCTCCCGTCTATCTGTCATTCCGAGCGCCGCGAGGAATCTAAAATCCATGACCGCAAGACCTGATAGCCGGTGCTATGCTTGTATCGTGACCAACAGTTAAGACTGCGCAAGAATTCTCTATGTCAGCTTTAGTTGGGACAGACATTTTAGATTCTTCGACTCCGCTGCGCTACGCTCAGAATGACAGTGACGGGGGTGCTTTCTTATCAGTGGAAAGTGGGTCGATAGTCAAATGCATACCCCTGTCAGCCCACGACGGGAGAGGGGATACGCACCTCTCAATTTGACTGTCATATTCAGATGGGATCGGTACTAGGGTGTTCTGCTGTGGTCAATTGAAGCGGTCCAGCTAAGGGACTTCGAGTGGCGGATGAGGATTTTAGATTCCTCACTACGCTTCGCTGCGTTCGGAATGACAGACGCGGAGGTTATGCGAACATCACCGAAGACGGTAGGCCCTCACCCCGCCAACATCGCTCTTTTGACCGGACCCCAAGACCCCATAACATGGAGAGGTGCTTACTCTGAGATCCAGAAAAAAGAAAAGACAGCCGGACATCCCGGTCCCGGTTGGCCGAATCCGGGAAACCAAGAACACCCGACTGCCTTCCGAAAGCATTGGCCCTGCGCGACAGCTCCGCGAAGCCACCGCGCTCAGGTCTCTGCCTTACCTAAATGAGGGTCACCCCTCGATATTCAGTTTTCATCAACGCCTCCTTTCGTTCCGCCGCGCAAGTGGATTCCTTCCGCAGAAGATCACGCGGCGCATCCATCGACGGATGCCTCAATCTACCATAATGGAAGTGGTTTGTATAGACATCCTTCCGTAATACCATCCGTAGCTATGACAAGGTCCTCGGCGATCTTACAGGGTCTGCCACGAATACGCGTTCCCTCTCCGTGATATGCTGTCCCCGCCGAACCGCAGCAATCGTCGAGGAGACAACAAATGAAGATTCCCATCACCATGTGTCACGGCATTCGGGACGACGGGGAGAAGCCGCTCCCGGTGGAGCGCCTCGACGCCCTGATGCGCGTGGCCAGCGAGATGGGCTTTTCGTCCATCACCTACGATCGGTACGCCGCTTGGCGGGACGGTAGCGGCATGCTGCCCGACCGGCCGATCCTGATCGACTTCGACCATCCGGTCAAGAACATGCGCTACGAGACATACGACACGCTCGCCAAGTACGGCTACGTCGGCAATCTCTTCATGTACACTCGCCCGTACGACCGCGAGTACGACCGCGACCTGCCGTGGGACGATAGCCCCGACGATCACATGACATGGGAAGAGATCGGCGAGCTGCGAGAGTTGGGCTGGTCAATCGGAGCGCACACCGTGAGTCATCCGAACCTGTCCGACCTCAGCCAGGAAGACCCCACCGGCGAGCGCATGGCAATCGAGCTCGACCGATGCAACGAGCTCATCGAACGCTACCTCGGCTTCCGTCCAAAGGACTTCGCCTTCACCGGCACGAGTTGGAGCAGCATCGCGGAGGCAGAGGTCAAGAAACGCTTTCGGTTCGGCAGGCTGTGGATCATCGGGTCGGAGTACAAGGCAGACGGGCGCATCATTCGCTACGCCGACCTCGTCGGCGTTCCCGGTGAGGACGAGGCCGACGGCGGCCCGCCCATGGCCGCCCGCTACGCCACCAAGGACACCGACCCCTATAGGATCCCGTCCGTGGAGATCCAGGCCCTGATCCACGAACCCGCCGACTTCCGCCGCTACCTCGAAGGGGCGTTGGAGGGGTGACGGACCAATCGTAAGTGTTCAGAGTTGATGAGAGCAACACCCCCACCCCTCTGGATACCCGCCTTCGCGGGTATGACGGTGGCTTTGTGTCGAGCGCTCTCACGAAGTCTGAACAGTTGCGACCAATCGCCACCCGTAGGCGCTCGGTGAGCTACCTCAACATTTGGTCACACTCAGTCTCTCCGCCGCCGGGGTTACTAGCATATCCCCTCTCCCGTCGTGGGAGAGGGCTAGGGTGAGGGTGTTTTGAGTAAGCTGCCAAAATCATATGGAACCTGTACTACCTCACCTCGACCCCGACCCGCCGGGCGACGGAGCGGATGTACTGCTGCCCCACGATCGTGTCCTCGTACTCGAAGTGCTCGACGTGCATCGTGATGTCCTGCGGCAGCTCGCCGAGACGCCTCATGATCGTCTCATAGTCCATGACCCCCGTGCCGGGCACGGCCTCGTCGATATGAACGATGGGGTTGCCCTTCTCCGCCTGCGCGCCTCCGCCGATGCCGCCGCCCGCGATCTTCACGTCCTTCGCGTGTACCGACGCTATGTGCTCGCCCAGCTCGTCGAAGGCATGGTTCACGAGGTCGGTCGTGCGGTAGTACATGTACGGCTCGCACATATTCACGAGGTCGAGCAGGATCTTCAGCCGCGGCGACCCGACCGAGTCGAGCAGGTTCTTGCAGCGCTCCACCGACTTGAGCGGCGTGAAGTAGAGCGGGTGCGCCGCGATGTCTATGCCCTCCCGCTCTGCCACCTCGGCCATCTCCGCGACAGCCGCCACGCGCATCTTCCACGTCTCCTCCGACCAGATGTCGGGCGAGGGCCACCCGAACTCCTTGCCCCATCCGAAGCCGACGCACCGCGCGGCGATCATGGCGGCAATGCGAATCTGCCCCGAGTAGCTCGCGAGTGCGATTTCGTGGAGTGCGGGATCGTGAAAGCCGAGATGCCGTCCCTGCCAAAAGGGGGCGACCTCTCCGATCCGTAGACCGTTGTCGTCCAGCCAGCCCTTCGCCTCGCTGATCTCGTCGTCGCTCCAATCGGGAAACGCCTTGATCGAAACCGTATCGACATCCATCACCGCCGCCCGCTTAGCGAGCAGCGCCCTGCTCTCGGTCCCTTCGTCGCCGGGCCGAAGCAGGTCTCCTAGGGGCGGACTCATTCGCAACATGCAAGTACCTCCATCTTCAAACTAAGGGCTGCCTATCATTCCACCGCTAATTCTACGTCATCATATTCTAGTATTCAGTCAACTTGAAAATGACGAACTGGCAGATGCCGCTTTATCCCCTCTCCCGTCGTGGGAGAGGGCTAGGGTGAGGGTGAATCGTAATATCAAAACCATGTTGACATGGTACTAGTTACTCCGCACCTTGACGAAACGAGTGCTTATCAATATCAATCAGAATGTGACGGTGACGCTACCGAAGTTGGGGTCCTCCACGTAACGGTCTCTCATCATCCTCTTCGCTTCGGACGCGGTTACGACCGCCTGCCTGCTCACTACCTTGCTGACTTGGACCACGCTCACGTCGGTCATTGCCCTGTTCACCAGAATGCCGACAACCAGTCCGGTTATGAGGGCCACTCCCCACGGACCTCCTGCGATCCCGACCAGCGAGACGGCTCCTATTGTTGCTCCCGCGCCGACGACGCCCTTGAACTGTCCATCCACGAATTCGGTGTACTCGCCCGACTTTCTAGCCAGGTGAAATGCTCTGGCCAGAGCCACAACGGTGACAATCAAGAGCAGTGGATTCGCAGAAAGAACGGCGGACAGTCCCATGCCTCCTGCCAGCTGCGCGAAGGTCTCGGTATCGGCGCGATTCCAATTCAAGACCAGGGAGACAGCCCCTATCGCCCCGCCGAGCAGGTCCGCAGCATCGTAGGTATTCAGGTCGTAGAACCAGCTCTTCGGTATGAAGAACTTCGAATCGAGCGTATCGGCAACTCTGTGATAGGTTTCGTAGTCCCAGTTCGCCAGCGGAAGTCCGCTCGGCGTGCTCACGTCTCTGAAAAGCCCCTGGACGGTTCCCATCGCCTCTTGGATGATGCTGTCGTCGGGCGACGCCGCGTGCCCGGCCCTGAAAGCGCCGATAATGGTGTGGCCGCCATCGAACAGCCGGTGCTGAGCGCCACCTATATGCGTAGCTATGAACTCGGCATCCATCGCCTTGTCATATATGGTCGGGCTTCCCTTGACCATATTCTGCACAAGGTCGTTTACTTCGGTCGAAAGGCCGTTGGCCAACGTCGCCTGAGTCGTCGAGAGCAGGATGTTGGCGGCGGAAGTCGTCGCGGTCAAGCCCTGCCTGGAGCCGCCCTTCAGACGTTCCGCAGTCTCAGTTCCTATAGCCGATGCCTTCTTAGCTGCGTCCTCTACGGAACCGGCGACGGGGGAGGCCGCGTCCTTGATCTTGCGGGAGTAGGTCTTTGATCCCTCGACGACCGTCGACGAGGCGGCATCTCCAACCTTTTTCGATGCGTCCCTGACTCGGCCGGCCTTCGAGCCCGTAGTCTCCTTGAGCTCTTCCGAGACGTTCCGCGCCTTGTCCTTGAATTCCCTGAGCTTATCCCGCTTCTTCATTTCCTGCCTCGCGTGACATCATACCCGACTCAAGCCTCCCACCGCGTGCAGGCGCAGTGAGTGATGCCGTCGTCGAGCGTTATGTAGTACACCGACAAGATCGTCCCGTCCTCGAGCTGCGTCGAGATCGCATAGCCCAAGTCGGGTCTTGCGTTCTCCGATGGGTAGCTCCCGCGTATCACGGCTGCCGCAACTCGCTTCCGGAACTCCGCTCCTGACAGCCGGAGCGCTTCCAGGTCGGGCGGGTCGGTGATCGCCATCGACTGTGTCGGCGTGCCGCCGTCCTCCCGCAGAATGATGGTATTCGACGTGTCCCACGTTTCGCCCCCGTCGCTGCTCAGGACAGCGCGGATGCCCATCGGCGCGCGACGGTAGCCGTAGGTGCACAGGATACGCCCGTCCTGCAGCCTCAGGAGGTGGGGAGGGGAGTGCGGACCCCAGATGTCGGTCAACAGCGGCTCCGACCAGTTTCGACCGCCGTCGTCCGACCACATCTGCGTGAAGTAGCCGGTCGCGTTCCGCGAAAGCGCGAGCGCGCGCCCCGTCTCGACCTCTACGAAGGACGACTCGTTAATGCTCAAGTCCTTCGAATGGGCGCCCAGAGGAAGCAGTCGCCAGCCTCTCTTCCCGTCGGGGCCGGAGCGCCAGACCATGCTCCGCCCGTTGCCGTCCGTGTCCATGCCGTAGACGGGCACGAGCACCGTGCCGTCTTCCAGCATCGTCCCCCGCGAGAACGCAATCACCTGTTGAAAGCCGGGAATGGGCCATTCCCTTCGCACCCACGTCCGGCCCTCGTCCTCCGAGTGCTGGACGAACAGCTTGTGCGCTCGGACTGCTATCTTCCCCTCCAGCCACGGGTGGGGCCACACCTGCATTCCCGCCGCCTCGGCCTCTCCGCGGCGGTCCTCGTCCCAGACCTCCGACCCAGTGGAGCCGGCGCAGAGGTACGTTCCGTCATTCAAGACGTCATTGAACCGGTCCGAGAACTCTCGCGTCGTCTGCGCGGGCCAGTTGTGCGGAATCGCAGGATCGTCCGAAGGCGCCCACGTCCGCCCTCCGTCTCCTGACGCAAGCACGGCCCAATCGCCAATGACATGGTGGTCGCGCTTGAACGAAATCGAGAAGCTCGCGGCCACTCGCCCGTCCTGCAGATGGTCGAGCTGCGGAAAAGCCGCGTACACGCCGTCCTTCTTGTAGATGATATGGTGCTCCAATGTTGTCTCCTTTTGAGGGTCTATTGAAAGTGTAGTTCGTGCACCCCGGTTCGGGTATGGGGCAAGCACTCATCCTGCGTATGGTCGCATTTGACCTTTGCCGTAGCTAGTACTCAGTCAACTTGAATATGACGAACAGGCAGATGCCGATTTATCCCCTCTCCCGTCGTGGGAGAGGGCTAGGGTGAGGGTGTTGTCCCCGCCTCCAATGTCATCCGAATGGACTCCAGCACTGAGTCGATATCCTCAAGAACGTGGTTGTTCAAGAAACGAATCACGCTGAATCCATGGGAGCCTAGCCATTCTGTCCTGTTTATGTCGGACGCACTTTGCTCTTTATGGTGTCCTCCATCGATCTCAATAATGAGACTGCACTTTTTACAGACGTAATCTACGATGTATCTTCCGATTGGGGACTGACGGTTGAACTTCAGACCCATCAGCCTCCTATTGCGGAGTCTCGACCATAGAAGGCGCTCGGCGTCCGTGGACTGCTTTCTCAACTCTCTTGCTCGAGATATCTGAGTCATCACCGTCACTCTCACCCTAGCCCTCTCCCGCGAACGGGAGAGGGGATATGCATGGGTCTCCATTCGCGGGAATGACGGGAGACGACAACGCAGCCTAACTCCCTCCCTCAAAGTACCGCCTCGGATTGTCGACGGTCAGCTTCCTGATATCGTCCTCGCTCGCGCCGAGGGACCTCAGCAGCGGCAGCACCCTGCGCGTGATGAACAGCCATCGTTCAGGATTCTGCGCGTCGTGCGCCATCCTGGTCTCCGGAGAGAAGAGCCCTATCGTCGAGTCCCAGTCGTGAGCGATCATGATGCGGTGGCCCCATCCCGCGTCGATCAGTTGCTTGAGCACGACGGCCCTTTCCCGCCACGTCGGTCCCATGAGCCCGCTCTCTTTGTGCCTGTCCATGCCGAGCCAGAACCCACGCCGCAGCAGGCCGATCAGGTATCCGAGATCAGTCGTGTCGTTGCTGTGTCCTATGCACACGCGGTTCGGGTCGATGCCCTCGTCCTCGAAAACGTCCGCCTGCTGCTCGCCGATGCGCTCAGGCGCCCACGTGTGGGTCATAATGGGCGCAGACGTCCTCATGGAAGCGCGAGCCGCCGCCCGGAGCACGCGCTCCTGACCCGGTGTGACGCCGCCTCGGTCGCTGGCGCACTTGATGATGCCCGCCTTGATTCCGGTATCCTCTATCCCCTCGGTGATCTCGCGCGAGTAGAAGTCGGCGATCCTGTCGATGGGAACGTACTCGAACAGGTGAGGCACGTCGAGCCAGGTGCCCGTCGACACGACGACGTTCACCCCCGACCGCGCCGACGCCTCGGCCTGAATCCGCACGTCCCGCGCCTGGTCGTATGGCGCGACGTCGACGATGGTGTCCACGCCTCCTCGATTCGCGTCCGTCAGATCGCGAATCGCCCTCTCAAGCGTGGCGTCACGGTCGAGGAACTCCGGTATCCCCGACGAGCCGCTGAACCCGATGCACACGTGCTCGTGGCTCAGGGTGAATCCGAGGGACGCCGTGTCGATTGGCCCTCTCGCGGTCTCGACTGTCGGCATACGTGGCTCTCCATTAGTGTCCGGCGACTGGAACCTATCACCATGCTTTCGGCGCGTCAATGATGCAGGCCGACGCCGTCCCTTCGGAGACCTCTTTCCCAATTGACGCTTCCCTGACAGGCACATATAATCGCCCCGTCCGACAACCGGAACGACAGGAGACATACCGACCAATGGCAGAATTGCGCAAGAATAAAGCGAAACAGACTTTGGACGAGGGCGGCGTCGCCACAGTCGCCATGGGCAACATGAGCGGCGACATCATCGAGTTCCTCGGCCCCCTCGGCTTCGACGGCATGTGGATCGAGGCCGAGCACGGCCCGTTCGACTTCCAGGACATTCCCAACCTCACCCGCGCCTGCGACCTCTGGGGAATGACCTCCGTCGTCAGGATTCACCTCAATCTGCAGGGACTCATCTACCGGACTCTCGACCTCGGCGCTCAGGCTATCGTCGTCCCGCACGTGAACACGGCGGAGGAGGCCCAGAACGTCGTGGATGGCGGCAAGTTCCACCCAATCGGCATGCGCGGCATGGCAACGAGCCGCCAGGGAATCGGAGTAGACGACTACTACAATAAGGCCAACGACCAGACCATGATGATAGTCCTCATCGAGGACATCGTCGCCATAGAGAACATCGAGGAGATCGTCAAGGTCGACGGCATCGACGTGTTCTTCATTGCCAACGGCGACCTCTCCCAGAGCATGGGCCTCATCGGCCAGCACCGTCATCCCGACGTGCTCGCCGCCGCGGATAGAGGCTACGAGGCCATCGTGGGAGCGGGCAAGCATGCGGGCGCTCTCGTGGGCGACGACAACCTCGACTACTACCTCGAACGCAACATCCGCTTCCTCAGCACGCAGTGGACGCAGTGGGTCGGACCCGCCGCCAAGTCGTTCCTCGATAGAATCGAAAAGGCGTCCTGAGTCCAGCATCTCAGCGTGGCCAAATCGAGACACGTTTTCCTATGCCGAATGCGCTCAATGGCGTACCATATAGTGGCGTGTTCTATCATTAGCAGGAGACCGTGCCCGCCCCAGTGAATATCATCGTGTGCGTCAAACAGGTGCTCGATCCTGAGATGCCGGCGTCGGCGTTCAAGGTCGATCCCGGCACCAAGCGCGTGGTCGAGTCCCAAGGGACGCCGCCAGTCCTCAACGGCTTCGACGAAAACGCCGTCGAGGCCGCCTTGCGGATAAAGGATGCCGTCGGCGCGCACGTTACCGCCCTCTCCATGGGTGGATCGTTCGTCATGGACGTGGTCAAGAAGCCGCTGTCGATGGGGGCCGACGAGCTTGTGCTCCTCCAGGACGATGCCTTCCACGATCTCGACTCATTCGCCACGGCGACCGTCCTGTCCGAGGCCATCAGGAAGGTCGGCGACTACGATCTCATACTCGCCGGACGCCAGGCCTCCGACTGGGACAACGCCCATGTGTCCCTCGGTATCGCCGAGATGCTCGACCTGCCGTGTCTCACCTTGGCCCAAAAGGTCGACGTGGCCGACGGTACTGTCTCCGTCCAACAGGTCTTGCCCGACGGCTACCGAGAGCTGGAGGCAGACCTGCCTGCCCTGGTAACCGTCACCAACGAGCTCGGCGAGCCCCGGTACGCGACCCTGCGGGGTATCATGGCGGCAGGACGCAAGGCCCCCACGGTCTGGAACGCCGCCGATCTGGGAATCGACCCGTCGACGCTCGCTCCCAAGATCGTCATCACCGACCTCTACGTCCCCGAGACCGACCGCTCCGTCGAGATCATCGAGGGCGAAGACGATGCGGACGCAGGTCGCAAGCTGGCCCTCAAGCTCCGCGAAGACAAACTCATTTAGATCCCAAGAGACTCACTACTTTCTATCTCCAATGTCATCAATTCTCATACTAGGTGAGCTGACCGCCGATAAGGCCCTCGACCCCGTAACGGGAGAGTTGATCGCGGCGGCGCGTCGGATCGGCGAAGAAATCGGCGTCGCGCTCTTGGGCGCCGACCTTGACGCTCCGGCCCACGAGGCCTTCGCGCTCGGCGCATCCGCCGTCTATACCGTTCACGACCCCACGCTCGACGGCCCGGACATTGACCCGAAGGTCGCCGCGCTCACCGAGGTGTGCAAGCAGATCGGCCCCAATGTCGTCCTGGTCGGCAAGACGCAGGACGGCAAAGAGATCGGCCCACGTGTCGCATTCCGCTTGGGAGCCGGTCTGGCGCAGGACTGCACTCGCGTCGGAGTAGATGGCGATACCGGACGCGTCGTTGCCACGCGACCCGTGTACGGCGGGAGCGCCATGGCCGCCGTCACCTTTCCCGGCGACGGCCTGCAGGTGGCAATCATGCGCGGCAGGGCATACGAGCCGCCCGCGCCCGACGCCTCTCGCATTGGCGATATCATACCCGTGACCGTCGATCTCACTGCCTCACCCAACCGCGTGAAGAACATCCGCACCGTCGCCCAGGCGAGCGAGGGAGTCCGTCTCGAAGACGCGGATATCGTAGTCGCTGGCGGACGGGGACTCGGCGGGCCGGAACCGTTCGAGCTTCTCGGGCAGCTTACTGACCTGCTGGGCGGAGCGATGGGCGCCTCTCGCGCAGCCTGCGACGCCGGTTGGATCGACCACTCGTATCAGGTCGGCCTCACCGGCAGGTCGATTGCCCCGAACGTCTACATCACCGTCGGAATATCCGGCGCGAGCCAGCACATGGCGGGGTGCTCCGGCGCGAGGCGCATCGTCGCCATCAACAAGGACCGCGAGGCCAATATCTTCAAAGACGCCTCGTATGGGGTGGTCGGCGACTGGCAGGCTGTTATACCATCATTCATGGAAACCGTCAGAGAACTCGTGGACTCTTGAACTACATGCCCATAACGTGCTATACATTGATGTGTCGTTTCGCCGCGAGTTGTGTTAGGCTCATGGCGGCGATACACCAGCTTCAGGGAGGGATGGCCTTTCATGGAACGTGACGATTTCGCTGTCGACCTTGAGGAGCTTTTCAACGATATCGATAACGCCGAAGTTGTTTCAATATCCTTCCCGACTTTCGATAGGTCCGCCGTCTTCGACATGAGAAGCAGCGAGTCCGATGGGCCGATGCTCCGTCTCATGCCAATGGTCTCTTCCCCCCGCGAGCGCATCAGAAGCGTTCGCCGCCTCCGACCCGGCTTCCCGCGACCAACCGGCCTGACCGTCATTCCCTGGCATGGCTACGTCGACACCCTCGTTCAGACCGGCATCTGGGCCAAGCTCGTTGAACGGTTCTCTCGCTCCGGCCCAAACCAACGCGATGCCCTCGGCGCCTGCGACTCCGCCCTCAGAGAGCTCCGCCAGTGCGAAAAGACCGAGATGACCGCCGCCATCCTCGGCGACAACTACCACACCATCTGGACTTCCCGAAACTAGCGACAGTCCGCTTTGGCTGTGCCATAAGTCCGTCATTCCAGGCGAAATGCCTGCCCCCAGTGTTTGTTCGCGTGATACAATCGGCGCATCCGGACGGCGACCGCAAAGCGAAGGCGTCATCATGCAGACGACGGTGGATATCCAGGACGAACTGCTGGCCAAGGCGCAGCGTCATGCTCGGCGAACCGGGCGCCCGTTAGGGGCGTTGGTGGAAGATGGGTTGCGGCAAGTTCTTGCCATTGAGCCCTCCAACTCGGGCGTGGAATACCGGCTGCCTGATTGCAGCGTGGGCGACTCGGGCCGGCCTGATCCCACTGTCCGCTATTCATGGCCGAAAATGCGCGGAATGATATACGGAGAACCGCCGCAGCATTGGACGCGGTAGATACCAACATTTTGGTTTATGCCCATCGTCGGGAAGCGCGCGCACACTCGGCAGCGGCGGCGGTAATGTGCGCCCTGGCTGAAGGCGGCGAGATTTGGGCTATCCCATGGCCCTGCTGCTACGAATTCCTAAGCGTGGTCACCAACCCTCGAATCTGGCAGGACGGGGCATCGACGCCGGAACAGGCTTGGCGCCAGTTGCTTGCCTGGACGGCAGCGCCGTCGAACCGTCTGATTGGAGAGACGGTCGACTTTCTGGAAATACTGAGAAGCTTTGTACAGAGGCCACGCGTGGTTGGCGGTGTGGTTCACGATGCCCGTATCGCTGCGATCTGCGTTGCTAACGGCGTTGAGACGCTGCTCACCCGCGACCACGACTTTTCGCTCTTCCCGGAACTTCGAACTAGGAACCCCATAGGGTCATGATAGCCGGATTTCCTCATCGTCCCTACACCAGCGTCAGCGCCGCCGCCGGGTTCCCCACGTAGATCGCGTCGATCTCCTCCTCCGAAACGCCCCGGTCTCGCAGGCGCGGAACGATGTGCTCGATGATGTGCCCGTACCCCCAGCCGCCGTACTTGACCATGTGGTGCTTGCCGCAGATGTCCTGGCCGATCACGATCTTGTCGGTGTACCCCTCTGCTATGAGCCGCTGGATGTGGTCCATCCTCTGAGCGTCGTTGGGGAAGTCCATCACGCCGTACGAGAAATACGACGACTCCCACCCGAACTGGTCGTACTCCAGGTAACACCCCGTCTTGGCGAGGTCGAGCACGCGCTCGATGCTCTCATACGTCCTGCCGATGTGCCCCATCACCACGCGCTCCACGTTCGCCCCCGCCCCCGCGAGAATGTCCAGCGCCTCGAACGGAGCATCCTCGTCTCGACCGGGATGGACCAGAATCGACGCTCCCGTCTCCTGCTGGGCGACCGCCGCCGCCAGGAGCACCTTCCGCTCGTTCTCGTGGAGCGGCCATCCGCATCCAAGCTCGCCGATGATCCCCGCCCTGATCCCCGTGTTGCCGACTCCCGTCGTGACGTCCGCAACCATCTCCGCCGTCAAGTCGTCAACCGTCACGTCGTCCATGCCGTCCGGGTGCGACGGAGCAATGTAGTATCCCGCGCCCATGACGATGTTCGCGCCCGTCGCCCGGGCTATGTTCCCCAGCCCGATGGGGTCGCGCCCGATTCCAATGGTCGTAACGTCCACGATCGTGCCGCCGCCCACGCGCGTGAAGTGGCCCACCTCCTCGATCGCCTCGTCCTCATCGAGCAGCAGCAGGTTGGTGAAGCTGCCGAACGGGTTGTACCGCACGCGCCCGAGATTGCTCAGCGAGACAGGCTCATACGCCCTTGCCTTCGCCGTCGCCTCCACCGGAGGCTGGAAAACCACCGTGAAGTCGATGAAGAGATGCTCGTGCATCGAGGTCATCCCAATCTCAGCCGGTTCAATGTCCCCCAGAACCGTCCTTACCATGCCCTTCATGCGTATAGGTCTCCTCTTGCGGGAATCGGACTTGCCGCGCGAGTGTATTTTGTGCGTGGGTCCAAGTCAACAAGAGCCGGCCCGGGAGCAACCCATGCAAGCCGGCGCGCCGCCGCGGTCCTCTCACGAACAAGGCGAGAAATCAAGAAAGATGAGCCCTCCTCGTTCGGGGTAGCTGACAATTGCCATGTCGCCGAAAACCGCAACGGAATGAGGTCCATTCGGTTCCTCTCCGAGATATACGGAGTGTTCGATTTTGCCAGTAAGCTTGTCGAGCATTACCAACTCACGGTTGTTTCGGTTCACAGAGAGAATCGTGTCACGATAGAGCGCCTGTGAGAGAGGATCGGCCCAGCGGAAGTGTTTATTCCGTGAATTCGGTGAGAAGCGGAGGTCATTCAGAACTTTCCCTCCTAATTCATCGACACGGCAGATACCTCTGAGGGACTGGAACATCCCTATGAAGAGCCACGAGTGAGCTTCGTCGAATGTAAGGCAGATCGGAATGGAATCGTCGCTTCTTTCGCGGTTGACTTCCGCGAGATAGAGATTCCCTACATAACGGTGCTGTGCCAGATCGTATACTGCGAGAAAGGAGTTCCCTCCTGGATAGGTAACGCCACGGTAGTTGCCACCTCGCTGGATCCCTGTGTAAAGAAGTGGCTTGGAAGGATGAGGAAGAACACATAGGCTGCCCCGGCCACCCCGCGGATAGTCGACTGATGAATACTCGTATGATGCGCTGTCGATGACGAAAAGGGAAGGAACTTTGTTGCTTGCGAAATAAACATACCGTCCATCAGATGATGCTGCAATCGCTCCTTCTCCACCACCGGGAATTTCGATCCTTTTGATTATCGACTGCGACTCGATGTCAATGACGAGAACGAAGTCCGAGAACACCTGACCAACGAACAGCTTGCCATCCGCGCAAGCAATGTTACCAGGCGGATGTTGTGCGACAGTCCTTCGTCCATCGAATGGCCGATGGTGCTCATATTTATCGAGTTCGATGATGCCCTCTATCGCTCGGGCCTCCGGATTGATGATTGCAATATTTCCAGCTTGAGGAACACCCCAATTGCTGACAAACAGTCGTCCTTCGTGCTTGAGCAGGTGATTAGGCTGGTAGCCGGACGGAAAGACGTGGACGGGCGGTGCATCAGGTTCGTCAGATTCTTCAAGAACGAGCGGGATGCGGGACATCTCCAGGTGCGCTGTTCGACTGAAATCCTCGAGCGAGGTTTGTAGTAGGACGTTCGTGTTTTGAGCCGCAGTGTGTGCGCCAGACTGAAAGCCGATTTCAGTAAAGATCAGTCCTCGGTCTGCGCCGATGTCTTGGACGATACTACGCAAGGTATGAACGGCGGACTTATCCAGTGGCTTTGCCCAGAGCTTGCATTCGATGATCCATCGGCACTTCTGCCCGAACTTCTCAAACGTCACATAAACGTCGATTTTGTGTGAGCCGCGGACACCCGTCACCGTTTTGTCAACTTCCGCGCTGCAACCGAGCTCCCTAAAGACCTTTGCTACGGCTTCTTGGTACTCGTGCCAATCTGTGTATTTCGGACTCATCTGAAAGCGCCCCGCTTTCGGTCTTTGTATCATCCCTATGCAAGTCCGACAAGTACAGGAGCAGGGCCTCTATGCAAGAAGCTAGTAGGAAAGTCACGGTGAGTTTTCATGTCAGAACGGGCAGGATGACTATGAGCCTGACTGCAGACCTTGGACTTACCTCAAGGTGAAGACTCTCGACTCTGACCGGCCGGGTGGCCCGGCTCCGCCCGCATGTGGTAGTGCGAGTCTGTTTCGCAGGTAACGCGAAAGCCCAGCCGTTCGTAGAGTCGTCGCGCGTCGACATTAACCTTCAACACGGCCAGTTCGACGGGACGGCCACGGGCAAGAACCTCGTTGATGAGAGCCGTCCCAATCCCTCGACCCTGATAGTCGGGAACGATCTCGATCTGATCGATGAACGTCGCCCCCTCACGTTCTGAGACTCCCAAAAGGCCGATTGCTTGACCGTCCACGACAACAACCTGCGTTTCGGTGTGATCGTAGCTCTCGCGAAAGCGCCGCTCTTGGAATTCCTCGTCCCAGCCCCAAATCTGCTCGACGTATGGTCGCATCGCCGCCCGCCTGATTCGGTAAAGCGTGTCCCGATCGCCCGGCGTCGCCTGTCGAACTTCAAACCGCTGCATCCCTGTCTACGCCGTCCTCTCCGTTGCTGCGTCGTATCGTAAGAGTATACTGTTCCCCATGATTACCATGCGGGCGCACGCCAAGATCAACCTCACGCTCGAAGTCCTCGGCAGGCGGGACGACGGCTACCACGACATCGCCTCGATACTCCAGACCGTCAGCCTCCACGACACCCTGACGTTCGAGGAGTCCGACGGTGTCACGCTCGACTGCGACCGCCCTGAGCTCGCGACGCCCGACAACCTCGTGCTCACAGCGGCCCACCTGCTGCGTGACACCACCGGCATCTCGTCCGGCGCGGCAATAGGCTTGAGAAAAAAAATCCCGGTTGCCGCCGGTCTGGGCGGTGGCAGCTCCGACGCCGCGGCGACCCTGCTGGCCCTCAACAGGCTCTGGGGCACGGAACTGACAGGGGAGGACCTCTTGCCCCTCGCCGCCAGCATCGGCTCGGACGTGCCGTTCTTTCTCTACGGCGGGACGGGTAGGGTGTTCGGAAGAGGCGAGCGCGTGCAGCCCCTGCCGCCGGCAGACCTCGAGTGGGCCGTCGTCCTCTCCCCGCAAATCGACCTGCCCAACAAGACCGCCGCGATGTTCTCGAAGATCGGCCCCATGAGCTACACCAACGGCGGCCTCACTCGCAAGCTCGCCGCTAGGCTGAGCAGCAAGGGCGACACTCCCCCGCAGTTCCTCTTCAACGCCTTCGACGACATCGCAACTGAGGCCCTCCCCGGACTGGAAGCGTACTGGGACGCCTTCCACGCCCTCGGCGCGCGGGAAATCCACCTCTGCGGCGCGGGCCCGTCCCTCTTCGCTCCCGTCTCCACCAAGCACCACGCGACCGCCATCCAGCTCATGCTCCAGCACCGCCACGGCTGGGAGGCCCACCTCGTATCCATGGTCGACCGCGAAGATGTTTTTCCCCTCGCTGACAGGTAGTAGGCTCTCCCCTTCGGCGACCCTTGCACAACCGCGAACTATGTCATTAACCTGAAAATAGCCGTCGTCCACCACCCCATCGTCATTCCTGCGAAGGAACGTCACCCCGTACCCCGATACGGGGCAGGAATCCAGTTCCCGGCTCCTGCTATCAGCCTAGCGGCGACAGAGAGGGCATCATCTTTTTCATGTTTCGTGGTGTCGGTGGCAACCGACATGAGGGATTACCCTGAAAATAGCCGTCGTCCACCACCCCGTCGTCATTCCTGCGAAGGAACGTCACCCCGTACCCCGATACGGGGCAGGAATCCAGTTCCCGGCTCCTGCTATCAGCCTAGCGGCGACAGAGAGGGCATCATCTTTTTCATGTTTCGTGGTGTCGGTGGCAACCGACATGAGGGATTCCCCCGAAAATAGCCGCAAGACCACCTCCACATCGTCATTCCTGCGTAGGAACGTCACCCCGTACCCCGATACGGGGTAGGAATCCATCTTCGGTCCCTTTCATTCCAGGTGGTGAGGCTGGCAACCTGGCTCTGTCATTCCGAACGCAGCGAAGCGAAGTGAGGAATCTAGAAACCGCATCCTCCAGGATTGGTACAGCAGCCGGAGCGATCCTCTGACGGCATAGCACCCAACATTCCTCGCTCCGCTCCGAATGACAGACTGTGAGGCAAGTTGTGCAAGAGACGCTTATATACAAAAATCTCTCCCCCGCCGGGGGAGAGATACAGAGAGGGGGTCTGCCCTACGACAGAAACACCGCGATCCCCGCATGGGGAAAAACCACCTCGAGGTTCCCCTGTCGTTCTCGCTGCATCGTCATCCGGTAGTCGACGCGCCTCGGATCGTCCTCGGGCAGCGTGTGCGGACACGTCTCCCGTCGCTCCTCCTGCGGACAAAGGTGCATGTCCGCCCGGTAGTCCCAGAACCCGACCAGCGTCATGGGGTAGTATAGCGTCTCCGCCGCCGACCGGAGATCGGCGATGATCTCGCTCGCGCGCAGACCGCCCTGCGTCTCGATGTTGACGGTTACTCTGTCCATCTGTGCTCAGTCATCGGTCGTCGCCGCCCGTACCCGTTGCAAAATGGTCCCAGCCGCCATGGCCCGACTCGATAGCGTCGCCATCGGCGTCCACCACGCTCACCCCGCGCGAGGCCTCTATGATCTCTCCAATAATCGTCACCGGAACGTCGACGGCCCCACTCACCTCCCGGACCGCAGCCCCCGGTCCCGTGAACAGCAGCTCATAGTCCTCCCCCCCGGTCAGGGCAAGGGAAAGCCACTCTTCGGGGAACCGGCTACGTAGTGCATCGCTCGCAGGCACGTCATTCCCCCGCACGACTGCGCCCACCCCGCTGGCCTCGCACAGCTTTGCAAGATCGCCCACCAGTCCGTCGCTGATGTCCATGGCCGCGCGTATTCCGGCCCTAGCAAGCGCCTGCCCGGCGGCAAGTCGCGGCTCCGGACGGAAGTGCGCCGCGCGGAGCTTGGCGGTAGAGTCGTCGAAGCCCTCTCCCGCAAGCGCCACATGAAGGCCGCCCGCAGAGTCCCCGAGACTGCCGGTGACGGCGATCACGTCGCCGATCTCGGCGGCCCCTCTTTTCAAGACTGCTCCACGACCGTCCGGCTCTGTGACACTCGCCCGACCCTCCATCGCCACGCTCACGAAGAAGACGGCCGAACGAACGATATCTCCCCCGACCACCTCTCCACCGTAACTCCGGCAAGCATCGGCGATCCCGCGATACATCTCGACGAGCCCCTCCACCGGAAGGTCGTCCCTCAGGCCCAGCGTGACTACCGAAACGCTCGGCAGACTCCCCATGGCGGCAATATCGCTCAGGTTGACGGCCATCGCCTTCCAGCCGAGATCGCGCCAGCCGGTCAGGTGGAGCCCGAAGTGGACTCCCTCCACCATCGCGTCGGTGGTGAGAACGCGCGTCCCCGCCTCACCATCCCACGCGGCCGCGTCGTCGCCGATGCCGACGAGCGGCCCCTGAGTGGCGTGTCCCTCGAGGGCCGGCCCCTCCACGCCCTCGGCGTCGAGAGTCTCGGCTAGCAGTTTGATCAAACGGAATTCACCGACTTCACATACAAGCATGACGGTGTTGACCCTGTACGGTACGTCCCTGCCTAGTACCGTTCCCAGTTGAGTATGATAGTCGGATTGAGAGGTGCGTATCCCCTCTCCCGTCGTGGGAGAGGGCTAGAGCCTGCCCCGTACTCGATACGGGGGTGAGGGTGCTTTGAGTAAGCTACCAAAATCATTTGGAATCGGGCCTAATATCCCAGACCCGCGACGCCGAGGTGATCCGACTCGAGATTGCCCTGGCGCTTGAACCGCTCCGCCTTCTCGATGTAGTGCTCGGTCGTCGTCTCCATGAGCTTCCGGTGCCGCTCCTGCACTTGGCCCCGGACCCTTCCGGGCACCCCGAGCGCCATCGAGCCCGCGGGCACCTTCATGTTCTCGATCAGCATTGCCCCTGAGCCGACCAGGCTGCCCTCGCCGATCAAGGCCCCGTCGTTGACGATACATCCGTTCCCGATCAGCGCCCCGTCGCCCACCGTCCTAGCATGGCACAGCACCCGGTGTCCGATGACCACCCGGTCGCCGATCTTGACGTCGTCGTCCCCGTGCACCACCGAGTTGTCCTGTATGCACGTGAACCTGCCGATGACGATCTTCCCCGCGTCGGCCCGAATCACCGCGCCGGGCCAGATGCTCGAACCCTCGCCGATCTCCACGTCTCCGACGATATATGCCGTCTCGCTAATGAACGCCGTAGGGTGGATCTTCGGCGACTTCCCGTCCAGGCTGCGTATCATCGTTCCTCCGGGATTTTTCGTGTAGTGAGCTATCGAGCTTAGGTAACGGAAGCAGCGACCTTTCGTTATACCAGCTAAGGCCGGGCAATAGCCGCGCGCTCGGCCCTAGCGTACACCAATCGCAGGTACGCAAGTCAATATATGATATCCTCTAGCCCGTCCTTCGGAGACCCGAACATGCAGCACGCCCGGATCACCATCCCGCTCGCCTTGACCCTGGCCGCGCTCGTTACGCTCGCGGCTTGCGGCGGAGACTCGCCCGACCCGACGCCCGCCTCCTCGCTCTCCACCCCGACCGCCCTGTCGGAACCGGAGCCGACTGCGACATCAGAACAGGCCGTTACTCAGGCCGACATCGAGAAGGCAGTCGAGCAGGCGATCGAGGAAAGCGGTACGGAAGTCACCGTCGACGAAGTGGTGAAAGCGCTCGGAGATGACGCCGATTCGATACGAGAATCCGCAGAAGAGATAATTGCCGAGTCCTTGGCGGCTCTCGAATCCGCCTCGGACGGCGAGTCGGAGGAGGACGACGAGTCAGACCCCGACGTGCTCTTCAGGTTCATGTCCGCCGTCAATACTCTCTACGCCGGGCAAAACGAGGAGTCCATTCCCGCGTTCGACCTTATCATTCGGATCCACCCCGAAATGCCCAGGGCCTACTACTACCGAGGCGTCGCGTTCTACCGCTCCGAACAGAACGACCTGGCGATGGCCGATTTCGAGAAATCACTGGAACTCGACCCCGATTCCGGTGACACCTACCTCCAGCGCGGTCTGATCCGCCACGATGAGGGAGATGAACAGGCCGCCCTCGACGACTTCAACACCGCGATTGACCTCGCCCCGTGGCTCGCCGACGCCTACCGCAACCGCGGCTCGCTCCTCATCAATAACGGCCAGACCGCCCCCGGCAGGGCCGATCTAGAGCGTGCGCTGGAAATATACCTCTTCGAGCGTAGTGAGGAACGCGTCGACGAGGTCCGCGAGCTCCTCAACAACCCGGCGGCAGGCCCGATCGAGCTGTTCAAGGCCACCGACATCCTGCCAAGACTCCCGTAAGGCAATTGCCTTGCGCCGCGTTCGTTGAGCGCGGCTACCGGTCAGTGTCAGGCGCCGTCATCTGCTCCAGCCAATCCGTCCCGCCGCATGTGCTTATAGAGGTGGATGAGTCCCTGCTGGCGACGCGCCCCTCGCGTGTCGACGCCGGGAGGAAGCAGCCGCTTCATCTCCCGTGTGATCTCGTTGTCGGCCAGGCCGGGTATCCGTTCGAAGACCTCCTTGCCGGCGTTCCGCAACTCGCGGTCGCGCGCGACCCCGCCCCATGCGTGCATGAACGGAAGCACGACGTTGACGGCAATCTCCCGCGCCCGGCCCTCGCCGATGAATGGTTGAACGGTGAGCCATTCTATGACCGGCCGGTGGCTTCCCTCTCGCACTGTCCTCGCTAAGGCGGACACGAGTCCCTCATCCAGGGCACGGTCGATCAGAACCGCAGCCCCCTCGATACGCCGCAGCGGATGGTTCGAAGGCCTTACACGAAACATCTTCCATGGCTTGTCGATTTTCTTCATCGGATCGAGATTGCTGAGTACAGCCCGAAATCTCTGCGCGTCCGCCGGCGAGACCGAGGACATCAGGCCGGTCGCCGAAACCAGCATCGCGCGTATCGCCAACAGACGAGTCTCTCCCGGCTCGTCGCGTAAAGAGCGCAGCACGGCCATGGGCACGTTCGCGGCGAGTGCGGCGAACGGCCTCCGGTTGGCCGAGTACCCCAGGGCCTCCATGATTCCGGCGTACAGCGCCTGCTCGGCGTCTCCCGCTTCAAGTTCCATGGCGTACCCGTTCGCCTTCGACCGGAACCTCTCGTCGCCCGCTCTGTCCAGTTTTTCCTGAAGGGCTGATGCGGGGGTGTCTTCTTCCGCGCGGCGAGAGGGATCGGCATCCCTAGCTTCGGTCTTTCGAGTTGCGCCAATGGCCGCCACCGGCGCTTCCGCCCGCGATTGCAGCGTCGTCGTCGACCTTCCGGTCGGCGCGAGAACGACGTGGAGCACGACGCCGTTGTAGTTCGAGTCGACATGGTGCCCGTGCGCGCTCCATCCTCCGGCGGTGACGTGCACCTCTACGTCGCCCACGACGACGTCTCCCGATTCGGTGCTCAGCACACAGTCCCGGAAATCCGGCCCTGCCGAGCTGCTCCTTCGTCCGGGATACAGCACCTTGAGCCGGCTCCCGTCCTGCGTCACGAGCCCCGAGGCAAGCCGGTCGGCGCTCTGCCAGAGCCGGACCACCGCCTCTTCCGGACCTCGTCTCCGCTCACGGATGAGGCCCTGTCGCAGAACCGTCTCTCGACGATATGTCGGACTGAAAACGGCCACCTCGCTTGGCCTCCCATGCGGGATTGTAGCACGTTATTCTCCATCTTCCTCCGACCCAGTACCGTTCCCATTTGAATTCGACGGTTGAATTGGGAGGCGCGTATCCCCTCTCCCGTCGTGGGAGAGGGCGAGGGTGAGGGTGTTCTGAGTAATACCAATTCGTTCTGACTACGTCGTAATTTGCATGACCAGCGTCCCCATCCGTCATTCCGGCGAAGGCCGGAATCCAGAGAGCCCAATCAGTAAGAACACGGCGGCATCACACAGAATTGGTATAACCTACCAAAATCATATGGAATCTGTACTTAGGGTATCCCGGCGGGGCGAGAGTTGCCTCATTTTCGGCGCCCGTGAGAACCGCTTGGCATTCCGGTACGTATTACATAGTGCCCCCCTTTTTACAAAGGCGGTGTCCGGGTCAAGGTGATTGGGAGTGGAGGACGAACCGGACACCGTCTTTTTTCGTTCCGCCAGTAGGTCGCATACCATGGGCGGCCATAGCTGGGAGATTCCGGTAGCGGTACGGCCCCGGTGAATGACGAATCGGGCCTAGTACTCAGTCAACTTGAATATGATGAACGGGCAGATGCCGATTTATCCCCTCTCCCGTCGTGGGAGAGGGCTAGGGTGAGGGTGAATCCTAATATCAAAACCATGTTGACATGGTACTAGTGGTTCAACATCATAGTATTGAAGGGTGACGAGGCCGTAACTTGGTAGGGGCGGGTTTCAAACCCGCCCTGTCGTTGTTGAACGCGAATCCAACCCCCAAATTACTGCCCGTCATTTCAGAGATTTCGGGCCATTGTTTCGGGGCGACAGCGTCTACTGCAGCAAGTCGCGCGCGTCAGTCCCGCGCGGGGACAACTTTGCGCGAAAGGAGCTTGAGTAACTGTTCAGAGTTAGTGAGGTATGCACGCATCGTCCTCCTGCTGTCATTACCCTGAAATTAACCCCCCGCCACACCCCCACACCGTCATTCCTGCGAAGGAACGTCACCCCGTACCCTGATACGGGGCAGGAATCCAGTTCCCGGCGCCCTGCCGACCATGACGACACATCCCAATTTTCATCCCCTTATGTGGCCTTCGCAAGGCCATGGTGATTCCGGGCGCAGCAAGGAATCTAAAATCCACAACTGCAAGACTGGACAACTGGTGCCGCGCAAATATCGTGACTAATACCAGTTCGCTTTGACCACACCATGAAGGGGTAGGAGCACCGGGTAGGGGCAGGTTTCAAACCTGCCCTTTGGGAGGTTAGACGAAACCACCTTCATACCAACGATAGAGTTACGGCGTATTCAAGAGGAATCGGTATAAGAACCGAAAACGGCGTATGAACGCTCTAACATTGTGACAGACACTTTAGAATCCTCGACTCCGCTACGCTCGGAATGACAGTCGCGGGGTTGCTTTCTCACCATTGGAGAGTGGGTCGATAGGCAAATACATACCCCTGTCAGCCCGCTGGGAGAGAGATACGACGAAGAATCTACAATCTCTCCCCAGCTGGGGGAGAGATACAGAGAGGGGGTCTCCGCAATTCAACTCACGAAGACTGAACAGTAAGGAGCTTGAAGGGCTGCTTGACAGTTTCCCGCCCTGACCCCGTGAGAACGTGATGCGCGTGCCGAACCGGCTCGTAAAAATAGGAGAAGACCCTCTGCCGGACGCCAACCGACCGGGGGCGATGCGTGGAGAGGCCTTCTGCGGCTACCTGCCGCTCATGCGGAACCGGCGGTTGAAGCGCTCCACCCTTCCCTCGGTGTCCACGATGCGCTGCTCGCCCGTGAAGAACGGGTGGCATTCCTTGCAGATCTCCACGTGCAGCTCCGGCTTCGTCGATCCCGTCGTGTACGACTTGCCGCACGAGCAGGTGACGATAGCGTTGGGGAAGTAGGTCGGATGAATATCGGCCTTCATGGTCCGCTCCTAAGAGGGGGATTCTCGGGTCTTCAGTATTCAATAATCTCTCCCCCGCCGGGGGAGAGATACAGGGAGGGGGCGGATGCGTGTACGCCCCTCAGGATACCGGATAGACGCTGGCCCGCTTCTTGTCGCGCCTCGCCTGCTCGAACTTGACGGCGCCGTCGATAAGCGCGAACAGCGTGTGGTCTCGTCCGATGCCGACGTTGCTGCCGGCCTCGATCCTCGTGCCCCGCTGGCGAACGATGATGCTGCCCGCGCTCACGAACTCGGTGTCATACCGCTTCACGCCGAGGCGCTGCCCCTGGCTGTCCCTGCCGTTTCGCGTGCTGCCGCCGCCCTTCTTATGCGCCATCCTTCTTCTCCTTCACTTCGTCCGAATCGACCGGCTCCGCAACGGATTCCGGCTCGTCGGTCGACTCGTCCGGGGTTTCATCTGCGGTGTCGTCTCTGTCCGCTTGGTCGTCTTCGGCGACCGGTGCATCGTCCTCAGCATCGCCTTTCGACTCGTCCGGGGTTTCATCTGCGGCGTCGTCTCCGTCCGCTTGGTCGTCTTCGGCGACCGGTGAGTCGTCCTCTATCTCGTCCGCCGTTTCTTCCGAAACACTCTCCGCCTCAGCATCGCCTTTCGACTCGTCCGGGGTTTCATCTGCGGCGTCGTCTCCGTCCGCTTGGTCGTCTTCGGCGACCGGTGAGTCGTCCTCTATCTCGTCCGCCGTTTCTTCCGAAACACTCTCCGCCTCAGCATCGCCTTCCGACTCGTCCGGGGTGATTTCCGTGGCGTCGTCCCCGTCCGCTTGGTCGTCTTGGGCGACCGGTGAGTCGTCCTCTATCTCGTCCGCCGCTTCTTCCGAAACACTCTCCGCATCCACCGCGAAATCGCTCTCGACGATGTCTACCGTCTCCTCCGCCTCGTCGAGTGACTCCACCTGCTCCTCGACTGCATCGAGGGACTCGCCGTCCATCGAGATATCGATGATCCGCAGGTCGGTGTAGTGCTGCCGGTGTCCCTTCTTCCGCCGGTACCGCACCTTCGACTTGTACTTGAAGACGGTGATCTTCCGGCCTCGTCCTCGGGACGTGACCTGTGCGCGGACACGCGCCCCGTCAACAACCGGCGTGCCAACCTTTACGTCGCCTTCCCGCGACACCATCAGAACATCGTCTATGTTGACGATCTCCCCCGTGTACACGGGCAGCGACTCGACGCGGATATTGTCTCCCGCTTGAACGCGGTACTGCTTGCTGCCCGTTTGGACAATAGCATACGTATTCAACAGCTCACGTACTCCCACTCACTAAAGACGGGGACGCATAATTCCAACGCGGCCCGACGAATTAGTATAGCACAGGCGGCAGACACGGGCCGTCGTTCATTGGAAATTCCCGACGAAGCAAGACTAGCTCCGGGATACTTGCCGCAATGCCTTTACCACCGAATCTTGGGGATGAGGCAGACCGTCCAAACGACCTACTGGCCGTCGACTGCCGATGCCGAATCGGAAGCTGCGACAAATCCGCCGGCGTAGCCTTGCCGGTTCCTATGAAGTTGCGGCCTAAGCCTCAACCTTTCACCGCCGACGAGTCCTTCGCCGTGGGCTTCCTACAAGCCGCGATGGCTTGTAGGAACGCAGTCGCTGAACCCGCCGTAGAAGCGACCTCGGTCTAGCTCTCCTCTTCGATTCCCGTCGCCCGCAACTTATCGGCCTCGGCCGCGCTCAGAATGCGGAACACCGAAGTGTCGGGGTCCTCGTCGGCCACGCCGCGCACGGCGGGACGCCCATTCTTCAACATCACCAGCTTAGGGTCGCGAATCACAACGTTCTTTCGGAGCTTGAACGAGTATGCGGTGAGTTCGGCCATAACACTCTCCGTTATGTAAGATGTACTATTTGCACTATTCCCGGCCAACGCCGGAAAAAGTGAAGAGGTTTCTCCACGCTGCGCTCCCGTCAGGGCGGCAACTGCGGTACCGTATGCGACTCATCCGTTAAAGGTTGATCGCAACGCAGTTGGCCGCTGCGCCGTCGCTGCGGGTTCCCCCTTCAGTGCATAGCTAAAACATACCTGCAAGCGTGCCTCTTGTCAATAGAGGATTCGCCTCACACACGAAAACGACCGCAGTGGTTGCCTCTACCCCGGCTTTGCACATCGCGTCATCCACAACCTTGTGCCCACTGGACGAATTCCCTACGTTCGTGAGAAGTTATGCGACGTGAACCGAATAATCGATCGGTGGAGGGTGCGAGAGTTGCCCCTATGATCCCAATCCGAAGGAGTGAAGGCATGTCTACACCAAAGCACAAAGTGGCGATGATCGGCGTGGGGCGAATGGGCACCAATCATGCCCGTGGCTACGAGATGCACCCCAGATGCGAACTGGTCGCCGCCGCCGACCCCGACCGGCGCAACCTCGACCTCTTCCGCGAGCGCTTCGGCGTCTCAGCCGTCTACGACGATTACCAAGACATGCTGGCCGACGAGGAGATCGACATCGCCGCTCCCGTCCTCCCCGTCAGCGTGAACCCCGAGGTCGTCATAGCCTGCGCGGAGGCCGGCGTCCGGGCGATCTTCAGCGAGAAGCCGATTGCCGCCAGCCTCCGGGAAGCCGACCAAATGGTAGAGGCGTGCCGGTCCCGCGGCATCCCCTTCGCGTCCGGGGACTCATGGCGCAACCTGCCCCAGTTCCGGCAGTTCAGGGCCATGATCGACCGCGGAGAGCTCGGCGAGGTTCGGAGCATTAACGTCTACCACCCCCACGACGAGATATCCGGTGGTGGATGCCAGAGCCTCGGCGTCATGCGACTCATGGCGGGGGATGCCGACGTCGACTGGGTCGTCGGCTGGGTCAAGGGCGATCCCTTCGACGACGGAGACCAGGGCATGGGCGGCGTCGTGCGGTTTGCCAACGGCGTCGAGGCATTCATACACATGAACGCCGTCGGCAAGTTCGGTATCGAGGTAAACACCAGTCGCGCCGTCTTCTTCAGCGACTGGAAGACCTTTCGACTGTGGCCCTTGCCCGACGACGCGCCCTACGCCACCGTCTGGCCGGACAACGAGGTTCCCGGCGTCTTCGAGGACGCCGCAGACCCCGTCGACCCGTACGGCGAGGACGGTCGCAGGCTGCCCCAATATCGACAGCGCTCCAGCATCAACGCGATCGTCCAAGCCCTCGAGGAGGGCCGCGAGCCCTGGACCAGCGGCGGCGACATGCGGAAGGCGCTCGAAATCGGCATCGCCCTTCGTGAGTCGCACCGGCGAGGCCACACCCCCGTCAGGCTTCCCCTTGAGGACCGCAGCCTCCGCATACTGCCAAGTCCCGGACGGTGGCTCAACAAGCGAGAGGTCTACGGCGACGAGTGGTACGAGGACGCCATGTCCGCACATCGGCGGGGGTAGTGAAGTGCATTAGAGAGCGACCAAGAAAACACCGTTCATCATGAGTAGCGTTACGCCACGCGCACGGAACCGGGCAAGGGTGTCAGAAACTGCCGTGCAGCCAACCACAATCTCTCCCCCGCTGGGGGAGAGATACAGAGAGGGGGGTCCCCGCAGTTACTTAAAAACCTTTCGAAGGGTCATAGCTCGACAAGCTCGCCGCGAACGGATCCGGAGACCTTTCGGACCTCCACCTAGGCATGGGCGTTCCCCGTCCCTCACGGGATGGCGATTATCGCGCGCTTGTGGACCGCCTTGCCGATGAACTTGTCGCCCTCGTGAACCACGATGACGTACGTGAGCTTGCCGCCGTCCACCTCGGTGAGCTCCGCCGTCACCGTGACCTTCCCGCCGATGGGCGTCGGCGCGATATGCCGCATCTGATCGACCCCGTACCCCACGGTCGTCTTGCCCTCGGGCAGCAGGTGGTCGGTGCTGTGTATGCTCGACCACTCCATCAGGGCCAGCAGGGACGGGGTCGACAATACCTCCGCCCCCGGCTTCCCCATGCGGTTGATCGTCTGCTCCTCTTTCACCGTGTCTTCGAGCTCGTAACGCAGCCCCGGCCTGATATCGTCCATTCCCATCTTATCGTTGCTCCTGTTGCGATTTCCCAACTGTTCTGAGACCTCTGTGTAACCCCCTCTCCCGTTCGCGGGAGAGGGTTGGGGTGAGGGTGAAAAAACCCTAGGTTGCAAGGCGCCTCACTTGCGACTTTCCCCCGAACAACAGGCTGTGCAATAGGTCTCCTATTCGCCACTTGACGTGTCCGCCCTATCTCGGTGGAACAAGATTCCCTTCCGAGCTGTGGCCGACCACCGATGCGACGGCATAGCTCTTCGAGTGAGACAGCGACAGCGCGATGTCGCTCAGACCGATGCGCTCAGCCCGTGCGCGAGCCGTGCCGTGCAATACTATGTGCGGCGCCATCCCCGGATGCCGCACCACCTCGATGTCGCGCCAGCGCACCCCGCGCACTCCCGTGCCCAACAGCTTCATCACGGCCTCCTTGGCCGCGAACCTGCTCGCAAGCTGCGGAGCGCGACCCCTCGCGTACAGGATCTCGCCCTCGCAGTAGATCCTCTTGAGAAACCGGTCGCCGTACCGTTCGAAGACTCGCTCGACGCGATCGATCTCAATGATGTCGACGCCGGTGACCAGCATATGACAATTTTCCTAAAGAAGGGTGCCTTGAGGGCGTTACTTTCACCCTGAGTGGCGTTACGCCCCGCGCCTTTCGACAGGCTGAGAGCCTGCCCCGTACTGGATACGGGGCCGCGCGGATCCGTAGAGGAGAAATTATCTGCTCAAAGCCCACTCTTAATCTTCCCCACTCTGTGGTCTCTGCGCCCTCTGTGGTGAATCCCCCTTGTCCTGGACAGTAACTTGAAAGCAGCGTTACTCCCCGTACGCGAGTCCCGCCGATTCGAGAATCGCCGGAATGCGCGATTCCCAGCCTATCGCCATGATGTGCGTCCCCTCGCACATCCCGCGCACCTCGTCGATCAGCCGTGCCGTTATTCGCACTCCCGCCGCCGCCTTGTCCTCCGCCTCGTCCATCTCGTCGATGATGCTCTGCGGAACGGTCACGCCCGGCAGCTTGTCGTTGAGAAACCTCGCCATGCGTCCCGACTTGAGGACGATCATCCCCGCCAGGACGGGAACGCCGAACCCTCGCGCGCCTTCCATGAACTTCTCGAACGATGCGGCGTCGTAGACGGCCTGAGTCTGGAAGAACGCCGCTCCCATACGAACTTTCTCCGCCATTCGGGCAAGCTCGGTGTCCATGTCGTCGGCTCCGGGATTGGCGACAGCCCCCGCGAACAGGGCAGGGGCGCCCTTGAGCTCGTTTCCGTACATGTCCCTGCCCGAGTTCATCGCGGTCACCGCCTCCAGCAGCGTCTCGGCCTTGAGGTCGAAGACGCCCTTGGCGTCCGGGTGGTCGCCCCGACCGGGCGGGTCGCCGCTCATGCACAGCACGTTTCGGATCCCGAGCGCCGCCGCCGCCAGAATCTCTCCCTCCAATGCGATCCGGTTCCGGTCACGGCCCGTCACCTGCAGTATCGGCTCGATACCCATGTCGATCATCAGGTGCGCCGCCGCAATGGGCGCCATCGTCATGTTCGCCCCCGCCGAGTCGGTCACGTTGAAGGCGCTCACCATGCCGCTCAGCGACTCCGCCCGGCGCATCAGCGGCTCCAGGTCCGTGCCCTTCGGCGGATTCAACTCGGTGGTCACCACGAACTCATCGGACTTCAACGCTTCGGAAAACGTCTCCAATGGGGACTCCTTCATTGGGCGGTTGAACCAATCGCTGCCAACCTTCGGCTCGCGCGCATTATAGTCTCGCTCTTCGACGATTGAAAGCGGCCCTCCATCCCCAAACCGACCGCCACTCTTCCCCGCGCCTGAGACCATTGCACAACCCCCGTCATTTTCATAAGAGCGAACGTCACAACCCTAAAGTCGTCATTGCTATGAAAATAGACGGCAACCACCACCATTCCGTCATTCCTGCGAAGGAACGTCACCCCGTACCCCGATACGGGGCAGGAATCCATCCCCGGCCGCTGCCGTGGGGCAGGTGAGGACAGGAGCGGCCACCGCCATTTTCATCTCCTTATATGGCCTGACAGGGCCATAGTGATTCTGAGGAGCGCAGCGACGAAGAATCTACAATCTCACCCCCGCCGGGGGAGAGATACAGAGAGGGGGGTCTTCGCAATGCAACTCACGAAGACTGAACAGTTACCCTCTCTCCCCAAATCCACCACCTAATGGCGGCACTGGCCTTAGGCAGGGCGAGGGCGGGTTTCAAACCCGCCCCTACAGGGTGACCCCTGATAGATATGGCGTCCACTGCGTAGGTGGCGGATTTCGGTCTCTCCCCGACTTGACAAACAAGAACGCATGTACCATACTAGACATAGGCGGCTGCCCACCGCCAAACCCTCGCAGAACGGGGAAATGGAACAGAATGGAACAAAATGGAACAAAAATAAAGAAAATTTTCGGATGGACAAGTCTTCGCCCCTCCTCATCCGGCGTCCTCCCGTTCCCTCGGTTAGACCACCCTGAATGCGGCCTTGCCACTCGGAACTGCACGGCCTAGTACTCAGTCAACTTGAATATGACGAGCAGGCAGATGCCGATTTATCCCCTCTCCCGTCGTGGGAGAGGGCTAGAGCCTGCCTCGTACTCGATACGGGGGTGAGGGTGCTTTGAGTAACCTGCCAAATTCCTATGGAGTCGGTACTAGCAAGTTACACAAGGGTCTCCGTAACTGTTCAGAGTCGGTGAGATATGCAGGAATCGTCCTCCTACTGTCATTGCTATGAATATAGACGGCAACCACCCCCATTCCGTCATTCCTGCGAAGGAACGTCACCCCGTACCCCGATACGGGGCAGGAATCCATCCCCGGCCGTTGCCGTGGGGCAGGTGAGGACGGGAGCGGGCACCGCCATTTTCATCTCCTTATGTGGCCTGACAAGGCCATAGTGATTCTGAGGAGCGCAGCGACGAAGAATCTACAATCGCACCCCCGCCGGGGGAGAGATACAGAGAGGGGGGTCTTCGCAATTCAACTCACGGAGACTGAACAGTTAAGGGTCTCCATCTCGGAAGTGATTCGGATAGGGCGCATGATACAATCGCACCCGTAACCACTTTTGTAATGACAGCGGGAGGACACGTGAGCGCGAAGATTATCGACGGGGCGAAGATTGCGGCCGAAGTGCGAACTGAAGTGGCTGCGGACGTAGCGGCTTTTTCCGCGAAGCACGACCTCGTGCCCCACTTGGCCGTCGTCCTCGTCGGCGAAGACCCCGCCTCCAGGGTCTACGTCCGCAACAAGCACCGCGCCGCTGCCGAGGCCGGCATGACCACCGGCGACGTGGCGATGCCGGACACGACGACTCAAGAAGACCTTACGGCCGAGGTACGTCGTCTCGGCGACGACCCGAACGTCCACGGCATCCTCGTCCAGCTGCCGCTGCCCGATCACATCGACCAATACCCTGTCATCGAGACCATCGACCCCCTGAAGGACGTGGATGCCCTCCACCCCTTCAACGTCGGCCTTCTGTCCCAGGGCCGCGAGCGGTTCGCCCCCGCCACTCCCGCCGGTATCCGCGAGATGCTCATCCGCGACGGCCACGACCCCGCCGGCAAGCACGTCGTCGTCGTCGGTCGCAGCGAGATCGTCGGCAAACCCGTCGCCTCCATCCTCATGCAGAAGCAGTCAGGCGCGGACGCCACCATCACGGTCTGCCACTCCCGCACGACCGACATGCCGTCGATCACCCGCCAGGCCGACATCCTCGTTGCCGCGATCGGACGGCCTCGCTACGTCACGAGCGATATGGTCAAGGACGGCGCGGTCATCATCGACGTCGGCATCAACCGCATCGACGCCCCCGAGCGCAGGCGCGGTTACCGTCTCGTGGGCGACGTGGACTTCGACTCCGTATCGGAAAAGGCGTCGGCCATTACTCCCGTGCCCGGCGGAGTCGGGCCCATGACCATCGCCATGCTCCTCCGCAACACCCTCAAGGCCGCCAATCTGGCCGTCGCCGCCGCATAGCCGTACCTTGTTCATCTGAGAGAAGGGTGAAGTTATGAAAGAAAATCCTAGTTGGAATGAGCCTCAACTACGGCTTGAAGAGGGTGTCCAAAGGTACGAAAGCCGATTGGCGGAAGCGGAACGGGCTCAACTGAACGCGCATCGTGTCGATGCGAGCGGCATTGGGAGAGTGCGTAGCTGGTTGCTGGCAGTTGTCACGGTTGCAGTGGTCATCGGCGTGATAGTTGCAGCCTACATGCTGGCAAGCGGGACTTCCTCCGAAGAACCGCCTTTCCTGCAATGCGAAACTCCTGACAACTGCCCCACGCCGATAATCAACACGGAACCGCCGAGTGCCCTCGATTGACGGCGCATCGGTCCCGTTGCTACCATGCGGCGGGGGTTCGATATGACCGACAACGTTCTCACGGCAGACTTCGACGAGCTGGAGCGGCGCATCAATGGATGCACCCTCTGCACGCTCGGCTCCAAGAGAACGATGGCCGTGCCCGGAAACGGCTCCCGCACTGCCGGTCTGATGTTCATCGGCGAGGGGCCCGGGCGCTATGAAGACCAGCAGGGCCTCCCGTTCGTAGGTCGGGCAGGCCAACTGCTCAACGAAATGCTGGCGGCAATCGGCATGAACCGCGAGGATGTGTTCGTCACCAACATGATCAAGTGCCGCGCGCCCAACAATCGCGACCCCCTCCCCATCGAGATCAGGTCCTGCGGCCCCTATCTCGACAGGCAGATCGAGCTGATCGCCCCCAAGGTCATCGTGACGCTGGGAAGGTACTCCACCGCGAAGTTCTTCCCTGACGAGCCGATCGCCAAGCTGAGAGGCACGCCCGCCAATTGGAACGGCATCCTTGTGTACCCGATGTACCATCCCGCCGCCGCCCTTCGGAACTCCACCATCCGCGCCGCCCTGGAGCGGGACTTCCTCAAACTTCCGAGCCTGCTGGAGGCCACGACCGCGACCGCCACGCCCCCGCCCTCCGAGCCGCAGACCACGCAGCTGGGACTCCTCGACGCCCCGCCGTCCCAACCGGCTGACGCCCCGCCCGTAGACTCCGCCGCTCAGCCTCCTGACGAGCCTACCCCCGATCAGAAGCAGCTCGGCCTATTCTAGCCGCACGGTCAGCCGTCACTCCGGCGAAGGCCGGAGTCCGGAGGCGTGAGCGGCGAGGCTCTCCGATGGCTGGCTCTGACCGAAGTCCGATTGGCCTCTCCAACACCTGAGAAACCCTTACCCCCACACGGTCGTTCTAGTAAAATGGGAAAAGTACCCCCTAATTCCCTCCGGAAGTGAAGCCTCTTAGATGAACGATACCCCGTTGCGAGTGATCCCGCTGGGCGGCCTAGGCGAGATCGGCAAGAATATGATGGTCATCGAGTACGGGGAGGAGGCCGTCGTCATCGACTCGGGCGTGCTGTTCCCCGAAGAGAACATGCCCGGCGTCGACTTCGTCATCCCCGACGTGTCGTACCTCGTCGAGAACAGCGACAAAGTCAAGGCCATCCTCATTACACACGGGCACGAAGACCACATCGGCGCTCTGCCCTACGTCCTCGACCAAATTGACGTGCCCGTCTACTCATCGCGCCTGACGCACGGACTCATCACGGTGAAGCTCCGTGAGCACGGACGACTCGCCGATGCGCGACTGAACGTCGTCCAACCCCACGAACCGTTCACTGTCGGCAAGCTCGGCGTTGAGTTCTTTCGCGTGTGCCACTCCATACCCGACGCCATGGGCATCGCCGTTCGGACCCCCCTCGGACTTGTGATTCACACTGGCGACTTCAAGGTCGATCACACTCCCGTCGACGGGAAAGCGACCGATTTCTCCGCGCTTGCGAGGATGGCCGAAGAGGGCGTCCTGCTCCTATGCTCCGACTCTACCTACGCCGAGGTCGACGGCTACACGCAATCCGAGCAGGTGGTCGGCGAAGCGCTCGACCGTGAGATAGCGCAGGCTCCCGGCCGCGTGATGGTCGCCACCTTCGCTTCTCTGATCTCGCGAGTCCAGCAGGTCATCGACGCCGCCGTCAGGTACGACCGCAAGGTCACCGTCGTTGGAAGAAGCATGGTCAACAACGTGAAGATGGCCAGGAACTTGGGCTACCTTCATGTCCCATCCGATACCTTGGTCTCGATGAACGAGGCCCGCAAGCTGCCGCACGACGAGGTCGTAATCATCGCGACCGGCGCTCAGGGTGAGCCCACGTCCGCCCTCGTGCGTATCGCCAACGGCGAGCACCAGGACGTCGAGATTGAGGAAGGAGACACCGTCATCGTCTCCGCGTCCCCCATTCCCGGAAACGAAACGCTTGTGGCCCGCACCATAGACAACCTTCTCCGGCAGGGCGCAAGGGTGCTCTACAGCCGTGTCGCCATGGTCCACGTGCATGGTCACGCGAGCCGCGAAGAGCTCAAAATGATGCTCAGCCTCGTCAAGCCGCGATTCTTCGTTCCGGTTCACGGTGAGTATCGTCATCTCGTCGCCCACGCCGAACTCGCCGTCTCACTCGGGATGCCTCCCGAAAACGCCTTCGTGCTCGAGGACGGCGAAGTGCTCGCGCTCCGGGAAGACTATGGCGAGGTCGTCGACGACGTTCCGGCAGGCCACGTCTATGTGGACGGCCACAGGAGTTGGGACGATACCAGCAAGGTCCTCGACGAGCGTAGGCGGCTGGCTAGCGACGGTGTCGTGACCCTCTCCGTCACGCTTGATAAGGAGACCGGTGAGTTCCTCAATCACCCCCTTGTCAAGTCGTCAGGCTTCTTGGATATTGGCGGCGCAGACGGCGTCCTCGAACACGCCTCGGAAATCGTCCTCGATGCCCTCGAAGAGCTCAACGGGAGCCAGCGTCGCAACGGCAAGATCGAGCCGAAGATCAAGCGAGCCCTTTCGAAGTACCTCTACGACGAGACCCGCATGCGCCCAACCATCATCGTACAAACGGAACTGGTCTAACAATGCGTTTCATGCACCGCATACGAAGTGCTGCCCGTAAGGCCCTACGCCGAGTAGCGGAGTCCGGCGACGGATTCACGCTCATCGAGCTCATTGTCGTCATCGCCATTCTCGGCATCCTCATCGCGATAGCCGTCCCCACCATAAGAGGATTCCTCGAAAGCTCCAGAGAGCAGGCATACGAGGCCGACCGCAGGGTCATACAACTCGCCGTCGACGCCTACTACTTCAGCCCCAGCAACGAACGGTTCAACAATGATCGTCAGTACCCCATCATGGGCAAGCGCTTTCAGTTTGCGGCGAAAGACGATCGCGGATTCGCTGAGACCCACGCGCGCCTCCACTTGGACAAGTGCGTAGGTGACGATGCGGATGATCCGATAACGTTCGTATATGAAGACAAATATGATGAGCAGCCTCCGCCTGACCATCCTGTCCTGGGAACTCGCGGCGGCACCCCGGTTTGGACGGAGGGAACGGGCGTCAATCGCGATGACGACAGGGATAAACCGTCCGAAGACAGGCGGCTGTTGTACTGTCCTCCTGAGAGTGATGCGGAGACGGACTCCGACTCCGATACGAGCGACCGGGATTCCGAAGACCGTCCCGACCACTGGTTGGCGGTTGCAGTGACGACTCAGGGGGCCGAGTGCAATCTGGTAGGCGACACGGGCTGCATCGTCATTAGCAGCCTCGACTATCTCATCGATTTCTGTGAATTGGTGTGGAAGGGATTCATAGAGGAGATTCCTCGATCGGCCTCCGCCGATCACGATCACGAATGCGCCGCCCCCGGCAGTGAAGACACGGATGTGACTCCACGTCCTGACGTCCAACGCGGGAGCTACACTTGGTTCGTCGATGTTAACGGCAAGGTCCAAAGCCTGTACCACTTCCTCCCCACTGCGGATCAAACCGACTTCCGCGATGTGTATCCGTAACCTCTAGCCCGCCCGCCTCCCCAACCGCCGCAAACGTCCCCAAGCACCCTAAACAGGTTCTCTCATTCAGCGTCCAAATCCCTTGAACACGCCCATTCGCCCGCTAAACACTCGCCAAAAGACTAGAATAATTCGGGAAATAGATTAAAATAAGATCGGATGGCTGAGTGGTTGGCTCAACCACCGGGCTTCCGAACCAACTAATCTCTCCCCGGGGTGCGGCGATGGCGCAAGACGTTAGCAACGCAAACATGACCTCGATTCTATTCCGCGCGATCATGTCGTCGTGGTACTCGAAGATCGCCCTGCTCGTCGTGCTTGCGGCCGGCGCGGGCGCGGTGTACTGGTACCGCGACTCCATATCCCTGACCGCCGTCTCGTTCGAGGAAGGAGTCATTTCAAGTCTCGGTCTCGGCGTCGTCGTGGTCGCGCTGTGGGTGATCGTGTTTGCATTCGCCCTCTTCGCGCAACGATCACTGTTCCGCCACTACCGCCTGTGGCTCGCATCGCCATTCCTCCTGGCCTTTCTCCTCGGCGTCCTCTCGTTCTTCGCCCCGTTCCAAGGCCCCCTCGCCCGTTTCACCCTGGAGGGAGACGTTACCCTCGGCGGCGCCATCGGCTACGCCATAGCAGGCGAAGTGGTCTGGCTCGGCGTCCTCAGAGTCGCGGCCGTCATGGCCGCCGCCCTCGCCATTGCTTCGCACAGCCTGGCGCTAGGCGCCCTCTCCCTGTTCGGCAGCGCCCTACTGGGAACGTACATTCTGGCGATGAGCGCCGGCGGAGCGGTGGGCCGCATGTTCAAGGGTAGTCCGAAGCCCCGCGAGTCCTCGGATGAAATAGACAACCGGTCCCCCTCGGAATCACCCTCGCAGGGTCGCTGGAGTGAATCGCTCCGGCAAACGATGGAGCTGCAGGAGTTCCGTGAAAGGACCTCGCCAACGTCCGCCTGGGAGCCAAATCCCGTAGACAACGCGCATGACCCCGACGAGTCGGTCGAGAGCCCCGTCGAAACGGAGCCTGATGAATTGCCCCTGCGTCTTCCCATTGCGGGACTCAATGGGCTCCCGGAACACCTCGCTGAAACCGAGCCTCCAATGCGTCGGAGCGCCTTCGCATCCGATGCCGACCTTGATGCCGAGAATGCCAACGGCGCGATAGAGGAAGACGTGGCGGATGACCCGGCCCCTGTCACGGACGACCGCGAAGCGTCCGGTCGGAAGTTCAACAGGCTGTGGGGTGGTGGAGCGCCTGATTCGGAGAACGGCGTAGACCATGAGCCTAGCCCGGGCCCAGGCTCGAACGGCGACCACGGGCGAATGATGTCCGTGGTGCAGGCCGTGATGGGCGCAGCCTCGTGGAAGAGGCCGTCTCTCTCCATGTTCGTCGACGCCAACAAGGGTGGGATCACGCAGGACGAGATGAACGAGACCGCGCGCACGATCCGTGAGACCCTCGGACACTACGGCGTCGAGGTCGAGGTCGAGGACGCCCGACCGGGACCGACGGTAACGATGTATGGCCTCGTCCCCGGCTGGATCCGCAGGCAGAAGCAGGTCAACGTTACCGACGCCGACGGCAGGCCCAAGCTGGACGATAACGGCCGGCAGATGAGGACCCGCGTTGAGACCAAGACAAGGGTCAAGGTCGATGCCATCACCGCCAGGGAGAAGGACCTGTCCCTCGCTCTAAGAACGCCAAGCATCCGCATCGAGACCCCCGTCATGGGCAAGTCGCTCGTCGGTGTCGAGGTGCCCAATCCAAACCCTGCTCTCGTGACCCTTCGAAACGTCATGAAGGACCGCGAGTTCGAGAATTTTAAGAAGAAGGCCAAGCTCCCCGTGGCAATCGGCAAGGGAGGCAGCGGCGAGACCGTCATCATAGACCTCGCCAAGATGCCGCACCTCCTCGTGGCCGGTTCGACCGGCAGCGGCAAGAGCGTGTTCGTCAACACCATCATTTCCTGCCTGCTCATCGAGAAAGACCCGTCCGAGGTGCGCCTGCTTCTGATCGATCCGAAGCGCGTCGA
Organism: Dehalococcoidia bacterium; assembly: GCA_965197705.1. Lineage (GTDB taxonomy): Bacteria > Chloroflexota > Dehalococcoidia > Lucifugimonadales > VXLM01 > VXLM01. Next base: position 212,544 of record OZ240223.1, read on the forward strand.
GCTCACCCCCTACAACGGCATCCCCCATCTCCTCACGCCGGTCGTCGTCGAGACCGATCAGGTGGTCAGCCTCCTGCGCGGCCTCATTCGCGAGATGATGGACCGCTACCGGCGGATGGAGGAGATCGGCGTACGCAACATCGACAGCTACAACAAGAAGTCGCCCGATCGAATGCCGTATCTTGTAGTAGCCGTCGACGAGCTTGCCGACCTCATGATGACCGCCTCTGTCGACGTCGAGCAGGCCCTGTGCCGGCTCGCCCAGCTAGGACGCGCCACCGGAATACACCTGGTAGTCGCGACACAACGCCCCTCGGTCGACGTTCTGACCGGTCTCATCAAGGCCAACTTCCCGAGCCGCGTGAGCTTCGCCCTCACTTCGCAGGTCGACTCGCGCACCATCCTCGATTCCGCCGGCGCGGAAAAGCTCCTGGGCAAGGGCGACATGCTCTACCAGAGCGTCGACATGTCCAGGCCGGAGCGCGTTCAAGGCGTATTCATATCCGACCAGGAGATCGAAGACCTCGTCTCCTTCTGGCAGGCGACGCCTCGCGGCCCCATGGCCGACCTCAGCCTTGAGCCGGTAGGGGGAGCAGATTCCGATAGCCAGGACGACGATGCCGATGACGACGAAGGTCGGGACGACATGATGGACAAGGCCATCGAACTCGCGACTCGTCAGAAGAAGGTATCCACTTCACTGCTCCAGCGTCGCCTCCGAATCGGGTACCCGCGAGCCGCTCGCCTCATGGACCAGCTCGAGGAAGAAGGCATCGTCGGCCCAAGCGACGGCTCCAAGTCCCGCGATGTTATAATAGGACACGTATAACCGGGTCTTCGTCGTACCGGCGTCTACGCGGCGCACACAATCGGTACCGATTCCGGGAGTTCCAAGGGCCCGACGCTTCGGACCGAAAGGCGACAAATGGTACGAAACATCGCCGATATGCTCAGTTCCGTCATGAGTCGGACCGACCCCGACGAGGAGACCGTCGTTCGAGAGATCTGTCTCGTCTGCGACGAATCCCTCGTCGACGCGGAACTATACCAACGGCACAACGTCTGCCCTCGATGCCGGTTCCACTACAGCTTTACCGCCAGGGAGCGCATAGACACGCTGGCCGATCCCGGCTCGTTCAAGGAGATCAACCGCACGGTCACCTCGCTCGACCCGCTCTCGTTCTCGTCGCGAACTTCCTACAGGCAGAGCGTCTTCCGCGACCAGCGGCGAACGGGGCTGACCGAGGCCGCCGTCACCGGCACATGCTCAATCGGCGGGACTACCGCCGTGTTGATCGTTCTCGACTTCGGCTTCATGGGCGGTACCATGGGGTGCGTCGTCGGCGAAAAGGTCGCCCTGGCATTCGAGTACGCCACGCGCCGGAAGCAGCCCGTGGTTGCCGTCGTCACTAGCGGCGGCGTCCGAATCCAGGAGGGTGTCCTCTCCCTCATGCAGATGGCGAAGACCGCCATGGCGGCCAATCGCCTCGCCGAGGCCGGCCTCCCATTCATCTCCGTTCTGGCGAATCCGTCTACGGGTCACGCCTACGCCAGCTTCGCCAACCTTGCCGATGTCATCGTGGCCGAGCCCGGCGCGATCGTGGGCCTCTCATCCATGCGTGCCGTCAAGAACTCAGACGATGAACCCAGCCCAAGCGATTCACACTCCGCCGAGTCGCGACTCCGGCACGGCATGATCGACGCCGTCGTCGATCGCACCCAGTCGAAGGACACCATTGCGGCGCTGCTCGACATGCTCATGTCCAAGTACCACTTGACACGTCGCGACAAACAAGATGGATACGTCCAGCCTCCTCGTGCAGAGTCCCTCACCGCGTGGGAGGCCGTGAATCTGGCCCGACATCCTGAACGCCCCACGGGCCTCGACTACTTGAGCCAGATGGTGACCAACTTCATCGAACTGCACGGCGACCGGGTCTTCGGTGACGACGATTCGCTCGTTTGGGGTGTAGGACAGATCGGCGGCCAAACGATTATCGTCATCGGCCAGGAACGTGGCGACCCCGACGATGCGCAGCAAGGCGGACGCATCTCTCCCGAGGGCTTCCGAGAGACCCAGAGAGCCGTTCGACTCGCCGCGAAGTTCGATCTGCCGATCATCACTCTGATAGACACTCCTGGACCTCTCATCAGCGCCGACGCGGAAGAGCGCGGGCTTGGCAGCGCCATCGCGGTCGCAATGGCCGAGCTCGCGGGGGTGGAGGTGCCGTCCATCGCCGTAGTCATCGGCGAGGGCGGCAGCGAGGGAGCTCTGCCTCTCGCCGTCGTCGACCGTGTTCTCATGCTCGAAAACGCCATCTACTCCGTGATCTCGCCGGAGGACGCCGCGGCCCTCATCTACCAGGACGCGGCCCGCGCCGATGAGGCGGCGGAGTCCCTTAAACTCACTGCTCACGATTGCTTTGAGCTAGGAATTGTCGACCTGATAGTCCAGGAACCCGCCGGCGGCGCTCACGCCAACCCCACCGAAGCCGCCCGGCACCTCCGCCGAGTCCTGATGCAGGAGCTCTCAGTCCTCCAGGTCGGTTCCAGGAAGCGCCTCCTGCGTTCGCGCTACAAAAAATTCCGCAACATGGGCGAGTACAGTTCCCACTTCCGCACCGCCATCACCCGCGAGGTCAACTCGCTTCGCGGCATCGTCTCCACCCGCGTCCGCCGGATGCGCCGCAGCCCCGAACCCGAACCGGACGATCACGATCACGTCGCCGACGGCTTCTCGAACGCTAATGGAAGCAAGGGCAGCGCTTAACATGCCTGTAGCCTGACGGTCTGCCGCTCCGCAATCCGGTTTGACACTGCGACTCGTACACAATAGCATCGGGAGTGTACGCGCCCCGGCAATCCACGAACCGTAATAGCACGCCCTGTAGGATTGGCCACTACCAGGGACACAGTAAGGAAACACTACGGATGATGAATGAACGCAGATGGCTGAAAGCCATCGAGCAGACGTTTGTAGTCAGGTTCCCGAAGCAGCACCTGGCTACCTTCGGCGCGACCAATATCAAGTATTACGTCGTGACCGAGCCTGCCTTTCAGGAGGACGTGCCCGAGACGTACGAAGGCGTCGTCCGCACGGGCAAGGTCGTGGCGGAGCGGCCCGCCATCGTGACCCCGTCTTATATGTCGAATCTGGAGGGTTTCAGTTCCGAGGCCTACGACTTCTTTCACGAGCTTATGATGAGCGAGGGCCCGAACAGCCCCGGCATCATGTACCGGTACAGCAACAAACCGGAGAACTCCGAGGTCGTTGGCGGAGTCCCGACCGATATCGCCCACCGCATCAACAAAGACCTGAACGACCGCAAGGAAGAACTGTCGGTCGTAATGGTCGGCGTCGACGAGCTGTGGGACGTTGCGCTCCTGAAGTTCATCTACGAGTTCACGGCGTCGTCCTTCGCCGGCAACGTTCAGGAGCTAAACGCGCGAGGTCTGCTGAATCCCGAGGAGAACTTCGGGGGCGCGCCGGCGGCGGCCGTCCACCAGATCGACCGGCTGTTCCGCGATGTCGAGCGGGGAAATCGGAGCGGAATCGACCTGCTGAAGCAGGAAATCGACCGCTGGGGCCTCTTCGAGTTCTACCAGGACAGGTTCCTCAACCTCTTTCGGCAGTGACCCCTAACGCCATCCCGTCATTACCCTGAAAATAGCCGTCGTGCCACCACCCCATCGTCATTCCTGCGAAGGAACGTCACCCCGTACCCCGATACGGGGCAGGAATCCAGTTCCCGGCTCCTGCTGCCAGCCTAGCGGCGACAGAGTGGCCATCATCTTTTCCTGTTTCGTGGTGCCGGTGGCAACCGACATGAGGGATTCCTCTGAAAATAACCCCCGTCCAATCTCCCGTAGGGGCGATTCGCGAATCGCCCCTACCGCCATTTTCATGATTGGTGGGGTCGGTGGCAACCGACATGAGCGATTGGTACGAAAATAAGCCCAGGCAAACCTGTTGTAGGGGCAACCCTTGTGGTTGCCCGTTCCCGGCGCCAACCCATTTTCATCTCTCTTATGTGGCCTGACAAGGCCATAGTGATCCTCGCGAAGGGAGGTCTTTGCTTAACCCCCTCTCCCGTTCGCGGGCTGACAGGGCTAGGCAAAACAGCATTGCAACTATGAACCGGCTCCCGCCTGCCTGTCATTCCGAGCGTAGCGAGGAATCTAAAATCCATAACCGCAAGACCGGACAGCCAGTGCAGGGCTTGTATCGTGACCGAGAGTGAAAACAGCGTAAGAACGCTCTATGTCAGCTTTAGTTGGGACAGACACTTTAGATTCTTCGACTCCGCTCCGCTTCGCTCAGAATGACAGCGGCGGGGCTGCTTGCTGGTTAATGAAGAGTGGGTTGATAGGCAAATACATATCCCCTCTCCCGTTCGCGGGAGAGGGCTGGGGTGAGGGTGCCCTTAGCTGCAAGGTGCCTTGACAGGTTACGCAAAGCTCTCTGAAGGAGTGAATCCACTCGGTACATCCCTCAGAGGGTGTTTGCGAAGTCCTCTCACGATGTTCCTGCTGTCATACGCAGCCCACAAGATTCGATAATCTCTCCCCCGTTCGATGGGGGAGAGATACAGAGAAGGGGTGTCTTGCCTAAGACCTGGCACGAATCCGCACCTTTGCAAACACCCTCTCAGAGACGTAGCGACATCCCACAGAATAGACCTTACTCAAGCTCCAGCTTGACTTCCGGCGCCACGTAGGCGTGGTCCTTCGCGTAGACCTGTAGACGCCCGCAGGCGTCCGCCACGATGATGCGGTCACGCTCGTCGATCTCTATGCCCGTCGGCCGCTGAAACCGTCCCATCGACGTATAGTCCTTGACCATGCGATAGGCCTTGATCGTGCCGGGGTCGCGCCGGATGATGTACTCTCCCGCCTTAGACAGCGTCGTCGCGTCCCCGTAGAACGCCGTCAAGACATCGCCGTTTGGCTCGTACACCTGCACCCGCCGGTTTCCGAAGTCCGTAACGTACACGTCGCCCTCGCTGTCCACGGCCACGTTCGCCGGGTGGTTTAGCTCACCACCGAACGACGTTCCGAATGACATCACGTACTCCCCCTCGGACGAGAATTTCTGCACACGACTGTTGCCCCAGTCGACCACATACACGTACCCGTCGCGGTCGATGGTGATGCCCCACGGACGCTCGAATTCCCCTTCGCCGGCACCTCGACCTCCGAAGCCGAAGATGTACTGCCCGTCCCTGGTGAACTTCTGAACTCGATGGTTCCGGCTCTCGACAACGTACAAATTGTAATCAGCGTCGAATGCTATGCCGCTCGGCCCGTCCAGCTGACCCGGAGCGCTTCCGGCATCGCCCCAGCTTTCGAGCCACTCTCCTGTTGAATCACTGCCCGGGTACGGCACGACACCGTCCGGGTCGTACCGGCGGACGACGTTTTCGTGCTCGTCCGTCGCGTAGACCCACCCGTCCCCGTCGAGGGCAATCCCTCCCGGCCAGGTGAAGTCCTGTCGCGCGAAGTCCCCCAGGTGGTGCTCGTCGAGCGTGGTCTTGCCAATCCGGCCGTTGTCACGGTGGTCTATCTGCTCCGTGATCTGGAAGCCCTTGTTCAGCACGAATATGATCTCGCCCGGCGCAATGGCCAGATCGGTCGGATAGCGGAATCCTCCCACCTTCCCGTTGTGCTCGTTGGTCGGACGTCCCAACGCCCTGTCGAAGTGCCACGTCCTGCCCGCGGCAGTCGTCGTAATCATGTGTGTAGTCCTACTCCAGTTCCAGCTTCACTTCCGGCGCGACGTATGCGTGGTCCTTGGCGTAGACCTGAAGCCTGCCGCACAAATCGGCCACGAGCACGCGGTCATGCTCGTCGATCTCGATACCCGTCGGCCTCTGGAATCTGCCCATCGACGTGTAGTCCTTGACCATGCGATAGGCCTTGATCGTGCCGGGATCGCGACGGATGATGTACTCCCCTGCCTTCGACAGCGTTGTCGCATCCCCGTAGAACGAGGTCAGGATGTCGCCGTTGGGCTCATACACCTGCACCCGCCGGTTTCCAAAGTCCGTGACGTATACGTCGCCCTCGCTGTCCACTGCCACGTTGGCCGGTCGCTTAAGCTCGCCGCCAAACTCCTCGCCGTAGCTCATCAGGTACTCACCATCGGGAGTGAACTTCTGCACGCGGTCGTTGCCCCAGTCGGCGATATAGACGTTGCCGCTCCGGTCGATGGTAATTCCCCATGGCCGGTTGAACTCGCCCGCCTTCGTGCCCGGCCCGCCGAATGCCAGAAGGAACTCACCGTCCTTCGTGAACTTCTGAACGCGGTTGTTTCCACTCTCGAGGACGAACAGGTTGTCATCCGCGTCGAATTGGATACCCGTCGGCCCGGCGAGCTGTCCCGGCTCCGAGCCGGACACCCCGAATGTGGCAATCGCCTCCCCGTCAGGGTCGTACGTGGGAAACGGGTGAGTGGCCTCCGGGTCGAACTTCCTGATGACGTTCTCGTGCTCGTCGGAGACGTACACCCACCCCTCCGAGTCCACCGCAATGCCTGCGGGCCACGTGAACTCCCGGCGGGCGAAGTCTCCCAGGTGGTGCTCGTCGAACGTCGTCTTGCCGACTCGACCGTTGTCCCTGTATCCGATCTGGCCGCCCCCGAACTGGTTGCCGCGACTCAGCACGAAGATTATGCCGTCCGGCGCGATAGCGAGGTCGACCGGATAGCGGTAGCCGCCGACCTTGCCGTTATGCTCGTTCGTCGGCCGCCCCAGCGACCTGTCGAAGTGCCACGTTCGGCCCGCGGCAGTGGTGGTAATCATGGAAGCCTGCTCAATCTTTCAGAGGCTTGACGAGTCATATTCACGCACGTCGCTCGTCTTCCTAGACGATCACGCGACGAACGCCAGGGATATTCCCGCTCGTCAATTCTTGGAAGATGTCCTTAAGGTTCTCCTGTAGCTCTTCTCGTGACTCGGCTTGCGTCCAGTAGTCAGGGTAGTCTTCGAGATACCCCAGCCACATGTCTTCTTCCTGCCAATAGACGTACCTTTTGATCGTCATACGCCTGGCCCCTCAGTTCTGAATGAGCGCCGGCTTCTCGAACGTGCCGTTCACGATGGGCTTGGCATCAAGACCGAACCAGTCTTCCAGGATGGTCGTGTAGACGCCGCGGAAGTCCTGGTCCGGCGCAAGGTCGCCCTCTCGCAGGTCCTCGGGCTTCATGGACGGGTACTCGTTGTGCTGCCCGCCGACCGCCTTCGGCCCGATCACGAACGAGACGCCGCCCGCGCCGTGGTCCGTCCCTGTGCCGTTCTCCTTCACGCGCCTGCCGAACTCGGTGAAGATGAACATGATGACGTTGTCAGCCGCATCGTGCTCCTTGAGATCGTCCCAAAAGTCCGTCACCGCCGAGGCAACGTCGCCGAGCAGCTTCGGGTGGTTGTTCGCTTGACTCGCGTGCGTGTCGTAGCCGCCATGCTCCGTGTAGAAGATGCGCGTCCCCAGACCCGCCGTGTGGATCATCGCCACGTCTTGCAGCTTCTTGGCGAGCGGGATATCGGCGTACTCGACATTCGACTTGTAGGAGTTGGGCGCCGTCTTCAGCATGTCCGCGCCCTTCAGCGCGTCGAGGCCGGTCTGCGCCAGGTAGTCCATGACGGGACCGGAACCGATGGCAGGCGTGTACATATTGGCGAAACGGTCGAGCATCTTTGCCCGCTCCTGCCGCTCCTCGATACCGGTCAGCAGACCGTACGTCGACAGATCGGCCACCGACGCCACCGACGCGCCCGGAGCGACCAGCGCCCTCGGAAGCCCCTGTCCGATGTTCACCGCCGTCACGGGGTTCTCGCCCTCGGGGTCGAGGTCGCGGATAGCACGCCCCAGCCATCCCTCCGTGCCCACCTTGTGAGGCTCCGAGGTGTGCCAGATGTCCATCGCCCGAAAGTGCGAGCGGGTCGACTCAGGGAACCCCACTCCGTGGACAACGGCCATCTCTCCGCGGTCGTAGATGTCCTTCAGCGTTCCCATCGCCGGGTTGAAGCCCACCTTATCGTCGAGCTTCATGACCTCGTCCTCTGCTATCGACAAGGTCGCGCGATTGTCGTAGTACAGGGGATCGCCGTACGGGACGACCGTGTTCATATAGTCGTTCCCGCCCGTGAGTTGAAGAACCACCAAAACGGGCTGTCCGCCATTGCCGTTTGCACCCATGCCGCCCTCCTTTTTGTCAGCGACGTATCTTACCAAACGAAAGCACCGTTCGCTAGGCGAAATCTGAACGCAACCACACTTTTGGACTTACCGCCAACATCGCTTTTGTATTCGCCGCAGGAAGTCGGTAAGCTGGTATGGCGGGTCGATTTACACTGGAGCAGAAGAACGACCCCCGCTCTCACAATGGCAACAATCGTACAAAAATACGGCGGAACATCCGTCGCCGACGCCGAAAGAATCAAGAACGTCGCGCGACGCATCGCGTCCGCATGTCACCGTGGCGACAGCGTGGTCGCCGTCGTCTCGGCGATGGGGGACACCACCGACAGGCTCATTGAGCTGGCCGGTCAGGTGTCGGACCGTCCCGAGTCCAGGGAGCTGGACGCCCTGCTGTCCACGGGCGAGCAGATGAGCTGCACCCTCGTCGCCATGGCCCTGAGGTCGTTCGGACTCGACGCTGTCAGCCTCAGCGGCGCGCAGGCGGGCATCCGCACCGACTCGCGGTACGGAAAGGCGCGAATCGCCGCTGTCGAGGGCGGACGCATCCAGGGCGAACTGGAAGACGGTCGCGTCGTTGTCGTCGCGGGCTTTCAGGGCATCACCGAGGACATGGACGTGACGACCCTCGGCAGAGGAGCGTCCGACCTCTCCGCCGTCGCCATCGCTGCCGCAATCGGCGCCGACCGCTGCGAGGTCTATACCGATGTCGAGGGCATCTACACCGCCGACCCGCGCCACGTGCCGAACGCCCGCAGGCTGGACGAAGTCGGCTACGACGAGATGCTGGAAATGGCCAGCCTGGGCGCGAAGATGCAGCCGCGCTCCATTGAGCTTGCCATGCAGTACCAGGTGCCGATCATGGTGGCGTCCAGCTTCGTCGACGCGCCGGGAACACTCATTCACGAGGGAGCCGATATGGAACCGAGGGTAGGGGAGATTCGCAATAGAGCGCGTGCAATCGCCACCGACAGAAACGTGGCAAAGATCACGGTGACCGGCATAGTCGACCGGCCCGGCATCTCCGCAAGCCTCCTCGAACCCCTCGCGGATGCCGACATCAGCGTCGACATCGTCGTCCAAAACGCCTCCGTCAGGGACACCACCGACCTCGCCTTCACAGTGAGCGGCGACGACTCCGATCGCGCCCTGGAAATCGTGCGAACCGTCGCCTACACGATTGGGGCGAACGACGTTATCAGGACTGACAACCTCGCCAAGGTCAGCGTCGTCGGCGCCGCCATGCAGAACACGCCCGGATACGCCAGCCGCATGTTCCGCGCCCTCGCGGACGAGGGCATCAACATCGAGATGATAACCACTTCGGAAATTCGCATCACCTGCGTCGTCGACGCAGACCGGGTTGGCGAAGCCGCCCGCGCGCTGCACGCGACATTTGGCCTCGAACAGCCGGAGTAGCCTGCGTCCTGACGTTGACCGCATCCGCTGGATCGAAGAAGCGAATGTCGGAAAATGTCAGGAAATGTCAGGTCGGAGGCTACCCCTGTCAGGCAATCGACCTCAATTTCTTCCTTATCTCACCACCGATCATCCGATGACCTCCAAGACAATATCGTTGCCAGTGAGATAACATCAGCGTCATCAACGAAGCCGAGAACGCCACCCATGCAGCGATTTCGCGGGAAAGTTGCGGTTGTAACGGGCGCCGGTCATGGAGCGGGCCGTGCCGCGAGTACACTCTTCGCCCAAGAAGGCGCGTCCGTCGTCGTGAACGATATCGACGCCGGCGCGGGGCAAAATGTTGTCGGAGAGATAATTCGCTCAGGAGGCGCGGCTGTCCCAGACTCCGGTGACGTATCTACCCTCGATGGCGCTGAGGGAGTCGTCGCGCGGGCGGTCGAGACCTTTGGCGGCCTCGATATCCTCGTAAACGTTCGCCTGCCGGACTGCGACCGTCCCCTCGTGGAGACGACCGCCGAGGATTTCGAGAACGTGGTACGCCATACCCTGAAAGCGGCGTTCATGCCCACCCGTGCGGCCAGTGTGCAGTTCCGGCAGCAGCGCAGTGGGCGTGTTGCCACAATCGCCTCAAACGCCGGCCTCGGTGACGCAGGCCGGACTGCTTCGGCTGCGGCTTCCGAAGGCATAGTCGGAATGACGAGAACCGTCGCGCGCGACCTCGGCAGGTACGGCGTGACGTGTAACGCGATAACAATGTCCGAAACGTCCGAAAATGGACTGGACACCGCCGCAGCCCTGGCGGGCATGCTCTGCCTCGATGTCTCATCGCACGTCAGTGGCATAGTCTTCGGCGTCGACGGTGGTGACATATGGACCTATTCCAACCCCTCAATCGCGCGCAGCTTTCACAAGTGGGGACTGTCAACCATGGACGAAATGGACAGCCTCTTCCCGACCCTATTCGAGTGACGTATGAATCATCCCGCGTCCATAAAATGGCTTCTTGCCGCAGTGTCGCTCATTCTTCTGGCGGTGGCTTTCGCCTGCTCGTCCGCCAGGGATGATCCGCTCCTGTCAGCCGAAGAGCTGTTCACCCCGACTCCTGTGCCGTCCGACACGCCCGAACAACCTGAATTGACGTCCGATACCACAGTTGAACCTGATTCAACGGCCGACGCCACAGTTGAGCCTGAAGCCTCGAATGAACCGACAGACATCTTCGGGTTCGACTACAACGGAAAGGTCACCTTCGCACAGTGGGACGATCCCGCCGTTCAGATGGAGAACTTCATCGTTGGATACATCATCGTCCAGGGGATGGTGTATGAGACCGAACTGGTGGAGATTGAAGCGGGTGACTACGTGGCCGCCCTTGAATCGGGCGACGTAGACGTGGTGCTCGAGGTGGGACGTACCGAGCCGTCTCCGCAGTTCGAGCGGCTCTTGGAGTCCGGCGAGGTCATCGACGTCGGCTCCCTCTTCGGCGAGTCGTCCGATGTCAGGATAGGCGCGCGGGCCCAGTTGAAGGAAACCGCCCCTCCCGTGTACGACCTCTTGACTAAAGTCGAGGCCGACGAGGAAGTCCTGTCCGGTCTCGCATCCCAAATTAGGGGTGGTCGTGTCGGCGTGTCGGCGAGCGTCGCCGGCATAATGTTTCTGAAGCGGCACGAGGATGTCTGGACGAGCTGGGTATCAGCGGAGACGGCTGCGAACGTGAAGGCCGCGATAGAGGCGGGCAAGTCCGGTCTCAAATACAAGTGCCTCCGAGTTCGTGGCGAAAACGTAAAATACTGCAAGTGATGGGAAATCGACTGACAGGCAGAGTGGCGATCGTAACCGGCGCGGGACGCGGGATAGGCCGCGGCGTGGCGAAGCTCCTCGCCGAAGAGGGGGCTTCAGTCGTCGTCAACGACCTCGGCGGCAGCGTGGACGGCTCGGAGTCCTCCGCCACTCCCGCCGATCTCGTCGTTGGCGAGATCAAGGAGGACGGCGGACAGGCCGTCGCAAGCTGCGAGTCCGTCGCGGAGTTCGGTTCTGCTGCTCGGATCGTCCGCACGGCAATAGAGGAGTTCGGCAGGCTCGACATCCTCGTCAACGCCGCCGGCATCCTCCGCGACCGCATGATCTTCAACATGAGCGAAGAAGAGTGGGACTCCGTCGTTCGCGTCCACCTGTACGGCTCGTTCAACATGGTGCGACATTGCGTCCCGCACATGATCGACCAACGCCACGGACGCATCGTCCTGTTCTCGTCGATCTCCGCACTGGGCTCCCCGGGACAGACCAACTACTCCGCCGCCAAGGAGGGCATCGTCGGTCTGGCCCGCTCCGCCGCCAACGAGCTCCGGCAGCACGGGATAACGGTGAACGCCGTGTATCCCGGTGGACGCACCCGAATGGTCGAGTCGATACCCGAAAGCGCGGTCGAGTGGCTGCGAGAGCAGGCGGCCACCCGGCCGGGCAGCTACCCCGTCGCCGATCTCGTGGCCTCTCCCGAGCCGGACGAGGCGCTCGTCCCGGAGAGCAACGCTCCCAAGATCGTCTACCTCTGCACCGATGCCGCCGCCGGCGTCTCCGGCCAGGTGATCGGCACCCACGGGTGGGGCACGTCGCTCTTCTCGCCGAGACGGCCCGTCAAGTCCATTCACAAAGACGGCGCATGGACGCTCGACGAGCTCGAACGCCTAGCCCCTATATCCCTGGCCATGGGCCTTCAAAACCCCTCGCCACCCGACGACGCCTAGCACGTGGCCGATGTACGCAAAACCGCAACTCGTCATTCCCGCGGAGGCGGGAATCCACCGGCTTTCAGCCTGCCAACGAAACAATGACCAACGACCATCTACGTGCCAAGTGGTGAGGGCGACAACCCTCGTTTGGCAGCCGGAACGAAGCGGAACGAAGCGAGAAACTCCCTACCTAACCCTGTACTCGGGCAGAGGCTTTACGCTGTAGCCGTCCTGTCCTGCCGCAAGGCTTTCCACTGCCGCCCTCGCGGTATCCAGCGACGTGAAACAGGGGATGCGCGCTTCAGCCGCCGCGCGGCGAATCTCGAACCCGTCCTCGAGGGTTGTTCGATCGCCCGTTACGGTATTCACCGCCGCCTGCACGGTCCCATTCGCCACGATATCGACGGTATTCGGGTGTCCCGGCTCGTGCGCCTTCGGCACGGTAGTCACGTCGATGCCCAGCGCCCGGATCATGGTCGCCGTCCCGTTGGTGGCGTAGATCGAGTAGCCCTGCTCGGCGAGGTCCTTGACCAGCGTGACCGCGTCGGCCTTGTGACGGTCCGCGATACTGAGTAGAATCGCCCCCTTTGGCGGAAGCATCATCCCCGCCGCCATCAGCGCCTTCGCCAACGCGGGCCGGAACTCGGTGTCGATGCCCATCACCTCGCCGGTGGACTTCATCTCCGGCCCCAGGTAGGAGTCGACTCCCACGAGCTTCGACATCGAAAACACGGGAGCCTTGATCGCGACGAGCTTCTGCCGTTTCCACAGACCCCCTTCGTACCCCTGCTCCTTGAGCGACTTTCCGGTCATGGCGTTGACCGCGAGACGCACCATCGGCACTCCTGTCACCTTCGAGATGAAGGGGATAGTCCTGCTGGAGCGAGGGTTGACCTCGATCACGTAGACTCTCGTTTCTTCGGGGCTTTGCGATTCACCACCCGTGCCGTTGCCCGAAGCAGGACGGGTCGGCGTCCGGTAGGCGTCTCCCCCCACGACGACGTACTGGATGTTCATGAGCCCGCGCACGTCCAGCGCCAATCCAATCCGTCGTGTGTAGTCGACGATGGTGTCGACCTCTTCCTCAGAGAGTGTGAGGCCCGGATAGATCGCCGTAGAGTCGCCGCTGTGGACGCCCGCCCGCTCGACGTGCTCCATGATGCCGGGCACCAGCACCGACTCCCCGTCGCACACCGCGTCGACCTCCACCTCTCTCCCTTCAAAATACTTGTCAATGAGTACGCGCCTGCCCTCAGCTGCGGCCACGGCCTCCGACCAGAACTTCAAGAGTTCCGTGGCGTTTTGCACGATCTCCATCGCCCGCCCGCCCAGCACGTATGATGGCCTCACGAGGACGGGGTACCCGATCTCCTGGGCCACGCTCAGCGCCTGCTCCACGGTCGAGACCGCCGAGCCCGGCGGATTGGGTATGCCGATCCGAGCCAGAAACTCCTCGAAGAGATGCCTGTCGGATGCCGTGTCGATGGAACCCGCCGTCGAGCCGAGGATGGGCAGCTTGGCTTTGTCGAGCACCTGCGAGAGGTTGATGGCCGTCTGTCCCCCAAACTGCACGACGGTCGGGGGGACCGCGCCTTCAGTACCGCCCGCATCCTCGGCGTCGTGGTCCCATACCTCGTTCTCGATGATGTCGCGGACGCTCTCCTCGTCGAGAGGCTCGAAGTACAGACGGTCGCTCGTGTCGAAGTCGGTCGATACCGTCTCAGGATTGGAGTTCACGAGGATGCTCTTGATCCCCTCTCTCTGCAGCGCCCACGCTGCGTGGACCGAACAGTAGTCGAACTCGATTCCTTGCCCAATACGTATGGGGCCGCTTCCGATCACAACCGCCTTCGACGCCGGAATCGGATCCGCCTCGTTCTCTTGCTCATAGGTGCTGTAGAAGTACGGCGTCTGCGCCTCGAACTCTGCCGCGCACGTGTCGACCATCTTGTAGACGGGCCGGATGTCCCACTGTCGCCGCAGGGAGCGTACCTGTTCATGCGTCCTGTCCGTCAGCAGCCCTATCCGGTCATCGCCGAATCCGAATCGCTTGGCCTGCCACAGGAGGTCTGGCGTCAGCGTCTCGCCCAAAAGGCGCGCCTCCATGTCGACGATGTTCTCGAACGCGCGCGTAAACCAAGGGTCGATGCCCGTAACACGCGAAAGCGCTTCCGGCGTGACGCCGCGCCGCAGCGCGAACAGCAAGGCCCAGATCCGCTCGTCGTTCGGCTGGAGAGGCAGGCTCGTCTCCCAATTGTCGAGGTCTTGAGGCCACTTTGATGCCTCCCACAAGATGGATCGTCCCGTGATCTCCAGGGACCGGACGGCCTTCTGAAATGCTGCTTCGAACGACCTGTCGATGGCCATGACCTCGCCGGTGGCCTTCATCTGCGTCGTTACTGTTCGGTCGCCGCTGGGGAACTTGTCGAACGGCCAGCGTGGAATCTTGACCACGCAGTAGTCCAGGGCCGGCTCAAACGCGGCAACGGTCTTCTGCGTGACCGCGTTCGGTATCTCGTCGAGCCGCTTGCCGGTCGCGATCTTCGCGGCCACCCGAGCAATAGGGTAGCCCGTCGCCTTGCTGGCGAGCGCCGAACTGCGACTGACCCGCGGATTGACCTCAATCACGTAGTACGAGCATTCCATCCGCCCGCCTCCGGGCAGAGTGGCTCCGACGACATCCCCCGGTTCCAGCGCGAACTGGATATTGCACCCACCCTCGATGCCGAGTGCCCGGATGATCTTCAGCCCTGCCGACCGGAGCATCTGGTACTCTTTGTCGGAGAGGGTCTGGCTGGGCGCGACGACGATGCTGTCTCCCGTGTGCGCGCCCATCGGGTCGATGTTCTCCATGTTGCAAACGGTGATGCAGTTGTCGCCTGAGTCACGCATCACCTCGTACTCGATCTCCTTCCACCCGACCAGGGACTTTTCCAAAAGCACCTGGTCGATGGGACTGGCCGCCAGCCCTGAACCGACGATGCGCTCGAACTCCTCGACGGTGTTGGCGATGCCTCCCCCTGTGCCGCCGAGCGTATACGCCGGTCGAACGACCAGTGGAAGCCCCAGATCCTCCAAGCCCGCTTGCGCTTCCTCCATGGACCCCACGGTCTGACTCGCCGGAACGGGCTCGCCGATGTCCAGCAGCAGTTGACGGAACAGGTCGCGGTCCTCCGCCTTGCGGATCGAGTCCAGAGGTGTGCCGAGCAGACGAACGTTGTGCGCGTCCAACACCCCCGCGTCGGCGAGGTCAACGGCCAGATTCAGGCCGGTCTGTCCTCCGAGCGTCGGCAAGAGTCCGTCCGGCTTTTCCCGCGCGATGATCCGCTCGACGACCTCAACGGTCAGCGGCTCGATGTACACAACGTCGGCGATATCCTCGTCCGTCATGATCGTCGCCGGGTTCGAGTTGACGAGAACGGTCGTCACGCCCTCCTCACGCAGCGCCTTGCACGCCTGAGTCCCGGCGTAGTCAAACTCTGCCGCCTGCCCAATCACGATGGGCCCGGAGCCGATCACGAGAACCTTTTGTGGTTTGGTTGCTAGCATTTCGATGGGATTCCTTGCAAGCCGTCTGGCATGTTCATTGGTTTCGGCTGGAGACCGGTAGAAGAACGTCCGCCAAATCCCGCAGCGAAGCCACTTCGAGATCAGGCTTCACACCTTTTGTGGGACTCTCACCGGTGCGATTGAGCCACACGCTCCTGACCCCGGCGTCATTGGCGCCCCGAACGTCATACTCGATATGGTCTCCGACGTGAAGCAGTTCGTTCGGTTGGCAATTGGCTTCTCGGACGGCGACCTCGAAGATACGCGGGTCGGGTTTCTCGATGCCGCCGTGCTCGACTGACATCACGATGAATGCGAAATACTTCTCCAGACCCAGCCGTTCCGGGCGCATACTGCCATTCGTCAATGTTCCAAGCGAGTACGTTCCGCGTAGAGCCTCGAGTCCGGGCACAACATCGTCGAAGGGAACGTTGTTACGGTTCCGCTCTTGAACGTAGGCGTCCGTCGCTCGCTTTGCCAGGCAGTTGTCCGGAGTGTCGATGCCGGCGAATGCCCGTCGCATCGCGTCGTGCCGCAGCTTGACGAGGTCGGTTATCGTCCCCTGCTGCCTGTCGCGCTCCACCACCCAAGCCTCATCGAGGTAATCGACTGTGAGGCCCCCAGTCCCCTCGGGGTTGATCCGCCGGACCTCCCGCAATGCCGCCTCGAGACCGCGCCACAATGCCCCCTCGAAGTCCCACAGAGTCCCGTCCACGTCGATCGAAATGGCCTTGATGCCCGAGAGCGCGGACTTCACGTCGCCACCGGACGATAGAATCTCAGGTTAGGCACTCGCTTGAAGTCGCCGTCTAGCGTGAAGAGGGGAATGTCGTGCTCAATGGAAAGCGCGGCAGTAATCGTGTCGGCAAACCCAATTTGGTTGCCTTGCTTGCTTAGGTGACGCCTAATACGGGCAACGATTTGCCAAGTATGATGGTCGACTTCAAGGTAGTCGAGCGCATTGAAGCGGCTGAGCAGGGTATCGAACTCTCGCTGCGTTCTCGAACCTTGAAGCAGCTCCGCGAACACTGGGCCGACCATGACAATCTCGCGCCTGTCGAAAAGGTCCCAAAACTCTTGAGAATCGCGGGACTTGGGCACACGTTGCGCGTTGATCCAAACGGACGTGTCAGCTATTACCATCCTCTTCCCTCAGGCTGTCCAGAAAGTGCTCCCGCCGTCGGTCGGCCTCTCTCGCCTCATGTCGAACGTCCTCCACCCGAATCCCCAACCAGAAGTCCTTAAGATCACGCAGCTTCTCACGACGCACGTATTCCTCCGCGGCCCTGTTCAGCGCGGCGCTCTTGGACTTTTCACCGGTGGTCTCCACCAGTTCATCCAGTAACTCACGGTTGATGGTTATCGTCGTGCGCATCTCAACACCTCATCATTTCACGCTGTCGGCACTTTCCCCAGCGAGTCGAGGAAGGCTCGCCTCTCCTCATCTAGTATCGTTTCAATCTGAATGTGATGAACAGACAGATGCCGATTTATCCCCTCTCCCGTCGTGGGAGAGGGCTAGGGTGAGGGTTCTCTTTGGTGGTGGGCCAGAATCAAATGGAACTGGTACTAGTTTCAAGGCGTCATCACTGTAATCGTCAACGACTATCTTGCCCCACGAGTCTATGAGTTCCTGAACCTGCTTCCGCCGGACATACTCCTTCAAAGCGGCGTTCACGGCCCGACTCTTGGTCTTTTCTCCGGTGGCATCAACCACCGAGTCAAGCAGCTTACCGTCAATGTCGATTGTCGTTCGCATCCCATTACCTCACCATTCTATATCGTCACTAGTCTACATCACTCTCCCGCACCAACTCAATGAACCTGTCGAAGATGTACTCGTTGTCCAGAGGCCCCGGCGAGGCCTCAGAGTGGTACTGGATGGTCATAATGGGCATCGTCTTGTGTCGAAGACCCTCAACAGTGCCATCGTTGAGATTTACATGGCTGACCTGAAGCTCCGAGGGCAGGGAATCGGGGTCGACCGCGTAGCCATGATTTTGTGCCGTGATGTACACCCGCCCCGTCGCCAGGTCCTTGACCGGATGGTTCGCTCCCCTGTGGCCGAACTTGAGCTTGAACGTCTTGCCGCCAAATGCCCGCCCGATCATCTGGTTGCCCAGGCAAATGCCAAGGATTGGCACCCTGCCAGCGATGCCTCGTGCCGTCTCGACCGCGTAGTCGAGCAGTTCCGGGTCACCCGGTCCGGGGGACATGACCACGCCGTCCGGCTTCAGCGCCAAGATTTCGTCGGAGGTCGTCTTGGCGGGCATGGCCTTCACCTCGCAGCCACGCGCCCTGAGCATTCGTAGGATGTTGTACTTCAGGCCGCAGTCGTCAACCAGAATGCGATACGGCCTGTCCCCCATCCCCGAATCACTTATTTCTTCAGGGTCATCCCAGTCGTACGGCTCCGCCGTCGATACGTGCTGCACGAAGTCCGTGTCCCCATAGTCCGGGAGGTCGCTTAATCGGGCGAGCGCCTGCTCCGGCGTCTCGTCGACGGCTATCACGCCCTTCATGACACCGCGCGTCCGCAGCCTTCGCGTTATGGCCCTCGTGTCCACGCCGCTGATCCCGGTCACACCCTGCGATTTGAGAAACTCATCGAGCGTCGACGTGCTCAGCGTGTGACTGGGGCGCGCAGAATGCTCGCGAACGACGAATCCTGCCACCTGCACCCTCGCCGACTCGAAGTCCCGCTCACTGATCCCATAGTTGCCGATCAGCGGATACGTCGGCACCACGATCTGCCCCGCAAACGACGGATCGGTCAGCATCTCCTGGTACCCCGTCATCGACGTGCTAAATACCACCTCGCCGTGAGCCGAGCGCGCGGCCCCGAAGGCCTCCCCCCGGTACACGGAGCCGTCTTCTAGCACGAGATGTGCGGATGTGACAGTCATATTCGTTGGCTGTTAGTTTCTCTGAGATGCGGCGTACCGCAGAGCTTGGCCTACGTCTTCAGGCTCCAAATACGGGTATGCCTCCACTATCTCTTCCGTGGACATGCCGTTGGCAACCAGGTTATGAACGAGAGAGACCGTCACGCGCATTCCCCTTATACAGGCTCGCCCGCCCATCACGTCGGAATCGAAAGTTATCCGTTCAAACCCTAGCATCATGCACCTCCGGCGATCGGCTTATGCGAAACGTATACATCTAACCCGTCCGCTCGCAGCTCCGCCTTAGCCTGTTCCCAAGAAACATACTCCCTGTTCGCCTCCCTGCTACGGTCGAGGGCTTCCATGTCTTCTAGGTCGTCGAGCAACTCCTCCCAGAAGGCATAGTCGAGCAATATCGCCTTCTTCTTGCCGGTGGAGTCGACAAGGATTTGAGCTTTCTCAATTAGTTCGTTTACCTGCATACTACCCTCCGTGTCTAGCCTAGCTAGGCTAAGTCCGCTCCATCGTCCTGACTTTCGATCTGCCACGCCTCGTATACAGATCTGGTGAGCACAGTTAGCCTCTCTTTGTGGGTCTTCCATTCGTTGAGCGAACCTAGGGGGACTAGTATCTGCCAATCAACTTGCCCAGTTGTCGGAAGTGCTTGGGGATTTCCTTCTTTGATGAATCGGAATTCTTCTTCGTCAAGGCGGTCAAACTGATCTTTACAGAGTTCAATAGCGCGTGGGTAGAAACACACCCTAATTCCACCGTTTTCTGTGTCGATCTCTAGAGAGAGGTACGTAGGGGTGGAACGCCGGCCTGACTTGGATCGTTCTGACACAAAGAAATTAAGTCTTGTAGTGCTGGCAGTTTGCCGAAGCTTCCGTTGCCAGGTGTCCAAGAACATCTCCTTCACGGCGGCTAGTAGATCAAATGTGCCTATTTCCTTCGCACGGCTTTCAAGCAACGTCACGCTTCTGCGATATGTGCGCGACGAAGAACCGTGTCGTTCAGGTTCGGATGCTGCCTCTACTTCCACTTGCTTGGCGAGGATGGTCTTTCCGCCGTAATCAAAGGCGTGGAAGGTTAGTAGCGATATATCCATCCCGCTATTCTTGGCAAGGAACCTCACCATACGTTCCGTCTTTTCGTCAGCCCCCAAGCCGATCAAGAACATGCGGAGTGGCTTCAGCGACTCTAGGTCGCCAAATCCTTGCTTTTCGTACCACTCTTGAAAGTCCTCTATCTGGTCAATGCCATGCTTCCCAGACCCTTCTGATATCAGGTGGGCAAGGGAATCAGAGTCCATGCTGTCGAGATTGGATGAGTAGTCCAAGATCTGCGCAACGGCATCTCGTAATAGAGTACCGCGCTTCAACTCGAACACGACCAGCTTACCGTCCCCGTCCACGCCGAGCAGGTCGAGCGGCCCTCCCTCGGTCGGAGTCTGGCGTCCAACCAGCGTCAGTTCCTCCATCAGCAGACGAGGGTTCTTGACGAGCGTGTCTTCAAGCCCTTGTTCGGATTCCAACTGGCTGTTCGAGCTCAGAGGTGTAGCCTGAGAGCCGTCGAGTTCCCATAGCTTGATGTCTTCCATGTTAATCCCTCTCCAAATGTTCTAGCGAAGCAAACTGCATTTGGGCGAGCACTTCGTCCAACTCCGACGACTCTTCGCGGTACACCATGTCAAGCGCCTCACGAACATTGTCGTTCTTGCGCTGATGCGACTCTATATACTTCTCTACTGCGAGACGGATAAGTTCGCTCCTCGACATCCCAAGTCGCTCGGCAAGTGCATCGGCTGCCTCAAGAATTGAGTCCGGAATTGAGATGTCTGTCTTCAAAGGTAAAACAATTCTTTTGTCATACTGAACAGGTAAGGATTTCCGACCGATACACCACCCGGCCCCTGAAGACAGTCGCCGCCACCCGCCCCCTCAGCGTGGCCCCGGCCAACGGCGTATTCTTGCCCTTTGAAGAAAACTCAGACGGCTCGACAACCCACTCCGTGTCAGGGTCGATGATCGTGACGTCAGCCAACGAGCCTGCCCGAAGCGTGCCGAGATCGCTCCGTCCAAGGAAACCGGAGGGCGAGGCCGTCAGCTTTTCGATGAGGGCGGGTAGGGGAGCGATGCCGTCGTGGACGAGTGACATGACCGAACCGAAGGCCGTTTCGAGGTTGCTGATGCCGTTGGCCGCGTCCTCAAACGTCGTCTGCTTGTCTACCGTACCGTGCGGAGCGTGGTCCGTGGCGATGAAGTCGATGACGCCCTCTTTGAGAGCTTCGACCATCGCCTCCACGTCCTCACGGGAGCGCAGCGGAGGAGCGACCTTCGAGTCGGTGTCATATGCGGCCTCGGAGAGAGTGCCGAATTGTCCGCCTCCGCTCAAATGTCCCATTACCGTCTCGTCCGGGAGCGTCAAATGGTGCGGCGTTACCTCGCAAGTCACGTCCACGCCGTTCTCCTTGCCCCGCCGCACGAGATCAATCGTTCCAGCCGTGCTTGCGTGGGCGATGTGGACACGCCCGCCGGTGAGTCGTGCGAGCTCGATGTCCCGCGCGACCATGATCTCCTCAGCGGAGTTGGGGATTCCCTTGAGACCGAGCCGCGTCGCTACCCACCCCTCGTTCATCATGCCGCCGCTAGAGAGCGACGTGACCTCCGCGTGATTGATGATCGGCAATCCTAAGGACGAGGCGTAGCCCAGCGCCTGACGCATGACGTTGTCGTCCGAAACGGGATGCCCGTCGTCGCTGAACCCGACTACGCCCGCCTCCGCAAGCTCGCCCATCTCGGCGAGTTCCTTCCCCTTGCTTCCCTTCGTAACCGCGCCAATCGGCAGGACGCGGACGACTCCCTCCTCGGCAGCCTTTGCCAGCACGTAGTCCACGATGGAGCGGGAGTCCATCACCGGGCTCGTGTTCGGCATGGCGCTCACCGTCGTGAAACCTCCCCGCGCCGCTGCCGCCGTGCCCGTCTCGATGGTCTCCTTGTACTCGAATCCCGGCTCGCGGAGATGCGTGTGCAGGTCGATGAAGCCGGGACATACGATCATACCCGCCGCGTCTATGACCTCGGCGTGCTCAAGATCAATGTCGCCGTCGATGCCCAGGACCTTGCCGTCTGCAATTGCCACGTCTGCGACTCTGTCGATGCCCTCTGAGGGGTCGATCACACGCCCATTCTTGATGAGTATCGTCATAAACTCAGAGCCTTTCAAGTATGGCTTCCACGTGTGGGAATGCTTCAATCGCCTCTTGGCGGTCCCACCAAACGAACCCGCTGATTGTTTCGCCATCGGGCGTATTCCCTATGTCCACATCGCCGGTCGCGTCGATGAGAAACACATGGTGCCTGTTTATCGACGTCTCAAAGATGAACAGGTCGTCCGATTGCGTCGCCGTCAGGCCGGTCTCCTCGAAAAGCTCCCGCCCAGCGGCTTCCGCGGGAGACTCCCCCGGCTCGATTCCGCCGCCCGGCATCATGTAGACAGGCCCACGTCCCAGCACCAGCAACACCTTGCCGTCGCGTATCACGACCGCTGTAGCCCGATCACGGAGTTCTGATTGAGTCTTTGTAGTCAATTCCCATTCGCGCTCGACATCACCAGGCTGTACAGCAAAGACATCCGCACGGCAACGCCGTTCGTAACCTGCTCCTCGATAACCGACGCGGCCCCGTGCGCGACATCCGCATCGATCTCCACCCCCTCGTTCATTGGACCGGGGTGCATAACTAGGGCGTTGGGCTTTGCCAACTTCATTCGTCTAGCGTTGACTCCGTACATCCGAGAGTACTCCCGAAGGCTCGGCAGATGGCCCGCCCGTTGCCGTTCAATCTGCAGCCGCAGCGCCATCACCACGTCGGCCCCCTCGATGGCCGCATCGACGCTGGTCTCGAGAGTGACCCCCGCGAAGGGGTGTCCCTCCGGAAAACCCCTCAGAAAGTCTAGTGGCATCAGCGTCGGCGGACCACACAACGCCACGTGCGCTCCCATCTTCGTGAGACCCCAGAGATTGGAGCGAACGACCCTGCTGTACAGGATGTCACCGACGATCGCCACTTTCAGGTCCTCGATTCGCCCCAGATGCGACTGCATCGTGTATATATCGAGGAGCGCCTGGGTCGGGTGGGCGTGTGCCCCGTCACCCGCGTTGATGATTGGCGCGTCCAGGTTGCGCGCCAGGAAGTACGGCGCGCCGGGGTGTGCATGCCGCATGATGATCATATCCGCGTTCATGGCCTGGAGCGTCAGTGCCGTGTCATAGAGCGACTCGCCCTTCTCCACGCTCGACCCTCCGGCGGACACGTTGATCACGTCCGCGCTCATCACCTTGCCGGCCTGCTCGAACGATGCCCGCGTCCGCGTGCTCGCCTCGTAGAAGAGCGTGTAGATGGTCTTGCCACGTAGAGTCGGCACCTTTCGAATGTCCCGGCTCAGGACCTCTTTCATCACATCCGCATTCTGCAGCACTTCCTCGATCTCCTCGCGGGTGAAGTCGTCGAGGTCGAGCACGTGGCGGCGGTTGGACAACCGGGATCGCGAATCCTTCGCCTCCATCGGAAGACCGGAGCCCCTCGTAGTCATGCGCGCCTCCTCAGCAGGACAACCTCGTCGTCGCCACCCGTCTCCGCAAGATGCACGCGCACCTCCTCGTCAAGCGAGGTGGGAATATTCCGTCCTACATAGTCGGCCCGGATGGGCAGCTCCCGGTGCCCTCGATCGATCAGGACGGCAAGCTGGACGCGACTGGGCCGCCCAAAGTCATTGAGAGCGTCCATTGCTGCCCGTACGGTTCGTCCCGTGTACAGCACGTCGTCGATCAGAACGACCGGCCTTCCCTCGATTGGCGCCGGGATGCTCGTCGGACGCATGACCGGGCGACCGCGCCGGCGCAGATCGTCGCGATACAGCCCGATATCGAGCTGCCCGACCGGCGGCCTTGATCCCTCGAACTCCTCGATGAAGTCGGCGGTTCTTTGGGCTAGGTGAACACCCCCCGAATGAATGCCGACGATCACGATGTCCGGCTCGCGCATGTTCCCTTCGAGGATCTCATGGGCGATTCGGATGAGAGCGCGACGCATCTGCTCGCGGTCGAGTACCTGTCGACCGCCTGTTTGCGATGCTTCTCGTACTCTATCAGGGGACGATTCAGCCACGAAAAAACCCTCTTGCCGGAGGTGGCAGAGGGCCGTAGTCGGTCGTCCATCACACGGATGGACGGTGCCATTCCCGCCTTGCCAGCCTCGCGGGACTGCCTTAAAGGTCGTTGGATTGGTTTGCCAACATTCTAGACTGAATGGGTACGATGATGCAAGCCTTCCTCCTACTGAAAAGCCCGGCAATCACCCTTTTTGCCCTGTTCGTACCCTTCTATGCCACCCATCTGAACTTGACAATAACAAGAAAAATGTCCCAAAATGCCACAGAATGCCACAAATTTCGAGATGTTTCGTTGTCATGGCAACGTCTTCGAGCCCTCTTCCGGTCACCTAATTGGTGATGAGCAACTCCTAGCCATTGTTGGAATCGATTGCCCCTCTCTTGTAACTGTTCAGAGTCGGTGAGATATGCAGGAATCATCCTCCTACTGTCATTCTGAGGAGCGCAGCGACGAAGAATCTACAATCTCTCCCCCGCCGGGGGAGAGATACAGAGAGGGGGTCTTTGCAATTCAATTCACGGAGACTGAACAGTTACCCTCTAGGGACGGAGTGGCCGTCCGTCTCAAATGCGCTACAATGGCCTCCGCATCAAGTTCACTGCGGGAGCGCGACTATGACGAAGAGAGTATTGGTAACCGACTACGTTTGGCCGACGACCGATCCGGAGCGGGAGGTCATTGAGGCCGCCGGGGCAGAGCTAATCGTAGCGCCCTCCGGCGACGAGGACACCCTGATTGAGCTCGCTAGGGACGTAGACGGCATCATGACGTGCTTCGCCAAGGTGACCGAGAACGTCGTGCGGGCGGCAGAGCGATGCGTCGTCATAAGCCGCTACGGTGTGGGTGTCGACAACATCGCGGTGGACACGGCTACCGAGCTCGGCATCGTCGTCACATACGTCCCCGACTACTGCGTCGACGAGGTCTCCGATCACGTCATAGGCCTCATGCTCGGATGGAACCGCCGCATCGTCATGCACAACGACGACACCAAGCGCAACGGCTGGGGCAACGCCGGTCTCGGTTTTCGGATCATGCGGCTGCGGGACAAGACGTTTGGCGTCGTGGGATTCGGACGCATCGGAAGGTCCGCCGCCGAAAAGGCGAAGGCCTTCGGCATGGAGACCATCGCGTCCGACCCGTTTGTGAGCGAGGAAGACATGGCCGCAGTCGGCGTCCGCAAGGTCGAGCTCGACGACCTCTTGCGGGAGTCCCACTTCGTCACGCTTCACTCCCCCCTGATTCCCCCTACCGAAAACATGATGAGTACCGACCAGTTCAATCTCATGCGAAACGACGCCTTCCTCATCAACTGCGCGCGCGGCGGACTGATTGACGAGGACGCCCTGCACGACGCTCTCACGACAGGGAAGATAGCCGGCGCCGGCTTGGACGTATTGGTGGACATCGATCCGCCACTCGATCACCGCATCATCCAGCACGACAATGTTGTCGTCACGCCGCACACCGCCTTCTTCTCCCAAGAGGCTACCCTTGAACTGGAACAGCGCGCAGCCGGCGAGGTCGTCCGCGTCTTCAACGGCCGGATGCCCGACAACCTCGTAAATCCGCCCGTGCTCGACCACGCCAGACTGCCCGTGTCGTGACCGAGTCACGTCTTCAGGCAAGCGTAGACCCTTGCACAACCGTCATACCGGCGAAGGCCGGTATCCAGTGGGGAGAGGCATAGGTTGAGATGGTGCTGCGATCAATTCTCACAGCGCCGCTTTCCGTAGTTTATTCAGTAGTCTCCCTAGCGAGTCCGAACCCGAACCTGCTATACTTTTCCTAGTTCACCGCTAGGCGGCGGAACACTTGGAATAAGGGTTTCTCTGGATGAGCGCGGTTATACAACTGATCCACCGGGGCGGAGTATCGTCCGCCCAGGGATTCACGGCCGGCGGCGTACATGCCGGAATCAAGACGGCAGGTGACGGCGTCTTCGATCTCGGAATAGTCGTGTCCGACTCGCCCGCGTCTGCGGCCGGAGTATTCAGCCAAAACAAGGTGCTCTCGCCCTCCGTTACGCTCAGCAGACGCCGGATCGCAGACGGCCGCGCCCGCGCGATCGTCGCCAACAGCGGTTGCGCCAACTGCTCGGTTGGACAACAGGGCCTCACGGACGCCGAGGAGATGACCACCCTCGCCGCTGCGCACGTCGATGTTGATCCCGAGGAAGTCCTTATCGGAAGCACCGGACTCATCGGCGTCGAGCTTCCCATGGCCCTGGTGAGGCAGAACCTCGGCAACATCATGCTCAGCGACGACGGCGGGAACCGTTTTGCCCGTTCGATAATGACGACCGACCCCCATCCCAAAGAGGTCGCGGTCTCAGCGCAGATCGATGGCCGCGAGATAGTCATCGGCGGGTGCGCCAAGGGGTCGGGCATGATCCATCCCAACATGGCGACGATGCTCTCGTTCATCACGACCGACGCGGCGGTGGAGCCGTCCTTCCTGCAGCAGTCTCTCAAGAACGCGGCCGACGCGTCTTTCAACATGATCGACATTGACGGCGATCAGAGCACCAACGACACGCTAATTGTCCTCGCGAACGGCAGGGCAGGTGGTGACGAAATTTGCGGCGGCACTCCCGCGGGTGACGACTTTGAAGAGGCGCTCACCTATGTCTGCGTCGAGTTGGCCAAGGAAATGGCCCGCGGCGGTGAGGGCGCGACGCACCTGATCGAAGTGACCGTCGAGGGCGCTCGCACGTTGCAGGAAGCCCGTCTCGCTGCTCGAAAGATCGTATCCTCACTCCTCGTAAAAGCGATGATCTACGGGCGCGACCCGAATTGGGGCCGCGTTATGATGGCCCTTGGCAACAGCGGCATCGACTTCGAGGAGTCCGACGTGGATATCTTCGTCAACGAGATCCACATCGTCCACGAGGGGATGAGCCTCGCGTACTTGAAGGACGCCGTGGTAAGTTCCATGAGCGAGGAAGAGGTGAGAATCAGGGTTCGGGTCGGATCCGGCGAGGCCACGGCGTCGGCTTGGGGCTGCGATCTCACGGAAGGATACGTAATCGAAAACTCGGCCTACAGCACGTAGCAAGCACCGCGCTCTAGTGGCCGGTTGGTCGGGATGGGATTCCGGAAACCCCTCCGGTAAAGCTATGGCAAGATTCTGCGGAGCAAGTGAGCATTAGCCGCAGAGTCGTATGAACAAGTGGAGGTATGACAGTGTCGCTGTTCCTGCGAGATGTCGGTAACTACTTCATCCACTTCATCTTCATGTTCGTGGTGTTCTCAACCCTATTGGGCATCATATTGATGTTAGCCGGGTTGGCGGTGGGGCTCGTGCTTCACTTTGCTCTCGGCAGCGACCAACTTTCGAACTCCCCGGCTGCCCTAGGAGGCCTTGCCGTTGGGGTGTCACTCGGCATAATTGCGGCCTTCTTCATCGCGATATGGGGCACGATCAAGGTGGCCCCCACTGAGGCGAGCCGGGAGGAGTTCTTCGCCAAGACTGCTCAGACTCTTGGCAAGCCTAACCTCGGCCGCGAGTTGGGATATGGCACGGAAGAAGACGAAGACGATGAAGACGAAGGAGACTGGTACACCCGTGCGCGTGACCGCGCTCGCGGTGAGGACGAAGACCTCATAATGCGTCGCTGAGAGACCATAGGCCTACGCGACACCGCTCTCACCTGTATGGTATCTTCAATACCGGAGTTCCCTCGCGGACATCCGTAATCGCGGCCATCGTACAGAAATGACATGCTATCACGGCCAGAATTCGCCGAGGACGATGCGTCCCGCCCAGCCCAACCTTTCGGACAATTGGAGAATTCCCATAATGGGACGATCGTAGTAAAAATAGGTGGCAGCACCCTTGGGAGTCACGACACCACGATCGAGGACCTCATTGCCCTTCAGCACGAGGGCGTCCAGCCCGTCGTCGTACATGGCGGCGGCAAATCGGTCACCGACTGGATGGAGAAGCAGGGAGTCCGGACACGTTTCGTCAAGGGTCTGCGCTTCACCGACGAGCCAAGCCTCGATATCGTCGTCGCGGTGCTTACCGGGCTGGTAAACAAGCAACTCGTTTCCAGGGTGCTTTCACTCGGAGGAAAGGCCATAGGCCTCTCCGGCGTGGATGGCGGGATATTGCAAGCTGAAATCCTCGATCCCGATCTGGGCTATGTCGGCAGGGTCACCCAAGTCAACACCGAACCCATACGGGCCGCGGCAGAAGCGGGCTTCATGCCCGTCATCGCTCCCGTTGCCATCCGTCTCGGCGAAGGCGAGTCGACGCTCCTGAACGTGAACGCCGACACCGCCGCCGGCGAGATCGCCGCCGCGCTCGGTGTTCAGAAACTCGTACTCATGACAGACGTGGAGGGCGTCCTCGATTCCTCCCGGCGACTCATACCGCGAATTACCGAGCGGCAGGCTAGGTCTCTGATGCAGTCCAACGTCATCGCCGGAGGCATGATCCCGAAGATCGGCGCATGCCTCAAGAACGTCGGCCAGGGACGCACGGCGCGGATCATCGACGGGCGCAAGCCGCATGCGCTCAGGAGCTTCCTCGATGGAGAGGCCGTGGGGACACGAGTGGGATGATCGTTCCGTCGCATGTCGGTGTAACTGTTCAGAGACAGTGAGATATGCAGGAATTGTCCTCCTGCTGTCATTCTGAGGAGCGCAGCGACGAAGAATCTACAGTCTCACCCCCGCCGGGGGAGAGACACAGAGAGGGGGTCTTCGCAATTCAACTCACGGAGACTGAACGGTTACATGTCGTTAGCGCCGGTTGAAGAACGGCAACTCCCTCTGATAGGTTACCAACGCAGACTGGCCCTGGAAGAGACCGCCTGAAGCAGAAAAGGAAACTATGGCCTACGAATTCCCATCGGAATCCAACATACCGTTCGATCTGAGCAACTTCATAACCCCGGAGTTGCGGAACCGGATCAAATGGGGGTCTATCATCGTCGCGCTTGTGGCGATATACGCGGCTCTCAACTTCGGGCGCACCATCTACACCGACTTCCTGTGGTTCGACGCCGTTGGCTACCTCGGCGTATTCCGCACGGTTCTGCTGACCCGCCTCGCTCTGTTTCTCGGCGGAGGCGCAGTCATTGGGCTGCTCGGCGGCCTGAGTATCTACTTCGCTCATCGCTTGGCGCAGGGAGAGGCGGAAATGCCGCTTCCGCCTCAGACGCACCGATTCCTGAAAGCCCTCTTCAAGTGGGGCAGCATCGTCGCCGTGATTGCCGTCGCCATTGTCTTCGGAGCAATCGCCGCTTCCAAGTGGGACCTCTTCCTCAAATTTGAAAACGCTGTGTCGTTCGGAGTGACTGAGCCGGTTTTCGGCAGGGACGTTGGCTTCTATATCTTTACGCTCCCCTTGCTCGACACAGTCCGGGGTTGGGTCTTCACTGCCACCGTCACAATCGGGCTTCTGACGCTGCTGGTCTATTTCATCAACTTCAATCTGCGAGGCGTAGGATTCCTCTTTACGGGACCGTTCAAGGTCCACATCTCTATCATCGCCGCGATACTCATGTTCACCCTGGCAGCCGGCCACTGGCTCGACCGTTGGGAGCTTGTCCTCTCCGAAAGCGGCGTAGTCTACGGCGCCGCCTACGCCGACGTGAATGCTCGAATGCCCGCGCTCCTCATCATGACCATCATTGCCGCTGTCGGCGGTGTCCTGATGATAGTCAACGCCTACCAGCGCGGCATTAGGGTCATGGTAGGCGCGGTCGCTCTCTGGATACTCATGTCCCTCGTTCTCACCGTAGGGTGGCCGAATGCCCTGCAGCGGTTCGCCGTCAACCCGAATGAGTTCACGCGCGAGTCCGAGTACATCGAGCGCAACATCAATCTCACGCGCAAGGCCTTCGGACTCGATGCCATCAGCACGCAGTTATACCCCGCCGTCCCCAACCTAGCCCCGGAGGTCTTGGACGCCAACGCCGTCACCATCGAGAACATCCGCCTTTGGGACAACGGTCCGGTTTCGGACGTCTACAAGCAGATCCAGAAGATTCGCCTCTACTACGACTTCAACGTGGCGGACGTCGACCGCTACACGGTTAACGGCCACTACCGTCAGGTGATGGTCGCCGCGCGCGAGGTCAGTCCCGACGATCTGGAAGCCGAGGCCCAGACGTGGATAAACAGACGCCTCCGCTACACGCACGGATTCGGCATCGCGATGAGCCCCGTCACCGAATTTACTTCAGAAGGCAGACCTGAGTTCTTCGCCAAGGATATCCCCGCCGACGGCGTCATCGCCGTTCAGGCCGAGGACCAGTCGATGCCGCCGGAGACCGTAATCGACAACCCCCGTATCTACTACGGCGAGCAGACGACGGAGTACGTAGTCGTCAATACGAACACCGAGGAGCTTGACTACCAGGCCGAGGGCAGTCAAGAGATTCGCAACAACCGCTACGACGGCGCGGGCGGCGTTAAAGTGGGCTCCTTCCTCAACCGCCTGGCCTTTGCATGGCAATTCGGCGATCTAAACCTGTTCATCAGCGGGGAGATCAACAACAACAGCCGCATCCAGTACCGCCGCCAGATCGCTGAGCGCGTTTCAACCATCGCGCCGTTCCTTCGCTTGGATGAGGACCCGTATATCGTCGCAGCCGAGGGCCGGCTGTTCTGGGTTCAGGACGCCTACACCATCTCCGATCACTATCCGTATTCCGATCCCGTTAGCGCCGGCGCAGACTCGTCTCGTGAGTTCAACTATATGCGCAACAGCGTCAAGGTGACGATCGACGCCTACGATGGGACGCCTACCTTCTACGTCGTCGATGCCTCCGATCCCCTCGTTCAGGCCTATCAGTCGATGTTCCCCAAGCTGTTCGTCCCCTTCGAGGAGATGCCCGACTCGCTCAAGAGCCACATTCGGTACCCGCTCGACATCTTCTCCGTCCAGGCCGAAAAGTACCTGCGTTACCACATGCTCGACCCGCGCGACTTCTACAACCTCGAGGACATATGGAACATCGCTACCGAGAAGTTCGGACAGGGAGCGACGCAGCTTCAACCCGTCGAGCCCTACCGCGCAATCATGAAGCTCCCTGGGGAAGACAACGCCGAGTTTGTCCTGTTGACCCCATACACCAGGAACGCTCCCCCAATACTCGCAGGATGGATAGCGGCGCGAAACGACGCGCCAAATTACGGCCAGCTAGTCGCCTTCGATTTTCCGAAGGACCGCCAGCTCGACAGCCCGGAGCAGATCGAGGCAAAGATCGACAACGACCCGACGATATCAGAGTGGTTCACGCTCCGGTGTCAGGAAGGCTCCGAGTGCATTCGAGGCAATCTCCTCGTGTTGCCGATGGCGTTCGGCGACGACTTCAGCCTCCTTTACGCTGAGCCGATCTATCTCCGAGCCGAGGGTATCGACTTCCCTGAGCTTAAGCAGGTGATCCTAGCGACAGGCACGACCGTAGTGATGAGAGATTCGGTCTCGGAGGCCGTGGAGGCATTGGTCGGCGAGGCCCGGCAGGAAACTCGCACCGACGACTCAGCGCCGGTGCTCCCATCCGACCTTCCGAGGTCGGCAATCGACGAAATCAACGGCGCCATTCAGGAACTCAAGGACGGCATCAGGAATCTGGAAAACGCATTGGAACGACTCACTCAGGGAGACCAGTAATATGACCGATTGGAAAGAAATCGAAAGCAAATACTATCTGCACGTCGTCAACCGTCAACCCATCGTCCTCGTGCGAGGAGAGGGCACCAAGGTCTGGGACGACGAGGGTAGGGAGTATCTCGACTTCACGTCGGGCTGGGCCGTCGCGAACATCGGCCACGTCAACCCTGTGCTGGCCCAGGCCATCGCTGAGCAGGCGAGCACCCTCATCCAGACCTCAAACCAGTTCTACACCGTCCCGCAACTGAAGCTCGCCGAGCTTCTCGTCGAGAACAGCTGCCTGGACAAGGTCTTCTTCGCCAACAGCGGCGCCGAAGCCAACGAGGGCGCCATCAAGAACGTCCGCAAGTGGGGTCGCCAAAACCGAAACGGCGCGTCCGAAATCATAACCGTGTCCCACGCCTTCCACGGTAGGACGCTCAACACCATGGCCGCGGGCGATAAGCCCATAGACGACTTCTCGCCGGTCCCCCAGGGCTTTGTAAACGTAGAGTTCGGCGACCTCGAAGCCATCATGTCGGCCACCACCGAGAAGACCGCCGCCGTGATGATGGAGCCCGTGCAGGGCGAGGGTGGGGTCAACATCCCCACGCAAGAATACCTGCAAGGCGTCCGGCAGTGGTGCGATGACAACGGCCTCCTCCTCATCTTCGACGAGGTTCAGACCGGCTTTGGCCGTCTTGGAACGCTGTTCGGATACGAGGCGTTCGACGTCGAGCCGGACGTGATGACCCTGGCCAAGGGACTTGGCGGAGGAGTGCCCGTCGGCGCGTTCATGCTCAAGGACGACGCCATAGCGCTCGTCCCAGGCGACCACGGCTCGACATTCGGTGGCAACGTCCTGACGACCGCCGCCGCCTACGCCTCGACCAAGTACATCATCGACAACGACATCCCCGCCCACGCGGCAAAGATGGGCAAGTACCTTCGCGCGGCTCTCCGCGAGGTGATGGCACGGCACGACTTCATCACCGACGTGCGCGGCATGGGCCTCCTGATCGCCGTCGAGTTCGACAGAGAGATGGCAGCCGCTACGCTAACCGCCTGCAATGCGCGTGGACTCCTCTTGAACTTCACGCGCCCGCAGCTCATCCGCATCATGCCGCCCCTCACGGTCTCCCAATCCGAGATCGACACGGCAGTGGAGCGACTAGAGGCAGGTCTCGTCGAGGCCGCGGCCGCCACCTAATACCAATTCGTTCTGACTGCGTCGTAATCTGTATGACCAGCGTCCCCATCCGTCATTCCGGCGAAGGCCGGAATCCAGAGTGTTCGGTCAGCGAGAATACGGTGGTATTAGCACGAATTGGTATAATACCAATTCGTCATGACTGCGCCATAATCCTCCAAATGCAGCACGCATAACAGAAACCGCCGACCGTCATTCCGGCGAAGGCCGGAATCCAGAGTGTTCGGTCAGCGAGAATACGGCGGCATCACACAGAATTGGTATAATACCAATTCGTCATGACTGCGCCATAATCCTCCAAATGCAGCACGCATAACAGAAACCGCCGACCGTCATTCCGGCGAAGGCCGGAATCCAGAGTGTTCGGTCAGCGAGAATACGGTGGTATTAACACGAATTGGTATAATACCAATTCGTCATGACCGCGCCATAATCCTCCAAATGCAGCACGCATAACAGAAACCGCCCACCGTCATTCCGGCGAAGACCGGAATCCAGAGTGTTCGGTCAGCGAGAATACGGCGAAATCACACCGGATTGGTATGAGTTGCCAAGCGAGGAATACGGCTGTTGGAGACACCGCCGGGACAGGGTAGTGCCAACGTTGACGGCAGTCAGGGAAAGGCCGCAGGTCCCCGGTTCCACGAACTGGATGCCCTGCGCGCCCTTGCCATGCTGCTGGGCATAGTCCTGCACGCGGCCCTCTTCTTTGTACCTGACCTATGGTCGAAGGCGAACACTACCGAAGGGTACCCTGCCGAGGTCTCCGGCATCTACTCGCTGTTGTTCTTCGCGATCCACGGGTTCCGTATGCCCGTGTTCTTCCTGCTCAGCGGCTTCTTCACCGCCTTGCTGTGGCAGCGGAGGGGACTCCGCCAGCTAGCGATACAGCGCCTCAAGCGCATCGGCCTGCCCCTCGCCATCGGCGCATTCACCGTCATTCCGATCACCACTTTCGCTTTCCTCTGGGCCTTCGACGCGGAATTTCAATTCTTCTGGTGGCCGTTCATCTGGCTCAACACCCTCAGTCACCTCTGGTTCCTCTGGCTTCTCCTCTGGCTGTGCGCAGGGTTCATCCTCGCCGTGAAGCTAGGCGTGAAGTTCAGCCACCCGGTCATCTGGTGGCTGGCGATTCCGCTGTCGCTCGTGCCGCAGATGCTGATGCACGAGCCCGTCTTCGGCCCCGATACCTCGGAGGGACTGTTCCTGGAACCCGTGGTACTCGCCTACTACGTGCCCTTCTTCGTGTTCGGGGCGTTCCTCTACCAGAGAAACGTCCAAATCAGCCGCTGGTGGACGCTTGCCCTGCTGCCCGCCCTGACTGCGGTGTTCCTTGGCGGGCTGACCCTGCTGTACGACATCAAGGAGGACTGGGCGCAGCCGCTGTCGAACCTTCTCCAGTTGGCCTTTGCCTGGCTAATGTGCTTTGGGCTTATCGGTCTGTTCCGCCTGATAGCCTCACGAGAGCGACTTTGGGTGCGCTACGTCTCCGATGCCTCCTACTGGCTCTACCTCTGGCACCTGCCGCTCATCGTCGTAGCGTTCGAGTTGCTTGCGCCGTGGCGGATCAGCATCCACCTCAAATTCGCCCTCATGAACGTGGCCGCCACTGCCATCCTGCTTGTGGTCTATCAGTTCGGCGTCCGCTATACTCCGATAGGTACGATGCTGAACGGTAAACGCACTCGCCGCCGTGCGGCAGTGGGTAGCGGTTAATCGAAACCGCAATCCCGCCGACGGATCCGTAACGCAGGCGTCGGCAACTCCAATACATTAAGTGTCCCCCAATGACCTCAAATGACAGCAAGCTCAATCTAAGCACGATCGGCCAGATCGCCATCGGCGTGTCGGACATCGACAGAGCGACCGCGTTCTACCGCGACACATTGGGGATGCGCTTCCTATTCAGCGCTCCTCCGGGCATGTCGTTCTTCGACTGCGACGGCGTTCGCCTCATGCTGACCGTCCCCGAGCGCGCTGGAGAAGCCCCGAAGGGCAATAGCGTCATCTATTACACCGTTTCCGACGTTCGCCGGGCGACCGAAATGCTGAAGTCCCGTGGAGTCCGTTTCATCGGCGATCCCCACGTCATTCACAGCACCGACGCCTACGACCTCTGGATGTCCTTCTTCACCGACCCCGACGACAACACCCTCGCCCTCATGGCGGAAGTTGCCAAATAGTGGCCATGCTACAATTGCAAGTATGAGCACCCAAGAAAAACACATCATCGACCTGCTCCAGGCCAAGCGCCGCAAGGATCCGGACGGCTTCCGCAAGTACCTGCCCGATGTGGCGCGCCTGCTTCCTGACCTGCCCCCGATGCGGGCCAAGCTGAGATCCCCCGTGTTCGCGCTCACCGAACGGGAGCGCTCCTACCACAAAGCAGGAGTGTTGGAAGCGCTATCGAAGCTGGACGA
The DNA here is from genome assembly GCA_965197705.1 of Dehalococcoidia bacterium. GTDB lineage: Bacteria > Chloroflexota > Dehalococcoidia > Lucifugimonadales > VXLM01 > VXLM01. The sequence continues at coordinate 247,733 of OZ240223.1, forward strand.
GGAGACCATCACCCCCGATGAGGCTGCCAAAGGCCTCCAGCACTGCGCCCACGTACTCAAAGATGACATTTTCGGCTTTCCGGGAGAGGATCGTTACGAATCGGTGAAGGCCCTCATAAAGGCGGCCATCGGGAAGTCTCCCGGATCGTACAAGTCGAAGATGACCGTGCCTCTCGACAGAAACGGAAAAGGCCCCGTCGTCGAGCAAGTCTCCGTAATCATGGGCGTGTACCTGGATCTCAACAGAAACAAGCAATTGGTGTCCATAAGTATAGACCCCAAAGAAGTAAGAAAGCGGCGTGAGGTGATGAAGTTCGTCGGAGCAAGCACGGACGCGCCGGACGTCGCCCTCAGGCACGACCACTACCTGGCATTGCAGGACCCTCATGGCAGATACTGATCGGGTCCTGATAGATACGTCCGCCCTCTATGCCCTTCACTCGAACGCTGACCTGTTCCACGACAGAGCCAACATCGCCTTCCAGGATCTAAAGGATACCAAGCAGGAGTTCTGGACGACATCCTACACGCTCGTCGAAACGATCGCCCTGCTGCACCGACGGCTCGGATTCCAGACCGTCTCCGACTTCTCGGAATGGCGCCTCCGCTCCGACATTCACGTCTATTGGATTGACAGTCGAGTACATACCGAAGCGTGGGACCGATATATGGCGGAGCAAGGACGGGGCCTGAGCTTTGTGGACTGGACGAGCGTAGTCCTGTCCCGCAAGATGCGCGTCCCCGTCTTCACCTTCGACGCCGGGTTCGCTAATCAGGGACTCGCCGCAGTGCCGCGTTAGGATCCCGCAGTTTCTTCATGGCGGGAGTCCCTCGATAGTCCCTATGCTATAATTGCACCGTAGGCGTCCCGGAGAGATGGCAGAGCGGACGAATGCGCCGGTCTCGAAAACCGGTATGGGGGCAACTCCATCGTGGGTTCGAATCCCACTCTCTCCGCCACGTACTCACGACACCGCCACGAACGGACCGCAGGACCTCATTCTCCCGTTCGGTTCGCAGCGGAGAGTTGCCAGAGTGGACGATTGGGCACGACTGGAAATCGTGTGTGCCCGCAAGGGTACCGTGGGTTCGAATCCCACACTCTCCGCCACTTACCATTCCCTCGCTGGCTTCATTAGTCTTAAAATACCCCTTGTTTGTAGCTGTTGAAGCATTGATCGACGCTCAATCTGTGCCTCATGTTCCTTCAGTATCCCGTCCGAATTGTGGAAACATACGTGGTAATGTTTCATCACGGAGGGGATACATGACACTATCGGCGACGCGGGTTAGGGCCCTCAAGGAACCGGGACGATACTCTGATGGTGGGGGTCTGCACCTATTCATCAGCAAGGCTAGGCGCAAGTCATGGGTGCATCGCATCACCATCGACGGCCGCCGTCGGGATATCGGCCTGGGCGGATTTCCGTCGGTAAGCCTGGCTCAAGCGCGAGAGAAGGCGGCTGCCAACCGGACGGCCGTCGCGGGTGGTCGCGATCCTCTGGCCGACAGGCGCAGGCCTGCGATGCCGACATTCAAGGAAGCCGCCCATACCGTCCATGAGGCGAACAGACCCCGTTGGCGTAATGGCAAGCACGCCGCAGGCTGGATGCGGAGTCTTGAGCGTCACGCAATGCCGATACTGGGCAGCATACCCATCGACCGGATAGGCCGCGCCGACGTGCTGCGAGTGCTTACGCCGATATGGACGACGCGCCCGGAGACCGCTCGAAGGGTACGTCAGCGGATGCGGACCGTCTTCCGCTGGGCAATGGCGCACGACTTCACGGAGACCAACCCGGCGGGTGAAGCCATCGACGGAGCACTGCCTCCTATGCCGAAGTTGAGAGCGCATTTCAGGTCGCTACCCTATCAGGAAGTCGGGGCGGCGCTCGAAACCGTCGAAGCGTCGCAAGCTTCGGTAGCAGCCAAGCTGTGCTTCCGCTTTCTGGTTCTCACGGCTGCACGCTCCGGGGAGGCCAGGGGCGCAACGTGGGACGAAGTCGACGTGGTGGGGCAAGATTGGAGGATACCGTCCGAGCGAATGAAAGCAGGCGCAGAGCAACGGGTACCACTGAGCAGGCAGGCGCTCGACGTGCTTGCCGAGGCGAGCGCCTTGCACGATGAGTCCGGCCTGTTGTTCCCGTCACCGCTGAAGCCGGGCTCGCCGATGTCCGACATGACGCTAACGAAGGTACTCCGTTCAACCGGTCTGGCTGAACGTGCGACGGTTCATGGGTTCCGCAGCAGCTTCAAGAACTAGACGCTGGAGCAAACGGAGACGCCTTGGGCTGTTTCGGAGGCGGCGCTTGCGCATACCCTGGGCAATTCGACCGAACAGGCCTATACCAGGTCCGACCTGTTCGAGCGCCGCCGCGCGTTGATGCAGCTATGGGCGGACTACACAGCGGGCTGATGCAAACTCATGTTGAGCGAGTTGCAGGAGCATCTTCAGCTTGAACTCATCATTTTGCCGGTACTGAACTACGCATAGTCCGAAGCCACGTAGGCGACGACATAGGCGACTTCTTTCGTGCTGGCTCTGGGTAATTGGTCGAAGCTTTCGCTTTCCGGGACCTACCTTTTCTATCACCCATCCCGTTTCTGCTACCGGTGGGTAGACCACGTTAGTAGCGGTTCCTATGCGGGCCTGTTCAAACACAGGCTGACATGGCGTAACTTTCGATGGCGGATTTGTCACTTCCATCCCTTAAGCTAATGTCAAGTTCTCCATACCCGTTTAATGTAGACTAGGGCCAATCGACTAGGGTCAGCCAATTGGCGTTGCCACGGAAGTTAGAAGATGAGCAGCCCGGCGGTTGAGGTCTCGAACCTCACCAAGAGATACAGTGATGGTACATTAGCGAACCGAGATATCTCGTTCGCGGTCGAACCGGGTGAGTTTCTCGGCATACTAGGACCCAATGGTGCGGGCAAGACAACCTTGGTTCGGCAGATCACTACTGAACTGATACCGACCGGGGGGGAGGTAAAGGTGTTCGGGATTGACGGACTGTCGCGGCCAAACGAAGTAAAGCTCTACATGGGGGTCATGCCTCAGGAAGCGAACTTGTACTTTGGACTGTCGGTCAGACATCATCTTCGCATCTTCGGCAAGTTGCGCGGACTAACTGCGAGTTCGGCCACCCGCCGCGCCGAAGAACTTGTAGCCAACCTTGGCTTGGAAGAACATAGGGACAAGCCGGCCGATAAGTTGTCGGGTGGTCTAAAGCGTCGCTTGCTCTTGGGCATTGCATCGGTAGCTGATCCGCCCTTGCTGGTTCTCGACGAACCGAGTGCAGGCCTCGATCCGGAAGCCAGGCATTATCTTTGGGATCTTCTTCGTGACGCGCATCGAAGGGGAGCAACTATTCTATTGACGACACACAATATGATAGAAGCGGAAGAGCTTTGCGATCGAGTAGGCATCGTTCGGAATGGTTCGTTGCTGGCGCACGACACGGTGGCTAATCTCAAGACTGCTCACGGTTATGAGTTCAAGGTCACATTCGATTCCGAGGGAGGTGTCGAGACTGTCTACGGGAATGACGATAAAGCGCTAGTCGGGCGGATGCAGACTCGTGGCATTCGTCAATATTCCATCTCCCAAACGACACTGGAAGACATCTACCTCGGATTGACGAGGGAAGGCAATGCTGAGGCGGGAAGTAATGCCTGACAATTCTACTCCGAGCCGAAGAGCTTCTAGTGAAAACCTACCGCCCGTTGTCCCTCCTTACCGGTCTAAGGGTCTTGGAAGGTTCTTGTTTGACGCTGCGAGCGTCTACGAAATCAACTTTATTCCTTTTCTCAAGCACTGGTACATTACGGTTCTGCTGGCATCAGGAACATCTCTTCCCTGGTTCTATGTTACGAGGGCGATTGCCCCGGATGATCCACAGGTAATCCGCAGGCTGATGGCGGGCACACTGGTATTTGGAGTTACGTTTTCAATAGGGATGCTTGTCGGCCAGAACGCCGTAGCCCAACGTTTTACCGGCAGTCTAAGGCTACTCGTCACGATGCCAATGTCAAAGGGATCGTATGTACTCGGCTCGCTGGTGTTCTCTTCAATATCCGGAACGGTCACTGTCTTGGTGTTGCTGGCCTTTGGTGTTGCCACAGGCTTAGGCATTGATCCCGCATGGACCTTGGCTCCCTCGCTGATCTTGGCAGTACTGACAATGGCGGGGCTTACAATGTTCGTGGTCAGCTTTGCACCATCGCTACAGGTGGGTAATCTATCAACAGGCTTGTTGTCGCTTGCCCTAGCGGCTCTATCACCGGTCTACTTTACGATCGAACAAGCACCCTTGTTGTTGAAGTTTCTAGGTTACGTCTCTCCACTGCGGTACGCCGCAGATGCTATCGAAAAGTCTTTATCGGGGAGGGTCGACGTCTGGTTGGAGTTGGGAGTGTTGGCTGGGTTTGCACTGGTAACGATGTCCCTCGGGCTCTGGCGCTTGCCGTGGAGAGAGCAGTAGTTGGGCTCGACGTGCTTCGAAGCTGCTTGAGCAATTCGACTGTTAGTCGAAGCAGCGCCAACAGGAGTAATCGTTGGCCCTATATGTATGCGAATCGGTGGTTGCCCCTAACGATCTCAGTGGCATAGTGCCTTAAGGTGTATCCTCTATGCGCCAGTCTACTTGAAACGGTCGACCAATCATCTGAAGCCCTCCAACTCCATGAGTTGGTAGTAGCATCTATAAAGTGTCAGGTCGCTTCTAGAGGCTTTATGACCTCATTATGCGCAAATGGTATAAGGTCGATCCGTCGATCAGAAGCTGACAACGACTCCGGCTGCCATAACGACTACACATCGCCTCGTAGGCTGGCTCTAGTCCGGGAACAATAACAAGATGGATCGGGAGGCATCGGGTACGAGACCCGGAGGAGACAATAGAGGGTCGGCTGCTTGCCCCTGTCAGTCACAGGACGAACGGTCTCTTGGAGGGCGACTTCAATCAGGCGCTGCGGGGACTCTGCTCGTGGAAGAGGTGCCGATATCTGCGAGCACGGGGCGCCTGGCTCAAGAAGAGGTGGAACGCCGAACTTGCCGCGTGGCGTGTCAAGCTTTACGATGTTGCGTAAGTCCCGTACTCCGAAACCCGTCCTGAGGCTGAGAGGTTTCTCCAGTCAAGTGGGGCGTCCGGGTCGCTCGGCTCGGCGCTCCAACGCTTCTTGGCGATTGTGAGGGAGGCGCGGTCCCTGTGGGCCAGGACGGCGAGTCCCCTGTCGGAGAGGGCCAAGCGACTGCTGCTCCCAGAAGTGAGACGCGCCACTACACGAAAATCTTCGAGTCCGCCCACAACCTGAGAGGCCCTCGACTCCGATACTGCCAGGAGGGCGGCCAGATTCTTCAAGGTGATCCAGGGCCAGTCCGAGAGCAGGTCGAGCGCTTTTTTCTCGGCAGACTTGAGGATGGCGGGGAGGGCGTGGTCGGGCAGGTCGTCTCCCGGACCGCCCGTAGGCATGTCCCATGGAAGCGATACCCGCGAGAGCGACGGCTCCTCCGGAAGATCGGAGCCCGGTCGTATCTTTTGTATAGCCGTCCGAAGGTCGACAGCCTCGCCGGATGTGAGGAGACTCCATATCGAGTCGTCCGGGCCTGCGACCGCCGCATCGCTCTCGAGGGCCAGGAAGACGGGAACGGGAGCGCCGGAGAGCAGCCTTCGGGCGTACCTGAGTCGTACGTCGTCGGACACGATCATGAGGACTCCACCCGGAAACGGTCCTTCCAGGACCCTCCGCATCCGCTTCGAGAATGCCGTCCTGTCCTGGGTGCGGCCCCACCTCGCGACGGCGACGGTCCTCCCGTCGGAGAGTTCAATGGCGGCGTCCAAGGGCAGGGCCCGGTACCATTGGAACCACGTGGGGTGGGCAACCTCGGAGACCGCCGATGCGAGCCGGTAGACGACGGCGACGGCGTCGAGTCGCTTGAGCATGACTGCCCTCCACTGGAGGGAGACGGGGCGGGAGCGCAGCAGGTCGTCGAGGGGCACTGCCTCCTCTCTCGCGAGGCGGCGCACTCCTTCCGCGGTGAGATGGTACCGCGCGGTGAGCTGGGTGAGGTCCGTCGCGTGGGGTACCGAGGCTGCGAGACCCTCGTCCTCCAGCTCCCTCACGACCTCGTAGACCATCGCCCGCGACCACCCCGAAACGGCCGCCATCTCCAAACGGTCGAGGAAGGGCATCGATGCCAAGAGGCGAAGTATTTCGTATAGGCATCCGTCTGGCTTCATTCGGCTCCTCCCTCGACGACCGCATCTCCGCCACTGCCCCTTGCGGCCTTTTCCCACTTGCTCCGCCGTCTCTTTCACTCCGGGGACTCCTCGACGGGAGCGGATGTTTCATCCTTCTCAGGCGCGGCCTCCCCGCCCCTCAGGGCCTTCATGCCGTCCTTGAACCGCTGGACGCGCATTCTGCGCTCCTCGTCGTCCTCTGACGCGAGGGTGTACTCGGCTGCCATCCGGCGGATGAGCTCCGCCGTGTAGGGATTGCCGGGGTCGGGCTTTCTGACGGTCATGGAGAAGGCGGGCATTCGCTCCGTCCCAACCGTCGCCCTGACGTAGCATTGGTGCACCGGAAGCGAGGTGACGTCGTCCTCGGTCACGCGCTCCTTGCCGAGCTCCCAGACGAGGTGTCGCGCGTCCGAGGCGGCCACCTGGAACACGGCAAGGCACCCGACGTTCGCGAGGATCGTGTCCCGCATCGTGGGCGAAAGATCGTCGAGCTTGGCGAGGCTCTGGGTGGCGAGGATGAACGACGCCCCGAACTTGCCGAGCTCGCTGAGCATCGACTCGTAGTCGACTCCGGGCATCGACTGCATCTCGTCCACGACGACCAGCGCGCCCCGCCTCTGTTCCAGAGGGAGGCTTCCTTGCTCGCGGATCACGGCGTCCACGAGGTTCAGGAGCGACGCGCCGACGAGGGCCGCCACGTCCCTGCCCACGCTCCCCTGCGCGGTGGAGACGAAGAGCACGCCGCCGCTCAGGATGGTCTCCCGCAGGTCGATGGTGGAGCGCGACTGGCCGAGGATGGCCCGCGCCCGCTTGGACGAGGCGTAGTAGGAGAGCCTCGTCTGCACCGGCGCGAGGGCCTCCGCCTTGTACTGGCGGTGCCATGAGGAAAAATCTCTGGCCCACCACTCGATGAGGTAGGGATCGCTCAGCTTCTCCAACAGCTTGTTGCGGAACGGGTCGTTCGACAGGAGCTTCAGGCCGTCGAGGATGGTGTACTGCTCCTCTTCGTCCATGGACTCGTTGGCCTCATGGAGGGTCTTGACGGTCTGCTCGAGGATCGACTGCATCCTCGGTCCCCACTGGTCCCAGAGTCCGCGCGCCACGCGTACCACCTAGTCCGCCGTGCGGTCGCGGTCCGCGAAGACGCGGGTGTCGAGCAGGTTGATGCCGGGAGCACCGGAGCGGTCTGCGAGGTCGATGAGGCGGACACCGTCCGCGAGGGAAAGGGGGACGTGTTCCAGCAGTCCGGAGACGAGGTCGGCGTGGGGATCGACGATTATGGCGTCGCCGTCCCTGCCCGCCGCCTTCTCCCGCAGCTTGTGCGCCACGATGTGCTGCATGAGCGTGGACTTGCCCATGCGAGTGCGCGCGACGTAGAGGTGGTGCCTCCTGAGCAGGTCGCCGGGGAAGCGGATTTCGCGTAGTGTTCCTGCAGAGGCATTGCCCACCAGGGCTCCTCCCTTCACGCCTCGCGCCGACGGCATGAGTACCCTTGCGCCGGAGCGTTCCACGAGGGGCGTCTCGTCCCGCGCTCCGGGCGGGTGCCAGAGGGCGGCGGCCTCGCGGACTCCGAGGATGCTTCTGCCGCCGACGAGCCCGGGGCCCGAAGGGTGCAGGGAGACGGCGGGCGTTGCGGCTTTCACCCTGCCGGCCTCGAACCTCGCTCCTGCGGGGTTGTCGTAGTGGCGGTAGGCCGACGCCACCTGTTCGAGAAGGTCGCTCGCTCGCCGGAGCCGGTCTCCGCCCGGCAGGACCGCGACGATCTCAACCTCCGCGTCGAATGCGATGCGCGAGACTTTTTCGTGAATTTGAATGGGGTCGTAGACGCGGGAGTGAGCTTTCTTCCAGCGGTGCCAGGCCCAGCCTCCAACGGCAAGGGCTAAGGAGATTCCAGCACCCATGAGAACGGCCTTCCAGGTCTCGCCGTCACGCACCCACAGGTAGCCCTTGAGAGCTACCATGGCCGCCGCTCCGAGGACGGCCATCGTCACGCCGTCGGTGCGGTGGGCGCGGGCCTGTCCGGTATACGACGACTCTTGCTTTTCCGGCACGGCGCGCCTGTGTCCCTTGTCCTGGTGGGCCTCGGCCCAGTCGGGGCCGAGGGAGCGGAGCAGCAGCCGCGCCACGACGCGCTCGCCCTCCTTCAGTTCGGACAGGGCTCCCATCAGGGCGATGAGCGGATCGGAGCCGGGGTCGAGCAGGTCGTCTCTGGATACCTGATGGATGCGGGCCTGGGGATAGTGTGCAAACAGCTGGGCCCTGACCGCCTGCTCGTCGAGGCAGCGGGCCATGAGGGTGACGCCGTCGACGTCTCCGGCCATCTCCAGGGAGAAGGGCTCCGGTACGGCGATGGAGGCGAGCATGTTCTCGACGCCGAGCAGCGTACGCTCCCCGTGCGTGGAGGCGTAACCGCCAGAAGGACGGGTTCTTTTTCCTCGCTGCCGCCGAAGAGTCGTTTGATCAGGCTGTGTTTCATGGTCTGGGTCACTCCCTATAGGGCTATCTGTGATAGCCGGGCCGCCACTCGATTACCGCCGTCTCTTCCGGCGTTGCCTCGATGCGGACGGGGAACCGGTTGCCCCTTGCGAGGAGGAGTCCGTCTCCCCTGGGGCACGACAGCAGCCAGCGCTGGAGATCTTCGGGTAGGTCAAAGGCGTCTCCCACGGTGCTGATGGCCGCCGCGTCCTGCTGGAGCAGGAGCTTGAAGGCGGCGTTCTGGAGGAGGGCTCGCCCACTGTGTCCGGTGATGGCGCGTGACGAGTCCTCACTCAAGAGATCCTGGACGTCTTGCGTGATGAACTGGAGGCCGAGCCGGTGCTTGCGGGCGCGCTTTGAAACCGAAACCAGGAAGGCCGCGCCCTCCGGGTGCTGCATGATCGACCACACCTCGTCGACGACCAGCAGGCGGGGCTTGGGGTCCTGCGCGGCGGCGGCCCATACCGTCTCGGTGCAAACCATCGCTGCTGCGGGCCTCAGTTCCGGTTCGAGCAAGCGCAGGTCGAAGACGGTGACGAGGGCCTCGTTGCCGAGGAGGTCGTCGCCCTCGTCCGAGAGCAGGTGCCGCAGGCTCCCGGTGGCGAAGGGACGCAGAAGGCGTGCCAGAGCCGGGTCTCCCGCCTCGTCCTCTTGCAGGTACTTGTAGAAATCCCGGAATCCGGTTCTATCGCGGGGACGGGCGTAGTATCCTGCCAGGGCGTGGTCGAGGGACGCCCGCCGCTCGGCGGAAAGGCGCTCGCCCACCATCACCTCGATCAGCCTTCGGAGGCTGCCGATGCGCTGGAGAAGCTCCTCGGAGTCGCCTTTGTCGATGACGAAGGGATTCATGCCCTGGCCCGGAACTCCGGGAGACAGGACTCTGCCGCCCGCGGCGCGGGCCATGTCGGCGTACTCGCCCTCAGGGTCGATCACGTATGCCGTGACGCCGCGTGTCAGGCTCCTGAGCACTCCCAGCTTGGTCGAGAACGATTTGCCCGAACCGGAGCGGGCCAGTACCGCCGTGTTCGCGTTGAGGTGCGACCCGTCCCAGGGGTCGTAGACCACCGGGGGAGCAGGCGCGCAGGTCGATGCCGTAGAGCGTGCCGCTCCGGGTGTCGAGGTCCGGAGGCGAGAAGGGGAAGAGCCTCGCAATACTGGAAGTGTCCAGCGTTCTCCACACGGCCACGGCATTGAGTGCGATGGGAAGCGTGGACAAAAATCCGTCGCGCTGGCGGAAGGCGAGGTTGTCGAGCTTGCCCAGGGTGGCTGCGAAGTGACCCTTTGCCCTCTGGGTTATTTCTTTCAAGGAGTCCTCGTCTTGCGCGTGAAGGGTGACCGAGAGGGATGCATGAAACAGCCGCTCACGTCCGCGCTGCACCTCATCGCGCAGGCGGGTCACGTCCTCCAGGGCGATCTCCGCCTCCGGGGACATGGTGCGCCCCCGCTTCAGCGACAGGTTCTGCGCCGACTCGAACCTCACCTTCTGCCACTCGAGCGTCCTCGCCGCCTGCTCGGCGGGTATCGGACCCAGGTGGATCGACAGGTCCATCGGCGCTCCCGCCGCCATCAGTCCCTGCAGAAAGCCGGGGGCGAGCGACCGGGGCCACTTGCCGAGGTGCAGCGAGCGGACGAGAGTATCACCGATACTCATATCGCGTCGGTTGACCTCGACCTCGATCTCTTCGTTCCCGTCGAACTCGGTTGGCGAGCCGCCGAGTGCTGCCGATACGAAGAACATCCGAAACTTTCGACCGCTCAGAGGGTGGACGGACAGCCCTACACGTGCCAGAAGGCCGTGAAGCTCGTCCATGCGGGCGAATTCGCAAACGGCGTAGAAGCGCCGGTCGAGGATGCCATCGCGGGACTCAAGGTCTCCGAGCAGCCGCCGGAGCGACTCCGCGGCCGCCCTCGTCTGTGGGGGTAGGTCGGCCGGCTGGGTCTCCTTGAGCCTGTCTCTCAGTGCCCCGAGGCGCGGCGAGTGCTGCCTGATGAGCAGTTGGAAGGGGAAGTCGCAGGCGTTGAGGGCACCAGCGAATGCACCCAGCTTCGGCTCGTCAATCTCAAGTCCCATCACCTCGCACGCCGCCACCTTCATTCCGTCGAGGCGCACGGGCCCGTCGTCTTCAAGGTGCGACAGCATGAAGAAGAGCTGTAGCTCCGGTAACGGCCTCGGCATAAGTTCTTCAGGCTGGGAGGCAATCTCTTGTCCCGCTGTCCCACCACCTCGTCTAGCGGTGGTCGCGTCCTGCTGCCTATTCGTTCCGCGTCTGGTTAGTTGTTCGATCATGTTCTTCAAGTAGGTATTCTCCTCTGGTCTAGGGGATCGGGAACTCGACGATGCCGCTCCGCAGGAGCGCGTACACGACCTTGGCCGACAGGACCAGGACGAGGCCGACCACGGCCGTCACGACGGCGCTCCTCGCCTTTCCTCCGCCACGCTCGTCGCCGCCCTCGGCCATGAGGACGAAGCCCGCCCAGACGATGGCGAAGACACAGACGCCGGAGGCGACGTAAGCCATCGCGGTGAGCGCACGGTCGAATGCGTGAAGCATCGCCTCCTCTTCCGGAGCGGCCCCCATGAGGACGAGGGCCGCTCCGACGAACGGCAACAGGACCGTCCTGCGCCTCACGAGGGCCACTCCCATCCCAGGAAGTCGAACCAGTCGCGCAGGTCGTCTCCGGCGGGCGACTGCTCGGCGGGCGGCTCGACGGGCTCAGGTTCAGGCTTTACGAAAAGCTCGAAAGGCGCGTCAGAGCCCACGCTCGACTCCATGGACAAAAACTCCTCCCTGATGCGGTCGAGCGGCTTGCGGTCGACCACCTCGGCCTCCACGCGCTCCGGGTGGACGACGGTCAACGTCACGTTCCGGTAGACCGTTTCACTCGGTATCGAGAGGGTGGCCGACACGACGTGCTGCGTCCGCGTCCCGTCTTCGTGCGTCACCGTCACCGTCTCGCTGACGGTCTCGCTCGTCCCCGGCGTCAGCAGCCTCACCGTCTCGGTGCGGTACTCGGTCTTCTGCGGACTGTGGGTCAGCATCACAAGCGGGATGCTGAGCGTCGCTTCCAGGCTCGCGTCTATGGTCAGGGCATGGACCGCCTCGCCCGTTGCGACGGGAAGGGAAAAAAGAGTCTCGCCGTCCGGCACGAAGGCCGCGCTCGACACCGAGGCTCCGCCCGCCACCGTGACAGTCCCCGCGATTTCCGTGACCTCGGCCTCCATCACCGCCGTCTCCGTCACGTTGTCGTGTCCAGCCACCGTCTGGAGCTCGACGGCCTCCTCGACGGCGACCGCGCACTCGGACTCGACCGCTCCCTCGATGGTTCCCGGCGTCCAATCAAGCGAGACCACACGGAGATCGCACAACTCCCCCTCCACAACAGGCAAGGGATAGGGAAGCTGTGCTTCCTTTAGGGTGACGGCTCCCGCCTGCCCCAGGTCGTCCTCCCACGAGAACGTGAAGGACGGTGCGGGGCCGTTCAGGGGAAGCGAGTAGTCGATGCGCTCCCCCTCGGCCAGCCTCGCCGAACGCCAGAAGCGGAGGGCAAGGCCGCTCTGTCCGCCGAAGGCCCGGACCCGGAGGTCCAGGCCGACGGCTGCCCGCAGGGTCACGGCGGCGCTGTCTCCCGACACGTGGAGCCTCTCGACGAAGATCCTCCGTCCGGGAACCGGCTCGGGTATCTCGTACTCGATCTCCGGGAAGATAGGGACTTCGTCAGTTTCATGCCCGTCCGCGGCAACGGCCTGGGGAACGCTGATGACCATGACCGCCAGTGCGACAGCGCCTATGATTGCTTTCAAGAACCTTCCCCGATTTGGACGCCGTCGCTTCTCCTTCCCGTCATGGCCGGCTGCCCGACGCCCGTTGACGTTCTCTCCCGTCCTGGTTTCGCGGCGCTTGCCGAACCAGCCGTGCGGACGGAAGGGCGTCCGTCCGCCTCGCCATGATCCGCATCCTGCGAGAGCCGCGTCTTGCGCGGCGGGCCAGCATCGCCAGAGGGTTGGGAGCGCTCTCGGGGACCGCGGGCGGCTCGCTCCGCGTCAACTCGTAAGCGGGACCGGCGTAGCGCCGCGCACCCAGCCGGTACTTGAGAAGGTCGGCGACCACCAGCGGCATGCTCCTGCCACCGATCTTCCTCACGATCATCGCGATTCCCACGACTCCGAAGACGACGGACAGCCCGATCCGCACGCTCGTGGGTCCCACCGGAGCGTAGCTGTACGCGCCGTAGGACAGCGCACACACCGCCGTGATCGCCACGATCTGGGGGAAGGTGAACCACAGCAGCACCCTGTCCTCGGCCTGCACGTGAGTCGGAACTTCGTGCTCTCTCATTTTCTTGTCCTCCCTTCGTCTATCCGGTGCCGGTATCGACGGTCTCGCCCCCGGCGCTCTCGGGCGTGGGGATGGGCACGTTGGGGTCCACGGGCGATCCCACCACGGCGTTCATCACCAGCTCGACGACGCCGTAGGCCAGCATTGCCAGAATGATGCCGGCGAGGGCGGTCATCATCGCGCTCTTCCCGCGCTCCATCTGATGCGGAGCTCCGCTCGCCGTCAGATACAGATAGGCCCCATACACGAAGAACCCCACTCCAACTGCTCCAACCACTCCCAGGAGGATGCCCACCAGGTTCGAAATCGTCTGCGTGATCTGTTCCATTCGTTGTCCTTCTCCTCTCGTTCCCGGACGATCTCCTCGCCCGGCCTTCCGGCGTCTTGCTCCCCTTGCGCTACTCTCCGCCGCTCCTCGGCGCTCCTGCGGCTCCGCCTCCGGCGGATGGAGTCGCCATGGAGGCCGCCGAGTTGACCGCGCCCGTAACAGCCGACAGGCCCGCTCCGGCGGCAAGCGCTCCTGCAGCGATGCCAGCCGGTCCCCCGGCGGCTCCGCCCGCGATCAGCCCGACCGACTTCATCGACCGAACCATCGATCCCGGAAGCGACATCCCGAAGTAGAGCGTGCTCAGCCACGCGTCGAACGTCCCCGCCTGTCCGAGCATCGACGGCACCCGCGTCGCCAGGTAGACAAATGCCAGGGAAATGAGCAGCTTCCAGATCAGGTCCTGCACAGGCTCATAGGACGCTATCTCCGCGAACTCGTTCAGGAACCCGAATCCCAGCGCAAGCGCGATGAGCTGCACCGCCTGCTGGAACACTGTCGTCATGAACATCCGCAGCCACTGCCTCCCCCAGCCCGCCGTGTGCGGCAGGATCCACAGCCCCAACGCGATGGGAGCAAGTGCCAGAAGGATGTCGATGAGAGCGAGGCGCAGCACTATCTGCACCAGCACGTAGAGGACGAAGAAGCCGTAGACGAGATAGAGCAGAGCCATGAGCTGCGCCATGCCCACGCTCCCCGACTCGACGGCGATGAGCAGCGTCTTCAGGGGAGCCCTGAGCAGATTGCCGGGGTTGACGCCGAGCGACTCGGCCACGAAGCCGGACACGGCGTGCGCTACGTCGATCACGAGGGCGCACCACCACAGCGACGTGGCGGCGGCCACGAGGCCGAGCACGAGACGCGGGACCATCTCCCGCCATCCGTCCTGGGCCCTGCCGAGGCGCTGCTGCACGATGAGGCTCAGCCCCATCCAGCCCAGGATGACGACCAGGGCTCCCGACGTGACGGCCCAGACGACCGTCCACGCCTGCCTGACCATCTCGTGGCCGTAGGTGACATCGGGAGGTGTCCCGGTGAGGATGTCGCTCATGGCTGCCTATCCTCCCCGGCACTCGTCGGCGTCGGCTCGGCTCGCCCGCTCGACGACTCCGCACAGCGTTCCGTGGACTCCCTCGATCACCCATAGGGCGAAGGCCCTCGCCCAGCGCGACGGGTCGAGCGCTCCGAGCACCCGGTCCCACAGGCCGCCCGGCTGGTGCACGGGGATGACGGCGTAGAACACCGCCGACTCCCCGGCGCTCGGGTTGACGGCCAGCATGACGAGGAGGTAGGGCCGTTCGGGGTCGAGGTCGGGGTGCTGTTCGAATGCGGGATACTCCCACGAGTGCTCCCAGCCGTCGCTCAATCGCTTGACCCCTCCGATGACCCGGTACATGGTCGATATCCACGCTGAAACGGGGGTGAAAACCCCCTACAGGACTATTCCAGTAAGCACTTTGGTTCCACAGGGAGTTCCGGCCACGTCGGACAGGCGCAGCTACGAAAGTGGACAAAACGCCGGTGCAGGTTGAGCCGGGGCCGGACGGAGAGGAGTTGTACTCGGATGAGAGCCGGAGTCTGGAGAACCTGCGCCACATGCGGCTTATGGCGCTGCTGCGGGACATGATCGACGCGGAAGGCGGTGAGAAGGCGGCACAGGCTCTGGGCGTCAGCTACAGAACGGTGTCCAGGACCATCGAGTCGGACAGGCTGACCGGGCGGATGAGCGCCGTGTTGGAGCGGCACCTGCTGCTGGGGGGCGGCTCGGCTGCCGCCCAGCAGCGGAAGAGCATCAAGGCTCTGGAGAAGCGTGTGGGCGAGTTGGAGGAGGGACTTGGAAGCGGCCTCGAAGAGCTTCGTGGGGTCTTTGAGAAGGGCATTGAGGGGCTGCGGGAAGAGCAGGCGCAGGGGATTCGGCAGTTGGAGCGGCGGCTGGTGAAGGTGGAGGACGAACGGGGCGATCGGGACTCGGCGGTGGACAGCCAGGATGCCGTGGACAATCCGGCGGTGAAGCCCGCGTGGAGGCCGTACCGCGACCTGGTGACCCTAGAGCCGGAGCCGGGCGAAGAGCAGGTCTACGGCGACGCGACGCCGCTGATCGTCGAGTGGAGGAAGGTAAGGGCCGAGTTCCTCGATGCCAAAGACGGGCTGGGCTGGGCAGTCGCCGAGGAGCGGATGCGGGAGCTGGAGATCGAGCTGATTGGGGGGCGCGAGCTGACCTTGCCGCCGCGCACGTATCCGTGGGACGGCTCCGACCGGCGGGACGAGGTGTGGCGGCGAACGAAGGCGCTGGAGAGGGCGCGGGTGGAGCGGGCCAGGGCGCAGATCAGGAGTTGGATTCGCAGGGTCCTGACCCTGGGGCGCTGGCGAAACTAGACCCTGTCGCATTGTTGTCGCATCGGAGTAAGTGATCCGGGCGGGCAGGCCCCGGAACCCTTCCATCCGCTCGGTTGTTCGACGATACTGAGTTCAGTTTCAGGCTTTTTCCAGTGTTTCGTGCCAAGAAAACTGGAGGGTCCATCCCAGACCCGGGGACGACCGCCTAGGATTGAGCGCTGCTCTCCGAACGGCCGGCCCAACAGGGAAAAGCGCCTTCTCGCTGCGTGATGCGGTCGATGGATTGAGCCTTGCTCTCCTGAACCCGAATCGAAAGCCGGGACACCTCGGTCGGAGTGGGCTACCGCTCCGTCCGCTTCCTCATGCCTGCGGCTCGGTCACGCAATGACCAAGACGTGGGCTTCCCCTCACATGCGCTGGCTTGCGATGACGTTCGCGGTCCGGTCACTCCCACAATGACGCAGCTCCCCAGGCCAATACCACCGGCACTGGCAGGACTCGTCACCTTCCCCCCAACTCTTTCGTCCTCTGGTCGGCACATAGTCGATTCGCATTCCCCCGTCGCGGCTCCCTGAAGTCTCTCCCAGACCCCAGGCCGAACTGCGCCCTTTTTCCTCTATCGCCGTCCGGTGACTCCCCCGTTGCGGTCGGTGTTTTTTCCACGCACCCGCGTTCGATGGCATCCGTCGAGCAGGGGTACGCACACGTCACGGCAGCACTACACAAAAGACCTCGCGCTTCGGACGCAGGGCGAGGCCATGAATAGAAGGAGGTGCACACATGCACGTTTTGAAACGGGTCATACAGGTCATTGGAATAGTCGTCGGGTTCGCGGTGCGTCGGAAACGGTTGGCGGTCGCGGTCGTGGCTGTGGTGTTACTGGTCGGACCGCTGGCGCTCACCGGGGACGGAGAGGTCTTCGTGCTGAACGCGCTAGGACTCGGCATCGCTGTGCTGCTGTTCAGGCGGCTGGCGCGGTTCGGAAGAGGGCGGCGGCATGGAGATCGGTAGTCGGATTGGACGGCCGATTAGCGGGGACTGGCGGCTCGTTCGCTGGCTTCGCAGGCACAGGTCGGAACTCATGGCGGTCGCGGCACTGGCGCTCACGCTCGCGCCCCTGCTGCTGTGAATCACGGAAACAGTCAATTCAGAAAGGAGAGAGGACTATGACGACGATGACAGCGGTAGCAAGCAATCGGACGATGGAAACGGCGGCGGGGTCCCGACGCAAGACGCTCGAAGAGCTGGTCAACGGGCTGATGGATGAGCTGACGTTCAAGGAGGAGAAGGAAGCGGCGGAGCCGGGCGCGGCGCGCTCGATCCACGAGGCGCGGCGGCTCAGACAGGCGGGCGACGTTGGCGGCGCGTTGGCGCTTCTCGCAGAGGTGGACATGAATAGGGCGGAAACGAACCAGGCAAGGTGGGCCTTCTCCGAGTGGAAGCAGGTGGTGAAGCAGCGGTACGGCGACCGGTCCCCGGTGGTCTACAGCCAGGGCACGGGCGGGCGGCGGCGCTTGTGTCCCACCCCGATGGGGTGCTTGAGGTCGTGGCTATCCTGGGGATGCGCTGGCGTCCGGGCAAGGTCGTCTCGGCCCGCAGCCTGCGGGGCCTTCAGCCCCTGAGTGGGGGTGCGTGATGGTAACCGCCAACGCGACGGTTGACATTCCCGCACTGAAGGCGCGTCATCCGCTGGCAGACGTGGTGGAGGCCGCCGGGGTGCGGCTCAGGGGGAAGGGCAGGGTCCGCCAGGGCGTCTGCCCCTTCCACGACGAGGCGGAGGGAAGCTTCACGGTGTACTCCGACTCGGAAAGGTTCTACTGCTTCGGGTGCGGCCTGGGCGGCGACGTGCTGGACTTCATCCAGCAGGCCGAGGGCCTGAGCCTGCCGGAGGCCATCGCGCGGCTGGACGGCAGCCCCGGGCTTGCGCCCAGGGCCGCCAACCGTCCAGCCCGAACGCGGCGTCCTGCGTCCGCCGCGCTTCCCCCACGCGACCCCGCCCTGCTCACGGCTGCGGTGCGCTTCTACGCCGGATGCCTCCGGCGTTCTTCAGAAGCGCAGGGGTACCTGGCCTCCCGGGGCGTCGGCCCGGTCGCCGCAGCCCGCCTGGGTCTCGGCTATTCGCCGGGCGGCGGGCTGCGGCAGGCCCTGGAGTCCCTCGGCTTCTCAGAGAAGCGCATCAGGGACTCCGGGCTGTTCATGGAGCGGGGTGCGGAGCGGTTCGCCGGGATGGTCGTCGTTCCCGACGCCTCCGGCGGCCTCGTCCGCTGGCTTGCGGGCCGGGCCCTTGACACCGGCGCGAAGCCCCGGTTCCAGGCCCTTCCCGGACCCAAGCCGGTGCTCGGACTCGGCAGGCTCGGCCCCGCGCCGCCGTGGGCGGTAGTCGCGGAGGGCCTGTCCGACTGGCTCGCGCTTACCGGATGGGGCCTTCCCTCTGTCGCCGCCCTCGGCACCCAGGGGGTTGAGCGGGTCGCCTCCGCCCTCCGGGGCTGTCCCCGCGTCTTCCTCGCCTTCGATGCCGACGACGCGGGCCGGGAGGCCACGGAACGGCTTCTGACCCTGCTCGGTCGCAGGGCCGCCGCCGTCGCCCTTCCCCCCGGCGTCGGCGACGTGGGCGAGCTTGCCGCTCTCCCCCACGGGCGGAGCGTCTTCATCCGCCTGCTCTCGCTGGCGGCACGTTCCGCCCGCTAGCGGCTCTCCGCCGCTCTCCTGCGGGCCTCCCCAGCCCGCCGTTCACTCCCCCACTTTCACCACCAAGGAGGACCTATGCCCGATTCACGGCGGGCCTTGCCCGCGCACGGCTTCCCCGTAGAGGGAATCCGCATCGCCCATTCGCTACAGGAACAAGGAAGGAGTTTCGAGATGTTCAACGGGAACGAAAGCAATAACGGAAACGGGAGCGCGAACGGCGTCCACAAGGACACCGCCGTCGTCGCCAGGAACGGCAACGGGCACAAGCCCGACGCCGCCATTCCCGCCGAGCACGAGCTGCTCTGGGACGGGCTCTCGCCCGCCGTCACCCAGGCGCTCGGACAGCCCCTCGACCCCGAGCTGGTCTCCCAGCGCAAGGGGCGCGGCGGCAAGACCTTCGACTACCTCGAAGGCCACGCCGTGATCGACCAGGCAAACCGCATCTTCGGCTATGGGGGATGGGGATACGAGCTGGTTGGCGACGTCACCCTGCGCCGGGTCGAGACCATCGACACCCAGACGGGCGAGGTGAAGGTCTCGCTCGGCTACAGCGCCCCGGTTCGGGTCACCGTCGCCGGTGCTCTGCCACGCACCGACATCGGCGTCCACCCGGTGACCGAGGACAACTTCGACGGACATGACACGGCGACGAAGGGCGCGGTGACGGACGGCATGAAGCGGGCGTTCCGCAGCTTCGGCATCCAGTTCGGCAACGGCTTCTACGGCGACCAGGCGCCGAGGAGCGCGCCGCAGCCTGAGCGGGTCGCCACGCAGGCAAAGGCCAACGGCAAGCCCGCCCAGGCCGTGTCCAATGATCGCAGCGAGTCCCAGGCGGAGATGCTGCGCAGGCGGCTCTTCGAGATCGCCGCCGAGCAGGGTCTCGACGAGGACCAGGTACAGAGCGCCGTCGTTGACCGGACGGGCAAGAGCATCGACGACCTGACGGCCGCCGAGCTCGGGCCGCTGGTCGAAGCCGCCGCCAACAAGCTCCGGCAGATTCAGCAGGACCAGAGCCTGCCCCGTACCTGATACGGGGCCGCCTAGTCCGCCGGTCGAAACGGCACACGGAATCGAGCGGGGTTGTCTCCGGTGGGGGCAGCCCCGCTCTTTCATCTACAGGATGACAAGGAGGTCTGAAATGACGACGAACGCAACCTACACGCCCTGGGGCTGGACGTATGACATTGTGGAACTTGCCGAGGGAATCTGGAGAGTCCTTACGCCCTCACACGGCGGGCTGAAGTTCAGCCGGGAACGGTGGAACGAGCTTCCCGCCACAGTTCGCGAGACGATGCTCACTCCGGGCTTCGCCGAAGAGGACTGCGAGGAGCCCATAGCGCGGCTGCTGCTGGGCATTGCCGAAGACCGGGACAGGGAAATGGCGCTCACGGTCGCGTGCTACTTCGACCGCTACGCTCCGGCGCTGCCGTACCTCCGCCATTACCCGCCGGGCCTCCACTACCACGCCATCGCCTACTGGTGTGGCCTGGCTACGAACCCATTCGAGCGGTTCGACACCCGCGTCGAGGCCGAATCCTTCGTGGGCGATGCCGAACTGGTCCGAGCCAACGGGAGGATGGAGGCCGTCGAGTGCACCGACGCCCTCCCGCTATGCACGAGGAAGGGAGGCAGGCCATGACCACGACGACGCGGCCCAGGCCCCGCAGCCTGCCCAGCACGACGACGAAGCTTCAAACCGAGTTTGGGAGCCTGTTCGTCACCGTCTCGACGGACGAGGACGGCGAGCCCTTCGAGGTGTTCGGAGCTCTCGGCAAGGGCGGATCGTTCCAGCACGGCGTGACCGAGCTGGCCTGCCGCCTGATCTCCCTGCACCTGCGGCGCGGCACGCCCGTCGAGGAAATCGTCGACCAGATACAGGGCATCGCAGAAATGCAGCCCTTCTTCAACCAGTTGGGCGACGGCAGAAGCGTCGCGGTTCTCGGACTCGGCGACGGGATCGCCCACATCCTCAGGGCACACCTGAAGGCCAGGGAGGAGCGGGAGACGGCGCTAGTGCAGGACATACAGGCGGCCGCATGAGCGGCGCACACAACGGCATCGAGGCGGGGTCTGTCTCCCTTCGGGGCGGCCCCGCTCTCCATTTACAGGACAGACGGAAGGAGCAAGCGATATGACGACTGAGACCATCGACAGGGCGGAGGTCTTCTCCCGTCCTGCGGCGCGATTCGACGCCGACGGCAACATCGAGGTGCGCGCCTCGGCGGCCCTGGGTTGCCGCCGCGCTCTCTGGTATGCAGCGACGAACTACGAACCCACGAATCCTCCCAGCGAGGAATCGCTGACGGCGATGGAGGCGGGCAACGCGCTTGAGCCGGTTGTGGTGCGGGCGATGGAGCGAGCGGGCTGGAAGATCGATGCCCCCGATTCCCAGGACCCGCAGCAGGTCACAGTGAGGGTAGGCCCAAACATGATCGTCACCGGTCACCCCGACGGCACGGTGCGGATGCCTCTACCCGAAAGCCTGCCCCCGACTGGATCGGGGGACGAGGCCGCTGATCCGCAACTCTTCCTGTTCGATGAGGAGCCTGCGGCTCCCGCTCACGGCGATCCGATGGTGGTCGAGGTCAAGACGCGCGGCCCCGAGGCGTTCAAGCGCTGGCGCACCTTGGGGGCGGAGCGCAGCCACCCGGCGTCGGTGGCCCAGGCCGCCTTCTACACACTCGGCGAGTTCGGAGAGATGCGGGACGCCGTGATCGCCACAATGGACACGGGGAGCCGGACCTGGGATCACGAGGTTATACCAGCTGCCCGCTTGGAGCGTGCCTTGCAGGAAGCCTGCGAATGGCTCGGCGAACTGGCCGCCCACCTCGTCCTCAACGGGCCTGACCCCGACGCGCTTCCTGAGCGCGATTTTTCCTCCGGCAGCTGGCAGTGCAGGTCGTGCCCGTTCCTGGACATCTGCCTACCGGGCGCTGAGGAAGTTAGCACAGAGGCGGAGATCGAGGGAGAGGAGGTGAGCGACGAGGAGGCGCGGGGCGCGGTGGCGGCTTACGCGGAAGCTCAGAAATCCATCAAGGAGCCCGAGAAGGCCAAGCGCGCCGCGCTGGACACCCTGAAGGCGTGGATGCGCCGGCAGGGAGACGCGAAGGCGGTAATCGGAGGCCACAAGATCAGCCTCGTCACCTCCAAGAGGTACTCCGTCAACTACAGCAGACTCAACGAACTACTCGACCCGGAGATCCGGGCCGACATAGTGACCGAGGGCGAGTCGGAGTACGTGCGGGTCAGCTAGACGCTCCGTAAGTCGGAGCGCAGGACGGGGCTGTCTTTCTTCTACAGGAAGGCAACCCCGCTTTCATCTTCAGAGGGCGCGGCCCGACCGCGCTACTTCACACAAAAGGAGAAATCGAAATGGCAAGGACGATCAACAGAGTCGAGCTTTTGGGAAGAGTGGGAACGGAGCCGGAGATGAGCTACACGCCGGGCGGCACCGCCGTCACCAAGCTGCGGATGGCGACCGATCGCTACCGCAAGGAGGGGGATGACGAGACGGATTGGCACAACATCGTGTGCTGGGGCAATACGGCTGAGGCCGTGAACGAGTACGAGGGCAAGGGCCAGCGGGTCTACGTCGCGGGCCGCCTCGTCCAGAACTCCTGGGAGTCCGAGGACGGCCAGCGCCGCCACCGCACCGAGGTCCACGCCTCAGAGATCGTGTTCCTCGACTCCCGCAACGGCAACGGGAACGGAGACACCGGACAGGCGGACGACGCCTCGCCCTTCTAGCCCGCCGGTCCCACAACCGAAGACCGACGCCCGAATCAGCCGGGCGCACCAACCACGGGGCTGCTTCCATCTACAGGAAGCGGCCCCGCTTCTGTTCTAACCGATAACGAAGGAGGCCGACATGACCGTCATCACCGCACAACAGACCGACACGCTGCTCGACGCGCTGCGCAGTAACCTGAGCCTGCTGGGAGAGTTGGCGGTGCGCTACGAGGTCAACACCATACTGGAGCGCCCGGAGGACCCGCCCTCCATCGGGTCGCCCAGAGACATCCACAGCCTCCTGGGGCCGGAGATGTCCCAACTCGCCCAGGAGCAGTTGCGGGTGCTGCTGCTCGACACCCATAACAACGTCATCGGCCAGCGGGTCATCTACCAGGGCAACATCTCGTCGGCAATCGTCAGGCCCGCCGAGGTGCTGCGGCCCGCCGTCACCGAAGCCGTCCCCAGCATCATCGTCAGCCACAATCACCCCTCGGCGGACCCCACGCCCAGCCCGGAGGACGCGGCCATCACCAGGGAGCTGGCAAAGGCGGGCAAGCTGCTGGGCGTCGAGCTGCTGGACCACGTGGTAATAGGCGGCGAACGCTTCGTCAGCCTCAAGGAACGGGGCCTATTTCCCCTCTAAAGGGCGCGCCCAGCGACCGGGCGGCGTGCGCCGTCCGGCTCCCACACGGGGGACACGCTCCCCCGCGCATCGTTCACAACCCACACCAAGAAGGAGGTCGCAATGCTTGCGACTCACACCATAGACCCGGAAGACCCCGTATCGAGTACAGGGCAGGCTCTGTTCACCATCAGCGCAGACGGCTTCTCGGCCACGGCCGACGCCTTCGCCCGCGACGACCGCACCGAGGGACTCTGGTTCGTCTCGATGGTGGGATCGCAGACCGCGCTCAAGGCGATCTGGGCATCGCTGCTGAAGCAGCCCCCGGACGCCGCTCATATCATCAAGGGCGCGGACGGAATGCCGCTGAGCGGAGGGTACGAGCGGTGCATCATCCCGTACGAGACCATAGGCACCTGGACGACGAAGATCGCCCGCCTGCCCGTATCCGGAGGCTACCACGCCTTAGTCTATACAAAGCAGGCCGAGTTCGCCTACGAGAAGGACTCGTTCCTGCTGCTGGCGCAGTCGGAGGAGGAGGCCCCGGCGCTCCACCACCGCTTCCTCGACAAGCGCAGCCCGCTGCCCCTCCACGGCTCCCGGGCCTGGTGGCTCTGGGAGCGGGGACTCGCCGAGGAGGAGATAGTCCCGCTGCAGTCCGTGGGAGTCTTCGGCTACCGGTGCTCCCCAAAGGCGAAGAAGCTCCGCGACAACCGTTTCCTACGCTTGCTCAAGTACCTACTGAAAGCAGGCTACGTTGAGGATTGGAAATATGGCCGCACGCTGAGCGGGACACCGCAAGGCGGCATCGTCAGCCCCATCCTCGCCAACGTCTACATAGACCGGTTGGACAAGTTTGTCGAGAACGTGCTGATACCAGCCCACACCCGTGGCTCAGACCGGAGAGACAACCGCGAATACACACGTTTGCTGAACCAAGCGGCCCGCCAGAGGAAGCGGGGGAACCACGCCGAGGCACTGCAACTGCGCAAGCAAATGCAACAACTGCCGTCACGCGACCCCTACGACCCCGGCTACCGCAGGTTGCGGTACGTGCGCTACGCGGACGACTTCGTGCTGGGTTTCATCGGGCCAAAGGTCGAAGCCCAACAGGTAAAAGAGTCCTTGGAGACGTTCCTGCGCGACACACTCAAGCTGGAGCTATCCAAGGAGAAAACTCTCATAACCCACGCCACCAGCCAGGCGGCGCGGTTCCTCGGCTACGAACTCGTGAACCAACAGGCCAACGACCAGTTTGACCGCAATGGTCGGCGCAGGGTCAACGGCCAAATCGGATTGCGAGTCCCTGCCGACGTCATCGAACAACACTGCCAAGCCTACATGCGCAAAGGCAAACCGGCACACCGCAGTTACCTACTCCACGATGAAGATTTCGGAATCGTGGCACAGTACCAGTCGGAGTTCCGGGGCGTTGTCAACTACTACCTTCTGGCCGTCAACGTCTCCCATTTCGGGAGATTGCGAAGTGTCATGGAGGTGTCGCTGGCACGGACCCTTGCGGCAAAGCACAAGTCCACTGCACGGAAGATGCGACGCCAGTACAAGAGCGTCGTGGAAACTGAGCACGGGCCGCGCGTCTGTCTCAAGGTCGTCAAGCACCGGGACAACGGCAAGCCACCTCGCGTGGCATATTTCGGTGGCATACCCCTGAAACGGCAACGGCAGGCCGTCCTAGTAGACCAACAGCCTCAACGGTACAGGAGCGGCCGCAACGAGCTTATCAAACGGCTCCTAGCGGACAAGTGCGAGATGTGTGGGTCAACAGTGGACATCCAAGTCCACCACATCCGCGCCCTTCGCGACCTGAACGTGAAAGGCCGTAGGGGAAAGCCCAAGTGGGTTCAAATCATGGCGGCACGAAAACGAAAGACCCTTGCGGTCTGCCGGACGTGTCACATGGACATCCATCGCGGGCAAAGTAATCCGCACAAGCAAGAGTAGGGTAATGTCAGCAATACAATCGAATACGGCCACGCACCCCTTCTTGACCCCGGATGGTACACTCTGACCAAACGCACCTACAAGGAGGGGCAGATGTGGCCTTTCCGGCGGAATCCCAACAAGTGGGAACTCATCGGTACCAACCGAAACACGGACGGCATCCCCCGTTGGGTGGTGTCCGCTTTCGCCGACATGCCAGGTAGTCACGGAACCCAGCTCATCGATTACCCCGAACCCGGTCACCGTATCTACCTGAAAGGTCGCACCTATCGCTACCGTATAGACCTCGGTAACCAATCATGGCGTGTCTATCGGAAGCACCGGCGTAGCACAAAGTAGACCACACCACGCTACGGCCCTACCACGTGGCGTCCATCGACGTTACGCATTGCTGACACTTCTACCCTAGCGAAACTGACACTGGAGAGCCGGATGCGGTGAAAGCCGCACGTCCGGTTCGGAAGGGGGCCGACGGAAAAGTGCTCCGCTAACACGGGGTAACTCGCCGGCGGCCTACCTTACTAGGCGCGGCGGCGGCGTACATGGCGGGCTTCGAGAGGATACTGGTCCTCTGCCCGCCGCAGCTGACCAGGAAGTGGAAGCGGGAGGTAGAGCAGACGGTACCCGGCGCCCGCGCCGTCATCGTAGCGTCCATCACCGACCTGGAGCGGCTGTGCCACTCCGTCGGCTCCGGCCCGCTGTTCGCGGTGATGAGCAGGGAGCGAGCGAAGCTCTCGTACCACTGGAAGGCCGCCGTGATCGAGCGGTGGGCGGTGTCGAAGGGCAGGTTGGTGAGGGACGAGGAGACGGGGGAGCCCTTTCGGGTCCCCTGCTGCCCCGACTGCACCGCGCAGATCGTGGACAAAGACGGCGTGCCCCTGACCGACGCAGACCTGAACCGCCGCAAGCGCACCTGCACAGGGTGCGGCTCACCCCTCTGGCATGCGGACAACTCCGGCCCGAAGAGATTCCCATTGGCCGACTACGTGAAGCACAGGATGAAGGGATTCTTCGACCTGCTGATAGGCGATGAAGTTCACGAGTACAAGGGGCGCGGCTCGGCCCAGGGCATCGCCGCCGGTGTCCTCGCGGATGTCTGCGGCAAGTCCCTCAGCCTGACCGGGACGCTCCTCGGCGGCTACTCCTCGACCATCTTCCACCTGCTCTACCGGTTCTCGCCGGAGATCAGGACTGAGTTCGGGCGGTCGGACGAGCACCGCGGGATACAGCGGTACGGCTTCGAGGAGCACAGCATCGGCAAGCCCGACAACGACGCCGTTGAGGACGGGCGCAACAGCCGCCGCCGCAAGTACCGTAAGGTGGTGCGGAAGAGGCCTGGCCTCGTTCCCTCCGCCCTCTTCCACCTCATCGGGAACACGGTGTTCCTCCGCCTGTCCGACGTTGCGTCCGGTCTGCCGGACTACGATGAGCAGGTGCTCCTGTCCTCGATGGACTCGGAGGAGGACTCGACGGGCTACTCCCAGCGCACGGCCTACAACAAGGTGTTCGAGGAGCTTCGCAAGGAGTTGGCGAACGCCCTTAAGTCGGGTTCCAAGCGGCTGCTGGCGACCTACCTGCAGACCCTCCTGGCCTACCCGGAGGGCTGCACCAGGGGGGAGACGGTCTTCGACCCCCGGAGCGGCGACGTCATCGTGCAGGTGCCGCCCCTGTCCGACGAAAGGCTCTACCCGAAGGAGAAATCCCTGGTGGACCTGGTTGCGGCGGAGCGCATGGCCGGGCGCCGGGTGCTGGTCTACGTCACCCACACGGGGACGCGGGATATCACCGGGCGGATGGACGAAATCCTCACCCGGCACGGGTTCCGCGTGGCGGTGATGAAGGCCGACGCCGTGGCCCCCGACCGCCGTGAGGCGTGGGTAGCGGAGAAGGTCAAGCAGGGCATCGACGTGATGATTTGCCATCCCAGGCTGGTGCAGACCGGCCTGGACCTCATCGACTTCCCGACCCTTTGCTGGTTCGAAACGGATTACAGCACTTACGTCATGAGGCAGGCTTCCCGCCGCTCGTGGCGCATCGGGCAGACCCGCCCGGTCAAGGTCGTGTTCATGTCCTATAGGAACACGCTGCAGGCCGACGCCCTGAAGCTGGTGGCGAAGAAGATGCAGAGCTCCCTCGCCGTCGAGGGCGAGCTGCCGGAGGACGGGCTTGCGGCCTATGGGGACGAAGGCGACGACATGATGATGGCCCTGGCCCGCAGGATAGTCAGTGGCGACGAGGACGACGCGGAGACGGTGGAGGATGCGTTCGCCCAGGCGCGGGACGCCGAGGCCACCGCCCGCTGATGCACCTCGTGGAAATCGAGGCTCTCGTTGACGCGCAGGCTTGCCTCGCTTAGCCTCGTCAGCCGCTCCTTGAGTTACTGCATATCCCGGTCCCGTGATCCTTCCTTTTTCATGCCTCCCCTTGGAGAGGGATACGCCAGCCCCGGCGTTTGCGGCGCCGCCCACCGGCCATGGGTGGCCGGATTAAGGGGCAACCGGGGCAGTTACGCCATTTTCGGACGAAACTGATAAGAACTCATAGAATTGAAGGCTTATTCTTACAGAAGCCTTACACTAAGGGGTGTATCATGTGGTACTAGTCCATCTATATGACGGTGTGACTTTTGTCCCGTCCCTGCAAAAAAAGGGGATGAACAATGGCAAAGACGAAACTGGTTAGCGGCAACCTGCGCAACTGCCTGGCACGCCTCTGGAACCGACCGGCAAAAGGGGCTGGGAGGGATGTCGCCGTCCCGCAACGCCGGGGCGCTCACCGATGGATAATGGGTGGCTCACTTGCCGTGCTGGCGCTGGCCGTGGCCGTCGAGGTGTTGCCCGTGCAGGCGCAGGAGGAAGCCACAAGCGGCGTCATTCTGGAGAGCGGCAGTCCGGGCACACTGGCCATTTCGTGGGACGTCCCCGACCAAGTTCCCTCCGATTATCGAGTGAACTGGGCCAAGTCCTCCGAGAAATTCCCCTCATGGAGGGACGACCACGGCAACGCCTATCCCACCACCAACTCGCACACGGTATCGGATCTCGACGAGGGGGTCGAGTACAAAGTGCAGGTGCGGGCCCGTTACCGCAAAGCAGGGAAGATCGAACGCCTAACCCCGTGGAGCGAAACAGCACGGATTACGATTGCCTCCCAACCGGAAGCCACAATCGGCGTCACCCTGGAGAGCGGCAGTCCGGGCACGCTGGTCATTTCGTGGGACGTTCCCGGCCAAGTTCCCTCCGACTATCGAGTGAACTGGGCCAAGTCCTCCGAGAAATTCCCCTCATGGAGGGACGACCACGGCAACGCCTATCCCACCACCAACTCGCACACCGTATCGGATCTCGACGAGGGGGCCGAGTACAAAGTGCAGGTGCGGGCCCGTTACCGCAAAGCAGGGAAGATCAAACGCCTAACCCCGTGGAGCGAAACAGCCCGGATTACGATTGCCTCTCAAGCAGAGGATCCTCCACCGGAACCGACGGCTACCCCGGAACCGACGGCTACCCCCGAACCGACGACTACCCCGGAATCTCCCACCCCGGAACCCTACCCACAAGGCACTCGCCTCACCGCTGTGAATTTGGGTAATATCGCTCCTCTCTTCCTTCCCAGCTTTCTAGAGATTTCCTTGGACGGTGATCCTGACCGGATCGACTACTTCCGATTCAGTCTGGCGAAGACCAGGGAGGTAAATCTGCGTCTCCTCAAGCAGGATGCCAATGCCGACCTGTTTTTGGAGGACGTCGACGGCAACGTGATTTACAGCAGCACCCGGTTAGGGACGGCATACGAAAAAGTGGTAGCCATACTCTCCGCGTCGACGTATTACATCCGCGTAGAGGCGCAAGAAAAGAAGCGGAACGACTTGACCTTGCGATATGGAGTCGCGCGCCCGCCGTCAATCTCGATAGAGGACGCCGAGGCAAACGAGTCAGATGCGGAGGTCACGTTCAGTGTGACGCTCGACTTTCCGCCACCCGGCACGTTAACCGTCGACTACTCAACGGCAAACGGCACGGCGGTCTCAGGGGAAGATTACCGAAGAGCCAGGGGCACTCTGACATTCTCCACGAGCGAGACCCAAAAGACGGTGACCGTAGCCGTTATCGATGACCAGCTGGAGGATAGCGGTGAGATTTTTACGCTGACCCTCAGAAATCCTTCTGACGGAACCCTTAAAGACGCATCGGCCATCGGAACCATCCTAGACGACGACGACCTCTTGAGACCGAAGCCACTGCTTACAGTATCGGATGCCGAAGCGTATGAATCGGACGAGGAGATCGTGTTCACCTTTGCCCTCGATAACGCGCCGTGGGAAGCGGCGAGCGTCGCGTACGCTACGGTTGACGGTACGGCGAACGCCGGAGAGGACTACGAGGCATCAAGCGGGACGGTGACATTTGCGACCAATGAAACCGAGAAGACGGTGACCGTGAACGTCATCGACGACCACCTCGAGGACACTGGAGAAACGTTCACGATTATCCTCAGCAACCCCTCAGGCGTGTTTCTGTCCGATACCGAAGCGACTGGCACTATCTGGAACACCGACGACTTCCCGGCGGACTCAACCACCCAAGGAAGCGTCGTTGTCGGCAGCAGCAGGGGTGCCCACATCAGCCCACCTGGCGATTTGGATTGGATCTGGGTCAGACTGATTGGCAACCGCACCTATCGGATCAACGTAAGGCAGGGGGGATTTGCCGGTGATTTCCCGGGGGGGAGAAGCGTTCCGGAACCCGAGGTCCATCGGATAATCTCAGCCGCCGACCGTGTGGTGTACCATCCCGGGACAGATTTCGAGCACGAGGATGAGACACTTCAAAAGTGGTATCAAAACCGCTACTGGTTCCGTCCCACTGAAACCGGCTTCTACTACCTGGAAATTGGAAGCAGATACCCCGACGACGACGGGGGTTACACAGTTTGGGTCGCGCAAGCCTCATTCGACTATGCTTCGGCTTCGATTGAAACGCGTCGGAACATAGAGGTGGACGGCGACAGCGAAAGAGGCGTCATCGGTAAGCCTCGCGACCAGGACTGGTTCAGGGTCATGCTAGATGGTGGAGAAGGATACACCATCACGCTCAGCAAACCATCGGGCGGGGGTTGGTCATACCTCAGTGACCCGGCCATAAAGGGAGTGATGGACAGTAACGGTGATCTGATCGACGGTACTGAAAAGGACGGAAGTGATGCCGAGAGTCCAGAGAAATTGATCTATACGGCGCCTGGTGACACAACGCAGACCCATTACATCTCCGTAGGGGGGCGCACTAACGCGACGGGTGAGTACGTACTGAAAATCGAACGCAATTAACCCCTGGCTCCGTCTCCGGTTTAGAAACTCTTGCTAACCATAGATGACAATAGACGGATGACAAACCGCGGATGGCGATGTTTCGCCATCCGCCATGACCAGCTCCGTGCGAGGTAAGCGGCGGCGGTAAGGGAGCGATGAGAAAGTCGGCGTAAGAGCGGAATCAGGCGCCTGCCTGGTTAGAATGGGGATGCAAACAGTCGTTGCGAGAAATGGCGATGCTCGAGCCGCTGGACCGCTGCCGCAGGGACTGCACCCTCCTTTTGTTGCCTCGCCATCGGCGACCCGGTGTTCGATTATTCCAGCATCACCCACTTCATCAACCGCATCGGAAGGGATGGCTTCTCCGAGGTCTTTGACGGCTTGCCTCGCTCGTCTGTCCATGTCTGTTCGCTTTTCCTTTGTCCGGGAGCCTGGCGGCGGTCACGCAGCCGGCCGGCCTATCGCACTAACCGAGTATAGGCCGGTGCGGTCGGCGCCCTCCGAACCGACGGCGAGGTAGTACCGCCCCGTCGTGTCCGGCCGGAAGACGACGCTTACGCGTCTTCCGCTGGTCGAGCTGGACGTGCCGGCGATCTTCACGCCGTTGCTGTCGTAGATGCCGAGGATCTTGAGGTTTCTCGCCTGGTGCTCGACGGCGACCGAGGTGGGCGTCCACAGCTCCATCGTGTACTCGTAGCCCTGGGTGAGCTCGATCCTGTACCAGTCCTCGTCGGGGTCGGAGTCCCAGTTGTCCCCCAGGAATCCGCCCTGCGATACCGGATGACCGCCCGGGCCCGGGTCGGTGCTCAGCACGCGGTCGGTGCGCGCATCTGCGGCATCGTCCAGCACGTAGCCGTCCGGGCCCCCGAACCAGGGGTAGTAGACCTCACCGTCCCTCGTTGCGCACACGTTATTGACGCGCACCTTTACCTGGTAGGTCCCGGCGCCGCCATCAGCAGAGGCGACCTCGATTTGTATGGTCCCGGGGCCGCTGAGGCGAACCGGACGGATGCTGCTCCCTCCTTTGCGGCCGTTATCGACTTTCGGAGAGAAGACCCCCAGCACACGGGAGCGGTCGGCATTCCAGTAGGCGACCAGCTTCGGGTCCGCAAGGGTGAGGTCCCCGCTGTAGGTGTCCTCCCCCAGAACGTCGTCGCCGGAGTCCGCGCCCAGGACCTCGATGAGGTACACCTTGTAGGGGTCGAGGGCGACTCTCCAGAAGTCCCTTTCGCCCCGCTCGCTGAGGTTTCCGGCGGCTTCAAGGATGATTATCCTGTCGGCTTCGTTGTCGCAGGTCAGGTTGAGTTTTTGTATGGGCGCGTCGTCGTCCTTGATGGTCACGTTGGCGCCAAAGCGGTCCCCCACCCGCAGCATCGACGGGGGGTTCCTGAAGCGTATCGCGGCGACCTCGTCGTTTTCGATGGAGCTGTCTTCCATCGCCGTGAAGGTGAACGACTGCGTGGTCTCTCCCCGCGGGAAGGTCACGCTGCTCGGCACTCCCTCGTAGTCCTTGGACTCGATACCGTTGAAGTGCTTGACCTCTAGGTGGACGGTTAAGTCATCGTTCGCAGGCTTGCTGAGTTCGACGACAATGGTCGCGGTGTCTCCCTCTTCGACTGTGTGGGCCGGGATGCGGAAGTTGACCTCTATGGGCGACACGTCGCCGTCATCGTCGATAATGGTAATGCCTATCATGCCGGGGTTGCCGACGGATACGCGCTCGGGCATCGGCGTCCCGAAGCTCAGGACCACGCGCTCGTCACCTTCGTCGATGTCGTCGTGGACGGCGTTGAAGTCCGCGTACGCTTCAGTCTCTCCGTTGTGGAAGGTGACGATGACCGGAGCGATGTAGTCGTGGTACGTGGCGTCGCCGTGCGCGGCTGCGACGATCGGAATCGTGACCGTGCGCTCAGGGTCTTCCGATAGCGTGACCTTGACGGTGACGCTGCCGCCCTCAGCCACGGTGTAGGAGCTCTGCTCGAAGCTGACGCTCACCTGGGTGTCGTCGTTGTCCGTTATGGAGACCGTGGTCTCATCGGTCGAACCCTCCGAGACGCGGCTGGGCAGGCTGCCGAAGCTCAGCTTCACGCTCTCATCGTCGTCGTCCACCGTGTCGTCGGTGGCGGTGAAGGAGAAGGTTTTCTCAGTGTCGCCGCTGTTGAAGGTGACGTTTGCCGGGACACCGCTGTAATCCCCGTTGGAGGCCCCGCCCTGGTTGGCCTTGCTTATCGGGATTGTCACCGTGCGCTCCGGGTCGGCGCTGAGGGTGACCTTGACGGTGACGCTGTCGCCTTCGGCAACGGTGTAGGTTGCTTGCTCGAAGCTGACGCTGACCAGGGGGTCGTCGTTGTCCGTTATGGAGACCACCGCTTCGGTGGTCGTTCCCTCAGAGACTCGAGCAGGGAGAGTTCCAAAGCTCAGCTTAACGCTCTCGCCGTCGTCGTCCGCCGTGTCGTCGGTGGCGGTGAAGGAGAAGGTTTTCTCAGTGTCGCCGCTGTTGAAGGTGACGTTGGCCGGAACGCCGGAGTAATCCCCGTTGGACGCCCCGCCCTGGTTGGCCCTGCTTATCGGAATCGTGACCGTGCGCTCAGGGTCTTCCGATAGCGTGACCTTGACGGTGACGCTGCCGCCCTCAGCCACGGCGTAGGAGCTCTGCTCGAAGCTGACGCTCACCTGGGTGTCGTCGTTGTCCGTTATGGAGACCGTGGTCTCATCGGTCGAACCCTCCGAGACGCGGCTGGGCAGGCTGCCAAAGCTCAGCTTCACGCTCTCATCGTCGTCGTCAATGGTGTCGTCGGTTGCGGTGATGGAGAAGGTCTTCTCGGTATCGCCGCTGTTGAAGGCGACGTTGGCCGGGACGCCGCTGTAATCCCCGTTGCCGGCCCCACCCTGATTGTCCCTGCTTATGGGAATCGTGACCGTGCGCTCAGGGTCTTCCGATAGCGTGACCTTGACGGTGACGCTGCCGCCCTCAGCCACGGTGTAGGTTGCTTGCTCGAAGCTCACCGTCACCGCAGGTTCGTCGTCGTCGAGCAATAAGATCGTGCTGTTAGTGACTGGTCCCGTGGAAACGCCCGCCGGCTGCTTTCCAAATGCCAGCTCGACGAGCTTGTCGCTTTCGTGGGAGTCGTCATCCACCGATTGGAATGAGAAAGTCATTTCCGTCTGCCCAGCCACAAAGCTGACGCTGCCCGGAACGCCAGTATATTCTTCGGGGTTGGCATAGGAGAGCGGGTCGCTCCGCATCGACCGCACGTTGGCAGGATTGCTGGCGTCCTTCGTCAGAATGGGTACGGTGATGTCGCGGGTTGGGTCTTCGCTGAGGGTGACTTTGATCTGCACGTCGCTGCCCTCGAACAACTTGTAGATTGGTTGCTCGAAGCTCACGGTCAAAGGGGGCCTGTCGTCGTCGAGGATCGCGACATCCACTCCCTCCGCCACAATGGAATCGTAGTCGGCTCCGCTGACCGTGTGAGTTATCGTAAGGGCCGATTCATGCTCGCCGTCCCTATCAGGATTCGCTGAGACCGTTACTTTCTGTTCCACGCTCCAATTTGCGGGGGTGAACTTCAGAGACGGCCGGTCTACCCTGAACTTCGCTTCCGCCGGTACTTCGATCGTGAACAAGACGTCACCGCTTGGCTCGGACTGTAGGACGACGCTGTACTGGGCAGTCATCTCTTCCTGGACTGCCAGCTCGGTTGGGGCGACGGTCACCGCGGCAGTATCGTTGTCGTTGATCTGTATGGTTACGGTAGCGTGGCCACTGGCGGGTACCTGCACCTGCTCCGGCAAGTTGTCAAAGGACAGGATGAGACTCTCGCTGGCTTCGGCTCTCTCGTCGTCGGTGATCGAAACGGTGAACGTGACCTTGGTTTGCGACTCGGACAGGATTACGGAGGTGGGGACGCCCTCAAAGTCATTCGCAGACGCGTTTCCTTCACCAGAAACCGAGATTGGCAGATGGATGGGCTGTGCAAGGGACCCGTCGAGATTTATGGTGACATCTACCTCGCCGCCCTCCGGAACAGTGATGGTTTCCAGGGCGAAGCTAACGTCCGCCACGGGCTCGTCGTCATCGGTAATCGAAACCCCCACGCTGTCCACGACGATACTGTCGTATTCCTCCGCCCCGGTGACCGAGTGGGTGATGTCGACTTCCTCCTCGTCCAAGTGATCGTCGTCATGTCCGGCTGATACCGTTACCATCTTTTCGGTGTCCCAGTCATCCACAGTGAATGTGAGACTGGGGGGCATCACGCTGATGTCTTGATTGCCCCCGGGAGGGCTGACGGCGACCACCACCTCACCACTGGGTTGGCTGCCGAGTACCACCGAATACGAACCGTCTTCGCCTTCAGGTATCGTCAGCGAGAGAGGCAGTATGTTCACCCCGGTCGCGTCGTCATCAACGACGCTGACGGTCAGGATCCCTCTGGCCGCGTCGTAGGAGCCGCCGGAGGCGCCGTATTCGACCGGGATCTCTTCGGTCGCGGTATTCGTGTCGTGGCCGGCAGTTACTGTGACGTACTGCTCGACGTCCCAGTAGTCAGAGCTGAATGTCAAGGGCGAAGGTTGCAGCTTGATTCGGGTTGTTTGATCGGCCCCGACCGACACCGTCACGTCGCCCTGAGGCAGCGAACGCAACCGTACGCCGAAGGTACTCCCCTGCAGATCACCTTCCGTGACAGCCACTCGTGGCGGCGCAATCACGATGGCTGGAATATCGTCGTCATTCGCAACGACGGTGCTGGTGGCCGTCACGCCGCGGAACCTCCCGCCGTCAGCGGAGTGGGTGACGGTAACGCGCTCACTGACCCCGTTTTCATCGTGGTTGAGCGTCACCGTCACCTTCTGGGGTTGATCCCAGTTGTCCGCGGTGAAGGTCAACACCGCCGGGACCGTCTGCAGCAGCGACCACTTGCCGTTGTCGTTATGGACGACGACGCTGCCGCGCGGCTGATCACTTAGCCAAACGCTGTACTCCGCCCCGTCAGGGTCGCCCTCCGGCACGACGAGCGTTTCAGGCGACACGAGGATCGAAAACTCGTCGTTGTCATTGACCACCACGGGCAGGCTCGCCTTGGCGCCCTCGAAATTGCCAGCGCCGGCCTCCGATGCGGTGTGGAGGATCAGGTGGGTGTCTAACGCGAGGTCCGCGTCGCCGCCCGCCTTCACCCTTACCGTTTGTTCGGTGTTCCAATCAGTTGTGGTGAAGACAAGGCTGGACTTGTCGGTGGACAGGCCCGTGTCATCGCCGAACTCAATTGTCACCGTCACAACACCATCGGGAGCCTCCGACAGTTTCAGCGCGTAGCGACCGCCCTCAGGGTCCTCTTCCGTAATGGTCAGGACAATCGGGTCCAAGACCAGGTGCGGCCCGGTGTCTGCAGGAGGGTCATTGTCCACGATGGAGCCCGTGGCCGAGTTCGTTCTTAGGTTCGCATTCGTCGGGTTGGAGAGCGTGATCGTCAGGGTCTCTTCGTCGTCCTCGTCGGCGTTGTCGTCGATGATTGGGACGCTGATTGTCGTGAGGGTCGTCCCCGGAGCGAATGTCACCGTGCCCTCCGTGCCCGTGTAGCCGGTCGTGAAGTCGTCGCTCAGCGTGGCAGTTTCGGCGCTGACGGTGTACTCCACCGTGACCTCGTGCTCGGACCTCCGGTTGAGAGACACGAAGAAGTCGATTGTCCCCTCCGACTCGAGCGTGCGAGCGTTCTCAATTCTCACGCCCGGTGGAGGCGAGCGGTCCACGATGGTTGCCTCGATCTCCCAGGTGTCGCCGCCGTCCGGGAAGGTGACGAACGACGGCATGGCGAGGATCAGCCGGAAGCTCTCTTCGTCGTCTTCGTCTATCTTATCGTCGATGATGTTTACGGCAATCTCAAAAGTGGTTGCACCCGGCTCGATGACCGCCGTACCCGTTTTCGCGACGTAGTCGGGTCCGGCCTGCGCGTTGGAGCTCGGCGCATTGCCATCCGCCGTTGCATACTCAAATTCGATTACGTATCCGCTGGAGGTCGGGGTGTCTGAAGGCGGATGCCTCACTTGAAATTCAAACGTTGCCGATCCATCACCTTCGGTCACCCTCACGTTTCTTCTCAGCCTCAATTCGGGCGCCGGTGAGTTATCGAGGATGTTGCCCGTTGCCTGGCTCACGCCCAATGCGCCATGTTCGCTGGGATGGGAGAGTCGCATGATGATGCTCTCCGGCGGTTCGTCGATCTTGTCCGCCCTGATCTGGACCTTCGCC
Organism: Dehalococcoidia bacterium; assembly: GCA_965197705.1. Taxonomy (GTDB): domain Bacteria; phylum Chloroflexota; class Dehalococcoidia; order Lucifugimonadales; family VXLM01; genus VXLM01. The sequence goes on from OZ240223.1 coordinate 284,011, forward strand.
GTAGCCTTGGTAGCACCGGGGTCGAAGGTGACCAGTTGGTAGACGAATAAGTGACCGCCGGGCAAGATTTCCAACGACGAGTCACTGCTGAGCACAAAGTAGTCAACGATCGTCGCTGTGCCATCCATGCCGATCGCTGCCCGTACGGTGATCTCGACGCCGGACGCGCGGTCCAACGTAATGGGGAACTCCATCGTTGCGTGGGATTGCCCGTGCAGCGCCTCCAGCAATTCGGTGTCTGCGATCGAGATCGTCGGATTGGGATCGTCATCCGTGATGATGCCGGACACGGTCAACGTCAGTTCGTCTTCGTCGTAGCCCTCGTCGGTCTCATCGAACGTCACTCTGAAAATGCCGCTGAATACCAGGCGAAAGTGCTCTGGGTCTGGCTCGGATACGTCATCGTTGACGAGGGACACGGAAATGGACTGTGTGCTGACGCCCGGCGCAAAGGCAAGAGTCCCGCTCTTGCCTGCGAAGTCCGCTGGGGAGGTTGCGCCGTTCTCCCCCAGGCCTCTTGCCACCACATAGTTCACGCTAGCCGGGAGTTGGCTGGATACCAGGTTTCCGGTATCGGGGTCCACTAGCGAGATGAGGAATATTGCTTCGCCACTGTTCTCCGCGGCCCGAGCAGGTTCCACCCTCAGTTGGGGCTTAGCCACAACGTCCGTGTCGTAAATGCGTCCGGTGGCACGGTCCGCCGTTGTCGCGCCAACCACAGTGAATTGGGCATTGACGGGGTTGCTCAGAACAACATGGAACTGCTCTGACCCCTCGGCGTCGCTGTCTTCTTTGATGTCCACCGAAACGAGCTTCGTATTCTCGCCGGGAGCGAACGTCAGCGTGCCGCTCGCCGCAACGTAGTCACTGCCGGCAACGGCCGTATCGTCGGAGGTAGCCCAATCAACGGTGACCGTCTCGTCACTCTTGTTTGACAGGGTGATCGGGAACTCGAGCGTCACGTCGCCCTCCGGTACTCCGACTTCCCGGAAGATGAAGCGCGGCGTTGCTTCGTCGTCTATGATGGTCAGAGTCGTCTTACCATCGAGCTCTCTCAATCTGAGCCTCTCAGAGTTCAGAATGAAGATGGCGTCGTCCGACGGCAAAGAGAGACTCACCTTGTACTTTAGCGTGATGGTTTCGTTTCCCTCGTACGTGATATCGTCAATCAGGGGGATGACGATTGTCGCCGTTCCGGTTCGATTGTTGATGTCCTCTCCTGATATCACGGCGGTCCCGTGGGACGCGACGTAGTCGTCTCCCTCCGTCGCCGTGCCTGCCTGCGTCTCCCATTCGATCGTGTAGTCCCAGCGGTCGTCGGCGCCGGTTAGCCGGACCCCCACAGTACCCTCGCCCTCGTCTTCGTCGATTGTCCTGTCTGAAAATCCGATGTTGGGAGGACTGTCATTGTCAATGAACCTGGGGAGAACGAGGGCGGTCATGAACGGAACACCGATATCATACAACCGGTGAAACCAGGTGAATCCAGCGTTCCACTGGCTCGGCACTGGGTGATAGTCCCAACTGAGGTAATCTCCGGTGGTAAAGGTGCGGCTCTGGATGAAACCGGGCAACTGGCGGGCGTTCGGAGGAGCGTCGACATATATGAATACGCGCACATCGCAGTCGTAATGACCATCATCGACGATCGTGAGGGTGTGCTTGGCTCTTGTTTGGCCTGCGGGTATGGTGATGGTCAAGTTCTGTTTGTCCACCGGAGACTCGTACGGACGTAAATCCCTAAAATAGGTTCTCATGTCTTCGGCAAGACAATGGAGTGGCCGCACCCGGACTGGGACTGGGCGTTCCACGGTCAGGTCATCGAAGAATCGCGTCACCCATATGTCGACGGTTCCTGAGCCCTCGCCGATGCTAGGGGAACTGGACCCTCCCTGAGTTTGAATGGCGCCATCGAGAGTCAGGTTCACGAGGGGTGGTTCGTTGTCGCGCACCGTAACCGAGTCGGCATGGTTGTCGTTGCGCTCGGGGTCGATGTGCTCATAGTTCTCACCTTCTACCACCGTCAGCGTCACGCTGCCGTCGTCCTCGTACGCGTCCTGGAACCTAGCTTGGAGCTGGTATGAGCTGTTCGGGTAGCGTTCCTGAAAACCAGGTTGGTAGAGTCCAAATATCCTGCGGTCGTCTTCGGTCGGCAGAATCAGCCAGAGGCGTGGAGCGCGCTCTGGGAACGTGGCTGTCAGCGCACCGTCGACGACCGGCACAAATACCGGTGACCAGGAGAGAACGTCTCCATTGCCGTCGACGGCCGGCGTCCAGACAATGGCTTCGCTGCCCTTGAGGAAGTCTCCAAACTGGCTGACAGTCAGGTTCACCTCAAGTGCGCCGCGATCGGCAATCGTGTCGGTGTCCTGGTAGGCGTTCTCGGAGCGTTCTCGCCGGGTGAGTCTGAAGGAGACGTGGTCCCCCTCTTCCACCTCGGTCAACTCCGGGTCGGTCTCGCCATCAATCGGGGACCGCTGTCGGCCTTCCACCAGCACATGCTGGGGCAAGTCATCGTTCTTCAGTGTGATGCTGGCCGTCGACTCAGATCCCAACTCGTACGCATCGCTCTCCAGGATGGTGACGGTGAAGGAACCGTCTTCCTCGAAGAGGTCATCGTTTCTGATGCCGGGAATCACCACGACGGACGGGGAGCCGGACAGTATCGTGATTTCATCGGGGAACGGCACGAAGAGAAAGTCCCCCACCTGTTCGGCGCTGACCTTGACGGTGAGTTCCTCAGCGAGATAGCCATTGCGATTGAAGACGATGCCAGCCTGGAGCCCGCCCTCAAGCGACTCTTCCCGTTGGGGCGTGACCGTCACCACCGGAAGTTCGTCGTCGAGTGCGTTTACAAAGGCCTCGTTGTGAACCGTGAGGTCCCAACGTGGCCTGACCAGCGATGTAGCCCTGTGGTCGGACTCAATCCGCAGTGCGATGGCACGCCTGCTCTTGTTGTGCTCGTCGTTGTCCGGCACCTCATAGGTAAACGCCGCGACTTCCTCTCCTTCGGCAAATGTGACCGGGAATCCCAATGAAGTGGGGTCAGCCGGGTCGATCACGGCCTCGAAGTACGTCCCGTCCTCCTTGTGCAGCTCCTTGATCTTGACGTAGACCGTCAGTTGTCCGCTCATGTGTGGGCTGTTCTTGCCCGGCGGAATGTGTCTCAGGAGTTCGAAATCTACGCTGTCGCCCTCCACAACTGTGAACGGTTCATCGTCTGGGAGGTAGGGCAAGATCGTTGGGGGAGGATCGTTGTCCCGGATCCAGAACCCGGCACAGTTCCGGCTTGGTCCGAAACGGTCCACATGAAGCCGATGGTTCTGCCCCGCGTCGGGAATGCAGACGAATAGGATTACATCCTGTTCCCAGAGGTCGTCGTCGGTCGTGCTGACGCGGAGCGTAACTTCGTCCTCGTTCGCCATGAACTGGACGCTGGTTGGAAGCATGTAGTCTTCTGTGAGGTCAATGAAGCTTCCGTAATCAGGACTTCCCGGTCTGAGACTCCAGGTGAGGCCGAATAGGGCGGGCTCGGGGAGAGAGTTCTCGCGTTTAATCGTCCACTCCAGATCGTCACCCTCGTCGACCTCCGGTGGAATGCCTCCGAATACGGTGGAGTCCTCGATCCACACGTAGGGAAGTCCCATGTCCTCCGACTGTGCGCCAACGCCGAGTGGAATGAGTAACCAGACTGCAAGAGCGATCAGTCCCGTCAGGTACAGCCGCCACCGATGTGGAACACGAATCGGGCGACAACTGACATCTATTTCTTCATCTTTATGTGAATCTTGTGTATAAATATAGTTATACACCCTGTAGTCAGACGCCAATGAAAGCAGCGAGCAGACAAATGGCACAGGGTATGTCGAGCTTCACAAACTGCATTGCCAGCAGCTTGCGGCTGCTGGAAAACCGGCAGGTCTACAGAGACGGGAACGAAGGTGGTCAGAATAGCGATGCCCTGTCTGGACCGCAGGCCAAGGCCAGCAGGCCTTGGGACTTCGATGAGATCGAACCGCCTGTTGGCGCACTAGGCGCCACCACTCGGACAGGCCCCGGCTTAGCAGTTGCCCGATATTCCCCGGTCTCCGTCTTACGGGCCGACGATCTGACCGAAACCGACATGGACAAGCTGAAGGCCATGTTGGGCAATGAGATCGCGGAGAACACGATGAAGAATTACCGTGTTCAGTGGCGAAACTTCATCGTGTGGGCCGTCGCAAAGGGCACACGGGTGCTCCCGGCCGATCCTGGACAGGTGGCAGTCTATCTGTCTGAACGCATGGAGGAGCACGGTCACAAACCAGCTACCTTGCGAGCCGCGGCTTCAGCCATAGCATTCGTCCACAAGGCAGCGGGACACCACGATCCCTGCTACAGCTCGGAGGTGAAGAGGACTCTCAGGAGCGCGACGCGCAAGGCAGGAAGGCGTCAGAAGCAGGCCAAGGCCCTTACAGCCGAAGCGATGACCGCCATACAGTCAATCGCCTGCAAGCCCAGGCGAGGACGAGGCGGTAGGGTCGAGAGCCGGGAGACCGCCTGCTGCAGAGGCAACCTTGACATCGCATTGATCAGCCTGATGCGCGACGCGATGCTCAGGGTATCGGAGGCAGCAGTACTGACCTGGAGGGATATCGCGGCCGAGGCCGATGGGACGGGACGCCTCCTGATCCGGCGTTCCAAGACGGAAGTGGAGGGGGAGGGATCGGTCGCATTCCTGTCCGAACCAACGATGTCGGCATTGGGCTCGATGTGCTGTGCAAAGGTCGATACAGACAGTGTGTTCGGGCTGCGTCCCAATCAGATTTCCAGGCGCATCAAGCAGGCGGCTGAGGCCGCCGGACTCGGGGACGGCTTTAGCGGTCACTCGCCCAGGGTGGGCATGGCGCGTGACCTGGCAAGGGCCGGGATTGAGTTGCCCAGCCTGATGAATGCGGGGCGCTGGCGTTCACCCACAATGCCCGCCCACTACACCCGCAACGAGACGGCCGGCAAGGGGGCCGTGGCGCAGTTCCACGGCTACTGGCACCGTGCGGCATGAAACTCGCACACTCTGTTGGCTGCACTTGACTACAGATGGCGAAGTGTGGTATGTACCGACCCGTGCAGCAGTTTCCTTTCGCCTCCGTCAAGATTAGGGGAGGGCACTTACAGGATGTATAACTATATTTATACACGCTTTAGTTTTTGCGGCTGAGACTGCTGACCGTAACGAGGCGTTCTCTCTTACCCGCTCCTTCCGAGGCTCGTTGGTAACCCCATTTGCAGAATCCCTTTCTCGTTACTGACTGTTATGAGACACCGTCTCTATCTAATACGGTTTTTCGGCCTTGTACGGATGTAATAGGTGATTGCGAGGCTGCGGGCTCCGTCCGAGAATCGCCCTCTCGTGACTGCCCCAACTGCTCGTGACTGCCCCAACTGTATGAGCCTCTATATCCAATTATAACGGTTGAAGGACCGGGAAAGATGGGAATGGCCCTTTTCCGCCAAGGGAGCAGGGGCTGAGAAGTTGTGCCGGGCACCAGCGCGCTGGTGCCCCTATCAAGGAAGGGCGTTTACCGTGCGCTCTGGGTGGCGTAGCCTCCAACCACGTGCACTCCGAGGGTCGCCAGGTCCTTGATCATGCCCAGCCTCGGGCTGTCTCCTGAGTACCCCTCGCCCAGACTAGCCTGTCTCGCCGCCGCGCCTATACGTCTTCCTATCTGGTTCGGTCTCATGCCGAGGACAGGCTCGTCGTCGCCCGCGCCCCGGCGGACGAGCAGAAGCAGCTTCATGGTGTCGGCGCTCACCTCGCGGTAGTCGGTCTCCCCGGCGCCCACGACGCGCACACGCCCTGAACCGCCACGGATTCGCTGGACATCGCCCCATGTCAGGTCGGCCGCCTCGCTCACGCGGAGTCTCGCGTCCCTCATCAGGCCGATCATCGCGACGGACTTGCCCGCGGTGCAGTTGAGGTGGGACCGCGTCTGCCTACCACTACTGGCACTTGCGTTTATCCCGGTGTACAAGGATTGCGCTGGCTTCGACGACAGGTTCGTTATTGACATTGCCCGTGGTGCTGCGACGGGACAGCGGGGCGGAGGTCGTTCGGGAGAGAGAGCGGCGGTTCACTAATATCAATACAGGTCGATGAGGAAAGGGAGATAGATCGTTCGGTCGACCGATTCGAGCCTGCCGCTCGCGGTGACTTTAGAGAACGACACCACCGGGACATTGGTTTGCCCAAGGCAGTTGCCGTAATAGATGTACAAAGCCCGGTGGATGAACTCGGGCTATTCAGGTTCCCTATGGCGGACGCCTGCTCCTAGCCGAATATATGCGACTAGCCAAGGACAGTCATGCGTATCCCTGAATCAACACTCTCCAGGTGGAGCCACCATCAGGCTGTAACGGCCTTCAAGCGGGCCCACGTACCCATTCGTGAGACTCTGGACGCCCACAAGGGCAGAAGCAGTTCAAGTACGAGGTTTTCCTCCAGGGTTCATACAAGAACGACGCCAACCTCGGTGGGGAAAGCGACGTCGACGTGGTCGTCCGGCTGTCATCGAAGCTAAAGCCCGCGGTGGCCGCCCTTAACGGGGAACGGCTGCAGAAGGATGGTTCCCATAGGTTAGTGCACCGACAAAGGATTGTCGGCTTTGATGCTCTGGCGGATTCTGCCCAGGCAGTTACGAGTAATGTCATTCATGGAATCCCCGAAACAATCTCACACGCGCGCCTCCCGTAGTACGCGGACGGTACCTGCGGGGTACGCGGTTTCCTCCGGCCTCTTGGCCCGATGCGTTAACAGAAGACCGGTCTCCGCCTTGAAGATGGTACCGTCAATCGCTAAAGCAGCCTTCGACGGTACGGTGTATCGTCCAAGGCGGACTTACAAGCTACCCAGCCATGATTCGAAGACGGTTCTATCGTTCTTCCGAGGTGAACTCATTTGCCTCTGTTCTCGGGAGCGTCGGCAAACGCCCGTGGGTCTCGTAGCATCTGATTGATAGTCGCCCACCTGTACTCGCAGACTGCTCCATTCCTGGCTACCAAGCCATAGTTCCTGTTTCGTGGCATTAACTGCACAACCGGGCAGCGGACTTCACCGGCCAAGCTCAGTTCATCCTTAACGCCAGGGGCATTGTAGGTGTCTGGGCCAAGGAGGACGATGACGACGTCGGACGCTGCGATTCTCTCTCTGGCCTCTCGTCGCCATATATCGTCGTGCTGAGCAATGGGCAGAGACTTGTCGATTATGGCAAACTCGCAATCCACTCTTGCCTGGCCCACGAAAGCTGACCGGCGTCCAGCATCCCTCTCAAACTCGAAGGACAGGAAGACCGGCCGACGCTGTTTTCTGTTGGAACGGGTTGCACGCCGTTGTGTGATCATTTTGCTTCTCGCCCGCACTAATTCGGCTATCGTGCACAGCTGGACCCGCCGCCTGGCCCAGCCGCGGCAACTACCGCTCTTCCTGACGCTGCGGCAGCTCTCTCAATAGCCGCTTCAAACTCGTTGGGCTCCCAGTCCATGATTTCCGCTCCGCAGTCTCTGAGGCTCTCAGGTATCTTCACCCCGTCCTTCAAACGGATGCCTACGACGCCATTTGGGGGATCCTTTTCGAGGCTCCATCTCACCTCCTTCTCGACCCAGTCGCTGTCCCAGGTCTTATCCCCCATCAGCACGACTGTAACGGAGGTACCCTTCAGCTGTTCCCGAATTTTTCTCGATACGTACGAAGGGTCATTGCTCTTGACGGGATCGAGGAGGTGGCGGCCCACGAAATCCACGTCGACGTACTTGTTCCATCGCAGAAGATTGAATCCCTTAGCTTTCATCTGGTCGTCGTGCTGGTGACTAATGAAGATGCGTCGTGCCATTTGTCATTCCTCCTGGGAAGGGTTGGTCGGATCGGTTACAGGGCGCAAGGTTCCCATCGATCCGCAGAATGGGCACCTCTTGAGGAGTGCTTGGTTTATGACGAATTGCCCACAGGTGTGGTCAGAGCAGCGCCAAGACCCGGTGGCAGATTGGCTGGGAACGGGTTTAGAGCCATTTGAGCGCTCGAGGTACCGGAGGGCCATGTCCCAGCTGAACGGCTCTTCTTGCTGCCATGAGACGTACCGATAACCGGAGTGGAAGAATTGAAATCTCTCTAGGCGATCGATCTCACTGAGGTAGTCAGGCAGGGCATTAGGCCTTTCGTTCAACATCGAGACCAAAGCTGTTGATAAATGGGGTTGGTGCAACGAGCCATAGTGTGAGATGCCATCCCCCTCAGGCCGCGACGCCGAAGTGCTTCTGCCGTCAGGACCGTAGCTATGTTCACGTAGGCCTGTGGCGCAGAATCCCATGAAGACAATGCCTCGACGGCGTCCGGCTCGGTTTCGGGACTGGCCATCAGTTCAATACGTCGCTCCAGCTCGCTGAATAGCCGAGTTGACGCTTGCCGAGGCTGTGCAAGGTCGTCGATATTGGCGGAAGCGCGCACGACCGGCATAGATCGCGCTACATTCTCCCAATCGCGGTCGTACACGTGCAAACTGTCACTGATCTGATTGTAGGAACCGCACTCCACCTCCAGCCACCCAGCAATCACCTCCTGGACACTTGTGAACTGAACGAGATTGTGGGGTACTCCCAAGAACATGTCGTTGCTACGCAATACCTGCATCCACTCCAGCTTGCCCCCACGGACCTTCAGCATTGCCGACGTAATGCAAGGGACGTCCTGGTCTACTGGCTTCCCCTCGAACTGACGCATATCGATACTCGGATCCCAGAGCTGTAGAACGACCTGTCTGCCATCTGGGTTGTGCTTGAGAGAGAGGTACGCACGGTCAAGTTGGTCGATTCAAAAGTGGTGACGCAGGCGGTACCCATAGGCTCCGTGAAGGTCCGGGCCTGGTCCGACGTACTTGGGCAACTCGCTGTTCCAGTACGTTAGGAACTTCAGATCGCGGCGCCCCGTCATGATCCAGACGACCTCCACCAACGCGAAGGCTATGTTTAGCGGCGGCTCCCTGGAAACGACCCAGCCCTGACGCGGGTCTGAGATTGAGATCGCGGCATGGAGGATTTCCTTCGTCGCACCGTCTCTGCTGTCCTGGTCTTGAATTCCTACCGACTGTCGAAATGCCTCGGCCGCCCGTTGCCACGCGGAATCAGCGGACGGCCCCTGAAAGGACGTGATCATGCTGGTCCTCCGCGAGGAATCAGATGGTTGATACCCCACTTGGGGGGATACCAGTATGAAATCGGGGCCTTCGACGGACGGTATTTCTGCTTGATACGAGTTCGCTTGCTATGGCCCTGTACCTCTGGATGCTTGACGCGGGCGTACTTGGATACTTCACAAAATAGGTTCTGGCAGTCGATCAACTGGAGCTGTCGCCCTCCCAACGTGCGGAACTCTATCCCCAATCTCTCGAACTCCCGCTCCTGGCCCTCTGTGACGGCCTTGATGACATCCGCTTCATCAAGGCCGCCTAGGTCGCTGAAGCACTTGCGAATACCATCCAATGCGCCGGGGCCCGGCACGACGAAATCCATTTCGGAGAAGTCGGTGAGATTACCGTAATTCAGGTCCGTGACGAACTGATAAGCGAGGAAGTTGCCTATCGTGGGATACGACCGAAGGATCTCGAAGGCCTGCGCCATACTGGACGACCTTTCAATCCTCCGCGGCGCCTCATCTTCCATCATCTGCTCCAGGAGCGACAGGCGGTTGCGGTGCTTCAGTGTATGACCAAAGGAGCTCCTCCCCGAGGGCATCATGTAGGCTGCCTCTTATATTCTTCCGCCGGACGCAAGGGCCGCGGTTAGAACGTCGTCGTATTGCTGGAAGGAGTAGTCGGCGTAGCTGATCGTCGTCATTCGATCTTGCAGCATCTCCCATGTCTCGATCTTGTTGAAGAGCTTGAAAAGAATCGTGCGGAAGAACACCTCCTCTGGGCTCTGGTCACCCTCGTGGATAACATTCTTGATGAGGAACTGGCTTACGCGGTCTGATGCCCGGTAGGCGTTAGTGAACTTATGCCTGGCGATGATGGGATCGTTCGTCCACGGAGCGGCAAATCCTTCTATCTTGCGGAAGAACACCTCTTGCCGCTCGGCGGCGAATTGCCAGTAGCTGCCGTAAACGACCGTCGGGCGGGCGGACACCAGCCTGGTGAGGATCGTTGGAGCCTTTTCATCCATCGAAGGGAGAGATAGCTGCTCGCTCTTTTGGCGGACCGAGCTTCTGCGGTTCGGCGAGTCGAAATTAGCAGCAGATGGAACGAAGTCTCGAATGGCTGCGACCAGGCGATCCACCGATCTATCGACGGGAAGGTCATTCTGAATCCGATGAATGGGGTACCGGCTCTTCTCATTCTCGTAGAGTAGATCGTAGCTTTCGCGCAGTTGCATACGGCCGTCGCCGTCGAAGGAACCATTGTGTCGGTCTAGCAGGAACAGTGCATCAGGTTCGACTCCACACCAATGAAGACGCTCCACTTGAACCATGGCGTCCAAGGTTGCCCTGTCGACGGCAGCCACATAGCCATAGGCCCAGGTGGACCACCAGAACCGATCAAGAATCACCCAGCAACCCTCATTGAGGGCAGGAATGATGCGCCGAGGGCAGGAATGATGCGCCGCTCTATCGTATCTAGGTGTGCAGCGATGTGTAGGGCCTGCAAACTGGCGGCGGTGATCGCACCTATGCCGTATTCTGCTGGACGGTGGTGCACGTCATAAACCAAGCTGCCAATAGTCCCCTCCTCCTTGCCCGGAAAGGACAGGTGCTCACACGATAGACCCATTGCCACGAGCCTATTGGTGAGGGCTAGGGCAAGGGTGGACTTCCCGACACCGTCGGGTCCCTCGAAGACGATCAGTCGTCCTGCATTAACGGCCTCAGCCATGCTGGAACTCCCAGAAACAGGCGCCATGGCAAGTTGCCGGCGCCGTGTCAGCCCCCCGGTTCGTCCAGACTGAGGTGTGAACGTCTCTCAACATCGGTTCTTCCGTAGCAGGCCTGCACAGACTTGGTTCCGAAACCGACTGCCCGCGCGGGTTTACAGTCTTGAGCATTATATAATAGAATGTAAACCGAAAGGAGGGTCTCATGTTCAGCGAACGCCTCAAGCTGGCCAGAAAACGAAGTGGCCTGTCGCTGCGGGCATTGTCCTCACAGATGGGAGGAATCGTCTCTGCGCAGGCCATCGGAAAGTACGAACGCGGTGAGATGATGCCGAGCTCAAGAGTGGCCATCGCCTTGGCGGATGCCCTGGACGTATCCATGACCTATCTTCTGAGCCCTTCGAGTGTCTCCCTAGAGTCGGTTGAGTTCAGGAAGCTGACTTCGACCAAGGCTAAGGAGCGAGCGGCTGTGGAAGGTGAGGTGCTCGACAACGTGGACCGTTATCTGCAAGTGGAGGAACTCCTAGGTGTCTCCGATGGTCTATTGGAGGAGCCCATCGGTGCGCCGTTCTCAATCGAGGTCGTGCAGGACGCAGAACGAGCTGCGACATCGGTCCGCGAAGCTTGGAACCTAGGCGGGAGTCCTATTCCGGACATGACCGAACTGCTGGAAGAGCGTGGTGTCAAGGTCTTCAGGCTGGACTTACCCGAGTCTGTGGATGGGCTGAGCTGCCGAGTGCGCAGGGTGGGCGGAGGAGATGTGCCAGTGGTGGTCTGCTCCACGGCGAAGACTCTGGAACGACAGCGGTTCACGATTGCTCACGAACTGGGTCACATGGTCTTGGAAATCCCGTCGACGTTGGTGGAAGAGAAGGTCTGCAATCGCTTCGCAGGCGCGTTCTTGGCACCCGCGGATGAGCTCGTACGTGAAGTGGGACGCCGCAGGTTCAATTTCGGCTTCGGCGAACTCATCGAGATCAAGCACATGTTCGGCATCAGCGCTGCAGCACTAGTAATGCGAATGCGTGACTTGGGAATCATCACGGGGACGACGCTGCAGGACATATTCAGTGGCATCGGCACCAGCTGGAGAACGAATGAGCCATGTCCTCTGGAGCGAACAGAGAACCCCAGACGCTTTCGCCGTCTCTGCTTGAGGGCGCTGGCCGAGAATGAGATATCGGAATCCAAGGCCTCGGAGTTGCTCAGGCTCCGAGTTAGCGACATCGAGCTCATCATGGCGGGTTCGGCGGCTTAGGAAACCAATGAAGGTTCCGGTCAGCGACTGGACCATACTGGGCAGTGCTGCCTTCAGTCTCTTGCCGCAGATCCTGTCCGACGCCTCCCACACCACGACCAGCGCCTGTCTGACCGCCTCGTCGTAGATGCGTCTACCCTTGGACGGGGCCCTCTTAGCTTCTTCCTCGTCATGCCCCAGGAGTCTGACGGCGTGCTTTCTGTGACAGCCCGCCATGGCCACGAACTCGTCGAGCATCCTGCTCTTGTCTCTTTTCGAGGCCTCCCTGTACCGGCTGCGGATCACTCCGAGCACTTCTGTCCTCGTTTCTGTGCTGACCTCTCCGACCATGTCCATGCCTCCGTCGTTTGGGTAACAACATCATGAGGCAACGACCTTGTTTCGGTAACACCCAGGTGAGGCAATAGCTCCGCTTCGGTAACGTTCTACTTGAGGCAACGCGACCGGCAAAAGTTATTGTCGTTGATCAACCGCCGGCAGCGGTAAGCCCGGGCGAACCGGCAGACTGGCAAAGGAAAGCTGTCCACTATGGCGAAGGCCGGGTCGTGGCGGATGGAATCCAGAAGTTTTTGCCAGACCTGCTCCCTGACCCGCCAAGGGTTGGCCCCTTGGCGCACGAAGGTAGTGCGGTGCACCCCCGCCATTCCCGGAAAGAAGTATTATTGAAACTTGCACACCGGGTTAGTTAGTGAATATTGCTCTATCCAATTAGTTCTATTTGCAATGTTGCTTTTTCTCGGCAGTTGGTACCATGTCTTCACTTGTCTTTTCGTCCATAGCATCGGTGAGCTTGTGCAGAAAAAGAACGACTTGAGCGTCGTCCCCGGGCCACGGTAGGAGTCCCGGCCGTTACCGAGGGATTCGCCCAACCCGGACGTCGGCGATCAGAGAGGCGTTGGGGAGGCTGTTGAATGGCATTCGTTGGGCCCGCAGGCGGAGCAGAGCAAGCGGCCGCGCCGACCCGTCCGGCGGCGGTCTTGCCTCATGCCGCCTTCCGAACCCGCCTGGACCATACGCTGGCCTTCGCCCTTAATCAGGAGCAGGGCAATCCGCCACTGCAATTCGCTAAGTTGCTATCATGGTAAAACTTGCACACCGGGTTAATTACACTACAAACCCGCTCCACCTCGACTGCCCGGACAGATGGGGCGTCCCACGCCTCAAGGGCCAACGTCTGCCCACGCTCGGCAAACTCCTCCAATGCCCCGATGTAGGCTGGACCAAGATGTCTGTGGCCTGGTGCGACGGCGCCATCCGCACGGTGGAGATCGTCTCTCAAACAGCAGTCTGGTATCACACGGGCAAGCCACCCGTGCCCATTCGCTGGGTCCTCATTCGAGACCTCCTCCACCAGTTCGACTCACAGGCGCTGCTGTGTACTGATCCTGCGATCAGTCCGGTTCAGATCATCGAGTGGTTCGTGTTGCGCTGGCACATCGAGGTGACCCCGTATCCAGTACGGGGCAGACTGTTTCAGGAGACACGCGCCCATCTGGGAGTAGAGACTCAACGCCAGTGGTCGGATCGCGCCATACCCCGGACCACTCCTGTGCTGTTGGGAGATCGCCGACCGGCGACCCCACGATCGGCGGCATGGTATGTCAAGTCGGTGCCCACTTTCATCGACGCGATCGCTAATGTACAAAGTCGAGCTTCGTTCCCCTCATGTCCTCAGCCTGGCTGTGATAGAGTCTCGTAAGTTACAGGAAACTGGAATACATGATGAGGATCTCCCTTCATCTCTGAGACACCGAAGTGGAGTAGGCAAATGGCAGCATACGTAGTAGTAATTGAACTGGCGGATGAGTCTTCATACGCCGGGCAGCGTGATCGGCTGGCGCAGAAGATCGAGGCGCAGGGCGGCAAGTACCTGGTACGCGGTACTCCATCCGAGATTGCCGAGGGCAACCTGGAGCCCAGGCGTGTGGCTGTGATCGAGTATGAGAACGTCGAGCGCGCCCGCGAGATGCTCTGCTCTGCAGAATATACCGAACTCAGGGAGATTCGTGCCCAGTCAGACGCCTTTGTCAGTGTGGTCCTCGTCGAGGGCGAGTAACCGTCTCCACATGGCTCAGACTGCAGACTGACACCGGCGGCGTCCTGGCTGGACCATCGCGGCGGTCCAGCCGACCGACAGCTTCCAGCAACCTGAATCCGATTCTCGGTCATGCGCACGGTCCCGGACACGCTGCGCCGCTTGGAGTAAGCAGCTTGGCAGCAGAAGAAGCCGTACTGTACGAACCCGACGATCGATGTCCACTCCTGGTCGCGCTGGGGGTCGGATTTCAGGGCGTCGTGCTGGTACTGGCGCCGACAGTCCTGTGCGCGACTGTTATCGCTGAAAAGGGCTATGACGGTGACCAGTACCTGATATGGGCAATCTTCGCCGCCCTGATAATCAATGGGGTCGTTACCGCGCTCCAGGCGGCGCGCCTTGGCAGGTTTGGCACCAGGCACATGCTCATTACCGGCGCCACGCCCAACTTCATCGCGATCTCAATCACGGCAATAACGGAGGGCGGACCGGAGCTGCTGGCCAGCCTGATGGTGGCCTCCGCTCTCTTTCAATTTGCGATGGGCCTGTGGTTTCCACTGCTGCGCCGGATCATCACGCCGGTCGTTTCCGGCACGGTGATCATGCTAATTGCCACGGTGGTCTTCCCCGTTGCGATTGAGAGAATGGCGGACATTCCTGAGGGAGCGCCTTCGGTCGCGGCTCCGGCCAGCGCGTTGGTCGCCTTGATCGTTGCAGTCGGGATGGGACTGCGTGCAACCGGGGTGTTCAGGCTCTGGTCGACCCTCATCGGGATTCTGGCGGGATCCATAGTGGCAGTGGCTCTAGGAGCGTACGACTTTCAGCGCGTGCTCGACGCGCCCTGGGTCGGTGTTCCAGCACCAGAGCTGCCGGGGTTCAATCTGAATTTCGGTCTGGAGTTCTGGTCGCTGCTGCCGATGTTCTTCGTCGTTTCCTTTGCCGTTGCCATCAAATCGACAGGAAGCAGCGTCATCATGCAGAGGGTCTCGTGGAGAATTCCGCGTGTGACCGATTTCCGCCTGGTCCAAGGAGCGGTTAACGCCAACGGGGTTGGTACGCTGCTGTCTGGAGTCGCCGGGGTGCAGCCCACGATACCCTACGATGCGGTGAGCATGTCTCTCACTAAACTGACGGGAGTTGCCTCGCGCCGCGCCGGGTACTTCGCTGCGGCAATCCTGGCGGCACTCGCGTTCCTGCCCAAGCTCACAGCGCTGCTCCTCACAATTCCCAGTCCCGTTCTCGGGATGTACCTGCTTGTAATAATGGGGATGCTTTTCGTGGAAGGCATGAGAATGGTCGTCCAGGATGGCCTAGAGTTTAGGAAAGTCCTGATAGCGGGAGTGGCGCTTGCCGTCGGAGTGGGTCTGCAGAGTCAGGCTATCTTCCCGGACCTGCTGGACGGCGCCTGGAAGACATTGCTGAACGACAGCATAACGGTAGGCACGCTTGCGGCAGTTCTGATGACTGTCTTCCTTGAACTGACAGGTTCGCGGCGCAGACGCCTACGGACCGACCTTGACGACGCTGCCTTGCCCAAGATTGACGAGTTTTTGCGTGACCTCGCATCCGATATTGGCTGGAACGAGGCTTCAAGCGAACGACTAAGCCACGTTGGAGAGGAGGCCCTAGCGAGCCTGCTTCAGGACAACCAATCGGGCGAGGACGATAACGTCCGCCGTCTAACCGTCGTCGCTCGCACTGGAATCAGAGAGGTCGAGTTGGAGTTTCTGGCAGTTCTCGATGATGAGAACCTGGAGGACCGGATCTCTTACCTGAGCCAGCAGGTCGAGGCTCCCGAGGCACGCGAGATCCCCCTTCGTCTTTTGAGGCACTACGCAACTTCGGTGCACCACCGCAAGTACCACGGCATTGACATCATCACGGTCCAGGTCGAGGGGTCACGCTAGCCGCAATGGTATATGCTGCACCCGGCCCGGCCGGTGCATGCTGAGCGGTAATGGGGATGTGAAAGTTTTCCCGGCCTCGTGTGATTCCCTCAGGCGGATCCGATTACACTAGCAGCCCGCCTGAGGATTGATCAACTGGCGGTGTTGGTCAGCCGGGATTACCCTGCGGCAACAGTTCTTGCCTGGTGTGGACAGCTTCGCGGCAGCACTCTCCACAGTATCGAGAAAGTGGTCTCGGTCCGAGGAGGGGGAACCAACATGAGCCTCCGCAGCCCGGATGGTTCCACAGGCTGCGGAGCCACTTATCTTAAGGGAGTACTGCCTACCGTCCGAGACAGACCTACATCTCACCGAGCCACAGTTCAAAGATGGTTCTGTCTACGGTCAAAATAGGCCCACCGAACTAGGTTGTGTTGACATTCTGTCATTCTGAACGGAGCGGAATGAAGAATCTAAAATCGTCGCGCAGGCACAGAATTCAGATTACTCGCCTCGCTCGGAATGACAAAGAAAAGCGGAATAAACGGAAATGTCAACACTACCTAGACTCGAACTACTTATGTGCCTGTGCTGCACACCGAATACGAATCTGGTCGCTGAGTCGTCTTGATGCGCGGCGAAATAATATAATGCACAGACGGGCGTGGTTCGGGGAATGCCCTTCCGGCTCGATATGGTGGTAACGAGTGTGGGAATTTATAGCAAAAGCCCCATCTCTTGTAGCTAGATTCGAATCCCACATCCGCCATAATTCACCCTTATACCAGTTCGCCTTGACCACACCATGAAGGGGTAGGAGCACCGGGTAGGGGCAGGTTTCAAACCTGCCCTTTGGAAGGTTAGACGAAATCACCTTCATACCAACGATAGAGTTACGGCGTATTCAAGAGGAATCGGTATTACATATCGGCTGCTCGATTGATCTGACGATGCGCAGTCCGGTCCACCCTTGCTTCTTCACCCGGCTGAGCGCTCGACTGGTGTAAGATACATCCCCCAAATCGATCGCCCACCGGGGATACGCCCAATGGCATTGCCACAACTGCCACTGCAAGAAACTCTCGCCAGCTTGCCTCCTGAATGGCCCGCAGACCCCACGGAGGCCATACGGGCAGCTATAGAGAAACGGGGCGAAAAGACCGTCGTCATCGACGACGACCCCATGGGAACTCAGTCGGTCGCCAACGTATCGCTCCTCACAGAGTGGTCGGTCAATGCCATAGCCGACGAACTCCAAAACGACCATCGTGGCGTCTTCCTCCTGACGAACTCAAGAAGTATGCCTGCGGGAGAGGCAGTCGATACCGTCTCGCGGGCAGGCCGAAATCTTCGGGCTTCGATGGAAAGTACCGGAGAAACCCCCATCGTCATCAGCCGCATCGACTCCACGCTCCGGGGGCACTATCCCGACGAGGTCAACGCGCTCACCAATGTGTTCGGCAGACACTCTGCCCTCCACATCATCGCGCCGTTCTTCTTCCAGGGTGGACGCTACACCATCCACGACGTTCACTATCTCGCCGAGGGCGACCGGCTGATTCCGGTGGGACAGACGGAGTTCGCCCGCGATGCCGCTTTCGGATACGCGTCCTCCAACGTCCGTGAGTGGGTAGAGGAGAAGACGCAAGGGCGAGTCCCAGCCGGACAGGTAGCCACAGTCTCATTGGAAGACATTCGTATCGGCGGCCCTGACCGCGTTGCCGAGCAACTCCTCGACATGCGCGACGCGAAAGTTTGCTTCCCTAACGCGGCGAGTATGCGCGACATCGAGGTCTTTACCCTCGGGGCCATGCTTGCCGAGGAGCAGGGCGCACAGTTCTTCTACAGGTCGTCGGCTTCCTTTCTCCAGGTCCGAGGAGGACTGGAGTCTCGCCCCCTCCTCACCGCCGGCGACTTGGAATCCGATGAGGGTGAGGGAGGCCTGATCGTTGTCGGCTCTCACGTGACCGTCTCCACTAACCAAGTCGCGCATCTCCTCGAACAACAGGAAGTCGTCGGTGTCGAGGTTGCGGTCGCGAATCTGATCGACGAAGCCACGAAGCCCGAGGAGATCGCGCGTGTTGCCGAGAATATGAACGACGGACTGCGGCGCGGCCTCGACGTGGCGGTGTACACGAGTCGCGAACAGCTCCTAACGCTTGGAGGGGACGCGAGCCTGCTAGCCGGAGGCCGGATATCTAGCGGTCTTGCGGACATCATTCGCCGGGTGGAGACGAGACCCCGCTATCTCGTTGCAAAGGGTGGCGTCACGTCGTATGACATCGCCACTCGCGCTCTGGGTGTGAAGCGAGCGATGTGCATCGGCCAGATACTCCCGGGTGTGCCTGTGTGGGAGCTTGGCGATCCGAGCAGGTTCCCCGGTCTCAAGTTCGTCGCCTTTCCCGGAAACTTGGGTGACTCCTGCTGGCTCTCCGAAGCGGTCGCGAAGCTGCGAGGCGCTCCCGTTCCCGCGTCTGCACGGTAGGAGGCCCTTATGAGACTGAGGTAATGAAACGGTCCTCAGAGAGCTTGTCGAGCCGCCTGAGCCGGACCAGTAAGCGCGAGCGAATAGCCGGCTGCGAAGGATGCCGTTCCTGAGTGCCCTACGTCAGCCGTTCGATGACCACAGTCGCTATTCCCAGGAACAGGAGAATCCCCATGATGTCGGTGAATGTGGTTATGAACACCGCCGCCGACACCGCGGGATCAAGGCCCGCCTTCCTCAAGAGCAGCGGTACGCCCGCGCCCGTCAGTCCGGCGATCACCATATTGGCCATCATGGCGACCGCGAGGACCACGCCCAGCATGTAGTCGCCCTTCCATGCGTACGCGGCGATCCCGACCAGCAATCCGAACAGCACCCCGTGAGCCGCACCGAGAATCAATTCTCGCGATACGAGCCTCATTCCCTGCGCGCTCGGAAGTTCCCCAAGCGCCATGCTGCGGACGGCCAGCGTCAACGTCTGTATGCCGCCCATCCCCCCTTGGCTCGTCACGAGGGGAAGCAGTACCGCCAACGCGACCACCCTTCCGATCGTCGTCTCGAACAGCCCAATCGCCAGCGCGGCCATGAACGCCGTCGCCAGGTTGACGCCCAGCCAAGGCAGCCGGCTCTTCACGGCGTCGGCCAGCGGACCGAACACCGCCTCGCCGCCCACCCCCGCCAGCCGGTACATGTCCTCCGTCGCCTCCTCCTTGAGCACGTCCAACACGTCGTCGCCCATAATGATGCCGCGCAGGACACCCCCGGCGTCCACGACCGGCAGCTCGTTCACGTTATACCGCTGCATAATCCGAGCGCACTCTTCCTGATCGGTGTCGACCGTTACCGACACCGTGTCGTTCGTTGCAAGGTTGGCCACGATCTCATCATCGCGGGCTAGAGCCAGGTCCACTATGGATACATGGCCGACCAGTCTGTCATCTCCGTCAACTACGAGCGCATAGCTGGTCACCTCGGCGTCGCGAGCCCGAAGGCGAATGACGTCCAGCGCCAGGACCGCCGTCAGACTACCACTCACGGTCAGGAACTCCGGGTTCATCAGTCCGCCCGCCGTGTCGTCCGCATACTCCAGAAGGGGGATGACATCCCCGCTCTCCGTCATCTCTTCGAGAGTCTGCGCCGTCTGCTCGTCAGGGATACCGCGGAGAACGTCCGCCGCTACGTCGGGATCGGCCTGATCCAGAATATCCGCCAGCAACCGCGGGGTGATCGGCGCGGCTACCTGAACGGCCTCGTCAGGGTCGATATACTCGAAGATTTCCGCCGTCGCTTGGTATGTCATTTCACCGATGATGTCCTGCCGCGTTTCCTCCGGCAGTTCTACCAGCAGGTCGCCCTGGTCCGCTGGATGCAGCCTGTCGAAAAGCGCTAGTGCTTCGTCGAGATTCTCACGGCGTAGAAGTTCGCGGATTTCGTCAACCAGCGCCTGCGCGCCGCTTGGAGTCCGCGTCCCCTCCCCGCCGTCATTTAGAACATCATCCATCGGTCGCCTCTCGCCTCGCAAGAACTATATGGTTCCATATATTAGCAAACTGGACAAGTATAAGATTTGTGCTAACACTAATTCGTCGTGACTGCGCCATAGTCCTTCAAATTCAGCGCGCATAGCAGAGACCACCCACCGTCACTCCGGTGAAGGCCGGAGTCCAGAGAAGTGGGCAGGGAGACTGTCTCACGGCCGGCTTTGAATAATAGTCGATTGCCCTGTGTACTAAGCCCCAAATTCTGCCAGCCCATGCCACTCGGTGGTATTATCAATCAGCAATATAAGCATGGAGCCCAGCATGTTCGACTTTCACACGCATACCTTCCTCAGCGACGGCGTACTCTCGCCGGTCGAGCTCATTCGCCGCGCCCACGTAGCAGGATACCGGGTCATGGCCATCACCGACCACGTCGGCCACGGCAACCTCGAATTCACCCTCAAGACCCTCATCAAGGACTGCGAAGTCGCCTCCAAACAGTGGGACATCCTCGCCCTGCCTGGAGTCGAGATCACCCACACGCCAAAGGACGAAATCGACTACCTTGCCCGCGCGGCCCGGGACTTGGGAGCGAGGGTCGTCAACGTCCACGGAGAGACCATCAACGAACCCGTCGAGCCGGGCACCAACCACGCCGCCGTGTCCTCCGCCCACGTCGATGTCCTCGCCCACCCCGGTCTCATCCACCCCGAGGACGCGCAGCTAGCCGCCAGCAACGGCATCTTCCTCGAAGTGTCTGCCCGAAAAAGCCACGGCATGGCGAACGGCCACGTCGTCCGAATGGCCAAGAACGCCGGCGCGCGCATGGTTCTCGACTCCGACGCCCACGAGCCCGGCGATCTCCTCACACCCGTCTACGCCATGAAGGTAGCCAGGGGAGCGGGACTGGACGAAGACGAGGCGATGGCGCTCCTCGAAAACGGCCCGCGCGCGCTTCTGGAAAAAGTCGGAGTCCCATACGACGGAGACTACGCTTTTCAGATTTGACGACGGCCCTCACCCCTTTCCTCACTCCCGCGAAAGGAAATCTTCGCGGAACTCCTCCCTCTGTCATTCCGAACGAAGCGGAGCGAAGTGAGGAATCTAGAATCCTAGCTTCGAGGACAGGTCTCATAGCTGGAACTGCTCCGTAACGTGACCGAATGACAAGACCCTTGACAAGCTACGCAAAGTCCTCCGGTAGCGGGAGTCCACAGGATTTCGCCACACAATGTATTCACCCACCCTCAATCCAACCGGCCTGCTAAACCTCGGTGCCAACATTCGACAATTGCCTTAGGTTTTCCCGCGAATGTATAATGAGTATCCAAGTTCGTACACCACCAGCCTGAGGGAGGCGGACACATGGCCATCGACACATTGACCGAGACGGGTACTTGGGTAACCAAGTCGGGACTGGCGCAGATGCTCAAGGGCGGTGTCATCATGGACGTCGTGACCGCCCAGGAGGCCCGAATCGCCGAAGACGCCGGCGCCTGTGCCGTCATGGCGCTCGAGCGAGTTCCTTCCGATATTCGCAAGGACGGCGGCGTCGCCCGCATGGCCGATCCCACCAAGATCATCGAGATTAAAGAGGCCGTTACGATTCCCGTCATGGCGAAGTGCCGCATCGGCCACTTCGTCGAGGCCCAGATACTAGAAGCCCTGCGAGTCGATTATATCGACGAGTCCGAGGTGCTCACCCCCGCCGACGAGAACAACCATGTCGACAAGCACGGCTTCACGGTCCCGTTCGTGTGCGGCGCGCGTGACTTGGGAGAGGCCCTGCGACGCATAGGCGAGGGTGCGGCAATGATCCGCACGAAAGGCGAGGCTGGCACCGGCAACATAGTTGAGGCCGTGCGACACGCCAGGACCGTCCTCGGAGAGATCCGCCGCATCCGGAACATGACCGAAGACGAGCTGATGGCGACTGCCAGGGATCTCAGGGCCCCGTACGATCTCGTCAAAGACGTCCATAACACGGGCCAGCTCCCCGTCGTGAACTTCGCCGCCGGGGGTATCGCGAGTCCGGCCGACGCCGCGCTCATGATGCAGCTGGGCGTCGACGGCGTATTCGTCGGTTCCGGCATCTTCAAGTCGCAGCAGCCGGAGCTCATGTCCGCGGCCATCGTCAAGGCAACCACCAACTACAACAACCCCGATGTCCTCGCGGAAGTCTCGCGCGGCCTCGGCGACGCCATGCCCGGCCTCGACGTTCGCACCATGCCCGTCGAGGAGCAGTTGGCAGTCAGAGGCTGGTAGGCTTGACGAAAGTCGGAGTCCTGGCCATTCAGGGCGATTTCCTGGAACATCGCCTGATGATCGAAGGGCTCGGAGTCGACGCGCCCGAAGTGCGGCTCGGCAAAGACTTGGCCGGGCTTGACGGCCTCGTCATTCCCGGTGGGGAGAGCACGACCATCGTCCAGTTGCTCGATATCTTCGACATGAGAAACACGGTCGTCGGCCTCGTTCGTGAAGGACTGCCGGTGTGGGGCACCTGCGCCGGAATGATCGTCTTGGCCGACCGGCTCACCGACCACCGACCTGAACCCCTCCACCTCATGGACATCGAGGTAAGCAGAAACGCCTTCGGCAGCCAGGTCGACAGCTTCGAGGCCGATCTCGACGTTGACGGCATAGGTGACGCCCCATTCCACGGAGTCTTCATTCGCGCTCCGGTAGTCACGACGGTCGGGCAAGGCGTCAAGGTACTCGCCTGTCTGACCGACGGTCGCCCGGTCGCCGTTCGCCAGAACGATATGCTCGCAACCGCCTTCCACCCTGAGTTGACCGGCGATTCACGGGTCCACGAGCTGTTCCTGAACATCGTTAAAGGGGCGAAGGAACCTAGAACTTGGTCAACTTGAATATGAAACTGGATAGATGCCGATTTATCCCCTCTCCCGTCGTGGGAGAGGGCTAGGGTGAGGGTGAAGGTGAATTGCAATGCCAATACTACGTTGACTAGGTACTAGCCCACTATGATAAGCGCATCGCGGCCGGCAGACTTTATTCGATACGGAGTATTCGGCGGCCCGGCTCCGGGCAACCGGGCATGTCCCCTCGCTGCCGTTGGTACTGAACTGTCACCTGCAATGTCCAAGCGTGAGGTGATGGCCGCCGCCGCATCCCTCCGAAGCAAGGGCACGCATTCGCTCACCCTGTCACACGGCCGCTACGTTCCCGCAATTGTCGCCGCGCGGCCACGGGCAACTGTCCGCTGCTGGGAAGTGACGCACTTGCTCGCCGATACGCCGGATGGCGCGTCATGTCACGATGTCTTCGGCATCCTGCTTCGAGAGATAGCTCAACGAGGAGGCGAGCGCGTCTTCCTCCGACTTCGAGACGACGACCCGCTCGTCCAACTCGCGGCCTCGTGCGGATTCACCAAGTACGGCGAAGAGACCCTGCTGACAGGCCCAAAGATCAGTTTCCCCGGTGCGTCTACGCAGGGCATCCTCTCAGTGAAGCAGATAGACGAACACGACCTGTTTCGACTCTACAACGCCTCGACGCCGTCGCGGGCGCGATTCGCCCTGGGAATGACCGCCGACCAGTGGCGGGCGGCGCGAGAGCCGGCAGGCTGGAGGAGCCGCGAGCACATCTACCGCCAAGATGACACAGCCATGGGCTGGGCGCAGGTCGCTCGACGTGGCCGCTCCGCGATCCTGACCCTCATGAGTCATCCCGGCGCCGATGACGCCATTCCCGCCCTCGTCACTCACGGCATGTCGCGGGCTTGGGGCGTCAAGAACTGGTACGTTCTTGCGCGCGACCACCAGGGCCGTCTCGACGCGCTCATGCGACAGCGCGGCTATCAGGAGGTCGCGCGATACGTTACGATGTCCAGGGCGATCACCAGTCCCGTGACCATAGCCGAAGCAAGCCGCGCCGTCCGTATCGCCGGACTAAACCCCGCCGTCGATCTGTCAGAGCGCTGGCAATCGTCCACCAGAGAAGAAACGCACGCAGCGCGCAATACGTAACACTCTCTACATTCTAAGCAATACGCACCATGCAGCAATGGATTGAGACCGACCTGGAGGAGGTCATCGAAAAACTCCCTCCACGGATCGCGGAAAGACTGGTAGACAGAGAAGACAGCGACGAGCTTCTCGAAGTCGTTCTCGATCTCGGACGGACGCCCGAGGCCCGTTTCCCCGAAGACACCGTGGTCCTCAGCGACCGCGAGATCGACCTCTCCGACATCGAGTACGTCACTCAGAATATCAGCCCGTTCGGGGCCGACAACCGGGCGGGCATCGAGCGGACCTTGCACCGCATCTCGGCCATCAGGAACCGCACCGGAAAGGTCGTCGGCCTGACCGTTCGCGTCGGCCGCGCGGTCTACGGCACCATCCGCATCATCGAGGACATCGTCCGCACCGGCGAGAGCATCCTCCTGCTCGGCAAGCCCGGAGTCGGCAAGACCACCATGCTCCGCGATGTCGCCCGCGTCCTCGCCGACGAGGCCGGCAAGCGCGTCGTCATCGTCGATACCTCCAACGAGATCGCCGGCGACGGCGATATCCCGCACCCCGGCATCGGAACTGCCAGACGTATGCAGGTCCCGTCTCCAGACCAGCAGCACGCCGTCATGATTGAAGCCGTCGAGAACCACATGCCCGAGGTCATCATCATCGACGAGATCGGCACCGAGCTCGAGGCCAACGCCGCCCGCACCATCGCGGAACGGGGAGTGCAGCTCGTCGCCACGGCGCACGGAAACACCCTCGAAAACCTCGTCCAGAACCCGACCCTCTCCGACCTGATCGGCGGTATCCAGGCCGTCACCCTCGGAGACATCGAGGCCCGCAGGAGGCGCACCCAAAAGACCGTGCTGGAACGCAAAGCCCCGCCAACGTTCGACGTCCTCGTCGAGATACAGGGCCGCAACACCGTTCTCATCGCCCTGGATGTAGGGGAGACCGTCGACAAGGTGCTCCGAGGCTTCCGTGCCTCGCTGGAGAGCAGATGGGTCGAAACGAACGGCGAAGTCCGCCGCGCGCAGTTCGAGCGAAGCCCATCCATCCTCGTGCAGGGCACAATGGGCGCGCGAAGTCGCTACGACTACCGTCCTGCCGAGGTCGTGAGAGAGCAGGTTGCCCCGCCCCCCATTTCGCGCGAGCCTACCGGCGACGCGTCCGCCGATGAAGGCGAAGAAAACGGCTTGGTCTCCGTCCTTCCGTACGGCGTCAACAAAGGAAAGCTCCAGCAGGCCGTTCAAGCCGTCGACGCGCCAATTAAACTGGTCGACGACCTCGAAGACGCCGAGCTCGTCCTGACCACCAAGAGCTTCTACCGTCGCCGCACGAACGCGCTCCGACAGGCGGAAGAGCAGGGCAGACCCGTCTACGTGCTGCGAAAAAACACGACCCCGCAAATCCACCAGTTCTTCCGCGCCATCACCCGAAACGACGGCGCGCATCGCCAGAACCAGACCCGAATCGCCGGCGCCATCGAAGAGGCCGAGCAGGCGGCGGAATTCATCAAGCAGGGCGAACGACAGGCCGAACTCGACCCGCAAAGCTCCTACGTCCGCCACCTCCAGCACCAGATTGCCGAGCGCCACGGCATCTCATCCTCAAGCTCCGGCCGGGAACCCACCCGCCGAGTCGTCATGTTCGACGGCTGAACCGAGGGGCCTATACCATCATCCGTCATTCCGGCGAAGGCCGGAATCCAGAGTCGGTCCTACATATATGACGACATCACGCCGAATTGGTACTATGACACCCGCCAATGGAGAAGAAAGGAGCGAACCATGAGCGCAACGACTACAGGGAGGTTAATCCGCTTAACCGTTCACATGGAGCAGCAGCCCGAAGGAGGCTACACCGTTACCGCTCCGCAGTTACCCGGACTGGTGACTGAAGGTGATACCGTCGCTGAAGCTATGTCAAACGTTGAGGATGCACTCGTGGCAGTCCTCGAACTGTACGAAGAGACTGGCAAAGAGATACCGAGCGGCTTGATAGTCGACGAGCAACAGATGCGCCGCATCAGGCATGAAGCTCTCATTGCCGTATGAACTACCGAGAGGTAGCCGCAAGACTCGTTGAACTTGGCTGTGAAGAGAAAAAGAGAAGAAGCAGAGGATCGCATCGCAAGTGGTTCAGCCCTATCACCCGTAAGGTTGCCGTTGTTCCCGATCATGGCAGGAAAGACCTTATGATCGGCACTGTCCGCGACTTTGGGTTGGATCGGGCAGAGTTCAACAAGCGGCGCTGAAGTGCGGACGTATGAAACGGCAGTTGGAGCGAGTCTGCGTCCCCGCGGCTACCCCAATAGGAGAAAAACATGACAACTCGAAGAAAGCAGACAAGAGGCAACTGCGGATACTGCGAAAGGGAGTTCACGAAGGGTTCCATGCTGAGACATCTGCCGACCTGCCCGCGGCGGGCCGAAATCGTCACGAAGTCCGACCGCAAGCGGGGCAAAGCGAGCAGCCTGACTCACCTGCGGGTGTTGGACGAAACCGGCGACTTCTGGCTCGACCTCGAAATGCAAGCCTTCGCCACCCTGCAGGACCTCGACCGCTATCTGCGCGCCATTTGGCTGGAATGCTGCGGCCACATGAGCATGTTCTCCACCGGCGGCTGGGCGGAGGAGAATGAACTCTCCATGAAAACCCGCATTGACCGGGTACTTCGGCCCGGCGTCGAGCTCCTCCACATCTACGACTTCGGCACTGCCTCGGAGACGCGCGTCAGAGGCGTAGCCGTCCGCGAGGGCAGGCCTACCACATCCCGTCCAATCGACCTGATGGCCCGCAACAACATGCCGGACAACCCCTGCATGGAGTGCGATCAGCCCCCCACGCACTTCTGCGCCGAATGCCTCTATGAGTACGACGTCGACGGACTGCTCTGCAAGCAGCACAAGGAGACCCACCCGCACGACGACTACGGCGACCCCATACCGGTAGTCAACTCCCCCAGACTGGGCATGTGCGGCTACGACGGCCCCGCCGAACCCCCCTACTGACCGCCGAGTCGTCATGTTCGACAGGTGAAGCACAGGTTTTCCACCCGACCTCACTTTGTTTTCGCCTCAAATGCGTCATTCCCGCGAAAGCGGGAATCCACATGTAGCCCTCTACACTGAAAGCGTCATGGTTGATTGGTACTCTCTCCCTCAGCTACTTGATCATACGTGAATGGTGACGCAAATTAATTATCGAGAGGTAGCCGCAATCTAGACCCCTAACCGTAACTGTTCAGAGTCGGTGAGATATGCAGGAATTGTCCCCCTGCTGTCATTCCGATGAGCGCAGCGACGAAGAATCTACAATCTCTCCCCCGCCGGGGGAGAGATACAGAGAGGGGGTCTTTGCAATTCAACTCACGACGACTGAACAGTTACCATGCCCCACCCGAATTTGACCGACAAGAACACATGCCCTATCATAACCCTATGTCCACAGGCCGCCCGCCCCGCATCCCATAAAGGCAATGTCACAATATGTCCGCCAATGTCCGTCAAAATTTATGTTCCGCGCCCTCACGGCAACAGCTGCCCACCGACCGTCTTCTCCAGCATCCCATAACGGCAATATCACCAAATGTCCCAATATGTCCGCCAATGTCCGTCAAATTTTACACCCAGCGCCCTCATGGCAACAGATGCCTACCTACAAGTACCATTCCCATTTGAATATGACAGTGGAATTGAGAGGCGCGTATCCCCTCTCCCGTCGTGGGAGAGGGCTAGAGCCTGCCCCGTACTCGATACGGGGGTGAGGGTGTTTCTAGTAAGCTACCGAAATCATATGGAACCGACACTAGCCCGCCCCGCATCCCATATCGGCAATGTCCCCAAATGTCCGCCAATGTCCGTCAAAATTCACGCCCCGCGCCTCACTACGGCATGTCATGATATGGCAGGAAATGTCAGGTTAAAAGAGACCCCCTGCCACTCCACTCAGCGCCCTCTGCGGTGAACCTCATCGCCCTACGAAGACTTTCTCCGCCTCCCTTACCTTGCGACCCGCCACGACCGAAACGTAGAATGTGCGCCTACTATCGTAACGCTATTAGGTGAACATCCTTGCTTTTCATCTCGCTTGAAGGCGGAGAGGGCGCTGGCAAGACCACCCAGGCCGCCAGGCTCTCGGAACGGATCGAGTCCGCGGGTCTGCGCTGTCTCCGGGTACGCGAACCCGGCTCGACCTCCCTTGGGACCGACCTCAGGAAACTCATAAAGCGCTCGCACACGTCCGACGAAGCAATGTCCCGCGCCGCCGAGCTATTCCTGTTCGCCGCCGCCCGCTCCGAGCTCGTCACGAAGGTCATCGGCCCCCAGGGTGACGACCCCGATCTCGTCGTCGTCGCCGACCGCTACGCCGACTCTACCGTCGCCTACCAGGGCTACGGCCGGGGAATCGACATCGAAACCATAAAGGCAGTCAACGCCTTGGCAACACATGGCGTCATGCCCGATCTGACGTTCCTGCTCGACTGCCCACCTGAGATCGGCATATCCCGTGTGCGCGGCCTGCAACTCCAGATGCCCTTGGATGCCTTGAAGACCACGGATGGCGTCGACCGCAACGCGGAGGGAATGAAGTTTGAAGAAGAGCCTGCCGAGTTCCACGAGCGAATCCGCCTGGGATTCCTAGCCCTCGCCGACCAGGACCCCGACCGCTGGCGTATCATCGACGCCGCCCGGTCGATAGACGCCATAAGCGACGACATCTGGGACGAGGTGCGTGACAGGCTCCCTGTCCCCGCCAACGCTTGACCCCTACTCCATCATTGCTATGATAATGGCCCGCCACACACCCACACCGTCATTCCTGCGAAGGAACGTCACCCCGTACCCCGATACGGGGCAGGAATCCATCCCCGGCCGCTGCCGTGGGGCAGGTGAGGATAGGAGCGGCCTCCCCATTTTCATCCCCTTATGTGGCCTTCTCAAGCCCATGGTGATTCCCGCGAAGACGGGAATCCAATTCAATATAGCAGCGACTTGGAGCAGCCCATGACACCAGAACAAATCGACGAGTTCCTACGCGAGCCCCACCTCTGCGACCTCGCAACGGTGAGGCCCGACGGCTCCCCGCACGTGGCCCCCGTGTGGCACCACTACGACGGCGAGCGCCTCATCATCCTGGCCGAGGACTCCGCCGTCAAAGTCCGGAACATCCGCCACGAACCTCGCGTGGCCGCCAGCATCGCTACCCACACCAACCCCTACAAGGCGGCCATCGTCAATGGTGTAGCCGAGCTTTCCTACATCAATATCTATGAGTACGTCCTGGCGATGGCGACAAACTACCTGGGCGAAAAAGAAGGTAAGTCCTACACCGAGAAAGTCGTTCCCGAAACCAACTTTGTCGTCATCACTATCACACCCACCAAGATCATCGCCTGGAACTACGACGAGTAGCCGCAGCCAATTTCCCCGCGTTTACGGCCCTTTCGCCTCCCTGTACCATAAATGCACCCCTCCGCGGAGTCCCATCCCTTGCCGTCGACAATTTCCGTTCGTCCATTCTCATGGGATGATCTTGCCAACTGGACGGATCTCTATAACACGGCCTTCGGAATCGCCGGCGCCGAGATGGCGTTCGACGAACCGGAGATGCGCCGCCATCTCTCGATACCGGGCCTAGACCCGGAACGGGACTGCTTCCTAACGTCGGAATCGGGAACAGACGTGGGCCTCGCGGTCCTATGGCCGGAACTCCCAATCAGCCGCGCGGTCTTGCAAATGGGCGTACCGCGCCCCCATTCGCATCAAGCTGTGCAAAAGAACCTCGTCAAAGTGGCGATCGAAAGAACGCGCCGGCTGCCAGTCTCCATGCTCCACACCCAGATACTGTCCGAAGACGATACGGCAAGACGTCTGCTCCACGATGTAGGCTTCCTACCCGTCCGCCGATACGCGACCATGCGATGGAGCGGCGACTCAATTCCGAAGGTGAAACTCCCGGAGGGCTTCTCCCTGAGGTCATTCCAGGCTGGAAGTGACATACGAACACTCACCGACATCCAGAACGCAGCGTTCGGAGACTCGTGGGGTTTCTGTCCCAACACCGTCGAGCAGGTCGAGGCCAGAGTGGCGTCGAAGTCCACGACCCCGGAAGGAATTCTCTTCATCACCCACGCCGACGAAGTCGTCGCCTACAACTGGACGGTACGTCCAGCGGGGCCCGGAGGTAAACTGGGACGCATAGCCATGACCGGAGTCCACGCTAAGTACCGAGGGCAGGGGCTCAGCCGTCCCACCGTTCTCGCAGGAATGACGTGGCTGAAGGCGCAGGGCGTCGAGTTCATAGAGTTGGAGATGGACTCCTCCAACCTGTCCGCCACGAGAGTCTACGAGTCGCTCGGATTCGAGAAGGTCTCGGACTCCGTGTGGTTTGAGTTGCGGTTAGGCGATTAGCCCGCCGCTATCGACGCGGAACGCGGTCCCAAGGTGACCGAGTCGTACACGTCGAGCGTCCGTCGTCCCACCATATCCCATCCCATCGTTTCGGCATGTGACCTCGCGGCGCATCCCATACTCTCACGAAGCGTGGGATTGTGAAGCAGCACGTCCAGCCTCTGAGCGAACGGCTCCGGGCACCGTCTGTCGATCAGGTAGCCCGTCACTCCCGACTTGACGAAGCTGCGTGGCCCGCTGACGCGAGACGCTATGACGGGCACGCCGCACGCCATCGCTTCGAGCGCGACGAGACCGAAGCTCTCATAGTACGACGGCATAACGAAGACGTCCGCCGCGTTGTAGTACATACTCAACCGCTCTTGGGAAACGGCGCGGGTGAAGATGACGCTGTCTTCCAGACCAAGCGTTTGCGAGAGTGTCTGAAGCCTCTCCATCTCCGGGCTGGATTCCTCGTCTCCACCCACGATGACGATGGAGGTATCGGAACGGTCGTCTAGGGACGCCACCGCAGTGAGCAAGATATCGAATCCCTTGAGCGGCTCGACCCTCCCCACCGACAGGACCACGTTCCGGTCCGGCAAGCCGAGCGATCGGCGCGCATCCGCCTTATCCGTCGGTCGAAACAGCTCCAGGTCCACCCCCGCCGGCAGGACATTGATCTTTCCCGATTCCGTACCGTACAGACGCGCCATATCCAATCGCTCTTGCTCGGTGGAAACGATGATCGCGTTCGTATCGGCCATGACAGCGCGCTCCGCCTCGACGCGACCCTCGGGTTCCTGCTCGCCGAACCGCGCCAACATCTTGGTCAACGCGGTGGTGTGAAACATCGTGACGTGGGGAACATCCCAGCTCGTCGAAAGCTCACTCCCCGCCACGCCGGAAAGCCAGTAATGGGAATGTATGAGCTCATAGGAGAGTCGCTGCTCTTGCCGGAACGCGTCTACGGCGCTGACGAACGTCGGCACGTGATCCCTTAAGTCCTGCTTCGCTTCGTCGACCGGTCCTGCATCCACGTGGATGACACGGACGAATGGGGATATCTGAACGATCTGAGCGCCGTGCGCTCGGTCGCTGCGAGTATATATGTCGACTCTGCAGCCCGACTTGGCCAGCTCTCGCGCCACGTGGGTGACGTAGACGTTCATCCCACCCACGTCCCTGGTGCCCGGACGCCCAGCCGGGCAACTGTGCATGGTCAGCATGGCGATGTTGCGCATAAGTGTCCGGCCCTGCCTACCTGCGAATCCGAATCGTGTATATCGACCGGTCTTCGGCCCCAAGGTCGTATTTGTACCGCTCCGTCCCGCGGAGAAAGTCGAATGTCCGCTTGCCTGATTCGATCGCGTCCTTGATCGTCCACGCTTTGTTTACGAAGCCGACGCTCAGCTGAGAATACGCCGGATCGTACCCGCTGTTATAGAGCAAATAGGAGTCTCCGTAGTCGAAATTGATGCACGCCGCCACCCGTACTCCATCCAACTCCAGCATCGATAGCTTGAGGCGTCCACGAGCCGCCGTGGTCTGCATTAGCTCGGTGAAGAAACTCTCGCGGTCGGAGGTCATGAACTCGGCCTTCTCGGGGCTGCTCAAACGGTGAAGCCGGAAGAAATCGGGAAGATGCCCAGGCAGCATCTCCGGCGTGCAGTCGTACTGCGCGACTTCCCCCGAATTGCCGAGCTTGCGCACCTTTCTACGAAGCTCGTGGCGATACTTCTTGCCCAGTCCGCTCACGTATTCGTCCCAGCTACCAGGGAGGTTCTTGAACGGCGCCTTGTCCTCCTCCTCGACCATAACGCGCCAGCCTTTGTTCTTTGCGGCGGTCGTGGCGAACCGAATCGTCGGCGAACCTTCCGGAACGGACTCCAAGCTGAAGGCGTCCCACTCCCATGCGCCGATCTCGTCGAACACCGCGGGATAGAAGGCGTCCTCTCCACCCTTGCGCACGAGAAAATCCCGGTAGTCGAATAGATCGGTGTCACCCAGAAAAGTGACCGAACCGTCTGCCACATTCATCGGTGCGATGCCCACAAGTGCTCCGTCACCGTTAAACGCGGCGATTATGCGGGAAGTCGACCGGTCGCCAAAGTGGTCCAGCCAGGTCGTCTGCCACCACGGCGTTAGGAAGACCGTGTTCGTCCAACACGAAGGCAGCAGGTCTTCCCAGCCTTCCGCGATCTGTTCGACCTTGGTGACAGTGACGGAGACTGGCACGTTAGTCGCTCCTCGTCATCGACCGGAACTCCTGCCGGAGTTCGGAGCTCGTCTCGAACTCGCCCCTGTAGGCCGACGTCACCATTTGGGTCCCGGGTTTCTTTACGCCGCGCAGGGACATACACAGGTGCTCGGCCCCAAGAATCACTCCGACACCCTTTGGCCGGATGCTGTCGACGAGCGCATCCGCGAGCTGCGCGGTCAGCCTCTCCTGCATCTGCGGTCGTCGCGCCAGGATGTCGAGCGCTCGCGCAATCTTGCTCGCCCCGACTACCCGTCCGTCAGGAAGATATCCGACAGACGCCGTGCCGATGAACGGCAGCAGATGATGCTCGCACATCGAAAAGAAGGGAACGCCCGCGAACGCCACAAGACCGGCATCCGTCCCGTCAAACGTCGTCCTCAACACCTCGGAAGGATCGCGACCGAGGCCGGAGAACAACTCAGAGTATAGTTCCGCCACGCGCCCGGGCGTCTGCGCCAACCCTTCGCGTTCGATGTCTTCGCCAAAGGCGTCCAGGATGGAGGCAACCGCATGGCGGATCTGTTCTTGGTCGATCAAGGGGGACGTTCGTTCGATAAGGGAGAAAGGGTGCGATGCCCACGTAGCATACCACTTTTCCAAGCCCGTTGTAGGGGCAAGGCTGTTCTTGGGCTCGAATCTTCCGTGTCCAGACTCCCGTATTGTTCACAGGTCTGACCCCTTGCAAAGCGTGTCTGGAATCGCTATTTCCGTAACTGTTCAGAGTTAGTGAGATATGCACGCATTGTCCTCCTGCTGTCATTCTGAGCAGCGCAGCGACGAAGAATCTACAATCTCTCCCCCGCCGGAGGAGAGATACAGAGAGGGGGTCCTCGCAATTAAACTCACCAAGACTGAACAGTCACCTATTTCCAGATTATCCCACGTCATATTCTGGGTGTGATATACTTGCTCGGGCATGTTGAAGAGCCGTTGACAGTAGGGAGTGTACATGGTCGAGCAGTTGGAACAAGTGATTGAGCAGGAGGCAAGACCTCCGGTTACGATGAAGTCATTGCTGGAGGCGGGCGTCCATTTCGGGCATCAGAAGCGGCGCTGGAACCCCAAGATGCGCCAGTACATCTTCGCCCACCGCAACGGCATCCACATTATTGATCTTCAGCAGACCCTCCACTTCCTCGAAAGGGCTGCCGCCTTCGTCGAGGACGTCGCCGCTCAGGGCAAGAAGATCATATTCGTCGGAACGAAGAAGCAGGCCCAGGACACGATCATCAGTGAGGCCCAGCGGTGTGGCGCCTTCTACATCAATACCCGCTGGCTGGGCGGAACGTTGACCAACTTCACCACCATCCAGAAACGCATCGACTACCTCGTCGAGCTTGAGCAGCGCAAAGCAAAGGGCGAGTTGTTCTCCCTGCCGAAGAAAGAGGCGCTCAAGCTCAACGACCAGATCACGCGACTGAATCGGTACCTCGGCGGGATCAAGGAAATGACTGAAATGCCGGGCGCACTCTTCGTCGTTGATGTAGGCAAGGAGGCTATCTCGGTCAGTGAGGCCAAGAGGGTAGGGGTGCCCGTGGTCGCGCTCGTGGATACCGACTGCGACCCCGTTGAGATCGACTACCCCATCCCCGGCAACGATGACGCCATCCGCTCGATTCGCCTCGTCACGTCTCACATTGCCGATGCCTACGTCGAGGGTACCAACCGAAGGCTTACCGATGACGGTCAGTTCGATGGCGGCAAAGCACTCGAACCGATAACTATAGGGCCCGAAGCGGCGCTTGAAGGTGTTCAGGACACCCAGCAGGTTGTGTCGGAGGCGCCCGAAGGCTGATGACTCAAAGGCGCGTATACGACCTCCAGCCTCATTGGATGGTGAAATAGCTCTTGAAGACTGGCCCTTCGGGGCCAGCTTTTTGTGCGACACATTATTTCGTAGGTCGAGACAGAATTCGAGGAGGCGACGTGGCGATCACAACGGCGGAAATCAAGGCCCTGCGCGATTTGACCGGCGCAGGGATCATGGACAGCAAGCGGGCGCTCGAAGAGGCCGATGGCGATATGGACAAGGCCCAGGAAATCCTGCGCGAAAAAGGCATCGCGTCAGCGGCCAAGAAGTCCGACCGTGAGACCGACCAGGGCTTGGTCGAGTCCTACATCCACAGCGGCGGACGGATCGGCGCAATGGTCGAGGCCAACTGCGAGACCGACTTCGTCGCCCGAACGGAAGACTTCAGAGCGCTTGCGCACGACATCGCCATGCAGGTTGCCGCGATGAACCCCGCGTACATCGACGAAACCGCGATCCCCGAGGGTGAAGATGTGAATCCCCAGGAGGCCTGCCTCCTCCAGCAGCCGTTCATCAAGGACCCCTCGATGACGATCGACGAGCTGATAAGGGTGTCGGTAGGCAAGGTCGGCGAGAATATACGCATCCGCAGGTTCTCACGCTTCTCACTGGGAGAGTAGCTTGGTCTCGGACATTCCACACTACCATCGAGTGCTCCTGAAGCTGAGCGGCGAATCGTTCAAGGGCGAGCGGGGCTTCGGCATAGATCCGGCCGCCGTCGCGTACCTGGCGACCGAGATCAAGTCCATCCACGATCTCGGCGTCCAGATCGGCATCGTCGTCGGTGGCGGGAACATCTGGCGCGGCGCGGAGGCCGAAAAGCAGGGAATGGATCGCCCGATGGCCGACAACGCCGGGATGCTCGCTACACTGATCAACGCTCTCGCCCTCCAGGACGCGCTAGAGCGAATTTATGAAATTGACACGCGCACGCAGTCGGCCATTAACGTGCAGGAGGTCGCCGAGCCCTTCATACGCCGGCGGGCCATCCGCCACCTCGAAAAGGAGCGGGTAGTCATATTCGCCGCCGGTACCGGCAATCCGTACATGACCACCGATTCCGCCGCCGCCCTCCGCGCCGTCGAGATCAATGCCTCGATCCTGCTCATGGCGAAACACGAGGTCGACGGCGTCTACTCCGCAGACCCCAAAATCCATCCCGACGCCACGAAGTTTGACTCCCTGACGTATCAAGACGCCCTCGAACGACGACTGCAGGTCATGGACTCCACCGCCCTCACCATGTGCATGGAGAACGATGTCCCGATCCTCGTATTCGACATCTTCGACGTGGGCAGCCTCCGCCGTATCGTGCGGCACGAATCGGTAGGGTCTCTCGTTCGCTCGTCCGCGTAACCGCCGTTGCTGACGGCGTCCGTGCCCTTTGCTACAATAACCCTCTAGTACCGTTCCTATTTGAACATAGCAGTCGAATTGAGTGGCGAATATCCCCTCTCCCATCGTGGGAGAGGGCTAGAGCCTGCCACGTACTCGATACGGGGGTGAGGGTGCTTTGAGTAAGCTGCCAAAATCATTTGGAATCGGTTCTAGTCGTCACCGGCCACCCGTGATGGAGACCTTTGCGTAATCCTTCTCCCTTGAGGGAGAGCGTTGGGGTGAGGGTGAAAGACCTGATTCTGCGAGGGGCCTCGCTTCCTCAGGAGGGGCCTCCGATGCAGAGTGCAGACAGGAGGTTGTACGCCATGCCCGATGTCGAGGAAGTCCTGTTGGAGATCGACGAGAGGATGGACCGGTCGGTGGACGCGCTGGTGAGAGATCTGAATACGATCCGGACGGGGAGGGCAAACCCGGCCCTCGTCGATACGCTCATGGTCGACTACTACGGCGCGCCCACGCCGATGAATCAGATTTCATCCATTTCAGTCCCCGAGCCGCGCCTGCTCATGATTCAGCCTTGGGACAAACAGTCCATAGGCAACATCGAGAAGAGCATCCTCACTTCCGATCTCGGCCTCATGCCGAACAGCGACGGAACCGTGATCCGCATCAGCATTCCCCCACTCACCGAGGAGCGACGCCGGGACTTGGTGCGACTGGTCGGCAGGCGAGTGGAAGAAGGCAATGTTGCCGTTCGCAATATCAGACGTGACGGGTTGGCAACCCTGCGATCTATGGAGAAGAACAAGGAGATTTCTAGGGACGAAATGCACCGCTCCCAAGACGACCTTCAGCAGATCACCAACAGCCACACCGAGAAGATGCAGGCGCTCGCCAGTCAGAAGGAAGCCGAGGTAATGGAGGTCTAGTGAATTTGGCTTCCAAGACTGAGCGCGTGGAGACGGGCCACGAAGGTCCCGACGTGTCCGTGGCCCCCACTCACGTCGCCATCATCATGGATGGCAACGGCCGATGGGCTGCCGAACGAGGCCTTTCCCGTACCGACGGCCATCGCGCCGGCACCGAGAACATTCGACGCATTCTGCAGGCGTTTGCTGCTCACGGCGTTCGGTGCCTGACGCTCTTTGCGTTCTCGACCGAGAACTGGGAACGCCCCTCTGAAGAAGTGAACGCGCTCATCGAGATCCTTCAGGAGATGATCCGCTCGGAGACCCGGCAGCTTCATGCGGACGGCGTGAGACTGATGCACATCGGCCGCCTCGACCGTCTGCCGAGCAATGTGCAGAGGGGTATCGCCGACGCCATCGACCTGACAAAGGACAATGTTGGAATAACGGTCGCTCTGGCATACGAC
Source organism: Dehalococcoidia bacterium (assembly GCA_965197705.1). Taxonomy (GTDB): domain Bacteria; phylum Chloroflexota; class Dehalococcoidia; order Lucifugimonadales; family VXLM01; genus VXLM01. The sequence continues at coordinate 321,203 of OZ240223.1, forward strand.
TACGGCGGCAGATCGGAAATGACCCACGCGATAAAGTCCATCCTTGCCGACGGGATTCAGGCCTCAGAAATAGACGAACAGCTCATCGGCAGGTATCTCTACACCGCCGGTATGCCCGATCCCGATCTCATCATCAGGACGGCCGGCGAGATGCGAATCAGCAACTTCCTGCTGTGGCAGGCCGCCTACGCGGAGTACTACTCCACCGACGCCTACTGGCCCGACTTCGACGAGACTGAGGTCGATAAGGCCATTGCCGCATACGGCCAACGCCGCAGGAAGTACGGTCGCGTCGATGGTCGTATGACAACCGGCGCGCACCCATAGCAGGGTAGGATTCGACCGCGGTCACGACCCGACCGCCTCGAAGCTCACGAGCTCGTACTGGGGATAGTCCTTCGCCAGCGTATCCGAGAGACACTCGATTGACTGCACGACCCCGCTCTGACGCACCGTGGCCTCATATGAGGAGACGACTCCGTCCGAGCCAAGCGACCTGATGGCCACCCGTTCCTCCATACCGCAGTCCGACGTCTCGAGGACTTCGGACTCGATTCGACGGTCAATCCATCCCCAGCCCTCGCGCATGAACGCCTCGCGTTCGGCCATCTGAGCTCCCGGACTTGCAATGGCGGGCCATCCTCGGTACGAGTCGTACAGCTCTGCTATCTCCCCGGAAGAGTCTGCCACTTGCCTGGCGCGAGTCGGGGTGAGTCTTGACCAATACCTTCCGCTCGGCATGTCGATCACGTTCGGAGCCAGGCGGTGGCCCCCGGTATGCGACTGCCTCCACACCCGCGTATGCGAGTTCGAGTATCGGGAATGAAGCTCCATGTACGTGGGCTGACCGATGGACGCGCAGCAGATGTCGCGCGAGCCGTGCGTGCATACCAGAAGGTCCCGCATTCCGTTGTTATGCTGCTCCCATTCGGCGAGTTCGTCGCCGCCCCCGCTGAGCACTGTCGCCCCCGCGTGGAGAAGGCGGTCCGACGGGACGAGGTACTCTCTTCTTGCCATATCGCGGACGGGACCCTCGGGGCGGGAAAAGAGCATGACCCGAGAGTGTCCCTCTACCGAGTGCGCGTCGTCCGGCTGAATTACCTGGAGGCGGACATCGGGACGCTGCTCCAACAGATCGGCCACCCCCGTTGGAAAGCCGGGGGAGTCCATCACCTCGTGCTCCCACGGAATTGGGATCTCGATGACGAGGCAGTGGTCCCACATGGGGGCTGAACCGCACGGATCCTCGCCGTTCGCCTCCGAGAACACGGCGCACATTCGACCACGAACTCCGGCAGCCTCTTGCGTCGTCACCAAAGCTCACCTCCGCTGGGTTGCGATACGGGCGCAGTGTAGCAAATCCCAGCGTACCTCGTCACCCGAACTTCCGCATTGCGTCGCCCGATTTCCGCGACTAGAATTGTTCCTTGTGCAATCGAACGTCAGCCGGAGGAGCTAGATGGCAGAACGATTGAGGGTGACCGACGAGGACTCCATGCGAGTGGCCGAAGACGACCTGCGCGAAGTCGTGCGGGCGATCTTCCTCAAGTGCGGCGTGCCGGAAGAGGACGCCGAGCAGGCGACGGACGTACTGGTGACCTCCGACTTGCGGGGTGTGGAAAGTCACGGCGTTTCCAACTCGCTCAGGGGCTACGTGCAGGGATTCAAGGAGGACGAGCTCAACCCCGCGCCTCAATGGAAGGTCTTGCGTGAGACCCCGGCAACGGCGAACATCGACTCCGACCGGGGACTCGGCATTGTGGTCGGCCCGAAGGCGATGGAGATCGCCATCGAGAAGGCGCGCAACGTTGGAGTCGGCGTCGTTACCATCCGCAACAGCCGGCACCTCGGCATGATCTCGTACCATGCGATGATGGCCCTGGAGCACGACATGATCGGCATGGCGATGTCCTCCTGTCCTGCCAACGTCAATCCGACTTTCGGGGCGGAAGCCCGGTTCGGCACGAACCCCCTTGCCCTGGCCGCGCCCGCCGATGGCGAAGCGCCGTTCGTGTTCGACGCCGCCATGAGCATCGTCCCCACCAACAAGCTCATCCTCGCCCGCCGCCTGGGTGTGAAGCTCCTCCCCGGCTGGACTGCCGACGAAGACGGTACCCCGGTCATGCACGAGGTCGACGCTCCGCCCCCGGGACCGGACGGCATACCCTTGGCGAATCTGCTTCCATTGGGCAGCACAATGGACCTCGGTTCTCACAAAGGCTACGGCCTCATGGCCATCGTGGACATCCTCGGAGGCATCCTCAGCGGAGGCGGCTACGGCCTCATTCCGGGGCGTCCCAACTTCAACCACTATGTCGCGGCATACGACATCGAGGCCTTCATGGACACGGCAGAGTTCAAGAGCACGATGGACGAGTGGCTCTACACGCTTCGTACGACGAGACCAGCCCCGGGGCACGACCGAGTCGTCTACGCCGGTCTGCGGGAAGCGGAGTCGGTCGAGGACCGTCAGGCCAACGGGATTCCCCTGCACATCGAGGTCATCGAGTGGTTCCGCTCGACCTGCTCCAGCATGGGCATACCGTTCAACCTGGTTTGAGTTCAATAATCTCTCCCCCGCCCGGCGGGGGAGAGATACAGAGCGGGGGCTACACGAACGGGTCGGGCATCATTCCCACGGGCACCTCGATCAGGCCCGGCGTTTCGGCATCGAACGCATCCTTCAGCGCTGTCTCCAAATCCTCGGCCTCGTGAACCCTGACGCCGCGAGCGCCGTAGGCATCGGCCAGCTTCATGAAGTCGGGATTATGCAGCTGAGAGCCGATGGCCCGCCCATCGAACTTGTTGATCTGGTCACGGTAGACGTTGCCGAAGGCGTTGTCGTTGAACACAATCACGACGGCGTTGATCCCGTACTTTACGGCAGTGGCAAGCTCCTGCGAGTTGTAGAGGAAGCCGCCGTCGCCGGAGATTGCCACGACCGGCACATCCGGCTTGGCGACCTTCGCGCCGAGCGCGGTGGGGTAGGCATACCCCAGATTACCGAAGTATGACGAGGTGATGTACGTTCTCGGCTGCTGCGCAGTATAGAGCTCCCGCGCCGCGTAGCCGATCTGCGTCACACCCTCGACCACTATGCCGTCGTCGGACATCGCGTTCTGAATGGCCTCGACAAACCCGCCCTGCGGCTGCACGAAGGTGGCGGGATTCACCCTTCTCTGCTTAATTGACGCTACCTCTTCAACGCGGCTCTCGCGGCGAGGAACGGCATCAACGAGCCGGCTGTGGAGGCGTTCCAGCGTAACGCGGGCGTCGCCGTGGACCCCTACCGCTTGCGGGAAGATGCGCCCAATCTCTTCGGCATCGACATCTATATGCACAATGTTATGGTCGCTAGTGAGGTTCGTCCGCCCCAGTCGCGTTCCCACGGCCAGCACGAGGTCGGCTTCGCCCACCAGCGTGTCAAGCTCCGGTGGCCCGAAACGCCAGCCGGGCGTGCCGAGGCAGAGGGGATGGTCGTATGGAATCGCTCCCTTGCCCTCCGCGGAGGTCATCACGGGCGCCTGCATGTGCTCGGCCACACGTTCGAGGGCCGCGCTCGCATCGGACAGGGAGACTCCCCATCCTACCCAGATGAGTGGACGCTCGGCCTTTGAGAGCAGTTCGACCACGCGTTCGACGTCACCATCGCTGGGCGCGAGCGGCTCATAGATGGCCGGTTCGTTGAGTTCGACATCGTCCTCGTCGGAGAGGGTGTCCCACGCGATTTCGATCTCGACGGGTTGAGGTCTACCGGTCTTGAGCATTCGGAACGCCTCATGGACGGTATCCGGTACTTCTTCCACCGATGTCATCCGAGCCGCCCACTTGGTGATCGGACGCACCACGTCGAGCTGATCGTTGACCTCGTGGAGGGCGCCCAAGTCTTTTCCGATCTCGTGGGTGTACGCCTGACCGGAGACGAGAAGGGTCGGCGTAGAGGCCGAGTAGGCCGTGCCAACTCCTGCGGTGGCGTTGAGCAGTCCGGGGCCGGGCACGACGAGCGCGGTACCGATGCCGTCGCCGCCCGCCTTCGAGTACCCGAACGCCATGTAGGCCGCTGCCTGCTCGTGCCGGACGGTGATGAACCGGATGCCGGGCTCCTCATAGATAGCGTCCATCGCGTGGTACATCTGGACGCCCGGCATACCGAATATGGTCCTTACGCCTTCGCGGTGCAGCGACCCAATCAACGCCTGTCCGCCGGTCATTCGTGCCATTCCTTCTCCTCTACGTTGTCGAAAATGCGCCCGTAAAGCGTACAGGGTTTGCGGTATGCCTGCTACTCTCGCACGAAGAAGGACGATGGGTTATCATGCCGACAACGACCCTCAAGGAGGCGTTCCGCTGTCCCGCGCTCGCAAGATCCAGACCATCATCGTCGTGGCCGTTCTCGTGATCCTTGCCGGATACCTTGCCGCGGGCTGGTACTACTCAGGCGAGATCGAGGAGAGCGCCTTAGTAGTCGATCACGAGGAGGACCCGTTCGACCTCCGGGTTGCCTCAATCGCGGGCGGACGCATCACACTGGAGGCCACGTCGGAAACCGACCCGGACGGCAGATGGGACAAACCCGGCCTGTGGGGCTTGGAGTCCGCCGAAACCTACAACCAGGTGGGCGCCATACTCAGCCGGAGCGGAGACTCCGTAGTACGGGAGCTGATGCCACTGGGACCTCTGCCCAGAGTCGGCGAAGCCGTCCGCATCAGCAGTTTCACCTATCCCGGAGACCCGCTCTCGGCGCACGGGATCGAGTTTCAAGAGATCGGCATCCCCGCGACTCTGGGCACCTTCCCTGCGTGGCTGACGATAGGCGAGTCTGATACGTGGATCATTCTCGTGCACGGAAAGGGTTCGGACCGGCAGGCCTTCCTTCGGATGCTGCCCATGTTCGTCGAGAAGGGGTACCCGACGCTGACCATCACCTACCGCAATGATCCCGGACTTCCGTCGAGTCCGACAGGATACTACCAGTTCGGGGCCGACGAGTGGGAGGACGTGGAAGCCGCTGCCACGTTCGCGCTGGCCGCGGGCGCGAAGGACCTCGTCCTCGTTGGCCAGAGCATGGGGGGTGGGATAGTCGCCAGTTTCCTGTACAACTCGAACGTAGCACACCGGGTAAAGGGCGCTATCCTCGATGGCCCCGCACTGAACTTCGACGCTCTCGTCGACTACGGCGCTACACAGCGCAGGGTGCTTGTATTCCCGCTGCCGGGAGCGCTAACAGGGCTGGCGAAGTTTCTTGCCACGCTCCGCTTCGGCGTCGACTTCGACAAGCTGAACTATCTCAAGCGGGCCGACGAGCTGTCGGCCAATATCCTGCTCTTCCAGGGTAGTGAAGACCTGAGTGTGCCCGAATCGCTCAGCGCCCAGTTCAAGGACGCCCGGCCCGACCTCGTCGAGTATCATCCGTTCGAGGGCGCCGTACACGTGGGGTCCTGGAACCTGGATCCGGAACGCTACGAGGATGCAGTACACAGTTTCCTGGCGCGTCTGGAGTAGGGCGGGGTTGCTTGGGACGAGTCAGCCGTTCGGACCGATCCTATAGCGGTATGGTCGGTGGTTTCGTTTAGAGCGTTGGCCCCACCCAGTCCCCTCTGGATTCCCGCCTTCGCGGGAATGACGAACCGGGTGGTTCCCGCCTATTATTTGAGGGACAACGCGGCAGGAGGCCTGCAGGGTCAGTCACGCTCTTGGGAACTCAGATATTGGTCGACCTGGGCGTTGACCGTGGGCTCGTCTTGCTTATCGGCTTCGACATTGTAGATGAGGCGGTGCAGGCGGTTGACGAGCTTTTGGTTCTCGTGGCTCGTGGCCGTCTTTGAGTCGTAGTCGATGATTTCCTTGGCGACGCGGGCGCGCTCCTTGGGGTCGTCGGAGTCGAGGCGCTCTGCCTGTATCGCGAGGGCCTTGAGCATGAGGGCCCTCATGGAGGACCGTGCGAAGTTGGCGACGGCGTCTCGCTGCCTATCATACTCTTCGCGGAAATCAGGATCGTCCATCCAGCGGTAGATGGTCTTGCGATTCACGCCAATGCGCTCGGCGGTCTCGCTGACCGATTTGGCGGAGACCAGATGAGGGATCGTGAGCGCTTGTTTTTCGGAGAGTTCTTTTTCGGAATTTGTGGCATTCTGGGACATTTTGTGGCATTTCCCTCGTTATTGTAAAGTTGTGCGTTGGGTGGCCGCTTGTGGATAGGATAGGACATACGTGCTTATTTGTCAAATTTGGGGCCTGGCCGGGTGCTGGAAGCTGGGAACGGCCCGTCGCTTCGCCGGTACGCCGGTCACACAAGAGTGTGTTCAGTCGGGAAGCAAGTGGCGGTTCTATGAGACCGTGGCAGACAAGATGGGTTGTAACTGTTCAGTCTTGGTGAGGGGAATGTCCCCCACCCCGATGGATACCCGCCTTCGCGGGTATGACGGTGGTGTGCGCGACCGAGGGTCTCTCAAGTAATCTGAACAGTTACGATGGGTTCCGCGATATTGCCTCGCCAATCAAGTCTTGCAAGGGGTTCCGAAAGGAGGAATCCTCGTTAGGGAAAACTATCTTTGAGCTATCCGCGATGTCGGAGAATTGCCCTTCGACAGGCTTTCAAGTAACAGCTCTTAAATGCTCCATTTTGGCGGCAGTTACTGACACCCCTGCCCTGCCCCGTTCGGCCTGAGCTTGTCGAAGGGCGCACGGGGCGTTACGCTGCTCAGGGCGAACGTGATGTTCTCCGTGTCTGCGTGCGTGGAACTCGGGAACAGCCGCGTCTGGACTAACGCCGCCCCAGAAGCCCCGCCATCCTGTCCGCAACCTCGTCACGGGCGACGGTTTCGGCCTCCGACGAGCTTCTCAGCTTGAGTTCGACGACGCTCTGACGCATGTTGCGCCTGCTCACCACGAGACGGACCGGCAGACCAATGAGGTCGGCGTCGTTGAACTTGACGCCCGCGGACTCGTTGCGGTCGTCGAGGATGACATCGAGCCCGGCCGTCCTAAGCTCGTCGTGCAGCGCAAGCGCCTCAGTGGAAACGTCGCGGTCATCGTAGTTGAGGGCGGTGATCCACACGTCGTAAGGAGCAACCGCCGGCGGGAAGACTATGCCCTTGTCGTCGTGGTTCTGCTCGATACATGCCGCGAGGAGCCGTCCGACACCGATCCCGTAGCACCCCATGATGATCGGCTCTTGCGTCTCGTTCTGCGCCGGGAAGTACGCATCAAGCGCCTCGCTGTACTTCGTGCCGAGCTTGAATACGTGGCCGACCTCTATGCCGCGTCTCTCGCCCATGGGCGTCCGGCACTTTGCGCACAGATCGCCCGCCTTTGCCAGGGCGATGTCGGTGATTACGTCGGCTGTGAAGTCACGCCCGTAGTTGGCGTTGCGAACGTGGTAGTCCTCCCGGTTCGCGCCGACGAGGAAGTTGGAGCCGAGCAGAACGGAGTCATCAGCGATGACTCGAATCCCGTCCAGTCCGATCGGTGACGCCGATCCGGCGACGAGACCCGCGCCTTCGACCTCTTCCTTCGTCGCCAAGCGTAACTCGTTGGCCTTTAGCGTGTTAGAGAGCTTGATCTCGTTCACATCGAGGTCGCCGCGGATTACCGCGAACACGACCTCGCCGTCGGCCCAATAGAAGACCGCCTTCAGCGTCTTGCCGGCCGGTATGCCCTGGTCTTCGGCCAGCTCCTCAATCGTCTTGATTCCGGGAGTGTGTACGTCTTCAAGGGGCCGGTGGCCTTCGATCGGCTGCTCCGGCTTGACGAAGACGGCCTTCTCCTCGTTGGCGGCGTAGGAGCAGCCCTCGTTCCGGCACATGAGGACGGTGTCCTCGCCAGCGTCCGCGAGGGCCATGAACTCGTGGGAGTCCTTGCCGCCGATCGCTCCGCTGTCGGCCTCCACCATGACGGAGTCGAGTCCGCATCGGTCGAAGATGTTCCTGTAGGCTCTCACCATCGCCTGATAGCTGAGATCGAGGCCCTCTTCGTCGGCGTCGAAGCTGTAGGCGTCCTTCATGTCGAACTCGCGGACGCGCAGAAGTCCGGCGCGCGGACGTTCCTCGTCACGGAACTTCGTCTGAATCTGGTAGAGGATTCGGGGAAGGTCTCGATAGCTGTGGACGTTCGCCTTGATGATGTTCGTGACGACCTCTTCGTGAGTAGGGGCGATCACAAGGTCGCGCTCGCGGCGGTCCTGGAACTTGAACATATTCTTGCCCATCGCCTCGGTGCGGCCGGAACGGTCCCACAGACCCAACGGCTGGAGCGCGGGCATCCGGAGCTCCTGCCCGCCTGCGTCGTCCATCTCATCGCGGATGATCTGCTCGATCTTGCGGAGCGACCTCCATGCGAGAGGGAGGTACGAATACACGCCCGCAGCGACCTGATTGATCAGTCCGGCGCGGAGCATCAGTCTATGGCTGACGATCTCCGCCTCGGCGGGGTCGTCACGCAGGGTCTTTTCCAGCATTCGGGAAACGAGCAATGTAGGGGGAGCCTTTCGGAGAATAGTAAAGCTAAGAAATCTCGGCTTCGGCCTTGCCGACCTCTTCCATCAGGGCCGTGAGCATATCGTCCTCCGCGACGATGCGGGCCTTCTGGCCCTTGCGGAAGATGATCGCGCGACCTACTCCCGCCGCGATGCCCACGTCGGCGTCCTTCGCCTCGCCGGGGCCGTTGACCTCGCAGCCCATGACGGCCACCTTGATCGGCGTCTTGTGCTGGCGGAGTAGGTCGTCGACGGTGTTCGAGAGCTGGCGAATGTCCACGTCGGCTCGTCCGCAGCTTGGGCAGGCGACGAGCGTAGCCCCATCCTTGCGAAGCTCCAGCGACTTGAGGATCTCAAGGCCGGTGTAGACCTCTTCGGTGGGGTCGTCGCTGAGAGAAACGCGAATGGTGTCGCCGATGCCCTCGTAGAGCAGGGCTCCCAGACCGATGGCGCTGCGGATGCTGCCGGAACGCGCCGTGCCCGCCTCGGTTATGCCGAGGTGGAGCGGGTAGGGGACGATCTCGGCCATGCGGCGGTAGGCCTCGACAGTCGTGTCGATGTCGAAGGCCTTCATGGATATCTTGATGAGGTCGAAGTCGAGGTCTTCGAGGATACCGATTTCCCACAGGCCGGTCTCCACCATGTGGTCGACGACGGTGTAGTCGCCCGGCTGGGCCTCGTTCGGCTTGGGGAGCTTGTTCACGCCGTCGAGGTGACGTGAAGACCCTCGGCCCCCGATCTTGCCGACGGGCGGCAGGCTGCCGAAGTTCACCCCGATCCTGATGGGCACCTGTCGGGCCTTGGCCTCGCGGACTATCTCCTCGACCCTGCCCCTGTCGCGGATGTTGCCGGGGTTGAGACGGAGGCAGTCGACGCCGCTCTTCAGCGATTCGAGGGCAAGCTGGTAGTGGAAGTGAATGTCGGCGATAAGGGGGATGGATATCCGGCGCTTGATCTCGGCGAGGGCAAGGGCCGCTTCCATGTCGGGCACGGCGGCTCGTATGATGTCGCACCCGGCCTCCTCGAGGCCGCGGATCTGCTCAACCGTCGCCTCTACGTCGCGGGTGTCGGTCTTGGTCATGGACTGCACGGTGACCCGCGCGTCACCTCCGACCGCGACGCTGCCGACGTGAATCTGCTTGGAAACGCGACGAGTGGTCAACATGTTCCGTCCCCCCGCTCGCAGACTTGGGCCATCACCATTCTAACGGATAAAGCTCTCACCCGCGATTATTCTGACGACGTCGCGGTAGCTCATCGCCACGATCAAGCTAATCAGAAGCGCAAAGCCGACCATGTGAACGAGGCCTTCCCGTTGCGGTGAAATGCGCTTGCCTCGCCGGACCCACTCTATGACCACAAACAGGAGCCGCCCGCCGTCGAGCGCAGGAATCGGCAGCAGATTGACGATACCCAGGCTGATGCTGATGAGCGCCACGAACTCGAACAGGGGAGAGAAGCCGATATTGGGAATCTCCTCTGCAATCTCGCCGGTTACCTGGGCTATGCCTACGGGCCCGGTGATACCCGGATCGGGGCCGCCGCGCGCCCACTGGGTCAGGCCTGCCTGGGTGAGAGCGAGCACGTCCCATGCGCGACCGGCTGCCATCGGGACTGAGTCCCAGACGGGGAAGCTGCGCTTGACGACCTTCGGGTTTGCCGTTCCGATGAGAACTCCGATTGCTCCCTGCCGAATGCGGTCGCCGACCTCGGCGTCGGGATTGACGTTTTGCGCCTCACGCAGGGACATCTCGGTGCTCGGGTCGGTGACCTCCTCGACGACGACATGCTCGGGCGGACGCAGGCGAGGGGTGATGGTGACCTTGTCAACCGGGGCGAGTTCGGGCGAAAAGGGTAGGCCCGTAACGATGAGTCCTCGGCGGATGGTGAACTCGGTTGGCCTGCCGAGCCGGGTCATGACGGCTTGCACGAGTTCGATGTGGTTAGCAACCCTTTTGCCTTCGACTTCCAGGACCTGATCGCCAGGTCGCAGACCCGCCTTTTGGGCGGGAGAGTCCGGCGACACTCCGGTTATGGTGACCGTGCCGATGACGGTGTCGTGCGGCAGGGTGAACAGAGTCGCGAATACGACTATCGGGAACGCGAGATTCATCACGGAGCCGGAGACGAGCACGACGGCGCGCTTCCAGACGGCCTGTCCCGCGAAGCTGCGGGGGTGAGAGGGGTCTTCCTCGCCGACCATGCGCACGAAACCGCCCAGGGGTATCCAGTTGAGCGAGTAGACGGTATCGCCGTAGCGGACGCCGAAGATGCGCGGAGGGAACCCGAATCCGAACTCCGTCACTTTGATTCCGAACCACTTGGCCGTGGCGAAATGACCGAGCTCGTGAATGAAGATCAGGAAGCCGAGGACCGGGACGATGAGCAGCCAGCCGGGAAGTCCAAACATCTACATCCCCGCTATCCGCGCGACGCGCTGCTTGCCCCACGTGGACGCGGCGATGATGTCGGCTATCGTGGGGTATTCAACCGATGTGAAGTCGTGGAGCGCCCGTTCGATCAGCACAGGTATATCGGTGAACTTTATGTGTCCATCGAGGAACGCCGCGACGGCCATTTCGTCCGCGCCATTGAGGAATGCGGGCCACGTGCCGCCGCGCTTGGCGACGTCGAGCGCCAACTCGAAGCATGGGTAACGGCCGGGGTCCAAGGGCTTGAAGGTCAGCTCGCCCGCCGCGACGGCGTCGAACCTTTGAATGGCCGCGTTGGGAGCACGTTTCGGATAGAGCATCGAATACTGGATGGGAAGGCGCATGTCGGGGGGACTGATCTGGGCCTTTACCGAGCCGTCCACGAACTCGACCATCGAGTGGATCAGGCTCTGCGGGTGGATGACCACCTCGATGTCGTCCCAGTCCATGTCGAAGAGCCAACGGGCCTCGATGACCTCGAGTGCCTTGTTCATCAGCGTGGCGGAGTCGACCGTGATCTTGGGGCCCATGTCCCACGTCGGATGCTTCAACGCCTGGGCGGGAGTCACCTGATCGAGCGTCTCGATGTCGTAGTCGCGGAACGCGCCGCCGGACGCGGTGATTATCAGCTTCGAGACTGTCTTGTCCTCGCCGCGAATGCACTGCCAGATGGCGTTCGGCTCGCTGTCTGCTGGACGCAGCTCGACGCCGTGCTTTCGCGCCAAGTCCATGAGAATAGGCCCGGCCATGATGATCGCCTCCTTGTTAACGAGAACGATCTCCTTGCCCGCTTCGATAGCCGCGATGGTGGGGCCGAGCGCCGCGTCGCCGACCGTCGCCGAGACGACGAGGTCCACGTCAGGGAAGGCAACCATCTCCTCCATCGAGCAGATCACGCGCCCATCGGAGGCGAATTCGGCTCTCTCTTCGTCGGTGCCCTCGAACGAGACATACTTGGGTTGGAACTCCTGGATCTGGGTTTTGAGGGGAAAAAAACTTCGGCGGGCCGCAAGGCCAACGACGCGAAATTCGTCCGGGAAGGCGCGCACGATATCCAGGGTCTGAAGGCCGACTGATCCGGTGGAGCCAAGTATGACGAGCCCTTTCAGAGCGCACCCCCTATGACAAAATAGTATACCAGTGCCAGGTTGAAGACGATGGAGTCGAGCCGGTCGAGGACTCCCCCGTGTCCCGGCAGCAGCCGTCCGGACTCCTTGACGCCCGCAAGCCGTTTGAGCTTCGACTCGAAGAGATCGCCGGCCTGACCGACGATCCCCATCAGCGCGCCCAATGCGACAATGACCGGTACGCTTACGTCGATTTCGAGCGCCCACGCCGCCGCGAGCGCGGCAAACATTGCCGCGAGAAATCCGCCGATTGCTCCCTCCCACGTCTTGCCCGGGCTGACCGTCGGCGCAAGAGGCCGCTTTCCGACGGCCTTTCCAACGAAGAAGGCGCCCGTGTCCGTCGAGAAGGTAACGACGAGCAGAAACACGACCCACTCCAGCCCCTGTTCGTCTCCACGCAGCAGCGGGGCGTGGGCTAGCAGAGCGCCGGGGTAGATCACTGCCGCGAGAGTCAGTCCCAGCCCGTGAGCACGCAGCCGTTGTAGAGGCGCAAAAAGGAATATGACGGCAAGAATCCCGATCCCGATGGAGGCGGCAAGTAGCGGGACGTATTCGGGTGTAGACGGGCTGTAGGGAAGGACGATGCCGGAGAGCACAAGGACGACAGTCGCGGTCACGGCTGCGACTCGGGATGGAGCCTCCTCGCGACTCCGCGCCATCTCGCATACCTCGAATGCGCCAATGGCGGCAACGACCGCGACCGCGACCGTAAAGACCGGATCGCCCAGCCATACGACAAGGGCGAGGATCGGGATGCCGACGGCGGCGGTGACAAGTCGGCCTATCATGGTATCCTTTCTCGCAGAATCGCCATGTCCGTATTCAATCACAAGTGGAATGAGGACGCATGGAACGACCAAGACTGATCTACTACCAGGACGCCCACCACTTTCACGCCAAGCGGCTCGACCCTCCCGTGAGCCTCGACAAGCTCCGCTGGCCGGTCGACGAGCTGCTCGGCTCGGGTGTGGACGTGCTGGCCTTTGGCCTGGGCTATGGGGACGTCTATTTTCACGGCAGCAAGGTAGGGCGCGTCGTTGGCCAGCTGCAGGACGTCTGGGACAGCTACATCGACTGGCGCATCATGCGGATGGTGCAGGACGCGCGAGAACTCGGCACAGACCAGGTGCGGGAGGTCGTCACGCGCGGCAAGGAGATGGGCCTAGGGGTATATCCCAGCCTCAAGCTCCAGAGCTGCGACCGTCCGGGCTCCGACAGGTGCGGCCTCCTCAAGTGGCATCATGCCGACGAGGTCTGCATGTTGGAACAGGACGAGTTCCATCCTCGCTATGAGTGGTGCTACGACTACGCCCATCCGATGGTGCGCGAGGACAAGCTCAACGTCCTTCGCGAGATCATGTCCGACTACGAAGCCGACGGCGTGGAGCTCGACTTCATGTTCGTCCCCAAGTATTTCAAGACAGGCGAGGAGGAGAGGCACGCTCAGGCGATGACGGACTTCATCGGCGACGTGGGTCGGATGGCCGATGAGGTAGGGGAGGCGCAGGGCAGGAAGGTTGTTGTTTCTGCGCGGGTCTTTCACCAGCGAGAAGCGAACCTTCGTCTCGGCCTCGATGTGGAATCATGGCTGGCTAACGGTAGTCTCGATCTGGTCGTAGGTCAGGTGTCCGAGCAGTTCATGGACACGGGAGCCTTCGACGTGGGATGGATGGTGGACGCCGCCCAGGCCAGCGATACGGGGACATACGTCCGCCCGACTCGCCGGGTCTACGACGAGCGCACCCCCGTTCCCGAACTGGAGATGTACCGCGCATTCGCCCAGACCGTTCGCCGGCAGGGAGCCGACGGGCTGTACATCGGCTATCTCCGATGGCCGTTCAGCCAGGTCGAGTACGACATCCTGCGCGAGATGGCCTACCCGGACGCCTTCGACCGACGCGACAAGCGCTACATTCTTCAACCCCGCGAGACCGGGCTCGTCCTCGAAGAGCTGGTCGACTACCAGGGCGGCTACCCGAAGAAGCCCCACAGGACGGAAGATGAGACCACCGACCCGCCGGAGCGTTACCTTCCCGCCGATATGGTGGAGGGCGAGACGATATCCGTTCCGATCGTTGTGTCTGACGACCTGGAAAGCGCCCGTGCCGACGGAGAGATGAGACCGCCGGTGCTCACCCTTCGATTCACGTACTTCTGCGTCGAGGACGACATAGAGTTCCGGTTCAATGGGCAAGTCTTGAATATGAACGACGCTGAGATCACGGACGAGCGCGCGCTGTGGATGCCGCTCAGTCCCCGAGGCAGCCCCTTCGAGGGTCCGCTCGGCATGTCCGTACACTGGTTCCGCTGGCAGTTGGATATTGACCTGCTTCGGGAGGGGAGAAACGTGGTCGAGATCGAGGCGAGGCGACTGGACAAGTCGGCAGGGTTCACCCGTTCCCTGAACGGAGTCGAGATTCGCACGCGATACAAGGACTTCGTGCGACCGGAGGGTCTCGAAGTCGACCGGCTCGCTCCCCTCAGCGGCTAGCCAACCGTTCACACTAGGACTTTCACATGCCCGAAACGATGAAGGCCGTCCGCAAGGCGGGGCCGGAGCCCGGTCTGATCATCGACGACATCCCGGTCCCACCTGTAGGTCGAGACGAGGTCCTCGTCGGGGTTGAGGCGGCAAGCGTATGCGGAACCGATCTGCATATTTGGAAGTGGGACGACTGGGCCGCGAGCCGGATCGAACCCCCTATCACCGTGGGGCATGAATTTGCGGGTACGGTTGTAGATGTCGGCCCGGATGTCACACAAGTGCGAGTCGGCGATTATGTCTCCGCCGAAAGCCACATCACCTGCGGCCTCTGTTTCCAGTGCAGGACGGGCCAGGCCCACATGTGCCCTCGAACGAAGATACTCGGCGTCGATCGCGACGGCGTATTTGCAGAATACGTCTCCGTACCCGAAACGGTGGTATGGCAGAACGATAGAGAAAAGCTCCCGCCGGAAATCGCCACGCTGCAAGAGCCCTTTGGGAACGCCGTCTTCGCCACGCTCGCGCACGACCTCGCCGGACAGAGTGTCGCGGTGCTCGGTTGCGGCCCGGTCGGTCTATTTTCAATCGGTATCGCCAAGGCATCGGGGGCCTTCAGCGTCCTCGCCGCCGACATCAACGACTACCGGCTGTCGCTCGCCCAGGCACTTGGCGCGGACAAGGTCTACAACGCGTCGTCGGACGGGTCGAAGAACGGCGTGGCTGACTGGCTGATCAAGACCAACGAGGGCTTTGGAGTCGATATCGTGCTGGAAATGAGCGGCGCACAAACCTCCATCGACTCGGCCTTTCGCGGCGTGCGAAACGGCGGGCGTGTCACGCTCTTTGGCATACCTGCCAAACCCGTCCGCATCGACGTTGCCGAGAGCATGATCTTCAAGAACCTCACTGTCCTCGCCCTCAACGGCAGGCGCATCTTCGATACGTGGTACAAGACGAGATGGCTGTTGGAGAGCAACGTCGTCGACCTTCGTCCCATCATCTCGAAGGAAGTCGGCCTCGAAGACATAGAGACGGCAATGCAGCTTCTCGATGGCGGAGACGTGGGCAAGATAATCATCCGTCCGAACGCCGAGGTCGACGTTACGCCGGCCCCGGTACAGGAAGTCCCGCCCGACCCGAACGTGCAGGGGCAGCTGTTCCACCCTTAGGGCAGGGCAGCCGTCCGACTAGTACCCACCGCCGATGGCGGGAAGGAAGTGGACCTCACTGTCTTCGCCGACCTTTTGGAGCATCCCGATGGGCGTGACCTCGCCGTCGACAGCTACGGAGATGTTCGGCTTGAGCTTGAAGCCGTCCACAAGGCGCGCCTGCGTGCCGGGATAGGCCGCTTCAAGGTTCTTGACGACCTCGCGGACGGTCTTGCCGGGCACCTCGACGGTGCCCTTGCCGTCGGTCAGCTTTTGCATGAGCGGAGGAACGAAAACGGTTGCCATCTCTCGCTCCCGAAGAACTTCCGCCGCGCTAAGCGCGGTGGTCACAGCGGCACTATACCATATTCGGCAGAGGCAAACGCGCCGCGCCGATCTACGGCTAGACAACTACCTTGCTCCGGCGGAGGAAACTCTTCACCGGGAAACTCTGCCTGCTCCCACCTGTAAGCCTCGCTGTGTCGTCTTCCTAGACCACCAATTGAGAAGTATGAAATTGACAAGAATGATACGATATGTCGTATAGGCTCAGTGACGCTTCTGCTCTCTAGTTCGACAAGAATCGAAAGACGGACCGTAGGCTCTGATATCGCTTCCTAAGAAGAATCCCGCGAAAAGGATCACTCATTAGAGAGAGGACAGGTGTCGCTTATGTCGTGGAAAAAGATCGTCCTACTTGGTTTACCCATACTTCTGGTTCTCGCCTGTGGTTCAGACTCCGATGAGCCTTTCACAATCGGCGCGATGGACGCTCTTACCGGGGTAGCCGAGTCCTACGGCAATCCTCTCCATCAGGCCAAGCTGCTGGCCGTGGAGGAGATCAACGCCGCCGGAGGCATCAACGGCCGTGAGTTGAAGCTCATCGTCGAGGACTCCAAGTGCGGGGCCCAAGACGCCATCACCGCCTACAACAAGCTGACCGATGTTGACGGCGTGAAGATCATCCTGGGCACGACGTGCAGCGGCTCGATGCTCGGCGCCGCCCCACTGGCCGAAAAAGACGGAGTTGTCCTACTTTCGGCTTCCGCAACCAGTCCGGACATCGCCTCCGCCGGCGACTATATTTTCCGTACTGCCATTAACGACCTTCGGCTGGGTATCGACATGGGCAACACCCTCTGGGTTGACGGGAGGCGCAACATCGCCACCATCACCGAGTCCACCGACTACGCCGAGGGTACACGCCGCAGCGCCGTCGCGCAGTTCGAGAAGCTGGGCGGCTCCGTCGTGGCGGCTGAGGGCTACTCCTCCGACGTTATCGACTTCCGCAGCCAGTTGACCAAGCTGTTCGAGAAGAACCCGGACGCTCTATTGCTGGCCGCCCAGGGCGAGGCCTCCGGGGGCACCATCATCAAGCAGGCCCGCGAGCTGGGTTACGACGGCCCGATCTACTCCGAGATCGTGCCCACGGCTCCTGAGGCGCTCGGCATCGCCGGAGACGCCGCCACAGGGCTGAAGGCCGTTATTCCGAACCCCGATCTGGCAAGTCCGGCGGGCAAGAATTTCCTCGATAGCTTCAAGGACCGCTACGGTGAGGTCGCTTCACTGCCCTGGTTCCAGGGCTCCGCCTACGACGACGTCTACATCGCCGCCGAGTGCTTGAAGCAGACCGACGACGACCAGGACGCGGACGGCTTCCGTGAATGTTTGAACAACATCACGTATACCGGGGCCA
Organism: Dehalococcoidia bacterium; assembly: GCA_965197705.1. Taxonomy (GTDB): domain Bacteria; phylum Chloroflexota; class Dehalococcoidia; order Lucifugimonadales; family VXLM01; genus VXLM01. The sequence continues at coordinate 338,564 of OZ240223.1, forward strand.
TCGGCGACGACTACAGCTTCGACGAGAATGGGGACGTAGTTGGGCTGTCCAACGTCGTTGTCGAGGTTCTCCCGACGGCAGAGCGTACTGACGATAACCTGGGTTATCGGGTGCTGGGCCCTGCTCCTACGCCTTAGGTCTTGAGTGGGCTATTTGCAGCGGGACGGCCCCCTCTTTGTATCTCTCCCCCGGCGGGCTGACAGGGGTAGGTTTTGGCTACCGCCCCATTCCCCATTGACGAGAAAACAACGCCGTCACTGTCATTCTGGGCGTAGTGTAGCGGAGTCGAAGAATCTAAGAAGGGACGCCTCCGAATTTGACTGATGAGAACACGTGTACTATCATATTCAACAACACACGGCGGACGCCCTGGTCTCCCGTCCGCAACAGAGGAATGTCAGAATATGTCAGGGAATGTCAGGGAAAAAGAGACCCCCTGTCGCCCAAACGGCTTCAGACCCTACCCATCTCATGTCAGGTTTAGACTTTCGCGAACACCGCTACCGCTACCGCCCCATTCCCCATTGACGAGAAAACAACGCCGTCACTGTCATTACCCTGAAAATAGCCCGCGCGCCAACACCCCATCGTCATTCCTGCGAAGGCCGGAATCCAGTCTGTGGACTGGACAAACAGTGACTTGGCGACAAAGAGGCAGCCGTCTTTTTCATGATTGGTGGTGAGGGTGACAACCCTCATGAAGTATTCTGAGCGTAGCAGAGCGAAGTCGAAGAATCTAAAGCGTCTGTCACAACGTTAAGCCAACATAGAGCGTCCCTACGTTGTTTTCACTCTTGGTCACGATATAGGCGCGGCACTGGCTGCCGGGTCTTGCAGATACGGACTTTAGATTCCTCCCTGCGCTCGGAATGACAAGAAGGCGGGGCCGGATCATAGCTGCAATTCCGTTTTGCCTACCCCTGTCAGCCCGGCGGGGGAGAGACCGTAGGTGACTGCGCGGAATTTACTGACACCCCGGCACGGCCTCAAACCCGTGGTATGACGCTGCTCAGGGTGAACGGAGGCTGTATAGGGGCGACCACTACGTGTCAGCGCCTTAGGCAAGGCTTTCGAGCGTCTGCAGCGCGTTCTGAATGTGGCTGGATACTAGAAATTCGTTGTGGAACGCGCCTCGGATCACTCCTTGGGCATCGATGACGTAGGTCACGCGGGACGTGAGCAGCCCAAACCACCGCTCAGCGTCATACAGCCGACGGATCTTTCCCTTAGCGTCACTCCCCATCGGAAACGGCGTTCCCATCTTTTCGCCGAATCGCTTGACCGTCTCCACCTTATTTGTGCTGATGCCAAGCACCACGGCGTTCCACGCTGAGATATCACCGTAGGACTCGCAAAATCCCCCGACCTCTGCCGAACAGCCAGGAGTAAACGCCATTGGGTAGAAAAAGAGAACGACGTTACGTCCCCGGTGTTCCGAAAGAGTGAACGTGTCGCCGGAACCGAGTGTGATGGTGAAATCAGGAGCTTGGGCGCCAACTTCGAGCATTGCCACTTAAGCTCATACCTACGAGCGGCTTTTGTCAAGTCTTCGACAATCCCGGCGGCGGCTAATCCTTCGGTATATCACCGCGGTGAGTGGTTGCCTTCCTGCCATAGTCCCGCGAAAGCCTGGCCTTCGTCGGGTATAATTCAACTCCCAAGGAGTGAACGCGATGGAGTCCCGATTCCGAGACCTTCCCAGTGTCAACGACGTCCTGGACGACGAGCGTGTAGGTAGGCTCATCGAGGAATACACGCATGACGCCGTGCTCGGGCTCGTCAGGTCCGAGATTGACGGTGCTCGGGATGCTATTCGAAACGGGGATTCCCCCTCTGGATCCGACGCGCTAATCGAGTCGGTAGAGAGACGGGCCGCGTCGTTGTGGCGTTCTCTGCCGACACCAGTCATCAACGCGACAGGGGTAATTCTGCACACCAACCTGGGACGGGCCCCTTTGAGCGACGACGCTCTCGAGGCGTTGGGCGTTGCTTCCGAAGGCTACGGCGACCTTGAGTTCGATCTCGAAACCGGGCGTCGGGGTTCAAGGCAGGGGAGAGTGGCCGAACTGCTTTGCCGGCTCACCGGCGCGGGGTCCGCGCTGGTCGTCAACAACAACGCTTCTGCGGTGCTCTTGGGTCTGGCCGCCGTGGCGCATGGCAAGGAAGTGATCGTTTCTCGGGGCGAGGCGGTGGAGATCGGCGGCGGGTTTCGAATCCCCGACGTGCTGCGGCAGAGTGGAGCGACCCTAGTGGAGGTCGGAACGACCAACAAGACCTATGTGCGAGACTACGAGGCCGCGATCACCGAAGACACCGGCGCCATACTGTCCGTTCACGCCAGCAATTTTCGGGTAGTGGGGTTTACCCATGCTCCTTCGCTACAAGAATTGACGGAGCTTGGCGGGCGTTTCGGCATTCCAGTGCTCCACGATCTCGGAAGCGGGTGTTTGCTGGATACGGACCGGTTTGGTCTGGCTCACGAGCCGATGCCTCAAGAAAGCGTTCAAAATGGGGCATCGCTCGCTTTCTTCTCGGGAGACAAGCTGCTAGGGGGGCCGCAGGCGGGTATCATCGTCGGTAAGAGTGAGTTCGTCGACATCGTATCGAAGCACGCGCTAGCGCGGGCGGTCCGGATCGACAAGGGGAGCCTTGCCGCACTCAATGCCACGCTGCTGCACTATCTGAAGGATGAGGCCATACCGAAGATTCCCATTTGGGAGATGATATCCCGGTCGCCTGAATTTCTCGCCCAACGCGCCGAGTCATGGCGACTGGCTATAGACGGTCCCACCTCCGTCGTTTCCGGCGAGTCGACCGTTGGAGGAGGCAGCCTGCCGGGAGAGACGATGCCAACGTCCCTGCTCTCTATCGACGCAACGGAGATGCCCGGCGGCGCGAACGCACTTGCAGCGAATTTGCGACGTAGTACTCCGCCCATTATCGGACGCATCGACGCCGAACGTGTCCTGCTCGATCCACGCACAGTTCCTCAACATCTGGACGATGTGATCGTTCGCGGCATCTTTCATGCTCTTTGACCGGATGGCGCAAGAACGAAATCGTAGACAGCGCACCTGCCGAACCACAGTGTGTTTCCAGTGCATTGATGTGGACATTGAGCTTTGAGTGCAATATGTCCATCGCCCTGTCGTACATGGGGAAAGTAGACGAATACACTGTTAAAACGTTGACCCGTAGGCGCATTGGTGCTAGAAATGTATTTCAGTTTTGCAAGGCAAGGACGGAGACCACATGGCAGACACCAGCGAGGAAAAAGCGATCGAGTACTACATTGATGTTGACAGCGCGGGGGATCACGGCAGGGCGATCAAGCCCATGATAGTTTCGCGGATGGGGTATGTGATGCGACAGTCGTTGACTGCCGACGTCATTGAGGATATGGAGGCCGAGGACCTTGTTCAGCAGGTGGCCTACAACGCTGCCGATGACCGGGACTTCCTACTGCCCGACACACCGCTCAAGGAGTCGGTCTTCCGCGTCCTGCTCGCCAACGAAAACAAACCCATGACGGCTGAGCAGGTGAGCAAGATTCTTGAGGACAAGTGGTCCCTCAGTCCCTATCCTCGCGATACGTCGCCGAGGGTTATTGAGCGGATCCTGTCCGGTGGCGGCGATACATATTGCTTTGTTGCAATTCCCCCTCCCCCGTACGTGGAGAGCGAAGCTGAGTCGGAGGCCGTCGACGCTGATGAAGATGAAGGTGAGGAGTCGTCGGAAGACTAACCTGCCTACAGGAAACTTCGCTTGGTGGGAAAGCGACGGATCGGGCGTAGGGCATTCAACTAGGGAAAACGAAGGGGGCAGACCTTAGTCTGCCCCCTCTACGTATCCAGCGATCGCGGTCTTGCTAGAAGTCCTCTTCCCTGGGCTTTCTCTTCTTTCTGATGACCTCGACCTCGGGTGTCGCTACTATGCCGACCGAAGAGATGCTCGACATGCTCGGCGCGGTCTTCTTTGACTTCCGTGATTCCCGTTTGGGGCGTCCACCTTTACCCATTACGTACCTCCCATACGGTAGATTTGCCTGGTTCGACTCCCCAGAGTGTAAGGCATCGCATGAGACCGTGTAAAGCCGAGTTCAGCATCCGCGAGCCTGCTGCAAGCTGCGTTTCATCGATTCCCGAATGGCGCCGACTTGTCCCTCCCGACGGAGGCGGATAAGATTGGGACGCGCACCAAACAGACCTATCGTGAGAAAAAGATGAACTTGAATGAAACCTTGCGACGCCTCGATATGGACGGTTTCCGCATTCTCAAAGGAGTGATCCCGGAGGATGAAGTGGATCAGGTCCGCGATGAGGTCGAGGACGCGGTCTCCGAGAGCAGGCAGCGCTCTGACCGGATGCAGGCGAACGTCCGCGCCCGAGGGCACCGTATTGGAGCGACCGGCGTCGCCTCGACCGGCGACCTCATCAACCAGGCGCCCGGGTTTGGCCAATATCTCGCAGACCGGCGCATCGCCGACCCCTGCGAGAGCATCTTTGGCCCCTACGTCCGAGTGTCGTCGGTCGGGGCCGTCATGAACCATCCCGGCAACGCAAGGGGCTACTGGCATTCCGACTGGCCGTTCAATCAGACGGTAGCGTCTCACATTCCCGCGCCATACGCCGACGCCGTGATGCACATTACCGCCATTTTCATGCTCTCACCGTTCACCGAGGAGACGGGTGGAACCCTGGTCGTTCCGGGCAGCCACCGGTCTTCAACTAACCCGTCGGGCGAGAACGGGGTCGACCGCGATTCGCCCTATCCGACCGAGATCAACGCGACGGGTGAGCCCGGCGATGTTCTGCTGTTCGACAGCCGGCTGTGGCACAGCGTTGCCCCCAATCACAGCGACCGTCCTCGCACAGCCGTCATCGCCCGATATGCTCCTTGGTGGTTGAATCTATCCGTCCAGCGGCCCGGCACGCCCGACCATACGCAGATCGTCGCTGAGACGGGGGGAAAGCCAAGCGTCGTCCCTCTCGTCAAGCGCCACACGTTCGAGAGTCTCACCGACGAGGCCAAGGCGCTGTTCCGCCATTGGGTGGAGGAGTGAACCGGGGTCGTGTCCTCCGCACTTACTCATTCAAAAGCAGAGAGAGCGGCCTGAGCCGGCATGTTCAGCTTCGCTTTCGACTACTACCTGATGGTCGTCATTGGGGCCTGCGGCGTCCTTCAGATTGCCGCGTCCGTCGGTAGGCTCAACGCGCTACTCCTATTCAAAGCCCCGCTGAAGGCGCGCTCGTTCGGCATCGTCCTTGCGGTCATCGGACCGGCCCTGTTCTTCGCCACCGCCGAGCGAAACATCAACGACTACGAGGGCGGCCTCGACGGCAACTTCCAGGGCCTGTTCTTCATTCTCGGCACGATCACTGCTTTGGTTCTTACCGCCGCGGCGACTTCAGTCGTCAACCGAGGCATGAGGGCACCTACGCAGATTGAGGCCGGGATCGAGTCTCTAAAGGGGACGACCTGCGCCGGCGCGATTGCCAACAACATCCGATTCCTGAGCAAGAACTGGCGGATATGGACGAGACCGTATTTCTTTGGCTGAACGGCTTGGTGGGCAAGGCTCCGGCCTTCGACGCCGTTATCGAGCTCGTGGTGAGCGACTACCTCGTGCCGGTCGCGCTGGCCCTCACGCTTTTGGCGCTCTGGTTCGCGGGAGACAGGTCGACGCGCACCAAATATCAGTACGGAGTAATCGCCGCGGTCTTCGCGGTAGCCCTCAGCAACGGATCAATAGAGATACTCAACAACTTCGTCTTTCGCGACCGCCCGTTCGTCGATCACGAGGTGTCGATTCTCTTCTACGAGCCGACGGACTCGTCTTTTCCGGCGAACGCGGCGGCGCTGGCCTTTGGAGTATCGGCGGCGGTGTGGTCCTTCAACCGCCGAGTCGGCAGCGCGCTACTGGCGGTTTCAGTCCTCTATGGATTTTCCCGTGTCTATGCGGGGGTGCACTATCCGCTGGACGTGATTGTCGGCGGCCTGATTGGCGTCGTCGCGGCGGTAGTGGCCCAGGCTGTGGTAAGACTGCTCCGTCCGCTCATCGAGATCGTCCTGAAGGCCGGCCGCGTCTTCCTGCTCGCGTAGGTCTTTCCAAGGACACTTTGATATAATCGAAAGTAGTCGAACGGCCCTCAAGACCACTGGCCGGCTAGAGGCGGTTATTTGCAGACGCTCCGGTTCTTCGTCGGTCTTTCGGCGCTTTGCCTCTTAGTTACGTCATGTGGTGAGACCTCCCCTCCTGCCGAATCCACACCTCTTCCGACCTTAACTCCCATACCGCCGCCTACGCCTCATTCGAAGCCTGTACCGTCCCCCTCGCCCGAACCGGAACCTGAACCCGATTCCGCTGCCGACGACGCCCCGCCCACGGCAGAGGAGTACTACCTTGCGGCAGTGGCGTACGCGGATTCCGGGGACGACGACTTCGCCATTAACCTGTTCACTAAGGCCATAGAGCTCGATCCCACCTTTAGCGATGCGTACAACGACAGGGGAGCATCCCAGATGGCCTTGGAGGAATTCCCCGAAGCCGAAGCCGACTTCTCAAAGGCCATCGAGCTTGAGCCGGACGACGCCGACTATTACAACAACCGTGGCGTCGCGCGCATGTCCCTGTCCGAAGTCGAGACGGCCATCGATGACTTCACCACCGCCATAGGCCTAAATCCGGCGATGATCGACGCCTACCTCAATAGGTCGATGGTCTACGTAAGGCTCCAACGGTTCGAGGAATCCCTAAACGACCTCGAGCTGATACTAAACCTCGACCCTCAATACGCCGAGGTCCACAATTATCGGGCCAGCATATTCATGGCTCTCGACCAACCACGCGACGCGCTTTACGAGCTCGACCGCCTGATAGGCCTGCGACTCGCAGACCGTGATGCGCACGTTAACCGCGCCATCGTCCTTCTCTCTCTCAGGGAGGATGAGCGCGCGCAAATCGATGTGGATATTGCAATTGAACTGGGCGCCGACCCGGATCGGCTCAAGCGTACGATTGACCGCGTTCGGGCGGAGCGCGACGCTTCCGACGAACAGTAACTTCAAGTGACAGTTACGTACCCATGCTCACAGGGAGAGACTCCGATAGGGAATCCTCACCAATGACCCGCAAGGCAGCGTTCGTCTACGAAGACGCGATGTCCCGCCACACGTTGAGCGAGACGCATCCGATGCGGCCCGTTCGATTGCGGTACACGTATGAACTGGCCGACGCTTATGGTCTGTTCGACCCGGAACGCTCGACGCTCACGCTGCCTCGCCCTGCGACCGTGGACGAAGTCTCGACCTTCCACACGCCTGAGTACATCAGCGCCGTCGAGCGAGTAGGGCAGGGCGACTTCTCCATTAACCCAATTCCGTTCAACATAGGCCCCGGCGATAACCCCGGGTACGAGGGCATGTACGACGCGGCCATGCTCTCCACTGGCGGTTCCATGCGCTGCGTCGAACTGCTGCTCGATGAGGGTTATGACGCGGCGTTCAACACATCCGGCGGCCTGCACCACGCGATGCCGGGCTATGCCTACGGCTTCTGCGTCTTCAACGACCCTGTCATTGCGATCAACGAGATGCTCCGTCGGGGACTCCGCGTCGCCTACGTCGACATCGACTGCCACCACGGCGACGGCGTGCAATACGCCTTCTACGATACCGACCGCGTCCTCACGATCTCTCTGCATGAGACGGGCCAGTTCCTCTTTCCCGGAACGGGTTACGCCCAGGAGACCGGAACGGGCCGCGGACGCGGGTACTCCGTCAACGTCCCGCTGTATCCGTACACCGGCGACGAGACGTACTTCTGGGCCTTCGAGCAGATCGTCTTGCCCCTACTCGACGCCTTCCGTCCCGACGTGCTCGTCTCGCAGCTTGGCATCGACTCCCACTACCGCGATCCCATCACTCACCTCGCCCTAACGACACAGGGATTCGGCAAGGTGGTGGCAGAGTTCTCCGGCAAGGCCCCCAAGTGGCTCGCGCTAGGAGGTGGTGGCTACGATCTGCAGGCTGTGGCCAGATCATGGACACTCGCCTATGGCGTCATGTCTGAACAAGACTTGGACGACGAAATTCCCGGGTCGTACCGAACGAAGTACGGGGTCGAAACCCTCCCCGATGCGGAGGAACTCCCTGATATCGTCCACAAGGCGCAGAACGACGCGAAGACCTTCGCGGAGGCCAGTGTTGGCGCAGTGCAGGGCCTCATCTTTCCAACGCACGGAATTAGGTCGATGTAAGAGGGTAAGATCGAACAATCTCTCCCCCGTTCGACGGGGGAGAGATACAGAGAGGGGGTGTCCTACTTCACCTCGCGGAACTCGCCCTCAACCGTGCTGTCATCGTCGCCGTCGGACTCATCGGTCTTCGTTTCATCCACGTCATCGGCTGAGGCCTCAGCGCCTCCCTGCTGGCTGTAAACGGCCTGGCCGACCGCTTGAAGGGCAGTGTTGAGTTCCTCCATCGACGACTTGATCCGGTCGGTGTCGTCGTCGGAGATGGCGGCTCGGACGGCGGCGATCTTGCCGTTGATGTCTTCCTTCATCTCCTCCGGTATCTTGTCTTCGTTCTCCTTGACGAGCTTCTCCGCGGCGAAGGCCGAGTTCTCCGCGGCGTTGCGTGTCTCCACTCGTTCGCGCTGTTGCCTGTCTTCCTCCGCGTGCTCCTCGGCATCGCGCACCATCTGGTCGACCTCGTCGTCGTTGAGACCGGAGCTGGCCGTTATGGTGATCTTCTGCTCCTTGCCCGTGCCCTTGTCCTTGGCGGAGACGTTCAGGATGCCGTTCGCGTCTATGTCGAACGTGACCTCGATCTGCGGGACTCCCCTCGGCGCGGGCAGGATGCCGTCAAGCATGAAGCGTCCGATGCTCTTGTTGTTGCTTGCCATATCGCGCTCGCCCTGGAGCACGTGGACCTCGACGCTCGTCTGGCCGTCGGCCGCCGTCGTGAACGTCTCCGTCTTCGCCGTCGGGATGGTCGTGTTGCGCTGGATGAGGGCCGTCGACACGCCACCGAGCGTCTCGATTCCCAGGGTTAGCGGCGTCACGTCCAGCAGGAGTAGGTCCTGCACGTCGCCCTGCAGGATGCCCGCCTGGATCGCCGCGCCCACCGCCACGACCTCGTCGGGGTTCACGCCCTGGTGCGCTTCCTTGCCGAAGAGGTCCTGCACGGCCTTCTGCACCGCCGGCATTCTCGTCATTCCCCCGACGAGGATCACCTCGTCTATGCCGCCCGCGTCGACCTCCGCGTCCTTGAGGGCCTGTCTGCAGGGGCCGATGGAATTCTCTACGAGATCGCCTACGAGCTGCTCCAGCTTCGACCTAGAGAGGCTCATCACCAGGTGTTTCGGCCCGGAGGCATCCGCGGTGATAAACGGCAGGTTGATCTCCGTCTCCATGAGCGACGAGAGCTCGATCTTCGCCTTCTCCGCCGCCTCACGCAGCCGCTGGAGGGCCATGCGGTCGTTCGCGAGGTCGATGCCCTGATCGCGCTTGAACTCCTCGACGATCCAGTCCATGATGCGCTGGTCGAAGTCGTCGCCGCCGAGGTGCGTGTCCCCGTTCGTCGACTTGACCTCGAACACGCCCTCTCCGATCTGGAGGATCGTGATGTCGAACGTGCCGCCTCCAAGGTCGTACACGGCGATGGTCTCTTCGCCCTTCTTGTCGAGTCCGTAGGCGAGCGAGGCCGCCGTCGGCTCGTTGATGATGCGCAGCACCTCCAGCCCCGCGATGCGACCCGCGTCCTTCGTGGCGTTCCGCTGGCTGTCGTTGAAGTAGGCGGGAACCGTGATGACGGCTTGAGTAATCGTCTCGCCCAGCTTGGCTTCGGCGTCCTGCTTGAGCTTCTGCAGGATCATCGCCGACATCTCCGGCGGCGCGTAGCTCTTATCGCCCATGACTACGTATGCGTCCCCGTTGGCGTGCTTGTCGACCTTGAAGGGCACGAGCTTTTGGTCACGCTGCACGCTGTCCTCGGCGTACCGGCGGCCCATGAACCGCTTGACTGAGAAGATCGTGTTCTCCGAGTTTGTCACGGCCTGCCGCTTCGCGGTCGTCCCGACGTAGCGCTCGCCGCTCTTCGGGTTGATCGCCGACACGGACGGGGTGGTCCGGCCTCCCTCCGCGTTCTCGATCACACGAGGTTCGCCACCCTCGATCACGGCCATGCACGAGTTGGTCGTGCCCAGATCGATTCCCAAAATCTTCGCCATTACGCTGTCTCCTTGTCGCTGTTCGTTTCGTTGGAATCATCGGTTTCAGGCTGCTCCGGACGCTTGGCCACCACGACCTGCGCGGCCCGGAGCACAAGGTCTCTGTACATATACCCTTCCTTGAATACCTCGACCACCGTCCCCTCGTCGCCGTCCTCCGTCTCCCGGAACAGGAGCGCCTCGGCGAATGCGGGGTCGTAGGGCTTTCCCAGGGTCTCGACCTTGGTCACGCCTTCGGCGTCCAGCGTGTTCACGACATTACGTCGTACAAGCTCGATGCCCTCACTCCATCCAGCCGACTGATCACCGGGGATCATCGCCAGGGCACGGTCCAGATCGTCCACGGTCGAGAGCATCTTCACCAGCAGCGTGGACTTCGCGTTCCGCCGTATCTCGTCTTTCTCCTCTTCGGCTCGCCTGCGGTAGTTTACGAGGTCGGCCTGCGCTCGGGCCGCTATGCCCTTGAACTGCTCGCGCTCGCGCTCGGCCTCTTCGAGACGCGCCTGAAGATCGTCGGCCTCATCGCCGGCCAGGTTATCGTCCTCGCCGCCTTGCGACGAGACATCCTCCGCTTCCTCCCCATGACTACTCATTTCCACCACCTTTTGACATCTTTGTCTGAACTTGAGAAAGCCGGTGTGCTCTACCGGGTCCGCCCCGAATACAGCAGGGCGATCATCTCGTCGATGCTATCGTCGAGGGCCCGCTTTGCGTCCGCGGCGTCCGCGCGCCGGATATCAGCCTTCGTCTTGAGCAGCTTGTTGAACAGTTCCAGCACGAGTTGCACTCCAGCCAGGTTCAGGCCTAGGTCGCCGACGAGGTGCTTGATGAGACGCAGCCGCGCAATGTCGAGCTCGGAGTAGAGCCGGAGCATACCCTCCGTGCGAGTCGGCCTGACGAGCCCGGCGCGCTCGTACTTGCGGAGCGTCTGCGGGTGCATTTCGAGAATGCGCGCCGCGACGCTGATGATGTAGACGCCGTCAATCCCCGTTCGCCCGGAGCCAGTTGACGAGCCCTGCCGTCCGCGCGAACGGGCCGACTCACGCGCCCTGCTTGCCTCTTCGATGATGTCCTGCAGCGCCGTCGCTAACCCCGTAGGGAATGCCGACGTTTTATTGACAACACCGGAGCGGCGAACAGAGGGTCTGTCGGGATCGAACAACATGCTAACTCAATCGGTCTGGACTACGTTATAGGGTTACGAAGCACATTGTATAACTTGATACAAAGTATGTCAAGGGAGTTGATTGTGGATCAGGGCGGTTCCGTTGATCTCTCCTCCGGCGGGGGAGAGATACAGAGAGGGGGAGTACAGGACGGCGGAAACTTCTCGAACGCCGAAATCGTCCACCTATCGCGAGGGTCAACTCCCAAACGCGAGGAATCTGAAAGTCTATCGAGCTTGACCGAAACGGAAGGAGGCGTCGAAATGATTATGTTCAAGGCTTGTCCAAGGTGTCAGGGCGACATGCACGAGAATAAGGATATGTACGGCGAGTACCGAGAGTGCCTGATGTGCGGCTACATGGCCGACTTACGCAAGCCCGGACTCTTCGGCATGGAGATGGCCCCTGCCCCCAAGAAGGTATCCAAGCGCCCTAGCCGAGCGCGTACATCCACGATTCGGGCGGCATAGCAGGAACCGGCCACGCCGGTCATCCGGCCAAAACCAGAGGCCCTTTCGTACCTCGCGCGAAAGGGCCTTTTCTATTCAGTCGCACCGACGGAGGAATGGGAAGGGATTGTGATTCTCATGGCGACACAATGGCCCGTTGAAGCTCATTGATCAAAACGAAGATCCGCAAGAAGTATGCCTCGGCATTGGCAAGCCGTCGCTTCGCTTCACCATGCATTCCTGTCAGGTTCTTGATTAATTCCGCGGGATTCGCGGATGGGTCTTCGCTCTGCGCCCTCCTAGCCGCTTGAAGCAGTGTTTCATACCCTGCCAAGTCCTCCGACAATGCGAATTGCAAGTACGTCTTTAGCTCAGAAGTGTCGTCGCTCCATCCGGCTATGCCTTCGGCCTCCCTAATCAACCAATCTTGCCGTTTGATAACGTTTTCCAGGACGGCAAATATGCGGTCGAATTCGCGTGTCTGAATCTCCACACCTACGATATCGAACTCGTCCCTGATCAGCTGTCTCTGGTGCTGAAGTTTTCGGAAGGTTGAGTCAAATGAATCCAGCGCGAGTCGCTCACTTTCGTCCGGAGGTTCAGGCGTCGGGTTGGGGGTGGGAACTCAAACCGTCACCTCATTGGGCGAGGTGGCCGCCACCGTGGACATGGGAGTAATCTGAACGGGCTCATTTGCACGCCCACAAGCGACGGCGATCCAGACAATAGCCGGAATCAGTAACAATAGGCCGCCAATCGCTTGTACCGACATGTCTTGTGAGCGTGAATGATCGTGCTTCGACGAAATCGGGAGAAGGACGCCTACCAGAAGCTGCCGAAGCGCTCCTCTTTCCAGGGGTCGGCTTCCATGTGGTAGCCGCGCTGCTCCCAGAAGCCGGGACGGTCGCGGTCCATGAGTTCGATGCCGTTGACCCACTTGGCGCTCTTCCACGCGTACTTCTTGGGCACGACCAGGCGCAGAGGCCCGCCGTGGTCGCGGTCGAGAGGGGCACCGTCGTGGTTGTACGCGAAGAGCACGTCGTCGTCGTTGAGAACGTCGAGGGCGAGGTTGGTCGTGTAGCCGCCGAAGCAGTGCACCATAACATGGGACGCCTCCGGCTTCGGGTCGACGAGGCCCATCACCTCGGAGAACGACACGCCCTCCCAGGTGTTCTCGAGACGGCTCCACTGCGTCACACAGTGAAACTCCGAATCGATGGTGACCTTGGGCAGGGACATGAACTCCTCCCAGTTCAGCGACTTCTCCTGGCCCACCAGACCGAAGATATCGAACCGCCACGTATCGAGGTCGATCCTCGGCGGCGCGTCGAACGTCATGACGGGCCACTTCTCGGTAACGTATTGGCCGGGCGGTGCTGTGACACCCTCCTGCTTCTTGATCGGCTTTGCGCCCGTGAGCCTCTTGAACAGCATATTCTAAATACCTCTCACTCAGGAGTATGGGGATTCGATCACGACGTTACCGCGTCCGGCCGCCGCAATCATACTATACAACGTCTTCCGGCAGCCGAAGGACTGTATGTCCGATAAGGGTGTGACGAGAGTTCACCCAATTGTTATGGTTTCGCCCTAAGGTCGAGTCGCTGGGGCAGTGCGATATACTTCTTTCCTACAGGAGCAACGCCTATGACTAGCGAGGAGACCGTCACCTTAAAGAAGACGGAGTACGATGCTCTCATCAGCCGCAACGATGAGCTTGAGGACAGGCTGGCCGCTCTCGACGCGGACGACGGGACTCGTGTGCCCCATGAAGTTGCTCTCGCCATAATTCGTGGTAAGAGTCCTATCCTCGCGTTTCGCAACCACCGGGGCCTTACATTGCGGGAACTCTCGGACAAGACCGGAATCGCCGCGAGCTATCTGTCGGAGAACGAGCGTGGGCACAAGAACGGCTCAGCTTCTGCCCTAGCCCGAATCGCCAGCGCGTTTGGCACTACTATCGACGTCCTTATCATCGAATAGATGACGTTCTTCCGTCCGAAATGATGACGGCTCAGGGGCTAGGCACTGGAAAGCTCATCTAAGCGACTCTGATTTCGCGGTCCCGCGTCAACCCACTGCCTTCCTCCCAACCAACTGGCGTATAATTGCGCGAAATCGGCTCGGGGGAGATATCGGCACTATGGAGCAGCTGCGCATATTGAACATCGGCGGGCACCCCAAGGACTGCATCCTGTATGCAGGCGGGACCGTCGCGAAGCACGTCCAGAGGGGCGACCACGTTACCATCCTGACCCCCTACACCGGCATGTCACACCACCTGACCGGCATCAACGCCTACCGCGAGTCGGGGGCCATGCCCGATATGGAGGAGCTCGTCGCGGATCGGCGGCGGGAGCTGGAAGAGGCCTCCGCCGTGCTGGGAGTCACCGACGTACGCTTCCTCGGCTACGACGATTCCATAACCACCATCCAGCCGGAGATCGTCAGCGACATTGCCGACGTGATCGGCGAGATAGCCCCGCACGTCGTCATCACCCACTGGCCGCACGACACGGTTGGCGCTCACGCCCTCGCCACGCAGATGCTTCTCGTAGCAACCGACACCGCTGCGGGGATCCGCGAGGGAAAGAGCTACGCCCCGACCGGCGGAGATACCGGAGGCTGGACGGCCCAAATCTTCTACCACGACCAGCGAGGGCGCACCAACGTCCTCGAAAGCCTAAACCCCAGGATGCCGGATACCATCATCGACATCTCCGATGTCGTCAAGCTCAAGGCCGAGGCGATGAACAAGTTCACCTCCCAGCACTACTCCGAGGGTGGCGGTCTCCAGCGCAAGCTGGGCGAGGTCCTCGACGGCGGAATAGCCGCGCTTCACACTCGCGTTCCGTATGCCGAAGCCTTCCTGAGACACAACCCCGAACTGCACGAGTACCTTCCGGTCAGCGAGTACGGCATGAAGATATCGCGGGAGACCACGACAGAGTTCGTCTCCCGGATGGTGCTTTAGGTGAGGGCCGCGCAGTTGGTCGGTCCCCGAAACTTTGAAATCGTCGACGCAGCTATCCCGACGGTGTCCGGCGGAAACTGCCTTGTCGAGATAGAGTGCTGGTCGATCTGCGGGAGCGACATTCGCCACACCTACGGCGCCGTGCTCGACGAGCAAGACTACCCCATGCGTATCGGGCATCCCGCCCACGAGATCGCGGGCACGGTCGTGGAGACGCGCTCCGACCGCTTCCGCGAGGGCGATCGCGTCATCGTCCTGCCCACGAGCGACACGACGCTCGTCGAGTACATCGAGGCCCTGCCGGAGCGAATGATACCTCTCCCGGACAATGGTCCGATGGACGAGTGGCTCATGTGCCAGCCGTCAGGCACGGTGATCTACGGATGCCAGCAGCTTGGAACGCTGCTCGGCAAGAATGTTGTCGTGCTGGGGCAGGGCGCCATCGGCCTCTCGTTCACGGCAATTCTGTCACGTTCGGGTGTGTCGAACCTCATAGCCGTCGAACCGCTCGACTACCGCCTGGAATACTCCACCAAATTCGGCGCGACCCACGCCGTCAACCCAACGAAGACGCCGACCGAAGAGGCCGTGCTCGACATTCTCGGCGGCGAAAAGCCCGACATCATCGTAGAGGCCGCCGGCTATCCTGACACGTTGAACACGGCCCTGCGGCTCGTGAAGAGCTTCGGTATCGCGTTGATGTTCGGGATCCAGCAGAAGAGCAGGGAGCACGGCTTCACCGTCCCGATGGAGTACAAGGACTTCCGCGGCAGCAACGCTCGCCTGAAAACCGTCGCCGCAGGGCAAACGCAGGACATCCTTTCGCACATCGAGCTCATGGTCGAGCTCAAGCAGCGCGGCTGGTGGGACCCCGCAGAGCTCATCACGCACCGCCTGCCCTTCGACGAGGTACAGCGCGCCTTCGACCTTTACGTCGACCACGACGACGGCATCGTCAAGGTGGTGATGGAGCGCTAGAGGACTCCACAATCTCTCCCCCGCCGGGGGAGAGATACAGAGAGGGGGGTCGCTCCGGTCAGACGGCCTGCTTCTTGAGCTTGGAGACGAATTTCTTGCGGAACTTCGACACTTTTGGCCTGACGACCACGAAGCAATAAGGCTGGAACGGGTTCTTCTCGAAGTACTGCTGGTGGTACTCCTCCGCCTCGTAAAAGGTGTCGAGCGCTGTCACCTTGGTAACGATGGGGTCGTCCCACACTTCCGCGACGGTTATCTCTTCGATGACCTCTTCGGCGATAAGCCTCTGCTCCTCGTCGTGGTAGTAGACCGCCGACCTGTACTGGGTGCCCACGTCGTTGCCCTGCCGGTTCAGCGTCGTCGGATCGTGAATCGTGAAGAAGACCTCGAGCAGCTCCCGGAAGCTCACCATGTCGGGGTCGAATGCAATCCGGACGACCTCGGCGTGGCCCGTCGTCTCGGAGCACACCGCCTCGTACGTCGGATCGGGATCGTGGCCCCCGGCATACCCGGATACCACCGACTCGACCCCACGCAGCTCGTTGTAGACGGCCTCCAGGCACCAGAAGCACCCGCCCGCCAGCGTGGCGAGAGGGTATCCGTCACTCGATCGACTTCCGTTTTGTTGGTTCATAGCGATCTCCTCTTGGTGAAGTGACGTGCAGAGAACTCGTAACGCAGAGATTGTTGGAGGAAGTATACCAGTGCGCGGAGGTTCTCATCCCGTCTCACTGTGAAACGGATTCAGGGTATTGTTGGGTAGTTTCGTGCTGCCGTCCACAGGTGGTACCATCCGTCTAGTGGGCGATATTCCGCATCCCAAGTACTCGAGCGAAACCGACCCGTGCAGCCTGGAAAACTCCCCCTCGACCTGCTGTCTCGCCTCCTCGACAAAATCGACGTGCGCGATCCCCGTGTCGTGCTCGGCGCGAGGGCAGGGGAGGACGCCGCGCTCATCGACTTCGGCGACCGCTACCTCGTGGCGAAGACCGACCCGATCACCTTCGCCACCGACCTTATAGGCTGGTACATGGTGCAGGTCAACGCCAACGACATCGCCGTGATGGGAGGCACGCCACGCTGGCTCATGACCACGCTCTTGTTGCCGGACGGCGCCTCCGAGTCCGAGGTGGAGGGCATCTTCCGCCAGATCAAGGAGGCCTGCGACGCCCTGAACATCACCGTCATCGGCGGCCACACCGAGATCACCTACGACCTGCCGCGCCCCATAGCGGTCGGTGCGATGCTGGGAGAAGTCCCGAAGGAACGCGCCGTTCTAACGTCGGGCGCTCGGCCCGGAGACAGCATCGTCCTCACGAAGGCCATCGCCGTCGAGGGCGCGTCGATTCTCGCCCGCGAGGCCTCGGACGTCCTGCTGGACCGCGGAGTTGCCCAGAACACCATCGACCGCGCGAAAGACTTTCTCTTCAGCCCGGGTATCAGCGTCGTCACCGAGGCGACAATTGCCTGCGATACCGTCGACGTTCATGCCATGCACGATCCGACGGAGGGCGGGCTATCCGGCGGACTCGTCGAGATGGCGGCCGCGGCCAACGTCGGACTGATGCTCGACATGGAGGCTATTCCCGTTCTCCCGGAATGCCGGGAGATATGCGACGCGCTCGGCCTCGATCCACTGGGCCTTATCGCCTCGGGCTCCCTGCTCGCCGCGCTCCGGCCCGGCGACGTTCCGGCGTTGGAACGCGCTCTCGACCGGGAAGGCATCGCTGCCCACGAGATTGGCACAGTTACCGAACCTGCGGAAGGCTTGAAAGTCCGATTCCGGGACGAAGTTCGCGATCTGCCCACGTTTCCAAGGGACGAGCTAGCTCGCTGGTTCGGTGGGTAGCCGCAGTCACAGACTACCCTAACCGGAAGACCGGCAAGCGCAAGGGGTAGCGTCCAGTCCCTCCATTGCCCAAGTCGTATGCAAGGAAAATTGAAAGGGCGATTCCCCCGAACCATGTTAGCGACAATAACCCGAACGCCATCGTTGCCAAGCCCCAAAGCGATCCGTCGTCCTCATCATCCTCTTCGTCTGCAGGTTGCTCCGGAGTCGCGTCGTAGCCGGTTCGGGGGAACTCGACGAGCGGTTGGTCCGGCATGTAGTACGCGAATGTCGACGACCACGGTTCATCGTAGTTCGGGGTTGCAAATGCCGCGATGAGCCAAAGAACGGCCACAGTCGCCGTCCACAGCACCTGGAAGTTGAGCACTTCTGTCGCGTGCATCCGTGCGGTAGGGGAATCAGGATGACGCCAACGGTAGATCAGCGGAATGATCAGATTCAGCGGCACGAGCGCGAATAACCCAATCGCGGGATACGAAAGCATGAAGACCAGCATTCCGGGCAGCGCCGCTAGGTGACACATCCGGGCGCGCCGCCGCTCCGCATAGGAACGAGCCATGCCTCGTCGCACGTGCGCTCCGCACTCCGGACAGCGGTGGGCATACACTGCCAACTCAAGCCCGCAGGCGAAACATTGCGCCATCGGCTTATTCCTTCCTCTACCTATGATGGCAGGTTGACCGGCATGTTAGGCGATTCGCTTCATTGATTGCCTTGATATGCGACTCTAGCCTGCGTCACTTGAACACCGGAATGCGCACGAGATACTTACCATCCCCGCCATTGCCCGCGTCGTAGGTCATGAATAGGACCATGAGTATCCCTCCGAACCATACGAATGGCCAGAGCCCAACTCCCGAAGATACCCAGAGAACAAAGAGAAGATACATAAGTGCCGACCACGCCACTTGGAAATTCAGTACCTCTGTCAAATGCTGCGGTACGCTTGGAGACCGCGCATGATTTGAGCGCAGTATCAACGGGACGATGATGTTGAACGGCGCCAGTGCGAATATCCACCAAATTGGAGTTATGGCAACGACCAGCACCATGCCCGGCAGCGCCGAAAGGTGACAGAATCGCACCTTCGCTCGCAGCGAGCTTGGGCGAACATTTCCCCGGTCCACGTCGGCTCCGCACTTCGGACACGAGTGATCGTAGACTGCCACTTCGGCATGGCAGTTGTTGCAATGTGCCAATCGGACCCCCTTTATTGGCGGGCACTTCAGGATGAGGGTGATCTAACCTGCCCATCGCCGTTCGATTAGTGGCGGTGGAATATTGGAATTCGTACGGGGTATCTGCCCTTGCCATGGTTTGTCACGTCAAAGACGACAAATAAGACCACCACCATTCCCGCGATCCATACGAACGGCCAGAGGGTACGCCCGAGGAACGGGACGATAACCATCGCTGCCCACATTGCCGCCGTCCACACCACCTGAAAGTTGAGCGCCTCGGTCGTGTGATTCCATATGATTTGAGATCCGGGGTTATTCCATCGGTAGAACCAAGGAGCAGCAATGTGCAGGGATACTAGGGAAAGAACGCCGAATTCCGTAAAGCCAACCAGGAAGATCAACATTCCTGGAAGGGCCAAGAGGTGGCTCAGGCACGCCTGAAAGAGGTCTTTCCCGGTCAGGACGACGGCCACGGCATTGTCAGGATCTTCCTCGGGACCGCACGTCTTGAGGTGACGGTCGAGATACGCCGTCATAGTCTTGCATCTGGGGCACTGGGCCATCGTGACCCCCGAGAGCGTGGTACAGGTTGAGACGAATCTTACGAAGGGTTACCGGTAATGTCAATACAAGTATAGCGTAATGCCATGTGATGTCACTTGTTAGTGTGCGGAAAGCCGTCAACCGATTGGAATCCGGATAGGGTACTTTCCGTCCCCCGCGCTCGCGGCATCTTTCGAGGCGATCAAGACCACAACCATGCCTCCCAGCCAAACCGTGAAATACGTAGGCCACCATACGAATTCCGCCAGTGGAAATGGCACGTACCAAATTGTGTACATTACTAGAGTCCACAACACCTGAAAGTTCAAAACTTCCTTGCCATGACTTCGCACAAACCGCGACTTCAGATGCAGCAGCCAGTACACGAACGGAATCAACAGGTTCAGCGGCGCCAGCGCCCAAAGCCCGACCCTGTCAAAGGCTACGTCTATGAGGATTGCCAGGATTATCATTCCCGGCAATGACAGCAGATGACACAGCCGTGCTCGCGATAGCTCCATGTCGGTCGGAGCGTTGGCAAGCAGGCTGTTGGCGTCCCGAACCACACCGGCTCCACATGACTGGCAGCGTCGTTCGTAGACCGGTATCTCGGATTTGCACACGTCACATATCGCCATTGAAGCGTCTCCGGACCGGCGTACCGAATTGGCGGATTGTTTCCACGCCGACTCTGGATGTCGATTTGACAGCGGTTCAATGCACCTTATCGGTTGGTCCCACGCCCTCCGGCAAGCTATCTGAATATCGGAATCCGGATAGGATACTTTCCGTCCCCCGCGTTTGCCGCATCGTTCGAGTAAATCAGTACGAAGACTAGGCCGATCATCAACACCGCTACATACGCAAGGTACCAATCCAAACCCCGAATCGCTGCTCCGCCAAGCGGGCCGAAGGACCACACTACGTAAATTGCCAGAGTCCATAGCAACTGGAAGTTGAGCGCTTCTGCCGCATGGCCCCGAACGTACCGCGACTTGGTTTGCGTTATCCAATACACCAACGGGAGAATCACGTTTAGCGGCACCAGTGCTAGAAGTCCGAATATTCCAAGCGCAGCGTATAAGAGAACGCCAAGGATCAGCATTCCCGGCAGCGCCAGCAAGTGGGCCAATCGCGCTTGTGAAAGCTCCTTATCGGTCGGCGCGTTGGCAAGTAGCTTTTCGGTTTTCCCTCTTACGCCGGCCCCGCAGTTCCAACAGCGTCGGTCGTAAGCGGCGATCTCAGCTCTGCAGGCGGTACACTGCTCCATAGGCTTGTCTCTCCCTCAATCTTAACTGTCAGCCTGCGGGGTTTGGTCGGCGATTCACTATACTGCACGACCTCAACGCTCAAGTCGCGAACCGGCCAATCGGAAAATCGGGATCCTAAAGGGATACTTTCCGTCCCCCGCGTTTGCCGCATCAATCGAGGCAATCCAGACCAGCGCCGACCCTATCACCCATAGGAATAAAGCAATCGAAATGCCGATAGGCAGTACCCAAAATATAACAACATCGACGAGCCAGAACCATGCCGCGCAGATTGCCAGCGTCCACGGCAACTGGAAGTTGACCACCTCCGCTCCGTGACTTCGCACGAACCGCGACTTCCGACGCAATAACCAGTAGGCGAGTGGGATGATCAGGTTCAGCGGCGCCAGCGCCCAAAGTCCGAGCGTGTCGGCCGTCACGGGGTAGGCAATTACTAAAATCACCATTCCCGGCAGTGCCAGCAGGTGACACAGCTGTGCTCGATGGAGCTCCTTGTCGGTCGGCGCCTCGGAGAACAGCGTGTCTGTGTCACGCCTAATGCCCGCCCCGCAGTTCCAACAGCGTCGGTCGTAGGAAGCAACCTCGACTCTGCAGGCGGTACACTCCACCATGAGATCCCCTCCCTACAACTCTGCGGGAATGAGCGAATTGTCACCACACGGACGGCGAATGTCAACGCGCCACCCGTTTGATAGACCCTTCGGCGCGGTGATACACTGGTTATGAAATTCGGCTCAGGGGGACCCACTTGGAAGGACTCGCGCTCGACTGGACAGTCGTCGTGATCGTCGGCGCGACCGGCCTCGCGGCCGTCGTGGGAATGTTCGTCTTCTCCCGCGTCGTAGCGCCGAGGCGTCCATCCGAGATCAAAGATTCCCCGTACGAGTGCGGCATCCCCGCCGCCCCGTATCGCTGGTCCCAGATCCACATACGCTACTACGTCTTCGCTATCCTGTTCCTCATCTTCGATGTCGAGGCCGTATTCCTCTTCCCTTGGGCTGTCGTCTTCCTGGAATCGATACCCGCCGTCTTCTATGAGATGCTCATCTTCATCGCCATTCTCTTTTTCGGCGTCATCTACGGCTGGAGGAAAGGAGTCCTGCAGTGGAGATAACACTGGGGCAGGGCTACCAACCCGGAAGCGGCAACAACCCGGCCGACAACGTCCTTCAAGAGATCATACCCAACACCCTCGTCGGCAAGTCTGACGAGCTCTTCGCCCTGGCGCGCAAGAACTCGCTGTGGACCCTGTCCTTCGGCCTCGCCTGCTGCGCCATCGAGATGATGAGCACGCACATGTCCCATCACGACTTCGACCGTTTCGGCGTCGTCACATGGCCCTCCCCCCGACAGGCCGACGTCATGATCGTGGCAGGAACCGTCGTCAAGAAGATGGCCGAGCCGATCAAGCTCCTCTACGAGCAGATGCCCGACCCCAAGTGGGTAATCGCCATGGGAAGTTGCGCGACCAATGGCGGGCCCTACTACCGCTCGTACTCCGTCGTCATGGGCGTCGATCACCTCATACCCGTCGACGTGTACGTGCCAGGCTGTCCACCCCGCCCGGAGGCCCTGATGTACGGCCTCCTCCAGCTACAGGAAAAGATCAAGCAGGACGCCCGGTCCGGTGACGCAGCAGAGTAAGGGCCGTCCGAGACCCTCTCGACCTGCGCGAGCGCGTGGCGGCGCGGCTGCACTGGCGCCAGCACGTCTGGACCCCTTGGGGGAAGCTCTTTCCGGTACACTGCCTTCAGTCTACGGAGACATCCCCATGGAGATCGGCGCCGCAGTCGACGAGGTCACCGTCACGATAGCCGCTGAGTTGGTCCCCGAGGTCTGTCGCATCGCCAAAGACCACCCCGACCTCCAATTCGACTACCTCCGCTGCATCTCCGCCGTAGACTACGTCGAGCGTATCGAGGTCAACTATCACCTCTTCTCCCTCCGCAGACGGCACAAGATGGTCGTCAAGACGAACGTCCCGCCCGACGAGCCACGCATTCCGACGGTTGTGAACGTCTGGCGTGGCGCGGACTGGTTCGAGCGCGAGGCCCACGACCTCTTCGGCGTCGTCTTCCAAGACCACCCCAACCTCAGCCCGCTCCTCCTCTACGAAGGCTTCGAAGGCCATCCCGGCCTCAGGAGCTTTCCCTACCACGAGTACGAGGAGTGGTAGTTCATAGCCGAGTTTCCGACCGAGAAATCCCAGGAGTTTGGAGGACTGACGACTTCTTCAGTTGGTGTAACCTTTGAGACGTAAGGCCGTTGTATTCCCTGCTGTTTTCAGACACAGGAATTACAGGTAGGAGAAAACTCTATGAGAAATCTTTTGATGGTTCTCGCGGTGACTGGTATCGTTCTGGCGCTCGCCCTCATCGGGTGCAGCAACAGTTCGGAGTCGGGCGAACATCGTGGAGATTCGGATTCAAGTGCAAGGGCTGAAGGGTCCGGCGAGCACGGTGGTGGCTTAGAGTCCGGTGAGCAAGGCGAGGAGACCGGTACACAGTTTGCGCGGAACGAGGCCTACGACGAGGTCAGGGCTGGAGCTCGGCTGATCCTGTCATATGACTCTGCTGCCAATTCCTTCAAGGGCACGGTGGAGAACACTACCGAGGCGACGCTCAGCCGGGTCAGGATCGAGGTCCACCTCTCGAACGGGACTGAGCTTGGCCCGACAACCCCGGTTGTTCTGGCGCCCGGCCAAGCAGTTGACGTCACCCTTGAGGCGACCAAAGAGCCCTTCACCTCTTGGAGCGCCCACCCGGAAGTCGGAGGTGGTTCGGAGTTCGGTGAGCATAGTAGTGACTCGGAGTCTCGTGAGCACAGTTGAGATCGCTCTCCATGCTACGAACCCACCCTTCACCCAACCTTTTCTCTACGAAGGCTTCGAAGGCCATCCCGGATTGAAGAGTTTTCCGTATCACGAGTACGAGGAGTGGTAAGGTTGCAGGACTCCAGAATCTGTTAACACAGGAACCCGAAAGGTGAATTAAGCAATGTCACGATTGACATAGGGATGGTGACCTTCTAGCACGCAGGGAAAGGTCAACTGCAATGACGACAATCAACTACAGGGCCGAGATATTTCGGGAAGGCGACCTGTACGTCGCCCGGTGCCCAGATCTCGACGTTTCAAGTTTCGGCGACACACTTGTAGAGGCGCGAGACTCCCTGCAGGAGGCGGTAGAGGCCTATCTGGAGGGTTGTGAGACGCTGGGCACCATGGATGCAGTGCTGGCGGAATCCGGCTATTCGAAAGTCAATGGGACGTGGGGTTTGGAGCGGCCCTCTGCCGAAAAGGCGGCTCTGGCCTTGCTTTTCTTGAACACGGTCTAACCTTGACAATAGAAACCCAACCCACGCAACAAGACTCACTCGACCCCGTCGACTTTATGGTCAACATGGGGCCGCAGCACCCTAGCACGCACGGCGTGTTCCGCATGGTGCTGTGGATCGACGGCGAGCGCATCGCCAAGGTCGAGCCACACATTGGATACCTGCACCGCGGCTCCGAGAAGCTCTGCGAGATCGAGGACTACTCACAGATCGTTACCCTCTTCGACCGCATCGACTACATCGGCAACCTCAACAGCGAACTCGCCTTCTGCATGGCCGTGGAGAAGATTATGGCCTTGGAGATTCCGGACCGCGCGTGGTACATCCGCACCATCATGTGCGAGCTCAACCGCATCGCCAACCACATGCTCTTCTACGGCGTGTACGGACTGGACGCCGGCGCGATGACGCCCATTCTCTACGGTTTCCGGGAGCGCGAGCGAATCCAAGAGCTCTTCGAGTCCGTGACGGGCGCGCGCATGATGCACAACTACATCCGCGTAGGAGGCGTTCACGAAGACCTGCCGGCCGACTTCCCCGACCGCATGGTGACTCTCACCGACCAGCTCAAGCGCGGCATCGACGAGTGCGACGCGCTCCTGTCCGACAACGAGATGTTTCTCGCCCGCACCAAGGATGTCGGCGCGATCGGCGCGGAGGAGGCAATCGACCTCGGCGTCACCGGCCCTGCGCTTAGAGCGACCGGCGTACCCGAAGATGTCCGCATATCGGAGCCCTACGGCATCTACGACCGCTTCGAGTTTGGCATCCCCGTCGGCGAACACGGCGACTGCTGGGACAGGTACTACGTGCGCATTGAAGAGATGCGCCAGTCCATGAGCATCGTCGAGCAGGCGTTGGAGCAGATGGAGCCAGGAGACATCGCCGCCAAGACCCGTCGCCTTACCCGCCCCCCGAGAGGCGAGGTCTACCAGCGCACCGAGTCACCGCGCGGCGACTTCGCAGTCTTCCTCGTCAGCGACGGCAGCCAGCACCCTTACCGCGTGAAGGTCCGCGCTCCCTCCTTCGCTAACCTCCAAGCCCTCGAACCAATGCTCCGCGACGCCTACGTCGCCGACGCCGTCGTAATCCTCGGCTCCCTCGACATCGTCCTCGGCGAGGTCGACCGATGACAATGTGCGACATCCATCCCACCTCTCCTCCGATCGGTTTTGCCTCTTACACAACCGTCATACCGGCGAAGGCCGGTATCCAGAAAGGCGGAAGTTTAGGCTGGACGGAGTTGGTTGCACTTCCCTATGTCGCCCCATCTGGCAAGTCGCCTAAAGGTCTCTTCGGGTCGGAATTAGTACAGCCCATCAGTCCCTTACACCACGTCCGATTCGCACTATGACTGAGCTTCTCCAAGACATCCCGTCACCAATCGCCTATGCCCTCGGCGCAGCCCTCGTCTTCGCTTTCCTCTCCGTCATGGTGCTCGTGCTGACCTGGCTGGAACGCAAGGCCCTCGCCCGCATCCAGCAGCGCATGGGCCCAATGCGCGTCGGTCCCCACGGCACGCTCCAGCCCATCGCAGACGCCCTCAAGCTCATCACCAAGGAGGATATCCTTCCGTCCTGGGCCGACCGACGAGTCTACTGGCTCGCGCCGCTGGCCGTCTTCGTCCCGTCGCTTCTCCTCTGGGTCACCATCCCCATAACGCAGGACATCGTCCTTCGCAACATGGACCTGGGCCTCTTCTACATCACCGCCTTCTCCGTCCTGACCGTGCTTGGACTCGTCATGGCAGGGTGGGGATCCGCAAACAAGTACGCCATCCTGGGCGGACTTCGCGCGGCCGGACAGCTCGTCAGCTACGAGGTGCCATTCATCATGGCCATCCTCGCCGTGGCGATGCTGAGCCAGTCTCTCAACATCGTCGAGATCGTCAACGACCAGGCCGAGGCGAAGGTCGGCAATGCCATCGTTCAGCCGCTCGGTCTGTTCCTGTTTCTCGTGGCGGCTTTAGCGGAGCTTGGACGCACACCCTTCGACATTCACCACGCCGAGTCCGAGGTCGTCGGCGGCCCCTTCGTCGAGTATAGCGGCGCTCACTGGGCGGTCTTCTTTCTCGCGGAGTACATCAACACCTTCACCGTCGCGGCCCTGACGACCCTCCTCTTCCTCGGCGGCTGGCGTTGGCCCGACATGCCCTTCGACGGTCCCCTCCACACCGCGCTCTCCGTCGCCTGGTTCCTGGTGAAGACCTACGCCGTCATCCTCGTCATCTTCTGGATTCGCGGCACCTACCCACGCCTCCGAATCGACCAGCTCATGGCCTTCGGCTGGAAGGTGCTCGTACCCCTCTCGTTCGTCAACATCATCATCACCGGCATCGCCCTCTTCTACCACTGGCACTGGTCACTCATCACACTCATGTCGGCCATCTGGCTCGCCGCCCTACTCATGGCTATCCGTCGACACGCCGGGGCCCGTGACAAACGCAAGACCGTCCGTGTACTCTCCGCGCGAGACCTGCGAACGACGGATCCGGCTCATTGAGGTAGAATCAAGGTAGAGGCAGTTCCAGAATGAGACCGTCCGTCTACCTTGAGACAACGATTCCGAGCTATCTTACGGCGCGTCGAAGTCGTGATCTCCTAATTTCGGCGCGCCAGATTGCCACTCAGGAATGGTGGGTCACTCGCACTGACTTTGAGATGTATACCTCTCAGTTGGTTATTGATGAGGCAAGTGCCGGCGACCGGATTGCGGCAATGAGACGTTTGGAGGCCTTGCAGAATCTGCCCTTGTTGGACGTGACGGAGCAGGTTGACGCCCTTGCTCAGCAGCTGATCACTGGTGTTCCGATGCATGGAAGCGCGAATGCAGACGCATATCATATTGCGGTCGCGGCGGTTGGTGGGATGGAATATCTGCTAACATGGAATATGACCCATATTGCGAATGCGGCATTCAGAAAGCGGATAGACCAAGTGTGTCGGTCGTTCCAAGTTGAGCCACCGACTATCTGTACGCCTGACGAGCTAATGACGCTAATGGAGTAGCCCCATGACTCAAGATGCGATAATTCAGGAAATTCGCAAGTACAGAGACGAATACGCGAAGAAGCTCGACTACGACATCGAGACGATGGGCCGCGATATCCGCAAACGACAGGCCCAAAGCGACCGCAAAGTTGTAAAGCGCTCCCCGAGACCCGTTCGAGAGTCCCTAAAAGGCTGACACCGGCTGCGAGGTCAGGCCGCCGCTACACTCCGAGCAACTGCTTCGAGATATCCCTTGCCTCGTCAAGCGTCTCGACGATGTGGTCGTCGGGAACTCGTCTCAGAACGTTGAGCGCATAGAGGGTTGTGGCGGGCCGGCCCTCCAGACCCATTACGATGCACTCCGTATCCTCGTCCATGGCGACGTCGATCAGCTGCTCGACGACGAGGGCCGCGCTGTCGTCTACTGAGACCGTGTCCGTGAAGTCGAAGATGACGACCTGATGCTCCTGGATGTCCAGGCTGATGGTATTGACCAGCTTGTTCGAGGATGCGACAGAAAAACTTCCTCGGAGAGCCACCATTCCGACGCGCGCGGAGAATGGGTCGACCTCTTCCTCATCCTCCTCATCCTCCACTTCCAAATCGAATTCCTTCTGTTCATAGAGGAAACTCCTATCAAGCAGTGGCACGGAGATGACGCTGTCCAGTTCCAGGCGCTCTAATACTCTCGCGCTCGCCATTCCCGCTGCTATTAGGCCTATCGCTACCGCCGTGACCAGATCGAGGAATACCGTGAGTAGGAGCGTAATTACCATGACGAGCAGGTGTTCGCGCTGAACGCGGTGAATGCGGGTGATAAAACGCCAGTCAATAATGTCCCAACCTACCTTCATCAGGATGCCGGCGAGAGCGGCATGGGGAATTGACTCCACGTACCGACCCAGCCCCAAGACCAGTGTCAGGAGAATTACCGCTCGCAGGACCCCCGAAACCTGCGTGCTTCCCCCTGCGCGGATATTCACTACCGTGCCCATCGTCGCGCCCGCCCCTGGCAGTCCACCGATGAATCCCGCTGCCATATTGCCGATCCCCTGTCCGATCAATTCCCGGTTCGGGCTGTGGCGCGTGCGAGTAATCGCATCCGCTACTAGCGAGGTGAGCAGGCTGTCGATGGAGCCCAGGAGAGCAATGATCAGCGCAGGCTGAATGGACCTACCAAGGGCGCCCACCGAAAGTTCCGGAAGTCGGAGATCCGGCAGCCCGGTCGGTACGTCGCCGATAACCGGTGTGTCGGTCAGCCATAGGACGCTGAGCAGCGTCCCGGCAAGCAGTGCCGCAAGTGTAGGGGGCAGATATTGTCTGAGCCTGTTTGGCCACAACACTCCAACGGCCAGAGTCACAGCTGCGATGGCGAACGCGCCGTAGTTGATATTCGGTATCACGTCCGGCCAAGCCTTGACCGCTCCCAACGGCCCGCCCTCCGCGACCTTTGCTCCTAGGAACGGCAACGTCTGCAGCAGGATGATGATGACGCCGATGCCCGACATGAACCCGGATATCACCGAGTACGGCGTGTAGGCTACGAAACGACCGATTCTGAGTACGCCGAGGAGGATCTGTATCAACCCCGCCATGATGACGATCGTGAAGGCTTCGGCGAGGTTGTCAGCGTTGGCCGTGACGACTACCGCCATCGCCACGGCCATCGGGCCGGTGGGGCCGGATATCTGAGACCGGGTGCCCCCGAAGACCGCTGCGAAGAATCCTACCGAGATCGCGCCATAGATTCCGGCAACCGCGCCAAGCCCCGACGCTACGCCGAAGGCCAATGCAACTGGCAGCCCCACCACCGCTGCGGTGATGCCGCCAAAGACGTCTCCGCGGAATGTTTGGAGGTCGTAGCTGAAGTTCATATTCGGTCGATAACGTCACGGAGTATACATCACGCGGCGACAAATCGACCGTCCCCACAGTCTCAATTCGGGACAGGTTTTACCCTTGTCCACTGGTCATCTTCCGACTGTCAATACTGAATTTGACGAAATAGAACGTATGGACTATCCTTTCTCTATGCCTGCTCATTGGAGTGGTTCAACGTTTGCCGGGGGCAAAAGTTACAGAATGTTACGATATGTTACATAAATGCAAAAGTTGGTCTTTCTACGCAGACTTGTCGGCTCCTCTGCAAAAGGGCCCTTACCACCGGAGCGCTACATAATAGGTACTACTCAACGATTCCTACGAAGTACGCAATTCGTCCCAGCAGTAGACCGCCATGCGCCACATACTTCACGCCGACCTCGACGCGTTCTACGCCTCAGTTGAACAGCTCGATAACCCGGAGTTGCGCGGCAAGCCCGTGGTCGTCGGAGGCAGTCCCGCGACGCGAGGCGTAGTCGCCGCCGCATCATACGAGGCAAGGGACTTCGGCCTCCGCTCAGCAATGCCGATGCACACTGCGATGCAGCGTTGCCCTCAGGCAATTCGAGTTTCCCCTCGATTCGACCGTTACCACGAGGTCTCCAGCCGGGTCATGGAGATATTCCACGACATTACCGACCTCATCGAGCCGCTGTCTCTCGACGAGGCCTTCCTCGACGTATCGGCCCGCGTCGGACCGGGGACAACCCCCGAGTCCATCGCCGCGGAAATCAGGCGAAGGGTCGCCGATGAGGTCGGCCTCACGATCTCCGTCGGCGTTGCGACCAGCAAGTCGATAGCCAAGATCGCGTCCGACATGGACAAGCCGGACGGACTGACCGTCGTACTTCCCGGAACGGAGCGTGACTTCCTCGCGCCCCTCCCTGTCCGCAAGCTCTGGGGCATCGGCCCGAAGGCCTCGGAGCGCTTGTTAGCCGAAGGAATCGAGACCATCGGGGAACTCGCGCGTATGTCTGAGGGCTGGTTTACCGCGTGGTTCGGGAAGAACGGGACTATGATGCGGGAACTCGCCCTCGGCCACGACGAACGTCCCGTCGTCGTCTCACGCGAGACAAAGTCGATCAGCGCCGAAACGACCCTCGCCGAAGATACCGGCAGTCCCGAAATGCTGCGAGAGCTCGTCGCCCGCCTCAGCCAGCGGGTCGCCCGTCAGCTCGCAGACGCCGACCTGCAGGGACGCACAGTCAAGCTCAAGCTCCGCCTCTCCGACTTCACGACGTTCACCCGTCAGAGGTCCCTCACCCAGCCGGAAGATTCCGCCGACGTGATCGCCGCCATCGCCTCCGCGCTCATGGAGCGCGAGCTTCAGCCCGGCCGTCAGTTCCGCTTGGTCGGCGTGGGCGTCTCAGGCTTCGACCACCAAGACGACGATTCACACGAACGCCCCGTCCAAGGACGACTCGACGGGTTCTGATTGCAGTTCGTGAGAGGGTGCCATAACCTATCAATCGCTCATGTCGGTTGCCACCGACACTACCAATCATGAAAATGGGTTTGGCCTCGTCGTCCTCGCGTGGCAGAAGACGGAGGATGAATTCCTGCCCCGTATCGGGGTACGGGGTGACGTTCCTTCGCAGGAATGACGGTGTGGCGGTGGCGTTGGTGCTCTGAAGGGCGGGTTTGAATCCCGCCCCTACGAATGCCGGTTGGCCGGGGTCTATTTTCAGAGGAATGACACGCGCTGTGGTTATGCAATAGCCTCCGAAAGCGGGAATTCATCGCCCGCCACAAATATTAGGTAGGGATCGTCTCGGCTTGGTATAGTCTACTCACAAGACTCCACACACCCTGCAGGATACAAACCGCTATGCACGTCACCGCATCAGGCCTCGTCCACAACGCTCGCCAAGCGCCACGACACCAACGGTCGACCGCGTTTACCGACATCGCGCTCACCGCAGACGGCAAGGTACTCGTCACGTTTCGGGCCGGCGGCGAGCACGACTCTCTCGACGGTCACATCCTCCTCTACGCGGGAAATGGTCTCGATGGAGCATGGAATCTTGTGTACGACGGCTACGGCAAGGGCGCTTGGGAGGACGGCACTCTGGGCGAGGTAAAGACCCTCTCCATAGTCGAGACCGGATTAGGAGTGCTCACGGCCACGGGACTGTGGGTCGACCGCTCCGATCCGACCCTCCCGTTCGTCAATCAGCGCAATCAGGGCATCCTGCCCATGCGCATCTTTCACACGACCTCCACCGACGGAGGACGAGCGTGGAGCCCCCGCCGCCTGATGGATGTTCATCCCCACCGAGGCGCGTCCCCGGTTACGGAGGCGATCACAGCCCTGCCGAACGGCGTCCTCGCCCAGCCCTACGAGACCTGGAAGGACTTCAACGACGACGGCCCGCCGGACCAGGGAGCCTACCTCCGCCTTTCACACGACGGCGGCAAGACGTGGCCCGAATTCGCCACCATGGCCAAGCACCCAGCCGGAAAGAAATACTACTGGGACGTGCGCTTGGCCAAGCATCCCGAATCGGGGAGACACGTCGGCGCCTACTGGACGCACGATCCTACCCTGAGCACCGACATCGATATCCACATCTCTTGGGGATCGCCCGACGGCACGTCGTGGACGGAGCCGGTCGGCACGGGCGTCTCCGGTCAGCACTGTATGCCCATTCCGCTTGGTGGCGACCGCGTTCTCTTCGTCTACCCCGACCGCCGGAAGATCAATGGCATCGGCGCATCCCTCAGCGACGACTTCGGCGAGACGTGGGACGCCGCGCCACAGCTTACCGTCTACAGCAGCGCCGAGGGGACAGAGTCCGGCGCGCATGGAAAGCGAACGCAGCGCGAGCTGTGGGACGACATGATTGCCTGGAGATTCGGACATCCGCGCGGCGTCCTGCTTTCCAACGGCGAGGTCCTCGTCGTCTTCTACGCCGGAGACGGCGAATACATGGATATTCACTGGGCCCGCATCGCCGTCTAGTAACAACCTCTGCCAACTTGCCATTTCGCTCGCCCACGCCTACAATCCCCACGCACCAATGAGACTACCTGCATACCTCAGGAGGCTGACTCCATGAAGAGACTCGACGGCGTAAACACCCTGCTCATGACCCCGTACACCGAGTCGAATGAGATCGACGTTCAAGGCATATTCCGTCAGATCGACCGTGTACGTAATGCCGGTGCGACAAGCGTCGTCGTGCAGGGCAAGATAGGCGAGTACGACACCTACACCATGGACGAGCGCAGGGACACGGCGAAAGCCGTGGTCGACTATGTGAACGGCGCCGTTCCGGTCGGAGTTGGCATCATCAACGCCACTTTCGATGATGGACTGGCAGTTGGACGAATTGCCGCCGAGACCGGCGCGGACTACGTCATGTCCCGTCCCCCGATAGACGGCGACACCCACGACTATTTCCTGCGCCTTGCCGACATCGTCCCGGTGATGCTCTACGACCAGGGCATGCGCGGCGAGGTCTCCATCCGCGACGACATCTTCCCACTCACGCAGCGGACCGAGAACATCATCGCCCTCAAGATCAGCGGCATTCCCGATAAGAACTACGAGGCCAAACAACTCCTCGATATCCCCGTCCTGTGCGGTTGGGACCTCATGAGCTTCCTTGCTTACCAGATGGGAGCAGACGGCGTGATTTCCGGCAGTGCTACCCTCGTCCCGGAACACGAGGTGAGGCTGCACGAGCTGGTCAAGCATGAGCGGTGGGACGAGGCCCGAGACCTCTACTATGGCAAGCTTGTTCCCATCCTGAACTACTGCACCTTCGACCCACACGCCTACTCGGTCTGCAAGTACATCCTCAAATACATGGGCGTCATCGAAAACTCCGATGTCCGCCCGCCCAACCCCGACGCAGGTGAGGCCCGCGCGAGCGAGGTGTACGAAGTCCTAAAGCGAGTTGGAGTGCTCGAACCCGAGGGAGCCGCCCGCGGCCGGTAGGCAACCAACCTGCTATCGATAAACCATCGCCCGTGACGGGACTCTCGTTTGGATTCCCCACAGCCCCGTCATTCCCGCGCAGGCTGGAATCCATCGGTCAGCCCGAATCAGACAGAGAGACACCGCATCAAGTCCACCATGCCCACACACGCCCGCTACATCTTCCACGAGGGCGACCAGGCCCTCATCCTCGACCGCCGGGGCAGGCGCTACCTCGTTTCGCTGAAGAGCGCCAAGGATGACCAGAACCATCTCGGCACCTTCCATCACAACGACATCATCGGCGAGCCGGAGGGCGTTCGCATCTGGACATCAAAGGGCCATGCGCTCATCGTCGTCAAGCCCGGCATGGCCGACTTCATCCGCATCATGCCGCGCGTGGCCACGGTAGTCTACCCGAAGGACATCGGCGCAATCATCACCTACGGCGACATCTTCCCCGGCGCACGTGTCATGGAGGCAGGGACCGGCTCCGGCGCATTGACGATAGCCCTGGCCCGCGCCGTCGGCGAACGGGGGAAGGTATTGACCTACGACATCCGAGAGGACATGACCGTTCGTGCCCAGAAAAACCTCGCCGCCATCATGCCTGAGCATCCGCAGGTGACCTTCAAGAACGGCGATGTCTCGGAGAGCATCTCTGAGTCCGACCTCGACCGCATCGTCCTCGACCTTCCCGAACCGTGGCACGTCGTCCCACACGCGGTCGATGCCCTCGTGCCCGGTGGCGTCATCCTGTGCTTCCTCCCGACGGTGCTCCAAGTTCACGAGCTTGTCATGGCTTTGGAGGACGCCAACACCTTCGGGATGATCGAGACTACGGAGATCTTCATGCGAACGTGGTCGGTCCGTGGCCGGAGCGTCCGTCCCGATCACCGGATGATCGGTCACACCGGCTTCATCACCACCGCCCGCAAGACGACTCCGTACTCGCCTCCGCCGCTCAGTCAGGGACCCGACGAGGACATATCCTCGGACTAGTACCATGTCAACATGGTTTTGATATTACGATTCACCCTCACCCTCACCCTAGCCCTCTCCCACGACGGGAGAGGGGACAAATCGGCATCTGCCTATTCATCATATTCAAGTTGATTGAGTACTAGTACCGGTTCCATATGATTTTGGAAGGTTATTCAAAACACCCTCACCCCCGTATCGAGTACGGGGCAGGCCCTAGCCCTCTCCCACGACGGGAGAGAGGACAAATCGGCATTTGCCTATTCATCATATTCAAGTTGATTGAGTACTAGCCGGCCTACTGAGTCCGCTCCCAGTCCTCGATGATCAGCACATTGTGCGGAAATGCCAGGTCAGGAAGGCCGCCCGCCTCGAACCAGTCCGCGTCCTGGGCATCCGTACCCGCCATCAGTTCACCACCGGCTATCCTGCCCGAGTACGCCACAACGATCACGGGATTCGATGGTAATGAATAGACGCCGATCAGCCCCGTGACATCGACTTCCAGGCCCGTTTCCTCCAGGACTTCTCGGCGCGCCGCCGCCTCAACCTCCTCGCCCCTGTCCACATACCCGCCGGGAAAGCACCACTTGCCGATCTGCGGTTCCACGCCACGCTGAACGAAGAGCAGCTTGCCGTTGGCCGAGACCAGCACCACTACCGCGACCTTGGGGTCGAGAAAGACCACGAGCCCGCAGCTCGGGCACGTCGGCCTCGGCTTACCTTCGAACTCTTGCTGCTCAAGAGCGTGTCCGCACCGCTGGCAGTAGTTGGTATCGTCGTACTCGGCCATGGCCTGCCCATGCTATCGAACGGCGTAGAGCCCTGTCCAACACGGGGTTTGCCTGACAACTCACCTGTTGCACGCCCACACCCAGAGCAATCGAATTCAGTGGGAGAGGTGGAGAATTCCTCCTATGACGCGGTCGATGGGGTGTCTAAGGAGGGCATCCATTTAGGCACATTCTGAGAAGGTTCGCCTACCGACGAGATCGATTTATCGCTCTTGCCATTCCCTAGTTTATTGTCAAGCGCATCTGCCTAAGATTCGGAAGTTCTGTAACATTTCGCAACACTTTGTTACTTTGCCAGCCTGGGCGTATGCCGGAGACCCCTTTCCGGGATGAGGATTTCGGTCTCCACAAAATAGCCCGCGCCCTGGTTGTCGCAGATCAATACTAGCGCATACGTGCTTATCGGTCAAGTCGACCGTCTGAACGTAACTGTTCAGTCTCCGTGAGTTGAATTGCAAGGACCCCCTCTCTGTATCTCTCCCCCGGCGAGGGAGAGTTTGTAGATTATTCGTCGCTGCGCTCATCGGAATGACAGCAGGAGGACAATTCCTGCATATCTCACCGACTCTGAACAGTTACGTCTGAACACGGAAGAAAAGGGCAACAAGATGCTGCGCCCTTACCCGGTTTCCCTTGCGCGTCTACGGCCATCTTGATACCCTTCAGTTCGCCAAAACATCAGACAATGGAGGACGGTTCCCCACCATGATTCAAACACTGAAACGACTAATAGCCATTCGTGAGGTCCACGCTCACTGCGACATCCCCTGCGGCATCTACGACCCCATCGCGGCAAAGATCGCCGCTCAGACCGTGCTGAAGATGGTCGTCCGCATCGAGGCCATGGACGGCAGCGGTATGGATGCCGCGTCGGGCAACTCTTTCTCCCGCTACGTGGCCGTCAAGGAGGAGCACGCCGAGCTGTGCAAGCGCGAGCTTAACATCCTCAGCAACGACTACTTCAAGCCTGAGCACCTTGATGACCATCCCGACCTGCCTTCGAAGATCTGGGGAGCGGCAAAGCTCGCGTCCACCAACAAGCAGGGTGTCGACAAAGAGGCCGCCGAAAGCCTCGTGGCCGCCGTCGACGAGATAGCCACGATCTTCTGGGCCACCAAGGGCGTTGAGTACAGCGACCCCGTCGCCTCGGTGCGCTTCGGTACCTAACCTGCAGGGCTGACCCTTTCACTCTAACGGAAGGCACACTAGCTTCGAGCGTGAGGAGGCACGTACATGGTCTTCCTCATCCCGAAGTTCATTATCCCAACGGTTATTCTGGTCGTTGGGATAATGTTCGTCATTAGGGGCATAATGTCCATCAGAAGGAGGCACGAAGGCGGACTTCCCCTGGGTGTCGCGGAGTTGATATTCGGCCTCTTGGCGTTGGGCGCGGCGGTGATCCTTTGGCCCTTCTAGCCGTGTCGAGAATACACTGCCCGAAAGTTATCGGCGCCTGACCTCACCGCAGCTCCACTTTAGACGCCCGGACACCAGCCTTACAGTACGTCGAATGGTCTCACGGAGACGCTTGCCGTGCCCGATATTGCAATCGCGCGGATGTTCAAGGACTTCGGCATCGCCACGCCCGGCGCGCAGAAGACCGCGCGCGAGGCCTTGTCGCGCGCGGGAATCATATCCTCGCGCCCCAATCGCACCAACATCGCGTCCGAGAAGGTTGGCCGCGCCCGCGAGGCCCTCGAAACGGCATTCCTCTGGCACTGCGGCAACGGCGACTGCCGGAGGCAGGCCGAAGCAAGCCGCAGCCTGCTCGTGGACCAGGTCCGCTGCACGATCTGCGGCGGCTCAAAAGACCGCAGTTCCCTGGAGGCAATGGCCTCAGCGCTGGCCGGCGCCAACGTCAGCAAGGTCCTGGTCGTTGGTGGCACCGAGGCGAAGACTCGGGAGATACGTGAGAAGTCGCCTCGTGGCATCGAGTGGCGGTTCGTCGACGGCACGAAGTCGAAGGACGACCGCTACTTTCGCCCCGCCCGCCGCTGGGCGGACGTCATCGTCATATGGGGCAGCACCGTTCTCGACCATCGAGTGTCGTCGCACTTCGAGGCCAAGGGCGATTCTCGTGTCATCACCGTCACCCGCCGAAGCATTGGCGCGCTTGCCGAAGCGGTCGTTGAACACCTCAGCCGGCGATAGGCCGATTACGATCGCAACCTGCCCAGTTGGTGAGTCGTTTATCCGCCTCCGACGGCTCGCCTGGTCGCCATAATCTGCAGCGCGTGCTCCGAGAGGTGGGAGATGACGAGCGAGCTCGCTGCCTGGAGGGCCGTCCCCGACTTCGCGCTAGGCCCGTAGGTGACAGGACGTTCGAGGTCGGACGATGACATCCCCTGCAGTATCTCCAGCGTTCGCTGACACGACTCGCTCAGCCGCCTTGTGACCGTTGCGATGTCGTCTCCGCTGTGCGCTTCGACGGACGCCGTGCGCCGGTCTATCTCGCTGTGGGAACGCGCGAGATCGGGTTCCTGGTCGGCGTTGGCGATCTTCTCCATCCACATGGCCTGCATCTCGATAACGTGCGCGGCCACCTCCGACGCCGTCCACTCTCCCGGCTCCGGGGCCGTGTGCAGCTCCTGTTCGGTGGCGCCTGCCAGCGAGTCCGCGACCTCCCGCTGAGCCGCTTGCAGTTCCTGTGCCAGTGTTTCGATTGTCATGGTCTATTCTCCTTCGCGATCTCCGCGCCCTCTGAGGTGAGTCCTCACCGGCTCACACGCTCTGCGTCTCGAATCCCCACTCGACCAGGTCTGCCTGCAATGCCCTCATTCGCGAGTCCTCGTGTTCGAGATTCTGCGCAACCGGATGGAAAGAGTACGTCATCTCCTCGTAGTACGACCGCAGCAGGGCCATCTGCTCCTCGGTCTTCGGCTTCTGGAAGTAGTTGATGGCGTGCTGATGCCGTCCGGCGTGGCCGCCGAACGCTCCGTGGTACGTGTTTTCCTTGAAAGCCACGACGTCGCCCGGCGTCGTCTCTACCGCGTAGGACGGCACCTCATCGAGCGGGACGCCCCAGACCCTGGCGTCCGGGTCGTCGATGCGCCGGCTGATGCGATTGAGCCGCTCCGAAAAGTCCCCCTTGTGGGAGCCGGGGATAAACCTCAGCGCGCCGGTCTCCCTGGTCAGAGGTTCGAGGTAGAACCCGATCTTGACGTGCGGGAGTATCTCGCAGTCGTTCCCGCCGCCGTGCCACGGTGTATCGCCTACGTGCAGGTTCCCCTCGGTAACGTCGAGGAAGATGTCGGGGCCGAGCAGCCCTTCCGCGATACCGAGAATCCGCGAGTCGATAATCAGGCTTTGCAGAAAGGGGCGTCGCTCGAAGAACGGCTGGACGGCCTGCCACTTGCTGCCGTCGAACGTCGCGCCGCCTCGCACCTCGGCCATGATGTCGTCAGACTCGCGCAGCATCGTGGCAACCTCGTCCGGTGTCAGCAGCTGCCGGAATACCAGGAACCCGAACGTCTCGAAGAAGTCCTTCTGGTCGCAAGTCAATTTCATCGTGGACCTCCGTGCCGTGCTTGAAATCACGCGCGGGGTAGTCTATGGCAGAGGCCGATAGTCGTCAACGAAAGCCGACCGTCCGGCATTGGAGGCGATGATGGCCTCGCCGGCGTGAGACGGTTTGAGAATATGAGACGGTTTGAGAATCGCTTGCTCGTATTTTCTTCAGGTGCTGCGGGCGGCTCACTGCGTATAGGGCCTTCCGGGCAGGGAGTTTCGTAGGTGACATGGCGACGCGCACGGGGTATGAGCCGTTCGGCGTGAGACGGTTTGAGAATATGAGACAGTTTGAGAATCGCTGGCTCGCTCGTATTTTCCTCAGGTTCTGCAGGCGATGCACTGCGTACAGGTCCTTCCGGGCAGGGAGTTTCGTAGGTGAATTGGCGGCGCGCACCGGGGTATGAGCCGTTCGGCGTGAGACAGTTTGAGAATCGCTGGCTCGCTCGTATTTTCCTCAGGTTCTGCGGGCGATGCACTGCGTACAGGGCCTTCCGGGCAGGGAGTATCGTAGGTGAATTGGCGACGCGCACGGGGTATGAGCCGTTCGGCGTGAGACGGTTTGAGAATATGAGACAGTTTGAGAATCGCTGGCTCGCTCGTATTTTCCTCAGGTGCTGCGGGCGGCTCACTGCGTATAGGGCCTTCCGGGAAGGGAGTTTCGTAGGTGACATGGCGACGCGCACCGGGGTATGAGCCGTTCGGCGTGAGACAGTTTGAGAATATGAAACAGTTTGAGAATCGCTGGCTCGCTCGTATTTTCTTCAGGTGCTGCGGGCGATGCACTGCGTACAGGGCCTTCCGGGCAGGGAGTATCGTAGGTGAATTGGCGGCGCGCAGGGGGTATGAGCCGTTCGGCGTGAGACAGTTTGAGAATATGAGACGGTTTGAGAATGTGAGACGGTCTGAGAATGTGAGACGGTTTGAGAATGTGAGACGGTTTGAGAATGTGAGACGGCTTGAGAATATGAGACGGTTTGAGAATATGAGACGGTCTGAGAATATGAGACGGTCTGAGAATGTGAGACGGTTTGAGAATATGTGACTTGCTCCAATTCTCGAGGCTTTCTTCACGAATCATCTTGCTCGGTTTCACGGTTTCGGGTACTTCAGGCCAAGCCGTTTCTGCGTCAAGAACAGAGTAGGCCATGTGTTCTCACACGTCAAAACGGCGATTGACAACCGGCGGGACACTTGGACGGGGTCTGTGCGGGGCTAGTAGATGGAATACTTTGAAAGGTGAGTAGGCAAGATTGGAGCAATATGGCAGGATTCTCGCCTTGCCAGAATTTCTGGATTCCTGCCCCGTATCAGGGTACGGGGTGACGTTCCTGCGCAGGAATGACGGGTTGGGCGCGGTGTTACATAAATTGCAGGTAGTCGGAACGAACCGTCATGAATTACCTACCAATGCAATGGCGTTAGGCAACTCGTTCGGTCAATGGGGTGGGGGCGTTGGTGGTCGGAGTCCGACGGGGCCCGGGCTGCGAGTGGCACTCATTCTTCCGGAGAAGATAGGCGCTCGCAGGTGTTCGACCCGGGCCCTAGTTTACTCGTCGGACGGGCGCCTGTTCCTTGAATCGTACCACAGCGTCCGTTGGTGATGGTAGCATAAAGGGGGCTACGTAACTGTTCAGTCTCCGTGAGTTGAATTGCAAAGACCCCCTCTCTGTATCTCTCCCCCGGCGGGGGAGAGATTGTAGATTCTTCGTCGCTGCGCTCATCGGAATGACAGCAGGAGGACAATTCCTGCATATCTCACCGACTCTGAACAGTTACGGGGCTACACACAGGGTGCAAGTCACCTCAATAAGGGCGCGAGTATGGGAAATACGTTTGGAAAGATGTTCCGCATCACGACGTGGGGTGAGTCGCATGGCGACGCTGTCGGAGTGGTCGTGGACGGGTGTCCGCCACTGATCGAGATCGACATCGCGGACATTCAGAAGGAGCTTGCACGCCGCCGCCCCGGACAGAGCCGGATAACCACCCAGCGCCGCGAGTCGGACGAGGCACAGATATTGTCAGGCGTGTTCGAGGGCAGATCGCTTGGCACGCCGATCATGATCGGCGTCTGGAACTCCGACCAGCGTTCCAAGGACTACGAGCACATGCGGACGAAGTTCCGCCCGTCGCATGCCGACTACACCTATCAGGTCAA
Source organism: Dehalococcoidia bacterium (assembly GCA_965197705.1). Lineage (GTDB taxonomy): Bacteria > Chloroflexota > Dehalococcoidia > Lucifugimonadales > VXLM01 > VXLM01. Next base: position 378,778 of record OZ240223.1, read on the forward strand.
GTACGGCGTCCGCAACTGGAAGGGGGGAGGACGCGCAAGCGCGCGGGAGACCATCGGCAGGGTGGCTGCGGGGGCGATAGCCAAGAAGATTCTCGCCCAGGAGTTCGGCGTCGAGATCGTCGGCTACGTGAAGCAGGTCTCCGACATGGTGGCCGACGTGGACCCCGAGACCGTGGCGATGTCCGATGTCGAGTCGACGATCGTCCGGTGCCCGGATCCTGATATAGTAGAGCGGATGATCGAGCGCATCGACGAGGCGCGAAAGGCCGGAGACACTCTCGGAGGCGTCGTCGAGGCCGTGGCTCGCAACGTCCCGCCGGGACTGGGAGAGCCGGTGTTCGACAAGCTGGAAGCCGAGCTCGGGAGGGGGGTCCTCTCGCTGCCCGCCTGCAAGGGATTCGAGGTCGGGTCGGGGTTCGGCGGCATAACGATGACGGGCTCCACGCATAATGACCCGTTCTACAACGAGGCAGGCCGGATAAGGACACGCACGAACTACTCGGGCGGCATTCAGGGCGGCATCTCCAACGGCGAGAGCATCGTCATTCGAGCCGCGTTCAAGCCTGTGGCGACCATTATGATGCCGCAGGAAACGGTCGACGAGGACGGCAACCCGACGGAGCTGTCGGGCAGGGGACGACATGACCCGTGCGTTCTGCCCCGGGCTGTGCCTATGGTCGAGGCGATGATGGCCCTCGTGCTGGTCGATCATGCCCTCCGCCAGCGCGGCCAGGTCGGCGACGTGGGATGACGGAGCGAGTATGGGACGCCGGCCGGTATGACAGCGCCCACTCGTTCGTATGGGAGCGGGGCAGGGGGGTCGTAGAAATGCTGGCTCCCGCGCCGGGCGAGCGCATCCTCAATCTCGGATGCGGCACCGGTCACCTCACCAACCATATAGCAGAGTCGGGCGCGGAGGTGGTCGGCATCGACTCTTCCGAGGACATGGTTGGGGTCGCATCGCAGAACTACTCGAACATCCGGTTCGAGGTAGTGGATGCCCGATGGCTGCCCTTCGACGGCGAGTTCGACGCGGTGTTCTCCAACGCGGTGCTCCACTGGGTCCGTCCACCTGAGGCGGTCGTCGAGTCCGTGTGGCGTTCGTTGAGACCCGGCGGGCGTTTCGTCGCGGAGTTCGGTGGCGAGAATAACATCCGGGCGATCATGACCGCAGTGGGTGAGGCCTTGGACTCGCTGGAGCAAGACGGCACCGAAGTATACAGGCCCGATATGTACTTCCCGCCACTGGACGAGTACGTCTCTCTCCTGGAAAGCCGCGACTTCCGCGTCGCGTACTCAGACCACTTCGAGAGGCCGACTCCGCTCGACGGCGGCGAAGAGGGAATGAGCAAGTGGCTCCGCATGTTCGGCTGGGACTACCTTTCTCCACTGTCGCCAAATCAGCGCGATGAGGTAGTCGCGCGTGTCGAGGAGGTCACCCGGTCGACCCTGTACACTGACGGTACGTGGACGGCGGACTACTGGAGAATTCGGATCGAGGCGTTCAAGCCGAATTATACCAATTCTGTGTGATGCCGCCGTGTTCTTACTGATCGGGCTCTCTGGATTCCGGCCTTCACCGGAATGACGGATGGCCTTGCGAAGGCCACATAAGGGGATGAAAATGGCGGTGGCCGCTCCTGTCCTCACCTGCCCCACGGCAACGGCCGGGGATGGATTCCTGCCTTCGCAGGAATGACGGTGTGGGTGTGTGGCGGGCTATTTTCATAGCAATCGCCCATGTCGGTTGTTACCGACACCACCAATCATGAAAATGGCGGTAGGGGCGATTCGCGAATCGCCCCTACGGGAGATTGGACGGGGGTTATTTTCAGGGTAATGACGGATGGCGCCGGGAACGGGGCCCCTACGATGGGTTTGTCTGAGCCTATTTTCAGAGGAATCGCCCATGTCGGTTGTCACCGACACCACCAATCATGAAAATGGCGGTAGGGGCGATTCGCGAATCGCCCCTACGGGAGATTGGACGGGGGTTATTTTCAGAGGAATTATCCATGCAGCCTTGCCGTCTGCACACCGAGGGATGAAAATGGGCACGTAGCGGGGACGGGCAACCACAAGGGTTGCCCCTACGACAGGTTCGCCTGGGCTTATTTTCGTACGAATGACGGATGGGGACGCTGGTCATGCAAATTACGACGTAGTCAGAACGATTTAGTATTAGAAAGGCGGTGCGGACGATGACCGATGACCGCGAGATGTTTGTCGTGAATACGCAGTGCGCCGTCCTGCGCGGCGACCGCGTCCTGATGATCGTCAGAGGTGAGGGCGTCAAACATGCCCCGGGAGTGCTGGCCTTTCCCGGCGGCAAGGTCGAGATAGAGGACGGCCCCATCGACGTGCTCGAAACTGCAGTCCGGCGTGAGGTGCTGGAGGAGACGGGCATCATTGTTTCGGCTGAGTTGGAATACGTTCGCAGCGTGGTCTTCTCCATGAACGACGGGACTCCGGTGGTGGACGTGCTGTTCATGGGAGAATACCGTGAAGGGGAACCTCGAATCACCGACCTCGACGAGGTGGCCGATATCCGGTGGATGACGGCGGATGAAGTACTCGCTACGAACGAAATACGACCTTGGCTCAAGGAAGCCATCGCCCTATTGCAGACTATCAGACGACGGCGGACTCGCCACCGTCCATGTTGATCGCCGTGCCCGTGATGAAGCTCGCACGCTCCGAGGCGAGGAACGTGATGAGGTCCGCGACCTCCTCCGCCGTGCCGATACGACCCAACGGGATTCCTGCTCCTTGCTGAGCGTAGAACTCGTCCTCCGTCAGGTCGGTGCCCTCGGCCTGAAGCTCCTCCCACTCTCGCCGGAACTGTCCGCTCCGAGCAAGGCCGATGCAGACTGTGTTGACGAGTATGCCGTGCGGCGCGAACTCCCGCGACATCGCCTTGGTCAGGGCGATACCCGCCGCGCGGGACACCGTCGTGGGTACTGTCGCCGCTTCCGGCTGCTTCCCCCAGATGCTTGTCACGTTGATGATACGCCCGCTCCCTGCCTCAATCATGTGCGGTATCGCGAGCCGCGAGCACCTGAGCGCCCCGAAGAGTTTTGTATCGAGATCGCCGTGCCAGATGGCATCGTCCGTTTCCAGCAGAGGTCCGGCCGCCGACCCGCCCGCGTTGTTCACCAGGATGTCGAGCCGCCCAAATCGGCGAATGGTCTCCTCGAAGAATCGCTCAATCTGATCCTGGTTCCGTACGTCGGCCAGCACTGCCAGGACTTCCCCGCCGGTGAGATTGCGAATGTCGTCCGCGGCCTGTTCGAGGCGCTCCGGGTCTCGGGCGCAGATGGCGACCTTGACGCCCTCGTGTCCCATAGCTATGGCGGTCGCCTTACCGAGGCCGTCGCTGGCCCCGGTAATCAGTGCGACCTTGCCAGTCAGACCCAGTTCCACGGTTCAGCCGTCCTCCCGTTGGTACGCCTCGTCCAGCAGGTCGGTCACGTACGCGATCTCAACCGGCGGGCCGTACCTCTGAGTGCCGTACTGGAGCTGGAGCACGCATCCCGGATTGGCCGTCGCCAGCACGTCTGCCCCTGTCTTGCCGACGTTCTTCATCTTGGAATCGAGGACACGGAGCGAGAAATCTCTCTCCGTGATGGTATACGTCCCTCCCGCGCCGCAGCACACGTCCGAACGCTCCATCTCGACGAGGTCAACGCCCGGTATGGAGGTCAGAATCGTCCTCGGCGCGTCCGTGATTCTCTGCGCGTTGGCGAGGTGGCACGAGTCCTGGTAGGTGACGCGCTTGTCGATCGTTCCCGTCGGCGGAACGAAGGGGAGGTCGACGAGGAATTCGTGGATGTCCTTGACCGTCGCGCTGAACTTCGACGCCCGTTCGGCGTAATGGGGGTCGTCTTCCAGCAGGTGGCCGTATTCCTTCATTCTCGAGCCGCATCCGGCCGAAGCGACGATGACGGCGTCAACTCCTCGACTCAAGAAGGCATCGATATTCTTTCGGGCAAGCTCTCTCGCCCGGTCGAGATCGCCCACGTGACTGTGAATTGCTCCGCAGCAACCCTGGCCTTCGGTGACCTCCACGTCGCACCCGTTTCGGGTCAGCACACGCACGACTGCGTCCATCTCCGGCCCGTGCATCAGGGGCATCACGCAGCCCGACAGCACGGCCACTTTCGCCCGTAGCTGCCCCTGCGCCGGGATGACCTGTCCTCGCGCCTTGAATCGTCGCTTCGACACCGTAGGCGCGGACATCTCCAGCTCGGCAAGGCCGGGGGCGAGAGCGCTCAGCACCTTCGTTTTTCTGATCGCCGTCTGTAGACCGGTCCATTGATAGAGCCTCAGCACACTTGCCAAGAATTCGAGACGGCCCTGGTGTGGAATAATCTTGTTTAGCACCAAGCTCCCCAACAGCCTGGGGAAGAATCTCTTCTTCCGACGCGGCTCGACCTCGCTCATCGTGGCTTCGATGAGGTTTCCGTAGGGGACGCCGGACGGGCAGGCAACCTCGCAGGCTCGGCACTGGATGCACAGGTCCCAGTGACGGTATACCTCCGGCGTTATCCCGATCCGACCCTCGTTCACGGCCTTCATCAGGGCGATGCGGCCCCTCGGCGACTCCGTCTCCAGCCCGGTTTCGAGATAGGTCGGGCAGGACTGGAGGCAGAACCCGCAGTGGACGCACTTGTACATGTCCTCCTCGCGCGGCCCATCAGGGGAGGAGAACCCCGGATGCGCCACAGTCGGCTCGGTAAAGGTCATCAGATGCCACCCATGAAGCGGCCGGGATTGAGGAGGCGGTGGGGGTCGTACTGCTGCTTGAGGTTCCGCATGGTGTCGAAGGCGGAGGTCGTTTCACCCCACACGTCGAGACTCTCCTTGATCGGAGCTGGCGCGTGCGTTACGACCGCCGTCCCGCCGATTCTGCGAACGGCCTGCATGATCCTAGATATCGTGGTGCTCACGTGATCAGCCGAGTACTCACCCTCGATGTTGAGCCAGTGGATGTCGACAACACCCTGCGCTGTCTGGGTGGTTGCCCTCCACGCGAGAGCCGGCGAGTCCTCCATGTCCTGCATGTATTGAATGATACGCGGAATATCCGAAGGACGGACGGACGCCCTGATGCCCGCGACGGGCTTAGTCTCTTCAGTCCACCCGAAGTCGCCGATCCGCTTCCACATCATTGACGCGTCGACGCCGTCGATCACCGTATTCGAGATGGCGCTGTGGCTCTTGACTATAGAAGAAATGTCGTCGGTCTGCCTCTGGACGCTCTTGGCCCGGCCTCCGAGGCGAACCATGAGGGATGGCCGGGCATCACCCATGCCATCTGCCCCCGAAGGTCTCTCGCCGCCATGCAGCGTCGAGATTGCCAGGGGAGTAAGACTGCTCCCGAAGACGGACAGCGCGGCTTCAAGGCAGCTTTCGTCGGAGTCGAACATCCCCATCACCGTCGCCTGCTGGGCCGGGAGCGGAGTGAGCTTGAACGACACCTCTGCAATGATGCCGAGCGTTCCCATGGCTCCGATGTGCATCCGCGCCATGTCGTAGCCGCTGACGTTCTTGACGACCTGTCCGCCGGTCTTGGTGATGGCGCCGTCGGCTTGCACGGTCCTCATGCCGATGACGATGTCGCGCGGGCTCCAGTTCTGCCACGTGGCTGGGCCGCTCCATCCGACGGCCAGGGTCCCGCCGATGGTCGCGCGGTCGGGCAGGGGAGGATCGATTGCCAGGAATTGGCCGTGCTCAGCAAGAATTTCCTGGAAACGTGAGACGGTGATGCCCGCCTCGACGGTTGCGGTCAGGTCGGCGGCGTTGTGCGCCAGCACCAGGTCGACCCCGGTCATGTCGATGGCGAGATCGAGCGATTCGGGCGCATTCCCCAGACTAGTGCGCGTCCTCCCGCCCAGGGGCGAGACGGACAGTCCATACTCGGCCGCGACGGACATCGCCTCGGATATCTCTTGCGGTGAAGTTGGGCAGGCCACGACACCTGGGATCTTGCCATCGACGGCGAACTCGGTTGCTTCGTTCCCCTCAAGAGTCTTAATCGACAGCGAACGCAGCGATGCGATGGCTTCTTGGAGCCGAGCGGGGTTCGCGGGCACAGTTTTGCTGCTCATACGAAGGCGTTTGCCGCCGTCTTGGCGAACCCGCCCTCAGGATGCCGTCCGCCGTGTGACGCACCCGTGGGGAATATCTTGCCGGGATTGAACAACTCACCAGACCCGAAGGCGGGCTTTAGTCGCGCCATGGCGTCCATGTCCTCTTGCGAGAACATCAGCGGCATGTACTCCTGCTTCTCCATGCCGATGCCGTGCTCGCCGGATAGAACGCCGCCGGCGTCAAGGCATATCTCCAATATCCTGCCGCCTGCTTCCAGCGCTCTATCGGTATCGCCCGGCTTGCGCTCGTCAAAGAGTATGAGCGGGTGCAGGTTTCCGTCGCCTGCGTGGAGCAGATTGGCGATGGGCAGTCCCGACTCTTTAGCGACCTTCTCCACCTCGCCGAGCACCTCCATGAGCTTGGTTCGAGGCACCGTGCCGTCGACGAGGTAGTAGTTGGGCGCGAGCCAGCCGAGCGCCCCGATGACCCCTTTTCGAGCGGCCCACAGCCTCTCGCGTTCCTCGCCGCTCGTTGCCGTGAGGATCTCCATCGGCTCGTACGTCCGGCAGACGTTCGCGATCTCCTCCGCCTCCTCTTCAACCTCCTCGCGAAGGCCGTCCACCTCCACGAGCAGCACGGCTCCGGCCTCTTCCGGGTAGCCGGCGTTCATGGAGGCCTCAGCCGCCCGGATGCACATCGCGTCCATCATCTCGATTGCGGCCGGTACGATTCCCGCGCCGATGATGCCCGACACGGCAGAGCTTGCGTCCTCCACCGTCTTGAATACGGCAAGGAGCGTTTTCACCGCCTCAGGCGATTTCAACAGGCGCACGACGACCTTCGTGACGATGCCGAGTGTGCCCTCCGAGCCGACCATGATGCCCCGCAGGTCGTAGCCGGGGGTCTCGCGCGTCTTGCCACCGTACCAGTGAACGGAGCCGTCGGCGAGCACGACCTCCATGCCAAGCACGTGATTGGTCGTGACGCCGTATGCGAGGCAGTGCGGTCCTCCGGAGTTCTCCGCGACGTTGCCGCCGATGGTGCATGCCTTCTGGCTGGAGGGATCGGGCGCATAGTACAGGCCGTACTTGCTTGCCGCCGCCGTGAGGTCGATGTTGACGACGCCCGGCTCCACGACTGCCAGCCGATTGACCTCGTCGATCTCCAGGATGCTCGTCATGCGCGTGAGGGCCACGACGATACCGCCGTGTTCGGCGATTGCTCCGCCGCTCAGGCCCGTTCCCGCTCCACGGGCGACCACGGGTACGCCGTGGGCGGCTGCAGTTTTCACCACGTTGGAGACCTCTTCCGTCGTACGAGGCAGGACGACAACCGTCGGCAGGGCGCGGTCGACGGAGCCGTCGTACTCGAAGACGATCAGGTCCTCAGGCCGGTGGACCACGTTCGGTTCGCCGACGATATCGGAGAGTTCACGGATGAGGTCGGAGTTGCTCATGGGTTGATAGCCCCATGATAGTGAATTGGCACAGTCGCTTCAATCGTTCCTCGTACTCCGTAACTGTTCAGTCTCCGTGAGTTGCATTGCGAAGACTCCCTCTCTGTGTCTCTCCCCCGGCGGGGGAGAGATTGTAGATTCTTCGTCGCTTCGCTCCTCAGAATGACAGTAGGAGAACAATTCCTACATATCTCACCGACTCTGAACAGTTACCGTGCTCCGATTCACCGGACACATTGAGAAGCCCTCGTTCCCAGGTATTCGACCGTGATTCCAGCGCCTCCGACCGTCGTTCCAGTGAAAGGAGACCTTTTCGTGACTCGCCAACGCTCTTGTCATTCCGAGTGCAGCAAGGAATCTAATACCGATTCCTCTTGAATACGCCGTAACTCTATCGTTGGTATGAAGGTGATTTCGTCTAACCTTCCAAAGGGCAGGTTTGAAACCTGCCCCTACCCGGTGCTCCTACCCCTTCATGGTGTGGTCAAAGCGAACTGGTATTATTCCGAGTGCAGCGAGAAATCTAATACCAATTCGTGCTAATACCACCGTATTCTCGCTGACCAAACACTCTGGATTCCTGCCTTCGCAGGAATGACGGTGGGTGGTCTCTGCTATGTGCGCTGCATTTAGAGGATTGTGGCGCAGTCATGACGAATTGGTATAAGAAGTTATGCCGTCGCGTCACGACGCGATTCCAACAACGAGCCCCGTCCTCGAAGCAGGATTTTAGATTCCTCACTTCGCTCCGCTGGGTTAGGAATATCTCATGAGGGTTGCCATCCTCACCACCTGGAATGAAAATGGTGGCTCCGCATGACAGGGGCAGAAGATGGATTCCTGCCTTCGCAGGAATGACGGTGTGGGGGTGGCGCTGCGGCGACTTTGGTAGGAATGACAGTGGTCGGGGGGGGTTAGGCAAAGTACTCCGAAGGTGGGAATCCACAATCCGGCCCCAAGAAGAGGATGTATCACCTTAGCCGGAAACACCTCTCCGGCAGGGACTCCGTCCGGCGAAAAGACCAGAGGGGCCTAACATAAAACCTTTAGTACTATGTCAACATGGTTTTGATATTACGATTCACCCTCACCCTAGCCCTCTCCCACGACGGGAGAGGGGATAAATCGGCATCTGCCTGTTTATCATATTCAAGTTGACTGACTACTAGGAATGGTCTGAACAAGTCTATGGATCGCAGCACGCTTAGATACGGAATCGGGCTGATATGAGCAGTTGTTCAGAGGGTTCCTAGCTCTACGAGCCGTCCCCCGCGCTCCACATGCGTTTTCCGACGATGAGCGCCAAGACCGTGAACAGGGCATCCACCAGGGGGAAGTAGACCATGTGCGACGTGACCGCCTCGCCCGTCTCGCTGTCGGTGTTGAGCGTCCAGAACCACTCCCAGAAGAACAACATGGCGAGGACGATGCCCCCGTAGAATACGAAGCTGCCCCTGACGTGGTCGAGGGTGCTCGCGCCCTCTTCGCCCGCGCTGTCGAGTACGCGCTTTCGCAGGAATCCCACGACCAGGATGATGAGCACGGCGACGGCCATGAACCAGTTCAGTATCTTCCACGTGGGGTAGTCAGGCGATCCGTCGTGGTAGAGCGGGGTGGCGATCAAGTTGAGAAACACCGCAAGGCCGATGATGATGAGATAAGCCGCAACGATCTTCGTAACCAACTGCATGGTCCTTGACCTCCTGAGGGACTCAGTAGTGAACCGATGAGCACTGAGACGTAGTCGCAAGCTATCACGCGCCCATTAGTGCGTCAATCGGCGTGGGTTCTACGAGCTCATTCTCCTATTGACGTGGATCTCCAGTTTCTCGACCAGGACTTCGCCGCGCGCCTCCGGGTCACCGTACGTTAGCCGAACGGCCAAGAGGTTCTCGCCCACGGCAAGCTGTACGGGGAACGCCTCGAATGTCAGCCATCCGTCGTCGACCGACGATGTCTCGAGGAGGGCGTTGTTCAGGCGTAATTCCACATGCCGCTCGATTCCAAGGGCGGGAGGGCTGTTTTCGAGCCTACCGTCCTCGTGACCTATGGTTGCCACGAGGACGGGCTGCAAGCGTTCGCCATCAGGCAAGTTGGCCGCGGAATCGTCCGAGAGGAGCAGTCGGACCGTGACCTCCGCATCGGGTGGTACCTGCTCGCCGGCGTAGACATGGAGGAGGGTGTCCGCCCGCCCGTCCGGGTCGAGCTCGGCGGGCAGAGGAGCGAACATGTTCGTATTGAAGTACATCCATCTCGGCGTCGACCAGTCCTCGGGGTTTGGAACGACGAAGGGGCCATGACCGCCACCGCGCCTCTGCACGACAAAGGCCTTGCTCCTTTGATTCATGGCGTCGATGTCGGCGAGCTCGCGGTAGAACCGGAGGTGCGTCGGCCATCCCGTCCATGTGTCCCGCATTCCGTACTTTTCGAGGGTCTCGGACCTCGCGTAGGCGAAATTGAAGGTCTGGAGGCCGTCGGCGCCTTGGTGGAGCCAGTTGGCCATGACTCCCCGGAAGACCTCGATTGGCGGGAACCGGTAACCGTCCGTGGAGTGGTGGTCGTCCAAGACAGGGTAGAGCTTGATGTGGGTGCGCTCTGTGATCCGCCTGAACGCCGCGATGTCGACGTCGAACGACCGGCATCCGAGCGTGAAGATATCCACCAGTTCCTCTCGCGCCCACGTCTCCACGTCCAATCCGTCCATGCGGCAGCCTACGAGATTCTCCGGCACGCGGGCGGCCAGGAGGTAGGGACGTCCACGCCTCTCTCCGACCCTGAGCAGCATTGATCTGACCGACCGCATGAAGTCGGTCAGTGCGTCTCGGTTCTCCCACTGTTGGCCGGGCGGAAGGACGGGACACACCCGCGCGAAGTCGATCTCCATGCCGTCGCAGTCGTACTGCCCGGCGATCTCCTCAAGGATGCTCAGCTTGTAGTCGCGGACTCCCTGGACCGCGAAATTCCAGTAGCCGTTCAGACGTTCGCCGGTCGCGTCTCCAATGGTCTTGTTCCACGTGTGGATGAGCCAGTCGGGGTGGTCCTCCTTCATGGTCAGCCGTGGAACGCGGCCCGACACATCGTTGTCCGACCCGTTGATGCGATAGGTGAAGAACGTCTCAAGTCCCCGGCGGCGAGTCTCTTCCAAGAGCGTTTGGACAGGATCGAAGCCGGTCTCCGCCCATTCGCCGTAGGGAGGCGCCTCGATGAAGGGAAGAATCTTGCTGGGCCAGTAGGCCTCGTTGCCCTCGGTGAAGTTCCACCACACGCTGTCGATGCGCGTCAGCGGGTCGTCGATGAACTCGAAGAGGGCGGCCTTCATGTGCTCGACGTCGATGCTCGGCAGGTGCATCATCGAGGGGAAGGCGTCGAAGTTTACGACGACGCGACGCTCACGCTCGATGGCCGCGACGTGCTCGGCGGAGAGGCGGGCGCTCATTGTGCCTTCCTCCTAAGATAGCCCCTCATCAACATGTCGTATTACCAGTTCCACATGATTTTGGTAGCTTATACCGATTTGGCGTGATGAGGCCATAATCTCGCTTGCCAGCCTCACAAACCCTCACCCTATCCCTCTCCCACGACGGGAGAGGGATACGCGCCTCCCAATTCAACCGTCGAATTCAAATGGGAACGGTACTAGCTGATCGATGAGAACTTCTAGACGCACGTCTGGGTCGCCGACGATGGCGGTGAGAACGGGCATGAGGTCGGGGTCGCTCATGGGATGTTAGCCCTACAATAGTGAATTGCCGGTAGCGCTACAACCTGCGGACACATGCTGTTGCGTCTTGTTCCGGTGAGACGCGACCGCATATAATCGGGCGCGAGCACGGGATGCTGCTCGTCGCAGTCGTTCTAACCGCAGGATGTAAGACTACGAAGTTCTTCACGGGGTAACCATAGGGAGGCCCAATAATGGCGAATCAAAAGACTATGTCGATGCCGAAGATGGTTGGCGCGCAGGCCACGGACATAACGGCCCCGCCGTCGTGGGCGATCCTTCAGAGGAGGCTCATGGCTCTGATGGAGGAGGCCGCTCCCATGATGAGCCGGAAGTACGCCGAGCGAAGCGGAGCGTGGTACTGGTCGGACGACATGGACGACTACTACGAGCGATCGTATAACTGGTGTCTCCTGTATGCCCTCGGAGGAAGCGAGAGCCTTGTGGACCTGGCCCTGAAGCACTGGAACGCCACAACGCGTCTCTTCGACGACCGCGATGGGAACCGCATCAACAACCTCGATTACTATCATGGCGATACCGCGAAGGAGCTCAAGTACAGCATCCACAACGAGTATTTCAGTCTTGCCCATCCGGGAGATGCGGAGTGGCATCACATGGGCGAAGGCAACATGGCGTTTTACGATTTTGGCGTGGCTGATCCCACGATCTCGGAGAACGTCAGGCGGGCCAAGCGCTTCGCCGCGATGTATATCGGCGAGGACCCCGAGGCCCCGAACTGGGATCCCGCGCACAAAGTCATCCGGTCGCCGATGAACAGCAGCCAGGGGCCGTGGCATGACGCCCCGCTCGACGCGGTCAAGGACTATCTGCACGGCGGCACTTCACTCGATAACCCCGCGTGGCAGCCTCGCCCAATGGGTTCGCGCGCCTCGCTGTACCCAATCGTCAAGGACCTGGAGTTCGGTTGGTGGGACGACCCGGAGAGGGCTGACGAGATCATCGGGCTGTTCAACCACATCGTGTTGAACGGCGACCTCGTCGCGAACCTGTCGGCCACCGGACTCGTGACGAACGCGTACCTATACACCGGTGAGGAGAAGTACAAGAAGTGGGTCTTGGAGTACGCGGAAGTCTGGATGGAGCGCATTCGCCGGAACGGAGGCATCATTCCCGACAACGTCGGGCCGACCGGGAAGATCGGTGAGCACAGGGACGGCAATTGGTGGGGGGGACTGTACGGGTGGCACAGCGGATACGGCTGTAATCGCCTGTTTCACTCGGTCATGGTCGCGACCGAGTGTGCCGTGCTCTTGAGCGGCGATCTCGGATACGCAGATCTCATGCGGTCTCAACTCAAGATGCTCCTCGACAACTCGTTTACCCGAGAAGACGGGCACCTGCTCGTGCCGAAGAGGGTTGGGCCCGACGGATGGGCCCGGGAGAGTTCAGGAGACGGCGTCATGCTCGGCCCGGAGGCGATGCGGGTCTACGAGCCGGTCCACGTGTACCACATGTCGATGTCGAAGGAGGACTACGACCTCATCGTCCGGCTGCGGGAGGGAGACAAGGAGCGCGACTGGAACGAGGTGACCTTCCACGGCGACCGCAGGGCGGACTGGGAAACCGAGTACAGCCGTTTTCAGTACTACGACGGGGAGAACCCCAACTGGCCGGAAAAGGCGTTGACAGCCCAGTACCAGCAGGCGGTGGACGCGTATGAGCGGCTAAAGGGCGATGACAGGGACGCGTTCCAACTGATCGCCGACAACGAGGAGCCTCCGAATCCGGTGTACACGAAGGTGTTGACCCAGACGATGCTGGGAAGCCCGCATTCCGTCTACCACGGCGGGCTGCTTCGGGCGACCGTGCGGTATTTCGACAAGGACCTCGCGCGGCCCGGACTGCCGAAGGACGTCGGCGCCCTGGTGGACTCGCTGTCGGCCGACGGCGTCGGTATTCAACTCGTGAATCTCAGCCGGACCGAGACACGTAATGTTATCGTTCAGGCAGGGGCATTCGGGGAGCACCAGTTTACCGAGATCAGGTCTGACGGAAAGGTCCAGCCGCTGGACTCCAAGTATTTTGAGGTCCGGCTTCCTCCCTCAACGTCCATCCGTGTTGAGGCGGGGATGCGCCGATTCGTCAACGACCCCAGCTATGCCTTCCCCTGGCACGGCGGCACAATCCCGACGCCGTTCCAATACTGACGGAGATTCGGTTTGGAATTGTAGGCTTCAGCGCCTGACGATCTCGCGGGGGGAGCTCGTCAAGACCTCGCAGCCGTTTTCGGTGACGACCGTCGTCTCGCTGAATGCCGTGCCGTATCGCCCCATCCGTCGGAGCGCGACGGGGTGATGGAAGACCATTCCGGGACGGAGAAAGGTGTCGATGCCTGACATGATTGCGCCAGTGTCGTCGGCCCATGTCGGCGGGAAGCCCGCGCCGATCGCGTACCCGAAGTTGCCGTGGAAGACGAAGCCGTCCCCGGCCAAGTTCATGCCTTCCCAACCGGCCTGAGCGACATCGTCGGCGGTTACGCCCGCGCGGATGGTATTCAGGACATTCTCCAACGCGGTCAGACAGGCCTCGGCCATGCGTCTCGCCTCGGTGGGAGGCTCGCCGATGAAGACCGTCCGCATGGTCGGGGCCGAGTATCGGTGAATGCAGCCGCCCATTTCCAGCAGCACAACGTCCCCGTTTTGGAGGCGGTTGCGCTTGTGCGTCGAGTGAAGGATGCCGGAACGTCGGCCCGACGTGACGACGGGCGAGAGGCACATATACTCGCTGCCCGCAGCCACAATCGCCTCCGATGCCGCGGCGGCCACGTCGTTGTCGGTTGCGCCCTCGCGAGCCACGTCTATGGCGGCAGCCATGCCAGCGTCCGTCGTCTTGGCGGCAGCGCGGATGTGCTCGATCTCCCGCGGCGACTTCACCGTCTTGACGGCCTCGACGATGCCCGACCCGTCGACGAACCGCGCCTTAGGAAGGGAGGCGACAAGGCCGTCGTACGTCGCCGCCGGAAGACCGCTGCTTGCTTTCTCCACACCCACCTGCGCGCCTTCCAGTCCACTGTCACGGAGCGTGTCGGCGATGTACCGAGCGTTGCTCCGGTCGGGAGCGTAGCCGCGCCGGTCGTCGAGCCAGGTGTGGACCAGCGCTCCCCCGAGCTCGGGAGCCGGCACGAGCAGGGTAGGATCGTCTTCCAGAGGGACGACAACGCACTCACCGAAGTTCGGCGAGAAGGTCTGGTACCCCGTAAGATACAAGACATTCGGCGGGTGATGCACGAGCAGCACATCGATGTCCCTCTCGCGCATTCCTTCTCGAACGGCGGCGAGCCGAGCCTCGTACTCCTCAACGGGGAACGCCGGCTCCTGCGGGAGGCCGTCGAGCATATCGAGGGTGGCGAGTCCGCCGGCGATGGTGGAGTGGACTTTCATGGGTGTAGGCCTTTCGGGTGGAGATTGGTCTCATGGTATCATCGGCTTGATACCTTTTGGCGAGCCGACCACACGGATGAACGTTATACTGGAATGATCAGATCCGTAGGCCAGACTATATTCGGAGTGGGATTGTTGTGAGTTCGGGAGGGAGAAGGCTTCGGAACGTAAGGGCGCAACGGGCGATCCGCGCATTCCATCGTCTGGGATATGTAACCGCCCGAATCCGGGGAAGTCATCACATCCTTAAACATCCAGATAGAGGAATGATCGTCCTCCCGCTTCACAGAGGGATGGTGAAGACGGGACTCCTGCTAGACGCCCTCGAGCGGGCAGATATCTCAGTGGAGGATTTTGAAGCACTTCTCTGAGGGAGAAAACCTATGCAGTATTCAGTCGTAGTTCATACAGCCGAAGAAGGCGGGTTCTGGGTTGAAGTCCCGGCATTGCCCGGCTGCTACTCTCAAGGCGAGTCGGTGGAAGAGTCCCTCCGGAACGTAAGTGAAGCCATAGAGTTGTATCTCGAAGTGCTTAGGGACGAGGGCCGGGACGTGCCGAAGGATGCCGAAGTCGTCTATCAAGTAAGTGTGGCGGTGTAGGTGAGGGAGCGCCGCCCGGTCGTTCAAGAAGCTGTTCAGCATATCGAGCGGGGCGAGTCCTCCGGCGAACGAGGAGAGGACTCTCATTCGGAATCCTCTTCTGGATCGTCTTCGGTATCTGTGAGTGCTCTATCGTCCTCTTCAACCCATTGAATTCTGTAGGGGTAACACCTTTCTCGCGTTTCCCCTACCGCCCATGTACCCAAAGCATCATCGAGAAACTCAATCAGGGCGGTTTCCAAATCCCAAGGCCCGGAACTCAGATCGTATTCTGTCTCCCAGCCTAGAATCTCTTCTAGCTCCTCATTCAGTTGAATCACTGAACGGTAAACGTCACCCACGCTCTTAGCGGATCTATCGAAGAGAGATCGCATGTGCTGGTCATGCTCATCACTAAGTTCGTCGTACCTCTTTGCCACTTCCGGGCTTAGATTCCGTTTGTGAGTTTCCGCGTGAGGGCCAT
Organism: Dehalococcoidia bacterium; assembly: GCA_965197705.1. Taxonomy (GTDB): domain Bacteria; phylum Chloroflexota; class Dehalococcoidia; order Lucifugimonadales; family VXLM01; genus VXLM01. Next base: position 394,514 of record OZ240223.1, read on the forward strand.
AGGGTTCCCCTTTCAAGAAGGCAAACCCTATATTGAACTGTAGCATCCAGAGTATTCGAGTTAGTGGGGTTTGTAGAACCCAAGACTGGTGCTCATACTCCAGCATACTGCAAACATAGCGCCTTACATCTTTCGGGATCCCTTCATCCGATCCCATGAAGTCGAGGTTCTCAAAAGGCATCTCAGCATACTCGGAGCTAATGGGAATTTCGTCTGTTGATAAATTGTAGAGCGCCAAGTTCTTGTACGGGAACGTCCAACGAAATGGAAATCGTTTCCCGTCATATGTGAGGCCACCAGAACCTCGTGCAATGAGTTCGTCTCGTTTTTCGCTCCTGAGCTCTTCCAGTGTCATCGCGATCCGTACTTGCCGCTCGTTATTAGGGTCGAGAAGTGCAGCGATGGCTTCATCGACATCAGGCAGTCTGCTAGAACCGGGCTCTCGAGAGATATTTTCAAACGTTTCCGAAGAGCGCAGTTCGGAGAGTTTACAAGCAGAAAGGCCATCAGTAATGTCGGCGATGCGCCTGAGGTCATTTTCTTCGGTGACAAACAACGTTGAGACGTCAAGGAAGTCTTGGGTACAGGCGGCGGTCATTCTCAACAACGCGGCATCAACTTTGCCTTTGTCACTTCGGGCCTGCTCGTCTTCTAATACATTAAAGCCCGCACTCGCGGGAGCGCTCACGGTGATCAGCCAGAGATCGTTTCCAAGCTCAATCCCAGTGTCCGGCTTGCCTCGCTTGTAGAATTTACCTGTAGCGTTGAAAGCATGTAATGCCTTTTTCCGGGTCCGTTCATCCTTGTCCTTACGCAATCTCATAAGTTCACCATCCACGAGGATAGGAACGACCAGCAGAAACGGTCCCGACGCACTAATCTTCAAGCGATCGAGCCAAGGGAACTTCATGATTACATTGGTGTCCAGTACCAGAATCACTCGCGGCTTTATGCGATTAACGGCGTCAACAAGGTTTTGAGGTGCTTTCATCTTCGCTCCTGCTTATCACGAACAATCCGCTTCTAGTACCGGTTCCATATGGTTTTGGTAGCTTACTCAGAACACCCTCACCCTAGCCCTCTCCCACGACGGGAGAGGGGATACGCGCATCTCAATTCGACTGTCATATTCAAATGGGAACGGTACTCGCCCCTACATCGTCAGGCGGCGGTAGAGGAAAAGTAGGCGGCGGGGGAGTTGGAGGATGTCGTCGAGGATCTCGTAGCCCATGTCCTGGCACATGGTGGCGAGGTAGTCGTGGCCGTTTTTGTCGACGGTGAGCGCGAATGCCGTGATGTCCTTGGCCTTTGCCTCGTCGAGGGCCATCTTGGTGTCGTGGACGGCGTACTCCTTCTCCACCCCCTCGCGGCTGTAGCCCCTGTCCTGCGGCCTGCCGTCGCTGATGAGGAAGAGGAGCTTCGTCTTGGCCTCCAGCGCGTCCAGCTTGGACGTCGCGTGACGGATGGCAGGTCCCATGCGCGTGGCATGTAGGGGCGACACCCGGTCGATACGCCTCTTGATGCTGTCCGAGAAATTTTCCTCGATGTCCTTGATGGTGTAGAACTCGACGTTTTCTCGCCCGTAGCCTGAGAATGCGTAGATGCCGTAGCGGTCGCCGACGGCCTCGAGGGCGTTGATGAGCAGAACGCAGGCCTCCTTCTCCAGGTCGATGATGCGCTTGTAGGACCGACGCATTCCATCGCCGCGTCGCGTTCGCAGCCACGTCATGTACTCGACGGGGTCGTCGGGGGCGTCCCAGTCCTCGCCCTTGCGCGAATCGTCGACTGCCTCAGCCGTCGAGGCGCTCGTGTCCAGCAGGAACACGACCGCCACGTCGCGCTGCACCTTATTGCGCCGCCAGTACAGCTTGTCGCTGGGACTTGACCCGGTCCTGATATCGACAATCGCTTCGATCACGTCGTCGATGTCGATCTCATCGCCGTCCTCCAGCTTGCGCTGCTTGCGGAACATCTCCGGCACCAGCAACTCGAACTGCCGCCGTATCTGGTTCACCAGCGTCGAGTAGCCCGCGAGAGTCTGCCCGTAGTATGCGGGATCGCCCTCGCTCATCTGCTTCTGGCGCACGATGCACCAGCGCGGCTTGTAGTCCTCCGCGCGGAAGTCCCACTCGTCGTAGACGAAGGTCTGCGGCTCGTCGGGGTCGATGGGGCCGCCGTCCTCGTCCACGTGCACGAACTGTCCCTGCCCGCGGTCGGGGTGCGACGGCGCGGTCATGCTGGCCTCTTTGAGCATGTTCTGAGCCATGTCCGCGGTCATGTCCTCGGCCTCGCCGAACTCCATCGCGTCGAGGTCGAGCTCCGCGCTGTTCTGGATAAGCTCCTGGAGCATCTCCTGGGTGATTTCCTGAGAGTCGCCGTCGGTGGAGCCTTCGCTTCCCTTCTGCAGGCGAAGCTGTTCGAGAAGCTGCACCATCTCCGGCTTGAAGTCGCCGCGGTAGTCCACGTCCTGGCTGGTCTCGTACTCCTGCTCGCCCGGAGACTTCTCCTGCGACTCCGCGCCGAGTCCCTCCATGAGCGACTGGATGATGTCGTCCTCGGCCTCCGACTCCATCGAGGACTCGTCGGCGTCGTCGCCAAGGTCGAGGTCCTGGAACTCGTCCTCGTCGAGCGGCCTGTTCGGTATCTGGACCAGCACGGCGTAGATTCGGAGCATAGCTTCTGAGGTGTCCTCGACGGACGATCCGAATGCGTTGGCCCGCCGCGCGATAGATGCGATCTTGCGGGCCTCCTCGACGTACTCCACCGGCGTGGGAAGGCTCTCGTCCGCCCGCAGCGTCACCCGCACGAGGAACTCGACCATCGCCTCGCGAGCAGGCATCTGCGTGATTTCAGGACGTGACGCGAGGGCGTCGGTCTGCACACGGGCGTAGCTCTTTCTCATGCCGAGGTACTCGGTGAGCACCCGAATGTCCAGCCGCCCGCCCTCGATGATGGTGAACAGGTCGAGCGAGAGTTTTCTGTCCTCTAGGAGATTGAAGAGACGTTGGATATCGGTCACCCACTCTGTCCCTTCTCCGTTCGACTCAACAGTCTCAAGCACTTTCCTCTCGAGCGTGGGCCGCAGGTCTTTGAATACCGTTGACGGTGTATCGAACTCGAACCAGAAGCTGCCGAACTCCAACCGCGCCACCTGGTGAGTTGAGACGACCTTGAACAGCGCGAAGTTCTCTTCCTTGGTCTGGTAGCGGTCGGCGATGGCGGGGACGTAGACGGTAGAGCCCTCCGTTGTCGGAGAGTCCGGGGCGAGCCACCCGATGCGCTTTTCGGCGAGCTCCTCGCTCGCGGCGACCTTCACCTCGGCGCCAGCGAGGGCCTGGCAGTACATTTCCATGAGGTCCTTGATGCGCTCGAACTCGATGTTGGCGGAGAGCGCGTCGAGCTCGCTCTGCGAGTGTGCCGATTCCAGGCGGAAGTAGGCCATTCCCGCGTCGCGGTTTCGCTGGAGCACCCTGATGCCCTCGAGGTACCACTGCTGCAACTGGATAATCGTCACTCTTTCGAGGGCCTTCGGACAGCTCTTGATGAAGTCGGGGATCGCGCTGGGCGCGTGCGTCATCAGGTCTTCCGACATCTCCAGCACATGCTCGTGGTGCTCGTTGTCGAGCTCCCACAGCGCCTGCGACACTTCCAGCATGGCGCCCGCGAGGTTGCCGACGCCGCTCTCCCTGAGCGCGTCCGACAGGGCGATGAAGCGACCCCGCTGGCTTGCCTGCACCCTCGGCAGCGACCGGGCCGTCGCGTCGAACACGCTCTTGACCTGCCGCCATCCCGTCTCCGCGACCGAGTGCGACAGGGCGATGTATGCTTGATTGTGCTCGCCGAGCGCTGGGAAGATACGCTCACCCAGGACGATGCAGTCGGTCGCCACGTCGTATGACCGGCGCGAGACGTACTCCAAGAATGCCACGAACCGGTCGAGGTCCTCGATTTCGAGTGACTGGACCAGCTTCGGGCTGGAGTCGAAGAACTTGCAGGCCAGAGTGCCCGACTTCCACGTGCCCTTGTAGAGCCGACGGCCCATCATCGCCCAGGCCTCGACGTGCCGGGCACGGAGCTTCTGCAGGGTGCCGTGACTCGCGTTGAAGTAGCACGCCGCGAGGGTCGGTGAGTCCTGACATAGTCGCAGGCCGCACTCCGACCACTCCTCGAAGCGGCTGAACGGCATCAGGCTCACGATCTTGGCGCTCGACTTGTAGTACTGCGCGGCCGACTCCCACGAGCGGACGGTCTGTCCGGCCAGCCGGACGCCCATGTCGGCCCACGTCGAAAACTGCTGGGAGCTCAGCAGGTCGGACATCTTGTGCCACGACTTGTCGAACTCCTCGATGGTAAGTGGAGGGTACTGTTCGAGGGCCGTCCGAACTCTCTGGCGGATTACGTTGGTGTCTTCCACAAATCCTCTCCGTCGTCGATGGTTTTCAGGATGCGGACGAGGCCTTCCACTATCATACCCGTCGCGCCCCAGATCAGGTGCCCGTTATGGGCATAGGTCGCGCGACGCTGTACCGCGCCATTCACAAGCCGTGTGTCGTCCCGGAGGTTTCGCCCGTTCAGGATGGCCTCCAACGGCACCTCGACTACCTCGGCAACCTCGATGTTGGGCTTGAAGTGGTACTCGCCGGGTATGGCCCCCACGTAGGGAGTGACCACAAAGTCGGATATCGTCACGATATCGTCCAGCTCGCCCAGCACCGTCACGTCAGCCGGGTCGATGGACATCTCCTCCCACGTCTCGCGCAGGGCGGTGTCCAGTATCGTCGCGTCGCCGGACTCCCAGCCTCCGCCGGGGAAGGCGATCTCGCCCTTGTGCTTGTCGACGTGCTGGCTCCGCTTGTTGAACAGCACGTGTCGCTGCCCGTCCTTAGGGTAGACGAGCACGAGGACGCCTGCGCGGGCCATGGAGGGATTTTCAATCGAGCGTTTGCAATGCCGCGCCAGCGCTTGCCGGATTGCGGACTCGACCGGTGTTGCGGGCATTGCTTTGGGTGGCATAGAGAACGGTGCGCGGCGCTAGTACTCAGTCAACATTGTTTTGATATTGCGATACACCTTCACCCTCACCCTCACCCTCACCCTAGCCCTCTCCCACGACGGGAGAGGGGATAAATCGGCATCTATCCAGTTTGTTATATTCAGGTAACGCAGCATTCACCGACGCCGGGTACGCAGAATCACTCGAAGATGGAATTGATCACCTCGTCCATACTCGCCTGGAGGGAGTGATCGTCCGTAACGGCCCAGTTGACCGCGACCTGGCACGCCCGTCGCGGCTCGATGCCGCCCGAGATCATCTTCCCGGCGTAGATCAGCAGGCGGGTGCTTGCACCCTCGGCAAGACCGTGCTCCTTGAGATTTCGCACCTTCTCGCCGAGCTTCGCCAGACCCATGGCCGTCTCAATGTCGACGCCCGACTCGTGGGCCACGATCTCGGCTTCAGTCTCCTTCGGGGGATAGTCGAACTCTATCGCTACGAATCGCTGCCGCGTGCTGTGCTTGAGGTCCTTCAGCGCGCTCTGGTAGCCGGGGTTGTAGGACATCACCAGCAGGAAGCCGTCGGCCGCCTCCAGGAGCTCGCCCTTCTTCTCAACCGGCAGGATGCGGCGGTGGTCGGTCAGAGGGTGGATTAGCACCGTCGTGTCCTTGCGCGCCTCGACGATTTCGTCGAGGTAGCAGATGCCGCCCGCCTTCACGGCGCGGGTCAGCGGCCCGTCGATCCAGATCGTCTCTTCCCCCTGCAGGAGGTAGCGGCCCACGAGGTCGCTGGCGGTCAGGTCCTCGTGACACGCGATGGTCACCAGGGGCAGGGTGCCGTTGGAAGCCCCATCCCCGTCCGACGAAGCGCCGTCGTTCTGGGAGATTCTGGTCATCGGCTGCCTAAGCCGGTACGACATGTACTCGACGAACCGTGTCTTCCCGCAACCCGTCGGGCCTTTGAACAGCACGGGAATCTTCGACTTGTACGCGGCCTCGAACAGCTCGACCTCGTCCCCGATGGGCACGTAGTACGGCTCTTCGATGAGGTGGTACTCCTCGATGATGTAGCTGCGGTAGAGGGTCTGAGTCTTGGTGGTCATCTCGTGGTTGTACTTCCTAACTTTGCGGCGCTCGCTCGCGCCAAAGGTTCGTTACCTGGCCTCGCAGCCTATCAAGACTGCCGCTGTTGTCAACAACCGCGTCCGCGTGCTCGATTCGCTCTTGATCCGTGGCCTGTGAACCGATTCGCGCCCTGATCGCCGTCTCGTCCAGCCGGCTCCTCGCCCGCACTCTCGCGACTACCTGGTCTTCGGGCGCGGTGACTACCCATATTTCGTTCAGCATCCGGGTCCATTTGACCTGCCGCTTGATTGCCTCGATAAGAAGGGGGACCTCGATGACGGCGACCCGTGTTCCCTCACGCTCGAGTTCCGCGATGCGCTCCTCCAAAAGCTGCCGGACGATAGGGTGGACGATTGCATTCAGTCTCTCACGGGCCTGCTCATCGCCGAATACAATGCCGCCGAGCGTTTTCCGGTCGATTCTTCCGTCCGCGTCGAGGATCCTTTCCCCGAACGCTTCCACGACCTCCCGCCATCCAGGGGCGCCGGGTTCATAAGCCTCATGGGCCACCTTGTCGGCCTCGATGACATCGGCTCCCAACTCGCCGAGGAGCCGGGAGACCTCCGACTTGCCGGTCCCGATCCCGCCTGTAAGCCCGATGACAAACATAGCCCCCCGCCACCGACGCCAACCAACACATGATAGCAACGCCCTTCAATGAGGGTCAAGCAAAGGTACGGGCGAGTAACTGTTCAGTCTTCGTGAGTTGAATTGCGCAGACCCCCCTCTCTGTATCTCTCCCCCGCCGGGGGAGAGATTGTAGATTCTTCGTCGCCGCGCTCCTCAGAATGACAGCAGGAGGACAATGCATACCTCACTAACTCTAAACAGTCATACGGGCGACGGACCTCGTTCCATCACTCCCTAGTCTTTCTGCAAGTCCCGAGACACCCACTGCTCATTCTACCGAAGGCGGGAATCCCAAACATATCTCCGCGTTCCCCGTACCCTCTTCGATGAATCAGCACCCCCTTTGTGGTACGCTGATTTGGTAGATGAAGACACCCGCTGCCAAGACGATCTTCCCCCGTACGGCGTTCGCGCTCTTCCTTGCCGCGATCATGGCGTTCCCCCTCGCCTGTGCGTCCGATGAGGACCTTCCAACCATGGAGGCCCGCGCGCAGGAGATCAACAAGACCGTCATGTGTCCCGTCTGCCCAGGCGAGTCCATCGACCAGTCCCAGCACCCCCGCGCCAAGGCCATGCGTGGAGTCGTTGGCGAAAAGCTGGCAGAGGGAAGCACGAACGATGAGATCCGACGATTCTTCGTCGAGCGATACGGCCAAAGCGTCCTGCTGGAACCGCCGAGGGAGGGCCTCAACTGGCTCGTGTGGGTCGTTCCCCCGCTAGGAGTCCTCGCGGCGGCGCTCGCCCTGTACTTCGTCCTTCGTCTGGCCGTCCGTTCGTCAACGCGGACCGACGGAACATCGGACGACATGGCCGACTTGACGGAAGCCGAGCGCGACGACTACTTCCGGCGCATCGAGGCCGCTCTGGCGTCCGATTCGGAGGGCGAGAGTCCATCCCGACCTGCTGCGGATACGCGAGACCCGGGAGAAGCCGTTGCTGGTTGACGCCGGATTCGTCGCGCTCCCTATAGCCTTCGTCGTCGGGGGATACGTAACGGTCGCCTCCTTCCTCGGCGCGCGACTGCGAGCCCCCGTTCTCGTGTTGAGCGCGCGCTACGGCATGATGACGGTGCCGATCCTCCTCGCAATCTCGACACTGGCGCTGGTATACGCATTCGTCACACACGACTTCTCCGTGCGCTACGTCGCCGAAAACAGCAGCCTCGCCCTCCCTCAGGTCTACACCTGGGTCGCCCTCTACGCCGGCAACGCCGGTTCGCTCTTGTTCATCGCCACGGTCTATTCCTTCCTTACCGCGGCCGCCGTTTGGGCGTTGTCGCGCAGGCTCCCCTATACGGCGCCATACGCTACGAGCGTCATGGCCCTGGTAATGGCATTCTTCCTGGGAGTCATCGTCTTCCTCGCCAACCCGCTCGAACGCCTGGCCCTCGCCCCGCCGGACGGGCAGGGCATCAACCCGCTGCTGATCCACTTCGGTATGTTCATCCATCCTCCCATGCAGATGATGGGACTCATCTCCGTCGCCATCCCGTTCGCCATAGCGATAGGCGCGCTCCTGGCCGGTCGCGGCGGCCGCGACGAGTGGGTCGATCTCGGAAGAACATGGGGAATGGTGTCGTGGCTCATTCTCACCGTCGGACTGCTCCTAGGTTCGTGGTGGGCGTACACGATCCTCGGCTGGGGTGGATACTGGGCATGGGACCCCGTCGAGAACTCCGCCCTCATGCCCTGGCTCGCGATGACGGCGTTCGTTCATTCGATCATGGTGCAGAAGCGACGCGGCATGTTCCGCATGTGGAACATCGTCCTCGTTTCCGTGGCCTTCGTCCTCGCCGAGATGGGCATGTTCATCAATCGCGGCGGCCCCGTCCCGTCCGTACACTCATTCGCTCAATCGACCATGGGCTGGGTCTTCCTCGGATTCATGGCGTTCACCCTGATCGCGGCGCTGGCTGCATTTGTGTGGCGCATCGACACTCTCAAGAGCAGGGAACGCCTCGACTCGATGCTCTCCCGCGAAAGCGCCTTCCTGACGCAGAACGTCCTCTTCCTCGCCGTCGCATTCATCACCCTCTGGGGCACCATCTACCCCGTCTTTTCCGAGGCGGCCTCCGATGAGGTCATCACGGTCGGCAAGCCGTTCTTCGACCGGGTGAACGGGCCAATCCTCCTCGCGCTCGTCTTCCTCATGGGGGTCGGGCCCCTGCTCCCGTGGCGAAGGGCCAACATGCGGAACGTTCTCACCATCCTCAGGGTCCCGCTTGCAGGCGCGGCGACCGTGACCGTCGGCCTCATAATCCTCGGTCTGCGGGAGCCCCTTCCCCTCCTGGCCGTCGCCGTCTGTGTAATCTCATTCGTGGCAATCGGCCACGAGTGGCTGCGAGGTTCGCGGGTCCGACACCGCAGGGGAGAGAGCTATCCTATAGCCCTCGCGAGGCTGCTCGGGGCGAACCGCCCCCGGTACGGCGGATACATCGTTCACTTGGGGATCGCCATGCTGGCAATCGGCGCAATCGGCTCCTCGTTCTACTCCGTTCAGCGGGACTTCAACATGTCCCTCGGCGACACCCGTTCGCTCGGCGGCTACGAATTCACATATGTCGATTTCGGTTCGCAGCCGCTCTCCGATCGAATCGAGATGGCGGCCCGCTTTGACGTTTCCCGACAGGGCCGAGATACTGGCGACATGTACGCGCGCAGGACGTTCTACCTCAGCCACGATGTCGCCGCCACTCGCGCGGCAATCCGCAGCACGCCCATCGAGGACTTCTATATAGTGCCGTCCGAGTTTGGCGAGAACGGTACAGCCGTGTTTCGAGTGTATGTGAATCCCCTCGTGTGGTGGATGTGGGTGGCCGGACCGCTGTTCGTGCTCGGCGCAGTCCTGGCTCTGTCTCCTCGTCGTCGACCGGTCCCCGCGACGCTTCCCCTCCCAAAGGGCGTTCGACTCGCGGGCGTGTAGAGGCGACCGGTCATGCTCGTTCTCATCGCAGTCCTTCTGGCCCTCATACCGGCGGCGGCCATTCTGTACCCTTTCATATTCAAGGGGGGTATATCCACCGTCTTCCGGGATGAGACCTCCACATACTCGGAGCTGACTCGCCGGTGGGAGGCCGCCATCGCCGGACTCAAGAGCACCGAGTTGGAACACGCCATCGGCAACCTGACGCAAGAGGACTACCACGACCTGCGAGAGCAGTACATGCTTGAAGCCGCCAACATCATGAAGGCCATGGAGTTGGAGGACCAGCAGGAAGAGGAGCTTCTCGCCAGCGTGGCTCGTGAGGTCAGAGCGGTACGCGAGCGGTTTGTCGGTCCCTCACCGGACATCGATGAACGGACAAACGATGAATAGGGGCGGCTGGATAGGATTCGTACTCTTGCTCGCGGCGACCCTCTTCTTCACGGGAACACATCCCGTCGCCGCGCAAGAGACCGCTGAACTCCGTGAAGTCTCGGGAAACATCATCAACGGCACCGCCAACTCGCTCCCACCGTTCGGTCTCACGGTCACCCTTCACCGTCAAACGGCAAGCACCTACGAGGAATCGACTACCACTACTGATACCGAGGGAATTTTCCGCTTCGAGAACATCCCCCTCAATCCCGAGGCCCTCTACGGCGTGACGATACGCTACCAAGGAGTCGTATACGGCACAGACATAGACCTCCGCCCGGAGTCAATGCCTCCCGTTACGGTGACCATCTACGAGACGTCCGACGACCAGTCGCTCCTCTCCGTGTCGAGCTCCTCACTGCTTATCCCGCAGGTCGACAAGATCGCCCGCGACGTGTACGCGCTGGAGATCGTCAACGTGGTGAACACCGGCGACCGGACCTACGTGCCCGGCGCCGAACCGATGAATCTCCTGCGGTTCGGCCTTCCGCCCGGCGCGAAGGGTCTCCAGATCGACACCTCCCTCGTCGGAGCCGACGCGATCCAGGTCGATCGAGGATTCGCCGTCCCGGCCAATATCCCCCCCGGCGAGCACGAGGTCATGTTCGCCTACAACTTCGGGTACGAAGGAGAGTCCGTCGAGTTAGACAAGTCCTATCTGTACGGCGCGGAAATGGCCCGCATCCTCGTGCCGTACGAGATCGGCGACCTGTCGAGCGCCGATTTCGGAGCGCCCGGCGACGTGCAGATCGGCGACAAGCACTACCAGCTCATCGAGGTTTCTGACATCGCACGGCAGTCCCGCGCCAAACTGGAGATATCGTCCCTCCCTCAGGCGACCCTCTGGGATAAGACGAAGGCCACGGCGTCCGAATTTCCATACGAGCTGGCTGTCCCGGCGCTTCTCGGTCTGCTCATGGCGTCCCTCATCGCGATTGCGTTGGCCCGTCGCGGCGGGCTGTTCGCCGGTGGCGTGGCAACCGCCAGGTCTGAAGTACAAAGCGATGCCCGTGCAGTCATCATAGCCGAGATTGCCGACCTCGAACGGGCCATGGAGCAAGGCAAACTCCGGGAGGCCGACTACTTCGCCAAGCGCCAGGCCTTGCTCGACCGCCTTGCCGCCCCCACGATTTCTCCATCGACGGAGTAGCGCGCAAAACAGGAACCGCGCCCGACATTCCGGCGGAGGCCGGTATCCAGGAAGTCCGATCAGCTAGAACACGGTGGCGTCAGCAAGAACTTGCATAGCGACGCCCTGCCGTGAAAGGTCCCCCGCCTCACACCTCGTCCGATTCCTGTCGCTCCTCGATACCGTACTCGGTTGAAAGCATACCCATCACCACCGAATCGAACCGCGCGCCTTCATGTGGCCGGCTCTTGCGCAGCGTCCCCTCGTGCGTGAACCCCAGCCGCTCGAACATCCCTCTGGCCGCCGTGTTGTATTCGGGCACGTCCACCCACACCCGGTACAACCCCCACACCCTAAAGCACAGATCGAGTCCGGCCCTCATCGTCGCCGTACCGTACCCCTTGTGCCACAGGTTCTTTTGTCCGATCAGAATCGAGATCTGTCCGTCCCCCCAGGCTTCCTCGATCGCCACGTGGAACTCGCCGATATGCTCCCCGTCTTCGGTGTAGATCGACAGGATGTGATGCGTGGGGTCATCGAAGATCGCGACCCACTCTGCCTCCTCAACGTCGGCGATCTCAGTCGGGTTGTAGCCCAGATGAGCCGGATTGCCATAGGAGTAACGCCCGAACCAGCTCTCCGCCACCTCATCGTCTTCGAGCCAGCTCTTCAAACGAGCGACATCCTCCCTCGTCACGATTCGCAGGGCAATAGACTGTTGACGCATGATCTCACCCCCAGAGCAGGTATTATGCCACGCCGAAAGCATACCGTGTTGTCTGCTGCCTTGTGCTTATCCTAAATTCGCATAGCTACGTTGGCATCCATCAATCGGCATCTATTGCAACCATCCCACCGTCATTCCGGCGGAGGCCGGAATCCAGAGAGAGCTTAGTAGCAAGCCTGCGAGCAAATGCTGCAAACCGGCATTAGTCTGGGGAGAGCACGGCCCCTCCCATACCCACTCAGCCCTCTAGCGTTCCCTCCCCCACACGCGAACCGTACCGTACACGCCGTCGTACCCCGGTTCTATACGAATATCACCCCTCCGCACCCGGTCGATTCCCTCCGCAGTCCTCTCGTCGGAAGCGGACTCGATCTCCGCAATAGGCGCGTCCATGAGTACCGACAACTCGGTACCGAAGCGCTCGATGAGCCGCTCGTATACGCTCGCGACCGTTTTTGTCCTCACCCCGACGCCGAGACTCTCGGAAAGGATTTCCCGCAGTGGCGCCAGCGACTTGAAGGGCGGACGACCCGTTTCCCCGTACACCAGCCCGTCATCGCCGATCCACGTATCCACCTGCCTCCCACCCAGCTGCTCGACACGGTACGACACTCCAACCGTGATCCTGCGTCCGCACGATGGGCAGACCTCGCCCTGCTCCCGCACTTCCTCCGGGCTCATCTTGATATGACAGGCACGGTGCCCCGAGTGGTGGTACTTCCCCTCCTCCGGGAAGAACTCGACAGTGTATGCAATGTCTTGTCGCCGCATCGCCCGGACGAGTCCGTCGTACGTTAGCTCCCCATTCACCACGGTCAACTCACGTCCCAAGTTCGGGGCGGAGTGAGCGTCCGAAAACGACATGATCGCCACATCATCGAGCGATGGCGCCCTCCAGTTCATGGCGGGATCGCTCGACAGTCCCGTCTCGATGGCCGGAATCTCGTTGGCGTCGCTGCCAAAGCACTCCTCCAGTGAATCGTACCCCGACTTCGAGCCGTATAGCCCGAACCACGGCGTCCACAGGTGGGCCGGGATCAGGAAGCACTTCTCGCTAATGCCTTTGATGAGCGCTAGCAACTCTCGCGGGAGCAAACCGAGCGCCGGTCTGCCGTCCCCGCCGAGCTTGCCATATCGGATGAGCGCGGCGTTGATGCGCTCCACTGCCGCGAAATCCGGAGCAAAGAGGAGCAGGTGTACGCGACGGCCACGCCCGCCCTGCCTTCCGTGGCACTCCACCTCGGAACCTAGAATGAACGACACTCCGCCATACTCGAACAGCCCCGTCCCGGCGTCGTTCAGCTTGAGCCGAGACTCCTCGAACCAGTCGGGGTGCGTGAAGTCTGCGCTCGCAAGAAGGTCGATACCCTTGATCTTCGCGTGCCGGGCGAGGCTGTCGAAATCGAGGTCCCGACTGGTGGCGTATGCGTACCGCGAGTGGACGTGAAGGTCGGCGGCGTAGCTCATGGGAGGATTGTACCGCACGCGACATCAAAGCCAGACAGTGCGAAGGGTGGGCACAGTGAAGTGGACGTGGCTGAAGACTTACCGCTCGGCGATGGATATCGTGCGAATCCGGTCGCCAGGTTCGCGCGCCGAACCGGGGTCTCGCGTTGTAATGGCGAATACGTGCTCCATGCCCCCGACGACTCGCCCAAAGACGGGATGGCATGACTCGCTTGAGCAGTCCTTCGCAGAGCCGTCCGAGTTCAGGCCATCGAGAAAAGGCGTCGGGACGAAAGTAATGAAGAACTGGCTGCCGTTCGTGCCTCGTCCACCCTGGACCCCCGCATTGGCCATCGAGAGCACCCCGGGGCCATCGTGCCTCAGGTCTGTGTGAAACTCATTGTCGATGCGATATCCGGGACCGCCGCGTCCCGTCCCCGTCGGGTCCCCCGTCTGCGCCATGAACCCCTCGATCACCCGGTGGAACGTGACGCCGTCGTAGTAGCCCTGCCGGGCGAGAAAGACGAAGTTGTTCACGATCAACGGCGCCTTGGCGGAGAACAACTCCACTTCGACCTTGCCGTCGTCCTTTTCCAATTCAATGATCGCGGTGTATTGCTTCTCGGAATCGAGTTCCATCGTCGGCGGAGAGTCCCATTGCATATCTGGTGTTTCCTCACAGGCTGCCGAAGCCGCGACCAGGCAAAGCGCCGCCGCCACGAGAATGCGGCGCGGGGTGTCGGTGAAAAGGGTAGGGGACACTGGTCGTACTTCGGCGCAGGATTATGGAATTAAAGCAAATCCGAGGGTTGGCGTCTAGTGTCGGTCGCTAACGGTACACCTTGTCACGTCTTTCAACTGCCAGTGCCAAAATACATAAGGCGCCATCTTGAATATCGCAGATAACGCGATAGTCGCCTACACGATAGCGCCAGTATCCACTATAGCGACCACTCAGAGCCTTGCCCCTGCTCCGCGGATTGTCCAACGACGCAACGCGCTTATCCATGTACTCCGTGATGCGCTGAGCCGTGTTTCTGTCGAGTTTTCGGAGTCGAGCCTTCGCCGCGCGAGAGTAATCAATCGTCCAAGCCAAGCTCTTTTCTCACTTCGGCGGACGAGTACACACGTTCTTGACCGTTGCGGATGCGCCTGTGGACGTTCACGGCAATAGCGTAGTCCGCCACGTCCTCGACCGTCTCCGCCGTATCGCTTTCTACCGACGGATAGCGAGATGGACGGTCGAACGCCTCCGGCTTGTCCAGCATCAGATCCACCAGCGCGGGGACGACGAACGCCAGAATTTCTGTGCCGTCCTCGATCTGGCTCCGATTCACGTACCGATTCCACGTCGCCTCGCCGCGGAATAGCTGATTGCGAACGACGCACAGACACTCGAACGCCACAGCCAGTGGCTCAACGGCGTCCTCCTTCTCGAGTCGAACGCTGAACTGCTCCACGTTACTGATCAGAAGTTCCTGCCATTCGTCATCGGAGTCCGAAGTTCCGTTGTAGCGGTCCCAGAACGGCTCGAATATGTAGGGGTTGGCGACGACTTCCAAGATCGTATCGGCGAGATCGCTCAATACTTCGTCCCGGATCGCATTCCGCGTGTCCGCCGCTAAGGCTTTCTCAAAGAATTTCCTGAAATCCACCCTCTGATCCCGCCCTTCGCTTGTCCACTCCGCATAGATGGCCTCGAACGCGATCCAATAGAACATGAACGCCGCGTCCGGGTCATCTTCTTCCTGCCCCGCCCGCTCCAGCCAACTCAAGACGCGACGCGTCCTCGTCCTCATGTCGGTCGAGAGCCTTTCTTCTACCATGTCGCGCTTCGCCATGAGCGAATCGAGAGTGAAGCGGTCATCGGGGGAAATGAGTACGTCAACCATGAGCCATCGCTCCCTCGGTCATGCATCACCGTCATCAAAGATCAATCCATCGTTCAGTATGGTAACACGCTTGAGAGCTGCTACTCCTGCGTTGGAAGCCCGTCACTTCATACTCTTGAGTTCTTTCTTGATCATCTTCTCGATGCGCCTATCGTCATCGCCCTTGAACATTCCGATCAACCCGACCCCCGCCATGGTGACTGCCAATATCGCCAGGATCATTCCGCCGTACTGCATTACTCTTCTTCATACTCTGGATTTCTTCTTCGACCATCTCCTCTATGTGCTTATCGTCATCGCGGTTGAGCTTTATCTTCTTCTCGACGTGCTTATCGTCATCGCTCTTGAACATACCGATTAGCCCGATTCCCGCCATGATGACCCCGCTGACGACCATAATCATCCCGCCGTACCGTATTAACCAATTCACGATCCACAGGTCGAGCAGGAAAATCGTGAATACGCCCATGACGGCTACGACGATGCCAAGGAGAAGGAGCGCCAGTCCCCACACCTTCTCCAGTGCTCCACCGTATACCGCGGTTGCCCCGCCAACTATGGCGACGATTATCCCGGCGGCCAACAGCAGAGTTGCCGCAACATCGAAGAACAACGCAAGGGACAGGCCCGCCACCGCAAGTACGATGCCGAATACCAACATGCCGCCCATTGTCCCGACCTCCAGCGTGTGGTAATTGAATTACAAATATACACGAACGCCCGTCAAGTTGCTGACGGGCGTTCGTTATGCATTCTGGTTGCGGGGGCAGGACTCGAACCTGCGACCTTTGGGTTATGAGCCCAACGAGCTGCCGCTGCTCCACCCCGCGACGTTATGTTGTTACCGAATCCTGAATAAACGGGTTGTAATGTGGGTCAAGTCCTCGGGCTATTAGTACCGCTCAGCTACATCCGTTACCGGACTTCCACTTGCGGCCTATCAACCAGGTAGTCTACCTGGGCCCTTACTCCTGACCTAAGTCAATTTGGGAGATCTAATCTTGGAGTTGGCTTCGTGCTTAGATGCTTTCAGCGCTTATCACATCCGGACATAGCTACCCGGCGGTGCTTCTGGCGAAACAACCGGTACACTAGAGGTCCGTCCTTCCCGGTCCTCTCGTACTAGGGAAAGCTCTCCTCAAATCTCCTGCGCCCACGACGGATAGAGACCGAACTGTCTCACGACGTTCTGAACCCAGCTCGCGTGCCGCTTTCACGGGCGAACAGACCGACCCTTGGGACCTTCTACAGCCCCAGGATGCGACGAGCCGACATCGAGGTGCCAAACCACGCCGTCGATATGAACTCTTGGGCGTGATTAGCCTGTTATCCCCGGGGTAGCTTTTATCCGATAAGCTACGGCCTTTCCACACAGAGCCGTAGGATCACTTTGCCCGACTTTCGTCTCTGCTCGACTTGTAGGTCTCACAGTCAAGCTCCCTTATGCCAATGCACTCTGCAGGTGATTTCCATCCACCTTGAGGGAACCTTTGGGCGCCTCCGTTACCGTTTAGGAGGCGACCGCCCCAGTCAAACTGCCCATCAGGCAATGTCCCTCGGTTTCTCCGAGGTTAGAGCCAAAATGATGAAAGAGCGGTATTTCAAGGTTGACTCCACGCCGGCTGGCGCCGACGCTTCACAGTCTCCCGCCTATCCTACACATCCATAATCTCGACCCACTACCAAACTACAGTAAAGCTCCACGGGGTCTTCTTGTCCTGTCGCGGGTAACCAGCATCTTTACTGGTCTTGCAATTTCACCGAGCCCCTCGTTGAGACAACGCTCAGGTCGTGACGCCATTCGTGCGGGTCGGAACTTACCCGACAAGGGATTTCGCTACCTTAGGACGATTATAGTTATCGCCGCCGTTCACCGGGGCTTCGGATCAAGGCTTTGTCCGAGGACGAACCTCTCCCCTTAACCTTCCGGCACTGGGCAGGCGTCAGCCCCTATACATCACCTTTCGGTTTAGCAGAGACCTGTGTTTTTGGTAAACAGTCGCCTGAGCCTGTTCACTGCGGCCCGAAAGGGCTCGCGTCCGGCGTGCGGACGGTACCCTCCGGGCACCCTTTCTCCCGAAGTTACAGGGCTAAGTTGTCGAATTCCTTAACGAGGGTTCTCTCGTTCACCTAGGGGCGTTTACCCCTGCCTACCTGTGTCGGTTTGCGGTACGGTCACCAAGACCCCTATCGACGAGGTTTTTCTCGACGGCAAAGGGTCAGCGAAATTCCCCAGGGCGGTGGCCCTAGAGTTTTCTCCCTCCTCAGCTCCCAGGGCGGATTTTCCTACCCCGGTCGTCGCCTACAAGGGAAAACGCACCATGTCCGATGGGCGCGCTCCGCCTACCTTTCCGTGTCCCCCCTTCGCTTAACAGGGTAACGGTGGTGCAGGAATTTTGACCTGCTGTCCATCGCCTTCGCTTCTGCGCTACGGCTTAGGACCGACTTACCCTACGCTGATCAGCATTGCGTAGGAAACCTTAGGCTTCCGGTGTCCTGGATTCTCACCAGGATTGTCGCTACTCATGCCGGCATTCTCACTTGTCAGCGCTCCACACTGGCTCGCGCCGAGTGCTTCGACGCCCTGACAACGCTCCCCTACCTCCCTCCGGACGAATCCGGTAGGGACCGCGGCTTCGGTGGTGTGCTTAGCCCCGTTACATTTTCAGCGCAGGATTCCTCGACTAGTGAGCTGTTACGCACTCTTTAAAGGGTGGCGGCTTCTAAGCCAACCTCCTAGCTGTTTTAGCAATCCCACTTCTTTTCACACTTAGCACACACTTCGGGACCTTAGCCTGCGGTCTGGGCTGTTTCCCTTTCGACAATGGAGCTTATCCCCCACTGTCTCACTCCCAATGATCATCTCTATGGCATTTGTGGTTTGGTTGAGTTTGGTAGGCTCTCGCCCCCTTACCCATCCAGAGCCCTACCTCCACGAGACTTCGATTGAGGCTGCACCTAAATACATTTCGGGGAGAACCAGCTATCTCCAGGTTCGATTGGCATTTTACCCCTACCCACAGCTCATCCCAGCCTTTTGCACTAGACACGGGTTCGGTCCTCCACTCGGAGACTATCCGAGCTTCAACCTGGCCATGGGTAGCTCACCTGGTTTCGGGTCTAATCCATGCAACTATGCGCGCCCTGTTCAGACTCGCTTTCGCTGTGGCTCCGGAACTGATATCCCTTAACCAGCTACATAGATTAACTCGCCGGCTCATTCTTCAATAGGCACGCGGTCAGCCACTACGACGGATCGTAACAGCCTCCCACGGCTTGTAAGTCTACGGTTTCAGGAACTATTTCACTCCCCTTCCGGGGTTCTTTTCACCTTTCCCTCACGGTACTGGTTCACTATCGGTGGCCAAGGGTATTTAGCCTTGGAGGGTGGTCCCCCCAGCTTCCGACAGGATTCCTCGTGTCCCGCCGTACTCAACAACACACCAGGAGCCTCTAACCTTTCACCTACGGGACTATCACCCTCTTTGGTCGTCCATTCCAGGTTCATTTGGTTAGATCAGAGGTTTCTTACTCCTTCTCCCGTGCTGAGGCCGGGAGAGGCATGTGTTACAACACCCGTGCGGCATAGGACCTCAGTCCACTAAGCCCCACAGGTTTGGGCTCTTCCCCGTTCGTTCACCACTACTAGGGGAATCTCGGTTGATTTCTATTCCTCGAGGTACTGAGATGTTTCAGTTCCCTCGCTTACCATCCTATGTGGATTTCCTAGTATGACCTAGGAAGGGTTTCCCCATTCGGGCATCCCCGGCTGAGCTTGCTAGGCAGCAAACCGAGGCTTTTCGTAGCCTTGCCACGCCCTTCTTCGGCCCTTGGCCCCAAGGCATCCACCGTAGACCCTTAACAACTTGACCCACATTACAACTCGTTTATTCGGTTTTACAAGTGTCTCCGTCCTCAAACTCGCTCCCCGGCGGGAACGGCCCGAAGACAAGACATACTCGCAGGATTCGGTTGTTAAGGTGCTTCGCGCTCTCCGCCGCTTGGCGACGCGCGGACTCCAGAGAACTTTGTTCCTTCACCAGAGTCGAAAAACTATTCTACCGAACCTCCCACCCGGAGTCAATGCTTTAATCGACATAGAGGCTGTTCAGTCTTCATGAGTTGAATTGCGAAGACCCCCCTCTCTGTATCTCTCCCCCGGCGGGGGAGAGATTGTAGATTCTTCGTCGCTGCGCTCCTCAGAATGACAGCAGGAGGACAATGCGTGCATATCTCACTAACTCTGAACAGTTACTCGACATAGCGGCTGTACCGGCTTGGTCGGCGTGCTTCTCCCAAAAACCAAATCAGCCATCCCCGTCATTCCGGCGGAGGCCGGAATCCAGAGGGGCGGAGGCTTCGGCCAAATTGTGTCAATCCTAAGTCTCGATGTCGCCCCGCTGACGGGTTATGCAAGGGTCTCCCAACTCTCCATAGACTCCCATTCAAACCCGCAGGTATAATATCCTCAATGCACTCGCGATACGTCAACGGTCCGTCGCCCCTTCCGTACACAGCCGTCGCCCTTCTCAACCGCCCGCTTCACGTGAACCAACTGTCCTGTCTGACGAGGCCATAGCTCGTGGACAATGTTCGCCTGCTGTACACGTCGCTCCTTCTTGCCGCCGGACTGGCGGTGGTCGTCGCCTCCTTCCCTGCTGCCGTTCAGGCCAACGGACGTGTCACGAACTTCCAGAAGAAATTGGCCGGACCCTACGAGATAGGCCTCGGCACCATACCTCCCAGCCCCTCGGTCGGCAATCTGCACTTGGCCCTGACCGTCACCGATCCCGCCACCAAGACTCCCATCCTCGACGCGAATGTCGAGATAGTGGGCGCCGGCCCCGACTCTGCGGAGATCGAGATAGGCCCGACGCCCGCCACCAGCAGCGCGCAAGACCCCGCGTACTACGAGGTCAACACCTCCGTCGGACGCGAGGGCGTGTGGCGGTTCACGACCACAATCACTGACGCCGACGGTGAGCATTCGGCGGACTTTCAAGTAGAGGTCAAGAACGCCAGCCCCATTACCGGAATTCTGACACTGGTCGTCCTCGTGGCCTTTCTCATAATCTTCGGCCTTTCCATCCGCGCCTCCCTCGGCGGAAGACGCAGGCGACGAAAGAAACGGGCCGCCCGATAGGGGTTTCGATGTCATTGCCGGGTACGACAAGAGGCTCACTCGCTTGGAGGATAGCTGCCCTCGCACTCGTATTTGCGGCGCTCGTCATGTCCCGGCCCGACTCCGCTTCCGCGCACGCGAACCTTGCCGACGCCGAACCCGCGCCGAACTCCGTGCTCGACACGCCCCCGTCCAAGATCACCATCCGGTTTACGGAGCCTCTCGAACCCTCTTTCAGCGCTATCGAGGTGCTCGACTCGCAGGGAAGCCGTGTCGACAACGACGACAGCGCTGTCGATCCTCGCGATCCCACCGTCATGTACGTCACCGTGCAGGAAGACGCGCCGGACGGAACCTATACGGTCGCATGGAGAAACCTCTCCACGGTCGACGGTCACACGATTCGCGGAACGTTCTTCTACTCGGTCGGCGAGCCATTGTCGACTCAGCCGTCCGACCTTCCGAGTGAGCCTGCTCTCCAGTCGCCCGCCGAGCCGTTCATGCGATGGGCCGTCCTCCTCGGCGGACTGTCCGTGCTCGGCGTCCTCATGCTGTGGCTCGTCGTCCTCCGTCCTCCGCTCGTGTCGATGAGCGACACCGAGGATCTCGTGGCGAGGGTGCGCGACAGGACGGACAAGATAGCTATTGCCGGCATCGTCGTGGCGCTGATCGGGTCTGTTGGGCACCTGCTGGTGCAGGCGTCATCCGTCCACGAGGTGTCGCTCTTAGACACCCTCGGAGAACCGATTCGCTTCGTCGTAACCCAGACCGAATGGGGCAGGGGATGGCTCCAGCGAACTTCGCTTCTCATCGGCGCCCTCGGCCCGATTTGGGCGCTGTTGCGACTTCGCAGTGTCCCTTCCCCGCGCCGCGATACCGTTCTTTGGATATCGGCATTTCTTGTGACGGCCCTCGCCATGGCGACCCTCAGCGCGACCAGCCACGGCGCGGCCACCCCCGGCATCGAGCTGGCCGCCACCGTCACAGATTTCATCCACCTCCTCGCCGCAGCATTCTGGGTTGGAGGCCTGTTTGGACTGGCGCTGATTCTCCCGGTCGTCTTCTCTCATTCCCCTGAGGGAAGTGTCCGTCAGGTCATCCTCGCCGTCCTGCCGCGATTCTCCCTTGTGGCCGGACTAAGCGTCGTAGCGCTCATTGTCACAGGACTCTACAGCGCTTGGGCGCACGTCACCGTCCTGCCCGCGCTCGTCGTTACCTATGGGCAGGTTCTCGTGGTGAAGACCGCGCTGGTGGCTGTGCTCTTAGTATTCGGAGCCACGAACCTCCTATGGCTGACTCCCGCCATCCGCGCAGACCGCAAGGCCGCCTCCATACTCCGCCGAACGGTAACCGCCGAGGCAGTGGTCGGAGTCCTCGTCATTCTCGCGGCAGCCTACCTCACGAGCCTCGAGCCCGCCCGGCAGGTCGCGTCCCGGCAGGGCATCGGAGTCCCGCAGAGTCTAACGTTTCGGGACACAGCGGAAGGGGCAACCATCGATGTCGAAATCGAGCCGGGACAGGTGGGCGCAAACTCCGTCAGCGTCACGCTCACCGACCGTATCGGCAGCCCGATCACCAACGCCTCCGGGGTGGACGTACGTCTGACCTACCTCGACGCCGACCTCGGCGAAGGCCTTCTCTCGACTGCGCCCGGCGGGGACGGCGAGTACCTTGCCGCCGATGCCCCGATCAACATCGCCGGGCCGTACCAGCTGGAGGTGGCCGTACGTCGTCCCGACACCTTCGACGCCCGTACGGCATTCCGCTTCGAGGTGGCATCAGGCGGGGGCGTCAGCAGTTCCGCCATCTTCCCTTCCGAGGACACCGGACGTATTCTCTTCGGCGTCGTGCTCGCCGTGCTGGGCTTCATGTTCCTTGCCGTCGGCATACCCCTAGGGGGCTGGTACTCGCGCCTTGGGTTGGCCGTCATGACCCCCGGCCTCATCGTGTTCATGGTCGGAGCGGGCATCGTCTTTACCGCTCAGTTCGGGGCCACCGCGATATCGGGAGACCGCAATCCGTTTCCGCCAAACCCGGAGTCGCTGGCCATAGGAACCACGGTCTACACCGAGGCCTGCGCGTCCTGTCACGGCCCTGGAGGACGAGGCGACGGCGCCGCTGCCGCCGGTCTCGACCCGCCGCCCGCCAATCTCATCGTCCACGTGCCGCTCCATCCCGACAGGACGCTCTTCGACTTCATCCACGACGGCATCACGGGCACGGCGATGCTCGGCCTCGCCGACAGATACACCGACGAAGAGATATGGCATGTAATCAACTACATCAAAACGTTAGAATAGAAGGTGACATGTTCTGGTTGCTTTGAGGATCGTGGATTGCAGGTTCAGAGCACGCCAAGCGAGTCCAGGCCAAAGAGCATATACGAGGGTTTGACGACATGCCGAGTAAGCCTGTTAGTGCAAGTTGATGAAAAGATTAGCGCCTGTCAAACATTTAGACCTTGAGAACCGAGAGTAGTGTCGGCTTCTTTACCACGTATACGGGGAATTTCTCTGATTCCTGAACCGTCGGGAAACATGTGGGATTGGCGATGACTGTACTCTTGTTCAGAGCCATTACCGCCAATTCGCGCAAGCGGCTCCTTTGTCATGGGGGGACTAAAGTTTGCGATCAAGATCTCTTGGTTTATGGTACGCTTCCGACCAGTTCGTTGCTCGGCCTCGCTGGTCTTCATGCCTGACGAGGATTGAATCGGCGTAATAGCGTATCCGTCGAACAAGTCTCTAATGTCTTGAGTATCATATGAGGAGAGTATCCAGAGTCCCTTGGTTCCTTTAAGGTACTCGGCGATGGAGCGGTGATCGCGCTCGCCGCGCATGTTGAACTTGTAATTGACACCATTGCCAAGATAAGGAGGGTCAAGATACATTACAGTAGTGGGGCTATCGTATCGCTCCACACACTCTCGCCAATCCAGATTCTCAATTAGGACCGTGCGAAGACGTTCGTGGACAGGTAACAGGCGGTTGTGTAACGTTTTCAGGGCTCCTACAAGTCGATTCCCGTGTCCTCCATCTCTAATACTTGTTTGAAAGCGGGGATATCGGGCTTCGCCACCCCATCCAGCCATAATCAGGTAGTAGAACCGATGGGCTCGCTGGATGTCATTGAGACTTTGAGGATCCAAAGACGCTAGTCTTTTGAATTCGGCACGAGATACCAATTCCCATTCAAACGATGCGATTAGCTCGTCGGGTTTCTCCCTAACTACACGAAAGAAGGTTGTTAATTCCTCATCAACGTCGTTCAGGACCTCCACTTGGCTCTTGGGCTTGCCGAACAGCACCCAGGCGGCACCAGCGAATGGTTCAACGTAGCACGTATGAGGCGGGATCATAGGAATGATGAACTTACGTAGACGCGACTTGCCTCCAACCCATTTGATTGGGCTGTTTAGCATACCGCTTGGGGCTTTACTACCTTGGGAGGCCATCCCTTGACTCTCTCTACAACTCACAATGTCTCTGATAGAGACAGGCTAACACGCCTCACTGTTTGTGTCAAGCGTCAAGTATAGAAATGCGACGTTTCGGTGAAAAGCTCAAGTTGCTGAGAACTCAACGTGGTATGACCTTGAAGGGCCTTGCTATGTCGCTAGGATACAAGGCGCATGGACATATCAGCGAAATCGAGGCTGGCAAGAAAATTCCCACAACCGGTTTCGTCCTTGCGGCGGCAAACCTTTTCAGTGTGTCGGTTGACAGCCTCCTTAAAGATAGCGCAGAAATCAGTCCACCCCACCAGTCAATTGAAAAGGGTCTGCGGATAGTGGGAGTCCCATTTGCAGATAGACCTCCTGCCTGCAATGAATTCGAGCGTTTTCGACTAATTCTCAGTACATATCAAGATGGAACGGGCATGCTCGCATCCCAAGATGGTATGACGCTCCCTGGGTGGCGTGACTTCGAGAGATCAATAGCTTTAGCATTTGGTGGTATCGCCTCCGAGAGTAAAGACGTCTTCGACATTAGGCTAACTGATCCTAAGCGGGGTGGAGTCCATTACGGCATCTCATGCAAGATGCGTAGAGAACTCTCGGGCATTGCTCGCCACGGAAGAGTAACTATAGAACTATCGAACTCCGCACGCAAGTTCTGGAATCACTTGATGACCAAGGGAATACATCAAGCGAACTATAAGGAACACCCATCTGATGTTGGTTACGCGTTGATCGAATTAGTATCTGAATGGCATGATGCTGCCAGCATCGACCGAGGTGGAGATGTTGATTTATCGAAAAGTTGCTATCTGACTCTTTCTTGGGATCGGGGGGGATGGTATCAACTGCATCAGTTTCCTTTATCACTGCCGGATCCGAATCAGTTACAGTGGTCGTTCCCCACATACAGGAGAAGTGGCGAACTATCTGTTGGCAATCATCTCAATGGCAATGATAGAAAGGGTAGTATTTTCGAGTGGTACGGGGAGTCGGGAGGACAGTTGAAGTACTACCCCCTCGCGGTGGATGCAATATGGGAATCTGTCCAATTCAAACTCGAGCCGTTACCGACTGATCAGGAGCACGGTGTGCTCCACAAAGTTCAGAGTTACTTCCCTGACCAATGGGCGGCGGCTTTAGAAGCTGGAAGATGGTTGGACTAAGCTAAGGAGCTATACCCATCAGGAAAGCAGCGATTGCAGCCGCCATCATTGCCGTGGCGACGGCTCTGGCGGCATCGCCCGTCTACGCGCACGCGTTCGGCGAAAAATACTCTCTCCCGCTCCCGCTGAACTTGTTCATGATCGCGGCCGCTTCGGCGGTGGCTGCCTCGTTCGTCGTCATCGGCCTCTTTGTCAACAAGCAGCCGGGGGAGTTCCGGTATCCCACCCACAACCTGCTAACCGTCCCGGCGCTTGGGGCAGTCCTGCGGAGCAGGATATTCACCTGCGTGTTCAAGCTCCTTGGCGTTGCCGTCTTCCTGCTCCTGATCGCCACGAGCCTGTTCGGCGTCAACAAGCCCGTCGAGAATCTCTCGCCCACCTTCGTCTGGATCATCTGGTGGGTGGGCATGGGCTACATCTGCGCCTTGCTCGGCAACTTCTGGATGCTCGTGAACCCGTGGCGGACCATGTTCGAGTGGATCGAGGGATTCGTCGGAGGCGACGGTGAAGAGGACGAGGGGCTGATTGACTACCCGGAGAGTTTGGGAGTCTGGCCTGCCGTCATCCTTTTCTTCATTTTCGCCTGGCTGGAGAACGTCTATAACGGCGCTCAGGCCCCCTTCAAGCTCGGCCTGTTCATACTCGTGTATTCGGCCATCACGTGGGCCGGAATGCTCGTCTTCGGCAAACACGTGTGGCTGCGTTCAGGTGAGGCCTTCTCCGTGCTGTTCGGCCTATTCGCCCGCTTTTCGCCAACCGAGATCAGCACTTCCGGCGACGACCTCTGCGATGCGTGCGTCGACTGTGCCGGTGAAACCGAATCCTGCGTCGACTGTCTCGAGTGCTTCCAGCAAGCTACTTCGGAAGAGCGCCAATTCAACCTCCGCCCCTTCGCCGTAGGTCTCGCCACGCGCGGCATCGTATCCGCCTCCATGGCGGTATTCGTCATCCTCACGCTTGCCACGGTGACCTTCGACGGCATCTCCGAAACGAGCGCTTGGCTGAATGTGCAGGACGTCCTCCACCCAGTCATCTCGCCACTGCCCGTAGACACGTTCGGCACGATCGATACGCTTGGCCTGCTCTTTATCCCCGTCCTGTTCCTCACGGTCTATCTCGGCTTCTCGTGGGTGCTCCGCCTGTTTGAGGGAACCACCGACTCTCCCGTCTTCGACATCGCAAAGGTCTTCGTCCTGTCGTTGGTCCCCATCGCGCTGGCATACAACATGGCCCACTTCATCTCGTACTTGGCTATTTCAGGACAAGGGATTATTCCACTCCTTTCCGATCCGTTTGGTTTCGGTTGGGACCTTATCGGCACTGCTGGGTATCGAATAAATGTCAACATAATTACCGTTGGATTCGTCTGGTGGGTCTCGATCGTCGCCATCGTCCTGGGACACATCCTCTCCGTCTACATCGCCCACATCATCTCGCTCCGCCGGATGCCGACGTCCGCTCTGGCCGTCAAGAGCCAGTACCCCATGCTCGCCCTGATGATCGTCTACACGGCGACCAGCCTCTGGATCATCGCCCAGCCCATCGCGAACTAAGGACGATTCCCTTCAAAACAAAACTCTCCCCGGAGGCCACTATGCCCAAGATGCTCGCCGCGCTGTACAACGGCGTAGATACCGTCGAGCTTAAACGCGTCGAACGCCTCGCGCCCGGCCCGGGCGACGCCCTCGTCAAGGTACGTTGCGAGGGAATCTGCGGCTCCGACCTCAACCAGTACCGCAAGCTGACCGAGCCGGAGACACTCCCCGCCGGACACGAGACCGCGGGCGAGATCGTCGAGGTCGGGGAGGGCGTCGATCCGGTCAGGATCGGGCAGAGAGTCGCCGTTGAGGTCGTCGGGCACGGCAAGTCTTGCCTGACCTGCTGGTACTGCCGGCAAGGCCACTATCGGAACTGCACCGAGAAGGGTGACTACCCCGGCGGCGGGTTCGCCGAGTATGTCACGCGGAACGCGGTCGCCTGCTACCCGCTCGCCGATACGATGACATGGGAGGAGGGCGCGCTCGTCGAGCCTCTGGCCGTATCCATCCGAGGGATGCGTCGCGGCGCGCTCATGGCCGGCGACACGGTCGTCGTGCTCGGAGCGGGCAACATCGGCCTAACCGCAATAGCCGCCGCAAGAGCCTTGGGCGCCGGCACGATCATTGCTACCGCGAGACACGCTCAACAGGCCGATCTGGCAAAGCGCCTCGGGGCCGACGTAGTGCTGGACCCCAACGACGACCATGCGACAGAAGCCGTCCAAGACCTGACCGACGGTAGGGGAGCCGACATCACCGTCGAGACCGTGGGGGGATTCGGCAGCAACGCGACCCTCGTTCAGGCCGTCGACATGACCCGCGTCATGGGACGAATCGTCGTCCTCGGCGTCTTCCACGACCCCGTTATGACGGACTGGATGGAGCCGCTTCTCAAGGAGCAGTCGTTCATCTTTTCCGTCTGCTACGGCATCATGGACGGCCGCCACGACTTCGAGATGGCAATCGACCTCATGGGATCGGGCAAGATCGACCTCAAGCCGATGGTGACCCACACCTACCCGCTCACGGAGATGCCCCAAGCCCTCGCCACCGCCTACGACAAGTCCACCGGCTCCGTCAAAGTCCAGCTGCGGATGTAATGCCTGCCGCCGCTACTTGACGTTCCCCATCCCTTCGGCCACCCACCGGTCACGTATGGCCGCAAGCTCGATGGCAACGTCTTCCACCGTACCGGGATGGTTGGTCGCAAGCACCTCAATTGTCCACGCGCCGTCGAACCCGATGTCCTCGAGAGCCTGCCCGAACGAGTCGAAGTCGATGACCCCGTGACCGGGCGGCAGGTGATCGTCCTCGTCCGTAGAGCCGTCCTGGATGTGCAGCGCATAGAGTCGGTCGGACGCGATCCGCGTCTCGTCCGCAACATCGAGCTTCCGCAGTCGTGTGTGCCCTATGTCATGGCAGATGCCCACGTACTCTGCCGGGAGGTCGGCCATGAAAGACCGCAGCTCCTGCATCGTCTCCAGCGGACGGGCGGGGAACCCCATTTTCCCAACGAGGTTTTCGAGTGCCATTCGCACTCCCGTCTCCTCTCCCACCCGCACCAGCTCTGAGATCGAGCGATGCGCTTGCTCCGTGGCCGTCCCCACGTTTTCCCTCGTGTACAGCGGCACGTTCGGCGATGTCGGACTTCCCGACGGATGCACGATGATCGTCCGGCCCCATACCTCCGCGTGAAATCTCATCGCCGCCGCGACCTGCGCCACGCTCTCTTCGCGCTCATCTTCATCGAAGCTGGCGAGGTTGATGCTCTTGAACGGCGCGTGGATCGTGTGGGCATACAGCCCCGAACTCTCCAGCGCATCCCGGAACGGTTTGGCGTCGGGCGGGCCGTCCTCCCAGCCTGCGCCCTCTGCTATGAGCTCGACCTCGGCATAACCGCTCGCCGCGACCGACCGCAGCGCCTCAACCGGGTCACCGACAAACTCCCCCGTCTCGTCGGCCATGTACAGTGCGCTCGCAATACTGTATGTCGGCATTGTCTCTCCTCTTTTGGATTGTCCAGCAGCAAATTCCGGTTTCAGATTGGCCCTATGGTGGCACGCGTTGCGGCTATGTGCAATCGGCTTTCATTCATCCGCCTCCGCAAACACCGCGCAAGACTGCCGAAACGCGGCTTCGTCTCCTTCGCCACCTTCCTCGTCGATGACCTTGCGCAGCATTTCGCAAAACTCCTTCTTCGGCGTACACCAGGTCTCATCCGTGCCAAGAGTGTAACTCGTAGCTGACTCTCCAGGACAAGATGGAGAGGAGCGGTAGTCAATCCAAATGACGATGAGCGAACCCAGCAGGATGAAGAGACAGCCAATCATCACTCCAACGGCCACGGCGCTCTTTGTCCTCAGCCGAACTCTCATTGGCCCTAACGTCCCCTTCCGGCATGGGTGCCGCCCAGAGCTGCTTACATCCGCACCCGTCTCCCTCTTGGATCGTATGGCGCCGTCAGCCGCACCTTCGCCGGGAACCGCTCCGTTGCCACCTCGAGTTCATAGGAGCCTCCCCGAATCCACGCGTTCGACACACCGTCGGGGTTCTCGACGTAGCCCATGCCAACCGAGGCGCCCAGCGTATGCCCGAACGTCCCTGAGGTCGTCCGCCCCACCAGTTGGCCGTCACGCCAGATCGGCTCGTTGCCCAGCAGCAGGGGTTCGGGGTCTTGCAAGGTGAAGACCGCCAGCCGCTGCATTACGCCCTCGTCGAGCTGCTGCAGGACCACCTCCCGCCCGATGAAGTCGACGCCCTTGTCGAGCGCTACGGCGAAGGTCAGGCCCGACTCGACGACCGTGTCAACGTCGCAGATGTCGTGTCCCCAAGAGCGGTACGCCTTCTCTATTCGGAGGGACTCCATCGCATGGAACCCCGCGGGTAGGAGATCGTACTTGGGCGCGAGCTCCAGAATCCGTTCCAGCACATGCGTCGCGAACTCCGTCGGGATGTACAGCTCCCATCCAAGCTCTCCGACGTAGGTG
Organism: Dehalococcoidia bacterium; assembly: GCA_965197705.1. Classification (GTDB taxonomy): domain Bacteria; phylum Chloroflexota; class Dehalococcoidia; order Lucifugimonadales; family VXLM01; genus VXLM01. The sequence continues at coordinate 424,082 of OZ240223.1, forward strand.
ATCCTCGATGCGCGCACGGGAGCGTAGCCGATGGCAATCTCCGCCGATTTCAAGAACGGGAACGCCTCGTTCGACACGTCCGCGTCGGTGATCTCCGAGAGCAGGGAGCGAGAGTTCGGCCCCATCAGTCCCAGAACGGCATACGACGAGGAAACGTCGGTCAGGATGGCATGGGCATCGTCGGGGATGTTGTCCTGTATCCAGCCGAAATCGCGCCTCGCGGTCGAGCCCGCCGTCACGATCATGTACTCCTCTTCGCCGGTGCGAGTGACCGTAAGGTCCGACTCGAATCCGCTCCTCTCGTTCAGCATTCCGGTGTACACGATCCTGCCCGGTTCGACGGCCATCTGCCCTGCGAATATCCGCTGAGCCACCGACTCTGCATCCCTTCCTTGCAGGAGGAATTTCGCGAACGAGGTCTGGTCGAAGAGCCCCACCGATTCCCGTACGGCCCGATGCTCTTGGGCCGAGTACGGGAACCAGTTCTGCCGTCCGAACGAGTAGCCGTACACCGGCTCCACGCCCGGTGGCGCATACCAGTTTGGCCGCTCCCAACCGCCGACCTCTCCATAACAGGCCCCCATGGAGGCCAGCGTGTCGTGGAACGGCGACCGTCGCGCGCCTCGCGCCGTCTCCATCTGCCGATGCGGGTAGTGCATGCCGTACAACGTGCCCACCGTCTCGACCGTCCTGTCGTGCAGGTAGGTCTTGACGTTCTGGAAATGGTGGAAGCGGCGAATGTCCACCTCCCACAGGTCCATCGTCGGTTCGCCCGCAACGATCCACTCCGCCACAGCCTTGCCCACACCCGGCGCGGCGGCGATGCCGGTCGAGTTCAGCCCAGTCGCCAGATGGAAGTTCTTCAGGTCCGGCGACTCTCCCAGCAAGTACCGGTTGTCGGGCGTGAAGCTCTCGGCGCTGACGCAGAACCGGTTGATTCCCGCCTCTCCCATGGCAGGAACGCGGTGCACGGCGTTGTCCCAGAAGACCTTGAAGTGCTCCCAGTCGGGTTCGAGCAGCCTAAAGTGGTAGTCGTCGGGTATGGCGTCATCACCCCACGGTTTGGCCGTGGTCTCGAATCCGCCCATCAGGATCGCTCCCTGTTCCTCGGCGTCGCGCCGGAAGTATATCTGTTCGTCCGGGTCTCGCAGGGACGGTATGTCCTCCGGAATGCCCATCTTGTTGGTGACCAGCCACATGTGCTCCGCGCCGTAGAGGGGAATGTCGACCCCTGCGTTCAGCCCAAGCTGCCGTGACCACATCCCCGCCGCGCACACGACGACCTCGCATTCGATGTCCCCGCGGTCCGTCGATACCCCCGTTACCGCGCCGTCCTTGCGGTTCACGCCGGATACCTGCACGTTCTCCACGATACGTGCCCCGCCCATCTCGGCCCCTCGCGCGACCGACAGCGCCGCGCTCGCCGGGATCGCCTGGCCGTCCTTCGGGATGTATGTTCCTCCCTTGAGGTCATCCGTCCGCATGAGCGGCCACATCGTACCGGCGTCCTCAGCCGAGATCTCGTGAATCTCGATGCCGTAGCATCTGCCGAGCGACAGGATCCGCTTGAGCTCGTCCATGCGGTCGTTCGTCGTCGTGACCGTCAGGCTACCTGAAGCGCGGAATCCGGTCGGGATTCCGGTCTCCTCGTGCAGCGTCGAATAGAGCTGCGCGCCCACGCGGTTGATGTCGATCATCGTCCTCGTTGCCCGAAGCTGCGTGACCAGCCCCGCCGCGTGCCACGTCGTGCCGCCCGCGACCGTCTTGCGCTCCAGCACCACCACGTCGCTCCACCCCAGCTTCGTCAGGTAGTACGCGACGCTGCATCCCACGATGCCCCCGCCGATGATGACCACTCTCGCCCTGTCCGGAATGCTGTTCACGGCTATTAACTCCATTTCTTCAATTGCAATTGTCCCGCGTCGAGATGTTCTCACTAAGAGGCCCGCAATTCAATGCTGACCTGCCCTTTTTCTGTCCAAAGCCCGTCGCCCTTTAGACGCCATCAACGCTGTACGATAAACTACTCGTACTACATGATCTGAGGATTAGAAACATGGCTCATCAGCGTTTTCGAAAAGGCAGCACAAGGGGCGGCCCCATGCTTCCCGACCTGGACTTCCAAGCGTGCCAGGCCGTTCGTGCCGGCAACCAGGTCTTCCTTGTTGGACTGACGGGTTTCGACCGCGACACGAAGGAGTTTTTCGGCAAGGGAGACCCCGCGGCACAGGCGGAGAAGGCGATGGAAAACGCCAAGGTCCTTCTCGAAGAGGCGGGCTCTCGCTTGGAGGACATCTGCAAGATCACCACGTACGTCACCGAGCGTGAGTATCGGAAGGACGTGTACCCGGTTATCGCCAAGCACCTCGGAGACGTGAGCCCGGTCTCGACCGGCCTCGTGGTAAAGGGTCTGGCGGAGACCTATATCGACTTCGAGATCGACATATTTGCCGTAATCCCGGAGGATCGGATGCCGTAGGGGTGAGTTTTTCGGCTCATCACTTGCTCGGCGAAAGTGTCTGGCTCGTCTCCGCCGAGTCCTCAATCTTGTCCCAGCTGTAGGTCATCGGGATGAAATCGACGTCCGCCCAGCTAGACGACTGGTCGGCGAAATGAGGACTCGCCGGATGGCCGGACGCCCCAAACGGCACGATCCAACGCGAGTTGTCCCAGTCGCTGAGATCGTAGATGTACCGGGCGACTGAAGAGCCGGCGATCCCAAACGGGTCGGCGTGCGAGTAGCTGGCGGCCAAGGGCGTATCGCCGTCTCCGCCGAGCGACATTGCAGGGCCTTCCAGTTCCTTGGCCCACGAGTAGGCGCTGGACAGCCAGTGAGGCCGGTTCGTCCGGTGGATCGTTCCCCAGGTCCACTCGTTCATGTCGTTGCCGATTCGCTCCGTCAGGTAATCGACGGCGCTTGCGAGCGCCTCGGCCATGAGCGACTTCCACGTAGCGCCGCTCGGCAGCAAGGAAGCGTCATCGGCCTCTGCCATACGGACGAGATGGGCCTTGAGCAGCGAGACGTGATGAGGCGCGCCGCGACCGCCCGCGCTCAGTGCATAGTCGGCCAGGGGCCCGAGGAGGTGTCGCAAGATATTGTCGTCTAGGCGGTAGCGGAACGCGCTGAAGATAGCCGGGGCCGCGGCGTCCACGTCCATCTTCCCGTCCCACTGTAAGAGGATGCGTTTCGCCTCGGTCGAACGCTCGTCCGCGGGCTCGACTTCCCTGAGAAGCTTCAGGTATGACAGAGCGGGTAGCGATACCCTTTCGGCATGGACGTTCCCCATGTCCTCGACCGTGCCGTTCGGCATCTCCGCGAGCCGGTCGTAGATCCGCCGCGCGCGGAACTCCGTCGCGTACTGCACGCTGATGTAGTGGGGGTAGTCGTCGTCCACCTGCTTGTTATTGGCCGTGACGATAAACCCGTTTTCGGGGTTTCGAATGCGCGGCATCTCCTCGAAGGGGATGAATCCCTCCCACTCGTGCTCTCCCGTCCATCCCGGTACCGGGAGCCAGGCGTTCGCCATGCTTCGGACAGGCACCTTGCCGCGCGTAAGATAGGCGATGTCGCCGTCAACGTCTCCGAAGACGTAGTTGTTGCACGGGTCGACCCAGCCTCGCATCGCTGCGTCCATATCGTCGACCGAACTTGAACGAAGCTGAAGCAGGAGCGCTTCGAGGCCCCTATTTGGCCCGTCCGTAGCGGTGTACTTGAAGGCAATCGCCCGCCCGCTGCTCGGTTTTCCCACGACGATAGGCCCGTGGTGAGTGGTCGTCACCTCGACCTCGACTGCCTCCGCGTCCCTGACCTGAATCACCTCCGTGTGAGTCTCCGCGTGCTTCCAGCTGCCCTCGTGCTCGTAATGAAGTGACGATCCTCCCCGAAACGACTCGATATACAGGTCTTGGTAGTCGGCCGCGGCGTGCGTCACGCACCACGCCACCCTGGCGTTGTGCCCGAAGTGCGGAAACCCGGGACACCCCGGAAACGACAGTCCCATCCCATCGAACTCGTCGCACGAGATGTGGTTCTGGTAATAGACGCTGGGCGTCTCGATGGGGCGGTGCGGGTCGCCAGCCACCAGAGGTTTGCCAGACGCCGACCTGCTTCCGTGAACGGCCCAGTTGTTGCTGCCGGAGTCGGCGTCCGCCATGCCGTCCACGTACTCGGCCCCCGAGACGTACTCGCCCAGCGCGTCGTAGTTGTCGCCGAGGTACTCCGCCCCCGGCGGAACGATGAGCAGTCCGCCCTTTTCGTACTGAGGCATGAGCTCCGCCGCCCGCTCCGCGCCGAGCGCCGCCACCGTCTTCGCCCTCCACAGCTTGGCCTCCATGTGGCCCATCAGGACGTGCCGCGCCTTGAATACGGCGAGGCAGTCCTGCGCCGTCCACGCCTCCGGCGACTCGCCCAGCATCGCGTACTCGACGGGCAGCGCTTCGGTCGTCTCAATGAATCCGTTGACCCCCTCCGCATAGGCCTCGAACATCGCCCTCGTTTCGGCATTGATGGCCCCATAGTCCCGTTCGACGGAGCGCCGCAGCTGAAACTTGCGCATGAGCACGTCCTGCTCGACGGCGCTCTTCCCCGCGAACTCGGCCCAGCGCCCGTACGCCCAGCGGCGGTCGTGGTCCATCTGGAAGAGACGGTCTTGTGCCGTGGCAAACCCCTGGCCGAAGAAAGCGTCATGCGCGGTCGTGGCCTTAACGTGAGGAATGCCGTACGCGTCGCGGTAGATGGACAACTGTCCGTCCAGCGCATCGATCGAGAGTTCGGTCGTAACGTTAGGAAGGGCAGCGTCGAGGGCGCTTTGCGGGACTGTTCGAGATTCGGACAAGAGGGGACTCCTCAAATAGGACTGCTATGATCGTGCAGTGTAGGAGGATCGTGGTCGTCCGTCAACGCGGGTTGAGAAGTTTCCGTTAACCAAAAGAGGTGGGCGCCGAGTGCCCACCTCATGGTGTTGTCACAAGCCTATGCCCGCTGCTAAGACGACTCTTTCACTGGCACCTCAAGCATAGTGCAGTCGCTGGTTGCGGCGCTGGCATCCAACTCCCTCCTTGCACAGACATTGACGTTGATGGTTGAACCGCTCACAACCTGCGCGACGTCGGCTTGAATTTCGATCTCCGCCCGAGCTCCGATCGTGCGCGATCCTACGGCTACAGTACAGGTCATAGTCCCGCCAGGTGTGTTGGTTACCCTTCCCTTCCCTTCGCTCGCAAACTCTTCAAGCTGATTCGGGTGACTGCACGTTGGCTCCCCGGCAAGGGCCCTCTCGTCAACAAGCTGCAGGAGGTTCCCTGCGGTAAGCTCATTCGGCAGCCAAATGTCTAGTGTCACGGCCTCAGAATCAAGACCTCCGACGTTCTCGTGAGAAATAACAAGAGTGAGTGGCTCACCGGGGGTGAATGCCTCCTCTATTGTCTCCACTTCAATGCTGCGAGCGACGAACGCCAATGAATTGCATTCTAGCGTTCCGCTTGTCGACGATCCCGCGCTCGACCCTGCGACCAACTGCAGCGACGTGCAGTTGTTGGCCCAGATGTCTTCGTCTTTTGCGACGGTGTCCGTCTGATACGTCGAGAGCCAGACTTCGACGTTCATGTTGGAGCCGTCAGCCACGTCACCGACTTCGGCCTCGAGGGTGATAGATCCTTGTGCGCCCGTAACCCTCGTGCCTAGGAGGCATATCATATTGCCGCCCCATTCGCCGGTTATTTCTCCCGCCTCCTGGCTTGCGAACCGTTCGAGCTTACCCGCCTGGCTGCATGCGGGAGTCCCCGGCACTACGCTCGTGACTTTAAGCTCGTTCGGCAGTTCGATGTCGACCGTCACCGCTCCCGCTTCCGATCCTCCTTCGTTCCGATGAGTCACGGTGAGCGTGATCATGTCTCCCTTCGAGACCGCTGTCTTGTCCGTTAAGATGGTTGCGGTCATGTCGGGCGCGGGTCGAAAGTCTAGGTGTCCCATGCCGCGAGCGACCGGAACAAGAACGCCGATCAGGGTGCCGATTGAGAGAAAGACAAGGATGGTAGTCCACCAGAACACACCGCCCCGCTTCCTCCACCACACGAGAATGCCGAGGAGACCACCCGGTTCCTCGTCTCTGATCCGCAACGGCTTTATGGGGTCTCTTGGGCCTAAATCCGGTGAATAACGCTGCGCCAACGATCTCCTCCTCTTCCGCTAATGCGAAGATGGCATGAGTATAATGTAGTATCGGCAGGGACGACGGTGCAACCTTTACTGTACCGTGACGGTTGCTGAGGCGCTGTTGTTGTCAATGACGGACTCAGCCTTCTTAACGTCCCGGGTAGTCGAGGTCTCGATCTTTGCTTGTGCCTCCAACTCGGCGCCCTTTGCCGCCGACGAATCCAACGTCGCGGTGACCTTAACACTGCCCTGCCGCCCCGGATTTTGGGTCCCCAGCCTGCATACCACCGTTGCCCCGGAAGCTGTGCATGCTGCGCTCGGGACGATTTCTCCTACCGTTACCCCCTGTGGGAGAGTGACCGTGAGCGACACCGACCCGGCGGGGTTTTCACCCTTGTTGCTGTAGTTCGCGGTGTAGGTCACGCTCCCGCCCTGCGCCACTCTAGCCGGCGAAGCGCTCATCGTCACCTCCATGTCCGGCTCCGAGCCCAGTTCGACCGCCCCTTGTTGGACGGCTATATAGAAGCCGCCTCCAATGATCAGTCCGGCCATGAGGAGGCCAATCACAAGTACAAACCAGAATGCGGGGCCCTGGCGGAACATGAAACACCTTCTCTCTCGACGCCGGTTGTCTCCGGTCGTAACGGCGACCGGCGTCAGCTCAAATTATGGTGTGCCGACCGAACGGAGTATATGAGCACCGTGTACTACAGTCAAGCGGGCGGGGCGCCACGTCGAACAGCCGTCCTTGGGCGTCACGCGGCAAACGACTCGCGTATATTCATCAGGTCGCGGCGGAGCCGGGTGTCCGCTTCGAGCTGTCGCTCTATCCGCCGACAGGCGTGGATGACAGTGGTATGGTCTCTCCCGCCCATGACCCGCCCGATCGTCGCCAGAGGAAGCTGCACCTCTTCACGCAGAAGGAACATGGAGACATGTCGCGCCTGGGCCGTCGTCCTGTCGCGCTTCTTGCCCTTTAGGGTGGACTTGTCGATAGAAAAGTACCGTGCGACTGCACTCAGCACGTCCTCTTCCGATACCCTGCGCGGGCTCTCCTTTAGCGAGTCCTCAAGCGCCTGCTCCACCAGACCGAGATCAACGTCCGCCTCCGGAGGGCCGTTTAGCGACTGATGGCCCAACCCCGCATATGCGGCGACGATGTTTAGGCACCCTTCCAGTTCGCGCACGTTCCTTTGAACGCGGCCTGCGATGAACTCCAAGACCTTATCGGGGAACCTTCGGTCGATCTGCTCAGCCTTTGAGCGCAAGATTGCCATCCGAGTTTCGAGATCGGGGATCTGAATATCCACTACCAGACCACCGGCAAGCCTTGACGACACACGGTCCTGTAGAAGCGACAGCTCGCTCACCGGTCTGTCGCACGTTATAACGATCTGCTTCCCTGCCATGTGAAGGGCATTGAATGTATGGAAGAACCCCTCCTGGGTCTGCTCCTTGCCGATGATGAACTGGATGTCGTCCAGTAGCAAAACGTCGGTGCTTCGGTATCGGTCTCGAAACTCCTCCGTCGTACCCTCGCGGATCCCCCTGATGTACTCGTTCGTGAACTCCTCGGTCGTCGTGTAGAGCACGTCGTGCCCCGCCTCCCGGACCTTGTGTCCGATGGCGTGCATCAAATGCGTCTTGCCAAGCCCAACGCCCGAGTAGATCACCAGTGGGTTGTAGACGACCCCCGGATTTTCGGATACGGCCACCGCTGCCGCGTGCGCCAGGTTGTTGGAACTGCCGACGATGAAGTTCTCGAACCGGTAGCGCCCGTTCAGGTCCACGCGGCGGTACGAGGGCCGCGACCGGGCTTGAGATGCGGCGGCGCGGTCCCGGTCGAGTGGCAGTTGAGCGGTTCCGGCGTTGTCGGTTCTTGGAATTTGAGGCGAGGTCCGTGCGGGTTTTCGGGCTTGTCCGCCGACCTCGAACCGAATCTCCATGGGGTCTCCGGTGATACCTTCGAGGCACCTGGATATCAGCGAATACATCCGAGTGTCGAGCATCTCGGATACGAAGGCGTTGGGTGTCCGCACGATGAGCGCCCCGTCCGATATCGAGACTCCGGTGGTGCCCCTGAGCCACGTCTCATAGCTCGGTTTCGGCACCTGAAGCTGCAACTCGCCGAGAACGGCGTCCCACATCTCTCGCGGGGTGATTTTGCTTGGCTGATCGGTCACGTGCAGGGGTTCCGGAAATGGTTTGGGAGTGCGGATTCTACCACGCCGATTTGCCGCTGTGACGGAAGTGGGCGCGAGTTTCCTCACACTTTATCCACACTCCTTCGTCCATCTTGCTCCTTGCAAGGTGAGCAGGCCCTGCGCCGCGAGTTATAGGCGCTGACCGTCTAACGTATATTTGTTCTATCCGTCGAAGTCTTGTATTTTTCTAAAATCTGTGTGGATAATTCTGATGTGTCGCCTTCGAAGGCCAACAGGGCTTCGGACGGGTGGTTGACGGTGCTTACAGATTCTGCCTCAATAGAGTCGATCCAAAAAATGTACGAGTATATTGAACATATTCCAGATTTTCACCAAAAAAAGGATATGTGGAATCCATGTTTTTCAGTCGACGGTCGGCGTCAGAAGTGGTCTTGCACGAATGTTCCATGACCCTCGCTTTGCCACAATACTGCGTCTACAATCGAACTATAGTGGAAAACCTAGCGGCGGCGCAGCAGGCATGTCTCGACAATTCCTCAAATGAACCATTGGGAATTGAAGGGGGATGAAGGCGGCCGAAAACGGCGCCGTACTTGACTTGAGCCGCTAGGCCCTCGAACAGCCGACTCAGCATCTAAATCGGTCTGCGAGAAGGCGCGGTTAGTAGGCGGTCCCGCGGTCCCGCCACTGGAGATAACCCATCCATATCAGGGCGGGTCCGAGTGTGAGCACCGCGAGGAACCGCAGTCCCAGCACGATCCCACTGATCCCGAACATCAGGCCTCCGACCCACAGTAAGTGGCCTGCCCACCTGGGGAATACTCCGGCTTTTGCAGTCGCTCTTCCGAATAAGAGCAGGCCTATCGCCAAGAGTAAATGAGCGGGCCAGTAGATGAAGTCTAACCGGACGTCTCCAATCAGTGGTAGGTTGTAGTCCACGAGATGTGGCGCCTCTTCCACCAGTCTGGGCCAGAGCAGCGTCTGCTCGGTCTGCACCCACGCGAACATCACCGCCCCGAGAAGCGAGAGATAGAAACCCGCTTGCCCGACTTTGGAGACCATGCCCTTCTGGGGGAAGTAGAGGCTCACGATGACACCGGGGAGCAGAATAGCCGCTACCATGCCTGGCAAGCTGAACGGCAACCACGCCGATTTACCCACCACATCCAGCAGTTCTACCGTGGGATCGATAGAGGGCACGAGTGTCGATACTAGAATCCACCAGACCAACAAGAGGACACCCGTAATCATTCCGATCATACCGTCCCATCGGATCAGCTGTGTTCCCATGTTGCCTCCTGTGGTTCGCCCGTTCTTGCCTGAGACTAGTCGCTATTGAGGATCGTTCGGTACGCTTCCACTATCGCCGTTGCGCCCCTCCGAATCAAGTCGAGTTCGCTGGCCTCCTCGAAGAAGAGCGCGCCCTTGCCGATCCAGCGCGCGGCCGCCTCATGCCCCTTGACGCTCGTGCCGAATGGGACCCCGCGCTGAAGGCAGAGATCGAGCACGCGCTCCATCGGGCCGAGTACGTCCGGATGGTCCCAATCGCCGGGGTGGTCGAACTCCAAGGAGGTGTCCCCAGGGCCGCAGTACACCATGTCAACTCCAGGTGTGCTGACGATCTCCTCGGCGTTGGCATACCCTGATCTCGTCTCGATGTGAACGACGAGGGTCGTCTCGGCGTCCTGCCCCGCTATCCAGCCTTGACGGTCGGTGGGCTTGATGTAGTCGCTGCTGCCGTATCCCGTCGCGCTCGCCCGGCTGCCCTTGGGATAGAGCTTGATGTAGTCGATGAGCGTCTCGATCTCCTCCCGTGTCTCCGTCCGGGGAAGCTGCATCCCCACGACACCGCACTCCAGGAGCTTTGCCACTTCCTGGCGCTCCAGTTGCGGCGTCTTGGCGACGACCGGCAGACCGTTATCCCGCGCGGCGAGTACCGTGTCCGCAAATGCGGCCATGTCGAAATAGGCGTGTTCGTACTCGATGTAGACGAAGTCGTAGCCCGACTGCTGGTACAGCTTCATCAGGGACGGTCGGGTGTACTCCAACACCATTCCGCCGACGAGGACCTCGCGCGCTGCGAGTCGTCCCTTGAGTTGACGGCCCGGTCCGCCCTCCGGGTACAGGGCCTTGACGCGGGCCTCGGCCGAGGCCGCTATTTCGGACTTGGGCATCAAGTAGCCTCCAAGTAGTCGTCATCGCGGAGAGTGGTGGACCCCTCCGGCGGGCAAGTGTATCCGATTCGGCGAATAACCGCTATGGCGCGTCTGACATCCCTACCGCGCGACGTAGTCCTTTGTGCACCTCGATTACGCGGTTCATGGCCTTGTCCAGGCTCTCGCCGAATGCGACCGTTCCCGTGTGGGCCTTGTCCCACTCAGGCCAGTGGTCCTTGAGTATGACGTATTGCCCAAGGTCCTCGATAACCTCCTCGACCGAGTGAGGCAAGTCTACCGTGCCCGCATCGCCGAACCGGGCCGTCTCAATGACTCCCAGTCGCTCCCACGCCGCCCTTGACTCGGGCGAGTAGAGCAGCTCCGTGTTCTCATGGACGTGAACGATTGCGTTGATGTGTGCGTGCTTGCGGTAGAAGTGCCAGTGCAGAATGCTCTCGGATGAGGGCAGTTTGCTCCCGGCATAGTACGCCCTCGACACGTTCTCATCGTTCGAGTCGAACGTGTACCTGTCCAAGAGGACGAAGTCGTCGGGCCGGAGACCCCGCTTGGAGGGAAGCTGCGTCGCCGTGACGAACATCGCGCCCTCTGCGCTCGCCCGTACGCTCACGTTTCCGTTGCTCCCGACCGGATTGCCCGGCGCGTACGACGCCAAGAGGTCGAGCGCGTCCAACTCGTCGCACGCGGCGCAGAGCGGATGTGTCTCAGATCCCGTAGGTGAGGCAGGAGACATTTGCTCCCAACTGAATTTCACCAGTTCGGAGCTGAGACCGGGAGTGTAGGGCATAGTGTGTTTTGGTTGCTTTCGAGTCGTTGGTTAGACGGCAGTTCGCTAGACCTTCACGAGGTCGTCCTCCACGTGGGAGGCCATCTGCCGCATGTACGCCTCGCGGCCTACCTGCAACTTCTTGTAATTCATCCGTGAAGCGTGAGGGATCATGCGCAAGTCCCTATCTTCAAGTGGGAACCGGACCGGCGCATGGCCTTGCCGATGCGACTCCCGCAGGCCGATCGCTATTTCGAGTACCTTCCTGCCGTTGTCGCCGCTGCCCGGTGGGTCGAGGTCTTGCTCCAGGTGATCGACGAACAGCGAAACGCTCGCCAGGTTCCTGTCGCCCGGCCAGAGCCACCCGTCCTGCTCGCGGTGACCGCTCGTCTTTCCAATTACGTTCGTCTCCGGGAACAGCCCGGCGATCTCTTCCATCGTGTCCCAAGAGGAGCTGCCGTCCGGCGACCTGAACATGTGCAGGACATCCGCGTTGCTGACGAATACTCCCTCGGTGCAGTTGACATGGAAACCGGAGCCTCTGGCGTCCCGTTCGCGACTGACAAATGCCTCGACCTCATTGACGAACCGCACGTAGCCTGAGCCGCCCTGGTCGTAGTCCTTCCATGGGTCATCGTCGACCCAGCCGATGCACCATGCCACCTCGGCGAACCCGGCGAACATCCGCATGAGGCTGAACTGCTGGATGCCTCCCCCGGAAAGCTCCGTGCCGCCTCCTCCGAAGAAGTGAATGCTCTTGACCTCGCCGATCTCGCCCTCCGCGATCAACTCGGCCGCCTTTTGGTAGGCCGGAAGGTTGATGTTGAGGTCGCCCGCTCCGATCTTCACACCGTTGGCGCGACAGGCCGCGACCATGGCGTCGGCCTCCTTGAGCGACGGGGCAAACGGCTTCTCGCACAGGATGCCCTTGACGCCGGCCTCGGCGCAGCCGATCACGACGCTGGGGTTCGGGCCGACCGGCAGGATCGGCGCGGCGATGTCGATGCTTTCCTGTTTAAGCATCTCGCGGTAGTCGGTGTAGCCCGGCACGCCGAACCGCTTGGAGAAGACTTCAAGGTTCTCCTCGTCGGAATCGGCTGCGGCCACGATCTGCGTGCGCGGGTCGATCCGGTACGCCCTTGCGTGCTGGGCGCCCTTCCGCCCTATGCCGATCATCCCGACTCGGTACTTTGCCTCGGTCATGTGGTCCTCCTCGCGGACATCGTTGGTTCGTCCGCCAATTCTATACGCCGTTCCCTCATGGGCGAAAGGCCCCTTGCGCTCCGGACTCATCGTGGCTTTCCATATCTCTCCATCCCGTAGTATTCTTTGGCCGTTCACCCGACTTGACTTCAAGGAGCGACCCGGATGACCGCCACCCCACAATCTTCTAAACCCGGAGGCGCATTCCGCCCCCGCCTGATCTACTACAACGACGGACACCACTTCCATGGGAAGCGCGTCGAGCCGCCCGTCAGTATCCAAAAGCTCCGCCAGCCCGTCGACGAGGTGCTCGGCACCGGCGTCGACCTGCTCGTCCTCGGCCTCGGGTATGGGGACGTCTACTTCCACAACAGTAAGGTCGGGCGGGTCGTCGGCGAGGCCAAAGAAGTCTGGGAGAGCTACATAGACTGGCGGATCATGCGGATGGTGCAGGTCGCTCGCGAGAAGGGCACCGACCAGGTACGTGAGGTCATCCAGCACGGACGCCGGAATGGAGTGACCGTCTTCCCGAGTCTCCGCCTGCAGGACGCCCAGGCCCCCGGCGTCGATAGGTGCGGCTGGCTCCGCTGGCGGCACGAGGCGGCGGTCTGCCACGGCGTGAACGACCCGCGCTGGCCGAAGCATCAGACCCAATGGGCGTACGACTTCACGAACCATCTGGTCTGGGACGACAAGAAGGCGATGATTCGGGAAATGCTCGTAGACTACGAGGCCGACGGCATCGAGCTCGACTTCATGTTCTTCCCGCTCTACTTCCGTATGGAGGAGACCGAGACGGGCATCTCGGCCATGAACCGCTTCGTCGAGGAGGTACGCGACCTGGTTGACTCCATCGGTGCGCAGCAGGGCCGAAAGATTCCGATAATGGCGCGCGTCCACGCCGACGAGCAGGCAAACCTCGACATCGGACTCGACGTGGCTACGTGGATAAGCGAGGGCGACGTGGACATGGTGGTCGGCAGCGAGAGAGCGAACCTCATCGACACCGGTATGTCGGACCGGTGGCTGCCAGACGTGGCGAACCGCGTCGGCGTCCCCACGTACTACCGGCCGCCACGTCGCATCTACGACCATCGCGTAGGAAAGCCCGACTCCGAGATGTTCCGCGCCTTGAGCCAGACGCTGCGCTACCACGGCTGGGCGGGCATCTTCGACGGCTACTATCCGTGGCCCTTCGGCGAGCGCGAGTACCAGGTGCTCCGCGAGATCGGCCACCCCGAGGTTTACGAACGCCGGAACAAGCGATACATGCTGGCTCCTCGCGAGGGCGTCACCGGCGAGGAGACGACCACTCCCGACCGCCAGCTTCCCGCCGACTTGGTTGAGGGAGAGACCGTCACCCTAAACATACTCGTCGCCGACGAATTGGAATCGGTGAAAGCCGAAGACGAACTGCGCAAGCCCATACTAAATATCCGTTTTTCCTTCTTCTGCGTCGAGGACGACATCGAGATACGCTTCAACGAGCGGGTGCTGCCCATCGAGCGGGCCGAAGTCACCGACGAGCGCGCTCTCCGAATGGCGACCGTCATGGCCGGAGGCATGGACGTTCAGGCTCCGTTCGCCATGTCCGCCCACTTCTTCGCCTTCGTCCTCGAACTCGATGACATCGAGCAGGGCTACAACGTCCTGGAGATTGAGACCAAGAGCCAGGAGAAGACGGCGGGATTCACGCGCAGCGTCAACGGCGTCGAAGTCCGTGTCCGCTACAAGGAGTTCGAGCGCCCCGTCGGACTGGGTGTGGAGCGGGTGTCACCGGTCTAGTACCTAGTCAACATAGTTTTGATATTAAGATTCACCCTCACCCTAGCCCTCTCCCACGACGGGAGAGGGGATAAATCGGCATCTGCCAGTTGGTCATATTCAAGTTGACTGAGTACTAGTAGACCGAAATCTTTGAAATGTCGGGTAGCTATGGAAGGTTGGACTTGCGTTCTATTACGACAGGGCGGGTTTCAAACCCGCCCCCACCAGGTCATAGTCTCGTCACCCTTCAATTCTATGGTGTTGAACCACTAGAAGTGCCTGGACTCGCTCAAAGGCCTAGTTCCTCGAGCACGACGTGCGCGGCATTGTGGCCCGGGGCGCCCGTCACCTCGCCTCCGGGATGAGTGCCCGCACCGCAGAGGTAGAGGCCTTCGATCGGTGTCCGGTAGTCCGACCACCCCGGCAGCGGTCGACGCGACATCATCTGCTGGGGAATCATGTCCAGGTGCCTGATGTTTCCGTCCGTCAGGCCTATGCGCTCCTCGATGTCCTCCGGCGTCAGCAGTGTCCAGTCGATGATCGCTTCCCTGAAATTCGGCGCGTATTTTGTGACCTCGTCGATCAGCCGCTCTCCGAACTGCTGTCGCACCTCCGGCCAGGAGCCGTCACGCACATGCGGTGGAAGGAATAGGACCCATAGCGACAGCACGTGCCGGCCGTCGGGAGCGACAGTTTTGTCGTACACCGAAGGGATCTGCACCTGAATGATAGGAGTGTCCGGGACTCTCCCGTTCTTCGCATCGTTCCAGGTCAACTCGGACTGGTCTACCGACGGACAGAGCGAAATCATCGCCAGGTGCTCCGGGTTATACTCCGAGCCGAGATATGCGGAGAAGTCCGGCAGTTCTCTCAGCGAGCACAAGAACTTCGCCGACGCCGATATGGTCTTCAACGCCTCTACCTCATCGACGAATTCCCGGTCGAGGTCACCCTCATCCAGAAGTTTGAGATACGTCCGCTTCGGGTCCGCGTTGCACAGCACGACATCCGCTTCGATAATCTCGCCGTCAGCTAGCCGGACTCCGACCGCCCTTCCGCTTTCTGTCAAGATACGGTCCACCTCCGCCCCCGTCCGGATCGACACCCCTGCCGCCTCCGCAGAACGCGCCATCGACTGGGTTATGGCGCCCATGCCGCCACGCACGATTCCGTAGTTCTCCGTGTCCTGGCGGAACGCGCTGAACCTGTACAGCGCAATGATGTACGAGCTTCCCGGCGCGCTGATGTCCCCCATGTCCGTCGCGCCGAGGCTCACCGCGGCCTTCACCTCATCCGAAACGAAGTATCTGTCGATCAAGTCCCTGTAGGGTACCGTGAGGAGCGTCTCCAGCAGCTCTTCCTCTCCCTCCTCGCGGAACCGCTCCGTAAGCTCGGCCAGTGAGGGTGGCGGCCCGAGATAGTAGCTGCTCAGGATGCCCACCGCCCTGTGCCACAGTTCCGCCCATTCCGCCCAGACATCCGCGTCCTCAGGCGAAATCTTGCGAAGCTCCTCGGCAGTCTTTTCGTCGTCGTGCCAAAAGGTGATGGCCTTTCCATTGGGAAAGGGATGGACGCGCATGGGGTCGATCGGGTAGACGTGGAAGCCGTACTTCCGAAGCTCCAGTTCCTCGATAACCTTCTGCTGCAGGATGTGGCATACGTACGAGCAGGTCGAGATCTTGTAGCCCGGGAACCACTCCTCGGTCACGGCAGCGCCGCCGACCACGTCCCTGCGCTCAAGCACCTGGACGTCCAGACCTGCGCGCCCGAGGTACCCCGCGGCGACCAGTCCGTTGTGCCCCGCGCCAACGATCACGACTCTCGTGTTCTCAGCCATGAAGTGCTCCTCTCGTCTACGGGTGCTGGGAGACTAGGACGACCAGCGCGCGCATGTCAACCTGTCCAACTTTGCCGCCCCCTCAGCGCAGCGATATGACCGCGACTCCGACGACAATCAGTGTCGTGGCAACGACCTTCACCATAACCGCTTGGCGTCCTACCTGTTCGCCGAGCATTCCCCTGAATCGCAGGCTCAACAGGATGCTGTACACCAGCAGGAAGAGCGAGGTGCTCGCCGACAGCGCCGTCACCAGCGATACGGGCCCGAGGGAAGTCGCCCACAGGTTTAGGAGCATTCCCGTGTTCGCGATCATATACTCGTTGACCCCGAAGATCGCCAGGGCGGGGCTCCTCTCCGCTATCATCCTGCGGAGTTCATCCACAGGCTCGGTTCGGATGGAAAATGCCAACAGCATCGGCACGAGTCCTAGCGACCGGAGACCGTGCACCAAGAAGACCGGCAGCGTCTCCACTGCCTGCTTGGCCGCAAGGTTCATACACGCCATCAAAAGGCTCGCCACCAGAAGCTCGTAGAATGACCGGTCGATGACGAGTCCCCGGCCTCCTGCGTCCTGCCGTATCGAGATCATGACCGCGCCCACTACCGTCACGAGGATGGCGAACCAGTCGAATATCCGCAGGCTCTCGTCCAAGAAGAGCACGGCCAGCGGCGCGACGAAGATCGGAAACGTCTGGGTGACCGGGACGGCGCGAGATACCTCGCGTCTCGCCACCACTCGAAAGAAGATCACGCCGCCCAGCCCGCCGAACACACCAGCCGCCAGGCTCCAGCCCGCTGATCCGACGGTCAAATCGTCCAGCGGCGAGATGGCGATGAACACGATCCCGATGGGGATGTGCCCAATACCGATGAGGAGGGGAAGCGTCAGGTGCGTCCGCGCGTAGTGATAGAGGAACGCCTTATCGAGGACGCCGATCATCCCCAGGACCGCGGAGCTAAGGAGAGTAACGACTATCCAGGACACTGCTGTTTCGGAACGGTCGGATGATGAGGCGTGATGGTCGCGTCCACGAACTCGCAAACGGCTCCGGTTCGGTGTATCCTGTTGGCCGTCCGTCGTGTCGTCACGGCGACCCATTATAGACCATCTCCGGCATGAGCGAACGATGATAAAGATAGGTTGCAACTACCTCAGCTACAAGAGCATCGGGATCGGGGTCGAGGACTTCATTCGCACGTGCTACGACCTGCGTCTCGACTGCCTCGATTTCCATCGGAGGGCGTTCCCCTCCGAGGATGTCTCCTATTTGCTTGGCATCAAGCGGCAATGCCTCGATCTTGGGCTGCCCGTCGGCTACCTGGGTGTCGCGGGCGGCTTCGCCGGGGACGAGGATACCCAACGTGACAGGGTAGAGGAGGCCAAGTCGTCGATCGACGTGGCGCTCATCCTTGGCTCGCCGCTCATCCGGTTGTTCGGCTGGCAGACCCACGAGACCGAAAACCGAGACCCGCTGTTCGCCGCGCTGGCGCGCTGCCTCAAGGAAGTATGCGAATACGGCGCCGAACGGGGCGTCGTCGTGGCCCTTCAGAACCACGACAACCGCAACCTCGCCGCTACCGGCCCCGATGTCCTCCGCATCATCGAGGAGGTCGATCACCCGAACTTCTCGTTCATCATGGACACAGGCCAGTGGAGAGGGTCCCCGGGCGCTGCCGGAGATCCTGACCCGGACGCCGACATCTACGGCTACATGGAACAGACCTTGCCGTACGCGGGTTACGTGCGATGCAAGTTCTACAAGATCGCCAGCGGAAGGGAAGAGGTCCTCGACTACGAGCGCATCGCCGGCATCCTCAAGGCGGCAGACTACAACGGGTCCATTTCCATCGTCTACGAGGGCCAGGAGCCAGACGACCGCACCGAGCTGATCGGAAAGGCCGCGCAATACCTTCGCGGTCTCTTGGCGGAGTAGGACAGGGCAATTCCCAACGCGATAGTTAGGAGAGGACCGTGATCGTCGATACTCATCTCCACGTGTGGAGCAGCGACTACGAGACCTACCCGATGGAGGGCGACAGGACGTCCAGCGAGGACGGCAGCGTGGAGTTCCTCGACACCAAGATGGCCGAGGCGGGCGTCGACAAGGCCGTCATCGTTCAGCCAATCCACTACCTGTTCGACAACAGCTACGTAGGCGACACCCTGAAGCGCTTCCCGGGCAAGTTCGCCGCCATCGGACTCGTCAACCAGTTCGAGCCGGGCGCTGCCGACCGCCTGGAGACCCTCGTAACCGAGCACGGCTTCAGCGGGCTGCGCATCCACCTCTCGCGTCCCGACCATCCTTCTATGTGGGCGGGGCCCGACCAGGATGTGATCTGGGACAGGGCTGCCAAGCTAGGAGCGAGCTTCATCTCGCACGGCCCGTCCACCCTCTACCCTGACATCGAGCCGATCATGGCACGGCATCCAGACGTGCCTATTGCCCTCGACCACAACGGCGGCGCTCCCCGCATCGAGGACCCTCCGTACCCAGGCATGAGGCCCGTCCTCGACCTCGCCAAGTATCCCAACGTCTATGTCAAGCTCACTCCTCACAAGGAACAGGAGCCGTTCCCCTACAAGGACTCGCACGACGGATTCAAGCGGATCTACGACGCTTTCGGGCCGCAGCGGCTCATGTGGGGAACGAACTTCCCCGGCGTCGAACGCGAGACGAGGTACGCCCCTTCCCTTGAGATGTTTCAAGAGCACATCGACTGGCTCTCCGATGAGGACAAGCGGTGGGTCCTTGGGGAGACCGCCATGGGCCTGTATAACTTCAACGAGGCGTGACGGGGCTCATTGACTTGGGTTGAGGTTGCGAGTATCGATTCCATATGATTTTGGCAGCTTAGTCAAAGCACCCTCACCCTCACCCTAGCCCTCTCCCACGACGGGAGAGGGGATACTCACGTCTCAATTCGACTGTCATATTCAACTGGGAACTAGGCGTCACACTTCAGTAGAAAGATCTTACTTGTTACGACAGGAGAGCATATCCGTGCCTGAGAAAATCCGTCTGCCCGACTGGAACGACGGCTATCCCGACCCCGAATGTCTGCGCAGCGAGGTCTCGGCTATGACCGATGCCATCGTGGAAACGATCCTGGACAGAATTCCCAACGACGAGATTCGGGCAATCTACCTGAAGGGCTCCGCCAAGAAGCGGTGGGACACACCAATCGACTACGTCCCCGAGGCGAGCGATCTCGACCTGCACCTGTGGTTCCACGACGACGATGGAGAGCGCACTCATATTGGGCGCCTCGACCAAGCGTTGACGATTCAACGGGACATCGGAGGGCGGTACCGGCGGAAATGTCCGCGACCCTTACACACTCCACGCCCCCAGATCATGATTATGAACAGCCTCCTGCGCAGGCCCGGCTATACGCACTCGCCGCCGGCCACCGTCGAGGTCCTATACGGTGAAACCTCCCCGGCCGCTGACTACTCCGCAGCTGATGAGATCAAGCGTTACAAGTGTCACGACCTGCTCAACTTCGCGGACATCCTCGAACGATATCCCTATCGAGTTTTCGACCGGCCGGACAAGCACCTCGCCGAGCTGCTCCGAGACCTCTCGTTTCGCGTGTCTCCCGTCGGGCCCATCCTCCTGCATCTTGCCGGCCGCGATCCCTTGACCGATTGGAGCATGAACCGGACGCATGTCACGCGCGCTCTGGAGGACATCGACGAGCGCGATCTGGCAGGCGCCTATGTGGGGTACTTCCTGGCCCGCTGGCGCTGGTTCCTCTCGGACGGCGACGATCTTGACGCCCTGCGTGACTCCGTTAGAGGAGCCATAGGGGTTCTTGAACGCGCTAAATCCGTCGCTAACAGCCATCTCTCACAGGTGGAGACCTGATATCTTAAGGGCAGCAGAAACGGGGGGCGATCATGGATCTGTACATACTCCGACACGGCAAGGCCGAACCCTACGGGCAGGGATACCCGTCCGACCATCTCCGCCCGCTCACGGAGAAGGGACGGAAGCGTACCAAGCGCTCAGCGAAGGGCATGAAGGCCGCAGACGTGAACGTGGACCTGATAGTTTCCAGTCCGATACTACGCGCTCGACAGACCGCCGAAATCGTCCACAAGGGACTTGGCCTGGCCGAACCTATCGAGTTCTCCGACTCCCTCGCGTCCGGCAGCGTCACAGGCGTAATGAGCGCCATCCAGGCATACTACTCGTTCGACGGCGTAATGCTCGTGGGTCACGAGCCCACTTTGAGCGAGCTCATTTCGACCATGTCGTCCGGCCTGTACCACGTGGCCTTCAATCTCAAGCCCGGAGGCCTTTGCAAGCTCCGGGTTAACACCGCTCGTATCGCCCAGTCCGCCACAATCGAGTGGTTCGTGACACCCAAGCTGCTCGTGGAAATGGGTTAGGCTGCGGTCACACCCTTGAATGTCATTCCGATTTCCTGGCCCGTTTCGCCGTTCCAACGGAACCCATGATCCGCTGCCCATATGCGGTGGAAGCGGCACCGGCTCGGAGTTACCGCCGGCGAAGAACATGGCGGTGTCACTGTCGGACGGTTACACCTTAAGTAGTTGGGCGACCGCGGCGGGGCGTTTTCGATCCGTGGCGTAATCCAGTGGAGTCTTGCCGTGCGTGTTCCTCACTGCCTTGTTGGCCCCGGCATCAAGTAGGGCTTGGATCAACTCGGCGCCGCTATTGGCGGCAGCGACGTGCAGCGGAGTTTCGCCTGCGAATTCACCGAAGGCTAAGTCGGAAGGTCCGTTGCCCGCCCGTTTATCCACGTCTGCTCCCCGCTCGATCAACAGCTTAGCCGCCGTCAGTCGATCTTGATCTGCTGCGTTGTGCAGAGGTCCCTCCCCACCACGAGGCATTCCATGGTTGATGTCCGCCCCACGATCAATCAAGAAGACGATCTTATCGACCTCATCATGGAATGCGGCCAAATTCAACATAGTTCCTTCGCCGAACAGGTCGTAGTTGATGTCGAAACCCTGTGTGAGCAGATAGTCCACGATGTCCAGATGTCCATTAGAACAAGCCCGCATAATCGGCGGGTAGTGGTCGTGGGCGACATCGGCGCCGTCCTCGACTAGGCGTTGGACTGTATCGAGGTCTCCTTCTTCAGCCGCTTCAACTAACTGGTCATTTGCGTCTCTGGATGCATTCATGAGGCCTCCTCTTTCGGGCTGCGGAAGGACCTGCCGCGATTCTACGCAGCTTCGATGATAGGCGGCAAGTGGACGCCGCATCTATTTACGCCAAGTGGATCTAAATCGGACCGAGCAGTCATTGCTAAGCAGTGGTGACATTCTTGAAATTCTTCCTGCTATCCAGGCTAAAGTCGTCATTCCCGCGAAGGCGGGAATCTATTCCCTTTTTAAGAGTAGATACGCTACCCGATCTGGATTCCCGCCTTCGCGGGAATGACGGGAAATGTCAACACTACCTAGACAGATCGCAAGCGTCATTCTCACTGAGCCGCAGCTCCTCGGCACTCACTTGTCAAGCCTCGTTATCCTCGGATTGTGTTATACCACGGTGCACGTTTATCCGACGAGTGAAACAGCCCCGGCGCGTACCATCGCTGTATATGGCACCGCGCGCGCCGTACCTTGTATAGTTACTTGCAGCTATTCTTGGAGGCCCCAATATGCCCACTCTCGATGAGCTGCTTGCCCAGGTCGACGCCGCGCGCGACGACATCGTCAGGCTGGAGCAGGACCTTGTCCGAATCCCGTCCGTCAACACCGGCTTTATGCCCACCGGCAACGAGACCGCCGTATGCGACTACATACGCGACTGGCTTGCTGTGGAAGGACTGGACAGCGAGACACTGGAGTCTGCTCCGGGCAGGGGGAACATCATCGCCAGCATGAAGGGACGCTCCGGCACACCGGGGCTGATGTTCATGGCCCACCTCGACGTCGTGCCGGTCGAGGACGAGACCAAGTGGACGTACCCTCCCTTCAGCGCCACCGTTGCCGACGGCCGGGTGTACGGCCGTGGGTCCTCCGACTGCAAGGCTCTGCTCACCGCCCAGATGATGGCGAGTCGCATCCTTCTTCGCAACTCCGTGGAGCTGAAGGAAGACCTTCTGCTCTCTTTCTCCGCCGACGAGGAGCACGGCGGCCGGTACGGTGTCGGATGGTTGGCTGAGAACCACCCAGAGAAGATCACCGCGCCCTACGCCGTCAATGAAGGGGGAGGACAGCCGGCAGATGCGGCGGGCAACCTCGCATACATCGTGAATCTCGGCGAGAAGGGACGCCTCCAGATTGAGATTGAGGTCAAGGGAGACAGCGCCCACGCCTCCGTTCCCTGGATGGGCACCAACGCCCTCTACCGCGTGGCCCAGGTGCTCGGCAGAATCGAGAACTACGAGCCGGAACGCGACAGCTCCGCCGTCATATTCCGCCACCTCTCGAAGTTCGCCATCGAAGACGTGCCGTCGCCGGAAAACATCGATTCCATCATCGACGAATTCGAGGCTCGCGACCCCCGCATGGCATCGACCCTCCGGGCGGCGTCGCGCATGACACTCACGCCCACCATCATCGGCGGAGGAATCAAGTCGAACAGTGTGCCCGAGACGATCAACATCACCTGCGACGTGCGGACGCTCCCGCACCAGGACGACGAGTACGTTCGGACCGAGCTTACCCAGCTCTTCGACGGCATTCCGGGGGTCAGTATAGACATCGACTACATGGCCGTCCCGAACGCATCATCGCCCGACACCGAATTCATGCGGCACATACAGAACGTGACCGAGTACGTCCTCGGCGGACGCTCAATCGAGTGGATTCCCGGCCTCTGCGTGGGGTTCACCGACTCTCGATTCACGCGGCCTCTCGGCGTGGTGACTTATGGCTTCGACGGCACTCACCCCGAGGACAACCCGCTGGAGAACAACGTTCACGGCACGGACGAATCGGTCAGCATCCGCACCCTCGTCACCAGCGCCAAGATCATGCTGGCACTTGCATATGAGATGCTCGCCGTGAAGTGATTCTTGCTCGTTTCACCGTCTTAAGGGACGGACACGGCATTGCGCCCAGTCCGTCATTCCGGCGAAGGCCGGAATCCAGGGACGGTCACGAGAGCGTGAACATCGCTGTCATTTGGGATATCTAGCACCGGTTCCATATGATTTTGGTAGCTTACTCAAAATACCCTCACCCTAGCCCTCTCCCACGACGGGAGAGGGGACACGCACCTCTCAATTCGCCTGTCATATACAAATGGGAACGGTACTACGGCTTCCAGCGGATCCCGCCAACCCGCTCCATGGTCTTCCAATTGATCCTCGCGCCCGTTCCAGCCCCGCCGGGGAAGACGAGATACCCGTCCTCCACGATCTCCGGCGGATTGAGCAGGTCGGCCCGCCAATCGTTCTCCCACAGGGCATGTTCAAGCGCGTAAGGATTGGGCGTAGCCGCGTGAACGTGGGCACTCGCCAGATTCGACAGCGGGCCGAACGGACTGTGGCACGATGTCCACACGCCGCGTTTCGCGCCTGCCTGTCCTGCGCGTGCCGCTACCCCGACCCCTCCGCACCGCATGACATCCTGCATCGTGTATTTCACGCCCGCATCCACAAGTTCGCCGAACCTCTCCTCGCCGAAATCGTCTCCCCCCGCCGCCAGAGGAATGCCCACCTGCTCCGCCACTCTACGAAGCCCCTCGACTCCGTCCGTGTGTCGCACGGGGTCTTCGAACCACGTGACTCCCAGCCGCTCCAACTCCGGTGCGATCGCAACGGCCGTCTCGACGTTGAACGCTCCATGGCAGTCAACTTGCAGGGTCACGTCGTCGCCTGCCGCCGATCGCATCGCCGCGAGACGTTCAAGGCTGACCGACGCGACCTCGAAGATCTCATCGACGGTATGCGTCGGCCTCACCTCGTCGAAAGGATCGGTCTTCAAAAAGGTGAATCCCTCCAGGGCGGCTCCCTCCGCGGCCTCGCCGAAGTCCGTTGGCGTACGGCTCTTCTTCACGTCGCGCAGAAAGCGGTTGAGGTTTGCGTACAGCAGTTGACGCTCCTGCGGTTTCCCACCCAGCGCCTCCGTCATCGACTTGCCGGAGTACCGGCATTGGAGCTCGACCACCGCCGTCGCGAGGGCGCTCACCACACGCGAGTTAGCCTTGCCTTCTTCCCTAGTCAGACCCAGCAGCCGTTCGATATCCCCGTCGGTGCGGATAGGGACGCCGCTCAGCCTATCGACAAACTCCGCCAGCACCCCTTCCCGGCCGTCCCCTGTCCTCAAACCCTGACACTCGACGGTAACGGTTTCGCCGTGTGCGTCCGTAATCTCAGCGAACGACCAACTCTTCGTCCCGTTCGCCGCCACCCAAGCGAACGCGACGCGATCGAAGACAACCGGTTCATGCATTTGAGGTCCCCTAAGCAGCGACGGTGCTACGAGGGGATATTCTACTCCCGGCCCGTCGGTTGAGCTAGCGTCGTTACTGGTGATATGCTCGAACGAGAGGATCGGGGTGAAGGACCAACAATGGACGAACTGACGATCCATGACATTCCGGAGCGACGAATTCCCTATATGATCGTCGCGTTCGCCGGGTGGGCGGACGCCGCCGAAGCGACGACGCGGGCCCTGCGCTACCTCAACCGCACGCTCGGAACGAAAAAGGTCGCCGAGATTTCGTCCGAGGACTTCTACGACTTCACTTCCACAAGACCGCGCACCCTGTTGGACGACAAGGGGGAACGGTACATCTCCTGGCCTTCCAACGACTTTCATGCCTACGTCCCCGGTGACGACTCGCCCGGCCTGCTCCTGTTTTCCGGCGTCGAGCCTAACCTCAAGTGGAAGACCTACTGTGATGCCGTCATCGCCGTCGCCGACCGGTACGGAGTGGAGCTCATGGTAACGCTCGGCTCCCTGTTCAACACGGTCCCGCACACCAGGCCTTTCCCCGTCTCGTCGGTTGTAAGCTCAAATGAGAAGCTCGGCAAACGAGTCCAGGCTGTCGGAGCGTTCAACTCCCCGTACCAGGGTCCGACGGCGATCCACACCGTTCTGGCCGACGCCTGCAGGCAGCGCGGACTCGACCACGTCAGCCTGTGGGGACACGGCCCCCACTACTTGCCATCCATGCCAAATCCGAAGCTGAGCTACACGCTCTTGGACAAAGTCCGACGGCTGCTCGGCATTGAGTTGACTTTGGAAGACCTGCGACGGGCCGGGGACCGCTTCGAGCAGAAGGCCACCGAGTCAATCGCCAACAACGAGGAGATCGTCGGGTACGTACGGCAGCTTGAGGAGGCCTTCGACGCCTCTCAGACTCCAAAGCCCCTGCCGGACGACGTTCCCTCCCCCGACGAGGTCATCAGAGACCTCGAAGAGTTCCTCAAGATCGAGCGCAACCGCTTCGACTCCGATTGAGACGACCGGCCGCGCTCACGCCACTTTTCGCATATTCGGAAACGCCGGCGTCTGGTGGCCGTTCGCCTCATAAGAATGTCGAGCGTCGAAAGGCTCTCGCGTCCCATTCTGAGCCCCAGGGCCGTCAAGCTCCGCGACTGCTCCGTTCGCCGCCATTCTCGCGCTCGCCTCGCGCGACGGAATGCCGGTAGCCACCAGGGTCACGCGGACTCGCTTGTGCCATCGCGGGTCCTGGACGACGCCGAACACCACCTGGGCCTGTGACTTGCTGGCGCCCTCGATCATGCCTGCGATCTCGTGCACCTGCCCGATGGACAGGTCGCGACCACCCCGCACGTTGAACAGGATGCCCTGCGCTCCCTCAATCGGCGCGGTGAACAGGGGATTGGCGAGAGCGGCCTTCACAGCGTCCGTCGAGGCAGTCCTGCCCTTGCCCTCGCCCAGCGCCATGAACGAGACGCCCCTGTTCATCATCACCGATTTCACGTCGGCAAAGTCGACATTGATCGTGCCCGGAACCGTGATGATCTCCGATATCCCCTCGACGCCTTGACGAAGCACCTCGTCCGCGATTCGGAAGCCAAGCTCCAGCGACATCTCGCCGTCGAGCGATGTGAGCAGCCGGTCGTTCTCCACTGTTATCAGTGTGTCTACCTTCTGCCCGAGTTGCTTGAGGCCCTTGTCGGCGGCCATCATTCGTCCCTGACCTTCGAATGAGAACGGGCGGGTGACCACGCCGACCGTGAGAGCGCCCTTCCTCCGGGCTATTTCGGCAACCACCGGAGCCGCGCCGGTACCCGTGCCGCCTCCCATCCCCGCCGTGACGAACACCATGTCCGAACCTTCCAGTAGCTCCCCGATGTGTTCCTGGTTCTCGCGGACGGCCTTGCGGCCCAGGTCGGGATTCCCACCCGATCCCATTCCACTTGTCGTCAGGGGCCCTATGGCATAGGTGGGCACGCCTTTGACGCGCCTCAGCGCCTGTACGTCCGTATTGACGGCGAGGAACTCTACGCCCCGCAGCCCTGCGCTCGCCATCCTGGCGACCGCGTTGCCTCCCGCGCCTCCCACGCCGACGACCTTCACGCGTACGTCGCCTTCGGCGAGGGCCCCCGCCATATCGAGATGCTTGGTTATCCCTCCCTCGTAGCCGCCTGTTGCCCCGTATCTACCGGCAGAGTAGGCACCCGTACCCTGAAACAGCTTCTTCAGTGAGTTAATCATTTTGTTCTCCTTCGTTATTCACGCGGCCATGAGAGTCGTCGACAGGAAATAGTGGGGGATGTGCCAGATTCCCCACCCGTAGAGATCGACGACGACTCGTCTGCCGCGTACCTCTTGCACGATGCCAGTTGCGCCGAATTTCGGACCGCCCTTGATATTCCCGTGGTACTTCACTTCAACGCCGGGCCGAAGGCGCCCGCCTCCCGCCATGGTCGGAATAGGGCCGCGATCGAGCATCCCCGGCATAATCATCTGTGTGCCCGCGGCGCTTTCGTGGTAATTCATGTCTCCCTCCTCCTTGCCTAGAGGATTGCCATTTAGAACAGAATAGAACAGAACAAGCGTACTGTCAACCCTTTTGCAGAAATAATGTTCTGTGAATTCCATTACCCTACTTGTGCTCCCCACCGCATACCGGCTGTGGTAGACTCCGTTGAGTATCCACAGGGCCTGTCTTGAACGAGGTGGAGAGGGACGCACCATGATGAAACTGAGCTGGATGGCGCGGGCAACGGACGCTGCCGCCTTCGAAGAGCATCTGAAGTTTGCGGGTGACATCGGGCTGGACGTGATCGACTTTCACCTCAGCGGGATGCCTCGCGACCCGGCGTTCATCATGCGGATCAAGAGTATGTGCGTGGACGCCGGCCTGCTCATCGGTTACCTGGGTGGTGGAAAGTTTGTCGGACCGCTGGAAGAGCGTTCAACGCGGCTCGACATTGGCCGCCGGGACGTGGACGCCGCCGCCCTCATAGGGGCGCAGATGCTCCGAGTTTTCGCTAGGTACAAGTGGCCCGACACCGTGGAGGAGCAGGAGCGCTTCTGGGGTCCGATGATCGAGGACTTTCGCGAGATATCCGACTACGCGGCAGAAAAGGGCGTAGTGATCGGACTTCAGAATCACAACCACGGCAGCTTCGCCATGAACGCCGGCCAGGTGCTGCGGATTCTTCAGGACGTTGAAAGACCCAATTTCACCTACATCATGGACACCGGCCAGTGGCAGGGCGCCGTCGGAGGTTCGCCGCGTGGCTGGCGTGACCTGAACGTGGACATCTACCGCGATTACATGGAGCGGGTGGCGCCGCATACGACATTGGTTCGAGCGAAGATCTACAAGATCGACAACGGCTGGGAGGAGTGGCTCGACTACCCTCGCATCTTCAAGATTCTCCGACAGAACGAATTCAACGGCACGGTGTCTATCGTACTCGAGGGCGGCCAACCGCCCCGCAACCGCGTTGACGCCCAGGAATGCATCAAGCTGGCGGCAGACCATCTGCGTGACGTGATGGCCCTATCGTACCTGTATCACTGAAGCCGGATAACGTCGTCGACTGAGAAACAGGGAAAGGTAGTTTGCGTTGATAAAGCTCTCATATATGGCGCGGGGTCAGAGTGAAGATGCCTATCCGGGGCTGATCGACTTTGCGCGGGACATCGGCCTCGACATGATCGACATCCTGATGATGACCGAGTTGCAGACCCCTGAGTTCCTGAGAAAGACGAGACTCATGTGTCTGCGGGCGGGACTGCCCATCGGGTACTTCGCATCGGGAGTGAGTCTTGTAGGCCCCGCGGAGCTACGGTCACAGCGCCTGGCGCGCGCAAAAGCCGACGCCGACTCGGCCGCCTTCATCGGGGCGCAGGTGCTCCACGTCTTCGCCCGCCACACCTGGCCGGACAACGTTGAGGAACAGGAGATGTTCTGGGCTCCGATGATCGAGGACTTCCAGGAACTGTCCGAATACTGCGCCGAACGGGGCGTCGTAGTCTCGCTCCAAAACCATAACCACGGCAGCTTCGCTATGAACGCCAACCAGGTGCTCCGAATCCTGCGCGAGGTCGGTCGCAAGAATTTCACCTACATCCTCGATTCCGGACAATGGGAGGGCGCTCGCGGCGGTTCTCCCCGGGGCTGGCACAACACAGAGCTCGACATATATGAGGCCTATCACAAGAGAGTCGCCCCCTACGCCACCGGCGTCCGCGCCAAGATCTACAAGATCGACAACGGATTCGAGGAGTGGCTCGACTACCCGCGCTTCCTCCGCATCCTCCGAGACGTGGATTTCAACGGCGCGGTCTCCATCGTGTTCGAGGGCGGAGACATACCCCGCAACCGGTACGACGATCAGACCTGCATCGCCATGGCCGCGGAATACCTGCGGGACGTTATAGACGACTCCGAGGTCTTTGCTCGATAGCGGACGGTGTGCTGTGTCCCGTCGGTTGGAGTCGTGCTGCTATTCTTGCCGGTCGGAAGCACGTAGCACGTTAGGCTGCTCCTAGGTGGGAATAGAGCCGGATGCGCAGCTACCGTCGAAGGCTTCCGCGTCGGACCAAGCTCGAATGGCCGGAACCCTCCGCGTTCTCCGAGTATGCTACGATGGAAGCGCCGATATGAGCAGCCCAACCATTGCCATAGTCGACTACCAAGCAGGCAACCTGCGCAGCGTACAGAAGGCCCTCCAACGCTTTGGGGCCGACGCCGTTGTTACAAGTGACCCGAAGACCATCGAAGCGGCTCACGGTGTCGTCTTTCCCGGTCAGGGCGCAAGCGATCCTTCCATCTGCGCCCTTCGCGATCGAGCGCTCATCGGCCCAATTGAGGAATGCATCCAGTCGGGAAAGCCCTTCATGGGAGTCTGTCTCGGCCTGCAGCTGCTCCTAGACACCTCTGATGAGGGTGTCGAGCCCGGTCTCGGCGTCATACCCGGCCGGGTCAAGCGCCTGCCTGAAGGTCTCAAGGTCCCGCACATGGGCTGGAACGAGGTGCGGTTTCGCACTGAACACCCAGTGCTGAGCGGTGTGCCGGACGGAACGCACTTCTACTTCGTTCACAGCTACTTTGCCGATCCCACCGACGAGTCGGTGGTAGCCGGCACGACGCGATACGGGGTCGAGTTCTGCAGTGTGGCCGCAAAGGACAACTGGATTGCCTTCCAGTTCCACCCGGAAAAGAGCGGAGCCATCGGCCTCAAGTTCTACCGGAATTTCGTTGAGTTGGTAGGGCAGAGCGCAACGTAGAATTAACGACCATACGCAACCTGACGATAGACTTATGGAAGTAATACCCGCCATCGACATACGAGGAGGCAAAGCCGTTCGCCTGTTCCAGGGCGACTACGGCAGGGAGACCGTCTTTAACGACTCGCCGGTCGATGCGGCGCAGAGGTGGATCGATATGGGCGCGACGAGGCTGCACGTCGTCGACCTCGATGGGGCGAAGACCGGCGAGCAGGTGAATATCGACCTCGTGGAGCGGATTGCCGCTCTCTCAAAAGTGCCGGTCCAGCTCGGCGGCGCCATCCGGACTGTTGAGGCAGCCCGGCGAGCGATGGACGTGGGTGTCGATCGCGTCATCATAGGCACGGCTGCCCTTGAGGACGAGAAATTCGTTGGAGACCTCTGCGACCGGATTGGACCAGAGCGAGTGGTGGCGGGGGTCGACGCCCGAAACGGGTTCGTCGCCGTTCGCGGATGGACAGAGGAAAGCGGTACGCCCGTTCACGACCTTGTCGCTCGGATGGAAGAGACTGGTGTCAGCCGGATCATCTACACCGACATCAGCCGCGACGGCACGCGGACCGAGCCTAACTTCCAACAAGTCGAAGAGCTTCTCGGTGCCATAACACTCAAGATTCTGGTCGCGGGAGGCGTCTCTCGAATAGACCACCTGCGGCGTCTGGCAGACATGAGAGTCGAGGGGGCAATCGTCGGCACGGCGGCGTACACCGGCGATATAGACATGAGAGCGGCGATAGAGGAGCATAAGAGTAGGGTCTAGTAGACCGAAATCCTTGATATGACGGGTAGTAAGAGAGGGTTGGATTTGCGTTCAACAACGACAGGACGGGTTTGAAACCCGCCCCTACCAAGTCATAGACTTGTTACCCTTCAATACTAGGGTGTAGGTCTACTCGATCGCTCCATCATTAAGCATGTACTCATCGAAACTCGAACCTCAAAAGGTCATTAGCCACATCCCGATCATGCCGTACCACGAGGTGGCGGATATCGGCGCGGGAGAGGGGCGCGTCGCCATTCCAATGGCGAAATTCCTTCACGACGGCAGAGTCGTGGCAGTAGATATCGATGAGGACAAGATAGCCACGCTCCGCGAAGCGGTGCAGACGGCCCATCTCTCGAACGTGGAGGCCTCGGTCGTTAGCGAAGGCACACGACTCCCCATCGAGAACGAGAGCGTCGATGGGGTCATGCTCTCTGTTGTATTGCACCACGCCGGCGATCCGGCGTTCATCCTCACGGAGGCGCGGCGAATCCTCAGACGCAACGGGTGGCTAGCTGTTTTGGAAATCCACAAGCGGGAAGACGTTGAGGGGCATCCGCTGGAGGAACGTCTCGACGAGACCGACGCGAATTTGATGCTGTCAGACCATGAGTTTCGCCCCCACGGACGCCACGATATCGGTGACCGGTACTACCTGCTCGTGGCGAAAAGGTAGCCTACAGTCCATATCCGGGGCTACGATTGACACAGGTGGCTACTCATGCTGACCAAGCGCATCATCCCATGTCTGGACATCGACCGGGGTCGTGTCGTCAAGGGCGTTTCGTTCCTCGATATCCGTGACGCCGGCGATCCGGCAGAGCTTGCCGCGCTTTACGATCGCGAGGGCGCCGACGAGCTCGTCTTTCTCGATATCACCGCCAGCGCCGAAGAGCGAGACATCATGGTCGACGTCGTTATGCAGGTCTCTGAGCAGGTCTTCATCCCACTGACGGTTGGTGGAGGGATGCGCTCCGTCGGGGACGTGCGCAAGATGCTCGAAGCCGGGGCCGACAAGGTGTCCCTCAACACGGCGGCCGTTCACAATCCGGGCCTCGTGAAGGAGGCTTCCGACTTCTTCGGGAGCCAGTGCATCGTCGTCGCCATAGACTACAAGGCCATCGAAGGCGAAGTCCCGACCCGTGCGCCAATCAACGGTGAAACGACACTGGGACTGGACGAGGACTCGCGATGGGAGGTCTACACGCATGGAGGACGCCGTCCGGCTGGCATCGACGCGCTCAAGTGGGCAGAGTACGTCGCGGCTCTGGGCGCCGGAGAGCTGCTTATCACCAGCATGAACGCCGACGGACAGCAGACCGGCTACGACCTCCAATACACC
Organism: Dehalococcoidia bacterium; assembly: GCA_965197705.1. Classification (GTDB taxonomy): domain Bacteria; phylum Chloroflexota; class Dehalococcoidia; order Lucifugimonadales; family VXLM01; genus VXLM01. Next base: position 455,907 of record OZ240223.1, read on the forward strand.
CGAGAGTGCTCTGAAAACGTGTCGATTCCCGTCATTGCAAGCGGCGGCGTAGGGACCTTAGAGCACCTCTACCACGGCATTGTCGATGGGAAGGCCGACGCCGTTCTCGCCGCCAGCATATTCCACTTCGGCACCCACTCCATCGGCGAGGCCAAGGAGTTCCTGCGAAACAAGGGCGTACCCGTTCGTCCGATCGTCGGCGTGTAGGTCTCTCTCCCCTCCAGATCCATAACTGTTGCGCTACTCTGGAACGCGGCAGTCTTGCCATGCCCCACAGGGGAATCCCGTTAGGCAGCTCGGCTTCTGCCGTGACCTGGAAGCCGAATCACCCGTAATAGCCAAGATTGTCCGGCACAGACGTATCGAGGAACGAGGGTAAGACGTCTTCATCAATTCTCATGAGCATGAACCTGAGCAGCGCCGTTCCTAAACCCGCGCGCTGCTCCAAGGGTTCGACGCCGATAGCGTTCAAATACCAACATGGACCAGGAGAGTCATGCACACTCAGAATCCATCTCAAAATCATAACGCACAAATGCCCCTAGCGGTTTATGAGGTGATTCATATGGTTTCTCCAAAGACATTTGGAGGAACTTCGTGAACAACAGAGAGGGCTTGGGAACCATATGGGAAGCGTCGGACGAGCTTTGGGAACTCATTGGGCCCATCATCTTGGAGGCAGACCCTCCCAAAGTCAGAGGCCGCAAGCGGGCTGACCCAGTCGTAGTCCCAAGAAGCAAAGTTCACGCTCTTGTCAAGGTTGGCGGGCTCTTTCCTACTTGGGTATGGCCTTCTGGTATCCTCGGGATCAGCCACCGTCGATCCGTAAGAATGCAGGTTGCCCATATGCCATTTTCGTAACTGAGCGCCGCCGCGGCAGTTGATCCCTTAGCTTGAACCTCGGTTTCATACGGAGACGGTGGCGCCTTGCCTCCAACCGCTCAACGGTTCGACAACCCGTGGGCGACCGAGAAGCCGCCAACTGAGAACGATCCGATGCAGTAGTCCACCACCGACTTCCACTCCTCAAAGACCTCTGACGGCGCATAGAAGATCGCCATGTACCCCGTGTCGTCTTCATGGATATACGCCAGCCGCACGCCCTTCATCCCGCCGTCGTCCACCTCGAACTCCTCGATCAGGATCGACGTACCCCACGGCGTCTCGATCTCCTTGCTGGCCGTCACAATCTTCTCTTCCTTGTACGGGAATGCCCTTGCAAGAACGGAACGCTCCATGTAGTCGCCTACTGAAAGCTCCTCTTTAGGGTCTTCCCTGTGATGGCTCAGTTCCCGCTTCTCCAGCGTGACAGTCCTGCCCCACCTGTCCTGCTCGAACAGCTCCGCCGCAAATACGTCTCTGTCCCCTCCCGTGATGTTTAGCGGATAATCGATCCGGATCGCAGGGTCGGAGTCTGTATAGGTGTGCCTGAGCATCTCCCCAAAAGGACTCTCGAAGGCGCTGTCGAGTCGCTCCTGTAGCTCGGATGACGGCGTAGACTCGTCAGACGCCGCAGACCTTGAAATTTCGAGAACGTATCCGCTGGGATAACGCCGTGTTTCGGGGTGACGTTGGACTGCTATGGTGTACTTTGCATCGCGCGGAGCTTTGAACTTGAACTCGTGCGTATCCTGCCATCCGGCCTCAACCACGAAGACCTCGTAGGGCGCGGCGTCAGGGTGATCTATCGTCACTATTGCATCTGATAGTCCCAGGGCAAGCTCCAGCTTGATGTGATCGCCTTCCCTCAGAAAAATCGTATACGGGTCAATGTCTAAGCCTGTGTCGAAGACCCCGGCAACGCTGTGTCCGATGCCGATCTGCTTGCCATCGTCGGGGTCGTGATATCGCACCATGGGGGCGGTGCTGCTCATTTTCACATCGCGGGTTAAGTCGAATGGCTGGTTCACGATGACGAACCAAGGCCCGCCGGGGCAGCATGTGTCGAAAATGCCCTGGCGAGTGGACCGGAAAGTCGGCTTGAAAGACTCGTATCCCTGCTGATTGAACAAACCGTACTCCACGTCCCAAGGGGCGTCGAACTCTATGGAGGCGTTGGAGTGTTTTCCCCAGAACACCGCAGTGTCCCAACGACCTTCCAGGCGAAACTCGTGCTCGTGACTGCCGCCGTCCGTCGATGGGAAACGCGACCCGAAAGGCGAGGCATCCTCGCCCCGAACTATCTTCTTCAGCCGGTCCCGTACGGTGTCGGAGGAGGCTCCGATGTTTCCGTCGTCACCGAATCTAATGATAACTCCCAGTGCTTCAGCGCTGTCGTTTGTCATCGGTCCGCCGCTCATGCCCCCAATGACCTCTGCGGAATTAATCACCTCCCTGACGTACGCTTCCGTCCACTGCTCAATACGAACAAACTCACCTTCTGTGGCAAACAGCTTCTCGGATCCCTGAGCATGCCCCAAGGAATACATAGTGTTCCCTTCTCGCTCAAGGTCCGGGTTCCCAAGGACTAGCTGCGGGGCCGAAGTGTCGATGGGACCCAGAAATGCAAGGTCGGCAAAGTGATCGAAGGCTGCAACCTCCACGTCGGTGTGCTCCGTGCCGTCCTCGAGCACAACATCGACGACGGTATTCGGCCACACCACGTGAGCTGCCGTGACGACATAGTTGCCCTCCGCGATGAACCCGCTCCCGTTGATCCAGCCAAACCTTCTGATACTCACCATGGAGGGAGTTACGACCTCAAGCAGTTCACCGAGCGAAAGCTCTTGCGATGCAGGTTCGCTTGGCGCAGGCGTTGGACTCAGGGGAAACGGCGTGATGGTAGGAGTTTCCGGCTGCGCTGTCGGCGTTGCGGGAGGCAGCGCCGTAGCCGTGGGAGTGGGTGTCGGCTCCGGCGTGGATGTTGGCTCCGGCGCCGGTTCGGCCGTCTCTGGGGCAGGAGGGATTTGAGTGGGCGTTGGACGAGTTTCCCCGCACGCCGTCAGCAACACGGCGGCCGCACAAATCAGCGCCGCAAGACGTGTGGTGGCGTTCATGGATGCCTGTTTGGGTGAGTGAGTCAATACATCCCTCACTGCGTTAGCATCCTTTGCGTAGGCAGCCTACTGGTCAACAACCCTCCTTTGCCGTCAGTTCGCTTCAGTAGCATGGTTCGTGACTCTCGCCACAGCCGCTTCGTCGTCTTGTAGTCCCCAAACTCGAATGCTCCACGTCGGTGGGAGATCGACCCTATTTCTCTTCGGAAACCGCGTCCCCGCAGAAAAACAGCAGGCCAAGATCCGTCGCCCGGCCCTGGCCGATATATCGAAGCCCGTCGGGGACACACCCCGTCAGCTCGTTATCGTAAAGGAACAGGTCGTTCAATCTGGAAATTCTACCCAATTCCGACGGTACTTCACCCGTCAGTCCGTTCCCCGCAAGATCGAGATGCGTCAGGTTGACGAGGCTTCCCAACTCAGGCGGTATCTGACCGATCAGCCAGTTGTCGCCAAGTCCCAGCCAAATGAGCTTCGAGAGGCTCCCCAACTCCGGCGGTATCTCCCCGGACAACTGGTTTTCTCTCAGGTGGATGTGTGTGAGATTCGAGAGTTTCCCCAGTTCGGACGGTAGCTCGCCGCTGAACTGGTTGCCCCACAGACCCAGCACTTCCAAATTGGAGAGGCTGCTCAGCTCAGACGGGATTTCCCCACTCAGCCAGTTCCCCTGAAGGTCCAACTCCGCCAGAGTTGAAAGAAGACTCAGTTCCGGCGGAATCTCGCCCTTCAGGAAGTTTTCCCCAAGTCCCAGCTTGAGGACGCCGCCCTTCCCGTCAGTGACGACGCCGTACCATGTTTCGAGCGGCTCGTCGCTAAGCCAGTTGTCACTGTTAGTCCAGTTCGGGCCGTCCGTGGCATGGTATAGCGCCCTCAGAGTGTCCATTGTCTCTTCGGAGGGCTCGACGACGACCAGGTTGGCGATCTCAGCAAGGTTTTCGGGCACGTGCCCGCTCAGTTGGTTGCCCTGAAGGTCCAACCTTTCGAGCTTGGAGAGGCTGCCCAGCTCCATCGGTACCTCACCGCTCAGTTGGTTATGGTTCAGGTGGAGATGTGTCAGTTTCTTGAGCTTGCCCAGTTCCGGCGGAATCTCCCCCGACAGTTGATTGTTCCAGAGACCCAAAATCTTCAGGTCGGCGAGTTCGCCCAGTTCGGGTGGTATCTTCCCTCTCAGCAGGTTCCCCTGCATGTCCAACTCCGTCAGATGGACGAGGTCGGCCAGTTCGGATGGAATCTCGCCGTTCAGGTCGTTTGCTCCCAGTCCCAGCTTGATAATGCGGCCGGTATTGTCGGTCACGACGCCGTGCCAATGTTCCACCGGCACGTCACTCAGCCAGTTGTCGCTATTCCTCCAGTTGGGCCCGTCCGTGGCGTCGTGCAAAGCCGCCAGTGCGTTCAGTTCGGCGCACGACGGCCCGGCGATGGCGACAAGATCGCCAAGACTCTCCGGAATGCAATCTCTCGTGAACCGATTTCTCTGAAATCGAAACACTACTAGGCTCCTGAGGTTGTTCAACTCCGGCGGAAGCTCGGCACTTAGCTCGTTATTCGACAGGGTCAACTCTGAGAGACTTATGAGCTTGCCAAACTCAGGTGGTATTTCCCCTGTTAGGTTGTTATGCGACAGAAATAGCCACGCCAGCTTGCTGAGGTTGCCCAACTCTGGGGGTATCTCACCGCTCAGCTGATTCCCCCAAAGGCTCAGCCATCTCAGCTCGGAGAGGTTGCCTAGCTCCGGCGGTATAGGGCCGCCCAGTTGGTTGTCATTGAGGTAGAGCCACCGTAAATCTGACAGCGTGGTCAGCTCGATAGGGATCGTCCCGCTCAATTCGTTGCCGTAGAGGGACAGCCCTACCAGGTTGGAGAGATTGCTCAACTCCGGCGGTATCTCTCCGGTCAGATTGTTCCCAAAGAGATCAAGCCTTCTCAGATTCGGTAGACTGCCCAATTCTGACGGAATCTCACCCTTCAGTTGATTCTCTCCGAGGATCAACCTGATGACCCGGCCTTCACCGTCGGTTGTGACGCCGTGCCATTCACCGAGCGGCGCGTCGCTCAGCCAGTTCTCGTTGTTCTTCCAGTTCGGGCCGTCGGTGGCATTGTAGAATGCAATCAATACCTCCCGGGGGTCGCACGACGACTGCTCCAGGTTGGCCAGGTCTGCGGGGCTTCCCGGTATGCAACCTGTAAGCCCTGTCTCCGAAAGGTCGAGCGCCGTAAGATTGGAGAGGCTGGCAAGCTCCGGCGGTACGTCACCCATAAGTCCGTTCTGAGAAAGGTTGAGCACCTTCAAGCCGGAGAGGCCTCCCAACTCCGGTGGTATCTCTCCAATTAACCAGTTTTCCGAGAGGTCCAGTTCCGTCAAGTTGGAAAGCTTGCTCAGCCCAGCCGGTATCTCTCCGGACAGTTCATTGTCGTGAAGGTCCAGCACTTCTAAACTGACGAGATTGCCCAGGACCGAGGGTACCTCGCCGTTCAACTTGTTCCCCGAGAGGTCCAGCTTCTCAAGACGTGAAAGCCCACCCAGCTCCGTCGGTATCGCCCCAACCAGCCAGTTGTCGCCAAGCTCAAGCACTGTGAGGTTGGATAGATCGGCAAATTCGGACGGCATTCGCCCGGCCAGGAAGTTTTCCTCCAAAGCCAGTCCGGCTACGCGACCGTCATCGTCGACCGTGACTCCGTACCATTCCCTGATCGGCGAATCGCTGAGCCAGTTGGCGTTGTTAGTCCAACCCTCGCCTCTGGCGGACTCATACAGCGCCACCAGCGCGGCCTTTTCGAGACTGCTCGGATCAGCCGTGGGAGTCGCCGCGGGCTCCGGCAAGGATGTCGGAGCCTGTTCCGGCGTGGCTGCCTCTGCAGCCGGAGGGACTTCAGCCCGAGAGGCTTCGGACGGTGTCGGGCGGGTGTCCCCGCACGCAGCCAGAAGCACGATCCCAACGCAGCCGAACGCTGATATTCGTGCGACCAGCTTTCGGTTCGCCACTGTGGAAGCAATACTCACGACAATCTTCACCCCGTAATTACACATTACGTAAGTGTATTACTTGCCAGATAATGTATATGAAGAGTAGCGGCTCTTGCAACTGGAGGTTAGCCCGTCAAGAGCAAAACGAAACTGAACCATATGAGGCATGTCTTGTCAGTGGGAAGAGGGTTGGCAAACCAGTTGAGCCGAGGTCGCTGAATCACTATGTGAGCGTCGAGGCAGCATGGAGTTCAAGAAGGCGTATGGAACCGCCATGCTAGGCGAATGTGGTTCTGCCTACAGTTAAGGCTGGCCGGAAGTGGTGAGCCGGGGCATACTGTACTGCGAACTTTTCGTTGGGAGGTTTCCATATAGGGGACGGAGCGGAAGGACGCTTCGCCAACCTCTGTCCTGTGAGAGGCTGGAATCTCTCCCTCACCATTACATCGCTGTTCAGCACAGGATTCAGCGATCACCAACCAGGATGCTCTTAACCAGGATTTCCCATATTGGGAGTCTTCAGTCTCAATGGGCAGTCCAAACGAGATGGTATCATCGTAGTCAAGTCCGGCAAGGCCAGTCTATCTCCGGTCTATCCGATAAGGGATGCGATTCTTGCCGTGAACCATGCTTCTTGTCCGTTTTCTTCGTCTTCGTGTCCCCTGCCAGTGTGGTGAAACCGCATTGGAATGTGTCAACCTGGAAACGGCGCTGATTCATATCAGGCGGGCAGTGGAGCTCCAGCCGGAAAATGCCGAATATCACTTTCATCTGGGGGCACTTCTCGGGATGGTTGGCGAAGTCGACGAAGGGATCGAAGAGTGCTGGATAGCTGCTCACCTAGATGACGACTGGGAGCTGCCGATAGTCGAAGTCGGGATCATCCTCCTAAACGCAGGACGAAATCAGGAGGCGCTCGAACATCTCGAAGACCTGGCTGCAAGTAGGCAAGAAGATTCTTCGTCACATTTGACATTCAATTTAGGCGCGGCACGCTATCGTGTTGGAGACCCAAGAGCTGCATTAAGTGCCCTTGAAAAAGTCATAGATGAAGAGCTGGATCATGCTCTGGCCTTGGACATGGCAGCCCACTCCGCGTTCTTGATTGGTGACCAACAAAAGGGGCGAAGACTTGCAAAGCTAGCAGACCAGCACGGTCAGTCCACAACATATAGAGAGTGGCAAGAAGGAAAGTACCGTGTGACGGACAAACGCTGACGCTCGACTTACCTTAGAGTACATTCGGTCAAACTCACGTGAGAGCCGATCCAGCGCCTCGTCTGCTACGGTCTTGATGATCCGAAAAGGGTGGTCATTCGGGACCCGCTCCTCCAGGTCCAAGAAAGCCAACATCATCGTCTGAGGGTCATGTCTACCGCGCATGAGTCGGCTATCTACGATTACTCTTGAGGTCACCAACGATAATCCCAAGCCTTTCGTCTGGACCAAGACTGCCGATCAGGTACTCGCTAATGTAGCTCGCTTTTGCCAACGCACTTTAGCGTGATTTCTCCGAGTTCTTCTGTCATGCTTCCTTCTCGGTTCGCTTCATGGCTTGGCCTGCTTGAATACGGTCGCGTACACGGATTGCCCCGGGTAGATTAAGATGAGGCCGGTCGGATAATAGGCGAAGGTTGCGTAGAATTTGGGCCCTATCATCCTTTCAATCGTTTCCCCGCGATTGATGTGGTACCGGTCCTCGTCGTAATACACGGCGGCGTAGGTGCCATGTTCCCCGCCTCTAAAGTAACTGGGGGGGTCGCGGTAGCGGCTCAAGCTGAATCCATATAAGCCTGCCGGAATATCCACTCTAGCACCCGACAGCTTCGTGAACAGGCCTGCCGAGAGCGCTCCGGCGACGAGCACCACGATCATGAAAGCCAGTCCGACAGCGTGGACGTTGGTAGGCGTACGGCTGAACAGTTTTCGCTTCAACATTAGGCTAGCCTTTCTCCATTGCTTGGGAGACTGCGGGGAGGAGCATGAGAGGGATGATTTTCACAGGGTGTCTCCTTGTCATTAGAAGTAGATCCGACCGGGTTCTGCGATTCCGACGCTGACTTTGCATCCCACGTCGGTGGAGCTGGATCCCTCGTCCAGATTGAGCCATGCGAGGCGTCCCGCTTTGGGGTCGGGCATTGCGATGTCGTCGTACGGGGTGCGGAAGTAGACCTCCATCAAGGCGTAGAAGCGGCTGCCGTCTCTAGAGGTGTTCGGTCCTGGCCCCGGGTCTCCGATGGCATAGTGGCGATTTTGGTCGAGGAGTTCGTCGGTTCGGGGCAGGACGAGGGTGATGAAGGTGTCGGCGTCGGGCTGGGCGTACTTGTCGCGCTGCAGATCGCTGTAGAGCATGGAGAAGACGGCGGGATCGTCGAGCTCGTTCTCGATGACCCGCTTGATTTCGCTCACGAGCCATGGCTTGAGCTCGACGATGGCGTACCAATCGTTGTCCGGGGGTATGCGAGGGCACTTGGGTATGCGTTCGACGCAGGCGCAGGAGAGGAGGGCGAGGAGGAGTAGTGTTACGCAAAGGGTAACAATTCTCACTGTGTGTCTCCTTTGACGATGTGGTTACTCTAGTAGGGTTAGTCAGTATTCGGTTTCGAGGGCGAAGTCGGTGGGCTGGACGGTCACTGAGATCGGTATTTCCCATATTGGGAGTCTTCCGGCTCAATGGGCAGTCCAAACGAGATGATGGCATCATAGTCAGGTCCTGCAAGGCCAGTCAATCTCCGGTCTATCCAATAAGGGATGCGATTCTCGCCGTGAACCAAGCTTCTTGTCCATCTTTGTCGTCTTCGGGCCCCCGCCAATGGGGTGAAAGCGCATTGAAGACAAGCCGACTCCCTGGAGCGCTCTCCCTCTTGGCAAAATCGTGGCTATACCCTCCATCAGTTTGGTGCCGGTGATAAGCGGCCGATACGGTCCAACACTCTCTCGAACAACCGTCGAGGAACCCACACCTCGGATAACTGGAAGATCAACCGCCGCGAGTGTCGCACCAGACGGTCGCCCATCTTGATCAGCTTGACCTGCACGCTCCGCCCTTGACAGCCCGACATACGCACGGAGAGCACGGGCTGCTCGCACCTGGCGGACCCGTCCGGATCCGTTCGAAGGGGTGTGGTGCGAGGTCCTGAGCTGGCTCCAGCAACAGCCGGACCCCCTGCGGTGGAGCTAATGGACCAACTGATCCTTCGCTACCCTGAGCGTTACAGCAGGCGTCAGCTTCGGATGTTACAGCGCAGAGTTAGCCAGTGGCGTGGAGTGATGACTAAACAACTGGCGTATGCTTCAGCCAAAGACAGTGAGATCAATGAGGAGCGTCCGGTTGCCATTGGACCTGTGGGCGTCAACTAGAAGCCGCGAAAAGCTTGGTAACATCTTCTGGTGAGGCAACAGGCCGGCAAATATAGTTGACATCGTTCATGGTCGGCAGCTTCCCTATCACTGGCGTCGTTGCCCGTCTCGATTCTGATCACTACAGCCACTGTCTGGACCTGTGGGATTTCGACCTCCGTACTGCGTCAACATTCTGTCCCCATGCCGCCTCACTGGACTGCGACACACTTGTGGTCGTACACTGCCGAACATCCCCACTCTTTCGTTGGGAGCGTGGCCGGCCACTCATTAGCACGAACTTAGCGCTGATGGGTAGGCCTCTCTTCTATGAATCTGCAAACTTGGGACCCACTTGATGACAAGACGCCGTCTGATAGCAGAGATCTATGCTCTTCTCTTTGTGGATTACGAGTCCGACCAGCTCATTCGGGACATCCTGATGTATGACCGTGTTGTCGAGGAGCAAGCAATCGCAAATACACTCCATCTCACGGTCTACTATGCGAGACGCCTTATCCCCGGCATCGAGAATAAATCGGGAGGTTGCAATATAGACGTGGATGTCTCGGAAACCCGATTCATGGTCCTGGCCCCTGGTGGGGAGTACCCAAGACTTGAGCTCGAACCGAGCAAGAGGTCTGTTGGAATCAGGTTGACAAGACGCAACAAAGCTCGAACTGCAATCGAATCCCTAAGGGAACGACTCTACAGTCTGGAGACACCTGAGGTGATCGGTTATGGTCGTAGGCCAACCGATGCTCGTACAAGTGCTTTCGGTGCACGGCATTATCAGCCCCACATTAAACTGCTCAAGCCGGGAAACGGAATCGACCGAGACATGACCATCCTCGGAGCTGCATGTCGATCTGAGATAGAGGTAATCCGTTTCGACAGGTTTGAGATCAAAGTGAACAAAAGACGAGTACAGAGGCCCGAGGGAGTGCACCGCCAGGATCGAGGTCGGCCGCGGCACGGGAATCAGTGAAGGGCAAAGAGGGGAGCCGCTTCTTACTGTAGACAGAACTTTCGAACTAGAGATTCAACTATAGAATCGCGATGATCCCAATTGCCTAAGGTTGGTACACGTAATGAATAGTTTCGTGGAACTCGTTGTGATCCAAATAACCCAAGCGAAGTGGAGGGACCTGAGAGAATCCTTACAGGAAGCCAACATCGATCCTATACTACTCAGCGGTTCCCAGCCCTAAAGGCTGGTTCTAGTACCGGTTCCATATGATTTTGGCAGCTTACTCAAAGCACCCTCACCCTAGCCCTCTCCCACGACGGGAGAGGGGATACGCACCTCTCAATGCAACTATCATATTCAAATGGGAACGGTACTAGGTTGTGTTGACATTCTGTCATTCTGAACGCAGCAGAGCGGAGTGAAGAATCTAAAATCCTCGCACAGACACAGATTTCAGATTCCTCGCTTCGCTCGGAATGACACGGGAAAGCGGCATAACGTGAAATGTCAACACTACCTAGTGTCCTGTATCTATAGTTAGTCGCATAACATTGCGGTAGCCCGTATCCTTCTGCCAACTCACCTAAGGAGGATGCACATGCGACGCCCTGGCCGACCGACTCCCCCGTTGACACTCTCCAATGAGGAAAGGGAGACGCTGGAAGCGTGGACGCGCCGACCGAAAACAGCGCAGGCGTTGGCCCTGCGGGCCCGAATTATACTGGGGTGCGCCGAGGGAAGGACAAACACCGCTGTGGCTGAACAGATGAGGGTGTCGAAGCCTACGGTGGGGAAGTGGAGGTCTCGGTTCTTGGAGCGGCGAATGGATGGCCTGCTGGACGAGCCGAGATCCGGCACACCCCGCAGAACCTCCGATGCCGACGTCGAGAGAGTCGTAACTCTGACCCTGGAGACGACACCTGACGACGCTACCCACTGGAGCACGCGCTCGATGGCTAGGCGCTCCGGCCTGAGCCACAGCACCGTCAACCGCATATGGCGGGCCTTCGGGCTACAGCCCCATCGGACGGAAACCTTCAAGCTGTCGTCAGACCCGCTCTTCATCGAAAAAGTCCGTGATATTGTGGGCCTGTACCTCAACCCGCCCGATAGAGCGTTGGTATTGTGTGTGGACGAGAAGACCCAGATCCAGGCATTGGACCGCACCCGGCCTCTGCTGCCCATGAGGCCAGGCCAAGCGGAGAGGCGCACGCATGACTACGTTCGGCATGGCACCACGTCCCTGTTCGCCGCTCTCGAAACCAAGACCGGCACGGTCATCGGTCGGTGCCACAAACGCCACCGCTCCGTCGAGTTCCGCAAGTTCCTCGATACCATTGAGGCCTCGGTACCCCCCGAACTGGACGTGCATCTCATCGTAGACAACTACAGCACCCACAAGACTGCCCTCGTCCGACGATGGTTCGCCAAGAGGCCGCGCTTTCACGTGCACTTCACTCCCACCAGTGCCTCATGGCTCAACTTGGTGGAGCGGTGGTTCGCCCTGCTCAGCGAAAAGCAGTTGCGTCGCAGCGTCCACCGGAGCACCCTCGAGCTTGAATCGGCTATCTACCATTACCTTGACGTCACCAACGAGAATCCCAAGCCTCTCGTCTGGACCAAGACTGCCGATCAGATACTAGCTAATGTAGCTCGCTTTTGCCAACGCACTTTAGATACAGGACACTAGTCTAGGCACGCGGGTCAGGGATGAATGCAGGCAGTGCTACAATCGAGTGGGATGGCGCACTGCAAGCGGAAAGCCCTTGTCGATGGCGAAACCTCCCTGTACCACAGGCTAGTACCGATCAGTGCATTCCTAGATCCAGTTGGGATCAACCTCCCAAACCTTCTTGTCATTGACTATTTGCTGAAACTCTCGGCTCCTTTGGAGCGATCACGCCATCGTGACACTTCCCAAAAGGTGTGGAGCGTCACAATGGTATGTCTTACTTGCTTTTGGCACGGCGCTTGGCCCGTAAGAAACGTTCCGTCGAAGACTCGGCCTCCTCAGCTTCTCGCTTCTGGGCAGTGCGTGCAGTCTTGCCAAATTGCGCAGGTTCTTCCTTAGACCCCGTGGTCTGTCCCTTGGCTGCAGACGAGGGAACCACTCTTGATTCTTGCTGTTCTTGCCTGCCAACGTCCAATTTAGGACGGGCCGCCCTGAGCTGCCTTATGCTCTCAAGCACAGGCGACGCATCGTGGGATTGCCTCGTGATGCCCCTTCTAAGTACCCATGCTTTGGCTGCTAAGGGCAAAGTCCTAGCCTCGGCAAGGGACAAGTTTATGCGACGGATGGCGATATCAAGCGGTAGGAGCAGCACTGCCACTATCAGCAGCCACCTAACTAACGGCACTTCGCCGTAGGCGGGCGGTAGTCCTACGCCAAAAGACTCGGAAGGATTGCTAAGTATCCTACCATTTGTGATCGCCGCCAAGCGCTTCAGGAAGTCGGTTTTGTCTTCCAAGACCATAAATTCGGGCGAGTACGGTGCTACCAACCCGGTTACAGTGGAGCGCAGTCCGCTTAGGGATCCCTCCTCTACGATCTGCAGCATGTAAGAACCTTGGTCGTTCGCCGGAAATTCTGCTTCGAAACGGCCCAATATCGTAGCCGGCAAGGGGACCTCCATAACATCTAGACGTGGGCCCACTATGTGCGCTGAAAGACGTGCACTCTCCGGGATCTCTCCCTCCACCACCAAGGAGGCTATTCCTGCTTGCACGTCACCTTCCACCTGAAACGTTGCCTCCTCTGGTGGCAACGTCCAGTTCACCAATGCAGTCCAAAAGGCCGGAGTTCGCCCCCACTCGTTGAAAGCTTTCGTCCACCGCCCTTCGCTATCACTGGTCCAGGCTATGCTACGCCCCAAACCGTGTTGCCACTGAGCCAGAAGTGGGTCTCCTCTGGGAGATACCAACACAACGCGTGCCGTATTTCTTGGTAGAGTGCTCACGTAGCCGCCAAGCGTTGGGAACTCTCCCCCTGTGGCACGCAGTACCGGGCTACTTCCCGCCAATATGGGCACAGTAGGCTCTTCCACGACAGCATAACGGGCAGCAAGTCGGGTCTCCTTGGTTAGAATCTGTGGGATATCCCTTGCCCTGTCGGTGAAATAGGAGCGGCCCCCTCCTTCCTCTGCCAACCACTCGAGAAAACGAGAATCTGCGTCCAGCCCTACGGCAATCGTGGATAGGGTGATTTCGGCTGTCTTCATGGCTGACAGAAGCAATCCATAGTTGCCCTCTAAGGACATTCCGTCTGTGAGTAAGACTATGTGCCTGCGCGGTGCCGGGGCATTAGCTAGACTCTCATGAGCCGTACCCAATGCAGAGTAGATATCAGTGCCTCCGTCAGCTATCAAAGTGCTGATAGAGTCTTGCATCTCCTTCAGGTGAGTCTCGCTTCCAATCTCGCCCATGGGCACCAACCACCAGTTACTGGCGTCAAAGGCCACCACCCCCGCCAGATCATATGGTTCAAGCTCCTCTAGGCTGAGGCGAGCTGCTTCCTTGGCCATTTCTACTTTGGCCAACCCATCCGTGCCTGCAGTAGACATGCTGCCGGACTTATCTATAACGAGCCCAAGAGCCACCTTGCCTTTCTCCTCGCGGTCCGGAACTTCGGAGGTAACAGGCAATACTTCCTCCAAGGGAGTGCCCCGATACTCTCCCATGGTAAAGCTGTTGGTACCTCCCACCACGAGGAGACCCTTGCCTAGGTCTCGTATGGCTGCACGAACTAATTCCATCTTGCTTTGTCCCAAGGACTCGCTGGGAACGTCAACTAGGACGATCCCTGAGAATTCTGCCAACTCATCTAGGGACTCGGGGAAAAGGGTTGTCGGGATTACATCAACCTGAAGCCCCGTAGCCCCAAGGGCGTCTGAAATGTTCCTTCCGGCATCCTTTCTGTGTTCCACTACCAGAATAGTCGGAGGTCCTTGGACGTTGACGAAAGCGTCAGCCCGGTTGTTCTGAATGCGCGTATCGGCCTCGCTGTCGACAGTCACACGCACCGTGTGGAACCCGGGGCGGTCAATTCCCACGTCGAAGGCGAATCGAGTCTCTCCGACCTCAAGGGCAACCTGCCTGCTGGCGATTACGACTCCGTCCACCGACACTTGTAGAGCAGCGTTCGCCTTTCGAGTGCTTCCAACTGTGACCTCCACCGGCACCCTTTCACCCGCACGGGCCGACGAGGGAGCAACTACCGAGGCAACTAGCACCTCAGAGCCCGAGGGCCGATCTAACGGTGCAACATCAACCACTATTCCTTGCGCTCGGAGGAAACGTGCCTGCTCTGCCGCGTCACCTACATTCTCTTGACCGTCGGAGATGACTACGATCCGGCGACGAGCGTCTGAAGGCAGCAGAGCAGCAGCCAGCCGGAGCCCTTCGGCAAGATTGGTGTAATCGGCGCGGACTTCTGACTGGAACTCCCGGAATCCTCCCTGTTCTGTAACTGGCCATTCCACCAGGGCATCGAGCCCGATCACGATTACTCCCGCACTATCGTCCGAACCTCGCGCATCCATCGCCAGTTTGACGAACTCCACGACCTGAGTGCGCTGCTGCTCAGTGCTAGCCGAGAGGTCGGCCACAAATGCCACGGCCTGCCGACCTACTGTATACCGAAGCGTGGGGAGAGCTAACGCCAAGACTAGAAGAGTGATGAGCAGCATTCTCAGGATCAGAATGACTGATCCACGCAGACCTTCCCTTCCCCACCTTGAGTGACGCCACAGGTAGAGGACGCTACCCACGGCAGGCAAAAGGAGAATTAGCGCTGCCGGTTGCTCTAGGCTAATACCCACGGCTATACACGTACCATTCCCCACCGAGGAGGACTAAAGCAGCTAGCACCAACCAGTTGACGAATTCTAGTGGAACATGGCTCGTTCCTTGTTCTTGTTCTTTCTGCGCCTCCAATTGAGGCAACTCGGCGGGTCTAATGTTGGACTCGACAGGATCAAACAAATTGGCGACGAAATAGCCCGTCTTTCTCCCTTCAGGTGTCTCATATAACACTTGGTAGAGCCCTACTTCTTCCACGGTTATAGGTTGAGCTGGGAAGGGTGGTACCACACGTAAAAAGTGCCCGCTAGGTGTCTCTACCGACGCGGCATTTGATTCAGGCGGTATGGGGATTTCGATGATGTCGCCGGGTTGAGTCGCCAGACTCTTGCCCGTTCCAGGCAGCAACCATTGAGTTATGTCTTGCACCAAAATGGGGAAGGCCGGCTGAAGAGGAAGATCCGAATCGTGTAGGTCGAAGGCAAAAGCGACGATACGGCGGTTGGGCTCTTCCCACGCTGCGAACAAAGGTCCCTTGTCGGATTCAAGCAAGACTCGTGCATCCGGAGGGAGCTGGAAAGGGACGGCCTCGCGGACGTGTACGCTCGACAGATCCGCGTATCTAAGCATCTCGTCCTTGCTAGGCCGAATCGTCTCAACTGGCACGGGTAACGAAGACACCCACTCGGCGCTGGCCGCTGGGGGGTCCAACACGAGGACAGCACCTACTGGGAGGGTATCGGGAAGAAATCCGTCAAAGACCCAAAGATCATACTCCCCGTCCGAAAAAAAGGTGCCAGGCGTAGCCTTGATCACATCGAGCCCAGGTTGAAGCGAAAGGGCTTTTTCTAGGAATCGGTTGCCGTTGCTCATGAGGAGAACTCGCGCCTTGCGGTCTGAAATACTTGTGGCCCACGCTTGGTCATCCAGCGCGAAGGCATCTCCAGGGGAAAGTCGTACACTCATGACTGCCGCAGAAGGTAACGACGACCAGCGAAGGGTCTGGTCTCCACTTCCGGCCACCTCCAGATCCCTCACATCATAGAGGGAGTCATCCGCATATAGATGCAATGAAGTTGATCGTGCCTCTTGGCCGTAGTTCACTATCCTAGCCAGGGCCTCCCTACCTGCCTCTGAGTCTCGAAAAGAAAAGGCGGCAACGGCCAGGTTGCTCTGAGAACTACCTACAATCTCGTAACGAAGGTCGAAGGGCATCGGGCCCACAGGCTTGAGGCCACTAAAATTTCCATCAGTAAACACCACTACCTGTGCCGGTCGTTCGTCCCTGACAACCGATGAAGCCAATGAAAGGGCAGAAGCTAGGTTCGCTCTATTTGTGGCGGGTCGGGCCTCAGATATGGCACGGTGCACCCTACCGGAATCATGATTTTGGGCCACAATGATCTCAGGGACGTCGCCCATCAATATGACCGTGGTGAGGTTATCTTGTGGAAGCTGGTCTACTAATTTGAGCGCCCTCTGCTGCGCTTCCCCGAACCGAGTGTGATCAATGTCAATCGCTTGCATGCTAGCGGATATGTCCAAGACCAAAACAAGGTCGCCATGGATACTGGTAGTTCGCAGGAAGTAGGGTCGGGACAGCGCAAGGACGAGAGCGGCCAGAACCAGAAGCTGAAGTAGCAGCAATAGATTGGGACGCAGTCGCTGCCAGAGAGTGTTTGCCTCTATGTCGCGTACTACCTGTCGCCAGAGGAAGGTACTGGAGACGCGCCGCTCTCGACCCTTCAGGCGCAACAGGTACAGTGCGACGATAGGGATGGTCAGCATACCGAAGAGAAGGGCGGAAGGTGCCAAAAACCCCATCTTTACACCTAGACCACGACTTGTGCCCGCCGGAGCAGACGTAGGACGGCGTATTCAATATGGAGATCACTTTGTAGCTGTACGAAGGAGATGTCGTGACCGTGGCAGAAAGAAGTCACCTCCCGCGTATATGCAGCGAGACGATCTCGGTATGCTTCTAGGGTTCTCGGTGTTAGCGTAACTTCCAGGGACGCCTCGTCTTCATCGTCAACCATCTGCCAGTGTCCTGCTATCTCCGGAGATAGTTCCTCTGGTGCTAGGATCTGAATCACGACCACCTCCTGCTGCCTGGCGCGCAATGCTTGCAGCCCCGCCCGCCAGTCGGTGTCAGTCAATAGATCACTTACCAATATGGAGAGGCCAGGGCGGCGGCAGTAGCGGGAAGCGAAGGAAGTGAGGGTTTTCCCAAGGTCGGTTTTGCCGAAGCTCTGAAGCAGGCCAAGAAACCCCCATACTCGATGGACTTGAGCCGGATTACCTACGGGAGGGAAATAGCTTGGTAGATCGTCACCCAAAGCCGCGATTCTTACCTGTTCGTCCTTCAGGAGGGCCACGTATGCCAAGGCTCCAGCCACCTGACGAGATAGGTCCAGTTTCGAAGGTTGGCCCCAGGCCATGGAGCGGGAAGTGTCCAATAGAAACGAGACCGTTAGATCCTCCTCAGCACGGTAGAGACGAATGAACAAGCGCTCCAGGCGGGCATAGGCGTTCCAGTCTATTCTTCGATAGTCGTCCCCAGGTGTGTAGTTGCGAAAATCTGAGAACTCGACTGATGCACCAAGCCTTGGCGAGCGTCGCAGCCCTATTCTGGGTCCAGGAAGGCTTTGCCTTGTGGCCAGCGCCAAGGACTCCAGCTTGCGTAGGAAATCGGGGGTAAGCAAACTCGAACCTTGAGCCACGGCCGTATCATAATCGGTGGTGCCTGTGAACTGGGACACTGCAAAACCTATGGAGTCAGTTTGAGTAGTTGCCGAATAGAACCGCTATGAATTGCGAAACGTAGGGAAGCCAATTGCACATCCTTCTCTTGTTCCTTTCATCCCCTACTTGGTTCGTAGGTCTGAATCCTTCTGAGGCTCTACGTTCTCTAACGCCCGAGCGATGATCCAGTCCGTGAGCACACCCTCGGCTTGGGCTTCGAAGTTTAGGAAGATGCGGTGGCGCAACGCGGGATAGGCAACGGCCTCCAAATCTTCCACAGATAGATTGAATCTTCCCTCCAGCAGTGCCCGGACCTGACCCCCGATGACCAGTGCCTGAAGCCCTCGGGGACTGGATCCGTAGTTCACATATTGCTTTACTTCTGCCGGTGCCTCATCTCTCTGTGGATGGGTCGCCAGTATCAAGGCTACGGCGTAATCGTGCACATGCGATGCTATAGGTACTTCTCTAGCCACATGAATCATGTCGTTCAGTGAGGATCCATTAGTGACTGGGTTGGCATGATTGGGTTCGTACCGGATAGTGCGCCGCAGAATCTCGGTTAGGTCTTCGCGTTCGGGAAATGGCACCAGCACTTTAAAGAAGAATCTGTCGAGCTGCGCCTCGGGCAGGGCATAGGTTCCCTCCATTTCTAAGGGATTCTGGGTTGCCAGTACGAAGAAAGGAGAGGGAAGCGTGTGTGTTGTGTCACCGACGCTTACCGTGCGTTCTTGCATGGCCTCCAACAAAGCCGACTGGGTCTTGGGTGTAGCTCGGTTGATCTCGTCGGCTAGAACCAAGTTGGAATGAATAGGGCCTTTCTGGAATTGGAGGAATCGTCTGCCCTGCTCATCTTCCGTTACGACGTTGGTGCCGACGATATCGGCGGGCATTAGGTCCGGGGTGAACTGAATGCGGGAAAAAGAAAGTACTAGGACTTCACTGAGCGTACGAACTAGGAGGGTCTTGCCCAAGCCGGGTACGCCTTCAAGCAGGACATGGCCTCCCGACAAGAGAGCGATGACGACTTCCCGAACGACATGACGTTGACCTACAATGACCCGGCCTATCTCTTCTTCGATGCGACTCGCTGTCTTGGTGAACGCGACAACGTCCTGTTCCCTGATCGCGGTTCTTTCCTCAGATTGGTTCATACGGGCGCTCCGATATTAGTGTGTTCCAGGTCAACTTAGCTTCCTCGCTCACCCTCCCGCCTACTAAGTTCCGCGTCACTCCATGCTGTCCCGGTTATCGGAAGTCTCGCCTACGAAGTGTGTGCCATACGACTGGTCGCGAGAGCGATCCCCGTCTATCTCTCCAACTCCGAAAAGTAGCGGCGTACTAGGTCTTTGTAGCCATCAGGAACGGGACTGCGTTCCATATGCTCGCGGGCCTGTTCCGCGTATTCTCCCCAAATCTGCTCATACGGAAGGAGCCTCCCTGGAGCAATTCCTATGCCCGGTCCGGCCCGCACGTCTGTGGGAATATCAGGTCCCTGGCCGTGAACAAATACCGTCTCCCCGTCCGTCAAGGGCCTTTGGGTGCTTTCCCCACTTCTGGCCCCTGGCTGGTTGCCCGCGCCACTTCCGCCCATGCCCCCTCCGGAACCAATACCCGTGGCGCCCCCTATGCCTTGACCTCCTCGTCCCGCACCCCCAACATTTCCACCCTCACCACCTTGACCCGATCCCGATACGGAGCCCCTTCCTTCGCGTCCTTCCCCCTCAACGCCCATTCCTGCCCCAGCCTGCGCCAAGGAAACACCGCTGATGAACGAGCGAGTGTCTTGCAGGTCGCTCAATGTATTCGCAAGCACCTGCGAGGCTTCAATTTCCTCTTGGAGAGACACCAGCCTGTCTGCCAGGTCGCTCAGGTCGCTTCCAGCTGTCCTTGGGTAACCGGAGGCGATTGCTCGTGAAGCCTTCCTCAGAGAGCCGGAGAGGGCTCCTTGACCGGTGGCAGCGTTGGCCGCGCGCTGGAAGGTCGCTGCTAGCACTTGAAGTTCGGTTTCGCTCATAGATGCCAGCTGGTCCGCTAGAGCGTTGATGGAGTCGTATAGAGCCGGCCCGTCCCCAGACTGGAGCGCCTGCCCCATAGCCCGAGTGGTAGGTGACGAAGCCAGGGTCGCTCCAACTTCCTGAAGCGCTCTGCTCTGGCCTATCTTCGGCTCCTGCAATTGGCTTATCTCCTGCTCCGCCTCAGAAACGGCTGCCAGTGCTGAGGGTATGTCCCTAGCATCTCTCAGGGCTTCTTGTAGCTTCTTCAGAGCATCCTCCGCAGCCGCACGGTCCTCAGCGCTCAGAGATGCTTCAGGCTTCGACAACTCCTTTTCGGTCCTTCTAAGCTCCTCCCCCACCTGAGCAAGTTGCTCCTGCAGACGCTCCCGCTCCTGGATTACGCGGTCCATAGGATTGGGGAGGACTACCAGAAGCCCAAACAGCACTAGACCGACCATGACGGGAATAAAGTGCCGCAGACTAGGCCAAATTATGATCGACTCGCCGGGCACCAATGCCCCGGCCGAGGCGAGGGCGTCCTGGCGCTGCAGTGTGGCAAGGGTCGAGTTGGAACTGCGGAATTCCCAGGCCGTGCCTAGTCGGTCGGCAAGGCCCATAAGGTGGTCCGTTTGTCTCGCAGTCGCCTCCAGTGACGGCCTTATGGTGAAGCTGTACACCACCCCGCACATCGTCCCAGCCACCGTTGCGATGACTCCCCACAAGAGCACAGCCGGCCATGGTACTAGACGCGCCACAGATAGCAGAATGATGGCAAAGCCTAGGCCTCCGGCTGATCCCAGCGTCGCCCACTTTAGTGCACCCTTCAATGCGAGACGATTGCGCCATGGACGAACTATCGAAGATAGTCTGTCAACCTCGTGTCTTAGATTCTTCATCTCTCGACCTTACCGGTGCCAGACCTGCCAAACCCCCTGGAACGAAGCCTCCGGGGTCGCAACAGGGATGCAGCCAGAATGAGAAAGGTCGGGATCAGGATGGCATCTACAATCAGGCTGAAGTGCCAAAGGGCCAACCCAGAACTCGGCCCTCGATGAGATGTCCCCAAGAGCGGGGCCTCGGGAAGAAATGGGGCCGCCGTTGCGGAAGCGAGAGCGGCCAAGGGATTTAGCACCAAAGGGGCAACGACCTCTATGGGGATGTCTATTGACATCGCTAAGCCAATGGCTATGAAGATGCTAAGCATTGAGGTTCCAACGATTAGCAAGAATGCCACGCCGTAGCACAGCACGGTTGCGATCTGTCCACGCTGAATCACCACGGAGATGAACACTCCAATAGTGCCCAGTGTAAGGGCGGAGATCAGGGAGACAGCAAAGGCCAGGACAACCTGACCGGGCGATACCCCACCAAATAGAAAGACCAGACTGAAGAGAGGCAGCGCTGCCAGCATCAGGAGGAAAACGTATGAAAGGGACGACAGCAATTTACCCAAGACGATCCACAGGGAGGGAACTTGGGTACTCAGCATTAGGTCCAATGTCTGCCGGTCCCGCTCTCCGGCGATTGCCGCTCCAGTTAAGCCGGGCACGATGAATATCACCAGAAACAGTTGGAATAGGGACAGGGTCACGAACAACTCAAAGCCAATGGTCGGAGGACTACTAGAGCTGAGGTTCGACTCCAACGCTTGCTGCTGTCCGTACAGCATAGAGCCGGCGACGCTCGCAAGTAGTAGCAGATACACGGTGATGATGACGGCGGCCCGACGACCGCGCATTCGGATGCGGAGTTCCTTGTTCAGAACGGCCATATTTCGTACTGCCGAGGGTCTCATGGCTTGTCTTCTTCCACCGTGACAGCCATGAACAAATCCTCCAAGCCCTGAAGAGAGTTGAAGCTGACCACCGCTATCCCGGCTTCCACAAGGGCGCTCAAAACGGCTGCCTGTTCTGCGTCACTTCCCGTAAACACCCCACGCACCATATTCTGTTCGTGCAGGATCTCTACGTCACGGATTCCTCGCTGTTCATTCAAGATGGCACCGGTCTCTTCGGTCCGATCCATTGTCCTAACTTCGACCACCCGGCTGGCTCCAAGTTGATCGCGAATGCTCTCCACGGGACCGGAGGCCACCATTCGCCCCTGATGGATTATGCCCACATCCGTGGACAGGTCCTCCAACTCCGGCAGGATGTGAGAGCTTATCATCACGGCTTTGCCCATGCGGGAGACCTCCTTGAGCACCTCTCGCATCTCCACGCGCGCACGCGGGTCCAGGCCCGATGCAGGTTCATCCAAGAGCAGCACGTCGGGGTCGTGAACCAAACAGCGGGCCAGACCCAGCCGCTGTTTCATTCCTCGCGACAAGGTCTCCACAAAATCCTCTCGCCGATGTCCCAAATCCACCAACTCCAGCAGGTCACTGGTGATCTTACTCCACTGGACCCTGGGGACGCCGTGAGCTTGAGCATAAAACTCCAGGTACTCCTGAACTGTCAAATCGTCATACACCCCGAAGAAATCAGGCATGTACCCTATCTTTCTCCGGGCCCTCTCAGGATGTAGTGCTATATCCTCTCCTGCTACCCGAACGCTACCCTCAGTAGGTAGCAGCAGGGTCGCTAGAATGCGGAGGGCCGTCGTCTTCCCTGCACCGTTCGGCCCCAGGAAACCGTAAATGCTGCCCCCGCGAACGGAGAAGCTCACACCATCTAGGGCCTGCAAACGACCGTAGCGCTTCACAAGACTGTCAACGGTGATCACATCAGAACTATTCACTGTGCTATCCCGTCAATGGCCAACGAAGGCCTACCAATGTATCCACCGCCGACGGCAACTCTCACGCGTATGAGCCCTGTAGATGACACATAGGCGCTTAGTGCTTCTCTCCTTCCTAATTCTCCCTCGAGCGCCTCAGTAAATGTAACTTCACCGAACGTCCTCGAGTAGACGGATACGCCCTGGTTCAACATCATGACCGGTGGCGGGGGTGCATGTCCCCCTGAGAAAGACGATTTCACCTGGAGGGGCACCAACTTCAGGTCCAGAGGCTCCCAAATGTCATCCTCCCAGCGATATACTTCGGCTGAAACATCCCGCGTAGTTGTCGGGACACTCTCAAAGGGCACATGGAGAACCACGCGATTCACTTCACGAACATTACTCGGCACTTCAAATTGATAGTTGATTCTGCCAGCACCGAAAGTGATCAACTCCGAAGTCTTGCCAAGTATCTCCCCTTCTATATTCAATGCTCTTCCCATAAGCAACCCACTGGGAACAGAAAAGCTCCCCCGCAGATTCGGCGTCACCGGCTTCGCGACCAAGGTCATGGAGGGTCCGGTAGGTCTCACCCCGTCAACCGATACCACCGTGGGATCTTCATCGGTCCACGCCAAGAGGATTATAGACAGGTCAGAAGGAGGATCAAAATAGAGCGATTCAAAAACGGAAGTGGCCATCTCGTGAAGTTGGTGCGGCTGCCTGTTCTCTCTCGCGTTCCCAGGCTCAACAGCGATAGAGAATAGCCACTGTTCGCGCAATTCCCAACTCGGCAAGACACCAAAGAAGGTCGCCAACGTAGTGTCCACCGAAGCCGTGCCTCCCGACTCCAACTCGCCAAGATCTACTACTCCTCCTGTTGAGACCAGCCAGACCTGCCTTAGCGGAGTGAGGCCTTTGTTGGTCACCGTGCCCTTTAGAAGACCTGCTTCTACGTAGAGTTCTTGTGATAAAGTCTCCTCAACCCGCTCGATGCGATCCGTCGCCAGACTGCTCATGGTCCAAGTACTCATCTTCAGCAACTCTAACTCGCTTATTTCCTTACGATTCCTTACCTTGACTATGGTTCCTGCACTGACTATGGTTCCTGCACTACCGAAGCCTGACCGGTAAGGACCAGCACCGACTTTCCAAGGCGCGACGAGTGCGCCGCCAGGCACTTCCACACGGTAGTCGCCTTGACTGGGAACTAGAACTCCCACCATTCGCTGAACCTTGGCCCAGTCAGTACCCGGTGCTTCTTGAACTAAGGTGACAGAGCTCAATTGAACGTCACTCCCTTTGGCACGAACAGCGAGAAGGTAAACTCCAACGGAGAATAGGATTACAAGCACGGGGATCGTAAACCACGCCAACCCAGGGCGTCGAAGCCAGCGCAGCATGACGTAGTTCACGGGCCCGACGAGAAGTATGTATCCGATGATAATCGCCAGCAACACCTTTATAGAAGGGAATTCCAGAGCGGGGAGGTTGGACATGGCGCTGTGCAGTTGGTAGGTCCACTGGGAGTCCGGGTGGCCTAGGTTTCTGCCATCTGTTTGGTTAGAATAGAGAACGCGTGGCCGAAGCGATTGGAAAAGCAACTCTCTCCACATCTGTGGCAACCCAGGCCAGCCGACCAAGGGTTGCGCCGTCGGGTCGAAGGCAAGAAATAAAACCCTGCCCTTCCCGAACCGGCTCAGTACCGCCAAAGGCAGTTCCTCCTCCTGCGCAAGAACGCGCCCCGACACCACGCTGGCCGAGTTCACCGCGATTGGAAGTGCCACGGAGATAGGCTCATTACCCAACCTCTCCAAGGCGGGTATTTTCTCTCTTTCAGCCGTATCGCCGGGGACTACTGGCATGAGGTGCAGGGGAAGACCCTCAAGTCTGGCTTCAGCGTTCATTCCACCCGACAGAACGAGAGTGCCTCCACCTGCCACCCAACCCTCGAGAGCCTCGAGAGTCTCAGAGGGGAGCGTCTGTACCGCGACGTCGCCGAGAGCTATCACGTCGAAAGCACGCAATGTCTCTTGTCGATGGGGAAAGGAGTCGGGAGCGATCGGAACAACAGCTACCTCCCTTGCTTGGCCGGGCAGATCCAGCGTCGTGAGGAGATTCCAGGGCCCGGCCCGCCGACCCATAACTCCAATCAGGATGTCGCTCTCTCCAATGACGTTGACCGGAGTCTCCAATCTGGTTACCACCCGGCCTTCGTCGACCAATTCCACATCCAGTCTGGGGATGGCGGTCATGTACGGTATATATAGGGTAAGTCGCTTACGGCTGCCTCTGGGAAGTACGACGTCGGCGATGTTGATGCCCGAGGACGTGGGATGGCCTCGACTCGCCGTCACATGGATCTCGGCCTCCAAGTCGGGGCCGGTATTCTCCACGCGGACAACCACAGGAATCCAGTGGCCCACTCTAGCCTTCCCGTCAAAGCCGACCTCTACTTCGAGGCTAATGGGAGAGGGTTCCTGCGCGAGGACTTCTGATGGATTGCCGAAAGAGAGCGCTGCAGCGAGAATCACAACCACTGACACGACAGGTAGAGCCCGCCTCGTAGTCGCTGCGAGCCTAAACATAACGCCGTTGACCATGGTGTAAGTTTGAGCTTGGGTCACTGAACCTCCATTTGGGAGGCTTAACTATCTCGGTCCAAGACCAGTCGCCCACAATTTCGACTCCGGCAATAGAGAACAACGTCACCACGGAGAGAGCTAAGTAGGACTACGGTTAGAGTTGGACGATTCCGCTCCCCTACATTGTACTATGGTAACGTTGTAGCGGGAATTTGAGAGTTTGGCTTTCAGTTCGTGGCTGTGCAAATCCCACGCTGAAAGCGAAGGAGGAGAAGCGATGTGAGACGGCTATCAGGAGAGGGCCAGGACAGCCGAGTGAGCACGAGCCTGTTGCCGGACCTGATATTTGTAGCTTGCGGCAACTGGCGTTTACGTATGACGGTAATTGATTAGCGGATGGCGGGGGAGGTTCGGCGTGATGGGGAGTGAAGCGGAGCGCCGCTGAAGAGAGCGCAGAGCCGATCCACCACAGATTGGTCGTCGCCATTGCGCTCCAACGTCCTGATTACGCTGGTGAAAGCCGAGAACGCATCGGCCCCCTTCTCGTTCTTCGAGCAGTGCGACACCTTCCGCGCGATCACCGCCCCACGAAGCGCTCGCTCAGCCCGGTTGTTGGTCGGCTCAATGCTCGGATCGTCCAGAAAGCGCAGCAGGCTGCCCCGGTCATCGTGCCAACCCAGTTCGTTCTGCAGCCGGTAGTTGTCCGCATCCGCCATCGGACGGTCGCGGAGATGATAGCTCACCTGGCGCTTCAACCGCTCGGCCTGCACACCAAAGTCGACAGCCTCACCTCGGTGATATGCCTCCCGCAACTCCATCGCCTCTCGCAGAAGGCCGCTCAGACGCTTGCCGAAGCTGCGGCCTCTCCCCGTCTTGGTCTTGACCACCTCGCTGATCGAGCGCAGCACGTGCGCCAGGCACTTCTGCTGTCTCACCTCGGACAGCGCCTGAGCATCGTAGCTGCGACCCCGGTCGGTCACCATCACCCCTGCGTAGTCCCCAGGAACCACCTCGCGCACCTCTTCGTTCCGGTGACGAGCGCGAACCTGATACACCGTCGCCTCTTCCGTCTCGAACGCCATCAGAAACGCCGGCTCGCCTCCAACTCGCCAGCCCGTGTCGTCGGTGTGGACAACCGGACTCGCTCGCACCGATGTTCGCAGCGTGCGGTAGGCCTCACCCACCGCACCGGCACTACGGCGCAGCGCGTCCTGGCTGATCGCCCCCTGACTCACTTCAACCCCGGTCAGCGCTCTGAGAACAGCGGGAATCCTCCGTACCGGAACACCCACCCCATAGTGGAGTACATGGGCCGCAGCCTTCACTCGGTCACCCAAGCGGTGCGCGCTCGCACCATGCTGGGCGGACCCTATATCGGGATGCTGGCCTCGCACAGCCTTGCCGCACGACCGGCACCGGCATACCTGCACTCGGTACGCTCTCACCTGCGGACGCCGAACAGGGGGTATGTCGGTTACATAGGCAATACTCTCTCCCTCATCCACAAGGCTGCCTCCACATCCGGGGCATGTGTCCTCCGACACCGACACCTCTACAACCGGCCCGGTGACTTCTTCGGCCGATGGAGGCTTGCGGTAGCTGAACAGGCCCATACCAGGCTTGCGGCCAGGACGCTTGGGCTTGCTGCTGCGCTTGCCCTTCGAGAACGGAGCCGCCTGCCGCCTGCCGCTCTGGTGGGACTCCGCGAGTTGCCTCCGCAACTCCTCGTTGGCCGCCATCAACTCGGCGTTCTGCTCTTGAAGCCGCGTCACCAGTGCGATAATCTCATCGCGCTCAGAGGAAGACATGCCTTTGGACCTGCACATAGCCCAAGTCTAAGCCAGCACCCTGCATTCACCGCAACCCCTCTACGGGCCATGAAACCGCTAATCAATTACGTATGACGATTAACGCCGTATTTCATAACGGTATACAGATTGTACGTTAATGAAGCAAGGAAAATGTCCAGAGCGGAGCGAAAATTTACTGCCGTGGCGGAGCAATATTGGACCATCGGAGGTGTGTCTAGCTTATGAGACGTTGGTTGACAGTTCAGCGCAGTTGACAGCGTTTAATCACAACGAAGGAATCGAGGCAGCCGAGAGTTCAGAAAATGGTATAGAACCACCATCATAGTGTCCTGTATCTATAGTTAGTCGCATAACATTGCGGTAGCCCGTATCCTTCTGCCAACTCACCTAAGGAGGATGCACATGCGACGCCCTGGCCGACCGACTCCCCCGTTGACACTCTCCAATGAGGAAAGGGAGACGCTGGAAGCGTGGACGCGCCGACCGAAAACAGCGCAGGCGTTGGCCCTGCGGGCCCGAATTATACTGGGGTGCGCCGAGGGAAGGACAAACACCGCTGTGGCTGAACAGATGAGGGTGTCGAAGCCTACGGTGGGGAAGTGGAGGTCTCGGTTCTTGGAGCGGCGAATGGATGGCCTGCTGGACGAGCCGAGATCCGGCACACCCCGCAGAACCTCCGATGCCGACGTCGAGAGAGTCGTAACTCTGACCCTGGAGACGACACCTGACGACGCTACCCACTGGAGCACGCGCTCGATGGCTAGGCGCTCCGGCCTGAGCCACAGCACCGTCAACCGCATATGGCGGGCCTTCGGGCTACAGCCCCATCGGACGGAAACCTTCAAGCTGTCGTCAGACCCGCTCTTCATCGAAAAAGTCCGTGATATTGTGGGCCTGTACCTCAACCCGCCCGATAGAGCGTTGGTATTGTGTGTGGACGAGAAGACCCAGATCCAGGCATTGGACCGCACCCGGCCTCTGCTGCCCATGAGGCCAGGCCAAGCGGAGAGGCGCACGCATGACTACGTTCGGCATGGCACCACGTCCCTGTTCGCCGCTCTCGAAACCAAGACCGGCACGGTCATCGGTCGGTGCCACAAACGCCACCGCTCCGTCGAGTTCCGCAAGTTCCTCGATACCATTGAGGCCTCGGTACCCCCCGAACTGGACGTGCATCTCATCGTAGACAACTACAGCACCCACAAGACTGCCCTCGTCCGACGATGGTTCGCCAAGAGGCCGCGCTTTCACGTGCACTTCACTCCCACCAGTGCCTCATGGCTCAACTTGGTGGAGCGGTGGTTCGCCCTGCTCAGCGAAAAGCAGTTGCGTCGCAGCGTCCACCGGAGCACCCTCGAGCTTGAATCGGCTATCTACCATTACCTTGACGTCACCAACGAGAATCCCAAGCCTCTCGTCTGGACCAAGACTGCCGATCAGATACTAGCTAATGTAGCTCGCTTTTGCCAACGCACTTTAGATACAGGACAATAGACAAAAGTGGTACTGCCTACAGTAAGAGGTAGCCGGAAGAAGTGAGCCGTTTCTTACTGTAGACAGAACTTTCTCGCTAAGGATTAGCTTGGAAAACTAGTGGGGTCGGGCTGGTTCAAGGCCAGTAGGGTTACATAGGCTTGTCCACAAAGGTACCATTAGCATGTGGGAAGGTCTCCGGTGGCGGGCGGCTGTATTCCAGTTGACCGGGAGGGCCTAAGAGGGTGTGTGAGAAGTCTTGGATATGTATTAGAATGGAGGTATGAAACGCAAAGCATACCCCAGCGACCTGACTGATGAACAGTGGAAGATGCTCGCTCCGCTACTCCCGGCAGCCAAAACCGGGGGAAGGCCACGTACTGTAGACCTGCGGGAGGTCGTCAACGGCATCCTATACGTTCTGCGCAACGGTTGCACATGGCGAGCCATGCCGCATGACCTCCCACCTTGGGGTACTGTATGGTGGTATTTTCGGGAGTGGAGAGAGGATGGTACATGGGAACGAGCCAATGACGCTCTCCGAGTCAAGGTCCGGCAGGCCGAGGGGAGGAACCCGACACCTAGCGCTGCTATCATAGACAGCCAGTCGGTCAAGACGACGGAAAAAGGGGGCCTCGTGGCTATGACGCTGGCAAGAAGGTCAACGGTCGAAAGCGACATATCGTTGTAGATACCATGGGGTTGCTGCTGGCGGTGGTGGTGCATCCTGCCAATATCCAGGATAGGGATGGGGCGAAGCTGGTCATCGATAAATTGATAGGGAGGTTTCCCCGCATGAGGTTGGTCTGGGCCGATGCTGGCTATGCTGGAAAGCTGGTCGAGTGGGTCTGGGCCCTGACAGGCTGGGCGCTCGAGATTGTCAAGCGCCCCAGGGACAGCCACCGTTTTCAAGTGCTGCCGCGAAGATGGGTGGTCGAACGAACATTCGCGTGGCTCAGCAGGTGCCGTCGGATGAGCAAGGACTACGAAGCTCTGTCCGATACAACCGAGGCGTGGACCCATATAGCTATGATTCATCTCATGCTCCGACGCTTAGCACCAACCTAATTTGAACTTCTCACACACCCTCTAAGTGTCAAAGTCAATGGTCGGGTTGTTTTGCGCCGGGCCGGTGCTCATCGCGGTGCTGCTAACCGGATGCTCGTTCTTCCAGTCTTCAGATGGGCAACGTCCTGAAGTGGAAACGGTTAATCCGGTGGCCAAGACCGTTCCGAATCCCACCTCCACAGCAAAGCCCACGGTTGCACCTCTCCCAACCACCACTTCGACGCCGCAACCAACGGCTACTCCAATCCCTACGCCGACCTACACACCTACTCCGCAGCCAACGGCTACTCCGACCTTTATGCCAACCAACACTCCCACTCCGCGGCCAACGGCTGCTCCAACCTCTACGCCAACCAGCCAACCCACTCCCCAGGCAACGGCGACTCCAACTCTTACGCCAACCGGCACGCCGATTCCTGATCCAACGATTACACCGACCTATTCGCCAACCAGTACGCCTACTCCCGAACCAACGGTTGCTCCGACTTACACGCCTACTCCAACCGCCACCGTAACTCCCACAATCACACCTGCGCCGACAGTGGAGCTTGTGCTTGAGGCTGAAGGAACCGTGGCCGGTTACTGGTCTGACGGTACCGCAAGCGTTGAAGTCCTCGTATCGCTGCGAAATGAAGGCAATCTTCAAGTTGAGGGTGCAGTACCCATCGTCATTACTTGTCGTCATGGTGGCCAGGTCTTGAGTGGATGCGGGCTGGTGACTACGGTTCCTCTTTCAAACGGCTTCGGACCTGCGGAAGGAGCACTCACGCTTCGTGTGCCGATGGGGGATGTGTCCTTCGAGATATCCTACGACGGAATGAAGTCCGAAATCATCGACATTGAGGTCCCTGAACGCATCGTTGGAGTTAACCGGGACGTTTGGGAGTGTTTCAAGGACACATCAAAGGCAGGCACGTTTTGGGAAGAAGACGAGGGTATTGGCTGTGCGGGGTGGTCTACCGACCGTATTCAGAAATGGGACCAGGAGTCGCCGCTACGCGTCGCCGTGAGCGGAGGTCAAGAATTTGTTGCGGAATTCAAGGACGCACTTCAATACGTGGCGTCCACATTGAACCATGAGTTCGAAGTGGTCGATCCCGAGCAAGCCGTCGATATCAGAGCATATGTCGGTCTAACAGTGCCGGAAGCCGTATCAAAAACCGTGGCTTGCTTCACCGAAGCATTTGGCTGCGCCGAAAATAACATACATAGCGGCGAAGTAGTTCGGAGTAGAATCGTCGTCTATAACTTGTGGCCTCAACAAGGAACCGCTTTAGGCGACCTAGATGCCAGTAAGAAGAAGCTACTAAGGCACGCGATGATTCATGAGGTTATACACGCTCTCAGTACTATGAGACATCGGACTGAAGTGCTAAGTATAATGAACTCCGTGGCCCACCAAAGTGGGAAGTTCAACCCCATGGACGAGGCGCTGCTGCACCTGCATTCGCACGAGTTGGTGAAGCCTGGAATGAGATTCGAGGACCTTGAGCGGTTGATAGTTTTCGAAGACCAGCTCTTGGACTCCGACTCGATACATTCACAATTGACAGCATGGAGGCTTCTGACAAATGCCTACACCGGACTTAGGGAGGCCACTTCAGCCAGCTTCAGGGTCCGGTCTTCATTGCCGGAATGCACCAACGAACTCCCTTGGTCCGTTTACGAAGTAGGAAACCTCACTGACACACATCCTTACTTCGGATGGGCGAGACTTGGCAACGATGAAAACCAGGTGTATGGACTCCGGGCACAGTTCGATGAATCCGAATACTGGCGCAGGATGCAGACCGGATGGGAGCAGGTCGATGTCGGCACAATTTCTAATTCAGTGCCGAGTTGGCGCGGGGACCTGTCGGATCCCCACTTCATGCTCGAAAACATACTGAAGTACGCCAACTGGGCGGAATTCGAGATAACCGGCAACGCTGATGGTACGGCTACGATCCGGTTAGGGTTGGAATTGACCGGGGTAGCCAACGGTCCGGCTGCCGAAAGTGTGGATATCGCAATGGTTGTTGATCAGGCGACCTATTCGATTTCAGAATACAGTATGAATTGGACACTGAACGATGCGGCCTGTGGGACTTACCTCATCGAAGCCCGAGACGGCCGGTATGGCATCGACTTCGCATTCCCCGACGAGGTAAGGCAAAATTCCGACTTGATAGAAGATTGTGATCTCGAACAACTAGGCATCCTTGAAGGATTCATTCGCCGGTACGGGCACTGGGCAAGAGAATGCCAGCAGGGAACCATTGAGGATGGCTATGTCCGCCCCTACGGTTTTGAGCTCAATGACTGGACGTTCGTACGATTCGATTTGTCTTCACCTGACGAAACGTCCTTGAAACTGCTGAAAGTCGAAACCACCGGACAAACGGAGGTGGAGTTGAGTTCAACCGGTTTCCTCCCGGGTGGACCATACTGTAAAGAGGGGCAGACGTGGAGTTGGGCTCACATTCTCCTGCCACCTGGGAAATACATCGTAGGGGCGATTACCGACAATCGCGCCATGCCACGATCATTTGAACTTACAGTCTCAGGGCAGCCGGCAGGTCCACCACCACTCCAATTCAAGGCTGTTAGCGCCGGTCTACTCCAAACATGCGGTCTACTTCCTGACGGAACCCCATTGTGCTGGGGGAGGCGAAGTGTTGAAGGGGTCGGCACCGACACGCCACAGGGTGATTTCGTGTCGATTAGCAGAGGGGGACACACGTGCGCACTCCGTGGGGATGGCACGCCCGTGTGTTGGGATTTCGCAGAAGAAGGCGAACATACTTGCCAGGCAGAAGAAGACGGCGGGATTTACTGCAAGCTCGATGGACAGGGTATTCCATCGGCGACGACGAATGACCGAGACGGAGGCACTACCGTCAGTCGCACCATTACCATAATTCAAGGGTACTATGACCAGACTCCTCCCGCGGGCCAAAAATTCAAGGCAATTAGCGTAGGCTGGACTCACGCCTGTGCACTACAAGAAGATGGCACACCTGTTTGTTGGGGCAGCAACCAGTCTGGAAAAGCCTCGCCTCCTCCCGGCGAAAAATTCACAGCCATCAGCAGCGGAACCGGCCATACCTGCGCTTTACGAATTGACGGTACTGCAACGTGCTGGGGCGGCGGCATAAACCAAGCCACCGCGGCACCACGAGACGAGACTTTTGTCGCAATTAGCACCGGTACAGAGCACTCATGCGGTTTGCGAGAAGATGGAGTGGCTGTGTGCTGGGGCGACGGCGGCAACGAGACATGCACACTTACAGGTTGCCATTCTGACTGGAGTCCAGATCCCATTCCTCAGTCGCCGCCAGAGGACGAGCGACTTGCATCGCTGAGCAACGATGACCCCCACTGTGGCCTCAGAACGGACGGGACCCCGGTATGCTGGACCAAATATGTGGATTCCGGTCTCACATCCCCACATGATGGGGAACAGTTCATATCCATTAGCGCAACGCCCACCCACGCCTGCGGGCTACGAGCTGACGGTGGGGTTGTTTGCTGGGGCCAGAATTGGTTAGGTCAAGCCTCACCTCCGGACGGGAAGTTGTGGACAGAGACTCGTTGACCTCAACGAACCCTTCCTCCCACTGATAAACCCTTCGTCGATACCTGTGTTCCACTTGTCCCACACGGTATTCATTTGGACACTCGAACCGTTGCCTATGGAGGGAAAATGCTTTCGAGCGCGACTACTGTCCTTTGGTCCTCTGCCTGACGTAGTTCGCTCCGCCCTCAATAATCAAGCCTTGAATGTCAAAAGGTCTTTCCGACTGAATTGGGCTATGAGTCGACGGGGCTAGAAGTGGACCCGATCAGAGGATTACAGGTACAGCACGAACCTCAACGTGCATATTCTCGACATTGTCCGGTTGAGTGAACTGCCATTATTGTCAATTTCGGTTCTGTCTACAGTAGGAAACACCCGGAAAAAGTGAGCCGCTTCTTACTGTAGACAGAACTTTCGAACTCCTGATTGACCTACAATAGCTTGAAAGTACGCAAGCTCGTTGGGCGAAAGGTGGATGACTCATGCCACGATACCTTCGCCTGCGCACTCCAGTGTCGATACGACATTGGCATCGGTAAGGTCGAAGTCAGGAGGTGATTTCATTTCGCAATGCCGCCGCGCTTCAGAGTCTTTTCTGGCATACATGTCTGCAGGCGAGATCGGGTCGAAGACGTTCTGCCCAATCCTCACGGCGACCCCGCAGGAACCGGCGCGACAGGGGTCGGCGTAACGTTGGGATCGGGCGCTGCTCCCGGTACCACTACAGAGACGTACTTCCACTCAGTTGCGTAGCCGTCATGAATGTATGTGTTTCCAGACCTCTTGGATTTCCGATACCGAATTCGGAACGTGTAAGGACCCGGGCTGACACCACTGTATACATATTCAAAAGAACCCCCACCTATACTATGGATCCCGACTTTGCTGGGTTTGCGCCATTCTCTCGTCTCGCCGTCCCATACCTGCACTTCGTCAATGGTCCCTCCGCCAGGATACACCGCGTCGCTCCTGTTCCATGCGAGCGTGACGGTTGGCACCGACGAGCCGCTTCTCATTGACGTACCTGCCTTCGCCGTGAGATCCAACACCTCGGGAATCCATGGCCGCGGGCCCGGGGCCAGCGGGACGGGCCCTTCCGGACGGATGCGGAGCATGAGGCTATCCCCCCACCGCCACGGCTGGTCGGGTTCCTGCCAAGTAAGCGTTCCGCTGCCCCCGTCCACCGCCGCGTTCGTGACGGATAGCGTAAGCCTTGTCGCTCCATAAAGGTCAACTACGTCTATGTCGTAGTCGGTGAGCGGCACATAGGGGTCCAGGCGCATAGACACGGCACCAGCGTGCCAAACTAGACTCCGAATCGTCGTTGTCGCGCCGTTGACTGTGAAGACCGCTGGCTGAAGAACACCTCCGTCCTCCGAGACCCCCACTGCGCTCGCCAATTCTGCGGGATCGAAGAATGATTCGTGGAGCGTGCCTTCCACGGATGCGTCGACGGAGATTGTCCATTCAGCAGATGATCGGACGAGGGTGAAGCCGTTCGGCCTAAAGTCAGAGCATAGGGTTTCGATGTAAGGTTCATTGTACCAAACTACATCGTACGAGCCGGAGGGCAACGGTCGTACTGCCAAAAGGGATGCGTAGAAGCCGTTGCTCGCGGATTCATCGTCGTCATCCAGCGTCACCGCGAAGAGTTCTTTGTCGGGACCGTCCAGCCACAGATCGCTGTAATCTATTACGTCTATCGTGCGGTCGTACCTATCCCACCTCTGCACAATTGTACCCGCTGGCAACCCGGAAGGCAGTCGCTCCCCGAATCTAAGGGGGAAGTAAGACTTGCCCCAATAGCGGGAGATTGTTTCATACGACAGTACGGCCTCTATGCAGTTGTCGTATCCGGGCACACCTCTTCCCTTCTCGACTACCGCTTCAAACGCCGCTATGCGCGAACGGAGGTCGGCGAGCGATATGACGACCGGCGTCGGCCCTTCCCTGGATTGCCCTGACGCGCTCAGGAACCGTGGCGCACTCCCGTCGCCAGTCAGCGGAACGGTAGTATTACCACTACGCCCGAAAGACGGCTCATAATTGCCATAGAAGGCAGGTGGTGGGACGAAGTCGCCTTCCACCTCGGGAAGCCACGACCTTTCGTAGGCTTCGGGTCTATCGACGAAAGCGTGTGGGGAAAACCCCCTGTCGGTAAAGGAGAGCGTCTTGTCATCATCGTCGCCAAACTTCAGGAAGAGCACGGCTTTTCTGGTGTCCCATAGCGGGCTTTTCGTGGACCACCACGTAACTGCGTCGGCCTCGGTCTCTTGCTTCAGATGTAAGAAGTGCATAAGGCCGTCCTTCAGGTAAAACGTTCTCATTAGGGGAATCTCAACGAGAACCTCTGTTGGGCCAGTTCCCATGAGATACTCGTCGACGTCGAAGTGGAGTTCCAGCGTCGCCGTACAATCAGGAGCGGGTGTCTTGCCTGGTGGAATTTCCGCCTCATCAAACCCGAATCTGGAGCGTGGGAGGGATGTAGTTCGAATTGAAACGAATGCCAGCGAGGCATGGACTACAATGTCTGAGTAGTGGAGCAAGTATTCCAGCGCAGGGTGCGTGTACACGACCCTATCGACATGCCCTGGAACTGTAGGTTCACGTATCCACCAGTCCGGGTCGGGTTTCGTGGGACAGGAATCGGCACTGGGCGGAAGGCTCGAAACTACGATCGCTGTCGGGATTGGCGTGGGTGTCGGCATGTGTGTTGGGGTGGGCGTCGGTGATGGAGCGGCATCAATGTCAGGAGGCGTAGTCGCGGTCGGCCTACCCTCCCCGCACGCTGCGATCACGAAGATGGTCAGCATGATGGCAAGAAGCAGTGCCGACTCTAGGGCCGCGGTTCGCCGATGCGGAGCTTGATCTGGTCTCTGATCCGTCAAGGCTGGTTACCTCTCCACTATGTTACTACGCACTTTCCGTTTGCCGCATAGGTAAACTCGCCAATGGAGGAGCGAAGCGTTACCAGCGTGGCGGAACAAGAGAACAACGTTAGACTCTTCCGCTCGCACGACAGGTAACTAGGAATCGAACTGCGAATAGGCAGTCTATTGAGTCGTTGCGCCCGATTGGGCCCGTGAAGGGCGTAGCTGGTGAGCCGTTTCTTACTGTAGACAGAACTTTCGTACTCACGATTAGCTTGGGACCTTAATGGGAATTGAAGGTTCGAGTTCAGTTGACTTGTTCGGATCAGACTTCGCCGGTGGGGTTTAGGCTCCTTCTAACATCAGTCTTTTCGGGTAGACCGCCTTCTAAGTAATTGCAGACGTGTGGTGGTTTCCCCACCCTGCTAGTTACTTTGTTCCTGCCTGTTGGCCCGTCGTCGATTCAGGTCTGTCGGTCTCACCTGCCCACAGTTGTTTCATCTCGGGCGAGGTTTCAAGCAGGTCGTCGAGCGTAACCTCAAAGTCGACGCGACCGTCCTTGAGGACAATGATGTGGTCGGCACGACGGTAGCCAGCATTTCGGTGGGAGACTGAGAGGACCGTACTGTTTGTGTGTCAAGAGCGGAGCGGCACAGGCTACGCAAAACAACTAATTGATATAGGATACTGCCTCACGGGGATCTGATAGGTGAGTAACTGCAGACTCAGAGGTAGAGGATGTCTTCAGAGTGTCGAGCGAGCCAAAGACAAATGCCGCAAGCCTGCTACTGGCCGGACATCACCCGCCAACTTGGAGAATTAGCCCACAGCGTCAATCACACAACCGAAGCCCAACTGAGACACCGTATGGCACTCGTGGAGTTCTGGAGGCCAACTCCTGGTGATCGCGTATTGGAGGTCGGCTGCGGACAAGGCGACTGCACCGCGGTCCTTGCCTATGTGGTGGGCAACGGTGGTAAGGTCGTCGCGGTGGACATCAAACCAGATTCCTATGGTGCACCCGTCTCCCTGAGAGACGCTCACAGGTTCGTCAAATCCTCCAACATCGGCAAGTGGGTCCAGTTTCACACTCACGCCGACCTACTCGATTCAACGTGGGACTTCCCCGACGAGTATTTCGACCTCGTGGTGTTCGCCCACAGCTCGTGGTACATGTCCTCCCTCAAGGAGGTTGAGGATCTGTTCGCTCGGGTAAGGCCGTGGTCCAAACGCATGGGCTATGCGGAGTGGTATCCGAAACCCCAGAACAAGAGACAAGTCCCCCATCTAGTGGCGCTACTTGCTCAGATGCACATCACTTCCAATTGGCCACAGGGGCATGAGAGGCTTGATTTCAATGTTAGATCGATGGTTACTCCCGAGCAGGCCAAGACGATTGCTCGGAATGTAGGCTGGGCGGTGACCAACGAGTGGGTAACAGATTCCTCCACAGGCTTGGAGGACGGCAGCGTGTGGGAGATAGAGAATGCGAAGCGTCTGGCCGAGGAGATATTGGGGTCTGGGTGGCCATCAGTCTCAGAATCTGTACTCAGGGCAACGACCAGTGAATACATTCTGCTGGATATGCTCGTTGAAGAGGAAGTGTCAGAATCGTTGCCCACATACGTGTTCGTCGCGGAGTGAATGTGGTGAACACCCGAGTTTATGCGGAAGTGCTGGTGCCGTTTCTGACCCAACAGTACGGTCTGTCGCCCTCTGCGTGCTGT
Source organism: Dehalococcoidia bacterium (assembly GCA_965197705.1). GTDB lineage: Bacteria > Chloroflexota > Dehalococcoidia > Lucifugimonadales > VXLM01 > VXLM01. The sequence goes on from OZ240223.1 coordinate 493,530, forward strand.
TCGTTCATCAAGCGAGGCGGCAACGATCACAATCTCGTCGAAGATGGTGACCGGAGGTACGTCTTGAGACTCTACCTGAATGGAAAATACTTCATAGGAACCGCAGACGAGTTGCGCTTCGAACTGGATTTGCTTGACTTCATGAAAGCGCGGAGCCTACCGGTAGCGGCCGCCATCCCGGACATCAGCGGCCAGACTTCCTGCCAGTTTGAGTCCGGCGACGAGACTCGCCACACCGCGTTGTTCGAGTTTGCTGAGGGAGAGGGAATCTGAGAAACAATGGAAGGCAGACACGCAAGGCAACTGGGGGGCAACGAGGCTGGGCTCCACCTAGCGATGGACCGGTTCGACAGTGAGTACGTTCGGTACAATCTGGACATGGGCTTTCTGCTGAAGGAACCGTTGCGACTGCTGGAAGCTCACATGGTGAGCCAGAACAGGAAGAGCCCGACGTTTCTTCGTGAGCTCGCCAACGACCTGTGCCAGAAAGTGAGCCGGATTTCACTGGAGGGAGGAGTTCTTGGACTCGTCCAATGTGATCTGGGCTGGAACAACATCCGCTACGATCCGGACTCGGGCATGAAGTTGTTCGACTTCGATCTCTGCGGGTACGATTGGCGCGCATTCGATCTGGCCCTGGTGAGACTCCAGTTCGACGATCTCCACTGAGCCGTTTTTCTCGACGTCTATGCCTCGGTCCGGCCAGTGTCGGATGCGGAGACGGACTCGATCGGCGACTTCGTCTACCTCTGGCCGATGTGGCACCTAGGAGACCTGCTCCGCAACTCTAGTCCAATCTTCCAGCTCGGACATAGCACTGTTGATGAGGAGTTGCACGGATGGCTGGAGTACCTCCGAAGATTGGCGGAGCGATGAGTCACTCAGGTGTGGCTGCGGGTCATGGCGTCGACCCGTCGTCCAATCGTGTCAAAGCTGGCGAACAGTGCAAGATTGGAGTCTTGCTATAGGTTCAGAGCGAACCTCAAGGTGAAGATTCTTGTGATCCAATTGACACGCACTCACGCGGAGGGGACTCAGGGTCAGGAGAATCAGGGTCTGAGGAGTCATCGTCGATGGGTATAGCCAACGTGATGTCCACGTTGTTGTCCCTGTCGATGATGACCTGTTCCAAGATCATCTGGAGATAATTGTGACGCTCCTCTGGGGCCAACTCATCCAGGCCCTGGCCGAACTCTCTCGCCCAGGCTAGGACCTCCTCCATCAGTCGCCGCTTCTCGGTTCCGCTCGCCTCCCGAGCCCGGTAATCGTCCAGCTTCGCTCTGGCGCTCTCAAGCCGCTCGGTGATGAACCTGCGCTGGAGGTCGAGTTGGGCCTCGGTGATCTTCCCCGACACGAACAGCCTGATGGCGCGGTCCTCTTCCATCTGGATGCTTCGCAGATCACTCTCGGCCTGAGCGATCTCCTCCTCCATCCCGCCGCCCTCCTGAGAATCGAGAGTGGCGATACCGGTGACGATCAGGTCGGGTTCTGGAGTACTCGCTTCACCTCGCTCCATATCGGCTCCTCCAACTGCTCCGCCCGGATGTAAGGCTTCTCCCGGCAGCGCAAGCGGAGGCTCTGAGTGCCGTTGCACATGTAGTAGCGGCGGGGGGTAGTCAGCTCGTAGGTGTAAGCCTTGCCGTTGCGAACGCTAGTGGTCGTCCAGGAGGCCCTCGTGTGGAAGTTGCGGCCGCACTCACCGCATTTCAGAAGGTGCTGCAACAAGTAGAGCACCTTCGTGTTCCTCTTGGCCTTGATGCTCCGCTGCTTCTTCAGCTTCTGCGCCCGTTCCCAGGTCTCGTCGTCGATCACCTGTGGGACCGGAATCTCAATCCAGGTGTCCCTCGGCTGGTCGTAGACCTTCATGCCGTCCTCGGTGGAGACATGGCGGTACTTTCCGTACACCCAGGAGCCAGTGTAGGTGGCATTCCCCAGGATGTGGTGCACACGGGACTGAAGCCACGTCAGCTTGCCGGTCTGTGTGGGAATCTCCTCGTCGGTCAGCCGCACGGCAATGGAGTAGGCCCTCATGCTCTCATGGACGTACATGTGGCAGATGCGTCGGACGACAGGGCCGCCCCGGTCGTCCAGGAGGAAGACTCCAACGATGCGGTCTCCGATGAGCCGGAGGGCGGCGGGGAGACCGCGCAGGAGGAACAGGGCTCCGGTGAGGCCGATGAGCAGGCGGCGGACGAGGAGACCGAAGCCTCGGAGGACCTGAAGGTGGTCGTGTCCATCAAGGGAGGCAGGGCCACCATCGGGGTGCAGCAGCCCTCGTCGGACCCGCACATCGAGACGTTCGACGACCTGGACGTATCCGGGCTGACGCAGGAGGTGCCTGCGGTGGTCGAAAGGGCGAGGGCCAGATGGGAGGATAACCCCAAGCACCCAGCCCACGTGCGACCCGCTCCACCGGCCAGGCGCCTGAACCGGCGCGGGCAGGGGGCGGCGCAGGAGGCGTCTACCGAAACGTCGGAAGAGACGCAGGCACAACAGCAGACGCTGAGGCTGTTCTAAGCCAGGCCCTGCCGTCTCGCTGAGGGCGCTTGACTGCAACACACAGGGGGAGGACGTCGTCTATATGGCGGCGTCCTCCCCCTGCACGGCCACGTATGTGTGCCTCTTTTGCGTTTCAGACCTGCCACCTGTCCATGTATGCGGCCCTTTTTGCGTTTCAGAAGGTCTAGCCCGTGTCCGAGCCTGACCAACTGACGTGGTACCCTCCTTGAGCCGGTCAATAGGCCGGCCGTGCCGCCAGGCGTGTGAGTTTCAAGTTTCGCCTCGGGGCAATCGCCGCGTCATCGACGTGCTTGTCTCATCCCGGGGACCTTGCACTGAGTCGACGCACTCGGCCTGAGCACTCTCTCAGGTCTACGGGCGTTGCCAGCAGAGCTGGGCATATCGTGCTGACTATACCTGCTGGGAGCTCCGGTCGGTGAAGATATGGCTCAGGCCCAGGGAGTCGGCAAGTTCAAGGAGCGCGACCTGATGAGCAAGGTTGGGTCGTACCCCGTTGAACCTCCAACGTCGTATGGTGAGAGGGTAGGTTCTGAGACGGCGGGCGATCTCCGCCCACGACAGGCCGGACTCCTCCTTGAACCGCTCCAGGCGCTGTGGGAAGTCGTCGGGGAATACGTGGGTCCTTGGGCTGTAGTATGTGTGCGGTCTCAGCATGGCGAGCCGGTCCTCCCGCAGGACTCCCGGACCCTCACCTACGGGATCGTCTGGTACGTGCGGCGGTGGGCGCAGCACGATGGCGGGAGGCGCGAGATGCCGCCGCCTCAGCCGCTCCCGTGTAGGAAGAGCACCCGTCCGGGCGGGCTCACCGCCCCGCCCGGACATTCATGTATGCATGACACCCCGTGTCCTGTAGCTCAGGGGGCTACTGAGGTATAGTGATGTTGACGTAGTTGGACCATCGGCTCTTCTCGTCGCCTCTCAGAGCCTTCACGCGATAGGTGTACTTGACTCCCGGCTCTGTCGCCTCATGGTCAATGAATGTCGTACCGCCAATGGCCTGGCCGTACGGGACCAGTGTGTGCTCCTCATTCCCGGGTCGGCGGCGCAGGACCTCGTAGCCCGTGACGGTCTCGGCTTCCATGGTGGGAGCGTCCCAGGTCAGCACCACCACGCCGTCCACGAGACTCACAACGAGGTCCGTCGGATGTCGATCGGTCGCATCCGGCGACACAACGGTGGTCGTCGCTCCCGGCACGGTGACCCTCGCATCGTCCGAGCACTCGCTGAAGTCGGCCCCGTCCCTGACGGCGCTGACACAGTAGGTGTATTCTGAGCCGGCCTCGGTTGCATCTTGGTCCCGGTACCGTGTCCCGGAGCCCAGACGGTAAATGATCGGCTGAGAATCACGGTATATCCTGTAGCCGGTGATCGAGTCCGTATCCAACATGGGCGCGTACCATGACAGTCTGACCGAACCGTTCTTCCACTGGGCCACGAGGTTGGTCGGGTGTGCAGTCGGTTCGACCACGTAGATGATGCTCCGGCTTATAGAGACGGTGGGACCGCTGGTCAGCGTCTCCTGGTTCCCTGCGTCGTCGGTGAAGGACACTCTCACGTTGATGACCTTGCCCACGTCATCGTCCGATACAGTGTAAGTTGAGTCGTCAGCATCCTCGATGTCCATGTCTGTGGTCCCGTCGTTGGCAACCCACTGGTAGCTGTACGAAACGTTGTCCAGCCCGTCGTCGTCGGCAATGCCCGACGTGTCCGCCGTCAACGTCTCGCCCACCCGGACCGTCCCGCTGATGGTGGGTTGGCCCGTAGCAGGATTGTTGGCTGCCGCCGTGACCGCTCCGGTCACTGCGCTGGTCAGCGTCTCCTCATTATTGGCGTCGTCGGTGAAGGTCACCCACACCTTGATGGTCTTGCCAACGTCGTCGTCCAACAGGGTGTAGGTGGAGGCCGTCTCTCCCGCTATGTCGGTGTCGTTGTTCCCGTCGTTCCAAATCCACTGGTAGCTGTACGAAACGTTGGTCAGCCCGTCCTCGTCGGCGATGTCCGTGATGTCCGCCGTCAGCGTCTCTCCCACCTGCGCTGTTCCGCTGATGGTAGGCAAGCCCGTGGCCGGAGTGTTGGGACGGGCGGCCACCGCCGCCATCGCGGTGCTGGTCCGGGTCTCTTCGTTGTTCCTGTCGTCGGTGAAGGTCACCCGCACCTTGATGGCCTCGCCTTCGTCGGAGTCCACCAGGGTGTAGGTCGAGCCGGTAGCGCCTGCGATTTCGGCATCGTCGGCAAGCCACTGGTAGCTGAAGGTGACGTTCGTGAGGCCGTCAGAATCGGCGATCTCCGACGTGTCCGCCGTCAGCGTCTCTCCCACCTGGGCCGTTCCATCAATGGTGGGCGCTCCCGCGGCCGGAGAGTTGGGCTCGGCCGCAACCACCCCCGTCGCCGCGCTGGTCAGCGTCTCCTCGTGGTCTGCATCGTCGGTGAAGGTCACCCGGACCTGGATGGTCTGGCCCTGCTCACTATTGGTGAGCGTGTAGCTGGAGCCGGTGGCTCCGTCGATGTCCGTACCGCCGGAAATCCACTGGTAGCTGTAGGAAACGTCGTCCAGCCCGTCCTCGTCGGTGATGCCGTTGGTGAGGGCCGTCAGCGTCTCTCCCACCTGTGTGGTCCCGGTGATGGTGGGCTCACCTGTGGCCTCGCGGTTAGGCGCTGCAACAACGGCCACAGTCGCCGCGCTGGTAAGGGCCTCGGCGTTGTCCCGGTCGTCGGTGAAGGACACCTTCACCTTGATGGTCTTGCCCTGGTCGGGGAATACGAGCTTGTGGGTGGAACTGGTCGCGTTCTGAATGTCCACGCCGTCAGCCATCCACTGGTAGCTGTACGACACGTTGGTCAACCCGTCCGCGTCCTCAACATCGGTAGTGTCTGCCGTCAGCATCTCATCCACTCGGACCGTGCCGCTGATGGTCGGCGCGCCCAGGGCCGGGGTATTCTGATCGGACTGCACGAGGTTCACCGACACCTCGTCCCCATCCGACCAGCCCAATCCCGGGTCATCCCACCGGAATCTGTAGGACGCACCGCCATGATCCACCATAGCGTCCGCCGAGCCGAACTCCTCGTCCCCAATCGACAGCACGAAGCCTGTGGAGAACATCTCTTCGTTCAGGCCGAGCCGGAGATCGCCGTCCTTGAGAAAAAGGACCCTGACATAGTGGGTCTTGCCGTCCCATTCGATCTCGGTGGTCGACAGGGACCCCAGGTGGGGATTGCCCCAGTACGAATACCCGGTGAACCCATCCCTTGTCCCCACGGTCATCGTGGCGGACCAGGCGTTGCTAGCCTGCTGCACCACCTCCGTTGCCGCGCTGGTCAGGGTCTCCTCGTTCCCCGCGTCGTCGGTGAATGTCACCCGTACCTTGATGGTCTTGCCAACATCATCGGCGACGAGCGTGTAGGTGGTGTCCGTTGCGTCCGGTATATCGGAGTCGCTGTTCCCCTCGTTCCGAATCCACTGGTGGCTGTATGAGACGTTGGTCAGCCCGTCCGAGTCGGCGACGCTCGAAGCGTCCGCAGTCAGCGTCTCGCCCACCTGGAGCGTGCCGGTGATAGAGGGCGCTCCCGTCGCGGCATGGTTGGCGGTCACCCTGAGAATCCTGTCATTGCCGGGTAGGTTGGACGTGGCGATGTACAGGGCCCCGTCGGGGCCGAGCACCGGGGTCCGCAGTCGGTTGTGGCTGCCGTCGAGCTCCGGAACGACGATTTGACTCACTAAATCGCCCTGTTCGGTGAACTCGAAGACACGAAGCGACTTCGTCTTGAGCGTGGCCACCGCGAGTCGTCCTTCCCACTCCCCCCATTGGGGGCCGTCCAGGAAAACGGCCCCGCTGGTTGCCAGGGTGGGGAATCCCGAGGACCATCTGGCCTGGCGGGCAGATGGGAACTTCGCCAGGTCGGTCATGGGGACGCCGGCCTCGTCGGAATAGTCGTAGAAGACCAACGTGCCGTCGTCCGGGATCGGGTCCCAGCCGTAGTTGCCCCCCGGCGCCAGCAGATTGATCTCGTCGTCGTGTTTCGGGCCGTGCTCCACCAGCCACATCTGGTCCGTGCCCGGGCGCAGCGCCAGGCCCTGGGGGTTGCGGAATCCGTAGGAGTACACCGGCGAGGAGGCGCCGAACGGATTGCCCGGCGCCCCAGCGCCCGTCCGCGGGTCTACGCGCAGGACCTTGCCGCCCGGGGACGTCAGGTCCTGCGCCCCCGTTACCACCCGCCCGTCGCCGGTCGCGATCCAGAGATATCCCTCCGGGCCGAACACCAGCCGGCCTCCCGAGTGCCAAGGGCCCGGACCGATCGGTATCCCCTCCACCAGGGGATCGACGACGCGTGTGGCTTCGTCGTAGTTCGCGTCGATCGTCCAGGCGATCACCTGCATCTCGCGTCCGGTGTGTCCCTGGAGCGTGTAGAACCGCCGGTTGGTCGTAAAGTCCGGGTCCACGGCCAGCGCCTGCAGACCGGCGAACCCGTCGACGAGCAGGTCTCCGAGGTCCGCGTCGACCTGCTTGACGGTGCCGTCGGTCAGCCTCGCGTTCAGCACGCCGGCGCGCTGGGTGAACAGCATCGTCCCGTCTGGGGTGAAATCGATGCCCCAGGGGTGGGACAGGCCCCTGACGATTACCGTCACCGTCAGTTCCGGACCCGGTTCGCGGGCGCCCACGACGGCGGTCGAAACAGCCTGAGCGGACTTGCCGGGGCCGTGCCCGTCGGTGTACGACGCCTCGGCCCTGAGCAGCATCTCTTCGTCTTCTTCGGTTGGAACGTAGCTGTCTCCTTCGCCGTAGGCCTCGACGCCGGTCCAGGTGGTTCCGTCAGGAGACCTGGCCCAGCTCCACGAAACCGCGCCGAGGGACGCCGCGGGACCCGAGCCGCCGCCTTCGAGGCCGTCGGGATCGGTCAGCGTGGCGCTGACCACCGTCCCGACCCTGGGTCTCGCCGGAAAGAGCGAAACGGTTCCGGGCCGGTCCTCCGCCTTGAACGCCTCGACCGCCGCCGTGGCCTCGCTGGTCAGCGTTTCATAGTTGCCGCGGTCGTCGACGAACGCCACCCGCACCTTGACCCGCTTGCCCAGATCCTCGGCGACGAGCGTGTAGGTGGGCGAGCCGCTCCCGATGTTCGTCTCGGTCGCGCCGTCGATCCGCAACCACCGGTACGAGTAGGTCGCGCCTGTCAGCCCGTCGTCGTCCGACACGTCGGAGACTGCCGCTACGAGCGTCCGCTCCACCTGCGCCGTGCCCGTGACCGTCGCCTCGCCTGCGGCCGGGTTGTTGATGAAGGAGCCGCGCACCTCGATCTTGTAGGAAAACGCGTCGGAGGCCCATCCCTGAGCGGCGGGCTGAGGAGAATATGTCACGCTTCCGTCCGCGATGGACCACCCCTCCGCAGCTCCTGTGTCTTCGGAGCCGCTCGCCGTTCCACCGACGGCGATGGCGCCGGAACCGGTGACGCGGACCCTTTCGACGACTACGAAGTAGGTCGTCTCTTTCTCAAGAACCGGGCAGGTCGTCCCCGAGGCAGGAGCGACGAAGGTGTTCACGCTCCGCTCCGACAGGCTCGCCGGGGCGATCAGCGTGCAGAGCGCGTCGCCCGGGTCGCCGCTGCCGTCCGCGTTGAGCGTCACCTCAATGTCGGTGGGAGCGGACGACGTGTCTGAAACTTCGCCGAACTCGATCCCGACGGACGCCAGCGCATACCCGGCTTTGCTGGTCCCGGTGGTGAACGCCTGGGCCCTTTTGGCGCCGGTCGAGTCCAGGTCGTGGCCTGCTGCGCCGGGCTGCCCCGTGTTGCCGACCAACACGGCGGCGGTCTCCGCGTCTTCGACGACCGGCGGAACGACGCCGCTGATGCCATGATAGGTGTAGATCATGTCGTCGTCGGCGTCGACGACGTAGAAGGTCTCCCCGTTCGACCAGATGCCGTAGGCGTGGTCGTTGTCCTCGTGGAGCGGAAAGTCGTACCCCGCCTCGGTTCCGTCGGACAGTTTCACGCTCCGCGCCGAGGAGTCGTTCGAGGCGAACCTGACGCCCCACATCGTCCGCCCGTCGGTGAAGAGGCCCCTCAGCTGGCCCCTGCCGGGGATCGTCAGCTTCCGGGACGTGTCCGGCTTCCCGTATTCGTCCTCCGGCGTCTTCGGGTCGTCGAACAGACGGAAGGCGTGCGCGTGCGACGTGGTGTTTGTGATCCACAGGTGACGGCCGTCCGTCGCCGTGCCGCGCACGATGAACACTCCCCCGGCGACGTTCAAGCCCCCGTAGACGAAGTCCCGGTCCTCCGCGCGCGTGAAACTCGTCAGGTCGTAACCGAAGACATCCCGGCTGGCGCCGTCAAGGGACTCTTCGGCGACGTACAGGCGGGGGCCGTGGCCGGTGACGTAAAAGTCCTCCTCGCCGAGGCTCGGAAGGTCCCAGCCGGGGTCTCGGGTCCCGTACTCGCTGACCACAGTGCTGGGATCGTCCCACAGCTTGTAGGCGAAGACCTTCCGGGCACTCTCGTCGCCGACCCACAGCGTTTCGCCGTCCGACCAGATGCTCTTCGGGTCTGCGTTCTCCGGATGAAGAGCAAAGGGTCCATCCTGGACCCATTCTCTCTGAACCAGCGGTCTGCCTATCCACATCAACATGGCGCTACCGCGGTCGGCGCGGACGCCCGACGCTGAACCCCCGGAAGGCAACAGAAAATCAGCGGAGTCAATCTCTACCGTGACGGGAAGATGCCCGTGCGGACGAACATCGACAACGTCCGAATATGAACCGCCAGCGGCGATGGTGACGGTCTCGGCGGACAGATCTCCGTTCCGGGCCGACAGTTCGATCTTCAGGGCGAACGGGGTCGCGCCCTCGGCCAATCGGACCACGACCGTGTCGTCTCCCCGCCGCTCCAGCTCTGCGGTGAAGGTGAAAGGTGCGCCCGGATTGTCGCCCGCGTCGAGGTCCGTCAGCCCCGACAGACCTTCGAAGACGCCGACGGGCAGGTCCTTGAGCTTGTTTCCCGAAAGGTCCAGCTCAGCGAGACTCCCGAGGTCTGCGAACACGTCCTCCGGCAGGCTCTTCAGGTCGTTCCCCGCGAGCGAAAGTCTCTGCAGGTCGGCGAGACCGCCGAACACCCCGTCCGGCAGCTCGGAGATCTCGTTGATCGACAGGTCCAGGCCGCGCAGCTGGAGATTGCGGTCGAACACCCCGTCCGGCAGCTCGTTTATCGAGTTGGCGGACAGGTCCAGAACTTCGAGCCTGGCGAGGCCGTCGAAAAGGCCGGCCGGTAGGTCCGAGAGCCCGTTGCCCGAGACCGACAGCGAGACGAGTGCGTCCAAGTTTCCTAGCACGCCGTCCGACAGTCGCTCCAGGCGGTTCGCCGACAGGTCCAGAACACTCAGATTCGCGGTTTGGCCGGCGAACGTCCCGTCAGGCAGTTCGTCAATGAAGTTGCCCGACAGATAGAGTTCGTCCACCGCGCGAAGGTCTTCAAAGAGTCCGTCCGGGACCGTCTCGAGGAAGTTTCTGTTCAGGTCCAGGGCGCGCAGCGCGTGCAGCTCCCGGAAATCCCCGGCCTGCAGGGCCGACAGTCCTCTCCCCTGAAGGTACAGCCCGGGCGTGACGTCGGGGCCGAAGTGCCGGGAGCCGGTCCAAGTCCTGAGCCTCGTCTCGGACACCTCCGAGCAGTCTGCGACCCCGGTCATCCCGGCGACGATGGCCGCCATCACCGAAGGCGTCCTGTCGCAGATGCCCTGAGCCCCGACCCGCCCCGTCGGCTCGCTGGTCATCGACTCTCTGTTGCCGGCGCCGTCGGTGAAGGACACCCTGACCTTGATGGTCCTGCCCCGGTCGCCGGGGACGATGGTGTAGTTCGAATCGGTCGCGCCCGCGAGGTCCGTGTCAGCGTTCCCGCCTCTGGTCACCCATTGATATTCGAAGATGGCGGCGTCCAGCCCGTCCGCGTCGGCGATGGAACGGGTGCCCGCCGCCAGCGTCTCGTCCACCCGGACCGCGCCGGTTATCGTCGGCGCTCCCGTCGCAGGATTGTTCCAGTCGTATGCGTAGAGCTTAGCGTCGTCTCGGGACGCCACCCACATCGTGGACCCGGCCGACCAGATGCCCTCGTAAGACTCATCGTCGGCGTCCAGCGCGAAGTCCTTGCCGGAGTCCCACGTCCGGTCCGACATCCGGTAGGCGTACAGCTTGGTGTCCCGCCAGTCCGAAACCCACATCGTGGATCCGTTCGACCAGACGCCCATCGGAGAGTTGTGGCCGGGGCCCAGCGTGATGTCCTTCTCGAAGTCCCAGGCCCTGGTCGACAGGTCGTAGGCGAACACCGTGTCGTTGCCAGTGTCCGCCACCCACATGGTGGTCCCGTCCGACCAGATGCCCTCGGGGAATTTGTTGCCGGCGGCGAACAACGTGTTGAAGTCCTTGCCGGAGTCCCGGCTCCGGTCCGACATCCGGTAGGCGTACAGCTTGCCGTCGGTGAAGTCCGACGCCCACATGGTGGTCCCGTCCGACCAGATGCCCACCGGAGAGCCGTTGTCGGCGTCCAGCGTGAAGTCTCGGCCCGAGTCCCGGCTCCGGTCCGACATCCGGTAGGCGTACAGCTTGCCGTCCTCGAAGTCCGCGACCCACATAGTGGTCCCATCCGACCAGATGCCGGTCGGATAGTCGTTGGCGGTGTCCAGGGTGAAATCGCCGCTGACGGTCAGCGGCGTGGGCTTCGCCGCCACCGTCGCCGTCTCATCGCTGGTCAGCGTCTCATCGTTGTCGGCATCGTCGCGGAAGGAGACCCGCACTTGGATTGTCTGCCCTTTCTGCACGTCCTTGAGGGTGTAGCTGGAGCCGGTGGCTCCGTCGATGTCTGACCCTCCGGCGGTCCACTGGTAGCTGTACGAAACGTTGGTCAGTCCGTCGGAGTCGGCGATGCTAGAAACGTCCGCCGTCAGCGTCTCGCCCACCTGGGGCGTCCCGCCGATGGTCGGCGCTCCCGTGGCCGGAGAGTTGGGCTTGCCCGCAACCACCCCCGTCGCCGCGCTGGTCAGCGTCTCCTCGTGGTCTGCGTCGTCGGTGAAGGAGACTCTGACCTTGATGGCCTTGTCCTCGTCCTCGTCGGACAGGGTGTAGGTCGAAGCTGTCTGACCTCCAATGTCGGCGTCGGTGCCGTTGTCGCTTCTGATCCACTGGTAGCTGTAGGAAACGTCGTCCAGCCCGTCGGAGTCGGCGATGCTAGAAACGTCCGCCGTCAGCGTCTGGCCCACCTGGGCCGTCCCGCCGATGGTGGGCGCTCCCGTGGCCGGAGAGTTGGGCTTGGCCGCAACCACCCCCGTCGCCGCGCTGGTCAGCGTCTCCTCGTGGTCTGCGTCGTCGGTGAAGGAGACTCTGACCTTGATGGACTTACCTGCGTCGCTATCGGTTAGGGTGTAGGTGGAATCCGTGGCGTCCTGGATGTCCGTGTCGGTGGTCCCGTCGTTGGAAATCCACTGGTAGCTGTACGAAACGTTGGTCAGCCCGTCGGAGTCGTTGACGCCTGAAACGTCCGCTGTCAGCGTCTCGCCCGCCTGGGCCGTCCCGCCGATGGTGGGCGCTCCCGTGGCCGGAGAGTTGGGCTTGACCGCAACCACCCCCGTCGCCGCGCTGGTCAGCGTCTCCTCGTGGTCTGCGTCGTCGGTGAAGGAGACTCTGACCTTGATGGACTTACCTGCGTCGGCGTCGGTCAGGGTGTAGGTGGAGTCCGTCTGCCCCGCTATGTCGGTGTCGGTGGTCCCGTCGTTGGAAACCCACTGGTAGCTGTAGGAGACGCTAGTCAGCCCGTCGGCGTCGTTGACGCCGGAAACGTCCGCTGTCAGCGTCTCGCCCGCCTGGGCCGTGCCAATGATGGTCGGCAACCCGGTGGCCGGGCTGTTGAGGGCGACGACCGCACTCGTCCAATCACGTACGATGCGCGCCGTAAGGGTCTGACCGTCCTCCCAATCGACGTCGACGTCTTCCCAGCTAAAGGTAGCATCCCCTCCCTGTAATGCCAGCGCGACATCGCCAACTAGCAGTGTCAGGTCGTTGACGTTGGGAACGTTATCCGTAAAAGCCAAGCGAAGCTTGCGCTCCGGAGAGTAGTACCACAGCCACTTTGCCTGGAGGCCGGCGTTGCCCCCGGAGTTCGGAAAGAGATCGGCGCTGGCGGCTCCGATAGCGCCAGTGCCGTAATCCACCACCAACATATCCGCCCACCACTCGTCCGTCGCCGGCACCGTCGCCGTCGCATCGCTGGTCAGGGTCTCGCCGTTGTTGGCGTCGTCGGTGAAGGATACCTTGGCCTTGATGGTCTTGCCCTGGTCGGCGGTCACAAGGATGTAGGTCGCGGCCGTCGCGTTCTCAATGTCCGTGTCGGTGGTCCCGTCGGTGGCAATCCACTGATAAGTGTACGAAACGTTGGTCAGCCCGTCGGCGTCGTTGATGCCGGAAACGTCCGCCGTGAGGGTCTCGCCCACCTGGGCTGTCCCACTGATGGTGGGCGCGCCGGTGGCCGGGCTGTTGGGACGAGGCTGCACAGCGGTCGTCGTCGCGCTGGTCAGGGTCTCGCTGTTGTTGGCGTCGTCGGTGAAACTCACCCGCACCTTGATTGCCTTGCCCACGTCGGCGGCCACCAGGATGTAGGTATTGCCCGTCGCGCCCTGGATGTCCACACTGTCGGCAAGCCATTGGTAGCTGAACTCCGTGGCGTCCAGACCGTTCCCGTCGGCGATGGCCGACGTGTCCGCAGTGAGCGTCTCGCCCACTTGGGCGGTTCCGCTGATCGAAGGCGTCCCGGTGGCCGGGATGTTGTGACGGGCCACCACCACCGCCGTCGCCACGGTGTGTTCGAGCCGATTCGACAGCCGTCGTCCATCAAAGGTGCAGATGGCGCCGCCAATGGTGCAGGGGCGGTTGGGGGCCAGGGCTAGGGTGGCGTTCGAAGAGTGGGAATCCGGGGTTACTTGGATCCCCCAAAAGTCACGGCGGTGATCAATTCGCCAGACACGAGTCACTCTGCCGCCGGTCACCACCGCTGCGCGGCGCCTGAAATCGCTGGCTACGATGTCTATGCTATCGCTGAACCGGACGTGTACGATGAAGGGGTGGCCATCATGGGTTTCCGGTTTAGTGACTAACCATGCTGTCAAAGCATCGCCCGTGACTTCGTGCGGTTTGTTCCCGGTTTCGGGTGGGGGATCGGTGAAAACCCAAGGACGGGCCTGTTTGATCGCAAGGATATTGTCGCTGGCGATCTTGAACTCGATCTCAATTGCGAACCGCTCTCCGTCCTCTACGCCGTACAATACATCGAACTTCTCATGGATCTGGGCAAGGTGCTGGCGCAGCTGCCCCAGTTGTTCGTCGGTCATAAGCAGCTGCCCCTGGGACACCTTGTTGGAGAGCGCAACCACGCTGTATGTGCCGTCGGAGTTCAACAGTACCTCCTCTGGCACTGAGTGGGCCTCTGGGTTGGTCACCAGGTCCTCCCCGACCTGGGAGTTTGCGTAGTAAGTTCCCTTCGTGCCGTAGGCGGGATCTGTGCTGACGGCAACCCCGTTCACCTTCTCGTCCGAGTAGTTGGGGTGTACCAGCACACCCATCGCCGCCGCCATGTGATCGATCCGGTGGAAGTCTCGCTCGACGAACGCCCGGAAGTTCCACAGGCTGGCGTACACCTGCTTGAGCGATTTGGAGATGCCGTCCTCCTCCGTCTCCTCAGGGCGTTGAGTCTTGGAGTCGTACAGGCCCGCACCGTTGAAGTTGGGCAGGTCCTCGTTGTTGGTGCTGGACCGGTAACGCAGGGACGTGCCCTCGGGGAACGTCGCGTGCATCTCGGTCAACGCCGTCTCGATCCAATCGGGCGTGTCGGCCTTCTTGATCTTCTTGCGTAGCTTCTTGAGTTTGTCCGCCTTGGTGTCGTAGTCCGTCTGGAAATCGGTGTCGGCCAGCATCTCCTCGATGTAGTCATAGAGATTGTTGTGCTTCATAAACTCGTCGTAGAAGTAGAAGGGAACCGCGAACCCGTCGGGTACGGTTCCCTCCGGAAACCCCAGTGTCCTCAGCACTGCCACGTTGGCAGCCTTGACGCCAAAGGAGTCCCAGTCGTCGAAGTCGATGTTGCTGAGCGGGGTGATAGAGGTCACTGTGAGGTCGCGCTGTGGCGTCTGGGTCTCTGCGGGTCGCGACGAAGCGTAGTGTTCGTCAACCTCTTCCTGGGTGGCCGCACGGATTGAGTAACCGGTATCGGTCACCGCATAGTAGACGTGGCTGTCGATGAGACCGCTGATGGTCTCGTCCCCGAGGGCGTCGGCGATGTAGGCGTTCGGGATGCCGTTCTGCAGAGCTCGAAGGTTGACGTGCGACAGCGGCGTCTGGGGCACGGTGCTCATGACGCCGGCGACCCGGGGCAGTTCGTTGGGCAGAGTCTCGTAGATCACAATGTCGCGGGAGTGGGGACGCTCGTCCGGGTCCAGGCTCCTGAGCATTCCGTACCCCTCCCCCGGGTTTAAGGCCATGTAGTCAATATCGCCGTAAACGTCTTCGTCGAACACGAGGTTCATTCGGGAAGACCGGTACAGTGGCAGGTCCGACTGGATCGACGAGAGCATCTCACTTCGTATCCACAATGCTAGATTGTCAGCTAGGAACGGCACATTGGCCGCGAGGAGAGTGTAAGCGCGCTCGAAGAAACTGTAGGTACCACCATATGAGCGGCGGGACTGGAAGCGATAAACCCCACTGCTGCCATCGTGGGCCAGGAGACCCGGGTCAAGAATGACAATTCCGGAGACAGCGTCTTCTTGGCGCCAATCGACGCCGATGGAATCCAGGAAGGGCCCATGGTGCAACGCATTTCTAGTGTTCTGGAAGTAGACCCTGGGCCTGTCGGTGTCATTGTCGAGTATGACGAACTTGATGTGCCATGTTCCGCCGGAGTCAGGATAGGCGAGTTTCTCGAAAGTCTCCCTATCGGGAAGCGCCACCACGCCATCGCTGAGATCAATTGAGGGTGCGGCGTTGACCGGATTCATGGGTCCCAGGTTACCGAGCTCGGTTATGTCATCGGTGCAGTCCCCGTCGACGTCGGCCGGTTCTTCGATGCTGTACTTCTGCACCCGATAGCGGTCCTTGGGCAGCGGCGCCACGTTCTCGGAGAGCGTCGTGGTGCCGTCCTCGCCGAGGACCACGCGCACTGGGTATTCCACGGTCGTCCCGCCCACGTCATGGCTCGCGTAGAGGACGAAGTACTCGTCGGTAGTGGACTCGACCACGATAGGAACGGCCCCAACCTCTACCACGGTAGGCGTCGGGGCTGAGTCGGCTCCGGGACACGTATCCTCCTGTGAGGCTTGCTGCGCGGAGGCTGTGGACCAGGGTATGAGCAAGTACAGGGCGAATAGGGCTAGTAGTCCGGGAAGGAGGAGGAGGGTTAGAGGAGCACGGCGGCTGGGTAGAGTCATGGCGCCACCCTTTTTCTACCCAGCACGAAGAATCGATAAACCGGGGGGGGTGAACGTCTGTACTAAGTCGCCGCGCGCGACAGACGCCGGTGCGACCGGTGCAGCGACGGCAGGGGCCGCCGTGCGTCGTCTCAGGTGCATGGACCGGTCTGTCGAGCATGTGAATGCTTCCTCTGCACGAGCTGGATGAGCGGAGCCTACGACCTCCTCCGCTGTCCGCACGTAGAGTGGCGGCCTGTGATCCCGCCTTCGAAGCTCGGACGTATCCATGTATGCGGCCCTTTTTTGTTGCCCGAAAGTCCGGGAGAACTCGACCTCCGCTCAACTGCCCGATCCGTCGTGACCGCTATGCCAGCCGGAGCCGAACGTCATCCCGTCCTGGCTGAGCACCCAGACGCGCAAGTCCTCCGTGGTCACCCAGTTGCCCTCTGCGGTGGCCTCGAACTTATCCGTGCCGAGCACGTCTTCAAGACTCTTTCCAACCATCTCCTTGCGGTAGTGGTCTATGATCGTGCCGCTTTCGTCGGCTATGAACGCGAACCAGTTCCCTTCAACGTTTTCGGCGCTGTTGTAGTAGGAGATGACCGCAGCCAGTCCCGCAAAAGCAATCTCGGGGCTGGCGAAGTAGGCGATGGTCCCCTCCAGCCCTGCTTCACGGAACACGCGGGCGGCTGTGTCCACCAGGGCCTTGGTGAACTCGTCGGCGTCGATGTACCAGCCGGAGGCGAACAACAGCCCGTCGTGCTGCATGACCCAGACGTTCTTGAGCTCCAGGTGATCGAAATCGATACCAAGACCGCCGCTCTCCGGGTTCCGGTAAACGTAGGACACCCACTTGCCCTCCTCCGTCGCCGACAACATGTCCGGCCCGAAGTTGTAGCCGTTGGCGTCGGTGCCGACCCAGCCCTTCACATCCAGCCCCAGACGATTGGTGTCGGGATGCCCGATCACGAGATCGTTCTCGTCGATGATGAACACGTACCACTGGCCGTCGATGCTCTCCGGGCGGTTGTAGTAGGAGAGGGTGGCGTCCAGACCCTGGGTCTCGTACCTGCTGATGGCGTTGCCGACGAAGAACCTGGTGTATTCGGCGGGCAGGGACCTGGACGGGATGGAGGCCACCACGCCGCGGGCTATCCGCTCGGCCTCGGCGGCGGTCAGGCCGGCCTCCGTCTGGGGCGTGTCTGCCATCGCACGGCGGATTGTCTCCTCCACGTCGGCGGAGGTGAGTCCCGGCTCCGGTGCGGGCGCATCGGCCATCTCCTCACGCACGATCTCCTCGACCTCGGCGCGAGACAGCCCGTCTCCGTCTCCGCAGGCAGCAAGGAGGAGGACGGCCAGCATGGCCAGCGCCGCCAACGACAATGGGGCCTTGATGATCTTCATGTTAGTTGTCCGCTTCCTTCATCATGTATTGAGTCGCGGCTTGACGGGGCAATCCACAAGCCGCTACAGGCCCCCGATGTCCGCCGACACCATGTGACCTGAGTCGTGGGGCACGGCGTCATGGTTCAAGTCGGCCGGGTTTGCTGCGAAATAGGAGTCGCCCACGTCATCTCGAATGAGGCCACCATTCAGCGTCAGCTTGCTGGCGCCTATTGCAACGCCGTTTTCGTCGGTGTCGCTGGCCTGCACAGAGTAAGCAAAGACCACATCCGCACCCTGGTGGCTTTGATAATCAGCTGTAGCGGCCTCACCCCCGATGTCCAGTTCGAGTTGGGGTATGCCATAGACCTTAACGTTCTCGCTGAAGGTCACGGTGACCTCGATCCGGTCGTCAGTGGCGTAAGTGTCGTCATCCCCAGGGTTGGAGGTGATGGCGATGGACGAAACGGTTGGGGGCATTGCATCGACGATGACATCGGCATCGGCGGACACGGCGTCGTGGGTCAGGACCGCATCATTTTGAGCAGTATCCTTGATGGTTCCGCCGTTCAGGCTCAGTGCGTTGGCGTTGATGGAAACCCCGTCCGTGTCCAGGTCGCCCTTACGCACCCGACAAAAGAGGGTCATAACGTTTCCTAGAGGTCTTCGAAGGGTCCGGGGCTGCTAAAGCCGGTGCATTCGGCATCTCCGCTGGCAGATACTGGGCATGACTCCATGAGGTCGAAATCAGCAGTTCTGGTGTCGCCACCCACATTCAACGAAAGTTGGGAAGTGCCGGTCACGCGAACGGTCTCGCTGAACACCACCTCAATGCCAATTACCTCATCAGCCGTGTAGACCCCATCTGTTCCATCTGTACTTGAGGTAAAAGAAACCTTCAAGACGGTTGGGGCCGTAGTATCGGTCTGAGCGGAAACGGGAGGCGGTCCATCCCATCCCCACATTCCAACAACTACCACAAGCGTTGCGACCGCCAGTGCCAAGATGAGTATCGGTCCGATATTCTTCGTTCTCAGAGTCATCGTCGTTCCTCCTTTGACAGTTTCCTAGCCCGGCGCGCAGAGCGGTGGCCGATGCTCGGTTCATTGGGATTGGGGACGCGGGCCGACGTAGGGGGCGTGGCGAGCACGTGCGTTCCCACCTGCAAGTCGGGATGCGAGCTGGCGTGGACGGGGGTATTCGAGGTCGTCACGACCGCTGCCAGCGCCAGCACTACCCCAAGCGTGATGAGCGTTCCCCCTGAGCCCGAGTCGGTGTGCAATATTCATCGGAACTGTCCTCCTGATTCGGGCTTTCTACAACCCGCCAACGAGCGTCAGGTCGCTGCCGGCGACTATCTCAAGACCCATGAGCCTGGTCCCACTCTTAGCAACCGAATCGACGCTGACCGTGACCGTGCCGGAGGCCGTCACGGTGATGGTCTCGCTCTCCAGGGCGCCGCGAGCGATGGTGACAGTCTGGGTGGAAAGCGTGCCTCCTGTGGCCGAAAGGGTTACCGACAACGAAGACGGCGCTCCTTCGTCGATACTGACGACCACACCGGCGCCTTTCTTTTCCAACTCCGCAGTGATGGTGAACGGCGCCCCGGGGTTGTGGTCGAATTCCACGCTACTCAGATTTCCGAGGCCTTCGAACACGCCTGCGGGCAATGTTGATATCTGGTTATGACTCATGACTAAGGAATTCAAATCGCCCAGACCCTCGAACGCGCCTGAGGGCAACGCCGTGATTTTGTTGTTGAATAGGGTCAGTTGCTGCAGTTCGCCAAGGTCTTCGAATACGCCCGAGGGCAACGCCGTGAGCTCGTTCCTGCTCAGGTACAACCACGTCAAATTGCCGAGGCCGTCGAACACCCCCTCGGGCAACGCGGTGATCTTGTTCTGGTGCAGGTTCAGGGCCATCAGGTTGGTGAGCCCGTCGAACACCTCCTCCGGCAATGAGGCGACCGAATTCCTGGGGAGCTCCAGTGAGTTGAGGCTAGTTAGCCCATCGAACACGTTCTCCGGGAGCGCGCTGACCTTGTTGGCGGTGAATGTGAGATCCTTCAGGTTGGTCAGGCCATCGAATATTTCCTCAGGCAGCGCCGTAAGACCGTTCTGGTACAGCTTCAGGTTCTTTAGGTTGGTCAGGCCGTCGAACAGGTTCTCCGGGAGCGAGCTCACCTCGGTGAAGGTCAGGTTCAGGCGTTCGAGTCCGGCGAGTCCGGAGAAGATGTCCTCGGGCAGCGAGGTGATCTGGTTGTCGTCCAGTTTCAGTTCCGTCAGCCCGCTGAGACCGGCGAAGTCCCCGGACTTGAGCGTGGTCACCCCCATATTGGACAGAGCAAGCGTCCCGCTTATCCCCGACAGGTTTGCGTCGCTGACGTCCCCGCAGGCGGTAACGTCCGACAGCTTGGCAAGGATGGCGTCCTGGACCTTCTGGGTGCGGCCGCATATGCCCGGCGTAGGAGTTGGAGTGGGGGTAGGGGTGACGGCTTGCGCCAGGGCTGTGCCGTGATTCGTGGGGAGGGCGAGACCTGCCGCCAGCGCGGCGGTGACCGTAAGCGCCGCGAGCAGGACAGCTGCACGCTTCAAGGTGAACCAGTTCGTCAATACGGTCAATTTGCTCCTCGATGCTCCTACATTTCAGGCCGATGCAAGTGGCGGTTCCCTACAGCCATTTATAAGCCCCCAATGTTCACCTTGAAGTTCGCATCTTCGGCAACGGCGTCGTGAGTTAGAACGGCGTCGTTTCCGGCGGAGTCCTTGATGGCGCCGCCGTTCAAGCTCACTGCGTTCGCGCCGATGGCAACCCCGTCACTGTCCGAGTCGCCGCTCAGTACCGTATAGCCGAACACCAGCCGGACTCCTCGGACTCCGGGGGTGAAGACGCAGAAAGCAATCCCGAATTGGTTTGGCTCACATTTGGGCACGGCGAAGTCGAAGTCAGCCAATTTGGCCGTACCCTCAAAGTCCAGTTCCAGCTGGGGGGTGCCAGTGGCGACTACGTCTTCGCTGAACGCCGCGTCAGTAACGAGCCTTTCTCCGGCGGTGTAGACACCATCGTTTCCTCCTGTACTGGAAACGATGGAAACGGCCGATATGGTCGGACGAACTCCGTCCACCTTGTGGCCCGTCTGGACGGCCAGTGCACCATGGGACAGGTCGGCCGCGTTGTCCGCCGCATCCTTGATGCTGCCGCCGTTGAGCGTCAGCTTGTTGGCGCCTATGGCGATTCCGTCGTCGTCCGAGACGCCCTCTTCCACCGTGTAGCTGAAGACCACATTGGTAGTTGTGACGCTCTCGTAGGAAGCAGCTTTGGCGCTCCCGCCGATGTCCAGTTCGAGCTGGGGCGAGCCTGTAACGGAAACGCTCTCGCTGAACGTCACCGTTACCTTGATACTGTCGTTGATGCCGTAGACCCCATCGTCATCGAAGGAGGAGTCGTCATCACCAGTGTCGCTGGTGATGGCAATGGACGAGATGGTTGGAGCCGTCGTGTCGGACTGAGCCGACACCGTGGGCAGACCTTCGAATGCGAACAGTCCGATGATTCCCATGAGCGCTCCACCCACAAGCGCCCATGCCAGTTTCCATCTTACTGCTCCAATCCTTATAGCCATCTTGTTCCTCTCCTTGTGGACTTGGGAGCTTTCCCTTGGGTCCGCTCAGGGAGTTGAGTCGTCATAGCCCGCCCATTACCACCGCTGACGTTCCTATGCTTGTCAGCGACTCATCGTTGCCTGCGTCGTCCTTTAAGGTGACTCGAACCTTGATGACCTTGCCGTTGTCCGATGCCTGGACCGCGTAGATGGAGTTCGTCGCGTCGTTGATTTCGGTATCGTCAGCCAGCCACTGGTAGCTGTAGGAAACGTTGGTCAGGCCGTCGTCGTCGGAGATTCCGGTCGTGCTTGCCGTCAGGGTCTGGCCAACCTGCGCCGTGCCGCTGATGGTCGGCGCACCGGTAGCCGGAGTGTTCTCACTCTCGCCATCAGACGTAGATGTGGGAGAGGAGAGTGCCAGGCTCTCACCAAGGCCGGTCTGAATTCCTTCATGTGAGCCCTTTAGGAAGACGGCGGCGACCACGGCGACCGTGACGCCGTCGTCGTCGCTTACCGGGGAGTTGACTACCCTGCTGGTCAGATCGCCCCCGCTGATGGGCACAGCAAGGTTGGTGGAGAGCGCACCGGCCTTGAAGTTCAGGGTGACCGACATGTTGAAGGGCGCGCCCTCGGCGACCTGGACCACCACTCCGTTGTCGCCCCGCTGCTCCAGTTCCGCGGTGAAAACGAAGGAGGTCCCGGGGTTGTCCCCAAGGTAGAGGACTTCCAGGTTGGATAGACCGGAGAACAACTCGTCGGGCAGGGAGCTGATCTGGTTGTATTTGAGATTAAGTGTTTGCAGCTCACCGAGCCCGTCGAAGACATCCTCAGGCAACGAACCTATGCGGTTGTTGTAGAGATTCAACAGGGTCAGGCTGCCGAGGCCGTCGAAGAGATCCTCCGGCAATGCGCTGAACGCATTCTCTTCAAGGTTCAGCGTCACCAGTTCGCTGAGACCATCAAAGATATCCTCCGGCAGGGACTGGAGATTGGCGTTCTTCAGACTGAGCGTTGTGAGACTGCTGAGTCCGTCGAAGAGGTGTTCCGTCAGTACCAAGGTCGCGTCAGGATTGAAGAAGTTCTGCTGCTCGAGGTAGAGGGACTCCAACTTCCCAAGGCCATCGAAGACGTCCTCCGGCAGAGAGGTTATGAGGTTGCTTTCCGCATTCAGCTCTCTCAGGTTGCTGAGACCGTCAAAGAGGTCCTCAGGCAACGTCGAAAGCTTGTTGTGAGACATGCCCACCTCCTCCAGGCTGCTCAGTCCGTCGAAGACATTCTCCGGCAGCCCGGTGAGGCCGTTGGATTGCATGTACAGCTTCTGGAGCTTCGCGAGTCCGTCGAATATGTCCTCGGGCAGCGTATCGATATCGTTCTGTTCGATATGGAGCCGGGTCAGGCTGCTGAGACCATCGAACACGTCCTCCGGAAGCGCGGTTATCTCGTTCCTCTGCAGGAATAGTTCTTCGAGACTGGAGAGTCCGTCGAAGAGCATCTCGGGGAGCGTGGTCAAATCGTTGTCGGTCAACCACAGCTCCCTCAAAGCGCTGAGTCCCGCAAAGTCCCCCTCCTTGAGGGAGTCAACGTCCTTACTGCCTACATCTAGGTAGGTGATTGAGGCTAGATGGGTGTCCGTCACGTCAGCGCAGTCGCTGACGCCGGACAGCCGGGCCAGAATGGCGTCCTGCACCTCCTGGGTGCGGCCGCAGATCCCTGACGGGGGCGCCAGCGCGAGTTCAAGATCGTCTGCCTCTTCCCACGTGAGGCCGAAGTAGTTTGAATAGTCTGTGGCGCTGAAGTCGGACGACTCCACGCTCACTGTCACCTGCACGTCGGCGGTCTGTACCCGGCTCTGGTCGCTGGGCGAGACGCTGACTGCCCCGCTCTTGAGGCTGCCTCCCTCGACTGTGACCGTCGTGGAGGACAGCGTGCCGCCCTCGGCGGACAGCGTGACTGGCATGTCGAACGGCACGCCCTCGGCGATCTTGACCACCACCGAATTCGAGCCCTCCTTCTCCAGCGTCATCGTAAGGCTGAAGGGAGACCCGGGATTGAAGTTCAGCCACAGGGTGTCGAGGCTCTCCAGGCCCTCGAAGATGCCGTCCGGCAGGTCGCTCAGGCTGTTGTTGTTGAGATAGAGCTGCTCAAGGCCGGTCAGCCCCAGGAAGTCTCCGGCCTTGAGCGCAGAGATGCTCTCATTGGAAAGGGTCAGGTCACCCGCAAGGCCCGCCAGGTGTGAGTCGGTGACATTGGCGCAGTCGCTGACGTCGGACAGCTTGGCGAGAATGGCATCCCGCACTTCCTGGGTGCGCTCGCAGATGCCGGAAGACTGGGCGAGGACCGTGCTGCTCGGCGCGACGGACATCGAGGCGGCCACGACGGCAATCAACAGCAGCGCCATGGCCACCGCAGTCTTGCTTCGCATTTTAGGTCTTTCGAAGTGTCATAGCTCGGCCTTTGCGTCGGGAACAGGTCCTCCGGTAGAACTACGCTTACCTTGAGTGCCAGCCTTAAGCTCCGCCTGTCATCTGATCGGTATTGCCCATGAAAACACTAGAGACCCTGCATCGATTTGGTAAGTGCCTAATCACACTTATTACTGAGGTAATTTGGACGGCACTTTGTTAACTTTCAGGGAGAGTGGTTCTGCAACTTTTTGCTCTTGCCGGCATAAACGAAAGTGGCTTAGATTAGTAGTCATAACCACACCGCCGTGACCGCCAAACACTCCACGGTCTCACGCGCTTGCCGGAGGGGAGATGTCTCAGGCGCATCGCCAGAGCCGCGGCTTTCATCCAGTCAGGGCGGCTACCAGATGCTGGGGGTCTGAGAGACGTCGCGTCCATATTGGCCTGGGCGCACCGGTTCGCGGTCGCCTTCTGTCTTGCGCAGCTAGCGCTCCGCCCTTCGGGTTGGCCAGAGGGCTACGCCGTGTATGCGCCGCTTCTGCTCCTGCTATGGCTGGGGGCAGGTCGGCGCGAGGTTGCTGCGACAGGTCCGCCGGCGGACAATTCTCATCTATTGGGGCTCCGGCGTCGCCTCACACAGGGTTAGATTGGGTGTTGGAATAGGGGCCTGTACTTGTTGAAGGCATCGATGGGCGCAATACAGACGCGGCTTCTTCAGATGCTCTGGCTCGACCCGGACGAGGCATCGTACGCCGCCAACATCACGGTGTGGCTACGCTGGCTCTTCTGGGTAGGCGCCGTGATCGAGCTCGCCTATCGACCGGCGTTCACGCAGGCCAAGTACATTCCGTTCATGCTCATGCACGTGCCGTTGGTTGCGCTCAACGGCTATGTGCACTACCGTCTGCTCTCCCGGCGCAGGGTGACGTGGCGTCACCTGCTCGTCCTCAGCGCCATGGACATAGCCCTGATCACGGCCAGCGTCGTCGTCGACGGGGGTTTCGACAACTTCCTGTTCCTTCCCTACTACCCCGCCCTTGCCGCTTTCGCCGCCGTCTTCACCTCGGCTCTGCTGAATCTCGCCTGGACCACGTTCACCGCCTCCATATATGTCGGCGCGAGCTTGACCGTCGGCTCGGGCATGGCCTTCGATGGGATCAACGAGAAGATGCTGTTCTCCAGGGTGCTCGCGATGTTCGGGGTGGTCCTGGTTGTCAACTTCATCACCCGGTTTCAACGGCGCAGGGCCATAGCGGCGATGGAACGGGAGCGGGAGCTCCAACGGGAACGGCTCGAGTTCTCCGAGACGATTCACGATACGGCCGCGCAGACCGCCTTCATGATCGGCCTGGGGATAGATGCTGCCAAACAGGTTGCCGGAGACTCGAACAAGGAGCTCACCGCCAGGCTCGATGCGACCTCACGGCTTTCCAAGACCGCCGTCTGGCAGTTGAGGCACCCGATAGACATGGGCCGCATATTCGAAGGCGGTGAGTTGGGCTGGACCCTGGACTCGCACGTTGCGACGTTCAGAACCATCACGTCGGTGTCGGCGGAGCTGATGCAGAACGGGGTGGAGCCGCCCCTTTCGATGGAGGCCAAGAGCCTCCTGTTCTCCATAGCCCACAACGCCCTCGCCAACGCCTTACGCCATGCCGGGGCGAGCCGGGTGCTGGTCGGTCTCGACTTCCGACGGGACGAACTCAGGCTGTCGGTGTCGGACGACGGGGCGGGACTTCCCGACGACTACGAGGGGCGGGGCCACGGCTTCGAAAACATGCGGGCGTACGCCGGGCGTCTGGGCGGACGCCTTATCATCGAGCCCAGGGGACCGGTCGGGGGCGCCAGCGTGACCTGCGTGATGCCGTTGGGCCGCGGAGAACAGGAGGGATAGGATGACGACAGAATCTCGTCGCATAAGGGTGCTGCTCGCCGACGACCATGCGGTCACGCGGGAAGGTCTTCAGTCGATTCTGGAGCGGTCTGAGGAGTTCGAGGTGGTGGGCCAGGCCACGGACGGAGTGGAGGCGGTGAAGGCGGCCTCCGAGTTGTCGCCCGACTTGATCGTCATGGATGTCATGATGCCCAGGATGGACGGCGTAGAGGCGTGCCGGGAGATCATGGAGTCTCTGCCCGACACACGGGTGCTCATGCTGACCGCCTCCACGGAGGCGAACGCCGTGATAGAGGCGGTGGCCGCCGGTGCGGTGGGCTATCTTCAGAAGGTGGCCGGGATGGACCAGGTCCTGGGCATGATGAAGAGCGCGGCTGCGGGTGAGGGGCGTCTGCCGACCGAGGTGGTGAGACGGGTCTTCGACAGGTTACGGAGCGGGGCAAAACCGAAGGACGTGAACCTGACCCAGAGGGAGAAGGAGATACTCGTGTCGTTCTGCCGGGGCATGTCATACGTTGCGATTGCGGCGGCAAGGGAAGTCAAGGTGGTCACCATCCGAAACGCCATCTACACTATTCAGGTGAAGCTGGACGTCGACTCGAAGCAGGAGATCGTGGTGTGGGCTGCGCAGAACGGGCTGCTGGATGATTGAGCGGGCGGTCTGGCTACATCTTTCGCCGAGCCCTACGTCGGCTATAGGTTGCCAAGGGACGAGCAATTCCATGCAATACCTGACCTGTATGTCGTGATGTTGCAACTCCCACGGACGGCCGCAACCACTATGCGGCGGGATGTCCACGCCGCCAGCCGTGGGGCGCGCGATCAAAGCCGTTCTCCCGCCGCCCCGAAGCTCCGACTCATCCGGACCGGGAGAGGCCGCTAGCCCCTCCCCCGGCCATCCCCATATCAGGGCTTTCCTTGTTGCCAGGAATACCGAGCGATTGACTCTCCGCTCTATCCGTCCGGCCCAGAGATGGTGAAGCTCAGCGAGTTGGACAGTTTCCTGTCGTCGCCGGTGCAGATGGCTCCGGTAGCTCCGCAGTCCGTGGTTGCCGGGAGTTCGATCGTCACGTCCCCGGTGGAGGTGGGCTTTACCATGATGCGCCAGGAGATGTTGCTGGGCTTGTTCGTTCTCTGCGCCCTCTCCACGGATCCGCCCGTTACATTGAAGGCATGGTTCTTCAGGGTCACGTAGCTCAGGCCGAACTCCTCACTGAACTCGATTTCGAAGGTGAACTCAGACGAGCCGTCGTGGGAGGTCGGGGCGGCGACCTTCAGTCGGACGGTGAGCGGAACTGGCGCCGCCGCCACTTCGACAGTAGCCGCGCTGGTCAGAGTTTCCTCATTGTCGCGGTCGTCTGTGAAAGTCACCCGGACCTGGATGGTCTGCCCCTGCTCGCTGGACGTGACCTCGTAACTGGAGCCGGTGGCCCCATCGATGTCCGTACCTCCGGCGATCCACTGGTAACGGTAGGACACGTTGTTCAGCCCGTCCCCGTCGGCTATGGACGAGGTTGATGCGGTGAGGGTCTCCCCCACCTGCGGCGTGCCGCTGATGGCCGGCAGGCCGGTGGCCTCGCGGTTGGGCGCTGCAACAACGGCCACAGTCGCCGCGCTGGTAAGGGTCTCGGCGTTGTCCCGGTCGTCGGTGAAGGTCACCCGCACCTGGATGGTCTGCCCCTGCTCGCTAGACGTGAGCTCGTAGCTGAAGCCGGTGGCCCCATCGATGTCCGACCCTCCGGCGATCCACTGGTAGCTGTAAGATACGTTGGCCAGCCCGTCCTGGTCGGCGATGTTAGACGTGTCCACCGTCAGCGTCTGTCCCACCTGGGGCATTCCGGTGATGGTGGGAGCTCCCGTGGCATCACGGTTGGGCGCCGCCGCTACTGCACCCGTCGCCTCGCTTGTAAGGGTCTCGGCGTTGTCCCGGTCGTCGGTGAAGGTCACCCGCACCTTGATGGTCTTACCCTGGTCGGGGAATACGAGCTTGTAGGTGGAACTGGTCGCGTCCTGAATGTCCACGCCGTCAGCCATCCACTGGTAGCTGTGCGACATGTTGGTTAACCCGTCCGCGTCCTCAACACCGGTGGTGTCCGCCGTCAGCGTCTCGTCCACCTGCGCCGTACCGCTTATGGTTGGCGTGCCCAGGGACGGGGTATTCTGATCGGATTGCACGAGGTTCACCGACACCTCGTCCCCTTCCGACCAGCCCAATCCCGGGTCATC
Organism: Dehalococcoidia bacterium; assembly: GCA_965197705.1. Classification (GTDB taxonomy): domain Bacteria; phylum Chloroflexota; class Dehalococcoidia; order Lucifugimonadales; family VXLM01; genus VXLM01. The sequence goes on from OZ240223.1 coordinate 520,988, forward strand.
CCACAGGAATCTGTAGGACGCACCACCATGACTTACCGTAGCGTCCGCCGAGCCGAATTCCTCATCCCCCACCGACAGCACGAAGCCGGTGGAGAACATCTCTTCGTTCAGGCCGAGAAGGAGCTTGCCGTCCTGGAGAAAGATGTACCTGACGTAGTGGGTCTTGCCGTCCCATTCGACCTCGGTCACCGACAGGGACCCCAGGTCGGGATCGCCCCAGAACGAATACCCTGTGACTCCATCCCTTGTCCCCACGGTCATTGTGGTGGACCAGGCGTTGCTAACCTGCTGCACCACCTCCGTTGCCACGCTGGTCAGCGTCTCCTCGTTATCGGCGTCGTCAGTGAAGGTCACCTTCACCTTGATGGTCTTGCCTTGGTCGGCGGAGACCAGTGTGTAGGTGGAGTCCGTCTCTCCCACTATATCGGTGTCTGTGCCACCGTCGCTCAGAATCCACTGGTAGCTGTATGAGACGTTGGTCAGTCCGTCCTCATCGGCGATGGTGGAGGTGTCCACAGTCAGCGTCTCATCTACCTGGGCCGTCCCGCCGATGGTGGGCGCTCCGGTCGCCGGGGCGTTCACACCGGGAGTTTCCGAATTCAATGCACTGTGCGCCGCTTCACCTCCAGCTACCACCGCCACCACTTGGTAGGAGTATGTTTCACCGGAGGTCACATCGTCGTCAGTGTGGATGAGCCCTTCCAGGTCCCGCACGATGGCCTCGACGGTGTCCCCGTCGCCTCGATAGAGCGTATAGGTGACCGTGGGAACTGGGCTCCAGTGGCTCGTGTCCACCGCGGTCCAACTCAGTTCCACGCTATCCTCGCCAGGCGGCAGCGTCGTCGTCAGGACCGGACCGGCGCGGAGTTGGTGGCCGAACTCCTGCCATGTTGCCCGCCCAGCCCCGTCCAGGTCCGCCGTCAGAGCAGGGTACTGGCTGGCCGACCCCAGGTCCCAGAGCGAGTCGAGGACGTGATCAGTGTCCATTTCCAGACCCGCCGCCAGGGCCAGGTGCTGGGTGGCAGACCCAAGATCCCAGGGAGAATCAGGGACATCGTCGCCGTTCAAGTTCCAGGTCTCATAGATGCCGCTGTAGCCCGTGGGCGCCTGCAATTCGGCCGTGGTCTTGCCTACGCCATGACTCCCAGCCGGGTGACCCGAGGTACGCGTGTCCCAGTAGCTGGAGGTGATGGCACCCCCGCTGGTTCCGGCCAGCCCGCCGACATCTTCACTCCCCGATACCGGCCCGGCGGCGTAGCTGGCGGTGATGGCGCCGTCGTTGACCCCGACCAGGCCACCGATTTTTCTAGTACCGGACACACGCCCCGTAGCGTAGCTGGCGGTGATGGCGGACGGGCTTTCCGCGGCCGATGCGCTTTGCCCGACGAGCCCACCGACCCAGCCTTCCCCTGACACATGGCCCGTGGCATAGCTGGCGGCAATGGCGCCGCGGTTGTCCCCAACCAGCCCACCGATAATATTGGACTGCGGACCGGAGTCCGTACCCAACACGCGAGCGGTGGAACGACTGGCGGTGATGGCGCCTTTGTGGCTTCCTACCAGGCCGCCAATAACAACACCGTGTCCTGAAACCCGGCCAGCGGTTTGGCTCCCGGTAATGAGGCCGTAGTTGTTCCCCACCAGCCCACCGACGTAGGACAAGGCCGAAACGCAGCCGGTGACGGAACTATTGGTAATGGCGCCATAGCTTCTTCCGACCAAGCCGCCAACCAGTTCACCTCCCGAGACGCAGCCGGCAACGTGGCTGCCCGCAATGACGCCGTAATTCTCTCCGACCAACCCGCCTACGATGTTGACTCCTGTGACCAGGCCGGTGACTTGGCTGTTCGTGATAACTCCGAGGTTTGCCGCAGCCAGTCCGCTACCATAGTGGTTCCCAGTGACGTTCACGTCAATCAGGTTGACGTTGCGGATAACGCCGACCGTGCCGCTGGCGGCATCGAAACCCACGTAGCCGAAGAGTCCCAAGAAGCTTCCGCGTTTGTCGGCAAACAGGTTGGAGATGGTGCGTCCATTGCCCTCGAAGATGGCAAGGAAGGGGTTATGCATTGTCCGCCCTGTACTTGAGATTTCACTGGCGGCGCCGCCGATAGGTGTCCAGCCGGCTCCATCGTTCCAGTAGGTGTCGCCGGCGTCGTCGGCGCCGCTGCCGTTGGTGTCGAAATCCAGGTCCGCCATAATCTCGTACCCCGCGCATCCGTCGGCCCCGGAGCAGCCCATCCGTTCAACGGGACCCGGGAACGCAGCGGTATATGCGGCAACACCGTCGTCCGTGGGTATTCCGTCGCCATTGAGGTCATGGCGAATGGCATCGAGCTGCTTTAGGGTCGTGACCTCGATCAGCCCATCATTGTCGGCGTCGTAGTCGACCAGCACTTCCGTCGTCCCGCTGGTCAACGACTCCTCGTTACCCGCGTCATCTATGAAGGCCACACGCACCTTGACGTGCTTGCCTACGTCATCATCCGCCACCGTGTAGGTGGAGGACGTCTCTCCCGCGATTTCGGTGTCGGTGTCGCCGTCACTCCGAATCCACTGGTAGCCGTAGGACACGTTGTCCAGCCCGTCCTCGTCGGCGATGTTCGAGATGTCTGCCGTTAGGGTCTCTCCTACCTGGGGCGTACCGCTGATGGTGGGCTGGCCCGTGGCCGCGCGGTTGGGCGCTGCAACAACGACCACAGTCGCCGCGCTGGTAAGGGTCTCGGCGTTGTCCCGGTCGTCGGTGAAAGTCACCCGGACCTGGATGGTCTGCCCCTGCTCGCTGGACGTGAGCTCGTAGCTGGAGCCGGTGGCCCCATCGATGTCCGAACCTCCTGCGATCCACTGGTAGCTGTAAGAGACGTTGGTCAGCCCATCCTGGTCGGCGATGTTAGACGTGTCCGCCGTCAGCGTCTGTCCTACGTGGGGCATTCCGGTGATGGTGGGAGCTCCCGTGGCATCACGGTTGGGCGCCGCAGTCACTGACCTAGTCGGATTGCTGGTCAGCGTCTCCTCGTGGTCAGCGTCGTCGCTGAAGGACACCTTCACCTTGATGCTCTTGCCCTGGTCGGGGAATACGAGCTTGTAGGTGGAACTGGTCGCGTTGTGAATGTCCACGCCGTCAGCCATCCACTGGTAGCTGTACGACACGTTGGTCAACCCGTCCGCGTCTTCAACACCGGAGGTGTCCGCAGTCAGCGTCTCATCCACTTGAACCGTGCCTCTGATGGTCGGCGGACCCAGGGCTGGGGTATTCTGGTCAGACTGCACGAGGTTCACCGACACCTCGTTACCGTCGGACCAGTCCAATCCCGGGTCATCCCACCGGAATCTGTAGGACGCTCCGCCCTTATCCACCATGGCGTCCGCCGAGCCGAACTCTTCATCCCCCACCGACAGCACGAATCCTGTGGAAAACATATCCTCGTTCAGGCCGAGCCGCAGCTCGCCGTCCTTGAGAAAGAGGAACCTGACATAGTGGGTCTTGCCGTCCCATTCGACCTCGGTCGCCGAGAGGGACCCCAGGTGGGGATCGCCCCAGAACGAATACCCTGTGAAACCATCCCTGGTCTCCACGGTCATTGTGGCGGACCAGACGTTACTACCCTGCTGCACCACCTCCGTTGCTGCGCTGGTCAGCGTCTCCTCGTTATCGGCGTCGTCGGTGAAGGTCGCCCGCACCTTGATGGTCTTGCCTTCGTCGGCGGAGACCAGAGTGTAGGTGGTGTCCGTTGCGTCCGGGATATCAGAGTCGCTGTTCCCGTCGTTCCGAATCCACTGGTAGCTGAAGGTGGCGTTGTCCAGCCCGTCCTCGTCGGCGATGCCCGATGTGTCCGCCGTCAGCATCTCGTCAACCTGGCCCGTCCCGCTGATGGTGGGCAGGCCCGTGGCCGGAGTGTTGGGCCTGGCGGCCACCGCTGTCGTAGCCGCGCTGGTCAGCGTCTCCTCGTTATCGGCGTCGTCGGTGAAGCTCACCCTGACCTTGATGGTCTTGCCCTTGTCGGCTGAGACCAGCGTGTAGGTCGAGCCTGTCTGACCGCCTATGTCGGTGTCGTTGTTCCCGTCGCTCCTAATCCACTGGTAGCTGTACGACATGTTGGTCAGCCCGTCCTCGTCGGCGATGCCCGATGTGTCCGCCGTCAGCGTCTCGTCAACCTGGGCCATCCCGCTGATGGTGGGCAGGCCCGTGGCCGGAGTGTTGGGCCTGGCGGTCACCGCCGTCGTAGCCGCGCTGGTCAGCGTCTCCTCGTTATCGGCGTCGTCGGTGAAGGCCACCCTGACCTTGATGGTCTTGCCCTTGTCGGCGGAGACCAGCGTGTAGGTGGAGCCTGTCTGACCGCCTAAGTCGGTGTCGTTGTTCCCGTCGCTCCTAATCCACTGGTAGCTGTACGACATGTTGGTCAGCCCGTCCTCGTCGGCGATGCCCGATGTGTCCGCCGTCAGCGTCTCATCAACCTGGGCCGTCCCGTTGATGGTGGGCAGGCCCGTGGCCGGAGTGTTGGGTGGGACGGCTACCGTCGCCGTCGCCACGCTGGTCAGGGTCTCGGCGTTGTCCCGGTCGTCGGTGAAGGTCACCCGTACCTTGATGGTCTTGCCAACATCATTGGCATCAAGCGTGTAGGTGGTGTCCGTTGCGTCCGGGATATCGGAGTTGTTGCTCTCGTCGTTCCGAATCCACTGGTAGCTGTAGGAGACGTTCTCCAACCCGTCCGCGTCGGCTATCCGCGAGGTGTCCACCGTTAGCGTTTCGTCTTCCTGCGCAGCCCCGCTGATGGTTGGTGCACCTGTGGCAGGACTGTTGGGTTGGGACACAGCTGTCGCCGACGTCGGGACGATGCGCACCGGAATGATCTGACCGTCCTCCCAATCGACGTCGACGTCATCCCAGGTGAAGGCGGAATCTCCCGCCTGCAATGTCAGGGCGACATCGCCGATCTCTAGCGTCAGTTCCTCCGCACCGGGTACAACATCCGTAAATGACAGGCGGATATAACGCCCCGGGGTGTAGTACCACAGCCACTTTGCCTGAAGACCCGCGCTGCCTCCCTGGTTCGAAAAGAGATTGGCGCTGACGGCGCCGATGGAGCCGTTGCCAAGGTCCACCACCAACATGTCTGCCGACCACACCGCAGGGTCCTCGTCCGATACCATATTATCGGGCTGCGGCGTAACCGCTGCCGTAGCCGCGCTGGTCAGCGTCTCCTCGTTATCGGCGTCGTCGGTGAAGCTGACCCGCACCTTGATGGTCTTGCCCTTGTCGGCTGAGACCAGCGTGTAGGTCGAGCCTGTCTGACCGCTTATGTCGGTGTCGTTGTTCCCGTCGCTCCTAATCCACTGGTAGCTGAAGGTGGCGTTGTCCAGCCCGTCTTCGTCCGCGATGCCCGATGTGTCCGCCGTCAGCGTCTCATCAACCTGGGCCGTCCCGTTGATGGTGGGCAGGCCTGTGGCCGGAGTGTTGGGCCTAGCGGCCACCGCCGTCGTAGCCGCGCTGGTCAGCGTCTCCTCGTTATCGGCGTCGTCGGTGAAGCTGACCCGCACCTTGATGGTCTTGCCCTTGTCGGCTGAGACCAGCGTGTAGGTCGAGCCTGTCTGACCGCTTATGTCGGTGTCGTTGTTCCCGTCGCTCCTAGTCCACTGGTAGCTGAAGGTGGCGTTGTCCAGCCCGTCTTCGTCCGCGATGCCCGATGTGTCCGCCGTCAGCGTCTCATCAACCTGGGCCGTCCCGCTGATGGTGGGCAGGCCTGTGGCCGGAGTGTTGGGCCTAGCGGCCACCGCCGTCGTAGCCGCGCTGGTCAGCGTCTCCTCGTTATCGGCGTCGTCGGTGAAGCTGACCCGCACCTTGATGGTCTTGCCCTTGTCGGCTGAGACCAGCGTGTAGGTCGAGCCTGTCTGACCGCTTATGTCGGTGTCGTTGTTCCCGTCGCTCCTAGTCCACTGGTAGCTGAAGGTGGCGTTGTCCAGCCCGTCTTCGTCCGCGATGCCCGATGTGTCCGCCGTCAGCGTCTCATCAACCTGGGCCGTCCCGCTGATGGTGGGCAGGCCTGTGGCCGGAGTGTTGGGCCTAGCGGCCACCGCCGTCGTAGCCGCGCTGGTCAGCGTCTCCTCGTTATCGGCGTCGTCGGTGAAGGCCACCCTGACCTTGATGGTCTTGCCCTTGTCGGCAGAGACCAGCGTGTAGGTCGAGCCTGTCTGACCGCTTATGTCGGTGTCGTTGTTCCCGTCGCTCCTAATCCACTGGTAGCTGAAGGTGGCGTTGTCCAGCCCGTCTTCGTCCGCGATGCCCGATGTGTCCGCCGTCAGCGTCTCATCAACCTGGGCCGTCCCGTTGATGGTGGGCAGGCCTGTGGCCGGAGTGTTGGGCCTAGCGGCCACCGCCGTCGTAGCCGCGCTGGTCAGCGTCTCCTCGTTATCGGCGTCGTCGGTGAAGGCCACCCTGACCTTGATGGTCTTGCCCTTGTCGGCAGAGACCAGCGTGTAGGTCGAGCCTGTCTGACCGCTTATGTCGGTGTCGTTGTTCCCGTCGCTCCTAATCCACTGGTAGCTGAAGGTGGCGTTGTCCAGCCCGTCTTCATCCGCGATGCCCGATGTGTCCGCCGTCAGCGTCTCATCAACCTGGGCCGTCCCGCTGATGGTGGGCAGGCCTGTGGCCGGAGTGTTGGGCCTAGCGGCCACCGCCGTCGTAGCCGCGCTGGTCAGCGTCTCCTCGTTATCGGCGTCGTCGGTGAAGCTGACCCGCACCTTGATAGTCTTGCCCTCGTCGGCGCGGACCAGCGTGTAAGTCGAGTCCGTCTCTCCGGCTATGTCGGTGTCCGCGCCGCTGTCGCTGCGGACCCACTGGTAGCTGTAGGAAACGTTGATCAGCCCATCTTCGTCGGCAATAGCCGAGGTGTCCGCCGTCAACGTCTGGTCCACCTGCGGAGTTCCGGTGATGGTGGGCGCACCTGTCGCTGGAGTGCCATCGTCTGGCGCGGTCAGTCTGACGGCGACCTCTTCCCCCTCGGGCAATTCCAGTCCCGGGTCGTTCCACTGGAACTGGATGAGGGAGTTCGTCTCTTGAGTAGTTGCATCGGCCGAGGTGAATTCGCCTGTCCCCACCTCTAGGACAAACCCGGCCGCCGGCCTCGGCATCACGGAGAGAATCAACTTGCCCTCCATGACTCCCAGTGCCCTGACCGTGTAGCTGGCATCGTCCAACGTGATGGTGTCGGGCGAGAGTGCGCCTATGGTGTTAGTTTCCGGCGAAGACAGAAATGTCCTATAGCCGGCGAAATTCTCTCCGAACCCTACCGTCAAGGTCGCCGACCATATAGGTTCTTCCTGTGGTGTTCCAGAGGCTTCGGCCGAGGTGGGAACGCCAAACACCCAGGGACGGGCCTGTTTGATGGACAGTACATCATCGCTGGTGATCTTGAACTCGATCTCCATTGCGAAGGGTTCGTCGGCTTCTGGGTTGTACAGGTCCTCGAAATGGTCATGGATAGCTTGGAGATGCCGGCGCAACTGGTCAATTTGAGCATCGCTCAGGAGGAGTTGTCCTCCTGGCACCTGGTTGGAGGTCACCAGGGTGGTGTATGAACCAGACAGGTCCAACAGGATTTCCTCGGGCACCGAGTGTGCGTCGGGATTGGTGACCAGGTCCTCGCCGAGTTGCGTGTTGACGTAGTAGCTCCCTTCCGTTCCGTAGATAGGGTCGAAGCTGACGGCCACGCCGTTGGCCAGCTCGTCCGAGTAGTTGGGATGCACCAGGATCCCCATGGCCGTCGCCATGTGGTCGATGCGGTGGAACTCGCGTTCGGTGAATGCCCGGAAGTTCCACAGGCTGGTCCACACCCCTTTGATGGACTTGTCGATGCCGTCCTCCTCCGTCTCCTCCGGGTCCTGGGTCTTGGAGTCATACAGCCCGGCGCCACTGAAGCCCGGCAGGTCTTCGTTGTTTGTGCTCGACCGGTAGCGCAGCGATTGCCCTTCGGGGTAGGTGGCGTGCATCTCCTCCAGCGCGTCGATTATCCAGTCGGGCGTCTCCCCATTCTTGATCTTCTTGCGGAGTTTCTTGAGTTCTTTCTCCTGGGTGTCATAGTCCGACTGGAACTCCGGGTCGGCCAGCATCTCCTCTACGTCGTCATAGAACCCGTTATGCTTCATGAACTCGTCGTAGAAGTAGAAGGGCACTGCGAACCCGTCGGGGACGGTTCCGTCGGGAAAACCCAGCGTCCGCAGCACGGCCACGTTGGCCGCCTTGACGCCGAACGCATTCCAGTCGTCGAAGCCGATGTCGTCCAGGTCGGTGATCTGGGTGACTGTGAGGTCCAGTTCCGGCGTCTGGATTCCGGAAGGGCGCGAAGCGGCGAAGTAGGCCTCGACTTCGGCGGGAGTGGCGGCGCGGATGGAGTAGCCGTCCGCCGTGACGCTGTAGTGGACGTATCTGCCGATGAGATCATCGATGTCGCCGTCGTCGAGGGCGTCGCGAATGAAGGCGTTGGGGACACCGTCCTGGACGGCCCGCAGGTTGACGTGGGAAAGCGGTGTCTGGGGTACGGTGGTGATGAGGCCGGCGACCCGGGAAAGCTCGTTGGGGATAGTCTCATAGATCACCACGTCGCGCGGGTCGGGGCGTTCCTCCAGCGACATGAGCCTGAGGAAACCGTACCCTTCCCCAACGTTGAGAGGGAGGAATGGAACATCTGGCAGGATGTCCTCTCTCAACACCACATTGATCCGGGAATCATCGTAGAGGGCCCGTTCTTTGTGATAGAGCGGCAGGGCTCTCCTCGGCATCGGGTAATAGGCAAGGTTGTCATCAAGCAGCGGCATGCTGGCCGCCAAAACCTCATACGAACGGGCCACATAGCCGAAGGTGTATACATCCATGGGCTGGAACTGGTAGCGGTAGACGCCCAGGGAACCATCGGGAGCAACCACATTGGGGTGGTATATAATCTCGCCGCCCATGTACCCCTGTCCCCAGAGCGGGTCCTCCCAGAGACCGATTGCATCCCCGAAATCGGGATGTATTCGGTGGGTCTCGGTGTTCATGAAATAGATGCCCATGTTGTCGGTAGACACGCCGATAATGTAGAACTTGACAAACTCCAGGTCCTGGAGATGACGGTGATAGGGAACGTCTCTGCCCTTGTAGGAAAGCGCCTCGAATGTCTCACGGTCTGGAATGGCCACAACGCCATCATGAAAAGGGACCGCCCTAGCGGGGTTCAGCGGGTTCATCCCCACCGGGTCCCCCAGTTCGGTGATGTCGTCGATGCAGTCGTTATCGATGTCGGCCGGGTCGGCGATGAGAAACTTTTCCACCCGGTAATGCTCTTTGGGGAGCGGGGACAGCTGCTCGGTCAGCGTTGTCGTGCCGTCTTCGCCCAGGGTCACCGAGACCGGGAACTCTCGTTCGGAGTCCAGGGCGGGCCGCACGTAGAGCACGAAGTATTCTTCGGTGGTGGACTCGACGATGGCGGGAACGGCTTGTACCTCTACCGCCGTTGCCGCCGGGGCATGCTCGCCGACCGTACATGCCACGACTGATACCTTGACCGTCCTCTGACTGGCCAGCGTCTCCTGGGTGCCCCAGCCGTCATAGAACGACACCCGCACGCTAATGGTCTTGCCAAGGTCAGCCATAACCAGGGTGTAGGTCGAAGCCGTCGCTCCTTCGATGTCGGAAAAACTGCTCCCGTGGTGGCTGCGGACCCACTGGAAACTGAACGCGTCATCGTCGAGCCCGTCGGGGTCGGCGATCCCTGACACGTCCGCCGTCAGCGATTCGCCGACCTCGACAGTGCCGCTGATGACGGGCGCGCCGGTCGCGGCACGGTTGGCGGCCACCCTGAGAATCCTGTCGCCGCCGGGTGCGTTGGAGGTCGCGATGTACAGCGCCCCGTCGGGGCCGAGCACCGGGGTCCGCAACTGGCCGTGGCTGCCATCGAGCTCCGGAACGATGATCTGACCCGCGAAATCGCCCTGTTCGGCGAACTCGAAGACCCGGAGCGACTTCGTCTTGAGCGTGGCCACCGCGAGTCGCCCTTCCCACTCCCCCCATTGGGGGCCATCCAGGAAAACGGCCCCGCTGGTTGCCAGAGTGGGGAATCCCGAGGACCATCTGGCCAGGCGGGCAGATGGGAACTTCGCCAGGTCGGTCATGGGGACGCCGGCCTCGTCGGAATAATCGTAGAAGACCAACGTGCCGTCGTCCGGGATCGGGTCCCAGCCGTAGTTGCCCCCTGGTGCGAGCAGATTGATCTCGTCGTCGTGTTTCGGGCCGTGCTCCACCAGCCACATCTGATCCGTGCCCGGGCGAAGAGCCAGGCCCTGGGGGTTGCGGAAGCCGTAGGCGTACACCGGCGAGGAGGCACCGAACGGATTGCCCGGCGCCGGGGCGCCCGTCAGCGGGTCTACGCGGAGGACCTTGCCACCCAAGGACGTCAGGTCCTGCGCGCCCGTTACCACCCGCCCGTCGCCGGTCGCGATCCATAGATATCCCTCCGGACCGAAGAGCAGCCGGCCTCCCGAGTGCCAGGGGCCCGGACCGATCGGTATGCCCTCTACCAGGGGATCGACGACGCGTGTGGCTTCGTCGTAGTCCGCGTCGATCGTCCAGGCGATCACCTGCATCTCGCGTCCGGCGTGCCCCTGGAGCGTGTAGAACCGCCGGTTGGTCGCAAAGTCCGGGTCCACGGCCAGCGCCTGCAGACCGGCGAACCCGTCGACCAACAGATCTCCGAGATCCGCGGCGACCTGCTTGACGGCGCCGTCGGTCAGCCTCGCGTTCAGCACGCCGGCGCGCTGGGTGAACAGCATCGTTCCGTCGGGGGTGAAATCGATGCCCCAGGGGTGGGACAGGCCCGTGACGATTGCGGTCACCGTCAACTCCGGAACCGGTTCGCGGGCGCCCACGACGGCGGACGAAACAGACTGAGCGGACTTGCCTGAGCCGTGCCCGTCGGTGTATGACGCCTCGGCCTTGAGCAGCATCCCTTCGTCTTCTTCGGTTGGAACGTAGCTGTCTCCGTCGTCATAGGCCTCGACGCCGGTCCAGGCGGTTCCGTCGGAAGACCTGGCCCAGCTCCACGAAACCGCGCCTAGGGACGCCGCAGGGCCCGAGCCGCCGCCCTCGAGGCCGTCGGGATCGGTCAGCGTGGCGCTGACCACCGTCCCGACCCTCGGCCGCGCTGGAAAGAGCGAAACGCTTCCGGGCCGATCCGCCGCCTTGACCGACGACGTGGCCTCGCTGGTCAGCGTTTCATAATTGCCACGGTCGTCGACGAACGCCACCCGCACCTTGATCCGCTTGCCCTGCTCGTTGGACGTGAGCGTGTAGCTGGAGCCGGTGGCTCCGGCGATGTCCAACCCTCCGGCGATCCACTGGTAGCTGTAAGAAACGTTGGACAGCCCGTCGTCATCCGATATGCCGGAGGTGTCCGCCGTCAGCGTCTCGTCTACCTGCGGCGTGCCCGTGACCGTCGCCTCGCCTGCAGCCGGGTTGTTGATGAAGGAGCCTTTCACCTCGATCTTGTAGGGAAACGCGTCGGAGGCCCATCCCTGAGCCGCGGCCTGCGGAGAATATGTCGCGCTTCCGTCCGCGATGGACCACCCCTCCGCGGCTCCCGTGTCTTCGGAGCCGCTCGCCGTTCCACTGACGGCGATGGCGCCGGAACCGGTGACGCGGATCCTTTCGACGACCACGAAGTAGGTCGTCTCTTTCTCGAGAACCGGACAGGTCGTCCCCGAGGCCGGAGCGGCGAAGGTGTTCACGCTCCGCTCGGACAGGATCGCCGGGGCGATCAGCGTGCAGAGCGCGTCGCCCGGGTCGCCGCCGGCGTCCGCGTTGAGGGTCGCCTCAATGTCGGTGGGAGCGGACGACGTGTCCGAAACTTCGCCGAACTCGATCCCGACGGATGCCAGCGCGTATCCGGCTTTGCTGATCCCGGTGGTGAACGCCTGGGCCCTCTTCGCGCCGGCCGAGCCCAGGTCATAGCCGGCGTCGCCGGACTGCCCCGTGTTGCCGACTAGCGCGGCGGCGGTCTCCGCGTCTTCGACGGAGGGCCGAACGACTCCGCCGATGCCATGATAGGTGTAGATCATGGCATCGGCGGAGTCGACGACGTAGAAGGTCTCCCCGTTCGACCAGATGCCGTAGGCGTGGTCGTTGTCCTCGTGGAGCGGAAAGTCGTACCCCGCCTCGGTTCCGTCGGACAGTTTCACGCTCCGCGCCGAGGAGTCGTTCGAGGCGAACCTGACGCCCCACATCGTCCGCCCGTCGGTGAAGAGGCCCCTCAGCTGGCCCCTGCCGGGGATCGTCAGCTTCCGGGACGTGTCCGGCTTCCCGTATTCGTCCTCCGGCGTCTTCGGGTCGTCGAACAGACGGAAGGCGTGCGCGTGCGACGTGGTGTTTGTGATCCACAGGTGACGGCCGTCCGTCGCCGTGCCGCGCACGATGAACACTCCCCCGGCGACGTTCAAGCCCCCGTAGACGAAGTCCCGGTCCTCCGCGCGCGTGAAACTCGTCAGGTCGTAACCGAAGACATCCCGGCTGGCGCCGTCAAGGGACTCTTCGGCGACGTACAGGCGGGGGCCGTGGCCGGTGACGTAAAAGTCCTCCTCGCCGAGGCTCGGAAGGTCCCAGCCGGGGTCTCGGGTCCCGTACTCGCTGACCACAGTGCTGGGATCGTCCCACAGCTTGTAGGCGAAGACCTTCCGGGCACTCTCGTCGCCGACCCACAGCGTTTCGCCGTCCGACCAGATGCTCTTCGGGTCTGCGTTCTCCGGATGAAGAGCAAAGGGTCCATCCTGGACCCATTCTCTCTGAACCAGCGGTCTGCCTATCCACATCAACATGGCGCTACCGCGGTCGGCGCGGATGCCCGACGCTGAATCCCCGGCAGCCAACAGAAAAGCAGCGGAGTCGATCTCTACCGTGACGGGATGAAGCCCGTGCGCACGAACCTCGACAACGTCCGAATATGAACTGCCCGAGGCGATGGTGACGGTCCCGGCGGACAGATCTCCATTCAGGGCCGACAGTTCGACCTTCAGATCGAGCGGCGTCGCGCCTTCGTCTATGCGGACCACTACCGTATCGTCTCCCCGACGCTCCAGCTCTGCGGTGAAGGTGAAAGGTGCGCCCGGATTGTCGCCCGCGTCGAGAGCCGTCATCCCCGACAGACCTTCGAAGACGCCGACAGGCAGGTCATCGAGCTTGTTTCCCGAAAGGTCCAGCTCTCTGAGGCTCCCGAGGTCGGCGAACACGCTCTCCGGCAGCTCGTCCATCGAGTTGGCGGAGAGGTCCAGCTCCTCGAGTTTGGCGAGGTCGTCGAAAAGGCCGGCCGGTAGGTCCGAGAGCCCGTTGCCCGCGAGGGACAGCGAGACGAGTGCGTCCAAGTTTCGCAGCACGCCCTCCGACAGCGTCTCCAGGCCGTTCGCCGACAGGTCCAGAACGCTCAGATTCGCGGTCTGGCCGTCGAACAGCCCGTCCGGCAGTTCGCTCAGAAGGTTTCCCGACAGATTGATCTCCTCCACCGCGCGGAGGTCTTCGAAGAGTCCTTCCGGGACCGTCTCGAGGAAGTTCCGGTTCAGGTCCAGGGCGCGCAGCGCGTGCAGGTCCCGGAAATCCCCGGCCTGCAGGGCCGACAGTCCTCTCCCCTGAAGGTACAGCCCGGACGTGACGTCGGGGCCGGAGCGCTGGGAGCCGGTCCAAGTCCTGAGCCTCGTCTCGGAAACCTCCGAGCAGTCGCCGACGCCGGCCATCCCGGCGACGATGGCCGCCATAACCGAAGGCGTCCGGTCGCAGATGCCCGAGGCCCCGATCCGGCCCGTCGGCTCGCTGGTCAACGACTCATCGTTGCCGGCGCCGTCGGTGAAGGACACCCTGACCTTGATCGTCCTGCCCCGGTCGCCGGGGACGATGGCGTAGGTCGAACCGGTCGCGCCCGCGATGTCCGTGTCGGCGTTCCCGTCGTTCGAAACCCATTGATATTCGAAGATGGCGGCGTCCAGCCCGTCCGCGTCGGCGATGGAGCGGGTGCCCGCCGCCAGCGTCTCGTCCACTCGGACCGCGCCGGTTATCGTCGGGGCTCCCGTCGCAGGATTGTTCCAGTCGTATGCGTAGAGCTTGGCGTCGTCACGGGACGCCACCCACATCGTGGACCCGGCCGACCAGATGCCCTCGTAAGATTCATCGTCGGCGTCCAACGCGAAGTCTTTGCCGGCGTCCCACGACTGGTCCGACATCCGGTAGGCGTACAGCTTGGAGTCCCGCCAGTCCGAAACCCACATCGTGGATCCGTTCGACCAGACGCCCATCGGAGAGTCGTGGCCGGGGCCCAGCGTGATGTCCTTCTCGAAGTCCCAGGCCCTAGTCGACAGGTCATAAGCGAACACCGTGTCGTTGCCGGTGTCCGCCACCCACATGGTGGTCCCGTCCGACCAGATACCCTCGGGAAATTTGTTGCCGGCGGCGAACAACGTGTTGAAGTCCTTGCCGGAGTCCCGGCTCCGGTCCGACATCCGGTAGGCGTACAGCTTGGCGTCGGAGAAGTCCGACGCCCACATGGTGGTCCCGTCCGACCAGATGCCTACCGGAGAGCCGTTGTCGGCATCCAGAGTGAAGTCCTTGCCGGAGTCCCGGCTCCGGTCCGACATCCGGTAGGCGTACAGCTTGTGATCCTCGAAGTCCGCGACCCACATGGTGGTCCCGTCCGACCAGATGCCGGTCGGATAGCCGTTGGCGGTGTCCAGAGTGAAATCGCTGCCGGAGTCCCGGCTCTGGGCCTGGGCATCAGGAGTGAGAAGCAGGGCGGCGATGACCGCCAGCCCGACGAGCAGCAGCGGGAGCGGAGCAAGACGCCGGGAGGCGGTCATGACTCGCTTCCGGTCTGCCAAGGCTTTCTATCTGTGGGAGTGGTCTGGCCGCCGCGCACGACAGACCCCAGCGCAACCGGCGCAGCGACGGCCCGTGCCGTCGTTCCGTCCGCCGTCTCCGGTGCATGGACCGGTCTGTCGAGCGCCACATGAATGCTTTTCCCTCGCACAGGCGACATCAGCAGATCTGCGAGAGACCTGCGAATTTCTCCTCAGTCCACAGGTAGAGTTGCAGCCCGTCATTGTTCTTACACATTTGCCCATGAGAACACTAGAGGCTCTCTATCGGTTTGGTAAGTGCCTAATCACACTTCTTGAGCGGCAATTTTGTTAGCTTTTAGAGAGAGTGTTTCTGCCACCTTTCACTCTTGCTGGCACAAACGAAAGTGGCCAGATTGGTAGTCATAACCACACCGCCGTGACCGCCGCAGGCTCTGCGTGCTCACGCGCATGCCGGAGAGGAGATGTCTCAGGCGCCTCGTCAGAGCAGGGGGACTAACACGGGAATTGCGCTCCTGCAGCTGGGCGATACGCCGAGTCCGTCGAAGGCCTTGACCGCTCCCTGACCCTGTCGCCGGGGCAGAGCAACGCAATGGCCATACGCGAGGAAGCGAGGAAGCGTCTACGCCAAAAAGACCGGTAGGGCCTTTCGTGGACTGCCTGGTGCCCGAGGGTAAGCCGTCAGCCGCAGAAACGGAGACAGCCGGAACAACAGCTCCCTGCGCCGCCGTCCACCAGTTGCTGAATTGTCTGGGGGGTAGGGTAGGTAGACTTCGAGATTACGGAGTTGCGGGTAACCAAGCGACGGGGTGACCTGCGAGTTGGGCTGATTCTGGCCATGTAGTCAAAGTGCTAGCATTATCGCCTCAGCGGATGGGATACTTTCTCTGAGTCCCTACTACTGTGAAGACAGTGAAAGCTTCGTTATACGTTGGCCCGGTGTGACGGTTCTTAGTTCCTACGCTTCGACGCGTCACACTACAGGAATCGAGAGTCCTTGATGCGTCGAAAGGTTGCCGAGCCACATCTCGAAGATTGTGGTATCTACCGTAAGCGCTGGTGGGCTATGGAGGAATCGAACTCTTGTAGCACGCTTCCCACAATAGTTCCCACATGAATGGAGATTGGGGGATTCGAACGAGCTACGAATTAGCCTCAATACTGGGTTAGTTCCCACAGTACTTGCCATAGGAGTGGGCTAGAGGGGACTGTACTGCGAACTTTTCGCTGGGTGGTCCCGCTATAGAGAACGTCTGCCTAGGGCGGCGAGTTCCCCACCGATCCAGAAGGCACTCAACCGTCTGGAGTTCGTCCAGGCCCTAATGGGGAGTCCTGGCGAAGCGCCGCGTGTGCTATCCATTCACGCTTCGCCAGTCTCCGTGATTGTCACGGGGTATCCGGACGTAGCTTCCACGACTGCGAAACCCATCGCATATAGCCCCTTGCTCGAGTGGTCGCCATTCTGCAGGTACTCAACAAGATCAGGCAACACGTCTATGCTGTCCAAGGGAACCAACCGACAGTGTATTGCATCAGTTGCCGCCACGCCCCGATCCGCAAGTGTCACCCGCAGTTCCTCGGGCTGACGCTTCAAGACTCTCTCGTGCCATTCGATTTCTCTCAGGAGTTTATCCGCCCACAGTCGGCACCATGTGCTACTACCATCAAG
This sequence comes from Dehalococcoidia bacterium, assembly GCA_965197705.1. Lineage (GTDB taxonomy): Bacteria > Chloroflexota > Dehalococcoidia > Lucifugimonadales > VXLM01 > VXLM01. Next base: position 537,519 of record OZ240223.1, read on the forward strand.
CATTGTCCCCCATCCAAGAGGCGCAATGGCCACCTCTTCCAAGTCTGCAACTGAAAGAATGTTCTTTCTCCTAAGCTCTTTCTTCTGTTCGTCAGTCAAGCTCGAGCCTTGTACTCCACGGAGCACGCGGGCATCTGTTATCTCAGGCCAATTCGTATGCACAATCTTCAGAAGGTCTTGCCTCACCCACTGAAGGTCGTCGGGGTCACGGTGCTTCCTTACATCCACGAAGAATGCGTCTTCGTCCGCAACTAAGGCGAACAATAAGTAGCCCGATCGCCTGATGAATCCTGAATCCTCAACATCGGTCCTAAGGTGAAAGTGGTGCATACCATAGTCCCAGAGGAGGCCGTCTCTGCTCGTTGCGTCTTTGACTGCTTTGCTCAAGTACGGAGTAAGGTCGCCGCCAACCGTGAAGAGGTAGCGGAGACGGAAGAGCGCCTTCCACGCCTCCAGCGCCTTCCCTCGTTCCTGTGGATCGGCTTGATTCGCAAGGCGGCCTAACGTAGAGTTCAGTTCGTTCGAGAAGCGCACGTGGCGGGGAGCAGGATCAATGTGCCTGATACGCATTTCGCAGTAGCGTGCTGCTAAGTCCTCAGCCTCATCCCCACCCTTGTAGGAGATGCCCTTCTGAGAAAAGTAGCTCCTAACAATGCCCATGAGGTCACGCCGGAAATTCACTCTGCTCGTCCTGTTTCAATAACTCCGAGCGACAGCGGATCGCCTAGACATCTTCGGTGACCTGCAGCCGGCCATGGTCCTTAAGTCGGCCAGGAGAGCGACGGTTTCTTGCAACGTCATTCATACTCAGGTCCCCTTGCCCCTAGGAACAGCCACGCCTCCAGGCGAACTCCTTGAGGACCCACTCCGTCAGGCTGCCACTACGGTACCCAGACCGTCCAATGAAGTCTAGCCCGATTCACGGCTTCCCGGGGTAGCCAAAGTTGGTATCATGTTGGCCACGTCCTGCCCAATAGAATTCTACTCGTAGCTTGCCAGGTGGCAATCAATGCAATTCACGCCCAGCAGTGCTGCTGAACATCTGAAGGAGTCGATTGCGAGCTATATCGAATCGCAATACAGGATTTCGCACCCTCTCGTATTCTCCGAGAGGTCGACCCTCCTCAGAGAACGCGGAGTGATAGCCCAGGAACCCTTCATCGAGGCCACTCCTGCATTTGCTCCAGCCCGGCTACTGAGTGAACTGGAACTACTGTATCCGGAAATCATCCGCCCAGGACTCTCCAAGCTGGTAGAGCACGGTGTTCCTGTAGACAGGTTTCCCCTATACACTCACCAACAAGAAGCGATTCTAGAGAGCTTTGGCAACTCACCCAATCTGTTGGTCGCCACAGGAACCGGCTCCGGTAAGACTGAGGCATTCGTCCTGCCCATCCTCGCCAGGATTCTCCGAGAGGCATTCGGATGGACTCCTCCGAAGGGGTCTGGTTCGGACGGGTTTTACGATCCGGAGCCTGGGACATGGCAACACTCGCGACGGCATGAGACCAGAGAGGCCGGTCTCCGCGCCATCATCCTGTACCCGATGAACGCACTCGTGAATGACCAGATGTCCAGGCTTCGGCGGGTTTTGTCGTTAAATGGATCGCCAGACTGGCAGAGGAAGCACCTTGGCGGGAACCTGATTCACTTCGGGATGTACACCAGCCTCACCCCACCAACTAGGGGACCTGAACAGAGCGCTAAGCGCCAGCAGTTCGATGACTACGTTCAGCAGTTGGCGGAAGAGTGGGAGAGTCTCACCGAGGAGTTACGAAGCACCGGCAACTGGCCTGCCGTTGGGGGACCGGAGATGCTCTGTCGGTGGGACATGCAGGCGGCCCCGCCGGACATACTCGTTACAAACTACTCCATGCTGGAGTACATGCTAATCCGTCCAATTGAGAGTAACATTTTCGACGCGACGAGAACTTGGCTTGAAGGAGGGGACGACCGAGCCGTCACTCTTGTGCTGGACGAGGCACATACGTACACGGGAGCCAAGGGCACCGAGGTAGCTCATCTAGTGCGTCGCCTAAAGGAAAGGCTTGGGATACGACCAGGCTCCAATAGGTTTCGAGCTATAGCCACCAGCGCGTCGATTCCGAATACTGAGGGTGCCGAAGGCGAATTACTTAGGTTCACATCGGAGCTATACGGGGAGCCTCAGGATAGCTTCACTCTGATACATGCCGGTGTTGACGACGCCAAGCCTGAGAAACGGAACGCCGACTCCCAAACAATGGAGCCGTTCGCCCAGTTCCACGATACATTCTCACACGGTGACCCATGGCCCGGTATACGCGCTCTGTCAAGCTCTTTGGGACTCGTCGAACCCAACGAGGACGAAGATGCGCAAGTTGCGTTGTACCAGCTCTTGTCGGACAACGAAGACCTGCGGTGGGTGAGGGCCAGAACCGCCCGGAATGCCACTAGCCTATCTGAGCTTGCGGAGGAGTGCTGGCCGTCCGACACTGAACAGACCTTCCAAGAACGTGCTACAGCCGGGCTTCTCGCCGCCGGGAGTTTCGCTCGCCCGATGGCGCTCCCTGACACACCACCAATCCTCTCGATGCGGATACACGGGTTCTTCAGAGGAGTCCCCGGGTTCTGGGCGTGTCTGAACCCGAACTGCCCGGAGGTGCCGGAGCCGTTTCGCGGTGAGAGACCGGTTGGGAAAGTCTACTCGGACCCTAGACCCTGGTGTTCCGAGCGCTGTGGCGCAAGGGTCCTGGAGTTGTTCTCATGTCGCAAATGCGGTCTTCTCTTCGTTGGCGGGATTCCTGACAGCGGTGTCGGTAGTCTGTGGCCCTGGAGCGACGACTTCAGCGGAGAGGTCAAAGACCTTACCGACTACCAGATATTTGGTGTGGAGCGACCTCACGACGACTATGCTGGTCAGCATCGTTCGGTCAGGACCACTCTACCCTGCGGACCGCGAAACCGCTATGCGCGTCCGACATTCGGTGTCAATCCAACCGAAGACGAACAGAACGGGGTTGAGGCCAGTCCGTTTCCACAGCGGTGCCCCAGGTGTCAGAACTACCGCAGCCCCGACGGACGCCGGGAGATAATCGAGCCCCTGAGAACCAGAGGGCCTCGTTCCATCTCTGTGGTGATGGAAGACACGCTGCGCGTACAACCGGATACTGGGGGATCGACCATCACTGGCGGTCGCAAGGCCCTCGTCTTTTCGGACTCACGACAGGACGCAGCCCAGCTTGCCGGCGACCTTAGAAGAGACCACAAGTATGACGTGTTCCGTCAGTTGCTCTACAGGGTCTTGCATACGTGCCGCAAATGCGGCGGTACTGGCGTTTTCAGGGAGGAATCGGCCTACCAAATCGGGCGCGAGCGTAATATGACCGAGACGGGGTGTGACGAGTGCAGGGGTGACGGTTATCTAGAGGTCCCGCGTCCGATTCCCTACAAGGAGTTGCGGAGCAGCGTGATCGATCTCCAGATAGACCGGGATATCAATCCGACAGACGGCCACATAGCCAACGCCTTCGAGAGACTGGAAGACGACCATAGCTCGGTCTACGCAGAGGCGCAGGTAGCCTTCGACATTTCGGCCAGACGCGAGATCGCCCAGGACGACTTCGGGCTGGAGCCGCTGGGTCTTGCTATGTGGTCGATAAGTCTGCCTGAGCGGACAGGGCAGTTAGAACCGCTAAGTCAGGGAGAGACGCATTCGCTCTTACGAACGGTCGCGCGCATTCTGGCTACCGAGAACATCCTACTGCCCCCAGAGCCCCTGAAGCCCTGGGAGTGGCCCTTAGACGACCGGATGCAGCCGTATGAGCGGCGGCGGATCATACCGGGAAATCGAATGGAGGGCTTCAACAACATCCCATACAACCTGCGACCCCACAGGAAGCTCGGCAGATATGTTGGCGCAATAGCCCGTGCTCTAGCCGTGGAGGGCCGCATCCAAGACGCGGACACATGGATGGAGGAGTTGCACTGGCCTTTGTGGAATGCATTGAAGGGATTCAGGATTCTCGTCCCGGCGGGGCGCAGAGTCAACGACCAAACGCCCTACGGCATTCGCATCGACTCGTTTGAACTGCGGCCTATTGGAGACCCGGTGTTCCGGTGCCGTGCCTGCGGGTACGTGATGGGAGAAGTCCTGCTGGGTGTGTGCTACAGGTGCGGGCAGACATCTGAGCAAGTCGAGGCGAGCTCAATCCGTAACTTCTTCCGCAGGTCAGCCATGTTCGCTAGGCCAGGATCGGGGCATCCCGACCCATACCCACTCCAAGCGGCGGAACATACTGCGGCAATTGAAAGACATGAAGCGCGAAACATCGAGAGGTGGTTCCAGGATCTGTTCCGTGAGTCCGAGCATCGAGAGGACCACCGGATCGACATTCTCTCGGTGACCACGACGATGGAAATGGGCATAGACATTGGCAGTCTCTTGAGCGTGGGACTGCGCAACGTAGCCCCTACAGTCGCGAACTATCAGCAGCGCGCTGGACGCGCCGGGCGCAGAGGCAGCGCGGTGGCAACCGTGGTGACGTACGCTCTCGACCGCAGCCATGACCAGTATTACTTCCATCGTCCAAGGGAGATCGTTTCTGAGCCTCCAAGAGTGCCTGTTCTGTACTTGGAGAATGATGTGATCGCCCGAAGGCACGTGCGCTCGCTTGTACTCGGCGGGTTCTTTCAGGGATGGTTAGGCAGAGGTGCCTCCGTTGGTCTGTTCGGGGCATGGGGAACTGTAGAGCGATTCCTGTTGGGCAGCGGACACACGGAACTCGTGAGACACATCGGCAGGAACCGCGATGCGTTGCTTGAGCGAACTGCCGCCGTCGTCAACGAATCTATCAGGGACCGGCTTGGAGAGTGGCTGTTGGTTCTACCCGACGAGGTGGAGAACGTTGCTCGTGCGGCTAGCTTGAATGATGACTTGCTCGAATCGCTGATGCTGGCTGGCCTACTCCCCAAGTACGCCTTCCCAGTTGACGTCGTCAAATTGGCGATTCCAGAGGATGAGGAACAGGAAGACCGGTACGAGTCGCAGGACTTCTACTCCGGAATCTCGCGAGACCTGCGTATCGCACTGACCGAGTACGCTCCGGGCGCGGAGATCATACTGGGGCGATTCCCGGATACGTACGTATATCGCAGCGCCGCAGTCTACGACCCCTCAGCTCACCACCCCGACTACACGCCGAATGAGAACTTGAACGAGTGTGTGCGGTGTCGCGCGGTGACTTTGGCAGGGATCGAGGCAGAATCCTCTTCCAACTGCCCGGAGTGCGGCATTGATGACATGCTCACCATGCCATATCTACGCCCCCGTGGATTCACGGTAGATGCTGCCATTCCGGACGGAGGCAGAGAAGTCTACAGAACGGGTGGTAGGGAGCGTGCCGGATTCACTCCACCCGCTCAACTCTTGGTAGGCGCTAACGCCATCACCAGTGGACACAATAACCCATCATTTGCCCCCGAGCTGTACTCTGCCGTCCATGTCGGTGATCTCTTCATGCGCAACATGGGGCCTGATCGTGCAAGACCCGGGTTCACCCTGTGCCCTGCTTGCGGACGGGACATGGACACTGACGAAGCCGGTGAGCATACTTATCCGGCTAACGTGCCCCCACACAGGGGATACCAGCGAGGACCGAGGGCGGGGCAGCCGTGTCCAAACAAAGAGGAGTTCGACAACAGAGTCGTCCTAGGGCACAGGTTCAACTCAGAAGTAATTCTATTGGCCGTCGATATGCCGGACTTCCTCGACGCTCCCATGATTGAGCCATCCGGAAGGGCTGTGTGGTATTCGTTTGGGACGCTCATGGCGGAAGCGGCAGCAAGGTATCTCCAAGTCAGCCCTGATGAAGTGCAGGTGGGCGTTCGCCCGACCCGCGACCCACTCGGCCGCGTTCAGGGCGAGGTGTTCATCTACGACAACGTTCCCGGAGGTGCCGGTTACGCGCGGGCGATCCACCACAATCTTCGCGAGATCGCCGAGCTGGCGCTGGAGATGGGACGGAACTGTCCCAATGCCAGCTGCAGCGGAGCTTGCTACCACTGTCTCCTTGGGTATAGGAATCAGCAAATCCACAACCTGCTGGACCGCAGCCTTTCAACTTCGGTGCTCGAGTACCTCTTGGAAGGTCGTCGCCCCGGCCTGAGCAGACAACGCGCGGTTGGCATGGCATCTGGACTTGAAGAGTACACGCGTTCCAATTGGAACATCGTGCCCGCCAACGAATGCCCTGAACAGTTCGGCGCAGTATTCAAGGTCGGCAACGGCGTCCCCATAGGGATTCGGCCCATCCATCCTCTTTCTGCCCGACCCATATCCGCCGTACTGGACAGGTTGAGAGAAACAACAGGCATCTTCCCTAGAATCTACACCAGCTTCGACCTCCTGCGAAGGCCGTTCTGGGTGGCAAACGACCTATTCCGGTTTTCCAGACGCTGACGAGATCAACACATCCAAGTGGTACTGCAACAGACAATCGAGATTGGCGAAGAGACCACCCTGCCTGGTTTCGCGTTAAATGGTCAGCAGAACGGCAAGGCGGCCGGGCCCCAAACCGTTGAGAAACCACTCATAGACCGTGATCTGCTCCGCGCAGAGATTCAGAGCCACCTACAAGCAATCGGTCTGAACGGCGACGACCCTCGCGGTGTCCGATCGAAGGATGCTATCCGGCACATTCACCGGTTTCACAGGGAAGCTGCCCAGGACCGCATCCGCCGAGCATTGGGCAACAAAGCAAGGGGATTCTTGGCAGAGGTAGCAAACGGCGACGAGGTGGACCCGGAGAATATCCAGCCCGAACTGGTCGAGGTCCGCTCTGGGGCTCGAACCGGGAACCTATTTAGGTTCGCCACATTGCTGTGGTCGATTCCAGTATCGCAAGGGTACGGTCGAAGATTACGGTACTTAGTCAAAGACCGTACCAATGACAAGCTGATAGGGATATTCGCGTTGGGCGATCCGGTGTTCAACCTCCGGGTCCGCGACGACTGGATTGGCTGGGGCCAAGCCGACCGACGCGAGCGGCTTGTTAACTTGATGGACGCGTACGTCGTCGGCGCGGTGCCGCCCTATGCCGACCTCTTGGGGGGCAAGCTAGTGGCCTCTCTCATCGCCTCAGAGGAAGTGGCAAACAAGTTTGAGGAACGATACGGAAGCAAGGCCGGGCTCATCAGCGGAAGGCAGAAACAGGCCAAGCTAGCTTTGGTAACTGTCACATCCGCCCTGGGGCGATCCTCGATGTACAACAGACTGAGGCTCATGCCTAGTAGGCAACGGCAGAGTACACCTGTGGTGGAGCTACGAAGGCTTGGTGAAACCGTAGGCTACGGACATTTTCAAATCACTAATGACCTGTTCTCGCAGTTGCGTCAGGTGCTTCAAGAAGATGGACATAAGTATGCTGACGGACACCAGTTTGGCGATGGCCCGAACTGGCGCATCAGGGTTGCGAGGGCAGGTCTTGAATCAGTCGGCCTAGACCCTGACAGGGTTCTCAAGCATGGCGTCAGGCGCGAGGTTTACGTGATGCCAATAGCCAGAAACGCGCAGGCATTCCTGGCGGGCACGGATGCCGATCTGAAATTCGACCATCGTTGCGTTCGAGACCTTGCAGCATTGGCATGTGCCCGATGGGTGACTCCAAGAGCGAATCGGAGGCCGGAGTACCGCCAGTTCCGCCGGGATCATCTCTGGAACAAACTCACTGAAGCTCCCTGACATTTGCGACTGGATGCAGGATTGACATACGACCACGACAAGGGAGTCCTGATTACTGGTGCGGCAGGATTTGGCGGCTCCAACTTCACCAGGGCCTTGCTTGCCTTGGGCTATTGCGTGACCGGTCTGGACATCGTCCCCCCTGGTCACGCCAACCTTCTGCGCCAAGAGTTGTCAAATCCCAAGTTCCGCTACCTGTGGAAGAGCATCCAGGACATCCAGCCCGGGGACGTGGAGGGCCATTCAGTAGTTGTGCACCTTGCGGCGCAGGCTGATGCCCCATTCGCATTCGAGTCGCCCAGGTTCTCGGTCCTGCAAAACATCGACGGCACGGTCGCGCTGCTTGAGGCGGTGCGCCGGGCAGACTGTGTCTCGAAGCTAATGTTCGCGGGTTCCGGCAATGAAATCGGGCGGGCCGCATATCTACCAATCGACGAAGACCATCCGTTGACTCCCCATAATCCATATGGGTTCTCGAAGGCGGCGGCCGAGATGGCATTGGGAGCGTGGCGTCTGGCCTACGGGATCCCGTCAATTGTTATGGGCACAGGCGTGGTAGTTGGTCCCAACATGCGGAGGGAGGTCTTCATATTCAAGTGGTTGTGGAACGCGCTGCACGGCAGGCCCATAGTCGTCGAGGGCGGCAAGCAGACTCGCGACGTGACGTACATCGATGATGTCGTTAGGGCCTGGACACTCGCAATCCAAGCTCCCCCAGAGAAGGTCGTAGGGCAGAAGTTTTTCGTTAGTACAGGTCAGGAACACTCCATCGACGACCTCGCAAGGATCTGCCGGGATACCGTTGGGAGCAACGTCCCAATCGAGCACGTCGGCTACCGAGCCGGAGAAGAAGGCCAAAGGGAGGCATTCAGCGTGGATAAGGCCCATAGAGTGCTAGGATACACTCCCGAAGTCTCACATAGGGAAGCGATAGAGCTAACCGCCAAGTGGGTGAGAACCCTGCTCCAGTCCTCTCCAGATGAAGTGGAGCCGCTCCCCGCGCTGCCATAGCAGCAACCCATCCAGGTAGTCGGGCCAACCAACTTCGTCAACCGACAGCCGGTACAGATAGGCAACCAGGACCGCCAGAATCGCATCGTGGGTCACGTAGATGTCCAGGCGTCCGCTAAACCGGAGATCGTTGGCGGTTAGTCCCAGTAGCAGGTCTATGCCCTTCGAGGTCGGTCTCATGCCGGCGGGAGGCTCTGTACGTGTGAGCTGGTGCCTCACTATCTCCAAAACGCCGGTTCGCAGGAACAGGGCCCCGCTGATCTCTTCATCGACGACAAATGGCCCGGGGTCTCCAAGTCGCCAGTCCAGGGTAACGTTTTCAGGCCAGCCACCGCCGCGAAGTATCGCTCTGGCCGTTGACTCGCACCTGGACACAGGACTGCTAGTAACCCTAGTCTGAGGCTTTATGCTGGACAGAGCCGCTCCAAGCTTTTCGGCGGAGGCTATTCCATTAGCAGTCATCTGCACGTCGACGCCGAATGTTCCAGGGGGAATGTCCTCCCGCTCGGCATGCCTCAAGACAAGCGCTACATCAGCTATGGCCGGTATGTTGCTGAGATGGCTCTCGATCCATGAAACGCCGTGCTGATCGTTCATGACGCCCTTGCCACAAGAACTGAGCTTACGGACTTCGTCTCGACAACGTCGAGCAGGCCGAATCCTGCCTTAGCGAGAATATCCCTGAACTGTTCCTCAGTGCGCTCGGCTCCTCGCGTCATCACGAGCATGTTCAGGTCCAACAGCCCGCCCCGCCCGGTCTTCTGGTCGAGGACCATCTCAATCACATAGAGCGTGCCATCCGTGGGCATCGCCTCGCGAACGCGCCTTAGAATTCGCAGCGCGCCACGGTCCGGCCAGTCGTGAAGCACCCTCGCCAGAATGACCGCGTCCGACCTAACTGACCACTCCCCGAAGAGGTCTCCCGCAATGAACCGGCATCTCCCTTCAAGGTCTGCGGGCGGGCGGGCTGATTCGACGACCTCCGACCTGTCCACGACCGTGGCCTTCAGTTCAGGGCAGGATCGCAGCAGAGCGAATGCCAGTTCGCCGGTGCCACCACCCGCATCCAGAATACTGTCGTGAGCGCTGAAGTCCACCGAATCGGCAAGGTCTCGATAGTCGTGTCTTGCGTACTTCGACAAGGCCGAATGGTAGGCCTGCAGGTCGGCGGGCCTGTCCTGAATCCAGTCGAAGAAGTTCGCACCGTACAGTCTCTCGAAGGCCGACTCACCCGTCCTTAGAGATCGAGCAACCTCAGCCCAAGCTTGATAGGACTCTCGGCCCCAGTGTCGAGCCGCGTCCGCAAGCGATAGAGGGTGACTTCGTAAGAGGAGCGATCCTCGCTCAGTCGGGTGGTAAATGCCTTCGCTGTCTCGTCTTACGAGTTCCAGCTCCATTAGCGCCCTCATCAATCTGGTCCCAATCGATCTATGCAACCGGGTCTGACGCTCGACCGCCGCCGCCGAGGCGGGCAGAGACTCGAAGACGCCCAACTCTACCGCAGCATGGATCGTCTGTGTCCGCCAGAGACCGACCATATCTCCCGATAGTTTTTCGAGATGCGATTGCGTTGGTCTGCTGAGTTCCAACAGCACTTGACCAGACTCATCTATGACCGACAGGGAGCCGTCCAATGCCTCCACACGGGCCTGCCCGTTGTAGAACGGCTCCACATTCTTGAAACGCTCTTCGTACAGTGGCTCCCCGGTCATGTCAACGTGGTGCCAGCCATTGGAGTCGCAGGAGCGGGCGTATCGCTTGTGGAACACGTCCAGGTCCTGGAACCATCGACCATGGAGCGGATTGCCGGAAACGTCTATGTGGGTGTGTCTACCGTCCTCACGTTGAACAACGGCGTTGCAGTCCTTGTAATCACCGGCATACCGGTAGCGCTCCACATACGCTGGTGAACCATCGCCCGTTATGTGGAAGTAGTCCCCACTGGCCAACCGAACTGTGCAGCGGTTCTCCTGAAAGTTGCCGCACCACGCGTAGCGCTCCCGGTAGAGGGGCATCCCATCCGGGAGGATGTGGAGCCATCCATCCTCCGAATGGACGGCTGCACGGCCCTCGTAGAATCCAAACGTTCGGAAAAAGCGCGAGACGTAGGCCGCCAACCCATTGGGAGTGATGTGGTATGCGCCCGAGGCATCAGTGACCGGGGCGAGCCCGGGTTCATGGAATTTCTGTACCTCGTGGAAACTCGCCTCATATGCGGGCCGCCCTTGGTAGACGTGGTGGGATGCGTCTTCAGATATCCCGTATTGCCGCCATTGGTCATTCATGAGTCCGCGGGCCGCCTCATGTTGCAGCCCTGGCAGAGGGCGTTCTCCATGTAATTTGCCAGAAGGTCCTTGTACTCAGCGCTGTCCCAGATGTCGTACAGGCTCGTGCTGTTGACGTTCCCGTAGTAGCCGAGCGTCCGGCGCAGTGCATCCGGGGCGCAGCATGGATTGAACCTGCCGTCTGAGGCCACCCACGCCTCTTGTCCCAGAAATGGGCACTCACCGTCGGGGGCAATGTCTCCTTCACCGTTCTCATCGAGCCTGAAGACGTTCTCCAACAGCACCCGTTCGCCGCTCGGCAGCCTGCAACGCTCGGCGACGTCGTACGTCGAGTCGACAATGGCATTCCAACGGGCGATGGCTTCCGGGCTTCTCCGCATCGACTGGCGACGCATCCGGGTGAAGTGTACCCATAGGTGGTGCCCCTTCACACGATCCACGCCAAGATCGGCGGCCAGCTTCACGATGCTGGGCAGCTCGGAAACGTTGATTTCCATGAATGTCAACTGGAAGGTTACCCTGCAACGGTTGCCGCCACGTCTGGCGTGGGCGTCTCTGACGCCGATGAACGATCGGACGTTATCGAGAACGGTCTCCCAGGTCGATCCGAGCATGACGTTCTCATGGGTCTCCTTGGTCGCTCCGTTCCAAGATATCTTTACGTCCGATGTGACTGGCACGATCCGCTCGGCCCACACTCCGGCTCCCCGCTGAGGAAACGTCCCGTTCGTCGTCAGGTTAAGCATGACTCCGTACTCATTGCAGAGGTCTAGTATCTCGTCGAAGTGCCGGTAGAGCAGAGGCTCGCCCATCGTCGACGGTATAATCTCGCGCAGGCCCGTGCCTCTGGACTCCGCCATAACCTGGCGAATAAGATCAATGCCCATCCGACGCTTGGGACGCCCTTCCCTCCGCCTGTCGCTCTGAGTCGTGCTGTAGGGCGAGTGGTCCTCGCACATGATGCAATGGAGGTTGCAGTCGTCTGGATTGGTGTCGAACGTGATGCGCCAGGGACCTGACCGTTCGCTAGTCGTCTGGCTTGACCCTGTCTTCGGCTTAGGCCTCTGTTCGACGATGATATCGCTCACTGTCTTGTGCCTCCGCCTATCAGGTTCTCATAGATTCTCTCTACCGCAAGTGAGTGTTCCACCATGTCCGGGACATTCCCATCATCTGACTGCACGTAGCCCCGTCTACCCAACCGTCTAGCGAGCGGCGGGTCGTCGGCAAGTCGTTGCATCTGCTGAGCAAGAGATTCGGGGTTGCGATGGGCGAAGAGCAAACCGTTCTGCTCATGATGCACATACTCGGCCATCCCGCCGAAGTCGGCGGTAATCACGGGAACCCTCGCCTGCAGCGCCTCGTGGATGACGAGCGGCGAGTTTTCCGCCCAGATCGAAGGCACCACAATTGCATCGCAGCGGCTAAACACGTCGGCAACGATATCCTGGTTCCTGTACTCTCCCATCCAATCGATACGCTCGTCCGCAGAATTTGGGAGGCTTCTGGCCAGAGCCTCTAGACCCTCGGTCTCAACTCCCCGGTGTCGTCCCCATATCCGCAGTTTGGGGTTGCCGGACACACTGCCGAACGACTCTATGAGATGGTTCACTCCTTTCGCCGGGATGTGTGTCCCTATGTACCCGAACATGAACGGCTCGCCCGGCTCCCTGCTCCGGCCCTCCATGCGTTGACGGTGGAATCCGTAGTCGAGGTACGTGAGCTTCCGTTCCGGGATACCGAATTCGTCCCTGAACCGCATGAGCAAATACATCGACGGTGCAATGAATACATCGACGGCATCGCACACATCTCGGACATGCGCCATGCGCCTTCCCACCCATCCCGTCCAGTGAGCCGCGTCCGTCTCATATTCCTCCTCATCGCCCGAGAAGTAGCGCACGTAGCAGCGGACGGCGCACTTTCTGTCGTCCTGCCCGTCACAGACGGCCCAGACGTTTGACGGGTCTTTGGGATACATCTGGATGAATTGGCCCCTCGGGCACATCAGCCAGTAATCGTGCAGAGTGAACACAACCGGAATCTGTCGCTCCCTAGCTTCGAATACAAGAGAAGTTGACAGGTGGTTCAAGTGTCCGATATGCACCACTTCCGGGCGCACCTTGTCCAACAGCCCAGCAAACGCGCCGTCCACCGCAGCGTGACGGTACCCGTCCCGCGCCCTCGCCATGTTGACCACGTGAAGAGTGATTCGAGGATCGGACTGGTCTGTTTCCTCATGCGTGGCATATTCCTGCAGAAACCCGTTCTCTTGCCTCGTGAAGACATGCACCTCGTGACGTTCCGCAAGCGCCTGCGCCAGTCCCTGGGTGTACACCTCGGAGCCCGCGTTGTACCGCATCGGGTAGCCGTGAATGACCTGGAGGACTCTCAATACGCGCTCTGCTCTACTGCGGACTCAAGTCGCGCTAACATCTTCTACAGTGTATCCTCCAACGGATTTCCGGTTATAACGTCAACCAAGCCTTTCCACGAAGGGGGATTCTCGTCGTCCCATTGAGCTCCCAAGAGTTGAGAAGTTGTCAAGCCAGTAGCTGGAGACTTTCCATTGCGAGAGAAATCGACTCCCGATATTTCCGTCAAAAAGAGTTGAATTCCATCCAGCTTTGCACCGCTCATGTCTGTTCGCAAATTTGCGTTGGAAAAGACCTGGTGGAGCGGCATAGACCCAATCATGTCCACGCTTGCTGAGGAGAGATTCAACCCCCGTAGATCCCCGCCTCTAAGGTCTGCCCCGTGCAGGTCAATGAAATAGGCCCCCTTAACCGCGAGTCTATGTTGTCTATCGCTCCGAGTACCGATAACTCTCATAGCTGCCTGCACGTCCTCTCGTAGTACGAAACTTTTCACATCTTTTTGTTGCTCAGGGAAGTTCGCGTCACTAGGCGGATTCCTTACAAATGCGCAAAGCAACTCCATCATCTGGATGTGGTACTGCTCAGGATGCTCTGTAGCTAGACGTGCCAGCGCAAAGATTCCTCCCCATCGCACTGAGAGAACGTCGCTGCCAAGCATCTCCGCCCCTCGTTCGTAGCGCTCATTCAAGAGCCTTTGCTGGGCCGTGTTAGCTTGACGCTCCGCCACTTTACTTCGCCACACGGCGAGCAGCATCGCAATGATGCCGCCTATCAGAAGACCCACGTTGCGGATAGTAGCGCTGAGGGATTCTTCGTCGTTACCTAACTCGTCCCAAAAGCACCAAGACAGCAAGACACCAATGACCAGTACGGCGACTATCGCGGCAATCCACCAGAATCCGTCCCAACTTGTCATGCGAGGTATGGGTCGTAGAAAGACAAGGCTGCGACGGATCCATCCAGCCATCTTCATTCCAACGACACCAACATCAATATCCCCCCGATCCGCCGCGCCGTGTCCGTGAAATGCTGCACCTCTTCCGGCAGCATCGACCTGCCCAACACCTTCTCCTCACGATACGACAGCCACTTCTTGAGCACCTGATATCCTCCCAACTTGTAGCTCCACACGGCGGCAGGGACGTTGCGCCAGTATGCGCGGTCGTTGAGGTACACATCGAACGTCGTTTCACCGAGCACAGCCACGGCCTCGCCCAGCTTGGCACGCTCTTCCGCCGTGTATGCCCGCTCGACGACGCGCCCCAAGCCCGGCATAACTGCCTCGCCCTGTCCGAAATGGCCCCATCCCGCCGTGAGCGCGAAATCATCTCCAAGAATGTTGCCGCCGTCCATCTTAGATGGAACCGCGACTGCGGCGATCTCAGGACGAAGAGCACCCTCCGTGACACCGGGAACGGGCGTGTCGGAGTCCAGTAGAGCAGCCAACTCCCGACCCCGGGCCGCCGATTCCGCGAGTTTGTCCGCCGCTACATCCACGTCGCCATTCGGCCAGCCCGGAAGGGGGATGCGCGGCCACTCCATGCGCAGAGCCCCGGCGTTGGCCTCGCGGTAGGCGGGGTCGTGCAGCACGGCGAGGACGTGGTGAAACAGGTCCTCCACGCCTAGTCCCAAGCGTTCCAAGTAGCTTGCAGCGGCTGGTGATAGATTGGGACGGCGTTGTGGTCCACTGCCATCGGTTCCGAGCCCGTCATCAAGAAGCCAAGCGGGAATGCAAGTGGCGCTTCGGTCCATAAGGTCGATGCAACCGACGCTCGAAATCACCTGCGGACGCGACCAATCCCGACGCGGTTTCTGCTGGGTAACAAGCCACAGGTTTCCCTGAAACACATGTGGCTTGTAATCAGGGCTGGGGCGGGCCAAGAGACCGGATTCCGCTTCCCAGTAGAGCCAGCGGTTGTCGAACGGACGGAAAGTGCACCGAATGAAGGCGGAGTCGTCCGGTTCGCCCCGTGCGAGACGTATATCACGCACTGAACGAGCGTCGAGCCTTATCGACGACGTGTCTCTCATCGCTGGTGGAAATCGCCGAGCGATCTCGTCGTGCCTCAAGGCTGGATCAAAATACTGGCTTATGCGCTCCTTGAGCCGTTTGAGGTCGATATCTACGAGGAACGGGTCTCTGTTGGTTTTGACTCCTGGAAATGAGACTGGAAACAGATCGATCAGGGACGGCCAGCCATGCCAACCATCGCTGACGGCCATTTGCATGAAAGGCAGGCCAAGGAGGAGGTCTGGTTTAAAGCTTTCATAGAGCGCGACATGCTCCCCTTGGGCTGTCGCGGTCAACTCCTCGCGCTTGGTCCGGCCCCAGAGGTGGCGGAAGGCGACCCCATCAGCCGGAGCATGGTCGGCCCTGCGCACCAGCATAGTGATCGCGGTGCCCACCTGGATGCCAACCGGGTCCTCAGGCGTCGAGAAGATGCTGGGATCAGGGTCGCCTTCGGGCGTCGTCTTGCCGGTCTTATACTTGTCGCCGTTGAGACTGTCGATGCGAATCTCATCGAAAGCCTCCAGGTAGCGCTCCCTCATGCCGGAGAAGGACAGGCCATCTAGCCACGAGTAGTTGGATATGAAGCAGACGACGCCCTGGCCTGTCTTCTCAGCAATTCGCCGTTCGGCCATGCGGAAGAAGCGAACGTAGAGGTCATTCAGACCCTGGCCCTCCGGCCTTCGCACCCGTTTGGTGGTCCTGTAGGCTGACGAAAGCTCACGCTCCTCATCCACCGCCATCCCCGCGAAGCCGTTATAGGGAGGATTGCCCAGTATCACGAGTATCGGCGAGTCCTGTTTCACCTTCTCGGCGCGGTCGCGTTCCTCCTCAAGCTCGGGGAAGGGGAGCGGCTTCTGAACGCTCGGCTCCCATCCGGTAAGGGCGTTGGTAAGAAATATCCCTGCTCGCTCGTCGCCATCGCCGGAAAGAGGTGCGTCGAGGTCCTGCATCGCCAGCCCGACCTGCAGGTGTGCGACGACGAATGGCGCGGGCATAATCTCGAAGCCGAAGACGCGCTCGGTTGCCGCCTGCTTGACGCGCGCTCCCGTCAGGGCACCGAGTCCTCGTCCGTCGAGATTGGCGGCGATGCGGCGCAACACCTCGGCGAGGTATGCTCCGGTGCCGCAGCATGGATCGAGCACGTAGACGTTATCCGCGGCCAGTCCGTCGGCGATGCCGAGATCGTCCTTGAGCGCCCGGTCCACGCGGGCGACCATGTATCGCACCACCTCGGCAGGCGTATACCAGACGCCAAGCTGCTTGCGCAGGGCGGGGTCGAACGCATCAAGGAAAGGTTCATAGAAATACTGTACCGCCTCACCCTCGCTGAATCTGTCGAAGAAGGCGTCCCGCTCCACGCGGTCCAGCGCCGCCGCCGTCCAGTCCAGCACCTCGACAAGTCCCAACGGCTGAAGCCGTCCAGGGTCCGAAAGCTGCTGAAAAAGTGCCCGTAAGACCGGCGCACGGAGGTGCCAGACGGCCTCATGCCAGTTGAAAGAGCCGGTAGGGGATGGCGTCCGGCGCGCCCAGAGCACCCACGCTGAGAAGACGCCATAGAAGAGGGTCTGCACAAGGGTCGACCGGAAGAACGCCGCCCCACGGTCACCCTCGAATCGCACTCCAAGGGCTTCCTCCAGCGCCGAACGTACCGCCTGGAGAGAAGAGGCTTCACCTGCCGCCTCTACTCTCGCCAGTCCATCTCTGGCGTAGGATGCCAGTAGCCACGCCAAGTCCCTTGGTTCGACGAGCCTGGCGCGGTGGGACAGCGCCCGACACAGGTACTCTCCAAGACCTGCTCCGACTTCATTCGCAAAGGCCCGGGGCTTCTCAAGCCGCGACTCGAACTCCTCCGACATGTCGGCCAGCCGGAAGGTCTCCAGCTTGACTGGGTTACCCTGCGCGTCCTCCCCAAGCAGAACGAAGTCCCGCGTGTTGGTCACAAGCACAAGCCCGTACCTGCCCCAGTAGCGGCTCACCTGACCGCTCTCGGCAGTCAGCCATGCGTCGTCGCCGACGGGCTTGACTTCGACCACGCCGCGCTCGGGGATCTGCCCGTCTCTAGGCTGTCCCTTCTGCACCTGCTTGGCGGCGTAGAGTCCAAAGTCGGGATGGCCCGCGCCCTGCTCGGCGAGCTCGCCGACGCAGAAGACCTTGGGCCTGAGCGTGCTGCCGACGGCATTCAGCAGGTTGGTCAGTGGAGCGTAGTAAGAACGTTCGCTTGTCGCCCCGCCGGACGCTCTGATCCGACGCAAGTCGGCAAGGTATTCCTCGACAATTGCAGTTAGCTTAGTGGCAGTCGTCGGCATTGTTCTTGAGTTACCTCACACACCTGTGTTCAAGAGACAGCTATTGGAGATGCCACTCTGATTCAACGAGCAGTTCCGAGACGGGAATCCCCAGGGCTTTGCCAATTGCGTCAAGCGTCTTGAACCTGGGCGTCTGCTCTCCCTTCTCCAACCGCACCAGTGTCACCCGTCCAATGTCTGCCGCGTGGGCCAGAGCCCCTTGTGTCAGTCCAGCGGACTCTCTGAAGTGGCGAATGCGTTCTCCTAGGGTCTTCCTCCCACGCATAGCTATCGCCTCGATGGTCGGTCGATAGGAAGCATCACAGTAGTGACGTGCGAAGTCCCAGGGAATCTCAACACGCTCGCCCTCGTCCACCTCCAGAACAATCTCGTACGGACTCGGTAGCTCAAGGCTAGACACAGACGCACGCTCTCTAATTTCCGGTACCTGGGTGTACGGTATGACACCTTTGTACCCATCAGCGAAACTCAGTTCAATGCCATCCTCCAACAGGCTGGCCACCGTCATCATCCGATTGGCATTCTTCACCAGAACGGCTTGCATCATCTACCCTCCATGAATTGCGTCCCACGTTCTCCTAATGTCTTCGGCGTATCTCGCATAGGCATCCATGAATCTACCTCCGTTGAGCTCAGTTCGACACACGTCTTCACTTCCAACCCAGACATGAACATGAGGAGGCTCGAAGCTGTTCTCCCTAGTATTGACGACGAATCGGAAATGGCCCTCTACCGCACCGTGGGCATTTAGGTGTCTAGAAACCCTTCCGTTCACCCTGAGCCTGTCGAAGGGTAGAGGCGCTGTTCATGGTTTGACAAGCTCACGACGAACGGTTTCCGACGACTTATGAGACACCCTCCTAGAAAAAGCGATGGTTCCCATACTGTCAGCAACATCGAATGTATCATATAACGACACACACCGTGAAGTGACGCATTCGCGCTAGTTGGGGTTGGCTTCAGCGAATGCTCAAGACAACAAGGCGAACTTCCAGCACAGTGCGAAGACTAGGGCCCTGGGGATCTACTCCGCACCCGCGTAGGTATGTGTTCCCCACGCACCTGCACCATCTTACGCTCCCACAAGAGTATCTGCTTCCTTCTGGTCGTAAAGCGGCCCGGGCCTGGAAAACAAAAAAGGGTTGCATACATGGACGCGCCAGGGGTAGGACACCCCAGATTGGTGTCCTACCCCTGTAAGATGCGACCTAACGTCCTGCCCCGACCAACTCGTTCTCACGATTCTGCTCAAGGCTGAGCGCCCACTCGAACAGCGACGCGGAAGCGGGCTGAGGCTTGCGGCTCCGGCCCTTCGGCTTGACCGGCTCCTCTGTCATGAACTCGGCCCACGAGAACAGCGCCTTCTGAGGCTCGGGGACCTCGGGGTGTAGGTCGTTAGCCCCGTTGCCGTTGATTGGGACATCTGCATGGCCGTTCCCGTTGGTGTGGTGACCGTTTTCCAGAACCAGCTCGACTGTCTGCCCTATGCCGGTTGTGTTATGGTGCCCGTTTCCGTTACTCCCGTTGACTTCAGGCTCGATCTCGAGCGTCTTCCATCCCTCGTCCACCAGCAGCTCCTCTGCGCTGGCCTCAACCGCCCTGGCCGCCGCGAAGACATCATCCACCGTCTCGGCTGTGTTCTCTTCCTCCCCACTGACGATCTTCCTTGCTAGCGCCATCATCAGGTCGTCCCCGTCGTCGCCGTATGCCGCCAGCCCGTCCTCCGGCAGCTCACCCTCCACCGCCAGAGAGCTTTGCAGCTTCTTCGCCACCAGCTTCAGCGCGTCGGCTTGGAGGGTGTTCCGGTAGGACATGAACACGACCTTCACCGGGCGAGTCTGCCCGATGCGCCAGGAACGTCGGGAAGCCTGACGCATAACGTAAACCGAATAATCAGTTTCGTACCAGCAAACTGTCTGAAAGTCGATCAGGTCGAGGCCGGTCTGCACCAGCCTGGGGTGGCAGATCATCACGTCGATGCCCTGCTTGACCTTCTCGGCCACCCACGCCTCCCTCTTGTCCGGGGCCACCGCGTCGGCCTTCATCACCGCCACCCGGAACCCGTGCCGCGTCAGGATGTCGTCCATCCGCTCGGTGATGTCCCGTGTCCCCGTGTGTGTCGCGTACACCAGCACCCTTCGGCCCTCCATCCGTTCCGCCGCCACGAGGTCTAACAGTGACTTCTCCTTCGGGTAGAGTTTTTCGTGTGAAAGGGGCGGAACCTGTACTATGGGCTCTCCGGTGGCCGGGTCGAAGACCGTCTCCCCCTTGGTGCATCCGTCGGGGTAGGCTAAGAGCGTCTGCAGGTAGGTCGCGAGCAATCGCTTCGAGCCCTTCTTGAGTGCCTCGGCAAGCTTCTTGCGCAACTCCTCGAACACGGTGTCGTAGGCGCTGCGCTGGGAGTAGCCCGTCGCGTCCTCCTCCGAGTCCATTGAGGAGAGCAGCACCTGCTCCTCGTAGTCCGGCAGACCGGACGCAACGTCGGACAGGCGGAGGAACACCGTGTTGCCGATGAGGTGGAAGAGGGCGGAGGGAACGAGGCCAGGCCTCTCCCGCACCACCTTACGGTACTTGCGGCGGCGGCTGTTGCGTCCGTCCTCAACGGCGTCGTTGTCGGGCTTGCCGATGCTGTGCTCCTCGAAGCCGTACCGCTGTATCCAGCGGTGCTCGTCGGAGCGCCCGAACTCCGTCCTGATCTCCGGCGAGAACCGATAGAGCAAGTGGAAGAGCGTGCTCGCGTAGCCGCCCATAACGGTGCCCGTCAGGCTGAGGGACTTGCCGCAGGCGTCGGCGAGGACTCCGGCGGCGATGCCCTGAGCCGAGCCACGCGACTTGTATTCATGGACCTCGTCTGTCACCAGCAGGTCGAAGAAGCCCTTCATCCTGTGCTTGACGTAATCCGACAGCGGGTAGCGGCGTAGGCTGGAGCTATCCGCCTGCCAGAGGGGAGCGCCGCACTGTTCGCAGACGCGCTTTTTGCGGTTCAGGTCGGCGTCGGTCAGGGGCACGCCGTCCTTGTCCACGATCTGCGCGGTGCAGTCGGGGCAGCAGGGGACGCGGAACGGCTCACCCGTCTCCTCGTCCCTCACCAACCTGCCCTTCGACGTCGCCCACCTCTGGATGACGGCGGCCTTCCAGCGGTAGGAGAGCTTGGCGCGCTCCCTGGACATGACCACGAACAGCGGGCCGGAGCCGACGAAGAGACGCAGCTTCTCCAGGTCTGTGATGGAGGTAACGATGACGGCGCGCGCGAAGGGAACCGTCTGCTCCACCTCCCGCTTCCATTTCTTGGTCAGGTGAGGCGGGCACAAGACCAATACCCGCTGGAAGCCCGCCATGTGCGCCGCCGCCGCGCCTATGAACGTCTTGCCGGTGCCCATCTCGCCGACGACGGTCGTGCCCCGGTGGGTCCGAAGAGAGAGCGCCGCGCCCCTGATGGCGTCGGTCTGCGCCCCCATGGGTGTGCGGAGCAGTCGGGGGAGCTTGCCGCCGTTACCCGACCCGGGTCGGGCACAAGCCTCCGAGGGGCGGTAGAGGGGCGGATAGGACTCGACCACCCGCCGGGCTATTGCGTCCTTGAAAGTGTCTATGAATCCTGCCAGGTTCATCGTGGGTTCTCCTCGTTTCTCGAAGAGGCCCCACGGAACCCAGAGCGCCCTCCTCCGCCGAGAGCCGCCCGCAGGCCGCATCGGCGTGAGACGCACCACGCCTCACTACAACTCCCCCGCAGGGGCGCGTGTGTGAGAGGGTGCCTGGGCAATGGCCCTGAGAAAGTGCCGTGAGGCACCCTCCGCTATGTGTGTTCTCCAAGTTGCGATGCTCTGTCGTACCTGCATGGTGACGACAGAACCCTCGTGACGCGGCTCGACAGTGCGAGCAGTCTATGCGGCTTCGGGAACCGGCTGCCGACGCTTGGCGGCGGCCTCGCAGCCGTCCCCGATGTGGTAGGACCGCACCGGGGAGGAGGCGGCCCTTCCGTCGATGATATCCACCGAGGCAGTCTGCATGGCCGGTTCGCCGGGGAGAATCGTCAGCCCGCACCGGGAGCAATCTTCAAGCGTCATGGTCATCTGCATCTTCTCACCTCTCTTTCCTTAATATAAGGACGTTTTTGCGTACCGTGTCGAACGAAGCGAGGCCCAGCCGGTTTCCTGTAGAGGAAGAAAGGAACCTCGTGTTGCGGCTCAGGATGAGCCGTCTACGCCGTGATGTCAGTGATCTCGCCGTCGTCGAGATCGAGGGCCACCACGGTCGTTTTGAGCCGCTCGCGGTGGACTTCCTTCTGTGGGGAGTCTTCAACAAGCTCCATCGTCTTGGAGGTTCGGCCCTTGACCAGGATGCGCCGCCCGTCGGCCTCCAGCGTAAGGTTGTCGAGGAAGCCCGCCGCCACCAGCATCGCCATGTGACCCCTTCTCAAGGGCATCAGCGGACGGGTGCGATTGTCCCTCGCGGGCCACAGCGTGTCGGTGATCTCCGTGCTCGCCCAAAGCCCAGTCCGTCGAGCCTCATCAGCAGCCGCGACGGGATCGACGGTGCGGGTGGCGAACAGGATGTCGCCGCTCGGCGTGGTGGGAGGGCTGAACTCCGGGTAGGGGTACGAACGCAGGATCTCTGGCTCCCCGTACGCCCACTCCAGCACCCTCTTCTCTGCGTGGGCCTCGGGTACAGGATCTGTCTTGCGGTACCCGAACAACACTACCTGATCGAAGACCTCGCGCTCAGGGTTGGGGAATGCCCAGCACCGCATTCTGCCGTAGTGCGTGGACAGGTAGCGGGCCGAGACCGCGAGCCGCTGCCGGGGCACGATGAATACCAACAGGCCGCCGTCGGCAAGGTAGCGCGTGCAGTGCGTCAGGAAGGCGTGCTCGACGCGCTTATCTTTCTGATCCCAATCGTATGGCGGATTCAAGTACAGCAGACCGAAGGCCCCGTTCGCTATGGACGTGGCGAACAGGTCTGCGGCCAGTGCGCGGTGGAGGCGGCGAGCCGCTTCTTCAGCCCTGTCCCGGTGCAGCTCGACGCCGTAGGTCTCGATTGACAGGGCGTTGGGTCTGTCGAGGCGCTCGGCCAGTTGCGCCAGCGCATCCCCGGCCCCGCAGCAGGGGTCGAGGATGCGCAGCGTCTCCGAATCCCCGTGGTAGTAGCTTGACGGGGTATGAGTCAGGTCGGCGACCATGTCTACCACCCGGTCGGGCGTGGGATAAAACCCGCCCTTCGCCTGTGCAGCTAGTCTCATTTCGTCTCTCCTTTCTGTTGCCGCCTTCAGGCGGCGATTCCGATGTCCTTGTGTACGGTTTCTATTCCGATCACCTCGCCTATTGCCAGGTTGCGCTGGTAGCAGAGGACTTGCCCGGTCCCAATGCTCTCTGCACATGTGGTGCAGAAGGCGGTTATCAGCTCGGCGCGGTTGGCGACGGTCATGCGCCGCACCAGCCATGTCCCGGACTCCGATCCGGGAATCGAACCGCCCTCCGGCAGCGTGTACCGGTAGAGCATGACCGATGGACTGCGCCGCTCAGCCTCCGTCGCAGGCCGGAAGAAGTGCGGTTGGCCAGACTGGCACAGGTGCCGTGATCCGTCGTGGGGGCAGTAGCGGCAAGACTTCCCATCGGGTGCGAAGCGCTGCCACGCCCCGTGGTTGCGCCGGCCGCGCCGCCTGTTGTTGCGCTTGGCCCTCTTGAGCGTCCTATCCATCGGACGCCTCCCTGGGCAGCGTGAGCCGGCCCGACGCCACTGCGTCGGAGAGTTCTTCCCTGAGCTCCTTGGCCTTGGGGGAGCACCGGAAGGCCGACACTCCCACAGCCTGGAGGGGGACTATCTCCCCGTTGCCAATGCCCCGCTCCCACAGCCATCCGGCCCAGGAGCCGTGCAGGGGCAGCGGGCTGCGCTTGTCGAGGAAGCGGTGATGCAGGTCGGGAGCATCCTCCTCGCTCTGCGCCAAGAGCAGGAACGAGTCCTTCTCGAAGCCGAACTCGGCCTGTTTTGAATACACGAGTGCGTGCCATCCGCCAGACACGGGCAGGCGGGCGATCTTGGTCGTCCAACTGCCAACCGTCTCGTAGGGAACCACGCACCGCTCGTACCCTCCGCTCAGCGGCATTCCGTCCGCGCCCTTGATGATGTGGGCGGAGTCGGGCGGCTGCTTGAGGAGGGAGGCCCAGATCGCCTTGAGCGCGGTCTGGGAGCCGACCATCGAGACGAACCAGAGGCCGTCGGTCTTCTCGTCGCGGGCGAAGGCATCCACGGTGGCCGAAAATCCTCCCGCCGAGATGGTGTAGAGAGCCTGCCCCGCACTCGATGCGGGGTCTTCGGGGTTGATGGTGTGAGTCGCGAGCATGGGTTGTCTCCTTTCACGTATGTGTTGCGGTCGATGCGCGAGGGAGCGTGTCCCCCACGTGAGGCCCGGCAGAGGTCGATGCAGCTCCTCTGCACTAGGGCGCGTCCTCCGCAGGACGGTCGTCCAGTAGTTCGCAGTCGTTGAGGTGATAGGCCACTCCGCGAAACCGCGACTCCTCCAGGGCCTGTCCGGCTTCCTCGAGCGTGTCGCCTACCAGCATCCACGCGGTCGCCCACGTCTCGCGGCAGGTTTGCAGGTGGGCCTCCATGCCCTCCGGAGGGCCGCCGTAGCCGGTGCAGGCAAACGGGTACGGATCCCTGTCGACCAGGACGACGAACGCTCCTTCGAGCACCATCCCTGCCCCCGGAACCTTCCACTTAATCTCCGCATTCCGAATGTCTCCGCGTGTCTCTCGCTCGGTCATTGCGTCCTCTCTTCCGTACGCCCAGATGCGGCGCAGCAGACGGACTGCGCGCCGGGTGCGGGAGGTAGTTTCTAGCCCGTCATCAGGCCCCGGTCCTTGAGGCTGACGTGCCGGTTCGTTCCGATCACCACGTGGTCGAGCAGTTCGATATCCAGCAGTTCCGCCGCCTGCTTCAGCTTCCGCGTGATCAGCACGTCGTTCGGGCTGGGATCGGGATCGCCGGACGGGTGGTTGTGAACCACGATGACGCCTGGTATGGCCTCGACGACGGCGGGCCTGAGCACCTCGGCCGCACGGACCATCGACGAATTTACGTTGCCCTGGTATATGACTCGCTGGCCGATCACGTTGTTGTGGTTGTCCAGTAGAAGTACGCGCAGCTGCTCCTGGGCCAGGGCGGACATCTCTGGCCCCAGCAGGCGGTAAACGTCGTGCGGGGAGCCGATGGACGGCGGGTCTTCCGGGCCATCCGGCCTGATGGAGACCTCGTAGCGCGCGGCCAGCTCTCCCAGCAGGCTCATGTTGCTGCGCAGCGCGTCGAGCAGCACGGACTCGGAACCGGTTGATCCGGGAGAGGGTGAGCTCTGAACCCGTCGACGGGTCGAGGCGGGCTTCTTGATGTTCTTCTTGCGGGTCATGTCGGCCTCCTTGCATATCGGTTAGTACAAAGAGCGGGGCCGCCCCCTGTAGGTGGGAAGCGGCCCCGTAGTTGCGCCCGGTGAAAGGCGGGCGTCGGTGTGCGGTTGCAAGGCCTCGCAGCGGTTCGGGAAGATTTGCTCAGCCGCTATGGGCCGAGTTCAGCGCCTCCTTCATCGAGGCGTAGGTCTTGGGTGCCGATCCTCTCAGAGGGAGCGTCTCTCCGATCTCGGAGCGCAGCGTCTCCGACAGGTCGTCCCAGACGTTCACAAGAGCGGCCCACTCCGGCCACCGCCTTGCCAGGACCACAAGCCCTGCCTCGCGCGCTTCCGGCGCTTGCTCCAAGAGCAGCAGGCACCTCCGCAAATCGGAGGGGTCGTAGGGCCACGACTCCCTGAATCCGGAGGGCCGTCCGCTAAGGGCCGTCCGAGCTATGGCCTCGGATGAGAGGCCGCGCTCCCCTTCGATGAGCCACGTGCCTATGTTCAATGTCATGTCAGCCTCCTTCTCTATGGTTTGGAAACCGAAGCGAGGCCGCCCCCCGTGGAAGGGAAGCGGCTCCGTGTCGCGCCTTCGGGAAGGCGTCGGTGTGCGGCTGCAAGGCGGCAGGCTAGAAGGGAGAGGCGTCGTCCGCCTGCCCGGTGTCTCCGTTCCCGTTGCCGTTGCGGGAGTCGAGGAACACGACCTCGGAGGCGTGGACCTCCGTGCGGTGGCGGCGCTGGCCGTCGTCTCCCTCCCACGAGTTCTGGACGAGGCGGCCCGCGACGTAGATGCGGTCGCCCTTCGCGACGTACTCGTTGACGGCTTCCGCCGTCTTGCTCCATGCCACCACGTTGTGCCAGTCCGTCTCGTCATCCCCCTCCTTGCGGTAGCGGTCGGTCGCCAGCCGCAGCTTGGTGACGGCGGTACCGCCAGGCGTGTAGCTCATCTCCGGGTCGATGCCTACTCTTCCCAAGAGTTCGACTTTGTTGATTGTCCTTGCCATTTCGATTTCTCCTTGTGTGTGAAGTAGCGCGGTCAGGCCGCACCCTTTGAATACGAAAGCGGGGCTGCCTCCCTGAAGAAGAAAGGCAGCCCCGTCCTGCGCTCCGACTTACGAAGCGTCTAGCTGACCCGCACGTACTCCGACTCGCTCTCGGTGACCACCTCGGCTCGGACTTCCGGGTCAAGCAGTTCATTGAGCTTCCGATAGTTGACGGAATAACGCTTCGAGGCGACCAGGCTAATCTTGTGGCCTCCGATTGCCGCCTTCGCGTCTCCCTGCCGTCGCATCCACGCCTTCAGGGTCTTCAGCGCGGTGCGCTTGGCCTTTTCGGGCTCTTTGATGGATTCCTGAGCCTCTGCGTAGACCGCCACCGCGTCTCGTGCATCCTCGTCGCTCACGTCCTCTTCTTCAGCCTCCGGTCCATCGCCTTCTTCCTCCATGCCCGGGAGGCAGACCGCCAGGAACGGGCAGCTTCGGCATTGCCAGCTTGTCGCGGCGAAGTCTCGCTCCGGAAGCGCGTCGGGGTCAGGCCCGTTGAGGACGAGGTGGGCGGCCAGTTCGCCGAGCCATTCGCAGGCTTCCTGCAAGGCACGCTCCAAGCGGGCAGCTGGTATAACCTCGTGATCCCAGGTCCGGCTCCCCGTGTCCATTGTGGCGATCACGGCGTCCCGTATTTGCCCGTACTCGCCGAGGGTGTAGAAGGCGGCCTGGGCCACCGACGCCGGGTGGCTGCGCTCCGCGCCGAGGGTCCGCCACCGCTTGAACGCCTCGGGGCCGCGCGTTTTGATCTCGACGACCATCGGATCGTCGTGGGCGGGAGCTACAGGCTCCTCATCGAAGAGGAAGAGCTGCGGATCAGCGGCCTCGTCCCCCGACCCAGTCGGGGTCAGGCTTTCGGGTAGAGGCATCCGCACCGTGCCGTCGGGGTGACCGGTGACGATCATGTTCGGGCCTACCCTCACCGCCACCGTCTGCGGGTCCTGGGAATCGGCGGAATCGACCTTCCAGCCCGCCCGCTCCATCGCCCGCACCACAACCGGCTCAAGCGCGTTGCCCGCCTCCATCGCCGTCAGCGATCCCTCGGAGGGAGGATTCGTGGGCTGATACCAGGTGGCGGCGTACCAGAGGGCGCGGCGGCAGTTCAGGGCCGCCGAGGCCCTCACCTCCAGGTTGCCGTCGGCGTCGAACCGCGCGGCAGGACGGGAGAAGACCTCCGCCCTGTCAGTAGTCGTCGTTACCATCTTCGTCGCCTCCTTGTTTCCTGTAGAAAGGAAGGCGGGGCCATCCCCGAAGGAGAGACCCCGCCTCGAATCCGTGTCGGTTGTCAGTGCCTCTCATGCGGCCTTCAATTCCACCACCGCCGCCGCCTCTCTCGCCCTCTGGTGAGTCCCGGATCGAGTCCGGGACAGGCTCTTGAGGATGTGGGCAATCCCGTCGCCGAGTCCCAGGACCGCTACACTGGTGCCGTCCGGCAGGACGTTGTGGAACGGCTGCATCTCGGCAATACCCTGACACTGGTCGATGATCTCTTCGACGGGCGTTCCCCTCCGAAGGTGCAGGGATATGAGGCGACAGGCAAGCTCGGTAACGCCGTGCTGGAAGCTGCCCCCTTTTCCGAGCCAGCCGAAGACCTCGAACGGCTCGCCGTCCCCGTCGACGGAGACGGTCACGTACAGGTTGCCGAACTCGGTCTGGAGCTTGGTCGTCGTGCTGGGCAGGCTGCGAGGCCTGGGCCGTGTCGTAGCGGTGGTCACTGCCTGCCTCCTTCCGGCAGACAGAGGGGGCCCTTCCGCGTGCACTCGATGGCCTCCATCCGCCCGTACCGCCTCACCTCTTCCGGGTCGTTGGCGAACGACTCGGCCTCTACGCGGGTGTCGAACCGCTCGAAGGGGTCGGACCCATATCCGCCCCAGTAGAAGAAGACGTGGTAGTGGAGGCCCGGCGGGTAGCAGCGGACGAAGGGGAGCGCGGGCACGTACCGTTCGAAATAGCCCGCGACATTGAGGGCCATCTCACGATCTCCGTCGTCGCCCACGCCGAGGAGCGTCCGCACGATGGGCTCCTCGCAGTCCTCCTCGGCGAAGTTCTTGTAAAGCATCGCGTCCCGGACTGCGGTGGGCAGCTCGGCCCACCGTTCGCGGCTGAGCTTCAGCCCGCCGTGGCTGAACGTCCAGACTCGCCAGATGCCCTCAGCCAGTTCCACGACGTCCTTCGTCCAGCCCCAGGGTGTGTAGGTTGCGGTCGTCGTCACCATGTTGTCCTCTCTTCCTGTAAAACAGAGAGCGGGGCCGCCCCGAATGAGAGACAACCCCGCTCGATTCCGTGTCCCGTTTCGACCGGAGGGCTATGCCGCCTGGCCCTGCCGCATCTGGTTGAGCTTGTTGGCGGCGGCCTCGACAAGTGGACCGAGCTCAGCGACCGTCAGGTCGTCGATGCTCTTGCCCATCCGGTCCACGACGGCGGTGCGAACACCGTCCTCGTCGAAGCCCTGCTCGACGGCAATCTCGATGAGTTGCTTTCGCAGGGTCTGTACCTGGGACTCGCTGTGCCCGCCCCTCGATCCGGTCGAGGGCAAGCTCTGAGCCTGCCGAATGGGGCGTCCGGCGTGGGACTGGCCGGAGTTGCCGTTTGCCTGTGCGGGCACGCGCTCCGGTCGCGGCGTGTTGCCAGCCAGAGACTGGTCGCCGTACAACCCATTGCCGAACTGGTCGCCGAAGCTGCGCAGGGCGCGCTTGAGGGCGTCGGTCACCGACCCCTTATACGCCGTTTCGTGGCCCTCTACGTTCTCCTCGGCCACTGCGTGGAAACCCACGTCGGTGCGTGAGGGCGCGCCCGGGACGTTGACCATGACCTTCGCAGCGTAGGCTTGGCCGCGTCTCACCTCGCCCGTCTTGGGATCGACGGTCTCGATCTCGCGCAGGGTCACGTCCCCCACGATGTCGTAGCCCCAACCTCCGCGAGCGAAGATATTGTTGGCCTGCTCGATGACGACGTGGCCTTCGAGGTAGTCGTAAGTGCGCCCGGCGCGGCCCCTGCGTTGCGAGACGAGGGCGGGGTCGAGTGGCTGTCCGAGCGCCTTCGTGACGACGGGCGAGAGCCCGTCCCAGAGCAGCTCGGGCTCGGTGACTATCGCGGCGTCGGGCTTGTGCCCGTTGCCCCCGTATCCAGTACGGGGCAAGCTGTTCGCGTGTACGAGGCCGTTGCCGGTCCCATTGTGGTGGTGTCCGTTGTTGTTGCCGTTAGACATTTCGTGTCTCCTTACTGGGTGTTGTTCCTGTAGCGAAAGAGCGATGCGGGTTCCCAACGGGAATCCGTGTGCGGGCGAAGCCCCCGTATCGAGTACGGGGCGGACTCGTCGTGAATTGGGCATAGGTCCTCCTCCGATCGGAGTCGAGGAAAGACCCTGCGTGGTGAAAGTGAGGGTTGGGAAAGTGGTGGACAGCAAAGCCCGAATGAGAGCGGCGGGGAGCCGCTAGCGGGCGGAGCGGGCCGCAAGCGTGAGCAGGCGGAGGAAGGCAGTGTGCCCGTCGGTGTGCGTGGCAAGCTCGGCCACGTCGCCGACGCCGTGGGGAAGGACGACTGCGGCGGCCCTGCGTCCTAGCAGGGTAAGAAGCCGCTCCGTCGCTTCATGGCCCGCGTCGTCGTTGTCGAAGGCGAGGAAGACGCGGGGGCAGCCCCGCAGGGCGGAGGCGATGCGCTCGCCGCCCTGGGTCCCCAGGGCGGCGCAGGCGGGGATGCCCCACTGCGCTACGGCGAGCCAGTCGAAGACACCCTCGGCCACCACCGCCCATGGCGGAGCGGGGCCGAGCCGCCCCATCCCGAGCACCGGCTTGGGGCCGGGAAGTGCTTGAAAGCGCGGCTTCACGTCCTCGTTCTCGGCCCGGCCCACGAGCCAGCGCGCAAGCCCGCCGGAGACTTCAGGGACGACGACCATCCCGGCGAAGCGCTCCGCTCCACGCTCCATGAAGAGTCCCGACTCCTTCAATCGCTTCTCCGAAAAGCCGCGAGCCGCGAGGGTCTCCTGCAGCCCGTTGCCCGGCGAGTAGCCGAGGCCGAGGCGGGCTGCGGCGACGGGGTCGACGCCCCGCGAGGCAAGGTATTTTTGCCCAGCGGGGTTGCGCCGGAGCTGTCCGGCGTAGAACCGCGCCGCCGCCGTCAGCAGAGCCGGGTCGCGCGGAGGCAGCGGTGCTGCCTTTCGACGCCGCGTGGGGACCGGACGAGGGGCCGTCTCGGAAACCGGCCTCTGGCCGCCCACGTCCAGACGTTGGATCGCCTCGGGGAGGCTCAGTCCTTCCATGCGCTGCACGAAGTCCAGCACGTCACCCCCTTCACCGCACCCGAAGCACCAGAACCGCTCCGTATCGCCGTACACCGTGAAGCTAGGCTCGGCCTCTTCGTGGAAGGGGCAGACGCCCTGGCGGACCCTTCCACGCCCTCGCAGCTTCACCCCCGCAGCCTCAACCGCCTCAGCGAGTGGATGGCGGGCCTTCAGCACGGGGATGTCCACGTTGACCGTGACCATCACGCACCTCCACGCAGAGGCCGGAGACCCCGCAGGCTGCGGGCCGAGACGACCTTTCCGGGCCGCCAGCGCATCCCCAGGACGGCCACGACCCCCAGGGTCTCGTCGCCTTGTGGCACCAGCGCGGCGGCCCTGCCCGTGCCCTGGCTGTACACCACCGGGTCCCGCTCACCGAACCGCCGCTTCACCAACTGCTTCCACTCGGAGAAGGCCCAACGCGCCTGGTTCGTCTCCGCACTCGCCGTGTCCACCTCGGCGAGGAGCGCCAAGGCCCCGTCGACATCCCCCGCCTGCCGGAGTCTCCGCGCCTCGTGGATCGTCCGAGTCGCGCCCGGCTCCGCCGTCTCCGTCTCCTCCTTGAACGTCAGCGCATCCATCAGCCCCTCGACCAGCTCTTCGAGCGTCTTACGCCGGGGCCCCGCCGCCGTCTCCATCGTCCGATTGCCTACTACCAGTGTTGCCGTCGTCATAGTCCTCTCTCCTTTCGAGGTCTTGTGTTTACTTCCGTGATTCACAGCAGCAGCGGCGCGAGCATGAGCGCCAGCGTTACCGCCGCCATGAATTCCGATCTGTGCCTACGAAGCCAGCGAACGGGCCGCCATGCCGCCTCTCGTGTGTGGCGTACGACGGCCCTTGCTGCTCGTCCGATCCGCCTACCGATCTCCATGCCGTCCTCCTCCGAACCGCGTAAGCCGCCGAACTATCAGCGCCGCGAGCCCGAGCCCGACCGCGTTCAACACGAAAACCTCTCCGTCCCCGGTGAGCGCGAGCGGCACGACCAGCAGCGCCACAATTACGACCGCGATCGACAACCTCCTGCGCCGCATCGCGAACCCGACGACTGCTCCAATGAACCGTATGACCCGTTTCCAAGCGTTCATGCGAACCTCCTTCTATTCATGGCCTCGCCCTGCATCCGAAGCGCGAGGATCTTTTGCGTAGTGCTGCCGTGACGTGTGCGCAGCCCCTTTCGACGGATGCCATCGAACGCGGGTGCGTGGAAAAAGCGACGACCGCAACTGGGGAGTTGCCGGACGGCGTGAGGGGAAAAGGGCGCAGCTCGGCCTGGGGTCTGGGAGAGACTTCAGGGAGCCGCGGCGGGGGAATGCGAATCGAACGAGTGCCGACCGCAAGACGAAAGAGTTGGGGGGAAGGTGACGAGTCCTGCCAGAGCCGGACGTCGGTCTGGGGAGCTGCGTCATTATGGGAAGGACCGGACCGCGAACGTCATCGCAGACCGGCGCGTGTGTGAGGAACCTGCGTCTAGGCCATCAGAAGCCGTTCAGCAGGCATGAGGAAGCGGACGGAGAGGCATTAGCACTCCGACCGATGTATCCCGTCTTTCGATGCGGGGTCGGGAGAGCAGAGCTCAATCCATCGACCGCATCACGCAGCAGGGAGACGCTTATCCCTGTTGGGCCGACCGTTCGGAGAGCAGCGCTCTATCCTAGGCGGTCGTTCCCGGGTTTGGGATGAACCCTCCAGTTTTCTTGGCACGAAACACTGGAAAAAGCCTGAGACTGATCTCAGTATCGTCGAACAACCGAGCGGATGGAAGGGTTCCGGGGCCTGTCCGCCCGGATCACTTACTCCGATGCGACAACAATGCGACAGGGGCTAGTCTCGCCACCGCCCCAGGGTCAGGACCCTGCGAATCCAACTCCTGACCTGCGCCCTTGACCGCTCCACGCGCGCCCTCTCCAGCGCTTTCGTTCGCCGCCACACCTCGTCCCGCCGGTCGGAGCCGTCCCAGGGATACGTGCGAGGAGGCAGGGTCAGCTCGCGCTCGCCGATCAGCTCGATCTCCAGCTCCCGCATCCACTCCTCTGCGATTGCCCTGCTCAACCCGTCTTTGGCATCGAGAAACTCGGCCCTCGCCCTCCTCCACTCGACGATCAGCGGCGTCGCGTCGCCGTAGACCTGCTCTTCGCCCGGCTCCAGCTCTAGGGTCACCAGGTCGCGGTACGGCCTCCACGCGGGCTTCACCGCCGGATTGTCCACGGCATCCTGGCTGTCCACCGCCGAGTCCCGATCGCCCCGTCCGTCCTCCACCTTCACCAGCCGCCGCTCCAACTGCCGCAGCCCCTGCGCATGCTCTTCCCGCAGCCCCTCGATGCCTTTCTCGAAGACCCCACGAAGCTCTTCGAGGCCGCTTCCAAGTTTTTCTTCCATTGCGTACACACGCTCCTCCAGAGCCTTGATACTCTTCTGTTGCTGGGCGGCAGCCGAGCCGCCCCCCAGCAGCAGGTGCCGCTCCAACACGGCGCTCATCCGCTCGGTCAGCCTGTCCGACTCGATGGTCCGGGACACCGTTCTGTAGCTGACACCCAGCGATCTCGCCGCCTTCTCACCGCCCTCCGCGTCGATCATGTCCCGCAGCAGCGCCATGAGCCGCATGTGCCGCAGGTTCTCCAGACTCCTGCTCTCATCCGGGTACATGTCATCCCCGTCCGTCTCCGGCTCGCCCTGCACCGGCGTTTTGTCCGCTTCCGTAGCTGTCACTGTCCACTCTCCTCCGATTCACCAACCGGCGTTTTGTCCACTTCCGTACCTGCGGCTGTCCGACGTGGCCGGAACTCCCTGTGGAACCGAAGTGCTTACTGGAATAGTCCTGTAGGGGGTTTTCACCCCCGTTTCAGCTATGGATCAGACAGTCTTCCCTTGGACTGAGCTACTCCCTTTTCCTGTACACGCCCATGACACCACGAGAGTGCCCGCGATTCCAACGCGCCATAACGGGTGTCATGCGTGTCACCTGTCAAGCGTGACACCTGTCATATGTGACACCCGTTATATGTGGTTGGCCTGCGATTTCGGACTCCTCACACTCGATTGCACGAGCTTCGGCTCGACCACCGACGAGGAGGCGACGAGGTGTCAACGCAATCGAGAGTTCCGTCAGCCAGGCGGTTGGTTCCGTTGGTCGCAGCGCTGCTGCTCGCGGCGCTTATGACCATCCAGTCAGGCGGAATCGTCTTGGCGCAGGCCCATGAAGGCATCGTCCTGGTCAACGCCGACCGGGACTTCGTCGAGCGCAAGAAAGAGGGCGAGTTCATCGCAAGGCCCGTCTTCGACCGCGAGATCGAGACGCTCTTCTACGCCGTCCGCGACGCCGACACCGGCGAGTGGATATCGACCATGTACAGGGTCATCGGAGGGGTCAAGCGATTGAGCGACGGCTGGGAGCACTCGTGGGAGTATCCCGCCTTCGAACAGCACCCCGACCTCGACCCGGAGCGGCCATACCTCCTCGTCATGCTGGCGGTCAACCCGAGCGCCGGGGAGTCGGCGGTGTTCTACGCCGTCATCCCCGTGCACCAGCCCGGCGGCCTGTGGGACCGGGTGCTCGGAGCGCTCGACCCGTCGCGCTGGGCGAGGGCCTTCGCCCGATGGGTGATCGAGGGAGTGCACGGAACGCTGTGCGGAGTCGTCGAGCGGGCGAGCCGCTCCGACGCCGACGAGTGCCGGGGAGGGTAGACGGCGATGAGCGATATCCTCACCGGGACACCTCCCGATCTCACCTACGGCCACGAGATGGTCAGGCAGGCTTGGACGGTCGTCTGGGCCGTCACGTCGGGTGCGCTGGTGGTCATCCTGGGCTGGATGGGGCTGAGCTTTATCGTGCAGCAGCACCTCGGCAGGGCCCAAGACGGGTGGCGGGAGATGGTCCCGCGTCTCGTGCTCGGCCTCGTGGCGGCAGCCTCGTCCCTGTGGTGGTGCGCCCTCGTGATCGACGTGGCGCACGCCGTCTCCGGCTTCGTCGCCGCGTCGCTGAGCGTCAACCCCGGAGACTTGCTCAGGGCTCCGCTGAACACGCTGCTCGTGGCGGTCGAGGCCGGGAGCGTCGGCATGACCCAGGTCCTGGCGCTGCTCTACCTAGTCTACGGATTCTTCGTGCTCTACGTGCTGGTGCAGATGGTGCTGCGCCTCGCACTGATCGACATCCTTCTGGCACTTGCTCCCATCGCGTTGGGGCTGTGGATACTGCCCCACACGGCGGGCTGGGGCCGCCACTGGCTCCGGCTCTTCATGACGACGGTCTTCCAGCAGGCGGTGCAGCTCATCGCCCTGGCCTTCGGTTTCGGGTTCCTCAACGAGTACGCGTCGGTGGCGGCATTCGAGCCGGTGCAGGACCTGGTCTGGAAATTGCTGATGTCCCTAGCGTTCGTCTACATGGCGACCAAGGTCCCATCGATGCTCGGCAACGCCGGGACGTTCGACGCCTGGCTCAGCACCCTCTACTTCGGCATGAACCTGCCCTCGTCGCTAATGCGGTCGGCGAAGACCATCGGGCTTCTGGCGGGAGGAGCCGCCGGAGGGCCGGGAGGCGCTGCGGTGGGGGCGATGGCGGCGAGCGCGGGACTTTCGGCCGCCGCGAGCGGCATCAGCTCGGCGGCATCCCTTGCGACCCCATCGGGCGGAGGCGGTGCGAGCGGCGCAGCGCCGAGGAGCGCGGGGGAGTAACGACAAGCGGACAGTGTCCGCGCCTATCGAGATGGCGAAGGAGGTGGGAGCGATGTGCGGGTAAGCGAGTGAACGCGGCATGAACGGAACGTGACGGACAAAAAACTCTGAACGAGAAAGGGAAGAAAAAAATGGAACAGTTGACGCAGACCATTTCCAACCTGGTCGGAATCCTGCTCGGCGTCGTTGGCGTCGTCGGAGTGGGATTCTTCGTGTTTGGGGCATACATGTATCTGACGGCCAGTGGAGCGCCCCAGCAGATGGAGCGAGGGAAGAGCGCGATGATGACCGCTCTCGCCGGCATCATCCTGGCGATGGTGGCCTACGGCGTCGTCGAGCTGGTGATGAACGCCGTCGTCGGTTCGCCCGTGGACCCCAACGTGCCCATCCCCACGCCCGAGAGCGCCGGGGGCGAGACCGTCGAAACCGGCACCGGATAGACGAAGGGAGGACAAGAAAATGAGAGAGCACGAAGTGCCGACCCATGTGCAGGCCGAGGACAGGGTCCTGCTGTGGTTCACCTTCCCCCAGATCGTGGCGATCACGGCCGTGTGTGCCGTGTCCTACGGCGCGTACGGCTACGCCCCCGGACCGTCCGAGATGCGGATGGCTCTGGCCGCCGTAATCGGACTCGCGGGAATCGCGATGGTCGTGGGGAAGATCGGAGGAAGGCGGCTGCCGCTGGTGGCCGCCGACCTGTTGAAGTACCGGCTGGGGGCCCGGCTCTACGCCGGGTCTCCGGCCCAGCTGGTGCGGAACGAGCCGCCCGCGCCGGTCGAGAGCGGGCCTGGCCCGCTCAGCCTGATGGCGAAAAGGGGCAGGCGCGGGGCTCGGAGGCTGCGGGTCATGGCAAGGCGCGGGCTCCGCAGGATGCGGAGAAACCGCAGACGGCGAGATGGACGGACGCCCTTCCGTCCGCACGGCTGGTTCGGCAAGCGCCGCGAGAACACTGCGAGAGAGAACGATCACCTCAACGGGCGTCGGGCCGCAGGCCAAGACGGGAAGAAGAATCCCCGGCGTCTAAAGCGGGGAAGATTCCTGAGCGCCCTCGCGGGGGCATCCGTCCTCGCACTCCTGCTCGTCGCCGTTCCCGGAACCGCCGTTGCCGACGAGCACGAGCCGGAAGGGGGCTGGACATCGCCGGAGATCGAGTTCCAGCCCCCGGAGCCGGTTCCCGGACGGAGAATTTTCATTGAGAGGCTCCACGTGTCGGGAGACAGCGCCGCCGTGACCCTGCGCGCCGCCACAAGCCTCGACCTCCGCGTCCGGGCCTTCGGCGGACAGAGCGGCCTCGCCCTTCGCTTCCGGGGGTCGTCGAGGCTGGCCGAGGGAGAGCGGATCGACTACTCGCTGCCCCTGAACGGCCCTGCACCGTCCTTCACGTTCTCGTGGGAGGACGACCTGGGGCAGGCGGGAGCCGTCACCGTAAAGGAAGCGCAGCTTCCCTTTCCCCTGCCAGTCGTGGCGGGGGAGTTGTGTGATCTCCGTGTCGTCTCGCTTGGTTGGACGCCGGGGGCCGTAGAGGGAGCGGTCGAGTCCGACTGCGTAACCGCCATCGAGGAGATGGTGGAGCTTCCCACTTCGGCCGGGCATCACGAAGAGACGGTGACGGCGGTGATGGAGGCCGAGGTCACGGAAATCACCGGGACCGTCACAGTAGCGAGTGGAGGCTCGGTGTCGAGCGTGGCCTTCGTGCCGGACGGCGAGACTCTTTTTTCCCTTCCCGTCGCAACAGACGAGGCCGTCCATGCCCTGACCATAGACGCGAGCCCGGAGGCGACGCTCAGCATCCCGTTGCCGCCGTTGACGCAGCTCACGCACCACTCGGAGCGGACGGAGTACCGCACCCGGACGGTGAGCCTGTGGAGACCTGGGACGAGCCGAACCGTCAGCGAGACGGTCACCGTGACGCACGACAACGGAACGACCACGCACCACGTCGTCAGCGCTGTCCTTTCGATACCCGGTGAGACGGTCTACAAGGACGTGACCCTCACGATCGTCCACCCGGAGCGCGTCGACGCCTTGGTGGAGGAGCACGAGCCGCTCGACCGCACGAGAGAAGAGTTTTTGTCCATGGAGTCGAGCGTGGGCTCTGACGCGCCTTTCGAGCTTTTCGTAAAGCCTGAACCTGAGCCCGTAGAGCCGCCCGCCGAGCAGTCGCCCGCCGGAGACGACCTGCGCGACTGGTTCGACTTCCTGGGTTGGGAGTGGCCCTGGTGAGGCGCGCGGCGATCTTGTTGCCGTTCGTCGGCGCGGCCCTCGTTCTCATGGGGGCCGCGCCGGAAGAGGAGGCAATGCTTCACGCATTCGACGAGGCGCTCACCGCGATGGCCTACGTCGCCTCCGGCGTCTGTTTCTTCGCCATCGTCTGGGCGGGCTTCGTCCTCATGGCCGAGGGCAGCGACGAGCGAGGCGGAGGAAAGGCGAGGAGCGCCGTCATAGGCGCGGTCGTCGGCCTCGTCCTGGTCCTGTCGGCCAAGATCGTGGCCGCGCTCCTGCGGAGCGGCATCGTCCCATTCCCCTAAAGGCAAGACAAGGAGAACACTGAATTGAGAGAACTGATCAGACGAATTACGAGGCGTGGAACGGAGGAGCCGCCGGAGGAGAGCGTCGCCGGACGAGGTGGTGGGAGAGACGGACAAGAGATTGCCTCCCAGCCTGAAGAACTTATGCCGAGGCCGTTACCGGAGCTACAGCTCTTCTTCATGCTGTCCCACCTCGACGACGACGGGCCCGTGCGCCTCGACGGGGTGAAGCTCGGCGTCTGCGAGGTGATGGGCCTCGAGATCGACGAGCCGAAGCTGGGAGCATTCGCGGGTGCGCTCAACGCCCTCGACTTCCCCGCGCAGCTGCTCATCAGGCAGCACCCGCCTCGCCTCGACGGGATGCGGGAGCGCCTGCAACAGACCCAGCCCGAAGACCTGCCCCCGCAGACGAAGGCGGCTTCCGAGTCGCTCCGGCGACTGCTCACCGACCTTGAGACCCGCGACGGCATCCTCGACCGGCGCTTCTACGCCGTGTGCGAGTTCGGGCGCGTCGACGAACTGCACGGACTGCTGGCGAGGGCCGGCCTGTCCGTCCATCCCCTCAGAAACCGTCAATTGCGGATGTTCCTCGTGTCCGCCTCCCTCGGCGGCACGCCCGGCGAATTCGACGATAAGACGCCGGTAGAGGTGGAGATCAATCGCCGCGACGTGCGTATTGGCGACCGCCTCGTCCGCTCATTGCATCTCGGCAAGTGGCCGAGGTCGCTGGCTCCGGGCTTTCTGCAGGGACTGATGGCCGCCGGAGCGCCGATGGACCTGTCGATACACCTGGGGCCGATACCGGCTGAGCAGGCTGCCCGCACCCTGGAGTGGCAGAAGGTGCGCTTCGAGTCGGCCCAGTCCCTGTCGCTGAAGCGCGGACGCTCCCTGTCCCCCGAGGCCGAGATCGCCCTGGAGGACGTGACCAGGCTGCGCGACGAGGTGCAGCGAGGCAGGGAGCGGCTGTTTCATTCATCGCTTTCCGTGACGCTGCACGCGAAGGACGAGGACTCGCTGAAGGAGATGACCCAGCGGGCGAAGGCACACTTCGCCGCCACCCTCGGCAAGCTGGACAACCTCTCCTTCAGACAGCGCGAAGGTCTCTTGTCCGGCCTGCCACTCGCGTTGAACGCCGTCGCGACATGGCGCACGCTGGATACCTCGTCATTGACGCGGCTCTTCCCCTTCTCGCCTCCCGACCTCGACACCCGCAGTGGCACCCTCTACGGCATCGACATGAGGGCCTGCGCCCCGGTCGTATACGACCCCTGGGACGGAACGCACCTCAACGCAAACACAGCGGTGCTGGCTCGTTCCGGTTCCGGGAAGTCCTTCTCGACCAAGCTGGGGGTGCTCAGAGGCCTGACGCGCGGCGTCACCGCCTACGTGATCGACCCGGAGGGCGAGTACGCGGACATGGCCCGCGCCGCGGGCGGACGCGTTCTGTCGCCCGGCGTCCCCGGCCAGGGCATGAACCCTTTCGTCATCGACAAGGGCGACTCCGAGGAGCTCCTCCAGCGCATCGGCAGCCTCAGACGCCTCATCGAGGTGATGGTGGGTGAGCGTCTGAGTGCCGAGCGCAGGGCATCCCTCGACCACGCACTGGCGGGCTACTACGCCCGGCCCAGGGAGCGCACGGGGTTCCGCGACTTTTATAAATACCTGCAAGAGGACGAGGCAGGCGATCCCGGCTTGGCCCGCCTCCTGAGGCCCTTCGCCACCGGCAGCCTCAGACACCTGCTCTCGGACGAGGGCGACGACCTTCTCTCCAGCGAGGCCCTCGTCACCGTCTTCGACCTGCGCCTGCTGGAGCCGGAGCTTCGCCCCGCCGCCGCGATGGTCTGCACCGAGACGGTGTGGGCCGCCGCCGCCCAGGACCCCAAGCCCCGACTGCTGGTCGTCGACGAGGTGTGGTCGATCATGCAGCACCCGGAGGGCGCGGCCTTCCTCGTCTCGGTCGCCAAGCGAGCGCGCAAGCACCGCCTCGGCCTCCAGTTCATCACCCAGGACGTCCAGGACCTTTTGAGTGAGGACACGTCGCGGGCAATAACCGGCCACTCCGGTCGGGCGCTCCTGCAGAACGCCGCCTTCAAGCTCCTGCTCCAGCAGGACGCAGCCGCCGTGAGCGCAGTGGGCGACGCCTTCGACCTGCCCGAAGACCTCCAAAGATGGCTGCTGTCCTGCCCGCGCGGGGACGGGCTGCTGCTGACGAGGGGACACCGCTTCCCCGTCCGCATCGAGGCCACCCCGGAGGAGACGGAAGTCATCGAGTGGAGGCCCGGTTCCCATAGACGGAACGACGACGACGCATAGAGAGACCCCCAGCAAGGGTGAAAGAGAAGAGGACGAGACCGCTGGCCGACGAAGGCCGGAGGAAGAGATCGGAACGAAGGGAATATGAGGCAGGTGAAAACACCAATAGAGAAAGGAAAAAACCATGAAACTCAATCCAAAGAAAATACTGTTCGGAGAAAGACTGGACAAAAAACCTCCGGTCCTGCTGGCGGTCACGCCGCCGCGCACGGGCGAGCGCACCATGCTCGGAGTCGAGAACATGCTCCAGTCCATCGCGGTCCCGGAGCCCTTCTCCCTCGAGCTGGCCGGAGACGTAGACGGCGTGACCCTGATGGCGCGATGCCTCGACGAACAGGTGGTGCGCGGACAGGTCTCCGCGCACTACCCCCAGGCCCGCATCCACGAGGTGTCGGAGCGGGACGACCCCCTGCGGCTCGACGAGGGAGAGGAGGCGTGGTCGATGACCCTCCGGGCGAGCGGCCCCGAGTACGTGCCCCTGCGAACCTTCCGCGACGACGACCTGCTAGACCCCGGCTCCGACCCCATCATCGCCCTGCTCGGCGCTCTGTCCAACCTCAACGAGGACGAGCGCGTCGTGACGAGGCTGATGCTTCGGTCCCTCGGACCCGACTGGTCGCAGAGCCACCTCGAAAAGGCGCACAGGCGGCCCGTACCGGAGCCCCGCGACTCCTCGTACTCCAACCAGGTCCGCCACCAACAGACCGACGTCACGACCATGGCGGTCCTGGGGGTCGCGGCCCTGGCAGCCCTCAGAGGCTACCTGTGGGTGCGGGACGGTGAGACGTGGAAGGCCGCGCTCATGGGAGCCGGCATAGCCGCCGCCCTGACGGTGGCGGGATGGGCGTGGTGGCGCATCAAGAAGGCACGCTCCCGCGTCTACGACCCGCTCCTGATCAAGGAGAAGGTCGCCCGCATCGCCTTCGACGCCGAGCTGCAGGTCGTCGCCGTCCTTCCGAAGGGCGAGCCGAAGGAGCGGCGTGAGCGCGCGAGGGATCTGCTCGGCCCGGTCGCGGCGGCATACCGCCACTACGACCACCCCGCAGGTGCGCGCTTCAAGGTCGGCGGCGTGCGACCCGTCGTCCCCAACCCGTCGATGATGCACTCGTCAGGCCCCGGCCTGTTCGGGGGCCGGAGCATCCTGGGAGTCCGCGAGGCCGCCGCCCTGTGGCACCCGCCCGGAGCCGGGGACGAGACGCCCCTGGTGGAACGCTCCGGCGCAAGGGTACTCATGCCGTCGGCGCGAGGCGTGAAGGGAGGAGCCCTGGTGGGAGACACCACGGCGGGCAAGCCCCGGCCCATCAGGTTCCCCGACGACCTGCTCCATCGCCACCACCTCTACGTCGCCCGCACCCGAATGGGCAAGTCGACCCTCATGCAGCACCTGGTGGCGCACAAGATGCGCGAGAAGGCCAAGGGCAGGGACGGAGACGCCATCGTCGTCGTCGATCCCCACGCAGACCTCGTGGGAGGACTGCTGGAGCACGTCCCCGAAGAGATAGCCGACAGGGTGCGTCTCATCGACCTTGCGGACAACGGGGGCGCTCCCGGCATCAACCTGCTGGACACACGCATCTTTGCCGACCGCGACCGCACCGCCGACTCGGTGGTCAGGGTGGCGCGAGGGCTCTGGGACCAGTGGGGGCCGAGGATGCAGTCGATCCTCGAACAGACCGTAAAGACGCTCCACGAGGCAAACGAGCACCCCGAGACGGACGAGCACGAGCAGTACACCATCCTGGACGCGCTGCCCCTCCTCTCGCTCGACGCCTTCCGCGAGCGCGTCCTGGAGAAGGTCTCCGACCCCTACCTCCTCGAGTGGTGGGCGAGGGACTTCGGCAAGTGGCGTCACGAGTACAAGGCCGAGGCGCTCGCCCCGGTGCAGACCCGACTCTCCTACTACGCGTCGTCCAAGCGGGCGAGGGCCATCATAGGACAGCCCCGCTCCACCATCGACATGCGC
The DNA here is from genome assembly GCA_965197705.1 of Dehalococcoidia bacterium. GTDB lineage: Bacteria > Chloroflexota > Dehalococcoidia > Lucifugimonadales > VXLM01 > VXLM01. Next base: position 579,402 of record OZ240223.1, read on the forward strand.
CGCACCATCCTCGAAGGCGGCATCCTGCTCGTCTCCACCGCACAGGGAGTCGTCGGAAGGGACGTGGCCGCCCTTGTGGGCGCGTCGCTGCTCAACCTCGTCGACGCCGTGATACGCGAGCAGGGAGGCCTGCCGCCGGAGAAGAGGCGCGGCGCGCTGGTCGTCGTCGACGAGATGCAGTCGATGCCCGGCGTGGACTACGAGTCGATGCTCAGCGAGCTCGGCAAGTTCGGAGCGTCGTTCGTCCTCGCCACCCAGAGCCTCGCTAAGCTCGACGACCTCTCCCCGACCATGCGGGATACCCTCCTTGCCAACGTCGGATGCCTGGCGATCTTCCAGGTCGCAGGGAACGACGCCCGCCAACTCGTCTGGGAGCTCGGCAAGGACAGAGTGACCGAGGACGACATGGTGTCGCTCCCTGTGCACCACTGTTACGTCCGCGCCACAGTCGGGACCGAGCGGATGCCCGCATTCTCGATGATGGTCCGCAAGCCGGATGGAGGAGACGCTGAGCGTGCCGAGCTCATCCGTGCCGCGTCGTCTTCCTACGTCACGACCGACGAGGAGATCGCAGCGCAGCAGGCCGAGGCCCGAAAGCGCGTGGAGGATTTTCGTGACGGCCTGGACAGGCTGAAGAGCGGCGACGGCGACTCGAAGGACGACACGAAGGACGACGCGGCCCAGGACCCGGAGCAAAGGCGAAGGCAGCGCAGCAAGCACAACCGCCCGCCCATAGGAGACGGTCAGGGTGGCCCGACGGACGAGGAGCGTGAGGAATGAGGCCCGAAGCGTGCGAGACGGAGCTTCTCAGGCGTCTGGCCGCCATGCCCTTCCTCGACCGGCTGGAGATGGTCGCCGTCTCCGGCCGGTCGAGGGGCGCGGTCTACGAGGCCGTCCGAAAGCTGGAGAGCGGGAGGCTGATAGCCTCAGTTCCACATGCCTCTCCGATCATCCCCCCGACACGGCGCTACTGCCTCACCGCAGCCGGGCTGCACCGGCTGGCGAGAGACGAGGGCATGACGGTCGACGAACTGCTCGCGAGGTGCCCCGTCTCAGAGCAGTCGCGGCGCGTCCTCATGGAGAGACTCGACTCAGCAGCCGTCGTCTACCGCCTCGCCACCGCAGTATCTAACGCCGCGTATCCCATCCGCTTCAGGTGGTACCGCGCCATGCCCATGGACGCCGCCATGACGCTCCCGGACGGAAGGACCGTCGCAGTCGTCAGGCAGGGACTCACCGCCGACAGGACGGCATTCTCCAAGCGCCTGTGGAGGCTGCGCGAAGCATTTAGGCCGAGCGCCGTCCTCATGCTCATGCCCGACGAGGTGCGACTGAGGCACGCGCGAAGGCGCATGGCCGGAGCGCCCTCAATCGTCTTCCTCGCACTGGAGCGCGACGCCGCCAGCGCAGGAGCCAACGCCCCCATCTGGCGTCCGCCGTCGGGACCGGCGCTCCTCGACCTCCGAACCGCCCTGTCGTATGTGAGGCGGCGGGGAGCATGGCCCGTCGAGAAGCCTCCGTCGAAGGTCTTCTTGCCCGGTGAGATTACGCTGGAAGGGCCGGAGCATCAAGTCCCCGGCTGGATGCTGCCCGCCATGCTCAAGCCCGCCGAGAAGCGCGCACTCGACCTGCTCTCGGACTGGCCCTGGATCGCGCCCGCCCACCTGGGAGAGCTGCTTGGCGTGAAGCGCTCGATGCTCTCCCGCATCCTCGTAAGGATCCAGGGGTTGGGCCTCGCGGTCAATCTCCATGTCGAGGGAGGCCGACGCCTTGCCCTCGCAGACCGGGGGCTGGCGATGCTCGCCCGCAGGGACCGGTCATCGGTGGGCGCGGCGAGGTCACGGTGGAGCGTGACGGCCGCAGACCCTGAGATCCCTCTGGACTGGCGCAACGTCTCCGGCAGGAGAAGTCGACAGCTGCTCAGGAACGTCGAGCACACCGAGGCCGTCCACTGGTTCGTCGCCGTCCTCGAGAGGCAGGCGCACTCCCGCTCCAGGGAGGTCGTCCAGTTCGACCCGCCCAGCAGGGCGTCCCGCTACTTCCGCCGCGACGGTCGGCTACGCTCCATCCATCCCGATGCCTACGGCGTCCTGCGAAGGGGCGAAAGGACATGGCCCTTCTTCCTGGAATGGGAGCGCCGAGCCGTGCGGCCCGCTACGATGGCCGCACGCATCGCCCCCTACCTGCGCTACTACTCCTCGCACCGGCCCACCGACGATCACGGCGTGCAACCCTCGGTGTTGGTCGTATTCGAGGACGAGATCGCTCAGACACACTTCCTGCGAGTCGCAAGAGAAGAGATGGAGCGAACCGGGGTCACTGTGCCCCTGTTCGTCTCCCACAGGAGTCTGCTGGAAAGGGTGGGGCCGCTGGGACGGGCGTGGAGGACTACCGACGGCGCGGAACCTGGCGTCGCCTTTCAACGCACATCACAACCTCCTCAGTCGTTATGGCGCCTCGGGGTCGGGGATGTCGTTGGGTTCGCCGAGGCTTGAGAACACGCTTCGATCTTTGCGGTCCAGTATGTCGTTTGACCCGAAGATGTGGTCAACTTGCCTGAACCAACCGTCACCGTCTATGGAGAACACTTTGTACCCCACCCGTTTTTCGAAATCAGTTATGTTGTCACCGCCTGTTTTGTAACGTTTGACCGGAAGGAACCCAACCGTCCCATCGCCTATTGAACTCACTTCTTGGAGATCGCTGCACAATGAGGCGCCGTCGTATGGGAACTGCCTAAACGTTTTTGCCAGGTCGAATTTCGTTTTGTCCTTCATCCCATTGGCGGAGAGCCCGGAGACGATGAAGACAGACAAGAAGCATGATTCACGGCGAGAATCGCATCCCTTATTGGATAGACCGGAGATTGACTGGCCTTGCAGGACCTGAGTATGACTCTACGATCTCGTTTAGAACTGGCCTCTGAGCCTGAAGACCCCCAATATGGGAAATCCTGGTTACAGTCCGGCTGGGTTTTATCGAGGCCTTTATTCTCCGGCAAATCTTACCGAATGAATGAAGTGCCGATTGGTTAGGCCACCGGTAGCCCCCATGAACGCAATGTACCCGTCAAATGGTGTGTAATTCTCGATGGTGTGGTCTATGGCGAGAGTTCTCTCCATCCCAATCTCTGCGTTTGACAGATACACCTTGAGGCGGCCGTCACCGCCTAATTCGACCTCCGCATCGAATACACCAGTGTTTCTGAGGTTCTGATCGAGATTCTTGTACGCTAGGTGAGTAATATCAAAGACATCAGACCTCGGTCCCAATTCGGCGAGCGCGACAAAGTTGCGTGAAGGATCAGTGATGGGGAAGAGGAATCGTCGTCCTCCGACTTTATAGACCTCCGTTTCATTTAAGAAAGTATCGAAAACTACGGCATATCCATTGAGATAGTGGGAGCCCCAACCACCCCCATAGTGGTAACGCTGCTCAAACAGGTCTAAGTCGGGCATGGTTTTCAGTAGTAGGAGAGCGATCCCATCGGCTCCGGACCCACCCCCAATTTCGAAGGAGAAATCGATCCTTAGTCCCTCGGTATTGGCCACCTCGCGGTGGAGCAACATTCCTAGCTGGTCATGACTTGCGGGAGTTAGCTGAATGCTTTCGTATGTCGGCACGTGCTCAGCTGAGCCAAATAGCAGCCAGCGATTGGAATCGAGGCGTCTACCGAATGTGGATGAGGCGCTGGATATGGACTTGCCTCCGATCAGCCAGAAAAGGGCCGTCCGCTGAGCCTCGGAAAGACTTTCACTGTTCGAGACTGACTCGTGAACATCAGACCAGTATTCCGTGCCCATACGAAAACGCCAGATTGTCCGTAGAGCCTCGACCACGGCGTCAAAGGTGGTATCATCCAGCTCTATACCCAATGACGAATCCAACTCATTCAAGTAGAGTGGCACAAGGGCAATGCGATCCTCAAGGTAACGGCGCCAGAAATGAGGGTCTTTACGCCAATGCTCAAATTTAGCTACGTCTTCCAGAGTATTGATGAAATCAATGAGCTTTTGTCGTTCGGTTGCTCTCAAGGACTCTCTCAGCGATTCGTCTATCACGGCATCTTGGACTCGTGCATGATCGCGCAGATCCAGCGGCGTCCAACCGTTGTGTTCTCCAGCCAGTTGCTGCCAAAGTCGCTGGTCTTCTTCGCTGAGCCTCGAATACCATGCCGCTTCCTCAGCCCATGTTGTGCTCTTGCCTTCTTCGAGGAAACCGCGCATATACTCTTGGAGAGGTGGGGGGATTAGATCCATCTTCCCAGCCGCATGGGCCGGGATGGAAGTCTCAATCAAGTGGTAGAACCAGCCCAGCCTATGAAAATCCCTCTCTTCTAGAATGTCCCAGTAATTTTCTCCGTCCGGTGTATCGATTTCCAACAACTGCACCATCCAGTCGAAATAGGGGCGCCACGGCTCCCATGGATTCGGCTTCCCAGATAGGTCATGTTCACGGAAATCGAGGACGAATTGAGCTGCATCGCGCCGGAACGTGTAGATGTTCATCCGGTCGCAGGGCTCTGGGAATCCATCCCAGTGGCTCCAAAAGGCATGCATAACTTCGTGCATAAGCCCATGCATGCCGGTATGGCCGACTCCGATGCGTCCTCCGAAAAGGAAGCCGTAATTGATTAGCGGCTGGCAGGGAGAGAGGCGTTCAGACTGAAGGGGAGTGAAGGGGAGGGCCGCTGAACACAGCGCAGAGCCGGTCCACGACAGGCTGGTCGCCTCCATTGCGTTCCAACGTCCTGATTACGCTGGTGAAAGCCGAGAACGCATCGGCCCCTTCCTCGTTCTTCGAGCAGTGTGACACCTTCCGCGCGATCACTGCCGGGCGGAGCGCTCGCTCAGCACGGTTGTTGGTCGGCTCAATGCTCGGATCGTCCAGAAAGCGCAGCAGGTTGCCACGATCGTCGTGCCAGCCAAGTTCGTTCTGCAACCTGTAGTTGTCCGCATCCGTCATCGGTCGGTCGCGGAGATGATAGCTCACCTGGCGCTTCAACCGCTCGGCCTGCACACCAAAGTCGACAGCCTCACCTCGGTGATATGCCCTCCACAGGTCCATGGCTTCTCGCAAAAGCGCACTCAGACTCTTGCCGAAGCTGCGTCCTCTCCCTGTCTTGGTATGAACCACCTCACTGACCGAGCGCAGTACGTGCGCCAGACACTTCTGCTGCTTGATCCCGGACAGCGCCTGGGCGTCGTAGCTCCGTCCTCGATCAGTCACCATCACCCCTCCATAGTCCGAGGGGACCACCTCCCGCACCTCTTCGTTCCGGTGACGAGCACGGACCTGATAGACCGTCGCCTCTTCCGTCTCGAACGCCATCAGAAACGCTCGCTCGCCTCCCACTCGCCAGCCCGTGTCGTCGGTGTGGACGAGGGGACTCGCCCGTACCGATGTCCGCAGCCTGCTGTAGGCATCACCCACCGCACCAGCAGCACGACGCAGCGCGTCCTGGCTGATCGCTCCCTGACTCACTCTCACCCCGGTCAGCGCTCTGAGAACGGCAGGAACCTTCCGTACCGGAACGCCCACCCCATAGTGGAGCACGTGGGCCGCAGCCATCAGCCGCTTCCCCACTCGGTGGGCGCTGGCCCCGTACTGGTCCGGCGCTATGTCGGGATGCCGCCCTCGCACAGCCTTGCCGCACGACCGGCACCGGCATACCTGCACACGATACGCTCTCACCTGCGGACGCAGAACACGTGGCAGGTCGGTTACATAGGCTATACTCACACCTGCATCCTCGAGTCTGCCTCCACATCCCGGGCATGTGTCCCCCGACACCGGCACGTCTTCAACCGGCTCGGTCACCTCATCGGCAGACGGCGGCTTGCGGTAGCTGAACAGTCCCATACCCGGCTTGCGGCCAGGACGCTTGGGCTTGCTGGTTCGCCTGCCCTTGGAGAACGGAGCCGCCTGACGCTTTCCCGCTCGCTTGGCCTCGGCGAGTTCCTTATGCAACTCTTCGTTGGCTGCCGTCAACCGCGCGTTCTGCTCTTGAAGCCGCGTCACCAACGCGATAATCTCATCGCGTTCAGAGGGGGGCATGCCTTGGGACTTGCACATAGCCTAAGTCTAAACCAGCGCCCTGCATTCACCGCAACCCCTCTACGGGCCCTGAAACCGCTAATCAATTACAGGAAGCCGAACCAGCCAGGCTCGGGTCGTACCCATTTAATGTGAATGTCGCTGTTCATCCACTCGACGGCCGCTTCCGTAAGTCCAAATACACGGCCAAGGTCGCCAACTCTGGCCTTGACCCATGGATCGTCACTGGCCGGCAGTGATGTGGTATGAAAGAATTTTTGGGGGATATCGTATCCACTCGCGAGCTTGGTCGCAGGAGCCTCTATTCCGTCCAGATTCCTCGCTACAACAGAGATGTCGTACCCAGTGTTGCGGCGGAGCCCGTCGATTCTTCTGCACTTGCTGCTACTCCAGTCGGAGACCACTGGTCTAGGACCTCCCAAGACAGCGACTCTGTACTCGGTATACTCTGGGTTCAACTCATCTATTATCGGCACTTGGAACTCCGTAAAATGGATATTCGTTAGTCCAGAAACTCGGGGTGGATACGCAAGTGTCGCAGCTGTGCCGTGGGCGACAGCAACTGAACCGTCGCGCCGGCCTACCTCTATCCTGTATTCGTAGCGAGTATTGGGATCGAGATCGGAGTCCCCGTATGATGGGGTATTGGAAATCCCTACCGTCGCCAGTTCATCATCCCTGTATAGGGAGATGCTGGTTGCATCGTCACCAGTCAGCTTCCACGTGACCAGCATCTGCGTTGGTGACCTGGGAGTAACTTCCAACACAACGGGATGTGGAGTAGCGGTAGGCGAGGGTGTGTAAGTGGGAGTAGGCTCTGGAGTGGCTGTGTAGGTAGGTGTAGGCGAGGGTGTGTAAGTGGGAGTAGGCTCTGGAGTGGCTGTGTAGGTAGGTGTAGGAGAGGATGTATAAGTGGGAGTAGGCTCTGGAGTGGCTGTGTAGGTAGGTGTAGGAGAGAGGGTGGAAGTGGGAGTAGGCTCTGGAATGGCTGTGTAGGTAGGTGTAGGAGAGAGGGTGGAAGTGGGAGTAGGCTCTGTAGCGGGCGTGTAGGTAGGAGTAGGGGAGAGGGTGGAAGTGGGCGTAGGCTCAGGAGTAGGTGTGGTGGTCGGCACGGAAGTCGGGGCCTGCGTTGGAGTCGCCGGCTGCGTCGCTGCCAAGGTCGGTGTCTGGGTTGGCACGGTTACTACCACGACCGCCGTTAGGGGAGCCGGTGCTTTCAGATGGGCGCTGGGCGAAGGCGGCGGTTCAACCGGCACACTAGAGTCGTCCCCGCATCCAATGGCAACCAGCCCAAGGAGCATAAGAATAAGCACTGCCGCTGGCAAATCCTCTTCCCTTCGCATCTTGATCCCCTTGCGGCCAAATGCAGCCAACCATCTGCTATGTCTTTAGCCGGGATTCCCCATATTGGGAGTCTTCAGGCTCAATGGGCGATCTAAACGAGATGATGGCATGATATCGGTCCTGCAAGGCCATTCAAGTTGTTTTCACTCTTGGTCACCAAATATGCATGGCATTGGATGCCCGGTCTTGTGGCTATTGACTATAGAGCAGATCTCACTTGGGTGTACTAATCTCGTACCCCATCCGCCCTTGCCTTGTCTACCAAGAACTGCAATGATTGCTCAGGTGTTGCATCAATGTCGATTGTCCCGGTGAACTCTACGGTCGCGTCCCCGATTAGCTCGATATAAGTGTTCCACGTGACTTGATTTACTTCTTCTTCTGTAGCGGACCGGGCATACAAGGGAGCGTACATCGACCCTCTCCACTTCGCCGCTATTCCATTCCTCCGTTCCTTCTCGGGTAAGTACTTGGTCCAATATTCTTCCCCTCCCATTGTCTTGATGAATGCTTCGCGCTCGGGGTCGGGAGGAATAAATGTATCTATGAACTCTCCTGTGCTTGCGAATTCTATTGGTACGGTCTTCCCCTGGTTGTCGTAGTAGAACCGAATCTTGTCGACTGCTTCTTGAACTTCCTCGACGGTCATCGTGTACCCTGCTTCCACCCCTGCCGCGTAGGCGGTGTAGTCCAACAGAATCCCCGCGAGGGCAACCGCGTCGATGCTGTAGGTTCGGTATAGTTCGAGGGCTGGGAATAATGCAACATACGACTCCGGCAACGGCTTCGTCGGGTCGTCCATGTGCTCATGAAAGCACTCGAGGCAGTCCTTGAATTTTGTAGGTAGGGAAGGGTCATCATCAGGGACCACCCGGTCAAGTGTGGACTCTGCTCGCGCCCTGCCTATAGTGTCTTCCTCTCGCGCCCAGAGAAACTCGTCGATGGTGACAGGGTGCCCGTTCACCATCAAAGCAACCTCCTCCTCGGAGAGACCGCGCTCCTCAAGGGTATCCCTGATTTCATTCGGTTCATCCGCTGACAGGCAAGATCCTGTGGGAATGCCGAGAGCCAGGACCACAAGAAGGTACCAGAGCCATCTAATCCAGGATTTCCCATATTGGGGGGGGGTCTTCAGGCTCAGAGGCCAGCCCTAAACGAGATCGTAGCGTCATACTCAGGTCCTGCAAGGCCAGTCAATCTCCGGTCTATCCAATAAGGGATGCGATTCTCGCCGTGAACCATGCTTCTTGTCCGCCTTCATCGTCTCCGGGCTCTCCGCCAATGGGATGAAGGCGCATTGAAGGTAAGTCGACTCCCTGGAGCACACTCCCTCTTGGCTGTCATATCCAACCCGAATACCTCCGTCAACCCCGACAGCCATTCCACCTCAACGTCCACCGTGCCGTCATGCCTGCCCAGACCGAACGTCGGCCAGGGGAGAATCGCGAACCCTGAGCGAGTCTCCTTCAGATACGACAGATCGCCTGCCGTGACCGTAACGCGCGCGCCCACGCCGTCGCGATTGCTCTCCGTCCCGGCAAGCCGGACCGTAATCCAGCTATGGCTCATTACACCTTCAACATTCCCAGTGTGCACATTTGGGGCAGACCGAACCGTGCTTTGACCCTCCTCTAATGAACCAAGAATGCTATGGTGTCTCTGTCCGGTTGGTCGGGATGGGGCAAGATGTACACGGTCACTTCAACACGCCTACCTGCGTTCTCAGCCACTCCTTGACACGCGAACCGCAGTTCCTCAATGCCTTTGACCGAAATGACCGGGATGTTTAGCTCCACGTTCTGTAGGGGCAGTTGTTCTTCTGCCAACGCCGACAGGTCACGGCAGTCACGAAGCAGTCGCTCACGCCCTTCGTTCTTTGATGGGATGAATAGGAACGGTACGGTCAGAACTGCAATCAGGCCAGCAGCGAGGAGCCACCAGAATACAGGCTTTTCAGTTATTGTCAAAAGACATTGAAAACGTTTTGCTTGGCTGTTCAAGGTGTGCAAGATACTCCCGCTCCCAATCGAGATAGTACTCAATCGCCTCATTAACCGTGGCGTCAATCTCGACCTCGCCTGTGATCTCGACATCTACCGACAGGACTGCCTGTTTGGTAATCTCGACTAGTGTGCGGTTGGCTTCATTGAGGGACTCACTGTCGCCGAGATACGTCATGCGCCATTTGGTAGCAATCCCTTCACGCTCCACATGGTCGGGAAGCTGAGTTGTCCAAAACTTGTCGCCTAGCGAGTCAATGTAACCCAGCATGACGTAGTCGCCATCTTGTCTAAAGGTTCCGTTCACTTCGCCTGTTTCGGGATCCAGTATCTCATGAGCGACTCCCGCATTCTGCTCCTGATAATTGTAGTTTGTTCGGTATTCCTCTACGCCTGCCTGAATTTCCTCGTCTGACATAGTGAAGCCTGCCTTAACGCCTAAGACATAAGGAGCGTACTCGACCATCAATGCGCTGAGAGCGCGAGCGTCAGTGCTATGCCTTTCGTACAGGTCATAGTGATACCTGAAACCCACAAGCCTAACCACTTCTTCCGGATACGTGGCATCCTCGTCCCATATCAGCCAAGAACTTTCTTGCAGCGATGGGTCATCGTCGGGCACCACACGACCTATCACAGATGCAATGTTCTCTTTATCAGTTTCCATCCGAGCACGTACCTCCAAAAACTTGACGACAGACACCGGATGCCCATCTATAGTCAATGCAACCCCTTCGTTATCTGTCGACGAGGTGTAAGCGTTAGCAAGCGTTCTCCCACGTAACTCCCACGTTGCCTTGAAATCGAACGGATCATCAGCAACGAGGACGACTGCCGACAGAACTGCTCCAAGCGCAACAATGACCCCACCGAACCGAAGAATGACTTTCCTACTCATGGTTCCCTCCTACCAAATCACGTCCGGGATTCCCCATATTGGGAGTCTTCAGGCTCAATGGGCGATCTAAACGAGATGATGGCATGATATTCGGTTCCTGCAAGGCCAGTCAATCTCCGGTCTATCCAATAAGGGATGCGTTTCTTGCCGTGAACCATGCTTCTTGTCCGTCTTCATCGTCTCCGGGCTCCCCGCCAATGGGATGAAAGCGCATTGAAGACAAGCCGGCTCCCTGGAGCGCTCTCCCTCTTGGCATAATCGTGGTTATACCCTCCCTCAGTTTGGCGACGGCATAACCTACCGCGACGATGTATACGGCGGCCAGTGGTCTCAGATCACGCCGGGAAACACGAAGACTGTGCCGCCGCATGACGTGGAGGTGCCATCGGACAGACAAGATGGAGTGAGCCTGAGTTGGGACGTTCCGGCCGAGGCTGCAATACGTAATTTCCATGTCGACTACCAGCGCTATGGGGTCGACAAGTGGTCCATCGTCAGCAACGTGCTTCCGTCAACGGCGAGAACCGCCAATGTCCGTGATCTATCGTGCGATACATGGTACACTCTTCGGATACGGGCCCAAGTAGTCCTACACGGGGACTCAGACTGGACCGATTGGGCTTCTGACACAGCCAAAACGGCGGACTGCGGAATTACAACGGGGGCACATTACCGTGAGCCGACCTATAATCCAAATTTAGAAGTCAATGCGTACTACGCCCATCGTTGGGACAAATCATGGCCCAACGGCAAGAACCGCAACACTTTCAACTACGACAAGAACGAGGTCAAACTGCTGAACGTCAGGGCCATCGCGATGCACAATAAGACGTTCTTGAAAAATCAGAAGTTGCGACCACCAATGGCTATGTGGGAGGGTCCAAAGTCTATGGAATCCTCAACTCGGAGTGGAATACTCCTACAACGATCAACCCTCCGTCCGAGCTGGAGCACTTTAGGTGGGGAGGATACAAGTACCGTAATTGATTAGCGGTTTCAGGGCCCGTAGAGGGGTTGCGGTGAATGCAGGGCGCTGGTTTAGACTTAGGCTATGTGCAAGTCCCAAGGCATGCCCCCCTCTGAACGCGATGAGATTATCGCGTTGGTGACGCGGCTTCAAGAGCAGAACGCGCGGTTGACGGCAGCCAACGAAGAGTTGCATAAGGAACTCGCCGAGGCCAAGCGAGCGGGAAAGCGTCAGGCGGCTCCGTTCTCCAAGGGCAGGCGAACCAGCAAGCCCAAGCGTCCTGGCCGCAAGCCGGGTATGGGACTGTTCAGCTACCGCAAGCCGCCGTCTGCCGATGAGGTGACCGAGCCGGTTGAAGACGTGCCGGTGTCGGGGGACACATGCCCGGGATGTGGAGGCAGACTCGAGGATGCAGGTGTGAGTATAGCCTATGTAACCGACCTGCCACGTGTTCTGCGTCCGCAGGTGAGAGCGTATCGTGTGCAGGTATGCCGGTGCCGGTCGTGCGGCAAGGCTGTGCGAGGGCGGCATCCCGACATAGCGCCGGACCAGTACGGGGCCAGCGCCCACCGAGTGGGGAAGCGGCTGATGGCTGCGGCCCACGTGCTCCACTATGGGGTGGGCGTTCCGGTACGGAAGGTTCCTGCCGTTCTCAGAGCGCTGACCGGGGTGAGAGTGAGTCAGGGAGCGATCAGCCAGGACGCGCTGCGTCGTGCTGCTGGTGCGGTGGGTGATGCCTACAGCAGGCTGCGGACATCGGTACGGGCGAGTCCCCTCGTCCACACCGACGACACGGGCTGGCGAGTGGGAGGCGAGCGAGCGTTTCTGATGGCGTTCGAGACGGAAGAGGCGACGGTCTATCAGGTCCGTGCTCGTCACCGGAACGAAGAGGTGCGGGAGGTGGTCCCCTCGGACTATGGAGGGGTGATGGTGACTGATCGAGGACGGAGCTACGACGCCCAGGCGCTGTCCGGGATCAAGCAGCAGAAGTGTCTGGCGCACGTACTGCGCTCGGTCAGTGAGGTGGTTCATACCAAGACAGGGAGAGGACGCAGCTTCGGCAAGAGTCTGAGTGCGCTTTTGCGAGAAGCCATGGACCTGTGGAGGGCATATCACCGAGGTGAGGCTGTCGACTTTGGTGTGCAGGCCGAGCGGTTGAAGCGCCAGGTGAGCTATCATCTCCGCGACCGACCGATGACGGATGCGGACAACTACAGGTTGCAGAACGAACTTGGCTGGCACGACGATCGTGGCAACCTGCTGCGCTTTCTGGACGATCCGAGCATTGAGCCGACCAACAACCGTGCTGAGCGAGCGCTCCGCCCGGCAGTGATCGCGCGGAAGGTGTCACACTGCTCGAAGAACGAGGAAGGGGCCGATGCGTTCTCGGCTTTCACCAGCGTAATCAGGACGTTGGAACGCAATGGAGGCGACCAGCCTGTCGTGGACCGGCTCTGCGCTGTGTTCAGCGGCCCTCCCCTTCACTCCCCTTCAGTCTGAACGCCTCTCTCCCTGCCAGCCGCTAATCAATTACCAAGTACCATACCTCGGCACCGCACGATGGAACGGTCTATGCCTATGCCAATGTGTTCTGGTGGTTTCAAATAAAAATAGATGACAGGCGAACGGACAACAAGAGTAGAACCTACACAAACCAGTTCTGGGCTGGAAGGTGATCACTCTGCATTTACTGAACAACAAGAGACTTATCGTTGTCAGCCTAGCCGTGCTGGTCGGGGTTGGGGCGGTATCCTTCTTTGTGTTTACGCGGTCAGCAGACGACCCCTTCACGGAGCAAGACGTCCTCAAACAGCAAGGCATACTGTGGGCACAAGGTAGACTATCTGGCTCCGACGAAGTCGCCCTCTTTGTGAACGGCTACCCCGTGTCCGTAGCAGAGGTTTTGGAGTCGAAAGCCGTTTCCGAGTTCTCCACAAAGACGTGGCGAAGTGCATATGACCGGCGCATTACGGTCAATCACCCCTCGCTGAATGAAAAGGGCCTGAATCATGCTGCGAGCATGGCCATCTACGACGGGGAGTCACCGGTCCTCGAAGACGTGGTGATTCCCATGAAACCGCAGATCGACATCTGGGAGAAACATGGGACTGACGTCATGGCGGTCGGGCACCTGATAAGTGTCTACGCTTATCTGACCACTGCCATTGAGGCCGGCTACGCCCTGACAGTCGCAGAAGTGGCGGCGGAGGTCGCAAGACGTCGTGAAGTCCACGAAGAAACGAGGGACGAGAAGACAACCCAGATCATTTTGGACCAAGAGACCGGAGAATCCAAGACCGTCACCTACGAAACTGTACGAAACCATAGCGTAGACGGCTACATAGAGACTGTCGGCGAGGACAAGTACTGGAACGAGATACTTCCCGCCCAGGTGTTCCGGGAAATGACGACCTACAAGTGGCGGGAGGCCGCTTACGGTGACGTAAAGGAAATATCGGAGATGTACGAAATCAACCTTAGGCTTCATCGAGAGGCGGAGGCCAACGTAAAGGTTGAGTTCACCGACAAACTCAGAATGAATGTCACTCTGAACCAGGCCTTTGCGTTCATACGGGACTCGCGCAACTACGACTCGCAGGTGGCGAGAGACCACGGCGAAGAAACCCTCCAGATAGTGACACAGTAAACACAGCGGGATGACTAACCCAAGACAGGGGCGCTGGCCGAGCGTCTTGCCAATGCGCGGTTCAGCTGATGTAGCAGGCGTGTCACAAGGGCGGAGCGAAATTGGACCACCTGAGTAGGCCGATTCAGTGAGATGACAGTTGACGGACGGTGCAGCCGAGGCCGCTGCATTGGTTCCGATCTACAGGTCCCGGGTGCTGTCCGAGTCGGCGGTGAAGAGAGTCATAGCCTTCCTGCTCTCTTTGAGCCGGTAGCTCTCTCCATTCATCTCCAGAATGTGAACTCAACGAGTGAGGCGGTCAAGGAGAGCGCTAGTGAGCCTCTCGGACCCGAAGACCTCAGTCCATTCGTCGAAGGGTAGATTCGTGGTAACGAGGAGCGGTCCTCTCTCGGATCGCCGGCTGAAGACCTCGAACAGGAGCTCAGCGCCGGTCTTGGACAGGGGGACGAAGCCGAACTCATCAACAATGAGCAGCTTGAGATGGGCCAGTTTCTTTTGAAGATTCATTAGGCGTTTCTCATCCATGGCCTTGATCAGTTCGTGGACCAGTGCAGCGGCAGTGGTAAAGCCGACCGACAGCCCCCTCTGACAGGTGGCAAGTCCCAGACCTAGGGCGAAGTGAGTCTTGCCGGCACCGCTGTTACCCATGGTGATAACGTTCTCGTTTCGTTCAACGTGCTCGTATTGTCGTGGCGGTACATTACTGACGGGGAAGGTGAGCAACGCCGCTTCATACTACTTGAAGCGGGAGATCTTCTACGCCTATGGCCGGCACACCGTTGCGGTTGGGGACTGGAGCAAGACGTTCTATACGTCGGCCAAGTGGACTCTGCCGAAGAAGGACGGTTCGATGGACTCGTTGTACCTGACTTGGTTGGAAGTAGACCTTGATCCACTGCTCAGCTGTCCCACGACCATTGTAGAATCGCACCACTCCTTCGGGGCCAGCCGTCATGTTCGTGACAATGAAGCCCACCCGAGGGAACAGCTCTCCCTGATGCCACTCCACCTTGGCCACCACCCGCCGAGCGCGGTCCCAACTCTCAGCACGATACCAGAAGTCGTCGTATAGGATCACTGGACGCTTCGGCGGCCTCCCCACAGGTCGTATCAGCAGTGGAGCGATCTCGCATTGCAGCACCTTGTTGCTCGGCAGCCGTATTGCGTAGAAGACTCGCCGTTCCTCCAGGTACTCATAGATGTCCGGCTTGGCGAATGCGGCGTCGGCGCGAAAGTACCGGCGCACTCCTGTCGACCCGTAGCGGGAAAGGATCGGTTCCAATACATCACGCCACCTGTGTGCACTATGTACGTTCCCCGCACGGAGCATCGCGCCCTCGCAGTCACCGAACTGGTTGAACACGAACAAAGGGTGATAGCACGTGCTCCCAAAGTGACCGTTGTACGATGCTCCCTCCTGTTCTCCATGCACCGGACTCTCCGAACTGTCCATGTCCAAGATCACCCGCCGGTGCGGCGTGCGGGACATAGCTCCGTCCACCCACTTAGCGTTTAGTCGGCCCAACCTCTCCACGTTGCCGTCTTGGGTGAGCACCTCGGTCTCGAACCGGCTCATGGTGTTGGTGCTGGCCGCTGGTCTTTCAGTACCACCTCTCCGTCCAACGATGATCCGCATCGTCGGGTCCTGGGCCAGCCGTTCAGCGTCGTTGGTATCCTCGTAACCCGCCAGACGACTGTACACCGACTGCCTGAGGAGGCCCACCAATCGGTGCTGGACGTTACGACCGCCCCGACTCTCCTGCAGATACTCATTCGCCGCCTCCGTCAGTCCCAGTGCATCGTCCAACTCGCGGCATGCCAGCAACCCAGTGTCCGAGGTGATGGTAGCGCCACGAAACTCCGACCGTACACGTCGGTCGAAACGGAGCTTGGCGCGGGAGTTGGTTCTTTCACCCATGGGGTGCCTCCAGAGTAAGTACGTTATCAAGAACTAAAGCTGTCGATCATGATCAGTCTAGCACTCATGAAAACTGATATGATCCGCTATGCGGCTACAACGGTCGCCTATGTTGCTGATTACGACACGCCATGCAGGGTTGATATGGGAAATGTAGGTTGGAATGTGTCAATGCGACAGCGAATCAAACATGAGACCGACAGGAGACGAAAAGCGGGAAACCCCCGTAGTCGGAGTCGTGCAGTCTGAAGGAGTCAGGCGACCCTTCGCTCCGCTGCCTCCGGTTCCCCGACCGCAGGCAGCAGGATGTGAAGCAGCCCCATCTCGGCGGCGAGGCTGAACAGAGCGACGAGGTGTCCCGGATCTGGCTTGGTCCCGGCCTTCCACCGCCATACGCAGCGGGCGCTCACACGGAGACGGCGGGCCAGTCCCCGCCACGATAGTCCGGAGGCCGACACGAACTTCTCCAGACGTTCAGGGAATTCCGGCGGGAACCGGGAAGGCTCCACGTGATAGACGCACTGCTGTGCGCGGCTCACGTCGCTACTCCGCGTCCCGACGGTGTTCGGCGGCCTATAGAAGATCTGCCTCTCTGGACTACGATCAGGTCCCGACCCAGCAGCGTACCAAGACCTTCTGGCACCCGCGTCGCCAAATCTACCAGCGACAGCATGGCCCCTCCATTGGGCGTTCCGCCATTCCGCCAGTGCTGCAACTGCCTGATGTCCACGCCGAGACACACGGCCATCCCCTCCCACGTGAGGCCGGTGATCTCTTTGACGGCGACCAGCCGGTCCGCGAAGTCGTCCGGCAGCAATGAGACGCCTGGAGGGAACAGCGGGGAGGGGTTCGTGCTGTCCCTACTCATCGGCTTTCACCAAGATGAACAGGTCATCGAAGCGGGTGATGCTGAGGGCCTCCATGAGCCGCCGTCGCACGTCGCCCGATGGGCACCGCTTCCCGCTCATGAGCAGAGAGAGGTAGCCGGACGTGATGCCCGCCAGCCGAGCGAGGTCGTTCTGGTTCATGTTGAGGCGGTTGAGAAGCTCCCACACCGCCTCGGGTTTGAGCTTGACCTTCAGACGGGGGGTCTTACCGGACACGCTCGTCCTCCTTCCGGGGATTCCTCCCTTTGGTGGACGGGGTCCGGCCCATGCCATCCTCGGAGCCAAGGCCGTTGCTCCGAGCGTCGTCCTCGATCAAGGACGCGAGGTGAGCGCGCACGATCATGCGGGCCAGGATTCTCAGGCCCCGCCGTCGCGTCGCCTCCTGCTCCTTCGTGAGCCGAGGGTCTCTGCTCAGGTCTCCAGCTTTCATTGTCAATCCTTGCTCTGATGGGTGTATACTGTTGAATACGTACAACCGTTCTGTGTGCAAATGCAGTGTATCAACATGGCAACGCCAGAGGCAATCCCTTCGAGGCCTGATCTCCCATGTCGTTGACAATCGCTTACTACATGGCGACAATTGTTCGACAACAATTGATCAGAAGTTTGCCGACAAGCGTGTAAGACAGTATTAGGACAGTACCGATATCTCAGAAGGAATCAAGATGGACGAAGAGGCCAGCTACGGCAACATGGAGATAGGACCGCTACTGCGCAAGCTGAGGGGCGATACCAGCCTGCGCGAGGTGAGGAGGCTCACCGGCATCTCCAACTCCTATCTCTCGGAGATCGAGAGGGGGGAGCGACGACCAGGCACCAATCTGCTCAAGCGGTTGGCAGCCCTCTACAGCGTCGACGTTGAACACCTCATGAGGAGCGCCGGGTACCTCGACAACGAGGGCGACGGGCCGTCAGGCAACGAGCCGCTTCAGATTGAGCGCGCCTATCAGTACGTGCTGGCCGACCCCGAATTCAGGTTCGGCACAAGACCCAGCGGCCCCCTCTCCCTGGAGGCCAAGCGCTTCATCGTCGAGATGTACGAGCGCTTTACCGGAAAGAACCTGCTGCAATGAAGAAGAACCTCGACGACTTCTGCCGCAAGCTCCTGCGAGACTGGGACGACGAGCCTTACGAAGATGGGCTCGATTCCGAGAGTATCGCGTGGGAGTTCGTGCGCTTCTTCGGCGTATCGACCCGTCCCACGATGGAGGAACTGACGGAGTTGCTGTACGCTGCCGGAATAGGCGCGGTGTCGGGGGCCTTCCTGCCGGACGGGATGCGAGGCTTCCACTGCGACTCGCCCGAGGGAGGCTACGACATCCACTACCTCGAGGGACAGGGCCGGAGTGCAAACGAGCACACGGTGCTGCACGAGAGCTATGAGATCATCCACGAGACGCTCTGCCTCCTGCGGTTCGGCTTCCCGCCTGATCGGAAGGCTTGTCGCCAGGCCGACCGGTTCGCGGCGGCGGTGCTGATGCAGCCGGAGGGGTTCGCCGCCCTCGCCGAAACGACGGGCTTCGACGTGATCGCCTTGAGGAGAGAATACGGCCGAGCCTTGGCATCCGTCGCTCTGAGGCTCTCGGAGGTGATGCGAGACCAGCCCCTCCTGGCGGTCCTGTACGAGCGTGGGGGGAGGGAAGGGCCGCTCTTCCGAACGACGGCTCCCGTCGCGTACTTCAGGGCATTGGTGGTGGCTCGGACGCCTGGCTTCGGGGCGCGGAAGTCTCGCGACCTGAACGGAACGCGGGGCGGCACCCTCCGATGGGGAAGACCCATTCCTCCCGGTTCGCTGGCCGAGCGCGTGGCGCTGACAGGAAGGGCCACATACGGCGAGGCCGAGCCGGGAGCGGGGGACGCGGCCATCGTCGGAAAGCCCGTCTTCTGGCGCGGACGACTGATGAGGATCGCCATCGTCGCCTTGCCGTACAGGGACCGGTCCACCCTCGCAATCCAACTCCGAGACCCATCCTTCAACTCCCCGCGCGAACTGACTGCGGCGACGGGTCCCTGGTAGTTGAGGGCCGGTTGCCGCATGAGGTATAGTAAGACAATATAAGACTACGGAAGGGAAAAAGAGAGTTCGTGCCGACTACTCCGAGGAACACCAAGACCATCACATTCTCACTGCCGCCTGAGATGGCACAGCAGGTGCAGGACGTGATGCGCGAGGAGGGCCGCACCATGAGCGAGCTGATACGTGAGGCTCTCAAGAACTACATGGAGGAAAGGGAGTGGCTCAGAGCCATTCGATACGAGAGGCTGAAAGAGCAAGAAGCTGAGCGTGAAGACGCCACAAGGAGGACTGACAAGTGAACGAAAAGCACCGAGAAGACTACACGCCGGCGGCCCTCTACGCCAGGGTGTCCAGCGAAAAGCAGGACGTCGACCTGTCGGTCGCCGCACAGCTAAGAGCAATGCGGGACTACGCCGACAAGAACGGCTACCTCGTCTGCCGCGAGTACATCGACGAGGCGGAGAGCGGACGGGTAGCCGACAGGCCGCAGTTCCAAAGGATGCTCGACGAGGCCAGAAAGTCCGAGGCTCCCTTCAAGGAAATCCTCGTCTGGAAATTCTCACGCTTCACCCGCAAGCGAGAGCACGCCGTCGCATTCAAGTCCATGCTCCGCAGGCGAGGCATCCGCGTCGTCTCCATCACAGAGCAGGCAGACGACACTCCCACCGGAAAGCTACTCGAAGCCATCATCGAGAGCGTAGACGACTTTTACTCGGAAAATCTCGCGCAGGAAGTTACGCGGGGGATGCGCGAGGCCGCATCCAGGGGGTTCTGGGTCACCAGCTACGCTCCCTATGGCTACAGGAGGGTCCACGTCCAGGACGGGGCAAAGAAGCGCCCAAGGCTGGAACTCGACCCGCCAGCCGATGCCGTGGTCCGGCGCGTCTTCGACATGGCGCTGCGGGGAAAGAGTATCCTCGACATTACCAAGACTCTTAACTCAGAGGGCATACCCACCACGAACGGCAAGAAGTGGCTTAAGACCACCGTCCACACCATGCTCGACAACGAGGCCTACACCGGAGCCGTGGTCTGGGGTACCAACGCCAAGGACGGTCAGCCTCCCGTGCGGGTGGAGGACGCACACCCCGCCATCGTCTCCAAGCGGGAGTTCCGAAGAGTCAAGAGGCTGCTCGCTTCACGCGCACCCAAGAAGGTGAACCCCCGCAGGGCATCAAGCCCCTACCTGCTCAGCGGCATTCTCAAGTGCGAGACCTGCGGCAAGGCCATGACCGCCGCCGAGGCCAAGAGCGGCAGATACACTTACTACGTCTGCCAATCCGTGCTGAAGCGCGGCAGCGGCGCGTGCAAGACTCCCAGGCTCAATGCCAAGAACTTAGAGAGCCTCATCGTCGGGGAAATCCGGGAAAACATCCTCACCGAGTCCAACATCCGGGACCTGGTGAAACTGCTGGACGAGGAGTTGGACGGCGTGGCGCGAGAGCAGCGTCAGAAGCTGGATAGCATTGAGGAGGAGCTTGAGGACGTGAAGAAGCGGCTGGGCCGCATCTGGAACGCCATCGAGACGACCGACATTGAGATGTCCGACGCCTCGGATCGCATCAGGGAGCACCGGGAGCGCAAGGAGAAGCTGGAGATAGCCGCTGAGGAGGCGAGGGCTCTGCTGGCAGAGCGGAGGCACTTCTTGGACAGCGCCGATGTCATCGCCTCCTACGCGGAGGAGATGAGCGAGTTCCTCAAGTCCAGCGAGTTGACCGAAACCCGGGCATTCGTCCATTCCTTCGTCAAAGAGATAGAGGTCAAGCCCGGAAGGGCCGCCATCATCTACTCGTTACTCACGCCGGAGGATAGTCCTATAGGTGGCGGAGACGTTTCAGAGATCGTCCTCAACGGCGGTGTTCGCAGTTCAGTACGTTATGGTGAGCCGGCTGGGATTCGAACCCAGGACACTCGGATTAAAAGTCCGATGCTCTGACCAGACTGAGCTACCGGCCCACTCGGCGCCTCACGAACACGAGGAATGGTATGACAGGGGGCGATCGGCCATCGTGCAATTGGACGTGACCGATCAATAGCGGATATATCATACCATTTCACATCGCACGCAAGGCATCACGGCTACTACTTCGAGCGAGTTTCAATTCAGTAGAAGACTGCAATGTGGTGTAGATCGGAACCCGCTGGCGCCTGCGAACTCTAGCTCCCGGAGTGTGTGACACATTCCAAATTGAATGACGGGTCGTTCCAGCGGAGGGTACAGGAATTGGGTACAAACACACACTTTTTCGATTGATTTCGTAACTGAGATGCTGTACTATACGCAACGCCAATTTGGGCTAACCCGCTTGTTCCTGCGTCGGAGCGCCAGCGGACACTTTCAATACAGGGGGAACCGGTAATGATAACCATCATACGTGGTATAGCAGTTGTCCTCTTCGTTGCGGCCTTTGTGGCCGTCGTCGCGTGCGGAGAAGATGGGGAGGGTGAGACCGAGTCCCGGCTGGAGACGGTAAAGGACCGAGGGAAGGTAATCTGTGCGAGTCGTAACGACGTGCCGGGTTATGGATCTTCGGATGCATCGGGTAACAATGTCGGCTTCGACATAGACCTGTGCCGAGCGCTCGCCGCTGCCGTTCTAGGCGACCCTAACGCTATCGAAATCCGCCTGATTACCGCCGCCGAGCGCGGGCCGACCATCCAGTCGGGTGAGGTCGACATGCTCGTCCGAACGGTTACTTGGACCACGTCCCGGGACTCCCAGTGGGGCAACTACGCTCAGACGATGTTCTTCGACGGCCAGGGCTTCTTGGTGCGAAAGGACCTGGGCATCAGCAGCGCGCTTGAACTCAAAGGCGCGTCCGTATGTGTGACTCAGGGCACGACGACGGAACTTAACCTCCAGGACTTTTCAAACCAGAACAGTCTGAACATCGAGCCGCTGACGTTCGAGGACACCGACGCGGTCGTCGCGGCCTATGAAGAAGGCCAGTGCGACGCGTTCACCAACGACCGCTCGCAGTTGGCGGCACTCAGTACGGCCCTTTCCGATAAAGACGCGCACACCATCTTGCCGGAGACGATCTCCGAGGAGCCTCTTGGCCCCGTCGTCCCGCACGGCGATGACCAGTGGTTTGACATCGTCAAGACGACGATGGGCATTCTCATTTACTCCGAGGCATACGGAGTAGGCCAGGCCGACGTACCGAGCTCCAAGACCGGCGACACCAAGGTCGACCGGCTCTTCGGCCTCGAAGGTTCCTTCGGCCAGGAGAGCCTGGGAATCTCCGAGACGGCAGCCCAGTCAGTGATCAGGGCGGTGGGCAACTACGGCGAGATCTATGCCCGAAACCTTGGCCCGAACGGAATCAACCTGCCGAGGTCGGACGGAGACCGGAACGCGCTCTGGAGCGCCGCGCCGTGTGAAGACTGCCCGAAGGGTGGACAGATCTACTCAGCGCCGCTGCGGTAAGCACAGCCCGGGCGAGGCTATGCCCTCACCCTGCTGACAGTGACAGCATAGAATTAAGAAAGGCCTGCCGGTGTCTTCGCTCCGGCAGGCCTTTTATCAATGTAACTCTATCGTTGGTATGAACGTGATTTCGTCTAACCTTCCAAAGAGCAGGTTTGAAACCTGCCCCTACCCGGTGCTCCTACCCCTTCATGGTGTGGTCAAAGCGAACTGGTATGATATGCATGATTTCAACGCCTGTTCGAACGCTTGTTGATGTCCAATCCACGTCCGTGGGCAGGAATCTTGTCCGTGCCGCCCGGAATGGCATTCACTTCTAGCCTTTGATCTGTCCTCTGGACGTGCTATTTGTACCTGAAATGGCAATTAGTTGGAGCAGATGGTTTCAAACCCGCCCCTACCAGGTCATAGTCTCGTCACCCTTCAATACTATGGTGTTGAACCACTAGGGCAACCGGCGTATTCTGGGCAGCACCACGGCCGCCGAGACGCCCACGATTGCCAGAATGACCCCGTTCACCAGCAGCGCCCCCGGCGCGCCTATAGCCTCACCCATCGCCCCGATGCCCAGCTTGCCCACCGGGCCGACACCGATGCTCAAAGTCCACGAGCCCATGGCCCGGCCCCGCTGCTCGTTGGGCACATTCTCCTGCATGAGTGTCCGGTTCAGGGTGTCTAAACTCATGGCGCAGCCATTGACCCAGGCCAGTATCGCCAGGAAAACCAGCATGTGAGACGCTAAGGAAAATGTCATCAACCCCAATCCGAAGCCCGTGGTGATAACCAACACCAGCAGACCCTTCCGTCTGAAGTTTCCCAGGTTGGCCAAAGTCATCACGCCCAGCAGGCCTCCCGCCTGGCCGGCAGCCGTCATGACCCCCAGGCCCGTCGCCCCAACGCCGAGGACATCCTTGGCGAACACGGGCAGCAGTGTGTAGTGGCTGAATCCGAATATCTCGATGGCGATTGTCATCGACATGAGGGTCATTAGAGTGCGGTTCACACGCAGAAGCTGCACGTAGCTCACCAGGTTTTCCACCACCGACCCTCGTTCGGCCACCGCCGCCTGGCCCACGTCCCGTGTGCCCATCAGCACCACGACCGCGAGGCCGTAGATGCCCGCCACCACCAGATACTGTTCCCCTATCCCCAGAACCGAGATGACGACGCCACTGAGCAACGCGCCTGCGATACTTCCCAGCGACATCGACACGCTGCTTAGGGCCATCCCGTTAAGGGCGTGAGCCGGTCCGGTAATGTCGTAGGTGTATGCCTGCCGGACTGTCATGAGGAAGGCCGAAACGGTGCCGGTAAGCATGGCCAAGCCCAGAACGTGCCACACCTCGGCTACGCCGGTCAGCAGCACAAGCGCCATCAGACTCGCGGAACCCGCGGCGGCGAGAACAAGAAAGCGGACGAACAGCTTGCGGTTCGCCCAGTCGGCCACCGCACCCGAGACGATTCCCAAGAAGAAGGCGGGCGCCATGTTCGCGGCCGTCGCGACGCCGAGCATGAACACCGAATCGGTCATCTCGAAGATCAGCCACCCCAGGCTAACCCTCTCCATGCCGAAACTGACCGACTGAATGACCGTGGAGCCCCACAGCAGGCGAAAGTCGTAGTAACGGAACGAGGCGGCCCACTTGGCATTTGAGATGTAGTTCATCATCGTGACGAGATTCACAACCTCAATTCATATCCTTAAGGATAGTCTGAATCTAGGTGCGTGGACTCAAACAACACACCATGTGGAGGTTCACAGGCGGAACGGTATCGCAAGGCGTGACCGGACATCGCGGGCAGCGCATCTCAAATACTGAAGCTCGAAATCCCCAGGTTCTTCCGTCACCCGTACCGGATCCTGCCCTCAGTTCTAGCGACCGCCTTTACCAACTATCGACCCTGAGGGAATCCCCGTCGGCGCCGAATGCGACTGACACTTCGCCGTGTCGCAGATCAGGCGTCAATACCCATGACTCGGCCGGCCGTTCCTCCAATAATCGACCGGCGCTCACTCTCGGACAGGAACTCACAGTGCTTGCGGTAATAGTCGAGAGTCTGGCGATAGGTGCTAAACCGTGCGACCATCGGCATATCGGTGCCGTATATCAGCCTATCGGCGCCTACGTGCTCGACGCACTCCCGCAAGGCCGCCTCCGTCTCGGACCAAGGGTACTCGAAGAGATTGCCCAGCTGTATGACAAAGAGCAGCTGCAGGTGGCACTGCGGGGACTCGAAAGTCTTCCAGACGGCGTCCGGGAAAACGAACCTATCGCCGTCGAGAAATAGACGCCAGTTCAGTCCGTGAGTAATCACCACGGTGAGGTCGGGGTATCGGTCCATCCATCGCTGCAGAATTGCGTGCTCGTTCAGATACCCCTCTTGAATCTCGCTGCGGTCTCGGCCCTTGCTTTGCCCCACGCCCAAGCTGAAATAGACGGGCAAACCCATTGCCGCTATGCCGTCCCAAAACGGGCGCATCGGCTCGGCGTCCCACGGCTCGGTATGGCCGCCCAGGTAGTAGAACTTGGTGTGAAACTGGTAACCGGCTGCACCATCGGTCGCAAGCCATCGAGCCGCTTCGGCTGCCGCGACGTCGGGGTCGTCCAAGATTTGGGCTTCGGGAATGTTGACCAGCCACCGCAGACGGTCCGGATACTGACTGGCGGCGTCCGCCAGGTATTCGTTGAGCCGGCCGAGCTGGGGCGACGTGTGCAGCAGCGCCATATCGATGCCCACATAGTCCATCTCGGTAATCAGGAGTTCAGCCGGCGCGTCTCCTCGATACAGCATCGGAGGGTAGTACTGTTTGGTGTACGTCTCACCCCGGTAGTCCCACGTGAATCGATTCCGGTGTACGGTGAATTCAACGTCGTGAAACTCATCGGTCTCCGGGTCGATGAGGGTCGAGTTGTCGGCGAGAGCCCGGTCTCGGACCCGCCACACCGGCTGGTGATGTCCGCTTAGCTCACGTTGGAACTCGTCCCACCTCTCATCAGCCGAGGGGTATCCGGCCGCCTTGTCTCTCGCGGGAAAGCAGTATGCGTGACCGTCGATAATCATTTTGGCTCCTACAGAACGTGCCCTAATACCATGTCAACATGGTTTTGATATTACGATTCACCCTCACCCTAGCCCTCTCCCACGACGGGAGAGGGGATACGCACCTCTCAATGCGACTGTCATATTCAAATGGGAACGGCACTAGCGCCTACCTTCACCAAAGCTAGAGGAAACCGCAGGCTGTTTCATAGATCAGGAGTCAATACCCATGACGCGAGCGGCCGTTCCTCCGATGATCGCCTGACGCTCGCTCTCGGACAGGAAGTCGCAGTGAGTGCGGTACTGGTCGAGGGTCTGGCGGTAGGTGCAGAACCGGCCGACCATGGGCATGTCGGTGCCGTATATGAGCCTGTCGGCCCCTATGTGCTCTATGCACTGCTGCAAGGCGGACTCGGTCTCGGCCCAGGGATATTCGAAGAGATTGCCCAGTTGTATGGCAAAGAGCAGCTGCAGGTGGCACTGCGGGGCCTCGAACACGTCCCAGAGATCATCCGGGAGTACGATGCGGCCGTCCTGGATGTAGCTTCTGAAGGGAAAGCCGTGTGTGATTACCACGGTGACATCGGGGTATCGCTCCATCCAGCGCGCCAGCGTCTTCTGTTCTTCGATGTAGGTCTCTTTCTCAGCCACCGTGTGTCTTGATTCAGGTCGCGCACCCAGAATCGTAAAGTAAACGGTGGACCCTGGGGTTGCTATGCCGTCCCAGAATGGGCGCATCGGCTCGGCGTCCCACGGCTCGGTATGCCCGCCCAGGTAGTAGAACTTGGAGTGGAATTGGTACCCGGCCGCGCCGTCCGTCGCCAGCCATCGGGCTGCCTCGGCCGCCGCGGCGTCGGGGTCGTCCGCAATGTGGGCTTCCGGAATGTTGACCAGCCACCGCAGCCGGTCGGGATACTGACTCGTGGCATCCGCCAGGTAGTCGTTGAGACGGCCGAGCTGGGGCGACGTGTGCAGCAATGCCATATCGATGCCCACATAGTCCATCTCGGTAATCAGGAGCTCAGCCGGCGCGTCCCCTCGGTACAGCATTGGCGGGTAGTACTGCTTGGTATAGGTCTCGCCCCGGTAGTCCCACGTGAACCGGTTTCGATGTACATTGAACTCAACGTCGTGGAACTCTTTGGTCTCCGGGTCGATGAGAGTCGAGTTGTCGGCGGGAGCCCTGTCTCGGACCCGCCACACCGGCTGGTGGTGCCCGCTTAGCTCACGTTGGAACTCGTGCCACCTCTCATCAACCGAGGGGTATCCGGCCGCCTTGTCTCTCGCGGGAAAGCAGTATGCGTGACCGTCGATTATCATTCTAAACTCCTACTAAAAATGCTACTAGCGACTACCTTCATCATCGCCGGAGGAAGCGTCCGACGTTCCTTCCCACTGAAGTTGACGGAGAAATTGTCTTGTTCGCTCATGGCGCGCGTTATGAAAGACCTCCTGTGGCGGACCTTCCTCGACAATCGTTCCTTCGTCTATAAACATGGCTCGGTGCGCCACGAGCTCGGCGAAAACCATCTCATGGGTAACCACAATCATGGTCATCCCTTCCTCGGCTAACAGTCGCATGCTATCCAGCACCTCAGCCACTAGCTCAGGGTCCAGCGCCGATGTCGGTTCATCGAACATCATCACCTTCGGTTGCATGGCGAGGGACCGGGCAATAGCAACCCGTTGCTGCTGGCCGCCGGACAACATTGCCGGCTTCACATCCCTCTTATCCGCGACGCCGACTTTTTCAAGCAGCTCAAGTGCAACTCGCTCTGCATCTTCCTTCGACATCTGTAGGACGGTCCGGGGACCTTCGGCGACATTTCCGAGTGCGGTCATATGTGGGAAGAGATTGAAGTTCTGGAAGACCATTCCGATCTTTGCCCTCATTGCCGGCAGATCCGTCTTGGGGTCGGTCGCATCCACGCCGTCTATGATGATCTTTCCTGAGTCGGGATCCTCGAGCCTGTTCAGGCAGCGCAAGAGCGTGCTCTTACCCGAGCCGCTCGCGCCGACTACAACCAGCACTTCGCCGCGGTTGATTGAGAAAGTCAACCCACGCAGAACTTTAAGGTCACCGTAGCTCAGGTGAAGATCTTCGACTTCTATGACAAGGTCTTCCATGTTAGCCATCACCCCCTCTAGTTTTTTACACGCATTCGCTCATAAATCCAATCTACGAACCGGGCTTGCGGCCAGGTGATGAAGAAATACAGCAGACCAATTACTGTGTAGATTTCGAGTGGACGGTAGGTCTGTACCGCGAGAATTCTCGCCTGATACATTAGCTCAGGCACAATGATTATAGAAAGCAATGAGGTGTCCTTAAACAAAGCGACCCACGCACTTGCTACAGGAGGGATGACATGCCTGACGGCCTGGGGCAAGATGACCCGCTGTAGAGCCTGCCTGTGTGTCATTCCCAACGACAGTGCTGCCCGCCGCTGATCTTGTGAGACTGACTGGATCCCGGCCCTATAGATCTCAGCCACAAAGGCAGTGAGATTTATCGACATCGCTATGATGCCAGTAGGTATAGGCGGAAGAGCTTGTCCCGTTGCAATTGGGATGGCGAAAAACGCCCAGAAAACCAACACCAAGAGTGGCACGCCGCGGAAGAAATCGATATATGCCGCACTGATCAACCGCAGCAACCTCTTCGAGGAAACGCGAGCTAAAGCCAAAAGGAGACCCAGAATCAGGCTTATGCCCATGCATGCCGCAACGACCGTGACCGTTACCCAGAGTCCCTGGAGCAGGAACGGCAACGCATCCCAGACTACATCGAAGTGCCATTCGTAAGACATCTATCTTAGCTTCCCGCGCAACGCGCTTAGCGTCCTCCGCAACGTGCGACCCTGCGCATACTCGGGGCTCATACGCCGGTTCACATAGTTGACCACGAGAGACAGCGGGATGACGAGAACCAAAACGTAAACAAATGCCACGACTGTTAACGCTTCCAGTTCCCTTAACGTGTAGCCGGCAATGACTTGGGCCTGCCAGGTCAACTCTACGACGCCCACTATGGAGACCAGAGCCGAATCTTTGATGAGACCAATGAAAATGTTTCCCGTGGGAGGCAGCATGCGTCCGACGGCTTGTGGTAAAACGACCCGACGAAATACCTGTGACGGCCGCATCCCGAGAGAGAGAGCGGCGTGTCTTTGGCCTCGCTCTATCGATAAAATGCCAGCGCGGAATATCTCTCCTAGGAACGCTGCGCTGTGCAGGCTTAGCGTCAAAACGCCCGCCACCAATGGAGTAAAGGAGAGACCCGTCAATATTGGGAGAGCAAAGTACACCCACAGGAGCAGCACAAGCAGTGGTGTGGAACGAATAAAATCGATAAACAGTCTGGCCATCCAGTCGACTAGCCTGAAAGGCGCAAGACGCATGAGCACAACTATCAGACCTAAGACTGAACCAAATATGATAGACAACACAGCTACCAGGAGGGTCAGCTTGAGACCCTGGGCCATGAATTGCCACTGTTCTAAAACTGTGATAAAGCCGTCGATGGTCATCTAATATTCCATCGCTGCCAGTCAGAACGAATCTAAGACGTCAGACCTGACTCGAACGAGTCTGCTTTACTTTCACCGACTACTACGTACGAGATTGAGAAAAGCTGAGGGGGCACGAAGTGGTCCATGCTGATGACGAGTCACTCACACCGGATGCCGGACAATCCCCGGTAAGGGGCCGATTCGCGCCACGGCCGGTGACTCTGTCGATTTTGGCGACACCCGCTTTCATCATCTACTGAGCAAATCTCAAGACAAGAGGGCAATCTTACGTGAAACTACCCCTATGCCAGGCGTGACCCTCTTCGGATCTGACGTTGTGCCGATGTCTCGACTTACGAGCCCGGTGCGGGTCGAACCTACGCGCACAGGTGGTGTATATCGATTCGCCGAAGCTCTCAGGGGGCATTCCGCGCCTGCGCATTCGCCCAGCGAGTGTTGTAAAAAGCCGACGCCAAGTTCCTTAGCATCAGGGTCGGCTAAGACCCCTGAGCCACCAGCAACGTGTGGTGGTGGCTTCAGTCGAGTTGGAGGAAGCCTCTAATGCTCGGTGCAGACTATGAACTCGATCAGGATCATGAGTTAGTCACACCTATTCGGCTATATGCCATTGACTGACTAGCTTTATTCTCCTATGAGCTCATCCTGTTTAACCGGATCGCTCCAGTTCAGGAGTTCCTCCTGCAGTTGGTCGTCCCACTTCGTAGCAATTGCCGCCAAGAACTTATTCAGCTCGGGCTCGTTCTTGAGGTGGAATAGACCGATTTCACGAGTAGCATGGGGATTCGCTATGCAGTTTTCCGCCCCGCCGGGAATAATCTGCAGGTCTGGATACTCTCTCTCAACTGCAAGGGCCATTGGCGAATCAAATGGTACGGCGTCGCTGCGACCGGCCAGTAGCAGGTTCTGCGCAAAGCTCACTCCAGGGCTGGGCGGGATAGCTTCGATATTCGCCTCAGGAAGCGTTGCCCTGGTGGTTTGCTCAGTACCGGTTCCCATGCCGATGACCATCTTTACATTGGGGGAGTTCAAATCTTCTATCGTCTTTAGGCCTGAGGCCTTTAGCACACTGAAGCACAGCCCGGACTCGCTCCAGTTCACGAAGTCCACGACCGCTCTTCTCTCGGGAGTGTCATAGGTGGCAGCAACGGATATGTCAAACTTGTCCGCAAGCGCCCCCGGAAGCAACGCATCCCACGTGGTAAACACAGGCGTGATTTTAACACCGAGGATTTCGGCAACCTTCTCGGCAAGCGTCCACGCCGGGCCCACGAGTTCACTGTTTGAAGGGTTCTGACCGAGCCATGGCAGACCTATCGCTACAGCTACTCTCAACTCCCCACGCTCCCTGACATTGTCAAGAATAGCGCTCGCGCCTTTCGGCGGGATCGTGATCCCTTGAACCACCTCAGGGCCATCAGAGGCGGTTTCAGCCGCCGGCGCGGCATCATCATCATCGCCGTCGCCACACGCCCCCACAACTAACATGGCGATGAGAGCCAGTAGACCAAAAGCCAGGGCCCATCGAGTCGAGCTATCCCACACTCTGCTAAACATACCAACTCCTTTTCGTAATCAGTACACCCGGTATCTAAAGAATCAGCACAACCGATTTTGAAGAAGTGGGGTAAAGCTACTATAGCTCCAGCGCTTTGTCAACCAAGCTATTTTGAAACAAACATTCGATTCGATATATGTAAGTAGTCATACTATTTCGGAATAATGGCCAAAGTTACGTGCGTTCCCTAAAGGTCAGACACGCTTGTTCTCTGGGAGAGAATTTTGCCAGGAGTGAAGCGAACCCTGAACCGGGCTTGGTTCTGTACTTTGTCCGGTCTGGCCTGCTAACTAGACTCGAACCAAGCATTGAGCTAGGAACCGGTGAACGGTCTACGATCGACATTGGCTCGCTGAAAGAATCCTCGAGGTTCCGTCTAATTCGCATGGGCTGTCGGGACCACGACGGGTCCTGCTGACTTGCTCCCAAATATGCCAGCCTAGTACACAGTCAACTTGAATATGACGAACAGGCAGATGCCGATTTATCCCCTCTCCCGTCGTGGGAGAGAGCCTGCCCCGTACTCCGATACGGGGGCTAGAGCCTGCCCCGTACTCGATACGGGGGTGAGGGTGAATCGTAATATCAAAACCATGTTGACATGGTACTAAGACAGTCGGAATCGCCTCGACGCTACATGGGAACCGAGAGCTCGAAAGTTCTGTCTACAGTAAGACGCGGCTCACCATTTCCGGCTACCCCTGACTGTAGACAGGACCCAGGCGCGGCAGGCGCCGTTCGCCGGATAGGAAAACAGCAGTAATAGCCGAAGGTGGTACTGCGAGCCATTCCCAGCGGCAGATCACCAAGCGTCTCATGGATTAGGGGAGGTGAGGAACACGTCCTGCCCCTGCCTGCGGGCCGCGTACCTACTATCAGGTCACAAGGCATAGCTGGGCCGGTTGGCGAACCGCTTCACGCCCGCCTCAAGCCTCACGGTAGTGGACGGTGGCAGTTCCACGGTGAAGTGTCTGCCACCCACCTGCACGATGCTTTCCGAATCTGTCTTGCTCTCAGCAAGCCAACTCTGAGGATTCATTATGGACTCGGCGCCGGTGCGGTTCAGCACTCTTACCTCGGTGAACTGGTGCTCCCCGAACACTCCCGCTTGCACGATTAGCCTTCGCTTAGCCGTGGTGCTGACGTTCACCAGCTGCAGCCCCGTTTCAGCCGGTCCAAGCTTGTTGACCAGCGCCGCCACGTCGGGAGGGAGACCCGGCCTGGCGCGGTCGACGTCGAAGTATCGGACGCTCCCTCGTTGGAGGCCGCCGTTGTATATGTTTTGGGGAGCGCCCGTTGTAACCTGGGTCAGGCCCTTCATCACCAGCGGATTGGCCGCCTCGCAGCCGTAGTCCCGTCGCTCCGGGTATTCCGGATGTTGCGGGGGCCAGTGGTTCTCTCGGATGATCGTCTCCACGTCGCGGGAGTCCTGGCGCATCGCCTCTATCATGGCGACCGCAAAGCGCAACTCCGCACTCTGAATCCTCAGCGGCCAGTCGGGATTCTTGCCGTCGTAGTACTGGAAGCGGGCGTACTCCGAATCGCCGCTCCTGCGGTCTCGCTGGCTGTCGACAGCGTTCCAATCGCGGTGAGGGTCGGAGTCGCGCAGTCTCACGATGGTATCGCGGTCCTTGGCGGCCATCGACGCATGATAGAGGTGCGAGAGCTCGTAGAAGCCCATTTTTTGGAATTCACGCCATCCGGCCGTGGCGCCCGTTTCTCCCACCGCGGCCCCTGCCGGAAAGCCGTGCCGCATCGGGACCAGCAGGTCTCCGCTCTCTTCCGTCTTCGAGCGCGAAAGCAGACCGTCGATCGGCGACCTGAGGAGCTCCAGATACCCCGTGTCGCCGGTGAGAAGGTGGGCGCACTCGGCTCCCACCGCAACGGAGAGCATGAGCCCTGTCCCACCGCGCTCGCTCGCCCAGCCATTTACACCACCCCACCACTGGCCGTTGCGATGCTCTCCTGTCTTGCCGTTTGGGCCGACATTGTCCGGGATGATCCCGCCGTTCTTGCGGGTGCGGTCGAGCCACGCCTCGACGTAGTCCAGCACCCACTGCCGGTACTTCTCCTCGCCGGTATACAAATAGGCGTTCGTCACCATAGCGGTGGCGGCAAGGTTCTCGGGCACGTCGCCGTCGAAGGCCATCTTGTCGAATACCTCGACGACTCCCTGGCGTCGTCCAGGGTCGACCCACCACTCCGGTTCCAGGTCCTTGATGGTCGGGTAGAGGAGATGGTGAGTGTCGACGCCGACCGGACGCCCGTCGCCTTTCGACCAGCGCTCCCAGTCCCGAACGATCGAGCGGTGCAGGAACCCGCCGTACGAAGGATGGTCCAGCCACGCCTTCACGAACTCGATGTCGTCGGTCGTCTTCCCCAGTGAGTGGAGCAGCGGAATCTTGCTACCGGCGTGTCGGAGCGGCCCCTCGCTGCCGTGATACGGCGACCGGATGATGCGGTGGTTTGGATCGTAGTTTGGCGCGTCAGGGTCCTCGCCCATGTACAGACCGGCGAACCTCGTCGCCCGGCGAATGTTCTCTTCCAGCGCGGGATCGGCCAGGCCGAAGTCGTAGAAGGACTGCGACCCCTCGCCAATGTGGAACCAGTCGGAGTTGTAGGGGATATTCAGGTTCCAGAACTCGTTGTGCAGCTGCGGCATATAGAAGTGATGCCGCAGAGCGCCCCCGTCGTCTCCGGTGTCCTCGTAGTAGCGGGTAGTCGCGTTCCAGAAGCCAAGAGCGTAATCGAGAATTCGGTCTGCCCCGCCAAGTGCGTAGAAGAGGCCCCAGTTGTGCATGATCTCGTAGATGTCGTCGACATCCTGGACGTAGTAGGTGCTCAGGTCCGAGCGGCAATACTTCTCGACGAAGCAGTCGGCGGCCTCCTCCATGGTGCTCATCAGCCGGCGCTGAAGCAAAGCCCACGCCGGCGGCGGCCCTAGCTCGGCTGCTCTGATAGTCGGCATGTCGTGAGTCGGAATTGGCATTTTAGGTCACTCCTATCCTGGCTTTCCCATATTTGGAGCCCTCGCGCTCAGAGGACAATCCCAAAGATATGGCGACACCATAGTCCAGTCTTTCTAGATCGGTCAATCACGGGCTAAACCGAACCGTCCATATATTACAATTGGACCAACGACTCGAAAGTTCCGCCTATAGTAATACCAATTTGGGGTAATGAGATCGGAAAGTATCTAGCGATGTTCTTATCTGGACTTTGTACATTCACGCCGCGTAGGTCAGCGACTCAATGAATCTGTTGATCATGGTCCTTGGGACTTTTCGCATATCGGGTTTCTGGGACGACGTGCAGAAAGTCTCAGAAGCAACCCAGAGGTGACGGCGCACCAAAGCGATAGCATCGACGAAAGTAGGCTCCGATTTTGCATACCATGCCGCTGATCGTGGAGTCGACAGCCGGCCCTCTCCCAACAGGTGGGCTGCGAGCGTTATCCAGGAGAACAGTCCCAACAGTACAGGAGTGGTTCGTGATATGGCGCGATCCGACCACTGGCGTTGAGTCTCTACTCCCAGATGGGCGCGCGTCTCCTGAAAGGTTACCTCGATCTGCCAGCGCAGCACGAACCACTCAACGATCTGGGCCGGGCTGATCGCGGTATCGGTACACAGCAGCGCTTGGGAGTCGAACTGGTGTAGGGGGTCTCGAATGAGGACCCAGCGGATAGGCACCGGTGGCTTGCCCGCGTGATACCAGACCGCTGTTTGAGAGACGACCTCCACCGTGCGGATGGCGCCGTCGTACCAGGCCACAGACATCGTGGTCCAACCTGCATCGGAGCATTCAAGGAGTTCTCTCAATGCAGGCAATCGTTCTCCTTTGAGGCGCGGACGGCCCATCTGTCCGGGCAGTCGAGGTGGAGCGGGTTCGTAGAGCGCGGCGTCCAGACGCAACCGGGTGATGAAGGTGACTGGACGAGTCATGGACTGACAGAATGCGAGCAGATCCAGAGCAGCGTAGCTACTGTCGGCCACTATTACCAGAGGACGGTTGGGCAGCCAGCGACGGAGTTGGACTATCATCTGGCGCGCCCAGTCGGTCAGCTTCTTGTGAGTCCGCCCCAACTGCTGATAGTACCGTTCAGACGGCGCCAGGGCCGTCAGCACTGGCAACGCCCATGTCCGATCTGCCCAGGGTATGGTGGTCAGCCACATCAGGCTTATCCAACGCAGGCCGGAGGCCTTGACGAAATGACTCCCGCTGGAGCGCACTGCGTCGCGATATATCCCCTTCGCCTTGATCCGACTACCTCGCCTTCGCTCCAGTGTCTCGTCGATCCCGAACACCAGCGGGCCGTCTCCCCGATCAAGGTGCAGGATCAACAGGTGTAACAAGACACGACCTACCTTGAGCGGCGACCACACGGCGCGGTTGAGAACGTGGTGATACCGTGCAAAGCTCGCGTCGTCGCTGAGGCCCATGACGCGGAGCGCCGAGGTGACGGTGCGCTTGCGCGTGGCCAGGATTGCCCCAACTAGGAGCACCTGGGCCTTCGACCACGTCCTGGCCTGGAACATCGGCGCGAACGGGTTGAGTAAGGGTATAATCGCATCGGGCAGGGTGAGCATAACTTGACCTTTCGTGATGGTTTGGTCTTGTTAGCTTACCCTGTTCCCGTTATTTGTCTATACTTTGTACAAAGTCCAGCTTATGATCTATCCATGATCAGACCAACACACTACGTTGGAGGGCATCGGATGATTGGTCGGCCTGTTCGGATCAATTGGCGTAAAGAGGATACGCCGGAGACGCTGAAGGCAGCCTACCTGGCACAAAGGGACAGCATTCTGCGAACTCGGCTTCATGGACTATGGCTGGTACGGTCGGGTTGGCGGCTCGGTGAGGCGGCGAGAGTGGTGGGGGTGCATGAGCGAACGGTTCAGACGTGGGTGAGCTGGTACAGAGAGGGAGGTGTGGAGAAGGTGCTCGCTCACAAGATGGGAGGCAGAGGTCAGCCGCGCTATCTGAGTGTTGAGCAAGAGCGAGAGTTGACCGAGGAGGTGTCCACGGGACGATTCCGTACAGCGGGAGAGATCAGGGACTGGATAGAGTCCGAGTACGCAGTCAGCTACACGTCGGGCAGCGTATACACGCTGCTGGCGAGGTTGGGATGCAGTCCGAAGGTGCCTCGTGGTACTCATGAGAAGGCGGACGCAGCGGGACAAAGGTCCTGGAAAAAGGGGGGCTCTGTCGCGCACTCGCCGATGCTGAGGTGAGTTCGGATACGGCGTTTGGCTTTGCCGACGAGATGCGCGTGGGGCTGCGGGGGATGGTGCGCAAAGTCTGGGGTCGTCGTGGAGTGAAGGTGGTGCAGCGGGTGCAGTTGGTGTACAGGTGGACGTACCTGTTCTTGGCCCTAGACGTTCGGCGCGGGACGCTGGTATGGAGGTGGATCGACTCGATGAGGTCTGAGGACATAGCGGGGGCGCTCGATGACCTGAAGCGTCGTACGGACATCGAGGCGCTGGTATGGGACGGGGCGCGTGGACACCGTGGCGAGAAGGTGCGGAACGTGGGGCTGTCGACGATCATACAGCCTGCTTACAGTCCTGAGTTGAACCCTGTCGAGCGGGTGTTCGAGGAGGTGCGTCGATGGGTTGAAGGGAAGGTGTATGGGAGCATCGAAGAGAAGATGGAAGCAGTTGAGGCGTATCTCAGTGAACTGGGTTCTGATCCCGGTCGTGTACGGTCGCTGACGGCCTGGAGTTGGATCGAACGCACCATGCGGAACCTCCCCACACACTATGCGACCTCATCACACTGAATTGGTATAATACCAATTCGTCATGACTGCACCATAGTCCTTCAAGTGCAGCGCGTATAACAGAAACCGCCTACCGTCATTCCGGCGAAGGCCGGAATCCAGAGAGCCCGATCAGTAAGAATACGGCGGCATCACACAGAATCGGTATAATACCAATTCGTCATGACTGCACCATAGTCCTTCAAGTGCAGCGCGTATAACAGAAACCGCCTACCGTCATTCCGGCGAAGGCCGGAATCCAGAAAGTTCAGTCAGCCGGAATACGGTGGCATTGGCACGAATTGGTATAAGATTCGCGTCACTTATCCTTAGCTTGGACACCGTTGTAAGGGAAGACCGATGGAGAACCTTTCCGTAGACCGATCCGCCGTTTCCGCAGGCATTGGACTGCGCGCGGACTGAGGACGGAGGACCTGTACGAGTCATGCGGGAACACACGGGGGGCGCACCGACACGCCGGGCCTCGCCGTTGCTGGCGTTAGCGGCCCTGACCGTCGTCGTGTCGCTGGCCGCGGCCTCCGCATGCTCCACCGGACCGACCGAAGTTTCCCCGGAGCAGCCTTCCTACGACGAGTTCGCCGCGCCGCGCAATGCGATGGTCGACGCCTACGCGGATATCAACGAGATCTCCGACCCGCTCGTCCTGAAGGCGATGCGGACCGTCCGGCGAGAGGAGTTCGTGTTACCGCGCGACAGGGGACGGGCGTACCGAGAGATGGCCCTGGGCATCAACGCCGGACAGACCATATCACAGCCCCTGGTAGTGGCCCTGATGACCGATCTGCTGGACCTGCAGCCGGGCGAGCGCGTGCTGGAGGTCGGCACGGGGTCGGGCTACCAGGGGGCCGTGCTGGCCGAGATCACCGACCGCGTCTACAGCATCGAGATCATACCGTCGCTGGCCGCCGAGGCAGCAGACCGGCTGGACAGGCTCGGCTACGGCGACATACGGCTCAGGCAGGCGGACGGGTACTTCGGCTGGGAGGAGGAAGCGCCCTTCGACGGCATCATCGTGACCGCGGCCCCCGACCACGTGCCCCCGCCACTGCTCAGGCAGCTTGCCGACGGAGGCAGGATGACCATCCCCGTCGGTCCGCCCGGGGCCGTGCAGACCCTGTGGCTCATCGAGCGCAGAGGCGACGAGTACATACGGACCAACCAGGGCGCAGTGAGGTTCGTCCCATTCATCAGGGAAGATCGCTAAGGGATTGCCTCGCGGCTAGTACCGTTCCCATTTGAATATGATGGTCGGATTGAGAGGTGCGTATCCCCTCTCCCGTCGTGGGAGAGGGCTAGAGCCTGCCCCGTACTTGATACGGGGGTGAGGGTGTTTTGAGTAAGCTACCAAAATCATATGGAATCGGTACTAACGGGTACTTCTCCGCTGCCACACGTGGGCGGCGGAGGCAGCCGCGAGGTATGCCGCGGCGCCGCCTAGCATGACCCACGTGAAACCGAAAGACAGCGCGAGGATCGTGGCGAGGATCGCGCTCACGACGGAAGCCGACCCGTTGACGGCCCATGCCCAGGGGACGAGCGCGGACGCCTGCCCTCCCAGCATACGGATGGCGCGGGGGAACGGCACACCCATCGCAGCGCCGAGCGGGGCCAGCAGCGTGACGCTGAGGACGAGCCTGCCCGCGAGCGGCAACCCCAGCGTGACGTCGAAGAGCAACGGCAGCCCGAAGGCGTAGAGCGCCGACAGGATCGCTGCGGCCGAGACCGCCACGGCCATGGACACCGGAATCCGGTCGGATGCCAGGCTGCCGACTCCCGACCATGCCAGCACACCAAAGAGCACTGTCGCGAAGGCGTAGGTGGGCTGGTCAAGGTACAGGATGAACCTCTGCAGCAGGGGAATCTCCACCCAGAGGAATCCCAGGCCAAGACCTGCGAAGTAGACGAAGGGTAAGAACCTCCCAACCGCGCCCCCGTGCGCACCGCCGCCGTTCGATGTGTCCCGGCGGAAGAGGAGCGGAAGGAGGATGAATGCCCCGGCCGCGGCCACCGACACCAACAGGCTGCCGAGCACAATGAGGAACCCGGCCCCGCCGAAGGGCTGGAATGTCCTGCCGAGGCTCCTCAGTATCTCAGGGGTCTGGGACCACCTGAACAGGTGGAAGTAGAATGGCCGGTCGTCGCGGACGGGAGAGATGTCGTGACTGTACCCGGCGTACAACTCCTCTCTCGCCCCGGAGTCGAGGATGGCCTTGACCGTGTCGTGGTATGCCGGAGTCGGGTGCACGCTGAATTTGTTCAGGTCCGAGGCCGCTATGCCGGGGTGGTGGACGAGGTCGTACTGGAGCCTGTCGGCGAACTCGCGCACGGCATCTATGTCCGCGTCGTCGAGAGGGGAGCGCTTCACAATCAGCGTTATCGTCTGCAGGCTGCGAATGACGGCCAAGCGCTCCGCCGGCTCGACTCCCAAGCCCTCAAGGGCCTCGACGGCGACCGAGACGACCCTGACCCCCTCGCTCGGAGGCGTCTGCGCCCACCGGGTGACCGACAGAAAGCCGCCGGGGGCCAGACGGCTGTAGTAGCTCTCGAACGCCTCTACCGTGTACTGGTAGTTCTCGGACACGCCGTACGCCCCCGCAAGCACCGGCCTGAATGAGTCGGCGAGGCTCACCTGGATGACGTCGAAGCGCTCGTCCGTGCGGCGTAGGTAGCTCCTCGTTCCCTCTTCGACGACGGTCACGCCCGGCCTGCCGAGGATGCCCGCCGCCTGCTGTGCGAACCTCTCTCCCACGGCCTCGACGACCAGCGGGTTCGAAATGACCGCCGTCACGGACTCCGCGCCATTGCGCAGCGCGGTAAGCACGTCGAGCCCGCCGCCGGGCTCGATCACGAGCGCCGCGGGGCGGTCCGCCAGCCTATAGACGAGCGAGGTCGGCAGGTACTCGGTGAAGTCCGCCCGCTCGGGTGGGACAGCGCTCATCGGGCTCAGGTTGTCGCCGTCGACCGCCAGCGCGGTCTGTGGCGGCAACTCGCCCCGGTAGGCGAAGCTGAGTCCGGGGGCGGCATGGATGCTGCCGCTCTCGATCACCTCCACGAGGGAGAAGGCGTTCCACCGGCTCCATCCCTTCGAGGCCCCCTCGTGTCGCAGAGCCTGGCTGACGGCCTTGTACGGTGACAGCCTGAGATCAGTGACCCCAAGCGCGACGGAGGCCGCCATCGCCGCCACCGCCAGTATCGCTGGGACAAGCCATGCGGGACGCCTCAGCTCGCGTCCGGCCATCGCCGCCGCGCCGATCAACGCGATGACTCCTGCCGCCACAACCGACCCCGCCGCGCCGACGATGAGCGGAAAGACGACGGAGAGGAGGCATCCTACCCCCGCGCCGACGAGGTTTGTCCCATAGAGCACCCCGGCGCGGGTAGGGTGCTTCGCCAGACAGGCCCCGACTATCGAGCCCGCGAAGAAGAACGGTACTGCTAGGACCAGGTAGTAGAGGGCCAAATACGCGAGCTGGCTGGGTTCCCAAAGCAAAGTGTAGGCGTCGAAGGGCAGGACGTTGATCACGTACAGGCCGCCGGTCGACGTGACGGCGAAAAGCAGACCCGCGCCGGCAATCACGGGCCTGACGTCCCGCGCGATCAGGCGCGGAACGATAGCCAGCGCCGTGCCGCTCGCACCAAACCCCAGCAGGGCGAGGCTGACTGCCAGGAACGCGAAGTGGTAGCCCTGAGTTACGGCGAAGATTCGTGTCAGGGCGATCTCAAAGAGCAGGGTAGCGGCGGAGACCAGCAGCACACAGACATACAGCCCCGCGGTCGGAGCTGCACTCTTCTGAGCCTCATGGGAGTACAATGTGGACACGAAGCGACCCGCCCAGCAAAACGGAGAGATGCTCAATGCCATACTACATACTCACGCTGATCCTTACACCCGAAGGCAGAGAGAACCTGCTGACCGATTCCGAGAGCCTCCACAGGATCACGTCCGAGGTGGAGACGAAGGACACCAAGGTGCTTGGCATGTACGCCGTTCTCGGTGAGTACGACTTCGTTGGCATAGTCGAGTCTCCGGACAACGACGACGCGGCCCGCTTCTCACTCGAGCTCGGCGTCAAGGTCGGAGCCCACATACGCACCATGCCCGCCATCCCCATAGGAAGGCTTCGACCGTCGCCACAAGACGGCAGCCCCTCTGACTTGGAGAGCGAAGTGGCGCCGTCCCACGGCAACGGCCCTCTGCGCGGGAACAGCCCTTGACGTGGCTGTTCAGAGTTGGTGAGATATGCAGGAATTGTCCTCCTGCTGTCATTGGTGCGAAAATAACCCCCGTCCAATCTCCCCTACGGCCATTTTCATGTTTGGTGGTGTCGGTGGCAACCGACATGGGCGATTGCTATGACAATAGACGGCAACCACCCCCATTCCGTCATTCCTGCGAAGGAACGTCACCCCGTACCCCGATACGGGGCAGGAATCCAGTCCCCGGCGCCCTGCCGACCATGACGACGCATCCCAATTTTCATCCCCTTATGTGGCCTTCGCAAGGCCATGGTGATTCTGAGGAGCGCAGCGACGAAGAATCTACAATCTCTCCCCCGCTGGGGGAGCGACACAGAGAGGGGGTCTTCGCAATTCAACTCGCGGAGACTGAACAGTTACCTTCCAAGGAGCATACTTGACATGGGTGAATATCGCCACGAAGTGAAGATCGAGTACGACGAGGAGGTCGTCGAACGGAACCTGCAGGAGACCACGACGACCATGGACTGGACTCCCTTCCCGGTCGGTTTCGGAGTCCTCCTCAACGAGCGCTACCAGTTTCCCTTGAACATGGCGCTTGCGCGAATGAAGCTAGATACGAGCCGCCAGCTATTCGTGGACAATCACGTCATCGGGCACATGCAGGGGCTCGTGCGTGAGACACACTCCACTAGGGAGCATCCGGGGAACCCGGTCTTCGCGCCCTACAGGAACTATCCGGCATACGTCTGCCCCGACCCCGAGCACGGGTACCGGCTCTACTATCACGGCGGCGGATTCATCGTGCGCGTCGCTTACTCCCGGGATGGGATTGACTGGGAGATGCCCGATCTCAAACTCATGGACGCGCCCCCTGAGGGCGACGTTGACGGCCCCAACAACGTCGTCATGATAGGGGAGATGCACGGGCTTTTCTATGAATCCGACGATCCGGACCCCGACCGTCGGTGGAAGGCGATCATCAGACCGGGACGGTATCAGACGTACCGCCACACTGCCTGGCCTTACCTCAGGCTCTCGGAGGGTACGGGCACGGCGGGTACCCCCTTCGAACTCCACACCTCTCCCGACGGCTTCCGGTGGCGGTTCGAGGCGGAGACGAGCTTCTGGAAGGGACCCAGCGGCGCTTGGGAAGCCCCCGACTACCTTCCCGTCGCCGGGGGCGACGTGCTCAAGGTCCGCTGGGACCCGGTACTCGAAAAGTACATCGGAAACACCAAGCACCGAATCGGCCCCGACTACCGTCTGAGTCCCGTCATGCAGTCGGCCCGCGCCGTCGGGCAGATGGAGAGCGACGACCTCATCCACTGGTCCCCGCCGCGAATCTACGCCTATCCCGACGGCGAGGACACGAGGCAGCAGCGTAACGCAATGCACGGCATCTACGAGGCCGACGGCTACCCCTACGAGAGCATGTGGTTCAGCAACTTCTCCATGACGAACTACATCCCGGCCAGAAAAGAGGACGTCTACGAGAAGAACCTCATGCCGACCCGTCCCTATATCAAGCGCAACTGGATGCGGAAAGCCGCCAGCAGGGACGGCCGCCACTGGTACTACTTCGGCGACCGAAAGCCCTTCATCCCGCTCGGCCCCGACGGAAGCTGGAAGTCGGGGTACATCCGCGCCGCCAACCTCGTCACAACCGGCGGGCCGATCGTCAAGGGCGACGAGCTCTGGTACTACTATCGGGGCGCCACCATCGACGGACCCAAAGACACGTGGCAGTCCTCCACCGGGATCGCCATCCTCCGACGCGACGGTTTCGCATCCTTGAACGCCGACCATGAAGGCGGCATCGTGATCACGAGGCCCTTCGTCTTCGAGGGCCGTGGGATGCTCCACGTCAA
The DNA here is from genome assembly GCA_965197705.1 of Dehalococcoidia bacterium. Classification (GTDB taxonomy): domain Bacteria; phylum Chloroflexota; class Dehalococcoidia; order Lucifugimonadales; family VXLM01; genus VXLM01. The sequence continues at coordinate 621,550 of OZ240223.1, forward strand.
CGCCCAGACCTCCGCCGGCGGTTCGATACGCGCCTCCGTCGTCGACGAGGACACGGCCAAACCGCTGGCCGGCTTCACCGTAGATGACAGCGCGACCTTCACTGGCGACTCGACGCGCGCTCCCCTCCGCTGGCGACACCGCGACTCGTTGGCCGAGCTCAAGAGGCGGTATGTCCGCCTGGCGTTCCATCTGAAGAACGCCAGACTCTACTCGTTCTGGGTCGAATAGCCTGCTGCCCGGGAGACGGAAGCTCGGCATGAGAGCAAGTCCCGTCGATACCTCCGGGGCGGCCTGCCAAGTGCGGAGCGACTCGCTCATGGCGCAGCGTGAAAGTGTCGTGCTGCGAGTAGCAACGCAAGTATGGCGTGAATCGTGCTAGTGGTTTCAGCATCTTAAGTATTGAATGGTAACGAGACTATGACCTTGGTAGGGGCGGGTTTCAAACCCGCCCTGTCGTTGTGGCACGCAAACCCAACCCCCTGTTGCTGCCCGTCATTTCAAAGATTTCGGTCTTCTAGTACTCAGTCAACTTGAATATGATGAACAAGCAGATGCCGATTTATCCCCTCTCCCGTCGTGGGAGAGGGCTAGAGTGAGGGTGAATCGTAATATCAAAACCATGTTGACATGGTACTAGGACGACTTGACCCGCTACGGCAGGGCGGGATCGTGTACCCTTGGCAGGAACGGATTGTCCGCGGGCTCCTTGCCGCCATAGAACCACGACAGCGGCAGCACCTTGAGCTTTCCGTTGAAATCGCCCGGCTGAAGCATTGTCCTGGGCCCGCCACGCTGCACCATCTCCGCCTTGGTCGGATGCGGCTCAAAAGTCGTATAGCTGTGAGTGATGAACACCCTGTCCTCGAAGGCGGTTACGGTCGGGTACGACCATCGTCCGAAGAAATCGCCCTCGCGAATGTATCGCGAGTCCCGTTCAGGCGCGCCCAGGCCCGGCTGAAAGATCATCTCTTCCGGGCGGAGCGGTCGTATCGGGGGCGGCTCGACCCGCGTCCGCTCGTGCATCGACTCGACATTCTGGAAGAACTCCCAAATGCTGCCGCCGTTCCTGCTGATGGCGGCCGAGATGCACGTCCTGCTCATTCCCAGCTTCACTTCCTCCTCGCTCTCCTGGTTCCAGATGATCAGCAGGTGGCCCGTTGACGGCAGCGAGCAGATCGCCCCCGGCGTCGTGCTCGCGGCAAACGGCGAGGGCTGAGGCCGTGTCCACGTCAGACCATCGTCGTGGGACCACGCTTGGAACAGCCGGCCCAGGCCCGTCCGCATCACCATCAGAATTACGCCGGGAGCGGCTTCGGCCAGCGTCGGCTCGAAGACATAGCTGTACGTCGTGCTCCAGTCGAGCATGATTATCAGGTCGCCGTCCTCGTTCCGGTCCCACGTCCTTCCCTCGTCGTCCGAGTAGACCGAGTACACCGCGCCGAATAGCGGGTCGAAGTAGTGTCCGCTGACCCCGAGAAACTGGCCGTCCACGATCCGGCCGGTAGTCGGTTGCTTTGAAGGCTCGAAGCCGTGCCGCTGCCCGATCCCGTACTCGACGGGCATCAGGAGACGCCCGGACGAAGTGCGCACGATGGAGTTGTGGAAAGAGCCGACTCCGTTGGGTGCAATGCGGACCGGCGACTGCCACGTCTCGCCGCCGTCGTCCGACCGCCAGAACACGAGGTACGGTCCCGTGCCCTTTGCGCGGGCCGCGCGCCCCGCCGCCTGACGCTTCGCCTTCTGCTCCCGCGTCTCACCGTGCGGAGGGGTCGGAGGCTTCCCAAGATTCCCGACGAGGCCAACGCCTCTGCCCGACAACTTCACCAATGCATGGCCGTCGACGAGATTCCCTTCAACATCCCTCCGCTGGAAGGGTTCCGACCAGGTGATTCCCCCGTCTTCCGACACAGTAAACTCGGCGTATGCCTGTCGCAGTATCCGTCCGTCATCCAGTTCTGCAAAAGTCGAGGAGGTAAAATACGCTGTCTTGTGCTCGATCAGCATCTCCTCAGGTCGGGTCATAGGTATGTTGCTCATTTGCTCCCTCCGCGACTCCTTGAGATTTCGTGCGATTGTAGCACCATCAAGGACGGAGAGCTGACAGGGGTGGGCAAAAGAGCATTGCAACTATGAACCGGCTTCCGCCTACCTGTCATTCCGAGCGCAGCGAGGAATCTAAAGTCCATAACCGCAAGACCAGACAGCTAGCGCCACGTTTCTCTCATAACCAATAGTGGAAGATGGTATGCGAACTCTCAAGGTCGGCTTTAACTTCGGGCGGACACTTTAGATTCTTCGCTTCCGCTCCGCTGCGCTCAGAATGACAGTGACAGGGTTGCTTTTCTCATCAATGGACAGTGGGTCAATTGTCAAATGCCTACCCCTGTCAGGGGACGGAGAGAGAGAATGTACCGGTGGGGCGGGGTATGTGAAGGCGGTGGTTGAAGTGGTCAGGCAGGACGCCGGTGACCCAAAACGCAACCAGCCACTCTCTCGATGTTTGAGTGAGCGCTCAGCCTGGAACAGGAACGGGGGACGGAACCGTTCAGCGCGGGGCGCTAGGCCGCTAGGCACAGGGGGAGGACACCCAATAAGACAGCCGCTCAGTGGCGGACGACACCCATCTCGTCGTGCATGATCGGCGCGTCCAGGAAGGCTTCCGTGTCGACGTTTCCGAATCGTGCCGGGCTGTACATCTCCGAGTCTATTCTCGTTCCGCCGTCCACGACGTGCTCAGCGATAAGCAGCCCTGACACGGGATTGTAGGCGAACCCGCCTGAGTGGAAGTGTGCCCCTACGAACAGACCCTCCACGCCCGGCACCGGCCCAATCACCGGCTTTACGTCATACGCCAAGCTGATCAGCCCCACCGTGTGGTAGTCCCACTCGGCCCCTTCCATCATCGGTGCCCGCTCGACCAGGCGCTCCTTGAGGAACGGCAGAGCGTCCGGGTGCGGCTCCAGTTCCGACACGTCGAAGTCGGGCCCTCGCATCTCGTAGGCCCCGAGGTTGTCGACTGACGTGCCCAGCAGAAGCCGGTTGTCGTCCGTAGGCCGCACGTAGCCGTTGAGAATGTGATCGTTGACGGCAGGCAGTTGGGGCGGCTCCGAGAACGGTTTGGTCACGAACCTCTCGTGAACGAAGTTCTTGTACGGAGTGCGAAACCCCACGTGAGAGAGCACGTGGTTCGTCCAGGCGTTGACCGCGCAGACCGCCGCGTCCGTCTCGATCATGCCGCCTTCCGTCACGACCCCTCTTACACGACCGTTACGCAGGTCGAACCCAACCACCGGCTCATTCTCCCTGATCTCGACGCCCATGTCCTCCAGTTTGGCCCTCAGAGCGGGGATGTACCGGTGCGGCTCCGAGTATCCCGACCTCAGATCCAGCACGCCGACATCGGTCTCCTGTGCCGCAAGATCGGGGAACCGCTCGCGGATCTCGCCGCCCCTCAATACCTCGAACCGGCCTCCGAGCCGACGCCACATCTCCCTGCTCTCCGCGGTCTTGACGGAAGCATTCTCCACAGACAGGTTCAGGCATCCGACCTGGTGGAAATGGTACCCATCGAGAATCCGACTGAAGCGCTCGAACAGGTCAAGGCTAACTGCCCGGGCCCGCACCTCCGTCTCCGTGGCCATCAGCATGGTGATGATCCCGCCCGCTTGGAGACTGGAGCCGCCGCCCACAGTCCCCTTGTCGACGACTACCACTCGCTCCACGCCCTTCTCGACAAGGTGGAAGGCGGTGCTCAGGCCGGTTACTCCGGCCCCGATCACAACAACGGATTGCGGTCTGGAATGTGGCATGGCCGAGTAATTCTATGACCCGCATAGCCCGCGGCACAAGTCCTTTCGGTCGATACAGGGCAATCGCTTTTGTAGTTGGCAGGAACAACGTCAACCGTCACTCCGGCGAAGGAACGTCACCCCGTACCCCGATACGGGGCCGGAGTCCGGAGGGGTGAGTTGGGAGACTCTCCCGAGGCTGGCTCTGAGTGAAATGCGATTGCCCTGCCCCCGGGTCTCATCATCTTGACACTCCCCATATCCCTCGACATAATGTCGCTTGCATTGAGACAATATCCCCCATTGCTGCCCACCGTAATCCCATTGCATTCAGACCTCAACAACATGAGGGATGACCTCGCAGCCTACACACGGATTTCGGTCTGTCTCTTCGCTATTGGTTGGCGTTGCCGAACGATATGCGCTGCTAGGGAGGACACTTCGGATTGGAACTGCATGAGGCTCTCTTTTCTATCGGCCTGCTCATTGTCGTGGCGAAGTTGCTGGAAGGCATATTCAAGCGGTTCGGCCTGAATTCGATCATCGCCTACGCCACCACCGGGGTTATCCTCGGCCCCGTGACCGGTCTCGTGGAAACGGGCAAAGAGGTCGAGCTCATACTGAGCATTGGCATCTTCATATTCTTCTTCCTCATCGGTCTGGAAGAGTTGGACATTCGAGGGTTCTTGGCGGCCATTCGCGGCCGCCTCTTTGTCGCTTCCGTATTGTCGGTGACCATATCGCTCCTGGTGTCCCTGGCCGTTACCACCGATACCTTCTTCGATTTGGGACTGGACCTCGACTTTACCCAGGCCCTGGGGCTGGCGGGAGTGCTGTCACTATCCAGCCTCGGCGTAGTCGCAAAGGTGCTCATCGACGAAGGACGTCTCAAGGAGCCTGTGGGCGTGCAAATCTTCACCGCGGTGACTATCGCCGAGTTGATTGCCCTGTTTGTCGTGGGCTTTGCGATAAGCGAGCATTTCTACGCCGGGGGACACGGCCACACTCTTGACTTCCTCAGCGTGTCGACTATCATCGGGCAAATCATCGGCTTCACCATTGCAACGTGGTTAGTTTCCACGAAGGTGCTGCCAAGGGTCATAGTCCTCCTGCATCACTTTCTGCAGGTGCCGCAGCTCTCCTTCGGCTTGCTGCTTGGCGGCCTCTTCTTGGTCGTCGTGGCAGCGGAAAACGTCGGCCTTCACGGATCCCTGGGTGCGCTGCTCTTCGGGGCGGCCCTCTCCATGCTGCCATATCAGGTACGTCGAGACATCATGCCGGGCATGAGAGGCACGGCCGAAGGCTTCTTCGTCCCTCTCTTCTTTGCCTCGGCCGGCCTTCACCTGAGCCTGGATTTTCTGAAACTGCCGGTCGAAACGATTCTCGCGCTGGCCTTGGTGCCTCTTGCAGGCAAATTCGTTGCGGCCATAGTCAGTGCTTACATCACTCGCCTCGACGCTCCCTTCGCCATAGCCGCCGGGCTCATGGCCAAGGGGGTCGCCGAAATTGCGCTTCTGCTCTTGCTCCTCCATACCGAGGCCATCGACAAGGGGGTCTTCTCCCTGATGGTGGTGGTCATGTTCGGATACATCCTGCTAACGCCAATGGGTATCACCTTCGCACTCAGAAGGCTGAAACCCTCCGAGGCCGTGACGCCTGAAGGGCAGGTGCCACCGACGCTGTTCCGCTTTGCACTCGAAGGGATCAAGGTACAAGACATCCTCGACCGTTCTCGGAGTCATCCGGAACATTCGCTGACGGTCAAGGCATTCGCTGAAACCTGGCTCCTGCCGGAACAGCACGATTATGTGGTTGTAGAGCAAGGCAAACTGGCCGGAATTGTGTCGCTGAGCATGTTGCGCTACCTCCCCCGCAGCGAGTGGGAGAGCACGACACTAGGCAAAGTCCTGCGTCAGAACACCCCGCTCGCTTATGCGGACGAATTGGTGGAGGACGCCCTGCAGCGAATGACTGAGAATTCGCTGACCGTGCTTCCCGTAGAGGACAAGGAATCAGGCGAGTTCATCGGCTCCGTTTCCAGCGGCGAAGTGCTCGAAATGGTCGCTCTTACTGCCAAAGGGCACGAAATCTAATTCACCGTAGGCCCGCATCCCAATCATCGCCATCTCTGCCTATGAGTTCTCTACCGTTGCGCCACTACTAGTGCTCATTCAACTTGAATATAACGAACAGGCAGATGTCGATTTATCCCCTCTCCCGTCGTGGGAGAGGGCTAGGGTGAGGGTGAATCGTAATATCAAAATCATGTGGAACCGGCACTAGATTGTGTCGATATTCTGTCATTCTGAACGGAGCGGAGCGGACTGAAGAATCTAAAATCGTCGTGCAGGCACAGATTTCAGATTCCTCGCTTCGCTCGGAATCACTATGGCCTTGTCAGGCCACATAAGAGGATGAAAATGGCGGCGGCCGCTCCTGTCCTCACCTGCCCCACGGAAACGGCCGGGGATGGATTCCTGCCTTCGCAGGAATGACGGTGTGGGTGTGTGTCGGGCTTATTTTCATAGCAATCGCTGTAACTGTTCAGAGTCGGTGAGATATGCAGGGAATTGTCCTCCTTCTCTGATTCTCAGGAGAGCAGCGACGAAGAATCCACAATCTCTCCCCCAGCGGGGGAGAGACACAGAGAGGGGGTCTTCTCAGTTCAACTCACCGAGACTGAACAGTTACCAATCGCCCATGTCGGTTGTCACCAACACCACCAATCATGAAAATGGCCCTACGGGAGATTGGACGGGGGTTATTTTCAGAGGAATCATCCATGCAGCCTTGCCGTCTGCACACCGAGGGATGAAAATGGGCACGCAGCGGGGACGGGCAACCACAAGGGTTGCCCCTACGACAGGTTTGCCGGGGCTTATTTTCGTACCAACGATACTCGCAAACGCGTTGTGAAACTCTGACGGAGATCCGGTCTTGACCTCGTTGGCAATGCGCTACTACACTTCGACTGCCAAATCCTTCCTCGCCCTCCGATAAACTGGCTGAAAAACTGGCTATTGGACTCTGAACTGGGACATCGGCTCAATAAGCCGCGACTGTGGACGACCGTCGTGGTGCTCCTGCTCCTGGGAGTTCCTGGAGCCGTAGTCCGTTTTTCCGGCCTCGACGTCGATCCGATCATTGCGGCGGCGGTCTTTGGATTGGGCATCGTCGCGGGAGCCTTCCTCCTGTCGTGGGCAGCAGAGGTCGCGGAGCTGGACGTGTCCGCCTCACTGGCAATCGCCGTGCTGGCCCTGATCGCCGTTCTCCCGGAGTACGCCATCGAGGCGGTGCTGGCGTGGGACGCCGGTTCGTCGTTCGACACGGCGACGGGAGCGGTCACCACCGAGACGTCACGGGTGGCGGCAAACGTCACCGGGTCGAACCGCCTGTTGATAGGCCTGGGCTGGTCGGCCGTCATCCTCATCTTCTGGGTGAAACGCAGGCGTGCGCTGGACATGCGCGGCGAAATGGGCCTCGAGATAAGCATGCTCGCACTGGTCACCGTGGTCACCCTGCTGGTCTTCTTCATGCAGCAGGTCCATATCCTGGTGGCGGTGGGCCTGATCGGGCTCTACATCGCCTATCTGTGGCTAAGCTCGACCGGCGACGTCGAGGAGCCCGAACTGATCGGCGCGGCGGCGCTGATAGGTTCCCTGCCGGTCGTGTGGCGTCGGACGATGGTGGTCTTCCTCTTCATCTTCGCGGCCGGAGTCATCCTGATAGCGGCCGAGCCCTTCGTCGAGAGCCTGGTAGAGACGGGAGAAAGCTTCGGGATCAACGAGTTCATCCTCATTCAGTGGATCGCCCCGCTGGCTTCCGAGTCGCCTGAGATCATCGTGGCGGTGCTGTTCAGCCTGAGGGCGAATCCGGTTGCCGGTCTGACGGCGCTGATCTCGTCCTCGGTCAACCAGCTGACCTTGCTCGTAGGCAGCATGGCGGTGATCTTCAGCATATCGGCGGGCGCGATCCTCAGCTTCCCTCTCGACGACAGGCAGACAATCGAATTCCTGCTGACGACGGCGGTCTCTGGCGCCGCCCTGATGCTGATCGCCAAGCGGATAATCAGCTGGAACGCGGGAGCGATCTTGCTGGCGCTCTTCGCGGCGCACCTATTCTTCACCGACACGGACGACCGGGTGCGGTTCGCGTTCCTGTACTTCGGGCTGGCTATCGGGCTCGTCGCCATTGACTGGCAGAGAGTGAAGTCCCTCTTCCGCGAGGAACCGCAAGCCCTCGAATAGCCTCGACGCAGTCCCGTATCCGGCGTTGAACAAATCCGCCGCTAGTACTCAGTCAACTTAAATATGAAAGACAGGCAGATGCCGATTTATCCCCTCTCCCGTCGTGGGAGAGGGCTAGAGCCTGCCCCGTACTCGATACGGGGGTGAGGGTGAATTACAATATCAAAACCATGTTGACACGCCGCTAGCCGACGATCAGTCGAACACGAGCACGGTCCGCGCGACGGTGCCGGCAGTCATGTCGTCGAAGGCCTCGTTGATCTCGTCGAGGGGCCGTGAGCGCGAGATAAGCTCGTCGAGCTTCAGCCTGCCCTGGTTGTAGAGGTCGAGCAGCCACAGGAAGTCGAAGCGGGCGCGAGCCGAGCCGTGGAACGCTCCGATGAGCGCGCGGTCCTGCAGCAGGTGCCACCCGTCGATGGAGATTTCTTGGCCGCTGGGCTGCACCCCGACGACAACGGCGGTCCCCGTCGTACGCACCGAGTCGAGCGCCTGCCGGACGAGGGCAGGGTAGCCTACCACCTCGAAGGCATAGTCTGCCCCTCCTCCCGTGATCTCCTTGATCCGTTCGACGGGGTCTTCCTTCTCCGCGTTCACGAAGTGCGTCGCGCCCATCTGCTCGGCTAGCTCCAGTTTGTAAGGCACCTTGTCGACGGCGATGATCTTGCCCGCCGACGCGAGGACGCCGCCCTGCACGACGTTCAGCCCGACCCCTCCGCATCCGAATACGGCCATGCTCGCCCCCGGCTCGACCTTCGCGCGGTTCACGACGGCCCCAACGCCGGTAATCACACCGCAGCTAATGAGGCAGCCGACCACGAGGTTCGTGTCGTCGGGCACTTTAACGCATGCGTCGGCAAGCGCGATGGTCTGCTCAGCGAAGGTTGGTCGCATGTGGTACGTCGGCTTGCCGTCCAGCGTCATGCGGGTCACGGGCGCCCGCGGGTACGTCTCGCACAGGGCGGGACTCCCGAGCGAGCAGTTTCGACAGTACCCGCACATCGGGTCGAGCGAGAGGATGATCTTGTCGCCCGGCGCGACGCTCGATACGCCGGGTCCCACCTCGCGGATGACGCCCGCTCCCTCGTGGCCCAGCACCCAGGGCAATTTCCACGGCTGCATGTGGCCGTCGATGAAGTGGTAGTCGCTATGGCAAACGCCCGCGCCGACCATGTCCAACAGCACCTCTCCCTGGCCCGGCTCCTGGATTTCGAGGTCTCTGACGGGGATCCGACTCTTCGTCTGTTCGAGAACTGCGGCTCTCATGGTTCACTCCTTCGGCTACTAGGCATTGGTGTCGGTAACGAGAATGTGGACGGACGGCGTGTCCCCCGCGGTCATGATGCTGTACGTAGTCCCCGGCTCGGCCAAGACGATGTCGCCCTCCATGGTGTCAATGTCGCCGCCGGGCGTACGCATCAAGGCGCTGCCTGCCAGCATGACCCACCACTCGTCTCGTGACGGGGTCCGCTCTTCGGACAAGGTCCCAGGAAGCTGACTGATGATCGTGGCAGTGTTGCGACTGTCCTCTACAACGACCTCCGACCACGCGGCGTCATGACCGTTCCTCTCGCGCAGGTCTGCGAATCGCGTGTGCAAGAGGTTGGGCATCGGGAGGTCATAGTCGATGGGCACGAAGCGGGTCGGTGAGACTCCGCGAATATCGTGGTTGCTGTTGGGCGTCGACACGTGGAGGCGGCGGGCGAGGCCCGTCCCCTTGGATCTGATGTCGTGGCAGTAGCCCGCGGGCGCGATGACGATGTCGCCCCACTCCGCCTGCAGCGTCTCGTACTGGCCGATCTGCCACTGCGTCGTCCCGCCGAGGTTGATCCACCACTCGTTGTAGTCGGGGTGGATGTGCGGGTCGGGCGGGGTGCCGGGCAGCGCGCAGATCAGCCCGACTCGGTTGCGCCCGTCGCTCACGACAACCTCGTACCAAGAGCCGCCCGCGTCGCGCTCGGCCGCAAGGTCTTTGGTGCGCGTGAACTGTACCCCAGCCGGCACTTCCATCATGCACTTACCTTCATCGAAATTGCGTGTGAGGATAGCACAATCATTGTTATAGGGTGAATGACGGAAAGCGTGTTGTGGGCTATACTTGCCGCACTCGAGAATTTGGAGGCGGAAATGAAGATCGAACGAGTCAATCCCGACACACTCGCAAAGCCGCTGGCGGCCTACTCGCAGGTGGTGCGAGCCGGTTCCCTTGTTGCCACGGCGGGCCTGATAGCCCTCGATTCCGACGGCAAGGTAGTGGGCGAAGGCGACGTCGCGGCGCAGGTGCGCAAGACGCTGGAGAACATGGTCGCGGCGCTGGATGCCGTCGGGGCGACCCTCGACGACGTAATCAAGACGACGCTGTACCTCGCCGACATGGGTGACTACGCTGCGATGAACGCCGTCTACAACGAGTTTTTCGAGGATTCGAGACCCGCCAGGGCAACGGTACAAGCGCCACTGGTACTGCCGTCGCTCCTCTTCGAGATGGACGCGATTGCGGTCGTGGAGGACTAGGAGCGGAGCTTCAGCGGCTCACTCTTGCATCAGGGATAAAGTACGGCCGCGCTTATGGCGGCGGGCAGCGAAGTTTCTTCGTGAACACCGCCTCGTCAGTATCACCGCGCCAGTAGGCGAGATTCAATTCGGCAACCGTAAGCCATTCATAGTTGGTGCATTCACCTTCCATCTCAATGAGGAATGTGCCGTTGGTGCCTACGACATCTATTACTCCAAAGGGATTCGGCTTCAGCTGATGTCCCGTCTCCGTGACGATTCCCGTGATGCCCCGGTTGGGCAAGACGACGCTTCCCGAACGATCGGTTGTTAGTTCAAACTCGGGTGCCGCGTCAACAATGTGCCCATCGCCATGCTTGTATTCATACTGGAAGAGCCGCAGGGATATGTTGGGCAGTCTCTTGCCATCCTGATCTTCGATCCTCAAGACCGTAGTTTCCGGTGTATCGTAGAGATACTCGCCGTAGAAGCCCCGGCGATGTCCGCTATTTGTTCTGAGTCCGCCGGCAGTGTGGGGCCCAATGTAGGGTTTTTGTCCCGACATGAGGTCATCGATACCTTCAGGCAACCTGTAGCAGTCTCCTTCGCCGTGCCAGTAATCTCTACCGCATCCGGCCTGCTGCCCCGGGTTGTTTGCGTCCGGCAGTAATACGTTTCTGGTGTCCATCTGCAGTCTGTAGAGATCAATTACTCCGAGCTGGTGCATCAACTCGTGCATCAGAGCGACCTCAACGTCGGGACGATCCGGGTAGCGCCATAGGTCGAAGTTGTCTACCCTGTGGCCGGTCCAAGTGTCTTCATGCCATATACCCCACCATCCATCCATATACCACCGAAGTTCATGGGTCAAGTGCAATGTTCTCTCTTCGGCAATATAGAACAATTCAGCCCGTACGCGGTCATTGAGGCCATATTCAGCAAACATCTCGTTCATTCGAGATATGTTGTTGTGTACCCAATGTTCTGGTGACTGGAACTTCCTTCCTATCTTGGTGGATAGGCTAAGAGACTCGTAAGCTTCCGGGCTAAAGTAAAACCCCAGAGTGTATCCCTTTATCCAGTCAACTAGGATGTTGTTGTCCTCGACCAGTTCGTCGATCTTGCTTTGCGTGTCCACGGCGAATGTGATAGTGGGGTTGCTTTCCTCTCCGGGCCATTCGGTATAGAGCACGAATTGGGTGTGATCTCCCGACTCCAATCCGCCGTGTTGGCCTGACTCAATCGTCTTGCTGTCCAGCTTCCACTCATATTCGAAAGGTCCTGAGGGCCGGTTTCCAAAGTTCCAAACGAAAGCTGTCAGTTCGATGGATTCTCCCGGTTCGGGCCATCCCTGGATACCTTCTTGGGATCGGCAAACAACGGCGCCCTTGAACTCATCGAATGGATAGGGGCAGTCACCATGCCGGAAGTAGGCGAGTTGATACCTCAGGTATCGGGGCAACCGTTCGATGTAGGTGACACCTAGGTCGATCCCGCCTTTCAATACGGGTCTTTCCGTAAACACGGATCTGACCCGGGCAGGATCCGGTTCGTCACAAAACCGCATTCCCCCGGTGCGAATATTGGCCTTCCGCAATTCATCCGGGACGCACTCGCGTAAGCTATTCCCGCTAATGTCTATTGACCTGATTATGGGTAGTTGCGCCAGTTCGGGAGGCACCCTTCCACTAAGACTATTGGTCCCGATGAATAATGTCTCGAGGTTAGACAAGCTTCCTAATTCCTGAGGTATGCCCCCGGTGAGCTGGTTTCGCCCGAGATCCAATGTCACCAGGTTCCTCAAGAGTCCGAATTCAACCGGGATGTTGCCTGAGAGCGTGTTCACTTGGAGCAACAAATACCGCAAACCCACCAAGTTGCTCAGCTGTGGCGGAATGACGCCTTTCAAACGGTTGTGGCTGAGGTTCAGAACTCTCAGTCCTTCCAATTTGCTAAGTTCCGGCGGGAGCATACCTGTGAGTCCCCTGTCTTTTGTATGCAGGCTTACAACCCGTAGCGGATCGCCCCCAATTACGACGCCCTGCCAATCTCTCAAAGGTATCGAATTGCTCCAATTCAGGGTCGCATCGCCCGCTAGCGCATCTCGCAGATCGAGCAGAGTCTCGCAGTCAGCTACCAGACTGGGGTTGCTTTGGGGGTCGGGCACCGCGATTCCGTTTCCACACGGTGTCGGAATGGAAGTGGGAGTTGCTGTGAAGGTTGCAGTCGGTGTTGGCGTGGCTGTCGGAATTGGGGTCGGTGTCGGAGGGGGTGTGGAAGTGAGCGTCGGTGTTGAGGTTGGACTGGGAGTTGGTGTATTTGTTGGAGAAGGTGTCAGCGTGGGGGTGTTTGTGGATGTGGGAGTTTGAGTCGGAATGAGGGTTGGGGTGTAGGTCGGGGCCGGCGTGTAAGTCGGAGTTGGGATCGGAGTGGACGTGTAGGTGGGGGATGGTGTTCGCGTAGGTGTGAAAGTGAAAGTCGAAGTGGGCATCGGCGTTCGCGTGAATGTAGGGACTGAGGTTGGCGTTGGCGTGAATGTAGGGACTGAGGTTGGCGTTGACGTGAATGTAGGGACTGAGGTTGGCGTTGACGTGAATGTAGGGACTGAGGTTGGCGTTGACGTGAATGTAGGGACTAAGGTTGGCGTGGGGGTAGAGGTTGAGAGTCGGGTTGGAGCTTGAGTATGATTCTGGGTAGGCGTGGTGATGGCCGCTTGGGCTATAGGCTGTTCATTGAGTCTGGCCGCCTTCTCAGCTTCAACGGTCGCCTCTACGTTAGGCGCGTCGTCTCCGCAACCCGCCATCGTGACGAGGAGAATCAGCGTGAGGACGAGCGCTGCTTTCTTGGCAGGTATCAATGGCCCTTTGAGGAATTCGGGCGGGGCACAGACCCCGCCCGATTATTTCGTTAAGCCAGAGTGGCTTCAACACTCAGTTCGACGTTGCCGGCGATGGCCGCGGATATGGGACAGCCGTCCTTGGCTCCCTCCGCGGCCTCCTGGAAGCTCTCCGCCGTCGCTCCCGGCACGGCGCCGGTTACGGTCAGGGCGCTGCTGGCGACCTTCCAGCCGACCTCCTGCTGGGCAAAGGTGACCGTTGCGCTCACTTCGAGCTTGGTCGGAGGGGTGTCGGCCTGAGTAAGCATGTTGGACAGGGCCATGCAGTAGCAGGCCGCGTGTGACGAGGCGAGTAGCTCTTCCGGGCTCGTCGTCGTGATGCCGCGATCCGTCCTGGCTGCCCATGAGACCCCCAGGTCGCTGAAGGCCCCGCTAGATGCGCTTACTTGTCCCGACCCCTCCATAAGCGATCCTTCCCATACCGCGTTCGCCGTGCTCTTTGCCGTTGCCAATGCCATGTTTCGTCTCCTTCTTGAGAATTTCGTGTCTCTACGTGTGGGCGTCAAGACGCGCCAACCTATCATACTCCGTGCGGGGAAGCGTGTGAATTAGACGGTAAGGAGCAAGTAGAAAGTGATACATAGGGGGAACGAAGGGCGACATAGCCTCGCCTAAATTCGATTCCCCGTTCGGCGTTGCCGTGCTACCATCAATGGTATGGACTCGCGGCACGTACGCAACTTCTGCATCATCGCGCATATCGATCACGGCAAATCGACGCTTGCCGACCGGCTGCTCGAAGTCACCGGCGCGCTAGACGAGCGTGAGATGGTCGAGCAGGTGCTCGACTCGATGGAGCTTGAGCGTGAGCGGGGCATTACGATCAAGGCCCAGGCCGTGCGCTTGTCATACAAGGGTAGGGACGGGCAGCCTTACCAGCTGAACCTGATCGACACGCCCGGCCACGTCGACTTCTCCTACGAGGTGTCGCGCAGCCTGGCCGCCTGCGAGGGGGCCTTGCTCGTAGTCGACGCCACGCAGGGCATCCAGGCGCAGACTCTCGCCAACGTGTATCTGGCCCTTGAGAATGACCTTGACATCATACCTGTGATTAACAAGGTGGACCTCGACGCCGCCGAACCGGAGCGCATCGCCGAGGAGGTGATGCAGGCGTTCGGGTTCGAGCGGGACGAGCTTCTCTTCGTCTCGGGCAAGACCGGCACGGGCGTCTCGACTTTGTTGGATGCGGTTGTCGAGCGTGTTCCCCCGCCAACGGGTGATCGCGAGGCTCCCTTCCGCGCGCTGATCTTCGACTCCAAGTACGACAGCTACAAGGGAGTGGTGGCATACGTCCGCGTCCGCGACGGCGAGATTCTTCCAAACAGTCGCGTCCGCATCATGTCGAACGGCAAAGAGAGCCAGGCGCTGGAACTGGGGTACTTCAGTCCCGACGCGGTGGAGGCGAATGCTCTCGAAGCGGGCCAGGTGGGATACATTGCCACCGGACTGAAGGCCGTTGGAGACGCGCCCGTTGGGGACACGATCACCCTCGCGGACAACCCCGCCAAGGAAACGCTCGCGGCGTATCGACCTCTCAAGCCCATGGTCTTTGCCGGACTATATCCCGCCGACGGCGAGGAGTATCTCGGACTTCGCGACGCCCTCGAAAAGCTCCAGCTAAATGACGCGGCGCTCACCTACGAGCCGGAAAGCTCCGTCGCGCTGGGAACGGGTTTCCGGTGCGGTTTCCTCGGCCTGCTTCACATGGACGTGGTGCAGGAGCGGCTCGAACGTGAGTATGACATCAACCTCATCGCCACCTCGCCGAGCGTGGCCTTCCGCGTGCTTACCACCGACGGCAAGCTGACGGAGATCGACAACCCCTCTCGCCTTCCCGACGTCAGCCTCATCGAGGAGATCCAGGAACCATGGGTCGACCTGACGATTATCGTGCCCGCCAACTACATCGGCACGATGATGGACCTGGTCACGGAGCGGCGCGGCGACTTCAAGCGGATGGAGTACATCCAGTACGGCGCATCGGATAACGGGGCAGGTGGCAATGGCGTGACGTCCGACATCGGGGCACAGTCGATCTCCAAGACGCGCGTGATGATGGAATTCTCGATGCCGCTGGCAGAGATGCTGGTCGACTTCTACGACCGGCTCAAGTCCACCACGCAGGGCTACGCCTCAATGGACTACTCGCTGGGCGACTATCGCTCAGAGCGGCTCGTCAAGCTCGAAATCCTGGTCAACGGCCAGCCTGTCGATGCCCTGTCAGTCATCGTCCATCGCGACGGCGCGTATGAGCGAGGCAGGGACCTGGTAAAGAAGCTCCGAACGCTGATACCGCGCCAGATGTTCGAGGTGCCCATTCAGGCTGCCATCGGTGGCAAGATCCTCGCGCGGGAGACGGTCAAGGCGCTGCGCAAGAACGTCCTCGCCAAGTGCTACGGGGGAGACGTGACCCGCAAGCGAAAGCTGCTCGAACAGCAGGCCGAGGGCAAGAAGCGCATGAAGAAGGTCGGCAGCGTCGAGATACCCCAGGAAGCCTTCATGAGCATCCTGAAGGTGGAGCGCTAGTCCCGTTCCGGCTCTGGAGAATCGCCGCCGTTTCTCCTAGTTGCTTTCTCGGTTGGTCTACATTTGTGAGGCATGGCCTGTTGGTGTACTTGCCGATTGGGCGTGCGGGTTGGCTAAAGGAGGCTAAGATTGTACGACGAACACCCACATTGCAATCCTCCTCCACCTAGCGCGACTTTGTGGCGATATGTTGACTTCACCAAGTTTGTGTCTATATTGGAAACGAATGCACTCTTCTTCACCAGAGTTGACAAGCTCGGCGATGATTTTGAAGGGTCTTTTCCAAGAGGCAATATAGAAGTGGATCCTTCATCATACGGTGACCCTCTCCTTGCTGATCTCACCAAACGTCACAGATACTTTGTTAAAGAGATACGGCCCTTTTCGCTCGTCAATTGTTGGTATGAGGGAACGGGTGAATCAACAGCTATGTGGAAGATGTATTCAGAAGATCATCAAGGCGTCGCTATCAAGACAAACTTTCTGTCTTTATCAGAGAGTTTCGTGTGCAAAGACATCATATACATTGGACGAGTCGATTACATAGATTACGAAATAGATAGCATACCTAGGTTGAGTGATTTTGCCCCCTTCCTACATAAGAGGATGAGTTCGAAGCACGAGAACGAGGTTAGGGCGATCAATATAGCCCTTCCCTTGCCTCCAGGTATTCTCGATCCTACTATTCCTTTGGAGCCCCTTGATCTTTCTAAACCAATCCATGATGTCGGAGCTTATCGTGAAGTTGATCTCTCCGTGTTAGTACATGGCTTGGTAGTCGCGCCTAACGCTCAGGACTGGTTCTTAGAGCTAGTCCGGTCAGTTGCTGCTCGCTACAGCCTACATGCACCCGTTGTCAGGTCTTCCCTAGACGATGAACCTACCTGGGGCTAACGCTATGAGCGCCATTTGTAGGCAGTGAGAATCCCTCAACCAAGGTCTGAGTCTACATGGTCGATTGGCACGTATAGGTTAGAGTCTAAATGAACCTTTCGCAAAGCACGTACTTGATGCCAGGGAGTAGACAAGAGTGTGACACGTCTCGCCAAGCCAGTGGACCCGCTCTAACCCTAGCTGGAAGGTGCCACAGGTGATTATCTGCACACAGGGCATACTACGCCACGATACCGATCTGGAAGAACTCACGCCCCTGCTTGGGTTTCGCAACCGCATTGCAGAGACGCCCTTCGATTCACTACAATTGGCAGTCACATCTACCCAACACCTGGAGAGGAGATCGGAATGGCGACCCACGATACCGACCACTTGCGCAACGTTGTGCTTCTATCCCACAGCGGTGCAGGCAAGACCATTCTCTCCGAAGCCGCGCTCTTCGCGACCAATGCGACGACCCGGCTGGGCCGCGTCGAGGACGAGACGACCACCTCCGACTACGAGCCCGAAGAGCACAAGCGCCAGAACAGCGTTCAGACCTCGGTCCTTCCGGTGGTCCACAAAGACTTCAAGATCAACCTGATCGACAGCCCCGGCTATGCAGACTATCGCGGCGAGGTCGCGTCGGCACTCCGCGCCGCGGACGCCGCCCTCGTATTGGTTTCGGCCCCGGCGGGTGTCGAGGTCGGCACGATCCAGATGTGGCAGATGGCCGAAGACCTGCCCAAGCTGATCGTCGTGAGCAAGCTCGACAGGGAGAACTCCGACTTCGACCGCGTCATGGAGGCACTCGAAGAGGCGTTCGGGCGAGAGTGCGTGCCCGTCCAGCTTCCGATAGGTACTGAGGCCGACTTCAGTGGCGTCGTGAATCTGCTGGATCCGAATGCGGACGTTCCCGACGACCTCGCAGATGAGGCAGAGGAGGCCCGCGAGCGCATCATCGAGGCAGCGGCCGAGTCCGACGAGGAGTTGGCGGACAAGTACCTCGAGGGAGAGGAACTGACACAGGAGGAGATATTCGCCGGGATCAAGGCGGGCATGTCCGAAGGTACCTTCATCCCCGTCCTGGCGACCTCTGCCCTCAACGGGATCGGCGTCGATCAGTTGCTCGACGCCATCGTTGGGCTGCTTCCTTCTCCCGCCGACCGCCCCTCCCACACCGCTCAGAAGGGCGATGAAGACATCGAACTGACCGCGGACAGTGCCGGCCCGCTCGCGGCGCAGGTATTCAAGACCTCCGCCGACCCGTTCGTGGGCAAGCTCTCGTACTTCAAGGTCTTCAGCGGAACCCTCAAGAGCGATTCGCAGGTGTGGAACGCCAGCCGGAAGGAGGGCGAGCGGACCGGCACGGTATACACCATACGCGGAAAGGACCAGGAGGCGGTCGAGGAGTTGGCCGCCGGGGACATCGGGGCGCTTGCTAAGCTCAACTCGGTCCTCACAGGTGACACCCTTTCCGAAAGGGCCAACCCGATCACGCTTCCCGCCCTGGAGTTCCCTCCGCCCGTCTATTCAATGGCAGCCTTCCCCAAGTCCAAGGCCGACGTGGACAAGCTGACCAACGCCATCGCCCGTATGGCAGAGGAAGACCCGAGCCTGAGCGTCAGCCGTGAGCCCAATACTGCGGAGTTGCTGTTGGGCGGACTTGGCGACGTTCACGTCGACGTGGCGGTCGAGAAGATGAAGCGCAAGTTCGGCGTTGAGATTCTGCTGATGACTCCCAAGGTGCCTTACAAGGAGACCATCAGCCGGCAGTCGAACTCCCACTACCGCCACAAGAAGCAGAGCGGAGGGCACGGCCAGTTCGCGGAGGTCTACCTTGAGGTGCAGCCCCTCCCTCGTGGTTCCGGTTTCGAGTTCGACCAGAGGGTTGTCGGTGGAGCCGTGCCGAGGGAGTACATCCCGTCCGTGCAGAAGGGCTGCGTAAGGGCCCTAGACTCCGGCGTCATCGGCGGATTCCCCGTCGTGGACGTGAAAGCCACCCTGTACGACGGCAGCTTCCACCCGGTCGACTCGTCCGGCGTGTCGTTCGAGATCGCCGGCAGCAACGCCTTCTCCGACGGCATCAATGGGGCCAGCCCCCAGCTCTTGGAGCCGATCATGTATGCCCAAATCCTCGTGCCCGACGGTGACACTGGCGACGTTATGGGCGACCTCAACAGCAAGCGCGCTCGCATCCTCGGAATGAACCCCGAGGGAAACGGGTTCACGACGATTGAGGTCGAGGCCCCGCAGGCCGAGATGATGCGCTACGCCACCGACCTTCGCTCACAGACCCAGGGCCGGGGCACGTTTACCATGCGGTTCGACCGGTACCAGGAAGTACCGACGCATCTCGTCGAGCGCGCCGTAGAGCAGCAGAAGGAACTCGAAGAGGCGAGGGCCTAGGACTCAGTCAACTTGAATATGATAAACAGGCAGATGCCGATTTATCCCCTCTCCCGTCGTGGGAGAGAGCCTGCCCCGTACTCGATACGGGGGTGAGGGTGTTTTGAATAAGCTGCCAAATTCATATGGAATCGGTACTAGTGGTTTAACATCCTAGTTTTGAAGGGTATCGAGGCTATGACTTGGTAGGGGCGGGTTTGAAACCCGCCCTGTCGTGTAAAGCACGAATCAAATCTCTAACTACTACCCGTCATTTCAAAGATTTCGGTCCACTGGTTGTGGCAGTGACGACAAAGGGGGAGGCCATGCACTACAAATACGTGATTATCGGCGGAGGCATGACGGGCGACGCCGCCATCGGCGGCGTCCGCGAGGTCGACACGGACGGTTCCATCGCTCTGTTCGGAGACGAAAGCGAAGTCCCCTATAACCGCCCGCACCTCTCGAAGGGGTTGTGGCACGGGAAGACCCTCGACGACATTCAGCGCGACACGAATCGCGAAGGGGTCGATCTCCATCTCGGCCGCCGGATCGAGGGCCTTGACCTTGATGGCAAGACCTTAACCGACGACCAGGGCGCAAGTTACACGTTCGACAAGCTCCTCCTTGCGACCGGAGGGACGCCCCGCCGTCTGCCGTTCGGCGAAGACAGCGTCATCTACTTCCGCACGGTCGACGACTACCGTCGCCTGCGAACGCTGGCCGACAACGGAGACGAATTCCTGGTGATCGGCGGAGGATTTATCGGCTCGGAGATCGCGGCCTCTCTCGCGCAAAACGACAAGCGCGTCACGTTGGTCTTCCCCGAACCATCGATAGGCAGCAGCATCTACCCGGCCGATCTGAGCGGCTTCCTCAACGACTACTATCGCGAGCAGGGCGTCAAAGTCCTGGCCGAGCATCTCGTCTCCAACATCGAGACGCACGGAGACCGCGTCAAGGTCACGGTAACATCCGCCGACTCGTCGGACTCCCGCGAAATCGTCGTCGACGGCGTCGTTGCCGGGCTGGGGATCGAGCCGAACGTCGAACTGGCCCAACAAGCCGGACTCAAGGTCGAGGACGGCATAACCGTGGACAGAAACCTCAATGCTTCCCATCCCGACATCTTCGCTGCGGGCGACGTCGCCAGCTACTGTAACGACGTGCTGGAGCGAACGATCCGCGTCGAGCACGAGGACAGCGCCAACACCATGGGCGCCGCCGCCGGAAAGGCGATGGCCGGCGAGGGAGAACCCTTCAGCAACGTCCCGTACTTCTGGTCGGACATGTTCGATCTCGGCTACGAGGTGATGGGCCATATCGACTCGGGCATGGAGACCGTCGCCGACTGGAAGGAAGAGTTCAAGGAAGGGGTCGTCTACTACATGGAGGGCGCCCGCGTGCGCGGCGTGCTCCTGTGGAACATGTGGGACAAGTGGGACCCCGCGGGCGACCTCGTGGCCGATGTCGGTCCGTTCGAGCCCAACGACCTCATGGGCCGCATTCAGTGACCGGCGCCTCAATCCGGCCGCGTCGTGTCGCAGCTCCATGCCAGAGGCTTTGAGTAACGCCCGCCGGAACGCGCGATGATTAACCCACTGCGGTTCTGGACGCGGGCCCCGCAGGCGCGCCGCACGCTTCTCTTCGCCTCGGCGACTCACGTGTGGAGCGATCTGTTCTTCGCCCTGTACGCACCGCTTCTGCCTCTCATCAAGGACGACCTCGACCTCACCTTCACGGAAGTGGCCATGCTCAAGTCGCTGTACGCAGCGGCGATGGCCGTCCTTCAAGTTCCGGTGGGCTTCATGGCCGACAGGGTCGGGGAGTTCTGGCTTCTCGTGGGCGGCAATATCTGGGTCGCGGTGGGACTGATCGCCATGTCCCTTGCGCCGAGCTTCGCATTGCTTATGGCGTTTACGCTTCTCGGCGGACTCGGAGGCGGCACTCAACACCCGCTGGCTTCCGGCATCGTCTCTCGCGCCTACGACAGCAAAGCCCGAGCGACCGCCGTCGGCACCGTCAACTTCGCCGGCGACCTCGGCAAGATGGCCGCTCCCGCGATTGCTCTAGTCGTGGCCCTATCCCACGGCTGGCGTGGGACGATGCTCATCATCGGCATCGGAGCGATTGCCTTCTTTCTCGCTTCCATGTTCATCAAGCGCAGCGTCGATATCGGCAGAGCAGAGCCGCTCGAATCGAAACCGGAAGACGCTTACGACGGGACCGGCAAGCCGACCACAGGCTTCAAGATTCTCAGCGTTGTCGGATTCATCGACGGCGCCATTCGTGCTGCCGCCCTGACTTTCGTGCCATTCATCCTCGCGGACCGGGGGATGGAGAGTAACGAGATCTTCATCATGCTCATCCTGCTGCTGGCAGGCGGCGCGTTCGGCAAGTACATCTGCGGCTGGTTCAGCGAGCGACATGGCCTCATCAGCATCGTGTGGATCACAAAGGCGTCGGCGGCAGCGCTCTTAGTGGCAACGGTCTACGCGCCCATGTTGACGATAGCGCCGTTGATGGTGCTCCTCGGCGTCGGACTGAACGGCACGTCTTCATCCCTCTACGCGACCGTCGCGATCTTCGCGCCGCAGGCCCGCCGGGGCCGTATGTACGGATACTTCTACACCACCAACGAGATAGGCGCTTTCGCGGCTCCACTGCTCTTTGGCCGTCTGGCGGACGTGTTCAACATCCGAGTCAGCATGGCCCTCATGGGGCTGTTCACCGCGACTATCCTTCCCGTCAGCCTGGCCCTGCGCGGTTACCTTCGCCCATCTCCCGCATGGGAGGAAGTGTAGGGGCGGCAGGTGCGCCTATCCTTTGCATTTCTCTCCCGGCAGAGGTTGGACAGGGTAGGCAATTGAATATCGTCCCGGGCTCGATAGATGACAAAGCAGTCCCGTTACTGTCATTACCCTGAAAATAACCTCCCGTAGGGGCGATTCGCGAATCGCCCCTACTACAATTTTCGTGTTTCGTGGTGCCGGTGGCAACCGACATGAGGGATTCCTCTGAAAATAGACCCCGGCCAACCGGCATTCGTAGGGGCGGGTTTCAAACCATCTGCTCCAACTAATTGGTATGAGAACCGTTTTCCCCTTTGGATAGTACTCCTGTGAGTAGTAAAAGGATATGACTACTCGCCAGGAGGAACTTTGTAATGTCGACCAAGACCGACGACGACCGAGACACGGTCGGGAACATAGAGGGGTTTCTCCAGCAGTGTTTGGAGGACATGGAGCCAGATCACAACGACAAGGGCCCTGGCAGGCCCCGCATTCTGCCTGCCATGGCTCTGTGGGCCGGACTGCTGGTCTGTGTCTTGAGAGGCTTTGAGAGCCAACTGGCCATATGGCGTCTTATCTCCGAGCACGGACTGTGGTTCTTCCCCCGATTTCCCGTTACCGACCAAGCGGTCTACAAACGGCTCCATGACGCGGGACCTGAGCCGTTCGAGAGACTCTTCAAGCACATCAGCAGCGTATTGACAGAACGATTGCAGGGTTTGGTATCTGAGCAACTGGCGCCGTTCGCCAAGCAGGTGGTCTGCATAGACGAAAGTACCCTGGACGCCATGTCGAGAAGGCTTCCTCCTCTGAGAAGAATCCCCAAAGGCGATACTCGTCTGCTCCCTGGCAAGCTGGCAGGCGTGTTCGACGTGAGACGACAGCAGTGGCGGACCGTCAAGCTTCATCCGAATCCCCAACAGAACGAGAAGGTGTCGGCGCGGGAGTTGGCACAAGACCTGCCAGCCGGAACACTGGTGTTGGCAGACCTTGGATACTTCGGCTTCGCCTGGTTTGACTGGCTCACAGACAGGGATGTCTATTGGCTGAGCAGATTGAGAGTAAAGACCAGCTACAAGGTCGTACACACCTTCTATCAGAGGGGCGAGGTGTTTGACGGCATCGTGTGGCTGGGAGCCCACCGCGCTGATCGGGCCAAATACGCCGTTCGGCTGGTGACGTTCAGACAGGGCGGTACCATGCGACGCTACATCACCAACGTTCTTGAGCCAAATACGTTCCCGATCTCATCGATGGCCGAGGTCTACGCTCGCAGGTGGGACATCGAGATGGCGTTCAAACTGATCAAGCAACATCTGAAGCTGCGCCTTCTGTGGTCTTCCAAGCATGTGGTGATTTACCAGCAGATATGGGCGACGTTGATTATCTCGCAAGTCCTGCAGTCGCTGAGGCTTGAGATAGCTCACAGAGCCGGGGTGGACCCGTTCGAGGTGTCCATCAGCCTGTTGGTTGAGTATGCGCCACGGTATGCCTATGAAGGCAGGGATCCCGTGAAGATATTCGTGGAGCGAGGGCGGGAACTGGGCTTCATTCGACCTTCCCGCAGAACCCGCATTCACACCCCAAACATACCCGACGAGGAACTACTGCCCGCACCACCCGGGCTGGCGCTCATACGCACCCCTCGATATGCTAACCGCAAATGCTTCAGGCGCTCCGCAAATACCCCGAAAGTGAATTAGTTGGAGCAGATGGTTTCAAACCCGCCCAGCACCAACGCCACCGCCACACCGTCATTCCTGCGAAGGAACGTCACCCCGTACCCCGATACGGGGCAGGAATCCATCCTCCGGCTTCTGCCACGCGAGGACGACGAGGCCAAACCCATTTTCATGATTGGTGGTGTCGGTGACAACCGACATGAGCGATTGCTATGAAAATAGGCTCCGGCAAACCTGTTGTAGGGGCAACCCTTGTGGTTGCCCGTTCCCGGCGCCTACCAATGTTCATCTCTCTTACGTGGCCTGACAAGGCCATAGTGATTCTGAGCGCAGCGGTGCGGAGTCGAAGAATCTAAGGTGTCCGTCCGAAGGTAAAACAGTCCTGAGATGTTCCTTATCTGACAAGAACGAGAACCTTCGTCTTTAGATTCAATCCGACCTTCGAGTTGTCGCCTGGCTGCTCGGACACAGAAGGATGTCGGAGGTTCTACTACAGGCAACAACGTCGCACCAACATTGAACGGCGTTGGAAAGAAGATTTCCTTCAGACAGCGAATATCATAGGATCTGGTTTCCCTTGCATACTACTGTGAACTTGCCCGAATTCGACCTGCAGAATCAGTTCGTGCTTACGGCCGACGGCCGCATTGGCGGAACGTGCAGCCAGGAACCATGGCTAGGTCCACTATTTCGCCTCGTTCGAGGAAAGGAAAGCTGTGCCTGGGCCGTGCGAGTGGACGTGCCACAGGATATCGCTGATGAACTTGACGGCCTTGCTCGTGAAGAGCCGCCGGTTTCTGACTTTCGGGATGCTCCCGTGCACGCGGAAAGATACACGTCGCTGCTTCGAGGGGAGGTTGACGCAGGACCGGCCTTCACGTTCCCTGAGGAGATCGTCCAACCTTCCGGGACGGTCTTCATTGAGGACTTAGAGTCGCTAGACCATCATTTCACTGGGTGGACTGCGAGCGAGATCCCATATCGAACTCCGATCGTTGCGGTTGTCGAGGGAGGATACGCCGTAAGCACCTGCTTTAGCGCATGGCGCTCTGACGAAGCGGCGGAAGCCGGTCTGGAAACGGCAGTAGCGTTTCGAGGGCGTGGACTCGGTCAGCGAGTTGCCGCTGGGTGGGCACTGGCGATTCGAGCCTCGGGTCGCGTTCCGCTCTACAGCACGTCGTGGTCCAACGACGCCTCATTAGCGGTTGCCCGCAAGCTGGGGCTGGTGACGTATGCCAGCAAATGGAGTATCCACTAGTACTCAGTCAACTTGAATATGACGAACAGGCAGATGCCGATTTATCCCCTCTCCCGTCGTGGGAGAGGGCTAGAGCCTGCCCCGTACTCGATTCGGGGGTGAGGGTGAATCGTAGTATCAAAACCATGTTGACATGGTACTAGTATTGAAGGGTAACGAGGCTATGACTTGGTAGGGGCGGGTTTGAAACCCGCCCTGTCGTGTAAGGCACGAATCAAATCTCCAATTACTACCCGTCATTTCAAAGATTTCGGTCCACTAGCTCCGCCCCCACGAAGTCCGGGTAGCCCCGAACGAAATCCCGCGCGTCGGATGGACGCCTTCCCTCGTTCTGAAGCTTGTTGACCACCAACAATCCGTCTCCCGTTCCGATACCGACGCCACCGTCATCCAACCCAACGATGTGACCGGGCCGGGCATCACCGGCTATCGCGGTTGCTTCCAGTATCTTGAGCAGCTTGCCGTCCCAGTGCGTGAACGTGCCGGGCCAAGGTTGGTAGGCGCGTACCATCCTCGCGATCCGCTCAGCGTCGTCAGTCCAGTCGATCTCGCCGTGCTCTTTCTTGACCAGAGTCGTGATGGTCGCACAACTCTCGTCCTGCGGCTTGGCCTGTATGTCGCCGGATGCCCAGCCGGGCAGCGTATCGACCAGCAGGTCCGCGCCTAAGTCGAACAGCCGCCGGGTCAACTCAGGCCCCGTTTCCCGATCTGCTATTGGGACCTTAGCCTGCGCGAGGAGCGGCCCGCTGTCCATCCCCTCATCGAGCTTCATGATCGTGACGCCCGTCTCGTCGTCGCCGTTGAGGATGGCCGAAACGACCGGGGAGGGGCCGCGATAGCGCGGCAGGAGGGACGGGTGAATGTTCAGGCACCCCAGCGGCGGTACTTCAAGCGCCTCGGGTGGCAGGAACAGGCCGTACGCTGCGACCACCACCACCTCCGGCGACAGCGATGCCAACCCAGCGGACTCGGCCCCCGACCGCAGCGAATTGGGCTGACGCACCTCAATCCCGCGCTCCTCGGCGAACCGCTTCGTCGGAGTCGGGACGAGCTTGCGACCTCTGCCTGCGGGCCTGTCGGGCTGCGAGTAAACGGCGACGACATCGTGCCCGGCATCCATCAGTCGGCTCAGTACCGGCACAGCGAAGTCCGGTGTTCCCATGAATACGATCCTCATGTTGAGTAGAGTAACATGGCCGCGTGAGTGAGATATCGACCGAAGCAGGCTGGGTCAAGTCCATCCCTATTCCGGCCAGTTCACTATGAGCCTAGAGGTCCGATTTGACGACCAAGAACGCATGAACTATTATTGACCGAGACAACAAAGCCGCACGCGCGGCATGACACTGCGCGTCGATTGGAGGCCAAAGTTCCATCTGTAAGGACGTTCACCGTACACCCATCCCACAAATGTCGCGAAATGTCCGCGAATGTCCGTCTAATACCAGTTCGCATTGACCACACCATGAAGGGGTGGGAGCACCGGGTAGGGGCAGGTTTCAAACCTGCCCTTTGGAAGGTTAGACGAAATCACCTTCATACCAACGATAGAGTTACGGCGTATTCAAGAGGATTCGGTATAATTTCACCGTACGCCCATCCCACAAATGTCGCGAAATGTCCGCGAATGTCCGTCTAATACCAGTTCGCTTTGACCACACCATGAAGGAGTGGGAGCACCGGGTAGGGGCAGGTTTCAAACCTGCCCTTTGGAAGGTTAGACGAAATCACCTTCATACCAACGATAGAGTTACGGCGTATTCAAGAGGATTCGGTATAATTTCACCGTACACCCATCCCACAAATGTCGCGAAATGTCCGCGAATGTCCGTCTAATTTCAAAATTCCCTATGCTTCGGCAAACCTCGCGGACCCTGATTGCTTGGCCTTGGGCGCGATAGCCCGGGCCCGTGCCGGAAAGTACCGACTGCACTGGATCCTTGGATGCATTCCGCAAGCATGAATAAGCCAACACTGGTCTTGATATCTGGCCCGCCGGGCACCGGCAAGACGTTTCTGGCACACCGGCTGGCAGAGGCTCTGCCCGTCGTCATACTCGAAAAGGACGCGATCAAGGAGACCCTCTTCGACGCCGTGGGTGAAGGCGACCGCGAGTGGTCGAAGAAGCTGGGGAATGCCTCCTTCGTGCTTCTGCGCATGCTCGTTGAATCACATCTAAAGGCCGGGCAGTCCGTGGTTGCCGAGGCCGCCTTTTGGCACGAGTACGAGGGGCCCTGGCTCGACCGCATGAGGGATAGGTACGACTTCGATACCATGGAACTGCATTGCCACGCCGACCCCGAAATAGTAGTCCGGAGGTTTATCCAACGGGCCGACTCCGACGACCGGCACAGCGGACACCAATCGGGAATGAGTCGGTACGCCCTGGAGGGTGAGATACGTAACCAGCTTGAGAATTACGGCCCGCTAACTGTAGGCGAGGGCCTCATCCGCATCGACACAACCCACTTTGCGGCGGTGAATTACGCCGCTATCGTGGAGCGAGTCAAGTCTTCTCTCAGCTAGTAGTCAGTCAACTTGAATATGATGAACAGGCAGATGCCGATCTATCCCCTCTCCCGTCGCGGGAGAGGGGATAGAGCCTGCCCCGTACTCGATACGGGGGTGAGGGTGAATCGCAATATCAAAACCATGTTGACATGGTACTAGGTTGTGTTGACATTCTGTCATTCTGAACGTAGCGGAGCGGAGTGAAGAATCTAAAATCGTCGCGCAGGCACAGAATTCAGATTACTCGCCTCGCTCGGAATGACAAAGAAAAGCGGATTAAACGGAAATGTCAACACTACCTAGTCCGAACGAACCTGACCGCTGGACACAGACCCTACGACGCGGTTGCGCTCATGTATTGCTGCGCCTGGCCGACGATATCGATGCCCACGGCCTCGCTCCACGCCGCCAGGAGACGCTGCGACATCGGACCCGGATTCCCGTCTCCTATTGGACGCCGGTCGACCTGTGTCATCGGCATCACGCACATGCTGGTCGTCGTCCAGAACGCCTCGTCCGCCGTGTAGAGGTCGTACGGCTGGAGGTCTTCCTCGATGAGCGGGATGTCGAGCTGTCGCGTCAGGTCGATGGCCATTCCTCGTGACACCCCCTGCAGGGCGGCGTAGTCGGTCGGCGTGCGGATGACGCCGTCGGTCGCGACGAAGACGTTCTGGCCGTTCCCCTCGGCAAGGAAGCCGCGGTCGTCCAGCAGGATCGGCCACGCTCCCGGCTCCACGTCCTGCGCCTCCTGGTGCGCGAGGACGAAATTCATCCTGCTGTAGTGCTTGATCTTGGGATCGAGAGCCTGCGGCGAGTATGCCCGCGTCTTCGATATCACCCCGTGCAATCCCGTGTCGTAGAGGTCTGCGTACCAGAATCCCTGCTCTCCCACCTGCACCAACACAGTAGGATCCGGCGGGTCGAACAGGTCGACCGTGCCCCGCGTCACGATCTGCCGCATCCAGAAGTCCGTCACTTCGGGATGGTCGGCCTTCGCCCGCTCTACCGCCTCTTCGGTGATCGCCGTCATCTCTTCCGCGCTCAGTCCCGAGTCCATGCGAACGTAGGTCAACGACCGGTACAGCCGCTCGATGTGCTCCTTCAGCCGGAACGGCTTGCCGTTAAACGTCCTCTCGACCTCGAACACGAGGTCGCCCACCGAGAACCCTCGATCGGATGGCGAGATCATGACCTCGCCGAACGGCATCCACTCTCCGTTGAAATACGTCTGATAGTCGGCCATGTCCTTCTCCTTGTATGAGCGGACGGCGCTTTACGTTATCCCGAGCGCTATCGCCCGTAGACCGCGTCGATCAGCGCCTTCGTGTACCCCATCGCGTGGGCCCGGGCACGGTACTTGTCGGGGTCGTCGCCTATCATCGTGGGGACGTGGTCCTCGATCACCGGCCCGTCGAAGCCGACCTCCTTGTACACCCTGACCGCCTCCGCCATGTCCACGTAGCCCTCGTCGATGAACGACTCCGAGAATGCCGGGAACCGCCCAGTGACGTTGCGGAAGTGGACGTACACGATCCTGTTGCGCCCTCCGAAGTGGCGGATGGCTTCGTGCAGGTCGCCGTCCTGAACGGCCATCGACCCCTGGCAGAAGTCCAGCGCGTTGTACTCGCTGTCCACGATCTGCGTCAGTCGCTTGAGTCCCTCGAAGCTGTTGAGGATGCGCGCCACGCCGCCTATCGACTCCGCCGGCGGGTCGTCCGGGTGGACGGCCATTCGCACGCCCGCCTCCTCGGCGACGGGCACCACGGCCTTCAGGAAGTACTCGAGGTTGTCCCACATCTGTTCGGCGGTCACCTCGCCGTAGTCTCCGAAGGGATGGTCCTTGATGAGGTCGTAGTTAAAGGCCGTCTGCTTCGAGCCGCCTCGTCCGGGCGCGCTCTGCGAGGTCCGAACGCCGTAGCCCGTCACGGTCGGCGGACGAAAGTTGTAGCCGATCGCCGGTATGACCGCGGCCCCCATGTTGCGGAGGCTCTTACAAAAATTGTCGATCTGCTCGTCGCGACCGGGCAAGCCCAGCTTGATCTTGTCCGTCCAGTCCCACGGCATGTTCTCGATGGCGTACAGCCGGAGGCCCGCGCTCTCGACCCGCTGCCTGAACACCACCAGCTCCAGGAACTCGAAGTAGCCGTTGTTCGACGGCATGCAGGCGTCCCCGCCGATGGCGTCTGTCGCCCCAAGCTGCGCTCCGAACGCCAGCTGCTCGTCGTCGACCCCGCCCCTGATATCAAGCCCGAGTCGCATGTGGTTCGCCTTACTCCGTGATAGCAATCATCGATTTGGAGGCAGAGTATACCAGACGTACAGCCACGTCTGGCCTCTTCGTAGGAAAATGTGAGACTTTCGCCCTCGACTCACAGGGCCGAGGCATACTCGCGGTACAGGTCTCCCCACTCGTCCATGCTCAGCGTCTGCGCGCGGCGCGTAGGCGATATTCCCGCGTTCCTCAGCAGCGCCATCACCTCATCCGGGTCAACATCCAGGCCGTTCTTCAGGCTATTGTGGATCTGCTTTCGCGGCGCGCTGAACCCCGCCCTCACAAGGGTGAAGAACCCCTCAGCGCTCTCGAACGCTACGGCAGGCTCGGCATACGTGTCGATGCGCACGACAGCCGACGTGACGTTAGGTGAAGGGCGAAACGCCCTTGGAGGGACCGACGTAACGATGCGGGCTCTACCGTACACCTGAGTGGCGACGGAGAGAATGCCCATCTTGCCGGGACTCGCGGTCATCTCCAGTCCCACTTCCTTCTGGACCATGACCACCAGAGTCGTCGGCTTGTGGTGGTATTCCAAGAATCGACGGACTATAGGTGTCGCGGCGTAGTAAGGGAGATTGGCGACAACCTTGTATTCGGTCGCCGTTCCCACTAGCCCGTCGATGTCGACTGTCCGAGCGTCCCCTTCTATGATCTTGACGTTCTCGCATTCGGCGAATCTCTCGCGGAGACGGGGGATGAGGGCGTCGTCCAACTCGACGGCAAACAACCGACCTGCACGTTCCGCCAGGGCTTTGGTGAGGAAGCCGCGGCCGGGCCCGACTTCCAGGATCGTGTCGGTCGGCGAAATGTCGGCTGCTTCGACGATCTTCGAGCGGACGCGGCGGTCGACAAGGAAGTTCTGGCCCAGGGACTTCTTCGCCCTAGGAGGCGGCGTAGAAGGCGTGACAGAGGCCGAGGGCGTCTCGGCCTCGGCCGGTCCCGTCGCGTTCGGTCTGAGGGTTTGGTCGCGCACCTTCCTTCGATCTCCACTCGGGACGTGACGCCTGGAGCAGGCTCAAGCTAGGCACTCCCACGGCGCCCGGAACATCACTGCTTACCGCTGCTTCCTTCCGGACCTGACGGGGTTCACAGGCATCCGCCGCGTGGGACCCGGCTCTCAACACCCCCTGCCAGGGACAGAGGCCACGAGCTTCGACCTCGGGGAGGAATTCAGCCCCGCTATGGCGGATTGCGGGTTCAAGGCTCCGCCACTGCCCCGCCTAGCACGACCTACACTCAATGGTATCCCATGTGTGAGGAGCGCCGCTAGCGCTCCGACGGCCCGGACCAGGTCAATCGCATTTGGAGTCGGTAGGTACAACGCTAACCGTCACTCCGGCGAAGGCCGGAGTCCAGAGGGTGGGTTGGGGGGCTTTCCATAGGCTGGCTCTGAGTGAAATGCGATTGACCCGCGGCCCGGTCGGGGAGGCATCAGTTGATGTAGACCATGCCGAATCGTTACGGCGGGGGTTGACTGGCCTCGCGGAACCTACTTATGATTCAGCCATATCGTTTGGGTTGCTGCATTGAGTTTAGGGGAGTCCCCAGTAAGGTACGGCCATGGCAAGTCCAAGCAAAGTCAAGGAACCCCGCGTTTCCGCAGTCCCGACGACGGGCATCCCTCAGGATATCCTCGGGAAGGTAAACGCCGCGCAGCCAAACGAAATTATCAGCGACACCTATCCCTATCCGACCAAGCTGTCCAGGAAGAAATACGAACGCGACAAGGCCGAGCTGCAGGTCGAGCTGCTGAAGATGCAGAGGTGGGTCAGTGAGACCGGACAGCGGATCGTCATGCTGTTCGAGGGACGGGATGCTGCCGGCAAGGGCGGGACGATCAAGCGCTTCATGGAGCATCTCAATCCCCGAGGCGCGTCTCTGGTCGCACTGTCGGCTCCCTCCGACAGGGAGCGTGGACAATGGTACTTCCAGCGCTACGTGGAACACCTTCCCACCAGCGGGGAGATCGTGTTCTTCGACCGCTCGTGGTACAACAGGGCCGTGGTCGAGCCGGTGATGGGTTTCTGCACTCCCGCTGATACCCTGCGCTTTCTCCGTGACACAACGGTGTTCGAGGAGATGCTGATCAATGAAGGCTTGCAGGTGTTCAAGTTCTGGTTTTCGGTAAGCCGGGAAGAGCAGCTCCGGCGCGTCATGTCTCGGGCGCAGGACGGGCTCAAGCAGTGGAAGGTAAGCGATGTCGACGTTCGGTCGCTGCCCCTGTGGGACGAGTACACGGAGGCAAAGAAGTTGATGTTCGCTGCCACCGACACGAAGGCCTCACCCTGGGTCGTCGTGAAGTCGGACGATAAGAAGCGCGCCCGCCTCGCCTGTATGCGTTATGTCCTGCGCAGCCTGGAGTACGATCAAGACGTGCGCAAGCGCGTAGCCAAGCCCGATCCGAAGCTGATTGGCCCGGCGAAGAAGCTCTACGCCAAGGGCGAAATCTGGTAGAACCGGCTGGGCGCCCGACTATCGACGAAAGTACCGGCGACGACGCGCAGCCTGCCGACCTGGGATGGTGAAGCATGCCTCATAACTCAGCGGACGTGGTCGTCATTGGCGGAGGCGTCAACGGGACGAGCATCGCTATGCACCTGGCCCGGATGGGTGCCGGGAAGGTCCTGCTGTTGGAGAAGGGACACCTTGCCGGGGGCCCGACCGGAAGATCGGGAGCGATGGTCCGCGAACACTACCTCCACCCAACGCTGGTCAAGATGGCCATGGAGGCCAGCGACATCTTCCACAATTTCAGCGACGCGGTGGGTGGTGATCCGAGGTTCATAGAGACGGGCAGGCTGCTGCTATTCGACGAGAGCGACGAGGACGCGGCACGCGCGAACGTTGAGATGAACCGCGAACTTGGGGTAAACATCCATACCGTTACGCCGTCCGAGGTCACCGATATCGTCCCGCAGGTGCAGACCGATGGGATTGTAGTCGGTGTATATGAGCCAAATTCCGGTCACGCAGACCCCATGGCAACCACTTACGCATTCGCAGAGCAAGCCCAAGAGCACGGCGCAGAAATCCTGACGGAGTGCGCGGCTGAGGGCATCAAGGTCGATGGCGGGCGTGTCGCAGGAGTCGAGACGGAGGATGGGCTGATAGAGACGGACGCCGTTGTGGTGGCGACCGGACCTTGGGCTAACCGGCTGGCAATACCCCTGGGAGAGGTGCTGCCGATTACGCCCATCAGGGTGCAGATGGTACACCTGCGACGACCGCCGTCTCTGGAGTCACTGACCACCATCGTAATCGACTACACGACCCGCGCGTATCTGAGGATGAACGCCGGCTTCAAGACCCTGCTTGGCGGAGAAGCGGAGGAAGACCTGAGCGAGGTCGTGAACCCGGACGCATTCGGTCTGAATGCCGACCACGACACCATCACGAGATTCTGGGATCGGGCGAAGATGCGCATCCCGGAATTCGCCGCCGCAACCCCAATGGGCGGATACGGATCGCTCTACGATCTGACCCCGGACGGCAACCCGATTCTGGACCGATCGGAGGCCGTTGACGGTCTATACTGGGCGGCCGGATTCAGCGGACACGGATTCAAGCTGTCCCCCGTCGTGGGCCGGATGGTGGCGGAGTTCGTAATGCACGGCGAGAGCAGAGACCATCCGATCCGGGACTTCCGCGCAAGCCGCTTCGAGGAGGGCGACCCTCTGGGCGCCGAACATCCCTATGCCGGAATGAAGCACCAGTGATGGTGCAGCCTTGGACAATTCAACACTAGTACCGTTCCCATTTGAATGTGACAGTCGATTTGAGCGGCGAGTATCCCCTCTCCCGTCGTGGGAGAGGGCTAGGGTGAGGGTGTCTTGAGTAAGCTACCAAAATCATATGGGAGCGGTACTAGCGTAGCCCAGAATGGCCTGCCGATCCGCATTACCTCGCCCTTGACAACAACTGCCCTGATACGTTGAGATTGTGACCGCTTGTTTTCAACCTCCAATGTCCGCGATTGCCTCTGGCTATTCGTGTCGATTGGGAAATTAGCAACTACATTCTTGGGAGTACGGCGAAACATATGACAAAGAGAATCGCATTCATGGGCGCTGGCGCCATCGGCGGAACGCTCGCGGGGTATCTTTCGAGGGCCGGGCGTGATGTGACCGTCGTAGATGCATGGCCCGCCCACATCGACAAGATCAAGACGAACGGTCTGACTGTTACCACGATGGAGGGCACGTTCACGGCTAAACCCGAGGCGTTGCACATCGGTGAACTGTCGGCGACGACCAACCGGTACGACGTAATCTTCGTCTCGGTCAAGTCCTACGACACGGCCTGGGTGACGACGCTCGTCGAGCCGCACCTGGTGCCGGGCGGAGTGATCGTTTCCGCGCAGAACGGCATCAACGAGGACATCATCGCCGGAATCGTGGGATGGGACCGCGTCATCGGGTGCATAGTCACCATCGGCGCGACGACGGTGGGCCCGGGCCACGTCGAGCGCACGAGCAAGGAGAGAGGCAGGCGTTCCTTCGCGTTGGGCGACCCCACGAACGCGCACTCACCGCGCCTCGACATGCTGGGCGAGATCCTAGAAGACTGCGGCGAGGTTGCGACCACGACGAACCTGCTGGGAGAACGGTGGGCGAAGATCGTCACGAATAGCATGGCGAACTCAGTGTGCGGCATCACTGGCCAGTCTTCGGCAGGCATGAGGCTGAATCCAGTGACCCTCGATCTCTCCATGCTGCTCGCCGCCGAAGTCGTTGCGGTTGGGACGGCGCACGGTGTGGCAATCGAGAAGATCGGTTCGGTACCTGCCCAGGACTTCGTCGCGGCGCGCACCGACCCGGCAGTACGAGCGGAGGTCGCGCGCAAGTTGGCCGAGGACGCCCACAAGATCGGCACCGGCCGCCCATCATTGGCGCAAGACATCGCCAAGGGACGGCGAACGGAAATCGACTACCTCAACGGCTACGTGATCCGGAAGGGCAAGGAAGCTGGCATCGCAACGCCCTTCAACGAAGCGATAGTTGAACTAACCGAAAAGGTAGAGTCGGGCGTGCTGGAACCCATGGTGGACAACATCTGGCTCGTCATGGACTATCCGCCGGAGTAGAGAAATCGTGGTCGCGCGGAGGGGAACGTGAGCGCATACAAAGAGGCGAGAAACGCGGGATGCGAGTACCTGCTCGGGCAGCTCCATGACAACGGGAGTTTCGGGGATGGTACCGTAGGCGACTACTACAAGGTGCCAGCCGCGTTCCAGGTCTGCGGTGAGACGAACGCCGCCAATCGTCTGTGCAACTGGATTCGCAAGAGCGGCATGAGCGCGGACGGCGACTTCGGGCCACGCACCGAGTTCACGTCCGACTACTTCTACGCCTACTTCAACATCTGGGTGATCCTCGGCGCTCAACGACTGGGGCAGTTCGATCTCGTCCAGTGCGGCATGGACTTCCTCATTGACTTCTACGACGAGGAGAGCGGCGGCTTCTATTCGAGTCGCACCGAGCGAAGTCCAACGACCAAGCAGGACCTGTGGGTAACGAGTGGCTGCGGGCAGGCGGCCCTATATTCGGGTCGGCTCGACGTGGCGCGAGGCGTGGGAAGGTGGATGCAGCGGATGATGGACGAGCAGCCGGACTACCCGGAGGTCATGTACACCGTTATGACGCCGGGCGGCGGCCTAGTTACCGAGGTAGACCCGGCGGACCCGATCCGATACGTGCTGGTCAACGCCGAAGAGGGCGACCAGTACTTCTTCCATCCCGGCATCGCGGGTGGTTTTCTGGCCCGGCTCTACCAGTCCACCGGCGATGTGCAGTGGTTGGAGCTCGCCAAGCGGTATATGCTCTTCGCCGAGACCGCGACCGACAACCTATTTTGGCTACTCCGCGCCGGGAAGGTCGGCTGGGCAGCATCGGTGCTCTATACCCTAACGGGGGAGCAGAAGTACCGCGACATGGCGGTCAGGGTCGGGGACAACGTCGTCGAGCAGCAGGCTCCGGATGGGTCGTGGTCGTCAGTCGGTTCGGAAGGCCCCAGCAACGACGCCACGGCCGAGATGGTCGTCTGGCTCGACGAGATCTACCAAGCGGTGGGGTAGAGGCGCTAGGCCGCGAGACTGTTCAGCACGCCCTCCATCGAGCGAGCGATCTGGCGATACTCATCGCGTACCGCCTTGCTGGTAAGCACGGTCGGCCTCGATACGTCCCGGTAGTCGGCCCGCATCTCGGTCCGGCCTAGGAAGGCGAGGTCGAGTTCGCGTGCTAATTCCTCGCCCGCTCCCGCACCGAAGATGTCGCCCGAGAAGTTCTCGACGACACCCAGAACGTCGACGCGCATCGTCTTTATCATGTTGATCGAGCGAGTCGCGTCCACCTTTGCCAGCTCCTGCGGGGTGGTGACGACTACGAACCCGTCGATGGTCAGGGCCTGCATGATCGTGAGCGGCGCGTCCGAGGTGCCGGGCGGCAGGTCCATGATGAGGTAGTCCAGCGTGCCCCAGATGGTCGTTTGCAGGATCTGATTGATGGCGTTGTGGATCATGGGGCCTCGCCAGATGGTCGCCTCGTTCTCGTTCTGCTGGAAGAAGCCCATCGACATGACGCTCACGCCGAACTGCTCCGGCGGGATCATGCGATTGGTCTCGCCGACCGTCGGCGGTTCCGTGACACGCAGGGCACGGATCACGTTTGGGCAGTCGATATCAACGTCGAGGATGCCGACCTTCGCGCCCTGCTGCGCCAGCGTGACCGCGAGATTCACGGCTACCGTGGTCTTCCCCACGCCTCCCTTGCCGCTGTATACGCCTATCTTGTGCGTGATCTCCGACAGGCTGTCGGCAATGGCCTTCTTCTGCTCGAACTGGCGCTTCATCGCCTCGATGCGAGAGCGCGCCTGGGCGGCCTGATTGGCGTCCGGTGGGCCGCCTCCGTGGCTATGCCCATGGTGGGATTGCGTCATGAGGAAAAGCTCCAGTCTCTGACAGTCGTAGAGACGCCGTGCATGGCGTCCCTACAGATTCAGTCTACCGCTTGGTTATTCGAGGAAGCGGTCAGTCGAGGCCGAGTTGGAGCTTGCCGTCCTCGGTGATGAGGTCAGGACTCCAAGGCGGATCGAATACCATCTCGACGTTCACGTCCTCGACCGAGTCGATCTCGGCGATACGCCACTCGGCTTGCTGGGCGATATACGGCCCCATGCCGCAGCCGGGGAAGGTGAGGGTCATCTTCACGTCGACCGTCCCGTCCTCGACCGCGCAGTCGTACACCAAGCCCAGATCGACGACGTTCACCGGGATCTCCGGGTCGTACACGTCCTTCAGCGCCTCTATGATTTCCTCTTTGGTAAGTGTCGCAGCCGCTTCGGCCATCTTCTTTCTCCTCACCGCCGCAATTGGGCGTATCAAGTCCATTGTAGTGTGACGCCAAATACTCCGTCAAATGATATGTCGTCCGGGTTCTATTGATATTTGGGGTCTGGCAGTTCGCATGGCACTATAGACGAGTAATGAGCTCTGAGGGGCGTATCGTCTAGTCACTGTGTTGCTAGTCTATGTGATGGACTTCTCTCCCTTTCGGGCAAAGCCCAACATTGAATGCTTTGGACGCATTTAGCAGACCGCCCTGAAACCCTACGGGGTCTCCTTCAACGCGTCCATGCGCGGATTCAATAATCGAGGTTCCGTCTTCAAGCTCATACAATGATGCAGAGGAGCCGCCTCGCTGAGCCATGCTCTCATTCATCCTGTAGTTCCACTCGTCTGCCCAGTGAGCTTCGTCGTAACCTGGCATGTGGTGGCTAAATCCGCCCCTTGCTGGGTTGTGTAGATGGGTTTGCGAAACAAGCATGTCAGTTCCCACAGGCTCGACAAGGAAGAGCGGAATTTCCATGGCCTTTGCCAAGCTCTGTACGTTGAGGTTGGGGCTTTTGTATTGGACTTCAATGAAGCAAATTGGGGACTCTTCGGCATCATAAACAGCAATGTCGGGACGAGCGAGAGTCGGGCCGTTGGGTACGGCTTTGTCCTGCTTGACACTGTGGGCTATCGAAGGTAATGCCCATGGGTGCCTAGTCCCGACATGACCTTTGTAGCACGGATACGCAATCTCGATGTGCCGAAGATCGTCTATTACGTCGTTAGGCTCTGGATTGAGTCGAATGACTGTCGAGCAATCGTGGTCTGAGCTTCTCAGACCATCCACCACGCAAACAGGACAACTAGACAGTTTCGATTTGATATGGCTAGCAATCTGATTGGTGTACTCCGTATGTTCCTTTGATTCGGTCATCGTGATCTTTCCCTCATCTCTACTCGCGCGTGCGTCCTCTATCGTGCCCTGCGAAGTAGTAGGCCCCAAATCCCAATAGAACCGTCGTTCGGCTCAGGTCTTCTTTTCAATCTGGACGACGTCGTCCGCGATGACTTTTCTCAAGTCGATGACCTGGTCGCGGAGGAGGGCGGCCTTCTCGAACTCGAGGTTGTGCGCCGCCTCCTTCATCTGCTTTTCCAGGTCCTTCACGAGTCGGGTGAGGTCGTCCTTCGGAATGTCACCCTGCGCGGCGTACGGCGTCTTCGTCTCCGCTATGGCACGGACGCGCTCCGTTATGTCGTGGATCGTCTTCCGTATTCCCTGTGGAGTGATTCCGTGCTGTCGGTTGTACGCCTCCTGCATGACCCTGCGTCGCGTCGTCTCCTCGATGGCCTGTTTCATCGAGTCGGTCATGATGTCCGCGTACATGATGACGCTGCCATCTATGTGACGGGCCGCGCGACCAATTGTCTGGATCAACGCGGTTTTGGAGCGGAGGAATCCCTCCTTGTCGGCGTCGAGGATCGCGACCAGGCTTACCTCAGGCAGGTCAAGGCCCTCGCGAAGGAGATTGATGCCCACGATCACGTCGTACACGCCCAGCCGCAGGTCGCGAAGTATCTCGCTCCGTTCGAGCGTATCGACCTCCGAGTGGAGGTAGTGCGTCCGAACGCCGGTCTCCTTGAGGTAGTCTGCCAACTCCTCTGCCATGCGCTTCGTCAGCGTCGTGACCAGGCACCGCTGTCCTCGCTCCGTTCGGACTCGAATCTGGTGAAGAAGATCGTCGATCTGTCCGGTGGTGGGCTTGACCTCGACTATGGGATCGGTCAGCCCCGTCGGGCGGAGGACTTGCTCGACCATCTGCTGCGAGTGCTCGTACTCGTAGGGTCCCGGCGTCGCTGACACGTAGATGACCTGGTTGACACGCTCCTCGAACTCTCCGAAGTTAAGCGGCCGGTTATCGAGTGCGGAGGGCAGCCGGAAGCCGTACTCGACCAAGACTTGCTTGCGCGACTGGTCTCCCCCGTACATTGCGCGCACCTGGGGCAGCGTCATGTGCGACTCGTCGACGAACAGCAGGAAGTCCTCGGGGAAGTAGTCGAGGAGGGTATAAGGGGTGCTTCCCGCTTCGCGCTGGGCGAGGTGCCGCGAGTAGTTCTCGACCCCCGCGCAGTATCCCGTCTCCCGCATCATCTCGATGTCGTAGTTCGTGCGGGACTCCAGCCGCTGGGCCTCGAGGAGCTTGCCGGCGCCCTTGAGGAAGACCAGCTGCTCTTGCAGTTCTGCCTCGATGTCGTCTATCGCCTGCTTGAGCTTCTCTTCCGAAGTTACGAAGTGCTTGGCGGGATAGATCTCGATCTCGTCTCGCTCCGCCAACAACTCGCCGGTGAGAGGATCGACCTGCACGATGCGGTCAATCTCGTCTCCCCAAAACTCGATGCGGATGCCGACCTCATTTTCATAAGCGGGCAGAAGCTCAATCGTGTCGCCCTGGGCCCGGAAGCGGCCCCGGCTGAGGTCGAAGTCGTTGCGGTCGTACTGCATGTCCACGAGCTGGCGCATGAGCCGCTGACGGCTCCGTATCTCGCCCTTGCGGACGGACGCGACGAAGTTCTGGTACTCCTCGGGAGAGCCGAGTCCGAAGATGCACGATACCGAGGCTACGATGAGCACGTCGCGCCGTGTCAGGAGCGCACGTGTTGCGGCGTGGCGCAGCTTGTCGAGCTGCTCGTTGATGTCGGCGTCCTTCTCGATGTAGGTGTCGGTTCGGGGAACGTACGCCTCAGGCTGGTAGTAGTCGTAATAGCTGACGAAGTACTCTACGGAGTTACTTGGGAAGAACTCTTTGAACTCCGTCGCAAGCTGGGCCGCAAGGGTCTTGTTGTGCGCGAGAACGAGCGTGGGCTGCTGAAGCCGCTCGACGATGCACGCCATCGTGAAGGTCTTGCCGCTGCCGGTAACGCCCATGAGGGACTGATGGTGCAGCCCGTTTCCGGCCCCTCTGACCAGGCGGTCAATGGCGTCCGGCTGGTCGCCTGTGGGCCTGAAGTCCGATACTATCTTGAACTCGGGCACGGGCCTTCCCTCGATTGCTTGGGGCTGTTCAGGGGCAGTTAGGAACGGACGCTTCTCCCCAATCTTATCCGATTCGGGCGCCTTGCATCAAAGATTGCGGGGCCTGGCGACCCAGACCATCTCCCCGCTGTCCTCGTCGAACGGAGAGTAATCGAAGTCGCCGTAGAGGTCGACGACCTCGTAGCCGCACCTTTCAAGCAGGTGGAGCGCCTCGATGCGATGGGCGTATCGGATCTGGTAGTCGCGGTAGAATCTTTTTCCCACGGCGCCTTCTTGGTCGATTTCGTCGACCATGAGGCGGATGGACAGGACCTGATTGTAGTTGTCCACTCCCGTCTGCTGCCACAGGACGAAGGTGCGACCTGTCTCCGGGTCGGTAACGTCGCGGAGGTGGAACGCTGCGTCCTCGTCCTCTACGAGCATCTGCGGATCGGGCACGAAGATGTTGAAGATTAGTCGCCCGTCCGGTTCGAGGTGTTCCCTGATTTTGGTAAGGCAGCGGACCTGATCTTCCACGCTGAGCAGCGCGAGGAACCCGCGAAACGGGATGATGACGAGAGGGAACGTTCGGTCGAGCGAGAACTCCCGCATGTCCCCCGAACGGAGATCGATCTTGCCTTGCCCCGCCTCGTGGAGACGCGCTTTGCTTCTCGCTATTTCGAGCATCCCGTCAGAGTTGTCCAGTCCAACGATGTCGATGCCGGATTTGGCGATGGGCAGGGTCACTCGACCGGTGCCGCATCCCAGTTCAAGGACCGGCCCGCCCGACAGTGACGCTTCCTGCACGTAGAAGGGGATATCCTCTCGAACGTAGGCATAGATCGAGTCGTAGACATCTGCCCAGCCGTCGTAGGAGGTCATGACGGCCTATTGTCCCCCAAGGTATTCAAGCGCTAGCCGCACCTTGTCCTCGAACTCCAGCGGCTCGTCGCGCGGCAGACTCGCGGCGGCTTCCATCACTTCGGACATGGTGTAACCCAACGCCGTGAGGGCTTCGGTAAGCTCGGCGTCCGGTCGCGCTATAGGGGCGGCCGTCATTTCGACTTCGAGCTTGCCCTTCAGTTCCATGACGATCCGCTGCGCGATCCTGGTTCCGACTCCGGACACTCCCTTGAATTCGGAGGGGTCTTCGGTCGCAACGGCTAGCGCGAGGTTCTCCGGAGCCATCCTCGACAGAATCGAAAGCGCCAGTCGCGGACCCACGCCGTTGACGCCGAGAAGGGCCTCGAAGGCCTGCCGTCCGTCGGCACTGGGGAAGCCGTACAGAGTGAGGCTGTCCTCTTTGACTTGAAGGGAAGTGAACAGCTTGACTCCGTCTCCCACCTGTCCGACCTGATCGATGAGCGAGACGGGCACGTTCACCCTGAGGCCCACGCCCCCGACGGTAACCTCTACCCAATCGAGTCCAACCGTCGAAAGCGTGCCGGAAAGTGAGGTTATCATCGGATCAGTCTATGAATACGAGATCGGACGCTTGGGTGGCGTGGATGTGGCATAGGGCGACGGCGAGCGCGTCCGACTCGTCCGACGATTCGATCTCGTCGTGTTTGTCGAGCATCACTGCAACCATTTCCCGCACCTGCTCTTTGGAGCTTCCGCCGTAGTCGGTAACGGCCTGCTTGATCTGTCTCGGGGCATACGTCGTGGAGGGTATCCCGCTTTGTGCCGCGACCAGCATCGCGATCGCCTGCGCGTGCCCGATCGCCATCGCCGCGCTCACGTTCTTCGAGGCGAAGGGCTGTTCGATAGCCATCTCGTCCGGCGACCAGATCGTCGCCACTTCGATCAAGCTCTCGTAGAGGTGGGCGAGCCTCTCGGGGAGATTCTGGCTTCTCTTAGGGCTTACTATGGTTGAGTATACGTGCCGAGCCTCGTCGTCGTAGTCGACGACGCCCACACCGAGATGGTAGGTTCCGGGATCGATTCCGAGCACTCGCACGGGCGCGCCTCTTAAATCCTGCGGAAACTTGGCCTGAAGCGGGTAGGGGAACGCCAAAGTTGCGTCCTCCGACAGGCCCTGCATGAATGCTACGACTGCCGGCTGTACTCCTCGAGCACCAGGTCGGGGAAGTCAGCGTTCGAGAACACCCGCTGTACGTCGTCAAGCTCTTCAAGTTGGTCGAGAAGTCGAAGCGTCCTCATGGCTTCCTTCGATTCGAGGGCCACGGTGTTCTGCGGGACCATGGACAGCTCGGACGACCGGATCGAGGCGCCCGCATCGTCCAGCGCCCCGCGAACCTCCTCAAGAGTTCCCGGCTCCGAGTAGAAGCTGACGACGCCGTCATCAGCCTCGAAGTCTAATACCCCCGCGTCAATGGCGGTCAGAGCGAGGTCCTCTGCTGCGTCGTCTTCGGCTTCGGCGATCACGACGCCCCTCTGGTCGAACTGCCAAGCTACTGCCCCTGAACTCGCTAGGTTGCCGCCTCCCTTGGAGAGGGTAGAGCGTACATCGGACACCGTCCGGTTCCTGTTATCGGTCAGCACCTCGACGAGGATTCCGATCCCCCCGGGACCATAGCCCTCGTAGGTAGCCTCGACCATCTGCGCGCCGTCTGCGCCTTCGCCCGAAGCTCGTTTGATGGCCCGGTCGATGTTATCGCCCGGAAGGTTCTGGTCCTTCGCTCGCTGCACGGCCATGCGCAGCTTGAAGTTGGCGTCGGGGTCGGCGCCACCCTGCTTGACGGCTACGATGATCTCTTTCGTCAGCTTGGTGAACAGCTTCCCACGCCGGGCGTCGTTGGCGCCTTTCGTGTGCTTGATCGTCGACCATTTTGAGTGACCCGACAACTCAGGCCTCCTTCAACCCATCTCTTGGCACGATTCTAGCACGGGCGTTGGTACCGGTCAAAAACCGACCTGGTGATTTCAGATCTCGTCAAGGTAGCCCTCCGGAAGGGAAACCGTCATGATCTCGCGCTCGACATCAACCTCTACGATGTATTCCCTCACGGCGGGGATCAAGATATCCTTCCCGGACCCGCGGACGATATAGACGTCGTTCCCTCCAGTCGAGAGTATCTCCTCGATCCGCCCCAGGTCGTC
This sequence comes from Dehalococcoidia bacterium, assembly GCA_965197705.1. Taxonomy (GTDB): domain Bacteria; phylum Chloroflexota; class Dehalococcoidia; order Lucifugimonadales; family VXLM01; genus VXLM01. The sequence continues at coordinate 664,677 of OZ240223.1, forward strand.
GCCGCTGGTTGTGCGAACGGCCATATCGATGATGTCGAAGTAGAAGAACGTATCGTCGTCGAGTCCGGGGAGTTCAGAGTCGGGAACCGTCAGCGTCTTCCCGCGCAAGCGCTCGGCAGTCGTTCTGTCCGGGACCGTGTCGAGGCCTACGACGTGGCCCACCTTGTGATTATGTACGCGGAGAATGACACAGCGCTCATAATCCAGATAGACAACGCCGCCGGGGACGAATCTGTCGGGGTAGTCGCTATGGGTCTCGACTTTGACGTCGCCCCTGAGTCCCCACGCTCCGATGATGACTCCGACGACAACGTGATCGTCGGCAATTGCATGGGGAGCCTGTGTACGCTCTGATCGAGTCAAGTACCGCTCGGAGGGAGCTATTCGATCTCGAGGACGGTGTGTACGTCTTGCTTGACGGCAGCCACACGAAGCAACGACCGGATCGATTGGGCCACTCGACCGTCCCGGCCGATGACCTTGCCCTTGTCGTCGGGCGCGACCGTGAGACGGACGTAGACTCGCTCGCCTTCCCAGTCCTCGGTCACTCGTACCTCGTCGGGCTTAGACGCTATGGACCCAGCGATATACTCGACGAGCGCCTTCATGCCTCTTCCTCTTCCTTGACCTTGTCCAGGGTGCCCATACGGCGGAAAATCCCTTCGACGGCTTCGGTCGGCTGCGCGCCGACCCTGAGCCACTTGAGGGCCTTTTCCTCGTCCATGACGACTTCGGGTGGGTCCTGCCGGGGATTGTAGTGGCCCAAATGGTCAATGAACTTGCCGTCTCGGGCCTCCCTGGAGTCCGCCACCACCACACGGTACGCCGGCTGCTTCTTCGCCCCAACCCGTCGGAGTCTAATCTTTAACATCTGTCACCATGCTGTTCGTTTCTTCTGCTCTTGTCAAAAATACTATCGGCAGGGCAATTACCTTGTCAACGGATTCTCTCATGTTCGACTCTGATTCAGAGTTCTCTGAAAATAACCCTCGTCCAATTTCCCCTACTGACATGTTCATGATTGGTGGTGTCGGTGACAACCGACTTGAGGGATTAGTACGAAGCTTCAAAAGGAGAGCCCAGCCTGATGCAAGACTCTTCTGGATTCCGGCTTCCCCCGGAATCACCATGGCCTTGCGAAGGCCACATAAGGGGATGAAAATGGGGATGCGCCGGGCGGTACGACTAGGACGGTAGTCACTGGTGCTGTGAGCCCGTGCGGGAATCTGTCTTGGTTGTAGAACAACTGCGCGCAGTGTATTCGCAGCATCCCCGCCCTTGCCAAGTCATAGTCTCTTTGCCCTACAATTCTAGGATGTCGAACCACTAGGCCTATACCGGTAACAAACACCGGTCTTCTTTTGATAGACTGCTCCCTGACTTGCCTGATGACGACTTGGAAGGAGGTCATGGAGCATGATCAAGCTCGGATGCCTCGTCGACCCGGCGATACGACAGCGGGACCGCAGCCACACGGACCAGGTCTCGGTGGAAGAGTTTGTCGAGTTCGCCAAGGAGCTTCGGCTGGACGCCATCGATTTCCATCTCTTCGACATGCCCATGGACACTGCCCACCTGTCCCACGTCAAGCGTCTGTGTCATAGGAATGGGATGCCCATCGGTTATATCGGGCGCGGTGGCGGCCTCTTCGGTCACGAGATCCAGCAGGGCCGCACGACCGTCGAGATGGCCAAGCGTGAGGTCGACGCCGCCGTCACCATCGGCGCGCCGATGGTCCGCCTCCGCATCGGTGGACCACCGGATGCAAGGAGGCCCGACGGCAGCCTCATAGAAGAGTACTGGCCGGGCATGATCGAGCGCCTCCACCGGATATCCGACTACGCGGCCGGCAAGGGAGTCATCGTCGGCGTGCAGAATCACGACAGCGGCGCCGCCCTTTCCACGGCCGACGACGTAATCCGCATGATGAGCGAGGTCGACCGTCCGAACTTCACGTACATCATGGACTGCGGCCAGTGGATGGGCTCCCCCGGAGGCAACCCGATCGGCGAAGTTGACCCCGATGTCGATATCTACGCCCATATGGAGAGGGTCGCCCCCTACGCCTCCTGCGTCCGCGCCAAGATTTACCGGATCGACCATGGATATGAAGAGTGGATCGACTACGATCGCATCGTCGCCATCCTCAAGGACGTCGGCTACAACGGGGCCATCTCGATGGTCTTCGAGCTGCGCCCGGACACCCGAGCCTCCACGCCGGACGCCGTCCGTATGGCGACCAACCATCTGCGTGATATCCTAGCGAAGCACGGCGTCTAGGGACGGGCAGGGTATACGCCTATCGCCATGACACCGTCAAGAGCGAGGCCGTCGTCGCACACCGAACCATCATAGTGTCCTGTATCTAAAGTGAGTCGCATAACATTGCGGTAGCCCGTATCCTTCTGCCAACTCACCTAAGGAGGATGCACATGCGACGCCCTGGCCGACCGACTCCCCCGTTGACACTCTCCAATGAGGAAAGGGAGACCCTGGAAGCGTGGACGCGCCGACCGAAGACAGCGCAGGCGTTGGCCCTGCGGGCCCGAATTATACTGGGGTGCGCCGAGGGAAGGACAAACACCGCTGTGGCTGAACAGATGAGGGTGTCGAAGCCTACGGTGGGGAAGTGGAGATCTCGGTTCTTGGAGCGGCGAATGGATGGCCTGCTGGACGAGCCGAGACCCGGCACACCTCGCAGAACCTCCGATGCCGACGTCGAGAGAGTCGTAACTCTGACCCTGGAGACGACACCTGACGACGCTGCCCACTGGAGCACGCGCTCGATGGCTAGGCGCTCCGGCCTGAGCCACAGCACCGTCAACCGCATATGGCGGGCCTTCGGGCTACAGCCCCATCGGACGGAAACCTTAAAGCTCTCGTCAGACCCGCTCTTCATCGAAAAAGTCCGTGATATTGTGGGCCTGTACGTCAACCCGCCCGATAGAGCGTTGGTATTGTGTGTGGACGAGAAGACCCAGACCCAGGCATTGGACCGCACCCGACCTCTGCTGCCCATGAGGCCAGGCCAAGCGGAGAGGCGCACGCATGACTACCTTCGGCATGGCGCCACGTCCCTGTTCGCCGCTCTCGAAACCAAGACCGGCACGGTCATCGGTCAGTGCCACAAACGCCACCGCTCCGTCGAGTTCCGCAAGTTCCTCGATACCATTGAGGCCTCGGTACCCCCCGAACTGGACGTGCATCTCATCGTAGACAACTACAGCACCCACAAGACTGCCCTAGTGCATACCTGCATTATTAAGTAGACGTAAGATTCGTGCTGTGCTAGAGTCGGTTCCATGCGTAGAGTTGAGACGATGATAGAGTTGAGTCAGGCGGAGCGAACGGAATTGGAGGCGACCGTGCGGACACGCACGGCCCCGCAGCGAGAGGTGCAGAGAGCGCGGTTGGTGCTTTTGGCCTCTGAGGGGATGTCCAATACAACGATAGCCCGGGAGGTTGGGCTGTCGCGGAGCCGGGTGGTGGAGTGGAGGCTAACGATTTGCGCGCGACCGTCTGCCGGGACTCAGGGACGCCCCGAGACCTGGCAAGCCAAAGCGCTATGATGAGGCGGTGGACCGGCGCATTCTGTCCGAGTTGGGTAAGTCTCCCCCTGAAGGCTTCAGCAGTTGGAATGGCCCGCTGTTGGCCGAGGCACTGGGAGATGTTTCGGTAGACCAGGTGTGGCGTGTCCTCAGGAAGCACGGTATCCAACTCCAGCGCCGCCGAAGTTGGTGCATCAGCACCGACCCGGAGTTTGCACAGAAGGCGGCTGATGTCGTCGCGTTGTACCTGAACCCTCCCGAGAACGCCGTCGTGCTGAGCGTCGACGAGAAACCGGCCATACAGGCGCTGGAACGAGCCCAGGGATGGCTGCGCTTCCCCGACGGAAAGACCTTGCGTGGCTTCAGCCACGAATATAAACGTCATGGTACGACTACACTCTTCGCCGCCTTGGAGGTGGCAACCGGACTTGGGCACATAGGACACTATCGTCGTCGGAGACGCCGTGAGTTTCTGGACTTCATGAACCGCATCATTGCCTATTATCCAGACCGTGAGTTGCACGTGGTCCTCGACAACCTCAACACCCACAAGCCAAAGCACGACCGCTGGTTGGCTCGTCACCCCCATGTCCACTTCCACTACACTCCTACTCACGCTTCTTGGCTCAACCAAGTCGAGATCTGGTTCAGCATCCTAACTCGACAAGCGCTCAAGGGGCTGAGTGCAACCTCCGTTAAGGATGTCTGCAAAGCGATCGATGCCTTCACAGCACACCGGAACGCCAACCCCACCCCATTCGAATGGACCAAGAGAGTCGTCCGAGCAACCACCCCAAATATACGTCTTAACACTTATGCAACTAAACACTAGTCCGACGATGGTTCGCCAGGAGGCCGCGCTTTCACGTGCACTTCACTCCCACCGGTGCCTCATGGCTCAACTTGGTCGAGCGCTGGTTCGCCCTGCTCAGCGAAAAGCAGTTGCGTCGCGGCGTCCACCGGAGCACCCTCGAGCTTGAATCGGCTATCTACCATTACCTTGATGTCACCAACGAGAATCCCAAGCCTCTCGTCTGGACCAAGACTGCCGATCAGATACTCGCTAATGTAGCTCGCTTTTGCCCACGCACTTTAGATACAGGACACTAGCTGTGTATAGTCAAAGCCCTGCAATCGAATAGAATTTCGTCTGCGCTTACTCGGCACAGGGCTTGTCTTATTCAACTTGCTCGAGCCGGACGATCACTCCACCGTCACGGTTTTGGCGAGGTTGCGGGGCTGGTCGACGTCGCAGCCGCGTCGGACGCCGATGTGGTAGGCGAGGAGCTGCATAGGAACGGCCATGAGGACCGGGGCGATCTCGGGCGCGGCGCGGGGAATGTAGATAACGTGGTCGACCATGTCGGCGATAGTCACGTCGCCCTCGGTGGCGACGGCGATGATGGCGCCGCCTCTGGCGCTCGCCTCGCTGACGTTGTTGAGCGTCTTTTCGTACAGCGGTCCTTGGGGAACCAGAGCAACCACGGGCATGTCCTGGTCGATTAGGGAGATCGGGCCGTGCTTCATCTCGCCTGCGGGGTAGCCCTCGGCGTGGATGTAGCTGATCTCCTTGAGCTTGAGCGCGCCTTCCATCGCGAGAGGGAAAGCCATGCCGCGTCCGATGAAGAGGAAGTCGGAGAAGGTGAAAAACTCGTTCGCCAGGGACTCGTACTGCGGCTCATTCGCGACGAGGTCGCCGAGCATCAGGGGCAGGTGTCCCAGTTCCCTCACGAGCGTGGAGGCCCTCTCTTGGGGCAGCATTCCGCGTGAGAGTCCCATGCGCATGGAAAGCATCAGCAGGCAGGTGAGGGAGCACACGAACGTCTTGGTGGAGGCAACGCCTATTTCCGGTCCGGCACGGAGGAGGATCGTTTCGTCGGCGACGCGTGAGGCCTGGGAACCGGGGTTGTTGGCGAGGGTGACCTGCTTCGCTCCGTATCTTGCCGCGAGGTCCATAGCAGCGAGGGTGTCTGCCGTTTCGCCCGATTGGCTGATCGAGACCACCAGGGTCCGCTCTTCGATGACCGGCTCGCGGTAACGGAACTCCGAGGAGTTGTCCACCTCGCTGGGGATGCGCGCCAGTGACTCCATCCACAGCCGTCCGACCATCGCTGAATGGAGGCTGGTGCCCATGCCGATGAAGACCACCCGGTCGATCTCGGCGATCTCGTCATCGGTCAACGCGAACTCATTTGAGTTGATCGTCTCCCTATTGAACGAGACGCGCCCGCGGATCGTGTCGAGCGCGGCCTCCGGCTGCTCGTGAATCTCCTTGTGCATGAAGTGCTTGTAGTCGCCCTTGGCAACCGACACGGCGTCGTAGGGCACGGCCACCGGCCGTTTTTCAATCGTTGTGCCGTCGAGTGTTTGGTAGACCGCGTCCTGGGGAGTTATGGAGACCACTTCTCCGTTGGCAAGGTAGGTGACTTTGTGGGTGTGGTCCAATAGGGCGGGGAGGTCACTTGCCAGCAGCATCTCATTTTCGCCGTACCCCACGACGATGCCCCCCGCGTTGCCGAGCCGGAAAGCGACGAGCTTGGACGGTTCGCGATTCGACGCGATCACCACGGCGTTGGCGCCGCGCAGTCGTCCAGCCGTGAGAGCTGCGGCTTCCTCAAGGGAGTATTCCTCACGGAGGTACAGCGCTATCAGCAGGGGGATGCACTCGCTGTCGGTCTGGGACGTGAATTCAAAGCCTGCTGCTTCGAGCTCGCCCCGCAGTTCCAGGAAATTCTCGACGATGCCGTTGTGGACTACCGCGACCTGGCCGTCGGGGTCCGTGAAGGGGTGCGCGTTCTCGTCCGAGGGTCTGCCGTGGGTGGCCCACCGGGTGTGCCCGATGCCGACGACTCCGCCTGGGAGACGCTCTTTCAGTGACTCCCGGAGCGTCGAGAGCTTCCCCTCCGTCTTCCTGACCGAGATCGCCCGTCCGTCCGACACCAGCGCGATGCCTGCGCTGTCGTAGCCGCGGTATTCGAGCCTGGCAAGCCCGTCGAGCAAGATGGGCGTTGCAGGCTTAGCGCCGGTATAGCCGAATATGCCGCACATGGTATTGTCTCAGTTCTCCCTCAGCTTCGGCGGGTCGCTAGGAAAGCGCCCCCTCTCCGTATCTCTCCCCCGTCGAACGGGGGAGAGATTATTGAATCGTGAACACCTTTCTCTCGCTCGTCGAACGGGGGAGAGATTATTGAATCGTGAACACCTTTCTCTCGCTCGTCGAACGGGGGAGAGAATCGTGAATCCTGAACACCTTCGCAAACACCCTCTTAGCTTCGCGGGATGTCGGAAGCGACGGGAATCGTGTCTCCAGAGCCGGTTTGGGGCTCGTCACCCTTAGCGCCGGTTCCGTACGCTCCACGGTAGTCCGAGGGGAGCTGCATGGCGACTCGCTCCATAATCATGTCGGTCAACGACTGCAGGACGGCGGCGCTCGGTCGGCCTTCGATTTCCGGCAGGGTGAAGGCTCGCCCGATGTTGATGCGGAGGCGGCCTCTTGGGCGAAAGACGTGCAGCGGGCTGTTCATGCCGTCCGTGCCGGTGATACCAACGGGCACGATGGCAGCCTGGGACTTCATAGCGAGCCGCACGACGCCGGGCTGTGCCTTCTTCATCGCGCCAGTTCGACTCCGCGTGCCCTCAGGGAAGATCACCAGGCACTGGTCGTTCGCCAGCTTCTCTAGCGCCCATCGGTAGGCTTTCGGGTCGGTAGCAGACCTGTTCACGGGGTGAGCGCCGTAGGTCGTGAAGAACCACTTGCCGGGCCCCTTGAACAGCTCTTTCTTGGCGAGGAACCAGATGCGCCGCGAGAAGCTGGCCGACATCAACGGAGGGTCGAAGTTGCTCACGTGGTTGGCGACGACGATGAGCGGCCCCATCGGCGGAACGTTCTCTTCCCCATGAACGCTCCAGTCGGAAAACAGGCGCAGCGTTGCCCTCGAAGTGATATTGCAGGTCGTGTTGAGCAGGTCGGTCATGCGTCCTCGATGAGGTCGATTATCCGTCGGGCCGTTTCACACGCGTCGAGGTTGTCGGTGTCGATAATCACTGCGTCGTCGGCAGGGTGGGACTCAGCGCGCTGGGAATCAATTCTATCACGGTGGACTAGCCTATCGAGCACTTCCTCGTAAGTGGACGAGTCAGAAGTGTTCTTTCGTTCCTCGTACCGGCGCTTAGCCCGTGTTTCTTGTGATGCAGTGAGATAGAACTTGATCGTCGCATTGGGAATCACCATAGTGCCGATGTCACGTCCGACCATCACGATAGGGCCGCCGCCGGCAATCAATCTCTGCTGATGGACAAGAACCCTCCGTACGCCTCGATTCGCCGCGACAGGCACGACGCCCTGTTCAACCTGCGATTCTTGTAGCTGGTCCGTGACGTCCTCTCCGTCTACGAACAGCCGCTCCCCGCGCTCCGTTCCCACGAGTCGCATTGTCAGCCCCTCGACGAGTTTAGTCATCTCGTCTTGGTCGTGAAGGTCGAGCCGGGCGCGCAACCCGGCGTGCGCGACGGCCCTGTACATCCAGCCGGTGTCGAGGAACCTGCAACCGAGCTTCCGGGCGACGATCCGTCCGACCGTCGACTTGCCGGACGCGACGGGGCCGTCGATGGCGATTGTGATTTGACTGGTCAAGGTATCCCTCGGTCGAGGGTAGGGGATTGGGCCGATTATATCCACGCGCTCCACGCGGGGGCAACGGGCATGTGGGACTTGTGACACGCTGTGTCCCCGCCTACAATGCCGTTTCCATGGAGGTGCGGCGATGATAACCAAGTTCGGGAGTCTATTCGCGGGACACGTCGATCTGGACGACATCGGCTTCGATGGCCTCCCGGTCAACGACCGGTGGCTCTCGGACGAGCGGCTGGCGAGCGTCTTCGACAAGGCTGAGGCAATTGCAAGAACCCTCGATGACGGGGGGTTCGACGCCATGTGGCTGGCGGAGCATCACTTCCAACGGGAAGGCCACGAGTGCATACCGAACATCCTCATGCTTGCCGTCCACCTGAGCCACCTGACGGAGCGAATCAAGTTCGGCTGCGGGTTCAACATAACCCCCATGTGGCACCCGCTCCGTTTGGCGGAGGACTACGCCATGGCCGATCACCTGACGGGGGGACGGGTGATCTTCGGCATAGGACGCGGCTATCACACCCGCGAGGTCGAGGTCTTCGACGCGCCGCTGCTCGATAACGACGCCAATCGCAAGCTGTTCGACGAGCAGGTGCAGATCATCTTCAAGGCGCTGCACGAGCCTTCGTTCTCGCACCGAGGAGAGCATTACACCATTCCGCCCCGCGTGCCGTACCGGGGATATGAGTTGGAGGACATAACCCTCGTTCCTCCGCCACGAAGCCGTCCGGTCGAGTGCTACCAGCCAATCGTCAGCGCGAATCCGAGTTCACTGGACAAGATGGCCCGTTACGGCATCAAGGGTATGATTGGGGGTGGGGCGGCTGCGGGTGGCGCGCACGATGCCACCATGACGGCATGGCGAGACGCTCTGGCCCGGGCAGGACGTGAGACGGAGCTTGGGGAGGACCTCATCATCGGGCTGGTGTTTCACATCGCGGAGAGTAAGGAGCGGGCCATCGTCGAGGCTCGGCCTTTCTACGAGGAGAACATGAAGATGTTCGCTCCCCTCGGATTCGTGCGGGGACTTACAGAAGAGCAGATCGCCGCTACCGGCGATCCCTCGCGCATCCACAACGCAGGTCTTCCTACGCTGGAGGAGGCCGCAGAATCGGGTTCGTGGATGGTCGGCCCTGCCGACGCGGTCATCGAGTCGCTGACCGAGTTGCAGGAGCGGTATCCGGGCCTGCGAGAGGTCAACGTCGGCTCGGTCGTCGGTACTCCGCAGAGCGTGGTGGTGGAGCAGCTTCAGCGGTTTTCGGAAGAGGTGATGCCGGCGTTCAAGGGTGGGAGGTAGGCGGGTTGGTATGTGCGGGGCATATCACAGGAGTGTGGCCTGAATTGGCCTGCCTGTGTTGGGGTCTGTTAGAGTCGGCAGACTCGGAGAACGCCCGTCGAAGAAGTTCTCTATCGACCAGAGTTGGACGCGTTGGTATGTGCTTGCGCCTACGCTAAGGGTTCCCATGGCTCTGGCCTCTGCCCGTGCCTGCCCTGATGTGATGCCCTCAAGGGTTATGTAGACGCCTAACGCCGCGTCCTCGCGCTCGATCACGTGGAGGAAATCGCGAAACGCGCCGATCTGAAAGCTCCGACCTCCCTTGACTTGTGCGAGGACGAGCCTCGTCTCCATCTCCTTCGGCGCCTCGAGCATGGAGCCGCGCCCGTCGATACCCCGGTCCCCGCGTTTCCGCTCGTTCGGGGCCATCCCCGGTATGCGCGTCACCGCCCACGCCTCGAAGTCGAAAGGCCTGTCGGACGCTAGCTTGCGCGCGCTGGCGAGGTCTTGGGGGATGCCGAAGGTCTCCGCCGCGATGCCAAGTGGCTTGAGACGTTCATCTTGAATGATGTCTATAGCGGTAGCGGAGATATCAATACCGATCCAGCGCCGTTCCAGGTTGTGGGCAGCAACTACCGTGGTGCCGCAACCGCAGAAGGGGTCCAGGACAATATCCTCGGGTTTGCTGGAGGCGCTGAGAATGCGTTCAAGGAGGGCTAGTGGCTTCTGGGTGGGGTAGCCTAGACGCTCATGTCGGGGTATTGGCGGGATATCGTTCCAAATATCTTGAACGAGCCGTCCTCGCTGTTCGCTTAGATACCTTTTATATCGAGGCACGCCACCACCCGGCGGGACATAGATCCGCCCTGCTGCGTCCTCGCGCTCCATGCGCTCTTTGGTCCATCTCCAAACGCGTGTGTGCCCATGGAACTGGTAGGTCAGATTCGGGCGATCCGGATTTGGGTTCAGCAGCGAGGTCGGTTGCCACCAGTCTTCGCGCTCAGGATCCCAGTTGCGGTACTGACGGCGGGTCCGTTCGTCCGGGTCCGTATACGGGACGGCGGGGCTGGTCCACGTGGCCCCACGTTCTTCCCGCACGTAAAAGAGAATGGTGTCGTGGATTCGTCCATAAGACCGCGATACGTTGCCGTGCGGCATGGAACGCATCCAAACGATTTCATTGCGGAATTGCTTCGTCCCGAATATCGCGTCCATGAGCGCCTTGAGGTAGTGCGACGCCGTGTCGTCACAGTGTAGGTAGATGCTCCCGGTCGGTTTGAGCAGTCGTCGTGTCTCAACAAGCCGCTCGCCCATGTATGTGAGATAGGCAAGCATTCCCGAAGGGCCAAGCAGCCGTTTCAGCGCGACGGTGGCATCGTGCAATGGGTGAGCGACTGCGCTCTCGAACCTCGACACGCGATCTGCCGCCGCCTCGTCCCACCTCCATGTGTCCGTGAAGCCCCGCACCTGCGCCGGGGTGCCATTACCCTGACCGAAGAGAATGTTGTAGTCGGCGCTGCTGTTGAACGGCGGGTCGAGATAGATCAGGTCAACCGACTCGCTCGGCCACTCTTGCATCCAGTCGAGGCAATCGCCGTAGTAGAGAGAATTCGTCTCCATTACGCTTTACTCCCGGTAGTCCTCCGCCGAGTCCTGCGGGACGTAGCCGAGGATGCGGCGGGCATGCTCGATATCGCGGTAGTTCCACTTGTTGTTGGAGACGGCGAAGAAGATGTCGTACAGCAGGTCGGCCGGGGCTTCGATGCACCGGTGCAGGATGTCCGCGACGTCCCGGTGACTCAGCCACGCGGCGAACTCGCGAGCGCTCCTCGGTCGATTTTCCGCAGGGCAAGCGCCGATGCGGACGCAGAGCACGGAAAGGCCGAAGTCGGCGGAGTAGACTCGGCCCAGGACCTCACCCCAGACCTTTGAGGCGCCGTAGATCGTTCCCGGCCTTACCAGTTCCTTCGTGACTTTCGGCCACTCCCAGCGCGAGACCGCCTCGTAGTCTCCGTCGATGATCTGACTGTAGGGCGGGTCGTGGTCGATGCCGCGTATCGTATCCCCCGAGCTGGCGAAGACGACCCGCTTCACTCCCGCCTCGCGAGCCGCCTCGTAGACGTTCCATGTGCCCGCCAGATTCCCGCGCACGACATCCTCCATCGGCTCGCTGGCAACATGGGCGGCGAGGTGAACGACGATGTCCTGTCCCTCGAACGCCGGACGAATGGCTTCGAGGTCGCCGATGTCGGCCTGTACAGTTTGTACGCCGTCGACCGGGCGACGGTTGAGGGCGGTCAGCTCGTAGCCGCCGAGGGACTCAAGGTGTGAGCGGAGGATTCCGCCGATCAGCCCCGACATTCCGGTGATCAGAATCTTCTTCATTGGGTTACCCCCGTCCCACGTACAACTGACCGACCGGCAGTACGGTCGTATCGAGCATGTTTGCGTATGGCGGCAACAGTGCCATCGCCAGTGCCGCGATCGCTATGTCGTCCGGCGACATCATCGGCTCCTGGTCCGAGGGCCGGGTGCTGGCGGCTCGCCACTCAACCTCGACGTTGCCCGGATGCAGCGCCCCGGCGGAGATCCCGTACTCTCTGCCTTCGAGGGCAGTCGATTTCGTGAGGCCGATGATCCCGTGCTTGGAGGTGGTGTAGGGGGCCGAGTTCATTCTCGGCATCCGCGATGAGATGCTGCCGATGTTGATGATCCGGCCGCTCCGCTGCTTTTTCATGATCTTCATCGCTTCTCTCGTGCAAAGGAAGACGCCCGTGAGGTTTACGTTTATGACCTTCATCCACTTTCCCAGCGAAATTTCGTCGATGGGGCCGCCGTCGAACGCGCCGGAGTTGTTCACGAGGATGTCGAGCCTTCCGTATTCCGTCATCGTGGTCTCGAACAGGCTGACGACCTGCTCCTCGCTGGTCACGTCCGTTTGGACCGCGTGGGCGGGGACTCCGTAGCCGCGCATCTCCTCCGCGCTTTCTTCAAGCCGTTCGAGTTGTCGCGCGGCCAGCACGAGCGTCGCTCCCTCCTTGGCGAAGGCGCGCGCCGTCCCTCTTCCGATGCCGGTGCCCCCTCCGGTAATGATGCAGACCTTGCCCTCGAGTTGTCCCATGCGTATCTCCCTCTGCGTGATGTTTGCGACACGGTTCAGTTAAACAACCGCTCGTCTCGATGTCAAGGCGGGGTGATCTCAGAGATTAGTTTGTTATGACGACCCAGTAGACCGAAATCTTTGCAATGACGGGCAGCAATAGAGGTTGGATTTGCGTTCTCCATAGACAGGGCGGGTTTGAAACCCGCCCCTACGAAGTTGCAGTCCCGATATCCCTCACTACTAGGACGTTGAACCGCTGGGCTCAACCGTCAGAATGACTAAACTATAGCGTTTGGATACCCCCATATTGCTTGAAAGCCATCGGGGGCGTGATTATAATTGGCGGCGACTGAGGCGCGCCGATGCAGGCCGCCCCCAGCGAGTAGGAGGTCTGTTGATGACGTACGTTATTGCCGAGCCGTGTATTGGAGTCAAGGACGCGGCTTGTGTCGATGTCTGTCCGGTCGACTGCATCTACGAGGCGGAGGAGCACAACATGCTGCTCATCAGCCCGGAGGAGTGCATCGACTGCGCGGCATGTGAACCCGTTTGTCCCGTCGTGGCGATCTTCGCCGAGGAAGACACGCCGCCGGAGTGGGACACCTACATCGACCTGAACTACGAGTACTTCGGCGAGACCCGATAACCTGAACCGCTGAGAGTGAGCTTGTTGACCCGGGGGGCGATGCGCCTCCGGGTCTTCTTTGTTTCTCGCCCGGTTTTTTGCGACAATGACGGCTGACTGATGCCTACTGAACTCATCTCCGGATCGAACGAAGGAGAAGGACATGCAAGTCGATTCGACTCCCCTCATGGTGGCTAACACCTATGCGACCATGCGAAAGAACCTCGATGTCATCCGCAGGCGAGTCGGGCGACCACTGACGTTGGCCGACAAGATCCTGCTGGGGCACCTCGTCGACCCGGAGAACCAGGAAGTTGAGCCGGGAGTGAGCCAGCTTTTGCTCAATCCCGACCGCGTTGCGCTCCAGGACGTTCTCGGCCAGACGGTCATGCTCAATTTCATGCAGACCATGCGGGAGAGCGTGTCAGTCTCCACGACGGTTCACTGCGATCACCTCATTCAGGCAAGGGTGGAGGGCGACATTGATCTTGTCCAATCCATGGAAGAGAACAAGGAGGTCTACGAGTTCCTCAAGAACGCCGCAGCCAAGTATGGCGCGGGATTCTGGGGGCCGGGCGCGGGTATCATCCACCAGGTCGTCCTCGAAAACTACGCCTACCCCGGTGCGCTCATCATCGGTACCGACTCTCATACCCCCAACGGAGGCGGGCTTGGGGCCTGCGCCGTCGGCGTCGGGGGCGCGGACGCGGTGGAGGTCATGGCGGGTCTGCCATGGGAGGTCCTGTATCCGCGACACGTCGGCGTCTATCTCACGGGCGAGAAAAACGGCTGGACGGCGCCGAAGGATGTGATCCTGCGAGTGGCCGGAGAGCTTACCGTGTCCGGCGGCACCAACGCCATACTGGAGTATTTCGGGCCGGGCGCGAGCTCAATTAGCTGTACGGGCAAGGCTACGATCACCAACATGGGGGCTGAGATAGGGGCTACGACCTCCATCTTCGCGCACGACAGCCGCATGACCAGGTATCTCAACGCGAGCCGGAGGGCGGCCATCGGACGCCTCGCCGACGAGAACCGCGATCTGCTGACGCCCGACCCCGAGGTCGAGGCCGACCCCGCGAGCTACTATGACCGGGTGGTTGAAATCGACCTTTCGAAGCTGGAGCCGCACGTCGTAGGCCCGCATTCTCCCGACCGCGCACGACCCATATCGGACCTGGCGGCTGAGGTGAACGACGAGGCCAACGGGTTTATTGACGAGATTCAGACGGCCCTGATCGGGAGTTGCACGAACTCGTCGTACGAGGACATGAGTCGAGCCGCGGACGTTGCAGGGCAGGCGAGCGCTCATGGGTTGAAGTCTAGCGTGGAGTTCATGGTGACGCCGGGGTCGGAACAGGTCAGGGCAACCATCGAGCGTGACGGTCAGATGGGAGCGCTCAAGGAATTCGACGGCACCGTCTTGGCGAATGCCTGCGGGCCATGCATCGGACAGTGGAAGCGTGAGAAGGTGCTGGACGGCGTGCCGAACACGATAGTCACGTCCTACAACCGCAACTTTCCACGTCGCAACGATGGGCGTTCCGAGACGATGAACTTCATAGCAAGCCCGGAGATCGTTACCGCGTTTGCGATATCCGGCAAGTTGTCATTCAATCCGCTTACTGATGAATTGACCGACGAAAACGGAAAGGCATTCAGACTGGACCCGCCCAAGGAGGCTCCGGAAGTTCCCTCCAAGGGATTCGATACCGGCAGTCCCGAATTCTTCGCTCCGCCCGAGAGCGGAAGCGCCATCGACATAGTCGTCGATCCCGATAGCGAACGCATCGAGCTGCTAAAGCCCTGGGAACCCTGGGATGGCGAGGACTACGTCGATTTGCCCGTCTTGATGAAAGCATCGGGCAAGACGACCACTGACCACATATCTCCGGCAGGGCCATGGCTCCGTTATCGCGGTCACCTGAGCAAGTTCTCCGAGAACATGTTCATGGGCGCCATAAACGCCTTCACGGGCGAGACCGGCAAGGGCAAAAACGTCGTGAGCGGCGAGACGGGTCACGCGATCTCACGGATAGCCACGTCCTATCGTGAAGACGGTCTCCGCTGGGTTGTGGTGGGGGACTCCAACTATGGTGAGGGCAGCAGCCGGGAACACGCTGCGCTATCTCCCAGACTCCTTGGGGGCGCGGCGGTTATGGCGCGGAGCTTTGCTCGCATCCACGAGACCAATCTCAAAAAGCAGGGACTGCTGCCGCTGACCTTCCAGGACCCGGCGGACTACGACCTCATCCAAGAGGACGACCGCATCAGCCTCATCGACCTCGACAAGCTGACGGAGAACAGACCCGTGACGTGCATAATCAGACACGCGGACGGCAGCGAGGACAGGCTGGAACTCGATCACTCCTTCGCCGAATCCCAGGTGGAATGGTTCAAGGCCGGCTCCGCGCTGAACCTGCTCCACGAGAGTGGATAGAGAGATATAGCAGACCGACGGGTAGTATTGGGGGTTGGGTTCGCGTTGTAGACCACAGGGCAGATTTCAAACCTGCCCCTACCAAAGTCATAGTCTCGTTACCCTTCAATTCTAGGACGTTGAACCAATGGTGAAGTCGCGGACAAACGGCGGGGCAGCCGAAGACATAGGGTATCTGCGCCGCCGAGCCTGAACGTAAGAGAAGGGGAACGCTTACTTGGTCGGCAGCGATTCGTTGGTGGGAGAATTCCCGTTCTTGCCGGCCTTTTTTGCGCCTACCCAGCCGATCTGAGAGATGTCGATCATCACGCCGTCCGGCCCGGAGTAGTTTAGCGCCACGTTTCGGCCGCCGTGCCCGTTGCCCATCTCCGAGCGGCGCACGGAGTTGATTTCCGAACTGGGCTGGACCTCGGCAGCCTGCAATCGCGCGTCGGCTTCGGACAGGTCGTCGACCTGAAATCCGATATGGTGAAGTCCGCTGAACTCCACCCCGAACTCTTCTCCGGCCAGCGTCTCATTCTTGAATCTCAAAATGGCAATGCTTATGTCACCATCGGTTAGGTACACGCCCTCCGCGTTGTCGCCGTCCACATTGCCAACCTGTTTGAGCCCGAAGACGGAACGATAGAACTCCGCCGTCTTTTTCGGCTCCTGACTTGCAATCGCTATATGTTTCAGCTTCGCCATCGTACTCCCTAATTAGGAGGATTCCACCGATCCTCCTTCTTCAACAGCACCGGAACTCACATCATCGCATGTTGGTGCTCTACATCGTCGGTCGAGGCACCGCAAGCAGTATAGGAAAGGCATACGACCGTGTCAAATGATTCCGGTTCGGCAAGAGCAATCGCATTTCACCTAGACCCAGCCTTGGGAGAGCCTCCCAACCCGCCCCTCTGGACTCCGGCCTTCGCCCGAGTGACGATCGCCGGGGTGTCTATCAACTCTAAATGCGATTGCCCTGCCGGTTCAGCGAGTTTCCGTGTAACTGTTCAGAGTTAGTGAGGTATGCGCGCATTGTCCTCCTGCTGTCATTCTGAGGAGCGCAGCGACGAAGAATCTACAGTCTCTCCCCCGCCGGGGGAGAGATACAGAGAGGCGGTCTTCGCAATTCAACTCACGAAGACTGAACAGTTACGTTTCCGTTGACACGCTTGAACGGCCGTTGCTACGATCTATCCGTCCAACTACATGCTCCGCCACGTGTCGACAGACGCGACATTGGGGAGGTCAATAGGTGACCAACGTCACGTCCGACCCGTCGACCGCTTCGCCTCCGCCTCTTCCCACCGTTTTCCAGCGCTATCAAGAGTCGATTGACTCCGCCCTGCGTGAACGGCTGTCCGACACCACCTCCCATGTATACTCGATGCTCAGGTATGCCATGGGCTGGTCGGACGCGAGCGGCGCGCCCGTCTCCGCTCCGCAAGGCAAGGCGCTCAGGCCCACGCTGTGCCTGCTCACGTGCGAGGCCGTTCGCGGGGAATACCAGCGCGCGTTGCCCCCTGCGGTCTCACTTGAGCTTATCCACAACTTTTCGCTGATTCACGACGATGTTCAGGACCGCGACGAGTATCGCCGCCACCGTCCCACACTCTGGAAGGTCTGGGGTGAACCGATAGCCCTGACTGCCGGGAACGTCATGCGCATCGTCGCCGATACCTCGACAGAGGGACTGCGAGACGACTCCGTTTCCGTCGCCGACATTGTCACCGTGAACGAAGTCCTAACCGAGGCGTCGCTAGAAATGATCGAGGGGCAGCACCTCGACGTGGCGTTCGAGGGCCGCTCGGACATCGGCATGAGCAGCTACCTCGACATGATTTCGAGAAAGACCGGCGCGCTGATACGGACGCCCATGCACGTCGGCGCGATCATGGGCTCAAACGATCAGGCAGTAATCGAGTCCTTGCGTGAGTGCGGACGTTCTCTCGGCTACGTGTTCCAGATACGCGACGACGTTCTCGGAATCTGGAGTGAGGAGAAGACGACCGGCAAGCCCGTAGGGGCCGACGTAAGGCGCAAGAAGAACTCGCTGCCCATAGTCCACGCTATGTCGCAGGCAGACCGCATCCAAAAGCGGGCACTTGAGGGCGTCTACGAAAAGGAGGCGGTCGAGGACGCTGACATCGAAACCGTGCTGGACATCATGGACAGCCTGGGCACAGAAGCATTCGCAAACTCAATGGCCGCGGAGCACTGCGAACGCGGTCTCGAACGGCTTAAGGGAATTGAGATTCACCCCGATGCTCGGGCTGAAATCGAAGAGCTGTCTACGTTCCTTCTCATCCGCCAGCACTAGGGAACTGACAAGACGTTCTAGTGATTCAACATCCTAGTTTTGAAGGGTAACGAGGCTATGACTTGGTAGGGGCGGGTTTCAAACCCGCCCTGACGTGTAAAGCACGAATCAAATCTCCAATTACTACCCGTCATTTCAAAGATTTCGGTCCACTAGTGTCCCGATTCTGAAGTGCATTACATAAATGCGACGACCATCGACACTCATTCGTCATTCCGGCGAAGGCCGGGATCCAGTCCCTGCCCCCTACAGGACTAGCCCAAATAATCCGACGAACTTGCGAAACAGGACACTAGATTGTTGTGGCACTATCCCGCTGTGTCTCCGACCGGGGCGAGCGCGTCGATCAGCCCCTCTTGCTTGAGTTCAGCCCATAAGTCGGCTGGAATTGGGTGACCTGCCATGCGGAAGTTCTCCTCGACTTCTGCGACCGACCGCGGGCCGGGAATCGTCGCGGCCACCGCCGGATGCAGTAGGCCGAACTGTAGCGCCGCTGCCTTGAGCGGAATGGCGTGGCGGTCGCAGACTGCTTTGATCCTGCGCGCCTTTTCAATAATCTCGACCGGCGCGCTCTCGTAGTTGTACGTCGCTCCGGGAGCCAGGTCCGACGCCAGGATGCCCGAGTTGTACGGCCCTCCCAGAACGAGACTCACGTTCTTCTCCAGGCACACCGGCATCAACTCGCCCAAGCTCGACTGATCGAGAAGCGTGTATCGGCCTGCAAGCAAGAAGCAGTCGAAATCCCCTTCATGTGCGAAACGCGCCTCCATCTCCCACTGGTTCATGCCGACGCCGATTGCCCTCACGACGCCCTGCGAACGCAAGTCGGCTAATGTTGGATACGCCTCGCCTATGGCCTGTTCCCAGTGGTCGTCGGCGTCGTGAATGTAAGCAATATCCACACGGTCTAGGTTGAGCCGTTGGAGACTGTCATCCAGTGAGCGCAGTATGCCGTCGCGGCTGTAGTCGAAGACGGGCTCCATGTTTGGGAGTGATTCAAAATGAGGACTGGTCGGTTGGGTGTCTACAGGATTGAGAACGCGTCCGACCTTCGTGGAGAGAATGAAGCTGTCGCGCGGTATGTCCTGCAGCGCACGGCCCAGGCGTATCTCGCTGACACCGTGGCCGTAGAGAGGCGCCGTGTCTATGTAGTTCAAGCCCAGTTCCAGGCCGCGCAGCACGGTGGCGCAGGCATCATCCTCGCTTACGGTGCGGAACAAACTGCCGATAGGAGCGCCGCCAATGCCGAGCCGCGTTACCCGTATGCCGGTGCTTCCGATCTCCTTCGTGTCGAGTGGGTGTGCCATCGTTTGCGTCGTTCTAATCGTAATGTCTCCCCGTACCACGATACTTGGCCGGTATCCAGAGGGGCGGAGGGTTAGGTTGAATACTGTTGGTTCCAATTCCGTCGATTGGGCAGATCGAACCAAAATATCTACCCGGCTCTACTCAAAATTCTTCGGGTGCAGAAGCGCGCGCGCCTGCATTCGGAGCCGATCGCGGTCGGAGATGAGCGGCCCGATCTTCTCGACGAATTCCTCCATTGTCTCTTCCACCGTCGCCGTGGTGGTGTCCAACTCGAAGCGGTAGCGAAGCAGGGAATGGCCGTAGTGGTACTGGAACCTCTCTAGGATCTGCTCGATGTCCTTGTCCTCGATGACGCCTCGCTCATGCGGGGCCTCTCTCATCCGCTTGCGTATCTCGTCCGCCGTCGCCTTGACGTGGATGATGACCGTGTCTGGCCCCTGCTCGATGATCTCCTTCTCGATGCTGCGCGCCATGCTCTCGCGGTCGCCGTACTCTCCCGCTCTGCCATAGCCGTAGTACAACGGGGCGTAAACGGCCTCCTCGATGTGAAAACCTAAGAGGATGTGATCGCTATCCCGGTAGAGTTGTGGCGAGAGGTGGTACGCGAATTGGTAGCGGGTGAACATTTCCTTGAGGGCCGGGCCGAGTTCCATGTACTTCTTGAGGTCCTCATCGGGGATTTCGTTCCAGTGCCCGAACCAAGGCGGCGTGAAATGGTCGTGGTAGGTGACGATTCCGAGGGGAGTCGGCGGGCCCATGACCTTGTCTCGCCACTTGACGATCTCCTCCGCCAGCGTCGTCGTTCCCGCGTATTCGCATCCGACCAGTATGAGCCTCATGAGTATTCTCCTCGCGTGAATTTGAGAGTGCGCGCCATTATACCTGCCCTGCGCTCCGACCGTGAGCGGCGGCAAACGTGTTGAGGGAGCTAATACCAGTTCGCTTTGACCACACCATATTCCTTCAAAAGCAGCGGGCACAACCAGAAACCGCCCACCGTCATTCCGGCGAAGGCCGGAATCCAGAAAGTTCAGTCAGCCGGAATACGGTGGCATTGGCACGAATTGGTATAAGTCGCGTTTTCGACGCCTGATTCATGGAAGCCGCTGCCGAACCTGAGACTTTGTAGCTGTTTGGGGTTGATAGAGCACGTTTTTGGCTATATGATTACCGCGCTTGAATATTGGTCGCAGATCATAGGGAGGTGCATTTCTATGCTCAAGATAGGTCGAGTGGTATTGCTTGCGTTTGCGCTGATGGCCCTGGTCTTGGCCGCCTGTGAGCGCGACGAAGACGATGGCGACGCCGGAGCGGGACCTTCGGCGAGTTCAGTCCTCCGAGTTGGAAATGGAGGCGAGGTCCAGTTCCTGGACGCGGCCAAGAGCCAGTCCGGTACGGACATCATCTTCTCGGAGATGATCTACAACCGTCTCCTCCAGTACGACGCCACGATGATGGACCCGAAGCCAGACATTGCCGAAAGCTGGGAAGTGTCTGAAGACGGACTCACGTACACTTTCAAGATTCGCGATGACGTCATGTTCCATAACGGCAAGGAGCTGACGGCCAAGGACATCGAGTACAGTTGGAACCGGTGCAGGAACGAGATAGAAGACAAGGGACGGTGCAAGGGCGAACTTAATGACGTGGTCTCGTTCAGTGCGACGGGCGACTACGAATTCGAGGTCGTGCTCAATAAGAATAGCCCCGTATTTCTTCCTTCCATGGCACACTGGTCCCTGGCCATCCTCGACGAAGGCAGCATCGGCCAGGTCGACACCCATCCCATCGGAACGGGCCCGTACAAATTCGTGAGTCAAGTGGTGGACGACAAGCTGGAGCTCGAGAAGAACGACGACTACTTCGACGAGGACATTCTCGATGTAAGACCCGAGAAGGTCTTCATCATTCCAATCAAAGATCCGCAGACGCGAATGGCCGCCGTTCGCAGCGGCGAGATCGACTTTGCGGTTGACGTGCCGTTGGAACAGGTCGCAAGGCTCGCCACCACTCCGGGCGTTCAACTGCTGCAGCAGCGGGACGGCATCACCGCTTCCTACATGACCGTCATCTTCAACACCAAAGAGGGTCCGATGGCGGACGTGAGGGTACGCAAGGCTGTCCAGCTTGCAGTCGACCCGGTTGCGATTAACAGCGCCATCTACTTCGGACTGGGTGACGTGAGTTGCAACCCGGTCCTCGAATCGCACTGGGCATACCTGCCGTTCGACTGCCCGGAGAGAGACGTAGAGAAGGCGAAGGCGCTCTTGGCCGAGGCCGGATACGGCCCGGGCGAGCTCAAGCTTAGGTACATGCCGGAGAACATCCCCGTGACCCAGAAGATGGCTGAGGTCATCCAGCAGAACCTGGCTGAGGCCGGTATCGACATGGAGATCGTCATCGTCGACAGCCCCACGTGGCTCGACAAGGTGTGGTTCGGCGTCGATTGCGACACAGGGGACTGGCCGGAGTCTCGCTGCTGGGCCGGCAAGCACAAAGAGTTTGATCTTGGCGACGCCTGGTACACCCGCGAGCCCGATCCCGACGGCCTGATGCAGAGCGTCTTCCGCGCCGACTCCGCCCGAGAAGGGTTCAAGGGCAACAACGGAATGCGGTACTACAACCCTGAGATAGAGCGCCTGTTCGACGAGGCGAAGAGCACGACGGACCGCAACTTCAGGGCCGAGAACTACCGTAAGATCGTCGACATCGTCGTAAACCAGGACGTGCCGCTGATCAAGCTGCAGAGTATGCCGCGCTTCTTCGCCGCCCGTGACGTCGTAGGCGGTGGCTACGTGAGCCCGAAGGGCTACTGGAACGCCAAGGACTGGTCCTGGCAAGAGCCGTCGGACGAATAATCGAGCACATTGGGGGTCGCCGCGCGACGATGATAGCTGCTATGAACGCGCGGCGACCCAAAGCTCGAAAGCATGTGCCCACTTTTTAGGAACGGTCGGTCTCGATACGCACACCTGAGACCGACCCGCTCTCCTTGTCCGGGAGGTCCCTAGCCATCCAGGCTTATATTGCCCGTCGGCTGCTTCAAACGCTGTATGTTGTCGTCGCGCTCTCATTCATCATCTTCGCGGCGGTGCGATTCGCGCCCGGAGACCCGGCGGTGACGCGGCTCGGCATGGAGGCCACGAGAGAGGCGCTCGAACAAGAGCGTCGGGATCTTGGCCTTGACAAGCCCATCTACACTCAGTACGCCATCTGGGTGGGCAAGGTATTCAGAGGCGACATGGGAGTATCCATAGCCTATGCTTCCGACCATCCGGTCGCTCCTCTGGTATGGGAGAAGTTCAAGAGGACGATTCCTCTCACGTTGGCGGCCATGGCTGTTGGGCTGATCGTATCCATTCCGGTCGGAATCATAGCCGGGCTGCGTCCGTACAGCCTACTCGATAACATTATCTCTGGCGCGTCGCTGTTCGGAGTGGCCGCTCCCAGCTTTTGGGTCGGGCTGATGCTGATCCTGCTGTTCGCCGTGCGGCTGGACTGGCTGCCGACCTCCGGGTACGGGCCGATAGGGCAGGGGTTTGACTGGAAGTACTTTATTCTGCCCTCGTTCGCGCTTGGATTCCAGCTCATGGGCGCGCTGACGAGGTACATGCGGTCGGGGATGCTGGACGTAATGAGCTCCGACTACATTCGCACCGCGCGCGCCAAGGGACTCCCGTACCGTACCGTCGTGGCAAGACACGCCGTCAAGAACGCGATGCTCTCCGTCGTTACGGTTATTGCGCTCGACGTCGGGGGCCTGCTGGCCGGAGCGCTCGTCACCGAGACCGTCTTCCGCTGGCCCGGCGTAGGCCTGCTGCTCGTGAACGCCATCCAGGCCAGAGACTACGCAATCGTCCAAATGATCGTCCTCGTCACCTCCGTCTTATATATATCGGTGAATCTGCTTGCCGACATTCTGTACGGATACCTCGACCCACGGATACGGCTCGAATGAGCTCCTCTGCCCAAGAGAAGGCAATCGATCTCCAAGCGCGTATTGACCAAGCCGACAGAGGTCGTGCCCGCATGTTGCGATTGTTCCTCGCGAGCTTCGCCAGAAACCGTACGGCCATCTTCGGGGCGGTTACGATCATCGTGTTCACCTCGGCCGCGCTGCTTGCCCCGCTGTTCACGGCCGACCCGCTGCACCAGGACTATGATGCCCTCATGCGTCCCCCTTCCCTGGAATACCCCATCGGCACCGACTCCCTCGGCCGTGACAACCTGAGCCGCCTTATTCACGGTGGTAGGGTCTCCCTCCAGGTGGGGCTTTTCGCCATGTCGATAGCCATGACCATCGGCGTGACCATTGGCCTTGTCGCCGGGTACTTCGGCAAGTGGATTGACAGCATACTCATGCGAATCGTCGACTTGATCCTAGCTTTTCCCGCCCTCCTGCTCGCCATTCTCATGGTGGCGATCCTCGGTCCATCGCTACGGAACGCCATGCTCGCAATAGCCGTCGCGTACATCCCGGTCTTCGCCCGTGTCACGAGGGCGAATACCCTTTCTCTGCGTGAGAAGGAGTTTGTCGAGAGTGCGCGGGCCATAGGTGGAGGGCCCGTCCGCATCATGTTCAAGACCATCCTCCCCAACACCGTGTCTCCTATCATCGTCCAAGCCTCCCTCGGAATGAGCTACGCCATTCTCATCGAGGCCAGCCTGAGCTTCCTCGGCCTGGGCATCCAGCCTCCCACGCCGTCTTGGGGCTACATGCTCTCCGCTGGCCGGGAGTTCATTACAATCGCCTGGTGGCTCACCACCTTCCCCGGGCTCGCCATCTTCCTGGTAGTGCTCGCCTGGAACTTCATCGGCGACGGCATCCGCGAGGCCCTCGATCCGCGACAGAGGCGCAGGTAGGGTACGGGCTCAGTGTGATGGAGGGACGACCACTCACCGCGTAGCGCTCCACGCTCAGAACGCGATACCCTATAGCCATGTCCATCATCAAAGGCATTGCCTTTACGGCGTTCGTCATTGCCATTCCGCTGTTCCTCATCATCACGAACCTTCGCGTGGTCGTGAACACGCCTCTTTTGTACTCCTACGGGTTCGACCAATACGAGATCGAGAGGGCGACGGGCATCGAGCGCGACGAGCTCCTCTCAGCCGGCAAGCAGATCCGCGACTACTTCAACAACGAGGAGCGCTGGCTCGATGTCAGAGTCCGACTCCGCGGTGAAACGCAAAGGATTTATAGCGAATACGAGATACTGCACATGTGGGACGTGAAGGCGCTCATACGCACGCTCTACAACGTGCACCTCATTGTGGGTCTGTATATTCTCCTATTCATTCCTGCGGGGCTCGCTATTTCCCCACGTGTTTTCCCTCGTACCCTCTTGAGGCTCACGGCATGGGGCGCGGCGGTCACGCTTGCGATAGTCTTCGTCACCGGCCTCCTCTCGTTGACGGGGTTCAGCCAGACCTTTTACTTCTTTCATGTCATCGCATTCACCAATGACCTGTGGCAGCTCGATCCGGCCCGTGACTACCTGATCATGATGTTCCCGGAGGGTTTCTTCTTCGATTCGACGATGGTACTTGCCGCGGCGACGGTCATCCAGGGATTCTGGCTCTTGTACTTGACTCTATCCTTGCTGAAGAAGTTTCCCGCGTCCTTGTTTTTCAAGGTCACGGTCGCGCAGAATCTCTTGGCGATTGTTGCCGCGGTTTTTGTACTCCGAGTATTTCCCGACGGGTTCTTCTTCGAGGCAGTGATGATCGTAGTCGCGGCCTCGGTCGTTCAGGCGCTCGTGGCGCTCGTCGCGTGGAGACGGGGACCGAAGAAGGCACCTTCCGCTCCGGCATCGGAAGCCGGCAGGGAAACAAAGTCACGCGCGGTCGGATCACGGTCTGCTGCTGCCTCGGGACGTTCGCAAGAATCGTCGGAACAACATGGTTCCTCACAGAGGTCGGAGCGCGCCGAGAGCTTGGCCAACAACGCCATTCTTGGCTACCAAGTGATCGAGGCCGTGCTGCTCGCTCTGTTGCCAGTAGTGCAAGAGTGGCGTGATGCCCGGCGGGCGGAGCCGTCATCCGTTGACGCCACCGCGTGACGTCACCATGAAACCCGTCCATAGCCCGACCGAGCCGACGCTGATTCGCCCCGAGGAGATCCTCGCTCGACGCGGTCAGGGGCCGTGGCGGCAGCCCCTTTTCAACGACGGGAGGAACGACGCGGCGCTCGTGTGCGACGCGCATTCCTCACAGACGGATGATGCTCCAACTCCCCGCGACTGCAACGAGTTCTGGTTCGTCCTGGTCGGCGAGTACGAGTACCGCATCGAGGGCTTTCCGCCCATCCGCGCCGTCAAGAGCGATGTCGTCATGTGTCCCGCCGGCTTGTCGTACACGGCCCGCGTCGTTGGAAACGAAGACGGTCTGCGAGTTGCCGTATCACCATCTCAAGATACCGTGCAACGGGATGGAGGCCAAGAATGCGAGGAGCCCCTTCTTCCTACGCAGCCCCCGAACATGCTCCTAACTCGCACGGGCGACCTGCTGGCAAACTCAGACGAGCGCCGATTCACCATCATCGAAAACGACTGCAACACCCTCTATCTCATCCGCGAGCGGCCGGGGGACGTGAGCAACGCCCACTGGCATTTCGACTTCGACGAGTGGTGGGTGATCGGGGGCGGGGAGCTGCTCTTCGAGGTTGGGGAGGGTAGGCCGAAGCTGCACGCGAAGTCGGGCGACATCGTCTTCACGCCGCGGGGGTTCCGGCACCAGATAGCGACAGTGGGCAATGAGGTCTCCCTTAGAATGCCCGTGACCAATCCCGACAACGTCCACGTCTGGACGGACGACGACACGTCCGCGCCGCCGCCGAGGAAGTGACGGGCTACATCCTGCGCAGCAGGTAGATGCTCGGGGCGATGTAGCCGCGATGGAAGGATACCCGCAAGTGGACCTCCGCGGTGCGCCTCCATAGCGCGGCGTTTCTCGCAAGTGTGTCTTCGAAGAGTCGTCGGCGGGCGGTGATGACGGTGAAGGCCCCGTCTTTGACGACCAGCCGGGCGGTCTCGCTGAGGGCGGATTCGTAGAGCCCGTCGAGGCCGATGTCCGTGTTGGCGAGCATTCCGAAGGGCAGGTCGGCGACGACAGCGTCGAATGAGCCGTCCGGCAGGGGTGGGGAGTGAAGGTCGCCGAGGATGAGATCGGCTTCTCGCCGAACTCCCGCCGCGTTCAAATTTCGTTCCGAGCAACGGATAGCCTCGGGGTCGAGGTCGAGGCCGACGACGGTCGCGGCGGGCCCGGCGGCGAGACGCTCGACGAGCAGGGTCCCGGAGCCGCAGCCGAGATTGAGGAACCGGTCGCTATGGGAGTGGCCGGGGAGCGCCACCATGGCATGTGCGACGGTGGCGTTGACGGCGTCGGGGCGGTTGCAGACTCGCCACGCTCGTGCCGAAAAGGGCATCGGAGTCAGTCGGACGAGGGCCTCCCAGCCTCCGCCGGACGCCGAACGCCGTACGGACAGGTGCAGGTGCGCTTCGTCGGTCTGCTCGTCAAGGCGGACCGCGGAGCCGATCTCGCTGCGGAGGCGTCTCATGGTGGTCGACTCCGCGCCTGCGGCGCTGACGCGAAATGTCTTGAACGTTCCTGCCGGGTGGAGGCCGATGACTGTCCTGATCGCTGCGATGAGCCGGGTGAAGTGCTGGTGGCCGAGGAGGGCCTTGGGTCGTGGTATGTCGAACCGCTCCACGAGGTGGACGGCGACGGCGCTGCGGAGGTCCATCAGGCGCTCGACGGGGCCGGAGTACCTGATGGTCATACGGCCTTCCTTCGGGTAGCCCGTCAGCCGGTAATCCCGCCTTCCGAGTGTTTCGACGAGTTCATCGTCAACGAAGCGCTCGAGGCCGGTGATTAGCTCGACCTCGTATCTCCTGCCGGTTGAGGGAGAAGCGCTGCGTGGAGTGCGCCGTCGAGTCATGGTGTTGCCATGGTATCGCATGGGGGAAGAATAGGAGAAAGTAGACTAGCATTTCCACATTTGGAGTCTTCAGGCTCAAAGACAGGTCGATGGCGCCGTGACTCACATCAGGCGTGGAGAGCCCCAGGGCAATCGCATTTAGAGCTGGTAGGAACACCATCAACCGTCACTCCGGCGAAGGCCGGAGTCCAGAGGGGTGGGTTGGGAGACTCTCCAAAGGCTGGCTCTGAGTGAAATGCGATTGCCCTGTGGAGAGCCCCAAATAGACTTCAGGGAAGTTCCGCGGCCTGCTATACTGGCCGCCAATCCGTTCCGGCGCAGAGTGCGCATGGGGACATAGCCGACCGGAAGACGGGGCCTCCGAGAGGTACTTCACAACGGGAGGAACGCAAGAGATGAAGGTTGACAGGGACCAGTTTATGGAGCAGGGGTACTTGATACTCCGTAACGTCATCCCGCCGGACAAGCTGGAGGCTATGCGCGCCAGCTGCGAGACGATCCTCGAGAGGCAGAAGGCGGTCTGGGCCGGCGAACGAGGGCCCGACGACCCCCGGGGCGGGCAGTACGAATTGGTGCGGCAGCCCCGCGTCCACATGGAGCGCCCGGGGCTCATCGACGAGCAGACCGCCAACGTGATCGAGGACTTCTGGGTTGCCGACGAGACGCTCGACATCGCCTCGCAGCTCCTGTGCAATCCCATGCCCAACGTCTCAAGCATGATGATGATGTGCAGCCCCGTGCGTGACTGGCCGGGCGGCACGGGCTGGCACAGGGACGTCCACCCGGTCGACATGGCCCCTATGGACGCGCTAGCGGCGGACCTGATCGAGAACGGCCCCAGGTACACCCAGTGGAACGTTCCGATGTACGACGACAGCGTCCTCTGGGTGGTTCCCGGCAGCCACAGGCGGCGAAATACCGAAAAAGAGAACGGCGAGTTCATGAAGGACATGCAGGGAGTGACGGAGGTCTCGAATGAGCGCCTGCAAGCTGCTGCCGAGGGCATTTCCGTCGAGCTGAACGCCGGGGACGGTGTCATCTACAGCAACTTCCTCCTTCACACCGGGAGCAACTACACGACGAAGAAGCGGCGGACTCTACACGGCGGACACGCGATCTTCGGGCAGTATCACGAGATGGGCTTCGCCGACAGCCTTTCGCCCGCGGCCAGAGAGAAGTTCGAGACCTTTGTGCGCCGGGAAGGGCAGATGAAGGATGCCACCGAGGCCGCCCTCCGCGCGGTTATCGACAGGGATGCCGTCGCCTACCGCGCCGCGCTGGAGCGACTCCAGCCCGGCGCCGGGCCTCACGGCAAGACGGTGCTTACCATCTACCTCTCCAAGGCGGCGCTGCACATTCGCGCCCTTAAGGACCCGGGGTTCGACGTCCCGGAGGAGACCCGGCGCCGGGCATCGAATCCCCACACCATCACCCTGAACTGGGGACCCGAGTTTGCCGACCGGTTCACTAACGAGGAGTCCAAGACTCTGTGGGCCCGGTTCCAAGCCCTCGATGCCATGCTCCAGGGGGAAGAGGAAATGTTCGAGCCCTCGTTCCAGTCCGGTCCGATCCGCTACTACTTCAGCGATCTGCCCGGCGTCGTCGACGCCGAGTCGTTCATCGCCGGCTGGGGAAGAAGCGCCTGAGCGCCGAGCAGCGAATCACGGAGCCTCGAGTAACAGTTCCAATTGATTCCGGTTGTCAAGGGCGGAGCGAATGGAACAGCCATGGGTAATGTCCCCAGCCTAGCTGAAGCTGCACCTGGTCGTGAGATAGTCCTAAACCACCCTGCCATCGCCGTTAGCCGGACAGTTCAGCCTTCACGAGGTCGCGGGTAAGCTGGGCTTGGCCGTAGTGCTCGGAGGCATGGCGGGCGACGACGATCAGCAGCTCGCGGCCGGTGACGTTCCCACGGTGGGAGTGGTCCCTCTCGCGGTCCAGTTCGGCCGGCGGCAAGTCCACGATGGCGTCTGAAATCCGGGCCTTCAGCTCATTCCAGCTTGCCGCGATCTCAATGGCGGAGTCACCCCTTACCATGAATTCGGCATCGCGGTCGCGACTGACGGGCATCCCGCACAGCACGTTCAGGAGGTTGTACCGCACGTTGCCCATCGTGTGGGTGGCCAGGACGTAGAGGCTGTTGGCGTCATCGAGGGGCCTCCAGTTCAGAGAGTCGCCGTCGAGCCCTTCGAGGCAGTCGACGAGTTCGTCGACGGTATTCCTGATCTTGTGCCAGTAGAGGTCGATCTCCCGGGAGCTCTGCATGGTGTCCTCCTACCTAGAATGGAAGCGGCGCATGTTTGAGCCCCGGCGCCAGGGTACACGCCGCAAATCAGATAGCGCCAACCGTAGCGACGTTCAATGAACCCGTCAAGGGCCGGGAGGCGACGTGGCGATTGGCAGTTGATGGGGGGTCAGGGAATGTGCGGGGCAGTTGTACCGACTTGCTGCTTGTCGAGAATCCGGTTACTCGTACCAGCCGGAGGCGAAGAGCAGGCCGTCGTGGCGGACGACCCAGGTGTGCTTCTGACGGTCTTCGCCGGATTCCGGGTTTACGAGGACGTAGTCGACCCACTTGCCCGTCTCGGTAGCGCTGCGCAGGTCGTCGCCGTAGAAGTAGCCGGCGGCGTCGACGCGGAGACGGGGATCGCGCCCGACAAACATGGGGTTGTGGTGGGCTATGCCGTAGCCGTTCTCATCGACGATGAACACGTACCACTGACCGTCGACGCTTTCCTTCGCGCTGTAGTAGTCAATGGCTGCGTCCAGTCCCAGGGCGTCGTAGAGGTTGAGTGCCTGTTGGACGACGGACTTGGTGTAAGCGGGCGCGTCCGACTTGCGGGGCCCCAGCTCATGCCATCCCGAACCGAAGACGATTCCGTCGTGAAGCACCATCCAGGAGTGCTTGGTTTCCAGAGCGCCGGAAGCGGGGTTTGGAAAGGTGTAAGCGAACCATTCTCCATCGTCGTCGGCAACTGCGGCGACCGCCTCTCCCGCCGGATAGCCGTTCGGGCCTATGGCGGCAGAGATGGAACGATTCACAAGATCGGGGTTGGCGGCATGGGCAAGCATCATGTTATCTTCGCTCATTATGAATACATACCACTGGCCGTCCATGCTTGCGCTGGTATTGTAGAAAGCGAGCGTGGCGTCGAGTCCTTCCGACTCGTACTTGTCGATAGCCTTGTTGACGAAGTACCTGGTGTATTGGTCAGGCGTCGACTTGCGGGGCATGGACATTGCCCCGCCCTCGGCTCCCTGATCCGAACCCTCGGCCATGGTTTCACGAACGATCTTCTCAACCTGTTCACGAGAGCTGTCTTGATCAACAGGGGCCGGGTTGTTGGCAAGCTCCGACTGCACTATCTGCTGGATGTCGGAGCGGGACAGGCCACCGGAATCTCCGCAGGCGAGAAGCAACGCCGGGACGAGTATGGCTAGAAGAGCAAGTGCGGTCCGTACTGGAGTCCTACTGGTCATAGAGTGGTTTCCTTTTGTGCTCTTGTGCGGCGTCAAAGTTCAAGGGCGTCGACTATGATATGCAGTATCAGTACATTTATCGTACCGTTCTCGTATTCTTCGGGTCAATCACATTGCAGCAATTGTCCTATGGATTCAAGGGTCTTGAAGAGGTTGACCGGGCGTGGCGAGTTCGAGGTGGAGGCGTGGATTGCGATCGTCAGGGATACATCACCTGGATAACACTCATGCAGCCTCGCGACTGCATAGGGGAAAAGTGACTGAGGGTGCGCCGGGGACCGGCAACCACAAGGGCATCTGCTCCAACTAATTGGTATGAGAACTGCTTTTGCCTCTAGTGTCCCGATTCTGAAGTGCACTACATAAATGCGACGACCATCGACACTCATTCGTCATTCCGGCGAAGGCCGGAATCCAGTCCCTGCCCCCTACAGGACTAGCCCAAATAATCCGACGAACTTGCGAAACAGGACACTAGATAGTTCTCCTCTGAGTAGTAAAGGGATATGACTTGTACCGGTTCCCATTTGAATATGATAGTCGAATTGAGATGCGCGTATCCCCTCTCCCGTCGTGGGAGAGGGCTAGGGTGAGGGTGCTTTGAATAAGCTGCCAAAATCATATGGAATCGGTCCACTAGTGGGCTTGGACATCGCATGAAGCCGGATGCAATTGCTCTGTTCCCTCAACCGCCAAGATTGAACTCGAATCGCCACGACTGCTACAATGCCGTCCACTCAAAGAAGAGGAGGGAGGCAATGCCCGTAGTAACGATTCAACTGCTCTCCGGCAGGTCGAAGGAGCAGAAGACGAAAATAGCGAAGGCGGTCACGGATGCGATCGTGGACATCGCAGGCGCGAGACCTGAGGGTGTCCAAGTCATCTTTGCCGACATCGAAAAGGCCGACTGGGCCAACGCCGGCGTCTTGATGTCCGACAAGTAGAAGCCAAACGCTTCTTCGGCCTCGATATCGTCAGCCAAAATGGTCGCCACGCCGTTCGCCATGCGGTTCCCGGCCATTCGACACTCGCCTCGTAATTGACACTCGAAGCGTAGCTCCTATATAGTTGACCTACGGTCTGGCAACGTAGCTCAGTCGGTTAGAGCGGGCGCTTCATAAGCGCTAGGTCACTGGTTCGAGTCCAGTCGTTGCCACCACGGGAACGACCGAATCGCTCTCTCGAGGATTCCACAACCGTTGAGAACGGTCGGATCGGACGCAGCGTGAGGAGTCGGGCGGTTAGCTCAGTGGTCAGAGCGCTTGCTTCACACGCAAGAGGTCCGAGGTTCGACCCCTCGACCGCCCACCAAACGGGGGTGAGCGAAGGCCTTAGGAGCCGGTCGAACATCGAAGAACATGCCGAAGTGGCGGAATTGGTAGACGCGCTACATTCAGGATGTAGTGCCCGAAAAGGGCGTGTGGGTTCGAGTCCCTCCTTCGGCACCAACAAGTAACCCAATAGGCCGCGGCTCACAAGGGGCCCGTATAGCAAAGTGGGAAGTTGCAAAGACACGCGCTTGTAGCTCAGTTGGATAGAGCGCATCCCTGCGGAGGATGAGGCCGTGGGTTCGAGTCCCGCCAAGCGCGCCACAACTCTCCTCACCCAAACACCGAAACAAACCGCCAAGTCCCACCTAACAACGCAGTCGGTCACCCCACGGGGGGTTAGCTCAGCTGGTTAGAGCGTCTGTCTTACACACAGAAGGTCAGAGGTTCGAGTCCTCTATCCCCCACCAGCTACGGCATCTGCGGCTCGGAACGGGCTCGAAGCAGCGCAGCGGCTTCATAGACTGCTTCCCGGCAGTTCGAGTCCCCGTTACCATTGACCCTGATCTAAGTGCCTGACAAGCAGTCTCGCCGTAGGCCACGAACCCACTCAAAAGTGTAGTCTCAGTCACTCTGCCGTTCCTCCATCTTCACGCAGTTCTCGGAATGCAACTGGAAGCCTGATCGGCCCCCCCAGCCTCTCACGTCGCGAGACGTACACTCAAGCTGGGCTTGCCCCTAGTACTCAGTCAACTTGAATATGACGATCAGGCAGATGCCGATTTATCCCCTCTCCCGTCGTGGGAGAGGGCTAGGGTGAGGGTGAGGGTGAATTACAATATCAAAACCATGTTGACACGGTACTAGTAACGGGCATATATGACCTTGAAGTCTGTATTGCTCAGTCGAGCACCCTCACTTCGAGCATCTTGTGGTGTTGATGCTCCGGCCGTAGTCGATTTGGCGGATCGAAGCCCAATTGGTTAGCCGTCATCCGACAAGTAAACGACCTACGGTGAGGGGGTTCGGGTTGTCTCACTCCATCTTTTCCAATAGGATGCGAGACGCAGCGCCCTAGGAGCATAACCCCTTCCATGATGGACATCGCAGGGTTTCGCCAAATTAACGAGCTGGTGGAGAGGGAGGCGCGATTCGTCCATGTTCTCCTCGCTGAGATACGGAAAGCCATCATCGGCCAAGATAGGCTCGTGGAACGCACCTTAGTGGGACTGTTGGCCGACGGGCATGTTCTTCTTGAGGGTGTGCCGGGACTGGCCAAGACCCTACTGGTGAAGACGGTGGGGCAGGCGATCCAGGCG
The DNA here is from genome assembly GCA_965197705.1 of Dehalococcoidia bacterium. Lineage (GTDB taxonomy): Bacteria > Chloroflexota > Dehalococcoidia > Lucifugimonadales > VXLM01 > VXLM01. The sequence goes on from OZ240223.1 coordinate 697,918, forward strand.
GAATTCTCGCGAATCCAGTTTACGCCCGACCTATTGCCGGCCGACCTGATCGGTACTCGCATATACAGTCCTCGAAGCGGAGATTTCAGCGTTCAGAAGGGACCTATCTTCTCGAACTTGGTGCTCGCAGACGAAATCAACAGGGCACCGCCCAAGGTACAAAGCGCGCTGCTGGAAGCGATGCAAGAACGACAGGTCACGATCGGCGACGAGACATTTCCCCTACACGCTCCCTTCCTCGTGTTGGCCACTCAGAATCCTATCGAACAAGAGGGCACCTACCCGCTGCCGGAGGCCCAAGTTGACCGATTCATGATGAAGCTCGTAGTCGAATATCCGAAGTACTCCGAAGAGCGCGAGATGATTGCGCGGGTCACGGCAGGGTCGATACAGGAGGTGCAACCCGTCGTGGACTCAGCGTACGTCCTAGGCGCTCGTGACGTTGTAAAGAAGGTACACGTTGACGAGAAGATCCAGGACTACGTTCTCAACCTTGTCGTTGCGACCCGCGACCCCTCCTTGGTAGGTCTGGACGACATGAGGAACTTCATCTCTTACGGCGCTTCGCCGAGAGCGGGGCTTTTCCTCATCGCGGCGTCACAGGCCTATGCGTTTATAAGGGGTCGTGGCTACGTCACTCCCGACGACGTCAAGCAAGTAGCGCTGGACATCCTCAGACACCGCATTATCACGACATTCGAGGCACGGGCCCAGGAAGTCACGCCGGAGCAAATCATTCAACGAATCCTCGACAGCCTGGAAATCCCCTGACATGTTGACCGACGATTTAGTAGCCAAGGTTCGGAGGATCGAAATTACGACCCGCCAACTCGTAGACGACGGTCTTGCGGGCGAGTACCTTTCGGTGTTCAAGGGCCGCGGCATGGAGTTCGACGAGGTCCGCCAGTACGTACCCGGCGACGACATCCGCACTATCGACTGGAACGTCACTGCACGATCCGGAGAGCCATACGTCAAGAGCTACGTTGAGGAACGGGAACTCACGGTGATGCTCGTCGTGGACGTGAGTCGTTCCGGAGAATTCGGCACGAAGAACTGGTTCAAGAGAGAGTTGGCCGTCGAACTCGCCGGGGTTCTGTCCATTGCCGCGACGACGAACAACGACAAGGTCGGACTCCTCCTCTTTTCCGACAGAGTAGAGCTGTTGATCCCTCCCACGAAGGGACGGAGCCATGTCTTGCGATTGTTGCGCGAACTGTTGGCGTTCGAACCGGAGGGCAGCGGTACCGACATCAGGCTCGCCTTGGACACGATCTTTGTACTCCTCAAGCGGCGAAGCATTGTGTTCTTGGTCTCCGACTTTCTCGCCGATCCGGAATCATATCGCCAAGCAATGTTGGTAACGAACCAGCAGCACGACGTCGTGGCCTTCGATCTGAGTGATCCATTGGAGAGCGAGATGGCAGATGTGGGAGTTATTGCTCTGGAGGACGCCGAAACCGGCATGCAACGTTTGGTCGATACCGGCGACAACCGGTGGAGGCTTGAGTTCTCGGAAAGAATTGCCAGGTTGGACGCGGAAAAGCGCAATGCTTTTGCAGCGGCGGGCGTGGACCGCGTCAAGGTTACGACCGGAGAAGACTATTTCGCAGAGGTCGGGGCGTTCTTCAAAGACCGACTGCGAAGGCTGTCGCGATGAGAGGAGCCGGTCATATTTGGCTGAACAGGTATTGCGAGTTTCGCGAGTTGTAGGATGTCTGGGATTCAGGATCTGGTTAGCCTGGGCATTTACCACTGTCATGGCAACGTCGGTGACCGGGATTGCCTTCGCGCAGGAGGAATCGCAGTCCAACGTTCACGCCAAACTGACCGCCGACCGGAATGTCGTGACTGTCGGCGAAGTCGCGGTCTTGACTTTGGAAGTGAACCATCCGGCGGAACATGCCGTTGTCATTCCTAGGCTGAGTCGCGAGTGGGGAGCGTTCGAGGTCTTATCGCAGTCCACAGCTCAGACGGACTCCAATGGGGGCGGAACGGAGACGACGCGCCGGAGGCTTGAGGTCTCGCTCTTCGCTCCGGGCACATTTGAGACGCCCGAACTGTCGATATCGATTCGCCGACCGGACGGCGTCGTCGACCGGGTGGTTCCCTCACGGGTTCGACTCACAGTTAGATCGGTACTAACAGGTTCCGACGAACTTCTGAAAGACCTCCGCCCACACGCCGGCCTATCTCCGCCACTGTGGAAGCACTCGGCGGTACTCGCCATCACCGCGCTGGCCGTCGTGGCCTCGATGGTCTCGGCAGCGTCCCTCGTCCACCATCACCTTCGCGCGCGGGCCGCACAACCTGAGTTGGAAGGCGACACGCGGACGCCATGGGAGGTCGCGATCCAAGAGATCGACGGGATCGAACGTCTCGATCTACCCGGAGACGGCCGCTTCAAGGAACACTACGCCTTGATCTTCCAAGTGATGCAAACCTACGTCCGCGCGACTTTCTTGGAAAATGGAGGACGACCGGACGCGACGGATATGACGACGGATGAGATCGGAACCGCAGTTTGGCAGTCATCTCTTGATCGAAAGAACTCCAGGCTCGTGGTCGATCTGCTGCTGGAGGCCGATCTCGTCAGGTTCTCGAATTACCCGCCCGCTGAGTCCGAGGCATACGGGGCTCTGAGTCAGGCCCGTGACATCGTGAGGGACACAAAGGCAGTACCTGTTGAGGCGCCGCGAGAGGAGGATACCGTGGTACATCCAGAGGCGGCGACGTGAGCGACCTGACCTTCCAGTCACCTTGGCTGCTACTGCTGTTGCCCCTCGCGGCTGTTCCGACCCTGTTGACGTACATTTGGACCCAGTGGATGGGCCAGGCAACCATGAGGTACACGGATATCGGGCTTGTAGCGAGTAACAGAAGATCGCTGCGACTACGACTGACGCCATTCGTTCCCGCATTGAGGTTGCTGGCTCTGGGGCTAGTCATCGTTGCGGCGGCGGGGCCGCGACTGGCGGATGCTCGGGAGGTCATCAGGGGCGAGGGCGTGGACATCGCCATAGCCCTTGATGTTTCGGGGAGCATGGCCGAGACGGACTTCGAGCCTCACAGGCTGGCGGTGGCGAAGGCTATCATCACCGACTTTATCGAGGAGAGACGGTACGACCGCATCGGACTCGTGGTATTCGCACGCGAGGCGTTCATACAGAGTCCGCCCACGCTGGACCATGGCGCTCTGGTCCGTCTGCTCAAGGATGTCGACCTCGCGTCCGAAATGAGAATTGAAGACGGAACGGCGATAGGAAGCGGAATGGCGACCGCGGCGAACATGTTGAAGGACTCCAGCGCCGAGAGCAAGCTGGTGACGCTCATTACCGACGGTGTGAACACCGGAGGCGAATTAGATCCCATCACGGTCGCAACCGCGGCGGAGGCGGTCGGCATCAAGCTGTACACGATCGGGGTGGGAAGGAACGAGGGAGGGGATAACTCTCAGTTCGCTTCTTCCGGCTCAGAGGACGCAACTTGGGAGAACCCGCTCGATGAAGAAACACTCAGGCAGATAGCGGCTATCACGAACGCAAAGTATTACCGAGCAACCGATACGGAGGAGCTTCGAGGCATCTACGCCGAGATCAACGCCTTGGAGAAGTCGGACGTGGAGATACTGAACTTCACTCGATATCAAGAGATTCTGGTTTGGTTCTTGGTTCCGGCTCTGTTGCTGATACTGGTGGAGCTCATCCTTTCAAATACAATATTCAGGAGGCTTCCCTGACTTCGCTATGACCTTCGGATCCCCACAGCTTTTGCTTGCTCTGCTCTCGCTCCCCGTTCTGACGATATTCATGCGGTGGGTCCTGATGCGCCGGACCGCCGCAGTGAAGCTCATTGGAGATCCGGTACTCGTCGCCCGACTGAGCGAAGCAGCGAGTCAAAGGCTGCGGGTTGCCCGGCTGGTGCTTTGGTTTGTTGCGGTAGCACTGATCATCATCGCCCTGGCACGGCCCCAGTGGGGCAACTACATCGAGATAGTCGAGCAACGTGGAGTGCAGGTCATGGTGGTCTTGGACGTTTCGCACAGCATGTTGTCCCAGGATGTGAAGCCCACTCGCCTCGACCGAGCCAAGCTGGAAATCTCGGACTTGATATCCCGGCTGAGAGGCGACTCGGTTGGCATCGTCCTGTTCTCAGGAGCCAGCTTCATTCAGTTCCCCTTGACTGCCGATTACGCCACAGCAAGGACCTATCTAAACAGCGCCAGCCCGAAAGCAATTCTCCGACAGGGCACCGTTATCGGTGAAGCGATTGATACGGCAATGGCCGGTTTCAACGATCAGCGGGTAAGCCAAAAGGTCGTCGTCATCATGACGGACGGAGAGAACCATGAGGACGACCCGGTTGCAGCAGCCCGGTTAGCCGCGGAGCATGGAGCGGTCATTTACACCGTCGGTTTCGGCTCACCGGACGGATGGCCCGTAGAAGTGTACGACGAACAGGGAGATGTGATTGGCTATCGGCAGGATGCTGAAGGCCAACCAATCCTCTCGCAACTGGACGAGGGCGCGCTTGAACGCATTGCAGAGGCCGGTGGAGGTCAATATTTCAGGGCTGACGATCCCGGTGCGCTTGTCGGCCTTCATGACGAGATAGAGGCGTTCCAGGACGAGGTCCTTCAGAGTGAGCTCAGCGAAAAAAGAGTGGAGCGGTACCAGATTTTCCTTCTCGCGGCAGCTTTCTCGCTGTTCTTGGCCGAGGTCTTGAGCGACCGTCTCCTGTACAGGTCGCGAAGGCGATCGAGAACGGCAATAGAGGGGGTTGAACATGGCATACCGTGAGATGCTCATCGCACTACTGGCCATCGTCCTGCTCCTGTCGGCCTGCGTCCAAACTCCCGATGAAGTCAACGATTCGGGCAACGAGTCGTACATGAATTCAGACTACGCGGCTGCCCTGGATGCCTACGAAGACGCTCGGGAGCGATCCCCAATGTCGGGCGAACTGCGCTACAACGTGGGCAACGCCATGTACCGCATGGAGGAGTTTGAAGAGTCGCTCAAGGAATACGACGACGCTCTATTGTATGCCACCGGGGAGTTGCGCTTGAGTGCGTTTTTCAACCGGGGAAACGCGGCCTTCCGGGTCCGAGAATATGCTCAGGCGGTCGAGGCATACAAAGAGGTGCTGCGAATGGATCCCGACCATCACGACGCGAAGCACAACCTGGAACTCGCCCTGAAACAGCTGCCTCCACAGGGCCGAGACGACGAGCAGGCCTCTCCTGAAGCTCAACCCCCACAGGCACAGCCTCCGCCTCAGGCTCAACCACCGCCACAAAGTGAAGACGATGCGCAGGCGTCTCCCGAAGCTCAGCCTCCTCAGGCACAGCCGCCGCAGACTGAACCGTTGACCAAGGAACAGGCGCGCCAAGCGCTTGAAGCAGTTGGCGAGGACGCGAAAACCCTTGCGGAGGGACGACAGCAGGTCCTGGTATCTCCTAAACTTCCCCCCGAGTTCCCCTGGTAGCCATTTGACGTGAGAGCAAGGACAACCATAAAGGGAGTTCTGGCCGGCACGGCAATCATCGCGTTGACGTTGCTTTCCGCTGCCCTCCCCGTTGGCGCACAACAGCCGCCGTCCGACGAGTCACTGTACGTAATAGCACAAGTCGACAATGAACGGCCTTTTCATGGGCAGCAGGTCACCTACGTAACCAAAACATACCGACAAGCTGACTTTCCTCACTCTGTCAGCTACCGTCCTCCCGACTTTGCCGGCTTTTGGAACGTGACGGAGACAGAGGAGAATGAGTACAGAGAGACTGTCAACTCCAACGTGTATACAGTGAATGAGCTGCGAACGATCTTGTTTCCCAGCATTGTCGGGACGATTGAGATTGAACCCGCGAGATTGACCGTGTCCGACGACCAAGCGGCTCGCCCCGTTGTTGTGGAGAGTTCCTCCATAACCGTAGAGGTACAACCCCTGCCCTCGGCAGCTCCGGAAGGATTTACAGGGGCCGTTGGAAAGTTCGACATCTCCGCCGAGGTGGACACGGCAGCCGTTCGGATGAACGAATCGGTCCAGCTGACAGTGAAAGTCGAAGGCAAAGGGAACATCGGCGCTCTGCCGGAACCACTCTGGCCGGACTTCACGGGTTGGCGCGTCGTCCAGTCGCCGCCCACTTCTTCGAGCGAGGTCATTGACGGGCAACTCGTAGGGAGTCGCACCTATAAAATCATCCTTGTGCCGGAAACGGCCGGTGAGCTGACGGTACCGGAGATAAGGTATGGATACTACGACCCTGATCTTGAGGAATACGTACATGCCTCAACGAACCCCATCGTGGTTGCCATTGCCGGAACGGAGGAGGCATCGCTGCCTCCTCCAGCCTCTGCCGACGCGGCCGGGGACGAGGCGGACGTTTCCGTCGCGAGACCCATCAGACCCGTGCCGGAGCCTCTTCGTCCTCCCGCTAGAGAACTAACGGACAGTGTCGGTTACTGGGCCACATGGACGCTCCCACTGCTCGTGATCATTTTGGCTGCGGCGTGGAGTCGCATGCGCGATGCTCGGGAAGCCGCTCTGGTGGACTCGCGACGGCGGAACGCGCTGCCGAACGCCCGGTCAGTCCTTACACGCGCCATTGCGAACGGCGCGGCCCCGGCAGTCGCAGGTGCTGACACCCTGCACAGATACCTTTCCGACCGGTACGGAGAGTCACTGGTCGGACTGACACGGGAGGCGATTGGAGAACGCCTACGAGATTCCGGTGTTTCGGACGAATTGGCGCAGCGTGTGGAGAACACTCTGGCTCTAGGAGAATCTGCGAGGTTCACACCGGAGACTCCCACTGTAGGTCAGACGGAGGACTACGCCGAACGTGCCGCGCAACTCCTGATAGAAGTCGACGGAGCAATTCAGGAATGATCTCATTGTTGCGGCGTCCCTTTGTTCTATTGGCAATTCTTGGCTTGCTTCCGGTCGTCGTTGTTGGGAGCGTGTCTGCGCAAGAGACATCGGCCGGCGAACTCATGGCTAGGGCGAATGAGAGATATGAGCGTGGGGAGTACGATGAGGCCGCGCAGCAGTACGAGGCCCTCATTGACCGGGGATACGGTAACGCTGCCGTCTACTTCAATCTGGGCAATGCCTATCTAGATAGCGGCGACCTCGGCAGGGCCATCCTGAGCTACCTCCGAGCCCGTGAGTTTGCTCCCCGCGACTCGGACATCAGAACCAACCTCGACTTGGCCCGCAGCATGACGGTGGACCGGGTCACAGCGGAAAGAGGCTCTCTGATCGAGAGCGTTTCCTTCTTGGGACGCCGGTGGGCCACTCCGAGCGAGTTCGGAGTTGCAGCTCTCCTGCTGTGGACGGTGACCGGCCTTGCCATTGGGGCTCTCTTGGTGTGGCGAGATTTTCCACTAAGGCGCTTTATTCGCTCATTGTCCGTCCTTCTTGTGGTTGCTACCTTGACGTTTTTCCTACTTGTCGTGAGCATGGCATTAGCCGACCCCTATGACAACACCGGCGTCGTGACAGTTGCGATTGTAGATGTCGTGAGCGGGCCCGGTCCGCAGTATTCCGAGGAGTTCGCCCTTTACAACGGCGCACAAGTCCGCCTGACCGACTCCCGGCACGGGTGGTGGAGTGTCGCGCTCCCCGGCGGAGAGATTCAGGGTTGGGTACCCGCTCACGCCATTGAGAAGGTGGGGCGCGTAGATGGCGGGTAGCCCGACTTCCCTGAAGCTCCCGTGAGGAATCTCACAATGTCACCGCCTAACTGCACGAGCAGGGACTGAGCATCCGCTGCGGTTACAGGCACTGACCCAATAATAGTCTTTGGGTACCCCAGGGTCATCTATGTACGTCACGTTTATTTCTTTTTCGAGGAGCTCGCAGTTTATGGTCGTATGTGCTATGCCGAACCGGTCAATATCGCAGTCATTGAAGAACTCTTCCCAGTATACATTGTAATAGTGTGCTCCTTCGACTGCCGCCCAAGTGATCCGAGTCTTTTCCTCAGCCTCTATGTATCTGTATTGTACCTCCGCAGGCCCTGCCGGTCTTTTGTCGATAAACTCAGCTTTACTAGGATCCGAGCATCCATCACTGTTGCAGGCAACAACCCAGTAGTGGTTCCCCCATTTTGTTGACGGAGTAGTGTGCAGGTAGGTTGTGCCTTCCACACGGGAGCCAACCTTCCTGCGCTGCAGGTGAGCGAAAGCTGCGTGGTAAACGTCGTAGTAGTCTGCCCCAGCTACTGGTTCCCAGCTGATCATGAGGGCAGAAATATCTCGATAATACGTGGCATTGGTTGGCGCTGAGGGCGGAGGCAAAGGCCTAGCCGTGGCGGTCGGTGTGATGGTGGCCGTTGGCTCTGGTGTGGCCGTGGCGGTCGGTTCAGGCGTGGCGGTGGGCGCAGGCGTAGCCGTCGGCTCAGGTGTGGCAGTCGCAGTGGTTGTGGCCGTAGGTTCGGGTGTGGGTGTAGGTGTCGGCTCAGGCGTGGCAGTCGGTTCGGGTGTGGGCGTGGGTGTTGGCTCAGGCGTGGCAGTCGGTTCAGGTGTGGGTGTGGGTGTCGGCTCAGGTGTGGCCGTAGGTTCGGGTGTGGGCGTCGGCGTCGGTTGAGGCGTTGGATCAAACACCCTCTCGTCGGGGCGATCATCGGCTCCCGGACGCAGGGCAGTAGGAGTCGGCGTGAAAATGGTTGTGGAGACAAACGCGGGGGCAGGGGTATTGGTCGGAGTCGGATCGCCCGCGAAGATGCCGCAGGCCAAGATCACCGGCAAGGCAAGCACAAACGCAGTCAGTTGCCAGACCCGGATCAATGATCCTTTGACAATACCGGTGGCGCCCATTCTAGCGTCTTCCCTCAAGCTGCGGCGACTCTCTCCATCCATTGACCGGTGGAACGGGACCCCGTCAACCGGTGATTGCTAGGTTGCCAGCGGTACTCGGTTCCCGATTCTAGCATTCTTACCTACCCTTACCTAGCCCGCCGCAGCGTCCGGGGAGTTGTCAGGTGAGGTTGCTGATAACAGCGCTAGGGACGTGCGCCAAGGGCGGGACGTTTCCCTCACGACCATTCTGTCCGGCGATTTGAATGAGTCCGTCAGCGTTCTTTGACCGGGAGCGCGGCAACCTACCTACGGTGATAATATCTCGCTAGCGGACAAGACTGCTCTTGAGCAGGCGACATCATGACTTGGACGCTTAGAAATCGGTCAATACCGGTTCAGTCTATCCTGGCCGTAGAGTAGATCGGTACACGTCATCCCGCCGGGGGTATTGGTACATGGGACCTCTCGTTGCTACGATTGTGCGCCTGATCGTGCCCTTGTTCATCCTCAGGTGGCCTTTGGGGGGTTTGATCGCATCGGCGATAGCGGACACGCTCGACGTCGTGATAATTGCGGCCATTCGCTCGGGCATGTTTGATGACTACACGAGTATGGATAAACTGCTGGACACGTATATGCTTGCGTTTGCTTTACTCGTTTCGTTGCGATGGGAAAATCCGATCGCCAAATTTGCCAGTATTGCACTTTTCGGGTACAGGGTGGTGGGAGTAGCCATACTCCAGTTGACCGACGCGCGTTGGGTCCTGTTCGTTTTCCCAAGCGTGTTCGACTTCTTCTATGTATATCATTTGGTAACGACTAGGTGGTTTCCTGCTTTGGAGGTCGATGGATACCGCAAGTTGGCTTATGTCTTGCTGGTTCTGACCGGGATGAAGCTCGTTCAAGAGTTCATCCTTCATATTGTCGAGTTTCGTCCACTGTGCTGGTTGAATTGGCACGTTACTGAAGATTTCAAAGCTGGGCCGGGATCAGTAGTGGTCACTGTGTGGATGAGGTCGAAGGAGTACGTATTACTTCTTGGAAGCCGAATCTGGGAAATAGAGCGAGAGTTCGTTCTGGGAATCGCCAAGCACGCACCGGATATTGGGTTCCAGTCCGGAGTCACGGCTAACCGCGAATCGCCGGTTATGCGTCTGACCGAATTCGTGGTGGAGAGGGCGCCGCAGGTGAGCGAGTACGAACGCCAGTGCATTCGTTTCAGATGAGGAGAACTTCAGACTCACTGCCATCCGCTCTGCTGATTGCGATAGGCGTGACCGGGCTGTCCTGGCAGGTCCTCCTAACGGCTTTCGCGGTTGTGGTTGCTCTTGGGTTCATCTCAGGCTCCCAAGAGACAGAATCAGGATATGAAGGACTCAATGGAACAACCGGCGTCATGGACTGTCTCCCGCCCATCGGGGGTACGGATTCCGTCGAATCGAAACTTCAAGCCTTAAGTTGCATTGGCCTGCATACATCCTATAGCGCGTGGGCAAACCAGACAGACTCCCTAGCAGGCTGTATCGCTGGATCGACACCTAGGTCACAGCCCGTCGCAAACGAGAAGACATGCGCTTGGCTGAAAACCGGCAATTGGAGATGCTCCATGCTGCCATTCGTCAAGGCCAATACACTACTCGCTGCGTGCAGAAGGCACGACCTAAACTACGCAACACTTCAGTCCCTTGGTGGAAATGGAGATTCTCACAAGTCGGCCTCGACCCACGTGAACCTGTCCTTTCTCCAGTATTTGGATGGAGATGAGGGTTTTCACAAGCTAGATGAATTTTGGAACCTTAGGAACAAACATCTTGCAGATGCTCGGTTTAGAGACGACCTCAGAGAACTTTCAAGGAATGCGCCATGGCCCATCAACCAAGTCGGAGAGAGTGTAGGCGGCCTATTGCACTGGTACGCGAACAAGGCGAATAACAAGACCTGGCCAGTTACGGTTCATGACATTGACGACACGCGGGAGTACCCCCACTTTCGGATGTGCGATGTTCCGACCGTGAAAGACGTTAGAGTCAACCTTCGCGGTCGCACCGCCCACGTTGAATGGACATACGCCCCGGGGTGCGTCGATGAGATAGAAGCCGACAGATATAGGGTATGTTGGAAGGTCGATCTGCCAGCTCACTTATACATTGCGTACCCCCGCGCCTTAACCGGGTTCTGCCGACACTTAGATGGAGATGTCACCGAGGCGGAGTTCACCGTTCCGACAGTGATCTTGGGATGGAGGTCGGTCAAGCTGGTCTCGGTGGAAGTTAGACCGGACGATATTGCGTACGGAGGGCCAATTGGGTCGGAAACGGTTCTGGGTAACAAGCTGCTGGACCGCGTCTTTGGCGGCGCGTACTACCCAGTGCAGGAAATGAACTTGGCGGTCCCACGATAGGACTCATTTGACTCTTCTCACCGATACGAGTCAGTACGGCGTCAAGCTGACTTCTCCCATATCCGGCTGTCGTAAAGCTAAAGGTGCTCAGTTCTGGGGGAATTGCGAAAAACGGACTTCGATTGCCACATGACGCAACCTAGTACTCAGTCAACTTGAATATGATGAACTGGCAGATGCCGCTTTATCCCCTCTCCCGTCGTGGGAGAGGGCTAGGGTGAGGGTTAATCGTAATATCAAAATCATGTGGAACCGGTACTAGTCCTAGTAGTCGAAGCTAAGGAGGGCTAGGACAGGTAAGACGACGAAGATGGAGAGTAGAGTAATGCCTATGCCAAATGAGACCCACGCCCAGACCTTTGCCTGCTCTGATGACCGCTTCGCCCCTTCCAGATCTCCGCTGGCGATCTGTCCGTTGACTCTGGCGGCGTATACGATGGACACAATGCCGGTAGGTAGGCAACAGAATATAGTTGTGAGGATTGCGGGCGCCAGATAGTTGGGAATATCACTTTGATCGGGAGAGGTACTTGTGCCACAGTTTGGACAGAAACGATCTGTGTCTCCGACACTGGTTCCGCATGATATGCAATGCATGAAGACCGTCCCCTCAGCAAGAATTTTGTAAAATACAGTACCATTGTCGTGGGCGGAACGAACAGCTGGGCGAAAAAGTAGGGGACGGACGGCTCCCATACGAGGCTCGCGTATCTGAACGCACGGAACCTACTATGGACGTGAACCGACACTTGGCTGACAGCTGTTGGGTATCAGCATAATTGAGTGGCACTTCGTGATACTTGATGACATCCAGATGGGGTTCCAGCAGGATCTCCCACTCGCCTCGGTATCGGAGGTTCCAACGCTGCCCTGACTGACCGCATACTTCAGATTGTACCCCTATGACGATACGTATCCCTCAAAGTCCCTTTCCTTAGAGTATGACCTCCCACCGGAAAGTTCGCAGTACAGTCTCCTCTATCCCCCACCAGCTACGCTTGACGGCTCTCCACGCCTTCATAGACTGCTTCTCGGTAATTCGAGTCCCCTTTACCCTACATATCCCTTCCGGCCTTATCTTCTAATGCGGCAACGTCCCCAATCCCTAGTTGAGAGTCGGTGTTCGGGTACCCATTATCGTGGCATATGACATCAGAAACGACTCAGAAGTTTGGCCTACTGCGCGTGGTCCCGTTCTAGGTGATTGGGCTCTCATCTGGAGGTATCCGATGCGAGACTCAGCGATGACCGGCCATCGGAATCTCAGTTGTCTGGGGCAGCGGCGCGCCTACGACGACAGGGCAATCGCATTTTATACCAATTCGCTTTGACCACACCATGAAGGGGTAGGAGCACCGGGTAGGGGCAGGTTTCAAACCTGCCCTTTGGAAGGTTAGACGAAATCACCTTCATACCAACGATAGAGTTACGGCGTATTCAAGAGGAATCGGTATTAGTCAGAGCCAGCCTTGGGAGAGTTTCCCAACCCACCCCTCTGGACTCCGGCCTTCGCCGGAGTGGTGGTTGACGATGTTCCTGCCAACTCCAAAAGCGATTGCCTTGCCTACGCCTACCGCATCGGTTGACACGGAATGGCGTCAATACTAGACTCCGTGCGTCGCGGGCGTGCGGACGTTTCCGCGGCGGAAGGAAGGTGTACGGTATGCATCTACTGGAGGTCATGAACCCCGTCGCAAGGCAGCGCGCGATGGAGAACGTCGCGGACATCAACCCCAGGCTCAGCCGGCTGGACGGCAAGACGATCGGCCTGGTATGGAGCGGTACCCACGGCGGCGACGTCGCGCTCAACCGCGTCGGCGAGATGCTCCAAGAGCGCTTCGACGGCCTCGAGACGAGGTTCTACACGGGCGGCAACTACCCCAACCCGCCGCACATCCTCAAGAAGGCGGCTGACGAGTGCGACGCCGTCATCGGAGCGACCGGCGACTGAGGAACGTGCGCGTCGTGGATGGTCCACGACATGATTGAGGTCGAGCGGATGGGTAAGCCCGCGGTGCCCATCATCTCCGGCCGGTTCGAGGGCGACGCCATTGCAAGCAGCCGCGCTTTCGGCATGCCCGCTCTGCGTTTCGTCGTCGTGCCGCGCATCTACCGCAACCTGTCCCCGGCAGAGTCGATCAGCAACACCGAGCCCGCATTCGACGACCTGGTCGGCATGCTCACCGCCGAGGGCGACGGCGCGTTCGACGATAGTCCGACGGAGCAGGCCTACCGCTTTGAGGGCGAGGACCGTTTTGACGCGGTCCAGCGCATGAACGACGACTTCCTGAGACGCGACTGGGGCGACGGCTTTCCGCTGTTGCCGGCCACCCGCGGCGCGGTCGACGAGCTGATAGACGGCGTCAATTTACCTGCCGACCACGTCGTGTGCGACATGCCCCCCGGATTCGGCATCGCCACGGTCGAGAAGATCGCCGCAAACGCGGCCGCGGCAGGAGCCAAGCCGGAGCACATGCCGGTGATCGTCGCCGCCGTCAAGGCGCTGTCCCGGATGGGACCGGAGGGCGGCAAGTCGCTGTTGATGTCCACCAGTCCGCAGGCGCCGCTGCTCGTCGTCAACGGTCCCATAGCCGAGGAACTGGGCATCAACGCCCGGTCGGCGCTCGGCCCCGGTTTCGACAACAGGGTCAACATCGTGATCGGTCGCGCCTTCTCCATGTGCATGAGGAACATCGGGCACTGGTACCCGAACAAGATGGACATGGACACCATCGGCACGACTCGGAAGTTCGTACTGTGCATAGCCGAGAACGAGAAGATGAGCCCGTGGCAGCCCTACCATGTGGACAAGGGGTTCGATGCCGGCGAGAGCGCGGTGAGCGTCTTCATCACCAACGGCGAACTCGACGTGCAGGACCAGGGTAACGACACGGCGGAGGGGCTGCTCAAGACGGTCGCCTACGGCGCTGCGTTCGGTACGCGCGGCCTATGGGAGCGGCACTCCGATGAGCGGCTGATCCTGCTGCCGCCGGACGTCGCCCGGCCGGTGGGCGCTCAGGGCTTCACGAAGCGTGGCGCCAAAGAGTTCATCCACATGCACGCCAACGCCAGCCTGGGCAAGATGACCCAATACGTGCCCCTGGAGGGCGAAGCGCGGTTGGCGGCGCACTGGAAATGGATGAAGGACCTGACCGAGCAGGAGCGTCTCGACATTACCATGCCCGTCTTGGAGAGCGCCGAGCGGTACGACATCCTCGTAGTCGGGGCGGACCGAGCCAAGACGCTGGTTATGCCCAGCGGGCCCAGCGCGGTGACGGTGGGCGTCGACCAGTTCCGGCCGTAGGCGCTACCGGGCGGCCACCAGCACCACCGACGCGACATCCGGCGCTTGGACGCGGCACATGCGCTCGACCATTTCCCTGAACGAGTCGGGCGGCATCACGCACTCCGGGCAGTCCTCGTTCGCGCCCTCATAGTACTTTATCCGCAGCACGCCGTCCTCGAAGTCCAGAGGCTCGATGACGACGCCGTCGTTGTCGCGCGTCAGCGTCCGGACCGTGTCAACCACCATGTCGATTCCTGCGTCCATCTCAGTCCTCCTGTAGCCCGATCTCCCGCTTTGGGAGCCCAACTAAAGTGCTGGACTACCTCCCGATCTGTCTCACCCCAGGCGCATATGACCGGGAGGTTAACCCGGCCCAGTCAGTCGGCGAGGACTTGACGCGGGGTGGCCTCGTCTGTCCGCGCCCTCTGCGGTTCATTCCCGCGCCTTTCTCTTGCACATTTACCATATGGCCCATCCAGAACAAACTATTGCAACGGCTGGCCGCTGTCGACTTTCCACGCCCATTCTGCGGGAAAATGGACCCGCTTTCCGTTCTACAAAGAATCTTCAGTTCGTTCAGTAGACTACGAGAACGGACGCTCGTTTCAGTTTACAGACATATAGGTGGCAGCGTATCCCCGAAGGGTCGCAGTCTCGGAAACTTCATTTATCTAGGCGCCTGACCAGCCGGTGACTTGTGGGAGCTTGTACTCAGTCAACTTGAATATAATAAACTCGACAGATGCCGATTTATCCCCTCTCCCGTCGTGGGAGAGAGCCTGCCCCGTACTCGATACGGGGGTGAGGGTGAATCGAAATATCAAAATCATATGGAATCGGCACTAGTCCGGGACCGGTTGACCGACTCCTTACAGCAGGACCTCCCAACGGAAAGTTCGCAATACAGGACACGCTAGCCCACCACTTGCCGTTTCCGCAGCCCTTTGGAGTTGATGAGAGATGGGAAGGTTCCTGCATTCGATGTGGGATTCAAGCCCCTGTTCCGCCGCGCGCTAAAGGAGAGACGTCTGAGCCTCTCTGCCGGCACTCTTGAGGACTATCTCAACTGCCATTACTCCCTCACGTCACAGCCCCCGGCAATGGGAATTTCAAGTCCATCATTAACCTCATGAAATCTGAGCTGTTGCCCTACGATTTTGATGGTTGACAGCCTTTGAGGGAGTTACTACGATATTTCTCTTAGAATGCCTATGGTTTTCCGGCCCAGGCAGCTTGATATTGAGAAATGCCGGATAGGGTACATAGCTGTAATGGAGAACTAGGTCATGGCCAACTATGCAGAGTTGAAGAGCCGCGTGGACAACGGAGAAGTGATCGTCCTGGACGGGGCTATCGGAACGGAGCTCCAGACTATGGGCGTGCCGATGGACCCGGCCTCGTGGTGCGGCCCCGGCAACTACACGCACCCGGCAACGGTACGCCAAATGCACGAGCGTTACATCCGGGCGGGGGCCGACATCATAACCACCAATACCTTCAACACCCTGCGCCCCGCGCTGGAGGCTTCCGGGTACGGCGAATTGGTGAGAGAGGTAAACGTGCGTTCCGTGGACGCGGCATTGGAGGCCATAGAACGGGCCGATGTCGACAGGCCCGTGTACATCGCCGGCTCTATCTCGTGCCGCATCCCCGTTCGCGACCGCAGGACCGGGACGCTCCTGGGCGGCACCGGCTACGGTTATGGCGCCAGCCTCTCGGCGGAGGAGTTAAGGATGTACGTCGACGAGCAGGCGGATATCCTGGCCGAGTCCGGCGTGGACTTCTTCCTGATGGAGAACATGTGGGCGGACAACGAGTCCAGGGTGATTGCCACTGAAGCGGCCATGGCGGCGGGACTGCCGGTGTGGGTGGCATTCACGGCCTCAGTGGCATCTGACGGACAGACCGTCAGGCTGAGTTTGGGTGACGACCGTTCCTACAGCACCGGCATGGGCATGCCGATGAGGACTTCAAGCTGGCGCACCGTCGACTATGACATGACCCTCGCCGATGGCGTCAGCGAGATCGTGCCGCTGAGGCCCGACGTACTGGGAGTGTTTCACAGCAGGATTGATGAAACCTCGGCGGCGCTTCAGGTGATCCTCGACCAGTGGTCCGGCCCAATAATCGTCTATCCGGATGCGGGCAGAGTCGACTACCTCGAGACCTGGCAGGACAGTAACGTTGCCAACGCAGACACCGCGCAGGAGTTGACGCGAGAAGCCGCCGGCTGGATAGGAATGGGAGCCCAGGTCATAGGCACATGCTGTGGATTCGGTGTCGAGTACATCAAGGCCCTGAGCGACGCCCTGCCAGACCGGATCTCATCGCCGCGAAAAGTCGCATAAGTTACACTCGTGAAGAGTCCACATTTATCCAAGCGCATGTGACGTAATACCAGTTCGCTTTGACCACACCATGAAGGGGTAGGAGCACCGGGTAGGGGCAGGTTTCAAATCTGCCCTTTGGAAGGTTAGACGAAATCACCTTCATACCAACGATAGAGTTACGGCGTATTCAAGAGGAATCGGTACTAGAACAGCCTCCGGCTCGACAAGAGGGACCTCAGATGGAATCCAAGCCACTGGTGGTAGTGGGGGCAGGAGTATCGGGGACGGCCGCCGCCATCGAAGCGGCGAAGGCCGGGGTTCCGGTCACGCTCATCGACGAAAACCCCATCGGAATGTCCATGATGGGGTTGGACGTGCCTCAGTTCTTCGGCCAACGGATCACGGGCACGCTGCGCGCCAAGGGCACAATGCTCGGGAGGGTGGTTGCGGCTAACGACGCTCTGGTGGAGGCGGACGAAGCCGGCGTCGACATCCGGCTTGGGACCTGTGTCTGGGGCGCCTTTCGCAATACCGAGACCAGCAGGGTCCTCGACGGCCCGCAGCTCGGCCTGGCCGACGACGAACGATCGTGGCAAATGAAGTACGACCGCCTCATCGTGGCAGCCGGCTCCCGCGACTTGGGCATCGGGTTCGCGGGGTGGCACCTGGCGGGCGCAATGGGAGCCAACGGCGCATACTCGCTGATGAGTCGATATCAGGCTTTGACCTCGCGCCGCATGGTCGTGCTGGGCTCCGGCAACCTGGGCCTCAATACCGCCAGGATGGCGCTGGACAGAGGTATAGAGGTGGCCGCCGTCGTGGACGTGTCCTCCTCCGTGCGCGGCGACGAGGCGCTCATGACGGCGCTGCAGGGTAAGGGCGTTGAGCTGTACACGTCCCACACCATTAAGGAGGCTGCCGGCAGGGCCGACGACATCGAGTCCGTCGTGCTGGTCGCGATCGACGACGATAACGAGCCGGTTGCCGGCTCTCAAAAGGTCATCGCCGCGGACACCGTGTGCCTGGCTGTCGGTCTGGTGCCCAACGTAGAGCTCCTCAGCCTCCTGGACTGCGACCTCTCCTTCAAGTCTGAGCTTGGCGGGTACGCGCCGGATCATGACGACTGGATGCGGACCAGCCTCGACACCGTGTTCGTCGCGGGCGACGCCGCCGGCTTCCACGACGGAATGGTCCTCGACCCCGAGATTGCTCGGAATCAAGGTCGCCTGGCCGGAGTTGCCGCTGCCGAGTCGCTGGGCGCTATCGACACGGCGAAGGCCCTCGCCCTGAGGTCTGACATCCACGCCCGCGCCGTCAACGCAACTTCGACTGAGGTACACACGGGCTGGAAGAAATGGCTTCAGTCCCTCATCAACGCCGGTGGGCCGGATATCTTCGCCTGCCAGTGCGAGGAGGTCACGCGTGCCGAGCTCATAGGCTTGCAGCCTCCGCGCTATCTGGATTGGCGATCGGAGCAGATGAGCCGCCGGAGCCTTCGGTCCCACGTGAAGGATGACCCGGTCGACCCCGACCAGATTAAGCGCCTGACAAGGGCCGGAATGGGCCACTGCCAGGGCAGACGCTGCCGCGAACAAGTGTCCCTGCTGATTGCCGAAGAGTCGGGTACCGACATAGCCGAAGTACCCTTGATGTCTTACCGTACACCTGTACGACCGCTGCCGCTGAAGGTCATGTGGCCCCACGATGAGCCGGAGCAGGTGCGCAGGGACTGGCCCAAGTGGTTCAGCCCAACGAATCAGGTGTTGGGGTAGAGCGGCGGCAAAGACCGGACCAACGGAGTGGCGTCATGCCTGTCGACCGTGCGGATGTAGTTGTCATAGGAGGTGGCGTTTCGGGCCTGAGCTCGGCCTATTTCCTGGCCAAGGCGGGCAAGGATGTTGTGGTAATCGAGAAGGGAACCGTCGGTGGCGAGGCCTCCGGGCGAAGCGGCGGCATGATCAGCGAGAGGGTTGGCGAGGCCCCCCTGATACCGTTGGCCGTAGAGTCTGTGAGGCTATGGGAGACGCTGGACGATGAGTTAGGCTATCCCACCGAGTTCGTGCTGCAGGGCAGGCTCCAGGTTGCCGTGTCGGAAGAGGAGATGGGCGACCTCTTCTCGGAACGGGACCAGGCGCTCCGCCACGGCGTAAGCGTAGACATGCTTGACCCCTCGGAAATACAAGATATCATTCCCGGCATCACCGAGAAGACGCTCGGCGGGATGTTCTCCCCCAATGGCGGCCACGCCAATCCCCAACGGTCGGTTCAGGCATTTGCGTGGGCTTTTCAAGACAGGGGCGGCAGACTTTACCAAAACACCGCCGTCACAGACATCGAGGTCGTCGGCGGGAAAGTCTCGTCCGTGGAGACGACCGCCGGCTCAATCGAGACCGAATTCGTCGTCGCCGCCGCCGGGCCTCAGACAGCGCTGATGGCGGAGATGGCGGACGTTCACGTACCCGTAGCGCCTGCAAGGGTCGAGATGCTGGCGACCGCCCCCCTGGAGCCGCTCTTCGAGATCGCCCTTGTGGGCAACGGACTCTACGGACGCCAGGCCGCAAGGGGCAATCTGCTCTTTGGAGGAGGCGCACACGAATGGACCGATGTGGGCCTGACCACCGATCCGAGCAAGCCCAACACCCCCCTCGTCAGGAATATCGCCAGGCGGCTCGCGGAACTGCTTCCTGGTGCCGCCGACGTGCCGGTAATCCGAAGCTGGGCCGGCGTCGTGGAACAGGCCCCGGACTACCTGCCTATCATCGACATCCCGGACTCCCCCGGCAACTACGTCGTCGTAACGGCCTCAGCTCATGGCTTTGGCATCTCGCCTGCCACGGGCAAGGCCGTCAGCGAACTGGCGCTCCACGGCGAGTCGAGCGTTGACATCACCGGCCTCAGGCTCGACCGATTCTCCGACATCGGCCCCAATTGGCGCGAGGAACGCGGCTGGATTCCCGCCCCCCTGAGACCTTGACCTCCGCGCCCGCCACCATGGCACAGTACACGAAGTGGTTCAACATCCTAGTTATGAAGGGTAACGACGCCATAACTTGGTAGGGGCGGGTTTGAAACCCGCCCTGTCGTGTAAAGCACGAATCAAATCTCCAATCACTACCCGTCATTGCAAAGTTTTCGGTCCACTAGTGTCCCGATTCTGAAGTGCATTACATAAATGCGACGACCATCGACACTCATTCGTCATTCCGGCGAAGGCCGGAATCCAGTCCCTGCCCCCTTCAGGACTAGCCCAAATAATCCGACGAACTTGCGAAACAGGACACTAGTACCGGTTCAATCTGAATATGACGTACAGCCAGATGCCGATTTATCCCCTCTCCCGTCGTGGGCTGACAGGGGTAGGTAAAACGGATTTGTAGCTATGATCCGGCTCCCAGCTTTCTGTCATTCCGAGCGCAGCGAGGAATCTAAAATCCATAACCGCAATACCAGACAGCCGGCACCACGTTTATCTCATGACCAATGATGTAAAAGAACGTAAGAACTTTCCAAGTCGGCCTTACCTTCGGACGGACACGTTCGATTCTTCGACTCCACTCCCCTGCGCTCAGAATGACAGCGACGGGGCTGATTTCTCATCAATGGAGGATGGCCGATAGTCAAGTACAAACCCCCTTCTCCCGTTCGCGGGAGAGGGTTTGGGTGAGGGTAAATACCTACCCCTCTCAGCTCCCACCGGCGGAAAGACCTCCTACCCCAATCCCTCTCCCGCCGCGGGCTGACAGGGGTAGGTAAAACGGATTTGTAGCTATGATCCGGCTCCCAGCTTTCTGTCATTCCGAGCGCAGCGAGGAATCTAAAATCCATAACCCCGAGACCGGACAGCCAGTGCAGCGCTTGTATCGTGACCGAGAGTGAAAACAGCGTACGAACACTCTATGTTGGCCTCACGTTGTGACAGACTCTTTAGATTCTTCGACCCCGCTCCGCTCCGCTCCGCTCCGCTCCGCTCAGAATGACAGCGCCGGGGCCGCTTTCTCATCAATGGAGGATGGCCGATAGTCAAATACAAACCCCCTCTCCCGTTCGCGGGAGAGGGTTGGGGTGAGGGTAAATACCTACCCCTGTCAGCCCGCCGGGGGAAAGACCTCCTATCCCCCTCTCAGCCCGTCGGGAGAGACACTTCCTACCCCAATCTCTCCCCCGCCGGGGGAGAGATACAGAGAGGGGGCTCTCCCCAATCCAACTCACCGACCCTGAACAGCAACGGACATAGACGATTGCTTGTGAGAATCGGGCCATCCCGTTAGCCTATACATCCGAGGAGCGCTGGGCATGAGCAGCCTGAACATCAGCAACTTCATCTGGGGCATCGCCGACGACGTCCTGCGCGATGTCTACGTGCGCGGCAAGTACCGCGACGTCATCCTGCCCATGACGGTGATACGCCGTCTCGACGCCGTGCTGGAACCCACGAATGACGCGGTCCTCAGCATGAAGGCGAACCTCGACGCTAATGGCATCACCAACCAGGACGCTCCCCTCTGCCAGGCGTCCGGCGAGGCCTTCTACAACACCTCGCGGTTCCGTCTTCGGGATCTCACCTACAGAGCCCAGCAACAGCGTTTGCGAGCCGACTTCGAGGCATACCTCGACGGCTTCTCCCCCAACGTCCAGGAAGTCCTCGACAAGTTCAAGTTCCGCAACCAGATACCGACCCTGATAGAGGCCGACGCCCTCGGCTTTCTCATAGAAAAATTCCTCGACAGCTCCGCCAACCTCAGCCCCAGGCCCGTCCTGAACGGCGACGGCTCCACCCGCCTTGACGGGCTCGACAACCACTCCATGGGCACCGTCTTCGAGGAGCTCATCCGCCGCTTCAACGAGGAGAACAACGAGGAGGCCGGAGAACACTTCACCCCGCGCGACGTCGTCCAGCTCATGGCCCACCTCATCTTCGAGCCCGTGGCCGATCGGATCGAGTCGAGCACCTACCTCGTCTACGACGGCGCTTGCGGCACCGGCGGTATGCTCACCGTCGCCGAAGAGACGCTGACACGCCTCGCCGGAGACCACCACAAGGACGTCTCGGTCCACCTGTTCGGACAGGAGGTGAACCCCGAGACCTACGCCATCAGCAAGGCCGACCTCATCCTCAAGGGCGAGGGCGACGAGGCCAACAACATCGGGTTCGGCTCAACCCTTTCCGGCGATGCCTTCCCCGGCCAAGACTTCGACTTCATGCTCTCCAATCCGCCCTATGGCAAGTCATGGAAGACCGACCTCGAACGCATGGGCGGCAAGCGGGAGATGCTCGACCCCCGCTTCCTCATCGAGCACGACGACGACCCCGAATACAGCCTCCTCACCCGTTCCAGCGACGGCCAGATGCTCTTCCTCGCCAACATGCTCAGCAAGATGAAGCGGGACACAAAGCTCGGCAGCCGCATAGCCGAGGTGCACAACGGCAGCTCCCTCTTCACCGGCGACGCCGGACAGGGCGAGAGCAACATCCGCCGCTGGATCATCGAGAACGACTGGCTCGAGGCCATCGTAGCCCTCCCCCTCAACATGTTCTACAACACCGGCATCGCAACCTACATCTGGGTCCTCGGCAACCGCAAGCCCGATCACCGCCGCGGCAAGGTGCAGCTCATCGACGCCACCCAGTGGTACCGCCCTCTGCGAAAGAACCTCGGCAACAAGAACTGCGAGATGTCCGACCTCGACATCCGCCGCATCTGCGACGCCTTCCTCGCCTTCGAGGACACCGAGCAGTCCAAGATATTCCCCAACGAGGCCTTCGGCTACCGCAAGGTCACCGTCGAGCGGCCCCTGCGACTCGACGGCATCGACCCCGAACGCGCCTACACCGCAAGGGAGATCAAGACGCTGAGGGAGAATCAAGCGCGCTCCGAGACCGCGCCGCCCGTCATCAAGAAAGTCCACAAGAGAGCCATCGACCCCGACCCCCTGCGCGGCCTCTTCCCCGCCACCGTCAACGGCAGTCCCGCCGTCGTCGAGTACGAGCCCGACACCGACCTCCGCGACACCGAGCAGGTGCCCCTCCTCGAAGACGGCGGCGTCGAGGCCTTCCTCCGCCGCGAGGTCCTCCCCTACGCCCCCGACGCATGGTACGTCCCATCAAGCGTCAAGACCGGCTACGAGATCAGCTTCACCCGCTACTTCTACAAGCCCCAGCCCCTCCGCCCCCTCGACGACATTCGCGCCGACATACTGGCATTGGAGCGGGAAACCGACGGCCTCCTGAGCGAAATCGTGGGTTGATAGAAGGCTGTCAAGAAACACACCGGTAGGGCAGGGTTCAAATCTGCACCTACGAATACCGATGCCAAAACACATCGGTAAGGGCAGGTTTCAAACCTGCCCTTTATGAGACAATTAAGGCCGGAAGGCAACGCGAGACTATCGGAGGAGGCGGCAATCGTGAACGACAACATGAACAAGGAAGAGCGCGACATTCTCGAACGTTTCGAGCGGGACGAGCTGCCCTCCGCTCCCGGCGCTGAACGCGAGATCGAGACGGCTCGTCAGGCCGCTCGCAATACATTCAACAAGACCAAGCGAGTGAACCTACGGGTAACCGAGCGCGACTTCAACCTCGCCCACTCGCGCGCCAGGGAAGAGGGGATACCCTACCAAACCCTGCTGTCCAGCGTGATCCACAAGTACCTCTCCGGCCGTCTGATAGACAAGAGGTAGTCTATGCCTACTCTCAACATATTCGTGAGTTTCGAGTTCGACAAGGACAACGACCTCAGGAACAACTTCTACGAACAGGCCAGGGAGCTTACCCAGCACCGCGTCCGCAACTGCTCGCTCAATGAGGCGTATCCGGATGAAACCTGGAGGAACAGGGCGCGGGAGGCCATCAGGGAATGCGACGTCGTGGTCGTCCTGATCGGCCAGGACACCCACAACGCTCAGGGAGTCATAGTAGAAACGGACATGGCACGGAGCATGAACAAGCCTATCATCCAGATTAGGCCGCACGGTAGAACGTACAACGGGCTCACCCGCCTCGAAGAACCGATTCCGTGGAGGTGGAGGATCATCAACGCCAAGCTTGAAGAAATATCGTCCGGGAGCCAATAAGAGACTTCCGACTACTGTGTGCAAAGGAGGAACGAAGTGGGCGAAAAGTCATCACTAAATCACGACTCACCCGCCGTCCAGAAGCACGTTGAGATAGCGCAGGGCGTCATCACGCGGATGGCTGAGAACAGCCGCTCCTGCAAAGTATGGTGTGTAACGCTCGTCTCCGCAGTCCTCGTTCTCGTCGCCCAGACGGAGAAGCCGGAATACGCACTAATCGCTCTTATTCCGGCGGTCCTCTTCCTCATCCTCGACACCTACTACCTCGCATTGGAGAGGGCGTTCCGCGAATCGTACAACGCCTTCGTCCGGAAGTTGCACGGTGACGGTCCCCCGCCCGCCGACCTGTACAGGGTGGCTCCGTCTGGCTCCGTTCCTAGATACTTCGCAGCGAGCCTGAAGTCCTTCTCCGTCTGGCCGTTCTACGTCGCACTGGTGTTGATGATACTAATAGTCTGGTGCGTGCTTGGCCGGTAGGCGGGCACAACGTCGATAGCTCAATATGCGCTGGAGCAAAGGAAGGATTTGCCATGGCACCAGTCTCCAGGCACAAGGTGTTCATCAGCTTTCACGAACAGGACATCAAACACAAGGAAGATTTCGTCCGCATGATGGGAAAGCGCATCATGGACAGGTCGGTCGATACAGGGAACATCGACGACACCGGCCTGAAGACGGCAACGGTACGCCAGAAGATTCGCGACGAGTACATTCGAGACGCCACCGTCGCCATTGTGCTGATCGGCCCCTGTACTTGGCAGCGGAAGCACGTGGATTGGGAGATCAGTTCAAGCATCCGGAAGACCAAGAGGAATTCACGGTGCGGGCTGCTGGGCGTCATCCTCCCAAATCATCCCGACCATGGAAAGAAGCTCTACACCCCGCACCTGATCCCCCCTCGCTTAGCGGACAATTGCAACGGAGAGGAACCATACGCGCTCATCTACGATTGGCCGCAACCTTGGACGCCTGCCAAGATTGCTGAGTGGGTCCACCAAGCCTACGCTCGGAGGAATGGCCAACCGCCTGTCAACTCACGCAAGTCGTTTGCCCGCAATAGGATCAGGGACTATAGGAAAGGCTGGCAAGGCTAGACTCCATGCGGTTCTCTACCCAAACCCCCCAACTTCGAACAGCTCGGCGATGCGCCGACGCGCCCCATGCTTGACCCAATCACACGATGATGTGTACCATCCATACACATATCCGGATGCATGGAAGCAACTCCAATGGCCAGAGTCCAACTGATAATCCCCGATGAGGATCGCGACCGTTTTGTCCGCCAGGCCCGCAGGGAGGGCGTGACCTTCAGCGCATGGCTCCGGGCCGCCGCCCGCGAACGGCTCGAACGCCGGCAGAGCGCCGAACGCTTCAAATCCCCCGAAGACCTCAAGCGCTTCTTCGACGAATGCGACGCCCGGCGAGGCCCAGGCGTGGAACCCGATTGGGAAGAGCACAAGCGGACAATCGAGGAATCGATCCTGGACGGCCTGCCCAACGTATGATCTTCGTCGATACAAACGTCTTCATGTACGCCGTTGGAAAACCGCATCCCCTCAAATCCCCCGCCCGTGACTTCTTCGACGAATCCCTCCTCAATTCTAGACCGCTCTGTACCTCCGCCGAAGTCCTGCAGGAGTTGATGCATGCCTACCTGCCTGTCCGAAAGTTCGACGAGCTCGAAGACGCTCTGGCGCTCATAGCCAAGGCCGGCGTGGAAGTGTGGCCCCTCGAGGAAGCCGACGTCACCCTCGCCCGCCAACTCCATGACCGGCATCCCACCGTGACCGCGAGAGACCTTTGCCACCTCGCAAGCTGCCGGCGGCGCGGCGTCAACGACATCATGACCTTCGACCAAGCCCTCGCCTCCGCATACCCCAGCCCCCAAGCCCCATAGCCATCCGCCGAAGCTGATACGGACTGATATACTGGCCCTGGGGCGCGAGACCGACGGCCTGCTTGCGGAGATTGTGGGAGCAGGACGTTACCGCTAGACGAATGACCTACATCCATGAATTTCACACATTACAAACTTGGAAATCAAAAAAAAGGCAACGTCGTTGAAGTAACGCTCTCTGGTAGCGCCGCAAACGTTAGGTTGATGAACAGCTCGAACTTCCAGAGCTATCGAGCCGGTCGCAAACACAGTTACTATGGAGGGCTAGTGAAGAGATCGCCCGCCAATATTGCGATTCCATCTTCAGGCACATGGCATCTCGTCGTTGACATGCAGGGCCTTCGGGGAAGGGTCAAGTCTTCTATACAGGTCTTGTCTCGCGAAGTACTGTCGCCACTACCTGAATATCGAGATAAGCCTTTATCCCCTCTGCTGCAACCGATCCAACAAGAACCCGACAGTGGTGTAACACTGGACTACTACGACGTTTTTGTTTCTCATGCCACGGAAGATAAGGATGAGGTCGCAAGTCCCCTTGCCAACGCGCTAGTGGAAGCCGGACTGAGAGTCTGGTATGACGAGTTCGAGCTTCGGATAGGAGATAGTCTTCGACGCAAGATTGATTTTGGCCTTGCCCGCAGCAGATTCGGCATCGTCGTTCTTTCGCCCTCATTCTTCGCGAAGCAATGGCCCCAATATGAACTAGACGGACTGGTCACTATGGAACTGACTGGTAAACAAACAATCTTGCCCCTGTGGCACCGCCTTACCAAGGATGATGTCATCCGGGAGAGTCCATCCCTAGCGGATAAGATTGCCCGTAGCACGTCCGAGTTCACCATTGAGCAAATTGCTGACGAGATTGCTGACGTCATTAAGGCCGGGTAGCAGTGCTCCACACCCCCCAACCCTACCCCGCCTACAAACCCTCCAACGTCGACTGGCTCGACAACGTCCCAGCGCATTGGGAAGTGCGGCGATTGAAATTCCTATTGAACGAACAAGACAGCCGCTCGACCGGCGGCCAGGAGCAACTGCTTACTGTCTCTCAATACACCGGTGTAACTAAACGTCCCGAGTTAGCTAGTGGAAGTGGTCCTGATACTCGTGCCGAAACATTGGTTGGTTACAAGCGGGTCAACATCAACGACCTTGTAGTGAACATCATGCTTGCGTGGAACGGGAGTATGGGTGTATCAGCATTCAAAGGGATTGTGAGTCCCAGCTACTGTGTTTACCGTTTCTCGAAGGGTGCTTTTCCGCAGTTCTTTCATTACTTGCTTCGTTCTCCGATCTATAAAGCCTACATAAGAGCATTCTCCACTGGTGTAGTTGACAGTAGGCTTCGTTTGTACACAGAGAATCTCTTCAGCCTTTTCGGAATACTCCCACCCCTCCCCGAACAGCGCGCCATCGTCCGATACCTCGACCACGTCGACGACCGCATCCGCCGCTACGTCACCGCCAAGGAAAAGCTCATCGCGCTGTTGGAGGAGGAGCGCCAGACCGTCATCCACCGCGCCGTCACCCGCGGCCTCGACCCCAACGTCCCCCTCAAGCCCTCCGGTGTCCAGTGGCTCGGCGACGTCCCTGCCCACTGGGAGGTGCGGCGGCTACGGACTGTTGCAGCAATGAGAGTCAGCAATGTAGACAAGCACGTGAGGGATGATGAACTGCCAGTCCGACTATGCAACTACGTTGATGTCTACAAGAATGACCAAATCACGCAGGCGATATCCTTCATGGATGCTACGGCCACGCCAGACGAAGTTGAAAAGTTTCGTCTTCACCAATACGACGTTCTCATTACGAAAGACTCGGAAACTTGGGACGACATCGGTGTTCCTGCTCTAGTAATGGAACCTGCAGATGATTTGATCGCCGGTTACCATCTAGCATTGCTGCGGCCCTTCCGAACAATGCTGGGCAGATACCTGTCCCGGTCCTTGCAGAGTAAGCTGATTTCCTGCCAGTTCCATGTCGAGGCCAAGGGTGTAACACGGTATGGGCTTACTCAGGGCGGCATTAAGTCGGTTTACGTTCCACTCCCACCCCTCCCCGAACAGACCGCCATCGTCGAGCACCTCGACAATGCCACCGCCAACATCGACGCCGCCATCGCCCGCGCCCGCCGTCAGATCGACCTCCTCCGCGAGTACCGCGCGCGCCTCATCGCCGACGTCGTCACCGGCAAGCTCGACGTGCGCGACGCGGCAACCACCCTCCCGGAAGAAGCCCGTCAGTGAGACCCCTCGAACTTGACAATAATCACACAAATGCAACAAAATGCAACCGGATGCAACACTTTTCCAAGTTTTCGAGCGGTCACGCAGCTATCGCAGCGTGCTCAGCCCCCGCATCGACCGCCCCATCAGCAAGGCGGCGGCAGGCCCGCCGGACGGCGCAGTTGAGTGGGATACAATAGAGAGTGAGTCCGCTGCCACTCTGCCCCGAAGCGAATCCCTATCGTGCTTGTTCCAACTCTGCCGAAGATATACCACATCGTCCACATCGACCGGCTGGCGTCCATTGTCTCGGACGGCCATCTTTGGTCCGATGCGGAAGCTCGAAGGCGTGGAGTAAGTGGCACAACAATAGGGATGAACACGATCAAGCAATACCGTCTCAACAACCCGCTTGCCAGCCATACGGGACTGCGAGTCGGGGATTGCGTGCCTTTCTACTTCTGCTCACGTTCCGTTATGCTTTTCGTCATCCACAAGCGCAACAATCCTGAATTGGCCTATCAAGGAGGCCAGGGACCAATCGTCCACTTGGAGGCGGACCTGCGCCAGGCTGTTGACTGGGCGAATGCCAGCAGCAGGCGCTGGGCATTCACATCCTCCAACGCAGGAGCTCGTTACTTCGAGGACTATTCGGACTTAAGCCAACTCGCAAGAATCGATTGGGATGCTGTGCAAGCGCATTGGTGGTCGGGGCCTAACGTAGAACCTACAGTACAAGACCGTAAGCAAGCCGAATTTCTCGTCGAAGGCTCATTCCCGTGGGAGTTGGTCTCACGTATTGGCATTCAATCGCAAAACATATATGCTAAAGTCCAAACCGCGCTTCAGGGAGCCGTTCACCGCCCTCCGGTAGAGACCAAGGGAGACTGGTATTACTGAGCCTCGGGGAAGGAGGCACGCCTACATGATCGAGTACAAGGTCGGCGATATGTTCACCGAAGACGTCGAAGCCCTGGTCAACAGCGTCAACTGCGTCGGCGTCATGGGCCGCGGCATCGCACTCCAGTTCAAGAACCTCTTCCCTGAGAACTTCAAGGCCTACGCCGAGGCCTGTAAGCGTGAAGAGGTGCAGCCTGGCCGGATGTTTGTGTTCGAGACAGGGCAGATGATTGGCGCTCCCAGCTACATCATCAACTTCCCCACCAAGCGCCATTGGCGAGGCAAGAGCCGAATGGAGGATATTGAAGCTGGACTCCATGCGCTCGCCCAGGAAATCGCAGAACGTAACATCCGCTCCATTGCACTCCCCTCGCTTGGCAGCGGCCTCGGCGGTTTGGATTGGCCAATGGTCCGCTCTCGCATCGAAACTGCGTTGCAGGACATCGACGACTTGCGAGTGGTTGTATTCGAGCCGGGAGGCGTGCCGTCGGACGATCGGGCCAACCGCTCGACCAATGTTCCGAAGATGACGCAAAGCAAGGCCGTGTTGGTCGACCTCATGCACCGATATCTCAACGGCTTGCTCGACCCTTTCGTGACGTTGCTGGAAATGCATAAGCTCATGTACTTCATGCAGGTGGCGGGCGAGCCTCTGAGACTGCGATTTCAAAAGGCGCATTACGGACCGTACGCCGAGAACCTGCGGTATGTACTCCGGGATATCGAAGGCCATCTCATTTCGGGCTATGCCGACGGTGGTGACGCGCCCGCAAAACGTCTCGAACTCGTTCCGGGGGCAGTAGAGGAGGCTCGCGCCTTCCTTGCAGTTCTCCCCGAAAGCAGGGAACGTTTCAAAAGAGTATCCCAACTCGTCGAGGGGTTTGAGACGTCTTTTGGCCTCGAACTGCTGACAACGGTGCACTGGGTCGTGACCAAGCACTCCTCGGCCACAGACGAGGAAGTCATTGCCGACACGCATGCGTGGAGCCCGCACAAGCGACAGTTCTCTGAACGCCAGATACGCCTCGCCCTGCAGGTTCTGAGAGACAAGGGCTGGCTCGCCACTAACGCAGCATGACCACCGACGCCACCGAACGAGGCCTCGAGACCCTCATCTGCACAGCCCTCACAGGCCGCCCCTGCGAGCCGTCGCAGAAGCACGGCGTGCACGAACGCCCGTCCAGCTATAGCGCCGGATGGCTCTGCGGCGATCCAGCCGACTACGACCGAGAGTTCTGCGTCGACCTCGCGCAGCTTTCCACCTTCCTCCGCGCAACCCAGCCCGATGTCGCCGCCTCCCTCGGTCTCGACGACGACGGCCCGACACGGCGCAACTTCCTCTCTCGCCTCCGGGGTGAGATAAGCAAGCGCGGAACCATAGACGTGCTCCGCAACGGCATCAAACACGGGCCCCACGCTCTCGACCTCTTCTACGGCACGCCGTCCTCTGATAACGAGAAGGCGAAAGACCTCTACGCGCTAAACCGCTTTAGCGTCACGCGACAGCTCCGGTACAGCAGCGGCAACGTCCAGCTTGCCCTCGACCTGTGCCTCTTCATCAACGGACTGCCGGTCGCCACCTTCGAGCTCAAGAACAGCCTCACCAAGCAGACGGTGGACGACGCGGTCGAGCAGTACAAGCGCGACCGCGACCCGCGCGAGAAGCTCTTTGAGTTCGGACGCTGCCTCGTCCATTTCGCGGTCGACGACCACGAGGTGCGCTTCTGCACCGATCTTCAAGGAGACAAGTCCTGGTTCCTCCCCTTCAACCGCGGCTGGGATGACGGCGCGGGGAATCCACCGAACCCGAACGGACTCAAGACCGACTACCTGTGGAAGCAGGTGCTCACCCGCGACGGCCTCACCGATATCATCGAGAACTACGCGCAGGTCGTCGAGACGAAGGACCGGAACACCGCGCGAGTCAAGCGGGAGCAGATCTGGCCCCGCTACCACCAGCTCGAAGTCGTACGCAAGCTGCTCGCCGATGTGTCCGAAACGGGCGTCGGACGGCGATACCTCGTCCAGCACTCCGCCGGCAGCGGCAAGTCGAACTCCATCGCCTGGCTGGCCCACCGGCTTATCGGTCTCGAGAACGACGGCGTCCCGGTAGTCGATTCCGTCATCGTCGTCACCGACAGGAGAGTCTTGGACAAGCAGATCAACGACACCATAAGGCAGTTCACTCAGGTCGCTTCCGTCGTCGATCACGCTGAGCGTTCCGGCGATCTTCGAAGGTCCATCGAGTCCGGCAAGAAGATCATCATATCCACGGTCCAGAAGTTCCCCTTCATCGTCGACGAGATCGGCAGCGAGCAGCGAGGCCGCCGCTTCGCCATCATCATCGACGAGGCCCATTCGAGCCAGGGTGGCCGCACCTCGGCGGCGGTCTCCATGGCCCTCGGCGAGGCCGGTGGACAGGAAGAGGGCGAGACCACAGAGGACAAGATCAACCGGCTCATGGAGTCGAAGAATCTCCTGACCAACGCCGGCTACTTCGCCTTCACCGCCACGCCCAAGAACAAGACCCTGGAAATCTTCGGCGACCCCGAGCCTCAGCCCGGCGGAACGGTCCGGCATCGACCCTTTCACAGCTACACCATGAAGCAGGCGATCCAGGAGGGCTTCATCGTGGACGTGCTCAAGCACTACACCCCGGTGGAAAGCTACTACAGGCTGGTCAAGACCGTCGAGGGCGATCCGGAATTCGATACCAACCGCGCCGCCAAGAAACTCCGCCGCTACGTCGAGAACCACGACCACGCCATCCGCCTCAAGTCCGAAATCATGGTCGATCACTTTCACGAGCAGGTCATCGGCCTTCGGAAGATCGGCAGACAGGCGCGCGCCATGGTCGTAACGGGCAGCATCGAGCGCGCGATCAGCTACTACCACGCCATCCGAACATACCTCACGGAACGTAACAGTCCCTACGAGGCCATCGTCGCCTTCTCCGGCGAGCACGACTACGGCGCCGAGAAGGTCACCGAGTCGTCGCTGAACGGGTTCCCCTCGAGCCGGATACCAGAGGAGATTACGAAAGACCCGTACCGATTCCTGGTCTGCGCCGAGAAATTCCAGACCGGCTACGATGAACCGCTCCTGCATACCATGTATGTCGATAAGCTGCTCTCCGACGTCAAGGCCGTGCAGACGCTCTCACGCCTCAACCGCGCCCACCCGCACAAGCACGACGCCTTCGTGCTCGACTTCGTCAACGAGACCGACACCGTCCGCAATGCCTTCGCCGACTACTACAGAACGACCATACTGGCCGACGAGACCGACCCCGACAAGCTGCACGACCTCAAGGCCGACCTCGACGCCTGCCAGGTCTATTCTCCCGACCAGGTCGATGACCTCGTCGAACGCTTCCTCGCAAAGGCCGAACGTGACACGCTCGACCCCATCCTCGACAGGTGCGTGGAGGAATACCGGAATCGGCTCGACGAGGACGGCCAGGTCGACTTCAAGGGCAAGGCGAAGGCCTTCCAGCGCGCATACGGCTTCCTCGCGACTATACTCCCTTATGCCAACGCCGAATGGGAAAAGCTGTCCATCTTCCTGAACTTCCTCGTGCCCAAGCTGCCCGCCCCCATTGAGGAAGACCTGTCAAAGGGAATTCTCGAGACCATCGACATGGACAGCTACCGTGTCGAGAAGCAGGCCGTCCAGGATATCCGGCTTTCCGACCAGGACGCCGAGATCGAAGCCACGCCCGCTCCCGCGGGCGCCCGGAAGCCCGAACCTGAACTCGACCACCTCTCCAATATCATCAGAGACTTCAACGACCGGTGGGGAAACATCGAATGGATGGATTCTGACAAGATCGAGAGGGTCATCGCCGAGGATCTTCCCGCCAAGGTCGCGGCAGACAGGGCATACCAAAATGCCGCCGCCAACTCCGACCGCCAGAACGCGCGAATCGAGCACGACCGGGCCCTCAAACAGGCCGTGACCGACCTGCTTGCAGACCATGCCGAGCTGTTCAAGCAGTTCAGCGACAACCCCTCCTTTCGCACATGGCTCTCGGAAATGATCTTCTCGGCAACCTACCGCCAAGCCGCCTAATACCGTTCCCATTTGAATATGACAGTCGAATTGAGAGGTGCCTATCCCCTCTCCCGTCGTGGGCTGACAGGGGTAGGCAAAGCGCCATTGTAGCTACGATTAGGCTCCGCCTGCCTGTCATTCCGAGCGCAGCGAGGAATCTAAAGTCCATAACCGCAAGACCGGACGGCCAAGGTCACGGTTCTATCATGACTAACAGTAAACTGGAGTGGGAATTCTCCGTGTCGGCTTTACTTTGGGACGGACATTTTAGATTCTTCGACTCCGCTGCGCTGCGCTCAGAATGACAGTGACGGGGTTGCTTTCTCATTCATGGAAGCGGATTGATAGTCAAATGCCTACCCCTGTCAGCCCGTCGTGGGAGAGGGCTAGGGTGAGGGTGCCCTGAGTAAGCTACCAAAATCATATGTAATCGGTACTAGTACTCAGTCAACTTGAATGAAACAACCTCGACTGATGCCGCTTGATCCCCTCTCCCGTCCTGGGCTGACAGGGGTATGTAAAACCGAATTGTAGCTATGATCCAGCCCCGCCTCCCTGTCATTCCGAGCGTAGCGAGGAATCTAAAGTCCATCACCACAAGACCAGATAGCCAGTGCCACGCTTATATCGTGACCAAGAGTGGAAAACAGCGTAAGACCAATTCGTCATGACTGCGCCATAATCCTTTAAATGCAGCGCACATAGCAGAGACCATCCACCGTCATTCCGGCGAAGGAACGTCACCCCGTACCCCGATACGGGGCCGGAATCCAGAGTGTTTGGTCAGCGAGAATACGGTGGTATTAGCACGAATTGGTATAAGAACGCTGTATGTCGGCTTTACGTTGTGATAGACACTTTAGATTCTTCGACTCCGCTACGCTGCGCTCAGAATGACAGCAACGGGGTTGCTTTCTCATCAATAGCGAGTAGGTCGATAATCAAATACCTACCCCTCTCACCCCCGCCGCTGGAGAGACTTCCTACTCCAATCTCACCCCCGCCGCCGGAGAGACTTCCTACCCCTGTCTCCCCCGCCGCCGGAGAG
The DNA here is from genome assembly GCA_965197705.1 of Dehalococcoidia bacterium. GTDB lineage: Bacteria > Chloroflexota > Dehalococcoidia > Lucifugimonadales > VXLM01 > VXLM01. The sequence continues at coordinate 731,936 of OZ240223.1, forward strand.
ACTTCCTATCACAATCTCTCCCCCGCCGGGGGAGAGACACAGAGAGGGGGGTCTCCGCAAGTCAACTCACGAAGACTGAACAGTTGCCACACCACTCGGCCTGATGTTGTCGCAATTCCGGCCCCGTATCGTCGCCCCGTCCCACCCTTCCCCGGAATCACGGATACACACTGGACTCCCACAGGCCAAACCCTACCGCCGCGCCTCGAGGGACTGCATCTCGTACATCACGGCGAACAGCCCTGAACCATGCCGCAGCTCTTCGGGCGGCCCCGCCTCGACGATTCGGCCACCGTCGATGACGAGTATCTTGTCGGCTTCGATGACGGTCTTGAGGCGATGTGCTACGACGATGAGCGTGCTGCGTTGGCGGAGGCCGTCGAGCGCGACGGTGAGCTGGAATTCGGTCCTCGCGTCGAGGGCGGACGTCGGCTCGTCGAGCAGGACGAGGCCGGCCTTTCGGTACAGGGCCCGCGCGATGGCGATGCGCTGGCGCTCTCCCCCCGACAGGTCTAAGCCCTTCGGCCCGAGGCCCTCGTCGAGTCCGTTGGGCAACGACTCGATGAAGCTCGCAAGCTGGGCGTCACGGACGACCTGCTCGACCAGGGCCATGTCGGGCTGCGTATCGGGGTAGGAGATGTTGGCGAGAACCGTGTCGTTCCACAGCCAGGCGTCCTGGGGAACAACGGATATCTGCCGCCGCACCGCGCCTACGGAGAGGTCGCGGATGTCGTCGCCGTCGATCAGGATGCGCCCGCTCAACGGCTCGTAGAACCCCTGCGCGAGGTCGAGAACGGTGCTCTTGCCGCCGCCCGTCGGCCCGACTATGCCCACGAACTCGCCAGCCCCCGCTCGGAAGCTCAGGTCCTCGATGCCGAAGCCCTCGCGCGCATAGCGGAAGCTGACGTTGGAGAACTCGATCGACGATCCGCGGGTACTGGTAACCGGCTCTTTGACGCCGGACATACCCTCGTTGGGAAGAGCCATGAGCTCGTCGATCCGATCAGTGGCGGCCTTGACGGACACGCTGTCGGTGATGAAGTCGAGGGTTCTCCTGACTGACTCGTACAGACCGGGCAGATAGGCAAGGAACGCCACGAGATCGCCCACTGTGGCGCGACCGTTGACGACCTCGAACGCTCCGTATCCGAAGATGAGGCCGCGCACAACGTTTTGGATGGCGACCCAGAATCCGAACTGGAAGAGATCATGGTGCGCGATCATGCGGGCTTTGTTTCGCCAGTTGCGGTGGGTCCATGTCTCCCACCAAGCCATCTCACGGCTCTCGCCGTTGAAGGACTTGACGGTCTTGATATTGTCGAAGACTTCCGTGATGTACGACTGGGCGGACGAGAGTATGTCCATCTGCTCGTTGAACAGCCTGCGCTCTCGGTTTCCGGCGACCCGGGCGAGGAGATACGAGGGCGGAAACACCAGCAGTGTGATGAGCGCCAGCTTCCAGTTGAGCGAGAACATGATCCCGGCGGTCACGACAATCAGCATCGAGTGGTACATCGACTGCACGACGGTCTGTGCGACGAAGACCTCGCCGACGCTGCTGCAGCTTCGCGTGAGGACCGTGACCAAATGGCCTAGTTTGGTGCGCTCGATGTCGTCGAGCCGCCCCTGGATAAGGTGATTGAACAGGTCGGTGCGGAGCCGCCGCGTCACGGCCTCGCCGACCGATGCGCGAGCGTAGTTTCGCACCAGTCCGAGTCCCACGTCGACGACCGGAAGCAGCGTCATCGCCAAGACGAGAGCGAGGATGGCTGTGGTGTCGGCGCGGGGTATGGCGCGGTCGATAAGCTCTCGGAGCAGTAGCGGCGTCACGAGAGCGGAGGCTGTGCCAAGAAACATCAGAACGACCACGAATCCAAGCGTGCGCCACTGTTTGCGAACTTCTCGAATGACTAGGCTAAGGGTGTAGCTGTCGTCGGTAGATACGGTAGTCAATGCGTCTCCTTCTGAGGTCTAGGTGCTGGACGACAAGCATAGCATGGATACGGTATTCGTACCATATTTATCTGTTAACAGGGTATATAATATAGTGTAAGCAACATTATTAGTGCTATATCGTGAAGTGATGAGTAATATACGACGTTATCGGCAATATCTACTTGACGATTCCGACCTCAATGTGATAAGATACATATCGAGAGATGAGAAGAAGCCCCCGTCGCGGGGCTTTCTTGCTTTCCTGCCGATATCTGTGTACGGCCCAAACCACTGTCTAATGAAGGTCTACAGAATGCCCTGAGATCGCAGTTTCGACACGTCGACGGTAGCTGCGTGGGTTGCTAACGTGTATAGTTTGGGCTAGGAGTACCCTAGTCGTAGACGCGCCAAACTAAGTGTGGGCGTACGAATATGTGCTGGCATCCGTTGGGCACCACCATTCCTGGGACGTGGAGCTATATCAATGCTCATAAGCGAGATGATCTCTGATATCAGAACCCGGGATCTTGTGCTTCCGGAGTTCCAGCGTGAGTATGTATGGTCTCGTGAACAGGCCAAGCAACTGCTAGTGTCCCTGACGCGAAAGTACCCGGTAGGAGGATTGCTCTTCTGGAAGACCCAGGAGCCACCAGAGCTCAAGAACGTCGAAGAGTTGCCGGAGAAGCTCGGAACCGTTCAGGTAATACTGGATGGCCAGCAGCGGCTGACGACCCTATACATGCTCATGACCGGGGACATCCCTCCGTACTATGAAGAAGAAGACATAGTGAACGACATTCGAGACTTGTACTTCAACGTGGAGGACGGTGACTTCCAGTACTTTCAGCCAGTGAGGATGCGAGATAACCCCCGCTGGGTTAAGGTGGTCGACAGTCTGAACGGCGATTCGGTCAACGTATTCGCGATTGCAAAGAAGACGACCGGCGACGATGGGAGCGCTTTCCAGATTGCCGAGTCATACTCCGCCAACTTAGGCAGATTGAGGGGAATCAAAGATGTCGACCTACCCACGCAGCTTGTGCCGACAGAAGCTAGCTTGGATGACGCGATCGATGTCTTTGACAGGGTCAACAGTCTCGGTACTAAATTGACCGAGGCAGAGCTTGCCCTCACACACGTCACAGGCAAGTGGCCGCGGGCTAGGAGAACGATTAAAGCCAAGATGGATCAGTTGAGTCTTCAGAAGCTCGATCTCGATTTAACGTTCATGACCAGAGCGTTGGTCTGTACTGTAACTGGCCATGCCCGCTATGAACAGATCCACCAGACTCCCCGCCATGAGTTAGTAGCGGGTTGGGCACGACTGTCGAAGATGCTCGACTACTTGACGAATATCCTACCTAGCCATGCTCACATCAACTCAACTCGAGATATGAGTACAACCAACCCGCTAATACCCCTGATACGGTTTCTGAGTCTCAACAGCGAGGAGTTTCCATCTGACACTCAACTTCGTCGAGGACTTCATTGGCTGTATGCCGCCCAGATACATCAGCGCTATACCGGCCAGACCGATAGCCGCCTAGAACATGACGTGACTATCGTCAATAGAGAGGACTCGCCTTGGCAGCTACTCGTAAATCAGATTGTTGACCAACGCGGACGGATCGAAGTAAGTCCTGATGACTACGAAGGAAGAGGCGCAGGCCACCCGCTATATCGAATGAGCATAGTTCTAGCGAAGGCTCGTAGTGCAGTCGACTGGTTCAATGGAGCATCACTAACCAATCCCATTGGGGACGCTTATCAAATACACAGCCATCATATATTCCCTCAGAGTAAACTCTATCAGCAGGGTTACAGTTCTGATAGCCACATAGACCGCCAGATGGTCAACGCCATCGCGAACAGGGCTTTTCTGACCGGGGCAACTAACTTGAGCATCAGTAATCGACTTCCAGAAGATTACTTGCCCGAGGTAGAAGACCGGTATCCGGGCGCACTGGACAGTCAATCCATCCCGATGGACCCACAACTCTGGCGATTGGACCGGTATCGTGACTTTCTCAAGGCACGGAGAGAACTACTCGCCAATCGCCTAAACAGTCTTATGGATGATTTAGTCACTGATGAGGAATCCACTGGTACACGGCCCCTCTCCGATCTAATTGCCATGGGAGAAGGGATAAGTCTAGAGTTCAAGAGCAGCCTTCAATGGGACATCGTGCAAGGCAGGCAGAACAAAGGCCTAAGGGACGTTGTGCTCAAGACGCTCGTAGCCTTCATGAATACGGAGGGGGGCACTTTGCTAATTGGTGTCGAGGATAGCGGCCAAGTGTATGGGTTGGAGAGAGACCTCGCAATAGTGAAAGGTTCTAAAGACAAATTCCTGCAACTCATGAACACTGTAGTGGCAGACAGAATTGGAGCTGAATATACGCCCTATGTATCTACAAGGTTGGATGAGATAGACGGGCAACTGATATGTGTTGTAGATACGTCGAAAGCGTCGCAACCTGCATTCCTGACCGGTCCGAATGATCGAGACTTCTACATTAGAAATGGTAATACAACGATCCGCCTAGATGCCGAGAAGACTCTTGAGTACATCCACCAACACGGACTATAACCTCTCACGAGATTTCTTAGCGGGAACGAGCGATCAGGTGCTATTCGGGTTGGCCCCGCCGAGGCAGCCCCGCACTATCCCCCCACGTTGGCCCTATGCTACAATTTCGTGCGGTGTTCAACTAGCTGGGCCGCGCTATAGACGAAAGAAATGGGGTGAAGGGACTCGGTGGCAAACAGCATAAAAGTGGCGATTATCGGCGTGGGGAACTGCGCCTCATCTCTGGTGCAGGGCATCGAGAAGTACCGTCATGTCGGTGACGAGGACGAGGCGCCCGGCATCATGCACCCGGTCATGGGCGAGTACGGGATCGGCGACATCGAGGTCGTCGCGGCGTTCGACATCAACGAGAGCAAGGTCGGCCTCGACCTGTCGGAGGCGATCCTCGCAGAGCCGAACAACACGGTGAAATTTGCCGACGTGCCCCACACGGGCGTTACCGTGCAGCGCGGGATGACGCACGACGGCATCGGCCACTACGTCTCGGACATGGTCAAGAAGGCGCCGGGCGGCACGGCGGACATCTCGGGGACCCTCCAGGAGCGCGAGGTCGACGTGGTCATCAACTACCTGCCGGTCGGCTCCGAGGAGGCCACTCGCTGGTATGCCGAGCAGGTGCTGGCCGCCAAGGTCGGGTTCATCAACTGCATCCCCGTGTTCATCGCCAGCGGCGAGAACGACTACTGGCAGAAACGGTTCCGTGACGCCGGAGCGCCGATCATCGGCGACGACATCAAGTCGCAGGTTGGAGCGACGATCGTGCATCGTGCGCTGGCGCGGCTGTTCATGGACAGGGGTGTCCAACTCGACAATACCTACCAGCTCAACTTCGGTGGCAACACGGACTTCCTGAACATGCTGGAGCGCGAGCGCCTGATTAGCAAGAAGGTATCCAAGACGCAGTCGGTGCGCTCGCAGATCGACAACGAGATCCAGGCCGAAAACATCCACATCGGGCCCAGCGACCACGTGCCGTGGCTGACCGACCGCAAGTGGGCCTACATCCGGTTGGAGGGCACCAGCTTCGGCGACGTGCCGCTGAACATCGAGCTCAAGCTGGAGGTCTGGGACAGTCCCAACTCCGCAGGCGTGGTGATCGACGCCATCCGGTGCGCCAAGATCGCAAGGGATCGGGGCATCGGCGGGCCTATTCTGGCGCCGTCGGCCTACTTCATGAAGTCGCCACCCGTCCAGTACCATGACGACGTGGCGCGGGAGATGGTCGAGGACTTCATAGCAGGGCGGGACGGGACGGACTAGTACTCAGTCAACTTGAATATAATAAACTCGACAGATGCCGATTTATCCCCTCTCCCGTCGTGGGAGAGGGCTAGGGTGAGGGTGAATCGTAATATCAAAACCATGTTGACATGGTACTAGGGGCCCGTTCGCGCCTCTTGGAAGCTGTATCAGCTTGGTCGGTGTGCTTCTCCCAAACACCAAATCAGCCATCCCCGCCATTCGTTCGGATGGACGCAGCCCAGAGAGGCCGTGATCCGAGGGAGTTCATGGATCATTTGGCTGCTGAACGCGAAGCGCCGGTAGCCGAGAGCATCGCTCCCGGAGACTCTGAGCGTCCCTTCAAGATCGGCCTGGCCTCGGCGTACGACTTCGCCTCTCGCGGCGGAGTACAGACCCACATTCGAGAGCTCGGCCAGCAGCTTCGAGCATGGGGCCACGACGTTCGCATCGTTGCGCCCTGTTCGGACGTGAGCAAGGTAAACGATGAGGGTTTCATCCCCATGGGCAAGCCGTTCCCGCTGCCGAGCAGGGGTTCGGTCGGGCGTATCTCCGTGTCGGTGTGGCTCCGCTCGAAGATCAAGGAAATGCTGGACGAGCAGCAGTTCGACATCATCCACATGCACGAGCCGTTTTCGAGCTATGTGTGCGTGGGGATGCTGAGCCAGTCCAACGCGGTGAACATCGCCACGTTCCACGCCTACCCCGGCTCGCGGGTCTATGACGTGGGTGGAGCGCGCATTGCTCAGCCCTACTTCGAGAAGCTCCACGGCCGCATTGCCGTGTCGCAGCCGGCAAAGGAATTCATCAGCGGCTACTTCGAGAGCGACTACAAGATTATTCCCAACGGGGTGAGGATCGACCAGTACCGGCAGGGTGTGGAACCGTTCCCTCACCTGCAGGACGGCATGATCAACCTGCTGTTTCTCGGTCGGGCCGACAAGCGAAAGGGGCTGAAGTACCTGCTGTTGGCGTACAGCAAGCTGAAGTGGGACTGGCCGAACCTGCGGCTGATCGTGCTGGGGCCGGGGAATCCGAATGGCGAGTGCCAGCGGATCATCGCGGAGAGGAGCCTGCAGGACGTGATGTTCGTGGGCGCGGTCTCGGACGAGGACAAGTTCCGGTATCTCAAGACCGCGGACGTGTACTGCTCGCCCGCGACCGGCGGAGAGAGCTTCGGGATGGTGCTCGTAGAGGCGATGGCGGCGGGGCTGCCGATCGTCGCAAGCGAGATTCCGGGCTACATGACGGTCGTCCGCAACGGCATCGAGGCGATGACCTTCCCCCCGAAGGACGTCGAGGCCCTGGCGCACGCGCTGGGGAAGGTGCTCCAGGACGCCGACCTGAAGAGACGGCTCGCGGGCAATGCGCTGCGCCGCGCGGACGAGTTCCGGTGGGAGCGTGTGGCGCGTCGGGTGCTGGACTACTACGTCTCCTGCATGAACAACGTCCGACGCTCCGAGGAAGTCCGAGCGCCGAGCACACCCTAGTGTCCCGTTTCTGAAGTTCATCACATAAATACGACGACCATCGACACTCATTCGTCATTCCGGCGAAGGCCGGAATCCAGTCCCTGCCCCCTACAAGACTAGCCCAAATAATCCGACGAACTTGCGAAACAGGACACTAGTTCCCAGTCAACTTGAATATAGTAAACTCGACAGACTCCGATTTATCCCCTCTCCCGTCGTGGGCTGACAGGGGTATGTAAAACGGAATTGCAGCTATGAATCCGGCCCCTTCCTGTCATTCCGAGCGCAGCGAGGAATCTAAAATCCATGACCGCAAGACCGGACAGCCGGTGCTATGCTTACATCGTGACCAATAGTTAAGACAGCGCAAGAATTCACTATGTCAGCTTTAGTTGGGACAGACACTTTAGATTCTTCGACTCCGCTCCGCTCCGCTCCGCTCCGCTCCGCTCAGAATGACAGAGCCAGGTTGCTTTCTGGTCAATGGAGAGTGGAGCGATAGGCAAATACATACCCCTGTCAGCCCGTCGTGGGTGAGGGTAAGGATGATGGTAAGTGTGAATCGCAATAGCAAAACCATGTTGAAACACTAGTCCCCCTAACCCACCCATGCACCGACTCCGCAGCCTTCTCACTCCCATCGTCGACGCCATCGCGCGTGTCTTGGTGAGGCTCGGCTTTTCGCCAAGCGGTCTGACCATCATCGGTGTGCTGATTGCATGTGTTGCCGCGGCGCTGATCGGGCAGGGGATGCTTGCCGCGGGCGGGGTCGTGATGCTGATCGCCGGGGCGTTCGACATGTTCGACGGCGCGGTCGCCCGCATGACGAATCGCGCGACGAAGTTCGGGGCGCTGTTCGACTCGGTGATGGACCGCGTCTCCGAGGCGGTCGTGCTGCTCGGCCTCCTCTGGTTCTACCTCGATGACGGCGAGCAGCTTGGGGCCGTGCTGGTCTACGTCTCGATCGTGGGCTCGATGTTGGTGAGCTACGTCCGCGCTCGCGCCGAGGGACTGGGCATCGAATGCAAGGGCGGCCTCATGCAGCGACCCGAGCGGGTGGCGTCGCTGGGAATCGGGATCATCGTCGGCCAGTGGTGGGAGCCCGCGGTGCTGATCGTGCTGGGCGTCATCGCCGTGCTAACCGTGGTCACGACGGTGCAGCGCGTCGTGGAGACGGCGAGGGGGGCGGAGGAGTAGAGTGTTGAAATCACGCGGAATAGGTATATCGATGGCGTAATTCATGTGAGCGAACAAAAGGGAAAGTGCGTACTGAACTCCGCGAGCCCAAAGGCTGCGGGAAGCCGTCAAGCAACCACATCCGCTGAGGGTTTGGCTGCCGTGACTAACCGTTCAAGCCGACGTGTCCGGGCAGTGTAACGGGCCAGTTCGCCCCGACGCTGCATCCGGGTGGTGTCCAGTTCGCGGTGCGCCTTTCTCACGTTTCTGATCTCTTGGACGATCGACCAGGCGGCCAGGGCCGGCCCCACGATGATGCCAACGATATTGAAGGCCCCCAGAGCGAATCGCAGGCCCGTGGATGCCGCTATCGAGCCGCCGGTGCCGCCGAACGCGGCAAATCTGGGGAGAATCGTAAGCAGTCTGGTACTCAGGGGACGGAGCACATTCAAAATGGCAGCCGACCACACTCTCCATACCGCGCCGGCGGCGAAGCTCGCCCCGTGGCGGCCGACAATTGCGGCCCGAGAATGAGGAGAGCCGTCGGCCAGAGTGCGCTCCCGGCGTTTCAGCAGTCGCCGCCACAGGGGTTCCGGCTCGTCCGCAGCTTCAGCCTGCTGGTTTTCCCGTAGGACGAGCGGCTGTGCCGGCTCCGGCAAGTCCAGTCGACTGCAGAGCTCGATTTGCCGTTCGTAGTGCTGCCGCATATCGTCTCGGTGTCGGGATTCCAACTCTTCCAACTCGGCATGCAAGGCCTTCAGTCGAGCATGACTCCTCAGCTTGGCGACCGCCTGGGCAATCGCCGAGCCCCCGGCGACCGCTAGTGGAATGAGTAAGAACGGTAAGGGCATGTGCTTTGGATTTTTGTTCGGTCTTGGCGAACCGTTAGAGAGCCGTCAACCTGAAATGCTGTAGATCGTAAGGATATTCTACCAAGAGCGAGGAGAGCGCATAACCCCAGTGTCGTGAGACGACAGGCTGGGCGCGACGATCACTGCCGCACATAGCCAACGGGTGGAGTCATGCCGAGGTCTCCCAGGTTAGCGGTTTTCTTGATTTGCGTCGACATTCTCCATATCTCTTCCGTTACCCCGCTCCCAAGTCCTCATTACCACTAAAGCAACTTCTTACAACCCCCACACCGTCATTACCCTGAAAATAACCTCCCGTAGGGGCGATTCGCGAATCGCCCTTACTGCCATTCTCATGATCCACGGTGTCGGTGGCGGCCGGATAGAAGATGAACGACACATCCCCTAAATTGTGATTCCCGCAAAGAGCCTGCCTGTATGTCATGCTCAACCTCAATCCTCCCTCGCAGTGGAACGTTTCCCCCACAAGACGCATAGTATCTAGTGTCATGTGTAAGAGATTCATTGAATAAATCAGCGAGTGAAAATCCCCTCTCCCGTCGTGGGAGAGGGCTAGGGTGAGGGTGACTCCCCGGAACACACTCATCCACTTTATACAACGAACTTAAGAAACGGGACACTAGTAAGACGCAGCGCAAGAACTAGAACCGAGGAACCGCCCGTGAGCGAAGACCTCACCATAGCGAGATGCCAAGAGGGCGATCGCGAAGCCTTCCGCCTTCTGGTGGATCGCCATAAGGATGTCTTGTACGGCACGGCCTTACTCATGACCGGCAATCGCGCAATAGCCGAGGAGGCAGTCCAGGAAGCCTTCCTGTCGGCCTGGCGCGGAATTGGAGGCTTCAGGCGCGGCAGACCCCTGAAGCCCTGGCTCACACGGATCCTCGTGAACGGAGTGCTGACGACGAAGAGAAGAAAAGCAGTCCCAACGGTTCCCATAACGGACTCAGGTGGGAACGGCGGTCCATCGGTATCCGATCAAACGGAAGTCATCGAAAATCGCGCGGTCCTGCGACAAGCGCTGGACAAACTTGACGCGGAGCAGAAACGGATCGTGATACTCAGGTATTTCGCGGAGCTCACCGTGACCGAGATAGCCGAGACGACGGGAACGAAGGAAGGTACGGTGAAATCGCGCCTACACAGAGCGCTCGCAAGACTCAGGGAACACCTGGAAGAGTTCGGGGAGGGTGATGATGAGCAATAGAGAATTCACCGACGACTACATGGAAAGCCTCCTGCGCGACCAATTCAAGGCCGAGGTCGCCCAACAGCCTGCCGCCAAGCATCCATGGGACTGGCTCAAGACCCGGTTGGAGTCACAGACCCGTCCTACCGGCTTCAGAGGCTTACTGAGTGCGATGCCCAAGCCGTTGGTGGCCGGATTAGCCGTATTCGTTGTACTGGTCGGCGCGACCATGTGGGCGAGTCTTTCTACTGCCCGAAGCATGGGGAATCTGGACTTCCGCGAGGCGCCGACCCCTGACATTGCGCGCCCTAAGCGTGACGGCCTTCCTGGCCTACCTGGCAATCCAGGCGAATCGGGCCTCCCAGCCCCACAGGGTCCTCCAGGTGCACCGGGACTACCGGGCAATCCTGGTCAACCCTTCGGCTCACAGCGTCTACCGGGTCAACCAGGGCGGCCTGGGCCGGATCATCCAGCCGTAGCACGTGATCCCGCTCCTTCCGCGATCACGTTCAAGGACTTCGAACGCTCCAAGTTCGTGTCGACGGCCCAGGACAACGTCTCGACGTTCAGCCTCGACACCGACCGCACCTCGTTCCAACTCGCCCTGAACTGGGCCCGCTCCGGTCACTCAGTAGAACCCGACTCCGTGCGGGCCGAAGAATGGATCAACTCGTTCGACTACGGATACGACCTTCCCGCACATCGTGACAGTTTCGCCATCATGACCGATGTCTTCAGGCACCCCCTGAACAGCAGTATGCACATGGTACGTCTGGGATTCCAGGCGCCTGAGCTTCACGACGATACGCCTCTGAATGTGACCCTGGTTCTGGATGCGTCCGGTTCGATGTCCGACGGCAATCGCGTATCAATAGCCCGAGAGGCGGCTGAGAGCATCAGGCGCAGCCTGGGCAGCCGTGATCGTATCGGCGTGGTGCAGTTCACCACGAATGTAATACACGACCTGACCGTCGAGCACACGGCTCCTGACGGCCGCGCGGTGAGAAGTTCGATAGAAAGGTTGATTCCGAACAACAGCACCAACGTACAGGCCGGGCTGGACCTCGGAGTTAAGCTAGCCGACCGCGCCCGGCGTGAGCGTCCCGATGCCTACAACTACATCATCCTCATGTCCGACGGCGTGGCAAACGTCAACGCCACCGACCCCTTCGCGATACTGGAATCGGCCCACGACCCGGACAGTCGCAACCCCCTGCGGCTCATCACGATAGGTGTGGGAATCGAAAACTACAACGACTACCTGCTCGAACAGCTAGCCCAGCACGGGAACGGCTGGTACCGCTACCTCAGCGACGTTGACCAGGCGCGAGCGACCTTCAGCCGGGAAAACTGGTTGGCGCTGTCCATACCGTTTGCCGACCAGACGCGCGCCCAGGTTACGTGGAACGACGACGTAGTGGAGTACTGGCGCATGATCGGCTACGAGAACCGCGTCACGCCCGACGAGACGTTCACTGAGGACCGCAAGGAGTTCGCCGAGATTCCCATGGGCGCCGCAACAACCGTCTTCTTCGAAGTGCAGCTGCACAGCGACGTGTTGCGACGACCGTCCCGGATCGCCGAATTGGGCGACGTCCACTTGAGATGGGTGACCCCAAAGAGTGGACTCACGAATCGCCAGTCTGTAGCGATAACATCGCACCTGAACGCCGAATTGGCAACGACGGGAGACCCATTGCTGGAGTTCGGCGCAATCGTGGCCTTGGCCTCCGACCGATACGGCAGTCTTCCCTACGCGGACGCCGGTGGGTCCGCGGACATTCGTCGCGACCTGCAGACCCTGCCGGACAGGTTGCAGTCCCTGAGCCCTCAGCTAGGCCATCTGGACTCCTACCAAGACTTCGCATTCCTCTTGGACCGCATGATTGCCGCTCTGCCCACCGACACCCGGAGCAACACCGGCTACAGCCGGTGATTTGCGTCGATTTTTAGGCCCCCTCGCTCCGTCAGCCGATTCGTCGAGACGGAGCGCCTCAAGAATAGAGACGCGGTTCGGGCCTCACTGTACAGTCATACTCATCAAGTACACGCTCCGACAGCGGTAACTGTTCAGGGTCGTTGAAATATGCAGGAATTGTCCTCCTGCTGTCATACCAAGGAGCGCAACGACGAAGAATCTACAATCTCTCCCCCGCCGGGGGCTGACAGGGGTAGGCAAAACGGAATTGTAGCTATGATCCAGCCCCGCCTCCCTGTCATTCCGAGCGCAGCGAGGAATCTAAAGTCCATCACCACAAGACCAGATAGCCAGTGCCACGCTTATACCGTGACCAAGAGTGAAAACAGCGTAAGACCAATTCGTCATGGCTGCGCCATAATTCTTTAAATGCAGCGCACATAGCAGAGACCACCCACCGTCATTCCGGCGAAGGAACGTCACCCCGTACCCCGATACGGGGCCGGAATCCAGAGTGTTTGGTCAGCGAGAATACGGTGGTATTAGCACGAATTGGTTTAAGAACGCTGTATGTTGGCTTTACGTCAGGGCAATCGCATCTAAATGAAGTCTTAGACAAGTTATAGAATTGGGGTCAATCTTATGTGGAGAGTGACCCATGGCTAGTTATACAGCGTCCCTGACCGAACACTTTGGCAGCTTGGTTGATCCGCGTATTGACCGTACCAAACGCCACAATCTAATGGACATTATCACGATTGCGCTCTGCGGTGTCATAGCAGGTGCGGACAGCTGGGTGGACGTGGAGGCGTTCGGCAAGCGCAAGGTGGAATGGCTACGCAAGATGCTGGACCTGCCTAACGGTATTCCATCCCACGACACTTTTGGCAGGGTCTTTGCCAAGCTGGATGCTCAGCAGTTCGAGCGCTGCTTCACCGAGTGGGTGTTGGCTGTGCGAGAGGTTCTGCAAGGTGACGTCGTAGCCATAGACGGCAAGAGAGTGCGACGTTCGCACGACCGGTATATAGGGAAGGATGCGATCCACATGGTCGGCGCTTGGGCCTCTGCGAGCGGCGTAGCACTCGGACAGACCAGAGTGGACGGGCGCTCCAACGAGATCACGGCGATACCCCGACTGCTCGAAATGCTCCAGGTCGAAGGGTGCATCGTGACAATCGACGCCATGGGCTGCCAGAAGGAGGTCGCATCGAAGATCCTCGAGGAGAGAGCCGACTACGTGCTGGCGGTCAAGAGGAACCAGGGGCGCCTGCACGAGGATGTGCATGACATCTTCGACCTTGCCCGCAAGTCCGGCTTCGACAGTCTCGACCACGACTATCACGAGACGGTGAATGCGGGTCACGGACGAGTCGAGACTCGTCGATGCTGGGCTGTGTCCGACCTCGACCACATCAGATACGTGGATGATGGCGGGCAGTGGCCGGGGTTGACTACGTTGGTGATGGTAGAAGGCGAGCGAATCGTCGGTGGCAAGACCACGGTGGAGTCGCGCTACTACATATCGAGCTTGCCAAACGATGCGAGTGTCTTGCTCAACGCGGTGCGCAGTCACTGGAGCATAGAGAACCAATTGCACTGGTCGCTGGACGTGACGTTCAATGAGGATGGAAGCCGGGTGCGTAGCGGGAATGGGGCAGAGAACTTCTCCGTGCTACGTCGCATGGCCCTAAATCTGCTCAAGGCCGAGAAGACAACCAGACGAAGCCTCGCCGGCAAGCGAAAAGATGCCGCATGGGACAATGACTACTTATTCAAGGTCCTTGCCCAATAAGATGCGATTGCCCTGGGCTTTACGTTGTGATAGACACTTTGGATTCTTCGGCTGCGCTCAGAATGACAGCAACGGGGTTGCCTTCTCATCGATGGAGAGTGGGTCGATTGTCAAATGCCTACCCCTGTCAGCCCCCGCCGACGGAGAGACTTCCAATCCCAATCTCTCCCTCGCCGGGGGAGAGATACAGAGAGGGGATCTTCGCAATTAAACTCACAGAGACTGAACGGTTACCGACAGCGAAACGAACTTGACGCCACGGGGCAGGTGCATTACGATGCAATTGTCCAGCGACTCCCCGACTATTTAGAGTTGGAGCGTGGACTAAGTTGAGGCCCCTGCGGGGGCCTCTATTTGTTCCCCCCATATAGAGTTTAACAATGCGCGTTGCTATTTTCGTTGATGCCGGATACTTGTATGCGGGTGGTTCCACAGCGCTCACAGGATCTCCTCAGCCCCGGTACAGAACAGAACTGAACCTACCTCAGACCATCGGCAAGCTCAAATCATCAGCAAAAGCGTAACTGTTCAGAGTCGGTGAGATATGCAGGAATTGTTCTCCTACTGTCATACTGAGGAGCGCAGCGACGAAGAATCTACAATCTCTCCCCCGCCGGGGGAGAGATACAGAGAGGGGGTCTTCGCAATTCAACTCACGGAGCCTGAACACTTACGATGGAGCATCACTGCTTCGCATCTACTGGTACGATGGCGTGCCGCCTCGAGGTGCCTCCTTGGAACAGCAGAGCATTGCTGATGCCGACGATGTAAAGCTTAGGCTCGGCATCAGCAATCCGTCTGGCCAACAGAAGGTTGTCAATTCTCTCATTGTCACCGATCTCGTAGAGTTGGCGCGAAACCATGCCATCTCTGATGCAGACGTGCTCTCCGGATGTGCGGTCCGCGATGGCGTCTTCGAAATGAAAATTCAGTACGGGCCGGGGTACCGGCTCTACTTCATCCGACGTGGTTCTGAATTGATCGTGCTGCTGTGTGGCGGCGATAAGGGGAGTCAGCGGCGGGACATAGAAAGAGCGAAGCGCTTGGCCGTAAACTTGGAGGAATGATGACTGAGAAGCTGACTGAGTTTTACCCGGTAGAGTACATAAACACCGAGGAGCGAGCTCGGCTGTACCTCGAAGCGGCTGCCGAAGAGGACCCTGGCGACGGCGGTCTGATTCGTGCCGCCTTGAACGATATCGCCCGTGCTAGAAACATGAGCCGTCTCGCACGTGACGCCAATCTCGATAGGGCCGGCCTCTACAAGGCGCTCTCGGAGGACGGCAACCCCTCCTTCACAACAGTGATGAAGATCACCCGCGCGCTCGGACTCAGGCTGCGCCTCGAACCCGAAGAAAGAGTCGAGAGGAGCACCGCAAGTTCCGTTACGGAAGCCTCTCAGATCTCTGCCTCGCGAAAGTGACGGACAATGACGTAAGCCGAAAAGGAAAAAGCATCACCCATGAAAGTAACCAAAATCCTCTACATGCTCTGGGTCAACGACATGGCCCAAGCGGTGGCGTTCTACCGCGACACCGTCGGCCTCAACGTACACGCCCAATCGCCCAGCTGGTCGGAGCTCACGCTCGGCGACTCGACGGTCGCCCTGCACCAGGGAACCAACGACACCTTCCGCATGACAGGCCTCAGCTTCGAGGTCGACGACATCGACGAAGCTTGCCGCGAAATCGCGTCCGCCGGCGGGAGCATCGTCAATCCCCCGCGCGATGGAGGCATCCCCGGACTCCGGCTTGCCGACGTGACCGACCCCGACGGCAACCACATCCAACTCGGCAGCCACGCGAACTAGTACCGTTCCCATTTGAATATGACAGTCGAATTGAGAGGTGCGTATCCCCTCTCCCGTCGTGGGAGAGGGCTAGGGTGAGGGTGTTTTGAGTAAGCTACCTAAATCATATGGAACAAAACTAGCGAATGCCCCTCGGAATTCCCAGAAACACAGCCGCCGTAGTACCGTACGATCCCGAATGGCCTGGGCTGTTCGAGCAGGAGCGTTGCCGAATTACGTCCGCCATTGGCCACATCGTGGCAGGCGTCCACCACGTCGGCAGCACCTCGATTCCAGGAATGCCCGCCAAACCCATCCTCGACATCGCCGTGCTGCTGTACAACTTCGAGGACGGTGAACGGTGCATCAGCCCGATGGAGAAGATCGGCTATCTCCACGTTGGCCTGCTCGACGATATCCCGGGTGACCGGTTCTTCGGCAAAGTCCATACATCGCAAGAGAGTTGCTCCGACAGTGAGGAGATCGTAACTCATCATATCCACATGTACACGCTCGACAGTCCACTCATGCAAAACCACTTTGCTTTTCGCGATTACCTGCTCGCCCACCCTGAGGAGATTGCAAGATATGCGCGGCTCAAATTCACCCTTGCGGACAAGCACCCAAACGACCGTGCATCATACAGTGCCGCCAAGAATTCGTTCATAACCGAAGTGCTCGCAAAGGCCGCCCAGGAGTCCAAGTAGTGCCGCACCGAGGAATCACCGTCACCAACCCCGACGAGCTGGCCGGCTTCCTCCGAGAAGGCACGACATTCGTCGATTGCACGTTCGACGGCGGCTCCTTCACCGGACTCTCCACCGAAGCACTCGAACTGACCGACTGCTCGCTTCAAGACTCCGACTTGTCGCACCTGACGTGCGGTGAGCTCCGCATCTCGCGCTGCGACCTCCGCCGCGCCGACTTCTACCGCGCCGACATCAAGGAGTCGCAATTCACCGACTCCAACTGTGCCTCCGCGAGGTTCCAAAACGCCAAGATGAACCTCTCTAACCTCACGGACTGCGACTTCTCCCTCTGCAGCTTCGAGGGCGCCAGCCTCTTCGGTGCCGACCTGACAGGCTCTCGCTTCCGCGCCGTCAGCTTCGGAACGACCAACATCGACGGCGCGACCGTCGACCGCGTGAGCTTTGCCATGGCCTCCATCGCTCACAAGACCTTCCGCAAGCAGCGACTCATCGGCGTCGACTTCACCGAGGCCGACCTCTCCGGCTGCGACTTCACCGACGCAGTCTTCGAAGACTGCCGCATCGAGAACCCCACCGTCAGCCCCGAAACCACCTTCGCCGGAGCCGACCTCCGAGGCGCGCGCCTCTCCAACCTCCGCCTAGACATCGCCCGCGCCACCGGCGCCGTCATCTCCCAGTCCCAAGCAGCCGGCTTCCTCCAAGACAACTACGGAACCCTCGTCGCAGACAGGTAGGGCACCCCGAAGCTACATGTCTACTGTGGGCTTGACGTTTGGAAAACACCCTCAAAAGGACAGAACCTTGTGAGACTACCCATTGCCATGCAGAAAGGATGTGAACGCACGGTTTCTCGTGAGCAGGGGCAATTTATGGGTACTCTAATCCAGTTGACTTGGCTGCTGCGGCCGTCCAATCTTCAACCTTATCCCACGTGTACTTACTAACTCGATGGCTGAAGTCTACGATCCGACAACGATCAAAGAGCACACCGGTATCGCTTGCGTAGTCGTACCATCGTCCTTGTGGCAACGCCTCGGCAAGAAAAAACATCCGCACCGGGGTCATCGCAAGGGGCGACTGGATCCATTTCTTGCAAAACGAATCTGGCTGTAGCTGAGTGAGCGTTTCCTTATAGTTCGTCCCTGTCTTGCACTGCCCAAATGCTATTAGTTTTCCTGCCAATTCGTCCGAAAAATGTTTCCAAACCACAATGTCTAACTTGCCGTCCTGCACGCTTGATCTAGTATTGGCACGGTCTATGTAACTATCGCCCTCCCCTATTTTGCAACAGAGAGCATTGACTCTTGCCTGGAAGCTTGGTGCTCCAGCGACAGCACCGAACACCAAACTCTCTGCGCGGTGCCCAAAGTACTCCTGGGACGTCTCAGCCGCGAGTTCTTCCAAGAGACGCGTTCCATCAAGGCCAGCATGAACATTGTTGCGGCTCATGTTCAATCGTGTGGCCAAAAGCAAGTACTTATATATAGCTGATCTGCGGTTGTAGATCGACGAATTTGTATAGAGTGTGTCTCCATTTCTACCGAGATCAAACGGGTAACCCCTACCGCAAGCTCTCATGCGTCGCTCGATTTCCAGGTATGCGTCCTCAACATACTTAGGAGTTTCTTCTTCTTCCAGTACGCCGTCAGAGTAGTCATTTTCGTCTAGTCTGTCTAGATCCCGAATTAAGGCAGTAGCTGATGTGTTTCCTTGTTCCCAGCACACCAATTCGGCATAGTCAGCTAATTCGTGCTCTGGCGCACGGGGGGATGGTCCCCCCGGCCATTTGAACATTAGGTCCCCCTCTGTCCACTGCGTCTCTTTCGAGGACGGTTCTTTCGGTACATTTCGTCATATAGGTCAGAAGCCAATTGTGCTACGTCATCCGCGACAGTAAGCAATTGATCTGAGCCGTCGTATCCTGTGGATACCAAGCCACGGGCCTTCTCAAGTTCCCTTTTGGCTGCATGAAGAGAGTCCTCAAAGACGGTTGATGAAGGCCTGCTTCTCTCGAAAGCGAGTACAAGTTCAGTTCCCGCACGAAGAGCGGCGACGGACTCTCTATTTGCTACGACTGCGTCGAGTCTTCTAAGATCAGGATTCTGAGACTGAATAACTGGCCGTTTGTCTTCCTTTCGGCTACCGTATAGCCAAAGACAAAGATCCTTGAGTTCGGCTTTCTTCTCTTCTGGAACAGGCTCTTCGCTCTCATCATTCTCTGAACTCAAACCAATGAATGAACTTATTCCTTCATAGCCAATTCCCGTATAGAGATGTGAAAACGAAAAATGTCTGTTGTATCGATCTTCACGGCTGAATGCTTTGATCCGTTCCGCCTGCTCAATTACCATCAGGCCTCGAAACAGCCTCTGGACAGTCTTGTGTGTGTCTCCAATCTGCCTGGCGATGTCTTCTAGCCGTACTTTGTATTTTCTGTGGACGTCAGCTATATACTGAGACTTCCCGTAGCTACTCCACTTGGCTGGCCCGTTTACATGTTTGAAGCCTAGGTAACGCCAGGCATTTTCCCGAGTGTCTGCAATGAACGGCAGTTCACGAAGTTCGTTCCTGTCTTTCTCTGAAATCTGGGGAATATCAACCTTCAACTCCGTTGCGAGGTCGGGATTCAATAGCAATTTGACGGCTGCTAACCGCCGGTTCCCCTCAATAACAATGGTCTTTTCGCCTTCGTAGGTCACGATAATGGGCTCGTGGGAAAAGAACCCACTCGCCTCGATAGACAACACTAGTTCCCTTACGTCCATAGTGTCCCATAGTAGGCTAACTAATTCGGTCTCTGTTGGATTTGGACTTAATTCGTACTCTGAGAGTCGGGGGTTCTTGAGATCGAAGGTCAGATCAGAGACTCTGATTCGGCGAAGAGCTTCTTCTGAGGTCATTGTATGTTCCTTGTCGAAGTGGTCTCGACTCTCGACTGCTCTGCGTCTACTGAATCGACGGAGTTAGCGAGAAGAAGGTGGGGCGGCGAAATCAATAATTCTTCCGTCGTTCTTCGTCGATGGAGGCTGTATTTCAGAGGAAGGCTTGAGATGTTAGAGTTGGCATAGAGATTTCTAATTAACCCTGTGTCGTCATACGACATCACCCAATTGAGTTCGGCTTGTTCCTGAATGTGACGCGCCAGTTCCGAATGTCGTTGATCATTGTCGAAAGTCATGTAAAGACGACTGCCATTAGAGTAGTACGGAGGGTCCAGGTATGTGAAAACGGACTGACGGTCAGGTCTACTAAGTAATTGCTTGCCAAGGAAGTCAAGCGCGTCCATGTTCGTGACGTGTATTTGCTCTCGACGTTTTCCGATTGCAAGGATACGGTCGACAAGGCTTTCTCGATAAAAGCGAGCGTCAATCTTCCACTCTCCTGCTTGAGCATAGCCTCCGATAGGAGCAGCGCCGAGGATAATGCCCGACCGATTGCAACGATTCAGGTAGAAGGTTGCGAAGCCAACCTCGAAGGTTTTGCCGGGGTCGGCGAGCCGATAAACTTGTTGCTGTCTATTCCACTCTTGAATATTTACGGGGATCGATAGTACGGCATCGGCGAACCGTTCTGATTCGTCTAGGATGGCGCGCCAGAATGAAACGATGTGAGGGTCGAAGTCATTTAGGTGAAGCTCCGAGACCACGCCCTCACGGAGAAGACGCAATGCCGCGCCCGCGCCTCCGGCGAAAGGTTCGAAATAAGAGCAACCGGATAGGTCATTAAGCTCTATCGTCCGGGAGAGGAATCCTGAAAGTGACGCCTTCCCTCCTGGATACCTGAGCGGACTGTCGAATCTCATGACCGAATGGCGTCCTCAGATTCTCTGATCTTCAATCCTCCACTCGCGCACGTCCATTGTGCCCTTGACTGTGTTGGAAATCAACCAAGGTGACTTGGATGCTTCAAGTTAGAAGTGTGCTCCACCGGGTGGAAGCTAGCCTTGGCCGGTGCTTCTAGGACAGATAAATGACGGCGGCTTCAGACCCGGGACAATGCGCCCCGCGCCCCTCACCTCGAAAGCAGCGGCGACTGCAGGAACTTGAACAGGTCCGAGTCCGCCGGCAGCACGACCGTCGTGTTGTCACCCAGGAATGTGGCGTAGGCGTCCAGCGAACGCAGGAAGGCGTAGAACTCTGGGTCTTGCTCCAACGCCTCGGCGAATATCGCGATGGACTCCGCCTCGGCCTCACCCCTGATTATGTCGGCTTGCTTCCGCGCTTCCGACCGAATCTCGACGGCCTCCCGGTCGACCTGCGCACGCTTCTGCAGGTCGGCCTCCGCGCCTTCCGCCCGCTCGCGGTCTGCTATCCGCTTGCGTTCCGCCTTCATGCGCTCGTATATGCTGCCTGCGATCGCCTGAGGGAAGTCCGCCCGCTTGATCCGAACGTCCACCACGTCGATGCCCAGCTCGTTGATGAGCGGCCGCACCGCGTCTCGCACCGCGTTCTCGATCTGTTCACGCTTGATCTTGATAATATCCAGCTGCAGGTCCTGGGCGATCTCGCGACGCAACTCCGACGCCACGATGTCGATAACCCTCGACCGCGCCTGCGCGACGCTGCGGACAGTCTGGAAGAACAGGAGCGGGTCGGTGACCCGGCCCCTCGCGTACACGTCGATGATTAACCGCTTCTTGTCGGAGGTCAGCAGCGACTCGGCAGGCGCGTCGAAGATAAGCAGACGCTTTTCGAACTTGGTCACACTATCGACCAGCGGCGCTTTGACATACAGCCCCGCGCTTCTTATCGAGCGCTGCGGGTCGCCCAGTCGCGTGATGATCGCCAACTCCGTCTCGTCGACCACCACCAACACCTGCGGCAATATAATCGCCGACAGCACGAGCAGGGTTATGAGCAGCGTCGCGAGGAATCTCATTGTGACGTTGATTCCGTCTGCTGGATCGTAGTTGAAGGCCCGACCGGCGCCGGCGCCTGCGGAGCGAACGGGGTTTGGCTCACCTCGTTCAGGTTGAGCAGCTGCAAGAGACCTCCGCCCACTTCGCCATCCACGATGAATATCTCAACTTCGGACAGAGTTTCTTCGATCCTCTCGAGGTACAGTCTTTGCGCCGTGACGTCGGGCGCCTTGCGGTACGCCTCCAGGATCGATGTAAAACGTTCCGCCTGACCCGTCGCCTCGTTGACTCGTTGCGCTCGGAAAGCCTCAGCTTCTTCCTTGAGACGCTCAGCGTCACCTCTTGCCCTGGGCAGGATGTCTTCCTCGTAAGCTGCGGCAAGGTTGATGATGCGGTCCTTGTCCTCTCTGGCGCGCACCACGTCGTCGAAGGCGTCCTGTACCTCTGACGGAGGGTTCACGTTCAGCAGCTTGACCTCTGCCACTCGGATGCCCGCCTCATACGTGTCGAGCAGTTCCTGCAGAAGGTCCTTTGTGTCCGCCTGAACGGCCTCTTTCTCTGTCGTCAGCACGTCGTCAATGTCACGAGCGCCGACAACCTGCCTGAGTGCGGACTCGGATGCGTCCTTGATCGTCTTCCCGGCGGGGTCCACGGCGCGGAACAGGAATTTCTCAATGTCTTTGATCTCGAACTGCACGAGAAGCTGAACGTCGACGATGTTCTCGTCGCCCGTAATCATCAGGGACTCTTCAAGGAAAGGAGCGTCGCCGCGCACGCCGATTTCGAGGCGTCGCCGCTGCCGCACGTCGACGATGGCCCTGGTGCCGATCGGGTTCGGCCACCACCAGTGAAGGCCCGGCCCCGTCGTGTCCTCGAACATGCCGAACCGTCGAAGCGCCGCCACCTCCGCCGGCTCGACCGTGTAGAAGCCCGTCGCAAGCCACGCGAGAGATCCGATCACGATCAGACCGAGTATGCCGTAAACGAGACCTCCGCCACCGCCCCCAAGGCCGAACCGGCCGAAAAAGCCTTTCATCCGTGAGGAGATCTGCTCGAAGTTTACTTCCGGTTCGTCTTGCCTGTACATCCGGTCCCGATTGCGTCCGACGCGAGTGATGAATTCATAGTACCACACTCGCGCTATCCCACTCCAAGTCTTCCAACCGTTCCGAGCCTGTTTCAGTTTACTAGGTTTGCCGCTGGTAGACGCCATCACAGCCGTCCCCGTCATTCCGCAGGAAGCCGGAATCCGGAAGAGTCTGGCGTCAAGAGTGGCTCTCCTATTGAAGCTTCCTACTAGTATCGTTCCCATTTGAATATGATAGTCGAATTGAGAGGTGCGTATCCCCTCTCCCGTCGTGGGAGAGGGCTAGGGTGAGGGTGTTTTGAGTAAGCTATCAAAACCATGTTGACACGGTCTAGTGGTTCAACATCCTAGAATTGAAGGGTAGCGAGACTATGACTTGGTAGGGGCGGGTTTCAAACCCGCCCTGTCGTTGTGCAAGGCGAATCCAACCCCCAATTACTACCCATCATTTCAAAGATGTCGGCCTACCGGATTGAAACAGGTCCAGCCTTTCGAGGAATTGCGCGTAGCTCGATATGTCCGCCATCCTCAGGACGAACGTCCGCAGGTCGGGCGATAGCTCCCGAAACCTGTGCAGCTGTCCCGCGATGGGGCTCGACGACGCGGCATTCTCAGCATACGTCCCGTGAAAAGCGAAGTACGCCTGGTTCAGCCTGCGAATCGGATAGCCGTTCTCCACGAAGAACAGCCGCCGCTCCTCCATGTACGCCTCCGCCTCGTCCACCTTGCCATCGTCCAGAAGCTCATCGACCCGAAGCCTCGTCTCTCGCATCTCCTCGCTGAACCCGAAATGCTCGTCCCGACCATGCAGACCGCTCTCAGGGGCGGGCAGGGGAGACGCACAATCACCTTCCATCTCTCCCCCGCCGGGGGAGAGATACAGAGAGGGGGTGTCTCCACCGCTGGAAGAGACTCGTTCCCTATTGAAAACTCCCCCGCCGGGGGAGAGATACAGAGAGGGGGTGTCTCCACCGCTGGAAGAGACCCGTTCCCTATTGAAAACTCCCCCGCCGGGGGAGAGATACAGAGAGGGGGTGTCTCCACCGCTGGAAGAGACCCGTTCCCTATTGAAAACTCCCCCGCCGGGGGAGAGATACAGAGAGGGGGTGTCTCCACCGCTGGAAGAGACCCGTTCCCTATTGAAAACTCCCCCGCCGGGGGAGAGATACAGAGAGGGGGTTTCCTCCCCTTCCATGAGTATCTCCCTCGCCCGGTCGCCAATCTCCCTGCCCACGATGTCGGCCAGCGTCTCGTTCAGCGTGACCATCTCGGCCGACGTGAACATCTTCTGGCCGAGCGGACGGAAGGCCATGTAGTGGTGCATCCACTCGTGGGCGCTCGCGCGGAAGGTATCGTCCACCGGTATCGTGTCCAGCACCGGGGCCGGATACGCTGCCAGTCCCCCAACCTGGAAGCTGATCGCGGCCACGTCCTGCTCCGCCATCAGTTTGTCTTCGAGCCGCTCCCGCGCGACCAGGCTGACATCCGGCTCCAAGAGCGCCTCGTGCTGACGCTCGATGCGGTCCCGCGGCGACGTGAGCAGCAAGACCGGCGGCCCAGCCAGTCGTATATCCACAGGCGGAAACACGAAACGCTCCCACCCGCTCAGGCCCGACTCCCGTACAGCCGTGCTGAGAGCGCTCTCGATAGTCTCCTCCACCCCGTCCCGCAGGGCCGACCTCTCGTCTACAATGCTCTCGACCTCTGCCTGATGCGATCCCACGCCGACCTCGCTCGGATCGGACATCGCCCGGTTCAATGCGTCTCTGGCAGTGAGAAGCTCACGCCCCAGGTCGAAGTACCGGTAGACGTCGTCGCGCCTCTCGTCATCCGTCTTCTCCCGCCCCGGCAGCAGCATCCCCAGCTTATGCAGCCACTTGTCCGGGAAATTCCGTACCTCCCAACCCGTGATGCTGTACCGGTACGGTAGCCCGACCCGCTGCGCCGGATTCAGCGAAAACGTGTCGCTCGCCGCCCCGAACACCAACACCACCGGAAGCAGAGCAATGACCACCCACCTGAGAATACGACGAAACTTAGAAATGAAGAAGTCTCTCCCTAGTACTCCGTCAACTTGAATATGATGCACAGGCAGATGCCGATTTATCCCCTCTCCCGTCGTGGGAGAGGGCTAGGGTGAGGGTGAATCGTAATATCAAAATCATGTGGAACCGGTACTAGTACGGAAGGCAGGACTGGGGCTGAAATTCCGGATCGGGAGATCGCATTGATAGCCACCACCATTCCGGAAATCGGAACCGTCCCCTTTTCTCAATGATATCGCCCCAACCCACCCTCGCGCATACACACTATCGCCCACTCGCAGCCCGCCCGTCATTCCTACGCAGGCAGGAATCCAGAATCCCCCCCGCGTCCCAGCGCCCTCCACCGTGAATCTCCACCCGCTGTCCCGCCAACTGTCATTCCGAACGCAGCGCCCCGCCAACTGTCATTCCGAACGCAGCGAAGCGAAGTGAGGAATCTAAGAAGCGTTGCGATACCCCATCAATCACCCAACACCCACCCACATCGTCATTCCCGCACAAGCGGGAATCCACACCACCCTCACGCCCGACCGGCGAGGTCCCCCTCTCACGCCTGACCGACGAGGTCCCCCACGCCCTCCGCGCTGAATCCCTCGCCGTAATCCTGCGCACGCGCGACCCTGATAATTTCCTTCACTCTGTGCTCTCTGTGCCCTCTGTGGTGAATCGTACTCCCCGCGCCCTCTGCGGTGAATCCTCTCACGCCCGACCGGCGAGGTCCCCCGCGCCCTCTGCGGTGAATCCCCACCAAATCGCGCTTTTGACAGATACTCAGACCACCCTTAACATAGAACACATGAACTACTACCCAGACCGACGACTCGACGAACTCGGCCTCTCCTCCAACGAGGAGGCCGAAGAACTGGAATTCGAACTCGAACTGCGCTTCGAGGACTTCACTCCCAAGGACCGCAAGACCTGGCGCCAGCAGACCACCTACCTCGAATACTTCTCTCGGATCGGGACGACTACGTCGGCTGCGCAGGAGGTTGGTGTCACCGGCTACACCGCCCAAAGATGGAAGTACGACAACGTGCTCGGCTTCACGCGAAGGCTCGAGATGGCAACCCTCATATTCAACGACAGGCTCAAGGAGAAGGCCCTGCGCCGCGCCAGCGACCCCAAGGCCCCCGCGACGCTGCTCATCGAGCTGCTCCGCGCCTACATCCCCGAGGAATTCTCCAGGAACGGCCACAAGTGCGACTCCTCCAAGGCGGACGAGCTGCTCCGCCGCTACCGCGAAGACGCCCACCGAGAAAAGGAGGCCGGCCACCCCAAACTCCGCAAAATGGCCGAGGGCGCTGAGAACGCATATCCCGACGACGACCTACCTTCGCAGGCCGTGATCCCCAACGACAACGATCCCAACGCCACCGAAGCCTGGCCGCCTCACGAGCCATCCTCGCCTAACCATACCGGCGAGGACCGGTACCCGGAAGAGGTCTCTCCACCCTCATACCCATCGGATCAAGACCATCACGATCCCTCTGCGGTGAATCCTCCCTCCCGAGCCCAGCGTCGCGAGCAACTCCGACAACAACGAAAGGCCGAAAAGAAAAACACCTTCCCTGTAAAGCGCTTCTAATCAGGAGCTGCAAATCCTACTCCCTACGCAATACATTCTCCTTCCCCATTGCCCCAAAATGTCCCAAAATGCATCACATTTTCATATCCCCTCTCCCGTTCGCGGGAGAGGGTTAGGGTGAGGGTGAGAAACCCAGTTCAACAAGACCCCTCGCTCCCACAGGAACAAACCAGCATGACCCCAACACCCATCATCCAGACACCCAGCATCGGCACTACACGCCCGACCGGCGAGGTCCGCCCGACTGGCGAAGTCCCCGTCTACTGCGACTGCTGCCCCCACCGCCCCAAGAAAATGGCCGTCATCCAACCCGACGCCATCCAGATCATCAGCCGCCGCAGCGGCAAGAAGCACATCGCCCGCATCCCCCTGTCGTCGAACCCTCACCCCTCCGTGGGCAGGTAACGGAACAAAACGGAACAAAATGGAACAGTCTCGCTAAATTGAATCCCCTCCCTCACCCTCTGCGTCCTCCGAGACCTCCGCGGTGAACCTCCATCACTTTGAATTGCTTACTATCCTCCCCCTCCCGTGTCACGATTTGTCAGGAAATGTCAGGTTAAATCGCACCCCCTCCCCCTCTGCGGTAAGTCCCACTCCCCCTCTGTGTCCTCTGCGCCCTCTGTGTTAAGTCCCACTCCCCCCTCTGCGCCCTCCGCGCCCTCTGCGGTGAATCCCCTCACACCCGACCGGCGAGGTCCCCCTCACGCCCGACTGGCGAAGTCCGCCCGACCGGCAAGGTCCCTATACGCCCGACTGGCGAAGTCCGCCCGACCGGCGAGGTCCGCCCGTCGCGGTTGACACCCCCTGCGACGACTCGTAGGATTCCACCATCTTGCCTGAGGGGTGTACGGGATGGAATTCGGGATCATCTACGAGATGCAGCGGCCCACGCCCGACGGGGTCGTCGACGAAAAGGCCCTGATCGAGGAGACTATCGAGCAGTGCGTCCTGGCCGACAAGGTCGGCTTCGACTACGTCTGGTTTGTCGAGCACCACTTCCTCACCACCTTTTCAGGCTCCTCAGCCCCCGAGGTAATCATCGGCGCCCTCGCAACTGCCACCAAGCGCATACGCCTCGGATTCGGCGTCGTCGTCCTGCCCCACGAGCACCCGATCCGCGTCGCCGAGAAGGTCGCCATGGCCGACCACGTGTCCGGCGGACGCATCGACTTCGGCACGGGCAGGAGCAACTCCTACGAGCAGCAGGGATTCGAGGTCGACCCCCGCGACACCCGCGCCATCTGGGACGAGGCGCTCGACGTGGTCTGCGGCATCTGGCGCGAGAAGGAGGAGTTCCAGTGGGAGGGCAACTTCTGGAACATCCCCCCCCGCCGCATCCATCCGAAGCCGCAGCAGTCGCCCCATCCTCCCATATGGGTCGCCGCCATGCAGCCGGACACATACACGATCGCCGCGGAGAAGGGGCTGGGAGTCCTCGCGTTCTCATCGGAGGCCCCCGCCAACTACGCCGAGCACATCAAGGAGTACCGCGAGAACATCAAGAACGCCAACCCAGTCGGCGATGTCGTCAACGACAAGTGGGGCAACTTCACCATCGGCTACTGCGGCGAGGACAACGTGGAAGCGCAAAAGCTGGGAGCCGACGCCATCAGGTCGTTCTTCGGCCCCGACCGACCATACGTGCAGGGGCGGCGCGACGTATACAAGAACCTACTCGAAGCCTGGGGCGGTCTGCCCGACCACCTCCAGCGGGAGTTCGATAATTTCCTCATCGGGAGCGCCTCCGAGTCCGACGAAGACGCGGCCCGCGCCATCTGGGAGAAACTGGAGCCCTCGACACTGTCGGAGCGCGGCATCATCATCGCGGGCGACCCCGATAGCTGCGCGACCGGCGTCCGCGCCCACGAGGAATCCGGCGCCGACCAGGTCCTCATGGTCATGCAGACCGACATGATCCCCCACGACAAAGTCATGACCTCCATCGACCTCTTCGGCCGCGAAGTCATCCCCATGTTTAAGTAAGGGTTGGGACGGTCGATTAGGGCGAGAAGCGGCTTTGGAAAAGCTCTAACCCCGCTCCGTTCTCTGTTGAACTATTTTCCCCTGATTGCTAAACTGCCCGCCGAGCGACCGATGGTACACGTCTACCCCGTTCGTCCGTCTCGTATCAGCCCTTGGCGCTCAGTAGGAATTCTGGAGCGTGAAATGTGTTGATGGAGAGACGGCCACCGTCTCCGGAAGGAAAGTTCAAACATAAAGTAGGTTTAGGAACCACATGGCACATCGGACATTCGCAATAGCCGTCGTTAGCATCGTTGCGATTTTCCTGGTCGGGGGTTGCGGCGACGACCCTCAGCCTGAACCCACCCCTGCGGCGCGGACACAGCCCGCGCCAACTGCCGCTCCGGCGCCGACAACGCTGCCAACCGATACTCCCGTTCCTCCTCCGGGGAGTGTGCAAAACCTTGAAGCAGTCAAGGTGGCCGAGGACTCGATCACACTGCAATGGAAGCCACCAGCCAACAGCAACGTGGTTCCGGTCGAACGCTACGAAGTGACACGAGACGTATCCTTTGGACGAGACGAGCATGACTTCGTAGCGGTGACGACGTTTACCGATGTGGGACTCAGGAGTGGCGCAAAGCACAAGTACGGCGTTAGGGCAATTGGCGCAGGAGGGGCGGAAGGCGTAGAGGTCAGCATAGAAGTCTCTACGTCAGGCTCGCCGACGCCCGAGCCAAGCCCGACGCCGACACCCGTACCAACTGTTACGAACGCTCCTGTTCCAACTGCCGCACCAACACCGATACCATTGCCGACTCACACTCCCGTTCCTCCTCCGGGGAGTGTGCAGAACCTTGAAGCAGTCAAGGTGACCGAGGACTCGATCACACTGCAATGGAAGCCACCAGCCAACAGCAACGTAGTTCCGGTCGAACGCTATGAAGTGACACGAAACGTATCCCTTGGACGAGACGAGCATCACTTCGTAGTGGTGACGACGTTTACCGATATGGGACTCAGGAGTGGCGCAAAGCACAAGTACCGCGTTAAGGCAATTGGCGCAGGAGAGGTGGAAGGCGTAGAGATCAGCATAGAAGTCTCTACGTCAAGCTCGCTGACGCCCGAGCCAAGCCCGACGGCGACACCGGCGCCAGAGCCGACACCCGTCCCGACTACGACATCGACCCCTGTCCCGACGGCGACCCTTACGCCAGAGCCGACTCCCACGCTGGAGCCAACATCAACCCCTGTGCCTACGCCGGAGCCGCCCACGATCGAGGAGCTTGGGCAGGTGATCATCGAAGGAATCAAGGGCTACCCGGAAGTCCGCGATGCTGCAATCTCTCAGGACGAGCACACCCTCAGCCTCGTGCTAGTCGTTGCCCAAGCGACTTCTCAGAGCAGGGCACAGCAACTGGGAGACAACTTCGTGAGAATGACAAAGACTCTCTTGCAAGACGGAGAAGCACCCGGTCAGCAGATTGGAAGAGGCGAGTACGACTACTTGATTGGGGTCTACCGCCCGAACGAGGAACGGATAGCGTTGGGAGCCAAGTCGAGGGTCGCAGACCGCATATCTTGGCGGTGACGGCCCAGTTGCTGACCTTTCAGACTCCGTGAGGACCCCTTGCCAAGCAGCCCACCGTCATTTCGGCGAAGGCAGGAATCCAGAGGGGCGGGGACGTTCACCCCAACGACTCCGAACACTTACATCCAGCCTGTCGAATTTGATAGAAAAGAACGCATGTGCCACACTACATATGAGCGGCCAAACGCCAAGGCGATTGCCTCACCGTTCAACTCTACGATAACAAGGGAAATAACACACATTTACAAAAAACTCCGCTAGACGGCTGCCCTGTACTCCCATCGGGGCCGGAATCCAAATCCCCTCTCCCGCGAACGGGAGAGGGCTAGGGTGATACCCCCTGGTGGCCCCGTATCGGGGTACTGGGCAGGCTACACCCCCAGTACCCGCGCGGCCGTCCCGCCCATCACCAGCGACAAGTCGTCGGCGCTCAGCCCTGCCCAGTCCCTGAACTGCCCCTCAATCCACTGGCGCGACTGCCGGTAGGTGCAGAAGCGGTTCTGGAACGGCATGTCCGTCCCCCACATGAGGTTGGCTGGCCCGATGCGTTCCAGCATCGCCCCCAACGTCGGCCACACCTCGCGGTAAGGATACTCAAAAATATCGCCGAGCCGCACGGGGAAACAGACCTCGATGCTCACGTTCGGGTTGGAGAACGGCTCCCATATCTCATCCGGCAGTTCGATCTCTTCCCGCTCGTCGTTGAGGAACGTCCGCCACGGGAAGCCGTGCGTGAGACTGCACACCGCGTCCGGGTACCGCTCCATCCAGCGCATGAGCGTCCGGTGCTCGTCAAGGTAGCCGCGCTGCTCCTCCAACTTCGTGCGCGCGACGCCCTTGAGGTCGTCGGGACCCGCGCCGAGCGTAAAGAAGATGGGCACGCCGAGCGTGGTCACCGCCTCCCAGAACGGGCGATACCGCCCGTCGTCCCACGCCTCGTCGCTCGTCCTATAGCACAGCGGTGGGATGAACTTGACGGCATGGAGCCCGTGTTCCTCGATGGCGCGAACGGTCTCCGCGATCACGGCGTCGGTCTCCGCAATGATGCGCCACTCTTCCACCGGGGCCATCGCGTACATCCTGCCCGGAAAGCGCTCGACGATCTCCTGCAGGTACGAGCTGTCCCGCACGAGCGACGGGTCGGTGTGCAGCAGGACGGCGTCCACTCCGGCATAGTGCATCTCACAGTCGAGGCTGAACGGCGTGAACTCCGTGTTCCGCAGGTTCGGCGGGAGGAAGTATTTCGTGTATTCCCGCCCCTCCCAGTTCCACACGACTCGGCCCCTCGGCTTGTTTACACGGAACCGCAAGTACGGGAGGTTGTCGATATCGTGCGTCCCAGCGGGATCGAGCACGTCGGACGGCCCAAGTTCCCCGTCGGGTATCCTCATCGCCGGCTGATGGTGAGAGGCGTTCGCCGCCTGCGCCCACGCCAGGTGCTCCTCGCCGGAGGCATACCCCCGCGGGCTGTCGAGCGCCTCGAAGCAGTATGCGTGAGAGTCGATAATCATCGTTCCTCCTCCTCCTGTCCTGTCTTGGAGATTCACCGACTATATCTGTCCGGGGGAATCCCCTCTCCCGTCGTGGGAGAGGGCTAGGGTGAGGGTGATTCGCCCCTGGACACGCCCATTCACTTTATACAACGATCATCAGAAAAAGGACACTAGATTCCTTCCAATGATGCGGCGAGAGCCGTAGCTGTGATCTCCCTGACGAATGCGCCCTTAGCGTCGGTGTAGGCAACACGGTCTTCCCTGTGCTTCGAGGCCAACTCCCACTTCAGCCGCTCGTAGTCACAGGTGGCCTGCTGGTGCGTCCTAAGGTGGTCCCGGAATGCCACCAGCTTCCGCACGTCGGAATGATCTTGCGGGTACATGTGGGCCTGCACGACCGTGCGCCCGTCCACGATCTTGTCAAAGTAGAAACGTCCAGGAAGTCCGTTCTCCCCGCTGTACCGATAGCCAAGCGTAGTCATCGGCCCTACGGCGTTCTCGCCGTCGTTAGGGTTGGCAACCACAGGCATAATATCCAAGATCGGCTTGGCCGCCAGCCCAGGCACGGACGTGCTCCCCACGTGGTGTACATCCATCACCCATGGCCCGTACCTGTCGAGAATGACCGCCCGTTCACGCTCGAATATCGCGGGCCATTCGGGCCGGTACTCCACGATCTCGACGTGCCCTCCATCGCTGCCCAACGAACTCCACAGGTTCGTGTTATCCATCGCCCACTCCGAGCACCCGCGCCGCAGTCCCTCCCATAATCAGGGCCAAGTCGGCGTCGCTCAGGCCGGCGGACGGCGCGAAGTGACGTTCAAGCCAGTCCCTCGACTGCCTGTAGGTGCAGAAGCGGTTCTGGAACGGCATGTCCGTGCCGTACATGAGCTGGCGCGGCCCGATCCGCTCGACCATCGCCTCCATCGTCGGCCACACCTCGCAGTACGGATAATCAAAGATGTCGCCGATGCGGACCGGGAAGCAAACTTCGAGGCTCAGGTTCGGGTTCTCGAACGGCTCCCATATCTCGTCGGGCAACGTGATGCGGTCGCCGTCGAGATAGACGCGCCAGGGGAAGCCGTGCGTAATGCTGCACAACATGTCGGGGTAGCGCTCCATGAGGCGCATGAGTATGCGGAACTCGCCAATATAGTTCTCCCGTCCGTAGGCGTCGGGATGAGCCTCGCTGGCTCGGGCGGGACCGGTGCTCAGCGTGAAGAAGATGGGAACCCCAAGCGTCGAGACGGCCTCCCAGAATTTTTCGTATATCCCTCGGTCCCACGGCTCATCGCTGACGGTATACCCCGCCGAGCCGAACTTGATCGCGTGCAGGCTGAGGTCTCGGATGGCCGTCGTCAGGCCCTCGATCACCGCGTCAACGTCACTGTGAATCTGGCGTTCGTCGAGAAGCGCCATCGACAGTATGCGGTCGGGGTAATGTCCTACGCACTCTGCCTGGTACTCGTTGCTGCGGCCCAGCATGGCGTTCGTGTGAAGCAGGACCTTGTCTATGCCCGCGTAGTCCATCTCCCCGATGAGACTGTCCGGCGTGAACTCCAGGCTGCGCAGATTCGGCGGGTAGAAGTGCTTGGTGTACGTCTCACCTCGGTAGTCCCAAAGGACACGCCCTGCCGCCCGGTCGATGCGAAAGTTCATGTCCGGCAGGTCGTCGAGGTCTCCCTTGTTCGGATCGAGAACGTCGGACGGGCCTTCGACGCGGTCGCGGAGGCGGAACGCGGGCTGGTGGTGACCGGCCTGCGCCTTCTGCACCCAGCGGAGATGCTCTTCGCCGGAATCGTATCCACGTGGGCTGTCGGCGGGCTCGAAACAGTATGCGTGCGAGTCGATTATCATTCGATGGGAGACCTCCGCGCGGCCAACATGGTACCACTCCCATGCTCCACACGGCGTGATACACTTCGGCGACATTCACCGCTACGGTGACTCTACGATAAGGAGAAGAACATGATCGCTCAGCTGCGGACGTACACGATTAACAAGGGCATGATGGACGACTGGCTGAAGGTCTTTCGCGAGGACATCGTCCCGCTGTGCCGGAGCATGGGCATCGGCGTCGAGTCGGCCTGGGTGAACGACGAGGGGACGCAGTTCACGTGGATACGCACGTTCGAGGACGCCGAGGACATCGAGCGAAAAGAAGCCGCCATGTACGGCAGCGAGTGGTGGGACGAGAACGTCATCTTCGTCCGCAGCCACCTCGCCCACCGCGAGTTCACCGTCGTCAACCCGGTGGAGTTCGAGTAGGGGGTGCGGGGGCTCACGAGCAATTCAACACCAAACTCAGCGTAGGCGCACCAGGTTACCTGTAATGAGGTAGGCATGGTTCGAAGCCAAGTACGCGATGACATTGGCGACCTCTTGCGGCTCGACAATGTGAATGTGATCCGCGCTCTCTTTCACGTCCCGTCTGACTTCCTCAGTTACCCAACCTGTGTCCGTTACCGGTGGATAGACCACGTTGGCTGTGATTCCCAGGTGAGCCAGTTCGAATGCCGCCGACATGGTGTAATTCTCGAGGGCGGCTTTGGCGGCCCCATAGGAAACCTCTCCCGGGAATCCAGTTGGGCCGCCCGATGTCAGGCTGATTATCCGGCCCCAGGTGGCGCCCCGGCCTACATGGCGTCTGGCGAACTCGGCAATCATCGTGGCTGTGCCACGGGCATCCACCGAAAACTGCCGGTCGAAGGTCTCTGCGGACATTTGGCGAAGGACCCGACGATGCCTGTCTTGGGTTTCGGTCGTAAACGTGTCGGCTATCCATCCCGAAGCGTTATTGACAAGGATATCGACGGGTCCGAGTTCAGCCTCAGCAGCATCGAATAGGCGCCGAGGCGTCTGCGGATCGGTTAGATCGGCTTCGATGGCTGTCGCCACGCCTCCCTTCTCCTGGATATGGGCGATGACGTGTTTGGCATCGGAGGCCCGATTCCTTCGATATGCCTCACTTATGCTGGGATCATCCTCTTCTAAGAATCTCAAGTAGCAAACAAGCACACGAGCGCCGCTATCAGCCAAGACTCGGGCGGTGGCGGCACCGATACCATGGTTTCCACCGGTAACAAGTGCAACGTGGTTGGTCAAATCAAAGGATGACATGGGCCATGCCTGCCAGCTTCGTCCCGGAATATTCTCTCCCGAGTTGTGATACCTATTCCTCAGTTCAAGTAATGTCCCATTCTGCCGACAACACCGATAGGCTACTGAACCTAGTCACGTCGGTCAAACTATCGGCCCATGGCTGTGTGGTGAGTTGCTGATACTTCTGAGTTGAATCTCCAAAATGCCTAGTCCTGTTGGGCCGAACAGGCAAAGTCTTGAGATCATGGTCTTCTTTCGCTGCTCCTGTCTGTCTGGCCCCTAACAGGATCGGACTCAGAGCCTTTTCACAGGTCCAGAAAATATGTGCGTGAAAGTTCTCTTGATTTCGCCAAGTCTGGTAGCCTACTCTGTGCTACCACTATCCAGAGAGAAATTCATGTTCGAAGGCTTCACTCACACCAACCTCACCGCCAACGGCGTAGGCATCAACCTGCGGTATGATGGCAGCGGCCCGCCCTTACTGCTCCTGCACGGCTATCCGCAGACGCACGTGATGTGGCACAAAGTCGCCCCGCCGCTCGCCAAGCGGTACACCGTCGTGGTACCCGACATGCGGGGGTACGGCGACAGCGACAAGCCTCTCGCCACTGGCGACGACCTGAGCGTGTACTGCAAGCGCACGACCGCCAATGACCAGGTCGAGGTGATGCAGCAACTCGGCTTCGAGTCGTTCCACGTGGTGGGACACGACCGTGGCGCACGTGTCGGCCACCGGATGGCGCTCGACCATCCGACGCGGGTCAGGAGCTTCACGTCCCTCGACGTTGTGCCCTCTCAGGCGGCGTTCGAGAACATGGATGCCGACCTCGCCTTCGCGTGGTTTCACTGGCACCTGATGCGGCAGCCCCCGCCCCTGCCGGAGACGCTCATCGGCAGCAACGCGAAGTTCTACCTCGACTTCCTCTTGGAACGCTGGACGGCCGTGGAAGGCTCAATCACTGACGAGGCGTACGCCGAGTACCTTCGCTGCTTCGAAAACCCCGACACCGTCCGGGCGACCTGCCTCGATTACAGGGGCATCGCTCTCGACCTCCGGCACGACGAGATCGACCGAGGCCGCAAGCTGGATTGTCCCGTCCTCCTGTTGTGGGGCGCGGACATGAGAAAGCGTCCCGGCTGGCAGACGGGCAAGAGCCTCGACATGCTCTCCGTCTGGCGAGAACGCGCCCATGACGTGCACGGAAAGCCGCTCGACTGCGGCCACTTCATCCCCGAGGAACGCCCGGACGAGTTGGTCGCCGAGTTGGTGAATTTTTTGGGGGAGTGTAAAGGGCGTTAGGGTTGAGAGACTGAATATAGCCCGTTGCGTCTCTCGGCGCTCGGCAGGCAAAATCGGACGCTAGGTTGTGCGCCTAGCGCTTGGTGATTTTCGGCCCAACGTACACGAGATACAAAGGTTCGTTTGCTCGTATGGGCCATGAGAAATGGATCCGCAGTTGGGGCGTCTTGACTTTGCCGTGCCATGTGCAGAATAAATACTTCCCAGGGCGCGTTGGGTGCTGGAACGTTAGGTTTTGTCTGAAGTCCGACTTCTCCGTATCGGATGAATCGGAAAACCAAGCCTTGTCACCCGTGAAGTATTGTTGAAACATCTCGTGACCCTCGGGTGTGCGCTCGCCGCGTTCATCAAAGCAATTCTTGAGATCGTGCAGGACGTTCAAGAGTTGCAAGAGACGCTCGGCGGCGCCCTTGGCGAAAGGCTGTCCATAGAGCGGCTCGAAACTGTCCGGAGAGAACGTCAGGTCTGGGCAGCGACTCCGGGCCGTTGCCGCCAAGTCTCTCCATGAGGCGAGCGGGACAGGGGCTTCAGCTAAGGCTACCTGCAACTCCTCGGCATCCCAATAGTTGGGTACGTCGATGCTCCGCACATCTTCGTTGTCACACCAAGCGACTGACAGGGGCGACGTGAGCCATTGCGATGGGTTCACGCTTACGAGGCCGCGAGGGATTCCATGGAAGAGACAATAGGCTGCTTCTCCCACTGCGGTGTCGGTGACGATCACGCCGTTGTACTCAAACCAATCGTTACCGCCGTGTTGGCGAACGTCGTCCCAGAAGGGGCCGAGTCGCGTGAGCCACTGCATTAGCGCTCGTGTCTGGTCCTTACTCAAGGACTGTACCGCACGGGGCATCATCAGGTCGCGCGTTACTTGGGCATTGGCGACGTTTCGGTGGCACTGCAATTCCCGTCCGAACCGGCGGGCTATTCTTCGAATTGCCATCACCCGCCCGATGGCATCTCGAAAAGCCGTTAGGTCGTGAAATTGTCCATGTATGGAGAGGTCGTTGAAGATCAACTCCACTTCAGTCCTCACTCCAACCGGCGAAGTAGTTCGCATCTTTGTCGAACTGGTCGAAGAAGCCTTCGGGCCAATCGTCGATGTTGCCGGAATCGTCAATCGTGGGACTCAGGACTTGTGTGGGGTCATCGGATCGCGGTCTGAAGTAGTGGATAGCGACTTGCTCCGCGTTGAGCCGGCCCGACTTGACCGCGCGGCGAACGCCGTTCAGTACGTGGTCGCTGTGCGTTTCTAGGAACACCTGTATTCCCGCACCGGCTACATCGGCCATGAACTGTCCTATAAGGGCTTGGCCCGCAGGATGAAGATGAACCTCTGGATTCTCAATCAATATGACGTCGCCCTTGGCCGTAGATAGAGCAGCGACGACAATGGGCAAGGTTTGGGTAAGGCCGAAGCCCGTGTGGATCGGGTTATGGAAGTCTGTCGCGTCCGACGTGCGCAATCCCAAGGTAACGGTGTTTGTACGCGGGACTTGTTGCATCTCCATCCTGAACTCTGGAAAGAGCGTGCGCATGCGTTCCTCCACTTGTCGTAGGCGGATGGGGGAACCAGACAAGACGAGTTCGTCCAGCACGCGTTCGTCGCGGCCCCAATGCAGAACGCTCACTGCATGTTCTCCACGGGGTCCGACGACGCTCACCGTATGAAGGTCTTGGAGCGCGTAGGTATTCTGGGGCGGGATGCGTTCGGCGGTGATGTAGGTTAGATCGCGCAGCCGGCGGATCAGGGGTTCGGCAAACTTCGTCTCATTCTGCGGGAGCAGGTGCCGCAACTCTTGTGGGCGATCGAACGTCTGTCCGTTGACGGAAACGCTTTCAACATCCATGGACATATCGTGCCGTTCGCCTTGGAACGTCCAGTCGCAAACGTTGCCGTCAAACTCCACGGCGATCCCGACGCTCGTTCGGCCGGACACCTCGTCGACCACGTCTGGAACTGTGCCCAACCGGACGCCAGCGCCGTTGAGCGCAATCCGGGTCGACCATTCGTGTTCGCGCATGGTCTGGTGCAACAGTACGAAGGCCTGCAGGACAGAGGACTTGCCGGATGCGTTAAGGCCAGTGAGCAGCGTCAGAGGGGCAAGTGGCAACCGCAGGCGCTCAAAGCACTTGAAGTTCCGCAGATCAATCCGGGTAAGCACCAAGTACCTCATTGAACATCAATTGGGCCATGGAGAAACGAGTTCTTACTTGCTTCACACTATTGGGACTGTAGGTGATCGATTCCGCGAACTCCTTGTCTTCTAGCAATTGATAGAAACACTTGAGCACGGCCATGGATTGCTTCTCGACGACCTCTGGGGGATATTTCGACAGCCCGGTGGACATGACGTCCCAAAGGGAGGCGTTGAGGACGTTGCGATATTCCTGCCCTTGCGCGTGCTTCCGAAAGGCGTGCTTTCCGAACAAATGGAAATTGTTGGCAAGGGTGGTCTTGAACTGTGTGGATAATGCCGGCAATAGCTCTGGTTCGGCGTTCATCTTCCTTAAGGCATTTGCGAGAAAGTCGTCCATGTCCCGATATTCATCAAGAGCGAGTATCTGGAACGCGCAGAAGCGGTTTACGAACTCCCGGTCGCGCATCGTCTCGGTTCTTAGGCTTTTGCCAGTCGCCTGCAAGAACAGATCGGTCTGCGACTCTTCTTTTAGGAATCGTGTGCCATTTCCCATGAACAGGCAGTTGCGCATCTGCTGTCGAGTCAATGGGACGCCCCCGTTCACGCGCTCAAAGATATCCAAACGCGCTTGCTCGGGCACCTTTGAGTCAATGATGTAGAGGATGAGACTGCAGTCCTCGACGCGGTTTTGGAGCTTGGGAGACAGTTCGAGGAATGTCTTCTTATCTATGTCGCCCTGGTCGGGAAGTCGTAATCGGAGATCGTCGTTCACGAAGCGCAGGAAAGTGGTCAGCCGCTGCAACCCGTCGACGACGACCATACGCCCATAGTCGTCCTCCGCAAGGTAGAAGACGGGCAACGGTATGCGCATCAGGACGGACTCGATGAGCTTGCTCTGCTTCTCCGTGTTCCAGATGAAGTCACGCTGGAAATCGGGGTTCATGACGAACCTCTCTTGACCTATCCGACGCAACACGTCTTGTACCGTCCGCTGTTCGTTCCGGATCAGCAGGGTGTCGAGGGGATAGCTGCCCCAAGAAGCGGCCTCGTTGTCTTCCACGCCTTCGATCTGTTCGGACTCTTCGGCAACCTGCGTTGTCATCTTCTCCTCGTTCAGTATCGCGTTCGCAATTTCCCCGGGGTTATAGGGTCAAGCTCATTTTCCACGCACTGGAGACGGAAGCGTGATAGATCGGCATCATTCGACAAGCACCCTACCCCGGTACGACGCCCGTGCCCACGAACAGCTCTTTCGCCTCTTCGATGGTGATGTCCGGCTCGGGGATGATGGCGTCCGACTCCTCCAACTCTTCGAGTGCGAGGGGAGAGCCTTGTTCCTTGACCATCGCGATCATCTTGGCAAGGAGGTCGCGAAACTCTCCCTCGTCGTCCTCGGCCAAGACGTCGACGATGGTGTGGTCTATTTCGTTGAGGTCGTCGAGAAGTGCGGCTGGGAACCGCCACTGACCTTCCGTAAGAATTCGGATAATCATGACTGGCCTCCCGAAAGCTGTTTCGGCTGGCCGGCGCCGGTGGACGCCTTGAGGGCAGCCAATTCCGACTCGACGCTGGCCGATGCAGAGAGCTTGCTGAGCTCCCGGTCGATGTCGTCCTGTCCGCCGCCGAGCCCGAGCGGGGCGTCCAGCACGCCGGCCGCGGCGAGCTCGTCGATCGCGCCGGCCCTGGCCCTCATCGACTCGGTCTTGTGCTCTGCCCGCTCAACCGCCAGCGAGACATCGCCCATCTCCTCGGAGAGACCGGAAAGAGCCGACCCAATGCGCACCTGCGCCTGGGCGGCGCTGTACTGCGCCTTGATGACCTCTTTCCTGTTGCGGAACGCCTGCACCTTGGCCTGAATGCGCTGCTCGGCCGCGGTCAGCTTTTCCTGCTCGTGCTCCATGTCGACGACCTGCTGATCGAGACCGTCTAGCTCCGTCAGCGCCGATTGCTTGCGTTCGAGGGCGACACGCGCCAGATCCTCTCGCCCCATCCCCAGCGCTTTGCGGGCCTGGTCGTCCAGCCTGCTCGCGTTCTCCCGCGCCTTCTTGGCCTGAAGCTCGAGACGACGCTTGGCCGTGACCATTTCCACGACGCCGCGCTTGACGTCGCGAAGCATCTCTAGCTGCTTCTCGTACGCGTAGTCGAGGGTCTCCTTCGGGTCTTCGGCGTTGTCGATCAGGCGGTTCATCTTCGCTTTCACGACGGTCGACATCCGCGATAGCATCCCCATGATTCTTCCTCCGCTCTCTCTTTTCTGAAGCCGGGGCTTCGAGTCTGTTACCTATTATACCTTGAATGAACAGACCCGACATGAACAACAGGCCGCGTCACCAGCGAATTACTAGCTCGGGTTCACCAGTCACGCAGCCCATCAAACGCGAAATTCCCCGGATTCAATCGGTATGAAGAGAGTCCCTAGTAGTCGGTCTGAGAACCCCCACTCCCGGTGAACATCTTGATCAGGCCGAGTACGATGAGAACGACGCCGATGACGAGCAGGATGAGTCCGGAAAGGTCGATGAGCCAGTCGATCAGGTTCAATCGGAGAATTATGCCAAGTATGGCAAGAATGACTCCTACACCTAGCAATCCAATCCTATCCATGGATGACCTCCTTTTTGGTGCGCGCTTGGCTTTGCGGCCGAATCTAACGATAGTATCCGCCCGCGAATGTGTCAAGCACCTCAACGGGCATTCTGCCTTACATACTAATCGTATTACGGCCTGCGCGCCACTGCATCACACGATCCTGTGATTTTCGGCGGAACACGGTCGCTAGGGAGTCAGTCACTCCTTGCCTTGCGACTCCCCTTCGTCCAGACCTCTGAGGGCATCGCGGAGGAAATTCTCCATGTCCTCCGGCAGGGCGACCTCGTCGGGCGTATTCTCAGGCGTTTGGGGGATCTCCTCGTCGTAGGTCTGCTCCATTCGAGCGATCTGACCGCGGACCTCGTCGTTGCCTGCCAGAGCGCGCTCGATCTGCTCGTACTGCCGTTCGCCGCGCGTCTTGTTGGCAAGAAAGGTCGGCAGGTTGTACATCCCGCACAGCGCTTCGAGAAGGCGGGCCGTGGCCATGTAGTCCTCATCGAGCTGGACATAGTGCGGAAGATGCACCATGAGACTGGACGATTCGATGCCCGCCTCTTCCAGCCCCTCTCCAATGAGGTTGACGATGCTGGTCGGCCCCTGGTACGTGCTGCGCCTCGGAGCAAGAAACCCGGTAAGGCGGTCGAGGTGCTTTTCCGGAAGGCTGCCGGTGATCTTGAGCGGCCGTGTATGGGGCACCTGGTCGTACATGCCTCCGATGCGGCAGTATTCGACCACGTTGAAGCGCTTTACCAATTCGACGACGGCGTCGCAGTAGTCCTCCCCGTACATGTGCGGTTCTCGGAGATGGAGAAAGAGGAAGTCCCGTCCGGTGGCGGGGTCGCGAGCGCAATTGACGACGCTGTTCGGGATATCGAGCGAACGGATGCCATCGACCCACTTCATGACGGGGCGCTCGCGGGTGAAGTCGAGAAATTTGCCCGGACGGGCCAGTCGTCCTAGCTCGGACGCAGTCATCTGGCGCTCGAGGATCTTCAGGGTGAGGGTGCCGGAGCTTCCCACGTCGACCCATGGACGGAGCATCGCTATGGCGATGGCGTCTTCCAATTCCGGCAACGGCTCTACGACCTCGAATTCACCGATTCTCATGTCGATATGGTGTCACAGTGCGTCGGAATCTTCAAACCCAACGTGGTCCCCGCACGTGAGATAGAGGGGTTGGGCGGCTGCTCGATGCGGGCCGCTAGTCGACGAGAGCCGCGCGCAACGCAGAGATATCCTCGGCCGTCACGCCCACCGAACGAACGTAGGCTTCAATTCCTCCGTATCGCTCGTCAAGGTACCTCAGTGTGTCGAGCATGACTTCGGGCGGACAGCTTTGCGCGCGGTACCCCTCTACGGTGAAGTCGGCTGGGCCCACCCCCAGGGGTTCTGGGTTGGAGTCGAGGTAGGCGTAGTTGCGGTACTCCGCCGTCAGCGTGTAGTCGGCGGCAATGGTCCCTTCCGGCACTCCGACCAGACCCAGCAGTAGCGCGGAGATGAGGCCTGTGCGGTCCTGGCCGGCCATGCAGTGGTACATTGCAGGCAAGGCCCCCGGCTGCGCCATCACACGGAGTGCCTCGCCGAACTTGCATCCCCGCCGGTCGAGCATGTTGCGGTAGCTGCCGTGAATCTTCTCGCGCGGCTCCGCGCTTTCAACTTGGTCGAACACCATGTCGCCCACGATATCGACGTTGTGGTACCGCACGCGCGGGGACCGAGCGAGCACGTTGTCCGCCTGACCGTCGATCTCGACCTGGCGACGGAGGTCGATCACCGTCTGCACTCCGAAAGTCGACGTGAGCGTGTCCTGCGAATACTGTGGCAGCGTGCTCACGTTGTCTGCCCGCAGGAACGTCTGCCAACGGGTCATCCGTCCGTCCGACGTCTCGTACCCGCCAATGTCCCGGACGTTGTACGCCCCCTTGATCTCGATGCGTCGCCTCGGGTCTTGTGTCATGCTGACCTACTACTCCCTCATTGTGAATTAGGCTCATTTCCATCAGCCTCAACGTCTATGCCGTACGAGGCGGACGAGCCGTTTGCATTAACGCACAGTTAGCGATCAGTTAAGGAACTGTAAACGGGATGCAACACAGTCTAGTCCCGTTCCCATCTGAATATGACAGTCGAAATGAGAGGTGCGTATCCCCTCTCCCGTCGTGGGAGAGGGCTAGGGTGAGGGTGTTTTGAGGAATCTGCCAAAATCATATGGAAGCGGTACTAGGGCCGGTTAAAGCGATTGCAAAGCCCTACCTGCTCTCAGCCCCAGACCTCCCCGAAGACCCTCATGAAGTTCCCGCCGAGCACCTTTGTGATGTGCTCGGATGTGTAGCCCCTTTGGGCAAGCTCGTCGGCAATCGAGGGGAACTTGTCGGGTGTCTCGATGCCGACGGGGTGCGTCACGGTGTCGGGGTAGTTGAGCCGGCGGGGATTCCACTTCGTGCCCTGCTGCGACAGGAGGACGTCGAACCACTCTTTAGTCCGGTCGATAGTGTAATCGGTGCCGATGCCGACGTGGTCGATGCCGACACGCTCGACCATGTCGTCGATGGCGTCACCGTAGTCGCGCAGGGTGGATTCAAACTTGTTGGGTAGGAACGGTGGCCAGCAGGTCGCGCCGATGATGCCGCCCTTCTCGGCGATGAGCTTCAGGGCGTCATTGGTCTTGTTGCGCGGGTGGTCGACGAACGACCGGGCGTTGGCGTGGGTCGCGGCTACAGGCTTGTCTGACATCTCCGCCGTCTCCAGGGTCGTCCGGTCGCCAACGTGGGAGAGATCGATCAGGATGCCCAGCCTGTTCATCTCTTTGACGGCATCCACGCCAAAATTGCTCAGCCCGTCGTCGGTACGCTCATAGCACCCGTTTCCGAGCAGATTGCGCTCGTTGTACGTGATCTGTATGACGCGCACGCCGAGCTTGTGGAACGTTGCCAGGTGGTCGAGGTTGTTCTCGATGGGCGTCGCGTTCTGCCACCCGAAGACGACGCCGCTCTTGCCGGTGCGC
The DNA here is from genome assembly GCA_965197705.1 of Dehalococcoidia bacterium. GTDB lineage: Bacteria > Chloroflexota > Dehalococcoidia > Lucifugimonadales > VXLM01 > VXLM01. The sequence goes on from OZ240223.1 coordinate 775,378, forward strand.
TTTGCCTCGCGGATGTCGGCGACCGAGGTGATGGGCGTCAGGGTATCCGACCAGTGATCGAGGCGCTCGTACCATCCGGCAATGTTGTCCATCGCTTCGTGGAATTTTTCGAATATGGCTATTGTGGCGTTGAATGCCGTGACCCGACCGGCATATACCCCCTTGAGGGCGCGTTCCGAGTCCCAGTTGCTCACGTTCAGGCCGTCGATCACAATCGCGTCGTCGTAGGTGTTTTTCATGGCAGGCGTCACTCCGCGTGAAAGGGTATCAGGCCAAGAGCGAGGGATGCCAGACCGGATAATTGATCAGAGTTGATGAGGGCACGCTTTAAGCCCCTAATTGTGCCCGCTCCTCGATAACTAAGCAGTCACCGGCCTCTCCCAACTTCAGTTAATAAGAACGTATGAACTATAATGTGTTCGTCGAAGAAACGGTCTTGGCTCGTACCACCCCGATCGGCTGAACGGAGCGAGACGATGCGTGAATAAGACAACCAACACGACCGGAATAGGGTTGTACGAGTTCAAGGAGTCTCAAAGTGTCTCATGCCATAGTTCGAGGGAAACGGCATGCTTGCCTCGGAACGCGGGGCCCACTCGTCTCATGGGCAAGGGGAAGAAAAATATGATGGGCCATTCTCAAACCGTCTCATATTCTCAAAGTGTCTCATGCCATAGTTCGAGGGAAACGGCATGCTCGCCTCGGAACGCGGGGCCCACTCGTCTCAAGGACAAGGGGAAGAAAAATACGATGGGCCATTCTCAAACTGTCTCATATTCTCAAAGTGTCTCATGCCATAGTTTGAGGGAAACACCAATTCCATACCGATTCGTTACGGCTGCACCTCAATCTTTCAAGTGCATCTGCCTAGAGAAACCCCTGGTCGTCATTCCCGCGAAAGATCGTCACCCCGTACCCCGATACGGGGCGGGAAACCCGCTGGCAAAACATCGTGACATCACAACGAATTGGTTTTGCTGGTCGGAATTCAGATTGACACCCGAATCGAATCGACGGTACGATTCCGTTATGCAGATCGACATTGTCGGCAATCCCGACTACGGGCAGTTGCGAGTGCAGTTGGGTCCGGGCGAGCAGTTCCTCGCCGAGGGTGGCTCGATGGCATGGATGGACTCCGGCATTCAGTCGAAGGCGCGCCTGCTCGGTGGTTTCCTGAGCGCCCTCATCCGCAAGTTCACGGGCGGGGAGTCGCTGTTTGTCGGCGAGTATTCCACTGACAGTGGCGGCGGGATCGCATTCTCTCCCGCGCAGCCCGGCACGGTGAAACAGAGGACGCTCAACGGTGATTCCTTCATGCTCACGGGTGGTTCGTTCATGGCATGCACGCCGGGCGTGGAGCTGAGCACCAAGTTCGGCGGAGGACGGGCGCTCTTCTCCGGCGAGGGGCTGTTCCTCATGGAGTGCAGCGGCAGAGGCGAACTGTTCTTCAACGCCTACGGCTCGATCGTCGAGAAGAAGATCGACGGCTCGTTCATCGTCGATACGAGCCACGTGGTCGCGTGGGAGCCGTCCTTGAGCTACTCCATTCAGGGCATGGGCGGCATAAAGAGCACACTGTTGTCCGGAGAGGGCCTCGTGATGAAGTTCTCCGGCACCGGCACCATATATCTGCAAACACGCACCATGCCCGGGCTTGCCTCGTGGCTGACGCCCTTCACGAGATAGGACATCGGTTTGGCAATAGGGGATATCGCTCTAAGATGCACATAGAGATCGCTGACAACGGCGCGTTCGGTTCGGCCCTCGTTCATCTCCGCCCGTCGGAGGAGTTCGTTTCCGAGGCGGGGTCGATGTTCCGCGCGTCCGACAACGTCGACATCGACGTGACGACCCGCAGTCGTAGTTCCGGCGGCATCATGTCGGGCATCAAGAGGATGATCGCGGGGGAGAATTTCTTCTTCTCGCGGTACAGTGTGGCGGACGACCGGGAGGCTGAGGTCGGCCTGGCTCCCAAATTGCAAGGGCAGGTGGCCCACATAGAGTGCGACGGCAGCACACGCTGGGTCTGCGCCGGCGGGAGCTACCTCGGCTCCGCCCCCGAGCTGAACATCGACACGCAGTTCCAGGGCTTGCGCGGAATGCTCTCAGGCGAGTCGCTGTCTTTCCTTACGGTCGAGGGCGTAGGGCCGCTCCTGGTCAACGCCTTTGGAAATATTACCGAGTTGGAAGTGAAGGGCGGCCTCACCATCGACACCGGACACGTGGTGGCATTCGAGGACTCGCTCGAATACTCGGTCGGCAAGGCGGGCGGGAGCTGGGTATCGTCGTTCCTCACCAGCGAGGGACTCGTGCTTCATTTCAGCGGCTACGGGCGCGTCTACGTTCAGAGCCACAATCCCGACGAGTTCGGCAGGACCCTTGGGCCGCTGCTCCCGGAGAAGAGCTAGTAATGGACTACTTCATACACTCGCGGCCAAGCTACAGCCTCGCGGAGGTCACCCTCAATCCAGGTGAGCAGTTGGTCACCGAGTCGGGCGCGATGGCATGGATGACCGACAACATGCGGGCGGAAACGTCCGTGAGGGGCGGCATCATGTCGGGCCTGAGCCGCGGGGTTCTCGGCGGCGAGAGCTTCTTCCAGAACACCTACGAGGCGGAGGGCGCTCCCGGGACCATCGGCCTCACGCAGGGACAGCCCGGCGACATTATGGCGTACGAGATGGACGGCGAGGAACTGCTGCTGGAGAAGGGCGCTTATCTTGCCTCGTCGCCCGGTGTGTCGACGAACTCCGACTTCCAGGGCTTGCGAGGTCTCTTCAACGAGGGGATGTTCATCCTCCGCGTGTCGGGTGCCGGGACGCTGTTCTTCAGCGCGTACGGCGATATCCAGGAGATCGAGGTGGACGGCGCGTACATCGTCGACAACGGCCACGCCGTCGCTTGGGACTCCTCCCTCGAATACCGGCTAACCCGCGCCGCGAAAATCCGCTCGTTCCTCTTCTCCGACCAGATCATCATGGAGTTCTCCGGCAGGGGAAGGCTCTGGGTCCAGTCGAGGAACCCTCGCTCCCTCGCCGACTGGGTCCATCCCTTCCGCGGCACCGAGTCGTCGTCCTAGGAGCGGTCGGTCGGGCAGTGCCCGTACCGGAGTGCGGCATACTCTTTCCCAGCAGTCGCCCGTGCAGGTTGAAACCTGCACAACAAGCAACCGGGTCCTGGGACAGCCGGCTGACGGGGCCGCTATATTTAGGACTGAATTCGTGTCAACTGCGTCTGATGCATTCCCTTTTCGCCCATGCTGAAAGACTCCCGAAGAATTTGGTATAATGCCGCACATCGCGAAGTGGAAGCCGAATTTAGAATGGTGGAGTGAACAACTGCTCGCGTACCACGGTTAACCCCACTAATTGTCACCTCGTCATCATTCGATCGTCCGACCAAAAGCCTGACCACCGACATCAAACCCAGATTCTCAACAGAGGCCCCATCCGACTCGAAGCGCAGCTTGTATCCAGGCAGCAGAACACCAGAAGGAGGATTAAGATGTCGTCTACGGTAATGAGAAAGAGCGTAATCGCACTGATATTGGCATGCTTCGCTGTAGCGGCGGCTCTGGCGTGCGCGGCCGAGGAGCCGGCAGCCCCCCAGGCTCCGGCGGCCCCTCGGGCGGCTGAACCGGCCGTCGTTCCCGCGCCTTTTCCCGCCATAGAACCCGTCGCGCCTCATGTGCCCAATGCCCCTCAGCCGGCCGCGCCGGCTAGACCGGCCACGCTCCCTGAGGCTCCCACAGCGCCCGGCGTTACAGGTTCGGCCCCCTCAGTTCAGCCTCGGTCGGCGCCTGCAGACACGGAGGGTGCAATGGCCACGGCCGAGTACGTACCCCCCGTACAGGAGCCGGGCGTCCCACTGCTCTTCGGCGAGGGGTACAGTCCCAAACCTACGAAGTTCAGCGAAAACCCCCGATTCGCCGCGATGGTGAAGGAAGGCTCACTGCCTCCGGTGGAGGAGCGTCTGCCCCATCCCGAGGATGTCTTCGTCTACCCGCCGGTTGATGAGATAGGCATCTACGGGGGAGGTGCGCGACTGTGGGGCAGCCGTCTATTCAACAACATCATGACCGGTCTCTCGGTAGGTGGCACGTGCGCGGAATGGGATAACGACGGCCTGAGCTACTACCCCGCCACTTGCAAGTCCTTTAGCACGAGCGTGGACGGACGGGTCTACACGGTAACGCTCCGAAGAGACCTGAAGTGGTCCGATGGCGCGCCATTCACCATGCAGGATGTTGAGTGGGCTTGGAGTGAGGATCTCAACTACAACAAGGAACTCTTCCCGGTCGTGCCGGGCGTTCTGCAGGACCCCGTGACGGGTGAAGCGGTCAAGTTCACCAAGATCGACGACCACACCTTCACCCTGAGCTTTGACAACCCCAACTACACGTTCATCGAGGCCGCTAGGCTGGCGGCCGGCCAAGGCTGTACTCGCATGACCGGATGCTTCTTCGAGCCCTTCCACTTCTCGAAGAAGTTCCACCCGAAGTACGCGGACCCCGCCGAGTACAAGAAGCTAATGACCGAGGGCGGTCACGAGGACTGGACACAGGTCTGGAAGGGGAAATACAGCATCCGCTACGATGCTGATATTCCCGTCACAGACGCTTTCTACCTGTGCGACGGTGGGGCCGACGATCAGGAAACACTGTGCGCCAATCCCTATTTCCACGGCGTCGACCCGCTCGGCAACCAGCTCCCGTACCTCGACACCTACACCTTCAACAAGGCGGAGAATATCGCGACATCGGTCTTCAGATCGATGAACGGGGAAACGGACGGGCCTTACTCCGGCGACTTCGTCTTGGCTGAGGTCCCGTTGTATTTCGCGCACATGGAGAAGGGCGACTACAGCGTCGGCCGCTGGACCAAGACGCATGGCAACGACGCCGGAATTCAGATCAACCCGGAGTTCAACCTTGACGCTGAATTGGGCCAGTTGTTCAGGACGAAAGAGTTCCGAGAGGCATTGTCCCTGAGCATGGACCGCAACGCGATCAACCAATTGGTCTACCTTGGGCTTGGCACGCCTCAGGCGTGGGTGCCGCATCCGGCGACGCCGTACTACCCCGGAGACGAGTGGCCCGGATATCTGGCTGTACAAGACATTGCCAAAGCCAACGAAATCCTGGACGGTCTTGGATTGGTAGACACGGATGGCGATGGGTTCCGGAACCGGCTTGACGGCACCGGGAATGTGGAGATTTTCTCCGAGTTCAGGGCCAACTTCATGCCTGTTGCGGAGCTGATGCAGTCTCAGTGGGCCGAAATGGGCATCAAGCTGGACTTCAAAGAAGGACGGAACCGGGCTTTCGGAAGAGAAGAGGCCCCAATCCGCATGAGGTCCATGTCACTCATGACGAACCCCTGGTACTGGACTCAGTTCCTCCCGTATCGGGCCAGTGGCCCTGGAAGAGAGATGGGCAGGTATTTCGAGACCGGCGGCGTGGAAGGTATGGCGCCGGTCGGCGCGCCCCAAGTTGAGTGCCCGTCCTGTTCGGAGAACGAGTTTTTGCCACTGGCGCCACAGGGCCGGTACCCCGCCGATCCTGACGGGTTCCTGATGGAGATGCAGGGGCTTTACAAGGATGGGAAGCAGTATACGATGCTGGATCCCGGACGGGTCGAGAGAGGAAAGGCAATCTTCAGGCTGAACGTGGAAAACGCCTATCACCTCGGCACGGTTGGGTTCACGGGCGGCGCGCCGGGAGTATTCTTCAAGAGGAACAACCTGCGAAACATATCGACCACTTTCGGGGCGCACGACTACTACAGCTACGAGTCCCCGCTGTGGTACTTTGAGGATGGAATCGATAACCTCAACAATCCAGGAAGAAGATCAGTGCGTTACGGGAGCACCCACTTCCTGGACTGCCCCCACATCGCGTCGGACAAATGCTAGCGAGTTCAACTACCTGAGCGATACCAAAAATGCAGCGAATCACGCGCGACGAGGCGATGAAGTATGAGTTCGATCATCGCGACGAGCCGCTGTTGCGTGTCGCTCAGGGCGAGAGCTTCGTCGTGGAGACGGAGGACGCCGGTTCAGGTCAGGTGCGTTCGGCAGACGTCGCGCCGCACATCATGGACTTCCCGACGCGAAACTTCGAGCCGCCGAAGGGCAATCCCATCGGCGGCCCGGTCTTCGTCGAGGGGGCCGAGCGAGGCGACCTGCTGGAGGTCACGGTCGAACGGATCATCGTCGACGATCAAGGATTCACGAACTTCCGGCCCGGACAGAGTCCCCTCGGAGACTCGTACAAGTGGCAGTCTCTGAGGGGACCGTTCGTCCACATCATCAAGCATCTTCCGGGGCCGAGCGGGACGACCAGGGATGGCGTGGGCATCTTCAACGACAAGATCACCTGGGACCTCGCGCCGATGATCGGCACCATCGGCACGGCGCCCGACCGCGAGGTTGAGACCAGCGCGGTCGGGCAGGGCCCGTGGGGCGGCAACCTCGACGTGCGAGACGTCAAGGAAGGCACGCGGGTGTACCTGAACGTCTACCACGAGGGCGGCCTGCTCTACGTCGGGGACGTTCACGCCAGCCAGGGCGACACCGAGTTCTACGGCACCGCGGACGAGACTCGCGGAGAGCTGACCCTCTCGTGCCGCGTCATCAAGAACAAGAATATACCGTTCGTTCGCCTCGAGAAGGACGACTCCATCGTCGCTCTCTACTCCTTCCGTCCGCTTGAGGACGCGGTCAAGAGCGCCATCGAGAACCTCATGGAGTGGATGGTCACCGAGTACGGCGTGTCAGAGCGCGACGCCTACATGCACGCCTCCATCAACCCCGACTTCCGCGTGAACGTCTACCAGATGGTGCGCATCGGCCGCATCCAGTACACCGTCGGCGCCGAGATCCCGCGCAAGTACCTCGTACCCAGCGGGTGAGGGGATATTCGGTTCACGCTGAGCTTGTCGAAGCGTTCCCCCGAGCAACGCCAAGCCACTAATGCAAAGAAGGATTCCTCATGTCCGCCATTGTGTATGTGCTAACCAACCGCGCCATGCCTGGCATCGTCAAGATTGGAAAGACGGGCCAAGATGATCCGCAGATCAGAATGAAGCAACTTTATACTACGGGAGTTCCCCAGCCCTTCGAATGCGCCTTTGCGATTGAGGTCGAGAATGAACAAGCCACAGAGCTTGAGACGGCCCTCCACAGAGCTTTCAGTCCAAGCAGGCGAAACCTTGGTCGGGAATTTTTCGAGGTTGCAGTGAGCCAAGTGAAGGCGCTTCTTAGTGTATGGCCAGGTGGGAGGGATGTGACCTCAGACGTAACGTTGCAGTTCAAGATGGAATTAGGTGATCGTCGCACTTCAGGTCCCAGTGCATTCAAGGGCAGCAGTTCTAATCCGAACTTTAGTGAAATTGGAATACCAATTGGTTCTTTCTTGAAATGTGTAGAGACCGGAAGGGAAGCGATTGTGACTGGAGAGGAACGAGTAACGTTCCTAGGAGATGGGAGTTCCTTGCAGGAAGCAACAAGAACGGAAATGGGAGCACAAGGTCTTGCACTCACTGTGCATAACCCCGTGTCTCAATGGATGTTTGATGGTCAGTTTCTGTCGGACATATGTCAAGAGACGTATGGGTCCGTGGAAGAGTAGCCGACCACCCATACTGTACGGCACCGCCCCCTCCGCATTATGACTGTATACTGATACCAACCTCATCAATCCCCGTTCCGAACAGCCAAGGCATCAAGAGTGGGCACATTTCAAGTAGAAATAGAGATCGGCGGCACGACCGCCGAGAATTGGGTAGCGGTGAGCGCTCTCGTGGACACGGGCGCGACCATGACCGCCGTGCCCGCGTCGGTGCTGAAGCGGCTTGACGTGGAACCCACAACACGGAAGGCGTTCCAGTTCGCTCAGGGTGAAGTCAGGACAATGGACGTGGGATACGCGCGGGTGCGAGTTGAAGACCAAGAAATCATTACCCAGGTGCTGTTTAACGACGAAGGTACGCCTCCACTACTCGGCGCAATCGCCCTGGAAAACGCCTTCTTGGGAGTCGATCCGCTGGCGCAGCGCTTGGTTCCGATTCACGGCCTTATGATGTCATACACATCCGCCCAAAAGGGTGTGAGAGAGGCCGGGTTCACTACACCATTCTCCTTGCTGGTCAAGTAGGGCAACCCCTCTAGGACGCTACGAATTCCGCTACAAGGTCGGGACGCATTCCGTCCCGCGTTGCAATCCCACACAGGGCGGCTTACCCTATCACGCATCACGTAATCGGCGAAGGAGAGCCGTATGGCATACACCGCAGTCAAGGACTTCCTGCAGGACGAGCTCGATACCATCCGGGAGAACGGCCTGTACAAGGAGGAGAAGATCATCAGGACCCCGCAGGGAGCGGAGGTCGATACGTCCACGGGGCACGAGCTCATCATGTGCGCCAACAACTATCTGGGGCTGGCGGATAGCGAGGAGATCGAGCAGGCCGTCGTCGAGGGGTTGAAGACGCATGGGTTCGGGATGGCCTCGGTAAGGTTCATCTGCGGTACGCAGGACATCCACAAAGAGCTCGAGGACAAGATCACGGGCTGGTTCGGCACCGAGGCGACGATCCTGTACACCTCGTGCTTCGACGCCAACACGGGTCTGTTCGAGACGGTGCTCGGGCCGGAGGACGCGATCATCAGCGACGCCCTGAACCACGCGAGCATCATCGACGGTGTCCGACTCTGCAAGGCTACTCGCAAAGTCTATAAGCACAACGACATGGCGGACCTCGAGGACAAGCTGAAGGAGACGCAGGACGCCCGGTTCCGCATGATCGCTACGGACGGCGTCTTCTCGATGCAGGGCGATGAGGCCGACCTCGTTGGCATCTGCGATCTCGCTGACAAGTACGACGCCATGGTGATGGTCGACGACTCCCACGCGACTGGCTTTCTCGGCCCGACGGGGCGGGGCAGCGTCGACAAGCAGGGCGTCATCGACCGCGTCGACGTGATTACCAGCACGATGGGCAAGGCGCTGGGCGGCGCGTCGGGCGGCTTCACAACGGGCCGCAAGGAAATCATCGACATCCTGCGGCAGCGCTCCCGGCCGTACCTGTTCTCCAACACGTTGGCTCCGCCGATCGTTGTCGGCGCGCTGACGGCCCTCGACATCCTCCAGGCGCGTCCGGAGCTGCGCGAAAGACTCCACGAGAACACGGCATATTTCCGAAGCAAGATGGACGAACTCGGCTTCAATATCGTGCCCGGCGACCATCCCATCGTGCCCATTATGATCGGGGACGAAAAGAAGAACGTGGCGCTCGCGCAGGCGGTCAACGCCCGCGGCGTCTTCGTCGTGGCATTTAGCTTCCCCGTCGTGCCGCGAGGGGAGGCCCGCATTCGCGTCCAGATGTCGGCGGCGCACACGAGAGAGCAGCTCGACCGCGCCCTCGCGGTGTTCGAGGAGGCGGGCCGAGAGCAGGGTGCTATCTCGTAAACGCGCGCCAGTGATGGTGTCTCGCGAAGATGCCTACGGACACCCCGGCGGGTAGGCCTTTGTAGAGACCAGCATCCCGGCGTCGTCGAAGAGTCCTGCGGTGTCGGGTTCGGTGTTGCTCCAGATCGCCGTCCCGCGACCGAAGCTCAGCCCTCCCCAGTCCTCGTGTACCTCGTTCGTGTACACGCGCGCACGCCCGCCGGCGGGGATGACGATTGCCGGGAACGTGAACGTTGGCCCCTCGTCCGACACGTCCACGAGACGCCACCCGTTCAGGTCTTGGTTTGTTTCGCCCGCGTTGACGATTTCCACGTACTCGTCCGGCTCCTGTCTTGATGCCACGCCGTCGAAGAAGACACAGGCGATAGCCAGGCCGCCGTCGTCACCTCCCGGTGTGGGACTCGGCGTGGACGTCTCGGTGGGAGTGGGCGTTGGTGAGGGCGTGTGGGTTTGGGCAGCGGTGGGTTGTGGTGTCCGGGTCGGCGTAGACGTAGGCGAGCTTGTCGGTACCGGCGTGGGGGTAGGGAAGGGCGTCGGTGACGATGTCACTATTGTTACAGGTGTAGATGTGGCCGTCGGGGCGCTCGTGGTAATTGGAACGGGTGTCGGCGGCGGTGTCCTTGTGACTGTCCCTGTGGCCGTCGGCTCGGGTGTCTTGGTGTTGGTCGGCATTGGAGACGGTGTGGGTAAGCCGGCAGGCGTCAGCGTGACCGTAGGCTCGGGTGTCTGGGTGTTGGTTGGTATCGGAGACGGCGTAGGCGGCCTCGTCGGTGTCAGTGTGACCGTCGGGACAGGGGTAGCCGTGTCCAACGGCATCGAAGTCGGCGTAGAAGATTGGGTAGGAGTAGGCGTGATGGTGGGCACACCTGTCGGAGTAGAAGTAGGTTCCGGAGTGCTGGTCGACGTCGGGATGAGAAACGGTGTGCTCGTGGGCACAGGTGTGGCAGACGGGGCGCTTGTCGCTGCCGGAGCGGGCAAGGTTTGAGGCATGTCCGGCTGCCCGCACGCGAGCGCAATGAACAGGACGGAATTCACGACCGACAGGAATAGGGTCAGATGGAGTGTCAATCTATCCGTACACCAGCCCTATGCCACTACTCGGATCGTTCTTGGGGCCTCGTCGGCAATGTGTCCAACTACGGCAGCTGACGTGACACCGCCACTTTGCAGCTCCGTGATAAGCGCATCCTTGCGGTCTTCCGAGACTGCAATCAGCAGCCCACCGGAAGTCTGCGCGTCGCACAGCAACAGCTTTTCGTGTTCCTGAAGTTCAGCCGCCCACTCCACCGAGGTTTCGGCCGCCTTCCGGTTTCGCTGGGTGCCGCCTGGAACAACACCGTCCGCCGCGAGTTGCTCCGCCCCGTCCAATAGCGGCACATCCGCGAAAGAGACCTCTGCCGAGGCATTGCTCGCACCGAGCATCCCGAGCAGGTGCCCGATCAGCCCGAATCCGGTAACGTCCACGCAGGCGTGAACGCCGGCTTTCACCATTGCCTCGGATGCTTCCCGGTTCAGCGCGCTCATGACGGCAACCGCGTTGTCCAGCACGTCTGCGCTCACCTGCTCCCGTTTGCCCGCCGTCGTGATGATGCCCGTGCCGATCGGCTTGGTGAGGACGAGCGCGTCGCCGAGCCTCGCGCCCGCGTTGGTGATCTGCTTACCCGGCTCGACCGTGCCGGTCACCGCCATCCCGTACTTCGGCTCCGCGTCGTCGACGGTGTGTCCCCCAATGACGAGGACGCCCGCCTCCTGCGCCTTCGCCCCGCCCCCCTGCAGGACGCGACCGAGTATTTCCTTGGGAAGATCGACCGGAAAGCCGACGATGTTCAAGGCAAGCAGAGGCCTGCCGCCCATTGCGTACACGTCGCTGAACGCATTGGCGGCCGCTATCGCCCCAAACGAGAATGCGTCGTCGACGACCGGGGGGAAGAAGTCCACCGTCTGAACGAGCGCCGTCCGGTCATTCAGCTTGTAGACGGCGGCATCGTCCGCGGTGTCGACGCCGACGAGCAGGTTGGGGTCACGTACCGGCGGGAGCTGACGCAGCACCTGCGCCAGGTCGCTGGGACTGAATTTACCGGCTCAGCCCGCGCAGTGGGCCAGTGTCGTAAGCCGGATCCCGTCGTGAGTATGCTCCACGAACATCTCCTTCATCGAGTCCATCGACTATACCACAGCAACGCTCGACAATACGTGATGATGAGACCGAGTCCTCACAAGCCAAAGCGAACCGGCCTTCTGAAACTCCAATTTGAGACTGAGCCGATATGTCGGTGTGCCGAGTGAGCGATACTACGGTTATAATACCGCCACAGTAAGGATTTCTTGAGGCGGGCGGGCCACTATTCACCAGGAGGGTGTCATGACGAAACCACGCTTGATTTACTACCACGATTCGCGTCACTACCTCATGTACCGGTTCGACCCCCCGATGAGCCTCCACCGGCTTCAAAAGCCGGTCGACGATCTCATCGGGACGGGCGTCGACACGCTTGTGTACGGCACCGGCATGGGCCAGACGTTTCTGTACGACACTAAGGTCGGCGTCAAGTTCGGGGAGAACGCGATGCCGCACAACTCGGGCCTCGTGTGGTGGCGTGCGGCGGCGAACCTCGCCTCCGCGCTCGAACGTGGACTCGACCCGTTCAAGGTCGTCGTCGACAGGGCGCATGAAAAGGGCATCAGAGTGCTCGGCAGCATCCGCATCAACGACGCGGGCGCGCCCGAAGGGAGCAACTACACCATCGGTAGGCTCAAGTACGAGAACCCCGACTTGATGATCGGCGAGGAAGACCCTGACAAACCGTACACTGCCACAGCCCTCGACTTTGCAAGGGCCGATGTGAGAGAGGAGCGGCTGAGCGTGATCGAGGAGGTCTGCGACCGGTACGGCGCGGACGGCGTGGAGATCGACGAGTACATCCGCGTCTTCTTCAAGCCGTCGGAGGTGCGGCAGAATATCCCCATCCTGACCGAGTGGATTCGCAGCATTCGCGCGCTACTGGGCGATATCGGAAGACGGCAGGGGAGGGAGCTGTCCCTGGCGATTCGCGTGCATCCGAGCGAGCAGGCGTGCCTCGACGTGGGGATGGACGTGCGGACGTGGATACGTGAAGGGCTGGTCGACTGGGTGACGCCGTTCGGCGACGTGACGATTATCGACCCCAAGCCCCATTTCGGATGGATGGTTGAGGAGGCACGCGATGTTGGTGTGGGGATCTACCCCCCCATGGGGCGCGATACGTATGACGACCGTTACCACGACGTGACGATAGAGATGTCGAGAGCGGTGGCGGGGAACTACCACGCGGCGGGCGCTGACGGTGTGTACTTGGCCGATCTCCAGTGGCCGCACACCAACACCGAGTACGAAGTGATACGCGAAATGGCCGACCCGGACGCATACGCGCGCAAGACGAAGCACTATCCTGTCGCGCCAACAACGGCCAGGCCCGACCCGTATCTCCCTGAGCGAGTTCTGCCAGTGACACTCGACGAGGGGACGAACGCAGTGGTGAACGTGCCCGTGAGCGACGATTTCGACTCGGCCATCGAAGACGACGAGCTGGAGAGCGTGACGTTGGGAGTCAGGGTTGTGCAGCCGCACCCGAACGACACGATCGCGTACAAGATCAACGGTCACGAGCTATCGACGGACGAGGCTAAGATCACCCATTTCTACGGCGGTCTCGTTCCCTACATGCCCGTGAAGGTGGGGATGCCTCAGAGAATCAACACGCACTACTGGTTCGAGTTCGATGTTCCCCGCGAGGTCATCCGGCGCGGCGACAATGTGGTCGAGGTCACAATGGAGCGGCGATGGGAGGGCTTTACCGCCGACCGTGTCCTTCAGTCGGTAGAGATCTGGGTCCGCTACAAGGACCTGCCCATTCAGGTTACCGGTCAGATGTAGGCGGAGAAGGTTCGATTCCCACTCACTTGCTCCCCCGCCTCCGCAAGCACCATTCAGACTAGCGGAACGAAACGCAGGCGTCGTCCACGACCTGGAGCACCGACTCCTGGTTGAAACGGCGCTTATACTCGTCCGAGATTTCGTCGATTAAGCGCGTCTTGTCGTCATCCGGCGGAGCTAGTATTACGAGCAGTTTGGAGCGCTCCTTCTTGATCAGCCCATCTGAGCCTCGCCATTGACCTTGGCCGTCGAGGACGGTTAGGCCGTCCGGGAACCGGGGCGTGACCGTATCCGCGAGGAATGCGTCCCACGCCGCGTCGTCTACGATCTCGCCGTCCGGCCCGCTCCGGCCCATGAATAGCTGATACTCCGTGAATCGGTCGGTCCCGTCGGGACAAGAGGGTGCGCTCGCCTGAGAACACGCCACGGCCACTAGCACAAAGCAAATTAATATCGCCGTCCGCATCGATCGTCCTCCCCACGGGCTTCTGCGGAATGGGCCATTTCCTACGCTCAGATGGACAACATCCCCCGCTACCGCATTCGCCGAAGTATACAGCACTTCTACGGTCATGGCCGGATTGCTCATCGCCCGTGCTAACAAGGCTTGGAAGACGATTTTCGGGGAGTTAGGTGTCTTGAGCAACTGGTCACGTTGGCGCCGGAGTGTTGTCCCTCGACGATCCAATCTCGCCAAAGACACTGGATCAATCGTGAAGGGATCGATTCCGCAGATTATCGAAAATACGTTCGCTAGGGAATTGTACTATTGTTAGAATAGGGTAAACTATTTGTCACAGAACAATATCATCAACATGCAAGGGAGGGTGATATGACCTGAAGATTGAAACCAGCGGTTGACGACCGTGGTACTTCCCGCACTCGGCATTCTGAGACGCCCGCCGGCGTCCTCGATTCGAACTTGATCTCACGTCCATGAGAGCGGCACTGATCCAACTAATTATGTCGACCTGGAAAGGCTTGTTCGTACGCAAGCTGAAGGCCGTGCCGCTTTCTTTTCTTCCCCTCTCCCTTGCTTTGGTTGCTCTCGCCGCCTGCAGCGACGCATACGCTGCGACCAGATGCGAAGATGCATTGATGGAAGGCGAAAGGTATGAGGTAAGCATGAATAGCCTTTCTCCTTCGCCGGTGCGGGAAGGCGGACGGCTGTCCATCGGCGTAGGCATCAGTCCAACCCCACCGGAGGGTTGCGAATGGAAAATTCATGGGGGAGTTAGGGTATTCGATACGCATGATGATCACGAAGACGAAGATGGTCATTTGTGGGCCGACGAATTGATCGCGGTTGCATTTTGGGCGGGGCAAAGTGCTAAGACCGAGACCTATGGGGTACCTTGTGATGGCGTCAGCACGCCGGGCCGTAGAATTACCGTGGATTTGCACCCCGGCTGGGATACCCATGTGGAAGTAGACCCAAAGAGAGAGTCTGTCTCTGTGTTGGACAGCGGCCTAAGTTGCGACACGTCGCCCCCGCCTCCTCCGCCACCACCGCCTCCTCCGCCTCCTCCGCCACCACCGCCACCACCGCCACCACCGCCTCCTCCGCCACCACCGCCGCCTCCTCCGCCACCACCGCCGCCTCCTCCGCCACCACCGCCACCACCGCCACCACCGCCGGCGACGGCCACCACCACGCCGACTCATACACCAACGGCCACCCATACGCCGACTCACACACCAACGGCCACCCATACGCCGACTCATACTCCCACTGCCACCCATACGCCGACTCATACACCAACGGCCACCCATACGCCGACTCATACACCAACGGCCACCCATACGCCGACTCATACACCAACGGCCACAGCGACGGCCACCCCCACGCCGACTCATACACCGGAGGGCACGTTCACACCCACACCGACGCCTAGACCAACCAATACGCCTATTCCAACGGCTACCTACACGCCCACCTCCACTGCAACGGCTACCTACACGCCCACCTCCACTGCAACGGCTACCTTCACGTCCACCTCCACTGCAACCCCGACCTTCACGCCCATCTCCACTGCAACCCCGACGTTCACGCCCATCTCCACTGCAACCCCGACGTTCACGTCCACCTCCACTGCAACCCCGACCTATACGCCTACGGCGACGTACACGCCCATCTTCACTGCAACGCCGACCTACACACCGACGGCGATGCCCACGCCCATCTTCACCGCAACGCCGACCTATACACCGACGGCGATGCCCACGCCCATCTTCACTGCAACGCCGACCTATACACCGACGGCGATGCCCACGCCCACTAATGCGCCTACGCCGACCTACACCCCGACTGCGACGTACACGCCTACTCCTACGCTTACTCCGACTCACACGCCTGAGCCAACATACACACCCACGATGACTCTCACCCCAACGTCGACTCCCACACCGACGGCTACACATACACCTGTGCCAACCTACACCCCAAGGCCAACGCGGACTGCCACCTCGACGTCTTCTCCTACTCCCACTCCTTCATCGATACCTACACCGACCCCTGCGGCCACGGTTGCGCCGGCAATCGCACGTGTACCGACCTACACGCCAACACCTTGGCCTACTCATACGCTCACACCCACAGCGACGCCCGCAGCCACAGATGCGCTTCCCCCTATAGTTGCCCCGGCTCTGCCGCCCACCGCCGTACCAACGGTTCTGTCTGATGCTCCAAGCAGGCCCCGGATCCCCATCATCGGGGACGCCACGGATCGTATTCGCAGCACCCTGCCCAGCATAGATAGCACCCCTCGCCAACGCATGACGCTGATTATCCTCCTCCTCATCACGGGTGTTCTAGTTGCGGGCATTTTCCTATACCTGGTCCTGCGGAGACGCTAGAGGCGAGACCGAAGTGTAGCGGCATATGTGTAGAGTAAACGAGACCTGTCGTTCTCAATATCGTGGCAGTAACGATCCATAGTCGAACAATGCACAGCGTCCAACTGATGCCGTTGACCTGAAGCGTAGGTCCGCGCGGTTGACGGGCAACATGGCGGTTGCTACACTCCATCGGTCGTTTCAAGCAGCGCGGGGCGAGCTTCTGGCTCCGTCCCGTGTACACGAGGAGCAATCATGGGCGAGGTAGACCTCCACTTCAAGTCGTCGGTTCCCACCTTCGACGCTTGCGTCGCGCTGGGCAGGCGATTCGATCGGTACGTCCGCGAGGACACGGTCGAAGGCACGATCGACGTCATGGACAAGGCCGGCGTCGACAAGGCGCTGGTGTACTCGCCCCACTCGATAGACTTCGACGCCGAAGAGGGCAACTCCCTGCTCATGGAGCAGATCCGCGGCCAGTCGAGACTGATCCCGCAGTTCGCCGTCAACCCCAGCTACGACGACATGGAGGCCTTCGGCGCTACCCTGCACGAGTTGAGTGTGCGCTCCGTGCGCATGGCCCCCGAGAAGCACCGCTACCCCTTCCGTGACTGGGTGGTCGGCCCTTGGTTGGAGTGGCTGGCGTCCGAGAAACTCCCGCTGTGGCTTGACTCCATGCAGTTCAACCCCGTGGACTTGCACGACACCGCCAAGAACTTCCCCGATACCCAGATCGTCCTGAGCGAGGTCCACTACTCCCACGTCGGGTGGGCTGTGCCGATGCTCAAGAGTCTGCCTAACCTCTCCATCGAGATTTCACGATTCCTGATTCCCGACGGTGTGAACACCCTCATCGACGCCGTCGGATTCGAACGCGTCATGTTCGGCTCCCGCTTCCCCGACTCGCCGATGGCCCCCATGCTCTACAGCCTCCATCGGAGTGGCCTCTCCGACGAGGAGCTTCGGGCCATTTGCTCCAGCAACCTCGAGCGACTGCTTGCCGCCGACTGAGGCCGGGGGATCCCTCAACACCAGTTCTCTCTCATCGTGCCTGATCTTCGGAAATAGGCACTTGCAAACCTGCGCGCGTCTCCTAATACTAGCTGTCATCGTTTCCCAAAGTGAGGAGATATGACGCGAACGACCGATGTTGCCATCATCGGCGGTGGAGTTATCGGATGCTCCATTGCCTACCAGCTCGCCAAACGCGGCATCACCAGCACGGTGTTCGAGAAGGACCGGCTTGCGTCCAGCGCGTCCGGCGCTACCGCCGGCATCGTGGGGCCGATCTGGTATGTCGACCACAAAGTCGAACCCTACTTCGAGCTTGCAATGCGGAGCCTCGATATGTTCCCTCCGCTTACGCGAGAGCTCAGGGAAGCGGGTGTCGACCCCGAGTACCGTGAGGGCGGTGTAATGAAGGTCGCCCTCGACGATGAGCTGCGGGAAGTCCTGCTGGACAACCTCATCTGGCAGGGCGAGCTCGGCATAGGCGTCCACTGGATCGATCAGGCCGAACTGCAAGAGCGCGAACCCCACATCACACCTGACGCGCAGGGCGCAGTCCTCTCTCCTCAGGAAGGCTCGATCCGAGGAGAGGCCTATGTCAACTCACTCGCCCACGCCGCCGCCGGCCTGGGGGCGACGATACTGGAGCGCACCGAGGTCACGGGCCTGGAATTCGAAGGCAGCCGCGTAATTGGGGTGCGCACGATCCTCAACGACATCTGCTACGCGGGTCACACCGTTCTCGCCGCGGGCGCATGGACCGGACTGGCCGCTCGCTGGCTCCCCGAGACCATTCCCGTGCGACCCGTCAAGGGCCAGCGCATTACGTTGCGGATGCCGGGCTTCCTTCCTACAGGGCCTGTGCAGAGCGTCATACCCCAGAACGACGGCACACTGCTCGCCGCCGCCACCCGCGAGGAGGGCGTCTTCGACCACCGCATCACAGCCGCCGTTCAGGACATGTTCGACAACGCGACGGCCGTCTACCCCATGCTTCGAGACGCCGAGTTCGTCGGAGCGCGAGCGGGCATCCGCCCAGGTTCCCCGGACGGGATGCCAATACTTGGTCCCTTACCCGGATGGGATGGCCTCAGTGTCGCGTCCGGCCACGACCACGTGGGAATCATCCTCAGCCCCGCCACCGGAGTGGACATGGCCGACTACATCGCGACAGGGGATGCGTCCGGCCTCGACTTCTTCAGAATCGAGCGATTCACCGACGGCAGTCCGCAGTACAGCCCGGAATCGCTATTCACCAACATCAACTACAACAAGTAGGCCGCCGATTCGTTGCGACCACGCCGTAATCCTTCAAGTGCGCCCACGCAAGAAGAACCCCATCGTCATTCCCGCGAAGGCGGGAATCCATTGGAGTCAGCAAACGAAAACATAGTGACATCACGGAGAAGTGGCATATTGTGCTGTCCGTTACCCATCGGTCCTGGCAGGGAAGGCGCGGCATATACATCGGCAAATCATCCGGCATGAACCAAGAATTGGACTACAACCGGCTTCCCAAGGACTTAGACACCCTCGCACCGGACGGCTCGGAGATCCGGCTGCTGTCTGAGACGAGACGCGGAAGCATGGTCCATTGCGCCTTGAACCCCGGCGAGGTGTCCCTGCCCGTCGCTCACAAGACCGTTGAGGAGGTCTGGTACTTTCTCGAGGGCGCGGGACAGGTCTGGCGCAAGCACGGCGACGAGGAACGGGTGGTAGACGTGGCTCCGGGCGTGAGCCTCTCGATCCCCGTTGGCGCTCACTTCCAGTTCAGGACGAAGGGAGACGTTCCGTTGCGGTTCTTGATCGTCACGATGCCGCCGTGGCCGGGTGAGGACGAGGCCTATCGCGTTCCCGGTCGCTGGCCGGTTGAAGGCTAGGTGGCGCTGGAAGCCATCTCGCCGCCGGAGGCTGCATCGCGCTCGCGATCGGCACGCTTGCGGCAGGTCGGGCATCCGCACTTCGACTCGGCCCTCTGCACCATGTCGCCGAATATCTGGGCATAAAGATCGGAATCCTTAAGGCCGACACTCCGCCCTTGTGCCATGTACTCGTTCATTCGCTCGGTCTTGTCGCGCTCTTCGTCCCGTGTCAGGACTCCGCCATGCGCGACGACACGCTTCGCATACCCTCGCAGCGCGTCGAGGTGTTCGGTCATCCGTTTCTCCGAGTCCGTCGTCTTCAGTGTTTCCGCCATGCTCCACTTCCCCCTCATCTTCCCTGCGGTACTTCCTGAAGTTGTATCACTTCACCCCCGCATCGCTTCAAGCAGGTCACAGGTTACCTTTTTCGGAACTTTTCCAAAGTATATGTTCGGCTCACTCGTTCATGTCAAATCGTCTTCCCGATCCGGAGCAGTCGGAAAAAGACTCTAGTTGGAGCCGATACCAAAGGTATAAGGAGACTATGGCTCAATTCGCTTGGAAACAAAGAGAGGGGCCCGGGGAAGCCCCCGGACCCCTCTACTAGTCCTCGTCAGATAGCCGTACTAGCCACCGAAGAAGGTGGTGCTGGTGTACCGCTTCGACCTATTGCCCGGATGATGGAAGTTATCGACGCCATCCTCGAAGTAGTACGTCTCGCGCCAGAAGCCCCAGCAGTCCCTCACGTGCGTCTGAGGAACATTTCTGAAGTTGTTCCGCACGACTGCGATGCCTCTGCGAACGCCCGTAAAGCCAATCATCGGTATGTCGAACTTCTCTGTTGCGTGCAGGCCGAATATCCCCTTGCCGATCTCTAGTCTTTGAGGGCTGTACATGGAGAAATTCCTGCCATCCTGCCAGAGGTCCTGCAACTTCATTATGTTGCCGGAGGGATCGGCGGGGAAGTTGCCCTCAGGGGCGAGCGGCATGTAAGCGGGATCGGGCCCCGTCGGCGCCATGCCCTGCTCGCCGCTCGTCTGGTACCAGAGCCCTATTGCGGAGAAGTTCTCCCTGGCCACCAGTGGGGCCAGCGACGTCCATGAAACGTTCCACGGATTGTGCTGGTAGGGCGAAAAGTCGGGATTTACTCCGAGGTATTCCGCGTTCTCGTACCTGATTTTTCTCCACCAGTTGGAGTCCACTTCGAAGTTGAGCTCGATCCCGATATCCCCCCAGTACTGCTTGACGAACTCGGCGATCGACGTGCTCACCTGATCGGAGCCGATACCGAGATAGAAGCTGATGTTCTTGCCGTCGGCCCGGTTCCTGATCCCATCACCATCCGTATCCGTCAGACCCAAATCGTCCAGGATTCGGTTCGCCTCGGCCGGGTCGAATTGGATTTCGAACTTGGCGAGTTCCTCCCCGGGATAGTAGGGTGTTCGGGGATGCGGTACCCATGTCTGTGGCGTTCCCAATCCGAGGAAGGCAATCTCGTTGATCTTGTCTCTCTCGAATCCCATTGAGAGCGCGCGGCGGAAGTCTTTCGTCCGCAACAGCTTGCCTATCTCGGGGTCGGTGTTGTACGTGTGGTTCAGGGAGACCGTCCCGTCGTTGCCGCCGGGTGTGGGCCAGTGGAACAGGCTGTAGTCTCCTTTCTGCATGTTCGTCACGTACAGGGGCAGCTCGGGGATCGAAGACAGGCAGGAGTTCTGGTCGGTCTCCCCCGCCAACGTGCGCAGGACGGCCGCCTCACGGCTCTCCGATCTTACCGATGTCCGCCTGTCGATGTAGGGAAGCTGGTTCCCCTCGGGGTCCACGCCGACGAAGAAATGGTTCCGTGCGTCGAACCCTATGGTGTCGAGAATACTCTCGTGGTACCACGCGTTTAGGCTGGGTCCCTTGATCCCTATGTCTGGGTCCCTGGGATTGGTGACCTTCCGCATCAGCCCAGTCCAGGCCTCTTGCTGGTATCGCCCAAGATGCTCGGTGATCTTGGCCGCGGTACTGTGATCGGGGTGGAACTCGGCAAGGAAGTGCTTCGGAGCATACCAGCTGAACCCTCCATTTCCACTGCGCCAGTAGCCGCGCTGGGACTTGCCGTCCGTGAGCGTGAAGCTCGGTGTGTCGAAGGTCAAGGTGAACGTCGCGTCGTCCACAACGTTGAAGCTGACTTCGTTGTTGGTGATCGCGTCGCGATACTGCGGCGGGACCGTGGGGTTAAACTCCTCGTTGAAATTCAACTCATTCCATGCGAACTGGACGTCCTCCATGGTCATAGGCTCGCCGTCGGACCAATTGGCGCCCCTACGGAGCTCGAACGTCCACACCTTCCCGTCGGGGCTCACCTGGAACGACTTGCAAATCTCAGGAATGGAGTCGACCTCGTTCGGCTCACGGTACATGCAGTCAGCTTTGTCGTCCAGGTCGCCGATCACGCTGCCCGTCTGTGTGATTCGCCACATGCCTCCATACTGGCCGATCTCGTTCATCACGTTCAGCACCAGCACGTCCTCAGGCACGGGCAGCCGCTCCTCGACCGGAGGGATTTTGCCCTGCTTGACCAGTTGGTAGGACATTGGGGATTCCTGGAACTGCGTAGGCCTGGGGCCCTCATACAAGTAGGAGGGGTACGAACCCGGCGGCGTTATGGGTGCCTGCCACGTTCGGACACTCACGTCCGGACAGTCGTTGGCCGCGGTCCCAATGACGT
This sequence comes from Dehalococcoidia bacterium, assembly GCA_965197705.1. Classification (GTDB taxonomy): domain Bacteria; phylum Chloroflexota; class Dehalococcoidia; order Lucifugimonadales; family VXLM01; genus VXLM01. Next base: position 797,178 of record OZ240223.1, read on the forward strand.
AGCACGTTGAGGCCGGTACCGCCGCTGCCGCCGCCATTTGTGCTTCCTCTACGGCCTTCTCGGCCGCCTTCTGGGCCGCCATCGCCGCCATCCCGGCTTGCTCTACGGCCTTCTCTGTCGCCTCAATCGCCCGCTCTGTCGCCGACAGGGAAGCGGCCACGATCTTCTCGACGTCCGACGTGGTCAACTGGCCCGCCGCAACATCGCTCACCGACTTGGTGATAAGCGTCTCCATGTCACCGCGCGTTACCCCCCCGGCCGTTGCCCCGGTAACCGCCGCTTCCACCATCCTTTGGATCTCCTCGGCGCTCGTGCCCTTCGGAACGGACTCTTGGACTGCTGCCTGCACGAGGCCTCGCAACTGCCCTGTATCGACCTGAGGCGCAGGGAGGGCCCTGATGGATGCGTCTACGATGGACTGCACTTCGGCCGCCGTGAGCTGCCCGGCCGCCGCCTGGCGGACGGAGTTTTCCACAGCTTGCTGGACCTCCGCGGCAGTCACCCCGGTCGGGGCGTTTGCAACCGCCGCTGAAACCGCCCCTTGAACCAATCTCTGGACCTCGGCGGCAGTCACCCCTGCGGGAGCGTTTGAAACCGCGGCTTCGATCAATTGCTGGATCTCCGCCGCACTGGGACCCGCCTCGGCCGGCGCCGGCACGGAATCTTGAACGGCTTCCCGCACCATGGAGGCGATTTCCGATGCTGGGACGGGTGCAGGTGCGGGCTCCGCTGTCCCACATCCCATGGCCAGCATCAGTATGATGGCCATGGGCGCCAATACCACTGACTTCTTAAGGTTCGACAATATAGACCACATGTGATTTCCTCCTCGTCTAACTCTATCGCTGCCGATACTTCACTTTCGCCGCTGGGCTGCCGCACGAACTATCACGTGTCTTGACGTGAGGGGAACTTATTCGCTTTTCGAGGTTAGGTTCGAATCACATATAGCATAAAGTAAGGATATTGCGAATCTCATCAGGTGGAGGCGCAAATAGTATTCGATTGATCTATCGATGTCAACCTTGCCTCTACGCTCCGATCGCGCCGCTGCAATGGGACGTTCACCTTTACGTTTGCCCTAGTGCTGTCTACAATGCGCGGGAAAATCCCCCTCACCACAGACGCGCTACTTCATCCGGCATCGGTTCTTGGGATAATCAAGGGCCCCGGCCAAGCTCTGATTGGCCGGGGCCCTTCCTGTCTTACCTGCCGAAGCCTATGCCGCAGGCGGACCGCAGGCACAGGCTGTCACCTTGTTACTCCGACTAATACTCGCCACCAAGGAAGCTCCAACTCTTGTAACGCTTGGACCTGTTGCCGGGGTGGTGCAGGTTGTCCATGCCATCCTCGAAGTAGTAGGTGGCGGTCGCGACGAACCCGTGCTGGTCCCTGATGTGGGTCCTCGGCTGATTCCTGACGTTGTTGCGGTTCAGGTAGACGCCCCTTCGGCTACCCGTGAACCCCACTGTGGATATGGTGTACAGCTCTTCCGTGTTGATCCTGAATAGCTCCTTGCCAATCTCGATTCGCCTTGGATGCAACCGCGTGTAGGCCAGGCCCTGTTGTTCCAATTCCATCAGCCGCTTCATGTTGCCGGACGGGTCGGCAGGGAAGGCACCTTCAGGCGCCAGAGGCAGCCAGTTGGGGTCCGGACCTGTAGGAGCCATCCCCTGTTCGCCCTTGGTTTCATGCCATCTGCCTATTTCGGTCCCCACCTTGCAGGAGGCCCGGAGGCAGACGAGGCTGCCCCACTCTGCCATCCAGGGGTTTGCCTGATACGCGGAGTAGTCTATAAAGGTCCCGCTGTACTCCTCGTTGTTCCTATGCAGAGCGCTCGCAGCACTTGTGACCCTGAACTTCAGCTCGATCCCTACATCAGCCAAGTTGCCTGTGATCAGTTCCTGGACCGACACGGATTCGTTGTCCAGGATGACAGACTGCAGCACCAGGCGCTCGCCAGACCCGTCGGTCCTCAGCCTGAACCCCTGCGCGTCCTTCTTGTCCAGACCCAGCGAGTCCAGTATCTGATTCGCCATTGCCGGGTCATACCTAGTGTGCAGACGCGCGTACTCCAGCCCAGGGTAGAACGGAGTGCTGGGATGCGGGACCCAGTTCTGGACCGTGCCTACGCCCAGGAAAACGGCGTTGTTTATCCCGCCCGCGTCTATGGCAAGCGACAACGCTTGCCGGAACTCCTTGGTCCTGATCCACTTGCCTATTTCTTTGTCGTTGTTCCAGGTCTGGTTGAAGTTCAATGGAGCGTCGCTGCCGCCGGTCGAGGGCCAGCGGTAAAGGCTAAAGTCGCCTTGCTGCATGTGGCTCATGTAGAGGGGCATTTCCTGCATAATGAAATAGGGGCTGAAGCCATCCTCCTCACCCGCCAAGGCGCGGATCACCGGTACGGAGCGGCTCTCTTCTTCCCCCCACACGAACATGGTGTATTCATCCTGGTACGGAAGCTGGTTCCCCTCGGGATCGACCGCAAAGAAGTAGTGGTTCCTGGAGGCAGTGCCCTGCTGGTCCGTATAAGCCGATATACACCATTGTCTTGCGCACGCCAGGCCTGGGTTTGTCCGCCACAGATTCTTCTTATCCCAAAGCTTGACCCAATCATCTACCTTGGCCGCATCTATCTCCTTCTGTAGCGCGTCGGGATCGGCATACTTCTCGTGGTACTGTTTTTTTTCGGGGTGCGACCAGTAGCAGAAGTTGCCGCCCCTACAGGACCAACCCCTCTTGCCCGACCTCAGCTCAAAGAGGGTGTACTTGGGCGAATCGAAGGTGAGTGTCCATGTATGGTCATCCACCACCGCGAACTTGACGGGATTGCGGGTGATAGGGTCTTGATATTCCGGATTGACGTTGGGGTTCAACTCCTTATTGAAGTTGACGTCCTCCCAGGCAAAGCGAATGTCCTCCATGGTGAAGGGCGTGCCGTCGGAATACTTCAGGCCTCTGCGCAGCTTCAGGGTGTAGACGCGCCCGTCCGCGCTCACCTCGGCGGACTTGCCGATCCAGGGATACCAGTCCGTGCCGTTGGCATCCCTCTCGTACCAGTTCCCGAGGGTACCCTCCGAGAGGCGTACTGCGACGTACCCGCTCCGGTAGGTGCCGCCGTACTCGCCGATCTCGTCGACAGGCTGAAGGACCTTGATGTCCTCGGGGTGAGGCAGGCGTTCCTCGACCGGAGGAAGCTCGCCCTGCTTCACCAGCTGGAATGACATGGGCGACTCGTAGAACTTCGTCGGCTTGGGGCCCTGGTAGTTTGCATAGCTCGGGAACTCACCAGGCGCCACGAGTGGCGCCTGCCACGTGTGTGGGCTGCGCAACGGGCAGTCGCTCACCTTGTCTCCCGTTATGAAACAGCCTGCAGGCGTCGTGGCCATGGCCACCGGCGCAGGCATCGCCGCTGCCGCTGCCATTTGTGCTTCCTCTACGGCCTTCTCGGCCGCCTTCTTAGCTTCTCTCGCCGCCATCGCGGCTTCCCCAACGGCCTTCTCCGTCGCCTCAATCGCTCGCTCTGTCGCCGATAGGGAAGCGGCCACGATCTTCTCGACGTCCGACGTGCTCAACTGTCCCGCCGCGACATCGCTCACCGACTTGGTGATCAGCGCCTCCATGTCACCGCGTGTTACCCCGCCGGCCGTTGCCGCGGTAACCGCTGCTTCCACCATCCTTCGGATCTCCGCGGCGCTCGTGCCCTTGGGAACGGACTCCTGGACTGCTGCTTGCACGAGGCCCCGCAGCTGCCCTGTATCAACCTGAGGCGCAGGGAGGGCCCTGATGGACGCGTCAACGATGGCCTGTACCTGGGCTGCCGTGAGCTGCCCTGCCGCCGCTTGCTGGACGGAGCTTTCGACAGCTCGCTGCACCTCTGCGGCAGTCACCCCCGTAGGCGCGTTTGCAACCGCCGCTTCAACCAATTTCTGGACCTCCGCGGCAGTCACTCCCGCAGGCGCGTTTGAAACCGCGGCTTCGATCAATTGCTGGATCTCCGCCGCACTCGGACCCGCCTCGGCCGGCGCCGGCACGGATTCTTGAACGGCTTCCCGCACCATGGAGGCGATCTCCGATGCTGGGACGGGTGCGGGCGCGGGCTCCGCCGTCCCACATCCCATGGCCAGCATCAGAATGATGGCCACGGGCGCCAATACCACTGACTTCTTAAGGTTCGACAATATAGACCACATGTGATTTTCTCCTCGTCTAACTCATGGTTAACGATAGCTTCACTTTCGCCGCTTGGCTGCCGCACGAACTATCACGTGTCTTGACGTGAGGGGAACTTATTCGTTTTTCGAGATTAGGTTCGAATCACATATAGCAAATGTAAGAGTATCGCGAGTCTCATCAATGGGTGGCAGAAACAGTTATCAGATTGACCTATCGATGTCAACCTGAGTGCGACGCTCGCAACACGCCTCTACAGTATGACCTTCACCTTTACGTTTGCCCTAGTGCTGTCTACAATGCGCGGGAAAATACCACTCCATACGAAGCAGCAGGACGGAGCCATGTACCCGATTGACTTGAGAGGAAAGACCGGCATCGTGTTCGGCATCGCGAACCACCGGAGCATCGCGTGGGCCATCGCGCACATACTGCACCAGGCCGGCGCCGAGCTTGCCGTCGCGTACCAGAACGATCGAGTGCGTGGCGGCGTCGAAAAGCTGGTCGCCGATTGGGGAGGCAACACGCAGACCATCGAGTGCGACGTAAGCGACGACGCCAACGTCGAGGCCGCGATTCAGCAGGTGGGCGACAAGTTCGGGAAGATCGATCTCATCGTTCACTCCATCGCCTTTGCCGACCGGGATGACCTCGGAGGGGCGTACATGAAGACGGGCCGCGAGGGATTTCGCACTGCCCTCGACGTCAGCGCGTACTCGCTTATACCCATATCGCGATACGCGGCGGACTACATGACCGAAGGCGGGAGCATCCTCGCGATGACTTTTCAGGCGGCGGAGCGAGTCTTCCCCGGGTACAACGTGATGGGAACGGCGAAGGCCGCGCTGGAGAATGCTGTCAAGCAGCTCGCTTCCGACCTCGGTGAGCAGAACGTGCGGGTGAACGCCATCTCAGCCGGGCCGCTCGACACGCTCTCATCCCGCGTCATCAGCAAGTACCGCGACATGAAGCGAGTCCACGCCGAGCGCTCTCCCATGAAGCGCAACATCACGTCCGAAGAGGTCGCCAAGACGGCGCTGTTCCTGTGCAGCGACCTGTCGAGCGGCGTCACGGGCGAGATCGTCCACGTCGACACCGGCTACAACATCATGGGGATTTGAGACCGGCGTCCCGACCCCTAACGAGCACCCCCAATGTCTACCTACGAGTACATCTATATCGAGGTCGAGGACAACGAGAACTGCGACTACATGCCGATGCAGGTCTACGAGCCGCAGGCCGAGTCTCGGCCCATCTCGCGCGTCCTCCTCGAAGACCCCGACCGCCCGCATGGCATCTACGAGGTGACCGGCTGGAGCAGCGAGGATGACGGCACGCCAGTCGAGGCGGAGTACGCCCCTGTCTCCGACTCCGGCCAGGCCAGAGCGCACCTCATCTACGGCGGCGACTGGGGCGTCCGCCTGAAGCCGGTCGGACTTGACGAGGAATGGGACCTCGCAAGTCCGAACCAGTTCGGCGAGCCGTACCTGATTCTGTTGGATGACGGGGCGATAGAGCCGGGTTAAGGGTAGTGGCTGGCTCCTCAACCTACTCTAAACTGAGGTAAGTGCGTCCATGCATCAATAAGTCCAGGTATCCGAGACAGTTCCCCAAAGCGATGAGATCTATGATGATTTCGGTAACCATCCTCCAGTGTTGAGTGTGGAATGAGAAGATTGTTCAAGCTTTTGTGCCCCACTGAGATGAGAACGGAGACAATGCCATGGCAAGGATCGAGGGAATTGGAATAAAGAACTATCGAGTGTTGAAAGACATAACACTCGGCAAGTTGTGGAATACGCAGGCAGCTCAGCCTTTGACACCAATGACGGCCGTCATTGGTAAGAATGGAGTTGGCAAGAGCTCACTGTTTGATGCCTTTGGTTTTCTAGCGGATTGCTTGAAACTAGGTGTCGAAGAGGCTTGCGACACACGAGGGCGTGGTGGATTTGAACGTATTCGTTCTCAGGGGACCGACAGCCCAATTGAGTTTGAAGTCTATTACAGAGAGGCATCGCAGGCCCGACCCATTACGTACCAAATTGCAATCGACGACGACGACTTCGGCCGTCCCTATGTTGCCCACGAGCGCCTTCGCCAGCGGCGCTTTGGGCAGAGGCGTGGATGGCCCTTTTCTTTTTTGATGATGAATGAAGGAAAGGGAGTGGCATGGAGAGGCGAGGCACAAGGACGTCAGGTCAGTGAAGACGATTCAGCGAAGTTTGATCTAAACTCGCTCCTGTTGGAACTGGAAGAGGAGGAGAGTGCGGAAACCGAAATTGTCGAGCTTCAGGACAAACGCAAGCCCGGCATAGCAACCTTGGGTGCCCTCAAGCAACATCCTAGGATATCGTCTTTTCGTCAATTCATAGAAGAATGGTACCTGAGCTACTTTACGCCTGATGCTGCACGAAGCCTGCCGTTGGCCGGCCCTCAAAGACGCTTGAACGTGCATGGTGACAATCTTGGCAACGTCGTTCAGTTTATGAAACGTGAACACGCAGACAGGTTTGGACGCATTCTGAAGAAGGTTGCCGACAAGGTCCCGGGCATTGACCACATCGACACGGAGCGTAGTCCTGACGGTCGATTGCTTCTTCGCTTCAATGACAGAGGGTTCGATGATCCATTCTACGCACAGCAGATGTCAGACGGTACGTTGAAGGTTTTTGCCTACCTGCTTATGCTTGAAGACCCACAGCCGCCACCGTTCATATGTATCGAAGAGCCGGAAAACGGTCTTTACCATAAGTTGCTGGAGGTTTTGGCAAACGAGTTTCGCAGCCATGCTAGGGGGAGGAGGAACGCTCCCCAGATCTTCGTCACGACACACCAACCCTATTTTGTCGACGCTTTAGAACCCAATGAAACCTGGGTTCTTGAAAAGGGTCAGGATGGCTTTTCGACCATACGTAGAGCCAGCGAAGACGATATCGTTAGAGCTATGGTGGATGAGGGGCTGCCGCTTGGCAGTCTTTGGTACAGTGATTACCTGGATCCGAGGTAAGCCAATGCATTTTGAGGTATTGGTTGAGGATCAGTCCGGAAGTATTGCGCTGGAAGCCATTATGAAGAAGATTTTTGGTGCAAATGATGTGTCGCATACATGGAGAATGCACTCTTACAGGGGTTTGGGGCGCATACCAAAGAACTTACGCAGCGTAACGGATCCAAAGAAAAGGATATTGTTGGATCAATTGCCAGCCGTATTGCAGGGATATGGGAAAAGCCTCGCACATCATGAAGCGGTTATCGTGGTCGTGGACTTGGATGATAGGGACTGTCTAGCATTTAAGAATGAACTGGTTGAAGTATTGAATTTCTGTAATCCACGTCCAAGAGCACTGTTCAGGATTGCTATTGAGGAAAGTGAAGCCTGGCTGCTGGGAGATCGTAATGCAGTGAAGGCGGCTTATCCCCTTGCAAAGGATTCTATTTTGAACAGTTACGTACAAGATAGTATATGTGGTACTTGGGAAGTTCTCGCGGAGGCCATCCATCAAGGCGGGGCGGCACGGCTCAAGAAATTGGGTTACCCTGACACAGGGAGGGCAAAATGTGAGTGGGCCAGGGAAATTGCTCCACACATGGACGTGGACAGAAACCAATCAAAGAGCTTTCAAGTCTTCCGAGATGCGGTGAGGAGTCTTGCAGGACAGTAGGTAGATGCTAAGGTCTCAACTGGCGTACGGAACTTCAGCAAGGCGGACAGTCGCCGTACTCAATGCACCAAACCGTCCTCGAACTCGATCAGTTCGTCGATGGGCGACGCGCCGGTGGTATGAGTCGAACGGGAGGATCGGTTTGCGGGCTCGCGAGGTCGTGAACAGGCCGCGGCGGTGTGAGTAGAGCTTGTAGAAGTGTATGGATATGTCGATGTGCTGGTGCGCCCAGGCGAGGTAGGGGAGGGTGCGCTTGAACAGCGCGGCGGCCTTCTCGCGGTTTCCCGTGCGGTAGTGTCGGAGGATCTGGACGAACGGCTTGTTGATGGCCGTGGTGGTTACGAAGCTCGTGCCCCGGTCTAGCGCCTCGATGAGCTGCGGCAGCGACCAGCCGGTGCCGACAGGCATCATGCCGTCCGTCGCTTCGATGATCTGCGTCATCTTGTAGCCCGCGGGCACCGTCTCCAGCTTGAGGCATCGGAACGAGTCGATCTCCTCCCACAACTCGCGGATGGTGTCGAGTCCCATGCCGTAGCCGTTCCAGTGCAGGTCCTGGATCATGAGCATGGGAAGGTCGACCTCCGCAAGCTCGTGCACGAATGCCTTGACTTGCCCTTTGTCCTCGATGATGTCCATCGGCGCTTGGCACAGGACTCCGTCGGCCCCCACATTCCACCGCGTGACGCGCGAGGCGCTGTGAGCGCCGCACGTCGGGATCGCTGACTCCTGCCGTGACGTGTATCCGCCCATCCACCATGCGTATGACCTCTTCGACGAAGCTCGTCCGCTCCTCGTCGGAGAGTTTCGTAACTTCACTGGCGACGGCGGGCATGATGCAGCCGGACACGCCGTCCTCGATGCTCCGCTCGATGAGCCGTTCGAGCGAGGGGAAGTCGATGCGGTCGTCCTCAGTCCATGGTGCGTGGATGATCGGGACGACGCCGGATAGGGGGTATGCGGTCTTGTCAGTAACCTGAACGACCTGCCCATTCGTCCGCCACCTCCACGGCGAAGCGCATCAGCGTCTCGTCCGAGCCACGCGCGGCCATGAGCGACAGGCCCACCGGCAGGCCGTCCACCTTTACAAGGGGAAGGTTGATCTGCGGGCACCCGGTCATGCCGCCGATGCACGTGAGACGCGCGATTCGTCCACCCAGCTTCACCCTCTCCGGGACGGGCATATCGGGCAGCGGCGCGGGGGCGGGCGATGTTGGAAAGCACATGATCGCGCCGTCGGCGAGAAGGCCGTATACCCTGCTCCTGACCTCTTGGCGCACGACGTTGCTCGCAGCGACCTGGTCGTCGGTCACGGACATTCCATTCAGATAGCGTATGGCAACCTCGAAGGCGACGCGGGGATTCGTCTCCTCAATCCAATCCCGCTGTGTGTCCCACGCCTCACGCATCTGCAAGAATCTCTGGTGCGTCATCCACTCATCGTTACCCTCGGCTGCCACCCGCTCCGTAGATTGGTCTCCGATCATTTCCCCGATGGTATCGACGATCGGTTGAAGCGCGCTGAGGACATCTTCGCCAACCCCTTCGAAGAGGTCCTCCGCTATCAGGAGGCGGACCGGCTTGTCTCCCGATGAGGTGGACTGAAGGAGCACTCGGCCGACTCGCTCGAACGTCTCTGCGTCGCGGGCGAACCATCCGACGGTATCGAAGCTCGATGCCTGCGGGAGCACGCCGTCGAGGGATATGCGGTCATGGGTCGGGCGTATGCCGTACAGACCGCAGAAGCTGGAAGGCATCCGCACGGATCCTCCGGTGTCGGAGCCGAGCGCGAAGTCGACAACGCCGCCGGCGACGGCAGACGCCGACCCGCTCGACGATCCTCCGGGCACCCGGCCGGGCGCTGCTGTGTTCACCGGCATCCCATAGTGAGGGTTCGTTCCCATGATGCCGCGCGTAAGCTCGTCGGTGTGTGTCTTTCCAACGAGGGTCGCGCCCGCATCGAGGAGAGCCTGGACGGCCGGCGCGGTACGTTCGGCCGGGCCATGCGTACGCTGCCAGTCGGGATTGCCTCCGCCGGTCACGTGGCCCTCTACGTCGAAGATGTCCTTCGCGGCAAAGGTCATGCCGGACAGCGGTCCGTCGGTGGCGCCGGGAACGTGGACGTCCAGGTTGGCGAAGGCGTTGAGGTCGTCGGTCATCAACCGGTGTTGTCCCATACGTCTATAGGAACCTGAAGACCCCGGACGCTGTGCGGCCCATGACCCAGTTGCGGTCCTGGGGGTCGCTGAGCAGGGGGTCGTCCATGATGGCGCGGAGGGAGTTGCGGTAGCCCTCTCGGTTGCCGACGGGCGGGTAGTCGCTGCCCCACATGGTGCGCTTGGGGCCGAAGGCTTCGAGGATCATCTCGACGAAAGGAGGCGTGAAGAGGAAGCTGAAGTCGGCAACGAGGGTGGGAGGGCGGTGGCTGATCTCGCCGAGACCTCCCAGCTTGATATAGACGTTGGGCAGTTGAGCGATTTCGAGGGCCTGGCCGAATTTTTCGTACGGCTCTTCCATGTCGGCAGTGCCCCCGGCGAAGTGCTCGACGACGACGGGAATCTGCTCCGGCAGACCGGCGACGAGCTCGGCGAGCTGCCCGGATGCGAAGGCCGCGACGTCCTGGCGGCAGCTAACGGTGAGGCCGATCTCGGATGCGGCCTTCCACAGCGACTCAGGCGAGCTTGGCGTCAGGCGTACCCCTGTGACTCCGCGTTCTGCCCAGCCGGCGAGATCGTCCGGCGCGGAGGGGGATGACTCATCGACCATGCCGACGACCGAGAACCGTCCGTTGTGGCGCGCGGCGCAGTCCAGGAGATATGCGTTGTCGTACATGCCGCCGTGCTGGATGAGTACGGCTTTCTGGACGCCGTTCGCGTCCATCTGGTGGATGAGCGTCTCGACCGGCTCGAACCAGCTTGTTCCCGCGTGAGTATGAGAGTCGACGATCAAGTGCAGTCACCCCCGAAGGCATGTGGCTGCATGATACGCGCGCGGGGCACGGTTTGACAACGCGAGGGGCTACGGCGAAGCGGTCAGGTCGAACAGGCCAGGCTTGCGAGGCGAGTGGCAGGCGGGGGTCTAACTACCACGAACCGCTTTTTGACGGACATTCGCGGACATTCTGCGACATCCCGGTGACAACGAGGGAGCCATGGGGAAGTGAATAGGTCGCACTAGAACCGCTTCCACATGGTTTTGCCAGGTTACTCAAGACACCCTCACCCCCGTATCGAGTACGGGGCAGGCTCTAGCCCTCTCCCACGACGGGAGAAGGGATACTCGCCACTCAATTCGACTGTCATTTTCAAATGGGAACTGTACAAGCGGGGCTTGCGAGGCGACCGGCAGGTAGGGAGTTTCAACCGGGTCGAAGTGTTTTTTGACGGACATTCGCGGACATTTTGCGACATCGCGGGTATAACGAGGGAGCCTCGCGGAACTGAGCAGGTCGTACAAGCGGGGCTTGCGAGGCGACTGGCAGGTGGGGAGTTTCAACCGGGTGGAAGTGTTTTTTGACGGACATTCGCGGACATTTTGCGACATCGCGGGTATAACGAGGGAGCCTCGCGGAACTGAGCAGGTCGTACAAGCGGGGCTTGCGAGGCGACTGGCAGGTGGGGAGTTCCAACCGGGACGAAGCGTTTTTTTGACGGACATTCGCGGACATTTCGCGACATCCCAACGAGTCGTCGTCAGGTGAGAAAGGTCGCAAGGCGTGGATGACTGGTTTATGCAGCATTCCGCAGTGATCTGCAAATCACCTCCGCGTAGTTCTTTTGGGCGAGTGCTTGGTCCTCTCGTCATCATGGAACCATAATAGATCATACATTCTTGTTCGTCAAATGGGACGTAGCTTACCCGCCCATGGCCGCGATACGCCGGGCCATCCAGGTGATGTATGCCTTGCGCGTCATGCCGCGGCGACGGGACTCGCTATCAATGAACTCGGCGACGCCCTCATCCAGGGTCAGCCCCGCGCGAACGCTCTTGCCCGATGTGCGTATGAGGGGGATGGAAGTAAGCTGACTTCCTGCCGGTGTCTCTATCCACTGGAACGGGCTGGGCTCCGCAAGCTCCTCACCGTCCTTTTCGGTCTCGATCATATAGTCCCTGAGCGCGTCTTCGGCATTGAGAAGGGCCTCATCTACCGTGTGGCCCATTGCGCCGACCCCGGGGATGTCAGGGAAAACCACGCCATAGGCCCCGTCGTCACCGTCTATGAGAGCCGGATATCGAATCATGGCGCCCTCCTACTCCGTCCATCCCGCCTTCTTGGCGATGGTTCGAGCCATTCCTATGGATAGTTTCGAGTGACGTGGCAGGGTAATGATGCCCTTGATGTGCGGATGTCTGTAGGTGTCGTGGCTTGAACCGTGTCGGTCAAGGTACCAACCTTCTCGTTCCAGCCTCCGCTGAACCCGCCGCCTGTTTGTCTCATCCACGTGTATATATTAGCACTTTGTGTTTTCGGTCACCAGTGGCGCTGGCGATCCGGTCTTGCGGTTGTGGATTTTAGATTCCTCGCTGCGCTCGGAAAGACAGGGAATGCTCGGCATGACAGGTAGTGGGGCGGGATCATGGCTGCGTGTCCGTTTTGCCTACCGCTATTTGCCTGATGCACCGGAGTTTGACGGTCTGCCACACCACACCTATACTCGCCCTACTCATCACCGTCAGGAGGGGAGCATGGGGAGTTTCGACGGCAAGGTTGTCATCATCACCGGGGGCGCGCTTGGGATCGGACAGGCGTCGGCGTGGGAGTTCGCAAAGGAAGGGGCGATGGTCGCCATTGCCGACGTGAACCGCGAGGCGGGAGAGGCGACGGTGGCCGAGGTGGAGCGTATCGGCGGCGAAGGGCTGATGCTGGAGGCCGACGTTGCCGACTCGTCGGACTGCAGGCGCGTCGTGGAGGCGACGGTCGAGCGATTCGGCGGTGTCGACATCCTGTTCAACAACGTTGGCATTCAGCCTCCCGTGTCGTATGTGAACGTAGAAGACACGCCGGAAGCGATGTGGGACCGCATTATCGGCGTGAACCTCAAGAGCTGCTTCCTCATGTCGAAGTACGCCATCCCCGAGTTGCGTAAGCGCGGCGGCGGGGTGATCATCAACACCGCGAGCGTGCAGGGTCTGCAGTCTCAGCCACTCGTTCCTCCGTACGCGGCGAGCAAGGGTGGCATCCTCTCGCTCACCCGCCAGATGTCGCTCGACTACGCCAAGGACAACATCCGCGTGTTGGCCGTCTGTCCCGGCAGCATCGACACGCCGATGCTACGGGCGGCGGCGGGAGTGGTGGGAGGAGACCCGGACGAGGTTGTGGGTCAATGGGGAGCGGCTCATCCCATCGGTAGGGTGGGGACGGGACAGGATATCGCGAATGCTGTGCTCTTCCTCGCCAGCGACAAGGCCAGCTTCATGACAGGCGAGAACGTCAACGTCGACGGCGGCTACATGGCGCTTGGCGCGTGGGCAACGGCGGCGAGGGACTGACCGGCGCTTCACTCTCACCGCAGAGGACGCGGAGAGCGCAGAGTGTAGAAAGTAGTACGTAGTAATACCAATTCTGTGTGATGCCGCCGTATTCTTACTGATCGGGCTCTCTGGATTCCGGCCTTCGCCGGAATGACGGATGGGGACGCCGGTCATGCAAATTACGACGTAGTCAGAACGAAATTGTATAAGTAGGGGAGAGTGGAGGCGGTTACCGGTACCCTGTGCGGACCCTAACCATGAACGGTGCTTCGACCCTTCGACAGGCTTTCAAGCAACTGCCGGAACCCCCTCTCTGTATCTCTCCCCCGGCGGGGGAGAGACGGGGTGGGCTTGCAAGGCCGGTACTGACACCCTTGCCCGGCCCCTTTCGCGGGGCGTAACGCTGCTCAGGGTGAACGGAAATCTCTTCCGGCATCCCCTGAGAAGGCTACTCGTCAGTTCCGAGGGTGTGCTTGAGCTTGTGGAACCAGCCTTCGGGTGTGTCGCCATGGTCGCCGGAGCCGTCGTCGAAGGTCTCGGCAAGCTGCATGAGGAGCTCGCGCTGCTCGTCGGTGAGGGACTTTGGAGTCTCGACGATCACGGTTACCAGCTGGTCGCCGCGCATCCGCTTTGCTCCAAGGTGAGGGATTCCCCTGCCCCTGAGCCGTATCACGTCGCCGGACTGCGTTCCCCTGGGAATTTCGATCTCCTCGTTGCCCTGGAGCGTCGGCACGTCGAGCGAAAGTCCCAATGCGGCTTGAGCGATGTTGATGTTCTGGATGTAGATGATGTCGTATCCCCGGCGCCGGAAGAGCTTGTGGCCGCGTACCCGAACGATAACGTACAGGTCTCCGGCCGATCCGCCGTACAAGCCGGGCTCGCCCTCGCCAGTCAACCGAATTTGGGTGCTCGTCTCGATCCCGGCGGGAACGGTAACGACCAGCTTGCGGTCGCGCATCTCCGTTCCCGCGCCTCGGCAGTTCGAGCAGGGCGTCGTGATGACGCTGCCCTCGCCGCGACACATGGTGCAAGTCGAGACCTGGGTGAACTGGCCGAAGATACCCTGCTGACTCCGGCGCACCTGTCCGCTTCCCCGGCACTGAACGCAGGTGTCGGGGGAAGTACCGGGCTCTGAACGCGCTCCTCGGCATCGGGAGCAGATCTCGTTGCGCCGGATCTCGATCTCCTCGTCCGCCCCGAAGACCGCCTTCTCGAAGTCGATGGTGATATCGACCTGGAGGTCGGCCCCTCGTCGCGGGGAGGTTGCGGACCGGCGCGTGGACCCGCCGAAGAAGGCGTCGAAGATGTCTCCGAAGCCGCCGAAGTTCTCGAACCCTTCGAACCCTCCGCCGTTGGTGTCGACGCCTGCGTGGCCGAACGTGTCGTAACTGCTGCGCTTCTTGGAATCGCTGAGCACCTGGTAGGCCTCGTTGATTTCCTTAAACCGCTCGCTCGCCGCCGCGGCCTTGTTGCGGTCGGGGTGATACTCCATGGCGAGCTTGCGGAAGGCCTTCTTGATCTCCTCGTCGGAGGCCCCCCGGTCTACGCCCAGCACCTGATAGTAGTCGCGTTTGCTTGTTGTCATAGTTCCAGAAATTGGACGGAATCTTTTTCATTATAGTTGCTGGCCCGAAGCCGAACAAGGTTGATTTTGCTCAGGTTTTCTCAAGACCCGAAGGTCGTCGGGAACGTCCGCTTCGAAATTGCAGGGACGCAGTCGTCGCCGCGATGATGGAAAATGATGGTCGTTTCCGCACTCGATCCGTATCGAACTGATTTGATACTATGGGGCCGCTATGATTCGAGCCGTCCTGTTCGACGTATACGGCACCATCGCCGGGTGGACGCCGTCCCGTTTCCAGCTTCAGAAACAGGCGTGTGCCGCCTTCGATCTGGGAGACTCGGTCACGCCCGAAGGCATCCTGAAGGGTTATGCGCGCGCGGATGCCTTCATGACCGCGGAGAACGCGTCCCGACCGTTGCGTCTCCGAGACAAAAAGGGCAGGGACGAGTTCTTTGCCGAGTACGAGCGTCTCGTCCTTCAAGGATGCGGGATCGATGTTGGGCTCGACACCGCTCTGCAGATATTCGACCGGCTCAGCGACGCGCCATCGTCACTGACGCCGTTCGACGACGTCGTTCCTACCTTGGCTGAACTGAGACAGCGCGGACTGATCTTGGGCCTCATTTCCAACATGAACATGCGGGGCGTCGACCTGTTAGGCGATCTGGGGCTTAGCGGTCACGTCGATTTCGCCGTTACGTCGGGAGAAATTGGAGTCGAGAAGCCCAATCCGCTCGCCTTCCAAACTGCGCTCAGCCGCGCGGGCGTCGAGGCGCGAGAGGCCGTGATGGTAGGGGACCAGCCAAGCTCGGACATCGTGGGGGCGGCTCGCGTTGGCATCGGCCCGATTCTCATCGACCGGGACGGCAATTATCCGCTATACGATGACTGCCCCCGGATAACGACGCTTGAACAGCTGCCGCCGTTGATCGCGTAGTCCGGGCTATCCGGTGACGCGCGAGACGCTCAGGACGCCGACGACGCCCTCGATCTTGGAGAAGAGCCGGTTTAGCTGCTCGATGTCTTCGACGGTCACGGTGAGTCTGATGATGCTGAGGTCATCCTCCTGCCCGGTGATGGATTGAACGATGTTTACTCCCTCATCGGCCACGAGCGACGTGACGTCGCTCAGCAGACCCACGCGGTCCCATGACTCGACGCGAATTTGGACGGGATAGAGCGTCCTCGTCTTGCCCCAATCGACCTCGACCAGCCGCTCACTCTCGCTTTCGCGCATGATGTTCGGACAGGTACGGCGATGCACCGTGATGCCGCGCCCTCTGGTGATGTAGCCGATGATCGCATGGCCGCCGATGGGGTTGCAGCACCGGGCCATTCGCGTGAGCAGGTCGCCGACGCCCAATACCTCGATGCCCGCCTCCGGTTCCGGGAGCGCGACGACCGACATCGGCTCGTCCTCTTCCGGCTCGGCGACGAGTTCCGTGAGCTTGCCGACCACCTGGCGCATGGAGAGAGAGCCGTTCCCAAGCCCCGCGAATAAGTCGTCGAGGCTTGCGTACCCCATCAGGGAGACTATCTCCTCTTCGCTCAATGTCGTATCGAGGCGGCGGATCTCCCGGGTGAACACCTCGCGGCCCGTATGGACGCTTGCCTTGCGTTCCTGCCGGTTGAACCACTGGCGTACCTTGGAGCGTGCGTGGCTCGTCTTCAGGTATCCCTTGTTCTCGTTCAGCCAGTCGCGGCTTGGTCCCCGCACCGACTTACTCGTCACGATCTCGACCATGTCCCCGATCTCCAGTCGATGCTGGAGGGGAACCAGCTTGCCGTTTACCTTGGAGCCGATGCACCGGTGTCCGACATCGGTATGGATGCGGTAGGCGAAGTCCACCGGGGTTGCCCCAGTCGGGAGCTCTTTGAGCTCACCTTTTGGAGTGTAAACGTAGACCTGGTTCTGGAAGATGTCGGTCTTGAAGCCCTCGACGAATTCCTCGGCGCCCGCCACTTCCCTTTGCCACTCCAGTATCTGTCGCAGCCACGTCATCTTCTCTTCGAATGACTGATCGTCGGCGCTGCCCTCCTTGTAGAGCCAGTGGGCCGCGACCCCGTTTTCGGCGAGTTGGTGCATCTCGGCCGTTCGTATCTGGATCTCCACGGGCGAGGCGTCCTCGCACAGGACAGCCGTGTGGAGCGACTGGTACATGTTGTCCTTCGGGCTGGCGATGTAGTCGTCGAACTCGCCCTGCAGCGGCCTCCACATCGTGTGTACGACGCCGAGCGCCGCATAGCAGTCGGCAACCGAATCGACTATCACGCGCAGGGCGAACAGATCGTTGATGTCGTTGACCGTCCGGTTCAGCGAGGCGTACTTCTGCGTCTTGCGATGGATGCTGTAGATGTGCTTGGGGCGTCCGTACACGTTCGCCCGTATTCCCGTGGTCCGCAGCTCGTCCTCGAGCATACTCACCACGCGTTCGATGTACTTCTCTCGCACCTCGCGCTTGGTGGCGAGCATCTTCGAAATCGTGCGGTATGCTTCCGGGTTGATGTGCTGAAAGGCGAGGTCCTCCAGTAGCCACTTCAGCTCCCACATGCCCAACCGGTGGGCGAGCGGGGCGTAGATGTCGAGGGTCTCCTGCGCTATGGCTTCTCGCCGAGGCTCGGGCATGAAGTCGAGCGTCCGCATATTGTGCAGCCGGTCGGCCAGCTTGATGATGACGACGCGCACGTCCTCGGCCATCGTCATGAGCATCTTGCGGATGCTTGCGGCCCGCGCGGCCTCGTTCGTGTTCTGGACGGGACGTATTTCGTCCTCGCCCCAGGTGTTCATGAGCTCGTTCTGCGTGAGCTTCGTCACGCCGTCGACAAGCGTGGCGACCTCTTCTCCGAAACGTTCGGCAAGCTCCTCGTAGGTGACGGGAGTGTCTTCGACCACGTCGTGCAGGAGCGCGGCGCGCAGGGCGTTGTAGTCGAAGTGGAGGTCGGCCAGGTAGAGGGCCGTGCTCAGGGGGTGTTCGATGAACGGTTCGCCGGACTTGCGGTACTGGCCCGCGTGGGCCTCTTCGGCGAACCTGTAGGCCTCTTGGACGGCGGCGACCTTGTCGGGCGGAAGATACTCCCCTGCCTTGTCGAATAGGAGATCGAAGAGGCCCGAACTCCGCACGTCTTGAACGGTCATAGAGTGAGTATACCATGAGGCGTTTCCGTGACCACCATTTATGGCGCTGCGGTTCGCTAGGAAAATCGTTGACTACCGTCCTTGCGCCCTCGTACCCTGTACGTTCGACGCCATGACCTCCTTCCAAGCCCCGCGGGGCACTACCGACATCCTGCCCGACGATCAGCGCGACCGCCTCGCGGTGCGGCGCGTTTGCGCGGAGCTGGCCGAGACATTCGGGTACGCGCCGGTCGTGACGCCCACATTCGAGGACTCCGACCTGTTCCTGCGGACGACCGGCGAGTCGACGGACATCGTGCAGAAGGAGACCTACACCTTCGAGGACAGGGGAGGGCATTCGCTCACCCTCCGACCGGAAGGCACTCCTGGCGTCTGCAGGGCCTACCTCGAAAGGGGACTCCACAACACGCCCCAGCCGGCGAGGCTGTACTACATCATGCCCATGTACCGGTTCGAGCGACCGCAGGCCGGGCGGTTCCGCGAGTTCTGGCAGTTCGGCGTAGAGGCCCTTGGAGATTCCGATCCCGCGCTCGACGCCGAGATCATCGAGCTTGCGTGGCGCGTGCTGGAATCGTTCGGGATGACGGACGTGACGCTGCTCGTCAACAGCATCGGCGACTCGCAGTCGAGACCGGCGTACCTGGAGGCGTTGCGGAGCTATTTCGCCCCACACGCTGAGAGCCTGTCGCATGACGACCAACGGCGACTGCATGAAAACACCCTGCGCGTGCTCGATTCCAAGGACGAAGAGGTGCAGCCGCTGCTGCCCGACGCGCCGAAGAGCATCGACTACCTCTCGGACGAGTCGAAGGCCCACTGGGACGGCCTTCTGCAGAGTCTCGATACGCTTGGCATAACCTACGAAATCGACCACACGCTCGTGCGCGGCCTCGATTACTACACTCGCACCGTATTCGAGTTCGTTCCGCCGGCCGCCGGCCGCCAGAGCACGATATTGGCCGGTGGCAGGTATGACGGACTCATCGAGGAGCTCGGCGGCCAGCCCACCCCCGGCATCGGATTCGCCATGGGAATCGAGCGCGTGGTCGCCGAGGCCAAGAAGCGCGGGACGCTGACCCTGCCTGACCGGCAGACGACGGTTCTCGTCGCTCACATTGGCGACGCCGCCAAAGCGTCAGGGCTTCGACTGGCGTCGGAACTGCGTCTCGCAGGTATCGCCGCGGTGCTCGGACCCCCGAGAGGCCTTCGGAGCCAGCTAAGGTACGCAACGTCGATTGACGCCACCCACGCCGTCATCATCGGCGACAACGAGATCGCCTCGAACACCGTTGTCCTGCGCGACCTCACGCAGGGGGAGCAGTCCGAGGTGGCGCGTGGGCGGCTCGTTGAGGCGCTGCGCTGATTCTGGAGCGTTGCGCCTACGGGTGCGGTGCTGGTGGACGGGTCCCGTTATTCCCGCCTTCAGAGACCTTCGCATAGGAGATTACACTCGAAAGTAACCAATGGCTAACACGCAGGACGGGCGGATAGACAAATAGCGTTTCTACTGATGGCGTAAGCGTATTGACCCTAAACGAAATGCCCAACCAACCTGCTCAATGGGTTTGGTTGGGGATTGGTGTATCAAAATACAGCACGGGCGAAACCCTCATTTGCAGTCTGACGATTCCGTTAGTTGCTCAGAATGAACGAGCCTCCGTACATGGTGAAGTGGTAGTTCATAAGGAAATCCATCCCTAGGAGGATGTCGAAGTTGTCGGGTTGAAAAGGTAACTTAGTAACTTCCAATTCCCCGCCAGTCAGCAATGTGGCAGTCCCTTGTGTGATAGGAATGCTGAGGTTTGTTCTATACTTTTCTACCTTTACGGGCTCGCCACTCACCGGAACGATTTCTGCGTAGCCAATAGCCTCCAATCCAGTTTCTTCGACTACCTTTGGGGAGACCATCGTTTTCTGTGCACCTGTGTCAAGTAAGGCATTATAGGCTCTTGCCCGGCTCTCATCCCCAACGGATGCTACTAGCAAGATCTGCCCGTTCTGTATTGGTTTTTGAAAGGTAGGCAATGCCCCTAGGCCTCATCTCTTGGTTCCACGAACATCGTAAAGAAGCCGAGATTGATCGGTTGCTCTCCGACGTTCACCAGAGAGAAGTTCCCAAGCTCATACTTTTCGCACCCTATCTTATAGGCATCACCGCTGTCGTTATATACCTCCACGACCTCCCCGTCGTGCATTAGGAGTACGCGACCCAGATACTTGGCCTCCATGTCCGCCCGGATAGACTCGTACGCTGCTTGATTCCTGTCAAGTTGTTTCTTGATCGTCTGTGTCATGACTTTGCCTCCCTTTCGTAATTCATACTAGGAATATGACTTGGAAAACCACTGTTAGACGGCCCTTTTGGGAGTCGTCGCTAACCTAGTATCTCGGCGCCGGGTGGAATATAACCTCCAATACCTCTCTTTGAGATTAGTCTAGCATTCCCCACTTTTGGAATTCAACGCTTGTCAATGCCCTTCAACACGGATGATTTTGCAGGGGCATAGCAGGAGAGGGTAACGGCCGGCCCAGCCTAGAACACCGACTCCGGCCAGTCGGTCATCTGCACCGTCACGACCTCTCCTGCCTCTTTAATCGGATCGTCTTCGGGGCAGATGGCAAGCCCGTTGGCGCGTGACATCGAGGTGAGGACGTTCGAGCTCTGTTCGCCCGTCAGTCGGGCGTAGTACGTGCCGTTCCGCTTCGTGACGATTGCCCTGGCGTAGACTCGTCGCGCGTCGTGGTTGTGGATCGGCTCTTCGAGGACGGCCTGTACCGTGGGCCGCTCGAAGTCGCTGCGTCCCATCATCTTGTACAGCGCCGGTCTGCCCAGCTGCTCGAACGCGACGAGCGAGCTTACGGGGTTCCCCGGAAGGCCGAGCAGGGGCACCTGCCTGCCTCCGTCACCCGACAGCATCCCGAATGCCAGCGGCTTGGCAGGCCGCATCCGCACCGACCACAGCTCGATCCTGCCGTGCTGCGCCAAAACGTCCTTGACGAGATCGTAGTCGCCCTTCGAGACGCCCGCAGTCGAGATGACCACGTCCGCCCCGGCCATGCCTTCTTGCAGAGCGGCTGAGATCGACTCGACCGTATCACGCGCGATGCCGAGCCGCTTTGGAATCCCTCCCGCCGCGTGAACCGCCGCCGCCACGCCGTAGCTGTTGGAGTTGTATATCTTGCCGGGCTGGTACGGCTCCGACGGCTCGATAAGCTCGTTTCCCGTCGCCAAAATCGCCGCGACCGGTCGCCTGATGACCTTCACCGTCCCGAAGCCGAGTGACGCCAGCACCCCGATCTCGGACGCTCGTAGGACGGTGCCGGCATCGATGACCGTCTCTCCTGCCGCTATGTCGCCACCGGCGGGCCGGACGTTGCCGCTCGGAGGAACGGGTATCCGTACGGAAATCTCGTCCGGGGTGTGACCGCCCATGCCGCGCTCGCCCTCGTCGGTGTCCTCGAACGGAACCACGGCGTCGGCCCCATCCGGCACGGGCGCTCCCGTCATGATCCGGATGGCCGCTCCTTGCCTCACGCCCTGCGAGGGCAACTCGCCCGCGGCTATGGATCCGACGACGTTCAGCGTCACCGGCGCGTCGGGGTGGGCGTCTTCGATGTCATCCGCGAGGAGGGCGTAACCGTCCATCGCCGAGTTGTCCCAAGGCGGCACGTCGAACTTGCCGACGATGTCCTCGGTTATCACCTGACCGAGCGCGTCCGAAATCGGCCGCTCTTCCGTATCGAGCTGCGAGAAAAAGCCGAGAATACGCTCCTTGGCATCCTCGACGGAGATCATGTCGGCGTGTCGGTGGCCGTGCAGGTGTTCTCGATGCTTATGCACCCGTCGGTCTCCTCGCAGGTGTCCTCTCAAGCCCTGCAGATACGGTCGTTACTCGCCCCGCAGCGTAGCGTCAAACTCACGCTGGAGCTGTCTCATGATGTCGCCACGCGCCTTGTCCACCAGATCGCCTGTCAGGGTCGACCTGTCGGACTGGAACGTTACCTTGAAAGCGATAGACCGTTTACCCGGAGGCACTCCCTCGCCCGTATACAGGTCGAACGGCGCGCTCTTCTTCACGAGGCGGTGGCGGTTGATGATCGTCTGAATCCGAGAGGATGGCACATCTGCGTCGACGAGAATGGCGATATCCTGCTCGGCCTCGGGGTACCGGCTGATTGGCGAGTATTGGACGGAAACCCTACCGGCCGCGACGTATACCGCCTCCAGGTCGATCTCGAACATCGTAACCCCGTCGTCGAGTTCGAAACGCGCGAGGACCCTGGGATGTACCTCACCGATCGTGCCGACCGCCTTGTTCCCGCAGAAGACCCTCGCGGTCTTGCCGGAAAGAAGGATAGGATCGTCGTCCGCCTTGTACTCCTCCGAGAGGCCGACCTGCGAGAAGACCGCCTCCAAAACGCCCTTTGCGTCGAAGAAGTCCATGTGGCCTTCAGGCACGAGCCAAGAAGCCCCGGATCGTGGGCCGGAGAACACGCCGACCAGCATTTCCTTCTCGTCGGGCAGGTCACGCTCCTTAGCCTCCTCCCTGGGCAGGTAGACCGAAGCAATCTCGAAGAGGCGGAGCCCCTCAGCCCGCGACATCCTCCGGTTGAAGGCCAGCGTCTGGAGCACGCTGGCGCGAAGCGTCGTCCGCATGTGCGTCAACTCCGCGCTCATGGGGTTCGAGATTCTCAACGGCGCGTCCGACCCGTCCGTCGGCACCTTCACCTTCTCCAGTGATTCGATGCTCGTGGCAGAGTAGGAGATCGTCTCCTGCATTCCCGCCGCGACCAACGCATCGCGGACTCGTTCTCGCACCTCGCGCTCCGCTCGCGGCTCGTGGTGAGGGATCTCGGTGGACATGAGCGTCGCGGGCACGTCGTCGTAGCCGACGATTCGTGCTACCTCCTCGACCAGGTCCTCGGCGATGTTGATGTCCGCCCGCCAGTATGGGGACTGCACTTCCAACGAGTCCCCATCTCGCGTCGTCTCGAATCCGAGCGAGGTCAGCACTTTGTCTATCGTATCGGTTGATATGTCCGTGCCGAGCACTCGCCTGAACTGTTCCGGCCCAATGGTCAGCGTAGGCGGCGTCTTGACCACGGGAAAAACGTCGATGATTCCCTTCGCAGCGACTCCGCCCGCCAGTTGGAGTATCAAAGCAGTCGCCCGTCGCAGCGCGCGCGGAACGAGGTCCTGCCGGATGCCGCGCTCGAACCGGTACGATGCCTCCGTCCTCATACCCAAGCCGGTCGCAGTGTTCCGCGTGTTGTTCGCATCGAAATTCGCCGACTCGATCAGGACGTTGGTCGTCGAGTCGCCGACCTCGGTGTTCCGGCCGCCCATCACGCCTGCCAGCGCAATCGCGTCTTGCGAGTCGGCGATGGTCAGTATGGGGGGTTCGAGTTTTCGCTCCTCTTCGTCGAGGGTCGTAAACCGCTCACCCGGCCGCGCGGCCCTTATGATGACCGTCGCGTCCCCGATGGTGTCGTAGTCGAAGGCGTGGAGGGGCTGGCCGTACTCCAGCATGACGTAGTTCGTCACGTCGACGATGTTGTTGATCGGGCGCATCCCCACGGAGGAGAGTGCGTCTTTGAGCCAGTCCGGCGACGGGCCGACTCTGACGCCTCGTATCAGGCTGGCCGCATAGCGAGAGCAGAGTTCGGGGTCGGCGATCTCGACAGTTGCGTCTTGCTCGATGGGGTCGCCCAACTCCGGGTACGTCGGGTCGGGTTCGACGACCGTCGCTCCGGTAAGCGCGGCGACCTCGTGCGCCACACCCAGAATCGAGAGGCAGTCGGGGCGGTTCGGCGTGACGTCGGCGTCCAGAACGGCATCGCCGAGGTAGTCCACGAGCGGCGTTCCTACAGGCGCGTCCTCCGGTAGCACCATGATGCCGTCGTGATCGTCGCCGAGGCCCAACTCGACCTCGGAGCAGACCATGCCCGCCGACTCGACGCCGCGAATCTTCGACCGCTTCAGCGGCTGCGTCTTCCCTGACTTGGTGCTGTACAGCATCGCTCCCGCGTGGGCGAAGGCAATCTTCTGACCCGCCGCAAGATTCGGACCTCCGCACACCACCTTGACCGTTTCGCCGCCGCTGAGTTCGACGGTTGGCACCGTCAGGCGATCGGCGTTCGGGTGGCGGTCTACGGCCTTGACGTGGCCGACAAATACCTTGTCGCGTCCCCAGTCGGCCCCGACCTCCCGTACCTCGTCGATCTCCAGCCCGGCCATGGTCAGCCGATGCGCCAGCTCCTTCGCGGGCAAATCGACGGGCACGTAGCGCTTCAGCCAGGATATGGGTATCAGCATCAGAGACCTCGGAATACGCGGTACCGAGTACCGTCTCCATTTGGATATGACAGTCGAATTGAGATGCGCGCATCCCCTCTCCCGTCGTGGGAGAGGGCTAGAGCTTGCCCCGTACTCGATACGGGGGTGAGGGTGTCCTTTGAATGGTCGGCCAACATCATATGGACCTGATACTAGACCTGCTGCAGGAACCGGATGTCGTTCGAGTAGAACAGTCGAACGTCGTCGATGCCGTACTTGAGCATCGCGACTCGCTCTACGCCCATGCCGAACGCGAAACCGGTGTAGACGGACGGGTCGTAACCGACTCCCTCCAGCACGCTGGGATGCACCATTCCGGCTCCGAGTATCTCTATCCAGTCCTCGTCGCGGTTGATGGGACGCTTGCCGGTCTTGGGGTCCTTGAAGTTCGAGATCGACATATCGACCCCGGGCTCGACGAACGGGAAGAAGTCGCAGCGGAAGCGTATCTGCCTGTCCTCGCCGAAGGTGCGCCGCGCGAACTCGTACAGCGTCCCTTTGAGGTCGGCGAAGGTAATCCCCTTGTCAACAGCGAGGCCCTCGACCTGGTGGAAGTGCCACTCGTGGGTCGCGTCCGTCGCCTCGTACCGGTAGCACTTGCCCGGCACGACGACGCGCACAGGAGGGCTGGTGTTCTCCATGATCCGCGCCTGCATCGGCGATGTGTGCGTGCGGAGGAGCATCGGGCGGTTGCCGTGCCCGTCCGCCTGGTCGATCCAGAGGGTGTCGAACATGTCCCGTGCCGGATGGTCCTTCGGGATGTTCAGCAAGTCGAAGTTGTAGCGGTCGAGCTCGATCTCCGGCCCCTCTTCGGCCTGGAAGCCCATCGAAGAAAAGACGCTCGTGATCTCCCTTAACATCCGCGTGGTGGGGTGGAGGCGGCCCTGCGGGACGGGCCATCCCGGCAGCGTCACGTCGATGCTCTCGCGCTCGACGACATCGGCCAGATGGGCCGTCTTCAGCTCCTGCTCGCGCTCTGCCAGATGCCCTTCGAGGACGGTCTTAGCCTCATTGGCCGCCGCGCCCAGTCTAGGACGCTCCTCCTTCGGGACGGAGCCGAGACTGCGGAGTATCTGCGTCAACGCCCCGTTCCGGCCCAGCGTGGACACGCGCCACTCTTCGAGGCCGTCCAGATCGGAAACGGCCTTCAGCCGCTCCAGGGCCTCGTGAGTCGTCCGTTCGACCACATCGTTCTGTGGCTGCATAGCAGGGTAGTGCGTCCGTTGGGGAGTGTGGGGTTCAAAGCATTATAGGTATTGCCGCGAAGGACGGTCAACCAAAGTGGGGTGCAGGTAACTGTTCAGAGTTGATGAGACGGATCGTGATCCTGAAACGCCTAGCGTGTTGGGGTCAGTTGTGGCATAACGGAGTCATGAGAACCGATGCGGACCTCAAGCGTGCAACCCGCAAGACCTTGCTGGCGATCATCGCCGAGCAACAGGCGGTCATCACCGAGTTGCAACGACGGATAGACGATTTGGAGAGGCGAGTCCCTCCTCGGGGCCGACCTGTGGGGATGCCCGGCAACAAGCTTGCTCCTAAGCGGCCTCGACCGAAGAGGACGGAGCCTCCGAAGAAGCGAACCCAAGGATTCGCCCGGCGGCGGATGAACCCCACTCGGCAAGTAGTACACGCCCTTGACTCGTGCCCCGAGTGCGGGACGGGCATGACAGGGGGATGGGTGCATCGGACACGAGAGGTCATCGAGATTCCGCTGGCTCCGGCAGAGGTGATCGAGCAGGTCTTCGTGGCTCGCATGTGCGCCCTATGCCGCAAGCGGCGTCTGCCTCAGGACTCGTTGAAGGGAGTGGCAGTGGGGCGTCAGCGCATGGGAATCAATCTGGTGAGCCTGATAGTGACCCTTCGCGAGGAGGGACGGCTGCCCATCCGGAGCATCCAGCAGTACCTGCGGACGGTTCATCAGTTGAAGCTGAGCGTAGGGGCCATAGCTGATACGATTCACCGCGTGGCGCGACAGGCACAACGGACAGTGGACGAGACGCTCGAACGCATTCGCGGCTCTCCGGTGGTGCACGCCGATGAGACCGGCTGGCGCGAGGATGGAGTCAACGGCTATGTCTGGACATTCAGCACACCGACGGAGCGGTACTTCGTGCGTCGCGGTCGTGACAAGGGGGTGGTTGACGAGGTGTTGGGTGAGTCTTTCGACGGAGTGCTGGTGAGCGACTTCTACGCCGCATACAACCATTATCCCGGTCTCAAGCAGCGGTGCTGGGTACATCTGCTGCGGGACATCCATGAACTCAAGGCGTTGTACCCCGAGGACACGGGACTGGCCCGGTGGGCTGGGGCGGTGCGCCAACTCTATGACAGGGCGAGAGAGTACGCTGAAGCAGGCGGTCAACCAGCGTCCGGGTACCAACGGTTGGTATCTCCCAACCAGTTGATGCTGGAGAGCCAACTGTTGTCATTATGCCGCCCCTTCTCAAACGACGAAACGGCACCTCAAGCCAAACTCTGCCGGCGCATAGAACGGTTCATAAAAGAGCTGTTCGTCTTCGTATCGCATCCAGACGTGCCGTCTGAAAACAACGCTGCGGAACGGAGTCTGAGGCATCTGGTCATCAGCCGGAAGATCAGCGGCGGCACTCGATCCCAACAGGGAACCAACAGCAAGATGACTCTGGCATCCCTCTTGGGCACTTGGAGAGCGAAGAGCCTCAATCCTCTCTCCGAATCCCGCAATCTGCTCGTTTCTCATCAACTCTGAACAGTTACGGGTGCAGCCGTTCGCGGCTTCCGAAGGACCCACGGTCCCGGTAGCTCAGTGGAGGCAGCGTGTCTCTCACTAAGATTGAGGTCACGGGTTCGATTCCCATCCGGTCCACCATTTTTGACGGTAGACAGAACTGAGCCGTTCAGCGCCATCTCCTCGGCGTTCCTGCCAGGAATGGGGCTATCGTCCGGCATGGGGATGGTGTAGCGCACCAAGGCGTCGCCGGGCATGACGACGATCTCCTTGACGAAGGTTTCGATAAAGGCCCTGCGGCCGGTCAGTTCGCTCTCCTTCAGGAAGACGCTCATCTCTTGGGCGTAGGCTGCAATGGGTTCCACGTCGTCCAGGACCTCCCTGCGCTGAGAGAGGATGGCCCTGGCGTCCGCTGCCAAGTCCTCCAGGCGCTCCTGCCGGTCCCGGTGCTCCCTGATGCGGTCTGAGGCATCGGTCATCTCGACGTTATCGGCGGTCTCGATGAAGTGCCAGATGCGGCCCAGTATGCGCTTCACGTCTTCAAGCTCATCCTCGATGGTCTCCAGTCGCTTGCGCTGCTCGGCAACAACGCTGTCCATCTGCTCGTCGACGACCTTCACCAAGGCGCGGATGTTGCTGTCGGTGAGGACGTTGGATCGAATCTTGCCTACTACCAGCTCCTCGAAACGGCGGGCGTTGAGCCTGGGTGTTTCGCAGGCGTCCTTGCCGTGCTTCATGATCGACTGGCAGACGTAGTAGGAGAACCGGCCGCTCTTGGCGTCCTGTCCGCTGAGCGCCCTGTTGCACGCCTTGCACTTGACCAGTCCGCTGAGCAGGTAGGTGCTCCCCACCCTGCGGGGGTGGACGACCTTGGGAGCGCGGGAGCGCATCAGCCGGTTCACGCGGCGGAAGCGGGTCTTGGAGACGATGGAGGGGAACGCCTTCTCCACCCGCACTGGCTCGTCCTTGCCCTTACCCTTCGTGCCCCAGACCAGGGCGCCCGTGTAGACCTCGTTTCTGAGGATGAAGTGGATGCCGTTCTTGGACCAGAGCTTTCCGGCGGGGCTGGGTATGCCCTCGTCGTTGAGGGCCTGAGCGACTTTCAGCATCCCCGTACCGGCCTCGGCCATGTCGAAGATGCGCTTGACGATCTGGGAGGCATCGGAGTCGGGCTCCAGGGTGGGGCGCTTCTTAGCCCCGTCCTGGACCATGACTCGGTTGTAACCGTAGGGCGTCCTGCTGGCGACCCAGAAGCCGCGAGAAGCGGCCTCCCGCATTCCGCGGGTGACCTCCTGGGCAAGATTTTCGCTGTAGAATTCGTCCACGCTCTCGATGATGCCCTCAAGGAGCTTGCCGGTGGGGGTGTCGTCGGCCTGCTCGGTGATGGACACCACCCTGACGCCCTTGCGCCGGAGCATGGACTTGAAGGCGACCGCGTGCTCGCGCTTGCGCGTGAACCTAGAAAACTTCCAGACCAAAATCTCCCTGAACGGAGCATCGGTCTTGCTGGCCGCGTCGATCATCTTGCGGAACTCGGGGCGGTCGGCGATGCGTCCGCTCTCGGCCTCGTCAACGTACTCGCGGGCGACGAGGTAGCCGTTCTTGCGTGCGTGGTCCCTGAGCGCCCTGAGCTGGGCGGCCACTGATAGGTCCACATCCTGCCTGTCGCTGGAGACTCTGGCGTAGAGGGCTGCTGGCGTGTAGTCGGTATGTTGGGTCATTGACGTGTCCTCCTTGCTTACTCCCTTTCGTTCCTGCGGGCTTCTGCCCGTTGGCGGCGCTCCTGCCGCAGCCACTCCCGCTCGTCCATGTACAGGCGAATGGCCTCGCGGAGGAACTCGCTCATGTTGCGGCCTTCCTCTCTCAACACCTGCTGCACCTGCTCGGCCATCTCCGGGGGCATGGAGAAGGTGATGGCCTTTCGTGACGTGGGCATTGTCTCTCATTGCCTCCTAATGTATGACAACGTCATATCCTTATCATGAACGAAACGCCCCACCGCTGTCAAGAACACCCTCGCCGTATTCCACTCTAGGGCCCCGAGACATGCCCTCGCTTGACGAAGCCGGGCGAAGATTAACGATCATTAACCAAGTTCATATACTTTCACAGTGTCTTGTTGGTTTCTTTGGGAGTAAGTAGATGGGAATGGCTACTGATGAGGGATGGGTCGACGTGGCCGATGTCGTGGCCCATCTACGCGTGAACAAGGACTCCGTATATCGTTGGGTCGACACAAAGAGCTTCCCCGCCCACAGAATAAGGACGGTCGCTGCCCTTCAGGTTGTCAGAAGTGGACGAGTGGATGAAGACTACAGTGCAAGCTGGCGGAGAAAGGCTACAGATCGAGAATGAACATCAGCGTGAAGGGTCTCACTTTGTTCTGTCTGTAGATCCTTTGCCAACTAGCCCCTGACGTCCAAGTGGTCGAATCCCTAGCCGCTCCACTCAGTGTGAGCCAAAACAAGGGCGGAGACGTTAAGACAGCCACAGTCGCGCAACACTAAGGCCACCTCATTGAGCGTTGCCCCAGAAGTCAATACGTCATCGACGACAATGACGTTCAGACTGTCCAGCATTGTGGCTTTGCTAGTTCCGCTATAGGCGTCCATGACGGCGCCTGCGCGCGCCCAGCTAGGAAGCCTCCGCAGATCCTTGAGAGGCCCGGTCGGCTCAATCAAGTTGGCGTACAACGGGATACTGCAGCTCACTGCCACCTTAGCGGCCAGTATCAATGGTATTGAGTACCCTCTCCCTGCTTGACGCTCCAAGTCAGAAGGAACTGGCACCAAGACGTCTGCGTCACCCAGGAGAGGCGTCTTCGTGTAGGCATAAGCTGCGAGGAATCCTCCAACCCGCTCAATTGCCCGCGCACGCTCGTCTGCGACGGTCGAGTCGCCCGATTCTCTTTTGACCGTACGGATCAGACTACTAAGAGGGTCAGACCTCTCCAGGTCATATCCAGAGCGATAAGCTGCCGGGCAACCTACGAATGAGATCAGGGGAGCAAATGTATCTGGCGGCAATGCGGTGGCCTTGGATATCTTGATGGTATCCAACTGAGCTGTCATGTTGACGACGGGTTCGGCTTGTCCGTTCAGGATTCTATTGAGCAACTCGTTGCGTCTCTGGGCCAAGGTACGGACAGCGGGCTGCTCATGGTGTTGGACAGCGACTGCGAATAGGTCTCTGGCGTCCCTATAGCTCCCGGTGCTGACCAGCTGTTTGCCGTGCTGATACGACCAATCGCCCCTCAGTCTCCTCGCCTCGGGTGTGTTGACCTCACCAATTAACTTCAGCGCATCCTCGTACTTTCCTCGACTCACCATGTCGCGACCGAGCCGGATCAAGTAGTCAGGGCTAAAGCGAATCACGGTTGGTTTCCACGCACCCAGGACAAGACGTCGGCTGGGCTTTGCATGACCCCATCTGAACTGACTGCAGCCAGCACTTCGTCAGGATCGGGAGTCCCCCAACCGGCAAGCAAGAATGCCATCCCCGCACGTTCACATGCGATACCGTCGTCTATGGTGTCACCGACGTAGGCGGACTCCTGCGCAGCGACTTCAAGCCTCTCCGCAACAACGAGCAAACTCGCCGGATCGGGCTTGGGACGAAAACCGTCGGAGTACGTGATCCGAGCCTGAAAGAGTCTTGGGACGTTGCATAGATCCAACCAACGCTCAGTGTCGGTAGCAGTCCGTGAGGTGACGAGACCTTGCCTTACGCCGACTTGATCCAAGTATTCAAGGGTCTCACTGATACCTGCAAACTCCTTGAGGTACTGGGGAGCGACCCTTCGGCAGAACCGCTCGAAGTCTCTGAGCGAAGTGTTGGCGCCTTGAATGTTCCTCAGTGCAATCCTCGGCCCATGACAGAGCCATTGCCGCAGGTCCCTCTCGTCCGGCGCCTTGACCCCTGCTCCTGATGCAGCATTCATCAACGCCGCAAGCCGAAGCCCCAAGCTATCCACGATCACCCCATCGAGATCCCAGATGATAGCCTTGCCCATCACTCCCAACCGTTGATTCAATTGAATCGTGATGTGCGATGTCCCGCTGGAGCCTGTCTCGTAGACTTCGCTGTCCTGCCCGACGGGGGCCCCTGGCCACGTGAGTTGCCGGACCTGCGCCTGCTTCGGGAGCTAGGGAAAGCCGCTTCCCATGCTTTGGCGACGGTCGTGCCGGAACCACGGAATAGAGGCGTGTTGAAGAGGGAGTCCGTGTCCTCTTGGTCTACAGGATGCGCCAAGTGAGTCTCCAAGAGTCGGTGAGTGCCAACCCGCGATGGCATTTGCATATCGGACCATTGTAAAGCGAACAGATTCCTGTCCTGCTCCAGGGCGGAGCGGGCCGCGATCATTGCGCCACCCTGCACATCCGACTCTGCTATGACCACGGCCTCGGCCAGCGCAACTATCAGCTTGTTTCGCTGACGGAGATTTGCTGGACTTGGAGCTGAGCCAAATGGAAACTGACTAATCAGCAGGCCACGCTGTCTAGTCTCAACATAGAGCGGAGCATTCTCAGGTGGATAGATGCGGTCCAAGCCTGAACCCAGGACCCCGATAGTCATACCATCTGATTCAAGAGCGCCCTGGTGGGCGGCGGTGTCAATTCCGCGAGCCATGCCCGCGACCACTGGGAACCCGTTCTCGCAAAGGTGCGCCGAGAGCGTCCGGACCCGTTCAACTGCTTCGTCGCTAGGAGACCGAGTTCCCACTACGGCAACTGAACGGGGGCGAACCAAGCCGAGGTCTCCTTGGACATGGATGACAGGAGGGGCCTGCTTGGGCATACACCGCAAGAACTCTGGATAGTCCGGGCTATGCAGAGTCAGAATACGAGCACCCATTGCGTCGGCGGTTTTGGATTGACGTTCCGCAATTGACGCAAAGTGGGGGATAGAGTCCTTTGATTTCTCAAGAGCGGTCCACGTCCTAGCGGGCAGGCTGATCGCCTGCTCCAACTCTTCTTTAGTCGCCTCATATATATATCCGGGGCTGCCAAACGCATCTATTAGAGTCCGGGTGTATGCCGGCCCCAGCCCCTTGACTGAAGCTAGCCAGTACCACCACTTGAGCTCATAGCCTTCCGCACTAGGATATGCAGTCATGACAGTCCTTGATCGTACGTAAGGGTTTCTTCAACTCCGTGCATATTCTGGTAGCCATTCCTTTCTGGTGGGCCGGCTCGTAGTTCGAGGTTGGGCGCCACTGGACACTGTCGCCTCCTTGGCGACGCTCCTTCCGATACCTATTGACCGGAGATATCGGAGAGCGCCGGACTATGCGGCCTTTCCGATCCGGAACATCTTCGTGTCGCATACTGGACATACACCCCGAGTGGCCGGGCGGCCATTTTAGATCGTAATGGCTTGGGGATTGCTCATCTCCCTCTTGGATCGGCACTTCACACAAAATGCTTCCATGGGCTGGGCTGCCTCTAAGTCAATACTGCTATGGGCTATCCTACAACATGAGCAGGTGTAAGTCAGTAATTCTTCATACGATACGTTAGAGAGAAGGCAGCCGTCCGTATGTCCGCCCGCCTTGGCCTCCAATCCCTCTTCACCTCCTGACGATCCCCTGGGGGTCCCGACGCGAGGCCCTCGGGCTCAGGGCACGGTCGAGGATGGCGAAGGCCTCGTGGATGCCCCATGCCCTCGACCCCGGGGGACCGGCTTCTTCCTCCTGCTTGAGGAGGCGCCGTACCGGGACGCGCCGGGAATCGTGGCCCATTTCGCTCTCTCTTCCAACCAGGCCCGTGTCTATTGTTCACCTAAGGAGACGAGCACGCCTCAGGGCAACCTCGGTAATCTCCTGCTTCATGACGTCCTCAGGGAAGCAATAGACCATCCAGTTGACGAACGCGATCCACAAGTCGCCAGTCGTGTACTCATCGTCGGCCAGTAGTTCAAGTTGAGACATCGCATCGACGCGGGTCAGACTGGTATCTTCTGCGGCATCAAGAAGTGCTCCTGCAAGTGGAATTTCGGCAAGTAGGGTCCGGACGTCTGCCAAGAACGTCGCTTCTGGAAGGCCAGGTGCCAAGTTCAGACTAGCCAAATCTCTCAGGAGGATTCCATCTGCTTTTCCCACAAACCCCTCTGGCGGTAGCAAGTACATAGAATAAGCGCGTTCCGGAGTTCTGCTACGGGGGAACCAGTACTCTACAGCCTCAGTGACACTTCCACTTGATGGGAATCGGTTACCAAGCCTTCGGGCAGCCTCCGCAAGCGTTCGATTTGCCGGGCGCTCCACACTAGATATACTGTCAAGAGTCGCTACAACGCCTGGATCATGAATACTCGTTTCAACTAACACCTCAATGTTCGCTCCGTCGCCGGCTTCGCCGAGCCCGGAAAGCGTAACATTCGCCGAACCTGCCAGGCACTTCTCTCCTGCCACGTACAATTTTGCGTGCAAGTTATCCACAAGCGTTAGGCTAAAGTTACCTCTCTGCTCTAGTATCTCTAGAATCTCAGGCTCCGAAACTCCTGCGGCTACCTCACGAGGAAGCCAACGAGTAACGCATCGCAAGGTGGTTGTTTCAGGGACCATTTCCAGCAAATACGAAAGTGCGGCCACCTTGATGAATGGGGCAATGATAGTTACATCTTCCTCTGTATTGCGGAAGATCTCTCTAATCCGATCACCTTGGGTAGGGCCGTCCGCGATCATCGATTATACGAGATCGGTCGGAGGAACTGAACCATCATTTTCGTCAAAGAAGTCTTCGGAGTATTTGCCCCACTCAAGACGAGCATTACGGATTTTCCGACGTTCGTGATCGGTTTGCTCTTCTTCGAATCGAGCCCAAGAATAAAACAGAATCCTAAAGGCGGCCGCTGCCTTACTTAAGCTTGCCTTGACATCTTCCTCCAACATGTTATCAACATCTGGATACAATAGATCGTACAGGTATGGATGCACAGGATGTTCGGTGTTGAACGCGACCTGCAATACGTTGGGCAACGGTTCTACGTCGAAGAACGCTGGAATCCCTGGCTGAGCGGACAGAATCCAACTTACTCGATTTCCTTTATCCACGGTCTCCATTGCCTTCTGAAGGGCCTGCTCTCTATCGAACTTATGCCTTTCAACAAGGGAAGTTGTTTGTGCTTCAATATGGTCATCTTTGGTTCCTTCTTGCCCAGCCCGATCGGATTCGCCTCGATGCCCTTCCTTGATGCGGCGCTTGATTGCAGCGGTTGTCTTGGCATCTGCTTTCTGGTCTTCATCGAGTTGATGTCGGCTAGGTCTACGTTGCACAGACTGTCCAGCTCTCTGCCGCAGCAGCGTCCTGATTCGTTCTATCTGCGTCCGAAGTTCAAGTAAGTGGAGTCTTTGGTCACCGTCTTCTTCCATGCGACGTCGCACATCGCCCTGGTTGAGTTCGCCAGGTAAGGCTTCTCGCTGCCAATCATACTGGCCTAGTCGTTGGAAGGTCATGGTTCCCTGTTTGTTGTTGGTAACTCCAAATACTTCATCTAGCTCCGCCGGAAAGTCTACTTCAATTGTCCACCAACGCTCGGTTGTGTCCTGATTGGTCCAGGATGTATCTATCTCTAGCTCACGGTGCGAACGCATCATGGAAATGCCCAAGTTGTGACCGGCGTGCTTGCCCCAAGGTGTCTGTCCAGCATCCCTACCTGCCCATTGTTCAGGCCACTCAGCATCAGCGTGGCTGGAATTGCGAACATGAGGTCGTGCGTAGCTGCCCCTCAATAGAACGTCATACTCCTGTCCCTTGTAGGGAATTTGCACAACAAACGGACTTCCCTGGAGCTCCGTGAACATGGGGCCGGTACCAAATTCGTCAGGGCACGAAGTTTCTTCCATAAGATACAGCGGGTCGTTTGGTTCGACCTCAACTACGTCGTCTTCTTCAACGTAGAACATGCCATTTACGATCTTTATCGGGATGCACGTTATCGTCCGCCGTGGGCCTATTTCTTCATTCCTGGTGTCGTCACCGTGCAACCGATCTGACCGGTTGGCAAGGAATCGGCGATAAATGCGACCCAACAAAGCTTCCGTGTGTCGGAATGTAGTGGAAGCCCGTCTCCACTCCACGCGATCTAGGTTCTTCCACACGACAAGGGTCCCGGAATCTTCAGGTCCGTTCAAGCTTGCCTGAAGGTATTCCTGTGGAACAGGTCGAAGAGTTGGCTCAGGGATTTCCCTTTTCCCCTCCTCAACGGCTGTAATAGACAACCACGTATGGAGAGCGTTCGTAACCCCTGCCTGCCAAGACCAAACATCAACATGCTGGGCCTGAGACATTGATGAGTTCGGCAATCCCACGCCAAAGCGACCGATGCCGCGACGTGCAGTTCGAGTGCCGAATCCATAGCGAAGGCTTCCTCGAAGGGTCGCCGCATCCATACCCTGTCCGTTATCTAGGACAGCGAGTTCCTCAAGTGTAACTCGCCCTGTTTGCTCATTTAGCTTACTGACTCCATACACCTCAATGGAGGTAGCGCCGGCTTCTATTGCATTGTCAACGAGTTCAGCTAAAGCGTGCGTGGTAGACTTGTAGCCGCTGTCACGCATTGCCTTGACCGTCATCTCTGTATTGATGATCGAGAAGCTCATTTGACTGTTCAACATTTCCATCACCAAACGTCCTCCCAGTTTGCAAACGCAGCAGCGATGTCACCAAATCCCGGCAAGCTTGGGTCGACCACGGTCACCACTTCACAACTTTCGGTACCACCTGCTTTCGGTCCACGAATAGCTCGTCCTACCATCTGGCTGTAGAGTACAAGTGACTGAGTAGGTCGAGCTATCACAACGGCACTCGCTTTTGGTGCGTCAAATCCGGTAGTTAGCACTCCGAAGTTTACCAATACCATTGAGCCATCAAAACGACCTTCGACAAAGGACCTAATAGCTCTTTGTCTCACTTGTTCTGGTGTCGAACCAGTTACTGCGGCAGCAAAGGTCCCTCGCGCGACAAGAATTGCCGTGAGGATCCTAGCGTGATTGACTGAGGCTGCGAAAACTAGTACGCGTCGATGCCCTTCGGAAACAAGCTGTTCAATCGCTCCCAGGACGGCGATCGTGTACTGCTCGCTTATGGACAGCGATTCTGCGATCTCTCTTGGAATATCGAGATCCTCGGCCATCTCTGCTATCTCCTGATCCGAGAGACTTAGACCAGGCTCAGCAAACATAGTTCGGAACTTAGGCCTCGCGAGATATCCGTTGTCTATCAAATATGTGATGGGATTTTCCGCGGGGACATCCAGGCCCACCTTGTTGTATCCGTAAAACTCGGCTAGCATACCGTCCTTGTCCACATCAGCCCAGGTGCGGCCGGGTGTAGCAGTCAGTCCTAGTAGGGCGCATCTATAGTCCAGGGTCAATTCATCGATGATCCTTCTGTAAGTCCTGGCAACGCTCTGGTGGGCTTCGTCGAAGACCACTAGCCTGACTCGATGAGCAAGTCGGGCGGCCCAGCCTGAATCCCTACTAGACAACACAGCCCATGCCTTTGACAGTCCGACCGCAAGGAATCCGTCGGTAAGGTCATCTATGTTGTATTCCCTGGCTCCCCACATCGTTTCGAGTGACACTGGTCTATTGCCAAGATAGCCCCAGGCGCTGCGAAAGGATTCAACTGCCTGTTCAAGCAGTTCACTACCTGATGCTAGCCACACGACGAC
Organism: Dehalococcoidia bacterium; assembly: GCA_965197705.1. GTDB lineage: Bacteria > Chloroflexota > Dehalococcoidia > Lucifugimonadales > VXLM01 > VXLM01. Next base: position 833,901 of record OZ240223.1, read on the forward strand.
CGACGGTTCGTTTGCACGGAGAGTCTCTGCGACAACATGCATAGCAGTACGCGTCTTGCCCACTCCAGTAGGAAGGTGAAGAACTGCACGGCGACTGTCTTGGAGCAGGAGCGGCATCAATTTTCGGACCGCACCTCTTTGATGGTCAAACAGACCGTAGGTGGGAACAACCTCGGTCCGCGCAGCCGGCCTACTTGTGAGAGTCCCGTGATCATATAGGCCAAAGAACTCCCGTAGTCCTGTCAGCCCGGCTTCGCCAAGGTCCCTTGAGGCTACATTTTCGTCTCGGTCTAGCTGTAGGCGATCCCTTAATTCGGCCCGTTTGTGTTCTGGGATGTGATCCAAGACTAGTTGGCGACCATCTTCCTCTTTGAGCAACTCGCCGATATCGACAAGCGTTGTCACGACGCTCTGCAGTTCGTCACCACTTAGGTGCCCGCCAAAGAGCGGATCCAGGATAGTCAAGATCTCGGGCGCAATGAATCGCCGAAGGTGTTCGTCAGCCAGAGACTCAAAGAACAGCCGTGCTGTGAGACCTACAGGGTTAGTCATCGCACAGTTCGCTTATCACCAGTAGTTGTACGGTGGCGATGAGCGTTTCGTTGGCGCGGGCAAAGAGGCTCTCTCATAAACACGCCATTCAATTTCCTTGGCTCGCGAAATGTCATTCTATTTGTGGCACGCTAGACATACCTTCGTCTGTCCATAGAGGTCATCAATGTCCATAGGATCAGCATCAGGTCTAAGGGGATTTAGCTGAACCCCTGTTCTCATACGTTCGAGTCTTCGCATGTGATCATCCTTGATTTGGACTATTCGTTCGTCCTTGGACAGGTCTTCCAATGACTCGCCCTGGCTCCAAGTGAACGGCGACCCGTGGTCGATCGCAGTCTTTTCGTAGCTCTTCGCCTCCTCAAAGTAGTCGGGGTGTCGCTCCATCAAGCGAACCCACTCTATCTTCTGCTGAAAGAAGCAGAACGTGCAACCGCTACGAGTGCGCCACTCATAGTACTGTGGCAGCCCCAATCCTGCACCCTCAAGTATCTCCAAGACTCCGCCCTTGTCAATGCCGGCCTCCTTCAGTGGCAGCCTGACCGTAAGGTTCTGATGCTTGGATGAGTAGCCTTCCCTATATTCCTCGTCGGCGCGAATCGCCACGTAGCTATAAACTTGGTCGCCACTGTCGAGCATCGGCCGTATCCACTGCTCAAAAGGGCGCAGCTTCAGCTGGCGGGTGCACCAGCGTGTCTGTGCCGAGGGTAGGAAGTTTCCATACTGCTTCAGCCAGAAGTCGAAGTCCCGGTCCGGGTTCAACCGTCGGATGGGCTTGCTAAGGAAGCCCTCAAGCTTGACCAGAAATTCGTAGACCTCCGGGAGCTCCTTGCCAGTGTCTGTAAAGAAGTAGTCGATGTCCAGGTCAGAATGATTCTGGCGCATGTATACCGCTAGCGCGGCGCTGTCACGCCCGCCGGATAATCCTAGTACGTGGTGCTCAGCTACGGCCCTACTCAAGATACCTGCTCATATTCCTGCTGCGAGCCCGTCGCGTTGAAGTCTTCTCTGTCGGATAGGTAACGGGCGCTCAGTTCGGCCAGCGCAGCGAGTACGACGTTACGGCGGTCTTCTCTCCTGTTTTCCAACTCCCTACCAAGTTCAGCTACCAATGCATCCACCTCGGCTCTCTCAAGATCGCCAATCTCGAACTCGTCGTGCAATGGAGTAGGGCGGCCCCCCACTCCGACGACTACTGCCATGGCATGGCGTCTGGTGGGGCGCCCCTTGACGCGGGCGAACGCTTCGATGTGTATGAATCTCTGGGCTAGGTCGGCGAGCTCCACAGCTGCCTGGTCAACATCTGCGTCGACCCAGTTACGAGGCATCTTGTTCGTAGCCATGCTCGCCAGGTTCTCCATATCTTCGTCCGACCCATGAAACCGGACCAGTCGGACGATGAAGGCCTCCAAGCGGTGGTCTCCGCCGATGCCCGAAATGTTCTCGGCACGACTGCGAAGATCGGCAAGCATCGGAGCCGAGGCGTTAGGCACATGCAACTCAGATAGAAGCAGCTCCCTAAGCCGGTGCAGCATCAAGGGATACACCTCCCGCAACTCCGTCAGCCCCTCTCGCAGGTTGCTTGATGTCTTCTCAATACTCTCTTCCACGTAAGGCCCGTTTCGATCGTCCAGCTCTTGTGGAATGTCATCAAAGATCAATCTGTTCGGGTCCTTCGCCTGCTTGAACAGATGCCGGACGCGCCTTGCGACGCTCGAAAGGCGTTGCGTCCGCCCGACCCAAGGAGGCAACTGGTCATATACCGCAACCAAGCCCCTTGCCACATCTATGGGTTCCAGATTCGTCAACGTGTTATGCGAGTCCATGTCTCGAACGATGTTGGCCATTTCGGACAGTAGCCTGCGCGACACGTTCGACATGTCCATCCATCTCAACTGGACGTCTGCCGGATCCTTGGCAAGGTAGTCTGTATCCAGATCAGTCAAACGGACCTGGAAGACCCCTTGCCTGTAGAAGGCAAGGCTATGGCTCTTCGAGAGGGCGAACGCTACCGCGAGGATCGGCAACAGTCCATCCTTGATTCCGAACGGAGCCGCTCGCCATATATCATATATCTCGGCCACTGAAACGGCGCGATGGGAGTTTCTCTCGAGGAATTGCGTCGCCGCTTCCCAACCGGGGACGAGGTTGCAGGGATCATCTCCGATCTTGGGGGCCACAAATCTCCATCCGCCCAATGTGTGCCGATACAGCCGGGTAGCCTCCAGTGTTGATGCGAAGAGGCCTCCTTCTGCCGGGAAGCCCTTGATGCCGAGACGTTCCCGTCCCTCATGCAGGGCCATATGCCTAAGCAGGGCGTTCTGTGCAGCGACGGCGTTGCTGGAAGGCCTGATTCGGTTCAGAAGCTCGTTGCTCAGGCACGGCGATTTGCCGAACCGGGCATCCGCGAGCTTGGAGGCAAGGCTGTTCAGCTCTGCTTGTTCAAGTTGCTGCGGTTCGAGGCCCCCGCCATGCCAGATCGCACTGTCCACAGCTTGGTCCAGTTCGTTCTCGATTCGGTCCTGTAGGTCGGTGATTCGGACATCGACTTCCAGCCTCGCGACTCGGTCACCCCGTAGTTCCGGCGTCGTATCCCGTACCTGTTCCAAGGCTAAGAGCTCACGAGCGAGGCTCTCTATTGCCCGGGTCGTCCACTGTGGGATACCAACGATTACGCCGTCAGGCAACAACCCAGTCAGTCTGTCTTCAATGGCCTTCACGGTCCTAGGGGAGTCGCCTTCCGATGGAAGGGCCAACAGAAACGCTCCGATAGCGCGGTTATTGAGCAGGTAGTTGGATGCGCACTCCCCAACGTCCCTCAGCGGGATGACCGCAGTGTCAAACCACCTGATCGCGCCCGTCTTGTGGTAGTGGCGCTTGGCAATCACGGGCTGGAGGCCAGCAAGGACGGTCAGACGGGAGAAGTCGATCTCGTCAATGGTCTCATACGCCTCGTCGACCGCGTGCTCAATGTCGAAGTCGCTGCCCTCAAAGATGCCGTAGCTGTTGCTAAACTTGCGGAAGATAACCAGGGAAGCTCCTTGCAGTTTCTCCAGGGCCTCACGAATTTCCTGATCACTGTAGTCGGCCACGGCTAGGTTGAGCAGTTCGAGGCATGCAACCAGACCTGAGCGCTCCTTGAACAGGTCGACCAATCCGATGATCTTGAGGAGACGGATTTCGAGGTCATCCCCCCCCCCAGCATGGCATCGCTCCAAGGCGTCCACGGCCATCGCCCAGCGATGGCCGTCCGGTGACGCGACAATAGATGGTTCGAGATTGAACCTCAGATAGTCCCAGACCAGATCCGGTGCGTACAAATCGCCGTCTGCGGCAGTTCGCAGGAAGTCCTGAAATCCACGAGGCTCCGTGGAATTCAGGAAGCCAAAGAGGCTGCGTTGGTTCTGTCCAAACCTCCGTCGTGATATGGGACCTAGGAGACATGCCGTTACGGGGTGTAGCGGCCAGCAATCCTCCAGGAGTCGTGTAGGAGTGCTACGATATAGCAGATCGGCGACCTGTTTCGCGAGTTGAGCCCGCCTCCTGTACTTGCCTTCGACTTCAATCGCACGGCCCAGCAGATCCAGTTGCTCATCCGGGCCGACGCTGATCGGCAGGTCGATGAATCGTCCTTGAATCTTCGCCCACTCGTCACGCATCTCACGCGACAACCGGTAGGCGTACTCTTCGAACGCCTGATGCAATACACCTACGACGATCAGCCTGTTGTTGCAGCGAGAGGCGATCTCAGCGAGTTGCTGAAAGAAATAGATGTCCGTGCCGTCGAATGCGGCACCCTCCAGGAACTTCCCCATCTCGTCGATGAAGACGATGAGTCCCCCGCGTTTCTTGGGAGCACGTTTGGCGATTCTCGTGAGAGCGTCGAATACATCATCGTCGGTCCAGGCCCCAATCCGGCCGTACCGTACAAGCCGCGCCCGTTCTATTGCTTCTCCAACCACCTGCGCGGGATCGTCGCGTCTCCCCACAACCGGCAGGATGCGCCACCCCTCCGTTCTTGGAGGCAAGGCATCCCAGAGAGCCTCTGTCGTTTCGGCACCTAGGATGTGGGATGTTCTCTCCCTTAGCTTGTGGTTACCATTCAACGCCGCACCGAGCGCAATCACAAGACTGGACTTGCCCGTGCCATACGGCCCGGTCCATGTGAATGCGGCCTGTCCAGACTCGGCGATGTGTTTCGCCATGGTACGCAAGACGGCAGCGGACGATGGAGGACACACAAACCCCTCCAAGGCGGTCGGGTCCGAGAGATCCGTGTCGATACGGATGGACCTTCGAAAGCGTCGTGCGACATTAACGCGATCAGCTAGCGCAGTCACGCTACGCGCTCCCGATATCCCATTCCATATTTTCTCCTCACCAAGTCTAGGGTGTCCTTAGCAGCGAGCGCTCGTTCACGAATCAGTTGTTTGAGGCCCGCCGTCTCGGACCACACGTAAGCGCCTCTAGTCAGATACTCCATCTCGCCCAACAGGTCCACGAGACTATTTTCGTCCAACAGGAAGACCCTGCCGGGCGAACCAGGCTCGTGGGCCAACGCCTCAAAGGAGAGTGTATTTGCGGAGGAGAAGGCACGAGACCAGAAGTCGGTCACCGCGTATGAGAATACGCCAGCTCCCAAGGATGGCTGAGGCCCTCGTACGAATCTGAACCCGTCCCTGCGGCCCGTGGGCTTTATCAACCCTAGCTCCGTGAGTGGCGACTCTAGAGAATCTTCGTAACTCGCCTGCCTCGACACGGGCAGTGCCACGTAGGTTCGCACGAAGCATCCCACGTCCCTCTTGATCGTGGCTGCCGAGGACCGCGCCCATGCCAAGTCTTGGGCCAGCTTGGATATACCTGCTACCAGCAGATCACGCTCAAATAAGAGCCCAGGGAAGTGGTTGAATGCCCAGAACCAAGTGGTCTTCTCGGGTCGCCCGGCGAGGTGCCAGTGAACCAGCCACGAGGTTGCGGGGTCCTCCATGTACGGGTCGATACCATTGGAGTCATCGAACAGCAGTTCCCCTAGGTCGGTACTTTGGATTCGCTGCTCATCAGGAACTTCCTCGATGACTCCCGCAGCCGTGGCCCAATGGCGCATCGATGCGACCATATTCTTACCGACGCCGAATCGCGCGATGGCATCGTCACGGGCGAAGACCCACCTGTTGTCTCCACGGCCTTCGGTCGCCCTGACAGCATCGAAGGCCTTCTTCAGCCAACCATACCGAAGGGGGAACGTCTCGTGCCCCGATAGCTGAGGGCGGTAGTCTTCCTGATATAGGGGACCGCGCAGCATGTCTGGCTCCTGGACGGTTCGTCCAGTTGGACTGTATCACACGGCTCGTGTATTGTGTAGTTAAGACAAAATGGAGAGTATTTCCACTTGCGGACGATGGTCGATCCGTCAACTCAGAGCAAGTCTAGGTCGAATATGACTCCGAGAACAATCTATGCGGACTATCAGGCGACGACTCCCCTAGACCCCCGCGTCGCCGAACAGATGGCACCGCATTGGCGAGAGAAGTTCGGCAATCCCCACTCCAACGATCACGTTATCGGGTGGCATGCAGCTGAGGCGGTCCGAAGGGCGGCCACGTCGGTCGCGGGCCTCGTCGGGGCTGACCCCGACGAGGTGGTATTCACGTCCGGTGCTACGGAAGCTAACAATCTTGCCCTGCTAGGTCTAGCACGCCGTGCCCCATCAGATCGTAGACGAATCTTGGTAAGTGCCATCGAACACAAATGTGTCCTAGCCGCCGCTAGGTCTCTTGCTGAGCGCGAGGGATTCGCCGTCGACACCATTCCTGTAGACGGCGAGGGGTTCATGGACCTGAACGTCCTAGAAGGCATGGTTGACGAGGAGGTGCTTGTCGTCTCGGTCATGGCGGTCAATAACGAGATCGGCACCATTCAGGATATCGAGGGTATCTCGAAGGTGCTCTTGCCCCACGGCGTCCTGTTCCATTGCGACGCAGCGCAAGCTCCGTGTGCTATGGACATGGGACGCCTCGCTTCCCATGCCGATCTGATAAGCCTGTCAGCGCACAAGGTGTACGGACCCCAAGGAGTTGGGGCGCTCTATATCCGTCGTGGCCTGCAGGATCGAATCGAGCCGATCATCTACGGAGGAGGGCAGCAGGCAGGTCTGCGGTCGGGCACTGTTCCCACGCCGCTATGCGTTGGCATGGCGGCCGCCGTCGAAATCGTTCGCTCGCTTGAAGGCCCTCAGGAGCGCAAGCGCGTTGCGGGACAACGTGACTCATTCGTTCGCTTGCTACAGGAGGGCATTAACTCTTCTACCATGAACGGTCCGATGGGCGACCATAGACATCCGGGAAATGTCAACCTGCGGTTTGACGGCCTCGTTGCGCAAGACATACTTGGCTCACTCCAACCCCGCCTCGCCGCGTCGACAGGGGCAGCTTGTACTTCCGGCATCCCTGAACCGTCACACGTGCTCAGTGCCCTTGGCCTGAGCACGGTGGAGGCTGAATCTTCCATTCGCTTCAGCTTCGGACGATTCACGACCGATTCCGAGGTTGCAGAGGCCGCAGATTTGGTAGGAGTAGCCACTCAGAAATGGCCTTGAATCCACCTGGGCTGGAGAGAACCGTCACATTGACTAGGGAGACTTGCTAAGTGGTTGGAAGGACAGACTCCGATTCGAATCAAGCAACGGGATGTGAGACGGCGACCGAGCAGACACCGTTGAGCGTGGACTCCACGGCCGTCCAAGCACACCTAGAGATCATGCTGGACGTGATCAACCGGACAGCATCAAACAGCCGCTCGTGCAAGGTATGGTGCATTACCATAGTGTCCGCCACCTTGGTGTTGGTCTCGCGAACGGAGACCTCCTCTCATGCGCTGCTGGCTCTGGCCCCAACTGTCCTTTTCTTGATTTTGGATACCTACTACCTTGCCTTGGAACATGGCTTCCGAAGGTCGTACGATAGCTTCGTCGACAGGCTTCATACGGGCAACCTGTATTCGAATAGTCTCTACTCGGTGACTCAGTGCGGCTCGATTTACCGGCGCTCTACGGCTAGCCTGCTGTCCTTCTCAATATGGCTCTTCTACGTGTTCGTCGCCGCGACGGTGGTTCTGGCTTGGCTGTTCATACGCTAAATGTATGTTGGAGTGGGGCATGAAGAAGAAAGCCTTCGTCAGTTTCGACTACCGCGAAGACAGGGACAAGAAGGGGACGCTGATTGCACAGGCCGAGGACCTGACCTCTCCCTTCACAATCAGCGACTCGTCGCTTCAGGAGGCACAGCCGGACCATCTATGGCTCAGTAAGGCTCAGAGCGCCATTGCCAAGTGCGATGTCTTCATTGTCATACTAGGCTACAACACCCATCAGGCTCCAGGTGTTCTGAAGGAAGTGAACATAGCGAAAGGCTTGCGCAGGAGAAGGTTTCAACTCAAAGCCCAAGGTACGAATCCCACGCCTGTCCAAGGTGGGGGGCCAGTCGTGAATTGGACCTGGCCTAAATTGAGGAGAATGCTGAGCGACTGATGGTCTTGGGCACCTATAGATATTTGATTGTGAACACCACTATGTCCACCGCCGCCAGCGCAGCAACGACTATCCAAAGTGCTGTCTTGACTATCTTCCGTCTGTATGCGGAGCGAATCTGATCCGGCAGTTGGCCATCCCTAGCAAGAAGATACTGCTGATCACGGTATCCGCCCTGCCGCCAGAATTCTGTAATCCACTCCTGGCTCGGATCACTATCTACGATTATCCTCCACTCGCCTGTTGGAACTAGTGGTGCACCTTCACTGCGGGCACGCATGACCTGCGCTGGTTCCTGAAATGGCACAAGCATATTGTGTTTCTCGCTCCGCAGCCAATTCCCGTCCCTCTCCGCGCGCTTGTCTTCCAGTAGCCTGCCGTCTCGTGTCAAGAATATGGTGTGTATGAATTCACGCTTCGGTGGCTTAGCGACCACCGTCTTCCTAGATCCCGCTTCGTTGAGCGTCCTCAATTCTTGCCATGGGAATGGAAGTTCACTCATTATCGAGCTTAGGAATACGTCCCCCGATTCAATCCGTGACTTGACGGACGTGTAGTCCGTTCGTGGGACGTTCTTTAGCAGGTCATTGGCAATTGTCCGAAGTGCTTCATATTCGCCACGTTTGTGTTGAGCATATATCTGTGCCTGAGGGGACAAGGAATTGTATTGAATTAGAGTTTCTGGCAGCTCGTCCTTGTCGGCTATCGCAAGTGCAATGCCTGTGCTCCCTGCCAACGAAACCTCCGCTTGGTCCATCTGTTCAACCAGTGACTCCATTGCGCGTCTTGATTCGGCCACGACTCCATCCCGGTTGTTCACATAGTGATTGAACTGGGCAAGGCCCATCTCATAGAGCACCCGCGCACGTCGCCGGTCCTTTGGATCCACTTTTTTACCTTGAGTAAGCTGCTCCAGCGTTGGCACACCGCTGGTAGCGTGAATGTTCGGAAACTCAGTGCCTGGATACACTGTAAGCGTCGCCTTGGCGTTGACGACACTATTCTTGCGACGCCGTAGGGTCGTGATCAGCTGAATCGCTCCGACAATAAGGAGCCCCACGGTGGCAGCTGCAATTACCTGACCGGATGTAAGCTCCAACAACGTCAATGCTCCATCAAAGGATTTCCCTTAGCTTGCCCGCTTGGACAGTATAGCCTTCTCGCTTCTATTCCAGACCCTAGTCCTACCAGATTGGCGTGCGGTCCTACGCACCCAAGCCACTTCAGCGTACCAATTGTCCCACACAGCCAGATACAAAGAGTGTTGGCAACCAGCAAAAGTGGGACACTGTGAGAGGCGAGAGATCAGGGGTCGGATGGAGGTCTCGTAAGCTCCCTGAGGGCCCTGTTGTGCCGTCTTCGCTGTTTCAATTCGTCTGGGCCCGCACCTCCTTCCTGCGTCGTAGGATCTCCCGGCGCCTTCCCCTGAGAACGTCTGACGGCGTCACGCTGCCCAGCGCCTTGTGGTAACGCCGGTACTTGTAGTAGCTGACGAAGGCGACGATGGCCGCCTCCAGGTCTGAAGACATCTCGTGGGGCAGTTGATTCACGTCCCGCTTGAGGGTCTGGTGATAGCTCTCCAGCTTGCCGTTGGTCTGAGGGTGGAAGGGCGATGCCAGTATGTGCTTGATGCCCACCATGCCCACGTAGTCCCTGAAGGCTCTTGACACATAGCCGGAGCCGTTGTCGCTCAGCAGCCTGGTCCGATCTGTTTATCGGGACCCGGTCCATGCCCGTCCTGTCGATGGCCTCCTGGACCACCTCTATGAGAGAGTCGGAGGTCATGTCCCTCCGAGTACCTGAGTTTTTCGTTGCTATTGTGTCCGGCGGATAAGGGTTTTTGCTTTTGTCCAGTCTGGTGGATTCCTATTGACGAGTAGACAAGACCGTACCGTTCAGCGCCATCTCCTCGGCGCTCCTGCCGGGTATGCGGCTATCCTCCAGCATGGCGACGGTGTACCGTATCCGGGCGTTGCCGGGCATGACGACGATCTCCTTGACGAAGGTCTCGACGAAGGCCCTGCGTTCGGTCATCTCGCTCTCGTTCAGGAACACGGTCATGTCCTGGGCGTAAGCCGCGATGGTCTCCACGTCGTCCAGGACCGCCGCGCGCTGCGAGAGGGTGGCCCTCGCATCCGCCGCCGCTTCTTCAAGTCGCTCCAGCCTCTCCCTGTGCTCCCTGAGGCGGGCCGAGGCGTCGGCCGTCTTGACGTTGTCGACCGTCTCGATGTGGTGCCAGACGCGATCCAGCTTCCGCTTCACGTCCACAAGCTCATTCTCGATGGTCTGAATCCTCTTACGCTGCTCCTGGGCCACGGCGTCCATCTGTTCCTCCACGACCTTCACCAGGGCTGGGATGTTGCCCGGGGTCAGGATGTTGGAGCAAATCCTCTCGACGACCATCTCCTCGAAGCTGCGGGCATTCAGTCTGGGCGAACTGCAGGCGTCCTTGCCGCGCTTCATGATCGACTGGCAGACGTAGTAGGCGTACCTGCCGCTCTGGGCCTCCTGCCCGCTGAATGCTCTCCTGCAGGACTTGCACTTGACCAGTCCGCTGAGCAGGTAGGAGCTTCCCACCCTACGGGGGTGTGTGATCTTCGGGGCGCGGGAGCGCATGAGGGCGTTGACCCGGTGGAACTTGGACTTGGAGACGATGGCGGAAAACGCCTCTTCGATGCGCACCGGCTCGGCCTTGTCCTTCGCGCTGGCGCCCCAGACCAGAGTGCCCGTGTAGACCTCGTTTCTGAGGATGAAGTGGATGCCGTTCTTGGACCAGAGCTTCCCCGCTGGGCTGGAGATGCCCTCGTCGTTTAGGGTCCTGGCGATGTGGAGCATACCCGTTCCGGCCTCTGCCAGGTCGAATATGCGCTTGACGACTCGTGCAGCATCCGGGTCGGGTTCCAGCTTGGGGCGCTCCTTCGCGCCGTCCGGCACCATGACTCTGTTGTAACCGTAGGGCGTCCTGCTGCCGACCCAGAAGCCGCGGGAGGCGGCCTCGCGCATCCCCCGGGAGACCTCCTGGGCAAGATTCTCGCTGTAGAACTCGTCCACGCTCTCGATGATGGCCTCTAGGAGCTTGCCCGTCGGGGTGTCGTCGGCGTGCTCGGTGATGGAGACCACGCGGACACCCCTGCGCCGGAGCATGGACTTGAAGGCTACGGCGTGCTCGCGCTTTCGGGTGAACCGGGAGAATTTCCATACCAGAATTTCCCTGAACGCAGCCTCGGACTTGGTGGCCTCGTCGATCATCTTGCGGAACTCCGGGCGGTCGGCGATGCGGCCGCTCTCGGCCTCGTCCACGTACTCGCGGGCGACGACGTAGCCGTTCTTGCGGGCGTAGTCCCTGAGCGCCCTCAACTGGGCGGCGACTGACAGGTCCACGTCCTGCCTTTCGCTGGAGACCCTGGCGTAGAGGGCCGCTGGCGTGGGGTCGTGTTGCTCGTTCATCCGTCAGTCCTCCTCGCCGCGTCCGGTCGGGTCGTCGGACCCCGGCTCCTGCCGTTTCATGTGGGTGTGGACGGCGAACCTTGCCAGGATGCGGAACCCCTTGGCGAGAGTCTTCCGCTGCCTGGGGGTGCAGGACGGCATCAGCTCGGCCAGGGCATCGTCCTGAGCGCTCCCGCCGGGCCTCTGTCGTCTGTTGTATTCGTTCTTTCCGGTGGTATCTTTCATGGTGCGTGGTCGCAGCGGCGGGTCGTCGGTCCGCTGGCCTCTCTTTGCATTTCTGCGGATTCGCCGCCCGGCGCGGACGGAAGGGCGAGCGCCGGGCGGCGTCTATGTCGGCTCAGACCCCGCCGTTGCGGTTGCGCGGGCGGGGCGGGCCGATCAGTTCCTGAAGAAGGTCAGCTGGAACGGCTCGCCTATGAAGATCTCCAGGCCGCCGGGTATCGTGGCGGCGAACGCGTAGAGGGCGTGCAGCGCTCCCCCGGACGGCTCGGCGCCCTTGCGCCACCTGTACATCTGCCTGTAGTCGACGCCGATCTTGCCGGCGAGGCCGCTCCAGGTGAAGCCGGTGGCCTCCTTAAACCGTACGAGGCGGTGGGGGAAGTCCTTCGGCAGCAGGTGGCCGTAGGAGCGGCGCTGCGGGGCGTCCGGGTTCAGGTCCAGCCTCCCGTCGAGACGGGACGAATCGTTAGTGATGTTGGTCATCGCATTCCTCCTGTGTAAAGAGCTCGTGGAAGTTGTCCACGCCTAGGGCTCTTTGCATCCGACGTCGGATGCGACCCGAGGGTGCTCGCCCCTCGTTGACCAGCATGGAGAGGTATCCGGGGCTTATCCCGATCTCCCTGGCGAGCCAGTTCTGGGAGCGGTTCAGAAGATTGAGCCGCCGCCAGAGGGCCGCAGCGTCCAGCCGGACAACGGTCCGTCCTGCACGCCTCGGGCGTCCCTTCATTTGGTTGGCGTCTCGCGAACGCATGGCTTTTCGTTCTCCTATATTCAGTTGATACGGGAGCGGCGTTGAAGCTCACGCTCCCGCCGTTTTGTCCAAGTTCACAGGGGGCGGCAGGGTCTTTGGCGACTGCCATTCGGCGGGCGTGCGCCATGCGCCGCCCAGCGGCCCCAGGGCGTCTATGGCCTCCCTGTGGGAGACCCACAGGGGCACAGTGACCTGTTCCGTCCGCATCTCCTCCCGCGCCACGCGCAGGAAGTGGGTATGGGCGATCTCGTCGTCGAAGACGACCAGGACGGCGGGCCTTGTGCCGTGATCGTCCATGGGCCTGTGAGATGAGTAGTAGCGCAGATAGGGCGCGAGGCGGTCCGACATGGTCGAGGGCCGCACTGCGCGGCGCTCCCACTCCAGGAAGAAGGCCCAATCGGCCCCGGCCTTGCGCAGGACGCCGAAGGCGTCGGGGTTGACGGCGCGCATCCGTTCGTCGTGCCGGAAGTGGCGGGAGGCCCTGCGCGGCGGGTCGAACTGGACGATCTCCCACCCGAGCAGGGGGGCCTGCACGCTCAACGCGGCCAGGAAGCCGTGGACGGCGGCGGTGTGCTCGATGTTCCTGAGCAGCTGGCGGGTCCTTCTGCCGGTGACGTTGCGCCACTCGAAGGAGTCCTTGGGGTCCTCCGGGGCGACGCTCCACCGCTTCTTCGCCACTCCGATGGAGGTGCGGTCCCTGCGTGCGAGCAGGGAGAGGCCACGGTCGGTGAGGGCCAGTCGCCTCCCTGCATCCTGGAGGCGGACGGCGAGGCCGAACCCCTCCAGGGGGTTGACGAGCTGGGAGGCCCTCTGGGGCGCCACTCCCATGAGTCCGGCGAGCTCCTGGAGGGATATCCAGGGCCAGTCGGAGATGAGGTCGAGGGCGCGCTTCTCGGTGGGCCGGACGAAGAGGGGCAGCATGGGGTCGGAGATGTCCGACACGGCGGCCCTTGCGGGAAGGTCGTCGGGGACCGAGGCGAGCCGTGACTCGTCCTCTAGGGGAAGCTCTCCTCCGGGGTCGGTCCTGTCGAGGACGTAGCCCAGGTCGACGGCGGCGCTCACCTTGAGCGGCCTCCAAATCCGGTCGTCCGAACCCGCCAGGACCGCCTCGCGCTCCAGGGCGAAGAGGGCGGGCACGTCGGTGGTGGAAAGCAGCCTCCGGGCGTGCCTGAGCCGCACGTCGTCGGCCATGAGGACGAGGACCGCGCCGGGCATCGGCCCTTCGCGCAGCCGCCAGAGGCGCTTGGCGAATCCCGACCGGTCCGCGGTGATCCCCTGCCTGACGATCCCGACGGTCTTGCCGTCCGGCAGCGTCACGGCGGCGTCCAGCGGCGACGACCGGTACCAGCGGAACCGTATGGGGTAGGCGACGTTGGAGAGAAGGACGGCCATGCGGTAGATGACGGCGAGGGCGTCGAGGCGCTCCATCAGGTTGCGCCGCCACTGCGCCGAGACGGGACGGGAGCGCACCAGGATGTCCAGGGGCGTGTCCTCCTCGTCGGCGAGCCTTTGCAGTCCCGCGGCGGTGAGGTGGAACCTCCGAGCCGGGGGGAACGGGTCGGCGGAGTGGAGCACGGAGGCGCAGAAGCTGCCGGACTCCAGCTTTTCGACGGCCTCGTAGACCGCGCCCCTGGACCAGCCCGACACGGCGACCATCTCCTGCCGGTCTAGGAAGGGCATCCACGCCAGGGTGCGGAGCAGATCGGGTTCGCATCCTTCGGGTCTCATTCTTCGGCCTCCTCCTGGATGTCCTTCCCGGTCGATTCGCCGGTCTCATCTTCCCCGGCCTCCGCAGGGGCTTTCTTGGGCTTTCCGGTCTGCTTCCCGCCTTCCGCTTCCCCTTCCTGCGCGGCGTTTTCGAGGTCCTCGATGCCCTTGCGGTAGTCGCCCACCTTCTTGTGGCCGTCGGCGTCTGCGTAGTCGGCATGCCGAGCCGAGACGGTGTATGCGGACGTCGCCTCGCGGACGCGGCCGGCGACGGCGGGGTCTCCCTCCTCCGGCTTTCTGACCATCATCGAGAAGGCGGGCATCCGCTCGGTCCCGACGGTGGCGCGCACGTAGCAGTGGTGGACGGGGAGCGACACGATGTCGTCCTCGGTCACCCGGTCCTTGCCCAGCTCCCAGACCAGGGTCCTGGCGTCGTTGCCGGCCACCTGGAAGACGGCGAGGCAGCCGACGTTGGCGAGGAGTGTGTCGCGCATGGTGCGGGAGAGGTCGTCGAGCTTGGCGAGGCTCTGGGTGGCCAGGATGAAGCTGGCCCCGAACTTGCCGAGCTCCGAGAGCATCGACTCGTAGTCCACGCCGGGCATCGACTGCATCTCGTCGACGACGACCAGGGCGCCCCGGCGCCTGTTCAGCGACACGCTTCCCTGCTCCCGTATCACCGCGTCGACGAGGTTGAGGATCGACGCTCCCACGAGGGCGGCCACGTCCCTGCCCACCGTTCCCTGGGAGGTGGAGACCAGCAGGACGCCGCCGTCGTGGATGACCCTCCGCATGTCGATGGTGGAGCGGCGCTGGCCGAGGATGGCCCTTGCCCGCTTGGATGAGGCGTAGTAGGAGAGCCGGGTCTGGACGGGGGCGAGGGCCTCGGCCTTGTACTGGCGGTGCCAGCTGCCGAAGTCACGCGCCCACCACTCCAGCAGGTAGGGGTCGGAGACCTTCTTCAGCACGTCCTTGCGGAACGGGTCGTTGGAGAGCAGCTTGAGGCCGTCGAGGATGGTGTACTGCTGCTCCGCCTCCACCTGCTCGTTCGCTTCATGCAGCGTCTTGACGGTCTGCTCCAGGATGGACTGCATCCTCGGCCCCCACTGCTCCCACAGGCCCTTGGCGACCCTGACCACCGAGTCGGCGGTGCGGTCGCGGTCGGCGAAGATGCGGGTGTCGAGAAGGTTGATGCCCGGGGCGCGGGTCTCGTCGGAGAGGTCGATGAGGCGCACCCGGTCGACGAGGGACTCGGGGACATGTTGGAGGATTCCGGCCGCCAGATCGGTGTGGGGGTCTATGACCACGATGGCGTCGTTGTCCCTGCCCGCCGCCTTCTCCCTGAGCTTGTGCGTGACGAGGTGGTGCATGAGGGTGGACTTGCCCATGCGGGTGCGGGCGACGTAGAGGTGGTGACGCCTGAGCAGGTCGTCGGGGAAGCGGATCTCCCGTTTGGCGCCGGCGGTGGTGTCTCCCACCAGGGCGCCGCCCCTGGTGCCCTTGGCCGAGGGGCTGAGCGCCCGTGCGCCGGAGCGCTCCACCAGGGGCGTCTCGTCACCGGCGCCGGGCGGGTGCCACAGGGCGGCGATCTCGCGCACCCCTAGGACGCTGCGTTTGCCGAACAGGCCGGGGCCCGGCGGATGGAGCGTCTGCGCGTCGGGCACGACGGGGCGCACGCGGCTCACCTTGAAACGGGCGCCCGCGGGGTTGTCGTAGTGACGGTAGGCGGCGGTCACCGGACCGAGAAGCTCCCTGGCCCGCTGCTGACCGGTGTCGGCGGGCAGGACGGCGACGATCTGCAGCTCGGCGTCGAAGGCGATGCGGGAGACCTTCTCCTGTATCAGGATGGGGTCCTCGACGCGGCTTCTGGCCTTCTTCAACCGCCACCAGCCCCAGCCGCCGACCGCCAGCCCCAGGGCCGTGACCGTGCCCAGGGCCGCGGCCTTCCATATCTCGCCGTCCTGCACCCACAGGTAGCCCTTCAGCGCGGCGAGAGCCCCCAGTCCCAGAACGGCCATCGTGATGCCGTCCATCTGGAGGGGCTTGGTCTGGTAGGTGTAGGCGGGCTCCCGCGGCTCCATGCCGGGCCGCCTGTGGGCCTTCTCCATGTGGGGCTGGGACCAGTCGGGTCCCAGGGAGCGCAGCATCAGCCGCGCCACCACGCGCTCACCCTCGTACAGGGCCGAGAGAGCGCCCATGAGGGCTATCAGGGGGTCGGAGCCGGGGTCGAGCAGGTCGTCGTCGCGGAAGGTGCGCAGGGGAACGTACTCGGGGCCGTCGGCCCGCAGCGTGACCGACCACGCCTGCTCGCCCTCTTCGAGGCGCAGGGGGTCGTCGTCGGTGTCGACCTGCTGTATCCGGGCCTGGGGATAGTGGGCGGAGAGCTGGGCTCGCACCACCCGGTCGTCGAGGCAGCGGGCCATGAGGGTCACGCCGTCCATGTCCCCGGCCAGCTCCAGGGAGAAGGGTTCGGGGACGGCGATGGACTGGAGCAGGTTCTCGACGCCCAGGAGCGTGCGCTCGCCCGCCCGCGGCGGCGTCACCGCCAGCAGCACGGGACTTTTCTTGTCCTGGTCGTCCCCGAACAGCAGGTTCTTCGTGTTCAGCTTCATAGGTGAAAAATCCTTTCTCTAGTGGCGTCCGGGCCGCCACTCGATGACCTCCGTCTCCTCCGGTGTGGCCTCGATGCGGACGGGGAAGCGGTGTCCCTTCGCCAGCAACAGGCCGTCTCCCCTGGGGCATGACAGCAGCCAGCGCTGGAGGTCCTCGGGCAGATCGAAGGCGTCGCCGACCGTGCCCACGGCGGCGGCGTCCTGCTGGAGGAGGAGCTTGAAGGCGGCGTTCTGTAAGAGCGCCCTGCCGGAGTGTCCGGTGATGGTCCTCGACGTGTCCTCGGAGAGCAGGTCCTGCACGTCCTGGGTGATGAACTGGAGCCCTAGGCGGTGCTTGCGCGCCCGCTTCGCCATGCTCACCATGAAGGCCGCGCCCTCGGGGTGCTGCATGATGCTCCACACTTCGTCCACGACCAGGAGCCGGGGTTTGGGGTCCTGGGCGGCGGCCGCCCACACCGTCTCGGTGCAGACCATCGCTGCGGCGGGGCGGAGCTCCGGCTCCAGGAGGTGCAGGTCGAACACGGTGATCAGGGCCTCGTTTCCGAGCAGGTCGTCGCCCTCGTCGGAGAGCAGGTGTCTGAGGCTGCCGGTGGCAAAGGGCCTGAGCAGCCTTGCAAGAGCGGCGTCACCCGCCTCGTCTTCTCGCAGATATGTGTAGAAATCACGGAAGCCGGTGCGCTCGCGGGGCTTTGCGTAGTAGCCCGCCAGGGCGTGGTCGAGGGAGGCGCGGCGCTCCGCGCCGAGACTCTCGCCCACCATCACCTCGATGAGTCGTCTCAGGCTGCCGATGCGCTGGAGCATCTCCTCGGAGTCGCCCTTGTCGATGACGAAGGGGTTCATGCCCTGCCCCGGCACGCCGGGGCTGAGAACGCGTCCTCCCGCGGCGCGGGCCATGTCCGCGTACTCGCCTTCGGGGTCGATGGCGTAGGCGGTCACGCCCCTGGTAAGGCCCCGCAGCATCCCCAGCTTGGTGGCAAAGGACTTGCCGCTGCCGGAGCGGGCGAGGACGGCGGTGTTGGCGTTCAGATGGGTGCCGTCCCAGGGGTCGTAGACCACGGGGGAGCAGGCCCGCATGTCGATGCCGTAGAGCGTCCCGCTCCGGGTGTCCAGGTCGGGCGGCGAGAAGGGGAAGAGGCGGGCGATGCTGGAGGTGTCCAGGCTGCGCCACTCGGCCACGGCGTTCAGGGCCAGGGGCAGCGTCGAAAGCAGCCCCTCGCGCTGGCGGAAAGCGAGGTTGTCCAGCTTGCCCAGGGTGGCGGCGAAGTGGGCCTTGGCCCGCTGCGTCATCTCCCTCAGCGACGCCTCGTCCTTCGCGTGCAGGGTCACGGAGAGGGAGGCGTGGAAGAGCCGCTCTCTGCCCCGCTGCACCTCGTCCCTGAGCCGTGTGATGTCCTCCAGGGCGATCTCCGCCTCGGGGGACATGGTGCGGCCGCGCTTGAAGGAGAGGCTCTGCGCGGACTCGAAGCGCACCTTCTGCCACTCCAGCGTCCTGGCCGCCTGCTCCGCCGGTATGGGGCCGACGTGGACGGAGAGGTCCATGGGCGCTCCCGCCGCCATGAGTCCCTGGAGGAAGCCGGGGGCCAGGGAGCGGGGCCACTTGCCCAGGTGGAGGGAGCGGACGAGGCCGCCGCCGACGCGCATGTCTCGGCGGCCTATCTCCACCTCGACCGGCTTCTCCTCGTCGAACTCGGCGGGAGAGCCTCCCAGGGCGGCGGACACCAGGAACATGCGAAGCTGGCGCCCTCTCAGGTGGTGGACGGACAGCCCAGCCCTTGCCAACAGGCCGCGCAGGTCGTCGATGCGCCCGGATTCGCACACGGCGTAGAAGCGCCGGTCGAGGATGCCGTCCCGGGCCTCAAGGTCGGTGAGCAGACGACCAAGGGACTCGGCCGCCGCTCTGGTCTGCGGGGGAAGATCCTCCGGCTGCGCCTGTTCCAGCTTGTCCCTCATTGGTCCGAGGCGCGGCGGGTGCTGTCTGACGAGCAGCTGCGCCGGGAAGTCCAGGGCGTTGAGCGCCCCGGCGAAGGCTCCCAGCTTCGGCTCGTCTATCTCCAGACCCATCACCTCGCAGACGCCGAGCTTCACCCCGTCCAGGCGCACCGGGCCGTCGTCGTCCAGGTGCGAGAGCATGAAGAACAGGGGCAGGTCCGGCGGCGGCTTGGGGGCCGGGGTCTCCGTCGTTGCGCCGGGTTCCGGCTCCGTGGGGAGTCCGCCCCCCGGCATTGCCGGCGGAGCGACGGCCCCGTCCGGGGCGCTCCCCGCTCCGCGTCTTGTGATTCGTTCTATCAGCTTCTTCAATTCCGTAGATTCCTTTGCTCTATGGGGTTGGGAAGGGGACGAGGCCGCTCCTCAGCAACGCCGCCACGCCCTTGGCTGAGAGCACCAGGACCAGGCCGATCACCGCCATGACGACGGCGGTCTTGGCCCGGCCCCCGCCGCGCTCCTCGCCTCCCTCGGCCATCAGGACGAAACCCGCCCAGACGATGGCGAAGAGGCAGACGCCGGAGGCGGCGTAGGACATGGCGGTGAGCACGCGGTCGAACTGCTCCAGCATGGCCTCCTTGGTGTCCGGGGCCGCGCCGGTGGTCGCCAGCGCGACCCCGGCCAGAAGCGTCGCCGTCAGCGCCCGCCTCACCAGGGCCACTCCCATCCCAGCAGGTCGAACCATTCGCTCAGGCCGCCGCCTGCCGGCGTCTGCTCGGCGGGCGGGTCCTCGGGCTCGGGCTCCGGCAGGGTGAGTGTGTCGAACGGGTCGTCGGCCCCTACTGCGGAGGCAAGGGCCAGCGTTTCAACCCTCGACTTGGCTATGGGCGCCCGCTCGATGACCTCGGCCTTGACGTGCTCCTTGTGCAGAACGTCCACCGTCACCTGCCTGGTGATGGTTGCGCTGGGGACGTAGGCGTAGGCCGTTGCGGTCGCGGACTCCGTGGCGCCGTCCTCGTTGGTCACGGTCACCGTCTGGCTGTCGTAGTCGCTGTCCCCCGGGCGGTAGAGTTGCACCGTCCTGGTGACCTGCTCCACTCGCTCCGGGTGGTGGGTGAGCTGCGTCAGCGGTGGGATGGGGATGCTGAGCGCGGCCTCAATGTCAGCCTCGATGGTGACGGTGTGGACGGCCGCGCCCGCTCCGACCGGGAGCCGGAAGCGGGTCTCGCCGTCGGGAACGAAAGCGACGCTCGCCTGGGACGCGCCGGTGGCAGCGGCGACGGTTCCCGTGACCGCCGTGACCTGGGCGTCTATGAGCGCCGTCTGGGTCACGTCGGCGTGCCCGGCGACCGTCTGAAGCTCTACCGGCTCCTCTATGACGGCAGAGCACTCCGACTCGACGACGCCCGTGACCGCCCCCGGCGTCCAGCCCAGGGAAGTGATTCTCAGTTTGCAGAGCCCCCCGTCGATTTCAGGAAGCGGGTACGGGATGTTCTCGTGCTCGACGGTGAAGGCCCCGGCCTGGCCGAGGGTGTCCTCCCACGAGACGGTGAAGGACGGCGCCGGGCCGTGGAGGGGGAGCGAGTAGTCGATGCTCTCCCCCTCGGCCAGGGACGCCGACCCCCAGAAGCGCAGCCAGCTCCCCTCCGGGCCGCCGTATGCCCTCACGCGCAGGTCGATGTTGGTGGCTGCTCTCAGGGTTACGGTGGCCCGGTCGCCGGAGACGGTGAGTCCCTCGACGAATATCCGGCGTCCCTCCACCGGCTCGGTGACCTCGAAGTCGATCTCGTCCCGCCAGGGCTCGTGGTCGTCGGCCAGGGCCGACTCCGGGACGGCCACGACAGCCGCCATCAGGACGGCCAGGGCCACCACCGGAATCCAGCCCATGCGGGGCTTCCTTCGTCTGCTCTGAAGGGTCTCGGCCCGGTGGTCGTGACGCTGGCCGCTCCCTCCGTCCTTCCCCCTGCGCTTGCCGAACCAGCGCATGCGCCCGTTGCGGCGCTCCTTGTTCTTGCGGGTCTTCCTGCTCTTGCGCAGCCTTCCCAGGCCGCGTCCGGCTCGTTTCGCCATCAGGCTCAGCGGGCCTGGGCCGCTCCTGACCGGCTGCGCCGGCGCGGGCGGCTCGCTCCTCACCAGCTGGGACGCCGGCCCGGCGTAGAGCCGGGCCCCCAGCCGGTACTTCAGCAGGTCGGCGGCCACCAGGGGCAGCCGCCGACCGCCTATCTTCCCCACGACCATGGCGATGCCGACCAGTCCGAGGACGACGGCTATCGCCATGCGCACCTCGGAGAGGCCTACGGGGGCGTAGCGGTATGCGCCGTACGAGATGGCGCACACCGCCGTCACCGCAACGATCTGCGGAAACGTGAACCCCAGCAGCACCCGGTCCTCGGCCTGGACGTGAGTTGGGACCTCGTGTTCTCTCATGGTCTGTTCCTCCCTCCTCACGCCGGCCTATCCGCTGTCGCCGCCGCCGTCGCCGGCGTCCGGCGCTTGCGGCTCTGGCAGCACGTCGTCGATTTCGATTCCCGGGTCCACGACGGCGTTCATCACCAGCTCCACGACGCCGTAGGCGACCAGGGCCAGGACGATGCCCGCCAGGGCGGTCATCATGGCGCTCTTGCCGCGCTCCATCTGGTGGGGCGCTCCCGATGCCGTCAGGTACAGGTACGCGCCGTAGATGAAGAAGCCGACGCCGATGGCGCCCACGACGCCCAGCAGGATGCCCACCAGGTTCGAGATCGTCTGTGTCAGCTGTTCCATTCGTTTCACTCCTCTTTGCTATCGAGCGTTCCGCTCGTCTCTACCGGTCGGGGTTCGTAAGCTCCGTTACCTGCACATCGCGGCTCCTCCGTCGTGGTATTGGTCGGCGCGGGTCTCGTCCGCGCCCTTGTGATTTCGTTGTCTCGGTCGGGCTACTCGCCGCTGCTCCGGGGCTCGCCGCCTCCGTCTCCGCCCGCCGACGGGGTCGCCATCGATGCTGCCGAGCTCAGACCGGCGGCGGCGGCCGAAACGCCTGCGCTGGCAGCCATCGCCCCCACCGCCATGCCTCCCGGACCTCCCGCCGCTCCGCTCATCAGCCCGATGGTCTTCGCAGAGCGCACCATCGACGAGGGCAGGTTCATGCCGAAGTAGAGCATCGAGAGCCAGGAGTCGAAGGTCCCGGAGTTGCCCAGCATCGACGGCACCCTGGTCGCCATGTAGACGAAGGCGAGACTCATGAGCAGCTTCCAGATCAGGTCCTGCACCGGCTCGAAGGCGGCGACCGACGCGAACTCGTTGAGGAACCCGATTCCCAGGGCCAGGGCGATGAGCTGCACCGCCTGCTGGAACACCGTCGTCATGAAGAGCTTGAGCCAGTGACGTCCCCATCCCGCCGTGTGGGGCAATATCCACAGCCCCAGCGCAATCGGGGCCAGGGCGAGCAGGATGTCTATGAGGGCCAGGCGCAGCACCATCTGGACGATGACGTAGAGGACGAAGAAGCCGTAGACGAGGTAGAGCAGGGCCAGCAGCTGCGCCATGCCCACGCTCCCGGCCTGGACGGCGGTGAGGAATGTGTCGAGGGGAGCCCGGAGCAGGTCTCCGGGGGTGACGTTGAGGGAGACGGCTATGAAGCCGGACACGGCGTCGGCCACGTCGAGGACCAGGGCGCACCACCACAGGGACGATGCGGCGGCCACGAGGCCCAGGACGAGCCGGGGGACCATCTCACGCCACCCCGCCTGCTGGCGGCCCAGGTGCTCGGAGACGATGAGGCTCAGCCCCATCCACCCGAGGATCACCACCAGCGCGCCCGACGTGATGGCCCACACGACGAGCCACGCCTGCTTGACCAGGTCGTGGGCGTAGGTGAGGTCGGGCGGCGTGCCGGTGAGGATGTCGCTCATCGGCTACCCGCCCCCGCAGTTGTCGGCGTCCTCGCCGCTGGCCCGCTCAATCACTCCGCAGAGGGTCCCGTGGGTGCCCTCGATCATCCAGCCGGCGAAGGCCCTCGCCCAGCGTCCGGGGTTGAGGGCGGAGAGTATCTTGTCCCAGATGCGGCCCGGCTCGTAGATGGGGACGACGGCGTAGAAGTCGCCTCTCCTGCCGTCCTCGGCGACGGCCAGCATCACCAGCAGGTAGGCCCGGTCGCGGTCGAGGTCGGGGTGCTCGTCGAGGTCGGGGTACTCCCAGGAGTATTCCCAGCCGTCGCCCCTCTTCTTCTCTCCGCCGCTGACCCGGTACATGGCGCTTATCCAGTCGCCGGTGTCGGCGTCCCTCACCGCGTAGTGGAGGTTTGCGATCTCCCGGTCGAAGACGGGCCGGGCGACGAACTCGCCGCCCTTCTTGCGCTCCACGAACTCCCGGTCGGCGTTGACGAGGGTCAGCTCGTCGGGCGGCGTCTGGGCCAGGGCGATGTTGCTCGCGGGGATTGCCAGGAGCGCCGCCAGGAGCAGCGCGGAAAACAGGGGAATAAACCGCCTGAAAGACCGGGGTTTCGATTTCAGCGCCAACTCGTTCACCTCTCTGCGTCTTGCTGCGATGCGTTCGATTGCATCGCTCGACAGAGAGTGTGAACCAGCGAATTACGGGTGGAAACTACCTGAAAGTCTTATCAAATGATGTGCCTTTCAGGGCGCTAGGATTTCGGCCTCGGACATGCAGTAATGGGGGTGTACAGGAAAGTGACTTTTGTCGGGAAGTCGCCAGTCGGGTCGTGCGCAAGCTGAAACAGGGGTAAATCACCCCCCTACAGGAGGTAAACAGTGAACACTTTGTTGAAAGGCCGGGTTCCGGTTCCAGGCGCTGAAACTCGCTGGATGTGGGGGTGTAAACACGGCAGCAATTCGGCGGGTCGGTTGGAAAACCGGGCGTAATCTGCGGTGGATGTGGGGGTGCATGACGCCGGTTGGAGACGCTGGTCGAGACCGGTCCAAAGCTGAGGGCAATTTCTGAGAAGGAGAAAAATGCCATGAAAACTACCGAACACGGCATCGAAAGCAGCAAGGACGTGGAGAATATCTACCACATGCGGCTCATGGCGCTGCTGCAAGAGCTGGTGCGGGACAAGGGGTACAAGGGCGCCGCCCGGGTGCTGGAGATCGACCCGCAGACGGTGACGGACAGCGCTAAGACCGGGCAGCTGACCCGGCGGGTGCGCCAGGCGTTGGAGCGGGCGTTGCAGGAGGGCGTCGGCTCGGCGGCGGAGCGGCAGCGCAGGCGCAACGAGGAGCTGGAAGGGCGGTTGCAGGCGGTTGAGGAGGGCCACGAGGAGCTGGGCAAGGAGGTGCGGAGGCGTCTGTCCGGCATCGAGGGCGAGGTGGCGGCCCTGCGTCGGGACGGACCCCAGGGGACCGGGGCCGGTCAGGCCGGCGCCGGTCCATCCCAGGATGGTTCAGGCGAAGCGGAAGCCGGGGCGACGCGGGCGGACAGGAAGCCTCCCACGAAGCCGTCCATGCGGCGGGAGTACCCCGACCTTGCGACCCGGGAGCCGGCCGACGACGACGAGGAGATTTTCGGCGATGCGTGGCCGCTCATCGTCGAGTGGCGGGAGCTGAAGGACTCGCACCCCAACGAGGGCCGGGGCTTCGACTGGCTGACGGCCCAGGAGAATCTGCTGGTCGTGGAGCTGGCGTTGCTCGAAGAGCACGGGATGACGCTTCCGCCGGAGAAGCAGCCCCTGCGTGGTCTCGACCGGAGCGGGCAGGTCAGTTGGCGCAGGACGGCGCTCTTCGACACGCGGAGAGCGCTGAGAAAGTGGGAGCTTCTGCGCAAGGTCGGGCGCTTCGTTTCGTTCGGCCGGTGGTGGAAGTGACCGGGGCGAATGTGTGGCGGGTTGCCCTACGCTCGATGTGAACTTTTGTGGAAGAAAACATGAACTAAACATGACCTAAATCGAACGATTTGGGCGGTGTTTGGGGGACATACCCTGCAGGGCATACCCAGCCGGTTTCGGGTGGGGTAATAATGAACGCACTGTTTGGCTTTCTCCAAGGTTTCCGACCATAGAAACCTGGGTGCGTGATCCCTGTTGCACGGGTTGACCTTAGAGTCGCCCACGAGGGAATGCTGGCCACTGCGGAGTTTGACGTTGGTCCTTCGCAACCAGCGCGGGCCGAATCGACGGAGTTTGACACTGGTCCTTCGTCCTCGGTCCACGTCCATCGGGTGAAGTTTGACGTTGGTCCTTCACCCGCAGGACACCGGTCCGGCGAGTTGGGGTTGATCGCTCCATCCGCTGGGCGTTCGTTCGGTGGCTGAGGTTGATCGCCTCATCCGCTGGGCATCTGGGAACGGAGCGCTTCCTGTGCTTCTTCCCAAGCAAGCTGGTCGGAGTGCGTCTTTTGCTCCGACCGGTTCCTCATGCCTGCGGCATGGCTGACACGCAGCCAGGACCGCAGCTGCGACACGCGCCGGTCTGCAACTGAGAAGCAGGCTGGCCGCTTCACGTCTCGCAGCTTTCCCCAGGTCGCTATCCACCCTGGGCGAGCTGCGTCTTCGGCACGGCACGAGATTCAAGAAGGAGGTAAGGAACATGGGATTTTTTCCGGCAAGGTCAGAGGGGAGCCGTCATGAGCTGCATCTAGTCACCACATCTGAGGGAGATGAGATCGTGGTCGACGCATACGCGGCGCAGGAGACGGTCGTGGCTCGAGGCGTAAGCTACACGCTTCCAAGCCGCCAACGCGCCATGCTGTGGGTCAACCACGGCCTGGACATCGACGTGGTTCTGCCAATCGTCCGGCGTCTGCTGGGCTTCGAGTCTGACACGAAGTTCTACTGGGAGATACGCGCTCACGGAAGGCGCGCCCAGTCTACACACCGGCTGGGCTACCACATCTCGGTCCGCCGGGCATCGGAATTGGATAAGAGCAGGCACAGTCATGCGAAGGAGGTATGGACATGACGGAACGGTACACGGGACCGAGCGCGCTCAGGATAGCCAACCTGCTGCCGCAGCGGGTCAGCTTCGAGCGGGGCTGGTTCTGGACGACGACGGCGGTCTGTCACGGCGGCAAGTCGGACGGGCTGGCGTTTCGGCAGCGGCCGGACGGCAACGGCATCGAGATCAGGTGCCACACCGGGGGCTGCTCGGCCGGCGTGGTGATAACCGAGCTTGAGGCGCTCATTGGGCTGCCCATCTGGACGGCCTACGAGCCGGTGAGTGACGCTCCAGCCAGGACGCCTGAGAAGCGGCCCTGGTGGAAGCGCAAGCGGGTCTGGGCGCCGGCGGTGGTCACCCTGGTGATTGCGGCGCCGCTGCTGACGCTGGACGTCGAGCTCTTCTTCCTGAACCTCGTCGGGCTGGGCATCGGGGCGCTGCTGCTCCGGCGGTTCATGCCCCGGCGTCCTCCGGTAAGGAGGTTCAGGCGCTGACCGAGGGGGCTCTCGCTCTCTCATACCCATCCCAACACGCAAGGGCCGTCTCCATCCGGGGGCGGCCCTTCTTCTTTGCCCGCAAGCGGGCGCAATCGGCAAGGCAACAAAGCAAAGGCACTTAGGAGGTGCACGATGACGACGGCAACAGTGGCAATAGGCAATCGGACGATGGACGCGGTGGACGGGCCCAGGCGCAGCCTGGAGGAGCTGGTCGACCAGCTCTTCGCTGCGATGGGATTCAAGGATGAGGAGCCGACAACGGCAACGCAGACGGCATCGACGGAGACGACGGAGCCGAGCGCGGTGCGCTCGATCCACGAGGCTCGGCGGCTCCGGCAGGCCGGGGACGTCGACACCGCGCTGGCGGCCCTCGCTGGCGTGGACGCGGCTAAGGCGGCGCCGCGGGAGGCCCGGTGGGCCTTCGCCGAGTGGAAGCAGCTGGTGAAGCGCAGGTTCGGAGACCGGGACGCGGTGGTCTACAGCCAGGGCACGGGCCGGGCCGCCGCGCTGGTCCCCCAGGACGCCGGTGGGACGCTGGAGGTGGTGGCGGTCCTGGGGATGCGCTGGAAGCCGGGCAAGGCGGTCTCCCGTCGCAGCCTCCGGGGCCTGCGGCCCCTGGCTGGAGGTGCGTGATGGTCACGGCCAACGTGGACATCCCCGCGCTGAAGGCCCGGCACCCGCTGGGCGACACG
The DNA here is from genome assembly GCA_965197705.1 of Dehalococcoidia bacterium. Taxonomy (GTDB): domain Bacteria; phylum Chloroflexota; class Dehalococcoidia; order Lucifugimonadales; family VXLM01; genus VXLM01. The sequence continues at coordinate 860,688 of OZ240223.1, forward strand.
GTGGAGGCGGCAGGCGTGCGGCTCAGGGGACGGGGCAGGGTCCGCCAGGGCGTCTGCCCCTTTCACGACGAGGTCGAGGGCAGCTTCACGGTGTACGGCGACTCGGAGCGATTCTACTGCTTCGGCTGCGGACTCGGCGGCGACGTGCTGGACTTCATCCAGCAGGCCGAGGGGTTGTCGCTGCCTGATGCCATCGCGCGGCTGGACGGCAGCCCAGGGCTTGCGCCCAGGGCCGCCATTCGTCCAGCCGGAACGCGGCGTCCCAAGTCCGCCGCGCTAGCTCCCCGCGACCCCGCCCTGCTGACGGCGGCGGCGCGCTTCTACGCCGGACGGCTCCGGCGCTCGTCCGAAGCGCGGGAGTACCTGGCCTCGCGGGGCGTCGGCCCGGTCGCCGCAGCCCGCCTCGGTCTCGGCTACTCGCCGGGCGGCGGGCTGCGGCAGGCCCTGGAGTCCCTCGGCTTCTCGGAGAAGCGTCTCAGGGACTCCGGGCTCTTCATGGAGCGGGGAGCGGAGCGGTTCGCCGGCATGGTCGTCGTTCCCGACGTCACCGGCGGCCTCGTCCGCTGGCTCGCCGGGCGGGCCGTCGATCCCGACCGGACGCCCCGGTTCCAGGCGCTGCCCGGCCCCAAACCGGTGCTGGGCCTGGGGCGTCTCGGCCCCGTCCCGCTGTGGGCGGTCGTCACCGAGGGGCTGTTCGACTGGGTCGCCCTCGCCGGCTGGGAGTTCCCGGCGGTCGCGGCCCTGGGCACCCAGGGAGTTGAGCGGGTCGCCGAGGCCCTCCGGGTCTGCGACCGCGTCTTCCTCGCCTTCGATTCCGACGACGCGGGCCGGGAGGCGACGGAGCGGCTTCTGACCCTGCTGGGTCGCAGGGCCGCCGCCGTCACCCTTCCCCCCGGCATCGGCGACGTGGCCGAGCTTGCGGCCCGGCCACACGGACGCGCCGCCTTCCTCCGCCTGCTCTGGCAGGCCGCCCGCTCCGCCCGCTAGCGGCTCCCCGCCGCTCCACAGCGGGCTTCGCTCCACTTCTCCCCCTCCCTCACCACCCATCCCCTCTAACGGAGCCTGCCGCGCTCCGTCGCTTGCCTGCGGGACTCGCGCCGGCACCACCCCCACTCTCACCGCCAAGGAGGACCTATGCCCGATTCACGACGGGCTCCGCCCGCGCACGGCTTCCCGTAGGGGCAGCCGCATCGGTCATCCGCTACAGGAACAGCAAGACACCAAAGAAGGAGTTTCGAGATGTTCAACAAGAACGGAAGCAACAACGGAAACGGGAGCGCGAACGGCGTCCACAAGGACACCGCAGTCGTCGCCAGGAACGGCAACGGGCACAGGCCCGACGCCGCCATCGTCACCGAGCACGATCTGCTCTGGGACGGGCTCTCGCCCGCCGTCAGCCAGGCGCTTGGACAGCCCATCGACCCCGAGCTGGTCTCCCAGCGCAAGGGGCGCGGCGGCAGGGTCTTCGACTACCTCGAAGGCCACGCAGTAATCGACCAGGCCAACCGCATCTTCGGCTTTGGCGGGTGGGGCTACGAGCTGGTCGGGGACGTGACGCTGCGCCGCATCGAGACCGTCGACTCCCAGACCGGCGAGGTGAAGGTCGACCAAGGCTACAGCGCCCCGGTGCGGGTCACCGTCGCGGGCGCGCTGCCCCGCACCGACATCGGCGTCCACCCGGTGGCCGAGGACAACTTCGACGGCCACGACACCGCGATGAAAGGGGCGGTCACGGACGGCCTGAAGCGGGCGTTCCGCAGCTTCGGCGTCCAGTTCGGGAACGGCTTCTACGGAGACCAGCCGCAGGCCGGCAATCAGCCGCAACCGCAGCGCGTCCCCGCCCCGGCCAACGGCAACTCCGGCCAGGCCCAGTCCAACGGCAAGAGCCCCGTTCGGCAGGCTCAGGACAGGCGCAACGAGTCCCAGGAGGAGATGCTGCGGAGGCGGCTCTTCGAGATTGCCGCCGAGCAGGGCCTCGACGAGGACCAGGTGCGGAGCGCCGTGGTCGACCGGACGGGTAAGAGCATCGACGACCTGGAGGCCGCCGAGCTGGGGCCGCTGGTCGAGGCCGCCGCCAACAAGCTCCGGCAGATGAAGCAGGCGCAGGCCGCCTATAGCCCGCCGGTCAATCGGCACACGGAGTCGAGCGGGGTTGTCTCCGATGGGGGCGGCCCCGCTCCTTCATTACAGGATGACAAGGAGGTCTGAAATGACGACGAACGTTACCTACACACCCTGGGGCTGGACGCGGGACGTCAAAGAGCTTGCCGAGGGCGTCTGGCGGGTCTCGACGCCGAGCCACGGCGGGCTGAAGCTCAGCACGGAGCGGTGGGACTCCCTTCCCGCCGAACTGCGGGACGGCATGTACACGCAGACCTTTGCGGAGGAGGACTGCGAGGAGCCCATCGTCAGAACGCTGCTCGGCTTGGGCGACGAATGCGAGAGGGAGATGGCCCTGAAGGTGGCGGGCTACTTCGACCGCTACGCTCCGGCGCTCCCCTACCTCCGCGACTGCCCGCCGGGCATCCACCACCACGTCGTCGCCTACCGGGGCGGCCTCGGCACGGACCTGTTTGAGCGGTTCGACACCTGCATCGAGGCCGAGTCGTTCGCCAACGACCCGGAGATGGTGCGGGCCTACGGGAGGATGGAGGCCATCGAGTGCGCCGGGACGCGCCCGCTCTGCCTCGGAAAGGCGGACAGGCCATGATTACGGGGACGCGGGCAAGACCCCGCAGCCTTCCCAGCACGACGACGAAGCTGCAAACGGAGATGGGCAGTCTCTTCGTCACCGTCTCCGTGGACGATGACGGCGAACCCTTCGAGGTCTTCGGCTACCTGGGAAAGGGCGGCTCCTTCCAGCATGGTGTTACGGAGCTTGCCTGCCGGTTGATCTCCCTGCATCTGCGGAGGGGAACCCCGGTCGAAGAGGTGATTGACCAGATGCAGGGCATCCAGGAGATGCAGCCATTCTGGAACCGGATGGGCGACGGCAGAAGCGTGCCCGTCCACGGCCTCGGAGACGGCATCGCCCACATTCTCAAGGCGCACCTGAAGGCCAGGGAGGAGCGGAAGACGGCGCAAGAGCAGGACATCAAGGCGGCCGCATGAGCGGCGCACACAACGGCAATCGAGGCGGGGCTGTCTCCTTCGGGGGCGGCCCCGCTTCTCATTTACAGGAGGAACGACATGACGACAGAAACTATCGACAGGGCGGAGGTCTTCTCCCGTCCTGCGGCGCGGTTCGACGCCGACGCCAACATCGAGGTGCGGGCATCGTCGGCCCTGGGCTGCCGCCGCGCCCTCTGGTACGCCGCAACGAACTACCAGTCGACGAATCCCCCCAGCGAGGATTCGCTGACGGCGATGGAGGCGGGCAACGCCCTGGAGCCGGTGGTGGTTAGGGCGATGGAGCGGGCGGGCTGGAAGGTCGATGCCCCCGATCCCCAGGACCCGAAGCAAGTGGCGGTGAGGGTCGGCCCCAACCTACTGGTCACGGGACACCCGGACGGCACGGTGCGGATGCCCCTGGACGAAAGCCTGCCCCCGGCTGGGTCGGGGGACGAGGCGGCTGCGCCGCAGCTGTTCCTGTTCGAGGGGGAGCCGGAGACTTCCGCCTACGGCGACCCGATGGTCGTCGAGATCAAGACGCGGGGGCCGGAGGCGTTCAAGCGCTGGCGAACCCTGGGAGCGGAGCGCAGCCACCCGGCGTCGGTGGCCCAGGCCGCCTTCTACTCGCTCGGCGAGTTCGGCGACCTGCGGGACGTGGTGATCGTCACGATGGACACTGGCAACCGCACGTGGGACTGGGAGTTGATACCCGCCCACCGGCTGGAGCGGGCCATGCAGGACGCCTGCGAGTGGCTCGGCGAGCTGGCGGCGCACCACGTCCAGAACGGGCCTGACCCCGACGCACTGCCCGAGCGCGACTTCTCGGCCAATAGCTGGCAATGCCGAAGCTGCCCGTTCCTGGCGGTCTGCCTACCGGGTGCGGCTGAGGTCGGCGATGAGCCTGAGACCGAAGAAACGGAGGTGAGCGACGAAGAGGCACGGGACGCGGTGGCGGCCTACGCAGAGGCTCGGGAATCCATCAAGGAGCCTGAGAAGGCCAAGCGCGGGGCGCTGGACACCCTGAAGGCGTGGATGCGCCGCCAGGGTGACTCCAAGGCGACGGTCGGGGGCCGCACGGTCACCCTCGTCAGCTCCACCAGGTACTCCGTCAACTACCGCAAGCTCAACGCACTGCTCGACCCGGAGGTCCGGGCCGACCTGGTGACGGAGAGCGAGTCGGAGTACGTGCGGGTCAGCTAGACGCTTCCCCTGCGGGAGCGCCGGACGGGGCCCCTATCGGGGAGCGGGCCCGCTCTCATTCAAACAGGGCGCGGCAAGACCGCGCTACTTCACACACAAGGAGAATCGCAATGTCAAGGACGATCAACAAGGTAGAGCTCTTGGGCAGGGTCGGAGTCGACCCGGAGATGCAGTACACCCCCGGCGGCACCGCCGTCACCAAGCTGCGGCTGGCGACGGACCGCTACCGCAAGGACGCTGAGAACGAGACCGATTGGCACAACATCGTGGTCTGGGGCGCCACTGCGGAGGCCGTGAACCAGTACGTCGGGACGGGCCAGCGCATCTACGTCGCGGGCCGCCTGGTCCAGAACTCCTGGGAAGGCGACGACGGCCAGCGCCGCCACCGCACCGAGGTCCACGCCTCCGAGGTCGTGTTCCTCGACTCCTCCAACAGCAACGGCGGCTCCGGGCAGGCCCCTGACGCCTCGCCCTTCGAGTAGCCCGCCGCCCTATAGCCGCACAGCGACGCCTTCCCGAAGGCGCAACACCCACGGGGCCGCTTCCCCACTACCGGGGCGGCCCTGCCCTCGTTTTCCAACCAGTACCGAAGGAAGGTAACAGCAATGAGCATAACCATGTGGCTGGCCTTGGGGGAGCGCGGCATATCCTCCGAGGCCATAGCTCTTACGGCCCTCGGCATACATCCCATTGGACACGATGCGTCGTGGCCTCACGACCCAGGGGACCTGCGCCGGTGCCTGCTGCTCTTGGAAGAGGCGCCCGAGACCCGTGAGAACGGACTCCTGGTCTTGGCGAAACGGTGTCCGAAGTGGGCCGCCTTGGTGAACGTCTGGGACCGCCTGTCGGAGACATTGCGCTCCGAAATCGGCGAGACCCTCCCGCCAGGAGGCTCAGCGCCCAAGACGTGGGCATTGATGAAGGAGGCGTTGGACTCGGCCGACAGGGGTTGAGCGATTCTTCAGGAAGCCTGCGAGACCGACAACCGCACAGCGTCGCCTTCCCGAAGGCGCAACCACGGGGCCGCTTCCCACCTACAGGGGGCGGCCCCGCTTCTGTTCTAGCCGATACATAAGGAGGCCGACATGACCCGCAAGAGGAACACCAAGAGGACCAAGACCCTCGCAGTCAGACCCGACCCCAACCCTGCGCCCAGCCCGGAGGGGCAGGCGCTGCTCGACGCGCTGCGGAGCAACCTGGGCCTGCTGGGAGAGCTGGCGGCACGCTACGAGGTCGCCACCAGGCCGGAAGGCCCGGAGGACCCGCCCTCCATCAACTCTCCCCAGGATGTCTACAGCCTGCTGGGGCGGGAGATGTCCGCCCTGGCCCAGGAGCAACTGCGCGTGCTGCTCATCGACACCAAGAGCCACGTGGTCGGCCAGCGCGTCATATACCAGGGGAACATCAGCTCCGCAATTGTCCGCACGGCGGAGGTGTTCCGGCCAGCCGTCATCGAGGCCGTGCCCAGCGTCATCATCGCTCATAACCACCCCAGCCGAGACCCCAATCCCAGCCCGGACGACGTGATGATAACGCGGAAGCTGAGGCAGGCTGCGGAGCTGCTGGACATCGACCTGCTCGACCACATCGTGATCGGCGGTAAGGGGCACGTCAGCCTCAAGGACCGGGGCCTGATGTCCGGCTAGAGCCTGTTCCCGCATATCAGGAAGCAAGGAAGGCTAAGAGATGAAAGAGGACGCCATGACAGAGCGAAGAACGGACAGAGACATTCAGAACGCGCCCATCAGGTGGAAGGTGCCGGGTGCCGGGTTCATCGGAGCGGGCGGGTTCGTCGCCCTGGTCGACAGGGACCCGGACCCGTTCGCCTGCACCGGCTACAGCGGCCCTCCGGAGGGCATGGAGGCCCACCTGAGAACGTGCCGGGAGACCTGGGCCACCGTGTGGGCGTTGGAGGGCGACACGCTCGAAGAGGCCAGGCGGTCGCTGGCGGAGCGCCGCTTTCGCGGGGTCGCCTATCACGTGAACGACTGCGAGCTTCTGAACGACCGGCCGCAGGAGGAGACGTCCTAGCGCAAGAGCATCGCATCGACCCCTACCGGGGCTTCACGCGGGGGACTCCCTCCCGCGCTTGCATCACCCACACCAAGGAACGAAAGGAGACTGCCCATGTTCCAGACTCACACCATAGACCCCGAAGACCTGTTCACCATCAGCGCCGGGGGCTTCTCGGCCACCGTGGACGCCTTCGCCCGCGACGACCGGACCGAGGGCCTCTGGTTCGTCTCGATGGTCGGCTCCCAGACCGCGCTCAAGGCGATCTGGGCGTCGCTGCTCAAGCAGCCCCCGGACGTTGCCCACATCATCCGCGGCGCGGACGGGATGGCGCTCCACGGCGGCTACGAGCGCTGCATCATCCCGTACGAGACCGTCGGCACCTGGACGACCAAGATCGCCCGCCTGCCGGTGACCGGCGGCTGGCACGCCCTCGTGTATACCAAGACCGCCGAGTACGGCTACGAGAAAGACTCGTTCCTGCTGCTCGCCCAGAGTCGGGAGGAGGCCCCGGCCCTGCACCACCGATTCCTCGACAAGCGCAGCCCGCTGCCCCTGCACGGCTCTTGGGCGGACTGGCTCTGGGAGCGGGGAATCGAGGAAGAGGAGATAGTTCCCCTCCAGTCGGTGGGCGTCTCCGCCTACCGGTGCTCTCCCAAGGCCCAGAAGCTCAGGGAAGACCTCTCCGACGCGGTGGCGTCGGGCAGGCTCACGCTGCCCAGGGAGGCGTCCGATGGATAGGACGCTGAAACGGGCCAAGCGCCACAGCAAGCGGCGGGGCCAGCGCAACCACGGCGCCTGGCGGCTCTTCTCCCCCGACGGGAAGACCCCGTATCCAGTACGGGGCAGGCTCTGCCGCTACTGCCCCCACGACAACACCGATCACCTGATGAGTTCGGGGCAGCCGCACTTCTTCCGGCCCGCTACGGAGGCGGAGCGGCGGGACCCCTACGTAATGCTCTATCGGCACACGCTGCCGGAGCGGATGACCGTCGCCAACCGAGCCGAGCTGATTACCGCATACTGCGTCGCCTGCGCCGAGAGCATCGGAACTCACCAGGTGCTGTGCTACCAGCGCAATCTGGCGGTCGGAGAGGTGATTGGACTCAGGACCGAAGACGACATCAAACTCGCCGCCTGAAGCGGCGTAGGAAAGGAGAGGAGACCATGCCAACGGAACAGATGCTGTTCTTCACCTGCCCGCATTGCGAGGAGCGGTTCGCGCAGGTCGAGGAGCCGGACAAGGACATCCACACCGGGGAGATCTACCACTGCGCAAACTGCGGCATCCAGGTCATCTTCCAGGCGGTGACGGTCGAGGACTACGTGCCGCCGCTCAGGGCGAGGAGGGACTGTTACTTCTGCCAACCCGAACCCTGCCGCTTCGGGCCGGGCTCCGGCAACACGGACGACACCCAGAAAGGAGATACGACATGAGACTGGCTGCACAGGCGAAAGGGGGCTACTACCCGACTCCAGAGCGGGTGGTGGACCTGATCGCCGACCTGATACACAGCCCCACCGGCTACTACTACCGGGACCGGGAGACCCTGCGCATCCTCGACCCCTGCTGTGGGGCCGGGGACGCGCTGAAGAGGCTGGTGGAGGGCCTTAGCCGGCCCAACGCCCTGTCCATGGAGACCTTCGGCATCGAGCTGCACCGAGACCGGGCGGAGGAGGCCGAGGCGCGCCTCGACCACGTACTGGCCGCAGACCTGTTCGCCACCTCGATAGCGAACGGGGCCTTCGGCCTGCTGTTCTTGAACCCGCCCTACGACTACGACTCGGAGGACAAGCGGACGGAACACGCCTTCCTGACGCAGACGACGCGCTACCTGGCCGACGACGGCCTGCTGGTCTTCATCGTCCCACGACAGCGCCTCGCGGTCTCGGCCCGGTACCTCTCCACCCACTACGGGCGGATACAGTGCTGGGCCTTCCCCGACCCGGAGCGGCAGGTCTTCGACCAGGTGGTGCTGTTCGGCTTCCGGAAGACCGACCCCGTTCCCGACGCCCTCGCCGAGAGCAGGGTGCTGGAGTGGGCCGTGGGGGAGCCGGAGCCGCTGCGCTCCCACGCCTACACGGAGTTCACGCCTTCCACCACGCCGGTCGGCGACATCCTGTTCACGACCCGGACGGTCGATCCCGTCGCTGCGGCGGCTGAGGCCCGCCGGTCGGGGCTGTGGGCCAGCACGGAGATCACCGACACCCTGTGGCCCGCGAGCGACAACCGGACCCGCCCGCTGATGCCCCTCAGACGGGGCCACATGGCAATGCTGGTGGCGGCGGGCTTCCTGAACAACCTCGTCCTCGAAGCCGACGGCCGGCGCATCCTGGTCAAGGGCCGTACCAGCAAGGAGATGGTGATGGTCGAGGACGCCCCGGAGAAGGAGGTCCACCGCGAGAAGCTCAACACGACCGTCGTCGCCCTGGACCTCGACGACGGACAGATCGAGGACATCGCAGCGTAGTCGGCTCACCCGTAGCCGCACCCACGAGGCCCTGTTGGTCCCTCTCGACTGCGGGGCCTTCGCTCTATCGGAACGATTGCCGACAACCTCCATATAAGGAAGGAGAGACAAGGAAGATGCAGACGACCATGACCCTCGAACCCTGCTGCCGGTGCGGGCAGCCCATCGCCCCCGGCGAACCGGCCATGCAGACCGCCTCGGTGGACATCGACATGAACGGCAGGGCCTTCGCCTCCCCGGTGAAGGCGTACCACCTGAAGGGGCGCTGCTACGACGAATACAGGGCCGCCGAGACCGCCCGCAGAGAGGCCCTGAAAGCGGCATAGACGGCTCACCCTGAGCCGCATTCACGAAGCCCGCCGACTGCGGGCCGACACACTGTCCAAACAACTACTGGGGGGCTATGCCTAAACCCACCCCCCCAGAGTTGGGGGGCGGAGTGCGTCTTCCTCGATCCTCGCCCTGCGGCGTTGATCGATGGCAGACGTGCGCGGGGTTCCCGGCGTCGTCCTCCGGCCCACCACGGAATAGGAGGACGACTGAAATGAACCTCGGAGGTTTCATAGACACGTTCAAGGACGCGATAGCCAAGAGGGTTGTCGAGTCCTACCCGCCGCTCTACCGGCCCTCGGAGAACGGCGGCACGCTCCCCAGGCTGCTCCGCAGGCCCCTGGGGGCGCAGGCCGACGCCATCAGGGGCGCGGCCCTCTCCCTCAAGGCCCACCGGGGCACGACGGTAGTCGGGGAGATGGGAACCGGCAAGACCTTCATCGGCGCGGCAGCGGCGCACATGGCGGGATTCGAGCACATCCTCATCATCTGCCCGCCCCACCTGGTTCCCAAGTGGAAGCGGGAGGTGGAGATGACGGTGCCCGGCGTCCGCGCCGCCATCGTCGAGTCCATCACCGACCTGGAGCGGCTGCGCCTCTCCGTCGGCTCCGGCCCCCTCTTCGCGGTGATGAGCCGTGAGAAGGCCAAGCTGTCCTACCGCTGGATGCCCGCCTTCATCGAGCGGTGGGCCGTCTCGAAGGGAAGGCTCATACGGAAGGAAGAGACGGGGGAGCCCTTCCGGGTCCCCTGCTGCCCCGACTGCACGGCGCAGATCGTGGACAAGGACGGCGTGCCCCTGACGTTCGCGGACCTGAACCGCCGCAAGCACACCTGCGCCGCCTGCGACGCCCCCCTCTGGCAGGCCGACAGGTCCGGCCCGGCCCGCTATCCGTTGGCCGACTACATCAAGCACAGGATGAAGGGCTTCTTCGACCTGCTGATAGGCGACGAGGTCCATGAGTTCAAGGCGCGAGGGAGCGCCCAGGGCATCGCCGCGGGCATCCTCGCAGACGTGTGCGGCAAGTCGCTCAGCCTTACGGGCACGCTCCTCGGCGGCTACTCCTCGACCATCTTCCACCTGCTCTACCGGTTCTCGCCGGAGATCAGGACGGAGTTCGGGCGCTCCGACGAGGGGCGCTGGATCAAGCGGTACGGCTTCGAGGAGGTCACCGTCGGCAAACCCGACGACGACGCGGTGGAGGACGGGCGCAACAGCAGGAGGCGCAGCTACCGCAAGGTCACCAGGGAGAGGCCGGGGCTGGTGCCCAGCGCTCTGTTCCACATCATAGGGAACACGGTGTTCCTCAGACTGGCCGACGTCGCCTCCGGCCTGCCCGACTACGAGGAGAAGATCCTCGTGTCCTCGATGGACTCGGAGGAGGACGCCACCGGCTACTCCCAGCGCACGGCCTACAACACGGTGTTCGAGGAGCTGAAGAAGGAGCTGGCGGCCGCCCTCAAGTCCGGCTCCAAGCGGCTACTGGCGACGTACCTGCAAACCCTCCTCGCCTATCCCGACGGGTGCACGAAGGGGGAGACGGTGTTCGATCCCCGGACGGGCGACGTCATCGTGGCGGTCCCGCCGCTTTCCGAGGAGAAGCTCTACCCGAAGGAGAAGGTGCTCGTCGACCTGGTGGCCGCCGAGCGGCTGGAGGGAAGGCGGGTGCTGGTCTACGTCACCCATACCGGCACAAGAGACATCACCGGGCGGATGGACGACTTCCTCACCCGGCACGGGTTCAAGGTGGCGGTGATGAAGGCCGACGCAGTGGCCCCGAACCGCAGGGAGAAGTGGGTGGCGGACAAGGTGAAAGAGGGCATCGACGTCCTCATCTGCCACCCCAGGCTGGTGCAGACCGGCCTGGACCTCATCGACTTCCCGACGATTTGCTGGGACGAAACGGATTATTCGGTGTACGTCGTCCGGCAGGCGTCGCGGCGGTCGTGGCGCATCGGGCAGACCCGCCCGGTGAAGGTGGTGTTCATGAGCTACCGGAACACCCTGCAGGCCGACGCCCTGAAGCTGGTGGCGAAGAAGATGCAGAGCTCCCTGGCCGTCGAGGGGGAGCTGCCGGAGGACGGGCTTGCCGCCTATGGGGACGACGGCGACGACATGATGATGGCGCTGGCCCGCAAGATCGTCAGCGGCGAGGAGGAGGACGAGGCCGAGACGATGGAGGAGGTGTTCGCCCAGGCCAGGAACGCCGAGAGCGAGGCTGAGGAGCTGCTGGTGGACGACGGCTGGAAGGTCGTCGAAGTGGAGCCGGAGACCATTGCGGTCAACGGCAACGGGAATGGCAACGGCCACCACGAGGACGTGTTCGGGCCGACGGTCGAGCTTGTCCCGGCCAACGGCCGCCACGCCAACGGCAACGGGCACACGCCTGCCCCGGTCAATGGGAACGGGACCAACGGCCACCACGAGGACGAGTCCCCGGAGGCGCAGCCGTCGTTGTTCTCCTGGGCGGAGTTCATGGCCGAGGAGCCGGTCAAGCCGAAGCGCAACCGCAAGCCGCGGCCCGCGACCCTCTCGATGTTCGAGTGGGCGATGACGCTGGAAGAGCAGCGCGAGGAAGAGCCGGTCGGCGCGGGACGCTAGACCGCAGAGGCACGGGAGAGGCCGCCGCTCCATTGGCGGCGGCCTCCCCCGCGAACGGCAACGCAGGAAGACTAGCAACTCTCACAAAGGAGATTAGTCATGGCAAGAGTGTTCGTATACGACGACCGCGAGTTCCCAGACCCGGACCCCGAGATGAGCGTCGACCAGGTGAAGGCAACGCTCAGCGATTTCTACGGCGAGATCGCCAACGCTTCAGTGAAGGAGACCAAGAGGGGAGAAGACACCATCTACGAGTTCCAGCGGCGGGTGGGCACCAAGGGCGCCTTCCCCTACGCCCGGAGCTAGAGGAGGGAGTCCGATGGACAACCGGACCTTCGCGGGCCTGCTGGCGGCAACCCCGCCGGCGGCCCTCAGCATCATCGAACTCACGGCGGAGCTCACACGGCCGGACGGCTCACTCGACCTGGACGCGGCCGCCTCCCGGCAGAAGGACGTGGAGATGGCCTGCACCCAGGCGCAGGACTACGCGGCGTCCACGGGACGCCTTCTGGAGGCGCTGCGATGGCAGCTGCGGCCCCGGTGCTCCTGAGCGGCCTCGCAACACTGCTCCTGCGGCGTCCGCCGTCGCTGCGGGAGCTGGTGACGCTGGTCGGGTACGCCGACGACTACGCATGGTTCACGGGGCTGGTGCGCCGCCTCTTTCCCAATGAGGGGGAGGAGGCGCTATCGGCCCCCGACCTGCGCACGAGGGTGGAGCGCTTCGCCAACCTCTTCGGTGAGCGGCACTTCCCCCTCTATGCGCCAATGATCGAGTTCTGGACGGAGGCTGAAGACGAACCGCCCTGGTCCTGGCTGCGGAGGGGCATCCCCTTCGAGCTGATGGGCTTCGGCTACGACGGCCTCCACGAGATGTGGAACGGCTACCGCGAGGGGCTCTCGGCCATGGCCCTGCTGGTCAGGCCCCCCGACGTCTACTACGACGGCCCCGACGGGCTGCGGGTGGCATGGCTGGAGTCCGCCGCCGAACGCATCCCGCAAGAGACCCTGCTGAGAGTCCCCGAGGGCGGCATACCCCTGGAGGACCTCACAGAGGCGCTGAAGGAGACCCGGTTCGAGGGGGCGGCGCAGGCCTGCTCCTGGGTCATGGCCGAGACCGGCAACTTCTTCCTCGACCACACCTACGAAGACGGCAGTTACGACGGCTTCTGCGACCCCTGGGAGGACGACATCATCGCCGAGGGCACGGAGGAGTGGCGCAAGGCCAATGCCCTCATGGACTCGGTATGCAAGCTGGGCGACTGGCTGGAGGAGGACCTCCCCGCCCGCTTCGCCGAGATGCTGGACTTCGTGATGGAGAGACTTCCCCAACAAGGAAAGGAGGACAACGACGATGAGTGACGACACCGACACGACCCAGTGGTCCCTGCCGGGGCCGGCGGACGCGCCAAGGGACGACCTGAAATTACAGCTTGAGGTCTACGGCGAGACCATCCTGCTGCGGGGCTTCGACGGCGACTCCACGTGGGTCAGGACCGTCTCGGCGGACGAGATCGCCAACGTGTTCACCCAGCACCTGGGGTTCTCCTCGGGGCTGCTGCCCCAGGACGCCGTCTGGTGGAACCAGGGCGAGACCGGGCAGGTGGTGGCCCTCTGGAGGCCGCCGCAGGTCTGGTCCGTAGCCCTGCAACGGGAGGCGTTCAAGCCCCCCGCCCGGCTCCGGCTTCCCATGCCGGGGCTGGTCTTCGTCTGCTCGCCAGGGCGCGCCCCCTGGGTCTACGCCGCAACGGAGCGGCCCGCCGACGCCGAGCAGCATCTCTTCCGGGCCCCGGCCTTCAACGTCTTCAGCGACGGGCGGGTCTGCCCCGGAAGCCACCGGTTCCCCGAGGAGGTGGACCTGATACCGGAAGGCTTCTTCCAGTCCTTCTTCTCCCTTACCGGAGACACGCACAACCGCTCGAAGAAGCACCCCGAAAACCTGGTCGCACAATGGGAGGAGATAGATGGAAAGACTGAGTACCCGATGGAGGACCTTGTTCCCCAGTGTTCGGTGGCCCACGCCATGGCGGTCTCCGAGGGAAGACGCGGCTACCGCTACGGCTAGCGCCGCGCCTGGGCCGGTGGGCTACCTGGTGAACCACCCCGCCGGGCTCTCCGGAGCCCACGGCATCGGCTACGACTACGTTCTCGGATCGGGCGGTCTCTACGTCCAGTCCGAGAGCGCCCACCTGACGGCGCGGGTCCCGGTCGCAGCCTGCGAGGTGCGGGGGCTCGCCCCCGTGACCGAGAAGGTGCAGCTAACCCACGGCCCCATCCCGGCGGCCCTGTTCGAGCTGGGACTGCGCTGGTTCCAGGACACCCCTGACACCGAGCGGTTCTTCGCCGTGCACTGGGACGGGGACGCCTACCGGCTGGTGGTGCCCCCGCAGGCCGGGACTGCGACAAGGCTCGCCTACGTGCCACCTTCCGGGGTGGTCGCCGAGTTCCACTCCCACGGAGGCTCCCGCGCCTTCTTCTCGGCCACCGACGACCGGGACGAGCAGGGCTTCCGAATATACGGGGTGGTGGGAAGGCTGGACGCCCTTCAACCGGAGCTGAGCCTCCGGGTCGGGGTCTACGGCCACTTCGCCCCGCTGGACTGGCCCCAGGTGTTCGACGGCCCAAACCCAGGCCTCCGGCTCATGGGGCAGGAGGCGGAAACGGCAGACATCAACTGTAAAGGAGGTGAATGAAAGATGCCCTACTACCTGGACAACGCGTTCCTGCTGGACGACCCCTGGATCACCGTGGTGGGCTGCGGCGGGACCGGGGGCTTCGTGGCCGAGGGTCTCTGCCGCCTCTTCCAGGGGCGGGAGGCCACCATCGTCCTGGTCGACCACGACCGGGTGGAGCCCCACAACCTGCTGCGCCAGAATTTCTACCCGGAGGATGTGGGCAAGTTCAAGAGCCAGGCTCTGGCCGACCGGCTGGCACGGGCCTACCGAAGGCCCGTCGGGTACTCGGTCTACCCCTTCCGGGATGAGGACGCCAGCCCTCACGGACACTGCTACCCCGGCCTTCCCAACTACGGCGACAGCCTCATCATCGGCTGCGCCGACAACGCCGCCGCCCGGCGGGCGATGGCGGAGTGCCTGCCGGGAGACCCGCGACGGTGGCTCATCGACGCGGGCAACGACACCAACTGGGGACAGGTCCTGGTCGGAAACGTCGCCGAGCCGGTGACCCTGCACGAACCGCCCTTCACCGGGCAGACGTGCCACCTGGCGCCCGCGCCCACGCTCCAGCGTCCCGACCTGCTGACGGCCGTATCGACGAGGCCGCCCGACGTGGACTGCGCCGCCGCCCTCGACCTCACCGACCAGGACCCGACCATCAACCAGATGATGGCGTCGCTGGTCTTACAGGTGGTCCGCCGCATGGTGGCGGGAACCTGCCTCTTCCTGGGTCTCTACCTGGACATGGAGCAGGGGACGGTGACGCCGCGCTACGTCACCCCGGAAGCGGTGGTGCGCATCGTGGGGCCGGACTCCGAGTGGGAGATATCGGCCTAGGGAACAACGCCAAGGGACACGCTTTTGGAAGTAAAGAAAGAAGGAGAAACCATGACTGACAAGAACGGGACCACCACGATCTGGCAGGATGCCCACAGCGGCCTCCGCAGGCACAAGCTGATGACGAAGGAGCTCGGGGACACCATCCCGCCCCTGTACGCCAACGACGGCGCGGACGCCCCGGACGCCGTGGTCGCCAGGGTGAAGCTGTTCAGCCCCTACAACGGCTGGCGCTGGTACGTCACCGAGTGGGAGGCCGAGACCGGACTCTGCTTCGGCCTCGTCGAGGGGTTCGAGACTGAGCTTGGGTACTTTGATCTCACGGAGCTTTCGGAAGTGACCGTGTTCGGGAGCGTGCCCGCCGTGGAGCGCGACCTGTACTGGGAGCCGCAGACCCTCGGCGAGATAAGGAGGCAGGCGTCGGGGCTGGCGGCCTAGCGGGCGGCGGTCATCGAGGCAACCCAAGGAAAGAGCAAGGAAAGGAGATACCATGCCTGACGAAGTTGGAACGGAAGCAACACGCTCGGACACTCCGAGCGCAGACGAGAGTCTCTTCGGCGATCCGGTGGGCGACAGGGCCGCCCCGGTCGTCCAGGGGGAGGACTCCAACGATGCGCCCCCCGATGAGCCGGACGGCGGCGGGGAGTCCACGCAGGACGAACAGGACTCCGGTGACGCCGATGAGCAGGCGGCCGGAGAGCAGACCGAAGCCTCCGAGGACCTGAAGGTGGTCGTGTCAATCAAGGGCGGCCGGGCCACCATCGGGGTGCAACAGCCCTCTTCGGACCCGTACATCGAGACGTTCGAAGACCTGGACGTATCCGGGCTGACGCAGGAGGTCTCGGCGGTGGTCGAAAGGGCGCGGGCCAGGTGGGAAGACGCGCCCAAGCATCCCGCTTACGCGGGACCCGCTCCACCGCCCAGGCGCCGGAACCGGCGCGGGCAGGGGGCGGCGCAGGAGGCGTCAACCGATACGTCGGAGGAGACGCAGGCACAACAGCAGACGCTGAGGCTGTTCTAGGCCGGACCCTGCCGTCCCGCTGCCGGGCGCTTGACTGCAACACACAGGGGGAGGCCGCCGTCGATGTGGCGGCGGTCTCCCCCTTGCACGGCCATGTGTGCGGCCTTATTGCGTTTAAGGCCGGTTGCGGGCCGATGTATGGGGTCTTTTGCATTTCAGGACCGGTCAGCCAATGAAGAAGGAGTAGAGCAGGAATGAAAGCCAGAGGAGAAGAGTCAATGACGGTGACGGTAGCAGGAGGTGCGAAGTCATCGAGATGCACCTGTTCGATGAGAACGCGAGCCGCGAGAGGGCTCTCCGGGGGGTCGCCAGCGCAGCCGATGGCCGGAGAAGCGCGAGCGACTACCTGGAGGACCCGTTGGCGGCCATTCGGTTGGCACCGTCTGCGAGGGGTGCAAGACCCTGGTGATGCCGTTTGCCGGACACATCATCCAGGGCATGGAGGCCGATGGCCGGGTGGACGAGGTTGAGGAGTATCGGCGGCTTGCCGACATGCTGCTGGGGGAGACCGAGGGCGTGGTCTTCAGTGGTCCGGGAGACAGCGCCTTTCATCCATGTGTGCGGCCTTGATTGCGTTCCAAGAGGTGAAGGGCCCATGAAACGCGAAACGACAGAGGTCCGACGTGATCAGATTCCCGGCGGCCCGGCCCGGCGCTTGCTCCCATCCACAGGACCCATCCTTTCAGGGGCCATCGCTGATCTCACCTCTTCAGGACCGTTATCACTGCGGGGTCGTCCTCATCGGTGACGTTGATGGTCACCACTATGATGTCCATGGGGCCCAATGGGGTCGGTGGCGGTCAACGCCACCGTGTAGCTGTCCCTGGCCTCGTAGTTGAGAGCGGCCTTCGTCTTCAGCTGGCCACTGTTCCTCGATATACGGAAGGACGCGGCGTCCGCGCCGGTCAGCGTGTAGATCAGCAGGTCGCCGTCATCGTCACGGGCGCTGACCGGGCTTCCCATGTTCCGCCCGGCCTTCGTGTTTTCGGCCACCTTCCGGCTCGTGCTGTCCGACTGGTCCCCCTCGGTGAGGAAGTCCTGGTCCGGGAACACGGGGGCGGCATTGACGAACCCGCCGTCGGATGCCGGGCCGGTGCCGGAGGAACCGTGTCCCCCTACCGGGACCTCCAACACCCCCGTTACCCGCTCGCCGGGGGCCCCTATGTTGTCGGTGTAGAACGCCGTCGCCCGCAGGCACCTGCCCACGTCGGCCGGCCTCAGTCGGCGAACAGGTGACCGAGGCCGAGGTCGTCCGCCAGCTCGAGCAACGCCTTCATGTGATGCTGGTTGGGCCGAGACTTGCCTTCTTTCCAGAGCCACACCGTGTGAGGATAGGTCCCCAGGCGGCGCGCAATCTCCGCCCACGGCAACTCGGACTCCTCCTGGAACAGCTTCAACCGCTGCGGGAAGTCGGCGGGGATATCGTGGGTTTCTCTTTGGTGGAGTACGCGCTGTCGAGGCATCAAGCCAGTCCTTCCGTAGGACTCTCGGACCCTCACCTACGGGATCGTCCGGTACGTGCGGCAGAGGGCACAAAACATTGGCGGGAGGCGCGAGATGCCGCCGCCTCAGCCGCTCCCGTGTAGGGAGAGTGCCCGTCCGGGCGGGCTCACCGCCCCGCCCGGACATCCATGTATGCGGCCTGTAATGCTGTCCGCAGCCCGCCGCTCCTAGCCCCCCGGACCTGATACGGTGAAGCTCAGCGAGTTGGACAATTTCCTGCCGTCGCCGGTGCAGATGGCGCCGTCGGCGTCGCAGTCCGTGGTTGCCGGGAGTTCGATGGTCACGTCCCCGGTGCCGACCGGCTTTACCGTGATGCGCCAGAGAATATTGCTGGGTTTGTCCGTTCTTTGCGCCCTCGCCACGGATCCGCCCGTCACGTTGAAGGCGTGGAACTTCAGGGTCCTGTAGCTGAGGCCAAACTCCTCGCTGAACTTGATGTCAAAGGTGAACTCAGACGATCCGTCGTGGGTCGCCGGGGCAGAGACCGTCACGCTGACTGTGAGGGGAACCGGTGCCGCCGCCACCGCCTCAGTGGCCTCGCTGGTCAGGGTCTCCTCGTTCTCGGCATCGTCGGTGAAGGTCACACGCACTTGGATGGTCTTGCCCAGCTCGCTGGCGGCGAGGGTGTAGCTGGAGTCGGTGGCTCCCACGATGTCGGTACTGCCGGCGATCCACTGGTACTCGTATGAAACGTTGGTCAACCCGTCCTCGTCGGCGATGGCCGAGGTGTCGGCCGTCAGGGTCTGTTCCACCTGGGGCGTCCCGGTGATGGTGGGCAGGCCGGTGGGCGCAGTGTTGGGCTTGGCCGCCACTGCCTCCGTCGCCTCGCTGGTCAGGGTCTCCTCGTTCTCGGCATCGTCGGTGAAGGTCACACGCACTTGGATGGTCTTGCCCTGTTCGCTGCTGGTGAGCTCGTAGCTGGAGCCGGTGGCTCCGTCTATGTCAGTACCGTCGGCGATCCACTGGTAGCTGTAGGCAACATTCGTCAGCCCGTCCTCGTCGTCGATGGCCGACGTGTCGGCCGTAAGGGTCTGTTCGACCTGGGGCGTCCCGGTGATGGTGGGCAAGCCGGTGGGCGCCGTGTTGGACTTGGCCGCCACTGCCTCCGTCGCCGCGCTGGTCAGGGTCTCCTCGTTCTCGTCGTCGTCGGTGAAGGTCACCCGCACCTGGATGGTGTGCCCCTGCTCGCTGGACGTGAGCAGGTAGCTGGAGCCGGTGGCACCGTCGATGTCCGTACCGCCAGCAGTCCACTGGTACTCGTATGAAATGCTGGTCAACCCGTCCTCGTCCCCGATGGCCGACGTGTCCGCCGTCAGGGTCTCTCCCACCTGGGCCGTCCCGGTGATAGTGGGCAAGCCCGTGGGCGCAGTGTTCGGCTTGGCCGCCACTGCCGCCGTCGCCGCGCTGGTCAGGGTCTCCTCGTTCTCGTCGTCGTCGGTGAAGGTCACCCGCACCTGGATGGTCTGTCCCTGCTCGCTGCTGGTGAGCAGGTAGCTGGAGCCGGTGGCACCGTCGATGTCCGTACCTCCGGCGATCCACTGGTAGGTGTAGGAGACGTTTTCCAGCCCGTCCTCGTCGTCGATGGCCGCCGTGTCCGCCGTCAGGGTCTGTTCCACCTGGGCCGTCCCGGTGATGGTGGGCAAGCCCGTGGGCGCAGTGTTCGGCTTGGCCGCCACAGCCGCCGTCGCCGCGCTGGTCAGGGTCTCCTCGTTCTCGTCGTCGTCGGTGAAGGTCACCCGCACCTGGATGGCCTGCCCCTGTTCGCTGGCAGTCAGGGTGTAGCTGGAACCGGTGGCCCCGTCGATGTCCGTACCGCCGGCGATCCACTGGTAACTGTAGGAGACGTCTTCCAACCCGTCCTCGTCCTCAATCGCCGAGGTGTCGGCCGTAAGGGTCTGTTCCACCTGGGCCGTCCCGGTGATGGTGGGCAGGCCGGTGGGCGCAGTGTTGGACTTGGCCGCTACTGCCGCCGTCGCCGCGCTGGTCAAGGTCTCCTCGTTTTCGGCGTCGTCGGTGAAGGTCACCCGCACCTGGATGGTCTGTCCCTGCTCGCTGCTGGTGAGCTCATAGCTGGAGCCGGTGGCTCCGTCGACGTCCGAACCTCCGGCGATCCACTGGTATTCGTATGAAACGTTGGTCAGTCCATCCTCGTCGGCAATGGCCGACGTGTCGGCCGTAAGGGTCTCGCCCACCTGCGGTGTCCCGCTGATGGTCGGCGCTCCCGCGGCCTCGCGGTTGGGAGTGGGTTCCTCCATCGCCGACGTCAGGAAGATGCTCACCGCAATTGTCTGACCATCCTCCCAATCAACGTCCACATCCGTCCACTTGAAGCTGCTTTCCCCGGAACTCCCTGCCGGAAATTCCAGCGATAGGTCGCCCACTTGCAGCGTCAAGTCCGCAGCGCTTGGAACAGCCTCTACGAATGCCAGGCGAAGATCACGGTCCAATGTGTAGGACCAGAGCGACTTTATGCGGAGACCCGCGCTGCCTCCGACGTTGGAGAAGAGGTCGGCGCTGGCTGCGCCGATGGAAACGCTGGTGTATTCCACCACCAACATGTCCGCCGACCATATCGGGGCCATGGGCTCTGCGTCGCCGGCCTGCGGCATTATCGCGACCGTAGCCGCGCTGGTCAGGGTCTCGTGGTTGTTAGCATCGTCGGTGAAGGACACCTTGACCTTGATGGTCTTGCCCTGCTCACTGGAGGTGAGCACATAGCTGGAGCCGGCGGCTCCGTCGATGTCCGTATCGCCAGCAACCCACTGGTAGCTGTAGGAAACGTCGTCCAACCCATCATCATCGGCAATGCCCGATGTGTCAGCCGTCAGCGTCTCGCCTACCTGGGGCGTCCCGCCGATGGTGGGCAGACCGGTGGGCTCAGCATTCTCAGGCTCGACGACCTGCTCCGAGGCGTCTCCGGCGGGAGTGCCCTTCGCCTCGGTGGATGCCGGGCCGTCGCCCACGTCGTTGGTGGCGACGGCCCGCACGGCGTACTCTACCCCACCCGTCAGCCCCGTGATCGTGTGCGTGGTTCCGGTCACGGTGGCCTCGGAAACCTCGTCCGCTTTGTCCCAACTGTCCGCCTCCTCCTTCCACTGCACCTTATATCCTGTGATGGCGGAACCGCCGTTGGATGAGGGGGCCTGCCAGGACGCGTCAAGTTGCTGGGTCTGGTCTCCTGTTGCCACGGTCAGACTCAACGGCTCGGTGGGAACCGTGGCCAGGACCTCAGCAGTCGCCTCGCTGGTCTGGGACTCAGCGTTTTCGGCGTCGTCCTTGAATGTGACCCGGACCTTAATGGTCTTGCCAACATCGCTGACTGACGGCGTGTAGGTCGAGGCCGTCGCGTCCTGAAGGTCAGTGTCAGACGTTCCGTCGTTCCGAATCCACTGATAGTCGTAGGAAACGTTGGTCAGCCCGTCCTCGTCGTTGATACCTGAAACGTCTGCGGTCAGCATTACACCGACCTGCGGGGCCCCGCTGACGGTGGGCAGGCCCGTGGCCGCGGTGTTCTGCTGGTCCGATGCAGAGTTGTCCTCTGCGTCATTCGCGTCCGCGGGGTCCGGACCAGGGATCAGCCGCGCCGGCGGCACAACCGTCAGCGGAGTCCCGTCCGCCGTACAGATGCCGCCCGAGGCGCATGCCGCGTTCGCGACCACCGCGAACGTCACGTCCTCGTCGCCGTCGGGAGTGATGAGGAACATCCATGCGTTTTCGAGGCCGTCCTCTGTGTGGGACCTCACCGACGCAACCGTGCCTCCGGTCACCTGCACCGATGGCGTGTACGCGCCGAACGCGGCTACCGCCTCGCTGAATGCAACCACCACCTGCGGGCTGTCGTCGGCTCCGGTGTGCCGCGTCGAGGAGAAGGTGCTCTCAGGGAAGGTCGCTTCCACCGCTACTTGTTCGTGGTTCAGGATCGTGCCGGTAGCTCTCCCAGCCGTGCCGTGAAGCTGCGCGCCACCCGTTGGATTGCTCAGTACCACTTGGAACGTCTCGCCGCTGTCCTCGACGTTGTCGTCCTTTATCCTTACGACCACCGCCTTCGAGTATTCTTCCGGGCCGAAGGTGAGGGTTCCGCTTGCTTCCGTGTAGTCGCTGCCTGCCGTTGCCGTGACCTCTTGCGTGTGAAAGTCCACGCTGTGGGTTTCACCGTCCGAGTACTGGAGATTGACGGAAAACGTCATGGTCGAGTCTGTGCCGTCGTTACTTTCCTTCGCAGAAGCGCTATGCACCCGGAAAGTGGGCGGATGCACGTTTATGTCGTAGTTGTCGCAGCTTCTGACATCCGAGTGGAAGTCGACAAGCACGTTGTTAGGCCAGCCGGTCGGTGGTCCGCCCACGAACCGCAGCTCCATCCACTCGTTTCCGAACATGAGAATGTCCAGCGTGGGCGAGTGGCCCTGGAAGGCGCTGGTGCTGAAGGTTTTAAGATTCGGATTGTTCTCCAGACTGAGGAGCCGCAGTCTGGAGAATTTGGAGGAGCTAATTGCGCTGGTTTTGACCGACTCCAAGTCGTTGTTGTGCAGGTACAGGTATAGCAAGCGGTCCACGTTGGCTGACCAGTTGCTCTTGAACGAGTCGGTGGTGAGACTGTTGCAGCCAAGCGACAGCGACCGTAGATTCCGGAGATCGGCGTGGAACATATCTCGGGTCAATGTCGTCAGGTCGTTGTTCTTCAGTACCAGCGTCCTCAGGCTGTTCAGGTTGTTGAACGCGTCAGCTGGTATGGTCGAGATCCGGCTGTTGGACAGGTTGAGTTCGTTCAGGCTTCTGTTGTCCGCGAACTGGTCGGCCGACAGTGCGAGCTGCCTGCGCCCGATGCCCGAAGCGTCCGGGGGGTTGTACCCGCCGAGATACAGCCCCCGGAGGCTGCTCAGCCCGTCGAACGCGTCGCTGTCCAGCGACGTGATCGGATTGCCCCACAGACCCAAGTCCTCCAAGTTGGTGAACCTGCTGAAAGCGTTGGCGCCCAGGCTGGTGATGTTGTTGTGGGCCAGTGACAGCCCCTCCAGGTTGATGGTGAGTTCGCTGAGGTCGGACGGTTCAAGGTCGTTGTGCGTGAATGTCGCATATTTGAGCGTGTCGTTGACCGGAGCGAATGCGCCGCTCTCTACGGTGTGCAGGTTCGTGCCGTAGATGGTCAGGCTTACCAAGTCAGGAAGGTCGGCCAGGTCGCGGGCTCGTAGCGTCCCGAGCTCCTGGCTGACGTGCAGGGTCTCGATGAAGAACATGTCCTCTGGCGTCACGTCGGAGCAGTTACCGTCGCCTCCCAGCCTCTGCATGATAGCCGCCTGGATGGCTGGCGAGCGGCCGCAAATGCCGGGCGTCAGTTCCTGTATGAAGATGACCACCTGTTGGTCATCGACCCAGGTCAGTCCGCTGTTGGACCAGACAAATACCTGGTGTAGGTCGTTCTCAACCCCTGTGCCGGTCGTTTGGGTGAGCGTCGCATCGGACAGTTTGAATTCCTGGCCGTCGATGACCAGCTTGAAGAGGGAAGTATCAGGGACTGGAATTTGGTCATCTGGGCCGAAGTTTAAGCTCATCCGCAGTTCCAGAGCGCCATCGGAGCGAACCGCCAGGATCTTAAATCTATACTCATAGACATGGGTTCCGTGCGTTTGACCGGGGAGGAAGGTTTCGACTCCGCTCCGACTGCTACCCGTATAGCCATACTCCGGGCCGTAGCCAATATCTGATGTATTGGTCGAGTGAGGCTTGACCGTGAGGAACCGGCCACCTAGCGACACGTTGTCGAGCACCAGGTTGAGGCGTGGATTGTTCACCACCTCACCTATGTTGAGCGCCACGGCCACGTATTCCCCGTCGCTCCACGACAGGCCGCTGCGATGCAGGAAGTAGTCGTCCACGGCGTCCACTTCGTTGCGAACGACCCGGAGACTGTCTGACACCCGGAACTCGTCCTCGGCGAAAATCAGTGTCCAGCTCTCCATGTCATCCCGTGTCAGGTTAGGGCCGACGCGGATATTTGTAGGTTCATCGGGCGTGTTACCCGTGACTGCCCTGAGGAATGTGTACATCACCCCGTTGCGTGTGAAGCTGTCTGGCGTCAGAACCCCGTCATGCGTTACGCCAATAAGCGGATTCAGATCGGCCAGGTATCCAAGGCTTTGGCCCATGTCGCCGAGGTCGCCGACCTTTAGAGTGGCGGACCAGACGACCGATCCCGTCGCGGCTGTGGTTACGGTCCCCATGGCGGCGCCGGTGAGTTGTTCGGGGTTGCTGGCGTCGTCTGTGAAGTCGACCCGCACCTTGATGGTGCTGCCTATGTCGGCGTCGGAAGGGATGTACTGCGAGCCGACGGCCCCGGTGATCTCGGTGTCGGTGTTGCCGTCGCTGCGCAGCCACTGGTAGCTGTAGTCGACATTGGCCAGGCCGTCGGCGTCTTGGATAGCCGAGGTGTCGGCGCTGAGCAGTTCGCCCGCCTGCACGGTGCCGCTGATGGTCGGCGCGCCGGTGGCTGAGTTGTTAGGGGTTTGCGCTTGGACGACCCTGGGGCTGAGTACAAGGGCGGCGCAGAGGGCCGCAAGTCCGATGAGCACCAGTGGGAGCGGCACAATACGGCGGGACGCGGTCATGACTTTCCTCCTGTTTGCCGAGGGGTGCATTTCTGGGATAGGTCGCCGTGCACGGCGGACCACAGCGCGACGGCCCCTGCCGTCGCGCTGTTCGCCGTCTCAGGTTCATGGACCGGTCTGTCGAGCGCCATGTGAATGCCTCCTATTTTGATTGCGACAATGGGCCGCGCTGGTGGATGTCGTGCTTCGTCTCTTTCAGCCAGTCACGGCCGACTGCGTGTCGAGGATGTCTGGATAACTCCCGCCGGGGACGCAATCCCGCGGGAGAGCCCGACGTTTGTCGGGCCTGGAGCAACACTCATCAGGTCTGGGAACGCGCCGGCTCGGCGGGCTGTATCTCCAGACTCTGTATCCTCGTTCCCGCCGGAGGGGGTAATTTCTCCCCAGTGAGCACACCATTGGGAGTGATGGGCCGTCAGCGTTGTCTTCCCGCCGGGCCAGACGGCTCGACGGACGGGCGCAGGCAGCAACCCGTAGGAATATCTAAAGCTACAGGGTGTATCAATACAGTTATACACCCTGTAGCTGTAGCTAAACGACAATGAAAGCGGCTAGGAGACAAATGGCACAGGGCACGCCGGATCTCGAACACTACTTTCCCGCCGGTCTGCGGCTACTCGAACACCGCCCGGTCAACGTCGGCGAGAGCGAACGAGAGCAGGCCCGCGCCCTTCTTTCAGGAGCTCAAGCCAGGATAAGCAGGTTCCGGGACTTCGCGGACCTCGACAAGCCTTCACGGCCCGAGCAGGCCGGCGCAGCGGGCCCCACCAGGGACCGGGGCGAGGCGGATACGGGCGCCCTCATCGGCGGCGCTCCCGAAGACCTCACCGGCGTGACCGAGGTAGGACCGGATGGTCCCTCTCTCAACGGCGCCGATCTGGCGGAGACCGACCTGGACAACCTGACGGCGGTCCTGGACCACGAGATCGCCCCGAACACGATGAAGAACTACCGGGTCCAGTGGAACAACTTCATCACCTGGGCGGCCGGCAAGGGCGTCCGGGCGCTGCCCGCCGACCCGAGGCATGTAGCCGCATACCTGGCCGAGCGCATTGAGGAGCACGGCCACAAGCCCTCAACGCTGCGGGCCGCGGCGGCGGCCATAGCGTTCATCCACAGATCCGCCGGGCAGGATGATCCCTGCGCCAACCCGGAGGTGAAGAGGACGCTCAAGAGCGCAACGCGCAAGGCCGGCAGGGGCCAGAAGCAGGCTCAGGCGCTCACGTCCGAGGCGCTGACCGCCATCCGCTCGACCGCCTACAGCCCTCGCCCCGGCCGGGGCGGCAGGCTGGAGGGCAGGGAGACCGCCAGGTGCAGGGGGAACCTGGACATAGCGCTGATCAGCCTGATGCGCGACGCCATGCTAAGGGTGTCCGAAGCGGCCGTCCTGACCTGGAACGACATAGTGACCGAGGCCGACGGCACGGGACGCCTGCTGATCCAGCGCTCCAAGACGGACGCCGAGGGAGAGGGGGCCGTCGGTTTCCTGTCCGCGCAGACGATGGAGGCGCTCAGGTTGATATGCGGCGCAAAGGTATCCACGGACAGAGTGTTCGGGCTGCGTCCGAACCAGATCTCACGGCGCATCAAACAGGCGGCTAAGGCGGCGGGCTTGGGGGACGGCTTCAGCGGTCACTCGCCCAGGGTGGGCATGGCCCGGGACCTGGCGAGAGCCGGAATCGAGCTGCCCAGCTTGATGAACGCCGGGCGCTGGCGCACCCCGGCCATGCCCGCTCACTACACCCGCAACGAGAGCGCCGGGAAGGGAGCGGTGGCGCAGTTCCACGGCTACTGCCGCCGCGTGGCATGAACGGGGCTCTTAATTTAGGCAGAGAATCCTTGCGACGGGGATTGACTTGACTCGGAGAATTGTGATAATTTTTGGCCCGTGCAGCGGTTAACGACCGCCTCCAGCGGTATTAGAGGAGACAATAAAAGCGTGTATAACTGTATTTATACACGCTTTGGCTTTAACGGCTGAGACTGCTGGCTGGAACGAAGGCCTCTCTCCTATCCGCCCCCTTCGGGGCTCCCATTTAACCCCATGCTGGAACTCCTCTTTTCTCGTTGCTGGCCGCATCGTTATGTGATGCTGTCGCTATTAGAGATATACGATTTTTCAGGCCGGGACGGATGCTGACTCTGCTATGCTGGATCTGCCCATAAACCCCTTCGGGAATCCCCTTTCTCCCGAAGCCTCTACGAATTTCGTCTCCTATATATAGTGTAACGATTTTGGGGGCTCGAAGGATGCTTCAGGGGGCCCCACGGTGAGTTGGGGCTGATAGCAGGTACCAGTCTCTACAGGGGCTCCTGCCCGGCTCCGGCGTCCGGGCCCGTGGCCGTAACGCCCTCTTGGGAGATGCCTACGGCTGGCGTGCGCTCTCGGCGGCGTAGGCGGCCAGCAGGTGTACGCCCACGGTCTCCATGTCCCGGATCATGCCCAGACGGGGGCTGTCACCGGAGTAGCCTTCGCCCAGGCCGGCCTGTCTCGCCGCCGCGTCTATCCGTCTCGCTATCTGGTTCGGCCTCATGCCGAGAACGGGCTCGTCGTCGCCCGCGTCCCGGCGGACCGGCAGTAGCAGCTTCATCGTGTCGGCGCTCACCTCGCGGTAGCCGGTCTCCTCCGCTCCCACGACGCGCACTCGGCCCGAGCCGCCACGCTGCCGCTCGACGTCGCCCCAGGTCAGATCGGCCGCCTCGCTCACCCGCAGCCTCGCGTCCCGCATCAGGCCGATCATGGCAATATCGAGGGCGCCCCGCCTGCGGGCGCTCGGGGTGCGTTCCAGCCGGCCGCCCCTTCCCCAGCGCGGTCTGTGGGCGGTCTTCCTGATGGCGAGATAGCAGTCCAGGTCCAGCGGGAGCGCCCTGGCAGGGCGGGGGGAGTCCTCCTGCGCCAGCTCTTCCAGCACGGTCCGGGCGGGACCTCTATGGATCGGCACGTCAAAGCCGGCGTCCCTGTGGTTGCGGGCTATCGCCGCCGCGACCACCCGCAGGGTCGAGGGCCTGGCGCCCGTGTCTGACCTGTCTTCGAGGTAGGCCGCCACGTCCTCGGGAGAGGCGGGCAGCGAACACTTCCCCGACGCCCGGGACCACGCGACGAAGTGATTCCACTGGCTGGCGTAGTTGACCCCCGTCCTTGTCCGTCGTGTCGTTGCCGACCCTATCTCAGCCATCGGCTACCCCCTCCGATTGCTGGAAACCATCCTAGCTCTTGTGCAACGCTGATAGTAGCACTTCAGCAATTGGAGTTGGCGGCTCAGAAGAAAATGGCCCTGCACGGGAGTGGCACGCTATTCTCTCAGTGACCTATCCTCGCCGAGTTCCGTGTCGGATACCGGATGCGGAGGGGCGAGACGCGGCAACCGGGGCCGACGGCGGTTCCCCTGAGTCGCCACATCTGTTATGGCATCCAGGAGACCTTAGACAGTGGGATATCCAGACCTGGCCGTCGTCACCGGCACCTTCGGCTACACGGGCGGAAACGTGGCGCGGCGTCTGATCGACCAGGGCGTCCGCGTGAGAACCCTGACCCGATGCACAGACCAGCGGGAATCATTGAGGAGCGTCATGGAAGTGGCCCCTCTGGACTTCGCGGACCCGGATTGGTTGCTCCACTCGGGAGTTCTCTACAGCACGTACTGGATCCGGTACGCACGCGGGCACATGACCTTCGACCGCGCGGTAGAAAACACCGGGACTCCGTTCGACGCCGCCCTCGGAGTTCGGGGCGGCAGGATTGTCCACTTCTCCGTGACGAAAACTTTACGTGACTCCGAGCTTCCGTACTTCAGGGGCAAGGCGCAGGTGGAGGAGATGTTGAAAGACCTCGGGGTGTCCTATGTCATCATCAGGCCGAACTTGGTCTTCGGCGTCGGCGACTTGCTGCTCAACAACATGGCCAGGGCGCTGCGACGCTTCCCTGTGTTCCCCGTCTACGGGAATGGTGAATACCCGGTTCAACCCGTCTACGCCGAAGACCTCGCGGCCTAGGCGGTGGAGGATGATAATGCCAGACAACCGCCGCGAAGTAGTAAAGTGTCATCGGGTGTAAGTATGTCTAAAGAGAAACCGATGAGTAATATAGAAACCACCGCGCACACGCAGGGTGAAGGAAACGTGACAAGGCCGCGCCGCTCACGCGATGAGACCGCCCGCCTGCATTTCAACCTAACCCTGCCTGGAGCGAATTGACATGGAGATGAGAAAGAAACGGAACCACTTGCAGGAGGTCTACGCCCGGGAGGCGTTGTGCGAAGGGATGTTTACCACGTGTGTCTCGGAGCAACGGGCGGAGGGAGTCCTTGACACCTTAGGAGAGCTGCTCTGGTGGCTAGACGGCATCGCTTCATGTAGATGGGGTTGCAGGGGAGGAGATCATGAGGTGGAGCATCTCATAGGTCGAATTTCAGCGAATGCCTCCGCCGCTCTTCTTCTGGTTAGAAGGGGTTACAACGATCCTGCCTTCGGAGTGTTCAGGCAATTGGCGGAAACAAGAAATCTGTTGGACCTCTTCACGCACTCCAGCAAGGACTATAAGGAGTGGCTATGTTCGGATGAGGTCGTCAGGAAAAACCGATACAGCGCCTTCAACGTCAGGCTCAAGCTGGAGAAGTTGAAGGTCGAGCCCGTCATGGGAAGGGACGCGTATCAAGTGCTTAGCAAGTACGGTACGCATCCAGGTCCAGGTGCTGAACCTCGATCCCATGATTCACCAGAGGAGCCGACCGTTGGGACAGCATATCGGCCCGCCGTAGGCCTTTCCTTCTCTGTCTCGGTAGCGACCGTGGTCGTCGGAGCTTTGATTTTCGGTAGCGATTTGGTGCCTCAGGCCAATGTGAAGCGGGATGCTCTCAATGCTGCTGTCGCGGCTCATGAGGAGCTGCGTAGAATCGACTTGGATGTTCTGAAGAAGGAATCTACTCTAGTTCTTGAACCGCCTAGCATCGAGGTGACTGTGGAGACCCATGAGGACAACCCATAGGGCCTCGAGCTCTCGGTAATGCCTGTGGTCCCGAGGTTCATAGCCCGCCGAGCCACAGTTCAAAGACGGTTCTGTCTATCGTCAAAATAGGCCCACCACGAGACAACTGCCGATGATCCACGTGCATGTGTCCTCTAAACGGTGCTGCTGAGGATGTGATGGAACGCTACCCCAGTTATCATCCCCGTGACTATCCAACGGGTGTCTCTGATTTCGTAAACACCTTCCCGCCCGAGCGCCGCAACGAAATCCTTGCTGCCATCGTTGAGCTACACTTTCGAGGAAAGGCGGAGGAAGAGTGGGTTCGGCGGCAAGTGGAGGGGATGCTTGAACTACCGGACATCCTCTACAAGTACGTTCCTTGCGAGTCCCTCGACTACGGGTTGCCGACGACTCTGCGAGCCACTCAGCCGTCATCCTTGAACGACGTCATGGAAGGCAACATCCGAACATCTATGCAAGGGAGGATGGATCGAGATCAGTGGTACTCGATAGTGCTCGGATCGCTAAAGGAATTCTTCTTGGACGATGCACATCAACTGAGGAGATGGCACGCCGAAAAAACCTATATGGAGACCCTAGGGTCTCTACGATTATCAGGGACTATCTCTCCCGATTCGTCGGTGTCATATCATTCTCATCCGACCCGCTGATCCCTACCATGTGGGCGCACTATGCAAGGAACTCCGGCTTCGTGGTTGGCTACAACACCGGTGCAATGCAAGCACGCGGGATAGACCTGAGACGAATGCTCTACTTAGAGCTGGCGCCCGTCTACTATCCGACGCGTGACAACATCGTGAGGTTACAGTTCGTCGATGAAGAGCGTCGCAAAGAACGAACACAGGCCGGTAGCAGCAATTCAGGCGTGCCTCTGCTGTCCAGCGATGTGGATTTCTTTGAGCTACGGAGGGATTGGAGGGAACTGGCAAAGGCGCTGTTTGTGAAGGGCGAAACCTGGGAGGACGAGAAGGAAGTCAGGCTCTTGATAGACTTAATGGATACGCGCCCTCTCGATGAGAAGGATGAGAACGGATTCGTGAAACAAATCATCGAGGTCCCTGCCGAAACCATCGAGGAGGTCTATGTAGGCTTCAATACCCCAGGTGCGGCAGTCGCAAGGATCAGGCAGGTCGTCGGCGTGGGTGAGGGCAAGTGGAAGTTGATACGCACGGATTCGCACGCCTATCGGATGCAAACAACCGTGACCAGCGTCGAGAATCGAACCAAGTAGGTGGGGGGACACTCTGCCTTAGCGTCCGAATTCTGAGATCCATTCGGCGATGGAGGCGTGCCCCTCGTAGACTTGGTGCGCGTCGACGCCATCCCCAAGAAAGAGCTTAGGCCGGCTTCGGAACACGCAGGCGACATATGATCAGGATTGCCCCACGGGATGGGCCTGCCGCCAACGAGGCTGGCGTCCGTGTGAAGCTCAGAGGCTGCCCAACCACATCTCGAAGATAGTTCTGTCTATCGTCAAAATAGGCCCAGCTAGTTGCACTCGAACCAGTCAGTTACCGCTAGAGCTCAAACTAAGGAACCTCTGGGTACTCGGCCATAGGCGGGAAGATCTCCAAGTCCAGCATCGAATACGACCCAGACACTACTAATGTACACTTTCGCGTAGGGGCCACTACGGAACGAATGAACAAGGCAGAACAGATAGATTTCACACTTTTGGCCTGACCAGCCACGAATGAAACAACCAATGAACCGCATCATCTACACCTTGTTGATATTGGCTATAGGAGCAGCAGCCTGCGGGCAACCGGACACCGAACCGCCACAACGACAAATGGAGCGCGACGCCCCTTCCGCTACCCCAAGGGTAGTAGATGCCCCGACCGCCGTCTCGAACACTACATTGCCGTCCTCAACTCCTACCCCCTCAGCAACCCCTGGCAAGGTCACAGGTCCTACCGCCGCATCCAACATTCCCTTCCCAACCGCAGTTCCCACTTCAACCCCTACGCCAGGCCCGTCCCCGACACCAACCCCGTCTCCGATTCCCGTAATTCCAACGACAACCCAAACGCCCGCCCCGACACCCACAGACGAAGACCTGGAAAGAATGTCCAACTTCATGGACAACTTCAAAAGCATCTCATACAGGGCAACTTTCAATATGACCGACGACCGCTTCACAGAAAGCGGATACCTGATTGCTGCCGACGTAGAAGGGTGGGTAACTACCGACCCCGAAAGCCAGATGTTCGCACGAATAAATATGACCAAGCCTGTCGAGCGGTCAATCGAAGTCTTGACTCACAGCAGCTTCGACGTCTATCTAAATGACCTCGACGGAGGCAAGTGGTACTTCATCCCTGAAAACTCCGATGCGGGGCCGCTGGAAGACATCTTGCAGCTGTATTTCTGGGGTCTCGTGTTCTCAGTCCTGCCGACCTCGAACTTTGAGCAAAGTGCAGACGGATATGTGGTAACTCAAGGAGACCCGTCGTTCGGTACGGTAACAGCCTCATACGACCAAGCGTACACGCTAAGGAGTGTTGTCTTTAGCGACACCGAAGGCAAAGAAGCGCTCAGGGTAAGCTTCTTCGACCTAAACAAGCCTCATGACATTCTCCCCTACCAGAAAGGGGAGGCGCTACCAGAAGATTACTGGGAGTCTCAATAAGAGATTCCGGATCTGAGCGGCCTGGACCGACTGATGCGGCTGGGGATCCATCAAGCTGCACATTGCTTCGTGCCAGAATCGCATCCAGACACGATTTCTCCCCTCCGCCGCCATTTGACAAACCGCCCCGTTTTCCTCACATTGTGTGGAGACAAACGTCGAGGTGACCAGCGACATGGCAAATGAGTATCTCGCATATATCGGCACGTACACGTCCCTGGGGTCAGAGGGCATCTACTGCTACCGCTTCGATATGGCGACCGGCCGGCTTGAGTACGTCGGCACGACCGGAGCGATCGATGACCCGTCGTTCTTGGATATCGCTCCGTCCGGCAAGAACCTGTACGCGGTGTGCGCCGACTTCGAGGCCATGGCGACGGGAGTGATTCGTGCCTACTCGATTGACTCGCGGACGGGCGAGTTGACACTCCTGAACGAGCAGTCCTCGGGGGGAGCGGGCCCCTGCCACGTCGAGGTCGACCGGACGAGCCGGTACGTCCTGCTGGCGAACTACGGAAGCGGCAGCGTGGCGTCATACCCTGTCCAGGAGGACGGGAGTCTCGGAGAGGCTGCGGGATTCGTCCAGCACGAGGGATCGAGCATCGACCCCGAGCGCCAGGAGGGGCCGCACGGGCACTCGATCAACATCGATCCGACCAACACGTTCGCCTTCGCCGCCGATCTCGGCATCGACAAGGTGCTGGCGTACAGGATCAATCATGACGACGGTAGCATCACGCCCGCCGATTCGCCGTACACCCGCACTCCGACGGGTGGAGGCCCGCGCCACTTCGCCTTTCATCCCAACGGCAAGTACGCCTATCTGCTCAACGAGATGGGTTCTTCGATTACCGCGATGCACTATGACGGGGTGCGCGGAATGCTCAACGAGATCGAGACCGTGACGACCCTGCCGGACGACTTCGACGGCGTCAACCACTGTGCCGACATCCACGTGTCCCCGTCCGGCGAGTTCGTCTACGCCTCCAACCGTGGTCATGACAGCATCGCCGTCTTCAGTATCGACCAGTACTCCGGCGGGCTTTCATTAGTCGGCCACGTATCGAGCGGGGGCGAGACTCCTCGCAACTTCGCCATCGACCCGTCGGGGACATACATGCTGGTATCCAATCAGGACAGCGGCAACATCCTCACCTACCGCATCAACCAAGAGACCGGGATGCCGACGCCGACGGGCCACGAGGTCAAGGTGCCCGCTCCCGTGTGCATCAAGCTGCTGCCGGTGTAGGACTCACCTCAGAGGATGGACCTTTAAGACAACTGTCATACCGGCGAAGGCCGGTATCCAGAGGGGTGGGGGACAAGGTGTGTATGGGGAATCAAGTCTCCCCGTGCCCATCAATGGGGTAGAATAGCTCGCGGACACATTCAGGGAGGGCCGTCATGGACGAACGCCGTATCGCAACGATGAGCAGGATAACCCTGGTCGTGCAGAACATGATGATGGTGACCGAGTTCTACCGCGACGTGCTGCAGCTCAAGCCGATCTTCGACCTTCAGGTGCAGCCGCCGCAGTGGATCGAGTTCAACACCGGCCCGTGCAAGCTCGCGCTCCAGGTGGCTTCGAGGTCCGACGGTCTGCCCTCCACGTACAGCAAGATCGTCTTCTATGTCGACGATGTCGACGAGGCCCGCAAGGAGCTTCTTGAACGAGGAGCTCCCATGGGCGACATCGAGGACGACGGGCGCTTCCAATACTGCGAGGGCCAGGACCCGGAAGGCAACAAATTCCAGATATCGAACCGGCCGGCGTAGTGTCCTGACTTGTGAGTTCACGCCATCATTCTAAGCGCCATTCGACAGGTTCAGAGTTTGCCCCGTACCTGATACGGGGGCGAACGTATGACATTGCTGGACAGCACGTTCGTAAACACCCTCTAAAGACTGATGGCGCCGACTAAACTGATACAGGCTCCACGGGTATTTGACTGGTGGACAATGCTGGCGCGTTAGCGTAAAATGGAGCCATTGGGAAGTCGCACGGAGCAATGTGCGGGAAGCAGCGGAATCGAACCGCAACGCTGGCTGTACAGCGTTTCAGGGTTATCAAGCCTGATCACTCTCCAAGAGGCAATACTTCCCAACAGGCCCTACAGCCTTATCACCTGTGGGGCCGTTCCATTTTATAGGAATATGCTGATCGTAGGGTGATCAGTTGGGTAAGCAACTACATGATTCCCCTATTTAGGACACGAGATAAACTTTCCGCGCAATTCCCCCGGAGCCCATCATGCCTCCATTGAATGTAACCAGGGACGACATCGCTGGAGATCTCTTGGGGCTCGGCGTGCCGAGGGGCGGCTTGCTGTTCGTGCATAGCTCGCTGAGCGCCATCGGTGAAGTCGAGGGAGGGGCCGATACCGTCGTCGACGCGCTGCTTGAGGTGCTTGGACCTGAGGGCACGCTGGTCGTCCCGACCTTCACCTACGCCGACCCGCATGACTACCCCGACTCGATTAACCCCAACTGGATATTCGACCCGGCGACCACCCTCTCCGGGATGGGCGCCGTCACCAACGCCGTCCGAACGCGCGAAGGCGCGATGCGGAGTGTCCACCTCTGGCACAGCGTGGCGGCCGTCGGACCGCTCGCGGAGACGGTCGTGACCGGCAACGGCAAGACGTGGGCATCGGCATGGGACGAGCGCAGTCCGATGGCGTGGGTGTTCGACAACGGCGGGACGATCCTGATGCTCGGCGTCCCGTACCAGAACCTGACGGCGATACACGTCTGGGAGGTTGAGCTCGGCGTAGACTACCGTGAGACATCCTTCGTTACGCGCCGCACTCCCTTGCCCGACGGAACGCTCGTGCCACTCGCGAGTCAGGTACACGCCCGCAGGGACTGGCACCCGGGCAGCGACTTCAACCGCTTCGGCGAGCGCATGGAAAACGTGGGGCTGGTCGGCGTCGGGCACGTTGGCAACGCCGTTGCGCGCCTCTTCACCGCCGCGGACGCGCATGAAATGGCCCGCACGATGTACTCGGAAGACAAAGCTGCCTTCCTCAAGCAGGGCAAGAGCATCACGCCGTTGTCGTACGCCCACACAATCTCCAACGTGAAGGGTACCCAGTGCGTCGTCGATCCCGCCAAGGCATTTCCCACGCCGCCCGCAACCGAAGAGCACGCGGCATAGTACAGATTCGTTACGACTGCGCCGTCGTTCTTCAAGTTTGTCCCCACAGGAAGAAATCACATCGACATTCCCGCGAAAGGAGAGCTTTGCATAACCTGTCATTCGGGCGAAAGCCGCATGCGAGGCACCTGGTGAACAAGCGAGGCACCTAGCAGAACCAGGCCTTTCACCCTCACCCCAACCCTCTCCCGCGAACGGGAGAGGGGGTTACCCAAAGGTCTCCGAAAGCGTGAATCCACTGAGACAAGCCAGCCAAGACATGGCTAAAGCACAGCGAATGTCCCTGAGGAGGAAATGGTGACACCCCTCCGCGTTGCCCTCGTGGGTGTCGGCCGCATCGCCGACATGCACTATCTGGGATACTCGGCCACGCCCATGGCGGAGTTGGTGGCCATCTGCGATGTGGACCCCGATCTGCTCCGGCTACGCGCCGCCGAGTGGGGATTCGAGAAGACCTACACCGACTTCGACCAACTCTTGGAAGACCCAGACGTGGACGCGGTGGATATCATCACGCCGCACTATCTGCACGCCCCCATGACGATTGCTGCGCTGGAGGCGGGCAAGCACGTCTCTGTGCAGAAGCCGATGGCCCTGACAATTGCCGAGGCCGACGCGATGATCGAGGCAGCAGAGCGCACGGGGAAGCTGCTCCGCGTGATCGACAACTACCGCTTCCATCCTCCGTTCGTCCGTGCCAAGCAGATACTCGAATCAGGTGGCATCGGCGAGCCCATGTCCGTCCGCATCAAGACGGCGAGCGGCACCGCGCCGGACGGTTGGGAGATTCCGCAGTCTTCCCATCAATGGCGCTCCGATCTGACACTGTCCGGGGAAGGTTCCGTCCTATTCGACCACGGCCACCACGTCTGGACGATAGCCCGGTACCTGCTGGGCGACATTGAGCGCGTCTTCGCGTACATTGGCAGCACCGAGGTGGTCAAGCACCATGAGATCGTGCCGGGCGGCACCCTCGACAATCCGGGCATGATCGTGTGGAAGTATTCGGGCCGCGACGTGTACGGCACGTGCGAATCCGTCCACTCCGAGGAGTTGATCGTCCGGTCCACGCACTACCCAATCGACGTGTCCATCGAGATCACGGGCAGCCGGGGAATTCTCTACGTTCATCAGGGACCGAACGGACAGTTGGCGCCGCGGCCCCCAATCGAGGTACTCCGCGACGGCTCAATGACGAGCATCGTCAATATCGAGACGGACTACGCCGCCGGCTTCCGGCTGGCAATCGAGGACTTCGTCCTAGCGATATCGGACGGCCGAGCGTCCGACCTCACAGGCGAGGAGGGGCGGGAAGTCCTGCGCTTCTCGCTCGCGATGGTGCGCTCAGGCCGCGAGGGCCGCGAAGTCGTCGTCGCGGACCAGCGCTAGCCGCCATCGCTACCCGCGACGGATGGGGCTAGAACCAGGATTTCCGGTTCACCACGTAGGTCTCGTGGAACTCCTCATCCGTCTTTGTCAGGTACAGAATCCCCTCGATCAAACAGATCGTTCCGATGGCAAGGAGACCAACGATCCCGATTAGTATTATCGCCGTGACTGCACTGATGATCGAAGCCACGAGAAGAATAATGCCCGGGCCGGTGTACCCCAAGTAGAACTTGTGAATCCCGAATCCACCGGTCACGATTGCCAATACTCCGGCGGCCACCTTGCTTTTCGTCGGCTGTGTACTTTCTGAACTCAATGCTCGCCTCCTTGAGTAGTGATCGGTGCGCTTCACATACTACGCCTAATCTCGATTTGACGCACCTGCCTACGGCGTGTCATTCTTAGGAGTAATTCGGAATATGCGTTCTGGCATCCGCACGGCTAAGCGAACCGTTTCACCAGGTCACGCGCTCTCGGAAACAGATCGGGCAACTTGACAATAACATGCAAAATGCGACAAATTACAACAAAATGCGACAGTTTTCGAGAAATCGCGTAGTCGTGGCAACGCCGTCAAACCCCATTGACCGTCTCTGCGTCGTGGTCGTCCGCCTGATACAATGAACGCCGTCATCCTCCTTCCCTGAGCGACCTCTACGTGAGCGGACTCCTCAAAGGCCTCGCGGTTACCCTGAAGTCCATGAGACGGTCTCCGGTGACCGGCCAGTACCCCGATCCCAACAAGCGACTGCCCGTGCAGGAACGCTTCATGGGATTCCCGGCTCTCCTGTGGGACTACACCGCCGACGAGCCGTACTGCACGGGCTGCATGGTCTGCGTGCGCGAGTGCCCCACGCTGTGCATGAGCGCCACGATGAAGGACAATCCCCAGCACCCGGAGGGGACGTCCAAGCGGCGCAAGATCATCGACGAGTTCGAGATCAACCTCAACCGCTGTATCCTGTGCGGCATCTGCGTAGACGTGTGCAACTTCGACGCCATCGAGATGAGCCACGAGCACGAGCAGAGCCGCTACGTTCGCGACGGCTCCCGCGTCGACCTCTCCGACCTCCTTGAGATGGGCAAGGTCTACCAGCATGATACGGGATGGCAGCCGACCCAAAAGAAGAACATAGGCCGTCCTGACGGCGCTGAACAGAAGAAGCGCCCCGTCCGCGCGTCAAAAGACTGAGACCAACACATGGAATCCAACCCCCTCGTCGGAGCTTGGCGGCTCGTAACGTATGAGGCCCACACGGGCGATGACGTGTTGTACCCTCTCGGCGAGGACGCGTCGGGTTACATCATGTACACGCCCGACGGATACATGTCGGTCCTCATGATGGCCGCTGGCAGGAAGAATTTCGCGGCGGGCGATATGCTGGCGGGCACGGACGAAGAGAAGCTGGCGGCGGCGAGCACCTTCGTCGCGTACTGCGGCCGCTACGACTACCAAGGCGACCGGGTCATTCACAAGATCGAGGTGGCGTTCTACCCGAATCGCGTGGGCACCGAGCAGGTGAGGTACGTACACCTCGATGGCGATGAACTGATACTGACGACCCCTCCGATGGTGCTGGCCGGGAAGTCGCGGAAGGGGCGAATCGTCTGGCAGAGAGCGGCAACAGGAGGCGAAAAGTGACAATCTTAGGAGACGGGGCGTACAGGTACGAGGTGTCGGGCGACGATTGGGGAGACCTGCCGGAGGGCTGGTCGTACAAGGAGGCCACGTCGGTTGCCGTGGACGCGAACGACAACGTCTACGTCTTCAACCGCGGCGAGCATCCCGTCATCGTATTCGACCGCGACGGCGCGGTCGTCAACTCGTGGGGCGCGGGCGTCTTCACCAGCGCTCACGGCGCGGCAATCGGCCCCGACGACTCTCTCTACTGCATCGACGCCGCCGACCATACCGTCCGCAAGTTCACGTTCGACGGCAAGCTGCTTATGACCATCGGGGAGAAGGGACGCGGATCGGGCAGGCTCAGCGGCAAACCCTTCAGCAACCCGACCCACGCTGCCGTCGATCCCAACACCGGCGATATCTACGTTTCCGATGGATACAGCAACGCCGTCGTACACAAGTATTCGCCGGACGGCAAGCTGCTGCTTTCTTGGGGACGGTCGGGGACAGACCCGGGCGAGTTCAACACGGTACATAACATCGCGACGGACGGCGAGGGCAACGTCTACGTCGCCGACCGCGAGAACCAGCGAGTCCAGATATTCGACTCGTCGGGCGGCTTCCAGGCGCAGTGGAACGACCTTGCAATGGCGTCCTGCATCACCATCGACATCAAGAACTCACTTGCCTACGTCGGCGAAATGTACGCGGGCATCCCCCGGAACCCGATGGGATGGGGAAACTGGACGGGCAAGCGTCTTGGCCCGCGCGTGACCGTGTTCGACCTGGATGGGAACGTGATTGCGCGAGTCGGCGATGAACCGCAGGGACTCGGCCCCGGACAGTTCATCACCCCGCACGGAATAGCCGTCGACTCGCACGGCGACATCTACGTCGCCGAGGTGTCATACGCCGCATACGGCTCACGCCTCGACCCGCCGCAAGAGGTCAGATCGCTGCAAAAGCTGGTCCGGCAGGGGTAGCGTTCGCACGGGTGGATGTGCTTGGAGGGCGCCTGAAGAGTCGCCTAGTGTTTAGATGCACGAGTGTTAAGACGTAAATCTGGGGTGGTTGCTCGGACGACTGTCTGGGTCCATTCGAATGGGGTAGGATTGGCGTTCCGGTGTGCAGTTAAGGCATCGAGCGCTTTGCAGACATCCTTAACCGAGGTTGCGCTCAGCCCCTTGAGCGCTTGTCGAGTTAGGATGCTGAACCAGATCTCGACTTGGTTAGGCCAAGAAGCGTGAGTAGGGGTGTAGTGGAAAATGGACGTGGGGGTGACGAGCCAACCAGCGGTCGTGCTTTGGCTTGTGGGTGTTGAGGTTGTCGAGGACCACGTGCAACTCACGGTCTGGATAATGGGCAACGATGCGGTCGATGAAGTCCAGAAACTCACGGCGTCTCCGACGACGATAGTGTCCTATGTGCGCAAGTCCGGTTGCCACCTCCAAGGCGGCGAAGAGTGTAGTCGTACCATGACGTTTATATTCGTGGCTGAAGCCACGCAAGGTCTTTCCGTCGGGGAAGCGCAGCCATCCATGGGCTCGTTCCAGCGCCTGTATGGCCGGCTTCTCGTCGACGCTCAGCACGACGGCGTTCTCGGGAGGGTTCAGGTACAACGCGACGACATCAGCCGCCTTCTGTGCAAACTCCGGGTCGGTGCTGATGCTCCAACTTCGGCGGCGCTTACGAGTCAGCCCGCGCCGGCTCGTCAGCATTGCAGCACCCGTCCTTTCGGCCGTTGAAGGGCAGGTCGCTAGGGGAATGTCCGCTCTGCCCGGGACGGCGTGGCGGAATCAGGCGCCGCCCTCGACCTGAATCGTGACGACGTCCACGCCGTGGAACTTCTGGTGGCGCACACCGGACGCATGGTAGCGCAACAGTCTGAGCGAGAACTCATCGGCTATTGGCACCGCGGCTTCATCGGTCAGAAATGCCAGCTGGTCCTGGAAATTCTCCTGTCGCGTTGTGGCGACGAACTCCAGTTCCACCATCCTTTCCCGCGGCCGCGCTATGACAGTCAGGCGCGGACTTTCTGACCCCTCAGCATCGTCCTCCTGCGACATCAGGCTGGCGAGCGTCTCTTCACCGGCTGACCGTAGCCGCAGCGTCGAGGCTTCATTCCATCCCATTCCGGACGCCAGCCGGGTGAGAAAGTCGTCAATCGCCGAGAAGGAGGCCTCGTCCAGCGTGACCTCGAGCCGCAAGCGTCGGGTGCTCATCGCTTCCAGCAGGAGCGTCATGCCGATAGCGACAATTGCCCCGATCGTGACGCCGCTGCCGAGCAGTGCGCCCAGCTCATCGCCAAAGAGCTCCCGCGTCAGGGGGTGACCGTGGAGGCCCAATCCCAAGGAACACGCGAGCCCTACCACCAGCATGCGCGGGGGGTCGATGCCCTCTCGCATGATAGCTTGACAGCCGCTGACGAAGAGGATGCCCATGGCGAGCATCAGATAGGCGCCCAACACCGGTCCGGGTATCGTTAGCAGGAGGGCTGCGAACTTGGAGAAGAAGGCCAGTGTCACGATGACGATCGCCACACTAACGCCGACTCGGCGGGCGGCTACGCCGGTGAGATTGATCAGTGACAGACTGTGGGAGGAATTGGCCATAGTGGGCAGCGTGCCCGCGACACCGGCGAGCAGCATCCCAATGCCGTTGATGCTGACCATGCCTTGAATCTGACGGAAATCGATCGCCCGCGGTCGTCGGCGGGAACCCTGCTGAATCACCACACCGTCGCTGATGGTCTTGATCCCGAGCACCAGGGTGAGTATCGCGAATGAGGGTAAGAGCGCCCAGAACTCACTGGTCGGCGTGAGCTGGAAGCTCAAGGACGGGATCTCGGGAATGCCAAACCAGCCGGCGTTGATGATTCGGTCCGCATCCAGCACGCCGAATGGCGCGGCTACGGCGGTTCCGGCCAGTATGCTGATAAACGGCGCAACCACGCGCCAACGTCCCCTGGCGCGCAGCGTCACGATTACCGAAACCAGCAACGTGGTCCCGGCGATCAACGGGCCGGCGGCGGGTGGGGGGTGTCGGCCGGTAGGTTCAGCGCCGTGTCGAATGCGATGGGCAGTACGCTGACGGCGATCAGCATCGTCACCGTACCGGAGACAATCGGCGTGATGATTCGACGCAGTGTGGGCAGCCACCAGGCGAGCGCTACCTGAATCACGCTGCAAATGACCATGAGGCTCGCGAAGGCCGCCGGCCCAGCCGTGGTGACCGCCGCCACCATAATCGCGATGAATAGGGCTGCGGGCCACGTGAGCACGATGTGGCCCGCGCCGAATCGCCCCAGCTGGAACGCCTGCAACGCTGTGATCCCTGCACAGATCAGCATTGCGGCGAATACGCTCCAGGTCAAATAGCTGTCTTCCAACCCGGCGGCGCGAATGGCGATCGCCACGTTCAACACCGTCGGCGCGAGCACAAGCGCGGCGCCCTGAAATCCGACCGCCAATGCGATTGACGGAGGACAGGCCTCCTCGGGCTCGAATCGGATGGGCTGTTCCGCGCTTCCGGCACTCAAAGCTCGGTCAATTTCCCCTTCTCGCTACAGCGGAGACGTCTTCTGGAAAATCTCGTATCCAATTGTCCTGGAGGATAGAGCGCGCTGGAAGCCGGCGTTCACTGCCCCGGCAGCGCGAATGCGACGAGCGCGGCGTCCTTAGCGGGCGGATGACGTTGTCTGATGCGAATCACGAACGAGTTGGGCCCCTCTTGTCGACCTCATTTGGAACAAGGTGCTCGACAAATCCGAGCAGGCCTAGAAGTCCAGCGCGAACCTCAACGCGAAGGTTCTTGTGATCCGACTGACATGCACTCAGGCTGAGGGGACTCAGGGTCAGGAGAATCAGGGTCTGAGGAATCATCGTCGATGGGTATAGCCAGCGTGATGTCCACGTTGTTGTCCCTGTCGATGATGACCTGTTCCACGAGCATCTGGAGATAATCGTGACGCTCCTCGGGGGTCAACTCGTCCAGGCCCTGGCCGAACTCTCTCGCCCAGGCTAGGACCTCCTCCATCAGTCGCCGCTTCTCAGTTCCACTCGCCTCCCGGGCACGGTAGTCCTCCAGCTTCGCCCTGGCGCTCTCAAGCCGCTCGGTGATGAACTTGCGCTGGAGATCGAGCTGGACCTTGGTGATCTTCCCCGACACGAACAGCCTGATGGCGCGGTCCTCTTCCATCTGGATGCTTCGCAGGTCTCGCTCGGCCTGGGCGATCTCCTCCTCCAACTGCTCCGCCCGGATGTAGGGCTTCTCCCGGCAGCGCAGCGGCATACCCTGCATCCCATTGCACATGTAGTAGCGGCGGGGAGCGGGCAGCTCGTAGGTGTAAGCCTTGCCGTTGCGAACGCTGGTGGTTGTCCAGGAGGACCTCGTATGGAAGTAGCGGCCACTCACACCGCATTTCAGTAGGCGCCGCAACAGGTAGAGCACCTTCGTGTTTCTCTTGGCCTTCGTGCTCCGCTGCTTCTTCAACTCTTGCGCCCGTTCCCAGGTCTTATCGTCGATCACCTGCGGGACCGGAATCTCAATCCAGGTGTCCTTCGGCTGGTCGCAGACCTTCATGCCGTCCTCGGTGGAGACGTGGCGGTACCTTCCGTAGACCCACGTGCCCGTATAGGTGGCATTCTTCAGGATGTTGTGCACGCGGGACTGAAGCCACAGCAGCTTGCCGGTCAATGTGGGAACCTCCTCGTCGGTCAGCCGCACGGCAATGGAGTAGGCCCTCATTCCCTCATGGACGTATATGTGGAATATGTGGCGGACGACCTCCGCCTGCTCCTCGATCACCTCGGGCCTGCCGTCGTCTCCGATGCGGTATCCGTAGGAGAGGCCGCCCGTAGTCGCCCGTCCCTGCTTGGCAGTCCCCCGCTTGCGCATAGTGGACCGCTCCCGAAAGTTGTCCAGGTCGATCTTGCCGATGGCCGCCATGAGTCCGAAGGTCTTCATGTCGATGGCGTCCAAGACGGCTTCGAGCCGAATCCGATGGGCCTCGACGACCTCCATAAGGGCGGCGGCGGGGTACATGCCCAGGCTGAGGCGGTCGGACTTCCAATACACGATGGTGTCGAAGCGTCCCTTTCTGGCGTCGGCCAGCATTCTTTGGAACTCGGGGCGCTTCTTGGACCAGCCCCGGCCCATCTTCTGGTAGCGAGGGGTGATGGTCAGCCCTTTGCTCTCGCAGTAGGCTTCCATGTCGCCTGTCTGCTCGGCGATGGGGGTCTTGTCCTCCCCCGTCCTGGCTCTTGTCCGAGACGCGGGCGTAGATGGCCGCCCGATTCGCTTCCGTCTTCCTCAGCTTGGTAGCTCTCGCCATTGCTGCCTCCTTTCAAGTTCCCTGAAACTAAAGAAACCCGCCTCCTGTCGGAAGCGGGTCTGCGAGTAGTACAATCTATTCGCATCACCTGTTCCCGCGGGTGGCGCCACGGCCCGGGGTGTTCGCGCATCGCCGGGCCAACTTTCGCTCCCATGATACGGCGAATGGGGAGCCAGCGTCAAAGCGCGGCACCCGCCAGAGGGTCAGTCATTCTCTACCAGCCAGCCGGCTTGGTTATGGTTCCTATCCCGTCAGTCAGCGTGTCAGGAAACAGGCTCCGTCTCAGGTGGCTCTTCCAAAGGCGCTTGACGTAGGTCGCGGCGTCCGCCAGCTCCCTCGGACTGCTGTTCCTGGGGTCGGGATTCACAAGGGTGACACGAAGCCCCAAGTCGTCCCGAACATACCGCATCGCACCCGCAAAGTCGGCGTCATTGGACACGACGACGGCCTGCTCGTACTCCCCGTTGAACCCATCCACCAGGAGACGAGTGGCGAGGTTCACGTCCGACCCCTTCTCCTCCGAGTCCCTCACCAGGACGTGAGTGGGCAACCCCGGCGCCGGCTCAGCCAGAGGGCGGCGCTTGACGCCGGACCGGAAGACGCCGTAGTACGTGTCGAATCCAGGCAGCGTCGCCAGGGCTCTCAGGTAAACGAGCTGGCGACGTGGCCGATTGGGATTGCCAGGGCGGGCATCAAGCCGGGCCGTGAAGTAGCAGACCCTGTGGATGTCGTCTTGTGGAAAGACGGTCTCGGCCAGCTTCCGCAGATCGAGCCATCTGAAGGGCGTGTCCTTGAGGGCGCGGTAGTAGAGATTGAAGCCGTCGATGTAGACGTTGGTGATCAATCGGCTACTCCCATACAAAGACAGAGACCGCCACAGAGGGCGGTCTCGACCCTACCGGCGAAGCGATAGGGGTGGTACCAAAAACATACCATGGGCGGGGACGGCTGTCAACGCTCGATGCCGGTGATAGCCCGTGCAGCCGTGGGTTGCCCAGATCGCTGGTGTTCTCCTTCACAACTGCCTCACACTCCACAGT
This sequence comes from Dehalococcoidia bacterium, assembly GCA_965197705.1. Lineage (GTDB taxonomy): Bacteria > Chloroflexota > Dehalococcoidia > Lucifugimonadales > VXLM01 > VXLM01. Next base: position 905,208 of record OZ240223.1, read on the forward strand.
GACCCTCGCACTCGTTCCCGAAGCCGTCTCGCTGTCGGTCGTCTCCCAGGCCCACCTCATCGAGGGCGACCGCCTCGGCCAGGGGCCGCCGCAGCATGTGCAGGTACGGCGTCTTGTCCAGGGCCAGCCCGTCGCGCAACCTGGAGTCGATCTCCACCGCCTCGGCGAACAGCTCCGGCCACCTGCGCTTGGTCTCCACCCACCGCTGCCGGGACTGGAAGGGGCAGGCGACGCAGGCCGAGCGTTCCAAGGGCCTGTCGTAGCGGGCGGCCCACCAGTCGTAGCAGTCCCTCCGGGACATGCCCGCTTCGATGAGCGGGTAGCGGTTGGTCATCCAGCGGTCCCGTGCGGTCTTCATGCGCATGGCCTCGTCGGCGGAGATGCCCAGCCAGACAGAGCTCGACGCTGGTTCCGGCGGGGACCCGCTGCCTGGCCCTGAGTCCCAACATCTCCCAAATCCTGCGACGGATGGGCCTGATCTTGTAGTTGTCGGTGCACTGCCGCCTGCCAATGCCGTCGCCCTCCCCGCCGCTCCCCTTCAGGTAGACGGGTATGTCCACGTAGTTGCGGGAGCCTGAGTGGTTGGTGAGGGCCTTCACGTCCTCGCGGAGGCTGCGTCCATTGTCCACGACGTACAGTGGGAAGCTGAGCCGGTCCTTTAGCCACGCCAGGTGCTCGTAGATGCTGGGTGGCTCCCAACGGGTGTCGGCGAAGATGGCGCAGTCGGGAAGACGTCCGAATGCCCCCTCGTTTGCCATGAGCGCCATGACGGAGGACTGGACGCCCCCGCCCAGGCTGATGATGGTAAGAGACGGTTCGGGCTTCATCATGCCTCCGCATCGGTGGTGTCATCAGCTTGCGGGTCGCTCGGAGGGGCGTTGTGACCGTGCGCGGCCTGCCTGTCCCTGGCGGCGTGCTTGATCATCAGGGTGATGATGCGGCGCAAGCGGTCCCGGGCGTCGGGTCCTGGTCTGGAAGAGACCCTGATGACGCCTATCTCAAAGGCGTCGCTGCGGGGCTTCCGCCGTCCGTTCTGTTGGTTCTTTCCGGTGGTATCTTTCATGTTGCGCAGTCGCAGCGGCGGGTGGTGGGCCGCTGGCCTCTCGACACGGGATTGCGGCTGGGACGCCGGAGCCGACGGATGGGGCGAGCGCAGGCGTCGTCGGTTACGGCCCCGCCGCGCCGCCGTTGCGCGGTGCGCCCGGCGGGGCCTCCGGTCTAGCTAACGTCCTCGAAGAGGGTCATCTGGAAGCCGTCGCCCGTGAGGATCTGGACGCCTCCGGGGACCCGGCTGGCGAAGCGCAGGAGGGAGAGCATGGCTCCCCCACCGGGCTCGACCCCGTTGCGCCACCGGTGGACCAGCTTGGGGTCCACGCCGATGGCCCTGGCGAAGGCGGCCCACGTGAGGCCGCTGACCTCCTTGAGGCGCACGAGGCGCTTGGGGAAGTCCTCCGCCAGCACGGCGGCCTGGAGGGCCAGGTCCTGGGCCGTCAGGGTGTACTTGGAGGCCGTGCTGCGGTTCTGCGCGGCGACGGCGGGGTTTCCCTCCTCAGGCTTTCTGACCATCATCGAGAAGGCGGGCATCCGCTCCTTGCCGACCGTGGCCCTGACGTAGCAGTGGTGGACGGGCAGCGACGTGATGTCGTCCTCGGCGACCCGGTCCTTGCCCAGCTCCCACACCAGCGTCCTAGCGTCGTTGCCGGCCACCTGGAAGACGGCGAGGCACCCGACGTTGGCTAGCAGCGTGTCCCGCATGGTGCGGGAGAGGTCGTCCAGGTTGGCGAGGCTCTGGGTGGCGAGGATGAAGGACGCGCCGAACTTCCCCAGCTCGGACAACATGCTTTCGTAGTCCACGCCGGGCATGGACTGCATCTCGTCCACGACCACGAGAGCGCCCCTGCGCTGGTGCAACGGCAGGCTTCCCTGCTCCCGGATGACGGCGTCGACGAGGTTGAGGATCGACGCGCCGACCAGGGCGGTCACGTCCCTGCCCACCGTTCCCTGGGAGGTGGAGACCAGCAGGACGCCGCTTTCGTGGATGGTGCGTCTCAGGTCGATGGTGGAGCGGCGCTGGCCGAGGATGGCTCGCGCCCGCTTGGAGGATGCGTAGTAGGAGAGGCGGGTCTGGACCGGGGCGAGAGCCTCGGCCTTGTACTGGCGGTGCCAGCTGCCGAAGTCCCTGGCCCACCACTCGAGCAGGTAGAGGTCGGAGACCTTCTTGAACACCTCCTTGCGGAACGGGTCGTTGGACAGGAGCTTGAGGCCGTCGAGGATGGACTGCATCCTCGGCCCCCACTGCTCCCACAGCCCCTTCGCCACGCGCACCACCGAGTCGGCGGTGCGGTCGCGGTCGGCGAAGATGCGGGTGTCCAGCAGGTTGATGCCCGGGGCGCGGGTCTCGTCGGACAGGTCGATCAGACGCACGCGGTCTACGAGCGACTCGGGTACGTGTTTGAGGATGCCGGCCACGAGGTCGGTGTGGGGATCGATTACGACGATGGCGTCTCCGTCCCTGTCCTCGGCCTTCTCCCTCATCTTGTGCGTGACGAGGTGGTGCATGAGTGTCGACTTGCCCATCCGGGTGCGGGCGACATAGAGGTGGTGTCGCCTGAGCAGGTCTTCGGGGAAGCGGATCTCCCTCCTGGCTCCGGCGGTCGTGTCGCCTACCAGCGCGCCGCCCCTGACTCCTTTGGCCGAGGGAATGAGCGCCCTCGCGCCCGACCGCTCCACCAGGGAGTCTCGTCCCCGGCCCCCGGCGGGTGCAGCATGTCCGGGTCGGGCACGATGGGCTGCACGCGGCTCACCTTGAAGCGCGCGCCGGCGGGGTTGTCGTAGTGGCGGTAGGCGGCGGACACCGGTTCCAGAAGCTCCCCGGCCCGCTGCTGCCCCGTGTCGGCGGGCAGGACGGCGACGACCTGCAGCTCGGCGTCGAAGGCGATGCGGGAGACCTTCTCCCGTATCAGGATGGGGTCTTCAACGCGGCTGCGGGACTTCTTCCACCTCCACCATGCCCAGCCGCCTGCAGCCAGCCCCAGGGCCGTGCCGGTCCCCAGAAGCGCCGCCTTCCATATCTCCCCGTTCTGCACCCACAGGTAGCCCTTCAGGGCCGCCAGGGCGCCGATGCCGAGTACGGCCATCGTCACGCCGTCGAGCTGGAGAGGCTTGGTCTGGTAGGTGTAGGAGGGTTCACTCTGCTCCATGCCGGGCCTCTGGTGGGCCTTGTCCATGTGGGCCTGCGACCAGTCGGGTCCGAGGGATCGCAGCAGCAGCCGCGCCACCACGCGCTCCCCCTCGTAGAGGGCGGACAGAGCGCCCATTAGGGCGATGAGCGGGTCGGAGCCGGGGTCGAGCAGGTCGTCGTCCCTGAAGGTGCGCAGGGGGACATACTCGGGGCCGTCGGCCCGCAGGGTGACGGCCCACGCCTGTTCTCCCTCGTCGAGCCTGAGTGGGTCGTCCTCCTCGTCAACCTTCCGGATGCGGGCCTGTGGGTAGTGGGCCGAGAGCTGGCCGCGGACCACCCGGTCGTCGAGGCAGCGGGCCATCAGGGTCACTCCGTCCATGTCCCCGGCAAGCTCCAGGGAGAAGGGCTCGGGGACGGCGATGGACTGGAGCAGGTTCTCGACACCCAGCAGGGTGCGCTCACCGGCCCTGGGCGGTGTCACCGCCAGCAGTACGGGGTCTTTCTTTCGGCTATCGTCTCCGAACAGGATTTCCTTTGGGTTCAGCTTCATGGGTGCTACTCCTTTCTCTAGTGGCGTCTCTCTAGTGGCGTCCCGGTCTCCACTCGATCACCTCGGTCTCTTCCGGCGTCGCCTCGATGCGGACGGGGAAACGGTTGCCCCGTGCAAGCAGTAGGCCGTCTCCACGAGGACAGGACAGCAGCCAGCGTTGAAGGTCATCGGGCAGGTCGAAGGCGTCGCCCACGGTGCTGATGGCGGCGGCGTCCTGCTGGAGCAGCAGCTTGAAGGCGGCGTTCTGGAGCAGGGCGCGACCGGAGTGGCCGGTGATGGTGCGTGAAGAGTCCTCGGAGAGGAGGTCCTGGACGTCCTGGGTGATGAACTGCAACCCCAGCCGGTGCTTGCGGGCGCGCTTCGCCATCGAGACCATGAAGGCCGCGCCCTCGGGGTGCTGCATGATGCTCCACACCTCGTCCACGACAAGCAGGCGGGGCTTGGGGTCCTGGGCGGCTGCCGCCCACACCGTCTCGGTGCAGACCATCGCGGCGGCGGGCCGGAGCTCCGGTTCGAGCAATTGAAGGTCGAAGACCGTGACCAGCGCCTCGTTGCCCAGCAGGTCGTCGCCCTCGTCGGGGCGCGGTGGCGGCTTACGCGGAAGCTCAGAAATCCATCAAAGAGCCCGAGAAGGCCAAGCGCACCGCGCTGAAGACCCTGAAGGCGTGGATGCGCCGGCAGGGAGACGAGAAGGCGGTAATCGGAGGCCACAAGATCAGCCTCGTCACCTCCAAGAGGTACTCCGTCAACTACAGCAGACTCAACGAACTACTCGACCCGGAGATCCGGGCCGACATAGTGACCGAGGGCGAGTCGGAGTACGTGCGGGTCAGCTAGACGCTCCGTAAGTCGGAGCGCAGGACGGGGCTGCCTTTCCTCTACAGGGGCTGCCCCGCTTTCATCTTCAGAGGGCGCGGCCCGACCGCGCTACTTCACACAAAAGGAGAAATCGAAATGGCAAGGACGATCAACAGAGTCGAGCTTTTGGGAAGAGTGGGAACGGAGCCGGAGATGAGCTACACGCCGGGCGGCACCGCCGTCACCAAGCTGCGGATGGCGACCGATCGCTACCGCAAGGAGGGGGATGACGAGACGGATTGGCACAACATCGTGTGCTGGGGCAATACGGCTGAGGCCGTGAACGAGTACGAGGGCAAGGGCCAGCGGGTCTACGTCGCGGGCCGCCTCGTCCAGAACTCCTGGGAGTCCGAGGACGGCCAGCGCCGCCACCGCACCGAGGTCCACGCCTCAGAGATCGTGTTCCTCGACTCCCGCAACGGCAACGGGAACGGAGACACCGGACAGGCGGACGACGCCTCGCCCTTCTAGCCCGCCGGTCCCACAACCGAAGACCGACGCCCGAATCAGCCGGGCGCACCAACCACGGGGCTGCTTCCATCTACAGGAAGCGGCCCCGCTTCTGTTCTAACCGATAACGAAGGAGGCCGACATGACCGTCATCACCGCACAACAGACCGACACGCTGCTCGACGCGCTGCGCAGTAACCTGAGCCTGCTGGGAGAGTTGGCGGTGCGCTACGAGGTCAACACCATACTGGAGCGCCCGGAGGACCCGCCCTCCATCGGGTCGCCCAGAGACATCCACAGCCTCCTGGGGCCGGAGATGGCCCCGCTCGCCCAGGAGCAGTTGCGCGTTCTGCTGCTCGACAACAAGAACCAGGTGCTGGGCCAGCGGGTCATCTACCAGGGCAACATCTCGTCGGCAATCGTCAGGCCCGCCGAGGTGCTGCGGCCCGCCGTCACCGAAGCCGTCCCCCCAGCATCATCGTCAGCCACAATCACCCCTCGGCGGACCCCACGCCCAGCCCGGAGGACGCGGCCATCACCAGGGAGCTGGCAAAGGCGGGCAAGCTGCTGGGCGTCGAGCTGCTGGACCACGTGGTAATAGGCGGCGAACGCTTCGTCAGCCTCAAGGAACGGGGCCTATTTCCCCTCTAAAGGGCGCGCCCAGCGACCGGGCGGCGTGCGCCGTCCGGCTCCCACACGGGGGACACGCTCCCCCGCGCATCGTTCACAACCCACACCAAGAAGGAGGTCGCAATGCTTGCGACTCACACCATAGACCCGGAAGACCCCGTATCGAGTACGGGGCAGGCTCTGTTCACCATCAGCGCAGGCGGCTTCTCGGCCACGGCCGACGCCTTCGCCCGCGACGACCGCACCGAGGGACTCTGGTTCGTCTCGATGGTGGGATCGCAGACCGCGCTCAAGGCGATCTGGGCATCGCTGCTGAAGCAGCCCCCGGACGCCGCTCATATCATCAAGGGCGCGGACGGAATGCCGCTGAGCGGAGGGTACGAGCGGTGCATCATCCCGTACGACACCATCGGCATATGGACGACCAAGATAGCCCGCCTGTCGGCGACCGGAGGCTACCACGCCCTCGTCTACACGAAGACCGCGGAGTACGCCTACGAGAAGGGCTCGTTCCTGCTGCTGGCGCAGTCGGAGGAGGAGGCCCCGGCGCTCCACCACCGCTTCCTCGACAAGCGCAGCCCGCTGCCCCTCCACGGCTCCTGGGCCTGATGGCTCTGGGAGCGGGGACTCGCCGAGGAGGAGATAGTCCCGCTGCAGTCGGTCGGCATCCGGGCCTACCGGTGCTCCCCAGAGGCGAAGAAGCTCCACGACAACCGTTTCCTACGTCTGCTCAAGTACCTACTGAAAGCAGGCTACGTTGAGGATTGGAAATATGGCCGCACGCTGAGCGGGACACCGCAAGGCGGCATCGTCAGCCCCATCCTCGCCAACGTCTACCTAGACCGGTTGGACAAGTTTGTCGAGAACGTGCTGATACCAGCCCACACCCGTGGCTCAGACCGGAGAGACAACCGCGAATACACACGTTTGCTGAACCAAGCGGCCCGCCAGAGGAAGCGGGGGAACCACGCCGAGGCACTGCAACTGCGCAAGCAAATGCAACAACTGCCATCATGTGACCCCTACGACCCCGGCTTCCGCCGGTTACGGTACGTGCGCTACGCGGACGACTTCGTGCTGGGTTTCATCGGGCCAAAGGTCGAAGCCCAACAGGTAAAAGAGTCCTTGGAGACGTTCCTGCGCGACACACTCAAGCTGGAATTATCTAGGGAGAAAACTCTCATAACCCACGCCACCAGCCAGGCGGCGCGGTTCCTCGGCTACGAACTCGTGAACCAACAGGCCAACGACCAGTTTGACCGCAATGGTCGGCGCAGGGTCAACGGCCAAATCGGATTGCGAGTCCCTGCCGACGTCATCGAACAACACTGCCAAGCCTACATGCACAAAGGCAAACCGGCACACCGCAATTACCTGATTCACGATGAAGATTTCGGAATCGTGGCACAGTACCAGTCGGAGTTTCGGGGCGTCGTCAACTACTACCTTCTGGCCTACAACGTCTCCCAGTTCGGGCAACTGCAATCGGTCATGGCGATGTCGTTGACCAGAACCCTTGCGGCAAAGCACAAGTCCACCGCACGGAAGATGCGACGCCAGTATAAGAGCGTCGCGGAAACCGAGCACGGGCCGCGCGCCTGTCTCAAGGTCGTCAAGCAGCAGGACAACGGCAAGCCACCTCGCGTGGCGTACTTCGGTGGCATACCCCTGAAACGGCACCGGCAGGCAGTTCTCGTAGACCAACAGCCTCAGCGGTACAGGGCTGGCCGCAACGAGCTTATCAAACGGCTCCTAGCGGACAAGTGCGAGATGTGTGGGTCAACAGTGGACATCCAAGTCCACCACATCCGCGCCCTTCGCGACCTGAACGTGAAAGGCCGTAGGGGAAAGCCCAAGTGGGTTCAAATCATGGCGGCACGAAAACGAAAGACCCTTGCGGTCTGCCGGACGTGTCACATGGACATCCATCACGGGCAAAGTAATCCGCACAAGCAAGAGTAGGGTAATGTCAGCAATACAATCGAATACGGCCACGCACCCCTTCTTGACCCCGGATGGTACACTCTGACCAAACGCACCTACAAGGAGGGGCAGATGTGGCCTTTCCGGCGGAATCCCAACAAGTGGGAACTCATCGGTACCAACCGAAACACGGACGGCATCCCCCGTTGGGTGGTGTCCGCTTTCGCCGACATGCCAGGTAGTCACGGAACCCAGCTCATCGATTACCCCGAACCCGGTCACCGTATCTACCTGAAAGGTCGCACCTATCGCTACCGTATAGACCTCGGTAACCAATCATGGCGTGTCTATCGGAAGCACCGGCGTAGCACAAAGTAGACCACACCACGCTACGGCCCTACCACGTGGCGTCCATCGACGTTACGCATTGCTGACACTTCTACCCTAGCGAAACTGACACTGGAGAGCCGGATGCGGTGAAAGCCGCACGTCCGGTTCGGAAGGGGGCCGACGGAAAAGTGCTCCGCTAACACGGGGTAACTCGCCGGCGGCCTACCTTACTAGGCGCGGCGGCGGCGTACATGGCTGGCTTCGAGAGGATCCTGGTCCTCTGCCCGCCCCACCTGACCAGGAAGTGGAAGCGGGAGGTGGAGCAGACAGTACCCCTCTCACGAGCCGCGATCGTCACCTCCATCACAGACCTGGAGAAGCTGCGCCTCTCCGTCGGCTCCGGCCCGCTGTTCGTAGTGATGTCGCGTGAGCGCGCCAAGCTCTCGTACCGCTGGAAGGCCGCCGTGATCGAGCGGTGGGCGGTGTCGAAGGGCAGGTTGGTGAGGGACGAGGAGACGGGTGAGCCGTTCCGCGTCCCCTGCTGTCCCGACTGCACGGCGCAGATCGTGGACAAAGACGGCGTGCCCCTGACATTCGCGGACCTGAACCGCAGGAAGCACACCTGCGCAGGCTGCGACGCCCCGCTGTGGCAGGCCGACAGGTCCGGCCCGGCCCGCTACCCTTTGGCCGACTACATCAAGCACCGGATGAAGGGCTTTTTCGACCTGCTCGTGACCGACGAGGTGCATGAGTATAAAGGGCGCGGCTCGGCCCAGGGCATCGCCGCGGGCATCCTCGCCGACGTGTGCGGCAAGTCGCTCAGCCTTACGGGCACGCTGCTCGGAGGCTACTCCTCGACGATCTTCCACCTGCTCTACCGGTTCTCGCCGGAGATCAGGACTGAGTTCGGGCGGTCGGACGAGCACCGCGGGATACAGCGGTACGGCTTCGAGGAGCACAGCATCGGCAAGCCCGACAACGACGCCGTTGAGGACGGGCGCAACAGCCGCCGCCGCAAGTTCCGCAAGGTGGTGCGGGAGAGGCCTGGACTCGTTCCATCGGCCCTCTTCCACCTCATCCCGAACACGGTGTTCCTCCGCCTGTCCGACGTGGCCTCGGGGCTGCCCGCTTACGACGAGCAGATACTGCTCTCCTCGATGGACTCGGAGGAGGACTCGACGGGCTACTCCCAGCGCACGGCCTACAACACGGTGTTCGAGGAGCTTCGCAAGGAGCTGGCGAACGCCCTTAAGTCGGGTTCCAAGCGATTGCTCGCGACCTACCTGCAAACCCTGTTGGCCTACCCCGAAGGGTGCACCAAGGGGGAGACGGTCTTCGACCCGGCCACCGGAGAGCCCATAGTACAGGTTCCGCCCCTTTCACACGAAAAACTCTACCCGAAGGAGAAGTCACTGTTAGACCTCGTGGCGGCGGAACGGATGGAGGGCCGAAGGGTGCTGGTGTACGCGACACACACGGGGACACGGGACATCACCGAACGGATGGACGACATCCTGACCCGGCACGGGTTCCGGGTGGCGGTGATGAAGGCCGACGCGGTGGCCCCGGACAAGAGGGAGGCGTGGGTCGCCGAGAAGGTCAATCAGGGTATCGACGTGATGATCTGCCACCCGAGGCTGGTGCAGACCGGTCTGGACCTCATCGACTTCCCGACGACTTGCTGGGACGAAACGGATTACAGCACCTATGTCGTGAGGCAGGCTTCCCGCCGCTCCTGGCGCATCGGGCAGACCCGCCCGGTCAAGGTCGTGTTCATGAGCTACCGGAACACGCTGCAGGCCGACGCCCTGAAGCTGGTGGCGAAGAAGATGCAGAGCTCCCTCGCCGTCGAAGGCGAGCTGCCGGAGGACGGGCTTGCGGCCTATGGTGACGAAGGCGACGACATGATGATGGCCCTGGCCCGCAGGATCGTCAGTGGCGACGAGGACGACGCCGAGACTATGGAGGAGGTGTTCGCCCAGGCGCGGGGCGCCGTCCACCGCCCGCTGATGCACCTCGTGGAAATCGAGGCTCTCGTTGACGCGCAGGCTTGCCTCGCTTAGCCTCGTCAGCCGCTCCTTGAGTTACTGCATATCCCGGTCCCGTGATCCTTCCTTTTTCATGCCTCCCCTTGGAGAGGGATACGCCAGCCCCGGCGTTTGCGGCGCCGCCCACCGGCCATGGGTGGCCGGATTAAGGGGCAACCGGGGCAGTTACGCCATTTTCGGACGAAACTGATAAGAACTCATAGAATTGAAGGCATATTCTTACAGAAGCCTTACACTAAGGGGTGTATCATGTGGTACTAGTCCATCTATATGACGGTGTGACTTTTGTCCCGTCCCTGCAAAAAAAGGGGATGAACAATGGCAAAGACGAAACTGGTTAGCGGCAACCTGCGCAACTGCCTGGCACGCCTCTGGAACCGACCGGCAAAAGGGGCTGGGAGGGATGTCGCCGTCCCGCAACGCCGGGGCGCTCACCGATGGATAATGGGTGGCTCACTTGCCGTGCTGGCGCTGGCCGTGGCCGTCGAGGTGTTGCCCGTGCAGGCGCAGGAGGAAGCCACAAGCGGCGTCACTCTGGAGAGCGGCAGTCCGGGCACGCTGGCCATTTCGTGGGACGTCCCCGACCAAGTTCCCTCCGATTATCGAGTGAACTGGGCCAAGTCCTCCGAGAAATTCCCCTCATGGAGGGACGACCACGGCAACGCCTATCCCACCACCAACTCGCACACCGTATCGGATCTCGACGAGGGGGCCGAGTACAAAGTGCAGGTGCGGGCCCGTTACCGCAAAGCAGGGAAGATCGAACGCCTAACCCCGTGGAGCGAAACAGCACGGATTACGATTGCCTCCCAACCGGAAGCCACAAGCGGCGTCACCCTGGAGAGCGGCAGTCCGGGCACGCTGGCCATTTCGTGGGACGTTCCCGGCCAAGTTCCCTCCGACTATCGAGTGAACTGGGCCAAGTCCTCCGAGAAATTCCCCTCATGGAGGGACGACCACGGCAACGCCTATCCCACCACCAACTCGCACACCGTATCGAATCTCGACGAGGGGGTCGAGTACAAAGTGCAGGTGCGGGCCCGTTACCGCAAAGCGGGGAAGACCGAAAACCGAACCCCGTGGAGCGAAACAGCACGGATTACGATTGCCTCCCAGGCAGGGGATCCTACCCCGGAACCGACGGCTACCCCGGAACCGACGACTACCCCGGAATCTCCCACCCCGGAACCCGACCCAAACGGCACTCGCCTCACCGCTGTGAATTTGGGTAATATCGCTCCTCTCTTCCTTCCCAGCTTTCTGGAGATTTCCTTGGACGGTGATCCTGACCGGATCAACTACTTCCGATTCAGTCTGGCGAAGACCAGGGAGGTAAATCTGCGTCTCCTCAAGCAGGATGCCAATGCCGACCTGTTTTTGGAGGACGTCGACGGCAACGTCATTTACAGCAGGACCCGGTTAGGGACGGCGAATGAAAAAGTGGTAGCCATACTCTCCGCGTCGACGTATTACATCCGCGTAGAGGCGCAAGAAAAGAAGCGGAACGACTTGACCTTGCGATATGGAGTCGCGCGCCCGCCGTCAATTTCGATAGAGGACGCCGAGGCAAACGAGTCAGATGCGGAGGTCAGGTTCAGTGTGACGCTCGACTATGCGCCACCCGGCACGATAACAGTGGACTACTCAACGGCAAACGGCACGGCGGTCTCAGGGGAAGATTACCGAAGAGCCAGGGGCACTCTGACATTCTCCACGAGCGAGACCCAAAAGACGGTGACCGTAGCCGTTATCGATGACCAGTTGGAGGATAGCGGTGAGATGTTTACCCTGACCCTCAGAAATCCTTCTGACGGAACCCTTAAAGACGCATCGGCCATCGGAACCATCCTGGACGACGACGACCTCTTGAGACCGAAGCCACTGCTTACAGTATCGGATGCCGAAGCGTATGAATCGGACGAGGAGATCGTGTTCACCTTTGCCCTCGATAACGCGCCGTGGGAAGCGGCGAGCGTCGCGTACGCTACGGTTGACGGTACGGCGAACGCCGGAGAGGACTACGAGGCATCAAGCGGGACGGTGACATTTGCGACCAATGAAACCGAGAAGACGGTGACCGTGAACGTCATCGACGACCACCTCGAGGACACTGGAGAAACGTTCACGATTATCCTCAGCAACCCCTCAGGCGTGTTTCTGTCCGATACCGAAGCGACTGGCACTATCTGGAACACCGACGACTTCCCGGCGGACTCAACCACCCAAGGAAGCGTCGTTGTCGGCAGCAGCAGGGGTGCCCACATCAGCCCACCTGGCGATTTGGATTGGATCTGGGTCAGACTGATTGGCAACCGCACCTATCGGATCGACGTAAGGCAGGGGGGATTTGCCGGTGATTTCCCGGGGGGGAGAAGCGTTCCGGAACCCGAGGTCCATCGGATAATCTCAGCCGCCGACCGTGTGGTGTACCATCCCGGGACAGATTTCGAGCACGAAGATGAGAAGGTAGATCTGGTTGGAGATTTTAATATACCGCAATTATGGTATAGCAACCGCTACTGGTTCCGTCCCACTGAAACCGGCTTCTACTACCTGGAAATTGGAAGCAGATTCCCCGACGACGACGGGGGTTACACAGTTTGGGTCGCGCAAGCCTTAGCCGACCATGCTTTGGCTTCGATTGAAACGCGTCGGGTCATAGAGGTGGACGGCGACAGCGTAATAGGCGTCATCGGTGAGCCTCGCGACGTGGACTGGTTCAGGGTCCAGCTATCGGATGGAGTAAGGTACACCATCACGCTCAGCGTGCCAACAGGCGTGGGTTGGTCATACCTCAGTGACCCGGCCATAAAGGGAGTGATGGAAGAAGACGGTATTCTGATCCCCGGTACTGAAAAGGACTCATCTATACACAGCGGAAAAGAGACCAAGACCTTTACGGCGTCTGATGACGGAACACATTACATCGCCGTAGGAGGGGGCACTAACGCTACGGGTCATTATGTACTAAAAATCGTAAAAGATTAACCCCTGGCTCCGTCTCCGGTTTAGAAACTCTTGCTAACCATAGATGACAATAGACGGATGACAAACCGTGTGTAACTGTTCAGTCTCCGTGAGTTGAATTGCGAAGACCCCCTCTCTGTGTCTCTCCCCCGGCGGGCCGACAGGGGTAGGCATTTGACTATCAATCCGCTTCCATGAATGAGAAAGCAACCCCGTCACTGTCATTCTGAGCGCAGCGCAGCGGAGTCGAAGAATCTAAAATGTCCGTCCCAAAGTAAAGCCGACACGGAGAATTCCCACTCCAGTTTACTGTTAGTCATGATAGAACCGTGACCTTGGCCGTCCGGTCTTGCGGTTATGGACTTTAGATTCCTCGCTGCGCTCGGAATGACAGGCAGGCGGAGCCTAATCGTAGCTACAATGGCGCTTTGCCTACCCCTGTCAGCCCCCGGCGGGGGAGAGATTGTAGATTCTTCCTCGCTGCGCTCATCGGAATGACAGCAGGAGGACAATTCCTGCATATCTCACCGACTCTGAACAGTTACAACCATGTATGACGAAACATCGCCATCCGGCATGACCAGCTCTGTGCGATGTAAACGGCGGCGGTACGGGAGTGATGAGAAATTCGGCGTAAGAGCGGAATCGGGCGCCTGCTTGGTTAGAATGGGGGTGCAGACAGTCGTTGCGAGAAATGGCGATGCTCGAACCGCTGGACCGCTGCCGCAGGGACTCCACCCTACTCCGGTTCACCAGCAGACGCCTGCGGGATTTCATTGTCCCAAACCATCTGTTGATTCAGATTGACGAGGAGTTGGACTTCGCCAAGCTTGTCGCCCCCTGGCGGAGCGGTATTGCCCCGACTTCGGCCGCCCCGCCATCCATGGTGCGGGCGCTCCTCATCTGCTCCGTTTATAACATCGCCTTCTTCTGAAGGTTGTCCCCGGTCATCTCCGAGAATACCTGCTATCGCCGGTCTTGTTTCCTCACTATCGGCGACCCGGTGTTCGATTATTCCAGCATCACCCACTTCATCAACCGCATCGGAAGGGATGGCTTCTCCGAGGTCTTTGACGGCTTGCCTCGCTCGTCTGTCCATGTCTGTTCGCTTTTCCTTTGTCCGGGAGCCTGGCGGCGGTCACTCAGCCGGCCGGCCTATCGCACTAACCGAGTATAGGCCGGTGCGGTCGGCGCCCTCCGAACCGACGGCGACATAGTACCGCCCCGTCGTGTCCGGCTGGAAGACGACGCTTACGCGTCTTCCGCTGGTCGAGCTGGACGTGCCGGCGATCTTCACGCCGTTGCTGTCGTAGATGCCGAGGATCTTGAGGTTTCTCGCCTGGTGCTCGACGGCGACCGAGGTGGGCGTCCACAGCTCCATCGTGTACTCGTAGCCCTCGGTGAGCTCGACCTTGAACCAGTCCTCGTCGCGGTCTGAGTCCCAGTTGTCTCCCAGGAATCCGCCCTGCGATACCGGATGACCGTCCCGGGCCGGGCCGGTGCTCAACACGCGGTGGGTGCGCGCATCCGCGGGGTCGTCCAGCACGTAGCCGTCCGGGCCCCCGAACCAGGGGTAGTAGACCTCACCGTCCCTCGTTGCGCACACGTTGTTGACACGCACCTTTATCTGGTAGGTCCCGGCGCCGCCATCAGCAGAGGCGACCTCGATCTGTATGGTCCCGGGGCCGCTGAGGCGAACCGGACGGATGCTGCTCCCTCCTTTGCGGCCGTTATCGACTTTCGGAGAGAAGACCCCCAGCACACGGGAGCGGTCGGCATTCCAGTAGGCGACCAGCTTCGGGTCCGCAAGGGTGAGGTCCCCGCTGTAGGTGTCCTCCCCCAGAACGTCGTCGCCGGAGTCCGCGCCCAGGACCTCGATGAGGTACACCTTGTAGGGGTCGAGGGCGACTCTCCAGAAGTCCCTTTCGCCCCGCTCGCTGAGGTTTCCGGCGGCTTCAAGGATGATTATCCTGTCGGCTTCGTTGTCGCAGGTCAGGTTGAGTTTTTGTATGGGCGCGTCGTCGTCCTTGATGGTCACGTCGGCGCCAAAGCGGTCCCCCACCCGCAGCATCGACGGGGGGTTCCTGAAGCGTATCGCGGCGACCTCGTCGTTTTCGATGAAGCTGTCTTCCATCGCCGTGAAGGTGAACGACTGCGTGGTCTCTCCCCGCGGGAAGGTCACGCTGCTCGGCACTCCCTCGTAGTCCTTGGACTCGATACCATTGAAGTGCTTGACCTCTAGGTGGACGGTGATGACATCGTTCGCAGCCTTGCTGAGTTCGACGGTAATAGTCAAGTCGTTTCCCTCTTCGACTGCGAGGGGCGGGTATTCCACTGCGAGGGGCGGGATAGGGAAGTCGATCACTATGGCCGAGCCGTCGCCGTCGTCATCGATGATGGTGATGCCCATCATGCCGGGGTTGCCGACGGATACGCGCTCGGGCATCGGCGTCCCGAAGCTCAGGACCACGCGCTCGTCACCTTCGTCGATGTCGTCGTGGATGGCGTTGAAGTCCACAAACGCTTCAGTCTCTCCGCTGTGGAAGGTGACGCTGACCGGAGCGATGTAGTCGTGGTACGTGGCGCCGCCGTGCTCGGCTGCGACGATCGGGATGGTGACCGTGCGCTCCGGGTCCACGTCGAGCACCACCTTGACGGTGACTGAACTGCCCTCGGCAACGGTGTAGGTTGCTTGCTCGAAGCTGACGCTGACGAACGGCACGTCGTCGTCGGTGATGTTCACCGTCGTCTCCCCGTTCGTTCCCTCCGAGACTCGCGTGGGCAGCGTGCCGAAGCTCAGCTTCACGCTCTCATCGTCGTCGTCCACCGTGTCGTCGGTGGCGGTGAAGGTGAAGGTCTTCTCGGTGTCGCCGCTGTTGAAGGTGACGTTGGCCGGAACGCCGGAGTAGTCCCCGTTGGAGGCCCCGCCCTGGTTGGTCTTGCTGACGGTGATGTTCACCGTGCGCTCTGGGTCGGCGCTGAGCACTACCTTGACCGTAACGCTGTCGCCCTCGGCCACGGTGTAAGCGCTCTGCTCGAAGCTGACGCGGACCCGGGGGTCGTCGTCGTCGGTGATGTTCACCGTCGTTTCATCTGTCGTTCCCTCCGAGACGCGGCTGGGGAGGCTGCCGAAGCTCAGCTTCACGCTCTCATCGTCGTCGTCAACGGTGTCGTCGGTGGCGGTGAAGGAGAAGGTCTTCTCGGTGTCGCCGCTGTTGAAGGTGACGTTGGCCGGGACGCCGCTGTAATCCCCGTTGCCGGCCCCGCCCTGGTTGGCCCTGCTTAGGGGTATGGTCACCGTGCGCTCAGGGTCGGCACTGAGCACTACCTTGACGGTGACTGAACTGCCCTCGGCGACGGTGTAGGAGCTCTGCCCGAAGCTGACGCGGACCCGGGGGTCGTCGTCGTCGGTGATGTTCACCGTCGTCTCATCGGTCGAACCCTCCGAGACGCGGCTGGGCAGCGTCCCGAAGCTCAGCTTCACGCTCTCATCGTCGTCGTCCACCGTGTCGTCGGTGGCGGTGAAGGAGAAGGTCTTCTCGGTGTCACCACTGTTGAAGGTGACGTTGGCCGGGACACCGCTGTAGTCCCCGTTGGAGGCCCCGCCCTGGTTGGCCTTGCTTATCGGGATGGTCACCGTGCGCTCGGGGTCGGCGCTGAGCACTACCTTGACGGTGACGCTGTCGCCCTCGGCCACGGCGTAGGAGCTCTGCTCGAAGCTGACGCGGACCCGGGGGTCGTCATCGTCGGTGATGTTCACCGTCGTCTCATCGGTCGAACCCTCCGAGACGCGGCTGGGCAGCGTCCCGAAGCTCAGCTTCACGCTCTCATCGTCGTCGTCCACCGTGTCGTCGGTTGCGGTGAAGCTAAAGGTCTTCTCGGTATCGCCGCTGTTGAAGGTGACGTTGGCCGGGACGCCGCTGTAATCCCCGTTGCCGGCCCCACCCTGATTGTCCCTGCTTATGGGAATCGTGACCGTGCGCTCAGGGTCTTCCGAAAGCGTGACCTTGACGGTGACGCTGCCGCCCTCGGCGACGGTGTAGGCGCTCTGCTCGAAGCTGACGCGGACCCGGGGGTCGTCGTCGTCGGTGATGTTCACCGTCGTTTCATCTGTCGTTCCCTCCGAGACGCGGCTGGGGAGGCTGCCGAAGCTCAGCTTCACGCTCTCATCGTCGTCGTCAACGGTGTCGTCGGTGGCGGTGAAGGAGAAGGTCTTCTCGGTGTCGCCGCTGTTGAAGGTGACGTTGGCCGGAACGCCGGAGTAGTCCCCATTGGAGGCCCCGCCCTGGTTGGCCTTGCTGACGGGGATGGTCACCGTGCGCTCAGGGTCGGCGCTGAGGGTGACCTTCACCGTAACGCTGTCGCCCTCGGCCACGGTGTAGGAGCTCTGCTCGAAGCTGACGCGGACCCGGGGGTCGTCATCGTCGGTGATGTTCACCGTCGTCTCATCGGTCGAACCCTCCGAGACGCGGCTGGGGAGGCTGCCGAAGCCGAGCTTCACGCTCTCATCGTCGTCGTCCCCCGTGTCGTCGGTGGCGGTGAAGGAGAAGGTCTTCTCGGTGTCGCCGCTGTTGAAGGTTACGTTGGACGGAACGCCGGAGTAGTCCCCGTTGGAAGCCCCGCCCTGGTTGGCCCTGCTGACGGGAATGGTCACCGTGCGCTCAGGGTCGGCGCTGAGCACTACCTTGACGGTGACTGAACTGCCCTCAGCCACGGTGTAGGTTGCTTGCTCGAAGCTGACGCTGACCCGGGGGTCGTCGTCGTCAGTGATGTTCACCGTCGTCTCATCGGTCGTTCCCTCAGTGACGCCCGGGGGCAGGGTCCCGAAGCCGAGATTCACGCTCTCGTCGTCGTCGTCCGCCGTGTCGTCCGTGGCGGTGAAGGTGAAGGTCTTCTCGGTATCGCCGCTGTTGAAGGTTACGTTGGCCGGGACGCCAGAGTAGTCCCCGTTGGAGGCCCCGCCCTGGTTGGCCCTGCTGACGGGAATGGTCACCGTGCGCTCAGGGTCGGCGCTGAGGGTGACCTTCACGGTGACGCTGTCGCCCTCCGCCACGGTGTAGGCGCTCTGCCCGAAGCTGACGCTCACCTGGGAGTCGTCGTTGTCCGTGATGGAGACCACCGCCTCGGTGGTCGTTCCCTCAGTGACGCCCGTGGGCAGGGTCCCGAAGCCGAGTTTCACGCTCTCGTCGTCGTCGTCCACCGTGTCGTCCGTGGCGGTGAAGGTGAAGGTCTTCTCGGTGTCTCCGCTGTTGAAGGTCACGTTGGCGGGTACGCCGGAGTAGTCGGAGTCCGAGGCCCCGCCCTGGTTGGCCTTGCTTATCGGAATCGTCACCGTCTGCGCCGGGTCCTTCGAAAGCGTGACCTTGACGGTGACGCTGTCGCCCTCGGCCACGGTGTAGGCGCTCTGCTCGAAGCTGACGCTGACCTGTAGGTCGTCGTCGTCGTTGATGGAGACCGTGGTCTCGTTGATCGTTCCCTCGGAGACGTGCGAGGGCAGCGTGCCGAAGCCGAGCTTCACACTCTCGCCGTCGTCGTCCGCCGTGTCGTCGGTGGCGGTGAAGGAGAAGGTCTTCTCCGTGTCGCCGCTGTTGAAGGTGACGTTGGCCGGGACGCCGCTGTAATCCCCGTTGGAGGCCCCGCCCTGATTGGCCCTGCTTATGGGAATCGTGACCGTGCGCTCGGGGTCGGCGCTGAGGGTGACCTTGACGGTGACGTCGTCGCCCTCGGCCACGGTGTAGGAGCTCTGCCCGAAGCTGACGCTCACCTGGGGGTCGTCATCGTCGGTGATGGAGACCACCGCCTCGGCGGTCGTCCCCTCCGTGACGCCGTCGGGCAGGGTCCCGAAGCCGAGCTTCACGCTCTCGTCGTCGTCGTCCACCGTGTCGTCGGTGGCGGTAAAGGTGAAGGTCTTCTCGGTGTCACCGCTGTTGAAGGTGACGTTGGCCGGGACCCCGGAGTAGTCCCCATCGGAGGCCCCGCTCTCGTTCGTCGCCGTGATGGGGATGGTGACCGTCTGCGCCGGGTCCTCCGAAAGCGTGACCTTGACGGTGACGCTGTCGCCCTCGGCGACGGTGTAGGTTGCCGACTCGAAGCTGACGCTGACCTGTAGGTCGTCGTCGTCGGTGATGGAGACTGTGGTCTCGTTGATCGTTCCCTCGGACATCCACGTGGGCAGCGTGCCGAAGCCGAGCTTCACGCTCTCGCCGTCGTCGTCAAGGGTGTCGTCCGTGGCGGTGAAGGTGAAGGTCGTCTCGGTATCGCCGTCGTTGAAGGTGACGTTGGCCGGGACGCCCGAGTAGTCGGCGGAGGTTGCCCCGCTCTCGTGCGTCGCCGTGATGGGGATGGTGAACGTGTGTTCAGCGGAATGGTCCAGGTTGACCGTTATCTCGACCTCGCGTTCGTCCTTGCCGGGAGTGCCGGGATCGTCGGACTCCTCGACGCTGTACGTCGCCGAGCCGAAGCTGACCGTCCTGGGAAAGGGGTCGGTGATGGTGAGCGTGAGTTTGTTGGGCGTGCCTTCGGTGACCCGGTCCGGCAGTGTGCCGAAGGTGAATTCCAAGGTCTCGGTGCCCTCGACCACATTGTCGTCGATTATCTTTATGTTGAAGTGCGTGACGGTCTGCCCCGGCTGGAAGACGACGTTCGCGGGCATGCCCGAGTAGTCGTCGGCGGTGGCCCCGTCCCGGTGGGTCACGACGATGGGGACAACAACCGTCCTTTCCGGGTCGGCGCTGAGGAAGACAGCGATGGAGGTGGTGATGGCCTCTTCGATCGAATCGCTGGCCTTTGCGAATCTGACCTCGACCTCGGGCACGTCGTCGTCGGTGATGGAGACGGTGGTCTCGCCGTTCGTTCCCGCCGCTACGCCCGCGGGCAGCGTGCCGAAGCCGAGCTTCACGCTCTCGCCGTCGTCGTCCACCGTGTCGTCCGTGGCGGTGAAGGAGAAGGTCTTCTCGGTATCGCCGCTGTCGAAGGTGACGTTGGCCGGTACGCCGGAGTAGTCGGCGGAAGTGGCCCCGCTCTCGTTCGTCGCCGTGATGGGGATGGTCACAGTGCGCTCGGGGTCTTCCGATAGAGTGACCGTGACGGTGACGTCGTCGCCCTCGGCCACGGTGTAGGTTGCTTGCTCGAAGCTGACGCTCACCGGTACGTCGTCCGTCACCGTGGACTCACTGACGGTCACTTCGACGTCGTCGATCGGCGCGCCCTTGTAGACGCCGCTGTCAATGCTGTGCTTGATAGTCGCGCTGTCTTCCGCGTCGTCGTCGTCCGTCGCCGCGCTGACGGTGACGGTTTGCGCCGTGTTCCAGTTGCCGGGGGTGAAGGTCAGCGAAGACTTGTCGACGGTCACTTCCCCGCCGCTGGGGGTGGAGACCGTGATGTGTACATCCTCGGGCGGTTCGACAGCGAGCTTGATCGTATAGCTGGCGGACTCGCCTTCGTTCGGATTGAGTGTGGCGGTCGAGACATGAACGCCGTAGGGGATGCCGACCAGGCCGAACACCAGTCTGTTTGGTGTACGGAACCAATCCGAGCCATCTCGATGCCAGTCTCTTCGTTCTATTTTCCATTTCGACCTCGAAAGCTTATGAAGTCCAGGGTCCAGTTTGGAAGCGGGGCCAACCCCAACGGTGCTCTGGCGCGAGACGGTAATTGCCGTAAAGAGACCCGTCCCCTTGACATTCAGGAAGAGCATGTAATTCGTTCTCGGCTGCAGAACGAGGCCCTCGGGCGCTGCGAACTCAAGGACGCGTTCAGTGTCTCTGCCGGGGTTGCTGAATGTCGCCAGGATTTCCCCGTCGTCCGGCCGCTCTTCGCCCTGGAAATTGACGGCGTTACCGACAGTGCCCTCTTCGGCAGCGGATACGTGGGCCTGCAGGGTCACAACCGGCGTTAAACGAGGCCCCCAGGCGAGCACGTGGAAATGCATTGCCTGCAACAACCACCCATAGTCGTCATCGTCGCCCGCCGACCCGGTTGTTAACTGGCTGGCCCTCGCGTCGCCAGGATTGGTTGCGTGAGAATCTATCGTATTATACTCCTGCAGCAAATTGCCGAACAGCGAGTCCTCGTCCCGCACTTCGACTCTCAGCTGCTTTGGGAAGCCCCCGTCCGCGATGTGATAGCCGGCCCCACTCGCCGAATGGGAGACGAGATCGAAGTCATGAGCGCCGTCCAGGTCACTCGAGGCCGAGACCGTGACGGTCTGAGGTTGTGACCAGTTATCCGGTGTGAAAGTGAGACTGTCCAGGTCTGCGGCGATGTCGCTGCGATCGGGGATGGAGATGGCAACCGTGACATCGGCCGTTGGTTCGGAAAACAGCTCGACGGTGTAGGTCTGACCGGTGGTGTCTCCCTCATCGAACCGGAGCACGGTCTCGCTGAGCAGGAGTTTCGCCCTGTCGGTTCCCCTGATCTGTATCTCGACCTCGGTCAGCAATCCTCCCGTGTAGCCAGTGACGTCGCCAAATGTAAACGTGACGGTTTCCCTGGCGCCCAACTGGGATTCGAAGATATCGTCATCAACCGCTATAAAGGTGAGCGTCTTCTTCGTTTCGCCGGGTGCGAAGACGGCGCTGCCGGGCGTGAGCGTGTAGTCGTCCGCGCTGGCGCCGTTGGTGTAGGTCGCGATCAGCGGGATGGTCACGGTGCTGGTCGGCGGCTCACTCAGTTTGACGACCAGCAAGATATCCTTTTCGTTTTCATAGATCTCATATATCGGCGAGTTGACGAAGTCTACGCGGACACCGCTGACCTCGTTATCGCGGACGATCACGTACACGTCGTCGATCTCGGCCGTGGCCAGCTCACCGCCGGACGTGACGGAATGGGTGATCGTCGCCGTCTCATCATCCGTGTCGGCATCATCGGCGGCCGAGACCGTGACCTGTTTGTCCACGTAGTCGGTCGGCGTGAAGGTCAGCGTCTTCGGCGACACGGTCACATCGCTGTTGTCGGTCGGATCCGTGATGCCAATCGTCACATTCGCTGTGGGCGCTTGGCTCAGCGATACGGTGTAGGACTCGGACCCTTCCTCCTCAACCAATAGCTCGGTTTTGCTCAGGTTGAACACAGGAAGGCTGTCGTCCCGCGGCTGACGCTTTTCGCGCAGTGCGTCCACCTTCTTCGGGTCGGGCTCATCCACTCCATGGCGGAGGACGTACTCGTTGTCGCCCCGCTCTTTGGCCTCGACGCGGATGTAGTAGGCGCCCTCCAGCAGCGTAGCGGTGATGGCCTCTGTGGCCGTCCCATCCTTGCGGGTCTCCTTGAGGGTGGCTCCGTCGCCGTCCTCCAGGACCAGGTCGGCGTTGAAGTCCAGCTGGCGCAGGCCCAGGTTCACCCGCTTGGGAGCGGTCAGGCTGAAGCTGAAGTAGTCGACCCGGTCGTCGTCGCCGTTGATGGTGAACTTGGGGTACCGGGTCTCGCCCAGGCCCGTGATGTCGCCCAGGTCTACGGCGCCGTCCCGGGTGGCGTCGGTGTCCGGTTCCGGCGTGGGTGTAGGCTCCGGCGCTTCCGGCAGGCCGGCGTTGAAGAAGCTGCTCTGCTCGCTGAGTCCGGCGGCGTTCCTGGCCTTGACCCGGTACACGTAGCGGCCCCCGGCCTCCACGCCGGTGTCGGTGTAAGCGGTTGCCGCGCCGCCGGTGTCGTCAACCAGGACCGCGAACTCGCCCGGTCCGTGGACCGCCGTGTCCCGCCGGAGCGCCTGGTAGCCCGTGATCGAGTCGTCGTTTGGATCGTCCCAGGTGAGGGCGACCGAGTCGTGGGTAACCGTCCCGGTCAGGCCGGTGGGCTTGGCCGGGAGCGGGGGCGCCGCCGGCAGGCCGGCGTTGAAGAAGCTGCTCTGCTCGCCGAGTCCGGCGGCATTCCTGGCCTTGACCCGGTACACGTAGCGGCCCCCGGCCTCCATGCCGGTGTCGGTGTAAGTCGTTGCCGCGCCGCCTGTGTCGTCAACCAGGACCGCGAACTCGCCCGGTCCGTGGACAGCCTTGTCCCGCCGGAGCACCTGGTAGCCCGTGATCGAGTCGTCGTTCGGATCGTCCCAGGTGAGGGCGACCGAGTCGTGGGTGACCGTCCCGGTCAGGCCGGTGGGCTTGGCCGGCGCCGATTCGTCTGTCTGGGCCAGAACCGTCCCCGAGAGCAGCAGGGCCATGCCCGCCGCCAGCACGATCACGTACGCAGCCGCCGGCGGGCGGCGGCGCCCCAACCACGTCACTCCCCGCTCCAGGACCCTCAGAACTCCGTATCCCCTGTCAACGCCGGTCATGTATCATCTCTCCAATTCCACACATGGTCGAGTCTCCCCAAATCCGGACGCGGGAACGTGCCACAAGATTGTGTGTGTGCGGGTGTTAGTGGAAGCCGTCCGATTGGTGGAGTTGCGGATCATTCCCGATCACCGTGAACTCCAGCCGGTTGGACAGCGGCCTGTTGTCTGCCGTGCAGATTGCGCCGGCCGCCGCGCAGTCCGTGGTTGCGGGCAGGACGACGGTTACGTCTCCGGCGGAGTCGGGCACAATCACAATCTGCCAGTGAATGTTGCTCGGCTTATCCAGCCTCCTCGCGGCTTTGACGCTCCCGCCGGTGACCGTGAAAGCCTCGTTCCTCAGCGTCTTGAAGCTCAACTTGAACTCCTCGCTGAACCGGATTTCGAAGGTGAAGCCAGCCGTTCCGTTGTGGCTCCCGGGAATGTTCTCCAGGCTGGCGGTCAGTGGCGGGCGGGTCACCGGCGTCGTCGGCTCGCCGGTAAGCGATTCCTGGTTGCCGGCGTCGTCTGTGAAGGAGACCCTCACCTTTATGGTCTTCCCAACGTCGTCGTCGGATGGCTCGTATGCCGGGCCGGTGGCGTCCTGGATGTCCGTGTCGGCGTTGCCGTCGTTGGCAATCCACTGGTAGCTGAAAGTAACGTTGGCCATCCCGTCGGCATCGGTGATTCCCGCCGTGTCCGCCGTGAGCGTCTCTCCGACCTGGGCCGTCCCGGCGATGGCGGGCGCCCCCGCGGCGTGGTGGTTGGCGGCCGGCCTGAGATCGGCCACCTTGCCGGGATCGGGCGCGCTGACGCCGTAGCGCAGCACATAGTTGTTCTCGCCCTCCTCGACTGCGTCCACCCGAATGTAGTAGGTCCCCTCCAGGATCACACGGACTATCGCCTCGCTGGCCGTGCCGGGCTTCGTCTTCGCCCTGGTCCGATTGCCCTCGTCGTCCTCGAGGGAAAGCGCGGCGTCGTAGTCCAGCTGCCTGATCGCCAGGTACACCCGCTTGGGCTCCGTCAACGTGAACCGGAGGTAGTCCACCAGGTCATCGACGCCGTCTATCGTGTAGCGGGGGAACCTGGCCTTGTCCAGGTCGGTGATGTCGCCCAGGTCTATGGCCCCGGACTTCGTGGAGTCGGGGTCGGAGCCTTCTGCGGCTGCGGGCTTCACCGGCTCAGTGGGCAAGCTTGTCAGAGTTTCCTCGTTGCCCGCGTCGTCGGTGAAGCTCACCCTCACCTTGACGGCCTTGCCCTCGTCGGCGTCGACAAGGGTGTAGCCGCTGCTTGTCGCTCCGGGTATATCCGCGTCGGCGGCGCCGTCGTTCCGGACCCACTGGTAGGTGAAGAAAACGCCGGTCAACCTGTCCTCATCGGTGATGCCGGACGTGTCCGCGGTCACCACCTTGCCCACCTGCGCGGCGCCATTGACGGTGGGCGCGCCAACGGCCGGCCGATTGGGCCGCGGCTCAACTTCGGCAGTTGCCGCGCTGGTCAGAGTTTCCTCGTTGCCGCCGTCGTCGGTGAAGGTGACCTTAACCTTGATGGTCTTACCCTCGTCGGCGTCGACAAGGGTGTATGCGGAGGCCGTTGCGCCGGCGATGTCTGTCTCGGTTGAACCGGTGGCGACCCGGACCCACTGGTAGTGGAATATGGCATCGAGCATGCCGTCGGCGTCGACGAGGTCAGTCGCGTTTGCGGTCAGGGTCTCTCCCACTACGGCCTCGCCGCCAATGGTGGGAGCGCCGGCGGCAGGATTGTTGGCCGTCGTCGAAGGGACAGTCGTAAGCGCCTGTTCCGATTCCCGGCTGAGGTAATAGCCGTCGTAGACCGTTTGCACCGCGTAGACGTAGCTGCCCTGAGCGGGGTTCTCGTCCGTCCATGCCGTGTCCGTCGTGCCGGTGCTCGCCACGTGCACCGACGGGGTTTCGCCTTCCACGCCGCGGAGGATGCGGTAGCCGGTTATCGAGTCGGCATCGTGGGTGGGGGCGTCCCAGTCCAGAACCGGGACTCCTTCGTTGAGTGTGGCCGTCAGGTTCTCCGGCTCGCTGTTCCGGAGCGCGTCGCACACTCGCGGCCCCATCGTCTTTATGTGGCCGTCCCAGAAGGATGCACTGGGTATGATTCCCAAGGTCGTCATTTCATTCTGCGCCGCTCGAGCGTCAAGAGCGGCCCTGCTTCCCTGTCCGAAGTGGAGGCGGAGCTTCTGGATCAACTCGTCCTCCGCCGTTGCCGCCCCGGAGTCGTAGTAGAGGTACATATCCGGTATCGCCGAATCCTCCGGAAGGAAGGTGTCCTCGTTGGACGTATCCCGGTAGAGTTTCCTGACGATGGGTTCCCGCTCCCACAGCTCAACGAGAGCGAGGAAGTTCAGCGCACCGGACATGCTGCCGTCCGTCTGATAGTAGTAGGCGTAGTACACATAGGGACTGCTGTGGCGCAGCTGTCCCGCATCGTCGATCTCGCTGTCATCGATGGTTGCCGGCACGAAGAGGTTGTGTTCGCGCTGGTTGAACAGCCTAGTGACCGTGTACTGAGCGTCGATCTCTTCTGCGCACATGAGGGACTTCGCGAAGGGCCGGAAGTCCGGATAGCGGTCCTTCAGTATGTGGAACAGCACTTCCGTGTGACGCCACGACCACACGGCGCCCGCTTCCCCCGTCGCAAGGACGTAGGGTTCACGGCCCGGCGACTTGAGGAACCGCTCCGAGTATTGGGAGAAATAGAAGTGCGATGCGGAGAAGTCCAGCGGCTCGATCCGTTGATCGGACGACTCCAGCGCAAGGCTCATGTGTCTGGCCGCCGCACGGTGCCCTCCCTTGCCGGGGGAAACGAACTCGGTTCCCTTCCACTTGTTCCACACGCCCCACAACGGTTTGTTCAGAGAGCCGTGGCAGACCTGGCAGGACGCGGGCTCACTGATCGTTGCGGTCTCGCCGGAGAAGTCGATGACCCCGGTGGTCCAGTCGTCGTCGTTCTGCCGCAGGAACTCGACGGTGTCCCGGAACTCGGACGGGGCGTCGGGGTCTGTGTTCCAGGCGAACGTGTACCTTCCGTCTCCGCCGAAGGAGATGATCCTCGGGTGGCGGCCGGATACGTGACTCCGTGCAGCCGCCTTGGACCGGTAGACCATGGCGAAGCGCTCCTTGTAGAGCGGGGACAGAGCGGCGATGAACTCTTCCGGGTTGGTGACGCCGTGCTTCGTGAGGAACCGGTGGATGCGGGGGTACTCTCCCGTATCCGCCGCGAGCTCTCCGCTCGACTGCATCCCGTCGAACCGGGAGAAGTCGTCGAACATGCCGTCGGGCAGCGAGAGGCCGGAATTGCCGCTCAGGCTCAGCTCCTCCAGCATGAAGAGCTGCGCGATGATGTCCCGTGGCACGGTTGACAGCCCGTTGCGGTCAAGGCGCAGTGTCTTAAGGAGCAACAGTTCGTCGAACACGCCTTCCGGCAGCGACGTGAGCGAGTTGTCGGAGAGGTCGAGGATCCCCAGGCGGACCAGGCCTTCGAAATCCCCTTCGCTGAGGCTCGATATGCCCTGACCGCTCAGGTCCAGGGAAGTGACATCACGCAGGTGCAGCGGCGTGACCGAGGCGCAATTCCCCGTTCCGCTCGCCGCCGCGATGGCAGCGCTCACCTGGGAGGTGCGCCCGCAGACGCCGGCTGCCTGGCCGAACGCCTCTCTCGCCACCATCATCACCGATAACGCAATGAAGGCCGCTGCCAGAAGCCAGACCACGGTTCGGGCAGCGTTTCCCAGGTTGAGTTGAGTAACTCTCATAGCGTCAGCCTCCGATCCTGGCTCAATGGTGACACTGCGCTCGGCGGGCATACGTCCCTGCCGGTCTGCCACACTGACTCAATGTGCCACCATTCGCTCGCTCCCCAGCTAGTTGTGCCCCAGGGCCAGTCGCTCATCCTGCTCCATTCTCAGCAGCGTTTCTCCTTCAATATCCAGCCAGTTGAGCATCATGGCGTACTGACTGACCATTACCGCCGATATGCCTTCCGACGCATCACAGAGTCTGTCTAGAAGGCATCGCGTCGGTAAACCCAGAGCACATATTTGTCATAGGCTTTACCGATTTGGGACTCAACACTTGCACAGTATGTCGTGTCTGCGGCAATCGAGTCGAAAGTTACAGTTTTTCTTTTTCCGTTCGACGCTTGGACTGTACTATCCGCAGTGACTTCCGTCGTGCAATTTTCCTGATACAACTTAATGGTTGGGTCTGTTTCAAGTGCTGCCGCTACAAGCTTAAGCCCGCTGTTGCCTGAACCGGTCAGTGTGAATTTGTACCAGTCGATGTAGTCAAGTCCTTTGCCATTTACGCTAGCCCAACGTTTCAATCTGTTCGAAAAGCCGTTATCGGCCAGATCGCCGAGATCATACGCGGATGCGGATGCGTAAAAGTGGTCAAGTCTGTCGCTATTGTGTACGCTGTATCGAAAGACATAAGAGTTCCTGTTAGCGGTTCCTCCTCCGCTTCCGTCCTCTACGGCAAAACAATAGTGCCCGGGCCGCAAATACACTGAACCCCATTCGTCTTGAGTTCCCGTATTTGCAAACTCCTTGAGCTCCACGAGGTTGCCGCCACTCAACTCACTTGCGTAAACTCTCAGATCGGCGGCCCAGTCGAGTTGACGCAGTCCGACCCTTATTTGACTGACCTCAGTCACTTCAAGCACGTATATCTCAAGCTCTCCGTCTGCCGCCATCGACCCATTTTCGAACCGCGGAGCGGAATGAGAGGTTACATCTCCTAGCTCAATAAGCGTGTCAATGTCGTCTGTGTGTTTGCTTTGGTTGTCACAGTCAATATCGTGCGCAAATGCTGCGTCGGGTAGCGTGCTCGCGACTACCAGCATCAACGCGACAACTGCGACGACTGCCATAAAGCTCAAGTAAATCTTCATCTTTCGCATCTCCCTTAAGACTCGATCTGTTGCGTTCCATTTGCTTTGCATGATTCAACCTGTCTCCTGTTCCTGCTACTGGGCTTCGGAGGTCCGCCATGTCAGCTTGTAGTCGTTCCGGGCGACCTCTGCGGAGTCCACCCGCACGTAGTAGGTCCCGGCCTGAAGGGTTTTTCGGAAACTGAAGCTGCTCACGCCGGCCACGGTCTTCGTCTGAATCGTGTCGCCGCCCAGGGTTTCCAGGGTCAGGGCGGCGTCGGCGTCCAGCTGCCGCAGCCCCAGCAGCACCCTCCTGGACTCGGTGATGGTGAACCTGAACCAGTCTGTCGTCTCGTCCTCGCCGTCCAGGCTCTGCAGGCGGCTGTAGGCGGCCTTGCCGGTGTCGGTGATGTCGCCCAGGTCCGTGGCTCCGTCCCGGGCCGTGTCCTCCTCGGAAGCGTCGTCGCCTTCGTCGTCGGTCTCCTCAACGTCATCGTCGGCGATAAGGCCGGTGGCCTGGGCGTCGCTCAGCCGTCCGGTGGAGGGATTGGACAGCGTCAGCGTGAACGTCTCATCGTCCTCGCTCTCGCCGTCGTCCAGGAGCGACACCGCGACGGTCTTCGTCCGCTGGGTGGGCAGGAACGTGACCGTGCCGGCGGCGGCGGTGTAGTCCTCGCCGGCGGCTGCCGTGCCGTCGCCGGTCCGGTAGTCCACGCTGATCGGCGCGGCCGGCGCGCGGCTGAGGGACACGGTGAAGGTCATCGTCCCGCCCTCGGTCGCGGCGGCGTCGGCCACGGAGATCAGCGTCGGGCCGTTGATGGTGGTGGACAGGTCGTTGGACAGCGGGCGGCCCTCCTCGCTGCAGGGAACGCCGTCCTCGTCGCTGCACCGGTCGGCGGCGGCCATGCTGAAGCCGACGTCGCCGTCGCCGCCGGGTTCGATCGTGAACTTCCACAGGTCGTCGCGGCCGTCCACCCGCCCGGCGCTTTCCAGCGTCCCGCCGGTCACCGTGGGGTAGCCGCGCAGGGCATCTTCGCTGTTTCTCAGGTCGTGGCTGAAGCCGACCCACACCTCGAAGGCGCTGGAGCCGTCGTGCTCGGTGGGCTGATTGGCCAGCTGCGCGGTCAGGCTGGCGGGCGCCTCGGGCCCCGGCACGCGGATGGTGAGGGTCTCGCTGAGCTGCCGGCCGTCGGCGGTGCAGGGCGCCTGCTCCTCGTCGCAGTCCTGGCCCGCTTCCAGCGTGAGGCTGACGGGGTCATCCCCGCCGGGCGTGACCTTCAGACTCCAGAGGTCGCTCCGCTTATCGACGCGCTTCACGTTGATGATCTCGCCGTTGGCCACCGTGAACGCGTCGCCGAGGTCGCGGAAGCTGGTCGAGATGTCCTCGCTGAAGCCCACCCGCACCTCGAACTTGCTGGAGCCGTCATGGCGCTCCGGCGCGCTGTCGAGCGACGCGGTGAGCGGCTCCGTGACGGGCGGGGCGTCCTGGCCGCCGCCACCGCCGGACTCGGTCAGCCGGACCGCGACTTCGTCGCCGGCGGACCAGGTGAGGCCGACGTCGCTCCACCGGAATACGTTCGACTGGAATGTTGCATCGGCGAAGTTGAGCTTGTGGTCCCCCAGGTGCAGGTCGAACTTCGACCGGTGGAACGCGCTCTCTGCCGATGGCGCTGGGTTCACATCCAAAGTTAGGAGGCGGCTTGCGTTCACAACAATTCCTCTCGTTGTGTATTGCGTTCCCTGATATACGAACCCACGGTCCCAGAGAGCTCCAACGCCTGATTGTTCGCTGAATCCCCTGGCCTGCCCGGATTGGCCCACCGTCATGCTGCCGCACCAGATGTCGTCCTCCTGGCAGCCCGGCACGGATCTGGTTGAATGGTTCGTGACCGTTCGGAACCTGAAAGACCGGAGGTGGTTGCCCGCGGCGTCGGTCAGGTCCCCGGGCGAGATGGCCGAGCGGTCGAAGCTCAGCTTGAGCTGATCGACCGCGTGAATTGGATTCACGCGTTGCAATGGCAGGTGAATCACGCGCCGTTCGTCCGAGCCGTACCCGGAGGTCAGGCAGGGATTGTCGCCTCCCGTGCAGGGAGAAGACTGACTACCCTCAAGGTCCGAAGCGCTTATCAGATTCTGTTGTTCAAGGCCGTACACGATTTCCGCCAGCGATTGGTCGTCCTGCGGGCAGCCGGAATGGCTGTTCAGGACGCAAAGAAGGAAGGGGAACCCTTGTATCAAGTCACCTGGAATATTCAGCTCCTCGCTGAACTCCAGGATCACCCGGGTGCCTCCGGTCGTCACGTAGGCGTTGATCAGCCTCGGGGACGTCACGTCCGGGCCGATCCGGCTGATGTACACCGGGACCCGGTCGCCCTCCGAGAAGCGCATGCCCTGCAGCCTCCAGGTGAACCGCTGGCTGCCTTCCCAGTAGTCCCCCTCGGAGAAGCGCACCACGTGGTCTTCGAGATGCAGCTTGTAGCGCTCCTTGAAGACGTTGCCGCCCGAGGGGTCCAGCAAGAGGGAGATGCTGCCATATTTGGAATCGCCGACGCCCAGCTCCAGCACCCGGTATTCCGTGCCCTCGTAGGAGAACGATTTGGGCGAGAGCTCGCCGCCCTGCAGCTGGTCGAAGGAGGCGTATCCCAGGCCGCCGTCCGTGATCCTGCCCACGGTGAGCTCCCCGCAATACGCGACCTGCTCGTGTTCGCAGGTCTCGTCGGAATAGGGGTCGGCGATGGTGATTTCATCGGCCCTCAGCAGGCTCCGTAGCACCCTGTCGTCAAGCGCGTTGGGCAGCTCGAGGCTCGGCTGGATGCTCTCCTCGAACTCGGAGTCGCCGTCGCTCTTCGTTTCGACCAGCACGGTGACCTTCGCCGTGCCGCAGGGGGGCAGGTCGATATCGTCGAGGTCCCCCTCCACGGTGGAGAGGGTGTAGTCCTTGTCGGCGCCCCGCTCGGCGCTGCCGCCGAACCTGATGCTGATGTTGGAGAGCGGTATCGCGATCCGGCACTCATCGGAGGATGAGCCGTCGTCGTCGGTGGCGCGGACCTCCAGCTCGATCTCTTGCGTCCGGCCCTCCACGATCCGGTTCGGGCTGGCGACGAGCTCCAGGCTGGCCTCGTCGTCGTCCGAGATGGTGACCCTGGACGGGTTGAGGTCCAGCCTGGCGGCGGGGGCGCTGCCGCGGTCGAACTTGCCGTTCAGTCCCACCCCAAGGGTTTCGGACCTTCCATCCATGACGTCGTCGGCGTTGACGAGGATGGTCGCGGTGGCGGGGTTCTCCTCGGTGTGGGTCCCCATGAGCCGGAGCCGGTGGGCCTTCAGCGGGACGTAGTCCGCGCCGGCAGTGGCCGTTCCGTCCGAGGTCTCGATCTCCACCCAGAACTCCAGGTCCGGCGGCAAGATGTCAACGGGAGACCTGGGATACACGCCCACGGTGACCTCTGCCTGCCCGGTCCTGGGCTCGGTGGACTGGTAGGATCCCGCGGTCATCTCCACACGGACGACCCCGTACCAGGTCCCGGTGACGTCCGCGGCGCTCCTCGCCGTGAACCCCGGCGCCGGTCTGCCGTCCTCGTCCCGCAGGAGGTTGCTGGTCGGCACGGTGTAGCTGACGCTCACACGGTCGCCGGATTCGACGGGCGTCGGCAGCGTCAGCAACACCGTTTCGCTGGAGACAACCACACTGGAAGGCTGCGCCCCGCCGGCGCCGTTGATCGAAATGGAGAAGGCGCTGCGGGGCGGCAACGGGTCGTCGATCAGACTCTCGTCGTACCACAGCTCGACCCGCGTGGGCCGGTATTCCACGCGCAGCAGCTCCGGCCCCCGCTGCACCTTCCCCGTGGCGTCGCTGGTCACCGACTCGTCGTACCCGGCATCGTCCACGAAGCTCACCCGGACCCTGATCTTCTTGTCGTAGTCGGCCTCGACCAGCGTGTAGCTGCTCCCCGTCGCGCCGGGGATGTCGCGCTCGTTATTGCCGTCGACGCGCACCCACTGGTAGCTGAACGCGGCGTTGTCCAGGCCGTTCGCGTCGGTGATGCCGGAGGTGTCGGCGGTCAGGACCTGCCCCACGGTCTTGCTGCCGGAGATGCCGGCTTCGCCGCCGGCGGGCGTGTTGGGCAGGATGATCCCTCTGATCTCGATGCGGGCCAAATAGGTGGGTAGAGTCCAGTCGGCGCTACCCGGCTTCGTATGGGATTGGTCGTGGATGCTCCATCCGTCCGCCCCGTCCGCGTCCTCATCCCCATCTGCCTCATCGGTTACATGCACTCTGTAACTTCCTGACGTGGCCTCGAACACGACGAAGTAGTCGGTCTCCCTCTCCAGGGTCGCCCCGGCTGGCGCGGTGAATGTATTGATGCCTCTGCGTGTGTAGGTCGCCGGGTTGTCCAGCACGTACAGGCTCGAGCCCGGGTTCCCGGACGAGTCGACGGAGTAGATGCTCACCTTCGCATGTTCGTCGTCGTCACTCAAACCGGAAGTGTGCATGTCGACGAGAACGCTCGTCAGCGCATACCCGGCCCCGTTGCCGCCGGTGGCGAACCTTTGCGCCGACACATACTCCACAGAAAAGGCGGTCCCGGCGCTCAAGCTCTGATTTTCGTACTGACTCTGCCCCATGTTGCCGACCAGCTTGACGTCGTTGACCGTGCCGTTGATCTCGATGCGGGCGGACTTGGAATTCGCTAACCATGTGCTGCTGTTGTCTTCATTGCGATTCCCAAAGTCGTAGATGCTCCATCCGTCCGCCGCGCCCGTGTCCTCGTCGTCATCCTGGATCGTTTCGACATGGTAGCTGCCGCTGGGCCCCTCGAACACGACGAAGTAGTCGGTCTCCCTCTCCAGGGTCGCCCCGTCCTCCGCGGTGAAGGTGTTGAGGCTGTTGTTGGCGATGGAGGACGGGTTCTCCAGCTGGTACAGGCTCGAGCCCGGGGTCACGGGCGAGCCTGCGGATGCGGAGTGGATGCTCACGCTGACCGCGTCGCCGCTTCCCCGACTACGTATGTAGGCACGGACGTCCGACAGGGAGTACCCGTGGGGGTTGCCGCCGGTGGAGAACCGCTGAGCATAGACATAGAGTACAGGGGGTTGGCCTGCTACTTGAAACGTCCCTACAGGCCCAACACTATCGTTGCCATGCGGCTGGTCCAGATTGCTGACCAGGGCGACCGTCTCCGCCTGCGCGGGCAGGACGCCCAGGGCGAGTGCCAGCGCGAGCAGCACCAGCAGGGCGACCGGGCCGCGCGCCATCCACCGGCGGGCGGCCGGGCGTCTCCGCAGCCGCGCCGGGAATCCATTCACGTTGCCGCCAACGAATCTTGTCAATGCCATTGTTCATTTCCTCCTGTCGGGTCCGGGCCGGGAATTCCTTGAGGGCTGTCGGGTCCGGGCCATTCCTTGAGGGGCCAAGGGCAAAATTCACGCCTCCCGAGAGATGGGCTGATATATACGATGGTACACCCGCCGTGTAAGGTGGTTGTAAGAAACAGCGCCGTTTGGCTTTGAGTTCTTGTGAGTTTCGGCCGAAAGTGGCATAATTGCCCCGGCAGCCCCGAATCCGGCCTCCCGCAGCAGGCGCGCGACGCCGGAAACGCCGGGGCTTCCGCATCCCGTTCGAGGAGCAGCGATGACACAGGAAGAAGCGAGGGACCGGCTGACCAGGCTGAGCGAGGCGAGCCTGCGCATCAACGAGAGCCTCGATTTCGACGAGGTGCTCCAGCAGGTGGTGGACGGCGCGCGGGCCCTGACCGGCGCCCGCTACGGCGTGATCACCACAATGGACGATGCGGGACTGCCGGAGGACGTCTTCACGTCGGGGATAACCGCCGAGGAGCGGGGGCGGCTGGCGAGCACGAGCCTGCGGGTCTACCGGTACTTTGCAGGGCTTCCCGAACCGCTGAGGGTCCCCGACTTCCTTGGCCACACGAGGTCCCAGGGCCTCTCCGAGCCATTCCCCCTGCCCGTCGGCCCATTTCTGCTCGCGCCCATACGACACCGGGGAGAGGGCGTGGGCAACATCTACCTGGCCCGGGAGGAGGGGGGGCCGGAGTTCAGCCGCGAGGACGAGGAGACCCTGGTGCTGTTCGCGTCCCAGGCGGCGCTGGTCATCGCCAACGCCCGCCGCCACCGGGACGAGCGGCGGGCCAGGGCGGACCTGGAGGCCCTGGTCAACACCGCGCCGGTGGGCGTCCTGGTCTTCGACGCCCTGACGGGGCACCCGGTGTCGTTCAACCAGGAGGCCAGGAGGATCATCGGCGACCTGCATGAGCCGCACCGCCGGGCGGAGGAGCTCCTCGACGATCTGACCGTGCGGCGGGACGACGGGCGGGAGTTCTCCCTGCAGGAGCTTTCGGTTGCGCAGGCGCTGAGCGCCGCGGTCACCGTGCGGGCCGAGGAGATCGTCCTGACGGCGCCCGACGGGCGGAGCGTCACGGCGCTGATAAACGCCACCCCCATCCGAGGGGAGGACGGGGCGGTGGAGACCTGCGTCGTCACCCTGCAGGACATGACGCCACTCGAGGAGCTGGAGCGTCTGCGGGCCGAGTTCCTGGCCATGGTGAGCCACGAGCTGCGGACTCCCCTCGCCACGGTCAAGGGCTCGGTCGCCAACCTGCTCGACCCCGCCGCCTCCCTGAGCCGGGCCGAGGCCCTCCAGTTCTTCCGGATCATCGACTCCCAGACCGACAGGATGCGCTCGCTGATCAGCGACCTGCTCGACGTGGCGCGCATCGAGACGGGCACGCTCTCGGTCTCCCCGGAGCCGACGGAGCTGGCCGTCCTGGCGGGCGAGGCCGCCGACGCCTTCCGGCTCGGCGGGCACAAGCAGAGCCTTCGCATCGACCTGCAGCCGGACCTGCCCTGGGTGATGGCGGACAGGTCGCGCGTCGTGCAGGTCCTCGGCAACCTGCTCTCCAACGCGGCGCGCCACTCGCCGGAGTCCTCCGCCGTCCTGGTGACCGCCGTGCGGCAGGAGCTCCACGTGGCGGTGTCGGTCTCCGACGACGGCAGGGGCATCGCGGCGGAGAGCCTGCCGCTGCTGTTCCGGAAGTTCTCCCGGATCGAGGGCGAGGAGCAGGACGGCGACACCGGCCTGGGGCTGGCGGTCTGCAAGGGGATAGTGGAGGCCCACGGAGGCCGCATATGGGCCGATAGCGACGGGCCGGGCCGGGGCGCGAGCTTCAGCTTCACGCTGCCGACCGCCGGGGAGGGCGGCAAAGTCTTACCGGCCCCGCCCGTCCGGATTTCCGGGCGCATCGCGCGTCAGCGGGGGGCCGGGGAACAGGTGCGCATCCTGTCGCTGGACGACGACCCCCAGGCGCTGAGGTACATCCGCGACTCCCTCGTCAAAGAGGGCTACGCGGTCATCGCCACGGACGACGCGGACGACCTGCCCCGCCTGATGGAGGTGGAGAAGCCCCACGTGGTGCTCCTCGACCTGATGCTCCAGGGGGCCGACGGCATCGAGCTGACGAAGGAGATCAGGGAGACGAGCAGCACCCCGGTCATCTTCGTGTCCGCCTACGGACGGGACCAGCTCATCGCCAGGGCCCTGGAGGCGGGGGGCGACGACTACGTCGTCAAGCCCTTCTCGCCCACGGAGCTGGTGGCCCGGATCAGGGCGGTCCTGCGCAGGCGGGAGACGCCGGAGCCGACGGTCCCCTATGTCTTCGGCGACCTGACCGTCGATTACGCCGCGCGCCTGGTGACCTTCGCCGGCAGTCCGGTCCGTCTGACCTCGATGGAGTACCGGACGCTGGCCGAGCTTTCGACGAACGCCGGGCGGGTGGTGACCTACGCGCACCTGCTGGAACGGGTGTGGGAAGCGGAGGCCGGCGCCGACTTGCGCCCGATGCGCACCGTCATAAGCACCCTTCGCCGCAACATGGGCGACGACGCCGACAACCCCGCCTACATCTTCACCGAGCCCCGCGTCGGCTACCGCATGCCCAGGGGGGCGACGCCCGGACCGGGAGATTCAACTACTTCAGCAGAGCCAAGGACTAGCTAGAACGGAGGACGAGAATGACCCACGCGGACTGTCAGATTCTGTTCGACGCAGGCAAGGCGCTACTGGCATAGAGCGGCCTCGCCCACTTCGACGGCCAGCATTTCGTCGCCTGCAACGATAAACCTCGATTCGATAGCTACTGGGAGGCGGAGTTCGACCCGGAGTTTGGGAGATACATGGCCTGGGTGTTGTTCTCGGTCGGAGCCGAAAACCTGGCGAAGGCTGCGTGCGTGTGCAATGGAAAGGTGAAGGTTGCCCACAAGCCGAGGCTGGGCCACTACCTCGGCTGAGCAAGAGTCTGGCCCGTACTTGATACGGGGACTATGAAGAACTGCCGGAGACCACCGAAGCGTGGATCGACAGTGCCATGACGAGACTTATGCTGAAGCGGTTAGCACGCACCCTCACTTTTTAGACACCCTCTATAAGGTTAAGCTTGACGCCGTAAGAGCCTGTCTACAGACTTCCCGGGGCGCTCAGACCAGCGGCATGTCGGTCACCGACCCTCACGGTCTATTCCACTGCCTATGAACCGTCGCTGCTTACGCAGACCTCGATTCCGGCCTCCGCGTAGTCGTTCTTCGCCACGTTTGCCAACTCGGCAGGCACACAGGCATCGGCATCCCACGGGTTGCCGTCGAGGGCGATCACGATCAACGTATCCCCCAAGCCGCCCACGCCGGCTGCGATGCTCGTGAGCATGTTGCTGCCCAGTCCCTTCTCCACCTCGTTGTGCAGCCACAGTCGCTGCAGACTGTCAAGGCCGCCCAGCGTGGCCGGGACTTCACCGCTCAGGCTGTTGTTGTGCAGCCGCAGCCGCGTCAGGTTGTCCAGGTTGCTCAGGTCCGGAATCTCGCCGGTCAGCATGTTGTCGCGAAGGTTCAGGTCGTCCAGGCTGGCGGGCAACATGTCACCCGCCGGGATCATACCCTCTAGCATGTTTGTGTGCAGCCACAGGAGCCTCAACCTCGACAGACTGCTCAGGACAGGTATTGTGCCGCCCAGCGGATTCCTGTCGATGATCAGCCACGTCATATTCGGAGGCAGCATCGACCCCTCAGGGACGCCGCCCGTCAGATTATTATTCGCCAGCTTCAGCTTTCTGAGGCTCGTCATGCCGCTCAGGTCGGGTATCGAGCCGCTCAGACTGTTGCCCCAGAGCCACAGCTCCCTCATGTTCGTCATCCCGTTCAGCCACGCCGGGATTTCACCCGTCAAACCACTGCCCTCGACCTTACTGCCGTCTTCGTTGTAGTCTGCGTTGTTCGGCAGGTACAACTCTTCCAGACTGGTCATGCCGCTCAAGTCCGGTATGCCACCGCTCAGGCTATTGCTGTGCAGGTTCAATACCCTGAGATTGCTCAGGTCATCTAACTCATCAGGAATCTCGCCTGTCAACTCGTTGCTGCGGAGGTTCAGATAGGTCAGCTTGGAGAGCCTACCCAGCTCGGATGAGATCGTCCCATCCAAGCCCTTGCCGGGAAGCGCCAGCCGAGTGACACGCTGGGGCGTCCCACCGAG
Source organism: Dehalococcoidia bacterium (assembly GCA_965197705.1). Taxonomy (GTDB): domain Bacteria; phylum Chloroflexota; class Dehalococcoidia; order Lucifugimonadales; family VXLM01; genus VXLM01. Next base: position 942,819 of record OZ240223.1, read on the forward strand.
CCTGACGCCATTCCACTGCGCGATTGAAGTATCCTCCGACCAATTCAGCGTCGCAGTTCCCGCCAGTGTGTCCCGCCCCTCTAACAGCGCCTCGCAGTCGGAAATCAGCCCCGAGTTGGTCGCGTCGGCTACAGCACCACCTGAAACGCAGACGCTGGACGATGGCGTTCCTGTGACCGTCTCCGACCAAGGGCTATCCCCTTCGGCATTCACCGCCCGAACTTGAATGTCGTACTGAATACCTCCGGTTAGTCCGGTGAGTCTGTACCCCAGAGCGCCCCTGCCTGGGGTCCACACATCCTCCACCACCGTCCAGTTGGAGTCTACCGTTTCGTCGCCGTCGGTCTCGATGTAGCGCAGGTCGTAGGCCGTGATATCCGAACCCCCGTCGTTCAAAGGAGGCGACCATGATATTGTCAGGGAGTTCAATTCAGGTGTGACGGAGCCTATCGTTGGAGCGTCGGGCGGCGACAACGCACAGAATGACAGCCCAAGCTGGTCGAAGTCATTGTCCGGCACGACTCGCAGTCGCGGCGGGACGCACCCCGTAAGCCGGTTATTCCTGAGCCGCAAACGCTCCAGATTCCTCAGATTTCCTAGAGAAGCCGGGATGCTCCCTTCTAGGTCGTTGTGATTCAGGAACAAGTGGCCAAGTACGGTCAAATTCCCCAACTCAGGCGGTATCTGACCCGTCAATTGGTTCACAAAGAGACCCAGCTCATGCAGGTTGGCTAGGTTCCCCAACTCCGTGGGTATCTCACCCGTCAGTTGGTTACCTCCCAACCACAGCGTTTGTAAGTTGGCGAGGTTCCTCAACTCCGCCGGTATCTCACCCGTTAACTCGTTCTCCCAAAGACCCAGCCACCGTAGCTTGGCGAGGTTTCCCAACTCCGCCGGTATCTCACCCGTTAATTCGTTCCCGAAGAGACCCAGCGACTGTAGATTGTCTAGGCTCCCCAATTCCGTAGGTATCTCACCCGTCAACTGGTTGTTAGAGAGAAATAGCGATTCCACATTTTCTAGGTTCCCCAATTCCGTAGGTATCTCACCCGTCAACTGGTTGTTAGAGAGGGAAAGCGATCGCAGTTCAGCCAGCCTGCCCAACTCCGCCGGTATTTCATTCTCCAATTGGTTGTCAAAGAGGGACAGCGTATGTAGGTTGTGGAGGTTCCCCAACTCCGTCGGTATCTCACCCGTCAACTGGTTGTCATAGAGGGACAGCCTTTGTAGGCTGGCGAGGTTCCCAAGCTCCGAGGGTATCTCCCCCGCCAGTTCCCTATTGCTAAGGTTTAGCTCCGTGACGCGCTGCTGCGTCCTATGTACAGTGGCCCCATCCCACTCCGTGATTGGAATATTCGCCGCCCAATTGAGCGCCGCAGTTCCGGCCAAGGTGTCCCTTGCTGCTAGAAGCGTCTCGCAATCAGACAACAGTCCCGTATTAGTCACATCCACCACCGCTCCTCCGCTCACGCAGGGATGCTCGCTGCAGAACGGCAGATCGAGGCTCGCAAAGTCATTGCTCGAAACGTCACGCAATCCGTCGGGGACGCACCCGGTCAACGTGTTCCCCCCGAGGTACAGTTCTTGCAGGTTGACGAGGTCGCCCAACTCCGGCGGGATCGGCCCCGTCAACTGGTTGTCGCTGAGGTCAAGCGATCGCAAGTTCGCTAAACTGCCCAACTCGGTCGGTATCTCACCGTCCAGCCCCAGACCACTTAGTTGGAGTTCGGTCACACGTCCGGGGTTTCCATCAAGGACAACACCGCTCCAATCCGCGATCGGAGTGTCAGTCGACCAGTTAAGTGTCGCGGTCCCCGCCAACACGTCCAGAGCCGCCAGCAGCGCAACGCAGTCGGACACCAACCCGGGGTTGTTGACGCCGTTGGACGCCCCTGCCAAGGTGGAACAAGCAAGTTCGACGCAGAACGGCAGACCGAGATCCGCAAGGTCATTGCTGGGAACATCGCGCAGTCCATCCGGGACGCACCCAGTCAAAGGGTTGCCGCGGACGTACAACTCTCGCAGGTTGGAGAGGTTCTCCAACGCCGTCGGTATCTCGCCCGTCAACCGGTTGTCACTCAGAGACAGCCGAACCAGTTCGGAAAGGTCTCCCAACTCCGTCGGTATCTCACCTGTCAATTGGTTGCTAACTAAATTGATGGATCGAAGCTCGGCGAGGCTGCCCAACTCCGTCGGTATCTCACTCGTCAACCGGTTCTCCAACAGATTTAGCCATTGCAGTTTGTCCAAGCCCCCCAACTCCGTCGGTATCTCACCCGTCAACCGGTTCTCGTTGAGGTTCAGAGATTGCAAATTGGCGAGATTCCCCAACTCTTTTGGTATCCCGCCCGTCAATTGGTTTCCCCAGAGGCTCAAAGTCCGCAGGCTGGAGAGATTGCCCAACTCCGACGGTATAGTGCCGGCAATATCCTCATTGGCAATGCGCAATCCGACTACTCGATTGCCGGCAAGCTCGACTCCTTCCCATTCTTCGATGGGAAGGTCCTTGTCCCAATTCAGTGTTCGTTCAGAGCTCAAGGCGTCTCTGGACGCCAAAAGCGCTTCGCAGTCGCTGACGACTTCAGGGTCGGAGTACCCGCCGACAGCGGCGCTATTGGGGCATACGGCCTCGCGGACCGCAAAGTTGATCGTCATCGTGTCGGTGTCACCGTCGGCGTCCGTGGCGGTCAGGGTATAACTTCCCTCACTCCCGGCTTCAAGCGAAGCAGGTACCTCAATTTGGGCCGGTGGCCCGGGGGTGAAAGTGACCTCACTGCCTGATAAAGGAGATAGGGAGTGCGTCAATTCCCCGTTGCCATACGCAGCCTCCGGCAGGAAGCGCCTCCCGGCAACTCCCTCTGTGAATCTGTAGGTAATGCTGTCGTCCGCGAAGTACGGCGCTTCGTCGTCGATAATGGTCAGCGTCACGCTCTCAGGTCCCGTGACCCCATGGGGGTTTCTGGCAGTGCCGGACACAACCACGCTCTTCTTGGCTTTCGTAAGAATATTGTCGTCGAGTGCGTAGATCCTCACACCGTATCCATCACTCACCCTTTGGCCCGCCGGAATGGTCAGAGTGTCCGAGTATATCTGCTCGACAGCGTTCGACGGTCTCGCCGACACCGCTATTGTGGTGTCGACATTCGACCTGTTGTCCAGGGCAGCGGCTACGACAGTCCGGTTCTCCGGCCACTCGCCGCCTTCCACGATCTCCACGGGTGACAGCGAAAGAGTCACGACCGGGGTAGTTTCATCGTCGGCGATCACCAACTCAACCGATTCCGGCGCGATCACGCCCAGGCTGCTCGGGTTCTCCGCCGTCGCCGAGACTTCCACAATCACATCGCCTGTTTGGTCGCCGTTGTTAACGCCTGTGATCGTCACGCCGCCTCGGCTCACCGACTGGCCTGCTGGTACGGTCAGCGTCACGCTGGCGCTCAGCGTCACGGCGTCTGACGGCGAGGCCGAAATCGTTACTGTGGTGTCTTCGCTCGATGGCCTGTGCAGCGTCGCCGTCACTGTGCTGACTCCTCCCTTCTCCGCCAGCCAGTACTGTGACAGTGCCAGACCCATCCTGGGTGTGGGAGAAGTCGAACTCGGGCGATAATTCGCCATGATCTCACGTCTGTCATTGAGAATTCCCACGGCGTCGGCAGGCCCATCCACGCCTGTGGACGGATGGTCGGCCGGAACGCCCATTGGATCGCCCTTGTAGGTTTTGTCTGGGTTCGAGAAGTACGGGAGCCAGGCGCACCAAGAGTCCAGAACATCCGAGCACTGATTGGGGTAGGCCATTATCGTACGCCACCGGGTGGACTCGGGGGCGCCCGGCTCGAACGCTTGCTGGTTCACGTATCCGTAATTCGATCCTGTCAACGGAACTCCGACTTCATACCTGTCGTGGTGGAGCCCCATGTTGTGGCCGATCTCGTGGGGAAAAGCCAAGTCTTTCCGATAAGCAGCTGTGAGACCGAAGGCGACCGACTCGTCATAAGCGATGTACGCCCGACCACCCACACCACTTCTGCCGACCACTAAGTGAACGAGATCCGCGGCGTACATGTCGCGCAGCTCGTGCACATGGTCCATATATCCGTCCGAATCCCCTTGGAATCTATAAATGTCGGTGAGGAAGTCACCGCCTTTCTCTATGTAATCTACTTCGTCCCTCAACACCAAATTGATCCGGTGAATTACCCCGCTTTTCGCTAATGCTTGGTTGGTCTCCGTGACGAACAGGTCTATCAGCGCCTCAATCGCAGCCCTGCCTCCTTCGTGATGCTTGGCCAAAGGCGTATACATCACCATCAGATCGATCACTGAGCCGTCGTCCAGTTGGTCAGCACCATCGTCCGTCTTGGGGCGAACGCCGGGCGAGGATGTTGGAATTTCGAGCGGCTCGCCCAAAGGAGGCAGCGACGACTCGTCGATCTGACGAATCACGTACGCTTCGTCACCGGCGGTCCTGATCGTGTACACCGCACCGGGCATCCGCACCGTGCCGACGACCACTTTGCCGTTCACTACCAGGGTCATAGCCCCCAACTCAACACCGTCGAGGCTGCCCCACAGCGCATGACCCGACGCCGTCGGTTCGACATGCTCGACGATGCCGGTGAACACCACGTCGTCGAACAGGTTCAGCACCAGCGTCTGCGCTTCCCCTGTGACGTCGTCCTTGGCGTCAACTGGAGACTCAGTAACCTGAGCGAGCTGTCGTAAGTCTATCCCCACCAGGCGGCTGTTCAGAGTATCGAAGTCGGTGCTAGGTGGGGGCTCGCCATCGACCTCGTAGAACAGGCCACTGGGCCGGGCTTCGTCGGCGTCCGTGTCCGGGGAGGAAGTCGGTACAGCCGACGGCGACGTATTAGCAGGAGTAGCTGTCGCTGTTGGAGAGATTCCCTGCGCAGCTACGGGAACGTGCGGAGTGAATACCCCGGAGAGCGCCATCAGCAAAGCAATGCCGAGCAACAGGCCTGCGGCGGCCCGCCGCTTGGTGAGGGATGGTGACTTTGGACGGAGACGTGGCAACTAATACCGATTCCTCTTGAATACGCCGTAACTCTATCGTTGGTATGAAGGTGATTTCGTCTAACTTTCCAAAGGGCAGGTTTGAAACCTGCCCCTACCCGGTGCTCCTACCCTTTCATGGTGTGGTCAAAGCGAATTGGTATAAGTTACGAAATACTTGCTTGGCATCGTTTCCTACGAGCCAAAAGGTGTAGTTGCCTAATACTATTTTGCCGGAACCTAACGGTCAATGCGCCAACGATGACAAACCTCCAACCTCTTCGGCCGTCTTGACCGTCCCACATCATGTTGGTTTGTGCTTGATGACGATCTGTTCTGTTCCAAATTGAGACCACCAGACTTGGCGAAATCAAGAACCTTCATCTTGAGGTTTAGGTTGGCTCTGTAGCCGCCCAGCTTAGTGCGTGTCGGAACGCGTACTTCGCCGGACAGCGCCCCTGGGTGCCTCAATCCCTTGAGTGCACCGCCGTGGTACTGATCGTCCTGCGCACTCTGGCGAAATGGTGCACGTGACGACTCCCCGCCCAAGCCGGGAGAGTCCGCGATTGGGTGCCCGGCTCGCCCTAGGGGGACGCTTCGGCGCTGGTGTCCTCCCAGAAGAACACGGGACATCTCCTTGCCGTTTCACTACGAGCGTCTTGTTCAGCGGCTCATCTGCCGCTCCGAGGAGGCGACGGATGGCAGCAGTAGTTTCACCTGCCCCCGGGGTGAGTATCCCGGCTTGTCCGGTTTCTAGTTGACCGTTGTTGTCCATGTACTGTCGCATTGTCGCTCCGCGATTTCCGATAAGCGACAGTTCAAGCTTAGCGTCACGGGCCAAAGTGACCTGTGCTGCGAACTTTACGATACGAGGCCCAAGTCTGAGGAAAGGGTCCATCTGCCCCTCCGGAGCCTCTCTGGCCCGTCGGGTTCGAGTAGAACCTTCAACAAAGCAAGCAACCCCCTGAGCCTCCGACGGCGGTGCAACACCGCCGCTGAACCGGCATCGACGAGGCCAGATTAGCGCCTCCCGATCTATCCCGGCGAACTGCCAACAGCGCCTAGCAAGCCAGTTTCGAGCGGCGGTCGACTGGCCCTAGGGCGAGTCATCCTGCAAGGGAATATGTCGGCATACTAAGACTCCGGACGTATCTGGATTTCGCTCTTCGCAGCCGGTTTCGGAGACAGCGATTCAGCCCTCCTCACTGACGGATCAAGGCGAATATGACCATGCGGGTTATAGGCAAAAGTCTAGTTCCTATTGGGTTGAATTCAACCTTGCGGGGCAACACGTGGCGTGACACACTTTGCAGTAACGGATTGGCCCCCTCGTAAACGTTTAGCTAGGCAGTCTTGCCGAGAGACTGTTGGGAGACGCGTCGCGATGACCATGCTCAGGCTGGCTCAGCCTCCGCGAATTGCAGCCAGCGCGTCGGCGCCGTGGTTCGCCGCGTTCCTCGATAGCGAGACCATCTTCAACTCGTTGAGAACTTCATTCGACTCCGGTCGAATGGACAGTTCCCACGAAATACGATGTCGATTACAGCGGTAAGTAGAACTTTACAGGATCGAGTGTGAACGCATGAGCATTCAGATACTTCAACGGTTGACCTTGGGCGTGATGATCTTGCTCCTTGCCATCTCATTGGCCGTCTCGGTCGTAGCCGCACAGTCGACGGGGCGACGGAGGCGGAGAGTCGAATCAGGATGGTGAACCGCGCCACCATGATACCTCTATTGAGATAGTCGGCCTTACCAGCTCTCTCATAGTGGGTCAGTCTGACAGTTTTGTCGTAGATGTCGAGATTGAGATCGGGACCCAAACCGTGACCGTCTCCGCAAGCGGGGGCGTGGGGTTCAATAAATCTTGCGCCGACAAGTCACACTTCAAGACGATAGTAGCCGACGACGCCACGGGCGAACACCCCAACGCGTTCAGTCTTACGCTCCACGCCTGTTCCACCCCCAGCGGAACCGTGACGGCCAGCGTAGACACTGTTAGCGACTCACAGACCGTGACGGTGCGTATGCCGGACAGTACGCCAAGTCTGCCATCAGTCTCCAGCAAGAGCGGGACGGTCGGCACGGCTCTGAACATTCAGCTTCCTGCAGCTACCGGCGGAGACCCACCTTTGAGCTACACGGCCTCGCCGCTGCCATCCGGTCTGAACTTCGACGGTGGGCACCTCTTTAGGCGGATCACGGGCACGCCTAGGACGGAGGGGACGACGACTGTCACTTACACCGTGACCGATGAAGACACCGTCAACCCCGACAGCGATTCCACCACATTTACTTTCACGATCAACCCGGAGCCGACTGTCGACAAAGTGGCCTACCTGTCCATCAATTGACAATGCCACAGGAAGGGTGAATGAAGAATTCTCCATGACGATTACCGCCGCTACGGGAGGCGACGGGACTTTGACTCACTCGGTCACTGGTTTGCCTAGTGAGTTGAGTTTCAACTCAACCACCCTGGTGATTAGCGGAACGCTTTCAAGTGACCAGACTATCAACGCGACGTACAAGGCCACCGACAGTGACGCTACAGACAAAGATAGCTGTACGTCAGACTTCACCATCACCATTAACCCACAGCAGCCAGTTGACAAAGTGCCTACCTGTCCATCAATATCCAACAAGAGCGGGACGGTAGGAACAGCGGTCAACATCGAACTTCCTGTAGCTACCGGCGGCGACGGAACCCTGAGCTGCTCAGTCACGAACCTGCCGTCCGGCCTGAGCTTCGACTGTGCCGACAGGGAGATAGAAGGCACCCCAACTACGGTCCAAACCAAGACCGTCACCTACACAGCGACGGATAGCGACGCTACCAACCCCGACAGCTGCACTGAGGAATTCACGATCACCATCACGCCACCACCGCCGCCACCCAACAATCCCCCGACTTTCGATGACGAGCAGAGCACCACACGCTCGGTAGCAGAAAACACGATTCGTGGCGTGAACGTCGGTGCCCCAGTCAGTGCCACCGACGAGGATCCCAATGACACCATTAGGTATTCGATAACAAGCCCTAATCCTGCTCTATACGACGTAACAATATTTGACTTCAACCCCGAAACCGGACAACTGAGTACAAAGGAGGCGCTCAATTATGAAGCCCCTCCCAATACCAACGACCCCCAACCATTGTATCGGTTCATTGTGACCGCGAGTGATAACCACGGTGCGACCGCCAGCATAAACCTTATCGTCCAAATCACGGACGTGAACGAGCCGCCTGTGAAGTTTGGAGAGATTGAGGATCAGTTGCTCAACCCTGGTGATAGTCCTGTCGAGATCGATCTATCGCACAAGTTCCACGATCCAGACCGCGTCGACACCCCGACGTATTCGGTCACATCGTCCAATACCGTAGCCGTGAAGGCGACCGAGACAAACGGCAAGCTGATGATCGTGCCTGACGACACACGCACTGGTACTGCGACGATAACGGTCAGCGCACGCGACCCTCGCGAGCCTGATTGGTCAGTATCGCAACAGTTTGAAGTGGTTGTCTTCACTTTGAAACTCACCAGGAAGTACGCCGGAACAATAGAACCGCCTCAAGACGTGGAATGGACCGTTATGGAAGGTTTTCAATTCGCCATTTTGCCCTCCCCCAACATTCAGTCTGGTTATCAGTTTCAAGCAATCGTGCCTCATGAAACCGGATTGCAGGTTCCGAAGCCGGGGATGAACTGTAACTGGGGGAATAAGAATGACACGGAGTCCCCATGGGTTACACCTGTCAATTCAATATTTCTTGCGAGTTGCGGCGTGGAAACAGAGAATGCGAAGATCGAGTTACGAATGAGGAAGAATGATGATGATGGAGATGGGTTCATGGCCGGAGAAACCGGGTCAGTAGGTCATCCTTGGCACAGGAAGGATAGAACCATTATGTATTACATGGAAGCAAGCACGCTGCCCAAAGTGGAGGGGGGGCCTTTGGATGAGGATATGACGACCCCTCCACGGTAATAACCTCCTCTGCGATCGCAACTTCAGCCGCGGCGTGGGCCAGAGAGGCACAGGCGATAGCGGACCAAGACCTGACAATCTGCAAATCCAGCGATTGCATCCCTGGAAGCAACCACGACAACAGCACAGTAACGGTCAAGACGGTAGGTGGCATGACCACCAAGATGGTTGGCGCCCATAACCAAAACCCAAACGACGGGTGTGGCAGTAGTATTGCCTGCGTCAAAGTAGGTGTGCCTTCCACCTCTGACGACTCAACGGACGGTCCAGGTAAGCATTTGAGGAACCTGTGGCTCGTGATCGAGGAGCCCGCATATGAGTGCAGGACAGAAAGAACTATGACAACTTGTGCTGCGAATAAGCACATCAGGATCTATTGGGCGAAGACTTTAGGCGAAGATGAAACTAAAGTCGTGGATCCCATAACTAAGGCAGTTATCGGTGAGAAGTACTACATCGGATCTCTGTTGATCCATGAGTTCGGCCACACATTTGGCCTGCCCGATTTCGAAAACTACACTTCGCTCAAATATGAATTTGCGGTAATGAACAACTTCCATAAATATCCAACGATAAGGATCGAAGACATAAGCCAGCTAAGCGCGATCTATGCAGTCCATGATTCGACCGACCACGATTGACGACGGGAGCAATATCCGACTATGTACAAAGTCAGAGTCTCAAGTATTGGAATAGCCATCGTTTTTATATCGATCGGTATGGCTGCAACCCTCCTAGGGTGCGGCCTCTTCAACGATGGGCTGGAGCCTGTGCAAAGTGAGGAGGGCGGGCAAGTGTCACAGTTCGGTTCAGCGGCGTCGGTGGTTGGTTACGACGGTCCCGACTCGCTTGAAGAGAGGATTTTCGATTCGCCGGTGATCGCTAGAGTCCGGCTCGACTCTGTCTCCTCTACGGTGGAGTCAGGCCCTGCGCCCGACGGCACGACGAAATACATACCGCTCCTGGAGTTCAGGTTCCGTGTCTTGGAGTACCTCAAGGGCAGCGGAGCAAACGATATCGTAGCCGTTTGGGACGCCGACCCTGTGTTCGACACTCGCCAAGAGGCTGAGGCGGCTTTGCCGGCGATCGTCGTGGCTCGTGACACTCAATGGGACGACCGGGAGGCAATCATATTTCTGAAGCGCTCCATAACGTATCTCGCGAGCACGCAGAGGGCCGGACGATTTTACTTGTCGGGGATGCACTACGCCGGTAACACTCCCGACGATAGCTACAGTTTAGCTAGCCGGTTTTGGAAGCTGTGGCTACCCGCCGAGGCAGTTGGAGGCACCCAGTCTCAGACCGCTGGTGACCAGCGTCGGTTCCTGATGGATGTGCCGCCTGCCTCAGGGACGGCCCCGACGATCACGCTCGGCGAGATGAAGAATCGCATCGCGGCGGTCGCCGCTAAGCTTAACGCCGGTGACGGCTCTCTTGAGTATACTGAGTGCGTCAGGCGAACGTATTGGAGAGAGAGGCTGCGAAGCCATAGAGAAGAGACGTACCCTGATAGGGTAGTTCCCTACGGCTATCCACCCCAAGACCATGTAATAGATTCCGGTCTAGCCGCCGCTAGCACACTCTATGAAGACGACAAGGGTTACGGCCTCGCTCCCGACTATAGGAATCAGTTCTGGCTCGACGGTGGTGACGCAGATTTGTTCAGCGTCGAGTATGGCGAAGCGGTGCCCTATGACTCAACTGGAGACGGGGTGAACGATGCGATCAACTTTAGCCGTCGTGTGGTCACGTCACGTCCTATCCCTGTAGGAGAATACAGGTTCCATTCCAATGAGAGAGGAACCTTCTTCATTCCCTGCGAAGGGTTTGCGATCCGCTATGAGTGGACGGTGACGGTGAGTGCTCCAGAGGGAACGAGGCACGAGTTGTTCTTCGACCCGGTGACGGATGGCACGACGGTGACAGCCGACGCCGCCAATGGGGTTCTTAAGCCCGCTTCGTTCACGGCCGCCAACAGCGCGTCGGCGATGATCGAGGGCATCTCCTATGAGTCTGGCACGGTGGAGATTGAAGTCACGCCTGACGACGCGCTTAGTGGCCACATCCTGGACATCATCGAGTTGGACGGCACGGTGTCTCTGTCGCTGGACGCATTCGACGCGACGGTAGACGCTGCGAACGACACCTTGAGTTGGAGTGTGTCTGAACAGCCTTGGGAGGACGGCGATCTGCTGATGGTGCGGATACGTGAGGCCCCGCCTTCGTGCAGGACCAGCGGCGCGGTCTCCAACTCCCGCACCGAACCCGACCTGGTGGCTGACTGCGAGGCGCTTCTGGAGTTGAGGGACGCGCTGGCGGGCACCGGCTCGCTGAACTGGAGTGTGGGTAGGGCGATGACGGATTGGGACGGTGTGACGGTGGGCGGCACTCCGAAGCGTGTCACGGAGCTGGACCTGAATCAAGGTGGTCTGACGGGAGTCGTGCCTTCCGGACTTAGCGATCTGACGGGTTTGGAGCGGCTGGTACTGAGCTTAAACACGTTGACTGGCGAGATACCGTCGGAGTTGGGCGACCTGTCCAACCTGGAGTACCTGGACCTGTCGTTCAACTACCTGTCGGGTGCCATACCGTCCGAGTTGGGGAACCTGTCGGAACTCAGGGAGCTATGGCTGTTCACCACCCGCAACTTGTCCGGTCCGATACCGTCCGAACTGGGGAACCTCTCGAACCTGGAGCGCCTGCTCCTTTCGGGCAACGAGTTGACCGGTGAGATCCCCGTGGAGTTGGGCGGTCTGTCTGAGCTGATGCAGCTATGGCTGCACGACAACGAGTTGAGCGGCGTGATACCGACCGAGTTCGGCGAGTTGAAAGATCTTGAGCGGCTCAAGCTGGACGATAACGATCTGAGCGGTCCGATACCGTGGGAGCTGGGCGAGCTTTCGGAGCTCGAGATCCTGCACCTGTCGGGGAACGACTTCGAGGGCTGCATACGCCCGTCGCTGCGGACGATTGCGGTTAACGACCTTGGCCGGTTGGGACTTTCGGACTGCGAGGAGGAGGGACGCGTGCCCGCTCCCGGCGGACTGAGCGCTACTCAATCGGAGGGGGTGTTCACGATCACGTGGAACGAGGTGACGGGTGCGTCCAAGTACGAGACTCATCACCGCGTCGGAGGTTCGGACGAGGAGTGGGCGAGCTTGAACGAGACCGAGGGTACGAGCGCGACGTACGGTCCTATAGATGGTGCCTCCTGTGGCACGACGTACGAGTTTCGAGTGCGCGCGTACGGCGATGGGGAGACGTACGCAGCGGGGTGGGGAGCCGAGTCCGGCGTCGAGTCGGTGATGACGGCCGAGTGCAGGGACGCACCTGAGTTCGGGGCAGCATCATATGAGTTCGAGATTTCCGAGGACGCGTCCGTTGGAGATGCCGTTGGCACGGTGGCGGCCACCGATCCCAACACCGACGACACGGTGACATATTCGATCACTGCCGGCAATGAAGCCGGCAAGTTCGACATGGGCGAGGAGACCGGAGAGATCACGGTGGCGGAGACGCTCGACTACGAGACCGTCTCTTCGTACACGCTGACGGTCGAGGCGAGCGACGGGAACGAGGGGACCGATACGGCGACGGTGGAGATCGACGTGACGAACGTGGCCGAGGACCTTCCTCCTTCGCCGGAAGGTCTGGCTGTTACGCTGTCGGACGGTACGTTCACGATCACGTGGAGGGCGCTGGAGGGAGCGTCGCGCTACGACGTTCAGCACCGGAGCGAAGGGTCCGGTGACGAGTGGACGAGCCTGGACGCGACCGAGGGGACGAGCACTACGTACAGCCCGGAGGCAGTGCCCGTGTGCGGGACGGCGCGCGAGTTCCGTTTGCGGGCCTACGGCGATGGGGAGACGTACGCAGCGGGGTGGGGAGCCGAGTCCGGCGTCGAGTCGGTGATGACGGCCGAGCGCAGGGACGCACCTGAGTTCGGGGCAGCATCATATGAGTTCGAGATTTCCGAGGACGCGACCGTTGGAGATGCCGTTGGCACGGTGACGGCGACCGATCCCAACACCGACGACACGGTGACGTATTCGATCACTGCCGGCAATGAAGCCGGCAAGTTCGACATGGGCGAGGAGCCCGGAGAGATCACGGTGGCGGAGACGCTCGACTACGAGACCGTCTCTTCGTACACGCTGACGGTCGAGGCGAGCGACGGGAACGAGGGGATTGCGGCGGCGAGAGTCGGCGTCGCGCTCATCCTGACGAAATGCTCGAACGGCACCGTCGTGCCTGATCCGGCAGAGAACACCGAGTTGGTCCGCGACTGCTCTATGCTGCTGTCGGCGAAGGACGTCCTGAAGGGCGACGGCAGCCTGAACTGGAGCGCCAGTAGGCGCATCGACGTCTGGCAGGGCGTGACGGTGGAGATCGACCCGGTGCAGCATGTGCGGACGGTGATGCTTACCGACCTCGGCCTGACGGGGAGCATACCTGCCTCAATCGGTGGGTTGGAAGACCTGCGAAGACTCGACCTGGACGACAACGCGCTCACGGGCGAGATACCGCCGGAGTTGGGCAGCATGGCAGAGCTGCGGCTGCTGTACCTGCAGGACAACCGGCTCACGGGCGGGATCCCTGCGGAGCTGGCCAACCTGGGGAATCTGGGGACGCTTTACCTGAGCGGCAACATGCTGACGGGTGGGATACCGGTCGAGCTGGGCAGCCTGGGCAACCTGACGCAGCTTATCCTGGACGGCAATACGCTTGGAGGCGAGATACCTGCGGAGCTGGGCGATCTTGCTCATCTGGAGCACCTGTTCCTCAGGCACGTCGGACTGGAGGGCGGGATCCCGCCGGAGTTGGAAGGACTGACCAACCTGGCCTATCTATACCTCGAAGGCAACAGCTTCACAGGCTGCATCCCGCCGGGCCTGCGGAACGTCGACGACAACGACCTCGACCTGCTGGAGATCACCTACTGCGCATCAGAGACCCAGTGAGAGACGAGGGAGGTGTCTGCGGCCTGCGGGAACCGGGAGGTTCCAGTCCGCTGCCTGCCAGTGGATGGTGGCGGGCGACACGAGGTGAAGTTGAAATTTCGCGAGTGAAACTTGCATGAGGACGGCCTAATGAGGGTGGTCAAATCCAACAAGCCGGTGAGAATCGCCACCATTTCACAGTGCGGTCGATGTCCCATTCATTTCCATCACAGCGCTGTACCCGGATGATGTGAGTACCAATCCAAAATACAATTCCGAGTTGGTCGGATTACATTCCGGCAGCTCGCCGAAGGGGAAGAGAATGGCAGCTTCATTGGAAAGGCTATATAGCGAAGCGTATTCTACGACGCATGACATGCTCAAAAGACCCGAACTGGGCTCTGTTGTCCGGCATGGGCTTCTCATCTCGTACGGACCTCCGATCCCAAGACCCGATCTCCTGCTCCTGACATTTCAGGGAGGAGGGGAATCCCCCTTGGTTCAGGAGACTTGGCCGCCGAGACTTCTATACGCCGATGACCCGTACAAGTTCGGAAAGACCCTTCGAGGGCTGTGCCGAGACACGGGGCTGACGTCTTCGCTGCTCTCTTCGACTGTGGCGCTTCCAGCCGTCTTCCCTCAAGCGCCGTCCAGCGAAGCGGGTCGTTGGATGAAGAAGACTGGGCCGCACGCGGCCTGGCGCCGCCATTCGGCAGGGTGGGTAGAGCGGCTGGTCAATGCAACCTACCCGAAAGTGGTCATGGTCTTCGGAAACAAGACCTCGGAGGTGTTTGACATTCGCTGGGAGAAGATCGAACGCATCCATTCGCAGGGCCACCAGACATTCGGAGTGTCCACGTTGCAAGGCGCGCCGGCGGTATTCTGCCATCACCTGTCTCAGAGCTTCGTTAGGTCCGAAGCACTAAAGTGCTTTAGGTACGCCAAAAGAATTGTCTCAGAGTGTTCGTGAATGACCGGCACCTTGCTAATCGGGCCTTGTGGGTGAGGGATATGCGGCAGGGACTTTACCGGCCAAGGTGCTAGAGCGTCCCCTAAACAGGGTGGAGCGCGGAAGCGTACCTGTGCAGCCTGTTGACACCACAAGTGTCCATCTTCCAAACGGAAATGATAACGGGGGAAGCTTGCCCCCTGGACCACACTAGCCGGAATAGCAGTTCAACGCCGCCTCAAACTCTCATGTTTGCTCCCCGCCATTGGCGCGCTCGATTGTGTCGCCAGCCTCAACAGTAGCCCCGGCCGATCCACCTCCAGTCTGTAGGGGAGTCCCAACCCCACCCCTCTAGCCTTCCTTATGCCTGACCAATCAGACGGGACCCTCCAGTACAGCAGCCGGCTGCATAGTCGTTACTCCTTCCATCAGTTATTGGGGTCAGTTCACGCTACGTAAGGCGTCGAAGATGATTGGGTACAAGACAAAGCCGGCGTAGAGCGCATGGAGCTTGTCACAGCGTGTGAATATTATTCGATACCCCTTCAATCGACGGAATAGACGCTCCACTTCATTCCGCATCTTGTACAGTTCCTTGTCTTACTCCCAGGGGTCCACGCGACCTTTCAGGGGTGGAACAGCAGACGTGAACCCCATATCGAACGCCAATCTACGTGTTTCGTCGCCCGAATATGCGCGATCCATCACCAGGGGCGGATTCCCCCGTTGTGGCCCCAGCCGGTTGAGCAGTTTGCGCCCCTCCGGCCCATCGTGGGCCTGGCCGAGTGAGAGGGAGAATGCTATGGGTGTCCGATCATCCGCGGCAACCATATGAAGATTGGAAGTCCATCCACCTCGGGACTCGCCGATGGACTGTGATCCGTTTTTTGGGTCGCACCCGTGCCGTCGGGATGCACTTTGACGGAGGTGCTGTCCATTGAAGCTACCTCGATGGTGACCTTCACGATCCCCTTTCGCTGAAGCTGTTCGAATACTCGGTCGAGCACTCCGCCTAGGCCTAGCTGTTCATGCGTGTGTAGATGGTGTGCCAGTTGCCAAAACGACTCGGCAACCTTCGCCACTTGCAGCCATGTTCGGCGACGTACAGAATAACGTTGAGCACCCGTGTGTTTGGAATGGTCACGTTGCCACGCTGCACGGGTAGGTACGGTTCGATGAATTGGTATTGAGCTTGTGTTAGTTTCATGCATATGTAATAACATGTCCAAATCTTGTAGTGTGAACAGGCCCTGGCAGAATGGGACTTCCCGTGCCTACGACCCTTGACTTACATTGTTTTCGACAATGGCGCCTTCTGTCCGCGCTCCACACCTTTGACAAGGTACTTACGACCCACCCAACTTGACAAAATCAAGAACTTTCACACTGAAGCTCACTTTGGATCTGGACTCCGGCACTATATCACCCATCAGGTGGAAGCCTAATGCGGACGGTAAAACAAGTAGAGGGGGATTGTCCTATGCTCCGATGGAGTAGAGACCATGCCGTTACCACCTGAGCCGCCGTTCGTGAAGTACCGAACGACTCCGAGCAACTGTGATTGCTCCGATTGGAGATTCAGGCCCCACGCTCGCCCGTGTAAGCACGTAAGACGGCTCCGAGATGCGTTAGAGACCCTGACCAAGTACAGGGCGCGGCTCAGGGAGGCCCGCAAAGCTCCTTGACTGCCTCTAACGTTGCCGTATCCCGCACTTAGACATAGCCTTACGAATAGCCTCAGGGCTGTAAGTCGGATATGACCCTGCCGCCATTCCAAGCGTGAATTCATACGCGGCGGCGCGGGAATCACCGAGTTGCCGCCCTAGCCGGTAAACCTTGTCTAGTTCATCGCACGATGAGGCGTACCTTAGGAAATCATCGGCGCTTTGCTCAGGGTACGTTTGCTCAGGGGCAGTTTGCTCACCTTCGCCCACGATTCTACCGGTAGCGGAGTCCATGTACTGACCGCCCCCCACGTACTTGTAACGGCTAGTGTTCTGACCGCCGCCGTCGCCCGACAACAGCGCCGCTACCCCGATAGCACCTATTGTCAGTAAGACCGCTCCAAGTAGCGCCCCGAAGACTATCCGCTTCTCAGTCGCCTCCAGGAAGCTATGTATCCTTTGCAGGTCGCGCTTGTCACGTAACATTCTGTAACACTCGCTCAGGGTGACAGCGGTTGGGTACAGAAAAGCGTATTGTTGATTGCTAGTATTGCGACACCCCAAAGAAACCAGCAGTACGAGAAGCGAGTCCCGAACGGCAACACGAACGGAAACCTGAACGGGTAATAACTATCGTCTTCCCGCTCTACCCCGTTGATGATACCCTCTAGCTTGTCCGCTACGCGCTCGGTTTCGGAGGCCCGCTCCCGCATACGCTTTGCTATTTGCTCAAGGTATTGTTTGGTCTCGTTCTCCATGCGGCGAATCGTGAAGCATCCCACCTCTGCTGTCAAGCGCCCCTCTAGCCGTTCGTGATAGGGTGTCGGCATGGAGAACGACCAAGACAGAGATACCCGCTACATACCCAACTCCAGGAAAGATGCAGAATTTCTCCATTGGCAACTCTCACGGGGAGGAACTTGTGAAAAGGTCAAAAGGGAGATCGTGGTAGATGCCAGTTCTTACCCAGGATTTGCCAAATTGGGAGTCGTCAGGCTCAATGGGCAGTCCAAACGAGATGTTGGCATGATATTCGAGTCCTGCAAGGTCAGTCAATCTCCGATCTATCCAATAAGGGATGCGATTTTTGCCGTTAACCTTCTTCTTGTCTGTCTTCATCGTCTCCGGGCTCCCCGCCAATGAGATGAAAGCGCATTGAAGACAAGCCGACTCCATGGAGCGCTCTCCCGCTTTTGGCAAGATCGTGGTTGTACCCTCCCTCAGCTTGGCGCCGGCGATAACCGGCCGATACGATCCAACACTCCCTCGAACAACCGTCGAGGAACCGACACCTCGGACAACTGAAAGATCAATCGCCGCGCGTGCCGCACCAGACGGCCTCCCATCTTGATCAGCTTGACCTGCACACTCCGCAGCGACCAGTGCTTGAACGCCTTGGGCAGACATAACCGGCGAAGGAAGTTCCCAAGGTTGTACGCCAGAATGAACAGAGACAGACGCACCCGGTTGGCCACGAACCGATGGCACGACAGCCGAGTCCAGTTCAGCGCGTACTTCCCTTCCTTGATCCACTGCTCGGCTGTCCCTCGTCCATTGTAGAATCGCACCACTCCTTCGGGACCAGCCGTCATGTTCGTGACGATGAAGCCCACCCGAGGGAACAGCTCTCCCCTATGCCACTCCACCTTGGCCACCACCCGCCGAGCGCGGTCCCAACTCTCAGCACGATACCAAAAGTCGTCGTATAGGATCACTGGACGCTTCGGCGGCCTCCCCACAGGTCGTATCAGCAGTGGAGCGATCTCGTATTGCAGCACCTTGTTGCTCGGCAGCCGTATGGCGTAGAAGACTCGCCGCTCCTCCAGGTACTCATAGATGTCCGGCTTGGCGAATGCGGCGTCCGCGCGAAAGTACCGTCGCACTCCTGTCGACCCGTAGCGGGACAGGATCGGATCCAATACATCACGCCACCTGTGCGCGCTATGTACGTTCCCCGCACGGAGGTTGGCGCCCTCGCAGTCACCGAACTGGTTGAACACGAACAAAGGGTGATAGCACGTGCTCCCAAAGTGTCCGTTGTACGACGCTCCCTCCTGTTCTCCATATACCGGGCTCTCCGAACTGTCCATGTCCAAGATCACCCGCCGGTGCGGCGTGCGGGACATAGCTCCGTCCACCCACTTAGCGTTCAGTCGGCCCAACCCTTCCACGTTGCCGTCTTGCGTAAGCACCTCGGTCTCGAACCGGCTCATGGTGTTGGTGCTGGCGGCCGGTCTCTCAGGACCACCTCGCCGTCCAACGACTACCCGCATCGTCGGGTCTTGGGCCAACCGTTCAGCGTCGTTGGTATCCTCGTAGCCTGCCAGACGACTGTACACCGACTGCCTGGGAAGGCCCACCAATCGGTGCTGCACGTTACGGCCGCCCCGACTCTCCTGCAGACATTCATCCGCCGTCTCCGTCAGTCCCAGTGCATCATCCAGCTCGCGACAGGCCAGCAGCCCGGCGTCCGAGGTGATGGTGGCGCAGCGAAACTCCAACCGTACACGGCGGTCAAAACGGAGCGTGGCGCTGGGGCTGGTGCTTTCACCCATTGGGTGCCTCCAGAGTAGGTACGTTATCAAGAACTAGAGTAGTCGATCACGACCAGTCTGGCACTCATGATAACCACTGTACTCTGCTATCTGGCTACATCGGATAGTTCTGTTACTGATTACGGCACGCCATGTACGGTCGATATGGGAAATGTTGGTCTAGTTAGGGATTCCCGCAGGATTACCCTGAAAATAACCTCTCGTAGGGGCGATTCGCGAATCGCCCCTACCGCCATTTTCATGATTGGTGGTGTAGGTGGCAACCGACATGGGCGATAGCTATGAAAATAAGCCGCAACACCCCCACACCGTCATTCCTGCGAAAGCAGGAATCCATCCCAGGTCGCTGCCGTGGAGCAAGTGAGGATAGGAGCGTCCACTCCCATTTTCATCTCTCTTACGTGGCCTGACAAGGCCATAGTGATTCCGAGCGCAGCGAGGAATCTAAAGTCCATAACCACAAGACCAGCCGGCCAGTGCCACGTTTATGCCATCACCAACAGTCTGAAGCAGCGTAATAACTCTCGCAGTCGACTTTACTTTCTGATGGACACGTTAGATTCTTCGACTCCACTACGCTGCGCTCAGAATGACAGTGGCAGGGTTGCTTCATCACCAATGGAGAGTGGGCCGATAGACAAATTCATACCCCTGTTAGAGGGTGTGTGAGAAGTTCAAATTAGGTTGGTGCTAAGCGTCGGAGCATGAGATGAATCATAGCTATATGGGTCCACGCCTCGGTTGTATCGGACAGAGCTTCGTAGTCCTTGCTCATCCGACGGCACCTGCTGAGCCACGCGAATGTTCGTTCGACCACCCATCTTCGCGGCAGCACTTGAAAACGGTGGCTGTCCCTGGGGCGCTTGACAATCTCGAGCGCCCAGCCTGTCAGGGCCCAGACCCACTCGACCAGCTTTCCAGCATAGCCAGCATCGGCCCAGACCAACCTCATGCGGGGAAACCTCCCTATCAATTTATCGATGACCAGCTTCGCCCCATCCCTATCCTGGATATTGGCAGGATGCACCACCACCGCCAGCAGCAACCCCATGGTATCTACAACGATATGTCGCTTTCGACCGTTGACCTTCTTGCCAGCGTCATAGCCACGAGGCCCCCTTTTTCCGTCGTCTTGACCGACTGGCTGTCTATGATAGCAGCGCTAGGTGTCGGGTTCCTCCCCTCGGCCTGCCGGACCTTGACTCGGAGAGCGTCATTGGCTCGTTCCCATGTACCATCCTCTCTCCACTCCCGAAAATACCACCATACAGTACCCCAAGGTGGGAGGTCATGCGGCATGGCTCGCCATGTGCAACCGTTGCGCAGAACGTATAGGATGCCGTTGACGACCTCCCGCAGGTCTACAGTACGTGGCCTTCCCCCGGTTTTGGCTGCCGGGAGTAGCGGAGCGAGCATCTTCCACTGTTCATCAGTCAGGTCGCTGGGGTATGCTTTGCGTTTCATACCTCCATTCTAATACATATCCAAGACTTCTCACACACCCTCTTAGGGATGGAAGGGTAGGGGGAGCACGGTCCACATGATGACGGAGGGAGAGGGATTGCCTCCGGCCTTCGATGTGATCGGCGCCAGCGTATCCGAGGTGACAGTGGGACTGGATGTGGTGGACAGGGTTCGCGTCCCTCGGTTCCTCAGCGTCATTGGCCTGGACGCAAGCGTACCGGCCGTCCTCCGAAGGTGTACCCGGTCAGCACGTGTCGCTGGAAGGTGGAGCGTACTCATGGCTGGCTGGACAACTGGCGTCGGCCGGTGGTGCGGTACGATCGGCATACCGACGTCTACATCGCATTCCTGACTATCGCCTGCTTTATGACCACACTGTCAAAGATTCTAGGATAGGTTCCTGGCTAAACTTGTTAAGCCCTTTATAGTAGATGGCAATTCCCTAAACGTAGCGACCTTGGCAGTTGCTTTGGACAAATCGTGAGATGCAGTGAACTCGTTCGCAACCACGATGCAGTCAATGCCCGCCGCTATTGCCGACTTCAACCCTCTCGCCGAGTCTTCAATAACCACCGTTTCAGCGGCAATAGCACCAAAGCGTTGGAGTCCTCTCAAATAGGGCTCGGGATGTGGTTTAGCACGCTCGTAATCCTCCCGAGTTAAATAGAATTCCATATGATCCAGGATGGATCGCCTTTCGTGTATTAGGGCGAAATCAGGTGGTTTGGAGGTAGTAATTATGCCCATCATGTATTCACCTGCGAGTACGTCTAGCGTTTCCAAAACACCCTCGATTTCGATGTCTTCGGTTCGAAGATATTCCTGATAATAGACATTACGGACCTCACGCTGCCCGCTGATGGTCTGTTCATCAATACCTGCCGCCCTGGCTTGGGCCCAGGTGGCCAATCCCTGGGTCATGTCTCGGAGGTATTGATCTCTATCCAAGTTAAATCCAATGTCAGCCAGGGCGCGCTCTCCGGCTTTGTAATACCAGAATTCGGTATCCACCAGAACACCATCATGGTCAAAGAGAATGTATTTTTTCACTTTTGTGCTCGATTCAATTTCGGCTTAACGATCAAGCTAACTTGACGAGCCCCGGCGACGAATCGCCGGAGAAGAGTTAACGGTGTTTGCGATGCGAAGCGAAAACTTCAAAAGAACCTTCGCCGGCTCAGTCAGGTTGAGCGCCTAGTTAGCCTACACTTCATGTTTATTGGATAGGGCTCTCAATCAATTGAAGTGGAAGCAGAATCACCTTGGCCCTATTGCCCTCCGTATACCTTCATGCGATTCCTTCAAGGTTGCTTTCCAAACGTGTCTCGATCGGTTGGTCGGCCTCTGGAAACTCGAAAGAGCGACCGGTGATCGTCTCGTAAAGGTAGATGTAGCGTCTTGAGAGCTCGATTACAAGGTAATCCGGTGCTGGTGGTAGGACGTCATCCTCGTAGGGGTTGCAGTTCTCCCTGAACCAGAGCCGGAGGAATTCTTTGTCGACGTTGTCGGGTTCCTGTCCCTCCCGCATGCGCTGTTGATAGGAGTCCGCGATCCAGTAGCGACTAGAGTCAGAGGTGTGGATCTCGTCGATCAGAAGGATCTCACCGTTCTCGTCTCGGCCCATCTCATATTTGGTATCGACGAGAATTAGGCCACGCTCGGCTGCCTTGGCTTGACCGAAAGCGAAAAGTTCCTGCGCGATGCGGCTACATTGTTCCCAATCATCGGCCGTCATCCAGTTCTCGGACACGATCTCGTCAGGGCTGATCGGACGGTCGTGATCCTCCTCCTTGACGGTCGGTGTGAGGTAATTCGTCGGGAGCTTCTGGTTTTTCATCAGGCCGTCGGGCACATCGATGCCACAGTAGTGACGCTGACCACTCTGGTAGACCGTCCAGAGGGAGGTGCTCACTGGGTTTCTCCTACCAATCCGTGGTCTGAGCGGGCACGGGATAGAATACTCCCGCGAAAGCGACACCTCAATAGGGAGAGGTGTAACAGTTCAGCCTTGGTGAGGGGGATGTCCCCCACCCCGATGGATACCCGCCTTCGCGGGTATGACGGTGGTGTGCGCGGCCGAGGGTCTCTCAAGTAATCTGAACAGTTATGGAGAGGTTCGTGTAGCCGTTTCGATCCAGCTAGGAGGTTTCAACCCCAGATCAATTCTGAAAACACGTCTCCCACTGAGGAAACGAGTGATGAATCCGGTGGTTGACCGGCTTACTGGAAACGAATTCGCAGTCTTTACTGCATTGTGATATCGTCACGGCATGAACCTTGCAGGTGTTGAGAGTTCAGAGAAAGGAAGTAAGGAGCGAATGCGTAATCCAAGGTCGATTGACCGTCACCTCCGCGTATTTGGCACCCTTGCTCTGACACTTCTGATTTTCCTCACGGCCTGTAGCACTGGAAGCGATTCGCCGGCCGTCTCGCCCACAAGGGAAGTGGCAACCCCCACGCCGGAGCCATCTGACCGCTCCGTGCCGGCACCCGTGGTTCCCACTGCGACTCCGACTGCGACCACGCCGACGGGTTCACCCGACACGGAGCGAACAGCGCTGACCGCCCTCTACGATGCCACGGGCGGGCAAGACTGGAAGATAAACGACGGTTGGCTTGGCGACGGCGCTCTTGACAAATGGCTACGTGTGACTACAGACGAGAACGGCCAGGTCAAGGACTTGGATCTCAGTGCCAACCAATTGAGAGGGGAAATACCGGCGGAACTGGGCAGCCTCTCTCGCTTGGAACTGCTGTACATCAGTGACAACAAATTGACCGGAGCGCTTCCGCAGAGTCTAACGGGAATCTCAGGACTGGAGTCCTTCCACTTCCACAATAACTCGGGCTTGTGCGCCCCAATTGATGAGACTTTCCAAGCATGGTTGCGCGGCATTGCCAAAGTACGCGGCAGCAGTTGCGCGCCGGAGGACTCGTTGGAGGACCGGGAGGTGCTGGTAAAACTATACGACGTCCTGGATGGGGAGAACTGGACGAACAACACCAACTGGCTGACCGAACGGCCAATCAGGGAGTGGTATGGAGTGACAAATGATGCGAGCGGACGTGTCAATGGACTCCTGCTCGATGGGAATGAGCTGACCGGGGAGCTGCCGGCGGAGTTGGGTAGCCTCTCCAACGTGCAAAGGCTGGAACTTGGTAATAACAAGCTTTCTGGCGAGATTCCGACAGAACTGGGTAGCCTCTCCAGCGTGCAGAGGCTGGAACTTGTTAACAACAAGCTCACTGGCGAGATACCGACAGAACTGGGTAACCTCGGAAACTTGGAAGTTCTGTTACTCGGTTCCAACCAGTTGACTGGGGAGATACCGATGGAGTTGGGCAGCCTCTCGAACTTGGAAACTCTGGTCATCAAGATCAACCAGTTGACTGGAGAGATACCGAAAGAACTAGGCAACCTCTCCAACTTGCGGATTTTGGCTCTTATGGCCAACCGGTTGACTGGAGAGATACCAACGGTTCTGGGCAGTCTCTCCAACCTAATAACACTGGAACTTAACTACAACCAGTTAACTGGGGAGATACCGACGGAGTTGGGCAACCTCTCCAACCTGAATACTCTGATGCTATTCGGAAACCAGTGGAGTGGGTGCATCCCAGCGAAACTGAGCGACGTGCCGAAAAGCGATTTCCACTTTCCCGACATGCCACCTTACTGTTAAGTTACAGTCCGTTAGTCTCAGCGTCTCGCAAGCAATGCCGGCACCGAATCTCTCTTCCGGCGTGGAGGAGATTGCTAGATGGTTCGTGGCCATGCAGTGGATTATCGTACACGCCAATGACGGGGAAGGCTGATGAACCTTCTCCGCGCGGCACATCCACTACACTAAAATAGCTTTGGCGTCTGGAACCTATATCAGTTTAGTCGGTCGGGTGGTTGAGTCGGAGCTATACTCACGCCCCGGGTCATGGACTCCCGCCCCGTATCGGGGTACGGGGTGACGTTCCTTCGCAGGAGTGACGAGTGGGATGTAAGACCATCCTCAAAAACTGACCTACCGACCAAACTGATACAGGCTCGCTTGCGGGAAGCAACTTCCCCGTCTATACGTCTTTGTGATAAAGTCGCAGACAGCACATTGCACATGTTGAGCTTTGAGAGAAAGAATGCAAGGAGCTAATGCGTAATTCACAGACAACTATACGACATCTCCGTGTATTTGGCGCCCTTGCTCTGATTCTTCTGTTTTTCCTCGCAGCCTGTAGCACTGGTAGCGATTCGCTGTCTGTCTCGCCCACAAGGGAAGCGGCCACCCCCACGCCAGGGGCCTCTGCCCGCTCGGTGTCGGCACCCGCCACCCCGACCGTGACCATGCCGGCGGACTCCTCCGACCCGGAGCGAACAGCGCTGACGGCCCTCTACGAGGCCACCGGCGGGCAAGACTGGAAGACGAACGACGGCTGGCTAAGTGACGGCCCTCTTGGTCGATGGCAACGCGTCATTACCGACGAGAACGGCCAAGTTACGGGTCTGGACCTGGGTTCCAACCGGTTGAACGGGGAGATACCCGCAGAGTTGGGGGACCTCTCTAACCTGAAATTGCTGTATGTCAGCGACAACAATTTGACCGGTGTGCTTCCCCAAGGTCTAACAGGATTATCTGGACTGGAATCGTTCCACTTCCACAACAACTCAGGGCTATGCGCGCCGGTTGATGAGGCCTTCCAGACATGGTTGCAGGGAATAGCACTAGCCATCGGCAGCAGCTGCGCGCCGGAGGACTCGCCGGAAGACCGGGAGGCGCTGGTGCAGCTATACAACGCCCTGGACGGGGAGAACTGGAATAACAACGCCAACTGGCTGACCGAACTGCCAATCAGGCAGTGGCACGGAGTCACAAATGACGCAAGCGGACGGGTCACTGGGCTATTGCTCGAATCGAACGGGTTGGCCGGGGAGATACCAAAGGAACTCGGGAGCCTCTCCAACCTGAAAAGGCTGGAACTCGCTAACAACTACCTGACTGGGGAGATACCCAGGGAGCTAGGCAACCTCTCCGACCTGGAGACTCTACTGCTTGGTTCCAACAGTTCGTATGCTGGGGGGTTAAGTGGGGGGATACCGAAGGAGCTGGGCACCCTCTCGAAGTTGGAGGCTCTCAACCTCAAGTTCAACCAGTTGACAGGGGAGATACTGGCAGAGTTGGGCAACCTCACTAGCTTGGAAACGCTAGTGCTTGATCACAACCGGTTGTCTGGGGAGATACCGGCGGAGCTGGGCAGCCTCTCCAACTTGAGAAGCCTGGAAATCTTTGACAACCAGTTGACTGGGAAGATACCGAAGGAATTGGGCAACCTCTCCAACCTGACACGGCTGATGTTGGGAAACAATCTGCTGTCCGGTGAGATACCGAAGGAGCTTGGCAACCTCTCCAACCTGAAGTCGCTGTCGCTAGAAAGTAACCAACTGAGCGGGTGCATACCAGCGGCACTGGGCGGCGTATCGAACAGTGTTCTGGGGTTTAACGTAAGGCCTTTCTGTTAGGTTGGTCCGGGGAACCACCGCCAATGACAGGGTCGACCCCGAGCGGGAAGAGAAGGCGTTTCGCTGCATCGTCTCCAAGGTCAAATCCACCGCGCCCGTAAGAGGAGAAACTTCCGTAAAATGGCAAGCGTCTTCCTCCTCAGTGGGCTATTCAAGTGCAAGACCTGCAAAAGGTCGCTCACCGGCCAGTACACTAAAAGCGTCCAGTTCACTTTTTCGGGGCGTCTCTAACTGTAGACAGAACCGACACTGACAATAACAGCAGTTCACTCTTCCCGACTAATTCTCACTGTAGACAGAACCAAATGTGTCTATCACAGTGTTTCTCAACACTGTTTTGGACTCCGTGCTGCGGCTAACCGCCAAGACTATTCGCTCCAAACATACGGCAGCATCGATAGGTCGGCTAGGGTTACTGAGACTCGTAGATCCCTACACAGATTCTCGTTCTACGCCGAATTCCCAGACCTTATGGAATGGCCCTGCTCTGGACCTGATGCAACGATTTGGTGGAAATGTGGACTTATGTAGGTAGAGGCGATTGATGGTAGGCGAAAGTTCTTTGAACGAAGAAGAGCTAATTCATCGCTCACAAGACGGTGACTTGACTGCCTTCGAGCTGTTAGTCGAGCGGCATATGACGACGCTTGCCAGGACGGCCTACTTAGCGACCCGGGACCGAGTGTCCGTTCAGGACGTGATGCAGGAGGCCCTTATTCAAATCTGGAAGGACTTGCCCTCATACAGATCCCATGGCAGCTTCAAGGCATGGACGCTGAAGATATTGCTGAACAAGGCCAGGAAGCATTACCGAAGGAAAAGGGTGAAGACTGTTCCGCTCGAGGTGGCGACCGAACTTTCTGGCGACTCCGATGGCCCGGAAGAGATGGTCGAACGCTTGGAACAGACCCACCATCTGAGACGGGCCTTTGACTTGCTCTCTGCCGACCATCGAGAAGTCTTGATTCTGCGGTACTACAACGAGCTCACAGTACCGGAGATCGCGAGGACGCTGGGCCGCGTTGAAGGAACCGTGAAGGCCCGCCTGAGTCGGGCGCACAGGCGTCTTCGAGAGGTCATGTCCGAAGGCGAGTCACAGGCAGCAAGGGGATAGACGATGCAGGAGAACCAACTGAAACAGTACTTCCACCAGGAGGGTTCGAAAGGGGATTTGTCGCCCGAAAAGCGTGAGACCGTGCTCAATCATGTGAGAACGCATATTCAGGCCAACCGGTGCCGATGGACTCATGGGCAACGATTGGTGTCGTCCATGCGCACGAGGTGGATTGCAGCAGGCCTTTCACGCGCATGGACGACTGTGGGACTACTGCTCATAGCCGCAACATTTGCCGTCCTCGGCTTCGGACTGGCAGTCATCGTCTTGTCGAAGGATCACAACCTCGTGCCAGCGGCTCAACCAGATGCCGCCGTTACTTCAACGCCTGTGTCGACGAAAGCGTCGTCGATGCCTGGGAAGCAGCAGTCCACCGCTAAAGCACCTCCGATATACGAACCGAACTACCCAAGGTACCTCGATCACATTAGGGAGACAGTGGGTTCAGTCTTTGCTCCGACGTACGTACCAGAGGGATACCGACTCAGCGGAGCGACAGTTACTACTCACCCAGAATTGCACGATGCGATTGAAGCGTCTTTGGTCTACCAAAATGCACAGCGTGAAATGGGCGACCAGGCCGTCGGTGAGTTCTACATTTATCAACACCCTGAAGGTTGGGATGCCGTTACACACAGACCAAACTCCGAAGAACAGTCGATTGATGGTCTGACGGTTCTACGTCCTTGGGAGCTTCGGGACCGTCCGGCGTTCGACTTTCAAGCGGATGGTCGCTGGCTCCACGTGTCTGTCTTCGGGGAATCAGAGGAGAACGTCGACATCAATGAGCTTGTGAAGATCGCCAAATCGGTCAAAAGATTCGGAAAAGCAGATCCGGTAGACTGGCTAGCTGTGTCTGGCGTCACTCGGCATGGCTTTGAAAACACAGCTCTCGCTGAGCTCAACGACATTACGCGAGACAAGAAGAACACTGTTTACGTTCCCTCTTATCTGCCTGAAGGTCTTGGCCTGAGCAGCGTTAGGTCTTACGGAGAAACGGGAGACTTCGCGCTGGAGTATCAGCTTCCGTCATATCTGAGCGATGGCATTCGTCTGAGTCACATCACCTTGGCCACACGTTCCTATCCGACGCAGTACCGTGACCAGGTAGATGTCGGCGGTTCGGCGGGCTACGTCTCTTGGGGTACCGACTCCCACAGCGTTACCCTCGTGTTCCAACACGTTGGTCGCTGGTTCGAACTCAGCGGCTCACCTTCAACCGACCAGTCTGCGCTAGACGAACTCATAGAGATTGCGCTGTCCCTTGAGAGCTACGCACCGGCGGACGCCACAGTGACTCCGACCAGTACCGATCCGTCACCACTCGCACCGACACCTTCTCCTCCGGGCGCTAACTCTCCGCTGCCTACCCCAATCCCTCTCCCCCAAGCGAGCATTGAATATGAGGGGCGACACTACGAAGGGTGGATGGGGAGCTACTGCTGGCCGACGGCTAGTGTCCGAGTCGGCGATGGAGTCTCGTCCGCAGTGACATGCGTCGACTCCGTGGGTTGGCGGGACTTCAATGATACATCGCCCGTCGCGATCCAGCGTGGCGATGATTTCTCAATCAATGTCTCTGGGAGCAACTCTGCGTCGGACAAGTTGACCGTTCGAGTATCGGTTCCAGTGGAAACCACCTTGGGAGTCAGGCCAGGTGAGAGCCTATTCAGCAGCGACTCTCTCGAAGGGCTGGCGCTCGACCTCTCGGCGGGAGTCTACTACGTCGACCTCTTCTACGTCTCGTCTGTTGGCGATGTTTCGGTCGCCTTCAAGATTGAATTAGTTGATCAGCTTTCGGAATACGGCAATTCACGCCAAACGAAAAGTCCCTGACGACTCCTTGCTCAGTGAAAACGGCCGTATGTCACCGTTCGTAGCAGTTACTCAAGCCTACGCCGGCCTTCTCGATTTTGAGAGTGTCTTCTATCGGGTCGATGGTACGAACATTCACGGGCAGGATTTTGTTCAACACCATCAAGTAGACGTGGTGAATCGTGTTGATTACTCCGTCTTTTGGTCGGTCGTAAGTCTCATGAGCGAATTTCATGGAAACGAATCGATCAAAGTTGACGGCATGCATTACACCCGACCCTTGGCCGGTCCTCTTGAGGTTGATTCGGGAACATGGGCCTCAAGTTCGGTCGGCGTTAGGTGGAAACTCTTTCCCGATTCCGAGAGGCATCCGAAGGAGGGGGTTCCTTGGGTCCCCTTTGGACAGCTAGGAGTCCTGGCGTGGGGACGAGAGGGTGCCGAAGAGTACTTTGACGAAGTTGAAATCGTTGGGGATTCCGAGATCGACGCCCAGCCCGCGATTCATTACAGGGCTTCCAGGCATTCTGCGTCTGTTGCCGAAAACGTTTCTCACCCTAAAGTGAATTATTTAGACGGAAAACGACTAGAAACCGTGCATCGCAGAGTTGATGACTACATGGTGACGATGGACACAGTCGACCTCTATGTCAGACGAGATGGCGTCAGGCTAATCAAGGCGGAGTGGATGCACATTGAGCAGGGACCTCCCTTGCCGGCCGACTATAGAGAGAGGGACTGGTGTGAGGGGCTAGGAGAGTTCACCAGACCGGAGAATCGCTATCGTTTGACGTCACAGCCACAGCATATGCAGATGGTGGTCAACAAACCGATAGATTCGGAATCACACGAATTGGCAGGAGTCACCTGCTGGAATGAAGGAAAAACTGAAGGCAGGATAGTCTGGGGAAGGAACTTGCCTGAGGAAATCGGCGAGGACTTTTGGGTCCGGTGGGTGTAAACTTTATCGCATTCAACGTGCCTGTAGTCTTGCCCCAAGACATGCCTGAGTGAACGGATCCGCCGCGCATCGACGGGACATCAACGAGCCGACGACATGGCTGCTTTGTCGTCCAGCAACAGCGGCAATTCCAAATCCGTATTCATACGCACGCGAACATAAACCATCTTAGTTCTCGGCGAATTGTCAAGGGCGGAGCGTGCCTGTTTGCACGTCTCAAGTACCACCCAATCAAAAAATGAACCTTTTCGGGGTCTAAGGGCAATACCTAATGAGAGGGTTTAGTATCGAAGCAGGGGTAAATCGTCACGTGACGCCGCCACGGGAGCGGGAGGCCATACTTCGGTGTCAGGAATGAGACCTGACCGGGCCGGAAGTTCTCTTCGAGCTTCACCGGCTGGCCGTGTTGCGTACTGCGTATGGAATCGTAGGGAGCCATGACCTCGCCGAGGATGTCACCCAGCATGTCTTCGTGGAGCTATTCGCTTCCATCAAAAGGTTCGACGGAACTCGGCCATTCGCACCTTGGCTGTACCGGATCGTGGTCAACATCAGCCTAAAGGAGTTGAAACTCCGCGACCATCACAATCTCCCACTGCAAGAAGTTACCAATCTGACCTCACGGGATCCGCTCGCTGACCTCCTCGTGGAGGAATCGGAAGCCAGGAGGTCAATCTGGACCGCCATTTATATCCTTAAGCCGAAGCAGAGGGCGGCCGTCGTCCTGCGGTATTTCCACGGCTTCAGCGAGGCCGAGATGGTCGTCGCGCTCGGCTGTAGGCGGAGACTATTGGCGGAGATTGATCTACACCTTCACCGCGTTCAATGAGCCACTCGACTTGCCCACTGATCTGCCCGAATGATGCGCGTTTTTCAGACTCTGAAGGGGTAGAGAGCTTTGCCAACGGATTTGAAACAGCTCAGTGCGCGCACTATTTGCGGAAAACTATCTGACGGTATCTTAGGCAAGGGAAGGACTTACGCCGGGATTCGCGAGAAGCCCGTGATCAGTTCGCTTAAGAAGGAGGGCACACGATGAGACTTCAAGGCAGGCTATTCCTCTACCTTTTGGCTGGCGTGGCGCTGGTAACGATCTTGTCCATAGGACTTTTTCGGTCCGTCGCTCCAGAGGCGGCGGGCAGTGCTGACACCTCAGAACTGACAAGCCCGGGAGGGCGAATCAGGGTAGATCAGGTTCTCAGCTATGTAGATCCCAGGAGAGTAAGGGGTATCGGCCACGATTTCGAGACCGAAGCTCCCGCAGCGGTCTACGTACCCTCGTATCTTCCGGAGGGCTTTCGTCATTCTCAAACGCGGCTGATGACCAAAACGTCTGTCGGACAGCTCTTCGAGGGCGAGGACAACGCGACCTTGATGGTCGTTCAATCCTCTTCTGCTAGGGAAACAGCGAAAGCGGAATTCGTCGAAATGATAGACGTGGCCGGACGTACGGCATTCCTCAATCCAGGGGAGCTGGAATGAACTGGACAGCAGCCCACCAACGTGGGATCGAGACACAGCGACCACGCTCCTTCTTGAGATGGAAGACGCCGTTTTGATCCTGCTGGGGGAAGGTGACAGCGTGTCCCAGCAAGAGTTGCTCCGCATAGGCGAGTCGTTGGAACCCATCCCGGATGTTTTGTCGCGTCTGCTGGAGGAGGCAGCCCATCCTCAACGAATCGCCGATGACCTCCCCTCTAGCTTCGGTACCCTGTATATGCCCTCATATCTTCCCGAGGGGTATGACGCCCATGGCGGAGAAGCGAGACCTGAGTGGGGCTATACAGAATTGCGATACCGAAACGCTCTGTGGTGCACGCTAACCATCAAACAACATGCTCAAGGCTCTCCCATGGGCCCCGATATCGTCCGCCGAGCGACGTTCGGCCCACACGAGACGAAGGTGGAAAACGGCAACCAATTTCACGTCGGATACCGGGTCGCGCCGAAGCCAGAATCGGGCATCACGTTCTATCTCAGCGATCCGCATCCAAAACTCTACGACGAACATTGGTTTGCACACGAGGGCGTTTGGTTCAATTTCACAATTGATACTCGTCCGATCTGTGGAGCGCCTGATATTCAGGAAGTTGGTTGGGTCGCCAAGTCTTTGAGACCGGTAACGTAGATCACTGGGTTAGAACCTGTTGCGGGAGGCGCGTCGGGGTTGAAGGCGGCCGCCTATGTGCCACTGCAGTTTGTTTGCCGCGCCGTTAGCAAGAGTCACTTCGTGTACAGTGATGCAAACTTAGCACTATGAGAGATAACATCACCGTCAAAAGGCTCTTGATAGGTCTGTCCATATCGGGCGTCTCCATCACGGCTGCTGTTGTAATGGTGGTCTTTCTTGCACTAGGAACCGACCAACTGGCCTTCTCTGAGACAGCCAGCAACGATCGCCCCGTCGGAGAAAATGACGAAGAGTCTTCTCGTTCTGAGACTGGACTTATCACCAACACTCCTGGGACGGGAGAAAAGGAGTCGGCCCCACCTGAAGCGTCACCGCCTGAAATCTACGATCCTCCTAATTCCGCAGAGTTGTCAGACCTGCAGGCAATCGCCAACCGAAATGGAATATCCCTCCAGGAGGCCATAGATCGGTTTGCCTGGAATGACAACTTTGCTTTGGCGGTCACAAGAATCCGTGCGGCGGCTCCCGCAACTTTCGCAGGGGCGGAGATCGTTGATGGCGCTCACGCGTGGGTCTCTTTCACAGGGCATCCTCCCAAAGCAGCCCTCGACATACTCGAACTGTTCAGAAGCAGTCACATGGGTGTGTCGGTCGAAGTGCGCACTGATCTGGGATTCAGTGAGGCGGAACTCGAAGAGGCGATCCCAGCCGTCCACTACGCGGTGCTCAAGGCATCCGGAGTTCTTGACGCCAGCACGTCGTTCGACTCCGCTAAGAGGCAAATAAGGACGATAGTTGTGCTGGAGAGCACGGCTTCAGACTCCCGATTGGATGATCTCCGTACCATCGCGACGAAGCGCCTCATTGATGTGACCAGACCAGACATTCTCGACAGCATCACGATTTCCGTCGTCCGTTCGCAGGGCCCAGTTTTGGGTGGTGCCGACAGCAAAACCGGTGACCGGCAGGAATAGTTAACGGCAATCATCTCCCCCTGCAAAAGCCTATCAGTATCTCCGTCAGCCACTGCACGACCATTTCCGCAGCGGACTGGGAGTCTCACGAGGTCATCCTAAATGAACGTAGCAGCAAGGCTTCTTCATACTGACTGGCTCCCTTTCTTAGGAGGGCTGCTTGTCATCAGCATACTGAATGCCTGTGGGGATGGCCCGGCGCCAACGGCGACATCTGAGGGAACCACCACACCGGTTTCGGCGGTGACACTCACACAGACTCCCACACACCTCCCCGCTGAAACGTCCGTACCAATCCAGGATGCCACGCCAACGCCAACTACCCCACCGACGGCCACTCCGACCCAAGTGCCCACGCCCTCACCAACCCGGGAGCCGACGGCTACACCAACCCATGAGTCCACGCCCTCACCAACCCGGGAGCCGACGGCTACCAGCGTCCCTACATCCACTGTCGTCCGTCCCGAGGTGACACCATCGCCCAGCCCTGCTGTAGAGTTGGCTGGGGAAGCCACATGGATCCTCGAATCGCTGGACGGTCGTCCGCTCATTGAAGAGTCTTCTGTCACACTGAAGATGATTGAGGACGGGTTCGTGGGCTTCGATGGCTGCAACCACTACGACGGGCGGTCCAAGGACGGTGCCCCAATCGCCGATGCCGACGGTAGGTTCTCGGTTCAGGACGGCTTCCGCACGGAACGGCACTGTCCCGAACCTCAGGGCATTATGAACCAGGCCGATGCATACAAATCTGCCCTGTGGCGGGGGGAGAGGTTCCGCATTGTGGATGACCGGCTGGAGATCCTCGACACCGAAGGCGCGAACAGGCTGGTCTTTGTCAAGCAGGAACCCCTGCCGGGGCATCCCGTTGAGCTGGAAGGCACCGGGTGGCGGCTCCTGATCGAAGCCGATGCGATGGACGGTGTTCGCGCGCCCACCCTGGCTTTCCTGGACGATCGACTGGTCGCCGGCGCGACCGAGTGTCGCAGCTACGTTGCGACGTACAGAGCGTCCGAGAGGGCTTTGCGGTTTCCTGGGAAATCAATGGTGGGGTCCCCTCAGTCGTGCGAAAAGAATGCGCTGATTCCGGAAGGTGAGTTCGGCGACTTTCTGACGTGGGCGAGGGAGTACTCGGTACACGAAGAGGGAGGATCGTTCCGACTCAGAATCTGGTCCCTCAGGGGCAAGACTCTGACCTTCGAGCCGTTGCCTCAGGCCGTCGAGGGCATCGCCGACACCGAATGGGCCCTGGTGACCTTCGTCGAGTTCAGGCTCGACTCCGGGACGTGGCACCACCGGGCCACCGAGGTGGTCCAAGGAACCGATGTGACGATATGGTTCGACGACCACGGCCTGGGAGGGTTCACGGGATGCAACTCCTACGCGGGTCCGGCGGAGATCGAAGACGGGCCGATCACGATCGATGCACAGAACTTCTTCTACACGGCAAAGTCATGCGAGGAACCAGACGGTCTGAGGAAAAAGGAGGAGCGATACCTCGATCTGGTGCAGAGAGTGGCGCTGTACGGCATCTATGGCGATGCTCTGTTCTTGCAGACGGACAACGACGTGTTCCTGCTGTTCCAAGCCGAGTGACCAGTGCTACGTAATATCGACCGGCCATAAAATTCTAACATTAGTCCTGAGGGCCTTAACCGTGCCAACGTCGTCAAGGGCTCTCGTCTGAAGCGCCCAATACTGGACGTAGCAGCTTGGCTCGCGAGCCCATCCCCACACACCTCAAAGATAAGTGTTGCATACTGTGGTAACAACCCCATCCAACTGGACTGGAATCCTTTGGCTTTCACTAGAATTCCAAGCTAATGCTCAGAGAAAAGGTTGTGTCTACAGTAAGAAGCGGCTCACACATTCCGGCTACTCCTTACTGTAGACACAACCATGTCTACTTATACCGATTCCTCTTGAATACGCCGTAACTCTATCGTTGGTGTGAAGGTGATTTCGTCTAACCTTATAAAGGGCAGGTTTGAAACCTGCCTCTACCCGGTGCTCCTACCCCTTCATGGTGTGGTCAAAGCGAACTGGTATTACATAGGGTTCTTTACGCTGTTCTTTACCACATCAGTTCGGCACTGGCTTGCTTAGAGGACACCTAAGGACCATACCTAAGCGGGAAGCTGACCACCTAACTATCAAGAGCGGAGCGAAAATGTGCCGTCGTGGCGGAGCAAAATTGGAACATCTGAGGTATGCCGATTCAGTGTGTTGACAGTTGATGGACGATGCAGCCGAGCCACATGGTGCTAGCTACGTGGTCTCTGGCGCATACCTGCGTTTAGCGTACGGAGCAGCGACAAGGGTCCGGACAGCAGGGCGCCGTGCGCCGTCGAGGGAGCGCATCTTCACGTGCTCTATCTTCGCCCCCACCCCTTTAGCAGCCCTTCCGGATCGGCTAACTCGACACCCTGGTAGAATCCTAAGTTTACCCAATTCTTGTACGGAAGAACATAGGAATACCCGTCGATCATCTTCAGCGGCCCTACGCCATAGGTCGCCGCCCTGTCGCCTAGGCCCACGACATCACAAGCGTCTCCATTCACTTCCAAGATAATCTCCTTCAATGCAGTGACGATCGGGCGCAGAGGTTCTTCTGGCAGGCTGAAAAAGTCATCGAATGACCCGAATGTGGCATTTGACGTCTCCCTCCCTTCATTTATCGATCTCCAATGGCTGGTCGTATAGACGGGTGCCGGGACCGGAGGAGTAGTGCCAAGCGTCTCCGCGTCGGCTGGGCGGTAGAGTTGCATCACTGGGTGAAATGATGTTGGCGCGACGCCCGGTGCGCCGAAGGGGTTACTCCTCTATCGTGCTGGTATCCTTTCTCACAGAACAGTTTTTTCAGCAGCCTGCTAGTGACCTGTATCTAAAGTGCGTTGGCAAAAGCGAGCTACATTAGCGAGTATCTGATCGGCAGTCTTGGTCCAGACGAGAGGCTTGGGATTCTCGTTGGTGACGTCAAGGTAATGGTAGATAGCCGATTCAAGCTCGAGGGTGCTCCGGTGGACGCTGCTGCGCCGTCTACGATTGACGTTGGATGCCTTGCGGTTCTGCTTGCTTTGCATTGCCAAGTGAGACCACGATGGATTCCACTTACCTGTCCTCAGAATTGCGAGCCCAATGCAATCTGAATTGTCCAGATGCTATAGGTGGACCAAGAGCTCGAAAGTTCTGTCTACAGTAAGAAGCGGTTCACGAGTTCTTACCATAGGCAGAACAAGGACGATTTGGGCCCCACCCGTCATATGTTTCCTCTGAGGACCCGCAGTACGTTATCGCCGAGAATCTTCGAAGCGTCCTCGGGGGTGTACCCGTGTTCTAGGAGCGCCTCGGTGAACTCCTTCCATTGCGGAACGCTCTGTGCGTGAGACGAAAGCCCAACGTGATCGATGCCCGAAACGAAGACGGCGTGGTCGATGGTTTCGAGATCGAGCTTCGTGCTCCAGATTTGCGCGTCGGCAAGCTTTGCCGCCGCGAGATCGAAGGGGTCCTCGTATCTATTCGCCAGGTCGCGGTCGCGCTTGAGCCGGGCCGCGTGACGTTCCTGAGCAGTCCGAGGAGTCGTCGCCAAGACGCAGGCCACTCCGCCGGTGTCGGCGACGCCTCGAAGCACTTCATCGCTCATGTCGCGCAGACTCCCGGTGATGGCCCTGACCTTGGTATGCGTTGCGATCACTGGCGCGTTCGCAACCGCTAGGGTGTCGTGGCAGGTGTAGTCGGAGCAGTGAGCGAGGTCTACCAAGACACCGATGTCGTTGCACGTTGCAATCACCTCACGTCCGAAGTCGGTCAATCCCGGAGGGTCATTCAGTTCCGCGCTCGAATCCGCCCAGGGCGTCGCGGCGAGGTGGCTGGGACACATCACCCGGATGCCGAGTTCGTGAAACTCCTTAAGAACGTCAAGACTGTCTGCGATGTAGCCGCTGACGAGCATCAAAACCATTGCGATCTTGCCATCGGCGACAATGCGTCTAACGTCGGATTCCGTGAGCGCAGCTTCGATGTAGTCTTCGTGCGCCTTCGCGAATCGCAGGTGCTCGTCGATTCCAATCTTTATGCGCTCGACCAGTTCATCGCCCGTGAAGACCGGTCGCCACGACCGAACGCCACGCGGCGGCTCGTCCGACGGGTCCTGCAGTTCCTCCTGGACAAACAGCTCTTCAGGGCCGAGCGCCTGGATGACGACGTTGATACGCCCCCGCTGAAGTTTCTCAATGTCGACGAGCGCTGAGTAGGCGTCGACCACCGTCAACTCGTGTTGGAGCCGGTCGTGCTGTGCGCGGTCAAATCGGTCGTCGGTGACGTAGTTGGTTGTCCCATCGAGGTGACCGACTCGGTAGCCGGGACGCAGGCCCTGGTTGTCCATTTCGCGGGCGCCGACGAATTCCTTGGCGAGTGGGGAACGACGCTTCATGGGCTTCATATCCTCATACGGCCCTCGTCACTGCCGACGAGGACAATCTCAACCAGGTCGGTCAAAGCACGCAAATTCTCATCGACTGAGTAACTCCATCAGAGCGTTGGCGATAACCAGGTGTCCGGTGTGATTCGGGTGGACCGGCTCGGGACAAAATGTGCTGGGCGGCCGATACTGCAGGTGTTCCTGAAATACGTTGTGGAGATTGAGAAGCAGCGTGTCGTACTTGACGCTCATCTCTTCGACGATGCTTATGTATTCGGGAATGGTGCGGAGCATTAAGCCTTCGACATCGTCGTCCATGTTGGTCGAGATGTAGAACGGCGTAATCAAGAGGACGGGGATTTCGCCGAGGGCCCGACGGGTCGAGGTCATTATCTGATCGTAGCTACTCTTGAATAGGTCAGGCGGGACGCGGTCCGGGTCGCCACGTCGAAAGCTGCTGAGATCGTTGATTCCAATCTTGATCGAGAGACGATCCGGCCTGTGTCCGATCACATCGGACTGCCAACGCTCCTTCAAGTGGGTAGTCCGATTGCCTCCTATGCCCATATTGGTCCACTCTATGTTCCGCTCCGGGTATCTTGCCGTAGCAAGCTCCGCAAACATGCTCACGTAGCCGTCGCCGAGGGGAATCGCGCGTTCTCGCCGTCCACAGTCGGTGATGCTGTCCCCGATGAACAGCATTCTCTCGCCACTCTCAATCCGGAAATCGCCCATCATTCTCCCATGACAATTGGTGCGTGGCGCATCATATCACGCCCCATTGGAAACTAGACTATGACTTGGTAGGGGCGGGTTTCAAACCCGCCCTGTCGTAGTAGAACGCAAGTCCAACCTTCCATTACTACCCGTCATTTCAAAGATCTCGGTCCACTCGGAGTACGAGAAGGCAAGTTGCCTCTATCGGCGTTTGAGAAACTCAGGGGCCCATTAAGAACTCCAGCGCCGCCAAGTTTCTCGGCGGCGCTGGTACTCGTTTGATCGTTGTCGTTGCGGACGGGGATCACCCATCCACAGAGACTACTCGTCTATTGCGAACCGTCCGAGCTTGCGCAGACCTCAATACCGGCCTCGTCGTAGTCATTGGTTGCCACGTCTGCCAACTCGGCCGGCACGCAGGCGTCAGAACCCCACGGATTCTCTTTGAGTTCGATCTCGATCAGGGTATCCGCCAGATCGCCCAGTTCAGCCGCGATGCCTGTCAAATCGTTGCCGTGCAGCCAAAGTTGCTTCAGGCTGTCCAGATCGCCCAGCGTGGCCGGGACCTCGCCGCTCAGGTCGTTGTTGTGCAGTCGCACCCGCGTCGCCTTGTCCAGGCCGCTCAGGTCCGGTATCACACCACTGAGGTCGTTGTCGCGCAGGTTGAGATCGTCCACGTTGGGGGGCAGCTCCTGCCAAGCCGGGATCGAACCCTCCAATTCGTTGTTGTGGAGCCACAGGAGCTTCAGGCTCGTCAGGCTGCTCAGGTCCGGTATCGTGCCGCCCAGCGGGTTCCTGTCTACAATCAGCCACTCCACGTTGGGAGGCAGCATCGACCCGTCAGGCACGCCGCCGTCCAACATGTTGCTTGCCAGCTTCAGCGTCTCGAGGCCGGTCATGCCGCTCAGGTTCGGAATCGTGCCGCTCAGTTGGTTGCCCCAGAGCCACAACTGCCTCACGCTCGCCATGCTGCCCAGCGACTCCGGGATACCTCCACTTAGCTCGTTGTTCGCAAGGTAGAGCTCTTCCAAGCTGGTCAAACTGTTGAGATCCGGAATCGCGCCACTCAGCATGTTGCTGTGCAGGTTCAGAACGACGAGGCTGCTCAGCTTGCCCAGCGCGGCCGGGATCGTTCCGTCGAGGTTGCGATCACGGAGGACTAGCTTTGTGACGCGCAGGGGATCACCTTCGCGGATGACACCGTCCCACGCCCAGATTCGAGTGTCCGTCGACCAGTTCAGCGTTGCGCTTCCCGCCAGAGTATCGCGCACATTGAGCAGCGCCTCGCAGTCGTGGATCAGTCCTGCGTTCGTCCTGTCTCGCACCGAGTCTCCGACAACACAGGGGCTGGTCCGGGGAGTACCGCTGCCGGCTTCCGACCATAGGCCGCCACCCGAGCTGTTAACGGCCCGAACTTGTACGTCGTACAGTGTGCCGTCGGCCACTCCCGTAACCGTGTACTCCAAGTCGCCGCCTGTGGCGACAGACCAAACGCTCTCGAGTATCGTCCAGCTGGATGGCTCGGTCTCATCGGCATCCGCCGGAATGTAGCGCAGGTCGTAGCTGCTGATATCGGAATCGCCGGCCTCGTCGGGAGCGGTCCAGGCAACGTCGAGTATCCCTCCGCCCGGATGTACCGTCACCGAGTCGAGTGTTGCGGCGCCAGGCGCGCGCTCGTGTCCATAGACGGTGATGCCGAAACCAACGAATGTGCCATCCACGGCGGGGATACGGTCGGTCACGTGAAGCTTCCACTCACCGTTGGGGTCTTCGCCCAGATGCTTGGCCGAACCAAACTGGAAAGGTCCATGCAACGGCTCATAGGCTTCTCCGAAGAAGGCGTTGAGAGCGTCAAACGTGTTGAACGGAACGGAAATTCTTGATATGGCGCCCGACGGCGACTCTAGCAGGATCTCCAAGTCGCGGAAGGAGTCGTGATCGAAGGCAAGCGTTACCTCAACGTATTCGGTGAAGCTAATGTCACTATCTATAGTGAGCGTGTGAGTAAATGTCGACGGTTCTCCACCGGCAGGAGCATCGGGAATCGTTACATTGAGCAGATCCGAAAACACGGTTGTGTTTTGCGTGGCAGGCAGGTTCGTCCATCGCTTCGCAAGGTCGATGGCGCCCTCGGCGTTGACCACACCGAACCCGTACTCGTGATTGAAGTGGTAGTTTTCCGCGGAGGAGACTGGGTGCTTGCTCGCCCCGTCTTCCCATCCGGGGCTACCGGCATCGTTTTTCTGGGCCGACGCGGCGAGAATCACCTTGATGTCACGCCACGTGAGCTCGGGGTTGGCGTCCCGCGTCAGGGCCGCGACTCCCGATACAATCGGTGCTGCGGCGGAGGTCCCGCCGAAGTCATGAAAGTAGCGATCGGAATTCTCGGTCGTCAGGATGCCGTTGACTCCGCCCAGACTGCTCGGGCGGTCGTTTGAAGGAGCGCAGACCCACAGGTTGGCGCCCATTTCCGAGTATCCGGCCCTGGTGCCGTCCTTATTGACGGAACACGCGGCCGTCACGCCGTATTCGTTGTTGTATTCCTCTAGGTTGGAGTCGTCACCGAGAAGGTGTCCATTGCCGGCGGCAAAGACGTAGAAGACACCCTTGCCATCGTAGCCAAACGTAGTTCCGTACCTTATGGCCTGTCTCCAGAACGAAATGGACGGGCTTAGCCCCGGACCGTCTGTCCAACCCCAGCTATTGTTGGACACGGCGGTCTCCTCCGCATTTCGAGTCATCGCATCGAGCAGGTTGAGTATTGTGCTGTTTCGTCCTCCTAGGAAGTTGTAGCCGTATACCGTTGACCGAGGCGCCACACCGCGCACACCTATGTCGTTGTCCCGAGCGGCAATTATGCCGGAAACGTGAGTGCCGTGATGCTCAGTGCGATCATAGATGTCCTCGTTTTCGCCGTAGTCGTAGTTGAGGTCGGTATTGACATTGCCCTGCAGGTCCTCATGAGCGTGGTACATCCCGTCATCGACCACGGCGACGTTGATTCCTTCACCCTTGACTCCGTCAACCCAGACTGATCCGAGGTTGATATCCTGCCTTACGGGACTGCTCAGATGCCACTGGCATGCGTGCAGCGGATCGTTGATCAGCGGATCGTTCAGCGCGTCGGTCTGAGTCTCGCAGTCGTCAAGCAGCTCGGTGTATTCCGTGTCCTCCAGAAAGAAAAGGGAATAAGGATTGGACCTAAAGGGAATTGGTTCTTCTTCGGACTCCTCCTCGTCATCAGGCTCTGGCGCAAGCGGGTTAGTCACCTTGAGGTAGTACGAGCCCGGCTCGAAGTCATCCTCGATTTCGAAGCCGATTGGGAAAAGGGCCCCGAAACCCCGCAGGCCCAGCGATGTGAAATTAGAGGAAATTTCTTCGCCGACGGCGTCAAGCAGAACGGCGTCCAGGGGCGAGACGTCTGCGCTCCGAGCATCGATGATCACATGCGTGCCTTCTGTGAAATCGAGCTTGAAGTAGTCCGTGTCGTCGAGGGTATCTATCCGCCCTCCGTCTTGCGAGCCGAGGACCAGAGTCTTGGCCGTTTCGATAGTGCTTCCGGGGTTGGCAACTGTCTGCGCGTACAGGGTGTAGTCACCCGGATCTCCGGTGTAACCGACCACAATCACATAGTAAACGCCCGGGGGAACTACGCTCCTTATGCTGAAGCTGCGAAAGGAGTCCCGAAGGAACCCGTCGTCGTTGAGTTCAACAAGAGTGCCGGCACTATCGTACAGTCCACCGAAGGTGTCGAATGGCACGTCTTGGTCCGGATCCAGCGTGTACACCCAAAGATCCGTTTCCCCAGTTGCGTCCGACAAGTCGATCTTGAATACGTCGCGATCATCGCCGGGATTGATGCGCCCGCCCACCGGCGAATCTAACTCTACAACCGTAGCCACGTCGTACGTGTCGCCGTGGTCGTCTTCAACGGTCTGTCCACCCGCATCGCCCGTGCTCAGCACAAGAAAGGAAGCGATTGCGAGGATGAGAAAAGGCGTCCTCAGGGCAGAGAACATTGAGGAGTCAAAAGGATTTGAGAAAAAGGACATGGGTGATTCTCTCCGGGGCTTTAGTGTATGTGGGTGTATTGAGGCCAAAGGGGACGCGGTCCTCACCTTGACTTGACCTCGTTCCACCAGTTCGGCGTTGAAACTTCTACGCCATCCTGACTAGCCAGCGAATTTGCCAGTTCCAGCGATGGGAACCCGGCGTCGGTCTCCACTAGGAAGCCGTTTTGCATAAATCCCAACTCGGATACCTGCTCCGGCGAGATACCGTTATTTGAGAAGAAATTCTCAACTTGGGACTGTTCCCATTCCGGGTCCAGCGCGAGCAGGACTCCGCCTGGAAGCGTCATCAGCCCTCCTCCCGATTCGGAACGAAATACGGGGAGTCCCGCCTGCCCTCCACCATCCGCACTCTTTACGATGCTCTGACTTGGGCCCAACTTGACCACCTTGTCGTCGGATGTTACGGCCGAGTTATTCTTGAGGGCTAGATCGCCCTGCAGGACAACGTTCAAGGTCCTATCGCCGTCCTCATACGTATAAATCTCTCCTTGAACGGTAGAACTGCCAGAGTCCGAGCGGGAACCTACGGTCGACACTTGGGAAGGTGTATCAGCCGGCTGGAACTCCTTTTCCGGAAGTGGTGGGAGTTCGAAGGGCGCCAGTTCAGGTTCACCCGTCGAGGCCGAAGAATCGTCCCCGGGGTCGGAAGCGACCGCCATGCCGACTACCATTCCCACCGCTGGCACAACCAACAGCAAGATTGCCGCAAGGGCTATTGCCGGTATGAGTATTCTATCGAGTTTCATGTGGGTCCTTTCGACTCTACAATTTGTCAATCGTTTCCTAACTAACACATAGTATCAGATGGCGTTCGATTGTGTCTGTTGAGTGCTATTTCGTTGGCGAGAGGTGATTCCTTTGGAACGCCCAGAGAAACTACTCAGCGGCGCTCTGAACGAGGCGGAGGAAGTCGAACGTCACCCGGTTGAACTCATCGGGGTTCTCCATGTTGTAGAGGTGCCCTCCCACGTCGACAACCACGAACTCCGCGCCCGGAATCGCTTCTGCTACCTCTCGACCATACATCGGTGGAACGGCAACGTCGATGCTCCCGACCGTTACGAGCGTGGGCACTTCGATTTGCGTTAATCGGTCGAGGGTGTAGTGCTCAATGTCGGCCTGGTACTGCTCGATCAGGGACTCGCGGCTCGGCGCATTGGCAACGATTGCGTCGATTTGCGCCTCGACCTCGTCCGGGTGGGCGTCGAAGAACTCCGGCGTTATGAACCACAGAACGTTGATCTCATAGAATTCGCGCATGTCCAGCATTTCAATCAACCGGATTTGGGCCCGGAACTTTCGTCCGGCGTAGCCGTCGGTCCGCGCCCACGTCCCGTGAAGCTGGAGCGATTCGACCATGTCAGGTCGGGACAACGTCAGTTCCTGGGCGATGCACGACCCGAGCGACACGCCGGAGATGTGGGTACGCTCAATGCCGAGCGCTTCCAGCAGCCCGATTGTTTCGGCGGCCATTGAACGCACCGTCAATCGCTCTTCTGGTCGGCCCGACCTTCCCGTTCCCGCGTTGTCAAATACGATGCACTCGAACTCGCTACTGTAGGCCTCGACCTGCGCGTCCCAAATGGAGTGGTCGAGGCCGGTGCCCATGATTAGCAGCAGCGGCGGGCCGGAGCCGATGCGCTCGTAGTAGAGTCTCGTTCCCGATGCGATTGTGACGTACGGCATGGCGTGGGGTGGGAGTATCGAACTGTTACGTTAACGCAAAGGCGGCA
The DNA here is from genome assembly GCA_965197705.1 of Dehalococcoidia bacterium. Classification (GTDB taxonomy): domain Bacteria; phylum Chloroflexota; class Dehalococcoidia; order Lucifugimonadales; family VXLM01; genus VXLM01. The sequence continues at coordinate 986,832 of OZ240223.1, forward strand.
GGGACAGTTATCCTCTGATCGGCGCCATGTGTGAGGCATATACGTCCGGGTCGAGCCGGGCGTCGATTACGGTGAACCGGTCGTCATCGAGGGCGGCCTTGAAAGCGGTGTCGAAGGCTGCCAGTGTGCTTACTCGCTCACCTCGCCCGCCGAAGCTCTGGGCCAGCCGAGCGAAATCGACCGGCGCAAGGTCTACGGCGTCACGACGGTAGCCCTTCGCCGCCTGCTTGATGCGGATAAGGCCAAGCGAACGGTCGTTGAACACGATGATGATCGGAGCCAGCTTCTCCCGTGCCAGAGTCTCCAACTCGGACACCTTCATCAGGAAACCACCGTCGCCAACGAGGGCAACGGTCTTTTGCCGGGGCCGAACGAGGGCGGATGCCAATGCAGCAGGGATCGAAAAGCCCATCGTATTCGCCCCGCTGGACCCGAAGTACAGGTCGGGGACGCGTACCTTCCATGTGAAGAGGTTGACGGCGTTGTAGATACCCGTCTCTGTGACGAGCGTTGTGTCGCGAGGAGCAAAGTATTGAGCGCGTTCGAGTAGAGTCGCCGAGTTCAGTTCATCCGAATCAGCTAGTAGCGCCGAACGCGCATAGTCCCGAAACTCACTCAGTTCCGCCGTGCTCCACGCTTCAGCAGGCCGAACGGCCTCGGTAAGCTGAGCAAGAATATGTTTGAGCGGACCGTGCACCGTGTTCGCGGGAATTCCAACTTGCTCGGCGGACGTGTCGATTGCGTCTATGCAAACGAGCGGCTGCGAGTATTCCCACGGAGACAGTAGCTCCATGCGGTCGAGTCCGACGGCAACGATCAGGTCGCTTTGGGCGATAATCCGTCCCTCGAATGTAGTCTCGCCGTACACGCCCGTGACGATACCCGCGGCCAACGGATGATCTTCCGATATGATGCCCCGCGCCTTCGAGGTCGTGACGACTGCGGCGCCAAGCCGTTCGGCAAGCATTCGAAGCTCGTCCCAGGCGTTTGCCCTGACGACTGCCGGTCCGACGACGAGCACGGGCTTGGCGGCATTGTTGATTGCGTCCGCGATCGCATCGAGATCGCCAACGACCTCGGAAGCGTCACCTTGTACGTCGGGGGTAAAGGGTACTTCCGGCCCTGTGTGCTGCGTCAGCAAGTCGTTCGGTATGTCGAGGTGTACGGGTCCGGGTCGTTCGGAGAGGGCGAGCTTCATCAGACGCTCGGTCTGTTCGCCGGGATGGTCTACCTTTAGCACTTCGGACGCCTTTGAGAAGCTCATGAACATCTGCGAGTGGTCCATGAGCTGGAGCGACATTTGTGGTGCCTGAGCGGTGGGGTAGGCCTCCGTCAGGCTCAGGACGGCGTGTCGTTCCCACAACCCAAAGCTGGCTCCGCCTACCAAATTCGCGGCCCCGGGGCCCATGATCGACATGCAGACGCCGCACGATCCGGTCAGCTCACCCGCGACGATGGCGGACATCGCCGCGGTAGTCTCGTGCTGCACGAGAACAAAGGGAATCCCGACCCTTCGGCAGGCCTCGATAAGGTCTATCGCGCTTCCGCCGCCGGGGATGCCGAATACGCACGACACTCCGCCGCGTTGAAGGGCCTCGGCAAAAGCGTCGCCTACCGTGCGGTCAACCATCACCACTCGTCGCCACGATTAGCGGCCTGCGAATTTCTGGGCGAGTTCGGCGTTGCTCGGCTCGACGAGAATGGAGCCGTCCTCGAACACAATAGTCGGGACGCTGCGATACCCTCCGTTAATCTCCATGACCTTGATGGCGGCCTCGGCGTCGTCCTCGATGTCAACCCAGTCATAGCCGATTTTCCGAGTATCAAGGAAGAGCTTCGCTCGGCGGCAGTCCCCGCACCACGCGGTGCCATAAACGGTGATACCTGCTTGCTCCATGCGTTTTCCCCTCGGCGAAGGTGTTGCGAACGCCGCTTAGTACCATCCTACAACGCAGCCGCATGCACTATCAAACGACGCGAATCTTCCTTAGATAGGGCCACCGGCGTGGTAGAATCAAGCGTGGTATTCTCAATGATCGATATCGAACTACAATCAAAGCCGCGAGTGGCTATCGAGACGCATGGCTGCAAGCTGAATCAAGCCGATTCAGGCGGCCTAGCAACGGAGTTTGCCGAGGCCGGTTTCGAGGTCGTTAGCGAGGACACGCCCGTCGATGTATACGTGGTGAACAGCTGCACCGTCACGCACGTGGCCGACTCGAAGGCCCGTAGAGCGCTCCGTCGCGCGCGTCGACGTCATCCCAACGCCACCATCGTGGCCACAGGATGCTACGCGCAACGCTCCCCGGAGACCCTGCGTCAGCTCCACGAAGTCGATATCGTCGTTGGAAATACGGAGAAGGCGACTCTCGTGCGACACGTCGTCGACTGGGCGGGGGACGATATCGTTCCCTGTGCAACCGGCGACGACGTGCAGGCTATCAGTCCGAGTGCGGCCCGAACGCGGGCAATGGTCAAGATTCAAGAGGGTTGCAACCAGGTCTGCGCCTACTGCATCGTGCCGAAGGTGCGTGGGCGCGAGCGGAGTATTCCGCCGGACGAGATCGTTGGCACGATAGACGAATACACGAACCGCCGCTACAAGGAAGTCGTCCTCACGGGAACGCAGCTGGGCTCGTACGGCTTCGACCTGGAGGGCATCGACCTCACCGGTCTCATCCATTATGTGCTCGACCGATGCAGCATGGCGCGGCTTCGAGTCTCGTCGCTGCAGGCCCACGAGATTGACGAGCGTCTGCTGGCGATGTGGTCGGACGACCGGCTTGCCCCCCACTTTCACCTCCCGTTGCAGAGCGGAAGCGACGCGGTCCTCAAGAGCATGAGAAGGCGGTACGACAGCAAGCAGTTCCTCGACGCGGTCGACGGTATTCGGAAGGCCATCCCCGACGCCGCCATCACGACGGATGTTATTGCAGGCTTCCCGGGCGAGACCGAGAGCGATTTCGAGGAGACCTATCGCCTGTGCCGAACGGTTGGATTCTCAGCGATGCACGTTTTCCCGTACTCCGCGCGACCCGGCACCAGCGCCGCGCACTTCCGTGACGACGTTCCCCCGCAGGTCAAGTCCGAGCGGGTAGGGCAGTTAATCGCACTCTCAAAGGAACAGGGAGCAGCCTTCCGCGCCCGGTTCGTCGGGACCGCTCGTCCGGTGCTGTGGGAATCACGCAAGTCAAGCAAGTGGGTCGGTCTGACGGACAACTACCTCCGGGTTACCGCCCACTCCGACCGCGAGTTGACCAATGAGATCACCTGGGCGCGGATCGTCGGGCTGAACGGGCAGTCGGTAATTGCAGAGGTCGAATAGTCCGTTCGAGGCGGCGGACGATTTGTCGATATTCCGGTACAATCACCCTGGTAGCAAGCACGCAGCTCTTTGGAGGAACATCGTGATTATCTTGAGTCCCCCGCTCGGCCAATACCTTACCGTCGGTCCTGAGGGTCAGGCCGACCGCAACGAACTTCTAAAGAGCGCGGCCACGATGGACGTCACGACCATAACCGTCCAGAGGGTCAGTCCCGAATATGACGACGACGACGTGCACGAACTTCGGGAGTTTCTCGATGACAACGGCCTGAGCGTCGGCGAGTTCACCGGCTTCTACAAGGGAACGAGACCCTGGGGAGGACTCGGCGGCTACGACCGCGAGGACCACCGGTACACGCTGGAGCTATATGAGCGTCAGTTGCGGCACGCGAAGATTCTCGGCGCACATCTGGTAGGTTTCGGCACGCTGGTCGGACGTGGAACGCCGAAGATGTGGGAGGAGGACACGTGGCGGCAGGTGCTTGACGGCATCCGGGAGCTGGCCGATCTTGCGGAGGATGCAGGGATGGACATCGGCGCGCACCCCCACGTCATGACATGCATGTACTCGGTGGACCGTCTCAAGCAGATGCTCGACACCGTGGCGTCGCCCCGGCTGAAGATACTCATGGACCCGGTCAACCTCGTTCACCCCCACATGGCGTATCGCACGACCGAGCTGGTCGACGAGATATTCGACGGGCTGGGAGCCGACATCGTCGGCCTCCACGCGAAAGACGTGGACGTCAGCGGTGGCGGCAAGATAGTGAGTCATGTCGGAGAGGCCGTCCCCGGCGAAGGCACGATGGACTATCACACGATGTTGAGGCGCATGGATGCCCTCGACCATGACGTGACCGTCCACGCGGAGCACTTCCCTTATCCGCAGACTGTGCAGGGGCAGCAGTACATTCGCAGCGTCGCCCGCGAGATCGGCGTTGAAGTCAACTGACGTGAGGCGGGGATGAGACTGAAGAACAAGGTCGCAATCGTCACGGGAGCCGCCTCCGGCATCGGAGAAGCCACGGCTCTGCTGTTTGCAGAACATGGGGCGAGCGTCGTAGCGTCAGACATTGACCAAGAAGGCGCAGAGAAGACAGCAGCCGCAGTCGTGGAAAGGGGAGGGGAGGCCACCCCCGTCCCGGGCGACGTTACGGACTCCGACGAGGCGTTGGGCATCGTCAGAGGGGCAGTCGAGGCCTACGGCGCCCTTCACATTCTCGTGAACAGCGCAGGCATCACCGCCCGGAGCCTCCCTTCGACGACGCATCCCGAAGAGGTCTGGGACCGCGTCATCGAGGTCAACCTCAAGGGCACCTACCTCATGGCCCTGCACGCCGTACCAGAGATGGAGAGGGCAGGGGGCGGTTCTATCGTGAATCTGGGTTCCATCATGAGCGTTGTGGGCTATCCTCCAAGCTGGAAGAGCGGGTTCAATCCGTATCCCGTCTCGAAGGGTGGAGTCCTCCAATTCACCCGGAATCTCGCCATTGACATGGCCTCGAAGAACATCCGCGTCAACTGTCTCGGTCCCGGATTCACTGAGACTCCCTTGACCAGATCGCTCACTGAGGACGCCGAAATGAAGGCGTTTCTGGAGGAGCGGCACCCGATGGGTCGACTTGGCCGGCCCGAGGATGTCGCCTACGCGGCGCTCTTCATGGCTTCGGACGAGTCGTCCTTCATGACCGGCTCTTACCTACCCGTCGACGGGGGATATACGGCACAATAGCCGCTATTTGGCCCTGTCGAAGACGAGGACGCGACTCTTCCACACTTCGCGGTGGATGCTTTCCAACGCCTTGTGGCTTGGCCGCTCGACAGCTAGCAGCCGCTTCATCACCGGCAATTTCGACCTTTCGAGGAACTCGCACCGCTTGAGAAAGCCGTTGATCGTCTGGCGTTCTCCACCGGTTAGCACGCAGTCTATGGAGTCGAGGTACGGCTCGAAGATTCGCCGGGTGACTTCGCACCCCGCGTCGTACAGCTCTCGGATCAGCCGGTCACGACTCCGCATGAATCTCCGCTGGGAGGACCCGCCCGCCCTGTGGCGATTCTTGACGTGGCGAGTATCGGTCTTGGAGGCGAGCAGCTTATCGCCTCGTACCACGCCTATCGCGTACCTGCCCATTCTCAGGAGCACGACTCCGACGGTTACGTCTCGCTCGTAAAGCTCCTCAAGATCGGATCCGTCGATTCCATCGGTGAACCGGTCTTCGTCGATAGGGAAGGGTGGAAGAATAGCCAATGCCTTGCGATCGGTCCAAAACACAGCCGCTCCGGTCTCTGATTCAGGAACCGCGTTCGAGAACTTGCGAATCTGGTCCTTTGCCGCAGAGCTTCCCATCCCTGCCCCCGCGAGGGAGAGACTCAGAGAGGGGGGCATTCTGCCGCTCCAAGGCTGAAGATACAGTGTCCCGCTGTCGGGCTTACCATCATCTATCTCGCCAAGCAGCCTCCGAACGCGCGCCGGGCTGGCGAAAAAGCGCTCAGACACAGCTAGGCTTGAACCTCTGTTGACCAATGGACTATGCACACGCGGGGAAAAGTAACCCGATTCTATCACCTGAGGGCGTGAGGGCCTCTGTGGTAAGCTTTGAACCGAGAAACGCCGACGCGGGAGAGTACAAATGCGGGTAGCCGTGGGTGGAGACCACGCGGGTTTCGAGATGAAGAACCTGATTGCTGAGCACGTCAGAGCGCTCGGCCACACGGTCGTTGATGCCGGGGCCTACGAGTACGATGCCCTCGACGACTTCCCCGACTTTTCCGAGGCAGTCGCCGTGCGGGTGGCCGACGGCAAGGCGGAGCGCGGCTTAATCGTGTGCGGAAGCGGCGTTGGAGCGAGCGTTGCCGCCAATAAGGTGCGAGGGGTTCGCGCCGGGCTGTGCCACGACACCTACTCCGCGAGGCAGGGTGTCGAGCACGACGACATGAACGTAGTCTGCATCGGCGCGCGCATCATCGGGGAGGAGTTGGCCAAAGAGGTCGTGACGGCCTTTCTCTCGGCGAGATTCATCGAGGAAGAAGAGAAGTACGTGCGTCGGCTCAAAAAGGTGCTCGATATCGAGCGACGCAACGCCTGAGGAGACCCAAGGTCCTCGAGTCGGTAGCTCGGTCTACCCTGAATACTCCCCGCCGATGAGGACGCCGACCGGTCGCTGCATTCTCTCTGCGTCCTCGAACGCCACCGAGATGCGGTCCATGTCCTCATCGTGCTCGACGAGGTAGTAGGTCATCCGCCAGGCGTGAAGGGTAGGCTCGGTGATGTGGGCCGCCGAGTCGGTCGTGACGCCCCGGCGAGTCCATCCACGGTACCCGATGAAGATGACGAGCGGCGCGGCGATATCGACGGCCATGCCGCGCACGGAGTCGCCGGACTCGAAGAATCCGGTGTTTTGGATCATCACGACGGGCTTTCGACCTCCGATCCACAGGCCCGATGCTATGGGCATGCTCTCGGCCTCGCGGGCGATGGGGATGATCCGCAGGGCAGGATCGGCCTGCAGCAGGTTGTACATGTGGCCGCTCTCGGTATCGGGAAGCCACACAACGTCCGTCACTCCGTTCTTGTGAAGCTCGGCTTGAACGGCAGTGGGACTTAGGGTAAGCTCCGGCATAGTTCGGTTCCTCTCGGAAGGCGTCTCGACTGAGGCGCTATTGTAGTGTTGCCCCCGAGGGCGGTCAACAACGGCGGGAAGGACAATGACCCTTCAGCCGCTCCAGGCTATCAACTGTCCCCGATGCCAGACGAAGAATGCGCGCAACGACCGCTGGTGTCGGCGGTGCAGGACTCCCTTGGGCGGCTCGACGGACGCGCCGATGGACATCCTGTACCCCGCCCAAAGGTGGAGACGCCTCGCCGCGTGGCTCGTCGACCTCCCGCTGTCCCCGGCGGCATTCGTTACTGGGATGCTCTCGGCAGACATGGGTGGGCCGGCGTTCGTGACAATGGCTCTTCTCCTTCTTGGCATCGTCGGTGTGCCGTACCAGGTCGTCCTCCTCCGACGTGAGGGCCAGACCGTAGGGAAATTTCTACTAGGTATCCGCATCGTCGACGAGGAAACCGGTTTGAAGGGGAACGTGTTTAGGAGCGTCGTGTTGCGGTACTTCGTCAACTGGCTCCTGACCCTCATCCCGCCATACGTCGTCATCGACCACGTACTCATACTCTCCAAGAGCCGAAGGTGTGTCCATGACTACCTGGCCGGCACCAAAGTCGTGTTGGATTCTCCCCGTACCTGAATGCCACGCAGGGTAGGGTACAGTTGCTGCGAAAGTGCGTGGCGCAGCTGAGGGAGTGCAATACATGCGTGGATTTTCCTGAATTAATTTGGGACTTGTCCGAAACTTGTCAAGACAATACAATGGAGTCACCGGGCCAACAGTCCTGCCGCAAGCGGCTGAACAATGTGGATGAACGGGGCGGACCTATTTCTTGGAGGTGGATGAAATGCGCGCGTATTGTCTCAAGTGCAAGACTGAACGCGATATCATCCAGCGCGAACTCATAACTATGAAGAACGGCCGCCAAGCTACGAAGGGCATTTGCACCGTGTGCGGCAAGTCCGTCTTTCGGATTGGGAGCGCCTAGCTTCGGCCCGTTTCGACAGCATCAACGTCAGGGGAGTAAGCACGCTCAAGTGCTTCCAGATTGGGCCTGGGCAGCAAGCCCGCCTCGTCGACTATTTCGGGAACGAGATGTTCCTGCCGGTATGCCATGACGTGGACTCCGCTGACGCCCGGAATTTCCCTGATCTGTTGGATCATCTCGATACAGATGCGCTTGCCCTCGGTGCGCGACCGCTTCCCCGCTCCGAGTAGGCGTCTGATTACGGGGTCCGGGATAACGACGCCGGGGATATTGTCTCGCATCCAGTAGGCGGCCCTCGAAGACCGGAGCGGGCCGACGCCCACGAGAATGAACACGCGCTCGTGGAGCCCCATGTCAACGACGCGCTCCATGAACGTCCTCAGACGCGGAATATCGAAGCAGTATTGCGTCTGAATGAAGTCCGCGCCCGCCTCGATCTTCTTCTTTAGGCGCAACGGACGGAAGTCGTAGGGCGGAGCGAACGGGTTGCTAGCCCCTCCGAGAAACAGGCGAGGGGGCGAAGCTATGTCACGGCCGCTGAGGAACCGTCCCTTGTCGCGCAGAATCCGCGCCGTTCGGAGGAGGGTAATCGAGTCCATGTCGAATACCGGCTTTGCCTCGGGGTGATCGCCCGTACCCACGCCGTCGCCGGTAAGGCATAGGACGTTTCGCACATCCAGCGCGGCGATGCCCAGCAAATCACCCTGCATGGCGATCCTGTTCCGGTCGCGGCAAGCCAGTTGGACGATTGCGTCGTAACCCGCCTGTCGGAGCAGCGCGGCGACGGCGACGTTCGACATGTGCGTAGTCGCGCCTGATGCGTCCGTGGCATTGATGGCGTCGCACGAATCGCCAATGACCCGTGCGTGATCCAGGACGTCCTGCGGGTCGGCGCTGTCCGGCGAGAGGAGTTCCGCCGTTACCGCGAAGTGTCCCGCCCGCAGGACTCGTTCGAGTCGGGAGCCCGACCTCATTCATCCCACCCGACCGGTCGTTTGGTGACGCTGGGGCTGATGTCGTTGATCCACGACGAAGTGCCCTCGAGCCGCCGGTCCGTGGGTGTGAGCACCTCGAGGATCCCACTGCCGAACTGCGGCATCTTCTGAGATCGTTCCCATGCCGATACCCACACGCAGCGCATATCGGGAACGATCTCACAGTTCCCGTTCTGGCGTACGCCTCCGCACGGGCCGTTGCGGAGGTTCTTCGGGCAGGTCATCGGACACGTCATGCCAGTGTTATGCAGGACGCAGTCGCCGCACATCTTGCAGTCGAAGATGAGGCCCTTCGTTGCCCTCTCGCCCGGCACGAACACCTTCTCGACCAGGCCGCCGGGGTTCAGCCGGCTGCGAAAGAGACGCAGTACGGCAAGCGTCGCGGTATAGGCGACTTCGAGGATATGAGGACGGTCTTGAAGCCGTCGAAGGGCCATGATGGTTGACGTGCAAATGCCGTTCAGTGGTGTCAGTTGCGCCAAATACTATACAGTATTGTTGCCGACGCTTTCAGCGGACTCGCCCACGTGGCATGTCGGTCCCGCCTCAATCTGGCGTCGCCTGGACCGCTCTTGCAGACTCGCCAGGCCGTAGCAACCGAATCGCGGATCCAAGAGTTAGACCCTCAACTCGATCCAATCGGAATGACTTCAGTCTTCCGAGACGCCGGTTATCCGGTCATCTTGGACAGCGCCCTCGTGAGACTCGGCCTTGGACGGTACTCCTACGTCGCTGCCGATCCCCTTATGGTGCTGCGTTCCAAGGGCAGGCGTGTAGAGGTGATGGAACGCGGCAGAGTCACTCGATTGGAAGACAGTCCGTTCTCGGTGCTCAAGCGCATACTGGCGGACTTCAGAGCAAGTCGCCGCAAGGATGGGCCGCCGTTTCAGGGGGGCGCGATAGGCTACTTCGGATACGAGATGGGCGGCCTCCTCGAACGTCTGCCCGGCACAGCCGTCGATGACCTCGATCTGCCGGACATGAGCATCGGCATTTACGACTGGGTTGTCGCATTCGACCATGTGGACGAACGGGCATGGCTCATTACGACCGAGTTTAGTAGGGGAGATCGGGCGGAGTGGGCGTTAGACCGCATTCGGCGTGGGCGTCTTGCCTCAGATCCCACGAACGTGTTGCCCACTCCAGCGACGAACCTCCGGTCGAACTTCACGCGCGAACAGTACCTCGCGGCGGTGAATCGCGTGATGGAATACATCGTCGCCGGCGACATCTACCAGGCTAACATCTCCCAGCGCTACGAGGCTGCCGCCGAAACGGACTCTTGGGGCCTGTATCGAGCCCTGCGGCGCACCGCTCCCGCGCCGTTCGGGGCCTACTTGGAGTTTCCGGAGTTTAGTGTTCTAAGCGCCTCTCCGGAACAGTTCTTGCGGGTCGAAGACGGCTTCGTGGAGACTCGTCCGATGAAGGGGACACGCCCGCGCGGAGCGACTCCCGAATCCGACGCCCGCCTCAGAGATGAGCTCGCCTCCAGCGAAAAGGACCGGGCCGAGAACATCATGATCGTCGATCTGCTCCGCAACGATCTTGGTAGGGTCTGCATACCGGGTACCATCCGGGCGCCGCAGCTCTTCACCGTTGAGAGCTATCTGAATGTGCACCAGCTCGTCTCCTCGGTAACCGGGAAGCTCAGGCCCGAGCACGAAGCCGTCGACCTGCTAACGGCGTGCTTTCCCGGTGGTTCGGTAACCGGAGCGCCGAAGATACGCGCAATGGAGATCATCGACGAGATCGAACCGGTGCAGCGCGGCGTATACTGTGGCGCGATAGGGTACATCGGATTCGACGGTTCGATGCAGCTGTCCATCCCTATACGAACGATGGTGAAGAAGGGAGAGCGGGTCTTTCTCCAGGTCGGTGGCGGCATCGTTGCCGACTCCGACCCCGAGTCCGAGTACCAGGAAACGCTGGACAAGGCGCGAGGAGGCCTGGAGTCGCTGGGTGTAACAGGTTTGCAAACGGGACGGCTTGCAGTATCATAGTGCGCCGAAGACTAGAAAAGACATCAACTGAGGGTTCGACATGGGATACGTTAGCTTCGGTTGGACGGGCGAAGTACGAAACATCAAGGTCGAGTTGGACGAGCAAGAGGGCGTCTGGTATACGGTCCACTCCGACGGCGAGGGGAATGACGACCCGATAATGACGCGCATCTTCGGTACGAACCGGCTCCCCACACCCTGGAGCGGCGAAACCGACAAGGATACCGTCGTCAAGGAACTTGTCGACCGCAACCCGCATGCGACAGTCGGGTAGGGAGGAACCCCCTTCCTTAGTCCTTCCCCCGTCGGGGGAAGGATATGAGATTGGATTCCTTCCGTCGCTGGTGTAGAAAAAGGCAGGTTTGAAACCCGCCTTTTCGAAGTGTTTCCCCTGTCAGCCCTATGGGAAAGTGCGCGATGACATCCTTCGCCAGCATGCCCAGCGTTATGAAAGGGTTTCCGTAGGACCGCGCGCTAGATGGTGAGAACTTCGTCCATGACCCTCATGAAGTTCTCGCCGAGAATTTTTCGTATAGCATTCTCTCCGTAGCCGCGCCTGACCAACTCATCGGTAATCAGAGGGACTCTCGTGCAGTCCTCCATCCCCTCCGGCATTGTCGCGCCGTCGAAGTCCGATCCGAGCCCGACGTGGTCGACTCCTGCGACCGATACCATGTGGTCGATGTGGTCGACGATCTCGGTGTAGCGGGGTTTCGCCAGTTCCGCGACCTTCTCCTCGTGGCGTTCGTCGATTTCCCTCAGGGCGTTCTTGAGCCCGCCGGAGTCTGACGGATGGTCCTTTTCGGCTCTCTTGACATCGTCGGCCTTCTCCTCGTCGACGGCGTCCTTGGCAACGCGGTACCTCTCGCCAACGAAGGTGATCTCGTAGTTGACGCCCATGACGCCTCCGTTGTCGGCCACCGCCTTGATCTGGTCGTCCTCCAGGTTGCGAGGAGCGGCGCAGATGGCCTTGGCCGATGAATGCGACGCAATGACCGGCTTCGTGGTAGTCGCAATGGCGTCCCAGAAGGAGGCCGGAGCTACGTGCGAGATGTCTACCAGCATTCCGAGCCGGTTCATCTCCCGCACGACCGCCTTGCCGAAGTAATTGAGTCCACCATGCCTCGATTCGCCGAGGACGCCGTCAGCCCAGTTGTTGGTGTTGTTCCACGTGAGCGTCATGTAGCGCGCGCCGAGACGGTGGTACATTCGCAGGATGGATAGGTCGTCGTCGATGGAATGCCCGCCCTCGATGCAAAGGATGCCGGCGAGCTTTCCGGCGTCGGTGATGCGCCGCACGTCGTCGGCCGTCGTGGCCTGCTCGATCTGATCAGGGTAGTTCCCCATCAGGGTGTGGAACGAGTCCATGTAGTCGAGGGTCACCTGCACGACCTTCTTCTTTTCAATCCAGCTCGGCGAAGCGAAACATGCGAAGAACTGGACGTTCTGGTTCCCCTCTCTCATGCGGGGGAGGTCCATGTGCGTCTCTTCCTGGCGCTGCCCTATGTCTACTCCGTGCCGCGTGGGCCACGCGAGACTGTCGGAGTGCGTGTCGACGACGAGCGCCGAATAGTGAATATCCCTTGCCTCTTTGCTGATGTTCATGTTTCCCCCTAACGGAAGTCGAATGTTGTCATTAGCCGCGAATCCCATCGAAGAGTACCTGTCCGCCCATGACGAAGAGAAGCAGGACGAGCAGTCTGACGAGCCATACGCCCTGGATCCTAACGGCCAGTCGTGCCCCGATCTGTCCCCCGATGAGTATGCCGATCCCGGCGAACAGGACCGTCGGGAACCACTGGACGTGCAGGAGCGAGGCGTGAACCACCGATCCTACGGTCGAGTAGAACGAGAGGGCGAACACCGAGGTCGCCACCGCTACGCGAACCGGGAAGTTGAACACGCCCACGAGCAGTGGCGTTCTCAGAAAGCCGCCGCCGGTACCGAAGAAGGCGGATACGAAGCCGATGGCGAAGTTCGTCGAGGTCGCGAGCGGTTCGTTGAAATGGTACCGAAAACGCTGACCGCGCTTGGTGTCGATGCGACGCTCCTTGATGAACGACCTGAAGGAGCGCATCCGCTTTGGCCTCTTGACTCGCTTGGGCATATATGACCGTAGGAGCAGCTGCGTGGCAAGGACGACCAGCAGCAGGCCGAACAGAATCCGAAACAGGTCGCCGCCGATCTTGGCGACCGCGAACGGGGCAATTATGGAGCCGGGAATGGCAACGGCGGCAAAGAGAATCCCGCTTCTCAGGTCCACGAATCCAAGGCGGGTGTAGGTGTACGTTCCCGCAAAGCTGTTCAAAGCAACGAGGGTGAGCGAGGTCCCGGCCGCGATCTCGGGATCGAAATCGAAGATTATCAGCAGCATGGGAACGAAGATGACGCCCCCGCCGGTGCCGACCATGACACCGAAGGTGGCCGTCGCGCAGCCAAGAATAACCAGCGCCAGCCATTCAACCATCTGGCGAGGCTAAAGCCCACGTATACATTACTCTGACACCTCTCGCAGCGCTCGGTCAATTAGCTCAGGCGGAACGTCGCTTCGGGTCACCGCATTGCCAATGCCGTCCAAGAGCACCCACCTGATTCTTCGACCGACCGTCTTCTTGTCCATGCTCATCGCGTCTTTGATTGCCGTGGGATCGGCGTCTTGGTACTTGAGCGGCAGTCCGTAGGCCTCCAACACGGAGCGCTGGCGTACAACATCCTCGTCGCTCAACATGCCCATCCGGTTGGAGATATCCGCCGCCGCCATCATGCCGATGCTCACCGCCTCGCCGTGAAGGTAGCGCTCATAGCCCGTAACGGCTTCAAGGGCATGAGCGGTCGTGTGACCGTAGTTCAGCAGCGCGCGAATGCCAAGCGTCTCTCGCTCGTCGCGCGACACCACGCCGGCCTTGATTGCCACACTCCGGCGGAGCGCGTCGCTTGCCGTCTCCGGTTCTAGTGATCTGATCGCGTCGATGTTCTCCTCGAAAACGCGGAGCAGCGGTTCGTCCAGGATCAGCGCGTGCTTGATAGCCTCCGCCCAACCTGAAACGAGGGCGCGCTCGGGTAGTGTGGAAAGCGCCTCCACGTCCGCGAGTACGAACTCCGGCTGCTTGAACGCCCCGACGAGGTTCTTTCCCTGCGGCAGGTCGACAGCGGTCTTGCCCCCTACAGCCGCATCCATCATCGCCACGAGCGTGGTCGGGGCCTGCACGACAGGCATACCGCGCAGATAGGTCGCAGCCGCGTACCCGGCCACGTCGCCCACGACCCCGCCGCCGACCGCGACGATGAGGTGGCCCCGCTCGGCCTTCCGCTCGGCAAGCCACCTGTAAATGTGCGAAAGGGTGTCGAGGCTCTTGTGTCGTTCGCCCGACTCCATGACGAAGATGTGGCTGGGAACTCCGGCCGCCTCCATCGACATTTGAACCTTCCGCGCGTGTCGATGTACGAGATTGTCGGTAATGACATAGGCGGCGGAGGGACCTATCAGGGACTTGATGCGCTCACCGACCGTGTGGGAGAGTCCCCAGCCCACCCATACGGGGTAGTCCCCGGAGGACGTGCGCACCGTTGCCGCAAGATCGGGGTCATAGGCCCGTGCCGCACTCGCTCTTTTCAGGCGGATATCCCGCGCTCTCACGACCTCGGAAGCCACCTCCCTCGCGGACAACTCATCGGTATGGATAGTCCAGTGAGCGAGCGCGTACAACGCCTGTCGCTCGGCCTTGAGGCTGATGATGCGGCGCAACGGGTCGGAGTCCTGCAGGAGAGGACGGACCACCTGCTCGTCACGGGCCTCATCCGGACTGGACAACCGGCGGTACATCGTGTCGGCGCGAGCTTCGAGACAGACGATGATGCCCGCAGCGTCCATCGTGCGGCGGTTGCGCTCGTCGACGACGATGCCGCCACCAGTCGATATCACCTGACGTTCACCTTCGGAGACCGACTCCAAGACACTGCGTTCGAGCTTTCTGAACGCCGCCTCGCCGTCCTCGCGGAAGATATCCTCGATGGCGCGACCGGTGGCGGCGACGATCTCGTCGTCGGTGTCGCGATAGGTCCAGCCGGTCATGGCGGCGACCTGCTTGCCGACTGTGGTCTTGCCGCTGCCGGAGAACCCGGTCAGATAGATGTTCGGTCCCATGAGTTCTCGTCCACTAGTACTCAGTCAACTTGAATATAACGAACTGGCAGATGCCGATTTATCCCCTCTCCCGTCGTGGGAGAGGGCTAGAGCCTGCCCCGTACTTGATACGGGGGTGAGGGTGTTTTGAGTAAGCTACTAAGATCATATGGAGACCGTACTATTCAAGCGCCTGCTGGGCGGCTCGATACATCACGTCTACTGGGGCATCCTTCCCAGTCCACAGCTCGAACGCCGCCGCCCCTTGGTAGATGAGCATCCATAGCCCCCCTAATACGCGCGCTCCTGCGTCCTGAGCGCACCGGAGGAACGGCGTCTCTGCCGGAGTGTACACCATGTCATATGCCAGCGCGTCACGCGGTATGGTTGCCGCCTCTAACGGAGTCCGTCCCGCCCCGTCGCCTGACGCCATGCCTATGGATGTCGAGTTGACGATCAGGTCGGCGTCGCCCGAGACATCTGCTAAGGGTACGGCGTCGACCTTTGGGAGTAGTCCTCGTACGTCCTCGGCAAGCGACTCCGCACGCGCGACCGTCCTGTTGGCGATGGTCAGACTCTCAACACCCTCGCCCGCAAGGGCGTATGCCGCCGCCTTTGCCGCCCCGCCTGCCCCCAGCAGAAGAACGGTCTTGCCTCGAGGCTCGAAATCAGCCTTCTCCTTCAGGCTCTTGACGAATCCGTAAGCATCCGTGTTGTACCCGGCCAGCACACCGCCCCGGTTGACTACCGTGTTGACCGCTCCAATGTTTCGGGCCATTTCGTCCACATCGTCTACCAATTCCGCCATATGCTCTTTATGGGGAATCGTGATGTTGAACCCCATGTACTCCGCTCCGCGCAGGCGTTCTACGGTCTGGCTGAGGCGTTCCGGCGGGGTCGGCCAAGCCGAGTACGTCACCGGGATCGCGTGGTAGTCGAGCGCCGCCTGCTGGAAAATGGGCGACAGAGTGTGAGAAAGCGGATATCCAATGACGCCGAGCTGCTTGGTCATCAGGGGTCCCGGGCGAAGGTGGCCCTAGTATAACAGACGCCTAGGCCGATCCTGACGGCCCGGTACTGAAACGCAACTAGGCAGGGGAGCGAGGAGAGGGCAGTATTCCCGCGTATTGCAGCCTGCTAGCCCGATGCTCCAGTGTCCAAGTACGATTGAAGTATGACCGCCGCTGCCGCAGAGTCGATTTCGCCTCGACTTCGCGCCCTTTTCGGCTTGGACTGACTCAAGAGTCGCTCGGCCTCGAAGGTGGAGTATCGCTCGTCAGCCGTCTTCACAGGAACCGGAGAACGGGCCTCCAGCTTCCGTACGAAGGCGGCCACAGACTTTGTCTGCTCGCTGTACCCGCCGCTCAGCGAGATGGGGAGACCGACGACGATTTCGCCCGCTTCCTGTTCGTCCAGGGTTCGCACTATTGCGTCGATGGCCTTGCTGTCCGACGCGCGTTCTATCGCGGTAAGCGGTGACGCGAGGATGCCCAGCAGATCGCTGACGGCCACGCCGATGCGTTTGTCTCCTACGTCGAGGGCGAGAATCCTCACGCTTGGTCCAACTGCTCTTCGACGAGGCCTGGCACGAGGTTGAGCGCGTCATCGAGCTTTGAGGCGTCCCTGCCTCCCGCCTGTGCGGCATCCGGTCTTCCACCACCGCCACCGCCAATCACCTTGGCCGCTCCCCGCACGATGCCGGCAGCGTCCAGCCCACTTGAACGCAGATCGGGCGTGACCATGGAGATGAGGGAAGGACGCTCGTTTATGACGGCTCCGAGCACGACGACTCCGCTGCCCATCTTGTCCCTGAGCCAGTCGCCCATTTCCCGCATGGAGTCCACGTTCGCTGCATCCACTCGGGCCGCAAGAACGGAAACGCCATCAACGTCCTGCCTCCTATCGAGGAGACCGCTCGCGGACGTGAGGGATAGCTTGCGTTCAAGTGCCTCCTTCTCACGGCGCAGTTGGGATATTTCGTCGAGCAGGCCGTCGATGCGTCCTTCTATGTCGGCAACGGGTGTCTGGAGCTTGGTGGCCACTGCGTTGGTGGCATATATCCGCTCGTTCACCACGCGCTCCGCTCCACGTCCGCTCGTCGCCTCGATGCGGCGCATTCCCGCACCGATGCTCGACTCGCCGAGTACGAAGACCGAGCCAAGCTCTCCCGTCCGGGCGACGTGCGTTCCGCCGCAGACCTCGAAGCTGAACGTCGCGCCGTTCGCGATCTCGATGAGGCGCACGGTGTCCTCGTACTTGTCGCCGAAGAACGCGAGCGCGCCGCGCACGATGGCGTTGGAGTACCTGTCCTCCGACTTCATCACCGTGGCGTTGTGGCGAATCTTCTCGTTCACGAGAAACTGTATCTGCCGCATCTCTTCGGGCGTCACCGGCTCGACATGGGAAAAGTCGAAGCGGAGCCTGTCCGGCGCTACGAGCGAACCTGCCTGTCGTACGTGTGCGCCGAGCACCTCACGCAGGGCGGCGTGGAGCAGGTGGGTAGCGGTATGGTTTCGCGCGGTGTCCTCTCGACGCACGGGATCGACATAGGCGTCGATGCTCTGTCCCAACGAGACCTTGCCCTGCGCGACCTTGCCGAAGTGCATGATGAGATCGGGCATGACTCGCTGCGTGTCGTGAACGATAATCTTGCCTTCCGGGCCGACCAGTTCGCCCACATCGCCGACCTGGCCGCCGCCTTCGGGATAGAACGGGGTCTCCACGAGCGCGATCTCCACCTCGTCACCCTCGTTCACCTCGCCGGCGACCTCACCGTCGGATAATATGCCGACGGCGACCGTGTGCGACACCAGCGACTCGTAGCCGAGGAATTTTACTCCGCCTACGCCGAGGCTTTCGTACTGCCGTATCTTCGTGCGGTCGGCCCCGAACGTCGCGCCGGCACGCGCACGCTCGCGCTGCTCGGCCATGTGCCGCTCGAATCCCTCCATGTCCACGCCGACGCCACTCTCCGCTGCGATCTCCTGGGTCATCTCGACTGGGAATCCGTACGTGTCCCACAGGCGGAAGGCTGTCTCGCCCGCCAGGGAGTCCGCGCCTGCGAGCGCGTCGTTCAGCATCGCGTAGCCATTCTGGAACACTGACAGGAAGCGTTCCTCCTCCAGCTTGATGACCGTCTGGACGAATTCACGGTTATTGCGGAGCTCGGGGTATGCGTCTCCCATGATCTCGGTGACCGCATCGGCGATATCTCCCAAGAAAGGCTCGTCCATGCCGAGTCTCCGGGCGTGACGGATGGCACGCCGCACGAGCCGCCTCAGCACGTAGCCCCGCCCGTCGTTGGAGGGAACAACGCCGTCTGCAATGAGGAACGTCGAGCTTCGCCCGTGCTCGGCGACGACACGCATCGCCTGCCTCACTTCGGCGCTCTCCTCGGAGTCGTGACCGGTGATTGCCTCGACCTTGCGAATAAGTGGCAGGAACAGGTCCGTCCCGTAGATGTCCTCGGCGTCCTGAAGGACGACCACGAGCCGCTCGAAACCCATTCCCGTGTCGATTCCGGTCTCGGGCAGAGGCGGGAGGCTGCCGTCCGGGTTTCGGTTGAACTGCATGAACACGAGGTTCCACAGTTCCACGTACCGCTGGCAGACCATCCCTGTGTCAGGGTTCACGTTCTCGCAGTTGGGGCCGCAGTCGTCGAGGCCGCACCCGGGCCGGGCGTCGCCGAAATCGTAGTGAAGCTCGGCGCACGGCCCGCACGGCCCTTCCTCCCCGTGAATGGGAGGGCCCCACCAGTTGTCCGCGTCGCCGAATCGATAGATGCGCTCAGTCGGGATGCCGTGCTTCTGCCACAGGTCGTAGGCCTCGTCGTCGCCCTCGTGTACCGTGGCGGCAAAATTCTCCCTCGGCAGGCCCATGGCGGACTCAAGGCAGTCCACGGCGAACCGCATGGCGCCATCCTTGAAGTAATCGCCGAAGCTGAAGTTCCCCAACATCTCGAACATCGTCAGGTGAGTCGCGTCGCCGACCTCGTCGATATCCACGGTGCGGAAGGACTTTTGCGAGGAAGTCAGCCTCCGATTAGGGGGCGTTGCATCACCCGAGAAGTACGGCTTGAACTGCACCATGCCCGCGTTGGTAAGCAGCAGCGTGGGGTCGCCCACCGGAATAAGCGAGGAGCTGGCAACTCGCGAGTGCCCCTGTGACTCAAAGTAGCTGAGGAATCGTTCGCGTATCTCGTTCGAGTTCATTTTGGATCGCTTTCTGCTGGCTGTGCTGAAAGCAACATTATACTCAATCAGGTTCGGCCCCAAAATGATTACGTTCCGTCTGGCATATAATGACGACGAGCGCGAACATCAGGCATCCGGAAATGAGCCGTCACGCCCGACACATACTCAATGAGCAATTTCACACTTCACAAGACCGACGGCGACGCCCGTATTGGGACGCTCCACACGCCGCACGGCGACGTGCCGACCCCTGCCTTCATGCCCGTAGCCACGCAAGGCTCGGTCAAGGCGGTCGATCCCAACGACCTTCGCCGGATGGGGGCGACGATTCTCCTAGGCAACACTTATCACCTGTACCTCCGGCCCGGTGTGGAGTCCATCCGGAATTCGGGCGGCCTCGCAGCGTTCATGGCATGGAACGGGCCTACGCTGACCGACAGCGGAGGCTTCCAGGGCTTCAGCCTCGAACACCTGCGAAACATCAGCGATGAGGGGATCGAGTTCAGGTCGCACATCGACGGCGGCAAGCACATGTTCAGTCCCGAATCGGTCATACGCCATCAGGAGGGAATCGGTGCGGACGTGATTATGCCGATCGACGTTTGCGCGCCCGGAGGCAGCGACCGCGCAGGTGTGGCCGAGGCCGTCGAACTGACGACACTGTGGGCCGAGCAATGCCGCGCGGCGCAAACTCGTGACGACCAGATGCTCTTCGGAATCGTTCAGGGCGGGACCTTCCCCGACTTACGTGAGGTATCGACGGAGCAGATCACGGCGTTGGACTTTCCGGGCTACGCCCTCGGCGGTCTCAGCGTCGGAGAGTCCAAGCGCGACATGTACGACACCGTAGGGCATACGACCCAGCTCCTACCCTCCGAGAGGCCCCGGTACCTCATGGGCGTCGGTTCTCCGGAGGACCTTGTCGAATGTGTTGCGAGCGGTATAGACATGTTCGATTGCGTCCTGCCGACCCGGATCGCGCGAAACGCGGCGCTCTTCGTTCGTGACGGTCGCGTCAACGTCGACACCGCGCCCTTTAGAGACCAACAGACGCCAATCGAAGAGGACTGCGACTGCTACACCTGCGAGACCTTCTCCGCCGGGTACGTTCACCATCTATTCAAGGCCAACGAGCTTCTCGCGCAACGACTGGCAACGGTCCACAATGTCCGGTTCGTGCTGCGTCTCATGGAGGAGATCCGAGCTGCAATCCTCGCGGGTACTTTTGAGGAGTATCGAGCGGCGTTTCATGCCCGGTTCGTCCCGCCGGATGAGAAAACTCGGCGTGAGCAGAAGCGCAGGTGGTTGGAGGCGCAGAGGCGGCGACCTGACAGGGCATCGAGTGAGACGATGGGTTAGAAGAAAACCATTCTTAGTCTGAGGCCCACTCGTGATCTCGCGGGATCGTCCACGTCTCCGACAGGGCGATGCAGCAGGTGCTGATGACTGTCGAGTCGTCCAATGGCCGGGGATGCGCCTTGCCGGACGCGACGATGCCGTTCATGGTCATCTGCGCCCGCGCCGCGGGGATGAGAAGGCTGTACACGCCGTGTGGCTGGCCCTCCTTCTCGCCGGGCGGATTTGCCACCATCACCGGCTCGCCGATGTCGTACCACGTCAGTGTGATGTAGTCGTCGCGCGACTCGATGTACTCAGTCCAGAAGGACAGCGTGTCGCCCGACTTCCAGAAGTCAGCCTCGATAACTGGGATGTCACCGTCGTACTGGTCGTCCATGGACGCCTGCACGCCCTCCTGCAGCCACCGCGCCATGTCGATGTTGTCGGAATAGATGCGGGCCTCGCCTCCGGTCAACTCGCCCTTCGTAAAGAGCACGTGGCCCGGCCCCTTGGGCGAGTGAACGATCCGCCAGTGGCTGTTGCCGGTCGTTGGTTCGGCGTCGGCGGACTCGCCCAATCTCAGGAACGAATTCTCTCCCGTTAGCCGGACTCTGTTGGCGTCAACTCCCATATCTATTCACCTCGATTCGTTTTCGTCGTCTTCGTCACCAATAAAGGACAGCTTGAACACCCCGGACTCGGGGCGGACCGTGGGCAGCGACCCGGGCGGACCAACGGATGCGAACTCACCCACTTCCGAGGGTTCCATCGGCTTGAGGTCGATCTGCACGGGTGAAGATATGCCGCCCGACAGCACCATCGACATTGCTTCGCGAACGGTCATAGTCGTGTCGTAGATGTTCTGGATAGGCACCATCGCGACCCAGCCTGAGTTGGGAGTAGGAGCGGTTGGTAGGTAAATGACGCCCATGGTGGTGCCGGGCACGACGTTCGATATCCCCGTGAGGAATCCGATCATCCAGGTCCCCTGCTTCGGGTACTCTACCACCACCACGCGCTTGAAGCCTGCTGTGCTTTCGCCCGTGAACGACTCGATGAGCTTCCTGGCGGGGCCGTATATCGCGCCGATCAGGGGAATCTTTAGGAGAAAGAGCTGCAGAGTGCGGATGGTGCGTCTGCCGAGGCGCTTGGTCCATACCAGGCCGAGAAGATATACCATGAAGATCAGAATGAGCAGGCCCAGCCCGGGAATATGCCGACCGATGAATCTGTCAACAACATCACCGAGCAGGCCGTCTATGCTGTTGAAAACCCAAGACACCAGCACAAAGGTGATGGCGACGGGGACGAGAATCAGCACTCCCGAGATGAACGTGGCGCGAAAGTGTCCGGCGATCTTCTTGCCGAGCGACGGTTCTTCCGGTTCTTCAAACATAAAGAGCCTCGTTGAGATTACCCTTCAAGGGTGACTCGAACGGTCCATGAGCCACAGTTGGCCGTAAGTCTATGAACGGACGGCGAGCCTGTCAACAGATATCCAAGAGAAGACCACGAGTGCGAGGAACAAGCGAGAAGTAACATCGACCGGTTGGAAGTGCGTCCCCTCTCTATGGAGACTCGCTGCCGACCTGCGTAATCTCTTTACTGTGGCACCACGCCCTGAAGCTCTCGTCCACACGATCGCAGAACGCGGAGAATGCCTCGACGGTCTCGTAGAGCTCTTGAGCGCGGAAGACGATGGTCCGATTGCAGGCGAAACGGTCGCCCCCATCGGTCGACATCGCGCACATCGAGAGCGCTTCGTCCGCCCCTGAGACCTCCCAGAACCTGTTCTGTACGGCTCCCTCGATGCAGTACGCCCTGTTGGTCGGATCCTCTGCAAGGCCGCATAGCTCGATGGCACGCCCGGGATCTCCGACCGTGAAGCCTCCCACGTCCCTGCCAAGACTGCGGAAGCAGTAGTGGTGGGCCTCTTCGGGGGCCGCGGCGCAGGTCTCGGCGACCCTGCCGAGATCATTCTCGTAGAGGATCATCATCCGCGTGCTCTGGTAGAAGTAGCACATCTGCACATACTGCTCGTCGAGCGAGTTGCAGGGGTAGTGCGGGTCACCGGACAGGTACTCAGTCACGTGGCCCATCAATCCCGATAGACCGCCTATGACGTTCTCCATGAACACGCCGGAATAGCAGGCGCGGTGGTCGGTAGGGGAGTCAAGCTCCTCACACAGCGAGAGGGCGTCGTGGAGCTCGTAGCTCGTCCACGCCATGAGACCGTGACCGACTCCGTGAAGGCACTGCAAGTAGTAGAATGAGACGCTCGCATAGCTGCAAAGGGCGGACACGTCCTCGCGAAGATTCACGGTGCCGCGATCCCGGAATAGCGCCTCCGTCGCTCCGTGGTACGTCCCCGCCTGACACTCATGACTCGATAGGTAGAATGCCGCCGCGCCGAACAGCTCATATGCCATGCGGCCAGCGTCGTGAGCGCGCTGGTGACAGTCGGCGTTCGTACGCTTCGACCCTTCCAGCAGGGCCTTCACGGTCCCGGCGGGACCGTATTCACGCAGGAATATTGTTATGGCGTTGTCGCTCTCATACAGCTCCATGTACTGCGCCAGAGACAGATCGGACGGCTCGCCGAAGTCAAGACCCTCAGTCGTCAGCACCAGTGGCACAGGCGGCTCGGTAGGCTCGCCGCTAACGACGACCAGCCCGCTGCGCTCCGGGCCGAGGTGGTTGTGGTACCGCCAGAAACCGGGACGCTCGAACGTGAACGCCCAGGAATCGCCGGCCTCGATGGGCTCCTTTGCGTCAAACTCCGCGTAGATTTGGTGGGTAGGGTGAATGTTGGAGGCGGGCCAGAAGAAGGTGTCCGACTCGTTCGTGAAAAGCACCTGCTGCCCGACCTCGACTTCGAGGCGCAGCGGGCTGAAGCCCTCGCCGTCAAACGTGATGGTTAGTAGGTCCAGTGAGTCGACTGGGACGGGTCGTAGGAAATGTTCCTTCTCCTGCTGCCCACACGCCGCCAGAACGACTAGGACGGGAAACAGTGAAGACACCGCGTGAACCCAAGTGCTCATGGCCCAAGCGTAGCAACGGGGTAAGTGGCAGTCAACAAAGGTAGGACGGCGTGGTATCCTTCCGGCATTAATGCGAACGGGTTTATGGAGGGCCGCATGGAGACTCTCGGCGCCGGAGACTTTGAAAACGCGCAAATCGGTGAGGGTACCATCATAGAACCGAACGTCGAGATCGGGCTGCGCTACCACGAAGAATGCGGGCCTGCGGTGCTTGGCAAAGACTGCATGATCCGGCGAGGAACCGTCATTTATGGCGACACGCGGATAGGTGACCACTTTCAGGCCGGGTACAACTCCGTCGTTCGAGCGCTCGTAAAGATCGGCGATTACTGCACGCTCATGAACCAGTCGACGATTGAGGGTATCGTCCGCTTTGGGACAGGGGTGCGCGTGATGTCCCACGTCTACATTCCGTCCCGCACGTGGGTCGGCGACCACGTCTTCATCGGACCCGGCGTCACCTTCACCAACGACCGGTTTCCCGGCCGGATTGAGCCGATGCCGACGCCTCGCGGCGCGACCATCGAGGACCACGTGATGATCGGAGGCGGCGTAACCGTAATGCCGGATATCACCAT
The DNA here is from genome assembly GCA_965197705.1 of Dehalococcoidia bacterium. Classification (GTDB taxonomy): domain Bacteria; phylum Chloroflexota; class Dehalococcoidia; order Lucifugimonadales; family VXLM01; genus VXLM01. The sequence continues at coordinate 1,011,019 of OZ240223.1, forward strand.
CGGCGAGGGCAGCTTCATTGCTGGTGGCGCGGTCGTCACCAAGGACATTCCGCCGCGAAGCTTCGTCATAGGAGTGCCGGGGAGGATTTCCCCGCTTCCCGAGGAGCTCGATCGACAGAACATCCGAGAGCTAACGATCCAGACCCGCAGCTTCTGGGACCCCCGCTCTCCCTACCAAGGGGAGTCGGTTTGGCCCGACTGGTGGCCCGACAAATTCAGTGACTAGTGTCCCGATTCTGAAGTGCATTACATAAATGCGACGACCATCGACACTCATTCGTCATTCCGGCGAAGGCCGGAATCCAGTCCCTGCCCCTACAGGACTAGCCCAAATAATCCGACGAACTTGCGGAACAGGACACTAGGTAGTGTTGACATTTCCCGTCATTCCCGCGAAGGCGGGAATCCATCTTCGGCCACTGCCGGCAGCCGAGTGACCTCGGCGGAACCAACGCCAATCTTCATCCCTCGGTGTGCAGACGGCAAGGCTGCATGGATGATTCCTCTGAAAATAACCCCCGTCTAATCGCCCCTACTATTTTCATGATTGGTGGTGTCGGTGGCAACCGACATGAGGGATTGCTATGAAAATAGACGGCAACCACCCCCATCCCGTCATTCCTGCGGAGGCAGGAATCCAGTCCCCGGTACCCTGCCGACCATGACGACGCATCCCAATTTTCATCTCTCATATGTGGCCTGACAAGGCCATAGTGATTCCGAGCGCAGCGAGCAATCCAAAGTCCATAACCGCAAGGCCATACAGCCAACGCCTTGGTTCTCTCATGGCCAATAGAGGAAGACAGCATACGAATTCTCAAGGTCGACCCTACCTTCGGACGGACACTAGATTCTTCGACTCCGCTCCGCTGCGCTCAGAATGACAGTCACGGGGCTATTTCCTCATCAATGGAGAGTGGGTCGATAGTCAAATACCTACCCCTGTCACCCAGCCGGGGGAGAGATACAGAGTGGAGGTTCCGCCGTTAGAGACCCTTGCATAACTCCCTCTCCCTTGGAGTCAGTCTCATAACTCGACGGCATATATCCTGTTGGAAAGACGGCCACGATTACCGTCGTTGTAGGTATCATGCGCTGCGAAACATAGATACCCTTGCCGTCATTCCTGCGAAGGCAGGAATCCATAACAACCTGACAAGAGAGGTGGTCTATTTCTGAGACAGCTCCCTTGAGGGAGAGGGCTGGGGTGAAGGTGATGCCCCCACGAGCGCAGAGATTCAGAGAGAGGCGCGAGCAGTTACATGAAAGTCGCTCGAAGAGTCAAAGAGCCTTTCACGGTTAGAGATGCTCATCCATGAGGCGCCCTCTCAAAGAAGCCCCAACTCGCGCGCCTTCCCCTGAATCAGCTCGACCCGACCCTTGTACGGCTCCAAACGCGCTCCATCCGCCGTCGCCCGAATGAAGCACGCCGACTCGTACAAGTCGAACCCGGCAAATCGCTCGTCCCTCAACGCGGCCTCCAAGTCGGATAAGTACTCATCGTCCCCCACGGCGCGCTCGATGTACCGGTTCATGTATGCCGGAATCCCGAGCTCCGAGGCAAGATCGAGCGCCTCGACCGCCACGGGATCCCTGAGTGCATTCGACAGCCTGCTCCTCACCGGAGGGGCGCCCGGCTGGTCCTCCAGCGCCTCGAACCAGCTCATGCGGAAGGTGATGCCGTCGAGCAGACCGCCTCGCATCCAGTCCTGCCACGCGAAGTGCGTGTTCGGCGGAAATCCCATGATCTGGCCGTGTACGATGTCCGGCCTGAACGCCTCCGTGTGGATGTGCGCCTGCATCTTCCGGCCCATGCTTCGAGCCCGGTTGCTCGTCCGCCGCATGAAAGAAGTGAAGTGTTGTCCCCGAAGTCGGGAAAACCTCACAAGATCGTCTTCGCTGTCCCATGGGTCCGTCCCGTACTTCATGCGATACGCCTCGACCACCGGCTCGTCGAATCCGTACTCCCACGGCTCATCGACGAGACTCCCGTGCGACGACACCCGGATGTCGATGCCGTCCACGCCCGTCTCCAGAATCCGGTCTACCCACCCGTCCCATAGGCGATGCACCTCCGGGTACACTTCCGACACCTTGCCCGGCAAGTAGTCGTTCTTCCCCTGTGCGAATCCGACGAGGCCCCCAACGGCGAGGCGATTCCAAAACACCCCTTCTCCATCTGATGCCGCGTTCACGTCGAGCGGAATCTCGAAGTGCCCCATCCCGCTGTCGAAGTCCGGGCCATCGCCCTTGAGATCGCGTGGACCGTTCCATACCGCGCCGCGAGACGCCACGACGACGGGCAGGGGAGTGTCCATGTCGTCCCCATATGCCTCCACCATCCCGCACGCCGTGTTGATGAAGTCCCCCGACTCGTCCGTGAAATCGGTCGTGACGGCAACGAACCTCTCGTCAAGGTCCAGCCCGTCGATCGTCAGCGTCCGCACCGGCGCCCCCAACGCCACGACGAGCTCGCCGTGGTAGTTCCTCACCTCGCTGGGGGCCGGCTCCACACGCTCCGTCACCGCCAGCGGAACGTCCAGGCGGCAATACCGCCCGTTGTCCTCGCTCGCCCAAAGTTGCAGGTTCTCAGGACGGACGCGGGTAGGGGAGGCGTCCCTTTTCAGGAGTCGTATCCTCCGAACCGCAGCGCCATGACTCGCCCTCGTGTCAGGCCTCCTTCTCAGTCGCGTGTGAGGATACCGCTCCAGAAACGGGATCACCTGCGGCACCGCTCCACCAATCCGCTCGATTCCACTCAACCTCCTCCCGCTGCATGGCCCGTTCGCGCCCGACATCCCCGTGTTGTACGGCTTGAGCACCCCGTAGATCTCCAGTCCATGCCGGTGCGCGACCGGCACAGCCGCCTTCAAAGGCTCGCCGATCACACTGAGCGTCTGTGTCCCATAGGGAATCTGCGCATTCTCATACAGACTGCCCGCCCACAGCGACTCCGGATCCACGTCACCATAGTAAAGCCAATAGATGCGCTGGACGCCCATGCCCTCAAGGGTACCTATCAACTCGTCCAGCAGACGCCCATCATACGGGCCGGGAATTACGTCGTCAGGAAAATCTACGGTTGCCGACAGTACGAACGGATGCTTAGCCATTGCGAGCCCTCAGAGAGTTTCGCGGATTGTAGCAGAGAGGAGACGGTCCTCGGCGTCTCGAAGACCGCGCCGACTTACCGCAAAGACAACTGCCATGTCCCGAAGCGCATCTCCCGCTACGGTTGTCTTGAGAGAATCCCGTTCGCCCTGAGCAGCGTTACGCCCCGCGCGCGGGGCCGTGCCGGGATATCAGTAACTGCCGCGCAGCCAACCACAATCTCTCCCCCGCCGGGGGCTGACAGGGGTAGGTATTTGATTATCGAACCGCTCTCCATTGACCAGAAAGCAACCCGGCTCTGTCATTCTGAGCGCAGCGGAGCGGAGTCGAAGAATCTGAAGTGTCTGTCACAACGTACGGCCAACATAGAGCGTTCTTACACTGTTTTCGCTCTTGGTCACGTATAGAAGCACGTCATTGGCTGTCCAGTCTTGCGGTGATGGACTATAGATTCCTCGCTGCGCTCGGAATGACTATGGCCTTGTCAGGCCACATAAGGGGATGAAAATGGCGGTGGCCGCTCCTATCCTCACCTGCCCCACGGCAACGGCCGGGGATGGATTCCTGCCCCGTATCGGGGTACGGGGTGACGTTCCTTCGCAGGAATGACGGTGTGGGTGTGTGGCGGGCTATTTTCATAGCAATGACAGGGAGACGGGGCCGGATCATAGCTACAAATCCGTTTTGCCTACCCCTGTCAGCCCGGCGCGGGGGAAGACCCCCTCTCTGTATCTTTCCCCAGTGGGGGAAAGATCGATGTGATGGCGAGGAGGCTCACATGATCATCAAGGACGGAAGTCGCGGACGTGTTGGTCGACGTGGGCACTTCGTTCGCTTGCGTTCGTCGGCTGGTTATCAGGGCCGAACATGAGGTTGTGGAGGCGGTCGATGACCTTTTGGTTCTCGTGGGTTTTGGCCGTTTGCCTATCGTAGTCCATGATCGCCTGGGCGGCACGGGCGCGTTCTTTGGGGTCGTCGGAGTCGAGGCGTTGGGCCTGAATGGAGAGGGCTTTGAGCATAAGGGACCTCATGCCTGAGCGAGCGTACTGGGCGACGGCGTCCCGCTGTTCTTCGTAGGCCGCCCTGAAGGCGTCGTCGTTCAGCCAGCGGTGGATGGTCGTGCGGCCGACGCCCGCGAGCTCGGCTGCCTCGCTGATCGATTTTGACGAGACCAGATGGGGGATTGCGATCAACTGTCTTTCGGAGAGTTCGTTTTCGGAAAGTGTTCCATTTTGTTCCATTTTGTTCCGTTTTCCTCGTTTTCGTAAAGTTCGGCGGTCGGCAACCGGTTCGGCTGTTGGCCACTCATGGATAGTATGGTACATGCGTTCTTATTTGTCAAGCCGGGGAGGAAAGGGGCAACTGTTCAGTCTCCGTGAGTTGCATTGCGAAGACCCCCTCTCTAGGTATCTCTCCCCCGGCGGGGGAGAGATTGTAGATTCTTCGTCGCTGCGCTCATCGGAATGACAGCAGGAGGACAATTTCTGCATATCTCACCGACTCTGAACAGTTACCACCGGCTCTGTCATTCTGAGCGAAGCGGAGCGGAGTCAAAGAATCTAAAGTGTCTGCCCTAACGTACGGCCAACATAGAGGGTTCTTACGCTGTTTTGCTCTTGGTCACGACAGAAGCACGGCATTGGCTGTCCGGTCTTGCGGTGATGGACTTTAGATTCCTCGCTGCGCTCGGAAATGACAGGGAGACGGGGCCGGATCATAGCAAAAAGTCCGTTTTGCCTACCCCTGTCAGTCCGGCGCGGGAGAGGGCTGGGGTGAGGGTGAACACCCCTACGCCATCCAGTACACCATCTCCATCGGCAGCCCCTTGCGGTCCTCCGGCGGACATCCAGGGATCGTCTTGAGACGACCGTGACCACACCGCGCCGTCACCGCCGCCACCAGCGCATCCAGCATGTCGTTCTTGCCAACACCGCCCCCAACAAATCGATGAAGAGCCTCGCGATAAATCTCGCGAGTCCGACATTCGATCCCTTTGAGGACTCGAAGGCGCTCTTCTTCACCTGAGTCGCTCTTCTTGTTGTACTTCATGGCACTCTGGCCCTTCAAAGCCCAAAAGCAAACCTCAGGATGCACCTCTCGCACCTTCGGTGTCGCATTCGCGTCACGGTACCGCAGCAACCTGTCGACCTGCGCAATCTTGGGCGCTATCCCAAAGGCCTGTTTGCTAATCTTCTTTCCTTCAGGATTGCACCTGGTCTTAGTAGCACCTTGCTCGGTCTTCGTGGCACAGTCGTAATCTCCGGGAGACCTCGCCGCCTGCCCCACAGTCTGGCGCGTCGGCGCCGAGAATACGCTAGAACTGCGACCCTTGAGCTTTCCCCGAGCCTCGCTATCACACTCACGCCCGCCAGGTCCCTCCGGCAGCCCAATCGGGATATCAACCAGCACCAGCCTGGCGTCCCTGTAGTAGTCGACCAGCTCGCTGAACGCCGGGAACACCTTCAACTCATAGCCGCCCTCGGAGTCGAACCCGACACTGAACCAACCCGAACGACACCCGTCCACACCTACGAACTCAATCTTCCCCATACTCCTTCATCCTCCCATATGCCGGTCTATTGGCTACGGCTCCACCACCGTAAGGGCCCTGTCTACCTCAACGTCCGTGACCCGCTGCACCTTCCCGCTCGGCCAGTACACCGTCACGGAATCAATCTCGTCCGTTTCCCCAATGCCGAAGTGGGCGTCGAGCATGTTCTGCCCCATGAAGCTCGCTCGGCTGACAACCTTGCGGACCTGCGTCTTGCCACCCGCCGCAACCTCGATCTTGGCCCCGAGACCGTCCGTGCCGCTCGCGTTGCCCTGGAGATGTACCCGCAGCCTGTGGTTCCCGTCCGCGCACTCATTCCTGAACAGCCGCGCCCCCTGGCCGAAGTTGCCCACCACCACGTCGAGGCACCCGTCCCCATCGTAATCGAGGTACGCGCTCCCGCGTCCCACCCCGGGATCGTCCGCGCCCGATCCGTCGGATACGTCCTCGAACGTGCCGGAACCCTCGTTACGCAGAAGCACATTCGGCTGCTCCAAAGGGTTGGCGGGTATGACATCGGGATCGCCGCCCAGATATCCGCTCACGACGTACAGGTCCTCGTCGGCGTCGTTGTCGTAGTCGAAGAACATCGTCCCCCATGCGACACGCAGGAGATTCTCGATCATCCCTACCGTCGCCTTGGATTCCCCGGCGATGTCGTCGAACGTCGGAGTAGTCTCGTCTCGCGAGAAGAGCACCTGGTTCTTGATGTTCGTCACGAACAGATCGACGAGGCCGTCGCCGTTCGGATCCCCCACGGCCAGCCCCATCCCGTACATCGGTACATCTATGCCCGTGTCCGACGACACGTCGGTGAACGCCCAGCCGCCGCTGCCGTCCGCTCCGTCGTTCCGCCAAAGCACGTTGGGTTGGATGTCTTGCCCGAAGTCGTTGATTTCCAGCAGATCGACGTCACCGTCATCGTCGTAGTCCAGCCACGACGGCTGGAATCCCGCCCCCCAGATGCTGCCGTACAGCACGTCCACGCCATACGCGGGCCCCGACGTATCGCCGAGGAGCGCAGTCGTCTCCTCGAATCGCTCTCCGTCCACGTTGTGGAACAGCGACATCCCGCCGACCGACGAGTGGAAGTCCTTCTTCATCAGCAGATCGGGATTGAACTCGTTCAGATGCCGGGTCACGACCAGATCGGCGTACCCGTCGCCGTCATAATCGCCCCAAGCGCACCCCGTCGAGCGCAGCACCAGGTCCCCGTCGTGCAGACCGGTAGCCTCAGTTACGTCCGCAAACGTGCCGTCTCCGCTATTGTCGAACAATCGACTCTGCCCGAAGTTCGTCACGAACAGGTCGATGTCGCCGTCGTTCTCGTAGTCGGCCGCGCACCCGCCGTTCCCCTCCCCCTCGACGTCGTCGACGCCTGCCTTTACCCCCACTTCCTCGAATCCGCCCTCGCCTCGGTTGCGATACAGTTGGTTCGCCCCATTGGTATTGGAGAAATAGATGTCATCACGCCCGTCCCCGTCGAAGTCGAGCACAACGACCCCCGCGCCGATGGGCATCATCCTGCCCGGGAGCTCGCGGTGCATGAAGCTGATGCCGGCGGAGTCAGTCACGTCCTTATACACGGCTTGTGCTGCAGGCGGCTAAGGAACGCTATTGACAGGCTCGGCGGAATCGGTCGATACCTTGGCCGGCGCTTCTACCGCCTGCGGGGTAGGAGTGACCACGGCCGGCTCTTCCGACATGGCGCTTGGTGCGGGACTCCCGCAAGCGGACGCACCCAGCAGAACGACAGTCAGGACAGCAGCCACACGCCAATAGTGCAATGGCATCGTCATCAGCCTCTCCGAGTGGTGCAGGGGATTCTACCAAAGAACTCCAAGTAGCAAGAACTCATGCCCGTTCTCGCACCGCCGGGACATCCCCGCGAGGGCGCATTTACCTTGACGCTCCAAACGGGCCGCCGCTACAATGGAATCCGCCGCGCCCTCACTTCAAGGCCGCGCACGCATGTGGCCCGCTAGCTCAATCAGGCAGAGCAACTGACTCTTAATCAGTAGGTTCTCGGTTCGATTCCGAGGCGGGTCACTTCCAGCGGCTACTCCCTACTGGAGACAGAACCACTTTAGTCTAGCTCAGTTGTTTTCTACCTTGTTCTGAACTCCCGGCCGCTCTAACTCCCCAGTCGTGAATAAGCGCCGTCACGTGCACTGAATTGCCAACCATCGCTCCGCCGGCTGGGCACGTCTCGGGTAATCCAGATTCGCTCCTCCTTTGATAGGAGGACGCGTCAGTTCACCGGTACCACTCCGACTGTACCGAATACATCTGTGCATATTGGCCGCCAAGCGCCATGAGTTGGTCGTGTGTGCCTTCTTCTGTGATTCGCCCGTTATCGATAAAGACGATCCGATCAGCCAGTCGTGCCGAGCCCAGGCGATGTGAGATCAGCAGCACCGACTTTCCCTCGGACATGTCCTGGAAACGACGGTATACCTCGACCTCCGCCTTGGGTCCAGAGCGGCAGTTGGCTCGTCCAGAACAATAATCGACGCATCTCTGAAATAGCCACGTGCGCTCGCCAGCCGCTGCCACTGACCTGCTGAGATGTCCTGACCGTTCTCGTCGAAAGCTCGCCCGAGGATGGTCTCGTACTCAGAAGGCAGAGATGCGATGAATCCATGGGTGTTGCTCTTTATGGCGGCCGACACGATGGCAGCCTCGTCACCGGCCCGATGCAGGTCGCCGAAACTGATATTTTCGCGCGCAGCCAGCTCGAAGCGGACGTAGTCCTGGAAGACCGCAGCGACAACCTTGCGCCACTCCGTTGGCTCAACGTCCGCTACTTCGGCTCCGTTCAGGTGGAGCGAGCCCGACGTCGGATGGTACAGACCCAGCATCAGCTTGGCCAACGTGGTCTTGCCAGCGCCATTTCGACCTACCAGAGCCACCCGCTCACCGGGCGAAATCACGAGGTCTAGATTGTCCAGTACAAGGGCATCGGCTCCGGGATACGCGAAGCTAACGCCTGAAAAGGTGATGGTCGGAGCATCGCGGCTAGTGAACGTACAGAGGCTTCGCGGTTTACTCACATTGGTTCCGGGGTTATCCGTGGGTTCTACGACGCCAGTCTCATCGATTTCAAGGTAGTCGATAAGGTCGGCGAGATATCGCAGGTCGGCGTCTACCCTCATCAAGCTGGATCCGGCCAGCGAAATTGCTTCCCGGAACCGTTCAGTGGCAGTCAGATAGGCAGCAAAGTGCCCTATCGTCAGTGTGCCGCGCACGACCTGGGCCAGCACGCCCGCGATTACGACGGCGTAGGCGAGTTGCTCCCCGCCATTCATGGTTGCGGCCTTGTTGAAGTGCTCCCGGGCAATGCTCAGTCGTTCTAGGCGAAGCCGCAATGCCAGCGACTGCCTCCTCTCTCCCAGGTATTCACCCAGTCCGAACAGACGAACTTCCGCGGCGGCTGGGCGCTGTGTCATGAGAGCGCTAAGATACTCCAGCACTCTTTCAGCCTCTGTCTGCACACGGGTCAGGATCCATACCTTCCTGTAGACGGACAGAGTTGCCGCGTGGAAGGGTATGAACCCGGCGATAAGTACAATCGGGTACACGGGATGTGCAGTCGTGAGGTATGCAAGAGCTCCAAACCCCATAACGGAGACCGATGCCAGCCGAAGGAGATGGTCAATCGACGTGAAGACACGCTCGTCGAGTGCCCGTCCCGCACGATGAAGCTGGTCGTAGTGGTCCGACTGCTCGAATGCCGCCAGAGACAGACTTCCTGCCTTGACAAGCAGCCGCTCTTCGACTCTCGCCGCCAGATGCTCTCGAAGGTTTACCCTGAGCCACTCTTCGGCTTCCTGAACGATGTTCTCCAGCAAATTCATGGCCGCAAACGCCGTAACCCAGAGCAGTGCCAACATGAGGTCACCCTCTCCGGTAATCAGGAGAACGGTGCTGTCGACAAGGCTCTTCAACACGATGATGAGGCCGACGGGTACGGCGCCGGCGACGGCGGAGACCGTAACCATGACACTCATTTCCCACCTGCCGGCCTTCCAGAGCAGACCAAAGAATCGCGGCAGGTAGCGCCAGCGTCCGAGTAGCGAATCGAGGTTGAACGTATCGGGGCGCGGTTCGGTCATCTGTACCACCCCGCCTGCATCTCGTACATCTCGGCGTATGCGCCACCGGCTGCAACCAGTTCGTCATGAGTGCCGTCTTCGACGATGCGCCCATCCTTCAAGAATACGACCCGGTCGGCCAGTCGGGCCGAGCCTAAACGGTGGGATACGAGTAACACGGTCTTGTTCTCGGAAAGCTCGAGGAACTGGCGATATACAGCGACCTCAGCCATCGCATCCAGGGCGGAGGTTGGCTCATCCAGCACCAAGAGCTCGGCGTTCCTCATATACAATCGCGCAATTGCCAGAGTCTGCCACTGTCCCCGCGACAGGTCCTGGCCGCCTGTGAACTCCTTGCCCAACACGGTCTCCCACCCTGCAGGCAACTGTTCTACAATTCGCTTGGCGCCGCTCCTCGCCGCCGCACTCTCTATAGCAGAAAGGTCGTCCAACCTCTCGATGCGTCCGAAACCCACGTTCTCCCGCGCAGTTAAGGCATAAGTCATGAAGTCCTGGAATACCGCGCCTACCCGCTCGCGCCACGACGCCAGTTCCAGGTCCCGCAGGTCAGTTCCGTCGACCTTGATGGTTCCAACCGTTGGCTCGTAGAGCCCCAGCAGCAGCTTGGAAAGTGTTGTTTTACCCGCGCCGTTTTCGCCGACGAGTGCAACCGTCTCTCCCGACCTCAACTCCAGATCAATCGCCTTGAGTGCCGGCTCCCTACTGCCGGGATACGCAAAGTCGACGCCCTCGAATCTGATGCCGTGCCGGATGCTTCCCGGCGCCTTAGCGCCCCCTTGCCGGTCCACCCTGACCTGCTCAAGAAACTGAGGTATGTATCGAATCTTTACGACGAAGTCTTGGAGCTCACGTGCCCTCCACCGCACCTCGCTGACCCTGCTGATGTACCACCCGGTTATGTACAGGTAGGCCACAACAGCCCCGGCAGTAACGCCGCCGTCGTTGGCGACAAGCACGAGGGACACGAGCACAATCGTGAATAGTGTGACACCGGCGAGGCTTGATGGAATCCCGAGAGAGAGGTTCCGTCGACGTAGTGCAGCCTTCTCCTTCAACATACCAAACGTCAACTCTCGCCATGAGGCCACAATGTGAGCTGCGAGATTGAAAAGGCGGACCTCTGCCGCCGGCGGACGCTCGGTCAGTAGCTTTCGCCAGTACTCCTTGCGCCGCATGGCCGAGGTCTGAGAGTAGTCCACGTCTATGTAGCGCGTGGTCTGGATGCCATGCGATAGGAGCAGAACCCCGCTGGCCAGGATCATGAGAAGGGGAACGCTCCAGTGGACGCCGGCCAGGGCCACGAGCGCTCCTATTGAGGCCGCGGCGATAGTCACCAGGTTCTGTAACTGCAGCAGAGCCAAACTTTGCCACCGCTCATCCATCGCTTCAACGGATCGCTGAAGATTGTCGTAGTACCGAGGGTGCTCGAACCATTCCAATCTGGTCGTGACAGCCTTGCCGTAGAGCTTGTCCTCGAGTCTCTTCATGCTTCGCACACCGAGTTGCTGGCCTATGAACCGGTGCATAGGATCGAGTTTCGTTACCTTGTCCAACATCCTCAAGAAGAGCAACAGAACAAGCCAGGGAAGGAAAGGAGCCACGAGCCCGAGTAACGGTTCGCCCTCAAGGTTCCCGCCGATCGCTCGTTCTCCCACGGCATCGATTAGGCCGCTGGTCGCGAACACCAGCACGCTTGGAATTATGGCGGAAACCACCACAGTGACCACCATGAAGATGGCGAACGGCGGCCACGGGGCGATGAACGTGCTGTATCCAAACTTCGCTAGATCCCAGGTATTCCTCCAAGCGCTTCTTCGTCCGGCGCTTGCTTGGACCATGTCAACCATCGGAGGCTTCCTCTTTACCACTCACTTGAGGACCGATTCTGTATGTATACTTCAGCCAGTTTACTCAATAGACTCAAACCTGTCAGTTTCCACTAGGGTTCCGATCTAATCAGTAGACAGAAATCAAGGGCTTACAAGCACTGTGGCGTTCGAAGAATACGCCACTAAGGTCGTCCGTCTCCCAGCGGGACCTTGCGTTTTTCACTGCGTACCTCCAGACGATACCCTCAAGTCAGGCCACTGCTGAGATTGCGGTCATGCAAGCTATAGCTAGTTGACAATATCGGTTCCTTCGAGAAACGTCTCGGCGAAGACCCAGCGGCACGCGACGAGCGGGGAAGGAGGTCGAGCATGGAACTAACGTCTGTAACATCATGCCAATACGGCCTCATTCGCCTTGCTCTGGGAGTTTTGTTCTTCGAGTAGGTTCTCCTACCTGCTATACAGAAACCTCGGGATAGCATGAGCGCGGCGAATATGCCGCGCTCATGGCCTTAATCTGGGTCGGCAGCAACGATGCCGGGACCAGAGTAGCTACTCAAAGGCCATGGACCATCATTCGGCTCATGGCCTTTTGTATTGGTTCTGTAAGCACTGAGGAGTGTCTGTCTTGGAGAGTAAGGGACAAGCGGAACAAAATCGGGATAGAAAACTAAGGAATGCGGAAAGGCACATCGAGAAGGGAAATCGGTCGCGACGGCTCAGGGTCGCGCGCAGAGGTCAGAGGCGTAACTCGAGGCCCCTGCCGCCTCGTAAGAGAGATTGGGATGTACTGTCTAGTGAATGGGATGACAGCGACCATGAACTTCGTGAACGCATCATGCCCATCGACGAGAATGACCGTCGCCGTGCCCTCGAAAACGCAGTACTTGGGGTAAATGGGCTTGGGCTGGGTTCACATAGCAGATCACCTACTGCAGTGGGCGAAAGTGGCACGGCAGTCTCCGTGAGCAGGGGACAGTGCGTCGTGGAACTCAATGGAGTCCGACTCAAATGCCGCATACGGGGCAAACTAACGGCGGCCGAGACTTCCTTCACAAATGCAGTGGCGGTAGGCGATGAAGTCGAGGTGAGCCACAACGGGTCGGACGGCGGAATCGTCGAAGAGGTGATGCCGCGCACCAGCCTCTTGACTCGACCGGAGGTCTCCCATGGCAATCTACGACAGGTAATCGTCGCGAACGTCGACCAAGTGCTTATTGTGTCCTCGTGGATGGAGCCGCGGTTCTGGCCAGAACTGGTGGACCGATGCATTATCGCCTCTCAACGCAGTTGTATTACGCCGGTCGTGTGCATCAATAAGGTCGACCTTGCAGTCGATGTGATGGAAATTCGGGACATCCTGCAACTCTACGAAATCCTGGGACTCCGTGTTATCACGACCAGCGCCGTCACCGGCGAAGGTATCGGCATGTTACGGGATGTGCTGCGTGACAAGAAGACCGCCCTTACAGGCATGTCGGGAACCGGCAAGTCCTCTCTGATATCAGCAACGCAGCCGGGGCTTAACCTACGAACTACGCATGTAAGCAAGTCTGGTGAGGGCAGGCACACGACGACTCAGTCTACGATGTTTGGTCTTGGTTTTGGCGGCTTCGTGGTGGATACTCCAGGCATACGTGAGTTTGGACTCAGCGGACTGCGACGGCACGAATTGGCGGCTTACTACCCGGAGATTGCGTCCCTAGCCCTCATGTGTCGATTCAACAACTGTTCACATGTTGAAGAGCCGGAATGTGCCGTCAAAGAGGGACTAACGAATGGCAAAGTGCATTTGAGTCGCTACCATTCTTTTCGGGCAATCCGAGGCGCACTTTCGGAGTAGAGAGACCCTAGACGATTCGACAGATTGACGAAACCGGAGGCTATTCTTGCACCAAACAAAAGTGACACCGGAAGAGGAATTCAAAGTCGACGCCTTTGCTTGTTCGTCGAAGTACGATGTCGATTCCTTGATTTCCGTATCACAACACTCCAAAATGGCCTATTATGGGATTCTCACAGATTGAGAAAAGTATAGGTCGATCGTGTTAGCCGCCATCCAGCTCTATATGTCCCTTGAATCGCGCTACTTGAAGCCGCACCTCCTTCGAGTCTTGGCGCTCGCAGTCGTGCTCCTATCGGGGATCGCACTCAGCCTGACTGCTCCGCAGTTCGTTCGGCACTTCATCGACACGGCGCAGGAGCAGGGAAGCATTGATACGCTGTATATCGCGGCAGGGCTATTCCTCGCAGTGAGCGTGATCACCGAGCTGATGTCGGCCGGGGCCTCATACCTTGGGAGCGACGTTGCCTGGCGGGCGACCAACAAGATGCGCTCCGACCTTCTGCTGCATGTACTGAATCTGGACTTGTCGTTTCACAACTCCCATACGCCCGGAGAACTAATCCAGCGGATTGACGAGGATGTGAATCGCTTATCGAACTTCTTCTCGCAGTTCGTCATTAGACTGCTTGGCGGCGTGCTGTTGGGAATCGGGGTACTGGTGATCCTTGCGTACGAGGACTGGCGAATTGGACTGACGGCGTTTGCGTTCGCCGTCTTCTACGTCGTGGTGCATAGCCTACTGCAGCGGATCCAAGTTCGTTACTTACACATTGCTTACCAGGCGAAGGCCGACCTCGACGGATGGCTCGGAGAGCGCTTTGCGGCGATCAAGGACATTCGGACCAGCGGCGCGCAGGACTACGAAATGAGTCGCTTCCTCGCCGTCCAGCGGCGGGACATCCTGGCAACGATCAAAGGAATCGTCGCATGGCGAGGCGGAGGAGCCACAACAAGCGCGCTGTACCACCTGGGGACGGCTTCTGCGATGGGCATAGGGCTGTACCTGTTCATGTCGGACGATATCACGGTCGGAACCATCTATCTTGTGATCCACTACCTGACCCTTCTTCAGCAGCCGCTCGCGATGATCTCACGCGAGGTTGAGGACCTGCAGCGGGCGCGAGTGAGCATCGAACGTGTCAGCCAGCTCTTTAGCACCAAGTCGAAGGTCGAAGACCACGGTTCGACGATCATTCCTTCCGGCCCCTTGTCCGTCGAGTTCAAGAGAGTCTCCTTCGAATACAAACCCGGAGTTCCGGTTCTTCATGACATCTCTTTTCGACTTGAGCAGGGGCGAGTCTTGGGTCTGCTGGGAAGGACAGGCAGCGGCAAGACAACCCTCGGCAGGCTGGTATTCAGGTTCTATGAGACTGAAGTTGGTTCGGTGGAGATCGGCGGTGTCGGTGTGCGACAAACGCCGCTCAGGGAACTCCGACAGCGTATCGGACTGGTGACGCAAGAGGTCCAGCTCTTTCATTCGTCAGTTCGAGATAATCTCACCCTGTTCGACCGCAAGATTCAGGATTCAAGAGTCTTGGAGACAATCGAGAATCTTGGTTTGCAAGACTGGTTCGATTCACTCGGCAGCGGTTTGGATACCGAGTTGACTCCCGGCGGGGAGCAGGTGTCCGCCGGTGAAGCGCAGTTGCTCGCATTCGCGCGAGTCTTCCTCAGAGACAACGACATCGTGATTATGGACGAAGCGTCGTCCCGCCTCGACCCTGCAACTGAAGCTCTCCTTGGTCGGGCAGTAGCGCAGCTCCTCGTCGGACGCACGGCGATCGTTATCGCGCACAACCTGACCACCCTCGACCGTGCCGACGACATCATGATCCTGGCGAACGGGCGCATACGGGAGTTTGGGGAACGGGAGGCATTGATGTCGGATCGTTCATCTCGCTTCTCGGCGCTCCTGCGGACAGGCATCGATGAGGTGCTGACGTGAGCCTTTGGCCCTTCTATCGGAAGATGTTCCTTGAACGTCCTGCGCCGTTCATCTTGACGACGCTGCTCTCACTGGCTTTCTGGAGCATTGGCCTGGCGCTGGGGCTTGTAATGCGCGAGTTCTTCGATGGTCTAACGGGTGATGCGTCCGTCCTGTCGGGCCTGTGGGTCCTCATGGGAGTATATCTCGTTGTCGGCATAGTCTCGGAAGTGGTGATGCTGCTGTTCCGGCTCGTACAAGCCTACTATTTCGAGACGTTGCGGGCCGCGCTGCGCACCCGAGTATTCCAAGGACTGATCGGCAACCCGCCCAATGAAGGGGGACCGCGCGCGGGAGACGCCTTGGATCGGGTGCGGGGAGATGCGGCCGCGGTGTTCGAGGTGATTCAGGACACTGCTCTGGTGATCGGTCACATGGCAGCGGTGGTGGTGGCCGTCGCGGTCATGGTGCGCATCAGCCTGCCGCTGACTCTGGTTGCAGTATCCCCCAGCCTGGCTGCCATAGTAGCCACCAGAATTCTGGGCGAGCGAATTGAACGCTACCGACAAGCGGCCAGGCAGGCGTCCGGAGACGTTACGGGTTCAGTGGGGGAGTTGCTGGGAGCGGTGCAGGCCATCCAGGTCGCCGGAACCGAGGCTGACGCCGTTACGCACTTCGACACCCTCAGCGACATCAGACGTAGGACGAGTCTCCGGGAGCGTCTTCTCGGTTCATTGCTTTATTCGATCAACTCCGCCACCGTGGCTATAGCCACCGGCGCGTTGCTACTTGCGGCCGCGGGACTCATGCGCTCGGGCGGGTTCACGATTGGGGACTTCACGCTATTCGTTACTTACGCCGCGTTCGGCGCCATCTCCGCCCTCCCGGATATGATTGGCGGTCTCTTGGCCGCAATGAAGCAGGCACGAGTATCCTTCGTCCGACTCTTCGAAATCGTTCCGGCGGAGAGCCCGACGCTCCTCTTCCGGCGAACGAAGCTATATATGCGAAGCGAGATACCGACCCCTGAGGTCAGAACAAAGTCCCCCGCCGACCGGCTGGAACTCCTCGATGTGAGTTGCCTGTCCTGTGTCCACGAGGAGTCCGGACGCGGGGTTAGTGATGTCTCCTTTAGACTGGCCCGTGGATCATTTACCGTTATCACAGGGAGAATCGGCTCCGGCAAGACGACGCTGCTGGAGGGGCTGTTGGGACTCCGGCCACTGGCGTCAGGCGAAATCAAGTGGAACGGGACGCACGTGACCGAGCCGGGTGAGTTCCTGACTCCGCCTAGGGTCGCATATGCTCCTCAGATCCCGACGCTCTTTAGCGAGACGCTCCGTGACAACATCCTCATGGGGATCCCTGAAACTGCCGTCGATCTCCCGGCTGCCGTGAGACAGGCCGTGATGGAGCCGGACATGGAGCAGTTGGAGGCCGGGCTCGACACTCTCATAGGGCCGCGCGGAGTAAGGCTCTCCGGCGGCCAGGCCCAGCGCACGGCGGCGGCGCGGATGTTCGTGAGGGACCCCGAGCTATTGGTCTTCGACGACCTCTCCAGCGCATTGGATGTGGAGACTGAGCAGACGCTCTGGGAGCGGCTTTATGAGCGACGAGACTTTACCGCTCTAATCGTTTCGCACCGCCGCGCGGCATACACGCGAGCCGACCGCATCATTGTGCTAAAGGACGGCAGTGTCGAAGCACAAGGCGCCCTTGATGAACTTCTGAAAACGAGCGAGGAGATGCAGCGTCTGTGGGCCGGCGACTTTGGCGTCGTGCCTGTTCGTTGAGTTGGTGAACACTGCGGCCCGTGACACGCCCGTGCGCGCATGCGGCAGCTCCGTTCAGTAGGTATTTTGATAGTGGTCAAGACCCTCGAAATCTTCTTCAAACTAACTAGCGGACTCTACCGAGACGAGCGGCTGCGGATTGTGGCGCTTGCGGTCTTGATGTGCGCCGGTCTAGGGCTCCAGATCTTCAACCCGCTCGTCATCCGGTTCTTCATCGACACGGCCCGGTCGCAGGGCGAGTTGGGCACTCTCTATTTGGCCGCTGTGCTGTTTATCGTGGTCGAGGTGATCGTCCAGGTACTCGATGGGGCAACTTCATACGTCGGCAGCGACGTGTCATACAGAATCACTAACGGTCTGAGGTCACGGCTCGTCAGGCACGTGCTGCGATTAGACCTCGGATTTCATAACGCGCACACTCCCGGCCAACTCATTGAGATTATCGACGGGAACGTCAATAAGATGTCTCACTTCTTCCAACGGCTCGTTGTGAGGATGATCGGGTACACGCTGCTAGCCATCGGGGTCGTGGTGGTGCTCTTCCTCGAGGACTGGCGCTTGGGAGTGGCAATGGGGGCATTTCTGGTCCTCTTTCTGTCCGAGCACTCCGTATTGCAGCGGATACCCATTCCGCTATGGAGAAAGGAGCGCAGAGCGAACGAGGACCTTTACGGGTTCATGGGGGAATGGCTCGACGGGATACAGGACATCCGCACGAGCGGCGCCAAGGGCTATGTGATGTCGAGGTTTCACGATGCCGTTCGAGGCAAGTTCCGCGCAACCTTCAAGGCCGAGATCGTCTCGGTCATTGTATGGGGCACGTCGATGTTCATTTTCTCATTGGGCTTTGCGGGCGCCATGGCGCTGAGCGCATACCTCTTTCTGGGGGAGGCCATCAGCATAGGAACGGTGTACCTCGTGATCCACTACCTGGCGATGGTGCAACTCCCCGTCAGGTACATCTCACACGAAGTTCGATACCTAAACAGGCACCGCGCGTCCCTCGAGCGAGTCCAAGGCATGTTGGAGACGGAGGCTATCGTAGCTGACGGCGCCGCTAGCCGAATTCCGCCGGGCACGCTTCAGGTTGAATTCGATCACGTCTCCTTCTCCTACTTTCAGCCCAAGGCGGTGCTCGAGGACGTCACTTTTCGTGTCGAGCCCGGTTCCCTGCTCGGGATTCTAGGCCGCACGGGGAGTGGGAAGACGACTATGGCACGGCTGTTAGTCCGTCTTTACGACCCGGTGGTTGGGTCAGTGCGACTTGGCGGTACCGATCTTAGGGATGTGCCGCTCAAGGAAGTCAGCAATCGTGTCGCAATAGTGACCCAGGACGTCCAGCTGCTTCACGGATCGGTACGGGATAACCTGGCGCTGTTCAACCCGGAGATCGACGATGAACGAATCGTGAACGCCATTCGGTTGTTGGGATTAGCGAACTGGTACGACGCGCTTCCCGAAGGGCTCGATACAAACATTGAGGGAGCGCACGCGAATCTATCGGCCGGGGAGGCCCAATTGCTGGCCTTCGCGAGGGCGTACATACGTGAACCGGATGTCGTCATTCTCGATGAGGCGACATCAAGGCTAGACCCGGCAACGGAGGCGGCGATCGAAAGGGCCGTCAGCCGGCTTCTGGAGGGGCGCACGGGCTTCATCATCGCCCACCGGTTGCAGACGGTACAGCGGGTCGATCAGGTGCTCATCATCGAAGAGGGGAGAATCCGCGAGTTCGGACGCCGTGAAGAGCTTGCCGCCGATCCCGTCTCTCGCTTCTCAGTGTTGATGAAGACCGGTATGGAGGACGTGCTGGCATGAGCACATGGCGCCTCCTCCTGAGTCTCATATCCCGTCATCCCGTACTTTTCACGGCGAACGGGTTATTCTCGATCGTGCTTACAAGCCTGCCTCTGGCGGTGGGTCTTCTGACTCGCGAGTTCTTCAACGCACTTGAACCTGATGCAGACGCCAGGTTCGACGTCTGGACCTTAGTTGTCCTCTACGTGGTCGTTCAATTTATCGTGAGCTTCGTCAGGAACGGCGGGAGAAGTTTCGAAAGCTACTTGCGTGAGTTGATAGTCGCCCGAATGCAGCGAAACGCATTCGAAGGACTCATTGACAGTCCCCCAAGCCGGGCACGGCCAAGTATGGGAGAGACGATAAACCGTCTGCGAGACGACGTGGCCGAGATCCTGGGTCCGCTGTTCTCGATGCCGGCTATGGCCGGACAGGTGATCTCCTTTGGGATCGCGCTCTTCGTGTTGGCGCGAATCAATCCGTGGATGACCACAGTGGCGTTTGCTCCGGCCTTGGCGGCAATCCTCATCACAAGAGGGTTCGGAGGGCTAATCCGGTCCAGCCAGCAGGCCCAGAGGGAGTCATCGGGCGCGCTTACCTCCTTTCTTGGTGAGGTCCTGAGTGTGATTCAGGCCATTCGGCTTGCCGGAACCCAGGACCACGCCCTGAACCGTTTCGATCGACTCAGCGACGTGCGCAGGGCCGCCAGTCTCAAGAACGGAGTGGTCCTGCGACTGGTGAGCGGCGTAAACTCAGGGAGCATCGCCATCACGACGGGCGTGATACTCATAGCGGCATCGCAAATGATGCGGGCCGGCGCCTTCACGGTGGGAGATTTCTCACTCTTCGTCGCGTACGTAGCGGGGGGAACCGTCTCGTCGTTCCCTGAGACTTTCGGTTCCCTGCTGTCGAGCGTCAGAAGGTCCGCAGTCTCTTTCGGTCGTCTCCTTCCTCTCACCTCTACAGGGGACGGGAGCGCTCTCTTTGGGGGCGAGCCCTTGCGCCTGAGGGACACCCCACGTTCTCCACAAAGGATCACACGAACCGCTGCCGATCGGCTGGAACGGCTGGAAGTACGGCGCCTGACATGCATTTATCCCAACTCAGGAGCCGGCATCAATGCTGTGAACCTCAACCTTCCCCGCGGCACGTTCACGGTCGTAACGGGCAGGATCGGGTCCGGGAAGACGACGTTGCTGCAGGCGCTGCTGGGACTCGTGCCGATAGACAGTGGCGAAATTCTCTGGAACGGCAGAGTAGTTGAAGCTCCGTGGGAATTCCTCGTTCCGCCACGATGCGCTTACACGCCGCAGGTCCCCCGGCTCTTCAGTGACACTCTGCGAAACAACATCCTTCTGGGACTGGACGAGGCCGATGTCGATGTAGACGGGGCTATCCGCCTCGCCGTGTTGGAGCCCGACATCGCGACTCTCGAAAGCGGACTCGACACCCTGATCGGCCCAAGGGGAGTCAAGCTTTCGGGAGGCCAGGCACAGAGAACGGCGTCGTCGCGTATGTTCGTCAGGAAGCCTGACCTCCTCCTTTTCGACGACCTGTCCAGCGCCTTGGACATCGAGACCGAGCACATCCTCTGGCAGCGTGTTTTCGAGATGGAGGATGTCACGTCGCTTGTTGTGTCCCACCGCCGCTCCGCGTTACGTCGAGCCGACAACATCATCGTCCTTCGCAAGGGTGAGATCGATGCCGAGGGCAAGCTCCGCGACCTGCTTCAGTCCTCCGCGGAGATGCAGCGAATTTGGGCGGGTGATATCGCCGATCCTGGTTCGCCCTCCACCTAGCGCGCCATTCAAGAATTGGTGTCCGGGAAGGAGCGAGACTGCGGTACTGGAACGTGGTTGTGGGTATTCTTAAACGAATCGAGAGGTTTAGTTTATCTACATTCAGGAAGGACGAAGCGGCATATTGAACTCGTACAGCTATTCGAGAGAATCGCTGAGACCTATCATCAAAGCATCGAAACTTGCTGCTCTGGCCTCCGGCACGAGATTCCGGCATGCTGGATCGTCTGAGAGTTTTCCACTAGCAATAAGATGAATCACTGGCTCAACAAGGGAAGAAATCTGTGGGCGCTGGCGGTCTTTTGGTACCGCATCTTCATAGCGCCATGGCCGCCGTTCACCATCTTTATGGCGGTCACCGCCGTAGTTGCCTCCGTGGTTCCGAGCATGCTGGTGTTCGCTACCAGCGGGCTGATTGACGCAGTGACGGAGCGTGCGAGGACTGGGAACTTCGAGGGCGAGTCTTTCATAGGACTCATCGTCCAATTTCTACCATGGATGGGCCTCATGCTCTTTGTGCGGGCAGTAGAGGAGCTTTCGAAGCTCGACCCAATGCACCGTTTCATGGGCAAGCAACTTGGCTTGAGAAGCATGAGGAGATTGGAGGGCATGTTTTACGGCAAGGCCGTCGCGACCCGTCTGGAGTGGTTCGAGCACCCACGGTACTACGACAGCCTCCAGCGAGCGGTCGAGGTGATGGATGAGCAGTGGCAGAGTTGGGCGTTGCTGCAGATGCAGAACATCTTGATCACCGCAGCCGCAAGCTTCGGGGCGCTGGTGGCCCTGGCAGGCGTCCACTGGAGCGTTCCGCTTCTCATGTTACTGGCCAGTGGCGTGTTGCTCGTTTCCCATGGCATTCAGACGAAGCGCTCCGTAGACGTAGACTACTCGCAGACGTCCGCCCGTCGGCGCAAGGAGTATTGGGAAAAGCTACTAACCGAGCGGCCTTCAGCCGCGGAGGTCCGCCTTTTCGACCTCACGTCCCATATCGTCGCTTCATGGCGGAAGACTACATTCGGGATGTTGAAGGAGAAGTTCGCACTTAGACGCCGGAACCTGTCTATCGGGATTCCCTCGAGCCTCGCCTCCGTAGCGTTGTTCTCGATAGTGCTGGTATCGTTGGTGCTGGTCGCCAACGCTGGCGGCGTCACCGCCGGGGCTATCGTGGCTTACCTGTACATCACCCAGTGGTATGTCAGCAGGATCAGCGAGACGCACTGGAGGGCGCGTCAACTCCACGACTTTGTCGCCAAGATGAAATACATGCCCCAGTTCCTGCAGTTGGAGCGGGCTGACCGCAAAGGAGGGGATCGGGCGCCGTCGGGCCTCCGCCATGGAGTGAGATTCGAAGGTGTCGATTTCACGTATCCTGGGAGCAGCGCGCCGACTCTCAAGGCCATCGATCTGGAGCTGCGCGCGGGGGAGACGGTTGCGCTGGTTGGCGAAAACGGCGCGGGCAAGACGACCCTGACCAAACTCCTGCTGGGGCTTTACGAGCCCACGGCGGGAAGCATTAAGGTCGATGGGACCGATATGCGTGACTTGGAGCTGACGTCGTGGCGCGGCCGCGTGGGCGCGGTCTTTCAGGACTACATGGCCTACGCCTTCACCGCGCGTGAGAACGTTGGTTTCGGAAGCGTCGAGAGGATTCACGACTTGCGAGCTATCGAGAACGCCGCGTCAAAGAGCGGCGCGAACAGCGTCGTGGGTGGGCTGAAGTCGGGATGGGAGACGGTGCTTGGTCGGGAGTTCGAAGGCTGTCACGACCTGTCGCGGGGTCAGTGGCAGACGCTGGCAATTGCGCGGCTGTACATGAGAGACGCCGAGGTTCTTGTGTTGGATGAGCCGACCTCTGCACTGGATCCCCTGGCCGAGGTCGAGGTCTACCGGCAGTTCCTTGAACTTTCACAGGACAAAACGGTGTTGCTCATTTCACATCGCTTAGGCTCGGCACGACTAGCCAACAGGGTCGTCTTCCTGAAGGAAGGCCAAATCGTCGAAGAGGGTACACACGACGAACTGGTTGCCGTTGGCGGTACATACGCCGAACTGTTCGAAATGCAGGCGGAGTGGTACCGATGACCGGATCGCGTTCCGATAATTCTCATCTCGAATCGCTCCGTGGACGATGGAGCTATATGCCTCGATTCATCGGTCTGCTTTGGAGATCCGGCCGCTGGGAGATGGGCTTGATGGTTGCGGTCTCCGTGGCTGCCGGAGCAGTGCCAATCGTCGTGGTGATAGTTTTGAAGGGCCTCGTCGACAGCACCGTTCTCTTGATCACGGGAGATGGCGCCCTCTCGTCAGCGTTGCTCTGGGTGACCGTGTTAGTGGCCCTGAATCTGCTTGAGAACGCCATCCGGGAGGTGGAGGACTGGCTCACGTCAGTATCACAAGATCGGATGGCTGCGCGAATAGAGGAACGGCTTCTCGTCAAGGCCGGAGGTCTTACTCTGGCGGCATTCGAACGGCCCGACCTCTACGACCAGCTTCACCGTGCAAGGCAGGCCCTCGAGGAGAGGCTCTTCATGTCGATGTCGCATCTCCTCCGGCTGGCGTCCGTCTCCGTCACGGCGATCGGTTCCCTCGCGTACCTTGCAACGGCACACCCGTTGTTGCCCGTCGTGCTGATGGTCGGCTTCATCCCGTTTAATGTGACGACTCTGTCCGTCTACCGAAGAGTTTGGATTCTGACCCTCGCGCAGACCGCGTCCGAAAGGGTGCTGAAGTACCTGAGCGATCTCATGACGCAACGCCCCGCTGCGGCAGAAATCCGCCTCTTCGGGCTTGGCAGGTACTTGGGCGAGCGGAGGCAGGCATTGGCGTCGCGCCTGCGTCTCGAGCAAATCGGTCTGGCCCGGGAACACTTTAGGAAGGCCGGAACGATGTTGGTCAGCGAGCAGTTCACGTACGGTCTGGTGATCGCGGGCGTGTTGGTGCAGGTCGTGCGTGGTGTGCTGACCATAGGCCACTTTGCGTCTTATCTGGCGGCGGCCGAGCGTTTCCGGGACGCGATTTCATGGGCCGGGTCCAGCTGGATGAGGATCGACGCAAACCTGCGTTACCTCGCGGACATACTCGACTACCTGGCAATCGACGAGACCGAAGCACGAGCGGATGCGACCTCCTCATCGAGCCCCCATGTTCTCTCGGACCGCGGCGCCGCGACCATCAGCTTCTCAGGCGTCAGCTTCGCCTATCCGGGCACCGATACCCTTGTCCTTGACAACCTGAACCTGACGGTTTCACCGGGCGAACGGGTCGCCCTGGTAGGCCGGAACGGCGCTGGCAAGTCCACGTTGGCCAAGCTGCTGCTCGGCCTGTATCGTCCGACTGAAGGTTCGATTCGTGTGGATGGAACCGACCTCACAGAAATCGAGTCGAAGGACTGGCGCAAGAACGTCGCGGCGGTCTTTCAGGACTACGTCCGCTTCGAGCTGACAGTACTGAAGAACATCGGGTTCGGCGACCTGTCCCGGGCTGACGACAAGGCCGCTATCGTATCGGCGGCGGTGAAGAGCGACGCCGACGACTTCGTTGCGACTTTGCCGGCACAGTACGAGACAATCCTTGGACGCGCCTTCGACGAGGACGGCCAAGACATCTCAGCGGGGCAGTGGCAACGCCTAGCGAGCGCTCGGGCCTATTTTCGAGAGGCTTCGATCCTCGTCTTGGATGAACCGACGGCTGCTCTCGACGCGAAGGCCGAGGTGGAGATATACAGAAGATTCCCGAACATGTCCGAGGGCAAGTCGGTATTGTTGATTTCCCACCGTCTCGGCTCCGCTAGACTGGCGGACCGCATCGTCTTTCTAAAGGACGGGCGAATCTCCGAGCAGGGTACTCACGACGAACTCATGGCCATGAATGGCACGTACGCCGAGCTTTACTCGATTCAGGCCGATTGGTACCGATAGGAGACCGTAATGTGAATATAGAAACTAGTGTCCTGAGTCGTAAGTTCATGTGCAATACTTCGCCACTGAGGCTAGGATTTCGTCAGCCGTTTTTGTCCATCGGAAAGGCTGGGGATCGGCGCAGGTAGACTCGATGTACTGAAGGATCGCTTCCTCAAGCTCTCGTGTGCTGCGGTGGACACCCCGTCTGAGCTGCTTTTCCGTCAGCGCGGCGAACCAGCGCTCCACAAGATTGAGCCATGATGAACTGGTGGGAGTGAAGTGGAGATGATAACGGGGCCGCTTGAGCAGCCATCGTTGGATAAGCGCGGTCTTGTGGGTTGAGGAGTTGTCCAAGATGATGTGGACATCCAGGTGTGGGGGTACCGAGTCATCGATCTTGTCGAGGAACTTGCGGAACTCTACCGAACGATGGCGCCGTTGACAGGAGCCGATCACCCTGCCGGTAGCTACGTCAAGGGCAGCGAACAGGTCGGTGGTTCCGTGACGAGAGTAGTCGTGAGTACGTCTCTCGACTTGGCCCGGACGCATGGGCAACAAAGGCGCGGTACGGTCCAGCGCTTGGATACTCGATTTTTCGTCTACACACAGTATGAGAGCCTTGTCCGGCGGGTTGAGGTACAGCCCTACGATGTCTCGAACCTTTTCGATGAAAAGAGGATCGGTGGACAGTTTGAAGGTCTCTGTGCGATGAGGTTGAAGGGCGAAAGCTCGCCAGATACGGCTTATGGCGCTCTGGCTCATGCCGGTGCGTCTGGCCATCGAACGAGTGCTCCAGTGAGTAGCGTCGTCAGGTGTCGTCTCCAGTGTCAGAGTGACGACTCTCTCCACGTCGGCGTCGGTGATCTTGCGGGGCGCACCAGGCCGCGGCTCGTCAAACAGCCCATCCAAGCGTCTTTCGACAAATCGACGACGCCACTTCCCCACGGTCTGGGGAGAGAGCCCCACTTGAGCACTCACTGTTTTGTTGGACTTACCTTCGGCGCAGCCAAGTACCAACCGAGCACGTTGGGCCAGCGCTTGCGCTGTCTTCCGAAGTGCGACCAATCGCTCCAGGGTTTCTCGCTCCTGTGTGCTGATTTCCAACGGCTCCAACGGTCTACCACGGGGTATGACTTCCTCCAACAACAGAGTCAACTCATGCCCACTATCATACTTCCTACTTACGACTCATGACACTAGAAGGATTTTGCCAAACCCGCGCTCGGTCTCCTTGAGAGTTGGCCCTGACTTGCATTTCAGGCAGTAGTTGGGAGGTGACTATGATTCGACGACTGCACCACACCGGATTCGTCGTTCGCGATCGCGCGAGGGCGGTTGCCTTCTACCTCGACGTGGTCGGCCCGAACCTGATCAGCGAGTACGAGCGCATCGGCCCGGGCATCGACCAGGTGATCAGCTACGAGGGGGCGCATCTCCAGTTGGCGATTCTGGACATCGGGGAGGGGCACATCCTGGAGTTGATCCAGTACCTGAACTCCCCCTCCACTGAGCGGCCGAGCGATGAGCGCAGCACGATCGGCGCGTCGCACCTGGC
The DNA here is from genome assembly GCA_965197705.1 of Dehalococcoidia bacterium. Taxonomy (GTDB): domain Bacteria; phylum Chloroflexota; class Dehalococcoidia; order Lucifugimonadales; family VXLM01; genus VXLM01. The sequence goes on from OZ240223.1 coordinate 1,037,238, forward strand.
CATCTAGGTGGATGATATCGAGGCCGTCTACCGGAGGCTGTCGGAGAACGGCGCCTGGATCATCAACCCGTCGGCGGTGATCGCGCCGGGGCGTGTCTCCTGCTATCTTGCGGACCCCGACGGCAACTGGATCGAGCTCATGGAGCTTTCTGAATGAGGGCGGCACAGGGCGCAACGGGGGCTTCCCCTGGCGCGGCTGCCGATGTTCGATCATGTTATACCGATTCCTCTTGGATACGCCGTAACTCTATCGTTGGTATGAAGGTGATTTCGTCTAACCTTCCAAAGGGCAGGTTTGAAACCTGCCCCTACCCGGTGCTCCTACCCCTTCATGGTGTGGTCAAAGCGAACTGGTGTTAGTTGGCCTCCTGGGGTCGAGTCTTGGGGCGGTCGCGGGACTTTCGTTCGACTTTGTCCCGGTGGGCCATCTCGCGCAGGTAGAAGAGTATGTCCTGAGCGTTGGAGGCGTCAGGAGGGACGGGTCTGGCGGTGTATTTGTCGGGCATGTGTGCGGCGGCGAGAGCGGTAATGAGGGTGAGTGCGGATCCCTTGTCGTGGGGCCTTCAACTGTCGTCAGGGGCGGCGCCGCGTCGAAATCCGTTCGCAACCGGCACTCGTAGTACATACCAAGGGGGCTGAATGAAATAGTTTGGAATTAATGGAATAGTGGATCGGAATCTTCAAGTCAGGTAGCAGTTGAGTACGGATTGAGAAAGAGAGGCTCCCGGTGAAGGCAGGGTTGTTGCAGAGCGTCTTTTCCCCGCTTAAAGGAGTTTAGGTCGCTTGCATCGACGATAGACGTAACCGGCATCGGGTAGCTGTATCGCTTAGCGAAAAGGAGAATATCATGCGATCGAAACATGTACACTTAGCGGTTCTGATCGGATTAGTGTTGGCCATCGTTTTGGCTGCCGCGTGTAGCGGGGATACGGAGGACGAGCAATCGGGGGCTGCTCCTGCTCCTGCCCCGGCCGCCGCTCCTGCCCCAGCCCCCGCTCCTGCTGCTCCGGCTCCGGCCCCAGCTCCGGCCCCAGCTCCGGCCCCAGCCCAACCCGCAGTCGTTCCCTTGGCGCCCCAGGCTTCGAGTGCCAATCTCGTGCAGGGGAGTCAGCAAAGAGAGCAGGCTAGCGAAACGGTACCGTATGAACCCGTACCGGTAGCACCGGGCGCGTACTGGTCGGCAGTATATAAGGGCCTGGCTCCGAGCCAATACAACGAGGCCCCGATGTTGGCCGCTCTTGTGGCGCAGGGGAAGCTCCCTGCGGTCGAGGAGCGTCTCCCGATCATGGAGGACGCCTACATCATCGCTCCGCCGGACGAGATCGGAGTCTATGGTGGCATCATGCAATTGACGGCGCATTACAGTCCCGGCTGGGCGGGCCTGATTGAAGGCGGTTGTGTCCGAATGGGAGCAAGCGGCGTCGATCACATACCCGGCATCTGCAAATCGTTCGACATCAGCTCCGACGGGCGAGTCTACACCTTCAAGCTCCGCCAGGGAGCCAAGTGGTCGGACGGTTTCCCGGTGACGACGGAGGACTTCCGATTCGCGTGGGAAGACCTTCACTCCAACCTAGAGTTCAAGCCCCAATTCGACTCTACGTATTTGGACAAGATCACAGGTAACCCGGCCAAGTTCAATCTGATAGACGATTACACTTGGACCTTAACATTCGACTCACCGAACTACACGATCCTCGAAGAGAAGGCCAACATCCTTCACTTGTGCTATGGGCGGATGAGTGAGTGCTATTACACCCCGGCTCACTACTCGAAGAACTATCATGCGGACTACATCACCAAGGCTCAGATGGATGCGTTGATGAAGGCTGACGACTTCGGCACGTGGAAAGAGGTCTTTAGCAAGTACAACTCCTCCCATCTGGGTGATATCGAGATTTTCAGGAACCTGCCGATCATGGGCAGCTTCGTGATGACGGACAAGACCGACTCTTCGGTCACCACCGAGCGGAACCCGTACTTTCCAGGGGTTGACCCACAGGGAAATCAGCTTCCCTACCTGGACGGCGTCGTCGGTCAAGTGGTAGAGAGTCGGGAAGTAGGCGCCTTCCGGTCGATGTCGGGCGAGCTCGATTTCGGAAGTCACTCCCTGGCCCTCAGTGAGCTGCCGCTTTATCGGTCGAACATGGTGGCTGGCGACTATAGCATCGTCTTCTGGGTCGATCCGGGAGGGTGCAGCTACTGTTCATGGCTGAATCAGACGTATAATGAGGACAAGGAAGTTGCCATGTGGATTCGGACGCCTGAGTTCCGCAAGGCTTTGTCCCTGGCGACCGACCGCAATAACATGAGCGAGGTGGTTGTGCTCGGGCTCGGCGTGCCGCAAAACTGGCTGCCTCACCCTTCCATTCCTTACTATCCCGGCGACGAATGGCAACTCTTGGACGCGACGCTCGACGTCCCGCGCGCCAAACAGATCCTCGACGGCCTGGGCCTGGTCGACACGAACGGCGATGGCTTCAGAGACCGCAAGGACGGTACGGGCAACCTCGAACTGTTCTACAACACCAGCGGTTCCGGTTTCAAGATGATAGAGATCATGAAGCAGGACTTCGGGGATATCGGCATCATGCTCAACATCAAAGAGGCCCCATCAAGAGGTATCTCCAGTGATACCGAGTACTTCTCGATGGGCAACACCCTGTACGAAGCGAATCCGTGGGGCACCTACTGGTCACGCATGGCGCCAACATACAGCGGCAGTGGGCTAGGTCCCGCCATCGGCCGCTGGTACTCGACCAGGGGTAAAGAGGGCATGGCCCCGACCGGACCTGATCCCGATTATCTGCCCCTTGCGCCAGCTGACGCGTTCCCGGCAGACTCCACGGGGTTGTTGACGGAACTTCTCGACAAGTGGAATTCGGGACATGGACTGGCGGCAACGGACCCTGCCAGGATCGAGTTGGGCAAGGATCTGTATCGAAAGAACGCTGAAGCCAAGTACACGATAAACATCGTTGGGTTCGCCGGCCATCCCACGCGCAGCCTGCATATCCAGCGAAATAACTTCCGCAACGCGCCCCAGAATCACTTCCCGGCAACTGACAGCCGGTTCTACTCGCTGTACTCATTCGAGGACGGCACAGATAACATCAATCACCCGGGCAACCGGTCCAAGTTGTACAAGAGCACGAGCTTCCTGGACTAAGGTAGACCGTCAACTAGAGGGCGGTATTCAGCCCCCCACCCACGGTATGGATACTCCTCCGCGGGTGGGGGGGTCTTCAGAAAGTGACCGGTTCCTTCTCCAGGTTATGATCGCAGAAGTAAAGTCCTTCCCTGTCAGACAGGGTCTTTTCCTAGTCAAGATCGAGTCGGACGAAGGCTACTACGGTTGGGGTGAGGCCGGCCCTTCTGCATGGGGCAGAGAACTCGCGGCGCAGGGCCTTGTGACTCATTTCGCTGAGCTGTTGAAAGGGCGAGACCCTGGAGAGATCGGGGCCCTTTGGCAAGAGATGTACCGTGGGCGAGGGTCGGGCTTTGACGGCGGTCGTCTGGAATCCGCGGTCATCTCCGCGATAGACGTCGCGCTTCACGACCTGGTGGCACGCAGCCTCGGAATCCCTGTATACCAACTACTTGGCGGAGCACACCGGGCATTCGTGCCGTGTTTTACGCCCGTCTCCGGGCCAGACCAGCCGGACGGAATAGAGGACGTGAGAGCGATGTTGGCCGAGGGCTGGGAGGTCCTTCGTTTGTCGATGGGCGGGTTTCGGGAGAAAGGGATCTTTGAGCCCAGAGAGTCTCTTTCGGTAACGGCGAAATGGCTCGCCGAGTTGCGTGAAGCCGTCGGCCCCGACCCCGTCCTGGGCATCGACTATCACGCCATGCTGAACGTGGCGCAAGCGGCCTCGTTTTGCCACCGCCTCCCACCCGGTACGCTGGACTTCATCGAAGACCCACTGCATGAGGAGACGCCCTCGGCGTACAAGGCCCTGCGGCGCATGACCGAGATACCCTTCGCTGTTGGGGAGGTCTTTACCAGCAAGTGGGACTGGCTCCCGTATATTGAGAAAGATCTCATCAACCTGGCACGAATCGACATAGCCAACGTTGGGGGTTTTACAGAGGCGATGAAAGTCGCGGCTTGGTGCGAGGCGCACTACATCGACATGATGCCACACCTGGCAATATCTCCGATCATGACGGCTACGATCCTTCACTTCGCCGCAGCGGTTCCAAACTTCGCCTGGATGGAGGACCGTAATCGAGACTTTCGGGCCCTTCGTGCCGGAGCTGAGACCTCGTTCCGGCACCATGACTATGAGATATACCCGGTCCAGCCAACGCCCGATGGCGTCCGCTACCCAGTACCGACCACGCCGGGACTGGGCGTTGAGATTAACGAAGGGGCTCTACACGGCGAATACGAGATGACAAAGCCCAAGTACCCAAGACGTCGCGACGGCTCGTTGGCGACTTAATCACCTTCATGTTTCCCAACCACTACTAATAGCGGACCAGGGGGCCGACATTGAAAATCATCGACATCGAAACCCATGAAGCATGCATTCCTCTTCAAGACTGGAATAAGAACGCACTTCGCTACTATCAAGACACGAACTTTAGCTACCGCACTATCTATGTATTCAAGACCGATAACGGCATCGAGGGGCTCACCGAGCAAGGTGGGCGGGAGCGAGGTGGTGAGCAGGAGTGGAAGGACAAGTTGATCGGTACAAATCCGTGTGACTGGCTGGCCAGCCCGGCGTTGCCCATCTGGTTTGCCCCCGGTATCTACGATCTAGTCGGGAAGTACAACGACGTTCCTGCATATAAACTCTTCGGCACAAAAGTCCGTTCCCGAATCCCGGTATCGACGTGGACGGTCTCTCAAACTCCATCGAAGATGGCCGAGGAGGTCGAGCATGCTGTCGATCAGGGATACACCTGGCTCAAATACCACACCGACCACTTCCATAACATGATCGACCAGACCGCGGCAATGCAAGAAGTCGCGCCATCAGGCTTCAAAGTCCACTACGACATGAACATGGACAGCACGATCGACCACATTCTCGACATCATCCGTGAGCTCAACAAGTACCCGGTAGCAGGTGCGCTGGAAGACGCCCTCCGGGTCCACGACTACACGGGCTATCAGCTCCTCCGTCAGAAGAGCCCATTCCAGTTGATCTACCACCACATGCCGCTGTATGGGCGGGAAGGCGTCCTTGGCCCTACGGACGGCTATATGATGGGCCATGCTCCCGTCGGCGAGGTCGTCAATCGAGCCGGGCTATTCGAGGCACTCAACGTGCCGTTCATGACGCAGAACGTAGGTGGAAATATAACACGCGCCTTCGTTGCCCACATGGCCGCGGCGATGCCTCGCGCGACGCTGCACCACGTCAACGCGACAAACCTGTGGGCGGAAGATGTGGTGACCCCAGAGCTGGAAGTCGGCGGCGGCACAGTCGCTGTGCCGGAGGAACCGGGACTCGGGCTTGTTCTCGATAGGGAAGCACTGGAGCGATTCAAGGCGATAGAGCCAGACCCGCTGCCGCGGGCGCTTGTGCGTATCCAATATCGCGGAATGCCCACAATATACGCCCGCCTGCCTTTGAACGAACTCAACGACCGCAAAGGTACCGGCCCAAGCTACCTTCCGGGATATGGCCCCGGCTACAACCACCCAGTCGACCAGGACTACTGGAACGACGATGGGTCCAAGGAGTTCCAAGAAGTTTGGGCCCGGACCGCGAACGGGGTGACAACCCAGACGGTGAAGTGATCTGGAGCTAGTTTCGTTCTGAGCCGCCCTAACGTAGTCTTAACAACAGACAGTTCGACCGCCACTCCTCAGCGGCTGGCGCAGCGTCTTTGGGGCACGAAGCTGCGCTAGCCTTTCGTATTCAGTCGAGGTCTGGGAGTATTTGGCCTCCCTGGATATTCCTGCCACACCAAGAAGTACAGCGGTACAAACATTGGGGCAGGTCAAGGTGTCCGCTCTGGAGGTCACGAACGCGTACGGGCTGACGTTGGTCCAGGTTCCAATTGATTCCGGTGCGCCATCATTGTCGACAGATACATCGCCGGGAAACCGCATTAGAGAATGCAAAGGGGGGAGGATTGAAAATGTCAAAGGATCGTCTGGCTCTGATGGCCCATCTGCTGCGTCGCGCAGGGTTTGGTACGCGGAGAAGCGAATTGGAGGCATACGCCTCAAAGGAGTACGAGGACGTTGTCGAAGGATTACTGCACCCCGAGTGGTTCTCCGAAGATGACGATGACATCGTACTTCGTTACTACGATAGGCCTGTGGGTGGAGACTACCCTGGCATCTGGGCTTATCGCATGATCAACGGCAAGAATCCGCTACGCGAGAAAATGGCCTTGTTTTTCCATCAGATATTTGCCACTGGTCTCTCCAAGGTCTCGCAAGGTCCGGTCATGGCCTCTCAGGTCCAGATGTTCCGACAGTTCGGACTGTCGAACATGCGCACCATCCTCATCGAGTTGTCCAGAGACCCCGCGATGATATTCTGGCTGGACAACAATGAGAACCACAGGAACGCGCCAAACGAGAATTACGGCCGCGAGCTACTCGAGTTGTTCACTATGGGAGTCGGCAACTATACAGAGCAGGACGTAAAGATGGCGGCACGGGCCTTTACCGGATGGACGTTCCGACAGCCCAACCCTTCATACGCGGCGGGAGAGCATGGCGCGGAGTTCGTCTACAACGCAGAAGACCACGACGACGGCGTCAAAACTTTCTTGGGCGAGACGGGGCGCTTTGACGGCGAGGACATCATAGACATCATCGTAAAGCTACCTGCCACCGCCAGATTTATCTCAAGACACCTTTACAATTTCTTCGTCGCAGACGAGCCTGCGGTGTCCTCTTGGAGCACGGTCCCTCCGCAGGACCCAAAGGCCATCGACACGCTGGCACAGGCATACTTCGAGTCCCGCGCAGATTTACGGTCGATCCTTCGAGTGCTGTTGAACTCCGATTTCTTCAAAGAGGCCCAATTCAAGAGGGTAAAGAGTCCGAGCGAACTTGTCGCGGGAATCATTAAGTTGGTCGATGCATACAGGTTCCCGGATCCAGGGATCACCCAGTACGTCAGCAGGCGCAACACGAGCGCCGTCGGACGGATGGGCCAGACGATAATGAACCCTCCGACAGTGGAGGGCTGGCATACTGGCAAAGACTGGATCAACGCCGGAACACTTGCCGAGCGCGTCAACTTCGCCGTTGAGGAGGTTGGAGATTCCGGAAAGCCGGGTGTGCAGGCAATTATCAAAAGAATGAGTTCGAAACGCACTTCTCTTCCTCCCACCGAGTTCGTAGACGCGTGCCTCGACCTGGTTGGCCCGCTACCCGTTGATGACTTCACCAGAAACGGGCTGCTCAAGTACGCGAGGTCTGGCGGCGACCTTCGCTTCACTACCGAGACTGACCGAGAGGATACCGCGAATCGCATCGTACGGATGCTGCAACTGATTGTGGCCTCGAAAGAATACCAGTTCGCATGAGGTAAGGAGGTTGAAAAAATATGGTAGTAACTAGCCGGCCTCCCGTCTTGGTCGTCGTCGAGCTTTCAGGGGGCAACGATTTCATGAATACGGTCGTCCCTTATGGGAGTAGCGACTACTACGACGCCAGGCCGAATATCCAGATCACAGAAGATAGGGTCTTGCCGCTGAACGACACGGTTGGACTACATCCAAGCGCGTGGCCTCTGAAGAAGCTGTACGACAAGGGCCATGTCGCGATCGTCCAGGGAGTCGGCTATCCCAGTTCTAGCCGGTCCCACTTCCGCGCCATGTTCGACTGCCACACATGTGAACCTGAAAGGACTGTGACCGAGGGCTGGTTAGCCAAAGTGGTGCGGGAGTTGGACCCCGAGGAGAGAAACGTGCTAACGGGCGTAAATTTCGGCATCACGCTCCCTCAGGCGATGGCAGCCCCCGGAGTCGCGGTGACGTCGATAGGCGACCTAGATAACTATGGTCTGATGCGTGGCATTTCGGACATAGTGCAGCGAAGCGCTACACTTGAGCTGTTCAAAGAGATGTACGGGCCGGCCGTCGGGACCGGTGGGGTCATGGACTATTTGAGTGAGGCAGCAGAGGTCGTGCTGGGAGGCGCAGATATGCTAAAAAAGGCCCCAACTGTCTACGAGTCGAACGTCGAGTACGCCGCCAACCCGATCGCGAGGAGCTTGCGCGATGTGGCGCGTGTCCATCTCGCTGATCTCGGAACGCGAGTCTTCTACGTCAGCCACGGCGGATACGACACCCACGCGAACGAAATCCGTGATCATGACCGGCTTTTAATGGAGCTGTCCAGTGCCGTCATGGACTTCCAGCAAGACCTAAGAGATCACGATGCCCTGGATAACGTGCTTTTGCTCGTGTTTACCGAGTTCGGGCGTCGTGTCAAGGACAATGGCACCGGTACAGACCACGGCGCAGGAGGGGGCAGCTTCTTGATTGGGCCGGGCGTCAACGGCGGCCTATACTCTGAGTATCCGCCACTCGACTCCGGGGGCTGGCTGGACGGTGAAGACCTTCAACACACTATTGACTTCAGAAGTGTGTACACGTCCGTGCTAGAGCAATGGATGCAGTTAGACGCCGTGCCTATCGTGGGTAGAGCTTTCGAGCAGATACAGGCTTTTCGGTAAACACGATGAAGGGAGCGTGCAATGGGCAGACCACATGCACTAATGAGGGTGGGGTTCCCATATCTCAAGACCATAGGAATGCGGCGTTCGACCCCTACGCCTCTTGATGTCGCGTTTGGAAAAGAAGGACGTATCTACGTCCTGTGTAGGAACTATAGTGTGAAACCGTTAAAGGTCCTGACGATTGACGACGAGTCTCTGTACGACGTTGGGCCTCGGCTGTGGCTGAGCAGCTCTGGGATGCCAACGCCTGACGAGCTACTATGGCCGTGCGCGGTAGTCGTGGACAGCCAGGAAAACCTTTATATCTCAGACGAGGGATGTCATACGATTTCGGTGTGCAGCAAAGACGATGAAGACCTCGGCACGTGGGGGGAGTATGGTAGTGGTGACGGCCAGCTGAATCGCCCATCCGGGCTAGCCGTCGATTCCGAAGACAATCTCTACGTGGTCGACACTCTGAACCATCGAGTGCAGAAGTTTACAAAAGATGGGAAGTTCCTTATGAAATGGGGACACCTGGGGGCTGGAGAAGGTGAGTTCAACATGCCCTGGGGGATTTCAATAGACGAGATCAGCAACGTCTACGTGGGAGACTGGCGGAATGATCGGGTACAGAAGTTTAGCGCAGATGGCGAGTTTATCCTTGCGTTCGGCAAGTCGGGAAGTGGGGACGGCGAGTTCAACAGGCCCGCAGGCGTAGCCGTGGATATGGATGGCGATATCTACGTGGCCGATTGGGGAAATCGCCGGGTCCAATTGTTCAATCACGAAGGCCGCTACATCCAAAGGTTTCTTGGAGACGCTACTCTTTCCAGGTCCACTGTGGACTATATGATGCTGAACAAAAAGCCGCTACGGCTTCTCGAGATGGGGAGTGTAGACGGACGTAAACCATTTGACCCCCCGAGGTCAGTGAGGGTCGACGAGCAGGGCCGGATGTTCGTACCGGACGTTAACTCGTACCGGGTGCAGGTCTATCAAAAGGAAGTGGTCAGGCTTGGCCCTGATGCCATAGCACCGCCCTTTCGTGCGCCGACGCTCATGCTGGCCTGAAGCGGTTTCAACGTCGTTTACGGACCTCGACGAAAGGACCCTGATGGGAGAAACTTTCTATGACGCCCCACACAACTCGTTTGGCAGCTTGGCGGCACGGGGCCCCCTATCCCTGGAGGCCAAGCGCTTCATCGTGGAGATGTGCGAGCGCTTTACCGGAAAGAACCTGCTGGAATGAACAAGAACCTCGACGACTTCTGCCGCAAGCTCCTGCGAGACCTGGACGACGAGCCTTACGAAGACAGGCTCGATTCCGAGAGTATCGCGTGGGAGTTCGTGCGCTTCTTCGGCGTCTCGGCCCGTCCCACGATGGAGGAGCTGACGGAGCTGCTGTACGCCGCCAGAATAGGCGCGGTGTCGGGGGCCTTCCTGCCGGACGGGATCGGGACTTCCACTACAACTCGCCCGAGGGAGGATACTACATCCACTACCTCGAGGGGCAGGGCCGGAGCGCTAACGAGCACACGGTGCTGCACGAGACCTATGAGATCATCCACGAGACTCTCTGCCTCCTGCGGTTCGGCTTCCCGCCGGAGCGGAAGTCTTGCCGCCAGGCCGACCGGTTCGCGGCGGCGGTGCTGATGCAGCCGGAGGGGTTCGCCGCCCTCGCCTAAACGACGGGATTCGACGTGATCGCATTGAAGAGAGAATACGGCCGAGCCTTGGCATCCGTCGCTCTGAGGCTCTCGGAGGTGATGCGAGACCAGCCCCTCCTGGCGGTCCTGTACGAGCGTGGGAAGAGGGAAGGGCCGCTCTTCCGAACGACGGCTCCCGTCGCGTACCTCAGGGCATTGGTGGTGGCTCGGACGCCGGGCTTCGAGGTGCGGAAGTCCCGCGTTCTGAACGGAACGAGGGGCGGTACGCTCCGATAGGGAGGACCCATTCCTCCAGGCTCGCTGGCCGAGCGCGTGGCTCTCACAGGAAGGGCCACATACGGCGATGCCGAGCCGGGAGCGGGGGACGCGGCCATAGTCGGAAAGCCCGTCTTCTGGCGCGGACGACTGATGAGGGTCGCAATCGTCGCCGTGCCGTACTGGGATCGTTCCACCCTCGCAATCCAACTCCGAGACCCATCCTTCAACTCCCCGCGCGATTTGGCTGTGGCGACGGGTCCCTGGTAGTTGAGAGCTGGTTGCCACATGAAGTATAGTAAGACATAATAAGACTACGGAAAGCAAAAAAGGGGATCATGTCAACTACTCCCAGGAACACCAAGACTATCACCTTCTCACTGCCGCCTGAGATGGCACAGCAGGTGCAGGAGGTGATGCGCGAGGAGGGCCGTACCATGAGCGAGCTGATCCGCGAGGCCCTTCGCAACTACATGGAGGAACGCGAGTGGCTCACGACCATCCGATACGAGCGACTGAAAGAACGAGAAGAAGAGCGGGAAGACGCCAGAAGGAGGACACCCAAGTGAATACCAAGCAGCGGGAAGACTACACACCGGCGGCCCTCTACGCCAGGGTTTCCAGCGACCTCCAGGACGTGGACCTATCCGTCGCCGCCCAGCTGCGGGCGCTCAGGGACTACGCTGAGAAAAACGGCTACCTCGTGGCCCGAGAGTACGTCGACGAGGCCGAGAGCGGAAGGATCGCTGACTGGCCGCAGTTCCGAAAGATGCTTGACGACGCGAGCAAACCCAGCTCGCCATTCCAGGAAATCCTCGTCTGGAAATTCTCCCGCTTCACCCGGAAGCGAGAACACGCCGTTGCCTTCAAGTCCATGCTCAGACGCAAGGGCATCAGGGTAGTCTCCATCACCGTGCACGCCGACGACTCTCCGACAGGCAAGCTCATGGAGGCCATCATCGAGAGCGTGGACGAGTTTTACTCGGAAAATCTTGCGCAGGAGGTTTCCCGGGGGATGAGGGAGGCCGCATCGCGAGGCTTCTTCATGGGTCCGAAGGCTCCCTTCGGCTATAGGAAGGTCTACGTCCAGGACGGAGCCAAGCAACGTCCGAAGCTGGAGCCAAACCCACCCGCAGACGCTGTGGTCAAGCGCGTCTTCGACATGGCCCTGCAGGGCAAGAGTTCTCTGGACATCACGAAGGTCCTCAACGCCGAGGGCGTCGCCAGTCCCAAGGGAAAGCAGTGGCTCAAGAGTACCGTCCACACCATGCTCAGCAACGAGGCTTACACCGGCGCCGTGGTTTGGGGTGTCAACGCCAAGGACGGGGCCGACCCGGTGCGCGTGGACAAGGCGTTCCCCGCCATCGTCACCATGACCCAGTTCCAGCGCGTCGGAAGGCAGCTGCGCCGCCGCGCCCCCAAGGTCGTGCACCCCCGGAGGGCGGGAAGCTCCTACCTGCTCAGCGGGCTGATCAAGTGCAAGACCTGCAAGAGGGCGCTCAGCGGCCAGTATTCCAAGAGCGGCCAGTTCCCATACTACGTCTGCCAGTCCCTTATGAAGCGGGGCAAGGAAGCCTGCAAGACTCCCAGGCTCGCCGCCCGGCGTTTCGAGGAGATGGTCGTCAACAAGATTCGCTCCAACGTCCTCACCGACTCCAACATCCGCGCCCTGGTGAAGGTCGTGGACGAGCAGATGGACGGTGTGGCGGGTGAGCAGCGCAAGAGGCTGAAAGTCATCGAGGAGGAACTGGAGGACGTGAAGAAGCGGCTGGGGCGCATCTGGCACGCCATCGAGACGACCGATATCGAGATGTCCGATGCCTCAGACCGCATCAGGGAGCACCGGGAGCGCAAGGAGAAGCTGGAGGTCGCAGCCGAGGAGGCGAGGGCGATCCTCTCGAAGCGCAGGGTGACGCTGGACAAGGTGGAGACGATCACGGCCTTCGCGAAGGACATGAGGGAGTACCTGAAGACGAGCCAGCTGACCTAGTCGCGGGCCTTTATCCGGTCCTTCGTCAAGGAGATTGAAGTCAGGCCCGGCAAAGCCACGATCCTCTACTCGATCCTCACACCGGAGGATAGTCCCATAGGTGGCGGTGACTCCGCTGAGGTCATCATGAATGGCGGAGTTATGAGTATGGGACACGTTGGTGGAGCTGGGGGGACTCGAACCCCCTACCTCTTCAATGCCATTGAAGCGCTCTCCCAGATGAGCTACAGCCCCACGCGGACGGCGGCATGAGGTATGCCGCCGCGCTCACAATGGTAGCAAACGGTCGCGTACCTCAGCAAGAGGTTGGGATGCCGTCGCGAAACGTACTACAATGTCTTGGCGGATCTTTTGGGGGGTTTAGATGGCCAAGAAGAGAGTTCTCGTAACAGGTGCGGCCGGATATGTAGCCGACAGGATGCTGCCGGCTCTCAGCGAGCGTTATGATCTGACGCTGCTCGATTCCACCGTTGAGCCGAGCCCAGAGAGGGCACACTCAGGTTCAGGGCCGGTGGCGGGAGTACAGGTTGCCGACCTGCTAGATCCCGACCGATGTACTTACTCTCATCACTTCGAGGGAATGGACGCGGTTGTACATCTCGCGTACATCCGCCGCAGAGGCGAGCCTATCGATCAGTATGAGAGTCAACGGGAAAACGTCGACATGGCCTACAACGTGTTCCGTGCAGCGTATGACGCGGGGGTTGAACGCGTCGTCGCTGCCAGTTCGAATCACGCCGCCAACTGGTACGAGCCGGCCCTGCTTCAGCCGCGAAAAATGGAGTCGCTCGATCCCTATGACCTGCCCCTGTCCTACAACTTTTACGGTTGGTCGAAGGCGACGTACGAACACCTTGGGTTCCTGTTTGCCTGTGGCGTGTTCGGACGAAAGATGGGTATGGTGCTCGTGCGGATCGGCTCGCCCGGAGAGCTTGATGTAAGCAGGTCTTCGGGCGACGAGACCGGCCTGAAGAGGGGACTCGGTTCGTATCTGAGTCAACGCGATCAGATTCAACTGTTTACGAAGGCAATCGAGACCGGGAACATCGAAAACGAGCACGGAGTACCCTGGCACGTCGTGTACGGCATTAGCAACAATACGAGGGCGTACTGGTCACTCGCAAACGCGAGGCAAGTGTTCGGGTACCTTCCTGAAGACGACGCGGAATCGCGCTTTGCCGCCGATCTTCCGATTGGTAAATGGATCGGGCCGGGTCGGGCGGGAAGCTAATTTGCTCCGAATCGCCCGACTATTAGGAGTGCCACTGGGCTTCTTAGAGCCGCGATGCAATTCTAGGAGAGCACAACTAAGGTGACGAAACGCAAGATTCTGATAACCGGAGCGACCGGATACGTTTCCGGCCGCATGCTCGACAGCCTGCGCGCGAGGTACGATGTCGTGCCCCTCGACGTCAGCGACAGAAACCGCGAGGGAAGAAAGGTAGACGGCGTTCAAGTCGTAGACCTTATTGATCCAGACCGCTCGCAGTACGAGCGGCTCTTCGAAGGAGTCGATACCGTCATCCACCTCGCCCACAAGTCGCGGGAGGGAAGACCCATCGACCACTTCTTTATCGAGAAGCAAAACGTCGAAATGGCATACAACGTCCTGAGGTGCGCGTACGACGCTGGTGTACGACGCGCAATTGTGGCCACGTCGAACCACGCCGCGGACTGGTATGAGCACAACTTGATCCATACACGAAAGATGGATGTGGTGCACCCCTACGACTTTCCGCTGTCCGACAATTTCTATGGCTGGGCGAAGTCTTCGCAGGAGGTCATGGGCTTTCTGTTCGCGTGTGGATTTCCGAGCTTCGATCACCCTTCCGGTCGTGAGGTTCTCGTCGAAGGCATCGACGTGGGCCGCAAGTTGGAGGTCGTGATGGTGCGTATTGGCCACCCTCGTGAACTCGACCCTGAACGCTACGGACACGACCCGGCCACCTTCAAGCGCGTGCTCGGCTGCTATTGGAGCATACGCGACCAGATTCAGCTGTTCACAAAGGCAATTGAGACGCCGGAGATCGAGAACGAACACGGCGTCCCGTTTCACATCATCTATGGCATCAGCAACAACACTCGCGCGTTCTGGTCGCTCAGCAACGCACGGAGCGTCTTCGGGTATCGACCTGAGGATGATTCGGAGTTGCGGTTCGCCCATATCATCAAGGGCTGGATCACGGGCGATGGCTCGCCGGGTGGTGTTGGCAGAGTGGGACTGAGCTAGCCGCGGCACAGAAGGTGAGCATGCGTTCCGAGGGGAACGTAGGACGGAGACGGTGATTGGTAGGCAAGTGGAAACCGAAGCCGGCCGACGTGGTGGTGCGAAGGCCCCGCCGGGACCTTCTGCGTCCAGTCCACATTGAACTAGCGCCTACCCGCGAACCGTCGACCGTCCTAAACCCATCGCTCATTCTGATATACGCCTTCGCCGCTCTCATCGCTATCGGAACGCTCCTGCTCAGCTTACCGTTCTCCCATCACGGGGACGGACTCGCTCCGTTCATCGATGCATTGTTCACCGCCACCTCGGCAGCGACCGTCACGGGGCTCATCGTCCAGGACACAGGTACCTACTGGACGCTGGGAGGACAGGCGGTCATCCTGCTGCTGATGTTCATCGGCGGGCTTGGGATCATGACCATCGCCAGCGCGCTGTTCATCCTTGCGGGTCAGCGCATCTCTCTAACCCAACGACTCGTGATACGCGAGACGGTCGGAACCGCGACGTTTACCGACATCACGGCGATCACCGTGCGGATCGTCCTTTGGGCCGTCGCCATTCAGGTGGTCGGATTCCTAGTGCTGGCGGTCCGGTTCGCGTTCATCTACGAGCCATGGGAAGCCGTCTGGCACGGTCTGTTCCAAGGCGTATCAGGGTTCAACAACGCCGGTTTCGTGTCGTTTCCCGATGCGAACAGCCTCCTGGAGTTTCGCTCCGACCGGATTGTCATTGGAGTCATTGCCATCCTGATACTCGTGGGCGGTCTCAGCTACTGGGTGATCGATGATGTCATTCATTGGCGAGGGTTTTCCAGACTCACCTTGAATTCCAAGCTCGTGCTCGTCTTCACCGGGGCACTGCTCTTGGTCGGAGCGTTGGGATATTTCCTCGGCGAGGTGGGAAACTCCAAAACGCTCGGCGAGCTCAGTGTCTTCGATCAGGTGACGGACTCTCTCTTCCACTCGGTCAACCGCACGTCCGGTTTCTCCACAGGCGGATTCGGCGATACGAGGGAGGAGACCAACCTCTTATTCATGGCGCTCATGTTCATCGGCGGCGCGTCGGCATCGGTTGCAGGGGGCATAAAGGTAAACACCTTCGCCATCATCGTCTTCGCAATGCTAGGGGCGTTTCAAGGACGCCCCAGGACGGTGGCATTTGGGAGACGTGTCCCTGCCGTTCAGGTCATGTGGGCGCTCGTCGTCGTTAGCATCGGCTTCTTGGGCATCTACGCGACGGCAATCGTCCTCACCTTCTTCGAGAGCGACTACCACATTGTCGACTTGCTATTCGAGACCGTCTCAGCAATAGGAACGGTCGGGTTCAGCACCGGCATCACGGCGGACCTGTCGCTCCCAAGTCAGATCGTCTTGACCATCGCGATGTTCGTCGGCCGTGTCGGTCCTCCCATTGCGATCGTGACCGCCCTCTCGCGCCCCGACCGTGAGGGCATGTATCGGTACACCAAAGAGCGTGTGCTGCTGGGTTGATAGCTTTCGCGCCACCTAGAATCGCTTGCATCCTCTAATTTGACCGGACTCCGAACATCGTCCCACATTGCCGCCAACTCCCTCTTGCAATGCCTTCTCAAGCTGTCATGGTGCAGCATGAGAATCTCGATCTGTCTTGCTTCGATCACTCAGAGAGATGGTTTGTTTGTCGGTCTTCTTCTTCCAACGTTACGAGCGCGAGGAAATCAGGATCGTCTCTATAGTCTTCAAATACCGGAAATACTCTTAGCTCCTTCGGAGAGAATGATCCCTGAATTGCGTTGAGCATTTCTTCTTTGTCCCGTTTTAGCGCCGCCACACCTGCCTTAATTCTTACGTCTGTTGTCTCTAGGGTTTTTTCCAAGACGTCAAGATCTTCCATCATCTCGTCAGTGCGACCAAGTCTCTTATACGCAATCGCACGATTGATTCTTGCAATTGCTCCACCGTCACTGTGACCGTTTCTGACTACAGTTGGTTGAGTCAAGTACCTAGTGGATAGGTCTATGACCGCTTGGTTATCACTGGATCTCAAAAGAAAGTATATTTTGTGTTCAACATTCAAAGGAGCTCCTGGTACAAATTCTACCAATTCATCGTATTTCTCAGCATCAGCTAAGATGTCAGCATAATGATGAGCAATAGACCTGTCAAAAGGGTCTTCATCATGAGCACGTTTCCAGATTGGAATAGCATCGTCGAATTTACCCATGGAAGCTAGAATACTCGCCTGTATCGTTAGAGGAAGCTTAGGTCTCTGCATGTCAATTTCTTCAAGTACATCCCTGACATGAGCACCAATAACAGGATGCGCCTTTAGGGTTTCGTCAATGTCAATAAACAGTTTAGCACGCTCCTCCGCCATCTCAAAGGGCCTAGCAATCGGTCTTGGAAGTGATAGTTGTGCGATATTATGGAGCTCTGCACCAAACTGATCGAAGCCGTCAATCTCCACCAAATACACCCTGTCTTTTCTTAGTAAAGACTCTAGTCGGCGTGATTTATGTTCTCCGCGTCGAATACACCAGTAGACTCCTTGTTTGTAATTCTCTTCGTCCCTAAGCAGAAGCTCTAGAGTATCCATCACGGATCGGTCACGACCACTGTATCCAATAATGACAAGTCCATATTCCTGCGCGAATTGATGCAGTTTCTTCTTCGTATTAGTTTCAAGAGTTTCAAGTTCCGCAAGTGTATTCTTGATATTGTCGTACAAGAAATCTCCATGAAGTTTTATGATTTTCGGTCTTTCTGATGTCACACGGATACCTTGAATTGCTGAATCATGTGCCGCAACAATCGGGCGTAATTCGTGAGAATAGAGATAGCATGCTTCGTTTATGAGGTCATCAAAATTGGTCGTAAATACAACATCGAAGAATCTTTCAGCAAGGAAATTTGTCAAATAGACGTATCCCCAACCGGGGCGAGCATCCTTGAGACATTCTTCAATGTAAACTCGCCTTTGTGATGGTTGATCGTATACCGTTTCAAATAAAATTGAGTATTCGTCTTCATGTTCAAACCAAGGCTGGTAGGCAAGCCATTCGTTATAACCCTTATCGCCATTTGAGCGGCTAAATAGCATTCTGCGCCAACGCTCAATCATTTCTGTCGCCGTTGGAACATTGGAAGTTGATGAAGCTCCTGATCCCAGTAACAAAGAAAAATTGGGGACATCTTTGTTACGCGTTGTGATTAAGTGCATTAGATGTTGAGCAGTCTTGACAGTTGATTGAAGAGTCATGGTGAATCCTTTTCGTAGGAGAGCTCGAAAGTTGGTGCGATTTCAGAGTTCAATTATCATCAGACTGAGTAAATGACGCAAACATGCCATCGAGGGGAAGAAATGCCTACGGCTGTTTCGGCGTAACGTAGTCCACCGCGATCTCGACGCCCTCCAGGGTTACCGCACTCGACAGTCTGGCCGGCCGGGACAATACGGCCACGGATATTTCGTTCACGCCATCGACGAGATCGTCCCACTCCAGCCGAAACTCCAGCGTCGCGTATGAGTAGCCGTAGGTCGTGTAGGTCGCGTCTCCGTAGGACAGTTCCTTCCCATTCAGGCTAATACTCATCTCGTCGTGGGAGGTCAGTTCGCCCAGCTTCAGCGTCAATGTCGCATCCGCGCTGGCGGAGTCCTTTGCAACGGACAGGCATACCGTGGCGGGAGTCGCGTCCGCTCCGGCATCGAGTTGAACGGGTAGGGGAGCCTCGTATCCGAACTTGACGCACTGGTCCTGTCGAGGAGCTATATAGTAGCGTTTCGACTTCTCGAACAGGACATCGGCGTCCCCAATCTCTGAGAGGATCTGCCGCTGCTCAGGACCTATGGGCCATGGGAACCATGGCAGGTAGAGAGCATCCGCCCCGCGATTCCAGTAGGCCGACGAAGCAGCCCGATAATAGTCCAGTCCCGCGTACTCTTCCCGGTTCGCACCCAACACCGACCCCATTGCCGGGTAGACTTCACAGCCCCCGGCTCGCGCAGGATCGAGCACCCACTCGAACGGAAAGTCGGGGTCGATGGGCATATGGCTGTAGACGTTGGGAACGACGAAGTCTAGTAAACCCTCCTCTAGCCAAGTCTCAACGTCAAATCCGGTGTCGTTGTTCGCCTTCAGCGTCGGAAGAAGCCGAGCTCCGATGTCGATTGATCTACCCCGGCTCTTGGCCGATTCTTTGGCGGTACGCCTCAAGTCCCGCAGGAAGTCCGTCAGGACGTGCATGTTCTCCGCCACCTCGTCGGCCTCAAAGTAGAAGGGGCCGAAGGTGAGATCGAGCTCGAGGCCGTCCACGTCGTAGCGCGTTACCGTCTCCTCCGCTATGGCAAGCCGCTCGGCGCGAACCTCGGGGTACTTCCAGTTGAAGGCGTTCTTGCGGTCGGGTGAGTCGTCGCCCTTGAGCACCCACTCCGGGTGGTCGATCTTGAACTGCCAGTTGTGGGCGTTCGTCACGTCTGCAGGGTCTGACGAGTGGGTGAGACGCAGGCTGCCGATGAAGTCCATGCCGACCGCGTGCGCCCGGTCGATCATCACGTTGAGAGGATCGCAGCCGCGCTTGATGAGACTCATGGTGTTCTCGTACGCCCGCCAGCTGGCAACGTCGCCGATTACGTCGAGGTGCGCCGCGAACACGTCGGTGTGCTTCGAGTCGTGGAAGACCGTCGGACCGACCCCGAAGCCCCAAACGAAGGTGTCCACTCCCGTGCCGGCCACAGCGTCGATGGTCGCCGTAGCTTCCCTCATGCTCATTGGGGGCTCGTATACGTAGTAGTGGTAGTGTCGAGCGTCATCGTAGAAGATCAATCGTCGCTTGCTCATGTGTTGTCCCTTTGGATGCTCTTTCGCGGAATAGTTTCTGTACTGCCGTTTGCCGCGCAATTGGGAAACCGACTACAAGAAATCCTTAGGCTCAGGATACTCGACCATCACCTCGACCCCGTCGAGACGCGGAAGCTCGGTGCCGAGGTTGCCCGGTCTCGACCGTATGGATATCGATACCTGATTGCGCCCGGTCTTGAGAGCACCCAACTCCAGCGGGAAGTCGAGCGCGACGTGGGTGAATCCGTGCGTAGTCCTCCAAGCGCCTGAGATGGGAAGCTCCTTATCGTTGAGAGTTACGACCGTCTCATCGTGGATCGTGTGATCGTAGATGGACAGCCGGAGCGTAGAGCGTGTCTCGGTGTCGAACTCGTCGGCGATGTAGAAGCCGACTGTTGTCGGACTTACGTCATCACCGACTTCGATCTTGGCGGGAAGCTGCGCCCCGTAGAGCTGCTCGGTGGAAATCCCGAAGTCCTGCCGGACGACGTAGTGCTTCGACCCTTGCGAGAGCAGCTTCGGATCGCCGATCTTGCCCAGCAGGTCACGCTCTTCTGGGCCGTGAGGCCACTTGAACCATGGAAGGTATACGCCGTCCGCTCCCTTTGCTCGATGAGACGCAGCGCCTGCCCGATAGTGGTTGAGATTCGCGCCAACGTCGCTGTCGCTCCCGACCTGATCGTGGAGGGTCGAGTAGACCTTGCACCCGTTCGCGTGGGCAATGTCGACCACCCACTCGAAGGGGAGGTCGGCGTCGAGTTGTCTGTCTTGGTAGACGGTCGGAACGACGAAATCCAGAGAACCCTGCTCGATCCACGAGGCCACGTCCATGCCCGCCGCCATATTGCCCTCGCGGGTCGGGAGGACGCGAGCGCCCAAGGCTATGGGCCTGCCCCTCTTGGCCCCGGCGGCGTCGACGGTCTTGCGCACCTCGGACATGTACTCGGTCAGGATGTGGGCCTTCTCCTCGGCCTCGTCGTCCTCGAAGTAGTGCGGCCAGAAGGTCCAGTCGATTTCGAACCCGTCCACGTCGTATTCGTTGACCGTCTCCTCGATCAGAGCGAACCGCTCGGCTCGCACCTCCGGGTGCGTCCAGTCGAAGGCGTATTTCCCGCGCCCCTTCAGGCACCATTCGGGATGGTCGATACGAAACTGCCAGTTGAACATCCAGCCGACCTCGTCGTCCTGGTCCGCCGGGTCGGCCAGGTGCGACTGCCGCAGCGACCCGAAGAACTCGACCCCCTTCTCGTGAGCCCGGTCGATCAAGACCTTGAGGGGATCGAGACCACGCTCGTTGAGGCTCTTGATGTTCTCGTACGCTCTCCACCCCGCGACCAGGGGGAACGACTCCAGATGGTCGCCCCAGCGTTCCCCGACCTTCGTGTTGTGAAACATCGTCGGCCCGGCTCCGAACCCGTACACGAGCGTGTCTACACCCGTGCCCACTACTTCGTCGACCGGCTTCCAAGCGTCCTCCAGCCGGAAGGGCGGGTCGTAGTAATATATGTAGGAGTGCCGGGCGTCGTTGTAGAAGAGCAGTCGTCGTTCTTTCATGTCTTCCTCTCGTGGTAGTCCGGTGGGAGCTGTCAATCTATGGGCGGTCTCTGCCTTGCCGTCTCCGATATCGCTTCCAGCGTCGCCGCCGCATGGAGCAGCAGACGGTCGTTTAAGTGGCCCGCCGCAAGCTGGACGCCTATCGGCATCCCGTCCGACGACATCCCAAACGGGACGGAGATGGCGGGGTGTCCCGTCATGCCGAATGTCGCCGTGATGTTGGCCGCGTGCCCGGCGTCCGCGGTACGTCCCTCTACATCCAACTCGGCGCTGTCGTGTGGCGGCGCGGTGACGGGCGAGGTCGGACACAGGAGCAGGTCGTGGTCGGCGAAGAACGTCGTGACGTCTCGTGAGACCGACTCGTGCTTGTCCATCGAGGCGAGATAATCGGCCATCGACGGCTTCGGGAGGTTGAGCAGGACCGATATCGAACCGGACAGCTCGTCCTCGCGACCTTCCACAAACGGCTTGAAGTAGTGGTTGGCCTCGACGACTAGCATGTCCATCGTAAATGCAATCGGGAGCCGGTCGTGCCAGTCGAAGTCGACCTCTTCCACGACGCAGCCCTGCGATTCGAGCGCGGCGCCGGCCTTGCGAACGACCTCCTGGATTTCGCCCATGACCGGCTCGAACGGGCCTTCAGTCATCATGCCGACACGAAGCGGCGGCAGCGATGCCCCAAACCACGGCATCTCGTCAACACCTCGTCCAAGAGCATACGGATCGACATGGTCGTGGCCGCTCATGACGATGAGCGATAGAGCGATATCCCGCACCGACCGCGCTATGGGGCCGACGTGCATCCTGCGCGACATGATCTCCGGCCACGCTCCCGTTTGAGGGATCAGCCCGTGCGTGGGCTTGTAGCCCACGACATTGCAGTAGTGTGACGGAAGCCTGTTCGAACCACCAAGATCGGTACCCATGCCGAGCGGCGAGAGTCCCGCCGATATCGCCGCCGCCTCGCCCCCGCTGGATCCGCCCGACGTGCGGTCGAGGTTCCACGGATTGAGCGTCCTCCCGAATAGGTCGTTTACCGTTTCGGCCGCCAGCGCAAACTCCGGGCAGTTCGTCTTGCCAATAACGATACCCCCCGCATCCTTGAGCCGTCGCACTGCCGTTGCGTCCGCATCCGGGACACGGTCGGCGTACAGAAGCGATCCTCTCGTGCTTCGGATGCCCTCGGTGTCGAAGACCTCCTTAACGGAGAAGGGGACACCGTGCAGAGGGCCGAGTGGGTCACCACTCATAACTGCGCCTTCCGCAGCGCGCGCCTGATCGAGGGCCAATTCGTTCGGCACGACAATGGCGTTGATGATCGGGTTTACCGAGTCGCTCCGGTTGAGGTGTGCCTGAACGACCTCCACCGGCGACACGTCCTTCGACCTGATGCGTTCGGCCAGATCGGTTGCGTCCGAGTAGATGAGATCGGTCGTCATATTCTTCTACTAGTAAACGGAATACCCGCCGTCGACCGGAATTGCCGTCCCGGTGACGTAGTCCGACGCGCCACTTGCCAGGAATCGTGCAATTCCCGCGAAGTCCGACGGGACGCCCCAGCGGCCGTGGGGTATCCTCGATGTGATCTGAGCGTGCCGGTCGGGGAAATTCTCTTGCAAGGGCGCAGTCAAGTCCGTTTCTATCCAGCCCGGCAGGATGGCATTGACCTGGATGTTGTCCTTCGCCCATGCGATGGCAAGGCTCTTCGAAAGCTGGACTATTCCCCCCTTGCTGGCTGCGTAGGGCGCGCCCCAATCGAGGCCGAAGATGGATGTCATCGAGCCGATGTTGATGATCTTCCCGCCTCCCTGCCTGACCATGTGAGGGTACGCCTCGCGGCAGCACAGAAACGCCCCACGCAGGTTCACGTCCTGCACGAGGTCCCAGTCCCCCGCCTCGTAGTCCTCAGGACGGCTGCGTACCGTCGTCCCTGCGTTGTTCACGAGGATATCGAGACGCCCGTATCGCTCGACCGTTTCGGCCACGACCGTCTTGATCGACTCCTCGTCGGATACGTCGAGAGACACACCCGTTGCGTCCGAGCCGAGCGCTCGAAGCTCCTCCACCGCGGAGACGGTCTTGTCTTCATTCCTCGCGGCCACGACGACGGAGGCTTTCGATCCGGCAAGTCTTAGAGGGTGTGTGAGAAGTCTTGGATATGTATTAGAATGGAGGTATGAAACGCAAAGCATACCCCAGCGACCTGACTGATGAACAGTGGAAGATGCTCGCTCCGCTACTCCCGGCAGCCAAAACCGGGGGAAGGCCACGTACTGTAGACCTGCGGGAGGTCGTCAACGGCATCCTATACGTTCTGCGCAACGGTTGCACATGGCGAGCCATGCCGCATGACCTCCCACCTTGGGGTACTGTATGGTGGTATTTTCGGGAGTGGAGAGAGGATGGTACATGGGAACGAGCCAATGACGCTCTCCGAGTCAAGGTCCGGCAGGCCGAGGGGAGGAACCCGACACCTAGCGCTGCTATCATAGACAGCCAGTCGGTCAAGACGACGGAAAAAGGGGGCCTCGTGGCTATGACGCTGGCAAGAAGGTCAACGGTCGAAAGCGACATATCGTTGTAGATACCATGGGGTTGCTGCTGGCGGTGGTGGTGCATCCTGCCAATATCCAGGATAGGGATGGGGCGAAGCTGGTCATCGATAAATTGATAGGGAGGTTTCCCCGCATGAGGTTGGTCTGGGCCGATGCTGGCTATGCTGGAAAGCTGGTCGAGTGGGTCTGGGCCCTGACAGGCTGGGCGCTCGAGATTGTCAAGCGCCCCAGGGACAGCCACCGTTTTCAAGTGCTGCCGCGAAGATGGGTGGTCGAACGAACATTCGCGTGGCTCAGCAGGTGCCGTCGGATGAGCAAGGACTACGAAGCTCTGTCCGATACAACCGAGGCGTGGACCCATATAGCTATGATTCATCTCATGCTCCGACGCTTAGCACCAACCTAATTTGAACTTCTCACACACCCTCTTAGCAATACCGAGACCGATGCCTCCGTTCCCGCCTGTAACTATGGCGACCTTGCCCTCGAGATCGAACAGTTCCCGCGTCATACCTTCCTCAGTAGCGGCTAACTTGCCTCATCGGGTGGAATGGTACTCTATCATCAGGCCGTCCGCTACAGGCGGAAAACGCCCCCATGTGGTATGCTACTCCCCCGTCAAACGACCCGTAGCGTCGGGCCGCCCGACCTAGACTCAAGGACCTCCCCGTTTCGTGAATCTTTCCGTCGTTCGACATCGCTTGGAGCAGCGCGAGGACTCGTTTTCGCCCTTCGCCGCCCGCTCGAAGGACAGCAGTCGGGAACGACCGGAAACCCCCTCGGACGTTCGCACCGAGTACCAGCGCGACCGTGACCGCATCGTCCACTCGAAGGCGTTCCGGCGTTTGAAGCACAAGACTCAGGTCTTCATCGCACCGTCGGGAGACCACTACGTGACTCGCCTGACACATACCTTAGAAGTCGCCCAGATCGCACGGACCATAGCCCGCGCGCTGAACCTCAACGAGGATCTGTCCGAGGCCATTGCACTCGGCCACGACTTCGGCCACACGCCGTTCGGCCACGTCGGGGAGAAGGAGGTCGATGAGCTTCACCCCGCCGGGTTCACCCACGCCGCCCAGAGCCTTCGCATCGTCGAGAAACTCGAACGGGAGGGACGGGGGCTGAACCTGACATCCGAGGTCCGGCAGGGGATAGCGAGCCACTCGAAGCCTAGGGGAGACGTCATGGGCGGCTCCGTCCCGGACGACCTCACTCTGGAGGCGCAGATCGTCCGACTGTCGGATGCCGTCGCCTACCTCAACCACGATCTCCCCGACGCCTTCCGCGCGGGAATTCTCAAATCCGACGATATGCCGAAGGTAGTGACGGAACGGCTCGGCGACCGGCATTCGAAGCGAATCGACGCGATGGTCACCGACATCGTGGTCGCATCGTGGGCTGCTACGGGCGAGAACGGTCTCGGCTCCCGCCCCGTCATCCGTATGAGCGACGAGATGCGGGAGACCGTCAACGTCCTGCGCGAGTTCATGTTCGAGCGATTCTACGTGCCCGAAGACCGGGGCGAGGAGGGAGTCGCAGCGCGCGAGATCGTTCGTCTGCTGTACCGGCATTTCGACGACAATCGGAGTACAATACCGGGCGAGTACCATGACGAGGAGTGGGCGGTGGTCGACTACATCGCGGGGATGACCGATCAGTACGCCATCCGCATGGCGCAGCGCATTGAGCCCGGCATCGGCATGGTCTTTGCCATGAGAAGGGTCGAATGACCCCGCATGACCGCGTACTAGCTCGACTCGTTAGCAACCAAACGAAGCTCATCCAAGAGCACCTCGAAGCGATGCAGCGCGATACCCACGGCGTTGAGTACGCCCGGTGGCGGCGAGAGGTCGACGATCTCTGGAAGGGAGTCTTCGAGAACGTCAACGAGATGCAGCCGCAGCCACAGATGGAAACGCTGGAAGAGATTCGCGAGCTTTGGACGATGTACGTGGCGCACTATTTCGGTGACGAGTAGACGAGGCCGAACATGACAGAAATCACACCGGATCTTCCACACGCTCGGCAGATGGCCCTCATGGCCCACGCCATCGTTATACGTCTTAAGGAAATGGGCCTGCCGGAGGAGCTCGACGAAGACCTCGGTACACTCTGCACCGACCTCGGAGACATCTGGTCCGCGCACAAGTCCCTGTCTACCCGCCTCGATGACCTGGTCGACAGCGCCAACGACTGGGAGTCTGTTGCAGATTGCCTCGTCGATCTCCGCGCCACAATCGACCACATCGGAACGCACGTTGAAACGGCACGTGAGCCTATCGACCGGGTGGCGCGGTACGCCTATGAGCAGGCGCAGTCACCCAACAACGGTTCCAGCGCCGCGCTGAGTAATACCAATTCGTCATGACTGCGCCATAATCCTTGAAATGCAGCGCGTATAGCAGAGACCACCCACCGTCATTCCGGCGAAGGCCGGAATCCAGCGTGTTCGGTCAGCGAGAATACGGTGGTATTAGCACGAATTGGTATAAGAGTCGCACATAGAGCAGCTGTATAGAGTAAGAAGCGGAGCAGGTATGTCCGTAGTCGATGACATACGGGACAAACTCGACATCGTCGACGTGATATCAGGCCACGTCCCGCTGAGAAAGGCCGGGCGCAACTTCAAGGCGCGCTGCCCCTTCCATACGGAGAAGACGCCGTCCTTCACCGTGAGCCCCGAGCGTCAGACGTGGCGTTGCTTTGGTGCCTGCGCGACGGGCGGCGACATCTTCAACTTCGTGATGCGCAAGGAGAACGTCGAGTTCGGGGAGGCGCTTCGACGCCTCGCCGACACCGCCGGCGTTGACGTATCCACGCGACCCAAGGAGCAGGTCGACCGCGACGAAGCTCTGTTCCGGGTCAACCGGGAGGCGGCGCGCTTCTACAACGAGATGCTCAAGTCCCCCGAGGGCAGGGCGGCCCTCAAGTACCTCTACGACCGCGGTATCGACGACAAGGCAATCGAAGAATTCCAGCTTGGCTACAGCCCCAAGGGACGTGACGGGCTCAGGACGCACCTCTCGACTCTGGACGCAAATCTGGGACACGCCGCCCAGGCGGGACTGCTCCGAAGCGACGACGAGGGTAACGTCCGCGACTTCTTCTTCGGGCGTCTCATGGTCCCGATACTCGACCGCCGGGGCCGAGTCGCGGGATTCGGCGGACGCTCCCTCGACGGCTCGAACCCCAAGTACATAAACACCGCCGCCACTCCAATCTTCGACAAGCAGGCCACCCTGTACGCCCTCGACAAGGCCGCATCGGCCATACGCGAGCAGGAGACCGCCGTCATCGTCGAAGGCTATATGGACGTCATAGCCGCCCATCAAAACGACCGCAAGAACGTCGTCGCCTCGATGGGAACGGCCCTGACCGAACGCCAAGTCTATCTCGTCCGAAGTCTGGCCAAGACTGTCGTCCTGGCCCTCGATGCCGACACCGCTGGTCAGGAAGCCACGCTCCGAAGCCTCGAAGCGTCGTGGCGCGCCATGGAACGGCGCCGGTTTGGTCAACGAGAAGAGGTCGCCCTTCGCATTGCCGTAATGCCCGAAGGACGCGATCCCGATGACATCATTCGCGAATCAGCCGACCGCTGGGACGAGATCGTGAAGTCCTCCGTTCCTTACATGGACTTTCTCATTCCTGCCTTCGCGGGACGGTACGACCTCAGCACGTCACAGGGCAAGGCTAGAGCGGCTGAGGCGATCATGCCTATCATCGTCTCGATGGGCAACGCCTTCGAGCAAGACCGCTATTTTGGTCAGTTGGCCGATACTCTTGGCGTCACGCGAGAGCAGCTCCAAGCCAGCATCGGAAAGCTGCGCCCTACGGCGAGAGAGCGTTCTCCTGTACGCGCACAGTCGAGCGCCCCGCCATCGGACACGACGGTGTCCCCCCTCGCGTCCGGCGACCGTGAGCCGCTCGAAGAGTTCGTCCTGTCGGCGTTGCTTCACTGGCCGGAACTGGGGGAGACTGTGGGAGACCACACACCCGAAGAATTCCGTAGAACGGAGAACAGGGAGCTATTTACTCAATGGCTCGCTGCGGGTACAATAGGTGAGTTGCGAAACCACCTTGATGACACCCTTCTCGATCACCTGACGCATCTGGTCGAGAGAGACTTGAGGCCCACGAACCGCCAATCGGCACCAGGGGCCATTCGGCAGGCGCTTACTCGACTGGAGCAGCGGTACTTGCGAGACCGGCAGGCGGAGATATTGGAGTCCCTCGAAGCCGGGACTACCCCGTCTAAAGATGTCGAAGACTCTATCGTAAATGTCAACTCCAAGCTCAAGGAAAGCTACCTCGTAGGCGTGCGCGGAAAACCGCGCAGTTGAAGCTAGCGTATAATACCTTGCCCCAATTCGCGGGCAACAGAGGAACAGACTGGAGGTCACTGCATGGATATCGAGCGTCCCAAACGACGAGACGATGATCGAGACTTGCTACGAGATCTGGCCGGCGGTGGGTCGGGCCAGATATTCGGCGTGGACGGTTCTCCCGAGAGTAGGCGTATGTCGGACGACGAAGGGGGCGCGATAAACCCGGCTGCCGCATCTCAGGGCGAATCAAGCGAACCGTCCGACGCGGATGTCGAGGCCGAGCAGCGCGAAGAGGCCGAGGCCGAGGCCCAGGCCGCATGGCAGGAGAGCATCGAGTCGTCCGAGATGATTGACGACCCCGTTCGTATGTACCTGCGGGAGATCGGGCGCGTCAGCCTCCTGAAGGCCGCCGACGAGCGACATCTTGCCCGCCAGATGGAAGCCTCGAAGCACATCGAGCGCCTTGAGGAAGAGTTGACTAGTCCCGAGGGTCGTCCGCCTCGCGCATGGCAGGTCGTCAACCAACTGCTGTCCCGTGCCGTCGAGGGTCAAGAGCTGGCGAATGCCTTGAGCAAGTACGGCGGACTCCCGGGCGACCTGACCTTCAAAGAGATCGTGAGCAACGAGCAGTTCCGCGGTGTGCTGGACGGCGACATTACGGAAGAGCTGATGATCTTCGCCGAAGACGCGATGAATGTCTCGCAGGACGAGGCCAAGCAGCTCATCCAGGAGCTTTCGCTGGACACTCGTCTCTTGCCGCCCGAAGTCATGACGAAGTTCGACGACTCCGCCACGATGGACGATGTCAAGAAGCAGATGAATGAGCTCGACTTCACGCGCCACCTCGACACGCACGAGATCCTCTTCAACGGTTTCTTCGCGCGCATCAAGGCCGATGGTGATACGGCGCAGAACCACTTGGCAGAAGCCAACCTTCGTCTCGTCGTCAGCGTCGCCAAGAAGTACATCGGACGCGGCATGTCGCTCCTCGACTTGATCCAAGAGGGCAACATCGGCCTTATCCGCGCCGTAGAAAAATTCGACTATCGCAAGGGCTACAAGTTCAGCACCTACGCCACGTGGTGGATCCGCCAGGCCATCACCAGGGCAATCGCCGACCAGGCCCGCACCATTCGCATACCCGTGCACATGGTAGAGACGATCAACAAGCTCCTGCGGGTAAGCCGCCGCCTCGTCCAGGAATACGGTCGCGAGCCGAGTAGCGAAGAGATCGGATCGGGCATGGAGATAACCCCTGAGAAAGTACGCGAGATCCTCAAGATATCGCAGGAGCCAGTCTCCCTCGAAACGCCCATCGGCGAAGAGGAAGACAGTCACCTTGGCGACTTCATCGAAGACCGGAGCGCTCTCGCGCCCTCGGAGGCCGCCTCGTACCAGCTGCTGAAGGAGCAGGTCGATGACGTGCTCTACACGCTGAGCGAGCGCGAGGCCCGCGTGCTGCAGTTGAGGTTCGGCCTCGAGGACGGACGCGGTCGGACCCTGGAAGAGGTGGGTCGCGACTTTGGAGTCACCCGCGAGCGCATTCGCCAGATCGAGGCAAAGGCGCTCCGAAAGCTGCGCCAGCCCAATCGCTCGAAGAAGCTGCGCGATTTCCTGGAATAGCCACATGAGCGTTGCGGGGCAGGCCAAGCCGAAAGTCGCGGTCGTCTACGCATCGCCCGAGACGGTAATCGACGATATCGGCCGCGCCATGCGCCTCGCCGAGTACGAGTCGTTCCTGCCCCAGGATCTTGCGACGCTCCTCAAGATCAACATCTCGTGGCAGCACTACTACCCGGCGTGCTCCACCAGTCCGTGGCAACTCGACGGCGTGGTCCATGCGCTCAAGGAGGACGGCTATGCCGACCTCATCCCCGCGCACAACGGCACGGTTGTCGTCGACCCCGTCGAGGGCGCGATGAAGAACAAGCACGAAGCCGTGGAGCGTAAGCACGGCCTTGAGAGCGTCTTCCTCGACTTTCCGCCCGTCAAGTGGGTGGACTTCAAACCCAAGGCCAAGATGCTCGTCCTCGACGACATCTACCCGGAGGGTTTCCAGGTCCCCGAGATGTTCTTCGGCAAGAACATCATCCACCTTCCGACGATGAAGACGCACGTCTTTACCACCATCACCGGCGCGATGAAGAACGCCTTCGGTGGACTCCTGAACCGCAAACGCCACTGGACGCACTCGGTCATCCACGAGACGCTCGTCGATCTCCTCAACATCCAAAGGGAGATTCACCCCGGCATATTCGCCGTGACGGACGGGACGTTCGTCGGCGACGGCCCCGGTCCGCGCGCCATGAGGTGGCACGTGAAGAACGTCATCCTCGCCGGAGCCGACCAGGTCGCCGTCGACGCCGTATCCGCCAAGATGATGGGCTTCGATCCCATGAACATTCGGTTCATCCGCCTCGCCCACGAGATGGGACTGGGCGCCGGCGAGATGAATGACATCGAGATCGTCGGCGAGGACATCTCGGAAATCGATTGGAAGATGGGAGGCACGGAAAACACATTCGCCAGCAAGGGCCAGAAGCTCATCTACTGGGGCCCCCTCAAGCCGCTGGAGAACGTGCTGCTCAGATCGCCGATCGCTCCTTGGTCCTTCGTTGCGTCCAACCTCTATCACAACACCTACTGGATGCGCTTCATCGGACGCAGACGAATCCGCGCCGCGATGAAGACCGGTTGGGGCCGCCTCTTCCAGCAGTACTAGCGGTTCAAAATTATAGTATTGAAGGGTAACGAGACCGGAAATCGGTAGGGGCGGGTTTCAAACCCGCCCTGTCGTACACAACGAGAACCAAGCCCGAATTGCTACCCGTCATTTCAAAGAATTCGGTCTTCTACTACTCAGTCAACCTGGATAGATGCCGATTTATCCCCTCTCCCGTCGTGGGAGAGGGCTTAGGGTGAGGGTATTTGACAAAAGCTACCAAAGAATTCATATGGAATCGGCGCTAGATGCTGCCCATCGCAATCTGACAACGTCACACAAAGGGACAAATCGTCATGAACCTGATCCGGGCGAACGAAAAACTCCAAGCCGAGCACGGGACCGTCGCCGACTACGCCGACGAGTTCTTCGGCTACTTCGGCTGGCCGACCGTCGCGCGCATGGACGACGGCACGCTCATCGTCTCGTCGTCCGGCCTACGCAACTACCACGTCTGCCCATTCGGACGAACGGTCATTTGTACCAGCGCCGACGATGGCCGGACATGGACGAGTCCGCGCGTCATCAACGATACGCCCCTTGACGACCGGGATTCCGCCATCATCTCTCTCGGAGGACGCAGACTCTTGGTGACATGGTTTTCCGTCGATGCTCGCGGCGCGAAACCCTCGGAGTATGAGATGCGGCTAGGTCCACAGGAAGCCGAGCGGTGGCGGCAGGGCCTGAGCAACATGAACGACGAGGCTACCGAGCGCTACGGCGGCTCATGGGTCAGGACGAGCGATGACGGAGGCCTCACGTGGAATGAGCCGGTCCGAGTGCCGGTCTCTTCGCCGCACGGCCCGAACCGCCTCGCCAACGGCGACCTCGTCTACCTAGGCAAAACGGTGGGTCCGGACGAGATCGGCCAAATCATGAATACCGGTTCGATCGGTCTCATTCGCAGTAGCGATGGCGGGCTCTCGTGGGCTGCCCAAGGCTACGTGCCCCTCCCGGAAGGCCGCGACGAGGAGTGCTTTCACGAGCCTCACGTTGTGGAGCTGGCTGACAAACGGCTGCTCGGACTGATCCGCTACGACCCGAACCACCACGACTACGGCAACAGGCAGCCCGGCCAGACCGACTTCCAGATGTGCCAGACCGTTTCACACGACGGCGGGAAGACCTGGAGCAGGGCGGAGGTCATGGACTTCCACGGCTCTCCGCCACACCTGCTGCGACATTCGAGCGGTGTCCTCGTCACGACCTACGGCTGCCGCGAGCGGCCCTACGGAATCCGGGCCATGATCAGCCATGACGACGGAGAGACCTGGCGGTACGACTACGTCCTCCGCGACGACGGGCCGCACCCCGATCTCGGCTACCCTTCGAGCGTGGAGCTTGGTGACGGTAGCATCCTCACCGTCTACTATCAGCAGCCTCGCGGAGTCGACGACAAGTGTGCCCTCCTTTGGAGCCGGTGGAGCCTACCTGATTGAACCGCCCATGCATCCGGCGTCGAAAATATCGTAAGCTATGAAAAACCAGCTACCCTCGGTGAGCAGCGACATGAACAAGACGATGTACCAGAAGATATGGGAATCGCACGTGGTGCACCAGGAGGAGGGGCAGCCTGCGATCCTGTACGTAGACCTGCATCTCATCCACGAGGTGACGACACCGCAGGCCTTCGACGGACTACGAGAGGCGGGCAGGGGAGTCCGACGCACCGACCTCACCGTCGCCGTCGTCGACCACAACACCCCGACCGACCCGGGCCGCGTCACGCTGCCGATCAGAGACCCCATTGCAAAGCAGCAGCTCGACGCCCTTAAGCGCAACTGCGAGGAGTTCGACATAGACCTGTTCGATATGGCGAGTCCGAACCAGGGCATCGTCCACATCATCGGCCCCGAGCAGGGATGGACCCAGCCCGGCAAGGTCATCGTGTGCGGCGACAGTCACACGTCCACGCACGGTGCCTTCGGTGCGCTTGCATTCGGCATCGGCACATCGGAGGTCGAGCACGTCCTTGCAACGCAGACCGTCCGCCAGAGCAAGTCGCCCACGATGGAGATCAGGGTAAACGGCGCGCTGCCGTTTGGCGTGACTGCCAAGGACCTCATCCTCGGTATCATCGGGCAGATCGGAATCGCCGGAGGGCAGGGGCACGTGGTCGAGTACACCGGTGAGGCCGTTCGTTCGCTGTCCATGGATGGACGAATGACCGTCTGCAACATGTCCATCGAGGGTGGCGCGAGAGCGGGCATGATCGCTGCCGATGAGACGACCTTCGAGTACCTGTGGGGCCGTCCCAACGCTCCACAAGGGGACGAATTCGAGGCCGCGGTCGACGCTTGGTCGAAGCTGAGCACGGACGAGGGCGCGGAGTTCGATGAGTTGGTCGAGATCGACGCAAGCTCGCTCGAACCCATGGTGTCGTGGGGCACGAATCCGGGCATGGTGCTTCCTGTCACCGCTCGCGTGCCGGATCCGAACTCCTTCGCCGAGGCCGATGACCGCACCGCCGCGGAACGCGCATTGGAGTACATGGACCTCGAACCGGACACGCCCATCGAGGACATATCGATTGACCGCGTCTTTCTCGGCTCGTGCACGAACGCCCGTCTCGACGACCTGCGTGCCGCCGCGAAGGTCATACGGGGCCGCAAGGTCAGCGAGTCGGTCTACGCCATGGTCGTACCCGGCTCAACCTCAGTGAAATTGCAGGCGGAGGCCGAGGGTCTCGACGCCGTGTTCAAGGACGCCGGGTTCGACTGGCGTGAGGCCGGCTGCTCGATGTGCCTCGGCATGAATCCCGACATACTCTCGGCGGGCGAGCGGTGCGCCTCCACCTCCAATCGCAACTTCGAGGGACGGCAGGGCCCGGGCGGCAGGACGCACCTCGTCTCGCCCGCAATGGCGGCGGCGGCGGCCATAACCGGGCACTTTGTCGATATCCGAGATTGGAAGTAGTCAGACCGTGAATACCACAACAGCCGACCTGCCCCCGAAGGCCGCCGAGTTCGCGCGCATCCTGCAAGAGCACATGCCGGAATTGGAGCGCGAGTACGGTGTGGCGTCCCTTGCTCTGTTCGGCTCCTACGTCCGAGGTGAAGAGCGGGAAGACAGCGACCTCGACGTGCTCGTGGATCTCAACCGACCGATGGGATTGCTCGCGTTTGACGTGCTGGGGAATTACCTATCGCAACTCGTGGGTAAGCAGGTAGACCTGACCACGACACGCAGCGCGTCGGAATACAGAAGCGGGAAATGGCTGATGCAAGAGGCAGTCCCTATATGATCAGAAAGTAGACGGAACGTGAGCACTACTAAAGCCGACCTACCCCCGAAGGCAGCCGAGTTCGCGCGCATCCTGCAGGAGCACATGCCGGAATTGGAGCGCGACTACGGAGTGGCGTCACTTGCCCTGTTCGGCTCTTATGTGCGTGGAGAAGAGCGTGAGGACAGCGACCTTGACGTGCTGGTGGATCTCAACCGACCAATCGGATTGCTAGCGTTTGTCGCGCTGGGGGATTACCTATCGCAACTCGTGGGTAAGCAGGTAGACCTGACCACCACACGTAGCGCGTCAGAGCACAGGAGCGGGAGGAGGCTGATACAGGAGGCCGTACTGCTGTGACCCGACCGGTCATTGAGTTCCTGCGAGACATTATGGACTGGATGGAAAACGCCCAGACTTTCGTCGATGGCGTTGATCGATATGAGTTTGTGGAGGATTTAAAGACTCGAAGCGCGGTGGAACGCGCAGTAGAAATCATCGGGGAAGCCTCGAAACATATACCTGATGACCTACGCAGGCAGTTCCCCGACGTTCCTTGGCAAGGCATGGCAGGAATGCGAGACCGAGTAAGTCATGCCTACTTTGGAGTCGACAACGATCTTCTGTGGCAGACTGTTACTGAGGAAATCCCTCCTTTGCTCAAGAATCTTAGAGAAATGGTCGCGCTATTGGAGAAGAAATGAGAATAAGCTTCCCGTCCAATCTGATGTCTAGCTGAAAGAGGTAGCAAGCAGACCGTGAATACCACAACAGCCGACCTGCCCCCGAAGGCCGCCGAGTTCGCGCGCATCCTCCAAGCGCACATGCCGGAGTTGGAGCGCGACTACGGCGTGGCATCGCTTGCCCTTTTCGGCTCTTATGTGTGTGGAGAAGAGCGTGAGAACAGCGACCTCGATGTGCTCGTGGACTTTCGCTTTGCACCCAGCCTGCTCGACTTAGCTAGCTTGCAGCGAAACCTGAGCGACTACCTTGATACGCGAATCGATCTCGTGCCAAAGACGGGTCTGAGGAAGACGTTTAGTGCGCGGATTCTTCAGGAGGCGGTTGAGGTTTGAAGCGCTCATACGTGGAGAACATCCGCGACATACGACGGGTTATGAAGAGGACTGGGCAATCTAATCATCGAATTTTGTTATGGGGAAAAGAGTAA
Organism: Dehalococcoidia bacterium; assembly: GCA_965197705.1. Taxonomy (GTDB): domain Bacteria; phylum Chloroflexota; class Dehalococcoidia; order Lucifugimonadales; family VXLM01; genus VXLM01. Next base: position 1,072,391 of record OZ240223.1, read on the forward strand.
ATCTCACATGCAGCCTTTCACACAACTTACCGGCGTCGTCGCGCCGATGGACCGGGTGGACGTCGACACCGACCAGATCATTCCGGCGCAGTTTCTCAAGCGCATCGAGAAGACGGGGTTCGGTCAGTTCCTCTTCTACAAGTGGCGCTTCGACGAGGACGGCTCGCTCAACCCCGATTTCGAGCTGAACCTGCCGGGGTACGAGGATGCCTCAATCCTCGTGTCCGGGAGGAACTTCGGGTCGGGGTCGTCCCGTGAGCACGCGCCTTGGGCCCTCCTCGACTACGGGATTCGCTGTGTCATCGCTCCCAGCTTTGCCGACATCTTTTCGAACAACTCCCTTCAGAACGGCATTCTGCTCATCACCTTCCCCGACTCGACCGTTCGCCGGATCATGCAGAAGGCGCAGGCCGACCCCGGCTACCGCCTACACGTAGACCTTGAGAACCAGCGCGTATGGGACGACGATGAAGAGGTCAATGAGGGCTTCGACATCGACGAGTTCGCCAAGTACAAGCTGATGAACGGTCTCGACGACATCGGCCTGACGCTCCAACACGAGGATAAGATCGCCGAGTACGAGGTTGCCAGAGGGCTGTAAAGGACAGCGTCCCGCGCCTCAACCCCTTCCTTCGTCGCCGAATGCCCATAACCGTCCGTCCCACGTCGCCACGACGAGTCGATCATCGACCACCCCCGGAGCGGAGCTTATCGGCGCGGGGAACTCGGTGCGCGACACGACGGCGCCCGTCTCGGGACTCACCATGTAGAGCCGCCCGTCAATTCCTCCGACGACGAGCAGATCGCCGTACCTCACCGGGGCAGCCCACATGGACCGAACTCCACGCCGGAAGGGATTCATGTCGAGCAGGTCGTTCTCTGTCTGAACGCTCCAAAACGCCTCGCGGGGTTTGAGGCCGAGGCAGCGTATGCGCCCTTGGTTGGTCGTGACGTACATCCGCTCGCCCTCGACGAGTATCTGTGTCGGATACTGCGCGTCGAGGACATCGCCCTGCCAGACGATCTCGCCCGATTCAGGTTCGATCGCGGCAAGCTGACCAAACTCAACGCCGCTGATAATCAGGCCGCCCGCCACAACCGGGCTCGAGAAATAGTGGGTTATGCCCAGTGGAGTCTCCCAGGCAATCTCGCCGGTGGCGCGGTTGAGCGCGGCAAGCCCCCGGCCCGATAGATGGGTGATGAGAAGTCCGCCGACTACAATGGGACTGGGGAACGAGCCCCAGCCGTCTCCAACGGGGTCGCCCGACCCGACCGGGGTGGTCAGCGTCGCATACCAACGCTGTTCGCCGGTCTTTGCGTCGTACGCGCCATACCCGGCCTTTCCGCCCGTGTAGACCGTGCAGTCGGCGATAACCGGGGACGTGTAAATCCACCTTCCAGGGTAACGAGGCAGGTCGTGGCTCCACGCGAGCTGCCCCGAATTGGCGTCGAAACCATGCACCCGTCCGGTCACCGAGGTCGCGACGCCGACGCCGTCTTCGCCCACCGCGACCGTGTTCTTCACCGACGTATCTGTCGGAACGTGCCACTCTCGACGCCCGCTAATCGAGTCGATGGCATAGACTCCGGCTTCACCACGAAGGTTGTCGTCCGTAACGCTATACAGGAGCTTCTCCCCATAACCGATCGGCGCGGCGCGGTGTGTCGGCCCCGGAAGAGCGTGGCTCCACAGCAGGTCCAGCGCCTCGTCCTGCCCGCCAACGAATACTCTCGCCGGCCTCGCCCTCTGGCGCGTCTTCGTTGTCTGCTGCACAAGGTCGAATTCGAAGCCGTCGTCCGTAAATCGCACGAGCCGGTAGCCCCGCGAGTTGCCGTCGTAGCCGCCGAAGCAAAGCGGAGTCGGGCCGCCTACGGTCATGCCGTTGTAGCGGAACGCCTTCGAGCAGTGCGTGTGCCCGAATAGCACCAGCTTGACATTGTATTGGCCCAGCAGGTCAAGGAACTCCACGGCGGGTGGGGTGTGCATGAACAACATCGTCTCGCGCCCTTCCGGCTGGGCCGACAGGTCCTCGATGAGCCACCGGTCTTTGCGCGCGATGTCGGCTTGGGTGAAATAGCTGTCCTCTTTCGAGAAGGCCACGAAGTGCCGCCCGCCCCAGTCGAAGCTGTAGTAGACCGGCCCCAGGGCTCCCTGATAGTTCTGGATGCAACTCACGCCCTCGACGTACTCGTACTTGTCACGGTTTCCGCCCTGGGCCTCCAACTCGACGTGTCCGTCGTGCCCGCCGTACACCGGGCGTATCGGCGTTTGGATGGGCGCTATCGAATCCCGGAAGTGCTCAAGCTCCGCCATGGTGCCGATGTCGGTGAGATCGCCGGTGGCGAGTACGAGGTCGGGGGCTGACTCCCGCTCCAGTTGACGCATGTCGCTCGTCAGTCGCGGCCCCGTCTCCGGCCCCAGCCAGGCTCCCTGCGGCCGGTAGTATCGCTCGGTGCGGACGTGTGTATCCGTGATCTGCGCCAGCGTGAATTCTTCGTATTGCCGCTCCGGCGTAGATCGAAGCGTGAAGTCAATCTCTGCGTCGGAAACAGGCACGCGGCGGTAGAATCCGCCCACGGTGCGATGCGTATCCGGCACGGAGAGGGTGATGAACGAGTGGCTGCCCGGCTCCGCTTCGATTTCATAGCGACCGCGTCCATCGGCCCTGACTACGTTCTCCCCGTTCGATATGGAGACCCAGGGGACCCCATATCCCCGTTCGTCGAGCACTGTACCCGATACACGAACTGCCATGATCTCTCCGTTATTCGAACTTGCCCATCGCTGGGATTGTACATCGTTGGAAGCGGGGACGTGGTATCCTTGTTGCCGCTATGGAGACACAAGAAATTTCGCAGTTCGAGGCCATGCACACGCAGCGGGCGATCCGCCGGTTCACGGACGATCCGGTGACGGACGAGGTGATTCAACGCATACTTGAGGCCGCGGTTCGCGCTCCAAGTGGGCGGAACTCCCAGCCCTGGCGGTTCATCGTCATTCGCGATGCCGCGACCAAGCGAAAAATCGGCGAATACTATCGCCGGGCGTGTGCGCAGGCCGGTATCGGCCAGGAGCCGATCCCTGGACTGTCGCGGAAGGTCAACGAGTCGGTCGCTCACCTCGCCCTACACATGGGAGATGCCCCGGTCCTGATTCTCGCGTGCTACGAATACTTGAATGAGGACGCCGTCGGGTCGAGCACGCTCCTCACCGGATCGTCGATCTACCCCGCCGTCCAGAACCTTCTGTTGGCGGCTCGTGCGCTCGGACTTGGCACGGCGTTGACGACCGTCCACTCGATGTTCGAGGCCGAGATCAAGGCCTTGCTCACCATTCCGCCCAACGTCCAGACTGCGGCGCTCATTCCCCTGGGCTACCCGTCGCTGGAGGAGCGGTTCGGTGGCAGCCGCCGCAGGCCGGTCGCCGAGGTGACTTACTTCGACCGGTGGTCGGATTCGCCCGGCGACGCATTAGGCTAAACGCAGGGCTAGGAGCATACATGTCGGAACTACCTATCAAAGTCGGCGTTGTCGGAGCGGGCAACAGCGCCGTCGAGACGCATATCCCGCGATTCCAGAGCTTCGATGGCGTGGAGGTCGTCAGCGTCTCCAACCGCTCATTGGAATCGTCGCAGCGCGCGGCGGATCGTCTAGGCATCCCGAAGGTATATGACCACTGGCCCGACCTCGTCGCGGCGGACGACATAAACGCCGTCTTCATCGGTACGTGGCCCTATCTGCACAAGCCCGTCACCATCGCGGCCCTGGAGGCTGGAAAGCACGTACTGTCCCAATCGCGCATGGCCATGAACGCCCAAGAGGCGCGCGAGATGCTGGATGCGTCCATGAGGCATCCAAACCTCGTGACCGGACTTGTCCCGACGTCCCGACTTAGTACGGGTGGCGACACGATCAAGCGGCTCATCTCTGACGGATGGCTTGGCGACTTGCTCTCAATCGACGTCGTGTCCGGCGCCGACTTCATCGACCGCGACGCGCCGTTCTTCTGGCGGCTCGATCGCGGGGTGAGCGGCGTCAACACCCTCGAGGTCGGGATGCTCTGCGAGTCCCTCGAACGGATTGTAGGCCCTTTTTCCACGGTGATGACGAACGCCAAGGTCAACGTGCAAATGCGGCGGGACGCTTCGGGAGAACCGCGCGTCGTGACGGTGCCCGATCACGTCGAGATCATCGGCGAGATGGCGGTCGGCGCGTCCTATCACATGCGGTTCAGCCAGGTGACGGGCATGGCCGAAGAGGGCGTGTGGTACTACGGGAGCGAGGCGACGCTTAAGTCCGACGGCTACGCCGAAAGGCTCTTCGGCGCTCGGAGGGGAGAGGCCGGGTTCACCGAGATCGAGTTTCCTTCCCAGTGTCAGATTGTGGACGACATCGCCTCCGAGTTCGTAGCGGCCATTCGCGAGAAGCGGCAGATGGAACTGGTGACATTCGCCCAGGGAGTCCGGTACATGGAGTTCACCGAGGCGGTCGGCATCAGCGCCCGGACGGGCCGACGGATTCACCTACCGTCCCCATCCGTCATTCCCGCGTAGGCGGGAATCCAACACCCAAGATACATGGCTCTATCAAACGAAAATGGTATTACACCTGCTGTGCAGCCGCTAACCGGCGTTCGGGTCATCGACGTTACGCAGATCATGGCGGGACCGTTCTGCACCATGCTCCTGGGAGACATGGGCGCGGATGTCATCAAGATCGAGAAGCCGGACGGCGGGGACGACGTTCGCCGGTCGGGGCCCCCGTTCGTGGCGGGCGAATCGGCGACGTTCCTCAACATCGGACGTAACAAACGCAGCGTCGTTATCGACATGAAGCGCCCGGAGGGAGTCGAGATCGTCCGCGGCATGACGAGGGACGCGGACATCTTCGTCCAGAACCTTCGCCCCGGACGCTTGGAGGGCTTCGGGCTGGGGTACGACGACGTTCGTGCCGTCAACCCCGCCATCGTCTACGCGACCATCACCGGGTTCGGTCGGACGGGGCCTTACAAGGACAAGCCGGGATTCGATCTCATGGCGCAGGGACTTTCCGGCATCATGAGTGTGACCGGCCATCCGGGACAGCCACCCGTCAAGGTCAGCGTTCCTATAACCGACCTCAACGCCGGGCTGTTTACGGCCTACGGGATTCTGGCGGCCTACGTGAACCGCCTCAAGACCGGCAAGGGGCAGCACGTCGACTCGTCCCTCATGGAGGCCGGAATCGCGTACACGATGTGGGAGTCTGCCATCTATTTCACCACCGGCAGACCTCCGGGGCCCAACGGATCGGCCCACCAGATATCCGCCCCGTACCAGGCCCTGCCCACCGGGGACGGGTACATCACCGTAGGTGGCGCGAACCAGAGGAATTGGGAGCGCTTGTGCCGCGCCATTGGTCGGGCCGACCTGATTTCCGACTCACGATTCGAGAACAACGCCGGAAGGATGGCGAACCGGCCCGCTCTCGAAGCGACGCTGGGCGAAACGCTCACTACGCGGCCCACGGCCCACTGGCTCTCCATACTCGAGGAGGCCGGCGTTCCGTGCGGACCGATAAACGACATGGCCCAGGTATACGCCGATCCCCAGGTTATTGCACGCGACATGGTCGTGGAGGTCGAGCACCCGACGGCAGGCGCCATCCGAAACGTCGGCATTCCGGTGAAGTTCTCCGAGACCCCCGGAAACATTCGACGTCCGCCCCCGCGATTCGCCGAGCACACCGAAGAGGTGCTGACCGAGTTCGGGTATTCGACCGACGAGATCGACTCGCTCAGAGACCGGGGCATCGTCAAGACTCTCAAGGACGTATGACCCGCTCAGGAGAGGGAGCATAGGTGACATCCCATTGCTTCAGCGCGAAGCTCTACGCCGTCGGCGCGAACCGTTGCGTCGACGTTCCCCGTGATGTAAGCCAGGCGCTTGGCGGCGAGACCCACATCCGCGTCAAGGGCAGGGTAGGGGGCGGACCGTTCCGCTCCAATCTGGCGCCGCGCGGTGAAGGAATGCACCGCCTCTTCGTGCACAGCGGCATCTGGCGGAAACTGGGTCTGGACGTGGGCGATGTCGTCGATATCGAGATCGAGCGCGACGATGAGGAGTGGGAGATAACCGTCCCCGCCGACCTTGCCGAGGCCATGCCCGCCGGCAGCGAGGCGCAGGAGGCCTTCCAAGCTCTCACTGTCCCCAACCGCAAGCGGTTCATCGACCGCATCGAGGACAGCAAGACAGCCGCCACCCGAAAGCGTCGCATCGAACAGGGCATTAAGCTGCTCATAGAACGGCTGCGAGGGACGGGGGAGAGGTAGTCGGGTAGGGCGAAAGCCGCCGTCAGTCGAGGACAGCGACAGCGTCGATCTCGATGTGGACGTTTTCGCGTGGGAAGCGCGCGCCGACGATGGTGTTGGTCGGGTAGTCGTCGCCGAAGAACTCGTGGTAGATGTCCGCCTGCTCGCCGTCGAACGGGAACCAGTCGTCGGTGTTCTTGACGAAGGTCGTCAGCTTCACGATGTCGGACGGCACGCCGCCCTCAGCCTCGACCATTCGAGTAAGCCGGTCGAGGATGACGTGAAGTTGCTCCATCGGCTTTCCATTCTCCGCCTCGGACCGGTTTGCCGTGCACCCCGAGAGGAACAGCATGTTCCCCGCTCGGACGCCCCGGCTGTAGTGAGGCCCTGCCGCGTAGATATCCTCAAATCCGATTCGTCGCTTCTCCATGTGGGTCTCCGGTATGAGTGATCTGAGATCTCCGGTCAGAAATCGCGTCTTGTGTAACATTCCGTAACATTTTGATACGTCTTCCTATGTGAGAGTCGAGAGCACTCAAGTCCGCGTTGTTATTGAGGCTGTCCTTGTTCCGTGTCTCTCCCTGCCGAGGCGGAGCGAATGTGAGTCCCCGTTGTTCTCGTCTTATGTTCTACCCTGGGGGTTGACGCAACCTTTCGAAGCTACGGACTCATAATAGATTATGCGTTCTTATCCGTCAAGTCCGGTTATTCTTGAACGTGCGAGTACAACTCCTGAGACGGGGCGGAACTGTCCCGTCTACTTAGAAACTAGACTCCGAACGATCCCGACGGCACGCTCGACGTCGACGCCTACCGCCACCTTGACGGAACCCTCGCCGTAGGTTGCGATGGTACGTCCACGCTCATCCCCGTCCGTTACCACCGACACCCTTGCCATGCGGCACGACAGGACTTCCGGCTCGATAGCCGCGGCCACGGCCAGAGGATCGTGCAAGTGGAATTCATCAGCGCCGTCAAGTTCCCGAAACCGGCCGGTCAGGATGCGATTGCCCAGCTGAGCCGACTTTGTGCCGCCCTCGAACCACTGCGGGCCGTCCCGGCGGTGCATGAATGTTTGGTGCGTGACGTCGAGGCCGACGAGCGTGACAGGTATGCCCGACTCGAAGACGGCGTTTGCGGCCCAGGGGTCCTCGTGGATATTGAACTCGGCGTGGGGGGTGATGTTGCCCGGCACACCGACGGCCCCGCCCATAACAATGATCTCCGGGACCGCTTCCGCGATGTCGGGGCTATCGTCCAGCGCGGTGGCGACGTTGGTCAGCGGGCCGATAGCGATGAGGGTCAATTCGCCGGGAAACGCAGTGATACGGTCGCGCAAGAACTCGACCGCATTCATCCGATGCGGCCTCAGCGTCGAGGCGGGCAGGGAGATGCCGAGTCCCTCCGAGCCGTGAACGTGGTACGCGTGGGAGTATAAGCCCTTCGTCGGTCGGTCGGCTCCCACAGCGACTGGCATTCTGCTGCAAGGCCCTCCGAGATACGCCATCAGCCGGAGCGCGTTCTCGGTCGTCTCCGACAGCCTTGCGTTACCCCCGACCGTGGTGATGCCCTCGACGCCCAAGTCGGGGCAGTTCAGCGCCATCATGAGCGCCAACGCGTCGTCGGTGCCCGGATCGGTGTCGATTATGACTCTGCGCATACGTTCAGCCCTCGATTAGGTGGAAGTGCGAGTGCCATAGTACCCTACGTTCTTTGTCTCGCGCTTGCCGGGTGGCTATAATGGCAATTGCCCGATCTCCATACTTGGAGGCACAAGATGGCGACCATTCAGAGTCTGCAAAAGCAATACCGCGACCTCGACCGGCAGTTCGAGATGAAACCCGAGGCAGTCATCGACCCCTCATGCCTGCTTGCCTTCGACTATGACTACGCGGGCGGGGACAGCGAGGTCGTAATCGACATGGACGAGTTCACTGCCGTCTGCCCGTGGACGGGACTGCCAGACTTCGGGTCGCTGGAGGTCAGCTACGTACCGGGTCCGCTGTGCATCGAGTTGAAGTCGCTCAAATACTACCTCCTCTCGTACACCGGCGTCGGCATCGTGCAGGAGCACGCGGCCAACCGCATCCTGCGAGACCTCGTCGAGGTGTGCAGGCCCGTGCGGATGTCGGTTGTCCTCGATTACAACGTGCGCGGCGGTTTGCACACGACCGTCACGGCGAGGTATGAGGCGGACTGAGGGATGAAGCACCGCATCAGGGCGGCGGCCATCGTGGTCGAGGGCGACTCGATGCTGCTGGTGAAGCACCAGGGACATGGGCCTGAGGACGGGTACGTGTGGTGGGTCCCGCCGGGCGGTGCCGTCGAGGGCGACGAGTCCTTGGAGGAGTGCGCGCGGCGCGAGACGCTGGAAGAGACCGGCCTGTCGGTTGAGCTCGGCAACATCGCGTACATCCGCGAGTTTATCGAGCCGGAGTATCATCACTGCGAGATATTCTTCCTTGCGACCTCCTACTGCGGCAGCGTCGTGACCGGTGAAAATCCCGATGTCGGCGTCCTCGACACCGCCCACGCCATCGACGACGTGCGGTTTGTTCACCGCAGGGAGATGCAGGGAATGAATATCACCCCGGACGAGCTCAAGACGACATTTTGGGACGATCTGGCCGACGGCTTCCCGACGACCCGTTACCTTCCGGTGCAGAGGGCGCGCTACCTCAAGAGCGTTGAGTACCCAGGGCAATCGCATCTTATTGGGCAAGGACCTTGAATAAGTAGTCATTGTCCCATGCGGCATCTTTTCGCTTGCCGGCGAGGCTTCGTCTGGTTGTCTTCTCGGCCTTGAGCAGATTTAGGGCCATGCGACGTAGCACGGAGAAGTTCTCTGCCCCATTCCCGCTACGCACCCGGCTTCCATCCTCATTGAACGTCACGTCCAGCGACCAGTGCAATTGGTTCTCTATGCTCCAGTGACTGCGCACCGCGTTGAGCAAGACACTCGCATCGTTTGGCAAGCTCGATATGTAGTAGCGCGACTCCACCGTGGTCTTGCCACCGACGATTCGCTCGCCTTCTACCATCGCCAACGTAGTCAACCCCGGCCACTGCCCGCCATCATCCACGTATCTGATGTGGTCGAGGTCGGACACAGCCCAGCATCGACGAGTCTCGACTCGTCCGTGACCCGCATTCACCGTCTCGTGATAGTCGTGGTCGAGACTGTCGAAGCCGGACTTGCGGGCAAGGTCGAAGACATCTGCCACCCCCTCGTGCAGGCGCCCCTGGTTCCTCTTGACCGCCAGCACGTAGTCGGCTCTCTCCTCGAGGATCTTCGATGCGACCTCCTTCTGGCAGCCCATGGCGTCGATAGTCACGATGCACCCTTCGACCTGGAGCATTTCGAGCAGTCGGGGTATCGCCGTGATCTCGTTGGAGCGCCCGTCCACTCTGGTCTGTCCGAGTGCTACGCCGCTCGCAGAGGCCCAAGCGCCGACCATGTGGATCGCATCCTTCCCTATATACCGGTCGTGCGAACGTCGCACTCTTTTGCCGTCTATGGCTACGACGTCACCTTGCAGAACCTCTCGCACAGCCAACACCCACTCGGTGAAGCAGCGCTCGAACTGCTGAGCATCCAGCTTGGCAAAGACCCTGCCAAAAGTGTCGTGGGATGGAATACCGTTAGGCAGGTCCAGCATCTTGCGTAGCCATTCCACCTTGCGCTTGCCGAACGCCTCCACGTCCACCCAGCTGTCCGCACCTGCTATGACACCGCAGAGCGCAATCGTGATGATGTCCATTAGATTGTGGCGTTTGGTACGGTCAATACGCGGATCAACCAAGCTGCCAAAGTGTTCGGTCAGGGACGCTGTATAACTAGCCATGGGTCACTCTCCACATAAGATTGACCCCAATTCTATAACTTGTCTAAGACTTCATTTAGATGCGATTGCCCTGGTTGAGTATCGGGCCGGGACGTGAGTGCCGCTTCGATGTGATAGCATGAGGCGAGTCGGCCCCCAAATGTGGGGGTCCGATGCTGGACTTGCAGTGTCGTCTACATGGAGTGTCCGACCCGGGTCTTCGGTGTCCGCAGCGCGAGCGGAGGTCCGCATGGCAGCGACTCAGCCCGATCTGGATGCCGCTTATGATCTTTGCCGGCGGATAACGAAGGCCGAGGCAAAGAACTTCTACTACGCCTTCCGTACCCTGCCGGCGGTCAAGCGTCGCGCGATATACGCCGCCTATGCCTTCTGCCGTCTCTGCGACGATATCTCGGATGAAGACATGTCCCGCGGTGAGCGAGTCGAAGGGTTCCGTGGTGTCCGCGCGTCGCTTGCTCAGGCGCGACAGGGCCGATATGGAGAGCCGATCTATGTGGCGCTCGGCGACGCGGCTACTCAGTTCGGAATACCTTGGGAGCACTTCGATGAGATCGTCGCCGGTGTGGAGATGGACCTCGACATCTCGCGGTATGAGAGCTTCGACGATCTCAGGGAGTATTGCCACAAGGTAGCCTCGGTGGTCGGGCTGGTGAGCATAAGGATATTCGGCCACGACGAGCACCCGGATGTCGAGACATACGCTGTGGACCTCGGTCTCGCCATGCAGCTGACCAACATCCTCCGCGACATCAAGGAGGACGCCGGACGTGACCGAGTGTACATTCCGCAGGACGAGCTACGTCGTTTCGGCTGCTCCGAAGACGACTTGACGAATGGCGTCATCAACGAGCCGTTCCGTGAACTGATGCGTTTCCAGATCGAACGGGCGCGGGAGCACTTCGTGTCGGGGAGGAAGCTCATCCCCCTGCTTGCCCCGGACGCGCGGGCCTGCACTGCGGTACTGAGCGGTGTGTACGGCTCAATACTCGACCGGATCGAGGCGGCAGACTACGACGTTTTCTCGCGACCTGTGAGCCTCAGCACCGGGGAAAAGCTGATGACGATGGGAAAGCTGTGGGTGATGAGTCGCGTTCCGGGCCTTCGAGGTCTTTTGTAAACGGCGCCGGCGCTGTTACCTCGACAGCCGCAGGACGAAAACGTCGCTGTCGATTTCGTCGCCCTTGCCAGCACCGCCGGAGCCGATCTCGCCCTCGGTGCCGCCGATGACGTAGACGCCGCCGGAACCCTGCGCGATGTCGCGGGCGCCATCGATGCGACCGGTGCCGACGGTCCTCGTCCAGCGGCCACCGCCATTTGCGTCGAAACTCTTGGCGAAGCCGTCGTCCGCGCCTTTGCCGCCCGCTCCCGGAATGGACGACTCCGTGTTGCCCGCAGCGAAGACATTGCTGTCGCCGTCGACGGCAATGGCGTCGGCCGTGTCGTCGTCCTCGCCCCCGAACTGACGAGTCCAAACGTGCTCGCCGTTCGGGTCCATCTTGCGGACGAACCCGTCGTTACCGCCTTCGCTATCCTCGCCCTCGAACACTCCGGTCGTGCTGCCCGCAACGTAGATGTTGCCGCTCGAATCAAGCGCGATGTCCAGTGCTTTGTCGTTTGGCTGGCCGCCCGCCGCCGAGTCGCTCCCGAACTGTCGCGTCCAGACCACGTTCCCATCGGGATCATACTTTCGGATGAAAGCGTCACGCCCGCCGGGGTTGGTGTATCCCTCGAAGCTGGCATCGGTGTAGCCGGAAACGTACACGGAACCTGAACCGTCGACCGCTACGCCGAGTATCTCATCGTGACGCTCATGCCCGAACTGCTGTGTCCATAGTTCGGTCCCATCGGCCCCGTACTTTCTCAGGAAGGCGTCGTTCCAATTCGAGACCGGGCCGAGCGCAGCGCCCCCGGCGTTCTCGAATCCGGGAAGACCGCCCTCCGTGTGTCCGCCGACGTACACGTTCCCGGCCCCGTCCAACGCAATGCTCTGCGCGACCGTGGCGAACTCGGTCCCGAACTGCGTTGTCCACTGCTCGGTCCCGTTCGCGTCGTAGACCCGGACAAAGGAGTCGCTGCCGAAGTATTCCGTAGTGTACCCGGGGAACTCGCCGATGGTGGTGCCCGCAAGATGCACGTTCCCAGCGCCGTCCACAGCGATGGCCTCGATGGTGTCGTTGTTATCCGTGCCGAACTGGCTCGTCCATGACGCGGCAAGCGAACTATCGAGCTTCTGCACGAAGGCATCGGTGCCACCGAGGTACGTCTGTCCTGAGAGCGCTTCGCCGATGTGTCCGGCGATGTAGACGTTCCCTGAAGCATCCACCGTCACGGCGTTGCCGTAGTCGTCGAAAGGAGACCGGATTTGCAGCTTGTCGCCGCCGCCGGCCGCTGCGGCAGCGTCACCACTCTCCGAGCCACCGTTGCCGTCACTGCCGCACGCTACGGAAGTCGCCACGAAAATGGCGCAACTCATCGCAGCCAAAAACGACATAGCCGATCGTCTGAGGTCGGCGAATTTCAATGCTCACTCCAACTCTGACTCACTACTGAACGCATGGTAGCCGTGCGACTCTGATCGGTCAAGGTTACAGGTAGGGTGGGGCAGGGCTATCGCATTTGGAGTTGATGGGCACACCGTCAAACTTCACTCCGTCGAAGGCCGCAGTCCGGAGGGGTTGGTTGAGAGGCTCTCCCTCGGCTGGCTCTGAGTGAAATGCGATTGCCCTGCCTTTTGACAGAATAATTGTTGACAGAATTCGTAGCAGAACGGTATCATTTAAACGATACCTACATTACTGACTTGCGAGGGACTGCATACACGAAATGGACCAGCTAGACCTTAAAATCATCGACATACTGCAGCATGACGGACGAACATCGAACGCGCGCGTTGCCAGACAGGTGGGAGTTAGCGAGGGAACCGTCCGGAGACGGCTCAACCGCCTGATCGAGGGTGACTATATCGACGTTGTCGCGGTGCCCGATCCGGTAAAGATGGGCTTGGCTTCACGCGCCCTCATCGGCGTGCAGATCGACCCGGACAAGATCGACCGTGTGGCGGACGACCTCAACGCCCTCAAAGAGATCGCGTGGGTTACGATCACGACGGGCACATTCGACGTGTTCGCTTGGGCCGCCCTTCCCACTCCCGAGGAGCTCGGCGTGTTCCTCCGCACGAAGGTCGGGACGATCCCGGGCGTTCGGCGCACCGAGACATTCGTCAATCTGAGCAATAAGAAGCGGGGTAACGGCGTCGTGGCATAGCCCACTGCACGACAACGAACTAACGGCCCCGCCCCGATGACCATCGGGGCGGGGCTTTCTTTTGTGAGCGCTGTACGAGCATACCGGCTTCAACTATAATTCTTGGCCGGTGACTGAAAGGAGCGGAACGTGTTCAAGACGATCGACTGCGGTGAACTGCGGAAGGACCAAGAGGGACAGGAGGTTACGCTAGCGGGATGGGTTGACCGGCGCAGGGATCACGGCAACCTGATTTTCATCGACCTGCGCGACCGCTCCGGCATCGTGCAGGCCGTCTTCAACCCCGACCTGCACCCGCAGCCGCACGACCTCGCGGGTCAGGTCCGCAGCGAGTGGGTCGTGCAGGTGTCGGGCTGCGTGACGCGACGCTCGGAAGAAACGATAAACCCGAACCTGCCGACAGGCGAAATCGAGGTCGCCGTCGAGAACCTGACGGTTCTGAACGAGTCCAAGACTCCCCCCTTCTACGTCAACGAGGAGAGCGACGTAGACGAGCTGCTCCGACTCAAGTACCGCTACCTCGACCTGCGCCGTCCTAAAATGCGCGACATGCTGGTCATGCGCCATCGGGCGGTGAAGTTCATCCGCGACTTTCTCAGCGAACGAGGCTTCCTCGACATCGAGACGCCGATTCTCATCAAGAGTACGCCTGAGGGCGCGAGAGACTATCTCGTTCCCAGCCGGCTGTACCCCGGCAAGTTCTACGCTCTGCCGCAGTCGCCGCAGCAGCTCAAGCAGCTCCTCATGGCGGCGGGAGTGGAGAAGTATTTTCAGATAGCCAAGTGCTTCCGCGACGAAGACCCGCGTGGCGACCGGCAGCCGGAGTTCACGCAGCTCGACTTGGAAATGAGCTTCGTCGACGAGGACGACATCCTCGAACTGATCGAGGAACTCTACACGGTGATGTTCGAGACGCTCGTCCCCGAACGCCAAATCCTCAGCAAGCCGTTCCCGCGCATACCGTACGCCGAGGCGATGGAAAAGTACGCCTCCGACAGGCCGGACCTCCGCTACGGACTCGAAATGGCCGACCTCGGCGAAACGGTCAAGGACACCGAGTTCCGCGTGTTCCAGTCAGTCCTTGCCGGGGGCGGTATCGTGAAGGGATTTGCGGCTCCCGGACTGGCCGATATGCCCCGCCGACAGCTGGACGACCTCGTGGAGTTCGCCAAGCGGAGCGGCGCTCAGGGACTGGTCTACATCGTCCTCAGCGGCGACGCGCCGTCCATCGACGGTCTCACCGAAGAGCACATCAAATCGCCAGTCGCAAAGTTCCTGTCGGTCGACGTGGTGAAGGAGATGGCGCGACAGACGGGGGCGAACCCCGGCGACCTGCTCCTCATCATCGCCGGTCCCGCCAAGTCGACCAACGTCGCCCTCGACGCGCTCCGCCGAGAGATGGCTCGACGGCTCGACCTCGCCGACCCGAACGAGCTGGCCTTCGCCTTCGTGGTGGACTTCCCGCTCTTCGACTGGAACGAAGACGAGGGTCGTTGGGACTCTCCTCATCACCCGTTCACTGCGCCGAAGACAGGTGACGAGGGCCTCATCGATTCGGACCCCGGCGCGGCGCTCTCGAAGTCCTACGATCTCGTGTGCAACGGAATGGAGGCGGGAGGCGGCAGCATCCGAATCCACCAGCGCGCCATGCAGAGTAAGATATTCGAGATTCTCGGCTACAGCGAGGAGGAGACCGAGGCGCGGTTCAAGCAGTTGCTCGACGCCTTCGAGTACGGCACGCCCCCGCACGGCGGCATCGCGACGGGCATCGAGCGGCTAATCATGCTGCTCCTGAACGTCGACAGCATCCGCGAGGTCGTCGCCTTCCCCAAGACCCAGAGCTTCATCGACCCGCTGTTCGAGGCCCCCGACATGGTCGACGATGACCAGCTAGCCGAGCTTCACATCAGGACGACGGAGTGAGGCGGGAGTAACCATGCGTGGCAAGTATGCGCCGCTACATCGGCATCTCTCCAGCTTAGACGCGCGAGAGTGGGCAACGACCTTTCGTGAGATAGAAAGGATACTCGGCGCGAAACTGCCGCCTTCCGCACGCACTTATCGGGAGTGGTGGGCTAATGACCGCACTCACTCCCAAGCACGTGCATGGATGGCCGCAGAGTGGGAGCCGGTGAACGTCAACTTGAGAGTGGAGACGTTAGTGTTTAGGCGTACCCGTATCTCAACTCCCCGTCGTGGTACCACTCCCACCATCCCACCAAGCAGAGAGCGTGTCCCGCTTTCATCAAAGAACGAGAAGATATCCTCTCCACGTCCAAGACGTCCCTCCGTCATTCCCGCGAAAGCGGGAATCCAAAGAGTCGATGGGGTTCAACGGGTTTCCAGACATGCGCGCGCGGAGACTACCGGTAGGAGTAGGCTTCCACTCGACATCGACAGTCTCATGGAGGGTCTATCGCGCAGTCGGCCTGTATTCCACTCAGAGTCTGACCTTCAATATGCCCTTGCGGAGCATATTCGCAAGAAGATTCCCTGTTCGCAAGTACGACGGGAATACACTTTCCGGTATCGCGACAGCATGATGCGCTTGGACATCTGGCTTCCGAAAGAGAGGATTGCGATTGAGTTGAAGTACCCTACTCGAATGTTGGAACTAGAGTGGGGGAACGAAGAGTATCTACTCGCTGACCATGGGGCCCACCCTCCACGCCGATACGATTTCCTCAAAGACGTTCAGCGACTCGAACGAATCGTGTCGGAGGGGGATGCTGCCGGCGGCTTCGCGGTTCTCTTGACGAACCATCCGTACTATTGGAAAAGTCCGACACGGAGATGGAGAAGTGCCATAGACGCAGACTTCCGACTCCATGAGCGAAGGAAAGTAACGGGCCGATTGGCTTGGTCTGAACACGCCGGTGCAGGAACCACCAGAGACAGAGTAGCTCCGATAGAGATCATCGGCCCTTACGATTTACACTGGCGGGACTACTCAAGACTTGGCTTGGGAAACAATCGACAATTCCGGTATTTGGCACTTTCGATTGAGAATGGGCGTTACCCAAAACTCGCGTCTCGCTCAGAATCCCCGCAGCCCCGTCGGTCGTTTTTTCAGACGCTGAACCAGTGGATTGATGAATACCTCAAGAGTCTTGGTGTGAACTGAGCGAACTGGCGAAGGAACGAGGTACAGCCTCAATAACCTAACGGAGGAAAAGGAATGTTCGACGTTCTCATAACGGGCGGGACGGTTGTGGACGGCACCGGAAAGCCGGGGTACCGGGCCGACCTCGGCATCGTGGGCGATAAGATCTCGGCCATAGGCGACCTGTCGCAGGCGCAGGGCAAGCGCATCATCGACGCGACAGGGCACGTCGTCTCACCGGGCTTCATCGACACGCACGTCCACTCCGACGCCGTGCTCCTCATCGACGGGCAGCACCCGCAGGGCCTCCGGCAGGGGATCACCACCGAGATCCTGGGACAGGACGGCCTCTCGTACGTGCCAGCCTCGCCTGAGAACTACCGGATGTACAACCACTACCTCTCCGGCATCCTCGGCAGAGCGCCCGACGACCTGGACATGAGCTCCGTCACGGCCTTCCGCGAGAACTACCACCACAAGACGGCCATCAACGTCGTGACCAACATCGCGCACGGCGCGCTTCGGGTGGAGGCGTGCGGAATGCGGGACGTTCCCATGGTGGGCGATCGGCTAGAACACGCCAAGCGCCTCGTGTGGGAGGGGATGGAGCAGGGAGCCGTCGGTCTCGCGACGGGCATGTCGTACCACCCGCAAGCTTGGTGCACCACCGAGGAGTTGATAGAGTTGTGTAAGATCGTAGCCGAATTCGACGGTGTGTACACCACCCACCTGCGCAACGTGAACCCCGACCGCGGGTTCGGCGGAGGCGGCGTGCCGGAGGCGCTGGAGATTGGACGACGCTCCGGCGTGAAGGTGCACTTCTCGCACACGCGCACGGCCGTGAACAACGCCGGGCAGGTGGCCGAACTCATGCAGCAGTTCGACGACGCGAAGGCCGATGTCGACCTGACACTGGAGCTCTACCCGTACCCGACCGGGAGCTCGTTCGTACTGAGCAACATGCCGTCGCAGGCCCACAACGGCGGCCCGGCGGAGATCATCGAGCGGCTCAAGGACGCGGACGAGCGCGCCGTCATCGCCAAACACATCGAGGGAAGCGACGCGAGGGTGGTCAGGGAGTTCGTGTACTCCCACATGCCGCTCACGCCCGAACTGGAAGGCCTCAGCGTTCCGACACTGGCGGAGCGACGCGGGAAGAGCTTTGGCGAGGTGACCATCGACCTGCTGCTGGAGAACGATCTCGAGGTCGGTTTCTGGGGCGTCCCGCCCGGCGACATCGCCGACTGGAGGCAGGTGAGCCGCGACGCCGTCGAGCTGCTGTCACGAACCGACTACATGGTCGGCAGCGACTCCATCCACGTTGGCGGCCATCCGCATCCGCGAGCATGGGGCACGTTCCCGCGCTTCCTGGGGAGATTGCGGAGGCAGTTCCCGATCATGACCCTAGAATCGATGGTGCAGCGAATGACCGAAAACGCCGCCCGGCGATTCGGACTGACGGGACGAGGCCGTCTGGAAGAGGGCTACTTCGCCGATGTCGTCGTCTTCGACGCGGACCGCATTATCGACACCGCCACCTACGACGATCCTCAGCAGTACCCGGTCGGTATTCCCTTTGTGGTCGTCAACGGTCAGGTGGCCGTCGATCAGGAAAGGTGCACGGGCGTCATGGCCGGCCAGGCGATTCCGTGACGGCCGTCACTGACGCCGACATCGTCGTCCATCGCGTGAAAGAAAATACCGGTCCCACGTGGTAGGCCCAATCGAAATCGCTGTATCGGCGCTCGTGCTGGCGGTTGCCGGGTTCACCATCGGCGCAATCGGCTTCGGGTTCGGCCTCACCACCACCCCCATCATGCTGCTCTATCTCGACCCGCAGACCGTCGTGATAGTGGTCAACGCGGTCGCCGTCTTGGCATTCGGTCTCGTGCTGATCGAGACCCGTGGCCACGTCCCTTACCGCGATCTGACGCCGACGGCGATTGCGGGCGCTCTTGGTGCTCCACTAGGGGTATACGCCCTCAGCGCCCTCGACCCGTCCGCGCTTCGCATCGGCATCAGCGTTCTCGTTCTCGCGATTACAGTGCTCGTGGTCGTCAAGACGGAGTGGCGCGTCCCGAGACCGCAATTCGCGGGCCCCGTGCTGGGCTTCTGCGTCGCCGCCATGGTGACGGGCCTCGCCATAGGCGGGCCTCTCCTCGTCCTATTCTTCCTCGGACGCGGCATGGAGCGGCAGGGCGTGCGCGCCTCCATGGCATTCTTCTTCAGCGCCATGTACATTACCGCCCTGGCCGGTTACTTCCTCCAGGGCCTGATGACCTCCGACCGACTCATTCTGACTGCCGCAACGGCCCCCGCGGTCGCCATCGGCTACTGGCTCTCGGTACGTCTCACCGGCCGGATGAATGAAAAAGTCTTCCGGCAAGCCGTTGTCGTCGTCATCGCGGTGACGAGCACTCTGGTGCTGGCACGAGAGGTCTTGTCGCTGTAGCGGCCTTGTCTAGAATCGCGTACGGCAACCACCTCCGCGACTTACCGCAACCAACTGTCATTACCCTGAAAATGGAGATTATACCGGTTGGCGGGCGACCTATCGCATTTGGAAATTACCCTACGTGCTCCCGTCTATGCGGAGCTACATTTCGTGGTGCCCTCAGACCGCCGGTTCAGATTCCTCCATCGGGCTCGTGGCGCCAATGACTGACGAACTCTGGTCACCAACCGGTGCGGATACCATTTTCATGTTTCGTGGTGTCAGTGGCAACCGACATGAGGGATTCCTCTGAAAATAACCTGCGAGCCACCTTATTCCGTCATTCCTGCGAAGGCAGGAATCCAGTTTCGGCCCCTTTCCTGCGGAGCCGTCTTTTTCGTATCGGGTGGTGAGGGTGGCAACAAACACGAAACATTCCGACCGTCGAGAGGAATCAAAGATGCTATGCCGCCACCCATTGACGCAATCCAGCTGCATCCTGTCCTCCGTTCAGGCCCCTGCCCCGAAACTTAATACTTGACCACGAAGAACAATTGTCCTGCACTAGGCCGGCAGGTTCGTAAGTATTGGCGGGAGACGCCCCTCCCCAGACCAAGGATGTCAGTATATGTCAGGATAAATCGCACTCCCCACTCCCTCCGCGTCCTCTACGGTGAATCCCTTCCCCGTGCGCCATTCCCCTCCGTCTGCTATCGTATGCACCCGGAGGCAATCAAGCACACATGAACAAAAGACTCTCTGTCTGCATCGTCGGATGCGGCAAATACGCCCATACGGTCATGGAGTGCATCGGAGAAATGACCGACGAGGTCGAGTTCTCCTTCGCCAGCCGCGACATCGACAAGGCCAGGGAGTACTGCGAGCAATACGGCGGTTCCGCCTACTACGGCTCATACGAGGACGCGGCCAGCGATCCCCGTGTCGACGCCTTGTACTTCATCACCCCCCATGATCTCCACCTCGAGAACGCCCGGCTCGCCGCGAAGCACGGCAAGCACGTCCTCATGGAAAAGCCCATCGCCCGCACCGTCGACGAGTCCCGCAAGCTCATTGAAGCCACCCAACGCGCTGGCGTAACCCTCATGGTCGGCGAGAACTTCCGGTTCGACCCCGCCACCGAAAAGGCCAAGGAGCTCATAGAGCAAGGCGCCATCGGCGACCTCAGCCTCGTCGACATTCAGTCCGAGAACCTCGACGACGGCTGCGAAGGATGGCGCTTGAGCCTTGAGAGATGCGGCGGCGGACGCATGATCGACGGCGGCATCCACTACATAGACGTCCTCCGAAACCTCGCCGGCCACCCCGATCGCGTATACGCGGTGGTTCCCGAACACAAGGTGATTCCCGGCCTCGAGGGCGAGGACACCATGGCCGTAACCGCCTCCTTCCCCGGCGGCCTGACCGGATTCCTGCGATACTCCGGCTGGACGCCCCACGATTCAAGACGCGACGTGCGCGTGTCCGGCACGAGTGGACGAATGCAGTACGTCGTCTTCGGCAGCGATGTCACCGTCCAGAACCGGGAGGGTGTCCACACCTATCCGGTCGAGCCCGAGATTCGAGGCATGAAGCGAATGCTCCGCGACTTCATCACGGCAATCGCCGAGGGCCGCGAGCCCACCATGAATGGACAGGAGGCCCTCAACGACCTCGCCGTCGTGCTCGCCTCCTACCAGTCCGTGCGCACCGGAACGCCGGTAAACGTGGCGGACGTGCTGTGACTGAGGTCTACCGCGCCATATGGGTCGTCGCCTACCGCGAGATACTCCGCTTCATAGCTGACCGCGCCCGCATGTTCTCGGCGTTCGCCTTTCCCCTGACGTTCCTCGTCGTCTTCGGCGCGGGATTCAGCCGCATCGTCGGAGACCTCGGCGGCGACGTGAGCTTCGTCCAGTTCATGTACCCCGGCATCCTGTCCATGACCGTCGTCATGTCATCCCTCTTCGCCGGGATGTCCGTCGTCTGGGACCGTGAGTTCGGCTTCCTCAAAGAGGTCCTCGTCGCTCCCCTCAGCAGGAGCGGCATCGTCATCGGCAAGGCCGCCGGAGGCTCCTTCACCGCCATGGTGCAGGGCGCCGTCATGCTCGTGATAGCCCCAATAGTGGGCATCTCACTCACGCCGCTGCTTATCGCCCAGCTGCTGCCTCTGGTCCTCATCCTGTCCCTGTCTCTATCCGGCCTCGGCATCCTCATAGCGTCGCGGATGCGCTCGCAGCAGGGCTTCCAGTTCCTCGTCCAGCTGATAATCTTCCCCCTCATCTTCCTGTCCGGCGTCTTCTTCCCCATCGACGGAGTCCCCGCGTGGCTCCAGGTGATCGCAAAGATCAACCCCCTCAGCTACGGAGTCGACGCCATCCGCCAGGTATTCCTCGGCCCCCAGGTGGTCAGCCCTCTCGCCGACTCTGCAGACGCCTTCACCCTCGGCGTCACCCTCTTCGGCCACCGCATGACCATCCTCGAAGACGCCATCCTCGTCGGCGCAATCGGCTCCGTCTTCCTCCTCGCCGGAGTCTGGTCATTCTCCCGCCAAGAGTGACGCCAACCCACCAGCCGCGTCACCTCTCCTGGGAGGCCCCTACATAGCCGTCATACCGGCGAAGGCCGGTATCCAGACGGGTGGGAGGCTGACAAATGTAGGCAAATCAGCGTTGCAACTATGATCCGGCCCCGTCTCTCTGTCATTCCGAGCGTAGCGAGGAATCTAAAATCCATAACCGCAAGACTGGACAGCCAGTGCCGCGCTTCTATCGTGACCAAGAGTGAAAACAGCGTAAGAATTCTCTATGTCAGCTTTACGTTGGGACAGACACCTTATACCAATTCTGTGTGATGCCGCCGTGTTCTTACTGATCGGGCTCTCTGGATTCCGGCCTTCGCCGGAATGACGGATGGGGACGCTGGTCATGCAAATTACGACGTAGTCAGAACGAATTGGTATTAGATTCTTCGACTCCGCTCCGCTTCCCTCAGAATGACAGCGGCGGGGTTGCTTCCTCACCAAAGGAGAGTGGAGCGATAGTCAAATGCTTAACCCCTCTCCCGTCGTGGGAGAGGGCTAGGGTGAGGGTGAATACCAATCTACCCCCGCGAGGGAGAGACACAGAAAGGGGGTCTTCGCAGTTCAACACACGGAGACCGGATAGAGTTACTTATCCCTGCCTCATTGACAGCCGCTCGCTCACGAGCCTGTTCATGCTCACACCCATCTCGGCTGACTCGATCGCAAGTGCGCGATGCGTTTCCGGCGGTACGCGAACGAGAAACCTGCCGCTGTAGCGTCGGGTGGATACCGGCTCCGGGATCGGCGCTTGTTCCTTGTGGAGATCATCTACGCAAAAGGCTACCAGGTCACGAATACCGGCGAACGCTTTCTCCGGGGTCTCATCCAAATGGCTGAGCAGCGGGAATTCCGCACACAGCCCGGCGTACTCCCCGTCCTCCTCAGACCACATAACTCGGTAGGTGTAGCGGTCGGTCATACTGTCTCCTCCAGCCTGGTGATCGCTTTGAGCACTTGGCGCACCTGGTACGGCTTGGCCATGCCTTTGCTGGACTGGATATTGATTCTGGGCTCGCCCTGCCAAGGCGTACGGTAGATCAGGTGACTTCCGTGCTGACGCGGCTCCCCGAAGTACCTGTCGCAGAGCTTGCGAAGATCGGTAAACCGGAAATTCTTGGGGTTCCGGCCGATCTCCTCTATCAACTTATCCACGACCATACGATATCATTAGTGGTATCTCTTATCAAGGCTTTCCAAATGTCTAGGGCCGGTGTTCGGTGGATCGTTCCCATAGACAGTAACGCAAGCAAGACAACGGCAGGGCGCGTGAAGAGGCAATGAAGCGCTATGGGCTGGCCATGTCCGAAAGAGGGGTACAGCCCAACATCCTATGAGGGCCGCCGAACCCGCCGACCCTTCAAGCCCTACAGCTCCTTGATCTCCGTGATCACCCGCGTAAGCGAGTCCTGCGCGTCGCCGAAGAGCATCATCGTGTTCTCTTTGTAGAACAGCTCGTTGTCCAGACCGGCGAATCCCGGGTTCAGACTCCGCTTGAGGACCAACACCTGCCGCGACCTATCGACTTCGAGGATCGGCATCCCGTAGATGGGGCTGTCCTGCTCGTCGCGCGCGGCTGGATTGACCACGTCGTTCGCGCCGATCACCAGCACGAAGTCGGTATCGGGGAACCGGTCGTTGATCTCGTCGAGGTCGAAGAGCTTGTCGTACGGCACGTCCGCCTCTGCCAGCAGCACGTTCATGTGACCCGGCATCCTGCCCGCGACGGGGTGGATGGCGTAACGCACGTCCACGCCCCGCGCCTCGAGAAGCTCGCCGACTTCCTTGAGCTGGTGCTGTGCCCGCGCGACTGCAAGGCCGTAACCGGGCACGAGGATCGCCGACCCGGAGTAGGCCATCGCAACGGCGGCGTCCTCGGCGGTGGCCTCTCGGACGACCTTATCCCCCGCGCTCTCCGTCGCGCCTCCCGAAGCCTCGGCCCCGAACGCACCGAACAGCACGTTCGCCAGCGAGCGGTTCATCGCCTTTATCATGATCTGTGTGAGGATCAGCCCCGCCGCTCCGACGAGGGCCCCCGCGATGATGAGCATCACGTTGCCGAGCGCGAACCCGGCCATCGCCGCGGCGATGCCGGAGTACGAGTTCAGAAGCGAGATCACCACCGGCATGTCCGCCCCGCCTATCGGGATCACCAGCAGCAGGCCCAAGACCAGGCACAGCGCAACCAGCCCGTAGTAGGCGACCGGGTCGCCTCCCGCGACGAGGTACACGATCACCCCCACGATGGCGAGGAATATCACGGCGCTCACGGTCTTCTGGAGCGGGTACGTGATGGGCTTTCCGTCAATGAGCTCCTGGAGCTTCCCATACGCAACGAGGCTCCCGGTGAAGGTGACAAGGCCGATGAGCGTGCCGAGCATTATCGTTACCGACACGTCGAGCGGCATCTCAACGCCGCTGTCCGTGAGGTGCAGGTACTCCGCCGCTGCTACGACCGCCGAGCCCGCTCCGCCGAAGCCGTTGAACAGCGCCACGAGCTGCGGCATCGCCGTCATGCGAATGGCCCGGGCGAATACTCCCCC
This sequence comes from Dehalococcoidia bacterium, assembly GCA_965197705.1. GTDB lineage: Bacteria > Chloroflexota > Dehalococcoidia > Lucifugimonadales > VXLM01 > VXLM01. The sequence continues at coordinate 1,096,447 of OZ240223.1, forward strand.
AATGGCCGCGCCGACGATGATCCCCGCCACGATGATCTCGAACCTGACGATTTCCCGGTCGAGCAGCGTGACGATGATGGCAATCAGCATTCCGAGCGCCGCTATGCGGTTGCCTTGGCGGGCCGTCGCGGGCGAGCCGAGACGCTTCAGCCCCAGGAAGACAAGCACCGCTGCCAGCAGGTAGAACGCGTTGATGAGAATCGGAAAGTCGATGGCGTCCATCAGCGGTCCTCCGTCGGGCCTCTTCTGAACATCTGGAGCATCCGGTCGGTCACGGCGAACCCGCCGACCACGTTGATCGTCGCCAGGACGACAGCCAGGAATCCCAAGACTATGGCGAGCGTCGTGTCACCGCGCCCGGCCACCAGCAGCGCTCCCAGAATCGTTATGCCGGAGATGGCGTTCGCGCCCGACATCAGCGGCGTGTGCAGGGTAGGGGGCACCTTTGTTATCAGGTCGAACCCCACGAACACCGCCAGCACGAAGATGAATATCTTGATAAGCAGTTCGCTTTCGATCATGGCCAGCCCCAGTGACTCCCTTCCTTGTCTTTTGAGAACAAGCCCAGCCTAACCTATCGTAGGGGCAACCCTTGTGGTTGCCTGTCCTTGGCGGAAGCTCATTTTAGTCCCCTCACTGCACCTGGTTCGCCTTCATTGCAGCGGCGATCGCCTCATGCACCACCTCGCCGTCGCGGGTGATGAGGCAACCCTTGGTGATCTCGTCCTCGGTGTCGATGACGATTTCGCCGTCCTTGACGATGTGGTTGATGAAGTTCAGCATATTGCGCGCGTACATCTGGCTGGCGTGCGTCGGCATGGAGCTCGGCAGATTCGATGGCCCGACTATGGTCACGCCATTCTCGACGACCGTTTCGCCCGGCCTCGTAAGCTCGCAGTTGCCGCCCGTTTCCGCGGCGAGATCAACGATGACCGCTCCCGGCCGCATGTCGCGCACCATGTTGGCGTCGATGAGCCGGGGGGCCGTCCGTCCGGGAATAGCCGCCGTGGTAATGACGAAGTCCATATCCTGCACGGCGGAGTGGACCAGCTCTTTGCCCTTGCGCCGCGCCTCATCGGACAGCTCGCGGGCGTAGCCTCCGGCGTCCTCCGCTTCCTCGTCAAGCTCGATCTCAAGGAAGGTCGCGCCCAGGCTCTCGACCTGCTCCCGCACGACCGGGCGGACATCGTACCCGGACAGCACGGCTCCCAGCCTGCGCGCGGTGGCAATGGCCTGGAGTCCCGCCACGCCCGCGCCGAGCACCAGCCCCTTTGCGGGGGGTGTCGTCCCGGAGGCCGCCATCATCATGGGGAAGAGCTTTCCCAGCGCATCGGCGGCAATGATCGCCGACTTGTACCCCGCCAGGGAAGCCATGGATGACAGAACGTCCATGCTCTGCGCCCGCGCGATGCGGGGAATGGCGTCCAGGCTGAAGCTCGTGACGCCCGCCTCGACGAGCGACGTGACCGCGGCGTGATCGACGAGGGGCTGGATCATGGCGGCCAGCGCAGTCCCCTGTGCGAGGGGAACCGCATCGCCGGGCTTCCGCACTGCCACGACCAAGTCGGCGGACCCGTACACGGACGGGACAGTCGTCGCGCCGGCCTCTTGGTACTCTGCGTCGGAGAAGAACGACTCGTCACCGGCGCCCGCTTCCACGAGGACCTCGATCCCACCGTTCACGAGCCGGGATACGGTGTTCGGGGTCAGCGCGACACGTCGCTCTCCCTCAGCCGACTCTTTCGGTACTCCGACGATCACCTGGGTGTTCCTCCGTCCCCCTCCCTGTATCACTCCCCTGCAGGGGGAGAGATTGAGGAAGTCACAGGGGGCGTTTACTCCTGCGGCTCGACGACGACCTGGCGCTGGTCTCCGCGCCCGACGCTCGCTGTGGTGACGTTGGGATCGTCGGAGAGCGTCAGGTGGACGATTCGGCGCTCATTGGGCGGCATGGGTTCGAGGGTGATTGGCCGTCCCCCGTCCGCGACCCGCTGGGAGACACGCCGCGCTAGGTTGCGGAGCGAGTTGTAGCGGCGTTCCTGGTAGCCCGCGACGTCCACGAATAGGTTGACGCGCTCTCCCATCCGCTTGGCGCAGATGAAGCTGACTATGAACTGGAGCGAGCGCAGCGTCTCGCCGCGACGTCCTATCAGCAGGCCGGAGTCCTCGCCGTCGACCTCGATGATGGGGCCGTCCACCTCATCGTTGTACGCCTGCTTGAGGTGAACGGAAGCCACAACGTCCATCCGCTCGATGAGGTCTTCCAGCACCTCGGTGGCGACGCGAGCGAGGTCCGAGGGCTGCTCGATGAGCGTGACGCGGACCCTTGCTGGCTCTCCGCCGATGCCGAGGATGCCCGACTTGCCGCGGTTAACGACGTCGATTTCGACTTCGCCGCGCTCGGCGTCTAGCTCCTTTAGAGCGAACTCGATCGCCTCTTCGGGTGTTTTGCCCGTCATTTCTACGGTGTTCATCGGATGCTGCCTCCTCTGAACGAGGGCCGGACTCGGAGACCTCGCCGTCGCCGGTGGTCGTGTCGTCCGAGGCCTTTCCGTCGTTCTTATTTGTCGATGATTGAGAGTCGGCCTTCTCCTGTCCCGCCGGGGGCCTGCCCCACAGAGCGGCGAGAGAACCGAACGAGAATGCCTCCCTGACCTGACCCCATCCGCCGATGAATCCCTGCACGATGATTCCGACTATGTTGGAGACGGTCCAGTATATGGTAAGCCCCGTCTCGAACTGCAGGGAGAACACGCCGATCATAATGGGCATGAACCACAGGAGCATCTTGCTCGTCTGCTCCTGTTGCGGACTGGTCGCCTTGGACGTGCTCATCTTCTGCATGATCCACGTCGATCCGGCGACAACCAGGGCAAGGACTGTACCGGTTATCCCGTGCGCGGAAGTAAGCAGCCCCAGATTCAGTCCAAGGAAGTACGGATCGATGGGAATGGACTCGCCAACACCGGGAAGCCAGGGGTAGAGCTTGGTCGCAAGGTCGGCGAGGCTCTCCGGTGTCGATGCGAGGGTCGAGCGCAAGGCCCAGAAGAGGCCGATGAAGATCGGCATCTGAAGGACTAGAGGGCCGAGACAGCCGACAGGGTTCACGCCCGACTCACGATAGAGCTTCATCGTCTCTTGGGAGCGCTTCTGCGGGTCGTCTTTGAACTTTTGGTTGATTTCCTGGGCCTTGGGCGCAAGCTCGCTCATGGCCCTGGTCATCTTCACCTGCCGCAGGGTCAGCGGCACCATGAGAAGGCGCGTCAAGAGGGTGAAGACTATGATGCTCAGGCCGAGGTTGCTGAAACAGACCCAGTAGAGAAATACCAGGCTGTTTATCATCGGCCTGTTGATGACCAGGTCCCAGATGTCGCCGATTAGCTCCACGAGTCCGCCTTTGCCGGTCTAAGTTCGTGGGATACGACCGTAAGGGGTTTCGAACATTTGGGTCTTGAGAATGGCTTCATGGCTAACATGACCGTGTCCAGTCGCGGGAGACAGGGTCGTCCTGATCTGTCCGGTGTATCCAAATCTCGTCGGGATTTCCGTTCGCGCTGACTTCCAGCGCGCGAATGCTCCGATCGTCGGCCCGGAAGAAGAGGAAATCTCCCTGGGCCGTAAGCGGCGCTTTGATGGCGGCGCCGACGTTGCACTGAGTTTCGTCTTGACCGTCCTGCTGCCTGACCAGCCGAACTCTGCCGTCTGTGGACGCGACCGCGACGCGGCCACCAACCAGGGCAGGGGAGCCGACTATCGAACCGTTGGTTGGGTACACCCAGCGCAGTGCTCCTGTCCTGGAGTCGAGCGCGTACAGATTGCCGTCGGTCGAACCCACGAAGAGGATGTCGCCGTTCGTGACGGCTCGACTCCAGTACCAGTTGACGGCGTCCGGGAACTTCCAGACCTGTTTGCCGGTCTCGGCGTCGAGAGCGTAGAAGTCGCTGCTGAACGAGCCGATGTAGACCCGTCCGTCCATCACGAGCGGCTGAGCCGTGACCGCCCCGCCCGTGGGGAACTCCCATATCACCTGACCGTCGAGACCGAGCGCATAGACCCTATGATCCATCGACCCGAAGAAGACCTTGTCGTTCGCCACGGCGGGAGTTGCCCATATGCTATTGTCGGTCTCGAACCTCCATTGGAATACGCCGTCTGTCGCGTCGTAAGCGTATAGCGCTCCGTCGCTCGACCCCACGAATACCAGTCCTCCGCCAACGGCGGCGCCGCCGACGATGGGGGAGCCGTCGCCAACGGTGGCATCCCAGAGGTCGTTGCCGTTCGCCAAGTTGAGGGCGTACAGCATCCCATCGTAGCCGCCGACGTAGGCCACACCATCCGAGATTGCCGGCGTCCCGTAAACGGCTTGGTTTGCTTCAATTTCGCCGCGCAGGTTGAATCCCCAGACAGTGTCGCCCGTCTCGGCGTTCAGGGCGCGGACATCGCGGTCCTGCGTGCCGACGTACAGTTGGTCGTTCTCTATGGCGACACCGGACCAACCCTGAGGAGTTCCAGGGCGTACGCAGCCGGTGATGATGAGGGCCAATGCCACCGAAGCGACAACGAGCTTTAGCAGGCCGGGGCGGCCCGATTGTAGTTTGGTCGTTCCGATTGTCGTATTCAAATGCTAGGAGATTATCCGAGAGGACGGGGACGCGGATTGGCGCGCCGCGCGGCCTCTCATGTCAAGTTCGTTCATGGAACGGGGTCGTACCCGCTGGAGCCGAACGGACGGCACCGGCTGAGCCGCTTGATGCCGAGCCAAACGCCCTTCGGCACACCGTATTGCCGGACGGCCTCGTAGGTGTACTGGGAGCATGACGGATAGAACCGGCACACACCGCGAAACAGTATCTGAGACAGCGTCATCTGGTACAGAGTTATCGCTCCCAATGTCGCCCTACGCATCGTGACCCCCATTGATCTCGTGCTCGCCCATCTCGGCGAGGCGGCTCACCGGCGCGCCGTTTTCCGCTTGCCGCAGTACGCGGGCGCGCTTGAGCAGCTTGAGAATTGAACGTTCGATTCTTGCGAAATCGGCCTCGGCGGCCCCGTTGCGGGCGACAATCACGATATCGAATCCTGCCTCCACCGATGCTGCCCTAACCGCCTCGCGAAGCCGACGCTTCACGCGATTTCGTACGACGGCGTTCCCTATGCGCTTGCTCACCGAAAAGCCGAACCGGGTCACTCTAAAGCCGTTGGGTCTGACTCTTACCACGAAGATCCTATCGACCCGCGACCGTCCTTCCGACCACACTGCCGCAAAGTCCGCCGCCTTCCGCAACCGGTTTTCCCGCTGCATCGGGCACGGCTATACGGTCAGACGAACGCGGCCCTTGAAGATCCGACGTTTGAGCACCTTCCGGCCGCTCTTGCTCCGCATCCGAGAACGGAATCCGTGAACACGCATGCGGCGGCGTTTCTTTGGTTGATATGTTCGTTTCATAGTTTGTTACTGGTTAGACCTCAGATGTTGTCGCTTCGGCTTCGGAAGAAAGGTCGTCCTCTCAAGTGTGTCTTCCGAGGCGATGCGTCGGGAAGAGGCACCGCACTCAAAATATCGATGTATCGGTTCATCCTGTCCATATGGCGTCGAACGGTGTCGGCGTCCATGTGAGCTTGGTAGAAGTTGGCATGGAGGGCTTCGGCAGAATCGAAGAGGTCGGATACCTCAAGATTGCCGGTCTCAACGGCCAAGTTCTGGGCGACTTGCCTCACGTGTGAATGTGTATCGTGGCCCCAATCTCGCTCCGTGGCCAGGGCCTTCAGGAACTGATGGACGGCGCCCCATGCCTTTTCCGACGCTTGGAGCAAGTCTCCTTTCTGAAGTTCCTGCTCCGCGTGTTCCATGAGTTGGCGGCCCGTGTGTCTGAATTCATCCGCGAAATCCGTGCGAGGCACGGAGGATCTTACCATTTTGCTTCTCCAGGGTCCCTTTGCATTGGGCCATGTAGGCTAGCGCAGGGCATTCGGTTCTCTCAACCAAATGAGTCTCTCTGATTATACTCACCGCTCGAAATTCGTGTCAATTTACGCATTGTCCTTCATCAGCGTCTTTGCGATCATCGCGCCCATGCGCACGCTGTAGTTCGTGCCCCTGTCCTCAGGGTATACCTGAGCCGTGTTGGCGAGGTAGACGCCCTTGATCGGCGTGCGTTGTGCAGGCATCTTGTCCGAGTAGCCGGTTCCGATGATGGGCTGTGCGGCGTCGACGTGCTGACGGTAGCTCTCGACAATCCAGGAGCGATCGAAGTCCGGGTTGATCTTCCGCAGGTGCGGCGCGTACTCGTCGAGCAGTTCCTCGTGACTGAGCTTGTACAGCCGGTCCTTCCGCGAGAGGTAGTTGGAAAGGTAGACGATATGCCGCCCGCCGTAGTGTTGGGCCTCTACCATGTTTGTCTGCTCGATCACGCCGACGAAGGGTATTGAGCGGTCGGCCACGTTCAGCCAGTAGACGTGGGAGAGGGGCCGGTCGAGCACGAGGATGAGGAGAAGCGCCGAGAGGTAGTTCGTGTCCTTCAACTTCTTCAGGTAGTCGCTCGGCAGGTCGGGCAGCAGTCGCGCGAAGATGTGGCACTGCGTCGTGGAGACCACCACGTCGAACGGGACGAATTCCGACACGTCGCGTTCGAGGAAGTCCACCTGGAGGCCCGTGAGCGCGCCCGACTGCGTACCGATTCCGGTCACGTCGGCATTAACGTGCACCTCGCCGCCCTGTTCCCGTACCCGTTCGCCAAGTACGTCGAACACCTCGCCGAAGCTGCCTATGGGGTACCCGAGCATCTCGCGAGACATGCTCTTGCCACGAGACGCGAAGCGGGTGTTGATCTTTCCCCATATCCACGGCATCCCGACCTGCTCGTAGAACTCCTCCCCGAACTTTCCGCGCAGCATCGGGCCCCAGAACACGTCGTATGCCTGCTCGCCCGCGTGTTGCCGAAGCCAGTCCGTCGCGGGAGTGTCTTCGAGATGCCGCCAGTCCTTCATGCGACGCAGCAGCAGAGTGGAGATGCCGAGGCGAAACCGGTTGAAGAGGCTGAGCGGCTTGAACTTCAGCAAGTCAATGGGAGTCACGAAGTTGTAGATCTTCCCGTCGTAAAGGGTGCCCACCTTCGATCCGTACCAGCGCATCCGGTCGCCGAGTCCGATCTCATCCATCAGATCGAGGATGTCGGTGTCGCCAGTGAAGAGGTGATGGTAGCCGCGTTCCAGAGGCGCGCCGCCGACGTCAAACGTGGACGCCTGTCCCCCCAGGAACGACGCGCGCTCATACACGACCACCTCGTGTCCTTGCTTGCCCAGCTCGTAAGCGGCAGTCAGTCCGGTCGCGCCGGCGCCGATGATCCCGACTCTCATGATTACGGCTCCGGGTCCTTATCCTGGCCGCGCCTCGTGAGACTGCGGAGCGATACGTGCTGTGTCCACAGGAAGAACTGGCCGAGCACGATCATGGGGATGAGCAGGCAGGCGTGGACGACGGCGACGTAGCCGCCCGCGACGGCGCGATCAACGGCGGCGAGCGGAAGCAGCACCAACGCCTCGCGGGCGATAATCTCGAACAGGCCGATGCCTCCCGGCCCCGCAGGAATGGAAGCGCCGATGTTGGCTATGGCCGTCACGAGCACCATCGCGACGATGAGCTCCGGCAGGCTGTCGTATATCTCGTGGAACCCGAAGGAGTACCCGACGAGGACGAACAGGCCCGCTTCGAAGAGCCACACGGGAACGGAGAGTATGAAGACGACGAAGATGGTCGAGGGGCTTTTGAGAGACTGGAGTCCTTCCAGGAACATGTCCACGATGTGCATAAGTCGGCTTTCAAGCGTCGTGGGCAAGAGGCGCAGCGCCAGCGAGATCAACACCCTTACCTTTGCCGGAGCGTAGGCCACCACGACCAGGAGACCGAAGGCGACGATGAAAGGCAGGCTGATGGCGCCGGCGAGAAGCGGCCACGGGAGGCTGTACTGCTCCTCGAAGCCCTCCGCCAGGCCGATGAGGGGCACGAATATGGCGATCACCACGATGAAGAGAAGGAGCGTGAGTGCATCAAGGAGGCGCTCGATAAAGATTGTGACGAGCGCGGCGGCCCTGCTGACCTGCTCGCGGTCGCCGACGTAGTAGCTGCGGACGAGTTCGCCCAGCCGTAGCGGCAGGAGATTGTTCGCCATGTATCCGACGACCACGACGGGGAAGAGTCGAGCTGTCGTGATGGGCCGTATGTGCTGCAGGAGTCGTCGCCACCGCATGGTGCGAAACCACACGCCGACGAGGTAAAGCCCGATGCCCGGAACGATGTAGACGTAGTTGGCGCCCATGAGCGCGTCCACGAGCCGTCGGAAATCGACCGTGACGAAAAAAAGCGCCACGAATATGGCGCTGAGCAAAAGCCCGATCCAGACCCTCTTCCCGCCGTTCACATCCTTAGTCCATACCAATCGACTCTCGGTCTACTATATCACGTGAGGTCTCGCGAACGGTGCTTTCGTGCTTGGCGAATCAATTGTCACGCACTAAACGACCGAAACCATAGATACGAATTGCTTGACACGTGAACGCTGACTGATAGCATAGATTTGAAGCTAAACGCGCAAACGCCCGGTACTGAATGCGGAGCGTCCTTCTTCCCCCATGCAGCAGCAAGCGTCCTATCGACGGATCGTCGTAAAGGCCGGCACGGCCTTGCTGACCGACGGCACCGACAGCCCCAATCGTGAGGTCATGGCGGGGATTGTCGATCAGATGGCGCGGCTGCACGGTGAGGGCGGGAGGCTGATCCTCGTCTCTTCCGGCGCCGTGGCGGCGGGACGTGGGGCGGTTGCCGCCGCTGATGACACCAGCGTGCAGTTCCGACAGGCGCTCGCTGCCGTCGGTCAGAGTCACCTGATGCACATCTACCAGGACCTCTTCAAGCAGTCCGGCATCACCGTTGCACAGGTGCTCTTGACGCTGAACGACGTGGGCGAGCGGCGCACGCGGGGCCAGAAGCTGCGCGACCTGAACGTCCGGAATACCCTTGCTTCGCTCCTTGATCTGGGTGTCGTCCCGATTATCAACGAGAACGATGTCGTGGCCGTAGACGAGCTTGCGGGAGCAGGTTTCGGCGACAACGACAACCTCGCGGCGCGGGTTGCTCGGGCGATGGATGCCGACCTGCTGATCCTGCTTGGAACGGTCAACGGCCTGTATACCTCCGATCCGACCGTAGACCCGAATGCTGAGCTGATCCCGACCATCTCCCGGTTCGACAGGAAGATGCGCGCCCGCGCAGGCGCTCCGCGTGATCAGAGAGGGCGCGGAGGCATGGCGACCAAGTTCGAGGCCGCCAAGTTCGCCACCGAGGGCGGAGTGGACGTGTTCATTGCCAGCGGCGACGAGCCGGACGTTGTAACGCGGTTGGCGAATGGTGAACGGGTAGGGACGTTTTGCCCCGCGAGCCAGAACGCAAAGGAGAGCCGGAAGAACTGGCTCAAGAGGAACGTGTCCAAGTCGGGATGGGTGGTCGTGGATGACGGAGCGGCGGACGTTCTCCTGCAAAGGAATCGGAGTCTCCTGCCTGTAGGCGTCACGTCGGTCGTGGGCACCTTCCAGCGCGGCGACGCCGTACAGATACGGAACGGACGCGGGATCCAGGTGGCAGTGGGAATAGCAAACTATAGCTCGTCGGAGATGGACCGGATCAAGGGCGTCCGCTCCGACCGCGTAGCCGAGATTCTGGGCGACCGCTATGGCGACGAGGTCGTCCACCGGCGAGACATGATAAGGTTATAGTGAACCTGCCGGGGGAAGGGGAAAACGTGGACGGCAAGACCGATCTTCAGTTGATGGGCCGGCGCGCTCGTTCGGCATCCCGTTCCCTTGCCAAGACCTCGGCGTCCGTCAAGAACGAGGCCTTGCTCGGCGCGGCCGACGCGCTTGTCGAGCGTAGGGATGAGATACTAGCCGCCAGCGCACAGGACGTCGATGCCGGACGCCGTGACGGTCTGACCGAGCAGCTCCTCGGCCGGCTCGCACTCGACGAGAACAAGCTTGATGGTATGGCCAGCGACGTGCGAAGAGTCGCGGAGCTACCCGATCCGACGGAGGAAACGTTCGACGCGACCACCCTCGCGAACGGCCTTGAGGTGGAGAAGCGCCGGGTCCCTCTCGGTGTCATCGGCGTCATCTATGAGAGCCGTCCGAACGTGACCATCGACATTTCGTCGCTCTGCCTCAAGTCGGGCAACGCGGTGATCCTGCGCGGCGGCAAGGAGGCGATACGCTCCAACGGCGTGCTTGCACAGATTACGAGGGACGCGGTTGCGAGTGCAGGGATCGCGGAAGACGCGGTGCAGTTCGTCCAGTCGACCGACCGCGCGCTCGTGGGCGAGATGCTCGGCATGACGGAGTACATTGACCTCGTGGTGCCGCGCGGCAGCGCTGAGCTCGTGCGGCGCGTGGGCCGCGAGGCGCAGATGCCCGCCATAACCGGCGGAATCGGAGTGTGCCACACCTTCGTCGACAAGACGGCGGACGTGAATATGGCAGTAGACATAGCGTTCAACGCCAAGACATCGTCGCCGTATGTGTGCAACGCGCTGGACACGATCATCGTGCATTCGGGCATCGCCCCGGAGTTCCTTCCCAAGGTGGCGGGGAAGCTGGGTGACGCCAGTGTGGAGCTGCGGTGCGACAGGCGCGCTCGGAGCATCATCGGCAACTCGAACGGCGCAACTATTTCTTCGGCGACCGACGAGGACTGGGGCACGGAGTTTCTCGCGCTGACGGCGGCGATCAAAGTTGTCGACTCCATCGACGAGGCGCTCGACCACATCGAGCGGCACGGATCCGGTCACACGGACGTGATCGTCACCGAGGACGACTCGTCGTCGCAGCGCTTCCTCAACGAGGTCGATTCGAGCGTCGTCTTGGTAAACGCAAGCTCGCGGTTCAACGACGGCGGGCAGCTCGGTCTGGGGGCCGAGGTTGCCATCAGCACGAATAAGATGCACGCCCGCGGCCCGGTGGGTCTGAAAGAGCTAACGTCGTACAAGTGGACGGTGGTCGGCTCCGGCCAGGTCCGCAATTAGCAGCGAAACACTCCCTGAACACGTGAGGTGGATCCGATGAGCAGATTCGAGTTCGAGCGGGAGTGTCGCACGCCGTACTCCGAGTGCTACACCGTTCTGCGCGACGAGGACGCCGTTGGCAGGGTTGACATCCACTTCGCCGACGGGATGGTGCACTCGACTCTCAATGCCTCCGACACGCTGTCCAGCGACGACATCCAGGACCTGATCGACACCGTGGACGCCGATCTCATCGGCCCGGTCGCCAGCAGCAGGCAGGATGTTATCGTCCACGTTCACCAGGGGCGCGACCTCGGAGCGTTCCGCGCCCGTGAATTCGAGGGCGAGGGCGGCGGTTACCACCACATGAGCTAGGGCCCTCTCTGTATCTCTCCCCCTGTGGGGTCTGACAGGGGTAGGTCTTTGCCTATCGACCCACTCTCTATTGATGAGGAAATAGCACCATCACTGTCATTCTGAGCGCAGCGGAGCGGAGTCGAAGAATCTAAAGTGTCCGTCCTAAGGTAAGGCCGCCCTCGATAGGCCCTTTGCTGTTTTCCGCTGTTGGTCATTATTCAAGCGAGGCACTGGCAGACCCATCTTGCGGTGATGGACTTTGGAGTCCTCGCTGCGCTCGGAATGACAGGAAGGTGGGAGCCGGATCTTCTGCTTTACCTACCCTTGTCAGCCCGTTGGGGGCGAGACCATAGGCGACATGTGTGGAAAGGCGCTTACCGTGAAGAGGGTACGACGCTATGCTTAGTCGCTAACCGAACCGCCCTCAAGCTCTTTGATGCGGCCCTCAATGGCGGTGAGCTTGGCGTAGTCCTCGTGCACGAGGTGGTAGCTTCGCTGGAGGTATACGTCTGCAAGCTCGGCAGAGCGGCTGTCGTTGGACTTCACGGCCTCTATCAGTTGAGGAATGTTGTGCGACTGCGGAAGATGGTTGGCTACCATCACGATCTCGGACTCGGTCTCCGATATGAGCCTGTCGTCCGAGCCATCCACCGCAAAGCGCAGGCGTCCGATTAGCTTGCTCAGCTCGCTCAACTTGTCGCTGTCGCTCATCAGGCCGTAGAGAACGTCGCTTACCGCCAGCCCCTCAGCTTCTTCTTCCCCCTCGTCGCCCGGAGACTCGCCAACCGCAGCGGAAGAGACGGCGGTTCGCTCGCATTCCTCTACATATGCTTCAAGAGTATCGTTCACGCGGCCCATCGCGCCGGTCACGTCGGACGGATTGAGGGTCCCGATGAAGAGTATATCGTCGTCTCGCACCTCTGCCATCTCTTCAATCGCCTCGTAGCCTGCGACCCGTTCAGGCGCGGGAGGGAATGCAAATGCCCTTAGATTTTGTGCGTTCATCTCCTCGATCTGGTTCATCAAAAAGGGCGGGACGTACTTCGTTAGGTCGACCGTGATTGGCAGGACGACTACGTAAGTCGCCCACACCTCCTCGTGGTCGAGGGAGTTCCGCAGGTAGATGAAGGCATGGCCCTTCGGCCTTACCCCGTCGCCTCTGTGATAATCGACGCTCATGGCCTCTTTCCGTGGTCGATTATATGCTAATGATCGGATTCGCGTAAGGCGTGTCAGCCTTCTGAGCCTGTACCAATTTAGTCGGCGGCGCCTGTGGTATGAAAATCCCCTCTCCCGTTCGTGGGAGAGGGCTAGAGCCTGCCCTGTATGTCATGCTCAACCTCAACAATAATGCTGTGGGCATCGCGGGCAGTCTCGAAGAGCTGTCCGCGATGCCCACAGCACGAACCAGTGCGAAGTGAAGGTGAGTATGACACGATAGGGATCGCGATGTGTGGCCCAAGCCTGCCCTGCCATCAGTGGCCTGGTACGGAACTGCCCACACCGCAACCCCCAAGGGACTTGTCCGTCGCTGGATTCAAGGGTGCCATCGTGGCTCGATCTCCTCGCAGGAGTGCGCAGACACGTCCCTGGGAAGACTCTACCACAAGGAGGGACGGTATGACGATGATCATCGGTATAGACCCGCATCCCGGACACCACGCCGCGGCGGCACTCGATAGCCGGGGACAGGTGCGAGATGTGAGAGAGTTCTCGAACGATTCGGACGGGCTGGAAGCCTTCATGTCTTGGGCAAAGAGCCTGGGCTGCGACCGGCTGGCCGTGGAAGGTCCCACACAGACCTTCTTCACCCCGTGGCTGAAGCGCTGTATGGGTGATGGCATGGACGTTGTCCCCATTCCCACTCAGCAAGTGGTTGAGCGACGCGGACATCGGAAGACCGACCCTCACGATGCGGTGCTGGTGGCTCGCGTACTGCAGGCCGACCCGACTCGCCCTGTGGTCAGTGCTCCGGCGTGGCTTCGGCAAATGCAAGAACTCACCCGTAGCCGTAGGCACCTGGCCCAGCAACTCCAAGCCAACAGGATGCGCCTGCGAGACATGCAGACGCCAGCGGCAAAAGAGAGTTTGGAGCGTGTCGTCGATACACTGGAGCGGGAGGTGAATACGCTGGGGCGGCAGATCGACCAATTGGTCCAGTCTGTGGCCCCAGGACTACTGGACCTTCAAGGCGTGGGACCTGTCATCGCCGGGTTGCTGTTGGCCGAGGTTGGGGACATCGGACGCTTCAAGACCCAGCACCACTTTGCCAGCTACTGCGGAGCGGCGCCCGTCCCCCGCGAGAGCGGAGCGAGCAAACATGCCCGCGTCAATCGAGGCGGCAACCGACGTCTCAACTGGGCTATACACATCATCGCTCGCACCCGTTTGCGTATCGACGAAGCGTCCAAAGCCCTGGTGACTCGCAAGGAACAAGAAGGCAAAACACACCGGGAGGCCATACGTGTCCTCAAGACCTACCTGGCCCGCCAGATCTACCGCGAGATGACAGAACTGCTACCGCCAACGCCAGAACTCGCTACAGCGTCTTGACATACAAGGTTCCGTACTCGATACGGGGGTGAGGGTGATCTTCTCTACCTACTAAACTGAAACAGTCACCAGGCTTCGGTAACCCCTTCGCTGGTATAATCGTTCCGCTAGCCAAACGCGGACCAGGAACCTAACGTGCTCATTCTCAACGCCGGCGCCTACGCGAACCTCGTCCGCCCTATCCTCTTTAGGCTGCCGGCGGAGTCGGCCCAGAAGGTCGCCGAGAGGGCGCTGCGGCGACCGATGGTGTGGAAGTCGCTGCGGCCGGCGTTTCAGGTACGAGACCGGAGACTCAAAACGACGCTGTGCGGAATGCCCTTAGCGAACCCCGTCGGGCTTGCGGCAGGGTTCGACAAGGACTGCGAGATGATTCCATCTCTGGCGTCGCTCGGATTCGGGTACCTTACCGTCGGCACCGTGACCGCGCATCCGCGACCCGGCAATCCCAAGCCGAGGCTGTTTCGGGACGCAGACGAGTCCTCCCTCATCAACGCGATGGGTTTTCCCAGCAAGGGGCTCGTTCCCGCCGCGCGACAGCTCGAACTCTATCGTTCGGCTGGGGGAAGAGCGCCGATCGTAGTAAGCATCTCCGGCGTGACCGTCGAGGAAATCGTCCGGTGCCACCGTCGGCTTGAGGCGCTGGCCGACGCGGTGGAGATCAACATCAGCTCACCGAACACGGCTGGGCTGCGACTGTTCCATGAATCTGACGTGCTCACAGAGTTGCTCAGTACCGTCAACGAGGCCAGGCATCGACCGCTAATCGTGAAACTTCCGCCGTATCCCGCGCCAAACGTGCCCGCGGACGATTTTGCGAAGTCACGCGACCTGCTGATGGACCTGGTGCGGGTCTGCAAAGAACAGGGAGTGGACGGCCTCACCGTTGCCAATACGAGGCCGACTGTCGACTCGCGGCTCGCGGTCGGCTCAGGAGGACTGAGCGGTCGGCCGGTCTTCTCGCGGATGCTCGAGATGGTTCGCGACGCTCGATCCGAGGTCGGGGATGGCATAACGATAAACGCCTGCGGCGGAGTATTTACCGGCGAGGACGCTCTCTCAGCCATTCAAGTGGGGGCAACCACGGTGCAGACCTACACGGGATTCGTCTATCGCGGGCCGACGGCCGCCCGCGAGATAAACAAGGAGATTCTGGCTGCGATGTCGCGGTCGAGTGCTGAGGTGGCGGTGTGACGAAGTACAACCGGGAAATCACATAATCGTGTGATGCGCCCGATACGTGTCGTCGGCGTACAATGGAATCGACGGGCAGGCAGGGGCGTCCAAGATAGCGAGTAGGGGCTGAGATTGGACAGCGTCATTCACACGGAAAAGATCACGAAGCTCTTCGGCGAGGTTGAGGCGGTCGTGGACGTCGACCTTGACGTACGCCCCGGCGAGATATTCGGCTACCTCGGTCCGAACGGGGCGGGGAAGTCGACGACGATCCGAATGCTGCTCGACCACATCCGGCCAACACGGGGCGCCGGGACGGTCTTCGGTCTCGATATCCGCAGGGACAGCGTAGAGATCAGGCGCAACATCGGGTACCTGCCCGGTGAATTTACGCTCTACGACCACATGACCGGGCGGTCGATGCTCCAATACTTCGCGAACCTGCGGGGCGGCGTCGACTGGCAGTACGTGGATGAGATCACGACCCGCCTCGACGTGGACCTCGACCGCAGATACTCCCAGCTTTCGCGCGGGAACAAGCAGAAGGTCGGGCTGCTGCAGGCGATGATGCACAAGCCGAAGCTGGTCATCCTGGACGAGCCGACGAGCGGTCTCGATCCCCTGATCCAGCACGAGTTCTACGAGATACTCGACGAGGTGAAGGCCGAGGGCCGCACCGTGTTCTTCTCATCGCACGTCCTGCCGGAGGTGCAGCGGGTTTCCGACCGGGTAGGCATCATTCGTAAGGGCAGGCTGGTTGCTGTCGAGGACGTGGACACCCTCATCGACCGCGCGGCGCTCCACCGTTTCGAGATCGAGTTCGCGTCCGAGGTCTCAAAATCGGAGTTCGAGCATCTTCCGGGCGCGTCCGACCTTGTGGTCGAAGGTACAACTCTGACCGTATCCATCGCCGGCAGTCCCGACGCGCTCATCAAGGCGGCGGCGCGGCACGAGATCGTGCGGCTCGTGACGCATGAGGCGTCGCTCGACGACATCTTCCTGACGTTCTACAGCGAGGACGGGGAGAACGACCATGCTCAATAACGCCTTGCTCAAGTCGATCCAAGACCTACGGCGTCCCATTGTCTGGTGGTCCACAACCATGCTCAGTAACACCTTCCTCAAGTCGATCCATGACCTGCGACGTCCCATCGTCTGGTGGTCGCTGGGGCTCTTTCTGTACGCCTTCGTCATCGTTCTGTTCTACCCGAGCTTCGAGAATGTCGATTTCAACCAGATGTTGGGGGATGAGAACTCGATCGTTCAAGCCTTCATTGGCGGGGTGGAGGACTTCAATTCGCCGGAGGGGTTCTTGACGGCAGAGATGCTATCGTTCACCTTCCCGCTGCTCTTCATCGTCTTCAACCTGTGGCTTGGAACGAGCTGGCTGGCAGGCGAGGAGCGGCGCGGTTCGCTTGAGGTGCTGCTGTCACACCCGGTGCGTCGCACGACGATGCTGCTGCAGAAGTTCGCTGCCATCGTGACGGGCACGGCGGCGCTCGCAGTCGTGGTGTTCGTCGGGACGCTGGCGGGAATCATGATAGTAGACATGGATATCAGCCTGCTCAACGTGATTCAGGCATACATTGGCCTGGCCCTGCTTGGGGTTACCTTTGGAGCGCTTGCGCTCTTCGTCGGAGCATGGACGGGGAAACCAGGCGCCACCGTCGGCGTGGGCGGAGCGGTCGGCATCGTCGGTTACGTGGCGAACGCATTCGGCCCCATCGTGGATGGGCTGGAGTGGGCGCAGTATTTGTCCCCGATCTACTACTTCATCGGCGGCGACCCCATGGCGAACGGGATTAACCTCGCTCATGCAAGTGTGTTGATCGGAGCCTCCGTGGTGCTTGTGGCGGCCGCGAGCTACCTGTTTGAGAGGCGGGACCTGGCCGTCTAGGGGCTAGACTGAAGGAGGTCCTTGCACAACAAGCACCAGAATTTGGCATTGTTGCGAAAATAGCCGACGTGCGGCCCTCCACCGTCATTCCCGCGAAGGCGGGAATCCATCGCCGCCATCAGTGCTGTTACGACATTGAGTACGGTAGAATCTCCGACTATTGCCGCTGCTCTTTGATGCGAGCGATGTCGGCTTCGACGAGGGAGCGGTCGTGTCCCAGAGATTCGGCCTTTTCGACGTCTTGCTCAGCTTTGTCGTCTCTGCCCAGAAGGGTGTAGGCAAGTGCGCGGGCGGCGTAGGTCGGGGCGTAGGACTCGTCGAGGCGAATTGCTTCGTCGAGGTCCGGCAGCGCCAATTCCGGCCGACCTGACTGGACGTGGGCCATGCCTCGGCCGTGGTACGCGCCCACGAAGGCAGGGTCTCGCTCGATAACGACGGAATAGTCGCCTATCGCCTGTTCCGGCTGGGCCAGGCGCTGATAGGCCCGCGCGCGGTGGTAGTGTGCTGAGACGCTGTCGGGCCTCCACAGGAGGGCGCTGTTGAAGTCGGCGATGGCCTTCGCCAGCTGTCCAGCCTCGATATAGGCCACACCTCGTCCCGTGTACGCTTCGGGCAGCCGGCTTTCGATCCGCAGCGCTTCGGTGTAGTCGGTGATGGCCTGCTCGTACCGCCCTAGGCCGAAATAGCCTTCGGCCCGACCGTAGTGTGCATCGGGATTCTCCGGCTCCAGACGCAGCGCGTTGTCGAAGTTCCAGACCGCCCGCTGGTAGTCGCCGTACTCCAGATAGACCGATCCTAAACCGTAGAATGCGTCGCGGTAGGTGGGGTCGATGTCGACCGCGTCGAGATAGTCGAGCAGTGCGAACTCGAGCGCTCCGGCCCGTTCAAATGCGAGGCCGCGGTTGTAGTAGAAGTAGGGGACCACCGGGTTCTGCAGGATGGCGTTGGAGAAGTCTTCAACGGCCTTGTCGTATTGTCCGAGGTCCATGCGGGCGACGCCGCGGTTGCTGTAGGCTTCAATGAACGTACGGTCGATGCTGAGGACCTTCGTGTACTCGGAGATCGCGCGTTCCAGCTCTCCATCATTCTGGAGCGTGAGGGCGCGTTGATAGTGCTCCTCCACCCGGTCTTCCTCGGGGGTTTGGAACGCCCAGTAGCCGCCGCCCGCCAGGAGGATGAGGACGAGCGCGGCGGCTGCGACGGTGACGCCTATCTTAAGGAGACGTGTTTTCATGGGTACAGTCGATAGTTCATGCGCTGCGTGTGATGCCGGACCGGACGGAGGCTATCTCCCTGTGCATTGCGGCTTTTGGCGGATCGCCATGA
The DNA here is from genome assembly GCA_965197705.1 of Dehalococcoidia bacterium. Classification (GTDB taxonomy): domain Bacteria; phylum Chloroflexota; class Dehalococcoidia; order Lucifugimonadales; family VXLM01; genus VXLM01. The sequence continues at coordinate 1,114,798 of OZ240223.1, forward strand.
GGCTGCGGTTGAGGTCAGCGGCTTCGGCCCCCAACTCTTCGGCTAAGTTGGCGTCCGCCAGCGCCTCCTCCTCCATGCACAGCTCCGCCTTCGCGATGGCGCGGAGCGACCAGAGCGTGTAGTCCTTTGGGTCGCGGGTCTGCTCGACGATCTGCTCGTGGATGTCGATTGCCATGTTAAGGTCGGTGAGCGTCTGATGGTGATTGCCGACGCTGCCGTGGGCCAGTGCGCGATTCTTGTAGTATTCGACCTCTTGGCTAGCTTCCACTGCCGTTCCGCTTTCGGTGTTCATCTCGATGGCCTTGGTGAAGTCGGCTATGGCGCGATTGAAGTCCCCGACCAGATTGAATATCTCCCCTCGTCCGCCGTAGGCCTCAGGGCTTCTGGTGTCCATGATGATCGCGTCCTCGAAGTCCACGAGCGCCCGGTCGAAGTGTCCGGCCTGCTTCCAGAGTGTTCCGCGCCTGGCGAGTATGCGTCCGCTGGTGGGTTGGATCTCCAGCGCGGTGTTGTAGTCGTTTAGGGCTGACTGGAAGTCTTCCAGGGCCAGCCAAGAATCTCCCCTTTCCACGAGCCAACCCGCGTTGTCCGGTATGATCTGCAGGGCCGAACTCAGGTCACGGATGGCCTTCTCGTGGTTGGGCATCCGCTTGTAGACTTCCGCCCGCTGCGCGTAGAGTTCGGCGTTATCGGGGTCGCGAGCAATCGACTCGGTCAGGTTCTGCGTCGACTGGTAGAGGATTCCGATCTCGCCGTAGATGGTGCCCCGGTCGTGGAAGACCTTTTCGTTGTCGGGGTCGAGCTGCACGGCCTTCTCAAGGTGGATGAAGGTGTCCTCGTAGAGTCCGATGGCCGCGTAGGCCGCGCCTCGGTTGAAATAGGCCTCCGCGTTCTCGGGGTCGAGGCGAATCGCTTCGCCGAACTCCTCGATGGCTCGCCGCGGCTGCCCAAGACGCGCGTACTCGGTGCCACGGTTCGTCCACGCAAGGGAGCTGTCCGGCCTGACTTCGACGGCTGTGTCGTAGCTCTTGAGCGCTTCGTAGTGCTTGCCGAGCCGTGAGAGAGTCGTCCCGCGATTGAGGTGCAGACTGAAGCTGTCGTCGCCAAGCTCGACTGCTTTGTCGTAGTCGGCCAGGGCTATTTTGTACTCCGATACACGGGAATGGGCGACGGCGCGGTCGATGTAGGTCTGAGGGTTGTCGGGGTCGCTCTCAATAGCCACGTTGTAGTCGGCGATGGCCTCGGTGTACCTGTTGGTGTCGGCATTCGCCCGTCCTCGAGCGATATAAGCATCGGTCAGACCTGGATTCAGGAGAATTGCCTGGTCGAGCTGTATGACCGCGGCTTCGAGATTCCCGGCGTTGCCGTATTCGATGGCGGACTCGTAGTGGGACAGGGCCTGTTGTCGCTGTGCTTCGCTGATTTCCTCTTCACCCGAGCCGATCAGGCCGCACGATGACGTGAACAGCAAGAATATGGAGAACAGCACGACCGGGTACCGCACGCCGTTCATACTTTCAACCCTCCGAATGAAAAATCATCAACCGTTACTGTATAACGTAGGTATTCGCAATAGGTCAACGACGCTTCAAAATTCATTGTCATGAATTAGGCCAACACCTGCCTGAGATGGTCGCGGGAGAGGTTGCCGCCGCTCATCACGAGGGCGACCTTCTTGCCCCGCAGGGAGTCCTTGATCTTGATTGCGGCTGCCAGCGGCGAGGCCCCGGCGTGCTCGGTGAGATTGTGCGTGTTCTCCAGGTAGAGGCCAATTGCCTCGACCATCTCGTCTTCGGAGACCAGAACGAAGTCGTCCATGAGCTCACGCATGATTCCCTGTGTCAGCTCGAAGCCCATTGACGTGGCGAGTCCTTCTGCCATCGTCTCCATCTTCGTCTCGACGATCTCGCCCTCCTTCCACGACAGGTACGCGCCCGGTGCGCTCTCCGCCTGCACTCCTATTACGCGCACGTCGGGATTGAGCGAGTTTGCCACGATGCAGGTGCCGCAGGCCCCGCTCCCGCCGCCGACGGGCACTACAATTACTTCTACGTCCGGGAGGTCCTCGAAGATTTCGAGCGAGTAGGTGGCGACGCCGGGAATCAGCCTCGGCTCGTCGGCCGAGTGGATGTAGACGTAGCCCTCTTCCTTCGACAGCCGCTCACAGTGAGCGCGACAGTCGTCGAAGTTGTTACCGTGGAGAATGAGGTTGGCCCCGAGCACGCGCATCGACTCGCACTTCTCGGGATTGGCGTCTTCAGGCACGACGACGGTCGCCTGCACGCCGAAGACGTCGGCGGCGTAGGCGATGCCCTGACCGAAGTTGCCGGTCGAGGCGCAGACGACGCCCTGCGACTTCTCTTCGTCCGTCAGCTGCGACACGACGTTCAGCGCGCCGCGAATCTTGAACGCGCCGAGCGACTGGTGGTTCTCGTGCTTGACGTATACCTCCGCCCCGATGAGCCGGTCGAGCCGGGGATAGTGGTGCAGCGGCGTGCGCGTAATGTACGGCCCGATTCTCCTTCGGGCCTCGTACACGTCCAGAAGCGTGGGGAATGCCGCCAAAATGGTACTCCTACGGATTTCTATCAAATAGCATACGACAATCTTTTGTATAGGGCATAGGGCCGCCGCGGTCTTCCCGCGAGGCAATCGCGTGAAAGAGGGTGTTTCGAGCCTCGGACGTGAGGCGGTCTATGAGTAGTGGGGCGACGTCACGAGAAGAAGGGCAACCCTGAAATTTGCGCCATTTGACGCCATTTCGCGCCATTCGTGGCGTTATTGTCAAGTTTGGTTAATTTCTCACGAGAGGATATGGACAGTGGATGAGTGGAATTGTTCTAGGATCGGAAGTTGGCTGGCATTCCTGACTATCATCTTGATGCTACCATCTCGCTTGGGCTGGACTTTAAGCCCGAAGACTCCCAATATGGGAACTCACGGATTCAATGTCGATACCTCATCAGGCGGACAGCCTGTCGATCCCGGACAGGAACGCCTGAAAGCTCGGAGATCTATTTCTTTCTCTCGATAGGAAACGAGCCATCGTCCTTGCCCCGCTGACCTTTTGGAACTCGGGCACAAGTTGCTTAAGGGCATTTGAAGGTTGCTGTACGGTGTCGGGTCTACGGAACTTTGCCTTCTGACCGATTCCGGCCAGCTTTTCATTCTCGAATGCTTCAGCCAAGGCGTACGGATCTCCCAGATACCATGCCTCAAGCTCCTCACACACAATCCTCACAAGTGTGTCTCCCCGTCCTGCGTCACGACATATCTTCAGGAGCCGTTCCTTAAGGCCGACGCAATTTGCACCGTCATTGTCCCGCAAAATTACGAACCGGACTCCAGGCTCACGCCACGCTCGGAGCTTGCGTGGGATACTCTTTTCCAAGTCACTCTTTCCCTGATGGGATATGCATTGGAATGACAAATCGGGAATCACTCGGGGCAGAAGTCCTTCGAGCAGAACCTTCATGGACTCTTCCTCCAGCAGGAAGACCACTTTCCTCACTGCGGTGCTGCTCCCGTGAAGAGGCCTTGCCTCCAGATTGCGCCGGGCAGGTCGCCTTCCTCAACAAGCGCTTTCAAAAGTTCATCGTCGGAGCCGCGACGGACGGACGTGAAGCCTTCTTCCTTAAATAGCCAAAAAATCTCGTCAAGTGTCGCCCCGTTGAGGAAGTCAGGGGAATGGGTTGATACGAATACTTGGCCCCCACGTCTCGCGTACTCGCGGAACTCCTCCACCAGTTCCCGCAATAGATCGGGATAGAGCTGGTTCTCCGGTTCCTCGACTGCGAGCAGAGGATGAGGCTCGGGGTCGTACAGCAGCACTAGGTACGCGAACATCTTGATTGTCCCGTCCGAGACGTACCGGGCGATAAACGGGTCTTTGAAGCTACCGTCCTGGAACCGGAGTACGAGTCGCCCGTCCTCCGTGGGCTTCGCCTCGACGTCGCTCACCCCGGGAACTCGAAGGCGCATCGCCTCTAGGACGCGCTCGAACCGCTCACGGTGGTTCTCGTAGAGGTACTGTGCAACCTGCGCTACGTTGTCGCCCCGAGTGGACAGGTGCTCGGCGTAACCAGCCTCAGCGCTTGGCCGGGCTTCGGCAATGTGGATATCGGAGATGTGCCAACTCTCAATCAGGCTGCGGAGTTCCGACACGACTCGGAACTCGCGGAATTGTCCCAGTCCTTTGATTGCCAGGATACTGGGGTCGTCGAGCGCGTACTCCGCCCTCTCCTCGACAGGGCCCTCTTCTCCATACACCGACTCGTTGGTGCTCGCCAACCCAGAACCTTGGCTGAAGTCCACAAAATGCCATGGACGACCATATCTTCCCCTGCGATAGCTCAGTATCTCCCGCTCGACGACCACACGTCCGCTCTTCTCAGCGCCCACTTCGAGACGATACGTGGCAAGCCGACCACTGCTCTCGCGGAACTTCACCGTGATCACTATAGGTCCTTCCATGCCGCGGCTTACTAACTCACGATAACCGCCACGCCGCGCTACCGCGGATGCGGCGTTCTGAGCCAGTGCGTCCTTTAGAAAGGATAGTACGTCGAAGAGAGAGGACTTGCCTGATCCGTTTGCGCCGACGATAACGGCCATTCGCGGTAGATCGCTCAACGTGATCCCACGAAAACTGCGGTAGTTCTTGATCTCTATGCTCTCGATATGCATGGCGGTGAAGGACTTCTCCTGGTCGCTCGACTATACAGGGAATGAAGACTAAGCTACAAGAATCTTTAGCCGGTATTTCCCATATCAACGTTATGGGTTGTGTCGTAATCAGTAACGGAAGTACCTGCTATAGATGAACATCAGAGCACTGTGGTTTTGATGAGCAATAGGATTGTGCTGACCGACTATTGTGCTATTGATACCGAATTCTCGCCGGAGTCGCCCAATGGGTGAAAGCACCAAGTTGCGCTTCGACCAGCCGTGTACGGGGAAAGTTTCACGGTGCCAACATTACCTAGTGGTTCAACATGATTGTATTGAAGGGTAACGAGGTTATGACTTGGTAGGGGCGGGTTTCAAACCCGCCCTGTCGTTGTAGAACGCAAATCCAACCCCCTATCATTACCCGTCATTTCAAAGATTTCGGTCTACTAGTGGTTCAACATCCTAGTAATGAAGGGTAACGAGACTATAACTCGGTAGGGGCGGGTTTCAAACCCGCCCTGTCGTTGTATAACGCGAATCCGACCCCCTATCATTACCCGTCATTTCAAAGATTTCGGTACTACTAGGACTTCAGGCTGTTGACCTGCCGCGAGTTGGATGACGCTCTGGGACCGACGGTGACGGCGAGTGAATGATCGCAGGAGACACGGGTCGGTCGGAACGTTCAGCACAAATTTGTGTCCCTTCTCAGGCATCCGGTGAACAGTCGTCCGGCGGCCTACGAGGATACCAACGACGCTGAACGGCTGGCCGACGATCCGGCGGTGCGGGTAGTCGTTTGATGATATAGAAGGCTCTTCGCCCTCCGACTGTGTCGGAGTGGTACTCTATACGGGCCATGCCCATCCGAGTGCTCAGTCCGCGAATCGCCTCCAAGATTGCCGCAGGCGAGGTAACAGAGCGGCCCATGTCGGTCGTCAAGGAGCTTGTCGAAAACTCGCTCGACGCCGGAGCTACGAGGGTGTCCGTCGAGATCAGAGGCGGGGGCATCGAGTACATACGGGTGACCGACAACGGCGCCGGCATCGCGGAGGACGAGATGGCCGTGGCGTTTGAGCGGTTTGCCACCAGCAAGCTCGTCAGCGACGGCGACCTAGAGTCGGTCGGAACGTTCGGCTTCCGCGGAGAGGCACTTCCCAGCATCGCGGCGGTCTCGCGGGTCACCATGGTCTCTCGCGCTAAGGGAGAGGACTCCGGCATTCAGGTCGATCTGGACGCGGGGTCGCTCATTCGCAAGCAAAGGGTGGGGGCCGCGCCCGGCACGTCCGTGACTGTGAGGGGACTGTTCCACAATATTCCGGCGAGGCGGAAGTTCCTTCGTTCTGCCGCATCCGAGGCGACGAGAGTCCAGTCCGCCGTGGGTCGATTCGCCCTCGCGCGTCCGGAAGTGGCACTCAGCCTCGCTGTGGAAAGCAGGTCGGTGTTTGCGACGAATGGTGCGGGCAGTCTTCGCGAGACAATGGCGGCCGTGTACGGGGTCGAGGTGGCAGAGGCGATGCTGGACGTCGAGACGCCCGGTCGGGAGGACGGCCCCATACAGGTCGGCGGCTTGATCGGCAGACCATCGCTGGCGCGGTCGAACCGGAACCATGTCACCGTCTATGTCAATGGTCGCTGGGTGCAGAACCGGAGCCTGACGTTCGCCCTGCACGAGGCGTACCGGGGATTCCTGATGGAGCGGCGCTTCCCCATCGCCGTGGTGAGCCTCGACGTTCCGCACGAGGAGGTGGATGTGAACGTCCATCCCTCCAAGACGGAGGTGCGGATCAAGGACGAAGGTCGCGTCTTCGCGGCGCTGCAGAGGGCAGTGCGTGAGACCCTGACCGCCAACCTGCCGGTACAAGAGCTTTCGACGCGTCACACCACGCCGACCGTCGGGACTGCTCCATCCGATACTCGTTCTTACTGGCCGATTCCGCTCCCGCAGGACCAGGCGATCCCGGATGGCGCGACGGCCGGAATGCCGCTGCAGGCCGACCCCGCACAGCCGTCCCAGCAGCCGCTGATCCCGCACCGGGCATTGCCCGCCTTGCGCGTCGTCGGTCAGATCAAGTCGACGTACATCGCGGCGGAGGGGCCGGACGGGATGTACCTCATCGACCAGCACGCGGCGCATGAGCGGGTGCTCTTCGAGACGATCAAGGATGCGGCAAGGACGGGCAGCCCTTCGGTCCAAGGTCTCATGGAGCCGGCTACCGTGGATTTGACGCCCGAGCAGATCGAGATCGTCGAGGCGCACCGTCCCAGCGTGAACGGTCTGGGGTTCGAGTTCGAGGAGTTCGGCGGAACGACGTTCATGCTCCGTGGCGTTCCCGCGCTCCTCGTGTCCGAGGACCCGCCGGGCGCGTTGCGCGACGTGCTCGACCTCATGGCCGAGGGTGGAGGCTACGAGTCTTGGGAGGAGCGGGCTGCCTACTCGCTCGCGTGCCACAGCGCCATCCGGGCAGGCAAGGTGTTGACGAATCGCGAGACTGAGGAACTGGTGCGCCAGCTTGAGCAGTGCAGCCAGCCGCACACCTGTCCGCACGGTCGCCCGACGATGATCCACCTGAGCGCTGCGCGGCTGGAAGAGGAGTTCGGGCGGCGAGGGTAGGGCAATATAGTCTTGCCGAGATCGCAAAGACTAACCTCGTCTCCCCGTCGGGAGGCTTGACATTATGGTAGATTCGCTTCTTTCTACCCCTCCAGGGCAAGGCCATCTTGAAGTAAACGATGGATGCTGACCTTCCATGGCATTTCCTCAGCATATGATCCTAAGGCATCAACATATTTTTCCATCTCGGGATCATCTCTCCAGATGTCATTCAAATCGAGATACGCATGTCCATTATTCCTCAAGATCGTTCTAGCGATTCCATTTACTGCATACTTCTTCCCCTTCACCTCTACCCATACCGCCCCGTATTTGCAGCAAAGCTCGGCTGAGCTAACTGTGAGAGGCCAATGCAGTCCATATTCACTTGCTCTCACCGTTTTACATTTGGCGTTAGCACGGAATCGACGCCGCTCCAACACTACCAGCAGTTGTATGTAGGGAAGTGTGCCGATTGTTAGGACAATCGGGAATATGACGGCTTGTACCAGAGGTTGCCAAGCCTCCGCATCCTTGATCAAGTCAATCGCTACAGACGATATCAAGCCCATAACATATATCAGCAGTATGCCGGTGGATACGACTTTCAAACCGGTACTTCGACTTGACAGAGCAGCTAGTGTAAGCACGAGCAGTATGGGAACAAGTAACAGTTCCAACGAAATGGAAAGAACTGCAATTCCGACCACCTCGGAAACGATCGTTGAGGGGCCTAGTATTCTGAAGGCCCTCGTTCGAAATTCTTTCCTGCTATTGATAAATTCTCCAAGGTAGGACAGGAGAGATACACCGCTAGTAAGAGACCAAAACGTTGCTGTTACGATGGGGAGTGTTTCCCAAAGGCCAACTTTTCTTCCCATACACACAGCAAGTGCTGTGATGATAGCAGCGTTGACAAACAGCCCACTCAACAAAATCGATATGGGTGGCTCAAGCAGAGTCCTCCCTAAATGACGAATCGCTCGCCTCACTTCAGGGGATTTGGCGACAGCAATGGCTAACAACACTGCTCCCCACAGGATTGTTGCCTCGTGTCGAGCATTCAGATCGTGCCACTCAAGCATGCATCCCTCGTAACGCCCTTCATTGAAGTTCGTAGTATAGCCGCCCTTGTCGATCCCCGTACTTGACTATACAATGCCGCGACACGCCGACGGGGCTCTGAGAGAGGGTGATGCAACTGGGAGACGTTCTGATCTCCGAGATTCAGATAGCCGACGCGGTTGGGAAGCTGGCGGACAGGGTGAGCAGGGACTACGATCTGTCGAAGATCGTCCTGGTGGGCGCGATGGACGGGGCGGTGTGTTTCCTGTCGGACCTGATGCGAGCCTTCGGTGAGCCGGTGGATGTGACAACGGTGCGGATGCGGCGGTATGACGGGACCGAAGGGGGTGCGGTGACGGTCAGCTGGCTGCCTTTGCGCGACCGGATCGAGGGTAGGGAAGTCCTGATCGTGGAAGGCATTGTCGACACCGGGGAGACTTGCGCGGTGTTGTCGCAGAGGCTGTTGGAGCTGGGCGCGGCGTCGGTCAACGTATGCGCGCTGCTGGACAAGCCCTCGCGTCGGACGCATGACGTGGCGGCGACGTACATCGGGTTCGAGGTGCCGGACGTGTTCGTCGTCGGCTACGGCATGGACTACGACGGCGCGTATCGGAACCTTCGGGATGTCTATGTACTCGAGGGAGGTGAAAGTGAATTGAACTAAGACCGCTCGCGGTGAGCCTGTCCAACGAACAACACCCCCTACCATAGGACAAAGGAGCAAGTATGCGATTCACCGGCACGTTCATCATCATCGTCACCCTGTTCGTCGCCGTCCTGATTACCTCCAACATCATTGCGGTGAAGCCCATTGAGCTGCTGACCCTCCCGTTCGAGTTCATAGGCAGCAATTCGGTAGTCATCCCCGCCTCGATCATCATCTTTCCCATCAGCTACATCGTCGGAGACATTCTGACCGAGGTATACGGTTTTCGGATCGCCCGCGGGGTGATTTGGCTGGGATTCGGGGCCAATCTTGTTGTGGTCATCGCTCTCTGGCTTGCGGGCATCATCCCTTCCGCCGGCTTCTGGGACGACCAGGACGCCTACGACACCATCCTCGGCCAGGTGCCCTGGATTCTCGTGGCGTCCTTCATCGCCTACCTGATTGGAGAGTTCTCCAACTCCACGGTGCTGGCTCTACTGAAGTACAAGATGCAGGGCCGGCTGCTGTTCGTCCGTACCATAGGTTCCACAGTAGTGGGGCAGGGGTTGGACTCCTTCATCTTCATCTACATCGCCTTCGGCATCGGCAGCGACTGGAGCGCACAGGGCCTGCTGAGCGCGGCGATCGCCCAGTGGATCACCAAGATCCTGTATGAGACCGCCGCCACGCCATTCACCTACGCGGTCGTGGGCTACATGAAGAAGAAGGAAGAGATGGACGTTACGGACGTTCCTCGCTCCCTCAACCCGCTGGGAATTTTTGCGTAGACGGTTTTGGGATGTTGGGCTCCCCGCCTACGGAGACCTTCGCATAACCCCCTCTCCCGTTCGCGGGAGAGGGTTGGGGTGAAGGTGAAAGACTGAGTCTGGCAAAGTGCCTCGCTTACGGCATTTGCCGGAATGACGGGCTACACGAAGGCACCTGACACGGGAATAACGAAATGTGGATGGACTGTCCGTATGTGCGGAACGACCTACGCTCCCCAGGAGGCAACCCATGGCATTCGACACCCTGATAGTGAACGGCACAGTCGTGGATGGGACGGGCGCGTCGCGCTACAAGGCCGACGTTGGCATCTCCGGCGGGCGCATCGAGGCCGTAGGCTCGCTGGGGCACACAGAGGCCACCTGTCGAATCGACGCGACGGGGCACGTCGTGGCGCCGGGGTTCATCGACATTCACTCCCACTCCGACATCACCCTGCTCGACGACCCCGGCGGGGAGAGCAAGGCGCATCAGGGGGTGACGACCGAGGTCACCGGAAACTGCAGCTACACGCCGTGGCCTGCGGGGAAGGGCGGGCCGGAAGCCCTTCAGAAGAACCTCGGCAGAACGCTGATCGGCAGCGTCAAGTGGGAGTGGAACACGCTTGACGACTGGGCCAATGCGATGGAGTCAAATGGCATCAGCATCAACGTTGCGCCGCAGCTCGGACACGCCGGTCTCCAGATCGCGTCCGGGGCCGTCGAGGACCGGCCTGCCACGCGCGACGAGCTCCGCGAAATGAAGCGCCTCGCGGCTGAGGCGATGGAGATGGGCGCATTCTCGTTGTCGACCGGTCTCTCCGTCGCGCCCTCGGCGTATGGCACGACCGAAGACATAGTGGAACTCTGTGCTTCGATAAGGCACTACGAAGGAGCCTTCTACGCCACCCATGCAAGGGTGGGAAATGGCCTCCACATGTCGGCCATTGGGGAGGCCATCGAGATCGGGCAGCGGGCCGACATACCCGTGCAGTTCTCTCACCTCGCCATAACCGATCGGCGCGTGTACGGGCAGGGCGCGACGCTTACCGAACCCTTCTTCAAGGCGCGCGAGGGCGGGCTGGACATCACCTACGACGTGTACCCCTACACGGCGGCGGGAGCGGGCTACAACCAGCTCGTCCCCCTCTGGGCGCAGGAGGGGACGATAGCCGACTTCATGGCCCGCCTGCGAGACTCCGCGACGCGGACACTCATACGGGACGAGGTCAGGGCCGGACTCGGAGGCCTGTCGCCGCAGTGGGAGACGTGGTACGTCGCCTTCATCCAGTCGGAGGAGAACCGTGATTGCGTCGGCAAGAACGTCACGGAGATCGCGGAGGAACGCGGCGTCGAGCCGGCCGAGGCCGTCCTTCAGATGCTCCACGAGGAGAACGGCTCCGTCCCGACCCGTGTCCACAACCGCGTCGAGGACGACGTTCGCTACTTCATAGGCCACGATCTCGCCATGATCGGCTCCGATGGCCGCGCAGTATCCCCGCACGGCCCCTACAAGAACGCCCTCCCGCATCCGCGCTTCTACGGCACCTACCCCCGCATACTTGGCCGCTACGTCCGAGAGCAGCCTGCCGTTCTGACCTTGGAAAACGCCATTTACAAGATGACCGGATTCCCGGCTCAACGTCTGCATATGAAAGACCGGGGCCTCGTCAAGGAAGGCCTCACCGCCGACCTGGTCGTCTTCGATCCCGCGACAGTGATCGACAACTCCACCTGGGAAGACCCCCACCAATACCCTGACGGCATACCCTACGTCCTCGTGAAGGGCGTCCCTGTCGTCGACGAGGGAACCCACACCGGCGCAAGGCCGGGGAGGGTGCTGCGGCGGGGTGAGGCGTAGAGTAGCGGTTCGTAGAGTGCAGGTGTCTGAAGTTCCATGATTTGAAAAAGGCCAATATCCCAATTGTCACTGTAGTTCAGGCAGTAATGCCATAGTCAATTGTCTAAAGAAATCACAATAAGGTTGTACATTGGGCTTAGTTCAAGTCAAAGCAAGGACTTATCACCGCAATATGGCTACAGATGAGTGAATTATCGAAGGCCCACGTTGGTGTCCCGCTACCCCCGAGTAACGGTAGGCCGACATCTAGTAATGATTCATGAGACTGCCGCATTGAATTCCTGAGTCCGTTAGCATACAATTCAGTTCATCTTCGATCCACAGACACCCACTTCAGTACAAACGATTTCAATTGAAAGAGGCACGGCGATCATGGCAGAGATTGACAGCGACCTTCAACGAATTGAAGACTCCACATTTAACGATAGTGATAGTTTTGAGTTTCCGCCTGCAGAAATTGTAGCGTACAACGAATTGCGATCTTGCGCGGATCTATTTCGTATGTACCGGGACAATATACTGGAGATTCAACCACATTTTCAGAGACAAATAGTTTGGCCTCGGATTGGCCAAACACGCTTTATTGATTCTCTGGTTAAGCAACTTCCAATCCCAAGCATGTGTTTCAGTCTTGATTTCAGAGCTCAGAAGTGGCAAGTGATAGATGGCCTTCAGCGTATGTGGTGCATCATCCAATTTCTACGAGGCGATAGGTGGTACTTGTCACGTCTAAAGGATATTGATCCTGCGCTCTCAGGTCAATATGTACCTGATTTCTTTGACACTGACTCACGTCTACATCACTATTATACTCGCATTGAGAATCTTACATTGCCGATAACTGTAATCCGTTGTGACTATTCGCAACCTAGTCATATGGACTATCTATTCACAATTTTTCATCGTCTCAATACTGGAGCAATTAAATTAACAAACCAGGAAATACGCAACTGCATTTTTTCAGGTACATTCAATGGACTCTTGCAAAACCTGGATGAAGATGAGTTGTGGCTCACGATAAACGGTCGTAAGTCTGACAGAGTGGATCGATATAGAGGACAAGAGCAGATTCTGCGACTTTTTGCATTTCATGACGATTACCCTGAATATAATGGTCGGCTGGCGACGTTCTTGAATAGCTACATGATGGATCACCGGGAACCAGATGAAGAGTATCTCGCTACTAAGAGGAATATATTTGACCGAACCGTTTCTCTCGTTCATGATTCGTAATTGATTAGCGGCTGGCAGGGAGAGAGGCGTTCAGACTGAAGGGGAGTGAAGGGGAGGGCCGCTGAACACAGCGCAGAGCCGGTCCACGACAGGCTGGTCGCCTCCATTGCGTTCCAACGTCCTGATTACGCTGGTGAAAGCCGAGAACGCATCGGCCCCTTCCTCGTTCTTCGAGCAGTGTGACACCTTCCGCGCGATCACTGCCGGGCGGAGCGCTCGCTCAGCACGGTTGTTGGTCGGCTCAATGCTCGGATCGTCCAGAAAGCGCAGCAGGTTGCCACGATCGTCGTGCCAGCCAAGTTCGTTCTGCAACCTGTAGTTGTCCGCATCCGTCATCGGTCGGTCGCGGAGATGATAGCTCACCTGGCGCTTCAACCGCTCGGCCTGCACACCAAAGTCGACAGCCTCACCTCGGTGATATGCCCTCCACAGGTCCATGGCTTCTCGCAAAAGCGCACTCAGACTCTTGCCGAAGCTGCGTCCTCTCCCTGTCTTGGTATGAACCACCTCACTGACCGAGCGCAGTACGTGCGCCAGACACTTCTGCTGCTTGATCCCGGACAGCGCCTGGGCGTCGTAGCTCCGTCCTCGATCAGTCACCATCACCCCTCCATAGTCCGAGGGGACCACCTCCCGCACCTCTTCGTTCCGGTGACGAGCACGGACCTGATAGACCGTCGCCTCTTCCGTCTCGAACGCCATCAGAAACGCTCGCTCGCCTCCCACTCGCCAGCCCGTGTCGTCGGTGTGGACGAGGGGACTCGCCCGTACCGATGTCCGCAGCCTGCTGTAGGCATCACCCACCGCACCAGCAGCACGACGCAGCGCGTCCTGGCTGATCGCTCCCTGACTCACTCTCACCCCGGTCAGCGCTCTGAGAACGGCAGGAACCTTCCGTACCGGAACGCCCACCCCATAGTGGAGCACGTGGGCCGCAGCCATCAGCCGCTTCCCCACTCGGTGGGCGCTGGCCCCGTACTGGTCCGGCGCTATGTCGGGATGCCGCCCTCGCACAGCCTTGCCGCACGACCGGCACCGGCATACCTGCACACGATACGCTCTCACCTGCGGACGCAGAACACGTGGCAGGTCGGTTACATAGGCTATACTCACACCTGCATCCTCGAGTCTGCCTCCACATCCCGGGCATGTGTCCCCCGACACCGGCACGTCTTCAACCGGCTCGGTCACCTCATCGGCAGACGGCGGCTTGCGGTAGCTGAACAGTCCCATACCCGGCTTGCGGCCAGGACGCTTGGGCTTGCTGGTTCGCCTGCCCTTGGAGAACGGAGCCGCCTGACGCTTTCCCGCTCGCTTGGCCTCGGCGAGTTCCTTATGCAACTCTTCGTTGGCTGCCGTCAACCGCGCGTTCTGCTCTTGAAGCCGCGTCACCAACGCGATAATCTCATCGCGTTCAGAGGGGGCATGCCTTGGGACTTGCACATAGCCTAAGTCTAAACCAGCGCCCTGCATTCACCGCAACCCCTCTACGGGCCCTGAAACCGCTAATCAATTACCATGATTCTCTATATAGCCAATACTACAATGAAAGGATAAGTATGGCGGTGAAAGAGGCGACATTGGTAGGTATGTCACTCAACATTGATCATCTTGAGTCATTGACCAAGAAGAAAATACGAGCGATGCATCGAGAGATGTTAGACTCTCGAGAATTTGGAGAAGAGCGCTTAAGGGAGGGCCTGTCCGGAAGGCAGAGGGTACTTGAACGGATGACCGTTGCTGAAGAGTCATTCGCTGGATAGATTTTGAGTGTCATGGTCGACAAGACTGCTATAGTTGAGATTTTGGATGATCTCAATGACAAATACAACAAGACGTCTACCAACGCACGTGATCCATTGTATTACTCGAAATTGGCACTTATGGAGCTATGTGGATGGATTGAAGTCACCATGGACGAAATGATTCTGAAATGTACACAAAAGAGTTTAAGTGAGAGTCGCAATGTGTCTTATATGGAAAGGGCGATAAGGAGAAATTACGGATTCACATACGATGATCACTTCCGGGATGTACTGATAAAAATAGTAGGTTTGGTAAATGTGGAAAGGTTGGAGACAACAGTAGATCCCGTTAAGTTTGAATTGTTGAAATCGAGTTTGGGTACGTTAAAGGCTGAACGTGATCGTGCGGTTCATACCCAGATAACTGATGTTACGACGACGTTATCTGCCCCATCTTCTATGGTTATTCACCTGAGTCATGTATATGAAGGGTTGAAGGATGTAGAGGGATGTGTGGTCGGCTTGACATTATAAGCGACGATAGGCCTTATTTGGGTAAGACCGCTAGGTCGGTAACTTAAATGCGAAGATTGTGCCTTAATTGTATTTTGCAAGGATAAGGACGGCAGATGGCCAGTGTGGCCAAGGCTGGGGCGAATGCGGTAAAACAAGCCGTCCGCAAGGTTGGTCAGTATTGTCTATTAGTTAGCGGGAACTGGATGCATTGACGCAGATTCACTTGAGCCACCCGCCGTAGGGAAGGTATACTTTCTACACGGTTGCGACCGGCCAAGGGGGTTCAGGTGAAAATAGGCATAATCAACGTCACGGGATACTCGGGCATCGAGCTTGCGCGTATCCTGTCGCGACACCCTGAGGCCGAGCTTGCCTCGGTCACCGGTCGGAGTACCGTCGGACAGAGGCTCGGCGATGTATTTCCTCACCTTGCGGCGGTCGATCTCACGATCACCGAGGACATCACCGAGAGCGTCGATGTCGTCTTCTCGGCCCTGCCGCATCAGGCCAGCGCGGAGCGGCTGGGGCCGTTCGTCGAGTCGGGCGTTCGCGCCATCGACATCAGCGCCGACTACCGGCTGAAGGACCTGCGACAGTACGAGGAGTGGTACGGCGAGCACCCGCATCCGTCCCACGTCGAGGATGCCGTGTACGGTCTGCCGGAGTTGCACCGCGACGAGGTTGCCGGAGCGCGTCTCGTCGCCAATCCGGGCTGCTATCCGACACCGTCCATCCTCGCGCTCGCGCCCGTGGCCGCGGCGGGGCTCATCGAGTCCGACATCATCGTCGACGCCAAGTCGGGCGTCTCCGGCGCGGGCAGGAGCGTGGACGTGAAATTCCTCTTTACCGAGGTGAACGAGAGCGTGCGCGCCTATCAGGTCGGCGGCCATCGCCACATGCCGGAGATCGCGCAGGAGCTTGGCGGCCTCGACGGCGTCGGGCCGGTGGAAGTGACGTTCCTCCCGCATCTCATTCCGATGACGAGAGGCATCCTTGCCAGCTGCTACGCCAGGTTCAGGGCAGGGGAGTCGTTCTCAGGAGAGTCTGGACAGCGCCGTCTCATGGACCTGTACCGCGACTACTACGCGGAGCATCCCTTCGTCCACGTGACCGACGAGCCGCCATCCACGAAGCAGACGCTGGGGAACAACGACTGCCGCATCTATCCGACCGTCGACCGCTCGACCGGACGCCTCGTGGCCGTGGGCTGCATCGACAACCTCGTCAAGGGCGCGGCGGGACAGGCCGTGCAGAATATGAACATCATGTTCGGGATGCCGGAGCAGGTCGGACTGGAGGAGCTTGCGCTGTACCCCTAAATGTAATGTGAAAACGGGTGTTGACGGGAAGCACAACCCGTTTGCCCAGCGCTACGCCCCGCGTGGAAATTGCTGGGTATCAATTAGGCCGGGGCCCCGCCCTCAATCTCTCCCCCGCCGGGGGAGAGATTCAGAGAGGGGGTTCCCCCAGTGAACGGTCTTGGCGGTCCAAGAACTGAGGCCAATACGCAGGAAGGACGGAATTGAGAAAAAAGAAGATAATCCTCCGATCGATCATCGTGGCCATCCTTGCCGTTGCCTCGTGCACGACCTCGATGTTCACGTGGGTTGCCCTCGACACCAATGATTCCGCCGGCGAGGCGGAAGCATTCTTGCATCTGCTGCGCGAGAGGAAAACGGTGGAGGCCTACCACGACACCACGACCGCCCACTTCCGCGCTCTCCAGACCCCCAGAGACTTCGACAAGATGATGGAGCTGCTTGGACTGCCTCTGACATACCGGCTGGACGTGTGGAGAGACCGAAGGCTCGAACTGAGCAACCGCTCTCGCATTCGCGGCACGCTCATAGACCTCGGCGGGCAGGACGTCAAATTCACGGTTGACATGGTCCGTGAGCAAGGCGACTGGAAGGTCAACGCCTTCGTCGACGACGACCGCGCTAACGTCGGGCCGGGAGCATGGTTCAAGCAGATACCCCTGCGTGACGACCTCAACTTGCTCACGGGCAAGACGATGAAGGTATTCCGCGAGTCGATAGAGGCGGGCAGCATGGAGGCCTTCTACAGCCAGATGTCCGACTCGTTCACCATCGGCATTACCCTCGAACGGCTTCAGATCAAGTTCCGGCCGTACATGGACGCCAACCACGACCTGGCGGGAATCGAGGACCTAGAGCCGACGTACCAAGAGCTTCCCGTTTTCGAGGACGTTGGTCTGGGAATCGACGAGGAGGACTTCACCACGATCGAGGACGTCATGATTCTCAAGGGGTATTACCCCCTGACGCCGAGGCCGATCCCGTTTAAGCTCAGCTACGTGTACGAGCACCCGGAGTGGAAGCTCTTCCAGTTCGATATTAGCGAGCCGACCATTTCGGAATTGTCGCCGCAAGACTGTATACTGTGGCTGCAGACGCAGAAAAATAAAGACCCGGCCCAGTGCTTCGACATCGAGACCAACAGGACACAGCGGGGCATCATAACCGACAGCCGTTGACGGGGTCGCCCATTCGTTGCCAGTCGAAGGAGCGTCGGGATACAATACGACCGTTGGTCGGCGTTGGGACTTCCACGTCTCACCGCGGTTTCAAGACCGATATGGACCTCGGGATCGCACTCTCGCAGGTCCGGACGTGGCCCCATCGTCTAGAGGACTAGGACGCTGGCCTTTCAAGCCGGAAACACGGATTCGAATTCCGTTGGGGCCACCACTCACTCTCATCTCAATCCTGCTCAGAGCTTCTCTAGTTGTCTCAATTGGTGGGGCGTCTGACCCAATATATAGCTGTTTGTAGTCTCAATAACTGTTTCACTTTGTCTCGGCGTGTCTCCGCAAAAGAGTTGACGAACGGTTACGAGTGTGGTAACGAAATCACGCTAAAGGGCTACGACATGGTGCTTTCAGCAAGGAAGATTCCAACAATCACCAAGCCAGGGCGATACTCGGACTCGAATGGCCTACATCTATTTGTTCAGGCATCGGGCCGCCGGTCGTGGGTACTCCGTGCGACTTTACACGGCAAGCGACGGGACATGGGTTTAGGCCCGTATCCTGAAACGTTGTTAACTGAGGCGCGGTCGCGAGCCGTGACGTTTAAGGCTGCCATTGCGAACGGGGTTGACCCGCGAAAGGCTAAGATCACCACGACGACTGAAACGGACTGGCAGGCCTTGGGCGTTCCGACGTTTAGGCAGGCGGCCCGCGCATACTATGATCGACACTCGCCAAATCTAAAGAACGGGAAGCACGCCAAGAATTGGATGCAAGTCTTAGAGGGTGTGTGAGAAGTCTTGGATATGTATTAGAATGGAGGTATGAAACGCAAAGCATACCCCAGCGACCTGACTGATGAACAGTGGAAGATGCTCGCTCCGCTACTCCCGGCAGCCAAAACCGGGGGAAGGCCACGTACTGTAGACCTGCGGGAGGTCGTCAACGGCATCCTATACGTTCTGCGCAACGGTTGCACATGGCGAGCCATGCCGCATGACCTCCCACCTTGGGGTACTGTATGGTGGTATTTTCGGGAGTGGAGAGAGGATGGTACATGGGAACGAGCCAATGACGCTCTCCGAGTCAAGGTCCGGCAGGCCGAGGGGAGGAACCCGACACCTAGCGCTGCTATCATAGACAGCCAGTCGGTCAAGACGACGGAAAAAGGGGGCCTCGTGGCTATGACGCTGGCAAGAAGGTCAACGGTCGAAAGCGACATATCGTTGTAGATACCATGGGGTTGCTGCTGGCGGTGGTGGTGCATCCTGCCAATATCCAGGATAGGGATGGGGCGAAGCTGGTCATCGATAAATTGATAGGGAGGTTTCCCCGCATGAGGTTGGTCTGGGCCGATGCTGGCTATGCTGGAAAGCTGGTCGAGTGGGTCTGGGCCCTGACAGGCTGGGCGCTCGAGATTGTCAAGCGCCCCAGGGACAGCCACCGTTTTCAAGTGCTGCCGCGAAGATGGGTGGTCGAACGAACATTCGCGTGGCTCAGCAGGTGCCGTCGGATGAGCAAGGACTACGAAGCTCTGTCCGATACAACCGAGGCGTGGACCCATATAGCTATGATTCATCTCATGCTCCGACGCTTAGCACCAACCTAATTTGAACTTCTCACACACCCTCTTAGAGCGCCATGTAATGCCAGAACTCGGTGAAACCCCCGTCGATGAGATTGACGGCCCGGACGTGCTGGCGGTCCTAGATGCGATATGGACTACCAGACCCCCGACGGCCCGCCGAGTACGTCAACGGATGCGCTCAATCTTCAGTTGGTGCTTGGCACACGGGTACATTGATTTCAATCCGGCGGGCGAATCCATCGACGGCGGCCTGACGAAACAACCGGCCTCAAAGAACCACTTTAGAGCGGCCCATTACTCCGAAGTGGGAGAGATACTCGCAATCGTGGATGTATCGACGGCGAACGAGTCCGCTAAGCTCGCGCTTGAGTTCTTGGTTCTCACGGCGGCACGGTCCGGGGAGGCCAGGGGCGCGACATGGGACGATATCAACTTGGGCGCGCGGACATGGACAATCCCCGCATCACGAATGAAGGGAGGAGTGGAGCATCGGGTCCCGCTTAGCGACCAAGCCCTCGACGTGCTCGAACGCGCACGGGGCTTAGACAATGGTAGCGGCGCAATCTTCCCGTCCCCCCAACGACGAAGGAAGACGCTATCGGACATGACCTTCTCTCAGTTACTCCGACGAGAAAGACTCTCCAACCGCACGACACCGCACGGCATGAGGACTGCGTTCCGAGTGTGGGCGGCTGAAAGGACAACCGCATCGTGGGCGGCGTGTGAGGCGGCATTGGCGCATCGTGTTGGGAACGCGGTAGAGCAAGCTTACGCTCGAACGGACTGGTACGCGGAGCGCGTGGGGTTGATGCAGGCATGGGCAGACTTTATACACCCGACGGCTGCCTAGACCGCCCATACAACGCAGTCTCAGGTGGCGCAGGGTTCGACCACTGCCCCGTTCTTTAGCGACCCTTTGGGTCGTTTTAGAGACGCTCAGGGGCAGGCGGCCCAGTTCGGAGAATCCGATGCGGACGGAGAGCGGGCGCGGTCCACGCTCGGGGTTGTTCGCCCCCTTCAATCTAGTCGCCTTCAATTATGGCGCGCACAATTACCTTTGTGGCTATAGGGTTTGTCCCCGAACTGTCAATGGCGGCGCACAGTTCGAATCGTATTCTGTGTGTCTGGAGAAAGTTCGCAATTCAGTATGCCCAGGCTCACCAATCCGGTCGAGGCTTGTTGAGAGACCACTCTTTGTCAGCCAGTCAAGGAACAACCTCAGGACCTCGTTGTACCACTCAACAGTCCTCGGCGGCTTGCCCTCCGTGCGGTTGTGTACCTCGAAGTGATCAATCAACGTCGTGATATCGAAACTCGGCATTGCGCTGGTCCGCTTGGATCGGTATTCGGTCATCGTACTTAGCTGTCCTCCTTCCGGGAAGTGTCTGCGAGGCAAGCATTCAGGTTGGCCAACCGGAATCTAGCGTAGGCAGGGTGTCGGATAAGCAGACGGACATAAAAAGAGGCCGTCGTTCATGACGGCCTCGTCGGCTTCGTAACCACGATCAGGGGAATTTTGGAGCGGAGACCGGATTCGAACCGGGGACAGCCTACTTGGAAGGCAGCGCAGCCAATTTAGCGGCTCGTGGTGGTCCGCCAGATACGAATTACTGACGAGGCCAATCCCGACTTTACGCTAGGCAGGGTGGGGGATTTCAGCCTACAGTGACACTTGCTTGTCCCACTTTACATGCTTGTCTGTCAGCCATCAAGACTCTTGTCCCAGTCACAACGTTGTTCAGGACGAGTTCTCTGCCAGGCTGGCTAGCCAGACGACGTCGTTTCCGGCGTCCCCCAACCCAGATACACCGTCCTAGTGCATACCTGCATTATTAAGTAGATGTAAGATTCGTGCTGTGCTAGAGTCGGTTCCATGCGTAGAGTTGAGACGATGATAGAGTTGAGTCAGGCGGAGCGAACGGAATTGGAGGCGACCGTGCGGACACGCACGGCCCCGCAGCGAGAGGTGCAGAGAGCGCGGTTGGTGCTTTTGGCCTCTGAGGGGATGTCCAATACAACGATAGCCCGGGAGGTTGGGCTGTCGCGGAGCCGGGTGGTGGAGTGGAGGCAACGATTTGCGCGCGACCGTCTGCCGGGACTCAGGGACGCCCCGAGACCTGGCAAGCCAAAGCGCTATGATGAGGCGGTGGACCGGCGCATTCTGTCCGAGTTGGGTAAGTCTCCCCCTGAAGGCTTCAGCAGTTGGAATGGCCCGCTGTTGGCCGAGGCACTGGGAGATGTTTCGGTAGACCAGGTGTGGCGTGTCCTCAGGAAGCACGGTATCCAACTCCAGCGCCGCCGAAGTTGGTGCATCAGCACCGACCCGGAGTTTGCACAGAAGGCGGCTGATGTCGTCGCGTTGTACCTGAACCCTCCCGAGAACGCCGTCGTGCTGAGCGTCGACGAGAAGCCGGCCATACAGGCGCTGGAACGAGCCCAGGGATGGCTGCGCTTCCCCGACGGAAAGACCTTGCGTGGCTTCAGCCACGAATATAAACGTCATGGTACGACTACACTCTTCGCCGCCTTGGAGGTGGCAACCGGACTTGCGCACATAGGACACTATCGTCGTCGGAGACGCCGTGAGTTTCTGGACTTCATGAACCGCATCATTGCCTATTATCCAGACCGTGAGTTGCACGTGGTCCTCGACAACCTCAACACCCACAAGCCAAAGCACGACCGCTGGTTGGCTCGTCACCCCCATGTCCACTTCCACTACACTCCTACTCACGCTTCTTGGCTCAACCAAGTCGAGATCTGGTTCAGCATCCTAACTCGACAAGCGCTCAAGGGGCTGAGTGCAACCTCCGTTAAGGATGTCTGCAAAGCGATCGATGCCTTCACAGCACACCGGAACGCCAACCCCACCCCATTCGAATGGACCAAGAGAGTCGTCCGAGCAATCACCCCAAATATACGTCTTAACACTTATGCAACTAAACACTAGTCTGACATGGGGACTTCCAAAGTGAAGGTTCGAGTCCCGTCTTCCCCACCACCGCGTACGATAGATACCACCATCTTCGAAATGTGGCTCGGCAGCCTTTCGACGCACCAAGGTCTCTCAATTCCTGTAGTGTGACGCGTCGGGACGCAGGGACACTGATGCGTCGTGACCGGGTAGTAGGCCGACACGGGTGGTAGGTGGGAAAGTCTCCCAGATGTGGCTTGCGACCCTAAGTAGGCCCGAAGGATCTGTTCGATCCTTGCCAAGCCGCCCGCCCGCTCAGTCATCCAGCAGCCCGTTCTGCGCAGCCCACACCACGACCTCCTGCTTCGAGTCGACGCCCAGCTTCACCTGAATGGTGTAGATGGCGTTTCGGACGGTCACCACCTTGACTCCCCTTTCCGCCGCGATTGCGGTGTATGACATGCCCCGGCAGAACGACACAAGTATTTCCCTCTCCCTCTGGGTCAGGTTGACGTCCTTCGGTTTTGCCCCGCGCCGAATCCTGTCGAAGACCCGCCTCACCACCTCGGTCGGCAGACGCCCCTCGCCCGCAGCCGCGCTCTTCATCATGCCCAGGACCTGGTCCATCCCGGCCACCTTCTGAAGATAGCCGGACGCACCGGCGGCCACCGCCTCTATCACGGCGTTCGCCTCCGTCGAGGCGGTCAGCATGAGCACCCGTGTCTCGGGGAGAGACTCCATGATCTCCCGGCACGCCTCCACGCCGTCCTTCCTGGGCATCATGACGTCCATGACGATCAGGTCGGGCGACAACTCGGAGGCCGCCTTCACCGCCTCCACTCCGTCCCTGGCCTGCCCCACCACCTCAAACTCCTCGGACCGATCCAGAATCGACTGAAGACCTTCCCGCGTGACCGCATGGTCGTCGGCGAGCAGCACCCTTATGCGACGAGACTCCGTTGACAATCTATCCCTCCTTTCCGCCACGAGACAACGGCATCACGCAGGTCACGCTCGCGCCCCCGACCGGTCCCGTGGGATCGACGATAAGGCGTCCGCCCAGACGCTCGGCGTACGCCAGCATGTTTCCGAAGCCGTGGCCGCGCTCATCGTAGTCGTCGGGAAGTCCCACCCCGTCGTCCGACACCGACAGCCTGAGCTCATCCTGTCCGAAGTCGAGCCCGACCAGCACCTTGCTCGCCCCGGCATGGCGGAAGGCGTTGGCGAGGGCGTTGTGGGCTATGGAGAACAGGAGACTCCTGACCTCTATCGAAAGCGGCGGCTCCACCCCGTTCTGGGTCAGCTCCGCCGACACCGACGTGATGGCGCTGAACGTCGTGACGTGCGAGTCCAGGGTCCAGCCCAACTCGCTGCCCTCGAAGATGCGGCCCATGTCTATCGGGTGTCTCAGCTGCCAGACGGCGGTCTTCGACAGCCGCGAGGTCGCATCGAGCCTGGCGGCGAGCTCCTCGTTCGAGTCTCCGGCAACCTGTTTGGCCGCGTCTATTCCCAGGCCGATCATGAAGGCGGTCTGCGCGGCCGTATCGTGAATCGTCTCGGAGAGCTCGAGCCGTTCCCGCTGCAGCTCCCGCTCCCGTTCCATCGCCGCTCTCGCCCTGCGCCGCTGAAACCGGGTGATGAAGTTGACAACCAGGACCACCCCGAACATAGCGAGCACCCTGGAGAACAGCATCTTCTCGTTGGTCCCATCGAAGGCCATGCCCGAGCCGACGGTCAGACTCACGCCGACATATATGGAGGCGGTGAACGTGGTCCAGGCGAGATTCAGCAGAGCCGAGGTGAAGACGGCGGCGAAAGCGGCAAGGGCGGGATAGTAGGGAATGTACAGGAAGTTGTCGAAACCCCCGTCGACGACGACGCTGGCCGTGATCAGCGCTATGTCCATGGCGCTGAGGAGTAGCAGGTGACGCCACGTCACCCTGCGCCGGGAGAGCAGACGGTAGTGCACATAGCCGTTGAGCGCGACCAGAGGCACGTGCATGAGCATGAACGGGATGTACTTGGCATGGGTGAACGCCGGTCGATAGGCGAGTTCGATCACGGCGCCGACCCAGAAGAGCCAGCGCAGCCACACCGTGATGTTGGCGGCGTACGATGTCTCGTCCGGGTCAAGCCAGAGCATCTGAAGGAGCCGCGTCTGTATTGCGCCCATCGATGCTTCATAAAGTACAGGCCCCTATTCCAACACCCAACCTAACCCAGGTGTGAGGCGACGCCGGAGCCCCAATAGATGAGAACTGTCCGTCGGCGGACCTGTCGCAACAACCTCGCGCCGGCCTACCCGCGGCCTTTGCACCAGGAATAGCGGCGCATACACGGCGTAGCCCTCCGGCCAACCCGCAGGCCGGTACGCCAGCTTCGCAAGACTGAAGGCCCCGGCTTTGGCGATGCGCCTGAGACATCTCTTCTCCGGCAAGCGCGTGAGACCGTGGAGTGTTTGGCGGTCACGGCGGTGTGAAGATGACTACTAATCTAGCCACTTTCGTTTATGCCGGCAAGAGCGAAACGTTGCAGAAACACACTCTCTCAGAGCAAACAAAGTGCTGTCCCAATTACCTCACCAAGAAGTGTGACTAGGCACTTACCAAAACGATGAAGAGTCTCTAGTGTTTTTCATGGGTAAATGCGTAAGAACAACCACAGGACAAGCGGAATCACTGGCTGCCACTTAATGGGAAGACAGTGATTGTGAATGTGGGTCCCAAGCCGGCGAGTTGCTAGCCCAAGGTTTCACCTGACGAGGAAAGATGCCGAACGAATACGGAAGAGACGCTTAATCGGTGACGGCAATGCCGCTGAGGGCCAGTCCACCTGTCGGTAGTTTCGTTCGTGGCCATGCGCGTGTGGGAGACCGTCGTTATGGGACAGATCGTGCCGGCAACATGACCGAGTAATCGGAGAAAACAGATTAACGTGTCGAACCTCGTGAAACGAGTGGGCCTTCGCAGAGTGAAGGCGGCCCTACTGGCCTTGGCGCTGGACGGCGTGCTCCTCTGGTCGGCGCCGGCGGAGGCGCAGACGGTGACCGTCCTGATCAAGAACACGGGGCAAGCCGACAGCGGCGGACGCGGTCTAGCCACCGGTACTGCATCCAGAAACAGGGGCGCCCAGGCGTTCACCACCGGCGCCAACCCCGCCGGATACACGCTGAGCTCCATCGGCTTCAGCTTCGACAGCATCACCAGCACCTCGACAGCCGGCGCCGACCTGGTTGTGACGCTGAACGCGGACAGCAGCGGCGACCCGGCGGGCACTGCGCTGTGCACGCTGACCGACCCGGCGACCTTCTCCGGCTCGGGCGTGCAGACCTTCGATGCGCCGACCACGAACCCGTGCGAAACGCTGGAGGCGAACAAGACCTACTTTGCGGTGGTTCAGCGGGTGGCGTCCACCGCAACAGCCACTATCAGTTTGGACATCACTGCCAGCGACAACGAGGACACCGGCGGCGCGACGGGCTGGGAAATTGGGGATAGTCTCCATGAGTTTATGAACTCAGCGTGGAGCTCAGACGCCGATCATAACTTCCGTGTGGCGGTCAGGGGCTACGCAGTCAACAACCCGCCGGCCTTCACCGACACCGCGCCCACGACGCGCAGCGTGGACGAGAACACAGCCTCGGCCGCCAACATCGGCGCTGCCGTCGCGGCTACCGACCCCGAAAGCGATACGCTGGTCTACGCGCTGACCGGCACGGACGCGTCTTCCTTCACCATCGACTCGACCAGCGGCCAGCTGAAGACGAGCGCCTCCCTGGACTTTGAGACCGATAACAACTACTCGGTGAACGTGACCGTGCACGACGGCAAGAACGCCGTCGGCGCCGACGACACCACCGTCGATGCCACC
Organism: Dehalococcoidia bacterium; assembly: GCA_965197705.1. Lineage (GTDB taxonomy): Bacteria > Chloroflexota > Dehalococcoidia > Lucifugimonadales > VXLM01 > VXLM01. Next base: position 1,140,755 of record OZ240223.1, read on the forward strand.
ATAGCCGTCACCATCTCCGTCAACAACCTGGACGAGGCCGGGACAGTGACGCTGCCGGCCACGTTCACCGGGGGTACGGAGGCAACCGCATCGGTGAGCGACCTTGACGGGACCGTCTCCAGCGCTTCGTGGCGGTGGGCGCGGGGGAACACCGCCACCGGGTCGTTCAGCAACATCGGCGGGGCGACCTCCGCCAGCTACACGCCGGTGGGCGTGGACGTGGGCAAGTACCTCAGGGCCACGGTGACCTACACAGACCCCGAAGGTTCGGGCAAGACTGCCAGCGCGGTGTCGAGCAGCGCGGTTGGGGCCAGCAACGCCGAGCCGACGTTCGACGATGGCGCGACGACCACGCGCACCCTGCCGGAGAACAGCGGCGCTGGGGTGGACGTCGTCGGGGGTGTGGTTGCCGCCACGGACGGCGACAGCGACACGCTGACCTACTCGCTGACCGGCACGGACGCAGCTCGCTTCGAGATCGACTCGGACGGCCAGATCAAGGTCAAGACCGGGTCCACGCACACCTTCAACTTCGAGTCCTCCAAGAAGAGCTACAGCGTGACGGTGAACGTGCGCGACAGCAAGGACGCCGCAGGCAACGCCGACACCGCCACCGACGACACCATCGCGGTGACCATCGACCTGACGAACGTCAACGAGGCGCCGGAGATCACGAACCTTTTGGATGCACCCAACGTGCCCGAGAACTCCAGCGGAACTATCCTCCTTATGGCGTCGGACGTCGACGTGCCGGATACGAAGACTTGGTCCGTGGAGACCGGCGATGATGGGAGCAAGTTTCAGGTCGCGGGCGGCTTTCTCCCGACCCTCTCCTTCGTGGACCAGCCGGACTTCGAGACGCCGACAGACGTTGGCGACACTGCCATGAACAACACCTACGTCGTGACGGTGAAGCTCACCGACAGCGGCGGCCTGAGTGACACGCTCAAGTTCACGGTCACGGTGACCAACGTCAATGAGGCGCCCGAGATCACGTCGCCGCCGGCCACGGCCGACTTCGCCGAGAACGGGACGGGGACCGTCGTGGACTTTGACGCCACGGACGTGGACGCGTCGAGCACGTTGACCTTTTCCTTGAATCCCAATCTCGACGGCGGCAAATTTAACATCAACTCCTCGACCGGTGTGCTCACATTCAGGAACCCACCCAACTTCGAGATGCCGACCGATGTCGGCGACACCGCCGGGGACAACACCTACGCCGTGACGGTGAAGGTCACAGACGCCGGTGGCTTGAGCGACACGCACACGCTCATCGTCACGGTGACCGACGTCAACGAGGCGCCGGTGATCACGTCTCCCCCGGCCACAAGGTCCGTGCCCGAGAACTCGACCGCCGTCCATACGTTTGCGGCGACGGACGTGGACGCGTCGGACACGCAGACGTGGTCCGTGGAGCCCGCCGACGACGGGGGCAAGTTCGACATCGACTCCACGACCGGCGCGCTCTCCTTCAAGAACGCACCGGACTTCGAGACGCCGACCGACGTCGGCAGCACGGCCATGAACAACACCTACGTGGTGACGGTGAAGGTCACAGACGGCGGCGGCCTGCCCGACACGCACACGGTCACGGTCACGGTGACCAACGTCAATGAGCCGCCGAAGATCACGACCCTTGAAGTGACCGACACGAGCTTCGACGTCGCTGAGAACACGGCAACCTCGGTGGTCATCAAGACCTACGAAGCGGAAGACCCGGACGCGAACAGCGTGCTGACGTGGGACCTGCATGGCGATGACGCGGGCGACTTCACCATCACGAAGAACGCCGATGGTCACGGGGAGCTCAAGTTCAGGAACGTACCCAACTTTGAGATGCCGGTCGACGACGACACCGACAACGCGTACGACGTGACGGTAAGGGTCAGGGACGCCGGCGGTCTAGGTACCACGCTCATGGTCCAAGTCACGGTGACGGACGTGAACGAGAAGCCGGTGATCAGCGGGGCCTCGAACCCGGATTTCGAGGAGATCGAGTACGACGCCACATCCCCGGTCCTCATCGTCGCGACCTACACGTATACGGACGAGGATCGGAACCCGGCCGACACCATCACCTGGCGCCTCAGAAACGCATTCGACGCGGCACACTTCAATATCAGCGCGTCCGGCGTCCTGAGCTTCAACATGCGGCCCGACTTCGAGAACCCCTTCGGTTCAGACAACGAGTATCTGATAGACGTGGAGGCGGATGACGGTCAGGGCGGCGTCGGAGACTTCCCCGTCGTCGTGACCGTCACCAACGTTGATGAGACGCCGGAGATCACGACCGACGGGACAACCCATACCGCCCCGTCGTTCGTGGAGATCGAGTACGACGCCACGACCGCGGATCTGGTGGTCGCGGACTACGACGGACGCGACGAGGAGGGCCAGACCATTTCGTGGTCAAGGACGGGCACGGACGCCGGCGACTTCACCATCGACTCCACTACCGGCGTCCTGTCGTTTGCCCAGCGGCCCAACTTCGAGATGCCGGCGGACGGCGGCGGCGACAACGTCTACAACATCACCGTGAGGGCCAGGGACACCGCCTCGAACACCAGGGAGCTCGAGGTCATCGTCACCGTCACGGACGTGAACGAGCGGCCGGACATCGACGAGAACTTCAACGCGCCGCAGACCTACATGGAGATCGAATACGACTTCACTGGGACGCGACCCGACGTCCACACGTTTACCGCCACCGACTATGACGCTGGAGACACCATCGGGTGGGCGCTTGCCGGCACGGACGCGGCCTACCTGGAAATCGGCGCCACAACGGGCATCCTGACCTTCACGCAGGACGCCAGCTTCGGCCAGGGCCCGCTGCCGAACTTCGAGCATCCTCGCGACGACGACGCCGGCGACGGCAGCAGCAACACCTACTCCATCACAGTTCGAGCTACTGACGATGACGCATCCGACCAGAAGTTCACAGACTACGCCGTCGTCGTCACGGTGACAAACGTGAACGAGGCGCCGGAGTTTACCGGGACTCCCGATACGGCGATCACCCTCGATGAGCATGATGCCAACGACAACTACGTTGTGATGGACCAGGCGGACTACGACGCCCGCGACGAGGAGGGCGGCGTGACCTGGTCGCTCACGGGCACGGACAGGCGCGATTTTGCCATCAGCGCCGACGGCGTCGTCACCTTCGCCAAGACGCCCAACTACGAGGCGCCGGAGGACTCCGGCGGTAACAACGTCTACGAGTTCAGCGTGGTCGCCACCGACGTCCAGAGCGGCTCCAGCCGCCGGAACGACAGTGTCGCCGTCACGGTGACAGTCGAGGACGTAGAAGAGGCCGGCACCCTCACGGTGGACAACCTGAGTCCGGCGGCGGGACAGACCGTGACCTTCAGGCTGACCGACCCGGACGGCAGCATCGACACCACCAGCATGACCTGGGTTATTCAGTCACGGACGACTGGGGGATCATGGATGAGGGTCTCCGGCGTACTCACCCCCGCCTCGACGACCTTCCCGTGGGTCGTTGACGAGGATGTGACAGGGAAGCCGATCCGCGCCATGGTTACCTACACCGACCGGAGAGGGTCGGGGAAGACGGCCCTGAGCCAAGAGACCGCGGAGGTAACGGCTGATCCCATCGTCAACGCGCCGCCAAGGTTCAGGGGGGACAGCTCCTGGTCTGTCGAGGAGGGCCCCGCCGGAAGGAACGTCGGTACCCCCACTTCCGTAACTGACCGCGACAACGACACCCTGACGTACGGCATCGAGTCAGGAGGAGACTCCGCACTCTTCGAGATCGACCCGTCCACCGGGCAGGTCCGCCTCGCCCAGGCGTTGGACTTCGAAACGACGTCGGCCCCCCGTGTATTGTTCTTTTACTTGACGTTGCACGACGGCAGGGATGCCGATGGCAATTCCGAAACCATCCCAGTGATAGATGCCAGAAGATCGGCGAACGTCGCGGTCCTGGACGTGGAGGAGGACGGGGTCGTAACACTCTCGGCGGTGGAGCCGGAGACGGGGACGCCGTTGACCGCGACCCTCGAGGACGGCGACGGCGGCGTCACCGGCGAGATGTGGCAGTGGGCGCGGTCCGAGAACGGGCGCACCGGCTGGACCAACATATCGGGGGCCGCGTCGAGCAGCTACACGCCAACCGTGGCCGATGAGGACTTCTATCTCCGGGCCACCGTCACCTACACGGACCGGCGCGGCGGCAAGAGCGCGGAGGCGGTCACGGACGGCCCCGTTCCGAGCGCGAACCGGCGCCCCCGTTTCCCATCCACCGAGACCGGCGAGCGCACCGTGCCCGAGAACAGCAGGGCGGGCGCGAACATTGGCGTTCCCGTGGCCGCTGACGACCCGGAGAACAACAGGTTGACGTACACGCTGACCGGCACGGACGCCGCAGCCTTCAGCATCGTTGCGAGAACCGGTCAACTGCGAACGAGCGAGGCCCTGGACTTCGAGACGAAGTCCAGCTACAGCTTCACCGTGGAGGTGCACGACGGACGGGACGGAATGGGCAATACGTCCACCACCATAGACGACACCCAGGCCGTCACGATCACGGTGGAGAACGTGGAAGAGCAAGGGACGGTGACGCTCACCACGGACACCGGGACAATCCAGGCCCGCGTCGAGGTGACGGCGGCGCTCGAGGACGACGACATTCCCTCCGACGTCACCTGGCAGTGGGCGCGCTCGCCCAACGGCAGGACCCTCTGGGTCAACATCGCAGGCGCAACGTCCGCCACGTACACACCAACGCTGGAGGAGGATAAGGGCAACTACATCCGCGCCACTGCCTCCTACACCGACGAGCATGGCCCGAACAAGACTGCCAACGCCGTATCGCGGCGCGTCGGCGACCCGCCCCCGGTCAACTCCGCGCCCGCGTTCCCGTCCACGGAGAACGGCCGGCGCGAGGCGCCGGAGGACACCACCTCCGGTTCCCCCATTGGCGACCCCGTCGCCGCCACCGACCTGAACGCAGGCGATTCGAACGTCAACGACCCGCTGGCCTACTCATTGAGCGGGACGGACGCAGGTTCGTTCACGATCGATGCGAGCACCGGCCAGATCAGGCTGGCGCAGGACGCGACTCTGGACTACGAGGGCAAGCGCACCCATCGCTTCACCGTGCAGGTCACCGACGGCAGGGACCAGAACGGCGACGACGACATGGCCGCGATCGACGACACAATCACCGTGACCGTCACCGTGACGAACGTGAACGAAGAGCCCGAGGTAACCGGCGATGACGACGCTCCATCCCTCCAGGAGAACTCCAGCGCCACAATCGCGACCTACACCGGCACCGACCCGGAGCGCGACACGCTCACATGGTCGGTCAGCAGCAACGATTTCTGGATCTCCAGCCGCGGCCGGCTGCACTTCCGCACCCCTCCCAGCTACGAGGCAGGCCAGACCTACACGGTAACGGTTACGGCCACCGACGACGACGAGACAACGCCCCTGTCAGGCTCGCTAGCCGTGTCCGTCACCGTGACGGACGCAGAGGAAGAGGGAGTTGTGGCCATCACCCTGACGCGGGGCTGGGTGGATGTTTCGACACAGTTCATCGCCGTCCTGACCGACGACGATGGCGGCGTCACCGGCACGACCTGGCAGTGGGCGCGGTCGCCCAACGGCAGGAGTAGGTGGACGGACATCGCGGGCGAAACATCGAGCAGCTACACGGTCACTGCCGCCGACGACAACCAGTACCTGCGGGCAAGCGCCTCCTACGAGGACCGCCGGGGCAGCAACAAGACGGCCCAAGCCGCGCTGAGGGCACCTATCGGCGGCGTCAGGCCCACGACGAATACCGCACCGGAGTTCACAGGGACGGCACCGGTAACCCGCACCGTCCGGGAGGGCACGGCAGCAGGCCGGAACGTCGGCTCGCGTGTCAGAGCCACCGATTCCGACCAGGGCGACGTCCTCACCTACTCGCTGAGCGGCGGGGCCGACGCCGCTTCCTTCGACATCGACCCGGCCACGGGCCAGATCCGCACAAAAGACGTCCTAGACCTCGGCATGAAGGACACCTATAACGTGACGGTGTCCGTCCATGACGGCTTCGACGGCTCCTACAACCCTTCCGATTCGGTTGACGACACCATTGACGTGAGCATTGAAGTCACGGTTGCGACAAGGCCAGGTGGTGGTGGCGGCGGTGGCGGCGGCGGCGGCGGTGGTGGTGGCGGCGGCGGCGGCGGTGGACGGCCTACCAACAGGGCCCCGCAGTTCGTCGATGGTGACAGCACGACGCGGCTCGTGCCCGAGTATACGGAGGGAGGCGAAGGCATCGGAGAGCCGGTTGCCGCCACCGATGAGGACGGTGACACTCTGACGTACACCCTGCAAGGCGAAGATGCCGATTCCTTCGCCATCGACAGCCGGACCGGTCAGCTAATGACGAAAGCCGGACTGGATGAGGAGACGAAGGGCGAGTACACCGTCGAAGTCAGGGTCACGGATCCTTCTCAGGCTCACGCGACCATTACTGTGACAATCACCGTAACCGACGTCGACTTCGGTTGCGAAACGGCCGGCGCGGTGGCGGACGCGGTCAACAACCCCGGGCTGGTGTCCGACTGCGAGGCCCTGCTGGAGGCGCTCGAAAAGCTGGAGATCGGCTCGAGGATACTGAACTGGTCGGAAGTCAATCCAATCACGGAATGGGACGGCGTGTATCTCGACGGAGAGACCACCCGCGTGACGAAGGTAATCTTCCGTAGCGGCGGTCTCGACGGGACGGTCCCGGCGGAGTTGGGCGAGCTCTCGATGCTGACCGAGCTCAACCTTCACAGCAACCTGTTGACCGGGACCATTCCTGATCTAAGTAATCTGCGCAACCTCAAGATGCTCCGGCTCAACGGAAACAACCTGACCGGGTCAATCCCGTCCGAGCTGGGAGGCATGACCAATCTTCGCAGGCTGAACCTTCGCGACAACCGGCTGACCGGGTCTATCCCAGGCACGCTGGGCAACCTGGGCAACCTGACCTACCTGAATCTGCACAGCAACCAACTTTCAGGCCCAATCCCTGACCTCAGCATGACCATGCTGGAAGAGCTGTATCTTGCGAACAACTACGACGAGACGGTTGAAGGCAGCGGCCTGACGGGCAACGTCCCTACGTGGCTGAACGACATGACCAACATGAGGGAGCTTTGGCTCTGGGGCAACCGTCTGAGCGGCTCGATACCCAACCTGAGCGGCATGACGAGCCTGCAGAAGCTGAAGCTGGCCAACAATTTGCTGGATGGCGGCGTCCCTGACTGGTCGATGTTGCCGCCCAACGTGACGTGGCTGATCATCGACAGGAACCAACTGGGCGGTGGGATACCGGACCTGAGCGGCCTGACGAGCCTGAGGCTCCTGTGGCTGCACAGCAACGGCCTGACGGGCAGCATTCCGGCTGGGGATATGTTCCCCGCGAGTCTGGACGACCTGAACCTGCGCGATAATATGCTTACTGGCGAGATTTCTGACCTGAGCAACCTGGACAATCTGACACGGCTGCGGCTGCACAACAACAGCCTGAGCGGTGAAGTCCCGGCCACGCTGGGTGGTCTGGACAGCCTGAAGCAGCTGTGGCTGCACAACGAGGTGGCGAAGGGACTGGGCAGCAACATGTTCACGAGCATCGCAGCCGGTGTGGGCGGCTTGGCGGATACGTTGATCGAGATCGAACTCAACGGCAACCCGTGGGCTGACGATGCCTGCGTGCCGACCGCGCTGGCGAACGTGGTGAAGAACGATTACGCGGAGGCCGGCATCGGGGTCTGCGAAAGCGTTGAGGGATTGTAAGCAGGATCCATGTTGACCTTACTCGAAACCGCCAAGCGACGGATTGCCACGGTTCTTTTGCTCGTGGTCATATTGTTTATGGCGCTAGCGAGTCCGTTCAACTTGCATGCGCCTGCTGCTGCGGATGGGGCAGTTCCAACGGCTACGGTTACTCCAACAGGTACAGCCAGTCCGAACTCAACTCCGGCCTCATCTGCTGACAGCGCTACCTCAAGCGAACATCCCTGCGTGAGCGGGGGAGCCGTGGTGGATTCAATCAATGCGGGACTGGTGTCCGACTGCGCGGCCCTACTGGCGGCACGCGACACCCTGGCGGGGACCGCTAGCCTCAACTGGGCCGCGGAGACTCCGATCGCCGATTGGGATGGGGTCACCGTCGATGGGACACCCCTACGTGTCACCGCGCTGATTGTGATCAAATACGGACTGACCGGTGAGGTATCCGAGGAGCTAGGGGACCTATCCAACCTGGAATGGCTGAATATCGGCTTCAACCAGTTGACTGGGGAATTACCGGCTGAGCTGGGCAACCTCTCCAACTTGACAGGGCTGAATATCCGCTCCAACCAGTTGACTGGTGAGATACCGGCAGAGTTGGGCAACCTCTCCAACCTGGAATGGCTGAATATCGGCTTCAACCAGTTGACTGGGGAATTACCGGCTGAGCTGGGCACCCTCTCCAACCTGGAGGTGCTGTTCCTCTCTGACAACCAGTTGACTGGGGAGCTTCCTCAGAGCTTCACGGGACTGACGATGCTGGAGAGGCTTTCCTTTAGTAACAACGCGGGACTCTGTGCACCCACCGATGAGGCATTTCAGGCATGGCTCCAGAGCGTAGCCTCCGTCGAGGGCAGCAGCTGCGCTGCAGACTCGGCAGAGGACCGGGCTGCGCTGGTCGAGTTCTACAATGCCACTGACGGGGAGAATTGGACGACCAACACCAACTGGCTGAGTGACGAACCGATGCGCACCTGGTACGGCGTCACCACCGATGACGAAGGCAGGGTCGCTGAATTGTTTCTCCCGGAGAACCAGCTGGCCGGGGAAGTGCCAGCAGAGCTGGGCAACCTCTCCAACCTGACGTACCTGATCCTGTGGGGTAACGAGTTGACAGGTGAGATACCTACTGAGTTGGGCAATCTCTCCAACCTGCAAACACTGGATCTCGGCTCCAACCAGTTGACTGGTGAGATATCGGTGGAGTTGACCAACCTCTCCAGCCTGACACGGCTGTCCCTGTGGAGTAACGAGTTGACAGGTGAGATACCTACTGAGTTGGGCAATCTCTCCAACCTGGAAAGGCTGCGGCTCGAGGGGAACCAGTTGACTGGTGAGATACCGGTGGAGTTGACCAACCTCTCCAACCTGGAATCGCTCTCCCTGGAGGGTAACGAGTTGACAGGTGAGATACCGGCAGAGCTGGGCAACCTCTCCAACCTGGAAAGGCTGTTCCTGTGGGGTAACAGGTTGACAGGTGAGATACCTACGGAGTTGGGGAATCTCGCTAACCTGCAAGCGTTGTGGCTAAGCGAAAACAGGTTGACTGGTGAGATACCGGTGGAGTTGACCAACCTCTCCAGCCTGGAATCGCTCTCCCTGGAGAGTAACGAGTTGACAGGTGAGATACCTACTGAGCTGGGTAATCTCTCCAACCTGGAATGGCTGTTCCTGTGGGGTAACAGATTGACAGGTGAGATACCTACGGAGTTGGGGAACCTCTCCAACCTGCAATTGCTGTCACTCAATAACAATCACTTTACGGGTGAGATACCTACGGAGTTGGGCAACCTCTCCAGCCTGGAATCGCTCTCCCTGGAGGGCAACGAGTTGACAGGTGAGATACCTACTGAGTTGGGCAATCTCTCCAACCTGCAAATTCTGGATCTCCGCTCCAACCAGTTAACTGGGGAAATACCGGCGGAGTTGGGCAACCTCTCCAGCCTGGAATCGCTTACCCTGTGGGGTAACGAGTTGACAGGTGAGATACCTACTGAGTTGGGCAATCTCTCCAACCTGCAAACACTGGATCTCGGCTCCAACCAGTTGACAGGTGAGATACCGGTGGAGTTGACCAACCTCTCCAACCTGATCCGGCTGTACCTCTCCGCCAACGAGTTGTCCGGCTGCATCCCCGATGGACTGCGCGATGTGCTAGACAACGACCTCGCCGACCTTGGTCTGTCGTTCTGCAGTGAGCATGAGTGTGTCACGGGAGGCGCGGTCACTGACGCAAACAACCCCGGACTCGTCTCCGACTGCGAGGCTCTCCTGGCGTCGCGTGACACTTTGGCGGGAGACGCTACGCTGAACTGGTCGGCAGATACTCCCATCGCTGACTGGGACGGCATTACCTTGGAGGGAACGCCGCAGCGGGTAACGAAGTTGAGCCTCGTCAGTCGGGGGTTAACCGGTCAGATTCCGCCCGAACTGGGCGACCTTGAGAACCTCCAGACCCTGCAAATCGTTGGCAACGAGTTGACCGGTGAGATTCCGCCGGAGTTGGGCAACCTTACGAACCTAGAGTGGCTGGTTCTATATCGCAATCGGCTGAGCGGTGAGATACCGCCGGAACTGGGCGACCTTGAGAACCTGCAGCGGTTGCGGATTTCTCACAACGAGTTGACAGGGGAGATACCAGGAGAGCTTGGTAATTTGACCGACTTGGAAGGACTGTACCTGCACGTCAACCGCTTGACTGGAGAGATACCGCCACAGCTGGGCAACCTCGCCAATCTGGAATTCATGGGCATCCACTACAACGAGCTGACGGGCGAGGTGCCTCCCGATGTCGGCAATCTCTCTAAACTGAGAATACTGTTCCTAGATAACAACCAGCTAACGGGGATGCTTCCACAGACCATGACGGAATTGTCCCAGCTGAGGACGTTCTACTTCCTCGACAACGCGGGGCTCTGCGCCCCATCCGATGACACATTCCAGACGTGGCTGCAGAATGTGGGTACCTTTCGCGGCAGCACTTGCGGATCTGTGGACTCTGATGAGGACCGACCGATCCTGGAAGCACTATATGCGGCCACGAATGGGCAGAATTGGGAGAACAGTGAAAACTGGCTGACTGAGCGGCCAATCTCGGAATGGTATGGCGTAACCGTTGATGTGGATGGACGAGTCAACGGACTGTACCTCAGTTCCAACGACTTGACAGGTGAGATACCGGAGGAACTGGGCCGCCTCTCTGGACTAAGGCGGCTGCACCTCAGTTCCAACGACCTGACCGGAGAGATACCGGAGGAACTACGCTCTCTAACGAACTTGCAGCAGTTGCTCCTCTCTTTCAATCAGTTGACCGGTCCCATACCGGTTTGGTTGTTCGACCTCACTAATCTGAAGTGGGTGAACTTGGGAAACAACGATCTGGACGGGACGATACCGGCGGGAATAGGTAACTTGGCCGAACTCCAATTCCTGTACCTCGATAGAAACCGCCTGATCGGCGAGATACCGACAGAACTGGGCGGGCTCGTCAACCTTGAACGTATCTGGTTCCAGGGTAACCTGTTGACCGGCCCGATACCGCCGCAGTTGGGCAGCCTCGTCAACCTTGAACAGTTGCGTCTCAGCGAGAATCAATTAACCGGCGCGATACCTACCGAATTGGGCAAACTGTCCAATCTCGAAATCCTGTACCTCAGTGATAATCAATTGACTGGCGCGATACCTATTGAACTCGGCAACCTTTCCAACCTGGAAGATCTGCGTCTCGGCCACAACCGGTTCTCCGGATGTCTGCCAAGTGAATTGCTGGCCCTCGAAGACACAATTCGTAACGACTTTGAGTCGCTGTACCTGCCCTTCCAATGCGCGGTGCTGCTCGAAGTCCGCGACACGCTCGCCGGGACCGCCACGCTCAACTGGTCGGCGGACACTCCCGTCGCCGAGTGGGACGGCTTCAAGCTCGGAGAAACGCCGGAGCGCCTTACCGGCCTTGTCCTGCATGGCAAGGGCTTGAACGGGACGATTCCAGGGTCGCTCGGCCGTCTCTCCTCGCTCAACGACCTGAACCTCAGCAACAACGAGTTGACGGGCGAGATTCCTGGAGAGCTGGGTGATCTGTACTTCCTAAGAGTTCTGAACCTGCGCACTAACCGGCTGACTGGCCCGATTCCCGATGACTTGGGTAGATTGAGCAACCTCAGGGTGCTCAACCTGCACAGCAACAACCTGAGCGGTGGCATACCGGACTTGAGCAGCATAACGGGCTTGGAAGAGTTGTATCTGCCGAACAACGCAGTCTACGACGCTGATGACAGTAAGATTGACGGCACCGGCCTGACGGGCGAAATCCCGGCGTGGCTGAACGGCATGACGAACATGAGGGAACTGTGGCTCTGGGGCAACAGTCTAACCGGCACAGTACCCGACCTCAGCGGCATGACGAGCCTCAAGAAGCTGAAGCTCGCAAACAACGATCTGACGGGCGGTGTCCCTGAGGCGTCGATGCTGCCTCCGACCATGACTTGGCTGATCATCGACAGGAACCCGTTCGGCGGCACGATTCCCGACCTGAGCGGTCTGTCGAGGCTGAAGCTCCTATGGCTGCACAGCAACCAACTGACGGGTTCGGTCCCGGCAGGGAACAATTACCCCGCCAGTCTGGACGACCTGAACCTGCGCGACAATATGCTGACGGGCACGATTCCGGACCTGAGCAACCTGGACAACCTGACGCGGCTGAGGTTGCACAACAACAGCCTGGGCGGTGAAGTCCCGGCCACGCTGGGTGGTCTGGACAGCCTCAAGCAACTGTGGCTGCACAATGAGGACGCGACGAAGACCGATAATGGCAACAACAGTTTCACGAGCATCGCGGCCGGAGTGGGCGACCTGGCGGACACGCTGATAGAGATCGAACTCAATGGCAACCCGTGGGCTGACGATGCCTGCGTGCCTGCCGCGCTGGCGAACGTGGCGAAAAACGACTACACGGACGCCGGCATCGAGGTCTGCGAAAGTAATGAGGGTTTGTAACAGGATCCAATATTGACCTTACCCTTGACCGCCAAGTGGCGGATTGCCACGGTTCTTTTGCTCGTGGTCATATTGTTTATGGCGCTTGTGAGTCCGTTCAACTTGCACGCGCCCGCTGCCGCGGAAGGAACAGTCCCAATGGCGACGGTTACTCCAACAGGTACGTCCACGCCGACCTCGACTCCTAAGCCTGCTGTGCCTACAGCACCCTCGGAGGCAGATACTGAGGAAGCCCAGACAGACGTCCTGTTCTCCGAGGTCGAAGGCGAGCCGCCGCTCAGCGCCGACGCTGAGACTATAGCTAGCCGCTTAGTGGGGATCGATTTCGGACAGATCGCTCAGATCACGAATCCACCTATTGGCCCCAAGGATCCCGCAACGGGGGAGCCTCCAACGCCTCAGACTCTTGTCCTGAACCTGTTTGACGACGTCGTTTTCACCGTCATAGTCGAGCACGTCGAGCCGACAGCTTCTGGTCATGCGTTGTGGGGCAGCCTCGAGGGCGTGGAGATGGGGACCATGACCCTAGTGGTGAACGGCAAGATCGTGGTCGGCACGGTGCGGACGCCCGGTGCGTTCTACACGATCAGGACCGCCAGCGACGGCAAGTACGTGATTCGTCAGATCGACGAGTCGTCGCTGCCGCCGTTGGGCGAGCCGCTTGAAGGTCCATTGTCCTCACCAGACGTCTCGCCGCCAACTCCCGCGCAAGAGGGAGACCCGATGGAGCCGCTCACTCCAGCTAGCACGTCCCCACCTTCCACTCCCACGCCTTCCGCATCGACAGAACCACCTGATGCAGACGACGACGAAGCCCAGGCCGACGGCCTGTTCTCCGAGGTCGAAGGTGATCCCCCGCCGAGCCCCGATGTTGAGACTCTCGCCAGCCGCTTGGCAGGGATCGATTTCGGACAGCTCGATCAGGTCACAAACCCGCCGATTGAGCCCAAGGACCCCGTCACGGGGAAACCCACGACGCCGCAGACGCTTGTGCTGAACCTGTTCGACGACGTGGTGTTCACCGGCATCGTCGAGCATGTCGAACCGACGGCGTCGGGTCATGCGCTGTGGGGCAGTCTCCAGGGTGTGGAGTTGGGGGCCATGACCCTGGTGGTGAATGGCAACATCGTGGTCGGCACGGTGCGGACGCTCGGTGCGGTTTACACCATCAGGACCGCCGGTGACGGCACGTACGTCATCCGTCAGATAGACGAGTCCTCCCTGCCGCCGCTGGGCGAGCCGCTCGAAATTCCAACATCCTCGCCCGGCGTTCGCCCCAAGACGGACGATGGTGCTGACCAACTGGACGACGGCTCAGTGATCGATCTGATGGTGATGTACACGCCCTTTGCCAAGTATCACGAAGGAGGCAGGGCTGCCATTGAGGCGCTGATAGACCTGTTCGTCACGGAGACCAACCAAGCATTCGCGAAAAGCGGGGTAATTCACCGGATCAAATTGGTGTTGAGGGACGAAGTGGATTACATAGAGAAAGGTGGTGACTCCATCACCGATGTTCGTAGACTCCGAGGGGATTCGGACGGATATATGGACCATGTGCACGAGCTGCGCGACATGTACGCCGCGGACCTCGTTCACCTGGTGGTCGGCAGAAGCAATACGGGGGGACGGGCTTTCATAGCTACTGATGAGTCGTCCGCATTCGCTCTCACAGCTTCTTATCGGAAAGACTTGGCTTTTCCCCACGAGATCGGCCACAACATGGGGCTCCACCACGACAGGTATGAAGTCGGAGTTCCGTTGACAGGATCGAATTACGGATACGTGAACCAGCAAGCGTTCGAGCCGGGCGCCCCCGAGTCCACCCGGTGGCGTACGATAATGGCCTACCCCAATCAGTGCTCGGATGTTCTGGACTCTTGGTGCGCCTGGCTCCCGTACTTCTCGAACCCAGACAAGACCTACAAGGGCGATCCAATGGGCGTTCCGGCCGACCATCCGTCCACAGGCATGGATGGGCCTGCCGACGCCGTGGGAATTCTCAATGACAGACGTGAGATCATGGCGAATTATCGCCCGAGTTCGACTTCTCCCACACCCAGGATGGGTCTGGCACTGTCACAGTACTGGCTGCCGGAGCAGGGAGGGGTCAGCACAGTGACGGCGACACTGCACAGGCCGTCGAGCGAAGACACCATAGTAACGATTTCGGCCTCGCCGTCAGATGCCGTGACTCTGAGCGCCAACGGGACGCTGACCGTACCAGCAGGCCAGACGGTGAGCCGAGGCGGCGTGACGATCACAGGGGTTAACAACGGCGACAAAACAGGCGATGTGATTGTGGAAGTCTCGGCGACGGCGGAGAACCCGAGCAGCCTGGGCGTGATCGCGCCGGAATCGGTTGAGTTGGTGATCGCCGACGATGAAACAACTCCGGTCGTGACACTTTCGCTGTCACCCGTGGAGATCGTGGAAGGCGCCGGGTGGCCGGAGAATCAGACTGTCGTAACCGCTACTCTGGACAACAGATCGGGTGTAGAGAGCACAATCACAGTGTCGGCGACACCGGCTGAGGCTGTCGAGGAAATATGGTCTACTCTGACAATTCCGGCGGGTCAGAGGGCGAGTGTTGGGTTTGGAGTGCAAATCTACGCACTCGACGACTCCGAGTTCACGGAAGCCGAGAAGATGGTGACGGTGTCCGGCAACGCGACGAACCCGCATGGGGTCACGGGACCTGAGAGCGTGACCCTGACCATTATTGACGACGAAGCGCCTTACTTTGCTTCCGACAGTATCGCGTACACCTTCACGGAGGGGGTCGCCGGGAGCCGCGCCCTGCCGGAGGCTGCGTATGGCAACGGGGAACTGACGTACTCCTTATCTCCTGCCCCAGGCAATGGTGTGTCGTTCACCCCTGGCCCACGGGCCCGGATTGCTATTTCAGCCACTTCCGTCGCTGCCGACAAGACGAGCTATACGCTGACAGCCACGGATGCCGAAGGCGATACCGACACGATGACCGTCAACATCAGGGTGCTTGAGGGCGTGTGTCCTAACAGCTCCGCGGTATCGGGATACTCAGAACCTGGAATCGTCTCCGACTGCGAGGCTCTGCTGGCATCCAGGGACATACTAGGCGGCGATTACTCGTTGAATTGGGACGAGGACATTCCAATCGGCGAATGGGAGAGAGTCAAGCTTTCCGACGGCCGGGTAGTAGAAATCAGCGTGTCCCATCTTGGTCTCACCGGCGCCATACCTGGTGAGTTGGGCAGCCTGGACAAATTGCGAACCTTGTCGTTGAATGGCAACCAGTTGTACGGGGATATTCCGGCTGAACTGGGTAACCTCTCCACTTTGGAAAGAATGGTTCTGTCGCGTAACCAGTTGGGTGGGGAGATACCGACAGAGCTAGGCAAGCTCTCGAACCTCAGAGAGTTGTGGCTGCACCACAACCAGCTGACCGGCGAGATACCTGCGGAGTTGGAGAATCTCACTAATCTCCAATGGCTGTACCTCAGCCGGAACCAGTTGACCGGGTGTGTCCCCGATGGACTGCGCGACGTTCCGAACAATGATTTTGCAGGGCTAGAACTGCCGTTTTGCATCGAACTTGCTTGCTCCACCTTGGCGGCGGCGTCCGACGAGGCCAACAATCCCGGGTTGGTGTCCGACTGCGTTGTGCTGCTGGCGGCTCGGGACACCTTGGCGGGGACGGCGACACTCAACTGGTCGACGGACGCTCCGATCGCGGATTGGAGCGGTGTTGTCCTTGATGGAAACCCCGGACGTGTGACCGAACTCCAACTAAGTGGTCTGGGGCTGGACGGGGAGATACCGACCGAGTTGGGCAGTTTAGAGGACCTGCGCTCACTTGACCTCAGCAACAACCAGTTGACGGGTCCAATCCCGACGGAGTTGAGCGACCTCGTCAACCTGCAAGAACTGTACCTCGGGGGGAATACGTTGACCGGGTGCATCCCCGACGGATTAAGTGACGTTTCGATCAATGATCTTGCAAGTCTTGGGCTCTCACTCTGCAGCGAGCATCCCTGTGTGAGCGGGGGAGCCGTGCCAGATGCGACCAATACAGGGCTGGTCTCTGATTGCGAAACGCTGTTGGCGTCGCGCGACACGTTGGCAGGCACTGCGACACTAAACTGGGCGGAGGATACTCCCATCACGGAGTGGAATAGGGTCTCCGTATATAGGGAGTTACAACGCGTAGGGCAGCTACATCTCGCCGAAAGGGGATTGACGGGGGAGATACCAAAGGAACTTGGCCGCCTAACCAGCCTAGAATGGCTGTCACTTAGAGGGTGTGTGAGAAGTTCAAATTAGGTTGGTGCTAAGCGTCGGAGCATGAGATGAATCATAGCTATATGGGTCCACGCCTCGGTTGTATCGGACAGAGCTTCGTAGTCCTTGCTCATCCGACGGCACCTGCTGAGCCACGCGAATGTTCGTTCGACCACCCATCTTCGCGGCAGCACTTGAAAACGGTGGCTGTCCCTGGGGCGCTTGACAATCTCGAGCGCCCAGCCTGTCAGGGCCCAGACCCACTCGACCAGCTTTCCAGCATAGCCAGCATCGGCCCAGACCAACCTCATGCGGGGAAACCTCCCTATCAATTTATCGATGACCAGCTTCGCCCCATCCCTATCCTGGATATTGGCAGGATGCACCACCACCGCCAGCAGCAACCCCATGGTATCTACAACGATATGTCGCTTTCGACCGTTGACCTTCTTGCCAGCGTCATAGCCACGAGGCCCCCTTTTTCCGTCGTCTTGACCGACTGGCTGTCTATGATAGCAGCGCTAGGTGTCGGGTTCCTCCCCTCGGCCTGCCGGACCTTGACTCGGAGAGCGTCATTGGCTCGTTCCCATGTACCATCCTCTCTCCACTCCCGAAAATACCACCATACAGTACCCCAAGGTGGGAGGTCATGCGGCATGGCTCGCCATGTGCAACCGTTGCGCAGAACGTATAGGATGCCGTTGACGACCTCCCGCAGGTCTACAGTACGTGGCCTTCCCCCGGTTTTGGCTGCCGGGAGTAGCGGAGCGAGCATCTTCCACTGTTCATCAGTCAGGTCGCTGGGGTATGCTTTGCGTTTCATACCTCCATTCTAATACATATCCAAGACTTCTCACACACCCTCTTAGGGATAACCTGTTGACTGGCGAGATACCGGCTGAGTTAGGCAAGCTCTCTAATCTGCCGGTCCTGTGGCTCGGTAACAACCAATTGACTGGCGAGATACCGAAGGAACTGGGCCGACTAACCAACCTGCGAGCGCTGGGGCTCCGTTCCAACCAGTTGAGTGGAGAGATACCGAGTGAGTTGGGGGACCTTACCAACCTGGGATCGCTGGATCTCATGAGCAACCAATTGGTGGGCGAAATACCCAAGGAGTTGGGAAACCTCTCCAACCTGCGAAGGCTGTGGCTAGGCTGGAACCAGTTGAGTGGAGATATACCGGCGGAGTTGGGCGATCTCGCCAACCTGCGAGAACTGTTGCTAATGAGCAACCAGTTGGCGGGCGAAATACCGAGGGAGCTGGAAAACCTCTCCAACCTGCAAGCGCTGCTGCTAGACGGGAACCAATTGACTGGCTGCATCCCCTACGGATTGGGCAATTTGCCGTATCATGACCTCGACCAGCTTGGTCTGCCATACTGTTTATTGTCGTTGCCTGGAGCGCCCAGCATTGATGCTGCCACGCCAAGCCTCGACTCGCTAGCGATATCTTGGAGCGCCCCATCGAGCGATGGAGGAACCGACATTACTGCCTACGACCTGCGCTATATCGAGACCGACGGCGACGAGACGGTAGACTCCAACTGGACGGTGGTGGAGGATGTGTGGACCCCAGGCAGGGGCGCCCTGGAGTACACACTCACCGGACTCACTGCAGCTATTGAGTACGACATTCAAGTTCGGGCAGTGAACGCCGAGGGGGAGGGCCTTTGGTCGGAAACGGCTACCGGGACGCCAACGTCAAGCGAATGCGTTACAGAAGGCGCGGTGACCGATGCGACGAACACGGGTCTGATATCCGACTGCGAGGCGTTGCTTACCGCAGAGGACGTGCTCGCAGTGAACGCCTCGCTGAACTGGGCGGAGGATACTCCCATGGCGCAGTGGGAGGGTCTCAGGCTCGGTGGAACGCCGCAGCGCGTTACTCGGCTTGAACTCGCCGGCAAGGGCTTGGATGGGACGATCTCATCCGAGTTGGGTAGGCTCTCAATGCTGACCCACCTTAATCTGCGCAGCAACGACGGGCTCACGGGTGAGATTCCGTCTGAGTTGGGTTACCTGAGCAATCTCAGGGTGCTGAACCTGCACAGCAACTCTCATAGCGGCTCAATTCCCAACCTGAGCGGCATGACCAGTCTGGAAGAGTTGTACCTGCCGAACAACGCAGACTACGACGTTGATGACAGTAAGATTGATGGCACCGGCCTGACGGGCGAAATCCCGACGTGGCTGAACGGGATGACGAACATGAGGGAGCTGTGGCTCTGGGGCAACAGTCTGACCGGCTCGATACCCGACCTGAGCGGCATGACAAGTCTCAAGAAGCTGAAGCTGGCAAACAACGACCTGACGGGTGGTGTGTCTGAGGGGTTGATGCTGCCTCCAAATATGACGTGGCTGATCATCGACAGGAACCTGCTGGGCGGGACGATACCTGACTTGAGCAGTCTGTCGAAGCTGAAGCTCCTGTGGCTGCACAGCAGCGAACTGACGGGTTCGGTCCCGGCCGGGAACAATTTCCCCGCCAGTCTGGACGACCTGAACCTGCGCGACAACATGCTGACGGGCACGATTCCGGACCTGAGCAACTTGGACAACCTGACGCGGCTGAGGCTGCATAACAACAGCTTGAGCGGTGAGGTTCCTGCTACGTTGGGCGGTCTGGACAGCCTGAAGTACCTGTGGCTGCACAACGAGGTGGAGAAGGGACTGGGCAGCAACATGCTCACGAGCATCGCAGCCGGAGTGGGCGGCCTTGCGGATTCACTGATCGAGATCGCTCTCAACGGCAACCCGTGGGCCGACGATGCCTGCGTGCCGGCCGAGTTGGCAAACGTGGCGAAGAATGACTATATAGAGGCCGGTATTGAGATCTGCGCAAGCGCTGAGGGTTTGTAATAGGATCCATGTTGACCTTACCCTTGACCGCCAAATGGCGGATTGCCACGGTTCTGATGCTAGCGGTCATACTGTTGATGGTGCTTGCGAGCCCGTTCAACTTGCATGCGCCTGCTGCTGCGGAAGGAAGGGACCCGACGGCGACGGTTACTCCAAAAGATACGTCCACGCCGACCTCGACTCCTGAGCCGGCTGTGCCTACAGCACCCTCGGACGCGGAAACTGACGAAGCCCAGTCCGCCGTTCTGTTCTCCAAGGTCGAGGGCGAACCACCTCCGAGTTCCGACTTTGAGACTATCGCCAGTCGCTTGGTGGGGATCGACTTCGGGCAGCTCGCGGAGGTCACAAATCCGCCTATTGACCCCAAGGACTCCGTTACAGGGACTCCCCCGACACCTCAGACGCTTGTGCTGAACCTGTTTGACGATGTCGTCTTCACCAGCATAGTCGAGCATGTCGAACCGACGGCGTCGGGTCACGCTTTGTGGGGCAGCATCGACGGTGTTGAGTTGGGGGCCATGACCCTGGTGGTGAATGGCAAAGTGGTCGTCGGCACGGTGCGGACGCTTGACGCGGTCTACTCCATCAGGACCGCCGGTGACGGCGCGTACGTCATTCGCCAGAACGACGAGTCCTCTCTGCCGCCAAGCGAACCGCTCGAACCCACATTGACTCCGCGAGACGATGGCGACGACGCGGACGATCTCCCGCCGGATGACGGTTCTGTAATCGATGTGATGGTGGTGTACACGCCTTTGGCCAAAAGACTTGAAGGAGGCAGGGCGGCCATTGAAGCGTTGATTGACCTGTTCGTCGCGGAGAGCAACCAGGCATACACCAACAGTGGTGTAATCCACCGGATCAGGTTGGTGCTGAGGGAAGAGGTTGATTACGTCGAGGACGGTGACTCCGGCGTTGACCTTGACAGGCTCATAAATAGTTCGGACGGATATATGGACCGCATTCACGAGTTACGCGATTTGTACACCGCCGATCTCGTTCACCTTCTGGTTGGCAGTGGCGATGTTGGCGGCACAACAAGACGGGGGGATGCATTTGGCCTAACGGCGAATGCTTCAGCCCTGACCTTCGCGCACGAACTTGGACACAACATGGGTCTTCGCCACGACAGGTACGCGTCCGGAGTACCGAGAACCGGGTTCCGTTATGGCTACGTGAACCAGCGAGGGTTCGAGCCGGGAGCCCCCGCGTCCGCCCGATGGAGAACGGTCATGGCTTACTGGGATCAGTGTACGGAAGTAGGAGGTTTCAACTGCCCAAGGATCCCGTACTTTTCAAACCCGGACAAGACCTACAACGGCGATCCGATGGGCGTTCCGGTCGATCATCCATCCACAGATGTGGATGGGCCGGCAGACGCAGTGCGAGGTCTCAACGAGAGGCGGGAGATCACCGCGAATTTTCGCCGTAGTTCTGCGTCGCCGACGCCGAGAGTAGGGCTGACGTTGTCGCCGTACTGGCTAACAGAGAGTGGTGGAACCAGCAGACTGACGGCGACACTGCATAGGCTGTCGAGCGAAGACACCACAGTTATGGTAATGGTGTCTCCGTCCCACTCTGTCACTCTGAGCGGCGACGGTACAGTGTTCATTCCGGCGGGCGAAACGGTGAGCGTCAACGACGTAACAATCACAGGCGTTGACAATGACGATTCAACGGGCGACGTGATTGTGACTGTGTCGGCGACGGTTGCCAACACCAGCAGCCTGGGGGTGATCGAGCCGGAACCGGTAGGGTTAGCAATCGCTGACGACGAGACGACGCCTGTGGTGACGCTATCGCTATCACCCGACAGGGTGGTCGAAGGTGGGAGAGGCAGTTTCGCCACCGCATCGCTGGACCACAGGTCGAGTGAGGAAACCTCAGTAACGTTAACGGCCTCACCGGCTGAGGCAGTGGATCTCAGCGGGCAAAACCAACTGATCATTCCGGCAGGCCAAACTGTAAGCAGCAACACTGTGGGGCTTTATCCCGTGGACGACACAGAGTTCACAGAATCCGAGAAGACAGCGACGGTGTCCGGCACGGCGACGAACCCGCAGAGAGTCACGGGACCCGAAAGTGTGACGCTGACCATCATAGACAACGATGGGCCATATTTTGCTGGCGATAGCATTTCTTACAGGTTCACTGAGGGTATTCCAGGCACGCGCTACCTGCCGGTTGCTGACTATGGCAACGGGGCGCTGACGTACTCCATATCTCCTACTCCGCGCAACGGTGTAACCTTCGATCCTGGCCCGCCCGCCCGGATTAGGACGGCAACGACGGCTGTCGTCGCAGACGAGACGAGCTATACCCTAGTGGCCACCGATGCCGACGGCGATGTCGGCGCCATGACGGTCAACATTGCAATCCAAGAAGGCGTTTGCCTCAACAGCCCCGCGGTTTCGGGATACGCAGACCCTGGCACAGTCGCCGACTGTGAGGTCCTACTGGCATTTAGGGACCTGCTCGGTGGCGATCAAACACTTAACTGGCACGAGAGTCTTCCCATTTTCGACTGGCAGGGCGTCACGACCGTCGACGGTCGAGTCACGCGCATTTATCAGAGAAAGATGGGACTCTCCGGCATTGTTCCCTCAGAGCTAGGAACCCTCTCTGAACTTCAATACCTAAACCTTGCTAATAACAAGCTAACCGGAGAGATCCCGGCCGAACTGAACGGCCTCGCCAACCTGCTAGTGCTCAACCTCGGCTCGAACGAACTGTCCGGCTCCTTAACGCCCGAACTTGGCAGTCTCACCAAATTGCAATACCTACGTCTTTCCGGGAATCAATTGACCGGCACAATCCCCACTGAACTGGCCAAACTCACTAACTTACAACACTTGTCTCTTTCTGGGAATCAATTGGCCGGCACAATCCCCACTGAACTGGCCAAACTCACTAACTTACGATACTTGTATCTTTCTGGGAATCAGTTGACCAGTCCTATACCCGCCGAACTCGGTAACTTCGCCAACCTAGAAGAACTATCAATTGATGACAACGAGTTGACCGGCCCTATACCGGCCGATTTAGGAAATCTCGCCAGTTTGGAATGGCTGTCTCTCTCCAATAATAGGTTTACCGGACCTATACCCGTCGAACTCAGGAACCTCACCAATTTGGAAGTGCTTATCCTCCTTGGTAACGAGTTGGATGGCCCGATCCCGACCGAACTGGCCAAACTTGCCAACATACAACACCTGGGTCTTTCCGGTAACGAATTGGCCGGCCCGATCCCGACCGAACTGGCCAAACTCACCAACTTGCTACATCTGGATCTTTCTAGCAACAGTTTGACCGGTCCTATTCCCGCCGAACTGGGCAACCTCGGCAGATTAGAAGATCTAGTCCTCATGCGTAACGAGTTGACAGGCTCTATACCCGCCGAACTGAGCGACATCGCCAGTTTGAGAAGGTTGTACCTTTCCCGTAACCAGTTGACCGGCACGATACCGATCGAGTTGGGAGAACTCAGCAACTTAAACTACCTGGAACTTGCTAGGAACCAGTTGACCGGTACAATACCCGTCTCTCTGGCCAAGCTATCCAATCTGGAATATCTATTCCTCTCCGGAAATGAGTTGACCGGTTGTGTACTGGCGACGCTGCGTGACGTGACCTACAACGACTTGGTACGTCTTAGTTTGCCGTTCTGCGACCTTTTGCTGGACGACCTCATCATAACCCAGGGATCAATCGTTCCAGCCTTCGACCCCTATCGCACCGACTACGTGGTGCTGACAAGCGCGTCGAGAATGACAGTGACCCCTGTCAATGAAAACGGCGCTACCTTCCGTTTCCTCGACCAGAACCGCAATGAAATCGCTGACGCGGACGGCTCGCTGGACGGTCATCAGATTGATCTCGCTACAGGTGTCACGACCATAGGTATCGTGATTACGTCGCAGGACGGCCAAGCGACCCATACCTATACAATTCGTGTAGCCGACGCTCCAAGTGCTCCGACACTAGGCACAGTAACACCGGGTGAGGGGTACCTGACAGTGTCCTGGACTGAACCTGACGATATAGGAGGGCCTAATGTCGAGTCCTATGACATTCGCTACATTGATGCTGCTGCCGACGAGACGATAGAGTCCAACTGGACCGTTGTGGAAGACGTATGGAACGTCACCACCGGTGGGGACTTGCAGTACGCCATTACCGGACTGACCGGTGAGACTCCGTACGACGTTCAGGTCCGAGCAGAAAACGCCAAAGGCACAGGGCCTTGGTCGGAAACGACGACTGGGACGCCTGCAACGCCGAGCAACTGCGTTTCAGGTGGTGCTGTAGCCGACGCGACGAACACGGGTCTGATTTCCGACTGCGAGGCGCTATTAGAGGGACGGGACACACTGGCGGGGACTGCGACGCTGAATTGGTCGGAGGATACTTCAATCGCGCAGTGGGAGGGTCTCAGGCTCGGTGGGACGCCGCAGCGTGTTACTCGGTTGGAGATTCCCGGTAAGGGCTTGGATGGGATGATCTCATCCGAGTTGGGTCGCCTTTCCATGCTGACCCACCTTAATCTGCGCAGCAACGACGGGCTCACGGGCGAGATTCCTGATGAGTTAGGAAACCTGCGCAACCTCAAAGTTCTGAACCTGCACAGCAACAGCCTGAGTGGTGACATACCGGACTTGAGCCGCATAGCGGGCCTGGAAGAGTTGTATCTGCCGAACAACGCAGATTACGACGCAGACGACAGTAAGGTTCCGGGCACCGGCCTGACGGGCGAGATCCCGACGTGGCTGAACGGCATGACGAACATGAGGCAGCTGTGGCTCTGGGGCAACAGTCTGAGCGGCACAGTACCCAACCTGAGCGGCATGACCAGCCTCGATAAGCTGAAGCTGGCAAACAACGACCTGACGGGCGGCGTCCCTGAGGCGTCTGAGCTGCCTCCGACCATGACTTGGCTGATCATCGACAGGAACCCGTTCGGCGGCACGATTCCCGACCTGAGCGGTCTGTCGAGGCTGAAGCTCCTATGGCTGCACAGCAACCAACTGACGGGTTCGGTCCCGGCAGGGAACAATTACCCCGCCAGTCTGGACGACCTGAACCTGCGGGACAACATGCTGACCGGCACGATTCCGGACCTGAGCAACCTGGACAACCTGACGCGGCTGAGGCTGCACAACAACAGCCTGAGCGGTGAAGTCCTGGCCACGCTGGGAGGTCTGGACAGCCTGAAGCAACTGTGGCTGCACAACGAGGTGGTGAAAGGACTGGGCAGCAACATGCTCACGAGCATTGCGGCCGGAGTGGGCGACTTGGCCGACACGCTGATAGAGATCGAACTCAATGGCAACCCGTGGGCTGACGATGCCTGCGTGCCTGCCGCGCTGGCGAACGTCGCGAAAAACGACTACACGGACGCCGGCATCGAGGTCTGCGAAAGTAATGAGGGTTTGTAACAGGATCCAATATTGACCTTACCCTTGACCGCCAAGTGGCGGATTGCCACGGTTCTTTTGCTCGTGGTCATATTGTTTATGGCGCTTGCGAGTCCGTTCAATTTGCACGCGCCCGCTGCCGCGGAAGGAACGGACCCGACGGCGACGGCTACGCCAACTGCTACGTCCACGCCGACCTCGACTCCTGAGCCGGCTGCGCCTACAGCACCCTCGGACGCTGATTCTGACGAAGCCCGGTCCGGCGGTCTGTTTTCCGAGGTCGAGGGCGAACCACCTCCGAGTTCCGACGTTGAGACTATCGCCAGCCGCTTAGCCCGAATCCACCGATGGACGGCGTGAGGACAGGGGAAGGGGGTAAGGGAGTTACAGGCGCGATGATCCGGGGCTCGAATTCGGGTAGACGGGAGGTTGGCGGGCGGTCTGCAGGCGCTCTTGGGGGCACCGATGTCGGCCTGCAGTGGCTGTGGAGAGCGAGATGGCAGGATAGGCCACGGCAAGAGGCGCTCGCGGACCGGGATGGCGTGAGTTTGGGGGGACGTTCAGTTGACCGGATGACGGGTCAGTGGCAGAAGGGCGCCGTCAAGCTGGGAGTGGAATGGCTCGCAGCCGGGTCAGGGCGCGACTGACCTTCTCCTGCCACGGCCAATGCTTGGGAAGATGCAAAGTGAGCCGGCGCGCCGAGCGAGTGAGCCGTCCGGCCAGGGCGAAGACTCGTCGTCTGAGCGTCTTGGTAGTCGCGATCCGTTCACCCAGGCCGATGCGGGCTGTCCAGCGGGCCAGGTTGTGCGCCATCACCTGTACCGCCAGCCAGGCGCCGTTGGCGGCGAAGCGGCCGGACGGCATGTGGTTCAGTCCGACACCGTACTTGAGGTCGCGTATCGCATTCTCGATCTCGGCGTGGCGGCGATGATCGGCCTCCAGTTCGAGCATCTCCCCATCGCGGTCGGTAATGAAGCCGTGATAGCTGTAGGTGGCGAAGAGGGCCAACTGGGAACCGGGCGTGGGCTTCACCCGCCGGACGATGAGCCGCACCGGCGCGGCGTCGGGCTCACTCTGGAAGGGGATATAGGTGGTCTCTGCCACATCGGCGGCGCCGTCCATCCAGTAGGGAATCGGCGTCCAGGCATCTTCAGGTATGGCCTCGATGACATTGTGCAGGGTTTTGTGCTGGCGGATGGTGATGGAGAAGCGGACATCCATCTTGCGGCAGACGGATACCACGCTATGAGCGTAGAAGCCGCTGTCGGCCCGCACCGTGAGTTGTCCCCTGGCCCCGGCGTAGCGCACCCGCCCCACCGTCTCACGCAGGAAGTGGGCGGCGCCGCGGGCGGTGTTGGCGCGGCCCTCGCGCAGCCGGGCCATCAGCACGTCTCCGGTGCCGGCGGCGATAGCCAGCAGTGGGTGATAGCCCCGCTTGCCGGTGTAACCATGGTGTCGCGCCCCTTCCTTGTCCAGTCCGTAGGTCTCGCAGACGGTGGAATCGAGGTCGATAGTCAAGGGTGCGTCGCCGGGTCCGGCTCCGGCCTGCCATGCCCGTGCCAGCAACTCGCGGCTCACCCGGTCCAGTTGGCGGACGTGGCCCCAGCGAAAGCTGCGCAGGAAAGTGCCCAGTGTGGATGGCGCCTTGACCAGGCAGTCGAGAACACCGGCCGTCCCACCGGCTCGCAGCGCATCGGCGTCGTCGATGCAGTCGCCGCCAGCCAGCGCGGAGGCGACCAGCGTCATTATCTTGTCGCCGGTGTTGGCCCGGCCCGGCGCATCACCCAGGTCCAGGCGCTGCTGTACCAGTTGGGAAAGACCGAGGTGCAGGGCCAAGGTGGCTGGGAGGAGCAGGCCGGCATTGTCCACCAGGCGATGATCGTCGAAGGCGACTTGGATGCGGTCGAGGTGGTTGCGTGGTAGCATCTATTGGGTGCTCCTTCTCTGGGGTCGGGTTGCTGTTACAAAACCATTATCCCAGATTCAGAGGAGCACCTTCTTGCCGCTTTAGAATGCTGACCCGACCCACTCCTTCGGTGGATTCGGGGTAAAGACTCGGGTAGAGAGTCAAAGAGCGGTCCTCCAACGGCAGGGAGAGGGGAATCGAGCCCCAGAGGGCCGAATACTTGGCGACAATGGCGACTTCAAGCGACTTGAGCAGGTCGTAGCCGGATATCGCCATCTCCGTGCCGTTCTCGACGGCGGAGATGAACGACAGGATCGAGCTTGCGAGGTAACCATACTTTGGCCAAGCGAACGGCGGGAACTCACGGTCGGACTTGGTGCGCGCACCGTTGTCGTCGAATCCCTGGTAGATGTCCATGACGTCGTCCCAGTCCCAGCGCAGAAGGGAGTCCTCAGTCCAGACATCGACACCACGATGGGGTGTCGGCTCGCCGTATACGGTGGTCTCGATGCCGGTACTCATCTTAAAGCGGCCGTTGATAATAAGGCCGCTGTCTTCTTTCGATTCGAGGGCCTCCAGCGGCTTGCCCCAAGCGATCACCTCGGTAATCTCCGCGTTTGTTAGCTGGACTTTGTACAAAGTATAGACAAATGAGGGGAACAGTGTAAGCTAACAAGCCCGAACGCAACTGTTCAGTCCTCGTGAGTTGAATTGCGAAGACCCCCCTCTCTGTATCTCTCCCCCGGCGGGCTGACAGGGGTAGGCATTTAGTGTTTCAAGTTCCGAGATGATAGATAATCTCCATATCAGACGGTGGTTCGGGCCATGGTTCAGGAAGGAGCCAGACCCTTCGCCAGAGTCTGCCCTTGTGAAGCAGCCGACGCAGCCAGCTTGTGCCCAGCCGCAGTACGCTTACGGTTCGTCTCGGCGTGCTCGTTGAACTGCGATGATTGGGCGCAATAGATTTCGGAGGCGCTCTGAGATGACTGGGCGCTATGCCCAGGTCATTGGCGTCTTCCACTCTGGTCCCGTACGCTAACGTCCAAAGCGTCGCCACCGACAGCACAAGCCAGTGCCGCGACACCCGCTCGGGGTCGGTTCTTCGTGTGTCCTCCTGCCACTGCCATCCGACGCTCTTGAGCGCCCGAAAGCCCAACTCTATCCAGAACCGCAGCGCATACCAGCACACTCCTGTTTCAGCGGGCGAGAGATCGGTCATAACCACCCACGGCTCTTGTTGACCTCTGTCCCAGACTACGATCATCGTTCCGCGACGGCGTATGCTCCGTCTGCTGAAGGCCGTCCCTGCCCCAATATACGCGTGGCCTGGTCCGGGTACGAGAGACCGCGCAGGCAGGCGGGTTCCCCCGTCAGGACAGAACACGGTGTTGATCGACTGCCGCATGTACGGATGCCATCCCGCAGAGCGTATCTGATCCCACAGTTTCGGACTCCTCAGTCCCCGGTCACACATTACCAGCACGGTCATGTGCTCAGGCACTGCTTCGGACAGGACTCGGAGCATATCCACTATCGGATCCATCCACTTGCCGGGCGTGTTGGCGGGCATGATGCTCCAGGCAAGGGGAATGGCGCAGCTTCGGTAGACTGCGCTTATCACGATCGAGGTCATCCTATCACCTTGCATTGTCGGGTCTATGGCAAGCACCAGTCTGTCCGACTTCCACAACTTCAGCAGCCACTTCAGCAGCGGAACGAAGCACGAGTTCACGTCCAGTTGCACTCGGCACGGGTTGGCACGGTCTTGTCCGTCGTAGAGCCACTCCCTGAGGTACTGGCGGATGCTGTTGAAGCTGCCGATGAACGAAAGCACAGTCGTGACGGCGTTCTGGCAGCCGCTTCCGGCTAGTATGGTGCCGTACACCCAGAGGACCAGTCCTTTGAGTTGGGACTCTCTGAGGTGTGGCATGTGTTGTTCGATGGTCTGCTGCATTTGATACCATTCGGATGGGAGGCGCATGGCGAATCTCTGGCTCCTTTCTGTTGGTACCAAAAAGATGCCAGAAACCCATGCGCTTTCCAAGTTCTTATACGTGTTTTATATTTTGCCTACCCCTGTCAGCCCCCGGCGGGGGAGAGATTGTAGATTCTTCGTCGCTGCGCTCCTCAGAATGACAGCAGGAGGACAATTCCTGCGTATCTCACCTACTCTGAACAGTTACGATCGAACCATCACGATAGGTCAAGTTATGCTCAGCCTGCCCGATGCGATTATATCCTTACTCAACCCGATCGCGCCGATGTTCCAGGCCATGGTCGAAAGTGCAGGCGCTCCTCGTCGGCGCGGTTCTGGCCACGCGCACGCGCGCCGTCACCTCTGGTTTGCTTCTGAGACTTTCTGCATGTCGTCGCAGAAACCCGATATGCGAAAAGTCCCAAGGACCATGATCAACAGATTCATTGAGTCGCTGACCTACGCGGCGTGAATGTACAAAGTCCAGGTTAGGAGCCGTAGGACTGCGATGTGCTGACACCCGCCGCCGGAAATCTCGCCGCCCCACGAGTTGACAGTCGCGCCCAGAACCTCTCCGTAGTCGCCATTGCGGAGCCAGCTCGCGGCCTCCTGAACGTCAGCGCGGGCGCGCTGGAGGTTTCCCCCGTGGAAGACGGCTCCCCGTTCCTCGCAAGTGGAGATCATCTCGTCTACGTCGGATAGCCTCGCGCCTATGGGCTTGTCGGTGGAGATGCCGCGCACGCCCGCCTGGGCGGAGGCGATGACGGCTTCCTTGATGAACTTACCGGGGAGGACGACGACGGCGAGATCGGGGACCTCGTCCATCTGTTGGTACATCTCCTCGGCATCCCTGAAGAGCGCATTGACGCCGAAACGCTCGCCGACGACTATTCGCCTGTCATCGCTGTACTCGGCGATGGCGACGACCTCGGTATTCTCGAACGTTTTGTACACTTCAGTATATTGCTGGCCCATACGTCCGCAGCCGATGATCGCCACTCGCAACTTCCTGTCGGCCATGCTGCCTCCGCTTGCTGAACTTGTGAGATTCGCCTTCCTGGCGTAGTCAGTCGTTGTTACTAAGCTGGACTTTGTACAAAGTATAGACAAATGACGGGAACAGGGTAAGCTAACAAGACCAAACCATCACGAAAGGTCAAGTTATGCTCACCCTGCCCGATGCGATTATACCCTTACTCAACCCGTTCGCGCCGATGTTCCAGGCCAGGACGTGGTCGAAGGCCCAGGTGCTCCTAGTTGGGGCAATCCTGGCCACGCGCAAGCGCACCGTCACCTCGGCGCTCCGCGTCATGGGCCTCAGCGACGACGCGAGCTTTGCACGGTATCACCACGTTCTCAACCGCGCCGTGTGGTCGCCGCTCAAGGTAGGTCGTGTCTTGTTACACCTGTTGATCCTGCACCTTGATCGGGGAGACGGCCCGCTGGTGTTCGGGATCGACGAGACACTGGAGCGAAGGCGAGGTAGTCGGATCAAGGCGAAGGGGATATATCGCGACGCAGTGCGCTCCAGCGGGAGTCATTTCGTCAAGGCCTCCGGCCTGCGTTGGATAAGCCTGATGTGGCTGACCACCATACCCTGGGCAGATCGGACATGGGCGTTGCCAGTGCTGACGGCCCTGGCGCCGTCTGAACGGTACTATCAACAGTTGGGTCGAACTCACAAAGCCTGCCCTCAACTTGATTGGGGGAAGCTGACCGACTGGGCGCGCCAGATGATAGTCCAACTCCGTCGCTGGCTGCCTCACCGCACCCTGGTCATCGTAGCTGACAGTAGCTATGCCGTCCTCAACCTGCTGCACTTCTGTCAGTCCATGACTCGCCCGGTCACTTTCGTCACCCGGTTGCGTCTGGATGCCGCGCTCTATGAACCCGCTCCACCTCGACTGCCTGGACAGATGGGGCGCCCACACCTCAAAGGTCAGCGCCTACCCACACTAAAACAACTCCTCGATCAACCGGCAACCGCGTGGACTGCCGTAATGGTCCCCTGGTACGACGGTAACCTACGTAGAGTGGAGACCGCCTCTCATACGGCGGTCTGGTATCACAAGGGTAAGGCTCCAGTCCCTATCCGTTGGGTCTTGATACGCGACCCGATGGGTGCGTTCCGGCCACAGGCTTTGTTGTGCACCGAGCTCAACGTCGAGCCCACTCAAATCATCGAATGGTTCGTGTTGCGATGGCAACTGGAGGTTACCTTCCAGGAAGTTCACACTCACCTGGGAGTGGAAATGCAGCGCCAATGGTCTGACCTAGCCATCGCCCGCACCACACCGGCGCTCTTCGGGTTGTTCTCATGGGTTAC
The DNA here is from genome assembly GCA_965197705.1 of Dehalococcoidia bacterium. Taxonomy (GTDB): domain Bacteria; phylum Chloroflexota; class Dehalococcoidia; order Lucifugimonadales; family VXLM01; genus VXLM01. Next base: position 1,172,296 of record OZ240223.1, read on the forward strand.
ACTGGCAGCACATACACTGGGCCGGGGCCAAACCGTACCCGTCCGCTCAGCAGCCTGGTATCCAAAGACACTGCCCACCTTCTCCGATGCTATCGCTGGGGGGCCTCGAATTAGCTACGAAATAGGGCTAAATTGCCAGTGTTACCACATCCGTTACCACAGTTCCACCGAGAATCCGCGAGACTGTTTGCACACCACTTCAGTGGCCTCGTCTGTACTCAGAGGCAGAAACATCACTCTGAGTGCTGCGTTAGCGCTCTAGTGGATGGGGAGATGGGCCTAAGCTTGGTTCGAACCCCAGCCGGCTCACTTTCCTCGGGCGTTTCTTACTGTAGACAGAACCCAATTGTCAACCATCGCGTTTCTCAACGCTGTCCTGGATTCCCGGGTGCCGCGATTACGTCACCATGATTCAGCGCTGGTAGGTGTACTCATCAGCCAACCATCGTCTCGCAAACTAGGTACGTCTCGCCAATCCAGGATTACTCCGCTACGCCGGTACACCTCGGCTCCGTTCTTGACAACGCTCCTTTCGTATCGCTCGGAAAACCAGTGTCCTATAATGTAGGTAGACGTTCTAAGATCGACGCATTGATCCGGTGAATGGAAAGTGTGTGATGTTCCGACACGGCCTGTCTCTTGCGGCTGCAACTCTGATCACGGTCGTCTTCACTGCTTCATGTGGCAATGCACAACCAACCACTCCCACACCGGAGCTGGCTGATACGCCCGCCGCCACGAAGCCTGCACCCACGCCGTCGATCGCAAACACGCCTACAACGATACCCGCCGCTAGCGCAACCTCCACATCGGAAGTTGCCGAGACTCCAGTATCATCGCCTGTCCAGAGTTCAGCCATGGCTCCTAGCGACGGACTCTATTCCGGCGAGTTGATCCCGGAACCGGGACAGCCCGGACCGTTGGTGCCCTGGCTGACCATGCGCGTCAGGCCCGGCAACGACCCGGATGAAGACTCGTGGAGACTGGAAAGCGGACCATGGCCGAGCTTGCTTCCTTTGGTGTCAGAGTGTACTCCCGAACGCCAACCGGGAGGCTGGAAACTCTCCGACTGTACGGGGATCGCTTGGGACCTGACGGCCTTCTTGCCCGCCGCCGGCGAAGGTGGACTTGAGATCGCAGTCCAGGGTGAGGGCTTCGCAGCCGGCGGGACCCTCGCTCGTATCGCTCCCAGAGACGAGCCTCAGTCTACGGACAATGTCTCGGTCCTCTGGCGCCAGCCGGGAGGAGGGTTACACACGGACATCTGGGCCGACAATCGCCTCGTGGTCGCACCCAGGTACGATGGCATCATCGAAATCATAGACGCTGAAGACGGGAAGGTACTAGGTCAGGCTGAGGGTTGGAATGGAGTCTTGGACGTTAAAGCCATGGGTGGGTTCCTTTATGCCGCCACAAGCACACCCGGTCTCATAGTATTCGATATCTCCGATCCGAGCGCGCCCGAGCTTATCGGCAGTTACGAGGGCTACTCGGCGAGCGGAGATATCGAAGGTTACACCAGTTTTCACAACATCTTCCTTTCGCCGGACGGCAGGTTCGTCTACGTGGCAGACTACTCAACGTTCCCGAAGTCCGGGCTGCTCATCATCGACGTGTCGGACCCGGCCGCGCCCACGGAGGCGGGGCGTTTCACCATCGCCACCGACACCTACGACCGAGACTGGCACGTCACCCACGACGTCAACGTAGTGCAGATCGATGGCAGGTTGATTGCCTTTCTGAATTACCTAAGCGCGGGTCTGTGGATTCTGGACGTGACTGATCCGTCATCGATCTCTACGCTGGGTTCCATAACTTGGGACGGTATCTTTAGCCACAGTGGCTGGCCCTTTCTTGAGGACGGTCGTTGGTACTACGCGCACAACTCAGAGGGCTATGATAAGCACATGACTGTCTTGGACGTGACCGACACGGCCAACCCCACCGTCGTATCGCACTTTGCGACCAGGGAAGGCATCTCGATCCACAATGTCCAGGTAGTTGACGGCATAGCCTACATCTCCTACTACCTAGACGGCCTGCGCGTCGTCGACCTCCGAGACCCGCATTCGCCGGAGGAAATCGCCCACTTCGATACTGTGCCCGATGCCAACGAAAGGGGTCTATTCCAGGGTGCCTTCGGCGTCCGAGTGATGGACGGAGTCGTATACGTCTCGGATATGGAGTCGGGGGTATACGCGTTCCAGGTTGATATAGATTAAAGTCCGGCCTCAACCGCTTGGCGGAGATGCTCAACCGATATTCAGGATCTCCTGCGCCGGTACCTGATTAAACCCCAGGCCGCGAGCCCGAAGCTGATGAATCCTGCCACAAGGGCGATTCCCAAGTATATCGGCGCTGCCATCCCCGCGGCGGATGTCGTGTCGTTCGAAGCTGGTTCTGCCGTCATCAGGACCGAGTCGTCGACTTCAGGCACGATCATTTCAGTTCGTATGACTGCCGGCCCATATTGACTATTCACCTCTATATTGAAGAAGACCTTCTCTCGGGCGAGATCCGGCAGATCAAAAGACACCTCGTATGTCCATGGGTGGATCGGGGTGTTTACGGCGTCCAGTGGTCCTACCTCGGTCGAGGAACCGTCCACGGACGCCATGAGAGTGACGCTCGCGTCGACCACCGGGCTGCCCTCCGCCGTTAGCGTGATGGCTACGAACATCGCCTTTCGCAGCGGGCTAAATGGCCCTACGCCCACCTGGTACTCATAAGGGCCCGAACCACCGGCGGCGACGGGGAAGGTCAGGCCGTTGGCCTCCGCAGGGCTTACTGGGGCCAGTAGAAACGCAGCAGCTACGGCTACTGCCAGCGAGGCCGCGACGATCAAGGCTCGCACTCCTCTCGTCCTTAGGAGGCGGATATTTGAGGGTAGCCCCGGCGACTCCGTCATCTAGCCCCATTCAGCGCCCGAACACGCATTGCCGAATGCCTCGATCGACCCGGGCAGACCATTCTCTACTCCGGCTGTATGACCGGACGCTCCGGCAACCTAGTACCGTGTCAACATGGTTTTGATACTACGATTCATCCTCACCCTAGCCCTCTCCCACGACGGGAGAGGGATAAATCGGCATCTGTCGAGTCTATTATATTTAAGTTGACTGAGTACTAGGCTAAAGGACGAACTTAAGATAACAATGAACATTTCAAACTGAGACACTAACTTGCGTGACCTAAAGAAAAACGCTTCCGCCGTGCGCTGGTACAATGTCAGCAACACACTGCATCGGGATGTGGTATGGCTTTTGACTTCGCGCATCAACTAGGCTTGGACACTTTCAAGGCATGACTGGACCCCTAACTCACTTGGGAAGACTTTGAAACTAGCAATCATCGGCGGGATAGTTGTAGGCATGGTAGCTAACGCACTTCTGTACCTGCTCGTCTACGTTTGGCAGTGGTCGGTGCTGATAGGCTGTGCGCAATGATAACAAAACTCAAAGCCATCGGAGTTGGCCTAGTTGTCGCTGTGCTGTCCAGCCTCGTGACCTATTGGGTGCTGTACTACTTCCTTCTAAAATACGTCTGGCCTATGACGGTCTTTCCCGGATGCGACGACTAGGGATACCGTCCGCATAGTTTAGCCTCACCTTCCCTCGCAGCCGTTCAACCTACACACTCCCGGCGCCAAATGGCGCGGGGTGGGCCTTTACTGACACTACCTACATCGACACCAGAGAGCAGGATGCTGTGAAAGCCGCATGTCCGGTTCGGAAGGGGCCGACGGTAAAGTGCCCCGGCAACAGGAGGCAACTCGCCGGTGGCCTACCTTACCCGATTTAAGTTATCTATCAGCGTCGGACAAAGTCTTGCAGTCTTTCCCGTGAGGTAAGTACCTTGCCCGCCTGGTCCTCACGCTACTTGGATAGCCCCCATCATCCTGACCGACCTGCGTTCAGGGTCTTACCTGTACTTGAACCGGGACGGTACTATGAGCAAGATGGTTCCCATGAAGCACCGTACAGATGAAGGGCGAGAACGATTCGCTTCGGTCCTGGAAGACGGTTCCATGATGAAACTCATCCTCACCTTCCTTGAATGCCCTTGAATATGAGCACCCCTACTCAGTCCCAAAACAAACCGAAACGCCCCCGGGCGTTGGTGGCTGTGCTCATGGTTCTCTTGGGTGCCGCGGTGGGCGCTGCACTGATTTTCTTCGTCTGGCAGTCCATTGGCGGCGGAGTGTGGCGTGGCGGAGTCGAGATACAAGACGCGATATTGCGTTCTCCGAACACCTTGGAGCTTATAGTCGCGTCATGCAACGGCACCGCGAGGGCATATACCCTGGAAGATACGGACGAGCTCGTCCGCTTAAGGGTAGTGGCGTCATCTACCCCATTCAAGGGCGGAACAGATTGCCTAGACATGGTGACCGTGTGGCTGAAGGATCCCTTTGGCAACCGGCACCTGATTGACGACCACACGGGGCGTGCGTTGGAAGTCCGGAGGCCCACGGCCCCAGTTGGACGGGGCCCCGCACCACTTCCGCTACCCTGGCTGCTCATTGAGTACGACGGGGGTCTGCACCAAGGGAGACAGGACAGCTACTGTTGGCCGCTGATCCCGAACAGCAAGGTGTGTGCGGACGCCATAGGATGGGAGGACTTCGACAGGGCGCAGGCTCTGAAGGTCAGGCAAGGGGATGAAATTCTCGTTGTAGTCGAGACTAAGGAGGGCTCCCCGGGCGAGGTAACGGCTCAAGTGTTTGTCGTGCTGGACACCGAGCCTGAGTTGAAACGTGGCGAGGAGGTCTATTCAGCGGGAGCGGACCAGGGTGTGACACTCGACCTGCCTCCGGATATCTACTTTCTCAGCCTGTTCTACAAATCGCGGGCAGGAGACATCTCTTACGGATTCAAGCTGGAGATCGTCGATTCGACGTCGGCAAAAGGCACTCCCGCCAGTCCGTTAGGCCCCGATACGCAAGTGTCCATTGAGGCCGTCTATAGCTGGGTCGCGTCCATGATAGGCGGTGACCCCTTGAGACCCCTGTTTGCTCACCAGCCAGACGATCAAACTGTGATAGCCGGTCTCGCGCACGCCCTCCACGCTGCCACTCAAATTGCGCCTGGCCGGAATCTTTCGGTGAACGACCGTGGTCGCTACCTGAGCGTTCGCTACAGTGACGGGACGAAGTTGGCCATCAGGCAAGTGGCGCGATGCGAGCCGCGGTCCGACGTTGACGCCAAGGAATCCGTCGGCGGCCGTTGCTCGGGCAGGTGGGTCCGTCTGAATGATGCGTGGTGGATCGAGGGCACGGGGATCGTGGAGTCCTCCGACCTAAGCCGGTGGTGGCAGGTTATGACCGAGTTCATGGTTCCGATAGGGAGTGTAGGCATTCCAAAGTCCATCAACACAGGAGAGCCATTCAAGATCACGTTGTTGGGCTGGGATGATGTCGTCAACGGGGACTCCGTGAATCTAAGTCTGGTTTCTTCGGACGGTCCTGAGATAGGGCTGGGTGAGTTTCCGGCTTCTTACCACTTTCAGGGAGAGGTGGTGGTGCCCGCCCAGACGCCAAGTGGCCGCTACTGGCTGCGCGTAGCTGGAGGCGATTTCTCCGAACTTGTGGAAACTGTTCAAGTCGTCCAAACAACAATGGAGACAACCCCCGCGACTGCTCTACCGATCTCTACTGCCACGCCGGCACCCCTTTCGGCTGGCAGCGTCTCTAAAGCACCGGAGCACATCAGGCTGGACCTTGATGGCGGGATCGTGGTTGCTTTCGCTGACGACACAGCTCTTGGCCGGATAGCTTATGTTACCCACGTGGAGTCTGGCGCTCAGCTTGTGCTAGACGCCGAGGGCAACGTGACAGAACGATACGAGTCCCTAGGCAACTACGGCAGGTTGCTTGATTTGGCGCTAGCGGACAGCGACAGCATGGCGCGAATCCAGAGCGGTTTCCGTTACCCAGGAACCCTACCCAGAAACCCGATAGCTGAATGGCTCAACCTGATTCAGTTTAACGGCGTTCAGTATAGTATAAAGGAGGGACGGCAGCTTGAAGGCTCGCAACTGGGTCCACTGGTATATCGGGTGGCGTTCAGTCTTGATGCTAACTTGCTGCCAACCGCCTACCAGATTCAGGACGGAGATGCCACCTTCCTAAAACCCGGAACGGCGATTCACAGCGTTAACGGCTACGATCCTTCGAAATGGCTCGCTGCTATTGTGGATGGTGAAGTCTTGTTGTTCGAAAGTATAGGGCAGGTCAAGCCCTTGGAACACTGAGCATGTCCTGCCGTATCGTCCGGCAACACCTTAGGAAACAGTGGGGCAGGGAGCGGTCACAAGCCTTTTCACAGGGTGACGGTGAAGGATTGACGAGCCTCCAGACTACCTTACAAAGCGGGCAATTCGATGAGAAGGTGACGGAACCCAGCGTCTCGGGCAGTAGGGGGAATTAGCACTATGAAGGATAACATCAACGTCAAAGCGCTCTTGATAGGTCTGTCCATGTTGGGCGTCTCAATCACGCCTGCTGTCGTAGTGGTAGTTATTCTAGTAACAGGAAAAGACAACTCCGCCTTCTCTGAGACGGGCAGCATCGATCGCTCCCTTGGAGGAAAGGACGAAGAGTCTTCTCGTTCTGAGACTGGCCATATCACCAACACTCCTGGGGCGGGAGGAGAGGAGCCGGCCCCACCTGAAGCATCACCGCCTGAAATCGACGATCCTCCCAATTCCGCAGAGTTGTCAGACCTGCAGGCAATCGCCGACCGAAAGGGAATATCCCTTCAGGAGGCCATCGATCGGTATGCCTGGCATGGCAACTTTGCTTTGGCAGTCTCAAGAATCCGTGCGACGGCACCCGGAACTTACGCAGGGGCGGAGATCGTTGACGGCGCTCACGCGTGGATCGGTTTCACAGGACATCCTCCTAAGGCAGCGCTCGACATACTCGAACTGTTCAGAAGCAGTCACGGTCGCGTGTCGGTCGAAGTGCGCATTGATCTGGAATTCAGTGAGGCGGAACTTGAAAAGGCGATCCCAGCCGTCCACTACGCAGTGCTCAAGGCATCTGGAGTGCTCGACGCCAGCACGTCGTTCGACTCCGCTAAGGGACAGATAAGGACGATAGTTGTGCTGGAGGGCACGGCTTCAGACTCCCGATTGGATGATCTCCGTACCATCGCGACGAAGCGCCTCATAGATGTGACCAGGCCAGACATTCTCAACAGCATCACGATTTCCGTGGACCGTTCGAAAGGCCCGGTATTGGGTGGTGACGACAGCAAAACCCGGTAACCGGCAGGAACAATTAACGGCAGTGATCTCCCTGCAAAAGCCTATCAGTATCTCCGTCAGCCACTGCACGACCATTTCCGTAGCGGACTGGGAGTCTCACGAGGTCATCCTAAATGAACGTAGCAGCAAGGATTCTCCATACTAACTGGCTTCCTTTCTTAGGAGGGCTGCTTGTCATCAGCATACTGAATGCCTGTGGGGATGGCCCGGCGCCAACGGCGACATCTGAGGGAACCACCACACCGGTTCCGGCGGTGACACTCACACAGACTCCCACACACCTCCTCGCTAAAACGTCCGTGCCAATCCAGGATGCCACGCCAACGCCAACTACCCCGCCGACGGTTACACCAACGCAAGAGTCCACGCCCTCACCAACCCGGCAGTCGACGGCTACACCAACCCAAGAACCCACGCCCTCACCAACCCGGCAGCCGACGGCTACGCCAACCCAAGTGCCCACACCCTCACCAACCCGGGAACCGACGGCTACCAGCGCCCCTTCATCCACTGTCGGCCGTCCCGAGGTGACGCCATCGCCCAGCCCCGATATAGGGTTGGCCGGCGAAGCCGGATGGACCCTAGAATCGCTGGACGGTCGTCCGCTCATTGAAGAGTCTTCTGTCACACTTAAGTTCAATGAGGACGGGTTCGTGGGCTTCGATGGCTGCAACCACTACGACGGGCGATCCAAGGACGGTGCTCCAATCGCCGATGCCGACGGTAGGTTCTCGGTTCAGGACGGCTTCCGCACGGAACAGCTTTGTCCCGAACCTCAGGGCATCATGGACCAGGCCGATGCATACATATCTGCCCTGTGGCGGGGGGAGAGGTTCCGCATTGTGGATGACCGGCTGGAGGTCCTCGACAGCGGCGGCGCGACCAGGCTGGTCTTTGTCAAACAGGAACTCCTGCCGGGGCATCCTGTTGAGTTGGAGGGCACCGGGTGGCGGCTCCTGATCAAGGCCGATGCGATAGACGGCGTTCGCGCGCCGACCCTGGCTTTCCTAGACGATCGACTGGTCACCGGCGCGACCGCGTGTCGCCGTTACGTTGCGACGTATCAAGCGTCCGAGGGGTCCTTGCGGTTTCCGGGGATATCAATGGTGGGGTCCCCGCAGTCGTGCGGAAAGGATGCGCGGATCCTGGAGGGTGAGTTCGGCGACTTTCTGACGTGGGCGAGGGAGTACTCGGTGCACGAGGAGGGGGGATCGATTCGACTAAGAATCCTGTCCCTAAAGGGCAAGACTCTGACCTTCGAGCCGCTGCCGCAGACCGTCGAGGGCATCGCCGACACGAAATGGGCCCTAGTACCGGTTCCACATGATTTTGATATTACGATTCACCCTCACCCTAGCCCTCTCCCACGACGGGAGAGGGGATAAAGCGGCATCTGCCAGTTCATCATATTCAAGTTGACTAAGTACTAGTGGCGTTCGTCGAGTTCAGGCTCGACTCCGGGATGTGGCACCACCGGACCACCGAGGTGGTCCAGGGAACCGAGGTGACAATATGGTTCGACGACCACGGCCTGGGAGGGTTCACCGGGTGCAACTCCTACGAGGGTCCGGCGGAGGTCGAAGACGGGTCGGTCACGATCGATGCACAGCACTTCTTCCATACGGCAAAGTTATGCGAGGACCCAGACGGTCTGAGGGAGCAGGAGGAGCGATACCTCGATCTGGTGCAGAGAGTGACGCGGTACGGCATCTATGGCGACGCTCTGTTCTTGCAGACGGTCAACGACGTGTTCCTGCTGTTCCAAGCCGAGTAACCAGTGCTACGTAATATCGACCGGCCATAAGATTGCAACATCTGTCCTGTGGGCCTTAACCGTGCCAAAGTCGTTCAAGGCTCTCGTCTGGGGTGCCCAATACTGGACGCAGCAGCTTGGCGAGCCCATCCGCACCACACCTCAAAGATAAGTGTTGCATACTGTGGTCACAACTCCATCAAACTGAACTGGAATCCTTTGGCTTTCACTAGATTTCCAAGCTAATGCTCAGAGAAAAGGTTCTGTCTACAGTAAGAAGCGGCTCACTCTTCCCGGGTACTTCTTACTGTAGACAGAACCACATTTGACAATAATGATAGTTCACCCAACCGGACTGAATGAAAAGCCTTCTTGTTGAGGTTCAGACTCTCGGAGTAGCAGGTGAGGCTAACTGGAGCAAGTTGTGTCCGTCAATCTCTTGGTGGACTATCAATAGAGGAAGGAGCGTCGTTATAGGCCACTCCGTCGGACCTTAAGACGTAGCAGATGGTTTAACTGTATTTGACCGCAAGGGGACCAAGATGAGAAGGAAAGAGCATTTGTCGGCGGCAGTTTTCTCGGCAGTGCTTATTCTTTTGCTTCTTGGGCTGGTTGCCACTGGATGCGGGGACGACTCTAGTGTGCCCAGTGATCCGCCTCCTTCGCCCAGCGCCTCCCTGATAGCCCCGGCTCTCACTCCCACGACGGCTACCGCAACGGTGGTTGTGGCAGTAACCGTGCCAAACCAGACACCGACCTCGACTGTCAGGCAGCCGGCGACCCCAACGAAGGTGCCCACTTCCGCGCCGACCACCTCACCCACTCCAGAGCCTACTCCCACTTATTCACCCTCGCCTACTCCTACCTACACAGCCACTCCAGAGCCTACTCCCACTTATTCACCCTCGCCTACTCCTACCTACACAGCCACTCCAGAGCCTACTCCCACTTATACACCCTCACCCACTCCTACCTACACAGCCACTCCAGAGCCTACTCCCACTTACACACCCTCGCCTACTCCTACCTACACAGCCACTCCAGAGCCTACTCCCACTTACACACCCTCGCCTACTCCTACCTACACAGCCACTCCAAAGCCTTCTCCCACTTATACACCCTCGCCTACCCCTACCTACACACCCACTCCAGAGCCTACTCCCACTAATACACCCTTGCCTACCGCTACTCCACGTCCTATTGTGTTGGAAGTTTCTCCCAAGTCACCAACGCAGATGCTGGTCACGTGGACGCTGACCGCTGACGATGCAACCAGCATCTCCCTGTACAGGGATGGTGAACTGGCGACGACTGGGATTTCGGATGCCATGTCATATGTGGACTCCAATCTCGACCCCAACACCCGTTATCAATACAGGATTGAAGTTGGACGGCGCGACAGTCCAACTGCCGTCGCCCACGGCACAGTTGCGACACTTGCGTATCCACCCCGAGTTTCTGGACTAACGAATATCCATTTCACGGAGTTCCAAGTGCCTATAATAGATGAGCTGAACCCAAAGTACACCGAGTACAGAGTCGCCGTCTTGGGAGATCCTAGACCAGTGGTCTCCGACTGGAGTAGCAGCAAGTGCAGGAGAATCGACGGGCTCCGCCGTAACACTGGGTACGACATCTCTGTTGTAGCGAGGAACCTGGACGGAATCGAGGCTCCTGCGACCAAGCTCGCGAGTGGATACGAGATCCCCCCAAGATATTTTCACACCACATCACTGCCGGCCAGCGACGATCCATGGGTCATGGCCAGAGTTGCCGATCTCAGCCGCATATTCGGACTTACAGAAGCCGCCGTCGAGTGGATAGACAATGACGTTCATATTGAATGGGTACGCGCGGAACCTAATGTGTTCAACTTCCGTTACGGTGCCCGTATCAGAGTCGGCCATTTCCACTCTTGGAGCATTATGCATGAAGTTATGCATGCCTTTTGGAGCCACTGGGATGGATTCCCAGAGCCCTGCGATCGGATGAATATCTACACGTTCCGACGGGACGCATCTCAATTCGTTCTCGATTTTCGTGAACATGACAGGTTGGAGACGCCAAACCCGTGGGAGCCGTGGCGTCTATACTACGACTGGATGGTGCGGCTGCTGGAACACGATACCCGGGACGAAGAAGACCACTGGGACATCCTCGAAAGGCGAGAGTTTCACAGGCTAAAGGGTCTATTCTTTCACCTTCTGGAGACCTCCCTGCCGGCCCATGCTGCTGGAAAAATGGATTTGATCCCTCCACCTCTCCAAAAATATATGCGAGGGTTCCTTGAAGAAGGCAAGAGCACAACATGGGCTGAGGAAGCCGAATGGTATTCCAGGCTCAGCGAGGAAGATCGGCGCCTTTGGCAGCAGTTGGCTGGCGAATTCGACGGTTGGACTCCACTGGATCTACACGATCATGCGCGAGTCCAAGATGTCGCGATAGATGAACCGCTGAGAGACGTGTTGAAGGCAACCGAACGGCAACGGCTTATTGACTTCATCAATACTCTGGAAGACGTAGCTAAATTAGAGCATTGGCGTCAAGACCCTCATTTCTGGCCCCGTTACGTTGAGGACCGCATTTCCCTTGTCCCGCTCTATTTGAATGAGTTGGATTCGTCGTTGGGTATGGAGCTAGATGATGCCACTTTTGACGCCGTGGTCGAGGGTCTACGGTCGATCTGGCGTCTTTATGTGGGCACGGAAGGCTGGTCTCATGTCCACGGGTCAATCTCGAGCATTGAGGGTCTCTCTGAGACTCAGCAGACGGCCCTTCTCTGGATGATCGGCGGCAAGTCCATATCCGGCGCCTCATCCACATTCGGTAGACGCCTCGATACCAATCGCTGGCTGTTATATGGCTCGGCTGAGCACGTACCTTCAGCCGAAATCATTCAGCTAACTCCCGCAAAACATAACCAGGTAGGAATGCTGCTTCGCCGCCAGTTGACTAACTCAGAGGGACTGCGGATCGAATTCTCATTCGAAATTGGGGGTGGGTCTGGAGCCGATGGGCTCGCTCTCCTACTGCTACGCACCGTGCCCGACTTAGACCTATTTGAGCGGCGTTACCACTATGGGGGTGGCTGGGGCTCCCGATATCTCAATGGATACGCCGTAGTTTTCGATACGTTCTTGAACGAAATGGGTGTCCATGAAGTCGGAGGACGACGATTCTTCTTCCCCATAACTGATCCTTCAGGCAACTTTGTCGCGCTCGCCGAATTGGGAGGGGGGTCTGATGTCTTTGATATCGCTCACCTAGAGGCCAAGAATCTTGAACTGAACTTCAGGAATTCTGGTGTGTTCGATGCGGAGGTCGAATTGAACAGCGACGGTCGCGTCAGGGTATATCTGTCAAACGCACAAACTGGGATGGAGAGAACTCTCGCCATAGACCACACCATCGAGAACTACAAAGCATTCGTCGGCTACATTGGGTTCATAGGGGCTACCGGTGGCCTAACCGATCGGCACTTCATACATTCGGTAAGATTTGCCGGAGAATAAACGCCTCGATAAAACCCAGCGGAAGTGTAATCGATGTCGGCGTTTAGCGACTCCGTCCACCCAACTAAGCTCAAGCCAGTCGATTTCCACTAGAGTTCCAAGCTAACCCTTAGTGAGAAAGTTCTGTCTACAGTAAGAAGCGGCTCACCGCTTGGGACTCGACCTCAAGGGCTGCGTCGGGACCGATGCCAACGGGTACAACTTCGGGCCGGACATGCTGTCGGTCACCGAGGAAGGCAAGTGAGTGTCCTACGTGTACCACAACCCGGAGAGCGGGGGCGTCTGAGACGACCACAGCGGCGCGCTGGAGTACAAGCACGTATGGGTGGTGAGGCACGGCGGTCTGCTGTTCGCCTCCGGCTGGAACATCTCCGACGACGAGTACACGCAGTTCGTTGTGGACGAGGCCATCGCCCACTACCACGCTGATGGGCTGGAAGCCACCCATGGCCTACTACAACGACCCCAACAGCGTTGAGGCCCAGTGGTACGTCTTTATAGCGACCCCCGAGGGCGAGATTCTGGGCCACTATAACGCCGAGGATTTCGCGGTGCACCTGCAAGAGATGCTTGACGGTGGTTCCTTCAAGGCCACCGAGGAGGGCGTGTGGGCGAACCACGAAGACGTGAACCCCGCCACCGATGAGGTGGAGGACAAGCACTTCTGGCTGGTGGAGCACGACGGGCTGGTGTTCGGCTCCGGCTGGCACCACGACGAGTCGGGAGGCTGAGGAGGCGTTGGCTGAAGGCCGCGAACAACAAAGGCCGATCCGATGAGAATCAACCGTGTTCCGACCTGGCGGTCCAGAGGCGCGTCCTTAGCTCTAGTAGTATCGTGTGACAGCGCGGAGGAACGCAATGGTTGCGGGAGGTGAACCCGTACTTTGCCGAACACACAGGTTGGCCTCGGTTGCGGGCGACGCATTTCGTGAGATTGGGGCACTTGCCCGAGTCCCGTTCAAGCACGATGTCCCTCGAGTTGGGAGTCTCGGTCAGGCCGTGTGATCAATCATCCAGCAGACCGTTCTGCGCAGCCCACACCACGACCTCCTGCTTCGAGTCGACGCCCAGCTTCACCTGAATGGTGTAGATGGCGTTTCGGACGGTGACCACCTTGACTTCCCGTGCCTTCGCAATCGCAACGTACGACATGCCCCGGCAGAACGACACGAGTATCTCCCTCTCCCTCTGGGTCAGGTTGACGTCCTTCGGTTTTGCCCCGCGCCGAATCCTGTCGAAGACCCGCCTCACCACCTCGGTCGGCAGACGCCCCTCGCCCGCAGCCGCGCTCTTCATCATGCCCAGGACCTGGTCCATCCCGGCCACCTTCTGAAGATAGCCGGACGCACCGGCGGCCACCGCCTCTATCACGGCGTTCGCCTCCGTCGAGGCGGTCAGCATGAGCACCCGTGTCTCGGGGAGAGACTCCATGATCTCCCGGCACGCCTCCACGCCGTCCTTCCTGGGCATCATGACGTCCATGACGATCAGGTCGGGCGACAACTCGGAGGCCGCCTTCACCGCCTCCACTCCGTCCCTGGCCTGCCCCACCACCTCAAACTCCTCGGACCGATCCAGAATCGACTGAAGACCTTCCCGCGTGACCGCATGGTCGTCGGCGAGCAGCACCCTTATGCGACGAGACTCCGTTGACAATCTATCCCTCCTTTCCGCCACGAGACAACGGCATCACGCAGGTCACGCTCGCGCCCCCGACCGGTCCCGTGGGTTCGACGATAAGGCGTCTGCCCAGACGCTCGGCGTACGCCAGCATGTTTCCGAAGCCGTGGCCGCGCTCATCGTAGTCGTCGGGAAGTCCCACCCCGTCGTCCGACACCGACAGCCTAAGCTCATCCTGTCCGAAGTCGACGACCAGCACCTTGCTCGCCCCGGCATGCCGGAAGGCGTTGGCGAGGGCGTTGTGGGCTATGGAGAACAGGAGACTCCTGACCTCTACCGAAAGCGGCGGCTCCACCCCGTTCTGCGTCAGCTCCGCCGACACCGACGTTATGGTGTTGAACGTCGTGACGTGCGAGTCCAGGGTCCAGCCCAACTCGCTGCCCTCGAAGATGCGGCCCATGTCTATCGGGTGTCTCAACTGCCAGACGGCGGTCTTCGACAGCCGCGAGGTCGCATCGAGCCTGGCGGCGAGCTCCTCGTTCGAGTCTCCGGCAACCTGTTTGGCCGCGTCTATTCCCAGGCCGATCATGAAGGCGGTCTGCGCGGCCGTATCGTGAATCGTCTCGGAGAGCTCGATCCGTTCCCGTTGCAGTTCCCTTTCCCGTTCCATCGCCGCTCTCGCCCTGCGCCGCTGAAACCGGGTGATGAAGTTGACAACCAGGACCACCCCGAACATAGCGAGCACCCTGGAGAACAGCATCTTCTCGTTGGTCCCATCGAAGGCCATGCCCGAGCCGACGGTCAGACTCACGCCGACATATATGGAGGCGGTGAACGTGGTCCAGGCGAGATTCAGCAGAGCCGAGGTGAAGACGGCGGCGAAAGCGGCAAGGGCGGGATAGTAGGGAATGTACAGGAAGTTGTCGAAACCCCCGTCGACGACGACGCTGGCCGTGATCAGCGCTATGTCCATGGCGCTGAGGAGTAGCAGGTGACGCCACGTCACCCTGCGCCGGGAGAGCAGACGGTAGTGCACATAGCCGTTGAGCGCGACCAGAGGCACGTGCATGAGCATGAACGGGATGTACTTGGCATGGGTGAACGCCGGTCGATAGGCGAGTTCGATCACGGCGCCGACCCAGAAGAGCCAGCGCAGCCACACCGTGATGTTGGCGGCGTACGATGTCTCGTCCGGGTCAAGCCAGAGCATCTGAAGAAGCCGCGTCTGTATTGCGCCCATCGATGCCTTCATAAAGTACAGGCCCCTATTCCAACACCCAACCTAACCCAGGTGTGAGGCGACGCCGGAGCCCGCTTGATTGACACTGCACCGCCTGCGGTACCGGCGCAGCAATCTTGTACCAGCCTGCCCCCAGATCTTGCGAAAGGAACAGCGGCGCATACACGGCCTAGCGCTCCGGCCAACCCGCAGGCCGGTACGCCAGCTTCGCAAGACTGAAGGCCCCGGCTTTGGCGATGCGCCTGAGACATCTCTTCTCCGGTGTGGGCATGCGAACATCGAGTGTGACGGCGGTGTGGTTATGACTACTAATCTAAGCCACTTTCGTTTATGCAGGCAAGAGCGAAACGTTGCAGAAACACACTCTCCAAAAACTAACAAAGTGCAGTCCCAATTACCTCACCAAGAAGTGTGATTAGGCACTTACCAAATCGATGAAGAGGCCCTAGCGTTTCAATGGGTTAATGCGTAAGAAGAACCACAGGAATAGGCGGAATCACAGGCTGCAACTCTACATGGGGAAATCGAGGTAGGTCCCGCTGAATCCCGCCTGTGCGAGGGAGGCATTCACATGTCGCTCGACAGACCGGTCCATGCAGTTGAGGCGGCCCTGGAGACTGCCGTCCACGACGGCCTAGCTCAAATGTCCCTCCCCCCCGACTCTTGGCCCCGGCAAACCGGGGGTAGGTCATGAACGCCCCTCGGCATCCTGCGCCGCTCCCACTGCCGGCGTGTCTCCTGTGCACGACCCAGCGGCTCACGTCCAGCCGGTTCTCCCCGTCCGGTAAGCCCCTCCCTTCCTCTCCCCTAGTCCTCACCGCCTCGCGGCGCTGCTCCTCCTGGAGGCCTGCGGGGATGGTGACGCCGGGCCGGGTCTCACCGCCGACGAGGTCAGGGAGATCGTCCGCGCCGAGCTCGCCGCCGCCCCGGCCCCGCCACAGCCGGACGGGGGCGTCACGGCCGCCGAGGCTGAGCGCATCGCCCGCGGGGTGGTGGCCTCCATCCCCTCCAGGTCGGCCCCCGCCTACTACACCGCGTTCGTCGTGGACGCGGCCATCGCCCGCTACCAGACCCGGGGCCGGGAGGACACCCTTGCCCACTACAGCCGCAAGGAGAGCATCGACGGCCAGTGGTACGTCTTCATCATCGGCGAGGACGGCCGCGTCGCCGCGCATCCCGACCCCGAACGCGTGGGGCTGGACGTGAACGGCTGGGTGGGCACCGACGTCAACGGCTATCACTACGCCCCGGAGATGCTCTCTGCGACGGACGAGGGCAAGTGGGTGACCTACGTGTCCGCCAACCCCGAGCACGGGGACTTCGGGCCCGGCTACACCGGCGAGTTCGAGCTGAAGAACGCCTGGGTGATGCGGCACGACGGCCTGCTGTTCGGCTCGGGCTGGTACGTCAACGCCGACGCGTTCACCCAGGCCATGGTGGACACGGCCGCCAGCGTGTTCCGCCAGGTGGGGCTGGAGGGGACCATCGCCTACTTCGCCAGCCCCGAGACCGATTTTGCGGGACTGCACGAGACCATCGCCTACTACAACAGCGCCGACAACGTCCAAGGGGAGTGGTTCGCATTCATAGCCGACGAGAGCGGCACGGTCATCGACCACTACGACAAGACACTGGTTGGAACGGACCTCAAGGACCTGCTGGGCACGGATGCCTTCGAGGTTACCGCGGAGGGCGGCTGGGTGACCACGGAAGACGTGCGGGTCTGGGTGCTCGGCCAGGACGGGATGACCTTCGGCTCCGGCTGGCACAGCGGCCACGACGAGCCGGGAGGCTGAGCGGAGCGCCCGGCGCTCATTCATGCACGGAGATTGAAACCATGACCAGGGCCAAAACCCGATTCAGGCAACCCGCTCCGGCAGGTGTGCGCGTGAGAACGTGGAGCGATTGGCGGTCCCGGCGGTGTGTGCATGACTACCAATCTAGCCGCCATGTCTTTGCGTCCGCAAGAGCAAAACGTTGCAGAAACACTCTCCCTCAGAGCAAACAAGTTGCCGCACCAAAAGAGTGATGCGGCACTTACCAAATCGATGAGGAGTCGTTAGCGTTTTTCATGGGTAGAACCGATCGGATGATAAGCGGAATCACTGGCTGCCACTCTGCGTGAATGCGACTGTTGGTCGACCAGCGCCTGCTGTCCGGGGAGGACGTAGCGTTGTTATAGGCCAATCCGCCGGCCGCAGCATAAGGAGCGTAGGCGCCGGGGTTGTGTTCCACGCCGATGCGGCAAGGGCCATTGCGAATGCAACCAAGTGACCGGAGAAGGAAACGAACGCGTCAACAGGCCAACTCGAGTCCATGCGGTGATTGATCGCAAGGTGGGGATGCAACCCGCTTGGTGAATCAGCCAGAGGAGAAACGACATGAACAAGATGCTCCTGACACCCAAATGGTTGATCGCGGCAGCGGTGTGTGTCCTCTTATGCACCCTGCTCGTTGGGGGGAGCGTGTGGGCGCAGACCGCAACGGTGCCCTCGGCTCCGGCCATAGAGTCGCTGACCCCCAGCGATCAGGCGATCACCGTTGTCTGGGCTGCTCCGGCGAGCAACGGCGGGTCTGACATTACCTCTTACGACCTGCGCTACATCGGCAGCGACGCGACGGACAAGGCCGACGACAACTGGACCGTCAGAGACAGCGTCTGGAGCTCCGGCGCCCTTCAGGCCACCATCACCGGACTGACGAACGGCGCCGATTACGACGTGCAGGCCCGGGCGGTCAACGCCAACGGCTACGGCTCCTGGTCCCCCACCGTCTCGGGCAAGGCCGCCACGGTCCCCGCAGCCCCTTACTTAGGGTATGCGGTTGCCGGCAACGGTCAGATACGCGTTGTATGGTCGAAGCCGGTGAGCGACGGCGGGTCTGACATCACCTCTTACGACCTGCGCTACATCAGGAGCGACGCGGACGATTCGGTCGATGCCAACTGGACCCTCGAGGAAGACTTCAGTCAGTCAGCCGGCGCCTACAGGATCCTGGGCCTGACGAACGGCGTCGCGTATCACATGCAGGTGCGGGCGATCAACGCCGCAGGTGACGGCGCCTGGTCCGAACGTGTCACCAGAACCCCCACAGGGCCTCCCGGCACGCCATCCATCGACACAGTGACTCCAGCCGACGAATCGCTCACCATCACGTGGTCGCCGCCCGCTTCCAATGGGGGCGCCACAATAACCGGCTACAACCTCCGGCACAAACGCGACCATCCGCCGAACGTACTCTCTGTGTGGACCTACGAAAACGGCATCTGGACCTCCGGCGATTTGGAGTACACCCTCAGCGGGCTGGACAACGGCGTCCGGTACAGACTGGGCCTGCAGGCGGTCAATTCCAAGGGCTCCGGCGGATGGTCCGACTGGAACAATCCACGCACCGGTATTCCCGGAGACCCCCCGGAGGTACCTGGCGTGCCCACCATTGACCGGGCGATTTCGGACGGCACGACAGTGAACATCAGGTGGTCCGCCCCGGCAGACGACGGTGGCGCCGACATCACCAGCTACGACGTGCGCCACATCCTCAGTGACGCGACGGACAAGGCCGACGACAACTGGACAGTTCTGGAAAGCGTATGGACCTCCGGCGCACTGAGGTACACGGTCGGAGGACTGACCGCCACTGTCCAGTACGACTTCCAGCTGAGGGCGGTGAACTCCGCCAGCGCGGGGTCCTGGTCCGCGACCGTCAACAATGTGGAACCGTCCCCCCCGGGCGCTCCCGTCATTGGGAGGTTCTCGGAGGAGACACCCGGCCAACTCTGGGTTTCCTGGGAACCCCCCGCCGATGATGGCGGGGCGCCCGTCACACACTACGACCTGCGCCACATCCGCAGCGACGCGGAGGACAAGGCGGACGACAAGTGGACCCAGGTGGATGACCTGACCGGCGATTCCCACACGATTGTCGGCCTGACGAGCGGCGTCCGATACGACGTGCAGGTGCGTGCGGTAAACCGCGCTGGAGACGGCTCCTGGTCCGGCATCTGGAGACTATCACCAATGTTCGAGAGGCCCAACCCGCCCGGCAACATCTCGGTGGCCCCGGGCGATGGCACTCTCACGGTCAGATGGTCCGCCGCCCCGGCCAAGTCGGGGGTCACGGTGGCCGGCTACAAGGTGAGCCACATACGGTCGGACCATCCGGGGTACAGCAACTTCAATAATTGGACGACCAGCGACCTCATCCCGTCCGAAACCCTGCAATATGCCATCACCGGACTGCAAAACAGCGTCTGGTACACGATAGACGCATATTCGATCAGCTCGGAAGACAGAACGAGCCCGCCGCCAGCCGTGCTGCCGAGAAGTTCCCCCGGCAGGGTCCCGGCCGCTTTGGGAAACCTGAAACGGGTCTCGACCCACGAGAGCAGCTTCTTCATATCGTGGATAGGCCCCTCGGACAACGGCGGGCACACCGTCACCTCATACGACATACACCACCATCCCACGAGCGATCCCACGAACGTCGTCAAGCGTTCGGAGCCCGCCCGGGACATCATTGAAGGGCCGTCGGCGGGAAACAACACGTGGGTCGGGAACCTGACCGCCCACGTCGAGTACAAGATACAGGTGCGAGCGCGCAACCGGATCGGCGCAGGTCCCTGGTCCAGCCTGACCCTAATCCCCCGGAAGAAGCCCGTTGATCTCACGATCGACTCGTTGGCACCCGGGGACGGCACTCTCACGGTTTCCTGGACCGACGGCGGCGACGACGAAATCACCGGCTACGAATTGCGTTACACAGACCTCGTCTACGTCTTCGACGTGGGTCCGGACAGCCCCGAATGGGAGTACCGCCGGAACATCACGGGGACCAGTCCCCTGGAGTACACCATCGATGGGCTGGATAACGGCGTCCAGTACAAGATCCAGGTCAGGGGGAGAAACAAATACGGTGAACTGCCAAGCGACTGGAGTCGCTGGAAGCCCTTCGCCTGTTGCTGGCAATACGGCACACCCCAGACTACCCCCGACACGCCGTCCATCGGCTCGGTGACACCGGGTGATCGAGTGCTCACGGTGTCCTGGTCGGCTCCGGCTGAGGACGGCGGCCGAAACATCACCGCCTACGACCTGCGCTACATCCGCAGCGACGCGGCGGACAAGTCCGACGACGACTGGACGGTGAATGACAGCATATGGACTTCAGGCGCGCTGCGATACGCGCTGTCCGGCCTGACCAACGGCGTGCAGTACGACGTGCAGGTGCGGGCGGTGAATGCCGCCGGAGACGGTCCCTGGTCTCCCACCAGGACCGGTACTCCGCTGACCAGGCCCGGCGCGCCATCAATCGACTCGGTGACCCCCGGCGACGAGACGCTCGCGGTGGCCTGGTCCGCCCCGGCCAGTGACGGCGGCCGCGGCATCACCTCCTACGACCTGCGTTACATCCGCAGCGACGCTCCCAGCAAGGCGGACGCCAACTGGACGGTGAGGGACGGCATCTGGACCTCCGGCGCCCTGCGTTACACCCTGTCCGGCCTGACCAACGGCGTGGACTATGACGTGCAGGTGCGGGCGGCGAATGCCGTGGGGAATGGGGCATGGTCCGGCGCCGGCGCCGGCAAACCGCTGACGACACCGAGCGCCCCGACCATCGACTCGGTGACTCCCGGCGACGAGACGCTCGCGGTTGCCTGGTCCGCCCCGGCGGACACCGGCGGCAGCGCGATCACCGGCTACGACCTGCGCTACATCCGGTCCGACGCGGCGGACAAGTCCGACGACAACTGGACGGAGCGGGACGGCGTCTGGAGCTCCGGCTCCCTGCAATACACCCTGTCCGGCCTGACCAACGGGGTCGGGTACGACCTGCAGGTTCGCGCGGTCAACGAGGCCGGTGACGGCCGGTGGTCCGGCTCCATCTCCGGCACGCCCCAGACGATACCCGCAGCCCCAACCATCGACTCGGTGACCCCAGGCGATGAGGCGCTTGCCATCGCCTGGTCCGCTCCGGCCGACACCGGCGGTTCGACCGTCGAGGGCTACGACGCGCGCTACATCCGCAGCGACGCGGCGGACAAGGCAGACGCCAACTGGTCGGAGCGGGACGGCATCTGGACATCCGGCGCCCTGGAATTCGCCCTGTCCAGCCTGACGAACGGGGTCCGGTACGACGTGCAGTTGCGCGCGGTCACCGGCGCCGGGAACGGCCCCTGGTCCGCCACTGCCTCCGCCACTCCCCAGACGGCGCCCGACGCCCCGACCATCAATCTGATCACTGTCGGCGACGGCGCCCTGGCCGTGTCGTGGTCCGCCCCTACGGATAACGGCGGGTCCTCTATCACGTCCTACGACGCGCGCTACATCCGCAGCGACATGGCGGACAAGGCCGACGACAGCTGGACGGAGCGGGACGGCATCTGGACCTCCGGCGTCCTGCGGTACACCGTCGACAGTCTGACCAACGGGGTCGGGTACGACGTGCAGGTGCGTGCGGTCAACGTAGCCGGGGAAGGTCCCTGGTCCGCCACCGCCTCAGCCACGCCCCAAACGGTAACCGACGCCCCAACCATCGACCTGATCACCCCCGGCGACGGCGCCCTCGCCGTGTCGTGGTCCGCCCCTTCGGATACCGGCGGGTCCGCCATCACGTCCTACGATGTGCGCTACATCCGCAGCGACGCCCTGGACAAGGCCGACGACAGCTGGACGGCAAGGGACGGCATCTGGACTTCCGGTCCTCTCTCGTACGATCTCGACGGACTGACCAACGGGGTCGGGTTCGACGTGCAGGTGCGCGCGGTCAACGACGCCGGGGACGGCCCTTGGTCCGCCACCGCCACGGATACCCCGCGGACCACGCCCGGCGCCCCGACCATCGACGTGATTAGCCCCGGCAACTACGCTCTGTCAATCACCTGGTCCGCCCCAGCCGACGACGGCGGGTCCGCAATCACGTCCTACGACCTGCGCTACATCCGCAGCGACGCGACAGACAAGGCCGACGACAGCTGGACGGTGCGGGAGGACATCTGGAGTTCAGGCCTCCTGCAATATGGCCTCAACGAGTCGACCGGCTTCAACTTGAGCAGCGGGGTCCGGTACGAGGTGCAGGTCAGGGCGGTCAACACTGTCGCGGACGGCCCCTGGTCCGCCAGCGAGACCGGTACGCCGCGGAAGCCATCCCAACCGGTCAACGTACCCGGCGCGCCCGTGTCCCTCGTGGTGACGCCGGGCGACGGCAGTCTGTCCATTGCCTGGTCCGCGCCGGCAGACGACGGCGGGGCGGACGTCACGTCATACGACCTGCGATACATCCTGAGCGACGCGCAGGACAGGTCGGACGCCAACTGGACGGTAGAGGAGGATGTCTGGAGCTCGGGGGCATGGGAGTACACCCTGTCCGGTCTGACCAACGGCGACCGGTACGACCTGCAGGTCCGTGCGGTCAACGCCGCCGGGAACGGCCCCTGGTCCGCCAGCGAGACCGGCACGCCGTCCACAGTCAACGCACCCGGTGCGCCGGCGTCCCTCCTGGTGACGCCGGGCGACGGCAGTCTGTCCATTGCCTGGTCCGCGCCGGCAGACGACGGCGGGGCTGACGTCACATCATACGACCTGCGATACATCCTGAGCGACGCGGCAGACAAGTCGGACGACAACTGGACGTTAGAGGAGGATGTCTGGACTTCCGGCGCCCTGGAATACACCCTGTCCGGCCTGACCAACGGCGACCGGTACGACCTGCAGGTCCGTGCGGTCAACGAGGCCGGGAACGGCCCCTGGTCCGTCACGGCCGCCGGCATCCAGGTCGGGGCCACCTCCAACGTCCCTCCGGAGTTCACGGACGGAGACACGACCACTCGTTCAGTCGCCGAGGACGCGACGGCGGGCGCCGACATCGGCGCCCCGGTCGAGGCCACGGATGCAGATGACGACGTGCTGACATACACGCTCGGCGGCGCAGATGCCGCGTCCTTCGACATCGACGCGTCCAGCGGACAGCTGAGCACGAAGGACGGCGTGGACGCGGGTACGGATTCCAGGTACACCGTAGAGGTCACGGCGACGGACCCGTCCGGGGCCACCGACACCATCACGGTGACCATCATAGTCGCCGACGTGAGCCATGACTGCGCCGGTGGCGGCGCCGTGGCGGACGCGGCCGATAACCCGGGACTCGTGTCCGACTGCGAGGCGCTCCTGGAGGGACGTGACGAGCTGGCGGGGACCGCGTCGCTGAACTGGTCGGACGACACCGCCATGACCGCCTGGGAGGGAGTAACCATCGTTGGGACCCCGCAGCGGGTTGTGCGGCTGGACATCCGGGATAAGGGACTGGATGGAACGGTCCCGGATGAGATGGGACTGCTCACGAGCCTGACTCACCTCAACATGCGCACGAATGGACTGAGGGGGTCACTCCCAGCCGAGTTGGGCAGCCTGACCAACCTTCGAGTCCTGAATCTCCACAGCAACAGGCTGAGTGGAGGCATCCCCAACCTGAGCCGCTCGACCGGCCTGGAGGAGCTGTACCTTCCGAACAACAAGCTGACGGGCCCGGTCCCTACGTGGCTGAACGATATGACCAACATGACGCAGCTGTGGCTCTGGGGCAACCGTCTGACCGGCTCGATACCCAACCTGAGCGGCATGACCGGCCTCAAGAAGCTGAAGCTGGCCAACAATTTGCTGGATGGCGGCGTCCCTGACTGGTCG
The DNA here is from genome assembly GCA_965197705.1 of Dehalococcoidia bacterium. GTDB lineage: Bacteria > Chloroflexota > Dehalococcoidia > Lucifugimonadales > VXLM01 > VXLM01. The sequence continues at coordinate 1,196,368 of OZ240223.1, forward strand.
ATGTTGCCGCCCAACGTGACGTGGCTGATCATCGACAGGAACCAACTGGGCGGTGGGATACCGGACCTGAGCGGCCTGACGAGCCTGAGGCTCCTGTGGCTGCACAGCAACGAGCTGACGGGTTCGGTCCCGGCGGGTGACAACTTCCCCGCCAGTCTGGACGACCTGAACCTGCGCGACAACATGCTCATGGGTGAGATTTCTGACCTGAGCAACCTGGACAACCTGACGCGGCTGAGGTTGCACAACAACAGCCTGACCGGTGAAGTCCCGGCCACGCTGGGTGGACTGGACAGCCTGAAGTACCTGTGGCTGCACAATGAGGACGCGACGAAGACCCATAATGGCAACAACAGTTTCACGAGCATCGCGGCCGGAGTGGGGGACCTGGCGGACACGCTGATAGAGATCGCCCTCGACGGCAACCCGTGGAATGACGATGCCTGCGTGCCTGCCGAGCTGGCGAACGTGGCGAAGAACGATTACGCGGAGGCCGGCATCGAGATCTGCGAAAGCGTTGAGGGATTGTAAGCGGGATCCATGTTGACCTTACTCGAAACCGCCAAGCGACGGATTACTACGGTTCTGTTGCTTATGGTCATCCTGTTGATGGTGCTTGTCAGCCCGTTCAACTTGCACGCACCAGCCGCGGCGGAAGGAGCAGTTCTAACACCGACGGTCCCTCCAACCTTTACAGCCACTCCGAACTCAACCCCGGCGGCAGCTGCTGACACCGCTACCTCAGACGAGGTCGACACCCAAGCCCAGTCCGCTGGTCTGTTCTCCAAGGTCGAGGGTGAACCGCCTCCCAGTTCCGACGTTGAAACTCTCGACAGCCGTTTGGTGGATATCGACTTCGAACAGCTCACTCAGGTTATTGAGTCTCCGGTTGGCACCAAGGATCCCGTCACAGGGGAACCTCCGAAGGCGCAGTCGCTGGTGCTGAACCTGTTTGACGGTGTCGTGTTCACCGGTATAGTCGAGCATGTGGAGCGGACTTCATCGGGTCATGCGCTGTGGGGCAGGCTGGACGGTGTGGAGTTGGGGACGATGACCATGGTGGTGAACGGCAGCATTGTGGTCGGCACGGTGCGCACACTCGAAGCAGTCTACTCCATCAGGACCGCCGGTGACGGCACGTACGTGATCCGTCAGATCGACGAGTCCTCGCTCCCACCGTTGGGCGAGCCGCTCGAAGCCTCTGTGTCAGCACGAGACTCTCACTCCCAGGCGGACGACGTCCCTCTGGACGACGGATCAGAAATAGACGTGATGGTGGTGTACACGCCATCTGCCAAGCATTTCGAAGGAGGCAGGGCGGCCATAGAGGCGCTGATCGATCTGTTCGTCGCTGAGACCAACCAGGCATACGCGAATAGCGGGGTTATTCACAGGATCAAGTTGGTGTTTAGGGAGCAGGTGGACTACATCGAGGACGGTGACTCCAGCGTTGACTTAGGCAGGCTCTCAGACGATTCCGACGGACATATGGACCGCCTTCACGAGCTGCGCGATTTGTACGCTGCAGACCTCGTTCACCTAGTGGTCGGTAGAAAAAATGTGGGCGGCCTGGCTTACCTAATCCTTGACGCATCCTACGACACTGGCGAGGCATCTGGATTTGGCCTTATAGGCTTCGCAAACGGCACCTCAATCAGCTCTCCAACAGGCTTGGTCTTTGCCCACGAGCTTGGCCACAACATGGGCCTCGACCACGACAGGTATGAATTCATCCACCGCGGGTTTGAAGACAATAGTCCAGGAAGTGCGGCTAACTTTGGCTACGTGAACCAGCGGATGTTCGAGCCGAACACTCCCGAGTCCGCCCGCTGGAGGACGATCATGGCTTACCGTAGTCAGTGTCGGTTTGTTGGAAGTTTTCGGTGCCCACGAATTCCCTACTTCTCGAATCCTGAGTTGACCAATAATGGCGATCCGATGGGCGTTCCAACAGACAACCCATCCACTGGCGTGGATGGGCCTGCTGACGCTGTGGGAACTATCAACGACAGGCGGGAGATCACAGCGAACTTTCGCCGAAGCTCTACTTCGGCCACACCTAGAGTGGCCCTGGCGCTGTCGCCATACTGGCTACCAGAGAATGGGGGGACCAGCAAGGTAACGGCGACGCTACACAGGCCATCGAGCGCGGACACCTTCGTAACACTATCGATCGCACCGTCCGACGCCGTCACTCTAAGCGCGAATGGGACGCTGACAATTCCGGCTCGCCAGACGGTAAGTGAAGGCGACGTGACGATCACCGGCATTGACAACGGCAACCGAACGGGAGACGTGATCGTGACCATCTCAGCGACGCCCACAAACGGGAGCAGCCAGGGCGTGATCGAGCCGGAACCTGTTGCGCTGCCCGTCGCCGACGACGAGACAATTCCAGTGGTGACTCTGTCGCTGTCACGCGCGGAGATTCTTGAGGGTGAGGAAGGGTACGGGTACGAGAACCGTACATTACTAACTGCTACTCTGGACAACAGGTCGAGTGCAGAAACCACAGTCACGGTATCGTCGTCGTCGGCTGACATTGTGAAATATGGGTCGACTACCTTGACCATTCCGGCTGGCCAGGCGGTGAGTGACTTCTATGTGATAATCGACGCAGTGGACGACACTGAGTTCGTGGAAACTAGGAAGATTGCAACGGTGTCGGGCACAGCGAGGAATCCACAGGGCGTCACGGGACCCGAGAGCGCCACGCTGACTATCATCGACGACGATGCTCCGATATTCGCGGACGACAGCATTGGATTCACCTTCACAGAGGGACTTCCTGCCAGCCGAGTTCTGCCGGAGGCCGCATATGGCAACGGGACGCTGACGTACTCCATTTCTCCTAGTCCGACTAATGGTGTGACCTTCTCCGCCGGCCCGCCAGCCCGGATAGGGATCACAGAGACATCCGTCGGCGCCAATCAGACGAGCTATGCCCTGACCGCCACGGACGCTGACGGCGACACAGACACTATGGCGGTGAGTATAACGGTGCTCGAGGGTGTGTGTCCCAACAGCGCCGCAGTATCGGGGTACGCGGATCCGAGAATAGTCCAGGACTGCGAAGCACTGCTGGCGGCCAGGGACGCTCTACGCGACGATCAGTCACTTAACTGGAGCGAAGACCTTGCCATAGACAGATGGCAGGGCGTCTCGATTGTTGACAATCGGGTAACAGGAATAACGTTGAACGCTCTGGGCCTCATGGGCACTATCCCATCGGAGCTTGGCAATCTCTCCAACCTACAATCCCTGATTCTAATCAGCAACAAGCTGACCGGCCCTATCCCGCCTGAGTTGGGCAGGTTACCGAATCTGCAGAATCTGCGTCTCAGCGGGAATGAGTTGACGGGAATGATACCGGTCAGTCTTGGCGATCTCTATAAGCTGCGTACGCTAGATCTTGGCCACAACCAGTTGATCGGGGAGATACAGGTCGAACTGAGCAACCTAACCGAACTCCAGTCGCTGGATCTCGGCTGGAACGAATTGACGGGCGGCATACCGGTCTGGATAGGCGAACTCTCCAGCCTGCGATCGCTGGATTTGAACGGGAACGAGTTGACTGGGGAGATACCGGTCGAACTGAGCAACCTGACCGAACTCCAGTCGCTGAATCTCGGCTGGAATCAATTGAAGGGTGGGATACCGGTTTGGCTGGGGAGTCTTCCAAGACTGCGCTCCCTGTATCTCAGTCTCAACCAGTTGACCGGCCCGATCCCTAGCGGACTGAGCGGCCTAGCTGACCTCGAAGAACTGGGGCTCATCGGGAACCAATTGACCGGTCAAATCCCTCCTGAACTGGGCGAGCTTGCCAACCTTCAAAAGCTGCGTCTTAGTAGCAACCAATTGACTGGCCCGATTCCGGCCCAATTGGGCCGACTTACCAACCTGCAAGAACTGTTTCTTGGCCAAAACCACTTAACTGGTAGGATACCGAGGGAACTGGGCAACCTCGCCAATCTAACATCGCTGTACCTCTCCGGTAACCGGCTGAGCGGATGTGTCCCAGCGGGACTACGGGATCTGACGAATAATGATTTTCTCCAGCTTGGTCTGCCGTTCTGCGATGTGCTGCTGAGCGGTCTTGCGATAGACCCAGGAGAGTTGATCCCGCCATTCGACCCCTATCGAACCAACTACGTGGTACTGACAAGCACGATGCGAATAACAGTGACTCCTGTCAACGAAAACGGTGCTACCTTCCGGTTCCTCGATCAAAGCCACAATGAAATCGTTGATGCCGACGGCTCGCTGGACGGTCATCAAATCGATCTGAATACCGGCGTCACGACCATCAGTATCATGATTACCTCTCAGGACGGTCTGGCGACCCATACCTATACGATTCAGGTAGGTGGATTGACGGTGCCCGGTGCTCCGGCAATAAGCTCGGTCACAACTGGTGTTGGGAATCTAACTATCGTCTGGACTGCTCCTGACGATACAGGACGGCTTGATATCGAGTCCTATGACATTCGATACATTGAGGCCGCTGCCGATGAGACAGTGGATTCCAACTGGACAGTGGCGGAAGATGTATGGAACGCCACCTCCAGCGGCGAGTTGCAGTACGCCATCACCGGGTTGACCGGCGAAACATCGTACGACATACAGGTGAGGGCGGAAAACGCCAAGGGCACAGGGCCTTGGTCGGAAACAACAACTGGGACGCCTGCAGATCCGAGCGTCTGTGTCGCCGAAGGGGCAGTGGGGGACGCGACGAACACGGGGCTGGTGTCCGACTGCGAGGCGTTGCTGGAGGCGCGGGATACCCTGGCTGGGAGTGGTTCGTTCAACTGGTCGGAGACGACTTCCATCGCGCAGTGGGAGGGTGTCAGGCTCGGTGGGACACCTCAACGCATCACTCGACTTGCCCTCCCCAGCAAAGGCTTGGATGGGACGATCTCATCCGTGTTGGGCAGTCTCTCTATGCTCACCGACTTGAACCTCCGCAGCAACGCCTTGACTGGCGAGATTCCTGGAGAATTAGGTAACCTGACCAACCTCAGAGTTCTGAACCTTCACAGCAATAAACTGAGCGGTGACATACCGGATCTAAGCCGCATAACCGGCCTAGAGGAGTTGTACCTGCCGAACAACTACGACGAGACGGTTCAAGACAGCGGCCTGACCGGCCCCGTCCCGAGTTGGCTGAACGGCATGACGAACATGAGGGAGTTGTGGCTGTGGGGCAACAGCCTGACCGGCTCGATACCGGACCTGAGCGGTATGACCAGCCTGCAGAAGCTCAAGCTGGCAAACAACATGCTTACGGGCGGCGTCCCTGACGGGTCGATGCTGCCTCCGAACGTGACGTGGCTGATCATCGACAGGAACCCGCTGGGCGGCACGATACCGGACCTGAGCGAGCTGACGAGGCTGAGGCTCCTGTGGCTACACAGCAACCAGCTGACGGGTTCTATCCCGTCGGGTGACATGTTGCCACCCAGCGTGGACGACCTGAACCTGCGCGACAATATGCTGACGGGCACGATTCCGGACCTGAGCAACCTCGACAACCTGACGCGGCTGCGGCTGCACAACAACAGCCTGAGCGGTGAAGTCCCGGCCACGCTGGGCGGCCTGGAGAGGCTGAGGCAACTGTGGCTGCACAACGAGGTGGACAGGGGACTCGGCAACAACAGTTTCACCAGCATCGCGGCCGGAGTGGGCGGGTTGGCTGATACGCTGATTGAGATCGCCCTCAGGGGCAACTCGTGGGCCGACGATGCCTGCGTGCCGAGCCCGCTGGCGAACGTGGCGAAGAACGATTACGCGGCCGCCGGCCTCGAAGTCTGCTCAGACGCTCCGGTACATTTTCGCTCCGCCCTTGACACCCAAGAATTGGAAGAGCACTAAACCGGTATTTCCCATATTGGGAGTCTTCAGCCAACATCTCACCGCCCATGGCCGCGCTCGCCAACGCCATACACGACGCCATCGGCCTTCGACTGCACAAGCTCCCGATGAACCCTCAGGCCGTGTCGAAGGCCATACGAGAGAAAGCAGGTTAGCAACGCGAGACCGGCCGTTCGCGGTCCGCTACCGGGCCGTTATCACGCGGTCGCCTATGGGCTGGACAGGACGATTGGTAGGACCGCCGCTCAAGGCGAGAAGGTCATCGACCTGCTCTTGGGAGACGGTCTTCTGGTGGCGCATGACATACCACTCAACGGGTTCATCGCAGGGAGGTGTCGTCTTTGAACCGTCGTACCGGTAGTAGCCGAGTTCCGCGGGCAGGTAGTCCTTGGCATTGAGAATAGAGCTGGTGCCGACGGTATCACCAGGACTCGGGGCGGCATCAAGAATCGCTTGCACCACGGGGCTGTGGGCACCCAGCTTGAACAGCAGCCCCACCACTGCCAAGTTACCGTCGGCATCCGCATGGACGAGGTGCAGTTCCGCCGCGAAGTTCGTACCTTCTACGCGATGTTCCGAAGGGGCATGCAGGTGCGCCGACTTCAGCTTGTAGGATCGTGGGCCAACGCTCAGGGTGTTGCCCCCCGCATAGTCAATTTGTACAAATCTCCCGTCGTTGCGCACGGCTACGGCGTCGCTGGCGTATGAGAACGAAATGGGCGGGGTTTCGTCCGTGTCGTATCCGGCAATATCATCCGCAATATCAATTGGAGATTGTTGCGTACCGTCGTCGCACGCTGCGTACTCATCGGATAACGAGGCCCAGTGTTCCGGCGCGCCCGGCCCGCCGTATCCCCACTTGACCGCCTGATCCTGACGGTTGCAACCCAGGCCTGCGAGTGTTACCGCCAGAAGGCAAGCAACCGTAATCCAAACGGTATTTCCCATATTGGGAGTCGTCAGGCTCAATGGGCAGTCCAAACGAGATAATGGCATGATACTCGGGTCCTGCAAGGCCAGTCAATCTCCGGTCTATCCAATAAGGGATGCGTTTCTCGCCGTGAACCATGCTTCTTGTCCATCTTTGTCGTCTTCGGGCCCCCGCCAATGGGGTGAAAGCGCATTGAAGACAAGCCGACTCCCTGGAGCGCTCTCCCTCTTGGCAAAATCGTGGTTATACCCTCCCTCAGCTTGGCGCCGGCGATAACCGGCCGATACGATCCAACACTCCCTGGAACAACCGTCGAGGAACCGACACCTCGGACAACTGAAAGATCAATCGACGGGAGTGCCGCACCAGACGACCTCCCATCTTGATTAGCTTGACCTGCACACTCCGCAGCGACCAGTGCTTGAACGCGTTGGGCAAACATAACCGGCGAAGGAAGTTCCCAAGGTTGTACGCCAGAATGAACAGAGACAGACGCACCCGGTTGGCCACGAACCGATGGCACGACAGCCGAGTCCAGTTCAGCGCATACTTCCCTTCCTTGATCCACTGCTCGGCCGTCCCACGACCATTGTAGAATCGCACCACTCCTTCGGGGCCAGCCGTCATGTTCGTGACGATGAAGCCCACCCGAGGGAACAGCTCTCCCTGATGCCACTCCACCTTGACCACCACCCGCCGAGCGCGGTCCCAACTCTCAGCACGATACCAAAAGTCGTCGTATAGGATCACCGGACGTTTCGGCGGCCTCCCCACAGGTCGTATCAGCAGTGGAGCGATCTCGTATTGCAGCACCTTGTTGCTCGGCAGCCGTATGGCGTAGAAGACTCGCCGCTCCTCCAAGTACTCATAGATGTCCGGCTTGGCGAATGCGGCATCGGCCCGAAAGTACCGTCGCACTCCTGTCGCCCCGTAGCGAGACAGGATCGGATCCAATACATCACGCCACCTGTGCGCGCTGTGTACGTTCCCCGCACGCAGCTTGGCGCCCTCGCAGTCACCGAACTGGTTGAACACGAACAAAGGGTGATAGCACGTGCTCCCAAAGTGACCGTTGTACGATGCTCCCTCCTGTTCTCCATGTACCGGGCTCTCCGAACTGTCCATGTCCAAGATCACCCGCCGGTGCTGAGTGCGGGACATAGCTCCGTCCACCCACTCAGCGTTCAGTCGGCCCAACCCTTCCACGTTGCCGTCTTGGGTAAGCACCTCGGTCTCGAACCGGCTCATGGTGTTGGTGCTGGCGGCCGATCTCTCAGGACCACCTCGCCGTCCAACTACTACCCGCATCGTCGGATCGTCGGCCAACCGTTCAGCGTCGTTGGTATCCTCGAAGCCTGCCAGACGACTGTACACCGACTGCCTGAGAAGGCCCACCAATCGGTGCTGGACGTTACGACCGCCCCGACTCTCCTGCAGACCCTCCTCCGCCGTCTCTGTCAGTCCCAGTGCATCGTCCAACTCGCGGCAGGCCAGCAGCCCAGCGTCCGAGGTGATGGTAGCGCCGCGAAACTCCAACCGTACACGTCGGTCGAAACGGAGCTTGGCGCGGGGGCTGGTGCTTTCACCCATTGGGTGCCTCCAGGGTAGGTACGTTATCAAGAACTAAAGCTGTCGATCATGACCAGTCTAGCACTCATGATAACTGCTATGATCCGCTATTCGGCTACAACGGTCGCCTATGTCACTGATTACGGCACGCCCTGCAGGGTTGATATGGGAAATGTGGGCTAAAATCGTGAAATGGTACCTCGTTTTGCGTGCACAGCAGCACCTATGCTACCTGATGATCACCCGTTCCTTACGACTTTATGACCGACGGTATGCTTATTACATGTGGGCCAGGTAATCTACGTTCCGAATGTTCTACTTAGTGTCTCCCTCCAGGAAACAGGGACCGCACGCATTATCCGTTGGCGGATTCCAAAGTAGTCACCCCCGTACCACCGGTAAAGACTCGGGTAGAGAGTCAAAGAGCGGTCCTCCAACGGCAGGGAGAGGGGAATCGAGCCCCAGAGGGCCGAATACTTGGCGGCAATGGCGACTTCAAGCGACTTGAGCAGGTCGTAGCCGGATATCGCCATCTCCGTGCCGTTCTCGACGGCGGAGATGAACGACAGGATCGAGCTTGCGAGGTAACCATACTTTGGCCAAGCGAACGGCGGGAACTCACGGTCGGACTTGGTGCGCGCACCGTTGTCGTCGAATCCCTGGTAGATGTCCATGACGTCGTCCCAGTCCCAGCGCAGAAGGGAGTCCTCAGTCCAGACATCGACACCACGATGGGGTGTCGGCTCGCCGTATACGGTGGTCTCGATGCCGGTACTCATCTTAAAGCGGCCGTTGATAATAAGGCCGCTGTCTTCTTTCGATTCGAGGGCCTCCAGCGGCTTGCCCCAAGCGATCACCTCGGTAATCTCCGCGTTTGTTAGGAGCCGTAGGACTGCGATGTGCTGACACCCGCCGCCGGAAATCTCGCCGCCCCACGAGTTGACAGTCGCGCCCAGAACCTCTCCGTAGTCGCCATTGCGGAGCCAGCTCGCGGCCTCCTGAACGTCAGCGCGGGCGCGCTGGAGGTTTCCCCCGTGGAAGACGGCTCCCCGTTCCTCGCAAGTGGAGATCATCTCGTCTACGTCGGATAGCCTCGCGCCTATGGGCTTGTCGGTGGAGATGCCGCGCACGCCCGCCTGGGCGGAGGCGATGACGGCTTCCTTGATGAACTTACCGGGGAGGACGACGACAGCGAGATCGGGGACCTCGTCCATCTGTTGGTACATCTCCTCGGCATCCCTGAAGAGCGCATTGACGCCGAAACGCTCGCCGACGACTATTCGCCTGTCATCGCTGTACTCGGCGATGGCGACGACCTCGGTATTCTCGAACGTTTTGTACACTTCAGTATATTGCTGGCCCATACGTCCGCAGCCGATGATCGCCACTCGCAACTTCCTGTCGGCCATGCTGCCTCCGCTTGCTGAACTTGTGAGATTCGCCTTCCTGGCGTAGTCAGTCGTTGTTACTAAGCTGGACTTTGTACAAAGTATAGACAAATGACGGGAACAGGGTAAGCTAGCAAGACCAAACCATCACGAAAGGTCAAGTTATGCTCACCCCCGTATCCAGTACGGGGCAGGCTCTGCCCGATGCGATTATATCCTTACTCAACCCGTTCGCGCCGATGTTCCAGGCCAGGACGTGGTCGAAGGCCCAGGTGCTCCTAATTGGGGCAATCCTGGCCACGCGCAAGCGCACCGTCACCTCGGCGCTCCGCGTCATGGGACTCAGCGACGACACGAGCTTTGCACGGTATCACCACGTTCTCAACCGTGCCGGGTGGTCGCCCCTCCGGTTGGTACACTGCCTGCTGTTGCTCTTGATCCAACACTTCGATCACGGCGATGGCCCGCTGGTGTTTGGGATCGACGAGACCCTGGAGCGGCGACGTGGTAGGCGGATCAAGGCCAAGGGGATATATCGCGACGCAGTGCGGTCCAGCGCAAGTCACTTCGTCAAGGCCTCCGGCCTGCGCTGGGTGAGCCTGATGTCGCTGGCGCCCAAACCCTGGGCAGATCGAACATGGGCGTCGCCAGTGCTGACGGCCCTGGCGCTCCATCCCCAAATGGGCTCGCCACTCTTCGAGATGTCGTCCAATGATGCGTCAAGGGGATCTCCGTAGATGCTGATGGTCGGCACGAGAGGCTCTCCCGGCGCCAGCCCGGCAATATGATCTCGGACCACTATATCGCAGGGCCAATCTGCGAACTGGCGTCCTACCAGCAGACCCTTGAAAGAACGGCGCCTGAGTGGATACTCACCATTCGGCCCTGCCCTGATACAGGGGAAGACTTCGGACAATGCGACTCGCTCCCCAGGTCTACCGAGGTTCAACTGGTTCCATGTGCGCGCCGCGGTCGTCGTATCTGAGGTCACTATCCCTACTGAGGGAGAGACGCGGCCTGTCAGCAGTTGGGCTATCAGAATCTGAGCCGCGAGTAACACCGCAACTTCGCCAGCAGGTGACGGATACACAAACGACACATTGGAACGTCTAGCGAGGGCCCGGCCGACAAGGGCTAGCACAGCCTCGTCTATTAGATTAAGCCCTACACCAACGTACGTTCCTTTGACAAAGCGCGACAACCGTCCCTCGCGAGCTACCTGGACAATGCTGCCTCGTTCTTCACTTGAAGCAACGACCATTTCCCATGGCTGGGATTGCTGCGTACGGAGATTCATACCTACGGTTTATCCCCCGAGTCTAGTAGCCTCGTATTTCAAACCTCCAATCTCGGAGCCCTTAAGTGCCGTAGGTTATTGTATTCCCTACTTACTGAGAATGGTCTTGAAGATCGACCTCGCACGGGAGACTGGTAGCGATGAACCCGCTAATTGTGCGGTTCCTCGCCCAGCTTGCGATAATGTCATATAAAGGGGCGCGGAGTCTTCCCGCGGCCCGAGACATCGCTGTCTCCCTTGCTCGATTCAGGATGACGGAGTGTCGTTAGGGGCTGGCACAGAGCCAATCCAACACCAACAACCCCAGCCTCTGGAGGGAGTGTTACCATGAGCCTTGCGTAGCGAGTAGTTTACTCTCTTGGCAAGTTGAGGGGTATGTCGCAGATGGTTGAGGTAGGGCGACCAACATCACCGCGTTCGAGGACGGGCGCCAACTACGCCAGCCAGTGGAATCACTTCGTCGCGTGGTCCCTGGCTTCAGGGAAGTGTTCTCTGCCCGCCTCGCCCGAAGACGTGGCGGCTTACCTCGAAGACCGGTCGGGGACTGGCGCCAGGCCCTCGACCCTGCGGGTGGTGGCGGCGGCGATAGCCCGCAACCACAGGGACGCCGGATTCGACGTGCCGATCCATAGAGGCGCCGCCCGGACCGCGCTGGAAGAGCTGACGCAGGAGGACTCCCCCCGCCCGGCCAGGGCGCTTCCGCTGGACCTCGACTGCTACCTCGCCATCAGGAAGACCGCCCACAGCCCGCGCTGGGGAAGGGGCGGCCGGCTGGAGCGCACCGCGAGCGCCCGAAGGCGGGGAGCGTTGGACATTGCCATGATCGCCCTGATGCGGGATGCGCGGCTGCGGGTGAGCGAGGCGGCCGATCTGACCTGGGACGACGTCGAGCGGCAGCGCGGCGGCTCAGGCCGCGTGCGCGTCGAGGGGGCCGACGAGACCGGCTACCGCGAGGTGAGCGCCGACACGATGAAGCTGCTCCTGCCGGTCCGCCGGGGCGCGGGCGACGACGAGCCCGTTCTCGGCATGAGGCCCAACCAGATAGCCAGGCGGATAGACGCGGCGGCGAGACAGGCGGGCCTGGGCGAGGGCTACTCCGGGGACAGCCCCCGGCTGGGGATGATCCGGGACATGGAGACCGTCGGCGTACACCTGCTGGGCGCCTACGCCGCCGAGAGAGCGCGCCAGCCGTAGGCATCCCCCAGAAGGGCGTTACGCCACGGGCCCGGACGCCGGGGCAGGCAGGAGCGCCTGTAGAGACCGGTACCTGCTATCAGCCCCAGCTCACCGCGGGGTCCTTCTGAAGCATCCTTCAAGCCCCCTGAATCGTTACATTATATATAGGGACGAAATCCGTAGCCGCTTCGGGAGAAAGGGTATTCCGGGAGGGGTATATGGGCAGCTCCGGCATAGCAGAGTCAATATCCGTCCCGGCCTGAAAATTCGTATATTTCTAATAGAGACAGCATCACATAACGATGCGGCAAGCGACGAGAAAAGAGGAGTTCCAGCATGGGGTTAAATGGGAGCCCCGAAGGGGGCGGATAGGAGAAGAGGCCACGTTCCCGCCAGCAGTCTCAGCCGTTAAAGACAAAGCGTGTATAACTATATTTATACACGCTTTGTCTGTCTCCTCTATTTCCGATGGAGGCGGTCATTAACCGCTTCATGGGCCAAAAATTATCACAATTCGTCAAGTCAAGTCAATCCCCGTCAACAGGATTCTCTTCCTGAAATAGCGCCGCCGTTCATGCGACACGGCGGCAGTAGCCGTGGAACTGGGCCACCGCTCCCTTGCCTGCGGTCTCGTTGCGGGTGTAGTGGGCGGGCATGGCCGGGGTGCGCCAGCGCCCGGCGTTCATCAGGCTGGGCAGCTCGATTCCCGCCCTCGCCAGGTCCCGGGCCATGCCCACCCTCGGCGAGTGACCGCTGAAGCCGTCCCCCAGCCCCGCCGCCTGCGCCGCCTGCTTGATGCGCCGTGATATCTGGTTGGGGCGCAGCCCGAACACGCTGTCCGTGGAGACCCTTGCGCCGCATATCAACCTGAGCGCATCCATCGTCGGGACGGACAGGAAACCGACGGCCCCCTCTCCCTCGGCGTCCGTCTTGGAGCGCCGGATCAGCAGGCGGCCCGTGCCGTCGGCCTCGGACACTATGTCGCTCCAGGTCAGGACGGCGGCCTCGGACACTCTGAGCATGGCGTCGCGCATCAGGCTGATCAGCGCTATGTCCAGGTTCCCCCTGCACCTGGCGGTCTCCCGGCCCTCCGGCCTGCCGCCCCTGCCGGGACGAGGGCTGCAGGCGGTCGACCGGATGGCGGTCAGCGCCTCATCCGTGAGCGCCTGCGCCTGCTTCTGTCCCCTGCCGGCCTTGCGCGTTGCGCTCCTGAGCGTTCGCTTCACCTCGGGGCTGGCGCAGGGATCATCCTGCCCGGCGGACCTGTGTATGAACGCTATGGCCGCCGCCGCGGCCCGCAGCGTTGCGGGCTTGTGGCCGTACTCCTCGATGCGCTCGGCCAGGTATGCGGCGACGTGCCGCGGTTCGGCGGGCAGCGCCCGTACGCCCCTTGCGGCCGCCCAATTTATGAAATTGTTCCACTGGACCCGGTAGTTCTTCATCGTATTCGGGGCGACCTCGTGGCCGAGGACCGCGGTCAGGTTGTCCAGGTCGGATTCCGCCAGTTCGTCGCCGTTGAGCGAGGGACCGTCCGGTCCTACCTCGAATACGCCCGCGAGGTCTATGGGAGCGCCGGCGATCAGGGCGCCTGCATCCGCCTCGCTCCGGTCGCCGCCCCGGTTCCGGGTGGGACCTGCTGCACGGGCCGGCCTGGGCCGGGAAGGCTCGTCGAGGTTCGCGAAGTCCCGGAGCCTGCTTATCCTGGCTTGAGGTCCTGAGAGAAGGGCGCGGGCCTGCTCTCGTTCGCTCTCGCCGCCGCCTGCCGGGCGGTTTTCGAGTAGCCGCAGACCGGCGGGAAAGTACTGTTCGAGATCCGGCGTGCCCTGTGCCATTTGTCTCCTAGCCGCTTTCATTGTCGTTTAGCTACAGAGTGTATAACTGTATTTATACACTCTGTAGCTTGAGAAACCCCTACGGGTCGCCGCCTGCGCCTGCCCGTCGCGCCGCACCGCCCGGCGGGAAGACGACGCCGACGGCCCATCACTCCCTGTGGTGTGCTCACCGGGGTGACCGTACCCCATCCGGCGGGAACGAGGATACGGAGACCCGCACCGGAGCCCGCCCGGACGGCCCGCTCCCGGGCCTGCCGGCAAGCCCAGGCCCTTCTAGCGGCCGCCCCCCTCACCGGACCGCGCCCCCCGGCGGGACGCATCGGGCAAATCCAGCGTCTCCAGCCAGCCCCAACCAGCGAAAGAGAATGAGGTGCACGCAATGACAATACGAAACTTCCTACCGGGATTCGGGATGAGAACTGTGGCGGTGGTGGCCGCGGTGGTGATCGCGGCCCTGCTGGCCGTGGGATCCCCGGCCTCGGCGCAATCACTGACGGCAACAGCAACAGAGGTCTACGACGCGACGATGACGGTAGGGAACTTCCCCATCGGCAAAGGGTACACACCTAAGTTAGGTGGAATTGGGTCCCTCTCCGACGACGAATTCAGTTCGGGTCAAAACAACTTCACCATAACCCTAATCCTTGACTCCTCTGCTCACGGTGGCCAACTGCTTCTTGCATTGGACAGAAAGCTCGATGACAACGAGCTGAAGTCCTTGCAGCTTCTCCTCGCGCGGACACGCATTTTTGACCTCGCTGACGCCACCTATGCGACTGATTCCACCTATGGCCACGTTTACACATGGACTCTTTCCCCGCGCTTCGGCTGGTCGGACAACGACAGGGTTTCCGTGAAGATCACCGCTAAGCCGGTCGTCATCATCGAGGCGGTCACGGCCACGGTGGAATACGGCGGAAACAACAATGCCGCCGAGTCGACCGCGGAGTTCAGGTTCACCCGCTACGGCAGCACGGACGAGGCGCTGAGCTTCCGGGTGCAGCATTCTGGTCCGGGCATCACCTCAGAGACCGCGACGCGCAAGTTCAATGCGGGGCAATCGAGTTTCAGCAACTTCCACTGGGCCGTTGATACGGACAGCAGCAACAACCCTGTCTGCACCTTCATCTGGACAGTGCGTTCCGGGAGCGGTTACGAAGTGGGCGACCCATCTCAGGTGCAGGTGCTCGTCGAAGGCCCCGGCACGACCTGCATGTCGAGCATGTAGCTCCGGCGCCGCTTCCTGTCTCCCACCCCGAGAAGAAAAAGGAGTCAATCCCAATGGCAATCAGAAATGCAGTCCCAAGGTTCGGAATCCGCTGGGCGGTCGTGCTGGCGGTGGTGGCCGCGGTGGTCGTCGCAGCCCTGCTGGCCGTGGGCTCGCCGGCCTCGGCGCAGAGCTCGGACGACAAAGAGATCTGGTCCGCAACGATGACGGTGGGGGCCCAAAGTGGTGGCACCGGCAGGGGTTACATAAATGTCGGTGTCGCAAGTGACTATGGGTCGCTCGACGATACCACGTTCACATTTGACGGGACCAACTACACCATAGCAATCATCAATGATGTCTCTGGTTACAACGGCGCACAGGTCTTTGCAATGTCCCCAAAGCCTAGTGACCCCGAAGCAGCGGCCTGGACGTTTCACATGGGCGGGAGGACGTACAATCTCGCCGACGGACTCGTTGTTGACGACGGCTCCTTACGCGGCTACCAATTCAGGAATCAGGGGCGCATCGGCTGGTCGGACAACGACGAGGTAGCCGTCAAGCTCACCGCCCTGCCGATCATCGTCGTCGACACGGACGGACGAGACGTGGAATACGGCGGAAACAACAATGCCGCCGAGTCGACGGCGATATTCTGGTTCACCCGCACCGGGAACACGGACGAGGCGCTGAGCTTCACCCTCCTTCATGTGCAGAGCGGAGAGACCGCCACCCGCACGTTCAAGGCCGGGCAATCGGAATTCTTCAATGCCCACTGGGCCGTTGACGTGGACGAGAGCAACAACCCGGTCTGCCTAATCACGTGGACGATAGTCGAACCCGTCCCCGGGTACATCGTTTACCAATTCGGGGATGCCGTGCTCGTCGAAGGCCCCGGCACGACCTGCATGTCGGGCATGTAGCCCCGGCGCCGCTCGCGGCCCCTGGCCGGAGGACGAATCCAACCGCAATGACAATGCAAAACCTCATACCGGAGTTCGGCATCCGCTCCGCCGTAGCGCTGGCCCTAGCGGCGCTGGCGCTCATCGCGGCCCTGCTGGCCGTGGGCTCGCCCGCCTCGGCGCAGAGCACGGATGACGGAGAGGAGATCTGGTCCTCGACCATGACGGTGGGGAGTTTCATCATCAGCAAGGGGTACACGTCTGAGGGAGTGGGCATCGGGTCCCTCTCGGACGATAGCTTCATTCTGGGGAGACACACTTTCGAGGTATCCCTGATCTTTGACAGGCAGATTAGCAGTCAACTCTATGTGGGATTTAGTAACAGGCAGGCGAATGACGGCGAAGTGAGGGCCATGACCCTTCACATCGGCGGGCAGACGTTCAGCTTCGAGGATGCCACCTATGCGAATGATCCCGACTATGGCCACACGTACGAGTGGTTTCTCTTTCCGTCGTTCGGGTGGGCGGACAACGACGAGGTTGCCGTGAAGATCACCGCCCTGCCGATGGTCAACGTCTACGCGAACGACAGCGAGGCGGAGTACAAGGACACCGTGGAATTCGAGTTCAACCGCATCGGGAATGCGGACGAGTCGCTGAGCTTCACCCTCAGCTATGTGCAAGGCGGAGAAACCGTGACGCGCACGTTCCCCGCCGGGAAGGAATTCTTCTCGAACTTCCACTGGGCCGTTGACGTGGACGAGAGCAACAACCCTGTCTGCACCCTCACGTGGGAGGTGCTGGCCGGGGAGGGGTATGTCCTTGGCCGGGACCCGGTAGCCGAGGTGGACATCGAAGGCCCCGGCACGACCTGCGTGTCAGGCATGTAGCTCCGGAGCCCCGAACCCCCCCGGCGGAACCGCCCCCTCCAGCCGGGGCCCGAAGCAAAAAACACCGATTGCATGGGAAGGATGAAATGATCAACCGCAAGATATTCTGGGCGGCCCTGGCCCTCGCGGCGCTGCTTCTGCTGGCGGCCTGCGGGGACGGTGACGCCGAGCCGGGCATCACCGCCGACGAGGTCAGGGAGATCGTCCGCGCCGAGCTCGCCGCCGCCCCTACCCCGTCACAGCCCGGAGGGGGCGTCACCGCCGCCGAGGCGGAGCGCATCGCCCGTGGGGTGGTGGCCTCCATCCCCCCAGGTCGGCCCCCGCCGACTACACCGCGTTCGTCGTGGACGCGGCCATAGCCCACTACCAGACCCGGGGCCGCGACGCCACCCTCGCCCACTACAGCCGCAAGGAGAGCATCGACGGCCAGTGGTACGTCTTCATCATCGGCGAGGACGGCCGCGTCGCCGCGCATCCCGACCCCGAACGCGTGGGGCTGGACGTGAACGGCTGGGTGGGCACCGACGTCAACGGCTATCACTACGCCCCGGAGATGCTCTCTGCGACGGACGAGGGCAAGTGGGTGACCTACGTGTCCGCCAACCCCGAGCACGGGGACTTCGGGCCCGGCTACACCGGCGAGTTCGAGCTGAAGAACGCCTGGGTGATGCGGCACGACGGCCTGCTGTTCGGCTCGGGCTGGTACGTCAACGCCGACGCGTTCACCCAGGCCATGGTGGACACGGCCGCCAGCGTGTTCCGCCAGGTGGGGCTGGAGGGGACCATCGCCTACTTCGCCAGCCCCGAGACCGATTTTGCGGGACTGCACGCGGCCATCGCCTACTACAACAGCGCCGACAACGTCGCGGGAGACTGGTTTGCGTTCATAGCCGACGAGAGCGGCACCGTCATAGACCACTACGACAAGGCAAACGTGGGAAAGAGCCTTGAGGACCTGCTCGGTACGGATGCCTTCGAGGTTACAGCGGAGGGCGGCTGGGTGACCACGGAAGACGTGCGGGTCTGGGTGCTCGGCCAGGACGGGATGACCTTCGGCTCCGGCTGGCACAGCGGCCACGACGAATCGGGAGGCTGAGCGGAGCGCCCGGCGCTCATTCATGCACGGAGATTGAAACCATGACCAGGGCCAAAACCCGATTCAGGCAACCCGCTCCGGCAGGTGTGCGCGTGAGAACGTGGAGCGATTGGCGGTCCCGGCGGTGTGTGCATGACTACCAATCCAGCCGCCATTCTTTGCGTCCGCAAGAGCAAAAAGTACCGGAAACACTCTCCCTCAGAGCAAACAAAAGAGCAAACAGGTTGCCGCACCAAGAGAGTGATGCGGCACTTACCAAATCGCTGAGGAGTCGTTAGCGTTTTTCATGGGTAGAACCGATCGGATGATAAGCGGAATCACTGGCTGCCACTCTGCGTGAATGCGACTGTTGGTCGACCAGCGCCTGCTGTCCGGGGAGGACGTAGCGTTGTTATAGGCCAATCCGCCTGCCGCAGCATAAGGAGCGTAGGCGA
The DNA here is from genome assembly GCA_965197705.1 of Dehalococcoidia bacterium. GTDB lineage: Bacteria > Chloroflexota > Dehalococcoidia > Lucifugimonadales > VXLM01 > VXLM01. The sequence goes on from OZ240223.1 coordinate 1,214,961, forward strand.
CGGGGTTGTGTTCGACGCCGGGGCGGCAGGCCCCTGACGAAGGCGACCGGGTGACCGGAGAAGAAACGAACGCGTCAGCAGGTCAACTCGAGCCCACGCGGTGATTGAGCGTGAGGCGGGGATGCGACCGGCTTGGTGAATCAGCAAGAGAAGGAACGACTATGAACAAGAATCTCCTGACGTCCCAATGGTTGATCGCGGCTTCGGCGTGCGTCCTCCTATGCACCCTGCTCGTTGGAGGGAGCGTGTGGGCGCAGACCGCAACGGTCCCCGCGGCTCCGGCCATAGCGTCGCTGACCCCGAGTGATCAGGCGATAACCGTCGTCTGGACCGCTCCGGCGAGCAACGGCGGGTCGGACATCACGTCCTATGACCTGCGCTACATCCGCAGCGACGCGGCGGACAAGTCCGACGCCAACTGGACGGTCGAGGACGACGTCTGGAACTCCGGCGCCCTTCAGGCCGCCATCACGGGACTGACGAACGGCACCGTTTACGACGTTCAGGCGCGGGCGGTCAACGCCATCGGCAACGGCCCCTGGTCGGCCACGGTCTCCGGAAGGGCGGCGACCGTGCCCCGCCAGGCGGGCCTGAGGGCCACCTACCAGGATGGGGGAATATCCCTCGTATATACCTCTCGTGGCGACGACGGGGACGGCGGATCTCCGATTACCTCTTTCGACGCGAGATATATCCGGGCTGATGCTCCCGACCTGTCCGACGACAACTGGACCGTGCTGCTGGGCATAAGCACGCGTGGCAGTCACTACGTGATCGAGGGCCTGACCAACGGCGTTGCGTACCATGTTCAGGTTCGGGCGGTCAATGTCGTGGGCAATGGAGCCTGGTCGGAGCGCGATACCGAAACCCCGTTGGGGCCGCCGGACCCGCCCGCCATAGGGACCGTGACCGGGAGCGACGGGGCGCTCGCCATCACGTGGTCGGCCCCCGGAGACGACGGCGGTACTGCCGTAACCGGCTACAACCTGAGGCATATCAGGAACGATTCGAGCGACTTCGCCGCCTCCCGGTGGACCTACGTAAACGGAATCTGGACCTCCGGCGACCTGGAGTACACCCTCAGCGGCCTGACCAACGGCGTCCGGTACAGGTTGGGCCTGCAGGCGGTCAATAAGGAGGGCTCCGGCGAATGGTCCGACGCGAGCGATCCCCGCACGGGCATTCCCGGCGACCCCCCGGAGTTACCGGGCGCGCCGACCGGTATCAAGGCGTACTCGACCGGAACGACGGTGGACATCAGCTGGTCCGCCCCTGCAGACGACGGCGGCGCCGACATCACGTCCTACGACCTGCGCTACATCCGCAACGACGCGGCGGACAAGGCCGACGCCAACTGGACCGTCCGGAGCAGCGTCTGGACCTCCGGCGCGCGGAGGCATGCGCAGACCGGTCTGACGTCCGGCGTTCTGTACGACTTCCAGATGCGGGCGGTCAACTCCGCCGGCGCGGGGTCCTGGTCCGCCACCGTCAACAACACGGCTTCCACCCCTCCCGGCGCTCCGGCCATAGAGATGAGTGAATGGTCGGTGGGTCGGATCCGGGTTACCTGGGGTGCGCCGGATGACGACGGCGGGACGCCCGTCACCCACTACGACCTGCGCCATATCCGCGGCGACGCCGCGGACAAGTCCGACGCCAACTGGACCCGGAAGGATGACCTGACGGGGACGTCGGACACCATCACGGGACTGACCAACGGCGTGGCGTACGAGATCCAGGTCCGTGCCGTCAACCGTGCCGGAGACGGTTCCTGGTCCGCCACCTCGACGCAGACGCCGAGGGCGAGGCCGGGCGCTCCCACCGATGTCTGGGTGGGTACCGGCGACGGTCAGCTCACGGCGAACTGGTCACCCCCGGCGGCCGTGACGGGAGCCACCATCGGCGGGTACAGGGTAAGGCACATAGTAAGAAATGCGCCGGGCTCCGGGCTCATCGACAACTGGACGAGCAGCGGGCCGATCTCGAGCGAGTCCCGCCAGTACGACATAACCGGCCTGGAAAACGGCACGAGTTACTGGGTGTGGGTGAGGGCGGTCAACGAGCAGGGCGACGAGAGCGCGAACGGGCGGATTACGGCCTGGTACATCCCGGGAAGCCCACCGGGAGGGATCACTAATCTCAGGCGATCATCGACCCAGGAACGGGACATATTAATCGACTGGACCGGCCCCACGGACGACGGCGGAATAGGCATCTCTCACTACGACATACATCACTATCCCACCAGCGATCCTTCCGATGTAACCGAAACCGAACTCATCGCCGATGACCACATCGTGGGACTGCCGGCCGACCACTCGACGTGGGTCGGGGGCCTGACGCCCCACGTCGAGTACAGGATACAGGTGCGGGCGCGCAACGCTGCGGGCGGGGGGCCCTGGTCCAGCCTGACCGTGATCCCACGGAAGAGGCCCGTCGATCTCACCATCGACTCGGTGACACCGGGGGACGGCTCCCTCACGGTGTCCTGGACCGACGGCGGCGACGACGAAATCACCGCCTACGAGCTGCGCTACACCTCGAACTTCTTCCCGTCGGACAGCTCCGACTTCGAGTACATCCGGAACATCACGGGGACCAGTCCCCTCGAGTACGCCATCGGTGGACTGGACAACGGCGTCCGGTACGCCATCCAGGTCAGGGGAAGAAACAAGTACGGCGAGCTGCCGACGACCGACTGGGGACGCTGGCGACCTCTGTTCAGGCTGGGGACGGGAGCCGAGAACGGCACACCCCGGACGACGCCCGACACGCCGTCCATCGGCTCGGTGACACCGGGTGATCGAGTGCTCACGGTGTCCTGGTCGGCTCCGGCTGAGGACGGCGGCCGAAACATCACCGCCTACGACCTGCGCTACATCCGCAGCGACGCGGCGGACAAGTCCGACGACGACTGGACGGTGAATGACAGCATATGGACTTCAGGCGCGCTGCGATACGCGCTGTCCGGCCTGACCAACGGCGTGCAGTACGACGTGCAGGTGCGGGCGGTGAATGCCGCCGGAGACGGTCCCTGGTCTCCCACCAGGACCGGTACTCCGCTGACCAGGCCCGGCGCGCCATCAATCGACTCGGTGACCCCCGGCGACGAGACGCTCGCGGTGGCCTGGTCCGCCCCGGCCAGTGACGGCGGCCGCGGCATCACCTCCTACGACCTGCGTTACATCCGCAGCGACGCTCCCAGCAAGGCGGACGCCAACTGGACGGTGAGGGACGGCATCTGGACCTCCGGCGCCCTGCGTTACACCCTGTCCGGCCTGACCAACGGCGTGGACTATGACGTGCAGGTGCGGGCGGCGAATGCCGTGGGGAATGGGGCATGGTCCGGCGCCGGCGCCGGCAAACCGCTGACGACACCGAGCGCCCCGACCATCGACTCGGTGACTCCCGGCGACGAGACGCTCGCGGTTGCCTGGTCCGCCCCGGCGGACACCGGCGGCAGCGCGATCACCGGCTACGACCTGCGCTACATCCGGTCCGACGCGGCGGACAAGTCCGACGACAACTGGACGGAGCGGGACGGCGTCTGGAGCTCCGGCTCCCTGCAATACACCCTGTCCGGCCTGACCAACGGGGTCGGGTACGACCTGCAGGTTCGCGCGGTCAACGAGGCCGGTGACGGCCGGTGGTCCGGCTCCATCTCCGGCACGCCCCAGACGATACCCGCAGCCCCAACCATCGACTCGGTGACCCCAGGCGATGAGGCGCTTGCCATCGCCTGGTCCGCTCCGGCCGACACCGGCGGTTCGACCGTCGAGGGCTACGACGCGCGCTACATCCGCAGCGACGCGGCGGACAAGGCAGACGCCAACTGGTCGGAGCGGGACGGCATCTGGACATCCGGCGCCCTGGAATTCGCCCTGTCCAGCCTGACGAACGGGGTCCGGTACGACGTGCAGTTGCGCGCGGTCACCGGCGCCGGGAACGGCCCCTGGTCCGCCACTGCCTCCGCCACTCCCCAGACGGCGCCCGACGCCCCGACCATCAACCTGATCACCGTCGGCGACGGCGCGTTGGCCGTGTCGTGGTCCGCCCCTACGGATAACGGCGGGTCGGCTGTCACGTCCTACGACGCGCGCTACATCCGCAGCGACGCGGCGGACAAGTCCGACGCCAGCTGGACGGAGCGGGACGGCATCTGGACCTCCGGCGTCCTGCGGTACACCGTAGGCAGCCTGACCAACGGGGTCGGGTACGACGTGCAGGTGCGTGCGGTCAACGTAGCCGGGGAAGGTCCCTGGTCCGCCACCTCCTCAGCCACGCCCCAGACGGTAACCGACGCCCCGACCGTCAACCTGATCGCCCCCGGCGACGGCGCCCTCGCCGTGTCGTGGTCCGCCCCTTCGGATACCGGCGGGTCCGCCATCACGTCCTACGACCTGCGGTACATCCGCAGCGACACCCTGGACAGGGCCGACGACAGCTGGACGGTAAGGGACGGCATATGGACATCCGGCGCCCTGGAGTACACCCTGTCCGGCCTCACCAACGGGGTCGGGTACGACGTGCAGGTGCGCGCGGTCAACGACGCCGGGGACGGCCCATGGTCGGCCACGGCCACGGATACCCCGCGCACCACGCCCGGCGCACCGACCATCGACGTGGTCAGCCCGGGCAACTACGCCCTGTCGATCACCTGGTCGGCGCCGGCAGACGACGGCGGGTCCCCAATCACCTCATACGACCTGCGCTACATCCGCAGCGACGCGACGGACAAGTCGGACGACGGCTGGACGGTGCGTGAGGACATCTGGAGCTCGGGCCCCCTGCAATATGGCCTGAACGAGTCGACCGGCTTCGACCTGAGCGCCGGGGTCCGGTACGAGGTTCAGGTCAGGGCGGTCAACGCCGTCGCGGACGGCCCGTGGTCGGCCAGCGAGACCGGCACGCCGCGGAAGCCGTTCCAACCGGTCACCGTACCCGGTGCGCCCGCGTCCCTCGTGGTGACGCCGGGCGACGGGAGTCTGTCCATTGCCTGGTCCGCTCCGGCGGACGACGGCGGGGCGGACGTCACGTCATACGACCTGCGATACATCCTGAGCGACGCGACGGACAGGTCCGACGCCAACTGGACGGTAGAGGAGGACGTCTGGAGCTCGGGGGCACGGGAGCACACTCTCGACGGCCTGACCAACGGCGACCGGTACGACCTGCAGGTCCGTGCGGTCAACGCCGCCGGGAACGGCCCATGGTCCGCCACGGCCGCCGGCATCCAGGTCGGGGCCACCTCCAACGTCCCTCCGGAGTTCACGGACGGAGACAGCACCACTCGTTCAGTCCCCGAGAACGCGACGGCGGGCGCCAACGTCGGCGCTCCGGTCGAGGCCACGGATGCCAATGACGACGTGCTGACATACACGCTTGGCGGCGCCGATGCCGCCTCCTTCGACATCGACGCGTCCAGCGGACAGCTGAGCACGAAGGACGGCCTGGACGCGGAGACCGGTTCCAGGTACACCGTAGAGGTCACGGCCACAGATCCGTCCGGGGCCACCGACGTCATCACGGTGACCATTACGGTCACCGACGTGAGCCATGACTGCGCCCGTGGCGGCGCCGTGACGGACGCGGCCGATAACCCGGGACTCGTCTCCGACTGCGAGGCGCTCCTGGAGGGACGCGACGAACTGGCGGGGACCGCGTCGCTGAACTGGTCGGACGACACCGCCATGACCGGCTGGGAGGGAGTAACCATTGGTGGGACACCGCAGCGGGTCGTGCGGCTGGACCTGATGGGCGAGGGGCTGGACGGTACGATCCCGGCCTCGCTGAGCAGGCTTTCGATGCTGACGCACCTGAACCTGCGCAGCAACCCGGGCCTGAGTGGCGAGATCCCGGCCTCGCTGGGCAGCCTGGGCAACCTGAAGTTGCTCAACCTGCACAGCAACAGTCATACGGGCGCCATACCCAACCTGAGCCGCATAACGGGTCTGGAAGAGCTGTACCTGGCCAACAACGCAGACTACGACGCCGATGACAGTAAGATTGCCGGCACCGGCCTGACGGGCGGGATCCCGACGTGGCTGAACGGCATGACGAACATGACGGAGCTGTGGCTCTGGGGCAACAGTCTGACCGGATCGATACCCAACCTGAGCGGAATGACGAGCCTCCGGAAGCTGAAGCTGGCGAACAACAACCTGACGGGCGGAGTCCCCCAGGCGTCTGAGCTGCCTCCGAACATGACCTGGCTGATCATCGACAGGAACCCGCTGGGCGGCACGATACCGAATCTGAGCAGCCTGACGAGTCTAAGACTCCTGTGGCTGCACAGCAACGAGCTGACGGGTTCGGTCCCGGCGGGTGACATGTTCCCCGTCGGCCTGGACGACCTGAACCTGCGCGACAACATGCTGACGGGTGAGATACCGGACCTGAGCAACCTGGACAACCTTACGAGGCTGCGGCTGCACAACAACAGCCTGAGCGGCGAGGTCCCAGCCACGCTGGGCGGTCTGGACAGCCTGAAGCAGCTGTGGCTGCACAATGAGGACGCGACGAAGACCGATAATGGCAACAATAGATTCACGAGCATCGCTGCCGGTGTGGGCGACCTGGCCGACACCCTGATCGAGATCGAACTCAAGGGCAACGCGTGGGCTGAGGATGCCTGTGTGCCTGCCGAGCTGGCGAATGTGGCGACCAACGACTACGAGGAGGCCGGCCTCGAGGTCTGCGCAAGCGTTGGAGGTTCGTAAAAGTAGGAGAAGCCGAGAGGGTCGGCGGCCTGTAAGCCCTGCTTGATCTACACCCTTGGCGGTGCGGATGCCGCGTCCTTCGGGCTATGGAAGAACAACGGCCAGCTGAGAACGATGGCTACGCCGGACTACGAGACCAGCTACGCGGTGGAGGTGACTGCCACCGGTCCGTCGGGCGTCGCGGTCAGCATACCGGTGACCGTTCACGTCACCGGTGAGGACGGACCCGCGCAGATGGCCGGAAGCGGCGCAGTGGCCTTCGCCGACGCGGCAAGGGTCATTGCGAAGGCAACTATGTGACCGGAGAAGGAAACGAACGCGTCAACAGGCCAGCTCGAGTCCATGCGTCGACTGAGCGCGAGGCGGGGATGCAACCGGCTTGATGAATCCGCAAGGGGAGAAACGACATGAACAAGATGCTCCTGACGCCCAGATGGTTGATCGCGGCAGCGGTGTGTGTCCTCTTATGCACCCTGCTCGTGGGGGGGAGCGTGTGGGCGCAGACCGCGACGACCCCCGCTGCTCCGGCCATAGAGTCGCTGACCCCGAGTGATCAGGCGATCACCGTTGTCTGGACCGCTCCGGCGAGCAACGGCGGCTCGGACATCACGTCCTACGACCTGCGCCACATCGGCAGCGATGCAGCGGACAAGGCCGACGACAACTGGACCGTCGAGGACGATGTCTGGAGCTCCGGCGCCCTTCAGGCCACCATCACCGGACTGACGAACGGCACCGGTTACGACGTGCAGGCCCGGGCGGTCAACGCCAACGGCAACGGCTCCTGGTCGGCCACGGTCTCGGGCAAGGCCGCCACGGTCCCCTCGGCCCCTTACTTGGGGTATGCGGTTGCCAGCAACCGTCAGATACGCATTGTATGGTCGATCCCGGACAGCGACGGCGGGTCTGACATCACCTCTTACGACCTGCGTTACATCAGGAGCGACGCGGACGATTCGGTCGATGCCAACTGGACCCTCGAGGAAGACTTCAGCCAGTCAGCCAGCGCCTACTGGATCCGGGGCCTGACCAACGGCGTCGCGTATCACATGCAGGTGCGGGCGATCAACGCCGCGGGTGACGGCGCCTGGTCCGAACGTGTCACCAGGACCCCCGCAGGGCCTCCCGGCACCCCCTCCATCGACACGGTGACTCCTAGCGACGAGTCGCTCACCATCACGTGGTCGCCCCCCGCTTACAAAGGGGGCGTCGCAGTAACCGGCTACAACCTCCGGTACAAACGCGACCATCCGGATTACGTACTCTCTGCTTGGACCGTTGTAAACGGCATCTGGACCTCCGGCGACCTGGAGTACACCCTCAGCGGCCTGACCAACGGCATCCGGTACAGGCTGGGCCTGCAGGCGGTCAATTCCAAGGGCTCCAGCGGATGGTCCGACGGGCTCGATCCACGCACCGGCATTCCCGGCGACCCCCCGGAGGTACCTGGCGCGCCCACCATCGACCGGGCGATTTCGGACGGCACGACGGTGGACGTCACGTGGTCCGCCCCGGCAGACGACGGTGGCGCCGACATCACCAGCTATGACCTGCGCTACATCCTCAGCGACTCGACGGACAAGGCCGACGGCAACTGGACGGAGAAGGACAGCGTATGGACCTCCGGCGCACTGAAGTACACGGTAGGAGGACTGACCGCCGGTACCCAGTATGACTTCCAGCTGAGGGCGGTCAACTCCGCCGGCGCGGGGTCCTGGTCCGCCACCGTCAAAAACGTGGACCCGTCCCCCCCGGGCGCTCCCACCTTTGGGGAATCCTCAGAGGAGACACCCGGCCGACTCTGGGTATCCTGGGACCCCTCCGATGATGATGGCGGGGCGCCCGTCACACACTACGACCTGCGCCACATCCGCAGCGACGCGGAGGACAAGGCGGACGCCAACTGGACCCAGGTGGATGACCTGACCGAGGAGGACTACTGGATTGTCGGCCTGACGAGCGGCGTCCGGTACGACGTGCAGGTGCGTGCGGCCAACCGCGCCGGAGACGGCTCCTGGTCCGGCACCAAGACCCTATCGCCCAAGTTCGGGAGGCCCAACCCGCCCGGCAACATCACGGTGACCCCGGGCGACGGCACTCTCACGGTCAGATGGTCCGCAGCCCCGGCCAAGTCGGGGGTCACCGTGGCCGGCTACAAGGTGAGCTACATACGAACGGACCATCCGGGGATCGCGGACTTCGACAACTGGACAACCACCGGCCGCATCGCGTACGGAACCCTGGAATACGCCATTACCGGCCTGGTAAACGGAGTCTCGTACACGATTGACGCCTATTCGGTCAGCGCCAGAGGCAGAACGAGCCCGCCCCCGGCCGGGGACCTGCCGACAAGTTCCCCCGGCAGGGTCCCGGCCGCTCTGGGAGGGCTGAAATGGGTCTCGATCCACGTGAGCAGCATCGACATCTCGTGGACAGGCCCCTCGGACAACGGCGGGCACACCGTCACCTCATACGACATCCACCACCACCCCACGAGCGATCCCACGAACGTCGTCAAGCGTTCGGAGCCCGCCCGGGACATCATTGTCGGGCCGGGGGCGGGAAACAGCACGTGGGTCGGGAACCTGACGCCCCACGTCGAGTACAAGATACAGGTGCGCGCGCGCAACCGGATCGGCGCAGGTCCGTGGTCCAGCCTGACCCTGATCCCCCGGAAGAAGCCGGTCGAGCTCAGGCTTGACTCGTTGACCCCCGGCGACGGCGCCCTGACGCTCTCATGGACCGACGGCGACGACGACGAAATCACCGGCTATGAGGTGCGCTACTCCCACAGGCGCTACGCAGACCTGGTGCTGCCGGACAGCACCGATTGGGAGTACATCCGGGGCATAACGGGGACCAGTCCCCTGGAGTACACCATTACCGGCCTGGTCAACGGGCGCTGGTACCAGGTCCAGGTCCGGGGGAGAAACAGGTACGGCGAGCTGTCGAGCGACTTCAGCATCTGGTCCAACGCGGTCCCCGGCACACCCCGGACGACGCCCGACGCTCCGGCGATCGGCTCGGTGACACCGGGTGATCGAATGCTGACGGTGGCCTGGTCGGCGCCGGCCGAGGACGGCGGCCGAAACATCACCGCCTACGACCTGCGCTACATACGCAGCGACGCGGCGGACAAGTCCGACGACGACTGGACGGTGAAGGGCAGCGTCTGGACTTCAGGCGCGCTGCAATACGCCCTGTCCGGCCTGACCAACGGCGTGCAGTACGACGTGCAGGTGCGGGCGGAGAGCTCCGTGGGTGAAGGGCCGTGGTCCCCGGTGGGTACCGCTACGCCTCTGACCACGCCCGGAGCGCCCTCCATCGACTCGGTAACCCCCGGCGACGAGACGCTCGCGGTGTCCTGGTCCGCCCCGGCCACTGACGGCGGCCGAAACATCACCTCCTACGACCTGCGCTACATACGCAGCGACGCTCCCAGCAAGGCGGACACCAACTGGACGGTGAGGGACGGCATCTGGACCTCCGGCGCGCTGCGATACACCCTGTCCGGCCTGACCAACGGCGTGGACTATGACTTGCAGGTCCGTGCGGTGAATGCCGTGGGGAATGGGGCATGGTCCGGCACAGGCGCCGGCAAACCGCTGACGACACCGAGCGCCCCCACCGTCGACTCGGTGACTCCCGGCGATGAGACGCTCGCGGTTGCCTGGTCGGCCCCGTCCGACACCGGGGGCAGCGCGGTCACCGGCTACGACCTGCGCTACATCCGCAGCGACGCCCCCAGCAAGTCCGACGCCAACTGGACGGAGCGGGACGGCGTCTGGAGCTCCGGCTCCCTGCAATACACCCTGTCCGGCCTGACCAACGGGGTCGGGTACGACCTGCAGGTTCGCGCGGTCAACGAGGCCGGTGACGGCCGGTGGTCCGGCTCCATCTCCGGCACGCCCCAGACGATACCCGCAGCCCCAACCATCGACTCGGTGACCCCAGGCGATGAGGCGCTTGCCATCGCCTGGTCCGCCCCGGCCGACACCGGCGGCTCGACCGTCGAGGGCTACGACGCGCGCTACATCCGCAGCGACGCGGCGGACAAGTCCGACGACGACTGGACGGAGCGGGACGGCATATGGACCTCCGGCCCTCTGCAATTCGCCCTGTCCGGCCTGACCAACGGGGTCCGGTACGACGTGCAGCTGCGCGCGGTCACGAGCGCCGGGAACGGCCCATGGTCCGCCCCGACCTCCGCCACTCCCCAGACGGCGCCCGACGCCCCGACCGTCAACCTGATCACCGTCGGCGACGGCGCCCTGGCCGTGTCGTGGTCCGCCCCTTCGGACAACGGCGGGTCGGCTGTCACGTCCTACGACGCGCGCTACATCCGCAGCGACGCGGCGGACAAGTCCGACGCCAGCTGGACGGAGCGGGACGGCATCTGGACCTCCGGCATCCTGCGGTACACCGTCGACAGTCTGACCAACGGGGTCGGGTACGACGTGCAGGTGCGTGCGGTCAACGTAGCCGGGGAAGGTCCCTGGTCCGCCACCGCCTCCGCCACGCCCCAGACGGTAACCGACGCCCCGACCATCGACGTGATCAATCCCGGCGACGGCGCCCTCGCCGTGTCGTGGTCCGCCCCTTCGGATACCGGCGGGTCGGCCATCACGTCCTACGACCTGCGCTACATCCGCAGCGACGCCCTGGACAGGGCCGACGACAGCTGGACGTTACGGGACGACATCTGGACATCCGGCGCCCTGGAGTACACGCTGTCCGGCCTCACCAACGGTGTCGGGTACGACGTGCAGGTGCGCGCGGTCAACGACGCCGGGGACGGCCCATGGTCGGCCACGGCCGCGGATACCCCAAGGACCACGCCCGGCGCACCGACCATCGACGTGATCAGCCCCGGCAACTACGCCCTTTCGATCACCTGGTCGGCGCCGGCAGACGACGGCGGGTTCCCAATCACCTCCTACGACCTGCGCTACATCCGCAGCGACGCGACGGACAAGGCAGACGACAGTTGGACGGTGCGTGAGGACATCTGGAGCTCGGGCCTCCTGCAATATGGCCTGAACGAGTCGACCGGCTTCGACCTGAGCGCCGGTGTCCGGTACGACGTGCAGGTCAGGGCGGTCAACGCCGTCGCGGACGGCCCGTGGTCGGCCAGCGAGACCGGCACGCCGCGGAAGCCGTTCCAACCGGTCACCGTACCCGGCGCGCCCGCGTCCCTCGTGGTGACGCCGGGCGACGGGAGTCTGTCCATTGCCTGGTCCGCTCCGGCGGACGACGGCGGGGCGGACGTCACGTCATACGACCTGCGATACATCCTGAGCGACGCGACGGACAGGTCGGACGCCAACTGGACGCTCGAGGAGGATGTCTGGAGCTCGGGGGCCCGGGAGCACACTCTCGACGGCCTGACCAACGGTGACCGGTACGACCTGCAGGTTCGTGCGGTCAACGAGGCCGGGAACGGCCCATGGTCCGCCACGGCCGCCGGTATCCAGGTCGGGGCCACCTCCAACGTCCCTCCGGAGTTCACGGAGGGAGACACGACCACTCGTACGGTCCCCGAGAACGCGACGGCGGGCGCCGACATCGGCACTCCGGTCGAGGCCACGGATGCCAATGACGATGTGCTGACATACACGCTTGGCGGCGCCGATGCCGCGTCCTTCGACATCGACGCATCCAGCGGACAGCTGAGCACGAAGGACGGCCTGGACGAGGGTACCGGTTCCAGGTACACCGTAGAGGTCACGGCCACGGACCCGTCCGGGGCCACCGACGTTATCACGGTGACCATCATCGTCACCGACGTGAGCCATGACTGCGCCGGTGGCGGCGCCGTAACGGACGCGGCCGATAACCCGGGACTCGTGTCCGACTGCGAGGCGCTCCTGGAGGGACGCGACGAGCTGGCGGGGACCGCGTCGCTGAACTGGTCGGACGACACCGCCATGACCGGCTGGGAGGGAGTCGCCATCGTTGGAACCCCGCAGCGTGTTGTGCGGCTGGACCTGATGGGCGAGGGGCTGGACGGTACGATCCCGGCCTCGCTGAGCAGGCTTTCGATGCTGACGCACCTGAACCTGCGCAGCAACCCCGGCCTGAGTGGCGAGATCCCTGCCTCGCTGGGCAGCCTGGGCAACCTGAAGTTGCTCAACCTGCACAGCAACAGTCATACGGGCGCCATACCCAACCTGAGCCGCATAACGGGTCTGGAAGAGCTGTACCTGGCCAACAACGCAGACTACGACGCCGATGACAGTAAGGTTGCCGGCACCGGCCTGACGGGCGGGATCCCGTCGTGGCTGAACGGCATGACGAACATGACGGAGCTGTGGCTCTGGGGCAACAGTCTGACCGGATCGATACCCAACCTGAGCGGCATGACCAGCCTCCGGAAGCTGAAGCTGGCGAACAACAACCTGACGGGCGGAGTCCCCCAGGCGTCTGAGCTGCCTCCGAACATGACCTGGCTGATCATCGACAGGAACCCGCTGGGCGGGACGATACCTGACCTGAGCAGCCTGTCGAGGCTGAAGCTCCTGTGGCTGCACAGCAACGAGCTGACGGGTTCGGTCCCGGTAGGGAGCATGTTCCCCGCCGGCCTGGACGACCTGAACCTGCGCGACAACATGCTGACCGGCACGATACCGGACCTGAGCAACCTGGACAGCCTGACGCGGCTGCGGCTGCACAACAACAGGTTGAGCAGTGAAGTCCCGGCCACGCTGGGCGGTCTGGACAGCCTGAAGCAGCTGTGGCTGCACAACGAGGTGGTGAAGGGACTGGGCAGCAACATGCTCACGAGCATCGCTGCCGGCGTGGGCGACCTGGCCGACACCCTGATCGAGATCGAACTCAAGGGCAACGCGTGGGCTGAGGATGCCTGTGTGCCTGCCGAGCTGGCGAATGTGGCGACCAACGACTACGAGGAGGCCGGCCTCGAGGTCTGCGCAAGCGTTGGAGGTTCGTAAAAGTAGGAGAAGCCGAGAGGGTGGGAGGCCTGTAAGCCCCGCTTGTCAGAGTGTAACTCAGGCGCACGAGAAGGACACTCTTGAGGTCGACGCGGCCGGGGAGGTGGAGGACAGGCGCTTCCGTCCGTTTGAACACGGCGGGCCTGTGTCCGGCCCCGTCGTTCCCGAAAATACGAAAGGCTGCATACATGGGCGTGCGGGAGGAAGCGTCGCCCGTCCCGCAACGGAGTCTCCCGCGATATGGGAGTCCTGATGCGTCCTGTGGAAGGGACTAGTGCGCCATGCCGCGACAACGCACTCGCTACAGCAGAAGGAACCACGCCCTCACGGAGGATTTCCCGGAGCGGCTGAAACGTCTCCGGGACGAGTCCGGCCTGTCGTGGTCGGAGATTGCCCGGCGCCTGGGAACCTACCGCCACACCGCTTGGCGTTGGAAGGAAGGAGGGTCCGCTCCAACGCGGGGCACATGATCGCCCTCCTCGATCTGGCCGACGACCTGGGCCGCCTCCACCTGTTCACTGGGTAACGACGCGACGCGGGTTCAGGATTCCGAAACGCAAGAAAAGGCCGCATATCGAGTGCGGCGAGAGGACACCGCCATGCGGTGTGGACGCCGCGTCCATCCGTGTATCGAGGAACGACGGCCAGCTGAAAACGAGGGCCCCCTCTGAACTACGAGGAGAAGAGCAGCCACACGGTGGAGGGACTGATTCACGAGAAGATGAGCCGGCTGAAGCCGGAGGCCGTGGCCGTCCTGGTCCTCGTGCTGCTTGCGGCCTGCGGAGACGAGGACGCGGGGCCGGCCAGCGCCGAGCGGGCCGACTCGCCAACGCCGCCGGCAGTGGAGCCGGTACTCGCCTCGACCCCAGTGAAGGAACTCGTGCCGTCCGCCTCGCCCACGCCACCTCCAGAGGAAACGGGACTCACCTCTACCCCTATGACGGAATCCGTGCCGTCCGCCTCGCCCATGCCACCCGCAGGGGAAACGGGAACCACCTCTACCCCTATGACGGAACCCGTGCCGTCCGCCTCGCCCACGCCACCCGCGGGGGAGCCGGGACCCACCTCTACCCCTATGACGGAATCCGTGGCGTCCGCCTCGCCCACGCCACCACCATCGCCCGCAGTTGTTGCGGACCGGCAGGCATCGGACTCCCCCGAAGAAACGCTTGCCGGAGACCGGCAGATCGTCCGTGTCCGGCGCGGTGATCTGGTGGTCTCCATCTCCATCAACGGCAGGATTGCATTCCCCAACACGAGGACGGTGATCTTCGAGACGCAGGGTACTCTGGGGAGCATGGCCGTGGAGGAAGGCCGGACGGTGACGGCGGGGCAACCGCTCGCTTACATGGACCGGGCCACGGTGACAGCCCTGGAAGAAGGGCTCGCTCAAGCCCGGCTCGATGCGTCCATGGCAGGGGAGGCCCTGGCCGACGCCCTTGCACCTCGCAGTCCGCTGGAGATCGCTCAGGCCGAGGCGAGGGTGGCTGACGCCAGGGAGGCGCTCCTGACGGCCGAGCAAGAGTTGCTGTCCCTTCTCCAGCCTACCGATCACGAACTAGCGACAGCCGAGTCGGCCCGTGCCGATACCATTCTGAAGATAGATGCCCTCCGCGATGAAATCGACTCGCTGATCAGCGGCCCCGATGAGAAGGAGCTGGAACACCTGCAGTTCCAAGCCAGGTTGGACCAAATCGTCCTGGAGAATGCCCTGCGCGGTCGGTCCCTGACCGTGGAAGAATGGGGTGCCAAGATTGGCGCGGCCTATGGAGAAGTCGAAGAGGCCGCCGGGGAGTACAGGGTTTTTCTCTTGAGGTGGCTGGGCGTTGACGCCCATGACGTCGACGCCAGCCTGCCCCCTGACGCCCTGTTGAAGCTATGGGGTACGGATCTGGAATCCCTGTACGGCCGCAGTCAGGACGACAGTAGGCTGGTGCCGCCTTTCCCGGACAATGACCCGAGCACTGCCTGGAACGAACAGACCATCTGGGCGTTCACCTACCTTGTCCCGTTTGAGGTCCGCGTCAGCTGCGAGGATTCCATTTCCAGTCCCGATGTCTACTGCCTGTCCGACGAGATGATAAAGGCATGGGACAGGCTCGTCGTCCTCCGCACGAAACTGGACGACCTGAATACGCCAGCCGACATTGCCCTGGCCACAGCCGACAATACCGTGAACAAGGCCCAGGATTCCGCGGCGTTAACCGCCGAGCAGTTGGCAGACTTCTTATCGCCTGCGGACCCCCTCCTGATCCGGAGCAAGGAGAGGGAACTGGCCCTGGCCGAGACGTCCCTCGCCGATGTCGAGGCGTTTCTCGCAGGCCTGCGGGAACGGCTGGAGCTGGGTCTTGCCCTCGACCTCCCTGTGGCCGCTCCGGGTACGGGCGAAGGCATCGAAGCGGCCATGCTGGACGGTATAAGCGAGCCCCTTCGGAGGGATTTGCTGAACGCCCGGAGGGACATAGAGGACGCCCTGCTCGACCTGCGGGTTGCGGAGGAGTCCCTCGACGCGGTCAACGAACCCTCGGACCCCGTGCTCGTGGCCCTGAGAGAGGCGCAGCTGGCCTCCGCCGAGCTGGAAGTGGAGGCGGCGTCGCATCGTCTGGAGGGCGTGACCCTGACATCGCCCATAACGGGCATCGTGACGGGGATCGCAGTCCGGGCCGGAGAATACGTCGAACGGGGCGCCCTCGCCATGACCGTGGTCGACCCCACCGTGGTGGAGTTGCGCGGCGCCGTGGACGAGACCGGCGTGCTCAACGTTCAGGTCGGCGCTCCCGCCAGCGTCCTCCTGCGCGCGCTGCCGGGCCGGTCATTGCCCGGTACCGTCTCCTATGTCTCTCCCACGGCCAACAAGCAAGAGGGATCCGTCACATTCGATGTGCGAATAAGACTGGAGGCGTCCAAGGTGACCGGGCTGCGCTCGGGGCTGACCGCAGTCGCCGAGCTGGTCCTGCGCTCAGAGCCCAATGTCCTGCTCATCCCGCTGCAGGCCCTGCGGGAAGACCTCGATCGAACGACGGTGCTGGGATGGGAAGACGGGGTGATCGCGGAGAAGCCCGTCACAACCGGAAGCGACGACGGGGTCTGGGTTGTGGTGGAGTCGGGCCTGAGCGAGGGCGACGCCATCGTCGTGGAGGGCAGCCCGTCACCGGACGTGCGAAGACGGTCGAGCGAGCCCTGAAACGCAAAAAGGGGCTCATACATGGATGGGCCGTGCTCCTACCGGCCTTACGGTTTCAGGCCGGTCTCCTTCCACAGCATCCGGGCGTTCTCGCGATACTCCTCCGCCTCCTCCGGCAGGCCCTCGGCCTCCAGGTCGCGGCCGGTCTTCACGGCGAAGGGCGCAGCCCGGGACTTGCATCCCTCGCAGACGACGCCGACCGGATTGCCGTACAAGCGGTCCTCCAGGTAGCCGTTCACGCCCCTCAGGTCGTCGGTCGAGGCGTCGGCCCCGCAGAGAGCCCTCTCGCGGGCCGCGTTCTCGTCGAACAGGTGCATCTCCATCACCTCATACCTCCTACTGGTTTCTACTCCCACCGTCAATGAGTCGTCTCTTCGGATTCTCATTCCCGCTCTCCTTCTTTATAGCTGTGCCTTAAATGCAAAAAGACCCCATACATAGACGCGCAAACGGCCCTAAACGCAAAAAGGGCCGCATACATGAATGGGCGGGGGAGACCGTCGCCCTGCGACGGTCTCCCCCGTATCTCTGCGGCCTGCACCCGCGCCGACCGGCCCTCTAGAACAGCCTCAGCGTCTGCTGTTGTGCCGGCGACTCCTCTGCCGTGCCGGTTGCATCCTGGGCCGCTCCCTGCCCGCCCCGGCGCCCGGCGGGGGGATCGGGCCTCACGTGGGCCGGGTGCTTGGGGTTGTCTTCCCACCTGGCCCTCGCCCTCTCGACCACCGCCAGGGTCTCCTGCGTCAGGCCGGTCAGGTCACCATCGTTGAACATCTCGATGTGCGGGTCCGACGAGGGCTGCTGCACCCCTATGGTGGCCATGCCGGCCTTGATGGACACGACGATCTTGAGGTCCTCCGGCGGAGCGTCCTGCTCTCCGGTATCGTCGGAACCCTGTCCGTCCTGCTCGGCCTCCCTCTTGGGGTCCTGCTCTCCGGCATCCGCATCGTTGGAGTCTCCCTCCTCCGCGACAGCCGCCGGAGACGCGCCGTCCGCCCTGTCTCCGAAGAGACTGTCGTCTGCGCTCGGCGCATCCGAGCGGGTTGCTTCCGTTCCCTTCTCGTCAGCCATGGTCTTCTCCTTTTCTTGTCTCTTCGTTTCTTCACCCCTTTGCTATGCTGCGACCCTCGCCTCTCTCCTGATCTCGCCGAGGGTCTTCGGCTCCCAGTACAGGTCGCGCTCGACGGCGGGGACTTGGCCGAACACGGTCGCCTCCGCCAACTCGTCGAGCGCGAAGTGCCCGAGCTCGGTCTCGAACCCCTCGACGAGGCCGAAGCAGAGCCCGGTCTCGGCGTCCCACTCGGTGACGTACCAGCGCCAGCCGGTGTAGCGGCAGAAGAGCTTCACCCTGGCGACGACGGCGTCGTAGTCGGCGACATCCTCGTTGGCGTAGAGCTTGGGGATCTTCTCCCCGAGCTCCTTCGTCATGAGCTTGTGCCTGCGGAGCCCGCTGTGGTTGTCCTGCCACATGGTCGTGGCGTTTCCGTTCTTGTCAGACATGGTTTCTCCTATCGTTGTCTCTTCTCTGAGCGTGTGCTTGTGCGTTGACCGCTAGGTCTCTATTTCCCACTCGGAGCCGGGCCCGACCACTCGCACCACCGCCTCCGGCGTGACGTAGCTTGGGGTGACCGTGCCCTGCTCCATGTCCAGATAGAGGCCCAGGAAGGGGCAGGAGCCCGCCACCATGCGGCGGACCACCTGTAAGAGCAGCGACGCCATCATCTGGTTGATGGTCGGGTCCTGGTCGGTGAGGTCGAGGGCCGCGGCGCAGTCCACGTCCGGCGGCCTGGTCGACACGGCCGTCAGCAGGTCTGGGCGCTGGAGCGTCGGTGCAGGCGCCAGTAGGCAGGTCTCGCCGGTGAAGGGAGGTTCGTCCAGGGTCACCGGTTCGGCGACGTTGCCGATGAGGATCTGGCCCCAGTTGGTGTCGTTGCCCGCGTCGATGAGCCACCGGCGCGGGTCTCCCGGCAGGCACTCCGCCATCGCCCGCCGTGCGGCGGCGTTGTCGGCGCAGCCGATGATGAGGCTGTCGCCGTAACCGGGCAGGCCGGGGTAGCTGTGCCCGTTGGAGCGGTCGTCGTACTCTCTGAATGGGTAGACCGAGTAGCCGACGGGCCGGTTGAAGGCCCGTGCCAGCCGGTCGGCCAGGGCCTCGCTCTTGAACTTCCCGATGTCCTCGGCGTAGAAATTCTGGCGCAGCAGGTTGTGGGGCTCCACCCGGTCGTGGTCGACCAGGACGATGGTGGCCTCCCGTCCCTGGAAGAGGCGGCAGAGTCCCTCGGCCACGAAGCCGCCGGTCCCGCCGCAGCCGACCACGGTGATCCAGGGGTTGTCCAGCAGGAATCCGTTGTCCAAGTAGTAGGGCATTTTCAGTTCACCTCCTTATTCAGTTGATATCTGTTGAGTCCGGCCCTTCGTCCAAAAGCCTTACGCCAGGGTCGGGGCCGTCGAACACCTGCGACCACCCCACCGGGGCGAAGTGGCCGTAGACGCCTACCCTGAGACTCAGCTCGGGCCGGGGGCTGTCAAGGCGTCCCGCAACGCCGTATATGCGGAAGCCCTGCTCGTCCCGGTCGTCGGTGGACGAGAAGAAGGCGCGGGAGCTTCCGTGGGAGTGGAACTCGGCGACCACCCCGGCGGGCGGCACGTAGGCGAGTCTCGTGGCCGTCCCCAGCTGAGGAGGCACGACCAGCCGGTAGGCGCGCCCGTCCCATCGAACGGCGAAGAACCGCTCGGTGTCCGGTGCGTCCTGGAACCAGCGCAGCCCCGGCTCGAACAGGCTTGCCGGGATGGGGCCGTGGGAGAGTTCTACCTTCTCGGCCACGGGAGCGAGCCCCCGCACCTCGCAGGATGCGACCGGCACCCGCGCCGTCAGGTGTGCGCTCTCCGACTGGACGTAGAGGCCGACCGATCCCAGAACGTAGTCGTATCCGACCCCTTGGACTCCGGCGAGTCCGCCGGGGTGGTTCACGAGGTAGCCCACCGGCCCCGGCGCAGTCTTAGCGGTAGCCATAGCCGAGTCTCCCCTCGGAGACCGCCATGGCGTGGGCCACCGTGCACTGGGGAACAAGGTCCTCCATCGGGTATTCGGTCTTTCCATCCAACTCCTCCCATAGTGCGATCAGGTTGTCGGGGTGCTTCTTCGACCGCTCGCGGGAATCACCGGTAAGCGAGAAGAAGGACTGGAAGAAACCTTCCGGAATCTGCCCCACCTCCTCGGGGAACTTGTGGCTTCCGGGACAGACCCGTCCGTCGCCGAAGACGTTGAAGGCCGGGGCCCGGAAGAGCTGCTGCTCGGCGTCGGCCGGCCGCTCCGTTGCGGCGTAGACCCAGGGGGCACGGCCCGGCGAGCAGACGAAGACCAGCCCCGGCATGGGAAGCCGGAGCCGGGCGGGGGGTTTGAACGCCTCCCGTTGCAGGGCCGCCGGCCAGACCTGGGGCGGCCGCCAGAGGGCCACCACCTGCCCGGTCTCGCCCTGGTTCCACCAGACGGCGTCCTGGGGCAGCAGACCCGAGGAGAACCCCAGGTGCTGCGTGAAGACGTTGGCGATCTCGTCCGCCGAGACGGTCCTGACCCAGGTCGAGTCGTCGTCGAAGCCCCGCAGCAGGACGGTCTCCCCGTACACCTCAAGCTGCAATTTGAGACTGTCCCTGGGGGCGTCCGCCGGGCCCGGCAGGGACCACTCCGTCTTTTCGGCATCGTTGCTCATGGTCGTTTTCCTCCTGTTCTTGTTTGGGTAGACGCGCCAGCGTGAAGTCCAGCATCTCGGCGAAGCGGCCGGGGAGGTCCTCCTCCAGCCAGTCGCCAAGCCTGCACACCGAGTCCATGAGGGCGCTGGCCCTGCGCCACTCCTCGGTGCCCTCGGCGATGATGTCGTCCTCCCAGGGGTCGGCGAACCCGCTGTACGATCCATCCTCGTAGTTGTGGTCGAGAAACCAGTTTCCGGTCCCGGCGAGGACCCAGGAGCAGGCTTGCGCCGCTCCCTCGAACCTCGTGTCCTTCAGTGCCACGGTCAGGTCCTCCAGGGGTATGCCGCCCTGGGGGACTCTATGCAGGGTCGTCTGCGGGATGCGTTCGGCGGCCGACTCAAGCCATGCCACCCGCAGCCCGTCGGGGCCGTCGTAGTAGACGTCGGGGGGCCTGACCAGCAGGGCCATGGCCGAGATCCCCTCCCGGTAGCCGTTCCACATCTCGTGGAGGTCGTCGTAGCCGAAGCCCATCAGGTCGAAGGGAATGCCCCTGCGCAGCCAGGACCAGGGAGGTTCCTCACCCTCCATCTCCGTCCAGAATTCGATCACCGGCGTGTAGAGGGGGAAGTGCCGCTCCCCGAAGAGGTTGGCGAAGCGCTCCACCCTCGTGCGCATGTCGGGGGCCGAAAGCGCCGCCTCCGCCTCATGGGGAAAGAGGCGGCGCACCAGCCCCGTGAACCAGGCGTAGTCGTCGGCGTACCCGACGACGGTCACAAGCTCCCGTAGCGACGGCGGACGCCGCAGGATCTGTTTCGCAAGACCGCTCAGGAGCGCCGGGGCCGCAGATGCCATTTCAGCGCCTCCAGAAGGCGTTCCGTCGACGCCGCGTAGTCCTGCGCCTGTGTGCAGGCCATCTCCACGTCCTTCTGCCGTGCGGCCGCGGCGTCCAGGTCGAACCCGCCGTCGGGCCGTGTGAGCTCCGCCGTGAGCTCGATGATGCTGAGGGCCGTCGGCGGCGTCGCCGCCAGCAGGCCCGCGAAGGTCCGGTTGTCCATCGGACTCCCTCCTTATTGGGTGAAGGCGCCCTTGGTGCCCACCCGCCGCTGGAACTCGTAGATGGTGTCCTCTCCCCTCTTGGTCTCCTTCACCGAGGCGTTGGCTATCTCGCCGTAGAAGTCGCTCAAAGTCGCCTTCACCTCGTCGACGGTCATCCCGGCGTCGGGGTCGGGGAACTCTCTGTCGTCGTAGACAAACACGCGTGCCATTGGTCATCTCCTTTTCTTGCTTGGTGCCGCTTCGTTGCCGTCTGCGGGGAGGCCGCCGCCCCATGTGCGACGGCCTCATCCGTTCCCCTGCGGTCTAGCGTCCCGCGCCGACCGGCTCTTCCTCGCGCTGCTCCTCCAGCGTCATCGCCCACTCGAACATCGAGAGGCTTGCGGGCTGGGGCTTCTTCCTGCGGCCCCTCGGCTTGACCGGCTCGGCCATGAACTCGGCCCAGGAGAACAGCGATCCGCCGGCGGCGGACGGCTCCGGGATCTCGTCGTCATGGTGGCCGTTCCCGTTGCCGTTGGCGTGGCCGTCTGCCGGGGCCAGCTCGACCGTCGGCCCGACGCCGAAGGGGTCGTGGTGACCGTTGCCCGTCCCGTTGGTTCCGTTGATTTCGACGGTCTCCGGCTCGATCTCGACGACCTTCCAGCCTTCGTCCACCAGCAGTTCCTCGGCCTCGCTCTCGGCGTCCCGCGCCTGCGCGAACGCCTCCTCCACCGTCTCGTCTTCATCGTCGCCACTGACTATCCTGCGGGCCAGGGCCATCATCATGTCGTCGCCTTCGTCCCCATAGGCCGCAAGCCCGTCCTCCGGCAGCTCGCCCTCGACGGCGAGGGAGCTCTGCATCTTCTTCGCCACCAGCTTCAGGGCGTCGGCCTGCAGCGTGTTCCTGTAGGACATGAACACGACCTTGACCGGGCGGGTCTGCCCGATGCGCCACGAGCGGCGGGAAGCCTGCCTCATGACGTAAGTGCTGTAATCCGTTTCGAACCAGCAAAGGGTCGGGAAGTCGATGAGGTCGAGGCCGGTCTGCACCAGCCTCGGATGGCAGATCATCACATCGATGCCCTGCTTGACCCTGTCGGCAACCCACGCCTCGCGGCGGTCGGGAGCCACCGCGTCGGCCTTCATCACCGCCACGCGGAACCCGTGCCGGGTGAGGATTTCGTCCATCCGCCCGGTGATGTCCCTGGTCCCCGTGTGGGTGACGTAGACCAGCACCCGGCGTCCGGCCATGCGTTCCGCCGCAACCAGGTCCACCAGGGACTTCTCCTTCGGGTAGAGCTTCTCCTCAGACAGGGGCGGCACCTGCACGATGACATCCCCGCTCCGGGGGTCGAAGACCGTCTCCCCCTTGGTGCAGCCCTCCGGGTAGGCCAGGAGCGTCTGCAGGTAGGTCGCCAACAGCCGCTTGGAACCCGACTTAAGGGCGTTCGCCAACTCCTTGCGAAGCTCCTCGAACACCTTGTTGTAGGCCGTGCGCTGGGAGTAGCCCGTCGAGTCCTCCTCCGAGTCCATCGAGGAGAGCAGTATCTGCTCGTCGTAGGCGGGCAGCCCCGAGGCCACGTCCGAGAGGCGGAGGAACACTGTGTTCGGGATGAGGGGGAAGAGGGCGCTGGGCACAAGGCCGGGACGCTCCCGCACCACCTTGCGGAACTTGCGGCGCCGGCTGTTGCGCCCGTCCTCCGCGGCCCCGTCGTCAGGCCTCCCGATGGTGTGCTCCTCGAAGCCGTACCGCTTGATCCAGCGGCCCTCCTCGGAGCGCCCGAACTCCGTCCTGATCTCCGGGCTGAACCGGTAGAGCAGATGGAAGAGCGTGGAGGCGTACCCTCCCATGAGGGTCCCGCTCAGGCTGAGGGACTTGCCGCAGGCGTCCGCGAGGACGCCGGCGGCGATCCCCTGGGCCGAGCCCCGACCCTTGTATTCATGGACTTCGTCGGTGACCAGCAGGTCGAAGAATCCCTTCATCCGGTGCTTCACGTAGTCCGACAACGGGTATCTCTTCGGGCCGGAATTGTCGGCATGCCACAGGGGTGAGCCGCACCCTGCGCAGGTGCGCTTGCGGCGGTTCAGGTCCTTTTCCGTCAGCGGCACCCCGTCCTTGTCGACGACCTGAGCCGTGCAGTCGGGGCAGCAGGGGACCCGGAACGGCTCCCCCGTCTCCTCTTCCCGTATGAGCCTTCCACCGGACGTCGCCCATCGATAGGTGACGGCGGCCTTCCACCGGTAGGAGAGCTTCGCTCGCTCCCTGCTCATCACCGCGAACAGCGGGTCCGTGCCGACGGAGTGGCGCAGCCGCTCCAGGTCGGTGATGGACGCTACGATGACGGCGCGGACGCCGGGCACCGTCATCTCCACCTCCCGCTTCCACTTGGGAACCAGGTGCGGCGGGCAGATGATGAGCACCCGCTGGAAGCCCGCCATGTATGCGGCCGCCGCGCCGATGAAGGTCTTGCCGGTGCCCATCTCCCCGACGACGGTGGTGCCCCGGTGGGCCTTGAGGGAGAGGGCCGCGCCCTTTATGGCGTCGGCCTGCGCCCCGAGGGGGTTGCGGAGCAGGCGGGGCAGCCTGCCGCCGTTCTCCGAGGGGCGCTAGAGAGGCGGGTAGGACTCGACCACCCGCCGGGCTATCGCCTCCTTGAACTTGTCTATGAACTCTCCGAGGTTCATGTCGTTTCGTCCTCCTTTCCGTTAGTGGCCGGAGGACGACGCCGCGACCCGGGCGCACGTCTCCCACAGCTCACCTCTGCCACGAGGCGGAGGGCTGCGGAAGACGCACTGCGCCTCCCCACCGGTTGGGGGGATTTGGGTTGGCAAAGCCCCCAAGCAGTGATTTGAATGTGCGAGGCCCTTGAGTTGGCTGGCCTCGTGGTGCGGCTCGGCGGTGCGAGCCGTCTATGCGGCCTTCAGGGAGGCCCTGCGCCTGGCGTCGTCGTGGCAGGGTCCCGTCAGGTGGTACGACTTGGCCGCGAAGGAGATGGCCTTCCGGCTAAACTCGTCGATGTCGACCGATGCGCTCTGCATGTAAGGCTCGTCGGGCCCGATGGTCTGTCCGCACCGGCAGCAGGTTTCGAGGGTCATAGTTGTCTGCATCTCGTTCACTTTCCTTTCCTTATATAGAGAGTGTTCTGCGTCGCTTCCGATGACCCCGTATCAGGGACGGGGCAGGGTCGGCGAGGCCCGCCGTCCCCGTAGAGGGAAGACGGAGCCTCGTGGGGATGAGGCCCGGCGGCGCGAGCCGTCTACGCCGCGATGTCCTCTATCACGCCGCCGTCGAGGTCGAGGGCCACCACGGTCGTTACGAGTTTCTCCCGGTGGACCTCCTTCTGCGGGGAGTCCTCCACGAGGGTCATCTCCTTGCCGGTGCGCCCCTTGACCAGGATGCGCCGTCCCTCCGACTCGAGGACGAGGTTGTCGAGGAACCCCGCGGCAACCAACATCGCCATGTGTCCCTTTTTCAGGGGCATCAGGGGCCGGGTGCGGCTGTCCTTCGCGGGCCACAGCGTGTCCGTGATCTCCGTGTTGGCCCACAGTCCCGACCGGCGGGCCTCAGCCGCCGCTGCGACGGGATCGACCGTCCGCGTGGCGAACAGGACGTCGCCGCTGGGCGTCGTGGCCGGGGTGAACTCCGGGTAGGAGCGGGGGCGCAAAGGGTCCGGCTCCCCGAACGCCCACTCCAGCACTCTCTTCTCGGCGGGAGCGTCGGGAACGGGGTCCTTCTTTCGATAGCCGAACAGCGCCACCTGGTCGAAGACCTCGCGTTCCGGGTCGGGAAATGACCAGCACTGCATCCGCCCGTAGTGGGTGGACAGGTAGCGGGCCGAGACCGCCAACCGCTGCCGCGGGACGATGAAGACCAGCAGGCCTTCCTCGGCAAGGTAGCGCGTGGTCTGCATCAGGAAGGCGTGCTCGGTCCGCTTGTCTCCCCCCGAATCGAAGTCGTACGGCGGGTTCAAGTACAGCAGGCCGAAGGCCCCGTTCGCTATCGACGTGGCGAACAGGTCCGAGGCTAGGGCGCGGTCGAGGCGGCGCTCGGCCTCCACCGCCCGGTCGCGGTGCAGCTCGACGCCGTAGGTCTCGATGGAGACGGCGTTGGGCCGGTTGAGACCCTCGGCAAGCCGGTAGAGCGCGTCCCCGGCGCCGCAGCAGGGGTCGAGGATACGCAGGGTCTCCATGTTCCGGTAGTAGTTGCCGGTGGGCGTATGGATCAGTTCGGCGATCAGGTCCACCACCCGGTCGGGCGTGGGATAAACCCCCCCTTCGCCTGTGCAGCCAGTCTCATTTCCTCTCTCCTTTCGTATGCCGCTTCAGGCGGCGATTGCTATGTCCTTGGGTCCGATGTTGTCGATGGACGCCTCCGTGGGCAACGTGAGCCTGCCCGACGCCACCGCGTCGGACAGGTCTTCGCGGAGCTTCTTCGCCTTTGGGGAGCACCGGTAGCCGAAGACTCCCACGGACTGCAGCGGGACTATCTCCTCCTCGGCGAGGCCCCGCTCCCAGAGCCATCCGGCCCAGGAGCCATGCAGGGGTAGTGGGCTGCGCTTGTCGAGGAAGCGGTGGTGCAGCGCCGGAGCCTCCTCCTCCGTCTGTGCCAGGAGAAGGAACGAGTCCTTCTCGTAGTTGAACTCCGCCGTCTTCGTGTACACTATGGCGTGCCAGCCTCCGGAGACTGGCAGTCGGGCGATCTTGGTCGTCCAGGTTCCGATGGTCTCGTACGGGATGACGCACTTCTGGTAGCCACCGTGGAGCGCCATTCCGTCCGCGCCGCGGATCAAGTGTGCGGTGTCCGGGGGCTGCTTCAGCAGCGATGCCCAGATCGCCTTGAGCGCGGTCTGCGATCCCACCATCGAGACGAACCAGAGACCTTCCGTCCTGTCGTCGCGGGCGAAGGCGTCCACGGTGGCCGAGAATCCCCCGGCCGAGATGGTGAACAGAGCCTGCCCCGTACTCGATACGGGGTCCTCGGGGTCAATGGTGTGAGTCTGCAACATGGGCAGTCTCCTTTCATTCCTTGGTGTGGGTGATGCAAGCGCGGGAGGATGTCCCCCCGCGTGAAGCCCCGGTAGGGGTCGATGCGATGCTCTTGCGCTAGGGCCTGTCCTCCCGCGGCCGGTCGTCCAGAAGCTCGCAGTCGTTCACGTGGTATGCGGACCCGCTAAAGCGGCGCTCCGCCAGGGACTGCCTGGCCTCTTCGAGCGTGTCGCCCTCCAGCGCCCACACGGTGGCCCAGGTCTCCCGGCACGTTCTCAGGTGGGTCTCCATGTCCTCCGGAGGGCCGCCGTAGGCGGTGCAGGCGTACGGGTCCGGGTTCCTGTCCACCAGGGCCACGAACCCGCCTTGCATTACGAACCCGGCCCCCGTGACCTTCCACCTGATGGGCGCGTTCCGAATGTATTCGTCTGTCATGTCTTCCTCTCTCTTCTCTTGATTTCCGTTCGACCTGCGGGGTGGGACCGGCTCTATCCGGCCATCAGCCCCCGGTCCTTGAGGCTGACGTGCCGCTTCCCGCCGATGACGATGTGGTCGAGCAGGTCGATGTCCAGCAAGTCCGCCGCCTGCTTCAGCTTCCGCGTGATCATCACGTCGTTGGGACTGGGATCGGGGTCGCCGGACGGGTGGTTGTGACTGATGATGACCGCGGGGACCGCCTCTATGACGGCGGGCCTCAACACCTCGGCGGCGCGGACCATCGACGAGTTCACGTTACCCTGGTAGATGACCCGCTGGCCGATCACTTTGTTGTGGTTATCCAGCAGAAGCACACGCAACTGCTCTTGGGCGAGTTGGGACATCTCCGGCCCCAGCAGGCTGTAAACGTCGTGGGGGGAGCCGATGGAGGGCGGGTTCTCCGGGCCCTCCGGCCTCGTGGCTACCTCGTAGCGCACCGCCAACTCTCCCAGCAGGCTCATGTTGCTCCGCAGCGCGTCGAGCAGCGCTGAATCGCAACCCCTCGATCCGGTCGAGGGTGTCTCCGCGTCATCTTTCTTCTTTCGGGTCATGTCGGCCTCCTTCTCTAGGACTGGTACGGGAGCTGGGTGTGCCTGTGCGTGGCACGTAGACAGGCCGCCCCCTATGGAAGGGAAGCGACCCCGTGTGCGCCCTTCCGGTGCGGGCGTCTCTGCCACACCTGTCTACCGCCAGGTAGAGGCAGGCGTCGCTATGCGGTTGTGGGCAATAGGGTCTCGCGGGCGTCCCGAAGGATTCGCTCAGACGCTATCGGCCGAGTCCAGCGCCTCCTTCATCGAGGCGTAGGTCTTGGGCGCCCGGCCTCCCGGCGGAAGCGTCACGCCGATCTCGGAGCGCAATGTCTCCGACAGGTCGTGCCAGACGTTCACCAGAGCGGCCCACTTCGGACACCGCTTCGCCAGGACCAGAAGTCCGTTCTCATGCGCCTCAGGCGCTTGCTCCAAGAGCAGCAGGCACCTCCGCAAATCGGAGGGGTCATAAGGCCACGACTCCCTGAATCCAGAGGGCCGTCCGCTAAGGGCCGTCCGAGCTATGGCCTCGGATGAGAGGCCGCGATCTCCTTCGATGAGCCACGTGGCTATGTTCAATGTCATGTCAGCCTCCTTCTCTATGGTTTGGAAAAGGAAGCGAGGCCGCCCCCCGTGGAAGGGAAGCGGCCTCGTGTCGC
The DNA here is from genome assembly GCA_965197705.1 of Dehalococcoidia bacterium. Taxonomy (GTDB): domain Bacteria; phylum Chloroflexota; class Dehalococcoidia; order Lucifugimonadales; family VXLM01; genus VXLM01. The sequence goes on from OZ240223.1 coordinate 1,243,182, forward strand.
GCCTTCGGGAAGGCGTCGGTGTGCGGCTGCGGGATCGGCTGGCTAGAAGGGCGAGGCGTCGTCCGCCTGCCCGTGGTCCCCGTTGCCATTGCCATTCCGGGAGTCGAGGAACACGACCTCGGAGGCGTGGACCTCGGTGCGGTGGCGGCGCTGGCCGTCGTCTCCCTCCCAGCTGTTGTGGACGAGGCGGCCGGCGACGTAGATCCTGTCGCCCTTGGAGACGTACTGGTTCACCGCCTCCGCCGTCGCGCTCCAGACCACGATGTTGTGCCAATCCGTCTCCGGCTCTGCGTCCTTGCGGTAGCGGTCGGTCGCCAGCCGCAGCTTGGTGACGGCGGTGCCGCCCGGCGTGTAGCTCATCTCCGGATCCGTGCCCACTCTTCCCAAGAGTTCTACCTTGTTGATCGTCCGTGACATTGTTTTCTCCTTATGAGTGAAGTAGCGCGGCCGTGCCGCGCCCGTTTGAGACGAAAGCGGGGCCGGTTCCCCGGTAGAGGAAACACGGCCCCGTCCGGTGCCCCCAGCAGGGAGCGACTAGCTGACCCGCACGTACTCCGACTCGCTCTCCGTCACCACCTCCGCCCGGACCTCCGGGTCGAGCAGTTCGTTGAGACGGCGGTAGTTCGCCGAGTAACGCTTCGATTGCACGAGGCTGACCGTCCTGCCGTTCACGGTCGCCTTCGTGTCCCCCTGCCGGCGCATCCAAGCCTTCAGGGTGTCCAGTGCGGTGCGCTTGGCCTTCTCAGGCTCCTTCATAGACTCCTGGGTCTCCGAGTAGACCGCCATCGCGTCCCGTGCCTCCTGATCGCTCACCTCCCTTTCTTCGGTCTCAGGCTCATCGCCGACCTCAGCCGCGCCCGGTAGGCAGACCACCAGGAACGGGCAGCTTCGGCATTGCCAGCTATTGGCCGAGAAGTCGCGCTCGGGCAGTGCGTCGGGGTCAGGCCCGTTACGGACGTGGTGGGCGGCCAGTCCGCCCAGCCACTCGCAGGCGTCCTGCAGGGCCCGCTCCAGCCGTTCGGCGGGTATTCGCTCCCAGTCCCAGGTGCGGCTGCCTGTGTCCATCGTGGCAATCACGGCATCCCGAATGTCGCCGTAGGTTCCCAGCGTGTAGAAGGCGGCCTGGGCCACCGACGCCGGGTGGCTGCGTTCGGCCCCCAGCGTCCGCCAGCGGCGGAACGCCTCCGGGCCCCGCGTCTTGATCTCCACGACCGTCTCGTCGCCGTAGGCGGGAGCCTCCGGTTCCTCGTCGAAGAGGAACAACTGCGGCGGCGCCTCATCTTCCGGCAGAGGCATCCGCACCGTGCCGTCCGGGTGGCCCGTGACTAGCATGTTCGGGCCTACCCTCGCGGTGACCTGCTGCGGGTCGTGGGGATCGGGCGCATCGATCTTCCAGCCCGCCCGCTCCATCGCACGCACCACCACCGGCTCCAGGGCGTTGCCCGCTTCCATCGCCGTCAGCGAATCCTCGCTGGGAGGATTCGTCGGCTCGTAGCCCGTCGCGGCGTACCAGAGGGCGCGGCGGCAGCCCAGGGCTGACGATGCCCGCACCTCGATGTTGCCGTCGGCGTCGAACCGCGCCGCAGGACGGGAGAAGACCTCCGCCCTGTCGATGGTCTCAGTCGTCATATCGCTTGCTCCTTCCATCTGTCCTGTAAATGGAGAGTGGGGCCATCCCCCGAAGGAGAGGACCCCCGTCTCGAATGCCGTTGTCCTGGCGACTCTATGCGGCCGCCTTCATGTGCGATTCTTGCGCCGACTCCGCCTTTTCAACCTCCCTCTCCTCACTGGCCTTCAGGTGCGCCTTCAGGATGTGGGCGATCCCGTCGCCGAGTCCGAGAACTGCGACGCTCCTTCCGTCGCCCACCTGGTTGAAGAAGGGCTGCATCTCCTGTATGCCTTGAATCTGATCGATCACCTCTTCCAAGGGCGTCCCGCGCCGCAAGTGCAAGGAGATCAACCGGCAGGCCAGCTCTGTGACGCCGTGCTGGAAGCTCCCGCCCTTGCCGAGGAAGCCGAAGACCTCGAAGGGCTCGCCGTTCTCGTCCGTCGAGATGGTGACGAAGAGACTGCCCATCTCCGTTTGCAGCTTAGTCGTCGTGCTGGGAAGGCTGCGGGGCCTGGGCCGCGTCGTCGTGGTCATGGCCTGCCTCCCTTCCTCGTGCATAGCGGGAGGGTACCGGTACACTCGACGGCCTCCATCCTCCCGTTGGCTCGGATCAGTTCGGCATCGCCCACGAAGGACTCGGCCTCGACGCGGGTGTCGAACCGCTCAAACGGGTCCGTAGCCAGGCCGCCCCAGTAGGCGATGGCGTGGTAGTGGAGGCCCGGCGGGTAGTGGCGAAGGTACGGCAGCGCGGAAGCGTAGCGCTCGAAGTAGCACGCGACCGTGAGTGCCATCTCCCTGTCCCGGTCGTCGGCGATGCCCAGCAGCAGTCGCGCTATGGGCTCCTCGCAGTCCTCCTCGGCGAAGCCCGGAGTGAGCATCGTCTCGCGAACTGTGGCGGGAAGGGAGTCCCACCGCTCCCGGCTGAGCTTCAGCCCGGCGTGTGAGGGTGTACAGACTCTCCAGATTCCCTCGGCAAGCTCCACAATGTCATACGTCCATCCCCAGGGTGTGTAGGTAACGTTCGTCGTCATTTCAGACCTCCTTGTCATCCTGTAGATGAGAGAGCGGGGCCGCCCCGAATGAGAGACGACCCCGCTCGATTCCGAACTCTTGATGTGCCCGGCGGGCTAGGCGGCCTGGGCCTGCTGCATCTGCCGGAGCTTGTTGGCGGCGGCCTCGACCAGCGGCCCGAGCTCGGCGGCCGTCAGGTCGTCTATGCTCATTCCCGTCCGGTCAACGACGGCGCTCCGCACCTGGTCCTCGTCGAGACCCTGCTCGGCGGCGATCTCGAAGAGCCGTCTCCGCAGCATCTCCGCCTGGGACTGGTTGCGATCATTGGACACGGCCTGGGCGGGCTTGCCGTTGGCCTTTGCCTGCGTGGCGACCCGCTCAGGCTGCGGCGCGCTCCTCGGCGCCTGGTCGCCGTAGAAGCCGTTGCCGAACTGAAGGCCGAAGCTGCGGAACGCCCGCTTCATGCCGTCCGTGACCGCCCCTTTCATCGCTGTGTCGTGGCCGTCCATGTTGTCCTCTGTCACCGGGTGGACGCCGATGTCGGTGCGGGGCAGAGCTCCGGCGACGGTGACGCGCACCGGGGCGCTGTAGCCGATGGTGGTCTTGACCTCGCCGGTTTGGGGGTCGACCGTCTCGACCTGGCGCAGGGTCACGTCGCCGACCAGCTCGTATCCCCATCCTCCGTAGCCGAAGATGCGGTTTGCCTGGTCGATGACGGCGTGGCCTTCGAGGTAGTCGAAGGACCTGCCGCCGCGCCCCTTGCGCTGGGAGACCAGCTCGGGGTCGAGGGGCTGTCCGAGCGCCTGGGTGACGGCGGGCGAGAGCCCGTCCCAGAGCAGGTCGTGCTCGCTGACGATGGCCTGCCCCGTACTCGATACGGGGGCGGCGTCGGGCTTGTGCCCGTTGCCGTTCCTGGCGGCAATAGCCTGCCCTGTATGTCATGCTCAACCTCAACAATAATGCTGTGGGCATCGCGGGCAGTCTCGAAGAGCTGTCCGCGATGCCCACAGCACGAACCAGTGCGAAGTGAAGGTGAGTATGACACGATAGGGATCGCGATGTGTGGCCCAAGCCTGCCCTGCCATCAGTGGCCTGGTACGGAACTGCCCACACCGCAACCCCCAAGGGACTTGTCCGTCGCTGGATTCAAGGGTGCCATCGTGGCTCGATCTCCTCGCAGGAGTGCGCAGACACGTCCCTGGGAAGACTCTACCACAAGGAGGGACGGTATGACGATGATCATCGGTATAGACCCGCATCCCGGACACCACGCCGCGGCGGCACTCGATAGCCGGGGACAGGTGCGAGATGTGAGAGAGTTCTCGAACGATTCGGACGGGCTGGAAGCCTTCATGTCTTGGGCAAAGAGCCTGGGCTGCGACCGGCTGGCCGTGGAAGGTCCCACACAGACCTTCTTCACCCCGTGGCTGAAGCGCTGTATGGGTGATGGCATGGACGTTGTCCCCATTCCCACTCAGCAAGTGGTTGAGCGACGCGGACATCGGAAGACCGACCCTCACGATGCGGTGCTGGTGGCTCGCGTACTGCAGGCCGACCCGACTCGCCCTGTGGTCAGTGCTCCGGCGTGGCTTCGGCAAATGCAAGAACTCACCCGTAGCCGTAGGCACCTGGCCCAGCAACTCCAAGCCAACAGGATGCGCCTGCGAGACATGCAGACGCCAGCGGCAAAAGAGAGTTTGGAGCGTGTCGTCGATACACTGGAGCGGGAGGTGAATACGCTGGGGCGGCAGATCGACCAATTGGTCCAGTCTGTGGCCCCAGGACTACTGGACCTTCAAGGCGTGGGACCTGTCATCGCCGGGTTGCTGTTGGCCGAGGTTGGGGACATCGGACGCTTCAAGACCCAGCATCACTTTGCCAGCTACTGCGGAGCGGCGCCCGTCCCCCGCGAGAGCGGAGCGAGCAAACATGCCCGCGTCAATCGAGGCGGCAACCGACGTCTCAACTGGGCTATACACATCATCGCTCGCACCCGTTTGCGTATCGACGAAGCGTCCAAAGCCCTGGTGACTCGCAAGGAACAAGAAGGCAAAACACACCGGGAGGCCATACGTGTCCTCAAGACCTACCTGGCCCGCCAGATCTACCGCGAGATGACAGAACTGCTACCGCCAACGCCAGAACTCGCTACAGCGTCTTGACATACAAGGTTCCGTGCTCGACACGGGGGCGGTGTCCTTGTGGACGCCGTTCGCGCTCCCGTTTCCGTTGTTGCTGCCGTTCCTGTTGAACATCTCAAGCTCCTTCTGTGTGGTGTGTTCCTGTAGCGAATGGCCGATGCGGGTTCCCTCTACGGGAATCCGTGTGCGGGCGAAGCCCGTCGTGAATTGGGCATAGGTCCTCTTGGGCGGTGAGAGTGGGGATCGGGGAGGCGGGAGCAAGTCCCTTTAGAGAGAGGCGGGGTGGGGTGGGAAGCCCGCTGGGGAGCGGCGGGGAGCCGCTAGCGGGCGGAGCGGGCGGCCAGCGCCATCAGGCGCAGGAAGGCGGCGCGTCCGTGGGGCCGGGCAGCCAGCTCGGCCACGTCGCCGACACCTGCGGGAAGGGTGACGGCGGCGGCCCTGCGACCGAGCAGGGACTGAAGCCGCTCCGTCGCCTCACTGCCCGCGTCGTCGGCATCGAAGGCGAGGAAGACGCTGGGACAGCCCCGCAGGGCGGAGGCGACCCGCTCCATGCCCTGGGTGCCCAGGGCCGCGACCGCCGGTAGGCCCCATCCGGTAAGGGCGAGCCAGTCGAAGAGGCCCTCGGCCACAACCGCCCAGGCAGGGGCGGGGCCGAGATGCCCAAGACCCAGCACCGGCTTGGGGCCGGGAAGGGCCTGGAACCGGGGCTTCGCACCGGGGTCAAGGGCCCGGCCCGCAAGCCAGCGGACGAGGCCGCCGGTGGCGTCGGTGACGACGACCATGCCGGCGAACCTCTCCGCACCCCGCTCCATGAACAGCCCGGAGTCCCTGATTCGCTTCTCGGAGAAGCCGAGGGACTCCAGGGCCTGCCGCAGCCCGCCGCCCGGCGAGTAGCCGAGACAGAGGCGGGCTGCGGCGACCGGGCCGACGCCCCGGGAGGCCAGGTACCCCTGCGCTTCTGAAGAACGCCGGAGCCGTCCGGCGTATAAGCGCGCCGCAGCCGTGAGCAGGGCGGGGTCCCTTGGGGGCAACACGGCGGTCTTGGAACGTCGTGACGGAACGGTACGTTGGGTACCCTGGGAAACGGGCCTGTGGCCCCCGTCCAGCCGCGCGATGGCCTCCGGCAGGCTCAGGCCCTCGGACTTCTGGATGAAGTCCAGGACATCGCCCCCCTCACCGCAGCCGAAGCAGTAGAACCTCTCCGAGTCGCCGTACACCGTGAAGCTGCCCTCCGCCTCGTCGTGGAAGGGGCAGACGCCCTGGCGGACCCTGCCCCTTCCCCTGAGACGGACTCCCGCCGCCTCCACCGTGTCGCCCAGCGGGTGCCGGGCCTTCAGCGCGGGGATGTCCACGCTTGCCGCGACCATTACGCACCTCCGATCAGGGGCCGCAGGCCCCGGAGGCTGCGCCGCGAGACGACCTTGCCCGGCCGCCAGCGCATCCCCAGGACCGCCGCGACCTCCAGCGTCCCGCCGTCGCCGGTGGGCACCAGCGCGGCGGCTCGTCCCATGCCCTGGCTGTAGACGAGGGCACCGCGGCCGCCGAACCGCCGCTTCACCAGCTGCGTCCACTCGGAGAAGGCCCACCGGGACTCCCTCTGCGTCGCCTCTCCCGTGTCCACACCGGCGAGCTCCGCCAGCGCCCCGTCGACATCTCCCGCCTGCCGCATCCGCCGCGCCTCGTGGATCGAGCGTGTCGCGCTCGGCTCCACCGCCTCCGGGGCCTCATCCTTGAATGTCAGCGCCGCCATCAGCTGGTCGACCAGCTCTTCGAGGCTGCGCCGGGGCCGCACTACAGTCTCCATCGTCCGGGTTCCTGCTACCAATGTTGCCGTTGTCATCACGACCTCCTTCGTGTTGTGTTGCCTTTGATTTGCGCCCGCTTGAGGGCAAAGAAAGAAGGGCCGCCTCGAAAGAGACGACCCTTGTCTGTTGGGAGTGGATTGCGCGCGGGCCGGAGCCCGCCTGATCAACGTCTGTGTCTTCGCACCGCGCCGCGCACCAGGAACCGCCGAAACAGCAGCGCGCCGATGCCCAGCCCGATGAGGTTGAGGACCGTCGTCTCCAGCCCCAGGCCGAGCAGCAGAGGCGCCGCCACGACCAGCGCGACCACCGCAGGCACCCAGACCCGCTTCCGCTTCCACCAGGGCCGCTTCTCAGGGGCCTTGTTCGCCGCGTCGCTCACCGGTTCGTAGGCCGTCCAGATGGGCAGCCCGACCAAGGTCTCCAGCTCGGTTATCACCACGCCGCTGGAGCAGCCTCCAGTGTGGCACCTGACGTCTATTCCGTTGCCGTCCGGTCGCTGCCTGAACGCCAGCCCGTCCGACTTCCCGCCGTGACAGATGGCCGTCGTCGTCCAGAACCAGCCTCGCTCGAAGCTGACCCGGTGCGGCAGCAGGTTGGCGATCCTGATTGCGCTCGGTCCCGTGTACCGTTCCGTCATGTCCATACCTCCTTCGCATGACTGTGCCTGCTCTTATCCAATGCCGATGCTCGGCGAACCGAGATGTGGTAGCCCAGCCGGTGTGCAGACTGGGCGCGCCTTCCGTGAGCGCGAATGTCCCAGTGGAATGGCGTGTCAGGCTCGAAGCCCAGCAGACGCCGGACGATTGGCAGAACCGCGTCGATGTCCAGGCCGTGGTAGACCCACAGCATGGCGCGTTGGCGGCTTGGAAGCGTGTAGCTTACGCCTCGAGCCACGACCGTCTCCTGCCCCGCGTATGCGTCGACCACGATCTCATCTCCCTCAGATGTGGTGACTAGATGCAGCTCATGACGGCTCCCCTCTGACCTTGCCGGAAAAAATCCCATGTTCCTTACCTCCTTCTTGAATCTCGTGCCGTGCCGAAGACGCAGCTCGCCCAAGGCGCAAGACGTCCAAGGGGAAAGCTGCGAGACGTGAAGCGGCCAGCCTGCTCGAAACTGCAGACCGGCGCGTGTCGAAGCTGCGGCTCCGGCTGAGAGTCAACCGTGCCGCAGGCATGTTGAACCGGCCGGAGCGAAAGACGCACTCCGACCAGTCTGCTGAGGACGAAACGCATCATGCGCACCGTCCCCTGGTCCAGCGAAAGAAGCGATCAACTCCGAACGCCGGACGGGTGTCCAGCGAGAGAAGCGATCAACCCCAGATCGCCGGACGGGTGCCCTGCGGGTGAAGGACCAACGTCAAACTTCAACCGCCGGACGTGGACCGAGGACGAAGGACCAGTGTCAACTCCGTCGATTCGGCCCGCGCTGGTTGCGAAGGATCAACGTCAAACTCCGCATTGCCAGCATTCCCTCGTGGGAGACTCTAAGGTCGACCCGTGCAACAGGGATCACGCACCCAGGTTTCTATGGTCGGAAACCTTGGAGAAAGCCTAACAGCACAACCATTATTACCTCACTCCAAACCGCGATGGAAGACTTTTAGCCACCTGCCGCCGAAATCGTTCAATCCAGTTCCAATCCGGTCCATAAATACCTCAACTAAAGTTCATATAGTTCGTCCACCGTACTCGCGCATAAGCTCCAACATTATTTTCGCCACCGCCGGAGAGTAATACCGTCCCGGACCTTGCTTATAATCTCGGCCTTCCTGCGCGCTCTCCGCGTGTCGTAGAGCGCGGTCCTGCGCCAGCTGGTCTGCCCGCTCCGGTCGAGGCCCTGCAGCGGCTGTTTCTCAGGAGGAAGCGTCATGCCGTGCTCTTCGAGCAGCGCCAGCTCGACCGTCAGAAGACGCTCCCTGGACACCAGCCACTCAAGGCCCTTCCCTTCGTCGGGGTGCGCCTCCCTCAGCTCCCGCCACTCGACGATCAGGGGGTAGGCCTCGCCGAATATCTCCTCGTCGTCGTCGCCCGGCTCCCGGGTCGCCAAGTCGGGATACTCCCGCCGCATCGACGGCTTCGTGGGAGGCTTCCTGCCCGCCCGCGTCGCTTCGGCTTCCCCTTCGCCTGAACCATCCTGGGATGGACCGGCGCCGGCCTGACCGGCCCCGGTCCCCTGGGCGCCGTCCCGCCGCAGAGCCGCCACCTCGCCCTCGATGCCGGACAGACGCCTGCGCACCTCCTTGCCCAGCTCCTCTTGGCCCTCCTCAACCGCCTGCAACCGCCCTTCGAGCTCCTCGTTGCGCCTGCGCTGCCGCTCCGCCGCCGAGCCGACGCCCTCCTGCAACGCACGCTCCAACGCCTGGCGCACCCGCCGGGTCAGCTGCCCGGTCTTGGCGCTGTCCGTCACCGTCTGCGGGTCGATCTCCAGCACCCGCGCCGCACCCTTGTACCCCTTGTCCCGCACCAGCTCTTGCAGCAGCGCCATGAGCCGCATGTGGTAGACGTTCTCCACGTCCTTGCTGCTTTCGATGCCGTGTTCGGTAGTTTTCATGGCAATTTTCTCCTTCTCAAGAATTACCCTCAGCTTTGGACCGGTTTCGACTAGCGTCTCCGACCGGCGTCATGCACCCCCACATCCACCGCAGATTACGCCCGGTTTTCCAACCGACCCGCCGCATTGCTGCCGTGTTTACACCCCCACATCCAGCGAGTTTCGGCGCCGGGAACCGGAACCCGCCCTTTCAACAAAGTGTTCACTGTTTACCTCCTGTAGGGGGGTGATTTACCCCTGTTTCAGCTTGCCCACGACCCGACCGACGACTTCCCGACGAAAGTCACTTTCCTGTACACCCCCATTACTGCATGTCCTAGGCCGAAATCCTAGCGCCCTGAAAGGCACATCATTTGATAAGACTTTCAGGTAGTTTCCACCCGTAATTCGCTTCTTCACACTCTCTGTCGAGCGACGCAATCGAATGCATCGCAGCAAAACGCAGAGAGGTGAACATCTTGGCGCTGAAATCGAAACTCCGGTCTTTCAGGCGGTTTATTCCCCTGGCATCCGCCCTGCTCCTGGCGGCGCTCCTGGCAATCCCCGCGAGCAACATCGCCCTGGCCCAGACGCCGCCCGACGAGCTGACCCTCGTCAACGCCGACCGGGATTTCGTGGAGCGCAAGGGCGGCGGCGAGTTCGTCGCCCGGCCAGTCTTCGACCGCGAGATCGCGGACCTCTTCTACGCCGTCCGCGACGCCGACACCGGCGACTGGATAAGCGCCATGTACCGGGTGAAGGGCGGCGAGAAGAAGCGTTCGGACGGCTGGGAATACTCCTGGGAGTACCCCGCTCTCAACGAGCAGCCCGAGCTCGACCCCGACCGGGCCTACCTGCTGGTGATGCTGGCGGTGGCCGAGGACGGCAAGCGGGGCGAGTTCTACGCCGTCGTCCCCATCCACGAACCCGGACGCATCTGGGACAAGATTCTGTCCGCCCTCAACCCCGCTCGGTGGGCGAGGGCCTTCGCCGGCTGGGTGATCGAGGGAGTCCACGGGACCCTCTGCGGCGTGGTTGAGCGGGCGTCCGGCGAGGACGCCGACAACTGCCGAGGAGGCCGGCCGTGAGCGACATCCTCACCGGCACCCCTCCCGATCTCACCTACGGCCACTGGATGGTCCAGCAGGCATGGACGGTCGTATGGGCCATAACCTCCGGCGCCCTCGTGGTCATCCTCGGCTGGATGGGGCTGAGCCTCGTCATGGCCGAGCACCTGGGACGCCAGCAGACGGGGTGGCGGGAGATGGTCCCCCGCCTCGTGCTCGGTCTCGTGGCCGCCGCATCGTCCCTGTGGTGGTGCGCCCTCGTCCTCGACGTGGCCGACGCGATCTCCGGATTCATAGCCGCCTCCCTGAACGTCAACCCCGGAGACCTGCTCCGGGCTCCCCTCAACACCTTCCTCACTGCCGTGCAGGCCGGAAGCGTGGGCATGGCGCAGCTGCTTGCACTGCTCTACCTGGTCTACGGCTTCTTCGTCCTCTACGTCATCGTGCAGATGGTGCTGCGCCTGGCCCTCATCGACATCCTGCTGGCACTGGCCCCCATCGCGTTAGGACTGTGGATATTGCCCCACACGGCGGGATGGGGACGCCACTGGCTGCGCCTGTTCATGACGACGGTATTTCAGCAGGCCATCCAGCTCATCGCCCTGGCCCTGGGCTTCGGGTTCCTCAAGGAGTTCGCGGAGATATCCGCCTTCGAGCCTGTGCAGGACCTGATCTGGAAGCTGCTCATGTCCCTGGCCTTCGTCTACATGGCAACCAAGGTGCCGTCGATGTTGGGCAATTCCGGGACCTTCGACGCCTGGCTGAGCACGCTGTACTTCGGCATGAACCTGCCCGGAACGATGGTGCGCTCCGCGAAGACCATCGGTCTGATCGCGGGGGCCGCAGGAGGGCCGGGCGGGATGGCAGTGGGCGCGATGGCGGCGAGCGCGGGCGCGTCGGCCGCCGCGAGCGGTCTGAGCTCGGCGGCCTCGCTGGCGACCCCGTCCGCCGGAGGCAGCGGTGGCGGAGCCCCCAGGAGCGGCGGCGAGTAGCCCCGACAACGACGACCAACCAACGGGCGCGGACGAGTGACCGCGCCGACCAAAACCGAACCGGAGGAGCAGAGATGTGCAGCTGACGGAGCGCAGCGAGCCCGACGGGTAGAGACGGGCAAAGTGCCCGTACTGAGAGGAGCGAAACGAATGGAAGACCTTACACAGACGATTTCCAACCTGGTGGGCATAGTCGGCGCGGTGGGCGTCGGATTCTTCATCTACGGCGCGTACCTGTATCTGACCGCCAGCGGAGCGCCGCACCAGATGGAGAGGGGAAAGAGCGCGATGATGACCGCTCTGGCGGGCATCGTCCTGGCTCTCGTCGCCTACGGCGTCGTGGAGCTGGTGATGAACGCCGTCGTAAACCCGGTAGTGGACGTCCAGTTGCCAGAGCCGGCCACGCCCATTCCCATTCCCACGCCCGACACCGGATAGGCGGACGAGAGAGAGGAAAACCATGAGAGAACACGAGGTTCCAACCCACGTACAAGCCGAGGACAGGGTGCTATTGGGGCTGACCTTCCCGCAGATCGTGGCGATCACCGCGGTATGTGCCTTGTCATACGGCTCATACCGCTACGCTCCGGTCGGACCCTCCGAGGTGCGCCTGGCCCTGGCCGTGATACTCGGACTGGTCGGCGTCGCTGCAGTCGTGGGAAAGATAGGTGGTCGGCGGCTGCCCCTGGTGGCCGCCGACCTTCTGAAGTACCGGCTGGGGGCACGGGTCCACGCAGGGCCGGTGTCCCAGCTGGTGCGCAGCGAGCCGCCTGCCCCAGTGCAGCCGGTGCGGAGTGGGGCAGGTCCCCTGCGGCTGATGGCGAAGAGGTCGAAGCGCGCCCTCCGCAGGCTGAGGAGCAAGAGGAAACGCAAGACGAAGGAGCGCCGCAACGGGCGGAGTCCCTTCCGTCCCCACGGCTGGTTCGGCAAGCGCCGTAAGAGCGGAGGACACCGGCAGAGACCCGGCCACAGTGCCGAGACGCTGCAGAGCAGGCGGTGGAAGCCCCGCAAGGGATTCCTTTCGGTCGCCGTCGTCGTCGTCCTTGGTGCAGCGGTGGCGACGGTCCCCCAGGTCGCCATGGCCGACGACCACTGGAGGGACGAGATCGACTTCGAGCTGAACGAGCCGTTGCCCGGACGGAGGATATTCCTTGAGGGGCTCACCGTCTCCGGCGACCGAGCCGCCGTCACCCTGAGGGCCGCAACCGCCCTGGACATCCGCGTCCGGGCATTCGGTGGGCCGGATGGCGACTGGCTTCGCTTCTGGGGATCGGCCACGCTGGCCGAGGGGGAGAGCATCGTCTACTCGCTCCCCCTGCACGGACCGAAGCCGTCCTTCACCTTATCTTGGGAGGACGGCCTCGGACAGGCCGGGGCCGTCACCGTCAAGGAAGCACAGCTTCCCTTTCCCCTGCCAGTCGTGGAGGGGGAGCTTTGCGCCGTACGCGTCGTCTCAATGGGCTGGACTCCCGGAGAAGTCAGCGGCGTCATCGAGTCCAAGTGTGTTGCCCTCGTCGAGGAGCCGGTCGAGCTCCAGACGGTGGCCGGACACGTCGAGGTCACCGAGACGACCCTGATGGACGCCGAGGTGACGGCCGTAACTGGAACGGTCTCCGCGGCGTCGGGCGCGTCGCGCGTGAGCGTGCCGTTCATCCCCGACGACGTGACCCGCTTCAGCATGTCCGTTGGCGAGGGCGAGGCCATCCATGGCGTGACCGTCGACGTGGAAATGGAGGCAAGCCTCCGCATTCCGGTCCCGCCGCTGACGCAGCTCACTCACCGACCGGAGCGGACCGAATACCGGACAAAGACGGTGAGTCTGCTGAGGCCCGGGACGACCAGGACAGTCAGCAAGACGGTCAAGGTAACCCACGACGACGGAACGACGACGGAGCACGTCGTCTCAGCCACCCTGTCGATCCCCAGCAAGACGGTCAGCCGAAGCGTGACCCTCACCATCGTCCACCCGGAGCGTGTCGAGTCCGAGACGGTGGTGCGAGAGCCCATCGTCAAGCCCAGGGAAGAAAGCCTCTCTCTGGCGTCCGCAGTCGGGGCCGACGACCCGTACGCGGTCCTGGTGCTGCCGGCGCCCGAGCCCGAGGAGCCGCCCGCCGATCAGACGAGCACGGGCGACGATCTGCACAACTGGTTCGACCTGCTGGGATGGGAGTGGCCCTGGTGAGGCGCGCCGCGACCCTGCCGCTGATCACCTCCGCCGCTCTGGTCCTGACGGGTGCAACGCCGGAGGAAGAAGCGATGCTTCTCGCCTTCGACCGTGCGCTCACGGCGATGTCATACGCCGGCTCCGGCCTCTGCTTCTTCGCCATCGTGTGGGCGGGGTTCGTCCTGATGGCCGAGGGAGGCGAGGAGCGCGGCGGGGCCAGAGCCAAGACCGCCGTCGTGATGGCGGTCGTCGGCCTCGTCATGGTCCTTTCGGCCAAGGCTGTCGCAGCGCTGCTGAGCAGCGGTGTCGTCCCATTCTTCCCATCCCCCTAGAGCAAAGGAAGCCACCGAAGTGAGAAAGATGGTTGAAATCACCAAGAGCGGAGCGGAGGCCCTCAGGGGCAAGCTCGCCGCCTTCCTCAAGAAACCGCAAGCAGGGTCTCAGGCGGCCGAGTCGAGAGAGACCCAGGTGACCCCAGTCCCCAAGCCACCTCGGGACCTGCCCCTGTTCTTCATGCTGTCGCACCTCGACGAGGACGGACCGGTGCGCATGGACGGCGTGAGGCTCGGCGTCTGCGAGGTGATGGGCCTGGAGATCGACGAGCCGAAGCTCGGAGCCTTCGCGGGGGCGCTCAACGCCTGCGACTTCCCCTTCCAATTGCTCATCAGGCAGCACCCGCCGTGCCTGGACGGCCTGCGGGCGAAGCTCGAAGAGGCCCAGCCGCGGAACCTTCCCCCGCAGACGAGGGCCGCATCCGAGTCGCTTCACGGGCTGCTCACCGAACTTGAGACCCGCGACGGCATCCTCGACCGGCGCTTCTATGCCGTCTGCGAGTTCAGGCGCATCGACGAGCTGCGAGGCCTGCTTGCGCGGGCCGGGCTGGCTGTCCACCACCTGAAGAGCCGCCAGCTTCGGATGTTCTTCGTATCGGCCGCCCTGGGCGGCTCGCCCGCCGAGTTCGACGAGGACGCACAGATCGAGGTGGAGATCAACCGGCGCGACATGCGCATCGGCGGGGGTCTCGTACGCTCGCTGCATCTGGGTAAGTGGCCGCGGTCGCTCGCCCCGGGCTTCCTGCAGGGGCTCATGGCCGCCGGAGCCCCGATGGACCTCTCCATCCATCTGGGGCCGATCCCGGCGGAGCAGGCCGCCAGGACCCTCGAGTGGCAAAAGGTCAGATTTGAGTCTGCACAGTCCCTTTCGCTCAAGCGGGGCCGCACCATGTCACCGGAGGCCGAGATAGCTCTGGAGGACGTGACCCGCCTGCGAGACGAGGTACAGCGCGGACGCGAGCGGCTCTTCCACTCCTCCCTGTCCGTCACCCTCCATGCGAGGGACGGGGCGTCCCTCAAGGAGATGACCCAGCGGGCCAGGGCCCACTTCGCCGCCACCCTGGGCAAGCTCGATAACTTGGCCTTCCGGCAGCGCGAGGGGCTGCTCTCGACCCTGCCCCTGGCCCTCAACGCCGTGGCCGAGTGGCGCAGCCTGGACACGTCCAGCATCGCGCGGCTCTTCCCCTTCTTGCCGCCCGACCTTGACACCCGCAGCGGCACCCTCTACGGCATCGACATGCGGGCCTGCTCCCCCGTGGTCTACGACCCCTGGGACGGTACGCACCTGAACGCCAACACGGCGGTGCTCGCGAGGTCGGGAAGCGGCAAGAGCTTTTCGACCAAGCTCGGAGTGTTGCGGGGCCTGTGCCGGGGAGTGACCGCCTACGTGATCGACCCGGAGGGCGAGTACGCGGACATGGCTCGCGCCGCGGGCGGGCGCGTCCTCTCACCAGGCGTTCCCGGCCAGGGCATGAACCCCTTCGTCATCGATAAGGGGGACTCGGAGGAGATGCTCCAGCGCATCGGCAGCCTGAGACGCCTCATCGAGGTGATGGTGGGCGAGCGGCTGAGTGCCGACCGGCGCGCGTCCCTCGATCACGCCCTGGCGGGCTACTACGCAAAGCCCAGGGAGCGCACCGGCTTCAGGGATTTCTACGCATTTCTCCAGGAGGATGAGGCGGGAGACCCCAACCTGGCCCGCCTGCTGAGGCCCTTCGCCACCGGCAGCCTGAGACACCTGCTCTCCGACGAGGGCGACGACCTGCTCGGCAGCGAGGCCCTGGTCACCGTCTTCGACCTGCGGCTCCTGGAGCCGGAGCTGCGCCCCGCCGCGGCGATGGTCTGCACCGAGACGGTGTGGGCGGCAGCGGCGCAGGACCCCAAGCCGAGGCTCCTCGTCGTGGACGAGGTGTGGTCGATCATGCAGCACCCCGAGGGCGCGGCCTTTCTCGTCTCCGTGGCCAAGAGGGCGCGCAAGCACCGCCTCGGCCTCCAGTTCATCACCCAGGACATCCAGGACCTTCTGTCCGAGGACTCTTCACGAACCATCACCGGCCACTCGGGAAGGGCGCTCCTTCAGAACGCCGCCTTCAAGCTCCTGCTCCAGCAGGACGCCGCGGCGGTGAGCGCCGTGGGGGACGCCTTCGACCTGCCCGAAGACCTCCAGCGATGGCTCCTGTCGTGCCCGCGTGGGGACGGCCTTCTGCTCGCCAGGGGCAACCGCTTCCCCGTGCGCATCGAGGCGACGCCGGAAGAGTCCGAGGTGATCGAGTGGAGACCGGGACGCCACTAGAAAAAGGAGTAGCACCCATGAAGCTGAACCCAAAGGAAATCCTGTTCGGAGACGATAGCGCGAAGAAAGGCCCCGTCCTGCTGGCGGTGACGCCGCCTCGGGCCGGTGAGCGCACCCTGCTGGGCGTTGAGAACCTGCTCCAGTCCATCGCCGTCCCCGAACCATTCTCCCTCGAGCTTGCCGGGGACATGGATGGCGTGACCCTGATGGCCCGCTGCCTCGACGACCGGGTGGTGCGCGGCCAGCTCTCGGCCCACTACCCACAGGCACGCATCCAGAAAGTGGACCCCGACGACGACCCGCTGCGCCTCGACGACGGCGAGCAGGCGTGGAGCATGACCCTGCGGGCCGACGGCCCCGAGTACGTCCCCCTGCGCACCTTCCGCGACGACGACCTGCTCGACCCCGGCTCCGACCCTCTGATAGCCCTGATGGGCGCTCTGTCCGCCCTCTACGAGGGGGAGCGCGTGGTGGCGCGGCTGCTGCTGCGATCCCTCGGACCCGACTGGTCGCAGGCCCACATGGACAAGGCCCACCAGAGGCCCGGCATGGAGCAGAGTGAACCCGCCTACACCTACCAGACCAAGCCCCTCCAGCTGGACGGCGTGACGATGGCCGTGCTGGGCATCGGCGCGCTGGCCGCCCTCAAAGGCTACCTGTGGGTGCAGGACGGGGAGATATGGAAGGCGGCGCTCCTGGGGACCGGCATAGCCCTAGGGCTGGCCGCAGGCAGCTGGGCTTGGTGGCGGTGGAAGAGGTCCCGCAGCCGCGTTGAAGACCCCATCCTGATACGGGAGAAGGTCTCCCGCATCGCCTTCGACGCAGAGCTGCAGGTGGTCGCCGTCCTGCCCGCCGACACGGGGCAGCAGCGAGTCGGGGAGCTCCTGGGCCCGGTGTCCGCCGCCTACCGCCACTACGACAACCCCGCCGGGGCGCGCTTCAAGGTGAACCGCGTGCAGCCCATCGTGCCCGACCCGGACATGCTGCACCCGTCGGGCCCCGGCCTGTTCGGGAGGCGTAGCGTCCTCGGCGTCCGCGAGGTGGCCTGCCTGTGGCACCCGCCCGGAGCCGGTGACGAGACGCCCCTGGTGGAGCGGTCGGGCGCGAGGGCGCTCATTCCCTCGGCCAGGGGAGTCAGGGGCGGTGCCCTGGTGGGAGACACGACCGCCGGAGCCAGGAGGGAGATCCGCTTCCCCGAAGACCTGCTCAGGCGACACCACCTCTATGTCGCTCGCACTCGGATGGGCAAGTCGACTCTCATGCACCACCTCGTCACGCACAAGATGAGGGAGAAGGCCGAAGACAGGGATGGAGACGCCATCGTCGTAATCGACCCCCACACCGACCTCGTGGCCGGCATCCTCGAACACGTACCCGAGTCGCTCGTAGACCGCGTGCGTCTGATCGACCTGTCCGACGAATCCCGCTCTCCCGGCATCAACCTTCTGGACACCCGCATATTCGCCGACCGCGACCGCACCGCCGACTCGGTGGTGCGCGTCGCCAGGGGGCTGTGGGATCAGTGGGGGCCGAGGATGCAGTCCATCCTCGAACAGACGGTAAAGACCCTCCACGAGGCGAACGTGCAGGTGGAGGCGGAGGCGCAGTACACGATCCTCGACGGACTGAAGCTCCTTACGAACGACCCGTTTCGCAATGACGTGCTCAAGAAGGTTTCCGACCCCTACCTGCTGGAGTGGTGGGCTAGGGACTTCGGGAACTGGCACCGCCAGTACAAGGCCGAGGCCCTCGCCCCGGTCCAGACCCGCCTCTCCTACTACGCATCGTCCAAGAGGGCGAGGGCAATCCTCGGCCAGAGCAGCTCCACCATCGATATGCGACGCACGATCCACGAAGGCGGCGTCCTTCTGGTCTCCACCTCCCAGGGTACCGTGGGCAGGGACGTGGCCGCGTTGGTGGGCGCGTCCCTGCTCAACCTCGTGGACGCCGTGATCCGCGAGCAGGGGAGCCTGCCGCTGCACAGGAGGCGGGGCGCCTTGGTCGTCGTCGACGAGATGCAGTCGATGCCAGGCGTGGACTACGAGTCGATGCTCAGCGAGCTCGGCAAGTTCGGGGCGTCATTCATCCTCGCCACCCAGAGCCTCGCCAAGCTCGACGACCTGTCCCTGACCATGAGGGACACCCTGCTCGCCAACGTAGGCTGTCTGGCCGTCTTCCAGGTGGCTGGCAACGACGCCAGGACGCTGGTGTGGGAGCTGGGCAAGGACAGGGTGACCGAGGACGACATCACGTCGCTGCCGGTCCACCACTGTTACGTCCGCGCCACGGTCGGCACCGAGCGGATGCCCGCCTTCTCGATGATGGTCAGAAAGCCGGAGCCGGGTGACCCCGCCATCGCCGACCGCATTCGCGATGCGACATCCGCATACACCGTATCGGCCCGGCAGGTGGACTACGGGGATGCCGACGGCCACAGGAAGGTGGGCGACTTCCGCAAGGGCGTCGAAGACCTCGAAGGGAGCGAGGTACGGGAGGAGAAGCGGGAAGCGAAAGAGGAGGCGAAAGAATGAGACCCGCAGGATGTGAACCCGAGCTGCTCCGCGCCCTCGCCTCGATGCCCTTCCTCGACCGCCAGGAGATGGTTGCCGTATCCGGCTGGTCTAGAGGCGCGGTCCACGAGGCCGTCGAGAGGCTGGAGTCCGGCGGGTTCTGCGCATCCGTGCTTCACGCGGCGGACCCGCTGCCCACGGCCCGGAGGTTCCATCTCACCGCGGCGGGGCTGCGGAGGCTTGCCGCGGAGGAGCGCCTGTCCCTTGACGAGCTGGTGCGCGCCCGTCCCGTCTCCGCACAGTGGCGGCGAAGCCTCATGGAGCGCCTCGACGCCGTGGCCGCCATCTATCGCATCGCCTCCGCAGTCTCCAACGTCGCATACCCCGTGCGGTTCCAGTGGTACCGGGCAGTGCCCATCGACGCCGCCATGACGCTTCCCGGCGGGAAGACCGTGGGGATCGTCAGGCAAGGGCTCACCGCCGACAGGTCGGGCTTCGCCAAGCGGCTCTGGCGGCTGCGCGACGGGCCGATGCCCGGAACGGTGCTCATCCTCATGGCCGACGACGTGCGGCTCAGGCACGCCCGCAGGCTGCTTTCGACCACCGACGTTCCGGCCCTGGAACGGGATGCGGTCCTGGCCGGAGCGAACGATCCCATATGGAGTCCCACCAGGGTGCGCGCCGGCATCGACCTGCGCTACGAGCTCGACCGGGCGGAACCCGGAGGCGAATTTCTGGAAGAGGACGAGCCTCAGCGGGCCTCGGTCCCCGCCGACCTCGCCATCGAGGGGCCGGGGTGGGACATCTCCGACCACATGCTGCCGGTCATGCTCAGCCCCGCCGAGAAGCGCACCCTCGACCTGATCTCGGACTGGCCCTGGATCTCCATGAAGGACCTCGCCGGTCTGCTCGGCGTCTCCGACCCCCGCGTGACCCAGCTGGTCAACCCGCTCGAAGGCCTCGGCCTCGCTGCCCGTCCCAGCGACGCGGGCGGACGCCTCGTCCTCACCGACAGGGGCCTGGCCCTTCTGGCCCGCAGGGACCGCACGTCCGTCGGCGTCGCCAGGAGGCGGTGGAGCATCGCCCTCGAGGACGCAGAGGCCCCCCTGGAGTGGCGCAACGTCTCCGGCAGGAGAACGCGCCAGCTGCTCAGGCACGTCGAGCACACCGCCGCTGTCCATCTCTTCCTGGCCGCGCTCACCGCGCAGGCCCGCCTCCTGGGGTGGGAGATCGTACAGCTCGACCCGCCCAGAAGGGCGTCCCGCCACTTCCGACACGAGGACCGGATGCGCGCCGTCAACCCCGACGCCTTCGGACTCCTGCGAAGGGGTGAGACGCGATGGCCCTTCTTCCTGGAGTGGGAGCGCCGCGCCGTGCGCCCCTCGACCATGGCGACAAGGCTCGCCCCCTATCTGCGCTACTACTCATCTCACAGGCCCACCGACGACCACGGCGTCAGGCCCTCCGTCTTGGTCGTCTTCGACGACGAGATCGCCCAGACCCACTTCCTGCGCGTGGCGCGGGAGGAGATCGACCGGACGAGGGTCGACGTCCCCCTGTGGGTGTCCCACAGGGAGGCCATAGACGCACTGGGACCGCTGGGACGCGCCTGGCGCGAACCCGGCGACTGGCAGTCGCCCCAAGCCCTGCCGCCCCAATGAAAGACAAACCCAAGGGAATGCCATGCGCTCGCAAGACAAAAACTTACGGAAAGGCCCCCGGAGGCGCGGAGGACGGACCGTTGTCCGGCTCGACACGGCGGCCCTCTGGAGACGGCTCACCATTCTGAACCGCTCCCAGAACTGGCTCGCCAGGGAGGTCGGGGTCAGCCCCGGCTATATGTCGATGCTGGTCAACGGAGGGCGCTCGCCCTCCGGACGCATCCGCTGTCGGATGCTCAAGGCCCTAGGCGTAGACGAATTCCACGAGTTGTTCAGATTGGAGGAGAGACATGACTCAAACTAAAGATTCGACCCGATTACACGGAAGCCAGAAACAGACCACGTACGATGAGGAGCGCCTGCCCTTCGAGAGCCTGCTGCCGAAGGACTTCGCCGACCGCCTCGACAGGCTCCGGGAGGCCAGCGGCCTCACCTGGAGCGGCTTCGCCAAGGCCCTCGACGTGGACTACAAGCAGATGCTCAGGTGGCGCAAGGGTGTCGAGCCCAGCGGGGGAGCGATGCACTCCCTCTTCCTGTTCGCCGGCAGATTGCCCGGTGGACTGGCCATCCTCATGGGTGACGGCTTCCAGATGACCTTCTTCAAGGACTGACGGACGCGCCCCGGCTCGAACCCCACGGGGAGAGCCGGGCAGAGACGCCGCCGGTGTCGCCCCTGCCGTCAGCGCCGGCGGCCCATTCACACACCAGCAACGAGAAGGGAGTATGAGAATGAACGACAGACTGCTACGTCGTCGAGAAGTAGAGGAACTTACCGGATTGAGCCGCGCCTCGATCTACAGGTTGATGCGAAGTGGGAGATTCCCTCTGCCTGTCAGGGTCAGCGCTACGGCCGTCAGGTGGAAGGCAAGCGACATCACCGCCTGGATACAGTCCCGGCCGGTAGCAACGAGCGAAATTGGTTCGACGAACCCCTCCTGGGAATCTCCTGGTTGATATGGCGCGACTAGGCTGTGAGGTAGTCCGCCCACTGCTGCATGAGCGTCCGGCGGCGGTCAAACAGGTCGGACCTGGCATATACTTGTTCGACACTGCCACCAAGCTGATGCGCTAGGGCCGCCTCCCCGACCGCCTAGGGCGTGCCCGTCCGTTCCATGGTCCACGTCTTGAAGGACGTTCGGAACCCGTGGTGGTCACTGGATTGGCGGAAACTACCCAAGAGCAATCCCGTAGCCAACGCGAGTCTCCAGCGAATCCAGAGTGCTCCGAGCGAGACCCGATAGCGCGTGTCGGCTGACCATGACGACATCATGGTGCGAAACCGAGTTACACTACGTAGGAAGTATGGGGGAGAAAAGATGACTCGAATCAATCCATTCTTGCTAATGGCCCCGCTGGTGTTTTGTGTATTCATCTACTTAGCCGCCGTATCAGAGAATATAGGGGTCTGGCTCTTGTGCTCTTCTATAGCCTTCGCGGCGGGCCTCTGCTTCTTCAAGCAGGTCGAAGCTAGCGGCTGAGGACGATTTCGCCAATCCTTCTAGGCCAGAGACCCCAGCGTATTCGGTAGACCGGCGTGTAGGCCCGGTCTGAGTCTCAATTACGAGTGTGGTAACAACGTGGTAAAATCGCCCAAAATCATTGATATTCGTATCTGAAAGCCTGCATCGTTGGGGCCACCAATATCGCTCCTCCCCTCCTCCCACAGTGACTGACTTCCCCCTCAAACGCGCCGTCAAAGCCGGTTGGGACGAGATGTCCGACCGGTACCAGCGTGACGCCTTGGTCTCCACGGACGACGTTCACTATGGGCCGTTGATCCCCGGCGAGAAGGAGTTCCGGCTGCTGGGCGACGTTCGAGGCAAGCGGGTCCTCGAGCTCGCCTGTGGGGGTGCGCAGAATTCCATCGCTCTCGCCAAGTGGGGGGCCTGCGTGACAGGCGTCGACGTGTCGACGAAACAGCTTGCTCACGCCCGCGACCTCGTGAAGTGTGAAGTCGCAGACGTGGCCTTGATACAAGCGGACATCGAGCGGCTTGCGATGTTCCCGGACGAGTCCTTTGACGCAGTTGTCTCATCGAACGGCATCGAATTCGTCACGGATATCGGTGAGTGTCTGCGGGAGTGGCATCGCGTCCTGCGGCTTGGCGGCTTGGCGGTGATCTCGACCGTTCATCCGCTGGGGGCGTTCGAGTGGGACGAAGGGCAGGGCGCTCTCCTCGTAGGAAACTACTTCAATCTGCCGGTCGAGGTCTGGCACGACGTGGGCGACTCGGAGGGACAGCGCGGGCTGACCTTCTTCCGCACCGTCGAGGAGATGTTCTCGACGCTAACCGGCGGAGGCTTCTCGGTCGAGCGCATCCTGGAACCGGTCCCGTATCCCCTTCACTTGATGTCCGAGGCCGAGAAAGCCAAAATTCCGTATCGCGGCGCCTTGTGGGAGGCCGACTATGAGCGGATGAGCAAGGCGCCGTTCAACATCATCTATGTGGCGCGAAGGCCAAGATGAGGATCGGCTACTCGTCTTCGTCCGACTCGATGGGGTTGTACTTGATGTCTTTGTCCATCGCCTCCCGAATTCCTTCGGCGTCGGGGAGGTCGCCGAAGTAAATGATGTACAGGCCGCGCTCGTGGTAGGACGCAGCGGGGTTCTCCTGATCGTATTCCCACAGGCCGGTGCCGGCTTTGATGGTCGGAAGTGGATGGTCGTTAGGGACTCGCTCATCCAAGTCCACGAAGGCCCGCATGGCCGCCTGTGAGTCACGTCTGCCACCCATGAGTCGGATACCTCCATTACGTGGTGCTGGTATCCTACATCACAGAATTGTTTTTCCGCAGCCTGCTACATGCCAAGGGGCCTCAGCGTGCTTACCCCGCAACGTCACATCGAACTGGAAGGCGCCTACGAGACGCAGGACGGTCGACAGACACGCTGGCGACCCTACCTAAGGTCCGCCGGACTTGACGGTCTGACTCCGGAATCGCAGCAGGCACTCGTCGGCTCCGGCATTCGCACGGTCATCGACCTGAGAATGCCGGAGGAGCTTGAACGAGGCCCCGATGTCTTCTCCGAGTTCGCAAGGGTGGTGTACCACCGCCGTGATCTCGCCGGCGAGGAGTCCATACGCATGGTTGGAGCCCAATCACCGACGGTGCTGGGGCCGTATATCGGCCGGTGGACTCGTAAGATGATCCTGCACATTTTCGACCACAGGCGCCTCCGCATTTGTGGAACGCTGGCGACGCTGGTCGAGCCGGGAGGACTACCTGCGATCGTTCACTGTTCAGAGGGCAAGGGGCGTACGGGCCTCATCATCGCGATGATGTTGGGACTCGCGGGTGTCCCGGCCGAGACCATCGCCGAGGAATACGCGCAGACCGCAGAGGTCAGGTGGCGTTCCCGCAGCCGGAAGCCCCGTTCACCAAGAGCCGACGTTGGCGATATCACGTGGGAGGAGTACCTCAACGTCTGCAGTCCACCGAGCGCGACGTACAAGACCTTGGAGTTGCTCGATCGCCGGTATGGCGGTATCGAGGAGTACGTGCGAGACGGCGGATTGACCGAGGATCAGGTCTGCACCATCCGGGGGGCATGTCGAATGACAAAGCCGCCGGTCCGCCGTTGGTTCTGATAGGATCGGCGTTACCCTAAAGGCTTAACGATATTTGATCGAATACTTCGACAGCTTCTACGGCGGCCACATCGAGATGGACGGACTCGGCTTCGCGGGCACGCCCGTTGAGAACCGGAGACCGCCGAATGAAGATCTCGTCACGGTGTACCGCGAGGCGCGAGAGTTCGCCGAGCTGATGGACCGGACCGGCTACGACACGTTCTGGGTAGGGGAGCACCACTTCCAAAGAGAAGGCTACGGCGGTACGACGAACGTGCCGATGTGGGCGGTCTACCTCGCGCAGTTCACCGAGCGTCTCAAGATCGGGGCCATGTTCAACACGGTGCCGGCCTGGCATCCGTTACGTCTGGCCGAGGATTTTGCCACCGCCGACGTCATGACCGGCGGACGCGTCCGGTTTGGCATCGGACGTGGTTACATCTACCGCGAGGTCGAGACGCTGGGCGGGCCTTTGATCGACAACGACGCCAACCGCGAGCTGTTCGAGGAGCAGGTCGAGATCATCCTCAAGGCATTCAGCGAGGACTCGTTCTCGCACAAGGGTAGGCACTACAACCTGCCTCCGCGGGTCCCCCTTCGCCTGGGCGCCCTGGAGGAGATCACGCTGGTGCCGCGTCCGATCACCCAGCCGGTAGAGGTTTGGCAGCCCATCACGAGCGCCACGCAGCGTGGGCTCGACTTCATGGCTCACCACGGCATCAAAGGCGTCATCGTCGGCGACACGGTTCCCGGCGGCCGGGCCGAGATTTTGGCGACGCAGTACCGCGACACCCTGGCGAGGATTGGTCGCGAGACTGAGCTTGGAGAGGACATCGCTCTTGGAGTCAACCTGCATATGGCAGACACTCGAGATCATGCGATGCGCGAGGCAACGCCCTACCACGAGGAGTGGCTCAAAGCGATTGTCCCGTTGGGACGTATGCCGCACCTGTCGGAGGAGCAGATACAAGCCACCGCGGACCCGGCCAAGGTCCCTCTCGCCGGCCTGCCGACTGTTGAAGACCTCGTCCAGCAAGGCACCTGGATCTGCGGCCCGCCCGAGCACGTGCGCGAAACAATCGCCGACATCCAGGATCGCTTCCCCGGTCTGAAGCGGATCTTCGTTCAGGCCGGCGGCCTCGGCATACCGCCCCGCGTCATGCGCGATGATCTGGAGTGGTTCGCCGCCGAGGTGATGCCTGAATTCCAGCCTGGAGAGGGAGCCGGCGAGTCGGACTAAAGGGCAGGAACCGTGACCTGCTCGAGAGAGCTTGGCGTGACGAAGAGGACCTAGTGTCCCGATTCTGAAGTGCATTACATAAATGCGACGACCATCGACACTCATTCGTCATTCCGGCGAAGGCCGGAATCCAGTCCCTGCCCCCTACAGGACTAGCCCAAATAATCCGACGAACTTGCGAAACAGGACACTAGTTCGAGTCCGGTTAGGTGGAACGGAAATAACCGCTACGGGAGGTTCCAGCGCCAGTTTTCTTCGGGCCGAAGGGCGGCCGGCCACGAGTCCAGCATCAGCAGTTCCCGTTGATGTGTCCGATATGACTCCGATGGCTGCTTCTCGCCGCACCTCGCTCAGTGCAACGGTTGGCGCGTTCATAGCCTTGGATCGACCGGCTCGCTCTCAAGAGCGAGTACCGCGAAAGCGCACTCATGAACCCGGTAGAGGGGCTCTCCCTCCACAAAGCGCTGTATCCCCTCTACGCCCAGCGCAAACTCCCGAAGGGCAAGAGACCTTTTCACAGAAATGCCCCTGTTCCGCAAACGGTCCAAGTTCTCCGGCAGGGTGTACTCCGGTCCATAAATTATGCGCAGGTATTCGGCGCCTCTGCACTTGATGGCGGGCTGAACCAAGCCGCGTTTGCCCTTCGACACAAAACCCAACGGCTTGACGACCATACCCTCCCCTCCCTTGCTTGTTAGCTCCTCCCACCAGCGAGTGGCATCAGCCTCATCGGACGAATTCAAGCGCACAACCTTGTGCTGGGT
The DNA here is from genome assembly GCA_965197705.1 of Dehalococcoidia bacterium. Lineage (GTDB taxonomy): Bacteria > Chloroflexota > Dehalococcoidia > Lucifugimonadales > VXLM01 > VXLM01. The sequence continues at coordinate 1,268,874 of OZ240223.1, forward strand.
GCTCCGGAATAACGTCGGATCGGCTTCGTGCAAGCGCGCGGCCACGTTCATGTGCCATATGTGGTCCTTATCGGTGTGCAGTTGGCCTTCACTCGCAAGTAAATGGAAGGGCGCGAACTGAATGTCAGTGAGCGACGTCACCGGCCAGCAATACCGGGCGTAAGCGTCGCTGTAGAGTTCGGCCAGCCCGAGCCTTTCTTCGACCCTAGCCAGGGCGTCGGTGGCGTCGATGCCACGATCCGCAGCCTGCCGGAGGAAGGAGGTGGCGACCGTGAGGCTGGTCCGAGCCGCCGCACCGACGGCGGCGTACTGTTCGCGGAGCAGTCCCTGTGCCTTGAGGGACCACGGCATTAGTTCACTGTCCAGCACCAGCCAATCTGTCCCGAGCTCGGACCAAAGGCCAGCGTCCAATATACCCTTACGGACATGTTCAAGGAACTCCACCTCAAGAGTTCGGTCTTCAAAAAACCGTCGCCCAGTCCGCGTGTAGCAGGCGCCGACACCCTCGCCGGTGATGCCGAAACGCCGCTCGATGACTGAGGAGTCTTTCCCAATCACCACAACGGCCCGTGAGCCCATATGCTTTTCCTCGCAGACCACCTCGGACACACCGTTATTGCGAAAGTAGGTGAATACCTCGTCTGGGTGTTCTAGCAGGCCGGGAAGTCCCGACGTCTCGCATGGGGAAATCGTGGGCGGAAGGTAGACCAGCCAGCGAGGGTCTAGGGCAAATCGGCTTATTACGTCAAGCGCCGCCGTCGCATTCTCCCCCCGTACCGTGACATTCCCTCGCAGTCGAGTCGAAACGACGCGCTTACCGATCACGTCCTCAATGTCAAGTAGGTTCGCCTCGCGACCCTCGGTTGACGCAATGGGCTCCTGCGACAGGCCGGACTTGGCTAATGGCCTCACAGGCTCGTAGTAGACCCGCGCCGCCGGTACAGACACGATCTCTTTTTCGGGATACCGCAGCGCGGTCAGCTTGCCGCCGTAGACACATCCTGTATCGATGTTGATGGTGCGGTTGAGCCATGCGGGTTCCACAACGGCGGTATGGCCGTAGACAACCATAGCTCTCCCACGATAGTCGGCCGCCCAGTTAGCACGTACCGGGAGTCCAAATTCGTCCTTCTCTCCGGTAGTCTCGCCATACAGGCAGAAGTCCCGAACACGGGCCGACGCGCGGCCTTGGTACTCCGTCCTTATTCCCGCGTGGACCACCACCAAGTCCCCGTTATCGAGCACGTAGTGGCTGAGCAGTCCATCCAGGAACTCGGTAACCTGTTGTCGAAACTCCTCGGACTCCATGTCCAATTGAGCCAGGGATTCCGCCAGTCCGTGGGATACCTGCACATTCCTGCCCTGAAGCTTGCCGGCGAGCTTGGACTCGTGATTGCCAGCCACGCAAAGCGCCGAGCCGTCCGCCACCATCGACATTACAAGTTTGAGCACCTTGGCGACGCCATAGCCGCGGTCCACGAGATCGCCAACGAATACGGCCTTGCGCCCCTGAGGATGCGTTACGGTGAACGAGGCTTCCTCGGAGGCGTTGGTGCGAGTCTCCAACCGGTATCCCAGATGTTCTAAGAGCGTGGCGAGTTCATCGAAGCACCCGTGAACATCACCAATGATGTCGAAAGGCCCATGCTCATTCCGTCGATTGACCCACAGGGGCATCCGTTGAATGGTCGTGGACTCAACCTCTTCGGGAGAGTTTAGCACGAACACGTACCGAAAACCCTCGCGCTTCAACCCCCTAATTGACCGTCTGAGCTGTTGAGCCTGCCGGCGCACAACGCGACGCCCAAATGACCGGTCAGGGCGCTCTTTGTTGCGGGCGAGGCAAAGGGCCTCCGGCATGTTCAGCACGATAGCCACTGGCAGGCAGTCATGCTCCCGGGCGAGCGTCACCAGAGACTTCCGCGCTTCCGCCTGAACACTGGTGGCATCGATGACGGTGAGGCGGCCAGCCCGTAGGCGTGTGGCCGCGATGAAGTTGAGTAGCGCAAAGGCGTCTGGAGTTGCCGCCTGATCGGTTGCGTCATCCGCAACCATCGCCCGGCAAGCGTCCGAGGACACCACTTCGGTGGGCTTGAAGTGGCGGGAGGCAAAGTGGGACTTCCCAGAACCTGTTGGGCCGATGAGCGCAACGAGACACAGTTCAGGTATGGTGATGTTCATCGCCTAAAGACTCCCATCTGAGTCGGAGCCCCATATGCGGGGTGGGCCGGGCCGATGTCCTCGAAACGCACATCGTATTTGCGGCGAGCCGCCACTTGGCTCGACCAGTTCTGAAATTCCTCTCGCGCCCACTCAAAACGGTGGTCCTTGTGCCTGAATGCTCCGGCGGGCAGCCCATCGAACAGCGCGTTATACTCAGCATTGGGCGTCGTAATGAGCACGGCTTTGGGTTTTGCGGTCCCGAATACCGCCTCCTCGAAGGCGTCAAGCCGCGGGAGGTCGATATGTTCGATCACCTCCATGGCGATTGCGGCGTCGTAGCCTGAAAGTCGCTTGTCCCTGTAGGTAAGGGACCCGTGCAGCAGGGTGACGCGCTCCCGCTGCCGCGTGGGCAGCTTATCGAGGCGCAAACGCCTGTGCGCCGTTTCCAATGCCCGATGCGAGACGTCGAGGCCGGTTATGGACCGAACCGAAGGCTCTTCCAGCAGTCCACTGATCAGTCTCCCCTCGCCACACCCGAGATCGAGCACTTTTGATGCGCCGATGTCGCGGAGCGCGGCCAGCACTGCTTGTGTCCGATGCTCACTCAATCGGAGGGGGGCTTCAAGCTGCTCCTCTTCTTGTTCGTTCCGTGTGGCAGTCGTGCTTGGTTCATTCGGCCCGGCGTCAAGCAGTTGGGCCAGCGCTTGATCGACAAGGCTGCGCTGATGCTTCAGGTAGCGGCCCGAGATGAGTGCCCGCAGCGGATGGCTGCCCAACCACCCCTCGCCGAAGCGCAGAAGCTTGGCCACTTCATCTTCGCTGACCCAATAGTGCTTGTCGTCGTCTAGGACCGGCAGGAGTACGTACAGGTGGGTTAGCAGGTCACGGAGCCGGGTCGCCGACGCGAGGCGCACGCCGAAGTATGGGCTGGCGCCCCACTCGGGGAAACGTCCATCCAGCCGAAGCTCCTCAATCTCAACGCTATAGCCTAGCGGCTCGAACAACTTCCTGATGAGGTCAGCGCCTTCTCGGGAGGGTACCACGGGGATGTGGGCTTCCAGAGGGATGGCCGCTGCTGCTAGATCCGGCCGTTCCCTGCTCTTTCCCGCGAGTGCGCTGCCAAACACCGAGGAAATCGCCACGCTCAAGTGTGATGAGGCCACGTAGGGACGGTCGTTCACATATTGCCCAAGCCAGTCCCCGGCGCCAAGGGCGCCGGACTTCGACCGTACAAGGCCCACCGGATCGATGTTAAGCAGAAGCGCTACCGTGCAGCGATGGCTATCCGCTTCGGGGTAGAAGACGTCAGCCTGCCCGAACGGGAGTTTGAACGACTGAAATCGGAGGGGGTTCTTGTGCACCAGATACCCCAGATCCGTGGCTGGCTGGTGCGTCGTGGAAATGGTGAGCAGCATGACGTAAATCGTAGAACAGGCAACACCAGACTTTCAAGTTCAGTGTGCATGCACCGTTAACGAAGCCACCTAGAGTTTGCCAAGAGACCGTCGAGGCCGTTTACCTCTGCTGAATTAGGCTGTCCCTGGCCGTCCTCCTCTCGAGGAAGTGGAGAATAGGCCCTGACTACAGGTCCAGAACGAACCTCAAGATGAAGATTCTTGTGATCCAATTGACACGCACTCAGGCTGAGGAGAATCAGGGTCTGAGGAGTCATCGTCGATGGGTATAGCCAGCGTGATGTCCACGTTGTTGTCCCTGTCGATGATGACTTGCTCCACGAGCATCTGGAGATAATCGTGACGCTCCTCGCGGGTCAACTCGTCCAGGCCCTGGCCGAACTCTCTCGCCCACGCTAGGACCTCCTCCATCAGTCGCCGCTTTTCGGCTCCACTCGCCTCCCGAGCCCGGTAGTCGTCCAGCTTCGCCCTGGCGCTCTCAAGCCGCTCGGTGATGAACCTGCGCTGGAGGTCGAGTTGGGCCTCGGTGATCTTCCCCGACACGAACAGCCTGATGGCTCGGTCCTCTTCCATCTGGATGCTCCGCAGGTCTCGCTCGGCCTGGGCGATCTCCTCCTCCATTCCGCCGCCCTCCTGCGAATCGAGGGTTGCGATACCGGCGACGATCAGGTCGGGGTTCTGGAGTACCCGCTTCACCTCGGTCCATATCGGTTCCTCCAACTGCTCCGCCCGGATGTAGGGCCTCTCCCGGCAGCGCAAGCGGAGGCTCAGAGTGCCGTTGCACATGTAGTAGCGGCGGGGGGTGGTCAGTTCGTAGGTGTAAGCCTTGCCTTTGCGAACGCTGGTGGTCGTCCAGGAGGCCCTCGTGTGGAAGTTTCGGCCGCACTCGCCGCATTTCAGCAGGTGCTGCAACAGGTAGAGCACCTTCGTGTTCCTCTTGGCCTTGATGCTCCGCTCCTTCTTCAGCTTCTGCGCCCGTTCCCAAGTCTTATCGTCGATCACCTGTGGGACCGGAATCTCAATCCAGGTGTCCCTCGGCTGGTCGTAGACCTTCATGCCGTCCTCGGTGGAGACATGGCGGTACTTTCCGTATACCCAGGAGCCCGTGTAGGTGGCATTCCCCAGGATGTGGTGCACGCGGGACTGAAGCCACGTCAGCTTGCCGGTCTGTGTGGGAATCTCCTCGTCGGTCAGCCGCACGGCAATGGAGTAGGCCCTCAGGCCCTCATGGACGTACATGTGGAAGATGCGGCGGACGACCTCCGCCTGCTCCTCCACGACCTCGGGCCTGCCGTCGTCTCCGATGCGGTATCCGTAGGGCAGGCGGCCCGTGGGCGCCCGTCCCTGCTTGGCGGTCCCCCGCTTGCCCATCGTGGAGCGTTCCCGGAAGTTGTCCAGCTCTATCTTGCCGATGGCCGCCATGAGTCCGAAGGTCTTCATGTCGATGGCGTCCAAGACGGCTTCGAGCCGAATCTGGTGGGCCTCGACGACCTCCATGAGTGCGGCGGCTGGGTACATGCCCCTGCTGAGGCGGTCGGACTTCCAGCAGACGATAACATCGAAGCGTCCCTTTCTGGCGTCGGCCAGCATCCGCTGGAACTCGGGGCGCTTCTTGGACCATCCGCGGCCCACCTCCTGGTAGCGGGCGGTGATGGTCAGCCCTTTGTCCTCGCAGTAGGCTTCCATGTCGCCTGTCTGCTCGGCGATGGAGGTCTTGTCCTCCCCGTCCTGGCTCTTATCCGATACGCGGGCGTAGATGGCCGCCCGATTCGCTTCCGTCTTCCTCTTGGTGATTCTCGCCATGATTGCCTCCTCTCGCATTCTCTCAAACGAAATAGACCCGCCTCCTGTCGGGAGCGGGTCTGCGAGTAGTACAATCTATTCGCATCACCTGTCCAATCAGGTGGCGCCACGGCCCGGGGTGTTTGCAGCATCGCCGGGCCAACTTTCTGCCATCATGATACCCCGATAAGCGGGACCGCGTCAAAGGGTAGCTTTGAATGACAACGCCCAAGTGCGGCACTAACTCCCCCTGTGGCTAATCTTCTTAGAGACGCTCACAAGGTCTCGCCGTAATCTGTTCAGCCGCCTACTATTATCCCTGTGGGACAAGTTCATATGCCGATGTGCGTGGCTCTGGTGGCTAGTCCGTAGTTTCTTACCACCCTCTCGAATCGGGATAAGCTCGTCTATAGCTCTCGCGTACTCGTCATCCAATTGCCATGACTCCAAAATGCCTCCTCTATTAGCCCGGACTCCGCTATCGTACCTAGCCACAAGCAGTGGATCCCTCACATTGAAATGAGTCTTCGCAGAACTTTCAAAAAATATGTATGGGGCTTGCAACTTGTCCTTCCAGTCACTTTGGTGATGAGGAAAAAGCACTTCTCTATGGTTGCCTGATTCATCAACCAGCAAGTTGTAAAAGTGCCTATATTTGCTATAGGCATCGTCCGTCCAAATACGACGTCGTTTCTTGATTGCCTTGCTGACCGTACCAACGCCAATATAGTAGTAGTTCCATTGGGATGGTCTATCTAGCTGCTGCTGGGCACAAAAAAACACCACAAAGTCGCCTCTCGATAGCTGCCTTCGGACGTCTGGCCTACAAACCCCCCAGCTAGCCTGACGGACATCGCCCAAGAACTCCTCCGCAGCAAAGAACGCAGGGTCATCCCCCCAGTCATAGAATCTTCCATTCCGGGCTTCGTTGTTCTTTAGATTTCGCTCGTACCGCGACAAAAACCTGCCTACCCTCAACTCAGGGCGGCCGCGGATAAGGGCTTTGCTCTTTGCCCAATCCTTGGCTTCTACCATGAACTGACGATAAACGCAGAGGTAGGCCTTCATTGCTCAGACGTCCCAAGCCCCCTTCATGTTGTAGTTATGACGGTCTGTTTACGACGCTTGCCCTACCTGAATTCTGACAATCCTGGCGGAAACGCCAACTTAGTTGGTCTTGCTGGCCCCCTGACCTCCTCCATTCGGTGAGAAGTCGCCGAGAGCCAGCAGGAGTTCTCTAAATGGCTGCGCCACCGCGCTGCCGAATAAGATTCCGACGATTGCGCCCGACACCGCAACCCAGACATCATCAAACCGTAGCGCGCCAACAGCCAACATAGTCAATGCAACAAGTGGTACAGCGAGCAAGAGCATACTGAGAGTCTGCATTCCCGGACCCGCGACTGCACAATCCTGTGACCGTCTTGCGCGAATCAGGGACCACTTGGTCACGAGTACCCAAGCGACACATGCATACGAGACTACCGGCAATGGCAGAAGCAACAAATCCAACGTTACGCCAGCGGGAGTGACGGGGGGAACCAGATAAAGCGACGCCGATATAATGATTGGGATTAGCCATAGCTTCAATAGCCGCTCGTCTTGAGTGATCTTCCAGTAGAGCCACAGTGCAGGGACCGCCGCGAACAACGAGGCGACGTTTATCACCAAGCCTGGGGCATCGATCATTGCTCCGAACACAATAGCCAAGGCACCTATCGAGAATGCCGCAAACCAGAAGACATCCCAGCTAAACTTGCGACGTCCTTCGTCATTGCTGAGTCCATCCAGGAGGGAAGCGATGGACATGACGGCGGCGAGCAGGTTGAGGACTATTTTGGCAGGCAAGTCTTCGATTGGATCAAAGTACCAGACGATAGCCGTGACCGACGCCAACCCAAGTAGGCTGATCCAGAAATTGACTAGCTGCTTTGTATACCTGATTGCATTTCGCAACTGCGTCCTCACTTCTCTACTACCTCCTAGAAACCCCTACCGACGAAACGCCTTTCCAGACAGGTGCTGTAACCTAAGGGAACTGTGGGTCAGTCGCGGTGGCCGCCTGTGTTCTCCATATAGCGGAATATGGCCGCATCGTCTTCACCGCCAGTCAAAGACGAAACCACTGACTCTCCAGCATCATCGAACTCTAGCTTGCGTAGTCGCTCGTTTGACAGGAAGCCTCCCTCGACATTCGTGATCTCATGTCGCTTGATTCGCTGTGACAGTTCTCGTGCGAGATAGCTCGCCAAGGTAAACTCCCTACCAACCCCTTTACCTCCAACCAGATAACCTAGCCGGTCGAAGTCCTCCCTGAACGTCTCTTTGAAGAGGATCGCGAGTTGATAACCCGTGACGAAGGGTCTCCCAAGGTGGTGGCCATCGTATTTCAAATCCCCCAATAACTGGACCACCTTCGATTCAAGACAATTGGCGTCCCAAACAGTTTCGTTACTCATCTACGTATCCTTGATGCAGGTTAGCTCGGTATCTCTTGGCGATAGAGTACCAGCTTGGAGACGCCGGTACTACTGAGAGAAGGTAGCAGGCCATTGACAGCCTCCTCCCTCTCGTGGTAGGTTCTTCATACCACCCCTATCTCTTCGGCGGTAGGGTCGAGACCGTCCTCCAGGACGGTCTCTGTCTTTGTGAGGGAGCGGCGGTTGATCACGAACCTCTACATAGACGGCTTCAACCTCTACTACCGCGCCCTGAAGGACACACCGTTCCGGTGGCTGGATCTGCGGAGGCTGGCCGAGACGCTCTTCCCCCAGGACTCGATCAACCGGGTCTGCTACTTTACCGCGCGGCTCGACGCGCGTCCTGGGAATCCCTCTCAACGCCAGCGGCAGCAGGCGTATTTGAGGGCCTTGGCGACGCTGCCGGGCTTCGATGCCTACTACGGCGTGTTCCGGTCCGGGGTCAAGCGGCGTCCGTTGGCGGAGCCGGTGGCAGGGCTGCCGTCTCACGTTCTGGTGAGGGACTCGGAGGAGAAGGGGTCTGACGTGAACCTCGCCACCCGCTTGCTGGTGGACGGGTTCAACGGGGAGTACGAGCAGGCGGTTGTCGTGTCCAACGACGCGGACTTCTCCGGGGCGATGCGATACGTGCGGGACGAACTGGGGCTTCACGTCACGCTGGTCAACCCCGACCCCAGGAATGCCAGTCCGAGGGAGCTTGCCGGGGCCGCGACCTACGTCAAGCGCCTCTGGAAGAGCCACCTGCGACGGAGCCTGCTTCCCGACACGCTGAGGGACGATGTTGGGGCCATCACCAAACCCCCCGGGTGGTAACGCTCCCGGTGTCCTTCCACCACCTCTCTCACACTCCACAGTGTCCCTCGCACTCGTTCCCGAAGCCGTCTCGCTCTCCGTCGTCTTCCAGGCCCACCTCATCGAGAGAGACGGCCTCGGCCAGGGGCAGTCGTAGAGAGTGCAGGTATGGCTCTTTGACATATGCTAGCCCGCCCCGCAGCCGGTCGTCGATCTCCACCGCCTCGGCGAACAGCTCCGGCCACCTGCGCTTGGTCTCCACCCACCGCTGCCGGGACTGGAAGGGGCAGGCGACGCAGGCCGAGCGTTCCAGGGGCCTGTCGTAACGCTCCTGCCACCAGTTCAGGCAGTCGCTGCGGGACATCCCCGCCTCGATTAGAGGGTAGCGGTTCGTCATCCACCGGTCGCGGGAGGTCTTCATGCGTATGGCCTCGTCGGTGGAGATGCCGAGCCACAGCTCGACGGTGGTTCCGGCGGGGACGCGCTGCCTCGGCCTCAGACCTAGGAGCTCCCGTATCCTGCGTCTGATGGGTCGTATCTTGTAGTTGTCGGTGCACTGGCGCCTGCCGATGCCGTCGCCCTCCCCGTCGCCTCCCTTCAGGAAGACGGGGATATCCACGTAATTTCGGGAGCCCGAGTGGTTGGTGAGGGCCTTCACGTCCTCGCGGAGACTGCGCCCGTTGTCCACGACGTACAGGGGGAAGCTCAGCCGGTCTTTCAGCCACGTCAGGTGCTCGTAGATGCTGGGCGGCTCCCAGCGGGTGTCGGCGAAGATGGCGCAGTCGGGGATGCGGTCGAATGCCCCCTCGTTTGCCATGAGCGCCATGACGGAGGACTGGACGCCTCCGCCCAGGCTGATGACGGTAAGAGACGGTTCGGGCTTCATCATGCCTCCGCCTCGGTGGCGTCATCAGCTTGCGGGTCGCTCCGGGGAGCGTTCTCGCCGAGCGCGACCTGCCTGTCCCTGTTGGCGTGCTTGATCATCATGGTGATGATGCGGCGCAGGCGGTCCCGGGCGTCGGGCGCCGGTCTGGAAGAGACCGTGATGACGCCTATCTCAAAGGCGTCGCCGCCGGGCTTTCGCCGTCCGTTCTGTTTCTTCTTATTCTTCATACAGGTCTGGTCCATCGGTGATATCGCGGGGCGCACGTGGCCCCTACGCTCACTCCCTCGTCTTTTTCGGAAGCCGCCGGACTCTCGTTTTCTCCTTGATGTCGGTCGTGCTCCCTTCGCACGTGGGTGCGAGCGTTCTTGACGCCTGAAGCTGTCCTATCCGGGACCGCGGAGGCCCCCGCGTCTATCTGGCCCGGACGCCTTCCGCCGAACCGCTGACGGGCACCTTTATGACCCTGATGGGTGGCAGCAGGTGTCCCAGTCCCAGACTCTCGGCCAGGTCCTGCAGGGCGAGGAGGTAGTGGGCGTTGGGCCTGATCCCTGCGTTTCGCCACCGCCACAGCGTGGCGGTCGTCGTTCCCAGCAGCCAGGCGATCTCGTCCCAGGTCTTTCCTGATGCCTCCTTGAAGCGCTCCAGGGCCTGGGGGAAGTCGTCGGGGTAGGCATCGCGGCGGACGCACATGTGGTCCGTGCTCTGGCACTGCATGGGACGTCAGTCCTGCCGGTCCTGCCAGTCCTGCCAGAGGTACAGCTGGAATCCGTCCCCCATGAGGATGTCGAGGCCCCCCGGAATGAGGGCCGCAAGCTTCACGAGGGCGTGGTATCCGTCGCCGTCGGGCTTGACGGGCTTCTTGCCGTTCTTCTTGGGCCGCCACCTGTGCAAGCGCTTCTTGTCGAGGCCGCCGGCATCGGCGAACTCGTTCCAGGTGAGGTCGCTGGCCTCCTTCAGGCGTTCGACGCGGTCGGGGAAGTCCTGGGGCAGGGCGCCGCTCTGGTAGGGCGCGACGAGGCCGGCGATCTTGATGCCGGGCTCCAAGCCGTTGGGTGGCAGAAAGTCACTAAAGTTCTTCATCTTGGTCCTCCTCATCGAGCTTGAAGAGCTCGTGAAAGTCCTCGAATCCGAGGGCCTTGAGCATCCTTTGGCGGATGCGTCCGGAGGGCGCGCGGCCTGCCGTGACCAGCTTTGACATATAGCCGGAGCTGATCCCTATCTCCTGGGCGAGCCAGTTCTGGGAGCGGTTCAGCAGCGCCAACCGCGCCCAGAGTGACCGGGCGTCGAGGCGCACGGCTGAGCGTGCTCCCCGCCTCCGGCGGCCTCTCGGTTCTTCGTTCCGTTCCGGTTCCATGTGTTGAAGACCTCCTTTCGGTACGGGCGGGAGCCGCCGCTCCACTCCCTTCCCGCACGGCGTGTTCAGCGGGCCAGCAGGACGTGTGCGGGCTCCCAGTCGCCGGGAGACCTCCACGCCCTTCCCAGAGGCCCCAGGGCGTCGATGACCGCGCTGTGGGAGACCCACAGGGGCACGCTGACCCCGGCGCGGTCCATCTCGTCCTGCGCCACTCTCAGGAAGTTGGTGGCGGCGATGTCGTCGTCGAAGACGATCAGGACGGAGGGCCTGGCGCCGTGGTCGTCGATGGGACTGTGAGATGAGTAGTAGCGCAGATAGGGGGCGATCCGCGTCGCCATCGTCGAGGGGCGCACCGCTCGCCTCTCCCACTCCAGGAAGAAGGGCGAGGCTGCGGGGCCTCTTCGGAGGACGCCGAAGGCGTCGGGGTTGACCGAGCGGTTCCGTCCCTCGTGCCTGAAGTGCCTCGACGCCCGCATGGGCGGGTCGAGCTGGGCCAACTCCCACCCCAGGGCGAGGGCCTGCCTTGCAAGGGCTGCGACGAAGGCGTGGACGGCCCCGGTGTGCTCGATGTTCCTGAGCAGTTGCCGGCTCCTGCCGCCTGTCACGTTGCGCCACTCCAGCGGGGCCTCGTAGTCCACGGGGGTGACGCTCCACCGTTTCCGCGCAACGGCGATGGAGGTGCGGTCCCTTCGGGCCAGGAGCGCGATCCCCCGTTCGGTGAGGGCGAGTCGTCCGCTGCCGTCGATGGGCCGGGTCACGAGGCCGAACCCTTCCAGGGGGTTGACGAGCTGGGACGCTCTGCGCTCGGAGACGGCCATCAGGCTCGCCAGCTCGGTGCGGAGCAGCCAGGGCCAGTCGTAGATAAGGTCGAGGGCGCGCTTCTCGGCGGGTTTGAGAAGGACGGGGAGAGCGCGGTCTGCGTCCGGGCCGCCGTCGCCGGGCAGGTCCGCCTGCAAGGGATCGGCCTCCACGAGCAACTCTCCCCCGGGAGCCAGCTGTCCCAGGGCGTTCCGCAGGTTGGCGGCCGGACCGGAGGCGGCGGGACGCCACACCTCGTCCTCGGGTCCTGCGAGGGCCGCGTCCCGTTCCAGGGCCAGCAGCGCCTCCACGGTGCGGGGCAACATCCTTCGGGCGTGCCTCAGCCGCACCTCGTCGGCGACCAGGACGAGGACCGTTCCGGGGCGCGGCCCGTCTCGCAGCTTCCAGAGCCGCCGCGAGAAGCCCGTCCTGTCGGCGGCGTGTCCCTGTCTTGCGATGCCCACGGTCCGCCCTCCGGGGAGGGTCATGGCGGCGTCGAGGGGACCGGCCCGGTACAGGCGGAGGCCGGCCGGGTGGGCTACGCCGGCCACGGTCGAGGCCAGGCGGTATATGACGGCCAGGGCGTCGAGCCGGTCCATCAGGATGCGAATCCACTGGATGGAGGCGGGGCGGGAGCGCAGCAGGTCGTCGATGCCGGCGCCCTCGGCCTCGGCCAACGCGTCCAGGCCCCTGGCGGTGATGCGGTAGCGGCGGGTCGGGGGTATCAGGTCCGCCGCGTGGGGCACGTGTGCGACGAGCCCCGCGTCCTCCAACCCGCCGACCGCCTCGTAGACCGCGCTCCTCGACGCGCCGGACATGGCGGCCAGCTCCAGCCGGTCGGCGAAGGGGCACGACGCGATGACGCCGAGCGTCTCCAGCTCACTGCCGTTGATCTTCATCCGGACGCTCCTTCCTCTGCGCCTTGCGCCTGCTGGTCCGCTTCCACCGCTCGGGGCCGTGGGGAGTCTTCTTCTCCTCTGTCTGCGGGCCGCTCTCTTTCAGGGTCTCGACTCCCCTGCGGAACTCGTCCACCTTCCCGTGGCCCTGGGCCTCGGCGTAGGCGAGCTGCTGGGACGAGACGGTGTAGACGGAGCTGGCCTTGCGGATGCGGTCCGCCCCGTCCCGGTCTCCCGTCTCCGGCTTCCTCACCTCCATCGAGAAGGAGTCCATCCGCTCCGTGCCGACGGTGGCGCGGACGTAGCAGTGGTGGACGGGCAGGGAAACGATGTCCTCCTCGGTCACCCGGTCCTTCCCCAGCTCCCAGACCAGGTGGCGGGCGTCGGAGCCGGCCACCTGGAAGACGGCCAGGCAGCCGACGTTGGCGAGCAGCGTGTCGCGCATGGTGCGGGAGAGGTCGTCGAGCTTGGCGAGGCTCTGGGTGGCGAGGATGAAGGAGGCCCCGAATTTGCCCAGCTCGCTGAGCATCGACTCGTAGTCGACGCCGGGCATGGTCTGCATCTCGTCCACGACCACCAGCGCGCCCCGCCGCTCCCGGAGAGCCACGGTTCCCTGCTCCCGTATCACGGCGTCCACGAGGTTGAGGAGGGAGGCGCCCACCAGAGCGGCCACGTCCCTGCCCACCGTCCCCTGGGAGGTGGAGACCAGCAGGACGCCGCCGTCGAGGATGGTCTCGCGAATGTCGATGGTGGAGCGGCGCTGTCCCAGGATGGCCCGCGCCCTCTTGGACGAGGCGTAGTAGGAGAGGCGAGTCTGGACGGGGGCGAGGGCCTCGGCGCGGTACTGGCGGTGCCAGCTTCCGAAGTCCCTGGCCCACCATTCGAGGAGGTAGGGATCGGAGACCTTCGCCAGGACGGCATTCCGGTACGGGTCGTTGGACAGGAGGCGCAGCCCGTCCAGGATGGTGTGCTGCTCGTTCTCGTCCGTCTCGGGGTGCTCGTTCGCTTCATGCAGCGTCTTGACCGTCTGTTCGAGGATGGATTGCATCCTCGGCCCCCACTGCTCCCACAGGCCCTTGGCGACCCTGACCACCGAGTCGGCGGTGCGGTCGCGGTCGGCAAATATCCTCGTGTCAAGCAGGTTGATGCCGGGGGAGCGGGAGGCGTCCGACAGGTCTATGACGCGCACCCTGTCGGTGAGGGAGTCGGGGACGTGTTCGAGGATGCCGTCGACGAGATCGGTGTGGGGGTCGATGACGACGATGGCGTCGTGGTCCCTGCCCTCGGCCTTCTCCCGTATCTTGTGGACGGCTATGTGGTGCATGAGGGTGGACTTGCCCATGCGGGTGCGTGCGACGTAGAGGTGGTGACGGCGGAGCAGGTCTTCGGGGAAGTGGACGGGCATGGGCTTGCCCGCGGTGGTGTCTCCCACGAGGGCGCCTCCCCTAATCCCCCTGGCCGAGGGGATGAGCCCCTTCGCGCCGGAGCGCTCCACCAGGGGCGTCTCGTCGCCCGCTCCGGGCGGGTGCCAGAGGGCGGCCACCTCGCGGACTCCGAGGACGCTGCGCCCGCCGAACAGTCCGGGGCCTGCCGGGTGGAGCATGTCGGGGTCCGGCGCTATGGGCCGGACCTTGTCCACCTTGAACCGCGCTCCTGCGGGGTTGTCGAAGTGGCGGTATGCGGCGGCCACCGGCCCCAGGAGCTCCCCGGCCCGCTGCCGCCCGGTGTCGCCCGGCAGGACCGCCGTGACCTGTATCTCCGCGTCGAAGGCGATGCGCGACACCTTCTCCCTGATGAGCAGGGGGTCCTCAACGCGGCTTCGGGCCTTCTTCCAGCGGTGCCACGCCCACCCGCCTGCGGCCAGCCCCAGGGCCGTGACCGTGCCCAGGAGGGCGGCCTTCCATATCTCCCCGTCCTGCACCCACAGGTAGCCCTTCAGGGCCGCAAGGGCGCCCAGGCCGAGGACGGCCATCGTGATGCCGTCCATCTGGAGGGGCTTGGTCTGGTAGGTGTAGGCGGGCTCTCGCGGCTCCATGCCGGGCCTCTTGTGGGCCTTGTCCATGTGGTGCTGCGACCAGTCAGGGCCGAGGGAGCGCAGCATCAGCCGGGCCACGACGCGCTCCCCCTCGTTCAGGGCGGAGAGCGCGCCCATCAGGGCGATGAGGGGGTCGGAGCCGGGGTCGAGCAGGTCGTCGTCACGGAAGGTGCGCAGGGGCACGTACTCGGGGCCGTCGGCCCGCAGGGTGATGCTCCACGCCTGCTCGCCTTCGCCCAGGCGCAGGGGGTCGTCGCCGGGGTCCACCTTCCGGATGCGGGCCTGGGGATAGTGGGCTGACATCTGGCCGCGCACCACCTGGTCGTCGAGGCATCGGGCCATCAGGGTCACGCCGTCCATGTCTCCCGCGAGCTCCAGGGAGAAGGGTTCGGGGACGGCGATGGACTGGAGGAGGTTCTCGACACCGAGCAGGGTGCGCTCCCCCGTCCTCGGCGGCGTCACCGCCAGCAGGACGGGGTCCTTCCTGTCGCCGTCGTTTCCAAAGAGGATTTCCTTCGGGTTGAGCTTCATAGGTCTTATTCCTTTCTCTAATGGCGTCCGGGCGTCCACTCGATTACTGCGGTCTCCTCCGGCGTGGCCTCGATGCGGACGGGAAAGCGGTTGCCTCGTGCGAGAAGCAGCCCGTCTCCCCTGGGGCATGACAGCAGCCAGCGCTGGAGGTCTTCGGGCAGGTCGAAGGCGTCGCCCACCGTGCTGATGGCGGCGGCGTCCTGCTGGAGCAGCAGCTTGAAGGCGGCGTTCTGGAGCAGGGCGCGACCGGAGTGTCCGGTGATGGTCCTGGACGTGTCCTCGGAGAGGAGGTCCTGGACGTCCTGGGTGATGAACTGCAACCCCAGGCGGTGCTTCCTCGCCCGCTTCGCCATGCTGACCATGAAGGCCGCGCCCTCGGGGTGCTGCATGATCGACCACACCTCGTCCACGACCAGCAGGCGGGGCTTGGGGTCCTGGGCTGCGGCGGCCCACACCGTCTCGGTGCAGACCATCGCGGCGGCGGGGCGAAGCTCCGGCTCCAGCAGCCGCAGGTCGAAGACCGTCACCAGGGCCTCGTTGCCCAGGAGGTCGTCGCCCTCGTCCGAGAGGAGGTTACGCAGGCTTCCGGTGGCGAAGGGACGTAGCAGGCGGGCCAGGTCCTGCGCCTCCCCTTCCAGGTATGCGTAGAAATCGCGGAAGCCGGTGCGCTCGCGGGTCTGGGCGTAGTAGCCCGCCAGGGCATGGTCGAGGGAGGCCCGTCGCTCCGCGCCAAGGCTCTCGCCGACCATGACCTCGATGAGGCGTCTCAGGCTGCCGATGCGCTGGAGCAGCTCCTCGGAGTTGCCCCTGTCGATGACGAAGGGGTTCATGCCCTGGCCGGGCACGCCGGGGGAGAGGACCCTGCCGCCCGCTGCGCGGGCCATGTCCGCGTACTCGCCCTCGGGGTCGATGACGTAGGCCGTGATTCCTCTCGTCAATCCCCTGAGCACTCCCAGCTTGGTGGCGAAGCTCTTGCCGCTGCCCGACCGTGCGAGGACGGCGGTGTTGGCGTTGAGGTGCGTCCCGTCCCAGGGGTCGTAGACGACGGGGGAGCAGGCCCGCATGTCGATGCCGTAGAGGGTCCCGCTGCGGGTGTCCAGGTCGGGCGGCGAGAAGGGGAAGAGCCGGGCGATGCTGGACGTGTCCAGGCTGCGCCACTCGGCGACGGCGTTCAGGCCCAGGGGCAGGGTGGACAACAGACCTTCCCTCTGTCGGAAGGCCAGATTGTCGAGCTTGCCCAGGGTGGCGCCGAAGTGGGCCTTGGCCCGCTGGGTCATCTCCCTCAGCGCGGCCTCGTCCTTGGCGTGAAGGGTCACGGACAGGGAGGAGTGAAAGAGCCTCTCCCGTCCCCGCTGCACCTCGTCTCTGAGCCGTGTGATGTCCTCCAGGGCGATCTCCGCCTCGGGGGACATGGTGCGTCCGCGCTTGAAGGACAGGGACTGGGCAGACTCGAAGCGGACCTTCTGCCACTCCAGCGTCCTGGCCGCCTGCTCCGCCGGGATCGGGCCGACGTGGACGGACAGGTCCATCGGCGCGCCCGCCGCCATCAGCCCCTGGAGGAAACCGGGGGCCAGCGACCGGGGCCACTTGCCCAGGTGGAGGGAGCGGACCAGCCGGTCACCGACGCGCATGTCGCGGCGGCCTATCTCCACCTCGACCGGCGTCTCCTCGTCGAACTCCGAGGGCGAGCCGCCGAGGGCGGCCGCCACCAGGAACATGCGAAGCTGGCGGCCTCTGAGGTGGTGGACTGACAGCCCGGCTCTCGACAGCAGGCCGCGCAGGTCGTCGATGCGGGTGAACTCGCACACGGCGTAGAAGCGCCGGTCGAGGATGCCGTCCCGGTTCTCAAGGTCGGAGAGCAGACGCCCGAGGGACTCGGCGGCGGCCCTTGTCTGCGGGGGAAGGTCCTCCGGCTGGGCCTGCCCGAGCTTCTCCCGCATCCCTGCCAACCGTGGCGGGTGCTGCCTTATGAGAAGCTGGGCCGGGAAGTCGAGGGCGTTGAGCGCTCCCGCGAAGGCCCCCAACTTCGGCTCGTCTATCTCAAGGCCCATCACCTCGCAGACGCCGAGCTTCACCCCGTCCAGGCGCACCGGGCCGTCGTCGTCCAGGTGCGACAGCATGAAGAACAGGGGCAGCTCGGGCGGGAGCTTGGGGACCGGGGGCTCCGTCGTTGCGCCGGATTCCGGCTCCGTGTTGAGTCCGCCCTCCGGTATTGCCTGCGGAGCGACGGCCCCGTCCGGGGTACTCCCCGCTCCGCGTCTCGTGATTCGTTCAATCAGCTTCTTCAATTCGGTTTGTTTCCTTTTCTCTAGGGGGTTGGAGGGATGACGCCGTGGCTCAGGAGGGCGGCGACGCCCTTGGCCGACAGGACCAGCACCAGGCCGACCACCGCCATGACGACGGCGGTCTTGGCCCTGCCCCCGCCCCGCTCCTCGCCTCCCTCGGCCATCAGGATGAACCCGGCCCAGACGATGGCGAAGACGCACAGGCCGGAGCCGGCGTAGGCCATCGCCGTGAGCACGCGGTCGAAGGCGTGAAGCATTGCTTCCTTCTCCGGCGCGGCCCCCATGAAAACGAGGGCCGCGCCGGTGAGCGGCAGCAGGGCCGTCGCCCGCCTCACCAGGGCCACTCCCATCCCAGCGCCTCGAACCAGCCGCGCAGCCCGTCCGCGGGCTCCTGCTCGGCTGGCGGGTCCTCCGGCTCCGGCTGGGGTAGGACCAGGACGGCGAAGGTGTCGTCGGAGCCGACTGCGGCCGCAAGGTTCAGGGACTCCTCGCGGCTGCCGGTGACCGGCTCTCGCTCCACCGTCTCGGCCTTGACGTGCTCCTTGTGCAGGACGTCCACCGTCACCGCCTTGGCGATGGTGGCGCTGGGGACGTAGGCGTAGGCCGTCGCGGTGGCGGACTCCGTGGCGCCGTCCTCGTTGGTCACGGTCACCGTCTGGCTGTCGGAGTCGCTGTCCCCCGGGCGATGGAGGTGCACGGTCCTGGTGACCTGCTCCGTCCGCTCGGGGTGGTGGGTGAGCACGGTCAGCGGGGGAATGGGGATGCTCAGGCTCGCCTCAAGGCTCACGTCCACGCTTACGGCGTGAATGTCTGCGCCGTCCCCTGCGGGCAGGGTGAACCGCGTCTCTCCGTCGGGGACGAAAGGGACGCTCTCATGGGACGCGCCGGTCGCGGCGGATACCGTCCCTGTGATTGCCGTCACCTGGGCGTCCATGAGCGCGGTCTGGGTGACGCTCTCGTGCCCGGCCACCGACTGAAGCTCGACGGGGTGCTCGATGGACGTGACGCACTCGGACTCGATGACTCCGCTGACCGCTCCCGGCGTCCAGCCCAGGGAGGTCACGCGAAGGTCGCAAAGCTCACCCTCGACTTCGGGCAGGGGGTACGGGATCTGGTCGTGTTCGAGCGTCAGCGCCCCAGCCTGCCCCAGCGTGTCCTCCCACGAGACGGTGAAGGACGGTGCCGGGCCGTGGAGGGGGAGCGAGTAGTCGATCCGCTCCCCCTCGGCCAGGGTTGCCGATCCCCAGAAGCGCAGCCACGCGCCCTCCGGCCCGCCGAAGGCCCGGACGCGGATGTCCAGGGCGGTGGCGGCCCGAAGGGTGACGGCGGCCCGGTCGCCTGAGACGGTCAGCCCTTCGACGAATATCCGGCGTCCCTCCACCGGCTCGGTGACCTCGAAATCGATCTCGTCCCGCCAGGGCTCGTGGTCGTCGGCCAGGGCCGACTGCGGGACGGCCGTGACAGCCGCCATCAGGACGGCCAGGGCCACCACCGGAATCCAGCCCATGCGGGGCTTCCTGCGTCTGCTCTGCAAGGTCTCGGCCCGGTGGTCGTGACGCTGGCCCCTCCCCCCGTCCTTTTGCCTGCGCTTGCCGAACCAGCGCATCCGCCCGTTGCGGCGCTCCTTGTTCTTGCGGGTCTTCCCCTTCTTGCGCAGCCTTGCCAGCCCGCGCCCGGCGCGTTTCGCCATCAGGCTCAGCGGGCCAGGGCCGCTCCTGACCGGCTGCGCCGGCGCGGGCGGCTCGGCTCTCACCAGCTGGGCAACCGGCCCGGCGTAGACCCGCGCCCCCAGCCGGTACTTCAGCAGGTCGGCGGCCACCAACGGCAGCCGCCGACCGCCTATCTTCCCCACGACCATGGCGATGCCGACGAGTCCGAAGAGGACGGCAATCGCCATGCGCACCTCGGAGGGGCCGACCGGGGCGTAGCGGTATGCGCCGTATGAGATGGCGCACACCGCCACCACCGCCACGATCTGCGGGAAGGTGAACCCCAGCAGCACCCTGTCCTCGGCCTGAACGTGAGTTGGTACCTCGTGTTCTCTCATGTCTTTCTTTCCTCCCTTCTCACGTCCCACTAGGGGGTGGTGCCGCCACCACCACCGCCGCTGTCCCCGCCTCCGGGGGCTTGCGGGTCGGGCAGCGCGTCGTCGATGTCGATGCCGGGGTCCACGACGGCGTTCATCACCAGCTCCACGACGCCGTAGGCGACCAGGGCCAGCACGATGCCCGCCAGGGCGGTCATCATGGCGCTCTTGCCGCGCTCCATCTGGTGGGGCGCTCCGCTGGCCGTCAGGTACAGGTACGCGCCGTAGATGAAGAATCCGACGCCCACTGCGCCCACGACGCCCAGCAGGATTCCCACCAGGTTCGATATGGTCTGTGTCAGCTGTTCCATTCGTTTCACTCCTCTTTGCTTGTCGAGCGTTCCGCTCGTCTCTACCGGTCGGGGTCCGTAAGCTCCGTTACCTGCACATCTCTCGCCTCCGTCGTGGTATTGGTCGGCGCTCTGTCGTCCGCGCCTGTTGGTTGTCGTGGTTACTCACCGCTGCTCCGGGGCTCTCCGCCGCCGTCTCCGCCCGCCGATGGGGTCGCCATCGACGCCGCCGAGCTCAGGCCGCTGGCTGCCGCCGACACCCCCGCGCTGGCCGCAATCGCTCCAACCGCCATGCCGCCCGGCCCTCCCGCGGCCCCGCTCATCAGCCCGATGGTCTTCGCCGAGCGCATCAGCGACGAGGGCAGGTTCATGCCGAAATAGAGCATCGAGAGCCAGCTATCGAAGGTGCCGGAGTTGCCGAGCATGCTCGGCACCCGGGTCGCCATGTAGACGAAGGCCAACGACATGAGCAGCTTCCAGATCAGGTCCTGCACCGGCTCGAAGGCGGCGACCGACGCGAACTCGTTGAGGAAGCCGATTCCCAGGGCAAGGGCGATGAGCTGCACCGCCTGCTGGAACACCGTCGTCATGAACAGCCTGAGCCAGTGCCTTCCCCAGCCCGCCGTGTGGGGCAGAATCCACAGCCCCAACGCGATGGGGGCAAGTGCGAGAAGAATGTCGATGAGGGCGAGGCGCAGCACCATCTGCACGATGACGTAGAGGACGAAGAAGCCGTAGACCAGGTAGAGCAGGGCAAGCAACTGCGCCATGCCCACGCTCCCGGCCTGGACGGCTTTGAGGAACGTGTCGAGGGGAGCCCTGAGCAGGTCTCCGGGGGTGACATTGAGGGAGACGGCGATGAATCCCGACACGGCGTCGGCAACGTCCAGGACCAGGGCGCACCACCACAGGGACGATGCGGCGGCGACAAGGCCGAGCACGAGCCGGGGCACCATCTCCCGCCACCCCGTCTGCTGGCGGCCCAGGTGCTCGCTCACGATGAGACTGAGCCCCATCCAGCCGAGGATGACCACCAGGGCGCCGGTTGTTATGGCCCAGACGACCATCCACGCTTGGCGCACCAGCTCGTGGGCGTAGGTGAGGTCCGCAGGGGTGCCGGTGAGGATGTCGCTCATGGGCTACCCGCCCCCGCAGTTGTCGGCGTCCTCGCCGGACGCTCTCTCAACCACGCCGCAGAGGGTCCCGTGGACTCCCTCGATCACCCAGCCGGCGAAGGCCCTCGCCCAGCGCGCCGGGTTGAGGGCGCTCAGAATCTTGTCCCAGATGCGTCCGGGTTCGTGGATAGGGACGACGGCGTAGAACTCGCCTCTTTTGCCGTCCTCGGCGACGGCCAGCATCACCAGCAGGTATGCCCGGTCGCGGTCGAGGTCGGGGTGGTCGTCCAGGTCGGGGTACTCCCACGAGTATTCCCAGCCGTCCGAGCGCTTCTTCTCGCCGCCCCTGACCCGGTACATGGCGCTTATCCAGTCGCCGGTGTCGGCGTCCCGGACGGCGTAGAAGAGGTCCGCGATCTCCCGGTCGAAGACGGGGCGGGCGACGAACTCGCCCTTCTTCTTGCGCTCCACGAAGTCCCGGTCGGCGTTGACCAGGGTCAGCTCGTTACCGGGCGGGGTCTGGGCCCGGACGATGCCGCTTGCGGGGATTGCCAGAAGCGCCGCCAATAGCAGCGCGGATGCCAGGGGAATAAACCGCCTAAACGACCGGAGTTTCGATTTCAGCGCCAACTCGTTCACCTCTCTGCGTTTTGCTGCGACACATCGGAGTCGCAACATTCGCAAGAATTGTGAACAACGGATTTGCGGTTCGGAACCTCCTATGGGGCGGTGCAAACCTGCACCGGGTGCATGAATGCACGGGCCTGCGAGGGCTTACGAAACACCCCCCTTTGGTGCTGTAGTTGGGGTGTACAGGGAATGGACGTTGGTGGCAGAAGGCCAAGCGGGGTCGTGGGCAAGCTGAAACGGGGGCAAATCACCCCCCTACAGGACGTAAACGGGAAGCACTTTGTGGGAAGCCCTCCTTCCGCCCGGCGATGGGCAAAACCCTGCCCTGAGTGACTGTTTGCAACCCGGCGGAAACGGGGGGCTGATGACCAAAGACCGCTTGACAGAGACGTTTGGCAATCGGGGAGACGATTCAGCGAGAAAGGGAGGTCGAAACATGGAAAACAGAGGTCCGGTCTTCAAGAAGAGCAACAGCGTCGAGAACGTCTACCACCTGCGTCTGACGGCGCTGCTGCGGGAGCTGGTGCGGGACGGCGGTTTCAAGGGAGCGGCCCAGGCCCTGGACATCGACCAGAGGACGGTGGCCAGGTCGTTCCGGAGCGGGGTGTTGTCCCGGCGGGTCCGAACCGCGCTGGAGCGAGGGCTGCAAGAGGGGGAGGGCTCAGCGGCGGCGGTGCAGCGGGAGCGCAACGACGGTCTGGAGGGACGGCTGAAGGACGCGGAGGACAATGGTGAGGAATTAGGGAAGGGCCTCGCAGCCGTCCGGGGGGACGTCAAGGCCCTCAGGGACGAGCAGGCCCAGGGGTTTCGGCAGGTGGAACGGCGACTGACGCAGGTGGAAGGGCCAGGGGAAGACCGGGGGCCGGTCGCTGACGACCCTGCCGGCGGGCCGGCGAAGCGGCGGACGGCGCCCTGGCGGGAGTACCCCGACCTGGTGACCAGGGAGGCTGTCGAGGGCGACGAGGAGGTCTTCGGCGAAGCCTGGCCGCTCATCGCCGAGTGGCGGGAGCTGAAGGACGCTCACCCCAACCGGGGCGGTGGCCCTGAGTGGCTGCGGTCCGAGGAGCGTCTGCTGGTGATGGAGCTGACGCTGCTCGAAGAGCACGATATGACGCTTCCGCCGGAGAAGCAGCCGCTGCGGGACTTCGCTCGGAACGGGCAGATCAACTGGCGCAGGACAGCGCTCTCCGACACGCGGAGGGCGCTGAGACGGTGGGAGCTTCTGCTGCGTGTGGGGCGCTTCGTTACGTTCGGACGCTGGCGTCGGTAGTGGGTCACGTACTGCGGCACGAGTTCGAGGCAACTTTCGGGCCACAAAAGAGCCACCAAATGACCATCAAAGGCAGTGATTCGTGCGGGGGGTCACGTAAGACCTTTTCACGGGGGCTTGGATGCGGTAATAATTGATGCAGTTTCAGGCTTTTCCAGCGTTTCCCGCCCTAGAAACCTGGGGGCATTTCCCTAAAGCCCGGGTTGCACCGAAAAGGTCACCCAAGAGGGATGCTGCCGATGCGGAGTGATAAAGCCCTTCGCATGCAGCATTGGTCGAATCGACGGAGTGATAAGCCCTTCGTCCTCGGCCTCGTCCGGTGGGTTGGAGTGATAAGTCCTTCTCCCCCTGGGCACGTTCGGCGGTTGGAGTGACAAGCCCTTCTGCCGTCGGACACCGTTCAGCGACTGGGGTTGATCGCCTCGGCCGCTGGACACCCGGCTGACGGTCGGAGTTGATCGCTCCCTCCGTTGGTTGACCGGTCCGGCGCTTGGGGTTTGATCGCCTCATCCGTGGGACCCAGGGGACGGAGCGCCTTCTGCGCCTCGTTCTCACCCGGTCGGTCGGTGTGCGTCTTTCGCCCCGGCCGACTCCACATGCCTGCGGCACGGCTGTCTGACAGCTAGGACCGCAGCTTCGACACGCGCCGGTCTGCGACTGAGAAGCAGGCTGGCCGCTTCACGTCTCGCAGCTTTCCCCCAACTCGGACGCTATCCACCCCCGTATCAAGTACGGGGCAGGCTCTGGGCGAGCTGCGTCTTCATTCACCTCACTCCGTCTTCCGCGTTCGACATTCGACCGTGGGCGGAGTGCGTCTTCGGCACGGAGTCAACGGGTTCAACGGCATCGGCATACGAATCAGCAAGGAGGTACATAGGCATGGACGAAACACGGAAACAGGAACGGTACACGGGACCGAGCGCGCTCAGGATCGCCAACCTGCTGCCGCACCGGGTCAGCTTCGAGCGGGGCTGGTTCTGGACGACGACGGCGGTCTGTCACGGCGGGGTGTCGGACGGGCTGGCGTTTCGGCAGCGGCCGGACGGCAACGGCATCGAGACCCGCTGTCACACCGGGGGCTGCTCGGTTGGCGTGGTGATAACCGAGCTTGAGGCGCTCGTCGGGCTGCCCATCTGGACGGCCTACGAGCCGGTGAGCGACGCGCCGGTCACGGCCCCTGAGAAGCGGCCCTGGTGGAAGCAGCGGCGGGTAATCGTGCCCGCCGTGGTCGCCCTGGTCATTGCGGCGCCGCTCATCACCGGCGACGGCGAGCTCTTCTTCCTGAACCTCGTCGGGCTGGGGATCGGCTGGATGCTGCTCAGGCGGTTCATGCCCCGGCGTCCTGTAAGGCGACGCTGACAACGGGGCCCTCGGGCTCCCTCACAATCCATCCCAACACGCAAGGGTCGTCTCCGTCACGGGGGCGGCCCTTCTTCTTTGCCCGCAAGCGGGCGCAATCGGCAAGGCAACAAAGCAAAGGCACTTAGGAGGTGCATGATGACGACGGCAACACTGGTAGCAGGCAATCGGACGATGGACGCGGTGGACAGGCCCCGGCGCAGCCTCGAAGAGCTGGTCGACCAGCTCATTGCGGCGATGTT
Source organism: Dehalococcoidia bacterium (assembly GCA_965197705.1). Lineage (GTDB taxonomy): Bacteria > Chloroflexota > Dehalococcoidia > Lucifugimonadales > VXLM01 > VXLM01. The sequence goes on from OZ240223.1 coordinate 1,293,283, forward strand.
CCAGGTGGAGGAGGCGGAGACGGCGGAGCCGAGCGCGACACGCTCGATCCACGAGGCCCGGAGGCTCAGGCAGGCGGGAGACGTGGACACCGCGCTGACGGTCCTCGCCGGCGTGGACGCTGCGAAGGCGACGCAGAGGGAGGCTCGGTGGGCCTTCTCGGAGTGGACGCAGTTGGTGAAGCGGCGGTTCGGCGGTGGGCCGGTCATGGTCTACAGCCAGGGCACGGGCCGGGCCTCTGCGCTGGTTCCCCACGGCGACGGGACGCTGGAGGTCGCGGCGGTCCTGGGGATGCGCTGGCGGCCCGGAAAGGTCGTCTCCGGGCGCAGCCTCCGGGGGCTGCGGCCCCTGGCCGGGGGTGCGTGATGGTCACGGCCAACGTGGACATCCCGACGCTGAAGGCCCGGCACCCGCTGGGCGACACGGTGGAGGCGGCGGGAGTGCGGCTCAGGGGAAGGGGCAGGGTCCGCCAGGGCGTCTGCCCCTTCCATGACGAAGCGGAGGGCAGCTTCACGGTGTACGCCGATTCGGAAAGGTTCTACTGCTTCGGCTGCGGACTGGGCGGCGACGTGCTGGACTTCATCCAGCAGGCCGAGGGGCTGTCGCTGCCTGATGCCATCGCGCGGCTGGACGGCAGCCCTGGGCTTGCGCCCAGCGCCGCCATTCGTCCAGCCCGGACGCGGCGTCCCAAGTCCGCCGCGCTGCCCCCACGCGACCCCGCCCTGCTGACGGCGGCGGGGCGCTTCTACGCCGGACGGCTCCGGCGTCATTCAGAAGCGCGGGAGTACCTGGCCTCCCGGGGCGTCGGCCCGGTCGCCGCAGCCCGCCTCGGTCTCGGCTATGCGCCGGGCGGCGGGCTGCGGCAGGCCCTTGAGTCCCTCGGCTTCCCAGCCGACAGGATGCGGGACTCCGGGCTGTTCATGGAGCGGGGAGCGGAGCGTTTCGCCGGAATGGTCGTCGTCCCCGACCCCGTATCAAGTACGGGGCAGGCAACCGGCGGCCTCGTGCGCTGGCTCGCCGGGCGGGCGGTCGATCCCGACCGGACTCCCCGGTTCCAGGCCCTTCCCGGCACCAAGCCGGTGCTGGGTCTGGGTCGTCTCGGCCCCGCCCCTGATTGGGCGGTCGTGGCCGAAGGGCTGTTCGACTGGCTCGCCCTTACCGGATGGGGTATCCCCGCCGTCGCTGCCCTGGGCACCCAGGGCGTCGAGCGGGTCGCCTCGTCCCTCCGGGGCTGCCCCCGCGTCTTTCTCGCCTTCGACAACGACGACGCGGGCCGGGAGGCGACGGAGCGGCTTCTGACCCTGCTCGGACGCAGGGCCGCCGCCGTCGCCCTTCCCCCAGGCATCGGCGACGTGGGCGAGCTTGCGGCTCTTCCCCACGGGCGCGCCGCCTTCCGTCGCCTGCTCTCGCAGGCGGCCCGCTCCGCCCGCTAGCGGCTCCCCGCCGCTCCCCAGCGGGCTTCCCCGCCCGCTTCTTTCCCACTCCCACTCTCACCGCCAAGGAGGTCCTATGCCCATTTCACGACGGGCTTCGCCCGCGCACGGATTCCCATAGAGGGAACCCGCCCATCGGCCATTCGCTACAGGACACAACACCACTGACAAGAAGGAGACAGACATGGTGAACAGGAACGGCAACAACAACGGAAACGGGAGCGCGAACGGCGTCCACAAGGACACCGCCGTCGTCACCCGGAACGGCAACGGCCACAAGCCCGACGCCGCAATCGTCAGTGAGCACGAGCTGCTCTGGGACGGGCTCTCGCCCGCCGTCACGCAGGCGCTCGGACAGCCCCTCGACCCCGAGCTGGTCTCCCAGCGCAAGGGTCGCGGCGGCAAGTCCTTCGACTACCTCGAAGGCCACGCCGTCATCGACCAGGCCAACCTCATATTCGGATACGGAGGGTGGGGCTACGAGCTGGCCGGAGACGTGACCCTGCGCCGGATCGAGACAGTCAATCCCCAGACCGGCGAGGTGAAGGTGGACCAGGGCTACAGCGCCCCGGTGCGGGTTACCGTCGCGGGCGCTCTGCCCCGCACCGACCTCGGCGTCCACCCGGTGACCGAGGACAACTTCGACGGGCACGACACGGCGATGAAGGGGGCGGTCACCGACGGATTGAAGCGGGCCTTCCGCAGCTTCGGCGTCCAGTTCGGCAACGGCTTCTACGGCGACCAGCCGCAGGTCGGCAACCAACCGCAACCGCAGCGCGTCCCCGCCCCGTCCAACGGCAGGTCCGGGCAGGCCCAGGCCAACGGCAAGGGCCCCGTTCGGCAGGCTCAGGACAGGCGCAACGAGTCCCAGGAGGAGATGCTGCGCAGGCGGATCTTCGAGATCGCCGCCGAGCAGGGTTTCGACGATGACGGTGTGCGGACTGCCGTCGTCAACCAGACGGGCAAGAGCATCGACGACCTGACGGCCGCCGAGCTCGGGCCGCTGGTGGAGGCCGCCGCCAACAAGCTCCGGCAGATGCAGCAGGCCTAGGCCGCCTAGCCTGCCGGTCGATTCGGGTTCGGAATGGAGCGGGGTTGTCTCCGATGGGGGCAGCCCCGCTCTCTCATCTACAGGACGACAAGGAGGTCTGAAATGACGACGAACGTTACCTACACACCCTGGGGCTGGACCAAGGACGTCAAGGAGCTTGCCGAGGGCGTCTGGCGGGTCTCGACGCCGAGCCACGGCGGGCTGAAGCTCAGCCGGGAGCGGTGGGACTCGCTTCCCCCCGCATTGCGGGACGCCATGTACACCCAGACCTTCGCCGAGGAGGACTGCGAGGAGCCCATCGTCAGGACGCTCCTGGGCCTCGGCGACGAATGCGAGAGGGAGATGGCGCTGAAGGTGGCGGGCTACTTCGACCGCTACGCTCCGGCGCTCCCCCACCTCCGCGACTGCCCGCCGGGCATCCACCACCACGCCGTCGCCCGCTGGGGCGGCCTCGGCACGGACCCGTTTGAGCGGTTCGACACCTGCATCGAGGCCGAGTCGTTCGTGGGCGACCCGGAGATGGTGCGGAAGTACGGGCGGATGGAGGCCGTCGAGTGCACCGGCACCCGCCCGCTCTGCCGGGCGGAAGGGGGACGGCCATGACCGCGACCACACGGCCAAGGCCACGCAGCCTTCCCAGCACGACGACCAAGCTCCAGACGGAGATGGGGAACCTCTACGTCACCGTCTCGACGGACGAGGACGGAGAGCCCTTCGAGGTGTTCGGCTGGCTGGGTAAGGGCGGATCGTTCCAGCACGGCGTCACCGAGCTTGCCTGCCGGTTGATCTCCCTGCACCTGCGGCGCGGGACTCCCCTCGAAGAGGTGATTGACCAGTGCCAGGGGATTCAGGAGATGCAGCCCTTCTTCAACACGATGCCCGACGGCAAGAGCGTTGCGATCCTCGGACTCGGCGACGGCATCGCCCACATCCTCAAGGCCCACCTGAAGGCCAGGGAGGAGGGAGAGGCGGAGACGGCGCAGGAGGCGGCGATTGAGTTGAAAGCGGCCGCATGAACGGCCAGGACAACGGTATCGAGGCGGGGCTGTCTCCCACGGGGGCGGCCCCGCTTCTCACTTACAGGAAGGAGGCGACGACGATGGTAACGACGACTACTGACAGGGCGGAGGTCTTCTCCCGCCCTGCTGCGCGGTTCGACGCCGACGGCAACATCGAGGTGCGGGCATCGGCGGCCCTGGGCTGCCGCCGCGCCCTCTGGTACGCCGCGACCGGATACGAACCCACGAATCCGCCCAGCGACGACTCGCTGACGGCGATGGAGGCGGGCAACGCCCTGGAGCCGGTGCTGGTCCGGGCGATGGAACGGGCGGGCTGGAAGGTGGACGCGCCCGACCCGCAGGACCCGAAGCAGGTGTCGGTGAGGGTAGGCCCCAACATGATCGTGACCGGCCACCCGGACGGCACGGTGCGGCTGCTGGTGGAACCGGACGAAGCGCCCCCTCAACTCTTCCTCTTCGAGGGAGAGCCGGATGCCCCCGTCTTCGGCGACCCGATGGTCGTCGAGATCAAGACGCGGGGACCGGAGGCGTTCAAGCGTTGGCGGACGCTGGGCGCGGAGCGCAGTCACCCGGCGTCGGTGGCCCAGGCCGCCTTCTACTCGCTCGGCGAGTTCGGCGACCTGCGGGACGTGGTCATCGCCACGATGGACACGGGGGCTCGCACCTGGGACTGGGAGCGGATACCGGCCAAGCGGCTGGAGCGGGCTTTGCAGGACGCCTGCGCATGGCTCGGCGAGCTGGCGGCGCACCACGTCCAGAACGGGCCGGACCCCGACGCGCTGCCGGGGCGCGACTTCTCCGCTACAAGCTGGCAGTGCCGAAGCTGCCCCTTCCTGGCGGTCTGCCTGCCGGGAGCGGCTGAAACGAGCGAAGAGACGGAGATAGAGGACAGGGAGGTGAGCGACGAAGAGGCACGGGACGCGGTGGCGGCCTACGCAGAGGCTCAGGAGTCCATCAAAGAGCCGGAGAAGGCCAAGCGCACAGCGCTGGACACCCTGAAGGCGTGGATGCGCCGGCAGGGCGACTCCAAGGCGACGGTGGGGGGCCGGACGGTCACCCTCGTCAGCTCCACCAGGTACTCCGTAAACCACCGCAGGCTCAACGAGGCCCTCGACCCGGAGGTCCGGGCCGAGATCGTCACGGAGAGCGAGTCGGAGTACGTGCGGGTGAACACCTAGACGCTTCCCCTGTTGGGAGCGCAGGACGGGGCCGTCTTCCCTCTATCGGGGAGTTGGCCACGCCTCATTCAAGACGGGCGCGGCGAGACCGCGCCACTACACGCACAAGGAGAATCACATGTCACGCACCATCAACAAGGTAGAGCTTCTGGGCAGGGTCGGAACGGACCCGGAGATGCAGTACACCCCCGGCGGCACCGCCGTCACCAAGCTGCGGCTGGCGACCGACCGCTACCGCAAGGACGCTGAGAACGAGACGGATTGGCACAACATCGTGGTCTGGGGCGCCACGGCGGAGGCCGTGAACCAGTACGTCGGGACGGGCCAGCGCGTCTACGTCGCGGGCCGCCTCGTTCAGAACAGCTGGGAGGGCGACGACGGCCAGCGCCGCCACCGCACCGAGATTCACGCCTCCGAGGTCGTGTTCCTCGACTCCCACAACGGCAACGGCAACGGCGACGCCGCGGACATCGAGCAGCCGGTCGGCGCCTCTCCCTTCTAGTCCCACAACCGAATAGCGATGCCCTCCTGAAGGGCGCAACCACGGGGCCGTCTCCCTCTACAGGGGTCGGCCCCGCATTCGTTTCCAACCCCACTACGAAGGAGGCCGACGTGATAACGAGCATAACCATGTGGCTGGCCGTGGGGGAGCGCGGCCTTTCATCGGAGGCCATAGCCCTGACCACCCTCGGCCTGCGGCCCACCGGTCGGCAGGCGTCGTGGCCTCACGACCCCGCCGACCTGCGGCGTTGCTTGCTTCTCTTGGAAAAGGTTCCTGAAACCCGCGAGGACGGACTTCTGGTCCTGGCGGAGCGGTGTCCCAAGTGGGCTGCTCTGGTGAGCGTCTGGGACCGCCTGTCGGAGACGCTGCGCTCCGAGACCGGCGAGAACCTCCCCCCAAGGGGCTCAGCGCCCAGGACGTATGCCCTGATGCGGGAAGCATTGGACTCGACCACCGCGGGGCGTGACACCGGGTAGGCCACAGCAGCCTCGCCTTCCGAGCCGGTCAATCATCACCCGACGCCTCTCCCAGGGGCGCATCACCCACGGGGCCTTTCCCATCTACAGGGAGGCGGCCCCGCCCTTTGTTCTAACCGATAGCAAGGAGGCCGACATGCCCAGGAAGAATAAGCAGACCAAGAACCTCGCGTTCACCTTCGACCCGGCATCTCCGCCCAGCGCGGAGGGTCAGGCGTTGCTGGACGCCCTGCGGAGCAACCTGAGCCTGCTGGGGGAGATCGCCATGCGCTACGAGGTCAACAACAAGCCGGAGCGCCCGGAGGACCCGCCCTCCATCAGCACACCCGGGGACATCCACAGCCTGCTGGGGCCGGAGATGTCCTCCCTGGCCCAGGAGCAGCTGCGGGTACTGCTGCTCGACACCCACAACAACGTCATCGGCCAGAGGGTCGTCTACCAGGGAAACGTGAGCTCGTCGATAGTCCGCGCTGCGGAGGTGTTCCGGCCCGCCGTGGTCGAGGCCGTTCCCGCGATAGCCATCGCTCACAACCACCCTTCGGGGTCGGCCGACCCCAGCCCCGAGGACGTGCTCATCACGCGAAAGCTGAAGCAGGCGGCGGACCTGCTGGACATCGAGCTGGTCGACCACGTGGTCATCGGCAGGGGGCGGTTCGTGAGCCTCAAGGAGAGGGGCCTGATGGCCGCATAGGGCCTCCAGATTCATTATGACGGAGGCCAAAGGAGGAAGCCATGACAGACAGAGACATTCAGAACGCGCCCATCAGGTGGAAGGTTCCGGGGGCCGGATTCGTCGGAGCGGGCGGGTTCGTGGCCCTCATCGACAGGGACCCGGACCCCTTCCCCTGCGTCGTCTACGACGGCCCGGAGGAGGGGAGGGAGGCCCACGAGAGGGCGTGCCGGGAGACCTGGGCCACCGCATGGGCACTGGAGGGCGACACTTTGGAGGAGGCAAGGCAGGCCCTGGAGGAGTCCCGATTTCTGGGCGCCGCCTACCACCTGAGCGACTGCGAGCTCCTGGACGACCGTCCTTCATAAGACTCGCACGAGCCCTAGCCGGGCTCATCGACCTACCGGGCTTCACGCGAGGGAAACGCTCCCCCGCGCATCGTTCCCAATCCACACCACGAAAGGAGACTGCTCATGTTCCAGACGCACACCATAGACCCCGAGGACTTGTTCACCATCAGCGCCGGGGGGTTCTCGGCCACCGTGGACGCCTTCGCCCGGGACGAGCGGACCGACGGCCTCTGGTTCGTCTCAATGGTCGGCTCCCAGACCGCGCTCAAGGCGATCTGGGCCTCGCTGCTGAAGCAGCCCCCCGACACCGCCCACATTATCCGGGGCGCGGACGGGATGGCGCTCCACGGCGGCTACCAGCGCTGCATCATCCCCTACGAGACGATAGGAAGCTGGACGACCAAGATCGCCCGCCTGCACGCCACCGGAGGCTGGCACGCCCTCGTCTATACGAAACAGGCGGAGTTCGGGTTCGAGAAGGACTCCTTCCTCCTGCTGGCGCAGTCGGAGGACGAGGCCCCGGACCTTCATCACCGCTTCCTCGACAAGCGCAGCCCGCTGCCGCTCCACGACTCCTGGGCCGGATGGCTCTGGGAGCGGGGCATCGAGGAGGAGGAGATCATTCCCCTCCAGTCGGTCGGCGTCTCCGCCTACCGGTGCTCCCCCAAGGCACAGAAGCTCAGGGAAGACCTGTCCGGCGCCGTAGCGTCGGGCTCACTCACGCTGCCCAGGGAGGCGTCCGATGGATAGGACGCTGAAGAAGGCGAAGCGCAACAGCAAGCGGCGGGGCAAGCGCAACTACGGAGCATGGGAGCGGTTCTCGCCGGACGGCAAGACCTGTCGCTACTGCCCCCACGACAACACCGAGCACCTCATGAGCTCGGGGCAGCCGCACTTCTTCCGCCCCGCGACGGAGGCGGAGCGGCGGGACCACTACCTCATGCTCTACCGGCACACGCTGCCGGAGGGCGGCTCGGCGCTGGTGCGGCGGATGACCGTCGCCAGCCGGGCCGAGCTCATCACCGCCTTCTGCACGGCCTGCGCCGAGAGCATCGGGACCCACCAGGTCCTCTGCTTCCAGCGCAACCTGGCAATCGGAGAGGTGATCGGGCTGGCAAAGAACGGCCACAAGGACATCGGAATCGCCGCCTGACGCGGCGCAAGCAACAAGGAAAGGAGAGACGACATGAGACTGGCTGCACAGGCGAAAGGGGGCTACTACCCGACTCCCGAGCGGGTGGTGGACCTGATCGCCGAACTGATACACACCCCGAACGGCAACTACTACCGGAACGCGGAGACCATCCGCATCCTCGACCCCTGCTGCGGGGCCGGGGACGCGCTCCGGAGGCTGGCTGAGAACCTCGACCGGCCCAACTCGATGACCATCGAGACCTACGGCGTGGAGCTGCACACGGACAGGGCGGAGGAGGCCGAGAAGCGGCTGTACCGCACCCTGGCCGCCGACTTGTTCCAGACCTCGATAGCGAACGGGGCCTTCGGCCTGCTACTCCTAAACCCCCCCTACGATTGGGACTCGGAGGACAAGCGCGTCGAACACGCCTTCCTGACTCAGACGACGCGCTACCTGGCCGAGAGCGGCCTGCTGGTATTCATAGTCCCCCGCCAGCGCCTCTCGTACTCTGCCCGCTACCTTTCCACCCACTACGGGCGGATGCAGTGCTGGGCCTTCCCCGACCCGGAGCGGGAGGTCTTCGACCAGGTTGTGCTCTTCGGCTACCGGAAGACGGACCCCGTTCCCGACGCCCACGCCGAGGGGATGGTGATGGAGTGGTCGGTGGGGGAGCCGGAGCCTTTGCGCTCCCGGCGCAACTCCTACTCCTACCCGGAGTTCAGCCCGGCCACGTCGCCCAGCGGCGACGTCCTGTTCACCACCCGCACGGTCGATCCGGTGGCGGCGGCTACGGAGGCGCGGCGCTCGGGGCTGTGGACGAACACGGACATCACCGACACCCTCTGGCCCGCCGGGGACGCCCGCACCCGCCCGCTGATGCCCCTCAGACGGGGCCACATAGCGATGCTGGTGGCGGCGGGGTTCCTCAACAACCTCGTCCTCGAAGGCGACGGCAGGCGCATCCTGGTCAAGGGGCGCACGTCGAAGGAGATGGAGCTGGTGGAGGACTCCCCGGAGAAGGAGGTCCACCGCGAGAAGCTCAAGACCACGGTGGTGGCCCTCGACCTCGAAGACGGGGGGATAGAGGACATCGCCGCCTAGCCCGAATCGGACGCCACTCAACACACCCCTCTATAGGGAAAGGAGAAGAAGATGCAGACACAGACCGTCATGGTGCTCGAATCCTGCTCGCGCTGCGGGCAGCCCATAGCGCCCGGCGAGCCCGCCATGCAGACCGCCTCGGTGGACCTGGACGAGTACGGTAGGGCCGTATCCTCGCCGGTGAAGTCCTACCACCTGAGCGGACGCTGCTACGAGGACCACAGGGAGTCCTTGCTCGCCGCTTAGACGGCTCGCACAGAGCCGCACTCACGAGGCCCGCCTCCGGCGCGGCCCCGCGACGTTCAACCACAGCCTGGGGACGTTTCCAGGAACCTGTCGCAGAAGCGTCCCCCACAGGTGGGGGCGTGGTGCGTCTCGGTTCCCGGCGTCCGCCAGAGCCGCAAGGAAAGGAGACGCTGAGATGAATCTCGGAGATTTCATCGACAAGTTCAAGGAGGCCATCGCCCGGCGGGTGGTGGAGTCCTACCCGCCGCTCTACCGGCCCTCGGAGAACGGCGGCATTCTCCCCCGCCTGCTCCGCAGGCCCCTGGGGGCGCAGGCCGATACCATCAAGGGCGCAGCCCTCTCGCTGGAGGCCCACCGGGGCACGACGGTGGTGGGAGAAATGGGCACGGGAAAGACCTTCATCGGGGCGGCCGCAGCACACATGGCGGGCTTCAAGAGGGTGCTGGTGCTCTGCCCGCCCCACCTGGTGCCCAAGTGGAAGCGGGAGGTGGAGATGACGGTGCCCGGCGCAAGGGCCGTCATCGTAACGTCCATCACCGACCTGGAGAGGCTGCGCCTCTCCATCGGCCCCGGCCCGCTGTTCGCGGTGATGAGCCGGGAGCGGGCCAAGCTGTCCTACCGCTGGATGCCCGCCGTCATACACCGGTGGGCCACGTCGAAGGGCAGGCTGATTCGGGAGGAGGAGACGGGAGAGCCGTTCCGGGTCCCCTGCTGCCCCTCCTGCACGGCGCAGATCGTCGACAAGGACGGCGTGCCGCTGACGCACAAGGACCTGAACCGCAGGAAGCACACCTGCGACGCCTGCGGCGAACCCCTGTGGCAGGCGGACAAGACGGGCCCGGCTCGCTATCCGCTGGCCGACTACGTGAAGCATCACATGAAGGGCTTCTTCGACCTGCTGGTCGGGGACGAGGTCCACGAGTACAAGGCTCGCGGCTCGGCCCAGGGCATCGCCGCCGGCACCCTCGCGGAAGCCTGCGGCAAGTCCCTCAGCCTGACGGGGACCATGATGGGCGGGTACTCCTCGACGCTGTTTCACCTGCTCTACCGGTTCTCGCCTGAGATTCGCACGGAGTTCGGGCGCTCCGACGAGCACCGCTGGATTCAGCGGTACGGCTTCGAGGAGGTCTCCATCGGCAAGCCCGACGACGACGCCCTGGAGGACGGGCGCAACAGCCGCCGACGCAGCTACCGCAAGGTGGTCAGGGAGAAGCCGGGCCTGGTGCCCTCGGCCCTCTTCCACATCATTGGGAACACCATCTTCCTCAAGCTGGCCGACGTCGCCTCGGGCCTGCCGGACTACGACGAGCAGATCCTCCTGTCCTCGATGGACTCGGAGGAGGACGCGACGGGCTACTCCCAGCGGTCGGCCTACAACAAGGTCTTCGAGGAGCTGAAGAGGGAGCTGTCCAAGGCCCTCAAGTCCGGTTCCAAGCGGCTGCTGGCGACCTACCTCCAGACGCTCCTCGCCTACCCGGACGGCTGCACCAGGGGGGAGACGGTCTTCGACCCCAGGTCGGGCGACGTCATCGTCGCGGTGCCTCCCCTCTCCGAGGAGAAGCTCTACCCGAAGGAGAAGGCGCTGGTGGACCTGGTGGCGGCGGAGCGGCTCGCCGGACGCCGGGTGCTGGTCTACGTCACCCACACGGGGACGCGGGACATCACCGGTCGGATGGACGACTTCCTCACCCGGCACGGCTTCCGGGTGGCGGTGATGAAGGCGGACGCCGTGGCCCCGGAAAAGCGGGAGGCGTGGGTGGCCGAGAAGGTCAAGCAGGGCATCGACGTGATGGTCTGCCACCCCAGGCTGGTGCAGACCGGCCTCGACCTCATCGACTTCCCAACCATCGTCTGGGATGAGATCGACTACAGCACCTACGTCATGCGGCAGGCTTCCCGCCGCTCCTGGCGCATCGGGCAGACGCGGCCCGTCAAGGTCGTGTTCATGTCCTACCGGAACACCCTCCAGGCCGACGCCCTGAAGCTGGTGGCGAAGAAGCTGCAAAGCTCGCTGGCGGTGGAGGGGGAGCTGCCGGAGGACGGGCTGGCCGCCTACGGTGACGACGGCGACGACCTGATGATGGCCTTGGCCCGCAAGATCGTGAGCGGCGACGAGGAGGAGGCCGGCGACGAGACGGTGGAGGAGGCGTTCGCCCAGGCGCGGGACGCCGAGGCGACCGCCGAGGAGCTGCTGGTGGACGACGGCTGGAAGACCGTCGAGGTCGAGGCTGAGACGGCGGCGGTCAACGGCAATGGCAACGGCCACGGGTCCGACATCTTCGGGCCGACGGTCGAACTGGTCCCGGTCAACGGTCACGCCAACGGCAACGGGCACGCTCCGGTCCCTGTCAATGGGAACGGGGCCAACGGCCACCACGAGGAGGCTGAGGAGCCGCAGCAGTCGCTGTTCTCCTGGGCCGAGTTCATGTCCGAGGAGCCGGTGAAACCGAAGCGCCGCAACGGGAAGCCCCAGCCCGCAAGCCTCTCGATGTTCGAGTGGGCGATGGAGCAGGAAGCAGAGACGGTCGGCGCGGGACGCTAGACCGCAGATGCACGGGGGAGGTCATCGCATTCGGAGCGGCGGCCTCTCCCGAAAACGGCAACGCAGGAAGACAGCAACTCTTACAAAGGAGATTAGTCATGGCAAGAGTGTTCGTATACGACGACAGAGAGTTCCCGGACCCCGACCCCGAGATGAGCGTCGACCAGGTGAAGGCAACGCTCAGCGACTTCTACGGGGAGATCGCCAACGCCTCGGTGAAGGAGACGACCAGGGGCGACGACACCATCTACGAGTTCCAGCGCAGGGTGGGCACCAAGGGCGCCTTCACCCGGTAAGGAGGGCATCCGATGGACACCAGGACCTTCGCGGGCCTGCTGGCGGCGACCCCGCCGGCGGGCCTCAGCATCATCGAGCTCACGGCGGAGCTCACACGGCCCGACGGCTCCCTCGACCTGGACGCCGCGGCCGCACGGCAGAAGGATGTCGAAATGGCCTGCACGCAGGCGCAGGACTACGCCTCTGCCACGGGAAGGCTGAAGGAGGCGCTGCGGTGGCAGCTGCGGCCCCGGCGCTCCTGAGCGGCCTGGCAACACTGCTCCTGCGGCGTCCGCCGTCGCTGCGGGAGCTGGTGACCATCGTCGGCTACGCCGACGACTACGCATGGTTCGCGGAGCTGGTGCGCCGTCTCTTTCCCAGTGAGGCGGAGGCGGCGCTCTCGGCCCCCGACGTGCGCACGAGGGTGGAGCGGTTCGCCAACCTCTTCGGACAGAAGCACTTCCCCCTCTACGCCCCGTTCATCGAATACTGGATGGAATGGGAGGGGGAGGAACCCCCCTGGAGCTGGATGCGCAGAGGCATCCCCTTCGACCTGATGGGCTTCGGCTACGACGGCCTCCACGAGCTGTGGAACGGCTACCGGGACGGCATATCGGCCCTGCTCCTATTGACCAGGCCCCCGGACTCCTTCTACGGGGAGTCCGACGAGATACGGGTGGCCTGGCTTGAGTCGGCCGCCGAACGCATCCCGCAACAGACCCTGGAGAGGATTCCCCAGGGCGGCATACCTGTCGAGGACCTGACGGAGGCGGTGAAGGACACCCGGTTCGAAGGGGCGGCCAAGGCCGCCTCCTGGGTCTTCGCCGAGACCGGCAACTTCTTCCTCGACCACTGCTACGAAGACGGCAACTATGACGGGTTCTGCGACCCCTGGGAGGACGAGATTATCGCCGAGGGGACGGAGGAGTGGCGGAAGGCCAGCCCCCTCATGGACTCGGTGTGCAGGCTGGCCGACTGGCTGGAGGAGGACCTCCCCGGCCGCTTCGCCGAGATGCTGGACACCGTCCTGCCCAGGGTCCCATTGCAAAAACAAGGAAAGGAGGACGACGACCATGACGACTGAAACGGAGAAGACCGAGTGGTCCCTGCCGGGACCGGCGGACATACCCAGGGACAAGCTGAACCTCCAACTGGAGGTCTACGAAGAGACGTTGCTGCTGCGGGGCTTCGAGGGAGACTCGACCTGGGTGAGGACCGTCTCGGCGGACGAGATCGCCAACGTGTTCATCCAGCACCTGGGGGCCTCCTCGGGGCTGCTGCCACAGGAGGCCCTCTGGTGGAACCAGGGCGAGACCGGGCAGGTGGTGGCCCTCTGGAGGCCGACACAGGTCTGGCCCGTTGCCCTGCAACGGGAGGCGTTCAAGGCCCCCGCACGGCTCCGGCTTCCCATGCCGGGGCTGGTCTTCGTCTGCTCGCCGGGCCGCGCCCCCTGGGTCTACGCGGCCCAGAGCAGGCCGGCCGACCCAGAGCAGATGCTCTACAAGATGCCCGCCTTCAACGTCTTCCGGGACGGGCGGGTCTGCCCCGGAAGCCACCGCTTCCCCGAGGAGGTGGAGCTGATACCGGAGTCCTTCTTCCAGTCCTACTTCTCCGGCACCGGCGACACCACGGACCGGTCGAGGAAGCACCCCGACAACCTGCACGCGCTATGGGAGGAGATAGATGGAAGGACTGAGTACCCGGTTGAGGACCTTGTTCCCCAGTGCACGGTGGCCCAGGTCATCGCGGCCTCCCAGGGGAGGCGGCTTGGCTACCGCTAGCGCGGGGCCTGCCTCGAACGACCGACCTGCGCCGGTGGGCTACCTCGTAAACCACAGGGACGGACTGACCGGCTCACACGGCATCGGATTCGACTACGTTCTCGGAGCGGGCGGCGTCTACGTCCAATCCGAGAGCGCCCACCTGACGGCGCGGGTGCTGGTCGCTCCCTGCGAGGTGCGGGGGCTGGCTTCCGTCACCGAGAAGGTGGAGCTTGCCCACGGCCCCATCCCGGCCCGTCTCTTCGAGATCGGGCTGCGCTGGTTCCAGGACGACCCGCACACCGAGCGGTTCTTCGCCGTGCGGTGGGACGGGCGAGCCTACCGGCTGGTGGTGCCCCAACAGGAGGGGACGGCTTCGTCGCTCAAGTACACGCCGCCCCCAGGGGTGGTGGCCGAGTTCCACTCCCACGGAAGTTCCCGCGCCTTCTTCTCGAAGACCGACGACGGCGACGAACAAGGCTTCCGCGTCTACGGCGTCGTGGGACGCCTCGACACGCCCGAACCGGAGCTGAGCCTCCGGGTGGGCGTCTACGGCCACTTCGCCCCGGTGGACTGGCCGCAGGTCTTCGACGGCCCACACCCCGGCGTCCGGCTGGTGGGTGAGGGGCCGGACTCGACCGATGAAATCACAGAGGAGGTGATCGAATGCCTTACCGACTGGACAACGCTTTTCTGCTGGACAACCCCTGGATAACGGTGGTCGGCTGCGGCGGGACCGGCGGCTTCGTCGCCGAGGGCCTCTGCCGCCTCTTTCAAGGGCGGGAGGCCAACATCGTCCTGGTCGACCACGACCGGGTGGAGCCCCACAACCTCCTGCGCCAGAACTTCTACCCGGGGGACGTGGGGCAGTTCAAGAGCAAAGCCCTCGCGGACCGGCTGGCGAAAGCCTACCGGCGTCCGGTCGGCTACTCCGTCTACCCCTTCCGGGAGTACGAAGAACGCCCGAAAGGACCCGTCTACCCCGGCCTCATCGACTTCGGCGAGAGCTTGATCATCGGCTGCGCCGACAACGCCGCCGCAAGACGGGCGATGGCCGAATGCCTGCCGGGACACCCGGCCCGCTGGCTCATCGACGCCGGCAACGACACCAACTGGGGACAGGTGCTGGTGGGCAACGTCTCCGGCCGGGTCGACTGGGAGGAGCCTCCATTCGAGGGCGATACCTGCTACCTGGCCCCCGCGCCCACGCTCCAGCGCCCCGACCTGCTGACCGCCGTGTCCACCCGTCCCCCGGACGTGGACTGCGCGGCGGCCCTCGACCTCACCGACCAGGACCCCACCATCAACCAGATGATGGCCTCCCTGGTCTTGCAGGTGGTCCGCCGCATGGTGGCGGGAACCTGCCCCTTCATGGCCCTCTACCTGGACATGGACCTGGGTACGGTCACGCCCACCTACGTCACCCCGGAGGCGGTGGAGCGGACGGTGGGGACCTACGTCGAGTGATCGGCGCAAGCAAATCCACACTCAGCGAAGACAAGGAGAGACCGATGACCGACAAGAACGGAACCACCACGACCACGACCATGTGGCAGGACAACCACAGCGGCCTGCGCAGGCACAAGCTGATGACGAAGGAGCTCGGGGAGACCATCCCCGCCCTCTACGCCAACGAGAACGCCGCCGACTACGACTCCGTCGTCGCCCACGTCAAGCTGTTCTCGCCCTACGCCAACTGGACCTGGTACATCACGGAGTGGAACGCCGAAACCGGCGAGTGCTTCGGACTCGTCGAGGGGTTCGAGACCGAGCTTGGCTACTTCGATCTCACCGAGATGGCGGAGGCGACCGTGCTCGGGGGCGTGCCCGCCGTGGAGCGCGACCTCTACTGGAAGCCGACCACCCTCGGCGAGATCAAGAGGCAGTCGAGGATGGCGGCCTAGCCAAGAGGGACGAACCATATAAGGAAAGGAGAAGACCATGCCAGACGAGATCGGAACGGAAGCAACGCGCCCGGACGCGCCGAGCGCGGACGACGCTCTCTTCGGCGACTCGGCGGACAAGGCGGACGACACGGCCGCTACGGTCGCGGAAGAACAGGACACCCAAGGCTCCGACGCCACCGGGGAACCTGCGGTTGCCGAGGAGCAGGACGCCGACAAGGAGGGCGCACAGGATGGGCAGGATACCGGCGACGCTGGGGAAGCTGGCGAGGCGGAGGCCGCTCCATCGGATGAGTTGAAGGTCGTCGTCTCCATCAAGGGAGGCCGGGCCGTCATCGGGGTGCAGCAGCCCGCGTCGGACCCGCACATCGAGACCTTCGATGACGTGGACGAGTCCGCGCTGGCCCAGGAGGTCCCGGCGGTGATCGAGCGGGCCAGGGCCAGGTGGGAGGAGTCGCCGAAGCACCCCGCCTACGAGCGGCCCGCTCCCCCGCCCAGACGGCGCAACAGGCGGGGCCAGGAGACGGCCCAGGCCGCGAACGCCGAGACCGAGACGGACCAGGCACAGCAGACGCTGAGGCTCTTCTAGGAAGCCTGAGCGCGAAGCACGGGGGAGGTCGTCGCAGCCATTGCGACGGTCTCCCCCGCCCATCCATATGTGCGGCCTTTTTTGCGTTTCAGGCCGGTTGCGCGTCCATGTATGGGGTCTCTTTTCATTTCGGGGACAGTTGGGAAACATAGAAGGGAGAGTAGGACATGAGAACCAATGGAGATGGGTCATTGACGTGGGCAGTCGAAACCTGTAAGAGGTGCGAAGTCATGGAGATGCACCTGTTCGACGAGAATGCGCGCAGTGAAAGGGCCTTCTGCGGAGCCGACACCTCAGCCGAGGAACGGAGGAACGTGAGCGGTTACCTGGAGGACAGGCTGAACGGGATTGGACTCGGTAGCGTCTGCGAGTCGTGCAAGGCGTTCGCGCCGCCATTCGCCCTGCGCCTCAGCCGCGACCTGGAGGCCGAGGGTGTGCCGGATGAAGGGGAGGAGTATCGGCGGCTCGCCGAGACGCTCCTGAAGGAGACCGGCCAAGACCGGAGCGGCGACTAGGAAACAACGCCTGACACATCCATATGTGGGCGCTTTTTGCGTTTGCGGAGTGTACGGCCGGTGGCGCCGGCCATGTATGCAGCCCTTGTTGCGTTTCAATAGAAGGGCGACGCGACCTCCGGGTCCCCGC
The DNA here is from genome assembly GCA_965197705.1 of Dehalococcoidia bacterium. GTDB lineage: Bacteria > Chloroflexota > Dehalococcoidia > Lucifugimonadales > VXLM01 > VXLM01. The sequence continues at coordinate 1,310,158 of OZ240223.1, forward strand.
GCCAGACGGCATCCAGCGTGTCGGGGATGTGTGCGTTGGTCAGCTCGCCCTGCCAGTAGGCGGCGCGCTCAGTCCTGGCGAGGGTGGCCGGCTGAATCTTCCATCCGGGGTTGGACTCCCGGATCGCGCGGGCGATGTCCGCGAGCGTCGCTCCCCGCGTGCAGAAGTCGTCGACGACTAGCACAAGGCCGGGATCGCCTCCGATGGGGGCAGCCAGGTACACCCCGTCCACGGTGGCGTCCCGCTCGGTCGCGGAGGCGATGCCGCTGATTCTGGGATGCCGATCCTTGGTGATGTGATGCGGAAGCCACTCCCAGCCGCGGGATCGTGCAAGCGCGGACGCCAGTGTCGACGCCGGCGTGTCGTATTGCACAATATTTTGCCCTGAAGAGACCGAGGAGACGACGGCGACGCGCGGGTTCCCGGCGGGGTGGAAGCCCTCGAACGCCGCGCAGAACGTGCGGGTGGCCGCCCTGGCGGCGGTAGGTTCGCCGTACTTGAACCGGTTGAAGCGCCGGGTCCACTTCTCGTAGGGCCGGTCCGTGATACGGAACCCGACCGTGAGCAGCCCCAGATCGCCGACCGGGAGGCGGTAGATGCGGATCAACCGGCCATCTACGACGTATTTGCCCGGGGGCTCCTCGCCGAATAGGCGCGCAGCCAGGCGCGCAGCCTCGTCGCCCGCTGCGTTGGCGGACGGCGATTGCGTTGCCGGTCTCGTTTTCTTGTCCATGCGTTCTGCTCCTGCACGGTCCCGTATACGACCCCAGCCGCAATGCGGTCAGCGGTCCCCCACCGGCCATATATGCGGCCTTTTTGCGTTTGCGGCACTGCCGCCGCGCCGCCTCAGTCCGTGAAGATGTAGGCCAGTCCCAGCTCGTCGGCCAGGTCAAGCAGCGCCACCTGATGGGCCAGGTTGGGCCGCACGCCCTTGTACCTCCAACGTCGTATGGTGAGGGGGTAGGTTCTGAGACGGCGGGCGATCTCCGCCCACGACAGGCCGGACTCCACTTTGAACCTCTCCAGACGCTGTGGGAAGTCGTGGGGGAAGACGTGGATCCTTCGGCTGTAGTATGTGCGCTCTCTCAGCATGACGCAGCCGACCTCCCGCAGGACGCATCGGGACTCTTTCAAACGCGAGCGCAGGCATCGCCTTTCCCGTCCGCCTCAGACCGAGGTCGTTCCGTATCCCGGTCGGTACGTTTGCCTCCCCCGCTCTATCCATGTGTGCGGGCTTTCTTCGTTGCCCTCTACCGGCTCGGACCGCCTCAGCCGGTGAACAGATTGCCGATTCCGAACGCTGTGCCTGCATTTCCGATGGTCGCGCCGTCCACCGTTGCGTTCGAAGGGTGGTCGGGCGTGGATCAATCCTCAGGCGACGCGTCGTACGGGCCGGGAAACGGCACTATTGCAACCAGGTATGTGTCGGCCTCAGCGGACCCTGAGGGTCTGCTTCCCCCGTGCTCGTTCACCGCTATGACCCGATAGGCGTACCGCATATTTTGCTCGACGGAGTGGTCAAAGTACTGGGTTAGGGCCGAGCCGGTGTCTCCGTCGATGACTAGGAACTGACCATTTGTGCGTGCGTCCACGTCTAGCCGCAGGACCTGGTAGTGGATGATGCTGGTATCGCCTGGGTCGTCCCAATCCAGCCTCACGTAGGGACTCACAATCTCGTGGTCCAGCGCTATGCCTCCGTGGAACCCCATGGCGGTCAGCCCTGTGGGTTTGGCCGGTGCGGAACCGCCATGTGCTGCGACCGGCGCGGCGGCGAGGAGCAGGAGCAGCGCGGCTAAGGCGGCCAACAGGATGGGTAATCCTCGGATCATGGCGTAGGTCCTAGTCATGTTTTCTTGAGTTGCAATCTTCCGGCCTAGTCACGCACGGCGGTCGCCGATGCCGGGCGGAGGCCGCTTCACCGTTGCGGCGGTCCAGTGAACAGGTGGCCGAGGCCCAGGTCTTCGGCCAACGCCAGCGGCGTCATCATGCGCTCGACATTGGGCCGCACCACGCCTTCTGTCCAACGCCATACGGTGTGGCGACAGGTCCCGATGCGGCGGGCGCTCTCCGACCATGACAGGTCCCGACTCCTCCTGGAACCGCCGCAGCCGCTCCGGGAAGTCGCCGGGGAAGTCGTAGGTCCTTCTCCTGCACTGTGTGCGCTGTCTCGGCATCTGGCCGGTCCTCCCGGTGCACAGCCGGCGCCTCTCTCCGATGCGAGCGCAAGCATCCCCATTCCCCGTCCGCCTCAGACCTTGGGCGTTCCGGTCCCCGGTCTGGACGCTTGCCCACCCGTCCGTCCATATGTGCTCGCTTTAGTCGTTATTCTCTACTGGCCTGGACCGCTGACGGTCAGCACCACCTCGTTGGACAATCCCCTGCCGTCCCCCATGCGGATGGCTCCCTCGGCGGCGCAGTCCCCGGTGTCCGGCAGGGTGATGACGACCTGGCCGTCGCCGTCCGGCTCGACCGTGATCTGCGAGCGTCTGTTGCCTCCAGTTGTGAACCGCTTGGCCCTCGTCACCCTTCCTCCATCCACCGTGAAGGCATAGTCCCCGTGGGTCTTGACGCTCTTCAGACATTCCGCAGCAACCGTGGTGGCTTCCCCGCGCCGCTAATGGGTGATCACCTCGATGCGATAGGTGCCCGTGGAACGGGGAGATCCGGATCTGACCTCCAGGTAGTACAGCCCGGTGTAGGTTTTGACTCTGCCCTGCCCCATGGTCAAGCTGGCGGGCCTGTCGTAGTAGCCGCTGCTGCCCCACGCCCTTGGAATGCCCCACTGGTCTCTCAGCTGAATCTGCGCGCCGTCCTCCATCAGGTTGTTCGGGTCCACGTCGCCGTGCACCTTCACGGTGTAGACTTCGTTCTCCTCAAACTGGACCAGCGCCCAGAGATCGCGATCGCCCTGAGAGTTGATGTAGCCCATCACGTCATCATCGATGTCCATGCTGCACGCGGCTTGCAAGCTGGAGGGGAAACTCTCATACGAGGGGCAGACATCGGTCGAGGATGAAGTGGATTCAGCGGCGGACGCCACCTCCTGCACCAGGATCGTGTAGTCGCTCGACCAGTGACATTTGGGGTTGTGCGTTCCACGACATAAATATTTGCCTTCCGAGTCCGCATTCCAATGGAAGCCGCTTATGGTGATTGACCAATTCCTATTGGAAGCCTCTGCTGGGATGACGAACTCAACCCCTCCCGGGAGCACCACCGGAGAACTACGTTCAACGAGGGTCCTTCCCCCCCGCACAATTTCGTCAATGCTCACAGAGGCGGAGTTGGGCGAGATCAGGTGAACCGACAGCCGATAGGCGGTCCCCGCTAAGCCACGGAGACTGAACACGTCCTCGTCCTCGTGCTGCTCGAAGCTCAGCTCGCGCGGCGTGCCGACTGTCAGGGCGATTGCCCCGTCCTGGTCGGTGGACAGCGCCGTGTCCTCTTCCTCCTCTTCCGGCGGAGCCGCCGGGGTCGTGACGGAGACCGGGTCGGACTGGGGGCCGAGCCCGTCGGCGTTGCGGGCCTTGACGGCGTAGACGTACGTCGTCTCCGCCGCCACGTTGCCGTCGGTGTAGCTGCTCGTCGCGCTGCCGGTGTCGTCGACCAGCGCCGCCAGGTTGTCGGCGTCGGGGCCGCGCAGGACCTGGTAGCCCGTGATGGTGTCGTCGCCGGGGTCGGTCCATGACAACAGGACGTTGTCGTAGCTTGCAGCGGTGATCAGGCCCGTGGGTTTGGCCGGTGGGTTGGTCGAGCGCCCCTCATTGGCCGGGGGCTGAGCCGTGGGCGCCGGCGTGACCGACACCGTCACCTCCTGGGCCGCTGACCACGGGCCGCTCTTCTTCACCTTGCCGCTGCTGTTGTGGTAGCGGGCGCGCACCCGCGCCTTGTATGCGGTTCCCTCCTCCAGGCCGGTAACCGTGTGGGACGTGCCCGTCGGGAAGGCGTTGCCCCCGTCGACGGTGTTGTCGTGCTTGTAGGAACGCCACTTGGCTGTGGACTTCTTCCACGTGACCCGGTAGTCGTCCGGCGCGTTGCCGGGAGCGTCCCAGGCGATGACCAGCTCTCCCGGGTTGGGGCTGGTCACGGTGACGCCGCCGACATCCCTGTCGTTCGCCTGGGCCTCTGCGGGCAGGTGAACGACGAGCAGCAGCACAGCGGCGACCAGCAGCGCCGCCGCCGCCACCCTAATGGCGACCTGTCCGGGCCTGTTTCCAACGAGCTTCGCATTCTGCATTTGAAACCTCCATAGTGATTTGCGGCCATAGAGCCACGGCCGATCCGAATCCCAAGCGAGAACTGCCCTGCCATCGCGCGGGCCTGGACAAAAGTATACAGCCCTAGTGTGACAATAACGTGTAAAGCAACCCCTCTACGGTGACAATTACCGTGCAATTTCTCGCCTCTTGCCGGTATGATTGGCTATGCCGGGGCCAGTACAGCTTTCGGCGAAGCGGAAACGGGGGAGTGCTAGCGCTGCCGGATACCGGAGGACTGGTACCGCATCCGGTATCCGGCCTGGGTCCGTCGGAGGTCAGCTGGGACCGGAGACGGTGAAGTCCAGGGAGTTGGACAGCTTCCTGCCATCTTGGGTGCAAATGGCGCCGGGGGAGTCGCATTCGGTGGTGGCGAGCAGGACGATGGTTATCACGGCGCTGGAGTCCGGCCTGACGTGTATCTCCCAGCGGACGTTCTTGCCCTTCTCCAGCCTCCGCGCCTTGAACACCTCGCCGCCGGTGACCGTGAAGGCGTGGTCCCGGAGGGTCTTGTAGCTGAAACCCTGCTTCGGCGCCTCGCTGAGACGCAGCTCGAAGGTGAACGCGTTCTGCCCGTCATGGGACTGCGGCGCATCGTGGATGCTGGCGGTGAACGCGTGCGTCGGAGAGGTGTCGTTCGTCACGCTCCGGCCGGTGAAGGACGCCGCCGCGTTGCCCGCCGCGTCCCGCAGCCTCTCCGCCGATTCTCTTGCGGGAACCGCGTAGCTCACCGTCACCATGTCCCCCGACGCCACCGCCGAAGCCAGCGTCAGAGTGACTGCGCCGCCGGTCACATTCACGGAGTCGACCGCGCGTACATTGCCGCTCACCGTCACCGTGAAGGCCGTCGTGGGCGGCGCCGAGTTCTCGTCGAGGGCCTCGTTGAAGGTGAGGGTCAACGTCGTCCCGTCCACCGACGCCTCGGACAGGTCCGGCGGTACGGTCTCACGGGGCGTTCCGGTGCCATCCTCCGACGGAAGGCTCTCGCCGACATCGTTGATCGCCAGGACTCGCACCGAGTATTCCGTGCCGTCGGTCAGCCCGGTGATCGTGTGGCTGATCCCGGTCGCCGCCGCCTCCGACACGTCCGCAGGCGTGTCCCAGCTGTCCGCCGCCTCCTTCCACTGCACCTTGTACCCGGTGACTGCCGAACCGCCGTCGGAAGCGGGTCCGGTCCAGGACACGGCCAGGGACCCGCTTGCGTGGGGCGACACGTCCGGCCTGCCGGGTGGGTCCGGAACCTGGGCCTCCGGCAACGCGGGGGCGGCAACGACTCCGAAGCTGGTGAGGGACTCCTCATTCCCTGCATCGTCCGTAAAGGCGACCCTCACCTTGATGGCCTTGCCCGCGTCATCGGAGGTCACCGCGTAGCTGGAGCCGGTAGCGCCGACTATATCCGTCTCGGAGCTGGAGCCCAGCTCCGACCGGACCCACTGGTAGGCGAAGTCCGCATCGGTCAGCCCATCCTCGTCCTGTATCCCGGACGTGGTTGCCGTGAGCGTCTCGCCGACCAGCGGCGTGCCGCTGATGCCCGGCCCGCCCGTCGCCGGACTGTTCGACCGGAGCTCAGTGGACTGTTGACTGGACGAATCCGGCTCGATCATGCCGGTGGCAACATTGGAGGGTTCGCTGTCTCCCACGGCGTTGGTCGCGATGACGCGGACCTCGTACTCCACGCCGGGCGGCAACCCCTCGATGACGTGGGTGTAGAAGAACCGGGCGCTCATGGGGGTCAAGGTGGCTTCGGTGACGTCAGCCGGCGTTTCCCAATCCCCGGAACCCTCCTTCCACTGGACCCTGTAGCTGTCCACGTACAGGTTGCGGTCGTCGTCGTCCCTTCTCTGGGGCCGTGTCCACGTGGCCCATAACTCGTCGCGGTTCTGGGTCTCGACGGTGAGATGGAGAGGAGGACCGGGCGCCTTGGGCGTTTGGGTGTCCCGCGGCGTCTCTTTGATGCTCAGGTAGAGCGTCGCGCCCGTTCCCAGGTCCCCCGGCGGAAACAGCTCGTGGAACTCGCGGCCGTACCACTTGAAGAGGATTCCCCAGTTCCCGGGAATGTCGTCCCGGACTCTCTTGGCTTGGCCGAACGGCAGCTCTACGCCGTTGACGTACAGCGTCCAGTCGAGGTAATGCTCCGTTTCGTAGAGGGGGCCGCGCACGTCGAGTTTGAACCAGGCCCGCTCCGGTATGCGGACTGTCAGGCTGTAATCTTCCTGGGGATCCGGCCCTCCTCCGTACAGCTTGGGGCGGTCGATCCGGTAGTCGGTTCCCTTGTACTCGAAGTCGTCGTCCTCCAGGCTGACGGTTCGCAACTCTCTCCTGAACCTGGGGTCCTTCTCCATGATGAGGACGCCGCACCAGATGACAATACAGCCGTCGGTGACGGTCACGTCAACGTCCTTTGCGGTGACCGCGGCGTAGTCACCCCCGCTCACGGTGTGGGTGACTGTCGCCGTGTCCGTGTCGGTATCGTGGTCCACAATGGTCGTCACGGTCACGGTCTGCGGCGCGCTCCAGTTGGACCGCGTGAAGGTCAGGGAAGCCGGGGCGGCGGTCACGTCCGTGTTGTCCGTCGGGTCGTTGATGACCACGGTCACGTCGTCCGAGGGCTGTGTGTCCAGGGCCACCGTGTAGGTGGCTTCCTCACCCTCGGCAATGACCAGGGAGACCGTGCTGAGCGTCACGGCAGGCGTGTCGTTCTCCTCGATGGTGACCGTGATGCCGAAGTTGTCGCCGCTGCCGTAGCCCCCTCCGCTGACGGTATGCCCGATGGTCACCTGTACGTCTGGTATGCCGTCGTCGTCATCCGCGGCCGACACTCGGACGGCCTGCGGCACGTTCCAGTTATCGGTGGTGAAGGTAAGACTGCTCTTGTCTATGCTCAGGTCGTTGCCGGTGGGCAGGTTGACGGTCACCGTCACGTCGCCGGTGGGAACCGCGCTCAGGAACGCCGAGTAGGACCTGCTCTTGTCCTCGGGCACCGTCAGCGCCTGGGGAGAGGCGGTTACGCCGATTTGGAAATCCAGCACCCCCGACGCCTTCACCACGGTTACGGCGACGTCGTCGGCCGTCACGGAGCGGTATTCTCCACCGGCGAGGCCGTGGGCCAGCCTGATGGTTTCCGTGGTCGTAACCGAATCGTCGGCCGACACCTCCACGGTCTTCGGCGTGTCCCAGTCGTTCGCGTCGAAGGTCAGCTGCTCCGGGCTGACCGACAGCACCGTGTCGGCGTGTCCGGTGACGGTCACCGTCACCTGGGCCGTGGGTTCGGTGTCGAGGACCACGGTGTACTCGTTGCTTCCGCCCGGCAGGACGGTGATGCCCGTGGGGGCTATGGTCACGTCCGGGGTCTCGTCGTCGACGACGGTGACGCTCACGTCGGATGCGGTCTCCGAGGCGTAGTCCGCCCCGCCCACCGTGTGGGTGACGGTTGCCGTTTCGTTCACCCCGTCAGCGTCCTGGACCGCCGAGACCGTCACCGTTTGCGGCGTGTCCCAGTCGTTCTCGTCGAAGGTCAATGACGCCGGAGCGGCCGTCACGTCCGTGTTGTCGGTGGGGTCGTTGACCGTCACGGTCACGTTGCCGGTGGGCTCGCTCTTCAGCACGACCGTGTACTCGGCGGTCATGCCCTCGTCCACTGGTAGCGAGGTGGGCGACACCGTAACGCCGCGGGCATCGTCGTCCAGGATCGTGACGGTGGCGCTGGGTGTGGTGGTCGAGGCGCTCACCCTGTCCGGTAGGCTAGCCCCGAATCCCAGGAGCACCTTCTCGTCGTCGTCGTCGATGTCGTCCTGGGTGGCGGCGAAGGTGATGGTCTTGGTGGTCTCCCCGCTGTCGAAGGTGACCGTGGCCGGGACCGAGTAGTCGGCGCCGGACGCGCCGCCCTGGCGCGTGGCCGTCAGGGGGACCTCCACGGTCCGCTCCGGGTCGGCGCTCAGGTTCACCGTGATGGTGACGTTTCCGCCCTCGGCGACGTCGTAGGCCGACCGGTCGAAGCTGACCTCCACCTGGGGGTCGTCATCGTCGGTGATGGCGACCGTGCTGGTGGCCGGGCTCCCGGGAATCACGCCGGCCGGGAGCGTCGCGCCGAGCCCCAGCAGCACCGTTTCGTCGTCGTCATCCACCGCGTCCTCGGTGGCAGTGAAGGTCACGTCCCTGGTGGTCTGCCCGCTTTCGAATGTGACGCTGGCGGGCGCCGTGTAGTCGGCGGCGGATACACCGTCCTGGTCCGTCGCCGTCAGGGGAATCACCACCTGGCGTTTCGGGTCGGCGCTCAGCGTCACCCTGACGGTGACCGAGCTGCCCTCCGCCACGGCGTAGGTCGATTGGCCGAAGCTCACCCTTACCGGGATGTTGTTGTAGGTGAACACCCGGTCGAAGGGCGAGCCGTCTTCGGTGGCGCTGTTCACCACCCACGCGGTGTCGTCGTCTGCCCAGATGCCGCCCGCGCCCTCGTTGGACGAGTGCAAGCCGATGTCGTAGCCCCCTACTCGGACGCCGTCCGAGAGGGCGTAGGCGTAGAGCTTGGCGCCGATGCTGTCGACGACCCAGATGGTCGTGCCGTCCGACCAGATCCCCCGAGGCGACGTGTTGTCTCCGTGAAGGGTGATGTCCTTGTCCGAGTCGCGGCTGTCGTCGGCCAGGGTGTAGGCGTAGAGCTCGTCGTCGTTCCAGTCGACGACCCACATGGTCGTTCCGTCCGACCAGACGCCCCAGGACGAGGTGTTGCCGCCGCGAAGGGTGATGTCCTTGTCCGAGTCGCGGGAGCCGTCGGCCAGCGTGTAGGCGTAGACCTTCCTCTCCGTGGGCATCAGCTCCGCCACCCAGATGGTCGTGTCGTCCGACCAGATGCCCACGGGGTTGCTGTTGTTGCTGTCCAGGGTGATGTCCTTGTCCGAGTCGCGGGAGCCGTCGGCCAGCGTGTAGGCGTAGAGCTTGCCGTCGTTAGAGTCGGCTATCCACGTGGTGGTGGCGTTGGACCAGGCGCCCGTGGGGCTGGTGTTGCCGGGCGAGCGCAGCGTGTCCAGGTCGTCACCGGCCTTCCACCCGCCCTGGTCGGTCGTGCCCCGTCCGATGTACACCGTGTAGGTGGTCTGCTCCTGGGTAGCGGCGGAGTCGACCACGACCGCGAACGTGTTCAGCCCCACGGAGAGGTCCACCGTGTGATCGCTGCCGCCGGTGACCGTGGTTCCATCGATGGTGACGGTGTCGTCCGACCGGTAGGGTGTGGCCGTAATGGTGGCCTGGGTGACCGTCGAGGCCACGCCCACCATGTAGTCGGTGACCTCCGAATCGAACCCGTCGATGTCCTTGGGAGCGACCACCAGCGACATCAGGCGGTCGGTGGGCATGTCGTTGTCCGTGATGGTGATCGTGGCCTCGACGTTGGCCCCCGGAACGATTCCGGTCGGCAGCGTCCCGAACCTCAGCCTCACCTTCTCCCCGTCGTCGTCAACCTCGTCGTCGACGGCGGTGAATCGGATGCTGGTCTCCGTGTCGCTGGACCGGAACGTGATGCTGTCCTGGACCCCGGTGTAGTCGTCGTCCGACGCTCCTCCCTGCTTGTCCGCGTCCAACGGTATGGTGACTTCCCTGGTGGCGGGCGAGCTCAGGGTGACCTTGACGTCGACCGAGTCGCCTTCGGTCGTCTCGTACCCCATCCGTTCGAAGCTCACACCGATGTCGTCGTCGGTGATGGAGACTACCGCCTCGCTGTTCGCCCCCTCGCTCACCCCTGGGGGCAGCGTCCCGAATGCGAGCTGCACGGACTCGCCATCGTCGTCCCGCGTGTCGTCGATTGCCGTAAAGGTGAAGCTCTTCTCCGTCTCTCCGCTCTCGAAGGTCAGGTTGGCCGGCACGCCGGAGTAGTCGGCGCCCGTGGCGTTGCCCAGGTTGGTGGCGGTGATGGGCACCACCACCTGGCGCTTCGGGTCGGCGCTCAGGGTCACCTTCACCTCGACCGCGTTCTCCGCGACTTCGGTAGTCGAGGTGTCGTCGCTCTCCGCCACCGTGTAGCTCGACTGCCCGAAGGTCACCGTCACGGGGACGTTGTTGTAGCTGAAGACCCGGTTGAACGGCGAGCTGACATCATTGATGTCATTGACCACCCAGAGGGTGTCGTCGTTTCCCCAGATGGCGCCGGCGTCCGCGTTGCGTGAATGCAGATCGATGTCGTGCCCCGTAACCCGTTCGCCTGAGAAGTTGTAGGCGTAGAGCTTGCGGTCGTCCCTATCGGTGACCCAAATGGTAGTCCCGTTGGACCAGACGCCGAGAGGCGCAGCGTTGTCACCGGCCAGGTCGATGTCCTTGTCCGAGTCCCGCGTGTCGTCGGCCAGGGTGTACGCGTACAGCTTGTCGTCGTGCGAGTCGAGAACCCACATGGTGACGCCGTCGGACCACGTGTCCACGGGCAGCGTGAGGTCACTGCCGAGGCTGATATCGCTGGCCGAATCCCGGGCGCCGCTGCTGAGCGTGTAGGCGAACGCCGTCATGTCGACCGGGCCGATGACCCAGATGGTGGTGCTGTCGGACCAGATCCCGGTGGGGGCCATGATGACGCCGCCAACGGCGATGTCCTTGTCGCCGTCCCGGGCGCCATCTGCCTGTGAATAGGCGTACAGCTTGGCATTTGAAACATCGGCGATCCAGACAGTCGTGCCATTGGACCAGATGCCGCCTGGTTCGGTATTGCCGGCTGCCCGCAGCGTGTCCAGGTCGTCGCCGGCCTTCCACCCACCCTGGCCGGTCGTGCCGCGTCCGACGTACACCGTGTAGGTGGTCTGATCGTTGTCTGCGGAGGTCACGACGACCTCGAAGGTGTTGAGCCCTGCGGACAGGTCCACGGCGTGGGCGCTGCCGGCGGTGACCGCGGTCCCATCGATCGAAACGGTGGAGTCCGGTTGTGCGGGAGTGGCCGTTATCGTGGCCCGGGAGACCGCCGAGGCCACGCCCACCATGTAGCCGGTGACCTCCGGGTCGAATCCGTCGATGTCCTTGGGAGCGACCACCAGCGACACCAGGCGGTCGCCGGCGAGGTCGTCGTCGGCGATGGACACCGTGGTCGTGCCCGGCGCGCCTTCCGTTACGCCCGTCGGCAGGGTTGGACCGAAGCTGAGCTGCACGCTCTCGCCTTCGTCGTCCAGCGTGTCCTGGGCGGCCTGGAAGTCGAAGGTCTTCGCAGTGTCGCCGGAGTTGAAGGTGACGCTGGTCGGAACGCCGGAATAGTCGGAGGAGGTGGCTCCGTTCTGGCCGGTGGCCTGGATGGGCACGGTCACGGCCTTCTCGGGGTCGTCGTCCAACTCCACGGTTACGGTCACCGTACCGCCCTCGGCCACGGTGTACGAGACGTCGCCCCAGCTAACTGCCACCGACGTGGGGGCGTCGTCGTCGTCAATTGAGACGACGGTCTCGTCCTGGGCGCCCGCCGTCACCCGGTCGGGGAGGGTCCCGAAGGTCAGCTTCACGCTCTCCCCGTCGTCGTCCTCGGAGTCGTCGGTGGCGGCGAAGGTGATGTCCTTGGTGGTCTCCCCGGTGTCGAAGGTGACGCTGGCCGGGACCGAATAGTCGGCGTCGGAGGCGCCGTCCTGGTTCGTGGCCGTCAGCGGAATCACCACCGTGCGCTCCGGGTCGGCGCTCAGGTTCACGGTTACCGTCTGGCTGGCGCCCTCGGCGACGTCGTAGGCCGGCTGTCCGAAGCTGACCTCCACCTCCGGGTCGTCGTCGTCGACGATGGTTATGGTTGTGCGGATAGTGTCACCCACGAATATCCCGATGGGTATCTCTCCGAAGATGATGCGGATCTGCTCGTCGTCATCGTCCAGCTGGTCATCGGTAATCATGACGTTGAATGAGTGTTGGGTTTCTCCGGACAGGAACTTTATTGTTTCGGGGATTCCCGAATAGTCCTCCTCAGTGGCGTTGCCGAGTTTTTCCACAGTTAACGGGATGACTACGTCCAAGCCCATGACGTCGCCGAGGGTCACCTGCACTTCGACGGTTTCGCCTTCCGAAAGGGTGTGGGATTCAGGGGAGAAGTTGACGTCTGTGGATTCCAAGACCCTCACGACAATACTCTGTCCTTCTTCCCAATCGAGGCCTGCCTCTTCCCAGACAAACAAATGGAGAGGTCGTAATCCTCCCTGCCGCTTCTCGGTTTCGTCGGCGTCGTGCAGGGCAAATTGGAGGCCGTTGAACTCTAGTGCAACTCGATCTATGAAGCGTTCCGCTAGGACGCCTCCGAACCACACTTCCAGAGAGTCGTAAAATCGATTGACAGTGTCATTTATGTATGTGATCTCGTTAATGCCGCCCCTGTATTCGCCATGCCGAAATGCCCGGTTGGCCATGGTGCCATAGCTGGAGTGTATGGACCAGCCGAATTCCCGAAAAATGTTTATTTGTTCAGTAACCATGGTCGAACAAAGCAAATACTCGCACTGCCAGATACTGCTTGAGTCCACTGGGTGGCTGGTGTCTGTTTGAATTGTCGCGAATGTCCGGCTCGTACTCACAGGCACTTCCGGGTCCGTGTCGCTGGTGAAGGCGTAACTGACCCCATCGTTCAGCACCAACAGATCCTCTCCGAGTAGTACGCCGTCTGCGTCCTGGTCGCCTGGTTGGACGGTGTAGACGAACAGGAAGTAGGCGCCCTTGTCCACGGCGATCTGGGCACGGCGCATATTCTCAGTCCCGTCGCCGAGTCTGAGAGGTATGCCAAAGGAATCGTCTTGAAGCTTGACTCTGCCCGAGAAAACCATTTCAACTTCTATGTTTTCGCCCACGGCATACGAGGTGTCATCGTTGGGCGTGGACGAGATATACGCGTCCAGGAGGTAGTGGAGAGGGGGAGAGTAGCCTCTGAATTCAAAACGGTAGGGAACCCCGAGTCCGTACGTCTCTAACCCCCATCCGTCGTCACTGCCTGCATCGATGGCGTTTCTGTCCACGTTGTATGGCAATTGCACCGTCCCGGTACCGGAGGTCACAATCCGAAGCCTGTACTCGAAATTGGGAGATAAGTACCCGACCTCCTCCAGAGCCGTAAAAGTCTGAAGTCCAGGAGCTGTGGTTCCGTCGTAGGAGTAGACGCCGTCGGTGCCTTCTTTGTGAAACGTAATCCCTGCATCAATTTCAATGCGGAGTTCGATTCCGGCCGAGGCCTCACCGATATCGAGCACGATATCGGTGAGGGTGTACCCGTGCCCGTTTGTCCCCGGTGTAAAATTTGTCGTCCATTCCTCCCCTGCGGTCAGGGTCACGGAACCTTCTTCGTAGATGTCAGGGTCTGGGGTTACAGGCGTCTGCTGGAGGTTTCCAAATAGCTTTGCCACGATGTCCACCTTGTGGGTGGTGGTCGTCAGGGCGGCGTGGTCAAGGGTGGCAGTTGTGGAGTCGTCGGTGGCGACGATGGTCCCGCCATTCAGCGTCAGGCTGTTCTCCACCACCGCAATGCCGTCGTCGTCATCGTCCCCTGCCAGCACCGTGTATTGGAACTTCAACTGCGTGGCGCCGGTCCCGCTGTTGTAGTCAGCCCGCCGTTTCGTTCCACCCACGTCGATGAGGAGATAGGGAGCGCCTGTGACCGTGACCGCCTCGCTGAAGGTCAGGCCGACCTCGATGGTGTCTCCCAGGGCGTAGGTGTCGTCCGTGCCGGGGTTGGAGGTGACGGCGACCGTGGAGACGGTCGGGGCGGTGGTCTGCGCATGAGCTACGGACACCGAGGCCAGGAACAGGGCGAGAATCGCCAGCAGGAACAGCAGTGTGGCAGCTATGCCCCTCTGGAAACGCAGCTGGCGAACTGCGCAGCGGAGGGCGTCGCGCTTTGCCGGAGGTCTGGTGGGTCCGGTGATACTCGTCATGGAGCATCACCGTAGGCGGGCGGGATTTCGCCCGGATTGGCGCGGGAGGGGGCCTGACGCGGCTGTGGGGCTATCCGGCCCGGAAAATCGGGGGGGGGGGGTAGAACGAATGGTCGCAACCGGGTCGGAGCGGTTGCGACCGCCGAGGTTGTCCTCTATCACCTGTCTACCTCCCCGTCTTCGGGCTACGGCCGATCGAATGCCAAGCGAAATCCGACCTGCCAGCAGCAGGCCACTAGAGAATTATACAGCCCTTGTGTGACAATAACGTGCTAATCAACCCCGCTACGGTGACAATTGCCGTGCAATTTCTTGTCTCCGGCGGTCATGATTGGCTATGCCGGGGGCAACGACAGCTTTCGGCGAAGCGGTGACGGCCAATGGTGCAGGTCTGGGTGGCAATGGCGCCCTCTGAGGGCGCCTTCTCCTCGATAATGTAGCCCACAACCCAATCCCGCTACCGTCGCCCCTCAAGCCGGGCCAACCGGACCTCCGGCACACTGCAAACGGACTGGCGATGACCGAGCCACCCTAGTCAGACCGGGACTGCATGTGCTGTCCGGACGGACGATCACTCGGTCGTCAGATGCACCTCGGTCCAGGGTCCGTAATAGGTGCTTCCATCGTGTCGCATGGTGATGTGCTGCCGTGCCCGATAACGGTAACCGGAGCTTGCGCTGGGCACCCTGTCCGTCCGATCAAGACTCCAGTCCGTGCCCTGGCCATTGGCAGTTCGCACCACCTGCGTCCAGTCCGAGTCGCTCGTGCAGCCGGCAGAGGTATCGCAACGGTGAATCTCGTAGCCCCCGGCGTTAAACGGGCGGCCGGGGAACAGGTCGGTTGAGTAGTCGGCTCCACCGGAGAATCGCACGGTCCTGCCATTCCGGGAAAAGAAGAGGTTGGGGGCGTACAGGTTGTGGAACCGCACGAAGATGTCCTGCCCTTGGTGCTGTGACTCTTCGGTGGCGCCCCAGTTGTCCAGCGGCAACAGCATGTACGTTTCCAGTGTGTCCCAGAATTCGATGGAGTTACTCCACGGTGCGGGCAGATCGCTGGTCGTTCGGATGGTCAGCTCGCGAGTCTCCTGGTCCACCGAGAACTCCATGCCTCTGACTGTCACACTGGTGATGCTGGGAAGGCCGTCGCCGCGGAACACATCCACGTCGTCCGAGTTGCTATAGCCGAGATAGAACAGGGCCCGGCACACCGGTCCCGACCACGAAGGCAGCGTGACCGTCGTACCATTTGAGTCCCCGATGACAACGTCGATCGCCGACAGCGAGCCATTGAATCGGAGCGCGCCTCCCACGGTGCAGGGACTGGGGGATGTTACGGTCGTGGCCGCGCTGGTCAGGAACTCGAGGTCGCCGGTGTCGTCGTTGAAGGAGACTCTCACCTTCAGCCTCTTCCCTAGGTCGTCGCCGGTGAGCGTGTAGGTCGAAGACACCGCGCCGGCGATGTCCGACTCCGAACCGTCCGTGTCAACGCGTATCCACTGGTAGGAGAAGCTCGCCCCCGTGAGCCCGTCGGCATCGCGGATGTTAGTTGTCACGGCCGTCAACGTCTGGTGCACGGTGGCGGTTCCCCTGATGATTGGCGCACCCGTAGCGTCATGGTTGTTCAGCGTCTCCCTGTTGACGTTTATGGTGTAGGTCTGGGTGGTTGTGCCGTCCTCTGCGGTCACCTTCACCTTGACGACGTTTGACCCCACGTTCAGGCCGAAGTCGAACACCGCGGTGTTGGTGTCGGCGTCGTCAAGGGTCGAGTCGCTGTCGTCCAGGTACTCGATGGTGGCGTTGCTGTCGTTCGCGGTGGGCTCAACCTTGATTTGGGAGACGGAGTTGGCGACCTTCGCGTTGTATGAGGTGGTGCCGGAGGCAAATGACGGGCTGAGGGCGACGGCATTGTCGCTCGCATCCTTCAGCGTCAGGGCGCTCAGCGAGGGGTAAACATTGACCCGGTAGAAGTGCTCTTCACTGCTGCTGCCGCCGGACCCGTCCTCATCTCCCCACAGGCGCATGAGGTTCCGACCGACCTGGAAGGTCAGTGTCGCTTCCGCGTCCGCGCCGACGAGATCGCTTGCATCGACGGCGTTGGATGCTGCGTCAACCGCCGCCTTGTCCCGTCCGATTTTGACATTGAGGCGGTCATTGGAGTCCAGCGTGCCGACCACGGCAAAAATGACCGTCGTGGTGTCGATGTCTATCGTGCAAGCGTCCGTGATATCTCCGATGGTATCTTCGAGGCAGTTCGAGTCGCCTGTATCCAGGTCTTTCCCGTCCAGGGTGAAGTCCTCGCCGGCTAACGCCCGGGCCGAGGTCGGAGGGTCATCCTCCTCGGGCGCCGCCGACGTGGTCACCGTCACCGGGTCGGACCGGGGGCCGAGCCCGTGGGCGTTGCGGCCCCTGACGGCGTATGCGTAGCTGGTCTGCGCCACCACGCTGCTGTCGGTGTAGCTGGCATTCGCGTCGCCGGTGTCGTCGACCAACACGGTCAGGTTGTCGGCGTCGGGGCCGCGCAGGACCTGGTAGCCGGTGATAGCGGCGTCGCCGGGGTCGGTCCAGAAGAGCAGGACGTTGTCGTGGCTGGCGGCGGTGATCAGGCCCGTGGGCTTGCCCGGCGGGTTGGTCGAGCGGCCCTCATTGGCCGGGGGCTGCGCCGTGGGTGCCGGCGTGACCGACACCGTCACCTCTTGGACAGATGACCACGGGCCGCTCTTCTCCACCTTGCCGCCGCTATTGTGGTAGCGGGCGCGCACCCGCGCCTTGTATGCGGTCCCCTCCTCCAGGCCGGTCACCGTGTGGGACGTACTGGAAGGGAAGGCATTGCCGCCGTCGACGGTGTTGGCGTGCTTGTAGGAACGCCACTTGCCGTCGGACTTCTTCCACGTGACCCGGTAGTCGTCCGGCGCGTTGCCGGGAGCGTCCCAGGTGATGACCAGCTCTCCCTGGTTGGGGCTGGTCAGCGTGACGCCGCCGACTTCCCTGTCGTTCGCCTGGGCCTCTGCGGGCAGGCGAATGACGAGCAGCAGCACAGCGGCGACCAGCAGCACCGCCGCCGCCGCTCTGAGGGCGGTCTGTCCGGGCCTGTTTCCAACGAGTTTCGCATTCTGCATTTGGAACCTCTCTCGTTCTTTGCGGCCATAAAGCCACTGCCTATTCGAATGCCAAGCGAAAGCCGACCTGCCGACAGCAGGCCACCATAAAGTCTACAGCCTCTATGTGACAATAACGTGTAAATCAGCCCCTCTACGGTGACAATTACCGTGCAATTTCTTGTCTCCTGGCGGTATAATCGACGGTGCAATAGCCGGTTGGGCTTTGTCCCACAGCCGGCCCGCATCCAATGGCCGACCGTGGGCCGGCCGTTCGAGGGAGGGAGAAGATGAAGGACATGGACGAGCGCGATAGAGAGATAAGAGCGCTGCGTGAGCGCCTGTCCCGGTTGAACGAGGCCAACCTTAGGATCAACGAAAGCCTCGACTTCGACACGGTGCTGCAGGGCGTTTTGGACAGCGCTCGCTCGCTGACGGGCGCGCTGTACGGCATCATTGTGCTCCTTGACGATTCGGCGGAGATACAGGACTTCCTGTCGTCGGGCCTCACTTCCGAACAGGCCCAAGGGGTATGGGATCTTTCGGAGGGCGTGAGGCTGTTCGAACACCTGGGCGAGTCTTCCGAGCCAATGAGAGTGGATGACTTCCAAAGCCACGTGCGGGCCTTGGGCCTGCCCGAGTTCAAACCGCCCCTGCCGGTCAGCGGCTCCATGCCCCTGCTTGCGGCGCCGATCGTTCACCTGGGTGAGCGCGTCGGCATCATCTTCATGGGAGATAGAGAGGGCGACGGGACGTTCACGCCCCAGGACGAGGAGACCTTTGTCATGTTCGCCGCCCAGGCTGCGCTGGTCATCGCCAACGCCCGCCGGCACCGGAGTGAGCAGCAGGCCAGGGCGAATCTCGAGACCCTGATCGACACTTCTCCCGTGGGCGTCGTCGTATTCGACGCCAGGACGGGCGCGCCGGTCTCCTTCAACCGGGAGGCCGGGAGGATCGTGGGCGTCCTGCAACCCCCAGGCCGACCGCCGGAGCAGCTCCTCGAGGTCCTGACCTTCCGGCGCGCCGACGGGAGGGAGATCTCATTGCAGGAGTTCCCGATGGCGCAGGTCCTGACCGGTGAGACAGTGCGGGCCGAAGAGGTCGTCATCCAGGTGCCCGACGGCAGGTCCATCACGACACTGATCAACGCCACTCCCATCTATTCGGAAGGGGTAGGCGAGCTGGAATCCGTGGTCGTGACCATACAGGACATGACGCCTCTGGAGGAGATGGAACGGCTCAGGGCCGAGTTGCTCGGTGTGGTGAGCCACGAGTTGCGCACCCCTCTGGCCGCTATCAGGGGATCGGCGACTACCATGCTGGACGACGAGTCGGCCCTGGACCCGGCCGAGATGCGCCAGTTCCACCGGATCATCGTCGATCAGGCCGACCGCATGCGCGCGCTGATAAACGACCTGCTCGACGTGGCCCGCATAGAGACGGGCACCCTGTCGATCTCCCCGGAAACCCTGGAGGCGGCCGTCCTGGTGGACGAGGCGAGGAACACGTTCCTGAGCGCCGGCGGCAGGAACAACGTCCTCATCGAAGTTCCTCCAGAACTGCCCCTCGTGATGGCGGACAGGCGTCGCATCGTTCAGGTGCTGGGTAACCTGCTGACCAACGCGGGGAGGCACTCCTCCGAGTCATCCGTCATACGGGTGTCCGCCGTCCGCCAGGGCGTCCACGTTGCGATATCCGTGGCCGACGAGGGCAGGGGCATCCCCGCCGACCGCATGGCGCACCTGTTCCGCAAGTTCTCCCGGATCGAGCCTGAGGACCAGGGAGGAGACACGGGCCTCGGACTGGCGGTCTGCAAGGGGATCGTGGAGGCTCACGGGGGACGCATCTGGGCCGAGAGCGAAGGGGTGGGGCTGGGTGCTCGGTTCACCTTCACGCTTCCCGCGGCCGAGGGGGCCGCGACCGGTGGCGCGGAGGCAATCTCCGGTCGCACCGACCGCACTCCGCGGCCGGGCGGAGACCTACATCGCATCCTGGTGGTGGACGACGACCCTCAGACGCTCAGGTACGTTCGGGACGCTCTCTCCAAGGCGGGGTACTCGCCGACGGTGACCGCCGACCCGGAGGAGGTCCCCCGCCTGATGGAGGACGAGGAGCCTCAGCTGGTCCTGTTGGACCTGATGCTGCCGGGGACCGATGGGATCATACTCATGAAGTCCATCCGGGAGATGGCGGACGTGCCGGTCATCTTCATCTCAGCGTACGGCCAGGACCAGGTCATCGCCAGGGCGTTCGACATGGGAGCGGCGGACTACGTCGTCAAGCCATTCTCGCCGACAGAGCTTGCGGCGAGAATCCGGGCCGCCCTGCGCAGGCAGGCCGTACCGGCCCTGGACGCGCCCAGCGAACCCTATCTCTTCGGCGACCTGGGCGTCGACTATGCTCAGCGCAGGGTGACCGTCGCCGGCGCTCCGGTCGACCTGACAGACATCGAGTACCGGATGCTCGCTGAGCTCTCGGCCAACGCCGGACGGATCATGACCCATGAGCAGCTGCTTCGACGGGTCTGGGGCCAGGATGCGACAGGAGGCTCTGGCCCGGTGCGCGCCATCGTGAAGAGGCTGCGCCGCAAGCTGGGTGACGACGCGGCCGACCCCACCTACATCTTCAACAAGAGGCGCGTCGGCTACTGGATGGAGCAGGGCGAGACTCCGGGGCAGGGGGAGCCGTGACAGAGCCACCGCGCCGCTCCTTGCGTCCCTCCGCCCTGTCACGCCACAATGCTCAGGCTCCGGCCTCGGTAGGTTCACAGCGCCCCCAGCCAAATCTCAATAAGGGCGCCACCTGCAATCCCTTCCGCCTTCGAGGTGTCACACTACAGGAATTGAGAGGCCTTGATGCCTCGACAGGCTGCCGAGCGACATCTCGAAGATGGCGGTATCTACCGTAAGCGGTGGTGGGCAAACGTGGACGATAGATGGCACCGTCTTTAAGATGTGGCTTGGCACGCTGTAGTCTTCTCCTTCCGATCCCTACTGGGGGGCGGGACCTGACGGCGGAAACACTATCTTTGACGTGTGAACAAGTCTGTCATTCCATCAACGACTTAGTTCTCCAGGATTGTCTCCAGCCCCATGAGTGGTGAGTTGGGAATCCCGGGTTAGTTGTCCAATCGAAAGGAACCTATGTAATCGTCAACGATGGCTGGACTTAGAGTCGATGCGATGGCAGCAAGCCGGGCCTTATAATCCGTTGTTGGGAAACCGTTTTCGGCAAGCCACTTGCAATGAAGCAAGTACGCCACACAATCCGCTGCAATTCCTCCAATTGATTTCTTAGTCACATAATGGAGATCTCCAAACCGGGAGTTGTCGACCATATAGTCTTCTTCAATTAGCTCTTCAACTCCGTCTCCTGACCAATTCAGATGCGCGGTTGCCTGATCCATCCAACGTATGTATCCAGCGAACCTTTCATCTTGTTCCTTGGAACGATCGGTTTCCATGACCGGCCATATTTGCCCGAAGTGCTCGAAATCCTCGACCGATATCAGCATGGACCTGAAACACAGGCCGAGCAGGTCCTTCTGTCTCTTGCGTAACAATTCATGATCAGGGATGAAGTTGAAACCGCGCCGGTATACACTGCATTTGAAGTCATTTGCCAACGATACCAGTCCATCGTAGAATCGAAAGTGTTCTCCATCGGGACGCCCTGGGAAAAGATCACCAGCGTGTATATCCACCGGGAACTTGTTGGCTCCCTGATCAAAGCCAGGAACAATTCTGAAGAATGCGTCCCGGAAGCTGATGAACTGATCGGAGGCTATGAGAAACCCAGTCAGTGACGTTACCTGCATTGAAGGCGGAGCTTTAGTATCTGGGTATCTTTCGTCCATATATAGGAACGCGAGCTTCTGCGACAGTAGTCCCTCATTTGAGTTCCCTAGCAAGGCCTCCTGCATGCTCTGTGGAACTTCGGGGCTCATAATCAAGCTGTGACCCGGTGGATGGAACGCGCGAGGCCGCGCGATTACGTGTCCTCTAACGGATGGGAGAAGGAGTTGGTCATCTCTTATTAGGGCCAAGTTGGGAAACCCTCGTGGCGAAAGATACTGAAGCTGAAGTTCATATGCACTCCAACCAGCACGAAGAGAATATGATTTGATCTTTTGGAGAAAGGTACCCCTGTTTACCTTATCACCGGGAGTGTTGCGCTCTTCGTATTCTCTCCAATGCCTATCCAAACAACCATCGCAGTACGGGTCAACGGAGTAGGCTAGGAGCCCGCCACCATCTGGTAGTACCAGCACGCTGGGCAACCCCTGTCGTCCTTCCATCCATTCGCTGACAGAAACATCGTCATGAAGCTCAATGTCTAGGCGCGACATTTGCCAAGTGAGTCGGCGAGTTCTACCCTCTTTGCCACCGCATACTGCACACGCGGGAACTTCGCCATTGTTACCGCCCGGGGTTGCCCTTGCTTCCGAAATGAAGAGTCGCTCTTCCATTGTTCAGGCCTCACTTACGGCGCATCAAGCGTGAAGAGTGCCCCAGGCAGATCACCTTGCAGAAGGCTAAGCGGCTGCGAAGCATCAATCACGAAATCGCAGAGTTCCGCCAGGGCGCCAATCTCACCCTCGACTGAGTGACTATCAATAGCTTCAAATTCCTGCCACGATAGGTCAGAGGATCCTTGAGACCGCCGCCTTTGGTACCTCACCTCTGGACTGACGTCCAAGTAGATCGCTACAGTCTTGCCTGCGCGCCGACGAATTTCTGATAGCACATCAATGTGTCTGACCCCATCGAAGATGCCCGTCTCATCGTTGGCTATGCCAGCCATCTCCAAGGTGCCCTGTAGTAGCCCTGACGCGCCTAGCTGTCGATACAGGCAGTCGCCCAAATTCTGCAAAGAGCTCCGAGTATCCGGTCGACCGCCACGTCGTGCCATTTCTCTAACGTAGTCCCCAAAGGAAACCACTTGAATGGACAGGTCGGAAGCTAACATGGTAGAGACGGTCGACTTACCGCTCCCAATACGTCCACAGATCACGATGGCCGCCTTCATCTAGCTTCCTCTATCGTCATGTAGTGCTGTTGCCGCCTCCGGAGCACCACCCATCCTCGACGATCTCGCTTTTGAATCTCTATGGGCGGAAGTCGGTAGACTTCGGCGATTCTCATAAGAGTTGCAAAGCGTGCTGATTGACGTTCCTCCCAGAAGGACGAGCCGTCGGCACGCAATCCGGCGGCAAAATCGTTCTTGATGACTTGCAGATTCTCATTGTCCAACTGATAGAACCAGACGCTTCGTACAATGCATAGTCCGCTCACAGATTTGGCAGCGGATCGTTTGAGGAGCACCACATCCCCCGACTCGACTGCACCATAGGGCGCAATTCGATTCTTCGAGAAGCGTGACTCAATTGTCTTACTTCCTTCGAGTATGAACTTCAGATACGGCTCCAGCAGAACTGCCAAGTGTACGGAGAAGGGTGTAGAGCCCGTCGCGGCCAGCGATTCAAGATACCCTCCCCAAAAGCCATGCGATCGCGTAGATTCTTTCAGCGCGTCAATCCACTTGTCATTCATGCCTGCCCTACCGCTGTCTCTTGGGTGAAGTCCTTCATCTCCAGGACCTCGGTGTGGACAATTCGCTCCACCTGCGATGCCGTTGACTGAATGAGCCTGGCCTGTGAGATGTTGATGGGTTTAGAAACCAGATCTTGAACCGAAGCTGTCGCGTGTTCCGAAGCCTGCACTGCGCGAAGGATGGCCGCGAACACACTCGCCCCGTCACAGCCAAAGACTCTATTGCCGCTGGTCCACACTAGAGCTTGATTTCGCCGACCGTCCCTTCGACTGACCGTGGAGAGTATGTCGCCTTCAACTAGCTTCTTGAGTCGGGGGTCAGCGAACCCAGCCCCCTCTACGCGCCGTACCCTGAATCTGACCCCATCAATGCTCACCTCGTCCCATGCGCTACCATCCGCGTGCACTGAATCAAGATTAGAGAAGGAACTCCCCGTCTTTCGGAAAGTCAACAGATCACCACGCCGCCAGTCTGGAGCCACTTGCCGAAACCCGGAGGCGCGAAGTGCATTGCGCTCGAAGAATGGGGTGGCGTACGACACGGCGAGGTGCTCGAGTCCGACGAAGCTAAGTCCAAAAGCTTCAGCTCT
This sequence comes from Dehalococcoidia bacterium, assembly GCA_965197705.1. GTDB lineage: Bacteria > Chloroflexota > Dehalococcoidia > Lucifugimonadales > VXLM01 > VXLM01. Next base: position 1,333,507 of record OZ240223.1, read on the forward strand.
GGCAATGATCTGTCTTCGCTCGTCTCGAATCTCCGGTCTCATTCCGTCAGGGGCAAAGCTTAGTAGAATCGTAGCTCCGCTAACACATGACTGACTCGCGCTTCTGAGGAAGCCGACCGCCTCGTCGACGTACCAGGGGGGATCAGCTAAAGCCGCGTTGGCTGGCGGAAGACTGGGTACTCCGTGCATCAGATCACAGCCATAGACCATCCCACCAGTATGGTGACTGGTCTCGCTGGGTCTGAGTGCATTGTTCCGGTCCAACAGAATGATTCGATCGGCCAACCCCTGATTCTTTGAAAGCGCATAGATGGACGGAACACCTAAAAGGAGGACACGCTCCGGAGGGTTGGCTAATGTTAGTAGCTTTGTCAGAAGTTCGCTTGCCGTCCTCCTTGTAAACCGCCAGTCATAATCAAGGGGATGTGGCGTTGGAAGGCCTGGAACTTCCAACTGGGCTTCTGACACCGACTCGGTCGAAGAGGCTTCGTCCAAGATTGCTGGCGGAATCTCGGAGTTGGCGACCAACCGCCCCACGGCGTCACGGACCGAGGTTGGATAGTATCCCGGGAGAACCGAGATCAAGTGCCACAGGTCATGTATGCCCTCGCGTACTGCGTCGACGATGGACCTATCGAGATTGATCTCATAGGCGGACGAAGTTGCCCTATTGGAGGTTGAAAGCGTCATCGGCGTTTAGGCCTTCAGGGCCACCTCCGTAATAGCTGAGCTTCGTTCTTCTTGGGTATACCGCTCCTCAAGCTCCTTATTCCAAGCCTCCACAGCGGAGTTCTGAATCTCCAGAGCCCTATTGGCATCCACTCCGAGACGACGACGAACCGGAGTAAACACGCGAATCTCAAGAGGGATCGTTCTCAAGGGGAGATTCGTGTGCAAGGACTGCAACTTGTCTACAAACCGCCCGATGCGGTCCGACATCCGGTCACTGGTTGGAGAGGTCAAGGTGACATAGGCGTACACGTCTATGCCTAGCTCCAAAAACCTCTGGAATAGATCGAACTGACGGTCGAAGAGCGATCCGTCTGCGAGGGTATTGAAGGTGAAAGACTCCTCATCAAATCCCTTGAAGCAACATACTCGCCCATAGTTCCTGGCATTACGCACCAATTCGATGTCGTCGTCCGACAAGTATCGCCAGAAGTAGTCTGTGCTGAGGTTGTCATCGGACCAGAGGTAGATCTTGTCGTCAAGACTTCGTGACTGGATTTCCTGGATCGTCCATGGGACCCATTCAGGCGTGAGGTCTGGTTGACCCCCTGTCAGGTCGATCACTTGAGGAGGGTCCGGTTGTTCAAGATACAGATCAAGCAGCTCCGCTGCTGAGAGCCACTGGGAGTGGTTGGGGTTAGCTGAAAGGAGATTGAATGGGACAAAGCAGTACCAGCAACGCCAGTTGCATACCGCATTCTGGAATGCCTGAGCTCGAAGGAGCTCTCCGGGCTTCAACCCTAGAGCTTTGGACGCAGGGTCGATTGGCAGGGGATTGAGAGGCCAGCCGACGCTTGTAGTGCGCCTGAAGTGGCGAATCCGTCCAAGGCCCAAACAGTTCGGTGGCTCTTGTAGATCGGGTTCCTGTTCCGTCCCGTTGAAATTGGTTACCAGAACACGTCGACCTTCTACGTCCAACCCGGCCTCTCTCCAACGTTTCGACCACTGATCGGTGTCTATTCGCTTAACCACAGTAATATCCCCCAACACGTCTCCTCCATGCTCTATCGCCGCGCCCTTACCTTTGGCCCAATGGCCGGCAGTTCGGGCAGGCGTTCCTGGATGTATCTCATCACCAGTTCGGTCAAGTATCCGATTTCCTGGTCCCCGAGCGGTGTTTCACGATCAATCGCATGCCACGCTTCCATGCATTTCCGACAACACGTGGCAGTAGCGTGCTGCGCATAGTAGACGACGTTGCCGCTGGTTGGCGTCTGCATACCGTCTCGAAAGAGCTGTGAGCTTGGCAATCCAACGTATTTTTGTAGGCGATGTTCTGCCGCTTCACGCAGACCAGCAACGCCCTTGCCTTGAGCGTGGCTGAGAGCCTTGCTGTCAATCGTCTTGTGCCAGTAATGGTGACGTATCATCTCTAGCCGTAGAGATTCGAATGTGTTTTTCACATCCCTAATGTCGTGCTGGTCTAACCGATTCCAGTCTATGAGCTGAGCACCGCAAGCTACGCACTGCTCGTTTCTGTATGATTCGCCTCCTGGCCTTCTCCGGCGGAAGGAATGGAGGTCTCGCTCGCAGTCATGGCTTGAGCAGGTAACCTTCCCCAGAGGTTTCTCGTTGTTCCAATCCATGTTCATGTTGGTCACGGTCTACTCCTCCCATGAGGCAAGCGCCTGGGCCAGAAGTTCTCGGTCAGGCTCGGCGAGCTTCGTGAAATCTGCACGTTCGAAAAACACATTACGTACGACGCCCCAGGAGTTGTCCGTCGACTGGAGACTATTCGCCGTTCCCCACCAGTTCTCTCCCTGCTCATCCGAAAGACGAAACGCCAAGTAGTTGGCGAGGGCAGCTACAGAGACGGACTCCCGCATCGCCACTCTCTGGACCGCAGCCTTCAGTCGGCGCAAATCGTGATTGGCTTCGGCTAGAGCCTTCTCTGCCAGTTCTTGTCCTCGACCATTCAACAGCACAGCCCCGGCGAAACGGCTTGCCGTAGATTCCTCCTCCTCGCCAGGTCCTTCAGAGAGCATTTCCTCCAGGTCAAGCACTGTGCGTTCAGGCGACTCCGGCTCTTGACCTGCGTGCCAGCATTCATGCAAGCAGTCGAATGCCCACCTTGAAGAGGCAGACGTCTTCTGCTTCAAGACAATCACATTTCTCCAATCTTCCCTAAAGCACGCTCCGTGAAATGCCCCAGGATCATCTAGGGGCAACACCACAACACCTAGGTCCCACAGGTAGTTGACGATGGCAGCCAAGGAGAGAGACCCATAGCTCGATTCGATTTCGGATCGGACTGTTCCCGGGTCGGTAGGGATTGGCTTGATTGGGATATCCGAACAGGCTTGAGTGGAGAGAAGCGCGAGGTAATGCGCATACACGGTGTATGCGGCAACTCGTTGGCGGTTCGCGCTGCTCGCGACCTTGAAGCGAACACCTTCAAGCGCCGGGGCCAACGCAAGCTCTTCGCCTGCCAGCAACTGCTCAGGAGACCACCGAAACACTCTGGCCAGAGTCTCGGTAGCCGTTCTGACAGCTATGCTACCTCCCACCTGGGCATCCTCAACGGGGGTCGACTGCCATTGTCTTCGAGGTAGCAAGCGTTTCCGAATGAACTCAGGCGCTAGGCCAATCGAAGATGCCCTGTCGAGCACATCGTCCAGCGAAGCCCGTCCCTGTTCGGCAAGTACACCTTCATCTATCTCTATGCCTAAGGCAGACACTACCTCTGAGATTCTTGTGAAGCTCGCAGAAGCGTAGTCGGTCGCCTCATACCGTTGGATCTGTTGCTCCTTCAACCCGAGGCGGTCTGCCAAGTCCCGCTGACTGAGACCGGTCGCGATGCGCGCCCTGATCAAGAGCATCGGGAGTTCCGAGATGCCTTTTAGCTGCTCAAATGCAAAATCCCCGGCCTTGAGAGCCTCATACTCCTTGATCTCGGCCTGAAGATCGGACAGCTGACTCTGTAGCGCATCCTTCTGCAAGTAAAGTAGACGTGGATGGAGCTCGGATTCATGTGCAGCGTCGGTCTCGAGACTACGCAGTGCCTCGGAAAACCGGTCTGCTTGAGCCCTGGTGATTCGGTATTGCCTCTCATTCTTGATCACGTAAGACCTCCTAGATCCAAGGCTACGATCCCTTTGCGGGCACCCGTGTCCTTATCGGTCTGGAAGAAGTCCAAGAAGGTACCTCCACCACTACCGGCTATTGCGGCAGCCGGAAACAACTCACCGCCGTACTTGGCCTTCTGGGCTGCGCGGCCACCGGCAAATGTCTGCAGCACCGAGTCCAGCTTGTCGGGGTCTACCCCCGTTAGCTCCCAACAAGCGTCGAAGTCACCGGGCACCGTCTTGGAGGAGACGAAGCTGCCATCGACGTAAGCTGTCGGGCAACCGGCACTCCGCAGATTCTCAAGCGCTGCTCGAAGCCCGGCGAGCAGTTTGAGACGCCACGGCGTCGTCCCAAAACGGTCGCAGAATTCCTCCCAGGTGGCCCAGTGGACACCTGGGGGTAGGTTGCCGTCCGCTTCGAACTCCGGAATCATGACACAACTATAACATTGTGTTAAGAGAGTAGTCAAGCCCAAAAGGGGGAAGCTCACCCAACTCGGGCGGCGTCTCGTCACCCCCGGCTAGACTCTGGCCAAGCGGCTGTCGCAGGGGTTCCTCTCTCAAGATACAACAGCCGGACCGCCGCCTGTCGAGTTGTAGGTGAGCTCGTCCGTCTTCCACCTGGGCATCACGACGTTAACGCGTGGTCCGAGTCTACAGGGATTGGGCCGGTCTCGAACGGGAAGGCGAGAAACTCCGACGCCATCCTCGACTTGCTCGCGGCGCGACGCGGTGCCGCGTCGTCTACAGGCAGCCTACGTGCTGTTCGTCCAAAGCAAGTCGTCCCAGCCGGCGACTTCGCCGCCCATCATGAACCCCGACGCAACTACGACGAAAGCCATTGTTGCCGCGAATGTGTATCGCTCTCTCCGCGTACCGGACACCCATCGCTGCTTCATGTCCCAGTAGGCTTCAAACGCCCATCGTGCCATCATGACGAAGAAGATCAGCATCATCGGAGTAAGGACAAGCAGGAACATTTCGGCAAACTCTTCCTGCGAGACAATCCCAGCTAGCCGACCCTCGGGAAGCACCACCATCAGAGCCACCATTGGCAACATCGTAGCCACGAAGTAGGTCGTAGCTATGACGGGTAGAAGGTCCCACTTGCTCGTAGGCCACCTCCGGATGTTCTCCCTAACGTCATCCCTTAGCTCATTGTTCGTGACGAGTTTCCATCCCTTCGTGAACGCCTGTCCGGTTGCCGCAATAAGGCCTAGCAGGAACAGTACGGCGAACGCAGTAGCGACACTGCCGGTGGCGCTAGACGGGTACGTCCACCACCGCGTCCGGCCGGTCCGCACAGTGATGCAGTGCCGGCGCCTGAGCCATGCCGTGGCCCGATGTCTACTGGTTGGTGGAGGACTCCTCGATGCGCATTTGAAGAGTGATCGGAGGGTTCCTGTACTTGTCGGTGGAGAACTCCAGGTCCCGCCAATGGAAGCCGTTGGGAACTATGTCGGCGCTGGCGAATGGCAACGCGAAGCCGTCGATGTGCAAGGTCCAGTTCGCGTAGTGAGCCTCGGCTGGGCCCTCCCCAGGGGCCTCCGGGTTCCCGGGTGGAACTGAGTTCGCTAGAGGGAAAACTGCCAATTCCTACCAGGACTGTTTAGTCGACTTTCAATGTGATGGAAATCTCGGGATTACCATCTTCCGATACACCAAGTATGTCAATAACTGAATCTGTTTGGCGGAAAGGCTGTCCGTCAATCGTGCTATTTCTGTTTCTGATTCTCTGGAGAGGTGCATTCTTGGGCGGGGACTTCGGCTCGGATGCGTTGACTCCATCCGGGTGGATCAGGGGCTCTGAGATACTAGCGAAGGTGAAGAACTCTGTGCTTACGGGATTGATGGCGTTAGGATTGGGAACGAAGAGGTGATCTGAGGGCGTGGAGTGGATGATGCCGGAGCAGTGTGGGTATTTACCGAACAGGCCATCGGCGTCGTCGGTCCCTGCCCACAGGTTGACCCATTTCCCGGATTGAAATCGCCACGCGCCCAGAGCCGCCTCTAGTATGGAGCTATCGAAGCGGGCGCAGTCTTCGTTGAATATGGCGACTACGAGGGGAATGCCGCCGCAGACTTCGGCGGTGTATTTCTGTAGCTTCCCTTCAAGTGAGCAGTGCAGGCGTGCGTTAAGCTGGGTGGGGTCATTCGTTCCCCAAAGATGGTCATGCTTTTCGCAGTTCCGTCCGAATGTCAGGGTAGTGCATTCAACTAGGCACTGTCCAGCCAGGTCGGAGACGAGGAAATCGGGTGTCAAGCCCTGGATGTTGGGGTGACGCCTGACAAGGACACCGCGCCCGAGGAACAGGTCGTGAATAATATCCTCATATACCTTGCCGTCCATGCCGGACAATCCCCCTCACAGAAAGATGAGCTTCCAGTAGTAGACCACACAACAGGGGCGCGGTTGCGGTGCATGACACCACTCCAATTATACCAAGTCAGCTTGGCATCGAGAAGGCTGAGGAGTTACGGAGTTACGCTGTCTGCCAGAAGGATGATGCGTAGAGTGAAGCAGAGGATGTCGGCCCGCACCGACTGACAACTCCTAGTGGGCCTCGTCTAGACGCCCTGCGATCGAGGGCGCGATGGCGGATGCCGCGAGCCTTGCCGACATGCTGGGACCTCCAACCCAGGTTGACGGCTCCTCCTGCTTGAGCAAGCGTGGGCGACGAGGTTAGCCAACTGAAGCAGGCAGGCGGAGGCCGAGTCGCTGAAAGCCGGGCCGCCGATGTCCTTCTCTGTCGGGATGTCCTTCTAGCACTCGCCGTCCTCCGAGCCCTGGTACCTACAGGGCAAGCGGTTGCATCGCCTGAGGCTCGGGCAGCAGGGTTCAGTGCCTAGGCTGCGCGCCACGACTGGTCCCAGCGGCTCCACCTGTCCGGCAGGCTATGGTGGGGCACGCTACTCTCTAACAATCTGACCAGGCTTGAATGGACCCAAGCCGACCGCCCACGAGTACTTAAGCTTTCCGTGTCTATTGAGTCCGTCAAGTGAAGGTTCTTGGTTTTGTACAGTTGGGAACCCTATCCAACAGCGGCCTTTCGTGCTGAGGTACTCTCAGACCAGCGTCCTAAAGTTTGTACAGCATTTGTACCCTATAAGCGGGTCCATGTGTGCCCCCCTTGTGGAGAGGCGCGTGAATGGGTGCCCTGCCTCACGGAGGTTGGTGGACAGCCAACGAATCAGTCTGTGCTGTTCAGTTTCAGCCAGTTCGGGTATCCGACGGGAGGGAGATCGTCGTGGAGGTAGGATCGAGATTCCTATGTTCCCCATAGTGAAGTCTCTGACGGGATAGCGACCTTTGAGTCGGTTGCGCACTGGTAGTTGGCGGCCGGCCCGATCTCTCTGTGTTGACATACGCCGATGCTTTGTGGGTAACGTTGATTCCCTCGTAACAAGGCCTGTTTGAGATGAGCCCTGGCGTGCGAAGGTGGTCTGGAGCGGAGGAGGGCCACGGGATGCCGGCTGCTGGCCTCACCGCCCTATCTGCTGCGCTCAGGACAAGCGTGATCCCGTTGCGGTACCCCTTCCGTGGCTCAGGGCACCCGGTGGAAGTTGTGGAGCGGCGCCCTCATGCGGCCGCGACCGCAGGTACCGTCCCGACCGCCCGCTGAGCCGTGTTCTCCATCTCCACCAGGCGTGCATGGACCATCCGCTTGAAGTTGCACGCCAACGCCTTCAGGTAGACGGCAAGCCGCACCCGACGGCCCCCTCGCACCCGCAAGCGCCCAAGCCCGTGGGCGCGCTTCAGCTCGGAGTTCGTTCCCTCGATACCAGCCCATATGTCATACCGCTTGCGCCACTTCTCGGTGGCCTCGGCCCTCCGGCGCAGCTCGATGTTCACCTTCACCAGGTCCGCCTTGAGGACGTAGGCCCCCGCACGCCGGTCCAGCTTCACTGGGCAACGGGATCGCAAGGGGCAGGGCTCGCATGTTGTCCCGGCAAAGTGGACCTCTACCCGCTCCGGCGCATCCTTCAGCTCGTACTCCTCGATGGACGGGTGGCCGGCGGGGCACACCGTGGCCTGCTCCCCTGTGACGTCGATCTGGAAGTCCGCGGCGGTGAGCGGCGGTGGTCCGTCACCCTCTCCTTCGTGCGAGTTCCCCGGCGCCGACCCCGCCACCGGGCTCACCAGTTCCGTTCCCCGGCGCGAGGCTTCGAAGGCATTGCGGCCCGACCCATACGCCGTGTCGGCGAAGAGCTCGTCCGGTCGGACCTTCCGCTCCGCGAGCCCGTCAACGACCGGCACGCTCACGTCGGTGTCGCTCCCACTCGAGGGGGTCACCTCCACGTGGGTGATGAGCTGGGTGGCGTTCTCCTCGTGGCAGGTCTCCGCCACCTGCACCTCGTACCCCTTCCCCTTGTGGCCGCTGTAGGTCACATCCGGGTCGTGGGGCGATTGCAGCGAGTCGGCGGACACCTGCTTCGGGTCCTTCAAGGCCACGGGCACCTTGCATTCCCCAGCATCGTCGTCATCGTCCCTGGGGCGCCCGTCCTGGTGTTTGCCCACATGGCACTGCTCCCGCAGCAGCCGCTCCAGCAGCCGGTACTCCTCCAGCTGGGCAGCAGTCGTGCCATGGAACCGGTCCACCAGCCGGTAGAGGTCCCGGGCACAGACCGAAAGGCGTCGCCGACCCTCCCCCGTGCGGGCGGCCTCGTAGTGGGTCGCCTCGTCTTCTCCCTTCAAATAGCGCCCTAGGAGGCCCTCCGGAACCCCAGGGCGAAGCTCTGGGTGCTCCCAGCGCAAGGCCCGCAGGAACAACCGCATCGTCTCACAGAACAGGCCCAGCCGGGTGAGTGTGGCGATGTTGCTCATGATGTGGGTGGAGTCCAGCCGTTGCTTTCCGGTGCGTATGCCCAGCGCCTGGATGATCCGGTCCGTGGTCTCCTGGAAAGCCAGCCGGCCACCGTCGTGCTGCATCAGGCGAACTCGGAAGTTGTGGAGGGTCTTCTGGGGCAGGTGGGTCTCCTCGATGTCTAGCCGCAGGGCGTGGTGCCAGAGCAGGTTGAACTCTAGTTGTTCCAGAGCTTCATCGTCGGTGAGGTTGAACATCTCTTTGAGGAGGTGGACCCCGAGGACGGTCTGCACCGCCCGGTTGGGACGGCCGTTGTCCACGCAGTACATGGGAGCAAAGCGCTCCTCGTCAATCAGGGGGAGCGCCTCGTTTCGGAAAACCTCGGCCCAACTTCTCTCCAGGCGCTTAGCCTTCTTCGGCGTCACCAGGAACTGGGACTGCCAGAGGCTCTCTTGCGGGTCTCGTATTCGGAACATCCTCCCCTCCCTCGGCCAGGCGCAGCGCCCACGACCTTTTATTACATTATCCCCACCTTGCCCCAGGCTGGCGAGGGGTTTTTACGAACAAATCAACGTTGGTCTACTACCCCTATCGCTTCGCCGGTAGGGTCGAGACCGCCCCTGAGGCGGTCTCTGTCTTTGTTGGGGAGCAATGATTGATCAACAACGTCAATATGGACGGCTTCAATCTCTACTACCGCGCCCTCAAAGGCAGGCCGCCAGGACCAAGGAGTACCACCCGCGCTGACTGGCTCAGCCTACCGTTTCCGTCTCCAGAGCGAGCGCACTTTAGGGGACTCTACGGACGCGGACCCGAATCCCCATAGGCCCAGTTGACAGGGATCGAACCAGTCATGAGGGAGACGACTCATCTATCCCGGCTCGTCTAGCTCAGCTCCGGACGGCCTAGCCGGGTTCGGTACCTAGGCTGCGCGCCACGCCGTTCCCTGCGGCCCCACCCTCTCCGGCAGGCACGCTACTGTCTAGCAATCCTGAATGGACCCAAATCGACTGCCCACGAGTACCTGAGTTTTCCGTGTCTATTGAGTCCGTCGAATGAAGTTTCTTGATTTTATCCAGTTGGGTGGTCTGCGAATGCCTCGGGGCCTAGATTAGGTTCCCCTGTGCAATGTGAATGATCTCACTGCCAGTCGGCTCCTACCTTGGGTCGATGGAATCATGTCCTCAGCGCTCCGGGGTCCAATCGCAGGCTTATATACTAGCAGCATCTACGTTGCCGGATGGAACTCTCTTCTTTGTCTGAACGCAGTATTGTTATCCACGGCGCCTTCAATGTCCGCGATTTGGCAGCAACCCGCTCCCGTTTCTGTACGAAAGCACGGGCGTGGAGACGCAGTTCACCAACAGACTGGACCCGGAGCCGCGAAGCCGTCTGGTCTTCTCATTCCATTCTCCCCAGACACTCGCCATTTGGCTAGGCACGCCGGAAGCGTCAGGCACTAACGGTCACCGAATCGCTGAGGAGAGAGGCGACCACCTGGCTGCTGACAATCTACGCCAGAGACTGAAGGCCATGCCGCCCCTGAACGCATCGGGTCTCTGGCCGGTACAAGAGAGGGCCATCAGGAACCTGGAGGAGTCCCTGGCCGCAGGACGGCCGCGGGCCTTGGTACAGATGGCGACTGGAAGCGGCAAGACGTTCATGGCCTGCAACCAGGTGTATAGGCTTATCAAGCACGCCGGGGCGCGGCGGGTGCTGTTCCTCGTGGACCGCAGCAACTTGGGACGGCAGACCTTGCGCGAGTTTCAGGGATTCACCACACCGGATACGGGCCTCAAGTTCACCGAGCTGTACAACGTCCAACTCCTCCAGTTCGGGCGCATCGACCCCGTGAGCCGCGTCTGCATAGCAACAATCCAGCGAGTTTACTCCATCCTGAAAGGCGAGGAACTCGCCCCCGAGCTAGAGGAGCTTTCCGGCTTCGACACGGCTTCCCTTCGACGTGAGCCTGCGCCGGTCGAGTACAACCCCGACGTTCCCATTGAGACCTTCGACATCATCATCACCGACGAGTGTCACCGCTCGATCTACAACCTGTGGCGGCAGGTGCTGGAGTACTTCGACGCCTTCCTCATCGGGCTGACGGCAACCCCTTCAAAGCAGACCTTCGGCTTCTTCCAACAGAATCTCGTCATGGAGTACAACCACCAGCAGGCGGTAGCCGAAAGAGTGAACGTCGGCTTCGACATATATCGGATTCGCACACAGATCACCGACCAAGGATCCACGGTGGATGCCGGCTACTACGTTGACCGACGGGACCGGCTGACGCGGAAGGTCCGGTGGGAGCAACTGGAAGAGGACCTGGCCTACGCTCCCAACCGGCTTGACCGCGACGTGGTGGCAGAAGACCAGATTCGCACCGTCATCCAGACCTTCAAAGATAAGCTGTTCACGGAGATATTCCCCACCCGCCGAGACGTGCCCAAGACGATCATCTTCGCCAAGCTCCTCGATCTCGTGAGCATGGGAGACCGAGACCCTGAGGTACTCTCGTCTCTCGCCGGTCGCCTCGCGCGGCTGGACCATCACCTGACACCCAGGGACCGCGAGGCTATAGAACACGCTTCTCAGGGCGTGCCGCTTCACACCCTCGTCTCCGGGCTGGTCGACGCCGCCGATCCTGACGACGCTCTGGATGCCGCCCGGCACGCAACAGGGCAGGATGACCCGCCCGAATCGGCAGTCGCCGAGTCTCGTCGCCAGTTGCTGGAGAACGCAGCCCGGCCCTTTGCCTCGAACCCCGACCTGCGGCAACGGTTGGTGAACATCCATCGCTCCTACGAGCAGACCAACGACAAGGTGAGCGACGACAGCCTCATAGAGGCCGGTTTCTCCGACGATTAGGCAATAACAATCGTGCAGTCCTTCCAAGAGTACATCGAGGAGAACCGGGACGGGATCACGGCCCTGCAGGTGCTGTATTTGGGCCCTATAGGCAGCGGTTGAGCTATGCTGACATAAAGGCCCTGGCCGATGCCCTAGTATCTCCCCCGCGCTCGTGGACCACCGAACGGCTGTGGGAGGCATATCGACAGTTGGACAGGTCAAAAGTGCGCGGTTCTGGCCAGAGAAGGCTGGCCGATATCGTTTCCGTGGTGCGCTACGCCATGGGTGGCGCAGACGAGCTTGCTCCCTTCGCCGACGGTGTGCGCAAACGTTTCCAGAGTTGGTTGGCTATGCAGGAGACGGCCGGTCGCACGTTCACAGAGGAGCAGGTGCGGTGGCTGGAGACCATCCGAGACCACATCGCGGGCAGCGTCAGCATGGAGCTCGGCGATTTCCGGTACGCCCCTTTTATTCAGCAGGGCGGCCTGAGCAAGGCGTACGAGCTTTTCGGGGAGGAACTGCCGGAGATCGTTGAAGAGTTGAATGTGGAGCTGGTCGCGTGAGCGCCGTCGAAGGCCGGCCCGCATCCGTCAAGATGTTTCTTGACATGACGATGCCCTTGGCGAGATAATAGCGCGAAACGAGAGAAGGAGCGCCCGCCATGGTTACCGATACACCCACACGCGAGAAATTTTCCAGCCAGGCCGTGCCTGAGCTGCTGTCGAAGATGCGCGAGATCGCGCGCAATGACGGTCGCCACTTCCAGGCGGTGCTCGAAGACGCCATGCGCGACTACATCAAGGGCAGGACGCAGAGTAACGTCCGCCCCGAGGTGATGGCCCACTTCTACGCCAGCCTCGAAAAGAACCGCCGCCTCGGTGAGTTGCTGGCCAAGTCGTGAACCACGACTTCACAACTATAGAGGAGGTCGTAGCCATACACGACGTGGCGATCCACGAGTTCGGCGGCTCGCTGGGTCTGCGCGACATGGGCGCGCTGGCCTCCGCCATCATGCGCCCGCAGATCGGCTACTACGATACCCTCATCGAGGAGGCCGCCGCCTTGCTCGAAAGCCTCGCCATGAACCATCCCTTCGTGGACGGCAACAAGCGGACGGCCTTCTACGCCACCGACTCATTCCTGCGCAAGAACGGCAGCTTCATCGACTGCGACAACAACGAAGCCCACCGCTTATTCATGCGGCTCTTCGAGACCAACTCGTTCAGATTCGCCGAGCTCCGCGTGTGGCTCGAAGAACACGTCAAGCCCCTGCCGGGGTCCTGACACCCTGGCCGGTCCGCAAGGCGATGCCCCATCACAGAAGAGGGAGGACACCATGACCACCGCTGATGAAATCAAACAGGCCGTTCTGAGTCTCCCTGAATCCGAGTACGCCAAGATCATGGACTGACTTCACGGGTTGGCAGAAGAGGCGTGGGACCGACAGATAGAGGAGGACGCAAAGGCTGGAAGGCTGGACTTCCTGGCTGCGGAGGCGCTGAAAGCGAAGGTGCAATGAGAGTTTAAATGCCTGACAGAGAAATAGTCTTCCATGTGTGGGAATCGCCGGAGGGTGGGTACGAGGCCCGCGCTGAAGGACAGAGCATCTTCACCGAGGCCGATGACTGGGAGCATCTGAAGTTTATGCTGCGTGATGCAGTGTTGTGCCACTTCGATGACGGCGAAGCTCCGCAGTCAATTAGGATACACGTGGTGCAAGCCGAGGTCATAGAAGTGTGAGAATGCCACGGAGCCTGTCCGGCCCTGAACTTGCTGCCTTGCTAGGGGGCCGGTACCACTATGTTCTCATCAGGCAGAGGGGCAGCCACATGAGGCTGTCAAGCAGCTACTGTCATGTGTCAGAGATTCATTGAACAAATCAGCGAGTGAAAATCCCCTCTCCCGTCGTGGGAGAGGGCTAGAGCCTGCCCCGTACTCGATACGGGGGTGAGGGTGACTCCCCGGAACACACTCATCCACTTTATACAACGAACTTAAGAAACGGGACACTAGACTCGAGACTTGAGGACTCGCTAGTGTCCCTTTGGCCCTTGTTCTTCATTCTTCACGCTCCGTTGGAAGTCGGAGGGTCTAATCTTCCCGTGCTCGATGTCATAGATGAGCGCGGTCATGGCAAATTCGATGGTTTCCTGTACCGAAAACCCCTTGGCCGAAGCGACTTGTTTCAATGCCTCCGATTGTTGATGGTCTAGGTCAAAGAGATGGATCCCATCGTCGTCGTAAATCCTAATCATAGTTCTTACTCTCTTTTATCGTCTTCGCCGTCGAAGTTCCTCCAGCCCTTTATCGGATAGCTGATAGATGTTTTTTTGTAACTGTTCAGAGTCGGTGAGATATCCTGGAATTGTACTCCTACTGTCATTCTGAGGAGCGCAGCGACGAAGAATCTACAATCTCTCCCCCGTCGGGGGAGAGACACAGAGAGGGGGTCTGGGCAATTCAACTCACCGAGACTGAACAGTTACGTTTTTTTACCCATGGTTGACCTCGCCCACCCATACTAACCAACGTCTATTCTTGCAGTACTCAATCTCGCAGTCCTCCACACCTTCGTCGGTATTGCCCTTCTCAAAGTTCTCAAGGATTGCCAATAGCCTATCTTCCGTCACCGGGACTCCTAGAGGGAGATGGATTTTGTCTATATGACAGTCACTCTCAACCCTACAGTACACCGATTAACAGAATCGCCAGCCGCAAATTGCGGGCGAATCTGAAAATAGCTCGATAATGAGACTCTAATATCAAAGGTAACTCGGCTGCAGGCGGATGGTGGGCGTAGGTGAGAGGTGTGGTAACGTTGTGGTAACAGCCATGCGATTCATAGCTGAAATTGTACTCCCCACCTCCGGCCGTGACTGACTTCCCCCTCAAGCGTGCCGTGAAGGCCGGCTGGGACGACATGTCCGACCGGTACCAGCGTGACGCGCTGATCTCCACCGATGACGTTCACTACGGGCCGTTGATTCCTGGCGAGAGGGAATATCGGCTGTTGGGCAACGTTAGAGGCAAGCGCGTCCTCGAGCTCGCTTGTGGAGGCGCTCAGAATTCCATCGCTCTCGCCGAGTAGGGGGCTTGCGTTACAGGCGTCGACGTGTCGTCGAAACAGCCTTCGTACGCCAGCCGTCTCGTCGAACGGCATCGAGTTCGTCACCGACCTCGATGCGTGTCTGTTCGAGTGGCATCGCGTCCTGCGGCCTGGCGGCATCGCGGTTATCTCGACCGTCCATCCGCTTGGGGGCGTTCGAGTGGGACGAAGGGCAGGGCGCTCTCCTCGTAGGAAACTACTTCAACCTGCCGGTCGAGGTCTGGCACGACGTGGGCGAGTCGGACGCACAGCGCGGGTTGACATTCTTCCGCACTGTCGAGGAGATGTTCTCAACGCTAACCGGAGCAGGATTCTGTGTCGAGCGAATCCTGGAGCCTGTCTCTTATCCCATCCATCGGATGTCCGATACCGAGAAAGCCCGAATTCCTTACCACGGAATGATCTGGGAGTCCGACTACGAGCGAATGAGCAAGGCGCCATTCAACATCATCTACGTCGCGCGAAAGCCGGGTTGAGAGGACGGTTACTCCTCTTCCTCGAAGGGATTGTACTTGATCTCCTTGTCCATCGCCTCTCGAATCCTGTTGGCGTCGGGGTGGTCGCCGAAGTAGACGATGTACAGGCCGCGCTCGTGGTAGGACGCGTCGGGGTTCTCCGGATCGTATCCCCACAGGCCGGTGCCGGCTTTGATGATGTCTTCTATCGCGATGACGCCCTCGCGCAGATCGTCGCGGTCGGGGAAACGGTAGATGAGAACGTCGCGCCCGTTGACCTTGACGCTGGTGTCCTGCGGCGCCCCGATGAACACCAAGCGTTCGTCGCTCTCAGCGCCGACGTCGAAGCCGTTGCTCTTCAGGATGCCGATCACTTCACTCGTCTCCTCGCCGCAGGCCGCCGCCAACAAGGCGGCAACCCCGAACGCGAGGAGTATCATGGAAAACTTGATTACAGTTCGTTTCATTTCACCGTCCCGTCATTATGATCGCAGGCGCGTAGGATAACGCAGACCGCCGTCGATGCGCGTCAAGAGCGGCGGGACTCATTATATCTCAAGTCGCTTGCACACGGACGCTTGATAACAAAGCGCGCATAAGTAACTGTTCAGAGTCGGTGAGATATGCAGGAATCGTCCTCCTGCTCCCATTCTGAGGAGAGCAGCAACGAAGAATCTACAATCTCTCCCCCGCCGGGGGAGAGATACAGAGAGGGCGTCTTCGCAATTCAACTCACGGAGACTGAACAGTTATGCGCTTGAGCCAAGATTGACATACCTGCCCATATCTTCCTAAAATAGGCTCGTGTGCAATCCGCCCCTGACCGTGAGTGTTCCGCCTGCGAAGGGTACTTGAATGGTGCGTCGTTTTTTCTTCGTGCTGCTGTCGGTGCCGTTGCTCGCCCTGGCGTCTCCCGCCTGCGACAGGGGTTCCGACGGCGACCTTGGAGTACTGCCGTCGCCGACCCCGGCCTCCGGCCAGATCACCGCGGACATCTACGACGGCGACCATCCGGATGTAAACGTCTACGTTGGAGCGCGGATTCGTTGGAGAAACCTCGGTGACATCGCCCACACCGTTACGGCCAAGGATGGCTCGTTCGACACCGGCCCCATCGAAGAGGGTCGGCGGACCGGATATATCCTGTTCCCAAAGGCGGGAAAGATCGAGTACTACGACAGGCTGAACCCGGGAATGGAAGGGCGGATTCAGGTGTTCGAGAAGTAGGACCCGACGACGTGAGAACGCCGTCGAAACATAGTCCACTAAGAAGCGGCGACGACCAAGATCGAGCTGGTAATGCGGCCTCCGACCAATGAGCGTACAGTTACAGGGCCGCTTCAAATAGAGGAGGAAATTCAATGTGGCCGACTACCTTCATGCGGACAGGCGTCTTTGCGCTTGTCGTCGTTGCTGTGGCCATCGCCGGATTCGGATGTGGAAGCGCGGATGACGATAAGGGATTCGTATCCGTCTCGCCCGACCGTGAGGACCTCCCACCTCCCACTATGCTCGACGACGGAACCTACGTCGCGCCTAAGATTCCCCCGGGAGGGTACCCCACCTATGCTTGGGACGGCCCTACCCCCACGAAGTTCAATGAGTCCCCCTTCTCGGCTCAGCTCGTCAAGGAAGGCAAGATCCTTCCCGTCGAGGAACGACTCCCCATCCAGGAAGACGTTCTCGTAGTCCTGCTCGATAACGAGGTCGGAATCTACGGCGGCACCATGCGACTGACCTCCAGCACCCCCGGCAGAATCGATTCGTTGACTACCACCGGCTGCTTCCGCCGTGACGCGGACGGCCTCGGCAGGGTAGTCGGCATCTGCAAGGATATGAAGCTGAGCGCCGACGGCAGGACCTACACCTTCACCCTCCGCAGGGGCGCGCGGTGGTCCGACGGGTATCCCCTTACCATGGAGGACTTCCGATTCGCGTGGGAGGAGCTCAACCTCAACCGTGAGTACATCCCGCGCCTGCCGCTTACGCTCATCAACCCCATTACCGGAAACGGGCCCACGTTCAAGGTGATCGACGACCTCAACTGGAGCCTCACGTTCGACAGTCCTACGTTTACGCTGATCGAGTCCAAGAGCGGTGCGATTTATAGCGGCACAAAGTCGTGCCAGGGGGGGAACCCCTGCTTCTACTCGGCCAGTCACGTGTACAAGCGTTACCATCCGAAATATGGCGACGAGGTCGAAATCCGCCAACTCATGCGCTACTACTCCCGTGAGACCTGGAAAGGACTCATGGAAGAGATGCAGCGAAAGCGCCACTTCCTGGGCGTTCCTCTGAAACCCGTTCCCACTGAATTCGATCCCGACTACATGTACGATGATATTCACTACGCCCCCTGGCCCGGCGGATACGTGACGACCGAGCTTTCGGACGGCAGGAACCAGTACGACCGCAACCACTACTTCATGGGCGTCGACCCTCTCGGCAATCAGTTACCGTACATGGACGGCGTCGTTTCGAATCAGGTCGAGAGCCGAGAGGTTGCCGTGTTCCGCTGCATGGCAGGGGAGTGCGACCTGGGCAGCGGCGACTTGATCCTTTCGGAGGTGCCTCTCTATCTCGCCAACGCGGCGAAGGGCGACTACAGCCTCGAAATATACCGCGCCGCGGCAGGGGGAGACACGACCATTCTCGTCAACCAGGAGTACAACGAGGACCCCGAGATCGGAGAGGCGCTGCGGACGCAGGAATTCCGTCTCGCGCTGTCCTACGGTTGGGACAGGGATGCCACCAATGAGACCGTCCTGGCCGGTCTCGGCGCCCCGCAGAACTGGACTCCTCATCCGACGACTCCGTACTACCCCGGCGAGGAGTGGGCAAACTTGGAGATCGGGCACGATGTCGAAAAGGCGAAGCAGCTGCTCGCCGGCATCGGCTATACCGACGGTAACGGCGACGGCTACGTCGACCGGAAGGACGGCACCGGGCCGATGACCCTCTACTTCGAGGCCTACGACCAGCATTTCTCGATCATCGAACTGCTCCGGTCGGACTGGAAGAAGATTGGCGTCAAGCTCACCGTTCGAGAGGGCGCGCGGGCGTACAAGGCCGCCGAGCGAAACAAGCAGTACTTCGTGATGCTCTCGTCCAGCTACGGGGACAACCCCTGGCAGGTCGCCTGGACGAGGCTGGTCCCCTTGACCAAGGGGAATCAGCTAGCTCCCACCATCGGCGAGTATTACCAGACCGGAGGCCGTGAGGGCATGTCGCCGGGCATAAACACGGAGTTCCGTCCGCAGGCTCCCGGCGAGACATACCCCGCGGACACGAGCGGCAAGCTCCAGCACATGCAGGGCCTTTGGACCGAGGGGCGAAAGATCGCCCAGTTTAGCGACCGCCGCATCGAGCTCGGCAAGGAGATATACCGCACTATCGCGGAGAGCAAGTTCCACATCGGCGGCCTGGCCTTCACCGGCATCTTCCGCGGAATGCGAATGCGGCGCAACAACGTTCGCAACACGCCCAAGAACCACTTCCCGTCCGGTTTCGGTGGCACCAAAGAGGCCTTCTACTTCGAGGACGGCCTAGACAACATGCACAACGATGGCAACCGCTCCAAGAAATATCGGAGCGTTCACTTCCTGGACCCGGCATACTGGGACTAGTACTCAGTCAACTTGAATTTGACGAACTGGCAGATGCCGATTTATCCCCTCTCCCGTCGTGGGAGAGGGCTAGGGTGAGGGTGTTTTGAGTAAGCTACCAAAATCATATGGAACCGGTACTAGCGCTAATCGACTTATACCAATTCGTCATGACTGCGCCATAATCCTTTAAATGCAGCGCACATAGCAGAGACCACCCACCGTCATTCCGGCGAAGAGCCTGCCCCGTACTCCGATACGGGGCGGGAATCCAGACTGTTTGGTCAGCGAGAATACGGTGGTATTAGCACGAATTGGTATTAGGTACGTGATCAGGTATCGTGGACACGATCTAGGGGCGGGTTTCAAACCCGCCCCTGCTGCTGTCCGGCCTAGAAGCCCACACGCAATGAGGGTACGGGCCTTCACATATTCCGGTGAAATCAGTTGCTGTGCTTCCCCATTGCGTATGGTAAGGTAGGTTCCCGCAAGCACCACCGAGAAAGGGACCCGGATGGACCTCCAAGAGACCAAGGCCGCCGTACTGGCCCAAATCGACAGACGGGCCGACGAAGCGCTCGACGTCGCCAAGCACATTCTCAATGCCCCGGAGCCGGGGTTTCGCGAGCAGGGTACCTCCCGGTTCGTCGCGCGGAAGCTGTCGGAGCTCGGCATCCCCTTCGAGGACGGCCTTGCGCTGACCGGACTCAAGGGCATGTTGGCGGGCGGCAAGTCCGGCCCTACGGTCGGCGTGTTCGGAGAGCTCGACTCGCTCATCGTTCCCGGCCACCCCTTCGCAGACCCCGATACCCACGCCGCCCACGCCTGCGGCCACCACACGCAGATCGGCTCACTGCTCACCGTTGCCATGGGACTCCGGGCGGCGGGAGTGCTCGAAAATCTAGCGGGACGTGTCGCGCTCCTTGTCGTGCCTGCCGAGGAGTTCATCGAGATCGAGTACCGTGACGGAATTAGGAGTCAGGGCAAGCTGGAGTTTCTGGGCGGCAAGTCGGAGTTCGTCAAGCTCGGCGTCATGGATGACGTGGACATCGCCATGATGACGCACACCGAGAACCAGGACTGGATCTATCCGGGTTCCGTGCTCGGCGTCGGCTCGAACAACAACGGCATGATCGCCAAGCGCATCCGCTTCAACGGCGTCGCCTCACACGCGGGCGGCTCGCCGCACCTCGGCGTGAACGCCCTCAACGCCGCCAACATCGCCCTCATGGCGATCCACGCCCAGCGCGAGACCTTCCGCGACGAGGAGAGCATCAGAATCCACCCGATCATCACCAGGGGCGGCACAGTCGTGAGCTCCGTGCCCGCCGACGTTCGCATGGAGACCTTCGTGCGCGGGTCGAACATCGAGGCCTACATGGCCGCGGGCGAGAAGGTCGACAGGGCGCTCCGGGCGGGCGCGATGGCCGTCGGCGCAAGCGTAGACATATCGACCATCCCCGGTTACACGCCCCTGGCGCAGGACTCCACGCTCACCGAGCTGTACGTCTCGAACGCCGAACAACTCGTCGGCGCCGGCAAGATCGCGCGAATGGGACACCGCTCAGGCTCGACCGACATGGGGGACATCTCGCAGATCATGCCCGCCATCCATCCATACGCCGCCGCCGCGACCGGTAAGGCGCACGGCAACGACTACGTCGTGCAGGACTACGAACTCGCCGTCACGACGTCAGGAAAAGCCATGGCGATGACCATAATCGACCTGCTCTTCGACGACGCGCAGAGGGCGAACTCCATCGTCCGCGACTTTCAGGGCGGGATGAGCCGGAGCGGCTACCTCTCCTGGCTTCGAGCCATCTACTCCGAAAAGACCTACACCGAGTGACCGGCCCCGAGTCGCTGAAGGCCGCTGCCCAAGCCGCCATAGACCGACGGCGCGACTGGATCATCGACATCGCCGAACAGGCCCTTCGCACTCCTGAGTTGGGCTTCCGCGAGTACGAGACATCGCGTCTCGTCAGCGAGAAACTCACCGAGCTCTGCATCGAGCACACCAAAGACGTTGCGATCACCGGCGTAACCGCCTCCCTAC
Source organism: Dehalococcoidia bacterium (assembly GCA_965197705.1). Taxonomy (GTDB): domain Bacteria; phylum Chloroflexota; class Dehalococcoidia; order Lucifugimonadales; family VXLM01; genus VXLM01. The sequence goes on from OZ240223.1 coordinate 1,354,178, forward strand.
GAGGCGGCAACAACGGCCCCACCGTCGCCGTCCTGGGCGAGCTCGACGCGCTGCCATTGCCCGGCCACCGGTCCGCCGATCCGATGACCGGAGCCGCCCACGCCTGCGGCCACAACTCGCAAATCGGCATCATGTTCGGGGCAGCGGTGGGCCTAGCGTTGCCCGAAGTCCTGCGCGCCCTCTGTGGCGACATCGAGCTGATGGCCGTCCCCGCCGAGGAGTTCGTGGACGTGGAGTACCGCCTGGACCTCCGTCGGGAGGGGAGAGTCAAGTTCCTTTCCGGGAAGCAGGAGTTCATCAGGCTCGGCGTGTTCGACCGCGTGGACATGGCCTTGATGGTGCATACGTCGGCAAGTGCCGAGGACGCCAAGTTTTCGCTCGGAGGCACGACGAACGCCCACGTGGGCAAGTACGTACGGTTCCTGGGCAAGTCCGCTCACGCCGGAAGCTCTCCCCATCGCGGAGTCAACGCCCTCCAGGCAGCGCTGGTAGCCCTCCACGCGCTGAACACCCAGAGGGAGACGTTCCAAGACCCCGACATTGTGCGCGTCCATGGGATCATCGCCCACGGCGGCGAGGCCGCGAACGCCACGCCTGCCGAGGTGCGCTACGAGGGGAGGGTGCGCGGTCGTACAATCGAGGTCGTGGACGATGCCGCCGCGAAGATGGACCGCTCCCTTCGGGCCGGGGCGCTCGCTCTTGGAGCGGAAGTCGAGATCGTCACCATCCCCGGGTACTTTCCGCTCTTGAACGACCCTGCACTCTCAGCGGTCTTCCGAGAAAACGCCGAGCGCCTCGTCGGAGCGTCCTCGTTCACGAGTCAGGCGGCAAATCTACCTCGCGGAGGATCAACCGACATGGGCGACCTCAGCCGGATCATGCCGGTCATCCATCCGTACACCGGGGGATGCTCCGGCGCCGGACACGGCGACGACTACCGCGTCATCGACTACGACCAAGCCGTCATCAGACCTGCCAAGGCTATTGCCATGACCGTCATCGACCTCCTTACAAACGACGCTGCATCGGCCAAGAACGTCATCGACAACACCAACCCTCCCATGACCAAAGAGACCTACCTTGCCCTCCAGAACTCGCGAATGTCCGAAGAGACATACACCGCATCGTAGGATTGTCCATGCAGGCCAACGCATGTCCCGTGCCCCGACACGGCAGCCGGACAATCCCCTGCACCCAGTGCCATTTTTCGTAACTGTTCAGAGTTAGCGAGATATGCACGCATTGTCCTCCTGCTGTCATCCTGAGGAGAGTAGCGACGAAGAATCTACAATCTCTCCCCCGCCGGGGGCTGACAGGGGTATGTAAAACGGATTTGTAGCTATAAATCCGGCCCCTTCCTGTCATTCCGAGCGCAGCGAGGAATCTAAAATCCATAACCGCAAGACCGGACAGCCAGCGCCGTGCTTCTATCGTGACCAAGAGCGAAAACAGCGTAAGAACTCCCTATGTCAGCTTTACGTTAGGACAGACACTTTAGATTCTTCGACTCCGCTACGCTCCGCTCAGAATGACAGAGCCAGGTTGCTTTCTGGTCAATGGAGAGTGGGGCGATAGGCAAATACATATCCCTGTCAGCCCGCCGGGGGAGAGACACAGAGAGGGGGTCTTCGCAATTCAACTCACGAAGACTGAACAGTTACCCTTTCCTCGTCCCGACTTGACAAAAAAGAACGCATGTACCACACTACACATGAGCGCCCAACCGCCGAAGCGGCTGACCAGTGCCCAACTATAAGATAAACAGGAGAATGCGACAAAATGCGACGGAATGCGACACATTCGAAGAAAAAACTCTCCAATAAACAGCTGCGCGCGATCCCTCAACTGGTCTCCTCCAAGTCAGTCAGCGAGGCCGCCGAGCTCGCCGGAGTGGGCCGACAGACCATCCACCGTTGGATGAACGATCCGGCGTTCAAAGAGGAGTACGAACGACAGCGAGACGAGGTCGCTCGCTACGCGAGGTCAGGCATGAGGACCCTCATGTACAAGGCCCTGACCGTCCAGGCCGAACGCCTCGACTCCGACGACCCCAAGGAACGAGCTCGCGCCGCCCAGGCCATCATGAACTACGACACAAAGACGGCGAGGACCCACGAGAACCAAAAGGTCATTGACCGCCTTAGCAACCTCATGTTCGGCCCGGACAACCAGCCGAAGGATGAACGCGCCCGGACTGCCCACCTCGACCAGCACGTCCGTGACTTCCGGCCTTAATGCGCCTGCGAGCCTACTCGCCACCACACCAATCTCTCCCCCGCCGGGGGAGAGATACAGAGAGGGGGTCTTACACCATCGGCCTCTCCTACGCCGAGGACTCCCTAACACATTTGTCATTCCGGCGGAGGCCGGAATCCAGAAGAAAGGGGAGGGCGAATCTGCAAATACACTTTCTCCTCCGTCATAGGAACGGTTGAAACAGGGCGAAGACTTGTGCTACTATCAACTAGTCAAATCAACTGGTTGATATTCTTATGCGTGAAATACAAGCTACCCAAGCCAAGACGCATTTGGCCGAGCTTCTCCGCGAAGTGGAGCACGGAGAGACTATTGCTATCACCCGGCACGGCAAGGCGGTTGCCCACCTGGTTCCCGCTCACGCGCAGGACCGCGCGATTCGACAAGCGGCAGTGGAGCGATTCCGTCAACGAAGAGCAGGGTGGAGGGGTGTAAATGTCTCCATCGAAGAGATACTCGCGTGGCGTCACGAGGGACACCGGTTGTGAGCACAATGGTAGTCGATGCCTCATTCACTCTGGCTTGGCTATTGGACGATGAGACAGACCCTCGAGCCGACGACGCGTTGAAGAGCCTGAACGAAGATGAAGCGCTTGTTCCACAGCTTTGGCACTTGGAAACACGTAATGGATTACTTTCCGCCAATCGCCGCGGTCGCCTTTCTGCCGATGAAGTGAATGATCGCCTAAATGCCCTGAATGGTTTGCCCATTCGTACTGATGATCGCCCCGACTTTCAGGCCGCCTTCGAATTGGCAATGCTCCATACACTGTCATTCTATGATGCAATATATCTTGAGTTGGCAAGACGTCAAGACGCAGAGCTTGCCACATTTGATGAGGCGCTCTGTATCGCCGCGTCTGCCGAAGGGGTAACACTCGCGGTCTAGGGCCCTAACCCGACAACCACTCTGCCAGCGGCCCGCGGTTCTTCTCCAGCCACGCCACGTTCAGCCGTATCGCTTCCAGCGCCTGCCGGATCGTCCGGTCCGCCGCGGGCACGGGCGTGTCGGTGAAGAACTTCTCCACGTCCTCCAGCTTCTCCTGCGTGGTGAACCTTCCGGCGATGCTGACGAGGGTCATCAGGCCGAAACCGCCCTCTCCGTACCGGCGGTCGAACTCCGACCAGTTGGCCTTCAGGAAGTCCCACGCAAGATCCTTGCCCTTCGGGTTTCCCGCCGTCCTCGCCATGATCCCTATGGTGTTGTGGGTGCGGACGAACTCGGTGTCCAGCGAGCGATCGAGCGTGGTCATCAGCAGTTCGGCGTCCTCGAACTCCGTCAGCGCGCCGAGCAGCCTGACCTTCTCCTCTTCCAGCGTCGATTCCTGCTCCAGCTTCCACAAGGCATGGTACACGTCGCTGTCGCCCTCTTTGGCCGTGAGGCTGAGGACGACCCTGCGAATATCGGGGTTCACCCGGCTCTGGTCCATCGCGTACTCTTCGAACCTCCGACCGGCTTCCGCGAGCGTAGCGGGCTCGCCGTAGCTTCCGAGTCCCCCCAACACGGTGCTGCGGAGCAGCGTGTCGAGGTGGCCCTCACCCGGCTTGGGGTCCCAGCCCACACGCTCGCCCGCGGGCCCGAACAGCCCTCGCCCGAAGCGCTGATACGCCTCGAAGAACGGCTCGTCCGTCAGGAGATTGTCCAGCGCTCCAAGGTTCGCACCGAGGTCGCCCCACACGTAGGCGTGGTCCTCGTTCACGTAGGCTTCGGCGATTTCGAGGAAGTCTATAGCAGGCTGGATGCCCGCCTTTGCCAGGGCGTATGCGTCGCTCTGGATGCCCAGACGGTCGATAGGAGACAAGGCGAGGCTCTCGATGGCCGGCCGCAGGAGCGCCAGATCGTCGCTCCGGTACTTCACGCGGAAGAAGCCCGTCTGCTCCGGGTTGATCTTGACCCAGTCATTCGACCCGCCTCCCACGCTCAAGCTCGCAGACCGTCCCCGCTGAAGCGTGGAGGCCACCTCGTCGCTCTGCCCCGACCGTGCGCGAAGGGGCACGTGCCAGAGGGTGTCGTCCTCCCCGGTATCGTCGATGATGGAGTCGTAGACGAAGCGCCTCTGGTCTACCGAGACGCTGATCTCCGTGTCGCCGCGCTCGATCTCCGCGTCGAGGTATGGGTACCCCGTCTGGTGCAGCCACGTGTCCATCATCTCCGAGACCGGCTCGCCCGAAGCGGCTGCCAGGGCGTCCCAGAGGTCTCCCGTGACCGCATTGTCGTAGCTGTGCTTGACGAGGTAGTCGTGGAGCCCTTCACGAAAATTCTCGGAGCCGAGGAAGTCTTCGAGCATCCGCAGCACCGAGCCCCCCTTGCTGTAACTGATGGCGTCGAAGAGCTGTCCTATCTCGGCAGGGTTCTTGACCTCTTGGTGGATGGGGTGCGAATTCTTCAGCCCGTCGAGACTGAGGGCGCGAGTCGTGTCTTGGGACACGAAGCTCGTCCACGTATCCCACTCCGGGAACAGTTTATCGACCGCCATGTCCCCCATCCACGAGGCGAAGCTCTCGTTCAGCCAGAGGGCGTCCCACCACGCCATCGTGACGAGGTTCCCGAACCACTGGTGCGCCATCTCGTGCGACACGATGCTGGCTACGATCTGCTTCGTGCCCGCAGAGGTGTTCTCCGGGTCGACGAGGATCGCAATCTCGCGGTAAGTGATCGCTCCCCAGTTCTCCATCGCGCCCGCAGCGAAGTCGGGAATGGCGATGTGGTCCATCTTTTCGAGCGGGTAGGGGATGCCAAAGTACTCGTTGAAGTAGCCAAGCAGGTCTACCGATACGTCGAGCGCGAACCGCCCCTGCTCCTCCTTGCCGCGCGTCGTCCATACACGAACGATCGTGCCGTCGTCAGCCGTTCTCTCGACGCAGCCGAGCTCGCCGATGATGAAGGCAAGCAGGTACGTTGACATGATGGGAGTCTCGCCGAACTCCAGCCTCTTGAGTCCCGGCTCGACCTCGCTCTCTCGAACGATGCTCATGTTCGATACCGCGACAAGCTCCGAGGGTATGATGAGCGTCACCTTGAACGTCGCCTTGATGGCAGGCTCGTCCCAGCAGGGGAACGCCCGCCGCGCGTCGGTAGCCTCCAACTGCGTGGTTGCAAGATACTTCTCGGCGCCGTCGGAGTCGGTGTACCTGCTCCGGTAGAAACCACGCAACTTGTCGTTCAACTCCCCCGTGAATCTCAGGCGCAGCTTCGCCTCTCCGGCGGCAAGCTCCTCATCGAACCCCAGCGCAACCGTCTCCTCCTCCTTGTCGAAGTCGATGCAGCACGGCTCGACGCTCGACCCATCGGCCAGGGTCAGCCGCGCCTCCTGGATCTCGATCTCGTCCGCGTTCATCACGATCTTGCTAGTAGCCTCGCGAATCGTAATGTCGATGTCCTCCTCGCCACGAAAAGTGAAGTTCTCCAGGTCGGGCTGCAGCGTCAGATCGTACGCGGACGGGCGCACGGTAGTCGGCAGCATGGTCGGGGTGGTCATGTTCGATTCCTCTCTATAAAAGCAACTGTTATACCGTTTCGTCTTGACTTAATCATATAACCCACAACGCCCCTAAGCCTGTCATTCCGAACGTAGCGCAGCGGAGTGAGGAATCTAAAGTCATCGCCTTCCAAAATCCGCCCATACGCACTACTTTCTTCCTCTCCGTGCCCTCTGTGGTGTATTCCCATCCGTCATCCCCACGAAAGAACGTCACCCGGTACCCCGATCCGGAGCCTGCCCCGTGCCACACGACACGGGGGTGAGAATCCAGAACCTAGAACCGAGCACCTAGCACCATTGGTACTACTTGCCCTTCCAGACGGGCTTGCGCTTGGCAGCAAAGGCCTTCGGGCCTTCAACAAAGTCCTCGGAATCGCGGGCCTTCCGAAACTCGCTGTACTCCCGGTTGATCGCGATGTCCAGAGTCGATTCGAGGCCCTGCAACGACACCTGCTTTGTCGCCCGTATCGATAATGGCGCTGCCTCCATGATGTCATTAGCCCATCGTACGGCGGTTGGCATCAACTCGGTCTTCGTCGGGGCGACCTCGTTCACGAGTCCCCAGCCGTGCGCCTCAGTCGCGGTGATCGGCTTGCCGCCGAGCAGGATGCCCATGGCGATGTTCAGCGGCATCTGCCGCACAATTCGGTGAGGCCCGCCACCGCTGGCGACCACACCCACTCTCGCCTCCGGCAGCCCGAAGCGCGCGTCCTCCGTCGCTATGATGAGGTCGCACGACAGCGCCAATTCGAAGCCGCCGCCGAAGGCGTACCCATGCACGGCGGCGATGATCGGTTTCCAGCACGTGAAGTCCTCCGTGATGCCCCCGAACGGGTAGAGGTGCGCGTCGGGGTAAGGCTCACCGGGCTTGCCGTGCTCGGCCATGTACTTGAGGTCGTTGCCCGCGCAGAAGGCCCGCTCACCTGCGCCGCTGAGGATGGCCACGAGAACATCGTCGTCTTCCCGGAAGTCGGTGAACGCCTCTCTCACCTCTCGGTTCCCGTCGGGGTGCAAAGCGTTCAGGTGGGACTGCCGGTTCAACGTTACGTAGGCGATGTGTTCCCGCTTCTCATACAGGATATGCTCGAAGTCCATGTGCGTCTCCCTGGGGTGTTTCCCCTCTCTGTATCTCTCCCCCGCCGGAGGAGAGACTTGCGGTCTTGAAACTCAGATAGCGATCCGCTCGCGTCCGGGCCGCGCCCGTTCCCGCCGGATGATTGAGTTGATCTCTTCCACGGCCTCGTCAAGACGGCCGCTCCGGTTCACAACCACATAGTCGTATTTCTCAGCCTCCTCCATCTCCTTCGCCGCCGTCTCCAGCCTCACCTTCAACGTGTCCGCCGACTCGGTCCTTCTCTGCGTTAAGCGTTGCTCCAACTCCGACATGTCGGGAGGGGCGAGGAACACGTAGACCGCGCCCGGAACGAGCCGCCGGATGTTGTCGGCCCCCTGCACGTCGATCTTGAGGATCACATCCTGCCCTCTTTCCAAAGCCTCACGCACGGGAGACTTCGGTACGCCGTAAGGGTTCCCGTAGACCTCGGCCCACTCCAGCAGTTCGTTGTTTTGGATCATGCTCTGGAAATCGTCGCGCGCAACGAAGATGTAGTCGACGCCGTCGATCTCGCTGTCGCGCTTCGGTCGGGCGGTCGCCGTCACCGCGAAGTGGTAGGGGCGGTTCGACGACTTCATTCGTTCGAGTACAGCGTCCTTGCCGACGCCGGACGGGCCGGATATCACGACCAGAAGGGGAACGCCTTCATCCGGCGATGTGCCCACCACGCTCACGCGGACGACCCGGACACAGAATCGAGAGTACTCCAGAACGTCGGGTACGACACGTCCGCGGCGTCGGCCTCGTCGATGGAGGTCTCGCCGTCCGAGATCGTGCCCGCGATTCCCATCGTCATGGCGATACGGTGGTCCCCGAAGCTCTTGACGCTCGCGCCTCGCAGCTTGCGACCGCCCCGAATGACCATGCCGTCGGGAATCTCCTCGATGTCGGCTCCAAGACCGGCAAGTCCGGTTACGGTTGCCGTGATCCTGTCGGACTCTTTGACGCGCAGTTCCTCCGCGTCCCGGATGACCGTCTCGCCCTTCGCTCGCGCCGCCGCCAGCGCAAGCACGGGAAGCTCGTCGATGAGTTGCGGAATGATGTTACCCGCGATCTCCACGCCGCGGAGGTCGGACGACTCGACGATGATATCCGCGGCAGGCTCCAAAGCGTCCTCGACGACGTTCTCCATGCGCAGGGAGGCGCCCATGGACCAGAGGACCTCGATAACGCCGGTGCGGGAGGGGTTTATCCCAACGTTGGTGAGACGGATACTTGCGTTTGGGTGGGCCGCCCCGGCCACCATCCAGAAGGCGGCGGAGCTGATGTCGCCCGGAACCCTGACGTTCGTGGCCGAGAGGCCGGAGGCCTTCACCGAAACCGACAGGCCATTGATGTCCACGTCCGCTCCCATGTGCCGCATCATGCGCTCGGTGTGGTCGCGCGACTGGCCGGGAGACCGCACGACGGTGCGGCCATTTGCGTATAGCCCCGCTATGAGGACCGCCGACTTCACCTGCGCGCTCGCTACCTTGAGGTCATACTCGATGGCATTCAGGTCGCCGCCGCGCACCGATAGCGGCAGGAGGGTATCGCCGTTACGGCCCATGAAGCCCGCTCCCATCTCTCGGAGGGGATCGACGATTCGCCCCATCGGTCGCGACCTCAGCGAGTCGTCTCCCGTCAGCACCGATAGAAAAGACTGCCCGGCCAGTAGCCCCGCTACGAGCCGCGTCGTCGTGCCGCTGTTGCCTGCGTGGAGCACGTCGGACGGTTCTTGAAGACCGTGGAGGCCAACTCCCGTAACCTCGAAGCACTCTTCGCCCGGCCATACGTCGCAGTCGCTGTGCTGGGTAATGTCAACCCCGAGCCCTCGCAGGCATCCGAGCATCGACGTGCGGTCGTCGCCGACGCAGAAGTTGGAGACGTGCGCCGTCCCGTCGGCGATGGAGTTGAGCAGCGCCGCCCGGTGGGAGATCGACTTGTCGCCGGCGGTGGATACCGTTCCCTCCAGCCGGTCTTGATGCTGTATTGTTCGATTCATTCGTCCGTCTCGTTCTTCTTTCCCTTGTAACGCCAGGGATCGTTCTTCCCGGCGTCCTTGATATCCCGCACCCGGCCCGCGAGCCTGCTGCCGACGAACATGCTGGCGACCGACTCGCCCGTGGAGGGTGTGCGTGGGCCTTCGTCTTCAACGATAGCCCCCAGCTCCAGCTTGGCGCGTTCCTCCCAAGCATGGATGAGAGCTTCCTCGACTTGCTCACGCGGGCCTTGCGTCAGACTTCGGTACGATTCGAGCGTCTCGATCATCCGGTTGATCCACACGGCAACGGACTCGGCGTTAGTCTCGATCTCGGTGGCCAACTCGACCGGGTCGACGGAGGCGAGCTTCGACATTTCGTGAAACTCGTTGGCGACCAGCTTCGACATCTCCCGCCATGACGGACTCTCCGATGCCATATTCATCAGCGCCGACGAAAGCAGTGAAGGCATGAGCGTCACCGCCGCGGTGTAGGAGTCATGCTCGTGGGGATCGAGGAAGAGCGGGACTGCGCCCAGCGCCTCGACGAGGCCGACAATCGTCCTGATGGCGTCGGGTCTAGCGGTCACCGAAGGAGCGAGACAGTAGTCCGCGCCCTGGAAGATGGCCCCGTTCGCCGCATCAAGATCGGCTGAGGATGTGCGTATTAGTGGACGACCCGCTACGAACGTCGTGTCCTCGCGGAAGTAGGCGTCCGCCCATTCGAGGGACTGCACCATGGACAGGCCCGTATTGGTTACTCTGCAGTCCTGCTCCAGCACCGGACCGATGGCCTCCATGAGGTCCTTCGTCTCGGCTGCCGGAGTGTCGAGGATCACTAGCCGTGCGCCGTCGAGCGCGTTTCCCAGGTGTCCGCCTACCGAGTCGAACGCGCCGGTCTCGCTCGCCCTTTCACGCCACTTCCGGTCTCCGGACGTGCCGAGAAGCTCGGTCTCCTTTAGTCCGATGGCCTTGATTCCAAGACCCATCGACAGGCCGATGCTGCCGGACCCGATGATGGTGATTCTGTCCATACCTGCCAACTATTCCTCTCCCCGTGTCAAAGATTGAACCAGATTAGCCCCAAATCTGTCCACCAATGATGATGGTCGCGAGGACGTTTACCAAGGGCCGCATGATGGGCACCAAGAGGCTCCCGGTCGGCAGGATGAAGCCCGATAGGATGAGGACCATCAGTATCAGCGGGCCCCATCGTTCGAGTTGGCTCCACTGCAAAGCCAGATCGCGGGGCAGGAGTCCTTGCACGACCTTGAATCCGTCGAGCGGGGCTACGGGAATCAGGTTGAAGGCCGCCAGCAGGATGTTGATGAAGATGAGCGATCCGAGGAGATATGCCCAGAACTCGCCCGGTTCGCCGCCGAAGATGGAGAACCCGACGATGCCCGGGCTGAGCAGCCCGATCTTCACCGGGATGGCGCACAGAGATGCGACGATCACGTTGGATATCGGCCCGGCGAACGACACCATCGCCATGCCGGAGCGCATTCGCTTGCCGAATCGGGCGGGATTGACCGGAGTCGGCCTGCCCCAGCCGAATCCGACCACCACGATCATGACCGTGCCCGCCGGGTCGAGATGGGCCAAGGGGTTCAGTGTCAGTCTACCCTTGCTCTTAGCGGTGTCGTCTCCGAGCAGGTTTGCGCTGAGAGCGTGGCTGAACTCGTGGACGGTGATCGCCGCAACGATGGCGAGCGTGAACCCCAAGAGGGTAAAGATGGCGTGCGCCGGCTCTGAGCGGAACTGATCGAGAACGGCGAAGAGCAACGGCTACTGCCTCAACGTAAAGACGGGACGATGTTCATCGCCCCGTCTCGTAAACTTGCCTGGAGAAGTGGGTGGTTCCGGCGTCTAGTGACCGCCGCCGCCGCAAGCACACCCGCCACCGCCACCGCCGCATCCGCAACCTCCGCCACCGCCGCCACAGGCACATCCGCCGCCGCCGCATCCGCCTCCGGCGAACTCGACGTTTGGGTTGCTGATGACGAAACCGCTGCGCATGAGGCCCTCAATGTAGTCGATCTGCGCGCCCTCCACCAACGGAGCGCTTTCCGAATCGACCAGCACCGTGAGTTCTTCGACGCTCATGACGAAGTCGTCGTCCTTCGCCTCTTCCTCAATGCTCATCGCGTACTGGAATCCGCCGTGCGGGCCGGGCATCGGCATGACACGCAGCAGCGCGCCCGCCTGCCCCTGTTCCGTGAGGGCGTCCTTGAGCTTCTGGGCCGCAAGGGGAGTGATATCGACGATCTGTGATGTCGTAGCCAAGGAAGGGACCTCCAGCGCCGAGCGATGGTTCGCATCAGCGATCATGTGAGTATGCCCCGATACTATCACGGGGCTTTGAGTAGGGTCAATGTGCGAAGCGGTGTCTCAGGACTGTATCAGCCCCTCCTGAGGCTGCGTCCAGGGGAGATTGTAGACAAACGCAAACTGCGGGGCGCGTGGTATCGGCATCTCTCCGAATGGCACGTCGATGATCACCGGCACCTCACGTTCAAGCGCGAGTGGAATGAGAGTCTCCAATTCCGAGGGATCGTCAGCCCTCATACCGACCGCGCCGAACGATTCGGCGAACTTGACGAAGTCAGGATTGTGCAGATCGGTGCCGTAGGTCCCTGAAAACCCTTCGTCCAGGTCGCGGGCGACATTGCCGTAGGAATCGTTTCTGAAGAGCACCGTGACTACATTGATGCCGTACTTGACGGCGGTGGAAAGCTCGGACGAGTTGAACATGAACCCGCCGTCTCCGGCCATGCAGATCACCGGACGGTCCGGCTTGGCCACTTTGGCGCCCATCGCTGTCGGGAAGGCGTAGCCGAGGTTGAACGAGTAGCCGGAGTCTATGTAGGTCTTTGGGTGGGTGACCTTGTAGTGGGTGCGGGCGTAGTAGCCGAACTGCGTAACGTCCCAGACTATGAAGGCGTCTTCCGGTATGCCGTTCTGGATTGCCTCAAGGACTGCGTACTGCGGCTCCTTGAGCCGGATGTCGTAGTAGGAAATGAGATTACGGGCCGCGGTTACCGCTTCGGCGGGTGAGGGACGCTCTTCCGCTCCTGCCTCGCTCAGATAGGGGAGCAGCGCCTCGATGGTAGCCCTCGCGTCGCCGTGCAGGGGGATGGTGTTGGACTGGACCCTGGTGAGTTCCGAGTCGTCTATGTTGATGTTAACCAGTGTGGCCGATTCGCCCGCCGGATTGCCCAGCGAGAAGCGCGCGCCGATTCCAATCACCACGTCGGCGGACTGCATCACATCGAAGAGTTGGTTCATCTCCTGTCTCTCTCCGCGAGGGCTGAAACAGGAGCCGTACGACAGGGGATGGTTGTCCGGAATGGTCCCCTTGCCGCCGCTGGAAGTAACGACGGGAATACTCGTCGCCTCGGCGAGCTTGACGAGGGCCTCCTCCGCGTCCGATCGCGCCACGCCGCCGCCGGCGTAGATGAGCGGTAGGTGGGACTGGGCAATGATGCGGGTTGCCTCCCTAAGATCATCGGGGTTAGGCACGATCCGCGAGATCCGCGCGGGGTTCCGTAGCTGTACTTCTTCTTGTTCCACTCCGGCTTCGGGAGGCATCTCAATCAGGACTGGACGCGGGCGGCCGGTACGCAGCTGCCTGAACGCCTCGAACACGGCATCCGGGACTTCACGCGGCCTCGACGCTTGCCGCTGCCACTTGGTCACGGAACGCACCGCGCCTGGCTAGTCTGCGATTTCGTGAACGGCCCCAAGGTTCTTGCCGATTGCGGCGCGTGGAATTTGGCCTGCGACAAGAAGTACCGGCGTGGAGCGTGAATATGCGTTGGTCAAGCCGGACGCCGCGTTGTAAAGACCCACGCCCGGCACCACCAGGGCCACACCCGGCTTACCTGACGCGCGAGCATAGCCGTCGGCCATGTACGTCGTGGCCTGCTCGTGCCGAGTCGTGATCATGCGGATGCTCGGCTCGTCTCGGAGCCCGGCGACGATCCCGTATATCTGGATGCCGGGAATTCCGAACACGACTTCGACGCCTTCATTTGCAAGTGACTTTGCCAGCGCTTCGCCGCCGCTCATTTTGACCATGCTTCGCACGCCCTTTCCGGTTAAGTCAAGCTATCTCGTTGAGGTCGGATCATCGGCGACCGGTTCCCGTGCCATCTAGAGCAGGGACAACTTGATGAGTGAACCTTGTTCGGCAGGTCGGGAAGACATCGGAATTTGGCGGCATTGTAGCACGGGCTTCCTGCCGTCATCCTATGTTGACAGTATCGTCTTGCTTTGGGTTGGTAACCTTGCCTGCGCGGGAGACGTTTAATCTCAGTAAAGAACTGTATAGCAGGGCGAGGTAAATTGTTGGGAGGAAAGTGGACAAAGGCGAGTAGGTCTAGGCTCCCTTCGTACGGTAAAGCGATCTTTTTGGCGGGGACTGCGTTGCTGCTGTACGCCGGCACGGCCGGCTGTTGGTCACCGGATAACGAGCCCGAAAGACCACCCGATTCACAGTCTCCTCCCATGTCCTTGGCGGCCCCGCAGGAGACCGTAGCGCAGCCGCAACCTACCGCGACAGCTTCACCCGAACCGACGGCAACGGCCACTCCTTCACCAGTCCCGACCGAGATACTTACCTCGACACCGACTCATACTCCTCTACCGACGCCCACCGCTACTCCGACTTTCACACCTACGTCAACATCTACGCCGGTACCCACAAGCACACCGACACCGACGGTCACTCCAACGCCGACTGAGACTCCAACGCCGACTGAGACTCCGACGGCGACCCCCACCAATACGCCGTCGTCCACGACCACTTCGACTCCCACACCTGCTCCAACGGTGACACCGAGTCCGTCGCCGACGCCAGATCCGCAGCCAACATTGACGCCGATGCCGACGCAGCAGGCCGCTCAGCCGACTAGTCGCGGGATCAACCTCGTTCCGGACGCTCCTGAAGGGTGGAGCGGCTCGGTCGTGGTCGCCGATGCCCCTCGGATGGGGTCGAGCACACCGCAGAGGGTGGGAGAGGAGACGTTCGTGAGCTGGGGCATCCGCAACGCGGGGGATGTTTCATTTGCCGATCGGTACTTCGTCGATCTATATTTCGATGACGTGGTGATAAACCGCTGGACGGGCATTTCCCTCGTGGGGGGAGAGCTTGCGGCTCTGATCGACTGGTCGAACCTGAGTGGGTCCGTCGCCCCGACTCCGGGCGTCCACGTGCTGAAGCTGGTGGTGGACTCGACGAACCTCATTGACGAAAGTGACGAGACCGACAACACCTACAAGTTGGAGGTCGTCTGGGAGGCCGGCGACCCAGTTCCCGCGCCGGAGAGGCCGGTAACCCGTCTTCCCGACCTTGCCCTTGCGCAACTGAGAGGCGTGTCTGATGTGATCGTGGCGAGCCCGTATGCCGAAGACTTCGAGGACGGGCCGCTCTCTGTCGATCTGACGACTTACGTGGTCTCCGCCTTTGAGAATCGCGGCCTATCCAGCATTGACCGTCCCGTGCGGGTGGACCTCTACTACGACGGTGTCCTCGTGGCATGGCGACAGGGCGACGGGGCGATTGCGGGCGGCTTCCCGAGTCGGGTCGCATGGTCGGGTCTCCAGGGAATCGTGCCCATCGCTCCGGGCGAACACACGCTCAAGGTGGTGATCGATCCCACGAACCTTGTCGCAGAGTCCGACGAGACCAACAACGTATTCCAGAAAGTTTTCACGTGGGACACCGGACCCGTTCCAGTCAAGCCCGCCGTCACAGCAGCAGCCGCTCCGGTGCTGCCGCAGCCTCTCACGGCATCGAACCTTCAGCCGGGGTGGACGTTCGACTCGGATGGTCCTATCTCGCTCTTCCACGAAGGGGACACGGCCCATAATCCGCCGTTGATCGTTGGGCAGGACGTGCTTCTCCGAGTGGCGGTGAAGAACCGGAGCAGCGTCGGAACTCGGATACCGTTCTCCGTGGACGTATTCTTCGACGACAAGCTCGTCAACACCATTGTCTTCCGAGCGGGGATCCCTCAGAAAGCGATCCTCTCCTCATTATGGGACGGACTCTCCGGTGAGACGGACATAACCCCGGGCGAGCATACGGTCAAAATCGTCATCGACTCGCGTGACTCGGTCCGGGAGGCGGACGAAGATGACAACGTCTTTGAGAGCACGTTCACCTGGCTGCAGGAGCCTCCGCCTCCAACCGTCCCCGTCGAGTACTCCAAGGACAAGATCGTCGGACTCCTGACGGGGCTGCGCGAGCTTGTGGATACCAGAGACATCGCCGTGTCGCCCGATGGGGCCGACCACTCCGAGCGAATCATCGATGTCGTCGACGCCGGATACTATCTCATGACCGGCGACAGTCTGCGTGATGAACGCGTGGACATTCACATCCTGAATCGCTTGGACTACCTGCGGTGGATCGACGAGGCATTTGAAAGCCGGTTTGCGTCGGCAAGCACGCGGGAGATGCCGGGCATCCATGTCAGGTACCAGAGGTTGAAGGAGTATGCGGTAGGAATCACATCACGGGAGAGAGGAAGGGTCACCGTTATCATCGACGGCGAGCGACCCATTCCCACGGTGATCGACACGCTTGCACACGAGGTCGGACACCTGC
Source organism: Dehalococcoidia bacterium (assembly GCA_965197705.1). GTDB lineage: Bacteria > Chloroflexota > Dehalococcoidia > Lucifugimonadales > VXLM01 > VXLM01. The sequence goes on from OZ240223.1 coordinate 1,369,603, forward strand.
GCCAAGACCTGGTAAATCCCGATCAGCATGAGGCGGCACTGTACGATCCGTTCCTCCTCGCGTTGCTGGAAGGGCAGGCACAGCAGTTCCAGCGGGCCTTCTGGCTCAACATCGAAGAGTTCACCGGGGACACGTTCCTTGAGTACCCGGACGCGGAGGTATTCCGGGAGTGGATAGCTCAGCGAGCGTTCAGCTGGTTCAGGAGCGCCCAACAAGACGAGCACGCCCTGGGCTACTTGCTTCAATGGATGCTGGTCATCACCGTCCCCGACCTTGCGCCGCTGGCGACGGAGCTGGAAGAGAACGGAAGCCTGAGCGCACAAGGCTCGATGGACCTGTACAACTACCTCGTGGGTCTTTCGCCGAGTGAGGCCTCGGCGCTGGCGCGGCAAACCTACGCCCGAACAAGCTCGGACGACTTGGCCGAACTCTATAACCGACTGGTGTCTGCGGCGTCCGAACGGCTCACGCCCGACCTACATCCCAACGACGAGGGTATAGCAACCCTACGGTCGGTTGGGCTGTTGACTCCGTAGCGGTCAACCGCCGCCCACGGCGCGTACGACTTCCAGGGTATCGCCGTCCGACAGGGTGACCTCGTTCCACTCGTCGCGTCGGAGGACCTCGCCATTGTATGCAATGGCGATCGTCTTCACGTTAATGCCGAGCGAGGACACGTACTCCAAGAGCGGCGTTATCTCGGGGAACTCTTGCTCTTCCCCGTTTATCGTTAGACGGATCATCTCTATGAAGCCTTCATCATCTCGTTGACTAACACACTTGTTGCGGCAGCGGGGTCTTCCGCCTCCGAGATGGCTGAAATCACGGCGGCGCCGGAGCACCCGGCTTCCATGACGTCGCCCACGTTTTGGATGGTGACGCCGCCGATGGCAAGGACGGGGACGGAGACCTCAAGGCAGACTGCGCGAAGGAAGTCCGTGCCCTGCGCGGGGCTGTCGGGATGGCTCGTGGTAGGGAATATCGTGCCGGCGATCAGGAAGTCCGCGCCGTCGGACTGCGCTTCGACCGCGCCGCTGACCGAATGTACCGACCGACCGATGAGCATGTTAGGACCGACGATACGTCGCGCCTCTGCTACGGGGATTCCGTCTTCAGGGAGTTGAACGCCGTCGGCCTTCAGGGAGAGGGCGACATCCACGCGGTCGTTGACTAAGAGTTTCGCACTGCCAGCGATGGCGTTCTTCACTCGCTCACCTAGGTCATAGAGGTCCCGCGCGGCTAGCTCTTTTTCGCGGATCTGCACCATTCTCGCTCCGTGCGTGACGGCCTGGTCGACGACATCTTCCAATTCTCGTCCCCGACACCGTCTTCGGTCGGTCACGAAGCAGAGGAGGGGAGTGTCGAACATGGTCAACGGCTACCCGCTCCGCGAGGCTGCGGTTTGGACGACTCCTGTCGTCGGACTGCTGGCGGTCGCTTCATCTTTGCGCTCGATGCGTCCAGCAAGGTAGGCCATGCGCCCAGCTTCGACGCCAAGCTTGAACGCCTCGCCCATGCCTGCTGGATCGATTGCCTGTGCGATTGCCGTGTTGACAAGCACTGCCTCCGCGCCGATTTCCATGGCCTGCGACGCTTCCGACGGGACTCCGAGTCCGGCGTCCACGACCACCGGCACCGACGCCTGCTCGACGATGATCTTGACCTCTTCGAGCGTGAGGATGCCCTGTCCGGACCCGATGGCCGAACCAAGCGGCATGACCGTCGCGCAGCCAATGTCCTCAAGTCGCATCGCCAGCACGGGGTCAGCGTGAATATACGGCAAGACGACGAACCCGTCGTCGACCAGTATCTTTGCGGCCTCATACGTCCCGACAGGGTCGGGCAGCAGCCATTTTCCCTTCGGGATCACCTCCAGTTTTACCCAGTTCGAGCCGGTCAGCTCGCGCGCCAGCTTGGCGACGAACACGGCCTCATCGGCGGTCGCGCAGGCAGCTGTGTTGGGAAGAATGGTATATCTATCCCAGTCGAAGTAGTCGAGGATGCTCTTCTCGTTGGGGTTGTCAAGATTCAGTCGCCTGATCGCGACCGTGATGATCTCTGCCCCCGAGGCCTCGATAGATTCGACCATCTCATCCATCGTGCGATGGCGTCCCGTCCCAACCATGAGGCGGGACCGGAACTCCTTCCCTGCGATCACAAGCGGGTCGTCCATTGCAATCCCTCCCATATAAACAAAAAGGCCGCACGACTTTCTCGTCGGCGGCCGAGGCTCCGAATCACTCGAACGATCCAAGTCCCTTCGCTGGCATTACCCAGATCAGGTGTTGGCGGTCGGTGACACGTATCGTCACCCTCTCAGCCCGGTTTGCCCCGGCTCCCGACGCGGCCAGAATAGAACATGCGTGATCGTAAGTCAACAATTGGGTGAGGCGCTCACTTTCACCATTCTCTCCTTCAGACTTCGAGCAGGTAGCGGGTGGCATCAAGCCGCCAGTGCTGGCCGGGGGAGTGGGAGGGAGTGTCGACGACATGAAGGCGATTAAGCAGTGTGTCCTCTGGGAGGACGCTACGCTGCTTGTCGAAGAGTTTCATCGCGAACCGGACGCAGGACTCCGTGCTTACCACGTCGTCCTGGCTGCCGATGCAGAGATAGACCGCCCGGTCGGCCAGTTGGTCGGCCCAGTTTTCGATATGGAGTTTGGCAGTGCTGACGGGGTCGGCGTGATCGGCGAACTCTTCGAGTACGGCCCAGTCGGTAACGGGCGATGGACCTGCCACGGCGTGAACGCGAGGGTCGGCGGCGGCGAGTCGCAGGAGGCAGTAGGCGGCGCGGGAAACGCCGTAGCCGACTATCTTACCGTTGACTGCCACTCCTTTTTCAAGGCATGCGTCTATGGCCGCCATGCCGTCGGCGACGAACTGCTCAAAAGGATCATTGCCGGCAGTAAAGGCCCTGCTCATAGCGCGGATGTTGCCGTTTGCCGCGCCCGGAGGAGTCTCCTCTATGGAGTCCTTGACGATGCGGTCGCCGTGATGGGGGAGATCGAAGCTCAGGACGTGATGGCCCGCGTCGAGGAACGGTTGCGTCGGGTGGTTCTGTCCGGGGTCGTGGATGGCATAGTGACGTGTGGCACTGATGTTCAAGAGGAGGGAGGAGTTCTTGGTTGTCTTGGAGGGATCGGGTGAGACGAGCCAGCAGGTGACCTCCTCGCCTCGCGAGTCGATGGTGAATTCGGCTATGTTCATAGTGGTGTCTCCTGTGGTTGTGTGTGACGCGGTTTTGAAAGAGGCCTACGGAAGATTCACAGGCAGGACCCATGAGGGCCACATGCCGACATGATAGACTTCGAGGGAGTGGAGCTGGCCGTTTGAGTCAATTCCATGCGAGGTGACACGCCCTGAGTGGTCGCTGCCCGCGAAGAGGAAGTGGCCGTCGGGGTCGACGCCGAACGCTCTGGGGCACTCCTTTGTCGGTGAATGGCCTGCGGGTGAGAGCAGTTCGGTGGTCGGGTCGACGGTGAAGGCGGCGATGCTGTCGTGGCCACGATTGGAGACGTAGACGGCATTGCCGGAAGGGTGGACACGGACAGTGGCAGTGCTGTTGGCTCCCTCGATTCCTTCTTGAGGTGAGGGTGGAGTGGGACTGGACGGGCTCCAGAGTTCCATCAGCAGGGTTGAGGCGGTAGACGGTGACGTGGGAGGACTGCTCGGCGTTGGCGTAGACGATGTCGAGGATGGGATGGTAGGCAAGGTGGCGTGGGCCGTGTCCGGTCGGGGTTTCGAACTTAGGAGGGTCGCAGGGTGTCAGTCTGCCGGTAGTCTCGTCGAATTGAAAGCGGTAGATGGCGTCGGTGGGCGCGACGTGGGGTACGAAGGCGAACCTGTTAGAGTTGTCGGTGGTGATGTAGTGGGCGTAAAGCTCGGTCAACTGCCTGTCGGCGGCAGGGCCGCGAGTGACGCCGTCAGAGTGGATGCGATGGACGGTGACCATGCCGGGGAAGAGGTACGCCGCGAAGAGGAACCACCCGTTCTTGTCGGTGGAGACGTGGCAGGCGTCGGACTCTAACTCGACCTCGCCGATCTGCGTGACGCCGCCCGTGTCATGATCGATTCGGAAGCTCAGGACGCCGCTATAACCCTTATCCCGCACCTGCTGATAGAGGAATCGTTTGTCGGGCGATATGCACAACTGCCAGGGCTGTACGGGGAGGTCGAGGTCGTGCTTGAGAGTGAGTCTGCCCGACTCGCCATCCATGGCGAAGACGAGAAATCTCTTCTCCTCGGTGAGGGGGATGTAGACGAAGCGCTTAACGTCCGCCCTTGTCATCGCACAGTGAAGGAGTAGAGCTCGGCGTTGCGCAGGTAGAATTTGAGCCTTACGGGGCGGCCTCGCAGATCATCGAGCGAGGTCTTGGCGCGCCACGTGACTCGGTGGTCTACCGAGTCGCCGTCGAATACGGCGCAGTCGGCGCTGGAGAAGCCCTCGTGCTGTATTCCCTGTTCGTCAAGCACGGCGACGGCTACGGAGCCGCCTCGCGCGGAGGCGTTGATGGATAGGCTGTCGCCTTCGACAAGGAAGGGCTTGGTGATGAGGGAACCCATCTCGTGGCCGGCGTCCATCGAGACGAAGCCGTCGAGCCTGAGCTTGGCGAGGCAGATGGGGCCGCTGCGTCCGGTGATGCCGTGCTCGACAGCGCAGACCGAGTAGTAGAACCAGAGCTCGTCGTCAACGACGACGGGGCCACGCGCCATGTAAATCTCACCCGCGTCGATGCTTCCCGGCGGGCCGTTCGGGATGAAGGGTACTCTGCCACCCGCACGTTTCCAGTCGATACCGTCGCGGCTGACGGCGAGCTGGACGTCGATGGTGCCCATGAACCTGATTTGAGGCTCCTCCGGCGGGGTGTGGTAGGCGAGGAGTTGGCCGATGTAGAGGTCGTGATATTTGAAGACGGGCATCCCGTAGAATTCGAGGCCGGGCGGGTCGTCGTCGTCGGGAACGAGCACGTCCTCGGGGACCGTCCAGTTCGTGAAATCGGCGCTAGTGGATCGGCCTAATCGCCGGGTCATGTTGCCCTCGTGTACGGAAGGACGGGCGAAGGAGACGTACTTGCCGTGCAGGTCGTCCCAGCCGAGCAGGGTGTGGGAGTCGCTCGAACGGGTGATGACGGGGTTGCCGTGGTACTTTGTCCAGCGGATGCCGTCGGGTGAGAAGGCGACCGATACGCCGTCGCCCATGTTTGGAGTGCCGGCAGAGTCGCGGGCCTCGAAGAAGAGTGATTTGTAAAGCCGGTCGGGGTCGGGATCGCGCGGGTCCTTGATGATGTTGGCGTATGCGGCGTCGAGCATCACGAGATTGTTGTCGCGGGAGCCTTCGTACTCCATCAGACCGAGGTTGGGGCGCTCCCAGAAGACGCCGTCGTCCGAGGTGGCGTAGCCGATGGTGTAGAGGAGATTGCGGCCGTCGAAGCCCTTCCACGGGGAGTCGCTGGTGTCATCGCCCATACGCGGTATACCCATGCCGCCGTACCCTTGGTACCACATGCGGAAGCGGCCGGTCTCTGCGTTCCTCCAGACTGTGCCGTAGAGGGTGAGTCGGCCTTCCCAGGGGTAGAGCGGGGTCATGATTGGGTTGCCGGCGTACTTTGCGGGCTGGTGCAGGGTGGACGTTAGAGCGTCGGTCTCGTCGATTATGTGGTCGTCGATGAAGAGTTGAGGGGTTGTTCCGATGTCGATAGTCATGCTTGCGGGCCTCCGTTGGCGAAGCAGTGTGCCATATGGGGGATGTGGGGTAAAGGGAGGTGAGTGGGGGCTGAGTTGGACGGCGGATTGCGGTTGGCTATGGTAGCATGGGCCGACAGTACGTCATCAGAAAGACGTGCTGTTTCGCCAATAGAAGTACAGCAACAAAACAATCCGCCATAGGGAGTAACGTTCGCATGGCTGTAATGACCGGTAAGCACGCGATGATGGAGATGCTGAGGGCCGAAGGGGTCAAGTACGTCTTCGGGAATCCGGGGACGAGCGAGAGCGCGATGATGGACGCGATCGAGCATTATCCCGACCTGGAGTACGTGCTGGTGACGCAGGAGGGCGTTGCGGTCGGGATGGCGGACTCGTATGGGCGGGCGACGGGGAAGCCGTCGTTCCTTAATTTGCATATAGAGACAGGGCTTGCCAACGCCATCAGCCTAATGAACAACGCGCGTGAGGGCGGCTCGCCGATGGTGGTCACGTCGGGGAACAAGGACATCCGGGAGCTGGCGCACGAGCGCACGGACCTGGCGGCGATGGTGGAGCAGTTCACGAAGTGGACGGCGGAAGCGACGTACCCGGAGCAGGTGCCGTTCTTCCTGCGGCGAGCATTCAATGAGGCGAAGACGCCGCCGACCGGGCCGACGTTCGTGGGATTCTCGGCCAACTCGATGGACAATGAGGCGGACGTGGATATTTTTGCGTCACCGGATGGCTATCATCGGACTGCGCCGGATGCACAGGCCGTCGAGAAGGCGGCAGGCATCCTGGCGGAGGCGTCGAATCCACTGATGATAGTGAGCGACCGGATCGCGCAGTCGGGGGGCGTAGAGGAGGCGGTCCGGGTCGCGGAGTTGCTCGGTTGTCCGGTGCACACGACGATCATGCACTCTGAGTTCAACTTCCCTGAGAGCCATCCTCAGTTCCGCGGCGGGATACGATTGGCGTACCCGGAGGCAGAGGAGACGGTGAACAAGGCGGACGCGGTGCTGCTGGTCGGCAAGATGGCGACGGGGTACTACATGTTTTCGAAGCCGCGCCTGGACTACTTCGGGCCGAATACGAAGCTGATTCACGTCGACACCGACCCGACGCAGGTGGGGACGACGCAGAGGACGGAGGTCGGGATCGTGGCCGACCCGAAGGTCACGCTGGCCGATCTTGCCGAGGCGCTGGACGCGGGAATGTCCGGCACCGCGCGGGAGGCCGCGAAGGGCAGGGCGGCGGCGCTCGACGAGGAGGCACGCGCGAAGCGCTCGGCGTGGGAGCAGCAGCTCTGCGCCCAATGGAACGACTCACCAATGACGAGGGAGCGCATGGCGTTCGAGATCGCGCAGGCGGTGCCGGACGATGCTATCATCGCGGACGACTCGGTGACGGCGCGGGACGCCGTTCATAACGCCTTCCGGTTCGACGAGCCTCAGAGCTTCTACGCCGGACGGGGAGGAGCGCTCGGATGGGGGATGGGCGGCACGCTCGGCGTGAAACTGGCGCATCCCGACCGGCCGGTCGTGGGGATACTGGGGGACGGCAGCGCGATGATGACCGTTCAGGGCCTGTGGACGGCGGCGGTCTATAACATTCCGGTGGTGTACGTGATCTGCAACAACGGCGCGTACCGAGTGCTCAAGATCAATATGAACGCCTACAAGACGCTGATCGAGGGCGAAGAGAACCCGATGAGCAGGTATATCGGCATGGACTTCCCGATTCCGTTCGACATTGCGGGAATCGCCGAGGCGATGGGTGTGCAGGGTCGCAAGATCGAGGACCCCGCGGACATCGCGCCGGAGATCGACAAGGCCCTTTCGTCCGGCAAGCCTGCGGTACTGGACGTGGTTATCGACGGGTCGGTGTAGGCCGCCCCCGCTCGGTTTCGGTTGCCACTATGGACGCGCAACGTCTGTACGAACTGCTCGATGGCTTCAAATCGGGCCGCCTGACGGCGGATGAGGTGGTCGCGCAAGTCTCAGCGCCTTCTTTCGAGGATATTGGGTTTGCCAAGGTCGACCACCACCGTGCGATACGCAAAGGTTTCCCTGAGGTCGTCTTCGGAATGAGTAAGACGCCTGAGCAGGTTGGAAGGCTGGCAAGGGCCCTGCTGGAGCGTTCCGACCGGCTGCTGGTAACGAAGACGACTGTAGAGGCGTACCGGGCGGTGTGCGAGGTCGCTCCCGACGCCGTATTCGATGAGATGTCGCGGACGATCACGGTCGACCGCAGTGTGGGGAGAGAGCCGACGCCCGGCGTTGTCGTGGCAAGCGCGGGAACGTCCGACTTGCCTGTGGCGGCAGAGGCGGCGGTTACCGCCGAGATCATGGGATGCCGGGTCGAGCGGGTGAACGACGTGGGGGTCGCTGGAATCCACCGGCTGTTCGCGGAGATGCCGACCATTGCCGACGCGGAGGTGGTAGTCGTCGTGGCGGGCATGGAGGGCGCGCTCGCGTCGGTCGTGGGTGGACTGGTGCGCGCGCCGGTCATCGCGGTGCCGACGAGCGTCGGCTACGGGTCGAGCTTCGAGGGGCTCGCGGCGCTTCTTGCGATGCTGAACAGCTGCGCTCCAGGCGTGTCGGTGGTCAACATCGACAACGGGTTCGGTGCGGGGTACATGGCGGCGATGATCGTGTTGGGGCGGGACGCGCGGGGGTGATGGGTTCTGGATTCCCGCGTCAGGAGCCCTTTGCATAACCTGTCATCCGGTCGAAAGCCAGAAGCGAGGCACCTTATAGAACCGGGCTTTCCACCCTCACCCCAACCCTCTCCCGCGAACGGGAGAGGGGGTTACGCAAAGGCCTTCGTCAGCGGGAATAACGGAATGAGGTTTTTTTGAGTGTCTTCGTCACACTTTGTTGCCGCGGTCGAGCTTGGTTCCGCCTTGGTAGACGTCGACGACGTTCCAGAGGTGGGTGATGTCTTTGGAGGGATCGCCGTCTACGACGAGGATGTCGGCGGCTTTTCCGGGTTGGAGCGATCCGACTTCGTCGTCGACCCAGCATGATTTGGCGGAGTTGAGGGTGCCTGCGACGACGGCGTCCATGGGTGACATTCCGCCCACGACGTGGGCCTCGATCTCGTCCTGGAACTGGGCTATCTTGTGCCAACTCCACGAGGTGTCCGAGCCGGCGGCCATTTGGACTCCCGCATCGACCATTCGAGCGAAGGACTCAAACATCGAGTCGTATGACTGCATACCGCGTGCCAAAACCTGCTCTTCGCGCTCGGTCAGATGCTCACCCCGCTCGCGCTTTTCGGAAATGACACGGTAGTTGGCGCGACCCTCGTTGAGGGTCATGTTGACGTAGACGCCCTGCCTGACGATCCGCTCGGTAACGTCCTCGCTGTACTTGGGCGTGCCGTTCGACTCCATGTGGCGCGCGTGGATGAGGGTGTCGATGCCGGCGTCGAGGCAGTTCCGCATGGCCTGTGAGTTCACGCAGTGGGCGGCTACGTGCTTGCCGAACTTGTGCGCCTCCTCGGCGATCGCGGTCAGTTCATCCACGTTGAAGGAAGGGACGAACGGGAACGACGTGCGTGTGCTCCCGCCGGAGGCAGTGACCTTGATGAAGTCGGCCCCCTCCTTGATGAGCTGGCGCACGGCTGCGCGACACTCCGTCGGGCCGGTTGCCTGGATGCCGAAGTAGCTGAGGTGTCCGCCAATGACGGCAACAGGACGCCCGGCAAGAACAAGGCGTGGAGCGACAGCTATGCCCATTTCCACTGCCTGCCGCAGAAGGAAGGTGGTCCTGTTCTTCGCGCCGCAGTCGCGAACGGTGGTCACCCCGGAGTAGAGGTGCTCGCGGGCGTTGTTGGCCGACTGGACTGTGAGAATCTCGTCGGGCAGGGTTGCAAGATCGTCGCCGGGGCGTCCGTCGCCGATGCCGTTGAGGTGCACGTGGCAGTCGACAAGACCGGGCAGGATAGTCTTGCCTTCGTAGACGACCTCCTCGACGACCGCTCCCTCCGGGGGGACTACTGATTCCTCGGTACCCACCGCCGCGATGCGGTCGCCTTCGAGGAGGACGGCGCCTCGCTCCAGTGGGGGACTTCCGGTCCCGTCGATCAGCCGGTCGGCGGTGAGGAGGGTGAAGTCGGGTGCGGGAGTTGTCATTGGTAATCTCCGAGAGGGTGTGTTGATTTCGAGCACACACGGTAGACGAAGACTGTGTGGCCGCGCAAGGGTGGAACAATTCGGTTCGCCAATGGTGCTGAAGATTCTTACTCTCAATGGCTGCCGTAGCTTCGACACTCGTTAGGAAAATCACACGATCGTGTGATGCTGAACCGGATTGCAGGCCCTACTGTGGGGCAAGATTAAACGATGCAAGAGGAAAAGTCCTAATGAGATACCTCCAAAGAACCGTTTATCCGCGTCGCAGCAAACAGCCCAAGACGAGAGGTAAGAAAGATGTTCGGGTGCTCCGTAGCGAAAATGCTTACAAGCCTTCTGATCCACTAACCGACCTCAGTGTCGTCGTGCATGAAAAGCAGCGGAAGAACGTTGCAGAGGTCGTCGAGGAGGCGAAGAGGGCTTACTCTCTCCAATTGGAGTTCGCACCGAACTCGAATTCTGAGGTCAAGAGATGTCCATTCTTGTATCCCAATGAGGTCTGGCAGGCTCTACAGTGGCTAGCAACGACCTACTACAACGCTCGTATGCACCGGAAAGGCGAGTCTGACTTCGATCGGTCGATCCGAAAGTCCTGCACGTGGCGGTACACTGCGCATCAAAGTAGGGCAACTATGGCTCGGAACCAAAAGGCATACACAACCAGAATCTACGGTAAGAACCACATCCTCCAAGAACACATCGGCACGAATCGCAGTGGCAATCCTCAGCACAATATCAGGATAGCTTTCGGATGGGACGCCGAGATGGAGAAGGTAGTCATCGGTTACGTGGGGCTGCATCAGCCGACACGAAGGTCATAGGGACAGCCGAACGTTGCATTCTGCGGTACGTGGTCGGGCGAAGGGCAGGTTCGCTCCGCAGAATGCGGGAGACGGCATAGCCCCAGCGTAGGGTACTACTCCCAGAGAAACAACCGCACTCCTGAATCCAGTTGGATTCTTGCTTTGACATGGAAAATTCGATCGTCGTCTGATCGCCGCCCTATTTGTTGATTCGCCGTGCGATGTTGGCTACAATAGTTCTTGACTAGATTGCTCAACAATAGCGATGCTGTCTGCGGAGCGCTCCCATGCAGGAGTTCTCCGGCGGAGGTGAAGGTTACTTGACGACAACACGGGTTATTTCGCGAACGTCGGCTATCGACAGCGACTACAAGTATGGCTTCTACACGGACATCGACTCCGACTTTGCGCCGAAGGGCATCAACGAGGACATCGTTCGTCTGATCTCGGATAAGAAGGACGAGCCGGAGTGGATGCTGGACTGGAGGCTGCGGGCGTACCGGCACTGGGCGAAGCAGGAGAACGAGGAGCCGACTTGGGCGAAGGTGGAGTTCGACCCCATCGACTACGGGGACATCTACTACTACGCAGCTCCGAAGTCGAAGGACGGCGGTGACGCGCCGCAGAGTCTCGAGGACGTCGACCCGGAACTGTTGGAGACGTTCAGCAAGCTGGGCATTCCGCTGGAGGAGCAGAAGCAGCTCACGGGGGTGGCAGTCGACGCGGTGTTCGACAGCGTATCGGTGGCGACGACCTACCAGGAGCAGCTCAAGAAGGCGGGCGTGATCTTCTGCTCGATGACCGAGGCGGTCAGGGACTACCCCGACCTCGTTCAGAAGTACCTGGGCTCGGTCGTGCCGTACAGCGACAACTTCTTTGCAACCCTCAACTCGGCGGTGTTCAGCGACGGGTCATTCGTATACGTGCCGCCCGGCGTGCGGTGTCCGATGGAGCTTATGACGTATTTCCGCATCAACGCGTTGGATACGGGCCAGTTCGAGCGGACGCTGATCGTTGCCGACGAGGGTTCGTACGTGAGCTACCTCGAAGGCTGCACGGCGCCGCTTCGGAAGACGCACCAGCTCCATGCGGCGGTGGTGGAGCTTGTGGCCCTGGATGGGGCGGAGATCAAGTACTCCACACTACAGAACTGGTACCCCGGCGACAAGAACGGGGAGGGCGGCGTCTACAACTTCGTCACCAAGCGTGGCAAGGCGTTCAAGGATGCCAAGATATCTTGGACGCAGGTCGAGACGGGCTCGGCGATCACGTGGAAGTATCCCTCGGTTGTGCTGCAGGGAGACAACTCTACCGGGGAGTTCTACTCGGTAGCGTTGGTGAACAACTACCAGCAGGCCGACACCGGGACGAAGATGATCCACATCGGCAAGAACACGAAGAGCACGATCGTGGCCAAGGGCATCTCCGCCGGAAAAGGGCAGAGCACGTATCGGGGACTCGTTCAGATTATGCCGTCGGCTGACCGAGCAACGAACTTTACGCAGTGCGACTCGCTGCTTGTTGGGGACCAGTGCGGAGCGCATACGGTGCCGTACATCGAGGTGCGAAACCCGTCGGCGAGGATGGAGCACGAGGCGTCGACGTCGAAGGTGAGCGACGACCAGCTTTTCTACTGCCAGCAGCGAGGGATCAACGACGAAGAGGCCCACTACATGATTATCAACGGCTTCTGCAGGGGCATCTTCCAGGAGCTACCGTTCGAGTTCGCCATGGAGGCCCAGCAGTTGCTGCGGGTCAGCCTCGAGGGGGCGGTGGGGTAACGTGCCCTCGTACAGGAGGCAAGGATGACACAGGCCGAGATAGCGAACCACACGGAGACGAGCGAACGGTTTCTCCGACACGCTGAAGAGCAGTTTGAGAGGGGAGACCTTCCGCAGGCGTCGGAGAAGGCTTGGGGCGCGGTGGCCCACTATGTCAAGTCCGTTGCCAAGCAACGGGGATGGCGGAACAGATCGCATTCGGACCTGTCGGACATTGTCGTCGACTTGGCGCAAGAGACGGACGATCCTAGCCGGATATTGAACCTCTATAGATCGGTGGGAGCCTTGCACACGAATTTCTACGAGAACTGGCTCTCCGATTCGATGGTTGGAGGCGGGATAGAAGACGCCTTGGAATTGATCTCCCGACTGGAGAACCGAACTAGGCCACCTGTCAACCCACGTCCGTCGCAGACGGGGCGGCGAAGGCGCTGAAGGTGCCGGTGCAAAGGGCGGCGGCGAGTGAAGAGTATGCATGACGTTTGCATGTCACCTGACAAAAGGTATCGGTACTGGCTTGAGGCTAAGGTCTCGGACGATAACGGACGTGTGTGCATGTTCCTGATGCTGAATCCCAGCACGGCGGATGCGGTGAAGTCCGATCCGACGGTGAGCACGTGCAAGCGGTTTGCCAGGGACTGGGGGTACGGGACGGTGCGAGTGTGTAACCTGTTCGCTTTGCGGTCTCCGTATCCGAAGGCGCTGAAGGACAGCCGAAGTCCGGTTGGAGATGAGAATGATGAGTGGACTTTGAGGAACGCGCGAGATTCGGACTTGGTCGTGTGCGCGTGGGGCAACGATGGTACGCACCTCGACCGGAGCACGTACGTCCGGCGGATGCTCGAAGGTGAGGGGCTGTCGAGCAAGATGCGACACCTCGGACTGACCAAGACCGGCCAACCGCGTCATCCCCTGCGGCTGAGAGCCGATACCGTACCAAACCGGTTTCTGAACTGATCGAAACGAAAGAGAACCAAGGGAAAATGCTTCAGATACGAAACCTACACGTCTCGGTGAACGGGACAGAAATCCTCAATGGCATCGACCTGACCGTAGAAGCGGGCGAGGTGCATGCCATCATGGGGCCGAATGGGAGCGGGAAGAGCACCCTGGCTAATGCCGTAGCGGGGCGTCCCGGCTTCGACGTTACCGAGGGTGACATCCTGTACGAGGGTGAGAGTATCCTGGGATGGATGCCGGACCGACGCGCTCGCGCGGGGGTGTTTCTGGCATTGCAGTACCCGGTAGAGCTTCCGGGCGTGCGTAATCGGCAGTTTCTGAAAGCGGCGCTCGACGCCTTGCGCGAGGAGCGAGGCGAACCGGAGTTGTCGGCGCGAGAGTTCGACACGCTGTACCGGAAGCGGGTGGCTGAAATTGGGATGAGCGAGGACCTGTCCAGGCGGAACGTCAACGAGGGGTTCTCCGGCGGCGAGAAGAAACGCAACGAGATCCTGCAGATGGCAGTGCTCGGGCCGAGGCTGGCGCTGCTGGACGAGACCGACTCGGGGCTCGACATTGACGCGCTGAGGACCGTGGCGGACGGGGTGAACCGCTTTCGCGGCCCTGAGAATACGATCCTTCTGGTCACGCACTATCAACGCATCCTTAACTACGTCACGCCGGACTATGTTCATGTCCTGGTGGGCGGTCGGATCGTTCGATCCGGCGGTAAGGAGTTAGCCTTGGAGCTTGAGGAGAAGGGGTACGACTGGATTGTTCAGTCGGCAGCGGTAGGGAGCTAGTGGGCAACGCATAATTCTTTTGGGATCCATGAGTTTCAAGGACGGAACTGGTGGGAACTTTCAGCGTAGAGATCGAGATTGGCGGGCAGGACAGAAAGAGTTGGGCAACGGTGACCGCCCTGGTCGACACGGGGGCATCGACAACTACCGCGCCTGCGTCCGTGCTCAGTGAGTTGGGTGTTGAACCTGCCACAAAACAGCTTTTCCAGTTTGCCCAGGGTGAGACAAGGCTGATGGAAATCGGCTATGCCCGGGTACGGTTTGAGGGTCGGGAGATAATCACGCAGGTCCTCTTCAACGATGAAGGAACGCAGCCGCTTTTGGGAGCAATGGCGCTCGAAGGGGCTTATCTAGGAGTTGATCCTGTTGGCAAGCGACTCGTCTCCGTTCCGGGCCTGATGATGTGAGAATGAATCTAACTATGACCTCAAGACTCAGTACATGCGACCGCTATGCCGAGCAGTACGACCGACTTCCTTCGACGGGGCCGGAGTGGCTGAGCGCGCTCCGACGTAGGGGCATCGACAGCTTCTCAATGCTGGGGTTCCCGACCTCGCGGAGGGACAATGAGAAGTGGAAGTACACGAACCTCGGGCCGCTTGCGAACGCTACGTTTGGGTATGCGGCGCGGTCGGGTGCGGTCGATGCTGGACTACTAGCCTCTCGAATTCCAAGCTCCGAGGACTGGGTCCAGTTAGTCTTCGTGGATGGCCATTACGCTCCTGAGCACTCGACGATTGGTTCTACTGAGAATGGTGTCTTGGTTGGCAGACTTGGCGACGCCGGAGGTCTTGGTAAGAACGGTGTTGGTGAGCGGCTTGGCTCTCTGGCCAGCGTCGATTCGGACGGGTTCACGGCTTTGAACACGGCATTCGCCACGGATGGAGCGGTTGTGAAGATTCCCGCAGGCGGGAGTTCGCCGATAGTCCACCTTGTGTTTGTTACGACCGAGCATAGTGAGGCGATCGCTACGCATCCTAGAACAATGGTAATCGCGGGGGAGGGTAGTGAGTGTACGGTCGTCGAGAGCTATATCGGGGTTGGGGAGTCGACGTACTTTACGAACTCCGTGAGCGAGATCATTCTCGACGCCGGCGCGCAGGTTGAGCACTATCGGCTGATGATGGACTCGCCAAGCGCATTCCATATTGGGAGCACGCCGGTGCGGCTGGGAGAGAACAGCGCTTTCAACTCATTGTCGTTCGCCAGAGGCGGACGAGTCGCGCGGAACGGGCTGCATGTGATGCTCGACGCGCCTGGAAGCTCCTGCGTCGTGGGTGGACTGTATTTCACCTATGGGACGCAGCACATCGACAATCACATCGTGATTGATCACCTCAAGCCGCACACGACCAGTGACCTGTACTTCAAAGGCATCCTCGACGACCGGTCGAGGGCTGTCTTCAGCGGCGGGGTTATTGTTCATCCCAACGCGCAAAAGAGCGCAGCGTATCAGAAGGACCAGAACCTCTTGTTGTCTGAAGGGGCGAGGATCAATACCAAGCCGATGCTGGAGATATACGCCGACGACATTCAGGCTACGCACGGAGCGACGGCGGGCGCGGTGGCAGACGAGGCAATCTTCTACATGCGGAGCCGGGGCATTGACGAAGATACCGCCCGCGACCTGCTTGTACACGGTTTCGCCACAGAGATCATCGACCGAGTCTCTCTAGGGCCGCTGCGGGAATACCTCGACGGTCTGTTTGCGGGTGGCCTGCCCGGAGCCGGGTCGAAATTCACGGAAGGCAGCAAGAGCCGTGGATGAATTGGAAGAGCTGTACCAAGAGATCGTGCTGGAGCACAACCGGAAGCCGCGCAACTTTCGGAAGATGGACGATCCGACATGCACCTCGCACGGGTTCAACCCGTTTTGCGGCGACACCATTACCCTGTACATGACGCTGGACGACGATGTCGTATCAGACGTGTCATTCGAGGCGGCGGGCTGCGCGATCTCCAAGGCGTCGGCGTCGCTGATGACGCAGGCGGTCAAGGGGCGAACGGTGGATGAGGCGCAGGCGACGTTCGGAAAGTTCCACAACTTGGTGACGCATGGCAATGGCGACGATGACGATGAGAGTCTGGGCGATCTCGTGGTGCTCGCGGGCGTGAGGGCGTTTCCGACGCGGATCAAGTGCGCGACGCTCTCATGGCACGCGCTTCGCGGGGCATTGGAAGGCGAGGAGACGGTTTCGACGGAATAGGAGGCCGACAATGCACGTTCCGGTACAGGTGGACTACGGTGTTCGGGCGCTGGTGGACTTGGCGCAACATTCTCAGGGGAACACCGTTCGCGCATCGGAGATCGCGAGACGGCAGGGGATACCCGAGCAGTACCTGGCGCGCGTGCTGCATTCGCTTCAGCGGCACGGTCTTACCAAGGCGCAGCGCGGGCCGTCGGGTGGGCACTCCCTGGCGAGACGTCCATCGGATATCACGATGGGTGCGGTCATGACCTATTTGGGCGGTCCGGTCGCGCTCGTGGCCTGTCTCGACGACGCAGGCAACTGCGAGCAGTCGTCATGCTGCGGCCAGCAATCGGTGTGGCGGGAGGCCGAGGCGGCCATGTGGAACGTGCTAAACGCGACCACGATCGCCGACGTAGTTGAACGAATGCCGGCTCCGCCACGAGAAAAGATTCCAGCCTAGGCGCGCGTCTCCAATCCTGAAGAGGATATTCTCGATATGAAATCAACCACCCCGAAGACAGCTACGGCCCTTGACGTTCAGGCGGTGCGCAACGACTTTCCAATTCTATCGCGCATGGTGAACGGGAAGCCGTTGGTCTATCTCGACAATGCCGCCACGACGCAGAAGCCTCGCTCCGTAATCCAGTCGCTGGTCGACTACTACGAGAACTACAACGCCAACGTGCATCGCGGCGTACATACGCTGAGTATGGAGGCCACCGACATGACCGAGGCTGCTCGGAAGAAGGTGGCGGACTTCATCAACGCTGAGGAGCCGGAGACGGTCATTTGGACGCGGAACGCCACCGAGGGCATGAACATCGTGGCGCATTCCTGGGCCAAGGGACATATCGAGCCTGGTGACGAAATCGTCACGACCCCTATGGAGCACCACAGCAACTTGGTTCCCTGGCAGGAGATCGCCGCAGAGCGTGGCGCGGAACTTCGGTATATTCCTCTCAGTTATGACGGAACGCTGGATCTCAGCGACTTGGACGCCATCATCACCGAGCGGACGAAGCTGTTGGCGTTCACACACGCCTCGAATTCGCTGGGAACGATCAATCCCGCAAAGCCGTTGACAGAGAAGGCCCACGCGGTGGGAGCGACCGTACTTGTGGACGGGGCGCAGAGTGTTCCGCACATGCCGGTGGACGTGCAGGACATCGGATGCGACTTCCTCTCCTTTTCGGGGCACAAGATGATGGGCCCGACGGGTATCGGCGTACTATATGGGAAGAGAGAGTTGCTTGAAGAGATGGAGCCGTTTCTTACCGGAGGCGAGATGGTGCTGCAAGTCACCTACGAGAAGGCATCGTGGGCGGGCCTGCCCTGGAAGTTCGAGGCGGGGACCCCGAACATCGCGGACTCCATCGGCCTGGGAGCGGCAGTCGATTATCTGACTGCTCTCGGCATGGAGAACGTCCGGGAGCACGAGAAGCAGATCACCGCGTACGCTCTGGAACGAATCAGGGAGATAGAAGAGGTGGACGTCTTCGGCCCGCACGACCCGGAACTGAGAGGCGGCGTCGTATCGTTCCACAACGAGGACGTGCATCCGCACGATCTAGGAACATTCCTAGACCAGCAGGGTATTGCGGTGCGTACGGGACACCACTGCACGATGCCGTTGATGGGCAAGCTGGGAGTTCCCGCAACGGCGAGGGCGTCGTTCTATGTCTACAACACTGAGCAGGAAGTTGACGCTCTGGTTGACGGGGTAAAAGGGGCCTTGCGATACTTTGGCAATGGACTCGCCTAGCATCGACGAACTCTACCACGACGCAATCCTCGATCACCGTCGTAATCCCCGCAATCAAGCCGTACTCAATACCCCGCACGCTTCCGCAAGGGCGGTGAACCCGTTTTGCGGCGACGAGGTAGACCTCCAACTCCTATTTTCGGAGGGCAGGGTGTCCGAAGTGGGCGTACAGGCGGTAGGGTGCTCTATCAACCAGTCGTCCGGCTCCATGCTGTCAGAGGCCGTGGTGGGGAAAACGACGGAGCAGATTCAACACCTGGCGATGACGTTCGAGGGAATCATGGATGGGGTGTCTCCCTCGGCGACCGATGCGGCGGCCATGTATGACCTTCCGACGTTGTCGGCGGTCAGGGAGTACCCGGTGCGGATCAAGTGCGCGCTGCTGTCGTGGTCGGCGTTGGAGGATGCGCTGGGTGGGTATGCCACGGCTTAAGTAGGGGCCCTTCAACTGATGGGACGGCGTTGGTATGGCGCTCCGCTCACGCTCGCTTCCACGTGGTGCCGCCGGGGTTGTCTTCGAGGACATAGCCGAGGACGGCAAGCCGGTCGCGAATGGAGTCGGAGATGTCGTATTGTTTGGCGGCGCGCAGGCCGGTGCGGGTGTCTATGAGCAGGTTGATGAGGGCGTCTACGTCGGCGCTTTGGTCGGAGTCGGGTTCTTCGAGGGTGAGACCGAGGACTTCGGTAAGCTCCTTGAGCGAGGACTGAGCCTCGCCGGTACTGCGATCTCCCTCACGGGCGCGGTTGATGTCGCGGCTCATGTCGAAGAGGACTGCGAGGGCACGTGGGGTGTTGAGGTCGTCGTCCATTGCTTCGATGAACTTCTCGCGGTAGGGCGACGGGTCGAGCGAGTCGAGGTCGCCTCCGTTCTTCACGGTGGCGGCACGTCGGAGCCTTTCGGAGGCACGTTCCTGCCCTTCGACGATGTCCTCTCGGTAGACGAGGGGGGAGCGGTAGTGGGAGTTGAGGAAGAAGAGCCTGAGGGCGTCGGAAGAGTGTTTTTCGAGTGCCTCGCCGAGGGTGACGATGTTGCCTAGTGACTTGCTCATCTTCTCGTCGCCCAGCTCGACCATGCCGTTGTGCATCCAGAACTGGGCCATTGGAGGGTTGCCGGTGCAGGCTTCGGTCTGGGCGATCTCGTTTTCGTGATGGGGGAAGATGAGGTCCTGTCCTCCACCGTGGATGTCGATGTTTTCTCCGAGGTACTCTGCCGCCATGGCGCTGCACTCGATGTGCCATCCCGGCCTGCCCTTGCCCCAGGGGCTGTCCCATGCCGGTTCGCCGGGCTTTTGGGCCTTCCATAGGGCGAAGTCGAGGCCGTCTCGCTTCCTCTCGTCCACCTCGATTCGCGCGCCGACACGCAGGCTCTCGACGTCCCGTCCGCTCAGCCGGCCGTATCCGGGGTCGCTGCGGACGTGGAAGTAGACATCGCCGTCTACGTCGTAGGCGACCTCATTGTCAATCATGGTCTGCACCATCTCGATGATCTTCGGGATTTCTTCGGTAGCCCTGGGATAGAGGTGTGCGGGAAGGACGTTGAGGGCCTCCATCTGTTCGAGGTAGAGACCGATGTTGCGTTCTGCAAGCTCGTGGACCGTTTCGCCTTCGTCGTCGGCGCGGTCGATCATCTTGTCGTCAATATCGGTGAAATTTTCGACGAACTTGACCTCGTAGCCGCGGAACTCCAGGTAGCGCCGGAGCACATCGAAGATAACGGAACGCATTGCGTGTCCGACGTGGGCCTCGGAGTACGGCGTGAGGCCGCAAACGTACATGCGCACGACGCTGTCTAGGGGAGTGAACTCTTGAACGGTACGAGAGAGGGTGCTGTAGAACTTCATTCGACGGATTCCAAGGTGGCAACCGCGAGGGCCGCAATTCCTTCGCGTCTGCCCGTGAAGCCGAGGCCGTCGGTGGTCTTGGCCTTTACGTTGACTGAACTTGCTTCAAGGCCAAGGTTTGCAGAAAGATTCTTCGCCATTCGCGTGACAAAGGGACTTAGCTTCGGTTCCTCGGCAATAATTGTAGCATCGACGTAGGTTACCCGCCAACCGGAGGCGGCTATCAAGTCCTTAGTGCGTTCGAGCAGGACCAAGCTGTCAACTCCCTCGTAACTCGTGTCGCTCGATGGGAAGTGGGTACCGATATCGCCGAGGCCAGCGCCTCCGAGGAGGGCGTCTATGACGGCGTGCGTGAGGGTGTCGCCGTCGCTGTGTCCCTTCAGGCCGGAGAAGTGTGGAACGGTCACACCGCCGAGGACGAGCGGGCGGCCGGAGACCAGAGGGTGAACGTCGAATCCGATGCCTGTACGGACGGTCATGGGACTGTAACCGATGATCGGGACCGGAGGATGGCTTCGGCCATGACGATGTCCTCCGGGGTTGTGACTTTGAGGTTGTCGTAGGAACCCATGAAGAGCTTAACCTGGTGGCCGAGCATCTCGACCATGGATGCGTCGTCGGTGACGTCGGCGTGGATGCTTTGATGGGCGGTTCGGAGCAGGTCGGCCTCGAATATCTGGGGTGTCTGGACGGCCCAGAGTTTATCCCTGGGGACGGTTTCGAGAACGGTCATGTCGTTGCCGGCCATCTTGATGGTGTCTTTCACAGGGACGGCGGCAATGGCGGCGTCGTGCTCAGACATGGCTTGGACGGCCCGTGAGATCAGGGGGGCGTCGATGAGGGGACGCGCGCCGTCGTGGACGAGGACGTGGGTGGCATCGCCAACGAGGTCAAGTCCTGCGCGGACGGAGTCCTGTCGGCGGGCTCCGCCCTTGCAGACGGCGATTATCTTGCCGGTAGGTACGCGATCAGCGAGGGAGCGGACGGCTTCGGCGTTCGTTTCGCCGGCGACGACGACGATGCTGTCAATGGAAGCGGATTGGGACAGCAGTTGGAGGCTGTATTCCAGTAGAGGTCGGCCGAGCAGGGGTGCGACGATCTTGTCGACGCCGTTCATGCGGGTGCTTCCGCCGGCGGCAAGGAGTATCGCGGCGATTTTGGTCTGACTGGGCACGAGTTGCCTTTCGGTTTGAGGAACCTTTTCAAGTATACAGGCAGGCCGGGTTGATGTTGATGGAGGGATTGAGCCTGCGCCAAGGTGATCCTTCGATAAGTCTCAGTTTGAATTCAATAGGAGAAACTCACGCTTGTTCTTAGACTCCTTTTGGGTTCCGGCCAGGGTACACAGGGTGACGTTCCTTCGGAGGAATGGCGATGTGGTGGAGGCGTTGATAGTGGGGCGGGTTTGAAATCATCTGCTCCAACTAATTTGACGAAAGA
Source organism: Dehalococcoidia bacterium (assembly GCA_965197705.1). Taxonomy (GTDB): domain Bacteria; phylum Chloroflexota; class Dehalococcoidia; order Lucifugimonadales; family VXLM01; genus VXLM01. The sequence continues at coordinate 1,390,987 of OZ240223.1, forward strand.
GGGCCAATATGCATGATTTCAACGCCTGATCGAACGCTCATGGATGCCCAATCCACGTCCGTGGGCAGGAATCTTGTCAGTGTTGCCCGGAATTGCATTCTCTTCTACCCTTTGATCGGTCCTCTGGACGCGTCATTTGTACCTAAAATGGCAATTGGTTGGAGCAGGTGCTACAAGGCTTGCCCTTAGGGTGGGTTGGCAGGGCCCCACGTGAGCGATTGTTCGCACGGGTTCCTCTGTTGTCGGCGGGAAAGTCGAAATTTGACGGACATTGGCGGACATTTTCTGACAATTTGTAGAGCCTACGACACAGCTTGCCTTTAGGGTGGGTTGGCAGGGACCCATGTGAGCGATTGTTGGCACGGGTTCCTCTGCTGTCGGCGGGAAAGTCGAAATTTGACGGACATTGGCGGACATTTTCTGACAATTTGTAGAGCCTACGACATATTCGTCGCGGGTGATGTGGAATCATGATAGATTGTATGTTCTTATCTGTCAAATGTGGGATTTGTAGCAGAGGGCTTGGAGGACGTGGGGTCTGGTGGATTCCCGTCTTCGGAGACATTTACAGAACCTGTCATGGAACCTTGCGGGGCTAGCCCTCACCCCCGTATCGAGTACGGGGCAGGCTCTAGCCCTCTCCCACGACGGGAGAGGGATAAGGGAAGGGCAACCACAAGGGTTGCCCCTACGACGCGTGTGCCGGGGGTAATCTTCGCAGGAATGGCGGTAGGGGCGATTCGCGAATCGCCCCTACGAGAGATTGGACGGGGGTTATTTTCAGAAGAAGACAGTCTCTCGTGCGAGTTGCGCTAAGGCTTCGTTAGGGTGTAGATCGGAGGGGGTAGTCGGGGCATGGTAGAATAAGGGTGAGATTGTACAGATTGAGGCTCGACCATGCCTAACAACTATTGGATGGTCGTCCAGACGCGGGATAATCACGAGATAACGAGAGGGCGGGGATTCACACTTCACGGACTAACTTCGAAGCAGCGACGGCGCGCACGGCGCATGGAGCCGGACGACCGCATTCTGTTTTATGTTGGGGGCGAGGTTCGGAAGTGGACGGCCATAGCCACCGTTACATCGAAATACTTCGAAGATAGGACCCCGATCTGGGAGTCGAACGGCTCCAGGCGGGAATTGTTCCCCTATCGGGTGAAGACGACACCCTCCATCGTACTGGACGAAGCCGACTATATCGAAGCGCGGATTCTGGCCCCACGGTTGGAGTACGTTAAACGCTGGCCGCCCGAACTGTGGCCTCTGGCATTCTTCGACACGCTGCACCTTATTCCCCAGAGCGACTATCGCCTGATCGAGGCGGAGATGAGGCGGATCAGGCGGCAAAGAAGATCAAGAGGCGGGCGCAGGGACTACCCCGTACGCAGCGTTGAACATTCGACGCCCGTGGACGGGACTCAGACGCATTCGGCCGGAGAGGCCCAGGAGCCCGAAGAGCCGGAGTTGGTAGAGGAATCGGTCGAGGAAGAGACGGTAGCCGAAGATTACTCGTCCTCGGATTCTGAGTCCGAGGGGTGAAAGTATTCGTCGTGGAGATCGAGTAGACGTTCGAGCATCGGCTGCGGCAAGTCTTTCGTTTCGGAGGAGGTGGCGAACTCCCGAAGTCGCTCGATATTCGTAATGTTCGGCAAGACGGATGCCACCCGAGACGTGTCGAGCGCGAACTTGATTGCTATCTGGCCGATGCTGGAGTCCATGTTGTCGGTGAGGAAGTCGAGCTCCGCGAGGTGCTTGATCCCCTTGCTGAGCGTGTCGTACGCCTCGTCACTCCCGAATTCGTCTCGCTTGAGCCGGGAGTTTTTCGTAAAGGTTCCGTCGAGGAGGCCCGAGGCGTGGGGCGACCGGACAATGAAGCCGGCGGAGACATCGGAGTCGGTCACCGTTCGGAAGAGCCGTCGAGCGGGATCGCGGTCGAGGATGTTGTAGGGAAGCTGAAGCGCGGGTACCTCCCGCTCGACTATCGCGTTCTGGCCCGTCTCGGCGAAGTCCAGCCCGGGGCCGAGCGCTATACCAATGAAGCGGACTTTGCCTTCCCTGACAAGGTTGTCGAGCGTGTAGAAGAGCGCGTCGTCCTCCAGTACGTGGGGGAGCGGGTAGTGCAGCTCGAGCAGGTCGATGTAGTCGGTGCCGAGCCGGCGTAGGCTCTCCTCGGATGCGCGGCGGATGTAGTCGGGATCAAAGTTCGGGGGTGGGCCATCATGCTCGCGGACGGCGAGCCGGTCGTAGAAGTCGAAGCCGATCTTGGTGCTTATGACGATGTCGTGACGTTGGTCGTCGAGGGCCTTGCCCAACAGCGTTTCGCCGTAACCCTCGCCGTCGGAGTCGGCGGTGTCGAAGTAGTTGATTCCCAACTCGAATGCGGCAACGAGCAGGTTGACGGCGTCGTTCTCGGGGACGGTTGGCCATGCCTCGGTGCTCAGAGTCCAGAGGCCGAAGCCGACCTCGGAGAGAAGGATATCAGTGGAGTCAAGCTGTCGGAATTTCATGGGTGGTTAGTGCGGGGTTGTTGGGTTACTTGCATGAGACCAGTGGATTCCTGTCTGTGCGGCCTTTGTGAGCCGGACGATTCACCCTCACCCTAGCCCTCTCCCACGACGGGAGAGGGGAATATGCAAAGGTCTCCACCCTAATGGGGAACGGGGCTAGACCGTCGAGAGTGAGGGCACTGTCGGTGGGGGAAGGAGCTCTTCCGGGGTGAGCGGGTAGGCCTCTTTCCTGTAAACCTGGATGCGGTGGCAGCCGTGGTCGGTGATGTAGAGGTGTCCCTCGTCGTCGATTCGGACGGATGAAGGGCCTCGGAGGCGCTTGGACGGACCCAGAGGAGTCGTCTCACGGATTCGGAGGACCTTGGCGTTGGAGCGGATGTAGGTCATTGCCATCTTGCCGAGTGTGGCGTCGCCGATGAAGGTGTCTACGTATCGCCCGGTCTGGTCGAACTGCTGGACGCGGTCGTTTCCCCAGTCGGCGACGTAGATGTCGCCGTCGGTGTCGACGGTGAGTCTGGCCGGACGGTTGAACTCCAACTCCCCGTCGCCGGACGAGCCGAGCGTCCAGAGGAAGTCCCCGTCCGCGCTGAATTTTTGGATGCGGTCGTTGCGCCAGTCGGCGACGTAAACGTCACCCAGCTCATCGACGCAAACGCCCCAAGGCATGTTGAACTGGCCGTCGCCCGTGCCGAAGCTGCCCCAACCGCCGAGGTAGCTACCGTCCTTGGTGTACTTCTGGACGCGGTGGTTCATGGTATCTACGACGTACAGGTGCTCGTCGGCATCGAAGGCGATGCCGGACGGGCGGTCGAACTGGCCTTCGTCGCTGCCGTGATCGCCCCACTTGTCGAGGAAGTTCCCTTCCTTGTCGAATACGGTGATGCGGTGGAGAGCCTCATCAGTGACGTATAGGTTCTCTTCGACGTCGCGAACGATTGAGGAGGGCCAGATGAACTGTCCGTCGCCGTCGCCCTTGCTTCCAATCGCGCCAAGCTCGTCGTCTGCGGTGCTGAGCACGCGGATGTGGAGGACGCCCTCGGCGCGGCAGATGCAGAAGAGGCGTCCCTCATCGCCGATGGCCAGGTCGATGGGACTGTCGGTGCTCCTCCGCATTCCAAGCGAGCGTACGTAGGGGAAACCGGCTCTCAGCAGTGCATGGGGTCTCGTCATAAGTGCTAAGTCCTTAAGGCCCCCTCTCTGTGTCTCTCCCCCGGCGGGGGAGAGACCGCAGGATCCTGTGGGCTGAGTTCTGTCTCACAGCAACAGGCTGGCATCGTTTTGAAAAGGCTTCTCATAGGCGTCCGGCAACCCACTTTATACCGCGCTCCAAGACGGTGCGGAACGTGGGGTTGGTCCAAGTCTGATCGTCGTGACCCGACTGGAAGCAGAAGGTCCTGCCGCCGGGACGTTCTCGTGTCCAGCCGATGATCTTCATGCTCTCCGGGTGATCGGTGGTCAGGAGGATGTTATTGTCGTCACCGACCTCGACGCCTGCGTAGTATTCGTCGATCATGTCCCAGGAGGCAAGGCCGCTCGTGATGGGATGGTCGGTGTCGGTGAGGTCAATACGGAGGGTCTGGTCGGCTGCGCTGCCGGCTGCGCCTCTGGTTGGTATGCCGCTCAGGTCTTCCCACACTTCCCATTGCGGGTAGCAGAGGATGGCGTGGTGGAGGAGGACGATGCCGGTGTCGGCGGCCGCAAGCTCACCAAGGGAACAAGCAACGGCATCATCCAGTTCTCCGCCTACCTTGCCGGGGGTGTCCTGGTGGTAGTTGAAAAAGACGACGGCGTCGTAGCGCTTCCATCCGCCCATCGGGTCGGTGGCGAAGTCTTCCAGGCTCTGCACGTAGCCGTCGATGTCCGGCAACTCGCGGAAGAGACGCTGGAAGTTGAGGACGTCGTATTCGTGATTGCCGGTGACTACGGCGGTCTTGATGTCGGAGTTGTTCATTGCGATTGATTCGATGTCAGGTGCAGTCGGTCGTTCTTATGCAAACACGTCGATCTGCTCGAAGTGGCCCTTGACGATGGAGGGGGCATCGAGGTCCATCCACTGCTCAAGGAGTGTCCCGTAGATGCCGCGGAAGTCGATGGTGTGCTTGAGGTCCTCGCCGTGCTCCCACTGAGACGGGTCGAGGGGCGGGTACTCGGAGTACAGGCCACCCTTGACGCGGTCGCCGATAATGAATGCGCCGCCGCCGGTGCCGTGGTCGGTGCCGCTGCCGTTGTCCTTCATGCGCCTTCCGAACTCGGTGAAGACGAACATGACGACCTCTTCTGCGGCATCGTGGGCTCGGAGGTCGTCGAAAAAGTCGGCTATGCCGGTCGAGAGCTCGTCGAGGAGCTTGGGCTGCGTCGGGTTCTCGGCGGCGTGGGTGTCGTAGCCGCCGTGGCTGACGTAGAGGATTCTCGTGCCTAGGTCGGCGAGGTGAATACGAGCGGCGTCCTTGAGCGACTTGGCGAAGGCGTTGTTGGCGTACTCGACATCGGACGAGTACTTGACGGGGGCTTCGGCGAGGCGGTCGGCGCCCTTGAGCACGTCGCCGCCGGTCTGGGCAAGGTAGTCCATGACCATGCCGGTCCCGAAGGCGGGGCCGTACATCCGCTTGAATACGTCGAGGGCCTCTTCTCGCTCCTGTGTGTCGGTGATTGAGGTCATGACGCCGTAGCCGTCGAGGTCGCCGACCGAGGCGACGGGCACGCCGGGAGCGGTCATGGCACGGGGAAGCCCACGTCCGAGATTGAGGCCGGTCAGGACGTTTTCGCCGTAGGGGTCGAGGTCCTTTATGGCCTGTCCGAGCCAGCCCGTGGTGCTGACGGTGTCGGGCTCGCAGGTGTGCCAGATGTCCATGGCGCGGAAGTGGGAGCGGTTGGAGTTCGGATAGCCGATGCCCTGTATTAGGGCGACGTCGCCCTCGTCGAACATCTCCTTGAGGGGCGCCGTCTTCGGATGGAAGCCCAACTCGTCGTTCAGGGGGATGATGGTTTCCTCGGGCACGTTAACCACGGGGCGGCAGTCCCAGTAGATGGGGCTGTTGTAGGGAATCAGGGTGTTCATGAAGTCGTTGCCGCCGCTCAACTGAACGACGACCAACACGGGCGGTTTTCCGTTCCCTGCCATGTTCGTCTCCTTCCGGACTGTCACTTCACGGTGTTTCGGGCGTTCAGGCCAGCTGATATTCTCGCGATGCGGCGATGAACTGGAGCATTCTTCGTGTACGGGTGGCCGCGCCTTCCGGGTCTTGCTCAAAGTCCAAGAGGCCTCCCGACTCGGCGTAGTGGTGTAGGGCATCGGAGGTGTCGTCATCCACGTCCAGCGGCCCGACGAGGTCGAGGCAGTGGTCGACGAACTCGGCGGGCGAGAGAGCGCGGTCGGTGGACGAGAGGCGCTCGATCATGTCTTGGATGCCGGGCTTGGAGGCGTCGCTGAACTCATCGACAGCGTAGTTGACTCGCTCATTGAGGGTGCCGCCGTCGATCCACTCCTTGCCGGTGTGCCAGCCTTCCACCGTGGGCGGGTTCATGAGGAATTGTCCCATTGTTGCGGCCGTGCCGGTGAGATCGAACTGGTCGGGATGGGGGAAGCGGTGAGTTCCGAGGATCTTGGCCGTTCCGGCGATCAGTTCCACGGGACTCTTGACCCTTCGGAAGCGTGCTTCCTTGAAGAATTCGGAGTTGAAGAGCGTGCGGAGGACAGCCCGAATGTCGCCGTCGGACTTGATGAAGGTCTCTGACAGGGTGTTGATTGCTTCCGGGTCCTGCGGCGGGACGGAATTCCACGCGGGGACCTGTACCTCGTCGGCGACGAAGAAGTTGTAGAGGAGTCTCGATACGAACCTTGCGGTAGCGGGCTGAATCACGATGAGGTCGATGATGTCCTCGCCGTTGAAGTCGCCGGTGTGGCCGAGGTAGGTCTTTATGCCGTGGTCGTGGTCGTCTTCGCGATAAACGAACTGTGACTGGAAGTGGCCATAGGGGTATAAGGGCATCGGCTGGCGGAATGTCCATCCGGTGAAGGCCCTGGCGGCCATCTTGATGTCGTCCTCGGTGTAGTTGCCGATGCCTATGGAGAAGAGTTCCATGAGCTCGCGTCCGTAGTTCTCGTTTGGGTCGCCGTTGTGGTTCTCGTTGTTGTCCAGCCAGAAGATCATGCAAGGGTCGCGGGAGAGGTCGAGAAGAATGGTCCGGAAGTCCGACATGCCGTTGCGACGGAACATGTTGTTCTGCGCGATGAGGGTCGCCGTGTGCTCGCCTTTGTGATAGGCGCAGGCGAAGATGTGGTGCCAGAAGAGGGCCATCTTCTCTTGCAAAGGACGCTCGGTGTTGACCATGCGATATATCCACTTGGCGCCGTTCCACGACAGTGAGTCGAAGTTGACGAGCGGGCCGTGATAGCGACGGAGAAGGTCGTCCTCGACCTCGGGGAACCGTTCGGGGTGCAGGAAGTCTTCGACCACGTCCTCGTATGGGCGTTCGGCCTGTCGCTCGAGTTCGTCGCGAGTGGCGCCGAACCCGGCTCGACGATACAGGTGAGCCATGAGGGCGATGTTATCGTTCGCCATGTTCACCTCCAATGCTCGGCTAGTGGGCACTAGCTAGGGCTGTTGGCCCTTATCATACTGTAGGAGTTTGTTTGAGACAACGCCTAAAGAGGGGTGTGTTGACGGAGACTTTGGACGCGGCCACGCGGAGCGAGTGGGAATGTATAATGAACGCCTAACCTTGCGGTCTGAAGGAGTTGTGTCGGTATGACAAGCGTAGGATTCATCGGCCTCGGTCTCATTGGGAAACCGATGTGCATGAACTTGGTGAAGAAGGGTTTCGACGTGACGTGCTGGAACCGGACGGCGTCGAAGATGGAGGACGTGGTCGCGGCGGGCGCGAAGCCGGCCGGGTCGGCAAGAGAGGCGGCCGAAGGGAATGAGTTCACGATCACGATGGTGAGCGACTCGCCTGACGTGGAGGAGGTCATTCTCGGGGCGAACGGGGTTGCCGAGGGGGCGGAGGCCGGCTCGGTCATCATAGACATGAGCACGATATCCCCAACCGTTACGCGAGAGATCGCGTGCAAGCTGGCGGGGAAGGGCGTCCACATGCTGGACGGTCCGGTCAGCGGTGGAATAACGGGAGCGGAGAGCGGAACGCTGTCGATCATGGTGGGCGGGGACGCCGAGGTGGTGGAACGGAGCCGTCATGTCCTGGAAGGCATGGGGACTCGTATCACCCACTGCGGTGGAAACGGCATGGGACAGGTGACGAAGCTCGCCAACAACATCACGGGGCAGGCCACGCTGGCGGCGGTAACGGAGGGCCTGATATTCGCCGCCAAGGCAGGGGCGGACCCCGAGGCGACATTAAGCGCCCTGGGGGGAGGAGCGGCCCAGTCTTGGATGCTGGAAAACCTGGGGACGCGAATGTACGACCGCGACTTCGCGCCGGGCTTCATGGTCGACACGGCGCAGAAAGATATGCGTCTCATCATGGAAGCGGCCGAAGAGATGAACGTCGCCCTGCCGGTTACGTCGGTCATAATCCAGATATTCCGGTCCGCGCAGGAGATGGGCTTCGGTGAGGACGGCACACAGGCGTATGCCAAAGTGATGGAGGCTCTGACGGGGGCGAGGCTGGAGCGGTAGAGTGGTGCGGGGGAAGGGGCTATAATTGCAGGTCAGGACGATAAGCTGAAACGCCATCCGAGGCCGATCAGCCAGTCAGGTCAAGCGCGGAGAGAGTCTATGACTGCCAACATCTCCATACCGCCTCAGGGCCGGTTGCCGGAGGAACAAACGCTCCCATTGTTCCAAACCGGTAAGCGTGAAGTGCGCAATGGCGTTCCGACGAACGATCTTGTGCTAAGCGCCTATGTTGATGGGAACGAGAGTGTGTTTCCGAAGATTCTGGACATCTATGTGAAGCCGGGAAGCCTTGTGGCTGACGTGACGTATGGCAAAGGGGTGTTCTGGCGAAGCATGCCCGCCGACCGATATGAGCTCAGAGCTACCGACATACAGGATGGCGTGGACTGCCGGAACCTACCCTACGACGATGGAGAAATCGATTGCGTCGTTCTCGATCCTCCCTACATGCACACGCCCGGCGGGACGGCGCATCGGAAGCATGAGGCGTTTGAGACTTACTACGCCAACAACGAATCGGGTGGACAGACCAAGAGCAAGTACCACGAAGCCGTGCTCGATCTGTACATGGACGCGGGGAGAGAGGCATACCGCGTCTTGCGCGAGCGCGGGGTCTTCATCGTGAAGTGCCAGGACGAGGTATGTTCGAACCGGCAGCGATTTACTCACGTTGAAATCATGCAGGCATTTGACGAGATGGGCTTCGTTGCAGAAGACCTCTTCGTGGTAGTACGGAACAACCGTCCGGGTGTCAGTCGCGCGGTAAGGCAGGTCCACGCGCGAAAGAACCACTCGTACTTTCTGGTCTTCTGGAAACAGGGTAACAGCGGCGGAATCTGGGAGCCGCCGCAATGAACCCCATTGACCTGATGGTGCAGGTCATCAGTGAGCATTCGCCCAAGTCCATCTGGACAGGTTCTCCCCTGGAAGGATATCGTCGGCTTGGGAACACCAACCGTGGACAGATTGGCGAGGAGTTCATCCGCAAGTACCTATCAGCAGCCGACATCCCGGTGAGCAATGGATCGAGGGTAACCGCAACGGACCTGCTGATCGCGGGCAAACGGTTTGAGGTGAAGACAGCTTCGCTAGGAGCCAATGGGACATTCCAGTTCAACCACGTCAGGCTGGATAGGAGCTACAACTACCTTCTGTGTCTGGGAGTTTGTCCCGAGAAGATCGTGTACTTGGCGTGGCGCAAAGGCGTAGTCTCGGAGGGAGGAGCGGGGACTCTTGTACGGATGGCGGAAGGGCAGAGCACGACTCATAAGATCACCAAAAAACTGGCGGACATGAAACCTATAGAGGAATTGCCGTGCTGGGTTCGCAATGAAGTCATGAGCAGTGACGAACAGAGTGTGTAATACCAATTCAGTGTGATGAGGTCGCATAGTGTGTGGGGAGGTTCCGCATGGTGCGTTCGATCCAACTCCAGGCCGTCAGCGACCGTACACGACCGGGATCAGAACCCAGTTCACTGAGATACGCCTCAACTGCTTCCATCTTCTCTTCGATGCTCCCATACACCTTCCCTTCAACCCATCGACGCACCTCCTCGAACACCCGCTCGACAGGGTTCAACTCAGGACTGTAAGCAGGCTGTATGATCGTCGACAGCCCCACGTTCCGCACCTTCTCGCCACGGTGTCCACGCGCCCCGTCCCATACCAGCGCCTCGATGTCCGTACGACGCTTCAGGTCATCGAGCGCCCCCGCTATGTCCTCAGACCTCATCGAGTCGATCCACCTCCATACCAGCGTCCCGCGCCGAACGTCTAGGGCCAAGAACAGGTACGTCCACCTGTACACCAACTGCACCCGCTGCACCACCTTCACTCCACGACGACCCCAGACTTTGCGCACCATCCCCCGCAGCCCCACGCGCATCTCGTCGGCAAAGCCAAACGCCGTATCCGAACTCACCTCAGCATCGGCGAGTGCGCGACAGAGCCCCCCTTTTTCCAGGACCTTTGTCCCGCTGCGTCCGCCTTCTCATGAGTACCACGAGGCACCTTCGGACTGCATCCCAACCTCGCCAGCAGCGTGTATACGCTGCCCGACGTGTAGCTGACTGCGTACTCGGACTCTATCCAGTCCCTGATCTCTCCCGCTGTACGGAATCGTCCCGTGGACACCTCCTCGGTCAACTCTCGCTCTTGCTCAACACTCAGATAGCGCGGCTGACCTCTGCCTCCCATCTTGTGAGCGAGCACCTTCTCCACACCTCCCTCTCTGTACCAGCTCACCCACGTCTGAACCGTTCGCTCATGCACCCCCACCACTCTCGCCGCCTCACCGAGCCGCCAACCCGACCGTACCAGCCATAGTCCATGAAGCCGAGTTCGCAGAATGCTGTCCCTTTGTGCCAGGTAGGCTGCCTTCAGCGTCTCCGGCGTATCCTCTTTACGCCAATTGATCCGAACAGGCCGACCAATCATCCGATGCCCTCCAACGTAGTGTGTTGGTCTGATCATGGATAGATCATAAGCTGGACTTTGTACATTCACGCCGCGTAGGTCAGCGACTCAATGAATCTGTTGATCATGGTCCTTGGGACTTTTCGCATATCGGGTTTCTGGGACGACGTGCAGAAAGTCTCAGAAGCAACCCAGAGGTGACGGCGCACCAAAGCGATAGCATCGACGAAAGTAGGCTCCGATTTTGCATACCATGCCGCTGATCGTGGAGTCGACAGCCGGCCCTCTCCCAACAGGTGGGCTGCGAGCGTTATCCAGGAGAACAGTCCCAACAGTACAGGAGTGGTTCGTGATATGGCGCGATCCGACCACTGGCGTTGAGTCTCTACTCCCAGATGGGCGCGCGTCTCCTGAAAGGTTACCTCGATCTGCCAGCGCAGCACGAACCACTCAACGATCTGGGCCGGGCTGATCGCGGTATCGGTACACAGCAGCGCTTGGGAGTCGAACTGGTGTAGGGGGTCTCGAATGAGGACCCAGCGGATAGGCACCGGTGGCTTGCCCGCGTGATACCAGACCGCTGTTTGAGAGACGACCTCCACCGTGCGGATGGCGCCGTCGTACCAGGCCACAGACATCGTGGTCCAACCTGCATCGGAGCATTCAAGGAGTTCTCTCAATGCAGGCAATCGTTCTCCTTTGAGGCGCGGACGGCCCATCTGTCCGGGCAGTCGAGGTGGAGCGGGTTCGTAGAGCGCGGCGTCCAGACGCAACCGGGTGATGAAGGTGACTGGACGAGTCATGGACTGACAGAATGCGAGCAGATCCAGAGCAGCGTAGCTACTGTCGGCCACTATTACCAGAGGACGGTTGGGCAGCCAGCGACGGAGTTGGACTATCATCTGGCGCGCCCAGTCGGTCAGCTTCTTGTGAGTCCGCCCCAACTGCTGATAGTACCGTTCAGACGGCGCCAGGGCCGTCAGCACTGGCAACGCCCATGTCCGATCTGCCCAGGGTATGGTGGTCAGCCACATCAGGCTTATCCAACGCAGGCCGGAGGCCTTGACGAAATGACTCCCGCTGGAGCGCACTGCGTCGCGATATATCCCCTTCGCCTTGATCCGACTACCTCGCCTTCGCTCCAGTGTCTCGTCGATCCCGAACACCAGCGGGCCGTCTCCCCGATCAAGGTGCAGGATCAACAGGTGTAACAAGACACGACCTACCTTGAGCGGCGACCACACGGCGCGGTTGAGAACGTGGTGATACCGTGCAAAGCTCGCGTCGTCGCTGAGGCCCATGACGCGGAGCGCCGAGGTGACGGTGCGCTTGCGCGTGGCCAGGATTGCCCCAACTAGGAGCACCTGGGCCTTCGACCACGTCCTGGCCTGGAACATCGGCGCGAACGGGTTGAGTAAGGGTATAATCGCATCGGGCAGGGTGAGCATAACTTGACCTTTCGTGATGGTTTGGTCTTGTTAGCTTACCCTGTTCCCGTTATTTGTCTATACTTTGTACAAAGTCCAGATAAGAACATCGCTAGATACTTTCCGATCTCATTACCCCAAATTGGTATAATTCCCACTGGGTGTGGCGTAGTATGGAAGCGTGGGCGGACTGTTTGCCCGACACAATACGGAGGTTTTCGGATGCAGGAAGCGGTAATCGTTAGCGGGGCACGGACGCCGGTCGGGTCATTCGGGGGGTCGCTGAAGGATGCGAAGGCGTCCGATCTGGGGGCGACGGCGGTGAAGGCCGCGTTGGAGCGGGTGGAATTGTCACCGGACGAGGTGGACGAGGTCTACTTCGGCAACGTGCTCCAGTCGGCGGAGGCGGGATACGCGGGCCGCCTGGCAGGACTGAAGGCGGGGATTCCCGATAGCGTTCCGGCCATCGCGGTGAATCGCGCGTGCTCCTCCGGGCTTGAGGCGATCAACCTGGCGGCGCTACTCATCAAGACGGGCGAGATCGACGTTGCGGTCGCTGGCGGGACGGAGAGCATGAGCCAGTCGCCGTACCTGTTGGACTACACGGCACGCTTCGACGGCTACAAGATCGGGGACATACCCATGCGGGACGCGCTGATCGAGGGTCTGACTTGCCCGGTCAACCGTTACCACATGGGCGTGGGCGCGGAGAACATCCAGGCGCGCTGGGAGATCAGCCGCGAGGACCAGGACGAGCTGGCGCTGCTAAGCCACTCAAGGGCTGTCGAGGCCGTGCAGAGCGGGAAGTTCGCGTCGCAGATCGCGCCGGTGACGATACCGCAGCGGCGGGGCGATCCGGTTGTGGTCGATACGGACGAAGGACCGCGCGCGGATACGAGCATGGAGATCTTGACGAAGCTGCGTCCGGTCTTCAAACAGGACGGGACGGTGACCGCGGGGAACGCGTCGTCGATCAACGACGGGGCGGCGGCGGTCGTCATCATGTCGGAGGAGAAGGCCCGGTCGCTGGGAATCGAGCCGCGCCTCCGCTGGCATACACGAGGAGCGGCGGGTGTCGATCCCGCGTTCTTCGGTATAGGTCCGGTGCCGGCGGTGCAGAAGGCGCTCGAAAAGTCGGGCATGACGGTGGACGACATCGACCAGACGGAGTTGAACGAGGCGTTTGCCGTGCAGGCGTTGTACTGCATCAGGGAGCTCGAACTGGACATGGAGACGACGAACGTCAACGGGAGCGGCATTAGCCTGGGCCATCCCATCGGGGCGACGGGGGCGATACAGACCGTGAAGCTGATGGAGGAGATGGATGCCCGCGACGATGCGGTCGGGATGGTGACGATGTGCGTTGGCGGCGGAATGGGTGTCGCGACTATCTTTGAGCGGGTGAGCTAGGCGGAGGCAAGTCGGGTGTGACTCCTCAGCAAGAACCGCGTGATTCGGGTGGTTCGCCCTCACCCCAGCCCTCTCCCACGACGGGAGAGGGGGTAATCGCGGGAATGACGGTGTTCGAAAAGTAGAGGACACTCGGAACGCGTTTCCGATCCGCTCCAGCAATTAGAATAGCGGGGATTACCGTCGATGACACTGGAAGAAGTCATCATAGCGATTGTCCGGATTGCCGGGTCGCTGCCGGTGCTGTGGTTTCCATTTGCCGGGGGCATCCTGGCAGTGCTGGTCGATTTCTCCGACCTGTTCATGATGAACCTGCTGGATCTCGGCGGGGTGCGCGATTACCAGGTCTTCGACAAGTGGGTCGACCAGGTGTACATGGCCGCGTTCCTCGTGGTGGCGCTGCGGTGGAAGGGCGTGCCGCGCTACGTTGCGATCGGGCTGTTCGCCTACAGGCTCGTAGGTTTCGCGTATTTCGAGTTCGTCGATTCCTGGCGGGGGATACTGCTGATCTTCCCGAACGTCTTCGAGTTCTGGTTCCTGTTCGTTGCGGGCCTGAACCGCGTAAGGCCGAACTACGAGATGACGTGGAAGCACGCGGCGCTGTGGTTGATTCCGCTGATCGCACTCAAGGAGTTCCAGGAGTACGTGCTCCACTGGGGGAAGTGGCTCGACAAGTACCGCGCGGTGGATGTGGTTGTGGACTGGTGGAACGCAGTGACGGGGATTTTTTGAGTAGGGTATGGGAGTGACGGGTAGGGGCAACGAGACGACGGTCGGGCAAAGTCAAACCAAATTTCGTGTGATGTCTCCGTATTCTCGCTGGCCTTCACCCTCACCTCAATCCTCTCCCTCAAGGGAGAGGATGATATAGGAAATCACCTACTGAGCGAGTGTGAGTCATGTCAAAGGCTCAAATAGGCACGTTCGAGGACTTGCTGGAGATAACGGAAGAGGCGTTGCGTCCCGTCGTGACGGCTCTACGGGAGGTTGTTTTCGAGGTCGATCCAGATACTTGCGAGGTGGTGCGGCTTGGTGATCGCGCGGCGACGTATGGAGTGGGACCGAGGAAGATGCTCGATGGGTATGCTTACATTCTTCCGTATAAGAGGTGGGTGAACCTGGGGTTCTATCAGGGTGTTGAATTAGCCGATCCCGAAGGGCTGTTGGAGGGGACGGGGGCGAAGATGCGTCATGTGAAGGTCCGCTCGGTGGATGAGGCGAACCGGGTGGCGGTTCGGGCGCTGGTCGAGGGGGCATTGGAGCGGAGGAAGGCGTCGGGGCGGTAGGGAACCACACCAAGGGAAACGGTTGTGTGCGTCACCCTCACCCCAGCCCTCTCCCACGACGGGAGAGGGGGACTTATCACCCTCACCCCAGCCCTCTCCCACGACGGGAGAGGGGGCAATGCCACTTCCAAAATGGTCCTAGTCGAGGCGGACGGGGACGCCCTCTAGGAGGCCGGCATCGTTCATGGAAACCCACTCGCCCATGAAGGTCTCGTTCCAGGTGTCGGTGAGGGGGTGCTCCATCATCTCTTGGAATATGGGCCAGAAGATGATGATGCCGTCAGCGCCGTCGCGGAGGGCGGCGTAGGCGGTCTCGACGCTCCTGACGAGGGCGGCGGTGATGTAGGGGCGGTTTTCCCAACCGGAGAACATCTGGACGCACTCGCGAACGAGCTGGGTCGGGTCGCCTCCCATCTGCTTGACGGGCTCGCAGAAGGGGAGGATGTGGGTAGCGCCCGCCTGCGCGACGGCGGCAGCCTGGGGCAGGGAGAATACGGTGGTGCAGTAGGTCTCGATGCTCTCTTCGGCCAAGCGTCGGAAGGCCCCCAAACCGTTTGAGTTGCAGGGTATCTTGATGATGATCTGGTCGGACATCCGGGTGAAAGAGTGGCTGACGTCGATCAGCTCATCAGTGGAGTGGCCGTCGACCTCGACGACGACGGGCTTGTCCGTGATGTCGAGGTAGCGCCGGACGACGTCCTTGATCTGACCGTACTTCTTGACCATGTCGTTGAGGACGACGGTATTGGTGACGATGCCTGCCGCGCCGCGGTCCATCCAGGGTTTGAGGTCTTCGGGGTCGCCGGCCAGCCAGATAGCAGGGCCTCTACCCACTCGCCGGGCCTGCATTACGGGGCCGGTGACCACCGGCTCCACGCCGTTCGTGCTGATTCTTGTCTCGGTTGCCATGGTGCGCCTCCAGCGTGTCGTGTTGGGTGTATGGTTGATTTTTTCAGAGTATGACATATTTGAGGGGGATAAGAAAGTGAAGAAAAGAAAGTAGAAAGTATTGCGTAGAACGTGGTGAGGCAGGACCAATTCTGTGTGATGCCGCCGTAATCTTACTGATCAGGCTCTCTGGATTCCGGCCCCGTATCGGGGTACAGGGCAGGCTCTTCGCCGGAATGACGGATGGGGACGCTGGTTCTGCAAATAGCGACGTAGTCAGAACGAATAGGTATGAGTTGACGGTTAGCTGCGTCGGACGCGGCCTCGGAGGGAGAGGAAGGCGAGGGTGAGGCTTACGGCGGCGACTCCTCCGATGGCGGCGAAGCCTTTGGCGAGTGCTGCAATGTCCCAGCCGTCGGTGATGAGTGAGCGGAGAGCGCCGAGGAGGTAGGTGACGGGGTTGTAGTTCGCGAAGGTGCTCATCCAGCCGGTGAGGGCTTCCTGCGGGAGGAAGACCGTTGTCAGGAAGACGAAGGGGAAGAAGAGGAGCCAGCTGGTGTTGACGGCCGTGGGGTTGCCGGTTTTGAGTGCTATGGCGTAGGGGAATCCGGCAAAGGCGAGGCTCCATATCCCGGCAATGAGGACGAACGCGAGAATGCCGATCAGGCCGCTCTCGAATCGGACTCCAACGACGAAGCCGAGTATCACGACGGGTATGGAGAGTGCTATACACAGGGCGAAATCGGCGACCATGAGGCCGAGCAGCAGCGATACCCTGTTTACCGGGGTTAGAGACAGGCGGTCGAAGTAGCCGCTCTGGATGTCGAAGACGAGGGTGATCGCGCGCGATATGCCCGTCACGGCGAAGATGATAGCGACGGGAAGTTGGAAGGCCTTGTAGTCGAGTCCGGGGATGTTCTCGGCGACGTCTTGGAGCGCGCCGATGTTGACCACGAAGAAGAACACGGGAATGATAAGGGCTGGCAAGAGGCTCTCGATATCCCGTCTCGTGGCCCTAAGGGCCCGAGAGGAGACGGCGGCGAGGTCGGAGAAGAAGGCCCATCGCCGGTGGCGGCGAACGCTTCGGAAAGACGTACTTCGCGCTGCATCCTCTACCGTGGTCATGCTGCCTCCGTGTCTTCTGTCGGATCGACATCGACCTGTATACGACCGCCGGTGACGGTCAGGAACACGTCGTCGAGGGTCGGCGTTCGCAGGGTGATCTCGCCGACGGTGACGCCGCTTCGGTCGAGGACGAGAGCGACGTTTCCAACGAGGGCGGCGCCGTTTTCGACCGATACGACAAGCTCCTGGCCGTGGTCTTCAATCTGGCTGACTCCCTCTATGCCTTTGAGTGAAGCAACGGCTGTCGATGAATCGCCTTCGATCTGGACGATGATGACATCCTTGCCCACGGAACGTTTCAAGTCGGCCGGGCTTCCCTCGACGGCGATCTTGCCGCGGTCGATGATGCCGACGCGCTCAGCGAGGATGTCGGCTTCCTCCAGGTACTGGGTCGTCAGGAAGATCGTGACGCCGAGCTCTTTGTTGATGCGGCGGACTTCCTCCCAAACGCGGTTGCGACTGAGGGGATCTAGTCCTGTTGTCGGCTCGTCGAGGAACAGCACTTCGGGGTCGTGGATGAGGGCGGCGGCAAGGTCCAGGCGGCGCTTCATGCCTCCCGAGTACGTGCCGACGAAGCGGTTGATGGCGTCACCGATGTCCATGAGGGACTCAAGCTCGGCGAGCCGCCTGTCGACCTCTCGACCGGACATGCCGAAAAGCCATCCCTGGAGGCGAAGTATCTCTCTGCCGGTCTGCTTGGGGTCGAGGGCGGCCTCCTGGAGGGCGGCGCCGACTCGCAGTCGGACCTCTTTCGGCTCGCGAACGACGTCCTTGCCCGCGACCATAGCCCTGCCGCCGTGCGGCATCAGCAAGGTAATCAGCATTCGTACGACGGTCGTCTTGCCCGCGCCGTTGGGGCCGAGGAATCCGTAGATCTCCCCTTTGCGCACGGCCAGGTCGATGCCGTCTACGGCCCTCACGTCGCCGAAGTTCCTGGCCAGTCCCTCGGCGAGGACCGCGTAGTCGTTCGTTTCGCTCACTTTATGACGCCCTCCTGATGAGCATCACGCCGTCGCGTATGGGCAGGAGGACGTGGTGTACGCGGGTGTCGGCCTTGACCCGCTCGTTGAAGGCGGCGATGGCGCGGTCTTCGTCGGTCTGCGGGTCGAGGACTCGACCGCTCCAGAGGACGTTGTCGACGGCGATGACGCCCCTGGGGGCGAGAAGCTCGACGGCCTTCTCGTAGTAGGCGGCATAGCCCGTCTTGTCGGCGTCAATGAAGACCACATCGAAGACCCAGTCGTTGAGGGTCTTCAAGGTCTCGAGCGCTGGGCCGAGGCGGAGGTCTATCTTGTGGCCATGTGGACTCTTGGCGTAGAACTCCCTGGCGACTTTCGCCGCCTTCGGGTCGATGTCACAGGTCACGAGGACGCCGTTCTCGGGGAGGGCGGCGGCCATCATCTGGGAGCTGAATCCGGTGAACGTTCCGATTTCCAGGACGCGTTTCGCGCCTGTCGCCCACACGAGGGTCTGGAGAAGCGTGCCCTCAATCGGGCCGGAGAGCATCTGAGGGATGTTCATGTTCTCGTAGGTGTAATCGGTAAGCTCGTGGAGGTAGTCGGGCAGGGGGGTCGTGTGCTCGATGGCGTATCGTTCAATGTCCTCGGGGACGAGAGTTAGCATGGTGGGATCCTATTGGGTAGAAAGTAATGCGTAGGAGGGACGGTGGGGTTGGAGACCTTAGCATTTATGAAAATATGTACCATTTTGTACCATTTTGTACCATTTTCCCTTGTCCGACGCTGAGCCTGGGTGGTCTGCAGGCAGGTGCCCATTATAGACCATGCGTTCTTGCGTGTCAAATTCGATATGACTAGTGCCATGTCAACATGGTTTTGATACTACGATTCACCCTCACCCTAGCCCTCTCCCACGACGGGAGAGGGGATAGGCACCTCTCAATTCGACTGTCATATTCAGCTTGGAACGGTACCAGTGCCATGTCAACATGGTTTTGATACTACGATTCACCCTCACCCTAGCCCTCTCCCACGACGGGAGAGGGGATAAAGCGGCATCTGCCTATTCAGTATATTCAAGTTGACTGAGTACTAGCCCAACTCCGCTACAGAGACACCTACAAGAGTGCCAATGGCATAGGTGACGGCGGCGGCAGCGCTTCCGACGAGGAGCATTCGGAGGGCTCCCCAGAACGGCCGGTTGCCGGAGGCGGCGGCGAGTGAACCGCCGACGAGGAGCAGGGCAACTGCACTGAGGGCGGCGCTGACGATGACGCTGTTTCCCAGGTTGAACAGGAAAGGGAGAATCGGGACAATTGCTCCGCCCACGAATGCGGCGAACGATGCCGTGGCGGCGCCCCAGGGAGAGCCGAGCTCGTTGGGATCGAGTCCGAGGTCTTCTCTCGCCATGGTGTCGAGGGCAGCCTCGGCGTCGGCCATGACGCGGCGGGAGATCAGGTCGGCTTCGGCCTCGGTGAGGCCCTTGGACTGGTAGATGAGATCGAGAGTGGCCTGCTCCTCGTCGGGCCAGTCGCGGATCTCGATTCTCTGCTTGTCGATCTCGTGCTCGTAGATGTCGCGTTGCGACCGCATGGAGACGTATTCGCCGGCGGCCATGGAGAACGCGCCCGCCAGCAGACCGGCCACTCCGGCAAGGAGGATGAAGTCGGTGTTGTCCGTTCCGCCGGAGACGCCCATGACGAGGCTGAGGTTGGAGACCAAGCCGTCGTTGACGCCGAGCACGGCGGCCCGAATGTTCCCGCTCGCGCCGGTGGCGGAACGGCTTTCCTCCCACAGGGGCACGGACTCGGTCTGTCCTCGCGCCAAGCCCTTGAGGACTCGCTCGTGGTGGCGTTCGTCCTTGGCGATGTCGGTGGCCTCGGGGTCGGCGTAATACTCGCGGATCTCTCCGGACTCTTCCCAAAGCAGCAGGGGGATGACGGCATTGGTGCCGAATGCCTTCGCCAATCCAAAACGGAGCAGGCCCAAGAGTCCCAGGGTCGTTGGGGGTGTGGTCGCGATGCCGAGTTTGGTGGCCCACACCCTGGCGTGATCCATTTCGGAGTCGCAGAGGTCTTGGAAGACCTTCGAACGCTCGGGGTTGTTCTCAATTCGGGCCAGCGCGGAATAGAGGGCGGCGGCATGCAGTTCGCTTTTCAGGTATCGTCGGTAGCGGGCGACGCGTCGCGGGTCGGGGCGTTCGGTCTCCTTCATGCCAAATCCAGGTCGGCCCGGATAGTCTTGAGGCGGTCTACGTTTACCTTGTCGGGGCCCTTCTTGTCGGCACCGGGCACTTCGAGCAGGAAAGGCACGTCGGCAAATGCGGGGTGGGCCATGATGGTCTTGAAGCCTTCCAAGCCGATGTCGCCATCGCCGATGTTCTCGTGGCGGTCGACGCCGGAGCCGAACGCGACCTTGGAGTCGTTCGCGTGGACGGCGCCGAGGCGGTCGAGTCCGATAGCATCGTCGAACTCGGACATGACGGCGTTGATTTCGTCGGGGTCGGCTATGCCGTAGCCCGCGCCGAAGCAGTGCTGAGTGTCGAGGCAGACCCGAATGCGGTCGCTGCCGACCTCTTGAATCATCTTTCCGATCTCGGCGAACTTCGAGCCGATGTGGTCGCCCGCGCCCGCGCTGTTTTCGATCATGAGCCAGATGTCAGGCGGGCTGTTTTCGATGATGGTAGCGAGGGCGAGTGTGGCCTGCTCGAATATCGCTTCGAAGCCGCGACCCTTGTGGGAGCCGGTGTGGAATATCACGCCTTGCGCGCCCAGCTGACCGGCCGCCTCCATGTTTAGAGACAGGGAGTTGATGGACTTTTGGAGAAGCTCGGGCGGGCCGCCTAGGTTCACGAGGTAGCTCCCGTGTATGAACGTGGGGCCGACGCCGAGGGTATCGGCTTTGTCGCGGAACTTGATGATCTCACTCTCCGCGAGCGGCTTGAATGCCCAAGATCGCGGAGAGGAGGCGAATATCTGAATCGTCTCGGCTCCGATGTCCACCGCTCTGTCGACGGCCTTGCTGACGCCGCCTGCCGTTGAAACGTGCGCTCCGATTTTCACTGTTTGATGCCCTCCCACAGGTGATTATAGGGGGTTCAGGGTTCTGGGTGCTAGGTTCGATTCACCACATAGGGCGCGGAGAACGCTGGGGAGGAAGGGTTCTTAGGGAGAATGGGGTGGCATATCTGGTCATAAGGGCTAATACCGGAAGTGTAGTATTTCGTCATCTCTCTAGGCCGGACTGTTCACCCTCACCGCAAGCCCTCTCCCAGGACGGAGGCTGTCTCAGAAATAGCCAGGCTCTCTTGCCAGGCAGCAGTGGATTCCTGCCTTCGCAGGAATGACGGTAAAGGATGGTATGTTTCGTAGTGCAAGGCGCCTACAACGACGGTACTCGTGGCAGCCTCTGGTAGAGAAATGTATGCTGTCGAATTATGAGACGCCCTCGGACGGGAGAGGGGGTAAAGCGAATATCGCTTGACTTTCGCGGTCGGGGGGATACAATCACTCGCGCCGAAAGGCCAACTTGAACTGGTATGTGTGAAGCATGAACGGTCAACAGTTGAAGCAGAAGACGAAGGAAGGCGGAGTCGTATACGGGACGATGCTGAGCCTGGCCAGGAACCCTCGGTGGGCGGACGCTGTCGGCGAATGGGGGCTGGATTACGTGGTCATCGACTCGGAGCACGCCGCGAGAGGGCGGGCGGATATTGCAGACCTCTTGGCGGGACTCAAGGGGGTAGGGGTCGTACCCATAGTCCGGGTGCCCATACCGAGCTCGCACTATGTCACGATGGCGATTGACGCGGGGGCGCAGGGGATTCTCGCGCCGTACTGCGAGACTG
Source organism: Dehalococcoidia bacterium (assembly GCA_965197705.1). Taxonomy (GTDB): domain Bacteria; phylum Chloroflexota; class Dehalococcoidia; order Lucifugimonadales; family VXLM01; genus VXLM01. Next base: position 1,412,492 of record OZ240223.1, read on the forward strand.
TGGAGGAGGTGCGCGAGGTTGTTGGCGCGACGAAGTGGCTGCCGATGAAGGGGGAGTACGTTGATCGGGTGATGACGACCGGGGAATTCCCCAGCGAGGAGACCCGCGAGTACCTCGCAGCGCGCAACAAGAACAATGTGTGCATCATTGGCATCGAGAGCGAGCCGGCGGTGAAGAACTTGCCTGAGATTCTGGAGGTCGAGGGCATCGACGCCATCTTCGTGGGACCGAACGACTTCAGCACCTCATACGGGATTCCCGATGAAACGGGCCATCCCGACTACGAGGCGGCGCTGCGGACCGTGATCGCTACCTGCGGCGAGTATAACGTGCCGGTGCTGGTGCACCACCAAACGGTCGAATTGACGAAGCAGTGGCTTCGCGAGGGTGCGCGGTTCGTGCTGTACAGCTCGGACCGGCGGCTAGTCCACAACGCCATCCGGGAAGAGTTCGGCGAGATTCGGGCGGTGGGCGCGGAGATCACGGGCGAAGAGTCGGGGGACATCGGCGAGTCGGAAGAGATCGTTTAGGAGGCGGGCATGTCCTGGCACTTCGAGCATGTGGACGGTCCGTACGGCAACGTTACCGAAGGTCCCGCATGGGACGGCGAGGCGCTGCTCTTCACGAGCATTCAGCAGTCTCGCATCATGCGGTACGATCCGGCGACGGGCAAGTCAACGGTCTACCGTGAAGACACGAACTTCGCCAACGGCATGATGTTCGATCCCAACGGCGTGCTGTATGCGTGTGAGGGGGGAGCGCGGCGCGTCGTGCGGTACGAGGCGGACGGCTCCGCGACCTCGCTTACGGACGGGTTCGAGGGTAAGCGGCTGAACATCCCGAACGATCTCGCCATCGACCTTCAGGGGAGGGTGTGGTTCACCGATCCGTACTACGAAGGGTCGGGCGGGGACTGGAGCGAGGACGTGGCGAACAAGGACCTTGATCACGACTCGGTGTACCGTCTCGATCCGCAGGACGACGGGCGTTGGTCGATCAATCGGGTGACGTTCGACACGACCCGTCCAAACGGGCTATTGTTCTCGCTCGATCACAGCGTCTTGTACGTAGCCCAGAGCGGTAGGCTGGAGGACGAGCTTCGCCAGCTGCGGGGGTATCCGGTCAACGACGACGGTTCGCTGGGGGAGATGGAGGTGCTCCACGACTTCGGGGCGCACCGGGGCATCGACGGGATGTGTCTGGACACGGAGGGGAACCTGATCGCGACGGCCGGATGGGCGCAGGGCGGGCCGGGACCGTCCATCTATGTGTTCTCTCCGTCGGGCGAGGTGCTGGAACGGCACGACGTTCCAGTCGACCGACCGACGAACTGTACGTTCGCGGAGGAAGGGCTCTCGACGCTGTATGTGACGACTATCGATGGGTACCTGTTCCGCGTTGAGACGGAGCGACAGGGGCGGTTGTTGTATCCGGCGGCGGGTTAGGGCGGTATCGAGAAGTTGCCTTAGCTGTCGCAGCTTATGTCGTTACACTCGCGAATATGGTACGTCAATTCTGATACCGTATATGCTCCACAAGGGGCATGGATTCCCGCCTTCGCGGGAATGACGGGGTGGTGTGGGGGAATGACAGGATGGTGTATGTGGGACTGACGGGAATGGTCACCAGTAGCTAACTCACGCTTAGAGGAAACGGAATGGAAACTATCAGAATTGGAATTGTAGGGGCCGGTGCTAATACCAAAGAGAAGCATATTCCAGGCTTTCAGGCGCTGGACGGTGTGGAGATCGTCTCGGTGGCGAACAGGAGTAGGGAGTCGGGCCAGCGGGTTGCGGATGAATTTGGGATTTCTACGGTCTACGACGACCCGTTCGATCTGATCGCGGCGGACGACACGGACGCGATCTGCATAGGGACCTGGCCGTACATGCACAAGGCGCTTGTTGTCGCGGCGCTGGAGGCCAACAAGCACGTTCTGACCGAGGCGAGGCTGGCAATGAACGCCCAGCAGGCGCACGAGATGCTGTATGCCTCTCGGCTGCGTCCGAACCTGATTACACAGGTGGTGCCGGGCCCGATCACGTACGGCTTTGACCAGACGATCATCGACACGATCAACGAGGGCACTCTCGGTGACCTGCTGTCGGTGGATATTGCAGTGTCGGCGTTCGACCCATCGAAGGGGATGCAGGGGACGTTTATTAATCCCGATCTTCCATTCCTGTGGCGACACGACCGTGACCTCAACGGGATGAATGTCATGCTCATGGGCGTGTGGTACGAGGCGATCACGCGGTGGCTGGGGGCTGCTTCGAGCATCACGGCGCTGACCCGCACAAACGTCAAGGCTCGCCGGGACGCCGCAACGGGGATGCTTCGGACGGTATCGCCGCCGGACCTCGTGGAGATACTTGCGGAGATGTACGCGGGGCCGATCCTGCACCTTCGGGTGAGCGAGGTCACGGGTCTGGGGCCGAACCAGATGTGGATGTTCGGGAGCGACGCGACCCTGCACGTCGATTTCGAGGGGACCCACGTCGAGATCGCCAAGAGCGGTGAGACCACCTTTACCGAGGTGCCGATCCCGGACGAGAAACGAGACCACTGGCGGGTTGAGGAAGAGTTCGTGAACGCGATTAGGGGCATTGAGAAGGTCACGCGCCAGACGTTCGAGGACGGCGTCCGGTACATGGAGTTCACCGAGGCTGTGCTGAGGAGCTCGCAGTCGGGTAAGAAGGTGCCGCTGCCGCTGTAGTGCGTCGGCTCTGCTGTCTCTGGTCAGACGGGTTGGTAGCGTTCGACTCTGATCTTGTGCGATCGGGCGCGCATTTGTGAGGCGTCGTACCAGGCTTGCATCCTCAGCAGCATGTCCATGCTCACGCCAAATGCCTTCTCGATGCGCAACGCCATCTCCGGCGAAAGCGCGGAATTGCTGTTCAGGAGATCCGAAAGAGTCGCACGTCGGACGCCAAGAATCTCGGCTGCCTTCGTGACGGTCAGGCCCAACTCTTCGATAATCTCCGTACGAACGAAGTCTCCGGGGTGTGAGGGAGTCATGTTCTGGCGGACGGAACGGACGATCATGCGTGTAGGTGTACGGTGTCACAGTACATTGTACAAGTCCTCTTCCTATTTTCCAGGGCAAATTAGCTTTACTCAGTGCCAACCTTGTGAGAGCCTCCCAACCCACCCCTCTGGACTCCGGCCTTCGCCGGAGTGACGGTTGATGGTGTGCCCGCCACCGCATATGAGATGGTCCTGCTACCTTCCACGCGGAAGACTGCTATCCGCAAAATGCCGTAGTATGTACCGAGCATCTCTCAAACGGGGATTCTCCGTGTCAGACACGTTGGAAGTCCAATGACATACGAACGCAGTGAATATCCTGGGTGGTCGTGGTCGCATAGCAGGCGGGCGACGTTTCAGGAGTGCCCACGCAAGTACTATTACCAATACTACGGGTCGCATAACGGCTGGGAGGAGACGGTGTCCGAGAGCGCCCAGCTTGCCTATCGCCTGAAGAACCTTACGAGTCTGCCGCTGGAGATCGGCGCGGCGGTGCATGAGGCAGCGTCGACAGCCATTCACCGGGCGCGTTCGGGGGCATCGACGCCGACGGCGGACGAGCTGTACGACGCCGCGCGGAACCGGTTGAACAAGGCGTGGGTGGAGTCGCAGGACAGGCCGGAATGGGAACGCTCGCCGAAATGGCGGCGGATGTTCCATGAGTTCTACTACGACACGGGCATCGGCGAGAACAAGATAGCAGAGTCGAGGGACATTCTGCGGACATGCTTCGACAACCTGCTGGTCTCGAAGAGCTTCCGTGAGGCGGTCGCGGCCCCGTTCGTGGAGGTGAAGAACGTCGAGGAGTTCGCGACTTTCTATGTTGACGAAACGCCGATTCACGCCGTTCCCGATCTCGTCTACCGGAAGGGTGACGACAACTGGACGGTCGTGGACTGGAAGTCGGGCCGGAGGGAAGAGGACGACAGGGAGCAGGCCCTCGTATATGCGCTGTATCTCAGGGAGATGCACGGCGTAAGGGGGCCGGACATCAGCGTGCGAATCGAGCGGCTGGCCCATGGCACGGCGGAAGACTACGCCTACACGCAGGAAGACCTCGACGACGGAGTGGACGTGATACGCGACAGTATTGCGGCGATGCGAGGGTATCTTGACGATGTGGAAGTGAATGCGCCGGTCGAGAAGGTGGGCTTCCCGCTCAGGTCGGATACGTCGGTATGTAAGTTCTGCAGTTTCTATGAGATGGACAGGGAGGAGATTGCGTCGGTACAGGCGGGGCCGTTTTGAGTGGGGGTGGGCAGGCGACAGGCTAGGACGCCACAAGGTTGGGTTTGCCGGGGGGATGGATTCCCGCCTTCGCGGGAATGACGGTGTGGGCGCGCGTGTGGATGACTGATGAAAGAGTACCGGATCAGCTTTGGAGGGTGGCTATCTTGCGTAGCATACGAATGTTTAGGACATTTGGGAATCGGCGGCTTTCTGAAAGTGATGCTTTGAGCGTAGAATAGGGGCGACGATATTGACGGGAGAAATGACATGAATAGAGGAGAGAACCATGAACCTGGATGAAATCAAGAGTTTGATCATTGGGCCTATGGCGACAGTGGGGACGCCGTTCGACGATGACTTCGAGGTAGATTACGGGAAGTTCTATAATCTGACGCAGTGGTGGGTCGATCAAGGGTTGGTGAAGGGCAGAGCGGTCATCAAGGTCGCGGCGGCGATGGGTGAAGGGCCGCAGCTTCGAGACGAGGAGTGGCCGGCGCTGCTTCGCACGGCGGTGCAGGCGGCGGATGGCAAGGCCGCCATATTGTGCGGTCTGCACTACAAAGACACGATTCGCCAGATCGAGGACGCCAAGAAGGCCCAGGACATGGGCGCGATCGGTCTGCAGATCTCTCCGCCGGTGCACAACGGCCCAACTCGCGGCGACGTACTGCGGTTCTACGAAGACGTGTCGAACGCCATCGATATCGGGATCATGATCTACAACACGATGGGGATGCTCGGCGACCTCATAACGCCCGACGACTACCGCACCATGGCAGGCTTCGACAACGTGGTCGCGATCAAGTGGGCGGCGCCGGGCTACCCGTACGAGGCGATCTTCGACCTCAAGGACAAGGTCAACATCATCGACAATACCAAGGACCCGACGCGCAACCACAGGATGGGTGGTCGCGGCTTCATCAACTGGACATCGGAGATTCACCCGCCTCACGACCTCGCGGTGTGGGACCTGATGGAGGAGGGCAAGTACGAGGAAGCCCGCAACATGTGGTTCGCCGTGTACGACTCGCTGAGCGAGTTCTATGCCAAGACAGGGGCAGAGTCCGGCGGTCAGGCCCGCGTCAAGAAGGGCATGATGAAGGTGATGGGGATGGACATCGGGGACTCGCGTCCGCCCTCTGAGCCATTGTCTCAAGCTGATTTGGACGAGTTGCGGGAGATGCTCATTGGATTCGGGTTCCCGGTGCCGGAGCGGGAGCGGGAGGCGGTGCTGGCGTAGAGGGAAGTAAAGTAGAAAGAAATGCGTAGAAAATAGTGAGTTAAGCCTGCCCCCTCTCTGTATCTCTCCCCCGGTGGAGGAGAGACCGTAGGTGATCTCCCCCGGCGGAGGAGAGACTGTAGGTGATTACGCGGGGGCGTTGGCGTGGTATAATTTCGCAAGCTTAAGAATGAGGGAGAACGCATGGATCGAGCAGAGCTTCGTGAGCTGATACAGGGGCCGATAGCGACGGTGCCGACACCGTTTGACGATGACTTCGAGGTCGACTTCGGGCGGATGCACGAGTTGACGCAACAGTGGGTCGACGAGGGGCTGGTGAAGGGCAAGGCGGTCATCAAGGTCGCGGCGGCCATGGGTGAAGGGCCGATGTTGAGGGACGAGGAGTGGCCTCTGCTGCTCCGAACGGTGGTGCAGGCGGCGAAGGATCGTGCGTCCATAGTGTGCGGACTTCACTACAAGGACACGAAGCGCACCATCGAGGACGCGAAAATCGCCCAGGATATGGGGGCGATCGGTCTGCAGATCTGTCCGCCGATATTCAATCTGCCGAGCCAGGACGACCTCATCGACTACTATAGCGACATCTCGGACAACATCGACATCGGTATCATGGTGTACTGCACGCAGTGGATGCCGGGCGGCCTCGTGGAGGTCGACACCATCATGCGGATGGAGGACATTCCGCAGGTGGCCTCGATCAAGTGGAGCCCACCACCGGAGGGCAAGCAGGAGGATATGGCGAAGTTCGCCCACATCTTCAGCGTGATCGAGAACGGCGGATCGCCGGCAGAGAGTCACAAGATGGGCGGTCGCGGATACATTAACCTGACGGCGGAAGCGTACCCGCCGCACGATCTCGAGATCTGGGACCACATGGAATCGGGGCGTTACGACGAGGCGCAGACGCTTTGGGACAAGGTGAACAACCCCCTGCGGGACTACTCGGCCAAGGTCGATGAGCGATCCGGCGGGCAGGGCAGGGTCAAGAAGGGGCTCTCGTACCTGATGGGCAAGCCGGCGGGAGCGTCCCGTCCGCCTTCCAAGCCTCTGAATGAAGAGGAGCTCGACGAACTGCGTGAGATATTGGTCGGCTTCGGCTGGTCGGTCGTGAACTGATGGGACCCATTTACGTTCAGTCCGGCATATGAATCGGGCGGGCGGGACTACAACTACTAGAAAATATAGAGGAGGAACGAATGATTACGGTTGAGGAGGCAAAGCAGAAGATGGACGGCGTCGTCATCCCATTGGCGACGATATTCAAAGAGGACAAGTCGCTTGACGTAGACGGCACGCAGGAGAACGTGCAGTGGATCGTAGACCAGGGGGCGGCACCGGGCAACACGGTCTTCATTGCCGTCGGCTCGGGCGGAGACTTCACGGTGATGAACCCCGAGGAGCGCAAGGCGGCCATCAAGGCCATCGCCGACGTGGCGGTGCCGAACGGCATCCCGACGTTTGCGAGCGTCCAGAGCACGGACATCCGCACGACGATCGAGCTTTGCCAGTGGTGCGAAGAAGTCGGAGTCGACATCGTCCAGATGAGCAGCGCCTACTACTACGACGTGCACAAGGGCGACATGATCGACTGGGTCCACGAGGTCGCCAGGCACACGGAAGTCGGCTTCGCGGCTTACAGCCACTGGTACTCAGGCTCCAAGTACGACATGACGATGGACGTAGCGGAAGAGATACTGAAGGTCCCGAACACGGTGGCCGTAAAGTGGGGGTCGCCTGACATCGGCAACTACCTCGCGGGGATCAAATACTTCGTTCCACGTGCGGCGGTCGTGAACAACGGTCCGCTAGGCATCTACGGGCATATGCTTGGTGTCAAGGCGTGGGTGAGCCACGTGCCGAACTTCTATCCCGCTCACTCCATAGCAGTGCACGAGCTCATGACGGCTGGCTTGTACGACGAGGCGCAGCGCGTGTTCGACGAGTTCAACGCGCCGTACTCGCGAATCAGGGCGGCCATCGGTTCCCAGACTGCGGGCGAGGGCGTCTTCGTCAAGCCGTTCATGCGGCACATGGGCCGACCGTCGGGGCCGTCGCGGCTGCCGTCACGCGACTCGGTCGTGACGCCGGAGATCGAGGGCATGATCGCCGACCTGATGAGCAAGGCCGACTCGATAGTGGAGAGCGCAAAGGTAATGGCCTAAAGGGGCAATTGTCTGGCCGGGCATCGCCGGTCACGTAAGAACACAGTGAGGGGCGGGCACATGCCCGCCTCTCGAACTTCAAGGGGAAATCGACATGGGAAAGGGACGGCTAACCGCCAATCCTCCAAACGTGCCCGGGCCGGTGGGGATGTACTCCCACATCGCTCGGGTTGACGCCAAGGAACTGCTGTTTCTCGCGGGGCAGGTGGCAGTGGACGAGAACGGCGAGGTGCTCGCCAAGGGCGACGCGGGCTCTCAGACGCGCATTGCCTATGAGCGGGTGGGGGCGATACTTGCCGACGCGGGGGCGACGTACCAAGACATCGTGCAGGTGCGAACCTATCTCGTCGGGACGGAGAACCGCCAGTCATATCTCGATGAGCGAGAGAAGCTGTTCGGAGAGATATATGCCGACAGGGTCTTTCCCCCGAACACGTTTGTGTTCGTCCAGGAACTTTTCCACCCGGACATGCTCGTTGAGATCGAGGTCATCGCCGCGATAGCGCAGTGATCTGAGGCGTGATGAGAAGGGCTTCACCCTTCGACAGGCTCAGGTTCAACGGCAGTCCGCTTGAATACCCGGCTAGTACCGTTTCCACATGATCTTGATAGCTTACTCAGAACACCCTCACCCTAGCCCTCTCCCACGACGGGAGAGGGGATAAATCGGCATCTGCCAGTTCGTCATATTCAAGTTGACTGAGTACTAGACGGTAACGGCTTCTTCCTGGGGAAGCGCTGCAGCGTGCCACGGGCAGGCGGCAGGGTGCTCCATGATGTATTTGTAGGCGGCAGACGCCGCGATGGCTCCCTGGGCCGCGGCCGTGATGGTCTGTTTTAGGTCGCCTGAGGCGTCGGTGAGGTCGCCGGCTGCAAAGATGCCGGGCACGTTCGTGCGCATGCCCTTGTCCACGATCACCTCGTCTTCATCGTTGAGGTGGATTCCGAGCTCCTTGGGGATGTCGGCGTGCGGGTCGGCCCCGATCTCTATGAAGATGCCGTCGACGGCCATTTCGTCAGAGCCATTGAGTGGCTTGTCGATGCGGATACCCTCGAGGTCATTCGTTCCCATTAGCTCGACTACGTTCGTTTCGAGCAGTTGGGTGATGTTAGGTGTGCGATTCAACTCGTCGACGATGATGCGTTCGGGCCTGAAGAACTCGGAGCCTCGGTAGATGATGTAGACCTGCGTGGCGTACTTGGCGAGGAGGACTGCGCCCTCAACTGCCGCGTTCCCGCCGCCGACCACGGCGACGACGTTGTCTTTGTGGAGAGGAGCGTCGCAGACGGAGCAGAACGAGACGCCTCTGCCAGTCCACTCCTCCTCGTTCGGAAGGCCCAGCTTTCGGCGCTCGCGGCCTATTGCCATGATGACGGTCTGCGCCTGGTACGTGCCGCTGTACTCGGTCTCGACCTCGAAACAGCCCTCGACGCCAACGACCTTGGTGACCTTGTCGTCGACGATGGGCACGTCGTATTTCACGACCTGGTCCCTGAAGTGCATCATGAGATCGAAGCCGTCGATGTCTACGTATCCGGGGTAGTTCTCAATGGAGCCCCCGATGGCGGTCTCGCCGCCGAAGGTCTCGCCGATGACGACGGGCTTGGTCTGGTAGCGAGCGGCGTAGAGGGCCGCGGCGAATCCAGCGGCTCCCTGTCCCGCGATCACGATGTCATATTGGGCTTGGTTTGCGGTCAATTCTGTGCCTCCGGTGAGGGGGTGGTATGGATATATGTTACCGGAAGAGTGGGGGCGGGTGCATGGTTGCGCCATGTCGGTTCTCGCCGAAAATGCTTGGAATATGAGAGTTTCCAGCACTTATTGGCTTCTAGGTGAATAGTTGTCGAAGCCAACTCACAAACTTTTTGGTAGTTTCCACGTCGACGTCCAAATCTCCCACGCCAATTGCTGAGCCCATTCGTCTAGGATGCTCTCTGGCCGCGAGCCAAGCATGGACTTTTGCTCTGAGAATCTTTCCTTCAGCAAACTTGCGGTCGGCTTTAGGAATTTGATCTATGTAGTTTTGGGAGAGGGGCCATACGACATCGTTACCTGGAATCATCCTCTCAACGAAGTCTTCTAACTCTCCGCCTGATTGGTTATCGGGCATGAGCCATATGCCGACGCGAGGACTGCCGTGAATGATTGTACCGTGTAACGATGGGGCGCTAGGTGGTTGTATGCCGGCATCGCGAAGTCTGTTGGCCACAGCCTGCCAGCGGCCATGCGGATCGCTGTTTGCGTCGAGCATGATACCCAGCGAGATGCGACCAGGGGCATTAAACTCAGGAACAATTGAATCGAGAACGGAACGGTCGTTGCCCTTATCCCTGATGCAAAAGACAGATTCTAATCCGTTCTTTTGACGAAGGTGACCTACCACATGCTTATCATCCGGCCCCTCAACCAGAAGGACACGTTCCATCGGCGTTGCGCTGCCTTTAGGCATGCGGTCTACCGTACCTCGATCCCTTGCTCGGCGGCGATAGCCAATTCCTCTTCGGGGTATTCGATGGCGCGCAGTTCACCGTTGGATCGGGAGAGTCGAACAAGTACGCCTTCCACATCTTCGAGTTCAGTGGCAGCTTGAGCGAAGCCGGTTACACAGTCCCAACTGTGAGTCGTTGCCAGCACTTGTACTTTATTCTCATGTGCAGTTTGGAGCACCATTCGCCAGTAGTCACGCTGCAATGAGTGGTGTATACCGTTTTCAGCTTCGTCTATGAGCAGAAAACCACCTCGGCTATTGGCGAGGGCCAAGGCAACGCCAAACAGACGTAAAGCGCCGTCCCCAAGGCTCTTTAAGGGGATGGGGCGTTCGTGCTCTTTAATCCTAACCATAGCCCTTTGACCAATAGTTCGGCCAATTGCCTGATGATCGCCAATCACGGCCATGTCCACTATCTGTTTGCCGAATACCATTCTCAAGGCGTTTACTGCCCGCTCTTCGTCGTCCGTCAACGCCACGCTGTCCCAATAGCGCGATAGGTCATTGTTATTTGGAAGTCCAGGTCCTAAGGATTCGCACTCTATCTCAGTTGGCGGTTCCTCTTTGTTATACTGCCGCAGTATACGACGGACGGTTGCAGTGATGTGACTTAGGCTGGCAAAGGACTCGTCAAGTGTGACGCTCCATGGGAGTATCTGCTCATTGCCTCCATATTCGACCTGTAGTACTTGTTTGGGAACAAAATCTGTCTCGGGATCGAAAAAGTCTGTCTGTTCACCGATTAGAGTAGTTGTCTTGATAGTGAGATGGTCTGTGACATTGCTGGGGCCGATTAAAATGCTAGTGTTTTGGGAGACATCCCATCCGTGGAAGAGTGACCTTAAATCAGGCGCAAGTCTGATGTCACTGCCTTCGTCAGTGGTGACTGCCACCTCCTCGCGATCCCACAATAGTCTGGACAGGGTGGAATAGCGTCCGCGCGCTGCATACACCCGGACGGCCTCCAGCACAGTCGACTTGCCGACGCCGTTCTTACCGGCAAGCAGGGTGACGCGCCCTAACCGAAGGATGGACAATTTATCGATTCCCCTAAAGCCCTTTATGGTCAGATCCGGGAGGTGGAGTCCGTTGGTATCGGTCATGGGATGCTACCCTGCTATCTGTACGCGATTGCCGTGCCACCAGCGAATGCTAAACAAGCTCGGATGTCCTCTCGTGTCAGGTCGGGGAAGTCGGCGATGATGTCGTCTTCGGACATACCTGACGCGAGGTACTCCAAGACGTCGTAGACGGTGATGCGCAGGCCTCTGATGCAGGGCTTGCCTGATCGCTTTCCCGGCTCGATGGTGATGATCTCTGTGTAGTCTTGGGACATTGGGGAAGCCTTCGTAGGTACGGCTTATGATACCACGCTTGGGGTTAGACGGGCGTCCCGCGCACCTTGTAGATCACCATGACGAACTGGGGGACGGGATATAGGGAGTAGACCCTTGAATTGGTCGTAGCAAATTGAGGCTAGTGAAATACACGCCCCGAATCAATCACCAGCGTCTGGCCGGTGGTGGTGTCGGAGCGGCAGAACTCGACGACCTGCCGGGCGATGTCGTCTTTGTCGGCGGCGCGCTGTAGGACGGCTCCGGAGACGGCAGTCTTGCGGTGCTCGGGTGTGAGGTTGGATGACATGAGGGTGCCTTCGAGGTAGCCCGGCGCGACGCAGTTGACGAGGATGTCCGGGGCGAGGCCGCGGGCCATGCACTTGGTCAGGTGGTTGAGTCCGGCCTTGGAGACGGCATAGGCGATGGAGGAGCCGTTGGGGCCGAGACCGGCGACGGACGATATGTTAACGATCCTGCCTCCGCCGGACGCCCGCATCGGCTTGACGACTTCCTTGATCGTACGCATGGGGCCGGAGAGGTTGATGTCGATGATCTTGTCCCACACCTCGTAGGTCAGGCCGTCGATGTCGGTGAAGTCGATGGCCTTGTTGTACGCGCCGTCGTTGATCAGGATGTGGATGCCGCCGAACTCGTCGACCGTGGCGGCGATGGCGGCCCTGATTTGGTCAAGATCGGTAACGTCGCAGGCGACGGGAATCGCGCGAACGTCTCTTGCGCGCATCGCCTCGGCGACCTCGGCGGCCTTGTCGGGGCTCCTAGCGTACCCGACGGCGAGGTTGACTCCGGCGTCGGCCAGTGCGATGCAGATGCGTCCACCCAGGACGCCGCTGCCTCCGGTCACGATAGCTGTCTTGCCTTGTAGATTCACCGTATGTCTCCTTCAGTTTTCTTCTGGTACGTGTCGCAGAAACTCTCACGAGAACCTCTGATGGTGTGCGTCAGCCTTTCTGTTGTGTAGGTTATTGTGACATGAACTCCCGAAGGGCCGGCGCGATTCTTTCGGGGGCTTCTTCGGCCAGGAAGTGGCCGCAGTCGTCGAACTCGTGGAGTGTAAAATTTGAGAGTTCGCTATTCCATCGTTCGAGTTCTTTTCTTCGGAATGCGATGTCCCGGAAGCCCCAGAAGATAAGGGCCGGCTTGTCGATGAACGTTCGTCGATCGTCCCAAATAGACTGGAGCCAATCGGTCGCGCCAATGATATGGCCTGGCAGGGCGGCGCACGCTGAACGTGCACTCGGGGTGGGCAGTGCATTGCGATAGTGATCCATGACGACGGGCGTCAAGACGGTCTTGTTCCCAACTGCCATCGGCATAACCTTGTTTACGAAAATGTTGAACCGCTTGATGAGGAACTGCCCGATCCAGCTCCGCATCATGTAGCTGAACTGGATGAAATGTAAGTCGCGGGAGACGGGCCAGCACCAGGTATTGGCGATGACGATGCTCTTCACGCGCTCCGGTTGCTTGCGAGCGAAGTCCAAGCCTATCGGACCTCCCCAGTCGGTCAGGAACAGTGTGGCGTCTCGAACGTCGAGGTGTTCCATCAACTCTGCGAAGCGCTCCGCGTGGGCCGCGGGGTGGTGGTCCTCACGGCTGTCGCTGCGGGATGACAGGCCGAAGCCGACGTGATCGAGGGCGATGCAGCGGTAGTCTGAGCGGAGGTCGGCGATGAGGTGGCGGAACTCGAACGACCAAGTCGGGTTTCCATGCACGAAGACGAAAGGAGAGCCTGAGCCTTCGTCAACGTAATGTATTCGATGGCCACCCTGCGCGGTGAAAAAGCGGCTTTCGAAAGGGAAACAATCGTCGGATACCCAGTCGGGACGCGTGGTGGTTAATTCCATCGTGGATCTATTCTACCGTCACCGGTCTTCACCGCCGGCACGCCCACTATCAAGCGCATTCATGGCGTGGCCCACTGGAGTAAGCCCAATGTCTTGAATGAGGCCTGACCGGCATAGAAGGCTACTTTAGGATATCGGCTAACGCTTGCTGGATTTTGGCGGAGCCGCTGATTGGGGGGAGGAGTTCGCTGTCGATCTCGATGATTGGGCGGCGGATGAGGCGTGGTTCTTTCAGCATGAGGGCCACCAGCTCGTCCTCGGAGGTGTCGTCTCGGTCGATGCCCAGCTTTCTGCGCGACGGGCTGTTCCATGAGAAGTGCTCGGACGGAGGGCTGTCGCCGAGCAACTTTCTAAGCTCGTCCTCGGTGAAGGGATCGGCGAAGAAGTCGCGGTACTCGACCTCGGCGTCGGTTCGTGAAAGCCACGCTTTCACCTTGTTGCAGTCGCTTCAGCGCCTATAGTAGAAGTATCGGACTGATTTTGTCATCGACGTTACCTCAGCATCCGCCTGCCACGGCAGGGACGACGCTAACCTCGTCGCCGGCGGTCGTCGGAGTATCGAGGCCCTGCAGGAAGCGCACGTCCTCGCCGTTGACGTAGACGTTCACGAAGTTCCGCAGTTGGCCCTGGTCGTCGCAGATCCGGTCGCGGAGGCCGGGGTACTGCTCGTTCATAGCGTCGATGACGCCGCCAAGACTGTTGCCGTCTACGTCGACCTTGTCCTGTCCGTTCGTCAGGCGGCGGAGGGGCGTTGGTATCCGCACCACGATGCTCATCGGTCTTCCTCCGGTTTCGGTTGATGGCTGCTTATAGCGTAATGATCGAAAGGCCAATGGTAAAGACTTAGTCTTCGAGGGTAACTGTTTAGTCTCCGTGAATTGAATTGCGAAGACCCCCTCTCTGTATCTCTCCCCCGCCGAAGGAGAGATTGTAGTTTCTTCGTCGCTGTGCTCCTCAGAATGATAGCGGGAGGACAATTCCTGCATATCGCACCGACTCTGAACAGTTACCTTCGAGGCAGTCCACCAATTTACGCGGCGGCCGCGGCGGCGAGCGAGTCTACGATGGACTCGTAGGTCGCCTCGGTGTAGATGGGCTGAACGATGTCCTCGACCACCTCAGGGGTCTTGAGGCCGTTGCCGGTGACGAAGGCTACGGTCACCTCGTCGCCCTTGATCTTGCCCTGATCGACGAGGCGCTTGAGGGACGATATCACGACACCGCCTGCGGTCTCTGTGAAGAGTCCTTCGGTCTCGGCGAGCAGCTTGATCCCCTCCGCGACTTCCTCTTCGAGGCACGCTACGGCTGTCCCGCTCGTCTCCTCCAGAACCTCAAGCGAGAAGATGCCGGCCGCAGGGTTGCCGATGGCAAGCGACTTGGCGATGGTGTCTGGGATGACGGGCTGAACGGTGGGCGCACCGTTTTGGAAGGCGGTCACGATGGGGGAGCATCCCTCGGCCTGGGCGAGGTGCATTCGGGTGCGGACGTTGTCGATCAGTCCGACGTCCTGCATTTCCTGGAGGCCTTTCCAAATCTTGGTGTGAAGCTCTCCGGATGCGGCGGGAACGACGCAGTGCTGGGGAGGCTTCCAGCCGAGCTGCTCTGCCACCTCGTAGCCAAGGGTCTTGCTGCCCTCCGCATAGAACGGGCGCATATTGATGTTGACGACGGCCCAATGGTGGTTGTCGGCAAGCTCGCTGCCGAGCCGGTTGACCTGATCGTAGGTACCGTCGATGGCGACGAGGGTGGCGCCGTAGACGGCGGCGCCGACGATCTTGCTGCGTTCCAGGTTGGCAGGGAAGAAGACTTTGGTGTCCAGTCCGGCCTTCGCGCCGTGCGCCGCGACGGAACCCATGAGATTGCCGGTGGAGACGCAGGCAAATGTCTCGAACTCGAACTCCAGCGCCTTGCTGGCGGTGACGCCGACCGGGCGGTCTTTGAACGAGTAGGTGGGATTCACGGCGTCGTTCTTGATGTAGAGGTTTTCGAGGCCGAGCAGGCGGCCAAGGTTCTCGGCTTTGATGAGCGGCGTGAACCCGGTGCCCATGTCGAGGGCGGCGTCGGCGCTGACAGGGAGAAAGTCATGGTACCGCCACATGGTCGGCGGGCCCTTCTCGATGCGCTCGCGGGTGATGTGGCGGGCCATCGCGTCGTAGTCGTAGCTGATTTCAAGTGGGCCGAAACAGAATTCGCACACGTTGAGCGGCTGGATGGAGTACTCCTCGCCGCATCCACGACAGGCAAGCGACTTTGCGAACGTCACACGATTCCTCCGGGGGTAAAATGAACGCTACGGCGCAGGCTCGCAGCAGGCGGATTTCGTGGGGAAAATGGTAGCAACAGGGCAATTCCAGTGTCAAGGAAAGGACGCCCTTAGGGAATGCCCTAAACTACGTATCGAACACGTCGGAGACCACACAGGTGAAGCCGGGCAGCGCATCCAGACCGTCGAGCGTGTCACTCTCCGAGAGCGTTGACGCTACGCGGCCCGCACGATGCACGTCCACGGAGCGCGTGTCGGGATTTACCACCCAGACCAAGCGAACGCCGTAGCTCAGCCACATGAGCGCCTTGTCGTTGACCTCTCGCAGACTGTTGTTCGGGGACACCACTTCCACGACCAAGTCGGGAACGGTCTCGGAGTAACCGGTGACCCGTGTGCCGAGAGGCATCTTCTCGGCTGAGAAGTATGCAATGTCGGGCTCTCGCACGGTATCGGGGTCGCGCTCGAGCCAGACTCCGGCGTCCGATGCCGTCAACCGTCCCAGCTTCCGGGACTTGACGAACGTCCCCAATAGGATCGTGATATTCACTACGATTTCGCCGTGCTCTTGTCCTGTGGGCATGGTCTGGCAAAGCTCTCCCCGAATGAGTTCACCGCGAACCCCCTCGCTGTACAGGCGCAAGAGGTCGTTGGCGGTCAGCCGTTTCGTATCGGTGCGCGTGGTCATGTCCGGCTCCTTTCGCCACGTCTATGATACCACCAAGCGGGGCGAGCCGCGGGAATGTGGATGATTCGTAACTGTTCAGTCTCCGTGAGTTGAATTGCAAAGACCCCCTCTCTGTATCTCTCCCCCGGCGGGGGAGAGATTGTAGATTCTTCGTCGCTGCGCTCATCGGAATGACAGCAGGAGGACAATTCCTGCATATCTCACCGACTCTGAACAGTTACGATGATTCGGGTTCTAGTAGCACTCGTTCGCGCATGCTACCCTACGAAGGAGATACACATGGGGAGAATTGCACGTCAGAGTTAGGGGAAATCTGATGCCGTCGTCGATCGGAGTTGGCAGGATTTTGGGAATCCGGGTGGATATCCATTTTTCGCTGTTCCTGATCGTTGGTTTTCTCAGCTGGAGCCTTGCTACGGGGTTTCTGCCGGACCGCTATCCTCACTGGAGCACGGCAACCTATTGGTCGACCGGGTTCGTGTGTGCTCTGTCGTTGTTCGTCTCGGTGCTGCTGCACGAGTTGGCGCATTCTCTCGTAGCGATACGCCGAGGATACCGGGTCGAGGGCATCACACTGTTTCTTCTCGGAGGGGTGAGCAGCATCGCGTCGGAGTCGCGGCGGGCGGTTGACGATTTTGTCATCTCGGTCGTGGGACCTCTGTCGAGTCTTGCCATTGCGGCGGTCATCGGCATTATCGCTGTGGCAAGCGGAGGGTCGTCGCCGGTCTACGCGGCAATCGAGTATGTCGCGATCATCAATCTGCTGCTGGGATTGTTCAACCTGCTGCCCGCGTTTCCGCTGGACGGTGGGCGGGTGCTCCGAGCGGCCATATGGGCCGTGACGGGGAGCTTTCGTCGGGCGTCGGGGATTTCGACTCGGAGCGGTCAAGTGCTGGGCCTGCTGTTGGTGGGGTTCGGCGTTTTCCAAGTCATTCAGGGACATGCGTTGCAGGGGATGTGGGCGGTGCTCGTGGGCTGGTTCTTGAACAGGGCGGCGAGCGCAAGTCGGAGTCAGGACGAGGTGGAGTCTGTGCTTGATGGGGTCAAAGTGGAGGACGTGATGGATGTTGCGCCTCCAACGGTCGTCCCCGAGGTTACGGTGCATGAGGCCGTGTTCGGCCATCTCGTTCGGGGGTCGGTCCGGGCGTTGATCGTCTGCGAGGGCGAGCATGTTCTCGGGATACTTTCGATTTCCGACGTGCAGGAAGTTCCGCAAGCGCTATGGCATGAGAGGTCGGTGCGGGATGTGATGACGCCTGCCCCGCTGAAGTCGCTGTCCCCGGATTGCGAGCTGGATGAGGCATTGTCCCTGCTTGGCGAGAATCGGATTCATCAAGCGCCGGTACTTTCGAGCGGTCGGCTCGTGGGTATTCTGAATCGCGCACACGTCATTCAGTTTATCCACCGGATGCGGGAATTTGACGCCGGGTAGAATGACGGACAAGAGGAGAGCTTCATATGTACAAGCAGGTTAAGGTTACGGCGATCTCCCTGAAGCCGACCAAGTGGGACAAAGCGGGGAACGCGGATGCGATGGAGCGTTTCTTCCGCAAGGCGGCTGAGGATGGGGCCGACATCATTCTGACGACGGAGGGAGTGTTGGAAGGGTACGTCGTTTTGGACGTGATCGAGGGGCGGAAGACAGCGGATGATTTGGTGGAGATTGCCGAGCCGCTAGACGGTGAGTACATTCAAAGGTTCCAGGACCTCGCGCAGGAGCTAAGCACGTGCCTGGCATTTGGGTTTGCCGAGCGGATTGGCGGCGAGGTGTTCAACGCGGCGATATTCATCGACACTAAGGGGGAAATTCTTGGCCGGTACCACAAGACGCAGCTTGCGGAGGGGACCGACGAATCGTGGAACTTCAACCGCGTAGGCTCGACGCTTCGGGCGTTCGACACTCCGTTCGGGCGAGCGGGTTTCGTGATCTGCAACGACCGCTGGAATCCGATGATTGTGAGAACGCTGGTGCTCGACGGCGCTCAGTTCATCTTGATTCCGTCGTTCGGATCGAAGTCGAAGGGTCAGAACGAGACGGTGCTTGCCCGGGCCCGTGAGAACGGAGTGCCCATCGTAGAGGCAAACGTTGGCGTGAACATGATTGTCAGTAAGGGAGAGGTCGTGGCTTACGCCTGGGGGAACGACCGGATAACGACGGCGGCTATCGACATTCCGGCGCCGGTATCGACCGAGTCGGCCCGGGCGTTTGAGGCGGAGTATTTGCGGCTCCAGGGCCCGGAGTTGGCCCAGCGCTACCAGGAAACGTGCAAGCGTCTGCGCGGTGAGCGGAATGAGGTGGAAAAAGCACAGCGGGGCGAGTTGATCGTAGTCTGACTGCACCTGGACGAAGAACGAGACCCCAAGCATTCGGGATTATGCGCTATTCGGTGACGGTGATCGTTCCCTTCATGTTTACCGGGTGTATGAGGCACTGGTAGTCATAGGTGCCCGGCTCGGTGAATTGGAATCGGAAGCCCGCGTTCGGTGGAATGGTCTTGCTGTTGAAGGACCGACTGCCACCAGTGTTAATGTGTGTGACTGTGTGGAGCGGTTTGTCATTGTTCGTCCAGATGACGATCGTTCCGGCCTTGACTGTCGCGTCGGCGTGCTGGAAGTTCATGATGCTGAGCTTTTCGACTACCGCGCCGGGCGGGAGAGTGGGAACCGGGGTCTTGGGAATCCGTGTCGGCTCCGCTCGAGTGAATCCACAACTGAGCGCGGTGAGCGCAAGCAGAGAGACCACCAGTAGTAACGTTTTCGTCATGCTGTTCTCCTGGACGCCGTTGTTATGAGCGTTGTGAGTTCTTCGGCAATGCCATCAACTTCGGGGCGAGTTTAGCACCAAGCCCCATACCCGTCAACCGAGCGCGGCCTTCCAAAGCCAATAGACAATTCACCCCAGAGCGCGCAGAGAGAGGAAAAGCATTGAAGGCAAGAGATACAAGAGAACGCTTAGGCGGTCAGACGTGCGCCATAATCGAAAGTGGCAATCCGCTGTATGGCGATAGCCTAACATTGAAGGTGGGTTCCAAGGCGATTCCGCGTATGAGTCGGCGTTGATGGGGGAGCGAACTTGCTTGCAACGCCTAGGGGCCTATGCTATATTCCGCGCATGGGCACAGAGGGTGTCGTTCTCGACGATTACTTCCGCCAATACGGTCTGATTGCCATATTCACCGCTTTGGCCGTCGCGGTGCCAGCGGGTATGCTGATTGCCTCTTGGATGTTCTCCCTCGTTAGGATCCGGCCACGGAAGCCCGATCCCGTGAAGATGAGCATCTACGAGTGCGGGTTCGAGACGCTCACTGGCACGTGGCATCGATTCAACTTCCGTTTCTACTCCTTCGCGCTGCTCTTCGTCGTGTTCGACGTGGAGGTTGTGTTCCTGTTCCCATGGGCGGCGAGCTTCGGGTTCCTTTCGAGGGAGTTCGGGGCGTTCGTGCTGGTCGAGATGGCCTTGTTCATTGCAATTCTCGTTGTCGGGTGGCTGTACGCTTGGCGGAAGGGAGCATTGGAGTGGGCCTAATGCCCCGCCGAATTTCGCGCGAAGTTTCAGGGCTAGGCTAAGGTGAGTTATATGAATTCCGAACACATTGAACTGCAAGGCAATACGATACCCCTTCATTCCACGACTTTGGAGTTGGACCGAAAGGAAGGGGCGTACATCAACCACCTGAAGGCGAACAACGTCGCACCCCTTGCGGAGCCACTTGTTGAAGTGCCGGACGATCTGCAGCGGAACTTGGCGGTAACGTCCGTGGACGCTTTGGTGAACTGGGGGAGAAAGTCGGCGGTATGGCCGCTGTCGTTCGGGCTGGCTTGCTGTGCGTTCGAGATGATGGCGAGCGCGATGTCCCGATTCGACATCAGCCGGTTCGGGATGGAGGCGTTTCGCGCGTCGCCGCGACAGGCCGACCTGATGATCGTCGCGGGCACGGTTACGTGGAAGATGGCGCCCGCGATCGAGCGCGTGTACAACCAGATGGCGGAGCCGAAGTGGGTTATCTCCATGGGGGTGTGCGCTACGAGCGGCGGGCCATACTACGAGTCGTACAGCGTCGTGCCCGGGGTGAATCACATCATACCGGTTGATGTGTACGTTCCCGGCTGTCCGCCGAGGCCGGACGCGCTGCTGTACGGCATCATGCAGCTGCACGACAAGATCAAGCGTTATTCCTTGAGCGGAAGGACAGCGGGAGAGTAATGACCAGAGTCGTTGCCGGCACGGACCTCGCCAAACGCATCGCTCTCCAGCTTCCCGGCAGTGTCGTCACATCGAATTCCTCCGAGGTATCGGTGCGAAGCGACGCACTGCACGAAACGCTTCGCATGCTGCGTGACGACGAGGACCTCGATTTCCAGTTCCTGAACAGTGTTTCGGCTGTGGACTACGTCGAGTATTTCGAGTTGGTGTACCATCTCACATCGCTTCGGCGGAACAGCAGTTGCGTCGTCAAGTCGCGACTCTATTCCCGTGACGATCCCACCGTCCAATCCGTGGTCGATCTGTGGAGGGGCGCGGAACTTCAGGAGCGTGAGATATATGACCTGATGGGGATCACGTTCGAAGGGCATCCGAACATGAAACGCATCCTTCTGTGGGAGGGGTTCCCGGGGCATCCACTTCGCAAGGACTTCATCCGGTAGAGATGGCTATACGCACGGAGCCGGTCACGATCAACATGGGGCCTCAGCACCCCAGCACGCACGGCGTGTTCCGGCTGCGCGTCACCTTCGACGGCGAGGTCGTGGTCGACGTGGAGCCGGTGTTCGGGTACCTGCACCGGGGGACCGAGAAGCTCGCCGAGGAGCGGTCGTACGTTCAGATCGTGACGCTGACCGACCGGCTCGACTATGTGTCGAGCATGTCGAACAATCTCGCGTATGTTAGGTCGGTCGAGAAACTTGCGGAGTTGGAGGTGCCGGAACGGGGCCAGTATTTGCGGGTGATATCGGCTGAGCTTCAGCGCATGGCGAGTCATTTCATAGCGACGGGATTCATGCTTCAGGAGCTGGGAGCGTTCGGGACGCCCCTGATGTACTGCTTCAGAGAACGCGAGCGTATCTTGGAACTGTTCGAGATGCTGTGCGGCGCCAGGATCACCGTGAGCTACATGCGTCCCGGGGGAGTTCTTCAGGACGCGCCGGAAGAGTTCTGGCCTGCGCTCGACACGCTCATTGGCGACATGCCGAGGTACATTGACGAGCTCGAAGGGCTGATAACGACCAACGAGATCGTCCTTGCCAGAACGAGGGGGATCGGCATCGTACCGCCGGATCTAGCCGTCGCGGGTTCTTTGTCCGGGCCGATGCTCCGGGCGAGTGGGGTCCAATGGGACCTTCGCAAGGCCGACCCGTACGAAGTGTATGATCGCGTCGAGTTCGACGTTCCAATCGGCTACCAAGGGGATACGTACGACCGGTACTACGTTCGCATTCAGGAGATGCGGCAGAGCGTACGGATCATCGAGCAGTGCATCGAGCAGATCGAAGTGGGTCCCGTGCTGACCGATGGGCCGTTCTTCGTCCGTCCGCCCGTTGGTGACGCCTATGCGGCGGTAGAGGGGCCGAAGGGCGAGCTAGGTTTCTACCTCGTGAGCGATGGCGGCATATCCCCGTACCGGTGTAAGATTCGCGCGCCTTCGTTCATCAACCTTACCGTGCTCAAGGACATGCTCGTCGGGTGGAAATTGGCCGATCTCATCATCATTTTTGGGAGCACGGACGTTGTGCTTGGCGAGGTCGACCGCTAGGAAGAGATGACTAGTTTCGGCAACATATATGACACCGTCGTCGGGTTTGCACCTGACGGCCTCGAGTGGGCCGCTTTCGTCGTGGCCTGCGTCATTTTGGCGTTCATCGTCATCAACGCGGCGATCTTGACGACGGCTCTCTACACGTGGTTCGAGCGACGCGTTCTTGGGCGGTTCCAGAACCGGCTCGGTCCGAACCGCTGGGGGCCGTTCGGGACATTGCAGCCGATAGCCGACCTGCTGAAGCTCATTACGAAAGAGGACGTTATCCCCGACGTGGCGGACAAGCGGGTCTTTAATCTCGCGCCGATCATTCTCGTCTTTCCCGGTCTGCTGGTCTTCGCGGTGATCCCGTTCGGAGAGCAGAGCTTCCTGGGAAAGCTGAACGTGGGAGTGCTGTTCGTTCTCGGGGTTACGGGGATCAACACCCTTGCGATCATCATGGGCGGATGGGCGTCGCGGAACAAGTACGCGCTGTTCGGCGCTATTCGTGGCGCAGCAATGCTGGTGAGCTACGAGGTGCCAATGGCGCTGGGACTCGTGGGCGTGGTGATAATGGCCGGGTCGATGGCGCTGTTGGACGTGGTAAACAGCCAGGATGTCTTCTTTATCGTGGTGCAGCCGCTGGGGTTCTTCGTATTCATGGCGGCGGCTCTTGCCGAGATGAGCAGGGCGCCCTTCGACATGATCGAGTCCGAATCTGAGTTGGGGTCGGGTTACCATACTGAGTATAGCGGCATCAAGTTTGCGCTGTTCCAACTGGCGGAATTCATGGCCCCCATCGTGGTGGCGGCAGTCGCGACCACGCTCTTCCTCGGAGGGACGCGCGGGATAGACCCGATTCCCGGGCAGGTGTGGTTCCTTGTGAAGGCGTTCGCCCTGGTGTTCGTCCTGCTGTGGACGCGGGCGACGTGGCCGAGGCTCCGTGTTGACCAGATCATGGGCTTCGCGTGGAAGGGGCTGTTCCCGCTCTCGCTGGTGAACATATTTGTAGTGGCGGTAGAGGCATTCGTGTTTCAAGAGGCAGACGGGACGATCTCTACAGGGTCGCTATGGCTGATGTCAGGAATAAATTGGGTCGTGTTCTTCGGCGCCATTGTGTTCATGGCGAACTTGCTAGGTCAGAACAAGCTGCGGCGAGAGGGTGCTCCGACGCCTTCGCCGCTGGCCAATATGGCGGCAGAGGCAGACTAGAGTGGCGCGAGTGGCGCGCGCGCAGGAGGTGATGCGGATATGTATGGCATAGGGCTGCTCAAGGGAATGGGAATAACGCTCAAGAACCTCGCCGCGCCGGGAAGGATGTTCTCGGTCCAGTATCCGGACCGTCGGGTGTGGCTGTTCGGGCTGGCAAAGGCGAACGACACAAACGTCTTGAGCCTTGCGAGGGAAAGGCCGGGCGATGCGCTGAAGGCGTTGGTAGGGCTGGCGACCGTTTCCGCGCGGCTGACACAGCATCCCCGTTTTCGCGGGGAGGAGTTCACGTGGTATGAGCAGAGGTGCACCGGATGCGCGAGCTGCGCGAAATACTGTCCTCTGGGGATTATCCGCATCGTTACCGACACCACCGGCAAGTACGAGCAGGACGGGGGCAAGTACGATATCGAGGTGTTTGACATCGATATTGGACGGTGTATGTTCTGCGGGCTGTGTGTTCAGGCTTGCCCGTACGACGCTCTTCACATGGGGAGCGGCTTCGAGGAGGGGACATACCAGCGGAGCCAGCTCGTCATTGACGTCGATCAGTTGAAGGCGGCTCCTAAGAAGCCGAGCACGTGGTACAGGCCGCAGATGGAGGGCCAGAAGTTCGACCCACGCAGTGTCGAGGAGCGCGACTACTTGCAGGTGGGACGCCACGAGCGTCCTAACGAACATCAGCAAGAGGAGAACTGGGCGAAACGATGAGCCTCGGAGCGGGCACGGAATCAACCCTCGCAACCGATATCGCGTTCTGGGTGATCGCGGTCTCCGTCATCATTTCGGCGGTCGCGGTTGTGCATATGCGCGACGTGTTCAGGGCGGCGCTGTTCCTGGTCGTCGTGTTCTTGGGAACCGCCGGTTTATTCGTTTTGCTCCGTGCCGAGTTCCTTGCGGTCGTGCAGGTGATCGTCTACGTCGGGGCGATCTCTGTGCTTATCCTGTTCGCGATTCTCATGACGCAGGACGCCGAGCAGGGGAGTCCTCCCAATCGACTTCGATATCCCGTCGGGCTCCTCGCATTCCTGCTTGGTGCGGCGGCCGTCTACACGGCATTGAACACCGAGTGGATGCTGCTCGCGGACGCGCTGCAGGGCACACTGACGACCGAGGCTGCGCAGATGGTCAACGAGGTGTATAGCAACACCATTCCCAAGATCGCAACGCTGCTCCTACGGGACTACGTCCTGGCGTTCGAGGCGGTGTCGGTCCTGTTGCTGGCCGCAATCATCGGAGCGCTCGTGCTGGTGAGGGAACGATGAGTCTGGAAAACTTCCTCATACTCGGCGCGATCCTCTTCTCCATTGGACTGTACGGCGCGCTTTCCAAGCGAAACGCGATCGCGGTATTGATGAGCATTGAGTTGATGTTCAACGCGGTGAACATCACGGCCGTGGCGCTATCGCGATATGTCGTTCCCGCGAGTCTGCTGGGTGATTCGGTAACCATCACCGATCAGGCCGCGAGGACGCTTCTCACGGGCCAGATATTCAGCATCTTCATCATCACCGTGGCCGCCGCGGAGATCGCGCTGGGAGTCGCTATCGTAATCGCCCTGTACCGGAGCCGCGAAACGGTCTTTGTAACCGACGCGACCCAGCTAAAGAATTAGCAGTATGTATACCGACTACAGAAAAGCGCCCAATCTTATGATTGCGGAGATGTGGAAGAACGTCCTGGAAGGGGAGGGGCTTCCTACGAAGATCCTGCCCGAGGGCGACATCCGGTCTTGGGGTGAGCGAGTGCCATATCGCGTTATGGTCCCACGTGGCCGGGAGCACGTCGCGGACGAGATATTGAGGAAGCTGTAGTGAACGACTGGCTTGAAATCGCGGCGTGGCTGGTATTCCTGCTGCCCCTGGCGTCGTTCGTTCTGATAGTGGCGTTCATTCGTCCGTTCTTCAATCAGTTTGCCGAAGTCGCGGGACGGATAACGATAGGCGCCATCGCCATCGCGTTTGTGATGGCACTCGTGCTGTTCATCGAGGTCGTGCAGAACGGCGGACGGCAAATTGGATGGCCGGGCCACGAGTGGCTTGTGGTCGGCGACTTCGACCTGCGCCTAGGCATATTCATGGACGGGCTGACGGCGATCATGCTGGTCGTAGTGACCGGGGTTAGCCTTCTGGTCCAGATCTATTCCACCGGCTACATGAAGGGTGATCCCGGCTACGCGCGGTATTTCGCCTATATGTCGTTCTTCACCGCGTCGATGATTGGCTTGGTGGTAGCGGCCAACGTTATTCAGCTATTCGTGTTCTGGGAGTTGGTAGGCCTATCGTCGTACCTGCTGATCGGGTTCTGGTACCACAAACCCTCCGCGGCGGCGGCGGCAAAGAAGGCGTTTCTCGTGACGCGGCTGGGCGACTTCGGGTTCCTGCTGGCGATCTTCTATCTCTTCTTCAACGGCGCGACGTTCACGGCGGCAGGACTTGATCCTCTGGATATCCCTGACATCCACGAAGCGATGACCATGGACGTCATTGCACCGGGCGTGGCGATGTGGATTGCGTTAGGTCTCTTTGCAGGGGCGGTCGGGAAGTCCGGTCAGTTCCCGCTGCACACATGGCTTCCCGATGCGATGGAAGGCCCAACGCCGGTTAGCTCGCTCATTCACGCCGCGACAATGGTGGCCGCGGGCGTGTTCCTCGTGGCACGGTTCTTCCCCGTGTTCGAGGCGTCAGAGATCGCTTTGAACACGGTCGCGATCATCGGTGGAATCACCGCCGTGCTCGCGGCCACGATGGGCCTCGTCATGAACGACATCAAGCGGGTGCTGGCCTACTCGACGGTCAGCCAGCTTGGCTATATGATGCTGGCCTTGGGAGTCGGCGCGCCGGGTGTGGCGATCTTCCACCTGTTCACGCACGCCTTCTTCAAGTGCCTGCTGTTCATGGGCGCGGGAAGCGTCAGCCACGCCACAGGCGGCACGTTCGACATGAGGTACATGGGCGGTCTGCGCGGGCACATGCGATGGACGTATATCACGTTCCTGATCGGAAGCCT
Organism: Dehalococcoidia bacterium; assembly: GCA_965197705.1. Classification (GTDB taxonomy): domain Bacteria; phylum Chloroflexota; class Dehalococcoidia; order Lucifugimonadales; family VXLM01; genus VXLM01. The sequence goes on from OZ240223.1 coordinate 1,438,746, forward strand.
GAGCCTCGCGGGAATATTTCCCCTGGCCGGATTCTGGAGCAAGGATGAGATTCTCGCGTCCGCCCAAGGGCAGGGGGGAGCGATCCCTCAGGTCGTCTTCTTGCTGGCTGTGATAGCAGTCTTCATGACCGCCTTCTACATGTTCAGGGCGCTGTTCATGGTCTTCGAGGGGGAGTACAAGGGCGGGGCTGATGCTGATCCCGAAGCGGAGTCGCACGGGCCCTCAGACCATCCCCATGAGTCTCCGCACTCGATGATCGTACCTATGGGCGTTCTCGCCGTGCTGGCAGTCGTCGCTGGACTCCTGGCCAGCCCGATAGTCGAACTCGGCCCGATACCGAAGCACTGGCTCGTCCACGACTTTCTCCATAGCGATTCAGCCGACTTCAATATCTTGATTGCCGCCGGCTCGACCGTGCTGGCCCTGTCGGGAATCCTGCTGGCGTACCTGATGTATCTCCGACGACAGATATCTGCGGAGCAAGTAGGGTCGGTGTTCCAGACTCTCTACGTGCTCTTCTCACGGAAATACTACTTCGACGAGCTGTACGAAGGGGTCATCACGGTGCGCCTCTTCTACCGGGGGGTTGTCCGGGCCTTGGACTGGGCCGACCGGTCGATTGTCGATGGGGCCGTTCGGTTGGTGGACCAGTTCGGCCGGAACGTGGGAAGGGGAATTGCCCAGGCGCAGACGGGCCAGGTGCAGGGCTATGGTATGGCCGTGTCGGTAGGTGTGCTGGCAATTATCGGGGCGTACCTGTTGTTCAAATAGACTTGGAGTGACGGAGCGGTAACGCTACACACATGGACTTCGAAGGCAACGGACTGCTGACGGCGACGGTCTTCCTGCCAATGGTGGGAGCGATTCTGATCGCCGTGCTCGTGCGCAGCGACAAGCACGTGCGCTTAGTTGCGGGCGCGACGATTGTCCTCGACCTGGCGCTGAGTTTTCTCGTATTCACGGCCTACGACCTTACGAAAGGGGGAGTCCAACTTGTTGATCGCGCGCCGGGCTGGATTCCCATCGATTCGTTCAAGGTTGAGTATTTCCTGGGAGTCGACGGCCTCAGCGCGCCGCTCGTCCTCCTGACAGGGCTGCTCGGGTTCGTCGCGATCTTCGCCTCGTGGAGCATCAAGGAACGTGTGCGGGAGTACTTCGTTTGGCTGCTCGTGCTGCAGACGGCGGTAATGGGCGTGTTCACGGCGTTGGACTTCATTCTCTTCTTCCTGCTGTGGGAGCTTGAGATGGCGCCGATGTTCTTCCTCATCTCGATATGGGGCAGCGGGCGGCGCGAATACTCCGCAATGAAGTTCCTGATCTTTACTTTCCTCGGCAGCGCCTTCATGCTCGTGGGCATCCTGATAATCTTCTTCTCGACCGGCACGTTCGACATGGTCGAGTTGCCGGGGGCGATGCAGGGTGCGAAGCTTCTAGCCCCGGCATGGCTGGTTTTCTCCCTGATCTTCGTGGCGTTCGCGGTCAAACTGCCGGTCTGGCCGGTGCATACGTGGCTCCCGGACGCGCACACCGACGCGCCCACAGCAGTGAGCATCATGCTTGCGGGCGTACTGCTGAAGATGGGCGGCTACGGAATGCTGCGCGTCTCCGCGGCAATGTTCCCCGACGTCATAGTGGACGCGGCCAAATTCCTGATCGTGCTGGGCGTCATCAACGTGATTTACGGGGCGATCGTTACGGTCCGACAGACGGACATGAAGCGCCTCGTGGCGTTCAGCAGCATCAGCCACATGGGGTATGTGCTCGTCGGGATATCGTCGGTCGTGGGCGTCGCAGGCGTCGTCTCGCCGGTTGGGCTGACCGGAGCGGCCATGCAGATGTTCACGCACGGAACGATCACCGGGCTGATGTTCCTGATGGTGGGACTTGCATACGAGAAGGCGCATACGCGACACATCCCCGACCTCGGCGGACTGGCAACGCGGATGCCGGTTATCGCCGTTGGTTTCTTGATCGCCGGGTTGGCCTCATTGGGTCTGCCTGGAACGAGTGGGTTCGTTTCGGAGATACTGATCTTCCTTGGCACCTTCCCCGTTTGGGGTTGGTGGACGGGCGTTGCGGCCTTCGGGGTCGTCATCACTGCGGGCTACATACTCTGGATGCTCCAGCGGACGATGTTCGGGCCTCAACTGGCGCGTTTCTCGGACGTGCGCGACGCGACGAAGATGGAGATGGTGCCCGTCTTGGCGCTTATCGCGGCAGTGCTGGTGGTCGGCATCTATCCCTCAGTCATTTCGGACTACTTTAGCGAGGGTCTGATCGGTATCGTGGACTCAATCCAACAATCGGCCCAATTGGCGATGGCCCCATGACGATTCACGATCTCTACCTGCTGTCACCAGAGTTGAGCATGGTCGGACTGGCAACGGTCCTGCTCCTGCTCGATCTTGTCATGGCGCGAAAGAGCCTCATCTTGGGGTTGGGAGTCGTTGGGCTGATCGTTCCGCTCGGCTTCACGGTTGCGCTGTGGTTCACGGTTGGGGACGACGCCGCGGCTGAGAATACGGGCGTTCTTGCGGACACGCTGGTCGTGGACAAGTTCGCCCTGTTCTTCAAGTTCCTCTTCATCGGCGCGGCCGCCGTTGTAGGACTCGTCTCCGTCGACTACGTGCAGCGGTTCGAGCGGTTCCGCACGGAGTTCTTTGCACTGGCTCTGTACTCGGCTACGGGTATGATGCTGATGGCCGCGACGGTGGAGCTCATCACGTTGTACATCTCGCTGGAGCTTTCGTCGCTGCCTCTCGTGGCGCTTGCGGCGTTCCTCCGGGACGGGCGGTCGTCGGAAGGCGCGATGAAGTTTCTCGTGCTGGGAGGAATTAGCTCGGCCCTGCTGCTGTATGGCATGGTGTACGTGTTCGGGTTTACAGGAACGACGTACCTTGACGAAGTGGCGGCGCGAATCGGGGAGTTGAGCGCCAACTCGGATCAGCCGTTCGGGAGCTACGCACTGCTGCTGGGCATCGCACTGATAATCGCCGGGTTCGGCTTCAAGATCACGGCGGTGCCGTTCCAGATGTGGGCGCCGGATGTGTATGAGGGTTCTCCGACGCCGGTAACGGCTTTCCTCTCGGTGGCGAGCAAGGCGGCGGGATTTGCCATCATTCTTCGGGTCTTCTACGTGGCGTTCCCGGTCGAAGAACTGAGCATTGAGTGGAGCGCGGTTTTCGCTGCTCTTGCCGCGCTTTCGATGACGGTCGGCAACCTGGTTGCCATCGCGCAGTCCAACATCAAGCGAATGCTGGCCTACAGCACGATCGCGCACGGCGGGTACCTCTTGGTCGGACTCGCGGCGGTTGCCGCGAGAGCGGGAGGTGAAGACGTGGACTTGGGTCCGTCGGGTGTCCTGTTCTACCTCGCGGGGTACGCGGTTATGAATATGGCCGCTTTCTCGGTTGTCATCGCAATATCGGACCGCATAAACAGCGACATGATCGCGGACTTCGCGGGCATGGCGAAGCGGGCGCCGTATCTGGCGGCGGCCCTGGCCTTCGCCCTCTTGTCGCTCACAGGCATACCTCCCACCGTCGGATTCATTACGAAGGTGTATGTGTTCGGGGCGGCGGTCAACGCCGGTCTCGAATGGCTTGTCGTGGTCGGCGTCATCAACAGCGTAATTTCCGCGTACTACTATTTCGGTGTGATAAAGGTCATGTACCTGTCGTCGCCTCAGTCGGACGAGCCGATCTTGTCCAAGTTCCCCATAAGGCTGGCCGTCGGGGTGACCACGCTCGGCGTGCTCGTGTTTGGCGTGTACCCTGTGGTGCTGCTGGACCTCGCTAAGGCGGCAGCGCAAGCGTTGTTTTCCTAGTGCGTGGGCAACTTGCACATGAGTGAGCAACGGCGTCTCATCGGATTCATGCAGTCCCGGAAGATTCAGGGCGCTCCTGAGATGATCCGATCGCTCATCGAGAGGCTCGACCTGCACGACCGCAGCTGGGTCGCGCAGGTGGACGACGAGGATATCTCTCCCGAGACCCTGCGGTCGACGGCATTTATCGTAACGGCGGGTGGGGACGGCACGATCATCCGCGTGAACCGGCTGGCCTCTTCCTACTCCATACCCATCGTCGGTATCAACATGGGCCGAGTGGGATTCATGGCGGAGTTGACGGTAGAGAACGCCGCCGATAGGCTGCCGCAGTACCTCCAGGGCGACGTTCGAACGGAAGAACGACTTATGCTTCAAGCAGAGGTCACAGCCCAATCGAACGGGGAGACGAGGATCGTCGACCATGCGCTGAACGAGGCAATTGTGCGGGGCACGCTCCCGCGCCTGCTGGACATCGAGGTGACGATTGACGGCGTGAAGCTGGCGACGTATCGGGCGGATGGGGTGATCGTATCGACTCCCACGGGCAGCACGGGTTATGCTCTGTCGGCGGGCGGACCGGTGCTCCAGCCGGAAGCGCGGGTGCTATTAATTCAGCCGCTGGCCGCTCATATCAGTTTGCAGACGGGGCTTGTCGTGCCGGACAACTGCACGGTCGAGCTTGCGGTTGTGCGAAGTCGTGAGGCGCTGATTAGCGTGGACAACCTCACGAACGCAGTCCTCGATCCAAACGACAAGGTTGTGATCAGGAAGAGTCCCTACATAGCCAGCTTCCTGCGGGCCGACCCGCCCTCGGCCTTCTACTCGACGTTGACGCGGCGGTTGGGGGTTCATCATCGCACGACGTATGACGAGCAGTAAGGGCGTGGACCGGGAAGTGCAGCCGGAACAAACGGTTGGGCGTCGTGACGTATACGACGGACGGGTCGTTCAACTGCACGTCGATGAGGTCGAGCTTTCAAACGGAAAGCGGACGACTCGCGAGGTGGTCGAGCACGCCGGCGCGGTGGTCGTGCTGCCCATCGATCAGTCGGGCGGGGCGCTGCTCGTTCGGCAGTACCGGTATCCCATAAGTCAGGACTTGCTGGAGGCTCCGGCGGGCGGGATTGATCCCGGCGAGGCCCCGGAGCAGGCCGCGCAGAGGGAACTGCAGGAGGAGATCGGGTATAGGGCGGGTCGCTTGGACAGTCTCGGCGAGTTCTGGACCGCGCCCGGCTTCTGCACTGAGTACATGTATGCGTACCTCGCGAGAGACCTGTCGCCGAGCAGTCTGGCACCGGACGAGGACGAGGAGATCGTCGTCGAGCGACACTCACTCGACTCGATTCGAGCTATGATCCGGGACGGACGGATCGTGGACGCGAAGACTATCGCGGCATTCTGGATGGCGCTTGACAGGCTGGGCTGACTACTCGTACTTGGAGAAGTCGTAGCCCTCCTTGACCACGCAGTCCAGGACGGCGGGTCTGCCGGTCTCGGTTACAGAGATGGCATGCTTCAACGCCGGCACGAAGTCGTCCGGCTGCTCGACTTTCGCGCTCCATGCGCCGAGACCCTCGGCAACCATTCGGTAGTCGCCGCCGTGGGCGAGGCTGTCGTGCGACTCGGCGGAGTAGGGCTGGTGGCTGCGCTCGATAGCCATTATCTGGTTGTTGAAGACTATGGTGAGGATGCCGATGTTGTTTCGGACGGCGGTCTCGATGTCCATTCCGACCATGCCGATTGCGGCGTCGCCCATAATGTTGATGCACAGCTTGTCCGGCTCGGCGAGCTTCGCGCCCATTATCGCGCCGAGACCGAAGCCCAACTGGGTGGACTTGCCCCAACCGAGGTAGGTCCTCGGGGCGGTGCACTGCCACATCGGCGTCAACTGGTCGCGGGGACTGCCGGCGTCGTGCGTGATGATCGTGTTGGAGGCGTCGACGTTGGCCTGCAGGTCGTGGATTATGCGGTACTGGTTGATCGGCGCCTCGTCGGAGGTCAACTGCGGCATCCAGTCGTTGAGCCATTCCTTCCTGATTTTCGCTACTTCTGAGGCGGCATCGCGTTTGTTTCTGTGGCCGACGCCGTCCGTCCGTCGTTTGATGTCGTCGATCAGGCCTTGTAGAGTCAGTTTCGCGTCTCCGAGAAGCGAGTAGTCGCACTGGTAGTCCTTGTTGATGTCGCTGGCATCCACCGTCGAGTGGACGAGCGTCTTGCCGGGGGGTATCGTCTTGCCGTAGGTGGTGCGCGTAAGGCTCGTTCCAATGGCCAAGACGAGATCGGCCCTCCTGAGGAAGTGCCATGTGCCCTTCGTGTGGGAGACCGCGGACGCGCCGAGAGCGAGCGGGTGGTCTTCGGGGAAGGCGCTTTTGCCCGGCATGGTGGTCGTGACGGGGGCCTGGAGCAGCTCGGCAATCTCCTGAAGCTCATCCCAAGCCTCGGCGTAGAGACAGCCCTGCCCGGCGTATATTACCGGGCGTTTCGCCTCCAGAAGGACCTCCGCCACCTCCCGAAGCCCACCGGGCGGCGGCACGGTCTTGTTTCCGAAGACCGGCTTGTAGTCCAGTTTTCCCCTTAGCTCCTCGGTCCAGATATCGCGAGGAGTTTCCAAGAGGACGGGGCCGCCTTTGCCGGTCTTGAGCTGGTAGAAGGCGCGGCGCATGAGTTCGGGGATGCGCTCGACCATGTTGATCTGAGCGCGCCACTTGGTTACGTGCGCGTAGTTGTCGTAGGGGCTGAAGTTTGGGGCGATGAACGCCTTGGACTTGTACTCACCGCCGGGGAGCAGGAGGATGGGCGTGTTGTCGGAAAATGCCTGGGCCGCTCCGGGGAATGCGTTCTCGCTGCCGGGGCCCTGCTGCATAGCGAATACGCCGATGCGCTTGCCGTTGGTGATGCGGCTGAACCCGTCGGCGATAGCCATCCCGACGCGCTCCTGACGGCATATGATCGGACGGATGCCCACCTTTGCCGCAGCGTCCACCATGGGCTGGGCCGGGTAGACGGCCAGAAACTCGGTTCCCTCGCGTCTGAGGATCTCGGCGATTGCGTCTGCTCCCTGCATGTGCGTTCACACTCCTGTCGTTTGCTGTCTGTGAGGCGTGGGGACTTCACCCTCACTCTAGCCCTCTCCCACGATGGGAGAGGGGATAGATCGGGGGAGAGGTTACTGAATTATCCCTCGCCTCTCATTTCGAGCTGGATTTGCTTGAGCTTGGGCCAGGTCATGCCGGGTTGTCTAGCGATCTTCATGTACGACTGTTCGCGTTCGCGTATGTCGCGGGCCTGTTCGAGGACTACGGCGGGGTCCATGTCGTTCGGTATGCGGGTGACGCCGTCGCGGTCGCAGATGAGCAGGTCGTTGGGGTGGATGAGCAGTCCCGCCACGACGACGGGTATGTCGGCCCTTATGAGGTTGAAGACGCCGTGTCCGGGGACGAGTCCCTTGCCCCATACGGGCAACCCCACCTGCTCGATGCCGGCCAAGTCGCGGATCGAGCCGTCGACGACGATGCCCGTCGCGCCGACCATTTTGTGGGTGGACGCCATGCCGTCTCCCAGCACCGCGCCGCGTCCGGCCCTTGAGTCGATGTCCTTGATGACGCCGATGACGGGCGATGGCGTCGCGTCCAGCTTGTCGTAGTAGTCGTGCCAGTCGATCTTGCGGGAGTCGGGGTCGAGGGCCGTGACCTCGCAGGTGACGGCGTACCCGACCGCGGTCCCAAGATCGGGGAGATAGCAGTTGAGGCTCGGGTCGGTGTAGATGATGGGAACGCCGCCCTGTCCTTCCAACTCGGTGCCGCCCTGCGAGCCGCCCATGCTCTCGATTACAGCGTTGAATATGGTGGCGGAGTCGAACTCCTTGATTCCGTCAATGACCTCTTGCGATGTGGCTGTCATTCCGGTCTCCTGCGTTCTGCTTCGATGGGATTCACGCGCGGCGGCAATTATATACGGTTCAGCGCGAGTGACATACCCCTTGTCCATGAGACGAGAGGGCCTGGCGGTCCGAGGCGATATTGCAGATACCCTCGAAATGAGGCATGAGACATTTTGAGAATATGAGACGGTTTGAGAATGGCCCAACATATTATTTTTCCAAGTGTCCATGAGACGAAAGGGCCTGGCGGTCCGAGGCGATATTGCAGATACCCTCGAAATGAGGCATGAGACATTTTGAGAATATGAGACGGTTTGAGAATGGCCCAAGATATTTTTTCCAAGTGTCCATGAGACGAGAGGGCCTGGCAGTCCGAGGCGATATTGCAGATACCCTCGAAATGAGGCATGAGACATTTTGAGAATATGAGACGGTTTGAGAATGGCCCAAGATATTATTTTTCCAAGTGTCCATGAGACGAGAGGGTCTGGCGGTCCGAGGCGATATTGCAGATACCCTCGAAATGAGGCATGAGACATTTTGAGAATATGAGACGGTTTGAGAATGGCCCAAGATATTATTTTTCCAAGTGTCCATGAGACGAGAGGGTCTGGCGGTCCAAGGCAAGATTGCAGATACCCTCGAAATGAGGCATGAGACATTTTGAGAATGTGAGACGGTTTGAGAATGGCCCAAGACATTATTTTTCCAAGTGTCCATGAGACGAGAGGGTCTGGCGGTCCAAGGCAAGATTGCCACTTCCCTCGTGCCAAGGCATGAGACATTTTGAGAATATGAGACGGTTTGAGAATGGCCCAAGACATTATTTTTCCAAGTGTCCATGAGACGTGAGGGTCTGGCGGTCCGAGGCGATATTGCAGATACCCTCGAAATGAGGCATGAGACATTTTGAGAATATGAGACGGCTTGAGAATGGCCCAACACATTATTTTTCCAAGTGTCCATGAGACGAGTGGGCCTGGCGATCCGAGGCGATATTGCAGATACCCTCGAAATGAGGCATGAGACATTTTGAGAATGTGAGACGGTTTGAGAATATGAGACAGTTTGAGATGAGATATCCCGCATGACGGATTTTTTGCGCCCGTGTTCTCAAATTGTCTCGTTGGGTCTCGCGATTCCGGGTGAGGCGGAAGGATACTGGTTCTGTCATGAAGATAGGGTAGATCGTGCGTTATTGTGCGTCAATTTGGGTAAGGGAAGACTGGTTGAAGACTAGGACTTTAGATTCCTCTCTGCGCTCGGAATCACTATGGCCTTGTCAGGCCACATAAGGGGATGAAAATGGGTTGGCGCCGGGGACAGGCAACCACAAGGGTTGCCCCTACGACAGGTTTGCCGGGGCTTATTTTCGTACCAATCGCTCATGTCGGTTGTCACCGACACCACGAAACATGAAAATGATGATGGCCTCTCTGTCGCCGCTAGGCTGGCAGCAGGAGCCGGGAACTGGATTCCTGCCCCGTATCGGGATACGGGGTGACGTTCCTTCGCAGGAATGACGATGGGGTGGTGGACGACGGCTATTTTCAGGGTAATGACGATTGCGGTGTCGTTTGAGCTATTTTCAGGGTAATGACAGTGAGGTGGAGGTTGCGTTAGGCAAGACGGCGTTTGTTCTTCGCGCTCCGATGCGTTTCGCGGAATGCGGCGAGGACGCGACGAATTGATATGACTGAAGGTAGGTGTTAGCCTTCGCGGACTGTGACGGCCTCGGCCGGGGAGACGAATTACAGTGTGTCTGCCAACTCCAAATGCGATTGCTCTGCTTGGATACCCATCAATACTAGTACCGCTTCCATATTATTTTGGTAGCTTACTCAAAGTACCCTCACCCTAGCCCTCTCCCACGACGGGAGAGGGGATAAATCGGAATCTGTCTGTTTATCATATTCAAGTTGACTGAGTACTAGTGCCTGTTCCAAATGATTTTGGTAGCTTACTCGAAACACCCTCACCCTAGCCCTCTCCCACGACGGGAGAGGGGATACGACCTCTCTATTCGACTGTCATATTCAAATGGGAACGGTACTAGGATCTTGGTCTACTAAATGCCTAGACTCGCGCTGATAATACGCCACGCCGAGCCTGAGACGCTGGCCGAGAACTATACGTCGGCCCTCGTCAAGCGCGATTTTGAGTTTCTTCCTCTAAACGTATTTGAGAGTGCTCCAGAGTACGACGAGTTCGATCCGCCCGGCCTGGAGGAAGTTGACCTCATTATCGTTCTCGGCGGTCCTCAGTCGGCCAACGACAGCTATCCCGCGCTGCGTTCGGAGCGGAAGTTTCTCTCCAAGGCTATGGCCTTGGGCGTACCGGTGTTTGGGGTGTGTCTGGGCGCTCAGTTGTTGGCGCGGTCTCTGGGTGGGGAGGTAAGGGCGACCGGTGGCTACGAGTTCGGCCTGCGTAAGATTTGGATTACTGAGGAGGGGAGCCGGGATCCGGTATTTAGCAAGCTTCGCGTGCCCCTTGTCCCGACCCTTCATGGCGAGTGCTTTACGATTCCGCCCGGAGCTACTGAGCTGGCCTATGGGTATATGCTGTGCCGAGACGGGACGTTCAGGAGGCAGAGTCTCGCCATTCGATACGGCATTTCGTATGGTTTTCAGTTCGAGCCTCAGCTTACGCTCGACGAGCTGCGGGTCTGGAACCGCGAGTTGGCGGACGACTATGAGAAGATGGGGCCTCACTTCGATCCCTCTCTGGAGGCGGAAACCAACCTGCGGGAGTTTGCGGCCTATTCTCCGATATACGAAGCTCAGTCCAGGGAGATGTTGAACGCATTCTGCGACAATGCGGGCCTGGTAGACCAACATCTTTGAAATGACGGGTAGTAGCAGAGGGTTGGACTCGCGTTGTACACGAAAGGGCGGGTTTCAAACCCGCCCCTACCGGCTTATAGTCTCGTTACCCTTCAATACTAATACCAATTCGTGCTAATGCCACCGTATTCTGGCTGACTGAACTTTCTGGATTCCGGCCTTCGCCGGAATGACGGTGGGCGGTTTCTGTTATGCGTGCTGCATTTGAAGGATTATGGCGCAGTCATGACGAATTGGTATAATACCAATTCTGTGTGATGCCGCCGTATTCTTACTGATCGGGCTCTCTGGATTCCGGCCTTCGCCGGAATGACGGATGGGGACGCCGGTCATGCAAATTGCGACGTAGTGAGAACGAATTGGTATAAGATACGAAAGCGCGTATCCCGCTTACGTTCGCCCTGCGCGATCAACCAAAACACCACGGCCAGTAAGTGCCATGAAACCCTCGGATGGGACGACCTCCAAAGACCTTCTGGTTGTCGGCGGAGCCGATGGAATCGGCATGTGGCTCGTCAAGCGCGTGTTCGGCGGTGCGCCGGAAATCGGACGCATCACGCTGGCCGACGTCAAACCTCTGAACGCTTCCGGCACCGAGCGTGGACACAATCCCGATCCCAAGCATATAGCGGAATTGGCGGGGGTACCTAAGGCTGTCGACGCCGTCCGGCTAGAGAACAGGTACGAGTTCGCGGAGTGGGCCCCAGTGGATACGGCCGCATCCTCACCTTCCGCCCCTCTGGGTCTTGAGGACTATGGTCTGGTCATGCTGGCGGCGCCGGAAGACCAGGTTGAGAATGTTGCCTCTGCTATCCTACCCCGAATCAGGGCGGGCGCGACGGTATTCGACGTGGTTTCCACGAAGGCGCTCGCTATGGCCGCCATGCTCGATCACGCGCCCGACGGAGTTGGAGTGCTGGGCACCCATCCGCTCTTCGGACCGGCGGTCCCGGACGTAATCGGCCAGACATTCGTGATGGTCCCCACAGACCGCACCCACCTTGACACCTACGATTGGCTGGCAGCGCTTCTGCGGTCTAATGGGGCTATTGTCGAGGAGACCGATGCCGAGACGCACGACCGCTACATGCTTCTGGTGCAGACCCTCGCGCATTACGCCTACCTCGTGTTCGGCAAGACCTTGGCAAAGGCCTCGGACTTGGGATACACCTTCGAGGAATCGCTCCGGTACAGCACTCCGCCGTACAGCATCCTGGCGGCGTTCACGTCACGCATCATCGGCGGCAATCCGGACCTCTACGCCCAGATTCAGGGACAGGACGGCTCCGACGCGCTTCGCTCTATGTTTGTCGAGGCGGCGGGAGAGCTTGCGGGTCAGTTCGCTCAGGGAGGGCCGGAGATACTGGCAGCCATCGAAGAGGTCGTGAGGCCTTTCAGGGGCAGCGACGTAGCTCGCGCCTACGCAAATTCCATCGCTCTGGTCGACAGTGTCCAGCAGAGCTACCGCGACCTGCACCAGCGCATGGAATCGAGGGAGCTGACCATCGTACAGGTGCGCGACCCTTTCTCGTACGACAGTACGGTCCGGCTGCACGTGGGCATCGTTACCGACGTGGACGGGCACAGCGTCGAGATCACCAAGCGCCAGGCCATCGTGAACGGCAAGTGGTACCTCGCCTATGACGACGAGTCGGAGTCCGTTCTGAAGAAGGCCGGCAAGGGAGCTCGGCGGAACACGGCCCGCATCGAACGCCGGAATATCCGTCGGGTCTTCGCACCGGAGGAAGCGAGGGAATGGCGGGCTGCCAACCTCGATCACCATCAACGCGACATCGCCATTCTCGCCGACGAAGCCGTCGACATGAATCACATTTGCTCCGTGCTAACGCGCCTTTATGGCGATGTGCTCTCGGGTGAGGTGGTCAAACCGGAAGGCGCCCAGTGGCTTAGCGGCTACGGCATGAACAACATTCTGCTTCGGTTCACGATCTTTGGAGACCGGGATCCGCAGGCATGTGTTCGCGACCTGACGGAGTCGCTGCGTCTGTTCGGGATCAGGACTCGTCAGTGAGCATTCGTGGCGCGGGCCGTCTGGGATACGACCCGAATACTCGGAGTTGCGATGTCCGCCGCTCCACCGCGTTTATGGTTTCTTGTACCCGGTCATCGAGTTGGTGGCCGAGCAAGTCGACCAGGAACACGTATCGTCCCAACTCGTGACGGGTCGGGCGTGACTCGATCTTTGCCAGATTGATTTCGCGGTGGGCGAACTCCCCAAGAATGTCGTACAACTGACCGGGCGCGTCGTCGTCGAAACCGAAGCAGATGGAGGTCTTGTCGTCCCCGCTTGCCGGCGGACCGTTCCTACCCATTGCGACGAAGCGGGTCAAATTGTTTGGGTTGTCCTCAATGCCCGATTCCAGCACCTTCGCGCCGAACAGTTCCGCTGCCCGTCGGTTCCCGATGGCGGCTGACGTTCGTCCCTCATCGAGGGCCTCTTCGACCGCGCCGGCCGTGCTTATGGAAGCCACGAGTTTCGCCTTCGGGAAGGTTCTATTCAGGTACCGTCGGCACTGCGCGAGCGCCTGAGGGTGTGACCGGATGGTCTCAATCTCCTCCGTCCGCGCGTCTTCCGTGGTGATCAAACATTGCCGAATAGGCAGCACAACCTCGTCGACGATGGAAAGCGTCGAATCGTGAATAAGGTAATCGAGGGTCATGTTCACCGCGCCCTCGATGCTGTTCTCAATGGGGAGGACAGCCTCATCGGTCTTCCGTGATTCGGGAGCCATCGCAGCGTCACGAATGGTCGGGTAGGGCAGGCGCTCCGATTCCGGGGCGTACTGAATCGTAGCCTCTTCGCTGAAGGTCCCCTGAGGACCGAGATATGCTACGGTACCCTGCGTCACACGTCACTCCATCGAATAGGGCTTCCAGCGAATGAGGTCGGAGTGCGGAAGCACGGACGGATTTACGCAGGCACGGGGCCAGCGGCCACGCAGCACGATGGCGAGTTCACGTCCCACCCGTCGGCGACGCTCCGGCTCCATGCGCGCCGACGCGGAGCCGACGTGCGGTGAGAGGATGACGTTGTCCAACTTGAGAATCGGATTGTCCGGGTCGGGCGGCTCCTTTTCAAGCACGTCCAGGCCCGCAGCGGATATCCACTTTTCATTGAGCGCACGAATGAGGGCTTCCTCGTCAACCGTATCGCCGCGGCTGGTGTTTATGAAGATAGACTGAGGACTCATGAGCCGGAACTGCTCCTCGCCCATCATGTGATGCGTCTCGCGAGTGGCGGGAGCGTGCATCGACACGATGTCCGAACGCTGGAGGAGCTCGGTGAGTCCCACAGGTTCGACCCCTGCTTTCGTCATGGCAAGCTCGCTCAGATACGGGTCGTGAGCGAGGATCCGAAGCCCAAAAGGAGCCGCTCGGTGAGCCACGGCGCGGGCGATGTTGCCAAAGGAGATCAGCCCGAGGGTCATGCCGAACAGACGCGGGAAGGCGTACAGGACACCACGTCCCTGCAACCAGCGCTCGTCGCGGGCCATACTGTCCATCAGGGTCACACGTCGATACGTCGACAGGATCAAAACCATCGTGTGGTCCGCGACCTCTTCGATGAAGACGTCGGGAACGTTGGTGACGGGAATGCCCCGCTCGGTCGCCGCGCCGACGTCGATCTTGTCCACGCCTACGCTCCCGGTCGAGATCACCTTGCACTTTTCAAACGACTCGATCGCGCGCCTCGTGAGGAAAACGCGATGGACGTACACTGCGTCCGCGTCGCGCGCCTCGGCGATGAACTCGTCCTCGTCTTCGGACACGATTTCTCGAAGCTCGACATTGAGCTGCCCTAGGGCTTCCATCTCCAGATCGTAGTTGGCGGGCTGAATGCCACCTGCGCTTGGTGAACGTTGAACGACTATCTTGTACATGAGTGATGTGCTCTTCTCATAGGGATGTTCTCTAATCGGAAGACAGAATACGTGAGGAGGCCGAGTGTGTCTAGCGCAAAGGGCTAGGCGCCGGAACGGACGGACTGAGGGAAACGGCAGCTGCCACCCAGCACTAAGCTCCTTGTACGTTGAAACCCCCTGGCACCGGAGATACAATCGCGCTGGAAGTAAAACCAATTCGTGCTAATGCCACCGTATTCTGGCTGACTGAACTTTCTGGATTCCGGCCTTCGCCGGAATGACGGTGGGCGGTTTCTGTTATGCGTGCTGCATTTGGAGGATTAGGGCGCAGTCATGACTAATTGGTATAATACCAATTCGTGCTAATGCCACCGTATTCTCGCTGACCGAACACTCTGGATTCCGGCCTTCGCCGGAATGACGGTGGGCGGTTTCTGTTATGCGTGCTGCATTTGGAGGATTAGGGCGCAGTCATGACTAATTGGTATAACATCCCCCATCGGACTCTCGTTACTATGGCCTGAGGGGTAATGAAGCCCAAACCCACCAACGGGACAGGAGCAAAGAAGTCCGTCGTCATCCGCGACGGTTACAAGCGCCCGTTCGACGTCGCGATCATTATCTTGGCCCACATTTTCTTGCTTCCCCTGTTTGCAGTTCTTTGGATCGGCATTCCCATCGCCATATGGCTTGGAGACCGTGGTCGGGTTTTCTACTTCCAAGAGCGAGTAGGGCGAAGCGGGAGGCGGTTTCGAGTCATCAAGTTCCGCACAATGATACTGGATGCCGAGTCTCAAACCGGCCCCGTTTGGGCGGCGGAGCACGACAGCCGGACGACGAGGGTAGGGCGAATGCTCCGCATACTCCATCTCGACGAGCTTCCGCAAGTCGTCAACATCCTGAAGGGTGAAATGAGCATCGTCGGGCCTCGACCGGAGCGTCCTGAGTTGGTCGAGCGGTTCAGCCGCGAAGCGCCGAGCTTTTCCGAGCGCCTCAGGGTTCGCCCCGGCGTCGCCGGACTCGCCCAAGTGAGAGGTACTGCGCAGACCCGGCCCCGAGACAAGCTCCGATACGACAACCTCTACATCGAGACCTTGAGTCCGTGTATGGACATCAAGCTCATGTTTCTCTCAGTCTGGGTGGTGCTGAAACGATGCCTCCGATAGAGAGGTCGTACGCTGATAGGTCGCGTTGCGCCCGCAACGGGCTGATTGCTACAATCCCCGCGTAGAAACACCTCACTTCGGCATACGCATTAAGGGCAGGAATCATAGGCATGGTACTGAGCGACCGCACGATCCGTGAAGAGATCGACAAGGGCGGGATTGTCGTCGACCCCTTGGGCGAAGGCTGTATTCAACCTGCAAGCGTAGACGTCCATCTCGGCCCGCAGATACTGGTATTCCGCAACTCTCGCCGACCGTATATCGACGTTGGGGAGGACATGACCGATCTTACCGAGATGGTCGAAACGGGAGAGGATGTCCCCTTCATCCTTCATCCCGGCGAGTTCGTGCTGGGCACGACGCTAGAGCACATCGAGATTCCTGGCTACCTCGTCGCCCGGCTGGAGGGCAAGAGCTCCCTGGGGCGCATCGGTCTGCTGATACACTCGACGGCGGGGTACGTCGATCCGGGCTGGAAGGGACATCTCACGCTCGAACTGAGCAACGTCGCCAACCTGCCGATCACGCTCTACCAAGGCATGAAGATCGGCCAGCTTTCATTCCTGAGGCTCACGACGCCCGCCGAGCAGCTGTACGGCTCTCCCGGACTAGGCAGCAAGTATCAAGGCCAGGTCGTCCCGACTCCGAGCCGTATGTACATGGACTTCAAGGACGAGAGTTCCACGGACTAGTACCGTGTCAATATGGTTTTGATATTACGATTCACCCTCACCCTAGCCCTCTCCCACGACGGGAGAGGGGATAAATCGGCATCTACCTGTTCATCATATTCAAGTTGACTGAGTATTAGGGCCATGAACTACATGCGAAGGGCGATTACCCTTGCGCGCCGGGCCCTCGGCTCAACGAGCCCCAATCCCGCCGTCGGGGCCGTCGTCGTCAAGAACGGTGAGATCGTGGGAGAGGGCTTCACCCAGCCGCCGGGCGGCGACCACGCGGAGGTCGTCGCCCTCAACCAGGCGGGGACTCTTGCGGACGGCGCGACGCTGTACGTCACCCTCGAACCGTGCAACCATACCGGACGCACACCGCCGTGTACGGATGCGATCATCGAGGCGGGCATATCCGACGTTCACGTTGCCATACGCGATCCAAACCCTGAAGTTTCCGGCGGCGGCCTGGAGCGGCTGAAGTCCGAGGGAATTCGAACCCACCTTGGCGGGGAGTCGGCGGCAGTGCAGCGCCAGCTTGAGGCGTGGCTGAAGTTCGTGACCACAGGCCGACCCTTCATCACCGCCAAGTTCGCTATGAGCTTGGACGGGAAGATCGCCACACATACGGGGGACTCGAAATGGATTACGGGGGATAAGGCTCGGTGGCATGTCCACAAGATGCGCGCGTATACCGATGCGATCATGGTCGGCATCGGCACGGCGTTGGCCGACGATCCCCGGCTGACCGCCCGCGACGAGCGGGGCAATCCCCTTGCACGTCAGCCCCTCCGAGTGGTCGCCGACTCTCGCGGCAGGCTGCCTTCAACTGCCCGTCTCCTCACCGAACCAGGAGAGACCCTGATCGCAGTAGGACCCAACGTTGGCGGATTGACGGTTGAGAGACAAAACAACGATGTCGATGTCCTGCCATTCCCATTACTAGACGAGCATATTGACCTGCAACGCCTCACGAAATTCCTTGCGAAGGAACGCGACGTTACGAGCATAATGGTGGAAGGCGGGGGCACACTGCTCGGCGCTCTGTTCGATCTTGGTCTGGTTGATAGGGTCGTCGCCTTCGTAGCGCCGACGGTAATCGGCGGAGCGAGCGCTCCATCGCCGGTCGGTGGGACGGGCGTCGAGATGATAGCCGATGCGCTTGAATTGGAACGCGTTCGGTGGAAGAGGTTGGGACGGGACATGCTAATAACCGGATACTGCTGAGGCGGGATGTTCACGGGAATCGTGGAAGAGGTCGGTGTGGTTCGCTCGGCCGGTCAGGGACGGTTGACAATAGCCGCCTGCAAGGTCATGCCGACGTTGGAAATCGGCGGAAGCATCAATGTCAACGGCACGTGTCTCACGGTAACTACGTTGAATTCCGACCAGTTCACTGTCGATGTCGTGCCCGAGACGCTTAGGCGCACCAACCTCGGCCAGTTGCGGCCCGACAGTCCTGTCAATCTGGAACGTCCTCTCCGCGCAGACGGACGATTGGACGGCCATATCGTTCAGGGACATGTTGACGGGACGGGGACTATCGGCAGAATATCGGATGATGGCGAAGCGCTGATGGTGCGAATAGACGTGCCTGAGCGACTTGTCCGATATGTGGTGGAGAAGGGGTTTATAGCTGTGGACGGGGTGAGTCTCACGGTTGTACACTGTGACGAAGCGGGCTTTTCGGTCACCGTGATACCACATACCCGCGACCATACGATATTCGGTTCGCGCAGCGCTGGAGTCGCCGTCAATATAGAGATCGACATCCTTGCGAAGTACGTCGAGCGACTGACGGCAGGGAGATAAGGTACGAAACGATGCCGGAGATAACGGTTGACCAGGCCGTGAGCGATATCGCCAAGGGGCGTATGGTCATCGTCGTCGACGACGAAGACCGTGAGAACGAAGGCGACCTCATCATGGCCGCCGAGAAGGCGACCCCCGACGCCATCAACTTCATCGTTCGTCACTCGAGCGGCATCGTCTGCGTGCCCCTGACCGCCCAACGGCTCGAAGAGCTGCAGCTGCCGATGATGGTGCGCGACAACACCGCTCGGCTGAGCACCGCATTCACCGTCTCGGTCGATGCCCTGGAGGGGACCACCACCGGTGTCTCCGCTCACGATCGATGGGTCACCGTGCAGCAACTTGCCGCGCCCGACACCAAACCCGAAGAACTTGGAAGACCCGGCCACGTTTTCCCTCTCCGGTACACGGAGGGAGGCGTTCTCGTCCGGGCGGGTCACACGGAGGCGGCGGTCGACCTTTCTCGGATGGCGGGACTGGACCCGTCCGGCGTCCTGTGCGAGCTGGTCAACGAGGACGGAACGATGATGCGGATGCCCGATCTGCTACGGTTCTCCGAAGAACACGGCATCGGCATAGTGAGCATCGCGAGCATTATCGCGTACCGCCGTGAGCACGAGCGGATCATCGAGCGCGTCGCGGACGCCCGTCTCCCCACAAAGCGCGGCAAGTACACGATCACGTCCTATCGCAGCCTCGTGGACGCGGCGGAGCACGTAGCGCTGGTCGTCGGCGATATTTCCACCGGCGATCCCGTCCTCGTTCGAGTACACAGCGAGTGTCTCACGGGCGACGTGTTCGGCAGCCTGCGGTGTGACTGCGGAGAGCAAGTCGATCTGGCCCTGCAGGCAATTGAGAGCGAGGGCAGGGGAGTCTTCCTCTACATGCGACAGGAGGGCAGGGGGATCGGCATCCACAACAAGATCAAGGCGTACAACCTGCAGGACCTCGGCCTTGACACTGTGGACGCCAACGTTCATCTCGGCTACGCTCCCGACATTAGACACTACGGGGTCGGCGCGCAGATACTCAACGATCTCGGCGTGCAGCGGATGCGAATTCTCACCAACAACCCACGCAAGCTGAGCGGTCTCGACGGCTTCGGCTTGGAGGTCGTCGAGCGAGTTCCGATCAAGGCCCAACCGACCAAGGAGAACAGTCGCTACCTGGAGACCAAGCGGACCCGCCTCGGACACCTGCTGGAGGAGTCCGACACGCACGTGAACGGCTCCGAGGGTGTCCTCTCCGAGGTGCGGGAGGCCGCCGATGCCGATTGAGATGCAGGGAAGTCTGCAGGGCGAGAGTCTAAGGATCGCCGTCGTTGTCGCCAGATTCAACGACTTCATCACGTCGCGACTGCTCGAAGGCGCGACCGCGGCCCTGTCCCAATACGGCGTGGCCGATGAGAATATCACCATCGTGTCCGTTCCCGGTTCATTTGAATTACCGTTCGTAGCCAAGCGTCTTGCCACTTCGGACCGCCACGACGCCGTCATCTGCTTGGGTGCGGTCATTCGCGGAGAGACCGACCACTACGAGCACGTTGCCGGGGAGGCCGCAAAGGGCATCGCCGCCGCCGGCATGTCATCCGGCGTTCCGGTCATCTTCGGCGTCCTCACAACGGACACCGTCGAGCAGGCTATCAACAGGGCAGGCGGCAAGAGCGGCAATCACGGGTACAGCGCCGCTGTCACCGCAATCGAGATGGCGAATCTCGCGAAGAAGATTGATGCTGAATAGCCGCTGGGAGCATTTCGCTAAAGCACGTCCCAACTGAGTCTTTGGCAAGGCAGTTGGCACTCTAGTACCAGTTCCATTTGATTCTGGCCCACCACCAAAGAGAACCCTCACCCTAGCCCTCTCCCACGACGGGAGAGGGGATAAATCGGCATCTGGCTGTTCGTCACATTCAGATTGAAACGGTACTAGTTATGCTGAATGCCCTTGGGGTTCAATCAGGGCACTCTTGTCAAGGGTGTAGGAGTCTTATAGATGGCCGTGCATCTGAATCGAGAAATCAAGGCACACTGCCCGGACTTTAATCCAGTCCGTCAGCTTCTTCGAGAAGATGGAGCGACCTTCATCGAGACTAAAGAACAGGTGGACTACTATTTTCATCTTCCCGACCTTGAAGAAGATTCGGTAAGACGGCGGCTAAAGCTCCGAGTTGAGGGTGAGAAAAGGGAGTTGATCTTTTATCGCGATCACCAAGAATCAAACATTCGGGTCAGCCGTTTTCAACTATGGCAGATACATGATCCACAAGTCATTGAAGTGCTCAATACTGCTCTAGGCAGTCGGGTCGTCGTCCGCAAACAACGCGAACTGTGGCATAAGGACAACATCAAATTCAACCTCGATACGGTGGAAGACGTAGGTCAGATATTCGAGGTCGAGGCACAGGCGAAGGGTGGTCGTGATATTGACGCCCAAGTGGAGCATTACCGCGTTCTGTTAGGCCCCTATCTTGGTTCCTACGTAGTCGGTTCCAACGAGGACTTGGTCAACTCATCCCAATAGATGCTACGGGCTGGGAACTCGGTAACCGGTAGATACTCTCGGGGACCATCAATCAGTCCATCCGGTAGAGGCGGATGGCGTCCTCGTCGAACTCGAGGCCGAGTCCCGGAGTCTGTGGCAAGACTAAATCGCCGTCTTCGATCCTGGGAGGCTCCTTGTAGAGTGGCAGAGACCATGGCATGTACTCTGTGTAGATGCCGTTGGGAATCGCGGCCATGGCGTGACAGAGGAACTCCGGCACAAGGTGACTTACGACTGGAACGTTGAACGTCTCGGCAAGGTGTGCGACCTTCATCCAGCGGGTTAGACCGCCAACCCGCATGAGGTCGATCATCACGATGTCGATCGACCGCCGTTCGAGCATGTAGCGGAAGGGCTCGATGCCGTAGTGATACTCACCCGCCGCGATGGGTACGGTCAGGGCGTCCGCGACGCGGGCCTGTCCTTCGAGATCGAGATGGTCGACGGGGTCCTCCAGCCAGTACAGCCCGTACTCCTCCAACTGTTTTCCAATGGTCACCGCTTCGTTCACCGACCACCCCCGGTTGATGTCTACCATCAGGTCGATGTCATCACCGACGGCCTCACGCAGCAGGCGGAGTCGCTCGACCTCTTTCGCGGGACTCGATTCGCCGCCAAGACGCAACTTCATTGCTCGGAATCCCTGCTCGACGAACGACCGAGCGGCATCCGGTATATCCTCCGGACGGTGCGGTCTCCAAAAGCTGCCGCTTGCGTAGACAGGCAATCGGTCGGTGAATCCGCCCAGCAGCTTGTGTACGGGCTGTCCTGCTATCTTGCCGCGAATGTCCCACAGGGCCACTTCAATGGCGGCAATGGCGTGTACGGCCACGCCTGCCGTCGATCCCGCTCCGGCCGCCCAGTAGAGGTCGGCGACGATGCTCTCGATATCCATCGGATCTCGTCCCACGACTTCCTGAGCCAGCGCGTCGACGGCGGCCTTGAGGGCGTCGTTCATCGGCCAGGGAACCAGGGTGGCGTGTCCGATGCCCTCGACACCGTCATTCGTACGAAGCTGCAGCGTCACGAACACCGTCGCGGGCGGCCTGTCGGCCAAGTCAGTGGAAGCGCCGGGCTCGCGAGGGACGGCGACGACGTGCGTGGTAAAGTCTTGGATTATGGACATTAGAGACTTGGTGACAGAATGCTCATTGGCATTTGGTGTGGCATAATTTGCGAGAGTCTAGGGGCCGTTCTGAATGGCCATTACGAGTATGAACACGACGACTGGGATTATAATCATCCAGAGAATTCTTCTTGGACTGAGTTTCACCAATCGCTCCTCGTGATCCCGATTCGACCCAATCTTACCACACGAGTTTTGCGGACCCCGTATGGGATATAAGCTGATCGCGCTCGACATCGACGGCACCATCCGCAGCAATGAGCATCCCCTGTCCGAGCGGACGTGCCTCGCGCTTGAAGCCGCTCGGAGCGCGGGCGCAATCGTCACGATCGTTACCGGCAGGATGTATCTCTCCGCGCTCAACGTGACCGCTGATTTGGATCTGTGTTCGCCGGTCGCGACGTATCAGGGCGCGCACATCGCCGATCCGGTAACGCACCAAGTCCTGTGGCACAGGCCGCTCACGTCGCAGATGCTCAGCGACACACTCGATCTTCTCTATCCCGGCGATCACGAGATACTTGCTCATCACCGCGGCCACGTCTACGTGGAACGGCTATCCGAATGGATCGAGGCATACGTCGAGCGCAACCACGTCCGCGTTCATCTTGTTGATGACCTTCGCAGCTTGGGGGAGGAAGGTGTGACGAGACTGATCGTAGGTGGTGAAGATGACGACGTGGGCAAAGTAACCGCAACGCTCAAGCGGACATTCGACTCCGGCCTTCAGATTACGAGATCACTGCCGTATTTCTGTGAGGTGCTGCATCCCGACACGGGCAAAGACGTGGCGCTTCAGCGATTGTGCAAGATGCTTGGCGTGCGACGGGAGGACACGGTCGCATTCGGCAACGGCGATGAGGACGCCGCGATGATCGCGTGGGCCGGACTCGGTGTTGCGATAGGAGACGGGAGTGCCGCTGCCATAGGCGCAGGTGATGAAGTTGCTCCACCGTTGGCGGATAGCGGTGTCGCCGATGTCGTCGAGCGGCTGCTGAGAAGTGGACTCTTGGGGTAGGTGTAGTGAGTGGAAACTCGGTGCTTGATGTCTGAATGCTATGCACAGAAGCTAGCGTTGCGAATTGTCTACTGCACTCTTACACTGTGAATCATGAGTTCAGCATGGCTAGGTATATGAAGACCGAGTGCTAAAGAACGTTGGAGGGTGCATGACGGCGCCAAGAGAGATCATATTCGAGGTGACTGAAGCGATAGAAGGCGGTTACGACGCTCGAGCGCTGGGTTACAGCATTTTCACGCAAGGGGAAGATTGGGCGGACTTGAAGGCGATGATCAAAGATGCTGTCCTTTGCCACTTTGATGAGGAGAGCGCTCCCAAAGTCGTCAGGTTGCACTTCGTAAAGGACGAAGCTATCGCGGTATGAGACTGCCCCGCGATATGTCGGGTGAAGAACTAGCCGCGTTATTACGTCGACGCTTTGGATACCGGCTTGTTCGACAAAGGGGTAGTCACATGAGGATGGAGTTATCCATCGGTGACGTATCGCACAGCGTGACGGTGCCTCGTCATCGCGCCATACATGTGGGTACCCTCAGCGGTATCGTAGCTGCTGTTGCAACGCATCTCGAATTGACTCCAGACGAAGTACGTGCCGTTCTGTTCGGCAACTAGCACACTAGCGCCGATGTCAAAACCTACGAACTAGGCGCAGACATGTTGGCTAGGTAAAGAAATGTGATTCCGGTTCACACCTTGTCTGGCCGATTCCGAGTCAGGCGCCTGATCTACGATGGTCCTTTTGAGTCAATGGGATGAGTGCGAGCAATCCAAGAATAGTCGTTTTCGGCAGCATCAACATGGACTTGGTTGCCGTGGCTCCGGCGCTGCCGAAGCCCGGCGAGACGGTCATGGGGGACGGCTTCGCGACCTTGCCCGGCGGGAAGGGCGCGAATCAGGCCGTCGCGGCCGCCAGGCTTGGCGCGGACGTATGCATGATTGGCAGGGTTGGAGACGATGTGTTCGGCCCCCTGCTGCTTGAGAACCTTGAAGCAAACGCCGTGGATGTTTCGGACGTGATGACCACCCGCGGCATGTCGTCCGGCATTGCAGTCATTCTGCTCGACGATGACCGGGAGAACTACATCGTCGGCATTTACGGGGCGAACATGGCGTGTGACGAGATTCAGGTTGAGGCCGCGAGTCGCGCGCTCGAAGGGGCGGACGCGCTGTTATTGCAAATGGAGATTCCCTTCGATGTTTCCCTTGAAGCCGCGCAGATCGCTCGTCGAATGGGAGTTCGAGTCATCTACGACCCGGCTCCGCCATCGGAGATTCCCTTCTCGTCCTACGAGGCCTTCGACATCATTGCGCCGAACCAGTCCGAAGCCGAGGTGCTTACCGGTGTCACCGTTGACGGCATAGATTCCGCGCATGGGGCGGCGCAGGTACTCCGGTCGCGAGGAGCTGGGACGGCGCTCATCAAACTGGGTGAGCAGGGTGTCGTATACTCAACCGGTGATTTTGTCGGACATGTACCCGCCTTTCAGGTCGAAGCAGTCGACACCGTGGCAGCGGGAGACGGGTTCGCAGGCGCGCTCGCGGTTGCCCTTGCCGAAGGACAGCCCATCGAATGTGCGCTCCGGTTCGCATCTGCCGCCGGTGCGTTGGTCGTAACCAAGCGGGGAGCGCAGGACGCCATGCCGCACCGCGCAGAGGTCGAGCGGCTCGTAGGCTTGCAGTAGGCCGATCTTTAGTTTAGTGGATCAGGCCACTCCTCGTTCGGCCCGTTCGGATATAATCGCGGAAATAGACTCCGCCTTCGAATTGTGCTAATGAAAAACACACGCACAGAGTACATCGCCTACGGTGATGGGCAACTCCCCGTCGAAGTGCCCGAGTGGACTCGCACTATCGTTGCCAACCCGCCGATGCCTCCTGTGCCTGACATCGAGGGAGCAGTACGCGAGGCCCTTGCCAATCCCATCGCTCATGAGCCGCTGCACAAGCTCGTTCGACCATCCTCAAAGGTGACCATCGCGTTCGACGATGCGTCCGGTTCGTATTTCCAGACTAAGCGGACCGATTTTCGCCAGGTCGCCATCGAGGTGATTGTAGAAGAGCTCCGCAAGGCGGGCGTCGAGCTTGGGAACATAACGTTGCTACTGTCGCAGGGCCTCCACCGGAAGCTGACCCGCACCGAGATGGAGACGTTCCTTGGACGCAAGCTCGTCCTCCAGTTTGGTTACAACCAGCTATACAGTCACGACGCCGAGGACCCGGAGCAGCTCGTCCACCTTGGCTACACCAAGCGCCGGTGGGACGTGGAAGTCAATAGAGCCGTCGTGGACTCCGACCAATTCATTTATCTCAATACGATGTGGGCTCCGTTCAACGGCGGATGGAAATCCACAGCGGTCGGACTGGGCACGTTCCGCAGCATCCGCCACCACCATAGGCCCTTCCCACTGGCGTCAGGGCAGTCGGTTGACGATCCCAAGAACTCGGCATTCAAGAAGCTGGTCTGGGAGCAGGGCGAGGTCATCAAGGATGCGTTGGAAGAGAAGGGGAGGCGTATCTTTACCATCGAGACCGTCTACGACAACGCCGATCCCCGGAAGGACCTGATCGCGATGTTCGCCGGACATCCGACCGAGGTACACCCGCACACCCTCAAGGCAATCGACGAGCAGCTAACCGTCGACGTCGAGGGACAGTCGGACATTCTCATCGCAGGCCTGTCGAACGTCGAGTGCTACTCGAAGTTCTCCGTGATGAACCCGATCTTGGTTGCGAACCAGTCGATGGCCAACACGATCATGCAGTTTCAGGGCAAGCCCGTCGTGCGGGAGGGCGGCATCGCCATCATTGCTCATCCTCTGACGGCCCGCTTCGACCGGGCAAGGTTTGCGTCCTACGTCGAGTTCTACGAAAAGCTCCTGACACAGGAACGCGACCCCTACTGGCTGTGGGAAAACCACGTTGAGGACTTCGCTCACCGGCCCGAGTACATCTACGGGTACCGCCACAAGTACGCCTACCACGGCGCGCACCCGTTCTTCATGTGGAATAGCACGCTGATACCGAAGCGCTACCTGAGTGGCATCTTCTTTGCGGGAGTGAAGGACTTCGATGCTGCGGAGCGCTGCGGTTTCCGAGCCTTCGCGACCGTGGAGGAGGCCATTGCCGCCGCGCAGGCCGAACTCGGCAATGACGCGAGCATTTCGCTATTGAAACGTCCTCCCACGTTCATTCCCCGAGTCTCGTAGATTGTCGTGAAATGGCACGCTCCATTGATCTCGCCCCCTCCGGGGGAGAGATACAGAGAGGGGGCTACAGCATCGCCTCGTTCAGGATCACGCCGAAGCCCGGCCGGTCCAACGGTGTGAGATAACCGTCGACGACCCTCGGCTCGTCAATCCAGAGCTCGTCCGCCGACTCTTCCCATCGTTCGGGGTGCGTCTCGGCGAGGTCATCACAGTCCGTGGCCGCGATGACGTGCAAACCCCAAATCTCGCCTCCGCGATGCGGCACTACGGGCACGCCGGAATCAGCCGCGATGTCGAGAATCCGCAGCGTTTCGGTGATCCCGCCGCACCAAGCGACGTCGGGTTGCCAGATATCGAGCGCGCCGGCCTTGGCAAGCTGTCCGAACCCGAACCGTGTGAACTCGTGCTCGCCGCCCGCGAGGTTGATCGGATGTACGATCTCCCTCAACTCAGCCTGTTCCTCCAGGTGGTCGGGCGTCGTGACGTCCTCGAACCAGTAGAGGTTGAATTCACGCAATGCGTCCGCCATCAGTTTCGTCGTGTCGAAATCCCACGCCATGTAGGGGTCGGTCATGATGAGCGCGTCGTCACCGAAGAGAGAACGCGCATGACGGGCGTTGTCCACGGTGTACCGTACGTCAGCCTCCGATGCCGATTGTCCGGGCGGGAACTTTGCCGCCGTGTAGCCCATATTGTGGTAACGTTCCAGCTCCTTCCCGGTCGCGTATCCCCGCACTTTCGGCTTGCGGAGGCCGCCGAGGAGGTCGTACACGGGTCTTCCCTGGGCCTTGCCTAGCAGGTCCCAGAGCGCTAGGTCGAGGCCGCTGAGCGCCATGACGGGCAGGCCCTTTCGTCCGTACGGGAGCGACAGCGCGTACACCCGGTCCCAGAGCGCTTGAATGTCCTCGACGGTCTCGATTTCGCATCCGACGACCAGTTCACGAAAATGCTGATTGACGACCAGACACGCCGGTTCTCCTCCGCCCCCATAGCCGTACCCGACCACCCCGTTGTCCGCCTCCACTCGCACGACGATCTGCCAGAAGTGCGATTGCCACACGCCGGTGGGCAGGCGCTTCCACTTCGGGTACACGGCGCTAACTTCGGTGATTCTCAATGGTCATCTCCGCCTTCGTGGTGCGGCGTAGCGTACATACTGGAAACAAGGTTGGCAACGCATCTCGTCCGCCACACGCTTGCCATCACCAATCCCCCACAAAGTATAACCACCGCACCGCTGGGAGTCGGAGTGTGCGACGACGACCAATGGCCCTGCAGTAGGGATGGGCTATCGGTTAGAATAGGACAGATAGAGTTCAAACAGAGGCCGCGAACCATGGGGACATTCAATTGGCCGCTCCGTATTTCCAGCATGGACGGCCAGGTGTATAAAGACATTGAAGCGACGGTGGACACCGGAGCAGCTTATACGACGTTGCCGGCTAAACTACTTCGTGAGTTGGGTGTTGAGCCGATGGGCCAACGCAGGTTCCTGCTGGCAGACGGACGGAGAGTCTATATGGACTTTGGGGAAGCGCGGGCGACCGTTGACGGCGAGAGTGTGACGACCCTTGTGATCTTTGGAGAAGACGATGCGCCGGCACTGCTTGGGGCTTATACCCTGGAAGGATTGGCCTTGGCAGTCGACCCTGTGGAACAGCGTTTAGTCCCGACCCACCTCATCCTATACTAGTACCATGTCAACATGGTTTTGATATTTTATGCACCCTCACCCTAGCCCTCTCCCACGACGGGAGAGGGGATAAATCGGCATCTGTCTGTTCATTATATTCACGTTGACTGAGTACTAGGTTGTGTTGACCTTCTGTCATTCTGAACGTAGCGGAGCGGAGTGAAGAATCTAAAATCGTCGCGCAGGCACAGAATTCAGATTACTCGCCTCGCTCGGAATGACAAAGAAAAGCGGAATAAACGGAAATGTCAACACTACCTAGTACCATGTCAACATGGTTTTGATATTACGATTCACCCTCACCCTAGCCCTCTCCCACGACGGGAGAGGGGATAAATCGGCATCTATCGAGATTATTATATTCAGATTGAAACGATTCTAGCCCTGTCAGAGCTTTCCCGCCAATCCTTCTTATCCCAACTCTTCGTACTCCGCGCCCTCTGCGGTTGATCGCGAACTGCTCGACCGCCCCCACTTGCCACCGACATTCCCCTAAAAGGTATAATCCCCGCACTATAGCGAGTTGGAGCGCGTGATGACGACCAACGGTCCCCAGTCCATGCTCGAAGGCAAGCCGCTGCTCATGCTGATGGACGGGCATGCCCTCGTGCATCGTGCTTGGCACGCCATCAGGGAGCCGCTGACAGTGAGCGCGACGGGCGAGGACGTGCGGGGCGTGTACGGGTTCGTTAACTCGTTGATCCGCAGCCTTCAGGACTGGGAGCCGACCCACTGCGCCATCGCCTTCGATCTACCCGTGCCCACTTTCCGTCACGAGCGATTCAAGGACTACAAGGCCCACCGTCCCCCCACACCGCCGGAACTCCGGTCGCAGTTCGAGCGAGTTCGACAACTCATTGACGCCTTCGAGATTCCAGTCTTCCAGTGCGAGGGTTACGAGGCCGACGACGTGCTCGGCACTCTCTGCCTCCAGGCCGAGGAGCAGGAGATCGAGACCGTCATCCTGACGGGCGACTCCGATACGCTGCAGTTGGTCTCACCCTGGGTGCGCGTCTTCATGGCTAGCAGCGTCCAGCAGGCGAAGGTCTACGACGTGGCGGGAGTGAAAGACCGCTACGGTGGGCTGGGGCCGGAGGCCGTGGCGGACATCAAGGCGCTCCAGGGCGATTCGTCCGACAATATACCCGGCGTCCCCGGCGTCGGTATCAAGACAGCAGTTAACCTCGTAAGCAAGTTTGGCGACATCGAGGAGATCATCGCTCACGTCGATGAGGTCACGCCCCCGCGCGCGCAGAAGAACATTCGCGCGGGAGTCGACCAGCTTCGCGAGAGCAAGGTGCTGACGACCATCGTTCGGGACGCGCCGGTAACGCTAGACCTGGAGGCCAGCCGCTTCTGGCAGTACGACCGCTCGAAGGTCGTCGGGTTCCTGACTGATCTTGAGTTCTTGAGCGTCGTGCCCCGCATCCCGGCCCCGTTGGGCGGACCAGCGGAGGGCGAGCAGCAGTCCTTCGATACGACGCCCGAGGTGCCGGAGGTTGATTACCGCGTCGTCGACACGCCGGGGTCGCTCCATGAGTTGGTGAGCGAGCTCGACTCGCCGAAGGGGTTTGCCTTCGACACCGAGACGACGGGCGTCGATCCGATGTCCGCCGACCTCGTGGGCCTGTCCTTTTCCACCGCGCCTCATACGGGCTGGTACGTACCGGTCGGACACGGTGAGGGCAGACAGCTTGCCAGGGACGGAGTCCTTGAATCCCTACGTTCGCTGTTCGAGAGTGAGACCGTTCCGAAGGTTGCCCACAATGCCAATTACGACATGACCGTGCTGAAGAATCACGGTGTCGAGGTTCGCGGGGTCACGTTCGACACTATGGTTGCAGCGGCCCTGCTCGGGCGTAGGAGCATCGGCCTCAAGCAATTGGCCCTCAATGAGTTGGGCATCGAGATGACCGAGTTGTCCGACCTGATCGGGACCGGACGCAGCCAAATCACCATGGCCGACGTGCCGATTGAGCGGGCCGCCGAGTACGCAGCTGCCGACGCCGACTTGACATGGCAGCTATATCCTCGATTCGAGCATGAGCTAGAGGCCAAGAACTCGACCCGCGCCATGCAGGAAGTGGAAATGCCTCTTCTTCCAGTGCTCGTGCGGATGCAGGAGAGCGGCGTGTCGGTAGATGCCGGCCTCCTCACGCGAATGTCCCAGACGCTGGGCGAAGACATGGCCCGCATCCAGGACGAGATGTACCAGACCGTTGGGCGTCCCTTCAACCTCAACTCCGCTCAGCAGCTTAGCGACGTGCTCTTCAACCAGCTGCGACTGCCTCCGACCAAGAAACGGCAGAGAGGGTTCGCCACCGACGCTGCGTCACTTGAAGGGCTCAAGAGTATGCTGGACGCCGGCAGGGGAGGGGATGTCGATCCGGCGGCCTACCAGGTCCTCGACCACATCCTCAATTACCGCCAGCTGTCCAAGATCAAGTCGACCTACACGGACTCGCTGCCCAGCCTCGTCAACCGGAGGACGGGCCGCATACACACGAGCTACAACCAGGTCGGCTCCGCAACCGGTCGCGTTTCCAGCAACGACCCGAACATCCAGAACATCCCCGTTCGCACCGAACTGGGCAACGAGGTCCGCAAGGGATTCGTGGCGCGGGACTGGCCGGAGTGGACGTTGCTCGGCGCGGACTACTCACAGATCGAGCTTCGAATCCTCGCTCACATCTCACAGGACCCTGCGCTCCTGCAGGCTTTCCACAACGGGCAGGATATTCACGCGGCCACCGCATCTTTGGTCTACGGCGTAAGCCACGACGAGGTCGATTCGGAGATGCGCCGGATCGCGAAGATACTGAACTTCGGCGTCGTCTACGGCATCAGCCCTTATGGGATCAGCCAGCGGGCCGCCCTGTCCGTCGAAGAGGGCAAGGCGTTCATCCACACGTACTTAGGCAACTATCCGGGTATTAGCGATTACATCGGCGACATCAAGGCCAAGGCGAAGAATCATGGATACGTCGAAACGCTCATGGGGCGAAAGCGCTACATCCCGGAGATCAATTCTAGGAATTTCGCGGCTCGCGGCGGCGCAGAGCGCGTGGCTATCAACACTCCCATCCAGGGCACGGCAGCCGACGTTATCAAGCTCGCGATGGTCATGCTTCAGTCCCGTATGGACGAGATGGGGCTTCGTTCGCTAATGATTATCCAGGTACACGACGAGCTTATCTTCGAGGTCCCGACGGAGGAGATGGAGGACATGCAGGCCATCGTGCTGGACATCATGCCCCGCGCGTTGGAGCTCGACGTGCCCCTCGAAGTGGACCTCAAATCGGGTCAGAATTGGGGCGTAATGGCCTGAGTCCACGACGGCCCAGCCGCGTTGACACTTATCGGGGCATTCTCTAACATGGTGATGACACCGGAATTCGACGCATAGCCTGACACGTGGTGGGAGGAAAGATCACCTTGACGCAAGTTACTGAGTCGTTGACGATGCTGGAAGCGGTTGGAGTGTACGCGGGGAGTCTTCGGCCCAAGGACGGTGAGCAGACCGAGGCCCACAAGCAGTTGCTGCGGTTCGTCAGTTGGTGCGGTTCAGAGCGCAGGATTTCAGAAATAGCTCCTTCTGAGATCGGCGAATACAGCGACCAGTCGAACGGGGGCA
Source organism: Dehalococcoidia bacterium (assembly GCA_965197705.1). Classification (GTDB taxonomy): domain Bacteria; phylum Chloroflexota; class Dehalococcoidia; order Lucifugimonadales; family VXLM01; genus VXLM01. The sequence goes on from OZ240223.1 coordinate 1,470,053, forward strand.
CCCAGTCCGCCGAGCGACTGCAAGAGGTCAAGAAGTTCTTGGCTTTCGCCAGCAAGCAAGGGCTCACCGAGCACAACCTGGCGCGCCATCTTCGTATTCGCAAGGCGCGATCACGCGCAAAGGCGTCAGGTGAGGACGAGAGACGCTCCAGCGTCATCGAACTCACGCCCGAAGGCCATAAGAATCTTGTTGCCGAACTCAAAGACCTCAAGGCCCAGCGTGGGCCGATCGCAGCCCAGATACGAAGCGCCGCCGCAGACAAGGACGTGCGCGAGAACGTACCTCTCGAAGCGGCGCGAGAGCACCTGGGACAAGTCGAAACTCGAGTCCTTGAGATTGAGAACACCCTGACCGCCGCCGTCGTCGTGGACCCGTCCGCCCGCAAGAAGTCCACGGTTCAAGTCGGTTCTCGCGTATGGCTGAAAGACCTCTCCTCCGGCAGAGAGACACAGTACACCGTCGTGAGCGCCTCCGAAGCAAAACCCTTGGAAGGCAAGGTGTCGGACGAGTCCCCGGTTGGGAAGGCCGTCATCCAACGACGCGAGGGAGATCGGGTTGACGTCCAGACCCCGCGTGGCCCGCGTGGCACGACCGTGACGTACTCGATACAGAAGGTGGCGTAGTCTCCACGCCCGCAACGTCCCGCCCGCCGGTTTTTCCTTCCTGAAACACGGCATTGCGGCATGACTTTGTCCGTAGCCGTTTCCCTTGATTCTCATCTCGCCGTGTAAGTTCGCCGACGCTGATCTTGGTGGGTAATGTACAATTGCTCCCTATGATACCGGCCAGAAGTACGTGCGTCCGGTAGTCGATTCCTCAAACGTGACCATGCTTGCTAAAGACATCGAACGGGACAGCAAGGACCTCGTCGAAGAACTGCAGAGAGACCTTGACGGTGAGGTACGCGCCGACCGCATGTCTCTTTTGCTCTACAGCACCGACGCGAGCATCTACCAAGTCGAGCCGGTAGCCGTCGTACTCCCAAAGACGGCTGATGATGTCATCGCCGTCCTCACTGCCGCCGCGCGCTACGGAGTCCCCGTTCTCCCTCGCGGAGGTGGCACGAGCCTTGCGGGCCAGACTGTCAACCATGCCGTCGTCATCGACTTCTCCAAGTACATGCGGAAGGTACTGGAAGTCAATGAAGAGGAACGCTGGGTGCGCGCCCAGCCCGGCATCATACTCGACGAGTTGAACGATCAAATCGAGAATACCGGCCTCATGTTCGCGCCCGATCCGAGCACGAGCAACCGGGGAAACGTCGGTGGGGCGCTGGGAAACAACTCGTGCGGGGCCCACTCCATCGTGTGGGGCAAGACCGTAGACAACACGCTCGGACTGTCGGTCGTCCTGGCTAACGGCGAGGCTGCCACATTCGGAGGTTCATCTGCGGATGCCCTGGACGCCAAGCGCCGCCTCGCTGGCCTGGAAGGAGACATCTACCGGAGTCTCGTTGTAATCGGCCAGGGCAGCCGTGATGAGGTCCTCAGGAGATACCCTAAGATTCAACGAAGAGTATCCGGGTACAACCTCGACGAGCTTCTTGACCCGGACGCTCTCGACATGGCGCGGTTCGTCGTCGGCTCCGAGGGCACGCTTGTGACGATCACCGAGGCCACCCTGAAGCTCGTGCCCCGTCCCAGATTCAAGGGACTCGTGGTTATCCACTTCCATGAGCTCATCGAGTCGATGGAGGCGACGGTGGCGGCCCTGGAACTCGATCCGACGGCGGTGGAGCACATCGGCGGCATGATCGTCAGGCAGGCTCAGGCCAACCTCGAATACTCGCGAATGACGGGGTTCATCGACGGAAGTCCCGAATCCCTCTTGGTCGTCGAGTTCACCGGCGACTCGGAGTCGGAGGTCAAGTCGAAGGTCGACGGGTGTGCCGCGCACATGGCAAAGCGCGGCCTCGGCTACTCGACGAAGAAGCTGCTCACGCCGTTCGAGCAGGCGATGGTTTGGAACGTGAGAAAGGCCGGGCTTGGCCTGATGATGAACGTGCCGGGTGACGCCAAGCCGCTGCCTTTCGTCGAGGACACCGCCGTGCCGCCCGAGACGCTTCCCCAGTTCGTCGAGCGGTTTGACGAGATAGTCAAGGAGCATGGGACGGAGGCCGGGTACTACGGACACGCCAGTGTCGGTTGCCTCCACATCCGTCCCCTCGTCGATCTGAAACGGCAGGACGGCGTGGCAAGTATGGCCTCCATCGCCAACGCCGTCAGTGACCTCGTCCTCGAGTTCGGCGGCTCGATGAGCGGAGAGCACGGAGACGGTCGGGCGCGCAGCGTCTGGAACGAGAAGATGTTCGGCTCGCAGATATATGACGCCTTCCGCCAGGTCAAGAAGGCCTTCGATCCGGCGGGCATCATGAACCCCGGCAACATCGTCGACTCTCCGCCGATGACGGAGAACCTCAAGATTGGCCCGTCTTACCGACCGCTGGAAGTAACGACCGGTTTTCGGTTCGCCCAGGAAGGGAGCTTTGCCCACGCCATAGAGATGTGCAACGGGCAGGGCGCTTGCAGGAAGCTGACCGGAACGATGTGCCCGTCCTACATGGTCACTCGCGACGAGGAGCACTCCACGCGTGGGCGTGCCAACGCGCTTCGCTCGGCCATGTCCGGCGCTCTGCCAATCGACTCCCTGACGGGCGAAAGGCTCCGCGAAGTGCTCGATCTTTGCCTGGAGTGCAAGGGCTGCAAGGCCGAGTGTCCCTCGAACGTCGATATGGCAAAGCTCAAGTACGAGTTCTCTTACCGATACCACAAAGCGAACGGCTATCCTCTTCGCAACCGAATGCTCGCCAACGTGAGTCAACTCGGCAAGCTCGGATCGTTCTTCGCGCCGCTGTCGAACTGGTCGATGGGCATTGGCGCGTTCAAGGAACTTGCTGAAAGCATGGCCGGGATTGACCGTCGCCGTTCTCTGCCGCCATTTGCAAGCCAGACCTTCTCCCAGTGGTTCCGCGCCCGTGGTGGATCACATGTCGACGGCTCTCCCGGACGGCGAGTAGTCCTGTTCTCGGACACCTTCACGGAGTACAACTACCCCGACCTAGGACGAGCCGCGGTCAAGGTGCTCGAACACATGGGGTATGAGGTGATCGTCCCCAAGCCGGTGTGTTGCGGTCGTCCAATGCTCTCGAAGGGGATGTTAGACGCCGCCAAGCGCAATGCTATGCGGAATGTCGCTTCTGTGCTGCCATACATTGAACAAGGGGCCAAACTTGTTGGCCTTGAACCGAGCTGCATCCTGAGTTTTCGCGACGACTACGTAGACCTTCTCGAAGGTGACGATGCTCGGAGAGTCTCCGAAAACACCATGCTCATCGAAGAATTCGTCCTCCACGCCCAGGCAAACGATGGCGCAGAAATCCGCTACTCGAATGAGCCCGGTCGTATCATGCTGCAAGGGCACTGTCACCAAAAGGCCCTCGTCGGTACAGGCAAGGCGATGGACGTGCTATCGCAAATGCCTGGATGCGAGGTCGACGAGATATCCTCCGGCTGCTGCGGCATGGCCGGGTCATTCGGCCTCGAAAAGGAACACTACGACATCTCCATGAAGATAGGAGAGCAAGACCTGTTCCCCGCCATTCGCGAACGGCGGGACGGCGCCACCGTCGTGAGCGAGGGAATGTCCTGCCGCCACCAGATCGAGGACGGCGCCGGCGTGAGGGCGAAGCATCTGGTGGAAGTCCTGGCTGACGCGATTTAGGGGAGCGTGCTCCCTCGGCAATAGCTGTTGGGTAAAGTGATTCATTGGACAGATAGTCGATCCTTCCGCATGTGATATATTGCGAACCGTGTGCGATAAATTCTTGAAGTTGAATAGAAGACTATGCTGACTTTTATTGACGAAAGCGGACATCCACATCCAAACGATCAGGCTAGCCGTCCCGTGCTGGCTTCAGTTTCTCTTGCACAACGCGAATCGAGAAATATCAGCGGCAAGATATACAGAGTCAAACGGACTCTCTTGGGCAGTGAGAGAGCCAACCTGGAACTTAAAGCTCATAATCTCCTGAAGAGGAGTACGTTTAGGCGGAAACCGGAACTTCGTGAGCTAGTAGAAACGGTATTCGATCTCTTGCGCGATTTACCTGTAACGGTCTTTGCAGTGATAATGGAGCGCCCAAGAGAACCCTTGCCCCGGTCTGACAGTAGGCTGCCTCGTCAATATAGGTACATCCTTCAGCGAGTCAATGCTATGTTGCTAGATGAACCTTCATCTCTATCCGTCGTTCTGATCGACGGGGATGGGAGCCAATATGGAGGACTGTCTGGCAAGATTGAGCAATACCTTCAAAGGCATGGAGAGGGCCGGGAACTCACCAATGTCGTTGATTCCCCATATTTTGTGGATTCGCGGTTCACCGTTGGCATACAGCTTGCAGATTTGGTTGCCGGAGTAGTCAGACAATATGAGGAAGCGAATTTGTCTAGCAGTCCTCCCGCCGACTCATTTCATTCAGCGATTGAGCGATACTATAGGATCATCAAAGACAAGTCTCGGGACCTACCCGATACGTCTGGACGTTATGACACTCTAATAGGCCTTCATCGAATGTCGGAGCGGATGCATTACTACGATCCGGAGGAAGACGCCGAAGAAGTGCCGGAGTAGATACAAAGACAGCCGACAAGTTTAGCATTCGGGGTTGGGGTCTAATGACGAAGCGCCAATCGTGATGCTCACAGAACATCACAGTCTGGCGCTTAGAAAGAAAATAACACAATTGTGTTCTCTTGGTCAATATCCTCCTTCGCGGTTTGCTACACTCTTTCGACACCTACACACGTGAGGCCCAATACATGGAGCGAGAAGAGATTCGCAGGCAGATGACCGGTGTCGTGGCTACAGTTCCGACTCCTTTCGATGAGTACTACAATGTCGATTACGGACTCATGGCCGCGGCGACGGAGCTCTGGATTGAGAGAGGCCTCGTCGAGGGCAAGGCGGTGCTCAAGGTCGCCGCCGCTATGGGCGAGGGTCCGCAGCTCCGCGAGGACGAGTGGAAGGCCCTGATCCAGACGGTAGTACAGGCGGCGGACGGACGTGTGCCCGTCATGGGGGCCGTCCACTACAAGGACACGGTACGCACCATCGAAGACTTGAACATCGCGTCCGACGTCGGGGCGATGGGCTGCCAGGTGTCACCGCCAATCTTCAACCAGCCCACCGAGGGCGACATGCTGCGGTATTTCGAAGACCTGTCCAACGACATCGACATCGGCGTCTTGGTCTACAACACCCACTGGTTGCCGCACGGAGGCATCTATCCCCGCACCTTCGAGAAGATGACGGACTTTGAGTACGTTGTTGCGATCAAGTGGAACCCACCAGAGGGGTCTCAATACGCGGACATCTTTAAGCTGGCTAACACCTTCAACATCATGGATAACTCCGACAGGCCAATCGACTGCCACCGTCTCGGCGGACGAGGATTCTTGACCGACGGAGTGGACGCGCATCCGGCGTTCTATCTCGGCGTCTGGGACCTTATGGAGCAGGGCAAGTACACGGAAGCGCAGGCCCAGTGGGACAGTGTTATCCCAGACCTGCGAGCCTTCTACCGCGACGTTACCCAGGTCTCAGGCGGGGAGGGGCGCGTGGCCAAGGCGCTGTCCGAGGTAATGGGGATCGCGGTCGGCCCTCCGCGTCCCCCGTCGTTGCCGCTCAGTGACGATGACATGGACAAGCTCCGCTCGCTGATGATCGGGTGGGGGTGGCCGGTGCCGGACGCTGAGTAAGACCAATTCCTCTTGCATACGCCGTAAATTTATCGTTGGTATGAGGGTGATTTCGTCTAACCTTCCAGAGGGCAGGTTTGAAACCTGCCCCTACCCGGTGCTCCTACACCTTCATGGTGTGGTCAAAGCGAACTGGAATAAGATACGTCCGACATAGTATCGAAGCACGCGAGAGGCTCTGAGCTTATCAAGAAGGATGCTCTAGCTACGCCGCTCTGTCCTCTAGCACCAAGGTGCGTCCAACGGCTTCGAGGGCCTTTTCGACCTGGGCGATGGAAGAGCCATGGTCGAGGTTGAGGAGCTTTCGGACCTCAGACTCGCTGACGCCGATTCGCTTTCCCAACACGCCGTCGGTGATGTTTTGGCTTCGCATGGCGGTATGGAGGCTTAACTTTGCTGCGATTATGAGTGGAACCCTGATCAGCACCTGCCCGTCGGTTGGGGCGCTGGGGATGGGAATGTTCTCACGTCTGTCTACGTAGAAGGTTAGAGCGACGCCAAGGCAGTCTTCGGCCATCTGCAACGCTTCTTCGCGAGACCATCCGCAGGTAATGGCCTCCGGCACATCCGGGAAGGATACGTTGTAGGCTTTCCTGCCCGTTATTCGCTTCTCCTCTTGGTCGAGTTCAATAGTGCAGGGATAAAGATAACGCATGACTTAGAACTCCCGGCGATTGATTTGCAACTGTCTAAACATCGAGGCCAAAGTTTGTGGGGCTATCTCGCCGTGCTGTACGGTGGTACTCCTCTCGCCAATGGTAAGTTTGCCGTGGCTGCCCTTCCCGCGGCTGGGATCGAAGTTGATGTCGAGCCCGTTCTTGCGGGCGTATCGGCGAGCTCGTCTCACGAACTCCCTTCCGTTCATAAGTCTATGATTGCACAGAGGCCTAAGCGCATCAAGACGTCGACTAGTGTCCTGATTCTGATGTTCGTTGTATAAAGTGGATGAGTGTGTTCCGGGGAGTCACCCTCACCCTAGCCCTCTCCCACGACGGGAGAGGGGATTTTTACTCGCTGATTTATTCAATGGATCTCTGACACATGACACTAGGTCAGGTGCTGCCTGATTTCATCGGCGATTTCATACTCGCGTTCGAGGCTTACGGTTACGTCATGCGCCGGACTGGTAGGCACTTTGCCTTCGAGTGATGCGATATGTGGAGGCCCGTTGCCCCAGTCGCTGCCCACCCTGCGACGAGGGACGACGTGCATGTGGAAGTGTGGTGCGCCCTGCCCCGCGATCATGCCATTATTCTGAATGAGATTCAGGCCTTCCGGGTCATATGCCCGAATGAGCGCGTCAGCCACTCTACGTGCTGCTCGCATGACGGCAACTGCTTCTTCGTTCGTCAGGTCGAACAGGGTTGGGGCGTGACGGCGGGCACAAACGAGGACTTGCCCATGCTCGAACTGCTTCCAGTTGACCATTGTCACAGTCTGCGCGGTCTCCTCGACGATCCCCTTATCCTCTCGTCCGGCGATTGCCTCGCAAAGGAAGCATGGGGTGTCAGGTCGCGGTGTCGTTCCGCGACGCGCGCCGCCGGGGTTGGGCGGTATTTCGATAGGCAATGCGAACTCCTTTCGGATTCATCAGGCAGGCGGCGTGGTACTCACCCACTCCGTTGGTGATTCGGCGTATGGGCCAAAGTCTTCCGGCCTACACCAGTACCGCCGAATTCGTCGCGGAGGCGTGCTGTTCGTCCGCGTGGTAGGAGCTGCGCACGAGCGGGCCGGACGCGACATGGCTGAACCCCAGCGACATGCCGATCTCGGCGAGCTCGTCGAACTCGCGTGGGGTGTACCACTTCGCCAGCGCGACGTGTCGCTTGGAGGGACGCAGGTACTGTCCGATGGTCAGGAGGTCGCAGTCGACGGATCGCAGGTCTTGCATCGTCTCGACGATCTCGTCCCAGCTTTCGCCGAGGCCGACCATCATGCCAGACTTGGTCACCGCGCTCGGAGCAATTTCCTTGGCGTTCGCCAAGAGTTCCAGCGACTCGTCGTAGTCGCCCTTGGGGCGGACACGGGTGAACACCCGGCGCACCGTCTCGATGTTGTGGTTGAGCGTATCCGGCTCGGCGTCCATCACTTTTTTGAGCGCGTCACGGTCGCCCTGGAAATCGGGGATCAGCACCTCGATCTTGGTGGACGGCATCCGCCTGCGGACTTGCCGGATGGTCTGCGCGAAGATGAACGCTCCGCCGTCGGGGAGATCGTCGCGGTCGACCGACGTAATCACGGCGTAGCGTAGGCCCATCTGCTCGACCGTGTCGGCCACCCTGATGGGTTCCAGCAGGTCTATGCCCTCAGGTTTGCCGGTATCGACGGCACAGTAGGCGCAGGCCCGTGTGCAGATGTCGCCCAAGATCATAAACGTCGCCGTTCCGCGGTCCCAGCACTCGCCGATGTTCGGACACTGGGCCTCGGCGCAGACGGTGTTTAGCTGAGCTCCATCCAATAGGTCCTTGATCTGCCGGTAGCCCTCGCTGCCCGGCATCTTGACCTTCAGCCACTGTGGCAGCCGTCGTTCTGTGACCATTCTTCCCCCGTCGAAACGTGGATTCATAATATCAGAGAAGTGAGCGGAGGGTGAAAAGGGCGTATTGCATAGAGGGTAGAGAGGTGGTGTCATTGTAGACATTGGGATTGTGGCAGCAACCAAAGATGGATTCCCGCCCCGTATCGGGGTACGGGGTGACGTTCCTTCGCGGGAATGACGGCAAGGGTCTGTCGTTCCATTTCACACCAATGACGGCGAAGGCGGTTTCGGATTCCGGGAGCGGCATACAGACGAGATTGATGCAAGTTCGCGTCTTGACGAGGGGGTTTACCGGTAGGACGCGCTTCACTATACTGCCCGCATGAAACCGCTCAGCGCGACGCCCAATCCCTTCGGCGGAATCGTTCTCGAACCCGATTTGCTTCCCTCCGATCCGTTGGAGTTCGCTCCGAGGCTCAAGCATTCGCTCAAGTGTTGGACGGCAGCGGGCTACAAGGTGGTGTGGCTGGAAATACCCTTGCATCGAGCGGGCCTGGTCCCAGCCGCCGCCGATGAGGGTTTCACCTACCATCACGCGGACGACCGGTACGTCATGATGTTCAAGAGGCTAGAGGAAGCCGCTTTCGTTCCCAACTACTCGACCCACTACATCGGCGCGGGCGGGGTGGTGATCAACTCCGACGACGAGATTCTGGTGGTGCGCGAGAAGCGAGATGGCGTCGGCTCCGGATCCTTCAAGCTGCCCGGTGGTCACCTTCACGAAGAGGAGCACCTGGCCGACGCCGTCGTGCGCGAGGTGCTTGAGGAGACGGGGATCGAGGCGCGCTTCGTCTCCCTGGTCTGCTTCCGTCACCAGCACGCCTACCGCCATGGCAAGTCGGACATATACTTCGTGTGTCGCTTGGAGCCGCTCAGCGCTCGCATCTCCAAGCAGGACGATGAGATCGCCGAGTGTGTGTGGATGCCGGTAGAAACATACCTGAATACGGAGAGTGTCAGCGGTTTCAACAAGGAGATCGTGCGCGCCGCGATCGAGACTCCGGGCTTCGGCCCAATCACCATCGCCGGCTACCGCGACCCGGCCAAGGTCGAGGTTTTTTTCCCAAAGGACGGAACGGGCGAGGGATAACTGGAAGCCGTGACCACTGAAGTCTCCATAGAAGACCTGACGCGAGCGTTAGAACACGCTAACCTGCGGAGCGAGTCGCTCCTCGAAGCCTTGCGTGCTCTGCAGAGGGCGACACCGTCACAATCCGAGGACTCGTCGTCCGAGCTGAAGGAGACCTTGACCAACCTCATCATCATGCGGACGCGCCTGAACGAGAGGCAGTCGGTCTTGCCGGAGCTGTTGCGAGAGGCCTCCGGTCGCGGCCTTACCTCCGTCGTTCTCCCCGATGATGCGGCGGAGCAGTTGGGCCTTAGGTGAAGTATCGGGCCGTCATCTTCGATCTGTACGGCACGTTGGTGGATGATCTGCGTTATCCGCACGGGCAAGAACTAGGGTATCTACGATGGGCATCGGATGTGGCGGCCGTCTTAGGAGTGTGCGCTGACGACTTCATAGGGGCATGGTCGGCAACTGTTCCGCAACAGAGCGTCGGCGAGATTGGAACTTCGCTAGAAGCCTACGCGCTCATATGTGACGACCTCAACGTTGATGTGAGCGATGAGCGGTTGGAGCGTGCCGTTGCGACCGGCTTGGAATACGTCGGTCATGCCCTGACGCCCAGGACGGATGTTATGGAAACTTTGGCACGTTTGCGCAATGGCGGACTTAAGATTGGACTCATAAGCAATTGCCTTGCCGATACGAGTAAGCTCTGGCCTTCGACACCCTTCGCTCCACTGTTCGATACGGTGGTTCTCTCCTACGAAGTCGGTATGATGAAGCCGGACCCCGGCATCTACCAATTAGCCTGCGAGCGACTCGGCGTCCAACCGGGCGACTGCCTGTACATCGGCGACGGAGGCAGCGGGGAGCTCACGGGCGCGTCTAATGTTGGTATGGATGCGGTGTTGATCCGCGCGCCTGACGATACGGAGAACGGCGACCGCGAGGATTGGCGGGGTGCAAGGATCGCGTCTGTTGAAGAGGTATTGGGCTTGATCCGAGGGGCTCGTCATGCTGGCTAAGGATGAGGTCTTCGTCAAGGGTCTATTGTAGGAAGTAACCGTACAGTCTTCGTGAGTTGAACTGCGAAGACCCCCTCTCTGTATCTCTCCCCCGGCGGGGGAGAGATTGTAGATTCTTCGTCGCTGCGCTCCTCAGAATCACTATGGCCTTGTCAGGCCACATAAGAGAGATGAAAATGGGTTGGCGCCGGGAACGGGCAACCACAAGGGTTGCCCCTACAACAGGTTTGCCGGAGCTTATTTTCGTACCAATCGCTCATGTCGGTTGCCACCGACACCACCAATCATGAAAATGGCGGTACGGGAGATTGGACGGGGGTTATTTTCAGAGCAATGACAGCAGAAGAATAATTCCTGCATACCGCACCGACTCTGAACAGTTACTGTAGGACCGTTTCGGACAAGGGACTAAGCGTCGATCCATAGTACGCGATTGACGAGTCGGTCGTCGCGGTGGGGACGGGTGGTGTGGCCGGAGACGGTGAATCCCCATGCCAAGAGGTCTTGCTCCAGCGAGTCCGGCACTGTGCTCTCGACGCTGTAGCCGCCAATTATGAGGCGCCCGTCTTCGGCAAGGAACTCATCGAGGAGCCGCTGTACGAGGTCTCGCCTGCGGCGAGGTGGGACGTACTCCAGTCCCGTCCGCACGAAATCGAATCGTTGGGTGGGCGGCCAGGTCAGGACGTTGCCGACATGGATCCTATCGGCCCAATGGGGCAGTCGACTCCGGGCGAGGTCTGCCAACTCCGGTGAAATGTCAAGTCCGTAGGGTTCGACGCGACGGCCTCGCCCGGCAGTCCACTTATGGATGCTCTCCATCAGGTAACCGTTGGCACAGCCAACGTCGAGGAACGAGCCGTCCTTGTGAATGGCGTCGCAGATGAGGCTTCGCCCGTGGATCCAGGACCGCTCGTCACCGCTCTTCCCGGACTGGCCCCACGGCGTATCGGCGGCGAGGTAAGCGGGCGTGATGACTTTGCCGATACGCCGGTGCCACTCGGCCTCGTCGATCTCACCGGCCTCCAAGGCCGCGTCGACACTCGTCGTCAACCAGTAGGCCCTGTCCTTCACGACCTCGATTGGTTCACGCTCGTCTATGGTCGATTCTCCGTGAGCATGCATTCGATTCACGGCAGTATTCGCCCCTAGTACCGCTTCCATATGATTTTGGCAGCTTCCTCAAAGCACCCTCACCCTAGCCCTCTCCCACGACGGGAGAGGGGATAAATCGGCATCTGCCTGTTCATCATATTCAAATGGGAAAGGTACTAGCTTACCTCGAACGGCTGAAACACCAGCACGTAGACCAGAACTACTGCAATCACAAGGGCGGCAATTCTAATCACATTGATGAATCGCTTAATGAACGTCGGCGGATAGAACGCCACGACTATCGCGATCACCGCGCCCAAGAACAGAAGCCAATTGAAGTTGAGTGCAGTCTCTTCTCCGCTCATTCTCGCCTCCCGTTCTTCACGCTGAGGTGAATGGAGCCTCCATAATTAGTGTATCGCAGCTGCCGACCCACCACCAAAACCAGAGTTGAGCGCTCCGACCCTACAGTTGCGTGTAGGTTTTGCCTTTGCAGGTTCGTACTAATTCCACCTAATTTTCGCCGATCGGGTTCTCTGGATTCCTGCCTTCGCAGGAATGACGGATGCAGCCGTTCCTCCTGTACAAGCGATAATGTGTGCGAACGGGGACGGAAGGGCGGGTTTGAAACCCGCCTCTGCGGAGGGCGCAGACCTAGGAATGACGTGTTCGTTTGTCCTATACAAGCGATAATGTGAATGGACGAGGACGGGAGGGCGGGTTTGAAACCCGCCCCTAGGGAGAGCGCGCATACCTATGACGGTGGGCGGTCTCACTTATGCGTGCTGTAATTAAAGGACCATGGCGCAGTCACGATGGCGTGGCAATGCAAACTGTTTCTTACTCGATCGGCACGTTGTCCCCGTGCCACGGGAAGGCGTAGCTTGGATTGTTGGCGAAGCGATCTAGGCCGCATTCGAGCCGGACGGAGGTCATCGGCAGAAGTTCGACGGTGAAGTGCTTGCCGTTGACGGTCGTCGATGCGCAGCTTGTGGTCTTCTCGGCGCGGGTGCGCTGCCCGGGATTGTTGCCGTCGTAGCTGTAGGCGGTCTGGTCGAAGGACACGTCGGTGAATGAGTGCTCGCCGAACGCGCCCGCCTGAACGATCAGGGAACGTGTCTCGCTGTGGTTTGTGTTGACGAGTTGGATGCAAGCCTTGTCGGCCGACAGCTCGTCAACGAGGGCGGCCACGTCGGGCGGCAGGCCGGGACGACGCTCGCAGGCGTCGAAGTACCGCACGGTCGCGCGGAGGATGCCACCGTTGTACAAGGGCGCGGATGAGCCCATGGTGGTCTGGATAAGGGCCTTGACGATCACGGGGTTGGGAGGCCAGTTGTTGTTGTCGATGATTTCCTGCACCGTGCGCGTGTCGCGTTCCATAGCCTCGACGAGATCGGCAACCTGCATGTAGTCGGCCGCCAAGGTCTGCAGGGGCCAGCCGGGGTTCTTGCCGTCGTAGTACTGGAAGCGGGCGAACTCCGTGCGCGCGCCGCCCCGGTCTCCGGTCTGCTCCAGCTCATTCCAGTCCTCGGCGCTGCCGTCGCGCACGTGGGTCACTAGTTCATGATCGGCCTCCGACATCGACGCTTGGTACAGGTGTGTGAGGTGCGGCGCCCCGCCGCGGATGCTGAACTCGCCGTATGCCGCCCAGCCTTCGGCCCCGTAGCTCGTGGGCACCACAAGATTGCCGTCTTCGGTCTTGGAGTTGTCGAGGAGCATCTTCACCTGCGAGCGCAGCACTTCAAGGTAGGAATCGTCGCCGCCGCTGAGCAGGTGCGCGCACTCGGCGCCGATGATGAGGCCGAGGAAGAGCCGGTCGATGGCCCGTTCGCTCGAACTCCAGCCGTGGAGGCCGCCCCACCACTGCCCTTCGCGGGCCTCGCCCACCTTGCCGGTGGGACCGATGTTGTCCGGTATGATCCCGCCGTTCGCCTCGATGCGGTCTATCCAGCTTTGCACATAGTCGAGCACCCACGTCTTGTACTTCTCGTCGCCGGTGTACAGGTAGGCGTTCGTCACGAGCGCTGTCGCGCAGAGGTTGCTGGGCTCGTCGCCCTGCAGCACCATCTCGTCGAAGATGTCGAGGATCTCCTCACGGCGCGCTTCGTCCTCGTACCAGCGGGGTTCGAGCTCCTTGATCCTCGGATAGAGGAAGTGCGGGAGCAGAGGCTCCGTGCTGGGGTTGTCTTCCATCTTGCCCCGATGGCCGAAGTCGCCCAGCGACATACGGTCGAGCCAGTTGCGCACGAGATGCACGTAGTCCGACACGTTCCCGTCCGTGTGGACTATCGCCTTGTGCTGCCTCACCGAAGTCATCGGGCCGGCTCCGCCGTGCAGGGGCGACCTGAATATCTTGTACTCAGGGTCCCAGTTGGGGGCGTCGGGGTCCTCGCCGATGTACATCGCGGCGAACTTCCTGGCGCGTTCCCGGTTCGAGGGGTTCGTCGGGTCTGCCACCCCGAAGTCGTAGAGCATCTGGTTGCCCTCGCCCATGTGGAACCAGTCGGCGTTGAACGGGATGTCAAGATTCCAATACTCGTTCCGAAGCTGCGGCATGTACATGGGGTGATTCGGGTCCTCGTCGGTCAGCTGCCGCTCCTCGCTGTAGAGCCAGGTTATGGCGTCCCACTCGCGCTTGGCGATGTCGAGGAACCGGCGCGGTCCGCCGAGGGCGTAGAAGACGCCTCGCATCGACCGGCTCTCGTAGGCGTCGTCCACGTCGAAGAAGTGGTAGACGCGGCCATCCGGCCTGGCGTACCTCTCCGTCGCTATGTCTCCGGCACGCGCGATGGTGTCGAATAGCTGTCGCTGCAGGAGCGCCCAGTCGGGCGGGGGAGCGATATTCGTTGCGGTGATGGTTGGATAGGACGTGGTCATATGTGCCCCCTTGATTTGAATCGTGGGATTGGTTGGGTGATTATAGACGAAAACGGGGGCGGGGGTTGTCGCTACCGGTATACAGCTATGTCGTGTGGCAAAACGAGGCCCGAGTACCTTGTCAAGATGGTCTTGATATTACGATTCACCCTCTCCCTTGCGGAGGCTGTCTCATTGTTTGGTATGGGCAAGCTGGGTTGGATGAGGGACCCACTCAGATGACGGATGGTATGAATAATACCGATTCCTCTTGAATTCGCCGTAACTCTATCGTTGGTATGAAGGTGATTTCGTCTAACCTTCCAAAGGGCAGGTTTGAAACCTGCCCCTACCCGGTGCTCCTACCCCTTCATGGTGTGGTCAAAGCGAACTGGTATAAGACAGCGAAAGTGACGGAGACGGCGCCGGTGAGGGCGGGGTGCGGCGGTCAGCCACGGCTTCTGTTGGCGCTGCGGACCAGTCTGAAGGGGCGACTCTGGGCTGATCCCGGACCTCCTCACCGCGTGAAGGCTCTTGAGGTTGAACGCGATGGACAGCAGGCGCCATTCCGACACCACGTGGCTGCGGCCTCTGAGCAGAAAGCGCCTGGCGCCGTGCCACTCTTTGAGCAGGCCAAAGACCGGCTCGACTATCCCAATTCTGCGGCGGTACAGCTTCTTGGCCCGTACGGTCGCCATCAACTGCCTGTGCAGTTGCAGTATCTGCTCGTGTTCTCTGATTCTTATGGAGCGACCGTTCTTGGAGAAGGTACGCTCGCCCAAGGTCGGACGGGACACGCACTCTTGGCTGTTGGCCCTGTAGCGCCTGACTCTGTAGCCGTTGCCGTGATTGAAGCTGTCCTTGTAGGTGAGCACCTTTTGTTGAGGACACAGGTAGGTGTCGGTCCGTGAACGGTAGGTGAAGCGGTCCTTATGGTACGGGTTGTTGCATCTGCGGTCGCGGGTCTCGGGCATCAACACCTTGTGGCCGTCGGGTTGCACTCGGCACCAGCTGGGGATGGTCGTCGGAGTTGGAGGTCACATCCACGGCAGTGATCAACATACCCCCTCCGGCCTCGTCCTCGGACGAAAGTGGGGAGACGACCGACTGGGCGTTGGCCGCGATTCGGGTACCGTCGACCGCCTGGATGGCCGACTCCACAAGGCCTGCTCTCACGGCGGTGCGGACGGTGCTGGCGCAGCAACGTCCGCATCCGGTCTCGATGCGCCTTGTAGAAGCGCCACAGAGTGTTGTGGTCGGGCTTGTGCATCCCAGTAAGCCACGTGTAGGGGACCTGGTCTCTGAATGCCGGCTCCAGCTTGCGGCAGGAGCGCACACCCGCCATGAAGCCGTATATCCATACGCCCAGCAGGGCGCGCGGATGGCAGGCGCCAGCGCCACGCGGGTCGTCCTGAAGGTCAAACTCCAACTCCTCCCAGGCCTCGGCGTCAAGCACGTCCACAAAGGCCGCCGCGAATCTGAGAGGGTGATCCTCCGGGACCAGATCGTCCAGCGTCGGCGGCATCAGCCAGGCCTGTTCACGACTGAAGGACCTCATAGGCATCGCCACTACCTCGCTATAAGCTATCCCGCCACCTCATCTTGCTCCTGTACACGGTCGTATACATCCGCAAGAACGATTTTTGAGACAGCCTCCAAGGGCGAGGGGATTTGCGCGGGCTGATTTGTTCGTTGGATCACCGAGACGGGACACGAGCCGGGTTGGGCCTACGCCATCTCGGGCTCTCGGGCCACGTACGGAATGGTCTGCGGGCCTTCGGGGAGGACGCAGACCCGCGCGCCGTTTCCGCTGTTTCGCAGCGCGTCGGCCACCGTGTCTTCGATGCTGTCGATGGGCGTCAGGTGGGCTTCTGTGACCTGCTCAGGCGATAGGTGTCCGGACTTCAGGTATACGTTCGCGCGCATCTGGATCTGCGCCTGCAGCTGCACCTGCCACTGGTCGTGGACGTTGTGGCCGTCGGCAAGGATCATGTCCAGGAGCGCCTCGGGGGAGTCTCGCATCGTGAGGAGCTTCTTGTACTGTCCGTGATCGGGGATTCCGTCGCTGCACTCGGCGGCGCAGACGATGGTCCCGCCGTCCTTGACGATCTGCGCCGCCGCCGACATTCCCTTGACTGCCTGGTACAGGTTCTGGTCGAGGGGATACCCGCTGTTGGTCGTCACGACCACGTCGAACGGGCTGTCGACCTCCTGCATCGCCGCATTCTTCGCCGAACGGCAAGCGGCCTCGTGGGCCATGAAGAGGTCGCCCGCGTAGACGCTGGTGATCTTCCGGTTGCGGTTGATCGTCACGTCCACGCTGTAGTCGACGCCGGTCATGGCGGCGATGTCGCGAACGTCATCGTGAATGGGATTCCCGTGGGTGATTCCCCAAACTGCCATTGGATGAGCGATTCGCTCCGCGTTATGGAGCTGCATGATCGTGTCGAAGCCCGCAAGACCCGGAGCCACCATCTTCGGACCGCCGCTGAATCCGGCGAAGAAGTGCGGTTCGACGAAACCCGTCGTGATCCGCACGTCCGCTTGGAGCCACGTCCTGTTCAGCCACACCGGAATGCCGCGTGATGATTCGCCGACGTGCTCCAGCATTTCGGCGTCGAATGCGCTGTGGTTCACAACGGGGTAGCTACTGGCGATATCGGGCACGAGCATCTCATCGAGCTCTTCGGGGGTGTTGGGGCGATGAGTCCCGGTCGCGATCATGATTGTGACCTGATCGTTCGGAACGTGGGCGAGCTCTCGCAGGAGCACGGGCAGCACGGTACTCGAAGGCATGGGGCGGGTGACGTCGCAAACGGAGATGGCGACCGTCTGTCCGGGCTTGACGAGTCGCCGGAGAGTCGGACCTCCGCCCAGGGGATTTCGGAGCGCGTTGCGAATCGCGCCTTCTTGGTCGGGCAGGCCGGGCACGTACGTCGGCTCGATGACCGTCGTGAGGTCGTCGGGAAGATCGACCTCGAGGCCGGTGCGTCCGTAGGCGAGGTTGACCAGCATCGTTATGCCCTGAGCAGCTCTTGGCAGAACTCCACACACTGGACGAGCTCGGAGATGACGACGTACTCGCGGAGCGTGTGCATGTTGTAGTCGGCCATGCCGCACACGATGGCGGGGATGCCGTTTGCCCAAAAGACGTTGGCGTCGCTCCCGCCTCCCGAAAGCTGAAAGTCAGGCTCTAAGCCGATGGCGCGGAGGGCGGTCGTCACCCGCCTCGTCGTATCATGTTCCTCTTCGATGCGGAACGTCTTGAACTTGGGGTATATGTCGCTCTCGATGGAAGCGCCGGGGTACTCCGCGCTCACGTCGGTCAGCACGTTCTGTATTTCTAGGAGCAGGTTGTCGAGCGTCTCCATGTTCAGGGTGCGGAATTCGCCTGTCAGAGTCGCGCTCTCAGGCACGGTGTTGCGCGTGGAGCCGCCCTCGATTGTGCCTATGCTGAAGGTGGTCTCCTCGTCGAGCCGTCCCTGCGGAAGGCGGGTAATGATCTCCGAGGCGATTCGGATGGCGGATATGCCGTTCTCCGGCTCGATGCCCGCGTGAGCGGCGCGCCCGGTGATGGTGAGGTCGTAGGCGATATAGGTCGGACTCGCCAGGGTGATGCGATTGACCGGGCCCTCGCGGTCGAAGACTATCGACTCCCTCGACCGGACCTTGGAGAAATCGAGCTTGTGAGCGCCGATGAGACCCGGCTCCTCCTCACGGGTCAGGACGACCTCGACGGGGACGGACGGCGTTCCGTCCTCGCGCATCGAGGTCAGGGTCTCCAGAATGATCGCCAACCCCGCGTTGTCGTCGCCGCCGCCGATGGTGGTGCCGTCCGAGGCGATGCGGTCGCCGTCCACGATGGGCTTGATTCCGTTGCCGGGGGACACCGTATCGAGATGGCCCGACAGCATGAAGGGGTCATCCCCCTGTTCGTGAGCGATGAGGTTGCCGTAGTCGTCGGTCTCGACCTCGAAGCCGAGGGAGGACAGGCGGCGCGTCATCTCCCCCGCCTTTGCCGTCTCATTGCCCGACTCGCTGTCGATCTGAACAAGGTCGCAGAACGTCTTCACCAAGCGGTCTCGGTCGATCATGTCTTCCCCCTTCGCGGCGCGAATTCACTCTAACGACAGTATAGCAAGACAGGGGGAAGCCTCGCCCCATTCAGCGCAGCTCTATCCGCTCGGCGTCGGGCGGAACGGGCAGGGTGTCCTCGTGTGCGGGCTGCACCGTCGCGCCCCATTCCTTGATGATGTCCATCTCATGGAGCATCGCCGTGCTGTGCTCGTACACGTCGTCGGGGTCCCAGCCGTCGAGCAGGCGAGTCATCAAGCGCTCCCGCACGTCCGCGTACGCCTGATCGGACCCCAGGTCGTGGAGTTCCCCGGGGTCGTCGTCGATGTTGTACAGCGCCGGCGCGTCGTGTCCGCGATAGTAGTACAGTTTCCACGGCCCCTGCCTCACCATCCGCGAGGGCGGGTCGGTCCCAAAACCGGGGACGCCGGTCATTCCATGAAGCTCGCTGAAAGTCTCGTCGGGACGGGTCTCTTCAGTGCGGCCCTGCATCTCCGTCCACAATGAACGTCCAGCGATTTTTGGCAGTGCACCGGCCCCTGATGCTTCCACGAATGTTGGCGCGAGTTCGAAGGTGTTGCAGATGACAGGATTCCTCGATCCGCCGGGCACGACTCCGGGCAGTCGCGCGATGAGGGGGACGCCGACCGACTCCTCGTAGTAGCTGCTCTTCCACCACATCCCGTGCTCGCCTGCGGCCTCGCCGTGGTCGGTCGTGTAGACGACGAGAGTGTCTTCCGCGAGACCGGTCTCGTCGAGCTTGTCCAGCACCTTCCCGACCGAGGCGTCGAAGAGCTCGCACATGCCGTAGTACGCCGCGCGGGCCACTCGTATCTGGTGCTCGGTGAGCGGCTCGTCGATGTGCCGGAGCTTCTTCATGTCCTTGACGGCCTGGGGCTGCCGCTCCAACTCTGCCAATGTCGGCATCGGCACGTCGACCTTGTCGAAGTAGTATTCGAACAGCTCCTCCGGCGCGAAGAAGGGGCAGTGCGGCATCATGAATCCCGCGACGGCGGCAAAGGGACGGTCTCGACAGGAGGACTTCTCATCGAGGTAGTCAACGAGGGCGTCGGTCACCATGTCGTCGAAGGCGTTGTAGCTCGTAAGGCCGACGCCGGCAATCTCGACGCTCACTCGGTGCTGGGAGGTGGTGTCCGTCGGGATGGCCTGGAAGACCGGTCCACCCTGCATGGGCGCTCCGGGGTGGACGGCCATGAACTCGCCAAGAGGTCGCCGCTCGAAGCCGTGCCGTTGGTCCGGTCCGACGAAGTGCATCCGGCCGATCAGGGCCGTCTCGTAACCAGCTATGCCAAGCGCGTGAGCCCACGTGGGTATACCGGAGTGGAGCACGTGCTGGTTCGTCCAGACCCGGTTGCCGGTGGGAGTACGTCCCGTCATGAACGACATGCGGCTTGGAACGCAGACCGGCGACGGACAGTAGGCGTTCTCGAACAGCATCCCTTCGGACGCGAGCCGGTCGAGGTTCGGAGTCCGCACCAGCGGATCGCCGTAGCTGCCGAGCTGGCGCTTGCTGTGCTGGTCGGACATCAAGACGAGTATGTTGGGACGGGTTGCTTCTGTGCGTTTGCTCATGTTGTCATACCAATTCGCTCTAGCTTGACCATTGGTCGGTCCACGGTGCCAATCCCCACTTCGTTATTCCGGCGGAGGCCGGAATCCAGGAAATCTTGCCGTCCACCATCACGCCTCCAAGAATCGCCTATCGCCGACCACCCATGACGCAAATGCCTCCACCCCATTCCGCTTGCCTAGACAGGTTACCGAGTTGGGCGTGCCGGTCTGTCCAAACAAGGTGAGAAACTGCAGATAGTCCTCGAACCATTCGTGCTCTTGACTGAAGGAATGTACCAGCATCAGGGCGGCGGGTGCGTTGAACTGTTCGGCCAAGATCAAGGCCGACGCCGTCCGGTGCAACAATTGGTACCGAACTTCCCCTAGAGATTCTTCCGCCAGTCCCAGCAAATTGCACAGGTATTTCAGCCTTCTTCGCTTTCCTTGAGATGCCCCTTCCATCCATTTCGACACCGTCACGTCAAACGACTCGGCAACCTTTCCTTCAACGGTGATGGCAATGAGCTGTCTCTGCGGCTTCGACTTCCCCAGCACGAATATGTCGTTCTGAGAGGCGGCTCGTCCACCCGGTAGGGGGACCTGATACTCCGGGAAACCGAGCAGGATCCGTACGTCACGGAGAATGGGGAACGCGCACTCGGAAAACACTTGCTTGACTTCACGAGGGAAGTCGCCCGCGTTTTCCCAGGACCATGCTAACGCCCTGGCGGAATACCCTTTTCTCCAATGCCTTTCCGGAGAAGCGAGAAGGCCCTTCCAATCGTCCGCGTCGGCAGTGGGAACGAAGAACTTCCCCATGGACTCTCCTTATCCGTCAGGCAAGATCGTCTTCGACCGCACGGTTTGCACGGCCAGCCTGTCGGGGTCGGGCTGCGGCAGGCCGTCGGTGAACGGCGCGAAGGTCAGTCGCTCCGTGAGCTCCATCGGCGGGCCTGAGAGGTCTTGCGTGTAGAACCGTGACGACGGAAACAGGTCGCCGGGGTAGGTGAAGTTCGGCAGCGTCGCCACCTCGACGCAGAGCGCACCGCCGAGCGCGCTTTCGAGCATTCCTCCAACCCACACGGGCACCCCGGCGTCTCGGCAGAGATCATGGACGGCGAGGGCGTTGCCGAGGCCGCCGATACGACCCGGCTTGATGTTGATGTACTGCGCGGCACCGACCTGAACCGCCTGCTCGGCCGCCTTGACGCTCACGATGGTCTCGTCGAGGCAGATCGGCGTTTGGATGTGCCTGGCAAGCTCGGCGTGGTCGAGGACGTCGGCGTAGTGCAGGGGCTGCTCGATGAACGCTAGCCCCATGTCGTCGATGGCCTTGAAGAACGGCAGGTCGTCCAGCGTGTAGCCTGAGTTGCAGTCGATGTGGAACGTCATCTTCGGGAACGTCGACATGACGGCCTTGAGCATGTCGAGGTCCCAGCCGGGGGCGGCCTTGAGCTTGATACGGGGGAATCCCGTATCGACCGCCTTCTGGATGTTCCCCAACAGCATGTCGATGGAGTCCTGGATGCCGAAGTCCGCTCCTGCCGCCACCTCGTGAGTCTCCCCGCCAAGCAGTCGATGCACGGGTGTGCCCGTGATGGCGCTTTCGAGAGTCCACCACAGTATCTCGACCGCGGCCTTCGCGAACGAGTTGCCCTTGAATACCGCGAGACGGTCATTGAGGTCCTGAGCGGTCTCGTACTCGCGCCCGACGACGTGCGGCCCGAACACCTCGGTGACGTGATAGAAGACGGTGCCGGCGCTCTCGGGCAGGTACGTCGGCGCGAAGAACGGAGTCGACTCAGACCATGCCGTGTGGCCGTCGCTCGTTGCCCGCACGAGCACGCTGTGGATCTCGTAGTCCTCCCCGTAGGCCGTTCGCCACGGGTAGATGAGCGGCATCTCCACGTAGTACACGTCGAGTCGGTCGATCTTCATGGTGCGTTCTCTCCTATGGCTTCAGGCGGTTGGGGACCACATTGGACGAGGCAATTATACCTGCCCGCTATGGGTCGCTCCATTCACGTATATTAGGCAATGGCTCCTCGAACACGTCCGCAAGGTCCTCCCGTACGGCGATGAACTCGTTCGCCAGCACTTCTATTCCCTGCAGGGTCTTGCTCGTTTGGATCTTGCCAGTCTGGCGATAGACGACGACGTACCCGTTGCGCGTCACGATGTCCTCGATAGTCAGTTCCGGCAGGTCGAGCTCGAAGATGACGTGCGGCCGGTCGATGCCGCAACGTTTTTCGATGTCCTCGGCGAATGCTAGGTATCTCGGCAACACTCGGAGAAGCCCAGTGCTGTCCCGTTCGACTTCCCCGGTAATCTCGCAGTCGGTGAAGTGCGGTGTCGTGACGCCCCGCCGATCGATGAACTCGACGCGCCCATAGTGTGGGCCAAGCGCGTGGAAGGGAACGAATCCGGCCTGTCCGCTCATGATGGTCAGCTTGCCGTCGACCGAGGGCCGCAGTCGCTCGATGACCGAGCCAAGCTCCTCGACGACCGGCATGTCCCGCAGATGCGTCCGATTTGGCCGAGCGAACCATGAGTACCGCTCTATCGGCAGGTCGGTTTGCTCCACTTGTGAGACTTCCCACAGCGGCGTGCTGATGGAGCCGAACTTGGCGAACCAGACCGACCCGACAATGTGAAACGCGATGATGCCCCCGATTGCGTATACCTGCAGGTCGCGCAGTTTGATGTGCGGAATGACTACCACACCGAGCACCGTTAGTGCAGGAATCACGGGCACGATGAAGCGCGACCCCTCCATCCAATCGCCGCCGACGAGGAAGATGAATGCGATGTGCGCCACCGCGTAGAAGGTCAGCAGCAGTCCTCCGATGAACTCCGGCTCGTCCCGCGCGAACCTGCGCGCAAAGTAGACCGCCCCTGCGATGGAGAAGAACGGCAGCAGCGACAGGGGAGGGGGCAGGAGTGCGTTAATGAGGTACTCGGTACCGTCGCCAAGAGAAGAGAGCAGGGCGTCCCCTCCCAGCTTTGCCGCCACCGGCTGTGGCAGCCAGTCGCCGAAGTAGAAGGTTTTGAACGCAAAGATCGCGGCCATCAGGACTGCTCCGGCGAGTGCGGCCCACATGACCTTGCGGATCGCCAGCGCGTAGTCTTCCAATCGCTCGTCCGCAACCGTGATGCCGCGTATTCGGAGGATCACGAACATTCCGAGGAGCACCGAAGCAATGACGAAGATCGACTCCGGACGGGCCAGGAGGAACGCGCCCGAGGCGATCCACACCGTCGCAGGCGGTTTCCCGGCCCCGGGCCTTTTAAGATTGCAGGTTAGGTGGTACAGCAACGCGGTCGCGGCCAGTGCCGTCAACGTGCCTTCGAGTCCTCCCGTCGTCCAGTACACGAACGGGGCCGCCGTCGCGACGATCATCGCCGCGCCCATGGCGTACCATCGCCCAACGTACAGGCGCGCGAACTCGTACGTGTAGATCACCGTTATGACGCCGAACAGGACCGACATTGGCGGCCCAATGGCAGGAACGGAAAGCCTTGTCACAAAAGACAGCGCCCCCAGGACCAGCACGTGGAGCAGGCTCGTCGACTGCTCGATATGCGCGCCGTTGATGTTGGCGACCTCGCCGAACTCCCGGAGCGTGTGCGCCGCCCAGTAGGTGATGTACGCGTCGTCACGCCCGGCAGACGGGAACAGCGATACGGAAAGACCTGTCAGTCCGGCAATTGGAAGCAGGACGGGCCATGACGAGGTTATGTGGTGACGAATGGTGCTGGTCAAATTCGGAGCCGTTCTTAAGAGAGATTAGCATCATCATATGGTCAGGTGAGAATTGCGACAACCGAGGGAAGTGCAAAACTACTGCGGAGTGGGGAGCAGGCCCCGGACTGGAGGACGGTGATGAACGGCCGATTTTTCAGCCGAGGGCCTGGCGGGCTACCTCCGAGACATGCGCTGGATCGAAGGGCTGATCGAGGAGCGAACAGCGCCCGTAAGGCGCGTGCTCTGCCAAAAGCAAGACAGGCTACTTCCGACCAAACATCTTCTGAGACGCTCCGATACCAGCACCAAATCCGCCGATAGCTGTTGTGACCGAAACGAATAGGGTGCTCTTGAAAGAACTGTCTTCAGAGAACAGGAATATGCAGATTATGGAAAGGAGCATTGCACAGCCAATGACTGCGTAGACCAGATTGAATTTTCGTTGTCTTTGAGCGTCCTCAAAATCTCTCTGGCTGTCCCTCTCAATACCCTTGAGTGCGTCTGAGATATGCTCTTCGGTAACTTTCTCGTAGATTGGGTTAGCGGGAGAACGCACGATGTGTTGGAACGATGCGAACATAGATCGAGCCAATGATTGCTGGTCCTTGGGAAGTTGAGATATGACTTCGTCAGGACTCCCTGAGTCTTCCGGGGACTCCTCGATGGAGGTGTTAGGGTCCTCTTCAGGCTTTGCTGGTAGAGGTCTTTCGGAACTCACAGGTATTTTTCCAATGCAACTTCAAACCGATGAACCACTTTACCCAAGAGTATCTCCTCAGCCTGCTGCCTGATAACTTCAGACACATATGCTGAGATCATGTTCTTGTATATCGCCTCCATCTCTTCCCCTGTCAGCCCGTGGAGCTCTCCGAGTCTCCGGGCGGCATGGACCCCTCTTCGGAAATTCTGGTAGTCCCCGGCCTGCTCCCAAACAGCAGACAAAGATTCTCTTTCTTGAGTGGTCATGGCAGCTTCTCCTTCATGAGAGTACAAGCATTACAAAAGGAAGATATAGCTGTCAAGCTTGCCGTGGGTCAGCGGATTTTGGAACTACCCACACAGTCATTCTACACCACCCCGCGCCTTAAGTGATGATTCGGTAGTATCTCATTTTGAAATGTTCGACTTTTGTTCTAATTGATGGAGCAGGAGTTTTGCACTCCTCCCGACAACCTCATATACCTTGACCCCCGCCCCGCAGCCCCTGTACACTGCGCTTAAGTAAATACGAAACAGGCAGCGAACAGGAGTAGTAGGTCTCCGGCGACGCTCAGAGAACCGGGTTAGGTGAGAGCCGGCGCGCACGCAGAGACTGAATGGACCTGGGAGCCTCCATCCGAATCCCCGGTAACAGGGAAGTAGGCGTGGACGGAAAGGGCAACCGTTATCAGTGTCCGGGGCATCACGGCTCACAATTGGGCCCGCGTGCCTGACAGAGGTCTTCCGGCTCATGGCCGGCCGGACGACGAAGCAGGGTGGCACCACGGATTTCGACCCGTCCCTCCATTGGGATGGGTCTTTTTGTTTAATGGGGAATACGCAGATCGGGAGGATATAGCCGATGGGACGCATTGGCGCATCGTTGTGGCGACGTTAGCGGATATTGGCGCTTAACGCATCACAACGAAAGGACATTCCAAATACCATGCAAACTGAAACTCTTGCGGTCGAAGACAAACGCACGGAGACGCGGAAGAAGCGCGTCCTGAGCGGCATACAGCCTTCGGGCGATCTGCACCTCGGCAACTACCTCGGCGCGATCAAGCGATGGGTCGAGCGGCAGTACGAGAAGGAGAACTATTTTTGTATAGTCGACCTGCACGCCATCACGCTGCCGCACGACCCCGACGCGCTGCGGCATCGCACGCGGGCGGTCGCTGCCCTGTACATCGCGTCCGGGCTCGACCCCGACCACTGTCCCATCTTCATCCAGAGCCACCTGACCGCCCACTCGGAGGCCTGCTGGCTGCTGAACTGCGTGACGCCGCTCGGCTGGCTCGAACGCATGACGCAGTACAAGGACAAGGCCAGCCAGACCGACAGCAGCGAGCGCATCTCGACTGGGCTGCTCGCGTACCCCGTCCTGATGGCGTGTGACATCCTCCTGTACAGCGCCGACGAGGTGCCGGTAGGAGAGGACCAGAAGCAGCACGTCGAGCTTTCCCGCGACATCGCCCAGCGGTTCAATCACATGTTCGGCGATACCTTCGTCGTGCCTGAGCCGGTGATCCCGGAGATCGGCGCGCGCGTGATGGGGTTCGACGACCCCACCCGAAAGATGTCGAAGAGCTACGAGCACATCCGCGGCCATCTGGTCAAGATGGTCGACGAGCCAAAGGAAATTGAGAGGACGATCAAGCGCGCCGTGACCGATTCGGGGAACGAGATCGCCTTCTCGAACGACCCCGCAAAGGCGGGTGTCGACAACCTCCTGGGCATCTACCAGGTCATTACGGGCAAGACGCCGGAGCGGGTGGAGGCAGACTTCGCCAACGCGCGGGGCTATGGCGACCTGAAGAGCACGGTGGCCGAGGTGGTCATCGAGGAGCTTCGGCCGATCCGCGAGCGGTACAACGAGATCATGGACGACGTGTCGGAGCTCGACCGCGTCCTTGCGGACGGCGCCGGCCGCGCCGGAGCGGTGGCGAACGCCAAGCTCAGTGAAATGAAGGAGCGCATGGGCTTCGTCCTGCCGGGAGGTGGGACATGAGCGGCCCGTACTATCCGAGCCTCGAAGAGGTCGAGCGCCTGGCCGACCAGGGCAACATGGCGCCCGTGTACCGCGAGGTCAGCGCCGACCTGGAAACGCCGGTGTCCGCCTACATCAAGGTGGCACGTCCGCCGTACTCGTTCCTGCTTGAAAGCGTCGAGGGCGGAGAGCACATCGCCCGCTACAGCTTCATCGGAACGGAACCTCTGGGCGTGGTGAGGACGGGCGCCGGTCAGCCGAACGGCATGGTCGATCCCCTGATTCCCATCCAGAGGACGATGGACGCCTATGATCTGGTGCCCATTCCCGATCTTGGGCCGTTCAACGGCGGCATGGTGGGATACATCTCCTATGACGCCGTGAAGTACTTCGAGCGCCTTCCGTCGCCCGAAAACGACCCGGTCGACGTGCCGGAGTCTGTGTTCATGATGACGACCACCTTCCTCATCTTCGACCACGTGCGGCAGGTCATTCGCATTGTGAGTCACGCGTTCCTCGATGGCGACGTGGAGGCCGCCTACAAGGAAGCGGTCCAGCGAGTCGACGAGATCGTCGGGCGGCTGGACGCGCCGCTCCAAGCTCCGCCTCGCTCAACGAACGGAGCGACAGGTCCCGAGGTGTCCTCGAACTTCACGCGGGACGAGTACGACCACATCGTCGAGCGGTGCAAGGAGTACATCTACGCCGGGGACATCATCCAGACCGTCCCCTCGCAGCGTTTCTCGCGCCCCACGGCAGCCCACCCGCTGGCGATCTACCGTGCGTTGCGGGCGATCAACCCTTCGCCCTACATGTACTACCTCGAGCTTGACGACTTTCACATCGTCGGCGCGTCGCCGGAGGAGCTTGTCCGCGTTCACGACGGAGTCGTAACTACCCGCCCTATAGCCGGGACTAAGCCGCGCGGCAAGACGACGGAAGAGGACGATGAGAACGAGCGTCACCTGCTGGCCGACGAGAAGGAGCGGGCCGAGCACATCATGCTCGTCGACCTCGGTCGCAACGACCTTGGTCGCGTCTGCAAGTCCGGCACCGTCGGCGTCACTGAGCTGATGATCGTAGAGCGGTACTCCCACGTCATGCACATCGTCTCCTACGTCCAGGGCAAGCTCCGAGACGACAAGACGGCCTACGACGCCCTTCGCTCGTGTTTCCCCGCCGGGACGCTGTCCGGCGCGCCGAAGATCCGCGCTATGGAGATCATCGCCGAGATGGAGTCGGATAGGCGCGGCCCTTACGGCGGCGCGGTCGGCTACTTCGACCTCAACGGCAACATGGACACGGCGATCACGATACGGACGATGGTTATCAAGGACGGCGTGGCGCACGTGCAGGCAGGCGGCGGCATCGTCTTTGACAGCGTGCCCAAGACCGAGTACGAGGAGACCATTCACAAGGCTTCCGCGGTGCTGCGGGCAATCGAGCGCGCGGAGCAGGGAGGCTGACGGCCATGATACTTCTGATCGACAACTACGACAGCTTCACCTACAACCTGTACCAGTACCTGTCCGAGCTGGGCGCGGACGTACACGTCGAGCGCAACGACCAAACTACCATCGAGGACATCGACGCGATGGCCCCCGAGAAGATCGTCGTATCACCCGGCCCCTGCACGCCGGAGCAGGCCGGAATCTCGAACGACGTGGTGCGCCACTTCGGACAGACCGTCCCGACGCTCGGCGTGTGCCTCGGGCACCAGTGCATCGGGTACGCCTTCGGGGGGACGGTCGGGCCTGCCGGGGAGATCATGCACGGCAAGACCTCGATGATCCATCACGACGGAGAGGGGGTGTTTGCCGGGCTTCCAAACCCGTTCGAGGCGATCCGCTACCACTCGCTGGCAATCGACCCCGACGACGTCCCGTCCGACCTTAAAGTGACGGCGTGGACTGATAAGGGTGTTATCATGGGGGTACGACACACGACGCAGCCGATCGAGGGCATACAGTTCCACCCGGAGTCGATTATGACGAAAGTGGGCAAGGACCTGTTGAAAAACTTCCTCGATCAGTGAAAGAGAAATGTCGATCACGCCTGAACAACTGAAGGAGCTAACCGACGAGCCGCTGCTGGCGGTCCTTTCGACGGTCAACCCAAGCGGCACGCCGCAGGCGACGCCTCTGTGGTACCACTACGACGGAGAGCGTTTCGTGGTGACGTGCTTCGCGCACCGGGTGAAGGTGCGGAACATCCGACAGAACCCGAATGTCGTCCTGGTTGTGGTGGACAGCGTCAACAACGGTAAGGGACTAATCGTTCGCGGCAAGGCGGAGATCGTGGAAGAGGGAGCGGAGGAGGCTACCGTCGTAAACGGCGTAAGGTACCTGGGTGAGGAGCGAGGCAGGGAAGCCGCAGCTGATCTTAACGCAATGGGCAGCCGGGTCGCAATCAGGATCAGGCCTGAGAAGATCATTTTCGGCGATTGAAGAATGGAGGGGTAAGGCAGTGATACAGGAAGCAATCGATAGACTCGTTTCGGGCTGTTCGCTGACACAAGAGTCGGCTGCGGATGCAATGCGAGAGATCATGGCGGGGGAGGCCACGCCCGCCCAGATCGGCGCCCTCGTTACCGCGCTCCGAATGAAGGGAGAGACCCCCGACGAGATCGCTGGCATGGCGCAGGTCATGCGGGAGTCGTCGCTGCGCGTGGACGTGGAAGGCCCGCTGGTAGACACGGCGGGAACAGGCGGGGACGCTTCCAACACGTTCAACATCTCCACGACGGCAGCCTTTGTCATCGCGGGCGCGGGCGTGCGGGTCGCCAAGCACGGCAATCGCGCGATGTCCGGTTCCACGGGCAGCGCCGACGTGCTCGAAGTCCTCGGCGTCAAGATCGACCTCAGTCCCGCCGGAGTCAAGACGTGCCTCGAATCGGTCGGCATCGGGTTCATGTTCGCCCAGGTCTTTCATCCCTCCATGAGGTTCGCCGCCGGGCCTCGCCGCGAAATCGGGATACGGACCGTATTCAACATGCTTGGTCCACTCACGAATCCAGCCGGGGCCAATGCGCAGGTTATCGGCGTCGCCGAACCGGAGTTGGGAGAGAAGATGGCCCGCGTGCTGGGTATGCTCGGTTCAGCCCACTCGCTCGTCGTTCACGGCACCGACGGACTCGACGAGATGACCCTCAGCGGCGAGAGCCAGGTCTGGGAGTTGAAGGAGGGAAAAATCGAGGCGTATACCGTAACGCCCACCGACTTGGGTTTCGACAAGGTGCATAGCGGCGAGCTGCGTGTGAGCAGTGCGGAAGAGAGCGCCAAGGTGCTCCGGGACGTGCTGAACGGCGCGGCAGGCCCCACGCGCAACGTCGTCGTGGTGAACGCCGCCGCCGGGCTGCTGGCCGTGAATCGCGTCAGGACGCTGAATCAAGGCGTCAAGGTTGCCTCGGAGTCTCTCGACAGCGGCATGGCCCAGGCCAAGCTCGACGGCTTCATCAACCTGAGCCAGACACTCGAATAGCATGACCTCCAAGCTCGATGTTCCCAGCGTCCTAACGCGCATCGTCGATGTGAAGTGGCGAGAGGTCGAGCGGCTGAAGGTGGAGATGCCGCTGGGCAACCTGATGAAGCGCATCGAGGCCCAGACGTCTCCCCTTGATGCGGCCGCGGCGCTGCGCGGAGAACGCGTGGCAATCATCGCCGAGATCAAAAAGGCCTCCCCGGCCAAGGGCCTCCTCATGCCGAAATTCGATGCCGGAGCGCTTGCTGCGGCATACGTCAAGAACGGCGCGTCGGCGATTTCGGTCCTCACGAACGTCGACCACTTCCAGGGGAGCATCGACCACCTCGAGACCGCGCGTCGGATCGCGTATCCGGCGGGAGTCCCCGTCCTGCGCAAGGAGTTCATCTTCGATCCATACCAAATCTACGAGGCGCGGGCATACGGGGCCGACCTCATCCTACTCATCGTCGCCATGCTCGAAGCCCATGACCTACGCAGCCTGCAGGCCCTCGCCCACGACCTGGGAATGCAGTGTCTCGTCGAGGTGCATGACGAGCGAGAGCTCGACACCGCTCTCGAAATAGACGCGACTATTGTAGGGATCAACAACCGTGACCTCCGCACCTTCAATACCGAAATTGAGACGACTGAGCGACTCGCGCCGTACATTCCGCCGGACAAGACAATCGTCAGCGAGAGCGGCATCAACACCCCCGACCATATCAGGCGTGTACGTGACACGGGCGCTCACGCGGCATTGATTGGTGAGGCGCTGGTCACGTCGGGCGACCCCGGCGCGAAGCTCCGAGAACTGGCATGACGCGCTTCAAGATATGCGGAATACGAGACGTTGACGCGGCACTCGTAGCCGCCGATGCCGGAGCCGACTTCCTCGGATTTGCCTTCGTGCATGGAGTCCGC
This sequence comes from Dehalococcoidia bacterium, assembly GCA_965197705.1. Classification (GTDB taxonomy): domain Bacteria; phylum Chloroflexota; class Dehalococcoidia; order Lucifugimonadales; family VXLM01; genus VXLM01. The sequence continues at coordinate 1,500,853 of OZ240223.1, forward strand.
CGACAGTTGACGCTCGATCAGGGAATGGCCGTCATTCCCCGTGTGGCGGAAGAGTTGGGCCAGGGCTGCCCCGGACTGGTCGGGCTGTTCGCCGACCAGGATACCGAAGAGGTGAACGAGATCATCGAGGCGTGCGGGCTCGAATATGCGCAACTCTGCGGATCAGAAGGACCGGACTACTGGCGCCAGGTCGGGGCGAACATCATCAAGCCGATTAAGGTAAAGCCGCTCGCGTCCGAGCAAGAGACCTTTGAGTCGACCTTAGCCCAAGTGAGGCATATCGTCTCACGTGATTGCATCGCCCACCTCGATTCGTACAAGAAGGGCGCCTTCGGAGGCACCGGGCACACATTCGATTGGAGCATCGCCGCGAAGGTCGCTCAAGACTACGATGTCGTGCTGGCTGGAGGGCTATCCCCCGACAACGTGGCGCAGGCAATTCGTCAGGTGGACCCATGGATGGTCGACATTTCCACCGGCGTCGAGACCGACGGCGTCAAAGACCCGAAGAAGATCCGGGCGTTTGCCGAAGCCGTCAGGTCGGCGTCAGCGGACGGCAGCTAATGTCCCTGTTTATGATATTCGCTAATTACGCCTGCCGAACAGACAGTCCCCTCACCCTTGGAGGCTGTCTCAAAAAATAGTTCTTGCGGATGTATACTTCCGTGTAGAGGAGCAAGATGAGGTGGCGGGATAGCTTATAGCGAGGTAGTGGCGGCGCCTATGAGACCCTTAAGTCGTGAACAGGCCTGGCTGATGCCACCGACGCCGGACGATCTGGTCCCGGAGGACCACCCTGTCAGATTCGCGGCGGCCTTTGTGGACGTGCTTGACGCCGAGGCCTGGGAGGAGTTGGAGATTGACCTTCAGGACGACCCGCGTGGCGCAGGCGCCGTCTCCGTCACTTTCGCTGTTTTGTTCATACCATCCGGCAACTGACTGCGTCCATCACCCAACCCCCCCCGTGCCCCATACCAAACAATGAGACAGCCTCCTCGAGGGAGAGAGTTAGGACGAGCCTGATTCCACTCGTCGCCTCTCTCGTCGTGGGAGAGGGTCGGGGTTGGGGTGAACGGCCCGGTTCTGCAAAGATCACAGAAGGCGGGAACCCCTCAAACCATCAACACCCAAGGAGATACTGAATGTCACGCAGCAAGGTAACGGTAGTCGGAGCCGGCAACGTCGGAGCGACCGCCGCCCAAAGAATATTCGACAAGGGATACGCCGATGTCGTCCTCGTGGACATCGTCGAAGGCCTGCCGCAGGGCAAGGCGCTCGACATCCTCGAATCCGGTCCCGTCTCCGGCAGCGACGCCTCCATCGTCGGAACCAACTCCTACGACGAGACGGCAAGATCGGACGTGGTCGTCATCACCTCCGGCATCGCCCGCAAACCCGGCATGTCCCGCGACGATCTCCTCCTCACCAACATGAATATCGTCACGAGCGTCGTCAACGAGGTGGTGGCGCAGTCTCCCGACGCCGTCCTCATGCCCGTTACCAACCCCCTCGACGCCATGGCCCAGCGCGCCTTTCAGGTCAGCGGCTTCCCGAAGCAGCGAGTCGTCGGCATGGCCGGCATTCTCGATACCGCTCGGTTCCGCACCTTCCTTGCAATGGAGCTCAACGTCTCCGTCGATAGCATAGACGCCTGGGTGCTCGGTGGACACGGGGATTCCATGGTGCCGGTGGTCGGCAGCACCATCGTGGGCGGTCAGCCGGTCTCGAAGCTCATCTCGAAGGACCGCCTCGACGCCATCGTTAAGCGCACGCAGGACGGCGGCGCGGAGATCGTCAACTATCTCAAGACCGGCAGCGCCTACTACGCCCCGTCAGCCGCCATCGTCCAGATGGTCGAGTCCATCCTCTTCGACAAGAGGCAGATTCTCCCATGCACTGCCTACCTCGAAGGCGAGTATGGGATCGACGGCCTTTTCGTCGGCGTCCCCGTCAAGCTGGGAGCCAACGGCGTGGAGGAGGTGATCGAGTTCGACCTCACCGCCGATGAGTCGTCCGCTCTCAAACGCTCCGCCGATGCCGTCCGCGAGCTCGTCGAAGTAATGGACAATGCCGGCGGCTGAGAGACAGCCCCGTCCGGATCCGATCGACTTCGACACAGACCCGGGACGCTTCCACGCCACCACTCTAGCCGGTCGCAAGTACGGGTTGGTCGGCGATGTCCACGGAGATATAGCCGGCCGCTTTGCCAAGGAGCGGGTCGACCGCGTCCTGGATGTAGGGTGCGGACAAGGCAAACTAATCGGTCTGCTTCAGGACGTTGGCGTCCCCGCCGTCGGACTCGACGCGTCACCCGGGATGCTCAAGACTGCATCCGGCCCGCGTGTCTTCGCGGACGCGCGGATGCTTCCGTTTCGATCAGACACGTTCGGCGGGGCGGCGGCCCTCTACATGCTCTACCACCTTGAAGACCCCGTTCAGGCCGTTGCCGAGTGTCACCGGGTGCTCAGACCCGGAGGACTGTTCGCCGCGTGCGCTCCGAGCATGTACGACTCGCCTGAGCTGCAGTCGGTCCTGCCCGGCTACGGCGTCCCCTCGACCTTCGACAGTGAGAACGCTCCAGAGATCATCGGATCGGTGTTTGACGAGATCGAGATAGACGCCTGGGACGGCCCCTACGTCCACCTACCCAATCGCGAGGCACTGGCTCTCTTCCTCCGTGGTCGCCGTTTGAGCCCATCTGCCGCCGAACGTGCCTTACACACTATAGACACGCCGCTCACACTGACCAAGAGAGGCGCTATAGTCTATGCCCGTAAACAAGGGTGAATCGGACCCGAGAGTTTCCCCGCCAAAAATCACTAGTGGTTCAACATCATAGTATTGATGGGTAACAAGACTGTGACTTGGTAGGGGCGGGTTTCAAACCCGCCCTGTCGTTGCAGAAGGCAAATCCGGCTCCCAAATAATACCGATTCCTCTTGAATACGCCGTAACTCTATCGTTGGTATGAAGGCGATTTCGTCTAACCTTCCAAAGGGCAGGTTTGAAACCTGCCCCTACCCGGTGCTCCTACCCCTTCATGGTGTGGTCAAAGCGAACTGGTATAACACCCGTCATTTCAAAGATGTCGGTCTACTAGGCCGATGAGGCCCGTTACAAAACTCGCCAAAACTCGTCGATTCACGTCTTGACATATGATACATACGTTCGGTACAATTGTTCTTGTCGATCGACACATGTTCGCAGGCTCCTCAGGCACTACCCCTTATGCAAACCCCCGGAGGAGCCTGCTGACATACCGGCGGATATACCGAGCACTACATGGTTTGCGCGACAGAATAGAAAGGAAAACAATTGCCAAATCCTGTTGTACACTTTGAAATTCTTGGGAAGGACCACGAGGCCCTTCAGCAATACTACCGTGACCTGTTCGATTGGAACATCACCCAGGCGTCCCCCGAATTCCCCTATGGGCTGGTGAGCGCGGAGGAGCAGGGCCAAGGCATCGGCGGAGGCGTGGGCTCCAGCATGGACGGCAGTCCGCAGGCCATGTTCTACGTCCAGGTCGACGAAATCCAAGCCTCGCTCGACAGGGCCGATGAACTGGGCGGAGAGATCGCCATGCCGGTCACCGTAATTCCCGGAATGGTCGCCTTCGCCCACTTCAAAGACATCGAAGGCAATCTGATCGGCCTCGTGTCGTCCGAGACTCCGCCCGCCGAGTAGGAACGCACGCCGACGAACCAAACGAAACTTTACAATAAGAAGAAAGATGTCGTGAAATGTCGTGGAATGTCGCACTTTTTCAAGTTTCTCGGTGTTGAGCTAACGTTGTCGACTCCCACTTCAGTCATCTCATAAGCGGTGATAAGCACCGCACTGAATAGGGTTCGATTGCCTCAAACGAAGACCGCTGCATAACCGTCATACCGGCGAAGAGCTTGCCCCGTACTCAGATACGGGGCCGGTATCCAGGAGCCATCCAGAGCGACGAATCACACAGAGAAACAATAATGCTCGTCAATCCCTACTAGTGAGACCGTGCCACTGGCCACAGGTGATATTACGCCTTTATGACTGGCGGAATTACTAAGTGTTCTGACAGCGTGTTGACCTCCTACCTGATGGGTTGCTACACTCCATCCACCTTACTAAAGGCGCCCGGAGTTCGCCGTGACCAATCAGACGCCGAGCGGCCGCCAGATCTCCGATGCGTCTCCCTTCGTCGGGCGGCAGTCGGAACTTGCGCGAATGCGCTCCCATCTCGACGCCGCCATGGCGGGGTCGGGGCGTATCGTAATGATCGCCGGCGAACCCGGGATCGGTAAGACGCGTACTGCCAGTGAACTGGAGAACTACGCCGAAGAGCGCGGCTTCCAAGTCCTCTGGGGGCGCTGCTACGAAGAGGCGGGAGCGCCTCCGTACTGGACATGGGTCCAGCCTATCCGGTCATACGTCGACAGCGCCGACTCCCACCGACTCAAAGAGGAGATGCGTGAGGGCGCCCTTGAGATATCCGGCATCGTCCCCGAAGTAAGAGGCCTCGTGCCTGAAGATGTCGATGACCGATTGGGGGAAGGTCCTGAGCAAGCACGATTCCGCCTGTTCGACGCGGTTTCAAGCTTCTTTGTCAGGGCATCGGCTCACCGGCCGTTGCTCATCGTGCTCGACAACCTGCACTGGTCACATCCCTCTTCGCTCCTCCTCCTAAACTTCCTCGCGAATTCCATCGTCGACCAGAGAATTCTCATCGTCGGCACGTACCGCGATGAAGACATCACTCGCGGTCATCCGCTCATCCACGCACTCGGAGATCTGAACCGTCTCGACCATTTCGATCGTCTTATCCTACGAGGTCTAACCTCAAACGACATTGCCGACTACGTTGCCGAGGCCTGCGGCGCGCACGGGCATGGGCGGCTCGCCGAGTTGATCCACCTCCACACCGAGGGCAACTCTTTCTTCGTAACGGAGTTAGTTCTGCTTCTGCAGCAGGAAGGCGTTCTCCACGCGAACGCGGCGGACGCGGAGGCCGTTCTCCGTGAGAGAGTCCCCGCGGGAGTCCGAGAGGTGATTGGCAGGCGTCTCGACCACCTGAGCGAAGCGTGCAGCCGTATCCTAACCGTCGGCTCGGTGATCGGTCGTGAATTCTCTCTGGAACAACTGCTTGCCCTGCCCGCGGCGACCTTCGACGAAATGGGACTGCCCAGCGACTCTGTTAAGATCATGGGCGCCGTGGACGAAGCCATCGCCTCCAGGCTGATCGAGGAAGTCGACCACACTCATGGAGACTTCCGCTTCATTCACGCGCTCATCCAACAGGCGCTGACCGCAGAGCTGTCCACGACGATGAAGATTCGTCTCCACGCGCGGATCGCCGAGACCTTGGAGCGCTTGCACGGAAATGGGGCGGGCGACCGCCTCGGGGAGTTAGTCCGCCACTTTTCGGAGGCCGAGGCCCTGATCGGCAGCGAGAGACTGGTCAAGTACCTCATCTTGGCCGGCGAGCAGGCACTAAACACCTATGCCTACGAAGAAGCTCTAGGGTATTTTCGTCAGGCCCTCGACGCGAAGGGGGAGTCACAAGCCGACGACCAACTTGCGTTCATAATGTTCGGATTGGGTAGGGCGCAGGTCGCAACGGCCCAGCGCCACGAGATGCAGAACGCCGTTGAGACGCTGACCCGCGCATTCGACTACTATGAGAAAGCGGGCGACGTTGAGACGGCCTTGCAGATAGCCGAGTACCCGGTGATGGCCACAACGGGTATCACCGGCATCACGCACTTGATCGCGCGAGCGCTCGACTTGGCCGGTCCGGACTCCCACCGTTCAGGGCGGCTCTGGGGCAGATACATTCGGGCCGCTGCCCTTGAGCGAGGCGACTACGAGCAGGCCGACGGCGCATACCGGCGCGCCATCGAGATCGCGCGACGGGAGCGCGACGTCGCCCTCGAGGTGCACGCCTCCGCCGATGCGGGGAGTGTCGACGGGTACTACCTCCAATTGACGAAGGGCCTCGAAAAGTGCCTCCGCGCCATCGACCTCGCCGCTCACGTCCGCAGGCCTGATCTGGAGTCGACCGCCCTCAACTGGGCCGCAACCATTCTACTCGTTACCGGCCGGCCCGTCCGGGCCCGTCACTACGCCGAGGCGTGCCTCGCCAATGCCGAGAAGCTGCGCGACGGCTACCGGATCGCCGGCGCTATCGACAACCTCGAAGACCTCGCTCGACTCGAAGGCGACTGGGACTTGGCTCGCGAGTTGAGCGATTACGGACTCCGCGTCACCCCGCGCGATGGGCGACTTCTTGCCTTCCGCGCCGTCTTGGAGTACGAAGCGGGCTTTAGGGATCAGGGAGACGCGTTCTTCGCGCGACTCATCGGGGCCATCGAGGGTCGCGAGATCGGTCCCACATTGCTCAATACCTGCGCCGCGCTGTGCCTGCCGGTCATAACCGAGATCACGGGCATGGACGGGCACTCCGACATTGGTCGGCTGGCCGCCGAGCGAGTAATCGGCTCCCCCGAAGCGGCTCCGGGCCTCCTCCTGTCCGCACAGGCCGGACGCGCCCTCACCGCCCTCTCACAAGAAGACGTTGCAACAGCCGAGACCCTCTACGAGCGCCTCCTGCCCCATTCCGGCATCATGGTCTACGGAGGAGTCACCTCCGTAGACCGTATCCTGGGTCTCTTGGCCGGATTCACCGGCCGTTCCGAACAGACGAACTCGCACTTCGCCTCCGCCGCTCGCCTCTGCCAGCGAGCAGGCTACCGGCCGGAATACGCGTGGAACGCCTATAGCTGGGCCTCCGTTCTCGCAGGCATGTACACAGGCGCATCGAGGCCGCCCAATCGACCCACCGCGAACGCCGACAAGGTGCTTGCCCTGCTCGATGAGGCGCTCGACATCTCCCAGGAGCTTGGAATGGACCCCCTCGCTGCCAAGTCGTCCGTCCTGCTCGACTCGATAAAGGATCAGATGACTCACGTGGCCGAGTACCCGGATGGCCTTACACGACGTGAGGTGGAGGTTCTTCGTGTCCTGGCGCAAGGAAAGACCAACCCCGAGATTGGCGAAAAGCTCTTCATCAGCCTCAACACCGTCACCCGCCACTTGAGCCACATCTATACCAAGACGGGCGCGGCCAATAGGGTCGAAGCCGCCATCTACGCTGCCAATCACGGCCTCGTCGAACAAAAGTGAACCGGTCCGATTCTGTCAGTGTGAATAGGGCATTCAACAGAGTCCAGTGACTCGCAGGCCGAGGTGACCCGATGATTCGATCAATTGCCGTTGCCTTGTTAGTCCTCGGACTTGCCGGATACACCCTCGCGGCATTCGACAATGAAGCGGAAGCGGCGTCCTGGAGGGCCTTTTATGTCGAGATCGACGGTCCCATCATGCCGTTGACCGAGCGCTTCCTGTCGCGTGCAATCAAGGAGGCCGACGAAAGCGGGGCAGAGCTGCTCGTTGTCGGACTGGACACCCCCGGCGGCCTTCTGAAATCGACTGAGAGTATGGTCGATACCATACTCGATGCCCCATTGCCGGTGGTCGTCTTCGTATCCCCTCCCGGTTCGAGGGCGGCCTCGGCGGGGACCTTCATCACCGCCGCCGGGCACATCGCGGCCATGAGTCCAAGCACCAATATCGGGGCCGCTTCCCCCGTCGCAGGAGGTGGTCAGCAGCTTCTGCCTGAGAACCGCGCCTCCGCCTTCCGAGTCATTGAGCATTTGATCGACAGGATTGCGGAGCGCCGGGACAGGGATAGAGACGCGCTTATAGCGACCGCGGAAGATGCGGCGTCCTACTCGGCGCACGAGGCGGTCGCCGCAGGAGTAGTGGATCTCGTCGCACAAGATGTCGAGGACCTCATCATGCAGATAGACGGATGGAGCGTCGTCCTGAATGGCCGTGAAAAAACGTTGAACACCGACGGTCTCTCTCTCTTCAAGATCAAGAAGACCTATCTCGAACACTTCCTCGACTTCATTTCCGATCCCAACATCGCTTTCATGCTCATGGTGGCGGGATTCCTCGCCTTGTGGCTGGAGTTCGTCGCGCCGGGAGCACTTGCCTTTGCACCGGGCATTACAGGCTTAGTCTTGTGGGCCCTGGCGATCGTGGCGCTCGGCAATCTGCCCGTAAGTGCAATTGGTATAGCTCTTCTCGTGCTTGCCGCCGTGCTGCTCTTCGTCGAAACTCAGATGCAGGGGATCGGGTACTTCGGGGCTGCGGGCGCAGTCTGTCTTCTACTCGGAGGCCTGCTTCTATTCGGCGATTTCACCCGTCCCGATCTTCAGCCGCCGTCCTTCGAGCCGCCCACGATTCGTGTAAACCTTTATCTCGTGCTCGCCATAGCGATTGGCGTGTTCGCATTGTGGATGTTGATGCTTAGGGACATCCTAAAGTCCCAAAAGACCGGCACGACAGTCTCGACCACACCCGATTCACTCATTGGACTGACCGCCGTAGCCGCCACGGCCCTGTCTCCCAGAGGCACAGTAACGCTCTCCGGTGAGGAGTGGACTGCCGTCACATCCGACGAGCGCCCGGTCGAGCAGGGGACGGAGGTTGAAATCCTTAAACAAGACGGCTTGGTGCTCACCGTCAGGCAAGCGGAGGCGTCACCATCCGAACCGGAGCGCTAGGCGGTTGTTGTGTCAACAAGCTAGTGTTTCAACATCCTAGTAGTGAAGGGTAACGAGACTATGACTTGGTAGGGGCGGGTTTGAAACCCGCCCAGTTGTAGAACACGAATCTACCCCCTATCACTACCCATCGTTTCAGAGATTTCGGTCTATTAGCTCCTCGGCGCGATGCCGGGCACTTCCAATCCCTGTGGCCGCTCGAATTCCGTGTAACGCACCCACAACTCGACCCCATTCAGGCTGCGGGTGAAGCCCGCGCGCTTCTCGAATGCCCTGCACTCGATCTCGATGACGTTCTCTCCCTTCTTGACGAGAGCCGGGTTGAGCCTCCACTTGAACCAGTGCACCGACATGCCGGGCGGAGCGTAGATTTCGCCACGATGGTACGCGGGTATGCGGGGCATGTGCATGGCGCGCTCGTCCGTGATCTCGGCGTCCTCCCGCGATAGCGTTGTCCCGTTGATGCGAAAAACGATGTCGTCCTCGATGCAAAAGTATGCGAACCGCAGGTTCAGCACAGGCCTGCGAGTCTCCTGGTCCTCGATGGCTGCCTCTATGTCATCGGCAATCCATATGGAGACCGTTGCCGTCTCGCCCTCCACGAGGTCGACCGGCAACTGACGGGACGCTTCCTCCGTTGTTCTCGTCGCCTGCGATTCCCTCGGTTGGAGGATGTACCGCTTGTTCCTACGAGACATCGACTGCGGCAGCGCCGCCTCACGGAGCACCCGGTACTGCTTTTCGTCGAAGGGCCACGGTAGGTATCCCAAATACAGGCCCGCGAACCCTTGGTCTCCAGTGGACTGGGACAGCGCTCGGTACATCTCGATGTGCGGATCGAGCGTGCGGTCGTCGTAAACGGCGCGGGGCGGGCGAATGTACGCGGCGGCGCCTGCATTATTCGCTGAGTCGGCCATCCACTGTGCTTCGGGTAGGTAGGTGTCCATCATGAATTCGGGGACTTGGCCCACCACCATGTCCACACTGCCGTCGGCGAGCCACGTCTCGATGTCGAGGCCAATCCCCAGATTGTCTTCCCGACGGTGAAAGACGCGGGCCATGACGGGTATCTTTCGGCCCTGCCGCTCGCCGATCTCATTGACCGTCCGGCGAATTTGTGCGACATACTCGTTCATGATTGGTATGCCCGCCTCTATCTCGCCCTCTCGGAAATACATGGCGCTGAACATGAAATCAAGCTCGATGCCGTCCGCGCCGTAGTCGTCCACCATTTCGCGTATGAGCGCCAGCTTGTCCTCGTGCACCAGTTCGTTAGAGAAGTCGTAGGCCCACCTATCGGGGTGGTCTTCCGGTCCACCGAAGCACACGTCCAAGCCGTGATGCCACCTGAGCCACCCGCAGCGTTGGGTGCGGTAAATGTTGCTAGTCTGCAGCCTCAGGCTTGGGAAGAAGCTCAGCCTGTTGGCCCTTGCATACGAGATCGACTCCTCGATCTGGTCGGTGCCCATCTGCGCGGCGTCCTCGACCATCCGCATGATGCGCCAGTCGATGTAGTTCTCCCAGACGTCCTTCTCCTCGCCGATCGTCCGCCCCACCTTGCTCTGGTGAAAGTACACGTCGCCATAGCCCATGCCCATCACGAGAAGATCGACGCCCGTCCCGAGCACCTCGTCGACCGGCCAGCGGAGCTTGCTCATCGTCAACGGCGGTTCGACTCGCTTGCCGTGAAAATGGTGAGCGTCGTTGTAATAGACCAGTCGCGGCGTGTCCATCCCTGTACCTCGTGCCAGCATGTTTTGTGCGTCGCCGTTAGGTTATCACGCTCTCATGGGTGGGGTTCGCCACAATCCCGCCGTTCTCCGCAATAGTGGGACGCTCGGTGCCTTATCATAATCTTGGCACCGTCTATGCAAAGTTCCTCAGTGCTTGTTTTGAGGCGTGGTCTTCGCCGTGGGAAGGGTCTAGGAGTGAAAAACGGATCGGCGCAGTGTATCGTTGATCCTCGTCTGCCAGCCCCGTCCACTCTCACGAAAGTGAGACACAACATCCGCATCGAGCCAGAGAGTGACCTTTTCCTTCGTAGGCGCCATTTGCTTGCCGCGTGTGCGTCGATGATCCTCGACGATGCGCGGTACAACCGCGATGGCGGGACGGGCACTCGCGAAGTCCTTGTCCGTCCACTCTGGAGCGTCCGGGTCTCCGGCGATACCGACGTTGATAGCCGTCTCTTCATCATACTTCTCGGCAATCTCATCAAACGTCATTTTGCTGGATACAAGCTCTTCAAACGTTAGGTCCGTTGGGATATTCGACTTGATCATACCGGTTCCTGACGTTTTGTGCGGCTATATTGTACCGTTTGGTACCTAAGCGGGTGTCTTATCATCTTCCATCATAGGGCCCATGTGCCTGTGATGGAAACTCTCGCACAACCGCCATACCGGCGAAAGCCGGTATCCAGAGGAGCGGGGGCTTGCGTTGGATGGTGTTGGTTCCAATTCCCAGTAACGCCCCGTCTGGAAAGTTATGGGAAGGCCTTCGTGTACGAATAACTAAATGACGCCGATTGACGCTTGAGGCCTTGCCCCATATAATGCCGAACCTATCTCGGAGGTGTGCCTATCCTCGATCCGGCCGAAAATGCGCGGCTCGCTGTCGAAGTCGCCGACGACCACATGGCGTCCGATATCTCGATGTTGGATGTTCGGGAAGTGTGCGACTTCGCCGACTTCTTCGTCCTCATGACGGCGGAATCCACTCGACAGATCAACACGCTCGTCGACGAGATTGAGAAGGCGCTAAAGGGCAGGGGAACCCGGCTTCACCACCGAGAAGGCACGTCGGACGGCGGGTGGGTGCTCCTCGACTTCAGCGACGTGATCGTGCATATTTTCCGTACTGAAGACCGAGACTACTACCGGCTCGAAGGCGCTTGGAAGGGTGCCGTCGAGACGGTCAGGATTCAATGACCCACGAGTCGATGCCACGCTCATAGGTCAGCACCTCGTCCGGCGAGAAGAACAGCCCGATCTCGCGTTCCGCCGAATCGTCCGAGTCCGACCCGTGTACGAGATTCATTCCTATCGTCATGCCGTAGTCACCGCGAATCGAGCCGGGAGCGGAATCGGTCGGGTTGGTGCTCCCCATTGTGGCCCGAACAAGCTGCACTGCGTTCTCGCCCTCTAGGACCATGGCCACAATCGGCCCCGACGTGATGAACTGAACGAGATCCGTGAAGAAGGGTTTGCCCTCATGCTCTCCGTAGTGCCGGTGGGCAAGTTCATTGGAGACCTGCATCAGCTTCATTCCTGCGGTCTTGAGGCCGCGCCGCTCAAATCTTGAGATGAGTTCGCCGACGAGTGCCCGCTGTATAGAGTCGGGCTTTAGCAATACGAGTGTCCTGCTCATTTCTTCCTTCGTTCCCTTACTTGTTTCGCCTTCTCGAACTGCGCGCTGTGCATGTAAATCGGCTGCAGCATGTCCGGGTCGTCCGTCGAGCCCACGCGCAGCCGCTCATATGCGAGCTTGGCCAGGGCGGATGCGGACCGGGTCGGCGGAGGCGATCCGATAACAATTACCCGCGAGCCAACAAGGTCTCGCACGGCTCCCGCCTCCTCACCGCAAAGGATTGTACCGTCCTCGAGCGCGTCTGCCAATAATTCCCGTTCGACGACGCGATAGTCGGCCTCCGGGGATGTTTGGCTGTCATACGTGGCAAGGTAGACCTTGGAACGCCCCGCTCCGATCACCGCCGACAGTGGGCCTGCGAGCCCGTGAAACGGCGCCGCCTCGATATCCAGCGTGTTGATCCCGACCAGCGGAAGGTCCCGCGCCATCGCGAGCGACTTGGCCACCGAGAGTCCGACGCGCAGCGCGCTGAATCCGCCCGGCCCCAGAGCCGCGAACACCGCCGTCAGGTCTTCCATACGCACGCCCGCGTGCTCCATGACCCGGCGCAGGGCAGGAGCTAGCTCCACCGAGTGGTTGCGCTCCGACCGCCATGCCAGTTCTGCCACTATGCGCCCCTCTTCCGAGATGCCCACCGATGCGTAGCGCGTAGACGTGTCGATGCAGAGTTCCATGCCCGCCCTTACCTAGTGACTGCCATCTGGCTGACTGCCTCGATCACGCCTGCGGACCTTTCAGTGCCGACCATAAAGCTCAGACGGCGCTCGCACTCAGAGACGAGTTCGATGTGGATGCGCAGCGAGTCGTCGGGGAAGATGCCCGGCACGTTGTCCGCCCACTCCACGACCGTTAGGCCGTCCCCGTCGAGGTACTCCTCGATTCCGAGTTCCTCGGCCTGCTCGATAGAGCCGACACGATACAGGTCCATGTGGTACATCGGCATCCGCCCCCGGTACTCCGCGATGAGCACGAATGTGGGACTTCGAGCGAGGTCGTCGGAGCCGAGGCCGCTCAGAATACCTTGCGTCAGGCACGTCTTGCCCGTCCCAAGATCGCCCGTCAACAGCACCACGTCGCCCGCCGCGGCGTGCTCGCCCACGATACGCCCGATGGCGCGGGTCTCTTCTGGGCCTGTAGAGATGATCTGGGTTGCCAATGGGGACTCTAATGAGCGATTGCCTACTTTAGTCTTCTCTAGCATATTGCGCCTACGATTATACCCAGCGCAGCCGTCGTAAGCACCACGCAAGCAGCGCCCAATTAGGCCCAAACGGATTGGAACGAAAAGGCATCGGAGGCCGATACATGTAAATGAGCGCGTGGTGCCGCCTTCGGCAAAGTCTCCCATCGGTGTATTATGGTCGTACCACTCTTGCCGTAGGCGAATATTTGCGCGCTCTCATAGTCTCTGATGTCCACTCGAATCTCCAAGCGTTCCAGAGCGTGATCGCGCACGCCAACGATATGAAAGAGTTCGATCAGATTTGGCTTTTGGGCGATCTCGTAGGCTACGGCCCCGACCCTGCCGCTTGCATCGACCTGCTGCGGGAATACGACCATGTCGGCGTTGCGGGAAACCACGATTTGGCCGCCGTCGGCAAGATCGGGCTCGAGAAGTTCAACATGTACGCCGCCGCCGCCGCGCGATGGACAATGACTCAATTGACAAGTGAACATATCGACTTTCTTGGCGAACTGCCGCTTCGCCTTGAATTCCACGACTTCACCCTCGTACACGGCAGCCCAAGAGACCCGGTGTGGGAATACGTCATCACAGCCGCGGCTGCCACAGCCAGCTTCTCACACTTCAATACGAAACGGTGCCTCGTCGGACACTCCCACGTCCCGTTCCTCTGTGCGCCCGAGGGCGAGAGTGCTCTCTTCTTCGACTTCCCCGTCGACCTGCCCGTGCGAATGCGGGATGCACGGCTCATCATCAACCCCGGCAGTGTCGGACAGCCGCGGGACGGCCTGCCCACCGCCAGCTACGCAATCTTCGATTCTGAAGAGCAAACGGTCACTCATTACCGCACCGAGTACGACATCGCGGCTACCCAACGGCGAATGACCGAGCAAAAGCTGCCGCAATACCTCATCAACCGCTTGGCGCGTGGACGGTGATCGTCCTCCATCCCTAGTGTTTATTTCTTTCCTGATACATTCATCGCAACGATTTCTGAGGATTCATGGAAGCTAAACAGTTTGAATCCCAAAGTCTACGGAGCCTGATCGTCGAACCCGACGATTACGACCCCGACCGGGAGTACCCGCTTATCATCCTGCTGCACGGCTATGGCTCGAACATGGCCGACCTTGCGGGTCTCACCCCCGCCATCAGCCGCACGGAATACCTCTATGTGTGCCCGAACGCGCCGACAGCTTTCGATTTGGGCATGGGCCAGACCGGCTACGCTTGGGCAAACATCTACGGCGATTCGTACGCGCAGGAAGCACTCGACTCGGAAGACAAGCTCCTGGACTTCCTCGAAGAGGTGGAAGCACGATTCCGCGTTCGCAAGGACCAATTCATCCTGGGAGGCTTCTCACAGGGCGGGATGATGACATACCAGATAGGGCTGCCCCGTCCGGAGAAATTTGCCGGACTGTTTGCGCTTAGCGCAATGGTCAAGGAGCCGGAAATCTTCTACCCGCGACTGCCGGAGAGACGCGAGCAGCCCGTCTTCGTGGCACACGGCACTAGTGACATGATCGCCACGATACAGGCGGGCAGGGGATCAATAGACCTCCTTCGAGAGTGGGGCTACTCACCCGAATACCAAGAGTACGACGGCATGGCCCACGAAATCAGGCAGGAGGTCATCGACGATCTCGTCGGATGGCTGAAGGGTCTGACCCAAAATAGGCGCGAGTAAAGCTAAGCGTCCGGTTCGCTATCTGAAGGCGATGCGCCTGACAGCATCTGCTCCTCGACCCAGCGCCGGTACTCGTCAAGGCTCGGCGGCGAGACGTAGAAGACCTGAACGTCGGTGGGGAACTGCACGCGATGGTCCTGCCCAATGAAGAGTGCGCCGATCTCGTTCTCGCCGAGAGTCGTATCGATCCGTCGCGCGATATGCTCGTAGCGCACCTTTGTGGACTCCTGGTACCCGTCGGACGCCAGCTTGAGGACCTTTTCGCTCATGAGTCCGATGTTCAGACAGCGCTGCCAGTCGGTGCTCTCTTCCAGCAGCGCCCGGTCCTCGGTCGCCTCCATCGTCGCCCCTGAATGGCAGAGCGTACGCACGAAGCCGCTGATCGCGGGATTCATATCGTCGAGCGTCTTGAGACCCCCGTCGTCGCTGGCGTCAATCGCCTCGTGGTAGACGTGCTTGATCTTCCCGAGCCGCCGCTCCATGTTCTCGATCTGGTCCCTGACCTCCGACCAGTACCTGTCGATGATGCGCTGCCCGTCTTCCGGCAGGCCGGGAAACGGGATAAGCAGCGGCACGAGCAGCAGTTTTCGGTCTTCCCGGAATCGCCCGGCCTCCGGCTTGGGCATCTGTCCGATGGTGGTCATGCGCGTACGTCTACCCTACGGGAATGCCCGCCTCGGTCCGTCTGCGCCCGGAACCGCCCTGCGCATCGGGCCGCTCGATTCGGACGGCACAGACCTTGAACTCCGGGATCTTCGAGTTGGGGTCATAGGCCGAGTTCGTCAGGAAATTCGCCGCGTGGTCCTTGAGCTTGACGAAAGGAACGAAGACCTCGCCCGGCCGCATCTTTTCGGTATACAGCGCGCGACCTTCGAGATCGCCCCGCCGCGATCTGACACGAATCCACTCGCCATCCTCCACACCGTACCGCTTGCCATCCTCGGCGCTGATGTGTATCTGAAGCTCAGGCATCCGCGCGAGCAGCCCTTCTGCGCGGGTGGTGATCGTACCCCCGTGCCAGTGGTACAAGACTCTGCCGGTGTTGAGGATGAGCGGGAACCGCTCCGACGGCATCTCCTCTGCCGCAGGTCCCTGCTCGAACGGCACGAACTTCGCCCTCGGTCCTCGCGGGAAGTCGGACTCGTACAGGTACCGCGTTCCCGGATGGTCCGGCGTCGGGCACGGCCACTGGATACCGCCCTCGGCGTCTAGCCGCTCGTACGAGATACCCGCGACGATGGGCGCTAGTCCGGCCAGTTCGTCCCATATCTCCGACGGGTGGGAGTAATCGAACTCCGATTCAAGCCCGAGACGCCTCTTCGCGCTGAGCCTTCGCCCAAGGTCGCTGATGATATCCCAGTCGGGACGGCTGCTCCCCACGGGCTCGATGATCTTCCGTACTCGCTGCACGCGCCGCTCGCTGTTCGTGAATGTCCCGTCCTTCTCGGCGAACGTCGTCGCCGGGAGCACGACGTCCGCGATCTCCGCTGTCTCGTGCATGAAGATATCCTGCACCACGAGGAATTCGAGGTTCTTGAACGCCTCTTCGGCATGGTGCAGATCGGGTTCGCTGAGGAGGGGGTTTTCCCCTGTGACGTACATCGCCTTGAGGTTACCCTGAATCGCCTCTTCGATCATCTCCGTCACGACGAGGCCCTTGACCGCGTTGAGAGGCTCGTCGCTCCATGCCTCGCT
Organism: Dehalococcoidia bacterium; assembly: GCA_965197705.1. GTDB lineage: Bacteria > Chloroflexota > Dehalococcoidia > Lucifugimonadales > VXLM01 > VXLM01. Next base: position 1,517,405 of record OZ240223.1, read on the forward strand.
GAACTTCAGCACCGAGTCCTCGGTCAGCAGTTGGTAGCCGGGGAACGAGCTGGGGATGCACCCTGCGTCGCCGCAGCCCTGCACGTTGTTCTGCCCCCGCAGCGGCGATATGCCCGAACCGGGCATTCCAAGCTGGCCGGCAACGAAGGCGAGATTCAGCAGGCCGTGCGCGTTGGCGGTGCCGTTCGTATGCTGCGTGATGCCCATTCCCCAAACGAGGCAGGAACCACTGAAGGGAGGATTGGCGTAGATTCTGGCCGCCTCGGCAATATCTTGTGCGGGAACGCCGGTGACCTTCTCAACCGTTTCGAGGTCGTACTTGTCGACGACCTCTCGCCACTCCTCGAACTGCTCTGTGCGGTCGCTGATGAAGTCGGTGTCGGCGAGTCCCTCGTCCAGAATGACCTTCGCCATGCCGTTGTACAGCGCCACGTCGGTCCCCGGTCGAGGCCTGAGCCAGAGATCGGCGAAGTCGCACATCTCGATCCGGCGCGGGTTGATGACGATCAGCTTCGCCCCTCGCTCGATAACGGCGCGGCGCATCCGTGACGCGGCGACCGGATGGTTCGAGTTGGCGTCGGACCCGGTGATTACGATGCACCCCGCCTCTTCGTAGTCAATGTACGAGTTGCTCGTCGCCCCGCTGCCGAGCGAGGTAAGCATCGCCTCCACGGAAGGGGAGTGGCAGAGACGGGTGCAGTGGTCGATATTATTCGTCTTCATTAGGAGACGGGCGAACTTCTGCTGGATGTACCCGTCCTCGTTTGTCGCCTTTGCGGACGCAAGTGTCGCGAACTGGTCGCCGTTGTATTGCGCGAGCCTGTCGGCGACGTAGTCCAGCGCCTCGTCCCATGACGCCTCGACGAATTCCCCGTTCTTCCGAATCAGCGGCGTCGTCAGACGGTCCTGATGGTGAACGAACGTGTACCCGAAGCGCCCCTTGACGCAGAGCATCCCAACGCTCGACTGGTTCTCGGGATCGTCGAGCATGGCCATGATGCGCTCGTTCTCGTCCACCTGCGCCGTGATGCCGCACCCGACTCCGCAGTAGGGACACGTAGTCGAGACCGTTCTTGCCACGTTGGATGTCGGAACTTTGGTTTCTATCGCACCCGTCGGACAGACCGACAGACACTGCCCGCACGTCGTGCATACCGACTCCAGCAGTGGAAGGTCCATGAACGTGCCGATGCGGCTGCCCGTACCCGTGCCGAGGAAATCTATCGCGCCGATGAACTGGTGCCCATCCTGGCACGCCTGCGCGCATCGTCCGCACAGAATGCAGTCGTCCATCGCGATGTTGAAGATCGGATTGCTTACGTCGACCGGCTCGCGGTCGCGTCCTTGCCATCGCGGCTGCTTGGCCCCGTGATGCTTCAGGGCAATATCCAACTCGCGATGGTCTTTGGATGAGTTGCCGTTCGTCCCCATCATCGACTGGGTGAGCTGCAGGACGTTCTTGCGCAGGTTTCGTACGTCCGAACCCTCGGTGGAGACTCGCATTCCATCGGTCGCTGGAACTCCGCACGATGCGGGAAATCCCCGCTCGCCGTCGATCTCCACGAGGCACGTCCGACACGCCCCGATAGCCTTCATATCCGGGTCCTTGCAGAGTTGGGGAATGTATGTCCCCGACGTGTTGATGGCGTCCAGCACGGAGGAGCCATCCGGCACTTGAACTGCACGGTCGTTGATGTTCAGTTCGATAGCCATACCCTGCCCCTCATCTGCCATTCCTGTGACTTGCCGTCAATTCTACTCTGCTAGAGCAGACATTTCCTCTTTGAAGAAATGTATGGCGCTCGTAATCGGCCCGCCTGCCGCCTGACCAAGCCCGCACAGCGACGCAGCGCCGACGACCTCGGCCAACTGCAGCAACTCGTCGATTTCCTCAGACGAACCCTTGCCTTCAATGAGTCGGTCCAGGGCATCGACCATGCGGGGAGTCCCCTCCCGGCACGGAGTGCACTTGCCGCACGACTCGTCGGCGTTGTACGCCGCAAGGCTTCGGACTACCGCCGGAATCGTCGTATTGTCGTCCAGCACGATTACGCCGCCCGCGCCAAGCATTACGCCCGCCTCGTGAAGCTGACCCGGCGCAATCGGCGTGTCGAGCATCGACGGCGGGAAAACGCCGCTTGACGGCCCCCCCACCGCAAGACCGATGAGGTCGCGGTCATCGATCGTCCCTCCGCCGATGTCGTACACGATCTGTCGCAGCGTCGTTCCCATGGACACTTCCACGACGCCTGCCCTCCGTACCGACCCGCTCAGGCTGACGATCTTCGTGCCGGTTGCAGCATCGCTTCCTATCTTCTTGAACTCGTCCGCTCCGTTGGCGAGGATGAAGGAGACACTGCACAGCGTTTCGGGGTTGTTGACGACAGTCGGCTTTGCCCAGAGCCCTGATTCGGTCGGGAAGGGCGGTCGTGGTCGTGGTTCTCGACGGTACCCTTCCATGGTGTTCAGGAGCGTCGTCTCTTCGCCGCAGACGTATCCCCCGGCCCCTCGGCGAATCTCAACGTTGAGACTGTAGCCGGTTCCGAGGATGTCCTCACCCAATAGACCGCTGCCCCGGGCCTGGTCGAGCGCGTGCTGCATACGCTGGGCCGAGAGCTCGGCCTCGGCGTTGATGTAGATGTACGTCTGCTCAACGCCCGTGGCATACGCGGCGATGGTCATGCCCTCCAATATCCGGTATGGGACTGCCTCCATGAGAAGCCGGTCCTTGAAGATTCCCGGCTCCCCCTCCTCGGAGTTGACGACGAGGTACTTGGGAGACTTGTCGACCCGGCGAGCGCCCTCCCACTTGAGGGCAGCCGGGAAGTAAGCGCCCCCTCGTCCCCGCAGACCTGACGCCTTTACCTCTTCGATCACCGCCTCCGGGGACATTGCCAGGGCGCCCGCGAGACCGGAATATCCGCCCCGCGACACATACTCGTCTATGTCGGTCGCGCTTATGATGCCCGCGGAGTCGAGTGCAATCCTGCACTGGTTTCCCAGGAAAGGCGCCTCGTCGTCCGGCTCATTGAGCCCGTCGCCTACCTGACGAACGATCTCTGAAACGTCCTGAGGGGTGACGTTCTGGAACGACTTGGTCACCCCTTGAGGCGTCGTAACGACAATTTTCGGGGCCTGAAAGCTCGCCCCGTCGGAGCCTGCAATGACGAGGTAAGCAGAGTCGGGCAGGGCTTCCGTTAGCTCGCCCGCCACATCGCCGCCGCCGACTGCAGAGGAGCTGTGATCGAGTTGGAGCACCACGCGAGTCTTGCCTGCGTTTATCGCAGCGCGACTTTGGGCGCCGCTCTTGAGGTAGTCGAGCGCCTCTATTGGGTCTTTCGTCGTCATAATTCGTCACTGTCGCGAAGGAGCCCGTTGACCGATTCCACGGTCGCGCGCCCCTGCCATTCGTGGTCGAATCGGACCGCCGGAGCAACCCCGCACATGAACGCGCAGGCAGTTTCGCTCAGGGTAATTCGTCCGTCGGCTGTCGTCTCACCGGACTTGGTTCCCAGCGAGGACCGTAGGCTTTCCAACAGCCGGCCTCCCCCGTTGATAGAACACGAGATACCGGTACAGACTTGCACCACGTGCCGTCCCGGTTGTGTAGTGAGAAGCTCCGTGTAGCTCGTCGCCGCCCCGTAAACCTCGCTTGCCGGAATGCCCAGGTGCCAGCCGACGACCTCCATCGCCCAGTCCGGCAGGTATCGGTACTCGTGCTGAACAAAGTGCAGGGCGGGCAGGAGTTGGCCGTGATCGCGGGGAAATTTTTCTCGAAGGACGGCCCGGAGGCCCCTCTGATCGGCGGTGGTCACTCGTGACCTCAATGGGGAATGATGGGAGATATGGAAGCTAAAGTATAGATTAGCCTCTACATCGCGGCAAGCGTACCCAGCGGCTGCGCGTTCGCGAATCGAAGAGCAGAACAGAGAATAGTGGTTTAACATCATAGTTTTGAAGGATAGCGAGACCGTGACTTGGTAGGGGCGGGTTTGAAACCCGCCCTGTGGTTGTAGAACGCAAATCCAACCCTCTATTTCTATCCTTCATTTCAAAGATTTCGGTCTACTTATACTCAGTCAACCTAAATATAATACCGATTCCTCTTGAATACGCCGTAACTCTATCGTTGGTATGAAGGTGATTTCGTCTAACCTTCCAAAGGGCAGGTTTGAAACTTGCCCCTGCCCGGTGCTCCTACCCCTTCATGGTGTGGTCAAAGCGAACTGGTATAACAAACTGGATTGATGCCGATTTATCCCCTCTCCCGTCGTGGGAGAGGGCTAGGGTGAGGGTGAAGGTGTACTGCAATTTCAAAACTATGTTGACCAGGTACTGGGGCAACGCGGGCACTGACTCACGAGCCATTAGCTGGTAGTTGCCGAGTCACTTGCTCGTACAATGCCTCGATGCGACTCAATGCAGCAGCGCGATCTATCGGCTGACCGCATAGATCTCCTGCTTCATAGCGGATCCGCCCCGCATAAGGAGTATATTCGACAAGCGACCTCCATTCTCCGATTGCCGCGCCTCGTTCTCGAAGGATGCCAAGGAGGAGTTCCAAGTTATGCGTTAGAGGTTATACTTCGCCCAGTTTCGCAAGCCAAGCTTTGAGCAGTTACTCGGCTGCCTGCTGAGTATGGAGGCCGAATATCTCATCCGCAAAGACTTCAGGGTCACTCATGCCCCTAAGGGCAGAAATATCCCGGCCCGCTGCTCTTACAAGCTCGCGTGCCTGCTTAACGTCGCTCATAGAGGGCCCTTCCCTCTCGCAGCGCCCGAGCTAGGACGTGATTGAGGGAATCCCGCCAATAGTCCGCTTCCTCGTGGCTGTAGACGAGGATGTCTTTGGAAACCCGAAAGTCTGACAGCGCCCGATACAGCTTGACCTCTTCTGTGTGACGATTCCTGCTTTCGTCAAAAGGCTCAGATTCCAAGACTACTAGGTCAACGTCTGAGTCATGGTATGAGTCGCCCCGCGCTCGCGACCCGAACAGGACGACCTGCTCCGGAGCGACCTCGTCTACAATGGCATCCACCATTTGCTGGAGGACAGTATCCGTCAATAGTGCCATTCGCTTGCTCTCTTTAGAGGAGGCTCAACTCCACTAAGCGTTTTGGCAAATGCCATGTACTTTGCAGACACATGCTTCATTTCAACGGTTATGTTCCGATAGGTTGCACAATTTTGTGGTGTGATCCTGCCACATCCGTCAACTGCAGCTCGTCCAACTTGCCCTCCGGCACCAACCCTTCTTCCGTCCATCCCCGAGCGCGATAGTATCCGCCAATCATCATGTCCAAATCGGACCGCGCCAGCCCGATACCCTTGACGATGCCGGTCTGCAACTCCTCTTGGAGCACACGCGGAGGGAGGATATCGTCCTCGCGCATCCAGCCCTCGCGGATGTTGAACAGCTTCTTCAGATTGTTGATGCGCTCGCCCGCCAGTTTCAAATCGTCTGGCGTCGTAGTCCACCCGGTAAGACGTTCGTAAATCATCGAGGACTCCCCATAGAAGTCGTCGAAGGCCTTGCGAAGGAACTTGCACCAGATGAGCGAGTCCATCACAGCGGAATAGTCCTCTCCCTCCATCGTGATACGGCCCCGCTCTTCGTCGACGCTCAGGCGGTCGACGCGATTCGAGAAGTCGGCCTCATATGCCGAGGAGCGGTTGTGACATGCCCCTCGTGTGCTGACCGACAGCGCAAGCGCCATCGTCTTTAGACTGCGCGGCTCGTAGCCGGGCATTTCGAGTCCCTTGACGTGCATCGCCCACTCATCCGACCCGCTCCCCACAGTCTCGGCGGCCTTCCTCGACCCTTCGGCAAGCATATCGCCCAGTCCTCTCCGTTCGGCGATCATTTCCAACAGACCAAGCACCGCGCCCCCGTCGCCGAACCGCAGGTCGACGCCGCCCGTGTCCTGTGGTGTCAGCACTCCGTTCTCGAAGCACTCCATCGCCCACGCGATAGTGCCTCCCGCGCTGATGGTATCCATCCCCATCTCATCGCAGAGAGCGGACGCCCTGATTACGGTATTCGGGTCATTCACGCCGACGAGAGGTCCCATGGCAAAGGAGCTTTGGTACTCCAATCGTCCTGTCGTCTTCGCTCCGTCGTCGGTCGTAGTCAGGATGTGTTCGCACCCGATCGTGCAGCTGGCGCAGTGGGCGTTCTTGACATGGTGAGACTTCTGGAAGGCCTCCCCGCTAACGGTCTCTACGCCCTCGAAGGTCGACTGCTGGAAATTTCTCGTCGGCAGCGCTCCTAGCCGGTTGAAGACCGACACGTTCGCCATGGTGCCCAGCGTGCGGTACTTTTCGGTGGCATCGCCAAGGCTGCGTCTGCTCAAGTCCGCCCGGATCCCACCGAGTTCCTCCGGTTCTGCGAACGAGACCGTACTGTGCCCTCGGACGGCGATGGCTTTGAGATTCTTCGACCCCATCACTGCGCCCGGTCCCGTGCGCCCCGCCTGCCTTCCACCGTCGTTGGCTATGCCCGCAAATCGAACGAGATTCTCCCCCGCGGGGCCGATGCATGCAACGCGGTACATCCCTCCAAGCTGCGATTTGACGGCGCGCTCCGTCGCGGACGTGCCCATGCCCATGAGGTGTGAGGCGTCCAGGAATTCCACATCGCCGTCGGTGATCGCAAGCAGAGTGGGAGAAGACGACCTACCCGTCACGACAATGGCGTCCGCACCCGTCTTTTTCAACTCCGTTGCGATAAAGCTCGACGACAGCGAGTCGCCGATCATTCCAGTCAATGGCGACTTGGCGACTACAGCGAACTTGCTCGATGTTGTCAGTCTGCTTCCCACGAGCGGACTCGTCACGAAGATCAAGGGGTTCTCAGGCGACAGGGGATCGCACCCGGGCGCGCCGTACCTGTAGAGCAGGTACGCCCCCAGACCCGTCCCGCCGATGAACCGTCGCAGCACGTCCTCGCCCAGCGGCTCCCAATGGACCGAATGGCTGTCCAAATCGACCAGCGTCACTCTGCCGTGGTAGCCGTACATGACCACTAGCCTCCCGCCTGACTTGAGAAGACGAGCAGTGCGTCCCCATCGCTCAGCCGCCGGTGTCGATCGTCGATATACTCCACGCCGTTGAGATTAACGGTGTAGCTCTCCAGAAAGCCGGATAGATCCTCTCTGACTACTGTGCCCACAAGCGTAGGCTGTAGTCGCCCAATCCCCTCCGCAATATCACTGAGAGTACAGTCTTCTGCCACGCTCAGTCGCACAACATTACTGCCCGCCAGCAATCGGGCATTGCCGAATAGCTCAACACTTACGCTGACGACTGTCGGGGCCTTGCGTGTGACGGTCATGGTGCTGCCCCTTCCTCCGCAAGCATTCGCGCACGGGTGAGGTCTTCCTCCGTATTGACGTTGAAGAAGCTCAGTCCTCCCGGGTCGATCTCCTCCACGCGTCGCTGGCTCACGTACTTGGCGCGAACGTCGTCGAAGAACTTGGCGATCTTGAGGTCATTAGCCCTTAGTCGTGTCTCGATGGCGGGCAGGCACACCTTGGAGTACGCCGCGTGGGTGGGCTCCGGGCGATGGTCGATGACGGGTACGACTAAATCGTGCCCCGCACGTAAGGACAGGAGATGTTCCATCAGTTTGAGGTTCAAGAACGGCATGTCGCAGGCGACGACGAACCCCCACTGGTTGCTGGATGCCGACAGCCCGGTGAAGATGCCGCCAAGAGAGCCGCTGTCAGGGTAGATGTCGACGGCAGCGACCACGGAATCGGGTAGGGGAAGCTCCTCTTCGCGATCACGGTTGTTGACGACCACGACAAGCTCCTGAGCGACGTGGGAGAGGCTGTCCAGCACGCGAGTGATGAGGGCTTGACCGGCAATCGTCTCGACGGCCTTATCGCGTCCCAGCCTGCGACTCATGCCGCCCGCCAGTACAATTCCGGTTACGCCGTCGGTGTCGTTCATTCCGGGGCCTCGCTAGAAGCGTAACATACCTTTATCCGTCACTGCGATTGACTTCCGCCGCCACAAGGCCGGTAGACGCGGTGTCGTAGCCGCCTAGGGCATCGACCTGCCGCTTGAAGTCGTCGCTCCGTATGAGAGACAGAAGGGGTTCTAGGAGATCGCTTTCGTAGTGCTGCTTCGGGATGGCGAGGTCGTATCGCTCCGTGGACAGCGGCACGAAGTCCATCTCCAGCGCCCGCGCCGCAGACAAGACTCCCGCGCCTACATCGACCACGTCGCCCGCCACCGCTGCCGCAACCGCCAGGTGCGTGAACTCCTCTCGCTCGTATCCCGACACATCCTCCGGGGCGATTCCACCCTGCCTCAAGAGGTAGTCCAACAGCACTCGCGTCCCTGACCCTCGCTGCCTGTTCACGAATCGGACCTCTCCGCGAGTGAGGTCGTCGAGCGACTCTATGGACTTCGGATTCCCTGGAGGCACGATGAGTCCCTGCACCCGATGAACGAGAGTCACGAGAACGATATCCTCGTTTGGCACGTATCGACGCACGAACGAGACGTTATACTCGCCCGTTTCTTCATCCAACAGATGCGTCCCCGCTACGTGGGCCTCTCCCCGACGGAGCGCCAGCAGACCGCCAAGGCTGCCGACGTTCGACGAAGCAAGAGTCAGCCTCGGATCGACACGACGAAGCTCAGATGCAATGAGATCGAGCGTCACGTCATGGCTGCCGATTGCCACCACTGTCGTGTCCAACGATTCAAGGGGACGCAGAAGCTCGACCTCCACATGCTCTCCGGCATCCACACCCTCGCTGAACCGCGGAATCGTAACGATTCCATCGGCTCGGACCAGTGACATGACCACCCCGGCCCCGCGCCGAATCGGCGCCGCGATCGTCCTCTTGCCAACTCGCCCAAGCCGGACACGAAGGAACTCGTCCTCTCCCAGTGAGGAGTGGATCTTCCGGCTTATCACGGCCTGAGTCCGTTCGCGTGGTAGGCTCGGCGTTCCCAGCATACGCTCGATCAGGGGACGAAGGAACTTCTCGCACGTAACAGCCGCCGACACAGGATAGCCGGGTATGCCCAGCACCGGTTTCGACTCCACGACCCCCAGCACCAAAGGATGGCCAGGCTTGATTGCCACCCCGTGTACCACCAACTTGCCCAGATGCGACACCACCTTCGAGGTATAGTCCTCCGCGCCCGCCGATGAACCGGCGTTGACGATCACAATGTCCGACTCCGAGACCGCTGAGGATACAGCCCTTGCAAGCAAATCGAAATCATCCGCGACGGGTGCATGTTTCGTCGCTGTTCCTCCCCAGTCCTCCACCATCGCAGCGAGCATCAGCGAGTTGAACTCGATGATCTCCCCCGGATCGGGCGTCTTGCCTATAGGCGTTAGCTCGTTTCCCGTCGGTAAGATCGTGACTCTTGGCGGTACCCGCACCGAGACTTCGGTCAACCCCGCCGCCGCGCACGCCGCAAGATCGTGCGGACGCAGCTTGTGACTCTGTGGCAGCACCAGCTCCGCCGCCGCGATGTCCTCGCCCAACGCCCGCACGTGCTGGTACGGCGACACAGGGGCATATATCTCAATGGTAGACTCGTCCGTCTCCTGTACATCTTCGACCATAATCACGGCGTCGGCGTCTCTCGGCATCGGTTCGCCCGTGTCTACCCAGACAGCTTGGTCTCCGACGGACAGCTTCAGGGGACTGGTCTCCGACGCGCCAACCGTGTCGGCGGCCGTGACCGCGACGCCGTCCATCGCAGCCGCGTCATAGTGAGGAGAAGAACGTTCCGCCCAGACCGGCTCTGCGGTGACCCTGCCGTTGGCCTTATCAAGCGGAACGCTCTCTAACGCGGTGTGCCGCAACGCGCCGGCCGCGGCTAACGCCCGGCCGAATCTTCGGGTCGCCTCATCGAGCGGGATGTCGCTCAAATAGTAGTCGCGGCCATGCTTGTGCATAGCCGCTAGTATATCCTTACGAAGACCTCATCGCCCGCGTACAGTCCCCCGTCGTCCAGCGGCACGACGACCACGCCGTCCGCCTCCACCAACGTCCTGATGAGGTTGGACTTTCCAAACACCGGATCGGCGAGCAACCCATCGTCACTTCCGAAGACCTTGACCTGAACATGGTCCTCCCGTCCAGTCGCCGACCGGATATCCTTCCTCAGCCGCGCATGTACACCACGTGTGATGGAGGACTCCGTGCGACCCATGAGTGCCTGTATCACCGGTCGAACGAGTATCCCGAAGACTACCATCGCCGATACCGGATTGCCGGGCAGCCCGAAAGCAGGTGTCCCGTCCACCAGCGCCACAATCGTCGGTTTCCCCGGCTTGTGAGCGATGCCGTGCACCAGCACTCCTGGTTGTCCGAGGTCGTCCAGCACACGAGCGGTCATATCCCTGCTGCTCACCGAACTGCCCGCGGAAAAGACCAGGACGTCACCCCGTTCCATGCCGTCCAAGGCAGCCTGTCTCTGGGCCTCATGGTCGTCTGGCACGAGACCGATCTGGACCGGTATGCCCCCCGCGTCTTCTACGAGAGACGCAACGCTGTACGAGTTGATGTCCCTTACCTGTCCCGGACTCGGAGACTGCTCCGGCGTCACTAGCTCGTCTCCAGTGGAGACTATTGCCACCTTCGGTCGTTGTGCGACCGAGACCTCTGTGATGCCCAGCCCGAAGAGCGCGCCTACGTCCTGCGGTCTGACGAGACGGCCCTTAGGTATGACCGTCTCACCGATCTTCGTGTCTTCTCCCACCTGAATGACGTTCTCTCCGGGCGCGACCGGTCTGAGTATCTCGATGGAACCGTCGCCGGCACGCTGCGTGTTCTCCACCATGACGACAGCGTCAGCACCCTCGGCGAGCATTCCGCCGGTGTACGCTACCGCCGCCTGTCCGGTCGAGAGGGAGACTTGCGGCTGTGACCCCATCGCCACCTCTCCCACCACGTCGCAGAACGCCGGAAGCGACTCGGACGCCCCGAAGGTGTCCCTCGCCCGCACGGAGTACCCGTCCATCGTGGAACGAGGGTAGGGGGGCAGGTCCTCACGGGATGCCACGTCCTCCGCCGTGACCCTGCCAAGCGCCTCCGCCGTGGGCACAACTTCGCTGCGGACCGATATCTCGAGCCGGTCTAGCAGAGTGGTAAGCGCCACACTGGGAGGGACAACGTTGAAGAACTCGCGCATGACCGCATGGGCCTATCGCTAGAGGCCGGTAATGTTGCCGTGCTCGTCGACGTCGAGCTGTCGCGGGCTGCCGGGAAGGCCGGGCATGGTGACGATCGCGCCCGATATCGGGTAGATGAAGCCCGCTCCAACCGACGCCCGCACGTCTGAAATCGTGAATGTGTAGCCCGATGGACGGCCCTTCCGAAAGGCCTTGTCGGAGATGGAAAGGTGAGTCTTCGCCATGCAGACGGGGAGGGTACCCCAGCCCTGCTCTTCGAAGGCCCTGAGCTTCCTGCGCGCGTCCGGCGCCCAGGTAACCTTGTCCGCGTTGTAGACCTTTTGCGCCAGCGCCAGCACCTTGTCCTGGATCGTCGCTTCGGAATCGTACACGTAATTGATCTCCGGCTTGTCGCCGCTTGTAGCCTCGACGACGGCCTCCGCCAGCTCCCGGCCACCCTCTCCTCCGTCGCTGAAGACGTGGCTCTCCACCGCGGCGAACGCTCCCGCCCCCTCCGACCGCTCCTTGACGATCCGGACCTCCTCGGCGGAGTCGGTGGGGAAGCGGTTGATCGCCACGACCACCGGCAGCCCGAACGACCCGATCATGCCCACGAGATGCTCGACGTTCGCCATTCCCTTCTCGACCGCTTCAGGGTTCGGCTCGGCGAGATCGTTGAATCGCACTCGACCGTGCGACTTGACCGCCCGCACCGTCGTTACGATGACTGCCGCATGAGGTTCCAGGTCATTGAATCGTGCCTTGATGTGCATGAATTTCTCGAAGCCCAGGTCCGCGCCGAATCCGGCCTCCGTAAGTACGTAGTCGGCGTACCCCAGCGCGAGACGGTCGGCAAGGACCGAGTTGCACCCGTGCGCGATATTGCCGAATGGCCCCGCATGGACGAATACCGGCTGTCCCTCCGTGGTCTGCACCAAGTTAGGGTGAATGGAGTGCCGCAGCAATGACATCAGCGATCCCACCGCGTCCAAGTCGCTCGCCGTGACGGGCTCGCCCTCATCCGTGAATCCGACTATGACGCGGCTCAGGCGAGCGCGGAGGTCTTCGAGCCCCGACGCCAGCGCCAAGATGGCCATGATCTCCGACGCCGTGACGATGTCGAATCCCGACTCGCGGATCGGCCCGTTGTTGGGCCCGCCTAGTCCGGTCACGATCTGACGCAGCGCTCGTTCTTCCACGTCCACTACGCGCCGCCATGTGATGTTCTGAGGGCCGAATCCGGGTATCTTCCCTCGGTCGGCTACGTTGTCGGTGATAGCGGACAGCAGGTTGTGTGCCGACGCGACCGCGTGGGCGTCTCCCGTGAAGTGGATGTTCACCTCGTCTTGCGGCTCTACCAGTGAAGCGCCGCCTCCGGTGCCTCCACCCTTGATGCCGAATATGGGACCCAGCGACGGTTCCCGAAGCGTCGCGACCGCTCTGTGCCCGCTCTGTGCCATCGCCTGCGTAAGCCCGACCGTCGTGGTCGTCTTGCCCTCTCCCGCACGTGTCGGCGTCATGCCGGTCATCAGGATCAGCTTGCCCCGTTGACCGTCCGACTTGATGGCGTCGACATGGATTTTGGCCTTGTAGTGGCCGTAGGGAATAACGTGCTCTGACGGAATTCCAATGGAGTCGGCTATCTCAGATATGGGCCGCATGGACAGTCCTTTCGGTTACTTTTGGCGAGAGAAGTGAACTGTCAGATTGTAGCATACCCGCCGCTATTTGACGGCTACTGAGTGGCACGAAGGCGTCTGTTCAATATCAGGATGAGCAGCGTAACGGCAATTATCGCCCCGCCCATGCAGGCGAACGATGCCTGGGGGCCGAACTGCTCTGCGATGACGCTGATGGGAAGGATTCCTAACGGCATCAGCCCGTAATTCATCATCCACAGGCTCATCACCCGACCGCGATACTCCGCGTCCATGTTTTCCATGACGAGCGTCTGATTCAGTGAGCGGTTCGCCGAATCGCCGAGACCAAGCAGGAGCATGAACGGAGCCGCGACGAGGTAGAACGGGATAGCCGAGACCGTCAGCAGAGCCAGACCCGCCGCGAAGCCTCCTCCAAGCAGAAGGAGACCGCGATGCCACTTGGTGATCGAAGCGATGACTAGCGAACCCCCGAGCGATCCGATTCCCACAATGCTCATCAGCAGCCCCAATGAGTCGGGTCCTCGCCCAAAGACCTCGACAACGTACACGGGCAGCAGGAAACGGTAGGGCATCACAAGCAGCACCATGCTCAGACCGAACACGAGCAGCGTCAGGATGAACGGGCTGCGCAAGAGGTATTGAATGCCGTCCTTGATGTCATGCAGCATCGACGGCTTCTTGCCCACACGCTCCAAAGGCGTGCTTGGGATGCTCGTCGTGAGCAGTACGGCAATAGCAGACATGCCGGCGATGACGAAGTAGACCACCGCCGGGCCAAACGCGCCGTACAGTACACCGGCGATGGACGGCGCTATGGCGGCTGTCCCGCTCATCGCGGAAGCCGTCAGCGCAATGGCGTTACCAAGGTTCTGGGTTCCCACGAGTTGAGGCACGAAAGCCTGCCTGGCAGGAGCGAGAAACGACCACATGACGCCCTGCATGATCCCCGCCGCAAAGAGGTGGTACCACACAATGAGATCGAAAAAAACGGCAATCCCCACCGCTAGGGCGAGGAGCACACTCACTCCCTGGCCTATCTGGATGACCCTCCGGCGCTCAACCCTGTCGGCAATCGCGCCTCCGAAAAGCGCGAACACGAGCACGGCAATGCTGCCGCCAGCGCTCACGATCCCCACCAGCGTGGCCGACTCCGTCAGCTCATACGTGAGGTACCCACGCACAAGCATCTGCATCTGCGTCGCCCCCATGAGAAAGACCGTGCCAAGCCACAGTCGGAAGAAATGCTCGTTCTCAAACGACCGCAGGATGCTGGGCAAATTCGCGGTGGTCGGCCGTCGAGACGTGGACCCGGAAGAAGGGACTCCCGCTTCTGTCGTGGATTCGGAGCGTTTGTCGTCCGACGACGATGACGATTCAGGGCTGGAGGGGGAGTCCATTACCCCAGTGTACGGCGAATCGGCACATAGAAAGAACCCAGCACGAGGCTTAGTAATGGCGACTTTAGCCCTTTAGGGAACCTTCGGCCATCCGTCATACCGGCGAAGAGCCCGCCCCGTGCTCCGATGCGGGGCCGGTATCCAGAGAATCCGGTTAGCGAGGAGACGTGGGTAATTCCACGAATCGGTACTGTTACTCAGTCAACTTGAATATGACGAATAGACAGGTGCCGATTTATCCCCTCTCCCGTCGTGGGAGAGGGCTAGGGTGAGGGTGTCTTGAGTAAGCTGCCAAAATCATATGGAAGCGGTACTACGCAAGCATCTCACGCAAACTACCGGCCCGCTCGTTCAGCCACTGGTAGATCATGAACATATCCGTCCCTATGGCGAAATGAGTGACTCCCAACTCGAGGTACTCATCGGCCTGACCCGGTTCGCCGATCTCGGCGCGCGGCTGGACGCCCTTCGCGAGGGCCACCGTGAATATGTGGTCGCGGACCTCCTTGATCTCCTCGGGACTCACTCCACGCGGCCTGCCGAGGCTCATCGAATAGTCGTTACCGCCGAAGACGATCATGTCCACGCCCGGCACCGACATAATCTCGTCGATGTGCTTGACCGCTTCATCCTTCTCGATCATCAGCGCGACCACCGAGTCCTCCAGGGCCTGTACGTACTCAGGGGATCCGCTCTCCAGACCGTAGCTCGCGAACCGGCGGTCCGCTGATCCGAAGTGCCCACCCGTCTGCGGCGACTCTGCCCGCACGATCGCCACGCACTCCTCCGCCTCCGCCGCGTCATGCACGTCAGAAAACAGCACGTTCTGGAATCCCGATCCGACGGCGCGCTGTGCAACCCACCCCCTATTCTCGCGGTCCACCTTTATCATCCCGGACATCCCGCCAAGTTCCAACGCCCGCCCGAAATTGTCCAGTTCCAACAGCGAGTACGGAGCATACTCCGCCACGAACTCAATATAGTCGATCAACCCCGTCTTCCCGATCATCTCCACAATATCCGGCGACGTCGTCATCACGTGCGTCCCCACACTCGGCGCCCCCGCCTTCAACAGCTCTCTCAGTCTATTTGGTCGCATGTTTGGGCATCTCCTTGCAGTACGGTTCGGAACTATCTCAGAACAGGGTTCAAGTTGGCAATTCGAGTTTGATCCTGGTTGCGCCTAAGAAAGCTTAGCACACTACTGAATTCCAACAGTCCACGATGGCCAACCATCGAAACTATCGTTGTTCGTAAGTCTCATTGGACTCCGGCCGTCCCTTCCCATGACGTAGATTTCCCAGTTCCCGTCTCGATCAGATTCAAACGCTATACCTTGTCCGTCAGGTGACCAGGCCGGTTTGGAATCGGACGCTGGATGATCCGTGATGCGCGTCAATCCCTCTCCATCAGCGGTCATCAGGTATATCTCGCTATTGCCGTCTCGTGCCGAGGAAAATGCAATTCGCGGACCGTTGGGCATCCAGGCAGGCTCTTCATCCCACTCGGGACTATCGGTAAGGCGCGTCACATTCGTTCCGTCGGATGCCATCACGTATATGTCTCCGTTCGCGCCTCGATCAGAGAAGAACGCTAACTGCCAACCGTGTTGCGACCATGTCGGCCACCCATCCCAATTTGAATGGCCCGTTAGTCGTCGCACATTCGTACCGTCCGAATTCATAACGTAAACGTTCCCATTTCCGTCCCGGTGCGATTCGAACGCTATTTGCTTACCGTCCGGAGACCATGATGGGAGCCAGTCTCGTTCGGGCTGATTCGTGAGTCGTGTCACGCCACTTCCGTCCGCGTTCATGACATAGATCTCCCAATTCCCGTCTCGAAGGGAGTGAAACGCTATACGCTGGCCGTCGGGAGACCAAGCCGGAGCATGATCCCACTCTGGATGGCTCGTGAGTTGTCTCAAGCCCGTCCCGTCCGCGTTGATAACGAAGATATCGGAATTCCCGTTCCGTGTTGACTCGAACGCTATCCGCCCGACCTGAAAGTCCTGCACGATACGAGGCGTCGGAGTTGGCGTAGCTGTCGTTGGGACCGGAGTAGGTGTTGAGGTCGGCGGAACGGGCGTCGGAGTTGCAGTCGAAGTGGGAGTCGGCGTTACGGTCGGTGGGACAGGTGTCGGTGTTTCCGTCGGTGGAACCGGGCTCGGCGTTGCCGTCGAAGTGGCAGTCGGTGTTTCCGTAGGTGGAACCGGACTCGGCGTTGCCGTCGAAGTGGCAGCCGGTGTTTCCGTAGGTGGAACGAGTGTCGGTGTTTCCGTAGGTGGAACCGGAGTCGGCGTTGGGGTTGGCGGAATGGGTGTTGCCGTGTGAGTTGGAGTCGGCGTCGATGTTGGAGGGACAGGCGTCGGAACCAAAGTGGGGACGGGGGTTGGTGTCGAGGTAGGTAACGGTGTGGGTGTTGCAGTCTGGGTTGGTGTCGCAGTGGGTTGAACTGGGGCTGACGCAACCAAAAGTGGAATAGGAGTTGCCGTTGCGGTAGGAGCAAGAGTCGGTGTCGCGCTAGGTGTCTGAGCGTCTAACGTAGCTTGGACGGTTAATTCGATGATCTGCTGCACGTCTAGCGTTGGATTTGGTTCAAACTGGCCTGCAACCAGCGGGACCGGTGTTGCGGACGGCGGCGGTACGGCGGCAATTCGTGGCGGAGGGTTCTCTGGTGTTGAGGTCAACAACCATTCCACGCGGTCAGCGATAATCCATATCACGAGAATCGACGTAAGAATTGCCAGGAGAAGAATAGGGACCGACCATATAACAACCTTGCTAGCATTTAATGAACGCTTTGGTGATGGTGGTGACGCATCTTTATGTGGTGTGGATGACGGAGGGTTGGTCGCCCCTTTGTTAGGTTGCATCGGTGCCGGTTGTGCTTGGGGTATCTGTCGAAGTCCCGGCCCAGTCGTGGGTCGTACCGTTGACGCAGTTGAAGTCGTTGCTGGAGACGGTGCTGTACCGATAAAACCCTCTCCTCCGCGTTTGAACGGCTTGAGTTTGACAGCGCAGTCGCGAGCGGATTGGCGACGTATGGAGATATCGAGGATAGAACGGTATTCGCCATCGTCACGCTTCTCGTAGAACTGCCAGTGGTCGCCGTTGGTGAGGACGACATACTTGACACTGCGCCTATTGTCGGCATATCGGAAAGCCTGTCTGCGATGGCGAGGGTTGCTGAGGTCTTCCCTCATGCGCTTCGCTTCAACGAAAGCGAAGGTCTTGCCTCGTTCGTCGGACGGGTGGAGCGCATAGTCGACCACCTCTTTTGGGTTGCGTCGGATGAGGTACTCCGGGGTGATCACCGAAGAGTCGTCCCAACCGAGCTCATCAAGTAATGGCTTGATGAGCTGTTCGCGAGTACGAGTCTCGTTGGCCCCTATGGTGGCGCGGTCGCGTTTGATACGTTCCTGAAGCGTCTCGATGACGCTGATAAGGGCGTCTATGTCTGTGTTATCCTTGGCCGTCGCTACCTTCTTGTTATGAGACTGCGTTCCACGCTTGCTTGCACTTGACGAATGATGTGTTTGGCTTTCACTTGGATCAGAACGTTCAGGCTCACTCGGTCTCGGTACAAACTCGCCGAGGAGTTCCCCCGCCTGCGTAACGACTCCACCCGAGCGAGGACTACTCGGGCGGCCCCGTCTCTTCCATTCGGCCCAGCGACGGTTGCAGTTCTCGCACCTACAGTTGAGCGGAGTGTGATTCATCCCCCTCGAGGGAGTTGGTTCCTTGCCGGTTCCGAGACACCTAAAGCATCGCAGAGTCTCGCCGCCAGGTACTTGGGACCACAAAGAGATGATCTCCCCTGTGCCCATACATATGTCACATGTGAGTTCCCGCTCTGCCTTCTGACGGCTAGGTTTGACGATTTCCAGCAGAGCCTGGTACGCCTCATAAATCTCTTTGAAGCGTTCCTCAGCTTCGGCATCTCCGTTGACATCGGGGTGGTACTTGAGGGCAAGCCTGCGGAACGCCCTCCTGATCTCCTGATCAGTGGCTCTCTCACCTACGCCCAGAATCTCATAGTAGACACGCATGGTATTTGGTCTACGTCCTCATAGTTGCCGGCTGGATATCGCACCTCAAACAGGCACCCTTGTCTCTCCGGCACGGCCACCTAACCCAGAGCGCCCACAACCGCATCCCCGACCTCAGCCGTGCTCGCCGTCCCGTCCAGATCAGGCGTCAGACTTTCGCCCTCCTCTAAGACACCCAACACGGCTCCGTCGATGGCGGCCGCAGCGTCCTCCTCGCCCATGAACCGGAGCATCATCGCGCCGGACATGATTGCCGCCATTGGATTCGCTATTCCCTGTCCGGAGATATCGGGAGCGCTTCCGTGTACCGGCTCGAACATCGAAGGGTACCGCCGCATCGGGTCGATGTTTCCGCTCGGAGCGGTCCCCATGCTGCCTGTGATGATCGCGCCGATATCCGTCAGGATGTCGCCGAACAAATTGCTCGCGACCACGACGTCGAATTCCTCCGGCTTCCGCACGAAGTCCATGCACGCCGCGTCCACGAGCAGCGAGGTCGTCGCAATGTCCGGGTACTCCGTCGACACCCTATCGAACGCCTCGTCCCACACGATCAGCCCGTAGCCCTGCGCGTTCGACTTCGTGACTGAGGTCAAGTGGCGCTTCTTGTCCCGTGATCGGGCGAGCTCGAAGGCGTAGCGGATTACCCGCTCGCACCCGTGCCGCGTGAAGACGCTCGTCTGAATCCCCACCTCTTCAGGGAATCCCTTGTACTGGAACCCGCCGACGTTGGCGTATTCGCCCTCTGTGTTCTCCCGTATGACGGCGATATCGATATCCCACGCCTCTTTGTCCGCCAGTGGCGAGCGAATGCCCGGATACAGCACACTCGGACGCTCGCACACGTACTGATCGAACCGCCGCCTGATCGGAAGCAGCAGCCCGTTCAGCGTCACGTGGTCCTGCAGTTCGGGATGCCCGACCGCGCCGAGATATATTTGGTCGTACTCCGCCAGCGTGTCGAGCGCGTCGTCCGGCATCATCTGCCCGTGCTCGAAATAGTAGTCCGACCCCCACGGAAACTCCGTGAACTCAAGCGTGATCTCGTAACGCCTCGCGATTTCGTTCAGGACCTTCAGCCCCTCCTCGATAACGTCGACGCCTATGCCGTCACCTCGAATGACGGCGATCTTGTGCTTGGACATGTGCAAACCTCTCAGTGTTGAATTCTAACGACACACGGATAGCAGGCGCGGTGAATGGGTCCTACATTCCGGTTGCTCTGAGTGATGTGGCGGGAAGATTCTTGCCCAGACCCAATGTGCATCACGACGACACTACGCCGACAGCGGCGGCCGCCGACCCGCCCATGGCCGTGCCTCTTCCAACTGCGCGGACAGCCGCAAGAGCGTCGCCTCATCGCCGTAACGCCCCAGGAAGTGGATGCCGATGGGCAGGTTGTCGCCGTTCCACGCCAGGGGCAGTGAGATGCCCGGCTGTCCGGTCACATTGGCGATGTACGTGAACGGCGAGAACGTCGCCTGTCGTCGTCGCAGCTCGAACGGGTCTCCACTGTCATAGGTGAGGACGCCTAGCGGCAACGGCGGTTCTCCAAGTGTCGGCGTGAGCCAGATGTCATAATCTTTGAAGAACCTCCCGATCTCGCGAGCGCGCAGCTGGAGCCCTTCAAGGTGACCGAGATACGCGGGTGCGCCGATGCTGTCTCCACGCTCGACGAGCGCCGCTATGAACGGTTCGAGCTCGCCCGGCTCAGCCTTCCTTCCAAGTCGCTCCTCCCAGCCGTGTACTCCCCACGCGACGCCCGCCGACATCATCGTCGTCCAATCAAGCCAGAGCGCGTGCTCGTCGTACTCCGGCGACCATTCCACGACGTCGTGCCCTAGCTCCTCACACAGCGCCGCGATCTCACGGACGGCGTGGGCGCAATCGGGGTGGACCTCTGTGCCGGTCGGTGAGTCGGTGGAGAAGGCGATGCGAAGCCTGCCCGTCGGCGCGCCGACCTCTTCGAGATAAGACCTCGTCTGAGGGGGCGCAGGGTACCAGTCGCCGACATCCGGCCCTGCCGTGAAGTCGAGTACCGCCGCCGTATCACGGACCGTGCGCGTGAGGACGTGCTCGGAAACGAAACCGGAGAACAGCTCGCCGAAGTATGGTCCGAGGGGATTCCTGCCGCGCGTCGGCTTCAACCCAACCGTCCCGCACGCCGCCGCGGGAATCCGAATCGACCCTCCCGCGTCGTTGCCGTGCGCTACGGGAACCACCCCAGCCGCCACCATCGCCCCCGCCCCGCCGCTCGATCCGCCGGGCGTCCGCGTCGTGTCCCAGGGATTGTGCGTCGCTCCCCGGAGTCGCGGCTCGGTCGTCGCGCCGATAGCGAACTCCGGCAGATTCGTCTTGGCGACCGTGATGAATCCGCCCGCCTTGAACCTCTTGACGAGTTCCGTGTCCCTGTCCGGCACGAACCCCTGCAGGAATCGGGAACTGGACGTATACTCCACGCCCGCGTACTCTGCAAGAAAGTCCTTCAGGAGAAACGGGACTCCCGCGAGCGGTCCATTCCCGATGTCGCCTTGGGCCAGCTCGCGCGCATGGTCGTACATCTTAATCGTGACGCCGTTGAGCGTAGGATTCACTCGCTCGATGCGGTCGATAACCTCATCCACGAGCTCCAGCGGCGTGACCTCTTTGCGGCGAACCAGCTCCGCCAGACCCACCGCGTCGTACTGAGCAAATTCTTCCATGTAGCGCCCTCCAAGGGTGTGTGTTCGGGCTACGGCATGGTATTCCCGCGCAGGTGCACTGTCAAACGGGGTGTAGCTCCATGCTGGAGTTCAGAAGAAACTTGATGATTCGGACACATATGCCCTACACTCTGTACACGGCATAACTGGCAGAGAATTCATAAAGCGCGTTAGAAACATCGGTCGTGCGAATGGCGTAGCTGTGCGAATAAACACGGAGCGCGGCAAGGGCAGCCACATTACGCTCTACTATGGGAACGCCCACACAATCGTAAAGGACCGCAGGAAGGAAATCGGGCCTGGGTTGCTATCGAAAATGCTTCGCGACCTTGGTCTCAATAGATCGGACTTCGCATAATTAAGAAAGGACGGCAACAACATGCGCTTCCAGTATCCGGCCGAGTTATGGCACGCGGGGCCGAACGAAGTGGTTGTCTCATTCCGTGACATTCCTGGTTGCCACACATCCGGCAAAGATGAGGCCGAGGCCTTGGAAGAAGCACAGGACGCCCTCGAGGAAGCAATTGCAGGGCGTATCAACCGGGAAGAAGATATCCCTTCGCCAAGCCCGCTGATGCCGGGCGAGCGTCCCGTTTCCGTACCCACCGACATGGCGGCAAAGGCGGCATTCGTACTTGCATTTCGCAGTAGCGGCCTAACGCGCGTATCCCTCGCCAAACGCCTCGGCACGGACGAAAAATCAGTCCGACGAATGCTCGATCCTCGTCATGGCACGGCCCCTAGCCGCATTCACAAAGCGCTCCGCGTTCTCGGCAGCGAACTGGTGGTTGAGGTCCGTGAACTCGCCAGCGTATAGGCCAAGCGAACGTCACGTACAAACTCAAGATAAGGACCCTCCAAATTGCTCTACAGAACCCTGGGACGCACCGGCCTCAACGTTTCCCTGCTCAGCTACGGAACCGGAGGGCCGAGACTCTTCGGTCAAAACGAAGGAATGGGTCGCGCCGATCAAGTCGCTTTCGTCCGCCGGTGCCTCGACCTGGGAGTAAACCTGTTCGACACTGCCAGGGGATATGGCCGGAGCGAGCCGATATTGGGCGAGTGTCTCAAGGGAATTCCTCGCGACTCCTACCACGTCATTACGAAATGGCGATTCGAAGAGGAGCCGACCGAACCTCAGGAGGACAACCTCGCCTACGCGATAGACGACAGCCTCCGCAACTTAGGGATGGACCACATCGACATCTACATGCTCCACGGTCTGACGGATGAGTGGTACGACGACGGTGTCGAGCGATACTTCCCCATACTCCAGAGGTCGCGTGAACAGGGAAAGATCGGAGCCATCGGCCTGAGCACCCAGTTCATGGTGGACGCGCCTCAGGACGGTGCCCTCATCTCCCTCTCACGAAACCCCGACCTGTGGGACGTGATGATGATCAAGTACGGCATCCTCAATCAACACGCCGCGAAGGAGATCCTTCCGCTCGCGCTAGAGCACGATGTCGGAATCGTCAACATGGCCGCCGCGCGAATACGCCTGCCCGATCCCGACCTGCTGGGACAGACCGTCGCCGAATGGAAGGAAAAGGGTCACCTGAGTCCTGACAGCTTGCCCGAGAAGGATCCGCTCGGCTGGGTCGTCCACGACGACGTGGAGTCGGTCGTCGCGGCGGGGTACAAGTTCGCCGCCGGCCATCCGGCCATAGGAACGGTCCTGACCGGCACGTCGAACCTCGATCACCTTGAGCAAAACGCCCGCGCCCTCGAGCGACCAAGCCTCGACGATGCCGACTCCCAGCGCCTCATCGACCTCTTCAGCCACATCGTGGAGTACGCCTGAGCGGGTAGTAGTACCATGTCAAGATGGTTTTGATATTACGATTCACCCTCACCCTAGCCCTCTCCCACGACGGGAGAGGGGATAAATCGGCATTTGCCTATTCTTCATATTCAAGTTGACTGAGTACTAGGGCGCTTCTCGGAAGTCTAGTCCACGCTCAACGAATACTCGGAGAGCGCCTCCTCGCGAACTTCAATCCCCAGTCCCGGACGATTCGGCAGCGGGAATGCCCCCTCGACAACCTCCGGCTGTCCGCTCGCTATCCTCCCTCGCAGGGGGTATGCGTGGCGGTTGTGCTCCATGACGAAGAAGTTCGGGATTGCCGCTGAGTAGTGAATCGATGCCACGATGGAGACGATGCCCCCGCCACCGATATGCGGCGCGACCGGAATGTTATACGTGTCCGCCAGCGTCGCGATCGCCATGCCCTCCGTCAGACCCGTCCGGGCGATGTCGGGCATGACGATGTCGAATGCCCGCCGCTCGAACGCCTCCCGCAGGTCCCAGCGCGTGCGCGTCCACTCGCTCGAAGCAACAGGAACGTCCAGCGCCCGCGAAAGCTCGACAAGCCCTCCGATGTCCTCCGGCACTAGCGGTGACTCCAGCCACGCCGCGTCGATGGTCTCCAGTCTTCGACCCAGGGCGATTGCGGACGAGACGGTATGGTAGGTATGCACGTCTACCATAATCATGACTCTCGGCCCAACGGCGTACCTGACGGCATCAGCCACCTCCGCCGTCTCCGATACCGAGCCCCGAATGTGCAGCTTCACCCCGGAGAATCCCGCTTCGGCGTGAGATTTGGCCTCAGCCGCAGCCTCGGCGGGCGTCGTCGCGCTCACCCCGTTGTACACGGGCACTCGGTCCCGAAACGCTCCCCCCAGAAGTTTGTATACCGGCAGGCCGGTTGCCTTCCCCTTAATGTCCCACAACGCTATATCCACCGCCGCCAGGGCGTCCGGATAGAACCCCGTCTGATGACCACGCTCCCGCATTGCAGAGTACATTCGGTACCACAGCGCGGACGAGTCGAGCGGGTCCATGCCCATGAGTATCGGCCTTAGCGCCGTCTCGACGATGGACTTCGTGGTCTCCGGGGAGATCGGCGACTGCCCCTCGCCGTACCCTATTATTCCGGCGTCTGTCTCGATTCGCGCGATGACGGTCTGATGACGGCTCCCGTAGATCGAGTATCGGAAGTCCTCGTTGACGAGGTATTCCGGCTCTCCAACGTCACCGATCCCTATGGCGAATGCGTCGACCCGCGTGATCTTCATGCCGACCTACTCCGAATGCTCCAGCATTACTGCGATTTCCTTCTCGATTTGCAGCCTCGCCGCAATGACGTACTCGTCCGTCGTCGGCCCTACGACCCTCGTCTCGAATCCGTGCGCGCCGAACCCCGGCACGATCTTCTCGCGCACCCGGTACTCCGGGTCGTTGAAGTAGTAGGGGCGAGTGCCCTTCAGCGGTTCAGGGAGATCGTCTCCCTCCGTGCGATAGATGGCCGGGTTCGCAAGCACGACTGTTGGAGCGTCCTCACCCGTTTCCGCCGGATGGCTCGGAACGACCATGTCGCCCATCAACACCTTCGCCTTGAGCTCCGGCGCCCAGTGACGGATGCGATAGGTGTCGCCCGGCCCGACGTAGTGCTGCATATCCCGCTTGGTGATGACGTATTCGTACCACTTGCGGAGCTCTGGGAAGTGGTGGGCTGGCAGGGTGCTCTCCGACTCGTAGGCCGAGCTGTCCCCCTGTGCTCGGATGTCATTGAAGACCATGAACCAATTCAGCATGTCCCGGACTCCCCGGGCGAATTTGCTGTATTGCTCCGTCCGTCGCGGGCTGCACTCGTCCACGACAAAAATGTGAGGCTGGATCTCGCTCATCTCCTCCCAGAATTCAGGCGGAAACCCCGACCTGTTCCATCGCCCTATCCAGTGAGGCACCGTCAGCCTCATCGAGCTATGCGACTGCACCCGCCAGTACCGGATATCGAAGTCGTCCCGCAGATAGGGTTCCAAGGGCTGAACGATCCAGTCCCTCCCGTACCGTTCGTTTCCAAACACCACGACAGGCCGTGTCGTCCCGGCCTTGAATTCCAGCAGAAACTTCAGCAGTTCGACCGCCTCATACGCCGCGCGACGGGCCTCCCTCTTGTCCTCTTCAGTAAGTACCGCAGGGTCGTCACGCAGTTCCTCGAGTACGGACAGCGACTCGAACAACGATCGCTGCTCGTTCGGTTCTTCCGGCCAGTCCCGTTGACGACCGCACTCCGACACGAACCGGTGATACTCCAACTCCCGCATCAGCTCATCGTCCGCGTCGAAGTCCCCGTGTCTTGTCACATCCCGCAGTCTGTCTAAATGCCTGATCGTTCCCTCGACATCCGCCGTCTGCGTGAGCAATGCGGACAACACCGGCGTGATCCTCACACCGTCGTGGTTTTGTACGTTCACGCGCGCGAGCCAGTCGGCCACCGCCTGCATTCGTCCGATGCCCTCGTCGTCCCCAAGCTGCTCGAACTCCGCGATCTGCTCAGGTGCCAGGCGCATGCGGTGTTCAAGGTTCAATCTCTCGAAAGCTGTCTCATTGGTCATGTGGGGGACCTTTCCTAGTGTCCTGTTACCGAAGTTTGTTGTAAGAAGCAGATGGTCGTGTTCCGGGGAGTCACCCTCACTCTAGCCCTCTCCCACGACGGGAGAGGGGATTTTCGCGCGCTGATTCGTTCCATGATTCTATGACACAGGACACTGGTCCCGCTCCCGATTCTGCCGCCTAAGTGTCTCGTTCTCGTCCCACTTCTCCGCGCCCTCTGAGGTGCATCCCCCTCGTCCTTCATGCCACGTCCATCGCAAGGCGGAAGCCCATGTGCCCCGCGGAGCTGTCTGGTGTGGAATCCGTTCTCGCCGCAGGACGGTACCGGTTGCAGTAGGACTCGTGGCAAAGGTACGAGCCGCCCTTAGCGATCTTGCTCTCCCCCGTGACAGGCCCCTTTGGATCGACGCGCGGGCCTCCGACGTGATGCCTTCGGCTGAACCAGTCGGAGCACCACTCCCACACGTTGCCGGAGACGTTGTACAGGCCATACCCGTTCGGCTCGAACGACGAGACCGCCGCCGTGCCCATATGTCCGTCGTCCAGGGTGTTGACGTTCGGGAAGTCGCCCTGCCAGATGTTGCACATGTGCCGCCCGCCCGGAGTCAGCTCGTCGCCCCAGGGGAAGAGCGCCTGCTCCAGGCCTCCACGCGCCGCGAACTCCCACTCCGCCTCAGTCGGCAATCTTGCGCCACCCCACTCCGCGTAGGCGACCGCGTCGTTCCACGAAACGTGCACTACCGGATGCTTGTCCCTGCCTTCGATGGACGACCCCGCCCCCTCCGGCTCCCGCCACCACGCGCCGTCCACCTTCCACCACCACGGCGCCCTGGCGAACGCCTGATCGACGGTTGCAGTGACCTCTTCCGATACGAACTGCCGGAATACGAACGACCACCCGAACCGCTCCGGCTCCGTCACGTGCCCCGTCGCCTCCACGAACGCCGCGAATTCCCGGTTCGTGACCGTTGTCGTCGCAATCGAGAACGGGCTGAGCGAGATCCTGCGCACGGGGTCCTCGCCGTCCCGCCGGTTCCGCACGCGGGCCCTCGTGCCCATCAGGAACTCTCCTTCGAGGGGCACGAAGGTTGTGCCGTCCAGCTGTGATGCGGTAGCGGACGCGCGGATAGTGGAGAGGGTGGGAGCCTCAGCGCCGATGCGCTCGATATTGGGGATGCAGCAGTCCATTGTAGAATCGGCCCAATTGTACACTGTCAAGGCGGCAGCGATTGCACTTGGCGCCAGAGGTACGGCGCAATCGCATTTGGAGTCCCCAAGCCTTCGTCATTCCCACGAAGGCGGGAATCCACAGTGGCGGGGGTGTTCCCCTCACCAAGTCTGAACAGTTACACAAGTGATGGTGGAGTTGCTCAGTTGGGGCGTATCCTGTACATTCCTGCAGCTACGTCTGACAAACTGGAGGGAGTGCGGTGACCAACACATTCGAAACCACCCTTGCCAATATCAAAGGCCAGGAGTCTATCTTCAAAAAACGGGATGAGCGAGCAGTTGAAATTGTCGCAGTTCTACCTTTGCTGAGGGAAGTCGGATGGAACACCGTAAATCTCTCGGAGATTTATCCCCAGCATGGGCTGCCAGGTGGTGGAGTAGTTGACTACGACCTTCAGATTGATGGAGAAAGTCGAATACTGATCGAAGTCAAGCGATGGGAGCACGATCTGGATGATAAGTACGAGACCCAGCTAAAGGAATACTGCCAGTTTGCGAAGCCCAGGCCGAAACTCGCTGTACTGACCAACGGGCGCGTTTGGCGGTTGTACTTGGCACCTACTGCTACCAAGGGTAAGAATTCAGTGCTTAGGAAGTTTGACGAAGTTGACATCACGGCCGCCGAACCTGTGGAAGTAGAGAGTACCTTCAAGCAATTTCTAGCCCGCGACAGCATGGTTGGTTTCAAAGGGACCATGACCGCGGCTCAAGACCTGCATCACAAGTTACGAAACCAACAGGAGCAAAGGAGATTACTGACCGAAGCTTTGAGTGAGCTTGCCAACGATGAGAACATGCAGGTGGAGCTAGTTTCGGAATTCGCTGAGAAAAATGGCATATCAATAGATCGCGAGATTATCACGCGTTTCCTTGATTCGCTTCACGGCCCTTTGGTGAACGAAGTAACTACAAAAGTCAATTCGACTAAGAAGCCTGCTTCGTTTCGTCTTCCCGCCTCGCCGACTGGTACGAGGAAGAAAACTTACACCATAGGAAGCCCCAGAGGTTGGAATAAATTCCTGTTAGAAGTCTGTGAACTGATGCAAAAACAACATCCTGAGAACTTCCGCCAGAAGATTCTCTCAATGCCAGATTGGTTCGCTGAGTCTGAATACTCCAAATTCTTAAATCCAGTAGGCGATACTGGAGTCTACGCTAGGAAGGAAAACGTCGCCGGTAAGATCAAGGACACCTGCTACGAAATAGTGACCGAGTTCGGCTATCGAAGAGATTCTCTGGAGATAATGGACTCTCAGGGGCATACAATCCTGTGAACCCGCCCGACACGCTCCGCTTGGTATCCGCCTCACCCGTATTTTGGCTTCTTCAGGAAAGACGGTAACCTAGATGGTGGCGGGCGTCCTGTTCACCGCAGAACTGCCATGCACCATCGGTTTCCTAGCTTCAAGTCCTCGGCAGAAACCCCCTACACCACGCTGTCTTCGATCACGAGGGAGCGCCCCACGACTTCGAGCGCCCTTTCGACCTTACTGATCTGTGAACGGTGGTTGGGATTGACGAGCCTTCGAACCGTCGTTTCGCTGACACCGAGGCGTCTGCTGAGCGCGGCGTTCGTGACGCGCTGGCTCCGCATCGCCATGTACAGCGCCAGTTTCGCCGCGATCACGGGTGGCACGGGGACGAGTTCCTGCCCTTCGGTAACGGGACTTGGTACGGGGATGTCCCATTGTTCCAGGACGTAGCCCGCGAGGGCGACGGCGAGGGCGTCCTTTGCCATATCGAGGGCCTCGGCGCGATCTGTTCCGTTCGTGAGAGCCCCCGGAACATCGGGGAAGGTCACGTAGAACCCTGAAGGCTCTTCCGGGTGGAGGACGCATGGATAAGCGTATCGCATCAGTCAAAATCCCTTTCTGTCGATGTCGAGGTCTTTGAGCATCGACGCAAACAGCCCGGGGCCGATTTCACCGTAGGGAACCGTGGTGAGTCGGTCTCCGAGGTGGAGACGCCCGTGACTGCCCTTGCCACTTGTCGTATCGAATCGGAATTCCAACTTGTGTCTTCTCGCGTAGCGACGCGCGCGCCTCACGAATTCTCGTCCGTTCATTGCTCTATGGTCGTACAAGAATGCATGAGCGTCAATCGAGAAGTATTAGGGTCAACGTCGTGATAATTTCTCTGATTCGATAAATCCGTCCCGCGCTCAAGAGTGTATACGATACGCCCTCTATCCTTCCAACGCCGTAGACACCCGCTTGCGAGTGTGGCATCGTGTAGGCAGCCCGACGGAGGCCGCCCCTATGAAAATCCTCGTCGTGAACCCCTTCGGCGATACCGAGTTCTACGGTCGGGACAACCTCGCCCGGATCGCGCGACCTGATACGGAATTCGATGTCGTGGACATCGGCGACATGTACCCCCTCCGCAACAACCAGTGGCTCTACTTCCGCTATATGTGCACCGACGGGACGCTCGAAATGGTCATGCGCGCCGAGAAGCAGGGCTACGACGCGGTGTTCATATCCTGCAACCTCGACATCGGCCTGTACGAGGCGAGGCAGCTAGTCGACATCCCCGTGACAGCGACCCTGGAGTCCGCAGCCCTGGTGGCCCACATGATGGGCTCGACCTACTCCCTCGTGACCGTCGACTACCAGAACGGCAAGATTCAGGAGTCGCTCGTGCGGACGTACGGCCTCCATGAGCACTTTGCCTCCCAGCGCCCGTTCGACATCGACGCGAACGACCTATATCCCGACCAGACCCCCGCGGGCGAGGTCATCGAGGCGATCGTCTCGGCAGCGAAGGCCTGCGTCGATGAGGACGGGGCCGAGGTGGTCATTCCGGGATGCACCCTCGCGGGATCGGTGCTCACGCACGACCTGCCCGACGCCGAGTCCGTCATTGGCGCGCCGGTACTTGACGGTATGGTGACGGGCTTCAAGATGGCAGAGATGATGGCCGACATGCGCGCTGCCGGAGTCCCCACGGTCTCCCGCCGCGGATGGTTCGAGAAACCGCCTGAGTCCGACATGCGCACTCTCCGCACCTTCATGGGCAGGGAGCAGTAGCCCTCTTACCTGCGCTGGGGAAACTCGTCTACTGACTCCCACCGACATTCCACTAATGAACGACCACCGCCTCACCTACCCGTCATTCCGGCGAAGGCCGGAATCCAGAAGTCCTGCCCGCAATGAAATAGCGACATCACATAGGATTGGCATCATCCTGCAATTCTTCGGAGCAATCCATGAAATCAACGGCTGACGCGGTAATCATCGGCGGAGGCGCTATCGGCGCCTGCACCCTCTATCACCTGACGAAGCTCGGCATGACCGACATCGTCCTGCTGGAAAAAGGGAACCTCGCCTCCGGTTCCACCGGCGACTCCGCCGCCATCGTCAGGCAGCACTACTCCAACGAGGTCAGCATTCGCCTCGTCAAGCGCAGCATCGAGATAATGCGGAGCTTCCCCGATGAGATGGGTATCGACGCTTTCACGCAGTCCGGCTGGTGCTTCCTCGTCCCGCCGGAAGCAGAGGAGTCTTTCGTCGAGAACATGTCTCAGCTTCAGCGACTCGGCGTCCGCACATGGGAGATTCCGGTGGAAGAGGCCATCGAGCAGCACCTGCCCGGCCTGAACCCTGACGGCATCGGGCACGTCGCTTACGAGCCGGACGGAGGGTTCGCCGACCCCCATGCGCTGTGTCAAGGCTTCGCCGACCGAGCACGCGACGCGGGCGCAAACGTATACCTCAGCACCCCTGTTACCGGCATCAAGATGTCCGGCGACAAGGTAACAGGTGTCCGCACGCCAAGTGGCGATATCGACAGCCCAATAGTCGTCAACGCTGCGGGGCCTTGGGCCGGACCCATCGGCCGGATGGCAGGACTCGATCTCCCTCTGGAGATCTCCCGCGAACAAGAGATGATGCTCCAGGTGCCTTCAGATGCCACAGCCCCACAACGCGCAGTCTCCAACATGGTCGAGCGCATATACTTTCGTCCCACCAAGAAACCCGGTACCGTCCTCGTCGGTGTCGGTCACCCGAAGGAAAACGAGCCGGTCTCCCCTGACGACTACGACCGCAGGGCCGACCCTGACTTTATCGAGGACGCGGGCGCACGGCTGGCCCACCGGATGCCGCATCTCGCGGATGCCGAGGTCGTGGCAAGCTGGTCGGGCCTGTACACCATCACGCCCGACTGGAGCATGATCGTCGACCGTGCGCCCGGCGTGGAAGGCATGTATCTCGCAGTCGGAGGGAGCGGCCACTCCTTCAAGCTGGCCCCTGCCATCGGCCAGTGCCTCGCCGAGATGATCGCCACCGGCACAGCGACTACCGTAGACATCACCCCCTTGCGCGCAGGACGCTTCTACGAAGGCGACCCCCTCCGCTCCACCTACGGCGGCAACAGGGGTTAGGCTACCTCTTGCTTACCCCCTCTCCCGTCGTGGGAGAGGGCTGGGGTGAGGGCGATGGCCCTACCTACGCAGCCCCCTCAGTCTTCGAACTTCTCATCACCCCGCAGCGCATTCCGATGCGGCAGGTACTCCACGACGATCTCCACGTGCTTGATCTCCACGTGCTTGATCAGCGTCTCGTCCTTCGTGAGCAGATCGACCCGGAGCCGGTTCGATCCGACTACGGGCAGCAGCCCCTTCTTCAGATCGACGTGCAGCCTGTAGCCCAGACTGTGATCGGGACGCGGCCGCAGCTGGTACGTCCAGTCCGCCCAACGGTGCTCGTCGATCGGCACCTCGCAGTCGTTCCAGAAGACCGCCACCTCGTCCGTGTGCATTCGCTGGTCTAAGAGCACGCGCAGCTCGCAGCGCCACAGCTCCCCGGCGTCCGCTTTGGCCGCAAGGTCGTCCGAGACGTCGAGCGTCACCTCTCGGCCCGGCTCGCCCACGCCAAGCACGACGGGAAGCTGGTCTTCGAGTCCGCCGAACCTGCCAATCGAACTTGGCCAGCCGGACATCGTAAGCCGGTACGTCTTGTCCATGTGGCCGAGGATTTCAGGATAGCCCATGAACCGGATGCGTCCCGTCGTCTCGAAGTCGTACGGGTACCGCTTCGGGTTGGGATAATACGTGTGATACAGGACCCCTTGCGCCCCGACGGCATAGGCGTTCGCTGCCGCCGCGTAGTCGGTGAGACGCGATGTCTGACCCTGGCTGTTGGCATGTCCCGCCAGCACCTTCACGTTGGTACCTTCCGCGACCTCCACGATCTCGCGCAGCAGGGCCGTGTCGTTCTCCCACCCACCCCGCACGGGCATGGCAATCACCGTATCGACGATCTCCTCCCGTATCCACCGCTCCAAATCGAGACCTATCGACTTGCTGCCATGCAGAGTTCCGGGCATCCGGACCACCAATCGCTTGGCGATGCCCTGCGTTGCCGCAGCGGCGTCACACGTCTGCCGGATCTCCCGCATCCACTCCGTCAGCGTATCCGTATGTTCCTTGATCTCGCCCCTGCCTATCAGGGGAGTGTAGTCGTCGAGGTTCATCTCGACGCCGTCGCTCGGATAATTGGACACCAATTCACGGATCACCGCGAGACGGTCCGCCCTGACCTCCGGGTGGGAGTAGGAGAGCCGGGACGGGCTGTCGAACTCCGCCTCCGGGAAGTCCGGCTCGGGGCCGACCTGCCATTCGGGATGCTCGGTCGTGAAGTCGGCCACACGGCAGTTCGTTACCCGCCCGTGCGAGGTGTGATTCATGTTAAGCAGGATGTGCGCCAGGAACTGGAATCCGCGCTTCTTGGCGTGCTCGCAGACCAGCATGAGCGGGTCGGTTCCCGTCTCAATCATCGCCTCCGCGTTCATCCCCGCGCGATACCAGATCTGGTGATCGGTCAGGTCGACGTTATGGCCCCAGCGCTCGCCCACCTTGGTGTCGTACAGCAGCACGCTGCAGTCGCCGACGGCATAGCTGATCGTGTCGATCCCAAGGTCGACCAGCTCGTCTATCGGCTCGATGTACTGCCGTTCGCCCATCGGCGGCTCGTAGAGATAGACGCTCGTGTGGCGTCCGTCGGTGTAGAACATGACCTCGTGAGTGTCGCTCATTCCGGTTCCTTTCGTCTCGAAGGATTTGGGAGCGTAGCCTATCGCGTTTGCCGGTCATGGTCTACCTCGCGCACCCGCCACGCCGTAGCATTGGGAAACTCAGACCTCCGTAGTTACCATGAGATTGTGTCCCGGATTTCCCGTCGTAGGGGCAACCCTTGTGGTTGCCCGTCTTGGGCTAAACCCCTTTCATCCCCTTGTGAGGCCTTCGCAAGGTCATGGTGATTCCCGTAAAATGAGACTCCTGCATACCCCCGACATCTGTCATTCCGAACGCAGCGCAGCGAAGTGAGGAATTTAAAGTCCACGCCCTCCGAAGACTGGCCCCGTACGCACTTCTTTCTGCTTTCTTCATCCCCGCGTTCTCCGCGTCCTCTGCGTTGAATCCCCCGCCCCGCTCCATCCCCACGTGTGGTAACGTATCTTGACGTGATTTCACAACGCCGAGTAACGGAACGAGGCATGGAGTACCAGAACCCCGCGATACGCCCTGGCATGGAGGCCATGATGGCCCGTGCCCCCGAGGCTGCCGCCGATCCGACGCGACCCGTCTACCACTTCGGTCCCCCGTCGGGATGGATGAACGACATAAACGGCCCCCTCCTGCATCGAGGCTACTACCACGTCTTCTACCAGCTCAATCCTTTCCACACGGACGCCCGATATGGCACCCATTGGGGCCACGCCCGCAGTACCGACCTCGTCCACTGGGAGGACCTGCCGCTGGCGATCTGGCCCTCCAACGAGGCGGGGGAGACGAGCTGCTACTCCGGCACGGCCGCTTTCAACAGTCAAGGCCAGCCGATCATCCTGTACACCTGCACCAGGAAGTGGGGACGGGACAGAGTGGTGCCTGAGCCGTTCGAGCAGTGGGCCGCCATCGGCGACGACGATCTCATCAGCTGGACCAAGTACCCTGACAACCCGGCCCTAAGCATCGAAAAGGATGGTCGCCCCGAGTTCGACTGGAGGTGGCGCGACCCGTTCTTCTTCTTCGAGCAGGGAAGGAGCTTCATGGTACTCGGAGCCACCGGCGTTGGAACTCCGATATGGGAGTCGGAGTCGGGCGATCTCGTCAACTGGACGTATCGAGGACTCGCCTCCGACATCAGCCAGGAATGCCCAAACCTCTTCAAGCTCGGCGACGACTGGGTGATGCTCACCTCGCCGTACACACCGGTCGACTACTACATCGGCGACTTCGACATCGACACCTACCAGTTCACCCACCGCGTGAACGGACGCATCGAGCCGACCAAGACCTTCTATGGCACCAACATCCTGTTCGATGCCGATGGTCGCTGCCTCCTTCTTGGCCGCCTCCTGCGCACTTTCCCCGGCATGGCATGGAACGGATGCATGGCCCTCCCGCGCGTCCTCACCATCGGGCCGGACGGTCACCCTCGACAGACACCCGTTTCCGAGATCGAGATGCTCCGTGGCGAGCGTCACTCGCTTCCCGACACGTCCCTCGACGGGCAGTCGAAGGTCATCGACGTTCGTGGCGACGCTCTTGAGATCATCGTAGAGATCGAGCCTGCCGGAGCGACGTTCTGCGGCCTCCGCGTCCGCCGTTCCGACGACGGTATGGACGGTGTCAGAATCGGTTACGACGGCGAGTCGGTCTTCGTCGGAGGCATCGAGATGCCATATCCGCAAGCGGCGGGGCAGGGCAGTATCCAGCTCCGCATCTTCCTCGATAAGTCGGTCATCGAGGTATTCGTAGACGACGGCGCCCGCGTCGCGACCAATTTCATCGATTGTGCCGTGAACGACCTCGGCGTCGAGCTCTTCGCCAGCGGGGGAGCCGCCGCCTTCAGGTCAATCGACATCTGGGAAATGGAGTCCATCCAGTGAGCCGCGACTCCAAGAAACACCGTCTCCTCTACTACAACGACTCGCGTCACACGTACATGTACTCGTACGACCCGCCCATGACGCTGGAAGAGGCGTGGTCCCCCGTCGATGAGGTGGCCGGGACTGCCGTCGACACCTTCATCTACGGCTCCGGCGCGGGCCCCGCCGTCATGCACGACTCCAAGGCCGGAGAGGTCTGGGGACGCCGTTTTGAAAAATTCGACAGCGCGTGGTCGTGGCGCGCCTACGAGAACGTCAAGAGCCTCATCGACGCCGGCCACGACCCCCTTAACATCCTCATCGAACGCGCCCACGACAAGGGCATGGACTTCTTCGCAAGCCTTCGTCTTAACCATCCCATGGACCCCGCCGACGTGGACAATCCCTTCAACTGGCAGTTCCGCATGGAGCACCCGGAGTGGTGTCTCACAGGCAGCGGTAAGCACTCCTTCAACTGGGTGTACCCCGAGGTCCGCGCCGAGAGGTTCGCCTACATCGAGGAGTATCTGACGCAATATGACATCGAGGGCCTGGAGCTAGAGTTCACCTTCTGCCCGTACTACTTCGAGGACGACGAGGGTGAGCAAAACGCGCATATCATGACCGACTATCTCCGAGACGTCCGGCGACTCGCCGACGAGACTGCGGCGGCACGGGGTCGCCCGCTCGAAATCGGAGCCAGGGTCCTGCCCACGCAAGCTGGCAATCTCGCACAGGGACTCGACGTTGCCGCGTGGGTCCAAGACGGCCTGCTCGACTTCGTGGTTCCTACCATCTACCAGGACCACCAGGTCGATCCGAACTTCCCCTTCGAGTGGCTTGTCGATCTCACGGACGGCGCCGGCTGTCAGGTCTA
Organism: Dehalococcoidia bacterium; assembly: GCA_965197705.1. Classification (GTDB taxonomy): domain Bacteria; phylum Chloroflexota; class Dehalococcoidia; order Lucifugimonadales; family VXLM01; genus VXLM01. The sequence goes on from OZ240223.1 coordinate 1,552,747, forward strand.
CCCGACGCTCCAGCGCGCCGTACGGGGACTCGACATTGCCGACAACCGCATGGACCCGAATTCCCTCGAGCTGCACGCGAGCATCGAGCATCTCCGCGCGGGAGCGGCATCGTTCTGGGAGCGCGGTGCCGACGGCGTCTACATGCTCTTCCTCAAGTGGCCGCACGGCCCGGAGCAACGGACGATCTTCACGGAGGCCCATGACCCCGACCTGCTGAGACGAAAGCCGAAGAGCTACGTCGTCCGGCGACACGACGATCTGTCGGCGCGGTTCGGCTACGAGTCCCAGCTCAAGGCTACTCTCGAAGAGGGTGGTGGCACGCAGACCGTCCGCCTCTACATCGCGGATGACCCGCGACAAGCCACCGCGACGCTCAGACTTCGACTCATCTGGTCAACCACCCTCGATGAGTTGACCCTCCAAGTCAACGGCAACCCGCTCTCACTGGACTCCGCCAAGCGGACCCAACTGGACGCCTATCTCGCCGCGTGGCTGGAGATCGAGTTGCCCTCTGACACCCTAGTCCACGGCTGGAACGAGATATCTCTATCCCTGGACGCCCGGCCCGCCATGCTTGGCGCACCCATAGTCTGGGAGAGCGCTGAAATTGACATCGAACACCCCACGCCGCGGGCCTCCTTTGGGATGCCATGATGCCACAGCGAATTGGATAACGAACATGAGCAAACGACGCCTGATCTTCTACAGCGACGCGAGGCATACCCACATCTACGCCTACGACCCTCCGCTCAGAGTGGAAGACGCCGTTGCGCCCGTGGACGACGTGGCCGGGACTGGCGTCGACACCTTCGTCTACGGCTTCGGTGCCGGGCAGACCATGTACCACAACACCAAGGTCGGAGACACGTGGGCCGAGCACCTCATCAAGGCGGGCAAGACCACCTTCCGCGAGCCGGAAATCTGGAACACCTTCCCGTTCTGGCGGGCGTACTCGAACATCAAGAGCCTCCGCGACCGCGGCCTCGATCTCCTCGAGCTACTCACTGACCGCGCCCACGAAAAGGGCCTCCAGATGTGGGGCAGCATTCGCACCAACCACGGCCAGGACCCCGCCCACGTAGACACCGCCGACAACTCCACCTTCAAGATCGAGCATCCCGAACTGCATCTCAAGACCGTCCGGGGACATCCCTTCAACTGGGTCTACCCGGAGGTACGGGCCGAGCGACTCGCCCTCGTCGAAGAGGCCGTGACGAACTACGACCTCGACGGGATGGAGATTGACTTCGCGTTCAGCCAATTCCTATTCGAGCGGGGAGAGGTCGAGGACAACAAGCATCTCGTCACCGAGTTCATGGCTGACGCCCGCCGAATCGTCGACAAAGCGGCCGCCGACAAGGGCAAGCCCTTCGCCCTGGGCGCAAGAGTCTTTCCAACGCCTGAATCGAACGCAACGACAGGCCTCGATATCGCCGACTGGATCGCTGACGGCCTCGTTGACTTCCTCGTGCCCGCCGTCTACGGCCCCATACAGATGGACGTGAACCTCCCCTTCGAATGGCTCGTCGATCTCACTGCGGGAACCCCCTGCGAGGTCTACCCCGCGCTCCAGGACAAGGTCTTCTCGGTTCATACAAGCGGCATTCACCAGGTCGACCGTCGCATCTACGAGCACTCCGCGACGCCCGAGCACTTCCGCGCAGGCGCTGCGGCCTACTGGGCAAAGGGCGCGGACGGCATCTACCTGCCGTGGTTCGACTGGCCCGTGGATGCGAATGAGAAGCAGATTCTCTCGGAGATTCGCGATCCCGACCTCCTCCGCGAGAAACCCAAGCACTACTGGACGACCGTCCGCGACGTGGACGGCGATTACGAAGGGTACGCGTCCCAGCTGCCTATAACCCTCCAAACCGGCGTCGACGCGTCGAATCAGGTCGTTCACGTATATTTGGCCGACGACCACACACGCTCTGACACTCGCCTACGCCTCAAACTGACCGGCTCCGTCGAGGCCGACGTGATGTCCGTGACTTTGAACGGCGTCGAACTAGATTGGGCCACGTGCCGCGTCACTCGCCACGGCGGAGGAGGGGACATCTTCGCGTGGGCCGAGTTCCCCGTCGATCCGGAGTTGCTCCGTTGGGGTAAGAACGAGGTCGGCGTCGCCGTCATCTCTCGCCCAAAAAACCTCGTGGCCAACGTCATCCTCCAGAGTGTCGAGGTGCTCGTCGACTACCCCGGCCAAGCCGCAAACACCGAGTTCGACCGTATATCCCTCGGTCGTCGGCTGTGATCTAATATGCCATCTAGGACGTACCCCGCAATTCCCGCGAATGTAGCCCATTACGAAACAGATCTAGCAGTCTGTCATTCCGAGCGAAGCGAGGAATCCAAAATTACCTGCGGTCCGGATTCGTGCCATTCCAGCTACGGAACTTGGCACGGAGGATAATGTCCCTAGATTACTCATTGCGCTCTGCTACATTCGGAATGACAGGTGACGGGGTTACTTAGGGGGCTCAATCCGCGAAAATGACGACTTGAACCGGGACAACAAGATAGAATTCAGCCAATGTCAACACGCCGGTTCAAAGCAATCATCTTCGACTTCGACGGGCTTATCGTCGATACCGAAGTCCCCGAGTACGAGGCATGGCTCGGCATCTTCCGCTCGTACGGCGTCGACCTGCCGCTATCGGTCTGGACGCCGCACATCGGGGGAGGCAATGACGGCTTCGACATCTACGCCCATCTCGCAGAGCTTACCGGCAGGCCGGTGGACCGTGACGAGCTGCGTGATCGGCGCAGGGCTGAATTCGACGAGCTGTTCAAACATGCCGTCCCGCTTCCGGGCGTCGAGGACTGCATAGCCGGTGCGCGAGAGCGGGGAATGCGGATCGGCGTCGCTTCGAGCTCGCCCCGCAGATGGGTAGACCCAAAGCTGGAGCAGATCGGCCTCTCCGACGCATTCGATACCGTCGTGTGCGCCGACGACGTGGGAAGCGCCAAGCCCGATCCCGCCTCCTACCTCAAGGCCCTTGCCGACCTCGGCGTCACCCCCGACGAGGCGTTCGCCCTGGAGGACTCTCCAACAGGAGTGCAGGGAGCCAAGAACGCAGGCCTCCTCTGCGTCGCCGTCCCAGGCGCCATGACCCGCGACCGCTCGTACGACCATGCCGACATGCGACTTGAGTCCCTTGCCGACGTGCCGCTTGAGGAACTGATGGAGGCGCTCTCGTGACGAACGAGATGGTCATGTTCTCCAACGGCGAGATCACCTTCATGTACCGCGTGGGCGGCATCGCCGTGCATGATGGACGCCTGCTCGTCGAGCACAACGTGAGGCATGGCTTCTGCTTCGTGCCCGGCGGACGGGTGGAGTACGGCGAGCACGCCGTGCAGGCACTATCGAGAGAACTGGACGAAGAGTTCGGCGGAGACGTGCGTATCGGACGGCTCGTCGTCGTATCCGACAACCTGTTTGAGTTGGACGGCATACGCTACCAAGAAGCCGGCTTGTACTTCCTCATGGAGTTTGACCCGGGTCACTACATCATCGGACGTGAGGGGAAGTTCGAGGCGGAGGAACCCAATCTCGTCTACCAATGGCTGTCCCTTAACGAGTTGGGAGAGGTGGAACTCTATCCACGTTTTCTCCGGGATTTGGTGCGGAACATTCCCCAGACACCGAAATATGTCATACAATCAGATATCGATTCCCATTGGACGGAATCGATTCCCAACGTGACGGAGACCTAGGACACACCGTATGCAGGACCATGCGAGAGTCGTCATCATCGGGGCCGGCATCGCCGGAGCGAGCGTCGCGTACCATCTGGCAAAGTTGGGTTGGAGCGACATCGTCGTCGTGGACAAGGGGCCCATGTTCGAGACGGGCGGCTCGACCTCTCATGCCCCCGGTCTCGTGTTTCAGGTCAACTTCTCCAAGATGATGTCCGTCTTTGGCAGGGAGACCGTTGAGCTATTTGAGAGCCTCAATCCGGCCGAGGGCGATCCGTTGTGGTATGGGGTGGGCGGTCTTGAGGTCGCGTGGACGCCGGAACGCTTCGAGGACCTAAAGCGAAAGGTCGGCGCGGGTAGGGCGTGGGGAGTCGAGACCTACCTCCTCGGCCCAGACGAGACCCGCGAGAAAGTGCACCTTCTATCCGACAAGATCTACGGCGCAATGTACACTCCCGGCGACGGCAACGCCCGCGCATGGATGCTCGCCGGAGAAATGGGCCGTCGCGCCAAAGAGTCCGGAAGAGCCACCTTCTACGGTGACACAACCGTAAAGGGAATCGATGTAGTGGACGGCAGAGTGACCGCCGTCCGGACCTCGAACGGGACGATCAAGACCGATCACGTCGTCTGCGCTGCCGGGATTTGGGGCAGCCTCATCGGCCGGATGGCCGGCGTGACCCTCCCGCTCCCGCCGATGCGACACCAGTATGCCATCACCGCGCCGATGCCCGAACTTGCAGGCGAGACTGTCCGATATCCTGCCCCCGTCATCCGCCATCAAGACCGCGCCATGTACTTCCGGCAGGACTACGACGCCTACGTCATAGGCTCCTATGACCACGAGCCGCTGCTCCTGGAGCCGGAGGACATCTGGAGTCACGCGGACGCCCCTGAGATGCCCTCGATGATGCCGTGGTCGGAATCGGCCTTCCGCAAGGGAATGATATCGGCGGGCGAGTTCATCCCCGCGCTTCAGGACGCCAAACTGGTGCAGAAGGTAAACGGCATGTTCGTATTCACACCGGACGGGATGCCCGTTATCGGCGAGTCGCCCCACGTCAAAGGGTTCTGGTCGGCGGAGGGCGTCTGGATAACCCATGGAGGTGGTATCGGCAAGGCGGTCGCGGAGTGGATGGTCGACGGCCAGCCGTCCATGGACCTACGCGAGGCTGATATCAGCCGCTTCCACCCGCACCAGCTCACCCACTCGCACATCACCAAGCGCGGCGCTCAGCAATACCGCGAGGTCTACGACATCATCCACCCCTCCCAGCAGATGGACGACCCCCGCGGACTCCGCACCCTCCCGTACCACGACCGCCTCGAAGAGCTTGACCCCTATTGGGTCGAGAGCGCCGGATGGGAGCGTCCTCAATGGTTCGAGGCCAACGCTGATCTTCTCGAAGGCTCGACCGACCACGACCACACCCGCACCGGATGGGAGGCCCGCTTCTGGTCGCCCATCATCGGCGCCGAGCACAGGGCCGTCCGCGAGCGTGTCGGCCTCTTCGACCTCACGCCCTTCACTAAGCTCGACGTGTGGGGACCCGGCGCTCTGGCCTTCATGGAACGCATCACCGCAAACCGGATGAACAAGCCCGTCGGCGCAATCACCTACACCTCCATGCTGACACCGACCGGCGGCATCAAGTGCGACCTCACCGTCACGCGCTTGGCCTCCGACCGCTTCATGATCGTCACCGGCGGCGGAACAGCCGAGCACGACAAGGCATGGATTTCCGGCCATCTGCCCGACGACGGCTCGGTCACGATCACAGACGAGAGCACGAAGTGGTGCTCCATCGGCGTGTGGGGCCCGATGGCGCGCGAGCTCATGCGTAACGCCACCGACGACGATGTATCCGGCGTAGGATTCCCCTACCTGGCGGCACGCCACATCTCCATCGGCGAAATCCCCGCCCTCGCCCTCCGCATCTCCTACGTAGGCGAGCTCGGCTGGGAGATTTACGCCCCATTCGAGTTCGGACGCAAGCTATGGGATGCTCTCTGGGAGGCGGGCCGACACAAGGGCGTCGTCGCCGCCGGTCTTGGCGCGTTCGAATCGCTGCGTCTCGAAAAGGGCTACCGCCTCTGGGGCAACGAGCTCCACACCGAGTACAACCCATTCGAGGCCGGCATCGGATTCGCCGTGCGCATGAGAAAGGGAGACTTCATCGGTCGCGACGCGCTGGCCGAGGCGCGGAAGAACGGTCTCACCCGCAAGCTCTCCTGCATGACCCTCGATCTTGCCGACGCCGTCGTGATGGGCAAGGAACCAATCCTCGTCGACGATACCGTCGTCGGCTACCTGACCAGCGCGGACTACGGCTATTCCATCGATACGGGCATCGCCTATGGATACCTGCCCGTCGAGCACTCGAACGTGGGCACAGCCGTCGAGATCGAGTACTTCGGCGAGCGCTTTCCCGCCACGGTGTCCCCAGAACCCCTGTGGGACCCGACGTCCGAGCGATTGAAGCGATAGAATGGTGTCGTGCGTGACCAACCATCCCCTATACGTCATTATCATGAAAATCAGCCGCAGTACCCTCAATCCGTCATTCCCGCGAAAGCGGGAATCCATCCCCGTCCCCTGCCGCACCCTGGGGCCGTACGCGAGCTTCACATGGAGATGAAGAACGCCGGCTGCGACGTGCTACAGGTCATGGCGTTCTACGGCAGCCGCGAGAAGCTGGAGACCGTCGGCAAGGAGATCGGCTCATGACCGACCGACGCTGGCTGAACGTTCCCAGCGCCTACAACGTCCGCGATCTCGGCGGCTACAGGACTGCCGACGACAAGACCACGCGTTGGCGCGCCTTCCTCCGTGCCGATAGTCTCCACAACCTGTCCGAATCGACCAAGAACGGCCTGATCGAGTACGGCGTCCGCACCGTCATCGACCTCCGCCGCACCTTTGAGACCGTCGAGACACCGAACGCCCTCGCAGGCATGGATGCCATCCGGTTCTTCCACCTGAACATGATCGGAGATACCAGTCCTCCCGGCTACATCGCCCCGCCTCAGGATGAATGGACGACTCCTGAAGCGACGGCAGACATATACCGAGTCCTTCTCGATCAAAGGCAGGATGTCATATCCGAGACCCTAGCCGCGCTCGCCAACTCCAAGGGCCATACAGCCATCTATCACTGCGCGGCGGGCACCGACCGTACCGGCATCATCTCGGCTCTGTTGCTCGGACTCGCCGGTGTCCCTGCCGAAACTATCGCAGAAGACTACGCGCTAAGCGCCCATGGTCTGAGGCTCAAGTTGATGGCCGAGGGGATTCCCGACTCTCTGGCCGATCAGGATTTCACCCTTGATGAGCCGCCGGAGTTACTCGCTCCACCCTTAGCCATGGAACGGACCCTTCAGCACCTAAGCAACCAATACGGCGGCATCGAGTCCTACGTCCGGCACATCGGCCTGACCGACGCCCAAATCAACGACATTAGAAATATGTTGAGAGAGTGAGCCACGCATGACAAAGCACGCCGAACACACCCGCGCCCTCGATGTCGATGGCGCATACAACGTCCGCGACCTTGGCGGCTACGTGACCCGGGACGGTCGGACGACCCGCTGGGGGAGATACCTCCGGGCAGACACATTGGCAAATGTGACGCCGGGTGGTGTCGAGACTCTGCTGGAATATGGCGTCCGCAACATCATCGACCTTCGCCGCAGCAGCGACCTGCAGTTCAGGACGAGCCCCTTCATCGGCAACGAGTCCGTCACCTACTACCACCAGAACATGTCCGGCGACGTGGGACTCGCCCATAGGGAGGTGCTCGATGGAATCGAGGACCAAGCCGAACGGCGGGGCAGGGGCTATTGCTCCATCCTCGAACAGCGAAAGCACATCCTGCACCAGATATTCTCGATTCTCGCCACGCCCGACGGCCTCCCCGTCCTCGTCCACTGTAACGCCGGCAAGGACAGGGCCGGCATCGCCGCAGCCTTCGTGCTCGACATCTGTGGCGTACCCCGCGAGACCATCGTTGAGGACTACGGCCTCACCGCTCGCTATCTCGTTCGCCGTTACTACGCGCAGAATCCCGACGTGGACCCTGAGGAATACACTTGGCTGGAATATCAGCAAGAAGTGTGTGCTCCTCAGAGCATGGAGATCACCCTCGACCTCCTCGACGCAAACTATGGAGGCGTGCAGGGTTATCTGCGCGACACCGGCATCACCGACGACCAGTTGACCGCCATCCGGGAGGCAATGACCGAATGAGCGCCGCACATCTCCCCGACATCGACCCCAGACGAGCAATCCCTGTTGAGGGCGCATACAACGTCCGCGATCTCGGCGGCTACGAGACCGCCGCCGGCCAGCAGATTCGCTGGCGCACCCTCTTCCGTGCCGCCGACATCCACGCCCTCTCGCCCTCCGCTCAGTCCACCCTCATCGACGCCGGTGTCAGGACAGTCATCGACCTCCGCGGCTCACAGGAGTTGACCGAAGCGCCCAGCGTCTTCAAAGACCTGTCTAGCGTCCAATACCGTCCGCACAACATGACCGGCGACGCCCTCATCAACAGATGGGGCGCCGTTCCCGTACCCGCCGACTCGTCCATCAGGCTTTCGACCATGTACTCCACCGTCCTCGATGAGCGCGGCGAAACGGTAAAGGCGATACTCGAAACGCTCACGGAACCCGACGCTCTGCCCGCCGTCTTCCACTGCACCGCCGGAAAAGACCGTACGGGCGTCCTCGCCGCCCTCCTGCTCGGCATCGCCGGTGTCCCCCGCGAAAGCATCGTCGAGGACTACGTCCTGAGCGCAAGATTTCTCTACGGCTCCGCGACCGTTCCACCGGACGGTTCGGGCGCAGACATCTTCCCGCCCTATGAGGAGTATCAGGCCATGTGGTGCCCGCCGAACGCAATGGGACTAACCCTTGATCACCTTGAGTCCAAGTACGGCGGCATCGAGGCCTACGTGAGAAGCGCCGGCGTAGACGACGCCACCCTATCGAACGTCAGAGACGCGCTGGTGGAGTAGCCCTCGTAAGGAATCCGCTCACCCTTAACAGCGATGCGCCCCTCGCTTGGTGCCAAGGGATCTCGCAGCCACCTTCGATCTCTCCCCCGCCGGGGGAGAGATAAAGAGAGGGGGTTCCGCAGTTACATGAAGTCCTGTCGAAGGGCCTAATCGTTGTCCATCGTTCGAAGGGATCACTACGAACGGTTTTGTCCGGCCTATTGGACACCTTCTCAGGCCGCTGCCCCGACTCCCAACCGCTCGAACACCGGGCCGAGATCGACGTTCTCCCTCAGCAGCGTACCGAAACGCTCCATCTTGTCCGGATGGTCGAACCTGACCCTCTCTTGCAGCGTGCGCAGCGCCTTCATGGTATCGAGCGTGTCCGTGTCGACAATGACGATGGAGACCTCTTCCAGCTCCGCCTCGTGGACGATGTACTCCACCGGCTCCGTCCCGTTCGTGAGGATCAGGCAGGACGTTGGAGTGTGCAGCGCCGCCATCTGAATGTCGGGACGGTCGCCACGGACTATTACGGCCTTGTCCTCTCGAATGCCGAAGTACAACGTGCCCCGGTCGAGCCCCATCCCCCCGACCAGGAAGTGTTCGATGATCCGGTCGCCGTACTCTTCCCCCTGCAGGTAGCGACCCTCAAGGTGCTCGACTATCTGATCGACGGTGGACGACACGAGCTTTCGGTCTTCCGGCACAACCCCCAGTGTTCGGATTCCGCGGGCCTCGAGCGCAGGGATAAACTCGGTCTCTACCGCTGTCCCCTGATACTCCGTTCGCCCGTTCACCACCACGCCGATGAGCCGGTCACCGAACGCCATCGACCATTCGGACACGTCGTCTGCGTCCTTACCGTGAACATGTTGGGTTATCCCAATTACCCCGGCATCCAGCGCATCGACGAGTTCCTGTGCCGCCTCGATACTGATACGGGCCGACCCTTCCACGATCAGGACATCGCTGTCTCCCGCCGCCTGCCTGCACCGGTCCGCAACTCTTTCCATTGGATCGGAGGTAGATGCCGGGGTAGGGTCGCTCTCTACCTGACCCAGCAGCTTCCCGTAGAATTCGTCGTGGATGTCGTCGAAGGGATTTACGACGACAGCCGGTGCCCTCTCGCTTCGCGCCAAGCTGGCGAGCGTCACCGCCAACGCGGTCTTGCCCGCGCCCGCCTCGTCTGAGAGAAGGTATATCGCGTTCATGTAGTCCTTCGCCGTGCCCAATACGCGCGAAGATTATACCAAACCCAGGGACTAACGGTACCGTTGTCAGCCCGGCGGGGAAGAGATCGTTGAGCGTTTTGGGATCGTGTGGATTCGCTGCAGGGGGCGCGGAGAGCGCTGAGGGCTCTTGAGAAGATTGTGCGTTGACACTGTAGTACGCCGCAACTACACTCCAAACCCATCATTCGGACACGGAGTCAGGACTTATGAACAGCATCGGCGTATATGAAAGACTCGGCGTGAGGCGCGTCATCAACGCGTGGGGCGTGGCGACGGAGCTTGGCGGATGGGGGCAGAGCGAGCGAGTGACTCAGGCGATGGAGGAGGCGAATCGCGGCACGGTCGAGATGCAGGAGCTTCTGCGGAAGTCGGGCGACTTCATCGCCGACCTGCTGGGAGTCGAGGCGGCGTTCATCACTTCCGGCGGCGCGGCGGCGCAGGCCCTGAGCGTGGCGGCCTGCATGGCGGGGAGGGACCCCGACCGCATCGCCCAACTCCCCGACACGACCGGCGTGAAGAACGAGGTCGTCATTCAGAAGCGCAACCGCTACATGTTCGACCGCTGTTACACCCTCACTGGGGCGAGCCTCGTCGACGCCGGAGACGACGACGGAACGACGGAGGACGACCTGAACGCGGCCATCGGCCCGAACACGGCGGCGGTAGCCTACTACATCCAGCCGCCCATCGACGACGCTATCGTTTCGCTGGAGGACACGGTCGCCCTGGCGCGGTCGCGGGGCGTGACGGCGCTTGCCGACGCCTGCTCGCAGATATACCCGCTCGACTATTTCCGTAGATGCGCGCAGTCGGCCGACCTCGTGACGTTCGGGGCCAAGTACATGGGAGCGCCCCACTCAGCAGGGTTCGTGTGCGGGAAGCGCGACCTGATCGACGCCGTGTCGGCCCAGAGCTTCGTGACGTACCACTACGACGGCGGTCGAGCGGTCGGACGCGCCATGAAGATCGACCGCCACGAGATCATCGGTGTCGTGACGGCAATCGAGGACTGGTTCACGATGGACCACGAGGAGCGCATCCTCGAATATGAGGCACGGTTCGCGGTCATCGACGACGCGCTCCGAGACGTGGACGGCGTGAGCGCGCGGCGGATTGAGGTACCCCACTACGTGCCGTACATGATGCTGATCGACGTGGACGAGCCGGTCGTCGGCAAGACGGCGGAGCAGGTGCGTGTCGAACTCGACAACGGCAACCCGCGCATCTGGGTCGGCGCCGAGGACGGCTCCGTCCGCGTGGTCGTCAACTGCATGACCGACGAGGAGACATCAGTAGTAGCGGAGCGCCTGCGAGAGGCATTGGGTGGTGGGTAGCATACCCCCTCTCCCGTCCTGGGAGAGGGCTGGGGTGAGGGCGGTCCTCTCTACCTACTCAACTGAGGTAGGTTCCGATACATCGGTGCTCCTTGACCTAACACACCAGTGTAGTTACAATACTGTAGCTACGACGAGGTTCAATCGTTGCACTGGACATGGGATCCCAACAAGAGCTATGCGAACCGGCGAATCCACGGCATTGACTTTAGCGCTGCAGTCTACGTATTCGAAGACCCGCTCTCCGCTTCGCAAGAAGACGTGTATGAGCGCGAACAGCGGTGGAGGACGATTGGATTGGTAGGTAAGGTCGTGGTTCTGGTCGTCCACACTTGGCCCGAAACTGACCCGGAGACCGACGAAGAGGTTGGGCGCATCATCAGCGCTCGCAAGGCCACGCGGCAAGAGAGGATAGCCTATGAAAAAGGATATTTCTGAACTGCCCCCCGACATACAAGCCCAAATTAATTCGTTGGCCGACAAGCCCGAGGACGAAATCGACACCGATGACATCCCCGAAGTCCTCGACTGGACGAACGCCAAACGAGGCGTGTTCTACCGTCCGGTGAAGCAGCAGATCACCCTGCGCTTGGACGCGGATGTCGTGTCCTGGTTCAGGGCGCGCCAGCGAGACGGACGCGGCTATCAGACGGACATCAACACCGCCCTGCGAGAGCACGTCCGCCGCACCGAAGGCGAAGCAACCGCATAACTACGCCGAGTTCAACGCCGGCAGCCCCCGAATCTAGGTAGGAAACGTCGACGGCTCCGCCCGCGTGGTCGTCAACTGCATGACCGACGAAGAAACGGCATTCGTCTCAGACCGCCTGCGGCAAGCGCTCGGGGGTGGGTAGCATACCCCCTCTCCCGTCCTGGGAGAGGGCTGGGGTGAGGGTGATTCCCTCGGAACACGCCCAGCCGCTTTATACAACGAACGTCAAAGATAGGACACTAGGCACGTCGACATAGCCCCGGCTCCTGTCATTCCGAACGTAGCGAAGCGAAGTGAGGAATCTAAAATCATCGTCCCTCCAGGACTCGCCGCCTACGCAATTCTCACTACTTTCTACTTTCTTCGATCTCTCCGCGCCCTCCGCGCCCTCTGCGGTGAATTCCCACGCCCTGTCTCATTCCCGCAACTGCGAAATCAGATACTCCTGCGGCCTGTCCCCCTTGATGCGGTTGCAGTGCGAGCAGAGAAGCTGCAGATTGTCCATGTGATCCGTCCCCCCGCGTGAGCGAGGGATGATGTGGTCGACCTCCATGATCCGGTACGGGAACTCGGTCTGGCAGCCGTTGCACTGCCCTTCCTGCTCGCCGAACAGGACGTGCTTGTTCTTGCGGTAGTTGATCGGCGCGTCGATGTCCGTGCGGCGCGGGATATCGGTACGTGCGGTGACGAGCCGGTCGTGGAACAGGTCGCCCATGAATTCGCGGAGACGCAGGTTCACGAGCTCGACGGCCTTCGGGGACAGGTCGATGCCAACCCACCGGCGGCCCAGCTTCTCAGCGGCTACACACGCCGTGGCGCATCCTGCGAAGGGATCGAGCACCATGTCGCCGGTGTTCGAGGACGCCGCGATGATGCGCTCCAAGAGGGCAAGTGGTTTCTGAGTAGGGTAGCCGATGTGCTCCTTAGACCGATTGTTGACGTTTTGAATGTCACCGATGAAGTCAGAGACGGCTTCGCCTTTGGAAGCTGCAAGATACCGTTTCAGACGCGGGTATCCTCCTTGTGTCCAGTCGACCAACCCCGCACTGGAAAGGGCGTCCAAACGCTCATGAACGCTCGCCATCGCAGTGTATCCCGGAATCAGGTTGTCCTCGATCCACCGGGCATAGTTGCCGTTTTTGGGAACACTCCAACATCGCCCGCTTTGACCAGGGTCGTATCCCTGCCATGGCTCACCGGATTCTCCATTTGACAATCCCGGCCCGGTCAGGTTGTCCACCCTGTAGCGTCCCTTTTCATCCGTATATCGGTAGTCCCGAGCAACATAGGTTTCCCCAAGTGCCAGGTGTTGTGTGTGCCATGTGGCTCCGTCGAAGGCGTAGAACAGCAAACGATCTGACACCCTCGCGAACCGATTCGCGTCGCTGTGTGAGCTAGTCCGCTTCCATGCAATTTCATTTCTAAAGTTCCGCACGCCGAACACAGCGTCCATAAGTACCTTCAGGTACGCCCCCGCAGTCGGATCGCAGTGAAGGTAGACGCTTCCCGTATCCTTCAACACGCGGCGCATCTCCAGGAGCCGGACGGCCATCATGCAGAGGTAGGACTGCATTCCCTTGCCGTGCGTGAGTCCTGCCGCCTCGATGGTGCGATAGATCGCAGGATGCTCATCGGCTATGAGGCCCATCCACGCCACGTCGAGGTCGGAAAGCGTCCACGTGTCCTTGAACGCCGCGCCCGCCGCCCTGCTGCCAACGGGGGCAGTGTAGTCGCGGTTGGAGTTGAACGGCGGGTCGAGGTAGATCAGGTCGACCGACTCTGAGTTCAGGCCCCGTAGAATGTCGAGGTTGTCGCCCGTCCAAATGGTCTTGTCTACGAAGTTGTCTGGCATGGCCGTATGCTACCGCAAATGCGAACGGATGTCTATAATCTCTCCCCCGTGTGACGGGGGAGAGATACAGAGTGGGGGTACATTCCAACTCCATCGCCGTCACACTCCCTCCTACGCAATACTCAATACTCTCTGCTTCCCCCTTCCATTTGCCCCAAAAGTACATCTGTCCTACACTACTCCTGTCGGAACAAGCCATCAAGCGCCGAGCGCCCGACACGCGAAGCGCCATGAGACACTTTGAGAAAAATGAAGCCGTTTTTTGGAGCCAAAAGAATTCTCAAACCGTCTCATTCGGCGAACATGCGCGAGTTTCGCCCCATGCCCACCACGCCCAGAGCCATGAGACACTTTGGACATGCCGAAAAAATGCAGATCGGAAGGATTCTCAAAGTGTCTCATTTTCTCAAACCGTCCGACTCGTCTCAGACCGTCTCACCTTCGCAGAAAACGGAGAATCGCCACCCAACCCTCGCCACTCTCAAGCCATCAAGCGCCGAGCGCCCGACACGCGAAGCGCCATGAGACACTTTGAGAAAAAAGGAAGCCGTTTTTTGGGGAGCTAAAGATTTCTCAAACCGTCTCATTTCGCGAACATGCGCGAGTTCCGCCCCATGCCCACCACGCCCAGAGCCATGAGACACTTTGGACACGCCGAAAAAAATGCAGATCGGAAGGATTCTCAAAGTGTCTCATTTTCTCAAATCGTCTCACTCGTCTCAGTCCGTCTCACGTCCACCGACAAGGGAAAATGCTACCCAACCATCGCGGGTGAGAGATGCGGTGAATGTGACTCCTCCAAGATACACTTCTTACCTTCTTATCGCTTCTTTCGTCTTTGCGTCCTCTGTGCCCTCTGTGGTGAATCCTCCTCTCCCATCGCGGGTGAGAGATGCGGTGAGTGTGACTCCTCCAAGATACACTTCTTACCTTCTTACCGCTTCTTTCCTCTCTGCGTCCTCTGTGCCCTCTGTGGTGAATCCTCCCCTCCCGTCGTGGGAGAGGGCTGGGGTGAGGGTGATGCGCCGAACGACTTGGTATAATCCCCCACGCACTACGCATTACTTTCTACTTTCTAAGAAATGGAGCCCCTACCATGAGACGCCAACGCACCATCTACTTCAACGACGCGCGGCACTTCTACCTGTTCGTGTTCGAGCCGCCGATGAGGATGGAGGACCTGTGGCGGCCCGTCGACGAGGTGGCGGGCACGGGCGTGGACACGCTGGTGTACGGCGTCGCGCGGGCGGACGGGCTGTTCTATCCCTCAAGGGCGGGCAAGTCGTTCCGCAGCGACGTTGACGAGATCGACAACGCGATCTACTGGAAGGTGCGGCACAACATCCTGTCCTTGCAGGAACGGGGCGTGGACATCCTGCAGGCGCTCGCCGACCGCGCTCACGCCCGGGGCATGGAGTTCTTCGCCAGCTTCAGGATGGGCACATACGAGGGCGTTGGCAGCCCGGAGGCCGACCCGGCGGAAGGTGGCAGGGGTCTGGCCGATTCTGACGCGCGCGAGAACCAGTTCCGCGTGTTCGAGGAGATGGTGACGCAGTACGACCTCGAGGGCCTCGAACTCGATTTCGGGGCGAGTCCGGGCGGGATGCCTCCGGCGCTGCTTGATGAGGACATCGCAGAGTACACACCGGTTCTCACCGAGCACGTGCGTCGGATCTCCGAGGTGACACGGAAAGCGGGGAAGCAGATGGGGATGCGGGTCCCGTGCATCGAGGAGGTGTGCGTGGCGCAGGGGTTCGACATACGGACGTGGCTGAAGGAGGGGCTGGTCGACTACGTCTCCCCGATGATGTACGCCAACCTGCGTCTCGACTCGCAGATGCCGATTGAGTGGGCGATCGAGGCGGCGCACGAGGTCGACGTGCCGGTCTACGGGATGCTCCAGCCATTTGTGGAGGTCGGGTATCCCGGTCACGGTTACGACGAGCACTACACGCCGGAGATGATGCGTGCCGCCGTCTCCAACTACCTGGCTAAAAGGGCGGACGGCGTGTACGCATGGTTCCTCGACTGGCCCCTGGGAGCTACGGAACGGAACATGCTCACGGAGATGGCGAACCCGGACCTGATGGTCGAGGCGGACAAGCAGTACCGCCTTTCGCGCAGAACGGAGCCCGCCTCGGGACTGGGCTACGACACGACGCTACCGCTGGAGATACCGGAGGCGGAGCCTGGACGCAGGTACGCGATCCCGGTCTTCATCGCGGACGACTTCGAGGGCAAGGCCGACCGAATCAAGAGCGTGAAGCTACGAATGCGGGTCGGCAACACGGTGACGGCCGACCGGATATCCGTCTGGCTGAACGGGAAATCGCTGGAGAACGAGGCCGTGAGTCGGGAGCCGGGCGCGTATGTGCGGATTCCCGTCTCGCCGCACCGCATTGAGCACTACAGCGCGCAGTGGATCGAGTTCGAGCTGTCATCGGTGCGTCCGAAGCAGGGGGACAATCTGGTGGAGGTGTCGTTGGACGGACGGCCTGCAAAGCTCGGCGGGGGCGTCATCATCGACGATCTGGAGCTTGTGATTGAGTACGGCGTGTATGAGGTGGGAGGGTAACGTGAACACACGAACCATCATAAACAAGAGAAGGGTTGCCCTCGAGACTCTTGGGCAACCCTTCAAGTGATGCTGTCTAGCCCTGATGGACAGACTTGCGCACCATTCACGACACCTTCATCGTTGCGTCTCGACGTATATCCGTCAAGAAGGCCCCAGACGGGACTTGACACTAGGCTCGGTGTGTACAGCCCAGCGTCACGTAGTCCGCTTCTGCCCCCGCGTGAATCTCGCTATCTCCTTGGCGTAAGCCTCGCGGCCGTAGACCTCTTTCTTGTTGTACATGCGGCTGGGGTGAGGGAAGAGGCGCAGGCTGCGGTCTTCGAGGGGGAGCTTGACGGGTGCGTGACCTCGCCGGTGGGACTCGCGGATGGCGATGGCCATTTCGAGGACCTTGCGTCCGTTGTCGCCGTTACCGCGAGGCTCTATGTCGTGGTCGAGGGCGTCGATCATGGACTGCACAGTGGCGCGCTGGCGGTTTCCGGTGTTCTCCCATCCCTCGTCGTCGATTTGGCCGAAGCCTCCGTGGACGCCCTCGTCGTCGGAGAAGGGGCTGATTACTTCGGTCGCGTTCACGAGGGTAGGGCGGATCTCGTCCGCGTCGTTGGTGTACATGCGGACGGTCATGTTGTCGCTGGTGAACCGTCCTCGCTCGCAGAGCACCTCGAAGCCGTAGCGGCCGGTGTCCCGGCGATGGAGGAACGCTTCGACGCCGTTGACGAATCGGATATAGCCGGCGCCGCCCTGGTCGTACTCGCTCCACGGATCGTTCGCCACCCATCCCGTTATCCAGTCGATGTCGGCGTCGCCGGCGAAGAGGCGAGTCAGGCCGAATATCTGGCAGCCGCCGCCGGAGAGCTGGGTGCCGCTCCCTTGGTAGAAGTCGATGCTCCGAACAGCGCCAACCTCGCCCGCCGCGATCTTGTCCTTCGCCTCCCAGTAGTAGTGGTGGTTGCGTTCGAGGTCGCCGCAGCCGAACTTGATGCCTCGTTCACGGCAGGCGGCCACCATCTCGTCAGCGTCGGAGAGTCGAGCGGCGAGGGGCTTTTCCGTACAGATGGCCGGTACGTCGTGCTTTACGGAGTCCAAGACGACCTCGCGGTTGGCGATGACCGGCAGGACGGCCAGGACGATGTCCACCTTCTCCTTGCACAGCATCTCGTTGTAGTCGGCGTAGCCGGGGACGCCGAACCGCCCGGTGAAGATTTCGAGATTCTCAGGGTCGGGGTCTGCCCCGGCAACGACGACGCTTCGGGGGTTGAGGTTGTAGGCACGGGCGTGCTCGGTGCCCTTCCTTCCGCAGCCGATGGCGGCGACGCGGTATACCTTGTCGGTCATGATGCTGCCTCCTAGGGGCACAGTCTACGTTAGAGGGACGAAAAGCGCATTAGTGGGAGCGGAATCATACGAGCAACTTGCCCTCGGTGGATCGTCGCAAGAGACCGTCGTGGACGAGAGCCGATACCACTTCCTGCGGGGTGTATGAATGATCTCGGTCAGCAAGCAAATTCCCGACGAACTGCTCAAGCTCAGTCCGAGAGATGGCCGCGTCTTCTTGTGCGAGGACGTGACGGAGCGCCTGCGTACGGAAGGAGCGGAACGATCCCTCGAAGGCGCTTTGCCGGGTGTAGTGTCTGCTGCGACGGTTGATTGTCCTGTCGCGGAGCTCGGTCGCGCCGTAGTCGAAGAGGGCGTAGCCCCACTCGCGAGGGTCGTCGAGCCAAACCGCTTGTCGAGCAATCTCCATGATGCGGCTGTCGGAAACGTCGTCCTCGCCGGGAAAGAAAAAGAACAGGTAGACGCGCCGGATGTTGGTATCGAGAAACGGCTCGGTGCACCCGAAGGCGAAGCAAGCAACGGCGCCCGCGGTGTATGGTCCGACGCCAGGGAGTGTCCTCAGCGTGGCGGGGTCCTGAGGGAAAAGTCCCTCAAACTCATTGACGATCATGCGGGCGGCCTCGCGGAGGCGCAATGCCCGGTTCCAGTAACCCAGTCCCTGCCAAGTGCGGAGGAGATTGGATCGGGAGGCGGTGGCAAGGGCTTGCAGGGATGGAATCTCATGGAGGAACGTCTTGTACTTTGGGAGGACGCGGGAGACCTGCGTTTGCTGGAGCATGACCTCGGAGACGAGGATTTCGTATGGATCAGTGGTGTCACGCCATGGCATGTCGCGGCGGTTGTCCCGGCCCCAGCTGAGTATTAGACGCTGGAATTCGGGGATGTTCATGGCGGCTACTTCGTATCGGTTTGTCGAGACAGACCGCAAGATTCTCAAGTCCTCGGGCACTCGTGACTGCTTCGCTAGTAGGACCTCTTGCCAATGTCACGGCCTATGGACTCCCGCCCGTATCGATGTACGGGGTGACGTTCCCGTGTCGGAGCACGGGACATCCCTTCGGAGACCTTAGCATAACCGGTCATTCGGGCGACAGCCGAAAGCGATGCCCCTCTTGAACAAGCGAGGCGCCTTGCAGAGCCGGGCCTTTCACTCTCACCCCAACCCTTTTCCATCATGGGCTAAGCTGGACTAGGCAAAACCGAATTGCAGCTCTGGGCTGCCCCCTTCCTGTCATTACCCTGAAAATAGCCGTCGTGCCACCACCCCATCGTCTTTCCTGCGAAGGAACGTCACCCCGTACCCCGATACGGGGCAGGAATCCATCCCCGGCCGCTGCCGTGGGGCAGGTGAGGACAGGAGCGACCACAGCCCTTTTCATCTCCTTTTATGGCCTCCACAAGGCCATGGTGATTCCGAGCGGAGCGAGGAATCTAAAATCCACGACCGCAAGACCAGATATTCAGTGCCATGGTTCCATCGTGACCAAGAGTCAAAACAGCGTAAGAATTCTCTATGTTGGCTTTTCGTTGGGACAGACACTTTAGATTCTTCGACTCCGCTCCACTATGCTTAGAATGACAGTGGTGGGGGGCTTTCTCATTGTAAAGAGGGTGGGCCCATGGTCAAAGACATACCCCTGTCAGCCCGCTGGGGGAGAGATACAGAGAGGGGATCTTCGCAATTCAACTCACGAAGACTGAACAGTTACGTTGGCGAAATTCCTGTATTCGCGTCTACAGTCTCCGAATCGCCGCTTTGGGCTTTCCTGGAGCGCTCTTCGTATTCCTGAATGGGTCGGAGCGACACCGGCAGTCTTTTGTGTCTTCTTTAGAACGCGGGAGAGCTTGACTGACATCAAGGGTTTCCAGGCCGATTTCCAATAGGTGTGGCCTCGTCACCGTAGCGGCGGATCAGTCTGATGTCAACCATCTATACTGGCACGAAATTGGCGGTAAGAGACGACATGTCGGAAGATGACACCGCGTCAGAGAGTTTAGGAATTCCCCCACCGAAACCCAACACTTGAGGATTCCGGTGAGGGAATGGGATGCTACCGGTCGGCGATGCCAGCCGCTTGCGGACTGGCTAACCCACTGTCCACGAGTCGCGCCGTAAAGGGGGTCGCTATGAGGCGGGTTCTACGTTGGAGACCTGAGGCTCTTCGGGCTCGGACTGACGGGCCCTTCTACGATTGCGGGTCCTTGCGAAGCGACCGAGAATTACCAGTAATGCGAGACCACCACCCCAGAATGGGCTGAACACGGCAATCCAGATGACAGTAGTCGTAAGGCCCTTGACGAGTACTGATAGCGACCTTACTGCATCCTTCGTGGTGCCTTCCAAGCCGTATCCGCCTACGACCCAGCCCTCCCCTTCGATTACGTGGACGCTTATCGAACTGGACGCCTCCACAGGGCCGGCCTCGCTGTCACCCGTGACGGTGAAGGTAGCTGTATAGGTCTGTTGTCGGAGGTGGACATAGCTGTGAGATACCTCTGCCACGTTCTCCTCTCCAATTTCGCCCTCCTCCGGCGTTGTGCCGTCGCCGAAGGTCCAGCGGTACCTCAAATTCGACACACCTGCCGGACGGTTCAACGTTCCGCGGAACACGGCATCCGTTCCTCCTTCGACCGACATCGACTCACCAGCGGAAACGAGTATGACCGGTAACTCGGTTACGGTGACGATGATTTTGTCCGAACCTTCGACGATGCCGGCTCCCCCTTTGCCAGTCATCTTGACCTGGACAATGTAGGGAGACTCTTCGGCGCTTGAGAAGGCGTGGCTCGTGACCGCCGTGACCATACGGTCGGAGTCCTTGGTAAGAATGGCGCGGTTGCCTGCGACGGGATTCGAGCCGTCTCCGAAGTCCCACGTGTAGGTGAATTGTTCGATGCCTTCAGGCGGTTCGAAGAAGGCACGGAACCGAACCGTGCGACCGACGGCGGCCGTCTGATCTCCACCTGCGTCCACCGGCATCTGTTCGGTCCCGATGACGGTCATCTTTATCGTGTCCTGGCCGAAAAGGGGACTGGACGTTGAAGTTCCGGATATTTTCACATCGACAAAGTACGGTGAGTCACGGTAGTCGTCGTAGATGTGGGTCACCGAGGCAGTGACGCGAGTTCCGGGTTCTGAGGTAGGCGCGGTGAACGTGTCGACGATGGGTTCTGAGCGGTCGCCGAAGTTCCAAACGACGTTGTGATTTGCTGATTCGTCAGGCGTGCGGAAGGTAGCTTTGAATCGGACGGTCTGACCAATGCTAACGGTGCGGTCCTCTCCCGCATCGACACGGAGGTCGACCCGTTCGACTCGCATGGCGACGTTCACGAGCGAGAACGCCGAAGTCTCTTCGAGCAGCTTCAGTCTGCCCAACAGGACTTCGATCTCTTCCTGGACCTCGGAGAGTGTCTTGCGGATTTCAAGGGCGTCGCGTGCGTTCGGGGCCCGTTCGAGGAGTGAGAGCATGGCCGTCTCGGTCGCTCGGAGGTTCCTGAGCCGGGACTGTGAATCGAAGTATTCGGCAGTCACATCCTTGCTTGTAGTTATCTCAGACTCGACCGCGACCGCAACGTTTCTAACTTCCCCGATGGCCTCATCGAGTCGCTCGGCGGGCACACGCACGGCGATCTTTCCGCCAAAATCGTTCGTTCTTTCCGACGAAACGGTCCATCCGCCCATGTTGGCGGCGACGGAGGCCACCTTGTCCATGGACACCTGTATGTCGGAGACGACGAGTGCCATGTGGACGGTGCGTACGACGATGCGCTGCTGCTGAACGAGCTTGGCAAGGTCGCCGTCGCCGGTCGCTCCTATCTCCGATAGAGCCGAGGTGTCGGCCTGGGCGGGCGCCGCCGCCGCAGCCTGGGCCGGTGCGGCAGGAGCCGGTTGGGCGAGGACTTGGGCCGGGGCCGCTGCCGGTGCCGGAGCGGGTGCGGGCGCGGGCGCGGGTGCAGCAGATTGCGCAGGGGCAGGAGCGGGTGCGGGAGCGGCTGTCGTGCCAGAATCCTCGTCGTCGCTGCCACACGCAACGAATAGAAGTGTTACCAAGATTAGTATTGTTATCAGGATATTTGATTTCATTCTATTGTCCTTTCACTGATTTCATCTGGTGGTACATTTCGTGATTCGTGAAATGGTCCGTCACCGGAACGTCCCGTCGACGCTCCGATGACGGATATGAGCGTTTCGTTACCCGTCGGCGATGCCGGCCGCCATGTTGACGAGTCGGGCGAACTCGGTCACTTCGGGATCTTCCCGGAGAATGTCGCCTACGCGGTCGGCGTGGTAGCGCACGTCGTCAATACTCGTGTGCTGTGCCCAGTAGCTCCGGCGCAGGACCTCCGCGTACTGCGCGACGGTCGCCGCGAGCTGGAAGCGAGGGGAAGCGCTCTCGAAGTGCTCGCGGAGGTCGTTGATATTGAAGTTTCGGTCCACTTCGAAGATCCGACGGGAGTCGGGGTCTTCGTATCGCACGTGCACCTTAGCGATGGGGCCATCGGTCCGACCGCGCAGCCGGAGCTCGTAGAGGGCCGTCACGCTGTGTCCTGCGCCGACCTCGCCTGCGTCCACGCTGTCGTTGCGGAAATCGCGGTCGGCAACGTCGCGGTTCTCGTACCCGATCAGACGGTAGCTGTGGACGACATCAGGGTTGAAGGACACCTGGATCTTCGCGTCCCTGGCGATCACCTGTAGCGTGGAGGTGAGATTGTCGACGAAAGACTTCCACGCCTCGGTGAGGTTGTCGATGTAAAGGTAGTTGCCGTCTCCGTCGTTGGCGAGCTGCTCCATCAGGACGTCGTTGTAGTTGCCCATACCGACTCCGACGGTGGAGAGGGTGACGCCCTCATTCACGTATTGACGGACCTGGCCAAGAATGGACTCGGGGCCGGTGCGTCCCACATTGGCCACGCCGTCGGAGAGGAGGATGATCCTGGTTATGCGCTCAGGGTCCAACCAGTGGTCGGCCATCTCGTAGCCCAGTCTCAGGCCTTCCTCGGCGTTGGTGGAGCCGCCCGGATAGAGCCCGTCGATGACTTCGAGGATGTAGTCGTCGTGCTTCGCAGCGGTGGGGTTGAGGATGGCGTGTCCTCGATTTCCGTAGGTGACGATGCCGATCTGGTCGGTGGGCCGGAGCTCACGGACAAGGAGACGCAGCGCGCGCTTGACGAGTTCGAGGCGGTTCTCCCTGGACATCGAGCCGGAGGTATCTATGACGAAGACGAGGGTCGCGTCCTTTCGTCGGTGGTCAGGCACGTCACGTCCCTGGATACCCACCCGGGCGATCCAGGTGTCGTTCGTGAAGGGCGAGCGAGCGCCGTCGACGTGGATGGCGAACGCGGCACCGTGGGGCTGAGGATAGTCCTGGTCGAAGTAGTTGACGAACTCCTCGACACGCACGGAGTCGGGATCGGGCCTGTTGCCGTCCAGCACGAAACGTCGCGCGACTGAGTACGAGGCCGTGTCGACGTCCATGGCGAATGTCGAGAGATGGTCGGCGCGGGCGTCGATGAAGGGGTTGACGCCGTAGTTCTGGAAGAACGTGGTGTCGTAGGATGGGGTCGAGGGAGGAACGTAGCCCGTATCGCCGTAGTCGCGATTGGGCGGTGTGCCATGGGCTGGAGGCAGAGCGCCGCCGGAAGGAGGAGGGGGTGCTCCGGCTGGGGCGGCGCCTGCCACGGATTGGGTGGCCGTCTGCGCAGATTGGGCGGGGCCTGAATAGGCTTCCGCGGTCATCGCGGACGACTCTTCTGAATTGGCAGATGTCTCAGTGGATGCCGATGTCGCCACGAGGGCACTGTCGACGATCTTCTGAACATCGTCGGCGGTCAGCCCGCCCGAAGCGGCTTCTTGGACGCTCTTGGCAACTAATTCCTCGATATCCCCTCTAGTTACCTGTCCTGCCGAAGCGGCGGCTACAGCGCTCTGTACCGCTTGGGCCACTTCGTCTTTGGTGGGGCGTTGCGTATCTTTCATTCCTGCGGCGAAGCCGTCGGCGACCGCCTTCGCAATGTCTTCGGGTGACGGGAGCGGTTGCCCAGGTTCCGGTACAGGGAGGGCGCGGGCAGCCTGCGCGGCTTGCGTGGAATCACTTTCGGTCTTGGAGTCATCGCTGGAGGACTTGTCTTCCATCGCCATTGGCATTTCTTCGACGGCTCTCATTGCCGCAGCGGGTTGACTTGCCACTACAGGGGCAGAAGCCTCCGCGGGCATTGGAGCCTGAGGAGCTTTCGCTGGTGCAGCCGGCGCTGGCTGCTGCTGGACTACCGGCGCAGCTGCCGGAGCGGGAGCGGGTGCCGCAGCAAGGGCGGCGGCCGGTGCCGGTGCTGGGGCGGGGGCTGGAGCCAGAGATGCCGGCTCATCAGAATCGCTATAGCCACATGCGACGAAGAGCGCTCCGAACAGTGTGATTCCGGCAATAATGAGGGCTGTTCCTAAGGTAGATTTCATCGTTGCTTTCTCCTTTGCAGAGTGTGTTCAGGGATCGAAGGTCCCGAACACGCCACACGTTCGAGACCTTCGAAAATATGGGTTTTACCGGTACGATATCCCCGACGCCATGCTGACGAGCTTGGCGAACTCGGTTACTTCGGGGTCTCCGCGGAGCATGTTGTGAACACGGTCGGCGTGGTAGCGCACGTCCTCGAACGTGGTGTGCTGTGCCCAATAGCTCTCGCGGAGAACCTCGGCGTACTGGGCGACGGTGGCCGCAAGCTGGAAGCGAGGTGAAGCGTCCTCGAACCGGCCACGAATGTCGCGGCGGTTGAAGTTCCGGCTCACCTCGTGGATATGGTGGGAATCGGGGTCCTGGTATCGGACGTGGACCTTGGCTATCGGGCCATCGGCGCGTTCATGCAGCCTCAACTCGTAGAGGGCCGTAACGCTGTGCCCGGCTCCGACCTCGCCTGCGTCCACGTAGTCGTTGCGGAAGTCGCGGTCGGCGACGTCGCGGTTCTCGTAGCCGATGAGCCGGTAGCTGTGGACGACCTCCGGGTTGAAGGAGACCTGTACCTTGGCGTCTTTGGCGATGACCTGGAGGGTGGATGTGAGATTGTCGACGAAGGACTTCCATGCCTCGCTGAGGTTGTCGATGTAGATGTAGTTGCCGTTGCCGTCGTTGGCGAGCTGCTCCAAGAGGACATCGTTATAGTTGCCCATGCCGACGCCGACGGTGGAGAGGTTCACGCCCTCGTTGACGTAGCGGCGGACCTGCCGGAGGATGGCGTTGGGCCCGGTCTGCCCGACGTTCGCAACGCCGTCGGAGAGAAGGATGACTCTGGTTATGCGCCTGGGGTCGAGCCAGCGGTCGGCCATCTCGTAACCGATTTTGAGTCCCTCTTCCGCGTTGGTGGAGCCGCCGGGACGAAGGTCGTCGATCACCTTGATGATGTAGTCGTCGTGTCGTGCCTCAGTGGGATTGAGAACGGCGTGTCCGCGGCTTCCGTATGTGACGATGCCGATCTGGTCGGTGGGGCGAAGCTCGCGCACCAGAAGGCGTAGGGCGCGCTGGACGAGTCCGAGCCGGTTTTCACGCTCCATCGAGCCTGAGGTGTCGATGACGAAGACGAGAGTCGCGTCCTTGCGACGGTGGTCGGGCACGTCGCGTCCCTGAATGCCCACGCGGGCGATCCACGTGTCGTGGGTAAAGGGCGAACGGGCGCCGTCGATGTGAATGCCGAATGCCCCACGGCGCGGCTGCGGGTACTCCTGGTCGAAGTAGTTGACGAATTCCTCGACTCGCACGGAGTCGGGGTCGGGACGGTTGCCGTCGAGCACGAATCGTCGGGCTACCGAGTACGACGCGGTATCGACGTCCATGGCGAACGTGGAGAGGTGGTCGGCGCGTGCGTCGATGAAGGGGTTGACGCCGTAGTTCTGGAAAAACGTGGTGTCGTAGGCCTGCGGCGAAGGAGGAACGTAGCCCGTGTCGCCGTAGTCGCGGTGAGGCTGAGGGACGGGCGCAGGAGGTACGTTACCCTGTCTGCGGGGAGGTGGGGGCGCGCCTGCGGGAGCTGCGGGAGCGGGCGATGACTCCATCATCATGGCTTCCGCGACAGTCCGGACTGGGGCGGGTGGGGCAGCAGGCGCAGGAGCGGGCGCTGCGGCAGGTGCAGGCGACTGCATTACTGGTGCAGCGGCCGGTGCGGGTGCCGGGGCAGGAGCGGGGGCGGGTGCCGGTGCGGGGCGGCTATAGCTGTCTCTCACTATTCGGGCATCATCCGGGGCTGGCGCCGCCGTGTCCGTGTCCCCGTCGTCGCTGCTGCCGCATGCGAAGATCACTGCGCTTAGCATTGCTATACCGATGATGAAGACTGCGGTCTTGTAGATAGAATTCATTTCTGATTTCTCCTTCTTGGTTCATGTTTCAAGATGTCCGCCGTTCCGATGCGAATCGCTTGTTCGACTCACGTCCAGAATCTCACGCATGTGGTACGCTTCAAGAACCGGATGTGTCACATTCACGTATAAACGAGTGTCAAAGGTGTCACATTGAGGACGTTCGCCGAGCTTCTGACGGAGTACATCGAGCGCGCGGGAATCAGCGATACGGAGCTGGCCCGGAGCATAGGAGTGCGCCGTCAGACCCTGTTTCGCTGGAAGGACGGGCAGATCCAGAGGCCCCGTTACCGGGACGACGTGCTCCGATGCGCGAGGCGGCTGCGGCTGACCCCGGAGGAGCGGGACCTGCTGCTCACCGCCGCTGGATTCTCCCCGGAAACCCCACCGCTATCGGTCCGTGAACAGCCGCCGGAGCCGGTCAGGGAGGTCCCGCCATCTGAGGACTCCGCCGAGGAGGAGTCTCAGGACGCAGCTGCTCCAGTCGCCGTTACGCCGTCACGCAAGCCCTGGGTGATCGGATTTGCAGGCGGGCTGGTTATCATTGTGGGCATCGCGCTCTCAACGGCATTGCTCTCGAACGGTGACGACGAAGTCCCCGTTGCCAATGTAGTGCCGACTCCCACACAGGCTCCGCAACCGACGACTCCTACGGCTACGCCCACAGCCGTTGTCGAGACTCCGATTCCTGTCGTCGTGACCCCGGAGCCCGAGACTGAGGAAGATATCGTCGTTATCGCGCGGTTCGTCAACTACATCGGCGGGGAAACGGGATTCAACGTGGCGGGTCGAATAAGGTCGGCGCTCGAAGAGTATCTCAAGGAGGGGTTTATCCCCGGCATCAAGATCAAGGTGCTCAGCGAAGACATCCGTGACGAGGCGGAGGCGCAGGACGCTGCGCAGAGGACGAATGCGTCGATAGTGATCTGGGGTGAGTACGACAGCGGGCGTGCCCAAGCAAGATTCACGGTACCGGCGCTTGATGGCTCGATGGAGGAGAGCCAGGTCGAGCGACCGGTCGTCAACGCTTCGGATCTGACCGCAACGATAAACACCGAACTGCCTCATGACGTGAGGCTGTTGGCGTTACTGATCCTGGCGCGGCTCTACGAGGGCGGCGAAGATTCCAAAGAGGCCCGCGACCTCCTGGACGAGGCTCTGACCACCCTTCCCAAAGAGCCGGATACCGTCGCGACCATCTACTTCCAGCTCGGGCTCCTCTACCAGGTCCGAGAGCCGCCCAACCTTCCGGCGGCCGGCAAGTATTACACTCTGGCAATCCTTTACAATCCTGATTCTCCGACGACGTACTATAATCGCTCCCTTACCTACTACGAAATGGGGGAGCGTTTCTACAAGGACGCACTCGCCGACATGCTGTGGGTTCATGACCATGATCCGTTCGATCCCGAGAAAAACCTCTCCCTGTGCTGGCTGATGACCGTCACGCATAAACCGGGGTCGGCGATCCCGTACTGCGACGCGGCAGTCGAGGGAGGGGTGGAGGGGGCATACTTCAGTCGGGGCACGGCGTACCTGCAACTCGAATGGCCCGAAGCTATGTCGAAGGCTATAGCTGACTTCAACGAGTCGCTCCTTAAAGACCCAGACGATGTGGACAGCTACCTGAACCGTGGACTCGCCTACTTCAAGCTCGGAGGGGCCTACGACGATCAGTCCCTAAAGGATCTGCATCACATCCTTACTATTGACTCCGACCACACGGGGGCACTCAATAACCTGTGCTGGTTCATGAGCGTAGGAGGTCGCGCGGCAGAGGGGCTGCCGTATTGCGAACGCGCCCTCAGGATTGACCCCGACTATTACCTTGCGTATGACAGCAGGGGGCTGGCCCACGCGATGCTGGGCGACCATCAGAAAGCGATAGAGGACTTCAACAAATTCCTGGAATGGCTGGACACCCAGCCGAGCCATACCTACGACAGGTACGGGCCGAGACGTGAGCAGTGGGTCGAGAGCCTGAGCAAGGGGGAGAACCCCTTCGACGAGGCCGAGCTTCTGGCGCTCAGGCAGGAGTAGATACTCTCTTTCGGACGCCACCCGCAGAAAAACGTGTCATTCCGAGCGGGGCGAGGAATCTAGAATGCCATGCCGTGGCGTCACGTTGCTTGTCCATCTACGAGATCTGTCCACGATAGCGAAGATTCTAGATTCCTCACTTCGCTGCGCTGCGTTCGGAATGACAGTATTTGGGGTTTAGTTGGGGTCTCCTGTCCCGGGAATGACGGCTTGGCGCGTGAGCGGGAGAATAGTCTAGCCGAAGTCCACGTCTTCCAGCGTGAACTCGTTCAACGGGTCGGTCAGGTACGCATCGAGGTACGGCGAGTAGGTCTTGACCGAGACTGTGTGGTTTGACGGGTCGCACTTGACTAGGCGCAGATAGCCGCTCCCGCCTTCCTCCATGTGCTGGTAGTTCGAGAGCATCTGATGGACGGCGTTTCCCTCGTTGCCCCTGCCGACGGTGTGAGCTGCGCCGAGGAAGTGGCCGTTGAAGACGAAGCGCATCTTCTCGTGCCGCCGTAGCGCCTTTCGCCATGTGTCTTGGCCGTCGTTGGCCCCCTCAGGATCGGAAACGATGCCGACCGACGCCGGTTTCGAGTCGTGTTCGGGGCTGCTGCCGTGCAGGGTCGCATCGTTGTAAACGTGGCTGTGCGTGAGCGTGAGGACGTGCCGGTCCGGGTGCGTCGCGATGATGTCGTTGGCCCATTGGACTACGCGGTCGCGTGGCAGATACTCCAGCGCGACGATGAGCCATCCCGTGTCGGCAGCCTCGAACCGGTGGTAGGTGTTTTCCAGCTTGTCGGGTTCGAAGGTGCCGCCGAAGGTGGGCAGAGACACGTACCGGCTAACGGGGAAATACTCGTTGAAAAGGGGTGAGTCGCGGACCTCACAAGCGCCGCCCGGGCCCATGTCGTGGTTGCCCATGACGACGGCGTAGGGCACCTTGCCATCGAGCACACTCATGCTCTTTGCCGCGTTCCTCCACTGAGGTTCGGTGTTCCCGTTGGTGATGTCGCCCTCGTGCAGAGCAAAGACGATGTTGTGTTCGTCACGGTTTTGGGCGATCCACTCCGTCTGCATGGTGAAGATGTGCGGGAAGGACTCGGCGTATATCTGGGTGTCGGGCAGGATGGCGAGCGTGAACGGGGTTGGCATGGATTGGCGTTCTCCAAGTGAACGGTTGCATCCATGCTATCAGGACATGAGGGTGGTGTGGCAAGACAGGCACGAAGATTTACCGCAGAGGACGCGGAGGACGCAGAGGGGAGGGGAACGATGCCCCTGAGCGGAGTAGATGTTGAATTGCCACAAGGATATACATCAATATAGTTAAGGATAGTATTGACTTTATTGACATCTTACAGTAATGTAACTCGTGATTATTGCGATCCGAATCTTTCCGAGAGCGAGTCATGGCAAGTCCCTGGCAGGACCTTACCGATCTGACCGGCGACGATGAGTTCACCGTCGAGCGGGTGCGTCTGACTGACAAAGACATCAGCATCAAGGGGAGCTTTGACCTGCCGCCCCTGGCGCGGCTCTCCGCGGAGGACCAAGTCTTCGTGATGGCATTCGTGCAGTGTCACGGTTCGATCAAGCAGATGGAGCGCATCTTCGGGATCAGCTATCCGACGGTCAAGAAGCGGCTGGATAGCATTGCGAGCCGGTTCGAGTTCGTGATTAGCGAACCTGAGCGGGTCGACGACGCAGAGGGTTCCGAGGTTATCGATCAACTGGAACGTGGTGAGATATCCGTCGACGAGGCAGTGGAAAGGCTGTCCGGGTCATGATGTTTCCTCCGTCCCTTTTGCGAGTCCGTGTTTTGGATAAGGACAGCCGGGTGAGTTTGTGGATACCGCTCATCCTCTTGTGGCCGCTTGTCGTCGGAATCTATCTGCTCATTCTCCCATGTATCGTCGTTGCGGCCATCGTGACTTGGCGCAACGGTTGGGGAAAGTCCATCTTGTTGGGTGGGCCCACCCTGTTTCGCCTGTACTGCGACCTTCGCGGTCTCAAAATCGACGTCACGGAACCTAAAGAGTCGGTGTTGATCTATTTCAAGTGAATGGAGGGGAACGCTGATGAGCAACGATACTCAACGCATACTGGAAATGCTCTCAGAGGGCAAGATCACCGTACAGGAGGCTGAGCGACTGCTGGAGGCGCTCGGCGCTAATGAACCGACGCCGACTCAAACCCCTGACCCGATCATCGAAACAGCGACTACTGAGGACGACGAGCACAAGGCGGGGGAAGAGGGCGACCACAGAGAGACTATCGGCCCCGGTCCCGGCGTGAAGATGGGAGCAGGCGCGTCCGTCAGCCCCGGCGTGAAATTTCCACCTGGCAGTGTGATCGGCATGGGCGCAGCGATCCAGAAGGGAGTCGTGGTCGAGAGCGCTATCAAGATCGGCATGGGGGCGGTAATCGGCGCAGGTACCAAGATCGGCGCAGACGCCAAGATAGACATGGGCGCAGCCATTGGTGAAAGGGTCACGATTGGCGCGGAGGCCAAAATTGGGATGGGAGCGATTATCGGTGACGACGCGGAAGTGACTCCCGGCAGCCACGTGCCCGATGGCGGGAACGTACCGGCGGGCGCAATCTGGTAGGGCAGTATTCAGAGAACAGAGTTGTAACGACCGATAGCGAGGAGGAACGTTGATGAGAAACGACACTCAACGCGTACTTGAAATGCTTTCCGAGGATAGGATCACCGTCGACGATGCCGAGCGGCTGCTTGAGGCCCTCGGCGGGAAGGAACCGACGTATCGAAGAGAGCCTGATCCGATTCCTGATTCGGAGACTCCAAAATTCAAGGATGAAAGGCAAGGGGCCGAGGGCGAGCGTGACCGAAAGGAGCCCATGAGTCCTCGATCCGGTGTGCGAATGGGGACAGCCGCATACGTAAGTCCCGACGTAGAACTGCCGCCGGGCAGCGTGGTTCGAACGGGAGCCACAGTGAACGAGCGTGTCGTGGTAGAGGGCCCTATCGAGATCGGAGTGGGAGCATTCATCGGTGAAAGGGCGCGCCTCTCGCAGAACTGCAAGATCGGCAACGGCGCGAATATCGGTGAAGGAGCGAAGATCGGCGCGGATGCCGAGATACATATGGGAGCGTCCATCGGTGAACGAGCGAAGATTGGCGCGGGGGCCACAATAGGGAAGGGAGCCAACATCGGCGAGGGTGCGGAAGTGTCTCCCGGCAGCCGTGTCCCGAAGGGCGGCGTCATATCGGCCAACACGATCTGGTAAGTCCTTCATCCGAAAACGGAATTGGAGTAGCCGTTAGCGAGGAGCAACGCTGATGAACAACGATAGTGAACGCGTACTCGGAATGCTGTCCGAGAGCAAGATAACAGTGGACGAGGCCGAGCGGCTGTTGGAGGCGCTCAGCGGGAACGGAAAGGGGCCCGACACAGCACCCGATTCGTACTCCGAACCCCAGTCTACCGATTTAGAGGATGACGAGGAAGAGGCGCCTCACAAGCGCGATGAGAGAGAGCCAATCTGGCTTGGACCCGGGATACAGACGGGGCCAGGTATTCATGTCAGTCCAGATGTGAAGTTCCCGCCGGGGAGCGTGATAGGCCCAGGCGCCACGGTTCGTGAGGGGGTCGTTGTCGAGGGTGTCGTCAAGATCGGCGCGGGATCGGTTGTGCATGAGGGGACGAAGCTGTCCGAGGGCTGCGAGATCAGTCCTGGGGCGATGGTTGGCCCGTTCGCAGCGATAGGGAAGAGGGCGAAGGTTTCGGAAGGAGCGTTCGTCTTTGAAAAAGCGAAGATTGGTGAGAACGCCACAATCGGCATAGGCGCTCAGATAGGCAAACAGGCGGAGGTGCTGCCCGGCGGCCGTGTGCCCCTTGGAGGGCAGATACCGCCCGGAACTGTATGGTGAGTCATCCTATCCGTGAGTGGAGTTGGAGCGACCGTTAGCGAGGAGGTTTTCATGGACGACAATGGGAAACGAATACTTGAGATGCTCTCCGAGGGCAAGATAAGCGTAGAGGAGGCCGAACGACTCCTGTCGCTTGTGGAGAAACCGGCAGTCCCGGAGCCTCTTGAACCAGGCGCTCGACCGAAGCGGCGAAACGGCCCCGGCAAGTACCTGCGAATCGTGGGAGTGGACGGTGAAGAGCGGTTCGACATTCGTGTTCCGCTGAGTCTCATCCGCGGCGGCGTGAAGCTGGGAGGTCTCTTTGCCAGCGGTCCCGGAGGGAAGTGGAACGAGAGGTTGAAGGAGCGAGGAATCGATCTCGCCCAGCTAGACGGGGACTCCGGCCTCGATGAACTGATCGAGGGGCTGGCTGAGTTGGAGATGGACTTCCAGGACGCGGCCGAGCGGGTGATTATATATACGGAGTAGTGGGGTGTGTGTTAGGTTCCCAGTTCGTCACAGTATTGATGATTCATGCCTATGCACCTTCGGGTTGCACCGTAGACTTCAGATATTCATCGAAACATGCTTCGATTGAATTTACGAAAAGACACGCTTCGTTATAGCGAGTAAATATCTCTTCGCTCGTCTTTTCCAATGTAAACGTGCCAAAATCTTGGTGTACTAGTCTGTTTCTATCGTTTCCAAGCTCAAGAAAGGACTGCACAGCTTGTCGAAAAGCGTCATCTTCATTTACACGACTCGACATGTACGATTTGAACCCTTCGCCAAATAATCCAAAGAATGAATTAGCGTTACGACCATCCCATTGAAAATATGTATGATATTGTCTCTTGATGGCCTTGTTGCGTACGAACTCTGCAAGCAATTCTGGAACGGGGTACTTCTTCGTTAATTCAATTATGTGATTCTGGACTTTCTGCTCAAAGTGACTGGACGCCGCAAGTAGTAAGGTCTTCTGAAAGGTCTCTTCAGCCGTGACCCTCAAGGACAAATCCGCCTGGCTAAGGCTACTTACAATATCTTGAAATTCACGGTACAGACGATCGACAACGGTTGACTCCATATTACAGTGCTTGTATAAAGACCTTTCCACGGTCAAGTCTAGTATGTACATTTGACGTACGAGTAGTTCCGAAAGAGGCTGCTTGAGCAAACTCTGTGTCAACTTTTAGTTCGTTCAGTTCACTAGCAACCAGTAATCCTTCGATTGGACGTCGATCGAGGAATGCTTTGTAGCATGCGGCATTGAACACTGCTTCAATCAAGGCAATGTTGAATCGAGTAGTATTTCTGTTTAAGAACGCATCTCTGGGTAGCTTGACAGTAGCATTGAGGAAGGAATCGAAGAGTTGTCCAAGGTAGAGATTTTGTTCTTGATTGTGTGTCTGACACTTGCGGGAGAATTGATTGAGGAACTTTACCATTGAAGGCGCATAGTTCTCGGCATCGATCAACATCGCAAAAATACGTAGGAGAACTTCCACATCTTTCAAATGGAGGTCTGGCTCATCACTGCCTACAATAGACCGCCAGCGACTATCGGTATTCATTCGCAATAGAACGTCATAAAAATCCGAGTGATAGAGGCTGAGCCGTATTTCTTGAGGTGCTAAGTTGACACCTCCCGAATTCAGTCGACTGAATATCTCATAGATTGATGAATCATCGTCCCCTGGTGAGTTTTGTTTGATGACGACATTTCGTATTGGACGCAGATCGAGTTGAAACTTGTGGTCTCCTAACGTGGCATAGCTAAGACCGGAGAGGGGATTAGGTTGACTTGGCAGTTTGTCTGGGAGTCGAAGCCGAAAATTAGTAAAATATTTGTCGTTCTGCAGAACATGATCGGGAATTGATCTGTTCTCTTCAAAAAGACGACGTAGTTCCGGTCGAACGGTTTTTCGAGGGAAACGTTGCTTAATGAAGTAATAGATGGACATCAGACGTTGCTGTCCATCTATTACCAAGAATCTATTGCGACTCTCTTCATACAGGAACAGCTGTGGTACGGGCAGGCCGAGAATAAGAGACTCAATCAGCTTCGATGCTCTTTTGACATCCCAAACGTAGTTGCGTTGGAATCCTGGAATGATGATTGCTCCAGATTCCATGAAGTTGTATAGCGTGGAAACGTTGAAGTCATTTGGGCTCGCGCTTACGTCATAATCAGTCACGCTAATATCATTATCAATGTCGTCATAATCAACGTAATCCTCGTACCATGTTTGGCCATTGGATTTAGAAGTCACAGCTCTGCCTCTTTATTATCTCATTATCGGGTAAGAACAAGCTTACCATACTTCACTTCCTAACGTTCTATTGGTTAGGAAGTGTGCACCTCCACCTCTCCGGCCCAGAGGCGGCGCATTTCGTCGGAAGTGTTTAGGAGGTCGGTGAGGTTGCCTTCGGCATCGACGCGGCCGTCTTTGAGGACGATGACGTGGTCGGCGCGGCGGAGGGCTGCGCGGCGGTGGGAGACGACGAGGGCCGTGGCGTTGGGGCGCTGGAAGAGGCGGTCCCAGAGCTGCTGTTCGGTGTCCACGTCGAGGCCGGACGACAGGTCGTCGAAGACGAGGAGCTCCGGGTCGCGGACGAACATCCTGGCGGCGGCGGAGCGGCGGAGCTGGCCGCCGGAGAGTTTTACCCCTCTCGCGCCCACGACGGTCTCGAGTCCGTCGGTCAGCTCGCGCACGTCCTGCTCCATGACGGCGGCGTTCAGGGCGGATTCGAGGTCGACCCTGTCCTGCGGCAGCCCCAAGAGGATGTTATCCCTGAGCGGTTCGCTGAAGAGGCGAGGCACCTGGGACGTATAGGCCGAGCGTGGGGGCACGAAGAAGGCGGCGAGGTCGTCGACCGGCTCGCCGTTCCACCTGACGCCGCCGGAGTCCTTGGGCAAGAGGCCGAGGAGGACGCGGAGCAAGGTGGTCTTGCCGGAGCCGATGCGTCCGGTCACGACAGTTAGGGAGCCGCGCGGGACGCGGAGGGAGATGTTATCGATTCCCCGTCCATTGTCTCCGTAGCGGTAGGTGAGGCCCTCGGCCTCGACGAGGTCGAGCCGGTGGGCGTCCGTCTTTCCGGAGAATGGCACGTCGGGCAGGTCGCCAGCGAGGTAGGCGCGCTGATGCTGGACGAGGCGGCCTGGGGTCGCGCTCGGTATGAGGCCGCGCAGCCGGTCGAACGAGACACCGGTCTGGCGGTACTCGGCGAGGACGCCGCCGATCTCGGAGTTCAGCCATCCGACCATATAGAGGTAGCTGACGAAGAGGGCGAAGTCGCCGATGGAGAACGAGCCGTCGCGCATGGCCGACGCGGCTATGAGCAGGATGAGTCCGGTTCCAATGGTCACGGTGTTCTGAAAGACGGAGTTGAGGGACTGCGTCAGGAGCGTGTCGCGTATGGTGTAGGTCTTGCGGCGGCTGTTGAGGCGCTTGAACTCGGTGATAATCCTGCCCTCGGCGTTGGCGACCTTGATTGCCTCGACGGAGCCGAACATCTCGCCGAGCAGGCTGGTGACGTCGCCGGTGGCCTCTCTGTTGTCGAGGCGGAATCGACGCAGCCAACGGGACGCCGCGCTCACGGTCACCATGATGACGGCAAGCGGCAGGAATACGTAGAAGGTGATGACCGTGTTGATGCCGAGCATGATATACAGGGCGATCACGCCGAACACGAGGAGCGGGAAGGCGAACCCGATGCGCTGGAGGTACTTGTTGACGTAGTCGACGTCCTCGCGGAACCGGGTGACCGCCTCGCCGGTCGACTCGGGCAGGGCGTTGTTGCCGGGCTGGTCGAGGATGTGGTCGAAGACGTTCTTCCGAAGGAGCGTGGCGAAGGTGAACTCAACACGGACGGAGAGGATGATGTTGCCGAAGATCATGAGCGAACGGGTGACCGCGAGCGCCAGCAGGATGGCGGCCAGACTCCAGAACCCGACCGTCGCTGCCTGCTCGCTAGTCATGTTGTCGAAGATCGCACGGCTCGTGAGCGCGATCCCCTGGGGGATGAGCCCAATGCTGACCGCGCGCGCTCCCAGCATGACGAAGTATCGCGGCTGATATCGGGTGAGACGGACGAGGAATCGGAAGGTGCTCATGTCAACACCTCCTCGAGTCCCGTCTGCAGGAGCCGGTGGAACTGCGTCGAGGGGTCTTTGGCAAGGACCTCGCGCTCGCCGTGCTCGACGACGCGGCCCTGCTCGAGGATAGCGATCTCGTCGCAGCGTCGGATGGTGACGAGGTGGTGGGCGATGACGATGACCGTCCTGTCTTTGACGAGGCGGTCGACGGCGCGCTCGATCATCTGCTCGGTGCTGCGGTCGAGGCGGGATGACGCCTCGTCGAGTATGAGCACGCCCGAACCTGCGAGGAATACGCGGGCGAAAGCGAGGAGCTGCGCCTCCCCGGCGGAGAGGCCGGCGCCCTCGGCCAGCAGGCGGGTATCGAGGCCGTTCGGCAGGGACTCGACCCACGGGCGCATACCAAGCTCTCCGATCACGTCGATAAGCTGCTCGTCGCCGATGGTCTCGTCGAAGAAGGTGAGGTTCTCGCGCACGGTGCCGTGGAAGAGGCGAACGTCCTGCGTGACCATGGAGATGTGCTGACGCAGTTCGTGGATGGGCATTCGGCGGATGTCCTCGTCACCGACTCGAACGACTCCGGTGGTTGGGTCATACAGACGGAAGAGAAGGCGGGTCATGGTAGTCTTGCCGCTTCCGGTCCGGCCAAGCAGTCCCAGTACACGGCCCGGTCTTAGGTCGAGTGAGACGTTGTGGAGGACTGGCTCGTCGCTGTAGGCGAAAGTCACGTCGTCAAGCTGCACGGACAAGGGGACGCCGTCGGGTACCCCAACTCGATTGTGGAGGGGTGGATCCAGTATGGTCTTCTCGACGCTGTCGAGCTCCACGATACGCGCGATGGCTGCTGTCGCCTTCTGGAAGTTATCGAGCTGCTGGGTGAAGCGGTTGATGGGCATCACGAGCATCTGGGTGTAGTGGAAGATCAGGTAGACGGTGCCGAGGGTAATCAGGTCGCCGAAGTACAGGTAGGCCCCGAGGGAGAGGGATATGGCGCTTCCGACGCCGAACATGAACATCGTCGTGCTGAACATGATGCTGCTCATAAGGCCCGCCTTGAGGGCCTTTTGGTACCAGTTTCGCATGAGCTCGTGGAAGCGGAGCATGACGTAGGGCTTGGCGTCGTTTGAGCGGATGTCCTCGGTGCCGGAGAGGCGCTCTTCGAGGAAGCCGAAGGTGTCGGCGCTGGCCTCGCGGTTGGCCTTCCAGTAGGGGACGGCGATGGTGCGGATGCTGGTCAGGATGAGCATGCCCCCGCCGACGAATACGGCCAGCGTAAGTCCCGCGCGCCAGTCCTCACGAAGCAAGAGGACCAGTATGCCTATCAGCAGGACGAGGCTGCCGAGCATCTCGAATATGAAGAGGGAGAAGAAGGTGCCCAGCTCGTTGGGGTCGCCGTCGACGCGCTCGATCATCTCGCCGGGGGTGTGCTCGTTGTGATAGGCCATGTCGAGCGAGAGGGCGTGCTCGGCGAGGTCCTCGCGGATGTTGTTGGTGGCGGTCCAGCCGACGCGCTCGGAGAAGTAGGTCGCGAAGACCTGCACGATTTGCTGGAGCATGGTAATGACGATGAAGAGGACGGCAGCGCCGGTGAGCCGTTCCAAAGGACTGCCCTTCTGCGCCTCGTCGATGAAGTACCGGATGATCTGAGGCAATACAAGCTGCAGGCCCAAGCCGGTGAACAGCAGGACTCCCAGCGTAATGACGAACGGCAGTTGAGGCATCATGTACCGGCTGAGCAGGCTGCCGTATCTCCGTGCCTTGACGGTTACCTCGGGTTCTCTGAATGTTGCGGGCAGGTTCATGGGGGAGAGAAAGTAGTGAGTATTGCGTAGAAAGTAGTGCGTTGTGATTATTTGGCAGGCCGGTCTGAGCAAGGTGGGCTTACTGGTTCAATCATAGGTGGCTGGCGGGTGTCAAACAAGAAAATGGACGGAGTGCTGTGGATTGCGTGATCGTCGAAGAGAGTTAAGGGGTTCTTGAGAGTTGTGTACTTTACATAACCGCCCCTACTCCCAGAATAACCTGACATATCCTGACATGTCCTGACGCATCCGGTAGGGCCGTTCGGTCGGATGACGTTCAGCCCGAAACCAATGATAGAATATATGTTCTTATTTCGCAAATGCGGTTTGGAATCGCGAATTGGAATGTGGAGTGAGAAGTCACTTCTTTGTGGCGATGGTCACACCGTACTCACTCATGTGTTTGAGCCTCGCCGCGTTCAATCCTTGACGACCACGCTGAAGTTGTCAGCTAATAGTCGTCAGCCGTCGAGACTCTCGATTTACCTACAGCAACATGACGGATGATTCTTCGGCTCTGTGCATTTCCTCGTTATGTTTATCAGCCGACCAAGCTGGTTTGCCCACATCAATGCCCCCAAGCAGAAGGATACTGCTGAAACTGCGATGGTTACTAGAATCGCGCCAACCAGGAGATAACTCGAAGCCGTCCCTCCCTCGGCAACCGTCAATGCAGGGAGCAGCATTCCCATCAGGCAGAAGTGGAGGGCTGACAGAAGGAACAGGGTCGCCATGCGGCGAAGCGGGCGTCTGAGATCACAGGCCACGCGATCCGAGAATCCCGCAACCAACCCGAATCCGCCGAAGATCGCCATTACCTGAGCGAGCGTGAATGGTGTTCCGCTGGCTAGCGGATTGTCTTTGGCACCCAGGAAAGAGAGAAACCACAAGAATACTGCAGGAATGGCAAATGCTACTACCAAGTGAATCAGAATCCTCAGGACTATATCAAACGATCTCTCATCCAGAAGATGCAATGCTTTGTTTTTCATGATGCCTCCAATTCTTGACTCGACGAGTTATCGTCCACAGCTTGACAGTTCCGACGAAATATCGGTCAGTCATACGTTAAACATTCGTCTAGGGACTGGCAAATCCCAATTTCAAAGAAGCGTACGTAGATCTTCTAATGTATAGCGACCCTTTTCGCTATCCGACCGAGGAGTTCAAGCGATCGCAATCATCGTTTTCCTGCACTTTTGTCCAAATCAGTTCTCGACTACGTACCCGAACTCTTGGTATCGATTACTTTTACCGGGGGGAGGCGTCACCGACCAGCAGCGGCGGCTTCAACGTACTCAAGCCTGATCTTGGCGGCGACGGTGCCGATGAAGTGGTAGCCGACGGATATCTCTCCGACCATGGTACAGAGGCTCAGGCCGTCCCATCGGGGGACGCCGAATTCGTCCTCCATCCAGAGGATGAGGTCGGAGTAGGCTTGAGCGACGGAGCGCTCCATCGGGCGGCCTGTGGCGACGGCCATGATCTCGTCGTTGGAACGGATACGAGGTCGTGGAATCGTCCGGCCCTTGAGCAGGTCGACGGTCATGGTTACGGTCGCGGGCATTTCGAGGGCGGTTCCGCATAGCTCGCCGTCGCCCTGGGCAGCGTGGGCGTCTCCGAGGTGGAGAAGCGCTCCCTCGACGTACACGGGCAGGAAGACGGTGTTGCCATCTGTTACTTCCTTGAGGTCCATGTTTCCGCCGTAGTCCCCGGCAGGACTCGTCGTCGGGCTGCCGAAATCGGGAGCGCATCCGATGGTTCCGATCATGGGACGGTAGGGCAGGGCCACGCTGGGACTCCACCACACCTTGCCGTCTCGGACGGGCGCGATGCGGGTGTTGACGGGGATGTCGTCGCCGAGAAATTCGCCGAGACCGCGCCGCGCCCACGTCATGTCGTTGGCCGCCTGTCCGATCCGCGCCTCGATCTTCCCGATGTGGACGGCAAGGGTGTCCCCCTTCTGCGCGCCCTCGACCCATATCGGGCCGGACTGCGGGTTACCCTGCGGCTTCTTCGCGAGGTCGCGGTGGTCGCCCTCCTTGCGAACGAGGCCGTTGAAGGTGTCCTCGGTCTCTATGCGTACCATCTCTCCGGGCAGGATCGAGAGAGCAGGCGGGTTGTGCCTGCTGATCTCGTAATAGAGCTCGCCGAGCGGCAGTTCTTTCATGGTTTGGCCTCGAATGGGGGATTGTGGGGGACGATATCACATTGGGATAGGTGTGGAGAGAGTAGGGGCAATAGGGTAGAGGGATGGAGAACTGGACACATATCTCTTTAGGTTTTGCTACCACCCTTCTGGATACCGGCCTTCGCCGGTATGACGACTGCGCAAACACTTTAGCCTGTCCTTGGTGCTTTACGCAGCATGAGGGTTTGGGTACCATCGGTCAAGCCTCTAGGAAACGAGGGGGACGAACCGGCAACATGCGAGGGATGCTGTACAGGGCCTTCATGGCGGCGCGATTCAACCGCGCGACGTACCGTGACGTGCTACGTGACCAGGAGGCCATCCTCAACGCCCTGGGAATCGTGATACTCGCGGGAATCGCTTACGCGGTCGGCCAGTCGAGCGCGGTGGGGGAGTCGGTGGAGCAGGGGTTGGACGCCGGCAAGGTCGGAGACCGGCTGATTGGCGCGTGGTTTGCGGCGGTCACGTTCATGGTCGGGTGGCTGATATGGGCCGGAATCGCGTATGCAGTGGGGAGGGTGTTTCAGCGCGACGAGGCGACGTTCCGCGAGGTGCTCCGGGTGCTTGGCATCTGCTTCGGGCCGGCGCTGCTGCTCTTCCTTACGGCCATCACGCCGCTCGAAGGGCTTGTGTTCAATCTCGTGACGATATGGATGCTCGTCGCTGGAATCATTGCTCTTCACGAGATCCGGCAGTCGGACTGGCTCGGCGCGATTATGGACGGCTCGCTCGGATGGGTGGTCGGTCTGCAGCTGTTGCCTGGCGTGTTATTTTCGTTGTATTTCGATCCGATAAGCGCCGTCCCGGAGATGTAGCTGGGAAGTTTATTCCGTTCCCATTACGGCTGATCGCACTTTCGTTCCTCGTTCACCCAGCATGTTGAAGAAGTTGTCCGTTGTGGCGCGTTTCACCTGATCGGCGTCGATTCCGCGCAGTTCGGCCAGCTTGTCGGCGATGTCGTGGAGGTGACGCGGCTCGGTCCAATTCTCGCGCTTCGCCTTGAAGGAGTGAGGGGCGGAGTCGGTCTCCAGCACGATGTGTTCCAGCGGCAGCTCGGCGGCGACGGCCTGCAGGTGCGGGAGGCGGAGCAACGGCTTTGCCAGTGAGATGTAGAACCCCAAGTCGATGGCCGCCCTGGCAGTTTCAAAGTCGCCCTGGAAATAGTGCATCGCGCCGCCGACCTCGTAGGCGCGTTCCTCGCGAAGGACGCGGAGCACCTCATCGTGGGCCTCGCGGCTGTGGAAGACGATGGGCAGTCGAAGGTCGCGCGCCAGTCTAATCTGTTCGCGGAAGGCCTGGTACTGCATCGCGCGGTCGGGCATGTTATCGAGGAAGTCGAGCCCAATCTCGCTTATCACGATCACCTTGTGGGTTGATGTGGCATAGTCGTGCAGTTGAGCATACACACGCTCATCGACGGGGCCGGTCAGGTCCATCGGGTGGATTCCGACGCCGGCATAGAATTCAGGGAACGTCTTTGACAACGCAACGCAGCGTCGAGACGATTCGACTGTCGTCCCCGCATTGACAACCAGCCGAACGCCGACGGAGCGGGCGCGGGTCAGGACTTCGGCGACTTCGTCGTCGGTGTCATAGGAGTCGAGGTGGCAGTGGGTGTCGATAAGCGGGTACATGGGTTCCCGTGATATCATCCTAACTAGGGGGTGTGTCTTACGTGGCCGCCGGCACGGGCCCGCATAATACTACTCGCCGATATTTTGCTATTTGTCGTTCCGATACAAGCAATCGTACTTGAAACGCGCAGCGCTCACATACGGCAGACTCGCGCTGGGGATAGGGATCGGTGTAGGGCTGGGCTGGTTTTCGATTCGAGGTCTCGATTGGGGCCTCGTGGTGGACCACCTCGCGAGAGTGTCGCCGCTGCTGCTTGCACTGGCGCTCGCGGTGTTCATGGCATCGGGCGTGCTCCGCGCCGCGCGTTGGCGAATGCTCTTCATGGAACCCCGTCCTTCGGTTGCCCGGCTGTTCATCGTCCAGCATGAGGGGCTGGGGCTCAGCAACATCATGCCCATCCGCGTGGCGAGCGAACTCACGCAGATTGCCGTACTGACGATCAAGGACGGTCTTCGAGCGTCCACGGTCCTGGCAGCCATTGGAATGGAGCGCGCCGTGGACCTGCTGTCGAGCACGCTGATCTTCGGCATTGCGTTGGTCTTCGTGCCGGAGATGCGGCCGCTAGCACCGTTCGTTTGGGGAACGATCGCGCTTGGTCTTACCCTTATTGGGGCGCTTCAGGTATTGGCATGGCGAGGCGAATCGCTCTGGCTCGTTCGGCGGATAACGTTTCTGGTCGCCTTTTCGAATGCTCTAAGGAACCTCGCACAGAACCGGGGGCTACTGCTCCAGGTGTTCGGGGTCAGCATCGCGTACTGGCTCATAGTTGGGGTCTCGGCTTGGATAACTTCGGAGGCCATCGGGCTACCGATCTCTCCTTTGACTGCCACCCTCGTCATCATCGGTACGATATTCTTCTCGACGGCGATTCCGGCGCCCAGCGGAATCGGGACTTTTCACTTCGCGGTCGTGTTCGTGCTCGGACTGGTCGACGTGGTGAAAGACGATGCCTTTCCCTTCGCCGTGATCATCCACCTGCTATTCTTTGCGCCGCCGACCATAATCGCGGCGGTGTTCCTACCTAGAGAGGGGATATCCTGGAAACGCTCCGGGAGGAAGCGGGAGACGCAGCCGAGCGAGGAGGGGGTGTGAGGGGACAGGGCGGCAGACCGGCTACGGGACTTCCTCCGGCGGGCGGGATTTGGATTCCGAACGCAGAGAAGCGGGGTGAGGAATGACATATGAAGAGGTTATGCACGGTTCTCTCAAAAGGAGAGGCTAAGAAA
Organism: Dehalococcoidia bacterium; assembly: GCA_965197705.1. GTDB lineage: Bacteria > Chloroflexota > Dehalococcoidia > Lucifugimonadales > VXLM01 > VXLM01. The sequence goes on from OZ240223.1 coordinate 1,595,681, forward strand.
GAGGCCCCGGGACATGCATCCCGGAGCCTCTCTTGTAAGTCTTCAATCGTCCCTGTGAGGACTAGTAGTCCATCGGCGGGGCGGGAGGCATCGGCGGGTTCTCCTCAGGGATATCGGAGATGAGCGACTCGGTGGTGAGGACCATCGCGGCGACGCTGGCGGCGTTCTCGATGGCCGCGCGCGTGACCTTTGCGGGGTCCATGATGCCGCGCTCGAGGAGGTTGACGTACTCGGCCGCCTCAGCGTCGTAGCCGAAGTCGCCCTCGGCCTTCAGACTCTCGGCCAGTACCACGTCGCCCGCAACGCCGGTGTTCTCGGCGATGAGCTTCAGCGGCTTCTGGAGGGAAGCCCGCAGGATGCGGATGCCGGTGTCCTCGTCACCACTGAGATCGAGCGAGTCGAGGGATGAGCTTGCGCGGACGAGTGTGAGGCCGCCGCCCGGAACGATGCCCTCCTCAACGGCGGCACGGGTGGCGGACAGGGCGTCCTCGACGCGGAGCTTCTTCTCCTTGAGTTCCACCTCGGTCGCGGCGCCGACCTTGATGATCGCGACGCCGCCCGACAGCTTGGCAAGGCGCTCCTGGAGCTTCTCGCGGTCGTAGTCGGAGGTCGTCTCCTCGATCTGCTGCTTGATCTGCTGGATGCGTCCCTGGATGGCGTCCTCGGAGCCTGCGCCGTCCACGAACGTGGTGTCTTCCTTGGAGGATACGACTCGACGCGCCCTTCCGAGGTCCTCTACGTTGACGGAGTCGAGCTTGCGGCCGACCTCTTCGCTGATGACCTGGGCGCCCGTGAGGATGGCCATGTCGAGGAGCATCTCCTTGCGGCGGTCGCCGAATCCTGGAGCCTTGACGGCGAGGATGTTCAGCGTGCCTCGGAGCTTGTTGACCACGAGAGTTGCGAGGGCCTCGCCCTCGACGTCCTCACCGATGAGGACGAGGTTCTTGCCGACCTGGAGGATCTTCTCGAGGGCGGGAAGGAGCTCTTGGATCGAGGAGAGCTTCTTGTCGGTGATGAGAATGTACGGATCGTCGATCTCGGCGACCATCCGCTCTTGGTTCGTGACGAAGTAGGGCGAGATGTAGCCGCGGTCGACCTGCATACCCTCGACAAACTCTTGCTCGTAGGTGATGCCCTTCGACTCTTCGACCGTAATCACGCCGTCCTTGCCGACCTTCTCCATAACGTCGGCGATGAGGCTGCCCATCTCGTCGTCGTGGGCGGACAGTGAAGCGACCTGTGTGATCTGCTCCTTGCCCTCAACGGGGTTCGACATGTCCGATACGGCGTCTCGGAGGGCGACCACGCCCTTTTCGATGCCGCGCTTGATCGCCATGGGGTCGGACCCGGCAGCGATGTTTCGGAAGCCCTCGTTGATAATCGCCTGGGCTAGGACGGTCGCCGTGGTGGTGCCGTCGCCCGCCACGTCGGCGGTCTTGCTGGCAGCTTCCTTGAGAAGCTGAGCTCCCATGTTCTCGTAAGCGTCCTCGAGCTCGATCTCCTTGGCGATGGAGACGCCGTCGCTGGATACCTGCGGCGGTCCGAACTTCTTGTCGAGGATTACGTTCCGGCCCCTCGGCCCGAGAGTGACGCCCACGGTGTCCGCCATGGTGTCGATACCGCGCTTCATCGCCGCGCGGGCGTCCTCACCGAATTTTAGTTGCTTTGCCAATTCGTCTATTCCCTCCTGTGGAAAGTTGTCTGTTTGGGGATTTCCTTATCGAGCGGTGTTGGTCAGGTCGAGACTCACTTCTTAAGAAGAACGTCGTCTTCTCTGAGGACGAGGTACTCGGTGTCGCCGTCCCTGAACTCGGTCCCGCCGTACTTGGAATAGACAACGGTGTCGCCTACCGTAAGTTCCATGGGGACCCGCTTGCCTTCGTCGGTCAGCTTGCCCGGCCCGACAGCAACTACTTTACCCTCCTGCGGCTTTTCCTTCGCCGTGTCGGGGATGTAGATGCCTCCGGCGCTCATCTGAGCATCCTCTTCCATCGGTTCCACTACGATCCGATTTCCCAAAGGTTTGAACGTGACGTCTGCCAACGTACGTACCCTCCTTACGTGTTGATTTTTGTGTCTCGGCGTCGATTTAGCAGTCTCACTAAGACACTGCTAACCATTTTAGGGCGAGCCGTTTCGGTGCGTCAATAATATATGGAGCAAGGTTTGACTTGTTCGGCAGGGTTTGGGTGTAACTGTTCAGTCTTCGTGAGTTGAATTGCGAAGACCCCCTCTCTGTGTCTCTCCCCCGGCGGGGGCTGACAGGGGTAGGCAAAACGGAATTGCAGCTATGATCCGGCCCCGCCTTCCTGTCATTCCGAGCGCAGGGAGGAATCTAAAGTCCGTATCTGCAAGACCCGGCAGCCAGTGCCGCGCCTATATCGTGACCGAGAGTGAAAACAACGTAGGGACGCTCTATGTTGGCTTAACGTTGTGACAGACGCTTTAGATTCTTCGACTTCGCTCTGCTACGCTCAGAATACTTCATGAGGGTTGTCACCGACACCACCAATCATGAAAAAGGGTTTGGCCTCGTCGTCCTCGCGTGGCAGAAGCCGGAGGATGGATTCCTGCCTTCGCAGGAATGACGGAGGGTGGTGGCACGACGGCTATTTTCAGGGTAATGACAGTGACGGCGTTGTTTTCTCATCAACGGAGAATGGGTCGATAGCGGTTGCGGTGTTCGCGAAAGTCTTATCCTGACACGAGATGGGTAGGGTCTGAAGCTGTTTGGGTGACAGGGGGTCTCTTTTTCCCTGACATTTCCTGACATATTCTGACATTCCTCTGTTGCGGACGGGAGACCAGGGCGTCCGCCGTGTGTTGTTGAATATGATAGTACACGTGTTCTCACCAGTCAAATTCGGAGGCGCCCCTTCTTAGAGGGTGTGTGAGAAGTCTTGGATATGTATTAGAATGGAGGTATGAAACGCAAAGCATACCCCAGCGACCTGACTGATGAACAGTGGAAGATGCTCGCTCCGCTACTCCCGGCAGCCAAAACCGGGGGAAGGCCACGTACTGTAGACCTGCGGGAGGTCGTCAACGGCATCCTATACGTTCTGCGCAACGGTTGCACATGGCGAGCCATGCCGCATGACCTCCCACCTTGGGGTACTGTATGGTGGTATTTTCGGGAGTGGAGAGAGGATGGTACATGGGAACGAGCCAATGACGCTCTCCGAGTCAAGGTCCGGCAGGCCGAGGGGAGGAACCCGACACCTAGCGCTGCTATCATAGACAGCCAGTCGGTCAAGACGACGGAAAAAGGGGGCCTCGTGGCTATGACGCTGGCAAGAAGGTCAATGGTCGAAAGCGACATATCGTTGTAGATACCATGGGGTTGCTGCTGGCGGTGGTGGTGCATCCTGCCAATATCCAGGATAGGGATGGGGCGAAGCTGGTCATCGATAAATTGATAGGGAGGTTTCCCCGCATGAGGTTGGTCTGGGCCGATGCTGGCTATGCTGGAAAGCTGGCCGAGTGGGTCTGGGCCCTGACAGGCTGGGCGCTCGAGATTGTCAAGCGCCCCAGGGACAGCCACCGTTTTCAAGTGCTGCCGCGAAGATGGGTGGTCGAACGAACATTCGCGTGGCTCAGCAGGTGCCGTCGGATGAGCAAGGACTACGAAGCTCTGTCCGATACAACCGAGGCGTGGACCCATATAGCTATGATTCATCTCATGCTCCGACGCTTAGCACCAACCTAATTTGAACTTCTCACACACCCTCTTAGATTATTCGACTCCGCAACGCTCCGCCCAGAATGACAGTGACGGCGTTGTTTTCTCGTCAATGGGGAATGGGGCGGTAGTCAAATGCCTACCCCTGTCAGCCCGCCGGGGGAGCGATTGTAGATTCTTCGTCGCTGCGCTCCTCAGAATGACGGTAGGAGTACAATTCCAGAATATCTCACCAACTCTGAACAGTTACGTCGAACTCCATCGCGGTGTGGACAACAATGAAGGTGGTAGAATGTTGCTGATGATATCCAGCGTGCCCGCTCAGGCGTCTTGACCGTACTACGTTGGCCGAGCCTTCAAGCGTATATCCATGAGACCTGCTCTGTTTCGGACGATTGTTACCCTCCTTACTGTCGCCGCCGCTGCCGCATGTTTCGATGAGCCGCCCGCTCAACCCGCGCCGGCGGCTGAGGCCCGGCCGGCCGCTCCGGCTCCGCCGCCGGTTGGAGTTGACGAGGCGGAGGCGGCAATTCAGCCGCAAGAGCGGATGCGACCGGTCCCGGCAGCGCCCGCTCGCGCCCCGGAGCAGCCGCAGCCTGCGAGAGGTTCCGCATCGGGGGCAATCGTCCAGCCTGCCCTGAGGCAAGGCACGGACCCGACCGTCCCAATTGAACGGTTGCGGTACACGCCGGAGAAGATAGGCCCCGGCCTGTATGGAACGCGGTTCGATACGCTGACTCACGGACTTCCGCCACAGCCCTATCGCGAGTCGCCAATGTCCGCCGCGCTGGCCGCTCAGGGCAAGATTCTCCCGCTGGCGGAGCGAATTCCCGACTGGGACAACGTCTTCATCCTGCCGCCAGGCGACGAGATCGGCGTTTACGGCGGAACCATCCGAACGACGCAGCAGGCGGCGGTCACGCTGACCGATACCGGGTTCCAGTATGGCCTTGCGATGTCTCCCGACGGACTGCTTCTGGTCCCCAGCATATTCAAGACCTTCTTGTCCAACGCGCAGGGAACGGAGTTCACCTTCCGGATCCGCACGGGAGCGCGGTGGCACGACGGATATCCCCACACGATAGAGGACGTCCGATTCGCTCTCGAAGACCTGTTGCTCAACAAGGAGCTGATGCCGACCTTGCCCGCCGTGCTGAGGTCTCCGATTACCGGCAGCGACATGAAAGTCACGTTCGTGGACGATGAGACTTTCAAGGTGTCGTTCGATGATCCGAACTTCAGCTTCCAAGAGTCGACGGCGATGAACATCTTTTCCGGCATGAAGGGGTGTCCGAGGTGTTTCATCTCGCCGTCTCACGTTCAGAAGCGCTATCACACCGGCTACAACAGGGAAGAGATTCCCGCTCTGCTTGAAGGGTTCAATCAGCCCAATTGGGTCCGTCTGTTTACGACGATACGCGACGTTCGTCGGTTCGGTGGGCAGCCGTCGGAGGATGTTTCCACGGCCTTCGACCGTTCATATATATACCGCGGAGACCACTACATTCCCTGGATGGGGGGATTTTGGGCGAGAGACGAAAGGCGGCCTGGAGGCGAGACCGCCCTGTTCGAGCGGAACCACTATCATCCGTCGGTGGATCCCGAGGGCAACCAGCTTCCGTATGCCGATGAGTACCTTGGCGTGAGGACGGAGTCGCGGGAGATCGGCGTCTTCCGGTCGATGAACGGGGAGTCCGACTTCCTGCGTCGCGATCTGATCGCGTCGGAACTGCCTCTGTATCTCGCCAACGCGGAGCGAGGGGACTACAGCATTCTCAAGTACGACTCGCCCGACGGCTCCGACGCTACGGTGATCGTCAACCAAGAGTTCGTTTCCGATCCCGAGGTGGGGAGGCTGCTTCGGACGAAGGACTTCCGCATCGCTCTTTCACTGGCATGGAACAGGGAGGGCGTGAACAGGTTTCTGGTGTCCGGGCTGGGAACGCCTCAGAACATGGTCCCGCATCCGGCAACGCCCTATTTCCCCGGCGAAGAGTGGAGACTTCTGGATACGGAATACGACCTGGAAAGGGCGCGCGATATCTTAGCGAGGTTGGGATATGCAGACGGTGATGGCGACGGGTATCTTGACCGGCAGTCGGACGGGAGACCGTTGATGCTGTCCTTCCAGGGCAGAGGGATGCATTACCGTTTCGTCGAGTGGTTGGGATTGGATTGGGGGATGGTGGGTGTCAAGCTCGAAGCTCGCGAAGGGAGCCCGCGTCAGGAGACTACTTCGATTCCGCCGAGGGAGTACTTCGAACTCTTTGCCTCGACGGAAGGGGGAACGAATCCCTGGTCAAATGCATGGAACTACGTGGCGCCAACTACGCGAGACGGGCAAGGCCCGGCAATCGGGCAATACTACGCCACCCGCGGCAGGGAAGGGATGTCGCCGAGCGGACCGGACGACAGATACACCGACGCGCTCGGAACCACTGCGCCGGGGAGCACGTACCCCGCAGACATCAGCGGCAACATGCTGCGCCTGCAGGAACTGATAGACAAGGGCCGGGCCTTTTCCATCCTTTCGCCCAAGCGGGTCGAGCTCGGCAAAGAGCTATTCAGGATCAACTCGGACGAAAAGTACAAGATCGGAGGCCTGGCATACGCGGGACTGTTCCGCGCACTGGCCTTGAAACGCAACAGCATGCGGAACATGCCGAAGAACTGGTCGCCCGCAAGCGCCTATCCGATTGAGTGGTTCTATTTCGAGGACGGCATCGACAACGTACACCACGTCGGGAACCGCTCGAAGAGATACAAGAGCGTCAGCTTCCTGGATCCCGGCTACTGGGACTAGTGTCCTGTATCTATAGTTAGTCGCATAACATTGCGGTAGCCCGTATCCTTCTGCCAACTCACCTAAGGAGGATGCACATGCGACGCCCTGGCCGACCGACTCCCCCGTTGACACTCTCCAATGAGGAAAGGGAGACGCTGGAAGCGTGGACGCGCCGACCGAAAACAGCGCAGGCGTTGGCCCTGCGGGCCCGAATTATACTGGGGTGCGCCGAGGGAAGGACAAACACCGCTGTGGCTGAACAGATGAGGGTGTCGAAGCCTACGGTGGGGAAGTGGAGGTCTCGGTTCTTGGAGCGGCGAATGGATGGCCTGCTGGACGAGCCGAGATCCGGCACACCCCGCAGAACCTCCGATGCCGACGTCGAGAGAGTCGTAACTCTGACCCTGGAGACGACACCTGACGACGCTACCCACTGGAGCACGCGCTCGATGGCTAGGCGCTCCGGCCTGAGCCACAGCACCGTCAACCGCATATGGCGGGCCTTCGGGCTACAGCCCCATCGGACGGAAACCTTCAAGCTGTCGTCAGACCCGCTCTTCATCGAAAAAGTCCGTGATATTGTGGGCCTGTACCTCAACCCGCCCGATAGAGCGTTGGTATTGTGTGTGGACGAGAAGACCCAGATCCAGGCATTGGACCGCACCCGGCCTCTGCTGCCCATGAGGCCAGGCCAAGCGGAGAGGCGCACGCATGACTACGTTCGGCATGGCACCACGTCCCTGTTCGCCGCTCTCGAAACCAAGACCGGCACGGTCATCGGTCGGTGCCACAAACGCCACCGCTCCGTCGAGTTCCGCAAGTTCCTCGATACCATTGAGGCCTCGGTACCCCCCGAACTGGACGTGCATCTCATCGTAGACAACTACAGCACCCACAAGACTGCCCTCGTCCGACGATGGTTCGCCAAGAGGCCGCGCTTTCACGTGCACTTCACTCCCACCAGTGCCTCATGGCTCAACTTGGTGGAGCGGTGGTTCGCCCTGCTCAGCGAAAAGCAGTTGCGTCGCAGCGTCCACCGGAGCACCCTCGAGCTTGAATCGGCTATCTACCATTACCTTGACGTCACCAACGAGAATCCCAAGCCTCTCGTCTGGACCAAGACTGCCGATCAGATACTAGCTAATGTAGCTCGCTTTTGCCAACGCACTTTAGATACAGGACACTAGGTAGTGTTGACATTTCCGTTTATTCCGCTTTTCTTTGTCATTCCGAGCGAAGCGAGGAATCTGAAATCTGTGCCTGCGCGACGATTTTAGATTCTTCACTCCGCTCCGCTACGTTCAGAATGACAGAGTGTCAACACAACCTAATCCTCGGAGGATGTCTATTATGCGTCCTGATTCGACTTGGTCTCTATGATCCACTCGGTGAGGGGGCTTGGGGACGGTTCGATCATGACGTTGACGACGGCGGGCTTGCCGGCGGCGAACGCGCGTTTGAGGGCGGGCAGGAGCTGGTCGCGAGTCTCGACGAGTTCGCCGTGCGCGCCGATTCCTTCGGCGATCGTGTCGAAGCGCGTGGGCAGCATAGTCGTGGCGACGATCTTCCCGAACAGCTGGTCCTGCTGGTGGTAGTCGATGCCCCAGACCCGGTCGTTGCCGACGATGAACACGACGGGCAGGTTGTGTCGCAGGGCGGTGTCGACCTCGAATCCGTTGAAGCCGAATCCGCCGTCGCCTGTGAAGACGACGACGCGGGAGTCGGGTAGGGCGACCTGCGCGCCGATGCCGTAGGGGACGCCCCATCCGAGCATTCCGAGCGTGCCGTTGGTGATCCAGCGGTGCTGCTTGAGGGCAGGATGGTACGACGCTCCGTAGAAGCCGAAGTCGGCGCCCTCGAAGATTAGGCACGTGTCGTCGTTGATGAGCTGCTTTACAGTTGAGTGCAGGTCCATGGCGTGAAGCTGACCGTCGGTCGAAACCCGTGTGTCGAGGGATGCTACCTGATCGGTTATGGCGCTCTTGAGCGAGCCAATCATCGGGTGAGAGGGCCACGAACGGGTCGACGCCTCGTCTGCTAGCTGGCGGACGACTGCTCCGGGGTCGGCGACGATGCCAAGCTCGACGTCGCGGGCCGTGCCGATCTGCTCCCATGCCGGCTCGACCTGGATGATCTTCGTCGTCGCGCCGATGGTCGGTGGGCCGCCGAAGGAGATGGTGTAGTCCAGCTTCTTGCCGAGCAGGAGCAGGGTGTCGGCCTCGTGAATCGACTTGGCGGCGTCGTTGACCCTGCCGTCGGAGTACCCGGCGCAGAGGGGATGGTCGTCGGAGATGACCCCGCGGGCGGACTGCTCGGTAAAGACGGGAATGCCGGTGGTCTCTACGAGACGCTCTATGTCCTCGCGTTGCACGGTGTAGGCGCCGTTCGCGGCGATGATGAGCGGGCGCACGGAGGCCTGGAGCAAGTCGACCGCGGCACGAATGTCGGCGGGAGCCGCATGAGCAGTGCCTCGTGAGGCAGGATACTCCATCGTGCGGTCGGTGACCTGTTCAGCGGAGACGGTGGCCTCCTGAACGTCAAGGGGGATGGTGAGATGCACGGGGCCGCGACGGCCGTTGAGGGCGGTGCGGAATGCGCGGGAGAAGTATTCCGGGGCACGGAGCGGATCTCCCAGCAGCCACGCGCCCTTTGTCACCGGCTTGGCCATGCCGACCTGGTCTATCTCTTGGGAAGCGCCAAGGCCCAGACGGTCCTGGGTTGCGCTGCCGCTGATGTTCACGACGGGCGTCTCCATGTGGTGGGCGAAGGTCAGGCCCGGTATGGCGTTGGCATGGCCGGGCGTCGTGAACATGGTCACGCCGGGTCTGCCTGTGATCCGGCCGTAAGCGTTTGCCATATCGACGGCGGCCTGCTCGTGCCTCACGTCGATGAAGGTGAAGCCCTCATCGGCCATGTGGTCCATGAGCGGGAGGGTGTGATCGCCCGCGATGGTGAAGATGGTCTTGGCGCCTGCTCCGGAGAGAGCGCGGGTGATGATTTCGTAGCCTTTCAGCTTCATTTAGGTCTCCTCAGATTGCGCTAGGAATTGGCGAGTTTCGGTCCTTTGAAAAATTGCCGTTCACATGAGGGGAAATATAGTTGATTCATGAAATCGCGCGCAATACACTTCTACCAAGTCGCGTGAATAACTTGCTGGCGAGTGTCCGCCCCGAAATTAACGGCACAGGGCAAAGCGGCGCAGACGGTACTCTACAACCGAGAGCTAAAAACCGGCCATGCAAGATGTCAGGCGCGTGTCCCCGGACGGGGGCGTTCCTCAGTTTCGCGACCCTGTTTCCGATTCCGACCGTCAGAAGACTCCCAAGGTGTCCCTTGCCCGGTTTTTCTCCAGGTACACGCGGTTTCGGACGCTCCAATCGTTCCAACACCGGGATTTCGGCTTCATGTGGGCGGTGATGTTCTGCATGTCGATCAGCGGCTGGATCATCAACATCGCGACGGGGTGGCTGACGTACGAGCTCACGTCGTCCCCGCTCCTGACGGGCCTCGCAATCGGCATGGGCGCGCTCCCTCCGATCATCATCGCGCCGATTGCCGGCGTCCTTATCGACAGCCTCGACCGGAAGAAGGTGATGATTGCGGCGATGGCATCCTACGTGATGTTCATCGGTGTGCTTGGAGTCATCGTGATTCTTGGCATTCTCCAGACCTGGCACATTTTCGCCGTCAGCTTCCTGATGGGTGTATCGGGCTCATTCCTGCTGCCTGCCGAGCAGGCGATCCTGGCGAATGTCGTTCCGAAGAGGCTCTTGGTGAATGCGTTCGCGCTGGTCGCGTTTGCGGGAAGCGTTACTCGCTTGATCGCCCCGGCTGTGACGGGGTTCCTGATCGCGTTGATAGGGCCGGGGGCCTCCATCGTGCTCGCCTGCGTCTTCGTGTTGGCGGGGATCAAGCTGACCCTTCACGTGCGAGTGGCTGAAAGGGAGCGACTGCCGATCAGACCCAAGAGTGTCGTGACCGATTTACGGGAAGCCGGGCGGTATGTGAAGGGTTCGCGGGTCGTCCTCGCCATGATGGTCTTGACGACGGCGATGCTGACCTTCGTGAGCACGATCAACATGGGCCTGATGCCGGTCTTCGCGTCGGACGTCTTCGAGGCGGGCCCACAGGTGCTCGGACTGCTCGTGGCGGCGCTCGGCGCAGGGATGACCATCGGCACGATAGCGATTGCGACCCTAAGCGATTCGCGGAGACGGGGAAGGATCGTGCTGATTACCGGCACCATCACAGCCCTGGGTGTGATGGCCTTTTCCCACAGCGGGGCGCTGTTCCTCGCCTTCCCGATCATCATGCTGTACGGAGCGACGATGGTCATGACGTGGACGGTGGCAAGCGCGCTCATCCAGTCCATCGTACCGGATGCTCTTCGGGGCAGGATTGCGGCCCTGTCGGTGATGACACACGCCTTCTTCCCCCTAGGCACCCTCCTCGTGGGAGGACTGGCGCAGCTATTCGGCGCTCCCATGGCCTCGCTGATTTCCGGGGCGTCCATCCTCATTGTGGTACTTGCGATTCCGGTTGTGTTTCGCGCCGTCTGGAGCTACAGGGCAGGCGAAAGCCTGGACGTGGACGAAGAGGCTGGTGACGACAGCTCGCTGGACTCGCCTGAGAAGCTGGAACCTCAACCCGCGTAACGGAAAACACGCCATGCAATCGGCGTCCGACCAACGACGGCGGAAGGCAACGGCCTCGAAGGGGTTCCTGCGCTCGTTCGGAAGGATTCGGACGCTCCGCTCGCTGCGCGTCCGCGATTTCCGGCTGCTGTGGATAACCGGCTGGTGCAACAACAGCAGCCTGTGGGTGGAGGGCGTCGTTCTGGGCTGGCTGACCTACCAGGTCACGCAGTCGGCCCTTCTCACCACGCTCTCGGTGGGGATGGGCGCGCTGCCGTCCGTCGTCATCGGGCCTCTGGGCGGGGTCTACATCGACCGCTGGGACCGCAAGGCACTATTGAGGGCGTCCATCGCCGCGCACATCGTGCTGACTGCAGGGCTCACCGCGGTCGTGTTCGCCGAGGCAGTTGCTGCGTGGCACATATTCGCCTACATATTCGTGAATGGCGCGGTTCGCACGCTGCGCATGGTCATCGAGTCGTCGCTGATACCGAACATCGTACCCGGCCGGCTCATGACGAACGGGTTTTCCCTCTTCATGCTGACAGGGAGCTTCACACGGTTCATCGTGCCGGCGGTGACCGGAGTGGCCATCGGTCTTGTCGGGTCCGGGCCGACGATGACAGCCTCGCTGGCGCTGTACATACTTGCGCTGGTGGCCGGACTGCGAATCCAACTGAAGGGTAAATCCTCGCAGAAGCCGGTTGGCGGTTCATCTGCGAATGACCTCGTCGAGGGAATAATGTACTTCGCACGCGAGAAACGGATTCTCGCCATTTACATCCTTCCCGCCATGCTGATGCTGTTCATCGCGCCGGTCAATATGGGGCTCATGCCGGTGTATGTCGCCGAGGTCTTCGAAGGCGGGCCCGACACGCTTGGCTTCATCATCGGAGCGCTGGGAGCGGGCATGACGTTCGGAACGCTGCTTCTCGCCAGCCTCGGCGATATTCGGTTCAAGGCGCGGGCAATGACGTTCGCTTGCATGGGGACGGCTGCCGGTATGCTTGTGTTCACACAGGTAACATTTCTGCCTGCCGCGCTTGCGGTCGTCCTGACGTACAGCGGGCTGATGATGATGGTCTACGTACTCGCAAGCACTGCGGTCCAGCGCATCATGCCCGACCGGCTGCGCGGGCGTGTGACGGCCCTGCTGGGCGCGACGTTCGCGGTGTTCCCGGTCGGTACGCTGATCGTTGGAGGCTTGGCGCAGCGGTTTGGAGCGCAGGAGGCGGTGGTGGCTACCACCGTGGCGTTCGGGTTGTGCCTGCTTGCATACACGACAGCGTATCGGCGCATCTGGACGCTGCGCTAGCAACCGGGGTCACGTACATGTCCGTGACTCGCATTCCTTGATGCAGTATCATCGTGCCGGAGGCGTCACATGACATTCAAGCTCGTCATCCTCGAACCGCAAGACCCGGGAGCGCGCACACCGGCGGCCAGGACATGGCCCGACAATATCCGCGAGCTCGTCCCGGGTGTGGACATACGATACTGCGCGACGGTGGAGCAGGCCGCGGAAGCGATCGTGGACGCGGACGCCGCCTTTGGGGACATCGTTCCTGAACTGTTCGAGCGGGCGCAAAAGCTCCGGTGGATACAGTCGCCGCAAGCGGGGCCGAAGGCCGGCTACTACCACGAGGGGCTCGTTCGGAGCGACGTGGTGGTGACCAATATGCGAGGGATATTCAGCGATCACATCAGCGCGCACATCATGGCCTATGTGCTCACTTTCGCACGCGGTCTGCACGTCTACCGCGACCGGCAGCGCGACGGCGAATGGAGGAAGGGTTACGATGCCGTCCATCTGCCGGAGTCGACCGCGGTGATCGTCGGTGTGGGCGGCATCGGGGCGGAGACTGCCCGGCTCTGCGCGGAGTTCGGAATGACCGTCGTTGGATTGGATGCGAGGGTGACCGAACTTCCTCCGGGCGTTGGCGAGTTGTACACGCCAGACGCCCTGGAGGAAGTTATCCCCCGGGCGGACTTCCTCATCGTCACGGTGCCGGAAACACCGAGTACGCAGGGGCTGTTCAATCGCTCGACACTCAGTGGCATGAAGTCCGGCTCTTTCTTCATCAACATCGGGCGCGGCGCGACGACCAACCTCACGGACCTGGCGGAGATGCTCGAAGCGGGAGAGATTGCCGGGGCGGCGCTGGATGTGTATGAGGTCGAGCCGCTGCCGTCCGAGCATCCGCTATGGAGGCTGTCCAACGCCATCCTGACGCCTCATGTAGCTGCCGACGGGCCTTACATCGACGACCGGCGCACGGAGGTGTTCGTCGACAACTGCGTGCGTTTCAGTGAGGGGCGACCGCTTCGGAACGTGGTCGACAAGGCGCAGTGGTTCTGAGGACGTGAAACGCGTTCGGTCACACCGACGGCAGCGGTGTTGTGTCGCCCACCTCGTGCATCCAGATTCTTATGCGTGCCGTCATGTCGCGGATACGGTCGCGGTGAGCGGGGTCGTCGAAGAGGTTGCGCATCTCGTGCGGGTCGGAGTTGAGGTCGTATAGCTCGGACTGGTCGGCGTGGCTGAGGTTTAGCTTCCAGCGGTCTCCCGTGACGACCGAACGCCAGGGGGCGGACACCATGCGGTTGATGGCAGGGTTGCCGAGGTTCCTGTCGCCGTAGCCGTTCCACTGGAGGAAGACATCGTTGTCGCCGAGCGTCTTGTTTCCCTGAAGCACGGGTACCAGGCTCGAACCCTCGATGTGAGGGGGTACCGGGTTGCCCACGAGGTCGAGCAGGGTGGGCACAAGGTCGACGAGGCTCACGCTGCCATCGATTCTTCGCGGTCCTGCGGTCAGCCAAGGTACGTGGACGAACAGGGGCACGCGGGTTGCCTCTTCGTACATGGAGCGCTTTTCGAGCATCCCGTGATCGCCCGCCATCTCGCCGTGCTCGCTCGTGAAGACGATGATGGTGTTGTCGGCTTGCCCGGACTCTTCGAGGGCGCTGAGGATTCGTCCGACGTTTCGGTCGACGAGGGTGATGTTGGCGAAGTACTGGGCGCGGAGCTTTCTCAATCCCTCTTCCGTAGTGGTGTCGTGGATGTCGCCGCCCTTTTCCGCAAGGGGGTTTAGTCCACCCGACAGGTAGTGTTCGGCGCGAAGGCGGTTCACGAGAGAGCCGCCTTCGGGGTGCTGCATGAACGCCGGGCCGACCGGGAGCGACGCGGGATCGTACAGACCGTTCAGAGGGCCGGTGTAGGGTGGATGCGGCTCGAAGAACGAGGTGAACAGCATGAAGGGTCGGTCTCGGTATGGAGAACCGGAGTGTTCGCGTATGAACCGTGAGGCCTCACCTCCGAGGTAGCCTGCCTGGGTCTGTTCAGCCAATAGACCGGCCGTGGGGAACCATGTCTCGTATGACTGCCCCGACGGCGGCTCGACGCCTTGCGAGCGGAGCCATGCGTTATAGTCGGACTCGAGGAACCGGTGCTCTTTCCTAGTCGTTGTGCCGGCACTGAGGTGCCAGTCCTCGATGCTGCGCCACTCCTCGAAGCCGTGCTGGGGAACCAGGTCGTTGCCGAGGTGCCACTTCCCGTAGTGCGCGCAGAGGTAGTCGTCCGAGATCATCTCGGCGATGGTCTGCGCGTCATCCGGCAGGTGGATGCCGTTGCCGATCAGGCCGGTCGACTGCGGGTACATTCCGGTCATGATCGAGGCGCGTGAGGGAGTGCATACCGGCTGGGTGACGTAGGCGTTGTCGAAGACGATGCTGCGTTGTGCGAGGCCGTCTATGTTCGGCGCTTGGATCCAGTCGTTCCCGTAGGCGGCGAGGGTGTCGCGCCTCTGCTGATCGGTGAGGATGAAGAGAATATTGGGCTGCTTGGGCATGTCTACGGCAGCCACTTCTCGAAGAACCGCTGCCAGTTCTTGTACATGATGTTCTCGACGTCCTCTTGGGTGTAGCCCCGCCGGCCGAGGATATCGCCGATCTTCTGGTAGTCGGCCACGGTGTCCACGTCGTGGGGAGCGCCGTCGGAGCCGCCCTGCCCGTCGGTATCGCCGCCGATGCCCGCGTGGAGCGAGTTGCCGGCAAGCTGGCATACGTAGTCCATGTGGTCGACGAGGTCTTCGAGCGTGACTAGAGGACTGGGGAACACGTCACGCCGCTTGTGGCCGATCGTCTTCCAGTCGATGGAGTAGTACTTGTTGAGCATCCAGGTATCCATCGAGGAGCCGATCACGCCGCCTCGACGGATGACTTCGAGCAGGATGTCGTCCGGCTGCTGGCGCTCGCCGGGTACGAGGGCGCGGCAGTTCTGGTGACTCGCAAGGGCAGGGCCGTCGAACAATTCGAACTCCTCGCGGACCGACTGGTCGGAAGTGTGCGTCACGTCAAGGATCATGCCGAGGTCGCTCATGGCCTGCAGGAGGAGTTTCGCCATGGGTGTGAGGCCACCCGTCGTGCCCGTTCCGGTGCCGTGCGAGTAATAGCTCACGCCGTAGTGGGAGAGGCTGATGACGCGGAGGCCGTCGGCGTACCAGTCGTGTACCTGTTCCGGCCAAGTGATGGCGTCCGCGCCCTCCATTCCGAGAATCATGCCCACCGGAAGGTCGTCGTAGTCGGAGGCCGCCTCCCACTTTTCCATGTGTGTGGCGAA
This sequence comes from Dehalococcoidia bacterium, assembly GCA_965197705.1. GTDB lineage: Bacteria > Chloroflexota > Dehalococcoidia > Lucifugimonadales > VXLM01 > VXLM01. The sequence continues at coordinate 1,611,400 of OZ240223.1, forward strand.
ACCCTCAGATGTATCGAGAATGGTGGTCTCGTTCTGCGATTCCAGCAGCTTGTAGTAGGCAAGCTGGCCTCTTCCGGCGGCGTGGGCGTTCTCCTTAGAGCGGTACTCCCCGTGCGGATGGCCGGGCTTCTTGACGCAGACGGCAACCTTGACCAGCGCCGCGGCGATACCTCCCTTGCGCATCTCCGGCAGGGTCGCCATGATGCCGTCGTCCTGCCACCCGAACCAGCTATTGAGGTCCTCAGGCGCTCGAGCCTGTTCGATGGGCAGCGTGAGATCGCGCTGAGAGTCGATTGCGCCGTTCGCCATGGGGTAGTCGCCGTCGATTATGAGCGTGTTGGTTGCCATGTCTTACTTGCCTCTGCCATGAGTCTTGCTGTTTGTTCAGTTCCGCCGTTGGCCGAAAGGGTACAACGAAGGGACATTCGTGTAAATCGCAAGGTGAACGGACAAAGCAAATCCCCGGCCCATATGGCGACCGGGGATGAGCGGTGACCGGACCGTGATGGGGTTAGGACGTCGTGGCGTCGGGGTCGGATACGAGCGGGGGTATGCGGGTGGCTCTGCCCGCTACGAGGGCGGTTGCGACTATGCCGATCGCCAGCACGAGGGCGAGGACGGCTATGGCCTGCGGATTACCTGGAGGGGCGGGCACGCCGAACGCCGCGTTGTAGCTGGCGGCGAGGATGATACCTGAGGCAACGGCCAGCCCGAAGGCGAGTACCAGCGGGACCGCAAACAGCAACGCGAGGTCGACGGCCAGCAGCATCCGGGTCGCGCCAAAAGAGCGGAGCGCCCTGAACTCCGCCTGTCGCTGGCGGAAGAGCAGCATGATCGCGTACAGCAGCGCGACCGCCGCCATGCCAGCGGCAGTCATGGCCATCACGAACACATAGGGGAAAATCACTAGTTGGTCGTCGGTGACTCCAGAAGTAAGGGCGGCCCGGGTGGTCAGGTACGACTCCTCCGGCCGGTTTCGCAGGCCCTCTATGACTCGGCGCAGCGAGCTAGGATTGCCGTCGGTGGTGATGAGAAGACTCGTACGGAAAGGAACGGGCTGTTGGTCGACGATGAGCACGGCTCGAATGTTTGAAACTGCGTTTATCCACGAAGCGGTTACACGACCACCAACCGGATAAACGCCTGGAATGGACGGATCCATTTTGGGGCCGGAACCGCCAGGGTAAGAATGGGCACTCACCGTGACTGTATCGGCATCTAGGAGGCGGCGTACCGGGTAGATAGTCCCAACCTTGCACGGCCCGCTGAGCTTTATCGAGCCGAGTACATCGTCGCAGGTCATCGTGTACAGCATTCCTTCATATTCGTCGATGTAGACGGGAGTTTCGCCCACCGAAACGATACGGGTGACGCCGTCGTAGTCGGACACCGCGCTGACTACTTGTTCGGGAGAGTTGAGGTCGACATATTCGGCCATGACATGGAAATTCCCCGTCGGAGGCGGGCGGTTGTCGAAGTTCGCGTACACGGAGAACACTATCAAAAGGACGGCTACCGATGTGGCGGACACGCCCAGCACGGCTTCGGCTCCTCCCTGATACATCCGTGATCCTGCCACCTGTGCCCGCGTCCATTCAGCGAGCAACCTGCCGGCGGCGGCCACCGCGACGCGGGACAGTCCCTCGAGGCCGACGACGCTCAGGAGCATCCCCGCCGCAATCAGCCACGCCGACAGCGTAAAGTCCGCGTTTGAAGCCCAAAACATGGCGGCGGGACCGGCCACGACGCCAGCCGAAGAGAGGTACGCAAGATAAGACGCGGGCGTGCGCTCTTTCCGCAGTGTTCCAACGGGGTCCCGTCCGGCGCGGGTAATCATACGGAAGGCACTCAACAGCCCGACCAGGACGACTACGAGCGGCAAGGCAAGGGCCAACGCGATCGGAAGGACGAGATCGCGCGCCCAGTACGAGCTTCCGGCAAGCGTGAATGTGTTCAAAGACGACATGGTGGCCGCATAGACGACCGAGCCGAGCAATGCCCCCGCCAAGATCGGCGCCGCGATGTCGAGAGCGATAAGCATGGCCAGTCTTCGCGGAGGCGCGCCGAGGACTCTCAACAGTCCGTACCGACGTGACCTGGCGTTCAGGTGCACGGCGGCGCCGGCCCTTGCCAGGGCTATGGACGGGAGCGCGAGAACAAGCAGCCCCAGGATCACGAAGCTGGTATCCGGCGCGTAGCTTCTCTTGACGCGAATCGGCTGAAAGTGCGAACTCAACACCGCTTCCGGCGGGACCGTATCGGTGAACTCGACGATTACCAGCTCGCGTGGGTATGCCAGGGCCACGTCGGAAAGAGTCCTAGCGGAGCGGTCTCCAAGCCAGCCTCCTATTTCTCCCGTCCAGTCATCCTTGAGTTGGGCGAGGACGGCAGGGGAGGCCAGAGCGGTGCCGCTCGCTTCAATACGTGGAATGCCTGGAAGATCGAGTCGCTGACCTTCCTCACCCCAGAATAGCGTGACGTTCAAAGGTCCATACCCGGTGGCGACCGGCCTTGACGACCGCAGGGGCGGCTCCCCGGCGACGCGAGTCATGGGCCGAAACCCGCTTCCGCCGTCACGCAATGTTGCTGTCTCGTGCTGCGCCAGCAGACCGGAACGGAATCCCATCGCCAATGAGAGGCCGATACATGAGATGAGTCCGACGGCTATGAGTGGAATCCAGACGGAGAACGATCTCCAAGAGCGGGGCCATATGAAACGGAAGAACAGCATCATGACGCACACTCCTCAACCAGTTTTCCCTCGTTCAGCCGGAGCACGCGGTCGCACATGGCCCACACGAAGGGATCGTGGGTGACTATCAGGACGCCGACGCCGAACTCGGCGGCCACTCGTCGCAGCTCGCCGACCACGAGCTCGGAGTTGCTCTCGTCCAGCGCGCCGGTCGGCTCGTCGCAGAAGACGATGCTCGGCTCCATCACCAGCGCCCGCGCAATCGACGCGCGCTGGAGCTCGCCGCCGGACAGGGTGGACGGGTAGTTGTCCGCCAGCGGTTCGAGGCCGAACTTATCGAGCAGGTCGCGCGCCCGCTTGCGAGCATCGCGCGGCTTGGTGCCCGACACGACGAGCGGGACTGCCACGTTCGCCGCGATGGTCATGTCGTCGAGGAACGCGGGGAACTGGAAGACGAAACCGCACGTCGCCCGACGGGTGAGCGTGATGTCCGGCTCGCCGAGGTCCCATACGTTTTCGCTGCCATTCCATGCGACTGTGCCTCCGTCCGGCTGGCGGAGGCCCGCGAGGGCGTACAGCAGCGTCGATTTCCCCGACCCACTCACCCCCACCACGGCGAGCACCTCCCCGTGGCGAAGCTCAAGGTCGGCGTCGCTCAGAACACTCCGCTGGCCGAAGCTCTGCATCAGTCCCCGCGCCGTGAGGACGTGGTCGACGGTTATTGCAGCATTCATCTGGGTATTCCCTTCTTTTTCTTCCACTGCGCCAATTTAACTGTGACGAGGGCGAAACTTTTCTGGGCTGCTTGGTGCGTAGAACCTGTCTTCAAGGCCGAGGTCGTATATGCAGTCCTCCCGGGCGCCGTATACTCTCTCCCTCAGCGGTTTTCTCTGTCCGGCTGCCACCAGCGCCTTTTCCACCAGCCTGAAGGGCATGTCCTCCTGGATCGGCCTAGCCTGCTCCGCCGTCCGCGGCTTGGTCAGGAGTTCGGGCCCATAGTCAGCAGGCAACTCATCTTCATACTCGTACCCGGTTTTGGCAGTTACACACTCGCGTACCTGAAGCGCCTGCTCACGTGTGGGGTAGTTCTTCACCATGTACTCAAGGTCCGCCTGTCTCTGCTCCTCGCATTCCGCGTCGCAGGCGTAGGCGTCAGGATCATAGTGACGTGGGCTGTCGGCACACCCGACCGCGAGAACCATGAACACTGCCGCTCCGAACAGCATGGCGATTCTCTGCTTCATGGTGATCCTCCTTCCTTGTGTACTGGTTCTCATGCCCACATCGTAGAAGAGGTCTGTGACCTCAGCGTGACCGACAAGAGCAGTTGCATGACCCTTCTGTGACCATTTCCGGTCTGTCGTCCCTTACTACCCCGTCTAGATCGCGTAGAGTGGGTAGCCATAGCCCGTGCTATAATCGCGGCATTCCCACCCTTGCGACGCGGGACCACGCTTATGGCCAAGCAGGACGGGTCATCGAAGGAAGTCGAAAGCCTCAGGCTGGAGAACGAGGAGCTTCGCACTCGTCTCGCCACGTTCAGCGAGTTCCTCGGCATGGTGAGCCATGAGCTGCGGACGCCGTTGACGACGATCAAGGGGTCTACGGCCACCGTGCTCAGCGACCCCTCGGTCTTCGACCCCGCTGAGACGCGCCAGTTTTTCCGAATCATCGATGAGCAGGCCGATCTCCTTCGTGATCTCATCAACAACCTTCTCGATCTGACACGCATCGAGGCGGGAGCCTTATCGGTCGATCTCGAACCGAGTGACGTGGGTTTTCTCGTGGCGGAGGCGAGGAACGCCTTCATGCGCGGCGGGGGACGGAACGACATCGAAGTCGACCTCGCGCCCGGCCTGCCGCACGTCGAGGCGGACAAACCCCGTATTGCCCAGGTGCTGAACAACCTCTTGTCCAACGCGGCTAAGTATTCCCCCGAATCCTCGACGATCAGGGTGACGGCGTTAGTTAAAGACGGTCATGTCGAGATCTCAGTTGCTGACGAGGGCAGGGGGGTACCCGCCGATCAGATGGAGCACCTTTTCATACCGTACTCGCGGGTCGATGAGCGAGACGGGGAGCGACGAATCGCGGGGGCCGGGCTGGGCCTCGCTATCTGCAAGGGGATCGTCGAGGCACATGGAGGCCGCATTTGGGCCCAGAGCGAAGGGGAGGGACGCGGGTCACGATTCACGTTTACGATTCCGGCGAGTGAGCCGGCCATATCCGACACGATCGACTCAGACTTCGGAGTTCAGGGAGTGAGACCGGAGGAGTCGGCGACGATTCTTGCAATCGACGACGACCCGCAGCTGCTCCGGTACGTACGTAACACGCTCACGGACGCGGGCTACACCTGGATGGGGACGGGGAACCCCGACGAGTTGGTACACCTCTTGGAGATAAGGCAGCCCGACCTCGTGCTGCTGGACTTGATCCTGCCGGGCGTCAGCGGGTTCGACGTCATGAAGCGCATCCGGCAGGTGTCCACGGTGCCTGTCATCTTCCTGTCGGGGCACAGCGGTGAAGAGCATATCGTACAGGCGTTGCGGATGGGGGCGGACGACTACATCGTCAAGCCCTTCTCGCCGAACGAGTTGGTGGCGAGAATCGAGGCGTCGCTGCGTAAGAGGGCGGTGTTCGATCACGCCGAGGTGCACAGGCCCTATCGGCTGGGGGAACTGACCATCGACTACATGGAACGCGGCGTGACCATATCCGACCGTCCGGTGCATCTGACCGCTACCGAGTACAAGCTGCTGTTCGAGCTATCCATCAACGCCGGGCGCGTGCTGACGCACGACCAGATACTGCAACGTGTCTGGGGACCGGAGTACTCCGGCGACGCGCAGCTGGTGCGGGCCATGGTGAAGAAGGTCCGCCGCAAGCTGGGCGAGGACGGAAGCGACCCGAAATACATCATGACGCAGCCTCGCGTTGGCTACACGATGGCAAAGCCGTAGTGGTTCAACACCCACGTATTGAAGGGTAACGAGAATATGACTTGGTAGGGGCGGGTTTCAAACCCGCCCTCTCTTGTACAACGCGAATCCAACCCCCAATTGCTGCCCGTCCTTTCAAAGTTCTCGGTCTACTGGTACTCAGTCAACTTGAATATGACGATCAAGCAGATGCCGATTTATCCCCTCTCCCGTCGTGGGAGAGGGCTAGGGTGAGGGTGAATCGCAATATCAAAACCATGTTGACACGGTACTAGTTCGCCAAGAGAGCCCTTCTATCGGTCGGCCGCGACTCCGTAGACCGACTCGGCCCGCTCCGTCGAGATGAACTCTTCGAGCACGTCGTGAGCGACGGCCTCCGAGTCGCGGGTCGTGGCGTCGCCCCAACCGCCGCCGCCGGGAGTCCGGGTCTTGATGACATGGTTATGAGGCACGGTCGTGGTGACCTTGGATGGGAGTCGCTTTTCCGATCCGTCCGGGGCGGCTATGACACACGCCGAACGGTCGGCGCCCTCGCCTCCGAACAGGCCCCACGGGCTTACCTTTTCCCGGTCGGAACTGAGCGTGAGGGTGACGCTCTCGCCAAGAACGCGCAGGTGTCGCTGGATGCCGAGACCGCCCCTGTGCTGTCCCGCTCCCTCGCTGTTCGGCACGAGTCCGTATTTCTCCACGAGTAGGGGGTAGGCAAGCTCGATTGCCTCGACCGGGGCGTTGCGGGTGTTCGTCATGTGGTTCTGGACCGCGTCCATCCCGTCGGCGTTGTGCATAGCGCCCTGGCCGCCTGCGTAGGTCTCGATGTAGTTGTAGTAGATGCCGTTGCGCGGGTCGATCCCGCCGATGTTGAGAAGGTTCATGGTGCCGGAGCAGGCCGCCAGCACCTTGTCGGGAATGACGGGCGCGAGCGCGCCGAGGAGCGCGTCGGTGATTCGCTGCGTCGTGATGATGTTGGCGTTGCACACGGCAGTAGGGTACTGCGCGGACAGGAGGCTGCCCTCTCGCACTATGACCTCAACGGGACGGTACGCCCCGGCGTTGGGTGGCAGTTCGGGGTCGAGGCAGGCCTTGAGGACGTAGTAGACGCAGGCGGCGACCGACGGCCACCGGCAGTTGAGGGGACCTTGGCAGGAGTCGTCGCTCTCCGTGAAGTCGGCAATGAACGAGTCGCCCTTAGACTCTAATTTGACTCTGACGGTGATTGGCGACTCGACGATGCCGTCCCCTTCCATCGAGTCCTCAAACTCGTAGACGCCCTCGGGTATCTGCTTGAGAGCGGCCCTCATACGGCGCTCGGAGTAGTTCAGCATCTCGTCGAGGTAGCGCCTGACCATCTCGGATCCGTAGCGAGACGAGAGGTCAATTAGCCGGCGCTCGGCGACGTTGTTGGCGGCGAACTGGGCAAGGAGGTCGCCACGTACCTCGGTCCTTGGGCGAACGTTCTGCGCGATCAACGCCCACAGGTCGCGGTCGAGCTCTCCCTTGCGGAACAGCCTCACGGGTGGGATCTGCAGACCCTCCTGGAATATCTCCGTAACTCCGAACGGCATCGACCCCGGCGCGAAGCCGCCCATGTCGACGTGATGGGCCTGATTGGCGGTGATGGCGATAAGCTCGCCCTCGTAGAAGACGGGAGATATAAGCGCAAGGTCGTTGAGGTGTCCGGGACCGGCGGGGTAGGGTGTGTTTAGCGCGACGGCGTCTCCCGGCTCCAGCTCGTCGAACGGGTACAGGTCCATAGCGGTCAGGACGGCGGAGTGCATCGTGCCTAAGTGCAGGGGAGTGCCGATCTCGCTCTGGGCCACGACGACGACCTCGCCGGAGCCGGTGTAGATCGCGCCGGACGTGTCTCGGCGGTCCTTGATGTTGGTGGAGTAACTTGCCCGAATGAGCGCGGCGATCATCTCGTCCGCGATGGAGTAGAACCCGTTGCGCATCACTTCGAGGGTGATCGGATCGACGTTAGTTGGTGTCATGGTGGTACCTGGGGGAGAGTATAGCGTAGGGAGTAGTAAGTAGAACTTTGGGCGGTCCCTATTGGTGTCGGTCGGTTACTAGGAGGTTGAGGTAGTTATCGACGGTTGCCGTCTGGCGCTCCCAAACGACGGTGGTGGAGTCGAGCTGCTCGATGATTGCCGGGCCTTCGATCACGTCGCCGGGACGGAGACCGGAGCGGTCGTAGATGCCCGTCCTCTTCGGTTCGTTGCGGAAGTACACGTCTCGTTGGCCGATGAGGGCACGGGACGGATCTCCCCCGGCGTCCTGTGAATCATGAGCTAGGTCAGGTCGGGGCATGGACGCGAGAGCCGTCACGCGGAGATTGACGACCTCGACCGCGTTGTCACGGGATGCGTATCCATAGTTGCGGACGTGGGCCTCGTGGAATCGCTCCATGATTTCCTCGACGTCTCGTTGTTCAAGCTTGCCGGATGCAGCCAGCACCTCTAGCTCATAGCCCTGCCCGACATACCGTGCGTCCGCAGCGCGGGCGAGGGAAACGTCCTCAGCTGCGACACCTTCACGGGACATCTGCTCCAGCGCCTGCGCTTCCAACTGCTCGTACCAGGACGTGATTGCCGTTGGTGACAGTTCGCTGCCCGGCTTGAGAACCGTCTGCGCGAAGTCGTGCCTGAGGTCGGCCATCAGCAGGCCCAGGGCCGAGGTGACGCCCGGTGCGACTGGGACGAGGACTGAAGGGATGTCCATCTCGTCGGCAAGCTCGGAGGCGTGGAGCGGACCGGCTCCGCCGAACGCCACAAGGCAGAACTCGCGGGGGTCGTAGCCCTTGGAGACTGATACGACTCGGATGCCCTTCACCATGCTGGCGTTGACAACCTGCACGATGCCCTCGGCGGCCTCTTCCACGGTGAGGCCCAGCGGCTTGGCGATGCGTTCGGAGATGACGTTTCGTGCCAGCTCGATGTCCAGTGTCATCGTCCCGCCGAGCAGGCTTGTCGCTCCAAGTCTGCCGAGGACGAGGTTCGCGTCCGTCACCGTCGCCTCCGCGCCCCCGTTGCCGTAGCAGGCCGGGCCGGGATCGGCGCCCGCGCTCTGAGGACCGACTCGTAGCGCTCCGCCGGGATCTATCCAGGCGATGCTTCCACCGCCAGCGCCGAGCGTGTGGATATCCACCATGGGAACCTTGACGGGCAGGCGTTCGAGCTCGCTCTCCTGGGTACGGCGGACTTCTCCCTTGTATGAGAGCGACACGTCGAAGCTGGTCCCGCCCATGTCGATGGATATGCTGTTTGGCTTCCCCGCCTGCTTCGCGATGGCGACGGCCCCGATGACACCGGCCGCAGGGCCGGACAAGATCGTATGCACGGGACGTTCGATGGCCGTCTCCGCGCCCATCGTTCCGCCGTTGGACTGCATAATGTACAGATCGGACTTGAGTCCCACGTCGGCGATGCTCGCCCCAAGCCGTCGCAGGTATCGCTCCATGACGGGAGCGACGTAGGCGTTAATGGTGGTCGTGCTCATCCTCTCGTACTCTTTGAATTCCGGCAGTATCTCGTGGGAGAGCGAGATAGGGATGTCCGGCAGTTCACGGCGAATGGCGTCGCCGATGGCCTGCTCGTGCGCGGGGTTGGCGTAGGAATGGAGGAGACACACTGCCACGGCGTCGACGTTGGCGTCCTTGACGCGCTCGATGACGTGGTCTAGCGTCTCAAGCTCCATGGGAGTCAGCACCTCTCCGGTGTGGAGCACCCTCTCCTGCGCCTCGAAACGCAGGTGGCGCGGCACCAGTGGATCGGAGCGGCGAATGCGCCAGTCGTAGAGGTCGGGCCTGTCCTGACGTCCAATCTGGAGGACATCGCGGAAGCCCGCGGTAACGATCAGGGCGGTCTTTGCGCCCTTGCGCTCAAGGAGCGTGTTCGTCGCTACCGTCGTTCCGTGTATGAAGAAGTCGATCCGGTCGGCTGAAACGGCGTGCCGGTCCATCAGTTCGCGGATTCCGGCGGCTACTCCGAGGGCTTGGTTGACCGGTGTGGAGGGAGTTTTGGCGAATTCGAGGCGGTCGGTATCGGTGTCGTAGAGGGCGAGGTCGGTGAACGTCCCCCCGACATCGACGCCCAGTCGGTAGCTCATGGGTATTTTTTCCTAGCTCAGGAGGCGTATGGCAGGTAGGGTGAGAAAAGTCGCGGGGAGTGTAGCATCGGGCGTGTAGACCGTCAACGGAAGCACAGTTGAATGGGTTGAGTGAAAAACTAGCAATAGATTTCTAGGTGGTCAGTAAGAGTGTCAAATTCCGGAGATAGAATTCAACCAAGGGCAGGGCGAGTCCCCAGCTTATTTTTGGACCAGCAAGGCAACTGTATGTAACTGTTCAGAGTCGGTGAGATATGCAGGAATCGTCCTCCTGCTCTCATTCTGAGGAGAGCAGCGACGAAGAATCTACAATCTCTCCCCCGTCGGGGGAGAGATACAGAGAGGGGGGTCTTCGCAATTCAACTCACGGAGACTGAACAGTTACAACTGTATAGGTAGTGTTGACATTCTGTCATTACCCTGAAAATAGCCGTCGTGCCACCACCCCATCGTCATTCCTGCGAAGGAACGTCACCCCGTACCCCGATACGGGGCAGGAATCCAGTTCCCGGCTCCTGCTGCCAGCCTAGCGGCGACAGAGAGGCCATCATCTTTTTCATGATTGGTGGTGTCGGTGACAACCGACATGGGCGATTGCTATGAAAATAGGCTTCGGCAAACCTGTTGTAGGGGCAACCCTTGTGGTTGCCCGTTCCCGGCGCCAACCCGTTTTCATCCCCTTATGTGGCCTGACAAGGCCATAGTGATTCTGAACGTAGCGGAGCGGAGTGAAGAATCTAAAATCGTCGCGCAGGTACAGATTTCAGATTCCTCGCTTCGCTCGGAATGACAAAGAAAAGCGGAATAAACGGAAATGTCAACACTACCTAGTGTCCTGTGTCAGAGATTCATCGAATAAATCAGCGCGTGAAAATCCCCTCTCCCGTCGTGGGAGAGGGCTAGGGTGAGGGTGACTCCCCGGAACACACTCATCCGCTTTTATACAACGAACTTCAGAAGCAGAACACTAGTAACTAGCCGCTCACTAAGACGAAGATATAGACGACCAAGTAGGTCATCGACCAGAAGGCCAGCAGCCCAAACGGTGTAACGTAAGGGAGTCGTGGCAAAGCATCATGCCTTTTCTGCCCGGATTTAGGCGACAACGAGTGGAACAGAGTGAGCCACACTAGAGCCGCCAGGGTCGTCACGACATTCGCCGCCAGCAGGAACGTGCTCGGCGAGTACAGATCCTGCTCGAACGACCTGCCTGCCGCGACGTCGTTCAGGCCGTAGGAAATCTGGAACATGAAGTGCCCACCTACGACCAGCGTCAGCCACAGTATGCCCAGTGCGACGTAGCTGGCCCACACGATCGGCCGCGGGGGACGCCAACCCGATAGGCGGGCAACAAGATAGACCCAGGGGGCGAAGAACGCAGCACAGCACAAGCCGGCCACAATCGAGTAGCGCAGCGCCGGCAGGCCACACCTGCGGGCCATGAACGCTGCCACAAGGGCCGCGAACGGCGACGCGACGAGGCAAAAACCCGCCAGTGCGCCCATGCACACTGCAACGGGGGTTAGGAACCAAAAAGCTAACTCTACCACGGCGTCTCCATTGCCCGCCGCCGCGCAGGACGGCGGGGCTTCCCTTCATCCGTGTTTCGTATAACGATATCTCATCGGCACGTCGGCTATGTTACTGTACTGGATCGACCGCTTTCTGGAATGGCTATCGACCAGGAGGCTTCAGCAGTGGATGACTTTCTTAACAGTGCGTAGTATATCCAGTCCATAATTCAGCCCTCTTTTGCTTTGACGCCTCTGAATCCCGAGAGCCTCAGCATTCAGGCTGCGTCGGAGTTTTGCACTTTTCCCAGTTGATACGATGGCCGCTTGCGTTCGGGATATACTGTCGAGCATGGCCCTTGACGAACACTCCCATGAACTCGGCTCCGGCCCGTTCGCGGCGTTCAGGTACAGCAGCTACCGCCTGTTTTGGATAGGCAACGCCTTCTCGAATATCGGCATTTGGGCGCTCATCGCCGGGCGGCTGTGGCTGATGCACCAGCTGACCGATTCTCCGCTCATGCTGGGTCTGGTGACATTCTCCGGTCTCGGCCCCATCCTGCTCCTGTCGATGTGGGGAGGCGTCGTGGCAGACCGAGTCAACCGCATGCGGCTGGTTGTTATCACACGGGCGCTCTTCGCGTTCACGGCCCTGCTGACGGGCATCTTGGCTGCGACGGACATAATAGAGCCGTGGCACCTCTTGGCGATCTCGCTGGCGAACGGGGTCCTGCTGTCGTTCGACATTCCCTGCCGTCAGGCCATAGTCCCCAATTTGGTACCGCGTCAACACCTGATGAACGCCGTCGTTCTCCAATCGCTCCTGATGTCCGGCTCCACGGTGATTGGGCCGTTCCTCTTCGCCCCGCTGGTTAGGACGCTTGGCATCGAAGGCGTGTTCTTCTTCGTCGGCGCCATGTACGTGGGCACGGTCGTTATGTTCGCGCTCGTCGATCCGCAGCCGCACATCGGTGACCGCAAGCTGACGATGCCCTGGCGGGATCTCATGGAAGGGTTCGACTACATTCGGGGAAGCACCACCATCGTCAGCCTCGTGGCCCTCGGAATTCTCGCTGGCGTCTTCGGTTCTTCGTTTGGGACGCTCCTGCCGGTGTTCGCCGACACCGTTCTTCAGGGCGGCGTCGAGACCTACGGGAACCTACTCCTAGCCAGTGGCATCGGAGGGCTGATTGGAACGCTGCTCTTGATCCTCTTTGGCAGGCTCAAGGACTCGGCATTGCTGCAAGTCGCGACGGGACTGACGTTTGGAGTCGGTCTCCTGCTCTTCTCGCAGATCACCTATCTGCCCGCGTCGCTGTCGTTCATACTCATCGTGGGCGCAGCCAGCACGGCTTTCGGCACGATCAACAACACGCTGCTACAAAGCATCGTCGACGACGAGTTTCGTGGAAGGGTCATGAGCATCCACCAGCTGGGGTGGGGGTCGTCGGCAATCGGCGGCCTCTTGATGGGTTTGCTCGCGCAGGCCATCAGCGCGCCGTTTGCCCTGGGCATATCGGGAGTTGCCGTAGCGCTCGGAGCAACGTCGCTTACCGTGCTGGCGATGAGGGGAAGGGGAACGCGGCGGCTAGAGGAACCGGCAGTTCAAGAGTAGCACGGCAGACTGGATATACCCCTTTGATACTTGCGATTGCCTTGTAGGACACACCAGCCATTTATCAACCGTCCCGTTGTAGAATAGCGCCACCATGCGACCTCTCTTCAAGCTGACCGTACTCGACCTTACGGTCAACACGCCTGGCCCATTCTGCTCGATGGTCTTGAGCGACCTAGGGGCCAGGGTGATAAAGGTCGAGCCGCCGGGCGGCGACCCGCTCCGTCAGAGCGGACCAGCGATTTTCGCCGGACTGAACCGCGGCAAGGAAAGCATTTCTCTCAATCTCAAGACCGACGGTGACCGCGATGTCCTCCTAAGCCTCGCCGAGCGAGCGGATATCGTCCTGGAAGGCTCGCGTCCAGGTGTGGCGCACCGCCTCGGCGCGGACTACGAGACCCTCTCCGCGAGGAATCCCTGCATTGTCTACTGCTCGATATCGGGCTTTGGACAGGAGGGCCCATGGAGCGACGTGCCGGGTCATGACATCAACTACCTCGCCGTCGGCGGCTACATGGGCGCGCAGTCCGCCATCGAGGGCCGTCCGTGGCCTCCTGCAATCCTCATTTCCGACGTTGCGTCGGGGATGTATGCCGCAATTGCCGTGCTGTCGGCGGTCGTGGGAAGGGCGTCTTCCGGCGAGGGCACGTATATTGACCTATCCATGACGGACGCGGTGATGTCCCTCGTGGGAATCGAGGCGGAAAACACAGCGACCACAGACGAAGAGCCAAGCACGCCGAATGTGACCGTCATTCCTACCTACGGCCTCTTCGCCTGTGCGGACGGCCGGTGGCTCAGCCTTGGCATCGTTCACGAGGACCACTTTTGGCAGCGGTTCTGCGACGTGGCCGGACTCACCGAACTTGAAGGTGTCTTATTCGATCAACGTATCGAGCGGGCGCGCGAGATCAAGACCAAGCTCGAAATGACCATCGCCAAACGTCCGGCGTCCGACTGGGAACGGGATCTGATGCAGGTTGACGTTCCGGCAATCACCGTCCGCGACCTCAATGAGGCGCTCGACTTGCCGCAGTTCGTCTCGCGGGGTTCGGCGGTTGATGTGGGGCTCCATCGTTTCATTGCCCAGCCGATGAAGTTTTCCACCGGTACCGTCGGACCGGCGGGACCTCCGCCCGCTCTCGACGAGCACCGTAATGCGATTCTGACCGAACTTGGGTATACTCCCTGACCGAACCCCCTTGGGGCATATATTCCCCCAGCGTGGCTAGATGCCTTCAAGGACATCGTGATGAACCAGCAGTACCTGATCGGCGACTACCGCGAGACCTACCGCACCTTCACGCTGCCCAAACCGGAACGCTATAACTGGACCTACGAGGTCTTCGACAAGTGGGCGAGCGACCCCGGCAAGCGGGCCATGCTCTGGGTGAGCAGCGAGGGGGAGGCCCGCGACGTGACGTACCGCGAGTTTGCCGTACGCTCCAAGCAGGTCGCGAACGCGCTGTCCGGCATCGGCACGAGGCCGGGCGAGCGTGTGATGACCATGCTCCCGCGCCTCGTGGAGTGGTGGGAAGTCGTGCTGGGATGTATCAGGGGACGGTTCGTGTCGGTGCCGGGCACGACATTGATGACGCCTCGAGACATCGCCTACCGGGTGCAGGCCGCGGGAATATCCGTTGCCATCACCGACGCCGAGAACCTGCCGAAGTTCGAGGCAGCGCGTGACCAATGCCCAGACCTGCGGGAGATCATAGTCGTAGGAGACGATAGCGGGAGCTTCCACGACTACGAAGACTTGGTGTCCAATGCCTCTGAAGAACTGCCCAATCCGAACAACCCCGCCGACGAACTGATGATGATCTATTTCACGTCTGGCACGACCGGATACCCGAAGATGGTCCCCATCACGCACAGCAACTATCCCATCGGGCACGTCGTCACCGGGAAGTTCTGGATGGACCAGAGGCCTACCGACCTGCATTGGACGCTCTCCGACACGGGATGGGCGCAGGCGGCGTGGTCGTGTTTCTTCGCCCCATGGAACCTGGGGTCGGCCCTGTTCATCTGGGACCAGCGAGGCAAGTATGAGCCGGGTACCACGCTTCAGGCGCTCGAAAAGTACCCGATAACGACCTTCTTCGCTCCGCCCACGGCGTACCGGATGCTCGTGCTTGAAGACCTGAAGAGCTTTAGGCCCAAGGCCCTTCGCCACTGCATGGGGGCCGGTGAGCCGGTGAATCCTGAGGTTATCGACGCGTGGCGCGATGGGACTGGCTACCACATCTGGGAGGCCTACGGCCAGACGGAGACGACCCTCTGCGCCGCGACGTTCCCCGGCATGGAGCATCGACCCGGATCGATGGGCGTGGCGGCGCCGGACTACTACATGGCGGTGGTGGACGACGAAGGCAACGAGCTGCCGGACGGTGAGGAGGGCGAGATCGCGATCCGCACGACGCCCGACCGTCCGGTAGGCATGTTCCCCGGATACTGGCGGAACCCGGAGGCGAACGAGAACTGCTTCCGCGGCGACTGGTACTACACGGGAGACCGGGCGACGCGAGACGAGGACGGGTACTTCTGGTTCATCGGGCGCTCCGACGACGTGATCATCAGCGCGTCGTACCGCATCGGGCCGTTCGAGGTGGAGTCGGCACTGCTGGAGCACGACGCGGTCGCCGAGGCCGCCGTGATCGCCAAGCCCGATCCCACGCGCACGAACATCGTCAAGGCGTTTGTCGTGCTCGCGCCGGGCTACGAGCCGTCTGAGTGGATACTGACCGAGCTCCAGGACCACGTCAAGACCACCACCGCGCCGTACAAGTATCCCCGCGAGGTCGAGTTCCTCGCAGAGTTGCCCAAGACCATTTCCGGGAAGATTCGCCGAACGGAGCTGCGGCAGCGCGAGGATGACAGGTAGTGAGGAAGCGACGGCTCCAATATCGGACGCGCGGTTTGAGGTCTTGGAGGAGCGTAGTTATTCTCCAACATGCCACGTTTCTTCAAGCTGAGTAAGACACTCAACTGTCATTCCGAACGCAGTGAGGAATCTAAGATCCTGTGCCTGCAACCCAAGACCGCCAATACTACGTTTACATCCTCACCAACGGCACTCGAACACTCTACGTCGGCGTCACAAACGACCTTGAAAGAAGAATGTACGAAAACCGGAATAAGCTCGTGGCCGGCTTCACGAGAAAGTACAACGTTTCCTGGCCGGCCTACTACGAGCAGACCTCGGACGTGGAGTCAGCGATTGCGAGGGAGAAAGAGATTAAGGGTTGGCGTCGCAGCAAGAAGGTCGCGCTCGTGGAGTCGCTAAATCCACTGTGGAAAGACCTTTCGTTGGAATGGCAATCGCTTGCCTGAGAAGGATTTTAGATTCCTCACTACGTTCGGAATGACAGGTCGCTGGTGATGGATGACATGCTAACGACTCATACATCGGCAATAGTGCTAACTGATTTGGAGACGAGAGCTTAAGCCCAATGCCCTTCACCCCCGAACATGAGATGTTCCGCGACCTCGTTCGACGTTTCGTCCAGGATGAGATAACGCCGCACGTCGACGAGTGGGAGGAGCGCGGGGAGATACCACGCGAGCTGTTCCGGCGCATGGGAGAGCTGGGGCTTCTTGGCATCGAGTACCCGGCACAGTACGGCGGGGCCGACGCGGACTTTTGGATGACGGTCGTGCTGACGGAGGAGTTGGCGCGGTGCCGGTCGGGTGGCGTGGCGTTCAGCGTTGTCGTCCACACGGATATGTCGTCACCCTGGCTGGGTCGTGACGGGTCGGACGATCAGAAGCAAAGGTACCTGCCGGACATAACGAGCGGCCGCAAGGTCTGTGCGCTGGCGATCACGGAGCCGGGAGCGGGCTCCGACATGGCCTCCCTCGAAACGCGCGCCGAACGGGACGGGGACGACTGGGTCCTGAACGGCGCCAAGACATACATCACCAACGGGGTCTACGGCGACCTGTACTTCGTAGCGGCAAGAACGCGGGACGTCGGTCGGAAGCATCAACGCCTCTCGCAGTTTCTTGTCGAAGGGGGTACCCCCGGCCTGAAGGTCAGCCGGAAGCTGAGTAAGACCGGCATGTGGGCATCCGATACGGCGGAGTTGGTCTTCGAGGACGTTCGGGTGCCCAACGCGAACCTCCTCGGAGAAGAGGGTAGGGGGTTCTACCAACTGGCCTCAGGTCTCCAGCGAGAGCGGCTGCTGTCGGCGGTCCTGAGTGTGTCGGCGGCGAGCCAAGCACTGGATGACACCCTGGAGTTCCTCAAGAATCGAGAGGCATTCGACAAGCCGCTTGCTGAGTTTCAGGCCCTAAGACACCGCATCGCCGACATGGCAACCGAAGTTGAGGCCGCGAGGCGACTGACTTACACCGCGGTCGAGGCGTTCGCGAGCGGCGGGGACTGCGTAACCGAAGTCTCCATGGCTAAGCTGTACTCCACCGAGATGGCGAACCGGGTCGCCTATGAAGCGGTCCAGATGCACGGCGGTCTGGGATACATGCGCGAGCTTCCCGTCGAGCGCTTCGCCCGCGACTACCGCCTGTGGACGATTGCCGCCGGCAGTTCGGAGATGATGCGGGAGATCATTGCCAAGCGGCTGCTGGGCTAGCGAAGGTACTGATAACTGTAGATGAACAAGAACTGGCTCGCGTAGCCCGCGTATGCCCCAAACTTCTCTCGACACCACTTCCACCGTCCAACTGTTGCCGGCGTCTTGTCTCTTGGATAGCCCGGCTCGTTTCCGTAGAGGCGGTTTAGAGCTTTGAAGATATGTGGTTTGTCAATCGGAAACCCATCCAGCTTGTCGAGGGCGAACAGTGCCACACAGTTCACAGTCTTGCCAGCGTCACTATAGTAGTCACTATACAGTTGTTTTAGCTTCCTTATGACCCTTTGGATATCGGGCTCGTTTCTCAACGCGTTCAAATCCAGTTGCCCACTGCGAACGGCGCAGGCTGCCTCATATATCCTGGGTGCTTTGTCCTCCAACCCAAATTTCAACCTCTCCAACTTCTCCAGGGCACCAAGCTCACACAGGTCGGATGGCCTGGGGAAGACGTAACGAGTTCCATTGCAACCTTCCAATGGCGGACTGGTATGGAACTCTTCCGCGATGCGCTCCATGTTTTCCTTGGAATGGTCGATTTCCGCATTGGCGGTCAGTATGAAGAAGACCAGACACTCCCATGGGTCGATACGCATTACTCGCAACCCTCTGAACTTCCGCACCAGCATGGCCATTTTGGGATCGCATTTGCTCAAGTTGTCATAGATGACTTCGATGTCATCCTCTAGACGGAAGTGACATCGGAGTTGACGTGCAATTTCTGCCTTGTCCGCTGTGGTACGAAACTCGAGGCCTTCACTGACTTGGCGAATGTAAATTAGGTCGTCGTCGATCACGCCCTCGTACCACGCGTCGTCCCCTATTGAAAGCCAGCGATGACCCTGTCCGCAGGCAAGTGTAGATTCCAAGTCGAATGGTTGGTCGATGGGGATGTGCATGGTTTGGCCTTGCCCCTAGCTAGGTAAGTTGCCGCCAGTCGTCTTCGACCTGCTCGAAGCGCCGGTGGAGTTCCCGCACGGTATCGTCGGGGATGGGCAGGTGATTCGTCACCAGATCGATATTCGATTTGAGGTGATCGACGTTGTGGGTGCCGGTGATGATGGTCGTGACCGCAGGTTCTGCCAAGGCAAAGCCGGTGACCAGAAGCACCTTGTCCTCCGGCTCGTGCTCGAACGGCCCCGCGGCTTTCATTACCTGGGAACGCCGGAAATACTCGTCCGCGTACGGGTAGGGGCTCTTGTCCTGCCACCACACGCCGTTGGCGACCGGGCGCTTGAGGATCACGCCCATGCCCGCGGCCTGCGCCATGTCGAACAGGCCCTTCGTGCGGGCATGCTGGTCGACGAGGTTGTAGCTGGTCTGGAGCGTGGCGAAGATGCCGCTCTCGACCGCCCATTTGGCCGCATCGTTGTCGCCGCTGTAGCTGGCGAAGCGCGTCTTGCCCGCTTCTCTTGCGCGTACAAGTGCGTCGATAACGTCGCCCTGTTCCAACACTTCAACATCGCAGGTGTGAAGCTGGACGAAGTCTACGTAGTCGGTCTGGAGCAGCCTCAGACTGCGGTCGATGGAGTGCTCTATCGTCTCTCGCGTCCAGCTTTCGCCGGGCGCGTCGCCCACGGCGTGGCCAGCTTTGGTCGCCAGCACGTACTCGTCCCGCCGATGCGAGACCGTCTCGCCTATGAGGGCTTCCGTGTCACCGTAACACGCCGCAGTATCGAGGAAGTTGATGCCGTTGTCCAGAGCTTCGTTCAGGACAGTCGCGGCAGCCGATATGTCGCCGCCCATCTTGTCTTGGCGCGAGATTTCCGCCAATCCAAGTCCGAGGGGCGTGATCTTCAGGCCGGTCCTGCCGAGTTCTCGTAGTTCCATGTCACATACTCCGATCGTTGTGAAAAGTAAGGGTCACGACGCCGGACGTGCGACGCCGTCTAGCACATCTTAGAGCATCGTCTTGATGGCGCGAACGGCGGCAATGCGTCGTTCCGCGATTCGGTCTGCCGCTGCGTTGGTGGTAATGCCTTCGGAGCGAGCGGTCTCGATCACGTCCAGCGTCGTCTGGTAGATGCGCTTGGTCAGCTCCAGCGCGCGGTCCTTGCGGTAGACGCCCCCGATCTCGGAGCCGACGTTGATGATCCCGCCCGCGTTGATGACGTAGTCGGGCGCGTACGTGATCCCGCGCTCTTCGAGCAGGTCGCCGTCGGCGTCTGACAGCAGCTGGTTGTTCGCCCCGCCCGCTACGATCTTGCACCTGAGCCGCGGGATGGTATCTCCATTCAGCACTCCACCGAGGGCACATGGGGAAAAAATATCGCACTCGACGTCGTAGATGTCGTCGGGCTCCACGACGGTCGCGCCCATGTCAGCAGCGAGCTTTCGTGCGCTCTCGAAAATGTCGGTCGCGACAATCTTCGCGCCTTCTTCAAGGAGATGGTTGGCTGTATTGGAGCCCACGTGTCCGAAGCCCTGGAATGCCACCGTACGGCCGGACAAGCTGTCATCACCCCACGTCGCTTTCGCCGCCGCCTTCATGCCGAGGTAGACGCCCAGCCCCGTCATGAGCGAGGTGTCGCCGCTTCCTCCCAGCGTCTCGGGCAATCCGACGACGTGTTCCGTCTCCTGGGCGATGTACTCAAGGTCTTGGGGGGTCATCCCGACGTCCTCGGTCGTGACGTAGCGCCCTCCGAGCGAGTCGACGTGCTGCCCGAACGCGCGCAGCATGGCCTCATTCTTATCGGTGCGCGGGTCGGCCATGATGAGGGCCTTCGCTCCGCCAAGGTCGAGTCCCGCGACGGCGGACTTGTACGTCATAGCGCGGGACAGCCGGAGCACGTCCATGATGGCGTCGTCCTCGCTCGCGTGCGGCCACACCCGGAGGCCTCCGCAGCCGGGGCCAAGGGTGGTGTCGTGAATCGCTATGAACGCCCTTAGGCCTTGCGACGGCTCATGGCAGATGAGCAGTTGCTCGTGGCCGTGCGTCTCCATGTATTCGAGGATTCTCATGAGTTACCTTGAGCGCGGAAGGGCGCGTCGAACAGGCGTTGCGGTGTGGTGGACACTGATATTATATGGGCGCTGCAATTGCGGCACAACCGAGACCACGATCAGGAGCACTTATGGGACACACTGTAGACGTGGCCGTCATAGGCGGGGGCATAGCCGGATGCGCCGCAGCCTACTATCTGACCCGCGAGGGGCTGGACGTGGCAGTGATCGAGCATCAGGGCATAGGCAACGCCGCGTCGGGATACGCGCTCGGCCTGCTTAATCCGCTCTCGGGCGCTCTTATTCCCGGTCGATTGGCGGCGTTCGCAATCGAGGCATTCGATGAGCATCGGCGGCTGTGGCCTCAGCTGGAAGAGGAGTCCTCCATCGACTTTCAAGGCGTGATGATGCCGCACCTCGAAGTCGCGCTGGAGGAGACCGACGTGCCGTTACTCCTGAATGAGATGGAGCGTTGGAACGCAACCGACGGGTTCTCGGCACGATGGCTGGACGGGCAAGACGTTCGTGCCCTGGACAGTCGAATTGCCGCCGAGGTTGTGGGAGCCGTCCTGCTAGAAAAGCTCAGCTTGGTGGATAGCCGACTTCTCACCAGGGCGCTGATGGATGCCGCTTGTCAAAGGGGCGCTCGTGTTGTCGATGAGCGCGCAGTCGGCATCACGTGGTCTGGCGGCAGTGCGGTAGGCGTGAGTACGACCGGATGTGAGATCGCGTGTCGCGCCGTCGTGTTCGCTACAGGCCCTTGGTCGGGAGCGGTTCGGGAGTGGACCGGCCTCGACATTCCGGTCACGCCGCTCAAGGGACAGATCGTCCGTCTCGAAGGACTGAATCCTCCGCTGGAGTACCACGTAGCTGGTCCCGGCGCAGTGGTGCAGAAGGCGGATGGCAAACTCTGGGTCGCGGCGACGGAGGAGGAGGTCGGCTTCGATCTTTCGACCACAACGGGGGCTAGAGAGAGTCTCCTTGATCGAGCGGCGCGTATCCTTCCTTCCGTGAGACAAGCTCGAGTGTTGGAGCAAACGGCCTGCCTCAGACCCAGGACACCCGACGCCCTCCCGATTCTTGGCAGAGTCCCCGAGCGGGACAACGTCTATCTCTCGACCGGCGGCGGGAAGAAGGGCGTGCTGCTCGCACCGGCAATGGGTAGAGTCCTTGCCGATCTCGTCGTGCGAGGGGAGACGCGGCTGCCAATTGACGATTTCTCTCCCGACCGATTCGCCGGCCTGAACTGACGCCCTCTATCCCGCTACTCGTACCGGAGGGCCTCCGCGGGATAGACCTTCGACGCCTGTCGAGCCGGAACGTAGGTCGCGAGCAGAGAGAAGAAGTACGTAACACCCAGGATGACTATCATCTGTATCCAGGGAATAGCGTATTGGATGGTATCGAGGCCCTGCTCGTCGCGGATATCAAGGACTGCGTTGTAGGAGAGGACGAGTCCCAGCACCGTGCCGATTATTATGCCCAAGACGGCGACGAAGCTCGATTCGATCAGGAAGCTCAGCTGGATCATGCCCCTGCGATAACCGACCGCCCGCAGCATACCTATCTGCTGCCGTCGCTCGACCACCGCCCTGGTGCTTACCACGCCAAGCGCCGCGATGCCGACGAATAGGCCCAGCGCCATGAACCCGGTGAACAGGCGGAAGAAGCCCCTCAATGCGGCTAGCTGCTCGTTCAGGAATTCCTCCAGCACGACGGTCTGCATGCCGTTCTCGAGGAATGCCCGCTCGATGTTCCGGGCAATGTCTTTCGACTCATCAAGATCGGCGACGCGGAACCGGTAGGTCGTGATGGGAATCGGGAACGGTGCCGCTTCATCTACAGCGGTCTTGGAGCCGATCATGCCGAGTCCGAATCCGGTGTCGTGTACGCGGTCGATAACTCCTATCACCGTCAGATTCAAAACTGCGCGCGTATTCGGCTCCCGCACCTCGATATCGATGGGGGACATCGACTCGTCGTCGTACCCCACTTCGTGGAAGACGCGCACTATTTGTTCCCCCTGCTCGCCCTGCGTGTTGCTGAGCAACGATCCGCCAATGACGGCGAGGCTGGGGTCATTTCGCATGGCTTCGAATACGTCCTCCGTCTTCGAGCCGAATCCGTCGGCGATCAGCTTGAACTCGTACTCGCTTGATTCGAGGTACCCGTCATCCGCGGCAACGAATTGGACGCGATCCCATTCCTGGTCATCAGCTTCGGTCTCGCGTACCTGCATAGGTATCTGCGTATATCCGCCGATGGCCTCGAAGTCGGAGATGTCGACGGTATCGATGCCGTTGATTTCGGAGCGAATGTCATCGATGGGCGTGGTGAAGTTGACGCTCCCTTCGATGTCCCATCCGCCTGTGGCGACTCTCGTCTCGACGAACTGCGTCCCGAAGGTGTCCGTAAGTACGGACATGACCGTGAGGGTGAAGATGACGAGGGCGAACATCGCCAGGGTAAGTCCGGTTCGGAACTTGGAGCTGAGCGGATAGGCTATCGCGGTCACCAAGACCGGACGGAGCTGTCGGAGTCGACTGGTGATGAAGTGGAGCCCTTGGAGGATCAGGTCGGCGTTGTACATGACCGTCCAGACCGCGGCGCCAACCATAGCGATGCCCGAGACGAACATGATGTCTACGTCACCCCTCAAGTCTTCCACGATGTCGCCGAGGAGCGCTTCGAGGACGCCGGGCGGCAATGCCCAGAAGACCAGGATTGCTATTCCGGTTGTCGTGAAGACAATCCGGTCGCGGAGCACGGGCGGCATATCGCCTCTCGCCAAGAATGCTCTTGCCGACAGTCCCATCCCCGCCAGCGCCAATGACACTCCGCCGCCAAATAACGACGCAAATTGAAGGAATGGGAGAACAAGGGATGCTGCAGTGAGTCCGGCGCCGATGACAAAGAGAAGCCAGCCTTGCAGGAGATAGGGCCACACGAGCTTGAACAGCTGAATAAGGATGTCTACCACCCAGACGATAATAGTCAGCCACACCAGAGCGAATATCACGTGGAGCACGGCGGGCACGAAGTCGCGCCTGATGAGGTAGCGAAGCGCGCGCCAGAGGAAGAGGAAAGGCCGGAATATGCCCTTGACGACATCGAGGAGTCTGCTCAGGAAGCCCGGAGGGGTTGTCGGCACGAGGTTTTCCGGCAGGTTTCGCACGGCAGCCACGATGTTCAGGTAGCTCACACGGTAGGCCGAAATTCCAACGGTCGCGAAGGTGATAATCATCCCCAGGCAGTACGACACGATGATGGTGTGCGGAGCGAAGTGGAGCTTGAGGGTAAAGTCGTCGTCGAAAGAGGAGAATATGCTGTTGAGGGTACCTACCATGAGGGCGCTTACTGCAAGTCCAAGCAGAACGCCGATGGCGGCCGACACGAGAGCATAAGCCGTCCCCTCGAAAACGAACATCTCGATGAGGTTCCGTCGCTTTGCGCCGACGGCCCGGGCCATGCCCATCTCCGACTTCCTAGCGCCCGCAAGGAGGACGAAGATCAGGAAGATCAACAGGATGCCGCTGGCTATCGAAAACGTGCTGAAGGTCAGGAAGAACACGCTTATAGCGGTGCCGGCCTGCTCCGCGCCTCTGAGGATGTCATTCTTGATGTCAAGGACATACATTTCGGCGAGTTCGCTGAAGAGCGTCGTCGCTTCGCGCTGAAGATAGCGCATCTCATCCGAATCAAGCATGTTCTGCACATCTTCAGAAATCTCTACGTCGGCTAGCGCAGCAACCAGGTCGTCAGTAAGCTCGGGTGCGCGTATCCCGGTGAGAAGCTTGGTCAACTCCTCTTTCTTGTCGTCGCCAACGGCGGTGTCCCGCTCCAGTTCGAGGGCCTTGAGAAAGAGTTCTTCGTTGAGAAGGTCCTTCAGGCGTGAAGCCGTCTCGCGATCAGTGAACTTGATACGGAGGTCCTTCGTGACCTCCTCGCTCAGTTCGTTGCCCGTCAGTTGATCGCCACGGTTCGATATGACGATTGAAGTGAGCTGACCGGTTCTCCCGAATATCTCCTGAGCGCGCTCCAGGGAGATGATCATCGTCGGTTGGATGCCTGCAAAGCCGCCGTCTTCCAGGACGCCCTTCACGGCGAACCGTTCGGCGCTGTCCTCGACGTAGACCTCCAACTCGCCACCGGCCTGCAGATCGAGTTCGCCCGATGCGTCCTCATTTATGAACGTCTCATTTGGTCCGAGACCCTGAAGGTCGGCGTTGCCTCCCGACGCCAGCTTGAGACCGCCGAAGCCTCCGAGCAGGGCAGGGTCAATGCCGAGCAGGTTAAACTGCCCCTCGCTCAGGTCCTCCGCGGGATTGCTTGCGGGCACGTTTTGGGTGAACTGCGGCATGATGCCGTCAATTCGATCGTCGCCGGCTAGCTCAGAACGAAGCTCCTCGTAGCGCTCCATCGAGATGAAAGACTGGCCGAAACGGTCGCCCTCCTGCGAGCGGGCCGAAATGATGATCTCGTCGATCGTTCCCAGCCCATTGATGCCAATGTCGCGTATGGAGTAGCTCAGGGTGTCCGCCGTGCCGAAGGCGGCGGAAATGATGATCGTGCTCAGCATAACGCCGATGATGATGAGGGCCGTCATGCCGGGTCGACGCGAAATGGGGCGTATCCCCAACTTGAGCATCACGGGGTTGCGCAGGGCCATTCCGATCACGACCAGCAGCGTCGCGAGGAAAACGCCGGAGAGAATGAACATCAATGTGGGAAGGGGGATACCGAACAGCTTTTCCATCGTTCACCTCAAGGCCGCGAGGGCGGCTCGGAAAACTCTTGCGTGTAATTAATACTCAGAATTACGTCCTCGCAGGACGCAAGCAGGTACATAGGTGCAGGGTAGGGGGACGGATGCCAAGGTAGGTCTAGGTCGTTGCTGCGGCGGGCTCTTGGATCATCCCGCCGAGGCCGTCGTCGGTCACGAGGCCGTCTCGCATCGTGACGATCCGGTCGGCGATCTCGCCGACCTCTCGCGAGTGCGTGACGATGACGAAGGTCTCGCCGCTGTCCTTGTTGAGCTGGATCATCAGGTCCATGACCTCGTGTGCCGTCTCGCTGTCGAGGTCGCCCGTCGGCTCGTCCGCCCACACGATGGCCGGGCGATTGACGAGCGCCCTCGCGATGGTGACTCTTTGGCGCTGCCCTCCGGAGAGTTCGCCCGGAAGGTGGTCCGCTCGGTCCGCAAGTCCTACTTGCTCTAGCAGTTCGAGCGAGCGGCGCCTCGCCTCTTTCGAGCTGATGCCCGAAACGAGCAGCGGCATCTCGACGTTCTCCACGGCGCTCAGAACGGGAAGGAGATTGTACAGCTGGAACACGAACCCCATGCGTTTAGCCCGGTAGTCGCTGCGCTCGTCGTCTGGGAGGTCGTGGATGATCTGGTCCTCGACGATAACCGAGCCGGAGTCGATGTCGTCGAGGCCCGATAGGCAGTTCAGCGTGGTGGTCTTGCCGCAGCCGCTCGGTCCCATGATCGCGACCATTTCGCCGCGCCTGACCCTGAGGTCGATGCCTCGAAGGGCAGGGACGGTTACCTTGCCGGTGCTATAGGTCTTGTGGACGCCGGTCGCGTCGACGATATATCCGTTCTGATCGTTCATCCGGGCATTCTCCCTCTGGGACTGTGATGTTTCCCGCCTTCCCATTTCGACACCAAAAGAGAGTGTACGTCGCTGAGAAGCAATGCGTCAACCATTACGGAACAGATACGTAATATCATTACGCGCTATATTTCGTGATGGCTGAATATGACATTGGGGTATGCCGTGCTAGTCCGCCGGATACAGGCGTTCGAGGTTCCCTCCGAGAATAGCAGCGCGTTCGCCGTCGCTCAGGAAATCACATTGCGTCTGGAACAGTATGAGCGACTGCTCGTAGGTGCACGTGCGCTCGCACGCGGGCATATCGGATCCCCAAACGAGGCTCTCGGCTCCCACCTCATCGACCAACTGCCGCACATTCTCGTGGATCGCGGGATTGTAGGGTGGAAACTCGTAGTCGGAGTTCATGATGTGGAGCATGAGCTCGACGTGCCAGTTGGTCAGCTTCAGAAGGTCGATGGTGCTCTGCGTAATCTTGTAGCGGTCGGGCTGGCCTCTTAAAGTGCTGACTTGGTTTAGGCCGTGGGTCAGCACACAGGCGATTCCGGGGTGGCGCTTGGCCCAAACAAAAATATCGTCGAGCTCCCTGAAGTATGCCTCCGTGATGTTTGTGCGGTACTCACCGGCGTACCAATGTATAGGTATACCAAGGTCGGCCACTGTTTGCCAAAGTGGCTCGAACTCCGGGTCGTTGATGTTGTTGGCGAAGTCGGTGTGTACGAAGCCCCCTGTTGAGAAGTAGAGGCCTTTGAAGCCGAGTTCCGTGACCTCGTGCCTCAATCGTTCGATCTGGTCGGGTTCACCCGCTCGCCACTCATCGACCTGCGCGAGCGCCACGAAGCGGTCGGGGTACTTCCGCACGCAGTCCGAAAGAAAATCGTCGAGCCTGCCGTAGATGCGGTCGTGCTGGATCACCGCACGGTCGACGCCGACGTAGTCCATCTGCGCGACCATGTATTCGGGGGACGACGACATGTCCATCAGGGTCGGAGGCATCCACTGGATATAGTAATCTTCGTCGTCGACGGTGAATTCGACCCTGCCAAAATCCCCGATACGAAAGTCCACGTTAGGCTGGTAGGAGATACCGTCCTTCTCGCCCGCGAGCAGGGGAGTGTCGATCTTGACATCGTCACGAACCCGCCGTATGCCCTGCCGATGAAAACGGACGTGGTACTGGTGCTCGGCGAGCCGCGTTTTCATGATGCCCCGGTCCTCGCCGAGGGGAGGGAAACAGTGGGCGTGCGCGTCGAAAATGGTCATGGTTCGATCCTTCGGAAATGGTGAGCCGCGCTCAGTGTAGGGCGCGCTATCGGGTAGGTCAATCGGTCGTCGTGACACCATTTGCACACCCTGCTATCATAGCGCCCATCATAAGCAGGAATTCGGAGGCGTCATCGTGGCGACGACAACCATCGGAATCGACAGGGATACGCTGCTTTGGATGTACAAGATGATGGTGACCATCCGCCGCTTCGAAGAGCAGTCGAAGCGCGAAGCCGACGCGGGTAAACTGCGCGGTATGCACTCGTCCATCGGCCAGGAGGCCGTGCCTGTGGGAGTTTGCGCCCACCTGCGGGACGACGACTACGTGCTCGGCACTCACCGGAGTCACCACCACTGCATCGCCAAGGGCCTCGACCTCAAGCAGATGATGGCCGAGCTGCTTGGCAAGTCCACCGGGACGAACAAGGGCAAGGGCGGCACGATGCACATCGCGGACATCGACAAGGGAATGCTCGGGGCGAACGGGGTCGTTGGCTCGAACATTCCTGTCGCAACGGGCGTCGGTCTCAGCGCGAAGGTGCGAGGCACCGACCAGGTCTCGGTCGTCTTCTTCGGAGACGGCGCGGCCAACCAGGGGACGCTCCACGAGGCAATGAACCTCGCGGGCATCTGGAAGCTGCCGGTCATCTTCGTGTGCGAGAACAACCGCTATGCCGAGTCCACTCCGGTCGAGTACTCGGTTGCGGGCGAGTCGATCGCGGCCCGCGCCGAAGGGTACGGCATGCCGAGCATCATCGCCGATGGGCAGTCGGTGCTCGAAATGTACGAGATCGGAGGCGAAGCGGTTGCCCGTGCCCGCGCAGACGACGGACCGACGTTCATCGAGGCGCAGACGTATCGCTATCACGGACACTTCGGTGCGGACGATCCGCTCGCGTATCGTACACAGGAAGAGGAGGACTACTACGAGGCCCGCGACTGCATCAACGCGATGGTGTCGTACCTCCTCGAAAACGACGTGGCAACGCAGGCAGAGATCGACGCAATCGACGCCGTCGCGCAGGCGGACGTGGAGGAGTCAATCAAGTTCGCAGACGAGAGTCCTTTCCCCGACGACGGAGAGTTGACCACCGACGTTTATATTAGCTACGCGTAGGCCGGCGAGATCACGGCCAGCGCAACGAATTTCCACCTTTCAGGAGAAACAGCATGGTAACTGAAACGGCGACACGAAACCTCTCGTACATCCAGGCCATCAACGAGGCGCTTCGACAGGAGATGCGGCGCGACCCGGCGGTGTTCGTCATGGGCGAGGACGTTGCGGGCGGAGCGGGCCGCGAGGACCAGGGCATCATCGACTCCTGGGGCGGCCCGATGCGCCTGACCAAGGGCCTCATCACGGAGTTCGGTGCAGGCCGCGTTCGGGACACGCCGATTTCCGAGGCCGGATTCATCGGCGCGGGCGTCGGCGCGGCGGCGACAGGTCTGCGACCCGTCGTCGAACTGATGTACGTGAGCTTCTTCGGCGTCTGCGCCGACCAGATCACGAACAACGCCGCCAAGATGCGCTACATGTTCGGGGGCAAGATCACCTTGCCGCTCACGATCATGACCGGTATGGGGGCAGGACTCAACACGGCGGCCCAGCATTCCGAGACGCTCTACTCGATCTTCACTCACTTTCCCGGGCTCAAGGGCGTAGTTCCCTCCGACCCCTACACGGCGAAGGGCTTGATGATCTCCGCTATTCGTGACGACGACCCTGTCATACTCTTCAATAACCGGCAGATCATGGGATTTCCCGGGAACGTGCACGTGCCGGAGGAGTCGTACGAATTCCCCATCGGCAAGGCGCGGATCATCCGCGAGGGAGATGACGTCACGTTAGTAGGAATCGGCTACACGACTCACATCGCGCAGCAGGCTGCGGACGCCCTGGCGGACGATGGCATATCCGCCGAGGTCGTCGACCTCTTGTCCACCTCGCCGATGGACGAGGAGACCATTCTCGATTCGGTGCGGCGGACGCGCAAAGTAGTGATCGTGGACGAGGACTACCCGCGATGCAGCGTTGCGAGTGATATTTCGGCGCTGGTGGCGGAGCAGGCATTTGATTACCTCGACGCGCCGCCCGTGCGAGTCAACCCGCCTCACACGTCGGTCCCGTACAGCCGCCCGCTCGAGGCGCTGTACATGCCCACGGCAGACAAAGTCATCGACGCCGTCAACGAGGTAATGGGATAGCGGGGCAGTGGACACTAAGTCAACACAGATGATTACGTTTCTTACGAGGGAGCTTTAGACAATGGCGACTCCGATAGTCATGCCGCGACTCGGCGACTTCATGACCGAGGGGGTCGTTACTTGGAACAAGTCGTCCGGCGACTCAGTGACGCGCGGGGAACCGCTCGCCGCCATCGAGTCGGAGAAGCTGACCTACGACCTCGAGGCGGCGCAGGACGGCATACTTCACACAGTCGCCGACAGCGGCGCGACCGTCCCGGTCGACGCGGTCCTCGGATACTTCCTTGCTGAGGGCGAGGAGCCTCCGGCTGCCGAGAAGCCCAAAGAGCGGCGAGCCGCGGCTCCTTCGGCGAGGTCGTCTCGGTCGGCCCCGTCACGACGCGCTGGCGGATCGGGCGGACCGCCGGTTCGGTCAACGCCCGGGGCGAGAAAAGTTGCCTCAAGCCTCGGAATTGATATAGCGGAGGTGCCGACCAGCGGCGCGAGAATCACTGAGGCGGACGTTCGGGCATACGCCGAATCGCAGTCGGCCGCCAAGCTCCCACCGGGTGTCCCTACGCCGTCTTCGTCAGTAGAGATGACAGGCATGAGGAAGGGCATCGCAGACCATATGCGGTCGAGCATCGCCAACACGGCCCAGCTTTCGTTCTTCCTAGAGGTCGACGTCACCGACGTTCAGCAGATGCGCCGTGACGCCTCGAAGGACTCCGACACGACCATTACCCTTGCCCACGCGATCATCAAGGCGTGCGCCGCAGCCATTAGCCGCGTGTCGGCTACCAACAGCATCCTGAGTGAGGGGACAGTCCACCAATTCGACCAGGTGAACGTTGGATTCGCCGCGGCCTTGGATGAAGGCCTGATCGTGCCGGTAATCCAGGGGGTCGAGCAGAAGAGCATCTCCGAGATCGCCGCAGAGATGGACGACCTTGCGACGAAGGCCAAGGATGGGACGCTGCTGCCCGACGCCGTTCTCGGTGGTACGTTCACCGTCAGCGTTCTCGGCGTCGTGGACGGGTTTACGCCCATCCTGAACGCCGGCCAAAGCGCCATCCTCGGTGTAGGCCGCTCCGTGCAAAAGCCGGTCGTGAGGAGGGGTGAGGTCGTCGTGCGCGAGATGCTGACGCTGAGCTTGACGGTCGATCACCAGACCATCGACGGCGCGGTCGCGGCGGCCTTCATGCGACGTCTTCAGCAGGCCATCGAGAGGCCAGCGCCACTGTTCAAGTAGGCGACACGCATGGCTTCCGATCGGGCAGCCGACGAGTTCCTGAGGCGTTATTCGCCGGTGGCCGTCGAGACGTCTGTCTGGCGCGCGGGCGAGATTGAGTTGACCGTCTCTGCCTATATCACGTGCGATGAGCCGCCGCCGGAACTTGTGACATCCGTGCGGGCGCTCGTGTTCCGCGATGAGTCGATACTCCTCATGCAAAACGTGAATGGCCCCCACGTCCACCCGGGAGGCAGGGTTGAATCCGGTGAATCGCATCTGGACGCCCTTCGGCGGGAGCTTGTGGAAGAGGCTGGCGTCGAGATCACCGGTGTGCGCCCGCTGGGCTTCATGCACCTGCGGCATGAGACTCCGAAGCCGCCGAACTATCCGTACCTGTACCCCGATCTTTTCTGGACCATTTTCCGGGCGGAATACGCTAGAGACTACGAAGGGAAACGAGTACCCGACGACTACGAGCTATCATCGGAGTTCGTTCCCTTTGCCGACCTTGATCGCTCGGAACTCACTGCCGCGGAACTGGCCTACCTCGATCATGCCCATAACGCACGACGGAGGACTCGCGCCTGATCATGCTATCGGTAGCAACCAAGCTCCCGCCCGAGCCGACCGGAAGGCCCCCGGTCATCTTCGTTCACGGCGCGGGTACGTCGGCTCCGGTCTGGACGTACTGGCAGGCGGCATTCGTAGGGACGGGGTGGCCGACATACAACCTCGACCTGCGGGGGCACGGGGCCAGCGGCGCGGTTGATCTTACTCGAGTCGGCATCTTCGACTACGTAGACGACGTGAACACCGTCGCCGGACAGTTGGGCACACCGCCGGTCGTGGTGGGCTGGAGTATGGGCGGCCACATCGCCGTTATCGCCGCGTCACGTGGAGGGTACGCGGGATGCGTCGCGCTCGACCCCGATCCGCCGGCCGACAGGGTGGACGAGTCGGTGGAAATGGCCTACGGCCTGCGGACGCCGGAAGAGATCGGTTACACGCTGGCGGGCGATCCTCGTCTCTTGCCGCACATGCCCGACCTGACCACGGAGGAACGGCGAATCGCGCAGTCGTCCCTCTGCGACGAGTCGAGACTAATGGGCAGTCAGCGACGGAGGGGCATACTCATCGAACGAATGCCGTGCCCGATGCTCGAAATCCTGGGCGGACTGGACGACTATTATCCGACGGAGCCAAGCTATCATGGCGAGGGGCTGGCCGGGGACCAAATCTACGTTGGAGATTCCTCTCACTGGGGTCTGGTGCTCAGTCGGCGGGTGCAAGCAAAGCTGCTGCCTCAGGTGCTGGACTGGCTGGACAGCAACGTATGACCTGCCGCTCCCACTAACGGATGCAGTTTTGATTTCCCCCGTCGGGAATGCACTTGCGATTAACAAGGCCGGTCTTGCCGTCGTCCACAGCAGCCTGAACGGCATCCGCGGTCTCCCCATCAATCCACTCCGTCCAGATGTCTCTATTCTCTTTGAAGTATTTCATACCCGCGACGTTCGGCCTTATGCCAATGCGCCCGCCGGTAATCCGTGAGGCTATGGACTCGACCGGCTCGTCTCCCGGAACAAAGCTGCTCAGGAACGCGATGATCTCCGACGATAGCTCCTCTAGGGCCGGACTGGCCCCAATACGCAAATTCGATTCGGCCTCGTACAGCGTGCCGAGGTCGACTATGCTTGCATCGCCGCCGGTGGTGTTATGCCAGTCGTCCTCCATCCAAAGAACGAGATGCACGTCTCCCGCCAAGAGCGCCTCGCCGTAGTGCCTGTCTTCGAGGTCGACCAGCTCCACGGCGTGGTCGAACCCGAAGACGATTACGTATCCGGCCAGGAAATTCAGCATCTTGAGGGTATTGTCGTCCCACTCGGCGATCTTGATCGTCTCACCCTTGCTGATGATGTCGTACTTGTGGGTGATAATCCTTTCCGGGGTCACATTAGCTACCGAAACAGGGGTAGGCGTCGGAGTGCCGTGGTAGTCAAATGGGAATGGTTCGTCTTCCGGAGCGCAGGCGGCTCCGGCCACGACGACTGCGGTTGCAAGTATGCCGAAAAGCGCAAATGGCAGCAGCTTGTGTTTCATGGCGTTCACGAACTTACACTACATCCCTTGATGTTGCCATCGACATAGGCGGATACTACCATATATTCATCCGAACTGAAGGGCCGCACGGTTGAGTTCATGCCGCATCGCGGAGTCACAAGTACAACTACCGAGACGAGCAGTTTCGTCGAGGAATTGCGGGCTATCCTGCCACCCTATTCCGTGATTCTGCACAACGACGACGTACACTCAATGGACTTCGTCGTCGCAGCCCTGTTGAAGAGCGTGGAGTCTCTAGGCAAGGAAGATGCTATCGGCATCATGCTGGAGGCCCACAATACGGGACGCGCCGTCGTGATAACCTGTCCGCTGGAGCACGCCGAACTGTACCGTGATCGTCTACAGTCGTTCAACCTTGGCGTGACGATTGAGAAGGTGTGACACGTGGCCGTTCGTCATACCCATACGCTCTCCGGTATCGTTGTAAGACGAACCGGACCGTTCAGACTCAAGGAGGTAGTTTAGAAAATGCGGGTCGTTTTGGTAGTGGCGCTGTTGTCGATGAGCATTGCAATACTCTCCGGGTGCTTGGGCTCGAACCAG
This sequence comes from Dehalococcoidia bacterium, assembly GCA_965197705.1. Lineage (GTDB taxonomy): Bacteria > Chloroflexota > Dehalococcoidia > Lucifugimonadales > VXLM01 > VXLM01. The sequence goes on from OZ240223.1 coordinate 1,644,759, forward strand.
GAACCGACGCCCACCCCCATTGCCATTGTCTCTGAGCCAGAGGACTTGATTAGTTTCGCTTTCTCTCCCAACTTCGAGACCGACGGGACAATCTATGTTGGCACCGACCCTGGAGGCGTCTTCCGTTCCTTCGACTACGGCGATACCTGGTCGCGAAGTAACGATGGGCTCATCGATGGTGTCGTGACCGACGTGGTTATGTCTCCCGACTTCCAAAACGACAACACCGTATTTATCAGCACCGTTCGCAACGGCGTATTTCGCTCCACGAACAGGGGAGACCTCTGGGAGCAGACTGCCAAGGGTCTGGAACGCCGCAGCGTCGCCGTGATCGCCATTTCGCCCGACTTCGCGAGCGACCGAACGCTGTTCGCGGGCACCCAGTTCCGGGGCATCTTCCGCTCGACAAACGGGGGCGACTCCTGGAAGCAGGTAGGGCTTCCCAGCAGCAACGTGCTCGCCATCGGCGTCTCGCCCGAATATGCGAGCGACCGGACCGTGTTCGCGGGGACGGGACGAAACGGCGTATTTCGCTCCGTCGACGGCGGGGAGTCCTGGGAAGAGATAAATCGCGGCCTTGGTACCTTTGAGCGAGGTGGCGCAACCGTCGTTCGTTTCTCCCCAGACTATGCTCGAGATCAGACCGTCTTCCTCGGAACAAAGGAGGAGGGCCCATTCAAGTCGACGAACGGCGGCAATTTCTGGAGGCCCGTGGACGAGGGACTTACGAGCCTGAAGACCGTGGGGCTCGTCGTATCGCCAAACTTCCGACGCGACGGTCTTCTCTTCATGGCGACGCTCAATGGAAATATTTTCGTGTCTACCGACCAGGGCGAAACGTATGAGAACACCCTCGTCAAGGGACGAACGTTCCGCACGCTTGAGATCTCCCCGAACTTCGCGACCGACCGCACGATGTTTGTGGGAGGGTCGCTGTCCAAGATGTCCCGAACGACCGACGGAGGGACGAGCTGGGAGGACATCGAGATCGAGGTGGAAGAATGACCGCCGATCCGCCTAACGGGACAATGCAAGCCAATAGGAGGCTGTCCGTTCTCAGCATTGGCGGACACCCGAAGGACGTGGTGCTCTACGCCGGAGGGACCATGGCGCTTCACATTGATCGAGGTGACCAAGTCGTTGCCCTGACGCCGACCTATGGCGTTTCACACCACGAGAAGGCCGTTGCCGCCTCCAAACGCGGCGAGAAGGTGGATATCGAAGCCGTCAAACAGGAGCGGATGCGAGAGCTTACGGAGGCGTGCGCCGAGCTTGGCGTGACGGACGTTCGCTGTCTCGGGCACGACGATGACGTGCCTATAGTCGAGCGTAGCATCGTCGAGGACATTGCGGACGTGATCGTGGATGTCAGACCGGACTTCATCATCACGCACCATCCGAACGACTCGGTGGTTATGCACGGGGTTACCGGCCAAATGACGCTCATTGCCTTGGAGACCGCAAGGACCATACGTGAGAGCGGCAAGTTGCCTCATTCCGTGCGACAGGTCTTCTTTCACACCCAGATCGGACGGACCAATGTCTTGGAGCAGGATATCCCGCGTATACCCAGTGTCGTCATCGACATAACCTCGACGGTCCGCAAGAAGGCCGCGGCGATGAATCGCTTCGAGTCGCAGCACTACGGCCCCGACAGCCCCTTGCAGCGCAAGCTCGGCGAAGTCTTGGACGGCTCAATTTACGGCATTCACCGCAGGGTGCCGTACGCGGAAACGTTCCTGCCACTCGATGCCAACGTCTACCGGAGCCTTCCGTTCTCGGAGTACGAGTTCGAGCTTGGTGAGCGAACGGAGGAGGAGACATACGCAAACATGACTCAGATGCTCCTCGACGACTTCGCGCCCGGAAGCGACGGGTAGCAAATGGCCTGTCGCGGCGGGTAAGGAATCTCTATGACCCAAGTTTCGGAAGAAACACGGCGACAGATCGTCAGTCTCGTCCGAGAGTTCGTGACGAACGACGTACTTCCCATCGCTTCTCAGTACGACAACGAGGACACATACCCGCATGAACTCGTCCCGACTATGCGCGAGTTGGGACTCTTTGGCATCACCATACCGGAAGAGTACGGCGGCCTCGGTCTCGACCACACGACGATGGCGATGATCTTCGAGGAGTTGAGCAAGGGCTGGATGAGCGTTGCTGGAATCATCGGTACGCACCACGTCATGGCGTCGATCGTCGGGGATTTTGGCACAAAAGAGCAGAAGGAACGCTTACTGCCCTCGATGGCGAGCGGCGATATCCGCGGCGCGCTTGGTCTAACCGAGCCGGAGGCGGGGAGCGACGTGCAGAACATCCAGACGACTGCCAAGAGGGATGGGGAGGAGTACGTCTTGAATGGAAGCAAGATGTTCATCACGAACGGCGAGCACGGAAACGCCGTCGCCGTTCTGGCGAAGACCGATCCTCACGCTGAGCCGCGCTATCGAGGGATCAGTTGCTTCGTGGTGCAAAAGCCTGCTCACGGGTTCTCGGTCGGGCAGCACGTCGATAAGCTTGGCTACAGGGGCCTCGATACCGTGGAGTTGGTCTTCGACAACGTGCGAGTCTCCGCCGATAATCTCGTTGGCAGTCAAGAAGGGCGGGGCTACGGCCAGGTGCTGAGCGCGTTGGAGTCGGGCAGGATCAACGTTGCGGCTAGGGCCGTCGGCGTAGCGACAGCGGCCTTCGAGGCGGCCATCAAGTACGCAAGTAGACGAAAGGCGTTCGGCAAGCGGATTGCAGACCACCAGGCCATAGCAATCAAGCTGGCAGACATGGCTACGAAGATCGAGGCGGCACGGCTACTGACCTACGAAGCAGCGCGAAAGCGTGACGAGGGTGGGCGTGTCGATCTCGAAGCCGGCATGGCGAAGCTCTTCGCTTCGGAGGTCTGCGGCGAGGTGACGATGGAAGCCATGCGGATACACGGCGGCTATGGCTACATCAAGGAATACCCGGTCGAGCGGTATTACCGCGATGCTCCCTTGATGATAATCGGCGAGGGCACCAACGAGATTCAGAAGCTGGTTATAGCTCGGAGACTGCTGGACAAGTACGGGGCGTAGCTTCCGCTGGTCTCTCCCCCAGCGGGCTGATAGGGGTAGGCATCTGACTATTGCCCACCTCTCCATTGATGAGAAGAGCAATCCCGGTTCTGTCATTCCTCTGAAAATAACCCCCGTCCAATCTCCCGTAGGGGCGATTCGCGAATCGCCCCTACTACCGCCATTTTCATGATTGGTGGTGTCGGTGACAACCGACATGGGCGATTGCTATGAAAATAGGCTCCGGCAAACCTGTTGTAGGGGCAACCCTTGTGGTTGCCCGTTCCCGGTGCCAACCCGTATTCATCTCCCTTATGTGGCCTTCGCAAGGCCATAGTGATTCTGAGCGTAGCGTAGTCGAAGAATCTAAAGGGTCTGTCCCAACTAAAGCTGACATAGAGAATTCTTGCGCTGTCTTAACTGTTGGTCACGATGTAAACATAGCACCGGCTACCTGGTTTTGCGGTCATGGATTTTAAATTCCTCCCTGCGCTCGGAATGACAGGAAGGGGCCGGATTTATAGCTGCAATTTCGTTCTACATACCCCTGTCAGCCCCCAGCGGGGGAGAGATACAGAGAGGGGGGTGACGTCGCCTGACATTATCTCCCGGCTCGAATTACCAGGTCATCAGTGATCTGATCGACGCTCGAACAGCCGGAGTACGCCATAATCTTGTCAAACTCGGCCCTGAGAATGGAGAGCATCTGACGGACTCCGTTTTCACCGTCGTAAGCGAGTCCCCAATGTACGGGCCGCCCGACGAACACGGCCCGCGCTCCCAATACCATTGCCCGAAACACATCGAGGCCCGACCGAATGCCGGAGTCGAAGAATACCTCCACTTGATCTCCAAGAATTTCGACGAACTGCGGCAGGAGTTCGATTGACGAGAGGCCACCGTCGAACTGACGGCCGCCATGCGTCGAGACGATGACGCCGTCGACCCCGTAGTCGAGACATCGTCGGGCGTCATCCGTCCTGCGGACGCCCTTGAGCACGAGCGGAAGCCCGCCAGACAGCTCGCGCAGCCAGTGGAGGCGGTCCCACGTGATGTTGGGTGGCTCCCAGCGTGCGAATTCTTCCCCATTCGAGAGGTCCGGCCTGCTCCGCAGGTTGGCGAACGACCTGATATTCGAGGGTATGGACGGTGTCGTGAGCAGGGCGTCCATCATCGGAAACGGACCGACGACATCGACGGTGAGAACGAGCGCTGAGAACCCTGCGGGCTTGAGAAGCGGGAGGTATTCCTCGGTGATGCCGTCGCTGTAGTGAATGTGCTGGAACCATAGTGGTCCGGTTGCGGCCGCGCCGACTTCATCGATCGTGTGGCCCGAGCCGGTCGGAAGGGCTATCAGCGTGCCTTCCGCGCCCGCCGCTCTCGCCACCGCCAATTCACCCTCCGGGTGGCTTCCGGTCTGGCCGCCCGCGGGCGCGCACATGATTGGGAACTCGATCCGCTGTCCCAGCACAGTGGTGGAGAGGTCACGCTTCGTGGTGTCCATGAGCACCGGCGGGTTCAGGGCGATCTCGTCGAGCTTGGCGCGATTGCGGTCGCGCGTCCAGTTCTCTCCAAAACCACGCGCCACAAAGTGACGCTGGTCGGCGGCCATCTTCACCTCCGCCATGGCTTGAAGTTCGGCGATGGTCGTTGGTCGCGCTGAATTCTCCACAAGACCCTCCGACGAAAAAACTCCGATAATTGTAAACTACGGTGCGTGGTTACGAGTTAATCGCGCGCCCTGTTGGAGAAACGATATATGCTGAGATGGCGAACTAGTCTCTAACCCTCGGAGCACTGAATTGGCGCTGCCGGCAGCCTGAAACGATTGGAGGTCTCCCAATGCCGCTCCCACGACCAATCACAATCGCGAACACCCGTTACCTGAAGGACGACGTCAACAGCTACAGCCCCGAAATCATCGAGATCGCCAAGCGCCTTGATGCAAATCACATCCTGCTGAGCTTTACCGGCACGTCCGGCGAGGACAAGGAGCGGTGGAACTGGCGGCTCATCAAGCCGTTCGTGCGACAGTGTCACGACGAGGGCCTGTTTGTGGCGTTCTACATGAAGCTCACGAACATCAACTGGAAGCCCATGTTCCACGAGCGGCCCGAGTCAAGGGAGTGGCTGATGCGCTATGCAGACGGGCGGCCCGCCATCTACCTCGGGCATCCCGACCGCTACATGGGCTGTTTGAACAACCCGAACTGGCGCAATCACCTGAAGGAGATGATCGCCAAGGCCATCGATCACGAGCCGGACTCGCTCTTCTACGACAACTGCTTCGTCCCAAGAGAGCTAGCAGGCCTGCACGACGACGAAGCCGCCGCCGCGGGGTGGGCGTGCTACTGTGATACTTGTCGTGTGAGATTCCGGGAATACACGGCCCAGAGGCTGGGTTGGGAATGCGAATTGCCCTCACGGCCCAAGTGGGACGATCCAATCTGGCAGGCGTTCATCGAGTTCCGCGACGAGTACTTCGCCGATGCCATGGGCATGGTCGTCGACTACGCACACGAGCTTAATCCCGACATCGTCGTGTACCCGAACCTCGCGGTGCCGTGGATGGGTGGGGGAGGCGCTAAGGGGTCGGCCACGCATCTTGTCGCGGACAAGGTTGACCTGATTCTCCTGGAGCGCCGGGGCGCGCCGAGGCTGGAGTCTCCGCCGTCCGGAGGGATGCCACGCGCGATCAACGCGGTCGTCGACTGGAAATACGGCTCTCGTGTCAAGAGTACCCCTATCTGGTACAGGCAGAACAAGCCCGGCTCTCATACGCCCGATCAGATGAAGATCGGCCTTGCGGAGTCGTCCGCGTTCAACGGCGCGACGCACCACATCATGGCGGCCCTCTTCACGCACGAGCACGTGAAGGCCTATATCATCAGGCACTACTACACCTGGCTACAGGACTACGAGCGCTTCTACGTCGATGCGAAGCCGCTGGCCGACGTGGCTCTGCACGTGTCGACGCCGACGATCAACTGGTACTACCCGAACCGCGTGACTCAGGGCGGTTCCGAATTGCCGCAAAATCTCACCGGCCTCGCGCAAGCTCTCGTGGAGTTGCACGTGCCCTTCAACGTAGTGCTGGACGAGGACCTCACCGCCGAGCACGGATACCGCGTGCTGGTGCTCCCGAACTCTGCGTGCATGAGCGACCAAGACGTTGAGGCCGTTCGACGGTTCGTCGCAAACGGCGGCGGACTCATTGCCACCGCCGAGACCTCGCTGTACGACGAGAAGTTCCGCATCCGCGACGACTTTGGCCTTGCCGACGTGTTCGGTGCGCATCACTGGCAGTGGGTGTCAGATGTCGTGAAGAGCGAGTACGGCAAGGGTAGGGTGGCCTTCCTGCCCGGAGACCCGGACGAGCGTTTCTGGTACGAGGGCATCTCCAGCGACCTGGCGCTCTTCCGCGAGGCGATGGAGCACGTTCTGGACGGCGACCGGCCAATTGAGATCGACGCTCCCACCACCACCGTGATTAACCTCACCGAGACCGCCGACGGCGATACGACCATCGTCCACCTCATCAACTACGACGTGCAGCTCACGGAGACCCAAAAGGCCTTCGGGAAGGAAGAGGTCCCCCCCGTTACCGACACTCTGGCGCGGCGTGTGGTCGGCATCCCCGTAACCCTCCGAAAGCCGGAAGGCAGGGAAGTTGAGCGCGTCCGTCTCCACTCGACCGATCTCGACGAATCGCGCGACCTGGCGTTTCAAGAGTCCGACCGCGCGGTCAGCTTTGAGATTCCCATCCTGTGGATCTACGACGTTATCGCCGTGGACTGGCGATAGCGCGTGGCCGAGTGGACTTGTGTAGTGCGAAATGGAATTGTTGAACGATGGGCGCCTCGAACAACGTCACACGGTTTAGGAGTGAGGTCGGGGAGGCCGTAGAGGCCGCGCATCTGACTGGCAAGCGGTTGGTCGTCGCCGTTTCGGGCGGGCCCGACTCCCTTGCCATGCTCTACGCGCTCCACAGTCTTCGGGATGGGCTAGAACTAGCCCTGCACGTCGCGCACCTCGACCACCGGCTTCGCGGCGAGGACTCGGCTGCAGACGCCATTTTCGTAGCGAAGACCTGTGCCGAACTGGGCATTGACTGCACGGTTGAGGACGTGGACGTGCTCGCATTCCGAAGAGAGCATCGAATGTCGCTCGAAGAAGCGGCACGCGAGGTGCGATACCGATTTCTCGTACGCGTGGCCGAACAGGTAGGGGCCGACGTGGTTGCCCTCGGCCACACGTCGGACGATCAGGTCGAGACCGTGCTGATGAATATCATCAGGGGCAGCGGTCTGCGGGGGCTGCGCGGCATGATGCCCACCTCCAAGCAACGAATCGCAGGCAGCGACTTGACGCTCTTTCGTCCCCTCCTGAATCTATCGAAGCACGACACAATCACATACTGCGAGGCGCTTGATCTTACCCCCAGGACCGACGAGTCCAACCGCTCGACGGAGATGACGAGGAACAAGATCAGATTAGAACTGCTACCGCTTCTGCGGGAAATGAACCCGGCTTTCGAGGACGCCATCCTGCGGTTATCGAGGAACGCGGATGATGCGCTCGCCGTCGTGGACGGGGCCGTGGATGAGGCATGGTCGGAGGCCGTTATCGAAGAGGGAAGCGCTATTCGCATCGACCGTCAGAAGTTCGGCGATTTGGGAGCGGCAGTGCGCTTTCAAGTCATTATGCGGGCTCTGTCGCACGTCAGGGGAAGCGCGCAAGGCATCGAACGAGTGCATGTTCAGGAGGCAACGCGGGCCGTCCTCAAATCCTCCGGCTCGCAGTTGCATTTGCCCGGTGGCCTCCGTCTCGCCGTCGAGCAACGGTCGGCGCTCATATACGTGAGTGACGACGAAATGGCCACCACTTCCTTCAATGCGTCCCCTCTTGCCGTCCCCGGAGTGACGACTGCGGGCAAGTGGCGAATAACCACCAAGCGAGTCGAGACGCCATCAAAGAACCCTCCAGGTGATGTAGACGGGCAGTCTCCCCCAAAACTTGTCCAGCGGTTCGGGTGCGCCGTCGATGTCCCGTCACTGGCCGTGCGTAGTCGTCTTCCGGGCGATCGTTTCCAACCTCTCGGCATGTCAGGGACGAAGAAGCTCAAGGACTTCATGATCGACGAGAAAATACCGAACTCCCTACGGGACTCAGTACCCTTAATCGTAACTTCGCGGGGGATCGCATGGGTGGTCGGATGGCGCATAGCGGAGTGGGCAAAGGTCGATGACGACGACCACGAGCGCCTAGAGATCAGAGTAGAGAGAGCCGAATAGCCCCTATAGCGGCCTCTTCTGGTACTATGAGGCCCATCATTTCGACCACGAAGGAACACACACCGATGGGCAAACACTACGACAACGCTGCCATTCCCGACGTACTGCGCCGCGACTTCGACGTCTACGACCGGATAACCGAACTTGGCATCGACGTGGGGACGTTCGAGGAGAACGTCACTTCGCTTGCCGACCAGAACATTGCACACATGGTGTTCCACGAGAGTGGTTTGGTGTACCTGTCCGGCTCGTCGGGTGGAACGTATCCTATGAACGACGACGAAGACCGCATCGCCCACGGCTTTCAGGGCGCGCAGGAGGCGGCCGACCACCAGATCCGCAGGCTCCACTGGGGGTTGAGCGCGGGTGGTGAAGGCGACCTCAATGACGTTCTGTATACCGTTAAGGCGCTGGGTATGGTCGTGACGCCGGGAGGCGGGACGACGAGCGCGGGACCACCGGTCACAAACGGTTTCTCGTTCCGTTGGCAGTCGATCTTCGGCGGAGGCAAGAGCGCATACGCAATCGACGGCGTCGACCCCGGAGGGTTCGCCGGCGTCCACGCCCGGAGCGCCATGGGCGGCTTCGACGGGCGGTTTTCCATCGAGCCGGAGATCGTCGTCGCAATACCCTCGGGACTGGCGATGGAGATCATCGCCAACCGGGGATGGGTATTCCCTCTGCCGCCGGTCATGCTGGAGAAGATCGAAGCTGCCGGGCGATAGCGGGAGAAAGTAATTCATGGCCAAGCTGCCTTATGTAAACAGAGACGAACTCCCGGAGGACAAGCGACACGTCTATGACCGGATCGCCGAGACCCGAGGCAGCGTCGATCACATCTTCCGCCTTCTTCTCAACAGTCCCGACGCCGCCGAGGTCGCCACGAGCGTAGGGGAGTACATCCGATACAGGTCGCCGCTCGATCCCGCCATTCGCGAGATTGCCATCCTCAGCGTCGCGCGCGAGCTGGACTGCGAGTACGAGTGGGCGCAGCACGAGCCGATAGCGCGTCGGGACGGCGTGAGCGACCGCACGATCGAGTCGATCAGAAACGGACGCGCGCCTATGGGCGTCCCGGCCAAGGAAGGCGTATACGTCCAAGGCGTCAAGGAGTTGGTGCGTAACGGATCGTTGAGTGAGCCGACCTTCAAGGCAATCGAGCATCTGCTTGGCCCGGCCCAGACGCTCGACTTCCTCGTGCTCGTCGGTTACTACTCGATGCTGGCACGGATCATGGCGACGCTCGAAATCGAGCTCGACGAGGGACTTGAGGCGAATCTCCCTCCCCTCTGACGGGCTTCGGTCTCCATTCTTCCGTCTTGTGATCGTGCTTGAAATAGCTGAGCATCACACGCTACCATACCTGCGGCAACTGACTGGGCTCACCATTCTCAGGCGGGTACGATCCGTCGAAACACAGGTGAACGCATGGTAAACGCCGATTTCGAGATACGTCGATCTCTGTTGGTAGGCGAGACTGCGGATGTCTACTTACAGCGTACCCTTACCATCCTTCGAAACGAGGGCGTCAACCCCACCGTCGCCCTCGAGTTCTCGCCGCGTCGGGAGGGTATCTTCTGCGGCATTGCGGAGGTGCGCGGACTGTTAGGGCGCGTCCTGCCGGAGAGCGGAAGCGAAGTCTGGGCGCTGAACGAAGGCGACCCCATCGCGGCGGGAGAGGTCGCTCTCCGCGTTAAGGCTCCCTACAGCTCGGTTGGCCTCTACGAGACGGCCATAAGCGGCATCCTTGCGCAGAGCACAGGCTTCGCCTCCGCGGCGCGGGAGTGCGTCGATGCCGCAAAGGGGACTCCGGTACTCGCCCTCGGAGCACGGCACGTGCACCCCGACGTCGCCGGGATTCTGGGCTACTGCGCCGTCGTCGGTGGATGTGTCTCATGCTCGACCATTCAGGGCGCTCGACTGGCGGGAATCACACCATCGGGGAACATGCCGCATTCGCTGTCTTTACTGTTGGGCGGAACCGTGCAGGCCATGGAGGCGCTGGACAAGCACATGCCGCAGGAAGTGCCGCGTGTGGCCCTCGTCGACACGTTCAGGGACGAAGGAGAGGAAGCCCTCGCCGTCTCGCGAGCCCTCCGCGAAAAGCTGCGGGGAATACGCATCAACACGCCTTCGACCAGAGGGGGGGCCACTCCCGACCTCGTCAAAGAGGTGCGAGCTCGCCTCGACCTCTCAGGCTTCCGCCATGTGGAGATCATGGTTAGCGGCGGGATGAATCCGGAGCGAATCATGGAGTTCGTCGACGCGGAGGCCCCCGTCAACACTTTCGGCATTGGGGCCTACATCGCGGCCACAGGACCCAATCCGTTCCACGTCGACATCCACGAGGTGGACGGACGGCCCGTCGCCCGCAGGGGACGGGTACCCGGCATTACCAACAACCCTCGGTTGGGTAGGGTAATGTAGCGCCCGGATCGCAAGCGCCACTACCCAGACTAAAGATAGGTTCATTCGCCTGCGCTACTCGTTCTTCAAAACCTGCGCGAAGACCAGCTTGTTCTCGTCAGCGTCGCGGACGTGAACCTCGCGTAAGCCCCACACCTGGTCGGTCGGCCCCGTATCGATCGGCACGCCCTTCGACACAAACTCCTTATGCAGGATGTCGACGTTGTCCGTCCATATGATGACGCCGGTCTTAGGTACGCCGTCGCCAGAGAATGAGGAGACCCGCATCACCGCGTCGTCACGCTTTACCCCCATGTGGCAGGGATCGTCGTGATCGCGGAAGGGCCGGTACGCGAACTGCAGCTCGAAGCCCAGCTTGCCGCAGTAGAACTCTTCCGCCGCCCTCGAATCGGACACGCCCAATACGGGAGTGACGCCTTGAATCATCGTATCGCTCCCTAGCGGCTTCTTGCGGCGTACCCTAGTACTCAGTCAACTTGAACATGACGAACTGGCAGATGACGCTTTATCCCCTCTCCCGTCGTGGGAGAGGGCTAGGGTGAGGGTGAATCGTAATATCAAAACCATGTTGACATGGTACTAATTCAGCGGCGCGACGCTGAAGACCACGTGGAAGGGCTTGCAGTAGATGACGATTGAGCCGTACCCGTCCGCGTCGATGCTGTCGGGGATGGTGTAGTTCTGATTGCCGATGTTCCCCTTCAGCTTGCCAAGCTCTTCGTACCCAGAGTCGAGGTCGCCGCGCCCCTGAGGGTCGCTGTTCTTAACCAGCAGGACCCGAAGGTCGGGGCCGTTGGAGACCTTGAAGTCCTCGAAACGCAGGACTTGCTGGCCGTCGGCGAGCTTGTAGATCGTGGCCTTGCCCTCTCCCTTGTGGAAGCTGTCGCCGTCCCGGAAGTTCCCGGACTTCACGACGACGTTGGAGGCCTCCATCATCTCTTTGGGCATTTCCTCGTCCATCTTGGTCTCGACCTTCGCCATCGTCATCATTACGGTCTCGGCCTCCGATTGGGAAATGCCCGCCGGAATCGTCGCGTTCTCAGTCAGAGGGAACGCCTCGTCCACCTCGGTATCGAGAAACAGCGGCGCAAGGAGCCACCAGCCGATTGCGACTACCGGTATGCCTATGATCAGACCCGCGCCGAACCAGACCCACTTGTTCTTCAGTGCGTTCAAGATACACCTCCCTGAAATCGAAGATTACCGCTCATGTCAATTCGCCGTGACTGCGCCCATATCGTTTGAGGCGCATTTTCGTTCCTTCGAATTGCCTTTTGAATTCCTAAACGTTGAGGGAGTCCTTTGAGTTGCTTTGGTGCAACCACTGCGGCCTCCCTGTTCCGCATGATTGTATCAGGTGAGGGAGGAAATCCACGCTTGCATCTACTTCATGCAATCCTGCCAAACGTCGGAAGAGGGTCACCGATGAGCGGGCGGGCGTAATCGAGGAAGGCCCCGGTTGGCATCCCTTCGGAGTCTAGGAACTCGGCGTGCATGGTCTTATGCGCGCCGGCAAAGGGTTCGAGTGGAGTTAGCCCTGTCTCCGACGCATACGGATCGTCCGCGACACGGACTATCGAGACCATGTGATTCCTTTCCCCGTCCAGAGCGTGTCGCACCGCGGCACGGCCTACCTGCTCGGCCTCACTGGCATCTACCGACGAAACGAGCTCAGCCATTGACCGTTGGATGGTTCCCGGCCGGTCGTACCGGACTCTAACGTTGAGTTGGCTTGCAACGAGGGTTGTCAGGTATCGGCCCGCCCCCTCGTGGTACTCGTTGCCGAAATCATCAACGTGGAGGGGAGTGCCGTCCCCGATCAGAGGTCTGTCATGTTGGTCGCGCACGTTTTCCTGGATGACCGCGACTGCGAACCCATGCAGGCGAAGCGCATTCTCGATCCCCGAAAGGACGCGCGACCGGTCGAAAGGCATCTCCGGTGTGACGACAACGTGCGGCGCGTCCCGACTTTCGCGCTTTCCCAGTGCGGACGCCGCGGCCAGCCAACCGGCGTCCCGGCCCGCGACCTCGATCACGGTTATCGGCGCGGCAGGTCCCATCGCCTCGGCGTCTCGTCCTGCCCCTTGTGTCGCCGCGGCAATGAACCGAGCCGCGCTGCCGTAGCCGGGCGAATGGTCCGTGCCCACAAGGTCGTTGTCGACGGTCTTGGGAACGAGAAGCACTGTCAGATCGAGGCCGGAGTCTTTCGCCGCCGCGCTGACCGTTAGCGCCGTCGACGCGGAGTCGTTGCCCCCGATGATGAGCCAGTGCGTGATTTCGCGGCGTTCGGTGAAGTCAATGACTTGTGGCAAATAGTCATCGGCGAACTTCTTGCGTGTCGTACCGAGGGCCGCCCCCGGCGCCTTGGCAATGGACTGCCATGCCTCTGGCGAGACCGCGGCGAGGTCGTACACTCGATCACCAAGAACACCTTCGGTCCCCCCGTGAGCGCCGAGTACTCCGGTGAAAGCTCCCAACTTGGCCGCCTCGTCGCACACTCCAAACAGGCTGCGATTGATGACTGGCGTCGGGCCGCCCGACTGCATGACCAGAAGGTTCTTTGGCGGACTCATAAGAATTCCTAGAAGGCGATGCCCGCCGCAACTGTGGCAGCGGCCATGAGTACCAATGCAATAGCCGTGACTGCCGTGTTCTCGAACGTGACCGCTCCTAGGTACAGCAGCGGGAAGTCCGCCGCCATAATCCACAGGGCGATCTGTTGTACCTTCGACTTGGTGATCACTGCTTGTCTCCCAAGAGATTGATGATGACCCAAGCCTGCAATCCGACCACCAAGACCAAGACCAGGCAGTAGGGGATAGTCTTCATTAGCACCTCTCGTTCCCTCCCACCCAGTTCAACGACCGCCGTGCCGGCCATCACCTTCGACATGGCGACCGACGAGCCGAGAGAACCTCCGATAGACTGCGAGGCCGCAATGGTAACGAGGCCAATGCCCAGGGCAGCGGCCGTCTCCACTTGAAGCGCGCCGAACATGGCGTTGGAGTTGGTGTTGCTGCCGGTCATGAAGGACCCCAGGACACCTATGTACGGCGAGAATATCGGAAAGAGCGTACCCGTGCCCTTCGCGATTGCCGAACCGAGCAGGGCAGTCATGCCCGTGTCGGTCATCACCAGCGCCATCATCACCATCGTCGCCACGCCGACGCTGTTCGAGATGACCTGTTCGTAGGTCTTGCGGGCTGCCGGGCGAAGGATTCCCACTTTCCACTGCCCGCGTACCCGGTACACGACGTAGGCGATCAGCAGCGAGGCTACGATCAGTGGGGCAGGGTGATTCAACAGATTGATTTTCGCGTAGCCGTCTTGGCCGTCGACGGCGAAGCCCAGCGCGGTCTCCGTTGTAGGATAGTCGAGCCCGAAATACAGGCTGGAACCGAGCTCGCGAACAGGGGGAAGCTGCGAGAGGAGACTCAGCCCGAAGAGCAGGTAGTAGGGCAGGAAGGCCGTGTGGAACCCGATTCCGCCTGTCTTGCAGGTAGGGGTCGCCTCCGGTGAGCCATTGCCTTCCTCTTCAGCGTGGAGCCCGAAAATGGGCAGACGAAAGATCCACCAGCCGACGGCACAGCCAATGAGGCCGCCAACGACCGATGCGACCTGGAAAGCACCTAGGAACGCCGTAACCCACAGCCCCAGTGACATGGCCGCGCCCATCACCAGGATTGCGAACGCCCCACGCCGGATGGCCGCGAAACCGCCCTGCAGATGCGCCACCGCGAACCCTGTCAAGATGGTCGGGAGGACGAACATCGCCGCCAACTGCACGCCGAGACCCCTCTCGTCGAGGCCGCTCACGAGTTGGATGGTGTAGAACGAAGAGCCGAGCGATCCGAATGTCACCGCCCAAGCGTGCCCGACGAGCGTGATGGCCACAGCCGTCGCGGGCCGGAAGCCGATCATGACCATGAACGGAGCGACCACCGCAATCGGAAGGCCGAACCCCGCGACACCCTGAATCAGCCCCGCGAACGCCCATCCTACGACCAACGCCTGCGCCAGCGGATCGCGCACCAAGCCGGTGATCGTCCTGCCTATAACTGTGATGCCGTCTATTCGCTCGATGACGTTGTACAGCATCACCGACGTCCAGATGATCGTAAGGACGAACAGGCTGAGACTCAGCCCTTTTGAACTCCCAATAGCAAGAACGCTCTCATCGGCGCCGAAAACGAGAAGCGCGAGTCCGGCCGCGGCCAGCCATGCGACTGCTCCCGCCTTTGGCGCGCTCCACTTGAGCGCCGAGACGAGCATCGTGACGATGAGAATGGCTATGGGAACGGCGGCGAGAACGACGTTGAGGGCATTCAGTTCCGGGCCGTTGGGGGGCACGTGCCGTACTGCTCCGTTTCCCAAGCGAGGAGTGAGCGGATTGTATTGAGGGGCCGGAGAGGTGTCAACTTGGCCTCAATGCCCGACGCGTCCGTCCTAGAGTGACGGCCCGGCTAGCTCCCCGAGCATGGCCTCCCGAATAAGGGGAATCGGAGGCGCGCCGAACGACAGTAGCTCGTCGTGGAAGCCCTTCAGCGAGAAGTTCTCTCCCACTTGTGCCTTGTAGTCCTCTCGCAGCTTCATGATCTGGAGCTTGCCAAGCGTGTAGTTCACGTACATTGGGTCGAACGTGCCCCGCACGGTCTCTCGCTCCGCCGGCAGCGGTTCCAGGTAGGCCTGTTCCATGAAGAAGCGCTTCGCCTCCTCGATGGTCATGCCCTGAGTGTGCATCCTGATCGCGCAGAGGAAACGACAGTTCCTGAGCAGCGCCTCCATAAGCTGCATGGCTTGGACGCGCTGGTCGGTCCCTCCGAATCCCTGCTCGATCATCATCTCTTCTGTGTAGTGCCCCCAACCCTCCCAGAACGAGTATGCCCCGAATACCAGACTCAGCTTGGACGTGGCGTTCTTCGAGTGAAGGTGGTGGATGTAGTGTCCGGGGTAGGCCTCATGCACGGACACGTTCTTGAGTAGGGGATAGTTGAAGCTGGTAAGCCACTCGTCCTTCTGGGCCTCCGTCCACGAGGCGTCGACCGGCGTAACGTTGTAGTACGCCTCGTCCGCGACGGTTTCAAACACTCCCGGAAGGTCCATCGCGGCGAACGCCCATCGCATGAACGCGGGCGTCTCTTTAACGATGCATGGAACGTTGGAGGGGATTGATACGAGGTCATTCTCCATCACAAACTGCCGTATTTCTTCGAGAGTGCCTCTCGTCTCGGCGGTGAGCATTGTAGCGGCCGGGTGGTTCTTCTTTGTCTCCTGCAGTAGAGAAACCACGTCACCTTCGGGCGAAATGTCCGCCGCCAGCTTGCGGAGCTGAATGAGATTGCGCTGAAGGTCCTGCTCCCCAAGGCGTTCGAGACGGTCCATAGGCAGATCGACCATCTCGCCGTGTTCGAGCATCCACCGGAAGTTGGTCGCGCCAATGGCGAAGTCGGGGGGCGAGGTTTCCAATTGCAACTGGAGATGAGCGACGAACGACTCCAGCGCAAGGGAAGCGGCCGTGCGAGCCTCGTCGAATCGTGAGAACGCCGTTCCCTCGACGAGTCCCCCCACATGCATCGAAAGGTCCGTGTCATAGAACGACCTCATGCCCCCGTATGCCTCGATGCTCGCCTCGATAACCGGCTTGCCGATACCCCCGTCGAGACCCGATTGGAGCGATTCCAGGTACCCTGGGACCCTTGACAGAGCCACCGTCAGCGCCTCGACTCGCTCTCCTCGTGGGGCGTAGTCCCGCAGGATGTAGTTGCTCAAGTCTATGTGTTCGAGCGCGTCCATCGGCCATCGGCGGTAGGTCTCAAGCTCGGTCAGGCGAAATTTCTCCTCCCGCAGTGCAGACATCAGAATCCGTCGGTCGAACTTGCGGTTGTCGGAAAGGAGGCCATCGTCCAGACCGTGCAGGAGAACGAGATGGGTTTCCAGGTCTCTCACGCGCGCCGTGATAGACGACGCGGAGATGTCCGTCATCCCGCCGTCGTAGTCGTGAAGGCCTTCTTTCGACGCGCGGTCGGGATAGAACTTCCACGTGGCGTTTAGGACTCGCCCCGCAAGGTCGTCGAATTCCTTGTCGGCGGAAGAGGTCATAGTTTTAGAGGTACTCAAACCTGTCGAGCGTGAGGCCTTCAATCGGGGCGCTGAGAGGTTTTCCCAGCACGAGATCGGCCGTTACTCGTCCAATCCCAGGTCCAAGGAAGATGCCCTGACGTCCGCCTCCGGTCGCAAGGTAGACGCCCTCCCAGCCGGGGACGGGTCCGAGCAGCAGAGCTTTGTCGGGAGTCACTGGCCGGAGGCAGGCCGTCTGCATGACGACTCGCGCGTCGGCGGTGTAGGGGAGCATGTGCGTCACCGAGTTCATTATCTCCGACCTGGCCTCCTCGGTTGTCGTCTCATCGAACCCGACCTCTTCCTCCGTCGTACCCGTCCATAACAGACCGTCCGGTTTTGAGGTCGCGTACTGGGACGACCACGAGATCGATCCTGGAACTGGTGGCCCCGGCGCCCAGAGGCGCAGTATCTGGCCTTTCAGCGGTTCAACGGGAATCTCCACGCCGAGCCATTCCGATGCCAGACCCATCCATGGGCCGGCTGCGAGCACGACTCGGCTTGCCGCGATTTCTCCATCGGCCAACGTCACGGCGATAACCCGGCCGCGTTCTCGGCGAAGCCCGGTGACCGTCGATGTGCGAATCGTCGTTCCCTGACGTTCAGCGACGCGAGCCAACGCGAGCGTCAGGCGTTGCGGGTGGAGGTTGGTGTTGCCCTCGGTGATGACCGCGCCGATAACAGCGGGGTTTATGCGCGGCTCGATTTCCAGTACGCCTTGTGTGTCCATCCAGCGCGCAGGCGTCCCGATCTCTAGCTCTTGCCATGCCATGTTTGCTCTGACGGCTTGGGCCTCTTCATCCGTGAAGGCTAGAGATATGACCGGCTTGGTGCGGTACTCTATGTCTATATCGTTTTCGTTGGACAGGACTTCCTTCAACTCCGCGTGAAGGACGGCGCTCAGAGACGCAACGTGGTGGTTCGGTCCCGGACTTCCGCTGCGGCCAAGATGGCCGATGCCTCCGTACGCGAACCCGGATGCGTGACTCGCAACATGGTCCCGCTCCACGACCACGCACGAGACGCCTTCCTGAGTCAGGTAGTAGGCGGTGACAATGCCTGCCATCCCGCCTCCGACTATTACTACGTCCGTGCGTTCCAAGGAAATCTCACTGCCTCCCGGATGATACTGTCGTCAACTCTGTGGCTTTGCACGAATGATTTTGATCGTGCATATCCGGGAGTTGGGGTGGTTGGGGAGCTTGAGGCAAGGTCGGAGTCACTCGCAGTCGTCCTGCCACTTGGCGAGCGTGATGTCGATCTGCATCGGATCGCCGTTGCGAACCAGGTCAAGCGTAATCCGTTCGCCGACCTCAAAATCGTTGATGTATGAAAGCAGGTCGGGCCATGTCTCCACCGGCTTCCCGTTCACGCCGGTGACTACGTCGCCCCGCCCGCTTATCTCGCGGCCGCGGGTCATTATCACGGCAAGGTAATCGTCTTTTACACCTGCTAGCTCGGCCGGACCGCCTTCACACGTCTTTATGACATAAACCCCAGAGTCGACCCCGAGTCGTCCCGGCTCAACTCCCAGGTCCTCTACGTCGAACCCGTTCAACCCTATCCAAGGGCGTGTGAACTCTCCAGGCGCCTTGAGTTCATCGAGAATCTGCAACACCGTGTTGCTTGAGATCGCGAAACCTAGTCCGATCTGGACGCCGCTTTGGACCCTTACCGACGAGTTGACCCCGATCACCTCACCCTTGGTGTTCAGCAGCGGACCACCGGAGTTTCCCGGATTAAGGGCTGCGTCTGTCTGAATCAAATCGGTTATGGTACGTCGACTCCCTCGAGTGAATGATTCCGCACGCTGGATGCCCGTCTCCGATCTCTCCTTGCCGCTGACAACTCCCAGGCTTAGAGAGTTGCGATTCTCGAACGGGCTTCCGATGGCAATTGCCATCTCTCCAATAGAGACTTGATCGGAGTCGGCGAACTGCAACGGTCGAATATCGGCAACCGCCGCCGGATCGACTCTCAGAACGGCAAGGTCGTCGTGCTGAGAATGGCCCAGCTTTACGGCCGAAAGCTCACGCCCGTCGTTCAGCCGGACGGTGATCTCGCGCGCGCCCTCAACGACGTGGTCGCTCGTGATGATGTGACCCTGGTCATCGACGAAAAACCCCGAGCCTGACCCTTCGCCGATCCTTCGACCAAACTGCACCACGGTCTGCACCTCAACGATCGACGGGGAGGCCGTGTCGAAGACGGTCCTTACTATCTTCTCGTCATAGAGGGGAGGGAGTTCTTCGCCGTTCTGACCGAACGTGGTGAAACGGGAGCTGAAGTCATCACCGTCCTGACCGAGCGCAGTGAACAGTACCCATGCAAACCCGAACCCCACTGCCACGCCCGCCAAGGCCCACAATAGCGCTGGGCTGGCCCACTTATAGCGAGTTAGTGCAGGTTGCAGGGCACGTGCCGAACTGGACGCCGGCTGCTCTGCAAACGGCGGTCTACCGTATGGAAGCGGTCTGCGGGTGAACACGACTAAGGTCGACTACCTCTCTTACGAACCCGATGGCTACTATGTTCAGTATACTGAACGCGCGGACGGCCATGCCACAGCTGAGTCTTGGCCATGCCAAGCACCACTCCCCTCGCTCCGGCGCACCTTATCTCGATATAACGTGTACCGGGTGTCTGTGGTTATAAGCAGTTTCGACAAGGGAGCATTGATCGACGCTCCCTTCGGGAGGGCACAGGATAGCCCCTTCGTCCTGGGCCCGTTGAAAGGCAATTCTCTTCCCACGTAGGTACCGTCACTCATACCGATGCGGGGGTTGACAGAGTACCCGAATCCAAATAGTATCCCCCCACTAGATTGGCATGGGACAGCGCCTTGCCAGTGGGACTATCTCAAAGGGAACTTTGAAGGAGGACGGCACTCAATGGCAGACCTTCGTAAGGGCGACATTGCGGCACAAGTTGCAGGAAGGCTGGGCGGATCGAAAGTCGAGGGCGAGCGTGCTCTGAACGCTGTCCTGGGCGCCATTAACGAATCGCTGGCCGATGGCAACAAGGTGGTTCTCACCGGTTTCGGGTCGTTCTCCGTCCGCGAAGTCAAGGCTCGCAAGGTCAAGCCCATTCAAGGAGGGCAGGCCGGTCAGTTGATAACCGTTCCCGCCCACAAGCGTGTCGGATTCACCGCGGGCGCCGACCTCAACAAGGCCGCTCAAGGCTAACTGCCAATTCGCCACCAACTTCAACCTGAGGTTGATTTAGTTGCCCGGGATGATCTGTTGTGTGGGCGTGCCCGATGGGGGAATCGGACGTGAATGACGGTTTCCTCGTCGCCAACGATCTCCATAAGAGCTTCGATGCCGTCCAAGCCGTCGACGGCGTTTCCTTTTCCGTCCACAAGCAAGAGATCTTTGGCCTTCTCGGTCCCAACGGGGCGGGCAAGACGACTACACTCAGGATACTCTCCACAGTGTTGCGTCCCGACAGCGGCGACGTGACCATCGGCGGCCACTCGGTGCTCGACCGGAGCGATCGTGTCCGACATCTGATCGGCGTTTGTACGCAGGATATCGCGCTCTATGCCGAATTGTCGGCCATCGACAACCTCGTCTTCTTCGGCAAGATGGCGGGACTTCGCGGCGCGGAGGCGAAGGAGAGGGCTTACCACATCCTCGACCGAGTGGGACTGACCGACCGCGCAAAGGGAGCGGTCGCAAAGTTCTCCGGCGGGATGAAGCGCAGGCTCAACATCGCCGTCGCGCTGATGAACACTCCGGCGCTGCTCATGCTCGATGAGCCTACCGTCGGCATCGACCCGCAGTCGAGGAGCCACATATTCGACACGATCCTGCAGCTCCGCGACGAGGGAATGACCGTCCTGTATACGACGCACTATATGGAGGAGGCCGACCGCCTATGCGACCGCATCGGCATCATCGACAACGGTAGGCTGATCGCCCTCGATACTCCGCGCGGTCTCAAGTCGCAGGTAGGCGACCCGGATTCGACGACCCTGGAGGAAGTCTTCCTGAACCTCACGGGAAGGAGCTTGCGTGACTGACTCTCGGCGTAGAGGCGCTGTCTGTACCTCATGTATGCGATGAAACTCATGCGACTGCTGGGCACGCTCATCGCGAGTTTGGCAGGTGTCGTCCTGTTCGGATGTTCGACCGAACCGGCTTCCACACCGTCCGACACGCCCTCGCCGGAACCAACTTCGACTCCTCAGCGGCCTACGGCTACACCATCACCGGTTCCCACGCCTATTCTCGGGGCCGAGCCGACGCCGTCGGAACCCGCCGCTGATTCGGTCGCGGCCGAGAGCCTCGTCATGCTTGAAGACCCACTCGACGAGCCTGAGTTCTACTGCGTGGACTTCGCAGGTTTCGGCGCCAACCTGAACGTGAACAGCCCTCTTCAGGCGCACACGTGCAAGCCGGGGGCCGACGATGAGATGTTCGCGTTCAACAGGCCCTCGCCAGGTCAACTCTACTTGGTCGAACACGACCGGTGCCTAGAGGCGGACGGCGGCAGTGTCTACGTCCGGTCGTGCTCGGAGTCCCCACTTCAGCGGTTTGCGTACGATGAGGTCAAGACTATTCGACTGGAGGGCGAGGAAATGTGTCTAGCCGTGGCGGGAGGCCACGGCCAGCCGGCAGGCGGGCGGAGTCATCTCAGACGGGACTTGCTTCTCGCTTCCTGCGCCGAAGTCGAGTCAAGCCTGTCAAGATGGGTATTCCCAGGGCCGAGTCCGAATTCGTGAATGTTTCCCCGCGCGTTCCACTGGCACTCTTCCTCGTCCGGCTTTTGTTGAGTATGAGTACCGACCCTTCGCCGAACTTCTTTGGCTGGCCCAATGCTTAGACCGTTCGACATAGCCTACGTCGAGTTGAAGCGGTATATCGCCGACCGCCTGAGCCTGGCGTTTGGGATTCTGCTACCGATTGTGCTGTTCGCGCTGATGTACGGCGCGTTCGGTGGGGAAGAGACCTTCAACGCCACTGCCCATGTCGCCGACCTCGACAGAGGCGCGATGTCCGAAGCGCTCATCGACAGAATTGCAGAGGTCAAGGGCCTCGACGTCAAGCTCTACAGCGAGCAGGAGATCGATGACGCGCTAGACCGTTCCGCCGTCGTCTACGCGGCGATCATTCCTCCTGACTTTACCGAGAACCTGGAGGCGGGCAGGCCGACCGAGATCGCGTTCCGGCGGCGAGGGTCGGGAGGAGACGAGGGCCAGATCGTCGCCAGCATCATTCGCGGCGTGGCCCAAGACATCGCAAGCGAGTCCTACGTCCGGTCGGTGGTCAACGATGTGGTGAAGGACTCGGAAGTTCCACAGTCGGCAGCGGACCTCGCAGTCGATGAGGCCAAGCGGATTTCGGTGACAGCCCCTCCGTTGACGGTGCGGGCGGAAGTAGTCGGCGGTGACGAAGACGATTATGCAGTGAACCGGGTGATGCCGGGGATTCTAGTCATGATCCTCTTGCTCGCCGTTATGCTCAGCGCGCAGGCGCTCGTCGAAGAGCGTAGAAGCGGCACACTCGAACGCCTCTTGACAACCCAACTCACGTCGAATCAGCTGTTTCTCGGCAAGTTCTTGGCGGGCATCACGCGGGCGATGTTTCAGGCCATTGTGCTCCTGGGACTGGCCTTCATCGTGCTGCGTCCCGGCGGACTCGATGCCTTCTTTCTGACTCTGGCAGTGTCACTCTTGCTGGCTGCATCGGTGAGCGCCATCGGCCTCGTCATCAGCGCCCTGGCACGTACACCCGACCAGGCATCTTGGGCGGCGGTCTCCGTCACCATGTTCATGACCGTGTTCGGGGGCACGTTCTTCGACTTGGCGCCGGGCAGCGCCTTGGAGATGCTGAGCAGATTCACCCTCAACCGCTACGCGATTGATGCTCTCGGAGGAGTCGTTGACGGTACGGAGACCCTGGCAGCTCAGGGGACGGAGCTTGCGGTAATGGGAGGAGTGACCGTTGTCGGCCTACTGGCGGCGCGCCTGCTCTTCCGGTCGGCGGGAGGTGGTCGCTAAGATGAGGACATTCATCCGCCAGTCGATCATTCTCGCCGGCAAGGACACGAAGATTTTCTTCAGGGACCGGTTTGGAGTCGTTTTTGCTTTCGCCTTCCCGTTGCTGTTCACGCTGGGGTTCACCCTGGCGCTGGGCGGTATTCTGCCTGAAGACGAACCCCTGCAAGTGACGTTGGCAACGAGAGAGGAAGCTGAGGACAGCCTCAGCCGACAGATCATTGACGGACTTTCGGAGGCCGAGACATTCACGGTGAACGTCTTGGACTATGAGACTGCCCGACGGGAGGTCGAGGCCGGATCGTTGTCCGGTTTCATAGCCTTTTCTTCCGGGTTCACCGAAAGCCTCAACGGTGGCGACGGAGACGCCACAGCCGTACTGGAGGTGGTAACCATCGCCGACGACCCGGAGGGCGCGGCCGCTCTCGAATCAATCGCGCGCAGCATCGCCCGACAGGTGTCGACCGCTCAACTCGTGGTCTTGTCGCTAAGTTTGCTTCCGGCTGAAGTTGACCGCGCTGCGGCGATGCAGCGTTTGCCGGACTTTGCCGACCCGGCTTCGACTCAGCTTGTCAGCTTTCCCGAAGAGCAGGTTGGCGACATTGAAAGGCCGAACGCCAGCAACTTCACGCTGTCGGGATACCTGACCATGTTCATCTTCTTCGCCGCCGCTTTGAGCGCCGAGGCCATTGCGCGGGAGCGACGGAACCAGACGCTGGAACGCCTGCTGACCAACGGCGTCCGACGGGAGTCGATAATTCTTGGCAAGTTCCTGACGGGCACGTACCGAGGGGTCATGCAGGTCGTTGTCTTGTGGGGCGTGGGAGTCGTGGCATTCGGCATCGACCTCGGCTCGTCGCCACTCGCGGTCGTACTCATTTCTCTGGCCGTGGTGTTCACATCGTCGGCTTTCGGCGTCATGCTTGCCGCGCTCGTTCGCACAGCGGAGGGTGCTAGCTCGGCAGGCGTGCTGGCGTCGTTGGTGCTTGCGCCACTTGGGGGCTCATGGTGGCCGCTGTTCATAACACCGGATTGGATGCAGGCGCTCGCCAAGCTCACTCCGCACGGGTGGGCGAATACCGCGTTCAACAACCTGATGCTGTTCGACGCCGATTTCGGGGACGTGATCATCAATATGCTGGCGGTGGCCGCGTTCGGCGTGGTGTTCTTGATCGTGGCGTTCACACGATTCAGGCTCTCGGATGTATCATAGGGACTTGAAACATGAAAACTGCAAACTGGAGGCAAGGCATGAAGTGGATTGGGGCAACGGCAGAGCTTGTGATGGGCCACCCCGTGGAGGCGGTCTGGGAGTTTGTGTCAAATGTCGAGAACTTCGGAAGGTGGGTCGATGCTGTCCAGGAACCGAAATGGACTTCGGAGGGCGAGCGTGGAGTGGGATCGACGTACGAGAGCGAATACGTCTGGTCCGGAAATACCAGTCACGTGGAATACGAGTTGACCGCATTCGAGCCGCCCGTGAGATTCGGCTCCCGTACCACTGCGGGGCGTTTTCCGTACCAGGGGACGATTTCTATCGAAGCGGTGGATGGCGGCACAAAGGTCACCCACGACATGATGGCCGGGTCGGACGGGGCTATCACGGCGTTCATGTTCACGTATCTCGGATGGCTCCTTCGTCCGATGACGCGGAAGCGGCTGTTGAAAGAGCTTCAGGCCATGAGCGATGAGATTGGTCGAGACGTTTCGCCCATCTAGCGGGGACCCACTATCCTTCCAAGGGGCGTAATGTGGAGAGAGCATCATGATCATTGGGATCTACTGCTCTTGCGCCAACAGCGATTTCGGGCTACGGTATGGCCATGGATGTCTTCATCAGCGAGCGGAATCTCGCACACATCAAGCGCAAGATCGGGTCCGGCAAGTATTCGTCGACCGATGACGTGCTAGGCAGTGCGCTTGCATTACTCGATGAGCATGATGCCGACTTGGAATCCGAGCTTGCCGACCTTAGCGAGAGCGTGCGTCTAGGTACGGAGCAGGCCGACGCAGGACAAGTTTTCCCGGCAGGCGAGGTGTTCGATGAGCTTAGGCAGCGCAACTCCTCTTTGGCCAAGCCGGGGAGATGAGCCGTTGCGTCTTCACCCTTGAAGCTCGCGATAACCTTCAGCAGATCCATTCAGGCGGGAGACTGGACCACCCCTACACGGTCGAGGCGTCGCTTCGCCTCGGCGTACACGTCGTCGGGTAAGGGGCCGCATATCATGGCCTCGATGTTTTCCCGCAGGTGAGCGGGGTTGGTGGTGCCCACGAGGTTGCAGTGGGCGAAGGGGTGATTCGCCACGAATCGTAGAACGAATGCTGTGCGGCTCTCGCCGTCCTCTCGCAACTCGTCTAGGCCCGCTTCTTCGAACGCCTGCCATTCGGACCGGTCTCCCTTACCAACGCCGGGTTCGCCAAGCGCCACGCCACCTCTAATGAGAACGCCGGCCCCGGACTCGGCCGCTTTCGTTATCCACTCCTCGTGAGTGCGGTCGAGGGCAGAGTAGGGGAGCTGGAAGATGTCGAACACGCCCCATTCAATCATCGTCGGCAGGTGGGGGAGATTGGTCGATGCGCCGACCCACTTGACCAGCCCCTGTTCTCGCATCTCCAGCAGGGCTTTCACCGAGTCGTTTTCCTCGAATTCACGTACGCTCCCGCCGTGAAACTGCATAATGTCGATGCGGTCGGTCTTCAGGCGTTCGAGGCTTTCGTGAACGCCGCGAAAGAGGTTGTCGCGCGTCCAGAAATGTCCGCTCGGAGAGCAGCCGCACTTGGTCGCCACGGTCAATTCCGAATACCTGTCGGAGATCGCGAGGCCGATCATCTCCTCACTGTTGCCGTAGTCGTTGGCGGTGTCTATCAGGGTTATCCCGGAATCGACAACGCGACGCACCATTTCCTGGTTTTGCTTTTCCGTCATCGGCTTTCGATGACCCGCGCCGTAGCCGAGACGGGTGACTTCGATCCCTGTCCTTCCGAGGGTTGCTGTTGGGAGCTTGGTCATGGAGTCTCCTTCGAGGAATCGAGCGCCATCTCCGCTAGGGCGAACGCACCCGCGATGCCAGAGTCGTCGCCGAGCACAGGCGGGACGATGTAGTCGTCGATGTTACTCACGATCTCCTCCGTTATTCCGTAGCCGTGCAATAGCTCCACCACACGCTCGCGTATCATCGGGAAGAGGTGAAGCTGCATCATCACCCCGCCTCCCACTACGATACGTTGGGGTGACAAGATTAGCACGATGTTGGCAATACCTGCTGCTAAGTATACCGCTTCGAGGTACCATGCCAGATGGTCATCGGGCAACGACTCGCCCCGTTGGCCCCACCGCAACTCGATTGCTGGGCCGGCCGCGAGGCCTTCAAGGCAGTCTCCGTGGTACGGGCAAAAGCCCTCGAACGGGTCGACCTCGCGGTCATGAGGGATGCGGACATGTCCCATTTCGGGATGACTCGCTCCGTGCAGAGGACGACCGTTGACGATGGCGCCCCCGCCGATGCCCGTGCCAACGGTGATGTACACCAGGCTGTCGAGTCCGACGCCAGCGCCCCAGCGATGTTCGCCGAGCGCGGCGGCGTTGACGTCGGTGTCGAGCGCGACGGGCAGGCTGAGCGCATTGCGAATTGGGCCAAGCAGGTTAGTATGCGCCCAGCCCGGTTTGGGCGTTGCGGCGACATGCCCGTAGGTCGGAGAACCAGGCAGCAGGTCAAGGGGACCGAACGATCCCACACCAACTGAAGCCAGAGGCTTCTCGCGGTGATGTCGAAGGAGGAAGCAGGTGACTTCTGCAAGCGTCTCCGACGGAGTGGTCGTAGGGATACGGATGCGGTCGCGAATGTCGTCCGGCCCCGTGCCGACCGCACAGATGACCTTGCTGCCGCCTGTCTCTATTGCGCCGAAGAGCATGTGAGTGTGTGTTGAGTAGGTGCGACTAGAAGGAGGTGAGGGCATCGACAATGGCTTGGGAGAAATCGAATTTCTGTAACATTTTGTAACATTTTGTAACATTTTGTAACATCGGCCAGTGCGCGAACGGGATGAACCGGTAAGTTGTAGCTGATGCATCCTTATGGTAGAGCATGTGTTCTTGATGGTCAAGTTGGGTTTGGTGGGAGTGGATGGGCCGTCCTTCGCCGATCATGTCGTATAATGCCAGTGGTATGCCTTCCTATGACCACATCGAGCGATACCGCTCCGACTTGGAGCAACTGATCGAGTTCGGCGGCTCGGACCACGAGCAGAGCATCCGGCCCGCCTTTCAGAACTGCCTGGATGCCTACTGCCGGGAACACCGTGAGCGCCTCATGCTCGTTCCCGAACTGCGCACTGGCAATGTCATTCCGGACGGCACGGTCAAGGACAGTCTGCGAATGCCGCGCGGCTACTGGGAGGCCAAGGATACCCATGATGACCTCGACACAGAGATTCAACGCAAGCTAAACCGTGGCTATCCTCGCGACAACGTCATTTTCGAGGACTCACAGACCGCCGTCTTGATTCAGAACCGCGAAGAAGCTATGCGGGCGGACATGACCAAGCCGGGTGAACTGCACCGGCTGATCCGCAGCTTCTTGGACTACGAGCTCCCGCAGATCGAGGAGTTCCGGCAGGCGCAGCAGCAGTTCAAGGCCGACCTGCCCTCCGTTATCAGGAACCTTCGCGAGGCCGTTGAACAGGCGGAGGAAGAAAACCCCGACTATCAGGCAGCAGCTCTCGATTTCCTCGAACTGTGTCGTCAAAGCATCAGCCCTGCCGTCACCGAGGACGACGTGCGTGAGATGCTGCTTCAGCACATCTTGACCAAGGATATCTTTCTGCGGGTCTTCGCAGAGGACCAGTTCCACCGGGAGAACAATGTCGCGCGGCAGCTTGATGCGCTCGAAGGAACGTTCTTCACCGGCGACGTGAAGCGAGAGGCGATACACAAGCTGCGCTCATACTACGGCGTTATTGGCAGGGCCGCCAACGAGATAGCGGACTATGCCGAGAAGCAAGGCTTCCTCAAAGCCATCTACGAGGACTTCTATAAGGCGTACAACCCGGCTGCAGCCGACAGGCTGGGAGTTGTGTATACGCCAAACGAGGTTGTCGACTTCATCATCCGGGGGACGGACTATCTCCTGCAGAAGCACTTTGGGCGCAGCCTCGCCGACAAGAATGTGCAGATACTCGACCCCGCGACAGGCACCGGCACTTTCATCACCAACCTGATCGACTATCTCCCCGACGACCGGCTTGAGTACAAGTATCTCAACGAGATACACGCCAACGAGGTGGCGATCCTGCCGTACTACATCGCCAACCTCAACATCGAATACACCTACAAAGAGAAGACCGGGCAGTACTTGGAATTCCCCAACCTCTGCTTTGTCGACACGTTGGACAACATGGACTGGCAGGGGTCGACGGGCGGCGCCGTCACGCGGCAGAGCGGATTCAACCTCGGCAGCCTCTCGGTGGACAACTGGATACGCATTCAGGAACAGAACGAGAAGACGATCAGCGTCATCATCGGGAACCCGCCGTATAACGCAGCACAGAGCAATTTCAATGACTTCAATCCTAACCGAGCTTACCCAGAGATAGACAGTCGCATCGGTGAGACCTACATCCACTCCAGCACGGCGCGGAAAACCAAGCAGTACGACATGTACAAACGGTTCGTCCGCTGGGCGTCAGACCGGTTGACCGATGACGGGATTATCGGATTCATTACCAATCGAGGGTATCTCGACAAATTCCAAGATGATGGGTTTCGCAAGGTATCCCTGCGAGAGTTCAGCGATTTGTATATTGTTGACTTGGGTGGAGACGTCCGGAAGAACAGCCGAGTTGGCAACGTTTTCGATATTATGACTGGCGTCGCAATTGGCTTCTTTATTAGACGTTCACTGTCGAAGCATGAGGCCAAGATTCATTACTATGCTCTCGCGGATGAACAGTCCGGTGTTGAAAAACTGTCTGAATTGCGTGAACTGGACGTTGGCGATATCGTCTTTGAAAAGATTACGCCCGATAGTAAACACAATTGGCTCAACAAGATCGACGCAGATTTTGAGAAGATGCTACCCGTTGCGAATAGACAGACCAGATTCGCCAGGGCTACTGATGATGAAGAGTCGATGTTCACCGGTTATTCGATGGGAGTCAGCACTAACCGGGATAATTGGGTGTATGACTTCGACATGCACAGCCTCCGAGATAAAGCACTGTTCTTCTCGGACACTTATAACGAATTCTTGGATACTGATGACAAGTCGTTTGATCCCGTTATCAAATGGAGTCGTGACCTGCGTAACGAGTTCGGTCGTGGCCGCCGCATCGTTTTTAGCGACGCGAATCGTATCCGATCGTTATACCGTCCATTTGTTGTAAAGCAGCATTTTGCCGACTTCATAATGAATGATGTTCTTACCAGAAATCACTACGGTATGTTCGGTTCTGACTTAAAGCAGGACAACAGAGTTATTTGTTTCCAAGCCACTGCTGGACGTAGGCCTTTTGCAGTGTTGGCAACCGACAAAATTACCGATCTCCACTTGTTCTTTGACGGAACGCAATGCCTCCCCCTCTACCGGTACACCGACGACGGCGGACGCGTCTGCAACATCACTGAGTGGGGGCTCCGACAGTTCCGGGAACATTACGGCGAGCGGGGTGCGGGAATCACGGCTGAGAGAATCTTCGGCTACACGTATGCCCTGCTGCACGACCCGGCGTATAGGGAGAAGTACGCCCTCGACTTGCTGCGCGAGTTCCCGCGCCTGCCGCTGTACGACGATTTCGAGCTATGGGCGGACATGGGCCAAGAGTTGCTCGACCTGCACATCGGCTTCGAGCGTGTGGAGCCGTATGGGCTGGAACGGAGGGACGCGAAACGTGAGGCAGGCAAGGCACGACTTCGTGCCGACAAAGAGCGTGGCGTGATTACGCTGGACGAACGGACAACCCTCGCTGGAGTGCCAGCCGAAGCCTGGGAGTACCGTCTCGGCAGCAGGTCCGCGCTCGAATGGGTGCTCGACCAGTACAAGGAAAAGAGGCCTCGCGATCCGACCATCCGGGAACGATTCAACACGTACCGGTTCGCCGATCACAAGGAGAAGGTCATCGACCTGCTGCGGCGAGTGTGTACGGTGAGCGTTCGGACGACGGAGATTGTTGAGAAGATGGGGAGTTTAGGGCGGTAGGATTCGCCTCCGTGAATAAAGGCGGAACCCAACGGCGGCTAAATGTCTTGTAAAAGGCGACCGGTGTGCTATGGTAGCATAAAATACAATAATGAGGTACACATAGCTATGAAACCTGACAGTGTATTGATGCTGAAAATCATGACGGAATTGGAAGGTTTAGCACCGGGACGTGTTCTACAGTTCCATGACGGAACAAGAGAATCCTTTCGTCAACTTCTTTCCGCTTTAGCTGTAAATCCCCAAGATACAGAAAGCATTAGAGCAGACGAACACGAATTTTACACTGCCAGATATCTTGTGGAATGTGGGTATGCTATTGCTGCTGACGGGCCTGCTCGACCTTACAATTCCACAATGTATGGGAGTGAAACAGATTTAGATTTGGTTCGTCTAACACCGGAAGGTCATAGACACTTGGCTATTGTAAAGGAAACCATACAACACGAGAACAAGGATTTTGGATTTAGAACATAGTGAAGAAGCCCCTAACTGCGTTTCCAAGTGAGGTGTCGGAAAACACAATCACGATAAATCAAACGGGACCGATCAAAGGACTTGCGGGCCGCTGTGCGCGGCTTCCTATACCAGTATAGACCGAAGCCGCACCCTCTGGCTCATTGACTTCACCGCATCAACGGCGGGATAATCTGCCACGATAGTCCCGAATCTTCGTTCATGGTTGGAGCAGCGATATGCAAGGTATCAAAAAGCAGGCGGTCCTAGACGAGTTCGACGAGCAGGGGTTCGTCGTGCTGGAGGGGGTTCTCGATCCGGTGGAGGACATCCAGCCGGTCGTCGATGAGTACGAGGACCTGCTCGACAAGCTATCGAGGGACTGGTATCAGGAAGGAAAGCTGACGGCGACGTTCGAGGACCTGCCGTTCGCCGAACGATTGACCGAGGTGGCGAGAGAGTCCGAGGGTGACTATTACCGCCACTTCGACATATCGCTTCCACAGAGCGCCATTGAGTCCGACACTCCCATGCACACCGGGCCGGAGGCATTCGCGCTCCTCAGGAACGGGCGTCTCTTGGACGCGGTCGAGATGTTCATCGGGCCCGAGATCTTCTGCAACCCCGTCCAGCACACGAGGGTCAAGCCTCCCGTTGCCGTGCTGCCGGAGGACAAGCGATTCCACGCGGGAATCGCCAAGACGCAGTGGCACCAGGACATCGGCGTCGTCACGGAGGAGGCGGACGAGAGCGACATGCTGACCGTCTGGCTTCCGGTCACCGAGGCCACGGAGGAGAACGGGTGCCTCACCGTCGTTCCGGGCAGCCACAGGCACGGTCTCGACCTCCATTGCGTTGCGCCCGGCGGCAAGACGGGCATCCCTGACGAGAACATTTCACCCGACCACATTTCTCTGCCCATGAAGCCCGGCGACGTGCTGTTCATGACGAAGTACACGCAGCACGGTTCGCTGGAAAATGTTTCCGACACCATCCGCTGGAGCTTCGACCTGCGCTACAACCCGGTGGGGCAGGCGACGGGACGCCCGTGGTTCCCCGGGTTCATCGCGCGCAGCCGGTCGAATCCCGACAGCGAGCTCCGCGACCCCGAACGGTGGGCCGAGAGGTGGTCCCTCACCCGTGACGACCTCGCCGCCTCTGGCACTCCTGTGTTCCGTCGCTGGGACCCGGACGACCCACTTTGCGCGTAGCCCCATCGCCGGTCATGTATGAGATTACGCAGGAGGCCGACGTCGAGGCCACGATGCGGGACGGCGTCGTGCTCCGCGCCGACGTGTACCGTCCCGATGTCGACGGCAAGTTCCCGGTCATCCTGGAACGCACGCCGTACAACAAAGGGGCTGAGAGGTTCCGTGCCAAAGGCTCCAAGCTGGCGGAACGCGGATTCCTGTATGTGATCCAGGACGTGCGCGGGCGGTACGGGTCGGACGGCGAGTTCATGCCCGGCTTCTTCAGCGGGGATCACATGGACGACGTTGACGGCTATGACACGGTCGAGTGGGCGGCGTCGCTGCCATGGTCTACCGGCAAGGTAGGCACGACGGGCGGTTCCTACAACGGATGGACGCAGCTTGAGCTTGCCCACACGAGGCCGCCGCACCTCAATGCAATAATGCCGCAGCTCATCTGCGCCAACCTCCTCGACCGGGAGATGAGCGCCGTGCTGCGGTTGGGACGGGTGCTGTGGTGGAGCATAAACACCCTCGCTCCCGATCAGCGTGTACGGGAAGACGCCCCCACCGGTGCACGCACTCCGGATGAGGCGGAGGAGCTCTTCCTCAGTCGCGACCGCGGCAAGTGGTACTGGTACCTGCCGCTGATGGAGATTCCCGACGATACGATGTTCGGCATCGGCCCCCACTGGCGGAAGTGGCTGAACGACCACGCGACCGACCATTTCGGATTCGAGGCCAAGCATCGCAATATGGCCGTGCCGGTCCTGACCCAGACGGGCTGGTACGACCAGCAGGTGATGGCGATCAAGAACTTCACGGGTCTCCAGGAAAACGCGGCAACGGAGTTGGCCCGGAATAACCAGTACCTGATTGTCGGCCCGTGGACGCATGACGGCACCGAATGGCCGACGCGACTGGGGGACATGGACTTCGGCTCCGAGGCGCATCTCGACTACTACGATATTACGGCCCAATGGTACAGGCGATGGCTGTACGACGAAGAGGACGCCATAGCGGACTGGCCGAAAGTCCGAATCTTCGTCATGGGCGACAACACATGGCGGGATGAGGAGGACTGGCCGCTCGCGAGGACACGGTACGTGCCGTACTACCTGCACAGTGGGGGAGGGGCCACTACGGTGAATGGAGACGGTACGCTGTCGCCTGAGCCGCCGCGCGACGAGCCTGCGGACGAGTACATCTACGACCCGCGTGACCCGGTGATGACGCTGTACCAGCAGAAAGGACAGCATGAGCCGCTCGATCAGCGGGCCTTGGACGACCGGCGCGACATTCTCCGATTCGCGACGCCGCCGTTGCAGCGTGAGATCGAGGTGACCGGGCATATCCGGCTGAAGCTGTATGCCGCCTCGACCGCAAGGGACACGGACTTCGTCGCCAAGCTCCTGGACATCTGGCCGGACGGCTTCGCTCAGGAACTCTGCTATGGAATCGTGCGGGCGCGGTACCGAGAGTCGTTCGAGAACCCGTCGCTCATCGAACCGGGGACGGTCTATGAGTACGAGATCGCGGTCCATCCCACCTCAAACGTGTTCAAACCCGGACACCGCATCCGTATCGACGTTTCGAGCAGCGACTTCCCGAACTTCGACCGCAACCACAATTCCGGTGGGAACGACTACGCCGACGCGACGTTGGTTGCCGCGCGTCAGACGGTCTTCCATGACGCTGCGCGGCCCTCGCACGTTATACTGCCTATAATCCCGCGCTGAATCAGGCGTACCCATACAGGCAAAGCGACACTTGGAAGCCGCTCCTATCGACTTTGGCGAGAGTCGGATGTCCGCGCATCTTGGCGCTTACTCTGAACTCGTCTCGGACGCCTTGCAGCGACTGGACGCCGAGGAAGTAGTTCAGCGCATTTGGGACAGCGACCACACGGTCTGGAAGTCCGACCCGGAGGGCATAGTAGATCGCCTAGGCTGGCTCGATCTTCCGTCCACGATGCGGGATGAAACTTCGGCGATTGAGGCATTTGCCGATGAGGTGAGGCTTGCGGGTTTCCGTCATGCCGTCCTGTTCGGCATGGGTGGCAGCAGCCTGGCCGCGGAAGTGCTCCGGCAGACATGCGCGCCGAGCGAAAGCCCTCTCAAGCTCACCGTCCTCGACTCCACGATTCCTGAGGTCATCCGTGAGACTGTGGACGCGATCGAGCCGACACACACTCTCTTCATCGTGTCGTCGAAGTCGGGGACGACCATCGAGCCGAATGTTCTGTATGGATACTTTAGAGACGTAGTAGACCGGCAACTGGGTAGGGAACCGGCCGGAGCCAATTTCGTCGCGATCACCGATTCCGGTACGCCTCTCGAACAAATGGCGCGGGAAAGCGGGTTTCGGCGGGTTTTCAACCCTCCGTCGGATGTGGGAGGGCGCTACTCAGCGTTGTCACATTTTGGACTGCTACCGGCTACCTTGGCGGGGGCTGATATCGAGAGGCTTCTGGACGGGGGAGAGAACATGGCTGGGCAGTGCATCCCTGAAACCCCGGTCGAAGGAAATCCCGGGGCGTTGCTTGGCGCAGTGATGGGCGCACTCGCAGAGGAGGGACGTGACAAGCTGACACTCATCACTTCTCCGTCAGTCGCCAGCTTCGGAATGTGGGTTGACCAACTCATCGCCGAAAGCACGGGCAAGGACGACGTAGGGATTGTTCCCGTTGTCAACGAACCTCTCATGGCGCCCGAATACTACGGCGACGACCGTTTCTTTGTGTATCTCCGTGTGGATGGCGACAGTAACGGAGCGATTGACGAGGCTGTGTCCGGTATCAAATGCGAAGGTCACCCGGTGCTCTCCATACACCTTCGGGATTCCCACGATCTGGGTGGAGAGTTCTTTCGTTGGGAGTTCGCGACTGCGGTTGCCGCTTCGATTCTTGGCGTACAGCCGTTCGACCAGCCCAACGTACAGGCCTCGAAGGAACAGACGGTCGCCGTCCTAGAGGAGATCGAATCGTCAGGAATGCCCCCCGATGCTTGCCCCACAGGATCGATTGAAGACCTTCTGCGACAAGCACAGCCGGGTGACTACCTGGCAATCATGGCTTACATCCGACCAACGACGGTGGCCGATGGCGCGCTAAACGACCTCCGACGCGCCGTCATGGAGCGCCACAAGATTGCAACGACCCTCGGATACGGGCCACGACTGCTCCACTCGACAGGACAGCTTCACAAACACGGGCCGAATACGGGACTGTTCTTGCAGATCACCTCTGATCACCACGAAGACGTTGCAATACCGGGAAAGGGCTACTCGTTCGGCGCACTCGCAAAGGCTCAGGCCGTGGGTGATTTTCGCACGCTGCAGCGTTTGGAGCGCAGGGTTGTGCGCGTGGACGCAGGGTCGATTCCTGGCCTGTTTTGAACTTGCCTGTGTCTACGCCTTCAGGTGTAAGAACACTGGGCAGTTAGAGGCCAGGCCGCTCTGCTTTTGTCTTGACAAGGCATCCAATTCCCACTAGGTTAGGTGGCGCTTCAGCCACATACGCGTGAGGGAAATATGCTCGACTCATACCGGTACCCCGCTGCCAATCGGCCCGTTGCTATGGGCGTCAACGGGATGGTCTCATCGGCTCACCCGCTGGCATCCCTCGCGGGTGTGCAGGTCATGGCCGAGGGCGGAAACGCCTTCGACGCGGTCGTGGCAGTGGCGTCCACCTTGAATGTCGTTGAGCCGTACATGTCGGGTGTGGGTGGCATCGGCCTCGCGCTCGCGCACGTCGCCTCGGAAGGGCAAGTGAGGGCCCTGAATTTCTCGGGACGGATGCCGAAGGCCGCGACGCCCGATAAGTTCACTAAGGAGTCGCTCGACCAGGGCATCCTGGCCCCGCTGATCCCCGGCAATCTGGCGGGCTGGCTCACGCTTCACGAGACCTACGGCACGATGGACCGCGAGCGTCTCTTCCAGCAGGCCATCAGCTATGCCGAGAACGGGTTCCCGATCACCTTCATCAACAGCGAGATCATGCACCAGACGGCGGAACACCTACGCAGGTTTCCAAAATCGGCGGAGACCATCCTCGACGGGGCGGGAGCGGCCCATCCGCCGGGCACGCGGCTTGTGTGGCCCGACCTGGCCCGCACCCTGAAGCTGATCTCCGAACAAGGCGCGGATGTGCTCTACCGGGGAGAAATCGCTGAGGGCATCGTGAAGGCCAGCGAGGAAATGAACGGCCTCTTCACCATGGACGACCTTGCGGACTACGAGGTCGAGTGGCAGGAGCCGATCAGCGCCGAGTACAACGGCTATCGCATCTACACGGCTCCGCCGAATTCCAGCGGCTTCCAGGTGCTTCAAACGCTCAAGACGATGGAAGGTTCGGAGCCGACATACCAGTCGGCTGATACGCTCCACCGGTTCATGGAGTCGGTCAAACTCGCGGTCACGGACCGTATCGAGTGGGCGGGTGACCCCGACTACGTGACGGCGCCGCTGGCCGGGCTGCTGTCGAACGAGTATACCGCCGCGCAGCGGGGCCGGATCGATATGGCGACGGCGGCGAATGTCCGTGGCGAACGGTATGCCTATCCCTCTCCAGACAATCCGCTCCGACCGGGTAGTGCCATGGAGTTTGACGGCGGGTTGACAACTCACTTCGCGGTGGCGGACCGCGACGGCAACGTGGTGTCGATCACTCAGACCCTCGGAGGCGGTTTCGGCTCCAGCGTAATCGCCGGCGACACCGGTATTTTCTTAAACAACATGGGCAGCTTTTTCGAGCTGGATGAGGGTAGTCCAAATCAGATCGGACCCTGGAAGCGAGTGGACTTCGTCGTCGCCCCCACACAGACGTTCAAGGACGGCGAGTTCCGCCTCAGCATCGGCACTCCCGGGGGCTTCGGCATATTGCAGACCACTCCACAGATGCTCATGAACGTGCTTGAATATGGAATGAACGTGCAGCAGGCCATCGAGGCGCCGCGCTTCAAGTACACGCTTGGGACGAGCGTTATGATGGAGGAGCGGTTCCCGTGGCACGTCAGGCGCGCCCTGGAGCTCAGGGGTCACGAGGTCGACGTGGTAGAGGCGTTTTCGAGGAGTGTCGGAGGCGCGCAGGGTATTCAGGTCGACCAGGAGCAGGGAACGTTCCAGGGTGGAGCGGACCCGCGGCGGGACGGCGGTGCCGTGGGATTCTAGTCACCATTCAATACTCTCTTCCCCATCCGGCGGAGGAGAGATACAGAGAGGGGGCAGTACCCCGCCCCTATGCTGAGACGGGACAATCAACACGAGAGCGAGGTTAAGGGATGGCACGACCGACAGTATGGCTGATGCGGAACTACCACGACCCCCAGATCGAGGCGTACTTGTCAGAGCACTGCGACGTTGTAGTTCGCCAGAGCAACATCACCCCGACTCACGAGGAGACCGTCAAGATGGCCTCCGAGTGCGACGGCTTCCTCCCGGAGGGAATTGACATCATCGACGCCGAGGTACTCGACAGCGCCTCGCGTCTCAAGGTCATCGGCAACCGTGCCGTCGGAACCGACAACGTGGACATCCCCGCGGCGACTCGAAACGGCGTCCTGCTGACCAATACGCCGGGGATCCTGCAGGACGCCTGCGCGGACATGACCTTCGCGCTCTTGCTCAGCTATGCCCGGCAGGTGACACGTTCCGACCGGGCGATCAGAGAAGGGAAGTGGACCGTCTTCGACCAGACTCCCTATCTTGGACTCGACGCCTACAACAAGACTCTCGGCATCTTCGGCTTCGGCGGGATTGGGCAGAAGGTGGCAAGACGCGCCGCCGGGTTCGACATGAGGGTCATCTACTACTCGCGCACACGCAGGCCGGAGGCGGAGAAGGAGTTGGGCGCAAAGTGGGCAGGGGACTTGGAGACGTTGCTGAGGGAGTCCGACTATCTGTGCCTGCACTGCCCAT
Source organism: Dehalococcoidia bacterium (assembly GCA_965197705.1). GTDB lineage: Bacteria > Chloroflexota > Dehalococcoidia > Lucifugimonadales > VXLM01 > VXLM01. The sequence goes on from OZ240223.1 coordinate 1,682,403, forward strand.
TGACCGATGACACGCGCGGCCTGATGGGCGAGGACGAGTTCGCCATGATGAAGCCCAGCGCAGTCCTGGTCAATATGGCGCGCGGACCGGTCGTGCAGCAAAAGGCACTGTATGAGGCGCTTTCCGCAAATGTCATCGCTGGCGCCGCCATCGACGTTACCGACCCGGAACCGATACCGATAGACGACCCGCTTCTCACGCTCGATAACCTCGTCATCACGCCCCATATAGGCAGCGCCAGCGCCGCGACCTTCACGGCAATGGGAATGATGGCCGCGAGCAGCATCGTTGCAGCCCTGTCCGGAGAGCCGGTCGAGAACATGGTGAACCCCGAAGCGCTGGCGAACCGGTGAGACTCCCACGGCCCCAATGACCGTCCTGTTCCGCATCGCCGAGTCTCACGAGCACACCGCCGTTGCGCAGGTCATCCTGAAGTCCTATGCCGAGTATGGACCGTTGCTGCCGCCCGACGCATGGGAACGGTACTCGCAGAACATCCTCGACGTTCGCAGTCGCATGACGGAGTCGGAACTGCTTGTTGCGGTCGAGGACGGGGAAATCGTCGGTTCTGCGACCTTCTACCCGGCGAGAATCAAGCGGACGCAGTCGGAGTGGCCGCGTGAGTGGACGGGCGCTCGTCTCATCGCCGTACTGCCGGAACGACGGGGACGCGGAATCGGCAAGGCGCTCGTCGAGGAGTGCATCCGTCGATCGCGCGATCAGAACGCTGGCGCATTCGCGCTGCACACGACGCCGTATATGGAGCTTGCCCGGGGCATGTACGAGCGGATCGGATTCGTGCGGGTGCCGCAGTACGACTTTCACCCCCGGCCGGAGTTGACCGTGATGGCGTTTAAGTACGACCTGTCAAATACGGTATAGCCGCTCGGCATTCTTGACGAACAGCCGCTCCCGTTCGTCCGAGCTGAAGCTCGAAATGATCTTCGTGTAGGCGTCGACCACGTCCGCATACCCGCTCCAGAGGCTGTCGACGGGCCAGTTCGTGCCGAAGAAGCACCGCTCGGTCCCGAACGTCTCGATGCAGTAGAGGACGAACGGCCTGATCGAGTCTACCGTCCAGTCGTGGTCGGTCATGCCGAGTCCTGAAATCTTGCACCATACGTTGTCCGCCCCCGCGACGGTGGCCATGCCGCGCCTCCAACTCTTGAGGTAATCTCGGTCGCGCTCCCAGGGGCCGCCCGTGTGGTCGATGACCATGCGAATGTTGGGGTGGCTGTCCGCCAACGACCGGACGGTCTCCATCTGCTCCCAAGTCACGTTCATGCCGGCTATGAGGTCGTATTTTTCCAGTAAGGCGAAGCCGTTGAGGAAGCGGGTGTCGGTCAAATGACCTGCCGAGTCGAAGTCGCGGATGCCGCGCATGTTGGCAAACTCGCAGTGACGTGCGAGTATAGTCTCCACGTCAGGTGCTGAGAGGTCTGCGAAGGCGATGATGCCGTGGGGGAAGCCCGTTCGGTCCGCCGCCTCCTGGAGCCACTCGGTCTCCTTGACGGGGTCGGGCGATCCGATGGCGGCCTGGACGTGGACCGCCTTGACGACGTTCGAGGGACGGGTGAGCTCTATGTAGTCCTCGGCCACGAAATTCCGCTCCCCAAGCTTCCGCATCTGCTTGCCGAGGGTGGGGTGATCGACATCGGGGCCCCAGTGTGCATACACCAACTCCGGGTGCTGCATGTCGTAGTAGTGGACGTGGGTATCGACGAACTCCGGCTTATCCATAGGCTTCCCGTCTGCCCTCCCTCACGCCAACTCGGCCTTGACCTGCTCAAGGGGAATCAGATTGCCCTCGCGAATATCCTCTATGCTCTCACGAAGCGCGGCCATCATGTCAGCATCCCCCATGATCTCCATTGTCTCCATGATCGACTCAAAGAGTTCCCAGGGCATAACTGCCAGAACGGGCTTCCCGTGTCTCGTCAGGGCCACCGCCCGGTTCTCGGCGCTCAGCTGCTCAGGGAGCTGAGAGAGCATCGCCCGAGCCTGCACGATGGGAATGTTCTCCGTTCCATATTCCGTGTATGTAGTCATGCCTAGTTTCCTCCATTCTGCGGCGGCGCCAGACCCATTTGAATCAAACGTTGAGCGAGCCTGTAAACGTCTCGACGGTGTCTGTCACGTCTAATCCCAACCGCTATGACAATTACGTGCACTTCGCCTCGATCTATGCTGTAGATGATGCGGTATCTCTGCCCGGCGGCACGGGTTGACCAATATCCTGCCAGTTCGTTCCCGAGCGGTTTCCCTTGCTTCTCCGGCTCCTCTGCCAGCCTCTCGGCACGCCGAATAATCTGGGCGCGTATTCGACGGTCGGTGATGCTTCGCAGCATTTCCCGGGCCTTAACCGTAAGCAGGACCCGATAGGTCATCGTCGCACGTGAGTGAATCCCATAGAATTGTACGTACTATTGTACAATGTCAGGTACGCTTTGTCGAGGGCATCATCAAAAGTCCAGCGGTTTGTGTGTGGACTCCCCGTTACTCTTCAGGCTCTCTCGACAACGCGCGCGCCGCGATGAAAAGCACGCTTGCCACGACGATCGTGATCGCGAGTGCGACCAGGGCGCTGTTCGGTTTCGCTTCCTGTTCCATTGCCTGGCCCAAGAGCACTAATGAGGTTACACAGCCTCCCGCGACGATGAGAATCGCTACGAGCGTAAGGCATCCCGCCCCCAGGGTTTTCCAGCTAGGCATGAACCTGCCTCCCGCGCGTCACTCGAGATAGAATACCTGCTCCAGTTGCACCATGCTCTCGTCCGGCAGGCCCGGAATGCCCTCGAAGTAGTCGGCCATGAAGGTCTGCCATCGCGTATTGACTTCCTCTGTCGCCATGCCGTCGAGGCTGGCCTGGAAGCTGTCCTCCGCCTCGAAGTAGCCGAAGAGCATCCCGTCCTCTGTCAGAAAGAGCGAGTAGTTTTGCCAGCCGTGACGCCGGAGCGCGTCCAACATGTCCGGCCACACCGCCTCGTGGTGCTTCTTGTACTCGTCCAGCCGGTCCTTGCGGATCTTCAGAAGGAAGCCTACGCGCTCCATAACGATACCTCTTATTCAGCCACGTGGTGCGATTTTGACAGTTGTGCCCGTCTCGGACGAGCGGTACCCGGCCTCGAGGAACTCGACGACCCTCGCTCCCACTTCGCCCGGCGCCCGGTTTTCGCCAGTCCCGTTGATGAGATCGGCCAGCGAACGGGATGGGAGGTGGGCAGGGTAGGCTTCTTCCTCCGTGAGGTCGGAGAACACCTCGGACGTACCGTCGTGGTAGTTGACGCTCATGCGCCCGTTCACGAGGTCTTGCCGGATAAATCCGTTCGTGCCGAAATAGGTGTTTGCCTGCAACTGCGGCTGATTGGGCCTCACGCCGCCGGTCGAGCCCATGACCCCGACGGCGCCGTTGTTGAGCCGGTAGCCGAATGCGTCGGCGAGGTCGACCGCCAGGTCGAAATTCTCCACGAACCCGGACACCTCCACGGCGTGAAGGCCCGTCACCCACAAGGCCATGCCCATCGGGTGCGTCACCTGCACCATGCCCTGTCCTCCGCCTGCGACGGCAGGGTCGGAGTAAGTCGACCGCTCCGGCCCGGTGACCGGGAACTTGAACACGTCGGCATAGTCGTCGGGGTTCCCCCGCAGGTAGGACTCGACCATCGAGGCGAATATGCCGGATACGAACTGTATCTCGCCGAGCTTGCCAGACTGCACGATGTCGCGCACGGCCTCGGCGTGCCGTGTGAAGTGGAAGGTGTAGCCCACCATCAGGTGGAGCCCGTTCCTCTCCGCGCGTTCGACCAGGTCCCATGCCTCGTCCGCGCGGAGGGTCATGGGCTTCTCCACCATAACGCTAACGCCTGCGTCGAGGGCGTCCCTTGCGACCTGGTAGTGGTAGGCGTGCTGGACGGCGACTACCACGCCGTCGACGCCGGAGGCCAGTAGGTCACGATGGTCGGTGTACTGATTAGCGATGTCGTAGTAGTCGGCTGCGCGCGCTAGCTTGTCCTCTTTGAGGTCGGCGATGCCTACCAACTCGGCGTATTCGTAGGTCTTCAGGCTGGGGATGTGGAACTGTGTCGCCCACCAGCCCGCGCCGATCACGCCCATTCGCGCCTTGCCCATGTCAGTCCTCCGACGTTTCACCCACACCGTCGAGCCGCCGCTTGGCCTCTGCGTACACGTCGGCGGGAAGGGGACCGTTCATGGCGGCCACCCGCGCGTTCTCTTCGAGGTGGTCAATGTTCTGGGTGCCTACGATCGTCGTGTGCATGTCGGGGTGCGCGAGGGTAAACCGCAAAATGAAAGCGGTCTTGCTTTCGCCCTGTTCGAGTAGGTCTTCGAGGCGAGCGTCATCAAATGTCTTCCATGCCTCTTGCCGTGTCACTCCCGATACGCCCGGCTCGCCCTTCGCGACGCCGCCACGGATCACGGTGCCAATTGCCGACGCAGCTGACTGTGCGATGACTCCTTCATGTGAGCGGCTCAGGGCAGAGTAGGGGATTTGGAACGCGTCGAACACGCCCATTTCGATATGGTCTCGAATGTTCGGGATGGACGAAGATGAGGCGATGAACCGGATCTTCCCCTTGTCCCTGAGTCTCTGCAGCGTTTCGATGGCGTCGTGCTCTTCCAGCACCGACTGCGCCGGCGTTCCGTGAAACTGAAGGATGTCGAGGTGGTCGGTCTTCATGCGTCGGAGGCTCTGGTCGACGCCGGCCTCCATGTTCTCGGGGCCGTAGTCGTTCCCGCCCGCCTCGAGCGCGGCGGGCGTCGCGGGGCATCCGCACTTGGTGGCAAGGAAAAACTCGTCGCGCCGGTGTGCGATTGCCTTGCCGATTCGTTCCTCGCTGAGGCCGTAGCAAACTGCCGTGTCGATGAAGTTTATCCCCGCGTCCAGTACCGCGTTGAGCACCTTGGTCGAGTGCTCTTCGCTCACTGCGCGGTCACCGTCGTTCGAGCGCAGTTCCATCGCTCCGTACCCAAGTCGCGTTACCTCAAGTCCCGTACGTCCCAGCACAGCCGTTGGCAGATTCGCCATGTCGCGCTCCTTCACGTTTTTCGGTATCCTACCATAGGTTCTCCGAGAGCGGAGACGAACGCTCTCACCGGCCTCTCCATTCTCTTCAAACGACGACTCAAGGAGCGTACTGCGATGCCTTCCGTACTGATCTTCGCCATCGACGGCCTCCAGCCCTTGCAGGTGACCAAGGAGTTGATGCCGAACCTCGCGGCATTCGCGTCGGGCGGCGTGTTCTTTGACAACCACCACCCGGTATACCCGTCGGTCACGCGCGTGAACGCCGCCAGCATCATGACGGGGTGCTATCCCGGACGGCACGGTCTCGTTGGCAACACGCTCGTCATCCGCGAGTACGACCGGACCCGCGCGTTCTCGGCGCTTGTGGACGAGTTGGCGACCGTGGTAGAGAATACCGGTCGCCTGCTCTTCCGTCCGACGCTTGCGGAGATCATTTCCGGTCATGGAAAACGGTTCGTGACCGTGGGCACCGGCTCCAGCGGCAACTCGTTCGTCCACAATCCGAAGCCGATGGCGGGGCATGGCCGGAGCATCCATCCTGAATTTACGATTCCGGAAGACCTGGGAGCATCCATTACCGAGCGTTTCGGCGAGTGGGGCGACCGGACAGAACCCGACCATGGGCGCAATGAGTACGCGACGCGCGTTCTCACGGAGTACGTACTGGACGACTGCGATCTCGCGGTCTACTGGTGCGACGAACCCGACCACGCCCAGCACGCCGCCGGAGTGAACTCAGAACACGGAAAGGAAGCGCTTAGGGTTGCCGACAATGCATTCGGCAAGGTCATCGAGCACCTGGACAAGAACAGACGGCTATCTGAGACTGACATCATGGTCGTCTCCGACCATGGCTACTCGACCTCACGAGGCTTGATCGGCATCGAGTCGCTCGTCAATCACGAATGCCCCGTTCCGGTTGTACTCGGAACGAACGGGGCCTCAGTCCTGTTCTGGGTGCCCGACAGAAGCACGGATGCCGTCGACCGCCTTGCCGAGTGGCTGATGCGTCAGCCTTGGTGTGGCGCTATCACTGTGCCCAATGCCCATGGGGGAATCGAAGGTACGCTGCCTGCGCGTCTCGTGGGCCAGGAAGGGGAACGCTCTCCCGACCTCACGATGTCCTTCACGTGGGACTCCGAGCCAAACGAAGCGGGCGTGCCGGGTCTGGCGCATACGGCAGGCCAGCCAGTCGGTCAAGGTGATCACGGCTCCCTCAGCAAGCACGAGATGCGAAACACCCTGATAGCGGGCGGGCCCAGCTTCAAGAGCGGCATCCGAGTGGGCTCCCCGACGGGAAACGTAGACCTCGCCCCGACGGCGCTCAGGATACTCGGTGTGCCCGGCGGCGAGAGGATGGACGGTCGGGTCTTGGAAGAGGCGCTCGTTGGCGGGCCGGACCCCGATTCGGTGGCGTCAAAGACCGAGACTTTCAGTGCAAAGCGGGAGCTTGGTCACGCTCTATACCGACAGGAGATCACGGTAACGAGCGTGGGAAAGACGACCTACGTCGATCAGGGCAGCGCCGAGCGGACCATCACGGCGTAGCCGGCTTCAAGCCAGGTAAGGACGGTACTCGCGACCGGATCTGATCGTCTTGACGTGGGTCAAGCGATGTGTCGCCTCCACGACCCGCCGACGTCCTGCGTCGCTCAGTTCGAACCGACCGTCTTCGATTCTGGAAATCGTGACATCGCCTGCCGCGCCCGGCTTTAGCGTTCCCAGCTCATCGGACTTGCCGATGACGCTTGCCGGAGCTACGGCGCCGCGACGTATGACCTCATCGAGCGTCATTCCAAGGTGCAGGAACTTCGAGAGCGTCGTGTGAAGGTCGTAGACCGGCCCGTCCACGTTGCCGATGTGGAGGTCGCTGCTGATCGTGTCTGGGAAGAATCCCTGCGCCATTGCGCGTTCCGCCGTCTCGAACGAGAAGCTCCCGCCTCCGTGTCCCACGTCGAAGACGACCCCGCGCTCCTTGGCCGCCCACGCCTCGTCCAGGACGTTACCTTCGGAATCGAGAATTCCGTTCCCGCCTGGGCTGTGCCGGAACGAGTGCGTCAGTACATCGCCGGGTCGGAGCATATTTAGTCGCTCGGCGACGGGTATGCTCGTGCCGCCGAGATGGAGCATGAAGATGCCGTCCATCCCTTCCGCCGCGTCGATGCCGCGCTTAAGAACTTCCCTGTAGTCCTCGGCGGGTAGGGGAGGTATCCTTGCCTTGACCCCCAGGACAACATCCCGATTCTCGCGGCCCACGCGCACCGCCTCTTCGACGTTCGCCCAGCGAGTGTCCTCGAGACCTGCGTACCCCAGGACCATGCCCATCGCGGAGATGTTGAGAAGGGCGAAGATGCGCGTCTTGGCGCGGCCGATAACGTGTAAGCGAAAGGCCGGGAAGGTGTTCGCCCCTGATGAACCGGCGTCCACGACCGTCGTGACACCGCGAGCAATATGAACAGTGTCCGGGTCAACTCCGTAGCGTGACGCGCCCCAGAAGTCATGCGTGTGGAGGTCTATGAGCCCGGGCGTGACGATCATGCCCGTGGCATCGAAAACGTGCCGAGCTCGGTTGGTGGGGATATTTTCGGCGACGAGCGCGACCTTCCCGTCTGCCAAAGCCACGTCGCGCACGGCGTCGATGCCCTGTGAAGGGTCGATGACACGCCCGCCGGATAGTATTAGGTCGTATCTATGTGCCACGGAGCCACGGCTTGTAGATTCGACCGTTCTTGACGGTCGCGACATGGGTCAACCTCTGAGGGGATGTTACCGAGCGTCCGTACGAATCGGTGAGATTGAACGATCCCTCGTCGATGCGGGCAATCGTGGCGTCCCCGACGGCCCCGGCTTTCAACGTGCCCAATCGTTCCTCGACTCCCATCGTCCTGGCCGTCTCCGCCGTCGTGAGAGCGATGACGTCGTACAGCGACATGCCGAGCCACATAAACTTGGATATCGTGGTCACCTGATCGAAGACCGGCCCCTCGACGTTGTAGAGGTGCAGGTCGCTGCTGATGTTGCCGGGACGGAACCCGTCGGCCATCGCGCGCTCGGCAACGTCGAATGAGAAGCTGCCCGCGCCGTGACCGACATCGAAGACGATCCCTCGTCGCTGGTGCTCTCTGAACGAAGCTTTGACCTTGCCCGCGTCGTCGAGGATGCCCTGCGCGTGACCGTGGAAGGTATGCGTGACCACGTCTCCGGGACGGAGCATTTCGATGAGAGACTCCAACGGCGTGTGGGTCTTGCCGACATGGATCATCACGAACCCGCCGATGGCCGCCGCCGCCTCGATGGCGCGTTTCAGGGATTCCACGTCGTGCTGCCGCGTGATGTCCTGGGACAGCCGTGCCTTGATGCCAACGATGCGGTCGCGGTTTTGCCGGCCGACACGGACGGCCTGAACTACATCGGCGTGTCGCAGGTCTTCGAGTTCGCCGATGTCGTTGGAGATCATGCCGGTCAGAGAGATATTCAGCAAGGCGAACAGCCGCGTATCCGCCCGTTCGATGACGTATCGCCGGAATGCTGCGAACGTGGCCGCGCCCGCCGATCCCGCGTCGACGGCAGTCGTCACTCCGTTCGTTATATTGGTGATGTCCGGGTCGATGCCGTAGTGCGACACGCCCCAGAAGTTGTGGACGTGGAGGTCGATCAGCCCCGGAGTGACGATAAGCCCTGAAGCGTCGAAAACCTCAGTAGCCTCGTCTTCGGACATACTCGGCGCAACGGCTGCGACCGTCCCATTGACGAAGGCAACATCGGCGAGGCCGTTAGCCCCTAGCGCCGGGTCGACGACGGTCCCGCCTTTTATCAGGAGGTCGTACAAGGGTCGTGTCCTCGTGTGTCCGATGCCCCGATCTGGATTCCTACCGGTCCCAGTCCCGGTACAGCTTGCCGTCTTTGACGGTCTCTACGGAGTTGATCTTCCTGCTCGCGGAGGTCGTCTTCCTCTGGGCGTCCATGAAGGTGTAGTCGCCGTCGTCGACCGAGAGGATGCTGACATCGGCGGTGGTGCCGACGGCCAGCGATCCGAGGTCGTCCGCGATGCCCATCTTCTCGGCGGGCCCCTGCGTACTGAGGCGCACAACGTCCTCGAGCGGGATGCCAAAGTGCAGGAACTTCGACATGGTGGTGACCTGATCGTAGACGGGCCCCTCCACGCTGATTGTGCTCACGTCGCTGCTGATGGTGTCGGGATAGAAGCCCTGCGCGAGCGCGGTCTCGATCGTGTCGAATGAGCAGCTCCCTCCGCCGTGCCCTACGTCGAAGACTATCCCACGTTTCTGTGCCTCCCGTATCGCGTCCGTCACCGTTCGTTCTGCGCTCACGACGCCGCCCCACTGCCTGAATGCGTGCGTTACCACGTCTCCGGGGCGCAGGTGCCTTGTCAGGGTCTCCAGGGGCGTCTCGATGTCGCCCACGTGCACCATGACAATGCCGTCGAACATCTCCGCCGCGGCTATGGCGCGCTTCAGGGCGTCGAGCTTATCGTCAAGGAATATCGTGTGGTGCGAAAGTCGCACCTTGATGCCCAGCACCAGGTCACGATTTTTACGCCCCATCTCTCCTGCGTCCTCCACCCGCGCCCAGCGCATATCGAAGAGCTCGCCGATGGAGGGCGAAATGATGCCCATTGCGGAGATGTTGAGCAGCGCGTAGAGCCGCGTGTCTGAGCGCTCCATGACAGTGCGTCGAAAGTGGGGAAACGTCCTCGCGCCCGCGGAACCGCAGTCCATCGCCGTCGTCACGCCGCGCGCGATGTTGATGGCGTCGGGTTCGAGTCCGTAGCAGCAGACGCCCCAGTAGGCGTGCATGTGCATGTCGATGAGGCCCGGCGTGACGATCAGCCCTGCGGCGTCAACCACCTCGGGGGCCTCGCCGTCAATGTCGGCCTCAATCGCCGCGATCTCGCCGTCCGCAATCGCCACGTCGCGAACTTCATTCAGCCCGAGCGCGGCGTCGATCACCGTGCCACCCTTGATAAGCAAGTCGTACAATTCGACACCCCCGATATTCGCACTGAGAAAGCGGCGTTAGTGTATCATGCCGCGTGGTCATCGAAGACTGGATTGGAGCTAATGTCGGGACTCGAAATAAACCGAATAACAAGCCAGTTGGCCGGTTGTATGGTTGGACGCGATATTCACCTGTTCGAGTCGCTCGATTCGACGATGGACGAAGCGAAGGCGCTGGCTGAAGGCGGGGCAACTGAGGGTACCGTAGTCATCGCTGAGGAGCAGACGGCGGGCAGGGGACGGTTCGACCGCTCATGGATGTCCGCTCCAGGGAAGGACTTGCTGTTTTCCGTCGTCTTCAGGCCCGAGGCGGCTCAAACCCCGTACATCAACATGGCGGCGGCTCTGTCCGTCCGCTCGGCGGTTAGTGAAATGACAGGCCTCGACGCCTCCATAAAGTGGCCGAACGACGTGAAACTGGTGGGCCGCAAGGTATCGGGCATCCTTGTCGAGAGCACCGTTACGCCCTCCGCACATGGCCGGGCAGGTGGAGGGGGCGTTGGCGGAGTCGCTTCCGGTCTCTCCCCCGCCGGGGGAGAGATACAGAGAGGGGGGCGCGAACAGTCCATCGAAAGCACGGCGACATTCGCAGGTATGGACTTCACGATTCTCGGTGTAGGGCTAAACGTCAATTCCAATCCGGCAGTCGTGCCGGAAATTGCCGGGACGGCCACGAGTATGTACCGTGAGGCGGGAATGACGTTCGACCGCACAGACATTCTCATCGAGGTGCTCCGAGGGCTGGACTGGCGATACGCCCTCATCCGGAAGGGACGTTCGATGAGGGAGGAATGGGCATCGAGGTTGGAGACGCTTGGGCAGAGCGTCGTCGTGCGCTGGCAAGATAGCGCGGAAGAAGGCGTGGCCACTGGTGTCGACGAGATGGGGAACCTGATTCTGACCAAAGCGGACGGCACGACGAAGTCCATCGTCGCAGGCGAGGTAACTCTCCAAGCATGAAGAGCGAGGCGTCCTCCGTTCAATCAAGCTCTTGCGCCTGGTGCGAACATGAAAACGCACCAGGCTCACGGTTCTGCGGCAACTGCGGGCGTACGCTGGTCTTCGATGTCGCATGTCCCTTCTGCGGTCGCAATAATTCCGAAGAAAGCGCTCACTGCGATGCTTGCGGCGTCCTCCTCGACGAATCGAAGCGCACGACGTCAACAGGAGCACGCTACTACGACCGATTGCGGGGGCGCTTCAATTTTCTCACTTGGCCGCTCGTGACGCTGGCGGCCATCATCGCGTTTGCCCTGTTAATCCGGCTGTATTCGCTTGCGGACATTCCTCCCAACCTGGTCCCCGACGAAGCGGACAACCTCATTGTCGTCTACCGCATCATGGCCGACATAGGCCCCGGCTTCTTCGAGTTGGACTGGAAGCCGCAACCGGCTTTCAGCGTGTACATGATGGGCTGGTTCATGGGCGTTTTTGGTGAGACGATCGTCGGAATGCGCATGGCAAGCGTCGCTCTGAGCACCGCGTCAATCTTGGTGTTCTATGCCGTCGTCCGCCAGCAGGGTGTCGGCAGACCCGCAAGTCTGGGCGCCACGTTCCTGCTGGCTACCGGCGTGTGGTACCTCCACTTCTCCCGGAGCGGCTGGGAGAACATTCACGTCGGGCTGTACGCGCTCTCTGCAATGCTGGCCCTCAACGCGGCGATCAGAAGCAAGCGCCTGTCGGTCTCTTTGCTGCTCTTCGCCGCGACGGGGCTGTTCGCAGCCCTCGGACTGTACGGGTACACCAGCGGGCGGGTGATCATCGTCGCGCTCCTTGTCTACCTTCCCATTGCAATCTTCCTTCATCGCGAGGTGCGTAAACGCCTGCTGATCGGCTACGGCGTCATGTGTCTTACGGCCCTCGTGCTCTTCTGGCCGCAGCTCGACAACGCGCTGGACGACTGGGAGAGCTTCAACCGGCGTGTAGATACGGTCTATGTGCTCAACGAGCAAAATCGCCAGAAATTCGAAGGCAAGGACGACTTCGAGATCATCGCTCATCAGACGTGGGAAAACGTCAAGGGATTTATCCTTGTCGATACCGGCCTGTGGCATGTGGGTTTGAACGCGAGATACATACCGCCCGGTCGAGGGCTACTCGACAGGTTGACGGCCATTTTGTTCTGGGGAGGGCTTATAGTATCCGTCACACGATGGCGTCAGGCCGTGTTGTGGTGGGTATTCTTCATTGTGATGATCTTCCCCATCCAAATACCCGGCAACGGAACTCCCGACGCCGCACGCGCCGTCGGAGCCGCCCCGCTTTTCTATCTCTTCGTCGCCCTTGCTCTGGATAGACTGTTCGGTCTACGTTACTTGAAGGGTCTATGGGTCGTTGGGGTAGCGGCGGTCGCGGTTTTGGCGCTCATCGCGTACGTCAATGTCTCAGGCTACTTCGACTGGATGGAGAGACCGGAAACGGCAGCGGCGCGACAGCCTGCCGTGGACGCAGCGGACTTCGAGTCATGGCAACTGCTTCAGAAAGCCGCGGCAGAGGCAGGCCAAGGTGGATTCAACGTCGGCGAGTGGCTGGAGATGAAGGAGCGAGGCTTCTGATGATTGCTCAGAGCCGGCGCTTTTCTTGCATGTACCTTGGCTTCGTAGGGCAGGGAAGACGACAATGGGAGTGACTTGCAACAGCTGCGGTCACGAAAACCGATTGGGCGCATCCTATTGCGGAAACTGCGCCCTGCCCCTTACCGGCGGCGTCGTGTGTCCACAGTGCGCGGCCCATAACCCGTTGCAGCAGAACTTCTGCAATGCCTGCGGTTCGCCTCTTTCGGGAGAGAATTCTACGCGCACGGATTCGATCGCAAGTCTGGTCGCTGTTGTCATATCGACAGTTTCGGTTGGTTCAGGCGATGCGTCCTCAGGACAAGGACAGCTCGCCCATGCCAAGAAGCTCACGTTGGCCGTTGTCATCATCGCCGCAATGGGGTCGATTCTTGCAGTGACCCGGCTTGGGGGTCTCGGAACTACTCCCGCAGAAATCATGCCGGGCGAGCAAGCATTTGTCCTGGTCGCGCGCCAGATCGAAATTGAGGGCTGGATTGGCCTGTCGCACGGCATCCTGGATGGGACCTTGGCCGGATACGCCTACGTTCTGGCCTTCTGGACGGCATTGGTTGGTGATGATATCGGCATGGCGCGACTGCTCTCCGGAATCGCGTCATTGGCCTCCGTCGGAGTGACGTACTTTCTGATCGCCATGCTGTTCAACCGTCGCGTGGCCCTGTTTGCTGCTGTGCTTATGGCGGTCGGCGTTTGGCCGCTGACGTACGCCAGACTGGCGCTGCCGATGAGCCTGCTGCTGCTAGTGGAGGTCACGGCCCTTTATTTCCTATTCCGGGCCTTTAGCGCGGCTGCGGACGAATCGTCTCGCAGAAACCTGCTCATTCTTTCAGGAGCGCTTGTCGGACTCAGCCTGTATCTTGACTTTGCCGCGTTGGTCTTCGTGGCGGCGGCATTTTTTCTGTGGCTGCGGTCTTATGTAGCCGGCGCGGCCCATCCCCCTGTCCTCGGTGAGCGGATCGCAGCCTTCGCCCTTCCGGCGCTAATCGTCAGCCTGCCGTTCTGGGTGGCTATCGCGTCCGACGATTGGCTGCGGGATGAAGCCAAGGCACTGCTCATTACCGAGACCCCGCGATATCTCCAGAGGGACGGGGTGATGAGCGAGCTGCGCACTGTGACCGGCAACGTCGTCAACACCGGCAGAGCAATTGTCTGGAATATGAGCGCCGATGAGTTCGATCAGGGTGGTGGCAGGATCGTCGATCCCCTCACCGGACTGCTCATTTTTGTTGGCCTGCTCGTGTGCATCCGGCGTTGGCGCGAGGATTCTAACGGCGCGCTTCTCGTCCTCCTCATAGTCGTTGTAATCGGCGTTGGACTCACCCAGCGGGACGGCATGTTCGGCCGCCTCATCGTTGCGGCGCCCGTGGCGTTCGCCCTCGCCGGATTCGCTGCCGACTGGCTCTTGAGTTGGGTTAAGGGCAGGGTGCCGGACGTGGGAATTGTTGCACTCGTCGCCGTGCTAGCCGCGGGCGTCATACTGTTTAATCTCACGGGGTACTACGCGCATCCTATCGGCGGGGAGCCCGCGCTGTGGATCGGTTCGGTAGTTGAGCACTCGCCTCCACCAGACGCCATCGCATGGAAAGCACAATAGATGCCTACGGCCACCATTGAGATTCAGGTCCGGCCGAAGGCCAGCCGTAATAGGATCGTCACGCAGGACGGCGAGGTCAAGGTCTACGTAACCGCCTCGCCCGAGCGGGGCAGGGCGAATAGAGCCGTTGTGGAGTCAATGGCGCGTAAGCTCGAAGTTCCGAAACACGCGGTCTCCTTAGTCTCGGGCGAGAGGTCGCGTACAAAGCTGCTGGCGGTTGAGGGCCTCAGTAAAGCGGAGATCGGGCGGAGACTAGTGGTTCAACATCATAGTATTGAAGGGTAACGAGACCATGACTCGGTAGGGGCGGGTTTGAAACCCGCCCTGTCGTTGTAGAACGCAAATCCAATTCTCTATCGCTACCGGTCATTTTAGAGATTTCGGTCTACTAGTTTGTGTTGACATTTCAGTTTAGCCATAAGAGAGCACCGACGAAATGGAGGAACCCAAGGTAACTGTTCGCCAACTAGTACCGATTCCATATGATTTTGGCAGCTTACTCAAAGCACCCTCACCCCCGTATCGCGTACGGGGCAGGCTCTAGTCCTGTCCCACAATGGGCTGACAGGGGGTAGGTATTTGACTATCGACCCACTCTCCATTGATGAGGAAATAGCCCCGTCACTGTCATTCTGAGCGCAGCGTAGCGGAATCGAAGAATCTAAAGTGTCCGTCCGAAAGTAAAGCCGACTGGGAAAGATCTTACGTTGTTCCACCTTATTGTTCATGAGATAAACATGGTACCGGCTGTCTGGTATTGCGGTTATAGAATTCAGATTCCTCGCTGCGCTCGGAATGACAGGGAGGCGGGCCCGAATCATAGCTACAATCCCGTTTTACCTACCCCTGTCAGCCCACGACGGGAGAGAGGAAACATCGGCATGCGCGCGTTTATTATATTCAAGTTGACTGAGTACTAGGGTCGATCCACCAATTCAGTCGATCATTCAGTCGCCGTTTGTCGCATGGCGTCGGCCGGGGATGGATTCCCTCCCTTTCTGCCGCTAGGGCAATGGTTCGCGCTTCGGACACTAAGCGGTGGGCGTTAATCTGACTATCGGAGAGCATGGTTGAATTTTGGCGGACATTCTTGGACATAATCGGACACCTGGCTATTCTGCCGCTTCGTTGAACGTTCGCGATGCGGTCATGTAGGGGACGGCGTTAATCTGACTATCGGAGAGCATGGTTGAATTTTGGCGGACATTCTCGGACAAAATCGGACACCTGGCTATTCTGCCGCTTCGTTGAACGTTCGCGATGCGGTCATGTAGGGGACGGCGTTAATCTGACTATCGGAGAGCATGATTGAATTTTGACGGACATAATCGGACACCTGCCTTATCGTGTGATTGAGTCTTGCGGACTCAGAATAGTACATGTGTTCCCTCGCGTCAAATCGGGGTTATGTAGGGGAACCCATGTCAGTTTGGTACGAGGCTTTGAGGAGATCGCCGACTTTGATGGCAGACTCCCCCGGATTCCGTCCCCGTATCGTGGTACGGGGCTAGGAGGCCGAAATCTCTGATATGAAGGGCTAGAACCGGTTCCATATGATTTTGGCAGCCTACTCAAGACACCCTCACCCCCGTATCGCGTACGGGGCAGGCCCTAGCCCTCTCCCACAATGGGCTGACAGGGGGTAGGTATTTGACTATCGACCCACTCTCCATTGATGAGGAAATAGCCCCGTCACTGTCATTCTGAGCGCAGCGTAGCGGAATCGAAGAATCTAAAGTGTCCGTCCGAAAGTAAAGCCGACTTGGAAAGTTCTTACGTTGTTCTACCTTATTGTTCATGAGATAAACATGGTACCGGCTGTCTGGTCTTGCGGCTATGGACTTTAGATTCCTCGCTGCGCTCGGAATGACAGCGAGGCGGGCCCGAATCATAGCTACAATCCCGTTTTGCCTACCCCTGTCAACCCGGCGCGGGAGAGAGGAAACATCGGCATGCGCGCGTTTATTATATTCAAGTTGACTGAGTACTAGTGTCCTGTTTCGCAAGTTCGTCGGATTATTTGGGCTAGTCCTGTAGGGGGCAGGGACTGGATTCCGGCCTTCGCCGGAATGACGAATGAGTGTCGATGGTCGTCGCATTTATGTAATGCACTTCAGAATCGGGACACTAGTCGAACCGGGAGAAGATGCGACGGAAGTGCTTGATCTTGCCAATGAAGCATTCGACCGGATGACGCTCCCGGTAGAGATACTCGTCGTATGAGTGGGCCGCCTTCCGGTTGGAGCGAGGAGGTATCACCGGAACTGCACCGCTCCTAGTGATCTACTCGATGAACTGATTGGAGTCGTATGCTCGGTCTGCGACCACATACTCACTATAGAGTCCGTCTATGAGTACCTCAGCCTGAGTGACATCATGCGAAGCGTTTGTAGACGCTGTTCCAATTGCCGTATTCGACTGGGTGCATCCTCCATTGCGCACCAGTCCGAGTAATCCACAATAGAGCATCAGTGAACCTTCTACATTCGGCTTCCTTCCCAATGTACAGGCCAGTCTGACCTTGAAGGAACTCATGTGTCCTTGACCATTGTTCCGAAGACGGTATAACGATTGACATATACACAGTATAAGCCAATGTCAGCACAACCTAGTTGGAGCAGACGCCACAAGGGTTGCCCCTACATCAGGTGGCGCGGGGTCTATTCACATGTCGATTACGTGGATGTGTACGGAGTCCAGTGGACCGAAATCTTTGAAATGACGGGTAGTACCAGGGGTTGGGGTTGCGTTCTGCAACGACAGGGCGGGTTTCAAACCCGCCCCTACGAAGTCATAGTCTCGTCACCCTTCAATACTATGGTGTTGAACCACTAGTTGCCGTCTATGCGGCGTTCGCGGCGTTGGAGGGCGTCTTGGGTTGCGCGGATTTCGCGCAGGAGTTCCTCTCGCGACACGGGGGTCTCGAGGTCGCGGATGCGTTCGAGCTTGGCCTCGTCGAGGTTGTTGATGATGATGGCGATGAAGAGGTTGATGACCACGAAGGCGCCGATC
The DNA here is from genome assembly GCA_965197705.1 of Dehalococcoidia bacterium. Lineage (GTDB taxonomy): Bacteria > Chloroflexota > Dehalococcoidia > Lucifugimonadales > VXLM01 > VXLM01. The sequence goes on from OZ240223.1 coordinate 1,699,644, forward strand.
ACGACGAAGGTGACGAAGTAGACCCACGCAAGCGGGTGCAGCTCCATGGCGGTGAACATGACCTCGATCCAGCCTTCCAGTGTCATGATGTTGAAGAGGGTGAGGACGAAGATGCCGAGGTTGCGCCAGTTTTCGGGGTCGTGCTCGCTGAACAGGTGGTATCCGATGATGGCGTAGATGTAGACGATGATGCTCATGAGCAGCATGACGTGGCCGACGCTGGGTATCGAGCGGATGAGCGCGGTGACGATGAGCCGGAGGTCTTTGATGGTGGAGACGAGGCGCAGGACGCGGAGAAGGCGCGCAAGCCGGACGACGATGGCCAGCTCGCCGGTCGCGGGGATGAGGGCGAAGATTATGACCAGGAAATCGAAGACGTTTCAGCCGTCGCGGAAGTAGCCGGCGACGCGGGGCGAGGACGCGTTCATCTTGAGCAGCGCCTCAACGATGAAGATGGCGAGGGCAACCAGGTAGGCGATGCGTATCCAGTCCTCGTAGTCCCTGTCCACGGTGGGAGACGTGTCGAGGCCGGGGAGGATGGCATTGACGATGATGATGGCGATTATGGCGGCCTCGAAGGCGGGCGCCTCGGTCATCCGCTGGGTGAGAGAGGTGAATCCGTCCATTCTTGCTCGTCCTCTGCGGTATTGCGACGCCTTCGATGGCACCACGAAGGGAGAGGTGGGCTGTGGGGTTGGGAGGGCAAGACGTTGGGATCCAACCAACCCTATTGCAGAGTATCGGAGGTGGAATTGAGACATTCTCAGCATCTTTCGTGGTCGCTGTACAGCTGCTGCGCTAGACTTGATTTGATGGAGGTGAGGGATATGAGTCAAGAGCCGGAGTTGATTCCGAGGAGGGCGCTGTTCGGGAATCCTGAGCGCACGTCGGTGAAGCTTAGCCACGACGGGGCGCATATCTCGTATTTGGCGCCCGTGGACGGGGTGATGAATGTGTGGGTCTGGCCGGTGGATGCTATCGGGGAGTCTCGGCCTGTCACGGAGGATACGGGCAGGGGCATCAGGACCCACTTCTGGACGTACAATCCCAGCTACATCCTGTACCTCCAGGACCGTGAAGGGGACGAGAACTGGCACGTTTTCGCCGTGGAAATCGAGACCGGAGAGAGCAGGGACCTGACGCCGTATGAGGGGGTGCAAGCCATACCAAAGGAGGGCTCACCAAAGTTCCCGGACGAGGTCTTGATAGCGATCAACCGGAGGGATACTGAGGTTCACGATCTGTATCGAGTCGACATTGTGACGGGAGATTCGAAGCTCATCGTGAAGAACGATTTTGGCGCTGTGGACATCATGTCGGACCGGGACTTGAAGCCTCGGCTGGCTGCCGTGCTGACGCCTGATGGCGGGAGCGACGTGCTTTCCTTGTCCGAGTCGGGGGCGTGGGAGACAGCGATGAGGATCGACGCCGAGGACGATCTGACGACATGGCTGCTCAACTTCGACGTAGACGGCCGCACTCTGTATATGTTGGACAGCCGGGGTCGGGACACGTCGGCGCTGATGGCCGTGGACACGGAGACGGGTGAGGCGGAGGAACTGGCCGTGGACGATAGGGTGGATGTGGCAGAAACCATCGAGCATCCGGTGACGGGGCGTCCGCAGGCGGTCGGGTTCGAGCACGAGCGCTTCGCATGGAGGGTCCTCGACGATTCGATCAAGGCGGATATCGAGAGGATTGATGACAAAGACAAGGGGGATTCCAACGTACGCTCCCGCACGCTGGACGACCGTAGGTGGCTGATCGAGTACGACAGGGACGACGGGCCGGGGACGTACTTTTTGTATAAGCGGGAAACGGGCGAGTTGCAGTACCTGTTCTCGGACCGTCCGGAGCTTGAATCGGCTTCTCTCGCTTCGATGCACAGCGCCATTGTGAAGTCGAGGGACGGACTCGATCTCATGGCGTACTTTACGCTGCCGGTAGGTTCGACTGACAAAGACCCCGAGCGTCCATCGAAGCCGCTGCCGACGGTGCTGCGTGTTCACGGCGGTCCAATCGGCAGGGACAGCTGGGGATACGACGCCGAGCACCAGCTACTGGCAAATCGGGGATATGCGGTCTTGAGCGTGAACTTTCGCGGATCCACGGGATTTGGGAAGGGGTTCACTAACGCTGCCATCCTGGAATGGGGTGGAGCGATGCATAACGACCTCATCGACACGGTGGATTGGGCGGTGGAGGAAGGAATAGCCAACCCGGACCGCGTCGCGATCATGGGTGGGAGCTATGGGGGTTACGCGGTCCTCGTAGGGCTTACGTTCACGCCGGAGGTGTTCGCGTGCGGCGTCGATATGGTCGGGATATCGAACCTGAACACTTTCCTGGACAATGTCCCGCCTTACTGGATGCCGATCATCACGTTTCTCCGCAGCCGTGTCGGGGACAACACGACGGAGGAAGGCAGGCGATTTCTGGCCGAGCGGTCTCCGGTGTCACGAGTCGACAGCATCGTCCGGCCGCTGCTGATAGGGCAGGGGGCGAACGATCCGCGCGTCACGCAGGTGGAGTCGGACCAGATCGTGGACGCGATGAAGGAGCGCGGAATTCCGGTGACCTATCTGCTGTACCCGGACGAGGGTCACGGCTTTGCGCGACCGGAGAATAATCTGTCGTACATGGCCGTGGCGGAGGCGTTCCTTGCCGAGTATTTGGGTGGGAGGTTCCAGCCGATAGGAGACGACTTCCAAAGGTCATCGATCCAGGTGCTCGCGGGGGAGGACGATGTGCCGGGTCTGGCGGAAGAGGTGAGCTGTTCGAGGTGATGACAGGCTCCATGACAGGGACTGGAGAGACGCAGAGCCGCGCTCGGCATCGCCTTTCATGCTGGCGGGGTGACGTACGCGGCCTTATGGTTTCTTCAACATCCTGCTAAAGTGACTCTCCGTGAGTTTCAGGAGTTGAGGGATGTACTTCGACCGGCGACTATTCGGACTGACTCGCGGCGTGAGGCTTCGGATTCTGATTGCGGCGGCCCTAGGTTTGATTGCCGTGGGGGCCGGCGTGGCGCGGCTTGCCATCTCCGGCGTCGTGATCTATCGAGTCCTGACCGGAGAGGCTAGCTTCTCGGCGCTGGCGCTGTCACTGTTCGCCATCACAGCGCTGATCGTGGCGCGGAGCCTTTTTCAGTACTGGCAGAACGCGGTGAGCCATCATACCGCCAACATCGTCAAGATCGGGCTGCGGCACGACGTGTATGAACATGCCCTCGACCTGGGGCCGGGATACTTCGACCGAAACAGGACGGGCGACGTCGTCCTCACGTTGGTCGAAGGCATCGAGCGCCTGGAGACGTTCTTCGGACAGTACCTGTCGCAGATCCTGGTGTCGGCCATAGCTCCGTTGGCGATCTTCGCGTACATGGTGACGCTGGATGTGTACATCGCTCTCATCTTCCTCGTGTTCGCGTTTCTCACGCTTGCAGTACCCGCCATGTTCTACCGGTGGAATCGGGATAGCAGCTTCGGCCGCCGGAAGGCGTATGGCGCGTTAGGCGCGGACTTCCTCGACAGCGTTCAGGGCTTGGCTACGCTCAAGGCGTTCGGACAGAGCAGGAGACGTGGGGCGGCCCTGGCGGAGCGGGCGCATCATCTCTACCGGAGCACGATGGGGGTTGTTGCAGCCAACGGGGCGACGAGCGGCGCGTCCATCTTCTTCATGGTCATGGGCGCAGCAATAGCGCTCGCCGTTGGAGCAACCCGCGTCAGTAGTGGCGACATGGAGCTACGCCCTCTGCTGATTGTGCTGATGCTCGGGGTCGAGGTGTTCAGGCCGATGCGCGAGCTGACGAATCTGTATCACCAAGGAATGGCCGTGCTCTCTTCGGCGCAGAGCGTCTTCGAAATCATGGACGAGCCTGTCTCGGTGCTCGATCCGGGGCCGGACGGAGCGCGGGAGGCTCTTGAAATCAGACCGCGGGTTTCTTTCGAGGCGGTTTCATTCGGGTATGACGGAGGGCACAGACCGGCGCTCCAGGACGTGTCGTTCGAGCTGAGGGAAGGTGAAACGCTCGGTGTGGTGGGGGCGAGCGGCGCGGGGAAGTCGACGCTGGTATGGCTCATGTACCGGTTCTACGATCCCCAGGCCGGCTCGATCGGCCTGGACGGTCACGACCTCCGCGAACTTCCGCTCAGGACGATCAGGGACAACATATCGGTCGTCACACAGGATACGTATCTATTCCACGGGACGGTGGCGGACAATCTGCGTTTCGGAAAGCCGGACGCGACGCAAGGAGAATTGGAAGAGGCGGCTCGCGCAGCGAACGCCCATGAGTTCATTTCGCACCTGCCACATAGCTATGACACGGTGGTCGGGGAGCGGGCCGTTCGACTTTCGGGAGGTCAACGACAGAGGCTGGCGATCGCGAGGGCGCTGCTGAAGGACGCTCCGATTCTGCTGCTTGATGAAGCGCTCTCCAGCGTGGACGCCGAGAACGAGTCTGCCATCCAGAGCGCGCTCGACGGTCTGATGGAGAACAGGACGACGCTCGTAATCGCCCACCGTCTGTCGAGCGTCATCAACGCGGACCGGATTCTGGTCCTGGACGAAGGGCGGGCCGTGGAGATCGGGAGTCACGACGAGCTAATGGCCGACGACGGTGAATATGCGGGCCTGATGCGTCAACAGACTCAGACGGGGATCGAGGCGGTCACCCCCGCAGCTACGGAAATGTCGCGGCCGACCGTTCTTGCCGAACATGCCCCCGATCTTTCTCATCTGTCCGCCGGCCACGGTCACCATCATCCGGTAACTTCGCTCCATGCGGATGAGCGGGCGGAGGTGAGCGTCCGTTCCCTGACCGTCTGGGTGAGGCTATTCGGGCTGGTGCGACCTGTCCGGTTCCAGTTCTTGATAACGCTGGCGCTGGGCATGCTCCATCACGGCTCGGTCATCGTCCTGGGCGCATTCAGCGCGCTTTTGGTCGGGGCGGTATTCCGCGATGAACCGATAACGACGCTGCTTGTCCTCGTGTGCGTGTTCGCGCCACTCTCGGCGCTCCTGTTCTACCTGGAGTCGTGGCAGGCGCACGACATGGCATTCCGGCTGCTGGCGAGGATGCGGATCGACCTGTACAACAAGCTGGAGCCGCTGGCGCCCGCGTACATGGTGCGGCGTCGATCGGGTGACTTCGTGAGCGTCGTCGGGGGAGACGTCGAGACGGTCGAGTACTTCTTTGCCCACGCGATCTCGCCGATGATCGTGGCGGTGGTGATACCGGGCGGGCTGCTGGTGGCGTTGGCCGTCGTGGCGTGGCCTGTGGCGGTCGTGCTGGCCCCTTTTCTGGTGGCGGTGGCAGTGAGCCCGTACTTCGCCAACACGCGCGTCGAACGTCTCGGCGACGAGATCCGTGGTCGCATGGGGGACATTCATGCCTACATGGTCGACAGCATTCAAGGGATGCGGGAGATCTCGGCATTCGGACGCGGGGCCGACCGGAACGAAGAGTTGGCCGAGAAGGGCTGGGCCTATGCGGGTCATCTAGTCAGATTCCAAAAGTCGCAGGCATGGCAGATAGGCTTCATGGAGGCCATGATGGGACTGGGAGGACTGGCCGTTCTGACGATGGGGACGTGGCTCGTGTACGACGGGCAAATTGCCAGAGAACATCTGCCGCTCGTGAGCGTGCTGGCGCTGGCGGCGTTCAGTCCCGTCATGGAGCTGGCCCGCACGATGAAGCAGATGATGGAGACGCTAGCCGCGTCGCGCCGCATATTGGCGATTCACGATGAAGCGGTACCGGTGCGAGACGGCCCCGGTGTCGCGGGAGGGAAGGGAGAAGGACTCTCGACAACGCCCTCGGTCGAGTTTCAGGAAGTGGCCTTTGCGTACTCTGAGGGCGATCCGCAGGCGCTTGCCGAAGTGTCGTTCAAGATCGGATCGGGACAGACGGTGGCCGTTGTAGGCCGCTCGGGGGCGGGCAAGACGACGAGCGCCTACCTGATGATGCGCTTCTGGGACCCATCCCTGGGCAGGATCACGCTGGAAGACCGCCGGTTGGACGAGTTCCAGCTCGACGACCTGCGTGGTCGGATAGCGCTCGTCGCGCAGGATACGTACCTGTTCAACGACACGGTGCGAGAGAACATCAGGCTCGGTCAGCAGGATGCCACCGACTTGGAAGTAGAGGAGGCCGCGCGGCAGGCGAACGCCGAGGAGTTCATCGAGTCTTTCCCAGACGGATACGACACCCGTGTCGGAGAGAGGGGGATGCAGCTTTCGGGCGGTCAGCGGCAGCGGATCGCGATTGCTCGCGCAATTCTCAAGAACGCCCCGGTGCTGATCTTGGATGAGGCGACATCGCATTTGGACGCCATAAGCGAGGCGACGGTCCGGGACGCGCTTACGCGGCTGATGAAAGGCAGGACAACCGTCGTAATCGCGCACCGGCTGTCGACGATTCGCGAGGCGGACACAATTCTGGTCCTCGACGAGGGCCGGTTGGTCGAGCAGGGGACCCACCGGCAGCTTCTCGACCGTGGAGGGCTTTACTCTCAGCTGGTGTCGGCACAGATGGTGGGCCCGACTTCTTCAAGGGGCTGATGTGGCGGTAATCGTGGCGGCCTTTCCGATTAGGATGTATGCCGTCGAGTTATCAGACGGCCTTCCAGGGAGAGGCGGTATGTAGGTCAGCGCTAACGATTGATCGCACGTTTGGCTACCCCTGTCAGTGGATGGGGAGGGAACATCTTGGTTCGAATGGAGTCCCGTTCCGGCAAAATGAGCGATGAATCGAGGATTATTGGGGCCCCAAAGTTGGAATAAGGTGTCACAATGTTGTAATACCAATTCGTGCTAATGCCACCGTATTCTGGCTGACCGAACTTTCTGGATTCCGGCCTTCGCCGGAATGACGGTGGGCGGTTTCTGTTATGCGTGCTGCATTTGGAGGATTATGGCGCAGTCATGACGAATTGGTATAACTTTCTCTAGGCCTGAAGACTGCCAATTGTGGAAATCCTCACTTATGCTCTGACCATAGTGAGATTCCAAGAACGACAGAGTGAACCTCAATGACGTTCTAGACGTATAGATAGTAGTAGGGTCAGGTGCAGCCGGCATTGAAGACTCATATCGTTATGCCGCCGACTCGTGGGTGTTGGCCCTCTGGGCTTTGTACCACGCTAACCCGGGATTGCTGATAAGCAGACCTCGTACTCCAGGGGCAGGCATGCTGCTTCGCAGAGGGCAAGAGAACAAAAGAAAGCGCCGACGCGGTGCTTCCATGGCTGCTCTTGCAGCCGCGGGAGCCTTGGCGGCCGCCCTATTGTTGAGTGTCGGATCCGCCTCCGCGGCGGACCCGCCCGAGCCCACAAACGCAGCGGAATCGGACGGCAGTTCAAGAGATTTGCCGCCTCCGGTCGGGGGCGCCGATGTCCAGGCCCTTAAAGAGCGCGTCCCTTCTTCGCTCTTCCCCGGCATAACCGAGACGCTCCAATTGAGCGGCTCATACGAAGTCTACCGCGCCGCAGCCGACGTCTCGGACGAAAGCACCTACCGACTTGAGAATCCCGTTCACTCTCTGGACGCGGAGCTCAGTCCTGGCGGTGTCCGTATCTCCTCCGCCGAGGCGGTCGAATGGACGTGGAGTCTCAAGTTTGACGGATACGGAAGAGGCACGTTCCTCGATGACGTCGCCAACCCCAGTCTCACGGCGGACGGCGGTCGCGTCGAGTATCAGTATCCCGATGGAGTCACCGAGTGGTACGTCAACGGACCGCTTGGACTCCAGCAGGGCTTCGATTTTGAGACTAGGCCCGCGTCATCGGTCGATGGGCCGTTGGAAGTCCGGATAGCCATGTCCGGTGACGTGACGGTCGAAGTGAACGAGAATGGGACATCCGCTTTCCTTCGTTCTGAGGAGTCACTCAACTCGCTCAAATATAGCGGCCTGTACGCCTATGACGCCTCAGGCGCGGAACTGGGAGCGCGACTGCAAGCGACCTCGAGCGGGCTGTCCATCATCGTCGACGACGCGGGCGCGGAGTATCCCATCACCATCGACCCCTTCATTGAAAAGAACTATTTTGCGGGATCCGCAGATGACGCACGAGAAGAGTTCGGGGTGTCGTTTTCCATAAGCGGAGACACCGTGGCGGTCGGAGCACCCCACGTTGGTTGGAGCGGTCTTCATGGAGCGGTGTACCTGTTCACCGTGTCCGAAGGCGAGCAGATCTCAGCGGACGAGGCGATCGTACTTACATCTCCTCGGGCCTCCAGCGGAGATGCCTTCGGAGGGTCGGTGTCCATCAGCGGCGATACGATAGTCGTGGGCGCGCCATGGGAACGCGACTTGGAACTGCATGAGTGGGAACGATTCGGAGCGGCATATGTGTTTGAGAAGCCGCCGGGAGGCTGGGCGTCCACCTCCGACGCATCTCGGCTCACGGCTCCGGATGTCCTCTCGGAAGAATTTTTTGGGACATCGGTGGCTATCAGCGGCGACACGGTGGTTGTGGGAACGGAAAGCGGTTCCGCATATGTGTACAGCAAGCCGAGCGATGGGTGGGCGGACACCTCGGAAGGATCCGAACTGACTGCATCGGACGGCTCCTATGAAGACCAGTTTGGGCAATCTGTGACTGTGAGCGGGGATACGGTAGTCGTTGGAGCGTATCTCGCCAACCTCGATGACGACGAGGAGAATTTCGGCGCGGCATACGTCTTCAGTAGACCGAGCGGTGGATGGGAGGACACTTCCGATTCGGTGAAGCTGACAGCGCCCGACGGCGCTGAGGGCCGAGAATTCGGCCAATCACTGTCGATGACGGGCGACACATTGGTCATTGGCGCCCCCTACAGCGGCTATGGCACCCCTTTTGGGACCTACCGTGAGGCCAGAGAAGCGGAAGATAAGACTCCATATCTGGGTTCGGTGTACGTGTTCACGAGGCCCGAAGTCGGCTGGGAGAACGCCCCAAGTCCTGCTGTGAAGCTCACGGCGCCCAATGGCGTTCCCTGGACTCGATTCGGATGGTCGGTATCCGTGAGCAGCGACGCGATCGCCGTTGGAGAACCGTACAGCCGTCGCTCCAGGGAGCCCGGAGGATACGAGTACAGGGCCGGCGCGGCCTACGTATTCGCCAAACCGTCGGAGGGGTGGAGTTCAACCGCCGAGCATAGAGAGCTGCCCATGCCCGATATCATGCCGTATGACCATTACGGCTCCTCCGTATTCACCAGTGGAGAAGTGGTGGTCGTCGGCGCGCGCGATGACGACAACGAGAACGGCCTCAACGCCGGATCGGCATATTTGTTCAGGATGCCGACGGACGGATGGGCATCCGGCACACCTCTCCCTGATCCGGTTACACTCATGGCGTTTGACGGCCCCGCCGGGGACCGCTTCGGTCACTCGGTCGCCGTGGACGGAGAAATGCTGGTGATCGGTGTTCCGGGCGACCACGCAAGGGTGGCCGGAGCAGCGTATGTTTTCGTGAGGCGTAACACCGAATGGGATTATGGAAGGGTCACGCTGGACGCGGCCAGGGCCGTGCCGGGTGGACGGTTTGGGACTTCGGTGGCCGTGGGCGATGATACGATCGTGGTCGGCGCGCCCGGCACAGAGAGCGGGAACGACCCGGGTGCGGCGTACGTGTTCATAAGGCCCGAAGACGGATGGAACCGCAGCCTCTCCAGCATCGCCAATCTGAGGATACCTGATGCGCCGACGGACGGGCGTTTCGGGTACTCGGTGGCGACAGACGGAAGCACTATCGTGGTCGGCGCGCCGGGCGCAGGCGCGGCGTACGTGTATACCAGGCCGGACCCGGGATGGGCCGACGTATCGGCCCCGGCAAAGCTGACCGCATCCGACGTCGCGGCGGGCAGCCGTTTCGGACATGCAGTCTCCGTAGCAGGAGACAGCATCGTCGTGGGCGATCCGGGAGGGGGTGGCGCGGGCGCTGCCTATGTTTTCTCCAAGCCAAATACGGGTTGGGCGGATACGTCGGCCTCAGCGAAGCTGACCGCGTCCGACGGCGCATCGGGCGACCGGTTCGGATATGCGGTATCGGCGAGCGGTAGCACTGTACTCGTAGGCGGTCCCGGGAATGAGAACGGGGAAGGGACGGGCGCTGCGTACGTGTTCACCGAGCCGGACACTGGCTGGAGCAACACATCGGCCTCGGCGAAGCTGACGGCGTCCGACGGGGCTGCCGGCGATTGGTTCGGACATGCGGTGTCGGTCAGCGACGAATTCATCGCCGTCGGGGCGCATGGGAGCGATAGCGTGGCCGGAACTCAGGAGTCCGAAGATTCCGGCGCGGTGTATGCATTCAGGCGGCCGGAGGATGGATGGGTGTCTTCGTCCGACGCTCAGAGGCTCACAACGGATGGACCTGAGCCGGGAGACACATTTGGGTACGCGGTGGCGGTAAGTGGAGACACGCTCGCCGTCGGGATGCCCAATGCTATCGTCCGGCGGTCTTACTATCTGAGAGGGGCTCACTCAGGCGCCGCACGAGTCTTTTCATGGCCGGGCCTGTACTGGGAGGACACACCCGCGGCGTTCAAAATCGTACCGCCCAACGCAGATTCTTCCCGTATCTTCGGGGTGTCACTTTCGGCGGACGGCAACACGGCGGCAGTGGCCACGGTTCAGGTCGTTGATACGGAAACGTCCTCCGTCGGTACAGGCAAGGCCTTTGTCTACACCAGGCGAGACGGAGAATGGGACCTCTCAACACCTGCGACGGTTACGCTGTCCGAAGGGGGCTCCTACTCGTCGGGTGGACTGGCGGTCTCTGAGAACGGGGACACCGTGGCGGTCGGTTACTCGACCACGGACTCGGCAACTATGGCTCAGTCCGGCACGGTACTTGTATTTTCCAGACCGGACAGCGGTTGGGTCTCTACGTCGGTGTCGGCGCAGCTTACGATGCCGAGCGGCGAGTCTGAGGGCAGCTTCGGGCGGGCGGTGTCAATCAGCGGCGGCACCATAGTGGTTGGAGCCTACGGTGACGACAGCTACTACTACAGCTCCAGCTACAGGGGTTCCGCATTTGTATTCACGAGACCCGAAGGGGGCTGGGTCACAACGTCGTCAGCGGCCAAGCTAACGGCTCCGGCCGGTGACCCTAGAGACCAATTCGGGCGGGCCGTCGCCGTGTCGGGCGATACGATTGTGATCACCGCTCCCGGAGATAGGGACATAAGGGGACGCCGTGCAGGGTCGGCTTATCTGTTCACGAGACCGGCGAGCGGATGGGTGTCCACGTGGGAATCCGTCAAGCTCACAGCGCCCGACGGTTGGGCGGTCTACTGGTCGAGAAACGACTTCGGGACGTCGGCAGCGGTCAAGGGAGACAAGGTCGTTATCGGCGCGCCGGGTTACTACAGTGAAAGCAGCGCAGCGTACGTATTCACCAAACCTCCCGAGGGATGGGACAACCCTTATATCGTCTCCAAGCTCACCTCACCGGAACCCGGAGGGTATGCCTATTTCGGCGCATCGGTTTCGATGAGTGATGATGCGATCTACGTCGGTGCGAGAGGCAGCCCTGGACAGGTCTTCGTATTCCCTATACCGACCGGTAGAAGCGTATTCACCGGTTCGCCGGTGAGACTGTCGGACACGGAGGGCGGGGTCCGAGACGCCTTTGGTGGAGTGGTGTCGGCAGGTGGGAACGGCGTAGCCGTGGGGGCGCTGGATTCGGATGACCATGGGAAGGACTGGGGGGCGGCGTATATTTTCAATGAACCGACGGACGGGTGGAGCTATGGCAATGGTCCAATGGGCCACACCGCCAAGCTGGTATCGCCCGAATGGCATCGCGGACACCTATTCGGGTCGTCAGTTTCTCCATCCACGGACGCCATAGGCGTAGGAGCGCCTAGTACCCGCAGGGCTAGCGAACCGGGAGCGGCCTACGTGTACGCCGGCCCCTTCAATAGCTTGTTCTCCAGAGACGACGCAGCGAAGCTCAGCCCTCCCGACGGGGACGCCGAGAGGGGCTTCGGGTGGTCGGTCTCGCTGAATTCTGAAGCGATGGCAGTCGGCGCGCCGGGGTTCAGGAGTGGCGAGGGTGCTGCGTATGTATACACCAAACCTGATGCAGGTTGGGTATCCACTTCGGACGCGGTAAAGCTCACTTCCCCCCGTGAGGAGACGGACAGGAACTTTGGGTATTCGGTATCCCTAAGCGCAGGGGCGCTCGTTGTCGGAGCGATTCGAGACAACGTAGCCGGATCGGCGTACTTATTTGTGAAGCCCGACGGAGTGGCGTGGAATTCGGCCTCTGATGTAACCGCCATCGAGGTAACGGCGTCCGATACACAGGACTCCTCTAATTTCGGTTGGTCAGTGGCGATTACCGATGACGCGCTCGTGGTGGGGATGCCAAACGAGGACGGCCCCGGCGCCGTGTACCTGTACACCAAGCCGACAAGAGGGTGGGCGTCGGTTTCGGCCCCGGTCAAGCTCACGCCCCCAGTCGGAGAGGCCGGCGATATGTTTGGGGCGTCGGTTGCGGTAAGCGGGGATACGGTTGTCGTCGGCGCTGCGGGGACCGGGGACTATGACCTTCCCGGCGCGGCGTATGTATTTACGAAGCCTGCCACCGGTTGGAAGTCCACTTCGGACGCGGTCAAACTCACGCCCGAGGCAGGCGAAGACGGCGACTGGTTCGGATGGTCGGTTGCGGTTGACGGCGACACGGTCATGGTCGGCGGTCAGAACTATAACTCATACCATGAGACGAGTGTCGCATACGTGTTCACCAGACCTTCGGGAGGATGGGTCTCCGCCTCGGCGGCGCCGATCAAGATGTTCGCCCGTCAATATGTTTACTCCCGTGATCGACTTGGGGTATCGGTGGGAGTTTCGGGAGATACCGTGTACGTAGGCGCGCCATACGAGACCGGCGTCGGCGCTGTGTATGCATACGAGGACTTTTTCGATGAATAGGGGCACGTTCCCAGTTTCCCATGCTGGCGAGAAGGATGAAGTATGGGCATGAGCTTTAGTCGCTTCGCAATGTTTGCGACGGCAGTCTTGCTTGCTTTCCTGTGGTCGGCAGGCGGGGACTCGCCGAGTCTCGTGTCCGCGCAAGCTCTTGCTGAGGCGGACCGGCCCGCGGTCACCACGGATCCGGTCGACGGATACATGGTGTTGGCTCCGTCGGTCTTGAGGTCCGGGCAGACCGAGAGCATTTCCGTGTCCCTGTTTGCGGGTCAGCAGCCGGCAAGAGGGACGGTGAAACTGGATCTGTTATCTCATAACGCCGTTTGGGCCGTGGCTTCGGGCAGTATCGAAGGTACGGGGACGATCCCGCTATCGGTGCCGGATATCCCCCGAGGATACTATCGTCTGAGTGTCCAAGGACCAGGTTTCCATGAAACTACCTCACTTCGTGTGGAATCCGGTGATGTGCTCTTCGTCGAGACCGACAAGCCTATCTACAAGCCCGGGCAGGACATGCACATCCGCGTTCTGCTGCTGGATATCGAGTTGAAGCCCATGTCGGGGGGCATTACGGTCGAGGTGCAGGACGCGAAGGGCAACAAGGTCTTCCGGGAAGTTGTGGAGTCGGACGAGTTTGGCATGGCAACTCTGACGGTGCCGCTTTCGACCGAGCCCAACTTCGGCAAGTGGAGCATCGCTGCGTCGTTCGGGGATCAGGAAGCTCAGACTGATGTACGCGTCGAACGCTACGTGCTGCCCAAGTACGAAATAGACGTGGACTTTCCCCAAGAATGGACGGCTTTCGGCGAACCGATCACAGGAACGGTGTCGGCGGAATACAGCTTCGGGAAGCCGGTGCGGGGAGAGTTGAAGATCGTCGCTTCGAAGTACAACTATGAGTGGGTGGAATTTGCCGAGTTCACCGCAGAGATCGACGGCACGGCTTCGTTCGAACTGCCCGCCACGGAATACATCTCCAGCGGTCGGGGCCCCGACGGAACAGGCAACGTCTCGCTGGAAGTCATCATCGAAGAGAAGGCGACCGGGCACGTCGAGACGACAACCGCTCCTCATGCGGTCGTGCACTCCACGGTCAACCTCCGGCTGATACCCGAAGGCTCTTCCTTCAAGCCATCCCTGCCGTTTTCCGTACTTCTCGTGACGGATTCTCCGGACAGAAGCTTGATTGATCACGACGTCGGATTGGAGACGTACTATTTCGACGACGGCCTGTCCATCACGTACGCCGAAGAAAGCCGCGTGAACACCGTCGATGGAAAGGCCCTCATCTCGATCACCCCGCCCGAAGGCACGGTGGCTATCGCTCTCATGGCGGATGCCGGAGGCAACTACGCGTCCACGGTGCTCAAGGCCGCGCACTCGCCGTCGGACAGCTTCATCCAGTTGGAGCAGGTCCCAGGTACCCTCGCAGTTGGAGACCAGGCGCAATTCAAGGTCCACTCGACGGAACCGAGCGGCAGCTTCTACTACGAGGTCGTCTCGCGCGGCAGGGTTGTCTTGTCCGACGTATCGGCCTCTTCCGATATCGGTTTCACGGTGTCTCCGGTGATGGCCGGCATGTCGAGACTGGTGGTTTACCAGGTGATGTCATCCGGCGAGGTGGCCGTGGACTATCTCCCGTTCGAGGTGGCCGCCAGCTATCCCCTGGAACTCGGCGCGGCTTTTGACAGCGACGAAGTCCGCCCTGGAGACGAGGTGGAGATAACTCTCACCACTCAAGGGAAGGCGAAAGTAGGTCTTGCCGCCGTTGACCGCTCGGTCTACCTCCTTGGGGATAATCGGCTCAATCTGCAGCAGGTGTTTGCGGACCTCGAACGGTTCAGCCACAAGCCGGAGTTCGAGTTCCACGAAGACCTTCCCTATTATTATATTACGACCCAGGGGGCGGAAGAGACCTTCAGGGACGCCGGCCTCGTTGTCATGACCAACCGCGAGGTTCCATTCGGCAAAACACACTATAGACGGCCTCAAGGGGGGTCTGGAGGATCGTCCGCAGCCTTAGCTCCTGGCCCCCGCTCGCCCGACCTTACTGATGTCCAGCGTGTGCGGCAATACTTCCCCGAGACCTGGCTGTGGACCGACGTGATGACGGACGATGCCGGAAGCGCGTCGGTGACTGCCGAGGCGCCGGACAGCATCACGACGTGGGTGCTTCGAGCGGTCGGCCTGTCCAAGGAGCACGGCCTCGGCATTGCGGAGACCCAGTTAAGGGTATTCCAGCCGTTCTTCCTGGACGTCGATCTGCCGTACTCCGCCATTCGAGGCGAGGAGTTTTCGGTCAAGGTCGCCCTCCACAACTATCTTGACACTACCCAGGAATTCTTCGTCGAACTGGATGAGTCCGACGGATTTACTCTCCTCGGCGATGCGACGAAGACCGTCACTGTGGGGCCGAACGACCTGAGCCTGGCGCAGTTCAAGATTCGCCTGACCGAACTGGGAACCACGCCGCTGAAGGTGACCGCACGTAGCAGCGAAGCGTCGGACGCGGTCATCAAGGAACTGCTCGTCGAGCCGGAGGGTGTGCCACAGGAAGTCGTCACCAACAAGACTGTTTCGGGAGGGGACTCCGCCGTGTTCCCCAACGCAATGCCGCCGGGATCGATTCCCGGATCGGCGCGTACGCACGTCTCTTTGAGCGGGAGCTTTCTGAGCCAGACCCTGGAAGGGCTGGAGGACCTCTTGCGGATGTCGTATGGCTGTGGGGAGCAGAACATGCTCAACTTCGCGCCCAACGTCTTCGTAGCCCGGTATCTGGAGCAGACAGGACAGTTGAAGCCGGAACTGACGGCCAGGGTCGAACACCTGATGTTGACCGGATATCAGCGACAGCTGATGTTCCGGCGGGCGGATGGGAGCTTTGCGACGTGGGGCGAACGCAGCCCAAGTGGAAGTATCTGGCTCACGGCGTTCGTGCTCAAGACGCTGGCCCAGGCCGACCGCTTCATCTACGTCGATCAGGATGTCATAGGAGGGGCGGCCGAATGGATACTCGACCATCAGAATGAGGACGGTTCCTTTGAACAGGTTGGGGGCGCTCCAAATGGATATCTCTACGGTGGGCTCAAAGGAGCCACGGCCCTGACGGCATACGTGGGCATCGCGCTCCATGAGGCAGGCTTGACGACCGGCGCGGACCTCGCAATCGGCTATCTCGAAAACCAGCTGGACGACATTGACGACTCCTACACAATGGCAGTAGTTTCCTATGCCCTGGAGCTAGGGAAGAGCAGTCGGGCCGATGACGCCTATGACCAGCTATTGGCGATGGCGATCCGTGATGAGAACGGCCTGCACTGGGAAAGGTCCGAGGGCCAGCCGTCCACGGGACGCGCGGGAAGGGGAACGAGCGTCGCCGTCGAGAACACGGGGTACGCCGTCCTCGCCCTTCTCGAGCACGGCGACGAGACTAACGCCGGTGAAGCAGTTGACTGGCTGGCCTCCCAGCGAAACGCCTACGGCGGATTCTATTCCACACAAGACACCATTGTTGGACTCCAGGCCCTGTTCCAGTACAGCGTGCATATCCAGAATTCGGTCGAAATGACGATCACCATGACATCGGGCGACTGGAGCAAAGAGGTAGAGATAGACAGGGCGAACGCCGACATCGTCCAGGTCGTGAACGTCCCCGTCGGAGAGGACATCCAACTGGTCGCTGAGGGCGGTGGCGAGGCGATAGTGCAGGTTGTGCACAGATTCAACCGTCCCGAAGCGCAGATACAACCCGTCGAGACATTCACGCTCGACGTTGACTACAGCCCAGATCGCGTCAGGGTGGACGAGGTCATTTCGGTGTCGGCCACGGTGGATTTCGTTCCGGAGGCTGACCTGGACGTGGGAATGGTCGTTCTTGACATCGGGATCCCCACGGGCTTCTCCCCCGTCATCGATACGCTGGAAACCCTGGTAAACGACAATGCCAAGATTTGGCGCTACGACATAGTCGAGCGCAAGGTAGTGCTCTATCTCGACGACCTGGTTGTCAACGAGACCATCGAAGTCCAATTCGACGTCAAAGCCCTGCATCCGATAATCACTCAGCCGGTCACTTCCCAGGTGTACTCATACTATAACCCGCAGTGGAGAGCCGAGACTCTAGGAGCGAGCGTAACCGTGGGGGATGTGCCCGAATCCACCAGCGCCTGTGTCACCGGAGGCGCAGTGGCCGACGATGCAAACGCGGGGTTGGCGTCGGACTGCGAGGCCCTGCTGGAAGCGCGCGACGCCTTGGCTGGCACTGCGACGCTGAACTGGTCTGAAGGGACGCCTATTGCGGAGTGGGAGGGCATCACCCTCCAAGGAACACCATCCCGCGTGACGTGGCTGGACCTCCATGACGGCGGGCTGGACGGAACGATTCCGGCCGAGTTGGGTCGGATCGCTAATCTGACCTACCTCAACCTGCGCGGCAACGACCTGGACGGCTCGATACCGGTCGAGTTGGGAGAACTAGCCAACCTTCGAGTCCTGAACTTGCACAGCAACAACCTGAGCGGCAACATACCGGACCTGAGCGCTACGATGTTGGAAGAGCTATATCTTCCGAACAACTACGACGAGACGGTTCAAGGCAGCGGCCTGACGGGTGAAATCCCGACGTGGCTGGACGGCATGACCAACATGAGGGAGTTGTGGCTCTGGGGCAACCGGCTGACCGGCTCGATACCCGATCTGAGCGGTATGACCGGCCTGGAGAAGCTGAAGCTGGCAGACAACATGCTGGACGGCGGCGTGCCTGCCGGTTCGATGCTGCCTCCCAACGTGACGTGGCTGATCATCGACAGGAACCCTTTGGGCGGGACGATACCCGACCTGAGCAGCCTGACGAGCCTGAAGCTCCTGTGGCTCCACAACAACGAACTGGAGGGTACGATCCCGGCCACGCTGGGCATGCTCTCCAACTTGGATGACCTGAACCTGCGCGACAACATGCTCACGGGTGAGATTCCGGACCTGAGCGGCCTGGACGAGCTGACGCGGCTGCGGCTGCATAACAACAGCCTGAACGGCGAAGTACCGGCCACGCTGGGCGACCTGGACATGCTGATGCATCTGTGGCTGCACAACGAGGTGGACAAGGGACTCGGCAACAACAGCTTCACAAGCATCGCGGCCGGTGTGGGCGACCTGGCGGATACGCTTATCGAGATCGCTCTCAGGGGCAACTCGTGGGCTGCCGATGCCTGCGTGCCTGCCGCGTTGTCTAACGTGACGAAGAACGACTACGCGGAAGCCGGCATCGAAGTCTGCTCAGCCGATGACGGTTCGTAGAAGCGGGACAGACCGTGAGGGCCGGCGGTCGCTGCCCTCACGGAGTCGGGTGAGTTGGGCAGTCTTGACCGGTGGGGGAGAGGTCGTAGATTCTTCGTCGCCGCACTCTTCAGAATGACAGCAGCAGGACAATTCCTGCATATCTCGCCGACTCAGAACTGTTACCCGCCATTGCCCACCGTTAGGGAGGTACCATGTTTGGGCACTGGATTGGCATTGCCACTAGGTGTATTGTTTGGCCAGAGGAGGACCACCATGCCTTTGCAGCTAGATCACACAATCGTGCCCGCTCACGACAAGGTGAAGTCCGCGAAGTTCATCGCCCGCATCTTCGGACTAGAGTATGAGGGACCATGGGGACATTTCGCGCCGGTCAAGGTCAACGACATATTGACGCTGGACTTCGATGACTCGGACGATCCACGATCCAATCACTATGCCTTTCTGGCATCGGACGAGGAGTTCGACGCGGTGTTGCAGCGCGTCAAGGACGAGGAGATCCCCTTTGGGAGCGGTCCACGCTCGCGGACGGATGGCAAGATCAACCACAAGCACCAGGGACGTGGGTTTTATTTCGACTGCGAGAACGGACACGTGTGGGAGGTTATCACCCACACGTATATCACCGATTGAAGCGCATCGCATCGGGTTGTCTATCTTCAGAATCCGGGCGAGTCCCCGTAGGAGAGCCTTGCAGCCCCCTGAATCTCTCAAGAAGTTCAGGGAAGTCGGAAGGAACCCGTGACGGCTCGTCGCGAGAGACCAACTGATGCCGACTACCCACCCTGTCGCGCCGTCTCGTCGTCGGAGTGACGGTTGACGGTGTTCCTATCAACCCTAAATGCGATTGCCCCGGACGTCAGCCCCGTCAGGTCGCGAGCACAAGAATGAGAGATTCAAATGACGGCGAGATGGGGTTCCCTGTGCTCCCGTATGGGCACACTTTCGTACGTACTTACAAGGATGACAGAGGGTACAGTCTCTCGTTCCACTCGTGCGCCGGCTGAGTTTAACCAGCTATGCCGCCGTGGAATCGGGGCTTTCGATGTCGCCCGCCCACAGCCGCTTCATTTCTTGAGATCGGGCGAGCAGGTCGTCGAGTTTGCCCTCGGCGTCCACGTGGCCGTCCTTGAGGACGATGATGTGGTCGGCGCGACGGAGGGCGGCTCTCCGGTGGGAGACGGCGAGGACGGTGCTGTTCGACCGGTCCGACAGCCGCTCCCAGAGGGTCTGCTCGGTCTCCACGTCGAGACCGCTCGACAGATCGTCGAAGACGAGCAGTTCCGGTTCGCGGACGAACATGCGCGCCGCGGCGGACCTTCTCTGCTGCCCGCCCGAGAGTTTCACCCCGCGCGGCCCCACGACGGTATCCAGCCCGTCTTCGAGGTCATCGATGTCCCGTTCGAGCACGGCGGAGCGCACGGCTCCGGGCAGGTCTACACCGTCCTCGCGAAGGCCCAGCAGGATGTTCCCGCGCAACTCTTCGCTGAACAGGCGCGGGACCTGCGACGTGTAGGCTACGCGCGGAGGCACCAAGACCTCGCTCGCGTCCTCAAGCGGCCTGCCGTTCCACCGCAGCTCGCCCCCCTGCAATGGCAGCGAACCCAGCAGGACTCGCAGCAGCGTGCTCTTGCCGGAGCCGACCCTTCCAGTAATGACCGTGAACGATCCCTTTTGCAGCGATAGGTATACGTCACGTACGCCGTGCTCGGAGTCCGGGTACACGTACGTCACCCCGATGACCTCCAGGCTTTCGAGACGATCAGCGTCGGCCTTCTCAGCGGGGACGGGATCGGGCGCCTTTCGGAACAGGTGCGTCGGGTTACGCTCGACCAGCTTTTCGGGAGGCGCGCCGGGCATCAACTCGTGGAGCCGTCCGAGCCCGACACCGACCTGGCGGTACTGCGTCATGATCCAGCCGAGTCCGACGGAAAACCACGAAAACATGTCCAGGTAGTAGATGAACAGCACGAGATCTCCCACTGTCAGCTCGCCGCTGAGCATCGCCTGCCCGGCGAAGATGAGGATCACCCCCATGCCGATGCTGTCTACATTTTGGAAAATGGCGTTCAGCGTCTGGGCCAACAGCGTGTCGCGAAGGGTGGCTCTCTTTCGCGCCGCGTTCACCCGGTCGAACTCGTCGAGGACCTGCCGTTCCGCCCCCGCGACTTTGATCGCCTCGGCGGAGCCGAACATCTCGCCGAGGAAGCCGGTCACGTTTCCTGCCGCTTCCCGGCTCTGCCTTCTGGCCCTCTCGATTCGGGTCCGCGCGACGTTGACGACTGTCAGAATCACCACGAGGGGAAGGAATCCCGCCAGCGTGATGAACGGAGATATTTGCATCATGATGACGACGGCAATGACGGCGAACACGAGGTTCGCCGTTATGTACTTCGGTCCAATGAGGAACTGGCCGACACCGGAGGCGTCGCCGCGGAACCGCGTCACGGCCTCGCCGGGAGAAGCCGGAAGGCCACGGCCGCCGCTCAGGTGCATGAGGGAAGCGAGAACGTTCCTTCTCAGCAGCGCGCCGATCATGAACTGGTTGGCGAACTGCAGGGTTATCGTGCCTACACGTACGCTCGCCCGCGCCGCCGCTACACCGATGAGGACGGCAAGTAGTGTCCACACACTCAGGGAGGTCCGAGCATCCCCGGTCAGGTTGTCCATGATCTCTCTCAAGGTCAGGGCAACGGTCTGTTCAAGCACCACGATCACGACAACCATGCCGAGAAAGTCCAGCGCCAGGGTCCACTTGAACGTCCACGAGAGAGAAGCGAGATACCGCCAAGCGCTCACGACAGCACCTCCTCGAGTCCGGTCTGCAGGAGGCGGTGGAACCGAGTATTCGGGTCCGACGCGAGGTTCTTACGTTCTCCGGCCTCAACGACCTGCCCGTTTTCGAGGATCACGATGTCGTCGCACCGCTGCAGGGTGGCAAGGTGGTGGGCGACGATCAGAACGGTACGCTCTTTGACCAGCCTGTCGACCGCTCGCTCGATGGCTGCCTCGGTGCTCCGGTCGAGACGTGAGGTGGCCTCGTCGAGGACGACTACGCTGGGTTCCTTTAGGAAGGCGCGCGCGAAGGCGAGCATCTGCGCCTCGCCGGATGAGAGGCCGCCCCCGTCCGGCTGAAGCATCGTGTCCAGGCCGTCCGGCAGCGAGTCATACCATCGAGATAGGCCCAGCTCATGCAGCACGTCGAGGAGACGGGCGTCGGACACGTCTCGGCCGTAGAAGGTCAGATTGTCCCGCACCGACCCGTGGAAGAGCCGCACGTCCTGCGTGACGAGGCCGACTCGTCCGCGGAGGTCGGACAGCCGCGCCTCCCGGATGTCCTCGCCCCCGACCAGCACCCTGCCCTCATCGGGGTCGTAGAGGCGGAAGAGGAGCCGCGTTATCGTGGTCTTGCCGCTTCCCGTCCTGCCCAACAGTCCAAGCACCCTGCCGGGACGGAGGTCCAGGCTAACGTCGCGCAGGACGTGCTCGGTGTCGTTGTATCCGAACGAGACTGCGTCGAACCGCACTGCCAGCGGCCCGTCGGGGAAGCGGACGCCGGGCCCGTCGGTGACCTCCTGGCGCGTGCGGAGAAGCTCGTCGATTCTGATGACGCTCGCTCCGGCCTGCTGCAGGCTCTCTATCTCCTCCGACATGATTCCGATTGGCCGTTCTATCAGCCACGTGTACTGGAAGATGAGCACGACGGTACCAATTGTGATTGATCCCTCGTAGAACAGGTAGGCGGCCACGCCCAGTGACAGGGCCATGCCCGCGCTGAACATGAACTCCATGATGTTGGCGACGACCGTGGCGACGAAAGCGGCCCTGACCCGGACGCGGAACCACCTCCACATGTGGTCGAAGTAGCCCTTCATGACGTAGGACTGAGCTGCGCTCGTCCGGATGTCCTCGCGTCCGGCCAGACGCTCCTCGATGAACCCGTACGTCGCGGTGCTCTCCTCGCGGTTGGCCTTCCAGTTTGCTACGGAGACGTTTCGCATCCGCATCATGACCGCCAGCGCTATGAGAGCGAACACCGTAAGCGCCAGACCGGCCAGCCAGTTCTCACGGAACAGCAGCGCGAGGACGGCAACCAGCATTATAGCGTTGCCCAGGATGTGGACGGCGAAGGTAGAGAAGAACCTTCCGAGCGTCTCCGCGTCGCCGTCGATGCGCTCGATCATCGCCCCCGGCGTGTGACTGTTGTGGAAGGGCATGTCGAGCGCCAGAGCGTGGCGCGCGAGGTCGGAGCGCAGGGAGTTTGTGGCGTTCCACCCTACCTTGCCGCTCGTGTACGTCGCGACTACCCCGATGACCTGCTGCGCCAGCGCCACGGCGATGAACACTACCGCGGCCGCCACGAGGGTGCGGAGCGGACTGCCCGCCACTGCCTCGTCGATGAAGTACCGCATGATCTGCGGGTTGACGAGCTGCAGTCCGATATTGGTCAGGATCAGCATGGAGGCGAGCGCCACGATGCCCTTCTGCTGCCGTAGGTACTTGAGCAGGAGAGCGCCGTACTGCCGCGCCGGGACTTTAATGCGTGGTCCTGTAAGACGATTTAGCACACGAGTGGTCATGGCTTACCGAGTCGCAAACTCCGTTCCTGAGGTGTTATTGGTGGGATATTCGTGTTGAATTAGGATTCCGATTGAGAGTCCGATGTGCCGGTTTCCGGTCTTTCTGACAAACCATCCTGTGCCGGAAGCGCCTTTATGGACGGAGTCTGCTACGCCACACTGGTCAGCGACGTCATTGTGCAAAGAGTAATACCAGTTCGTGCTAATTGCACCGTATTCTCGCTAACCGGACTCTCTGGATTCCGGCCCCGTATCGGGGTACAGGGCAGACTCTTCGCCGGAATGACTGTGGACGGTTGGCGCCGTGCCCGTTTCATTTGAAGGATTTTGGCGCAGACATTACGAATTGGTATAAGACTGAAGCCGTGCGTAAATCCCTCCCATCCGGCTCAACTCCATATGGGTTCCTTGCTCCACGATTCGACCATCATCAAGAACAATAATTCTGTCTGCGTGACGAATCGTAGACAGTCGGTGCGCTATCACCAACGCTGTCCGACCACGCAGCGTTTCTCTGAGCGCGCGCTGAATGCGAATTTCCGTCTCGGTGTCGACATAAGCCGTAGCCTCGTCGAGGATTACGACCCTTGGATTCACGGTCAATGCCCTTGTCAGGCTCAATAGCTGTCTCTGCCCCACGCTCAGGTTTGCTCCTCGCTCGCCGAGCAAGGTGTCGTAGCCGTGTTCCAGCTTCTCCACGAACTCGTGCACCCCCAGCGTCTTGGCCGTTCTGAATATGTCCTCATCTGAGACCCCGCTGCGTCCGTATCGGATATTGTCCTTAATCGTGCCATGGAAAAGATATGGTTCCTGGAGGACGATGCTGACGTGCTTCGAGAGGGACTCGCGACTGTACCCGGCAATGCTGCGGCCATCTATCCGGATGCTTCCCTCGGTTGGATCGTAGAGACGGAGGAGCAGGGAGACCAATGTCGTCTTGCCTGCTCCCGTGGGTCCAACCAACGCAACGGTCTCACCGGAGCCAATGTCCAGATTAATGTCGGAGAGTACCGGCGCACCCTCTTTGTAGTGAAATGAAACCGACTCATACGTAATCTCGCCGCGAATTGGGGGCAGAGGCTTTGCTTGAAGCACATCAAGGTCTTCGGGGCGAGTGTCCAAGATTTCAAATATACGTTCCCCGGCTGCTCTGGCTTGCTGAATGAAGTGGTAGTGAGACGTAAACTCTCTAAGGGGCAAGAAAAATGTCTGGATATACAGAGCGAAAGCGACAACGACACCGACTTCCAATGACTCGCCGATGACAAGGGATCCTCCTATGACGACGACGAGAGCAAGCGCAATTGACGCGAGGATGTCAACAGTGGGGAAGAGGAGTGACGAGAATTTCTTGTACCTCAAGCTCATAGCCAGGTGTTGATCGTTTATGGCCGAGAAGCGGTCGAGGTTGTCATTCTGCTTGTTCAGACTCTGTACGACGCGTATGCCGGAAATGGTCTCCTGCAGATGTGAGTTCAACACTCCCAGGAATTCTCTGATGGCTCTGGCAGGTATCGTTTGATGTCTCCGATAGAACATCAACGTCACGATCAGTGGCACAGCAGTGGCTACGGAGATCAAGGCGAGGGCGGGGCTCAAGGCGAACATGACAGCTAACACGGCAATGAGTCTAATTATTTGCTCTAAACTACGGAGGGACATCGTAGGAAAGCTTGCTATCTGTTCGACATCGCCCTGAACACGAGCCATTATGTTCCCGGACCTATTGACATCGAAGAACGACATTGGCAGGCCTTGCAGATGCGTGAAGAGGGCCAGTCTCAAGTTGAGCAGCATCCGGTTTCTCACGTATTCGACGGTGAGTCTCTGGATGTATGATGCGATCGCTTGGATCGCGCCAAGACAGATGAATGCGAGCAAGACCATTTCCAGACCGGACGACTGACCAACACGGATGTGAGAGTCTATCGTCCATTTGACAAGCCACGGTACAGCTACGGCCGCTGCAATCTGAACGAGCATAGCGGCGCCGGCCCCAAAGAGCTGAGGCCATTGGGGCAGCATATATCGGGCCATACGCGCTATGAATTTCGCGTCGTAAAACCGGGTATCGTCAATCGGTTTACTACCGAGGACACCGTCTTCCCGATCCGTCATCGGTCAGACCTCCGATTCTCCTCAGACATCCGTCTCAGCGCCTCTTCGACCGTAGGCAGCAACTGGGACTCATAGATCTGACGATAGTAACCCTCTTGATCTATCAGCTCTTCGTGTGTTCCTTGCTGCACGATTTCGCCGTCTTCCATTACCAGTATGGCCGTCGCCGCTCGGACGGTTGAGAGCCGATGGGCAATAACGAACGTCGTTCTGTCTTTCATCACATCCGCGAGGGCTTGCTGCAGTTCGTGCTCGGTCTTCGTGTCCACGCTGGATGTCGAGTCATCGAGGATGAGTATCGGAGGGTCACGGAGAATGGTGCGGGCAATAGCGAGACGCTGTCGCTGGCCACCGGACAGTTTGATTCCGCGTTCACCTACGACAGTGTCGTATCCGTCCTGCAGGCTCACGATGAAGTCGTGCAGCTGCGCGACTTTGGCTGCTTGGCTTATCTGCTTTTCACTAGATGCCTCCATGCCGTAGGCGATGTTGTCTCGAAATGTTCCTGAGAACACAAACACATCCTGCAGGACGATCCCGACGTTTCTTCGCAAGGACTCAAGGGTGACATCCCGGACATCGAGCCCATCGATGGTCACTCTTCCCGAGGATACGTCATAGAATCGGGGGAGCAGGTGGGCGAGCGTAGTCTTCCCTGAGCCCGGACCTCCCAGAATAGCGACCAATGATCCCGGTGGGGCTTCAAAAACGATGCCGCGCAGGGTTGTTTCCCTGCCGCCGTAGCCCATAGTGACATTTTCGAACTTCACGCGGCCCTGAACAGGTGGCATCGTATTGGCACGGGGTCGCTCCCGTACGGGCGAGACCCCGTCCAGAATCGCCAGGACCCGCGATCCGGCGGCTTTGACTCTGGCGAGGCCGAGTATCTGTTGGACCGCGCCGTCAATTGGAGACAGCAACATAGCCATGTACAGGAGGAAGGCGCTCAGGTCGCCGGTTGTCGTTCGACCGGCCGCAACTTCGTTGCCTCCCAACCACAACACGACTCCAGTCGCAGCTACGGTAGTGAAGATGAGAAACGCACTGCGCCTAGCCATGAACCCGCCGGCCGCCTGACGGCTATCGGCTACATTTTTCGCCAGAGACCCGAACTTTGCCTCTTCCTGCTTGCGACCGCCGAAGGCCTTCACCACTCTCATGCCGGAGATGTTCTCCTGCATCACGGCATTCATTTCGCCGGTCGCAGCGTGATATCGCCCCCAGATTTCGTTTAGAGGTCCGGTTCCACGCAGAACGCTGTATATATAACCTCCGATAAGGCAAAAGCTAACAATAGCCAGCCGCCAGTTCATGCTCCACATAATCGCTGCGACTCCCAGCATCATGGCGGGCATGAGCGCTATGCGGATCATACCCACTCCCACGACGAATTGAACCGCAGGAATATCGCTGGAAAACCTGGACATGAGGTCTCCCGTTCGATGCCTATCGAAGAATCCACTGCTGAAGTAGATGAGACGGTCCAGCAAGTCGTTTCTCAGATCGCGGGCCGCCCGCTCCGCGACTCCATAAGACAGAAAGTGCTGAACATAGGTAAGCAGGCCTCTCACAAGGCTTACGGCAAAGATTGCAAGACCTACGGTAACTAGCTGAGCTTGCAGCGCACTATAAAGAGCTTGATCGATTGCCTGACCCAGTAAACGTGGAATGGTCAGGGATAGCAGAACTGCCAGAGTCATGCAGGTGTAGGCAGCTAGTAGTCGCCACTTATACCGTAGGCCGTAGCCCTTTAGTCTCCAGATTATCTTCATGGGGAATACTCAACCATAGGCCGCCGGCCCAAGTACGATAAATACATAACGCCTACGACCGGCCAAATTTATCCGGATCCGCTCCGCCGTGGGACGGTGCTGATCTCCGGTCCGGTGTCCGTGGCATGAGTTCAATTCGGCCTGAATCGAGTATAGCTTGGAGCAGGCGGCATTCATAGCAATGAGTTCGTCGTGACGGCCCTCCTCTGTTTTCGGCCCATCCTCCAGTGAGACGATGCGGTCAGTCAGTCTTGCTGAACCGAGCCGATGCTTCATCTCATCACATTAGGCTGCCAATGCGAGGAAGTCGGTGATGTTGCGGCGGATGCCTGCGGCGTCGAGACCGTGCGCACGATCATGTTCCAGCCTGCTGCCGTAGCGCCGGCGCTCTCGACGGGGGACACCGAGCGCGAGCAGACGGTGCGGGACATCCTTGAGGGCCGCCGAGACCTCGCCGGAGGAGGTCCCGACTAGATACGGCTCGACGAGAACGACGGCGGGAGAAGCCACGACTTTTCGCAACGTTGCACCATCGAACGGTCTTATGGTCGATGCGTAGAGGACCGTCGCATCAAGATCGGCCGCGGCTTGGAGAACGGGCCTCAGGCTCGGACCGACGGCGATGACAGTCACGGCTCTATCCGATCCGCGCCGGAGCAGCGTAAGGCCGCTCGAATAGGCGATGGCTTTGGGATTGACCGACGTGCTGAGACGTATGTAGTCGAGACCCGTTCCGACAGCCGTGGAACGGAGGACCGTTTCGACCTCGTCCGGGTGGCCGGGCACGTGCACGTTCCATCCCGGCAGGGTAGACATGAGGGCAACGTCCTCCGGCGCATGGTGCGTTCTGCCCGATGCGGCGGCATCGTAGGATGCCCCGACGGAGACGAAGACGGCGCCCAACCCTTGGTGGCCGAAGTCGAGCTTGACCTGCTCGAAGGGCCGCTCGACCAGAAACGGCGCGTAGGTGTGTACGATCGGCCTGAAGCCCTCCATAGCGAGCCCGGCGGCGAAACCGATCAGCAGTTGCTCTCTGATCCCGACGTTCAGAACTCGTCCGGGATGACGTTCCATCACGCCGGCTTCCTGGAAGTATGAAAAGCCGATGTCGGCGAGAACGACGGCTAGGTCGGGCCGTTCGTCCAGCAGTTCTCCGGTGACGTCGATGAAGCGGTCCCGCATTGTGGGCATCAGGTCTACCTCTTCCTTTCTACCTCGGCCACGACGACGTGCGGGCGGTCCTGGTGGGCCACTGACAAGGCGTCCTCGATGGCATCGTGGTCGTGGCCGTCGACGCTTGCGCCAGACCATCCCTCGACTTTGAAGCGCCCCTCTATACCGCCCGGCCAGCCGTGTGTTGCAGAACGATTGTCGATGACGCAGACCGTCAACCTGGACAGTCCCAGCCGGCCGGCGAGGGCGATCGCCTCGTGGTTGCTGCCCTCGTCCAGCTCCGCATCGCCGACAAGGCAGAAGACTCTCGGCCGGACAACCCCCTTCAGGTCCAAAGCCGCGGCCACGCCTACGGCGATGGGCAGGCCGTGTCCCAGCGATCCGCTGGAGAGCTCCACGCCCGTGATGAGCGCGCGGTCAGGGTGCTGGCCAAGAATCGAATCGTACTGTCCGAACGTTGGCTGGGCGTCCATCGGAATAAACCCCTTCGCCGCCAGGACGGCATAGTAGGCCATGGGGCCGTGACCCTTGGAGAGCAGAAACCGGTCGCGATTCGGATCGTCCGGAGCTTGCGGGTCCACCTTGAGGACCCGGTCATACAGGACCCATAACACGTCCAGCGTGGACTCGGAGGCGAGTTCATGCTTCTCATCACCGGTCATCAGCGTCCTGAGTCCGGGCAGGTGCTCGTAGGACATCATCAGAGCCGGCGTGGGTTGATTTGGATGAAGTTTCTCCGGTGGCATGCAGCGACTCTACAACTTCAAGTAGACTTTAAGTCAACCCCTATCATGGAGGACTGATGCCAGCCCTACCGAACAGGCTCACGATCGGCGAGATGGCGTCTCGAAGCGGGGTCCGGACATCGACGCTCCGCTACTATGAGGAGCGCGGGCTGATCTCTTCGGAGAGGACGGCGGGCGGCCAGCGCCGGTTTGCCCGGGAGACTGTGCGGCGCGTTGCGGTCATCCGCGCCGCTCAGATCCTCGGACTCACCCTAGAGGAAATACGGAGAGCGCTGAACGATCTCCCGCGGGGGCGGACCCCTAACCGACACGACTGGGAGCGGCTGTCCCAGACATGGCGCAGTTCGCTGGACGGCCGTATCGCTGAGCTCGAGGCGCTCCGGGACAGACTGTCCGGATGCATCGGCTGCGGCTGTCTCTCTCTTGAAAACTGCGGTATCTTCAATCCTGGCGACCGAGCCGCGGATGCCGGCTCGGGCCCTCAGTACCTCTTTGCTGAGGCGCCGGCCCCCTGACCTTGGATACACATCCTACGGGAATCCGCCTATATCCGGACGACTCAGCGAATCATTCGCTGAACACTATCGACCGGTAAGATCCCGATAGTCGTGGATGGAGGACTGGGCGCCGATGCACAGCATCCCTCGCTTATGGATGGCGGAACTAGTACCGGTTCAAGCTGAATATGACGGATAGATATGTTGAAGTTTAGTGCGAGCGTCCTGAGTGGAGAAGCGCCAGTCTATGATGGCGACAGCCTCATTGCGTTCACGTTCCAGCGCCAAGACCTCTCGTTTCAGTACCACCTCGTCGCTGATTCGACGGTTAAGACACTGGTTGCTCAAGACGCTCAGCTCTATCTCAGCCATAGCCCGCCCCGTACTCGATACGGGGTTCAGCCAACTGCCGTGTACCGGAGTGTAATGGAGCTCCAGGCGCTTGGCTATACGCAGCGCTTCGGCTGGCTCGAAGGCATCGTACAACGAACCCAGCTTGTGAGTGTTGAGATTGTCCAGCACCAGCCGTATCGTCTCGGTGTGAGGATATGCCTCATCAACCAGCCATTTCATCTGATGAGCGAAGTCTACGGCAGTACGGCGCTCGGTCACCTCGACGTGCCTCCATCCGCCCTTCGGTTCACAGAACATGAACAGGTTTCGTGTCCCGTTTCGCTTGTACTCGTAGTCATATCGTTCCACCCGACCCGGCTTGGCCCTGATAGCGGGTCTCTTATCAGCCACCAACTGCTTGGATGTCTCGTCGAAGCAGACCACTGGATGATCGGGGTCGTAGTCTTGATGGTACAGGTCCAGCACGTCCTCCATTCGAGCCACGAACTCTCCGCTCACCTCGGGGATGCACCACTCCTTCTTCTTCCACGGTTTGAGTTCGTTTTTTTGAGTATCTGGCGCACCGTCTCGAGGGAGATGCTCTCGGCAAACCCCATCGCCACCGCCTTGTCGGCAATGAGTTGCAGCGTCCAGTCCGCGTGTCCATCGGGTGCATCGCTGCACGCAATGGCTATCAGATGCGCTTCCTGTTTACCGTCCAACTTGCGTTTCTGTCCCGGGCGCGCCCGCTCATTGATTGCACAGTCGAGCCCCTCTTTCACAAACCGCGTGCGCACGCGTCCGGCCGTGGATGCGCTTATCAATAGTCCGCTGGCGATGTCACGGTCGATCAGACCTTCGTCTGCCTTAAGCAACACCAGCGCTCGCTTGACCTTACGGGCCGAAGTCTCCCCACGACTCGCTATCTCTTTGAGATGTGTCCGTTCCGACTCGTTCAACTCCACCTTGTACTTGAGAGCAGGCATGTCTTCGTATGTCCTTCCTATAGGATCATACATAATACTAACCTACTTCTTATATTTGTCAAATACATGTGGAACCGGTACTAGTGTCGCCAAAGGATATGCGCTATGTCACGTCTAGTCAAAGCAGCGCGATCCGTCGTAGCTCTTCCGATTGTCCTGTAAGGACCTTTCATACCAGTCCAGCTTTGAATGGGACTTATATACCGTCTTACCCATAACGACGTGGGATAATTGACATGTCAGGCAAGGACTATCGGCAAGGACTATCGGCAAGGTCTCACACTCGTAGAGGCTGCTCAGGCGTTCAGCGATGAGCGCGCCGTTGAGCAGTTTTTCATTGAGAATCGTTGGCCTAACGGCGTAGCCTGTCCGAGATGCGGATCAGTGGATGTTCAACCTCGACCGACGCGCAAGCCTCAACCCTTCCGGTGTCGTTCGCGTCGCAAGGATTTCAGCGTCGAGACTGGCACGGTGATGCAAGGCTCCAACCTTCCCCTGTCCAAGTGGGCGATTGCGATCTACCTCATGTCCACCAACCTCAAGGGCGTGTCCAGCATGAAGCTCTACCGCGACCTCGGCATCACCCAGAAATCGGCATGGCACCTCAATCACCGCATCCGCAAGGCTTATGAGGAAAACGGCGGACTGTTCAATGGACCCGTCGAGGTCGATGAGACCTACATCGGCGGCAAGGAACGGAACAAGCACGAGTCCAAGAAGACACGGTCAGGCTGCGGGCCAGTGGGCAAAACAGCGGTCGTAGGTATGAAGGATAGGGAATAATCCCGGGCAAGATCGCTTCTTCCGTCGCTCCTAGCACGGACAGAGCGACACTACAGGGGTTCGTCATCGACCACGCTTCCGACGATGCGGAGGTCTACACCGACGACCACGCAGCTTACCGCGCTCTACCGAACCATCAGGCCGTCAAGCACAGCGTCGGAGGGCACGTCAAAGGCCATGGTCACACAAACGGCATCGAGTCGCACTGGGCCTTACTGAAACGCGGCTACGTCGGCACATACCACAAGATGAGCGCTAAGCACCTTCACCGCTACGTCACCGAGTTTGCAGGTCGGCACAATAGCAGGCCCCTGGATACCATCGACCAGATTCGAGCCGTTATTTCCGGCATGGACGAGAAGCGGTTGCGGTACGATGATCTCGTGGGGTATGATGTGGGCATGACTACTCAAAATCCCGCAACTGCTGTTCCAAACCAACAATAAAACCCTTCACGTAATCAGGCGAAAGATGCCAGTGATCCTCGCGGGGTTGTTCAGTACCGTAACCGGATGTGCGACTCAAGAGAACAAGGCATAGTTTGGCTGGACGAGGTTGAAGTTCAAACGTCTGTTGCGAGATAACGAACTCATCTAGTTCAAAGTGCGGCTTGTCGAAGTGGATGATTTCCTCGCTCATCGGTCTCTCCTTACACTGATTTTTGCTCCGCCCGTAACCTGTCAAGCAGAGCATCAATGGGATCGGGCGTAGGAGTCACTGTCGGCCAAGCCCATGGCGTAACGGGCACAGGAGTCGGAGTCGGATAGACGTAGACCCTTTGGACGCGCACGATGGGTGTAGTGGTAGGGTGATGGGCAACTGAATCCGGACGCGATGTCCCAATCATCACCCCTAAAAAGAACACAGCCACGACAACGGCAAACCATGTTAGAACGGCTACACCCTTGTTCATAGTTGCCTCCTAAAAAGCATTCCTCATGCAGAAGTTGGCGTATTCAGTCTTTCTGGTAGATGCCTGTAGAAAATACTTTCGTGTCGGACTGTACTCAGCAGATCCGTAGTTTTCCTTCCAAGGGCCTGCGTACCGCTTAGGCATTGTCACTGGCACTTCCACGCCGTTCACATAGAAGCGGTATGGCGCATCGTACGTTCGGGCGTAGAAGGTTATGGTATTCAACTCTCCCTGCCCGTAGTTGAAAGGGACTTCATGCTGGTCAAAGTATCCTGAGTTCGCTATCGATGTTGTCAGATAGCCGTCAAATTCAGGGTCGACGTGGATTTGCCACTCGCCGGACTCGGTAACCAGGAAGGCAAAGCCGTGGTATGTGAAGTTGATGGTGTGCTTTGCCTCGGCGATCTTGGTGCCAGAGACCAGCTAGCTCTAGCAGGGTTCCTAAATGAGACCTCGAAGTTCTTTGCGGTCCCTTCGGATATTTCAAGGCGTCTTGAAACCTCACCCTCTCGCCTAACTGGACACGAGAGCATCAATTCAGCTGGTAGCGGGGTTGGCGTGGCAGTGGGCGATGCAGTAACCACGATGACTCGCGGTGTAGGTGTCGGTATCGGAGTTGCGGTCGACGTGGGTACAGGTGTCGGTATTGGCACCGGCGCAATTGGGGCCACCTGATCGCGCCCCTCAACCCGTGACCTCTCCACCTTCCCAAGGGCCTTGGCACAGGGAGTCGCAGACTTGGACATAGACGAGGTACTCATAGCCGCCCGCGAGATGCCGAATCAGGTGTGAAGTAAGCCCCTCGGTGTACATGAACGACCAGTTCCGCGTGTCGTTACTGCGCTCCTTAGCTCGATAGGCGATACGATAATCAGTGACACGGTCTGCACCGTTTGCCGGGGGAGCCGGCGCAGGTCGACCCCCTCTGACACGGCTAGGGTGCTGACGTTTCTAGGGGGCCCAAGCTCCGTTGCGACTGCAACAGACATTCGGGGGACAAATGCCAAAAGCACCATAACAAGTACGATGGTGAACTTGGCTGCCCCGTACACTGGAAGCCTCCTCCATGCGACGAGGATTCAGCTTCCCTGCCACAAGATGCTCTTCCTGGGTCGTGGAGCCGCAAGGAGACACATAGAAATGTGAATCCTCACGGTCAGACCCTTATCTCGTGGCAAAGATTGCCACACAGCATAGCCTTCCGTGTGCATATCACGCACACGGAAGGCCCCACGTGACATAGTGTGGGATTAGGGGAGATGCATCATGCCGCGACGCAAGAAACCACAGGGCCGCCCGCCAGTTCCCATGCCGAAGATACCGAACACCTTCGAGAATATCCTAAAGGCTGTTGTGCAGCCTGTGGATTCGGTCAAGAGGCAGACGAAGGATCGGTAGGCTCTACATCGTTATGGGTAAGACGGCATATAAGTCCCCTTTGAATCACCCCTCACCTCCGTTTTTGGAACTAATGTGATCTCCTGTACACGTCTCCAGAGCCACGAGCGAATCGGAAATCCCGTGCACCAAAATAGGGGACTAACTTGTCCCTGAGCACATCCTCATGAGTGGTACAACATGTACACTTCCAGCTACGGCGCATGTACACACCTGCCGGTCGTCGGGGTGGTACAACATGTACACCTCCAGCTACAACGCATGTACACACCGGTCGCAACCAGTCCTTGACAAAAAGTGTTCGCTGTTTCCGTCCTGTAGGGGCTCGAAATCCCCTTGTTTCAGCTACGAAAACGACTCGAATGTACAACTTGTCACAAAACTCTTTTCCCTGTACACCCCCATGACTGTACGACGGCTCTCTGACGCGAAATAGCTTTCGGACAGGGCGTAGCGATGGTCTGAGAGGGTGTCTTGGCGTTAGCAGGAGGGTAGACCAAAACGAGAAACTGAGATTGACTTCGCCCCTTGTGGTCAAGGATGACCTAGAGGCTGCTACACACCCGAATACTCGAAGGCATGAGGGCTACCCAGTGCGCCAGCTCACAGGGCACCGATTGGGCGGGTGATGCCGATGTACTCCGAGGGCGGGCCGACCGCTCGGAGCGAAAACTTGATAGCCTGGCTCAGAAGACCGGGCAGCGTGGGGTTGTGCGCTTTGTGGGGTTGATTGTGGGGTTGACCGAATATCTATTGAGATTTCGTAGCTAGGTATAAATCCTGCCACCCCTGCCAGAAAACCCTCCTCGTTTTCCCTGAACTGCACCAATAGACTCCTAGTTGGCAGCCGTTCCGGTGTGATGTACTCCTCTTCCAGCGGCGTTGCACTTACGATCGCACCCTGTAAGCGTAGGAGGAGTTGATGAAAGGCGTACGGAAGCTACAGAGGTGGCTGCGCATTAAGCTGGGCATGGGCTGGCCGATATGCTGGCTAGTTGGGTGCGAGGGCTACGCCAACGTAGACCGTGTAGCGTGTGAGCCGCACAAGGACAAACCGGTACACTCGTATGCCAATCCGTAATCAGTGGCGGCTAGCTTCCAGTTACTTCTCAGCGTCTCCTTGCGACTCGGCCGTCAGTCGGCGCAGGTCAACTCGAATTCGTACTGCTCGATAACGGGGTTCGCCAAGAACTGCTTGCACATCCCCTCGACGCTCTCGGAAGCCTCATGTTCGGAGGCCGACTCGACCTCAATCTGGAAGTATTTCCCCGCGCGGACGCTCTCGACACTGTCATAGCCGAGTGTAACGAGTGCGCCACGGATGGTAAGACCCTCCGGGTCGTTCACCTTGGGTTTGAGCGAGACGTAGACCTTTGCGACGTACTTTTTCATAGGGTAGGGCGGTCACGTGCGATCCGAGTGGTAGGTCGCATGATCAGGCATAGGTGAGCGACTTCCGACGCTATCGGCTCGGCCACTCGGGGGCGTTGGCTGAGTTTAGATGGCTCTTAACGAAATCTCTTGCCATAGAGTCGTCGTACAATTCCATCGTCATGAGCCAATTCCAAGCGGTCAACGCGAAACGGCTCTCCATGTCGGGGTTCGGCATCAAGATGGTCTCGTCCGTCAGGCTGACGATCTCGGACATCTGGTCAATCTCGTCCGGGCACCCGTCGGGACAATTGTAATGGAGGATGACGCCGCCGTGCTCCATGTTGTGGATGAATAGTTCAGGAGGTAGCGGTTCGTCCTTGATGCCCCAGGACGCCCAACGGTCGAAGTGCCATCCTGACGTGGGCGGCGATGAGTTGTAGGGCGCGTGCGAGCCGCCTTCGGGAATGTGATCCCGGCCCTGGTCCTCCTGCCTGACGCCGGGGCCGTCCGGTATCGAGCCCCCTCCGCCGCCGCCGAAGCTCTGAGGTATGAAGAGCGCGATAAGGAAGAGACCAGACACTCCACCAACCGCTACAAGGGCTAGTATTCTTTTAAGCCGGGTGCGGCGGTTTCTGCGCTCGCGCCGGGCGGCGCGAGCCTGCGTGGGGGTCTGTCTGCGTCTTGTCGTGACTTCTTCGCTCGCCATATCGCCTCACCGTCAAAGGGTATGTCGTAGAACTCTCGGCCTTCTAGTCTAGCACGATGGGCCGTACGTATCTCGTCCTGACCGTAGCGTAGATGGTCAAAACGAGGACCGATGTCATGATCGCGGCGGATGCCAGGCAGTATTCGCAGTAGGCGTGGATAGGGAAGGCCTGTGTGTAGACTAGGTACAGAGTGAACCCCTCGCCAAGCAAGGCAAAACCCAACAGTGCGTATGACAAGAAGCTGGGAGGGCTGTCCATCCCGATATATGCGAGCGTCCCAATCAGCAGCGTGCCGTATCCGGCTACGCCGATAAAGGCGACGGGCACCCCCATGAGAACAGCGTACTCGCTCATCGTAACATCGCCGCAACCACCCGACACTCCGCAGGCTGGGATGCCGCCACTTACGTGTTCGACGCTCAGGTAAGTTGCAAGCGCCAAACCGACGAGGCTTAGAGCTGCGACCGCCCACCGCGAGACTGTTCCTGCCGTCATTGCGCCGCCGCAATCGCCGATTCGATGAGCCGGATGAGATCTTCGTTGGACGATGGGGTCAGCATTTCCCCGTTGAGGTAGAGCGACGGCGTGCCCCGGACACCGAGTTGCTCGCCACGGCGGAGGTCTGCTTCTACCTTGCCACGGTACTTCCCGCCGTCGAGACAAGCGTCGAATGGGCCGCGATCGAGTTGAAGACCGCCGGCGAAGAGCTTTAGGTTGTCATCGGAGAAGTGCCCCTCGTCTACGCCTTTCCAGTTCTCGAACACAGTGTCGTGGTATTCCCAGAACTTGTTCTGGTCGGCGGCGCACTCGGTTGCCTCGGCGGCGCGGAAGGACTCTGGGCCGATAACGGGGAAGTGGCGGAAGACGAAGCGAATCTTGCCCGTTTCTACAAAGTCCTCCTTGATCTGTTTGCCTATTCCCAAGGCGAACCGCATGCAATGTGAGCACTGGAAGTCGGCGAACTCCTCCAGCGTAACGGCAGGGAGCCGTGATACCGATTCTTCCTGGGTGGATGTAGAACTGCCCTCGTCTTCAGTCCGGGATGAGTCGCGCTCTTCCTGAGCGACAGCCGGAACGACGGGGTCGGGTGAAGAGTCCGTGCCGATGGCCGCAAAGACAATTATGGCGACCGCACCCGCGACGAGCACACCGCCTCCGACAAGCAGGTAGAGCAGTCGCTTGGAGTCCCTCGAAGGCTGACTACGACCTCCCCGATCTCCCTCTCTTCTTCGCTGCCTTCTATTGGCCACTCTAGGATCCTGCGTACGGCTCTGATACCAAGCCTGAGCTCTCCAAATCTCTAGGACAAGTCGCTGCTCGTGAGCCGATTGAATGCTTGCAGATAGCGCTCGCGGGTCTTGGCGACGATGTCGTCCGGCAGGGCAGGGGCGGGGGGTTCGTGGTCCCACCCGACCGAGTCGAGGTAGTCGCGGACGAACTGCTTATCGAAATTGGGCTGCGACTTGCCGGGCGCGTATCCCTCGACATCCCAGAAGCGGCTGGAGTCGGGTGTGAGCAGCTCGTCGATGAGCGATAGCTCGCCGTCGATAATGCCGAACTCCATTTTGGTATCGGCGAGGATGATTCCGTGCTCGATGGCGAAGCCGTGCGCGAAGTTGAAGACCTCTATGGCGGTATCGCAAAGCCGCGCGGCGGTGTCCGACCCGACCATGTCGACGACCTCTCCGTAGCTCATGTTCTCGTCGTGGCCGACCTCAGCCTTGGTCGTCGGAGTAAAGAGCGGCTCCGGGAACTTGTCGCCCTCGACCAGGCCTTGCTGCATCGGCTTGTCCTGGACCGTCCCGGTCTTTCGGTACTCGCTCCATGCTGAGCCGGTGATATAGCCCCTCACGATGCACTCAACGTCAATACGTTCGGCTTTCTTCACGATCATCGAGCGGCGCTGCATGTCGCTTGACAACGCCAGTTCCTGCCGACCGCTTCCCATGTCTATGAAGTGGTTGGGCGCCAAGTGCTCAGTTTTGCCGAACCAGAAGGCCGATATCTGGGACAGAACTGCGCCCTTATCGGGTATGCCGTTCGGCATCACCACGTCAAAGGCCGAAATTCTGTCGGTGGCGACCATGAGGTATTCGTCGCCGAGATCGTGAGTGTCCCTGACCTTGCCTCTGTATGCGAGATCGGGTAGGGGAGATTCCATCAGCGCTTGCATCCGTTCCTCCTATTTCAGACCGACACGCTCGAAAATCTCGTCCACGTGTCGGACATAGTATTTGTAGTCGAATAGGGCTTCCAGGTCTTCCGACGGAAGCAACCCGCCAACGTCGGGGTCGGACCGCATCATGTCCCGAAAGTCCTGGCCGGTTTCCCAACTCTCCATCGCGCGGTTATGGACTATGCCGTAGGCCGTCTCTCGCTCCATGCCCCGTTCGATGAGGGCGAGGAGCACCCGTTGGGAGAAGAGGACGCCGTAAGTCGATTCGATATTGTACATCATGCGGTCGGTGTCCACGTTCAAGTCGCGGACGAGGCCGGACATGAGGCTGAGAGCATAGTCGAGGGCGATTGAGGAGTCCGGCAGTATCAGACGTTCTGCGGATGAGTGGCTGATGTCGCGCTCGTGCCAAAGGGCTACGTTTTCCAGGGCCGTGACGGCATGGCCGCGGATCAGGCGCGCGAGCCCGCACACACGCTCGGAGAGCTCGGGGTTCCGCTTGTGCGGCATGGACGAGGAGCCGGGCTGACCCTTTGGGAAAGCCTCCGACACCTCGCGGATCTCCGTCCTCTGCAGGCCGCGTATCTCTGTGGCGAACTTTTCCAGCGACGCCGCGATGAGAGCGAGCGTCGTTACGTACTCCGCGTGACGGTCACGCTGGAGTATCTGCGTGGACGCAGGCGCAGCCTTTAGGCCCAAGCGCTCGCATACCGTTGCTTCTATGGACGGAGGCACGGTTCCATGCGTCCCGACGGGGCCGGAGAGCTTGCCGTATGCGATGGTCGCTCTCGCGTGGGACAGCCGGTCCTTGTTGCGACGCATCTCGTCGTACCAGACGGCCAGCTTGAGGCCGAAGGTGACCGGCTCGGCGTGAATGCCGTGCGTCCTGCCGATCATCAGGGTGTCCTTGTGCTCGACGGCCCTCACCCTGATGGCGTCCATCAGTTCGTCGATCTCCTCGTCGAGCAGCCGGATGGCGTCGAGAATCTGGAGGCTGGTGGCAGTGTCCCAGACGTCGCTCGTGGTCAGGCCGAGGTGCAGCCAGCGGCCCTCCGGCCCGATGGCCTCGGTTATGGACTGGAGGAACGCCGTCATCTCGTGGCGATGGACGACGAGAATCTCTTCGAGGCGCTCATAGTTGTAGGTTGCCGACCGCAGCTTCTCCATGTCGGAGGCGGGAATCGCGCCGTGCTCGGTCCACGCTTCGCAGGCGGCCAACTCTACCTGGAGCCAACGGTCGTACTTGTTGCGCTCGGACCAGACTGCTCCCATCCGAGGCCTGGTGTATCGTTCGATCACGTGGACTTGCTCACTGTTCGCTCTGCCTTGCGGCTGGGTGAGAAAACTCGCCTCACCGTTCGTTCCATTCCTCAAGTAAGTCATCGATGGCCGGTTTGACGGCCCCGATCAGGCTGATCATGCAGGTTACTATCATTTCACGAAAGGGTTCATGCTCCAGCTCTTCAGGCGTGGGGATTTTGAATCCCATGCCTATGTCGCCCTTATTGTTGTACGCATAGTGCTGGATTTCGAGCTCATCCTCCAGATTGGTCCCGATAACCTTGAGACGTTCTGCAAGCTCTGAAAAGTGATTCTTCTCCAACTGCTCCGCTTTCCGCAGCCCGGGTTTCCTGCCGTGGAACTTTAGACTGGTTTCCGCTGATCTGAGTTTGTTGTCGCTGTAGGGCAGGACTATTTCGAAGCTCATTGTCCTGTTGGCCCCCGGCCAATTAGAGTACCAAAGGCTATAGGATCTATACTCATTTCCATCAGCCCATTTGGTTACTGGGGCCCATGCGCTCCGCTTGTCTGGGTGTAGCACAGGGTCAAGTTTCTCCAACACGCGCTCATCCACATTCCGCATGAAGTGGGTTACAGCGTCCTCTATCTTTCGACGTCTGCCCCTGGACTTCCCACTCACGACGGCACCTCTTGAAGGTGACCCGACACTGACCTCCAGACTCTCGGTGCCTGGCACAGGGAGGAGTGTGGTCGCCTGTACGTATAGGGCGTCTTGGTCGCGATGGGGAATCAAGGTTACACACGTAATCAGGTCGGAAAACTCGGCTTGCTCGTTCAGCCAGAGCACGGCTGAAGTCACTTCCGGCGCAAAGCGATGGCTGGCGAGGATGATGCGTTGACGGCGATTCAGACCACTCAGATCATCATCTTCGATACCCAAATGCTGGCGCAGCTGCTCTGCCGCTTTGTCCGCCTCCACGTTCGCATAATCGGCAAGCAGTTCGACAATCCGCTCTGCGGGCGCGCCCCGAAAGTAGCTGGCGTACTTGACGGCCTGCCAATGCACGTCCGCCCCGCTGTCGTCGCGCTTAAGCTCGATGATGACGACCGCCCCCTCGCCGTCCACGCCTACGAGGTCCGCCCGCTCGTTCGTCCCGTCGAACGCATTGAACTCCTTGGCGATGATCAAGAGGTCATCGCCCAAGATATCGGGGTGGGCGGCAACCCACTCTTGGATGTCCTGTCGTTCACGGAGGCCCAGCGCTGAAAAGTCCACTTCCTCAACTTGCTTGGCGGTGTGCTCCGCATCCACGTGTTCGATCCTGAACAAGCGTGGCTGACTACTCATGCCGATATCCTTTGTTGCGTTGCCCGGTCCTACCTCGACTTCAGACCCTGCCGGTACTCGTCGTAGGCCGCTCGGACGGCGTCGTGCTTGATGCCAAGTATCTGGGCGGCGAGGAAGGCGGCGTTTCGCGCACCCCACGAGCCGATGGCAACGCAGGCGACGGGAATGCCGGGCGGCATCTGCGCTATCGAGTAGAGCGAGTCGATACCTTCGAGATCGCTCGACGGCACGGGAACGCCGATGACGGGTAGGGTGGTCCACGACGCCACGACGCCCGGCAGACCGGCTGAACCGCCTGCGGCGGCGATGATGACCTCGATGCCCCGGTCACGGGCGGATGTCGCCCACTCCATGACCGCTTCCGGTGTGCGATGGGCCGAGGCGACTACCACCTCATGCTCGACGCCCAGCTGGTCAAGGACCTCCGACGTTTCGTCTATCAGCGGGCGGTCCGACTTGCTTCCCACGATTACTCCTACTAACGGCATTTGCCCATACCTCTAACTGAATCTTGATGGTTTACACGACAATCAATGGTACCAGCATTTCGTCCGGCGTGAGACCGGAGTGGTACCCGATGAATTTCATTGAATCGGACTGGGATTGGTACAAGAAAACGTCCGGACCACGCGATATCGCCAGATGGGTGCCGAGCCGCCTCCGCGCGGCCTCCCCGAAGCGTCCTGGGCCCAGGAGTTCCAGA
This sequence comes from Dehalococcoidia bacterium, assembly GCA_965197705.1. Lineage (GTDB taxonomy): Bacteria > Chloroflexota > Dehalococcoidia > Lucifugimonadales > VXLM01 > VXLM01. The sequence continues at coordinate 1,740,713 of OZ240223.1, forward strand.
TTCTCAACCTCATCAGCCGTCAACAAGAAAGCGTACTCTCCGTACATTCCTCGAAAGTCCGCGTCGAACTCTTCCTCACGGCCAAGTTTCACGGCGAAGTGCATCTCTCGCGCATCGCCCCAAGGCTCGTGCAAGAGGTGTTCGACGAGAGAGTCCGTGGGCAGAATCTCGTGGGTCTGACCGTCTAGGTGCCCATGGTCGGCCGTGAGGACAATCCGCGCTGTCGAAGGAAGGCTCTTTGCCAAGCGCTCGATTTCCGAGTTTAGACGTCTCAGGGCTCCCATCGTCTGCGGCGCGTTCGTCCCGTACTCGTGGGCCGCGTAGTCCACGTCCACCGTGTAGAGGTAGGTTATCCTTCGTTCCCCTGACACGCGGGCGCTAGAGATCGCCGCGTCTATCCCGCCGGAGAATTCCTCATAGGTAACATACGTCGACTTATGCCCAACCCAGTAGTCCGAATAGGGCGTGTTCGCGATCCCCTCTGGGACAATGGAGACCAGATCGCCTGGCATTGCACCAAAGAGCGATGTAGAAGGATATGCCTGGTCCTCACGGACACCAAGCTTTTCCAGGGGTTTGCCATCGTGACGCCTCTCAAACTTTAGAATCGTGGCGACGGCGTCAATCTCCTCAAGGTACATGTCCCAGCCGATGATGCTGTGCCGGTTCGGCCAACTGCCCGTGCCAATTGACGTGATCGCCGCCGATGTGGTCGAGGGAAAGACCGTTTGCAGTTCCATGTGGAGGTGTCGACGTAGGAACGAGCCAGGCTCCAGTTTGTCGATGAAGTTCATTCCGAGCCCGTCGACGACCACGAACAACAACTGGTTTGCATCGGTAAACGACCTGCCAATGCGCCTGGCATTCTCGCCAATGTTGAGGTTGGATACACTTGCCCAACTGAAGACCGCCTTTGAGAGATCAACGATGTTGGGTACATCGAACCGAGGACGCAACAGGGTGTTCGAGTCGAACGCGGAAAGGAGATCGGAAACGTCACTGACTCTTTTCGATGTGTCTGCGTTCACTGTTTCGCGAAATCCGCGATGTCATTGCGGAAAAAGGAGCCGTCGAACCTGACTTTCGCCGCGGCTGTGTAAGCGCGAAGGCGCGCGTCTTTGTGGGTCGCTCCGGACCCGCTAACTGTGAGCACTCGCCCGCCGTCCGTGACGGTCTCCTCATTCTCGTCGAGCTTGGTGCCGGCGTGGAATAGGGTCACATCGTCATGTATCTCATTCAGACCGGCCACTGGGAAGCCGGTCTCATATGCGCCTGGGTACCCTCCGGAAGAAACAACTACCCCCACACAAGGCTCTTGACTCACGCTAAAGGGTGCGCCATTTACGTTGCCTGCAATGGTCGCCATCATGAGATCGAGGAGGTCGGTCTCGATACGCGGCAAGACAACCTGCGCCTCGGGGTCGCCGAGCCGGCAGTTGAACTCTATGACTTTCAGGCCATCGCGGGTGAGCATCAGTCCCGCGTAGAGAATTCCGACGTACGGACATCCTTCGGCGGCAAGGGCCTCTAGCACCGGCTCCATGATCTCGGTACGCGCGCTGCGCTCCACTTCGCAATTCCAAAGAACGCCCAGGGGTGGGCTGTATGCGCCCATCCCTCCGGTGTTCGGCCCTGTATCTCCATCGCCGACCCGCTTGTAGTCGACTGCGGCGATCAAAGGCGAGAGGCTCTTGCCATCTACGAAGGCGAAGACGCTTAACTCCGGCCCTTGGAGGAACTCCTCAATAAGCACCGTCTCGCCTGCCGAACCGAATACTCGGTGTACCATTTGTTCTCGAAGGGCCAACAATGCCTGTTCCGTAGTCTCAGCTACCACGACTCCCTTGCCGGCGGCGAGGCCGTCGGCTTTGACCACAACCGGCGGGGACAGCGATTCAACGTACTTTCGGGCCGCATCGAAGACGCGGAAGACTTCAGCGCGAGCGGTAGGAACACCTGCGCGGGCCATCAGGTCCTTTGCAAAGCTCTTACTGGACTCGATTCGCGCGGCGGCCTGCGTGGGACCGAATATTGAAAGACCTGCTTCCTGGAACCTGTCGACAATCCCCTCCGCGAGGGGAGCTTCAGGCCCCACGACCGTGAAGTCGATGCCGTGCTTAAGCGCAAAGGATAGGAGTCCTTCGATATCAGTGTCGGGAATTGAGACATTACTTGCGATCTTGGCAGTTCCGGCATTGCCCGGGGCACACAGCATCTGGGATATTCGGGAACTCTGTGATAGCTTCCATGCAATGGCGTGCTCGCGACCGCCCTTGCCGATGACGAGTACCTTCATGCGGCGGTCATTCCCACTCGATTGTGCCGGGCGGCTTGCTCGTGATGTCGTACACGACGCGGCTCACTGATGGGACCTCGTTGACGATGCGGTTGGATATGCGGCCCAGCACGTCGTGAGGCAGACGCGCCCAGTCCGCCGTCATGGCCTCGTCGCTCGTGACGGCGCGAACGGCCACGACGTAACCGTAGGCGCGAAAGTCTCCGACGACGCCAACGCTCATCGTGTCGGTCAATACGGCAAAGCTTTGCCACAGGTCTCGGTACAAATTATTGTTCTTGATCTCGTCCATGACGATCCAGTCGGCGGCGCGGAGCGTGTCAAGCTTCTCGCGTGTGACCGCACCCATCACTCGAATAGCGAGGCCCGGCCCGGGGAACGGCTGCCGGTAGACCATCTCCTCAGCCAGTCCAAGCTCCAGCCCGACCATACGAACCTCGTCCTTGAATAAGTACCGGAGCGGCTCAACGAGTTCCAGCTTCATGTCTTCCGGCAGTCCACCGACATTGTGGTGGGTCTTGATCTTGGCGGATACGTCGTCGCCGGGCGTCTGGCTTTCGATCACGTCCGGGTAGAGGGTGCCCTGTGCCAGAAAGTCCACCTCGCCCAGGCGCGCGGCCTCTCGGTCGAACACTCTTATGAACTGTTCGCCCACCGTACGGCGCTTGTCCTCGGGGTCGATGACCTCGCTCAGCGCGTCGACGAACTCGTCGTCGGCATCTACGTAGACGATGCTGACGTTCATATTTCGCCTGAATGTGTCAAGGATGCGCTCAGGCTCCTCACGGCGCATGAAACCGTTGTTCACAAAGATGCAGGTAAGCTGATCGCCAATCGCCCTATGCACGAGGCTTGCCGCAACGGCCGAGTCCACTCCTCCGGACAGCGCGCATATGACCTTGCCGTCTCCCACCTGCTGGCGGATGTCTTCGACCGCGTCCTCGATGAAGTTGCTCGGATTCCAGTTCCGTCCGCATCCGCAGATTGTGTGGACGAAGTTCTCCAGGATTCTCGTCCCGTCGGGTGTGTGAACGACCTCCGGGTGGAACTGAATGCCGATAACGTTCCGCTCGTTCGAAGTGGCGGCGATGGGCGAATTCTCGGTGTAAGCGACCGCGGCGAAACCGGGGGGCTGCTCGACGATGCGGTCGCCGTGGCTCATCCAGACGGGAAACGACGACGATAAGCCTTCGAAGACAGGATGCTCAACGTCTCTTTGCTCCAGAATGGCGTGTCCGTATTCCCGCTTGCTGCTTGGCTCTACCCTGCCTCCAAGCTGGTGAACGACCGCCTGCATCCCATAGCAAATGCCGAGCACGGGGAGGCCCTTGTCGAACACCCAAGACGGGGCTAGCGGCGCGCCAGGATCGTAGACGCTCGCCGGGCCGCCGGAGAGGATCACGCCCTTGGGGTTGAGGTGTACAACTTCATCCCAGTCGGCGGTGTGCTGGATCAGCTCACAGTAGACGTTGGCTTCCCGCACTCGTCGCGTGATCAGGCGGCTGTACTGGGAGCCGAAGTCGATGACCAAGACCGACTCGCGCTGAGTGTGATGGGGTAGGGCGGAGCGCCGGGTCTCTCTTGCGGATTCCTCGACGGTCCCCGGGTGTGCAGGGACGTTTGAACCGTCATCGCCGGGGGGCCGTCGGCTCTGAGAAGGGGTGACGTTGGCGCTCATGGTCAAGGGCCTCCAAAGGTAGCACCTGTGCTATACTGAGTCAAGCTCGACATGCCTGCAATTTCCTCTAGCGTTCCGGTCCGGAAGACACTTGGCGGCCGCGCGGATGATGCGGTGCGCGTCCTCCGTAACGGCGGTGTCGCAGCCATTCCCACCGACACCGTATATGGTCTTGCCGCGGCCTTTGACGACGAGGAAGCAGTCGACCGAGTGTTCCGCATCAAGAGCAGGCCGTCCGGGCTAGCCGTTCCTCTGCTTCTCGACGATGCGAGTTCGGTCGAGCGATACGTTTCGGATGTCCCGGAGTCGTTCTTGGCGCTGGCAACCACGTTCTGGCCGGGTCCGCTTACTATGGTCTTACGAAAGAGTCACCTCGTCTCGGACAAGCTCACGGCCGGCCGTGACACGGTCGGGCTACGTGTACCCGACCACCGACTGCCGCGATACATCTCTAAATCCCTCGAGAAGGCTATCACCGGCACGAGCGCAAACTTGAGTGGCAGTCCGTCGCTGACGACCGCCCAGGAGGTTGAGGCACAGCTTGGGGACGCGGTCGATCTGGTGATCGACGGTGGGGAAGCGCGTGGAACGGCGGCGTCAACCGTCGTAGACCTCTCGGGTAACACGCCGACCATATTGCGAGAGGGAAGTATCACCTTAGAGGACATCGAGAAGGCAATCCGGGAAGTGTAACCGTTAGGCCCATGTCAACATGGTTTTGATATTACGATTCACCCTCACCCCCGTATCGAGTACGGGGCAGGCTCTAGCCCTCTCCCACGACGGGAGAGGGGATAAATGAGTACTAGTCCCAGCCGGTTCCGAGCAGACACATGGTAGCCGTTTCACAGACATCCGAGTTCGAGGCCGCAATCGAGGCGGAACTCCGCGATATGTTCCGGTCGCGCGACCTGGCCCTGTACGACATGATGACCTATCACATGGGCTGGGGAACAGACGACGCCGGAACCCCATATCCCGGCCCGACCGCCGGCCGAATTCACGGCGTCGCGTGCCTAACGGCCTGCAGTGCGGCGGGCGGCGACATCGCGACCTGTTTGCCAGCTGCCGCTGCGCTTGAGTTGTCGCAGGGCTTTCTTCAAATCCACGACGACGTGCAGTCCGGCAGTCCGCAACGCGCGGGACGAGACGCCGTTTGGTGGAAGTGGGGGCCGGCTCAGGCGATCAACGCAGGCGACGGGATGTATGCAATGGCTAGAATCTCGCTGTTCCGACTCCCCAAGCGTGGCGCAACGCCGGAGACTACCTTCCGCGCCATCCAAATACTCGATGAAACGAATCTCACGCTCTGTGAAGGTCGATTTCAAGACCTTGAGGCGCGTGAACGAATCGACCTCAGCGTGGAGGCATACCTCGCGATGGCGTCGGACAAGGGCGCGGCCCTGTATGTCGGCGCGATGAAGCTCGGCGCGCTCATGGCGGGCGCCGAAGACGACATTACGTCCGCGCTGGCGGATTTCGGATCTAAAATCGGCCTTGCTCGACAAGTACAGGACGATTTGAACGAGCTTTGGCATCGGACTGAGCCCAGCGACGAGGTACTGAATAAGAAAAAGCTGCTTCCACTGGCGTACACAGTCGAAAACGCTGACGTTTCGATAAAGCGCAGGTTGGGAGAAATCTACTTCAAGCGGGTACTCGACTCAACCGACGTTGACGCCATCCGAAGCATCCTCGACGAAACCGGTGGGCGACAGTTTTCCGAAGACATGGTGCGTGATCTTCGGCTGGAGGCTCTCCGGGTAGTGGAAGGGATCGACCTGCCCCCGTCCTCGAAGGAAATGCTGCGCCAGCTAGAAGCCTCCATACTGTCCGGATAGCGAAATCGTGCCACGCAAGAAGACCGTTCGGGATATCGACGTGGAAGGCAAGGTAGTCCTGGTCAGAGCGGACTTCAACGTCACGTTCGTTCCGGGCACAATCCAAATCTCGGACGACTCTCGAATCCGGGCCACTCTACCGACCATCGATTATCTGGTTGACCAAGATGCCAAGATCGTCCTTTGCTCTCACCTCGGCAGGCCAAACGGACGGGTGACGCCGGAATTGCGGATGCAGCCCGTATCCGAACGACTAGGACAACTCCTTGGTCGTCCTGTGACTCAGGCATGTGAACCGTCGGGAGTTGACGTTCTGACAACAGTCGAGGCGATGCAGCCTGGAGAGGTGGTCGTGCTTGAAAATCTCCGGTTCGACTCCCGCGAGGAAAGCAACGATCCGTCCTTTGCTCAGGACTTGGCGTGCTTGGCCGAAGTATACGTGAACGATGCCTTTGGCGCGGCTCACCGTGCCCATGCGTCCACGGAGGGAGTGACACACCTCTTGCCGTCCGTTGCCGGTCTTCTCATGGAGCGCGAGTTGGAGATGCTGGGGAGTGTGCTGGAATCGCCCAAGCCTCCTCTCGTCGCAATCGTCGGAGGGGCCAAGGTCTCGGATAAGCTGCCGGTTATCGAGAGGTTCACCGGACGAGCGAGAACGCTCATCGTGGGTGGGGGAATGGCCGCCACCTTCTTCAAGTCACAGGGACTCAACGTCGGCGATTCCCTCGTCGAGGATGAGTTTGTTGAAAGGGCAGGGGGGATCTTGAGGACCAGCGAAAAACTGGGGACGACGGTGCTACTCCCGACGGACGTGGTGGTGTCGTCAGACTTCGCGTCAGACGCGACGAGTCGAATCGTAGACGTGTCATGCATAGAATCCGGCTGGCGAATCATGGACATCGGCCCCGAAACTGCCAAGCGGTACGCGAACGCTCTATCCGATGCCGGTACGGTGCTCTGGAACGGGACGATGGGTGTCTTCGAGTGGTGCCCCTTCTCCACCGGCACGAAACGGCTCGCAGAGGCATTAGCGGACCAAGCACAGGCGACTACGGTAATTGGGGGAGGGTCTACCTCCGATGCTGTCATCGGCCTTGGACTCGCCGACAAGATGACCCACGTCTCCACAGGCGGAGGAGCGTCGCTCGAATTCCTCGAAGGCAGGGAGATGCCGGGCGTAGTCGGACTCATAGACGCGGAATGAAGATGATGGAGACGAGATGATTGACTTCCCATACATGAAAGAACTCTGCAGTCCCACACCGAGCAAGATCGTCATGCTGGTTGTCGACGGTCTTGGCGGCCTGCCGCATCCCGAAACCGGAAAGTCGGAGCTTGAGACCGCGAGGACGCCCAACCTCGACAGGCTCGCGGCTCAGAGCGCCTGCGGCCTTACGACGCCCGTTGCGCCAGGCATCACGCCTGGCAGTGGGCCCGGCCATCTCGCCCTGTTCGGATACGACCCAATCAAGTACCTCATAGGACGAGGCGTTCTCGAAGCTATCGGCATCGGAGTTGAGCTAAAGAAAGGCCAGGTCGCGGCGAGAGGGAATTTCTGCACAGTCGATGAGTCCGGTCAGTTGGTCGACCGCAGGGCCGGGAGAATTCCCACGAGTGACAGCGTTCCGCTCGTGGACTTCCTGGACAAAATCGAGGTCCCGAACGTCGAAGTCACCGTGTATCCCGTCCGAGATCACCGGTTCGTGCTTGTGCTCAGCGGTGAGGGACTCGACGAGCGCGTGACCGAGACCGACCCGCAGACGATCGGGGTACCGCCCTTGAAGGCTGAGGCAGCCGAAACCGAGGCTGAAAAGACCGTTCAAGCAGTCTGTTCCTTCACGCAGCAGGCACGAGAAATCCTTGGCGAGAGGTCCTCGGCGAACATGGTCCTCCTACGGGGTTTTTCAGCGCTGCCTGACTTGCCGGACATGGGAAGTACATACAGTCTCAACCCAGCCGCCATCGCCGCGTACCCGATGTATCGCGGCTTAGCCCATCTGGTCGGCATGAATGTGATACCTACGGGCATGGCCTTTGACGACGAGCTGGACACGCTTGAAAAGACCTTTCACCAGCACGATTTCTTTTTTCTGCACTACAAGCCCGCCGACGCGGCCGGTGAGGACGGCGATTTCACAGGAAAGGTCGAGGCGCTTGAGCATCTCGACAGACGAATTCCCCGACTGTTGGATCTAGACATCGACACGCTCGTGGTCGCGGGGGATCACTCGACTCCTTCGATCATGGGGAGTCACAGCTGGCACCCCGTGCCGCTCATGGTAAAGTCGTCGATCTATGTTGGCGACGGGGTGGGGGACTTCAGCGAACGCGCGTGTGCTTCAGGATCGATCGGGCGGATACCGGCCGTCAGTGTCATGACCATTGCGCTTGCGAACGCCGGGAAGCTGCAGAAGTTCGGTCCGTAGGACGAGAACCCCCGGCACCGTCATGTACAATGGGGCCAGTCTGAAACCTTCGTCAATAAGGCATTCACTTGGGTTCTCTTGTAATCGCGGCCAACTGGAAGATGAACATTCTCCCCACGGAGGCGGGAGCGTTCGCTGAACGTCTTCGCAGCGACCTTCAAGCCGTTCCGGGCGTAAAAAAGATCGTCTGCCCTCCATACCTCTCGTTACCTGCGGTAGCGGACCTGCTCAAGAACTCCGATATCCATGTTGGCGCTCAGAATATGCACTATGAGGCTAAAGGGGCGTATACGGGAGAGGTCTCGCCTGCCATGGTCAGGCAGCTCTGCGAGTATGTGATTCTCGGCCACTCCGAGCGTCGCCAGCGGTTCGGTGAGACTGATGAGATGGTGGCTAAGAAGGTCTCTGCCGCTATTGATGTGGGACTGAAACCCATCCTATGTATAGGCGAGACGCTGGCCGAACGCGAGGCGGGCGATGCCACGGTCGTCGTACAGAGGCAGGTACGCGCAGCACTGCGTGAAGTCCCGTCGCTCGATGGCGTAATCGTGGCATATGAGCCGGTATGGGCCATAGGCACGGGGATACCGTCCAATCCGGCCGATGCCCAACAAATGATGGAGTTCATCCGAGGATTGCTACACGAAGACTTCGGCCGCTCCGCGCTCAATCTACCTCTCCTCTACGGCGGCAGCGTGGACGCGGGCAACGTGGCCGGATTTGTGACACAGCCGGATATCAACGGCGCTCTCGTCGGAAGCGCGAGCCTCGACGCCAACGGATTCGTCGAGTTGCTAAAGAACGCCCGCGCCGCTTCCGGATAGCCTTCCGATGTCTTCCCTGGGACAGGCCAACATCTTGGCGATCGTTGGGCCTACCGCATCCGGCAAGTCGCGCCTCGGCATGAAGATTGCCCAGAGTGTGGGCGGAGAGATCATCGGCGCCGACAGCCGTCAGGTCTATCGTTACATGGATATTGGCACGGCCAAGCCTCCCTTGGGTGATCGTGAGCGGGTCCGCCACCACTTGATCGACATCATCGACCCCTCCGACGACTACAGCGTAGCGCTCTATGTTCGGCAGGCCCGCCAGGCGATCGAGGACATTCACAAACGTGGCAAAATACCCATCGTGGTTGGCGGGACGGGTCAGTACGTGTGGGCCTTGCTGGAGGGGTGGAACGTGCCGGAGGTCTCGCCCGACTCTTTGCTCAGAGCTCAATTCCAAGAGCGATTGAGCCGAAACGGGTTAGCCGACCTCGTCAGAGAGCTCGAAAAGACCGCGCCTTCCGCGGCGGAGCGAATCGACCTAGCGAACCCTCGCAGGGTTATCAGGGCGCTCGAACTCGCCCTTCAGGCAAAGGACGGCGAACCTGCGGCCCCGACGAAGACACCGCCTCCATTTAGAGCAACCATTATCGGGGTTGACGCGGATCGCGCGTGGCTGTACGACCGTATCAACACCCGCGTGGATGCCATGTTCAAGGCCGGGTGGGTAGGGGAGGTCGAGAATCTGCTAGATAAGGGCTTCGGCCCCGACCTGCCTGCAATGTCGAGCCTCGGCTATCGGGAAATTTGTGAACACCTCCAAAGGGAAGTGACGCTTCACGATGCCGTTGACTCCATCAAGACGAAGACGCGGCGTTTCGCTCGTCAGCAGGGCACGTGGTTCCGCAAGGAAGATGAGCGCATCCGGTGGTTTCCGAGTGAGCGTGACGGTACGGGTCAGGCCGTTGCATACGCATTCGAGACTGTGGGGAGGCGCATGGACTCGCGGTAAATACGGTCTCCATCGACACGGAGTGATATACTGAATCGACTCTTATCGACGCGGAGGCCGAGCTTGGAGTTCACCAAGATGCACGGAGCAGGCAACGACTACATCTACGTCGATGCTCGTGATTGTGAAGAGGACTGGCCGGCTATGTCGGCTAGGCTAAGCGACCGCCATACGGGAATTGGAGCCGACGGCCTGATCCTCGCGCTCGAATCGGACCACGCCGACCTTCGCATGAGAATGTTCAACGCGGATGGTTCCGAAGCGGAGATGTGCGGGAACGGCATACGCTGCCTCGTCGGTTTTGCGCTAACGCGAGGCATCGTTTCAAGGGAGACTTCCCCAGTGCTGGTCGAAACCCTTGCCGGAGACCTTGAGGTTACGCCTACTTGGGAGGACAGCAAGGTGGTATGGGCGAAGGTGAGCATGGGCGAGCCGCAATTGGCCGTAGAGGATATCCCGGTCGCGCTCGATGATCGGGCTATGGTAATGGACTATCCTTTGACGGTGGACGGCGTCACGTTCGAGATCAACGCCGTTTCTATGGGAAATCCCCATGCTGTGGCCTTCATCGACGAACCGGTGGACGATGTTCCGTTGTTCCAACTCGGTCCGCTAGTGGAACACCACCCGATCTTTCCCAACCGCGTGAACTTCGAAATCGTGAATGTCATCGACGAAGGCCACGTGAAGGTGCGTGTCTGGGAACGGGGCTCCGGGGAGACCATGGCTTGCGCCACCGGCGCGTGCGCGGTAGGGGTAATATCCCGGTTGAAGAGACGCACGAAAGGCAGCGACGTTCGGATGTCGTTCCCCGGCGGCGATCTCGTCGTCAGATGGCCCGGCGAGGGCCCCGTCATCCTCGAAGGACCGGTGTCCGAGGTGTTTGAAGGACAGTGTTAACATAAGATTATTCTAATACTTAGCCTAATATCAACACTAGAAACCGGCCAACTCACCTGTGACCTAAAGGCGGAATACCTAACTTACACACAAATGATTTCTTTAGAATGATATTTGATCCTTCTTGACTACATACCATGATTCGAGTGGAGGCAAGATGCAGTTTTCCGAGCGAATGAATAGGGTTCCACCCTATCTTTTTGTGCAGATCAGCAGGAAGATCGCGGAAAAGAAGGCGCAGGGCATCGAGGTCATCAGCTTCGGCATCGGCGATCCAGACATTCCGACGCCCGACTACGTCGTCGACGCGCTCGGAGATGCCTCCCACGATCCCCCGAACCACCGTTACCCCGAGTCTGAGGGTCTGCCGGAGTTCCGAGAAGGCGTGGCCAACTGGTATCTCCGGCGGTTCGACGTGGAACTGGACCCCGAGAAGGAAGTAATTTCGCTCATTGGAGCAAAGGAAGGGATCGGCCACGTTGCCTTTTGCTTCCTTGATGCCGGAGACATTGCTCTGGTCCCCGATCCCGGATACCCTGTTTACGCCATGGGCACCCTGTTCGCGGGTGGTGAGAGCTACATGCTGCCGCTCTCCGAGGAGAACGATTGGCTGCCCGATCTTGACTCGATACCCGACGATGTGGCGGGCAAGGCCAAGCTACTCTGGCTCAACTACCCGAACAACCCAACGGGCGCAGTAACGGACCTCGATTACTTCGGCAAAGCAATCGAATTCGCCAAGACCTACGATATCGCCGTTATGCACGACGCCTGCTACACCGAAGTCGCCTACGACGGGTACCGTCCGCCCAGCTTCCTGCAGGCTAAAGGCGCGATGGACGTTGGGATCGAGTTCCACTCGCTTTCAAAGTCCTACAATATGACCGGTTGGCGCATAGGGATGGCCGTCGGCAACGCCGAGATGATCGAAGCACTGCTCACCATTAAATCAAACTTGGATTCAGGCGTTCCTCAGGCCGTCCAGCACATGGCCATCGAGGCGATGAAACGCCCGCTGGAGTCCGTAGACGACCGAAATAATGTCTACCAGGCACGCCGCGATCGCATCGTACTCGTCCTCAAGGACATGGGCATGAAGGTCCAGTCGCCGAAAGCCGGCCTCTACATCTGGGCCGGTGTTCCCGAAGGGTATACTTCCGCGGACTTCGCCGAGAAGCTCCTAGAGGATACTGACGTTCTGATGATTCCGGGCGGCAACTACGGCGCCGCAGGAGAAGGGTATGTCCGCTTGTCCATCACCCTACAAGACGACCTCATTGACAAGGCCCTCGACCGAGTGGCAGGGTGGCGACCGTAGCTGCGAACCTTCAAAGCACTCCGATAACATTGTTTAATCATTCCATTATAGGGTATTATTGTTGAGTAGAATCCAGTCTCACCCCAACGGAGGGTTTCTCCCATCGCTCGAGGAATGATATCGACGGCCCGAAAGGCCGAACGCGCCTTGTTGGTCAGCGCCCAGGTGTTCCGAAGGCGTGAAGCCCTGCCCATGCGTGCCTCACTGTTGGAACTCGGCGACTTGGCACGGACAGCCGGCGCGAAGGTAGTTGGCACGCTCACTCAGCAACTCAAAAAGCCTACCCACTACTATCTGGGTAAGGGCAAGCTGGAACAGCTCAAAGACACCGTCCACACCAAGCGAATCGATACCGTCATATGTGACGACGAGTTGTCCCCGACGCAGCAGCGGAACCTGGAAGGCGCCCTCGAGGAGAAGACCAAGGTTATCGACCGTACGGCGCTCATCCTCGACGTATTCGCGTCCCGCGCCCAGACGCGCGAAGGCCGGCTTCAGGTCGAGCTCGCACAGCACGAGTACCTCATGCCACGCCTGGCAGGCCAGTGGTCGCATCTTGAGCGACTCGGCGGCGGCATTGGCACACGTGGTCCCGGCGAGTCCCAGATAGAGACCGACCGGCGATTGGTCCGCAATCGGCTTCTGCGCATCAAGAAGGAACTGGACCAGGTAAGCCGCCAACGCGACCTCTATCGCGCCAGAAGACGCAACGAGGGCATTCCCGTCGTCAGTCTTGTGGGATATACCAATGCGGGCAAGAGCACGCTCCTAAACAGCCTCACCGACGCGGGCGTGCCCGTCGAGGACAAGCTATTCAGCACCCTTGATCCCGTAACCAGGAAAGTCCGGCTCGCTTCAGGCAGGGAAGTGCTGTTCACCGACACGGTCGGATTCATCCAAAAGCTCCCTCCAGCGATTGTGGCGGCCTTCCGAGCAACCCTCGAAGAGATACGGGAGGCGCGATTGATCGTGCACGTCGCCGACATCTCGAATCCGAACTTAGCGAACCAGACTGACGAGGTCGAGAGAATCCTCAATGATCTTGGCGTGGCGGACAAACCCACCATTCTCGCGCTCAATAAGGCCGATCTGCTTCCGGGAACTGTTGACGACCCGCCTAGAGGCGTCGTACACATCTCCGCGACCGAACGTCACGGACTGAACAAGCTTCTTGGCGAGGTCGAATGCCTTCTAGGAGTACAAGACCCAGCAGAAGCCGCCGCCGCGATCGTCTAAAGAGGCCCGTTTTCCGACTGGGGGAGCGCCAACACCTCTCCACGGCTCATAAAATCGCCCCAAGACGTGTGTCTCTACTTGGCGATGGAAAGGTCAGGGTGGAGTTCGGTCAGCGGTCTAGCGCCGTCGAGTTCCCGCATCGGGGCGGCGTCCGGATCAGTGGCAATACCTGCGGCGATGGCCGCCTCTTCACCGTAGACCTCGGCGATCTGGGCAAACGTCCATCCTTGCCGTGATTTTTCAATCGATTCGGCGTACAGCTTCAGGTAGGAAGCGGGGAGTCTATCCTCTGCGCTCACAGTATTCATTCCTCTCGCGCTTGTTGGCTTTCCTCAGGCTTATGACTCGGATCTTGTCACCGCGGATAACATGAATGAGCTTGTGGAGGCGGTTGTCGATGTAACCTGTGGCTATATAATACCAATTCCTCTTGAATACGCCGTAACTCTATCGTTGGTATGAAGGTGATGTCGTCTAACCTTCCAAAGGGCAGGTTTGAAACCTGCCCCTACCCGGTGCTCCTACCCCTTCATGGTGTGGTCAAAGCGAACTGATATAACATAAATGAGCTTGTTCAGGCGGTTGCCGATATAACCTGCAACTATATAAGAGTAACCGAAGCCGCCGCCGCGATCGTCTAAAGAGGCCGTTTTCCGACTGGGGGAGCGCCCACCACCTCTCCACGGCTAATAAAATCGCCCCAAAATGTCCTATGCGGCCCCATGTTTGCCCCGGAGCAAGAACCCGACACGTCATCGGTAGTTTTCACGAGGAGTCCCTTTGGGGCACGGTCGGGGAGAAGTGAGGGTCTTAAGACAGGTTGCGAAAGGTTCGCACTATAAATGTTATGTAACGTTAAGAAAGGGTTCCATAGCTGTCGCAAGGCTATTTGACATAACATGCGCAACTCATGAATTCTGACTCGGAACCGAGACGACCATCATTTTCGCGGTCACCAGCCCTTGCAGCAGGTCGAGCTCGAACTTTCCCGAATCGTCGCTCTCGGCGTAGACCCTCTGAATTCGGATGGTCTGCAAGAAATGATCACTCTCCGGACCGACCACCATCAAGACTTGTTCCCTGAAGCGGTCCACCGCGGCTCCGAGCTGCATCAGCATCTTCGATGTCCGGGATGAGGCGACCCCTGGGGTCGAGATCACCCGACTTGGTCCGGCCATCACGATAATCGCCCCGGAGCATCCGTCCATGCGGTCCGCCCATTCGGAGCTGAGAGGAGACGAGTCAATCGGATCGATCTCTACTACGCCGTGCGGAATGCTGAGGCCGTCGAGCATGCGAACAATTCGGTCGGCAATCGCTCCCGCGCCGGAGTGGGCCACGAGGAGCCGTCCTTCTCCGGCAGGCTGATGTCCTTGAGGCTGGGGCTCTGTGGGGGCCCGCTCACCAAGCGCTGTCCGCTCTGATTCAGGCGTCTCCTTCGCCTCATCGATTTGCGGTACGGCGTGAACTCTCGCAGCTGCGGGGCCGGACACGTCCGCCAGGCTTACGTAGTGCGAATTCCCCACCTCCGTCACGATCCCGATCAACTCACCGTTTCCCACCACGATGCCCAGGAACTCGGAGGCGAGATGGTCGGGGATGCCGATGTCGTCCACGATGATCCCCGATGCCTCCTCCGGGCCGGGAATCCGCTTGCCATCAAGAAGCTCATAGAACGCCTTGAATGTCTCGGGGCGCATTCCTACTTCGACAAGCGCTTCGCGTTCGTCCTCCGCAGCTTTTGTTCCTAGAGGGGTCAAAGATATCCGCGCGTCGCTGTAGCCTCCTTCGGTTAAGCCGTACTTTGACGAAGAGTTGAGCTTCATCATGAACGCGCTGCTGGACGGCGTCGTACCCATGGACTTGGCAAGCCGCACCCGGTCGAATGGCAATCCGGCGTTCTTTTCTTGTATGGAGCGAGCGATCTCCAAGACCTCTTCAAGGCGATGTTGAGGGTAAGGCCGCGAGATTCGCGTACGTCTCTTTGTTACCGGCGGCGCTGATTCAACCATATTCCACCTCGCTGAAAATATAGAAAAACGATTTCACCATTATTTCAAAAGATCTGAAAAATATGTAATGCGGTTGATTATGGAAAGAAAAAAACGACCTAGGTTTTCAGAAAACGTTATCACGAGGCCACGATTCGGTCAATACCGCACGTGATATTGTAACTGTTCAGTCCTCGTGAGTTGAATTGCGAAGACCCCCCTCTCTGTATCTCTCCCCCGGCGGGGGAGAGATTGTAGATTCTTCGTCGCTGCGCTCCTCAGAATGACAGCAGGAGGACAATTCCTGCGTATCTCACCGACTCTGAACAGTTACGTGATATTCCGAAGTATGTGAACCACAACTATGGGATCGGGCTCGCAAAGTAACCCATTCCTCGGCAAGTCGTTGAATTCCATAACGGCGTCCAGCCTGGACGTGCGCTGCGCGTTCGTATTGGCATCCGTGTCTGAGGATACCTACCAAGCTGTACGTGGTACTATGGCGGCATGGGCCCTCTGAGGTCCCAAGAAAGGACTACATTCCGAAATGAACCATCATGCAACCAAGACGATCGCCGGTTTCATACTCGCACTCTTCCTGATGATCGGACTCGGCTGCGGCACGTTCGGCGAAGGTACCGATCCGTCCTCTGATGCGTCAGCCGGCGCCCTGCCCGCCCAACCGACGCCGGACTTGGAGAAGATAGTCGAACAGATCGTCACCAAGATGCATGAAGACGCGTCGGCCGAAGAGATCCAGAACCTCGTGCGGGACACGGTATCGGACGCCCTAGAAGCCCACGAAAACTCGACCGACGCTCCTCAATTCCCGAACGTTGTCGTCCATGAGGGAGACATCGTGCCACCCAGTCACGTGCCCTCTGAGCTGGATGTCATCTGGGAGGCCTGGGAGCACCTGATCCGCGACTACGTGGATCGGGAAAAGCTTGATCCCGAGCTGGCGACGGAGTACGCGATCAGAGGTATTACAAGCACTTTGGGTGACCGACAGACCTCATACGTACGCCCGGAGGTGCTGGACGGGCAGTTCGGCGACGTGTTTGAGGGTGAATTCCAAGGCATTGGGGCCTTTGTGGAAATGAACGCGAGAGGAGACCTTGTTATCGTCTCCCCCATCGAAGGCGGTCCCGCCGAATTAGCCGGAATCAAGCCTGGCGACATCATCCTCGAAGTTGACGGCGAGAGCCTGGAGGGCCTCTCCACCCTGGAGGCTGTCTCAAAGATTCGCGGTCCGAAAGACAGCACCGCGCGGCTCTTGATAAAGAAACTGGGGAAGCTCGACCCCGTGATGATCGAAGTCAAGCGCGGCATCATCCCGTTGACCAGCGTGAAACACCGAAGCGAGCCGGGCGAAAAGTTCATGCACATCCGCGTGACGGAATTCTACCCGCAGACGGCCGACAAGCTGCGCGCGGTGATCGAACAGGAGATTGAGGCCGGCGCTCAGGGGCTGATCCTCGACCTACGAAGCAATGGCGGCGGCCTGCTCTCGTCCGCGGTCGACGTGGCAAGCCTGTTTGTCGAAGACGGCCTGGCACTGTACGTCGTCGACGCAAACAAGCGGCGCACCGACTACAACATCAACACGGAGGGACGGGAGTTCCTCACCGATATTCCCATGGTCGTACTCATAAACGGGGGCAGCGCCAGCGCGTCTGAGATCCTGGCGGGCGCTCTGCAGGACCACGACCGCGCCACACTCATCGGCGACACCACGTTCGGCAAAGGCAGTGTCAACTGGCTCCGACGTCTCAGCAACGGAGCCGGCCTCTACATTACCGTAGCACACTGGTACACGCCGGCCGGCAGACTCATCCAAGGCGAGGGAGTCGCCCCCGATATCGAAGTGACGAGCCGCGATGTCCAGAAAGCCGACGTTAACCAGCTCCGCAGGGCCATTGAAGAGCTGGAGTCCATGACCGAAGGCGGTTCGTTCGAACTGAAGGGCAGCTCATAGGGACCAATCACATGGACGGCAACAGGTCAATCGCCGTCAATCGCAAGGCCCGGTACGAGTACGACATCCTCGACAGTATCGAGGCCGGACTCGTGCTGGTCGGGACCGAGATAAAGGCGATCCGGGAGGGCCGCGCCAACTTCAGCGACGCCTACGCCCGTCCTGACAACGGAGAGATCTGGTTGATGAACGCCCACATCTCGCAGTATTCCGCGTCGGGGGGACAGAACAACCATGACCCCAAGCGTCCGCGCAAGCTGCTGCTCCACAAGGACCAGATCATCCGCCTAACCCGCCAGGTCGATGAGCGAGGGCTGACCCTGGTTCCTCTGAAGCTCTACCTAAAGCGACAAAGAGCAAAGATCGAACTGGGTGTGGCCAAGGGACGAAAGCGGTATGACAAGCGACGGGCGATCATCGACCGCGAGCGAGAGAAGGAAGCTCGGATGGCCGTGCGCCGCGGCGGTTAAACGATATGGGCCGGAGCGGTTCAGCGCTCCGGCCCATACGGAGGATTCCTAGAGTTTCCTCAAACCTAGTTGGTGGTGGAAGGATACCCCACCCTCTTGACCTCGATCGTCTCGCCTGGCGCCAGCGCGACGCGATGCACGTTGATGCCGAGCTTCAGCAACCAGTAGCCGAGTGTGGCCTTGCTTACGCCAAGCTCGTCGGCTGTGGCAGTTAGGCCGTACTCCGTCACCATCTGGGGCAGCATCTTTTCCAGAGGCTGCTGGAACTTCTCCTCGACCGCGATCATCTTCTTCGTTTTTCTCCTCATCATCACTCCTCCCACAAGGTACTGTAGTCTCATGCTAAGCCTCCGGCAATCGCGGTGTCAATTCGTTTTCTATCACTTTTCCAAGAATTTCAGAATGTTTCACACTCAGAAAAAACCAATCCTTCGTCCATCTTCTGGGCTAGGTCTCCAATGGGCCGGAGTATGAGACTCTGCCTACAGAAAGTGTGGAGCCCTCGTTTTATACGTCTTTACACGCGAAAATAGCGATGCATTATACTTTTTACTGCG
Organism: Dehalococcoidia bacterium; assembly: GCA_965197705.1. Classification (GTDB taxonomy): domain Bacteria; phylum Chloroflexota; class Dehalococcoidia; order Lucifugimonadales; family VXLM01; genus VXLM01. The sequence continues at coordinate 1,759,183 of OZ240223.1, forward strand.
TTGACTGGCAGATGAAAGGCCTGTTAGGCTCGGAACCTGCGCAAGTGAACCCTGTAGCCGATCTCGCAGTTTCTAACGCGAGAAGAAAAGATTAGAGGTACGTACCCTGATGCTAGGCCTGTTACGGGAAATTCGCTCACAGCACGGGAGAGAGCACGCGACCGTTGCCGTGCTTCTCGAACGCGGGATCACCCCTCCCCTAGCGGGAAACGCGACGCCCGGCGGATTCCTCATCTATAGCCGAGCGTCGACGGAGGATGTTCGAGAAGCTGCCGAGGAGGCGCTGAGACGGCTTCAGTCGGGTCAACGTGGTTTGGCCGTCTCTCCGTACTGTGGGACGAACATCCTCGTTGCAGCTCTCATGGCCCTGGTTGTGTCGTCTGTCATTAGAGGCCGCTCCAAGAGTGTAATGAAGGGCATGTCGTCCATGATGCTCGGAATCATCGTCGCGCTGACATTCAGACGGCGGGTCGGCGAGCTCGTCCAGGAGCACCTCACTACCCTACCCGATTCCGACGGTGTGTCGGTGCGCAAAGTCAAATGCCTGCGCATCGGTGGGATGACCGTCCACTGGGTGAGCACCGGACCAACCTCGTCTTGACTTGATTGCCGCCCGTTCCCGTTGCTACACTTGCAAGTGGCGGATGTCCCTGTAGCTCAGATGGACAGAGCGGCTGCCTTCTAAGCAGCGGGTCGCGGGTTCGAATCCTGCCAGGGACGCCACCTCTGCTTTGTCCCTTTACACTGAGCCGCAGGTTCCCCAGTCCCTTTAAGGGACGTTTGCATAATGTACATGACGCGCCGCTATCGGCAGTGACTGCGACAGTTTCAAACCTGCACAGATGCCATTCTGGATACCGGCCTTCGCCGGTATGACGGTTATACAGGGGTCTTCTTAGCGAGTGGTGGCTTTTTTCTGTCCCACGAGGGTTACCAGCCCCATTAAATAAGTTCTGCAACCCTATGGTCGGCGAGCGCAGTCTCGACCCGGTGAAGAATTGTTCTGAAGAGGGCCTGGGCGCGATCACCCGAGTAATCGAAGGTTCCCCCGACCCTGACGGTGCGCAGCATGTTGGCCGCAATGGAGAGCCGATAGTCTTCCAGGCACGACTCGAAATCGTACCCGCCGACTCCGTGTTCGACGAGGACTGAATGGTAGAGTTCCAAAATCTCAAGCTCCAAGCCCCTGCGTCCCTCGGGGTGGATACAGTAGACGATGAAGTAGGCGATGTCCGGGGCGCTGCGGCCTATCGAAGTTGCCTGCCAGTCGATGACGATTGGACCACTTCCGCTTCCGTCAAAGGCCAGATTGTCGAGGCGGTAGTCGCCGTGCAGGATAGTACGAGGGGGCCGGCTAAGCTGCCGCCTGATCCGTGATAAGCTCCCTTCGAGGCGCTCCACAAGGTCTATTGTCGTGGGCTGTAGGAACTTGCTCCACGTCGAAAGGAACGGGCTCTGGGCCTCATGGAAGGCTCTTTGACGCGCCTCGGCGTGTTGTGCGAATGGGGGGAGCCAGTCCAGGCCGGCAAGACGAGGACTCTCCCAAAAGTCGGCATGGAACTTCCCTACTGCTCGAATGGCCGATTCAACGTCCTCGCGAGACGGACTGCCCACATTGTCGCCGAAACGTGCGGGCGCCAGGTCCTGCATGAGCAGTATGCATTCGCCCGACTCGGCGTCGTAGGCGCTGTGGTATCGCCGGGGCGTAGAGAGAGTCACCCGGCCCAGGAGATTTTCGTAGCAACTGATCTCACGCTCGTACGACATCGCGCTGTCGTTAACGGCCGCGCGAATCACTGGATCATAGGAAGGAAACTTGGCGATGATCGAGTTGGGCGCGCCCTCCTCGTGCGAGTCGTACGTCACGGTGAGCCTGGCGATCTGGCCCGTGAACCCATGCCCGGCCGCCGTGTCACCGGCGTCGATCGACGTTACCGACGAGGTCGTGATGATGCCGGAAGAGCGAAGCGAATCAGTCAGCCACTCGCTCGTGATGTCTTCGGGTCTGTGGGGAATAAAGAGATCGGTCATGGAATGAGATCCGGCAGCGTCTCATGGGGGCGCATAGAAACGCCGCCCCCTTATCAACTGCCGGGATGAAAATTTTCTTGAAAGACGGACATCCAGCGACATTTGGCGACAATTATGACGTTATTGTAATGGTTTCATCATCAGTCCTTTCACTCTTTTGTTGGATATGGGGCACGGGCTGAGACCTCCTAAGTGTCCAAGAGGCGTCCATGATTTGGAAAGCTCACCATGAACGCCATCAATGAACTATTGGATATTACTCTACCTATGATGTAGTACGTTAGTTCTTTTGTCAAGTCGGGCTAACCAGGGGTAACTGTTCAGTCTTCGTGAGTTGAATTGCGAAGACCCCCTCTCTGTGTCTCTCCCCCGGCGGGGAGAGATTGTAGATTCTTCGTCGCTGCGCTCCTCAGAATCACTATGGCCTTGTCAGGCCACGTAAGAGAGATGAAAATTGGGATGTGTCGTCATGGTCGGCAGGGCACCGGGGACTGGATTCCTGCCTTCGCAGGAATGACGGAATGGGGCTGGTTGCCGTCTATTTTCATAGCAATGAGAGCAGGAGGACAATGCGTGCATAACTCACTAACTCTGAACAGTTACAACCAGGGGTAACTGTTCAGTCTCCGTGAGTTGAATTGCGAAGACCCCTCTCTGTGTCTCTCCCCCGGCGGGGGAGAGATTGTAGATTCTTCGTGGCTGCTCTCCTCAGAATCACTATGGCCTTGTCAGGCCACGTAAGAGAGATGAAAATTGGGATGTGTCGTCATGGTCGGCAGGGTACCGGGGACTGGATTCCTGCCTTCGCAGGAATGACGGTGTGGGTGTGTGGCGGGTTATTTTCAGAGGAATCCCTCATGTCGGTTGTCACCGACACCACGAATGATGAAAATGGCAGTAGGGGCGATTGGACGGGGGCTATTTTCAGGGTAATGACAGTAGGAATACGATTCCTCCATATCTCACCGACTCTGAACAGTTACAACCAGGGTCGACGGTACTGACCCTGGTTTCGCGATTCTTCCTACACGTGTCGCTTGAACGGCTCCTCACTTTGCATTCCTACTCTCAACGTGTAGAGTATGGGCAAGTCTTGGGCTGCACATACAGGGGGAAATCATGGAGACAGCGCGAGTGTTCTTTATCGGTGCGGCATACTTCTTCTGGGTAATAGGAGCTTTTTTCCTTGTATTCGCTGTCGCTGCGGGCATGTCAGCCCTAATCCAAGCTGCCGTGTTGTTTCTTGTTGGCTTGGTCTTTTTCCTGCTTCACAGATTCACGAAGAGGAGATGACCCACCCCTGAAGCTGGGTCAACGGGACTTGACCACATAGTTGTCTCCCGGCATCTCGACATCGTGCCCAAGCGGAAAGCGATTACTAATGCCTAACCGATTGATTCACGAGTCGAGTCCCTATCTGCGTCAGCACGCCAACAACCCCGTCGACTGGTATCCCTGGGGCTCTGAGGCCATTGAGCGCGCCGTCCGCGAGGACAAGCCGATTCTCCTCAGCGTGGGATATTCGGCCTGCCACTGGTGCCACGTCATGGAGCGCGAGTCGTTCGAGGATGACGGCATAGCAGCCTTGATGAACGAGCACTTCGTCTCGATCAAGGTCGACCGCGAAGAGCGCGCCGACATCGACTCGATCTACATGGGCGCGGTCCAGGCCATGACGGGACAGGGAGGATGGCCGATGACCGTCTTCCTCACGCCGGACGGCAAGCCGTTCTACGGCGGAACGTACTTCCCGCCCGAAGACCGGGGCGGCCTTCCCGCCTTCCCGCGCGTCCTGACGGCCATGGCCGATGTGTACCGCAACCGCAGGGGCGACGTCGTCAAAACGACAACTCAAGTTGTCGCGCATATGCGGCAGATGACCGTTAGCGCGCCCGGCATCGAGCCGCTTACCGACGACATCATGGCCCAGGCCGTCCGAGAACTCAGCAAGCAGTTCGACGACAAGTACGGGGGCTTCGGTCTACAGCCGAAGTTTCCACAGCCGATGACGCTTGAGTTCCTGCTTCGTCAATACCTTCGCACCGAAGACCCGTCCGTCCTCGAGATGGTCGAGTTGACTCTCGATGGTATGGCGCGTGGGGGCATCTACGACCAGCTGGGCGGCGGGTTCCACCGGTACTCCACCGATACGTACTGGCTCGTCCCCCACTTCGAGAAGATGCTCTACGACAACGCTCTCTTGGCACGGCTGTACCTCCATGCCTACCAAGTCACCGGCAATCCGATGTACCGGAGAATCGTCGAGGAGACGCTGGACTACGTCAAGCGGGAGATGACCTCGCCGGAAGGAGGGTTCTACTCGGCGCAGGACGCTGACAGCGAGGGCGAAGAGGGGAAGTTCTTCGTCTGGAGGCCGGAGGAGATTGTCGAGGTACTGGGCGCGGAGGATGGTAAGCTCGTCAACGACTACTACGGAGTCACGATTCACGGCAACTTCGAGGGTCGAAGTATTCTCCACGTTCCGACTCCCCTGCCCGATTTCGCCCGAACCGTGGGAATGGACGTGGATGCACTCGAACAGCGTTTGCAGGAGTCCAAGTCAAAGCTGATGGTGCGGCGAGCGTCGCGAATCGCGCCGGAACGCGACGACAAGGTGCTCACTTCGTGGAACGGGCTCATGCTCGCCGCCTTCGCCGAGGCTTCGGTCGTTCTCGACCGTGACGACTATAGGGATGTAGCCGTGGCGAATGGCGGGTTCCTGCTCGATGAGTTAGTGGACGAGTCCGGACGGCTGCTCCGCACGTACAAGGACGGAAACGCCAAGCTGTTCGGATACCTCGAAGACTACGCCTTCCTCATCGACGGCCTTTTGCTGCTCCACGAGGCCACGTTTGGCGAACGATGGCTCACAGCAGCCATTGAGCTTGGTCGGTCGATGGACGACCTGTTTTGGGACCAGACGTCCCAGCAGTTTTACGACACCGGCTCGGACCATGAGGAACTCGTCATACGGCCCCGCGACCTGACCGATAACGCCGCCCCGGCGGGAAGCTCCATGGCGGTCAGCATACTGCTCAGGCTGGCCGTACTCACGGGCGACTCGGCATACAAATCGCGGGCGGCCACGTCGCTCCGCTCCGCTCGTGCGGTCATGCAGCGATTCCCGACGGCGGCAGGCCACTGGCTGGGGGCCTTGGACTTCTATCTATCGAGGGCCAAGGAAATGGTTATTGTCGGAGAACGCGGGAACCGTGCGACCGACGACCTCGTTCATGAGGTATTCCGTAGTTACTTGCCCCACAGAGTCTTTGTTGGATCGTCGGGTGAGGGTACTGGCGACTGCTCGGATATTCCCCTGCTGCAAGACAGGCATTTGATCAACGGTCGCCCTACTGCATACGTCTGCGAAAACTACGTCTGTCAACTTCCCGTCAATGAGGCAGGGGACCTCGCAAAGCAGTTGGTCAGCTAGCGGTCTAGTGTCCCGATTCTGAAGTTCGTTGCATAAAGCGGATGAGTGTGTTCCGGGGAGTCACCCTCACCCTCACCCTAGCCCTCTCCCACGACGGGAGAGGGGATTTTCACTCGCTGATTTATTCAATGAATCTCTGACACATGACATTAGTGGACTGAAATCTTTGAAATGACGGGTAGTAATTGGAGATTAGATTCGTGCTTTACACGACAGGGCGGGTTTGAAACCCGCCCCTACCAAGTCACAGTCTTGTTACCCTTCAATACTATGATGTTGAACCACTAGGGCCAGCGCAGCTTGTTGCCGTCATAGGCCCGTTCGAGGAATGTGGTCGTGAAGGCCGTCGTGTAATTGAAGGGCTTCGACAGCGCTTCGAATTGGAGCAGATGGTCGTAGAGGGCATTCCACTGCTCGTCCGTCATTTGCCCGACTCCCCGCTCATCCGTCAATGGGCTCGTAGCGTCCGCAAGCTCGGTATCCAACATGAAGGCCTGGTGAGCCCGGTCTTCCTTGGGCGCGTACTTCATGATGATGTCCAAAGCCGCCTCACGGTCCTCCAGGGCGAACTCTACGCCCATGAGTGTCGCCCGAAGGAATCTATCCAGGACATCGCTCGAATCTGATGCGTAGGCGTCAGTGGTGATGTAGGTCAGGCCCATGTTGGGAACGTCGAATTCGGCGGGGTCCCAGAGAACGACCTCGTGCCCAAGCTTCCGGACGATGTTGGGCTCGTTCGACTTGAACACGGCCAGCACGTCGACTTTCCTCTCGGTCAGAACGCGCGGGTCAAAGCCGACCTGCACCTCGTTGATCTTCTCTCTGTCGACTCCGCCCGCCTCGAGCATGGCTAGGTAGTCAGGAGGGACAGAAATCTTGTAACCGAAGTTGCGACCTTCCCAGTCCTTTAGGTTAGCTATGCCGGAGTCCTCCAGCGCGATGTATGCTTGTTGTCCCTTCTGTCCGAATAGCGCGAACGCGACGATGGGGAGCTCCGGGTCGGAACGTCGCTTCAGGACGGACGTGGCCGCCGCCGTGGTGACGTGGACATCGCCTGCGACCAGGAGTTTGAGGTGCTCCCCGCTGCTGGCGTGGCGTATCTCAACCTCGAGGTCCTGCTCGGCGAAGTATCCCTGCTCCTGCGCGACGTATGCGGCGACGAAGGGCAGGTTGGCCTGCGGCTTGAAGCCGGCCATGAAGACTAACCTGTCCGGGGCTTCATCTACTTCGTCGTCGCCGCAAGCGATCGCAAGTGCGACCACGGCGAGCACAAGCAGGAAGAAAGCGCGAATCATGTCGTGAATTCTACACGATTGAAATCGGAGGGGGCAGGGGGTAACTGTTCAGTCTCGGTGAGTTGAATTGCGCAGACCCCCTCTCTATATCTCTCCCCCGGCGGGGGAGAGATTGTAGATTCTTCGTCGCTGCGCTCCTCAAAATGACAGTAGGAGCACAATTCCAGAATATCTCACCAACTCTGAACAGTTACGGCAGGGGCAGTGGCACCTGGCACTGAGTGGCGTCGCGGTGTTCTCGACGGCTCTGGCAGGTCAGGCACGAGAGCGTGAGCAGGAGTCCTTCAAGGTGTCAGGTTGAAATTTGATAGACATCGCGGGACACTGCGTGACAACGTAATAATTAGTTAGGGGCTATAAAGGTATTGACAGTAGCGGGAATACCATTGAGGAGCAGAGCCTTATAGCGCTTGCAGGCGCACAGATCAATCTAATAGCTGCACAATGAACGCGCCCAATGCGCCAATCGACGCGATGGCTGCGATGCCTATTGCTACCCAAGAAGCAACCATGCTGTATTTCGTATCGGCGATGAGAGTTCTGGTGTTGGCGATTTCGGTTTCGGTCTTGGCTACTTCTTCCCTCGTAGCAAGGGAGCTAATCTGCCCTTCAATACGAGACAAGCGGGTGTTTACATCCGTGAATTGGTCTTGTACACGGTAGGCATCAGATTGAAGGCCGCTATTTCTGGAAGCTTGGTTCGTCAAGGTTCAGGATGCCTTCTCCCTTCCTGAACCAGTCCCACGTATCCTTGTAGTGGTATCCAGCGCGTGAACCGTTCAATTTTAGAACCATGCCCACTGTAGGTTCTCTAGGCTCCGGCAAAACGTCCCCCGCACCTGTGTCCATGCTCAGTTGCATTGTGTTGGGTGAACTATCCATACCAAAGAAGTTGCTGATTGGTTTGGGATCGTCAATGGGCGTGCGAATAAGGAGTACCTTATCTGAAATTGCAAGCACTTCGAACAGGCTCTTAGCCTGTTCCATCACGGCTCCAGGCACTTCCTCTTCAAATACCGCTATGAATTGATGCTTGTCGATACCTACTACCACCTTCGCATCCCTTACTTTTGTATATGTCAAGGCTACATTAGAAACGTCGGCTATTCAAGTCGTCCAGTGAACAACTACCTTGCAAGTCTACAAGACTGTTGACAATACCCTCGAATCGCTAGCAGGCTTGACCTTGCCACAGTAACCGGATACCTGACCTAGCTTACCAGCTTGGGGGTGTGGTTTTCGCGGCCGTCTTGGTCGATTGCCTGATCGTTTCCGTGCATAGAACCATGATAGAGCATCCGTTCTTTTTCGTCAAATGGGATTGGCGGAAGGAAGAGGAAGGTATGCTCGTCTACATCCGCGGCCCCGACTGCTGCGAGTCGTGCCAGAAGAGGGCTCGGCGTTCAATCAGGGCCGTGACGCCGGTCAGTCCGAGGCCGATGCATGCCAGGACGGCAATGGCCGAGAAGAGGGTCGGCATGTCGATGTTGTGGTGCGCGACGATGATTACGCTACCCAGTCCGCGGTCGCCTGTAAACCACTCCCCCACCACCGCGCCGATGACGGAGAGGGGCACCGCAATCCGGAAGGCAGCGAAAAGGTAAGGCAGCGCGCTGGGAACTCGGAGCTTTATGAGAATCTGTGCTTCGCCGGCATCTAGCAGCCGGAAGAAATCCAGCGTTGTGGGGTTGACCGATCTCAGTCCAATGAAGGTATTGACCATCACCGGGAAGAAGGTGATGAGGGCGGCGATCATCATCTTGGGGAAGGACCCGAACCCGAACCAGATGACGAATAGCGGCGCCACTGCGACTATGGGCGTTACCTTGATGAGCAGGGCGATTGGATAGACCGTTCGCTCGAACAGCCGCGAGTGGGCCATCACGCCCGCCGCGATCACGGCGACCAGGGTTCCCATAGTGAATCCGCCGAGCGCCTCGATCAGCGTGATTAGCCCGTGAAAGAGGAAATAGCCGAGGTCGCCGAACAGGCGTGACCCTATGGCGCTCGGAGTCGGTACGAGATACTCCGCGACTCCGCTGACCCGCACCGAGATCTCCCAAGCGATCCCTACTGCCGACAGCGTGATGAGCGGGAGAACGGCCTGCCGTACATGCCGGTTCAGGTATCCGAGGAGCTGTGAGTACGGGGACCGGTCACCCTCGGACAGGGGGGCGTTTCGGGCCTGCTTAGACCGCAATAGGCTCATGCCGTGCCCCTTTGAGCAGACCCCGCACCAAGGCCATGTGATCCGCGAATTCCTGCGACTCCTCCATGGACTGCGTCCTCGGACGCGGGAGCCTGATGTCCACAACGTCGACGACCTCTCCGGGACGGGGCGACAGCACGACCACGCGGTCGGACAGCATGACGGCCTCCGCGATGCTGTGGGTGACGAAAAGGACGGTTGTCGGGTGGCTCTCCCAGATGCGGAGGAGCTCGTATCCCATGTCGGTGCGGGTGATCTCGTCAAGGGAACCGAAGGGCTCGTCCATCAGGAGTATGCGTGGTCTAGCGGCGAGCGCACGCGCGAGCGCGACCCTCTGCTTCATGCCGCCTGAGAGCTGGTAAGGGTAGGAGTCGTGAAAGCCGTCAAGACTGACGATATCCAGTAGTTCATTGATGGCACGCCGCTTGTCGTCGCCGTCGGCAATGCCGCGCAGCTCGATTGAGAGACTCACGTTTTGGGCTGCGGTGCGCCATGGGAGAAGGGCCGCGTCTTGGAATACCGCTCCGAACAACCTTTGCCGTCGAGCCTCGTCGGGTGAAGCGCCATCTATGCGAACGGCGCCAAGTGTCGGTGTCAGGAGGCCGCCGACTATGCGGAGCAGGGTTGACTTGCCACACCCGCTCGGCCCGATGATGGAGACGAACTCGCCTTCGTAGATATCGAGGTAAATGTTCGTGAGGGCGGTGACGCGAGAGTTGCTCTCCCCATAAGCGTGGGTTAGTCCGTGGATGGAGATCTGAGCCACGCAACTCTTGACTACACTCTGTGCCACTTCGCCTCCGCCCATGATCTCCTCGCTCTACCCGGAAGCTTGGCTATCCCGCCTTGCGAAGCTGCCGTATTGAATACTTGCTTTACCGAGCACGACGGCCCCGACAGCGAGCACTCCCAGCGCTTCGATCACGTTTTGCGCAACAAGCCCGGCAAGCAGCGCCGTTGCTAGGAACAGGACGCCGCCCGTAAAGCCGGCATTGCGTGTGACGGCAAGCACGAGCAATGCTGCCGGGACTCCGGCGAGAAGCCCGAACGGAGCGAGGCCGGCCGTCGTGCCAATCGCGGTCGCCATGCCCGTGCCGCCGGACCGTATGCCGAACACCGGGAATATGTGCCCCAGAACGACGGCTAAGGCGGCAGCGAAAGGCGCCCATGAAGGCAAGTCTAGCAGCAGCAGCGGCGCCGTCGCGACCGCGCCCTTTGCGACATCGAGAGCGAAGACGGCAATGCCGTACTTGGGACCGATTTCGCGATAGATGTTCGCGGCGCCCGGATTCTTGGTGCCATGTGCGCGGATGTCGACTCCGGCGATGCGTGCGACGATATCGCCGAAGGACACCGTGCCCAGCAGGTAGGACGCTATGGTCCACACGGCCATTATCAGAATGTCAGCCATGGTTTCTCAAGCCCGCAACTCTTCGCGCTTTGAGGGTGATGGTTCCATACAGTCATCCTGACGGACGGAGACTAAAGAACTGCCTACCGGTGACCGACGGTTCGGCAGTGAGTTGCCGCCGGATTCCGGCAACCATTTCGGGGTCGATATTCAGCGCCGCGCATATCGATTCATCGAGGGAAAGGCGGGTGTCGCACGTGTCCATCCACGATAGAGAACGCAGCGACTCTTCGGCAAGGCAGTCATACGCCATCGCAAGCATCCAGACTGCGCCGTCCCCTATCGTCTCGAAGTCTGGAACCGGCAGCTTGCGCAGGTCGTCGATCGACAGGTTCGGGCGAGTCGGAATCTTGTTGGTGCGGTTTCCGAGAAGCGCGAGAACGCCGACGGACGAGTTCAGGAACGCGCACATCGCCTTTTCTCTATTCTCAAGGAGATGGCCCGGCACGTCGAGCGTGCAGGGAACCCAAGCCGAACCGACCACCCGAGTATCTACGTGAACGGTTGTTACCTTGGTGGTTGTCAATCTCAGGCGCGTCGGCAGCAGTAGCCTGCTCCGCTGATTCCAGTACCTCTGGGCGCGATCCGCATACTCGGGCTTAGCTGAGATATACGTATCATGCTTTACGGACATGGTCTGAGTTACGGTAGTGTCATGCTGCCACAGGGCCATACGCCCCTCTGCGTCCGACACGGGGATTCTCCTGTACGCTTCCCGAATCCTCTGGCCCGCCGGCCCTACCTCCGCAATTTTCCCCATCGCCGTTAACGGGAACAGATCGCCGCGCGTCAGCTCCGAGAACTTCTCGCACAAGTACGGGGAGAAGAACTGCACCGCCCCCCAGTCACCGTAGGCGATCCTCTCAGTGGGCCATTCTTGGATCGTGCCGAAGGCCTGTTCGATCACCGTTCCTCTTTTGATCGCGCGCGCCACGCTTATCGCCTCGGCGGGCGTCGGCGGGTTGTACGCCAGATTGACGACGCGCGTCGGCGGCTTCGGTTCCTCAGAATCCGGCCAGCGACGGCAAACGAGGAGCATTTCGCCGATGCTCGTGTTCTCAGAAAAATAGATGCGCTTGGGATCGTGGGATGTCACGATGGTTTCAATGTGGTATTGACTCGCAAGGTAACGACGAATTTCCAGGCCCGATACGTCTGTGGCTCCTACCAGTGGTAGAACTACAGCAAGCGTCCCTACATCGGCTTTATTGACATATTCGCCCAAAAAAAGAAATGCGCCGCTCCCGCCAGCCATGTACGTCGGCGCGTTCGCGAACAGCTGCTTCTCCCTGTCCTTGAGCTTGCGCTCGTCCGAGCGGCTGAACTGATCGTGCCGCAGGCTGTCACGGGTAAAGGGCGGATTCATGATGACCAGATCGGCCTGCTCGATCTCCGACATTCCATCGCCCCCATCGACCTGCGACACGGCCTGTGCCGCATTGGGCCATGACAGCATCTTGGCTTGACCGTCCAGGAACTCCAAAGAGCCGAGAAAGGCGTCGCCTTCCGGATCCACACCCAAGAAGGTGCGACCTATCTTCATATTCCGAAAGCGCGTGCTGGGAGACAGCAGGCCAAGCGTGGTTGCCGCCATGTGCGTGGCAGTCAGATTGACGTCATACCCGGTCAGCACCTGCTCTATGAGGGCTTTGGCGGACCGGTCATCGTCTCGCATCCGGGGTGAAAGCTCGCGTATGCGCTCCGCCGCCGCCATGAGCAAAGTGCCCGTTCCACATGCCGGGTCGACGATTCGCAATTTATCGATAGCTTCGGGATCGCCCCAGTCACATATGTCTTCGGTCACTGCAAGTGACGAGAGCAGAGTTGCAGCGGCGGTTGTGGTGTAGAACGAGCCGTCATAACGCGCTGTATCCAATACCGTGTGAAAGATGCGCCCTAACAGGTCGTGTCGTATACCGGCGATATTGCCGGCGACCTCCAGGGCCGCCCTGGCGGACTCCCGAACTGCCACCGTGAACGCGGGATCGGCCGGACAGGCGTGGAGGGCCGCCCGTGCTGTCTCGAATATCGGCTTGTAATCCAGCGCCAGAATCAAGTTCCATGCATCGGAAAAGGCAGTAGTCGGATCATCGGCATCGGTGCAGTATCGAGCCGAGTTAGGCGGCCACTCGCCTGCAAAAGGAGTGTCAGTCGGCAGTCTGTTGTCATACTCCGGTTTCAGGTTTCTGAGATGGACGTCCAGCCTCGAATGAAACATAACCGCGGTTGCAACAACCAGCAACGCACGCTTGGCCGCCTTGTCCCACTTGGCGCGTCCATTCCGGCCCGGCGGCAAGTCGAGGTGTTCGGCGAGCAGCCATTTCTGCCCGTTGTCCAAACGCTCGACTGCGGCATCGAGGCTGGCCGAAAGCGCGGCCGCCGCGTGATCGGGATTGCCAAGCTGCGCAGGGGCCAGCCTAATGATGGAAACCAATTCATCGAGGTCGGCATCGCCCCACTGCGCTTCATCGGCAGGAACGAGCGCCTTGGGAGCGCGGATCGTCCACAGCATTCGACTCTGTGGGATTTGATTCGGTCTTGTGATGCCGTCGGGGTAGCAGACAGCGACGGCGCACTCGGCAAGTCCCTGCTTCAATCTCCTATCGGCATCCTCAATTGCATCCCTCTTCTTCGCGTTCGTTTGGCCTTGTTCCGCTTCCAGGGCAATTTTCACCGGGCCGACGCGGATGTCCACGTCTATCCGCCTACCGCTCTGCATCCTCTCCTGCTGGGCGTTCAGTCCACGTTGACGCAACAGGTCGGCCAGCCATACGTTGAGGGTGTGTTCGTGTTCTCTTGTTGTCACGCTTCTCCCTTCGCCGCTGTCCTATCGCCGGGTGCTATGACGCGCCGTTGAAGTGAGCATCGCCATCTGCGAAAATACCCGTCGCGTTCGCGCACAGTCCGTATAGTACCGTCCCAAACGAGGAAAGAAAACATGACAGCTACACCCAGCGTCGATCCGGCCCTTCTCAGCACCCTTCGATGGCGAAACATTGGGCCACACCGAGGCGGCAGAGTCGTCGCAGTTGCAGGCCACCCGACGGAGCAGGCGACGTTCTACTTCGGGGCGTGCGCCGGAGGAGTGTGGAAGTCGGACGACGGCGGCACGTATTGGAGGAATATCTCGGACGGCTACTTCACCTCTGCAGCCGTGGGGGCCATCGCCGTATCGACGTCCGACCCGGCCGTCATCTTCGCGGGCACGGGCGAGGCATGCACGAGGGGCAACGTCTCCGCCGGGGACGGAGTCTACCGCTCCACGGACGGGGGACGGAGTTGGACGCACGTGGGTCTGGAGGCGACCAAGCACATCTCGCGCGTTCGTATTCATCCCACGAATCCCAACTTGGTCTATGTAGCTGCTCTGGGCGATATCTTCGGCGACAGCCAAGAACGCGGAGTCTTCCGCTCGACGGACTGCGGCGACACGTGGGAGCGCGTGCTATTTGGGGACGAAACGACCGGCGCGGCCGACTTGACGATGGACCCGAACAATCCGCGCATCATGTTCGCGACGCTGTGGGAGGCCCGTCGCAAGCCGTGGAATTTTTCGTCCGGGGGGCCCGGCAGTGCGATCTACCGGACCACAGACGGCGGCGACACTTGGGAGGACATTACGGGGAAGAAGGGGCTGCCTGAAGGCATTAAAGGTCGCATGGGCGTTGCCGTCTCGCCGGCGAAGGACGGTCGCGTCTGGGCGATCATCGAGGCCGAGGACCGGGGCCTCTACCGCACGGAGGACTTGGGCGAGACGTGGGAGCGCATTTCGGACGATCCGAAGCTCATCCAGCGCCCCTGGTACTACTGCCACGTGTTCGGCGATCCCCAGGACTCAGAGACCGTGTGGATACTGAACCTCAAGTGCTGGAAGTCGACCGACGGAGGCCGCACGTTCAACGAGGTGTCGATGCCTCACGGTGACAATCACGACCTGTGGATCGACCCTGCAAACACGAAACGCATGATTCAAGGAAACGACGGCGGAGCGTGCGTGACCTTCAACGGCGGGGACTCCTGGTCGACGATCTACAATCAGCCGACGGCGCAGTTCTACCGGATGGACGCCGACAACGAATATCCCTATAGAGTCTACGCCACCCAGCAGGACAACAGCGCGATCAGCACGCCCAGCCGCGACATTGAGAAGGGCGCGATTCTCTATGCCGACAGCTACTTCGTCGGAAGCTCGGAGAGCGGTCAGATCGCCGTTCATCCCGACGACTCCACGATCATCTTCTCCGGCGCGATCGGCAGCTCGTCGGGCGGAGGCGACGCCCTGCACCGCTATGATCACAAGACCGGCCAGAGCAAGATCGTCTCCGTGTGGCCGGAGTTCGTCTACGGCCAGGGCGTGGGGGACCACAAGCACCGCTTCCAGTGGACGTATCCCATAGTATTCTCGCCGCACGACTCCGGGACGCTCTATGTGGCCGGCGAGGTCGTGTTCCGTTCCAAGAACGAGGGGCACAGCTGGGAGCCGATCAGCCCCGATCTGACGCGCAACGACCGCTCGAAGATGGAGCCCTCCGGCGGGCCGATCACGAAGGACACGACCTTCGTGGAGAACTTCGGGACGATCTTCGCATTCGTCGAGTCTCCCCATGAGCTGGGCGTGTATTGGGCAGGCACGGACGACGGCCTCGTTCATATCTCCCGTGACGGTGGGCAGAACTGGGAAGACGTCACCCCGCCCGACCTGCCCGAATGGGCCACCATAGCAATCATAGACCTATCGCCGCACGACCCGGCGACCGCGTATGTTGCGGCGCATCTCTATCGCCTCGCCGACAACACTCCCCTGCTCTACAGGACGAACGACTACGGCAAGACGTGGCAGAGCATCTCCGACGGCATACCGGAAACGGAGTACACATGGGTCATTCGGGCCGACACCGAGCGGGCCGGTCTGCTCTACGCGGGGACTGAGATGGGCGTTCATGTGTCGTTCGACGACGGCGAGTCATGGCAGTCGCTACAGGGCAACCTGCCCGCGGTCGCCGTCCACGACATGAAGATTAGAGGCAACGAGCTTGTGGCAGCCACTCACGGCCGCTCGTTCTGGATTCTCGACGATTTGACGCATGTTCGTCAGGTCCCCGACGCCTCAGGCGATTCCGCGCTCCAACTATTCAAGCCCGCTAGCCTTGTACGCAGCGCTTATCAAATGACGTCGGGACGCTCTTCCGGTGAAGGAAAGAGGTACATGCTGCGGCTGGGATCGGCGGCGGCATGGGTCGAAGAAAAAGACGACAATGAGCAGGCGCACTCCACTTTCCTCGACGCGGGACACAATCCTCCCACAGGCGTCATTGTCCACTACAACCTTGGGGCCACGTCGCCGGATGACGCAGTCTTGGTCGTCTCGGACGGCGACGGTCGGGCGATTCGCACTGTACGTCCCAAACCGGACGATTACGACGACCTGTCGGACTCGGAGAAGCCCGCAGGCCCATTCCTGCCGGTCGAGGAGGGCATGAACCGCTACATTTGGGACATGCGGTACGACCGGTCGTCGAAGGTTGGGACCGGTCCGAAATCGGAGGCCGTAGAAGGCCCGTTGGCAGTTCCGGGCAAGTACACGGTCTCCCTCAACGTGGCAGCACACACCGAGTCGCAGGAAGTGACCATCGAGCAAGACCCGCGGGTGACCACTTCTGCCGAGGAGCTTCAAGAGCAGCTCGATCTCATGCTGCAAGTCCGGGACAGGACGAGCGAGGTGCATAACGGGATCAACCGCATCAGGAGCATCCGCGGACAGGTGGCTGAGTGGGCCGGTCGAGCGAAGGCCGCCGGAAAGGGAGACGCACTTTCCGAAGTTTTGGAAGGACTGAACGACTCGCTCGGGTCAATCGAGTTGGACTTGATTCAAACGAATGCTCCCGATGAAGAGGGGCTCGACCGTATCGCCCTGCCGGCAGGGGTGGGATTCAAGCTCAAGGAGCTAACGGCGGCGATTTCCTCGGCGGACTCAGCCCCGACAACGCAGCAGCACGAGGTCTACGGTGTCCTGTCGGAAAGGGCCGGCGACGCGCTCGAACGCCTCGAACGGCTCGAGAACGAGGACGTGCAGCGGTTCGTGGACATGCTCCACGAACTCGAAGTTCCTGCGATCATCGCGAAGGCGTAGGGCGTGGTCCGTTCAAGGGGATTTCTCAGCGTAACGGCCGCGGACTTCCTGGTGCGCTCGGCGTACCAAATGGGCAAGACGCCCCTCTTGCCGCTGTTGGCCGTCAGTCTGGGCGCGGGTGAAGTGCTGCTCGGCTTCATAGTGGCAGTCTCGACCCTAACCGGTATGGTGCTCAAGCCATTCGTCGGCATCCTCTCCGACCGCACGGGGCGTCGTGCCTGGCTACTTATCGGCACGGCGGTTTTCGCGGGAATGCCCTTCGTCTACGGGTTCGTCGACTCGCCGGATAAGCTTGTCCTCGTGCGTGTCGTCCACGGCCTAGCCACGGCAATCTACGGACCGGTTACTCTCGCATACGTCGTTGAGTTGTCAAACTCCAACCGGGCGGAGCGGCTCGGCTGGTTCTCCATGGCCAGAAATGCCGGGTACGTAGTTGGCCCTGCGGCGGCAGGCGTTCTTCTCTTGAGGATGGACCCCGTCCAGGTCTTCACGATTATCGGTCTTCTGAGCAGCCTCGCGTTCGTGCCCATTGTGCTCCTGCCGGAGACCAAGTCGGCACCCGAAGTGCGCAGGCCGTCGTTCGCGAAGCAGGCAGTGGGGGCCATCTCCGCTGCGAGCCGCTCGTCCGGCGTCTGGCTGGCCGGAGGCATGAGCGCGCAGGTGCTAATCGCGGAATACGCCATCAAGACTTTTCTGCCGGTCTACGCCCTCTCGCAGGGCGTGAACATTGCGGTGGTGGGCGCGTACTTCGCCCTTCAGGAGGGCACCAATCTTATCCTCGCGCCACTGGGCGGACGCTTAGGCGACAGAATGGGGCACATGCCGACCGTAGCGCTCGGCATGGCGGCGATGGCAATGGGCCTGCTCACGCTATTGTTCGGCCACGACATAAGCACTCTGGCGTTGTCAGCGGTCCTCATTGGCTCGGCGCAGGCGCTCGTATTTCCTTCTGCGCTGGCATCCGTCGCTACGACCGTCAGCGAGGGCGACCTCGGCGCCTGCATGGGCTTGGTGGGCGCAATGAAGAACTCGGCAAAGGTCGCGGGGCCTATTCTCGCGGGACTCCTGATCCACCGATTCGGCTTGGAGATCACTCTCGCCTCCATGGGAGTCATGCTCATTGGCGTCGCTCTCGGCATCTACCTCATTTGGAGATCGGGATTCCGACGAGCCGACTCGCTGGCAGTTGCCGCGGGCGAAGCGGCGATGAAGTGAGAGAGTAGGCGATTGTGGGCCCGGTCCTACGGCATTACCCGTCCGTAAGGGCCCTGTGATAGGATGGTTCTCAAGGACTAACCTAAGACCCGTCGTCGAAGAAGGCGGCGCAAGAGGGGGTGAGGCCCAACGTGACATGGCTATGGAAAGTACCTGATCTGCGTACCCGGGTGGCCTACGCCCGTAGAAACGCCCCCGGCGACATCTTCACGCAAATCGCCCGCTTCATTGTCTACTACGCGTCCGCGTTTTTCATATTCGTCCTGGCACCGGTCGACTACGTGGGAAGATCAATCTTCAAGGTAGCCTTTCACGTCGGCACGGTGGTGGGGTTCTTCCTGGTATTTCCACTCCTCTTCTTCATGATCCTGTCCGCTCTCTGGATCCCGTTCTGGGGAATGCTTGTTGGGAGCAGTTGGCTGTGGCTGAACCAAGCATGGACACGACCAATTCTGCTGCTTCCCGGAGTGGCGCTCTCCATAGTGTTGACGGTCATCTTGATGCTTGTGCCCGACCCGGAAAAGCACCCGAAGTACGTAACGATTTTGCAGGAGTGGCCGCTATCCTGGAGCCTCTGGAATCCGCCACTCGTCTACTTCGAGGAGTACAACATCTGGGATCCTGACGTCAACCCATACGAAGCCGACCGAATCTTCGATGTTCTGAAGAGCCAAAGTCAAACAGGCGACCAGGACTCGAGACAGTCCTAAAACGGCATGAACTAACCGGCCAATAACCGGTTAGCGTCTTACGCGAACACCGGAATCTGCTCGTACGTACCACCGACGATGGGTTTCGAGTCGACGCCCATCCACTGGTCGAGAATTGAAGCGTACATGCCACGATAATCGTACGTGTGCTGCATGTCTTCGCCTTCGATCAGGTCGGTCGGGGCAAGTGACGGATACTCGGCGTAGAGGCCTCCGTTGACCTTGTTTCCGATCAGAAACGCGCCTCCGCCCGCCCCGTGATCGGTGCCGCTGCCGTTGTCGGCAACCCTCCGTCCGAACTCGGTGAAGACGAGCATAGTCACGTTATCGGCCTTCCCATGGTCCTCCAGGTCCTGGAAGAAGTCCATGATGGCCCGTGAGAGATCGCCGAGAAGCGTGGTGTGCGTGGGCGCCTGGTTCGAGTGCGTGTCGTAGTTGTTGTGGTTCGTGTAGAAGATGCGTGTACCAACGTCGGCCAGATGGACTCGCGCAACGTCCTTCAGGCCGCGCGCAATCTCGTTCCCGCCGTACTCGACCTCCGACTTGTACATACCAGGAACCGTCTTGAGGATGTGCGCGCCGTCCAGCACGCCGAGGCCGGTCTCCGAGAGGTAGTCCATCACGGCTCCCGTGCCGACGGCGGGAGCGTACATCTCCTTGAACCGTTCCAGGGTCTCGTTGCGGTCGTCCTCGTCGTCGAGTCCCGTCATCAGACCGTAGTTGTCGAGATTGCCGACGGACGTGACCGGCACGCCCTTGGAGACAAGCGCCTGCGGGAGTCCTCTCCCGAAGTTGACGGAGGTCAGGACGTTTTCCGTGTCGGGGTCGATCTGGCCGGTGGTCATGCCCAGCCAGCCCTCGGTAGAAATCTTTTCCGGCTCGCACGTATGCCAGATATACATGCTGCGGAAGTGCGACCGGCTGGAATTGGGATAGCCCACACCCTGCACGATCGCGAGCTTGTTGTCGTCCCAGAACTCCTTCAGCGGCGCGGCATTCCCATGGAACGCCAGGTCCTCATCAATGGGGATGAGGTTGTCCTCCGGGACGCCGAGGGTAGCACGGTGGTCGTAGTAGTGGGGGTCCGAGTACGGCACCACCGTATTCATAAAGTCGTTGCCGCCACTGAGCTGGACGACAACGAGAACGGGGTCTTCGTGGGTAGATGCTGCTCGATCGTTTCCGTTGCTTCCCATCGTTAACCCTCCCGTGTATGGGTTCTTAACTAGTCACAATACCACGATTTTCGCACGAACGGTACCCAATCGAGCGGGGATTCTAGCGGAATTCTATGAAATGGTCTAGGTATTGGTTGGCGGGCAAGGGGTGAGATGCGGGGGGACGAGGGGTGCGGGGGGAGCGCGAGAGTGGCGGTGGAATTGCGAGAGCCAGACTATCAAGGGGTTTAGGGCATTTCAGGGCCTCTACGACGGCATTTGTGCTTTCCAACGTCGTTATCACTTTTGGACCGAACATTCAGTGTGCCCGCTGTTCATTTTGGACACCCCCTTACGCGTAGTCAGGATCACGTGGGTCTGTTCTACGTTTCTGGGGTCTTCAAAGGGCGAAGGTTCCCTGCAGAGTCACGCTCCCAGAACTCCCCAAATCTGGCCGCCGCTTCAAATAGGCCCTTTTCAGAAAGGCCTTCTATACGTGAAAGGGCACTTACCCATGTGCGTTTCTTGTCGTTATGGAGATCGCGTACGGGTGGCATCGATATTCCTAGTTGCTTCAACTCGTGCTCCAGAATTTGTACCTTGGTATACGCCCTGACCACTCGCCCTTGATATCCTGCCTCTGTTTCTCCGGGCTTTCTGATATCTAACGCTTCCACTAGCTCACGTGCTTCCACTATCGCGGAATGTAAACACATGAACTTGCGGCCAGCAGGACCCTTGTTCCGCCTGTCAACTACGAACCAAACTATTCTCTCGACGAGAAGCACACCAAAAGCGAGTGTTCCAAACAATGCGATCAAAGGAATCAGTGCCGGAACAACCGGAAGCAAAGCATCCAGGCGGTCAGTCACCCCAAAGATGTCTGCAAGTACACTTAGGAAAAAGAGGAACCCAACGACTTTGGCGCGCACTGAACTACGAAACTGCTGAAACGGGGACATAAGTCCATGCTAGGTACTGCGTGTCATTGCGTCAAGCGAATTGCCTTGAGAGTGCAGTCCTTAGGAGGACAGAAAAAGTGGCGGGAGCGCGAGGGAGTCGAACCCACCGTCCCGGTGGAAGCACCGGGACCAACGATTTTGAAGACCGTAGGGCCCACCGGAGCCCATCCGCTCCCGCGATTTGGACGGAGAGGACCGGGCAGGGTGCGGACTGCGAGAGTCCCCCTGCCCGACTCGATTGGGGGTCTAAGCTAGGCGCTCAGGACGGCGTCGACGGCGCCCTTGAGCTTGCCCCTCGGCACCGCGCCGACGATCTGGTCGACGGGGCTGCCGCCCTTGAAGATCAGCAACGTGGGGATGCCGCGAACACCGTACTTCAGGGCCGCCTGGGGGTTCGCGTCCACGTCGAGTTTCGTGACTTTCATCCTACCCTCGTACTCGTCGGACAGGTCGCTAACGATGGGCGCGATCATCTTGCACGGCCCGCACCACTCGGCCCAGAAGTCCACCAGCACGGGGATGTCTGAGTTCAGGACCTCGTCATCGAACGTCGCGTCCGTTACTTCCATTGGGTGTGCCATAATTCCTCCAGTTCATATGTGATTGTCCGGCGGGGCGATTGCATTGTTTCGCAAGCTGCGTATCAAGCTGCCACGCCCAAACACTTCTCTATGATTAGATGCCCCGATTGGCGAAGCGGTTTAGCTCCCGACCGCCGAAAGCGACGGCATCCCTCTCAGTTTGTGGACGAGTCCGGGTAGGACGTCGAGCAGGTAGTCAACTTCCTCGTCCGTGTTGTCCAGGCCGAGCGTGAGCCGCAGACTCCCCTGCGCCTGCTCGGCCGTGAGACCAATCGCCGTGAGTACGTGCGACGGTTCGAGCGACGCCGAAGAGCAAGCGCTGCCGCTCGATGCGCTGATCCCCGACAGGTCGAGTCCCAGCAGAACCGGCTCGCCCTCGATGTGGTCGAACGACAGGTTGGCGTTGTTGGGCAGCCGTTGGGTCGGGTGTCCGTTCAGTCGTACTCCGTCGACACGCTCGAATATTGAATGCACGATCCGGTCCCGCAGCCGGCTTACGTGCGCAACGGCGTCATCTCGCTCCGACTCGGCCATGCTCAGGGCGACGCTGGCTCCGACGATGCCGGGCACGTTTTCCGTGCCTGAACGCCGCTGTCGCTCCTGTCCGCCGCCCGTCTGCTGCGCCTCCAGCGGCGTACCGCGACGGACGTAGAGAACGCCGACGCCCTTGGGACCACGGAACTTGTGGGCGGAGAGGCTGAGCAAGTCTACTCCCAGTTTCCGCGCATTGATATCGAGGTATCCGGCGCCCTGCACGGCGTCGGTGTGCATCACGATCGTGCGTCCGCGCCGCCGCGCTTCCGTCTTGACGACCTTGGCTATCTCGGCGATTGGCTCCACGGTGCCGATCTCGTTGTTGGCGTACATTACGCTTACCAGTACCGTCTCGTCGGTGATCGCCCGGCCAACGTCGTCGGGATCGACCAGCCCGTCGGAGTCGACGTCCAGGTAGGTCACGTCGAATCCGGACTGTTCGAGCGAGTGGCACGTGTGGAGCACGGCGTGATGCTCGATGCTCGTGGTGATGATGTGCCTGCCGGTGCTCTGAAGGGCGAGAGCCGCTCCCCTGATTGCAGTGTTGTCCGCCTCGGTGCCGCCGCTCGTAAACACGACCTCGCTCATCCGCGCGCCGAGCACCTGCCCCACCGTTTCGCGGGCGTCGTCGACGGCCTTCCGTCCCTCCTGAGCAAGCGTGTAGATGCCGGAGGGATTCCCGAAGCTGACCCCGAAGTACGGCAGCATCGCATCCAACGCCTCCGGTCGCACCGGAGTCGTGGCGGCGTGGTCCATATATATCGCTTTGGACGAAGTATCCATACCCTCACCGATGCCCACATTGTAGCACGCGAGGCACCGCAGTATCAGTTAGACCCCTCGCGTCGGAATCCCCGCAAAACGGTCAACGCAGAGTCCAATCCTCGTGTCCGCCCGAGTCACACACCCCGAAAACACCCTAAATAGTTCTCTCTATTTTCCACTTGCTATCTCTTCTCCCCGTTGATACATTCGCTCATCAGCCAAACAGCGGGAGGCGACGGCCATGGCGGTGTCGAAGAAGATCAAGCAGTTCATGGAGCAGGGCTCGTGGATTCGGCGGATGTTCGAGGAGGGCATCGTCCTCAAGCAGCAGTACGGGGAGGAGAACGTCTTCGACCTCTCGCTCGGCAACCCGATCATGCAGCCCCCGCCTGAGTTCTTCGACGAGCTGCGCCGCATCGCAAACGACCCTCCGCCGGGCCTGCATCGCTACATGCCCAACGCCGGACACGTGGACACCCGCGCCGCCGTCGCCGATGAGTTGTCAATAGAGACCGCCCTGCCCTTTACGGCCGACGACATCCTCATGACCGTGGGGGCCGGGGGCGCGCTCAACGTCATCATGCACACCATTCTCGACCCGGGCGACGAGGTCGTCATCTTCGCGCCATACTTTGTCGAATACTTCTTCTACGCCGACAACCACGGCGCCACGTGCAAGGTCGTGCCGGCCGACGAGAACTTTCTTCCCGACCTCGACGCTTTGGCGGACGCAATCGGCCCCAAGACGCGGATCGTCCTGACAAGCTCGCCCAACAACCCAACCGGCGTGGTGTACGGGCGCGAAGTGCTCGCGGAGATGGGCCAAGTCATCCGCGACCGGGAAGCCGAGCTGGGGACGGAGATCTTCCTCGTCAGCGACGAGCCCTATCGCAAGATTCTCTTCGACGGCCTTGAGTACCCTGACATCTTCGAGCACCACCCGCGCAGCGTCGTCGCGACGTCCCACTCCAAGGACCTAGCCCTTCCCGGCGAGCGCATCGGGTTCATCGCCGTCAACCCCGGATACTCGGACAAGGAAGAGTTCATAGACGGGCTCACCTTCTGCAACCGCACGCTCGGCTTCGTCAACGCGCCCGCGCTCATGCAGCACATCGTCAAGAACCTCCAGTCCGTGACGGTAGACGTGGGAACCTACGAGGCCCAGCGCGACTTCATGCATGGCGCACTGACCGACATCGGCTACCAGGTCGTCAAGCCCCAGGGCGCGTTCTACATGTTCCCGAAGGCCCCCATCGAAGACGACGTGGAGTTCACAGATATGCTACGCGAGAATCGCGTCCTGGTCGTTCCGGGCACCGGATTCGGCGGCCCAGGCCACTTCCGCATATCGTACTGCGTTAGCGACGCGACGCTGGAGGGGTCACTGCCGGGCTTTCGCGCGGCGTTCGAGGCGGCGGGGGGGTAGAAAGAACGAGGAAGAGTGCGGCTATGACCGGCGTCCTTCCTGCAATCTGGAAACACGTGAGCCCGGGCACTCCGCACTTACAAGTATGTATTGTACCAGTATCCCGCCGGTTGCTTCACCGGGAGCGAACTCCCATCCATACCCCTCCATGAAAGACCGCTACAACTTGACAATAACAAGAAAAATGCAACGAAATGCAACAAAATGCAACACTTTTCGAGATCTTTTCGTTGTTATAGTAACGTTGCCAGCCCCCTGATCAGTCCCCTCACGAGCAGCAGCTTCCGCCCAGCACCGTCTGATGCGACTGCTCTAGCCGTCCCCACTTTGGACTGGGTATCGTGACTCGCTACAATAGAACGTAGCTGCTCGCGCACACCGCCGCGAAGGAGGAATCATTGGGAGCCAGATATAGCAATCCGCCGGAAATAGAGAACGTCTACGCAGCTGCGCAGAAGTGGGTCGATCGCGCTCTGCGCAAGGACGACTCACTCTTCACGCCGGGTAAGCCTATCTGGACAAGGGAGTTGCTTGGACAACTGAGAGAACGGTACTTGGACCAACCGGATGTTGGTGAAGGTACTTTCTATGACAAGCTAAGGCAACAGTTGGAAGGTAGTCCGCCGGAAGTCTACCAGTTGATGGCGGAAGCGCTCTACGCTCAGTTCCTCATTATTTGGAAGGAAGGAATGGGGCAAGAGGCCAAGAAGAATGGGGTTGAACGGGTACTCAGTTGGGGAGCGCCGATCGCAACCATTTCAAAAGACCTCCTTGATGGCCTTACACCCGGAATCGCCCATTCGGAAGCGTTTCTAATGTACCGCCCTTATCAATTGGGGTTCATTATTGAATTTGTCGATCAGTGGAAAAACCAGGTGTCGAGCGAGCGCGTCCGCTTGCTCAAAGACCCTTGGGCCTTCAAGAATTTCGTAATAGGAACGAAGCTTGATAGCCTACTCCTTCGTGAAAACCAAAACACTCCCCGCTCCCAGCGAGAGGCCTTGCTCCACCTCGTACACCCTGATGCCTTTGAGGGGACCGTTTCCGTAGACCATAAGAAGAAAATCGCAGGGGCGGAGGCCTTCGCACACTTCGTCACTGAGGAGATACCTGACGTTGACCGCAAGCTGGTAGAGATTCGGCGAGGTCTTGAGGCCGGGCTCGACAGAGATTTCGGTTTCTACGATTCCGATATGCGTCGCCTATGGGACCTCTCGGCATCCGATCCTTGGGATGCGTACATCAGAGTCGCCTCAGATTTTCTCTACAGCGGGAGGATGTGGGATTGGGAACTTGAGTACAAGTATGAGATAGGTAGAAAGCTCGCAACGGCCCGAGAAGCAGTCCTTGCCGGCACCGACGACTGGCCCGTTCTAGTCAAGCGTGGAGTCACTGGCAACCTTATTTTCTCCATACAGCAGGCGAAGTTCAAAGAATGGATCAACACATCCCCGGATGAAGTGCTGACCGCGCTGCGGACGATTTGGACACGTGAGGAACTGTCCGTTTCTGAGCGAATCCGTGCCTTTGGGAAACAACTCCCCGGGTCTGCCATAAAGGGTACAGGGACTCGGATGAACGTTATGTCCCAATTGCTAATGGGTCTGGACGTCGAGCAATACCCACCGTTCAGAGTCACGGCCTTTGAGCGTGCGTACAAACGTACCGGTTACAATCCTCCACCACAGGACGCGGACGAGGCGGCGCTGTACGAACACGCTCTTGGCTTTCTCGACCGCTTCATTAAGGAGGCTCGTACACGCGACGTGCCCGTCCGCCACCGGCTTGATGCGCAGGGGCTCGTCTGGATAGTCCCATACCATCAACGCGGAACTAATGGAGAGGGGACAACTCCACCTGTTGTCCTAGACGACCTCGCAGACGAACTCCACCTCCCCGTCTCCTTCCTTGAGAACATCGATAACCTCCTCACCGACAAACAGCAAGTCATCTTCCAAGGGCCACCGGGCACAGGGAAGACCTACGTCGCGCAGAAACTTGCGAACCATCTCGCAGGGTCGGAGGACCGAGTGACGCTCGTGCAGTTCCACCCTTCATATGCATACGAGGACTTCGTGCGGGGTTTTCGTCCTGCGCTAGTGGAAGGGCAACCTGGATTCGAGTTGAAGGACGGGCCGCTGCTTCGGGCCGCTGAGCGCGCGCGGAAAGATGAAGAGCGGAATGCAAAACACTTCCTCATCATTGATGAGATCAACCGGGGGAACCTCGCCAAGGTGTTCGGGGAACTCTACTTCCTCCTAGAGTACCGCGACGAAGCAATCACGCTTCAGTACCAGAGGGACGAGGACGAAGAGAAGATCTCGTTGCCACGTAACCTCTACATCATCGGGACGATGAATACGGCCGACCGTTCGATTGCGCTCGTTGACCTTGCGTTGCGACGCCGCTTCTATTTCGTGGAGTTCCACCCGGACGATGAGCCTGTGAGGGGTGTGCTCCGCCGCTGGCTGCAGTCGAACCATCCGGACATGGAGTGGGTGGCGGATGTCGTCGAACGCGCGAACGAGCTATTGAAGGACGACCGGCACGCCGCGATTGGGCCGAGCTACTTCATGAAGGACGGCCTCGACGACGGCATGGTCGAGCGCATTTGGAAACACAGTGTGCTCCCCTACATAGAGGAACGGCGGTTTGGGGGAGAGGAAGTGTCTGACGATTTCGACCTCGACAAGCTCAAGCGCAGCATCACGGCTAGTGGTGGTTCTGAGGACGGAGTAGACGGCGCGGAGAACCAGGATAGCGGCACTAACGATGCGTCAGATTGACCTTCAGGAATACGAGCAGAGCGAGGCGGTCGAACTGACCCGCGAAGAACGCGATGAATTGCGTGACTTGGTGCCGTCGCTTGCTGTTGAGCCCGCCGCAGGTCTGGATGGCGCCTATTGGTTGAGGCCCGGTTCCACCGTCGGAGCGGTCGAGGTCGGCGACCTGTCCGTGCTCATACGGCCCAAGATCGGCATCCCGCAACTGCTCTCGCTGGCGTCCTACGCAATGGGCGTGTTCAAGTCACAAGAAGAGCGACTATTCGACTTTGAAGAGGAGCAGGCTCTGCCGGATACGCTGGCTATCGCGCTTGCTGCTTCGGCACGTAGGGCATTCTCGCGCGGACTCCTCCACGGCTACCGCACGGAGGAGGAGGCTCTGCATACTGTGCGTGGGCGGATCAGGTTCGCCGACCAAATTCGGCAGAGATTCGGAATCCCTCTGCCTATCGAGGTGCGCTACGACGAATTCACTGACGACATCACGGAAAACCAACTCGTCAAAGCAGCGGCTATGCGCCTCGGCGGGATGCGCCTTCGCTCACCCAAAGCGCGCAGGGATTTAGGTTGGATTGCGGCGATGCTCGAGAACGTTTCGTCCGTAGAGTTCGATTCAAAACACGTGCCCGACGTCTCCTTCGACCGACTCAACGAGCACTACCATAGTGTCGTTGGACTGTCGCGCTTGATCCTGAGGCACAGCGGGTTCGAGTCCAGGCGCGGGGGAGTTCGAGCGACAGGGTTCCTGATGGACATGAACACGCTCTTCCAAGAGTTCGTGACGGTAGCGCTTCGAGAGGCGCTAGGGGTGTCCGAGCGAGTCTTCCGTGAAAGCGAAATCAACACCCTCGATGAAGTTGGTAAGATTCATCTCAGACCTGACCTCACTTGGTGGCACGGCAGTCAGTGCCTGTTTGTAGGCGACGCGAAGTACAAGCGCATCGAAAATGAGAGCGTGCCCAATGCCGACCTGTACCAGTTGCTCGCCTACGTCACCGCGCTCGATCTGCCGGGCGGACTTCTCATTTACGCGCAGGGCGAGGCAGAGACAGCGACATACAGTGTCCGAAATTCAGACAAGCGATTGGAGGTTGCCGCGCTCGACCTCAGAGGCTCACTCGACGCAGTGCTAGCGCGTGTAGACTCCATAGCAGATGGGATAAGGGCACTGCGTGATGAGGCTATCGCACTTGATCGCGCTGCATGAACGCAATCACACCAGGCCTACTACCCCGTGTCCTTCAGGCCGAAGCCGGTGATTGGCACGAGGACGTGTTCGGCCGGTTGGATGATCCCCTGCTCGACCAGTTGGGCGAGTCCCGCGAATGCGGCTGCGGAGGTCGGCTCTCCGTAGACTCCCTCGGTCTGGGCGAGGATGTCCCGCCAGTTGAGGATGTCGTTTTCTTCGACGGCGGTTGCCGTGCCATCGGTGGTCTTGATGGCCGCGACGATTTCTTCGAGACGCGCCGGAGTTCCGACGGCGATGCCTCCTGCCACCGTGCTTTCGACAGGAGGCGCGTCGGGGAGACCCTGAAATGCCGCGGTGATTGGCATGACATTCTTTGCCTGTACGGCGTGCAGACGGGGTAACTTCGCGATGTGCCCTCCCCATTTCAGCTCCGAGAACCCCTTGAGCGCTCCCAGCAGCAGCGATCCGTTGCCGACCGGCATGACGATGTGCTTTGGCATTCCTTCGCCGGACTGTCTGAATACCTCGTGGGCAAACACTTTGATTCCCTCCACGAAGTAGGGGCTGAGGACGTGAGAGGCGTATACCAGACTGTGCTCGGTCGCGTACTCGACGGCGGCGGCGGTCGTCGCCTCTCGCGGGCCGGGGATGGAATGGACCTGCGCGCCATAGGCAACGATCTGCCTGAGCTTTGCTTCAGGCGCCGCCGCCGGCGCGAATACGTGGGCTTTCATGCCGGCTCGTCCCGCGTATGCCGAGACGGACGCCCCCGCGTTGCCGGACGAGTCTTCGACGACCTCGAAAACGCCGTATTGTTTGGCCATGGCGATCACGACAGCCGTGCCTCTGTCTTTGAACGAGCCGGTCGGGTTGATGTACTCCAGCTTGGCATCTAGGCGCTCAATGCCAAGCCTAAATGCGACTGACGGCAGAGCGACGACCGGCGTGTTCCCCTCGCCAAGCGTAACCGAGTCCAAGTAGCAATTCGGGACCGGCATCGGCGGAACTTCGCCGCCAAAGTCGTGGCCGGGATATTCGACCTCCAACGGCCTCCTGCACTTGTGGCACGCCAGCGTGGTCATGTCGCCGTGAAAGGAGGCATCGCAGGGGGCGCAGCGCAGGGTAGGATGGGTCATCAATGTTTCCAACGGGATGTGTTAGGAACCGTCCGGTAGAATACCATACGGTTCCTCGATATTCTCCAATGCCACTAACTCAGTACACTGTGGGCGGCTCGGAAGGAGAGAGCATGCAATCGGAAGATTACGTCAGCGCCATAGAGACCTTGGCGGTCAGTGTGGACGCATTTCACCGGAGGTTCGACATTCCTCAAATAGACATGGCCAGTGTTGAAGGGACGCTCGATGTGCTCAGGCAGCGGCTGTCTCTGCTGGACGAAGAGGTGGGCGAACACGCCCGTGCGCTCAATCGCGGCGAGATCGAGGACGCGGTGAAGGAGGCGGTCGATGTGGCCTACATAGCCTTGGGGACGATTCACCGACTGGGAACGGAGGGTCTTGACGCTTGCCACGAAGTAGCGCAGAAGAACGACGCGAAGTCGCCGTCCGCCTATAGCAAGCGGTCTGCAACGGGCAAGGTGCTTTTGGACTGAGAGAACTAGTCCGCCCGATGCCGTTCACGGACCAATCGACCGGCGAGATCAAGGGGAGATGCGAAACGCCGGTCTGCCGGGAGGATACTGCTCTAGTCTTCCTTGCTTGCTTCCTTGCTTGCGGATTCGGGGGGTTTCTCGTTGAGGAGGTCTCTGAGTTCCTGTTTGACTCGTCGAATCTCCTCGACCTTCTGCCCTATCCGGTCGAACAGTTCCGACTGTGCCCCAATGCCTTCCGAGACAAGGAAAGCTACGGCCTCGGAGCGGCTTGAGACGACCCCGGCTTCGACAAGCTCATCGACACGTGTGATGCTCTCGGTGTTCAGGCGAACCATGACCACGTTCTCTCGGCGCGATAGCGCGCGGTCAACCGCTTCTTTGACGTTCTCGCCGATTGACTCAACACCCGATGTCTGGTAGGCCTGTTTGAAGGCCTCTTTGGACTCGTCTACAATAGTTTCGATCCGCTCCGACAGACTCTTGTCGTCGCCTGTGTTGTTCTTGCTCATGGAGTTCTCCTTGGGCACACAAGATGCTTACGTGTAACTATATTACTTTCGCTCAAGCCTGTCAAGAGACTCCCTGCCGCACTAAACCCGTCGCTTTGCCCATATCATCGTAAAGCCCACCTAACTCGCTGCCGATGACGCCTGACTACCTCTATCACTTCAGCGAAAACCCCTCAATTGAACGGTTCGTTCCGCGGCCGGTGAGGGTCGGTCCATCCGACGATGCGCTCGTTTGGGCCATAGACAGCGCGCACTGTCATCAATTCTATTTTCCTCGCGACTGCCCGAGAGTGGTCATCTCGAAGTCGCCGCACACCTCCGCCGAGGACGCCGAGACTTTCTTCGGCCACACGACAGCGACGGTTATTGCGGCGATCGAGTCCCGTTGGCTCGAACGCTTGCGCAACACGACCATCTATGGGTATACCCTACCCGCAGAGGGATTCAAGCTACACAATGAGAGCGCGGGATATTGGGTTTCGGAGCACGAAACTCGCCCATTCGACGTCGAACCAATCCCCGATCTTATGGCAGCACTGATTGACGCCGGCGTTGAACTCAGGTTCATGCCTTCACTGGTCCCACTGAGAGACGCGGTTATCGAGTCGACCGTGAACTTCGACATCATTCGCTGGCGCAACGCAGTTACGCGCTAGACGTCCCACAGGGCCAGGCCGACGTTTACAACCATCGACTGGTATGGGAATTCGCTCGGAGCGTTGAGAGGGTTCTTTCCTTCCACGAGGTTTCGGCCTACATTCGCGGCTACCAGCATTCCGAGGTTGGAGTGGTTCTCCGTTTCGCCACCCGTTAAAGCGATTGGCACATCGGGGGTTAGCGAGACTTCCGGGTTGTGGAGATTGTGCAGGTCGATGGTGTTTTCGACTACCTCGGTCAGACGCCTGACAAGATCGCTGCTGTCCGAGACGGAGCCGGTCTCCCAATAGACCGACTGGTACGTATGAGGCTCCCACTGGCGTACAACTACCACGTCACACCCATCCGAAGACACGGACACACCGATCGCCGTGGGGTGGCCAATAGCCCTTGTTAGCGGGAAGGGACGCAGTTCCAGCGCGCGCATCTTGTGGCCGGTGCCTCTGATTACCGAGGATATTGCCGTATAGGAGGTCTCGGATGCGGCGGCGACCAGCCAGCGGGCGATCCGTGAACGGCCCGGAAGACGCTGCCAGCGAAGCGTGGCGTTGTCGACGGGAATTCCGAGCGCTCGCCTAGCCTCGCGGGGTATGACTTCCTTCGGGTCAATCTCCCGCACGTCAGGAAGGTCGAAGCGCCGCATGGCCGATTGGTACCCTGGGACGGCAGCGTAGACCGATCTGTGAGCGCCATCCATATCGGCCAGCGCCGCTGCCAGATGCCTGCTGATGGTGCCCGCGTCGACAACGACTCCGCCGGCGTAGAGCTGAGGCGATAACGGCACTGCACGATAGTCGACGACATCCAGCATTCTCGTTGATAGGATCTTTATCACCCCCGACTCGATTGTGACAGACGTGGCCTCCTTGACACTGCCCATTCCACCTACGACATCGCGACGCTGCCGCTCGGCGTTTGCCGATCGTGCCCACCGCGATAGTATCCTCCCAATTCCCAGCCTTTGGCGTCCGTCCACAGGGGTTTGCACACCGTCAGCTTCTTCTGAAGGATGGTCGATCGGTTCGGAATTCACATCCTCCGTGTCCCGCACGTCGCTTGGAGTCGCCTCTCGTCGTGGCTGTAGGACTTCCTCGCGAGGCTGAACCGTAGGATCGGGTTCATCCCTTGTTTCTC
Source organism: Dehalococcoidia bacterium (assembly GCA_965197705.1). Taxonomy (GTDB): domain Bacteria; phylum Chloroflexota; class Dehalococcoidia; order Lucifugimonadales; family VXLM01; genus VXLM01. The sequence goes on from OZ240223.1 coordinate 1,790,926, forward strand.
CCGTGTCTTCCGACAAGCCGCGTCGTTTCGCCATGCGCTCGAATGCGCTGTGCATGTCAACCGTATCCACTTCTCCCACGGGAGGAGGCGGTGATTCCGATACTGGAGTGTCATCCGTACTCGTCTTGACTGCGTCCGGAGGTTCATTAGGAGACTTGGACTCATCGGGCAGTGCGGCTAATCGGCGGAGGGCCTGCAGGAGCTCAGTACGGTCGGCATCAGGTGGGACCACGGACGATACGTCGCTCTCGCCGTCTTCCGAATGGGGTGACTCCTGGCCGTCATCCGAGGATGGATTTCCGTCTTCATCCGCCTCGGCCCGGTCGTCGACCGAACCGTCCCATTCCGGTCGGTCTGACGAAGACGGTATGTGCTGACGATCCGACCGTTGACGTGCCGCGATCGCCGAGTCGAGATCGGCATCTCTGAGGAAGTGCGCCAGTACGTGTCGGTCGATTTGATCGGGGGAGTTGAGGTGCACAGTGCATTCAACGCACCGAAACATCGTCACTCCTTGGTCCTCAATCGGCTCGACAACATCGAGGTCGAGCAGTACGTCGGGGTTTCTCACCAGGTCGGCGTGGAACCGTCGAACGGCTTCCTCGTCAATCTCCAGAGCCTCCGCAATTCGCGAAAGGCTCCATTCTTCCTTCATGCCCCACAGGACGAACTGTTTTTCTTCTTCATTCATCTCCTTGCGCGGCTCTTCGGAATCGCGGCGCGGGGGGCCTTCTCTAAACAGTTCGTCCAGCGTTCTTCGGGGCATTCGTCACTTCACAGCCGGCTGGGGATATGGCGACCACTTGGGTCGCACGTATTGATTGTACCAACACGTCGACCGGTCTACCAAACTGCGTTCCTTTCATCCGGCATGAAAATGAGGAGCGTGATGACCAGTCTCAACTTGAACTACTTCGGAGAGTAGGAAGCATCGATCGATTCAACAATTTCTTGACGGCTCGTATCGTGCGTGCTAATTTGGGATGCAATCGAATACCTTCTAAAGGCTTTGACAGGGAGTAGTAACGGGCGTCGCGCGATAGAGAATGAGGCCATGTGCTGGAAGCCTCAGCGTAAGCGCACCTGTGAACTCGCCCTCGAGCCTCTTGGCTGAAAGTCGTCGTACATCCTTCCTTTGCGAGAGGATGCGACGGGTGGCATAGGCCAAGACGGTAGGCGCCGTTATCGTCTTCGAGTGTCCCGGACCAACCGTTTCGGACGGCTCCCGACCTTCTTGGGTCGGGTCCACTGAACGGGATGAGATACCGGGGAACGAGGGTGGCACCGCGAGATTCAGCACTCACTTAGAATCCCGTCCCTTGACGCAAGGGGCGGGATTTTTCGTATAGGCGAAATGTGCAGGGCTGCCGACCCAGGCGGCCCACCAAAGAGCATCGGCACGAGACATTGGGGATGGCATACAGGAAGGGAGCAGGACAATGACGACCACAGAGGAGCGGAAAACGACCGGGCAGTATTTGCCCGCGGAGATTGAGAGCAAGTGGCAGGAAAGGTGGGGGCAGAGCAGGATTTACGAAGTGCGCGACGACGACCCACGCCCCAAGTGGTACGAGCTGACGATGTATCCCTACCCTTCCGGCGACCTCCACATCGGCCACTGGTACGCCATGTCGGGCGCGGACGCCCACGCGCGGTTCATGCGGATGAAGGGCTTCAACGTCCTGCATCCCATGGGGTTCGACGCCTTTGGACTGAACGCCGAGAACGCCGCGATCGAGCGTGGAATCCATCCGGCCAAGTGGACCATGTACAACATAGAAAAGATGCGCCGACAATTCCGCTCGATGGGCCCGCTCTACGACTGGGACCGCGAGCTCGTGACCTGCGTGCCCGAGTATTATCGCTGGAACCAGTGGATATTCCTTCAGTTCCTGAAGGCCGGGCTGGCCTACCGCGACTTCGCGCCCGCCAACTGGTGCCCGACCGACAATACCGTGCTGGCGAACGAGCAGGTTGTGGATGGACGCTGCGAGCGCTGCGACTCCGAGGTCATTCGCCGCGAGTTGAACCAGTGGCTGTTCCGGGTGACGAAGTACGCAGACGAGCTTCTGGACCAGTCCAAGATCGACTGGCCGGAGAAGATCAACGTCATGCAGACCAACTGGATCGGTCGCAGCGAGGGCGTGGACGTTGAGTTCGACATATCAGAGTACGGTCTCGATCAGACGGCGCTCACAACCTTCACCACGCGCATCGACACGATCTTCGGAGTGACGTTCGTCGTGCTGGCCCCCGAGCACCCGTTGGTGGAGAGTCTGACGACGCCCGAACGCCGGGCTGAGGTCGAGGCCTACGTGGACCAGGCGCGCCGGCAGACCGAGATCGAACGCATGTCGACCGAGAAGGTGAAGACGGGCGTGTTTACCGGCTCCTACGTGGTGAACCGGCTGAACGGAGAGCGCGTGCCGATCCTGATTGGGGACTACGTGCTGCTCACCTACGGCACAGGCATCGTCATGGGTGTCCCCGCGCACGATCAGCGCGACTTTGAGTTTGCCCGGAAGTACGGCCTGCCGATCAAGGTCGTCGTTGCCCCGGACGGCTGGGACGGCGGGCCGATCGAGGAGGCGTACCTGGAGGAAGGTACGCAAGTCAACTCGGGCCGGTTCGACGGCCTGCCGAGCGCCGAAGGGAAGCGGTATATCGCCGACTTCATCGAGTCGCAGGGTTGGGGAAAGAGGGCCGTGCAGTACCGGATGCGCGACTGGCTCATTTCCCGGCAGCGGTACTGGGGCACGCCTATACCGGTCGTCTACTGCGACGACTGCGGCACCGTGCCCGTACCGGAGGATGACCTGCCCGTGCTCCTGCCGGAGGACTCCGAGTTTCGACCGACCGGCGAGTCTCCACTGGCGCTCCACGAGGGGTTCGTCAACACGGCCTGTCCGAGCTGTGGTGGGTCGGCTACGCGCGAGACCGACACGATGGACACATTCGTAGACTCATCGTGGTACCAGTTCCGTTTCGCCAGTCCCCGGTTCGACGAGGGGATGTTCGACCGCGAGGCCCTCGAGATTTGGGGGCCGGTCGACCAATATACCGGCGGGGTTGAGCACGCAGTCATGCACCTGCTGTACGCGCGGTTCTTCACCAAGGCGATGAGGGACCTGGGTCTGCTCGACTTCGATGAGCCGTTTGTGCGGCTGTACAACCAGGGACACATCCTGTCCGAAGGCGAGAAGATGAGCAAGTCGCGCGGCAACGTCGTCGCGCCCGACGAGTACGTCGGCAAGTACGGCGCAGACGCGGTGCGGTGCTATCTGATGTTCATCGGCCCGTGGGACCGAGGCGGGAGCTGGCAGGATACCGGCATCAACGGCGTGTCGCGCTGGCTCAACCGCGTCTGGGAGATTTCCCAGAGGGACTCTCGGATTCTGGACGACCTGCAAACCAACCAGACTGCCGACACCGACCTGACGCGGGCGATCCACAAGACGATCAGGCGCGTCGAGAGGGATGTCGAGACGTTCAAGTTCAACACGGCGTTGGCCGGACTAATGGAGTTCTCGAACACGCTGAACACGGCGTGGGAGGCCAAAAACGTCGATTCAGGCACATGGAACGAGGCTGTTGCGAAGCTCTTGGTTCTGCTGGCCCCCATGGCCCCGCACATTACCGAGGAGTTGTGGGAGCGCGCCGGGCACAGTACGAGCATCCACAACGAGCCGCTGCCGGAGTACGACGCTGAACTGGGCGCGGACGAGATGATCGAGTTGGTCGTTCAAGTCAACGGACGTGTGCGCGCCACGATCGCGATGCCCGTCGACGTGACGGAGGAAGACGCGAAAGAGGCCGCCACGGCTTCGGAGAACGTGCTGCGACACACCGAGGGCAAGCAGGTGGTCAAGACCATCTACGTGCCGGGCAGGCTGGTGAACCTGGTAGTGAGGTAGCCACAGGCGATATCGTTCGACAGCTCCATTCAAGAATAACCGCATTAGTAGGACGGCGCTTACTCGGACACGGAACTCCTCTGGGGTTCCGTGTCTTGGGAATCCGCCGCCAAAACTGCGGCCCTCCGTAGAATCCCGCTCAGCAACCCGGACTCAAACGCGCTACCCAGTGCGCCTTCAACAAATCGGTCTTGCCGAATCAAGACCGTAAGGAGGCGGCTCAACTGCTCGAATGTGGCTTTCTCCAAGACGGATGGGTCATCACGTAGCTGGGCAGCTTCAGGAGTGTTTTTCCACTCAGCCCACTCAAACGCTTTCACCCAGTCCATCTCGTAGCAGGTCTTGATAAAGCAGGATGCCAGAGGAGAGAAGGTGTAGTAGGGCATTGCTCCGGGCGGACTCTCCATGCGGCCGAATTCAAATGCGGGGACTTCAAACTGCGGCAAGAAGGCGGCGAGTGCATCCAATCGCTCTTTTAGTGTGAGTATGCCTTCTTCGAAAAACTCATCAAGTTGAACAAAGGCTTCGCATTCCCCGACAAGCACCTCTGCGGAATGCTCGACAGCATTTATGAAAATGTCTATGGGGCCAAGCGGGTCAGCTTCTCGACCAACTAGCCATCCACTTTCGCCCTCCGTCCTGCCGACGATAATGATTTCGTGATTGTGTTTTTCGCATTTCAGGTTGACTGTGGCCGAATCTGGCGAGGTTCGTATGACCTCGAACTGCGCTCCCCTATATTCGTATAGTCGGTTAGCAAGAGCCGTGTTGCCTCCTTCGTCAGCAGGCAGGGTCGCAGCCACATCCGCACTTTCTTGCAATGTGCGGACATGGTCGGAGAAGAAACCATCGATTTGAACGCTGGCTTCACATTCCCGAAGAAGCGAGTCGCAACAATACTCAACAGCCGTTGCGAATTCGTCTCCTGCGAAGGTGCCGTCCTGCACAAGCAAGTCACCGGCTCGACTAATCACCCATTCCGTCATGCCGTGCACCGACATGTCGACGATGAGATCGTGATGATTGTGTTTTTCACAGTCAAGACTGACTGTCACCGACTCCAGTGAGGTCCGGATGACTTCGAACTCTCTCTCCCCATGTTCGCATACTCGCTTAGCAAGAGTCGTTCCACCAGCTTTGTCGGCAGACAAGGGCATGGACGCATCCAGGCCTCCTTGAGATGTGCGAATATCTTCCGCGAAGAACTCGTCGACATAGACAATGGATCTGCATTCCATAAGAAGCATGTAGCAACACCAATCAACGGCCTCTGAGAATGTGTCTATGGGGCCACGCGGTCCTTCACCTGATTCTTTTTGACCAATCAGCCATCCCGTCTGGCCTTCAATCGTGCCGATGATAAAGTCTTCATGATCACATTCTTCACACCTTCGACTGACCGTAGCTGAATCTGGCGAAGTCCGAATGACCTCGAATTGCTCTCCCCGGTATTCGTATACTCGCTTGCCAAGTGCCAAGCCATTCCTTCCTTTCCATGCGTCTTGTTATGTCAAATCTGTATGATTCCGCCATATTCTTGCTGACTGGAGTCAGTAGAATCCTGCTCTCGCAGGAATGACGATGTGGGTTTTCACGATGCTGCACAGTCGCATGATTCATGGCGTATCTGTTTGGTATCGAACACCAACGGTGGTTACTCATTGTACGTCAGACATCCTGCATCGATGATTACCGTCGAGAGTTAACTGGAACTGTCCGTTGACTGCGCGGAAGCATCTACTCGCCTTGCGCTGTCGGTGATGCTTATGGAGGGGTCGTCAACACATACTCTTGTGAAACTTGCCGTGCGCCTCTCCTCGAACTTGCGGCAGTGGCCGACCTTGCCATCGCTGACGGCAGTTTCGACGCGCGTCGCGGTTTCGGCATCGACCCATTGACTCCAGACCGGCTTGTTATCCTCAATGTATGAGAGGCCGATGATGTTCTCGCGGACGGCGATGCGCCCTCCCCTGATATTCGAGGCGTGAGACGTCAACTGCTCGCCGTTCCACTCGTATTTCTCAAGGAACTGGCCCACTCTTGGAGCGCGGCTCCATATGCTGGCGTTTACGGCGACGACGGTGTCCGGGCTGGCGTCTGACAATGGGCCCAGCAAGATGAGGATTCCCGCGTCCACATAGGGCTTCGCCCAGGCGGGATCTGCCTCCATGACGATATCAACGTCGCCGTGCTGGAGTTTCTCCTTGTACTCTTCAGGCTCCATTTCGACGACGCGCACGGGGTGGTCGAGACCGTGAGCGATGATGTAGCCGGCCACCCAGTTGCCGAGCTTGACGCGGTTCTCATCCCATTGGGCGAACTTGATGAGCTCGACAGGTGTCGGCCCGTGCGTTCTGAGACTGTAGTCGTCCGGCGGAGGCACGGGCGTATGCGTCGGACCCACGACCACGGCGGGTGGCGCGGTTGGCTCGGGAACGGGAGTGGCGGTCGGCTCCGGCACAGGGGTAGACGTGGGTGTCGGAGGCTCTGCCGTCGGCTCCGGCGCAGGGGTAGAGGTGGATGTCGGAGGCTCGGCGGTCGGCTCCGGCGTTTGGCCGGCCGGAGCAGTTGTGGGTTCGGGCGCCTGTCCTGCAGGAACCGGAGTGGCCGTAGGCTCTGGAGTGGCCGTAGGCTCTGGGGTGGCTGTAGGTTCAGGGGTGGCCGTAGGCTCAGGGGTGGAAGTGGGTGGCTGCGTGGGAGTTGCGGCAGGCGCCTGGGTCGCAGTCGGTACCACAACAGGAACCGAGGTCGGAAGCGTCACGGGAGTTGGCGAGGCGGTCGCTGCTGCTGCTGCGGCTGCACGCTCATGCAAGGTGGGAGTTGGCGTGTCAGGCGCACGGTCTCCCAATATGAGGGGTTCTTCCTGCTCCGCACAAGCACCGGTAAACAAAATAGCCAAGAGGAACCCTGCGAGGGCAAGTGCCGTTGCGATTGAGCGTGGGTGAGTTTTCATGAATCCCCCTCCGTCAGAGATTTATGGACCTGACGAACCCTATGCTATCACCTTGAACTTGTAGGTTGTCGTATTGAGTTCCCCCTCGGCAAACCGGGACATACGAAGCGGCGTAAAGTCCACCAGCTTCGACTCGCCGTCCAGAATCATTTCCGCCATGCAGATGCCGATAGCGGGGGCCAGCTTGAAGCCGTGACCTGAGAACCCCGTGCAGAGATAGAGCCCGTCGATGCCGTCGACCTGATCGATGATCGGGTGAAGGTCGGGCGTGGACGTGTACAGGCCGGCGTACCCGGTGAAGAGCTCCCCGTCCGCGATGTCCGGGATGCGTCGGGCGAGGCGCAGCCAGACGTCTTCGAGGTGGTCGGCGTGGATAGTCGGGCTGTAGTCGTCGGGGTCGGCGACATCCTCGGCGTTGCCGTTCCCCACCAGCGTCAGATCGGAGCCTTCCGGGCGGAAGTAGGTCAGATTCGCCATGTCGCCGCCGCCTGGATGGAAGGGCAGCCTGTCCATCGGTCTACGGATGAGGAACACCTCGTGTCGAGTGGCCTCCAAGGGGAGATCGCAGCCTAACCGGCCCATGAAGCGTCCCGACCAAGGACCGGTGGCGATCACGACAACCGGCGCTTCGTAGCGCTCCGTGGCTGTACGCACGGCCACTACCCTGCCGTTTTCTATCTCCACGTCGGTGACCGGTGATTCAAGGATGATCTCGGCGCCCATCTCCCGAGACCGTGCGGCGTAGGCCATCGCCGTGCCGGAAGGGTCGGCATGTCCCGACTGCGGCTCCCAGGCGTAGGACTCGCCGTCGGCGTAGTCGAACGCCGGAGCAAGCTCCTGGGCTTCCTGCTTTGAGATGATTTCCGTCTCGATGCCGACGGTCTGCTGCAGGGCAATGTTGTGCTTGAGTCCCTCGTGCGACTCCTCCGGGACGAAGACCATGTAGCCCGTGTGCACGAACCCACAGTCTCCCCCACCGACCGCATCGTCCCAGTTGCGGAAAATCTTCAGGCTCTCCCAGGCGAGATGGGCGTTGACGGTCGTGGAGTAGTGCATCCGCACGGCGCCGGACGATCGGCCCGTCGAGCCGGAGCCGAGCGTGTCTCTCTCCAGCAAGACGGGAGACCGCACACCGCGCGACACCAGGTTGTAGAGGATGCTCGTTCCCATGACTCCGCCGCCAATGATGACAGCGTCCGTTGTAACCGTCATTGCCTTCTCACCTTGCCCGAATCCCATTGTCGTCGCATGGTGCGACGTTCGTTCCGATATAATACCCGACCTATCCCATCAGTGCGACACGTAGGGAGGTAGGCGTTGGAGTTCACAATCGCGGTCTTGCCGGGGGACGGCATCGGGCCTGAGGTCATCGGCGAGGCGGTCAAGGTGCTGGATGCGGTCGTCGAGCGGTTCGGGCACCGGTTCGAGATGCAGTCGGGGCCTATCGGCGGCGGCGCTATCGACCGGTACGGCACGGCATTGCCCGACGAGACGCTTGAGGCGTGCTACGACGTCGATGCGGTGCTGTTCGGCGCGGCGGGCGGCCCGAAGTGGGACGTGGCCGACGCCGAGGAGCGCCCTGAGCAGGGCATCCTCAGGATCCGGCGCGAGTTCGGGCTGTTCGCCAACATTCGTCCGGCGAAGTCGCACCCTGCCCTCTATGCGGCGAGCTCGCTGAAGCCGGAGTACCTCGAAGGCGTTGACCTAATTGTACTGCGAGAGCTGATCGGGGGACTCTACTTCTCTCGACCGAAGAAGCGGTGGGCGACGAAGACGGGGAAACGGCGCGGCATGGACACGCTGAAGTACAGCGAGGAGGAGATCGCCCGTGTTGTCAGGGTAGGTTTCGAGCTGGCCAGAAGTCGTCGCGGCAAGCTGGTGTCCACGGACAAGTTCAACGTGATGGAGTCTTCCCGGCTGTGGCGAGAGGTCGCCACGGAGGTCGGGGCCGAGTATCCCGACGTGGAGCTGGAGCACATCCTCGCGGATAACCTCGCCATGCAGCTGCTCCGCAACCCGGCCCGATTCGACGTGATCGTGGCAAACAACATCTTTGGCGACCTGCTGTCCGACGAGGCCGCCATGCTGACCGGTTCGCTGGGGATGCTTCCGTCCGCGAGCCTGGCGGAACCGCCGGGCATCGACGGCAGCGGGAAGCGCCTGTTCGGTCTGTACGAGCCTGTACACGGCAGCGCGCCGGACATCGCGGGACAGGGAATAGCAAACCCCGTCGGCGCGATCTACAGCACGTCGATGATGCTGCGGTACTCGCTGGGCCTCAATGAGGAGGCCGATGCCGTAGAGCGCGCTGTCGAGGGCGTCCTGTCCGAGGGCTACTGCACGCCGGACCTCGCCCGAGGAGGCGGGACAGTCATAGGCACGCGGCAGATGGGCGACCTGATTACAGGCAGCTTGTGACCAAGTCCCCTACTTCCGAGGTGGAGTAGCCCATCCGGCCTGCGCTGAGGCTCTCGATCTTCTCGGACGTAACCGACATGATCGCGCTCTCGACCTGCATTGCGGCCGTCTTCTCGCCGAGGAAGTCGAGCATCATTCCCATCGCGCCGATTGCGGCAAGCGGATTGATGACGCCCTGCCCTGCGTACTTCGGGGCGGAGCCTCCCATCGGCTCGAACATCGAGAAGCCGCCCGGGCGAATGTTCCCGCCCGCTGCGATGCCGAGCCCGCCCTGAATCATGGCTGCCAGGTCGGTGATGATGTCGCCGAACAGGTTGTCGGTGACAATCACGTCGAACCACTCAGGGTTCTTGATCATCCACATGCAGGTCGCGTCGACGTGCGCGTAGTCGAGCTTCACGTCGGGGTACTCTTCGGCGACCTCGTGGAAGGTGCGCTCCCAGAGGTCCATGGCATATGTGAGCACGTTGGTCTTGCCGACGAGCGTGAGCTCCTTGCGGTCGCGGGTTTGGGCAAGGTCGAAGGCGTACCGGATGCAGCGCTCGACGCCCTTCCGTGAATTTTCTGAAATCTGAATGGCGATCTCGTCCGGCGTTCCCTTGTCTCGAAACTCACCGAGACCCTTGTAGATGCCCTCGGTGTTCTCGCGTACGACGACGAAGTCGATGTCCTCCGGCCCCTTGTCCTTGATGGGAGTCCAGACGCCCGGAAAGAGCTTGACGGGGCGTAGGTTGATGTACATCTCGTAGTGGAAGCGGAGCGTCAGCAGAATCCCCTTTTCGAGGATGCCCGGCGAGACGTCCGGGTGGCCGATGGCGCCGAGGAAGGCGACATCCAACGTACCGAGCTCGTCGCGCACGGAGTCGGGGAGGATCTCGCCCGTCCTCTTGTAGCGCTCGCCGCCGATGTCGTACTTGACCACCTCGTAGTCGATGCTGTTCTTCTCAGCGACGGCCTGCAGCACCTTCATGGCCTCGTCGGTCACCTCAGGCCCGGTGCCGTCTCCCGGTATCGTTCCAATCTTGTACATCGAATTTCCTCTGGGTATAGGTGTCGGGACAGGCAAGTATTATAGCCGTTCGGCGGAGTGGCCGAAAAGTTTTTTGTATAGTAGGACGTGACTGGCGAAGGGCAGGTGGGGTGTGTTAACCGTCGGACAGTCGGTACGCGAGTCGGGGATTAGGTGTTTCAGTCAAAAGCGCTTCTACATTGTTGGCGGGGGGGTCACGTTTAACATGACATTTCCTGACAGAACCTGACATCGTGTGTTTTCCCCACCGTCTTCGGGGCGAATGCCGTGAAGTGGACGGAAACTCAACTGCGACCACGATAGGTCATATGTGCTAGTGAGTCAAGTCGGGTCAGACGCGGGGACAAAGGGAATGCTTGGTAGGACGCGACTGTCTGCTGCGGGCTGCGAGGCTAGCGTCGGCTGCGGCTTCGGTCTTCCTTGATTCGAGCGCTGCGACCTGAGCGGCCGCGGAGGTAGTAGAGGCGGGCTCGACGCACCTTGCCGTGTCGTACGACCTTGACGCTCTGGACGATGGGCGAATGGACGAGGAAGGTGCGCTCGACGCCCACCTCATGCGTTACGCGGCGCACGGTGAAGCTCTCGCCCGGACCGCGACCCCGCCTGCGAAGGACGACGCCCTCGAAGACCTGCGCCCGCTCCCGGTCGCCTTCCTTAACCTTGATCGTTACCCGGACGGAGTCTCCGGGGCGAAAGTCTTCGACTTCGGGATTAGGCGCGACAGGCGCGAGGTGATGGGCTTCCATTGTAGGTTCGTCCTAAGGGGATCGAGTGCTGTTTGGCAGGTGGTCGCTCGGTGGTTAGCTTACCTGTGCAACTCATCAAGTGTATCTGCTTGGGGTACGCGATGCAATATAAACTTGGTGGTCACACGCGCTCTTTCCACGTAAATGACAGGCTTTCTTATTGAGCACTCGGCGGCCTCACTGCTCCAACGAATCGAGAAACGCCTTGTCGTCCGAGGACAGCTCGGCATCTTCGAGCAGGTCGGGGCGACGCTCGTAGGTGCGGCGAAGGGACTCGCGCCTGCGCCACTGCTCGATGCGGGCGTGGTCGCCTGAAAGGAGCACCTCCGGCACGGTCATGCCGCGAAAATCGGCGGGGCGGGTGTATTGAGGATGTTGGAGCAGTCCGGTGGTGAACGAGTCGTTGCGAGTCGACTCGTTGGAGCCGACGACGCCGGGGATCAGACGGGCTACCGCCTCGATCAAGACGATTGCGGCGGCCTCTCCCCCATTGAGAACGTAGTCGCCGATACTGATCTCATGGGTGGCGAGATGATCACGCACTCGCTCATCGAATCCCTCGTATCGGCCGCATATAAGGATGAGGTCGTCCTCGGCTGCAAACGTCTCGATCTGGGGCTGTGTGAGGCGTTCGCCTTGAGGCGTCAGCAAGATCACCGGAGCGTCTTTGCGCGTGTCGTGATTCTCGCGGATGGACTCCACACCCTCGAATAGCGGGTCGGGCTTCATCAACATGCCGGGACCGCCTCCGAAGGTGTAGTCGTCGGTGGAGCGATGCCGGTCGTGTGTATACTCGCGGATGTCGTGTACGCGCAGGTCGATAAGCCCCGCGTCGATGCCGCGATGCACAACACCCTCCGCGAAGGGGCTGTCGAACATGCGCGGGAAGATGGTCAGGACGTGGAAGCGCATTTTTGCTCACCCCCCTTCCTTAAGTCCTTCCCCCGCCGGGGGAAGGATAAGAGGTTGAGACATTCCCCCGGCGGGGCTGACTGGGGTAGACATTTGACTATCGACTCACTCTCCAATGATGAGAAGGCAACCCGGTCACTGTCATTCTGAGCGCAGCGCAGTCGAAGAATCTAAAGAGTCTGTCACAACGTAAGTCCAACATAGAGCGTTCTTACCCTGTTCTCACTCTCGGTCACGATACAAGCGCTGCACCGGCTGTCCGGTCTTGCGGTTATGGATTTTAGATTCCTCGCTGCGCTCGGAATGACAGAAAACTGGGAGCCGGATCATAGCTGTAGTTTCGTTTTACCTACCCCTGTCAGCCCCGGCGGGGGAAGGATAGAAAGTTGATAGTCCTGCCCCGTGCGGGAAGGATACGAGGTTGGGGTTTTCTCCCTCATACTCAGCTACTCAGGGGAATTCTAGTGAGAGGGGTGGCCGCGCCAGCCCTGGAGCATTTCGAGGCCGTGCGTCAGGGCTGTCAACGCGACCTCAAGGGTCTCGCGGACTCCCTTGGGGCTGCCCGGCAGGTTGACGATGAGACAGCCGTTGCGGACGCCGACGACGGAGCGACTCAGCATGGCCAACGGCGTGATCCGCATCGTCTGCGACCTCATGGCCTCTGCGATGCCCGGAACCTGGAACTCTACAACGGCGGCGGTCGCCTGCGGGGTGACGTCGCGTGGGCCGAGGCCGGTGCCACCGGTCGTAACGATGACGTCCACTTCGCCCCCGTCGCTCCATGTGGTTAACCGTTCAGCTATCCGGTCGGCTTCGTCAGGCACGATATCGCGGTGGACAAGTCTGAACCCGCTCGCGGCCATCATCTCGACGACGGCGTCGCCGCTCGTGTCCTCGCGTTCACCCTTTGCGCCTGCGTCGCTGCTGGTGAGCACGGCGAAGCTGAATTTGTGCTCTGAATCGGTCATCGGAACTTTCTAACAGTCCAGTCGATGTTTAGAAAAAGTATAAAACTACAACTAAAATCCCTTGCGCGCCGTTCGTCCCATCTGTGAGACTCGGACATAACGGCCTTTAGGTGCACTGCACCGGGCTAGCAGCACATTAACAGTGTAGCACGCAGCATTGCTCTTTTAGGGTGCAAGGTGATTCATCACAAGCCGGTGATGGTAGATGAGGTCGTATCGGCGCTTCAGCCGCGTTCAGGCGGCGGTTACATCGACTGCACGACGGGTGAGGGCGGTCACGCAGAGGCTATTCTTGGTAACTGCGGTCCCCCTGCCCGACTGCTCGGTCTCGACTTGGACAGAGAGGCGCTCGCGGTTGCCGGAGAGCGGCTTTCCGGGTTTCGTGAGACTTCTACGTTGGTCGAGGCCAGCTATGTGAATATCGCCGAAGTCGCCGCCAAGCAAGGTTTTCTCCCGTGCGACGGGGTCTTGTTCGATCTCGGAGTCTCGTCACTCCAGCTCGAAAGCGCCTCCCGCGGGTTCGCCTTCTCGAAGGAAGCGACCCTGGACATGCGGTTCGGCCCTACCATCGGGAGATCGGCAAGGGAGATCGTGAACGAAACGGATGAGACGGACTTGGCGAATCTCATTTACCGGCTGGGCGAAGAACGCAGGTCGCGCCGGATCGCCCGGGCGATCGTCAGAGCGCGACCGGTCGGGACGACCGTTGAACTGGCTGACGTTGTAATCGGAGCGGTCGGATGGCCGAGCCGGGCTCGCAGGAGGACCCACCCCGCAACCCGGACCTTTCAGGCCCTCCGAATCGCCGTGAACGGCGAGCTTGACAACGTGGAGATGGGAATCAGGGCGGCGATAGGAATCTTGAGGCAAGGCGGACGGCTGGTGGTTATCAGCTATCACTCCCTGGAAGACCGGTTGGTGAAGAACCTGCTTCGTGAGGAGTCGAAACCGGTCGACGAGAGTCACTCCCCTGCCCTGCGACTTATAACGAAGAGGGTGATTAAGCCGGACACCGCAGAGATCGAGGCGAATCCTCGAAGTCGGAGCGCAAAAATGCGAGTGGCGGAACGATTGTGACGGGGAGCGGAGATCGGTCCTAGAGCGTGTTACACGATAGAGAAGGAAAAACGACTGGCGGCATGGCAAAGCGAAACGACAATGGAGAAGCCCATATGGTGTCAGACGAGATCGTAGCTGCTATAGACGTAGGTACCACGAAAGTTTGCACTATTGTGGGCCGGAAGGTCGGCAAGAACGGTATCCAGATACTCGGTTACAGCACGGCCAAGAACTACGGCATGAGGAAGGGCGTCGTATCGGACGTTTCGGCGGCTGAGCGCGCGGTACGTGTCTCCATCAAGGCCGTCGAGGACAAGACGGGTCACAAGGTGGACTCCGCGTTCGTGGGCGTCACGGGGGCGCACGTTCGGTTTGAGAACCGTCATGAAAGGCTGGAAATCGAGAATCGAAAGGGCATCGTTACCGCCGATGACGTGGCGAGCGCTCCCAAGAAGCTAAGCGAGTCAATCGACGTGCCGGGTAGGACGGTCATCCATGCCAACTCCATCAGCTATACGCTGGACGGTGAACCGGGCATCCGGCATCCCGTTGGAATGCACAGCAAGGAGATGCAGGTAGAGGCGCATTTCGTGACGGGGTCCAACACGTTCATAGACCGTCTCGTCGATGTGATCGAAGTATCCGGCGTCAAGATAAACAGCCTCGTGCTCGAACCGCTTGCGAGCGGCCTCGCCGTTCTCACACCGGAAGAGCGCAAGAAGGGCGCTGTCATCGTTGATATAGGCGGCGGCACGACGGATATCGTCGCCTTCAAGGGCAGCAGCATCTACTACACCGGGGTCATTCCGGTCGGCGGCTTCCAGTTCACCAACGACATCGCCCTGTCGTTCAGTACACCGTTCGAGGCCGCGGAGGCAATCAAGCTGGAGCATGGAAGCGCGGAGTTTCAGCCGGCGTCGGCCGGCGAACAGATCCTCGTTCCGGTCATCGGGCGGGACAAGCAGCTGAAGGTAAGCCGGCTTGAGATATGCCAGCTGGTGCGCGAGCGGGCTATGGAGCTCGCGCGGATGATCAAGGTAAAGCTCGACTCGGAGCGGGTGGGGAATGGTGAGGACTCCGTCCTCGTCCTCACCGGCGGAGCATCCAATATGCCTGGGTTCGCCGACCTCGTGCAAAAGAGCGTCGGCATCGAAGTGCGCCATGGCGTGCCGGACGTGCGTGGCACCGTGCCCGCCGAACTGAGGGACCCTGTTTACGCTACGGCGATCGGCACACTCCTTTGGGGATTGACCGAGTATGTCCCCGATGAGGCGGGCTTCGGATTGAGGAACGGGAACGGCAATGCCAATGGGCATGACTTCAAACACGCAGCGGAATCGAACGGACTCTTCGGAAGTTTGAAGCGCCGGCTTGGCGCGCTCATATCGTAGCTATTCTTCGCACCTAAGAAAGGGAGGACTTAATGGTCGTAAACACACACCCTCAGAACGGAGCCAATATCAAGGTCGTCGGCGTTGGCGGCGGTGGATCGAACGCCGTGTCGAGGATGTTCCGGGAACGACTTCCGGGCATCGAGTACATGGTGGTCAATACGGACACGCAGGCCCTCCTGCGTTCCGACGTGCCGATCCGCATAGCCATTGGCGAACTGCTCACGCAGGGCAAGGGCGTCGGGGGCAACCCCGATCTCGGGGCGAAGTCGGCTGGCGAGAGCAGGGAAGAGGTCCACGAGGCGACCCGTGAGTCCGACATGGTCTTCATCGCCGCCGGAATGGGCGGAGGCACGGGCACGGGGGCTGCGCCGGTCATCTCCGAGATCATCAAGGAGACCGGAGCACTCACGGTCGGCGTGGTCACCATGCCGTTCATGTTCGAAGGCACCCGGCGAATGCGGACCGCCGAGGAGGGCATCGAGAGGCTCCAGGAACACGTCGATACCCTGCTCGTCATACCGAACGAGCGGCTCCACGTCATCTCGGACGAAGAGATCACTGCGGAGAACGCGTTCCGCATGGCCGACGACGTGCTGCGGCTCGGCGTGCAGTCGATTGCCGAGCTTGTGACCGTCCCCGGAGAGATCAACCTGGACTTTGCCGACATTCAGTCCGTCATGCAAGACGCAGGCCCGGCCTGGATGTCGATCGGCTGGGGCAAGGGCGAGAATCGGGCCAAGGCGGCGGCGCAGCAGGCGATCTCCAACCCGCTCCTCGACGTTTCGGTCGAGGGCGCGACGGGCGTACTGTTCAACGTCACCGGCGGTTCCGATCTCCGGCTGTCCGAGCTTCACGAGGCGGCAGAGGTCATTCAACGGGTC
Organism: Dehalococcoidia bacterium; assembly: GCA_965197705.1. Taxonomy (GTDB): domain Bacteria; phylum Chloroflexota; class Dehalococcoidia; order Lucifugimonadales; family VXLM01; genus VXLM01. The sequence continues at coordinate 1,807,201 of OZ240223.1, forward strand.
GTGGATCCCGACGCGAATATCATCTTCGGCATGGCGAACGACGCGAAGATGGAGAACGAGGTCAAACTGACCGTCATCGCAACGGGGTTCCCGACTTCCGAGAACACGCAGCAGAAGGACGAGCAGATCAGAGCGCTTCTCAAGGACGCCCTGGGCAGCGACGAGGCGGAGATCGATCTTCCGCCATTCCTTCGGCGCATCTCCAAGTATCGAGAAGAGGCGGCGGTGAGGTAGTAGTCCGTCGAGCTACCTACACTCGATGGACCGGAGGGGAGTAGGGTCAAAGGGGTCGCGGTTTCGCGGCCCCTTTTGTCGTCTGTGGGAATACTCCGCGCTTACTCCCCTGCTCCGCCTCTACCCTCTCCAGACTCGTCCCACTCCTTGCCGAACTCCTACCGGTCGGCGCGCTCCCCAATTAACTTTCCGCCAATTTTTCGCGAATTTCCCAACGAGCCGAGAGCGCCTTATTACAGGCATTCCGCCTTTTTGCTCCGAGTGACCGCAGCAACACACCCAGCTACGACCACTTGCGATTTCGCGCTTGACAGACCCAACATCTAGTGGTAGCGTCTTGGTCACCTGTTACGTGCTGCTTGCGCAATGGGAGTCGCGGACAGTGCCGGTGATCGGTGATGCGTTGTCCTCATTGCAGTCATAGCCAATCGAAGGTAATCGACTCGAGGGAGACGGTCGACAGCATCCGTAGACGGCGGGAGTGTTCGTACTGCGACCGCCGGTACACAACGTATGAGCGGGTGCAGACGAACTCTCTGCAGGTAGTGAAAAGGGACGAACGGCGGGAGGAGTTTAGCACCGACAAGCTGAGAGTAAGCATCCTGAAGGCGTGTACGAAACGCCCGCTGCCGACCGGAAGCATAGACAAGCTGGTCGGCGAGATCGAAGGGGACTTGTACGCGCTGGGGCTGTCCGAGGTACCGACGCACACAATAGGCGAATCGGTCATGGAGCGCCTCCGGGAATTCGACAGAGTCGCATATATACGGTACGCGAGCGTGTACAGAGACTTTCAAGACATACAGACCTTCCGACAGGAGATAGACGCCCTCCTCGACCCCGAGGCTCAGGAGTCGATCAACCAGCTCTCCTTCCTCGGATCAGACACGGGAGTTATCAAAGCTCCCTCCCCGGAACGCCGGGGCCGGCGCACCAGGCAGGCGGACCCCGGCGAAGGCTAGAAGATCAGCCGCGTTTCCACCCTTCGGGACACTGCTTAGGTACTTGGTTACCCTCTCATTAGCCAAAAAACTCTAAGATATACAACCTTAAGCCTATAGATTTCTCAAATTATTCTAGGACAACGTAAGGCAACAAGGGTTCCGGGGCGGGAGGTTAACCCCCACAAGATATGGTGGAGGAGTTCATACACGTACTCTATGAACTCAACGGAAGAAAAACGGACTTGAGCCAAACATACACCAAAAACATTTCTATACAAGGGGCAAGAGGATGGTCATAGAAGAGAGACGAGAGGCAGGACCGAGGAACGGGACCACAAACGGGAGGATGACCCCTGCCATCACGGATGCCGACATCGATTTGAGCGACAATGCCCGCGTCGTGCTGGAGAAACGGTATCTCCGCAAGAACGCGAAGGGAGAGATCGCCGAAACGCCCGCCGGGATGTTTCGTCGGGTCGCCCACGCTATAGCAGCCCCCGAGTATGCGAACGGCCCCACCGAGGAGGCCTTGGCCTGGGAAGAGAAATTCTACGGGGTCATGGCCAAGCTGGAGTTTGTGCCGAACTCCCCTACCCTGATGAATGCCGGGATCCAGCGCGCGGACGGTCAGGGCACCGGAACGCTGTCCGCCTGCTTCGTCATGGGGCTGGACGACCACATGGACGGCATAATGACCACCGCCAAGGAGACGGCGATGGTCCAGAAGTACGGAGGCGGCACCGGATTCGCCCTCTCGTCCATCAGACCGAAGGGAGCGAACATCCAGACGACGCACGGCCAGGCCTGCGGGCCGGTCGAGGTGCTGCGACATCTGTCCTCGGTCTCCAAGCTCGTCACGCAGGGCGGCAAGAGGGACGGCGCGAATATGGCCGTCATGGACATCCACCACCCGGACATCCTGGAATTCATCGACTGCAAGGCGCAGGAAGGTGAAATCCACAACTTCAACATCTCGGTGGGCGCAAGCCACGAGTTCATGGAGGCCGTCAAGGCGGGCGCCACCTACCCTCTCCGTTTCCACGAGAACCCCGCGGACACCTCTTCGCCCATCGTCGAGGTGGGAAGGCTGGACGCGCGCGAGGTCTTCGAGAAGATCGTGCATGGCGCGTGGCGCAACGGCGAGCCGGGAATGATCTTCCTAGACTGGGTGAACCACCGGAACCCGACGCCTCACATCGGGCGTATGACGGCGACCAACCCATGCGGCGAGCAGCCACTTCTACCCTACGAGTCCTGCAACCTCGGCGCGATAAGCCTGCAAAGGTTCATCGTGGAGGTCGACGGCCATCCGACGGTCGATTATGACAAGCTTCGCGAGGTGGTACACGTAGCTACAAGATTCCTCGATAACGTCATCGACGCGAACGCCTACTCGGTCGACAAGATCGAGACCATGACCAAGGCCACACGCAAGATCGGTCTCGGCGTGATGGGATTCGCCGATATGCTCGTGCGGATGGGAATACCCTACGACTCCGAGGAGGGCTTAGAGCTGGGCCGTAAGATTATGCGGTTCATCAAGGACGAGTCCGACTGGATGTCGGTAGAACTGGCGAAAGAACGCGGCAACTTCCCCGCGTATGAGGGCAGCAGGTTCGACTCGCCGGACGGCTCTCCGATGCGCAACGCCTGCCGTCTGACCGTCGCGCCGACAGGCACGACCTCGATGATCGCCGGGTGCTCCAGCGGAATCGAGCCCCTGTTCGCTCTCTGTTTCCACAAGCACAACATTTTGGGCGGAGAGAGCCTGCTGTACGTGGACGAGAACTTCGAGAAGGCGGCCAGGGACGGCGGCTTCTACAGCGAAGACCTGATGAACTACCTGGCCGAGGGGGGATCGCTGCAGGACCGCGAGGACGTTCCTGAATCGGCCAAGCAGACGTTTGTGGTGGCAGGGGACATCTCGCCCGAAATGCACGTGCGGATGCAAGGGGTTTTCCAAGAGAGCGTCGACGCGGCCATCTCCAAGACGATCAACTTCCCGAACGAGGCGACCGAGGGAGACGTTCGCAGCGCGTACATGCTCGCGTGGGAGCTAGGGTGCAAGGGAATCACCGTGTACCGCTCAGGCAGTCGCGAGGCGGAGGTACTGACGGCAGGCAAGGAGAACGAGGAACAGGAGACGGAGACCGAGACGAACGGCCACAAGTCCCCTACCCTCGTGGAGCGCAGTCCTCGTCCCCGTGTAGTGCAGGGCCTCACCGAGAATATCCGCACCGGACAGGGCAACCTCTACGTGACGGTCAACTTCGATGAAGAGCGCCGTCCGTTCGAGGTGTTCTGCGCGCTCGGCAAGGCCGGGAGCGTCGAGTCCGCCCACCTCGAGGCCATCGCACGGCTTGTTTCAATGTCATTGCGCACGGGAGTCGACCCGGACCAGATTGTCAAGCAGTTGAAGGGGATTACCGATCAGCCGGTATGGGACGGAGGGACCCTCGTCGGATCGATACCCGACGCGTTATCGCACGTGCTCGAGAAGTACACCTCGAAAGAGTTGGTAACGGACGCGCCGGCGGCCCAGATAGGACTCTTCCCGTCTACGGAACCCAGAGGCTCCGCGGACGAGGTCAAGTTTGCGGGCCCTATGACAGGCAAGCGCTGTCCTGAGTGCTCGGCCTACCTCGTCGCACAAGAGGGATGCCTGAACTGCCTCGACTGCGGCTACAGCAAGTGTGACTGAGTCAAAATAGCGTCGCACCTCTTTCTTTGGATAGGGGCGCACCATCGACGATAGTTCGATAACGACGACCCACTACAGGCGGGTCGTCTCGGTTTAGCAGGTCACCTTCCCTATAGATTTAACTCCCCTGCCCTTCACCGTTTAACCGCGACGATGTTGTATCATGGCATCCCCGTGGCGGGCAGCGCCGCGACATGTCACCGGAGCGCACACCATGACAACATCGGAAAAACCCTTTGTCGCCATCACGATGGGCGACCCCGCAGGTATTGGGGCAGAAGTCACCGCCAAGGCCCTTCAGGACGATTCCATATACCAGAAATGCCGCCCGTTCGTGGTCGGCAACGTGGCGGCGATCGACCATGCCATTGAGTTCATGAGCATGGACGCTTCGAGCCGGGTGACGCACGGGTTGGAAGATGTTGCCGGTGAGCCCGGAGTCATCGACGTGATGGACCTGGAGAATCTTGACTATTCCGGTATCGAGCTTGGGGAACTGTCCGCCTCGGCGGGCAAAGCGGCAGTTGAATGGGTGCTTAAGGCGGGCGAGATGGCTGCTGCGGGCGAGGTCCAAGCCATCGTGACTGCTCCGATCAACAAAGAGGCAGCAAAGATGGCCGGCTACAAGGACATCGGGCACATGGAGATATTCCAGAGCCAGACCAACTCGAAAGAGGTGGCGACGATGCTTATGGCCGACGTGCTGCGCGTCGTCCACCTGACGACGCACCGCCAGCTCCGGATCGCCTGCGACTACGTTACCACGGACAACGTACTCGCAAAGACTGTCCTCACCCACGACCACTTCGCGCGGTGGGGCTTCCCTGCCCCACGCATCGGCGTCTCTGCCCTGAATCCCCATGCCAGCGACGGCGGTCTCCTCGGCGACGAGGAGGAGAAGCAGATCACCCCCGCGATAGACAAGGCCCGCTCGCTCGGCATCGACGCGACGGGGCCTGTCCCGCCGGACACGGTGTTCACACAGGCGATCAACGGCAAGTACGACGTTGTGCTCGCCATGTACCACGACCAGGGGCACATCCCCATCAAGGTGCACAACTGGGAGCGGAGCGTGAGCGTGAACCTCGGTCTGCCGTTCATCCGCACGTCGGTAGACCACGGCACGGCGTTCGATATCGCCGGTCAGGGCATCGCCCACCACGAGAGCATGGCGGAGGCCATCGGAGTCGCCGTCGACCTGGCAAGCGAGAGCAAGCTGCGCTGAAGGCGCCACAGGCACTGCTTCTGTATAGAACCACTACACTAACCAGCCCCTCGAGCGGTGAGAGACTGCATTAGTCCCCAAACGTCGCGCAAGTCGGCTACAATAGAGTAGTTGTAGGAGGAAGGGGCGTCCTTCGAGTGCCTCACGGCCAAGTAAGGACGACAGAGCGGACGAGTATCAATGAAGATCACGTTCATCGGCGGGGGCGTCATGGCTGAGGCGATACTCGGCGGGATTCTTGACGCGGGTGTTGCCAAGGCGGGGGATATTCGCTTCGGGGAACCCGTGGCGGAACGGCGTGCAGTGCTTACCGAGACCTACGGCGTGACGGCGGACGCCGACAACCTCGCCGTGATCGAGGGCGCGGACATCGTTGTCCTCGCAATGAAACCGCAGCACCTCGCCATGGCTATGGACGGCATCAAGTCCGGCCTCCGCGGAGGCCAGGCGGTGCTTTCCATCGTTGCGGGAGCGACCCTGGAGACCTTGAGTAAGGGCCTGCGTCATCGAGCGGTCGTCCGGGTTATGCCCAATACCCCCGCTCAGATACGCGAGGGCATGACCGTGTGGACGGCCACCGATCAGGTCACCGGCGAGCAGAGGGCAGACAGCCAGCGGATCGTCGCGTCTTTCGGCGAGGAGATATACGTCGAGGACGAGAAGTACATCGACATGGTGACGGCCCTCAGCGCGAGCGGCCCCGCCTACGTCTTCCTGTTCATCGAGGCGCTCATCGACGCGGGGGTATACATGGGCCTGCAGCGTCCGATGGCGAGAAAGCTCGTTCTCCAGACGGTCATAGGGAGCGCCAAGTACGTCCAGGAGACGGGAATGCACCCGGCGGAGCTAAAGGACATGGTCTCGTCGCCCGCGGGCGGCACCGTCGAGGCGCTCATGTCGTTCGAGAAGTCGGCATTTCGAGGGGCTGTGCTGGAAGCGGTAGACACGGCGTATGAGAAGTATCGCGAATTAGGTGAGGACGGTTGAACTTCTTCGCTACCTTCATAAGCCTGTTCCTCACTGCCCTGTCGCTGGCGATACTCGCCCGCGTAATCATGTCGTGGGTGACCATGTTCGCTCCCGACTCACCGATCGTCAAAACGATCAACGACATGCTCAATCAGATGACGGAGCCCGTCCTGGGACCGCTGCGCCGGGTGATTCCTCCAATGGGCATGTTCGACCTAACCCCGATGATCGCCCTGATCCTGCTGCAGGTCATACAGGTATACCTGGTGCCACGTCTCCTATCCTAGTACTCAGTCAACTTGAATATGACGAGTTGGCAGATGTCGATTTATTCCCTCTCCCGTCGTGGGAGAGGGCTAGGGTGAGGGTAAAACGTAATATCAAAACCATGTTGACATGGTACTAGAACCGAAATCTTTGAAATGACGGGTAGTACTAGGGGGTTGGGGTTGCGTTCTGCAACAACAGGCGGGTTTCAAACCCGCCTCTACCAAGTCATAGTCTCGTCACCCTTAAATACTATGGTGTTGAACCACTAGTTCCGGTTCCGCATGTATTTGACAAATATAAGAAGTAGGTTAGTATTATGTATGATCCTATAGGGAGGACATACGAAGACATGCCTGCTCTCAAGTACAAGGTGGAGTTGAACGAGTCGGAACGGACACATCTCAAAGAGATAGCGAGTCGTGGGGAGACTTCGGCCCGTAAGGTCAAGCGAGCGCTGGTGTTGCTTAAGGCAGACGAAGGTCTGATCGACCGTGACATCGCCAGCGGACTATTGATAAGCGCATCCACGGCCGGACGCGTGCGCACGCGGTTTGTGAAAGAGGGGCTCGACTGTGCGATCAATGAGCGGGCGCGCCCGGGACAGAAACGCAAGTTGGACGGTAAACAGGAAGCGCATCTGATAGCCATTGCGTGCAGCGATGCACCCGATGGACACGCGGACTGGACGCTGCAACTCATTGCCGACAAGGCGGTGGCGATGGGGTTTGCCGAGAGCATCTCCCTCGAGACGGTGCGCCAGATACTAAAAAAAACAAACTCAAACCGTGGAAGAAGAAGGAGTGGTGCATCCCCGAAGTGAGCGGAGAGTTCGTGGCTCGAATGGAGGACGTGCTGGAACTGTACCATCAAGACTACGACCCGGACCATCCCGTGGTCTGCTTCGACGAGACATCCAAGCAGTTGGTGGCTGATAAGAGGCCCGCTATCAGGGCCAAGCCGGGTCGGGTGGAACGATATGACTACGAGTACAAGCGAAACGGGACACGAAACCTGTTCATGTTCTGTGAACCGAAGGGCGGATGGAGGCACGTCGAGGTGACCGAGCGCCGTACTGCCGTAGACTTCGCTCATCAGATGAAATGGCTGGTTGATGAGGCATATCCTCACACCGAGACGATACGGCTGGTGCTGGACAATCTCAACACTCACAAGCTGGGTTCGTTGTACGATGCCTTCGAGCCAGCCGAAGCGCGGCGTATAGCCAAGCGCCTGGAGCTCCATTACACTCCGGTACACGGCAGTTGGCTGAACCCCGTATCGAGTACGGGGCGGGCTATGGCTGAGATAGAGCTGAGCGTCTTGAGCAACCAGTGTCTTAACCGTCGAATCAGCGACGAGGTGGTACTGAAACGAGAGGTCTTGGCGCTGGAACGTGAACGCAATGAGGCTGTCGCCATCATAGACTGGCGCTTCTCCACTCAGGACGCTCGCACTAAACTTCAACATATCTATCCATCATATTCAAGTTGAACCGGTACTAGGGTAGAAGGACAGCGAGGATGACTACAGCTCGAAAACGACGGAAAAGCAACTCAGCTAAGGAATCGAGCGGGGACGGAGGCAACACCGCCTACCGCTCCGAGCTATGGAAGATGGCCGACGTCCTGCGAGGTGCTATGGACGCCGCCGAGTACAAGCATGTTGTCCTCGGCCTGATCTTTCTGAAGCACATCTCCGACGCCTTCGAGGAGGCCTATGCCCAACTAGAGAAGGAGATTGAAGAAGGCGCGGACCCTGAAGACCCCGACGAGTACCGCGCCCAGAGCATCTTCTGGGTGCCGCCGGAGGCGAGATGGCCGATACTCCAATCGCAGGCGCGACAGCCCACGATAGGCCGCGCCGTCGACGACGCCATGACCGCCATCGAGCGCGACAACCCCGCTCTGAAGGATGTCCTTCCCAAGGACTACGCCCGTCCGGCCCTGGACAAGAACCGGTTGGGTCAGGTGGTCGACCTCGTCAGCAACATCAAGGTCGGCGGGGCCGATGCCCGCGCCACTGACGTGCTCGGCAGCGTCTACGAGTATTTCCTGGAGCAGTTCGCGCTGGCAGAGGGACGGAAGGGCGGCGAGTTCTACACACCTCGCAGCGTCGTGCGCCTCCTGGTGGAGATGCTACAGCCGTTCAAGGGGAGAGTCTACGATCCCTGCTGCGGATCTTCGGGCATGTTCGTGCAGTCGGTAGAGTTCATTCGCGCCCATGCCAGCGGCAACGGGAACGCCCGCCCCGGACTCCGATCCGGGGTCAGCAGGGCCAGGGGGGACATCTCCATCTACGGCCAGGAGTCGAACTACACGACGTGGCGCATGGCGAGGATGAACCTCGCGATCCGGGGCATCGAGGGCCGGATCGAGCACGGCGACAGCTTCCACAACGACCGACACCCCGATCTGAGGGCCGACTACATCCTCGCTAATCCGCCGTTCAACGTCTCCGACTGGGGCGGCGACCGGCTGCGCGACGACAGGCGCTGGGAGTATGGCGTGCCTCCCATGGGCAACGCAAACTTCGCGTGGGTGCAGCATTTTCTCTACCACCTCGCGCCGCGCGGCACGGCGGGATTTGTCCTCGCCAACGGGTCTATGTCGTCCAACCAGTCCGGCGAGGGCGAGATACGCAAGAATCTGATCGAGGCCGGTCTCGTCAACTGCATCGTCGCCCTGCCAGGCCAGCTCTTCCGCTCCACGCAGATACCGGCCTGCCTGTGGTTCCTGTCGCGGGCACGCGGTAGCGGAGAGCGCCGCGAACGTCAGGGCGAGACACTGTTCATCGACGCGCGCAAGCTGGGCCACATGATCGACCGCACCCGCCGCGACCTCACCCCGGAGGACATCGCCCGCGTCGCCGACACCTACCACGCCTGGCGAGGCCACGCCCGTCATTCCGGCGAAGGCCGGAATCCAGAGGGGGAAGGGGTGGTAGGCGATGACTACGCCGACGTCCCCGGCTTCTGCAAGAGCGCAACCCTTGAAGAGATACGCAAGCACGGCCACGTCCTCACGCCCGGCCGCTACGTCGGAGCCGAGCCGCAGCCCGACGACGGCATCCCCTTCGAGGACAAGATGTCCCGCCTCGCCACCCAATGGCGCGAGCAGCAGGCCGAAACGCAGCGGCTGGATGAGGAGATTGAGACGAATCTGGCGCGACTGGGATTTGGCGCCAATCGGGAGGATACGAGATGATTCCCGCGGTCGAGGAGCGAGCAGACGAGCTGGAACGTCTCTGTCTCATCTACGGCGTGCGATGGCTTGACCTGTTCGGGTCGGCCTCAACGGGTCTGTATAATTCGGATGAGAGCGACTTGGACTTCCTTGTCGAGTTCCAACCGGCGGCCCTCAATGCCTATGCGGACGCTTACTTTGGCCTGCTGGAAGCTCTCGTCAGACTCTTCGAGCGGCCTGTAGACCTCATTGTGGAGTCGGCCATCAAGAATCCCTACTTCCTCCAGTCGGTGGAGCAGACAAGGACTCCCATCTATGAGGCTTGAGGCTCAGAAGTACCTATATGACATCCAGCGTGCCGCCGGTTTGATACGAGAGTTCACCGACGGCAAGACGTTTGCGGACTACGAAGGCAACGCCATGCTGAGATCGGCCGTGGAGCGCCAATTCGAGGTCATCGGCGAGGCGATGGCCCAGCTTGCCAGGACCGATGAGCCGGTGGCTGACCGAATCAGCCAATATCAACGCATCATCGCCTTCCGCAATGTGCTGATTCATGGGTACGCCGATGTGGACGACCGGCTGGTGTGGGACGTGTGATCCATACCAACCTCCCCAGCCTCTGTCGAGACGTTGATACTCTGTTGAGGGAGAAATAACCACGGACCCGCAGCCCGACGACGGCATCCCCTTCGAGGACAAGATGTCCCGCCTCGCCACCCAATGGCGCGAGCAGCAGACCGAGGCGCAGCAACTTGACGCAGCCATTGAAGAGAACCTCAGGGACCTAGGGTTCGGTTCAAACTTAGGCGATACAAGCTCCAAGTGAGCTGTGAGTGTCTAACTGAAGAGTGTGATGTCAATTGCAGAACCTAGGGGCTTGTACGGGATAGGGCGAGAACATGACGGTGGGTAACTTCATGGAGCAGGTTGAAACAGTTTACGGTTTGGTCTCTTCTAGACTTGCTGAGGCCTCTTTAGGGAGCCTATGCGACAATCGTGATGGCATCCAAACAGGGCCTTTTGGGAGTCAACTCCACCAACGGGATTATGTCGAAGAAGGGACGCCCATCATAACTGTGGAGCATCTAGGCGAGAATCGCATCACTCAAGAAAATATGCCGTTCGTTTCGGACCACGATAGGCAAAGGTTGCAGCGATATACCCTCCGTGAAGGCGACATCGTCTTTAGTCGTGTCGGCTCAGTTGACCGACGTGCCCTTGTAAGGCAAGCAGAAGACGGGTGGCTATTCTCGGGACGTTGTTTGCGAATGAGACCGGACGACAGCAAGATCGACCCTACCTACTTGTCTTATTTCTTCGGGTTGCCGGCTTTCAAGGAATACATCAGATCCATTGCGGTGGGCGCAACGATGCCGTCTCTGAACACTAGGATAGTGAGCGACGTATCGATCCTTTATCCTCCCCTGCCCCAACAGCGCGCCATCGCCCACGTCCTCGGCACACTCGACGACAAGATCGAGCTAAACCGCCGGATGAACGAGACGCTGGAGGAGATGGCGCGGGCGCTCTTCAAGTCGTGGTTCGTAGATTTCGACCCGGTTCGCGCCAAGTTGGAGAGCCGCTGGCGCCGCGGCGAGTCCCTCCCCGGCCTCCCCACTGACCTCTACGACCTCTTCCCCGACCGTCTGGTTCCCTCCGAGCTTGGGGAAATCCCGGAGGGGTGGGAGATTGGGACTGTCGGGGATGTTGCAGAACAGCGCAGAGACGGAGTGAGTCCAGAATTACTTGACCAGGATACTCCGTACATTGCGCTTGAACACATGCCCAAGCGCTGCATTGCGCTTGGGGACTGGGGTTCGGCTGATGGCCTAGCCAGTAGTAAATTCAGATTTGAACAAGGCGACATCCTGTTCGGGAAGTTGCGTCCCTATTTTCACAAGGTCGGCATCGCTCCGTTGAATGGGGTATGCTCAACAGACATCGTTGTGATATCACCACAAGAGAATAGCTGGTTCGGTTTCGTCCTCGGCCATGTATCGAGTTCGGCCTTCGTGGACTACACGGATGCGGCTTCGACAGGAACCAAAATGCCTCGAACCAAGTGGGCGGACATGGCTCTGTACAAAGTTGCTCTACCGGACTCAGCGGTGACCAAAGCCTTCGACGCAATGATTAAGCCGTCGGTTACGGGCATTCTGTCGACAATCCATGAATCCCACTCCTTAGCTGCCCAGCGGGATGCACTGCTACCGAAGCTGGTGTCGGGGGAGGTGGGAGTATGAGGAAGATGGACCTTGTGGGAATTCGCGCAAAGCTCCTCCGAGCAGAGCATCAATTGAAACAGATCAAAAGTGAAGCGAATGGGCTTTGCTCGGACGTGCAGCACGGCATTGTTAGAGAAGTGCGCCCGGACGTTGACAAACAGGTCTGGGTGTATCGTGGTGAGACGCCTAATGCCCCTATTAGGTGGTCAGTGATCATTGGCGAAATCCTGTACAACTTGCGCTCCGCTCTCGATCACCTAGTCTGGCAGTTAGTGCTCGCCAATGGACAAACTCCGGGACGCCATAACGCATTTCCAATCACCAATGACGCTCAGGGTTGGGAGAAGACTAAGGATAATCTTCTAAACGGTGTCAGTTCAAGACATAAGTCCATGATTGGTTATCTACAACCATATACCGGAGGAATTAATCTCCCCTTCGATGTTTCCAAGTTCAAGCTCCTAGACGACCTCAGCAACATAGAAAAACACCGATATCTGATTGTAGCGTTCATAGCTTCTATGGGACCTGCTAACGATGGAATCCTTGGGATCGACCCACCCGAGCTAGTTGATTCGAGCGTAGGAGCGCCATTCGAAGGATTAGCTAGGTTGGGGAAGATTGAGAATGGCAAAGAACTGCTCGAATTCAACAATTCACACATAGAGGTCAGTAGCCCTTCCTTTCAAATCGCCCTCTGCTTCGCAGATAAAGAATTGATGTATAGCTCTGCCCCAAATATCCTGGCGCAGTGTCTGCGCACGGTTAGAGGATCTATAGACTTTCTCACGACTCCTATGAGTAGTGGCTTTGTGGAAGCACCAGGCAGAACTTGACTACCCTCACCGAAGCCGACGTTGAGGAGGTCACCCTCGAGTGGCTGGCGCACGGTCGGACCATCGCCACAACCTTACGATCAGACGCTCCATTAGGTTGCAATCTGACGCACCCTAACATTGCAATTGGCCGAAGCATAAGGTTGCAATCGGACGATGCAGCCGACTCCGCCATATTCCCGCTATGCCGAAGGGCCGCTGGTGGAATCTCTGGCTGACTCCCCGGCGGTGCTCATCCACGGGCCCCGTGAGTCCGGCAAGACCACACTGGCCCGTGTCGTAGGAGATCCTCGGGGATACGACTACATCAGTTTTGACGACGACATCGCCCGGACCGCTGCCACCTTGCGTACCCGTCCGTTATAGTCTAATGTAGACTATAACAGTTCATTGGAGGGCCAGATCGTGGTTGTCTCCGAACCCCGCCGCGTGTGGACGGTTGCCGAGGCGAAGGCGAAGCTGTCGGAAGTCCTGCGTCTCGCCGAGACGGAGGGTCCTCAGCGGATTGGCGCGCGGAAGCACTTCGTCGTCATGCCCGAGAGTATGTGGCGTGCCCATGCGCCGGAGCGCAAGCCCCTCGGCCGGTGGCTCATCGAGGACATGTCGCGCGGGACCAACCTCGAAATCCCCGATCGGGGTGGCGACTCCCGTCGCGAGATACCGTTCGCGGATTGGGATGACGACAACCGGGACGACAAATGACCGGATTCCTTCTCGACACGAACGTGGTGTCCGAGATGACCAAGAGTCACCCCAGCCCCCCGGTTATCGCATTTCTCGAGCAGCCGTCTGATCTGTGGCTGGCGTCAATGGTAGTGCACGAATTGGAGTTCGGATTGCGGCTCGTGCCTGCGGGACAGCGTCGAGAGCGGCTGCGAGCCGATCTGTCACGGCTCCTCACTGGCTACGCCGACCGCATACTCCCGATCGATGAGGCCGCCGCGTTGTGGGCGGCACGATTTCGGGCGAACGCCATCCGCTCAGGGCGTCCCCCCGATCTGATCGACATTCTCATCGCGGGGACGGCTAAAGCCCATGATTTGACGGTTGCCACGCGCAATGTCAGGGACTTCGAGGGACTGGGAGTTGATGTCGTCAACCCTTGGAACCCCCATTGACCTCCATCACCGAAGCCGTCGTTGAAGAGGCCGCTCTAGCATGGCTTGCAGACCTCGGCTGGAGCGTTGCGCACGGTCCGGACATCGCGCCCGACACGCCCAACGCCGAGCGCGACGACTACGCCAAGGTTGTACTAGAGCGACGGCTGCGCGACGCGCTTGCGGAGTTGAACCCTAGTCTACCCCTTGACGCGCTCGACGACGCCTTTGGTAAGCTGACCCGCCCGGAAGGTTCGACTCTCGAGGCCCGCAACCGGGAGTTCCACCGGATGCTCGTCAACGGCGTTGAGATAGAGTACCGGGAGGCTGGGGGACAGGTGCGAGGCGACCTCGTCCGAGTCATCGACTTCGACGAGCCCGCCAACAACGATCTGCTGGCCGTCAACCAGTTTACCGTCTCCGAGAACCGGAACACCCGCAGGCCGGACGTGGTGCTTTTTGTCAACGGCCTGCCCCTTGGCGTCATTGAGCTCAAGAACCCAACCGACGAGGACGCCACCATCTGGTCGGCCTGGCAGCAGCTCCAGACCTACAAGGCCGAACTTCCGACGCTGTTTTCGATGAATGAGGCGCTCATGGTCTCCGACGGAAATGAAGCGCGTGTCGGCACGCTGACCTCCGGTAGGGAATGGTTCAAGCCCTGGCGCACCGTGACAGGAGAAACCCTCGCGGGTTCTCAAATGACCGAGCTCCAGGTGATGTTGGAGGGGGTATTCGATCCGGAGCGGTTCCTCGACCTCATCCGCGACTTCATCGTATTCGAGGACGACGGCAGCGGCGCGCTCGTTAAGAAGATGGCCGGCTACCACCAGTTCCACGCCGTGAGAGTAGCGGTAGATGAGACTCTGCGGGCTGCCGAGCTGCAGCGCGGGCGAATCGCCGAGGATGGAGGGCGATACGAGTCGGGCGGCAAACCGGGAGGGGAGTTGGGCGACCGTCGCATCGGAGTTGTCTGGCACACGCAGGGGTCCGGCAAGAGCCTGACGATGGCCTTCTACACCGGCGCGATCATCCGCGAATCGGCGATGGAGAACCCGACCGTCGTGGTGCTCACCGACCGCAACGACCTCGACGACCAGCTCTTCGGCACCTTCTCTCGCTGCCAGGACCTCCTCCGCCAGCCGCCAGTGCAAGCCGAAAGCCGGGCCGACCTCCGTAACAAGCTCTCGGTGAACGTCGCGGGAGTCGTCTTCACAACCATTCTAAAGTTCTTCCCCGAAGAGAAGGGCGACACGCATCCTACCCTCTCTAAGCGACGCAACATCGTGGTCATCGCCGACGAGGCTCACCGAAGCCAGTACGACTTCATCGACGGATACGCCCGCCACATGCGCGACGCCCTCCCCAATGCCTCGTTCGTCGGCTTTACCGGCACCCCCATCGAGCTCCAAGACGCCAACACCCGCGCCGTCTTCGGCGACTACATCAGCATCTACGACATCCGGCGCTCGGTGGAGGACAAGGCGACTGTGCCCATCTACTACGAGAGCCGCCTCGCCAAGCTGACCCTTGACCAACGCGAAAAACCGATGATCGACCCCGACTTCGAGGAGGCCACCGAGGGCGAGGAGATCGAGCGCACGGAGAAGCTCAAGACGAAGTGGGCTCAATTGGAAGCTGTCGTGGGCGCGGAGAAGCGCGTCCGCAAGATCGCCGAGGACATCGTGGCACACTTCGAACAGCGGCTAGAGGCGATGGAGGGTAAGGCGATGGTCGTCTGCATGAGCCGTCGTATCTGCATCGACCTCTACAGGGAATTGGTGCGTCTGCGTCCCGACTGGCACGACGAGGACGACGGGAAAGGAGTCATCAAGGTCGTGATGACCGGCTCGGCATCCGACCCCTCGGACTGGCAGCAGCATATCCGTAACAAGCCGAGGCGGGAAGCACTTGCACAGCGGTTCCGCGACCCCGACGATCCTCTTCGGGTCGTCCTCGTGCGAGACATGTGGCTGACGGGCTTCGACGCGCCCAGCCTTCACACCATGTACGTGGACAAGCCTATGCGAGGCCACGGGCTGATGCAGGCCATCGCACGGGTGAACCGCGTGTTCAAGGACAAGCCGGGCGGCCTCGTGGTGGACTACTTGGGACTGGCGAATGACTTGAAGCAGGCGCTTGCCACCTACTCGGAAAGCGGTGGCAAGGGTCGGACGGCCCTTGACCAAGACGAGGCCGTTGCGGTGATGCAGGAGAAGTACGAAGTCTGCTGCGCCCTCTTCCACGGCTTTGACTGGAACAAGTGGACGACTGGCACTCCCCAGGAGCGATTGGGATTGCTTCCCGCTGCCCAAGAGCATGTCCTGGCACAGGAGGACGGCAAGCAGCGTTGCTTGAGCGCTGTGCTGGAGTTGTCGCAGGCATTCGCGCTGGCCGTGCCACATGCCGAGACCATACGCATCCGTGACGATGTTGGATTCTTTCAGTCGGTCCGGGTGGGTCTTTTGAAGCGCGCAGAGTCAGAATCGCGCCCCGAAGAGGAGCTCGACCTTGCAGTGCGACAAATCATCTCGCGGGCCGTGGCGTCCGAGGGAGTGACGGACATCTTCTCGGCAGCCGGTCTGGACAAGCCAGACATCTCGGTGCTCTCGGACGAGTTCCTGGCCGAGGTGAGGGGCATGCCGCACCGCAACTTAGCCGTCGAACTGTTGCAGAAGCTGCTCAATGGCGAGGTCTCCAAACGTCGGCGCAAGAACGTCGTCCAAGCCCGCTCCTTCGCCGAGATGCTGGAGCGGACCCTTCGTCGCTACCAGAATCGAGCGATAGAGGCAGCACAGGTCATTGAGGAGTTGATCGGGCTTGCCAAGGACATGCGTGAGGCCAACGAGCGCGGGGAGCGGTTGGGCCTATCGGAAGACTAGCTTGCCTTCTACGATGCCCTGGAAACGAACGACAGCGCCGTGCAGGTCTTGGGGACGAGACGTTGCGGGACATCGCCCGCGAGTTGGTCAACACCGTCCGCAACAACGTTACCATCGACTGGACGCTCCGAGAAAACGTACGCGCCCACCTTCGAGTCCTAGTGCGCCGCATATTGCGCAAGCACGGCTACCCGCCGGACAAGCAAGAAAAGGCAACGCAGACCGTCCTAGAGCAGGCGGAGGTCTTGTCCGAGGGCTGGGCAGTGGTCTGAGGGGAGTTCCTTTGCGAAGGCGAGCCCGTTCCGTATGCCGACGTCGGTCTCGACTGCCTCGGCGAACAGCTCCTGCCAACGGCGCTTAGTCTCCACCCATCTCTGTCTGGACTGGAAGGGCCAGGCGACACAGAACCTGCCCTCGACCCGATCGGGAGCCGAGCGTTCTTGGGGTCTGTCGTAGCAGGTTTCCCCACCAGCCCAGGTAGTCCAGTCTAGAAATGCCCGCTTCAATGAGCGGGTAGCGGTTCGTAATCCACCGGTCACGGGAGTCCTTCATGCGGACGGCCTCGTCGGTCGAAATGCCGAGCCACAACTCGACGGCGGTTCCGGCGGGGACGCGCAGCAAGGGTTTCAGTCCGAGCATCTCGCGTATCTTCTTTGGTATGGGCCTGACCTTGTAGTTCGCGGTGCACTGCCGCCAACCGATACCGTCTCCCTCTCCGTCACGCCTCTTCAAATAGACGGGGATGTCGACGTAGTTGCGGGAGCCCGAGTGGTTGGTGAAGGCCTTCACGTCCTCGCCGAGGTTGCGTCCGTTGTCGACGACGTACAGCGGGAAGCTCAGTCGGTCTTTAAGCCACTCGATGTGCTCGTAGACGCTGGGCGGCTCCCAGTGGATGTCGGCGGAGACGGCGCAATTCGGTTCGGTGTCGAATACATCTTCTCCGGCCAAGAGCGTCATCACGGAGAGCTACACCTCCACCGAGGCTGACGACGGTCAGAGTTGGGGGTGAGCGCATCAAGGTTCCTCCTCCCCTGCCTGATCTTTCCGAGGTTGGACATCCGCGAGAGCTACCCTGTCGGGCGTGTCGAAGCCCGTCCTCGACTTCGTGGCTGGCGTACTCTCGGGACCGCTCCCATCCCTACCGGAGTCTCTTCTCCTCGCCGTGCATCTAGGTGACGCCGATGCACCAGTAGTCGGAGTCAAAATCGGGCATGGCGTAAGCGAGGACAGCCAGAGGCCAATCGAACACCAGACGATTTAGGAAAACACCTCCCTTCTCGCGCTCAACGATCTTCGCGCTCTCGTTGACCAGCAGGAAGGCTGGCGAAAGTGGGACTTGAAAGGCATTCATGCTGGAGCGCCTTTTAAGGCATTACCCGAAGGGGGTCTTCTGTGATGTCATTACCGTGTACAGAGAATCGAACTTTCTTGAGATGAACCATTGAGAGTGATGAGCAGCGTGGTACAGGCGAGGAAGCGCCCTCCCTACAGGAAGAATATGACCGTTCAGACTTTACTTCCGGTTCCATGCCCATGTTCCACGCTTAGATACGGGATGTTCCAAGTGGGACATGGCTTTTTCCTGGGTCATGTTCCACAGCTAGCTACGAGATGTACCAAGTGGAGCGAGGAGAGGGAAGACAGAGACGAAGGAGGACAGAGACGATGAAAAGTGCGGGGAAATTGCTCGGGGGACGTGGAACTCGCAGCGTGGAGAACGTTCACCACCTGCGGCTGATGGCCTTACTTAGGGACCTGGTGCGTGATATGGGCACCATGCAGGCGGCCGAGGCTCTGGGCGTGGACCGCAAGACGGTGTGGCGTCGAATGTCCGCAGGCAGGCTCTCTCCCCGTCTGGCCGACGCCATGGAACGTCTGCTGCTGGAGGAAAGCGTTGCAGACTCGGCGCGGCAGCTTGAGCGCATCGAGGCGCTAGAGCGGCGTATGGACGAGCTCGCGGGAGACATGAATGCTCTGGTCGAGGAGATGCGAGGGGGCTTCCAGGCCGTTCGGGGAAAGATCGATGCGCTCGTGGACCGGGGTTCGCACGGAGTCTCGAAGACCGACGTCCGGTTAGCCGGGCTGGATGTGCTGAGGCGGAGGGCAACGGGAGCGGCTCTTGCGGGACGGACGAAGGAGCGAGACGGCAGGCGGACGGTCGAAAGGTTGCTGGACCCCATGGTCGTTGCGAGGGACTTCGCCCCAGGCGACGAGGAGGTCTACGGAGAAGCTTGGCCGCTGGTGGACGAGTGGCGGAGGTTGGAGCTGCGGCGCGAGGCCGGCACGAAGCTCGACAGCGCCAGGACGAGGGAGCGGATCATGGAGTTGGAGATTGAGATGATCGAAGACCATGGTCTGACGCTGCCGCCCGCGACCTCCCCAATGCACCCGTCCGAGAAGAGCAGCTATCTCGACTGGCGCAGGAGAGCTCTTGACGACCTGCGGCGTGAGCGAGCGCGGTTGGAACTGCTGGGCCGTGCGCGTCGCTTCCTCACTCTCGGCCTGAGGCGGATGTGATGTTCTTATTCATCGAAAGTGAACACTTTGGGCTGAAGGGTCCCGAAACCCTTGTCAGCGCAGACGGTCTGAGCGATGCCAAAATACCGGCAGGTCTATCCCCGCGTGTGCGGGGGAACCCAGGAACACCTAGACCAACTCGACGACGCCACGGGTCTATCCCCGCGTGTGCGGGGGAACCGTCGCGAGGTGGACGTGGATCAACCGGCAGTCGGGTCTATCCCCGCGTGTGCGGGGGAACCCAGGAACACCTAGACCAACTCGACGACGCCACGGGTCTATCCCCGCGTGTGCGGGGGAACCGTCGCGAGGTGGACGTGGATCAACCGGCAGTCGGGTCTATCCCCGCGTGTGCGGGGGAACCAGCAGCTTGGCGTACAGGGCATCGTCGCTCAGGGGTCTATCCCCGCGTGTGCGGGGGAACCCGGGCCGACAAGCCCACCATGATCTGGTATAGCGGTCTATCCCCGCGTGTGCGGGGGGACCTGCTCTATCAACTCAGTAACGATGGCCCCGGAAGGTCTATCCCCGCGTGTGCGGGGGAACCCGGCCCAGGTACTCCATCTCTTCCTCGCTCACCGGTCTATCCCCGCGTGTGCGGGGGAACCCACCGGGGGTTGACGGGAAGACACGATGCAATCGGTCTATCCCCGCGTGTGCGGGGGAACCCACGGCCGTGTCAGGGCCAACATCATTGACACCGGTCTATCCCCGCGTGTGCGGGGGAACCTATGGCGGGTCGAGAAACACGCCGCTCGTCGTGGGTCTATCCCCGCGTGTGCGGGGGAACCCCGCCGGTTAGCGGCAGCGTGAATAGCGCGTCGGGTCTATCCCCGCGTGTGCGGGGGAACCGTGGCAAAGCCGTCGTCCCAGGTGTACAGCGCGGGTCTATCCCCGCGTGTGCGGGGGAACCGCCGTCAATGGCAGTCCGGACATATAAGCAACCGGTCTATCCCCGCGTGTGCGGGGGAACCTCACTCCCGTAAATCCCTTCAGCCACCACCACAGGTCTATCCCCGCGTGTGCGGGGGAACCCGCTCCTTTTCGGCGATCAAACGCTCCGTAGCGGGTCTATCCCCGCGTGTGCGGGGGAACCGTTGCGGTTCGGGTGTCACAACCTGCCGTACGAGGTCTATCCCCGCGTGTGCGGGGGAACCGGAACTACCACCATCGCCGTTCCCTCACTTTGAGGTCTATCCCCGCGTGTGCGGGGGAACCGGCCACACAGCAAACGGCCCTCCAACCGCTACAGGTCTATCCCCGCGTGTGCGGGGGAACCGGTCGGCGAACTTGAGCGCGATAGACGCCCGCGGGTCTATCCCCGCGTGTGCGGGGGAACCCTAATCAACGGCAAAGTAACCGTCCCCCACACCGGTCTATCCCCGCGTGTGCGGGGGAACCTGGAGAATGGAGAGATGGAGGGGGACAGTGCGGGGTCTATCCCCGCGTGTGCGGGGGAACCTGCGCAGGAGCGCACGGCTGTTTGGGAAGGTGGGGTCTATCCCCGCGTGTGCGGGGGAACCTAATGCACCCTCACCCCACCACTAACTGAACCAGGTCTATCCCCGCGTGTGCGGGGGAACCTGAATCCCCCCTATCTCATGCTGCCGAGCACGAGGTCTATCCCCGCGTGTGCGGGGGAACCCACCCGAACAACCACACAAGGCAACTCGCAACCGGTCTATCCCCGCGTGTGCGGGGGAACCTCTTGCTAACGTAATTGAGTACGGTAGATATTATTCATATATCGAATATTGTTAGCTGTACTTTACCAAGTACACGCCATCGGCATCCACGATGGCCTTGGGTGCTTCGCCCAAGAGTCGTATCCGCTGCTCTCCGACGGCTGTGGGATCGCTCCACGTCATAACTATCGCGCCCCGGCCGGAGTCATAGTGCCACTTGCTCAGGACATCCCAGATTCTGTCTCGAATTCCGCTGGTCATTCGTGGGCTGGTATATACGCCGGGCGCTATTTCCAACATCACCGAAGCCAGGAATCCGCGGTACCGTGCCTCGACGTTAACTGTGACGACTACAGTCACTCTGCACCTCTCAAATTCTCGTCCGACGGTGCCGCCGACGCATCTTCCGGTGGAGCAATATCCTGAAAGAGTACCTTGATTCGGTCTATCATCTTCGGGATCACGCGCTCGGATCGCAACATCTCTCCCGTCGTGCGCCGAGTGTGCCTTTCGATATTGATTGTCGGGTTTTCAATGACGGCTTTGGCCGATTTGAACGCGGCTGGAAGCAGGACCGTGTCGCGGAACAGATCGGCGATGTCCAACGCGAATGCGTCGCCGCTGTGCTCGTGGATAAAGCCTAGTTGAGGAATGGCCCCCACCGACATCACGGCAATCACCGCCGCCGAAGTGACCGCGACGGACGCATGATTGATCGCCTGATTCGGAACATCGGCCGCGAGGGGATTGGCCCTGTCGTAGCGGCGACCCTTCCAAGTGATCCCGTAGCGCTGAGCGAGGTTTGGGTAGGTTCGCCTCATGCGGGCCCCCTCGATACCTCGCAGGGCTTCGATGTTCTGGTTCGGGAGCACTTCGCCAAGACGCAGGGCGTACATCTTGCGGGCCACGGTGATACGACTGCCTTTGGCGTCTCCCCATGCGCGCATCTGCCGACGGGCGATGTCGGACGTGTCGGGCATCAACGGCGGGGCGGTATAACACCTGACTCCGTCCTCGCCGACGGCGACGAGACCGGTTCCGTGGCGCGCCATCAGTCGCAGCGCGTCGTGACTGACGGTGGATCCGGGACCTAAGAGGATCATGGAAAGGGACTGAAACGGGATGCCGTATTCGCCGGAGTCGAGGGGGCTTCCCGAATCCGCTTCGGCCTGACGCTCAAAGCGCAAAGTGCCGTCTCGGACGGTCAACGCCCCTCGACTCAGCCAGAGAAGCCCTTGCCGGTCGGCATGGGGAATCCTCGCGGTCTCAAGTCCCAGTCTTCCTCGCAGCATGTCGGTTCGTCTCCCGGTTGTGATATTCGGATGTTAAGGTACGTCAAAAGAGGAAGGCCCGTGACGGACGTTCGTCAGCCCGTCGCCCCTGACGCGGGACGCAGTAGCAGCATCCCGTATCCGTAGGCGCGATGGCGTCCGACGCCGTCGGCTACGAGGTCGGCGAACATTGCAGGGTCGGTCACCTCGAGGGTTCCTTGCATCACGGCGTCGGGCCCTTCCGGGGCGTGCTTGCGGAGCTTGCGGACGACGCGCACCCTCTGGAAGGACCGTAGCCGCGCTTCCTCCAGACGCGCGCCGCGTCGGGCAAGCCTGTCGGACAACCAGTCCACGTAGACCTCTTCCCGGCTGCGTGGCATCTCCCCCTTCGGGTGGCGCTCTGCCTCGGCCTGGAAGGCGTCTAGTTCTTTGCCCGGTCTATCGGAACCTCGGCCGCATCTCACTACCGGGCGAATCAGGGCCTCGAAGCCCAACCGCTGACCTGTCCGCCATGAGTTCGGCATTGTCTTGCTGTCCATAGTCGAAACGGGAAGTATCTTGGACTGCAAAGGATCAGCGAAGACGGCAGTTGCTTCGCGAAGTTCGTCGGCTGTCGAGCCTGAGTATGCGTAGAAGGTCCCGCGCGCGCGATTCCGGTCTCGCGGAATGATGACGCGGAACGGCTTGGGCGCGATGTCGCGTCCGAAGCTCTCGGTAAGGAGGCAGTGCATGGTGAAGCCGGGGTCGAAGGCGTTTCGACTGATCATGCCTCTCGACCCTGCCCATCGGTAGAAGGCGCGCAAGTCTATGTCTGCGCGTATCATGTAGGTGGTCATGGCTGTTCCTCTTTGGCGTTGAATCGGTATGTTCCCTCATAGACGCGCCGTCCGCCGCCGTGAAGACCGGAGACCCAGTTGCGCTCATCCGTGAGCATGGAGTCTTTGTCTATGCGAACGGAGTCCACACCCTCGCCGTTCGACCAGAGCAGTCGAACGCGGTCATCACGCTCGATTTTCAATGGGTGTCTCAACAGCGCGTCGAGCGTGTTTTTGGCCTCGGCGAAACCCTCGAACAAGGGCGCGGACGGCAGGCAGGGCTTTCGCCCGATGAAGAGCGGACGCGCAGGCTCTTCAAGCGCGTGGGCGAGCTCCTCGAGGGTGGGCGACTCATCCTCCGGGTCCAGGCGTAGGACGACGATGACGCGCATGTCGGCGAAGTAGTCACGGTAGCGTTGCCAAGTGAGGGCACGTCGGTTGTCTGGCGGGATTGGTCGGTATGACGGGCTTTTTTTTCTGCCCTCCGGGTGGCCTCGGGTAGTCCAGCCTTCTTCATCTTCGTACAGCAATACAGTCTGGTAATCCGTCAGCCGCACGTCACCTGCCGGTCCGCGGTCGATGCGGGCGGCGAACACGAGCCTTTCTTGCAGTCGCTGATGACGTTCCCGTTCGATCCGCCGCCAGCCCAGCGCGTTGGCGAATAGGCCGGTCAGCATGGACGCGGCGGGAAACCGGCGGATGACGCCGTAGTTGTCGATGGTCTCGCCGCCGAAGGACATCAACGGCGATTCGAGGTTGAGTATGAGGTGTCGCATGGAGTTCACGCCACTTTCGCATTGCGGACCGCGGCCGCGGCCCAGGTGGCAAGGTCGTCGCAGTTCAGCCGCTCGGCGTTGGGGACGCCGCAGTCGTCTAACGACATGATCCGTCGGCTTTCCTGCGCGCCGTACGCCGTGTCCAGCTTGGACAGGTGAAAGGAAATGGCGTTTGTCGCATCGCCAAACTGCGGCTTCTCCACCGGCTCTCGGAAGGCGTTAGCGAGGCTGCGGGGCTGGCGGGACCCTGCCTCAATGAGCATCAGGTTGGCGTAGGAGTACGGAGCGGTGGAGCCGAGCTTTGCGCCGGGAGACACGGTGGCGATCAGGTGGATGAGATGTTCGACCACCTTCGCCGCAAGCTCGCGGTCGGCGCTCTGCCAGTCCCCGAACTCGCAGCCCGTAAGATTGGAGACCAGGCCGGGAACGTCGACCACGACGTACCCATAGAAGAGGCCGGCGGTGAGCTCGACGTCGCCGATGTGGTCAGCTCCGGGGTCCTCCTCGGGGGGCTGGAGGTCGTCCACGACGGAGAAGTAATCACTCTCCGACTCTTCTTGATGCACGGTGAAGGCGTGGGCGACGTGGACGGCGGCGTCGATATTGGCGGCGGGGTCGGATGTCACCATCCTGCCGAACAGCGCGCCGATGAGTCCACCCGGCAAGGCGGCGCTCTGCCTGAACGCGCGGAAGTTCTCGCGCTGCTCGTTGGCGCGCTGGTTGCTGAACAGCAGGGTGGCAGCATCGACAGCGGCGCTAGCGTCGTCGGAGTGGGCTTCGCATATCGCTCTCGCCTGCGCCTGGAGGTACTCGACCTCGGGAAGCCCAAGCAGGAGCGGCTGTCGTCCGCTTCTAGTCGTTCCGCTGGACCCGTACACGCCCTTTTGGAACTCTTCCTCCACTGCTTTGAGAAGATCGTCGGAGTAATTGCCCGATTCGCGGAGCGGCTGCATGACGCTGCGCGTCACAATTTCCCGCGAGCGGACGGCGTCACGCGAACCGTCGATGTTGCCCACCGCGAACTCATCGTCCGCCATGCGCCAGTGCCGCTTGAGGCACTGCGACGAGACGCGCGTGCGAGTCGTGCCGCCGAACGGCATCCGCTTGGCGAGGCCGCTGTCGTCGCGGTTCAACAGGGCGGCAGGGTAGGAATGCAGCGTGTGGATTTGCAGGAATCTTGGGGTGGTCATATCGTATCTCCTTGTTGTGGTTTTGCTATTCGTTTTCCGTGGTGTCGGGTAGCGATCGGTACTGAGCTTGGAAGTACTCCCTTGCTATGCGACGGCGGTGTCGTTCCGCCGCTTCCTCGTCGAAACCGTCGTAGCGAATGAAATTCGCCATCTCCCGCCAACTGAAGGTGACGTTCGCGGCGGCCAGCATCCGAAACGCTCTTGCCAGCAGCGTTCGCGTCATATCACCGCGAGAGGTTAGCAACCGTTTGAGGCGAGCCTCGCTGTAGAATCCTTGTTCCCTGGTCGCTTCACCGCCGAGATATAGTGCGCGGCCAACCGGCATCTGCCCGTTGTGTGCCGAACCACGCGACTCATCATCGCCGCCCTTCGGTGTCATAAGAGCTATCCCGTGAAGGATTAGCGCCCATTTCCTTTCTACTTCGGGCGGACCGAACAGATTCTCCTGCGCCAGGAGTCCCATAAGTACCGGCGAGTCGGTGCGGTCTGGGGTCATTCTGCGGAGTTCGGCCAAGTCGCCTCGCCCGAATCTTTCCTGGGCCATCTGCCAAGCGAATTTCGTGGCAATGTCGCCCCAGGTATTACGGCGTCCGTCCTGGTTATTCACGTTTGACGCGGCAACGTCAGGCGCGCTAGTTGTCATTGTCATCTCCTTTCTCAGTGAACAGAACAGGCAGTCCCTTACTCCCTCGTATGCGTCCCTCGAACAGTCCTTCGGCACGGACGCGGGCCTTGTAGCGCTCGATCTCAGGACAGGGGAGGGAGTCCATGGCGTCGGCCAGAACCTCGCGGGCGCTGTCTACCACCCCATCCCTGTTATCGTTCATCAGCCAGTTGTTGCGGATTTGCCGTCGTTCATCCCTGCCATCGACCTCGAACTCCTCTTGCAGGTGTTCGAAGAATCGGGCATCCACGGTCTCGTCCAGCCTATTCAGCCAAAGACGTGCAAGATTTCGATGCTCCGGGCTGACCTTGTCGGTCTCGCCTCTGGCCAAGAACACCTGGATCGCGTGGCTGAGTATTCGTTGGACCTTGCCGACATCCTCGATGCGGTCATTGGCGATACGGCCAAGATCGTCCGTTTCGGGGCCTTGCCGCATCATCGCCGACCCCGCCTTCTTTCTTATCGGAACCGTGCGTTCGTAATATCCCTCCGTCTTGCCCTGACCACGCACCATCGCGCGCGCCACCAGTTGCATTGTGTCCGAAGAGCGTATCTCCGTGTCCGTCGGCTTGCATAGGACAGGCGGCTCCCACTTGATCAGATAATCTACTGTCCGCTTGTACGTGAAGCCACCGGCGGCCATGGTCAGCGACTTGCCGCTGCCTCGGTCAACGGGAGTCCACGGATCACCCGTGACGCCGTTGTGCGCTTTGGCCTCGACACGCGCCGCCTTTGAGGTTGCCCTGACAGCGCGGAGCCTTCCGTCCTCACTGACACGCAGCCGAATTCGCCGACAGACCTCGATATAGAGAGGGTCGAGATCGTTCAAGAGCAGCGACTCCGCCTTCGCGCCATCCCAAGGTACCGTCCACAGAAGATCGACGCCCTCCTCTCTCATGGGAGAGTTGTCCAGCAAGTCGTCGCCACGCTCGAGCAGCACGACAATATCGCGTCGAACGTGTCTTCCCGTTCGGGTAGACGGCGTGACGCTGAACGCGGGCCTGCTGCCCAATCCACCGTTCATTCGGGAGATGCCGTAGTTGCCGGCCCCCGAGAACCCTTCCGAAGTCTGTAGGCTGATCAGTGCAAGCATCAAATCGTCGTATCCGCTTGCGACGGCAACCGACGACTTCACGTCGTGGTTCTTGGACGTGACGAGCATGTCTAGTTCGTCGGGCGTCTCAACACCGCTCTTGTACTCATCCCTCTTGTCTTCGGATGAAGCGGGCGGCTGCATGAAGGCGGGTTTGGTGATGTCGTCGACCACGAGTTGCCACGGTTCATCGTCAGGGAAGTCTGGCGTCAAACCACGTATCAGATCGGCCCATTCCGCAGCGTCCGCCGGAGGTTCGCTCATGCTGGCCTTGTGCATCACCATTGCGCCAAGCTGCACGAGGAAGGCGTGCCATGCGTGGCGTTGGTGAGGCCGCAGGGCGGGGAAGGCGTCCACCTCGTCGGCAATGAGCCCGGCGTAGACCTCCGGCAGTGACGCATCCACGCGGGAGCCGCCGGATTTCACCATACGGATCAACCGTTCTGTTAGGATGTTAAGCATCGCGTCGGCCCTTCAATTCTCTTTGAACTCTACCTTGATTTGCGTCTACGATTACTTGGCACAGCACCTGCGGAGTATGTAGCAGGACGTGCACGGGGGTTTCGGTCAGCCGCGCTTGGATCGCGGTTCCCTTTGGAGTTCTTATGTCCACGAGGGCCATGGGTGTACTATCGTCGATCATCTGAATCTCTCCTTTCATTTTCGATTGTACCATAGTGTTTTAGAGCATTGCAACGTAAAGATTCTATATAGTACAATATCACCCACCTCGGGAGCGTGTCAAGGGCATCTCACGATACCTCGCACAGCGGGGATAGACCGCTTTAGGTTGCGATGCTCACTCATCCTGAGCAGGCTTCCCCGCACACGCGGGGTCTCTGACCGTTGGGGCTGTGTCGTTAGACACGATGCAGCCCCATGCGGTCGTACACGAAACGGCGGTCTCCGACGGCGAAGGTGAAGCTACCGTCGGAGGGAGACGGGGTGACGGATTCGGTCACGTCCTCGTCGGGCAGCCAGCGCACGGAGACGGCCAGCTTGTCGATGTCGTTCGAGGGGTCGAATGGGCTGGGCTGATACGGGTCGAGGGCTATATCGATGCGGTCGTCGCCGAGGCGGGTCCGTATCCTCTCTTCGTCGCTCACGAATAGTACGTCTCGATTGTCCTCGAAGAACGACTTGTCCCACTTGATGGTGTGACCGCGGGCGTGCAGGTTGTCGGCTATCTCGCCGCCCTCGGTATTCACGGCGTGTACTTGCCAGTCCTCACCCATCTCCTCGGTGATGGCGTCCAGCGCTTCGGGATGGGTGGCGCGCTCGACTAGGAGGCGGTTCATTTCCGGGATGCGCCATTCGGGGTGTTCGTCGATAAGCCGCCGCGTGGCCTCGAGTATGCTGAGGCTCCTATACACGCCACCATGCGGTCCGAGGCCGTTGGGGTTTTGCCCGCTCTTGAGCATTGGGTCGAGGTCGTTGTCTGGCGGCGTTAGGACGATGCACTTTGGCCTGTCGTAGTCGTGTGGACGGTTCGGGTTGTTGTCCTTGTGTCGGTGGAGTCGTCCGATGCGCTGGAGGAGGACATCGACGGGGCAGAGGTCGGTTATGAGCAGGTCGGCGTCGATGTCGAGGGACTGTTCGAGCGTCTGGGTTCCCACTACGATGCGACCTCCCGTCTGCCGCTCCTTCCTCAGCAGCTCTGCTATTCGCTTGTCGAGCATTGCGCGGTCGCAGGCGGCGAAGCGCCCGTGATGGAGCGTCGGCACGTTTTCGATGTCGAACAGCAGCCCCGCGTCGCCGTCTCCGGCGAGTTTCTCCAACGCCTGCTGCGTGCTCACCGCGTAGTCGACCGTGTTGCGAACGACCAACACCTTCGCTCCCTTGCGGGCCGCCGACAGCGCGCGCTTAGCTGTGTCGGCAAAGTCGCGCATGGTCGGGCTCCCCTCGACGGAGACCGTCTTTTCCTGGTCGTTTTCGCCGGCGGCTATGAGGTCTTCGCCCACATCGGTCGATGTGCTGACGGCGGGGTAGGGGGCACGTTCCACCTCATGGAGCGTCGGACCGTCGGTGACGGCTCTCTTCCCGTGATGCAGCCAGCGATGGCGCGCCGTCGAGCCGAGCGTTGCCGACATCAAAAGGGCGTATCCCCCCGCGCCCACATGGGCGTCGAGCAGCGCTTCCAAGACGACGCTCATGTAGGTGTCGGATGCGTGTACCTCGTCCACGACGAGCAGATTGCGGGCGAGGCAGGCGGCGCGCATGTGGGCGTTCTTGAGCTGGAGCGCGCCCATCATCGCCTGGTCAACCGTGCCGACTGCGATCTGCGCGGCGAGGTATCGCTTGGAGTTCTCGGACACCCACGGTCTCTCTTCTTTATGATGGCCGGACGCTGCGTCGTTGTATTTAGGAACCCTGACGCTGGCTTCGTCGACGCCGGGTTCGTAGCCGGGCACGGCGCGTACGACGGGAGGAGCACCATTAGGGAAGAGGTTGGCGACGAAACGCTCGACGCGCTCGTGTATCTGAACAGCGGCGGAGCGGGTCGGCAAGGCGAAGTAGAGGCCGTCCACCAGTCCGTCTTCGTACATGCGGGCGAACCGCCAAAGCGCGGCCTCCGTCTTGCCGGAGCCGGTCTCCGACTCGATAATGACGAGTGGCCGGTCGAGCGGCGTGTCACGCACGGTCTGCTGAATCGCGTTGGGAGAACCGTCTATCCCGAACAGGTTCCCGAAATCGGGTACGCCCCTGAAGGTACGTCGTTGAGCGGATAGATCCAAGCCAATAGCGTCGACGGCTTTCTTGGCCCGCTTCCTCGCAGCCTTGATGTAGTCGTCTTGAGACACGTCAACGTATTGGAACCATTCTTCGTTCGAGCCAATCCAGTCGGCCCAGTTGCACAGGCCCAAGAACATGTGCTGGAAGGCGGGAGCGGACGGCAGCGGAGACCCTCCTGGCTCGAACGCGGCGGGGAACCATCGGCGAAGCAGCCGGCCGATACGACGCACGCCGTCCTCAGGCTTCAGGTCGCCGAACTTGCGCCAAATAGCCGGGTTTTCGCTTAGGACGCCCTCCA
Organism: Dehalococcoidia bacterium; assembly: GCA_965197705.1. GTDB lineage: Bacteria > Chloroflexota > Dehalococcoidia > Lucifugimonadales > VXLM01 > VXLM01. Next base: position 1,836,811 of record OZ240223.1, read on the forward strand.
GTTGCACGGGCCTGCCGTGATGCGAGAGCGTAGCCACTAGCAACGCGCAGACCGTTTCGCCCTCGCGGTCGTCCCAAGACTCCGTGGCGTCGTACCACCACTCCAGCGCGTCGAAGAACCACTCTGCGGTCTTCCTGTTCAGAACCGGGGTCAAGTCCTGGGTGTGACCAACTCGACGAAACTCCAGGGGCTGCCGCCCACCCGGCAGATATTCGGGCTTCCATATCTGCGTCTGGAAACCCATGTTCACCTTGCCGATGTCGTGGAGGGCCGCGAACACCGTGAGCCTGGCGACGAGCGACTCGTCAAGGTCGTTGAGGCTACCGGTTGTAGCAAGCCGTTTTCTGATAGTGGGCTGGCGCATCAGCGCTTCAAAACATGCAGCAACGTCGGCAAGGTGGTGTTCGAGCAGGTGAATGCGCCCGGGGTTTTCTCGGTCGGACTTCGCCCACTGGTATCGAGTATAAGCCGGTGGCGGCTTTTCTTCCGTCATCTAGGTGTTCCTCTCTTGTCTCAAGCGGAGTGCCCCCCATGCAGGAAGCGGTTGATATGGGTAGACTACGATTCCCAACACGGCGGAGTCGAGGACGCCCATGGACAACCTGACCTTCAACGCCATCGACGTCGAGACGGCGAACGCCGACCCTGCCAGCATTTGTCAGATCGGCGTCGTGTACGTCCACGACGGCGTGATTCGGGACGGGGTGTCTATCCTAGTCAACCCTGAAGAGCGGTTCAATGTTTTCAACGTTCGGCTACACGGCATCGACGAGGAAGCCGTCGAAGACGGCCTCGCCTTCCCTCGGGTTTACGGCGAGCTTCGCCGTAGCTTGAGCGGCAAGGTGCTCGTGAGTCATACGTCGTTTGACCGCGTCGCGCTCGACGGGGCGGCGGAAAAGTACGGCCTTGGCCCGCTTCCGGTGACTTGGCTCGACAGCGCGATGGTTGCCCGTCGCGCTTGGCCGCGAAAGTACCGGTCCCAATGGGGGTTGTCGAAGATCGCAGGGGACTTGGGAATATCATTTAGGCATCACGACGCAACAGATGACGCACGAGCGGCGGCAGAAATTGTCTTGTATGCTTGTGAGCATACCGGCTTGGACATAGAAGGATGGGCAAGTCTTGTGCGAGACTAAGGGCAGGCGTTAGCCTCGTTTGGCTGACCGCTAGTTCTGAATCGATAGTCCGAGAGGCCATAGGATCGTCACCTGCTGCTGCGTAGCCACGTCCAACTTCATAATGAACAGTCTTCTCATGTAATCGTTTCCTCATCCCCTTGATGCGTTTTAGAGGGCTCTTCCACACAATCGTTGGGCGGTACTGCCTACTATCGAATCAGGCCAGTCGATTGGCTTGAAGTCCCACTTCCCACGTATACCTGAGTTTTTGGTCCCGATTGGATAACCGATATCCCCATACTCTACCTTACAAAAGAACCGTTTTGGGTATTCCAACTACAAAGTGGCCTTGCGCCAGTTGCTAATGACTCCTTCCCTTTACCATGAGCCTTGCGGAGAGATATGTAGTTAACACAAGACACGAAATATTTAGGTACTCGTGGCTGGTCAGGCTAAAGCCAGCACACAGTCGGACGACACCATAGGTGCGGGGTCCCATTGTCCTAGAGAAGGACGCTTAGGCAGAAACCACCTTGGAGAGCTGTTGGTCACGAGTCCACGGAAGCCATACTCCGGTCGCTTGAAGGTAGGTGCGCCGAACCTTTTTCGAATACAAGCTAGGCCCGATATTGAGAGCGACAGTCTAACCACACTCGGTTTCGTGGGGAGTTGGGACCGGACAATGACCGCGTCTACGAATCATGTCCATGTGACGGGAAGCCGGTTGCGAATCTTGATAAAGAAGACAGGGCGGTGAAGAGGGTTTAGAAAGGGATGTTTATGGTGTATTAAACTACCCTGCCTCCCTTGCGTGGCCTCTATGGTCGTTCTCAGCCACTCGGAGCGACGTAATCAGCCCACACCTGCATTAGGGGACATCGTTCGGTATACCAGTCCGTCCTAGCGTAGGCCCGTTCGGTCGTGTTCCCTACTTGATGCGCGAGGGCCGCTTCCGACGCTTCCCACGATGCGGTTGTCTTTTCGACTGGCCCATGTCTTGAACGCACTACGGAAGCCGTGAGCGGTCGTCTTGGCCGCTATGCCCGCATCCCTAAGCACCTTCAAGAGCGCCATGTCCGAAAGCATCTGGCCGCGCTTGCGCGGGGACGGAAAAACTAGGCCCTGTCCGTCACTTAGATCTCGCGCGTTCCTGAGAACGTCAATGGCCTGAGCGCTTAGCGGTATCCGCTGAAGCCTCCCCGCCTTCATCTTGTCTCCTGATATCTCCCAAACGTGGCGGTCAAGGTCGATGTCTTCCCAAATCGCGCCCCGCGCTTCCGCGTTTCGGGTAGCGGTTAACACCATGAAACGGAAGCACAAGCGAGTAACGTCGGATGCGTTCGACCGTTCGACCGTCTCAAGCGCGTCGGGTACGTCGGAGTAGTGAAGTGCTCTAAAATGCTGCTTTATCGCAGGTTGGGGAATGAGCGCAAAATCTAGCGCTTCCCCGCACGGACTGTTTTCGATGTACTCATTCCCTACACACCATCTGAAGATAGCTCGCATCTTTTGAAGCACGCGGCGACCCTGTTGGGGTGTCCGTGTCCAGATACGCCTTAGACACTGGATAACGTCGCGTCGGGTAATCTGGTCGACGGGCACACTCCCAAGTGTCGGGAAACAGTGCCTTTCTACTGCCTGCAACCATTGCCTAGCATGTTTCTCCGAGCGCCAACGCGGACGCAAGGCAGCATGAACGGAGATAGCAGCCTCTCTGAAGGTTGGAACGGTCGGAGCCTTCCGCTCCCGCTCGGCTGCTGCCTCGCGTTCTTTGGGGTCGATGCCGTCCGCAACCAAGGCCCGATTTTCAGCGCATCGTTGCCTTGCCTGAGCAAGTGACACGTCGGGGAAGCGTCCGAGTCCCAAATCTCGTCGCCGTCCATAAACCGTGATGCGGTGTAACCAATTCTTGCTTTTGGTCTTGGTGATTACCAGGTAGAGGCCCGCCCCGTCGGCATATCGTCCCGGCTCCCGGAGCGACTGGACCCGTTTAACTGATAGCTTCATCTGATCGACCTCTATCGTGACGTGGAGACAGAATACTGCACGTCAACCCCACAATTGGCTCCCGGTTGCCACAATGCCTATGGTTTCTCTCGTGGTCTTCCTCGAACACTTATTGAGACTTCAATAGATTAAATTATGGAAACAAAACGGGGAAAATGAGACAGCATGAGCACGCCAGAGAAGCAGTGAGAAGGGTGGTTTCTGGCAGGGGTGGCAGGATTCGAACCCGCGACCTACGGTTTTGGAGACCGTTGCTCTACCAGCCTGAGCTACACCCCTGCGCTGTTAGCGGCCTATCGATTGTACGACCCCTGTCCGCACTGGGTCAATAATGTTAAGTGTCAGGTAACTGTTCAGAGTTGATGAGACGGATCGTGATCCTGAAACGCCTAGCGTGTTGGGGTCAGTTGTGGCATAACGGAGTCATGAGAACCGATGCGGACCTCAAGCGTGCAACCCGCAAGACCCTGCTGGCGATCATCGCCGAGCAACAGGCGGTCATCACCGAGTTGCAACGACGGATAGACGATTTGGAGAGGCGAGTCCCTCCTCGGGGCCGACCTGTGGGGATGCCCGGCAACAAGCTTGCTCCTAAGCGGCCTCGACCGAAGAGGACGGAGCCTCCGAAGAAGCGAACCCAAGGATTCGCCCGGCGGCGGATGAACCCCACTCGGCAAGTAGTACACGCCCTTGACTCGTGCCCCGAGTGCGGGACGGGCATGACAGGGGGATGGGTGCATCGGACACGAGAGGTCATCGAGATTCCGCTGGCTCCGGCAGAGGTGCTCGAGCAGGTCTTCGTGGCTCGCATGTGCGCCCTATGCCGCAAGCGGCGTCTGCCTCAGGACTCGTTGAAGGGAGTGGCAGTGGGGCGTCAGCGCATGGGAATCAATCTGGTGAGCCTGATAGTGACCCTTCGCGAGGAGGGACGGCTGCCCATCCGGAGCATCCAGCAGTACCTGCGGACGGTTCATCAGTTGAAGCTGAGCGTAGGGGCCATAGCTGATACGATTCACCGCGTGGCGCGACAGGCACAACGGACAGTGGACGAGACGCTCGAACGCATTCGCGGCTCTCCGGTGGTGCACGCCGATGAGACCGGCTGGCGCGAGGATGGAGTCAACGGCTATGTCTGGACATTCAGCACACCGACGGAGCGGTACTTCGTGCGTCGCGGTCGTGACAAGGGGGTGGTTGACGAGGTGTTGGGTGAGTCTTTCGACGGAGTGCTGGTGAGCGACTTCTACGCCGCATACAACCATTATCCCGGTCTCAAGCAGCGGTGCTGGGTACATCTGCTGCGGGACATCCATGAACTCAAGGCGTTGTACCCCGAGGACACGGGACTGGCCCGGTGGGCTGCGGCGGTGCGCCAACTCTATGACAGGGCGAGAGAGTACGCTGAAGCAGGCGGTCAACCAGCGTCCGGGTACCAACGGTTGGTATCTCCCAACCAGTTGATGCTGGAGAGCCAACTGTTGTCATTATGCCGCCCCTTCTCAAACGACGAAACGGCACCTCAAGCCAAACTCTGCCGGCGCATAGAACGGTTCATAAAAGAGCTGTTCGTCTTCGTATCGCATCCAGACGTGCCGTCTGAAAACAACGCTGCGGAACGGAGTCTGAGGCATCTGGTCATCAGCCGGAAGATCAGCGGCGGCACTCGATCCCAACAGGGAACCAACAGCAAGATGACTCTGGCATCCCTCTTGGGCACTTGGAGAGCGAAGAGCCTCAATCCTCTCTCCGAATCCCGCAATCTGCTCGTTTCTCATCAACTCTGAACAGTTACAGTGTCAGGTAACTGTTCAGTCTTCGTGAGTTGAATTGCGGAGACCCCCTCTCTGAATCTCTCCCCTGGCGGGGGAGAGATTGTAGATTCTTCGTCGCTGCGCTCCTCAGAATCACTATGGCCTTGTCAGGCCACATAAGAGGGATGAAAACGGGTTGGCGCCGGGGACGGGCAACCACAAGGGTTGCCCCTACGACAGGTTCGCCTGGGCTTATTTTCGTACCAATCGCTCATGTCGGTTGTCACCGACACCACCAATCATGAAAAAGATGATGGCCTCTCTGTCGCCGCTAGGCTGGCAGCAGGAGCCGGGAACTGGATTCCTGCCCCGTATCGGGGTACGGGGTGACGTTCCTTCGCAGGAATGACGATGGGGTGGTGGCACGACGGCTATTTTCAGGGTAATGACAGCAGGAGGACAATGCGCGCATATCTCACTAACTCTGAATGGTTACGTGTCAGGCTATCGCATAGTTCCTAGGGTTTTCCTGTGCCGAAGGCGGTTGGCAGCCGCTGCAGACCTTCCGGCCAGCACGGGGATGATGGGGTATAATCGGCGGACATCTATCGAGCGAGGTTGGGTATATGCGAGGCGCTGACGCAGTTGCCAGAACGTTGCGAGCGGCGGGGGTTGAGCGGATTTTCACGCTCTCGGGGAACCAGATTATGCCGGTATTCGATGCCTGTCTCGACGCCGAGATAGACCTCCTGCACGTCCGGCAGGAGGCAGCGGCGGTACACATGGCCGATGCTTGGGGCAGGCTGACCGGCCAGCCCGGCGTCGCTCTGGTCACAGCTGGTCCGGGGTTCGCCAATACTCTCACCGGACTGTACGTAGCGACGATATCGGAGTCGCCTCTCGTGCTGCTGAGCGGGTGCGCTCCGATGAGCCAGCACGCCAAGGGGGCGTTTCAGGCGATGGCGCAGGCCGAGATGGCGAGTCATGTCTCGAAGGCCTCATGGTCCGCGGAGAGTCCCTCCGGCCTGCCGAATGACATACGGAAGGCGATGGACATCGCCATGTCCGGAAGGCCGGGACCCGTCCACATCGCCCTACCCTTCAATACCGTCGACAGTAAGGTCGACTCACCTGAAGATGCGCTGGTCTCGAACGGTGTGGAATCAACGCCGGCACGTGTCATCGGAGACGCCGACGCCTCACGCGTTCTCTCGGAGCTGCGAGGCGCCAAGAGTCCGCTCATCTTGGCGGGGTCGATGATGATGCGCGGGGAAGGGCCGTCGATACTGGACGATCTTTCCGGCGTGACCGGCGCGCCCGTCGTGGAGATGGAGAGTCCGCGCGGTACGAACGATCCGGCCCTCGGCGCGTTCGCCGAGGCGCTGGCCGAGGCGGATCTCATCGCACTCATCGGCAAGAAGCTGGACTTCACTCTCAAGATGGGAGCATCGCCCGACGTCCGCGAGGACTGCCGTTTTATCCAGATTGATCCCGACTCCTCGGCAATCGACCTCACCCGCAGGAACGTCGGAGACCCGGAGAGATTTGCGATGAGTATCGTCGCCGATCCCCTGCCTTCGGTGCGCCGAATTGTGGAGCTTGCCACCGGCGATGCGCCGGAGAGCGCCTGGGCGGACGAGGTGAATTCCGCCGTGAGCTACCGTCCGGCGTCATGGTCTGAAATGCGGGCCGAGCAAGGCGAGCCTCTGCATTCGTATGAGGTAGCTGCGGCGATTCAGTCATACCTCGATGAAGACCCAAGCTCCGTCTTCATTTGTGACGGAGGCGAGTGGGGCCAGTGGGCCCAGGCCTGCATCACGGCGCCGACGAGAATCCTGAACGGTCCAGCGGGATCCATCGGAACGTCTATCCCGTTCGCCCTAGCGGCACGATTGGCGCGGCCCGACGCAAGGATAGTGACGGTATTGGGTGACGGTACCGCCGGTTTCCATATCATGGAGTACGACACTGCCGTGCGGTACGACATCCCGTTCGTCGCGGTTCTCGGCAACGACGCCGCTTGGAACGCTGAGTTCCAGATTCAGCTTCGGGAGTATGGCGACGAGCGTCTCGTGGGCTGCGAGCTTCTCCCCTCTCGGTATGATCGTGTCGTCGAGGCGATCGGCGGTCACGGCGAGAACGTAGACTCGGCAAACGATCTAGCCCCAGCGCTGGATCGAGCGGGAGGGTCGGGACTCCCCGCACTCGTCAACGTCAATCTCGCACGTGACGCGGCCCCGGTGGTGCGGAGGGGAACTGACGCGCCTCAGGCCAGCTCCGCTGTGCTTCACTAGCCATCCGAAATTTCTTGAATGACTGGTAGTGTAACTGTGGCCGGGTTTCAAACCCGCCCCTACCGGTTCATAGTCTCTTCACCCGTCACTAATCTAGGTAGTGTTGACATTTCCGTTTAATCCGCTTTTCTTTGTCATTCCGAGCGAGGCGAGTAATCTGAATTCTGTGCCTGCGCGACGATTTTAGATTCTTCACTCCGCTCCGCTACGTTCAGAATGACAGAATGTCAACACAACCTAGTGTCGATCCACTAATTCAGACGATCATTCAGTCACCGTTTGTCGCATGGCGTCGGCAGGGGATGGATTCCCTCCCTTTCTGCCGCTAGGGCGATGGTTCGCGATGCGGTCATGTAGGGGACGGCGTTAATCTGACTATCGGAGAGCATGATTGAATTGTGACGGACATTCTCGGACATAATCGGACACCTGGCTATTCTGCCGCTTCGGCGAACGTTCTGGATGCGGTCATGTAGGGGACGTCGTTAATCTGACTATCGGAGAGCATGATTGAATTGTGACGGACATCGTCGGACATAATCGGACACCTGGCTATTCTGCCGCTTCGGCGAACGTTCTGGATGCGGTCATGTAGGGGACGGCGTTAATCTGACTATCGGAGAGCATGATTGAATTTTGACGGACATCGTCGGACATAATCGGACACCTGGCTTATCGTGTGATTGAGTCTTGTGGACTCATAATAGTACATGTGTTCCCTCGCGTCAAATCGGGGTTATGGAGGGTGACTGTTCAGTCATCGTGAGTTGAATTGCGAAGGCCCCCTCTCTGAATCTCTCCCCCGGCGGGCTGACAGGGGTAGGCAAAACGAATTTGCAGCTATGATCCGACCCCCGTCTACCTGTCATTCCGAGCGAAGCGAGGAATCTAAGATCCATAACTGCAAGACTGGACAGCCAGTGCCGCGCTTGTATCGTGACCGAGAGTGAAAACAGCGCAAGAACGCTCTATGTTGGCCTTACGTTGTGACAGACACTTTAGATTCTTCGACTCCGCTTCGCTTCGCTCAGAATGACAGCGGTGGGGCTGTCTGCCGGTTCATGGAGAGTGGGTGGATGGACAAATGCCTACCCCTGTCAGCCCCCGGCGGGGGAGAGATTGTGGGTGGCTATATAGTATCTATCCCCGGCTGGGAGATACCGTGGAACGAGACGTTCTTGCGTTCCGGCTGCGCCGTCCGTACCATGCCGCGCATGAATTCCAAGCAGTACGTTCCGGCGTTCTGGACGCCGATGATGATCGAGGCGAACGGGCAGTACGTTTCGTGCAACTTCGGCTCCGATGACGACGTGGCCGATGACGCGCCGCTCTGCATCATTCCCACGCAGGCGAGGGACGCGGTCGAAGACCCGGTGAACGTCCTCGAAAAGCCCAATGTGATGACGCACTGGCTCGACCTCTTGACGGCGGCGGGCGCGAAGATTCTCCTGATGCACGGGCATTTCTTCGATAGCCTGAGCGAGCTGGCGGGCGGTCTGGAGGCTGGCATCGACGGTTTCGAGATGTGGCAGCGTCGTGTGGATCTTGTAATCGACGCCGTGATCGAGCGCGGTATTGGCACTCCGGGGAGGATCGTGTTCATGGGAAGCTCGCGACATGGGTTCGCGGTGCTCTACGGGACGGCGCGGAATGAGAAGATCGACGCGGCGGTCGTGATAGGGCCTGTGATCCACTGGCCCTGGCTCAAGGAATTCGACGGCATGGACGATCACCCCTTGATCCGCAGGCACGACCTGTACGACCTCATCGACCGGCTCCCGCCCCGACCGGTGCAGGTCCAGCAGGGGTACGCGGACGCGCGCATCGGCCAGCATCACAATGAACGGTTAGCCTCGCTGTTGACTGGGGCGTACCACTCGAGAGGTATGTCGGAGCGGCTGACGCTCACGCCGATGGAGATTCCCGGGCACTCCGGGGGGCCTCCGATGCACGTGAACCGGACGGTAGTTACGTTTTTGAGAAAAGAGGGGTTTTTGGAGGCGCCCCCTCTCTGTATCTCTCATATGTAGAACTGAGGAGAGACTATTGAGTCTTGAAGGTCTCCCCCGTCGAACGGGTGAGAGATTATTGAGTCTTGAAGGAGATTGCTATGACAGATTTCGAGTTTCCGCATATCGGACGGACGAAGCAGGTGTTCATCGACTACTCGCTGGTGGAACCGGGGTACGGCGTTTCGTGGGGCGACGGCGTTCAGGCGAGCTGGGAGATGCCGCACGGAATTGCGATCAAGGCGCACAAGCCTCGCATCGACCATGAGCCGATGGTGGGGTTGGAGAAGCCGTGGGAGACGGCTTTCACGCTGCACACTACTCTCTTCGAGGACGACGGGGTCTTCAGGCTGTACTACACGGTGTACGGCGGGCAGCGCGAGGTTTCGTACGAGGAGCCGACGAGCTATATGTTGCTGTAGGCGGAGTCGACGGACGGCGAGACGTGGACGAAGCCAAGGATCGGCACGGTCGATCTGGAAGGCTCGAAGGACAATAATCTCGTGTATGCGCTGAACGTGTCGCTGAACCGGCCGGTGCCGACCGCGACAGTGTTCAAGGACCCGAACGGGTCGCCGGACGAGCGGTACAAGCTGATTCACCGCGGCGTTCAGACGGACGGCGACTACTGCGTCTATGGGGCGACGTCGCCTGACGGGCTGAATTGGACGCCGATTGTGTAGCCGGTGATACCGAACTATTTTTCCGATACGCAGATCGTTGCGCGGTACAGCGAAGAGAAGGGCAAGTACGTCGGGTACTTCAGGGGATGAACGGGACACCTTCGAGGACGGTTTCACGGGCGGCGGTTCATCGCCTACGCCGAGACCGAAGACTTCAAGCGGTGGCCTAAGCCGCGCCACATCTTCTCGCCGGACATGCACGACAACCCCGGCGCGGACATCTACACGAACGCCTACTCCCCCTGGCCCGACGCAAACGCGCACCTGATGTTCCCAGCATTCTTCGAGAGGCAGAAGGACATCACCGAGATAAGGATGCTGACAAGTCGCAACGGGACGGACTGGGCTATTCCGACACGTGAACCGATCGTGCCGGTCGGCGATCAACCCAGCATAGAGACATCAATGATTCTGCCCGAAGGAGCAGCCTAATCACTCAGCGAGGGTGACTCTCTTACACCACTGGACGGGACGTGATCTGGCGTACTCCCCTTTGGTAGACCGGGCCAACCGGACCACTAGCGATCATTCCGGGCAAATCATCCTTGATGTTGTTCACCAGGCATGAGTGTGCAAGTCTACTCCCCCGCTGATACGGCTGAGGCCCCAGATAGGCGGTTGTGTCCGTTTGTGTCATCTTTGCGCCGTGCCGTGGGAACGGAGAATGCGAATCGAGGCTCGCCAATCATTCCCGCAGCGACGGTGGCGTTGGTTCCTTCGTCGATGAGGATGAAACTGCCGGTGACGCGGTTGCTGGTGTAGTCGTCGACCGCCAACGGCGTGCTAACCTTGACATGGACGCGGCCGATCTCGTTTAGCCGCAGCGAATCGGCATCCGGTTCTCCAGTGAGCGACGTGATGCTGAACAACGACAGGAGGTCGGTGACCACTGCCTTCGCCGATCGCGTGGTGTGCTTGATACGGTACACATTACCGGGGCGAAGCGCGGTGCGCTCGTCCATCCAGCAAACGACGGCGTCGAACTCCTGGGTCATCACCGGCCCGGCGTCCGTCCCACAGATCATCTCCCCGCGAGCAACGTCGAGGTCGTCGGCAATCTGGACGGTGACGGCGTCGGGAGCGTACGCCTCCTCCACGAGGCCCCAAGGCGCTTCGATGGTCGTGATGACGCTCTCCATGCCGGAGGGCACGAAGCGCACTCGCTGGCCCAGGCGCAGGACACCCGACGCTACGCTCCCCGCATAGCCACGGTAGTCGTGGTACTCCTTGCGGTGGGGGCGGACGACGTATTGAATGGGCATTCTCAACGGCAGCGCATCGAGTCCATCATGCACCGGCAGGCTTTCAAGGTGGGCCCGCAGCGGGCCACTCTGGTACCAAGGCATGTTCGCCGACGGCTCGACCACGTTGTCGCCGTTGAGCGCGGACATGGGGATGAAGGTTGCATCGTCCACATCGAGCCGCGCCACAAATGGAGTGAACTCGGAACGGATTTCCTCGTATGCCCGCTGCTCATAGCCAACGAGATCCATCTTATTGACGCAAACGACGATGTGATCGATGCCCAACAACGAGGCGGTGACGGCGTGGCGGCGTGATTGCTCCACCACGCCGTTGCGCGCATCAATCATGATGAGCACCGCCTCGGCGGTGGACGCCCCTGTGACCATGTTGCGCGTGTACTGCACATGCCCCGGCGTGTCTGCCAGGATGAACTTGCGCGTTGGAGTGGAGAAGTAGCGGTAGGCAACGTCGATGGTAATGCCCTGCTCCCGTTCGGCGCGCAGGCCATCGGTGACAAGAGCGAGGTTCACATAGTCGCTGTGGTGGCGCCAGCTGGCTTCCTCGACGGCGGCGAGTACGTCATCGTCTAGGGCCTTCGAGTCATACAGCAGACGACCGATGAGCGTGCTCTTGCCGTCGTCCACGGATCCGGCGGTGGCGATGCGGAGGAGATCCATGCTAGAAATACCCCTCGCGCTTGCGGTCTTCCATCGCCGCCTCGGCGGTCCGGTCATCAGCCCGGGTCGCGCCGCGCTCAGAGATGCGGGTTGTCAGCGTTTCGGCGATGACTGCTTCGGGTGTAACAGCTTGCGATGGTACGGCCGCTGTGGAGGTCATGTCACCGACGGTGCGGAAACGCACGCTGCGGACGACCACCGGCTCGCCAGGCAGAGGCTGCATCACCGGCGATAGCGGCATGAGCATCCCGTCATGCTCAAATACCTCACGCTGGTGACCATAGTAGATTTCCGGCAGGTCGATGTTCTCTTCGGCTATGTAGCGCCAGATGTCCAACTCCGTCCAGTTGGAGAGCGGGAAGACGCGCATGTGCTGGCCCAAGCCAAGGCTGCCGTTGTAGAGATCCCAGACTTCGGGGCGCTGATTACGTGGATCCCACTGGCCGAATTCGTCGCGCACGGAGTACACACGCTCCTTGGCGCGTGATCGTTCCTCATCGCGCCGCGCACCGCCCAAAACCGCGGTGAACTTCCCATTGCGAAGGGTTTCCAGCAGCACTGGTGTCTGCATGCGATTGCGAGGGAAATCAGGGCGCGGTGGAGTCGGAATACGCCCGGAGGCAATTGCGTCGTCAACCGAGCCCACCACTAGATCCACGCCAAGCCGCTTGACGACGCGATCGCGGAAAGCGATGACCTCGGGAAAGTTGTGTCCGGTGTCGATGTGGAGCACAGGGAACGGCAGATGCGAAGGCCGAAGCGCCTTAACTGCGAGATGCAGAAGCACGGCCGAGTCTTTGCCGCCGGAGAAGAGCAGGCCTGGCCGGTCGAACTCCGCGACTACTTCCCGAATGATGTGGATTGCGTCCGACTCAAGTGCACGGAGATGCTTGGACTCGGAGTGCAACTCATGGAGAAGAGCTTGGGTTGTCATTGTTAATTCGCTAGTTGCGATCATGAGCTTGCCGCCAGCGTCACTAGGTGCAACCCGCATTCCTTGGCGTTGGGGTCAGACTCCCACCACCAGCGTCCTGCGCGAGGGTCCTCTCCCGGCTCGATGGCCCGCGTACAAGGCGCGCACCCGATCGATGGGTAGTTCTTGTCGTGCAACTCGTTGTAAGGGACAGCGTGCTCTTCCACGTAGTTTCGCACCTCCTCGAATGTCCAGTTAGCGAGCGGGTTGATCTTGTAGTTAGCGCGGGACTCCTCCCACTCGACGATGCAAATGTTGCCGCGCTCCATACCTTGGTCCCGGCGCAGGCCCGTAATCCATGCGTCGATGCCAGCCAAGGCGCGCTCCATAGGCTCGACCTTCCGCACGTGGCAACAGGCCAAGCGTTTCTCCCGGCCTCGGTAGAATAGATTGAACCCGTGCTCATCGACCATGCCGGCCACAGCCCCGGGATCAGGTTGGTGCACCTCTATGCGTGCGTTGTAGCGGAGCCGGGTCTGGTCCATGACCGTGTACGTTTCCGTCGGCAGGCGCCACGTGTCTAGTGTCACAAGGCGCGCCTGCCGGTTGACTCGCCAGAACATGTCGAACAGCGCGACATCCTCGAGGCCGAAGCTGGACATCTGGGCCGCGCCCGCACCGAAACGCTCATTGACCCACGCAAGCACATCGTTTGGGGGGGCGGACTCGAAGCATTCGTTTAGATCGGCAAGCTCTTGCACTCCTAGTCTTCTTGACTCCGGTACCGGCATAGGTGCTCCTTCTCGGGATTTTCGGGCAAAAAAAAGCCCTCCGCGAACGGAGGGGCCAGAGGTCTTCACTTTTGATCTGTCGGCGCTAGGCGGTCACCGGCACACATGTCGAAGCAGAAGACTCTCTGGTCTTCGGCAACAACAGCAGCAAACCATATGTGTAACGGCACTCACAACGACAAATGTTACGAGTGCTCATCAGGAATGTCAAGGTACATACCGCTCAGGTAGTGTCCAGTTTGAAATGTTCGAGTTCTGTTCTAGTCCGAGCATATGGCTTTAGTTGAGTATCGCACTTCCCTCAAGGGAGAGAAGTTTCCTCATTGTTCTCAATGTGTGACTCATACAACGCATTGGTGAATCGTACCTGGACGAGGACCAAGATTGGGAGCGACGCTCCCGTCATCGTCTCGATGTCCATCGGTGTCGGGGGGATTATCCTCTTGGAGTCATCCCTCAGCTTCCTCGGATTTGGGATTCAGCCACCCGGCGCAAGTTGGGGCAGCATGGTCACGGAGAACCTCTTCGAGTGGCGTGTCCATCCGCACTTGGTGCTCATGCCCGGCCTTACCCTGGCTCTCGCGGTCATCGGTTTCAACTTCCTTGGTGACGGACTGAACGACGCGCTGAATCCCCGGCAAATTCGTCGATAGCGGCGTAGCGGAAGGCAGTATTTCACGAATGTCAGAACCGGTACTCAGCGTAAGAGAACTCGAAACGCACCTGTACTCCCGCGAGGGCACTATCAGGCCGGTGAACCGCGTGAGCTTCGACATTCACCAAGGGGAAACCCTGGGAATCGTCGGCGAAAGCGGCTCCGGCAAGACGATGACCGCCCTCTCTATCATGGGGCTGATTCCGAAGAACCTCGGCGGGGTCGTAGGTGGAAGCGTTGTGCTGGACGGGGAAGACCTGGCGAAGATGACCGATACGGAGGTCCGACGCAGACGCAGCACGAAGATGGGAATGATCTTCCAGGACCCGGCCACGTCGCTCAACCCGACGATGAAGGTAGGCCCTCAGATAGCAGAGACGATGAAGACCCACCTCGGCATCAACGACAGAACGGCGCGCAACAGGACGATTGAACTGCTCGACCGCGTCGGCATCCCATCGCCGGAGGGCCAGTACAACAATTACCCGTTCCAGTTCAGCGGTGGTATGCGACAGCGGGTGATGATCGCCATCGCGCTGTCGTGCGATCCCCTGCTCCTCATTGCGGACGAGCCTACGACGGCGCTCGACCCGCGCCAGACCGTCGGTGAGGCAATTGCGGAGCCGATCAGGATTCACCGGATCGTGGAGGACGAAGAGGTGGAGGACCGTGTAGAGGAGCTTCTGAAGACGGTCGGGCTGAACCCCTACTTCAAGAACCGATATCCACACGAGTTCAGCGGTGGGCAGCAGCAGCGCATCGTCATTGCGAGAGCGCTGTCGGTCAATCCCACGTTCATCGTTGCCGACGAACCGATCTCGGCATTGGACGTGTCGATTCAGGCGCAGATCATCAACCTGCTGGAGGAGTTGCAAGACCAATTCCAGTTGACCTACCTATTTATTTCGCACGACCTGCGGGTGGTGCGCCACATCAGCGACCGCGTGGCGGATATGTATCTGGGCAAGGTGGTTGAGCGGTCGGCGACGGGCGACCTGTACAGTGAACCGCTCCATCCCTACACCAGGGCGCTGCTGTCGGGTGTGCCTGCGCCCGACCCGGAGTTGGCTCGAAAACGGGACAGGATCATCCTGGTGGGAGACGTGCCCAGCCCGATCAACCCGCCGAGCGGGTGTCGCTTCCGAACGCGGTGTCCCATAGCCATTGAGATGTGCGCCCAAGACGAGCCGCCTCTGGAGGAGAAGCGCAGGGACCACTGGGCGGCCTGCCATCTCGTGGAGGCGGAAGCGTTTTAGGTAAGGGACGCCTCCTCCGAGTCCCCAGACGAAGCTGCTGATCGCTCCGTCCGGCGGAATGACGTGAACGCAACGATAGAGGTGCAACCTGCGTACATTCGCCCTTCTCGGATATCGCATCCTTCTGGTCGTCATCCTCGTCTCGTTCTTCAGCTATGCCGCCCTCGACCAGTCGGTTCTCCGTGCCCTCTATGACTTCGTAGTGCGTCTTCAGACAACTTTGTCTAGCTACTTCGACTTCCTCACGAGCTTCTGGGAGGACGGCGAAGAGTTTTCGATAGTCGCGCACGCCTACTGGCAGACGCTCCTTCTCCTGTTGAGCGCGGTAGTGCTGGGATCGTGCGTTGGACTGGGTCTCGGTCTTGTGGGCGGTCTTTGGCCCGGATCGAGGGTCAGCGGAATCGCGTCGGCGCTGAGCTTCGTGGGGGTGCTTACGCCGAGCTTACGAACGTAGTAAATGGCGCGGTCCGATACACCAAGAACCAACCGTATATTGAGAGCGCGATGGCCCTCGGATCATCGACCCCGCAACTCTTTCGCAAGCATCTCTTGCCCGCCATCATGCCACAGTTGCTGCCTGCAATCGCCCTGGAAATCAGCGCCGTAATGCTCATGTTGGGCGAATTGGGTTTCCTGGGCGTGCTGCTCGGCGAGCGCTACGTCGAGATTTCGATCCAGATGCAGCGGGCGTCGGTGAGGATGCCCTTGACGCCGGAGTGGGCGGCTCTGCTCTCCGGGGCGCGCCTGGCGATATTCCAGTGGCCGTGGCTGTCTCTCGGACCCGCGCTCGCGTTCCTATTTGCTATACTTGGCTTCAATTTGCTGGCGACCGGGCTGCGTACTTGGTTCGACCCCTATCGAGCGCGGCTATTCGGCGGAAGATAATCGGAGGACGCCGAAATGAGCGCTGAGACACCCATGGAGATCGGCGAAGACCGACAACTCTTCGTCGACGACTCTTGGATCGCCGACTCGACAGGAGTCGAGCGAGTGCTCCACTCCCCGACCCGGCAAAGTTCCGCATTGGAACCGGAACATCCCTGGGAGGTTGGCGGACTTTCCTATCTCATCGCCTTTCCTGATCAGGGCAAGTTCCGAGGGTGGTACCGTGCCGACCCCCAACTGCAGGACTCCGACTACAACTCGATTACGTGCTACGCCGAGAGCGATGACGGGATCAACTGGACGAAGCCCAGCCTCGGCCTCATCGAGTTCAACGGATCGAAGGACAACAACATCGTATGGACCGAGCCGGGGATCAACCTCGCGCCGTTCAAGGACGCGAATCCCGACGCAAAGCCGGAGGAGCAGTACAAGGCATTTATCCGCGTCAAGCGAGTAATGCTGGCGCTCTCCTCGCCCGACGGGCTTCGGTGGGAGGTCATGCGCGAGGAGCCTATCCTGACGGAATACCCCTTCGACACACTCAACCTCGCATTCTGGGACACGTGGCGCGAAGAATACGTGGGATATTTCCGCGGCGTTGCGGGTCAAGACACGAGCGACTTCTTCACAGGCGTTCGCTGGATACGCCGCGGCACGTCCAAGGATTTCCTGAACTGGTCGCCTCTGGAGAACATCGACTGCGGCGACACGCCCTGGGAGCACTTCTACACGAACTCCTGCATCCAGTACGACCGAGCGCCGGGGACGTACCTGATGTTCCCCTCGCGGTTCGTCCACGACCGGATCCCCAATCCCGACTGGACATACGACACGGGCGTCAGCGATATCGTTTTCATGTCCAGCCGCGACGGGTTCAACTTCGACCGCAGCTTCCTTGAAGCGTTTATTCGCCCGGGGCTGGACTTCAACAACTGGCACGACCGCGGCATCTATTTCGAGGTCGGCATCCTGCACACGTCGGACACTGAGATGACCATGTACGGCATGGAAAACGCCCACCTTCCCACACAGCGCATTCGTCGCTATACCCTCCGTACGGACGGCTTCGTGTCGGTGAACGGTGGCTTCCGAGGAGGAGAGTTCACGACGCGGCCCTTCACCTTCAGCGGAAGTGAGCTTGAACTGAACTACTCAACCTCCGCGGTTGGCTCATTCAAGGTTGAGATCCAGGACGCGGACGGCCACGCCCTACCGGGGTTCGGTATCAACGACTTCCCGGAGAAGTTCGGCGACGAGATCGACGGTAAGGTGTCGTGGAATGGAGGCGGCGACGTGAGCGGGCTTGCCGGAACGCCGGTCCGACTACGGTTCGTCCTCAAGGACGCAGATGTCTACGCCTTCAAGTTTGGATAGAGTTCATGGGGTCGCATATGCCAACAATTGGCGCTTGCATAATGCTGTTATTGCTGTCATAATGCCTTCAAAGGAGTTGTGACATGGCAGTTCAGATCACCATAAGGGGCGTCCCAGAATCCGTCCGCGACGAGTTAGCAGTCCGCGCTGCGCTCCAACGCCAGTCCATGCAAGAGTTTCTGCGCGGAGAGTTGGAGCGCATAGCGTCGCGCCCGTCGGTTGACGAATGGGTGAGAGAAGTACGCGAACGCAAGGCGGCTTATAGGACTCGCGTCCCAACCTCCGCCATTCTGGCCGCCCGCGACGCTGACAGGACTTGACCAAGGTCGTCGATGCGTCCGTCTTGGTCGCGGCCCTCGTAGATTTGGGCCCCGAAGGGGCGTGGTCGGAGCAGACGATAGCCGAGGGATCATTGATTGCACCCGAACTGGTCTTGGTCGAGGCCAGCAATGTCCTCCGTCGCCTGGAACGATCTTGCGAGATATCCGAAATCGAGGCCGCCTTGGCCAACGCATCCTTGCTTCTCCTCGAACTCGAATTGTTCCCGTTCGCCCCGTTCGCGGATCGAGTATGGGAATTGCGGGGCAACCTCACCTGCTACGACGCGTGGTACGTGGCGATCGCCGAGTCGTTCGGGTGCCAGCTTGTGACACTCGACCGGAAGCTCAGCCGGGCGAGCGGTCCTACGTGTGATATTATTACGCCGCCAGCGCCGTAGGACAATTTGTACCCAGTACGGGATAAGATCCAACACATGCGGAACCCCATCGACATCGGCACAAATCGACAGCTCTTCCTCGATGATTACGTCATCGACACGATGGGCGGCGCGAAACGGCTCATGCACTCCCCCACTCGCCGGGAGACCGTGCTCGTGGGGGACAAGCCGTGGGACGAGGCCAGCATATCGTACATGTCGATCATCCGCGACGGAGACTTGTATCGCGGCTACTACCGATGCTATCAGCAAGGCCCCGATCGGGCGAAGAGCCCACGCTACACCGCCTATGCGGAGAGTGCGGACGGCATCCACTGGGAGAAGCCGAGCCTTGGGGTGTACGAATTCAGGGGATCTAGGGACAACAACCTCATCTGGTTGGGCCCGGGAGCGAACTTCTGCGCCTTCATCGATACCAACCCTGCCGAGCCTCCCGAACGCCGATACAAAGCCGTCGTGCGGACGGGACACATCGAACTGGAGTCCCTCGGCCTGACTCGCCCCTGCGTCTTCGCGCTGTCGTCGCCGGACGGCGTCAACTGGGCCCAGATGCAAGACGGGCCAATTCTGACTGAAAGCCCATTCGACTCATTCAACATCGCATTCTGGGACGAACGGATCGGTCAATACGTGATCTTCACAAGAGGCGTCGGTGGGTCCGACGGCCCGTTCAAGGGTGGCGTTCGCTGGATCAGACGCGCTACCTCCGACGACTTCCTCAACTGGAGCGGCCTCGAGCTGATCGACACCGGAGAGATACCGTCCGAGCACCTGTATACCAACGCTTGCGTTCAGTACGAGCGGTCGCCAGGCACGTACCTGATGTTCCCCTCACGCCTCGTGCTCGAGCACACGCCCGACCCCGATTGGCCGAACGGGCCCGGCGTCAACGACATCGCCTTGATGAGCAGCCGGGACGGGATCACGTGGGACCGAACGTTCAAGGAGGCGTTCATTCGTCCGGGGCTCGATAAGGAAAACTGGCACGAGCGGGGAATATACTTCGAGCGAGGCATCTTCCAGACATCGGAGGACACCCTTAGCATGTACTGCTCCGACCACTGGCGCTACCCCACTACCCGCATATCGCGTTACACTCTGCGAACGGACGGCTTCGTATCGGTCAACTCCGGCTATCGTGGCGGGGAGTTCACGACGAAACCGATTGTCTTCGAGGGGAGCGAATTGGGAATGAACTACTCGACATCGGCGGTGGGTTCGGTCCAGGTCGAAATTCAAGACGAACAGGGCCGGCCACAACAGGGATTTGCGCTGGCCGACTCCCCGGAGCAGTTCGGTGACAAGATCGACCATCGTGTCACGTGGAGCGGCGGCCCCGACGTGAGCTCGTTCGCGGGAAGGCCGGCGCGTCTGAGGTTCGTCCTGAAAGACGCGGACCTGTACGCATTCAAATTCAACTAATAGACCGAGATCTTTAAAATGACGGGCAGCAATAGGGAGTAGACTGGGTTCTACAGCGACAGGGCGGGTTTGAAACCCGCCCCTACGTAGTCACAGTCTCGTTAGCCTTCATAACTAGTGGACCGAAATCTTTGAATTGGCGGGTAGTAATAGAGGGTTGGACTCGCGTTGTACACGAAAGGGCGGGTTTGAAATCCGCCCCTACCGAGTTATAGTCTCGTTAGCCTTCAATACTAAGATGTTGAACCACTAGGATATTGAAACACTAGGCTTTTAGAGGTAATCAATTTGGGCGCGGAACGAGTTGCGGAAGGCAGGGCACTGGTCTGGTCGGGCGAGCACTGGATAGCGTACCTGAAGAACCACGACAATAAGGCGGACGTTGGTCGGGTCAGTCTCTATCGAGTCACGTACAGCGCCGTGGGCGAGGGCCACGTAGCGTTCGTCGATATCCCTGATGAGACATTCACGGGGATATACACTGACAGCGTCAAGTTGGCGGAGTTCATAACCACGACGGTCGCACGCGGGCCGAGCAACAACAACTTCTACAGGCACGATTTGCCGGTCCTGGAGGCCGAGATCACGCGACACGGAGACGTGCGGACTATGCCGTCGTGGACGATCGATGCGGAGGGCGGGGCCGTCGAGGCAGTGTGGACCAGCATCCACCCGCCGGTGATCCTCGAAGGGCCGGGGCCTAATAACAACGACACGGCCGTCACTCACTCCCTGCTGTTCTTCGCCAACGAGGCGACGATATCCTTCAACGGCAAGTCCATCGGCGGCGTGGTGTACGTGCGCGACGAGTGGATTCGCGCGATAGGCAGGCAGGGAACGTCGGCGGTGTTTGCTATTGCCGAGACCACCACGACGACGACGAACGACTAATCGGAGGAACGCGCATGGACGTTGCTGAGCAGATTGCCATCGTGACGGGCGGAGGAAGAGGGATCGGACGCGCCATCACGCACGTGCTGGCGCACCATGGAGCGGACGTTGTGATCGCTGACATAAACGAGGGCGATGCCCAGGCCGTTTGCGATGAGATCAACGAACATGGAGGTCGTTCTCTCGCGGTCTCGGTAGACGTGACCGACAACGAATCGGTCAAAGGCTTGGCCACGCAAACCCTCGATGCGTTCGGGCGCATAGACATCGTCGTCAACAACGCGGGAACCATCGGAGCGCCGGGCTGGGAGGGACGCGACCGCCCGAACGACGACGATTGGAACCACATACATGACGTAAACGTCCACGGCATAGCGAGAGTCACCGACGCCGTGGTCGAGCACATGAAGTCACGCAAGTACGGCAAGATCGTGAACATCGCCTCGGTGGCGGGACGCACCGGCACACGGACGAACTTCGCGTACGGCGCGTCGAAGGCGGCGGCGATCAACCTGACGCGGTGCTACGCCTCGGATTTGGCGCCGTACAGCATCAACGTGAACTGTGTGTGCCCGGGCCTCGTTTGGACGAAGATGTGGGAGCGTATCGCCAGTCGACGGATCGGGTTGAGCATCGACGACGAGATGACCACGCGCGAGTCGTTCGACAGGTTCGTGGAGTCCAACACCCCGCTCGGCAGGGAGCAGACTCCCGAGGAGATCGCGAATGCCGTCGCGTTCCTCGCGTCCGAGGCCGCGAGTGGCATAACAGGACAGGCCCTGAATGTGGACGGCGGGTATGCGATGAACTGAGGTTTCTGCGCGAAGCGGCTTAGGGGTTTGTCTCCGCCTTGCGGACGGAGTGCAAGGGGCCGTATCATCGGGGGTAACCGGGGTGCGGCGCAGCAAGATTCATGGTGGCCGGGCAGGTTCCAAACGTTCCCGATCGGCGTTCCCATAGCCGAGGAGCTGATGAGCACATCGACGAGATCGGTTACGGCCGACGATCTGTTGCGAATGCCTGACGATGGCAGGCGGTACGAGCTTGTCGAAGGAGAATTGATCGGTATGGCGCCTGCCGGAGGACGTCACGGGCACGTCGCCATGCAGATAGGTTGGCGTCTTGCGGAGTACGTGGAAAGGAACGGACTCGGTACGGCGTTCGCCGCCGAGACCGGATTTCTTCTAACACGCAGTCCCGATACCGTTCGAGCGCCTGACGCCGCCTTTATCGCGGCTGAACGAATTTCCCCCGGCGGGATAGCCGCCAGCTTCGTCGACATAGTTCCCGATCTCGTCGTCGAAGTGGCTTCTCCCGGTGACTCTACTCCCGAACTCCTGTCGAAGACCGAAGAGTGGCTTCGCTACGGCGTTCGAATGGTCTGGATCGCTAACCCGAACACCCGCACGATAGCCGTCTATCAGTCCCCTGTTGATGTTCGCATCCTCAATGTCGGAGATGAAATCGAGGGCGGACCCGTGCTTCCCGGCTTTCGGTGTCCAGTTGAGGACATCTTCTAGAGACTAACCAAGACTTTCGACTTCCCCGGACTCGCCCATCGACAATTTCCCGACGGGGATGGGATCGACTGGCATTAGTTCCAAGCAGCGAGTGATTTTCGCGCGCTTTCCTACCAATACAACGACACCCTAAAAGGACCCACATTCAATGAAAGCAATACGAATGACGCGAACCGGTGGACCGGAAGTCCTCGAATATGTGGATGTCCCCGACCCTGTTCCGGGTCCGGGAGAGGTGCTCATCGACGTCGAGCGCATCGGCATCAACTTCATCGATACCTACGTGCGGCGCGGGATGTATCCCCGACCACTGCCGTTGATTCCCGGCTACGAGGTGGCCGGAATCGTGACGGAGACCGGCCAGGATATCACTGACCTTGCCGTCGGAGACCGGGTCGCGATGGCGGGCCTGTCGATGGGATCGTACGCCGAGAAGATGGTCATCCCGGAGTGGCAGACGGTCAAGGCGCCAGAGGGCGTGAGCATGGAAGACGCGGCAGCGGTCCTGGAGCAGGGGATGACGGCCCACTACCTCTGTTACTCCACCTACCCGCTGGGTTCGGAGGACACCGCCTTGATACATGCCGGAGCGGGCGGAGTTGGCCGGCTTCTGATTCAGATGGCGAAGCAGCTCGGAGCGACCGTCATCACGACCGTCTCAACTGATGAGAAGGCGGAGATGGCGCGATCCGTCGGGGCAGACCACGTCGTCCTGTACACCGAGCAGGACTTCCGGGAAGAGGCGATGAGGATAACGGACGGGCGGGGCGTCGATGTCGTCTACGACTCCGTGGGACAGGCGACGGCCGACGCGAGCCTCGCCAGTCTCAGACCGCGCGGGATGATGGTGCTGTATGGGGCCGCGAGCGGGGCCGTGCAGTCGCTGCCGGTGTCGGTCATCAACGCCAAGTCTCTGTTCTTCACGAGGCCGGGACTGAACGACCATGTCGCCACCCGCGAGGAGCTCGTGTGGCGGGCGGACGACGTGCTGGGCTGGGTGGAGTCGGGCGAGCTGTCGCTGCACATCCACGATACCTACCCTCTTGCGGACGCGGGACGCGCGCAGGACGATCTCGAGAATCGTCGGACAATGGGCAAGGTGCTGCTAGTGCCCTAGTAGTGGGAGTGGAGGCGACGGGCGGATTCGAACCGCCGAATAGAGGTTTTGCAGACCTCCGCCTTAGACCACTTGGCTACGCCGCCTCATCGTGTAGACATGGTGCCGAGGGAGGGACTCGAACCCTCACAGCCTTGCGGCCACAGCGCCCTCAACGCTGCGCGTCTACCAGTTCCGCCACCTCGGCCGGGGTCCTCAGCCGCACGTGCGATCAGCCGAGGTCGGTCTATTCGTATTATAGCCAAGCGTGGTTGCCCTGTCCATAAAGAACGTACAAGATTGAACCTGTATCGGGTGATCGGTGGTTTCGATTGGTAGCGCTGGCCCCACCCGGACCCCTCTGGATTCCGGCCCCGTATCGGTGTACGGGGCAGGTTCTGCGCCGGAATGACGGTGTGGGTGTTGCTGTTGATGGCACGGCTGCTAGTACTGGTTCCATATGATTTTGGCAGCTTACTCAAAGCACCCTCACCCTAGCCCTCTCCCACGACGGGAGAGGGGATACGCTCCTCTGAATGCGACCATCATATTCAAATGGGAACGGTGCTAGCCCGCATTTAGTGTCACTCATCGTGCGTGTCGGATGAGCGGCGAAGTCGCCTGAAGAACAACACAAGGAGGCCGCCTGAGATGAGGATCCCCAATGTCCAGGCTCCTACGAGGATCCACGTCAGAAGGTCGCGGTCTTCGCTCGGTAAGACTTCGAGGGGGACGTTCGTTGTCACGTTGCCCAGAGGGCCTGAGACATCGAGAGTGAAAGTCCACTGCCCTTCCTGGCCGACGGGAATGCGAACGTCGAAGTGGCTGAATCCGGGCAGCACGGTCTGTGGCTGGAAGGGGCCCACCTCCGCGCCCGAAGGCCCTTGACCCCGGAGGATCAGGTCGGAGGAGATGGGCGCGAGGTGCGACTCATCGCCGCCGTTGGTCGCCGCAACGGCTTGGATGAGCACGGTGAAGACCAGCAGGCCGGTCCCCGGTTCGGGAGGCCACACGGTCACGGCGATGTCGTAACCACCCTGCTGTTCACGGTGAACGAGCATGCCACCGTTGGCCGTGACGCTGGTGGCAGCAAATGCCAAGAAAAGGGCTATCAGGAGAAGACTTGCCAAGTATCGCACGCTTCCATGGTAGCCGAAGTAGCTGGAATGTGACAAAAGCCTCCACATCGATGACGCGCTTGAAAATCTGGCTCACAAAAGGAGTGAGGTCTAGACTGAATGACATTCCCCTTGCGGGCAACGAGTCCCGTGAAAAACCGTGGAGAGCAATATCCAATGACGGAACATCCTAAACTGCGAACCGAGCGCCTCACCCTTCGTCGATTTCGTCTAACCGATGTGGACGATGTCCTAGCGTTCGCGAACGACGAGGAGTGGCAGCGTTTCCTTGTGCCTCTGCCCTACCCGTACGAACGCGTTCACGCCGAGCAGTTCGTCGCAGAGTCGTTTCTGAAGGACTGGAAGTCACATCCATCATTCGCCATCGTACTCGACGATTCGGTGATAGGCGGTATCAACCTGAGCATAGACAAGAGACACCAGAACGCAGAGATGGGATACTCCATCGCGCGAAAGCATTGGGGGAACGGCTACGCAACCGAGGCGGCCCGCGCCGTCGTCAACTGGGCCTTCGAGACATTTTGCCTAGCCAAGATATCTTCCGAGGCGAATGTCGATAACAGACGTTCATGGCGCGTGATGGAGCGCATCGGCATGACCAGGGAGGGCGTTCTACGGAGCGAGGCTCCAGACGGTCGGGACCCGAACGGAAGACAGGACGTGGCTTACTACGGCATCCTCCGCGAGGAGTGGGAGCAATAAACGGGAAGCGCCCCCTCTCTGTATCTCTCCCCCGTTGAACGGGGGAGAGATGGTAAGCAGAGTTGGCGCTAGCTGCCGACCGTGACGCCCTTCTGCGCCGTGGGAGCGGGCTCCCTGTCGGCGCCCCGGCGTCGCAGGACCTCGACGATGATCTCGGCCGCGTCCGCAATCGTCATCCGGTCGAGATTGACCGTGATATCGAACTTGCTCGAATCGTCGATTTCGCAGTCGAACAGACGCCTGAAGATCTCCCGCTGCTCCTTGTCGGCACGATCGAGGCGCTTGCGAGAGGCCTCGGGCGTGTCTCCGTATTGGGCAAGGTGCACGGCGCGAACCTCGGCTGACGCCGACACAAAAACCGTGAGGCCATCGACCTGATCGGGCAGGAAGAGGTGACAGCCGTTGCTGTAGAGCACGGCGTCGCCTTCGGCGGCGCGCCGTCGGACGATTCGCCGCAGCTTCTTGACGTACTGCCGCTTGGACAGCGGCTCATGGAGCAACTCGTCGTACTCGTACGGTCTGCTGGGAACATAGGCGTGATACCCGCTCTCGTAGGCCGTGGTGACCTCCGTGGGCACGACGATGGAAGCAAGCAGGCGCATCCAGAACGACTTGTGGCTGCTCTCGAACGACTCAAGCTCCGCCCTAGAGCACTGGAGCCGCTCGCTGAGCGGGTCCTTGATCTCGTCGCCGATGTACTCGCTGTCGAGCAGGCGGGCGATCTCCTGGCCCAGCGCCTCGCTTTCGCTGCCGGGCAGTCCGGCAATCGCCACGACCGGAGTAAGCTCCTGCTCCTTGTGAGCGCGAGACTCCCTCGCCGAGTAGCGGGCCGATGACACGGTCATGTGCGCTACGTCTATCTCTCCGTGCTTGACGTTCTCTCCGCTGGCTATCACGAAGCCCAGTTTCTCGAATAGACCTATCGCGGGCCGGTTTTCGATGGGAACGGTCACCCAAGCGGACTCAAGGCCCATCGTGTTGAACACCTTATCGAGCAGCTCGAGCATCGTCGCGGTACCGTACCCGTGGTGCCACAGATCCTTCCGCCCGATGATGACCGTTAGCTCGGCGCCGCCCTCCCCGTCGTGCTGCACCTGGCACTCGCCAACATGCTCATCTGCCGTGTTGTAGATCGAAAATATAGCCCGGCGCGGGTCGCCGAACGTCCTGCGCCACTCCCAGTCGCTCGCCTCGAGCATGTGGCTGGGGTCGTACCCGGGATGTACCGGGTCGTCGGCGCCGTAGTGGCCGAACCACCGGCTAGACAAGTCGTCATCCTGCAGCCACCATGCAATCCTGTCCACATCGTCTCTCGATACGCTCTTGAGCGTTACTTCCGGCAGCATGTCATCCTCCTTTCCCTATAGATAATAGTCACTAATAGCCGCTACTTCTGATAAGCCAATTCACCCATCTGGGTACAACCTACATGATGCAATGATGCCGTGTCAACTCTGGGCGCAATACGCATGATTTCGTAAGAATTCGCCCGAAAATACACATAATATAATTCACGCAAGCGAAATACAGAAAAACTTTTCGTATATTCTGATGCATGTAAATCGGGGCTGCCATTGGAGATTGTAAAGTCCTTGTGACGGGTACCTCTGAGGTGTCGTTGACACCCTTTGGAGCGTGGGATACCATCCGTTTCCAGGCGACGGCATAGGGGCTCAAGCCGGTATCCATGGTCGGAAGCGCAGGGACGAATTCGCCATGATAACCTTGAACATGCGGCTGACCGCCAAGCCGGGACGCGAGGCCGAGTTGTCCTCCGCAATTCGGGACAGGTGGATGAAAGCCATGTCGCGACAGCCCGGATTCATCCGCGGTGTCATGCTCAAACCGTACGAGGGGGAGATCGCGGCCCAGATCGGACTGCCTGAACAGGACTTCACGTTCGAGGTGGTCTCGTTCTGGGACAGCGAGGAGCAGCGCGCGGCCTGGGCGGCAAGCGACATTCATGCCGAAGTGATCGCATACGTCAACGACGCGATCTTGCCGGAAACCGGCAAGAAGGCGGTTATGTTTACGATAGAGGAACACTGGTAAGCATCAAGCTAGTGAGGCGTCGTACACCGGCCTCTCAAACGCGATGCAAGCAACATTAGGAAGAGGAGCAACCGAGTATGACGGAAGGACGATTGGTCTACATGAGCGGCGATTTCGTGCCCGAAGCGGAGGCGCGGGTGTCGATTTTCGACACGGCCCTGATGTTCGGCGACATGGTGTTCGAGATGACCCGGAGCTACAACATGGAACCGTTCAGGCTTCGACACCACCTCGAGCGTCTGTACGCGGGGATCAAGATCCTGGAAATCGACTGCGGTCTGGAAATCGACGAGATGGAGGCCGCCACGATGGAGACGATCGAGATCAACAAAGACCGGATGCCGGAAGGAGTCGATTACCAGATCATGCACAATGTCTCCAACGGGCCGTTGGGGCTCTATTCATCCGTATTCCCGAACGGCATCAAGCCGACCATCTCGATCAACGTCTGGCCGCTCACATGGCACCTCGCGGGAATCGCCGACTACTACGATACGGGAGTCCACTCGATACTGACGCAGCAGCAGTCTGTTCCCGCACGGTACATAGACCCAAAGATCAAGAACCGCAGCCGTGTCTTCTACCAGGTCGCGAATCTGCAGGCCCACAAGATCGACCCGAAGGCCTATGCGCTGCTGAGCGACGAGGACGGTTTCATCACCGAGGGCACGGGCAACAACTTCTTCATTGTCAAGGACGGCGTGATCTATACGCCTGAGGGGCGCAACATCCTGCGTGGCGTAACGCGTGGCGCGGTGATCGACCTGGCCGCCGAGCTGGGCATACCGCTGCAGGAGACGAACCTCGAGGCCTACGACGTTCACGGGGCCGACGAGGCGTTCGTGTCCAGCACCTCGATGTTCATTCTTCCCGTGACGAAATTCAACACGCTGCCGGTCGGTGACGGCGAGATCGGCCCGACGGTCCAGCGACTCACGGACGCGTTCAGCGGTATGGTTGGAGTGGACATCGTCACGCAGGCTAAGCAGTACCAGGCGGAGGCCGAGGCTACGGCGGCGGGCTAGGGCATAGTAGTCTCCCCCTCTCTGTATCTCTCCCCCGACGGGGGGGAGACTTATGGCGTACTTTGTTGCGGCACGGCTTGTACACGCGCTCGGAGGATTTTCGTCCAGGACGTGAAGAGCGCATTCGACCATGCGCATGGGACGGAGCGGACCATCATGCCGTATACCCATGTGCGCGAGACCCTTATTCGCGTGTCGGGGTCTAGCCGGTTGGGGCTGCGCATCAGCAGATTCAGCGTGGCGAGGCCGATGAGAATGGGCCAGATCATCGCAAGACGGAGCCGTGCGCTCCGACGTGGAGTGGCAATGACGTACTCCTCCGCGGCGTCGTAGAAATCGAGCGTGCGACGCACCAGGACCGTGAGCAAGGCTCTCGCTTGCTCGCTTGAGTGAGGACTCAGCAATTCCTCAGGCGTTAGTCCTACCGAATCCAGCAAATCGCCAGGGATGTAGCACCGCCCTGCCCGCAGGTCCTTCGGCACGTCTCGGATGATGTTCGTCATCTGAAGCGCCTTCCCGAACCGGACCCCGAGGTCGACCATGCATTGCCTGTCCCATTCTCGCACCGAGGAATCGTGGGCGATCATTACGTCCGTCCAGAACTCGCCGACGCAGCCGGCGACGAGATAGGTATACCGGTCGAGATCGTCGAGTGAGTCGAGGGCGCCGATCCGTCCCGATTCAGGCGCTGGGAACGTGGTCAAGTCGAACTCCATACCGCTAACCAGTGTGTCGACAGTGCGCTGAACGTTTCGACGGTCGTCCTCGGGCATGTTGTCGAATATCTCGAAGAGACGAGGCAGGCCCTGCAAGAGTTCGGTCTCCGGGTCATCATGACGAAGCCGCGCATCAACGGTGACGCTTATCACGTCGAGAGGCTCAAGATCCCTGCTTTCCAACCGAGCGCGGAATTGCTTCAGGTGCTGCAGACGGGTTCCTGATGGAAGCGCAAGGGTATCGGCAATCGTGTCCGCGGCGCGTGCCAGCAGGTATGCAAGGTGAATGGGTTCCCGAACCGGCCTCGGGAGGACGCGAATCGTGAGGTAGAAAGACCGGGACACTCCTTTCAGGAGGTCGGCCGGGATGTCGATGCGGTTGTCCGAAGAGGTCATGGCGGTTCGGCGGCGGATGAGGCTATGGTATGCTTCGCCCCTACGCTCGTCAATGTCCTTTGCAGGGCCATGATTACCACGCAAGGAGGAGTAACGTGTCCGCCACTCCCACCGAAGAAGACATTTCTCGACTGAACAAGCTTCTCGCGCCAAGGAAAATCGCCGTCGTTGCCACCATTGGGCGTGACGGAATGCCGCAGCTCACGCCGAACTGGTACGTGTATCAGGACGGTAGGATCGCCATATCGACGACCAAACAGCGGGTGAAGTATCGAAACCTCGTGCGTGATCCTCGCCTAGCGGTGTGCGTGATGACAGAGCCGCTTGCCCAAGAGTACGTAACGGTACGCGGTACGGCGGAGATCATCGACGACGATTCCATCTGGCCCGTCACTGAGGCCATCGTGCGGCGGTATGTCCACCCTGAGCGGGTGCAGGCCCGCATGGAACAGCTTCGCACCGAGGACAGGATCATCATCAGCCTCAAGCCGGAGAGGGTGCATTTTCGCTAGTACACGGTTCTCCTTGTCAGTACCCCCTTCTGTAAGACGCCGTCGCGCAATGGCAATGCCGGCGATAGCGGGCATCCGAAGGAGTCTGGAATCGGAGACGAGGCTCCCAAGGGATCTTCACGCACAGAAGAAACGGGCTGTCCCAGAAACGAGAAGGTCGCCATGCGGTGCTGCCCAACATCGCGAAGGGCTTACTTCGAATGTCCAACGTGTGCGGAAAGTAAGGTGAATGTGCTACGCAAGTCCCGTCCTACAGCAGCGACTGTTCCCTGAGCCATGGCACGACCGCGTCGAGGGCGGAGTCCGGTATCCTCGTGCCATCGTGCCCAGGAAGGTCCATCATGTCATGCGAAAGTTTGTTCGAGGCGTCTATGCGAGCGCAGGCTTTTCGCAGCGCATGGGTCAGCGAAGAAATCTATTCCTGTCCGACTCTCCGGTCGGAGTATCCTGTCTGGATGAAGAGCGGGCGCGGGGGGAACCGTTCGATGAGTGGAAAAAGACCGTTCCGCTCAACGGTCCGGTTACCATCCATTCCGATGAACTCGGACATGCGAGGCCAGTTAATAATGGGTTGGTGAGCTACGGCAGCCGACACGTCGGGATTCAACGCCATTGAGTGCAGGATTGCGAATCCGTGCCTTGAGCTGCCCATTACCACTACCCTGCCCGCCCGGGTGTACTCCTTGGCCAGGGCATCGTCGATGACGGCCCTGAGTCGAGCTTCCATGAGCGCAAATCCGTCCACTCCATTCGCGGCCCGGTCGGCGAGGAGCTGAAGGTCGTCGTAGTGTTCCCCGTGCACCAGGAGGATGCTGGCCCCGGCCGCTGTGAGCCTGTCCAGCCACTGGGACATCACATTCGGCTTTTCCTTCAGTGATGCGGGATCGGCCACGACGTTCCTGGCCTGAGTGGGCATCAGGCACAGGGTAGCGTCACCTCCGGAATTCGGCTCCGGGTTCAGATTGCACAGTATCTCTTCTTTCTCGCTGTTGAGGGTGTAAGGCTGCCACGCCTCGCGAATGTACTGTCTGGATTCCCCTTCCGACACTGGTACAACACCTCATAGACTTGATCTTTGAATCGACTGGCCCACAATTGTTTCAGGCGTGATGTTTGAATACAATAGCGCCCCGCATGAACAGGACTCGGAGGTGGCAGTTGACTCAGGACGCGCAAATCACTGACAAGCAGTTGGAGGTGCTGAGAGGCATCCCCTCGCAGACGATAATCGACGCACTATGGGTGAAGGGCTATCCCTCGACCATGATCGAGAGCGCGCGACCATTGCGGACAGGCCAGCGGATGGCGGGTCGCGCTGTTACTCTACGCTATGTTCCGCACCGTCCTGATCTTGCGGAAGACAAGCCCAAAGGCGCGGACTCGGCGGAATATGTGGCGTTCGAGCTGTGCGGGCCGGGTGAGGTTCTGGTCATAGACGCCATGGGCTGGAAATACAGCTCCGTAGGTGGGGACATCAAGTTCTTCCGCCTCTTCCAGAGGAAGGTGGGCGGCCTCGTGACTGACGGCTCGGTGCGGGACAGCGTTGCTCTCATGGACTACGGGTTTCCCGTCTATTCCTACTCGACGACTGCCAAGCAAGGCCCCTCCGACTTCTGGCCGTGGCAGGTCAACGACGCGATACAGTGCGGCGGAGTGCTCGTGAGACCGGGCGACGGCGTGGTCGGAGACGACGACGGCGCGGTGGTGGTTCCTCGTGCGATGGTGAATGAGGTCATGAGAATTGCGGAGGAGCGACACGCGGTGGAAGAAGTCGTCAAGGCTCAACTCGCCATTGAGAACGTTTCACCCGGTAAGTATTACCCCTTCAACGACCGCACGTGGGAACTGTATGAGTGGAAGACTGGGAAGAAGCGGGGCGACTAAGGCAGCCCAACCGCAAGAACCGAAACTCTAACTGATTGCAAGGAGACCTACATGGAATTCATTGGATCGAACCTCGACAGGCCGTTTAGCTCAGCCGTCATCCACAGCGGCAGAGTTCTG
Organism: Dehalococcoidia bacterium; assembly: GCA_965197705.1. Lineage (GTDB taxonomy): Bacteria > Chloroflexota > Dehalococcoidia > Lucifugimonadales > VXLM01 > VXLM01. Next base: position 1,868,662 of record OZ240223.1, read on the forward strand.
GAAACGGTCTTGACCGGCATGAAGCCTGGCGCCACAACTCCAGTTGAAGGCGGAGCGGCAATGGAGCTGCGCGAGATTTTCCGCCAGCTTGACGAGGTGCTGGCAACCGCGGGCGTAGACAAGACCAGCGTGTGCTCTGCTCGCATATACCTCCAGTACGTCAACCGCGACGTGGGCGAGATCAACGAAGTTTGGAAGGAGTACTTCGGCACCCATCCGCCGAACCGCCGCTGCTACGGGGTCGAGCTCCAGTCCGGGATGCTCGTCGAAGCCGGGTTCGTGGCAGAATTGCCGGAATGAATTCCCTGTGGGGTACCTGACTGATCAGGAGACCTTTGGCAACCGGCTAGACAGCCTGTCATTCCGAGCGCAGCGAGGAATCTATGGTGTTCTGCCGTAGTCATTTTGAGCCTTCCAGCTACGGCATCCTTTGTTGATTGCTAAGGACTTTAGATTCCTCACTACGCTACGCTGCGTTCGGAATGACATAGGCCGAGGTTGTGCCGAGATCTCCCTAGCGGGGACGAGACAGGAGCTTCGGGCCGGAACGGAGACTGTCATAACAAGGCGCGTGGCTCTGGAGCGGTATTCCCCTGCCCGACTCCGACGGTTGTCGGATCATGCCTTCGAGGGGTATCCTGAAAGCCGACTATTTTGACACAGGAGGATGAGCTTGGTCCGAGCATTCATCTTAATCGAGATCGCGGCAGGCTACTCGACGGCGGTCGTGGACAGCTTGTCCGGGCAGAAAGGAATTGCCGACGTGGTGCGGGTTACCGGGCCTGTTGACGTAATCGCGATCGTTACGGCCCCTACCATCAGGGGTGTGAGCGACCTCGTTGGCGAGAAGATCCACACCCTTCAGGGCGTCATCCGCACGACCACGTGCGTAGCCCTACAAGGCTCGTAGGCACAGACAGGCCCCGAATAGCTCCAGCCCTGTGTAAGGATCCGCGTCGGGGTATCGGCGCGAGGTCGGCTAGGACTGCTCCGTCGCGCCGGTAGAGTCTGCCACCTCGTCCCAGTCCTCATCGACCTGTCTGCGACGTCGGTGACCAAACAAGGCGTGGGCGAGCACGAGACCGCAAAGTCCTCCCATGCCGAACACGAGCGCCGTGTCGTCGGGATTGTAGTAGACCGTCAGCGCCGCCAAAACGGCGTATCCGAAGACGACGTTCAGCAGGGACGAGTATGGCAGCTTCTGGCCGCCGAGGGCCACGATCGATGCCAACGCAACGCTGATGAATCCATGAATCGGAAACAGCGCCAAGATCGCGCCTGCCAGGGTGACGAGGCCGTCGCCGCCCCGAAAGCCGGTGAACATCGATTTCCAGTGTCCGAGGACCGCCGCGCCCGCGGGAAGCAGCAGCCAGGGACTCTCCACCCCCATGACGTTCCCGATCATGACGTTCCCGAGAAGAATCGCCAGGGCGCCCTTAGCCATGTCGCCGAGGAACACCATGACCGCGGGCAGCTTGCCCACGTTGCGCATGACATTCGACGCGCCCGGAAGCCCCGTGCCTACCTCGAAGATATCGACGCCGCTGTGACGTTTGCTGATGAGATAGGCCAGCGGGATGGAGCCTAGCAAGTAGCCGCCGGCGGTCGCAATCAGCACAGTCGGCAGGCTGCCAAGGAAATCATCCAAGATAGATCGCTCCTCGCAGGGTTACGGTGATTATATAACCGGTCTTGCTGTACGCGCTATAGGTTATAGGTACGGAATTTGCGGCTTCTTTTCCATTGGATGACCATACCGAACGATCCGGTTAGTTTTCCCAACTGGGTCCCGGATGAGGCCGCTGCACACTTATCTACCGGTACGGGCTATAATGGAGGTCGAACCAATAGCCCCTACGAGATGAAGAGGAGAGGGATGGCTAAGGTGCGCGTAATGTACTGGAAGGAGATTCCCGTGCAGGTGCAGGCCCTGGACGGTGCTCACCAGGTGTCCAAGCCCCTCGACGAGCGTTTCCAGCGGGGAGTGGACGCCATCTCGATGTTCGACGGCAGCGCTGGGACCGACGACTACCTCATGGCCTGGAACTGGGGAGACTATTTTGAGGTCGAGGGAACTCCCGAAGAGGCGGCAGCCGCGACCGCAGAGCGATACAACATGGGATTCCCGTCCGATTTCGCAGCCCGAATTCGGGACCTCCACAACCAAGGTGGGCGTGATATGTCTCCGGGCGCGATAGACGGCTGGATGAGCGAGGACTGAGGTGCACCTATGGAATACCCGGGTATAATCGAACGTCTTGCCGCAGGGGACGTCCTGGTATCCGACGGCGCCACGGGCACCTACCTGCAGGCGCGCGGCCTAGAACCGGGCGGCTGTCCCGAGGCGTTCAACGTCGATCAGCCGGAGACCATACGGAGAATGGCCGCCGACTACTTCAACGCCGGCTCCGACATGGTGCTGACCGCATCGTTTGGAGGGTCCCGGTTCATGCTGGACAAGTACGGGTACTCCGGCCAAGCTTGCGAATTCAACCGTTTGGCCGCCACACACGCCAAATCCGTGGCTTCACCGTGGCACTTCGTGGTCGGCTCCGTCGGTCCCACGGGTGAGATCCTCCAAAGCAACGGTGGAACGACCAACGATGACGAGATATACGGCGCCTTCGTCGAACAGGTGACCGGCCTCGAAGAGGGAGGGGCCGACGCGGTCGTCATCGAGACGATGATCTCCGTCGAGGAGGCGATACTGGCCGTAAGGGCCGCGAAAGAGCACACGGATGTGGTCGTCATGTCGACGATGATGTACGACAAGGGCCCGCGCGGCTGGTTTACGATGATGGGTGACACGCCCGCCTCGGCCACGAAGAGGCTCAGCGACGCCGGAGCCGACGTGGTCGGCGCGAATTGCGGCAACGGCAGCGACCTCATGGTCGAGCTTGCCAAGATAATCCGAGGCACGTATGACGGCCCCATGCTTGTCCACTCGAACGCAGGCATACCGGAGATACGGCAGGGTCAGATTGTCTACCCGGAGACGCCGGAGTACATGGCCGAGCGCTTCCTCAAGCTGGCCGATGCCGGCGTCAACATCGTCGGCGGCTGCTGCGGCACGACCCCCAAGCACATCGAACGGTTTGCCGATGCGGTCCACGAGCGCATCCCAGACGCTTACCCGGTAGGCGCTTCCTAATCACGCGATTCGTAGCGAGGAGAAACGAAATGACCAGTCTCAAGAATGCCAAGAGGGGCAGAGTCCTTGAGGTGATTGCCAAGTATGGCAAGTGCATGGAGCTGATCTCCATGGACCCCAACTTCCACGAAATCACCGTCGGGCTGTACTTCAAGAACGGCACAGGCACGGTGTGGACTTTCAGCGGGAGACCCGGCGTCGAGAAGCGCGTCGAGGAGATTCGCGAACAGCTTGTCGAACTCGGGGATATGGTCCCCGTCGAGGGTACCCACAACCAGGCGAGATTCCCGGACGGCGAGATGTACGTCCGACCACTCCGGTTTCTGCTGCGGCAGGCGGTGGAAAAGCCGTATGGGACGCGACACCCCGAAGGCCGTGTCGAGATCAAGGACCTCCGCTCACCCCTCCAGATCATCGCCACGCCGGAGCAGGCCGAGGGACGGTGGATCTATCGCATCACGGCCGAAGGTGAGTACAAGAACCCCAGAATGCGTGTCCGCGCGATCACCCAGGGCTTCGTCCGCTACGGCGAGATGGAGAAGGTCGACATTGACGCAGTCACCTTCCCCCACGGAGGCCGCAGGGACTCCCTGATGCGTCTCATCCTTCCATACGCCCGCAACGTCACAGGCACCGCCGACATGCTCGAAGCCGAGGCCCTCCGCGGCCAGATGACAACGGGAACGCTGGGCTTCTCGCAGACTTAGATAGGAATTAGCAAGGTAGATGGCAGAGTTAGCGAAAATCGAACCGGTCGAACTCCGCGAACAGTGGCCGAACGAAGCAGACGACTTCACGCCGTGGCTTCAGGACAATATGGAGTTGCTTGGCGACGCATTGGGAATAGAGTTGGAAGTTCAACAGCGCGAAGCTTCTGTCGGAACATTCTCGCTCGACCTATTGGCGCGTGATGTTGGCAACAACCGTCCAGTCATAATCGAAAACCAATTGGAACCAACAGACCACTCCCATCTCGGTCAGTTGCTCACCTACGCGGCCGGATATGAAGCAAGTGCGATCGTTTGGATTGCCAAAGAGTTTCGGGACGAACACAGGGCTGCGCTAGACTTCCTAAATGGTCGTACGGGCGAAGATACCGAGTTCTTCGGGGTGGCTGTCGAGCTCTGGAAGATCGAAAACTCTAGGCCTGCCCCGCATTCACGGTCGTCTCAGCTCCAAACGATTGGAGTAAAGAAACAAAGTCTCAAGCAGTTGAAGTATCTGAACGGAGTAGAAGGTATCAGGCGTTCTTTCAACCTCTTATGGATAGCTTGAGGGAGGATCCCAGATTCACACGCGCACGACAGGTTCGAAAAGCTCTTGCACAAAGCTGGTGTAGTTTTTCCACAGGCCACGGAGGAGGTCTCATTTATAGTGCCAGCTTCTATCGAGGTGGCGGAGCTAGAGTCGAAGTTTACTTTGACGGTGGTGACAAAGAGTGGAATAAGCAGCTATTCGACAAGCTAGAGGAGTACAAAGAAGAAATGCAGTCCGCGATTGTGGGCGAATTCGAGTGGGAGCGGTTGGATGAAAAAAAGGCTTGCCGTATATCCGCCGTTCGGTCTGGCTCGATCGACGACAACGATGAAGCTCTAGACGTAATCCGTAAGTGGATGTTTGACAAATTGCTTGAATTTGAGCAAGTGTTCGGGCCGAGGCTTGCCGAGTTTGTGGAATAGGCGGATTGAGCTAATGGTCGAAAAAACTTTCTCCGTCACCCTACCCGACTACATTCTCCCGGGCTTTGGCTGGCAGGAGTCCGAAGCGCCCTATCGCATCAGGGAAGCGCTGGTGATGGAACTGCTTCGGCTCGACCGCATATCGGAAGCAGAAGCTGCTGAATCTCTTGAACTCGACCGATGGGACTTGCTGAACGTGATGGGACGGTACCGGATACCCTCTATTCGGATCGGCCCGGACGAATTGAGAGATGAACTCGCTAGGAACATCAAAGACGCGAATCCAAGATGATCGTATCGGACAATTGTCGAGTTAAGGAGGCGCGCCATGCAGCAGACAAGTGAGACCGGGGCAAAAGTAATCGTAATCAAGCCGGGTGACCCTATCCCTCCGCTTGTCGACCTCGACGAGGTTTCCAGGGAGGGCCCCGTCTTCGAGGGAACGGACGTGCCTGTGCAGTACATGTTTGAATATCTGGACAGAGTGCATAACCTGCACGCCTTTTTGGACGACTTTCCGGAGGTAAGCATGGGACAGGCGGTGAAGGCGATGAGAGAGCGCGTGAAGGCAGAAAGCGTTATTCACAGCGATAGGAACTACGTGAGCGGCACACCCGTCTTCAAGGGAACGCGTGTACCGGTAAGGAATCTGTTTGATTACCTGGCTGCCGGCTACACCATCGAAGTTTTTCTCGACCAGTTTCCGACTGCGGAGCGTGAGCAGGTAGTGAGTATCCTCGAAACGGCAAGAGAAGCTTTGGAATGCGTCGCATATGAAACTGCTGCTCGATGAAAACATGCCCCATGATTTTCGATATTATCTGCCCGATCACGAAGTCAGGACAGTAGATTACATGGGATGGAAGGGTAAAGGCAATGGTGAACTGATTGCGCTGGCAAAGGATGATTTCGACGCTCTTATTACCCTTGACCAGAAGATTCCATATCAACATAACTTAACCCCTACGGACATGACGGTGATAATACTTAGTGCAGGAACGAATGACATAGACGCTCTGAGGACGCTAATCCCTGAATTATTATTCCGGCTGTCCTTTACGCAGCGTGGAGAAATCATCCGAATACCATCACAACAATCTAAGTAGTGCACAACTCTACACACGTAAGGAGACACGCCATGCCACTCCAAGAGACGATGACCCCCAGAGAGCGAGTCCTTAACGCCCTCGAAGGCAAGCCAGTGGACAGGACGCCCGTTTCGAATCCCACGAATGTGGCGACCGTGGAGCTTATGGACATGGTCGACGCGCCGTTCCCGGACGCCAACCGCGACCCGGAGATGAACGCGCGCCTCGCCGCCACCGGCTACACCGAGCTGGGCTTCGACTCAATCATGCCGTACTTCACCATCATTCAGGAGTCCTCGGCCCTCGGCTGCGAGATGCAGTGGGAGGAGAAGGACAACTGGCCCACCGTGCGCATGAACAACCCGATCTGGGATGGCCCCGACGACGTGCACATCCCCAGCGGGTTCCTCGAACATAAGGACAACGTCGCCATCACTCGCTCTCTCTCCATGCTGAAGCAGGAGTTCGGCGACGAGGTCGCCATCATCGGCAAGACGATGGGACCGTGGACGCTGGCCTACCACGTATTCGGCGTGGAGAAGTTCCTCCTCATGTCCATCGACGACCCGGCCTTGACGCTGGAGACGCTCCACAAGCTCAAGGAGATATCCGTCCTCTTCGGACAGGCGCAGATCGACGCCGGAGCTGATGCACTCACTTTCCCCGACCACGCGACCGGCGACCTCGTGAGCGGCGCGTACTACGACCGCTTCCTGCTGGAAATTCACCAGGAGATGGTTGAGCGGCTGCAGGCGCCGCTGATCCTCCACATCTGCGGCAAGACCGTCGACCGGATGGCAGCCATAGCCAAGAGCAATATGGCCGCCTTCCACTTCGACTCGAAGAACGACCCGCAGGAGGCAATGGACACCGTCGACGGCGGCATCCAACTCGTCGGCAACATCAACAACCCCGTCACGCTGTACTCGAAGGGGCCGGAGGAGGTCCGCGCCGAGGTCTATCGCGCCCTCGATGCAGGGGTCAACATGATCGCCCCGGAGTGCGCCATTCCCCTTGCCACGAAGCTCGAAAACCTCCTCGAGATTCCGCAGGCCGTCAAAGACTGGCATGAGGAACACGACGGCGAGAACGGCAACGGGACGTCGGCATAGCCGGAGAATTGCCTCGTTGTGCCGAAGTCCCTTATGCAATCATGCGCCCGCACAACGAATAGCGAAAATCGTTGGGTACCGGCCGGTAGAGGCGGGTTTGAAACCCGACCCTACGCTAGATTGGAACGCCATATCAACTGAAGGACATACCTGGAAACAATGCCAAGAGTTATCGATTCACCTGAAGAGTTCACCATCGTCGGGGAAAACGTCCACGCCACCCGTGTCCTTCTCCGCAACGGACGGCGCGCCAAGACCCTGGACGACGGGACGGAGGTCGTGCCGTTCAGAGGGCCGAACGGCGAGCGGCGTATGCTCACCGTCCCCGAGTGGTACAAGTCCACGCAGCCCTACCAGCAGAACCAGATCAAGCACTTCCTGATCGCCATGCGGAAGGGTATCGAGGACGATGCCGACGAACGCGAAGAGGGCAAGGCGTACATCCAGTACGAGGTGCGGCGTCAGGTGCGCGCAGGCGCGAAGTACCTCGACATCAACCCCGACGAGGTGCACTACGACCTCGAGACCCAGAAGGCTTGCATGAGGTTTGCCGTAGAGGCCGTACAGGAGGTCTCCCCTATTCCCCCGTCCATCGACTCATCCAACTCGGAGATCATCGAGGCGGGGCTGGAGGCGTACGACGGCTCCGCCGGGCGGCCGATCATCAACTCCGTCGCGGCAGAGCGCATGGAAGCCCTCGACATGGTCGTCGAGCACAGCGCCCGCATGGTCCTCATGTGCACGGGCCCCGACGGGATGCCACAAAACGACAAGGAGCGAGTCGAGAACCTGAACTTCATCATGGAGGACGTTCAGTCCAAGGGCATCCCGATGGACGACATCTACGTCGACGGCATCATCTTTCCGATCTCGGTCGATCCGCAGTACGGGAACCACTACTTCGACGCCGTTCGTTCGATACGTGAGCAGTACGGCAACGACATCCACATTGGCATGGGTCTCAGCAACGTCTCGTTCGGTATGCCTGAGCGGAGGCTTCTCAACGACACGTTCATCTACCTCGCCCTCGAAGCGGGAATCGACGCTGGAATCCTCGACCCCATCGCGACGAAGCTTGATAGGGTATTCGCCCTCGACACCGAGTCTGAGCCGGTAAAGCTAGCCCTTGATGTACTCGAAGGTCGGGACGACTTTTGCATGAACTACATCAAGGCTTACCGCGACGGCCGGCTGAAGGCGTAGTGTCGCTCAATGTTGCGGTTTGTCGCGCATTTGGCGGTTTTTCCCGCGGTCAAGATTGTGGCCGGCCCTCTATTTGGCACGTAGCCAGATACACGACCATGCCACAATGTCAGATACGGTTGCCCCTGCAACGCAACGGAATGATTTGACAAAGGGCCGTATCTGGCCGAATAATACATATCTTGTGATACCGACCTTAAACGGAGCGTTGTATGCCAACGACGGAGCATGAAGAGTTGGAGCGGGAGCTCCAATACGTAACCAACGACTTTGAGGCGAAGCACATCCGGAGCCTCTACGAGGGCAAAGACCCTCTTATGCACGATATCGCCTACGCTCTCATAACGGGCAACGACGGCGAGGTGAGCGGATTGGTCGAAAAGGCATTGTCGGACGGATGGCAGGCCAACGACCTGCTCGATGACGGCTTGATCGCGGGGATGGCCGTCGTCGGAGTGAAGTTCCGCGACAACATAATCTTCGTGCCGGAGGTGCTCATTTCCGCCCGTGCGATGAAGGCCGGCATGGCCCACATCGAGCCGATCCTCTCCGCGTCCGGCGTCGAGCCGATAGGCACCGTCATCATGGGCACCGTCAAGGGCGACCTGCACGACATCGGTAAGAACTTGTGCATAATGATGCTTCGCGGCTCGGGGTTCGTCGTCCACGACTTGGGTGTTGACACAAAGAACGAGGAGTTTATCGACGCGGTCATGGAGCATGAGGCGAGAGTATTGGGCATGTCCGCCCTGCTGACGACCACAATGCCAAACATGGGCCGCGTCATCGAGGCGTTCGAGGACGAGGGGATGCGGGAAGAGGTCAACATCATGGTCGGCGGCGCTCCCGTAACCCAGGAATTCGCTGAGGACATGGGAGCCGACGGCTACGGTGAAAACGCAATCGCCGCCGTCGATCTGGCAAAGAGCTTCGTGACTTCGGGCTAAGCTGGATCATTTGTCACATGACTTCCGACAAAACAGGCACAGCAGAGCAGCGCTTCGACCGGCGTCGCTATGAGGCCAGCCTCAACCGTCTGTACGACATCTTCAAGGGTATGTCGGACACGGCGGACGAGGTCTCGCAGTGGCGCTGTCCATACAAGAACGTCGAGTCACGCTGCACCGCCAAGTTCGCCTGCCGCAATCAACACTTCACGAATATCCCCGATGATTTGCCCGTCTGCACCGGAAGCGACAAGCTCGACTACAGGAGCGCCTGGGAGGTCTAGCAGGGGCCTAGGGCCGTTGACTGCGGACCCCGAAATTCAACGGTCGCCCCGGTCTCTGCTCCAAAGCTCGATCAGCGTACGGCTGAACGGTGACCGCATAACATGCAAGACGTAACAATCCGTGCCCTCAACGGGAACGACGCCCGCTCCTTTCAAACCCTTCGCCTCAGGGCCCTGAAGGAACACTCCGATGCATTCAGTTCCACCTACGAGCGCGAGAGCGCATACTCGATGGAATTCGTAGCAGAACGTCTCCGTCGGACTGCGGAATCAAGGAACAATTTCACGCTTGGCGCCCTCCGTCAGGAAGAGTTGATAGGCGTGGTGGGTTTCCGCAGAATAGATGGGGAGAAGGAGCAGCACCGGGGTCACAACTGGGGCATGTATGTCCGGTCTGAAGAGCAGGGAAAGGGCTTCGGAAGGGCCCTCTTATCGAAAGCAATCGATCTTGCCGGTTCGCTTCCCGGGCTTGAACAGATCGAGCTTGACGTGGTAACTCGCAACAAGCAGGCGAGGAATCTGTACGCCTCTCTCGGTTTCGCCTCCTGCGGCATAGACCCGCGCGCGCTCTTCGTAGACGGCGAGTACCTCGACGAGGAACGCATGGTCCTTTTCCTCACCGAACGATGAGAGGATTAGGACGAATTCCCGGCCGACTGCGCTAAACTATCCGCATGTCTCCGATCCGACACGATAACCGCAGGCTCGATTTGGTAGTTGGCAAGACCATATTCGAGTACGCGGACACCCTCCGCGTCCGGGTTCCGACCTCCTGCAATCGCAGCGGCGAGTGTCACGAGTGCATCGTCGAGATCAGACAGGGTGAGGACGCCCTCAACTCCCCTACTAACGAGGAAGCATTCCTTCGCGACAACTACCGGTTGGCCTGCCAGGCATACGTGAGCGATCCCGAAGCCGACGTCGAGTTTGTCATCCTCCGGCGTCAGCCTCGCATCCTCACGCAGACCATCAAGCGTTCCGTGCCGCTCGTGTCCTCCGTCACGCGTCGGGACGACGGAGTCTACTTCCACAACGAACGCATCGACTCGTACAAGGGCAGAATCTACGGCCTCGCGATTGACGTGGGCACCACCACAGTGGTGATGAATCTCGTCGACCTGGAATCGGGCGACGTGCTCCACACGGCCTCGTTCGAGAACCCCCAGCGGTTCGGTGGCAGCGACATCATGCATCGCATCTCTTACGACGGAGGGGAGTTCCACGGCGAACTCCAGCAGGTGATGCTTTCATCACTCAACTTCGAGATCGGGTGGATGGCGCGCGAGCTGGGGTTCCACCGCCGGAACATCTACGAAGTGGTGATCGTCGGGAACTCCACCATGCGGGACATCCTGTTCGGTATCGACGTGCAGTCGATCGGGGAAAAGCCGTACAAGTCGTTGGTCGAGCATGAAGTGCTCCGCGCCGAGCGTGAGACGACTGCCATCCACACCACCGCGTCAGAATTGGGCCTGCGGGTCTTCCCTCGCGCGCATGTCTACGGCGGGCCGATCATCGCCAGCCACGTGGGGGCGGACGTCGCCGCAGACCTCCTCGCCATCGGCATGGACGAGCAAGACGAAGTCGTCATGCTTCTCGACGTTGGAACGAACACCGAGGTCGTCGTGGGCAACAAGCATCGCATCATGGCGGCCTCCTGCCCCGCCGGTCCGGCCTTCGAGGGGGGAGAGGTGATGTACGGAATGCCGGGCTACGTCGGCGCGGTCGAGTCGGTGAAGCTCACCGACGATTCGTGCGAGTGCCAGACCATTGGCGAAGCCGACGCGCAGGGCATATGCGGTTCCGGCCTGATCGACCTGCTGGCCGAGCTGCGCCGCACCGAGAAGATGAACCGCCTAGGTGTGTTCGCGGACGGATCGCAGGCGTTTACATTCTTGCCGGATAAGGACATGACGCTTTCAAGGGCCGATATCAGCGCCTTGGCACAAGCAAAGTCAGCCAACTTCTGCGGTCAATTCATAGTCCTCCGAAACTACGGTGTTCCGATTGACAAGATATCAAAGCTGTATTTGGCAGGTGGGTTCGCCAACTACATCGACGCACAGAATGCCGTCGACATCGGATTCGTCGCCAACTTCCCGCAGAGCAAGATCGACAAGGTCGGCAACGCCTCGCTGGAGGGCGCCACGGTGATGCTCATCAACACGGACATGCGAGAGGTCGCCGAAAACATGACCCGCAACGTCGAACACGTCGAATTGGAAACTACTCCCGACTTCTTCGAGGTCTTCGTCGAGGGCTGCATGTTCGACCCGATGACGACGGCGATTCAGTGACCCGCGACGTTGACACAATCGTAACGTCCTACTACACTCCCCTACGTCCGATGTCCGGGCTGACAGCGACGGAGCGCTCATGAATACCCCTCCCCGACTGATCTACTATAGCGACGCGCACCACTACCACGCCAAACGGCTTGATCCGCCGGTGAACAGGCACAAGTTGCGGTGGCCTATCGACGAGCTCGTGGGCACCGGTGCGGATATGCTGGCGTTCGGTCTCGGCTACGGCGACGTCTTCTTCCACCAGACGAAGATCGGGCGCGTGGTGGGCCAGGAACAGGAGGTGTGGGAACACTTCATCGACTGGCGGATCATGCGCATGGTCAAGGACGCGCACGACATGGGCACCGACCAGGTCAGGGAGGTCATCGAGCGCGGCCGCGAGATGGGCATACCGGTATTTCCAAGCCTCAAGCTCCAGGACCCCGCGGCTCGCTACCTGGACCGTTGCGGATGGCTCAAGTGGCGACACGGCATGGAGGTCACCCTCGGCGAAAGCAACGACCGCTTTCCCGCCCACGCGACCGAATGGTGCCTCGACTACACCAACGTCGTCGTCCGCGAGAACAAGAAGGCCCTCATCCGTGAGATGCTCGAAGACTACCGCGCGGAGGGAATCGAACTCGACTTCATGTTCTTCCCGCTCTACTTCCGCAACAGCCAGACCGACAGTGGCACGCAGGTGATGACCAAGTTCGTCGCCGACATCAAGGCGCTGGCGAACGAGGTCGGCTATGCTCAGGACCGCAAGATTCCCGTCATGGCGCGGGTGTGGCACCGCCGAGACGACAACCTCGACATCGGCCTCGACGTGGAATCGTGGATCGCCGACGGAAGCGTCGATCTCGTGGTGGGACAGATACCGCACGCCCTGCTCGACACGGGCGTCGCTGACGGCCAATGGCTTGCCGACGCGGCTAATGCAGCAGGCGCCTCGGCGTACCTCCGCCCTGGATACCGCCTCAATGACCTGCGGGCCAACATAGCCAACATCGATATGTTCCGCGCCTTCAGCCACACCCTCCGGGATCAGGGATTCGCAGGGATGTACCTCGGCTACCTCCCGTGGCCCTTCGCCGAGGCCGAGCACCGCCTCTTGCGTGAGATGGCCTATCCAGAGATGACCGCGCGACTGAACAAGCGCTACTTCCTCCCGCCTCGCGAGGAACTGCAGACCTATGTCGGACCCGACACACGCCTGTTGCCCATTGCCCTCGAAGAGGGAGTGACGGAGCGTATCCCCATATCCGTTGCCGACGACGTGGATGCCGCCACCGACGACGGCGAATCGCGAGAGGCCGAGCTAACCCTGGCATTTCAGCAGTTCTGCGTCGAGGACGACATCGCGTTGAGCTTAAACGGGGCAGATCTGACAATCGAGCGGTCCAACATCTACGAGCCGAGCCGAGGGCAGTATTGGCTGCGTTGGCGACTCGATGCGAGCGCGATCAGGAAGGGCGAGAACGTCCTCGAAATAGGCATAGTCAAGAAAGAGCCAACCGCCGGATTCGCCCGCACCTTGACGGGCGTAGAGATACACGTGCGCTATCGCGAATTCGACCGCGCCGAGTCACTCGACACCGCGACCGTTCCGCCGCCTTCGTAATTCAACCCCGACATCCCGTCCTCCTACGACCGTACTTTCCCTCATTTCTTCCGCATTGAGAATCGAGAGTCGCATAGCTTGACTGTGGCTATTGTCGGTCATACCATTCGCACAGCGTTTGAACGGGCGAGAGTCGGAAAGCAGTAGTCAATACCATAAGGAGGCTGCGGCTATGACAAGTGAGAACGTTCAGCAACCGGGAATCTTCGGACGATATTTGCAGCCATACACTGACGAGTTCTACCTTCTCTTCAGGCTTGTCTTCGCGACTCTGGTTGGACTACACGGCGCGCAGAAGGCGTTCTTGCTCTGGAACTTCCCTGCCGGGGCGAATCCGAACGGGCTGGGCACGCTGGTAGACATTGCCGGCTGGGTAGAGCTCATTGCCGCACTTCTCATCGGGCTCGGCATCTTCACCCGATTGGGCGCGGGAGCGCTGGCTGTAATGATGATTGTCGCATACTTTGGAGTTCACGCTGCGCTCAGCACGGCGTGGCCCTGGCCACACCTGTACCCCAACCCGCCCGACGGGGGCAACGCATTCGTGCAGCATGGCGGCGAGGTAACCATCCTCTGGTTCATCAGCGCGGGCATCATCGGAATCCTCGGCAGCCGCAGGTGGGGAATTGAGAGGTACTTCTTCGGCAAAGAGCATCTCTAAAGCTGCTCTTGCCCCCACGTGTTCGGAGACGACTAAGCGAAACTAGACGAACAGGAAGCGCCGACCGTATACAGGCGTATGACGTCGGCGCTTTTCTCAATCCCCGCCCGTTCTCACAACAGCACTGACGATGGAACAACCGGCGTACTGCGACTTTGAACAGAGCAAGTAGTACTCAGTCAACTTGATTATAATAAACTCGACAGATGCCGATTTATCCCCTCTCCCGTCGTGGGAGAGGGCTAGGGTGAGGGTGAATCGTAGTATCAAGACCATGTTGACATGGTACTAGTACCGTTTCAATTTGAATATAATAAACTCGACAGATGCCGATTTATCCCCTCTCCCGTCGTGGGAGAGGGCTAGGGTGAGGGTAAATCGTAATATCAAAACCATGTTGACATGGTACTAGTGGATCGAAATCTTTGAATTGACGGGTAGCAATTGGAGATTTGATTCGTGCTTTACACGACAGGGCGGGTTTCAAACCCGCCCCTACCAAGTCATGGCATCGCTACCCTTCATAACTAGGATGTTGAACCACTAGGAAGAGGACGTGATGACCGAAGACCGCATCCCAACAGTCACCGCCGGCACGGTCGGCGCTCCACCCGCCTGGGCAATCCTGCAGCGACGCCTGATCGAGACCATGAACGATGCCGCGCCGTTGATCGTCGACAAGTACACGGAGCGTGGAGGGGCGCCATACTACGCTGACGATCTGGACGACCTCTACGAGGTCTTCTTCGGCTGGGGCCTGTTCTACTCCATCGGCGGCAGCGAGCGCGTGCTGGACATGGCGCTGGACAAGTGGAACGCCGTCACGCGCTGGGCCGACTCGGACATCGTGAGCCGCAAGAAGCACGGCATGTGGAATCGCGGCGCGCACCGTGAACCGTTTCGACAACAGATCACGAAGGAGTATTTCAATCTAGCGCTGCCACACGGGGCCGAGTGGCACCACATGGGCGAGGCCAACATGACGTTCTACGGGATGGGCCTGGCCGACCCCACGATATCCGAGAACTTCCGACGAGCTCGACGCTTCGCCGGATTCCTGATCGGCGAAGACCCTGACGCGCCAAACTACGACCCCGTCCACAAGATCATCCGCTCACCCATCCACAGCAGTGTCGGGCCCTATCTGACGGCCGATGCGCACGAGGCAGCCTGGTGGCTACAGGGCGGCGAGATACCTTTCGCCCGCAACTACGGACTGCGAACGACCCTACATCCCGCAATCGAGGACTTGGAGTTGGACTGGTACGAAAATCCCGAACGCGCCGATCAGGTGGTGCGGCTGTTCAACGACATGGTGCTCAATGGCGACATCGCCAACAACCTCGCCGCGACCGGACTGGTGACCAATGCCTTCCTCTACACCGGCGACGAGAAGTATCGGAAGTGGGTGCTGGACTACGTCGAGGCATGGATCGTTCGGACGAAGGCTAACGGCGGAATCATCCCGGATAACGTCGGCCCGACCGGAAAGCCCGGCGAGCAGAGGGGCGGCCAGTGGTGGGGCGGACTCTACGGCTGGAGTACGCGTGGCTTCAATAACCTCGCTCACTCGATCACGATCGGAGTGCAATGCGCCCTACTCCTCTCCGGCGACTACGGCTATCTCGACCTGCTGCGCTCACAGATCAAGGTCGTCCTCGATCAGGCCAGGACACGCGCGGACGGCCAGCTTGTCGTGCCCACCAAGCACGGTCCCGACGGCTGGTCGGACTACGGACCGATTCGGCTCAAGGAGCTTGCACACCTCTACCATCTTTCGATGAGCCACGAGGACAGAGATATGCTCCTCCACGCCCACGCAGGTGAGGTGGAGCGCGATTGGACGAACGCGAAGCCGCACTCGGAGAAAAACGACGGGACGTTTGAAGGGGCCCGGTTCCTGTATTACGAGGGACAGAACCCCGAATGGCCGGAAACAACGCTCGGATGGGACTTCGAGGCGTGTGTCGAGGGCATCCAGACGATTCGGGCCGAGAACCGCGACCCGGAGCAGCTCATTGTCGACAACGTTCACCCGCCCCTACCGGTCGTGACCAAGGCGCTGACGCAGGTCGCTCTCGGCGCGCCGCAGTCGGTCTACAACGGCGGCCTGAACCAAGGCATGGTACGGTACTTCGACATCACGCCCGACGACCGGAATCCCGCCCCACTGAGATTGGAGCCCGGCCGTCCCGGACTGCCCAATGACGTTGCCGCGCTGGTAGACGAGCTGAGGGCCGACCGTGTGGGAGTGCAGCTCGTAAACATCGACCGGGACAAGCCGAAGAGCCTGATCGTTCAGGCAGGTATGTTCGCGCAGCACACGTTCACGACCTGCGAATCCGACCGAGGCGAGAGGATTGAGGTGAACGGCAAGCACGTTCAGGTGACGCTAAGACCCGCGTCTCAAGTCCGGCTCGGTCTCGGGCTGCAGCGATACGTCAACACACCGACCTACGCCTTCCCATGGCATGGGGACACCATCCCCGTCCCGTTCCGCTAGACCTTGACGGTAGAACGAGTGCCGTACTACCCTACCCTCAAATCCCCCTTGCTCTCGTAGCCCACGAGAGCAAGCCTCGGAGAGCGAGATGACTCAAGCAGTTGCCCTGCCGACACACCCGCGAGACGTCCGCGAGCTGATCCGCCTACGTGACTTCACCGGCATAACGGCAGGGGTGTCGCCCGGATACGTTCAGGCGAATCTCGCCATTCTGCCGAAGGACCTTGCCTTCGACTTCCTCCTCTTCTGCCAGCGCAACCCGAAGCCCTGCCCCATCATCGAGGTCATCGAGGCGGGCAAGGTGGAACCTGTGCATACCGCCCCCGGCGCGGACATCCGCACCGACCTGCCGAGGTACCGTGTCTACCGGTACGGCGAGTTGGAAGCCGAGATAGACGACATCTCCGACTACTGGAGCGACGATCTCGTGTCCTTCCTGATCGGCTGCAGCTACTCATTCGAGAACGCGATGCTTGACGCAGGAATACCACTGCGACACCACGAGCAGGGCTCCAACGTCTCGATGTTCATTACCAACATCGACTGCGTACCCGCAGGCATGTTCGCCGGGCCGATGGTCGTGTCCATGCGGCCCGTTCACCACTCCAAGATCGTCAAGGCCGTGCAGGTTACCTCCCGCTTCCCCAATACGCATGGCGCGCCCGTCCACATCGGCGAGCCTCACGCCATCGGCGTCGACGACCCCACCAAGCCGCATCTGGGAGACGCGCTCGCATTCAAAGAAGGCGAGCTTCCGGTCTTCTGGGCGTGCGGCGTCACCCCTCAGGCCGTGGCGATGGAGTCGAAGCCGCCGCTGATGATTACCCACTCCCCCGGCCACATGTTCATCACCGACCTCCGCGACGAGGATATAGCGGTGCTCTGACCGTCGTCACGGCTCTGCGTCTGAGAACGTCGAACTGGTTAGGCTGAGTGCGCCGAAATCACTATGGCCGCCGATTCACGCTCACGTGCTTTTGCAATGGCATCGCTGATTCTAGTCCCTCATTCTCTGTGGTAGACTACAGCCGACGCCGAACACCTCAAATTTGGAGCCTCACCGATGGCCGCACACACATTCAAGCTGGGGATATTCCTGAACGAGTTGCAGCTTCCCCTCGATGAGGGACTGGAGGAGGCAAACGAGCTGGGCGTCGAGTTCGTGTGGTTCTCGCAGCTGCCCGGAAAGCCGCCCATCGCCGACCTGTCGGACGCGGAGGCAGACGATGTCCAGCGCAGGATCGAAGCGGCGGGCCTAGAGCACATGAAGGTGAGCGCAGGGTCGCCCTTCAAGTTCCTCGACCTCACGGAGGTGACGGTCGACACGATCGAAGATCACGAGGAATTCAAAGCCGACTTCCGCGCGATGGTGCGCTCGATGCAGCTCGCAAAACGCTTCGGTGTGGGCGCCGTGTCGGTCTACAGCTTCGCGTGGCCCGGCGAATACACGGCAGACAAGCCGACGTGGCCCATGCGGTGGATGACGCGAGGGGGGATCATCTCCGACGTGGAAATGGACAAGCTCGTCAAGGCGTACTCGCCCATGGTCGAGCAGGCCGAAAAGCATGATGTCGATCTCGTCCTGTCCATGATGCCGTGGAATTACACGAACACGACAGGCAACTTCCGGCAGGTGGCCGAGCGCATCGGCTCCGACCGAATCAAGGCGATGTGGGGCGCGGCGGACAACTTCAACTGCGGGGAGAACGACGTGTCTACCCGCGGATTCGTGAACATCGAGCCTTACGTCTTCGGGATGCACGTCAAGGACCTTCGCGTCAACGACGGCGTCAACCTCGACTTCGACTACTTGCCCTTCGGCGAGGGAGACATCGACTACGGCACGATCTTTCGGAATGTTCGCTACAACGGTCTCGACCCTTACGTTTCGATCTCGACCCACTGGACACCGGAAAGCGGCGACCGCGTCGAAGCGATGCGGACGCAGGTCAAGAACGTCAAAGCTCTACTCGACACGCTCGACGACTAAGAGACTGCGTGAGAGAGTATTCAAGATTCCATAATCTCTCCCCCGTTTGACGGGGGAGAGATACAGAGAGGGGGTTGCCGGTAATGGTCCCAGGAGCGCGAGGAACCTGATGAACGAACAGCTGAACGTCGCGATCATCGGGTGTGGCGGCATCAGTCGCAGCCACCTCCCGAACATCCTCAATACGCCGACAATGCGCCTCGTCGCCACGATGGACTTGTTCGAGGATGCCGCGCGCGAACGGGCCGAGCAAGGCGACGCCCAATACTGGACGACCGACTACGACCGGGTGCTTGCCGACGACGATATCGACGCGGTGCTGATCTGCGCCACGCACAGCACCCACACAGACCTGACCCTTCAGGCCCTCTCCGCCGGCAAGCACGTCTACGTTGAAAAGCCGCCCTCGATGACCATCAAGGAGGCCAAGAGCGTCCAGAAGGCCTCGCATGAGACGGGACTCCACGTCATGAGCGGCTGGTGGTTCAAGCACTCGCCGATCACCAAGCGGCTCCGGGAGGTGATAAAACAGCCTCGCTTCATACTCTTCACCTGCCGCATTCCCCAGACCAATATACGGACAGGCCGTCCTCAGCCCTCCGATCCATACGCCGCCAACGGCATCCTCGACCTTGCAGGATACAATCTCCACTTCATTTGGCACGTGATGCGCTCACAGCCGGCCGAGGTCACGGCTATGGGCCTCGACGGGGGCGCAAACAACACGAGCTCCATCCTCATCCAGTTCGAAAACGGAGGCTTGGCCGACTCCATCACCAGTCTCGTGGGTGGTGGCGGCATCATCCCGAAGCATTACGCCGAGGTTGGCGCGGGCGACGTGAGCGCGGCAACGCTGCGCTTCGGCAACCTCGTCTTCGAGGGCACCGACGAACCCGGCATCGAGCACAATGAGTATCACGTAGGCTTCGACGAGGAGATGAGCATGTTCGCGAAGCTGTGTCTCGAAGGCGGCCCCAACCCGATGGACCCCTGGGAGGCCAACGTGCCGACCGTCATCTTTGAAAAAGCCGTCGAGTCGATGAAGACGCGCCGCGCCGTGCCCGTAAACATGTCCGACGAGTTTTACCTGCCCAACGGCCAGCTTCCCCTCAGCATCACGCAGTTCGGCGACAACGAAGAGTGAACCACTTCTCGGTCGAACCCGACCGTGTCGACCTTCCGCCGGGAGCTACAGCCGGCGCTCGGAGAACGTGGATCAGGAGTGATGGAAGGCCTATCGGATGCGCATATGAGCCGGTGTTGCCGTCAGTTCAACTGCTGTTATACTAGGCCAACAAGAGCTTGAACCGTGATGGTACTGAGGGAGAACACGAATGGCCGTCAAGGCGAAAGGTAGGATACTCGTAAGGCGTAGTGCAACCAGCCCCACCCAGGGTGGCAAGACAAGACGCAGGATACGTATCGTGCGCACATCTCGCAGACCTGTCTGGGACGGCCTTGCACGCATTTTCGACTTCACGGGGGCGCTGAATACTCCTACCAGACTACATCCATCCAACGTTTCCGATGAGTACGCGCTCTGGACGGATTGGAAAGCCGTCGGCGATGATTTGAGGGCGGCCATCGGCTGTCAGGCATCGGAAGTGGCTCCAAAACATCGTCATAGGTCCGACCTAAAGATTGGCTAAAGACGAGAATCCAGACAGCCAACCCGATTTTGTGGAGCAGTCTTCGAACGATCCTGACGGCATTGATCGGCCTGCAGGCAGTTCTAGTGATACCTCCGCTGTTCTCTACGAGCGTCACAACATGTGGTGAGGGCCGCTGCCACCACCCACCCTACTCGCCGAATACAACGACGCCGTGCCAAACGGAGCGGAACGAATCCTCTCAATGGCGGAGAGGCAGACGAGTCACCGCATGGAGATGGAGGCCAGGACGGCGAAGTATGATCACAGCCTCGCTCATACCGGACAATGGATCGGACTCACGGTTGTTCTCGCAGTTTTGGTACTTGCAGGGTATATGGTTTACCTAGGAGCCACTACAGCGGCCGTTGCTGTTATCGGGATTGACCTCGTTGGCCTTGCCGCGGTATTTGTCTATGGTAGCCTCCGCAAACAGGTCATACGTGAGGTTCACGTGGATGATGCTGACCTGATTGTGGAGTAGTTAACAGGCTGCAGACTGCTGTTCAGTGAGGTACTAACATATCGTTTTGATTCCGCCGCGAACTCATCATGACGCTATTCGGCCTTCCGTCATGGCCGACGAGTTCTACCTGCCCAACGGCCAGGTCCCCCTCAGCATCACGCAGTTCGGGGACAACGAAGAGTGAGTCGCTTCTCGGTCGAGCCCGACCGCGTCGACCTACCAGCGGGCGCCACAGCGGGCGCTCGGAGAACGTGGATCAAGCGGGATGGGCGGCCCATCGCGGCCCTCAGTCAAAACGCCTATCGCGCGTACATCTATCCCCTGTTTACCCCGGGCGGTGTCTCGGTCACGGCGGAGTCGCCCATCGACCACCCGCACCACAACTCCGTCACCGTCGGGGCCGACCACTTCGACTGTCTCTTCGTCTACGACGAGCATCGAACCGAGCGCGGCACCTACAACTTCTACG
Source organism: Dehalococcoidia bacterium (assembly GCA_965197705.1). Classification (GTDB taxonomy): domain Bacteria; phylum Chloroflexota; class Dehalococcoidia; order Lucifugimonadales; family VXLM01; genus VXLM01. The sequence goes on from OZ240223.1 coordinate 1,889,773, forward strand.
TCAACGAGACCTTCCAGGGCCGCGCCACCGGGCGCATCGCCGCCGTATCAGCCGACTCTCACGAGACCACCGATGACACGCTCCGAATCGTCCAGCGTCTCGAATGGCAGGGCCCCGTCGAGTGGGGCGCGCCCGACCGCCGTGTGCTGGCTAGGGAGACTCGGACAATCGACATCCGCACGTCGGATTCTTCCAACATCCTCGACATTCGCTCTCGGCTGGAACCCACGGACTGGGATATCGTTATCGGCCCTACCCGCCACGCCTACTTCACCGTCCGAATGGCGGACGGACTGCGAGTCGTGGATGGCGGCAAGATCGTGGACACCGACGGTCGCAATAGTGTTCAGGACATCAACGCCAACTCCGCATCATGGGTAGATATGTCTGCGACGGGGCCGCACGGGCACGAGGTGGGAGTGACGGTGGCGTCCCACCCAAGTCCCCTCCCCTCCGGGTGGTACGCCCACGAGTGGGGAACGGTCGCCGTCAATCCTTTTCTGCACCAAGAGCAGTCCATACGCCTTGGAGACGCGCTTGAGTTGGGCGTAACCGTGGCCGCTCACGATGGCCCGGCTCCACCGCAACCTGCCCGGCAGCGTGTATGATGTGACTGATCGGTAAGAATTCGTCGATATTGACTCACCCAGGAGCGTACGATGGCGATCACCGACGACCTGACCCGAAACATCGAACACCTACGCACCGAGGGGTACTGCATCCTCGAGAACGTCATCCCGTCCGACGAGGTGGACGCGCTCCGCGACAGTGTCCTTGCGACTGCGGACTCGGAGGCGTACAACGAGAGCCGCGACTTCATCGGCAACAACCGGGATTTCCCACGCTACGTCGGCAGCGAGCGAGTTCTCGGTCTGGTCGATGCCATGCTGGGCCGGTTCGCCCGCATCGCCTTCACAGGCCCGATCATCCGTCAGTCGCGCGACAAGCGTGGCAGTTGGCACTCCGACTGGCCATTCGGCGCCGGGGGCGCGGCCTATATCCCAGAGCCGTACCCCGACGTCGTGGCCTATATGACGAGCATATGGATGCTCACGCCCTTCTCCGCCGAGACGGGCGGCACCCTCATCATCCCGCGCAGCCACAAGTGGCGCATCGACCCTCTTGGGGGAAACGGCCCTGCCGCCGACGCGCGGCACCCCGATGAGATCCACGTCACCGGAAACCCCGGCAGCGTCATGATCTTCGACAGCAGGATGTGGCACGCCAAGCCCAACAACGACGCCGAAACGAGGCGTGTTGCGGTCAGGGTGTGCTTTGCCCCATGGTGGCTGAACCTCGACGTGCTCGACCCGAACTCGGCGGACGGTCAGCGAATGGCCTCCGAAGCCGGAGCGGGTCGCGCCACGGCCTCACCCGCCATGCCCAAGATACCGCGTGAGGCGTTCGAGTCCTTCCCTGAACATGTCAAACCGCTCTACTACCACTGGGTGCGGCGGTAGCAAGCTCCAAAAGCGCGTGTCATTCCGAGCGGAGCGAGGAATCTAAGGTGTTTTGCTGCCAAGTCACTGCGGGATTTCAGCTACGAGACCTTTCCCAAAAGCAGGGATTTTAGATTCCTCACTTCGCTCCGCTACGTTCGGAATGACAGTGGTCGGAGTTGTGCAACGGACTCTCTTCACGGGAACGACGGGAAGTGTCCAAGCAACCTAGATCAGCAGCCGTTTCCGGTACTCCAACATGTGCGGGGCCAGTCCCGTGTCCCGCATGAAGCCGACAAGCTGCTCATGGATCGCCTCAGCCCGCTCGGGATACTGCGCGATGACGTTGCTCTCCTGCGTCGGGTCGGTCCTAAGGTTGTAGAGTTCGGAGCGCGTGTCTCCCGGACTGTACAGGAGCGCCCAGTCATCGGTCGTGACCGTCGTCACGTTGGCGTGTGACATCCTCCGTCGCCGGTCGTCCACCGCATGAACGGCGTCGCCGGGATTCGCGAACGGCACGGTCGTCACGGTGAAGTCCCGACCCGGCAGGGACTGATCTCGAATCTTTCCCAGAAGCGACCGACCATCCACCCATGACGGCGCCGGTAGCCCCATCATTTCCAGGACAGTTGGCATCACGTCCACCACCGAGGTGAGGCCGTCATACGTTCCGGCCTCTATTCCGGGCACGGAGACCAAGAGTGGGATCAATGCCAACTCCTCATACAGCGGGGAAAAGCCCCAAATGGCGTCGGACTCCCCGAACTGATAGAGCGACCCGTCCGGTTTCTTGGCGAACTGGAGCTTGCCGAACCAGCCGCCGTGCTCGCCGAAGTAGAAGCCGTGGTCGGTCGTGAAGATGATCGCCGTATTGTCGTTCAGGCCCATGTTTTCGACCATATGCAGCAGGTAGCCGACCCACGTGTCCACCATCGTGACCTCGCCGCAGTACGTCGCGTGGGCCTTGTCGACCAGCCCAGCGGAGTAGCCCGGCATCTCGTGCCAACGTCCATAAATCGGATGGACAAGCTCCCCGTCGTATTCGGGCATGTACAGCTTCGTGTAGTAGTCGGGCGCGTCCCACGGCTCGTGCGGGTCCCAGGTGTCGACGTAGAGAAAGAAGTCCTCGTCGTAGTGAAGCTGGAGCCACTCCATGGCGTTGGTGATCGTCCTCGCGACGTTTCGGTCGGACTCATAGCGCCATGCGTAGCGGGCCTGTTCAGACTCGTGGTGAGCCGTCTCCGTCCTGAGGATCCCGCCGCCGACCTGCCCTGAGTACATGTTGAAGGTCTGAAATCCGCGATCGTAGTTCATTCCCTCGCGGAGGTAGAAGGGAGTATCGACCATTGCCGCGGTGTGGACACCCTCGGCCGCCAGGGTCTCCGCCAGCGTCGTCACGCCGTCCGGCAACGGTTCCCAGGTCATGAACGACGCAGTCCACCTCCCCGTCGCGTGATCGGCCCGCGTCGGCATCGTGGGAAAGCCTCCGGCGTAGTGACGGTTGAAGCGCACTCCCCTTCCCGCCAACGCGTCGAGGGACGGCGTATGGATGCTCTTCATCTTGCCGTACGCGCCGACGTGGTCCTGCCGAAAGGTGTCAGCGACAATCCAGATGACATTCATGGAAACGGCCCCGAATTTAGGTTGCGGCGCACCATAACACAGGTCTAGATACTTGCCTATTCGCGCAGGGTGTTCTCGGCATACCCCATCATTGCCGACACAACATTAAGATCGTCATTACCCTGAAAATAGCCCAAACGACACCGCAATCGTCATTCCTGCGAAGGCAGGAATCCATCCCCCGCCGCTGCCGTGTGGCAGGTGAGGACAGGAGCGGCCACCGCCATTTTCATCTCCTTATATGGCCTCCACAAGGCCATGGTGATTCCCGGGAATTGGCGGGCATCGGCGGGGGCATAGGGGTGGTAGCGCATACGGGATTCGAACCCGTGATCTCCGCCTTGAGAGGGCGGTGTCCTTGGCCGCTAGACGAATGCGCCACGTTCAGCAGTCTGGCTGGGGATAGAGGATTCGAACCTCTGCTTACAGATCCAGAGTCTGTCGTCCTACCACTAGACGAATCCCCATAGTAGACAAAATAGTACCATACGAGTCGGAATCGTTCAACCGGCTCCAAGAGCCCGAGCCTGTATCAGTTTAGTCGGTGTGCCCCTTGCGGCCGCCATAACAGCCATCGCCGTCATTCCGGCGAAGGCCGGAATCCAGAGGAGTTTGGGAGTAAGGCCAGCCCTCTTACCGAAACTACCGACTAGGCTGGTACAGGTTCTCAACCCACTCGCGGTACGAGACCTCTGCCGCCAAAATGCTAGAATGGAACGACAAGCGCACATTCCCCTGATGCCCTGAACAGGACCGCACGAATGCCAAAGCTCGTGACCTTCGGCGAGACGATGGTCTCCTACAACGCGACGTATGTTGGGCCGTTCGATCCCACCGTCGACGGCTCCTACGAGGTATACTGCGCCGGGGCCGAGTCCAACGTGTGCCTCGACCTTCAGAGGCTCGACGTGTTGGGTTTGGAAACCGTTTGGGTCAGCAAACTGGGTAAGGACGATGAGGGCGACGCCATCCTCCGCTCGCTGAACGGGCGAACGACGGTCGTCGCGCCACAGGTAGATGGGATACGCTCCGGCATCGCCTATGTAAACCACATGGCGGACGAGAGCATCGTAAAGAGCTACCGACGAAAAGGCAGCGCGGCCAGCACTGTGACCTTCAATGAGGTCCGGCCGCACCTTGCCGGAGCCGACGTACTGCACGTTACCGGCATCACTCCCGCCCTCAGCCCGATCACACACGACACGATCTTCCAGGCCATCGTATTCGCTAACGAGAATGACATACCCGTCACCTTCGACGTCAACTTCCGACCACCCATCTGGGACCCGGCCGATGCCCGCGTTGTCTTCGATGAGATGCTCCCCTACTCGTCGGTGTTCAAGGTCGGACACGACGAGGCGGAGATAGTTTGGGGCTTGGGACTGTCCGCCGACGAGTATGCTCGTCGATTCCAGCAGGTCAATGGCCGACTGGTGATCGTCACTCGCGACGCCGACGGCGCTATCGCATTCGACGGTACGAACTTTGTCGAACACCCCGGCTACTTGATAGACTTCGTTGACCCCGTCGGCGCGGGCGACGCCTTCATCGCCGGGTTCCTCGCCGAGATCTTCCGGCAGGGCACCGTCAAGAGCTTCTTCGGCGCGACCGGCAACGAGCGACGCACGATACTTGAACGGAGCCTCGCGGTCGCAAACGTCTGCGGCGCCCTCATATGCACTCGACGCGGAGACACCGAGGCCATGCCGTCGGCGAAAGAAGTAGCCGCCTTCCTCGACGCACATAATCAATCGGACGACACACCCTGAAAGCGAAAACGATGCCTCGACCCCTTCTCTTCCTGTTCACCCTAATGGCGCTTGCCCTCATCATCGCGTGCGGCGGGGATGATGCACAATCCAGACCCCAGTTCGCGACCGCCACTCCGGTACCTGCGCCTCCTACAGTCACCCCGACTCCAACCCCTGCTCCAGCCGACACTCGCGTTCCTGCCGATCCGACACCCGTCCCCGCGGTGGCGACCCTTCCTGAAACCGAAGCTTGGTTCGAGCCGGACGTGTGCCGCATTCGTGAGCCGCAGGGCGTGATCGTTCAGTGCGGCAACCTCGTTGTTCCCGAGAACCGGTCCGACCCGGACTCACGCATGATAAAGCTCCACGTCATGGTGTTCGGCACCTCGTCGCGCGATCCGGCTTCCGATCCGCTCCTCTATCTCGCGGGCGGCCCTGGTTCCAGCATCGTCGAGACGTCCCTGTACCAGCTCCCCCTCTTCCTGCGCTTCCTCGAAGAACGCGACGTGATCGTGTTCGATCAGCGCGGCGTCGGGGCCTCCCAACCAGCCCTCGACTGCCCCGAGGATACGGAAGCCGTCTTCGACAGCCTCAACCAGCACCTCAGCAAGGAGGAGGAAAAGGCTCTCCACGTCGAGGCCATGCGGACGTGCAGGGAGCGACTCGTCGGAGAAGGCGCAGACCTGACCGGCTACAACACAACGGAGAATGCGGCGGACGTACGAGACTTGAGACTCGCCATGGGCATACCGGAGTGGGACCTGTATGGCGTGTCCTACGGGACGAGGCTGGCCTTGGCGACCATGCGCGATTATCCGCAGGGCATACGCAGCGTGATCCTCGACTCGACCTTTCCCCTTGACGTTGACTTCTACTCCTCAATCGTTCCGAACGCCGGGCGGGCCTTCAAGACCCTCTTCGACGAGTGCGCGGCGAGCCCCACGTGCAGCCGCGCCTACCCGGATCTCGAGTCCAAGCTCTACGCCACCGCCGCTCTCCTCGACGAGCAGCCGGGCAAGACGACCGTCTTCAATCCCTTTTCCCGGCAGACGCACGAAGTGGTCGTAACGGGAGACAGGCTCGTCGATACCGTATTCGACGCGCTGTACGTCAAGGACTTCATCCCGCTGCTGCCCGAGCTCATCTACGATGCCGCGGAGTACGAGTTCGATATGTTCGAGCTCGTGTTCGGAACGATAGTTGGGCAGATCGACTTCCGAAGCTCTGGGATGTATTTTTCCGTCCACTGTGCCGATGAAACGCCGTTCACGACTCAATCTCAGGTTGAGAGAGCCTCGAACTCGCATCCTCAGCTGGCCCCCTACCTCAAACCGGAATCTATCTTCGACATATGTGGCTTCTGGGGCTCTGAACCGAACGACATCAAATCGACGCCCTTTGACACCAATATCCCGACGCTGATTCTTGCGGGCTCGTTCGACCCAATCACCCCGCCGGACTGGGGTCGCCGCGCCGGCTCCGTCATTCCCGGCAGCCACTACGTCGAGTTCCCGAGCGCCGCCCACGGCGTGCTTGGTTCCAGCGATTGCTCGTTCGATTTATCTCTGGAGTTCCTCCGCGCTCCCGACCAAGAGCCGGACACCTCCTGCGTCGCCGAGCTTCCGCTGATCGCATTCAAGACCCCCGCGACAGTCGGGGTCGCGCTCGTTCCGTTCGAAGATGCGCAGCTCGGCATCCGCAGTGTAGCACCCGCAGGGTGGATCAAATACGGGCCGGGCATATACGGCGAGTCAATCCGTGGTGTGGTCGCAATCATGCAGCAGGCCGTCCCGACCGAGGTCGCGCCGCAGGTCCTCCCTGCCTTCGCCCAGCAGTTTGGAATCGCCATTCCGCAGGAGCCTGACCAGATGCTCGCGCTGGATGGCCTGAGGTGGAATGTCTACCGGCTGTCGCTCGACAACCGCTCCGCCGCCATCGCCATTTCGGACGACGATGAAGGAATGACGCTCTTCCTCATGCTGACTTCCGAACCTGATGGTCACGAAGCCCTCTACCGCAATGTTTTCCTCCCGACCATCGCCGAAATCGACACCCTGCAGCCCCAGTAGACCGGGATGACCCGACTGCTGGACGTGAACCGTCGGTGGCTGGTGCTCGGCACCCTCTTCCTCGCGGCAGGAGTCAACGTCGGGTCGAGCAACTACGCCTTCGGCCTTTTCGTCGAGCCGTTGGAGACGACTTTCGGCTGGTCGCGCACGGCCATCTCGGCATCGCTGTCGTTCACTGCCGTCGGCGCTCTCGCCTCGCCCATCATCGGTCGACTCATGGACCGACACGGAGCGCGCCCGGTGCTGGTCATCTCCCTCACTCTCATGGGCATCAGCTTCCTGGTACGTCCGGCCATGACCGAGCTCTGGCACTGGTACGGCCTGAGCTTCCTGCAATTCATCGGCATCTCCGGCATAACCGCCCTGCCTGCGGGTCGCCTGATAGCCATCTGGTTCCCGGCCTCCCAGGGCAGGATCATGGGCATCACCGTCGCAGGCATCAACGTCGGCGGCATCACGATCCCCTTCATCGTGAACATTGCGCTGGGCGCGTCCGGCTGGCAGGCGGCATATGTCATTATGGGCCTCATCGCCGTGGCCCTGGCGGGGCTCGCGCTGCTCTTCATCCGCGAGTACCCTTCGGATGCCAAAGACGGCTCTTCGGGGCATTCCCATGAAGCGATCAGCCGGATGTCCGGCCTCCCGCTGTCCTCGGCCGCGAGGACGCGCAGCTTCTACGCTATCGTGGGGGCGCTCGCTCTCGGGAACTTCGCACACGCGGGTGTTTTTCCTCAACTGATCCCTCACTTCAAGGAACTCGGAGTGCCGTCGACCTGGGCGGCCATTACGGTGACGGTTATGGCGGTCACGGGCCTCGTCTCCAAACCGACATTCGGCTACCTCTCGGAGCGATTGACAGCCCGTCGGTCGATGATGATGACGCTGAGCGGGCAGTGCGTCGGCTCGGTGCTGCTGGTGATCTCGCCCACATTCGCGTGGGTGGGCCTGCCGATCTTCGGGGTCAGTATGGGAGCTCACAGCGCGCTGATGCCGCTGCTCGTGCAGGAGAGCTTCGGATCCAGATATTTCGGGAGCATCATGGGGACCGTTACGATGTTCACATTGATCCCGTTCGGGCTGGCGCCGCTCATAGCCGGGCGGACGTTCGACGTGACCCAGAGCTACACGTTGGCATACCTGGGGTTCGCGGCGCTCTTCGTCATCGCGGCGGCGGGGCTTACGCAGATGCGGATCAGGGACGAGGAGGGTGGGAGCCATGCCGGTTTTGAGTGACGCCTCCGCATTTTCGCCGCTTGGAGTACATAGATTCCCGCGTTCGGAGGTTCATGCGTAAACCGACATTGGAGAGAAAGTCTGGAGTGAGGTCCCTCCCGAATAAGCGATTCGCCTTGCAGAATCGGGAATTTCACCCTCACCCTAGCCCTCTCCCACGACGGGAGAGGGGATAAATCGGCATCTGCCTGTCTTCATATTCAAGTTGACCGAGTACTAGCCCTCTCCCTCAAGGGCGAGGGGGTTACCTGACATCCGTCGGTCGCGGGATTTATAGGATGAGCGTATGTGTACGGCGAGTGAGGGGGTCACATTTTACCTGAAATTTCCTGACAAATACTGACATCTTGGACTTTCGCCTCTCCCGCAGGGGATGCTCCGGTTATTTTCCCTCCCGAATAAGCGATTCGCCTTGCAGCTACGGGAATTTCACTCTCACCCCAGCCCCCGTATCGAGTACGGGGCAGGCTCTCTCCCTCAAGGGCGAGGGGGTTACCTGACAGCCGTCGGTCGTGGGAATTGTAGGATGAGTGTATGTGTACGGCGAGTGGGGGGGGGTCACATTTTACCTGACATTTCCTGACATATGCTGACATCTTGGACTTTCGCCTCTCCCGCAGGGGATGTTCCGGTTGGTCGTTATGGTTCGTGTCTATGATAGGACATTCGTTCTTTGCCGTCAAGTCCAAGTTTCTCATTGTAACTGTTCAGTCTTCGTGAGTTGAATTGCGAAGACCCCCTCTCTGTGTCTCTCCCCCGGCGGGGGAGAGATTGTAGTTTCTTCGTCGCTGCGCTCCTCAGAATGACAGCAGGAGGACGATCCCTGCATATCGCACCGACTCTGAACAGTTACCGTTGCGATGTTCTCTTTGATACCGTTCGGTCTCGCCCCGCTGATAGCCGGGCGGACGGTCGACGTTACCCAAAGCTGCACGCTCGCGTATCTGGGGTTTGCGGTGCTTTTCGTCATCGCGGCGGCGGGATTTACGCAGATGCGGATCAGGGACGAGAGGTGGGAGGGTCCTTGAAAAGACGGGTTGCCTTTGGGCATATGATTCGTGTTTTGCACGACAGGGCGGGTTTCAAACCCGCCCCTACAAAGTCACAACCTCGTTACCCTTCGAACCAAGGATGTTGAACCACTAGTACCATGTCAACATGGTTTTAGTATTACGATTCACCCTCACCCTAGCCCTCTCCCACGACGGGAGAGGGGATAAATCGGCATCTGCCAGTTCGTCATGTTCAAGTTGACTGAGTACTGGGAAGGGTTGGCTCACTCGGCGACGTGAAAGCGCTCGGACACGGGGGGCTTCGACCAAAGGTCTTCGGCTCCGGCCATGGTGACCTTTCGCTCCGGGCTGGTCTTCCACTGATCGTAGATTTCGGCGCTCTCCCAGACGACGAAGGAGGTGATCTGCGACGGGTCGGTCATGGAGAGGACGGTGGTGCGGCTGACGAAACCCGGCGAATTGGCCTGAGCGCGACCGTTGCCGTCGAGCAGGGCACGGGCCTCATCGAACATGCCGGGTTTGGCCCAGTGGTGTGTCAGGACCGCGATCATCGTGTTCCTCCCTAGAGGTTGTACTGCGGCTCGATGTAGTCGGAGACCTTGCGGTACATCTGGATGCGCCAGCGCTGTGAGTCGGACACCACGATGCGGTTCTTGGCGGGGTCGTAGTCGACTCCGGCGGGCAGGGCGAAGCGCCATTCGGGTTCCAGCGACTTCACGCGGCGGCGGGCCTTGAGCACGTCTACGTTGGAGTCGACCTGCTGCTTGTGCCACTTCGCCATCTCCTGGGCATCACCGATGAGGCTGGTAATGAACTTGCCGGTCGCGTCGAATATCTGCACGCGGCTGTTGGCCCAGTCGCAGACGTAGACATCGCCCTCGGGGTCTACGGCGACGTCAGAGGGGCGGTTTAGCTGGCCGTTTCCCGAGCCGAAGGAGCCGACGGACATGACGTAACCGCCATCGGAATCGAGCTTCTGGACGCGGTGGTTCTTGTGGTCGGCGACGTAGACGAAGCCGTCCCTGTCGGTCGTGATTCCCCAGGGTGAGTTGTATTCGCCTTCACCGGTTCCGGGGCTGCCGAACTGTCCGATGAAGGTACCGTCCTTGGTGAGCTTCTGTACGCGATGGTTGAGAGAATCGACGACGTAGAGAGTCCCATCCGGCCCGAAGGCAACGCCCGCCGCGCCGTTGAACTCGCCGTCGCCTGCCCCAGCGCGTCCCCAAGCGGTGAGTAACTCGCCGTTCGGGTTGAACACGGAGACGCGGTTCAGCCACTCATCGCTGACGTAGACGTTCTCGTCCGAGTCGGTGGCGATGCCGGTCGGCCAGACCAACTCGCCGTCTCCGTCCCCGTATTGACCGAACTCGAAGAGGAGCTCCTCAGTGCCCGGTGTGTCGGGGACCTCATACTTGCCGACCTTCGCGTTGACGGCGGTCTTGTTCCAAGGCACGTCGGCCAGCTGCTCGTGCTGGCGGCTCAGGACGTACACGATGTCGCCGGCCCCGAACGCGACACTGATCGCTATTCCCATATTGCGGGAGCCGACGTTGTAGTCGTAGTCGTATGTTCTGCCTGCTACGGATTGTGTGAGCATTGTGGGTGCTAGGTGTTAGGTTCCGGGTTCTGGGTCTTTGACCCTCACCCCAGCCCTCTCCCACGACGGGAGAGGGGGTAACCGGGAATGACGGATGGATGGTCTCCGGTGTTAGTTTAGGAAGCGGGGTTTTTCGAATGTGCCTCCGACGATGGGTTTGGCGTCGAGGTGAAGCCAGTCTTCGATGATGGTGCTGTAGACGCTGCGGAAGTCGAGGTTGGGGACGGGGTCGCCCTGCTCGAGGTCCTCTCGCTTGATGGAGGGGTATGTGCTGTACTGTCCGCCCGCGACGGCGTCGCCGAGCATGAAGACCGCGCCGGCAGCGCCGTGGTCGGTGCCGGAGCCGTTGTCGTATGTGCGGCGACCGAACTCGGAGAAGATGAGCATGATGACGTTGTCCGCCGCGTCGTGCGCTCTGAGGTCGTCGAAGAAGTCCTGGACGCCGCGCGACATGTCGGCGAGGAGCTTGTCGTGCATACCAGCCTGGTTGGAGTGGCTGTCGTAGCTGCCCTGATCGACGTAGAAGACTCGCGTTCCGAGGTCGGCCATGTGTATCTGAGCGATGCTTCGCAGCTTGCGTCCGATGGACGTTTCTGCGTACTCCACGCTGGACTCGTATCGCTGCGGCGCGATCTTGAGGACATCCGCGCCGGCGAGGGCGTCCAACCCGGTCTGGCCGAGGAATTCCATGACGGGGCCTGAGCCGATGGCGGGGCCGTAGAGGCGCTTGTACCGCTCGAGGAGCCGCTCTCGCTGCCGCGCTTCTTCGACGTTGGTCATCAGGCCGTAGCTGTCGAGGTTGTCGACGCACGCGACGGGGACGCCGGGCACGGACAGGGCGCGGAACATGCTCGGTCCCATGCTGACGGCGGTGACGACGTTTTCCTTGTCCGGGTCGAGCTCACGGACGACCTTGCCGAGCCACCCCTCGGTGCCGAGGGTGTCGGGCTCACAGGTGTGCCAGATGTCCATCGACCTGAAATGGGAGCGCGGGGAGTTGGCGTATCCCACGCCGTGAATGATGGCGAGGTCGTCTGAATCGTAGGCGTCCTTGAACGGTCGCATCTGGGGATGGAGCCCGACGGCGGAGTCAATGGGAATGACATCCTCTTCGGCGACGCCGACGGTGGGGCGGTAGTCGTAGTACATCCCGTCGGCGTAGGGGATGACGGAGTTCAGGTAGTCGTTTCCGCCCGTCATCTGGAGTACGACGAGGACGGGTTCTTTGTTGGTGGTCGTCATTCGATTTTCTCCCCGATATTTCCCTCACTCCGCGGCCAGTGGCCGACGGATGCTCATGCGAACTGGTAGTCCCTTAGCGCCACGATAAGCTGCAGCATTTCCGTAATGCGCGCGACGGTCGAGTCATGGCCGCCGTTCGACTCCCACGCGAGGGGGCCGCCCTCCGAGGCGTGGTCGACAAGCTCTTGCCTCGATGCCGAATCGATGTCGAGCGGACCGAGCAGGTCGAGGCATGTGTCGACGAACTCTTCGGGCGACATCGCGCCTCGCTCGCGGAGGGCATCTATGATCGCCTGGATGCCGGGACGGTCTGCGTCGCTAATCATGTCGGTGAAGAAGTTGGTGCGGGTCATTATGGAGCCGCTGTTGATCCACTCAGGGCCCGTGTGCCAGCCCTCGACCGAGGGCGGATTGAGCAACTCCTGTCCCATGTACGAGACCTGGCGCGAGAGGTTTCCCATACCCGGCGCGGGGAACTCCGAGCCGCCGACGAGTCTGAGAGTACCGACCATCACCTCGACGGGACTCTTCACCCTTGCGAAACGGGCCTCCTTGAAGAAGTCGGAGTTGAAGAGGAAGCGCAGGGTCTCCCGGATGTCGTAGTCCGTGCAGTACAGCTTCTCGACGAGTTGGTCGATAGCTTCGGGATCGCGGGGGGGGGTCACGGACCAAGCAGGGACCTGGGCCTCGTCGGCCACGAAGAAGGTGTACAGGTGCCGCGCGATGAACCGGGCGGTAGAGGGCTGTTGGAGGACGATGTCGACTATTTCCTCGCCGCTGAGATCACCCACGTGTCCGAGGAAGCTCTTGTCCGTGTGGTCGTGAATCTCGTCGCGGTACTCGAACTCCCAGTCGAAGCGGCCCATGGGGAACCGGGGCAGCTTCGGGGTCATCGTCCATCCGGTGAAGGCGCGGGAGCACTCGAAGACATCGCCCTCGGTGTAGTTCGTGACGCCCATCGTGAAGAGCTCGAGAAGCTCGCGGCCCCAGTTCTCGTTGATGCGGCCGTTGAGGTTCTCGTTGTTGTCGAGCCAGTAGATCATGGCGGGGCTTTGGGCGACGCTCATTACGATGTCGCGGAATTTGCCCATGCCGATGTCGCGGAAGGCGTCGATCATGTCCATGATCTCGTCCCAGTGGTCGACCTTGGAGACGCCGGTGGCGAAGATCCCGTGCCAGAAGATGGTCATCTTCTCCTGCAGGGGGGCATTCGTGTTGAGCATCCGGTAGACCCATGCGGCGTGGCCCATGCCGTAGATAGTGCCTGGCTTCCAGGTCCAGGGCTGGTAGCGGTAGAGATCGTAGATGTCGACCTGCTCTTGAAGCTCGGGCGACAGGAACTCTTCGACGGTGGCCTCGTAGCCTTTCGCTACCCGCGCTTCCAGTTCCTCGCGACGCGCTCCGAACCCTGCGCGGCGCATGAGGTGCGCCATGAGTGCGATGTCATCCGAATGAGCCATGAGAGATCCTCCCACGATATGCGGACCGTCTGGGGGAGATTATAGCGAGATTCGGGCGAATGCGTCAAAAGGAAAAACGGCAGTTGATTGATGGGTTCGGTCCACTGGGGCCACTGAAAACGTGGGCTATGAACCTTTTCGTACCTTGACGGCTTGCGAGCAAGCTTTCGATAATGGGCAATAAGCGCTTCGGGAGAGGGGTGAGGTGCGATGTCGATTGAAGATGGCAAGGGCAAGATGCCGGGCAAGCTCATCACGGTTGAGGGCTTGGACGGTTCCGGCAAGTCCACGCAGATTGGCCTCGTCAAGCGTTGGCTTGAGCTTGAGGGCTACAAGGTCTTCTTCACCGAGTGGAACTCGTCACCTCTCGTCGAGAGCGCCACGAAAGCAGCGAAGAAGCGGCAGTTGCTCAGCCCGACTACCTTCGCCTTGATCCACGGTACCGACTTCGCCGACCGGTACGAGCGCCAGATAGTCCCTCTGCTTCACGCCGGCTACCTCGTCCTCTCCGACCGATACGTATACACGGCGTATGCCAGAGACACGGTGCGGGGATGCGACCCGGTCTGGATCCGGCACATGTACCGCTTTGCGCGCCAGCCGGACCTGACGCTGTGGTTCCGGGCGCCGGTGAACGTTTCGCTCTCGAGAGCCGTTGGCCGAAGCCGTAACTTGAGCTACTACGAGGCGGGTATGGATATCGGATTTTCGTCGGACCACATGGAGAGCTATCGCATGTTTCAGACGAAGATTCACGAGGCCTACGAGCGAATGTCCCACGAGTTCCCCTTTCACATCGTAGACGCGACCAAGCCCGCGGGTGAGCAGCAACAGGAGTTTAGGGATCTCATCCGCGATCGACTGGACCTGTCCGATTACATCCGTCCGAGGGCGCCAGGGGAGAGTACTCAGTGACAGCCGCTGCGGAAACGGCACAGAGGGCGTACTTCGGGGCAGGCATCCCCGATATTGACCTCTCCACTTTGAGAGGTAGGCTGATCGTCATCGAAGGCCCCGACAGCGCCGGGCGCTCAACCCAGATTCGACTGCTGCGCGACTGGCTTGAGAGGAAAGGGTACGCTTCGGCGCAGACAGGTCTCAAGCGGTCGAGGCTCGTGGGGAAGAAACTGCAGGATGTGATGCAGGGCTACTCTCTCGGACCGCTTACGTTTTCGCTCTACTACGCCACCGACCTTGCAGACCAGATCGAGAACGTAATCGTTCCCGCTCTTGCGGCGGACTTCATAGTCTTGGCCGACCGATATGTCTATACGCCCATTGCGCGGGATGTCGTGCGAGGAGTAGATGTCAGGTGGATCGAGGGCATCTTCGGCTTCGCCATTGTGCCGGATGTCGTCCTCTACCTGGACGTCAGGCCGGAGGTATTGGCGGAGCGAGTGCTTGGGAACCTCCACTATCTCGACTACTGGGAGTCGGGGATGGACATTCACCGCGACGGCGACATGTACGCGAGCTTCATCAGCTACCAGCAGCAGATCCGCGAGCAATTCCTTGCAATGGCGCCCACCAAGAGGTTCCACATCATCGACGGGGACCGCGACGCCGAAGAGGTAGCCCAGGAACTCAAGGATACGGTCGAGTCCACCATGGACTTTCCGTAGCCTTGCGTTCTAGTGACTCTGGCGAAAGCGGACCGAGTAGAAGTCGGCGTAGTTGGCGCTCGTCACTCTTAATCGGGCTGGACGCCCCGCCAGATCGCCCACGTTCGTGTCGCCGCGCCATGTGACCGCACGCTCGATGTCGTCTCCGAATATCTCGTCGCAGTCGGCGAGTGCGCGTCCGGGAACCGGAGCGCCGTGCGCGTCCTGCATCTCGACTCGTACACTTCCGGCCGCCGACGTGGCGAAGTTGAGCACGAGTTCGTCGCCTTCGAAGGTGAGAGGATGCGTGACGAACTCACCACCGCTATATGAGGAATAGAGCGAGACGATCCCATCGGTTCGGAAGACGCCACGGCGCATTCGCACGGTCGGCAGGCGATTGTGCTCCTTGTAGTAGATCGACATTTCATCCGGACCTGTCGGCACGAGACCGACTCCGGGCGTGGTGCTTCGATCGGTCCAGTCGTCGATATCCCTGCCCGTAGGAATCAGGGGTTCCATGAACCTGCGGTCCCAGTGCATTCCATCCCGACTGCTCATGAAGACGGCGTCGGATAGGCCGTCTTCGGCCCAGTCGTCGCGGAGCTTTCGCCCGACGACGAACCGGCGCGGGAACATCAGGTAGATGTGGGGAGCGCGAAAGTAGGGCGTAGCGGCGTTGGTGTAGAGGTGTTCCGGTTCGGAGTCTTCCATGTCGATGAATTCCGGTGTGCTCCACGTGCGAAAATCGAGAGAAACGCTCCGGCGTATTGACCGAACTCCGCCGGTGTGGCTGGAAGACACACGGCCCTTGCCATCGAACCAGCCGCGCACGTAGGCGACGTACTGCCCCTGCATCTCGTCCCAGAAGGCGACGTTGGTCGAGTCGAACATCGGCCAACCGTCGTCCGGCGCGATGAGAATAGGGTCGACGTCGATAACCTTCCACTTGAAGCCATCCGGCGAGGTCAGGCCGCGTATCGTCGCTCGACCGTCTATCTTGGGTCCTTTGGCGATGGCCTTGTACCGCTCGTCGTTCGATGCCGAGGGGTTGCCGTCGCGAAAGACGGCGAGGTTCGTTATACCGTCGTCCCGAAGAATGATATTGTTGTCGGTCGAACCGTCGTACTCGACCATGCCGAGGTTCGGGCGTTCCCAGTGGATGCCGTTGGGGCTCTCGGCGTAGGCGGCGGCCTGGTCGCGGTCGGCCCCGGCACGGTACCAGTTCCGGTAGACGTCCCCGTCCTTCATGACCCTGATGAATATGCTGGACGTGCCCTCCCATGGGTGATCGAACCGGAAGGCAATCTCCTTGGGGACGGGTTGGTGCAGGCGGAGACTCATGCCGTTCATGCGTTCGATCAGCCAATCGTCGATGAACGGCTCGAGCCTCGTTCCGATTTCGCGGACTGCCGTCATAGCGCTATGATGCGGTACCTGCCGTGACGCCGTTTTCACTGCCCGGCGCGGCTTCCGGCGTGTGTTCCACATCGGTCTTGCCGCGTATCAGGCCCTCGATCTTGGCCGCGATACCGTCGTTTTCCTTCAGGAACTGCTTCGCATTCTCACGTCCCTGTCCCAATCGAGTATCTTCGAAGAAGTAGTACGAGCCGCTCTTTTGCACATGCCCCATTTCCACACCTATCGCGAGGAGGTCGGCCTCCTGGCTGATGCCTTCACCGAACATGATGTCGTATTCGGCGGTACGGAAGGGTGGGGCGACCTTGTTCTTCACGACGCGCGCCTTCACGTGCGCGCCGATGATCTCGGTCCCGTTCTTGACCGACTCGCCCCTGCGGAGGTCGATGCGCACCGAACTGTAGAACTTCAGCGCTCGACCGCCGGGGGTGGTCTCCGGGTTGCCCCAAAGAACTCCAATTTTCTCTCGGAGCTGGTTGATGAAGATGACCGCGGTGTCGTGGCGGCTGATCGCGGCAGTGAGCTTTCGAAGGCCCTGTGACATGATGCGCGCCTGCAGGCCGACGTGCTGGTCACCCATCTCGCCGTCGAGCTCGGCCTTGGGGACGAGAGCCGCGACGCTGTCAATGACGACCACCGCCACCGCGCCGCTGCGGACGAGGTACTCGCAGATCTCCAGCGCCTGTTCGGCGTAGTCCGGCTGGGAAACGAGCAGGTTATCGGTATCGACGCCGCAGGTCCGCGCGAACTCCGGGTCGAGGGCGTGCTCGGCGTCGATGTACGCGGCCAAGCCTCCGCTCTTCTGAGCCTCAGCCATGACGTGGTACGCGAGGGTCGTCTTTCCGGTGGACTCAGAACCAAAAATTTCCGTGACTCGTCCACTCGGTATGCCACCTATTCCCAGCGCTAGGTCGAGGGCCAGCGACCCCGTGGGTATCGGCTTCGTCGGAGAATAGATGTCCCCGTCGCCGAGGCGCATTATCGTCCCGCGCCCAAATCGCTTGTCGATATCGTTCATCGCAGACTCGATTAAGGTGTCCTGCCCGGTTGTCATTGAAAACCCTCCTGTTTTGGTGTCTGATCTATGGGGTGTTGAGATGCCTCGTTGAGGCTCGACGCGAGGATGATAGCATAAACGTTCTATTCATGCAACTGGTAATTTCATTGGTAACTGTTCAGTCTCCGTGAGTTGAATTGCGAAAGACCCCCTCTCTGTGTCTCTCCCCCGCCGAGGGAGAGATTGTAGATTCTTCGTCGCTGCGCTCCTCAGAATGACAGCAGGAGGACAATTCCTGCATATCTCACCGACTCTGAACAGTTACTTTCATTGGGTCGTCGAGAGAATTGACCCCGGCGATTCTGAACGTTCACACTGTGAGAGTTCTACCGAATACTACATAGGTCACTTTGGAACGGTCTTGGGAATATCACTGACAGGAATAGAAGCACGCCGCCTACGCCTACGCTCGCAGCGCTTGGACGCACGGGCCCCAATTGGCGTGGCCGATGTCGTGCGAAACGTAGCGGCGGTTCAGGCGCAGGACGCGGTTGCCGAGGTCCTGGCCGTGCGAGTGCGGACGGAGGGTACGACCGAGGACGACGTTGAGTGGGCGAGGGTGGAGGACCGCTCCGTGGTGCGAACGTGGGCGATGCGCGGCACGCTGCACCTGCTGCCCGCTGAGGATGTGTGTTGGATTCTTCGGCTCGTCGGGCCGACGATGGTTCGCAAGTTCCAACGGCGACATCGAGAACTCGGACTCTCTCCTGAGGTGTACGCTCAGGCCCTGGAAGTAATGAGTCAGTCGCTTGGTGAACACGGGGCGCTCACGCGAGCGCAGATCGCGAAGCGGTGGCGGGAACACGGCCTGCCCGCGGAAGGCCAAGCGGTACCCCATCTGCTAAGCCGAGCCTCGCTGGAGAGCATCATCTGCTTCGGTCCAACAATTGGAGGCAAGGCGACCCACGTCCTGCTGGACTCGTGGCTGGACGGCGATTGCTCCGAGGTGGCCGATCCGGGAGCGGAGCTTGTTCGCCGGTACGTTTCGGCCTACGGTCCAGCCACGCCTGAAGACTACGGGACGTGGTCAGGTCTGCCGACAGCGGAGGTCCGTAGGGCGTACGAGTCGATTGAGGACGAGTTGCTGAAAGTGGATGTGGAAGGTACTCCGATGTGGATGCCGCAGACACGTGTCGGACTGCTCGACAAGGCCCAGTCTGACGAGAGGCCGGCGATCAAAATGCTTGGCGCGTTCGATCCCTATTTGCTGGGATATAGGACTCGCAACCTGGGCGTGGGGCCTGAACTTCTCAAGAGGATACACCCCGGGGGCGGAATCATACGCCCGACCATCCTGGTCGATGGACAGGCAATTGCCACGTGGACACGCAAGCGGGTGGGACGCAGGCTGTCGATTACCGTGAATCCGTTCGAGGTGCTACCGGGCGAAGTGCGAGAGGCAATTGATGGGGAAGTGGAGGATATTGGGCGGTTTCTGGAGCTGGAGGCGGTGTGGGATGTAGAGTGAGGGTAGTCCGTTTACCGGTTCAATCTCTTGATGAGACGTGAAGAAGTATTGGACACGGACCGTGTGAATAGCGATTGAGGAGTCGATGCGATGAAAGACAGCGCAAGGTATGTCAAGGTGGTCGAGTGGTCTGATGAAGACCAGTGCTACGTGGGGAGCGCCCCAGGGCTGGTCTATGGCGGATGCCACGGCTCTGATGAGAAAGAGGTTTTCGATGAGTTGTGCGTCATCGTCGATGAGGCGATCGCGTTGTATCGGCAGGACGGTAAGCCTTTGCCCGTTGCTACCGCAGGCCGCGACTACGCGAACATGCTGCAGAGCGTAGGATAACCGCGCGGAGTGAATCGGTGTTCGGCAGTCTGACATGAGTAGCATTGAGGCGAAAGGGCAGATCCCATGGATGTCCTATGTGAACCGTGTGATCGAAATTGTTGACCTTCACTTGCCGGCGTCGTAGTCTGGAAAGGCAGTACCCGAGGCCGAGCCGGATGATGGCTAGGGCTTCCTAAGCTCAAGACGAAAGATCATGCAACCTCTACACAGCCAACTAGATACTCAAACAAGGCCCGCGACATTGCGTGTCTTTGGAGGACGTGCAGGCCCCGCCAGGGACTGATTGCTCAGTCATATTGTCTTTGAAGAGAGACCCTGGCGAAAGTCAGGGTCTCTTCGTTTGTCGGCCAATTCGATTCAGAAAGTAGCTATATTAGGAGGAGAAGATGTATCAGATCAACGAGACCGCCATATCATGGCTGCCGCCGGAGCAGATCGAGCCGGCTGCCATGCAACAGATCGTGAAAATCGCGTCGATGCCGTTCATCTACAAGCACGTGGCTATCATGCCCGACTGCCACGTTGGGATGGGGGCCACGGTTGGGTCATGCATTCCGACCGACGGAGCAATAATCCCTGCGGCGGTGGGCGTGGACATCGGGTGCGGCATGGTGGCCGTGCGAACGCCACTGTCACGCGACGACCTTCCTGAGGATCTCAGCGGTATCCGAGAGGGCATCGAGCGGCGCATTCCGCTCAGCGCGGGCAAGTACAACCGTAATGTGTCATCGACGGCGAAGGCGCGAGTCGCCACGCTGGAGAAGAAAGCCGGGGATCGGCTGGGTCTTTACAGAAAATTCTCCGGCAGGGCTGACTGGAGACTTCAGCTCGGTTCGCTCGGTTCGGGCAACCACTTCATCGAGATCACGTTAGACGAGTCGGGGACTGTGTGGACGTTCCTGCACTCCGGTTCGCGCGGCATCGGCAACAAGATCGCCATGCAGCACATCAGGACTGCTCAGAGGATCATGAAGCAGGAGTCGATAAGCCTGCCTGATCGCTACCTGGCCTACCTGAGTGAGGGCACCGAGGAGTTCGACGATTACATCCGCGACCTCCGCTGGGCGCAGGACTTCGCGCTCTTGAACCGTGAGGAGATGATGGACCGGGTGATGACCGAGCTCAGCTACACGGTGTATGGGGAGGGCGGTCACGAGGGTGAGCTTGAGTTGGAGCGCATCCAGTGCCATCACAACTTCACGCAGAAGGAGCGCCACTACGGCAAGGACGTGTGGGTGTCGAGGAAGGGCGCGATCCAGGCC
The DNA here is from genome assembly GCA_965197705.1 of Dehalococcoidia bacterium. Taxonomy (GTDB): domain Bacteria; phylum Chloroflexota; class Dehalococcoidia; order Lucifugimonadales; family VXLM01; genus VXLM01. The sequence continues at coordinate 1,910,340 of OZ240223.1, forward strand.
AAAGAGGGGCAGATGGGTCTCATACCCGGCTCGATGGGCACCGCAAGCTATGTCGTGCAGGGTCTGGGCAGCGAGGCCGCGTTCGAGACGGCTCCGCACGGGGCGGGGCGGCGATTCTCGCGTACGCAGGCGAGGAAGCGCTTCTCGATGGAGGACTTCGACCGAGACATGCAGGGCATCGAGGTGCGGCGATCCAAGGAGTTCATCGACGAGCTGCCGGGCGCGTACAAGGACATCGACACCGTCATGGAGCAGTCGAAGGACCTCGTGGAGATCGTCCACAGCTTCCGCCAGATCGTAAACGTCAAGGGTGACTGACCTGCGGTCGGTGCTTCCTTAACCTTGGTCGATGGACGGTCGGACAGGCTTGTTCGTCGATATCGACTCTAGCACTGCGAGAGCCGCGGCCAGGGAACGCGCGCCGTCACGGGCATCGACAAGCGGCGGCCATGTTCCCCGTACCACTTCGCAGAAGTGCGCCAGTTGGACCGTGAGGGAGTCGGCGCGTGTGACGGCCACGACTGACTTATTCACCGGGTGCTGCCAGCCCCGTCGGTTCCGGTCAGGGTATTTCCACAGCTCCATTCGTGGAAATGCCAGCGCGCCCTCGGTCCCCGTGAAGTAATAGCTGTTTTCGGAGACGTTGAAGTACAGCGGGTTTTCTCCGGTCGTCGCCTCGTACGACCACGGAGCCGTCGTCGCATCGCTGCCGAGGATCGTGGCGACGGCCCCGCTGCGAAACGTGATCGAGATGCTGACGGAGTCCTCGACCTCGAACCCGCGCGCCTTCGAGCGACCCTGCGCGAAGACCTGATCGATCTCTCCGCAGATGTACCGGAGGATGTCGAGCTCGTGAACGAGATTGATAAGGACCGGGCCTCCGTCCGGTCTCACGCTCCTCCAACCGATATCGAAGTAGCCGTCAGGCTTCATGAGCGTCCACATCATGGAGACGGCCAACAGCTCCCCGATCTCTCCGCCCGTGACGATGCCATGCGCCGCCTTGACGAGGGGATTGTGTCGACGGTGGTGTCCGACGAGCACCTGTGTGTTCGTAGCGTCGGCGAGTTCAGCTATGCGAAGGGCGGCCTCCGTGGTGTCGGCGACGGGTTTTTCGATGAGCGCGTGGATTCCACGGCGAGCGCAGGCCTCGAATGTCTCGACGTGCGCGGCGCTCTGGGTGGCTACGATAGCCCCGTATGGCTTTGTACGGTCGAGCATCTCACCGATGTCTTGGAAGAATGGTACGCCGTGCCGCTCGGCGATTTCGCGGAGATTCTCGTCGAGGTCACAGACGCCCACGAGTTCACAGCCGTCAAACGACTGCACGATCTCGACATGGCGGCTGCCCATCAGTCCAAGCCCGATGACTGCCAGCTTCACAGGGGACATACGTCTCTCAGACTCCAATGGATCAGGTAGGCAATAATGATACGTTCGTCTTGTCGGGCAGTCGATAGGTGCCCTATAATCCGCTCCGTCGCATAGTCGTCAGATCGTAGGACGAGTCCGGTGTTTGAACTCGATTACATCACCGTGAAGGGTTTCAAGAGCATCTCCTCAATTGAAGAGTTGAGGCCGGGCGCGTTGACGGTGCTTATTGGCCCGAACGGTTCCGGGAAGTCCAACTTCCTCGGCGTTTTTTCTTTCCTGAACGCCGTTGCGGAGGGGCGGCTGCAAGAATACGTAAAAAGGGCCGGCGGGGCCGAGAGGGTACTGCATTTCGGATCGCGAGTGACTGACGAGATAGAAATCGCGCTCTCGTTTCGAGATGGAAAAACTAAGTACCGCATCGACCTTCAACCAAGTCAGCTTGACGATCTAGTCCCCAGAATGGAAGACATTGAAATGCCCGACGATCCAAACGCCGGACCTGTCGCTATTTCGATTCACGGAGGGGTGGGTAAGGAGGCAGGGGTCAGTTCGGGTGTCCAAGTCCATAGAATGGATGGAAAAGGAACGGAAGTCAAAGGCAGAATGGTTCCTGATGAGCGTGCAGAAGCGGAATTTAGATACGTCCGAGACCTTCTCGCTGGGCTGCGTCTCTACCACTTCCACGATACCGGCTTTCACTCTCCGATGAAGAAGACGGCGGACGTGCACGATAACCGGTACCTCCGTTTCGACGGATCGAATCTCGCGCCCTTCCTCTACCTCCTCCGAAAGAAGCACGAAGGTTCCTACCGATCCATTGTGCGGACGGTGCAGCAGGTTGCGCCGTTTTTCAGGGACTTCGCGCTTGGGCCTCGTCCTGAGAATCCCGATACGATTCGCCTCGAGTGGGGACATGTGGGAACGGATGCATATTTTGACGCATCTGCGTTGTCCGACGGGACGTTGCGCTTCATGGCGATGGCGACGCTGTTCCTCCAGCCAGTCGAGTACCGCCCATCGGTGATTTTGCTGGACGAGCCCGAGTTGGGGATGCACCCGTACGCCATAACTTTGCTAGCATCGCTCATGAGACAGGCTTCGGTCGATACCCAGGTGATTGTTTCCACCCAGTCGTCTCTTCTCGTCGACCATTTCGAGCCGGAGGACGTGGTTGTTGCCGACCGCGTTAAGGGGGGCACGAAATTCACTCGACTGGAATCGTCCAAACTGGCGGTCTGGCTAGAAGACTACAGCTTGGGCCAGCTTTGGGAGAAGAACGAGTTGGGCGGACGACCGAGGCGAGAGTGAGGCAATGACGCGGCTGCTCATTCATGTAGAAGGCCAGACTGAGGAAGATTTCGTAAACCGCGTTCTGGATCCGTATCTCCGTAGTATTGGATATGAGGAAGTAACCGCTCGCCTACTTGGGAATGCCCGATACCGCAGTCACCGAGGCGGCATGCGACCGTGGCATTCCGTGCGCAAAGATGTAATAAGGCACTTGAAATATGATCCAGAAGGAATATCAAGCACGATGGTCGACTATTACGGCATGCATCGAACATGGCCGGGATATAGGGAGGCGAGGTTAGGGCAGAAGACCATATCCGAGCAGGCTGGCACGATCGAGAATGCCTTACTGAAAGACATAGCAAATGTACCCAGCGTCAATGCACAACGAATTGTGCCATACGTCATGATGCACGAGTTCGAGGGATTGCTGTTCAGCGATCCTGCCCAACTTGCACAAAGCATCGGACAGGCTGATCTATCATGTGAGTTCCAGGCGATCCGTGACGGCTTCCCGACTCCCGAACACATTGACGATTCACCGGAGACGGCTCCTTCAAAGCGGATTCTGGACCTAGACAAGTGGTACGAAAAACCTCTGATGGGTGTTCAGGCGGTTGAGAATATAGGTCTCGAAGCCATCCGAAGGGAATGTCCCCTATTTCATCAATGGATTGAGAGGCTTGAAGGTCTCGTTTAGGTGCGGCCTTAACCACATTAAGCGTCCCGACAAAACTACTGAAGGAGATACGACAAACAATGGCCAGCCCTTACGAAGGATCCCCGATTGCCTATGACGTGGCGTGCCGGAAGAACGTCATGACACCGATGCGGGACGGAGTGCGGCTTGCGTCGGACATCTATTTCCCATCAATGAATGGGAGTCCGGCAGAGGGGCGCTTTCCGGTAATCGTTGAGCGGACACCCTATGACAAGGCGGCGCCTCGGCAGGTCACCAACGCCCAGTATTTCGCGCGGCGGGGCTATGTGACGGTCATTCAGGACGTTCGCGGCAGGTTTGAGTCTGAGGGCGAGTGGTATGCCTTCGCCAAAGAGGCGCCGGATGGGTACGACACGGTGCAGTGGCTTGGCATTCAGGATTGGAGCAACGGCAAGGTCGGGACGATGGGCGGCTCGTACTCGGGCAGCGATCAGAGCGCGCTGGCGACCATGGCGCCGTCGCACCTTTCAACCATGACCGTAGCGGTCGGCGCGGCGAACTACTACCACGGTTCGATGCGCCAAAACGGCGCTCTGGAGCAGCGATTCCACGTCTACGTCTTTCGGATGGCGATGACGAGCAAGGAGGCGATGGCCGATCCCGGGCTTCAGGCGGAGATCATGAAGGCGTTCCTGGAAGACATGCCCGACATTGTTCGGCAGTTTCCGCTGAAGAAGGGCGCGACGGCGCTCCGCAGGCTGCCGTCCTATGAACAGTGGGCCATCGACATCCTGACGCACGGGGAGTTCGACGACTACTGGAAGCAGCGCGGCTATGCCATGGACGAGTATTTCGACGAGCACTCGGATGTACCGACTCTGTACCTCGGCGGTTGGTACGACTCGTATGCGCGGAACACGCCGATGAGCTACATGAAGCTGTCAGCGATCAAGAAATCGCAGCAGGTTCTCCTGATGGGGCCGTGGACTCACGGGATGTATGAGTTGACCTACTCGGGCGACGTTGACTTCGGTCTCGACTCGCATATCAACACGAACGACCTGCGACTGGCGTGGTTCGACCACTACATGAAGGGCATGGACACCGAGTTTGCGGAGTGGACTCCGGTCCGCATCTTCACGATGGGGACAGGAAGCCAGCGGATGAACAAGCACGACTATGACCGCCGACTCGATCACGGCGGCTATTGGCGCAGCGAACCGGACTGGCCTCTGCCGGGCACGAAGGAGACCCCGTTCTTCCTCCACGAGGACGGCTCACTGTCCATTGACGAGCCGGCTAAAGAGGATGCCGAATCGACCGGCTACACGTTCGATCCAATGGACCCCGTTCCGACAATGGGCGGTGGCATCTCGGCGGCGGACTCGATTATTCGGGCCGGAGCATTCGACCAGCGGGGAAGGGCGGACTTCATCGGCTGCGTGAACGAGCTGCCGTTGAACACGCGCCACGACATCCTCACGTTTCAGACGCCGGAACTCGAAGAGGATACGGAGGTAACGGGCCACATCGTGATGCATCTGTGGGCGGCCTCGTCAGCGCGAGATACCGACTTTACGGCCAAGCTCATCGACGTTCACCCACCCTCCGACGACTACCCCGACGGCTTCGCGATGAACATCACGGATTCGATCATTCGCGCCCGCTATCGCAACGGGTGGACCGAGCCGGAGCTAATGGAACCCGGCACGCCCTACGAGATCGTCTTCCACCTCTATCCGACGTCGAACGTGTTCCGCAAGGGGCACCGCATTCGGCTGGACATCAGCAGCAGCAACTGGCCGCGCTTCGACGTGAATCCAAATACGGGAGGGCCGTTAGGCTTGGAGCGACGATACGAGATCGCGCATCAGACGATATTCCACAGCGCGGAGCACCCGTCGCATATCGTCCTGCCGCTGCAAGAGGCGTGACGCCGTTAGCCGCTGTGAGGAAAGGTTATCCCCTCACGGAGCGATTGAAGAGGCTTCAGTGCCCACGTATCGACGGATCTCCACCTGAACACCGGAGGCCGACGCTTTTTCGGCGGTCTTGAGAAGGGCTTCCGTCACGTCTTCGTCGTAGTACCTCTCACCACAGTTGTCACAAACTTCGGCGGGTACCCTCTTGAAGACGATGGTGGTCTCGTTGCGTTCTAGAGTTACCGTACCAACGCCGGGAAATGTTCCACCGGACTTACAGATTACGCATGTCATTGGAGAGTCCTTCAGTTTCGAAAGTCCGGCGGGAGCCATCTGAGAGGGTTCTCTCTTTACAGGGAACGAGCGACTCCCGACTGCTGATCGAGAAACCTAAGACTGTCTTGCTTCGACACATGCGCCAACGAAGGATGAATCCCGGTCGGTGAGACGTACAGGAACGGCTCACCTGTACCCCAACTACCCGTGAGCGAAAACCACTTGCACTCATTACCCTTCTTTGCTGTGTATAGTGTGCCAGAGTCCATGTGGTCGGTACTCGTCCAGTTCTGAAATGCCTTATCGGTGTGCTTTCGTGCGCCACCGAGAGCGATGACCAAGCGAGGGCGGACTAATCTGTCTAGTATTTCAGTAACCTGAACTGCAGCTGGATACATATGGCTACCGGTTGGTGCAGTTGCGGACTGCTCTGGGTCTAGATTACGAACCATTGTTGATGCATATGCGTTGGCTGGGCTGAGTTCTGGAAAGATTGCGCGAGCGTAGTGCCGAATACCATTCCAAAAGCCCCTACGGTCTCGATATTCGGCCACGCCGCCATGTGCTCTTCCAAAGGAAGGTAACGGATCGTAGTTCCATTGACCGCCTGGGGAGTTTCCTGGAGATGGTCCCAAAAATACCAACCAAGCATTCAGTGATCCTGGCGAATAGATGGGCCAGTCTGGTAGACCAGCCAACAGGGTATCTCTGAGGTTGCTAGTCGCATGGAATAGCGCAGTGACACGCTCTTGAGGTTCCGCGCTATAGATTCCATCCGGTAGGACTTTATCATGCTGACCCGATATTGGTGTCAAAAGGGTACCCTCTCTTGCACGCAATTAATTGCGAGGATGGACTCAAGGTGTATGGTACATCCGCTTGATGGCGTGGTCGGTAAACGAAAGCCGCACCGGATGCTAGAGGTATTGAGTTGCGCTACCAGCTTGCCTTGCGGACGCCGGGTAGCATGCCCTTGAGGGCCATTTCCCGGAAGGTGATGCGGGACAGGCCGAAGTGCCTCAGATACGCACGGGGACGGCCAGTGACCTCGCAGCGGTTGCGGACGCGATTAGGATTCGCGTTAAGGGGCAACTTGGCCAACTCTTGACGCGCCTCCAGCTGGTCCTCATATGAGGCCTTGGGATCTTTGGCGATCTCCAAGAGCCGATTGCGTTTCTCAGCGTACTTCGCGACGGTCTTCTTACGCTTTTCGTTCTTCGCGAATACCGATTGCTTGGCCAAAGATGCTTCTCCGGATCATGTGATTTTGTATTCAGCGATCAAGTATACCAGATAGCAAGCTGCATCGGGTATTAGAACAATGGTGCAGGAGTTGCCAGATTCAGATACTTGAATCATCGTGTTTTGGGGACATTTGGGGACATTGTGGGACATTTCCATAGGTGCTGATAGGTCAGGCCGTTCTTTGCCGTAGATTCATGATAGACCACACGTTCTTGACCGTCAAATTGACTGACCGATCATGGTTTGTTTGCCTGCCTAACGGACTATCAAAGCAGCCGCCGGCAAACAGGCAAGCTCACCATAGACGAGTCACTCCTTAGGGCAGACGCCATGGAGCAGGTCTTACACCGGACACCTCAGATTCCTCCGGCTCCGGCCAGGCCGGTCGGCCCCTCTGCTTTCTGCAAACCCATAAGCAGGCAAAGGACCTCACACCCGCCCGTCCCAATCATGCATCACCCCATCCGACGGAATCCCTCACTCCAGCCGGCCACTTGAACACGCCTTACCCTTACCCCCTTACGCTTCTGCTACAATGCCTCGCCATGAATCGGACGAACATGGCCGGCAGGGTGTGCCTCATCACGGGCGCGAACGCGGGCATCGGCAAGGCGACCGCGACAGGCCTCGCTCGCATGGGCGCGACCGTAGTCATGGTCTGCCGGAACCGCGTGCGAGGCGAGACCGCGCAGGCCGAGATCGCCGCCGACTCCGGCAGTCAGAACGTCGACCTCCTCATCGCCGACCTCTCGTCGCAGGGATCCGTCCGCAAGCTGGCGAGAACGGTCATTTCTCAATACCCGCAACTCCACGTCCTCATCAACAACGCTGGCGCCATCACCCGCCGCAGGCGACTCACCGTCGACGGCCTCGAGACCCAGTTTGCCGTCAACCATCTCGCCCCGTTCCTCCTGACGAACCTGCTCCTCGACACCCTGAAAGCGTCCTCCCCCGCCCGCGTCGTCACCGTCTCGTCGCAGGTACACAGCAAGAGTCCGCTCGATCTCGACGACCTCCGGTCCGACCGCGAGTATACAGCTAGCCAGGTCTACCGAAAGACCAAGCTCGCCAACATCCTCTTCACCTATGAGCTGTCCCGCCGGCTCGAGGGCACGAACGTCACCGCCAACTGCCTCCACCCCGGCGTCATTGCGACGAAGCTCCTCGACGACTACATGGGCGGTTCTCACGACGCCGGTTTCGGCTCCGGCGCCCTCTTCGGCGACAGCCCCGAAGAGGGCGCGGCCGTCGCCCTTCACGTCGCCACGTCACCCGAAATCGAAGGTGTCTCAGGCAAGTATTTCTACGACAACGCCGTTCGAGAAACGGCCCCCGTCTCCTACGACGTAGAACACGCCCGTCAACTCTGGGACATCAGCGTGGAGTTGACGGGCCTAATGTCCTGGCCCGCCCCGCGGTTCGGCTAGCAGGGTGAAGGCGTTTCCAAACAATCCGATCACACGGAATACATATCTCTCCTGCAGCGGAGGAGAGATACAGAGAGGGGGGTTACTACGATCCCCCCAAGCGTCGAGACAACCGGTACCCCAGGAACTTGTACTCACCCCATCGTTCAAGAAACGACTCAACCTCCTTCGGGCCGATCCCGTGCCGCTCCCGAAAGAACGACGTCACCTCGGAGTCGACGGGCACCCGGCTGAAATCGTGAAGCAGCACCCGCAGATGGCTCGCCGCGTACGGCCCGATGCCGTGCAACGCGATCAGAACGTCGTACGTCAACGCCGCTTCCGCCGCCTCGCCTCTTTCGTCCACAAGTCCGTCATTCAAGAGCCGCTCGGTCGTGACCATGATCCCCTTGGCGCGAAACCCCATTGACGCCCGTTCCCTCAGGGCCGCTTCCCCCGCATCCATGACCTGCACCGGAGTTGGAACGAAACCCTCACCGATCTCCTCCACGAGACGGCCGGCCATCCGCTTCGTCCCCGCCCAGTTGATCTGCACCGTGCATACCGTCTTCAGGTAGTCCTCGTAGAAGTTCGAGCCGCGAAGGAATCGCCCGCCACCTCGTCGAACCACATCGGCAACGTCGCTATCGACCGCCGACGCCACCTCGATCGCCTCTGTCGGGTCCCAGTCGAGTGACAGCCAGCGCCGCACCGTCGCCTCCACGACGGACATGTCGGTGCTGCCGTCACCCTCCGCCCGTAAGTCAATCGCCCTCGGCTCACTCTGCGTGACCGCGATCGTCGTCGACCCCCCGAGCAGATCGTTGCGAGAGAGTATCCCCGCCTCCTCGTCCCACTTCCAGGGTTCTAATGCGACCCAGCCATGACTCTGAACGGTCATGCGGAGCGAGATGTCATGCGCGCTTGTGATGGTGCGGCGTTGCTCAGTCACGGAGACCCAACCGTAGGGAGATTTGCATGGCATGGTATCATCGTAGGCGAACGAGCCTGAAGTAGGACGACGCAGCGGATGCATGGGGCGGTATGAAGTCTATCGGGATCGCAATGCTGGGCTATGGGTTCGCGGCTACGTTCCACGCCGAGAACTACAAACGAGTGCATGGCATTGACGTCCACTTTGCGGGAGTCTACGGTCGCAGGCCGGATGCCGCCGCCGAATTCGCCGCCGCCTACGGATTCGAGAAGACCTACGCCACGCTCGACGAGGCGCTGCAAGACTCTGCGGTCGACCTCGTGGACGCCTGCGTACCCACCAGCCTGCATGAGGACATCGCCGTCGCAACGCTGAACGCCGGCAAGCACGTCGTCATCGAAAAGCCGCTGTCGGGCAGCTTCGTCCGTGGCGACGACGAAGAGGGATGGCGGCGCTGCCTCAACGCGAGTCTGGGGAGCGCCGACCGAATGATCGAGGCGGAGCGGTCTTCCGGCAAGCGCATCATGTACGCTGAGAACTGGGTGTATGCGCCGGGTATCCAGAAGGCAAAGCGTCTCCTGGCGTCGTCGCAAAGCCCCATCCTCCGTCTCGTCGGCGAAGAGTCGCACAGCGGGACTCACTCGCCGTACCAGATGCAGTGGAAGACGGCCGGAGGCGGCAGCCTCCTCGTCAAAGGATGCCATCCCCTGGGCGGAGCGCTCTACCTAAAGATGGACGAGGGCATGAGACAAACCGGCAGACCCGTCCGGCCCGTCCGCGTTACCGGGAGCGTAGCGAACCTCACCAAGAGCGAGGCCTTCGAGCGCGAGCAGCACCACGTCATTCGCACCGGCTGGGTCGACTGCGAGGACTGGGGCACGATGGTCGTCACATTCGACGACGGTACCGTTGCGCAGATAACGGCGGCTGATACCGCGCTCGGCGGCATTCAAAACGTCATGACCGTCTACGCCGGGCAGGCTACCGTTCAGATTGGCATGAGCCCAAACACCTCCGTCGTCGCATACTCCCCCGCCAACGCGACATTCTCCCAAGAGTACGTCCGCGAGAAGGTCGAGACGACCGCCGGTTGGCAGTTCACCAACCCCGACGAGGACTGGATCAACGGCTTCCCGCACGAGATGCAGGACTTCTGCGAGGCCGTTGTCGACGACCGTCCGCCGGAGTCGGGAAGTTCCCTGGGGCGCGACGTGCTGGCGGTAACGTACGCCGCCTACCTCTCCGCCGCAACGGGGCGAGAGGTGAAGGTGCCCCTTGACTAAACTCTCCTTACAACCCAAACGTCGTCGAATCCCTGCTCGCAGCGAACGAGGCCCGCGGTCCGGCATCCGGGACCGCCCTCAAGGAGAGTGACCTTGCCTAAGCAGCCGAACGTCCTGTTCCTATTCACCGACCAGCAGCGGGCCGACACGATGGCGTGTTACGGCAACGACGACATCCAAACGCCCAACCTCAACGCGCTCGCGAGCCGGAGCTTCGTATTCGACAACGCCTACGTCAGCCAGCCCGTCTGCACGCCCTCCCGCGCGACGATACTCACCGGACTCTATCCCCACACGAGCGGCTGCACGGTCAACAACGTTCCCCTTCCACCCGCGACGAGGACGATTGCGGAGTTGGTCCCCGACGAGTATCGAACGGGGTATTTCGGCAAATGGCACCTCGGTGACGAGCTACGCCCTCAGCACGGCTTCAACGAGTGGGTGAGCATCGAAGACCTCTATCGTCCTTACTACTCCGATACGACCGCGCTGGGCACCTTCTCCGACTACCACTACTACCTCATCTCACAGGGATACGAGCCCGACGTAAATGGCCGCGAGACGCTCGTGAAGGAGTACGGCGAAGACGACGCGCGCACGCGCTTCCCCGACGAGCAGCCGGTCTTCAGCCGTCCCTACGCCGCTCAGATGCCGGAGCGCGACACGAAAGCCTCCTACCTCGGACGAGCCGTCGAGCGGTTCATCCGCGAGTCCGCGGACGATGACCGTCCGTTCATGCTCTACGTCAACTTCTTCGAACCACACACTCCGTTCATCGGTCCCTTGGACGACCTTCATTCTCGCGACAAGCTCAACACCGGGCCGGCGTTCCTGCGACCTCCCGGTGAGAACGCCTCGGCGCTCCACCGCATGATGGCCGACTTCTACAGGAACGCCACGGAGGAAGGCGTCGACCTCTCGAAAGAGGAAGGATGGCGGGAGATTCGCGCCCGGTACTTCGGGCTGGTGACGCTGGTCGATAGAGCGGTCGGGGGTATCATGCAGGCCCTGGAAGAGAGCGGCCAGGCCGACGACACCATCATCACGTACACGAGCGAGCACGGAGACATGATGGGCGATCACGCCATGCTCCACAAGACGATGATGTACGAGGAGGCGATGCGCGTCCCGTTCCTGATGCACGTCCCGTGGCTTTCACAGGAGCAGCGACGGGTCGAGGGTCGTATCGGCCTCGTAGACACGGTGCCCACCCTGCTCGATCTGCTCGGCCAGGAGATACCGCGCGAGATTCAAGGCGAGAGCCGAGTGCCGGTGCTCGAGGGCAAGGCCGACCTCAGCGAAAACGACGTTTTCGTGCAGTGGAACGGCTCCGACGGCCGTCCGAATACGCGCTTCAACACGACCATCCCCGAACGCGTCGTACGTCGAGCCTCGTCCATGCCGCGCCGCGCGATCATCACTCACGAGGGAATGAAACTCCACCTCAGCCCCGGCGATCAGTGTGAGCTCTACGACCTCAACAACGACCCGCACGAGCTACGCAATCTCTACAACGACGAGGCATACCGCCACACCATCCGAGACCTCGCCTCGCGCATCCGCCTCTGGCAGGAAAAGTACAAGGACTACACCCCCATCCTCCCCGACGAATGGGACTCCATGTAGCCTGGCGCCATAGAATAGACTAGCCACGATCCTTTCTACCGCAGAATGAAAGAGACGATTCCCGTAGGGGCAGGTTTGAAACCTTCCCCTAGCAACACCGACGGGGGAAGGATTAAGGAAGGGGGCCTCCACACATGACCGACCAACCCGCCGCCCTCGGCGGCAGCCCCGCCATAGCAATCGACCAGGCCCACTTCTCCCAGTGGCCCATCTACACTGAGGAAGAGGCCCAGGTCGCCGCGGACCTCATCCGCAGTCACTCACTTTCGAGCGCAATTGATGGCCCGGGCCCGATCACCGAGCTGGAGAAACTCGTTGCCGACACATGGGGCGTCCAACACGCTATCGCCCACTCCAGCGGCACCACGGCTCTGCACACCGCTCTCTTCGGCGTCGGCGTAGTCCCCGGCGATGAGGTCATCACCCAGTCCGCCGTCCACCCGTTCAACTGCCTGCCCATCATCGGATGCGGCGCCGTCCCCATCTTTGCCGACATCGACCCGCTCACCACGACCCTCGACCCTGCCGACGTGGAGTCCAAGATCACTCCGCGCACCAGGGCCATCATGGTCGTCCACTGGAAAGGCATTCCCGCCGACATGGACACCCTCATGGATATAGCAAGGCGACACGGCCTGAAGGTCGTGGAGGACAACGCTGTTTCCCAGGGAACGACCCATCGCGGACGCATGCTCGGTACCATCGGCGACGCCTCTGCCATCAGCTTCCAGGACGGCAAGCTGACCTCCGCCGGCGAGGGAGGAGTCTTCATGACGAACTCCGACGAGGTCTTCCAGCGCGCCGCAACCCTCGGCCACTACGAGCGGCTCAAGAACCTCCCCGACCCGAAGTGGCGGGCCGTCAGCGGCTTCAGCTTCGGCGAAAAGTACCGCATGGCGACCATCACGGCGGCAATCGGCGCCGTCCAGATGAAGCACTGGCGCAAGCGTCTGAATGTCCGCCACGACAACGCCGCGAAGCTGGGACGCGCCATAGCCGAGATCGACGGATTCTCCGTACCGGACTACCCCGACTACTTCCCCTCGCCGTACCAGTCCGGGCGCATCGTGTTCCACCCCGACAAGCTCGGATGCATGACACGCGACAGACTCATCGAGGTCCTCAACGCCGAGGGCGCCAGTGTAAAGTCCCCGGCGCGCAGGGACTCACGTATCCCTCACACCGACGGCCTCTGGCGAATGCTCCACAAGCATCCCGTATTCGCCGGCAACGAGCACGGCACGGAGGACATCCTCTGGGAGGTCCTCGGCCAGAACGTGACGAAGATCGACTACAAGAGCGTCGTCCTCCCCGTCACCGAAGACCCTGAAGTCCCCTATGACACCATCGAGCTGCCGAGCTTCACCCGTCCGTCGGACGACCTGATCGACCAGTACGCGACGGCCTTCGACAAGGTTGCCGCACACGCCGTCAGGTTGGCGGAAGCCCACACATGATCGACTTTCACACCCACCTGGGCACGAACCGCTCAATCGACAACGTACGTCAACACATCGACGCTCACGGTGGAGGCATTTCGGTCCTCTTGCCACTTGAGCCCGGACCGACGTCAGCCGCCGGGGAAAGCGACTCGATGTCCACGCAGGTCACAATCGAAGCGCACGAGGCTTGCCCGGACGAGACTGTCGCCTTCTGCCATGTCGACCCCATGAGTCCAGACGCCATGGAACGCCTCCACGCCCTGCGCGACACCGGCGTCGTAAAGGGCTTCGGCGAACACAAGGTACGCTTGCCCGTCGACCATCCCCGCAACATGGACATCTACCGGCTTTGCGGCGAGTTCGGCTGGCCCGTCCTCATCCATATGGACTACACCGGCGCATTCGGGACCAACTTCCCCGCCCTCGAGAGCGTCGTTCGCGCCCTGCCCGATACCACGTTCATCGGCCACGCAATGGCTTGGTGGACCAACATCAGCGCCGACGCCGTCACCGACCCTGCCTCGCCCGATTTCTCCGACTACCCGATGGGCCCCGTCGCGCCCGTCGGTACGACCGACCGCCTCTTGACCGACTATCCCAACCTCTACGGCGACCTCTCCGCCCGCTCCGGTTACCTCGCGCTACTAAGGGACGTCAACTTCACCCGCGACTTCCTCAGGCGCCATCACAAAAAACTCCTCTGGGGCACCGACTGTCCTTGCCATGACGGACGAGGGAATTACCCAAACGGCGCCGTTCGCGCCTGCCTCGGCGAGGTCATGCTGGCGCTGCTCCGCAACTCATGCGAGTCCGAGGCCCACTTTAACGACATCACGCACAACAACGGGGCCGGACTACTCGGCCTCGAAACGACCTAAGGAGAAACGCAATGCCGCGATTCAAGATCGACAGTCCGAAGGGCGTGCACGTGCCGCCCGGCAAGTATTCCCACGCCGCGCGAGCCGAAGGCCCCCTGGTCGTCATTGCGGGTCAGGTCGCCCTCGATATTGACGGGCAGCTTGTTGGCGAAGACGACGTCATCGCCCAGACTCGACAGGTATTCCGCAACATGTCGGCCGTCCTTGCGGGCTCGGGCACGTCGTACGCAAACGTGGTCGAGTTCACCTACTACATCGTCGGACGCGAGAACGTGCAGGGCTTCATGGACGCCAGAACCGCCATTTTCGATGAGGCGTTCCCCAGCGGCGACTATCCGCCGGCGACGCTCCTCGTTGTGGGCGGCCTCGCAAACGAACAGTTCCTCGTCGAAGTCTCCGCCCTCGCGGCAATGTAATACCAATTCTGTGTGATGCCGCCGTGTTCTTGCTGATCGGGCTCTCTGGATTCCGGCCTTCGCCGGAATGACGGATGGGGACGCTGGTCATGCAAATTACGACGTAGTCAGAACGAATTGGTGTAATAAGGAAAATCCATGATCTATGACGGACACGCCTACTGCGCCCAGGACCCCAGCCTCGGCGGCGGCTTCGAAGACCGAGCCGAGTTCGACCGCTTCCTCCAGCTGTTCATGGCAACGTCGCGCCAGCAGCCCGTCTGGCGAAAGCGAGACCGGTTGCCGGGCGACGCCAGCGGACTCGTCGACCCTGCCCGGCCCTGGGACTTCGACGCATTGAAGGAAGCCGGATTCCGGACGGCAGAGAACGGCAGGGTCGAGTGGGACGTGGACGGCGAGACGTTCGTCAAACAGGCTCTCCCTCCTTGGGTCGACCACCTCACGTTCACCGCCAACAACCTCGTTGCCGAGATGGACTACGTCGGCGTCGACATGGCGCTCCTCCACCGTACGCCCTACATGAGCAAGTCAAACGAGTTCATCGCCGAGTGCGTTCGAGCGTATCCAGACCGCATCCAGGGGCTCGCCTACATCGAGGAGTGGCTGCTGGCCTCCGACACCGACGCCTGCATCAAGAAGCTCCAATACGCCATCAACGACCTCGGCCTGCACGGGTACCAGTTCATGCCGCACCACATGGACTTGTACGGCCTCGACTGGAAGTGGGCGAGCCCGACCTTCACGCCGTTCTGGGACGCCCTGAGCGACCTCGGCATACCCGTATTCTTCACGCTCCATTCGTCCGGTTACGCCGAATACCTGGAGGAGCTGCGCACACTGGGCCGCTGGATGGAGCGCTACCCCGACGTGACGGTTGTTCAGACGCACGGCTTCAACTGGCGAATGTTCGCGGACAACGAGAAGCTCGTCGTCCCAGATGAGGTATACGACGCCGCGCCCATCGACAATCCGAACTACCACATCCAGCTGCTCTTCGCCGTCTTCCTCCAGCGACGTTGGGACTACCCCATGCCTCAGATCCTCCCCACCATGGAGAAGATGTACCGCCGCATAGGCCCTGAGAAGCTGATATGGGGAACGGACATACCCGTATCCCTCCTCTGGTGGACGTACCGGCAGAACCTCGACTTCCTCCGCAGCTACTGCGACTTCATACCGCAGTCCGACATGGACATGATTCTCGGCGGAAACATGGCGCGGATCATGGGAGTATAGACACCGTCCATCGAGGAGACCCGTGAGCTTTGGCAAGAGAACAAGCGGCGCAAGCGGCGGGAGGTATGCAAATGGCGCTCACCCGTGATTTCGAAGAGACTGTGCAGGCCCGCGCTCGGCGCGACCCGGCATTTCGTGAAGGGCTGCTGAAAGAAGGCGTAGAGTGCCTTCTTGCCGGAGACGTAGACGCGGGCAAGATCGTCCTGCGCGACTACATAAACGCCACCGTCGGCTTCGAGGATCTTGGCTCCCTGACGAACAAACCTCCCAAGAGTCTCATGCGAATGTTCGGACCGTCGGCAATAGCCACAGCTTCACACCTAATGTCATCGCTTTGGCCGGTTACCTTGATGATTCCGCCTCAATTGTCCGACTATGCTTCTTCTGGTACGGTAGAACGGCACTCGTCCTACAATATGGAGAGAAGTCCGCATTGATTCGCATCGAGCACTCCGTGTTCATCGACCGCCCTGTTGACGACGTGTTTGACTATCTGGCAGCGCCTTGGAACATGCCGGAATGGCAGGAGGCCGTCCTTGAAGCGGAGCCGATCGGCGACCAGCCCATCGGACCGGATACGAGGGTCCGTGTTCGACGGCAGTTCATGGGGCAGGCAGTGACTCTCGTGTTGGACACAACTGAGTTCGAGCGGAACGAGCGGTTTGCCTTCGCGTCAGAATCGGGACCCATAGCCCTGAGAGGTCTGGTCGAGGTAGAACCAAAGAAGGGGGGAACTTCCGTGGCATTCACTGTATCGGGAGAGGCGGAAGGCCTGTTATCTCTGGCGGGCCCATTCATCGAACAGATCGTTCGCAGTGAAACGGTGGAAAACGCCGCTCGTCTAAAGAAGATTCTCGAAGGAAGGGATTGAAGCCCAACTGACAATGACGGAGGGGAACGAGCAGCTGTCTCTGAACGACGTAACGGACTATGGTCTCTGTTTCGCGTGCGGGCCGCGCAACGCCTATGGCCTCAAGCTTCGGATGGAACGCGACGGGGACCGGATCATAACGAGGTTTACCGCCCTGGAAGAGTATCAAGGGTTTCCGGGCTACCTGCACGGGGGGATCATCACTTCCCTGCTGGACGAGGTCATGAGCCGGGTATCGATGATTACCCACAACCGCTGGTCGATGACTGCCGGGATCGACGTGCATTTCCGCAAGCCGGTGTTCATAGGACAGGAGGTGACGGCGGTTGCCGAGCACCTCGAAACGAACCGGCGCATGGTGACTGCGCAGGCGGAGGTAGTTCTGCCCGACGGCACGGCAGCCGCCAAGGCTACCGGCAGATTCTTCCTCGTGCCTGAGGAGAGACTCGCAGAGATGACGTCCGACTACCCCGGACTGTCTCGCGACTGGATGAGGTAGCTTGCCTCCGAGGGGGTAGGCTATAGCCTGACACTTCCTGAGACTTTCTGACGTTGGGGGGGAGGTTTGGCGCGGGAGGCGCGGGGGATTCACCACAGAGGTCACGGAGAGCACGGAGGGTGGGGGTGCGATTTCGCCTGACATTTCACGACATTTCATGACATGGGTGGGGGGGAAGAAGAAAGGACTGCGAAGAAAGCAAGGGACTCGCAGCGGAGGTAACTGTTCAGTCTTCGTGAGTTGAATTGCGAAGACCCCCTCTCTGTATCTCTACCCCGGCGGGGGCTGACAGAGGTATGCATTTGACAATCGACCCATTCTCCAATGATGAGAAAGCAACCCCGCGACTGTCATTCTGAGCGGAGCGGAGTCGAAGAATCTAAAGTGTCTGTCACAATGTTAGAGCGTTCATACGCCGTTTTCGGTTCTTAGTCACGATATTTGCGCGGCACCGGCTGTCCAGTCTTGCAGTTATGGATTTTAGATTCCTCGCTTCGCTCGGAATGACAGGTAGGCGGGGTCGGATCATAGCTACATATCCGTTTTACCTACCCCTGTCAGCCCCCGGCGGGGGAGAGATTGTAGATTCTTCGTCGCTGCGCTCCTCAGAATGACAGCAGGAGGACAATGCGTGCATACCTCACTAACTCTGAACAGTTACCGCGGAGGGTTTTTCCGGATTCCGGCCTCCGCCGGAATGACGAGTCCGGTTCACGGCGGAGTGCGCAGGGGCACGGAGAGAGTGGGGATTTGGTTTAGACGGACATTTGCGGTCATTTTGCGACATGGGCGGTAGGAGAGTTAACTGCGGAGGGAGTGGCGGGACTGAATTTTGTAACATTTGGCAACTTTCCGTATCTCTCTGTGGCGTGTGGGTGCAGGGGTGTTTGGCGCGGGTTAGAAGCGCTTTACAGGGAAGGTGTTTTTCTTTTCGTCTTTTCTTTGTTGTCGGAGTTGTTCGCGGCGCTGGGCGCGGGAGGGGGAATTCACCACAGAGGGCGCAGAGGGCGCAGAGGACCTCGCCGGTCGGGCGTGAGAAATCACAGCGGAAGGTGTGGTGGGAGTTGGGGGATTCCCGCCCCGTGTGGGGGTATGGGGTGACGTTCCCTCGCCGGTATGGTTAGGCGAGGATGGCTCGTGAGGCAGCCAGGCTTCGGTGGCGTTGGGATCGTTGTCGTTGGGGATGACAGCCTGCGAAGGTAGGTCGTCGTCGGGATATGCGTTTTCCGCGCCCTCGGCCATTTTGCGGAGTTTGGGGTGGCCGGCCTCCTTTTCTCGGTGGGCATCCTCACGGAAGCGGCGGAGCAGCTCGTCGGCCTTGGAGGTGTCGCACTTGTGGCCGTTCCTGGAGAATTCCTCCGGGATGTAGGCGCGGAGCAGCTCGATGAGGAGCGTCGCAGGGGCCTTCGGTTCGCTGGCGCGCCGCATGGCCTTCTCACGAAGCCTGTCTTTGAATATGAGGGTTGCCATCTCGAGCCTTCGCGTGAAGCCGAGCACGTTGTCGTACTTCCATCTCTGGGCCTTGTAGCCGGTGACACCAGCCTCTTGCGCAGCCGACGTAACCGTCCCGATCCGAGAGAAGTATTCGAGGTAGGTGGTCTGCTGGCGCCAGGTCTTGAGGTCCCCGGGAGTGAAGTCCTCGAAGCGCAGTTCGAGCTCGAATTCCAGTTCCTCGGCCTCCTCGTCGGAGGAGAGGCCGAGTTCGTCGAGTCGTAGGTCTGTGTAGTAGTTCATGTGTTCTATGTTAAGGGTGGTCTGGGGATCTGTCAAAAGCGGGTATTTTCACGCTCACCCGAGCCCCCGTATCGAGTACGGGGCAAGCTCTCTCCCGCGAACGGGAGAGGGGATTCACCACAGAGGGCACAGAGAGCACAGAGGGGGGAGAGAGCACAGAGGGGGAGTGGATTCCCGCCACGTATCGCGTTAGGGGGTGAGGTTCCTTCGCGGGAATGACGGGTGGGTTTGCCGCCGAAGGCACGCGGAGAGCGGAGGCGGGCGACCACAAGGGCATCTGCTCCAACTAATTGGTATGAGAACCGTTTTTCCCTTTGGATAGTACTCCTGTGAGTAGTAAAAGGATATGACTACTCGCCAGGAGGAACTTTGTAATGTCGACCAAGACCGACGACGACCGAGACTCGGTCGGGAACATAGAGGGGTTTCTCCAGCAGTGTTTGGAGGACATGGAGCCGGATCACAACGACAAGGGCCCTGGCAGGCCCCGCATTCTGCCTGCCATGGCTCTGTGGGCCGGACTGCTGGTCTGTGTCTTGAGAGGCTTTGAGAGCCAACTGGCCGTATGGCGTCTTATCTCCGAGCACGGACTGTGGTTCTTCCCCCGATTTCCCGTTACCGACCAAGCGGTCTACAAACGGCTCCATGACGCGGGACCTGAGCCGTTCGAGAGACTCTTCAAGCACATCAGCAGTGTATTGACAGAACGATTGCAGGGTTTGGTATCTGAGCAACTGGCGCCGTTCGCCAAGCAGGTGGTCTGCATAGACGAAAGTACCCTGGACGCCATGTCGAGAAGGCTTCCTCCTCTGAGAAGAATCCCCAAAGGCGATACTCGTCTGCTCCCTGGCAAGCTGGCAGGCGTGTTCGACGTGAGACGACAGCAGTGGCGGACCGTCAAGCTTCATCCGAATCCCCAACAGAACGAGAAGGTGTCGGCGCGGGAGTTGGCACAAGACCTGCCAGCCGGAACACTGGTGTTGGCAGACCTTGGATACTTCGGCTTCGCCTGGTTTGACTGGCTCACAGACAGGAATGTCTATTGGCTGAGCAGATTGAGAATAAAGACCAGCTACAAGGTCGTACACACCTTCTATCAGAGGGGCGAGGTGTTTGACGGCATCGTGTGGCTGGGAGCCCACCGCGCTGATCGGGCCAAATACGCCGTTCGGCTGGTGACGTTCAGACAGGGCGGTACCATGCGACGCTACATCACCAACGTTCTTGAGCCAAATACGTTCCCGATCTCATCGATGGCCGAGGTCTACGCTCGCAGGTGGGACATCGAGATGGCGTTCAAACTGATCAAGCAACATCTGAAGCTGCGCCTTCTGTGGTCTTCCAAGCATGTGGTGATTTACCAGCAGATATGGGCGACGTTGATTATCTCGCAAGTCCTGCAGTCGCTGAGGCTTGAGATAGCTCACAGAGCCGGGGTGGACCCGTTCGAGGTGTCCATCAGCCTGTTGGTTGAGTATGCGCCACGGTATGCCTATGATGGCAGGGATCCCGTGAAGATATTCGTGGAGCGAGGGCGGGAACTGGGCTTCATTCGACCTTCCCGCAGAACCCGCATTCACACCCCAAACATACCCGACGAGGAAATACTGCCCGCACCACCCGGGCTGGTGCTCATACGCACCCCTCGATATGCTAACCGCAAATGCTTCAGGCGCTCCGCAAATACCCCGAAAGTGAATTAGTTGGAGCAGATGCCACAAGGGTCGCCCCTACGGGAGGTTTGAAAGAGGGACCAGGGGCGGGTTTGAAACCCGCCCCTACCAGTCATTGTCTCGTTCCCCTAACATTCCTAAGGTGTTGGTCTACTAGTACCGTGTCAACATGGTTTTGATATTGCGATTCACCCTCACCCCAGCCCTCTCCCACGATGGGAGAGGGGGGTACGCCACGCGGAGGGTGTTGGGGTCTAGCTGAAGAAGAGGCGCTCGGCGGCGCCTCTCAGGACCTGGTCGCGGTCGGAGTCGGAGAGGCCGAGCTTGTCGCGGACGACGGAGATGGAGTCCTCCATCGTTTCCTTGACGACCTGGTAGGGGGAGTCGCTTCCCCACATGCAGCGTTCAGGGCCGAAGGCGTCGATGATCTGCCGTATCATGGGGATGAGGTCGTCATGGGGCGGGCCGTCGCCGAGGGCGTGGAGCCGGGAAATCTTGACGTTGGTATTGGGCAGGGTCGCGATGTCGGTCAGCTGCGCGACGTGATCGTCGTTGATGGGCTCCATCTCTCCGACGCGCGTCATGTGGTCGACGACGACGGTGGTGTCGGGGTGCTTGGCGGCCATTTCCTTGATGGCGGGAGCGCCGACGGGATGGGTGATGGGGCACATGGCCTGACCCGTATTGGCGGCGGCCTCGAAGAGCCTGTCCCATTGGGGCCCGTCGTAGTCGACGCCGATGCGGAACCCGCGAACTCCCTGGGCCTTGAGGGCTTCCATGTCCTCCTGGACATTCTCTTTGGTCTCGTCGACGATGCCTATCACGCTGAACACGCCGGGGAAGCGCTTGATGGCGTCGGTGGCGTAGGTGTTGTCGAACTGGTGGTAGCCAGTCTGCACGATGACGACCTTCTCGATCCCGGACGGTCGCGCATGGCGCAGGTACATCTCCGGCGTGAAGTCGGGCGGGTCGAGGTCGGCGGCGGTCTGCTCTCCCGCGAGAGGGTAGCTGTCCGTGTCGGAAGTCCAGATATGAATGTGGGCGTCAATCCAGGCCATTGTTTCTCCTTAGGGTGATGATTGTGATGTCCGATTTCCCCCTCTCTGTGTCTCTCCCCCGTGGGGGGAGAGATTAGGGGGTATGTATTTGCCTATCGAGCCACTCTCCATTGATGAGGAATAGCCCCGTCACTGTCATTCTGAGTGGAGCGGAGCGGAGTCGAAGAATCTAAGGTGTCCGTCCGAAGACAACGCCGACTTGGAAAGTCCTTACGTTGTTTTACATCATTGGTCATGAGATAAACGTGGCACTGGCCGGCTGGTCTTGTGGTTATGGACTTTAGATTCCTCGCCGCGCTCGGAATGACAGGGCGTCGGGAGCCTGATCGTAGCTGCAATTCCGGTTTACATACCCCTGTCAGCCCACGACGGGAGAGGGGATACGCACCTCTCAATTCGACTATCATATTCAAATGGGAACGATACTAGTACCGGTTCCATATGATTTTGGTAGCTTACTCAAGACACCCTCACCCTAGCCCTCTCCCACGACGGGAGAGGGGATAAATCGGCATCTGCCTGTTCGTCATATTCAAGTTGACTGAGTACTAGGGGGTATAGGATACTAAGACTAATTCTGTGTCATGCCGCCGTATTCTTACTGATCGGGCTCTCTGGATTCCGGCCTTCGCCGGAATGACGGATGGGGACGTTGGTCATGCGAATTACGACGTAGTCAAAACGATTTGGTATGAGCTCGTTTGAAGATCTGGAAGCGGTGGCGGTTGCTCTCCACCACGTACACGCGGTCGTCGGCGTCCACGGTGACGGCGACGGGACCCCAGAAGTAGGGCTCGGATTGGGCCGACACTTGATACGGATCGTCTGCGAGATGCGGGGGGAGTTCCGGCGTCAAGTTTGAGATTTCCCGCACCACAACCTCGTCGGGGTTCGAGTTGAAGAAGTCCTCGGCCCACTGGGACAGCGTTGCGCGTCCGCGCTCGGTGGCGCACAGGGTTCCGTCGGGGGCGAGCACCTGCAGGCGCTCGTTGCCCCAGTCGGTCACGTAGGTGTAGCCATCAGAATCGACGGCGACGCCGGAAGGACGATTGAACAGTGTATCTCGCAGACCGCCGAAGGTCTGGAGATGCTTGCCATCCGGCGAGAAGCGCTTCACGGCATTGTGCCGCCAGTCGGCTACGAGGAGGTTGTCGTCAGCGTCGATGCAGAGTCCCCACGGCTGGTAGAGGCTGTGTTCCGGCGTGACGTCCTCTTCGCGTCCGAATCTCAGGAGGAAGCGTCCGTCGGCGGTAAACTTGCTGATGGCATGACTGTGCTGGTCGGCGATGTAGACGTTGTCGTGCGAGTCGATGGCGATGCCGGCGGGACCGTTGAGATTACCCGGCTCGGAGCCGTGCTCGCCCCACTGTTCGAGGAATTTGCCCTCGGAGCTATATATGGCGACGCGATGGTTGTACTCGTCGGTGATGTACAGTCGCTCCCGGCTGTCGAAAGTCATTGCCACGGGGAGGACGAACTGGCCCGGTCCGCTCCCGTGTCCCTCGCTGAACTCGAAGAGGAAGTTTTCGTCGATGTCCTGGACGCCGACTCTTATGGCTGTGGCGCGGGCGGGGTCGCAGCGGCTGATGACGTAGATGCGCCCGTCTCTACTGACGGCGATGCTGTAGGGATTGGCAAAACCGCGACCGTTGTCGCCATTGTTGGTGATGCCGATGGTCTTGATGTAATCGAGAGTCGTCGTTGCGGTTGCAGTCGTCATCGGTGTGTGTGGTCTCCGTTGTCAGTGAGAGTGGCGTATATCCTCACGCCATCTGGTATTCGCGGGTGGCGGCGATGAGGCCGAGCAATTCGCCCACTCGCTCCTCCGAGCCGCCTTCAGTAAGGCTCAAGTGGCCCTGCTCGCCAACATGGTCGACTAAGGCCGCGCGCGTGGTGTCGGACACGGCAATGGCGCCCATCTGGTCGAGGCAGTTATCGACCACCTCGTCCGGTGTGAGGGTTCCGCCGTTCGCGTCCGCCAGCTTCCCGATGATGGCCTGGACGCCCGGTTGGGAGGTATCGGCCAGCTCGTTCGCCACGAAGTTGACTCGCTCGACGAGCGCTCCGCTGTCGATCCACTCTTCGGCCTCGTGCCACCCCTCGACCGTGGGGGGATTGAGAAGGCCCTGTCCCATGAAGAAGGCCTGCTCGGCCACCTTGTCGATGCCGAGGGTAGGCCGGCGGTAGCTTCCCGCCGTCTTGATCGCGCCGACGACGTACTCGACCGGCCCCTTCACCCTCGCGTGGCGGGCGGCATCCGACTTGAAGTAGTCGGAGTTGAACAGGGTGCGGAGGACGGCTCCAATCTCGTAGTCGGATGCGAAGTAGGTCGAAATCATCTTGTCGATAGTGGCCTTGCCATCATCATCGACGTGGTCGGCGGCGAAGAACTGGAAGAGACGCGTGCAGATGAAATCGGCCGTCGCCCGCTGCCTGCAGATGATGGCAACGATGTCTTCGCCGTTGAAGTTCCCCGTCTCGCCGAGGAAGGTCTTTTCGCCCTCGTCGTGGTCGTCGGCGCGGTACTGGAAGTGCCAGGCGATGCGGCTGTACGGCCAGATCGAGTCTTTCATGGCGCGCATGGCCATGTACTCGACGTTGCCGAGGGTCCATCCGGTGAAGGCGCGGGAGGCCTCCTTGATGTCGTCTTCGGTGTAGTTGCCGATGCCCATGGAGAAGAGCTCGAGCAGCTCCCTGCCGTAGTTCTCGTTGATGTGGCCGTTGTGGTTCTCGTTGTTGTCGAGCCACAGGAGCATGGCGGGGTCTTTGGACAGCTCTATGAGGAGAGTGTCGAATCCGCCCAGCCCGCGCTGGCGGAACATGTCGATCTGGTTCAGGAGGCACCGGGCCTGATTGAGCTTGGTGTATCCCGTTGCGAAGAGGCTGTGGAAGAAGAGGGCGACGCGTTCTTCCAGCGGGTTCTTGGAGGTAATCATGCGATAGAGCCAGTTGCCCGCCGCCGAGTTCATCTGGCGAAGCTCGGAGTGGTCGACGTGGTAGCGCCTGATTTCGTCCTGTGAGAGGTCCTCCGGATCGCCGGGGTTCAGGAGCTCCTCAACGGTCTCCTCGTAGCCCTTCGCCGCTCTGCTCTCGAGCTCGTCGAGGGGAGCGCCGAAGGCGGCGCGGCGCATGAGGTGCGCCATGAGGTCGATGTCCTGTCTAGTTGCGGTGGTCATTGGTTCCTCCCAATTCGGCATAGTCCCCTACCCTGTTCAGGAACGCGGGGACGCGACTGTCCATATCACATTGACTTGGCGTACACCTGAATTCGATGTCTGTTCCGTTCCAAGACGAAGAGGCGTCCGTCCGGATCGAGGCGCACGCTGATCGGGCTCCAGAACACGGTCTCGATCTGCGACGCGACCTCGTGGGGGTCGTCGGTGTTCAAGAGATGGTACTGTTCGAGGTCGGACTCCGATCTCGCGCGGTTCTCGTCGAGGTTCGCGTCGAGGAACTCCTGGGCCCAGACGGACGTGGTGGCCTGGCCCGGTAGGAGTTGAACGAAGCCGCCGTCGGGGTCGAATACCTGGACTCGCTCGTTCCCCCAGTCGGCGATATACATGTACCCGGCTTCGTCGACCTCGACCGAGGCGGGCCGATAGAGCTGACCCTCGCCGTTGCCCGACTGTCCGTATGAGGCGACGAACTCGCCGTCGGGGGTGAATCGCTGGATGCGGTCGTTCCGCCAGTCGGCGACGTATATGTGGCCGTCGGGGGCTACGCAAAGTCCCCACGGTAGGTTGAGCTGTCCTTCGCCGGCGCCTTCGGACCCGAAGGATTTGAGGAAGATGCCGTCTTTCGTGAACTTCTGGATGCGATTGTTGTTGTGGTCGACGATGAGGAGATTGTCGTCGGCGTCGCACTCGATGCCGGAGGGGCCATCGATCATGCCCTCCTCGGCGCCGTGCGTGCCCCACTTGTTGACGAACTTGACGTCGCTGTCGAAGACGGAGACACGCTGGAGGTACTCGTCGGTAACGTAGACGTTGCCTTCGGAGTCGAGGGCGATGTCGGTCGGCCACGTGAACTGGCCGTCTCCGCTGCCGTATGAGCCGAAGTCGCCGTGGTACCCGGAATCGTAGTCCATGACTGTTATTCTCGTGCCGCGCGTATCGCCGTCGTGGGAGCGTCCCTGTACGAACAGGCGACCGTCGGGGCGGAATGCCATGGCGACGGCGTAGTAGAAGCCACGCGCGTCCATGGCCGCGACTCCGAGGGTGCGGTCGTAGGTGAGGAATTCGGTTTGGGTTGCTGTTGTCATGCTGCTTTTGGGGCTCGAGAGGCCCCCCTCTCTGTATCTCTCCCCCGCTGGGGGAGAGAGCAATTTGGCCTTTCTTCTCTCCCGACGGGGGAGAGTAATTTGGCCTTTCTTCTCTCCTGACGGGGGAGAGTAATACCGATTCCTCTTGAATACGCCGTAACTCTATCGTTGGCATGAAGGTGATTTCGTCTAACCTTCCAAAGGGCAGGTTTGAAACCTGCCCCTACCCGGTGCTCCTACCCCTTCATGGTGTGGTCAAAGCGAACTGGTATAATTTAGCCTTTCTGGAATTCCGGGGTTGCGCCGATGAGCTGGACCATCTCGGAGATGCGTCTGCGACCGCTGCCGTCGCCGTTGACTTCGACGTCGCCGTCGCGGGCCACGTGCTCGACGAGGGACCTGCGGGAGGTCTCCGTTATGCGGATGGCGCCCATGCGGTCGAGGCAGGCGTCCACGAGCTCGTGCGGCTGCACCGTCCCGCCCGCGGCGGCGATATCGGCGTCAACAGTGTCGGCGATGCCGGTAGTGGCGTCTTTCGAGAAGTGTTCGGAGGCGAAGTTGATGCGCTCCACGAGGTTGCCGGTGTCGATCCACTCGTCGCCCCAGTGCCAGCCCTCGACGCTGGGGGGATTGACGAGCGTCTGGCCCATGAGGCCCATCGCGTTGGCGTCCTCCTGGATCGCGGGTGAGTAGGTGCGGTGCTCGCCGGTGAGCCGGAGGACTCCAGCGACGAGCTCGGCGGGACTCTTGACCTTCTCGTACCAGACGGACTCGGACTTGAAGAAGTCGGACCGGAACATGGTGTCGAGCATGGGCTTGATGGTGCATCCGCCGTTGAAGTAGGCCGCTGACATGATGTCGATGGCCTCGGAGTCGCGCGGCGGGGTGTAGGGCCAGGACGGCACGGGCGGCTCGTCGGCGACGAAGAAGCTGTACATGTGGCGGGCGAGGAAGCGGGCGGTGGCCTGCTGGTCGCAGATGATGTCTACGATGTCCTCGCCGTTGAAGTTGCCCGTGTGACCGAGGAAGGTGATCTCGCCCTCGTCGTGGTCGTAGTCGCGGAACTCGAAGTGGAGGTTCAGGCGACCGTAGGGCCAGAGGGAGTCGTTGTCGGCCTTGAGCTTCATGTACTCGGTGTTGCCGATCGTCCAGCCGGTGAAGGCGCGGGAGGCCTCCTTGACGTCGTCCTCGGTGTAGTTGCCGACGCCCATGGAGAAGAGCTCAAGCAGCTCGCGCCCGTAGTTCTCGTTGATCGCGCCGTTGTGGTTGTCGTTGTTGTCGAGCCAGATAATCATCGAGGGGTCTCTGGACAGCTCGATGAGGAGGGTCCGCAGGTCTCCGAAACCGTGATTGCGTAACATCTGGATCTGGTCCATGAGGACCTTGCCCTGCGTCAGCTTGGAGTAACCCGTGGCGAATACGCCGTGCCAGAAGAGGGCGACCTTCTCGACGAGAGGCGTCCGGCTGTTTATCATCCGGTGCAGCCAGTACGCCGCGAAACCGGACATGCCGAGACCGCCGGAGTGGTCGGGATGGTACCGACGGAGCAGGTCAATCTGGATGCCGTCGGAGCGGCTTGTGTCCAGGAGCATGTCGACGGTGGCGTCGTAGCCCTGGGCCGCGTAGTGCTCGATCTCGTCGCGAGTCGCGCCGAAGCCGGCGCGACGCATGAGATGCGCCATGAGTTCGATATCGTGATTTTTCATTGCTGTCCCCATGTGTTGATTCCTATTAGCACCATGTGGCCATGGTCTTGATATTTCGATTTACCCTCACCCTAGCCCTCTCCCACGACGGGAGAGGGGATAAATCGGCAACTGCCTCTTTATCATATTCAAGTTGACTGAGTACTAGGTTTCGATTGCCCCGGTCAGTGAGTCGAGGTAGACGAACGGCTGGAGAATCGCCGGCTTCCAGCCCGTGGCCTCCTGGATGAAGCCTCCCTTGTGGCTATGTCGAGCGTTCCACTCCTTGTCCAATACCGGCAGTTCGAGCCAGTTGAGCTTTCTGTTCGTCTCCTTGTCGATGGGCCAGGTGAAGAATGTCAGGAAGTCTTCGCGGGCGTGGCCGGTGTAGTGCTCGTACTGGAACGGCATCGACTCGTATACTCTCGAATCTTCGCTCTCCACGTACCAGTAGATCGGAACGAGTCCTCCTTGGTACCCGCTTGAACGTATGCGGCCGATCCAGAGCTTCATGAGAGCGGACGCGGTCATCGTGTCCGCGCTGAAGTCGTCGCTTATGGGGTCGAGGACGAGTTCCCAGTTGGCCCGCAGGTCGGTTCTCCACAGCTCACCGCTGCGTCGGCCTTCGAATTCCCATTTCTTGGCGTTTGGCCTTTCCGGCACCTCCGATCACCTTGTTGGTCGGCGTGACCTAGTATCGGTTCCAGATGATATTGGTAGCTTACTCAAAACACCCTCACCCTAACCCTCTCCCACGACGGGAGAGGGGATAAATTGAGTACTAGTGCGCGCCGTTTCCGTTTGTTCCGTTGCCGTTTCGGAAGAAGTCGAACTTCTCGAACGTGCCGTTCACGATCGGCACGGCGTCGAGTCCGAACCAGTCCTCCAGGATCGCCGTGTAGGTCATGCGGAAGTCGTTGTTGAAATGCAGGTCGCCTTCGAGGTGGTCCCGCGCGTTCAGGGACGGGTACGAGCTGTAGATGCCACCCTTGACGTTGTTGCCGATCACGAAGGCCACGCCGCCGGAGCCGTGGTCGGTCCCGGAGCCGTTGTCCTTGATGCGTCTGCCGAACTCCGAGAAGAGGAGGAGCGTCGTGTCGTCGCCTGCGTTGTGCTCGTCCATATCGTCCATGAAGTCGCCGACGGCAGAGGACAGTTCCGACCACAGTGTGTAATGCGTGGCAAGCTCGCCGGCGTGGGTGTCGTAGCTGCCCTGCTGGGTGTAGTAGATGCGAGTGCCGAGGTCTGCGAACATCACCTGCGCGGCGTCACGGAGGTTCTGCCCTATCGAGGACGCGGCGTACTCGACGTTGGACTGATACTTGTCAACGGCGGTACGGAGGATATCCGCGCCCTTGAGCGCGTCGGTGCCGGTCTGTCCGAGGAACTCCATGACGGCGTCGCCGCCGTTGGCGGAGCCGTACATCTTGGCGAAGGTGTCGAGGACGGTCTTGCGGCGGCTGTCGTCGCCCACGTCCGTGAAGAGGCCGTAGGACTCGAGGCTGCCGACCGAGGCTACGGGGACACCGCGCTTGCCGAGCGCCCTCGGCAGGCCCCGTCCGAAGTTGACCGCGGTGAGGACGTTCTCGCCGTCCGGGTCGAGCTCCTCAGTGGCGCGACCGAGCCAGCCCTCGTTGCCGATGTCCTCCGGCAGGGCAGTGTGCCAGATGTCCATGGAGCGGAAGTGGGAGCGGTTGGGGTTCGGATAGCCGATGCCGTGGATGATGGCCACCTTGCCTTCGTCCCACAGCCGCTTGATCGCCTCCATCCCCGGCCGGAAGCCGGTCCGGTCGTCGATCGGCAAGACATCCTCGGGCTTGATGTGGATGGCCCCGCGGAAGTCGTAGTAGAGCCCGTCACCGTAGGGCACTATGGTGTTGAGATAGTCGTTTCCGCCGCTGAGTTGGACGACCACCAGCTTGTTGTTATCGGTTGCCGTTGTCATGTCAGATCTCCCTTCCGGCGCATAGGCGTTATAGCCCGCCGTCACAGCTTGTATGACGTTTGCGCTAAATCTACAACAATCGTGCGTTTCTATCAAGGTCTTTGGGAGATTTATGGGTAGCTGTAAATCAACCTCACTTCATCCCACATTTGGTAAGTTGGCGAATAAAGGCAAGTACGCTCCGCTTTACAATGCTCGCGTGCTGGTTTAGCCTCTTGCGGACAGTTGGACAATCGCAAGGAGAAGACGAGTGCAGAACCGCATCAAGAAGAAGCTACAGGCCGGCAAGGCAATCATCGGGACGATTCCGACTATCGACCATCCCACGACGCTCAGGGCGTTGGCGGGGTCGGATTTCGATTTCTTCCTCATAGACACCCAGCACAGCCAGATCGACATCACGACGCTGTACAGGATGCTCACCGACCTGGGCAGGTCGAAAGAGGTCATCGTCCGGGTGCCGTTCAACGAGACGTTCCTCGTCAACGCGGCTATCGACGCGGGGGCGGACGGGGTCATCGTGCCGCTGACGAACACACCGGAAGCGGTTGAGAAGGCTATACAGGCCGCCAAGTTCCCGCCGAGGGGCGTCCGAAGCTGGGGGCCTAAGGGTGCGGTCAACTACGGCGGGCCTGAGAACTACGCCGCTGTCGCCAACGATGAGGTGATCGTCTGGCCGCAAATCGAGACGCTGGAGGCGGTAGAGCACCTCGACGACATTCTCACCATCGACGGCGTGGACGGGATCATGATCGGCCCTGCAGACCTCGGCTGGTCGATGGGCCACATGCCGCACGAGGGGATGGAAGAGGTCGACAAGATGTTCCAGCACGTGCTCGACAAGTGCATCGAGCACAACGTGCCGTGGGGAATGTTCACGTCCACCTACGAGCGGGCGGAGAAGTGGCTCACGCGCGGAGGCAGGATCGCGACGGTCGGGGCGGATGCTGCGTTCATGGCGGAGGGAATGGCGGCCACGGAGAAGCTGGTAAACGAGCTGCGGGAGCGGGTTAATTCGTAAGGGGCGTGCGGCGGGCGGACTAGGGCGTTTCGGGGGGCTCTGTAGTGACTGCCGGAACCCTCTCTCTGCATCTCTCCCCCGGCGGGCTGACAGGGGTAGGCATTTCCCCTCACCCTAGCCCTCTCCCACGACGGGAGAGGGGATAAATCGGCAACTGTCTGTTCGTCATATTCAAGTTGACTGAGTGCTAGAGTGTCCGTCCGAAGGTAATGCCGACATGGAAAGTTCTTACGCTGTTTTCCACTCTTGGTCATGAAACAAACGAGGCCCCAGCTTACCGTTCTTGTGGCGATGGATTTTAGATTCCTCGCTGCGCTCGGAATGACAGGGAGGCGAGGCTGATCATAGCTACATTTCCGTTTTGCCTACCCCTGTCAGCCCCCGGCGGGGGAGAGATGAAAGGTAGTTGGGGACAACACCCTCACCCCAGCCCTCTCCCACGACGGGAGAGGGGGTTAGATAGTCAGCGATCAGGCAGTTTCGGAGGCGGGTGCGGGGGAAGGGGACCTGCCCAGGAGCCGCAGGAGGAAGCGGCCGACGGCGCCGGACTCCCAGACTACGAGCAGCGGCGTGGCGATGCCAATGCTGCTGTACGTCCCGAAGATGACGCCGATGATGAGCACATAGAGGAAGATGCGGATGGTCTCGCCGCCGACCAGCAGGAGGGCCAGCAGGGTGAACAGGAGCGTGAGGCTCGTATTGAGGGACCTGCCCATGCTCTCCATGATGCTGATGTTGGCGTTCTGCGAGAGCGTGCGGTTGGGATTCAGGATGATGTTCTCCCGCAGGCGGTCGAAAACGACGATGGTGTCGTTGACGCTGTATCCGATGACGGTCAGGATGGCGACGAGGAACATCGTGTTGACCTCGATGTCGGCCAACACACCGAGGATGGCGAAGATGCCGATGACGATCATGGAGTCGTGAACGAGGGCGACGATGGCTGCGAGGCCGTAGCGGAACGGACTGGGGACGTTTCGGAAGGCCCACCACAGGTACAGGAAGATGCCGACGGCGGCAGCGAGAACGGCGTAGAAGGCATTGAGTACCGTCTCCGCCGCGACGACGGGGGAGACGAGGTCGAAGGCCAGCAGTTCCACTCCGCCGGGTGAGGCCTGGCTCTGGACTTCCGCGATAACGCTATTCTTCTCTTCGTCGTTCAGTTCCTTGGTGCGGATGAAGAACGTCGTATCATCCATCTTTTGGATCACGACATCGGGGTGTCCCAAGCCGGTCATCACGTCGCGAAGGGTGTCCTGTGTGACTGGTTCCGTCACCTCGAACATGACGGAGGAACCGCCGGTGAAGTCGATGCCGGGCTTCAGGCCCGGCGCGATGATGAGAAAGACGACGCCCGGCAGGAGGATGAGGGCCGACAACAAGAAGAACCAGATGCGTTTTCCTACAAAGTCCACGTATTTACTCCCGAATAATGCTAATTGAGAAGCGGCCTTGCACCATGTCCACTATCCCCTCGGTTCCAATTGAAGCTGGGGCAGGCTCTTGCCCTCGGTCGGGACGAACCAGCGCAGCTTCCTGCCGATTACGGTAAGGGCGACGATGCGGAGGAGCGTCCTGCTGACGAAGATGGCCGAGAACATGCTGAGCATCACGCCGATTGCGAGGGTGGCGGCGAAGCCCTGCACGACCGTGGCTCCCAGCGTGTCTGAGAACCAGTAGAGGATGCCGGCGGTTATCAGCGTCGAGACGTTGCTGTCTCGAATGGCAGACCACGCGCGGTTGAACCCGATGTTGATTGCGGAGAGCAGCGTTCGTCCCGCCCGCATCTCCTCCTTCATTCTCTCGAAAATCAGGATGTTGGCGTCCACGGCCATGCCGACCGACAAGATGGCGGCGGCAACGCCGGACAGAGTAAGGGTGACCGGCAGCATCTTGAATATCGCTATGAGCATCAGGGCGTAGATCAGCAGTGCGGAGGCCGCGATCAGTCCCGGCATGCGGTAGTACAAGAGCATGAAGAGGAAGAC
Organism: Dehalococcoidia bacterium; assembly: GCA_965197705.1. Taxonomy (GTDB): domain Bacteria; phylum Chloroflexota; class Dehalococcoidia; order Lucifugimonadales; family VXLM01; genus VXLM01. The sequence continues at coordinate 1,943,064 of OZ240223.1, forward strand.
GAGTATGAGTCCGACGACGCCCGCGCGAACGCTCTTTTCAAGTGAGTCGGAGCCGAGAATCGCGTCGACATCCCTCTCCAATTGCAGTTCTATATCAAACGGGAGCCGTCCCGCCTCCAGCAGGAGCGCTATATCTCGAACTCGTTCGATGGTAAAGCCTTGTCCTGAGATGAAGGCGTTTCCGCCCGTGATGGCCTGCTGTGCGACCGGGGCAATCAGTTCGTCGTCGTCAAGGAAGATGGCGATCTGGTCGTCCGTGCCCGCTATCTTCGTCGTAATCTCGGCGAACTTCTTCGTTCCTTCGCTATTGAACTGGAGATTGACAATGGGGGCCCCGGACGTTTGGTTTTGACCCGGATAGGCTCGGGCCAGGTCCTCGCCCGTTAGCCCGATGTCATCGAGGACGCTGCCCTCCATGAGCTTGAGCTCAAACTTTCTTTCGGGGTCCAACCTTGCCTGTGCATCGGCCAATGGGTCATCGCTATTGAAAAAGGCTTCGCTCAAGTCAATGACGAACTTGGTAGTCCCAACGATCTCACGTATGAATGGATCGCCACCCAGGGTTATCAGCTGTCCACCATCCACCAGGGCGACTTGCTGATACAGCACCCCAACTTCCGGGGCATCGCCGACTGCCAACGGCAAGATCAGCTGGTCGGGGTAAGCCCTGCCGGTACCTGGCGACGGAATCAGACTATCCCTCATGTCATTGACGATTGCGGAAAACTTTGCGAATCCGGCCTCGTTGAACTCCAATTCCAGCCCGGGGGGGCCAGGCACTGCAGCGGTCTCATCCTCGGCCCCTTCGTCATCTTCCGCATTCGCGGTGGCGTCATCCTCGTCGTTGGCGCTATCGGACTCGCCGGCGTCCGCATTTTCGGTCTTTTCCGTGGGGTCACTTTCGGACTCTACGTTTTCCGCTTCGCCGTCATCTTCGGCCGGGAGGAACAGTTCGGGTGTAATTTCCGCAATGCGGTAGCCGATAATCTCGCCTTCGGCGAACTCGAGCGTGCTAAGGACTCTGATCGAACGGTGCTTGAACTCCAGCTGAGCGGTTTCGCCGATCAGGTCCTTGGCCTTTTCGGGATCGCTGACACCCGGAATCTGGACCAGCAGACGGTCTTGACCCAAGACCTGGACGATAGGCTCACCGAGGCCGGAAGAGTTGAGACGGCGCTCGATAATCTTCTTGAGCGAATCCATCTGGTCGGCTGAGGGCGCCGGGATCGGCTCGCCGTCATCGTCAATCTTCCTGGACTGATACACGAGGTGGCTCCCGCCCTGGAGGTCGAGGCCAAGGGTGAGTCCCAGCAGCGTTTCTTCGTCGCCGCGTACGAAGTTCCCGATCGTGATCGTCTTGATTCCGACCGCAAGGCCGGACAACACGACCAGGACCACTATGAAGATCAGTATCCTGGCGTATCTGCGCACCGTTCTCTCCGTCCTACGATTCTACTACGGTCCCGTAATCTAAAGTTAGCGTTTGCTCGTTACCAACATTCTGGCGACGAGCCTCATTGCTTCGTCCTTGGTCTCCACTTCACCGGCGGCCCGCGCTTCGTTCACGGCATCGAGCAGGGCTCCAATCAGGGGCCCCGGTTCGACCGCGAACTCGTCCATTACATCGACGCCGGTAATCAGCCTGGGAGCTTGAGGTTTCTCTAAGTCGGCATTCAAAATGAAGGCCATCAACTCGGAGTGCTCTCGCCACTCGTCAGGCTCCAAGAGCGGGCCGCGCGCGGCGAGGTAGTCGGCCATGTTGAGATAGAGCGTCGAGATGGCGGCGTCTCCGACTACTCTGTAGTACCGGAAGAGCGCTCGCCGCGAGGGCATGGCCCCCGGTTCCGCCATCTGCTTTGGTCGAAGGTGGTGACGGACGAGACTTGAGACGAATTGCCTGCCACGCGTTCCGAAGCGGAGCCTGAATAGGATCTCGTCCACGACCTCCGCGCCCACCTTATGGTGACCTAAGAACCGAATCCTCCCGTTTTCTTCCCTGGTTTTCGTTGCCGGCTTCGCGATGTCGTGAAGCAGCCCACTCAATCTTACCAGAGTCGCACGGCTATGTCCGTCGCTTATGCGCTCTTGGAAGTACGAGTCCATGTCCGGGAAGGTGGGAACGAGGCTCTGGGCCCAGTCGTCCTGTTCATGGCGAGGCCCCAGAATGGTCTCTACTCTGCCGACCGTTTCGACGCAGTGGTTGAAGACGTCCCAGTAGTGTTCCTTCGGCTGCGACACGTCGCGGGCATGGTCGAGTTCGGGAAACACGACGGAGAGCAGGCCCAGGTCATCGAGCAGTCTGATCGACGACATCGCGCCGGGAGCGGCGATGATTTTGAGCAGTTCGTCCCGCACCCGCTCAGGCGATGAGCGGTCCAGCATACCGGCGTTGAGTCGAATAGTGGTCCGGGTCTCCTCGGGGACGGTTAGTCCTAGCTGGGCGGCGAACCTCGGCGCGCGAATCAGGCGGACGGGGTCGTCGTCGAACGCGCCCGGCGACACCGCGCGCAGCACACCTGCGGCAAGGTCGGCGCGGCCGTCATGGAGGTCGATAACCTCCATGCGCCCGCCTGCGAGCAGCGTGTCGTCGAGAGGGACGGCCATGGCATTGACCGTGAAGTCCCGCCGTGAGAGATCACGGGCGAGGCCGTCGGGAGCCGCAATGAAGTCTAGGGTCGGTCCATCCGGAAGGACCACGCGCGCAGCTCCCCTCTCGTGATTGAGGAGAACGAATCTGCCGCTGATGGCTTCCGCCAGGTCGCCAGCGACTTCGAGCAGGCCGGGGCCGCTCATCTCGACGGCAAGGTCGATGTCTTCGGTCATTCTGGCAAGCAGAGCATCACGCACCACGCCTCCGACCAAGAAGGCACGGAGTCCTCGAACAGCGAAGAACTCGCGCACGTCGATAACGGCCTGCGGGAGCAAGGACACATCCACGGACGTGGGGAGGTGGGTCACCGGGTTGCGAGTCATTGGACGGCATCCGCCAAGCGTTCATCGTTCGACTCGCGCTCAGACTCGGCTTCCTCTTCGCCAGGGTACTCGAACAGGTGCTGATGACTGAGGAGGTGGTCGATGAAGAGGATGCCGTCCAGGTGGTCGGTCTCATGCTCGAAGGCCTGCGCAAGGAGGCCGTCGGCACATATGCGAAAATCGTTCGTCTTGCGGTCGAGGCCGGTAACCGTGACCCAGATGGAACGCCGGACAATTCCGTAGTGGTCCGGGAAGCTTAGGCAGCCCTCGGAGACTTCGCGGACGCCCTCCCGGCGGACGATTCGCGGGTTGACGTAGACGCACGGCTCCTCGTCGTCCGGCATCTTGAGGGCGATGACGCGCCTGAGCGAGCCGATCTGGTTCGCCGCGAGTCCGACGCCACCGGAGTCTACGAGGGTATCCATGAGGTCGTCGGCGAGACGAAAGACGGTTCTGTCGATTGTTGCCACGCTTCTCGCCCTCTGCCTCAAAATGGTGTGTGGGTATTCCAGAATCGGGACGACCGCCACGATGGGTTCCTCAGTTCCGAACATTACCATCCGGCGGCTTCATGCTCGCGCGGAAGGCACAGCAAACGATTATAGCTACGGCGGTGAAGGCGTGTAAAGGAAACGAGGTTTCCCAAATCCCCCACCTAACCTTGTTGGTGTGGCCTTTGTGGTTCTATAGGACGTGTTCGTTGTCGACTCAGCGTCACATATGCTCAGATTGGGCCGTAAAGAGGGTTTCGGGCGACGGTTTTGAGAGTAGTGGAGCGCCCCACATGCCCAATGGTGGCTCTCTCGAGGCCAAAGAAGGCATGACCCGACACGGCAACTCGGATGAGTCGCCTTCAACTGATGCTCCGGCACAGGTCGCCTACGCTCAGGGCTCGGCAGCCAGCGCCAGTATCTTCTCCCGCGCCCTGAGTAGCAACTCGTATGAGGGATGCCCACGGGCTAGGCGGATGATCAGTCGCCTGGCGTGACGCACCACACGGCCCGGAAGGGCGATCAGGGTGAACCGGACTGCCTTCAGTCGTCTGCTCACCCACTCACGGCCCAACACCAGCCGCTTCATACCGGAGTTCAGATTGAAACTCAGCACTGTTATCGCCCACCATGCGGCGTTGGCCCCAAACAGCCTCGACGGCATCCTGCCCCCGGCCAAGTCGCTCTTGAGAACACCGTGAACCTCTTCGCCTTTGCCGCATCTGTGCCTCGACCACCAGATCAACTCATCTCCCGCAAGCGTCCGGTTGGTCACCACTCCGAAGACCTTGTGCCAACCCCGACCGGACAACTCCATCGCGGGGAAGGGCAACTCCAACTGCGCCTCCAATCCTGGCAGCGGCTGTTCGTTCAACCGCTCCCTGATAGCTATGAACCGATACTCGGGGCTGTTCTTGGAGTGCCCTATCCAGTTGGGCACGAAGTTCACCTCAGCCCATTGCTGACCCGTATCGACCATATGCTCGCCCACCTTCCGGTACAGCGTCCGCCACTCGTGTTCAGCAACCTCGGACACCGCACGGCGAAACTCCACGGTCACGTCAACCCCTACCGCAAACTCGATCACCCCGAACCGCTCGTCTCTCCCCTCGGCGCAGTACCGCAGCAACTCCTGCTGATACCCCGCCGTGTCAGACCTCAGCATCACCTTCTCCACCCCCGCAGGCAGTTGCCCCAGCGCTTCAGTCAACACGCGCAACTGCTGATGGCCCGCAGGAACGTTGCCGTCTCGGAACTCCGAATGCACGATCAGGTCGGCCTCCGACCAGTAGGTGGTCAGCGGCTGGTATGCTTTGTACTTCTTGTAGCTGTAGAGTGCCTCCTGCTTGTGCGTCTCCACCAGGCAGGCGTCCATATCCAGCGTGGCTTCTGTGTGAGGCGAACGGCTCTGTATGAAGCCCACCAGGTCAGCGTTGACCTTCCCCAGTCCCCTCAGCGCTTCGCTGGGTGCAGGAATGAATGCTCGGTGAGCTTCCCGCTTCGCTTCCTCGTCGGCGTCATTGAATCCCGCCAAGTACCGGAACACTACAGACTCCGACGGCACGCTCCGCCGACGCCCCACACGCCATCTGTGTTCCAACGCTCTGCGCTCTCTGCGACCCATCTCGTGGGTCTCCATCTCTCGAAGCACCCTGCCGAACCCTTCGTCCTTGTCCAGAACGTCCAGATCGGACACCGACTCGCCGCCTGCCAGGTTCAGCAGTATCAGAGAGTTGACTATCTGGCTGTCCGTCCAACCCTGACCGCCTCTCCGCAGCCCCACGCAACGTTCTACCGATGACTTCAACCCGGACACGTGTATCAGCTCCAAGTACGTCATCAGGCCGGACAGCGCGGTCATACCTGGGGAACCGTTCTCCTGTTGATACTGGAACGGCAGAACTCCTTGCTTCATAATAGGCGCACCTCGTTGGTGATGGCTTTGTCTGTCCAACAACCATCATAGCCCGCTTCACGGCGGGCTCCAACGAGGTCTCCCTCAATCTAGGTGGGGGATTTGGGGTTTATGGTAACTGTTCAGTCTTCGTGAGTTGAATTGCGAAGACCCCCTCTCTGTATCTCTCCCCCGGCGGGGGAGAGATTGTAGATTGTGTCTCTCCCGGCGGGGGCTGACAGGGGTAGGCATTTGACTATCGACCCACTCTCCAATGGTGAGAAAGCAACCCCGTTGCTGTCATTCTGAGCGCAGCCGAAGAATCCAAAGTGTCTATCACAACGTAAAGCCAACATACAGCGTTCTTAAACCAATTCGTGCTAATACCACCGTATTCTCGCTGACCAAACACTCTGGATTCCTGCCCCGTATCGGGGTACGGGGTGACGTTCCTTCGCAGGAATGACGGTGTGGGTGTGTGGCACGACGGCTATTTTCAGGGTAATCATCCCATGCAGCCTTGCCGTCTGCACACCGAGGGATGAAATGGGCACGTAGCGGGGACGGTCAACCACAAGGGTTGCCCCTACGGGAGGTTGGCCGGGGGTTATTTTCAGAGGAATCATCCATGCAGCCTTGCCGTCTGCACACCGAGGGATGAAATGGGCACGTAGCGGGGACGGTCAACCACAAGGGTTGCCCCTACGGGAGGTTGGCCGGGGGTTTTTTTCAGAGGAATCATCCCATGTCGGTTGCCACCGACACCACGAAACATGAAAATGGCCGTAGGGGCGATTCGGGAATCGCCCCTACGGGAGGTTATTTTCAGCTATGCAGCAGGGCGGCGACTACATGATCTTGTCGAGCAGTTCGCCCTCGGTGAGCCAGTAGAAGACGATGTAGGCCCCGGCCAGGATCATGAAGGCCGCGCTGACCGGCTGGGTGTACGGGAGAATCTTGCGCAGCGCGCCAACCAATGCTCCTTTGAACAGGGCCATGGCGATGGTCAGGACGAGAATGACGGTTCCCATGCCCATTCCGAAGAGGACGAACGAGACAACCGAGTCGACCAGGGTGTTGGTGGCAACGCCGATGCCGAGCACAGCGATGAATATGGGCAGGGTGCAACTGAGCGAGGCCGTCCCATAGCTCAGACCGAAGAGGAAGTACCCCTTGACGCCTACTTTAGTCGGGTCGCCGAACTTGGTTGAGGCCTGCTGGGCGATTGCAGTATAGATCTTGCCGCCGCTGAGGAGCCAGCCACCTACGAAGGTTAGGACGATCCCGATGGAGAGTCCGATCCATGGGATCACGTCGATGACCTGGCGGGCGCCGCCACCGATTATGAGGCCTGCGATGCCGAACAGGACGATGAATCCAAGCGTTACGACTGCGCCGACTAGGACCGCCTTGCCGAGCCTTGCGACTACGTTGGTCTGCTGCTCAGCGTCCGCTGTCCCCCCCATATAGAGGGCAAGATACGCTGGAAGCATGGCGAAGCCGCACGGGTTGACACTCGCCACAAGACCCGCGCCGAATGCAAATCCTAGTGGCAGGAGGCCGCTCAGATCTTCGAGTTGCTGGCTTGCGCCGCCGGATACCTTTAGCGCGTTGTCGACGACCGCGGTCGTGCCGGTGCCGGTGATGAGGGCCCCGCCGAACGCAATGACTAACGGGACTATCGCCGCCAGCGCGGGCAGCAGGTACGTCTTCAGGACGTTGGTTTGCTCGGTCGTAGCATCGGTGCTCATCTGTGACTGACCTCCCTCATGTATCGTCTACTTCAGTACGGCGGCCCAGCCTCCGTGTCTTCTAACGATAACGACCCTTTCTTACCGGACGCTAACCAAAATGTGACAATACCGTAACGGTCTCATATCGTCCTTTGATTCATAGTATCACGCACAACGGGCATGAGGCCGATACTATGTCACTAACGGTGTGCGAGAACGGAGAATACATCGCCCAGAGCATCCACGACTCTCTCAGCGTCGGGTACTATAGTTAGCCACACACATGTCACCTCACGTCATAAAGCTCCGCTCCGAGAATACCAACGCGTTTGAGCACGCGGAGGCCCTCAGCCGCAGCCGCGCGAAACGGCAGGAGCACCGCAGGTTCTTCGTAGAGGGCGTTCCCACGATCCGGCATGCGTTGGCGCACGGATGGAAGATCGACTCGCTCTACTATGCGGGCGACGTCGAACTGTCCGGCTTCGCGCGGAAGGTGCTCGACCGTTCGTCGGCACGTCGGCACTTCGAGGCGCCGTCGCGGCTGCTCGACACTCTACGCTGGTCGAAAAAGCAGGAAAAGGCATCCGAGCTGATCGCCCTTATCGAGATGCCGCCTGAGGACCCTTCGAGGATAGCCGTCGATGAGGACTCGGTGGTCGTCGTATTCGACCGACCGTCAGATCACGGGAATCTCGGCACGGTCATCCGCACGTGCGAGGCATTCGGGGCTTCCGGTCTCATTATCACGGGCCACGCCGTCGATCTGTACGATCCGCAGACGGTGCGGGCGAGCATGAGTTCGCTCTTCTCCCTGCCGGTCGTTCGTCTCCCGTCGCATCGGGAGGTGAGGAGCTGGGCGAATGGTATTCGGAAACAGTATGCGTCGTTCCGTCTAGTCGGCAGTTCGGCCCATGGCTCGCAAGATATCCGGCAGCAGGAATTCGAGCGTCCCCTCGCCATCGTCATCGGCAACGAGACGCACGGCCTCAGCATGAACTACGCGAGGGTCTGCGATGCAATGGTCAGGATTCCGATGCAGGGCTCCGTATCCTCGCTCAACGTGGCGTCCGCCGCCTCGATCCTTCTCTACGAGGTCGAGCGCCAGGGCGCGTCAGTCGATGCGTGAACCTTGGAGTCTGTATCATACCGAATCCTCTTGAATACGCCGTAACTCTATCGTTGGAATGAAGGTGATTTCGTCTAACCTTCCAAAGGGCAGGTTTGAAACCTGCCCCTACCCGGTGCTCCTACCCCTTCATGGTGTGGTCAAAGCGAACCGGTATCAGTTTAGCCGGTGGTGCTCATTGGAGTGCCGGCCCCACCCGGGCCCCCCTGGATTCCGGCCTCCGCCGGAATGACGGGGATGGCTGATCTGGTGTTTGGGAGAAGCACACCTACCAAACTGATACAGGCTCTGAACCTTGCCGGAGGATTGCGGTCAGGAGGAGAGAATAGTATCCTTTGCCGGTGAAAGGACTTGGACGATGATTCTTCGCATCATCGATTCTCCGCTGCCATGGGCCATTGCGGGCGTCGCCATCGGGTTCGCCCTGGGTGTTACGACCATATCGTCATGGCTCCTTGTTGCGGGCTTCATCGCCTATCTCGTCTATCTGGCCCTGCACCGCGACGCCAGAGAAAGCACGGAGGGCAACCTTGTGGCGGCGGGGCCCGTCCTCATGCTGGCCTGGATTCTGGGATTCATTCTGAAAGACCTCTTTTAGCGCGGCGGCTCGCCCACAGGAGGCAATTTCTCCGGTGAGTCTGGCTGCCCCCAAAAACGTCTCGCTCTTTGTTACCTGCGTCGTCGACCAGTTCTTCCCGGAGGTCGGAGAGAGCACCGTCCGCGTCCTTCGCCGTCAGGGCATCGACGTGGACTTCGACCCCGACCAGACATGCTGCGGCCAGCCCGCGTTCAATACGGGCTACTGGAAGGAGGCGCGGCCGCTGGCAGAGCGGTTCCTCGATATGTATGAGGGCGTCGACTCGGTCGTCATGCCGTCCGGCTCGTGCGCGAGCATGGTCCGAGTCTTCTACCAGGAGCTATTCCACGATGACCCTGCCCTGCTTCGACGGGCGGCCGACGTCGGAAGCCACGTGTATGAGCTTTCGGAATTCCTAGTGGACGTTCTGGGCGTTGAATGTGTGCCCGAACCGACTGGGTCAGGAACCCGCAAGCGCGTCACCTATCACGAGGCCTGTCATCTGAGACGGGAACTGGGCGCGACGACTCAAGCGCGGAAGCTCATTAACGGGACTCCCGGAGTCGAGCTTACGGAGATGGAGCAGTCGGAGGTGTGCTGCGGGTTCGGCGGCACGTTTGCCGTCAAGTACGCCGATATCTCCGGTGCGATGCTCGATGAGAAGCTCACGCATATCCAAAACTCCGGCGCGGACGCCGTGGCGGCCTGCGACATCACCTGCCTGATGCACATCGGCGGCGGACTCGAGAAGCAGGGTATTCCCGTTCGTCCGATGCACCTCGCAGAGCTGCTCGACAAAGGGACGAGGTAGTACCGCTTCCATATGATTTTGGCAGCTTCCTCAAAGCACCCTTACCCCCGTATCGAGTACGGGGCAGGCTCTAGACCTCTCCCACGACGGGAGAGGGGATAAATCGGCATCTGCCTGTTCATCATATTCAAATGGGAAAGGTACTAGTCCACCATGGCCGAGATACGCACCAAAGAATTCAAGACCCTCGCGGCGGACACACTGTCCGACGCGGACGTTCAGAAGCACCTCAAGACGCTCTACAGCGGCTTCAATCAGGGGCGTCTCGAGCAGGCGGCGGCCACTCCGAACTGGGAGGAGCTTCGAGACCGGGCCCGCCTGATAAAGGCGCATACGATTGAGAACCTCGACCACTACTTGAACATGGCCGCTGAAAACGTCGAGAAGGCGGGCGGCAAGGTCTATTTCGCCAAGGACTCGGGCGCGGCCACCAAGTACGTTCTCGATATCGCCAAGCAAAAGGGAGTGCGCTCGGTCATCAAGGGCAAGTCGATGCTCTCGGAGGAGATGGACCTCAACCACAACCTCGCCAAGCAGGAGATCGAGGCAGTCGAGACCGATCTCGGCGAGTACCTCGTCCAGCTTGCGGGGCAGACGCCGTACCACATCATCGTCCCTGCCATTCACATGTCCAAGTCGGACGTGAATACCCTCTTCCATGAGAACCTTGGGGTCGATCCCAACGCCGGCATCGAGGAGCTTGCAAGCGCCGCCAGAGACGAGCTCCGTGAAAAATTCATTCAAGCCGACATGGGCATAACGGGCGCGAATTTCCTTGTTGCCGAAACTGGAACGCTCATCCTTGTGACGAATGAGGGCAACGGTCGGATGTCGACCTCCATGCCCAAGACCCACGTCGCGATCATGGGTATGGAGAAGATCGTGCCGTCGATGGAGGACATGGGGGCGTTTCTGCGTCTGCTCATACGGTCGGCAACGGGTCAGCGCATTTCGAGCTACGTCACGATGGTGACGGGGCCGAGAAGCAGTATCGAGGAAGACGGTCCTGACGAGTTTCACTTGGTGATCGTCGACAATGGCCGCTCGAAGCTCCTTGCAGACCCGCATCTGCGGGAGGCCCTGTACTGCATCCGGTGCGGCGCGTGTCTGAACGTCTGTCCCGTATACCGCAAGGTGGGAGGACACTCGTACGGCTGGGTGTACTCCGGCCCGATCGGCGCGGTCGTCTCTCCCGTGCTCACCGACGTGCCCAACGCCAAGGACCTCCCCTATGCGTCGAGCCTGTGCGGGGCGTGCAAGGAGGCCTGCCCCGTCAAGATTGATCTGCCTCGTATGCTGCTCTACCTGCGGAGCGAGGTGACCGAGGGCAATACCGACTCGAGCCGCAAGAAATCGTCACCGCTCGAGAAGCTCGCAATGAAGGCGTGGAAGGCTTCGGTCAGCGGCCCTGCGATGCTGGGACTTGTGGGCCTAGTCGGTCGAATCGCTCAGCTGCCGTTGGTCAGAAACGGACGCTTGCGCTGGCTGCCCCCGCCCCTGTCCGGCTGGACGCGCCACCGGAGTTTCCCTGCGGTATCGTCGTCCCCCTTCCGAACGCGATGGAAGAAGGGCATCAAGTAGCGTTGTCACTTCCCGTCATTCCGCTGAAAGTAGCCTGTGTGCCGCCACCCACCGTCATTCCGGCGGAGGCCGGAATCCAGTCTTTAGCCCTAAATATCTGGTCGCGTGACGATGGAAAGGCCACCGCTCTTTTCATTATTGGTGGTATCGGTGGCAACCGACATGGGCGATTGCTATGAAAATGAACGATACAACCCCCACATCGTCATTCCCGCGAAGGCGGGAATCCATCGGGGTCAGCTAGCGCAACGTGGCGTGTCGCAGCAAGCTGGCATAACTAATACCAATTCGTGCTAAAACCACCGTATTTTCGCTGACCAAACACTCTGGATTCCGGCCTTCGCCGGAATGACGGTGGGTGGTCTCTGCTATGTGCGCTGCATTTAAAGGATTATGGCGCAGTCATGACGAATTGGTATAATAGAGTTGCGAGATCGTCAACAGCCCCTAAACCTTAGGCTGAGACGAGGCGCGACGAGCCAGGGCTCTCTTGGAGCTCAGCCAAAGGAATCCGCCTCCCAGCACGAAAGCCACCATCACCAGCAGCATCAGCCACCCCGCCTCCGGGGTGCTCCCGACGGCGGCAGGCGCTACCGTTATCGGGGCTACAAACACTTCGGCGCCAAGGTCCTCCGTCACCACTTCGACGTGGATGCTCCAAGGCCCGGCCGCCCTTAGTACGAGATTGCCAACGTACTCTTCCTGTGAGGAAGGTGTATTGAGCGCCCTCACCTGGTATGTGGGTATGTCCTCCGCATCGTGGGCAGTTAGCGTGATCGTGGCATTTCGTACCGGCGATCCGTCACCGGCAGAAGTAGGAACGACGTTGAAGTTTATCTGACCTACCGCGAGCACCCTCGGCAAGATACGCACAACGACGCGGTAGTATTCTTGTGTCTCGTCGAGAATCTCGACCGGCTCGTCGCGTTCCTGCGCGTCCGCGAGTCCCATGGGTACGAGAGCGGCGAATGCCAATGCGAACACCGCTCCCCAGAGCTTGGGCGAATGGAGGAAACTCAAGACGGGGAAATGAACGTGGTGGGGGAGAATTGATGGCAAGTGTTTAGGCAAAGATGTGAGGCCTTCTCACTAATGGTACGGCGTAGGCGTGGGGAGCCGCAACTTTGACAGGTTCTCGGTAGGAACATACTATGGGCGAAGCAGCCGGATACACGGACTATAGAATGATTGTCCTTGCCCCAGGCGCCGACATCCATGAGAGGCCGGTTTTGACCATACATAACAATGAAGAACTAGAAGGCATGTTGAGAGTAGGCAAGGTAGTGAGGTCGGCTCTCGACACCATGAAGAAAGCCGTCAAGCCCGGGTTGACCACTCAAGCTCTCGATGACGTGTGCGCGGAGGTCTTTGAAAGGGACGGAGCGCGTTCGGGGCCTCAACTCGTCTATGGGTTCCCGGGCATCGCCTGCATCAGCATCAACGAGGAGGCCGTTCACGGCATTCCCCGGCATACGAGGACGATCCGAGACGGCGACCTGGTGAAGCTCGATGTCGCTGCGGAGCTAAACGGCTATTTCGCCGACGCTGCGGTAACCGTAGGCGCCGGCAGAGTGTCGTCACGGAAACGCAGATTGGTTGGATGCGCCCGGTCGGCGTTGTACAACGCCCTCAAAGTTGCCCGGGCCAACCGACCCTTGAATGGGATCGGTAGATCCATACAGGCCGCAGTCGAACGCCAAGGCTTCAGGGTAATTCCTGAGCTTGGAGGCCACGGCGTCGGCAGAACGGTTCACGAAGAACCGTTCGTGCCCAACTACTACGATCCATGGGACAACCGACAACTCAATCTCGGCCTAGTCATTGCCATAGAACCGGTCATTTCCGGCGGATCGGGCGAGTCGCTGACCGGCGATGACGGGTGGACGGTCAAGACCGCCGACAGCGCGCCCTCCGCGCACTTTGAACACACCGTCGTCATCACTCAACGCGGCCCCATGATAGTGACGGCATGACGAGATGGATGGCCTAGTACCCGTTCCATTTGATTCTGGCCCACCACCAAAGAGAACCCTCACCCTAGCCCTCTCCCACGACGGGAGAGGGGATAAATCCGCATCTGGCTGTTTGTCACATTCAAATGGGCGGCCTAGGGAATCGCTCATTTGTCAGAGGCTTGCACCGGATGTCGCTCACCCCAGCTTTCGCATTGCCAGTCCGGCCAGCATGTACATGATCACGTACACGACCACCCGATAGGTCACTGCAGACCCCGGCGGGATGCAGATGAACGACAGCCCGGAGAGACCGCGCTTGCCGATCTCGTGGGCGATGCGGATGATCTCGTAGTCTGTGAGAGCTATGGGTTCGACGGCCTCTCCCAGCAGGTCGCCGGGGGCAGGGCCGGCGCCGCCCATCACGTCCATGTCGAAATGGGCGTACACGGTTTCGGTACCCTGATAGGCGCGATCGAGTTCCGCCACCAGTCCCTCGATTCCCAGGCTCGTGCGGACCTCCCAGGTAGAGATGAACCGCGCACCCGCGCGCAGGTACTTGCGCACGATCTCCTTCTTCTCAAGCATCCCCCGTTCGCCGATCTCCACGAGGTGCTCAGGCAGCATGTTGTCGTGGAACTCGTACATCTTCTCCTTCCAGCTTGCGGACCCCGCGATTCGCGGATCGCGCGTCAGGTGATCGAGGGGCTGCGCGTCCCAGTGCGTGTCGAGGCTGATGCAGCCGACAAGCCCGTCAGTCCGCTCTGCGATGGGCTTTGCGATGGCGTATGAGCCGCAAGGCGAGTTCTGTCCGATTACTACGGGCACGGCCCCGGCGTCGAGCGCGTGTCCGACCTTGTCCGCCACCGCCGCCTGGGCGCGGAGGATCGCCTCAGGCGACTGGTCGTCCAGTATTTCCTGCGGTATGTCGGCGTCGCCGTAGTCGACCGCTTTGATGTGCTCAAAGACGTCGAGGTCGAAGTCCTGGATGTAGCCCGACTGGTACCGGATCGACTGCTGGCGCACCCGCTGGGGAGCCGCGAGCCATTCACGCCGGTCTACTCCCGCGTACTTCGGAGTCTTCGACGCGACGTAGGGCGCTCCGATGATGACGGCGTCCATGCCTTCGAGCTGTTCACGTCGCTCGGCGTGCGGGAGCCCCATAAACGTCGGGGTCTCCGGGGCGATCATGGGAGCTTTCCATTCCCCCCCGAAGCTGCCTTTTGTAAACTCGTTCCACGCCGTGACCTGTTCCTGCCATGTGGGGTAAACAAGCGTCGTCATTGCGTCTCTCCTGGCAATTAAGGTATGGGGTGATTATCCCCTACCCGTGTCGGAGTCGGTAGTCCCCCACTACTAGTGGACCGAAATCTTTGAAATGACGGGTAGTAATTGGAGATTTGATTCGTACTTTACACGACAGGGCGGGTTTCAAACCCGCCCCTACCCAGTCATAGCCTCGTTCCCCTTCAAAACTAGGATGTTGAACCACTAGTACCATGTCAACATGGTTTTGATATTGCGATTCACCCTCACCCTAGCCCTCTCCCACGACGGGAGAGGGGATAAATCGGCAACTGCCTGTTTATCATATTCAAGTTGACCGAGTACTAGTGCGTGCGCGCAATGGTGGTCTGTTCGAGTGATGGCGTCCTTCGCTTCAGTTGGCGGTCTGAGATGGTCGGTAGTACAATCATGCTGTATGGATACTGATCTCGACGTTGAGTGCAAGGTCGTAAGGCCGGGCGAGCTTGAGGTGGAGGTCGCGTCGGGCGCGATGACGCGGCTGGCCGGGGTGTCGCAGGCGCTGGTGGGCGCCGAGGGCATTCATCTTGCGGTCGCCACCATTCCGCCCGGTTGCGCTTCCTCGCCTCACTACCACGTAAACTGCGAGTCCGCCATTTACGTTCTGAAGGGCAAGGGGCGGTTCCTCACTGGAAAGCGGCTCGATAACAGCTTGGCGATAGCGCCGGGCGACTTCATCTTTGTGCCGCCGAATTCGGTGCATCAGCCCATCAACGACAGCCTGACGGAGCCGATGGAGTTGATCGTGGCGCGCAACGCGCCGTTGGAAATCGTCGTCGAGTACGATCCCTCCGCGGAGTAGTTCACATTCCGTTTGGTCGCCTTGAGGCGACTTGCTCCGCGTACAGTGCGGGCCACCCAAATCGACCAAAGAGCTTCAGCCTTTCAATTTGCGTTCTCCCTCGTTGCCTTCGCCGTGCGGTGGTATCATGTCGGCCACCATATCACTCATCCGGAAAAGGGCCTCACTGCGCGCCAACGACGGTTGAAGGAGTAACAGGAAGTGGCAACTACAGTCACTGATATCGGTTCGAGGCGGGAGCTGTTCGTTGACAACTTCCTGGTCGAAAGCCTCAACGGCACGAGGCTAAAGCTCCAGGAGCCGAGGCCGGGCGGGGTCGCCATCGAGTACGACCAGCCGTGGGAACGCGAGCCTGTTGGGTCTCGTTCCTTCTACACCTCCGTCATCAAGGACGGCGACATCTACCGCATGTACTACAGAGGCGACATGGCCTACTCGTGCTATGCGGAGAGCACCGACGGAATCAACTGGACGAAGCCCAGCCTGGGACTCGTTGAGGTGGAAGGGTCTACCGAGAACAACGCCATCGTCAGGGGCCGGCCTCTCTACCCGTTTGTCGACGGTCGCGCCGGAGTACCCGAGTCCGAGCGATACAAGGCAAACTCCCTAGGGGAGGATGGACTGTTCGGCCACGTTTCGCCTGACGGCATTCATTGGAGAAAGATGCGTGACGAAGTCATAGTGCCCAGGGAGCTGGTGAACCACTTCGACGCGAACAGCGTGATGTTCTGGTCCGAGGTGGAGGAGCTCTACCTGCTCTACGCCCGCCACATGGAGGGCGGTAGACGCGCCACGGCGAGGGCGACCTCCGAGGACTTCGCCAACTGGACGGGGCCCACCTTGATGGAGTACAGCAATACGGGCACGACAACTCCGTCCGAACACCTCTACACAAACCAGACCCAACCCTATTTCCGCGCCCCCCACATCTACATCTCACTGCCGGGCCGTATCTTCTTCGCGGACTTGCGTCACATTTCTCGAGAAGACGACATCGCCTTTGCCCGCAGTCGTGTGATCACCGAAGAGGTGAGGCGGTTCTATGATGCCGAGGTCGATGGGAGGGCTGGTGACGCGGGAGATGTGGCGGACGGGGTATTCCTCACGTCCCGGGCCGGCACGACGATGTACGACTTCACATTCAGGGAGAGTTTCGTCAGGCCGGGCATCGGCCTCAACAACTGGACGACACGGAACAACTATCCGGCGTGCGGCGTGGTGCAGACGGGTCCCACCGAGATGTCGCTGTACGTGAACCGCAACTACGCTCAGAAGACGGCCTACCTCGAGCGGATGACTCTGCGCCTGGACGGCTTTACATCGCTCAACGCACCCTACGACGGCGGGGAGATGACCACCCGTCCTTTCAAGTTCTCAGGCAAGCAACTGGAGATTAACTACTCCACTAGCGCTGCCGGGAGCATCAGGGTCGAGATCCAGGACGCTGAGGGCAGACCTTTGCCCGGTCATGGGCTGAATGAGTGCCGCGAGCTGGTCGGCGACGAGATCGCACGCTCCGTTGCGTGGGAGCGCGGCTGCTCGGTGAGCGAGCTGGCGGGCAAGCCGGTACGACTGCGGTTCGTGATGAAGGACGCCGATCTGTACTCTCTGCGCTTTCAACAATAGGATCGAACTGTACCGACGTTTCAGCCATACCTAAGAATCGATTCGCCTACAACGAACAGAGCGATAACCTACATGTCCACAGGGACCGACACCCCACATTAGCCGTTCTCAGGCTGTCATAAGCCCTGGGGCTGGTTGTCACAAGACAACTTTCCTGCGAAAAAGTTCGCAATACAGGACACGTTTGCCAGCCCGAATCAACCATAGAGCTTCAGCCATTCAAATTGCGTTCTCCCTCGTTGCCTTCGCCGTGCGGTGGTATCATGTGCGAGACTTCAACGCTCATCGGGAGAGAGGCTCACACCAATGGGAGACCGCTTACTGGACAAGACGGCAATCGTGACGGGGGCAGGGTCGGTCGGGCCGGGGATCGGCAACGGCAAGGCTGCGGCGCTGCTCTTCGCACGGGAGGGGGCTCGCGTGATGCTCGTCGACTACAACCTCGAAGCTGCAGAGGAGACGAAGCGCCTGATAGAAGCGGAGGGAGGAACGTGCTTCACCTCCCAGGCCGACGTGAGCAGCGCCGACGACTGCGAGCGCATCGCCCACGAGTGCGTCAGCGAGTACGGCGGGATCGACGTGCTCCACAACAACGTCGGGATCGAGATCCCCGGCGGCATCCTCGAAATCACCGAGGACGACTGGGACCGCACCCTCGACGTCAACCTCAAGAGCATCTTCCTCATGTGCCGAGCGGTCGTCCCGCAGATGATCGAGCAGGGGGGAGGCTCCATCGTCAACATCTCGTCCATCAACGGCATCCGAACGCTCCCTGCCCTGTCGGGGCCCTACGGAGCGTCGAAGCTCGGTATGGTGGCCCTCACCCGCGAGATAGCGATTGAGTTCGCTGGTCAAGGCATCAGGTGCAACGCCGTTCTGCCGGGGATGATGCGTACCCCGTTTGTCGAGGCGTCGTTGACGCAGGCATGGGGCGGCGATGTCGAGGAGATGATGCAAGCTCGAGACGCTATGATTCCCATCGGCAAGCAGGGCGAGTCGTGGGACGTGGCGCATGCCGCGTTGTTCCTCGCGTCGGACGACGCCAAGTACGTCACGGGCGCGAGCTTGGTGGTCGACGGCGGCCTCACCGGCGGTGTGCGGACGGCGTCCTGAGACACAGCCAAACTTCCGGTCTCTCCTTCACCGGGGATAGATACAGCAATCTCCGGTCTCTCCCCCGCCAGGGGAGGGATACAGAGAGGGGGGACGCTCACAAACCTACACGTCTCCAAGGAAAGGAACTGAAAACCATGCGACTACTCATGATCGGCTGCGAGTACGCGGGCAAGCACACGCTCGGCATCGAGATCGATAAATGGTGGTGCGGCCTGACGGGACAGGAGTTCCGTCCACCGCCCAGCTTCGCCTTCCACGACCACTTCGTCCTGCCCCACATCGTCCACACAGAGGGTCACGAGCACCACAAGGAACTCTCTGAGCGCCAGATGCTCACCCTCAACCCTCACCTGCTGGAGCACTACCAGCGGTACCAGTTCTTCAACAAGCTGACCAAGGGCTACATGATTATGAAGGACCTGTTCCTCATGGACTGGTACTACGGCGACGCCGTCTATGCCCCCCTGTACTACGGCTACGGCAAGCCGGGGATGTACGCCGACCGGCGAAACATGGCGCGCAGCATCGACGCGGAGGTCAACGAGTTCTATCCCGACATGGTGCTGGTGCTGGTCAAGGCCGACCCCGACGCCATTCGACAACGCATGGCTAACAAGCACAAGACTCCGTTCCCCGGCCGGCATGAGGCCACCTACTTCAAGGGCGAGGACGCCGAGACGGTCCTGGCCCGTTTCGACGAGGAGTTCGAAAAGTCGCTGATACCGCGCAAGATCGAGATCGAGACGACCGACGCAACGGTCGAGGAGTCGCTCGCCGAATTCGTAAAGCAACTCAAGCCATTCATCACAAACGACGACTTCCAGCGCATCCTCGGTCATCGCGCGATGAGTGCCGAATAGGGCTTCGGTCTTTACGAGGTGGCAACGGCAATAGGATGGAACGGAGCAGCACCGACAAGCTAATCCCTACAATCCGGCTGGCCGTACCGGATGACGCCGAGGCCGTAGTTCGGATATACATCGACTCATGGAACGCTGGTTACGGCGACCTGATGTCGCAGGCCGGTAGGACGGTAACGCCGGACCTTCTCCGGCGCTGGCGTCACGATCTTGCGCAGCCCGTTCCGCATCGTTGGTGGGTCGTGGAGCTTGAGGGTTCCATCGTTGGGTTTGCGGGCATCGGCCCCAGCCGGGACCCGATAGACCCCGAGCTTGGAGAACTCGATTCTATCGCCGTCGATCCACCCTACTGGCGTAAGGGAATCGGCAAGGCACTAATTTCACTCGCTCTGCAGCATCTCGTTGCCGACGGCTACCGTCAGGCCATCCTGTGGACCGTCGAAGGCTACAAGCGTGGAATCGCCTTCTACGAGGCCATGGGGTGGAGTCGTGACGGCGGAGTTCGCGATAATGGGCGGCAGATACGCTTTCGGCGTGATCTGGCCCCTTTCAGGATGCCGCCGCGCCCCTAGACTCTGCCTTATAGTTAGCCCGTATGGCCTGCCTCTACCTCAAGCCGAAGACGGGCAACGCGAAGAGGCGATCACGGCAAGGGGGATAGAGTCATACCAATTCTCTGTGATACCGCCGTATTCGCGCCTGGCTGCACTTTCTGGATTCCGGCCTTCGCCGGAATGACGGTGAGCACGTGTTGTTCCACGTCATTATGACGAAGTCGGCACGAATTGGTATCACTCCCCCGCCAAGACGCTCCGCAGCCGCTCGACACCGAGTCGCGGGCTGGACAGGATGGGAACGACCTTGTCCTCATCGGACATAAGCTCGGAGACACGCGCCATCGACGCCTGCGCGAGGACGACCACATCGACGCGGCCCATGAGCTCTTTGAGGTTCTCGATCACGATGCGGTCGTGCGTGTCCGTATCTCCCGCGCCGAGGGCCTCGAACGCGCCCTGACAAAGGACGGTTTCGACCTGCACTTCCCTGCCCTGCGCCGATGCTCGGTCTCGCACGAGGTCGGATGTCGGAGTGAGTGTCGTGTGCAGAGTCGCGATGACCCCGATGCGAGGCCCAAGCTCCACGGCGCGGTCGGCCATGGCCTCATCGACCTTGAGGAACGGCACCTCGACGCTGTCCTTGGCCGTGTCGACTCCCGGTCCCACGGTCGAGCAGGTCAACATCACGGCCTCCGCGCCCGACGCCTCCGCGAACGAGGCTAGCGACGCGAGACGGGATATTCGGTCGGGCGTCAGCTCGCCGCCCGCGACGATGTCCTTCAGCAGTCCCTCGTCGACGACGTGGATGATCTCCGTTCCCGGCATGACCTCCTCGGCCAACTCCTCGAACATCGGGACCAGCTTCGCCACCGTATGCACCATTCCAACTTTACGTGCCATGTGTCCTCCGGGCGACTGCTGTCTTATTTTCGTAATTGCAGCGTGTAGAGTTCATCGTCGTCCGAATCTACGACTCGCGCAACCATTTCCGGTATACCCCAGCGCACGTCGAGGTATCGCCCGCTCGCGGCATCGGCTTTCCCGGAGGCGATGTAGACCACCCCTTCCGCCGAGACTTCGGGCTCGATGCGAAGGTCGGACTGCAGCGCGGCGGCCATGACCTCGGCGGCCGGACGGGGCATGTCCGAACTCGCCATGTACTCGGTCAACTCGGTGCGGACGAGTCCCGGGCCATAGTTGAAGACGGATATGCCGTACTCCTGAGTCGCCGCGGCAAGGGAGCGCGTCATGCTGTACAACGCCGCCTTCGACGTTGTGTACGCCGAGTTGTACGGCGATGCGAGGTAGGACGAGCTGCCGAGCACGTTTACTATCCGTCCACGCCCACGCTCGATCATGCCGGGCAGGACAGCCCGCGACAGCAGGTACGGCCCACGGACGTTCACCTGTATGACGTACCACCAACGTTCCGGGTCGTGCTCCCAGTCACGTCCCGGCGGTCCCGGCAATCCAGCGTTATTGACAAGCAAGTCAACAGGCCCCAGACGCTCTGTAACATCTCCCACCAGCCGGTCGACCGATGCCGGTTCCGACACATCCGCCGGAAACGCCTCGGCGGTCCCGCCCGCCGCTCGTATCATCCGCACGGTCTCGTCGACCTGGGCATCTGTACGCGCCGTCACGGCCACAGAAGCCCCCGCCTCTGCGAGCGCAATCGCAACGGCACGCCCTATTCCCCTTCCGCCGCCGGTCACGAGGGCTACCTGTCCGCTGAGGTCAATTGAGTCGGCCATAGGACATCTCCAATCACAGCACTCTTGCCAATTTGCAGGTCGGCACCATAATCCTTCATACGGGGGCACATAGCAATAACCGCACACCTTCATTCTCGCGAAAGGAGACCATTGCATATCTGGCGCGATAACCTGTCATTCCGAGCGCATCGAGGAATCTAGGGTATTTCGCCGTCGTCATCGGGGCCGTTCCAACTACGAGACTCCGCTTGGAGGACACGTATTTTAGATTCCTCACTCCGCTGCGCTACGTTCGGAATGACAGAAGTTGGAGCTATGCAAGAGTCTACTAGAACGCGAATCCACCTGACGTCCCGCCGACTGGAAACAATATATGTCCCCCCGCAATCCGTCCCACTACCCATTTTGTTGTACAATCCGCGACGAACGAATCACCTGTGAGGTCAAGACATGCCGACCATCCTCGAACGATTCTACGAGACTCACAAGAAGTCCGCCGAGCTCTACGCGGGAGGCAGGGAGGTCGTCGCGGGAGGGGCGGCCCAGTCGCGGGTCATGTACCCCCACCCGTTCTACGTTGGTCGGGGCGACGGGGCGATGAAGTGGGACGTCGATGGGAACGAGTTGATCGACTACCTCGTCGGCTTCGGCTCGCTCATTCTCGGCAACAACCGTCCTGAGATCACAGAGGCCGTCGAGCGGCAGGTGAGAAACGGCACTCACATGGGCACGACGACTCCTCACGAGGTGCGCTGGGCCGAGCTCATTACCGGCCTCATTCCGAGTGCGGAGCGCGTGCGCTTCACCGCCAGCGGCACGGAGGCCACCCTCCTCGCTATCCGTCTGGCACGCGGATTCACCGGCAAGACGAGGATCGTGAAGTTTCGCGAGCACTACGACGGCTGGCACGACTACGTTGCCATCGAGGCCGGGATTACCGCACCCTACGGCGTCCCCAGCGAGACTCGCTCAACGGTCGCGGTGGTAGAGCCCGACGCCGACGCCCTCGAAGAGTACCTCTCGCAGGACTCCGACGTCGCCGCCGTCATCATGGAGCCGACGGGCGCGCACTGGGGCCAATTCCCCGTCCAGAACCCGCACTTCCTCGAATCGGTGCGGGAGATCACCAAGCGACACGGCGTAATCATGATAATGGACGAGGTAATCATGGGCTTCCGGGTGTCACGCGGCGGCGCGCAGAGCAAGTACGGCATCATGCCCGACCTCTGCTCGATGGCGAAGATTGTCGCGGGCGGACTGCCGGGCGGAGCCGTCGGAGGACGCGCCGACATCTTCGAGCCGATGGGCGACCCCGATCCCGACAAGCGCTTCGTCCACCCCGGCACCTTCAACGCTAATCCCGTCTCCGCCGTAGCCGGTATAGCGGCTCTCGAAATCATTGAGTCTGAACCGATCACAGAGATGGCCGACGCAGCCGCCGACAGGCTCAAGAACGGCCTGCGCAACGCGCTCACCAAACAGGAGGTCACGGGCCACGTGCATGGCGTGTCGTCGATCGTCCACGTCGCCCTCGGCGCCGAGGGCGAGACCAACGATCAGGACATCTCGCAAGTTCCACACGATCAGCTTATGGAGGCCACGTCCGGCAGAAAGATCGAGATGCTCAAGCTGGCGATGCTGAACGAAGGCGTCGACATGTTCGGCGGCATCGGCTTCATGACCTCCGCCGCCCACACCGACGACCAGGTCGACCGCACCGTCGACGCCTTCGAGCGGTCGCTGGTGGCGCTGCGGGATGAAGGGTATATCTAGCCTGAGATACCTGGCTAGTAGACCGATATCTTTGAAATGACGGGTAGTAATTGCGGATTTGATTCGTGTTGTACACGACAGGGCGGGTTTGAAACCCGCCCCTACCAAGTCACGGTCTCGTTACCCTTCAATACTATGATGTTGAACCACTAGGTACGACATGACGAATCCAGTTGAGGACATCACACGGCTCAAGGAAGAGCTAGACGCGCTGCGTCCGCTCCGGCAGGACGTACTCGCACAGGTCGAGCAGAAGCTCAGGCTGGAGGCGAACTACAACTCGAACGCGATTGAAGGCAACACGCTCACCTACAGCGAGACCCGCAGCCTCATCCTGCACGGGCTTACGGCGCAAGGCAAGCCCTTACGCGACCACCTGGACATCGAAGGGCACGACACCGCCGTCAAGGCAATTGAGGACGCGATCTCGGACGACCGTGAACTGAACGAGGTCTTCATCCGCAATCTCCACCGCATCCTCCTGAAAGAACCCTACGAAAAGGAGGCTGAGACTCCGGAAGGACAGCGAGTTGTACGAATAATTTCGATTGGCGACTACAAGACCGCGCCGAACAACGTAAGGACTTCCACGGGCGAGACCTACTACTTCACTCCTCCAGATCAGGTCAAGTCGGCCATGGGCGACCTCATCGACTGGTACAGGACCAATGAGCGAGAGGGCGAGCACCCCATCATCATCGCCGCCACGTTCCACTACCGCTTCGTGCGCATCCACCCCTTCGACGACGGCAACGGCCGCATGGCCCGACTACTAATGAACATGATCCTCATCAAGCACGGCTACACAGTCTCCCTCATTCGGCAGGAAAACCGAAACGACTACATCAACCACCTCGAACGGGCCGACTGGACGGAAGACCTCACCGAGTTCATCAGCTACATCGCGAACTCATGTGAGTATCCCCTAGACCTTCACCTGAGGGCCGCCCGCGGAAAGTCCATAGAGGGCATGGACGACTTAGATAAAGAGATCGCACTCTTCAAAAGAGCATCACGAGAACATTGACCCCGAACATGGGCGCAAGAGCACGCCCGGAGGAACCAACATGCGAAAACCCAAACTGATCTACTACAACGACTCGCGGCACTACCTCATGTACCGCTACGACCCGCCCCTGAGCAGGCACGTCCTGCAGCAGCCGGTCGACGAGATACTCGGCACCGGCGTCGACACGCTGTCCTTTGGGCTGGCGTCGGGCGCGACGTTCCTGCACGACACTCGCGTCGGCAAGCGCTGGGGCGAGGGCGTCACCGACCACAACTCCGGCATCATGTGGTGGCGCGCGGGCAAGAACCTCGAACGGGCGTTGGCGGACGGCCTCGATCCGCTTCAGGTCGTCGTCGATCGCGCCCATGAGAAGGACATCCAGATCGTGTGCAGCCTCCGCATAAACGAGGGCGGCACGGGCGGCGGTCTGAACGCGAACCGCTACATGTTCTCCAAGCTTAAGGAAGAACACCCCGAATACATGATCGGCGACGACTCCGCCGATCCCGGGAAGTCCACGTGCCTCAATTTCGCGATTCCCGAGGTTCGCCAGGAACGTCTCGCGATCATCGAGGAGGTCTGCGACCGCTACGGGGCCGACGGCATCGAGATCGACGACTACGTGCGCACCTTCTTCCGCCAATCGGAAATCGAGAAGAACACTCCCCTACTCACCGAGTTCATGGGAGACATCCGTGCCCTGCTCGACCGCATCGGTGAACGGCGCGGCGAACGACTTATGCTGGCTGCCCGCGTGCATCCTAGCGAGGACGCCAACCTGTCCGTCGGTATGGACGTGCGGAGCTGGATTCGCGAGGGATTCGTCGATCTCGTGGTCGTCAACTATGGCGGCTTCCAGTTCGACCAGGACACCGACCACTCGTGGATCGCCGACGAGGCCCACGACAACAGCGCGCTGGTCTACTCGCATCTGGGCCGGACGCCTTACGACGACCGCTATCATGACCCCACCATCGAGATGTACAGGGCCGCCGCCAGCAACCACGTCGCCGCCGGCGCTGACGGCATCTACCTCTCGTCCATGGACTGGCCCCACACGGAGGGCGAATACGTCATCATGCGGGAGCTGTCCGACCCGGACATCTACGGGCGCAGGAACAAGCACTACGTGAAGGCGCAACAGGAGTCCGATCCGTACGCCCTTGAACGTCACCTGCCGATAGTTCTACAGGAGGGTGTCGCGGCAACGGTGCCCATTTCCGTGAGTGACGACGTTGATTCCGCCCGCGACGACAACGAGCTCGAACGGGTCACCCTTCGCGTCCGCATCGTGCAGACCGGCATGGAGGACAAACTGACCTTCAAATTCAATGGGGC
This sequence comes from Dehalococcoidia bacterium, assembly GCA_965197705.1. Classification (GTDB taxonomy): domain Bacteria; phylum Chloroflexota; class Dehalococcoidia; order Lucifugimonadales; family VXLM01; genus VXLM01. The sequence continues at coordinate 1,968,303 of OZ240223.1, forward strand.
TACGCTTGCCGTCGAACCGCGCAACGTCAGCAGCTTCTACGGCGGTCTCGTCTCATACGGCATCGCAAGAGCCGGATTCCCCGAACGCATCAACACGCACTACTGGTTTGAATTCGACATTCCCGTCGAATCGGTACGGCAGGGCGAAAACACGATGGAAGTCATGCCCAACTACATTCTCGCCGAGCGCGTGGAAGACCGTGTCCTCCTCCACGCCGAGCTACTCTTGGACTACAAGCAGCCGCCCGTCCCCATCGGCGAGCAGTTGTAGCTGAATCCCCCTATGCATCTGGGAGAGGCTTCTTGAAAGTTGCGGTTACGAACGGGACTCCGCCATCTCGATGAAGAATTGTAGGCTCTCCGGGTTAGCCATGGCGTCCAGGCTGAGCGCCTTTTCCGCATCCCGCCCGGAGAGTATCCGCTTGACCGGCACCTCAACCTTCTTGCCGTTCAACGTGCGGGGCACCTCGTCTATCGCGTGAATCTCGTCAGGCGCCCACCGGGGAGAAAGCTCCGTTCTGCACTTGAGCGCAATTTCCTTCCTCAAGTCGTCGTCGAGGGCAGTCCCTTCCTTCATCACGAGGAACAGCAAGAGGCTTCCCGCATCTCCAATCCCCGAAGTGTCCACAACCAGGCTGTCGGCCACCTCGTCCATATCCTCGATAACGCGATAGAAGTCGCTCGTCCCCATGCGGATACCCGAACGCTTCAACGTGGAGTCGGAACGCCCCGAGATAACTAACGTGCCCCGGTCGGTTATCTCGACCCAGTCCCCGTGCCGCCATACGCCGTCGAACATCTCGAAATAGCTTTCACGAAGCCTGCTGCCATCCTCGTCGTTCCAGAAGAATATGGGCATCGAGACCAGCGGCTCAGTGACGACGAGTTCGCCCACTTCGTTTATCACGGAGTTGCCGTCCTCATCGAATGCCTCCACCTTTGCGCCCAAGCAGCTGCACTGGATCTCCCCCGCGTGCACGGGCAGGAGGGGCGACGGCCCAACGAAACCTGTGCACACGTCCGTGCCGCCGCTGAATGAGCCGAGTAACAGATCGTCGTTCACGTTCTCGTACACCCAAATGAACCCTTCGGGCGCGAGCGGCGCTCCGGTGGAACCGACTCCCCGTATCGCGGACAAGTCGAACGCCTTTTTCGGTTGGAGGTCTTCCTTCATACAACCATGAAGGAAAGGCGCGCTCGTCCCGAAGTACGTCGTGCCGGTGTCGTGGGCAAAGCTCCAGAGGCGGTTCAGGTCGGGGTAGGATGGATCGCCGTCGTACAGTTGGACCGTCGCGTCGATCAGCAGTCCGCCTATGAGGAAATTCCACATCATCCAGCCGGTCGTCGTATACCAGAAGAACCTGTCGTTCTCGTCGAGGTCCATGTGAAAAGCGAGTGTCTTGAGGTGTTCGAGCAGCACGTTGCCGTGTCCATGCACGATTGGTTTGGGCAGTCCCGTGGTGCCCGAGGAGTACAACACCCAGAGCGGATAATCGAACGGAACGGCCTCGAACTCGATATCTTCAGCATCGAAAAGCATGTCATTCCACAGCACATGCCGCGAAAGCTCGGAAAGGTCAGGCTCATCGGACAAATAGGGGAGCACAACGGTCGCCTCCAGGGTCGGGAGATTCCGCTGCAGCTCACGGACGGCGTCACGTTTATCGTAGTCCCTGCCTCGATACCGATAGCCATCGACGGCGATGAGCGCCTTCGGCTCGATCTGGCGGAATCGCTCGATGACGCTTGGTATCCCGAATTCAGGTGAGCATGCCGACCAAATGGCGCCAATCGAGGCCGTCGCCAGCGACGCCACCACCGTTTCCGGCACATTTGGCATCAGCGACACGACACGGTCGCCCTTCGAAACGCCCATCGCCCGCAAACCGGCCGCAAACGACGCGACCTGCAGGTGCAGCTCCGAGTAGGTCATATCCGTTCGTGGACGAAGCTCCGACTCGGATGTTAGGGCTACATGGTCGTCACGACGTGACAGAGCATGTTGGGCGTAGTTCAACCTCGCGCCGGGGAACCAGACGGCGCCGGGCATCTCTTTCCTGGCAAGCACTGTCTCATACGGCGCCCCTGCTCGCACTTCAAAGTAGTCCCAAATGGCCCCCCAGAATCCGTCGAGATCGCTGACCGACCACCGCCATAGGTCGTCGTAGGTCGCGAAGTCGTGCCCGCGCGTATCGTGCAGCCAGCGCATGAAGCGGGTGACGTTCGCATCCGCGATAGTCTGAGGCGTCGGCTCCCAGAGGAGGCGGCCTTGTAGGTCGGGGCTTTCTGCGGGCATGTGGGGATCACTCATAACTTGAAGGACAGAAAGGTGGAAAGGATAGCATGGACAAGCTATCAGAATATGTTGCCATTAACCGGACCGTTTCAGTTGAGGTCACCGGCCAGTTCCATATAGAGCGCATCGGGGCAAAGCTCTAGATCCTCATCCCACACAATGGCTCTGCGCGGAGCGATGCGAACCCGTTCAAAGCATCCCGGTTCATCCCACGCCTTGAATACACCGACGCTGTTTAAATAAGACAGATCAATTTCACCTGAAGTTCCGTCAGAGTAGCGGAGCCATATCCGGTGTCCGTCCCGGGCTTCAACGGTGGTTGGACGGATCATCTCGCCTCCACCAGCAAAACGGAGGTCACCCTGACCACTACGCATTTCTCATAGCTGTCGGCAATGCGCGTACCACCGACCCAACTCGCTGGTCGGCGGCTGCAAGGTCGAATTGTGATTGGAGATTCAGCCAAAACTGAGGGTCCACTCCGAACCAGTGACCGAACCTCAGGGCCGTATCGCCGGTTATCGAACGCTTGCCCGCGATAATCTGGCTCACCCGGTTCGGAGGCACAGAAATCTGACGCGCGAACTCCGTCGGGGTCACGCCAAGTTCTTCAAGCTCATCCTTCAGAATCTCACCGGGATGAACGACGCGCTTTAGCATATCTCATATCCTCCTACCCCTAATGGTAGTCAACAATCTCGACATCGGCTGGCCCTCGACTGTCGGACCAAGTGAAGCAGATGCGCCATTGCCGATTGATTCGAATGGAATACTGCCCTTGCCTATTGCCCTTTAGAGCCTCCAACCGATTGCTTGGCATGGCGCTCAATGTGTCTAGAGATGGGGCGGCATTCAGGATCGAAAGCCGTTTCGCTGCCTGCCTTTCAAACCTCTGGAATGCCGCGACAAATCTTCCACTGGCGAACAATTCCGTCCGCTTGTCGCGGTATCCAACAATCATAGCTGAGACCAGTCTACGAGGTAATGACGGTGGACGTCAAACATCAATTCCGCAAGAGAGGTCACTCACCCAATCAGAGCGGCTAACGGAATGATGCACCCTTACACGCTTCCCGCTTCTCTACCCTCCCCACCGCAAATCCCGTCAACCACCCGCCCCGCCCAGTCACGCAGGAGCACTTCGAAGTCCGTGGCGCAGTGGGCGCACTCGTACTCGCCGATGCGGACGGACGCGCCGCACTCAGTGCAGGACAGCCCCTCATAGAAAATTTCCAGCACCCGCTGCACCTGCTCATCGGTCGCCATGGCTCGGGGGCTACTCGTACCGGAGGGCCTCGGCCGGATAGATGCGGCCGGCCTGCAGCGCGGGCAGGGTTGTCATCGCAAGAGAGAACACCCACGCCACGCCCACGATAATTACAACGTTGGTCCAGGGGATATCGAAACGGAGCCCGTCGGTCTGCCTCGCCAGTTCATTGAAGATATTCCACGAGGTCATCGTTCCCAGGACGAGACCGAGGATGGTGCCGATCAGCGTCACGAACGACGCCTCCAGCAGGAACTGGATGAGCACCATTCTCGCCCTGAATCCGAGCGCGCGGAGCATCCCGATCGACTGTCGTCTCTCTTCCACCGCGCGGAACGACAGCACGCCGATTGCAGCCACGCCAACGATCAGGCCGATGCCCATGAATCCCTGGAAGAGCTGGTTGAATGCGTCGTCCTGGGACAGGCTGAGTAGCAGTTCCCGCTCCGTGGAGACTGCCACCATGCTCCGGTCCATGAACGCGGTCTCCATGCGGGCCGCAACGTCCTCCGCCGTTACGTTCTTTTCTCCTCTTCCGCTCCTTCGCACGTGATACGTCGTGAAGGGAACGGGTACATCGGAAATCTCGGCCAGCACCTCCGCGTTCGTGAAGAGCGTCGCGGGTCGCGCCTGCGTCAAGGCGTCGGCGCTGGTGCGCTGCTCGATTGCCAGTTGGTCGGCCAGCGATTCCAGGACCGCGATCACCGTTCGCTTCGTCGGCTCGCCCCCGCCGACAGGCCGTATCTCGACCTCGAAGGGCCTGATCTTCTTTGGCCCGCTTGCCGTGATGCCCTCGGCGGTGAACCCCCCGAAGTTCGGATCGAACGGGTCGTTCGGCGAGAACGAGTCGTCCTTCGGAAGCGCCGTGTGGTTCAGGATCGCGAGGTTCGGGTCGCTTCTCAGAGCCAGCCACATATCCCGATTGGTGTTCCCGGAACCCACCAGTTTCGACGGATCGTAGTGGCTTACCCTCCATTCATTCGCCTCGAGGAAGGTGTCGTCAACCGCCATGAGCTGGAGGGCCTTGAATTCGAGGTCGGCGCTCCCAACCTGCCTCGCCTCGACCGGCACAACAACCGACGCGCCCGCGTCATGGACGCGCTTGTTCACTTCCTGGGCCGCATATACCTGTATGTCCGTCCGGCTCCCAATCGACTCCTCCGCGAGCGTCTGCTTGAAGTCGCCAATGGGGATTTCCGGGTTGACGATGGCCGTGATGTCGTAGCCGCCGGTCACGCGAGTCGGTTCTTCGCGGGCAAGATTGCCGAGATTGTTCAGGATGGCAAATATCATAAGATTGAAGATAATCATGGCGAACATGGCAACTGTCAGCCCGGTCAGGAACCGAGCGCCCATGGGGTACGCCACGGCCGTCCTCATGACCGCCTTGAGCGATTTGATCCTGCCGAGAATGCCGTAAACGATGGCGACGATCACCGGAGTGTTGTTCATGATGAGCCATACGGCGGATCCAACCATAGCCACGCCGCTCAGCACGAATATTTCAGGCCCCGCCTTCAACTCCCCGACGAAAGCGTCATAGGTGTCCAGCGGCAGCGACCAGAACACCAGCAGTCCCAGCCCCTCCAGGGTACCGACCGCCCTGCCCGCGCCTCCCGAACGGCCCAACACCGTCCGCAAGAGCTGTCCGAGACCGATGATTACCACGCTGACACCGATGTAGAACAGGCTGAGTCCAACCCCCAGGGTAGCGACCATTTCGTCGATCACGAGGCCGGCGGCGATTATGAGCACCCCCAGGATCACGATGGGCCACCCCTGCCGGACGATTCGCGTGGCCAAGCCTCGGCGTTTGACCGTTTCCTCTCGCAGACCTCGAATGGCGACGATGATATTGAGCCTGCTCACCCACGAGGCGGATACGAAGACCGTAATGAGCGTGAGGATGATGCCCGCGCAGAAGGCGATAACTCCGGAGCGGACCGTGAAGCTGTTGTGGATCGTGAACTGCTCCGCCGACACCACGTTCTGGAGGAACCCCGCAAGGATGATGCTGGCGACCACTCCGCCCAGAGTTCCGAGTAGAGCCGCGGCCACGGTATAGGCTACCCCTTCGAAGGTGAAAATCTGAACGACATGGCCCTGCCTCATGCCGACCGCGCGCGCCATGCCGATTTCGGACGACCGCGCCGCCGCGAGGAGGACGAAGACGAGGAATATCAAAAGCAGACCGACGATGATGGAAATGGAGCCGAAGACGGAGAACAGGGAAATGAACTGGCTGCCCGTCTGCTCGGCCAGTTCGAGGCGGTCGGCCTTCACGTCGTCGACGGCCAGGCGGAAGAACTCGAGATTCAGGGAGTTGAGCCGCTCGGCTTCGGCAACGAGCCCGCCGCGGTTCAGAATTGTGACCAGAGTCGACGAAAACTGCCTGTCCGCCACGAGCGATATGAACTCGTCGGACATTGTTCCCCGGCCAAGCTCCGACCGAAGGGTCGCGATGTCGTCCTGAAGGTCGCGAGAGGCATTTTCCCCCTCGATAGCAAAATCATAGAGCGCCAATGCTCGCGAGTCGCCAAGAATACTGAATATATCCTGGGCAGTCTCCCGGTTCGAGAAGCGCAGACGAAGGTCACCGGTCACCTCATCGGAAAGGTCCAACCCACCTTCCAGTCCACCCCTGTTGGATATCAACATCTCGGTGTACTTGCCCGGCTGCCCCATCATCGCTTGGGCGAGATCGAGCCGGACAATCGCGACGGGACTGCCCCCTCCGCCACCGGCAAGTCCGCCGTTCCGAACAATTGCCAGCACCTTCATTTGCCAGCTGTCGGTAGGCGTAACGACAATCACGCGGTCGCCCTTCTTGGCCTTCAGTTCTCGCGCCGCGTCCTCATTGAGGAAAAGGTCGTTTCGGGCGTTCTCCTCCGTATTGGTCGCGCGTAGGTCGGACAGCTTGACGACCTTCCCCGCCTGAGAACCACCATCCCACTCCGGCTTCGCGGTCACGAGGTCTCCGAACCCTTTTTGCGCGTTCGGAACGTAGCCGGTAACCCGCATCTGCGCTTCCGTCCGCGTAGTCCTCGGATCAGTGGTCGGCAGACTGGCGTGGAATACCGGCATCACGCCGTCGATGCGCTTGTCGGCGGCTGCCACCTGCCTGATCTCGTCGATCGCCCCGTCGGGAAGGTGAACGCCCCCGAATAGCTCGGCCTGAGGCGACGAAATGATCTCGTCCGTGTGACCAAGCGCCGTCAGCGCGTCGACCCGGATGGAGTTGGTCACCGTGTCGCCGATGCCGAGCGACGTGGCGATGATCGTCGTGCTCAGCATCAGGCCCATCGTGATGAGGGTGCTCTGCGCGAGCCGTCTCGGAACGTTGCGAACGCCGAGCTTGACCAGGATCGGTCGAGACCTCGCGTAGTGTCCGATGACGACGGCACAGACAATCAGGACGCAGAGCAGTCCCACCGCGAGCCAGAATGTCGGAATTCCGAAGAGTTGCTGCACGAGTAGCCTCGATTCACCAAGCGTCGATAGTCAGATTGGTGCCCAGGACAGGACTTGAACCTGTACGCCCTCTCGGACAGCAGATTTTAAGTCTGCCGCGTCTACCATTCCGCCACCTGGGCGTCTCGAACTCACAGTCCAAAGCGGGGCAGTGCGTTAGAGGAACTACGCCATTATATGCCGCCGCGAAGGTGTGGCACAAATCATGGGTGTGGAATCCTGCCGATCAATATTGTAGCCAGCCAACTTTCGGGGCCACGCCGCAAAGCACGTCATACCGGCGAAGGCCGGTATCCAGAGACGTATGGAAGGCCGGGCCGATGGCGCTACCCGAATCCCTAGTGCCATGTCAACATGGTTTTGATACTACGATTCACCCTCACCCTAGCCCTCTCCCACGACGGGAGAGGGGATAAATCGGCATCTGCCTATTCAGTATATTCAAGTTGACTGAGTACTAGGTCGACCCGTCCGATAAGTTATGCGAAGCTCGGCGGGTCCGGCTCGATCTTTCCACTATTTCCGGGTCCACCTCTATGGCCGGACGAGCCGGTGTCCTGTGCTCCCAGTGAGCGGAGTCTTCCGGGTCCGCGGCAATCTGTCGCTGTATCTCGGCCTCTTCCTCGTCTGTCGGGTCAATGTGGTCTGGCTTAAGTTGCGGCATATTCACGCACCTCCCACAACACGAAAAGCATGAAGCGCCAAAACTCGAACGTCCTCAGGTGGAGCCTCCGCCTTTCCATCATCACGTCGTAGGAGCTTCCCGTCCTCCAAATCGCCCCGAGACACCCAACGCCATCCGTCATTGAGCGGCGTGTCCGGGCCGGCAAGCCGGCAGAAGTAGATCATGTCGATGTGATGGTGGAACCCCTGCACCGGATCGTCGATATCCTCGACCATGATCGTGAACGGCGGGAGCACCTGGGTCGGATAGGAAAGCTCGATGAGCTCACTCGTCGGCACGATCTCCGCCCGCAGGCCGGTCTCCTCGTGTACCTCGCGGAGAGCGGCCTGCACGGGGTCTTCGTTCTCTTCGATATGACCACCGGGAGGGAGCCAAGCCTTGACCTTCGGGTGCCAGTGGAGGGCAACGCTGTCGTCATGGACGACGAAGGCCGTCGCGGTGAAGTGTCGAACGAGTGTCATGCGCTCCGGCTTGCCCGCCTACTCTTCAGACTCGTCAGAGTCCTCCGGCTCCCCATCAAGGTCCGGCTCGGGATCGGGCGACTGAGGATTGCGCGCCCTTCTCCTCCGCACCAGCACGACCACTACGATCACGACAGCCCACACCGGCGCGAATATCACGAACCAAATGCCCAAGGTAGTGAGTCCCAGCCCCACAGCGGACAGCGACCGCACGGCCCCCTTGATCTGGTCACCGCCGTCCCATCCGCCAATGGTCCAGCCCAGCGGCTCATCGACGTATACACGGACGACCGACGATTTCTCGACAAGCCCCGCGTCGCTCTGCGCGGTAATCGTCAGTCGAACCTCATATGGGTATGGGCGGTGATTTGGGTAGGTGTGAGAGGCAACGACCGTCGTCACTCCCTCGCCCACCGAGCCGGTTACAGGCTCGGAGCCGTCCCCGAAGTCCCAGACATACTTGACGTCTCTGATCTCACTCGGCCGGGTGAACGACCCGCTGAACTGCACGGTCTCTCCCGCTTCGATGGAGAAGCCTTCGCCTGCGAATACCTCGATAGCCGGCGCGCGCGATACCGTGACAATCACGATGTCCTCACCCTCGAACTCTCCCGCCTCGCCGAATCCCGATATCTTGATCTGGGCGATATACGGAGAGTCGCGCTCGTCGGTGTATACATGGGTGATGGTGGCGGTCACCCGCTCCGTTTCGTCCTCGGTCGGAGCCGTCCGGTTGCTGCTGACTTGACGAGACCCGTCGCCGAAGTCCCAAGTGAAGGTGAATTCTTCGATGTCCGCCGGCGGGGTGAAGGTCGCGCGGAAGCGTACCGATTCATCGACTGCGGTTGTCTTGTCCCCGCCCGCGTCGATGGACATCTCGCCCTTGACGAGTTCCAGACTGACGTTGATTAGAGAGTACGCCGCCGTCTGTTCAAGGAGCTTTATTCGTCCCTGCAGCCGCTCGATATTCCCTTGCACCTCGCTCAACGACTGCTGGATGGAAAGAGCGTCCTCGACCTTCTCAGCGCGGTCGAGCAGCTTGATGAGGGCCCCTTCGGTGGCCTCCAGGTTCGTGAGACGCGCTTGGATGTCGTAGTACTCGTCGGTCACGTCGCGGCTCGACGTGATCTCGCTCTTCACGTCTTGCGCCATCGCCCGCAGACGGAGGATAGCCTCCTCCAACCGTTCCGCCGGAACGCGAACGGACACGAACCCTCGATGCTCCTCCGAGTGAGAGGAAGATACGAGCCAGCCCCCCATCTCCTCGGCCAAGCTGCCGATGGCATCGATCGACTCCCTCACGTCGTCTATTTCGATGCCCATGTCTACCGTACGCACGATAATGCGTCGCTGCTGAACGAGGGTCGCTGTGTCTCCACCAGGGAGCGATTCACCGCTCTCGTCACTTGCTTCACTGCGGGCCCATGCCGAACTTCCAGGCCTTCCAGCGGTCCCAGGCAGTCCGGGCGCTCCCGCAACGGCGGCAGGAGCGGGGGCGGCAGCCGATAGGGTCTCGCGTTTCATCATTGCGGCCCCCTCTGCCTGCGCCTCCTCGGACATAGCCATGACCATTTCAGCGCGTTCAGCCGCAGGAGCAACGGTAATTCCGTCGGTGAAAGCCAGTAAAGAGGAGCCGGAGTCGCCTGAGTCTTCGTCCGAGCTTCCGCATCCCAACGCGGCGACTGCCAGAAGCAGAGAAAAGAGCAAGTACAGGTATTTCATATTCGAAATCATATCACAGAGCCTCCCTAATGCTGCTGTCGGCAGCGTCGCCGATCACCTCTGTAGATATAGACGTGCGCGACGGAAGAAAAGTTCCATCGGATTCTTCAACTCACCGAAGAAACCCTCCAACCTCTAGCTGCACTCCCGCCCGACCTTTCGTAGACGGGCGACCCTTGTGATCGCCCGTCCTCAATTCGTGTCCAATTTTCGCTGCTCGTTGTGCAGGGTAATACCGATTCCTCTTGAATACGCCGTAACTCTATCGTTGGTATGAAGGTGATTTCGTCTAACCTTCCAAAGGGCAGGTTTGAAACCTGCCCCTACTCGGTGCTCCTACCCCATCATGGTGTGGTCAAAGCGAACTAGCATGACTCTCGAAATGCGGATTCCATCTCTCTGATACTATGTATCTACTCTCGAAAGATATGGCAGGAAACCGAAAGGTGGACTATGATGTTTCCGTCCCTCCGGCGTGACAATTGCGCTGGAGCCCGGCAGGGACGTCGGACTAAGCTCTTCACCGTGAAAGGACAAGAGTCATGCTGAGATTCGTCGAGGAAATCCTCCTGCTTCTGCTCCGCGATGAAGACGGACGATTCGTGCGTATTCCCAGTTGGTCGTTCGACTACGCAATCGCCGGCGGCGTGCTCATGGACCTCGCGATGGAGGACCGAATCGACACCGACTTGGAGAACCTCGTTCTGGTCGATGATACCCCGCTTGGAGACAGTCTCCTTGACCCGACACTGGCAGATATAGCCGCCGGAGAGCAGCGGGACGCGCGTTTCTGGGTGGAACGCACGGCGGAGCGGGCCTACACGATCCGTGAGGAAGCCCTTGCCAGGCTCGTTGAACGAGGGATTCTGGAGCGCGAAGACGACCGCTTCCTATGGGTCTTCCGGTCTCGGCGCTACCCGGCTATCGACGGAAAGGCCGAGCGCGAGGTGAAGCTGCGCATCATGGCCGTGCTGTTCAGCGACGAAATCCCCGACCCTCGCGACATCGTAATCATCTGCCTCGCCGACGCCTGCGGCATCTTCAACCAGCTGCTGTCCAGGCAGGAGCTGAGCAGGGCCTCTGTGCGCATCGAGCAAGTGCGAAAGCTCGATCTCATCGGTCAAGCCATGGCACAGGCGATTCGCGACATCGAGGTATCCGTCGCCGCCTCCGTCCAGCCGCATATGTATTAGGCGGTGTTGAACCTTTCCGTCGTTCCGGCGAAGGGCGGAATCCAGTCTCCGGCCCCTAGCATCACGCCTTGTGATCGGCAACCCGCCGGCATTCACATGGGGGACTGAACTTTACAGCCTCAGCACCCAGAACCTCGTACACCGAAGGAGACCTAACCATGTCCGACCAACCGTCCGCAGAGCAAGACTACACGATGGGGTACAGCGAGGAGTTTCTCCAGCTTCTCCATCGGCGCAGCGCGAAGACACACGCCGCGCATCTGCTCCCCCACCTCAAGCCCGGCCTGCGCGTCCTCGACTTCGGTTGCGGACCGGGTACCATTTCGGTCGGACTGGCAACGGTAGTAGCCCCCGGCGATCTGCACGGCATTGACATGGAAGAATCGCAGATCAATATGGCCCGCTCCGCCGCCAAGGCGGGCGGACACGGCAACGCGACCTTCCACATCGGCGACGTGACCGATCTCCCGTTCGATGACGACTCATTCGACATCGCCCACTGCCACGCCGTTCTCATGCACGTTCCCGATACCGAAGCGACTCTGGCCGAGGTGAATCGAGTACTCAAACCCGGTGGCATCATCTCAAGCCGCGAATTCATCCTCGGCTCTTCATTCCTCGAGCCGGGAGCGGAGGAGACCGCCCCCGCATGGGCCGCGTTCGGCAACCTTCTCGCGGCCAACGGAGGCCACCCGCAGATGGGCAGGGAGTTGAAGCGCACATTCCTGGAGGCCGGTTTCACCGATGTCCGAGGGTCCGCTTCCTTCGACTTCTTCGGCTCAGTCCAAGACGTCGCGTTCCTCCACGCCTTCATCATGGACTGGTTCTATTCGCCCCAAGTCATAGCCGCGGCCACCAAGTTCGGACTGGCCACGAAAGAGCAATTCGACGAGTGGAGCGCTGGGCTCGACGAGTGGAAAAGTCACCCCGGCGCAGTCGGTGCGTTAGGCTTCGGCGAAGCCATCGCCACCAAACCATAGCCGGGGTGTTACAAGTCAACTGAGAGATAACGGGGCGTCGCATCGACGCCCCGGTATCTCAATCACAGCGGCTAATTGTCCCAGTAGTCGGGGTCTGCGAAGCTGACGCTCTTGTACATCTTCGACCTGTTGCCTGTGTTGTTCAGGTTGTCCAGTCCACCCTCGAAGTAGAAGGTCTCGAAGATGCCCACACCGCCTTGACCCTCCGTCCAGTTCTTCGGGACGTTGCGGAAGTTGTTGCGCCGGACTCGCAGGTCCGTATCCGAAGCGAAGGCGATGCCGCCGATGAGGAACTTGTCTGTCGCGACGCCTCTGAAGATCTCCTTGCCGAGTTCGATTCGCTTCGGCGACAGGGCCGGGAATCCTTGACCTTCGGCCCACAGATTCTGCGCTTCTAGTATTCTGCCGGTCACGTCCGCCGGATAGGTCTGGTCGGGCGCCATCATGCCGAACGTGTCAGTGTAGTCCGGGCTTGGTCCGGTTGGCGCCATGCCCTCCTCACCACGTGTCGCGAAGTAATCGCCGATCGCAGGCGACCAGGCTTGCTTCGGCCCGACCGGAACGAGCTCTGTCCACACTACCATCCACGGGTTCTGGTTGTAGGAAGAACCGCCGAAGTTGAAGTATTGGGTTGGAGGAATCGCGATGTTATTCTTGTGAGCTTCGCTGCCTTCTTCGACGTCCAGCTTGACTCCCAGTCCGTCTTTGAAGTTGGCTTGAAGCGCCTCGAGTGCGTTGAGTCGTCCCGCGCTCGTCTCGAATAGCATCGTGAGTGGGCCTCCGCCGTCCTTACGATCGACATATCCGTCCCCGTCGCCATCCGAATACCCCAGCTTAGCCATCAGAGACATCGCCTGTTCGGGGTCGTGCTCGATGTCGAGTTGGGCCACGTCAGAGCCTGGATAGTACGGCGTACCGGGTGCAGGCGTCTGCTGCTGCGGTGTGCCGAGGCCGGCAAATGCGATTTCGTTGACCTCATCTCGGTTCCAGGCCAACGAAACGGCCCTCCGGAAGTCAGGTGTCCTCGTCAGACCTCCGATCTCCGGGTCCTCGTTGAATTCCTGGTTAATGCGGAGCGTCATTGCGCCACCGGCCGGGTGACGCCACAGGTCGATGCTGTAGTCGCCCTTCTCCATGTTTTCGGTGTACAGCGGCAGCTCGGTGAGGACAACAGGACAGTTGGCCTCGCATCCGTCCACCTCTCCCGCCATCAACCGGAATGCCGCGGTCTCTCGGTTCTCCAACTTAAAGCTGGCAATTCCGTCCATGTAAGGCAGCTGGTTGCCCTCGGGATCGAAGTAGATCGAGTAGTGGTTCCGCACTCCCGCCTTCTGGTCCTCTGAAACCGATTCCGTAAGGAAGCCACCCATCCAGGGGATGTAATGATCCTCACCCTTGTACATGAAGCCGGCGTCGTAAGCCGTCGGGATCGACACGCCCGGAGGAGTCGCCTGTGGGTAGCCCCTGTGGTTGCGTAGCTGTATCACGAGCTTGACCCAGTTCTGCTGTTCATACTGCGTTAGCAGAGCATCGATCTCTCCGGAGTTGTACTTCGGATGGTACCGCTTCCACACATGGGCGGGGGAGTACAAACAGCGGGGACAACCGAACGTCGCCGAGAAGACCGGATTGCTCTTGCTCTCGATGAACGTGAAATGGGGAGAGTCGAATGACATCTTGAACGTGGTGTCGTCCACGATCTCGAACACGTAGTCGTTCCCCGTAAGCGGCGACTTCAGGTCCCCCGGCAGACCCGGCATCGCTTCCTTATTGAGCATGAAGTCCTCGTTGGAGAATCGTATGTCCTCCATGGTCAGCGGGAAACCGTCCGACCACCTCGCTCCCTCACGGAGCTTGAACGTGTACACTTGTCCGTCGTCGCTCACATCGAAGCTCTTCCACACGCCGGGCGCTCTGCCCGCGCCGTCCGAAAGGATGATCCAGCCAAAGCTGATCGCCATCTTGTCGAGACGTGCGAGGTACCTGTGCTGGAACCTCATGTGCCCACCGTACTCCCCGATTCCCTCAACCGGAGCGACGATGAAACGGTCCTCGACAACGGGCGCTCGTTCTTCGAGCGGCAGTATCTCACCCAGCTTGACCAGCGCGGCCGACTCGGGCGATTCCGACCACTCGGTCGGAGTTGGACCGTCGAAGTGTATCGCCGGATACGTGCTGGAAGATTGCGGCGCGGCTACGTAGGTAAACTTTGCCGGTTCCGGCTCCGGTTCGGGAGCGGCGGCAGGCGCCGGAGCCGGGGCGGGTGCAGGCGCGGGTGCCGGGGCTGCCGCTGGCGCAGGCGCCGGAGCCGTCGTCGTTTCATCCTCCTCCGCGCTGCCGCAGCCTATCAGGGCCAGCGCAAGAAGACCTATTGCTATCAAGAAAAGTGACCGTACACTCAGAAAATTGCTTCTTAACACGTGTCTACCTCCTCAAGCACTCCGAGTTTTTCGCATTCTCGGATACATCAGCGGCCAATGATTACGTGGTACTTATCGTGCTATAGCCCTCCTCTCTCGACGATTGGATACTGTCTGATGGTGAATGTTGAATAACGCCTTTTAGCACAGCCAGAGGCCAACCGTCAATGCATCGCTATCCGATGAACCTCGGTAGTGTTGAGATTCTCAATTCCTCCGGTTGTCACGGGTAATTCGTCATTCCCGCCAAAAGCTTGCCCGAACCTCGATATGAGGGAGGCCCTTGCATGAATGGCCTAGAGGAGCAACATACCAATTCAGAATAGGCGGCATCAAACCTAGTGTCCTGTTTCGCAAGTTCGTCGGATTATTTGGGCTAGTCCTGTAGGGGGCAGGGACTGGATTCCGGCCTTCGCCGGAATGACGAATGAGTGTCGATGGTCGTCGCATTTATGTAATGCACTTCAGAATCGGGACACTAGCACCATGTCAACATGGTTTTGATATTACGATTCACCCTCGCCCTCTTCCACGACGGGCTGACAGGGGTATGTATTTGCCTATCGCTCCACTCTCTATTGACCAGAAAGCAACCTGGCTCTGTCATTCTGAGCGCAGCGCAGCGGAGTCGAAGAATCTAAAGTGTCCGTCCGACGATAAGGCCGAACTAGAGAGTTCTTTCGCTGGTTTCCATTGTTGGCGACACCATAGTCGAGGCACTGGTTGACCGGTCTTGTGGTGATGGACTTTAGATTCCTCGCTGCGCTCGGACTGACAGGAAGGCGGGAACCGGATCATAGTTGCAATTTCGTTCTGCCTACCCCTGTCAGCCGACGACGGGAGAGGGGATACTCGCCTCTCAATTTGACTATCATATTCAAATGGAAACGGTACCAGGCCCCACGTCCTTCTGTATACCGGCCTCCGTCGGTATGACGGTTGGTCAAAGGTCTTCCAAAGTGAGAATCCAGTTCTGGTACCGTATGTGCTCCCCAAAGAGACAAACGTACAAAGATCCTCTTGCCGAGAACGCCAACACTTTCCCAAGAAATCACAGAGTCGTGTGATGCGTTCCCCCCGGCGAGCCAATATAGTTGACGTGCGATGTTCACAGACCAACAATGAAGAGGCTGGTGAATGAGTCAATGTTTTTCATCTCCGTCTCTCACGCGAATGCGGGAGACCAGTACGCTGAAGTGTAAATTTTCCACTGCGTGGGGATGCAACGTATACAAACTTGGGAAGGAATCGAGCGGTCTTGCACTTCTCTCCTACAATCAGAGCCTGCATCAGCCTAGTCGATAGTTTCGGTAAGAGGGCTGGCCTTACTCCCAAACTCCTCTTGATTCCGGCCTTCGCCGGAATGACGGCGATGGCTGTTATGGCGGCCGCGAGGGGCACACCGACTAAACTGATACAGGTTCCAACAATCAAGTCGGCTTGACACGTGACTAAGTCTCAATTACGATGCGAGCAAATAGTAGAATCTTACAATGGAGGGCTTCCATGCGTCACGTCATTACAGCATTATTCGTAATGCTTGCCGTTTCCGTTCTCGCGTGGCAGTCCGCTGACTCCGTCTCCGCGGACGGTTCATCTGTGCTCGTCATAGAGGTCGACGGCAACATCGAACCCCTGACCGCCGACCGCATCGCGCGGGGGGTCGACGAAGCGCGAGGCAAGGGCGCGTCGCTGGTGGTCATCCAGTTGGACACCCCCGGCGGTCTGCTCGAATCGACGCGCGAGATCGTAGAAGTGATATTGGCGTCGGACATTCCCGTAGCGGTATACGTCGGCCCCGCCGGCGCGCGGGCCGCGTCCGCCGGCACATTCATCACGGCCGCGGCCAATTTCGCCGTCATGGCGCCCGGAACCACCATAGGCGCCGCCTCACCGGTCACGTCGGACGGCGGCGACATTCCGCCTACGCTCTCCAGGAAGATCAGCGCAGACACGAGCGCCTTCATTCGAAGTATCGCCCAGGCGCGAGACCGCAACGCTGAAGCTCTCGAAAATACCGTGCTGAAGTCCACGGCGTACTCGGCGGAAGAGGCCCTCGAATTCGGTGTGATCGACCTCATCGCGCCCGACATGAACGCTATGCTCGATCAGCTCAACGGCCGCACGGCGACGACATCAACCGGACAGGTCACCCTCACAGCCGAGGGCGCGAGTGTGCGCCAACTCGAAAGCACCCTGCTTGAACGCGCTCTCGGAATCATCGTCAATCCCAATGTGGTGTTTGCCCTGTTCCTGATCGGCGGCATTGCTCTTTTGATTGAGGTGCTCGTTCCGGGCCTCGCCGGTCCGGGTATCTTGGGGATGATCTTCCTCGGCCTGGCCTTCGTCGGGTTCTTCAATCTGCCGGGCAGCTGGCTCGGTGTGGCGCTCATCGCCCTCTCGATAGGGCTTTTCTACGGAGAGACGACTGCCCCGGGTTTCGGTCCGTTCGGTGCGGGTGGAATCGTGAGTCTTGTCCTTGGGGCTGTTTTCTTGTTCGGGGGTTTCTTCAGTGCTTCGGACGTGCCCGAACCTAGCTTCATGGTAAACCCGATCATGATTGCCGTAATGACCGCCCTCGTAACCGTGACATGGGTCTTCTTCATTCGCTTCGCGCGAACAGAAGGGGGCACGTCTAGCGGATTCCAGAGCGAGGAGGCTATGCTGCTGGAGGGACAGTGGGGAGTTGCCGTTTCGGAGCTCAGTCCCGCCGGCAAGGTGTGGGTCGCTAATGAGGAGTGGTCGGCCTCGACCGACCCCGGCGTCGCAATCAAAGAGGGCGACGAGATTCGAGTCGTCGGTGTTTATGGTGAGGTGCTCAAGGTCGAAAAGCTTTATGAAGACATCGCGGAGACAACCGATAGTAGTGCGGGTCCCAATCAACAAAACTAGGGGGGATTAAATGGCAGGCTTTCATACAGTAGGACCAAACCATGCCCTGATCGTATCGGGGGGAAGCAGACAGCCGAAGATCAAGGTGGGCGGCAGGATGTTCGTGCTGCCGTTCGTGCAAAAGGCGCAGATGCTCTCGCTGGAGGTCATGACCCTTCAGGTCAACACGGCGAGAGTCTATACGAAGGAGGGCGTCGCGGTCTCGGTCGACGGCGTCGCGCAGGTGAAGGTCGGACGCGGCGAGGAGGCAATCAGGACCGCCGCCGAGCAGTTCCTCGGCAAGTCGGTCAACCAGACCGCTGAGGTCGCGCTTCAGACCCTGGAGGGCCAGCAGCGCGCCATTCTCGGCACCATGACGGTCGAAGATATCTACCGTGACCGGGTAGCGTTCGCCGAGCAGGTCCGCGACGTGGCCGCGACCGACATGACCAACATGGGACTGGAGATCGTCAGCTTCTCGATCCGCGACATTCAAGATGAGCAGGGATACCTCGAGGCCCTCGGAGTCCGAAGAACGTCGGAAGTCAAGCGTGACGCCACGATCGGTGAAGCGGAGGCAGAGCGGGATTCGGGGATCAAATCGGCCCAGGCGGAGCAGCAGCGAGAAGCCGCGAGATATCATGCCGACACCCAAATAGCCGCATCGCAGCGTGACTTCGAGACACAAAAGGCTGAGTACGACCAGCAGGTCAACGCTCGCCGCGCCGAAGCCGAGTTGGCCTACTCCCTGCAGGAGGCGAAGACCCGCCAGCAGATCCGCGAAGAGGAGTTGCAGGTCGAGGTCGTCGAGCGCCAGAAGCAAATCGAAATCCAGCAGCAGGAGATATTGCGGCGAGAGCGAGAGCTGGATGCGACCATCCGCCGTCCCGCTGAGGCCGAGCGCGACCAGTTGGAGCTGAGGGCGGAAGGCAACAGGCGCCGCACCAGAGTCGAGGCCGAGGCCGAACGCTACAAGCTCGAGACGGTCGCTGAGGGTGAGCGCTCCCGCGTCATAGCGGAAGCCCAGGCCGAGGCCGAAGCGACCGTACTACGTGGGGAAGCCGACGCCACGGCAATCAAGGCACGCGGAGAGGCTGAAGGTCAAGCCATCAAGGCGCAGGGTCTGGCGGAGGCCCTGGCGATGGACAAGAAGGCCGATGCGTGGAAGCAGTACGGTCAGGCCGCCATGATTCAGCAGCTCTTCGAGTCGCTCCCGCAGGTCGCCGACGCCGTCGCTCAGCCGCTCGCCAAGACCGACAGCATCGTCGTCATCAGCAACGGCGGCGACGACGGAGCGGGGGCCGGAGCCAGCAAGGTGACCCAGGACGTTTCCTCCACGATTGCACAGCTGCCCGCCCTCGTGCAGTCCCTCACCGGCGTCGACCTCATCAGCACCCTCAAGAACCTGCCCGGGATCGTCTCCGACGTATCCGCCGCCGATGACGCCTCCAACAATGGAGGGGAAGCCACGACAAACGGCGCAGATTAGCCAAGCCAACCACGGCGCCGTGCAGCGTCGAACGAACAACGAACGGAGGGGCGCCGGAAAGGGCGCCCCTCTTCACGTTTCCTCGGATTGGTCGGAGAGGACGACCTCAACCCGCCTCGTCTTTCTCGCGAAGGGAGACCATTGCCCAACTCGCCAGAGGACTTTTCATTCCGAGCGCAGCGAGGAATCCAAGATGTCACGCTCTCGCGTCACGGCGCAGGTCCAGCTCGAGGCCTGTCCTCGAAGCAAGGATCCTAGATTCCTCACTTCGCTCCGCTGCGTTCGGAATGACAGTGGTCGGAGTTGCCCAAAGTTCTCCGAAGGTGGGAATCAATTGCGGGCTACGAGTGGCAACGCAAGGTGATCATAACGGCCGCAATCGGTCAGCCCTACGACCCGTACTCCCACCAGCGTATCTCCCGGCTGTCACGCTCGGCCGCGGCGATGACATCCGGCCTCCCGTTGCCGGTCAGATCGGCGACAATGACCTGGTTGGCACGAGGCCAGTTCTCCTTGATGAGCTCCATGTCCCACATGCCGCGAGGGTCGCCACGATGCTTGAACACGGCCACCCTACCCTCTTCTCCTCCACCCGTGGCAACTACTTCTATGTCCCCGTCGCCATCGAGATCGACCCCGACAGCCTCGAATCCGAACGGGAAGCGCTCACAGATCACATGCTTCGTCCACGGCGATGTCCTGGGATCACCTTCGTACTCATACCAGACGACCTGTTGAACGGCCAGGTCCTCGGGCGTCTTTCCGCTCACGCCGACCGCCGCGATGAAGTCGGTCCCGATGTCGCCGTCCATATCGACGGGGTTCCCATGAATCACCCTGCCCGCTGATGAGTCGATGATGTGCTTTCGCCATTGTCTGTCGGGATCACCGCCCAGGTTCTCGTACCACATGACCTGCCCCGCGCTCGACGCCGTGCCTACCAGGTCCATCCTCCCGCTGCCCGCGATCTCGACGGCGTGAATCGTCCTCGTCTCCGGCAGGTCGGACTCGATTACGCGCATGATCCAGTGGTCGCCGCAGTTCTCGAACCATGCGAACTGCTTGCCCGTTCGCCAGCTCGAAGCCGCAACGTCCATGCGACCGTTGCCCGTGAGATCGGCCACCGCCACGTCATACGCCCCGAGCAGGCCGCCCTCCGAGATGTAGTGCCGGCTCCACGAAGACCGCTCCCGGGGGTCGCCCTCGTACTCGAACCAAAGCACCGAGCCGTTCAGGTTATCGACGCCGACGATCTCCGGTTTCCCGTCCCCGTTGATATCGGCGATCCGGTGTCGCTCCAGCCACTCGCCAGCCTGTTCGTGAATCGTGTGACGAATGAACTCCCCTGCCCCAACGTTCTCGAACCAGTAGATGCCCACGCCCGTATCGCAAGCAACGATGTCCGGCAGGCCGTTGTCCGACAAATCGAAGGTCGATATGGCGTATGCATACTGAAACCCGTCGGCCAGGAGGTGTTCGACAAATTCCATAGGCTGCCTGTGCCTCGACGACCTTGCTTCGCCCCCCAAAAGGGGACTCTGCGTCCTGGGCCGTCACAGTCCGCGAAGGCTAACACCTGCCTTGAGTCGTATCAATTCGTCAGCACTGCGCCACAATCCATCTGCCGCACACAGGTGTAACTGTTCAGTCTCCGTGAGTTGAATTGCGAAGACCCCCTCTTTAGTGTCTCTCCCCCGGCGGGGAGAGATTGTAGATTCTTCGTTGCTGCTCTCCTCAGAATGAGAGCAGGAGGACGATTCCTGCATATCTCACCGACTCTGAACAGTTACACACGGGTGTGCAGAACTCTCGTCATTATCCTGACAATAGGGCGAATCACCTCCACACCGTCATTCCCGCGATTCGACACGGGATCGTCATGCCGTTCCTAGTGGAGCGAAATCTTTGAAATGACGGGCAGCAATAGGGGTTGGATTTGCGTTCCATAACGACTGGGCGGGTTTGAAACCCGCCCCTACCAAGTCGTAGGGTCGTTGCCCTTCACAACTATGATGTTGAACCACTAGCCTCAACCCAACTTGGCGAAGAAGCACCAACAGGCTATGATGAACCTATAGGCCCGTACGTGTCTCCACTTCATCGTCCAACTCTGGCGGATCGAACGAGACATAGGAGTGACTCATAGCCATGGACTCGATACCGGTGCGGTTCCCTGAAATCTATGAGGGCTTTGCCGATGCCGAAGGCGTGCTCCGCATATCACCCGATGCCCTAACCCTGGAATACCAGGTCAAGGACAGCTTGCTCGGCGTGGTGAAGTCGGGTGTGAATACGGCCGTCATCCCCTTTGATCGCATTGATGAGGTGGATTTCCGGTCGAATCTTTTTCGGACGGTTCTCAACGTCAGGGTAAGCAGTATGCAAACAGTGGAGGACGTGCCCGGCTCCAAGCAGGGCAAAGTCAGCCTCAAGATTCCTCGACGGTATAAGAGAGAGGCCGCGGAGATAGCCCACGAGGCGTCGATCAGGTCATCTCAGAGCAAGCTCGACAGACTCGAAGGTGACATATAGACGCCATTGTGACCCGGTGAGTTTGTCATGCCCTCTCGCCAACCTCTAGTACCGTGTCAACATGGTTTTGATATTAATATTCACCCTCACCCTAGCCCTCTCCCGTGACGGGAGTGGGGATACGCGCCTCTCAATTCGACTATCATATTCAAATGGGAACGGTACTAGGCCGGACATAACACACCGTCGGGCGAGTTGACAGTCAAGGCCCCTCGCCTTTAGTGTGAAACGCAGTGGGCGACGAACTTGTCCGCATCGCCCACTAGCCCCTAATCGACCGATGGAGCAACCAATATGAAGGCGGTCTACGTCACGGAACACGGCGGCCTCGACGCGCTGCAATACGGCGACATGCCGGAGCCGGTCGTCGGGCCGAACGACATCAAGGTTCGAGTGCGGGCCTGTTCGCTGAACAGGCTCGATATCTTCACACGCCAGGGAGTTAAGGGGACCCGCATGGTCTTCAGTGGCCCGCACATTCTCGGCGGCGACGTGGCCGGCGACGTGGCCGAGACCGGCAGCGAGGTACACAACGTCAAGGTGGGCGACCGCGTCGTCGTCAATCCGAGGCTCACGTGCGGACAGTGTCAGTATTGCATCGCGGGCGAGTCGGAGCTCTGCACCCGGCCGGGCAGAATCGGCTCGAACACGCACGGCGGCTACGCCGAGTACGTCAAGGTACCGGGCGTCAACGCCGTCGTTCTGCCGGACTCGCTTTCATACGTGGAAGCCTCGTCTCTTCCGACTGTCTTCATGCCTTCTTGGACGATGCTCATCCGGCGCGCTAATCTCCAGGCTTGGGAGACCGTCCTCGTACTGTCAGCTTCGAGCGGCGTCGGGACGGCGGCCATTCAAGTAGCGAAAAACGTCATCGGAGCTACGGTGATCGCTACGACCAGCTCCGACAAGAAGGCGGAAATGGCGAAAGCCCTCGGGGCGGATGAGGTCATCAACTACTCGCGTGAGGACATCGCCGAACGGGTCAGGGAGCTGACCGACAGGCGCGGCGTCGATGTCGTGGTCGACCACGTCGGCGAAACATTCTGGCCCGCTGCGTCACGCTCGCTTGCCCCCGGCGGACGATACGGCATCTGCGGTGTAACGACGGGCTACCGCGCCCAGCTGCAAATGGGCGTGCTCTTCGTCAGAAACCAGACCGTTTTCGGCGTCTTCATGGGACGCCAGGAAGACCTGCGCCAGATCGTCGAAATGACGGCGAAGGGGATCATCAGAGGCATTGTCCACGACACCTTCCCGCTGCAGGACACCGCAAGGGCCCACAAGGTCATGGAAGAGCAGTCGTTCTTCGGCAAGCTCGTCCTCACGGTCGACTAGTACCGTTCCCATTTGAAAATGACAGTCGAATGGACTGGCGAGTATCCCCTCTCCCGTCGTGGGAGAGGGCTAGGGTGAGGGTGTCTTGAGTAACCTGCCAAAATCATGTGGAAGCGGTACTGGGCTATTCGTCCGAACGCTCCCGGCTCGGCGCTCCCGTCCGCGTTCTCAGGGGCACTTCCTTCAGGAATATCGTCGCGACGAACCCAATGGCGAGCGTTATCGCCCCAAGAACGAACACGTCGCTGATCGCTCCGGCGAGCGACTCGCGCAGCGTCATAAGCAGGGAAGCGAGTACCTCTGTCCCCTGCTCTCCACTGTCGGTAAGGCTCGCCTTCAGACCTGCCAGGGCCTCGGGGTTGACGAGCGCCTGGGGGTTGTTGCTCATCTCGGCAAGCTGCTTTTCCGGCAGCGCCTTCCTGACCTCCGCCGGAAGCGAGTCGCTTAGTCCCGCGGCAAATCGGCTCGCCATGTACGATCCGAGAACGGCCAGTCCCAATGCCCCTCCCACCGACCGATAGAACTGCGTTGCAGAGGTCACCACGCCCAGCAGGTTGTGCGGAACGGCGTTTTGCACCGAAATCGTGAAGCTCGGGAATGTGATGCCAAGCGCAAGACCCATGACGACGATGCTAGCGACGGCCTGCGGGAAGGAGGTATCCGCGGTCATCCGGGACATCAGCACCATGCCTCCGCCCATGATCGCAATCCCGATGAGTCCCTGAATGCGGTAGTGGCCTCCGAACCGCGAGAGCGTCTGCCCCGCCAGCGTAGCCGTCACGACCATGCTGAGCATCATAGGCGTCAGGAACGAACCGCTGCTCGTAGCCGACGCTCCCAGCACTCCCTGGAAGAACAGAGGCACGAAGATAATGGCCCCGAACATCCCGAAGCCCGTGACAAACACCGCAATGAGGGAGACGCTCACGACTCTATTCGAGTAGATGCTCAGTGGCATGATCGGTTCGTCCGCTCGTCGCTCCACTGCAATGAAGACGGCGGTCATTATCGCCGCGAAGATGAGGATGCCGACAACCTGAAAGGACATCCAATCGTACTGCACGCCTCCAAGCGACAGACCGACGAGGAGCGGCGCCACGATCAGCACGAGCAGCGCCATCCCAGCATAGTCCAAGCGATACGACAGGCGCTGCGGCCTGATATTCGGGAAGAACCGGATGAACAGCGCTATTACCGCCAGTCCCAGAGGGACATTGATGTAGAAGACCCAGTTCCACGATAGGTTGTCGGTTATGAACCCTCCGAGCGTCGGGCCGATTACCGACGAGAGGCCGAACACGCCAGCGACGATGCCCTGGTACTTGCCGCGCTCCGCGGGTGGGAAGAGGTCGCCGACGGATGCGAACGACAGGGCCATCATGCTGCCGCCTCCGATGCCCTGGACCGCTCGGAAGAAGATGAGCTGGTTCATGGTCTGGCTTGCGCCCGCGAGCACCGACCCGACGAGGAACACGACGATGCCGCCCAGGAAGAACGTCTTCCGGCCATACAAGTCCGACAGCCTTCCTACGATGGGCACCGCGGTCGTCGACGCAACGAGGTATGAGGTGGTCACCCAAGTGAACCTGTCGAAGCCGCCCAGGTCGGCGATGATGCGTGGCATGGCGGTGCTGACGACCGTCTGGTCGAGCGCCGCCAGAAACAGCGCGAGCATGAGGCCGCCCATCGTGAAGACGACCTGCCGCCGAGGCATCGGTTTGAAGTCCGTTTCGTACGTGGGGGATTCGCCGCCGTCCGTCTCTTGCCTATCGACCGTCTCAGAGTCCGACGCCATACTCACCTGAGACTATGGGATGATTCGGCTACCCGTTGGGCGAGGGGATCATGAATTTGCATGAATCAATCATACGCCTCGCCCACAGCGCGAACAATCGACTAGCCCCGCCTGTAACTGTTCAGTCTCCGTGAGTTGCATTGTGAAGACCCCCTCTCTGTGTCTCTCCCCCGGCGGGGGAGAGATTGTAGATTCTTCGTCGCTGCGCTCCTCAGAATGACAGTAGGAGGACAATTCCTACATATCTCACCGACTCTGAACAGTTACCCCCGCCTTCCTTCCAATACCAGGGGAATGCCCATTTATAGCAAAGTTAGCCATCTTAGTGTTTTTTTGTAAACTAGGGTAAACTTGCTATAATTGCACTCATGGATCCGATCCTCAACCCATATGCGCCGGGAGCGGGCACCCAGCCTCCGGAATTGGCAGGCCGCGACGACCTGCGCAATGTCGCGCGAACGGCGTTGATGCGGACGAAGATCGGGCGTTCGAGCAAGAGCATTCTCATGGTCGGCTTGCGTGGCGTGGGAAAAACCGTGCTGCTAGAGCGCATTCGAGAGGAAGCCGAAGCGAACGGTATTCACACGCTGCAGATCGAAGCGCCTGAAAGTCGATCACTGCCGTCGATGATCGTGCCTCAATTGCGTCTTGCCCTGCTCAAGGTCTCCAATAGGGAAGTAGCCAAACAACTAGCGCAACGCGCCATGCGCGGCCTTGCGGGATTTGTCAAAGCCCTGAAAATCGAATACCAGGGAATCGGGGTAACTCTCGATGCCGTACCTGAACCTGGGTTGGCGGATAGCGGAGACCTGGAGACCGATTTGCAGGACCTGTTTGAAGCTGTTGGCGCCGCTGCCAAAGCGGACGAAAGTTGTGTGGCCCTCTTTGTTGACGAACTCCAATACGTGAGAGAGGACGAACTGGCGGCACTTATCACGGCACTGCACCGGACATCCCAGAGAGGGCTTCCCGTAACGATGGTTGGAGCGGGATTGCCGCAGGTGCGCGGACGTATGGGCAAAGCCAAGTCCTACGCGGAGCGGCTCTTTGAGTTTCCTGAAATCGGACCGCTTTCACCCGAAGATGCCAGGCTCGCCATCGCCAAGCCGGCTAGGAACGAGGGAGTGGAAATGGAACCGCCTGCGCTCGACGCCATCGTGGCTCAAACTCAATGCTATCCCTATTTCCTGCAAGAGTGGGGAAAACATGTGTGGGATGTTGCGGAGCGTTCTCCGATTACCGTTTCCAATGTCGAAGTGGCTTCCAGACAGGCAATTGCTGGCCTCGACGCGAGCTTCTTCTTGGTCAGGTTCGATAGGCTGACTCCTATCGAGAAACGATACTTGCGCGCAATGGCTCAACTCGGTCAAGGGCCACATCGTTCCGGCGACATAGCCGGCATCCTAGATCGTCCGGTGACTTCCTTGGCTCCAACTCGCAGTCAATTGATAAACAAGGGCATGATATGGAGTCCGAATCACGGGGATACCGCATTTACCGTCCCGATGTTCGACGAGTTCATGGTTCGCATCATGCCTGAGGAAGAGTGGAGACAACTCCTGTAGCAACCCCGCGATCCTCATGTCGGTGCAAGCCTAACCGAACCCAATCCGCCTCCACCACAGCCGACGACTACCAACCCCCTACGTCCTGCTCTCAACGCGTCTCGAATGAAACAGGTAGTGATTGGCATAGCCGGCGTACGGCGCGAAATACTCTTGGGCCCAGGCTCGGACGCGACGTATGTCGCTCGATTTGACACGGCGTGCTCTCGGGTAGCGCTCGCGCAATACTTGCAAGATATGCGTATCGACCGGAAAGGCCTGTGGCTTGTCCATGCAAAAGAGCATGATGCAGTTTGCCACCTTGTCTCCCACCCCGTCGAGGGTCATCAGCGCATCGAGCGCGTCGTCATATGAGGCGTCCCGAAGCGCCGCAAGGTCTATCTCGCCCCGTGCGACCCTCTCGGCCGCGGATGCGATGTACCGCGCGCGATATCCTAGTCCCAAGTCTCGCAGAGCCCCCTCCCCTGCCCCGGCGAGCGCTTCCGGCGTCGGATAAGTGTGGCGAGTATGTCCGCTCAATGAAATCGGTCTGCCAAATGACCGGCACATGTCCTCGACGTTCCGGGTGATCCGCAGCACGTTCGAGTTTTGTGCGCACAGGAACGACAGTGTCGTTTCCCAGGGGTCTTGCCGCAGGACCCGCATTCCTCGATAGCGATCCAACGCCTCTCGAAGACCCCGATCCCGTGAGAGAGCCGAATATACTTCGGCCAAGTCGACATCCAGCGAAAAATAGTCCCACAGCCGTGATGCGTTCACTTCCACATCGTCGTCCGTCGTCACGAAGGCGATGCCGCCCTCGACCTCACGTACCCGTACGATGTGTCCGAAGATTACGCCCTCATACCACGGGTCTTGCTTTCGCCACCGGAAGACCTGCCCGCTGAACAGCGTGGTCTCAAGATCGAGAGGCTGGCCGGCGAGGGATAAGGAGCGCACTTGGGGGTCTTGAGTCGTTACCGCCTCAGCCACTGCCGCACCTCGTCACCCAGTTCGTCGAGCTTGCAAGTCTTGCGGGACGCCGGGGGCAGCGACCGGAGAAAGAGCGAGCCATACCTCCGAGAGATGACGCGCCGGTCGAGGATGATTGCCACGCCTCGATCGGTCTTCGTGCGGATCAGTCGCCCGAACCCTTGCCGAAGTCGCAGGATCGCCTGAGGAAGGGCGTATTCCATGAATGAGTTGTCGTAGAGCTCCGACCGCGCTTCGAATACCGGCTCGGTGGGCACGTTGAACGGCAGCCGCATAACGACGAGAGCCTGCAGCGAATCGCCCGCAAGATCGATGCCCTCCCAAAAGCTGGCCGTGCCCAAGATGATCGATTCCGGGTTCTCTCGAAAACGCCGGATGATCTGGTCAGGACTCCCGTCGTTCCCCTGCACAAGCAGCTCGATGCCCTGCGATTTCATGGTCGCTCGCACCGTTTCCGCCGTCTCTCTGAGTGAGGCGTAGGAGGTGAACAGCGCCATCGTCCGTCCTCCCGCCGCAATGGCAGCGTCGCCGATGGCCTGCGCCGCCACGTCCATGTACGTTGGGGCCGAGGGCTCCGGCATGTCATTGGGAACGCACACGAGCGCCGAGCTTGGAAAGTCGAACGGAGAACCGAGCAGCCGCTGCTCCGAGTCCGCGAAGCCCGTCCGCTCCTGGATGTGGTCGAACGTGCCGTTGGCTGCGAGAGTGGCGCTGGTCATAACGACCGCGCTCTTGCGAGTGTATAGCAGTTCTTCGAGGAGTTCCCCAACGTGGAGCGGAGCGCCGTAGAGCGTTATTTCGTCCCCCCTGCCCGACTTCTCGATCCAATAGACCACGTCGTCCTTGTGCCGGACGGCGAACTCTTCAAGGTTCTGCCGGAACTCGGCGTTGTTCAGTGCGCTGCCGCTCAGCTCGATGAGCAGACCCTCATTGCCGTTGGCGTCGTCCGCCGCCAGGTCCTGCAACGTGGAGACCAGGGCATCGAGGCAGTTCGCCAGACTGGATAGACTGAGATTGACGTTCTCCCAGACCGTCTCCACATCCGACCAAAAGGGCTGGCTTCGCGTCCCCTCGGTAACCCGCATCTGCCGGTCTGCCCGCGAAGCGCCCAGCACGCGGTCTTCCAGCAGCCCAAACAGGGCCGCAGTCCCCTCTCGCAAAGCCGGGTGTAGGCCCGGCGCTATCTGCCCAACGTCCTCCAGCACCCGGCTAACTCTCTCTATGTCCGACACACGCTGCAGCGCCGTCAACGCGCGACCGATCACCCCCCGTTCGCCCAGCAATTCCTGAAGGTGCTCGCCAACTCCCGATCGACTCACCTCGAACCCCAACTGCCTGGTGGCCTCCGATTCGAGATGGTGCGCCTCGTCGATTATGAGAACGTCGTACTCCGGGATGATGGTGCCGCCTGCGACAATGTCGGTAAGGAGCAGCGCATGATTGACTACCACGAGATGCGAGGCTTCCGCCCTCGACCGGGAGCTGCGAAGGAAGCAAATTCTGTCTTGGCCTCTACAGTCGAGCGCTCCCTGTGCGGATACGCGATTCCAGTTTGAGAGGCTCCGACGACCAACGTTCAACTCGTTCCTGTCCCCCGTCGACGTGCGGTCGAGCCATACGAGAATGCCGGACAACAGCCTCGCGTCCTCCTCGGACAGACCGTCCCCGTTCTTGGCGTGCGTCCATCGCCTCATGCACAGGTAGTTTGAGCGGCCCTTCAGGAGCGAGAACTTGAGCTCTTGCGCGCCACCCGGATATGCCAGCGAGAGAGCATCGACAAGCGTGGGAATGTCCTTCCCGATGAGCTGCTCTTGGAGATTGATCGTGTTGGTGGAGACGACCACGCGTCTCCCGTTCTCAAGCGCGTACAGCGCCGCCGGGAGCAGGTAGGCCAGAGACTTGCCAACGCCAGTGCCCGCCTCGACGATGAGCCGCTGTCCCTCGTTGATCGCTTCGGCCACTGAGCGGGCCATCTCGACCTGCTCGACGCGGTGCTCGAACCCGGGCAGGACCTGGGCAAACGGCCCGTCCTCTCCAAACAGGTCTGCTACCTCGTCCACATCGACCAGCTTGTCACCCTCACCGGGAGGAAGCGCTTGATGGTGGCCCAAGCGCCTCCGAAGCCCTTCCCTGTCGAAACTGCTGCCAGATTCGTCAGGCCGTTCAGAGCCCTCGGCGCGTCGCATAGCGGCAAGCTGGCGTAGGTCCACCGCCGGCTCGTCCAAGCTCATCTGAGCGCGGTTGACCGTTCCGTCACCAACAAGCTGCCGAAGGGGATACCTTAGCGCGGAGGTCGAGGACTTTGACGCGATACTCTGTATCTCCCGAAGGGTTTCGAGATCGGTGTCCGCCGCTATCCGCAGAAGCGCGACGAAGACCCTGCGCGTCGTCTCCGCGTCGTCCGCCGCCCGGTGCGCCCGCACGACCGGCACTTCCAGTTCCTTCGCAAGCCCCGTCAGCGAGTGGTACGACGCCCAGGGCACGAATACCCTGCCAAGATCGTAGGTGTCCGATACCGGGCCGTCGATCGGCAGACCGTGACTGCGCAGGAAACCAAGATCGAACCCGACGTTGTGCCCGACAACCGGAGCGCCGTCAATGAACGGAAGCAGATTGACCGCAACCTCTGAGAAGGGTGGCGCTCCATCTACTTCTCGCTGGGTGATGCCCGTGTAGTCCCGGATAAACCTGCTGAGCCGCTCCTCAGGATTCACGAACGACCGGAAAACGCCAAGCACCTCGTCACCCCGAAACTTGACCGCCCCGACCTCAATGATCCGGTCGCTCTCAGTGTCGAGACCGGTCGTCTCAGTGTCGAGGGCAACCCAAACTTCATCCAGCGGCGAAGTGTGCGATAGTGTCATGGAATCCCGAATTCCGAAGGATTGTCGTTCCTGAAATCAAATCCTATAATCTGTTTCGTGGCTACTCGTACCATGAAAGAACGAGGTGCCTTATGCAAGAGCAGCCGAACTTCATGAGTTTGCAAGCAAGGTGGGAGCGAAACTCGGAAACATTCCCCGATGAGTTCAACCTCCGAATGCGCCGCTCGCTCAGCTGGCTCGGACGCGCCGAGAATGAAATGAGCGCGGACGACCCCGACGCGGCATTTGTCTTCTACTGGATTGCATTCAACGCCGTCTATGTGGAAGGCACGAAGGAGTTTTCAGGTGAACGCTACGTCTTCAGCGACTATTTCGACAAGATCATCGAACTCGATGGCGGCATGGCCATCTACAACCTGATCTGGGAAGAGTTTTCCGATCCAATCAGGAATCTCTTGGACAATCAGTACGTCTTTGAACCATTCTGGAGACATTACAATGGAATGCCCGGTTACCAAGACTGGGAAGACCGTTTTGATCGCAGCCGCCGGCTGGTGCACCAATTCCTCGCCGAACAGAACACCAAGGGCATCCTGAGCACTTTATTCGACCGTCTATACGTTTTGCGAAATCAACTCCTTCACGGTGGAGCAACATGGAGGGGTTCGCTCAACAGACCCCAAGTCAAGGACGGAGCGCGAATCATATCTTCACTCGTCCCGCAGTTCGTTGCGCTGATGATGGATCATCCTGAAAGCAATTGGGGCGGAATCTACTACCCTGCAGTAAGGTCATGAGGCTCCAGTATTCACCCACCCTCCAAGAATTCCCACAGCCCCTCGAACCGCTCCCCCACCACCGGCTCGAGCCGCAAGACCGACGGCAGGTCGCGTCCTCTCGACGCATCCCCCATATACCCCGGACACGCCGCAAGCGCCTTTGCCAACTCATCCTTGCTCATGTCCATGTCTGCGGGCCGCCAGCGGACGCCGCATGTTTCCAGGCGGTCAATGATCGTCTCAGGACTCTGGTCCGTATGCCACGCGATGATTACCGTCCCCAGTGCCGCAAGCTCCCCATGCACCCAGCTCCGGTCGTTCGCCAGCTCGGCTGCCACGATGAAGGAATGGTCACCCGCCGGTGCGTCGGGATGCGAAACCGAGTTGCTGTCGCGGTCCTTGATCGCGTTCATGATGAGCTTCACACTTGCCGGCGTCAGCGACCCGTCCGCCGAGCGGGTTCTTGGAAAATTCTGGACAATCAGCGCGTGGAGCGCGTTCATGTCGGATGTGAAGGACTCGTCGTACGGCTCTCCGATGCCTAGACTCTCCCTGTGCTTCCACTCGCAGATGGTCGAGTACCCGCACAGCACGTCCCCGACGCCCGCGATATTCAGGTGATCCGGCGCGCTCAGCACGATGTCGTAGTCGACGAGCACGTACTCCGGGTCTATCCACGGCCAGTTCTTGGTGTTGCCGAGGTTACGCCCCTCCCATTCGGCGAACACGCTGTGAATGATCGCCCCCGTCGAAACGATAGTCGGTATCAGCACGAGGGGCAGCTGCCTGCTGAGCGCGACGTACTTGCTCGCGTCCAGCACCAGACCGCCCCCGATGCCCACGACCAAGTCGACGTCGTCGGGCAGACCTTCGGTGAACTGCTTCAGGTACCCGTAGTCCATCTTTTCCGGGTATCCGACGACCTCAGGGGTCCGTGTCAGGTGCGGCTCCGTCATCCGGTACGCCGTCGGCGAGGAAACCGCAATGTATCTCGGCCACTGCGAGCTGGTCGATCTAACAAGGTGATTGCCGTACCGGATGTCGTACTCGGATGCGGGCTTCATTTGGTGAAACTCTTTCCAAGCGCCACGTGGCGGTCTCTGCATGGGACACCCCTCCTGCAATAGCTTGCGAGCTATCGCGCCAAACGTCTACGCCCCTAGACTACGACGCAGCTCTAGGAATGACCAGACCCGGCGTGTTGAACCGGATGCTGTATATCGAGGTCATCGCCGCCACGTACATCGTCTTGTTGTCAGAGTCGCCCCAGGCCATGTTGATGACCTGCTCCGGGAACTCCACAACGCCGACTACCTCGGCCTCGGGCGTCAACACCCACAGCCCTCCCGGCCCCGAGACGTATACCCTTCCGAGCGAATCGACCTTCATCCCGTCCGGGAAGCCGGGCTTTTCTGACTCCGGGAATGTGAAGAACCGCCGTTGATTGGACAGAGACCCGTCTTCGGCGATGTCGAACGCGTCGATGTGAGCGGATGGCCGAGTGTTGATCTGGTAGTACGTCTTTTCGTCCGGCGAGATGGCGAGGCCGTTCGGGTCCTCGAACGGGTAGACCTCTTCATGTACCACGCCGTCGGGCGCAATGCGGTACACCCCGTTATGCTCGAAGTCCGCCTCGCCCTCCTCCAGGCTCCCAACGCCCCGGTTGCTGAAATACAGGCTGCCGTCCGACCGTCCAACCACGTCGTTTGGGCGGTTCAGGCGCTTATCGCCGCAGTGCGTTGCGATGGCCGTCACGCGCCCTTCGGCGTCCATGCTCGTGACCGCCCGCGCCATCTGTTCGCACGCAACGACGTTGCCGTGCAGGTCGAACGTCAGTCCCGTCGCCCGGTCGGTGTCGTCTCGATAGACGGTCTTCTCCTGCCCCGGTACGACCTTCCATATCCGCCACGGGCCGCCCACATCGGTGAACAGCAGGTACCCGTCGGGATGCCACAGCGGCCCTTCGGTGAACTTCAGGCCTGCGGCAACGCGTGTAATCTCCGGCGATTCAAGCAAGTCGGCAACGTCCATTCGTCCCTCCCCTTAGCAACCTTGGGACATTTTATAACCTTTGTTCAGGGAAAGGGCAATGCCCAATCCGATTTTCCCCGGAATCACTATGGCCTTGTCAGGCCACATAAGGTTTGCCGGAGCCTATTTTCAGAGGAATCGCTCATGTCGGTTGTCACCGACACCACCAATCATGAAAATGGCCGTAGGGGCGATTGGACGGGGGTTATTATCAGAGGAATCCCTCATGTCGGTTGCCACCGGCACCACGAAACATGAAAAAGATGATGGCCTCTCTATCGCCGCTAGGCTGGTAGCAGGAGCCGGGAACTGGATTCCTGCCTTCGCAGGAATGACGATGGGGTGGTGGCACGACGGCTATTTTCAGAGGAATAATGGAGAAGCAGGCTGAGCCCTTTCCCGATTCGGACCCGACTCTGCGGTCTCCGCGTCCTCTGCGGTGAACCTCTCGCTCGTCACCGCTCTGCCGCCTGAACGAGGAACGGCAGCAGCCAGCCGTATATTCCTATGAAAGCCAAAGTGATAATAGCCACCCCGAACGCGACCCTGTGCAATACCACTGCGGCCGGAATGGCTACAAGAAGCGCCGTAAGTGCGAGGGTTAGGGAATACACGAGGTTCTCCGAACCCAGTCCCGACCCCGGCGCAACCTGCGTACTGAGGCGGTAGAGCAGCGCCAGCACACCTCCAAGCAGCGTCCACATCGGATAGGCCAGGACGACCAGACCCAGCATCAGTGTCGTTGGGTTGACGCGACGGACGAAGGCTCCCACCCGACTCTCTGTTTCTCGCGCAAGCGAAAAGACCGTCATCGGCCCGACCGCGACGAACACCAGCATATATACAAGGCCTGCCGCCGCGCCCGCGATGAAATAGACCAACGACCGACCTCCGTTCTCGCCTTTCAATTCGAGAGTATACGGTACCGCAGTTCTCCAAAATAGTAGAATCGTGTGATGACACACCCTCGCAGGTATGCGAGAATCCCAGTTGTGGGTAAACTATTCCAGCCGAAGGAGGGTTCAAATGGCAAGATCGGAGAGCGGCAGCAGCCTCCTATTGTGGATCGGCGGAGCGATTCTCGCAGCCGGAGCGGTGGTTCTCGGCGGCTTCTGGGTGTATGCAGTCACGACGGCCGAGGATATGCCGGCCTTGCTGCTCGTGGCCTTAGTCGCCGTTCTGGTCGGGTTGGCCGTCCTTCTGGTCGCGGCGATACGTGACAGGATCATTCACAAGAAGCAAGAGAACTTCATGGAGGTCGACAATTGATCGTAACGACTACTGACGCCATACCCGGAGCCACCATCGTCGAGACGCTGGGACTGGTGCGGGGAAGCACCGTGCGCGCACGTCACATCGGGCGGGACATCATGGCGGGGCTCCGCAACATCGTCGGCGGTGAGGTGGACGAGTACACCAAGCTGCTGGCCGAGGCCCGCGAGGAGTCGCTTCAGCGCATGATCGAGAGCGCCGAGGGTATGGGCGGGAACGCCATCGTCGGCACGCGGTTCATCACTGCGGGCGTGGCCCAGGGCGCGGCGGAGATCGTGGCCTACGGCACCACGGTCAAAGTAGCCTAGGGCGGCTATCTATCACCCCGAAATTGCCTGCCGGCCAAACTGACGCACGGGCGACCTTGTGGTCGCCGGTGACCGTCCGGTGCGGACGCAAGCTTGGGACCCGTCCATGCCGCGTCATAAGACTGCCGTATCGCCCTCAGTTCCGCCCCGCAAGCTGCATCGCCTGATCGATGATATCGATGCCGACCGCCTCGCTCCACGCCGCGAGAAGCTGCATCGTTACCGGCCCAGGCTTCCCGTCGCCCACGGCGCGCTTGTCGATGTACGTTACCGGTATGACGCAGAAGGGCGTGCTCGTAAAGAATGCCTCGTCCGCCGTGTAGGCGTCATAAGGCTGCAGGTGCTCAACCTTCGCCGGAAGCCCCAGCCCGTCCGCCAGGTCAAGCACCATGCCCCGCGATACGCCGGCGAGAATGGCGCGCTCGGTTGGCGTCCGCAGAACGCCGTCCGTCACGATGAACACGTTATAGCCGGATCCTTCCGTCAGGTAGCCGTCCTTGTCGGTCAGTATCGGCCACGCGCCGGGATCGAGATCGTTGGCCTCCAGCTCGGCTATGCTCATGTTCATGCGGCTGAGATGCTTCAGCTTCGGATCGAGCGCCTCCGCGTCGTAGCTCCGCGTCCGCGTGATTACGCCATGAAGGCCGTCAACGTACTTGTCCTCGTACCAGATGGTGTTGGGGCCGTACTTGATGTAGACGTTCGGCGGACCCGCCGACCATGCGCGTGGGCCTCCTGGCCCGCGCGTCACAAGCTGCTGGATGCTGAAGTCACCCGCCTCGTCGAGGAGATGCCTGTTGCGCTCTATCCCCTCTTCCGACAGATCGAGCATCTCCTGCGCGGTCAATCCGGGGTCGATTCGCACGTACTTGAGCGATCGGTACAGGCGGTCGACGTGCTCCTTCATCCGAAAGCTCTCCCCGCCGAACGTCCGTATCGTCTCAAACACCTGATCGCCCTTTGACGGCCCCAGGTCGCTAGGATCGTACGTGATCCTGTCCATTGGCATCCATTCACCGTTGTAATATCCGACGAACTCAGTCATGGCATTTCCCCCTCCATCATTCCCAAAGCAGCAGTCAGCCAGAACTCGAACGCGGAATACCGCGTTGGGTCGTCTATGCTATGGCCTCGCAGCCATCTCGTCAACGGCTCAGTCTCAGTTGAACGGCCAAGTGGCGTATGCTACGCTCAGCCCATTCAGGAGGTCTCAATGAGACGGGTTCACGACGTGGGTGGAACCTCGGGCTTTGGCGCTCTCGAAATCGAGAAGAACGAGCCGGTCTTTCACGAGGAGTGGGAAGGCCGCGTATTCGGTATGATGACCACGATAGGCCATCGCACCTTCCCCATGCGTCCCACCATCGAGAGCATCGAGCCTCAGACCTACCTCGCTTCAAGCTACTACGAGAAATGGCTCATCGCCCTGGAAAAGGGACTCGTCCAAAGCTGTACCCTCAATGCCGACGAGCTTCAATGCCGGGCCGACCTCCATCGCAGGCATCCCGAGGTTCCCGTATCCAAGAACCACAACCCTGACCTCTCCCGTGCCGCTTGGAGACACCGTTACAGCCAGCGGTCACCTAAGTACGACGGCGCCCCGGCCTTCTCCGTTGGCGACGCAGTCCTGACCCGCCGCATCGACTCGGCCGGCCACACCCGCATCCCCCACTACGCCCAAGGCAAACATGGTTCCGTCCACGCCATACGCGGCGTCTTCGACCTGCTCGATCTCAAAGTGCAGGGCATCCTCAAGCCGGAACCGGTTTACACCGTCGGCTTCGAGGCCCGTGATCTATGGGGAGACGAAGCCGAATCGCCCCAGCGGGTCTACATCGACCTCTGGGAAAGTTACCTGCTCCGTCCCGAGTAGAATTGGCCCATCAACTCGAATTGAGAAGCCTGTTACAGCGACAGACACCGCCCACCGCAATGGAGAATCACGAAACGGAGGCTGCCGACCACGATGTCAGATCACAACCACGACCACGACGAATTCCATGACCCGACCGACTCCGAGGTCCGCGCCAAGGCCGTCGAGTCGCTCCTGGCCGAGAAAGGACTGCTGTCCACTGACGCCGTCGACGAGGTCGTTAACCAGTACGAGAAGAACGATGTCGGCCCCATGAACGGCGCCAGAGTCGTCGCCCGCGCATGGACCGACCCTGAATACAAGAGCCGTCTCCTGGATAACGGCGGAGATGCCGTCGCCGAGCTAGGCTACGGTGACGAGCACAGCGCGCGGCTGGTGGTCGTCGAGAACACACCCGACGTACACAACGTTATCGTCTGCACCCTGTGCTCGTGCTACCCATGGTCGGTCCTCGGCCTCCCCCCGACATGGTACAAGTCGGAGACGTACCGCGCGCGAGTCGTGAAGGAACCGAGAGCCGTTCTCTCCGAGTTTGGACTCGCCCTCGACGACTCAATCGAGGTGCGTGTCTGGGACAGCCTCTCCGAGCTGCGCTACATGGTCCTCCCCGAACGACCCGAAGGCACCGACCACATGACCGAAGAAGGTTTGGCCGCCCTCGTCTCCCGCGACGCGATGATCGGCGTCGCCAAGGCCGGAACCGCATAACGACCACTCTCATCCCCCGCGCTCACCGCGCCCTCTGCGGTGAATGCTGATAGATTCGTGTTTGAATAACCAAAGGAGTCCTCGTGAAGAGCTACCTCACCAACTTGGAGTGCACCAGCTGCGGCGCGACGCATTCCGCGGACCAACTCATCCGCCTCTGCCCCGAATGCGGGAAGGTCCTCTACGCTCGCTACGACCTTGACGCGGCCCGCAGGGAGACCGACCGCGACGCGCTCGCAGGCCGCCGCTCCGACATGTGGCGGTACTTTGAAATGTTGCCCGTGCTCGACGAGCAGAACGTCGTCAGCCTCGGCGAGGGCATGACTCCTATACTCGAAGCTCCCCGCCTGGGAGAGGCCATCGGCTCCACGAACCTGGTCATTAAAGACGAGGGCCAAAACCCCACCGGCACCTTCAAATCGCGTGGCCTGTCAGCCGCCGTCTCCAAAGCAAAGGAGCTTGGCGCGGCAGGCGTGACCATCCCCACGGCCGGAAACGCGGGCGGCGCTCTGGGTGCATACGCTGCGAGGGCAGGCATGGATGCCCACGTCTTCATGCCCCAAGACGCCCTCGACGCCAACAAGAAAGAGGTCACTCACGCCGGAGGCACCCTCCATCTCGTCGACGGCCTGATCGGAGAGGCCGGCCAGCAGTCCCGCGAGCTTGCCGCCGAGCTCGGAATGTTCGACCTCTCGACCCTCCAGGAGCCGTACCGCGCCGAGGGAAAGAAGACCATGGGATATGAAATAGCCGAGCAGTGCGGCTGGACATTCCCCGACGCCATCATCTACCCGACCGGCGGCGGCACCGGCGTCGTCGGAATCTGGAAAGCCATCGAGGAGCTTGAGGCCCTGGGCTGGACTGACGGCAAGCGCCCACGCTTCTTCTGCGTACAGGCCGAGGGATGCCAGCCGATCGTGCGAGCCTTCGAGCGCGGTGATGGCCACGCCGAACCCTGGGAGAACGCCCACACCGTCGCCCACGGGATGCGGGTCCCGTCCGCAATCGCCGACTATCTCATCCTCCGCGTTCTGCGCGAGAGCGGCGGCGGAGCAATCGCCGTATCCGACGACGACCTGCTCGACCACATGCGCCTCATCGCCCGCACCGAGGGCATCGTCGTCGGCCCCGAGGGCGGCGCAACCGCAGCAGCAGCCCGTCGCCTCATCGCTTCGGGTATCCTGTCGAAGGATGACCACATCCTCCTCCTAAACACCGGCTCCGGCCTCAAAGCCCCTGAACTGATGTAGGACTCGCCAACCACACGTACCCATGACGCCAAGTCTGTCCAAAACCAAGTTCCAAAACGGCCTCCAATGCCTAAAGCGGCTCTACTTGGAGTGCTTCCAGCCGGAACTTGCCGACCCCGTAGACGCGGGCCTGCAGGCGCGATTCGATACCGGCACAGTTGTCGGCGAAGTCGCAAGGAGCTACTTCTCTGACGGTAGACTCATAGAGGAACCGCACCTGGAGCACGACCAAGCAGTCGCCACAACTGGAACCCTCCTCGCTGCCCCTACCGTCCCAGCCCTCTATGAAGCCGCCTTCACCTTCCAGGACATCAAAACGAGAGTCGACATCCTCAAGAGAACCGGCCAGCGGAACTTCGACCTCATCGAGGTCAAGTCAACGACGCGGCTCAAACCCGAACACATCACGGATGTCGCGGTTCAGATGTACGTCGCCGAAGGCTCTGGAATCCCAATAAACAAAGCGTACCTGATGCACCTCAACAACGCCTACGTGTATCAAGGTGGTGAACACGATTTGCAACAGCTCTTCACGCTGGAGGATGTTACTGACCGTGCAAGGTCATTTGTCACAGAGCGTGTACCCGACGACCTGTCTCGAATGTGGGAGGCGTTACAGCAAGACAACCCTCCCGACATCGAGACCGGCCCACAATGCACCAAGCCTTACCGCTGCTCATTTTACGGACACTGCCACCAAGGTGAGGTTCCCGTAGATGGACAACCCTTCATCAGTCCGTCCCTCGCGTCGAGTCTGGCGGAAATCACATTCCCTGCCTGCTTCCTCGATTTCGAGACCTTCAACCCAGCCATTCCGTTATACCCCGGTACACGTCCCTATCAGGTAATCCCCTTCCAATGGTCTCTCCACATTCTGGATTCTTCCGGGCAGCTAGTGCACCATTCGTACCTCAACGAAGACGCAGAGGACCCGAGGGAGCGCTTCATCATCACCCTGCTCGAAGCGATTCCCCTCCATGGAGCAATCGTCACCTATTCGGCTTACGAGAAGACCATCTTGAAGGGCTTGGCCCAAGCATTCCCACACTACCGAAGTCGCCTGTTCGCCCTATGCGACCGCATGGTCGACCTACTCAAGCTAATCCGAGAAAACTACTACCACCCCGATTTCAACGGAAGCTACTCCCTCAAGTCGGTGGCACCAACCCTCGTACCCGATCTGGACTACACTGATATGGAGATACAGGACGGCGCCGTCGCCTCGACCGCCTACACCCGGATGATCGCCCACGGCACACCGGAAAACGAGAAGGCTAGTATAAGGAACGCGCTCCTCAGCTACTGCGCACGGGACACGGCGGCAATGGTGCGCGTCTATGAAGAGTTAGCCAAAGAGGCCAAGTACAACTGACCACGTAACGAACCACACCAAGAAACTGAAAGGAGCCTAAGCTATGGGCATTCTAGGCATAACGAACAGAACAGAGAATTGGAAGACCGCCCGATCCTTTGCCCCATTTTTCACGGACGACTGCGCTCGCATCCGTCTCGTCAATCGATTACTCGAACCGTTAGGAGAGGCTCACGAGGTTCAAGAAGGCACTGCGAAGATCGAGCTGTTTTGGAAAGGAGTGCGTGATTACCTAAAGAGAGAGAACCTTAAGAGCAAAGAGGGGGCCGAAGCTTTGCGACAGAGTTATCTGAAAGAGTTCTGTAATTTACGTGAAACAATTGAAGACTTCAACAGATCGTATGAACATAATAAAGAAGTCAGTACATTTAATGATCTAGAGGATCGGAATTATGATGCCTCAATGCTATACAAGACTAGAATATCAGATAAGCTAACCGACAACCTGTGCAATACGGAAATTGACGTCGTCTTGGAAACCCAAAATTATCTTGTCATTGGGGAGGCTAAGCAAGAAAGTCCTCTCGATGCAAAAAGTCAATACGTACTTGTGCACCAGCTCATCCGCGAGTATGTGACCGCAAAGATTCTAGTTGACATTACTCGCTGCGATAAGCAAGTAGTCCCTTTTGTGGTCGGGGATTCAAAAAACCTAGGAAGTCTGAGGAATACCGCTCAGGTCAAATTCATGGTCCACCAATGCTGGCTCAAGGAAGAAAATATACTGTCGTGGGACTGTATTGAAGGAATTGCGAAGTCGGAGGCCACCAACAGCCAAGCCATGGCTGCATAAGGTTGAGATTTAGATAAATCACCCCATCCCACACTGGTCCCACTCCCCCGAAAGGAACCCACCCATGAGCAAGCTCTACTACACCGAGTCCGGCCACTCCATGCCGAACCTCGCCGAGGAGCTGACCACCTTCCGCCGCGCGCGCAAGATCCTCACCCTGCCGCCAACCACCTCGCCCGCCACACTGTACTTCGTCGCCAGGGCACACGAAGGGTCGGACCGCCCGCTCCACGTCTCCGTCAACGGCACGACGCTCCAGCCCGTCACCCCACAGGAGGCATGGCACACGTGGTATGAGCTATCGGTCGACTCCGGCCTCCTGCGCGCCGGAGACAACGTCCTGGAGTTCTGGTCCGACTCCACCGCCATGAACTCTTGGGCGCTCGGCCTCGAAGCGGGTCATGCCGACCCGAACAGCTACGTCAGCGACGACTCCGGCCGTAGCTGGCGCAACCATCACATGGCCTACCTCAACGTGGTCCGCGCCGAGTACGTCGTGCGCGTTCGTCTCGCCGAGGGCGAAGACCCCGCTCCCCCACCTATGGTCTTCAACGACCCCGACGATCCTCGACTGGAGTCTCTCAGAACCATCATGCCCGCGCAGGCCCTCGACCGAAGCCTGCCCAGGCTCGAACGCCTGCGCGCCATAAGCACCTGGCTCTCGTCGAGCTGGGAGCATACTCCGGCCGCGCCAGGTCTCGGAGTCATAAACAGCCCCTGGGATCCCGAGACCGTCCTTGCATGGGCCCCCGGCCAGTGCGGACACAACGGCCTCCGTCCCACCGCAAACTGCATATTCTACGGCGTCGCGTTCGCCAACGCCGCCCAGGCCATCGGCGTCCCCGCTCGCTGCGCCATCTTCGCGGGTAAGCCCGGCAAAGCCGACGGCCACTTCACCGCCGAATACTGGTCCGACGAGCACCAAAAGTGGGCCATGGTCGACCCCAATTTCGATGATTTTTTTCTTCGCGACGGCGTTCCCATGTCTGTGAGCGAGTTGCAAGAGCTCGGCTCCGACCTTCAAGACGTGACTGCGCGGGGCCCTGGCGCCGAATCACAGCGCCCGAACCAGCGTGTCCACCGCTGGTTCGACAGCCACGAACGCCGCGCCCGCTCACTCGAATTCCGAACGGCCTGGTATCGCGCCGACCAGCTCACGCGCCCCGAGTTCAGTCCCCCCGCACACGGCGGCGGCGGCGCCTACACAGAGACCGGCATCGTCTGGGAGGAGCAAGACAAGGGCGTCTGGCCCATGTTCCCCCTCTTCGGATCGCCCGATTACTTCGACGCACCGCCCATATGGGAAGGATGAGCTCCTATGTCGTGTCAGCCCATTGACTGCGTCGCAAATCACATGAGACAACACCACAATCCGTCATTCCTGCGAAGGCAGGAATCCAGAGAGTCCGGTCAGGTGAAAACATGTTCGCGCCATGACGAATCGACATCACTCCGGCTTGCACTGAGTCAGATCAGGCACATGTCGATAAGCGTTTTGCTGCTGCTGACGGTCTGCCTAACCCTCTCGTGCGCACAGTCAGGCAGCGGAGGACAACCCCTCGCTGCCAAACCGACGACTGCCGTTCTCACGCCAACAACGAGTCCCGACCCTCCGACCGCCACGCCGGAACCGACTCCCGCGCCTCCATCGCCCACGCCCCAGCCAACCGTCACCGCTACCCCGGCACCGACGCCGCGAACCATCACGACGCGAGTCCAGAGAGAATCCAAGGTCGCGCCCGACTTCGAGGTCGAGACGTTCGACGGCGAGACGCTGCGACTGTCCGATCTCAACGGCAAAGTCGTTGTTCTGAACTTCTGGGCTTCGTGGTGCCCCCCCTGCCGCTGGGAGATGCCCTTCTTCGAGACCATGTGGCAGGAGT
Organism: Dehalococcoidia bacterium; assembly: GCA_965197705.1. Taxonomy (GTDB): domain Bacteria; phylum Chloroflexota; class Dehalococcoidia; order Lucifugimonadales; family VXLM01; genus VXLM01. Next base: position 2,010,451 of record OZ240223.1, read on the forward strand.
ACCGTGACAGAGACGTGGTCTTCGTGGGGATAGCCATGTCCGATACCCTTGAGAACGTCAAGGCATTCGCCGATGAGGCCGGCGTGACGTACCCTGTCGCGCTCGACACGACCAACGAGATCGTACGCGCATACGAGATACTCTCGCTGCCGACCACATTCTTCATAGGAAAGGACGGAAACATCGAACGCAGACTGGCCGGCGCCGCCAACGAGGGTGTGCTCAAGGTCTTCCTCCGAGGTCAACTGCCCCGAGAATAATCTCCAAAAGGGCCTGTCAAATGGCAAGATACAGCGTGAGATCCCGCTTGCCCTGAGCAGTGTTTCGCCCCGACCGCCATACCGTGCCGGGGTGTCTGTAACTGCCGACAGGCGCCTACATTCTCTCCTGCCGGGGCTGACAGGGGTAGGCATTTACCCTCACCCCAACCCTCTCCCGCGACCGGGAGAGGGGGTTTGTATTTGACTAACGGCCACTCTCCATTGATGAGAAAGCGGCCCCGGCGCTGTCATTCTGAGCGCAGCGCAGCGGAGTCGAAGAATCTAAAGTGTCTGTCTTAACGTAAAGCTGATATAGGGAGTTCTTACGCCGTTTTCGCTCTTGGTCACGATAGAAGCACGGCGCTGGCTGTCCGGTATTGCGGTTATGGACTTTAGATTCCTCGCTGCGCTCGGAATGACAGGGATGCGGGGCCGGATCATAGCTACAAATCCGTTTTACCTACCCCTGTCAGCCCGCGACCGGGAGAGGGGGTTTGTATTTGACTAACGGCCACTCTCCATTGATGAGAAAGCGGCCCCGGCGCTGTCATTCTGAGCGCAGCGCAGCGGAGTCGAAGAATCTAAAGTGTCTGTCTTAACGTAAAGCTGATATAGGGAGTTCTTACGCCGTTTTCGCTCTTGGTCACGATAGAAGCACGGCGCTGGCTGTCCGGTCTTGCGGTTATGGACTTTAGATTCCTCGCTGCGCTCGGAATGACAGGGATGCGGGGCCGGATCATAGCTACAAATCCGTTTTACCTACCCCTGTCAGCCCGCGACCGGGAGAGGGGGTTTGTATTTGACTAACGGCCACTCTCCATTGATGAGAAAGCGGCCCCGGCGCTGTCAATCTGAAAGCAGCGCAGCGGAGTCGAAGAATCTAAAGTGTCTGTCCTAACGTAAAGCTGATATAGGGAGTTCTTACGCCGTTTTCGCTCTTGGTCACGATAGAAGCGCGGCACCGGCTGTCCAGTCTTGCGGTTATGGACTTTAGATTCCTCGCTGCGCTCGGAATGACAGGGATGCGGGGTCGGATCATACCTGTAATTTCGTTTTACCTACCCCTGTCAGCTCCTGCTGGGGGGAGATTTACAAAGAGGGGATGCGAGCAGTTACTTGAAAGCCTGTCGAAGGGTGAAGCGCCGTTAGACGATCGGCAACCTCACCGCCAAGGGTTTGAGCTGACACAACAGACGCCTACTGAGCGTCACCGCGACGCATACGCTATCATGTCTAGAGCGTCACGCAGTCTCTCCCCGCAACCCAAATCATGATCTTCGGCAAGCCCATACAAGTCACCCACGGAGTCTTCCAGTTTCGAGTCCTCGGAGCCCGGATCACCGTGTTGATCGAAGACGGCCGGGCCCTCTTGGTCGACACAGGACTTCAGGGAAGCCTTCTCCCAATTACCGGCGGCCTCAAGGACCTGGGACTCACCCTGGATCACATAGACAGGGTCGTTATTACCCACGCCCACCCCGACCACTGCGGCGGACTCGGCGAGCTTGTAGAGGGGACCGGAATCAAAGTCGCTGCCCATCGGCTTGACGCAGACTTCATTGCGGGCACGACGACGCCGCCGAACCCGCTGAGAAACGAGCTGCTCGCCAAGATGGCCGAACCCGTACTTCCCAAGCTCATGGGAGACCCCGTACCCGTCGACCTTCCCCTGGAAGACGGCGACATCATCCCGTTCGGCTCCGACGTGCGAGTGGTTCACCTTCCCGGACACACCGACGGCAGCATAGCCCTGCACTTGCCAACCAAACGCGTCATCATCGTCGGCGACGCGCTCCAGTACAAGTTCTCACTGAGGCTCAGCCCGCCCGCGGAAGGCGTCACGCAGCATCCGGAGGAGGCGCTGAGCTCGCTCGAAAAGCTCCTCGACCTCGATTTCGATATCATATGCTTCAGTCACTTCCCGCCCATGCGCAAGAATCCCCGTGCGGCGCTTAGGAAGATGATCGAAGAACACGCCGCGCGACGGGCCGCGGTCTGATAGGAGACGGCCATGACCCATAGCACTACACCCAGCGTCCCCATCGGCAAGACCCTCGTCGACTTCCTTCGGATGGCCGTTGAAAGGCACGCTTCCCGCGACGCCCTCTTGATAAAGCCCGTATTCCGATACCTGCGCTGGAGCTACGCCCGCCTGTGGGAAGAGGCCGGCAAGGTCGCCACGCTGCTCCAAAGCCGCGGCCTAACAAAGGGAGACCAGGTAGTCCTCTGGGGACCAAACTCCCCCCACTGGGTGCTCATCTTCTTCGGCTGCGTGAGGGCCGGCGTCATCGTCATCCCCCTCGATCTCCGAAGCGCCCCCGACTATGTGGAGCGCGTAATCTCCCGCACCGACCCGAAACTGGCCTTCACCTCACGCTTCACTCCGAAAGGAGACGTCGACCTCGGAGTCCCTGAGATTACCTTCGAGCAGTTGGAAGAAACCATGGCCGACATGCCCCCACCCGCTGACGTGGACATTGGCCCCGATGACCTTGTCGAGATCATGTTCACCTCGGGCACGACCGGGGACCCGAAGGGCGTCATGCTCACGCATCGGAACCTCACGGCCAACATCGAGGGCATCTCTCAATACATCTCCTGCGAACCCTCCAGCAGACTCCTCTCCATCCTTCCGCTGAGCCACATGTACGAGCAAATGGGCGGTCTCTTCGTCGCCCTTAACTCCGGCGCGAGCGTGACCTACCCAACGAGCCGCCAGCCAACCGTTCTCGCCCGGACCATGCGAGAGCGCAAGATCACCATCCTGCTCCTCGTCCCCCAGGGGCTAGAGCTCCTCATGAACGGCATAGAGCGCGAGATAGTTCGCCAGGGCAAGACGGCCCTGTGGGACAAACTGCTGACGATAGCCGAGCGTACGCCCTTCCGCCTGCGGCGTGTCCTTTTCCGTCGCGTCCACAAGCAGTTCGGTGGCAAGCTCGACTTCATCGTCTCCGGCGGCGCTGCCCTCGACCCCGATCTCGGACGAAAATGGGAACTGCTGGGCGTCAAGATCGTGCAGGGCTACGGGGCCACCGAGGCTTCACCAGTCATCAGCAACCACGCGATAGAGGATCGGCGAATCGACTCGACCGGTCGCCCTCTCCCCAACGTCGAGGTCAAGATCAGCGACGCAGGCGAAATCCTCGTGCGCGGCGACAACGTCACGCCCGGCTACTGGCGCGCGCCCGAAGAGACCGCCGCGGCCTTCGACGGCGACTGGTACCGGACCGGCGACCTCGGCTACTTCGACGACGAGGGATTCCTGCACATCCAGGGCCGCCTGAAAGACATGATCGTCCTCCCCAGCGGCCAAAACGTCTTTCCCGAAGACATCCAGTCCGTCCTCACCAAACACCCGAACGTCACCGACGCTGCCGTAGTCGGCCTTACCAAAGGCTCGTCCGTCGAGGTCCACGCCGCCCTGATTCTTGACGACTCCGATACCGCCACGGATGTCGTCTCCTGGACCAACGATCAACTCGCCGAGCAGCAAAGAATCAGGGGTTTCACCGTATGGCCGGAAGAGGACTTCCCGCGCACACACACCCTGAAAGTGAAGAAACGCCTCGTAATCGATACCATCCTCGGCAAGATACAGCCGGAGAGTCCGGCCGCGGCAACATCAGGTAGCAGTTCTACGGGCGGAGCAAGAGGCATCATTCACATCATCGCCGAGGTGAGCAAACGAGACCTCGCGGACATTACACCCGAGGCGACCCTCGGCGACGACCTCGATCTCGACTCCCTCGGACGAGTCGAGCTGCTCTCGGCAATAGAGGCCGAGCTCGGCGTCTACATGGACGAGAGCCAGTTGGATCAGGACACGACCGTCAAACACCTGACCGACCTCGTCGAGGAGGGATCGAAGAATCCTCCCATGATGAGCTTCCCCGCTTGGGGTATGCACTGGTGGTGCCGTGTCCTTCGCGGCTTCCTCCAACGGGCGATCATCTTCCCCGTATTAAGCCTCCCCTACAGCCTGAATATAACCGGTCGCGAGCGCCTCGAAGGCGTCACCGGCCCCGTCCTCTTCGCATCTAACCACAGTCTCGGACTCGATAACCCGCTCATCATCAAGGCGATTCCCAACAGACTGCGACGCCGCATGGCCATAGCGGGAGCCGCGCAACTCTGGAAGAACCCCATCTTTTGGGTGATGAACCCCCTGCTGGGAAACGGCTTCCCTCTCGCCAAAGAAGGCGCCGTGCGGCCCAGCCTCGAAAACATGGGCAAGATAATAGACGAAGACTGGTCCGTGCTCATCTACCCGGAGGGCGAACTCACCGTCGGCGGCCCCATCAAGCCCTTCATGAGCGGAGCCGGACTCGTCGCCGTCGAGGGCCGCCTCCCCGTCGTCCCGCTGCGCCTCCACATTCACAAGCTGGGATTCCCCTCGCGATTCCCCTTCCTCCCGCGAGGCAATGTCGAAATCCGCATAGGCGAGCCCCTCCTCTTGCCCCCCGACACCGACTACCAACACGCGACATCAGCCATCGAAAACGCCGTCAAGTCCCTGTGACGCCCACAAAGCCTCCTGACTCTTCCAAGACAACACGGGAGTCGCGCCTGCTAAAGGCGCGCGTACACAACGCGCAGATTCCCTAGACCCCACAACACTCGTGCGATATACTGAGGTCCTCACTCACCCCGTGGGGATATAGCTCAACTGGGAGAGCGCGGCGTTCGCAATGCCGAGGTTGGGGGTTCGAGTCCCCCTATCTCCACCATTACCGGCCTGGGGAACCTCTGAACAACTGAGTGTATCTCATATGTGATGGACAGTAAGGCGTCTGTCCGAGGTGTTTCTTTCTCTTACGGTATGTCGTAGAGGTTTTGTGATTCTGAAACGGCTCTGCTAAGGCGGTTGTCCGCTCGTTTTGCTGGTTTGGGCGCACTTTGCCCACGTCAGGCCACCACTTACCGCTCTGCCGTTACCAAGTTGGTCAACCCCAGTAGCAACGTCAGGCGTTGCGTGTTCTTTGCCAGCCCTCGGCAGCGCACTTTGGCGTATCCAAAGTTCCGCTTCACGTACAGGAATGGATGCTCCACCTTCACCCTGGTCGACGCCTTGCGCTTCTGCATAAGCGCCTCATAGCTTCCCGGCTCCAGCTGCCGGCGTCTCCCGGGCCTCATCGCCACCTGCCAGTCCATATCCAACTTCCGATTCTCCAACCGCTTGTAGACTCCCTGATACCCCGCATCACCCCACACCCGCTTCTCTCCACCGTGCAGAAGTCGGTGCGCCTCTGTCACGTCATGTACGTTCGCAGGCGTCGTTCTTACGCTATGTACTACTCCCGTCTCAGCGTCCGCTCCGATGTGTACTTTCTTCCCAAAGCGCCACTCATTTCCCTTCTTCGTCTGACGCCTCTCCGGGTCTCGCTCTCCAGCACGATTCTTGGTCGACGATGGCGCCTCAATGATGCTAGCGTCCACGATCGTTCCCTCACGAAGCCGCAGCCCTGGCACTGCAGATTACGCTCGGTCTCCTCGAACAGACTCTTTCCCAACTCGTGCTATTCCAGCAGATGACGGAAGTTCAAGATTGTCGTCTCGTCCGGCAGCGGGCCCGATAGCTTCAACCGTACGAACCGCCTCACCGACTCGACCTCGTAGAGCATATCCTCCATACCGGGATCGCTGAGGTTGTAGAACAACTGCACACAGTGTATTCGCAGCATCGCAGACAACTCATAGGGTCGCCGGCCCCGGCCTGCCTCGGGATAGAACGGGCAGATGCGTACTTCAAGCTGTTCCCAGGGGATCAGACCATCCATGCGCTCAAGGAATATCTCCCGCCGGGTCTTGCTTTTTTTTGCTCTCGTATTCCAAGTCGGCAAATGTTGGCTGGTCCATCGTGTCTTCACCCCAAACAATTCTGTTTTCCTTGTGGCATCGTACCATTGCCACAACAAACCAAACTTGCTCAGAGTACCCCTAGCTAAACAGTAGGCAGTACCCGAACATCCGCCGCTGGGAACCATAGTATCGCTGCTCAGAAGTCCTTGTCGTCTTGGCACGGCCATGCAAGGGTTTCCGGAGACGAAACGGCCCATGAGTTCCCCACTGCAAGGCAAAGGCCGCAACCAGCGGAAACTGCCCCAGAGGTACGTCCGTCAGGCGGGAGACCGCCGGGCTCTTCTGCGACGTCCCAATCGACACAACTCGCCGGTTGGAGGGCTTTCCCAATCGACAGCCGATCGTCATAATTTCTTACAGCGGATTCCCCTTGAGTGAGTCTGAGTCAAAGGACAATTGCCTAGTGACGCCAAGAGTGTCTTCCAGCCCCTCTAGACAACCAGCCGGCCCAGCTGTGGCCGAAGAACGGGATGTGTCCCCGAACGGAGAGCCTAAAGCGATAGTAGGCATGGCGTGCCGGTTCCCCGGAGCGTCGGTCTTGGACCCCTTTTGGCGACTATAGGCAGAGGGCAAGAATGCCGTCACCGAGGGCGTCCCCGGTTCCGGTGGATGATCCCGATGAGGCCACCTATCTGCCATTCGGCTGGGACCGGTTGTGGCTCTCCAAGCGACTGCCGGACCGGGTGTTCTGTCACGTGAGTATGAGCGAGGCCTCCCGGCAGGCCGAGTCGGAATCTCCCGAGTCGCCGGAGGTTCTGAGCGGAGAGTTGCGATTTTACGACCCGAACGGAGTTCTCCTCGGCGAGCTGAGCGGGTACACTGTGAAGAGAGCCACGCGGGAGGCGCTACTCTCGGCAGTCGAAGGGGTGGATGACCTTCTGTATGAGATATCTTGGCGTGACCGCGCCCTTGAATCGGGAATGCAGCCCGCGGATTTCTTCCCCACTCCGGCCACCGTTGCCGCCGGTACTCAGCTGTTTACCGGCTATCTGACGGACGCAGGCGTCGACCCACAAGTCAGGAATGACCTGCTGGCCGACCTGGAGCGATGGTCGTGGGCACGCGGCCTTACGACATTGGAGGAACTGGGCTGGCGGCGCGTGAAGGGCGAGTCCGTGGACTCCGAGAAACTGCGGGAGCGACTGGGCGTCCTCCCGGAGCACAAGCGCCTGTTCCGCCGTATGCTCGAAATGGTTGCCAAATCGGGAGTGCTGGAGGAGACCGGCGACGGCTTCGTCGTGGTCGTTGGGCCTGAAGACCCCTTGCCGTCCATCCTGCCTCCCGATCTCGAAGAATTTGCCACCCGCATGACGGGCATGTACCCCGATGGACTAACGGAGATTGGGCTGTTCCGGCTGTCGGGCCTCGCCTTGGGTGAGGTGCTTCGCGGCCAGGAAGACCCGCTCACGCTGCTCTTCAGTAGCGGAGAGCCGACGGCTGCCGATCTGTATTTGAAGGCTCCCGTGGCGCGCGCGGCGAACAGGATTCTGGCAGACGCGGTACAGGCGCTGGCAGCAGAATTGCCGGAAGGACGGCGACTCAGGGTGATCGAGGTCGGGGCAGGCACGGGGTCTGCCACCGCGTCCGTGCTCCCGGAGCTTCCTGAGGGCCGGTTCGGCTATTCATACACGGATATCTCAGCGGGATTCTTCGCCGAGGCGGAAGCTCGATTCGGCGATGCCGATGGCGCCATCGAGTACCTTACGCTCGATATCGAAAAGGACCCCGTCGAACAGGGCTTCGATTCCCACGGCTACGACCTCTTGATAGCCTCCTACGTGCTGCACACTACGCGCTATCTCGAGGAAACCCTGGCGAACTGCCGCGCCCTGCTCGCGCCGTCGGGTCATTTGATTGCGCTGGAAAACCTTCGCGGACTCGGTTGGATGGACCTCACCTTTGGCCAGTTGGACGGCTGGTGGAGATTCGCCGACTCGTACCGCCCGCACCATGCCCTCGCCGGCCCCGCGATTTGGAGTCAGGCGCTCGGTGACGTGGGCTTCGAGGGCGTCGAAGTCCTGGGAGTAGACGAGGCGTTCACCCATGAAATGCTCGACAAGGGCGTAATCGTGGCTCAGGGTCCGGCACAGGTAACCGTGTCTCCGGGAGTGTGGGCCCTGACAGGCGACGACGGAGGCGTCGCCGAGGAACTCGCTGCTGAGTTGTCGGCGCGAAACCGGACGGTCGTACTCGCGGACAGGGATTCGGTGGAGAGTCGAGAGTCGTGGCGATCACTGATCGAGGGACTGCCGGACGATGTGCCGTTCAACGGCGTCGTGCACCTCCAGGCGCTGGATGGTCACGGATCACGGGCATCCACCACGGAGATAACGAAGGATGTTATACCAGTTCGCTTTGACCACACCATGAAGGGGTAGGAGCACCGGGTAGGGGCAGGTTTCAAACCTGCCCTTTGGAAGGTTAGACGAAATCACCTTCATACCAACGATAGAGTTACGGCGTATTCAAGAGGAATTGGTATTAGAATGCTGTCCCCAACAGGACATTGCAGTCCTTTCGACGCCTCCGCGGACGGCTATGTCCGCGGCGAGGGTTGCGGAATGGTGGTGCTGAAACGGCTGAGTGAAGCGGAGGCCGACGGCGACCGCATATATGCCGTGATACGCGGGTCTGCTGTCAACCAGAACGGGGCGAGCGCCGGACTGACGGCGCCAAACGGTCCGGCCCAAGAGCGCGTGATGGCGGAGGCTCTCGCCCAAGCGGGGGCTTCTCCGTCGGATGTCGACTATCTGGAGGCGCACGCGACCGGGTCGCAGTTGGGGGATTCCATTGAGTTGAACGCCGCTGCCTCGGTGTACGGCAAGGGACGCGACGAGGAGCGCCCGCTGCTAGTCGGATCCGTCAAATCGAACATCGGACACATCGAATCGGCAGCCGGGATCGCCGCTTTCATCAAGACTGTCCTCTCTATGAATAAGGGAGTTATACCGGAGAGCCTACATCTCGAAACCCCGAATCCGAACTTTGAATGGGACAAAATGCCGGTGCGGGTAACGTCGGACAAAACGGTTTGGCCGCTGAATTCGAGCCGCCGACCTCTGGCAGGGGTCAACGCTTTCGGCCTTTCAGGTTGGAACGCGCATGTCTTGGTTGAAGGCTACGACTCCCCGCCGGGTGACGGCGTGGAGACCAACGGTACGGGTCTGCCAGCGGGCGATCCCCAACCGATACCTGTATCGCTGCCGGAGACGATTGATGACCTCTCGATATCCGGCGAAGGATCAGCCGTAGAGCGTCCCGTACGTCTCTTGCCGATTTCAGGCAAGCCGGACGGTGCGCTCCGTGACTTGGCGAAACGCTATCTGCTACGGCTGGACGGTGAGGAAGGCTCCGCCTCTGATGCGACGCTGTCTGACGTGGCATGGACTGCGAGTGTGGGCCGGATTCACTTCCCGCACCGCGCCGGGCCGGTCTTCAGTGATGCGGAGCAGCTTCGGCGGAAACTCCACGCGCTCGCCGATACCAATGAGTCGTCCGACCGTGAACTTCCTAAAGAAGCGACCACAGTCGCGTTCGCGTATACCTGGCCGGGCAGCCCGTGGGTCGGAATGGGAGAGGCGCTCTATCAGAGCGAGCCTGTGGCGCGCGCAGTGTTGGATGTGTGCGATGAGCTGATTCGGCAGGAACAGGAGATATCGCTGCTGGATGTGATGTTCGGTCGCCCCGGCATCGAGCACGACCTCAATGATCCGGCATGGGCTGAGCCGGCCATCTGTGCCCTTGAGTGCGCCCTGACAGCACAGTGGGCGAGCGTGGGAATACGCCCAAGCGTGATAGTAGGACACTGGTCGGGAGGTCTTGCGGCAGCGCAGGCGGCCGTGGCAATCAGTCTGGAGGATGGCTTGCGTCTAGCAGTGGCTCTGGGCGACCTGAAAGATACCCAGGACTCGCAACCCTCAAGGGCTAGTCTGGAAATGTTGCTCGACGAAGTAACGGTCGCTGCGCCATCCGTCTCGCTTGTCAGCGGCGTGACCGGCCGGGTGGTGGATTCTGTTGACACACTCGATATTGACTATTGGCTTCGGGAGGAACAGGAACCTACCGCGACCTCCGAATGTGCGGAGTCGCTGGCCCGGCTCGGTGTAGGGGTATAGGCGGAAATTGGCCCCGGCTCCATGATATGCCGGACGCTTAACGAAGCTTGGCCGGAAACCACAGTGGCTCCTTTGGTGCTTTCCACCCTAGCGAGACCGTCAAGTGAAAGAGACTCGCCCGAGTCCGATGACGGGTTCGCGCGTGCTGTGGCAGGTGCCTACGAGGCTGGGCTGGACATCTCATTTTCAGGACTGTTCCCCGGTGAAGCCCGGCGTCGCATCGCTCTCCCGACCTACCCGTTCCAACGCAGGCGACACTGGCTCTAGCCCCAAGCTCATGGCCAAAGTGTGCCGAAGTTCAAGAGAGCGTACTGGTTACGCGACCGTACTTGTGGCGGCGGGCGATATTGCGAGAGCCAATATCGCCTAGAAGCGCAGTCTGAATCTGCACCATCGCTAGACAGGCATGGAGTTAGCTCTCCAAAGGACGGAATTATACCAATTCGTGCCAATGCCACCGTATTCTGGCTGACTGAACTTTCTGGATTCCGGCCTTCGCCGGAATGACGGTGGGCGGTTTCTGTTGTGCCCGCTACTTTTGAAGGATTATGGCGTAGTCATGACGAATTGGTATTACAAGCCCGAACATGCTGAACCGCTAGTACCATGTCAACATGGTCTTAATATTACGATGCGCCCTCACCCTAGCCCTCTCCTTGAAGGGCGATGGGATAAATCGGCATCTGTCCGGTTTATCATATTCACGTTGACTGAGCTCTTGGTCGCAGCGCTCGTACTTGAGAGCATAGAGACCTCTCAATGACATGCTTCCTGCACAGTACTTTGGGTCCCTTCCCCTCCAGCCTTCACGGACCTTTTTCATAACTCACTCCCGGCGGACACCATTCTTCCGACCGGGGTTCATGGCTGAAGGGCCGCTGAAGCCGTGAGACCGCCGCAATCGTCGCGACGGCCTCTCGCTCGTCCCCAAGATGTCGCCCTTGCTCTTCGCCGAATCACATAGAGGCTGTGGACGGGAGCGCCTGCGCCTAGTCCGCCGCAGCAGCATCCACCTTCTGACCCGAGTCGGCAACAACCGTCTCGTGGGATAGCGACGCTAAGTTGCCCGCATTGTCGTAAATGCCGCCGCCGTTCAGCTTGAGGCTGTTGGCGCCGATGCCGATGCCGTCCGCATCTGCATCACCCTCCTGCACCATGTAGTGGAAGACCAGCACGCTGCGCAAGCCGCGCTTCAGTATGGACTCGAATGCCGCCTGGCGCGGCACTCCGCCAACGTCGAGTTCCAGGTGCCAGTCTCCCTGGAACTGAATCAGCTCGTTGAAGATGGCTTCCACGCTGACGACCTCGCCGGCGGCGTAGGCCTCGCCGTTGGCAGGCCGCGACGTTATACCAAGCCACGTGACGGCTGGCGGCTCCGTATCGATCTTGTGTTTCTGAAAGCGCATCGGGCCGGGGTAATTCGGATTTATCTCGACTTCCGTGCCCTTGGCCTTGATTTCGCCGTCTCCGCCGAAGCCGGAAACCTCGGTGCCGCTAGGCACAGCGATGCCCTTGGAGTCCATGTCTCCCGGTTGGACGGTATAGCCGAACACAAGCGTGTCGGCGCCGGAGCCGCGTAGGTACTGCGCCTCCCTAAATCTCTCGCCCCAGTGGAGGTCAAAGATTCCGACTAACAACCCAACGTGAACCTCGCCTTCCACCGCCACGTCGGAGTTGAAGGTAAAGGCGATCTCGATGGTCTGGTTGGCGCGATACGCTTCCCATCCATCAGGCGGGGACGAGGTCACTGCTACGCTCTGCACATAGGGCCGCCCATCAACCTGCTGGTCTTGGCCGCCCTGCGCGCCCGAGTGGCCGTAGTCAATTGGCACATCTGTCCCTTCAGCGTAGACATTTCCACTGAACCCGTAGGCGGGGCTCCCATCATCGGCCGAGGCCGCGCTGGTCACCGTGATGCCGTCGGTGTCGCGGTCTTCCGGCTGCACGCGATACCTAAAAACGAGGGCACGGCTGCCGGAGCCACTGTGATACCTCGCGCCGCGCCAAGTAGCTTGGCCCGCATCGCCTATGTACAGGCTCAGCGCCGGAGTACCCTCCACCTCCACCTTGAAGTCGGTTTTCACCGTGACATCAATGCTCTCGCCCGATCGATAGGAGGTCTCGTCCACAGGCCTCGAACTGATCTCCACCCCTGTGATCTCGGGAGTGTCGTCGTCTTCGATTGTTACCACGCAGCCGTGCCACAAACCCTCACGCCAAAAGCCGATGGTAAAGGTCTCGTCATGCTCAGACTCTGCGTCTTCCAACGCGCCAACGGGGACCCAAACAGAATTCTCACCCGTTCTGGACTCAAGCCTCACGCCGTGATACTCGTAGTAGTCGTTGGAAGTCGCAGTGTAATCGCCGTTATACGTAAAGACGGTCACATAGCGAATCTTATGATTGGGCCTCCGGACTCTCATCCAGCCCCACTCTCCTTCCAGAATCGCGTCCGGGCAGACAACGTACATCGAGTCATGATCTGCGTAGGCGGGACTGGACGAAACGGGGATCGCGATAAATAGGGCTAATAGAGCGAATAACGTGGGGGCCGCAATGTGCACGGCGACAGGTCTGATCAACGACAATTCGAGTATCCGTTTTCTATATTGCATCTCATACCTCCTGGCAGTGACGCAGATAATTGATATTGATTCTCACTAATGTTGCCGGTGCGGTAAGCCCTCCTTTCTCTGACCACTTGCCATCTAAAACGGTTCAAGAGTTCACAAAGTTGTTATATTTGCGTTCCGGTCGATTCCATCAACCGCGCACTTATTAGGCATCATCGACTTCAACGCCCAGCCCGCGACAAATGTCATCCAGCCTTACGGAAATGAGATTCAGTATCTTAATAGAACTCAAGACAAGTGATCACAAAGTCTAGAGGGGTTGATGACGCGTCCGAAAGACAGGAGAGTGGCCGGATAAGTTCGATCCGCCAAATCCCCTACCGGCGGCGCAATTTGTTTACGTTTTGGCTCGCCTTGACGGTCGCTTAGCCCAGCCATAGTCTACGATTGAGGAAACCAACCGGAGAAACTGCATGATGACCACTTCGAACCAGGATGATGCCTTTGGTGCGTCCGGACCGACTGTGCTGATCACCGGCGCGTCGGCCGGCATCGGCAAGGCGACCGCCAAGACACTGCTGGAGGCGGACTACACCGTCTATGCCGCGGCACGCCGCGTCGAGAACATGCGAGACCTCGAAGATCACGGCGCCATCGCGCTGGAGATGGATGTCACCAAGGAGGAAGACCTCACAGCTGGCGTGGCACGCATCAGCGCGGAGCAGGGGGGCGTGGACATCCTCGTCAACAACGCCGGCTTCGGACTATACGGACCGATGGAAGACTTACCTCTCGACGACGCGCGGTACCAGTTCGAGGTGAACCTGTTTGGGTTGGCGCGGCTGACCCAGCTTGTCCTTCCCCACATGCGAGAGCTAGGCGCGGGCAAGATCGTGAACATCTCTTCGATCGGCGGAAAGGTCTACGCTCCGCTGGGGTCCTGGTACATCGCCACCAAGCACGCGCTCGAAGGTTGGTCCGACTGTCTAAGGTTCGAGCTGAAGAGCTTTGGCATCGACGTCATCATCATCGAGCCCGGACTCATCCGCACGGAGTTTGGCAGTGTCGCGTTCGAGCCAATGCGGGAGCGTTCGGCAAACTCCCCCTATTCCGGCATCGTCAACAGGCTTACGGAAGGGATGGAAAGCTACGACGGCGGGTCGCCGCCGTCGGTCATCGCCGACACCGTCCTCAAGGCGCTCCGGGCCAAGCGGCCAAAGACGCGCTATGCGGCAGGTCAGTACGCCAGGCCCGTGCTCCTCCTACGCAAACTCGTCAGCGACCGGATGTTTGACCGCGTCCTCGACCGCATGGTTGGTTAGGGTCGGTGGGTGTCGAATAGGTCAGGGTGCATCGGGACCAGACCGAAGGCTACCGAGTTCGACTGCCTCGACGAGCGAGTCTTCCGTAGCGTCCCAAATCGTCACCCCGCCGCCAGCTCCCTCATCCACTCCCTAGCCGCCTTTGGCGAACGTAGATGCACCAAATCCAGGTGCCCATGCTCCGGACGCGCCAACTGCGACGGGATCTGCCGCCGACGCAGCCAATGAGTCTTCAGCGCCCACAGGAACAGCGAATCGCGCGTAGCGAAGTGCCACCAGAGCTTCTCCCTGTTCCCGTGCCAAAGCTCCTTGCGAAGAACACCACGGCCTATCGTCCTCCAGAACAGCCTCCACATCACCACGTAGATCGGATAGTCCAGCCACACCAGTAGAGTGGCCCTCGGCCAGATGATGTCCCGCGCGAGGCCGTAATTCCCGTCCGCGACCCACCTTTCGCCCCGCAGCGCCTCCCTCACACATTCCCTGAACTCGTCGTTGGGCGTCTCAACCCAGTTCGGCCGAAACCGATAATAGTCCAACTCGAAGTGAGGCATATCCATCGCCCGCGCAATCTCCCCGGCAAGTGTCGTCTTCCCCGCCCCCGTCGTCCCCATCACAACGATGCGGTCGGTGTTCCGCAGGCGGTTTTCAGTACCGGGACGTTGTGAATCGATCATAATACAACCTAGCGAAATTCGTTCGCGTGATGATGGCGGCGGGGCGGGTCTATGCTATAATGCGGTCGCCTCGACGCGCCACACCCGCGCACATGAGACTCCACCGACTGCGAGAGGGGGATTCGTGCAGAACAACTCACACTCCTCGACGAACAGTTCCCTACCGATCACAAAGCAGCGAAACGGAGGCCGTGAGGAGACGGTTCATCTCTTTTACGACGAGATGAAGATCTTCACGGGCAATGCTCACCCCCAGTTGGCCCGGGACATTGCGGGGTATCTGGGCGTCAAGCTCGGCGAGTGCGAGGTCTTCAAGTTCAGCAACGACAACACCTTCGTCAAGTTCCTGGAGAACATTCGACAAAAGGACGTGTTTTTCATCCAACCTATCTCGCAGCCCGTGGACGAGCATTGGATGGAGCTCTGGATCATGATCGACGCGGCCCGACGGGCGTCGGCGGCCCGGATTACGGTCGTGATTCCGTACTACGCCTATGGGCGGACGGACAAGAAAGATCAGCCGCGGGTTGCCATCACGGCCCGCCTGTTGGCCGACTTTACGACGGTTGCGGGGGCGGACCGCGTTCTGACCATCGACCTTCACGCCGGGCAGATACAGGGGTTCTTCAACATCCCGGTGGACGAGCTGTCGGCGATACGGATGCTTGCCAAGCGATTCAAGGAAAAGGACCTCGAGGACGTGGTGGTGACGGCGACCGATCCCGGAAGCGCAAAGCGCGCGCGGGAGGTCGCGAACGTACTCGATGCGCCCATCGCGCTCATCGACAAGGAGCGTCAGGGGAACGACGAGAAGGCGGAGGCGATCAACCTCGTCGGAGATGTCCGCGGTAAGACGGCGGTCATCATCGACGACGAGATCGGCACGGGCGGAACGGTCGTCGAGGCCTTCAAGGTCCTGAATGCCCAAGGGGCGACTAGCGTGTACTGCGGGGCCACCCACGCCGTCTTCGCGGGCGATGCACATAAGCGTCTCGCTGAGAGCGGTATCACGGAGTTCGTCGTCACCGATACTCTGCCAATACCTGAGGAAAAGCGGTTCCCGGGTCTTGAGATAATCTCCGTTGCCCCACTGCTCGGCGAAGCGATTAGCCGGATCCACCAGGGCGACTCGATCGGCGCGATGTTCGAGCAGGACTTCGATCTGACGGTCGACCGGCGGGTGACGACGGTTCCGGCGGCTGTCAAGCAGCCCCTGTTCTAGTTCGCCTCCTCCATCGCCCTCGTCACCGGCTCGCCTTACCCCCATCCGCCAAGCTCCGTCGACGCCCCCACGCATCGATCACGCGCCGCGCCCCCAGCCGTTCGTATGCGCCAACATTGTCCATATATCCTCTCTCGCCGCTCAGAATAGTGAGTGTCGGAACACAGTTCCGACACTCAACTCTGTCAACGCACAATCCCCTCCTCATCCGCCTCCGCGC
Source organism: Dehalococcoidia bacterium (assembly GCA_965197705.1). Taxonomy (GTDB): domain Bacteria; phylum Chloroflexota; class Dehalococcoidia; order Lucifugimonadales; family VXLM01; genus VXLM01. The sequence goes on from OZ240223.1 coordinate 2,026,699, forward strand.
CCCCTGCGGCGAGTCCCACTCCCCGCTGCCCATCCATTACTCAATACTTTCTATTCTTATCCCTGCCAGACTATCCGTCTCCACCCGACGCAGGCTCCACACCCGGTGTCGAGCGCGAGGGCCGCTGGAAATACACGAGGAGAGCCCCGAACAGCAGTATGCCCACCACCACGAGCGTCGACAGCTCGAACCCTTCCAGGAAGAACACCCGCGAAGACTCGAATGGCAGCAGTTCCACCCCCGCCGGTATTGCGATACCCAGCGCCGCGGCAGCAGCCATCGCGCCAAAGGCGTGCCCAAACTCACGTGACGTCTCCATCATCCCCGAGGCGAACCCGCGATGCTCCAGCGGGAGCGAGTTCATGATGTGCGCGTTATTGATCGGGTTGAATATGTTCGTGCCAACCGAGATGGGCAGCATCATGAGCGGCAGTACCCAGAAACTCACGTGTGGCGCCATCTGGCTCAGGACTATGAATCCCACCGCAATTATCAACATCGCCCAGAGACGGAGCAGCTGCGGCCGGTACGTATCGTATATCCACCCTGCCACCATCGGCATGAACAGGCCAAGCGTCTGGCCCGGAATCAAGACGAGCGTTACAAACATGGGAGACCGCCCGAACCCCTCTTCGACCAGAATCGGCACCAGGGTCATAGTGCCCAGCATCGACGCATGGTAGATAACGTTGGAGCCGATCGACAGCGAAAACTCCCGCTTGCGAAAGAGTCGCATGTCAACGATGGGATTTCTGACCCTCCACTCGAGAATCACGAACCCGGCTGCGAGCGCCAGGAACAGCACGTGCATCGGCAGGTGATAGCTCAGCGCGTCAGGCGACGTGTACGACTCCTGCCCCGGATGCAGGTGGCTGCCGGAGAGAATGAACACCATCCCCGCCACGAACAACATCGCCGCTCCCAGCCAGTCCAGCGGCCCTTCCGCGCCCTCGACTTTGGGTTGGCTGTGACTGGCAACATGTCGAGTTATCGGTAGGGACAACACTACCGCGATCACGCCCAGAGGCACGAAAGTCGCAAATATGAGCCTCCAACTCAGGAAGTGGAGGAACGCTCCGAAGATGGCAAGTCCAATCAGCGTCCCGAACCTGGCCCCTATGATCGGAACGGCAAAGGCCCTGCCCCGCTCCTCCGGCGGGAACGCCACCGCAAGGATGGCATTCGCGTTTCCCATGATCATCGCGGCTCCGATTCCCGTCACGCCCCGAAGGGCGATCACGTGCCACAACTCCTGAGAGAACGTGAGCGCGACCGAGCCGATGGTAGCGATCACGATGCCGATGAAGAAGACGTTGGCGTGGCCGTGACGGTCGCCCAGCCGGGCCATCAGCATCACCAGCCCGCCCAGCAGCATCAGGTAGACGATAACCATCCACGCCACGTCGCCTATCGATGCGTTGAAATACTCCGCCAGCGTGGGAATGGACAGAGCAACCGGCAGGCTCGAAAGCTGAACGAGCATGTACGCCGACGACAGGGCGATCAGCACGTCTCGCCGTTCGCGCGTCGACAGCAGAGGTCTCAGTACACCAAAGACGGTAGTGACCATCACTGCGCATTATTCCAGCGACCCGGCTCCCTGTCCAGACTCGGACACGCCGCCACCGTACATTGCGGCAGCCTTTAGCAGCCTTTGCTTGTCAGCCATAAGAGGTGAAACAATAGGAGCAAATCAAGCGCGAGAAACAATGACCGTGCCCAGTCGGGCCCCGGCTCTGATGGCGCCATTTCACTTGGACAGGGCCATAAAGGGCGCCGGGAGGCGTCGGACGTTTTCTTCGACCGGGCCCCATTCTGCAAGCGAACACGCGCGATCAGGTTGAGATTTCAATTCACTCAGGGGAAGATACATGACAAGCCAATTCGCCCACCCGGACACGCCGTTCCCTGTCGGGGTTGAATACTATCGCGGCGGCGCGCCAAAGCCGGATTGCTGGGATGAGGACTTCGCGAACATCCGGGCGGCGGGCTTTCGGATCGTGCGCAGCGCGTCTTACTGGAACTGGATGGAGCCGGCGCGGGACGTCTACCACCTCGACGATTATGACGCGATGTTCGACCTCGCGGCCAAGCACGGCCTGTCGATGTGGCTGGACGTGATGCTGGCGACGCACGGAGCCGCGCCGGAATGGATGACGCGGGACTACCCCGACTTTCGGGTGGTGAATCACTGGGGACATACCTACTACTCCAACTCACATCCCGCCTACCCTCAGGGTGGAATGATCCACTGCTACGATCACCCGGTCTGGCGCGAGCGGGGCGGGAAGCTCCTGCGGCATGTCGTGGAGCGGTACAAGGACCATCCGGCCACGTTCATCTGGGGCATCTGGGACGGCATCGCGCTGTCGTCGGCGTGGGTCGACCAGGACGACGGGTACCCTTGCTATTGCGAGCACTCCATCGCCCGGTATGTGGCGTGGCTCAAGGCCAACTTCACGCTGGAAGAGTTCAACGCACGGACGCTGCGCCGCTACCACCGATGGGAGGACGTCGAGCCACCGCGCTCGGACAACAACGTTCTCGAAATGCTGCTGTTCAAGCGATTCAACTATGAAAACCTCGCGGGACACCTGCAGTGGATGATCGGAGAAGTGCGCAAGATCGACACCGTGCACGAGACGCGAACGCACGGCGCGTGGACGCCGCGTCCGTGGGACGAGACGTGCGCTCAGTACGCCGACTCGTGGGGGATGTCGATGGCCTCGAACAACCTGCTCACCGGCGATGATCCGCACAAGATCGCCGAGCGCGCATTCGCGTTCGACTGGTCGCGTTCGATTGGGAGGAGCGGACGCTGGTGGAACGAGGAGATCTACTCCGGCATGGCGCGTGGCGGGGTAACGTGGAAGAAGCAGACGGACCCGCGCGAGCTAACGACGCTCTTGTGGATGACCCTCGCGCACGGGGCCGCCGGGGCCATGTTCTGGCAATACCGGCCCGATCACGTGGCGTTCGAGTCGCCGGGGTATAACCTTGCGGCATTAGACGGCGGGCCGACGCCGCGGCTGGAGGCGGTATCCGAGGCAATCTCGCAAATCGAGGGTCTCGCGGAACACCTGCCCCTTCGCGTTCCAAAGGCCACGGTCGCCATCGTCAATCACCAGCCGTCGCACGACCTCTTCAGCATGAACGGTGAGAACGACCGGTTCCTCACCGACCTGCGCGGGACGTATAGGACGCTGTGGTCGAACGGCATCCCGGTCGATATCGCGACGCCGGCACAGGACTGGTCGGGTTACGATCTCGTGTTCCTGACGAATGTCGCGCTCATGACGGACGAAGTAGGAGACCGGATTGCCAAAACACTGGCCGGGAGTTCCAAGGTACGGCTCGTTGCCGAGGGCAACTTCGGGATGTATTCGGATAACGGGCTGTCAAGCTATTCCCCCCCGGAGGGACTCAGCGGGACATTCGGAGTGCGTGTGGCGGACTACTCGCGGGTGACCGACCTCGACATAGTGTGGGAGCAAGCTGCGATGGAGACGCTCTACGATTCCCTACCCTTCGAGTCGGAGACGGGATACGCAGTTCTCGAACCCCTCCCAGGGACGGATGCCATCGCCTCCATCGACGGACAGACCGTCGCAACGCAGACTGCGGACGGACGGCTCACGTGGTACGGGCTCAGCCTGTCGGCGGGATTCGGCGACGTGGGGAGTCCCGAAATCCTGCACGGAATCCTGCGAGACTCCGGCATCCAAGCGCCGGTGGCCATGGATGGGGACTACGTGATTCCGGTAGTCCGAGAGTCGGCGCAGGGAGGCCCCCTGCTGTTCCTCTTCAATATCGAAAGTCAGGACGCGAACGTTTACTTCTCGCCCCGCTGGGGTGCCCTTAGCGCTCACGACCTGCTGACCGGGGAGAACCTTCCCCGGGACGGTGAATATTTTCATATAGTCGTCCCGCAATGGGGCGTCGGCGTAATTGTCTGCGAATAGATGTCGAGCACCAACAGCCGGACGGAGGACGCCATGCCCGAAAGCGTCTTTTTGACAGCCGACTGGCGCTACCTCGCCCTCGCCAACTACGAGTGTGAGCCGGAATTACTCTCGCCATACGTGCCCGCTGGGACGGAGATCGACCTGTGGGAGGGCCGGTGCTATGTGAGCGTCGTCGGGCTGCGGTTCCTCAAGACGAAGCTGCTTGGGGTGCCGGTACCATTTCACCGCGACTTCCCGGAGGTGAACCTCCGGTTCTACGTGCGGCGCGAGATCGAAGGGCAGGTACGGCGGGGCGTTGTGTTCATCAAGGAGATCGTGCCCCGTCGCGCGGTGACTTGGGTGGCACGGGGCGTGTACAACGAGAATTACGTCACCCTGCCGATGCGGGAGGAGATTACGGCCGACTCCTTCCGCTATGAATGGCAGTTCAAGGGGACCTGGAACAGGCTGTCAGTCGAGACGCGCGGGGAATGGGGCGTTCCCGACCTCAACTCCGAGGCGTCGTTCGTGGCCGAGCACTACTGGGGATATGCCGCTCAGCGGGACGGGTCGACGCTGGAGTACAAAGTTGAGCACCCGCGATGGCGGATGGCAAAGGCGGACGAGGTGGAGTACGAGTGCGACGTTGCGGGCCTATACGGTGAGGAGTTCGTGGAGGCGCTGAGCCGGGAGCCGGTGTCGGCGTTCATGGCGGAGGGGTCGGCGGTGGTGGTGCGTCGTGGGGTGCGATTGTAGGGGAAGCGATTCTCCGCAATTCGCTAGACATGTGCACAAATTGAAAGTGTTACTTGCAATTTGTGCACAGCGTTGGTATCTTAGTGTCCATGATCGAGCGCGAAATCACGGGCCGTTTGACGACCCTGTTTGAACAGTATCCCTTTGTGACCGTGACCGGGCCGCGTCAGTCCGGCAAGACGACGCTCTGCCGCACCGCTTTTCCCGGTTTGAAGTACGTCAACCTGGAAGCGCCCGATCAGCGGGAGTTCGCTGAGTCCGATCCTCGAGGCTTTCTCTCTCAACTAGGTGAGGGCGCAATCATCGACGAGATCCAGCATGTGCCCGCGCTTCTGTCCTATCTCCAAGTTCTTGCCGATGAACGAGGCCGCAACAGCCTCTTCGTGCTCACCGGCAGTGAACAATTCAAACTGTCCGATGCCATTAACCAGTCTCTCGCCGGGCGTACGGGGCTACTCCGCTTGCTGCCGTTCTCCCTCATGGAACGGCAGCGTATGGGCCCAAGCGACGCGATCGACGACATTCTTTACTCCGGTTTCTATCCTCGAATTCTCGACCAGGGACTCGACCCACGTCAAGCACTCGGCGATTATCTTGAGACCTACGTCGAGCGCGACGTACGCCGGCTGGGGGAAGTACGCAACCTATCTGGTTTCAGGCGATTCCTGCGCCTGTGCGCGGGTCGGGTCGGGCAGTTGGTCAACCTTAGCACGCTAGGTTCAGATGCGGGCGTATCTCACACGACCGCGCGACAATGGCTCACCGTGCTGGAGACGAGCTACATCGTCTTCCAACTGCCTCCACATTTCGCCAATATCAGAAAGCGCCTGGTTAAGTCACCCAAGCTGTATTTCTACGACGTGGGACTGGCCAGCTACCTTATCGGTATCGAAAACGCGGAGCAGGTCGCCACTCATCCCCTTCGTGGAGCCCTGTTCGAGAACATGGTAGTCATGGAAGCGCTCAAGCACCGCTTCAATCGAGGGCGTGAGTCCAACCTATCCTTTTTCCGTGACTCAAAGGGACTAGAGTGCGACCTGTTCTATGAGACAGGTCAGGGAATCCATGCTATAGAGATAAAGTCCGGTTCTACGGTCTCCTCGGACTATTTCACATCACTCAACAGAGTGGCCGAGCTGATTCCCGACGTCTCTGCCAAGACCGTCGTGTATGCGGGTTCTGCGCGACAAACTCGGACCGACAGCACAGTAGTACCCCCGGCTGAACTAAAGGGGGTATTGGCACGTTTTGAGGTTGATCAAGAATTCGCCACCTTCGTGAATGAAAGGCGAGGACCGCAGCCCGACGATTCGGAGGTCGAGACGTTGGATGCCGTTTACGGTACTCATATCCGCCCGATGCTGGACGAGTTGGAATCCATTCGAAAGCTACTTGCCGATGATCTATTTCGAACCGTCTCGTCGCACTTGTCTATCGCAGTCGGTCAGAGATCATGGGTTTCGGGTAGTGACATTCTCAATGTTAACGGCTGGGACAGGATGAAGGAACAGTACATTGTGACTCAGGGATTCCAGTTGAGCGACGATCGTCCGCTCCGATTGAAGTACAACTCTGGATTCAGTGGATACACTGGTCGTGGCAGCAATGAGTTTAGTTTGGATCTTTCAATCGGTTGGGACCTCAGCGGGCAAGGCGTTTCAAGACATGTAACTTTAGACGGGACGCCGGTTCCCCAGTTGGAGGGCTACGTAAGTTATGCAGAATTGGATATCCAGCCTTCTAACGTGGACTATGTGGTTGCCGAAATTACCCAGAAGATCATGATGCGAATTGAGACTCTGGCCGATGGCTAGAAAGGACAACTGATTCGCTTGCCTCCGGTAACATCACTTCACTCAACAGAACTCAAAAGGAGTCCAACCACATGACTCTCGTAGATCGCACCGCCCACAACGTGACGCTGCGGACGAACAACATCATTGCGAAGATGCGGAAGGGGGAGATCGCGTTCGGGTGTCAGTTCAACTCGCCGGCGTCGGAACAGGTGGAGCTGCTGGGAATCGCGGGGTACGACTACGTCATCTTCGACGGGGAACATGGGAGCTTTACGCTGAGCGACCTGGAGGAGCAGAGCCGGGTAGCGCAGATGTGCGGGCTGACGCCCGTAGGAATGGCGCCTGACGTGGAGCTTCCGACGATCCACTCGTTCTTGGAGCGGGGCATCATGGGCATCAACGGGCCGAATATCACGACGGAGGAGGACGCTCAGAAGCTGGCTGAGGGATGCCGCTACGCTCCGGAGGGCAGGCGGAGTCTGTCGTTCTCACGGGCGACACACTTCGGGTTCGGGCCACCGAGGCCGGAGTATATGGCGCACGCCAATACGCAGATCATTGTGATGGCGCTTATCGAGCACGTGGACGCGCTCGATAACATAGACGGAATCCTGTCGGTGGAGGGGATCGACTTCTACGGCATCGGGCCGAAGGACCTCGCCCAGTCGATGGGCCTGCCCGGCCAGATGGAGCACCCGCGAGTCAAGGACTTCACGAAGCAAGTGACGGACGCCGTTCACGCGGCCGGGAAGAAGATGTCACATGAGGTGGTTGCGGCGCATCGCGCCTCCCACTTCTTCCTGGAGGCGGCGGTGGCGTTCAAGGAGTCGCGGTTAGGTCAGGATTGACGTGTGAGAAACGTCGAGGCTACCACGACTTCGTTGATGCACGATGACCGGACATTCTTTACGGATCACATTTTTGGCAGGAATCGACGGGGTGGCCCGTCGTGCGCGCCCAAGCGAGAGCCTTGTCCTTTGTAAGGAATGGTCCAGGCCAGTCGTGTTGGACCCACATGCACAGTGATCGGTGAATTGTCGTTCTGGGCGGCGTGTTTTTCTCAACGCCGTTTGGATTCACTCTGTAGCTCATCTTCTCCCCCCACCCAAGCTCACTTTCTTCGTCATGTTACCTATAGCAGGAACGGGGTACCGATAACCATAAGGAAAAAGGACACAGTTTGAACGATTTCGATTGGGCATTGCCAGGAAGTAGGACCTACACGATCACCACGGGTTCTCGAACCCTTCCTAGAGGCTAGTCCTCCGCGGCCCATTCTACAAGAGCGGCGCGGAGGAGGCCGAGGGCATACATGCTCGTTCGCTGGCGGTCGGGAGCGCCGCGTCCAGCGGAGTTGAAGACGCGGGACTTGGAGCGGTGTCCGTCGGTCACGGATATGTAGGTGGTGCCCTTGGCGAGGTTCTGGGACATGTCACCCGGCTCCGGGACGCCGTGGACGGCCAGCCCGATGTCGGCGCCGGAGCGAGCGCGGACCGCCTCGGCCAGCTTTTCGGTGGTGGCGGCCTGATCGGCCATGAAGGCATCGACGTCCGATATGCCAACCCCCGCGATCAGGCGGCGAATCGAACCGAGGTTGTTGCCGATGGCGCCCTCGACGAAGTGGTCGGCGCTGGCCTCGTGGAGCTTGGTGGCGACGATGCCGCTGGTGAGGTCCTCATACACCGCAATGGTGGAGTTGCCCTGCTCCAACAGCCTTCCGGCGGCGTCCTCCAGCGTCTCCTCGTCGACAGCGAAGACGTGCTTGCCCAATAGTTCGCGCACCTGCGCCTCCACGGGGTCAATGAGTTTGTTTGCCTCCTCTACGCTGGATGCCTTGGCGGCGATCCGCACGTCGACCTGACCGGGGTGGGCGAGCACCCCAACAGTCGGGTTGGTGGAATTGGCAATGAGGTGCCCGATGCGGTCGTCGACGTTGCTCTCGCCGAGGTCGCCGACCTTGAGGATGCGGTAGGTGAGGGTCTCGGAGAGTTGGAATCTGTCGCGTAGGTATGGTACGACCTCGTTGTCGAAGAGCCACTTCAGCTCGTGGGGCACGCCGGGCAGGGCGATGACGACGCCGCGAGGGTCGTCGACGATGAAGGAGGGAGCGGTGCCGTTCGGGTTGTGGACGGCAAGCGCGCCTTCGGGAATGTCGGCCTGTCGCTCGTTGTTGGGGGTCATGATGAAGCCGCGCCTGCGGAAGCGCTGCTCGATGTCTTCCAGCAATGCGGGATCGCGCAACAGCTTTCGTCCGGTAGCGTCGGCGATGGTCTGGCGGGTCAGGTCGTCCTGGGTCGGGCCGAGGCCACCGCCGGTGATGACGATGTCCGAACGGTCCAAAGCACGGTCGATGACGGACTTCATGCGGTCTGGGTTGTCGCCCACGATGGTCTTGTAGTAGAGGTCGACTCCAATGTCGGTGAGGCGTCGGGCCATCCACGCCGAGTTGGTATCGACTATCTGACCGAGCAAAAGCTCGGAGCCAATGGAGACTATCTCCGCGTTCGGCATGCGTCACTAACTCCTATCGGCCGGGATGTGGTTTGTATCGGTCGATTGCCCTTCCAGCATATCTAGCAAGCCCTCCGGCACCAGCCGTCCCCTACCCGCCCTGAAGTCGTTCAGGGGCTTCCAGACGGCCTTGATGGGAGAGCCGTCATCTTCCTGTCCCCAGATCGGGTTGCGTTCATACAGGGCCTCGTCGACGAAGTCGGCCTCGTAGAGCATGACGATCTCGTGTCCCGTCTGGCCGTGAACGGTGAAGATGTTTTCCAGAACTCCAAGCCAGCGAACGTTGTGGATCTCAGTGTCCAGCTCCTCCGCCATCTCCCTCGCGGCTGCCTCGGCGCTCGACTCCCCAAACTCGATGGTCCCGCCCAGGGGACGGTAGAAGTGGTCCTTCTTTTCAGAGTCGTATCCCACGAACACGAGGAGTTTCCTGTCACGTCTAATCACACACAGAGCGATAGGCCTGACTATGCCGCTAACCACGAGGTCCGTTCCGGTGTATCGCCAAGAGGACTATCCGTCCCCGTACTTTTCGCGCAGCAGAGACGCGCCTCGACTGAGGGCGCTCAGCTTCAGGTAGGCCTCGTCGAAGTCCATGGGGTTGACGCTGGAGGGAGAGAATCCGCAGTCGGGATTGAGGGTGAGGCGCTCCTTTGGGACATACTGCATCGCAGCCTCAGTCCGGACGACGACTTCCTCGGGGGTCTCGATGTGCGGGTCGGTGTGGTCGATCACGCCCAAACCGAGCGTCTTTTCCTTCGGGAAGTCCTTGAGGACACCGATCCCTCCGGCGTCGGGCGTGGCGAGTTCCATGGCGAATCGCTGAACGTTCATCTCGCCGAGCGCGCCGATGATGAGGTCGTAGGGACCTTTCGTGCCGTGCTTCCGGTTGAAGTGCGCGTGGCAGAAGTGAACGCTCAAGTGCGTTTGTTCGAGTCCTGCGACTGCGCGATTCATTGACGTGACGGTCAACTCGATCTCGTGGTCGATGTCGGTGATGCCCTCGTTTTCGCGGTAGGTGGGATCGACGAGAAGTCCCAGCCATGGGTCGTCGATCTGGATCATATCCACTCCCAGCGCGGCGAGTCGGAGCAGTTCTTCGTTGATGATGGGAATGCACGCCTCGACAAACTCCTCGCGAGTTGGATATGCCCCGGTCGAGTGGTCGGCGCTCCACATGCGCCGTCCCACCGTGTATGGCGAGGGTATGGCCACTATTGTCTTGGAGCCGGTGTGCTTTCGTATGAACTCGACCTCGCCCGCCGCCATGGAGCGTCGGGGCGATATCTTGGAGGTCACCGCTGGGTACATCAGGTGCGTGAACGACGACGTTCCGCCGGATGAAACGAGGTCGTTCGTGAAGCCGTCGACGGCCTCGGTGAAGACCTTAACGTAGCTCTCGCGCCGCCACTCTCCGTCGGAGATGTAGTCGACGCCCGCTCGTTCCTGCATTCGGATGGCCGATGGGACAACGTCGTCGAGGAGCCTATCCGCCTCTTCCTCCGTGATGCGTCCCGCCTTGCGGTCTTCGATCAGGTCACGAACCCACTGGGGTCGCGGGAGGCTGCCGACGACGTAGGTCGGGAAGAGAGGGTCGGAAGGATTCATGGTCGGCTCGCTTGCGTACGTAGAGTGGGCCTCATTGTAGCTTGGGGCGTTGGAGTGTCAAGGCGTTCGCACCCGGACTCCCCTGCCCTAGATGACCTTGTTGAGGGGGTACTCGATGATGTCCTCGGCCCCGGCATCAAGCAGCTTGGGGGCGAGGTCGCGTACGACGGCAGGACTCACGACGGTTTCAACGGAGAACCAGTCGGTGTTGTAGAGCCTGGCGACGGTGGGGGCCTTCATGCTGGGCACCACCTCGACCAACTCGTCGATCCGGGCCTCTGGTACGTTCATCTTGAGGCCAACGAGCTTTTCGCCCTGCAGGGCGCCGTTGAGCAAGAGGCCGATTTGCTCGATCTTGGCTCGCTTGTCTGGATCCTGCCATGCCGCGTGGTTGGCGATGAGCTGGGGGGCGGTCTGCATGAGATCGTGGATGATCGTCAGACCGTGCGCGCGGATGGTGCTGCCGGTCTCGGTCACCTCCACGATGGCGTCGGCGAGTCCCGAAACGACCTTCGCCTCGGTCGCGCCCCACGAAAACTCGACCTCCACGTTGATGTCACGCTCGGCAAAGTAGCGCTTGGTGAACATGACAAGCTCGGTGGCGATGGTCTTGCCCTCAAGGTCTTCGAGGCGCTTAACGTCGGAGTCGTATGGGACGGCGAGCACCCAGCGTGCGGGTCGGGCGCTGACCTTCGAGTAAACCAGATCGGTGACGACGTGGACATCGGAGGACGTCTCGGCGATCCAGTCCCTTCCGGTAATTCCGGCATCAAGAGGGCCGTTCTCGACGTACCTCGCCATCTCCTGGGCGCGAGCGATGGAACACTCGATCCCCTCGTCGTCGATCTGGGGGAAGTAGCTCCGCGAGTTGATGTCGATCTGCCACCCTGCCCTATGGAAGAGGGATACTGTGGCATCCTGGAGACTTCCCTTCGGAATGCCGAGCTTCAATGGTCCTGACACGTTGACGACGACTCCTCGAACAATGTTGGGGCCACCGCGAGGGACGCCCCTTAGAGACATAACCAGTCTACCAGAATCCGGTTGGGCGGAAGAAAGTAGAAAGTATTGCGTAGGGCGTATTGGGCGAGTCCGGTAAGACGAGGACGATAGATTCCTCACTCCGCTTCGCTGCGTTCGGAATGACAGGCAGCGAGGTTATGCGGGAGTTATTCTAGGCGGGCGCGGCGGCAGGAACACGAAAGAGTGAGCCGAGTCCCGGGAGTTCAGCGGGGGCGTCGACTAGACGCAGGGTGCCCCAGATCGTGGACTGCAGGGCGGAGACGACGGGTTTGCCGGTGGCATGTTCGAGGCGGGAGAGGATGTTCGATGTCCTCATGCCGGTGCAGCTGATGAAGATGCCGTCCGCCTCAGGCCGGTCTACCAGTTGAACGACCAACTCGTAGATTTCCTCTTGCGGGATGTGCTCGATGCCCCTTAGCTTATTCAGGCCGCGGAGGTGGACCACGTCGAGGCCGTGTCCTTCCAGGAATGCCCGGAGTCGTTCGTTGAGCTCGTCGACGTGGGGCGAAAGGACGGCGACGCGAGTGACACCCAAGAGACGGAGGGCTTCTACGGCGGTTGTCGATGTCGTAGTTGTAGAGAGACAGGTCGCGTCGTTGATGCGGGCGGAGATGTCCGTGTCGCCGCCGACTCCGCGCACGTAGCTGGCGGAGGTGCAGCCGTAGCCGATAGCCTGCACGCCGAGACCTGGCAGCGTCGCTGCGGTCTTCTCGATGTTGGGGTTTTCGGCGATGGAGAACAAGCGCTCTCGAGTGATGGCCGGTGGTGCGTCCGGCTCGAAGTCGGGAGGCGTGCCTGCGATATGCCAGTCGACGCCGTCGGGAATGAAGCGGGAGACCTCTTCGGCGTCGCCCGGGACGGGTGGCCCGGGCCATACGAACCCTATGGTGTGAGTCGGTGTCATGATCGACCTCCTGAGCTACTTGGCTGTTGAGGATGCCGTCCGGCAAGTTGCCGCAGAAGGATTATACCAATTCGTTCCGGCTGTGCCGCTGGAAGTCTTTGGTTCGGATCCTGAGGAGACTGTACCAGCCTAGTCGGTAGTTTCGGTAAAAGGGCTGGCCTTACTCCCAAACTCCTCTGGATTTCGGCCTTCGCCGGAATGACGGCGATGGCTGTTATGGCGGCCGCGAGGGGCACACCGACTAAACTAACAGGCTCGGTCCTGAGCGGGGGCGTTTGAGATTCCTCGAATAACTTGTACCATAGGGGAAGCTGGGGCGAAGCCCTTGCAAAAAAAGCGGCGATTCCGAGGAGTAGCGAGTGGCGCGTGTTCTGGTAACGGGCGGCGCGGGATTCGTAGGGTCTCATGTCGTGGACGGTCTGTTGGCGAAAGGCCACGAGGTACTGGTGGTGGACGATCTTTCGACGGGCACACGCTCGAATTTGTCGCCCCACGTCGAGGTCGTTGGCCTGGACATTGCGGACGATGCGTTTGTGAGTTCGGCCCAGTCCTTCAAGCCGGACGTCATCTCGCACCTTGCCGCGCAGGCGTCCGTTCCCGCCTCCATGAGCGACCCAAGGTTGGATGCCCGCTCGAATATTCTGGGCGGTCTGAATGTCCTTCAAGTTGCGATTGAGACCGACTGCAAGCAGGTGCTCTACACTAATACGGGCGGGGCGCTGTATGGAGAGCCGGAGTACCTGCCATGCGACGAAGATCACCCGATACGTCCCATCAGCGCATACGCGCTGAGCAAGTGGACATCGGAATGCTACTTCCGGATGATGCTGCCGGACTCCATTCGGCTGAAGGTACTACGGTACGCCAACATTTATGGGCCAAGACAGAATCCGCACGGGGAGTCGGGAGTCGTCGCTATTTTCCTGCGGAAAATGCTCGACGGCGATCCGGTGACGATCAACGGGGACGGAATGCACACGAGGGACTATATCTTCGTCGGCGACGTAGTCGATGCTCACAATATGGCAATGAATTACGATGAGTCGCTTGTCGTCAACATAGGGACTGGTGATGGTACTTCAGTCAATGAAGTCTTTCGTCGCCTGCAAGAGGTGACCGGGTATAGTGCATCCCCGATATACGGCGCACCCCGACCCGGCGACGTCAGGCATATCACGCTTGATCCTTCGAGGGCAAAGCGGTTGCTCGGCTGGGAGCCCGGAGTCAGTCTGCTTGACGGGCTGAAAGAGACACTCGCATCAATGAGGGCCGACGATGATTAGGAGGACGGCTAGGTTCGCTATTTCACAGTCCCGTCAAGCCGGGCACAGCCTCGGTACGGCCTGAGCATAGTCATCATGGAAGCACGTCTCGCAGTTACCATCCGCATCGTCCTAGCCCTGGTCATGGTCACGCCGCTGATCGTAATGACCGACCCCTTGCCGCATACCCTGTTTCCGTACGTGGTAGGGAAGGCGCTGTGGACTCGAACGCTGATCGAGATCGCGTTCGGTATGTGGGTCATCCTGCTGCTCAGGGATTCGTCATACAGGTTACCGAAGTCGTGGGTTCTGGCGGTGCTCGGCGTCTACGTTTTGATCGCGCTCTTGGCGATGGTCTTCTCCGTCAGTCCGACGCGGAGCCTGTGGTCGACCTATGAACGGATGCAGGGGTGGGTCGACCTCGCTCACTGGGCCACATTCGTCGTGGTATTGGTGTCCACGCACAGGACGTGGGCGCACTGGCGGGCGCTGCTTAATTTCAACCTCGGCGTGGGCATAGTCATCGGATTGCTCGGCCTGACACAGTTCTTCGACATCCGGGTGTTCGATTACCTTCAATACCGGAACCGGCTGGATATCACTCTGGGGAACCCGACCTACGTGGGCGGGTATATGCTGGTGAACTTCTTTATCGCGGCGGCGCTTCTCACGGAGTCGTTCCTCGACAGGTCGGCCTCCGAGACGAGGGGACGCGCCGTAGACCGTCGCAGGCGACGCCGCGTTCAGCGGGGCGGGGGGTTGTCCCAGATTCCGACGGAAGATTACTGGAGGGCGTATTGGGTCGCTGCCATCGCGCTCACACTTGTGATGGTATTCCTCAGCGGGACGCGGAGCGCCGCCGTTGCACTGGTGGCGGGGGTACTTGCATTCTGTGTTGGATATGCGCTGTGGGGCGGCTCTCGTCGGCTCCGGACGGCGGTAATCGGCATGACGGCGGCCATGCTGGCGCTGTCTTCGGTCATAGCAGTCGTCATTCTTGTGCGGGCGGGAACCGACGTCGAAAGGATCGACCTCCCAGGCACCATGATCGAACGTCTGCTGAATACGGGAGTGCGGGACAGGAGCGCCGAGGGGAGGATCGCCGCCGCTCAGGTCGGATGGAAGGCCTTCCTCGACCGGCCTCTCCTCGGATGGGGCCCCGAGAATTACACGGTCGGCTATGATCGGCATGTTCCCCCTGAAGCGTTTGCTAAGGGGGCGACATCGTTCGACCAGGCGCATAACAAGCTCATCGAAGAGATAACGACGAAGGGCCTGCTCGGCCTGCTCGGATATCTTGCTCTGTGGGTTTCGATGGCGGTCGTGTTTGTTCGGAAGGCGCGATATCTCTCGGCGGGCCGGCAGGCGTTCGCGCTCTTGATCGGGGCGGCGCTGATTGGCTACTTTACGCAGAACCTCTTCCTCTTCGATACGCCGGGAACGGTTATCCATCTCTACGTGATGGTCGGATTCGTGGTGTTCCTCGATTCGATTGTGCTAAAGCGGAGCGGTTCAGGACAGGTAGAAGCGGTCGTTCCTGTCGAAAAATCGACGGGTCCCAGTCCGCTTTTCCCATCGCTGAGGGGAGAGATGGCGATGGGTTCGGTAGCTCTGGTCGTGGGAATGGGGATTGTTGCGACAGTATTCTTCCTCAACGTCAGACCGCTGGCGGCCTCGTCACGCGCAGTCGACGCAGTCACCCAGGGTCTTTCGTGGAATCAGAGGTTTGAAGCGTTTGAGGATTCGGTCTCTACATTCCCACCATTGGCAAACAACGTACGAATGATGATGTTCCGGGAGATTGGGTTGGGATGGAACACACTAGCGGACGATGAGGTCTCCACAGCCCTGCAAATTGTGGGGGCGCACGGCCCTGCGGGCGCGAAGGTGGAACCAAAGGAGTGGCGTCTGCTGAGCGCCATGGCGGTCATCTATCAGCAGGCGGGTGGCGTGAACGAGAAATTCATGACAGAGGCCCGTGACCTCGTAGAAATGGCGGTCGAGTTGGCGCCTTCCAGGGTCGAGGTGCGGGCGCTTCTGATCGCGCAGCACTTATTGGAAGGCGACCCAGAGGGCGCTTCTAGTCTCATAGAGCGCTACACTGCTGAGGCCCCGGAGACTGCGCACCGTTACGAGCCGCTGCGTGAACAGGTCGAAAGGGAACTCGAACGGCTTGAGAATGAACAAGGAAGCGACGGATAGGTTGAGAAGAGGTTACCGATGACCATCTACCCCGTCATCCTAGCGGGCGGCTCCGGGACTCGACTGTGGCCGTTGTCGCGGGAGTATTATCCGAAGCAGTTCCTGCCACTGATTAGCGCTTCGTCGAGTATGCTCCAGGAAACGCTGGCGCGTCTCGCCTTAATCGAGGAGGCTGCCCCACCGATTCTCGTGTGCAGTGAACTGCACCGCTTCATCATCACGGACCAGCTGCGGGAGGCCGGCGTCGAGGCGACGAGCATTATCGTGGAGCCTGCCGGGAGGAACACCGCGCCTGCCCTGACACTTGGGGCGCTCCGGGCGCAAGAGGAGTCGGAGGATGGTGACGATCCGATCCTGCTTGTCACGCATTCGGACCATCTCATCACGGAGGCTCAACGTTTCCTCGATGCGTTCAGGGTCGGATTGGCACTGGCGTCGGACGGGGATGTGGTGACGTTCGGAGTCCCCCCCACCGGCCCGGAGACGGGATATGGGTACGTCGAGAAAGGCGGTCCGATTTCATCGGTTCATGGCGCGGCGTTCGCGATTCAGTCGTTCGTGGAGAAGCCCGACAGTCCTACTGCGACGGAATACTGCGAATCAGGACGTTACCTGTGGAACAGCGGGATATTCATGATGCGGGCATCGGTCTGGCTTGGGCAGCTAGAGCACCACCGCCCGGACATCGCGGAAGCCGTTCGTGAGGCTTACGCGAAAGGGAGCGATTTCTTCGAGTTCTTCCGACCGGATGCCGATACGTTCTTGAAGTGTCCGAGCGAGTCGATAGACTACGCGGTGATGGAGGGGGCCGGGTCTACGGTGGAAGATGCAGGCGGGGGAACCACGGGGTTCGCGGTCGTTCCGATCGACGTGGGCTGGTCGGACATCGGGTCGTGGTCGACGCTGTGGGAGCGTCGCGAGAAGGATGATAAGGGCAACGTCGTTCAGGGAGACGTGTACACCGATGAGACGAGGAACTCTCTGGTGATAGGCCAGCACCGGTTGGTGGCGGCTATCGGTCTTGACGACATGGTGGTAATCGAGACGGCGGACGCGGTGTTGGTGGTACATAAGGACCGCGTGCAGGACATCAAGGGGATTGTAGAACGCCTGAGGAAGGACGGAAGGACGGAGGCGGATGTTCATCGCAGGGTACACCGGCCCTGGGGGTCGTACGATGTTCTCGACGCCGGCGAGGGGTTCCAGGTCAAACGCCTGACGATCTCCCCCGGCGCGTCGGTGTCATTCCAGTACCATCACCATCGGGCGGAGCATTGGATCGTCGTGCGTGGGACGGCGAAGGTAACCAAGGGCGATGAGGTGTTTCTGCTGAATGAGAACGAGTCGGTTTCTATGCCCCAAGGCATTAGGCACCGCTTGGAGAATCCGGGGACGACGCCCCTTGAAGTCATCGAGGCCCAGATGGGCGAGTATCTGGGCGAGGACGACATTATCCGCATCGAAGACAACTACAACCGTCCGACGAACACTGAAGGGCGCTCCGAATAGAACGTGGCGAACAACGACCTGCGCGGCGTACCAGAATGGAGGAAAAGACATGAAAGCGATGGTGTACCACGGGAATCGAGACCTTCGGCTGGAGACCGTTGCAGATCCTAGCCCCGCCGAGGGCGAGGCGCTGTTGAGAGTCGACTATTGCGGGATCTGCGCGACCGACATCGAGGAGTACGTGTACGGCCCGAAGTTTATCGATAATGCCAATCTACCCATCATTACGGGGCACGAGGTGACCGCGACGGTGGTCGATCTGCCACATGAGACCGACCGTCTCAGTCCGGGGACGCGGGTTGCGCTGAATACGGTGTTGACCTGCGGGACGTGCTTCTGGTGCGCCATGGGAGACACGCAACAGTGTGAGCAGTTCACGGTGGTCGGTTTCGACCGTGACGGCGGCCTTGCGGAGTACCTGACGTGGCCCGCGGACGAGCTGATTCCCCTGCCCGACAGCGTCTCCAGCGAAGCGGCGGCACTGGTCGAACCCTCGGGGGTGGCGCACCACTGCGTGCAGCGCGCGGGAATCCGGCCGGGCGAGACGGTGGCGGTCGTCGGCGCGGGCACGGTCGGGACGCTCGCGATGCAGATCGCCAAAGCCCAGGGTGCGCGTGTCTTCGCGGTGGACGTCAAGCAGATGAGTCTCGATTTAGCAAGCAACCTCGGAGCCGAAGTCGCTATCAATGCCGCGGAAGAGGATGCCGAGGAGATTCTCAAGGGTCTCACCGAGGGTCGCGGTCCGGACGTGGTAATTGACGCAGCCGGAGCGCCCAATACTCCCGCCGACTGCCTGAGATATGTTCGGAGAGGCGGACGCGTCGTGCTGGTGGCGATCTACACGTCCACGCCGGAATTCGACTTCAACTCGATTGTCGCGCAGGAAAAGACCGTGATCGGAACCATCGCCTACACTCGCGCCGACGTGCAGGCGTCGGTTGACCTGATCGCGGCAGGGAAGCTGAAAACGACGCCCCTCATTACGGACCAGATAAGCCTCGATGACGTGATCGACGTTGGCTTTCCACGTATGTTGGCGCCGACCAAGGACGTGTTCCGGATTCTCGTCAAGCCTTAGCTGGACTTTGTACATTCACGCCGCGTAGGTCAGCGATTCTATGAATCTGTTGATCATGGTCCTTGGGACTTTTCGCATATCGGGTTTCTGGGACGACGTGCAGAAAGTCTCAGAAGCAACCCAGAGGTGACGGCGCACCAAAGCGATAGCATCGACGAAAGTAGGCTCCGATTTTGCATACCATGCCGCTGATCGTGGAGTCGACAGCCGGCCCTCTCCCAACAGGTGGGCTGCGAGCGTTATCCAGGAGAACAGTCCCAACAGTACAGGAGTGGTTCGTGATATGGCGCGATCCGACCACTGGCGTTGAGTCTCTACTCCCAGATGGGCGCGCGTCTCCTGAAAGGTTACCTCGATCTGCCAGCGCAGCACGAACCACTCAACGATCTGGGCCGGGCTGATCGCGGTATCGGTACACAGCAGCGCTTGTGAGTCGAACTGGTGTAGGGGGTCTCGAATGAGGACCCAGCGGATGGGCACCGGTGGCTTGCCCGCGTGATACCAGACCGCTGTTTGAGAGACGACCTCCACCGTGCGGATGGCGCCGTCGTACCAGGCCACAGACATCGTGGTCCAACCTGCATCGGAGCATTCAAGGAGTTCTCTCAATGCAGGCAATCGTTCTCCTTTGAGGCGCGGACGCCCCATCTGTCCGGGCAGTCGAGGTGGAGCGGGTTCGTAGAGCGCGGCGTCCAGACGCAACCGGGTGATGAAGGTGACTGGACGAGTCATGGACTGACAGAATGCGAGCAGATCCAGAGCAGCGTAGCTGCTGTCGGCCACTATTACCAGAGGACGGTTGGGTAACCAGCGACGGAGTTGGACTATCATCTGGCGCGCCCAGTCGGTCAGCTTCTTGTGAGTCCGCCCCAACTGCTGATAGTACCGTTCAGACGGCGCCAGGGCCGTCAGCACTGGCAACGCCCATGTCCGATCTGCCCAGGGTATGGTGGTCAGCCACATCAGGCTTATCCAACGCAGGCCGGAGGCCTTGACGAAATGACTCCCGCTGGAGCGCACTGCGTCGCGATATATCCCCTTCGCCTTGATCCGACTACCTCGCCTTCGCTCCAGTGTCTCGTCGATCCCGAACACCAGCGGGCCGTCTCCCCGATCAAGGTGCAGGATCAACAGGTGTAACAAGACACGACCTACCTTGAGCGGCGACCACACGGCGCGGTTGAGAACGTGGTGATACCGTGCAAAGCTCGCGTCGTCGCTGAGGCCCATGACGCGGAGCGCCGAGGTGACGGTGCGCTTGCGCGTGGCCAGGATTGCCCCAACTAGGAGCACCTGGGCCTTCGACCACGTCCTGGCCTGGAACATCGGCGCGAACGGGTTGAGTAAGGGTATAATCGCATCGGGCAGGGTGAGCATAACTTGACCTTTCGTGATGGTTTGGTCTTGTTAGCTTACCCTGTTCCCGTTATTTGTCTATACTTTGTACAAAGTCCAGCTTAGTGGACCGCAATCTTTGAAATGACGGGTAGTAATTGGAGATTTGATTCGTGCTTTACACGACAGGGCGGGTTTGAAACCCGCCCCTACCAAGTCATAGCCTCGTTACCCTTCAAAACTAGGATGTTGAACCACTAGTTCGCATCGGCGACAAAGCCGTACTTGCGGAGCGTTGCTATCCACTTGGCGCGCTCCGGGTTGTTGTCGGGGTTGTCTAGCCAGAACGGGTCGCGCTGCAGGAGCGGGAAGATTTCCCGAATCTTCGACTCCGCGTTTACCTGTTCTCGTACGGCGTCTTCCTGTTCCGGCGTCTTGGGCGCGGCGAAGTACCCCATGGTGATGAGTCTACGGTCTTCGCCACCGCCGTAGCTGCCGTGCCACGCGTAGTTGTCGAAAATCAGGACGTCGCCGCACTCAACCGCCGCGATATGTGAGGGCACCTGATCGACGGTGAGTCCGTCCTCCTGCAAGAAGGCGCCGGAACTCTCAAAGCCTTCCTTGAGAGGGATGCGCTTGAATTCGGAGTGCATGGGTTCCCTGTGAGAGCCGGGAATGAGTCGGAGAGCGCCGTTGGCGCCGTCAAGCGTTTGAAGGTATATGCCGAACTTCAGGCCGCGCCAGTTCTTCTGCGACGTGTCGGGGTGCCAGTCGGTGCGGTCGCCGGAGAACGAGTTGGAGGCTGAGAACGAGGCGACCACATCGTCGCCGAGCAGCTGCTTCACCTTGTCGAGGAATCTCGGCTGCTCCAGGAGCGAGGCGGTGTATTGCGTGTCGGGCATGAAGTTCCACCAATTCAACTGCTTGCGAAAGCTGGCCCGCTCCATAGTGCTTTCTGCCCGTTCGAGGGCGACGTCGAACTCAGCGTTCAAGGTGTCTACGTCTTGCTGCGTTAGGAAGCCCCGCAGGACCACGAATCCAAACACCTCGAATTGGGTAATCTCAAGCTCGCTAAGCATATGGCAGACCTCGACTCGTGATGGGCGGTATTGTAGCAGGGCGAGGGGATTCACCGCAGAGGGCGCGGAGGGCACAGAGGTGCAGAGGTCCGTCTTGACATCGTTCGGCCTCGTCCATAGACTCCGAGCCAATCCGAAGGGAGTACATTCTTGCCATGACGCACTACCAGCTTGAGCGAAACCACGGTTGCCGGATATCGGACGCATGGACTTTCCGTGGACTGAAGACGGCGATATTGGAGAACGAGTTGATTCGCATCGTCATCCTCATCGACAAGGGGGCGGACGTGTACGAGTTCGTCCACAAGCCGACGGACGTGGACTTCATGTATCGCGACCCGCATGGCGTGCGCGATCCGAGGACGTTCACGCCCACCACAGGCGAAAACGTTGGCACGTGGATGGACTTCTACGAGGGCGGGTGGCAGACGGTCTTTCCCGGGGGCGGGTTCCCGTCGGAGTACCAGGGTGCGGACATGGGCCTCCACGCCGAGGCGAACATGGTCCCGTGGGACGCGATGATCGTCGAGGACACACCGGAGCGCGTCGCGATCAAGTGCTGGGTGCGGACGGCGCGAACGCCCTACTTCTTCGAGAAGACATTGGCGCTGAACTCAGGTTCCCCGGTGCTCGAGGTGGAGCAGACGCTGACCAACGAAGGCGAGGAGGTCGGACACTGCGTGTGGGGCGAGCACATCGCGCTTGGGCCGCCCTTCCTCAGCCCGGACTGTGTGATCGACCTACCCGGGGGCACGCTCATCAACCACGATGAGCAGCACCATCCGAACGCGACCCTGAAGCTCGGCGGGCGATCTCCGTGGCCGATGACGGAGGACCAGCAGGGCAACCCCGTCGACGCAAGCCGGATCGCCCCGAAGGATGCCCGCCGCTACGACATGTCGTACATCGCGGACATGCCGGAGGGCTGGTATGCCATCACGAACCAAGAGATGGGAGTGGGGTTCGGCGTGCGGTGGCCCACGGACGTCTACAAGTTCCTGTGGTTCTGGCAGTCGTTCGGTGGAGGGTACGGCTACCCGTGGTGGGGGCGAACGTACAACATCGGTCTGGAACCTTTCTCAAGCTGGACGAACCAGGGTATCGCCGACGCCATGTCCAACGGAACGGTAATGACCCTTCAGCCTGGGGAGAAGGTGTCGTCCTCCGTCAGGGTCGTTGCCTATACGGGTTCGGAGCGAGTTAAGAGGATCACCGAGAACGGCGAGGTGGTGAGGTAGGGGTGTCCCTACTTTTCGAGGCGAACATTCTACCGATTCTAAGTGCCGACGGCGGTTCTCACTAATGCGCCTCGATGGATTCCCGGCTACGCGGGAATGACGATTAGACCCGTCCTATGTAGGCGTGGCTCCGTAGTCACCACTGGACGAAGATCGGCATTACCACGTGGACGTAGTTGTCGTCGCCGACGGGCTTGATTACGCCCGGGCTGGATGGAGTCGTCGTCTCTAGCGCCACCTTGTTGGTCTCGAGGACGTTGAGCACGTCGGTGAGGTACTTGCTGCTGAAGGCAATCTTGGCCTCGCCGCCCTCAATCTCGGCGTCGACCTCGCCCTTATTCTCGCCGACCTCCTCGGACTTTGATTGGACCGTTATCTTGCTTTCTTCTTCATCGCTACCGTCCACCAGGAGGCGGACGATGTTGCTTCCCTCGCGGGCGAAGATCGAAGCGGCCCTCGTGGCGCGAATGAACTCCTCGCGGCTGACGGAGGCACGGGTGTCGTACTTGTCGGGGACGAGCTGGTGGTAATTCGGGAAGGTGCCCTGGAGCAGGTTCGCCACGACCTCGATATTGTTGAGCCGGAAGAGCGCCTGGTTCTTGGAGGAAGTCACGGTGAACTCGACGGGGTCGGTCTGGCCGCCGGTGAGGCGGGATACCTCGTTGAGGGCGCGGGCGGGAATGATGAAGTCCACGTCCTCCGGCAGGGGTTCTAGGAGCTTGCCCTTGTACACCGCCAAACGGAACCCGTCCGCGGCGGCGAAGGTGAAGTCGTCTCCGGTAATCTCTACCTTGATGCCGGTGAGCACGGGCCTCGAGTCCTCCGTGGCGGCGGCGATGGTGATGTGCTTGATGGCGTCGTTGAGCACGTCCGGGGCGATTTGGCCCGCAACGCCGGACTCGACGGTGGGCACGGGTGGGAAGTCGCTAGCGGGCGTGCCGTTGATCTGGGCTTCGAAGCGGGCGCACTTGACGGATATGCCGACGGGCTGCTCGGTGTAGTCGAGGTCGATGCGCTCGGCCGGGAGCGAGTTTACGAACTCGGTCAACAGTCGCGCGGGAATGGTGACCTGTCCCTCTTCCTCGATCTGCGCGCCTATCCACGTGCTGATGGCGATCTCCTGATTGGTGGCCGCCAGCTTGAGCCGCGCGTTGTCGGTCGTGATGAGGACGTTCTGCATGACCGGGTAGGTTGTCCGGGCGGCTACGGCGCTGCCCACGATCCCTAGTCCGCGGCTGAGGTTTTCTTGCAGGCACGAAAGACGCATATTCCCACACTCCATTCAGTGGTCAAAGTCGTTCGGTAGTATAGAACGGCGTGAAGCCTCAGTCAACGGGGAGTGGATTGAATCGAGAGTAGAAAGCATTGCGTAGAGTTTGACCGGTGCAGGATTGTCTTCATTGGGAGTCAGGGTACCGGGGTCACGAAGGAATGACGGGAAAAGTCATCGCTGGGTTATGCAGTCTTGGCTCTACGTCGCCGATGCGTTTGGCCGCGCGGATTTTGGTAGTATATGCCGAGCGCGCGGCATGGCAGGCGCAGCTCCACATCAAACGAATGGGAAGTCCAGCACCGTGGGATACGTTGAATCTCTTCACGCTAAAGCCATAGAGCTAAGCCGGCTGTCGGTCGAGATGACGGCGGCGGCGGACTCGGGCCATCCGACCTCGGCCTCGAGTTTGGCCCATATCGTGGCCGCCCTGATGTACGGGCACATGCGCTACGACCCGTCCGACCCTGCGAGTCCGACGGCGGACCGGCTGGTGCTGTCGGAGGGACACGCCTGCCCTATCGTGTACGCGGCGGGCTCCGAGTTGGGACTGGCAGTGGGCAGAAGCTCCGAAGAGCGCCGGGCGATGACGCTTGAGGACGCCATGCGGCTCCGGGCCATCGACAGCGAGATCGACGGACATCCGAACCCGGCGGAGGGATTTCCGTTCTTCCCGGCGGCGACGGGCTCGCTTGGGCAGGGTCTGTCCATCGCAGCGGGTCTAGCGGCTGCTGCGCGGCTGGACGCCTCCGACAAGCGGATATTCTGCATTATAGGGGACGGTGAGAGCCGCGAAGGGCAGGTGTGGGAGGCGGTCGACTTCATCGTGGATTACGAGCTGAACGCCGTCTGCCCTATTTTCAACTGCAACGGGTATGGACAGTCGGACCCGGTGAGTTCTCAGCAGTCGCCGGGGGTTATCGCGGCCAAGCTGCGGGGAGCGGGTCTTGAGGTTGTGGTGATCGACGGGCACGACCCGACGGCTGTGCGGGACGCGCTCCTGGAGCACCGGCGTCATGCCGACGATGCCGACGCAAAGCCGTTCGCCATTGTTGCGGAGACGGTGAAGGGCTGGGGGTTCGTGAAGGCGGCGGGCGAGGGGCTGCACGGCAAGCCTCTGACGGGTGAAGACAAGCTGGCCGCCCTTGCGGAACTGGACGAGACGGCGGCGATGCTGGGCGTGGCGGGGACGAATGGCGGCCTGAGTGTCGGCATGGCTCCGACAACGGTCGCACCGTCTGCCGGATGTGAGTCGCCTCCGGGGTTTGTCGATGCTATGAATACCTACGGGCAGGCCGACGCGCTAATGGACAAGAAATTCGCGCCGAGAAAGGGATATGGAATCGCGCTGAGGGCCTTGGGTCATGCGAACCCCGATATCGTGGCTCTCGACGGGGACGTGAAGAATTCGACCTTCGCCGAGTATTTTTCGCAAGACCCCGACCTAGCGCACCGCTTCTTCGAGTGCCGGATAGCGGAACAGCACCTCATATCGTGCGCGGCGGGACTGGCGTCGGGTGGCAAGATACCGTTCGCGTCGAGCTTCGGGAAGTTCGTTGCGCGCGGGTACGACCAGTTCGAGATGGGGTTCATCAGCAGGCTGAACATAAAGGTCGTCGGCTCGCACGTAGGGGTGAATATCGCGGCGGACGGGCCGAGCCAGATGGCCCTGGCGGACGTGGCGTTCTTCCGGTCGATGGCGAAGGTGCAGGCGGACGCGGGCGGCCCCGGCCTGTACATCCTCAATCCGTCGGACGCGGTGTCTGCATATGCGCTGACCGTGCGGATGGCGGAGCATGAGGGCGCCTGCTACCTCCGCGCCGCAAGGCCGGACACGCCGTTCCTGTATGACCTGGAGAAAACGTTCACGCTCGGAGGGCACGGGGTGCTCGCCGAGGGCGGCGACGCGCTCATCGCGGCGTCAGGGTACGCGGTACACGAGGCGCTGAAGGCGATGACAGCCCTGTCTGAGGACGGCATCGAGGCGACTCTGATTGATTTGTACTCGCTCCCATTCGACGGGGAGGCTATCGCGCAGGCGGCCCAGACCAGTGGCGGCAAGGTCGTGACGGTGGAGGACAACTACGGCGCGGGGTTCGGCTCGGAGGTCGTCGAGGCGCTGATGGAGTACGGGAGCAGTTGCAAGGTCAAGCAGATGTATGTCAAGCGGATTCCGAAGTCGGGGCGCTCGGCGGATGATTTGATGAAATACGTGGGCCTGTCGGCGGAGGATATCGTGGCGGCGGTGCGGGGGCTGGCTGGGTGAGGAGGCATTGTCAGAGGAAGCGCAGAAGGGGATAAACGGATGACTACTCCGCACAAGAAGTTAGTGAAGATTCTCCGGCCAGCGTATCGCCCTTGTCCTGGATTCAAGGGTACATGCAAATGCATCGCCACATGGAAGCCGAATGTTGGCCACGTCCCGCGCGGGTTCATTGGGGCACTGGGGCGGCTAGATGAAGTCAAGGTTGTCATACTTGTGAATGAACCCGGCGATCCACACTACTCTCGGGAATCTTATCGTGGAGCGAATAAGCTGGAACAGGCGTGCGAGTATACGTTCAAAGTTCTAAGTGAAGGCACCGATCTGTTTCACAGAAACCTAAAGTACCTACTTGATCGGCTTTTTCCTGATCTTCCACTGAGAGACCAACTGAGAAAAGCATGGGTTACCGAGACTTACTTGTGCTCGGCACCAGAGGAGGCCGGGCCAGTTCCCGCGGACGCCGAGAAAGAGTGTGCGTCGCGATACCTTGCAGGCCAGTTGGAACTCCTTGATGGCCTCCCAGTGATAGCCCTCGGTGGAAAAGCCTATAAACGGGCGAAACGTGTCCCAGGCGTAAGGAACCTGAAAAAGGCATACGCAGTCGGGCCGCCGGGATGTAACTTTAAGCCAGCCCGTCCCTCATGGAACGACGCTGCGAAGTGGGCGCGGGCGATGTTCTAGCCGACACGATAGGAGATGGGCTTGCGCTAACTATTCGACCGCAACTCTCTTACGTTAACATTGGGATCAGGGTTTGAGTTGGACGGCTACGACCTCGTGATCATGTTGGCGGGTGGAACGAAGAAACGGCAAGCCGGAGATATCGCGCAGGCCCAGTCACTCTGGCAAGAGTACAAGCAGGAGAAACGAGATGCCGGTACGAGAATATGACGCGAGCGAATACCTCGAGACGCCCGAGGACATTGCCGAATATCTCAACGTGGTCATGGAGGAGATGAGTGACGACGACGACCCACGACTGCTCATGATGGCGCTCCGCAACGTCGTCAAGGCGCGCGGGGGCGTATCCGCGCTGGCGAGGGAGGCAGGCCTGAATCGCGCTGCCCTCTCACGGGCATTGTCCGGGCAGCGAATTCCGCGGCTGGATACGCTCGCAAAACTGTCCGCCGCGTGCGGCCTCAAGCTCCGATTTTCGGCGTAGCACTCCTGCTCACCCAGTGGATGATTCCAGTCCCGTACTCCACCTCGATGTAGGGTAGGCCATTCGCCGGAGCCTGTTGGCTGAGGGGTCAGAAGCGGAACGCTATTCCCTACGTCAGCATGGGTGACCAAGGTTTGAGTTGCGTGGCGAACATGGCGTCGGCGCGGGGGAGTGCGCCGGGGGTGCGTTCCTCGAGGCGGCCGGCGTGGGCTAGCGGCGTGAATGGGAAGCCTCCGAGGTACGGGACGGCCAGGTCGTCGACGGAGAGTGTGATGTCGGGCGACTTGGTTGTGGGTCGGCATGTGGCGCCTGACTGGCTGCCGATCAGGTGGTAGACACCTTCGTTCCACGGGCAGAATTGGTCGCGGACCTCGAAGACGATTTCGTCTTCCTGAGCATACGTCCTGGATGAGAGGGCTTTGGGGACATCGATCAGACGGAGCCACGTTCGGTCTCGGGGCTTGCGCTGCAGGGCCCTCGCGTCGTGGAGCATCCAGACCAACGGATCGTTTATGGGCCGCCCCCACGCCTCGATGGTCTTGATGAGGTCGATGTCGAAGCAGTATCTCCACAGGGCGGCGTAGGCGGCGTCGGTGCAGGCCACTAGCTGCCGCACGGTCACAATCCCGTCTTTGATGCGGTAGAGGGCGCAGCCTTCGACATCGCTTTCCCGGTACTCGATATAGAAGGTGGCTGCTTTGCCGGTCTCTCCTTTCGAAGCGACTTCAAAATAGGCGTCCCACCACGGCTTTGGGGGCCGGATCACGCCCGCGCGATTCGCCGCGGCCCTCCGGTAGACCTCGGGGAAGACCTCTCGTGCGCGCTCGTGCTTGACTATCTTGATGGAGCCGTCCCATGTGTATTCCTGCCGGTATGCGGTGCGATGTGGCTCGATCTTCCAGTTCTCGTGCTCGCTGGCAATGCCGTACCCGAAGCGACCATAGATCGGGGCCTCAGAAGCTTCAAGGGCCGACAACGGCAGGCCACTCTCGTGGGCGGCGGTGAGTTGACGCTTCATCATCTCGGTGAGGAGGCCACGTCTGCGGTGTGAGGGTAGTACGGTCACTCCGCCGATGCAGGCGACAGCGACGCTTCCGCCGGGGACGGTCATCTCCAACTCAAACCGCTCCGTGACTCCAACGGGGTCGGAGCCGTCGAATGCGCCAATGTATTCTCCCAACTCAAACCATTCACGCGCGATGGGCATCAGCGACTCGTCGAGTTGGCTGTGGAAGGCCCACGACTGGGTCTGTGTGGCAGCCCGCAGATCGTCTTCGGCTATTGCGCGGTACTCTATGGGCATTGGAGGTCTTTTCTTCTAACGTGTTTCATTTCGGGGGACGCTCAACTACAATGCGATACGCCTCAAAACAGTGTACCAAGCATTATTGCCGAAGGGAAAAACGCCATGCCAAGACCACCGGAATATGGACTGATATACAACTGGGACGGGAATCCACACGGGTACTCGGAGTATCCGCAGACGATGGAGCAGTTCCTCGACAAGGTCTACGGGCCGATGGAGGAGACGCAGGTCGGGGCGCATTTCTGGTGCGTTGGGGAGCACGCGGCGCGATGGGAGAGCGACGTGCTGGAGACGGTCGGGGACGTGCATGGGCGGGTGTACGAGAGCGCGCAGTCCTACACGTTCCATGAGAACGTCAGGGGCATGATCGCGCGCGGGGAGGACCCGCAGGCGGAGATCGTAACGCGAGGGCACGAGCTTGGGATGGAGGTGTACGCCTCGGTGCGGATGAACGACAACCACTTCGGCGGGGCGCAGCCGTCCGATTTGTCGACGATGCGGCACACGGAGCTGACGCGCTTGAGGATCGAGCATCCGGAATGGGTGCTCGGCGACAAGACGACTCCGTGGTTCGCGCTGTCGTGGAACCTCGAGCATCCGGAGGTGAGGGAGAACCGTTTCCGGCACGTCGAGGAAGTGGCGCGTCGATGGGACTGGGACGGCATCGAGCTCGACTGGCAGCGTCACGGCTTCCACCTGCCGGACGACTATGGCTACCGGCTGCGCTACGTCATCACGGACGTTCAGAGGGCGGTGCGGCAGGTCACGGACGAGCTGGCAGAGCAGCGCGGCAGGCCGTACTACCTCGCCGCACGGGTATCGGGCACACCGGAGATGTCGTACCGCATTGGGTACGACGTCGAGGCGTGGATCGCCGAGGGGCTGGTAGACATCCTCATCCCTGCAGGCGGGGCGCATACCGACCCGCTGATCGCGGTGGAAGAGTACCTCGACATGTGCAAGGGGACGGACGTTGCGGTGTATCCGGGCTTCGACGCCCGCGTGGACGGCTGGGACTGGACCGGGTTCGTGGGGCCGGAGCCGCTGCTGCTGAAGGACCAGATGCGTACGCGCGCGGTCGCGAGCCAGTGGCACGCGGCAGGTTCGGACGGGATATATCTGTTCAACTGGCACGCGAACCGCGACTCGCGCAGGGACCTTATGAATCAGATCGGCTCGGTGGATACACTGGCCCCGACGGACAAGATCTTCGCCGCTGCCCACAGGTACAAGGACGCGTTCGGCACGGTCGGGCAGTCTTGGGCAGGGGCCTTCGACAATGACAGGCTGTGGGGTCAGGTACCCGTGCCGCTGAAGGCGACAATGACGGGCGAGGGCCCGACGATCTCCATCGAGCAGGGAGACGACCTCGAGGCAGTCACGCCGGCGGATATCAGGCTCCGGCTGCTTCTCGACCAGTGGGTGGTGGGCGACGTGGTAAAGGTGTACTGGGACGGCGAGGAGCGGACGGACGTGCGGCGGGAGTACCACCTGGCGGAAGACGCGGCAGGCAACCCGATGGATGCCCAGATCCACGATGTCGGCAAGTCCTCGTGGTTCCTGCTCGATCTCGAGCCGGAGGAAGCGGCGAAGGGGAAGCACACGGTGAAGGTGGTGCTGGCACACCGGAACCCGCAGGTGGCGTGCGATGTCGTGCTGACGAACGTGGAGCTGGTTGTTACTTACGAGGCGTCTGAGTAGCGCCCCCTCTCTGTATCTCTCCCCCGGCGGGGGGGAGATCATGGAACCCTGCGCGCCTTCTCAGTCACTCTCTTTCCCCGGCGATGTCAGCCGAACCAGATGCCGAGGTACTTGGTGAACCAGAAGAGGCCTGCGTATGTGGCGGCTCCCGACGCCACGAGGATGGCGAGCATCCAGCGGTACCCGTACGCACCAGGGATGTTGCACTGGTTCCTGCCGCGCAGGAATAGGACGACGGCAATCACGGCCACGATCAGCCCTGCTGTGCGGAAGAACCAACCGTATTCGTAGTAGAGGGTGTCTCCGAGCGTGACCGCCTCAGCAGCCGTCGCGATGCCGAGCAGGACGAGCACGACGGGGGAGACGCAGCACGTGATGGCGACGAAGCCGGACGCAATGCCGAAGAGGACGCCTTTCTTGGGTTCGAGGGTGGACATGGGAGGTAGGAGTTGGGTGAATTATACCGATTCCTCTTGAATACGCCGTAACTCTATCGTTGGTATGAAGGTGATATCGTCTAACCTTCCAAAGGGCAGGTTTGAAACCTGCCCCTACCCGGTGCTCCTACCCCTTCATGGTGTGGTCAAAGCGAACTGGTATTACTCGTCCATAGTTAGCTGAGTCCCACGTTGGGCAATGTGCTCAGCCGCGAACGCTGTGGCTTCACCTAGGTGGACGAGTGATCCATACACACGCTGGTCGAAGGCGTTCTTTGTGCGTAGTTGCTCCAACGTTAGTCGATTACCTTTCCTTCGGTTGCAGGTTGCGTGGAGAAGCGCTAGGTTATACAGCTCGTCTGAACCACCGGAGTCGGTCTGCTGGTCGTGACGCGCCCAGATATGGTCAACCTCCAGCAAGCCTAGGTCGTATTCTCCACTTGGAAATTTAGGAGCCTCCCATCCACAACCCCAGCAGTACGGACCAAACTCCTTGACGAGCAGGGCCTTTGCTTCATCTTTCGGTATCCGCCCGGACCATGAAGCTGACCGAGCAGACTTCTTTTGTCCACGCTTTCCCCGCTTCACACGCTGCAGACTGTGAAAGGGTTCCGGGTCTTCGTCGTCGCGGTCAGGCAGGTCTTTTGGGCCGATGGTGTATGACTTTGCTTTTGCCAATTCCGGCTGTTCGCCTGCGAGAGCATCCGTAGTGGCAGATGTCATATCGCTCAGGGCAAAGCCGGTCAGGGCAAATCTGCGCTTGAGCATCGTCCAAGAACGGTAAGCTATGTCGCAGGCTATCCAATGGCGATCTAAGCGTTCGGCCGCGACCGCGGTTGTCGCACAACCCGCGAAGACGTCGAGGACCATATCGCCGGGATTGGAACTGGCCCTAATGATACGCTCGTAGAGGGCCAGGGGCTTTTGGGTCGAATAGCCGGTAATCTCGCCGCGAGTATTGGGGAACCAACCCGCAGAACCGTATAACTGCATGATGTCCGTCCAGGTATTCGACAGCGGCACACCGGGGCTCTCATCCAAGTATTGCCGCACAATTTTCCCACTCCTAGAGCGTGTACGATACTTGCGTCCATCTTCGTCAGTATGGCGAAACCAGTTGTTGACGTATGTATCTCTATACGGCGTGAACTGCTTGTTGTAGGTATGTTCTCCGTATTGCCGCGCATAGACCAGCAGCATTTCGTGAGTCTTGATGGGCTTTTTGCCAGAGGATCGACCGCCGGACGGAGTACCATAGTTCCAAATGATCTCGTCTATGAAGTTCTCCGTCCCAAATATGGCGTCCATCAGCATCCGCAGGTAGCTGTTAGCGTGGCTATCGCAATGAACGTAGATGCTGCCGGTCGGATTGAGCACCCGGCGGCACTCGATTAGCCTCACTGCCATGAACGCAATGTAAGCAGCCTCGTTTTCCGTAGCGGACGCTTCAACGGCCTTGATTACCGCAAACACCGGAGGATAGTCATCCTCCATCCTCCTGAGCCAGTTGGGGTGGACGTTCTCATCCCACGTCCAGATGTCTCGTACGGTTGTGTCACGTCCCTCGTCGTGCTTGACGCCATGCTTCTTAGCCAGCTCATGCTCTTCGTCAATTTCCTCGTCCGTTATCGGCGGCTTCGGTTTACCTACGAACGTCTCGTTAGCGGCGAATGGCGGGTCAATGGCAATCAGGTCGATACACTCGTTGTTCAAGGAGCGCAGGAACGGCAGATTGTCCATGATGGCGAGCGTTCGATTCTTGAGATTTAACTTGGTCATGGCATGGCAAGGATACGTTTTCGACTTTTGGAACTCAGTTATTCAGAGGTTTCTTCATTACTTGGCAAGAGGCCGGAAATGAATAGCTCATCAGGCAAGGCCCAAAGTGCGGATCGTATCCCATCTTGATCTGCGGGTGGCTCATGCAATGCCTTTTCTACCAACCCTGACAGGTACTCGTACATGGCTTGCAAAGGGCGATTGTTTCTAATCTGAATGAATGCGACTTGGTTGTCTGCAGCGGTCTGATAGGCGTTCGACTTTGGGCCAATCCTGTCAAAGATGACCATGCCCCTAGGCCCAACACGTAAGATTTTGTCCTCGATGACTTCCTGATTACCTTGGGCGATCAATCCCATCTCAACCCTGATGCGCCCGCGACGACTGACGATCTCAACGTCAATCTCGCGGGGCACCTCAGCGTCTCGCTCCATATTCAGCCAGAAGTCGGTACTTTCCTCCAGACCCAGAATAGTGAGAGTGGCTCGAAGGAATGCGCGCTCCAAAGTCTTGCCCGCAGTTGATTTCCTTGACCCTCTGATGGTCAACGTAGCGGCACCAGCCCAAAGCATCAACATCGCATCCTCAAAGGACGGACCTTTGTTGTCCTCACTGGTTGCCCACAGATGCTGTCCCACCTCCTCAAGGAACTCGATACGGTTGGATTTATTGACACCTAAGTTGTCGGCGGTTTTCTTACCTAGTCCAAGCAACCACCACTCAAGTCTGCTATCTGCCTCATCGAGTTCTGATCGCAGGGCGTCCATCCATGATTCATACTCCGCTCCCGCTGGTAGACGCTTCAGCAGAGCAAGAAGCTGACCATAGGCCTCGATCAGTTGGTTTCGGGTCTCACCCTCGGTATACAGTCGATAGTTGTATCCGAGGCATAGAGCGGCAACTATCTCGCGGACCCCTTCCGCTGAACTCAAGTCATAGAGACGTGGTGGGGTCATTCCGCGCTCCAAAGGTATTGCAGATCATCGAAGTCCGTCTGAATTCCGAAGATTGATGTCTGCAAATCGTGGCGCATCTCAGCGAAGTAGTCAGCGCGCTTTTCTACAAGGACAAACTTGCGATCCATCTCTGAAGCGACGCGGCCTACCGTGCCGCTTCCCGCGAACGGGTCGAGCACGACATCACCCCTGAAGGAATAGTACCGGATTATTCGGTGAACAAGATCGTCTGGGAAGACGGCAGGATGACTCTTGTGATGAGAGGGTGTGATGTCCCAAACGTTGGTCTTGTCGTATTCTCCCAGGACGAGGGACCGGCCCAAAGCATCTTGGTCTGGATGATTCCGCAGATTCCAGTCGATTAAGCGGTCTGTTTTCTTTCGATAGACTAGAACATTCTCGGTTACGGTCACTGGCTTATACTGAAGGGGTTGGCGATCTGCGGCAAATCGTCGTCCACGTCCCAGGTTCCAGCCGGCCCCTTCGGGTTTGCGCCATATGATGTCATCAATGAACTCAAATCCTATACGGTCGAGGATGGGATGGAGGTCGAAAGGAATCGGCAGTCGCCTGCTGGCTGTATTTCGAGACGTGCGCCGCACCAGCACGGGAGAGACGTTTACGATCAGAAAACGTCCCTCTGCAAGAATCGCATGACAAGCCTCGAAGGCCTCGCCCAGAACATTCAGATAAGACGAATAGTCTAGGTATTCAGTACATTGAGGCTTGGCATTGAAGTACGGTGGGGACGTAAGTACCAACTGGACGCTGTCGGGCGGGAATTCAGAAAGCACCTCCCGACAGTCACCGAGAATGACCTTGTTAGGAATTGGCGGAAAGACAATGGACCTTCGTTCAGGTCTTTGAATCGAAGGGGTGGACTCAATGGCCCTCAACCGCTCAACGACCATCGCGGGGACCGGTTCCTGACGGACCTTCCCAAAAGAGTCAACGTGAATCTCGCCTAGCTGATGCTTTCTGCTGTTGTCGTGTACTAGAGCGACTCTCCAGAGGCTCAGGCGGTCATCCCATTCAGGCAACCCTAGCGAAATAGTTTCGCGCACTTGATCCGGAAGACTATTTCGTAACCATCGCTGGGCCAACTCCCGGATGTCCGCTGTGCGTTGAACCACCATTTCGTTGTCGCCCCCGTGCGAGGAATGTACCAGTGGATAATCTCCAATGCAAGAGCACACTAAAACGCCATACCCTGACATAGTAGAGGCCCACTACATCACATGAAGTTTGCCGGCACGGGCTTATGGTAGACCATGCGTTCTTTTCGATCAAGTCGGTTGATGGCCAATCTCAACCTTCTGTCCGTAATCCAGCCCCATATCCAAGCACGGGGCAGGCACTTCGCCAGTATGACGGTCATATATAGGTCTCCTCCGTCTAGGCAAGGGCTATCGGCCCCTAGTTACCTTCTGAACTTGATTATGGAATTGGCGTAACGTACGTGGATCGATTGCGTCGTCGTCCTGCTCGGCGACCTGAGAGAGGATGCGTACGACCTTCTTGACGTCCTCGACCTTGACGCTTGCTTTGACGGCTGTTTGCGCGGCACGGAGGCTGATGTTGGGGTCTTCGTTGTCCATGGCCCTGGAAAGCGTTATTGCGGCCTTGAGCGCCAAGCCTCGCAGTTCGGCCCTTGCGATGTCTGCTTCCACCTCCCTCAACGCAAGGTAAGCGCTTTTGAAGTCGGGGTCATTCATCCACCGGTAGATGGTCCTCTCCGACACGTCGTCGGCGGTTGCGGCGTTCGCGAAGGTCTTGCCTGACACGAGATGGGGTAGAGCCTGAAGCTGTTTGGCCGACAGGGGGTCTCTTTTTTCCTGACATATGCTGACATTCCTCTCATGCCGTCGGGCAACTCGGGGCCCTCGACGGGGTTTTCGTCCATGATAGTACGTCTGTTCTTATCTGTCAAATTCGGAATTGCCCCCTCTCTGTATCGCTCCTCCGGTGGGGAGAGATTGCGGTCTTGGATAGTGAGGATTCACCGCAGAGAGCGCAGAGGACGCGGAGGGGAAATTGGGGATTCCGCCTACGGTGACCTTCACCTAAACTCGGCAGATGTCATTCTGAACGTCGCGGAGCGGAGTGAGGAATCCAAAGTGTCCGTCCGAAGGTAGAGTCGATCTAGTACCATGTCAACATGGTTTTGATATTACGATTCACCCTCACCCTAGCCCTCTCCCAAGATGGGAGAGGGGATAAATCGGCATCTGCCAGTTCATCATATTCAAGTTGACTGAGTACTAGAGAGTTCTCACGCTGTTTTCCGATATAGGTCACGACATAAGGTTGACCGGTCTTGTGGTGATGGACTTTAGATTCGTCGCTGCGCTCGGAATCACTACGGCCTTGTCAGGCCACATAAGAGAGATGAAAGTTGGGATGCGTCGTCACGGTCGGCAGGGTGCCTGGGACTGGATTCCGGCCTCCGCCGGAATGACGGAATGGGGGTGGTTGTCGTCTATTTTCATAGCAATCGCTCATGTCGGTTGTCACCGACACCACCAATCATGAAAATGGCGGTAGGGGAGATTGGACGGGGGTTATTTTCAGAGGAAGCCAACACGCCTCTCTCCTAAACGTCCTCCGCACCCCCGTGGTGGACCCCGCCCCGTACGTTCTACTTCCTGCTCCCCCATTGCCCCCTTCTCGCCGATTCCCCATAATGCCCTTATCCCACCAATCGACACCATCGGAAAGAGAGGCGCAGCATGGGCGAGCTTGATTGCAAGGTAGCGATCGTCACCGGAGCCGGACGCAGGCGGAGCATCGGCAACTCCGCGGCGCACGCCCTCGCCGAATTGGGGGCGGACCTCGTCCTAACCGGCACGGGACGCGACCCGTCCACGTTCCCGCCGGACGAGCGGGAGATCGGCTGGCGCGATATCGAGAGCACAGCCGACGAGGTGCGAGCGCTGGGCCGGCGCGCCCTGACGATCGTGGGCGACGTGACTGACGAAGCCGACGTGGACACGATGGTCGAGCGGGTCATGGAACAGTTTGGGCGCATCGACATCCTCGTCAATAACGCCGCTTACCGCTACGGTCCCGACCGCGTGCCCCTCATCGAGGTCGACTCCGACATATTCCAGAAGGTGATAGACGTCAAGGTGCGGGGGACGTACCTGTGCAGCAAGGCCGTGGCAAAGGTGCTGATCGAGCAGGGGCAGGGCGGTAAGATCGTGACGATCGCGTCCGCCGCCGGTAAGCGGGCCAGCGCCGCCACAATGGCCTACAACGCCGCCAACTTCGCGCAGGTCGGGATGACGCAGTCGATGGCCCTCGACCTCGGCCCGCACGGCATCAACGTCAACGCAGTATGCCCCGGTCTCGTCGACACCTCGCGCCTCGACCCGCTCGGCAGGGGAGAGCAATGGCAGGAGAGGGCAAGCCAGGCTCCCATCGGCCGAGCCGGAACGCCACAGGAAGTCGCCGGTCTCGTCGCCTTTCTCTGCACCGAGGCGGCATCATGGATTCACGGCCAGTCGATCAACATCGGCGGCGGAACGGTCATGGATTAGTGCCTCTCAGAATGCCCCGGAACGTACTACCTGCCGTCGTCAGTCAGTACCGAGTCCGCCCATTCTTCGACGTTGGAGGGGTCCAGCCGCGTTAACCACGGCAAGCGGTCGAAGTCCGTGTCAGACGAGACGATCAGGTCGACTCCCAATCGGATCATCACCGCCGCATGAACGAGGTCTCTCGCGCTTGCGCCCTGATAGCGGTCGGCCAGATCACCCGCCGCCATGATGTCTTCCACGTAGACCGGTTCGATCCGGTCGTGCATCACCTCGGCGAAGGCTTTGACGACCTCTCTACCCATGGTCCATCGTCTCAAGGCGAGGTAGCGATGAAGAAGCTCTTGGAGCACCTCTGCATCTGTTACGAAAGACAGAGGATGCTCCGCTGCCATATTCAGGACCAGAGCGCACGGCTCTTTCTTCGGGTGCTCTTTGCCGGCTGCGTAGATGGGGACATTGGCGTCAAGGAAGACCGGCGGGCTCATGGGCCGCCTCCAGCTCGCGCGCGAGCGCGTCCGTATCCGGTGGGTCCTCTACATTCATGCCGATCAGCCGAGATGCCGCGAGACGGCGTCGCTCTTGAACGATGTCGTCATAAGCGTTGTCAATCAGCCCGCGCACGACCGCGGAGACGGGAACGCCTCGCTCCTGTCCCAGTTCCTCCAGTCGCCTACGCTGCTCCTCATCGAGCCGGACCTCCAGCCGTGGCATGTTCTCCTCCTTGTGCGGACGCAAGTGTACGGAATGAATTGTACGGCACTTGTGCGGCGACCGTCAATCTGCCCGGCGAAGAGTCACAGCCCCACACCAGGCCCTTACAACCGAGTATTTACAGAAGGATCGTCCTTGCAGACCCTCATCGTGTAGGGGCCTATGACCCTAACCTCAAACCCCCGACAGAACCAAATCTTGCCGTCTTCCATTGCGGCGCGAACGGTCTCTGCCGCCTCCGTTGACACCCAGTTCGTCCACATTTCCTCCTGGCGCTTGAAGACGATGTGACCGACAACCGATGCGTTCACCGCAATCCGCCCGCTCTTGATTTTCTTTGCCTCAGCGGTCAGCAGGTCGCCGTCCCACTCATATCGTTCGAGGAATCTCCCGACCTCGGGCGCGCGCTTCCAGAGGGAGGCGTTCACGGCGACTACTGTATCGGGACTGGCCGATGAGAGTGGCTTGAGCACGACGATGATTCCGGCGTCTGCGTACGGTTTCGCCCACTCAGGATCGGCCTCGAGGACGATGTCCACGTCGTTGTTTGGAAGGGCGTCTTTGTATCCCTCGGGTTCCATGTCGATTATGCGGGTAGGGAAGTTGAGACCGTGCGCGACGATGTACCCCGCGACGAAGTTGCTCAGTTTGAGTCGGTTTTCGTCCCACTGCGCGAGCTTCACAAGCTCGTGTATGGGGACCCCGCTCGTACTCCGGCTGTAGTCCGCCGGCAGCGGCACAGGGGTGCGTGTCGGCTCGATGGTGGATGCGCCGGCGTCTTGGCTGCTCGATGTCGCCGTACCGGACTCGGAGGCAACGGCAACGGATGTCGGAAGCGGCACCCAAGTGGGCGTCGGCGTGGCTGCCGCAGCGGCACGGGCCCGTTCGGCCTCGGTCGGCGTCGGCGTCGGCGTCGCTCGGTCACCGACGGGGAGAGGACTGTCTGTGGGCGCGCAGGCCAACGCAACGGATGCCAGCGCTGTGATCGCCAGCGCCAGAGCCATGAACATTCGCTGAGACAAGTGGACTGCCATCGTGCGTACTCCGTTATGACGTGTGCGGCAGCGTCTCGATTGCGCGTCATGGTAGTCGGTCGCTGCAACGACTGCAAGCCGCCTGCCGTGCCAGGAGCCTGTATCAGTTTAGTGGGTGGTACTAATTGGAGTGTTGGCCCCACCCGGGCCCCTCTGGATTCCGGCCTGCGCCGGAATGACGGAGATGGCTGACTTGGCGTTTGGGAGAAGCACACCAACCAAGCTGGCACAGCTTCCCATCCGAGCGTCAACTTGAGACGACTACACGCCGTATGAAAGAATGGACAAGCCCTCGCGAATCACGTGAGAACGGCTGTGGAAGGAACGCCCATGATACAACTCGACGAAAAAGGCCTCGTGTCCGCCATCGTGCAGGACGACGCCACGGGCAAGGTGCTGATGCTCGGGTACATGAATTCCGAGTCCCTCGAACGAACGCTCGGCGGCGAGAACGTATGGTTCTACAGCCGCAGCAGGTCGGAGCTTTGGCTGAAGGGCGAGACGTCCGGCAACTTCCTCAAGGTCAAGTCGCTGCACCTGGACTGCGACGGTGACGCCATACTCGTCAAGGCCGATCCCATCGGCCCAACGTGTCACACGGGCGAGGAGTCGTGCTTCTTCACGCCGCTGACGGAGATGACGGAAGCAGCGACACGCGACAGAGGGCCGGGGATCACGGACGAGCTATTCGCGGTGATTCAGTCCCGCAAGGACGAGATGCCGGAGGGGAGCTACACGGCCGCTCTGTTCGAGCAGGGCACGCCCCGCATCGCGCAGAAGGTCATCGAGGAGGCGGGGGAGACGGCCATTGCCGGAGTCATGGGCGACCGCGACGCCCTGGCGTCCGAGGCCGCCGACATGATCTATAACACCCTGGTGCTCTTGGCGGCGGAGGGGATCACTCCCGAAGAGGTGTGGGCGAAACTGCGGGAGCGGAGAAAGTAGGCGGGCGCTCTCGTTCGGATGACACAGACAGTTTCGGTCAAGGACATCACGCTCAGCGTCGTCGATCAGTCCCCAATGCGGAAGGGGAGCACGGCGGCGGAATCCCTGCGCGAGACCGTCGCTCTGGCCGCCGAGGCGGAGAGGTACGGGTACAAGCGCTACTGGGTCGCCGAACACCACAACTCCACGTCGTTCACCGGCAACTCGCCGGAAATACTCATCGGCCAGATCGCGGCCAATACCTCGACGATACGTGTCGGGAGCGGCGGCGTGATGCTTCCGCACTACTCCGCCCTCAAGGTCGCCGAGCAGTTTCGCACCCTCAATGCCTTCTATCCCGGTCGCATAGACCTCGGCATCGGGCGCGCTCCCGGCAGCGATCAGCGCACGGCGTTGGCCCTCACGTATCCGCGCCCTCCCGCGGACGTGAACCGCTTTCCCCAGATGGTGTCCGACCTGCTGGCCTTCCTTGAGAACGAGATAAGTGATGAACATCCCTTCTCCGGCATTGTCGCGCAGGCGGGTCCGATGCCGGACGAGGCGCCCGATGTGTGGCTGCTGGGTTCAAGCGACTTCTCGGCGCGACTTGCCGGACTGCTGGGTTTGCCGTTCGCGTTCGCAGACTTCTTCGGGACGACGGGGGAGTATGGCCCGGCGGTGGCGGCGCTCTACCGTGAGCAGTTCAAGCCATCGAAGTACCTTAAGGAACCGAGGGTAAACGTCACCGTGCAGGCCCTGTGCGCCCCGACGGACGAGGAGGCGCAATTCATAGCGTCCAGCCGGAATCTGAGCAAGGCGGGGCAGCACCTGAATCTACAGGGAGGACTTCTGCCGCCGGAGGAGGCTTCCGTCTACCCCATCACCGAGGTGGCGAGGCTGTACATCGAGAGTCTCAAGCCCGCCTACGTCAATGGGACCCCGGAGCGCGTACGCGAACGCATCGTGCAGATAGCGTCCGACTACGGGACACCCGACGTTGGCATCGTCACGAACTGCTACAGCTTCGAGCACCGCGTCCGGTCGTACCGCCTAATCGCGGAAGCGTTCGGGGTTGGGTGAATTGAGAGGGGTAGCGCGGCTCCATTCCCCTATTGGTCAAGAAGGACGGGGTCCGAAGGCACGACGAACTGGAAGATCACGAATAGCACTGCCACAACCACGATGACCGAGAGGGCTGCCCACAGCCATCGCCGAGACCTCCCGAAGCCGGCCGCCCGGGCGTGCCGCGCGTTCTTTTCCGCCCGCTCCAAGTCTTCGAGCCTGTGTCCGTGCTTCTGGGCTCCCTCTTCAGTGCGCTGCTTAGCATCCGGTACGAACGCCATGACGACACCTCCTTGCGGTCTTCTCTGAAATTGGTGCAATCCTATTCCGGCGTGAATGTCTATTGAGTCGGATTGGAGCGATGAGTCATCGTCGGCAGGGAGCTGTACTTCCATCCACCGAACCGATAGGCAGGACTGCCACGGTCAATCGACCTGCCCCAACGTCCTATTGCAGCGGCAAGGTCGAGACGGAGGGAACTGCGATCTGATAGATCACGAACAACACTGCCACGACCGCAACAAACGAGAGGAGCTCCCACAGCCAGCGCCGCGACCTGCCACCCACGGCTCGAACGTGCCTCGCCTTCTCTTCGGCACGCTCCAAGTCCTCCAACCGGTATTCGTGCTTTTGTGCGCCCTCTTCAATTCGTCCTCTCACATCGGGTACGTACATTTTTCTGCCTCCTTCCGGTCTTTCTGTCCTTACGGTGTCTGCCGTCCTCCTAGTAACCAGCGTACGCCACAGTCCCGGCATGTGTAATCACACGATCGTGTGATTTTTCCAGGAACTGCTAGTGGACCGAAATCTTTGAAATGACGGGTAGCAATTGGAGATTTGTTTTGTGCTCTACACGGCAGGGCGGGTTTCAAACCCGCCCCTACCAAGTCATAGCCTCATTACCCTTCAAAACTAGGATGTTGAACCACTAGTACCGGTTCCACATGATTTTGATATTACGATTCACCCTCACCCTAGCCCTCTCCCACGACGGGAGAGGGGATAAAGCGGCATCTGCCAGTTCATCATGTTCAAGTTGACTGAGTACTAGCCCTAATACACTTGGGCCGGCAAAGAAGATAGAGCGGGTTTGATAGGCGCAGGGCAATCAAAGCTTCCGCCAATTCACAGTGGCCCTATCGAGGCGCGAGTCAGGAGTTCGTTCGAGGGATCGAAATAGGTTCCAGGCTATCCCACGTTACTGCCCCGGAAGCGTAGCGTCGGAAGGCCCGGCCAACTGGTAGATGGCGACCACCGCTATGACGGCCACCACCATCACGAGCGTCATCCACAGCCAGCGTCGAGACTTCCCAAATCCGGCCGCCCGGGCGTGCCTCGCGTTCTTTTGCGCCCGCTCCAAGTCTTCGAGCCTGTGTCCGTGCTTCTGAGAGCCTTCGAGAATGAGCCTGTGCGGATCGTCAGCAATTGGCGCCATCGCGACACCTCGTTGCGGTCTTCTATGTATTCGGTTGTGAACTTACGGTTGCTTTAACACTCTTGTAAGCTCATTACCTTCCATCAAATCATACGATCAACAGGCTCGTTTGTAAAGGGTGTTTAGGACGGTCGGGTTCGCCTCTATCGGTGTCCGGTCGACTGACCGATCTAATACCAATTCGTGCTAATACCACCGTATTCTCGCTGACCGAACACTCTGGATTCCGGCCTTCGCCGGAATGACGGTGGGTGGTCTCTGTTATGCGCGCTGCATTTGAAGGATGATGGCGCAGTCATGACGAATTGGTATAAGCAGTCTGATCTACGGGGTAACATGAGGCCCTTCGGCGGGAGCCAGGTGACCGAAGAGGATGAGCGCCACAGCCAGAATTAGGACGAGGACGACAATCGCCGACAGCAATCGGACTGACTTCCGTCCCAACCTGAGGCCGCTGCGAGGTCTGCCCCGCCTGGGGTGCATCTCACTCGTCGGTTTCTTGTCTTCCGGTATGCCCATCTAGCTGAGTACCTTGTGATTTGACAGTCCCGTTGTCAAGTGCCAATGTCGATCTTGCAGGCGCCGTCCCGGGCCCCTATTGCCCACCCCACGGATACGTCGAGGTGACGTCATCGGCGGCGCCGGTGATCTGGTAGAGGAAGAAGAACACGGCCGCGAACGCCACGACGACGATGATCGCTAGCAACACCAACGGCCAGTTGAACGACCTGCCCTCTACACTCCGCGCATGTCGCGCGTTCTCCTCCGCTCGCTCCACATCGTCCAGAATGTCCCCGTGTCTCTGGACCCCATGTACAAGACGTTGGTGAATCAGGGGATCCTCTGCCATCCTCGTAACTCCTTCAAACTTTAGCGTGGCTCGGCCTTCCCTCGGTTAGCACCGCTATCCCTGTCAAAGTCGAGTGAACGCAATTGCGGTTACGAATCTAATACCGATTCCTCTTGAATACGCCGTAACTCTATCGTTGGTATGAAGGTGATTTCGTCTAACCTTCCAAAGGGCAGGATTGAAACCTGCTCCTACCCGGTGCTCCAACCCCTTCATGGTGTGGTCAAAGCGAACTGGTATAAGAGGGTGTTTGCAAAGGTGCGGATTCGTGCCAAGTCCTTAGCAAGTCACCCCCTCTCTGAATCTCTCCCCCGTCGAACGGGGGAGAGATTAATCGAATCTTGTGGGTTGCGTATGACAGCAGGAACATCGTGAGAGGACTTCGCAAACACCCTCTAAGGGGCATTGCGGTCCGTGCGGCTAATCTGGCCCGCTCCCAGCGCCTGCGCGGCTTCAATCACAATGGAGGTCGCGTACTCGATGCCTAGTTCGCTCGTGTTGAGGACGAAGTGGTACAGCTTCGGGTCGTCGGGGTCGTCGATATCGAAGTAGCGCTTGTAGTAGTAGGCGCGGGCCTGGTCACGGGCGATGATCGTCCGCTCGGCCTCGTCGCGTTCCAGCCTGTCGACGTCTATGACTCTGGCGACCCTGTCCTCCCAGTCGGCGACCGTGCCTACCCGGAGCGCGGTCGGCATGTCCTTGAGGATGACGGGGCTGCCTCTCCCTACGATCACCACGCTTCCCGTCGCTGCGAGATCGTTGATGACCTGTGACAGCGCGTCGTGGTACTTCTCGTCCTCTATCTCGTGTCCCCTGGTGATCGTCGGCTGGGGGAGCTCCTCGAACTCGTCGGTCAACAGAGACACGGCACTCGGGCCGAAATA
Source organism: Dehalococcoidia bacterium (assembly GCA_965197705.1). Taxonomy (GTDB): domain Bacteria; phylum Chloroflexota; class Dehalococcoidia; order Lucifugimonadales; family VXLM01; genus VXLM01. The sequence goes on from OZ240223.1 coordinate 2,070,257, forward strand.
GGGATCGCCGGCAGCGCCACTCACGGCAGCGCGCTCGAGGATGCGCTGGAGCATCCCTGTGAAGCGTTCACCGCGGGTGGGGGGTCGCTCCTCCCGTTCGTGGAGAGCGGCGACGGTCGCGCCAACGTGACGCGCTGCATCGGTGAGGATCAGCCGGTCGACGTAGTCCGCTCCCAAGCGCCGCGCGATACCCGGGCCGAGTCTGCGCGCGCCCCCGCCGGTGAGTCCGCTGAGAGTCACGATCGACATGTGTCACCTCTCGAGACGGCAGAACGGTCTGTCGATGGTGACCCTATGGTACCAGAACTATATCGTTGTGACGATTTCAGCCCGTGTACTATGGTCGGAGTGGCCACACTCGTCGTCGGACTCCCAGGAAGGCGAGTCCGGCGACGACGGCAACGCCGGTCAGGTCGAGGACACCGGCCGACTGGACCGGAGCGAAGCACCCGGAACCGGCGGCGGGTGCGAGACCCTCTTCTTCGTCAGCTTTTTGCGGCTCGGATACCGGGGCGACTGCCAGGGCCTCGGGCGTGGGTTCCGGGGTCGGTGTGGACTCAGGCTCAGGCGTCGCAGTTGGCTCCTCGGCCTGCCCGCTTCCTATTGTCTGTACCCCCGCCTGGGGGGTTAGGCTGTACAGTCCCAGGGTGCGTTGCGGCACAGGCGTGGGCTTTGCCGTCTCACCGGAGGGCGGCTCGTACAGCTTTGCGCCGATCTCCTCACGCCACATATTCGTAATCGCTATCCTGTCTCCTCCGTAAGCTCGGGTAAATGCCCTGTCGAGGCTGTTTCCTCGCCTGAGGTACGACATGAACTCGGTTAGCTTGTCGCGCCCGAACGATCGGTAAAGCCACCGGACGATGCTCCGGGCCTGACCGTAGAAGATGATGATGTCCTCGCCCTTGCTCGGCTGGCCGCGCATGAACATGATCGGAAGCACCCGGTCATTCTGCACGGCGAATTCCAGCGCGAGGTCGTACCCGATGGTCGCGTGGAGGTTGCCGAATTCCGCGAGTCCCTCGTTCAGCCATGACGGCATGTTCTGGGCTCTTGGGTTGAACGTGGCCCGGTGAATGATGATGTGAGTTAGCTCGTGCGAGGTCGTGCCGAGAGCGTCGCGCCCGCCCGCCTCGACCATGACCAGCCCCTCATGCGTATGGGCCTGACCGTCCACAATTACCCCGTGTCCGATGGCGCCGTAGCGAGGCGGATAGGCATTGACCAGCTCCGCGGCGTTGTTGTACATGCTGATGCGAATCGGGTCCTCGTGTACCGCTCCAAAGATGGGGCTGATGAGGTCTATCGTCCGCTTGGCGGTGTCCAGCACGTCGCGAGCCCGCTTTTCGACGGGGCCGTGGTAGGCCACCGTCACGAGACCGTCGGTGACCTCTTTCCACTCATAGCGCACATCGGTGTAGACGAAATGCTCCGGCTCAGTCTCGTACTTGTTGCCCTCAGCATCTTCGACATCGAAATTGTACGTGATGATGGTACCCGGTGGGATGTAGTTGCTCGTTGAGTTGGTCCACCGGAAGAGCTCGGCCCTCACCGATTTGCCGGGGGTCAGATCAAGTGTCCTGCCCCTTCCTCCTGACGCTTCGCCACCCTCGTCGCCCATGTACTCATAGACTTCCCGTGTGCGCTGTCCGATTCTCATGCGCACGGCGATCTGCTTGATGTCGTTCTCCGCCTCCGCCGCGACCTTTATGCGGTAGCCCTCGGGGAACTCGCTCGTCACGCTGGACTCCGTCACCCTGATGGACGAAGCGGCGTCCTGCGCCGACGCCGTATGGTTGGAAAGGGTGAATACGCCGCCCACAAGCAGGAGCAGAGCTATGGCGGGAGCGAGTTTCTTCGTTAGCCGCAGCGTCATGGTTGGTTCTTTGCTCATATTCCTGTAAACGTATGTTTCGCCGACAGGTTACCGCATTGCGGGCCTCGTTTCATCGAATCGACGCGCCGGCCCCTCGGACACCTAGGTTGAGCATGGTCACCTCGTCCGAGTAGTCGACGATCTGCTCGGCGCCCGCCTCTGCCTCTCCCGTGGCTCGCAGCACCTGCTTCAGGAGCAGTTCCTCGCTCATCGCCCCGGTGAACGTAACACGCCCGTTTATCACCGTCACGGGCACGCCGCGGATATTGTGGAGGTCGATCAGGTTGGGGAACGTTCCCAGGTCTATCACGTCGGCGGTAACTCTTGGAGACTCCGCCGCCATCGCGATAACGAACGTTGCCGTGTCCGGACAATGCTCGCTGTCCGGCGTGACGAAAATTTGGATATGCGCGTCTTCGCTTAGTCGGCGTATCCGTCGCCGGGTCTCCAGCTTGAGCGGCGAGGACCTCTCGCCCGTTCGCATGAGGGCGTAGACGAATACCGGAAGCTGCCGTACTGCCGGCATTCCGAAGTACCGAATCCGACTGTCGCCGTGCCGTCCGACGGTGATTCCGGGTATTCGGGTAATCCCGCTCGCCCGCGCGTCGGCTTGATTGGTGTAGTAATCGACCGTATTGAGCGTCAGCCTCGACGAAAGCCCCGCGATCTCTTCGAGCAACTCCTTGACCGGTCCGCACGCCGCGCACTCACGACCGGGGATGATGATGCCCGCGCTCGAAGTGGTGTAGAGCGTTATCGCGACGTCGCGCAGGACGAATCTCTCGATGAGTCGGCGCGCGATGGTGAGGTCTTCGAGGCTTATGACGGGCATTGCACGGATGCTAACTTCCTGATGTTCCCTAATATAACACCAATTGCGAACAATAAGGCCTCAAACGGAATGACGGGGATGGCTGATTTGGTGTTTGGGAGAAGGACACCGACCAAGCCGGTACAACTTCTCGATAGTGGGCGGTTTGAATGTCTCCGGGTGTTTGCGTTATTCTCGGATTAGGGGGATCATCTGGACGTTGCGAAGTGTTGATTCAACACAGAGGGCGTGGCGATCGCAGGATGGGGTTTTGGATTCTCGACTTCACGGGAATGACGATATGGAATTAAGGGAAGTGTCATCACTACGTCATGTTAGTGAACGCGGGACGGACTGAATGATCACAGGGGTCGCCTCGATGTCATGCTGGGCAGATGGGATTTTCAGGGTAATACCAACACCGCACAGGTCGGAGGGCGCTTAAGTGAAGACTGAGACTCAAGAGCGTCTGGATGCGCTCCTGCGCGACTTCGATGAGCTGGGGTCCCGGCTCGTGGGCTATCCCTGCAACCAGGACTTCGACTACTCGGCGCTGCTGCCGTTCCTGGGCTATGTTGCCAACAACGTCGGGGACCCCTTCCACGACAGCAACTTTCAGGTCAACACCCACGAGATGGAGCGCGAGGTCGTGGGGTTTTTCGCCGACGCGATGCGACTGCCGCGGGACGAGGCGTGGGGGTATGTCACGTCGGGCGGTACAGAGGGAAACATGTACGGCCTGTACATGGGGCGGGAGATGTTTCCCGACGGGGTGGTCTACTTCTCGCAGGACACTCACTACAGCGTCGTGAAGATATTGCGCGTTCTGAAGGCGCGGAACATCATGATCAAGAGCCAGGACAATGGCGAGATCGACTACGACGATCTCCACGAGACCATTCGCATCAACCGCGACGTGCCGGTGATCTTCATGGCGAACATCGGAACGACCATGAAGGGGGCGATTGACGACGTGAGCAAGGTGCGCGAGATCCTCGACGATCTGGCGGTCACGAACTCCTACATTCACGCGGACGCCGCGCTGAGCGGCATGATCCTGCCCTTCGTGGACGAGCCGCAGCCGTACGGTTTCGACGCGGGCTTCGACAGCGTGGCCGTCAGCGGGCACAAGATGATCGGCTCTCCCCTGCCCTGCGGCGTCGCTCTCACGAGACGCGAGTACGTTGGGCGCATCGCCCGGTCGATCGAGTACGTAGGGGTCCTGGACACCACGCTGACGGGGTCGCGAAACGCCCTTACGCCGCTCATGATGTGGTACGCTCTGCGCGAGCGCGGGATTGACGGCTTCCGCGAGATAGTGGCCGGGTGTCTGGAAGTCGCCGAGTACGCCGTGGCCCGCTTCAACGACAGCGGCATCCCGGCTTGGCGGAACAGGAACTCGTTGACGGTGGTATTCCCGAAGCCGTCCGCCGAAGTGGTCCGCAAGTGGCAGCTCGCTCCGTACGAGGACATCGCGCACCTCATAGCCATGCCGCACGTAACGCGCGAGACCGTAGACGCGGTGGTCGACGACTGTCTGCATAACGCGGAGTTTGATCGGAGTATGACGGAATGAACAGAATCATCGTCCTGGCAAAGAACGAAGTGGGAGTCATCGCGGACATCAGCAGGGCGCTGGCGGACGAGGGGATCAACATTGAGACCATCAGCGCCGAGGGACTCGAAGAGAAGGGGGCGATCACATTAACCACGGACTCCTACGACGAGGCACTTCAAGCATTGACTAAAGCGGGCTTCAAGACGCTTTCGGACGATTCGCTGGTCTTCAGGCTGCGGGACGAGCCGGGGGCGCTCGCAATGGTGGCAGAGAGGTTCAAGGACGCCGGGGTGAACATTCAGAGTTTGCACATCGTCGAGCGCAGGGCGGGATACACCATCGTGGCGCTTTCGGCAGATGACCGCGTGAAGGCGGAGACCCTGGTGGACAAGGCGGCGCTGCTGTAGGTTCGCAGCCGTCGCCGCGCGGCCGGTGGGCTATGTGATAGACGGGGGATTCACCGCAGAGGGCGCGGAGTTCGCAGCGGAGACGAGGGGATTATGTTGCCCGGCCCACTCTGCCGAGGCTACAATAAGAACGCAAGCGCGAAGGTTCTGCCGATAGAATGCTTCTCTTGCCAACTCCCCCCACCCGACTCACGGACTATCTTGCCGTCGGGATCCGGCGGGGGAAATCCGATATTTTCGACGGACATCGCATGAGCAAGGGACGAGTAGTAGTCGCGATGAGCGGGGGCGTGGACTCCTCCGTGGCTGCGCTGCTGCTGCATGAGCAGGGCTACGAGGTCATTGGCGTCACCATGCGGCTGTGGACGGAGGAGCGCGACGACGTTCCAGCGCACAGCAAGCGATGCTGCTCGGTCGAGGACGTGCAGGACGCGCGCCGGGTGTGCCAGACCATCGGCGTTCCTCACTACGTCCAGAACTTCGAGCGTGAGTTCCAGGCACACGTCGTCGACTATTTCATCGAAGAGTATGACCGGGGCCGGACGCCTCATCCCTGCCTTGCATGCAACGACAAGATAAAGTTCGACTTCCTTCTCCGCCGCGCCATGTTCCTGGACGCCGACTACATTGCGACCGGGCACTACGCGCGCATCAGGAATGGAGGAGCGTCGTACCGGCTGTTGAAGGGAGCCGACGCAACGAAGGACCAGTCCTACGTGCTGTTCACGCTGACCCAGCCGGAGCTGGGACGCCTGCTGTTCCCGGTCGGCGAGTATCCGAAGTCGCGCATTCGGGCGATGGCCGCCGAGGCGGGGCTCCCCGTCGCCGACAAGCCGGACAGCCAGGAGATATGTTTCATTCCCGATGACAACTATCGCGGGTTCCTGGCCGACCGCACCACGCCCCAGCCGGGGGACTACATCGACCTGGGAGGGTCCGTGCTGGGGCGGCATCCGGGCGTGCAGTTCTTCACCATCGGACAGCGGCGGGGGCTTGGGCTCGACGGCGGGTCGGGCGAACCGAGGTACGTCGTGAAGATCGATCCGGCGTCGAACCGGGTGACGCTGGGCGGCCAGGAAGACCTGTACACATCGCAGATGTGGGCCTCCCGGATCAATTTCCCGTCGGGTGTTGCGAACGGGGAGTCGAGGAAGGTCACGGCCAAGATCAGGTACAAGGCTTCGGAATCGCCCGCGACGGTCACCGTCCACGACGAGTACGCTGAGATCCGGTTCGACGAGCCCCAGCGAGCCGTCACGCCTGGACAGGCCGTGGTGTTCTATCGCGGCGACGAGCTTGTCGGCGGCGGGATCATCGAGATCGAGCCGCCGGTCGCAGCGTGAGCTCGGCGCGCCATCTTCCTGCTTACTTCGGTATACTTCGGGCTAGTACTCAGTCAACTTGAATATGACGAACGGGCAGATGCCGATTTATCCCCTCGCCCGTCGTGGGAGAGGGCTAGGGTGAGGGTGAAGCGTAATATCAAAACCATGTTGACATGGTACTAGGCCGCCTTCCTTCAGCTGACGGCAGCGGCAGGTGTAAGTTTGCCAACCGGGACTTCCTCGACTAAAGGCCCAACATCGCACGCTCCCTACAACGAGGAGGAGGCCCTCCTGGAACGTGGGTACTCGTACTTGGCTGGGATGGACGAGGTCGGGAGAGGGCCGCTCGCGGGGCCGGTCGTTGCGGGGGTGGTCATCCTGCCGCCGCGTCCACGTGGGGCATGGCTGGACGGCATCACGGACAGCAAGGCCATGACGGCGGCACAGCGGGAGCGGTCGTACGAGGCCATATTGGGAAATGCGTGGGCATGGGCCACGGGTGAGGCCTCGGCCCATGAGATCGACGAAATCGGCATCGTCCCTGCGACCGCGCTTGCGATGAGACGCGCGTTGGACTCCCTCGCGCTGATGCCGCAGTACCTGCTGATCGACGCCTTTCCGCTGACCGACGTGGATATTCCGCAGAAGGCCATAGTCAAAGGGGATGCGCTGAGTCTGTCCATCGCCGCGGCCTCCATCGTGGCGAAGGTCACGAGGGACCGCATCATGGCGGAGTTCGACCGTCAGTTTCCGGAGTACGGCTTCGCGAGTCACAAGGGCTACGGCAGCGCCGAGCATATCCGCAGGATCGAGGCGCTCGGGCCGTGCCCGATTCACAGGTACTCGTTTGCGCCGATCCGGCACTCCGGTCGCTCGCGATGACGACGCGACGTCAGCGAACCGGCGAGCTCGGCGAGGAGATCGCGGCGCGGCGACTGCGGGAGGCGGGATACCGCATCTTGGAACGGAAGTACCGGACGCCTCACGGGGAGATCGATCTCGTGTGCGAGCGCGACGGGACGGCGGTGTTCGTCGAGGTGCGGACGCGGCGTCCGAGTGGGTTCGGCTCACCGGAGGAGTCGATCACGCCGGAGAAGGCTGCCCATATGGCCGACTCGGCTCACCACTACATTCAGAGCGCCGACGTGGAGTACCATGACTGGCGAATAGATCTCGTTGCCATCGAGCTGGGCCACAACGGCAGGCTGCTGCGCCTCGATGTGATCGAAAACGCGGTTGAAGTCCAGTAGAGGTACCGTCCGCATTTGGGAGGCCGTATGACAATACCACTAGACCGGATCAAGTCCATGCCGGCGTTCTCGCCGTACTTTCCGATGCCCCCGGCGCGGTACCGGAACGCGAAGACGCAGATGGTGTACTTCAGAGCGGCGGAGTCGGCCATCGACCGGGTGCTGCCGGAGTGCTTCGAGCTTCCGAACGATCCCGTGTGCATGGCGGTCGGGCTGACGGTGCCCTGGTCGGCGAACTACGGGGCGTTCGATGAGAGCGTGCTGTCGGTCACTTGCAGGTATGAGGGCGAAGACGGATGGTTCACTCCGGTCGCATTCCTCAACTCGAAGTCGAGCATACCGGCGGGCCGTGAGATATACGGCACGCCCAAGGTGTGGGGGGACTTCGAGATCGGGTTCGCGGAGCGAGTGATGTACACCGACACCTATGTGGCAGGCACTTCGATCATGAGCGTTCGCTCGACGATGCACCGCGAGGCCACACCGGACGAGATGCCGGTCTCGAAGCACTCGTGGCGATTGAAAGCGATTCCCCGCGTCGACGGGAAGGGCATGGACGTACTGCAGCTCATCGACGGGGCGGACGTGAGCTCCGAGAAGGAGATTCACGTGTGCCGGGCGGGAGACGGCGTCGTGCAGTTCAACCCCTCTCCCATCTACGACCTCTCGGACTTCACGCCGACGGAGTACCTGGGCGCATACTACGTCGAGTCGGACTTCACGGAGAACTGGGGCCGGATCGTTCGAGACTTCCTGAAGGACTGATGCACGTCGGAACGGCCAAGATCATCCTCGCGCTGCCGGAGAACGGCAGTCTCAAGGGCAAGCGACGCGTGATCGCGTCACTCATGGCACGGGTCAGGAAAAAGTTCAACGTGTCGATCGCGGAGGTCGATTTCAACGACTCGTGGCAGACGGCGGCGCTCGGGCTGACGGCGGTCTCGAACTCGGCACGTCACGCGGATGAGGTAGTTGGGAACGTCGTGGCGTACATCGAATCAACCGTCGAGGAGGGGTACGTTTCTGACGTTGACCGAGAGGTGCTGTCGGGGTTTTGACACGTAGGTCGGGAGGTAGACCGCGACCGTCGGCGCGCTGTAACCTATCGGCGAACTATGACCATGGGACTTCCTGAATGAAGCATCTGTTTGTACTGATACCGGTAATGGTCGCGCTGATCGTCGCCTGCGGCGACTCGGAAGATGAACTGCCAACCGAGTTCGCTCCGCGCGACTTGACCGTTATGGTCGGAGGGGCGAGGGGGACCAGCTCGCTCAACGAGTACTTTCCGCGCTCGGTCGAGATACGGGCGGGCGATACCGTGACCTGGCGCATGAACGGGAATGCCGACGACCCTCACACCGTCACGTTTGCCCCCGATCTTGACGAGGTCGTGGACATCGTTCCGAGGCCCAACGGCGAACCTGGCGAGTTCATCTTCGCGACGACGCTCGTCGTCCCGTCGCGCAGGTCGGGCGCGCCCGTGGAAGAGTACAAGAGGGGGGGTTACTTCAACTCCGGGATCATGTTCGGCTACCAGATCGGCGAGAAGGTCCCGATGATCGACACCTTTTCCATGCAGTTTCCGGAGCCGGGGACGTACCGGTACATCTGCGGCATCCACGAGTTCCATCGCGGAACGGTTGTGGTTAAGGAGGCTACCGATCCCGACCTGCCGAACCAGGAGGACATCGACAGGGCTGCGCGGCTCCAGATGGAGTTCGGCATGGGCATCGTGGGCGCGCTGCAGAGCCTGGTGGCGCAGGAAACGACCGTTTTGGACGTGGAGCCGGGGCCGGAAGGCACGACGAGGTACATGGTCGCGGCGGGAATGGGAACGCCGGAGGCCGAGGTGCTGGAGTTCTTCCCTCGCAACCTGCAAATAGAGAAGGGAGATACCGTCACGTGGGTCTCGACGCGGTTCCACGCCGTCGTGTTCGGCGGCGACGACGGAGTGCCGGTGTTCTACCAGACGGAGCCGCGCATTCGGGGCACTCCGTACATCGTGGCGAACCCGTGCGTCCTCTTCCCTTCGGACCAGACGCCGGGCGACAGCTTTCCCGACAATGCCTGCAGTCCCCCGCCGGAGGGGTCGCCGTCACCTGAGTACGATGGGACGGGGTTCCGAAGCTCAGGGCTGATCGGGTACGGCCAGCGACCCGGGGGACTGGGGTATACGCTGACCTTCACCGAGCCGGGCACGTTCTCGTACTCCTGCCCCATCCACCGGGGCATGGTGGGCCTCGTGACGGTCAGTGATGGGTAGAGTCGGAGACACCGAGTTGCGCGTTGAAGGCAAAGTTGCCCTCATAACGGGAGCCGCTTCGGGCGTCGAGGGGCGTCTGAAGGGTCTGGGAGGCAGTGCCGCCCATCTGCTGGCACGCGAGGGCGCGAGCGTGGTCGTGACCGACCTGAACGACGAGCTCGGCGAGGAGACGGCCGCCGCAATACGGGCGTCGGGAGGTCAAGCTACATACCTGCACCTCGACGTGACGGACGAGGCCGCATGGCAGGACGTGATCGCTAAGACCGTAGAACTGTACGGACGGCTCGACGTGCTGGTGCACTCGGCGGGGGTGACGTTCCGCACGACCGTCGAGGAGACGAGCGAGGAACTGTGGGACCTCCAGATGGACGTACACGTCAAGGGCGCGTTCTTCGGTACCAAGCACGCCGTCCCGGAGATGCGGAAAGCGGGAGGCGGGTCGATCGTCCTGATCTCGTCGCTGGCGGGTCTGGTGGGAAGCGCGTCGTCGACGGGCTACCACGCCGCAAAGGGGGCGATGCGCCTCTTCGCCAAGACGGCGGCAGTCCAGTACGCCCCGGAGAACATTCGCGTCAACTCGATCCATCCAGGCTTCGTGCTCACGCCGATGTTCGAGCCTCTCATGCACGATCCCGCTCAGGTGGAGACGCGGTTGGAGAAGGTGCCGATGGGACGGCTCGGCAAGCCGGAGGAGATCGCGAGCGTCATCCTGTTCCTTGCGTCGGACGAGTCGTCGTTCATCACGGGCGCGGAGCTGGCCGTGGACGGGGGCTATACGGCGCTGTAGGGGTCACGGTTCCATTCGCCGAGATCGACGCGGGCTCTTACCCTTGTTACCAAATAACTAGCTGGTAGTTGTCTTGATCGACCGTGGCCCTAGGGAGTGTAATCCCCGTGTCTACTTGAATAGCTTCAATTACGAAGTTTCTGCGATAGCCCTTGTAACGGCCTTTCTGGTTCAGAACGAACAATGCCCATTGTTCTGGTGGAAACTCTGAGTTTCAATGTCCTAGTGTATTGACCCAGCTCCATCATTCGGTACCAAATCTAAATGATAATGGGCTTAAGACTGGGTTTGGCGAATTCGTTTACGGCTGAAACTCTGTAGTGTCGTGCTTTAGCGTTGCTTTCCCAATTCTGAGCCAGTTTCGGCAAGACAAAGGTAAGAATTCTGAGTTGTTCTCTGCCCGTCATGGCTCCGTGCTTTCTGTACATCCAAACGGTTCGGATTCCACTCGTTTGCAAAAGAGCCCTGTGCTGTTTCTTAGCGCGGTCATCGGCATGGATCCAAACCGCATCGTACTTTTGACACCACCCAATTATTTCAGGATCTTTAGCTCCCTTCTTTCGGAATGCCGACGCGGCATCAACGATGTCATAGCTAACAAGTGCCAATGCCCTTGCGACAACTGGTGCCAGCGATTCATCAAGCAATAGCGGCGGACTAGTTCGTGCGAAGTCGAGATTCCCACTCACAAGCCGCATTCACTTCTTCAATCGTAAGATCATATGCTTCTACAACCCAGTCCACCGAATCACCGGCTGCAACCATCCCAGCAATGGTTCGAGTTGGAATCCGGGTCCCCTTGATACAAGGCGTACCGAACTGGACATCGGGTTCAAGTACAATGCCATTGATTGGCTCCCAAGAAGTAGCCAAATGCGTTTCTGCACTAAACATTAGTCCATGTATCGGAATCAAATAATCCTTTAGGAGGCCGAGGGCCAACTGCCCGTTGCGGCTAGCCGATAGCAACCGTTGTGTCCAATCAATGTACACTTCACCCTGTCCTGTCCACAGATACTCTGTTGCGAACGGTCGCTGGAATCGAAGTTTCGTTCTCAACCAGTGCTCGGTTCGGTCAATTTCGGCCCAAGTGACTCCGGCCGCCCGAAGAGCGGCTACGACGCGAATCGATATGAGGTCTTCAAAGGCAATTAGCAATTCGGTTCCGTGGAGGCCTACAAGATTGGGCGATGCGACTCCGCGTCGAATCCACCTGATCAGCTTGCCAGAGTCGACAGCATAGACTAAGTCCCCATAGGTAGCTGCCTTTAGGTACCTCGCTGTTTCGGGTACATCGTAAATGCCAACAAAGAATGAAGTGTTTTCTGATTCGCCGACCATTGTTACCGTACTCTACCCTCAAGTAATTGCATTTGCGAAGATCAGTATATGACCGTAACGTTTCCAGAAACGGTCAAGTATGCTTCGACTTTCTAATCCTTCCATGCCGCATTCAGGTTTGATAGCGACCTTCTATTCTTGACGGCAGCTCCTTTCAACCTAGTATCAACGGGAATTCGCGGTTGCGGTTGATAGTGAACGATAGGCCCAGAATAGTTCATTGTCTCTCCGTTCTGACAGTCGAAAAATATCCGCGGATCATAGATGCGGCAGTATGAGAAGCTCAGGCTCTTTGGTCATGTGGCGTCTGAGAACCTGATTCGCGGGAACACCGTCGGCTTCGAGTTGGGCCATGAGCTTGAAGGCGTCGTCGGATGCCCCAACTACCTTCCGGTCGAGAATCGCGATCCACTGACCGGCGTACTGAGCGAGAAGCACCGGATAGTGGGCCTCGTAGTAGGCAACATCCCTAGCATGACCCTCTGCTCTGTTTTGGGAATTTCTCACTTATTTTCCATCCCATGCTCTGCGTTGCTTTCATTCTATACTCTATTGACAACGTCGTCACCGATGACGACCGCCCTGTAACTGTTCAGTCTCTGTGAGTTGAATTGCGAAGACCCCCCTCTCTGTATCTCTCCCCCGATGGGGGAGAGATTGTAGATTCTTCGTCGCTGCTCTCCTCAGAATGGGGGCAGGAGGACGATTCCTGCATATCTCACCGACTCTGAACAGTTACACCGCCCTTGCTTCCTTGTTTTGACTCCTCCACCCACTTACTCAGCTACCGGGTGACCGCGAGCTTGACCTCCAGAGCCTCGAGGACCCGGAACAACGTTTCGATGCGTGGATTGTCGTCGTCGGAGAGCGCCCTGTAGAGAGACTGCCGGCCCAGCCCCGTGGCTTCGGAGATGGAGGACATTCCTTTGGCGCGAGCGACGTTGCCAAGCGCCTTGGCGAAGTACTTTGGGTCGTTCTCTTCCAGGGCAATATTTAGGTACTCGACCAGCGCTTCGTCACTGTCGAGGAAGTCAATTACATCGAATCTTTTTGGCTTCATTATTCCCTTATACTGCTTTCGCCACGGGCTGAATACATACTCACGGCTCCATTCGAGCGACGGCGCCGAGATCGACGCGGAGGGCGCGGAGGCTTACCACGATGAGGATGGTGAGAAAGACGGCAAACAAGGCCGTGTAGACGGGCGCGAGGAGCGTCCAGTCGGTCACTGTGAGGAGTGGCGGGACGATGCTGCCGCCGGCCTCGCTTTCGGCAAGGGGTGAGACGAGCAGCAGGCTCATGCGGAATCCCGCCCACGTGCCGAGTGCAAGGGCAATGGCGATGATCGCAAGCTGCTCGAAGGCGATTAAAGCGACCAGCTGCCTTCCGGACATACCGAACGAGCGGAGGAAGGCGGCTTCGACACGCCGGCCCCGGTCTGAGAGTATGAGATAGCTGACGTAGCCCGCCGCCGCCGCGCCAACGGCGACCAACAGAGAGAATATCGCCAGGGCGCGCCAACCGGCGGACATGGCGGGCGACACGTTCGTATCTTCGAGCAGGGAAACCCGGTCCACGGTCCGCATGAAGCGCTTTTCGCCCAACTCTTCGGCCAACTTCTTCACCATCTCGTCGTCGTCGGAGGCTATGCGAATGTACACCTCATTCGGCTCTTGAGAATACGCCGAACTTAGGACATTGATGTGGCCGAGGAGAAGGTTTGCGTCGGTAATGACGAACCTGTCCGTCCGCTGGCTCATCGTCGGGAAGTTCTTCACGGTGTCCATGACGATCACGACGATCTCTCGTCCCGCCAGCTTAATGATGGTCGGCACGCCGAGACGCAAACCGGACTGCCTCAGCAGCCGCTCGGAGACTACGACCGGCAGGAACTGCCTGGTGGGAGCCTTGTAGAGACCACGGACGCCGTGGTCGGTGTGCTGTCCGAAGTTGAATTTTGCCGACCCGTTTCCACGGTACGCGCCACCCGTGAAATGCTCCAGGGTGTCGGGGTCAAGCGAGTCGGCGATGATGGGCAGCCACGTGAACACCGAGCTCTCGAAGTCCTCGACTATTACGGTTTCATCCCCAACGGTGGCATGGATCTCATCGACCACGATCGTGCCGGCGGTTATCCCTCTTTGCCGGATGTCGCCATGGTCCTGCAGATGCACGGCGACCAGCGTGACCGGCTGGCTCAGCCAGTCGGGGACCTCAGCGGTCAACAGCTTCCATTCCGGAGGACCGACATCTTCCAGGAACACAGTGGTCAACTGACCACCCGCGTCCCTGAGGAGGATGTTCACCTTGAGGCCCTGGTAGTGCTCCGCCGGGAAGGCCCACAGTCCCACGCCCGTCGTGCCCTCCGGCAGGACGGCGAGGGAAGATCCGGCTTGCGGTCGCAGCTGCGCCACCACCTGATCGAGAGGACGCTCCGAGAAGTCGTCGCGGTACCACGAGATGCGGTCGAAGAGGGCGGAGTCGACGCCCAGCACCTCGAAGTTGAGAGGGCCGAACGTGCCGTCGGTGCGGAAGGCCTCGGCGGCGAGGGCCACGGACGGCATTTCACGGAAGGTGGACACTCCGCCAACGAACTGCCGGGACATGTTGATGCGAAGGTCACCTGCCACACTGTGACGGACGCGGTCGAGACGGCTCTGCTCCAGGGTCCCGCCCACCGTGGTGGCGAGTACGCTCACCCCGGTCACGAGCACGACGAGCACGACGAGCCACGTGTACTGCGTGGGCCGCCGGATGACGTGGCGAAGGGTTATCGACACCCACACCGGCACGAGTCGGGACAATCCTCGAAGAAGCACGAAGAGCGGCTGTCCGATCACCACCGCGACGAGAGCGAGGAACGGCCAGATGAGGAGGTTGCTCGGTTCGAGCGGGCTTATGCGGTAGAAAACAATGAGAAGAGAAGCCTGCGCGAGAACCCCCAAGACGACGTACGGCGTTCTGACAGCCCTCGTCGTGGCCCAATAGACGATGCCGAAGGCGGCAAGGGTCAATGCGGCCCGGGGCCAGTCGTCGACGCCGATTCCTCTCACGCCGTTTATGACGGTGGATGGGAGAAATACGGAGAGCGACACCGTTGTTATCACGTTCAGCAGCGCGGGCGACTCGCCTCCGACGTAGCTCACAAACAGGGGGAAGACACGCATGAAGAGAAGCGCGACCGCTATCAGGAAGAGAACGGGGGCCATCAGGAGCGTCTCGTTTATGTCCACTTCTCCGAAGAGTCCGCCCGATACAACCGCGCCACGCGCTTGAAGCTCCCAGAAGACCAGGCCACCGAGCACGAGCACTGCCACATCGAGATGGTAGCGGTGGAGGAGGGACGCGACAGGAGGACGAGCGGCCCGGAACCGCTGGGAGAGTATTCCGCCTCGCGCCGTCAGCACGCTTGGGAGCACCACCGCGGCCAGACAGAGCGACCCCACGACCCAAGCAACGATGAAGGGCATAATCTCAGGAATGATGGGTAACAGGCCACCACCGGTAAGGCCCCTGAATTGGGGAGTCAACCCAGCCACCGCGACGAGGGCTATCGCCAGGAGCGGAGCGACCACGACAGCCGTGGCGGTGATGAGTATTCCCTCGAACGAGTAGACGCGGACAAGGGCCGTGAGACCGAAGCCCCTCGTTCGGACGAGAGCGTGGTCTTCTTCCCGGCTTTGGACGAGGTAGCTAATCATCATTCCAAGGTAGAAGGCGACGGTCACTGCCAGGACGGCCAGCAGCAGGACCATCGGCACACGGGCGAAAAACGCCCTCGCCTCGGCCCCTTTGATGACTCGGTGGAGAGGGGACGAGACATCCGTTCCGAACAACTCGGCGTTCAGCTCACGCTCAAATTCGTCCGCCCGCCTTAGGGTCTCCGCGCCCGTCCACGCCTTGAGAGCTTCCGGCTCCAGCTGGATGAACCATATGGCGTCCATGACCATGCCTGGCAGAGTGGTGCTGATGGCGTCGGACACCACCTCCTCCTTCACGAAGAGAGGCAGCGGGGGCGGACCGAACTCGGGGTCGTACATAGTGGGCGGGTTGAGCATTCCCGACACGATGGACAAAAGCGTACCATTGAGGCTCGTGTTGTCGGCGACGCCGACGATGCGCACGGTCACCCTGGCGGGGGCTTCCTGTGAGACGCCGATCTTTACCTCGTCCCCGACGCCGACGCCGTACAGCCTAAGAACGTTCTCGCTCACGACCGCCTCGACGATCGGGCCGTCGGGACCCTCCAGCACGGTCGGACTCGCATGACCGCCGGAGACCAGCTTGATGTAGGAGGCGTCGTTCGTCATGTTTCTGATGATTGCCGCCGGTGGAACGAGTCCCGTTTGTTCTTGAGTCTCTCCCACCTCGATCCAGAGGTTATGGGTGCTGAGGATGCGCTCTCTGCCGTCGTAGGCGGGCAGGATGTGGCGATCGACGGCGTCGTCGACGATCCGTTCAATCTGCTGAAAACGCGACTCGGTGAGGATGAGATTGTCGGTGGAGACGAAGGCGGTTGTGCCGGACCTGCCGAGGCTGTCGATCTCGAGGTTGATGCTCAGCTGGGTGAGGGACGAGACGTACACCGGCACGGCCGATACGAGGGTCGCCGCGGCCACGACGCCGGCAAGGACGCTGGCAAGGAGCCACCGGCTGTTTGCCACGCGCCTGCGTACGAGGCCCCAGATGGTCAGGGATTGCATATAAGTACGATGCCGATGATTACGAAAGGTTTGTGGGTGTGGTCACGATGCTGGGGAGGAAGGACGCTATCATTCGCACGTGTCGCCTACGTGATCTGGAATACCGGTGAATCGTACAGCATCGCCGACGCTGATACCAAACTCGCTCGCCTCACCGGCGTTGATCTCGAAGTTGTAGGCCGCAGGGTCGCTCGGCCTATACGACGGGAGTGAGGATGTCGGCGTCTCAGGCTTGGGGAAGGGAACGTCGGCGGTGATCTCGACGACGCGACAGTCCTCCGATATCCATACGAAGTCGAGGGAGAAACGCACCTTTCTCATCCAGAACGAGGAGGCCACGCGGTCCTCGAAAATGAACAACATGCCAGTTCCCGGTTCGAGGCCGTCTCTGTCCGAGAGTCCCATAGTTCGTTCCGCAGAGGTGACTGCCAGTTCCGCCGGGAATACGGCGCCGCCGATGATGACGGATGAGTTGAGTTCGACGACCTCATAGTTGCGCGCAGGGCTCGGAGACGGGGTTGGCGTAGGGGGGACCGGCAGGACCACGGCGGTGGAAGTCTCGTTTTGGGAGGGTAGAGTTGCCGCGGTCGAGGTCTCGTTCTCGGTGGCGACAGGCGCTATCGTTGCGGGTGGGAAAGGAATGCGGGTCCGTGTGCTTTCGGGACTTGGCACCGGCCTCGAGAGATTGGACGGGCGGATGACGGGGACTTCGGACGGCGACGGGGTAATCAGTGTGGGGCGGGCCCCGCCGCCGCAGCCCACGCAGACCAAAAGCATGAGCAATGCCGATAGGACGACGGTTTGCCTCACGTTAGCTCGACCACCGTTACTCCGATTCCTCCCTCGCGGTGTTCGGCGTACCGATACGACTTGACGAGCGAGTTCCTGTCGAGGGTCTCCTGGACGCTCTGCCGCAAGACTCCTCGCCCCTTGCCGTGGACGATACGGACGGAGTCCGCGCCGTTTCGTAGCGCCCTGTCGAGAAACTCCTCGACCGAGACCGCGGCTTCGTCGGCGCGCATCCCTAGGATCTGGAGCTCGTTGCTCATCACAACGGGTTCAAGATCGTAGTTGACGCTTCGGGGCGGTTGAGGCTCCTCCTCACGTGTGCTTTCTTCGACGGGAGTCAGGCGATTAACGTCCAGGGTGAACCTCGCGTCGCCGACGATGACCGTGGCCTCGCCGTTGGCGGTGTCGAGGGACTGGACAGCGCCTTGCACGTTGAGGCCAATGATCTGGACGAAGTCTCCTAGACGGATCGGGCGAGGGGGTTCCTCAGGTGTGTCGACGGACACCCGTTGCAGACTCTCGACCTCCGTCCGCGCGTGTTCCAGTTCGAGGCGGGCGCGTTTGATGGCCTCGTAGTCGACCGGCTCGCCGGTGGGGGCGTCCCACGACAGGGCGGCCTCGGCGCGGCGGAGCTTCCGGCGGGCCTCCTCGAACTGCGTGGACAGTTCGGCCCGCATGTCCGCGAGCATGTCTCCCCGGCGGGACTGGACGTCACGGAGCTCTGCATCGAGGGCTTCCTTAGCGGTCTCTGTCTCTCGCTTGGCTGACTCGGCCTCCTGGAGCATGGACTTGAGCTGCATACGCTGGCCTTGAAGCTCGTCCAGCCAGTCCTCGAACTGCATGTACTGAGGTTCCATTAGACGAGCGGCCTCGTCCATGATCTGCTCGGGGAGGCCCAGCCGTCGAGCGACGGACATGGCGTAGCTCCGTCCGGGCACGCCCATGGTGAGGTGGTACGTCGGACGGAGCGAGTTCGGTTCGAGGTCCACGCTGGCGTTCATCATGCCCGGAGACGCCTCGGCGAAGGCGGCGACCGTCCGGTGGTGCGTGGTGACCACTGTCTTTACGCCCTTCGCGGCGAGGTGGTGCAGGACGGCCTTTGCGAGTGCCGAGCCCTCCTCCGGGTCGGTGCTGGTGCCCAGCTCGTCGAGGAGCACGAGGGACCTCGTCGTGGCATGGTCGAGTATCTCGATGACGTTGAGCATGTGCGAGCTGAACGTGGACACCGACCCCGCTATGCTCTGCTGGTCACCGACATCGGCGTAGACGCCGTCGAATATGGGGAGGACGCTGCCCTCTTCCGCCGGGACGAAGAGACCGGACTGGTGCATCAGGGCGAGCAGGCCGACGGTCTTCATCGAGACGGTCTTGCCGCCGGTATTCGGCCCGGTGATGACGAGGACGGACGACTCCCCGTCGATGCCGAGGGAAACGGGAACGGCGTCGTCCCCGAGGAGCGGGTGTCGCGCGTTCACGAGTTGGATGACGAGCGGGGAGTCTCCGTCGTCCTCCACACCTACCGGTACGCCGTTCAACCGGGCGCTGTACCGCGCCCGCGCCATGATGAAGTCGAGACGTGCGGTGAGCCGCATCCCCGTTCGGATGTCGTCCGCCACCGCGCCGACTAGCTCCGAGAGATCGATCAGCACCCTGCGGGTCTCCTGGTCCTCTTCGAGCGACAGCTCGCGCCAGGTGTTGCAGGCGTCGACAGTGGCGAACGGCTCGATGAAGAGCGTGGCGTCCGTCTTCGACACGTCGTGGACGATGCCGGGTACCTTGTGCCGGAGCTCCGTCCTGACCTGGAGCACGAGGCGTTCGGAGCGGACGGAGATCACATGGTCCTGGAGCGCCTCCGCACCAACGGGCGAGCGCATGACCCCCTCGAGGGCCTCGACTGTCCGCTGGTACGCGGCGCGGACGCTCCGGCGCAGGGTACCGAGCGTGGGAGTGGCGCTATCGAGCACCTCCCCCCGGATGCCGATCTTCGCCCTCACCTGTCGCTGGACATCGAGGACATCGGGAATGCCGGACGCAATCTCGGCAAGGACGGGCGCGCTGGCCGTGTTGCGCGCAAATGCCGACCTCGCGCGTCCGAGCACCTCCAGCGAGTCGGCCACTTCGAGGAGTTCCTTGCCCGTCAGTACGCCGCCGAGACTGGCCCTATCGACCGACTCCGTGGCGTCGACTCTCGCGCTCAGGTCGGGGTCGCCCGACTCTTCGAGGTAGGCCACGCCGTCACGGGTCTCACGCTGGAGCTCCTCGATCTCCCGCGCCGTATAGACCGGCGCAATATCCCTTGCAAGCTCCTCGGCGAGAGGAAACGTCGTGCTGGCGACCACCGCCGCCTGCACGTCCGGGTAGTCGAGCGCGTCCAGCGACTTGCGTCGAATGAGGTCGATGGAGGACTTCTGCTCAGGGGTGGGGTGGACCATGACGAGTGGTGTGCAGGCGACGTTGCGATGCGTAGAAGCTCCCATCGCAAGTCCGTTTCAAGTGTTCGGGCTTCCCATTATATCCGATTCGAGGTCTAGCGGCGTTGTATAATTGCCTTCGGCAACCTATTACGGAAACCGATCGGGGTAGGCACACTCTCAGCAAACTTCGAACACCGATCAGTCCACCCCCTCTCCCGTCGTGGGAGAGGGTTGGGGTGAGGGCAAACACCTACCCCCGCCACGCGCACTACGGCAGGGAGGGACGGCATGGCACGCAGCGTGACGGTGCAAGCGCCCGCGACGAGCGCCAACATGGGGCCGGGGTTCGACTGCCTCGGCATAGCGCTCGACATCTGGAACACCGTGCGCGTCGATACGGATGCGACGGGGTTCGAGATACGCGGCCTCGGGCGCGACGAGCTCCCGACCGGCCCGGACAACCTCGTTGCGCGGTCGTTCCGGCTCGCCTGCGAGGAGGCGGGACAACCCGCGCCGACCGTGCGGTTCACCTGCACCAACGAGATACCCCTGGGTCGCGGACTGGGAAGCAGCTCCGCCGCTGCCGTCGCGGGCATCGTCGCGGCGAACGAGCTTCTCGATAGACCGCTGGACAAGCCCGGAATGCTCTCCCTTGCTGCGCGAATCGAGGGACACGCCGACAACTCCGCCGCCGCGCTCTACGGGGGCTGCCAGGTCGTCGTCCACGACGGAGACCGGCTCATCACCTCGACCGTCCCCATACCGGAACGGCTCAGCGCCGTCCTCTTCGTGCCCGAGATGCCCATGCCCACGGCCGAGGCCCGCTCCGTGCTCCCGACCGAGATATCCGTGCACGACGCCGTCTTCAACATGGGCCGCGTAGGACTGCTCGTCAACGCCCTCACCACCGGCGACCTCGACCACCTCGCCGTCGCCACGCAGGACCGCCTCCACCAGCCGCCCCGACAGGCGATCTTTCACCCCATGAAGGTCATCATGCGCGCCGCCCTCGACGCGGGCGCCCATGGCGCGTTCCTCTCAGGCGCCGGCTCCACCATCCTCGCCCTCTCATCCGCCCGCGAGATGACCATCGGCTACGAAATGGCCGAAGCCGCCTCGAAGGCTGGCGTGGAGGGCGACGTCATCGTCAGCAAGCCGACGGCCGGGGGGGTAAGGGTGGTAAAGTAAGGCTGCCATGAGTGACAGCAAGATAAGCGATCATCCGGATAACTGGTCGGACGAGGACTTCACCAATCCACCCAACTTAGACGTGGTGGAGGATGACCCGTGGTCTATCTCACCAAATCGTGCAGATGCGAATGTTGCACAGAATCTGCAAATTGAAGGTCAGCTTCCTTCCAAAGCCTCTGATAATTCCAACACCAAGAGTGATGCTACAGCACCTGTTGGTCAAACCGAGGATAGTCAGCTTACAGATGCCAAAACAGACATTGATGATCTGGAACCTACGGAGGAGGACGACTGGGGATCTGACGATCTGCATCTCGCTGACCAAGTTGGGCTGGACTACTACGTTGACAATTTGGATGAACCTGAACCACTGGCAGAGTATGACAGCGATCTTTCAGAGACTCTATATGAATTAGACAGTGATATTTCAAATCTCACACTTAGACTTCGCGTAGACGAATTTATTGCAGGTGTAGAACATGCAACAGATAACCATCGCGAGGAACTTTCCGAAGCACTAAATGAATTGGGTAGTAGACGATTATCACATTTACTACTATGGCTGAAACGGAAGAATTGGACAGGTCACAGTCTACTTCTGTTCATAAACTTTCGCGCTGTGTGGGATGACAACCCCGACTGGTGGGAATATATAGTTTGGCGTTCTGGATTCGATACATTGTGGAGATATTCGAATTCTGGTGTATTAAGTCGTGATGCATGTTATGAACTGATACACTCTCGTCTTCACTGCAACCCTCACGAAGTAATTGATGAGCGTTGGTACGAAGACTGGGATAATTTTGTTTTATGGAAACGCGGGTTTCCTTCGTTTGCCTCATTTGCGCTCTATCGCGCTGGCCTAAACGATTGTGAAGACTGGTGGAGCCTACTTGACTTCACCAATGGCGTTGAAGAAACTGAGAGTGATAGTTTCTCAGACATATATAACGCATATAAGGGCGGCTATATTACCTCCATAATTGATTCACTAACCGGCAGGCATCGCGTCGTAGAGGATTACTCTCCATATCGTCGTTCATATGGTCCACCACAATGGTTTGCAATACAGGACTGGTATGATCCAGTCGAGTGGCATGACAGTCTGGGTTGGCCTCACGCTTGGATCGAATCCACACATCCATACATGTTTCCCGAATCTTTAGACAGCATTAGCCTATACCAGAAACTCTTAAAGGATGGGTAGTATACAGATGCGACTCCTTCTGCCAGGAAAAGACTGCTTTGTGTGTCATCAAAGCAAAGATTCCTTGGGCGTTGTTGTTACCAACAAGAAAGAACATGAGACTACACTCGTGCAAGTTCGTTGGGGCCGTGACAGAGAACCACAATGGCATCCGGTATCAGAACTACGAAGTGGTTTTCATCCCGGCCACATAGTGCAGGATCGACCGAGATCCAACACCCGAAAGACCCTTGGGACTGGCACGGTACTCGCCGACCGTCGGATTGCTGGCCGTGACATGGTTCAAGTGCAGTTACATAGTACGGGAGAAAGCCGGTGGTTCCCTTTTGAAAATCTGGTGCGTCTGAGAGATGCCCGTATCAAGTACGAACGGGCCGAGGCGCCGGAATCAGATAGCGCCGAGCGCTTCAGATTGAAATCACTAGCTTACGCCCTTGATTCGTGGAATCAAGTTACGGGAGCACTGGATCGATTGGATGTAGACCCATTGCCCCATCAGATTGACTTAGTCCACCGCATAATGACTTCCGACCAGTCGAACTGGCTCATTGCTGATGACGTTGGGCTGGGCAAGACCATCGAGGTTGGTTTGTTGCTGGCTGCTTTGAAGCGGCGTCGGCGAGCCCGCCGCGTTCTGGTGGTGTGTCCCGCAGGAGTGGTACGTCAGTGGCAGGATGAGATGAGATACAAGTTCAACGAAGACTTTCGTATTTACGGGCTTGACTTTAGCATCAATCAGCCGTCGCACTGGGCTACTTACGATAGAGTGATCGTATCGATCGACAGAGCGAAGTCAGATAATCATATTCCCATTTTTCGTGACTCGGGCGATTGGGATGTTATAGTTTTCGACGAAGCGCATCATCTAAGCAAAATCGAACACCAAGCGGTTACCCAACGCTACCAGTTGGCAGAATCCCTCCAATCGATGACCGACCGATTCATATTCTTGACAGGGACGCCGCATCAGGGGCGAACGTCTCAGTTCGTCAATCTCTTGCTCCTATTACGTCCAGATTTGGGTAGGAGATTCAACAGGTTGTTCAGTGATCCGTCGGTGGTTGCTGAAGTCGTTCTTCGCAACCGTAAGAGCTTGGCCACGGATGCCAATGGCAAATTCCTCTTTCGGGGACAAGACACACACCTCGTCGGAGTACCGACATCGGAGTCCGCCAAGCAGTTTGACGAACAACTAAGATTGTATCTGCGCTACGGCTACGCTGCATCGGAGGCTGGCGGCACGACAGGGCGGGCTATCGGATTCGTGATGACGACTTATAGAAAGCTCGCGTCATCCAGTATTGCGGCAATAGTTCGTGCGTTGCAGCGCCGATTGTCTCGTCTCCAAGGTGACGAGGACGGGGATGAACGTATGACCGCACAGGCTCTTGATGAGCTGATTGAGGCTTTTCACGATGGTACGGATGTTCAAGACGACTTAGATGATATTGCTGATCAAGTTACTGCAACCAACACCGGCGTAAACCCGTTCTTCGATGACGAGCAACTACAGATCGTAAAACTGCTTGCCGCTGCAGAAAAAGTGAAGCATGACGACCGTAAGCTAAGGCAATTCCTCACGGAAATCGTCGAGCCGTTGCGGAAACAAGGTGAACGCCTCCTCATATTCACCGAGTATCGCGCTACCCAAGATTATCTAATAGAAGCGCTAGAGAGATATTACCCGAGGAGTGGATTTGCACAAATAAACGGCTCGATGTCCTTGAATGAGAAGAGGGCGAACATCGACACGTTCAATCGTACCGCGCAATTCATGGTGTCAACGGAAGCCGGTGGCGAAGGCATCAACTTGCATGAACGGTGTCACATTTTGGTCAACTACGATCTGCCGTGGAATCCGAGTCGGCTGGTGCAGCGCTCGGGTCGGCTATACCGCTATGGACAGCAGGAACGAGTCATTGTATTTAATCTTACGTCTAATGACGGTTTTGACAACATCGCGCTTAGCATGATGCTACAACGTGTCATCAGCATCGCACAGGATATGTCCGAAGTCAGTTCTGAATATAGTGACAATTTACAAACCGAGATCATCGGCGATCTGCTGGAACGACTGGATGTCTCGTCGATCCTAGCCAACAACAGGACAATGAACGTGGAACGCACCGACGCTGATATCGACGAGGCGATCAGCCGGGCCAAAGATGCAAAGTCTCAACAAGAGAAACTGTTCGCGCATGTCGAGGGTTACGATCCCGGTGCGGCATCTGTCCTGTATAGCTTCGGCCCTATTGATGTTCTTGCCTTCCTAGAAGGGATTCTCCCTTTCAAAAATGTAATTGTCAGGAATCGGTTACACAACGGGCTAACACTCGAAATTGAACTCCCCGAAGGCATGAGGGGCAGATACTCTGAGTTTCGAGAGCGGGCTACTGTCGTGCGGGTCACCACCGACCGTCGCATTGCATTAAGGGATGCACGTATTGTTCCCATGGATTTTGCAAGTCCGTTCTTCCGTGACCTGATCGACTTTGCTATGTCGCCGGAGTTCATGGGGGAGTATGCAAGCCTTCTTGGCCCAGACTCAGGCACGCTGGGGCTTTACAAGATCCGCTGGCAGAACGATCAGGGAATACCGCGATGGGATGCGCTCATACCGATCTTCTTGAAAGAGGGTCAGCAGCAATCGATCTCTAATCCTGAATTCTTCGGAAGTCTGCTCGTGGAACGAACTAAAGGCTCTGCCAGTCTTATCTACGACGACAATTCTGAGCGCAATAGACGGCTAAAGGTCCTCAACAAAGTTGCCAACGACGAACTCGCCAGCAGATGTACTGCGTTGCGACATCCAAACGATATCGTACTCCTTGCCACAGCCGACTTGAGGAGCACGGAGTAGATCATCAACAACAACGGGCAGACCGCGTTAGGCCCGCCCGCGTGAAATAGGTCGAGTGTTGAGTTCTGGGGTAGCTGCGCTACTCGTCGCCGCCGTGTGCCTGGAGGTAGTCGATGGCCGCTTGGACGGTGGTGATGGACTCGGCGTCCTCGTCGGAGATTTCGAGGGGGTTGTCGTCGTCGCCGAACTCCTCCTCGAAGGCCATGATGAGCTCGACGAGATCGAGCGAGTCGGCGTTCAGGTCTTCGGTGAATGACGCGTCGGGAGTGACCTCCTCGGTGTCAACGCTCAGCTTGTCGGCGACGACTTCCTGAACTCGTTCCAAGAGACTTGCCATAGTGTGTTCCTCCCTATTCGTCCGTAGCGGTGTTCGACGTGTCGTACTGTGCTCTGTTGCGCATCAGGGCTCCGAGGACGCCGTTGACGAACATCGGCGATCTGTCGGCCCCGTATATCTTACCAAGTTCCACGGCCTCGTTGATAGCCACCTTTGGCGGAGTCTCACCGTCCTTGAGGATTTCGTAGATGGCGACGCGCAGGATGTTGCGGTCGACCATCGCCATCTGCTGAATCGGCCAGTTCGGCGCGTGCGTGGCTATTATCTTATCGATTTCCGGCCTGTTGGCAAGTACCCCGCTGACCAGTTTCCGCGTAAACGCATCCGCGTCGGGCATAACGGCGGCCTCATCGAGCCGGGTTGCCAGCGCAATCTCGACCTCGTGGTCGGAGCCGTCGACCTCGTAGAGCACCTGCACGGCGATGACGCGGGCCTTCCGCCGGGTGACGGCTTTGCTAGGTCTGTTCAGTGTGGTGTTGGAGGTCACTGGTGTGGAAATGGGGGGTATCAGTTGCGGCTGAGCCGGAGGATCGAGTCCCAGTCGCCCACGGCCTGCACGTCGGCGCGTCGGTTGATGCGCTTGACCATTCCGCTGAGGACCCGGCCCGGGCCGACCTCGATGAAGCGGTTGACGCCGCTACCCATCATGTAGTCGACGGAGCGGCTCCAGTGGACGCAGTTGCATATTCCCGCGATGAGCTCTCGTTTGACGTCCTCGCCCTTGGTCACGGGCTTGGCCGTGCAGTTGGCGACGATGGGGACGGACGGGTCCTTGAAGTTGAGACTCTCGACGGCGTCGATGAGACCTACCTGGGCGGGCTCCATGAGCGGGGAGTGGAAGGCGCCCGCGACCCGCAGGGGGACGGCCTTCTTCGCCCCGCGAGCGTTCGCAAGGTCGAGCGCGTTTGCGAGTGCGCGACGCTCACCGGCTATGACGATCTGGTCTGGCGTGTTGACGGTGGATATGACGGTGCCGGTCTCGCGGCAGATCTGTTCCAGCACCATGGCGTCCAGTCCCATGACCGCGGCCATGCTGCCGGACTGCTTTTCGCAGGCCTCCTGCATGAGCCTGCCGCGCTCCTGCACGAGCCACGCCGTCTCGCCAACGTCCAATACGCCCGCGACGGCGAGGGCCGTGTACTCGCCAAGGCTGTGACCGGCTACGAGAGCCGGACGAGGCGTCGCGTCCGCGCCGAGGTGGTCCTGCATGGCCCGCATGGTGGCGAGGCTGACGGACATGATGGCGGGCTGCGCGTTCATCGTCTGGCGGAGCGTCTCGTCAGGCCCTTCGAACAGGAGCCTCGTGAGGGGTCGTCCGAGGGCCATATCCACCTCGTGGAAGACGGCCCGCGCGGCGCTTGAGTTGTTGTACAACTCCTCGCCCATGCCGACGCTCTGCGTCCCCTGTCCGGGAAACAGGAACGCCGTATCGGTCCCTTTTGGGGGAGGGGAAAACCGCAAGGTCAATCGTCGTCTCCTACTCGACTTCGATCTCCTCGCTCGGGATGATCTCGCGACCATCGTAGAACCCGCATGAGGGACACACATGGTGCGGCCTCATCTTGCCCGAGCATTCGGGGCAGTCGACGATGGTCGGGACGGCGAGGAACTGGTGCGCTGCCCGCTTTCCGCGGCGTGAGCGCGAGTGCTTTTTCTTCGGTACTGGTCCGCCTGGCATTGCTGTTCAGTCCTTCCGGGCGCTCCCTCTCGACGTGCCCTTCACAGGGTCGCCCGTCGAGCGAGTAGCGGTCAAGGTGTTCTTAGTTCTTACTCAAGTTCATTGTTTCGATGGACGGCAGAGCGTCCAGGAGCGGACCCCAGCGGCTGTCTCGCTCGACGCGGTCGCACGTGCATGACTCCTGGTTCCGGTTGACGCCGCAGCCTGCGCAGATTCCGGCGCAGTCCGTGCGGCAGAGGGGACTCATCGGCAGGCCGAGCGAAATATACTGGCGGGATGTCTCGGTAAGGTCGAGGACCTGGTCCTCGTCGATTACGAGGATTTCCACCGGGTCGACATCATCGAGGAGCCGAATGCCGCTGATGGGGTCGAATCGGGGAATCGCCTCCTCGTCGATGGTTATCTCCACTGCCTGCATATAAGCATTGAGGCACCGTCCGCACTCGGACTCGACCTGTGTGTCCAGCAGGGCCGTCACCCAGACGCTCTTGTCCGTCCGGACGAACCGGACGCTGCCCCGCACTTCGATCAGGTCGCCGCGGAACGTGACACGGTCTTCGACCTCGTGCTCCCTGGTGGAGCCGCTGGTCTCACGAACAAGCTGCGAAACGTTAAAGTGCATAACGACACCGACTCTTTCGGAATCGAGCAGGCGCACGTCGCCCGAAGGCCGTATTGTAGGGATCACCGCTTCGCGGTGTCAAGATTTCCGAGGCCGCGGCGGGGCTAGGCTGACGCTACGCGCAACCCGTCGCGATAGCTAGGGCGCGGCAGAATTCAATCATCTTTGCTTCGTTTAGTGAACCGACATAGCGACGCAGCAATCGCTGATCGACGGTCTGGATATGGTCGCAGTTGATCGCCGAGTCGTTCTTGAGGCCCTCATCCACGCCCACAACGACCTCGCTCGGCAGACCGCGAATCGTTGACGTTATCGGCGCCACCATCGCCGTACGCAGCAAGGGAAGCACATCGGAACGCGTCAAGACCACAACCGGCCGTCGTTTGTCGGGCGGACTGAACCGGTAGATCCAAATCTCTCCCCGGCGCGGTCCCGAGTCTAGTCCTCCGGCCATACGGCTTGGTCAGCCCAGCCGCCGAGTTCGTCGTCTATCGCCGGGGCGCTGAGATAGCCCGCTCGGTAACGTTCGGCAACGATATCGTTGTCCGCTCCCATGAGATAGGCGCTAGCGGCCTCTTGCAACACCGCAGAACGGCCTCGCTCACGGACAGCAGGATGCCGGTCGAATCTCTCCAGCACTGTCTCGTCAAACTCGACACGAATCGTCTTCATACGCCAATGCTATCACATTGGAAATCCACTGAGCATGACCGACGCACGGCTTCTGCCTACATGCCTGCTACGCGCCTGGCACCGGTTCACCGAAGGTACTTCGCGTTGTGGATCAGGCTACCGGTCCCCGTCCAGATAAGCCTTCACGATGTCTATCACGAGGGCGACATCCTGTCCCGCGTCAACTAGGGGCGACCTCGGCGTCTTGCCGTTGACGATGCAGTCGTGGAAGTGGCGCAGCTCTCTGCGGAACGGACTCTCCCAGTCCACGGCCGGCTTCTTCGCGATCGAAGTCCCGCTCCGGTCGATCTCGTGAATTCTCACCTGAGCGACCTCACGGGAGAAGCCCGTCGGGTACGACACGATCACGCGCTTCCTGCTTCCGTAGACCTCAAGCGTCTCGTAGAAGTCCCACAGGTCGGGGAGGTCGACCCACGTCGCTACGCATCGAAAACCCTGTGGGTATTCCAGCGTGGTGGAGACTGCCCCGCCGTCCTGCCATATCTCGGTACTGATGACCCTGCTCGGCGTCCCGAAGAGGTCGCGGAGCCCATAGAGGTCGTGGATCATACTGCCCGCGACGGTGCTGAAAGCGCGGAGGACGTGAGGCGGGACATCCCCTAACGCCTGGCGTTCGGCCAGTCGCCGAGCGTCTCTCGTTCGTTCGATCACATCCTGCGGCACATCGTCGAATGACCGCGTCCTGAACTGCCGCACGTGCAGGTCGTTGTCCGGGTGCAAGTGGTTAACCTGGACGAATCGGATGTCGTCCATCCGCTCGATCTCGGGTTTTGCCACTTCATAAGCCGGCTCGTACAGCTTCATGTAGCCCGCCTGTGCGACCTTGTCGGAACGTTGGACGGCCTCGGCAATCGCGGCGAACTCCTCGTTGGAGTAACAGACCGGCTTCTCGACAAAGACGTGCTTCCCGGCGTCGAGGGAGGCCACGGCGACCTCCGTCTTGGGGTCGAAGTGACACATCAGGACGGCGTCGATATCCGTTTCGAGCATCTCGCGATAGTCGGTGAAGCGGTTCGGCACGTGGAACAGCTTCGCGGCATGCTCGACCGCGGACGGCGACACGTCGCAGACGGCGGCTACCTCGAACTCCTCCGCGAGCTCGGTGAGGAAGGGCAGGTGGTGGATCTGCGCGATCGCGCCGCACCCGACAACGCCTATGCGTACGGGGTCCATCGACCTTCTCACGTCCTTCCCGCCCGCGGGGCGACGTCGTTCCAGAGGTCGGCCAGCTCGGCGGAGCGCCGGTACACCTCGAATTGCGCGTCCCATATGTCGCTCCTGGAAGCAGACGCGGAGTCGAGGTCGTCGTTTGCTGCGGCAGCCTTCAGGGCTTCGGCTTCGTCCATCTGCTTGTCCGCGGCATGGCAAGCGGCGTCCCGGACGGCGAGCGTGGCGGCAGTCAGACTGTCGAGCAGAACTCCGTACGGGGTCGTCGTGTCCGTCTGCACATCGTAGGCGGTGGACGACGCGAATCGGTGTGGCATCCGCTCGCCCTCCGGGGTCCACATGGTATGCGTCGGCTGGATGTGCGGAGTCACCGAGAGGTACATGGTCATGGGCTTGTCGCCGAGGACGCGGAGCGAGTGGAGCTGGTCGACGAGGGCGACGCACATCTGGCCCGGCCCGACTTCACCCGTCTCGCCGTCGATGGTGAACTCCGCCCGTCCGTCCAGGACGAGGAATATCTCGTGGCCGAGATCGTGGGAGTGCGGCTCCGCCACCTCTCCCGCCTCCAGCCTCATGAACCGCGATCTGATCTGCGGCGTAACGAGCACGCTGCGCACGTCGGTACGGAAGTCGTAGACCGTAAGGGCCATGGGGGTTCTCTCCTGCGGAACGTCGGCGGAGAGTGTAGGAGCCTCCCCGAAGGGGTGTCAAGGAGTTGGATCAGGCGCAAGACTCCCTGCGTCACTCCCCACGCTTCTCGTCCAGCCGCTCAAGAAACTCGTCGTACGTCGACACACCGTTCAAGCCTCTGATGAAGTCGCCGGTGGAGGCGAAGTAGGAGCGAAACTCGGCCACCTCGTCGCCGATGGGGCTGACCGACGTTACACGTTACACTCTCCCCGTAGATGCCGTGCATGGCGAAGAAGGCCTGGTTGAGCTTGCGTAAGCCGTAGCCGCCGAGCCGCATGAGCCACCAGCGCTCCTTCATGTACTCCTCAGCTTCGTCGACCTTGCCGTCGGCGAGAAGCTCTTCGGCGCGCTGCCGGGTCTCCCGCATCATCCGAGTGAATCGTGGGTCGCGATCCTCCTGCGGCAGGTAGCGGCGCGCGTTGTCGTCGAGGTCGCCGCCCATGCGCGCGAACGTATCGTCGCCAAGCTCGCGTCCGGCGATGTCGGCGGCCGTCTCGTTGAGGGTCGCCATCTCCTCCGAGGTCCAGAATGCCTGTCCGAACGGACGGAAGAACCAGTAGACATGCAGCCACTCGTGCGCTGCCGTACGAAGGACCGAGCGCAGCGAGTCGGTGTCGGCGACGAGCGTGGGATAGGTCGAGAGTCCGGCCAGATTGCCCACGATGGCCGATAGGTCGTACTGGTCGAGTATGGCGTCCTCCAGCCTGCCACGCTCGATGTACTCGAGCTCGGGACGGAGCAGGAGGCGTTCGAGACGCGCGATCTTGTCGCGGCGCGAGGTCACGATGATGGTCGGCAGGTGGCCGAACCTGATGTCCACCGGCGGAAAGAGCAGGTTGCCCCACCACCCGAACCCCTGAGTGAGGAGCACGGCGCTCACCTCCGATTCGACGGCCTCCTCCGCCTTGGGACGCAGCCCGCGCTGAAGTCCGAGCAGCTCGTCGAGATACTCACGGGAGATGACGGCGCCCTTGGCGCTGTTCGCCCCGCCGGCCCTGGCGATACGACCCTCGATCAGGCGCTCTTCCTTAGCCGCCAGCCGCGATGTCTGCAGGTACTCATCCACGATGGCGAGTCGTTCGTCGCGTAAGGGTTTCTGACCAGGTACGGCCTCCCGCAGCAAATGTCCCCACTTGCCGAAGAAGTTGGTGATGTGCCACTGCACCAGCGAGAAAACGTGCTCGGACGCCACGTCCAGGGCAGGAGTGATGTGCAGCCGGTCTCCGCTTGGCAGCACCAACAGCACGGCGAGCACAAAGGAGGCCAGCCATCGGCGGATGTGCAGTTTTCGTCGAGGTCGTTTCATCACGAGATAGGGTCTACGGTGTCGGATAGGTAGCGCTAGCGTATCACGCCAAAGCGCTCACAAATTCCAACGTTTCGGGAGCATGTCGGGTCATGACGACCCGTGAAAGAAGGCAAGGGCGGTAAATGAAATTGCGACCGCGTTTAGAGGCGACTAGTCAACGTCGCCCGCCCACAGGCGCTGCATCTCGGCGGAGTTGGCGAGAAGGTCGTCCAGCTTCCCCTCGGCATCAACTCGCCCGTCCTTGAGGACGACGATGTGGTCGGCGCGACGGAGGGCAGCCCTGCGGTGAGAGACGGCGAGCACTGTCCTATCCGGGCGGTCGGACAGCCGCTCCCACAGAATCTGCTCGGTCTCCACGTCGAGACCGCTCGACAGATCGTCGAAGACGAGCAGCTCCGGTTCGCGGACGAACATCCGCGCGGCGGCGGACCTTCTCTGCTGTCCCCCGGAGAGCTTTACCCCGCGCGGCCCCACGACGGTGTCCAGCCCGTCTTCCAGGTCGTCTATGTCCCGTTCGATCACGGCGGAGCGGACGGCGCCGGGGAGGTCTACCTTATCCTCGGGAAGACCCAGAAGGATGTTGCCGCGCAACTCTTCGCTGAACAGGCGTGGGACTTGAGACGTGTAGGCTACGCGCGGCGGCGCCAAGACCTCGCTCGCGTCATCGACCTTCCTGCCGTTCCACCGCAGCTCGCCCTCCTGCAGCGGCAGCGAACCCAGCAGCACCCGCAGAAGAGTGCTCTTGCCGGAGCCGACCCTTCCGGTAATGACCGTGAACGACCCCTTTTGCAGGCAGAGGTCTACGCCCTGCACGCCGTGCTCTGAGTTCGGGTACACGTAGGTTACCGCACGGGCCTCCAGACGTTCGAGACGGTCGGCTTCGGTCTTCTCGACAGGGACGGGTTTCGGCGCTTTTCGGAACAGGTGCGTCGAATTGCGTTCGACCAGCTTCTCGTGGGAGGAACCCGGCATCAATTCAACGAGCCGCTCGATGCTGACGCCGGTATGCCGATATGCCGTCAATACCTCACCGATGCCCGCGAAAAGCATCGTGAACGCCTCCAAATAGAAGACGAATAGCACGAGGTCGCCAACGGTGAACTGTCCACTGAGCATCGCCTGGCCGGCAACGATCAGAATTGCGCCCGTGCCGAAGCTCTGCACGTTGAGGAAGATGGCGCCTAGTGTGCGAGTAAGCAGCGTGTCTTTCAGGCCAGCGTGTTTGCGCTCCGCGTTCACACGGTCGAACTCGCCAAGGACATGGGGCTCGGCTCCGGCGACCTTGATTGTCTCGGCGGACCCGAACATCTCGCCGAGGAATCCTACCACGTCCCCGGTTGCCTCTCGGCTTCTCTTCCGGGTCCGTGCAATAAGGGCCCTGGCGACGACAAAGACAGCGAGGATGACAATGAGTGGGACAAATGCAACCAACGTGATCAAGGGGGAGATGCGTATCATAATGAAGACTGCAACCGCGGCGAATACGAGCTCCGCCGCGATGAACTTCGGCACAATAAGAAATACTCCGACACTTGAGGCATCACCTCTGAACCTGGTCACGGCCTCGCTAGGCGATGAGGGAAGGCTGCGGTCGCCACTCATGTTCATAAGATGTGCGAGAACGTTTCTCTGCAAAAGGGCGCCGATCATGAACTCGTTGGCGAACTGCAGCGCAAATGTGCCCACGAACACCGCGAAGCGCGCGGCAGCAAACCCTACCAGCACCCCACAGAGCGTCCACACGCTCAGCGAGGTCAGCGCATCCCCGGTTAGGGTGTTGAAGACCTCTCTCAAGGTAAGAGCGAATGCCTGTTCAAGCCCGACGATCACGACAACCGTGCCAAGAAAGTCGAGCGCAAGAGTCCACTTGAACGTCCACGAGAGAGAAGTGAGGTATCGCCATGTGCTCATGACAGGACCTCCTCGAGGCCCGTCTGGAGAAGACGATGGAAGCGGGTGGTCGGGTCAGATGCGAGGAGCCTTCGCTCCCCGGCCTCCACGAGCCGTCCGCCTTCGAGTATGACGATGTCGTCGCACCTCTGGATGGTAGCCAGATGATGGGCGACTATGAAAACGGTCCTCCCCCGGACCAACCTATCTATCGCCGCCTTGATGGATGCCTCGGTACTGGAGTCTAGCCGCGATGTGGCCTCGTCGAGTATCACGATACCAGGGTCCTTGAGAAATACTCGCGCGAAGGCGAGCATCTGTGCCTCACCGGAAGAGAGGCCGCCGCCATCCGGTTGAAGCATCGTGTCGAGCCCGTCAGGCAGCGTGTCGTACCATCGTGTCAGGCTCATCTCGCCGAGCACGTCGAGCAGATGCCCATCGGGCACACTGCGGTCGAAGAACGTCAGATTGTCACGCACCGTTCCATGGAAGAGTCGGACCTCCTGCGGCACGAGGCCGACCCTGTCACGAAGATCGGAAATCCGCGCCTCTCGGATGTCCTCTCCTCCCATAAGTATCCTGCCTTCGTCGGGGTCGTAGAGACGAAAGAGGAGCCTCGTCATCGTGGTCTTGCCGCTTCCCGTTCTACCCAGGAGTCCCAGAAGCCTGCCGGAACGGAGGTCAAGGGTGACATCGTGCAGGACCGGCTCACCGCTGTTGTATGCGAAAGAGACGGAATCGAACCGAACGGAGAGCGGCCCATCGGGGAAACGGACACCATGTCCATCGATAACCTCTCGGCGGGTGCGGAGGAGGTCGTGGATTCTGATGACGCTCGCCCCGGCTCGCTGAAGCTCTTCCATCTCGTGGGAGACCCCGATTACCGGCCGCCTAAGCAGGCTCGAGTACTGGTAAATGAGGAAGACCGTGCCGATGGTGATCCAGTCCCCGTAGAACAGATAGGCCCCAACGAACAACGACACCGCCAAGCCCGCGCTGTTGACGAACAGCGCGGTGTTCGTGACAACACTGGTAATCGCCGCTGCCCTGACGCGGACGCGGAACCACGACCACATATGGTCGAAGAAACCCTTCATGACGTGGGACTGGGCGGCGCTTGTTCTTATGTCCTCCCGGCCCGCGAGACGCTCCTCGATGAAGCCGTACGTCTCAGTGCTCGCTTCACGGTCTGCCCTCCAGCTTGCTACGGACACGTTACGCATCCGTATGATGATTGCCATGGAAAAGAAGGCGAACGTGGAAAGTACGAGACCGGCGAGCCAGTTCTCACGGAACAGAAGTGCGATGACTGCTACCAGCATGACGATGTTGCCCAGAATCTCGACGGCGAAAGTGGAAAAGAACCCTCCGAGCGTCTCCGCGTCCCCATCGATGCGCTCGATCATCTCCCCCGGCGTGTGGCTGTTGTGGAAGGGCATGTCGAGGAACAGCGCGTGGCGCGCGAGGTCGGACCGAAGGGCGTTTGTGGCGTTCCATCCGACCTGGCCGCTCGTGTAGGTCGCCAGCACGCCAACGAACTGCTGAACCAGGGCCACCGCCACGAAGACCCCCGCTGCAGTTATGAGGTTACGCAGCGGACTGCCCGCCACCGCCTCGTCGATGAAGTACCGCATGATCTGCGGATTGACAAGCTGAAGGCCGATGTTGGTCAGGATCAGCACGGAGGCGAGCGCCACGATGCCCTTCTGCTGCCGGACGTACTTGAGAAGGAGGGTTCGGTACTGCCGCACCGGGACCTTGGTGCGGGGGCCGGTGAAGCGCTGGATAATCTGCGTGACCAACTGTTACCTCGTTGGGGGTAGCGAACCGACGGACACGGCCTTACGAGGCCGGAGAAACGGTCGGCGTTACACTTCGACAGCTAGAAACGGCGAGGCCGACGCACTACGCCGACAGCGGCGACACGCGATCCACGTCGAAGCCTTGAGGACGCTCCATGTCCTTGTAGCGCATGAGCACCTCGACGCCGTTGATGCTGCGATTGAAGGCGGCGCGAGGCTCGAACTTGAACATCTCGACCTCGACGAGGTTGTCGCCGCGCTTGACGAGGTGTATCGGCAGCGAGAAGCGGAACCAGTGGGCGGACATGCCGAGAGGCGCTTGGATGTCCATCCCGCCGCGAAGTATCGTCCGCATCTCCAGACCGCGTTCGTCGGTGATCTCGGCCTGATCGAGCGGCAGCGCCTCGCCGTTGAACCTGATCTCGTACTCGTCCTCAATGCAGAAATAGGAGAACCTGAGTGTCAGTATAGGCTTGCGCATCTCGCCGTCGGCCTTCGCGCTCTCGATGTCGTCCTCGATGCGGATGGTCACCGACGACGTCTCCCCTTCCATGAGCTCCACCGGCAACTCGCGGTGAGGCGTCGTGGTGGGCTCGCCTTCCATGCCTTCCCGCGGCTGGGTGATATAGCGCTTGTGACTGCGAACGTGCACTTCCGGGTGGGCAAGCTCGCGGAGGATCTGGTACTCGCGCTCGGCGAACGGCCACAACAGGTAGCCGTGGTACTGCCCCGCCCAGCCGTCGGTTATGAGGTTCTGGTTGAGAGCGCGGTACATGTCGATGCTCGGCAGTCCGACGCGCTCATCGTAGACGCGCCTCGGCGGTCGGTAGTACGCGGCGCCGCCGTTGGCGTTGGCGGCGTCGGGGAGCCACGTCTCGCGGACCCCCGTCTCGGCCACGACGTTCGGGTCCTGCCCAACGATATAGTCGAGCGAACCGTCGCGGAGCCACTGCTCGGCGTCGAGGGCGTTCGACAGGTTCTCGTCACGAAGTAGGCCGATACGGGCCATGACGCCAACCTCTCGGCCCTGCTTCTGACCGATTTGGGTCGCCAACTCTCGAACTTCCGCCACGAAGGCGTTCATAGTCTTCGCGCCCTCGTCGAGGGCGTCGCTCTTGAAATACTGGCTGCCGAACATGAAGTCCAACTCGATGCCGTCGGCCTCGTAGTCCTCCAGCACCTCGCGGATGACGGCGAGATTCTCGTCGCGGACTTCCTTGACCGCGTAGTCGTAGGCCCACTCGTTGCGGCCCGGCTCTCCTATGCACACCTCAGCCCCCCGTTCCCACTTGAGCCGTCCGCACCGTTCGCCGTAGGGTAGGTTGCCGGACTGCAGCTTGATGCTGGGGAAGACGGTGATTCCCGTTTCGCGACCCCGGCGGATGACCTCTCGGAGCTGGTCTGTCCCCTTCTTGGCGGCCTCCTCGACCATCCGCATGATGCGCCAGTCGATGTAGTTTTGCCACACCTCTTTCTGTTGGCCCACGACGCGGCCCACCTTGCTCTGGTGGAAGTACACGTCGCCGTAGCCGAGGCCGAGCGCGAGCAGATCGACGCCGGTGCCCGCAACCTCGTTGACCGGCCATTCCAGCATGTGGATGCTGGCGGGCGGTTCCATCCGCTTGCCGTGGAAGTGGTGCGCGTCGTTGTAGTAGATTAGGCGTGGTCGTTTCATGGCGTTCCTCCCGCGCTTCCGGCTCGTCCGACAGTTCACTGTGAAGCCGCCCAAAGGATATCACAGTCGGCGGCGCTCCATTTCCGGCCGCGAGACCGGGCGTTTCTATGCGTTCCCGCGTATAATTCGGCGCATCACGCAATGCAGACATGGCTATGTGGAGGAGCGAAATGAGCGGATACCCACGCCCCATCGAGGGCGGCAATACGGGAGACGGATCGCCCTTGGTACTCGGCGACGAAGGCGTGATCGGCGATCTCCACGCACCTTGCGATCCCACGTCGACGGTGCACGTCCTCGACTGGGATGGAGACGGGGAGCCGGAGCTCGTCACTTCCGGCAACGACATCTTCGCGCACAAGTTCGTAGACACTCTCGCGGACGGGACGCCGGTCGTCGACCGGGGACGGCGATGGGGGACCATATCGCGGTCGGCCCAGCGCGACGAGAACGACGAGGGCCTCACCGGATTCCTGCTCACGGCGGCCGACTTCAACCGCGACGGCGTCGTAGAGGCGATAGTTGGCTTGCGGTACTACTCGCACAAGCCCGTAGTCGCCCTATCGCTTGCGAGCGGAGCGGCCACCGACCGGGAGGCCGGGCAGCCCGTTCAGGTGAAGGGGACGGATTTCGACGCCGGCTCGTGGTCAAAAGGTTCCACTACCACCATCGACTGGAACGGCGACGGCCGGACCGACCTCGTGGTAGTCAGCCAGGGCGAGCGCGACAAGTACCACATCGACCCGACGACCGGCATATCCCCCGAGGACCAGCGCGACCGCTACCATCGAGACGGTCGCTGGATCGGCGAGACCCCAACGCCGACCCTCCACCTCTTCGAGAACTCCGGCCCCCTGTCTCCGTCATTCCCGCGAACGCGGGAATCCATCCCCGTCACGGGTGACGGAATCGAGTTCACCTACGCGGGCACGGCGAGCGTCAAACTGCCGCGCCACACCATGTGGGCATCGCCGGTTGATCCGACGAATCCGGGCGCGGGACTTCTGCTCTGCACCTACTACGGCAGGGTCTACCACCTTCCTCTGATCGCGACGGGGCCCTCCCCGCAATGGGGCGCAATCGCCGAGCTGTTCACGATGCACAACGAGCCGTTCAACCGCGTAACGAACTTCGACATCAACATCGGCGTGTCCGACGCGCTGAAACCGGGCCGATTCGACATCTTCGCGGGCGACCGGTCACAGTCGCCCTCATGGTCGCGCCTCCGGGGCCACGACGCGGAGGGCCGTCCCGTATACGACACGCCCAAGAAGATCAAGCAGCACAACCCGCACGTCGGCAACAGC
This sequence comes from Dehalococcoidia bacterium, assembly GCA_965197705.1. Classification (GTDB taxonomy): domain Bacteria; phylum Chloroflexota; class Dehalococcoidia; order Lucifugimonadales; family VXLM01; genus VXLM01. Next base: position 2,108,209 of record OZ240223.1, read on the forward strand.
TTCTTCAGCGTCCCAACCGTCGGCGACTGGCGAGGCACGGGTACGCCCGACCTCGTGGTCGGCGGCGTGGAGGGGTACGTCCTCTGGTACAAGACCCTCTCGACCGACCCGCTCCGCTTCGCCCTGCCCGAGCGCGTGCGTTACGGCACGACGGAGATACGCCGCCTGGCCACTCCCGACCCCGCCGGCGGACACAATTGGGGCGGCTCCCAGGGTCCCTACGACGGCGACACGGGCGGCTACAGCAACCCCGTCCTCGTGGACTGGAACGGGAACGGCCTGCTCGACCTGCTCCTCAGCGACATGATCGGCCTGTACGACTGGTACCCGAACTGGGGAACGAAGTCCGAGCCTGAGCTAGGCCCTCCGCAGCGTCTCTACATCACCGACGGAGAACCACTGCGTGGCCCGTGGAGGCAGCAGGCGGGCGTGGGCGACTTCTCCGGCAGCGGTCTCCCCGACATCGTCATTCAGGACAAAGACCTCGACCTCGCCGTGTTCCGCAGGATCGGGCCGGACGAGCCTTCCCTCCTCCACCCTGGAGAGAAGCTCCGCTACGAGGACGGTGAGACGATTAAGACGCACGGCGTCTACACCCCGGGTGGCGGGGACGGTCGAGGACGGACGAAGATCAACGTGGTCGACTGGGACGGCGACGGCGTGCTCGACCTGCTGCTGGGCGTTGGCCCGCAGCATGGCAGCCCGTATCGCGGCAGCTACGTCCTCTTCGCCAAGAATGTAGGCTCCAATGAAGGACCCATCTTCAGGAGGCCCGAAGTCGTCCTGTGGAATGAGGACGGCGAGCCACTGGAGTTCTGGCGGCACGGCGTGCATCCGGCGCCGGTCGACTGGGACGGCGACGGCAAGTTCGAGCTCGTCGCGGGTGCCGATCAGGGGCGCGTCTGGTACTGGAAACCGGAGCGCTTCGGCGCGAGCGCGACGGGCGATCCCACAGCGCCCCGCCGACCACAGGATGAGCAGGGCCTCGGTCGGGACGTTTGAAGCCGCGTACCCGCTAGGTTTGATAAATTTGAGGCCGTATTCGCGCTTTGAATTGGGACTGCAAACGGTGGTACTATGATAGCTGAGAGACTCCCATAACTCGTTCCGTTCAACCGGAAGGGACGGCGATGAGTCCTCTGGAGGGGCAATGAACTCCCGTTTCATGCGCAATGGCTTCATATACCTGCTGATCGTCGTGGCCGTGATCGCGATCTTCTTCACGCTATTCTCCGACGTGCCCGGAGGCAGCAAAGACCTGGGAATCAGCGAAGTCGTAGCTATGGCAAAGCGCGGCGATATCGACACGATAGAGGTGCGCGGCGACCGGCTAACGATACTCACCACCCTGCAGGATACGTTCACGTCGCGGATAGAGCAGAATGTCAGCATAGTCGAGATACTGGTAGATGCCGGGATCGACCCGTATGCCGGAGGCAAGCCGCACATCGTTGTCGTGGGATCGAGCGGTCTCGGCAGCATCTTCGGGATACTCATCAACTTCCTCCCGCTTATCTTCTTCGGCGCCGTGCTCCTGTTCATGATGCGTCAGGCTCAGGGAAGCACGAACCAGACGTTCAGCTTCGGGCGCAGCCGGGCGAGGATGCTCGTTGGCAACCAGCCGAACGTCACATTCGAAGACGTTGCAGGAGCCGACGAGGCGAAAGAGGAGCTCGAAGAGGTCGTCGATTTCCTCAGATACCCGGAGCGCTTCGAGACGCTGGGCGCGCGCGTACCGCGTGGCGTCCTGCTCGTGGGGCCGCCCGGAACCGGCAAGACGCTCCTTGCCCGTGCAGTCGCGGGCGAGGCCGCCGTGCCGTTCTTCTCGATCAGCGGCTCGGAGTTCGTGGAGATGTTCGTCGGCGTCGGCGCGTCTCGCGTCCGCGACCTGTTCGAGCAGGCGAAACGCAACGCCCCTTGCATCGTCTTCATCGACGAGATCGACGCCGTGGGCAGACACCGCGGGGCCGGACTTGGAGGCGGACACGACGAGCGCGAGCAGACGCTGAACCAGATACTCGTGGAGATGGACGGCTTCGAAACGAGCGTCAACGTCATCGTTCTCTCCTCGACCAACCGCCCGGATATTCTCGACCCCGCCCTCCTCAGGCCGGGCCGATTCGACCGTCAAGTCACCCTCGACAACCCCGACGTGCGCGGTCGTGAAGCCATCCTCAAGGTCCACATGAAGGGCAAGCCCATCGACGAGTCCATCGACATCGAGAGCGTTGCCAAGCAGACGCCGGGATTCAGCGGGGCCGATCTGGCGAACCTCGTGAACGAATCAGCCATCCTCGCCGCGCGCAACAACCGCACGACGGTGCTCTACGAAGATTTCGCGGAGTCCATCGACCGCGTGATAGCAGGTCCCGCCCGCAAGTCGCGGGTCATCAGCGCGAGGGACAAAGAGGTGACGGCCTACCACGAGGCGGGTCACACCCTCGTCGGCCATCTGCTCGACGACGCAGATCCCGTCGCCAAGGTGACCATCGTCTCGCGAGGTCACGCGGGCGGCTACACCAAGTCGATTCCCAACGAAGAGAGCTACTTCATGACGCTCAGGCAGGTGAAGGCCCGCCTCGCCACGCTCATGGGCGGGAGGGCAGCCGAAGAGGAGGTCTTCGGGGCCGAGCAGATAACGACCGGCGCGAGCAACGACATCGAGCAGGCCACCAATCTTGCGCGGCAGATGGTCATGCGCTACGGCATGAGCCAGAAGCTCGGTCCGCGCACGTTCGGCAAGCGCGAGGAGCTGGTCTTCCTCGGCAGGGAGATCTCCGAGCAGGCCGACTACAGCGACCACGTCGCCGAGACCATCGACGATGAGGTCCACAACCTCATCGAGGGCGCGTACCAGACGGCCAAGAACCTCATCATCGCCCACAAGGACAAGCTGGTCCAGGTGTCCAAGTACCTCATCGAGCACGAGACGCTCGAAGGCACGGCCCTAACCGATATGCTGAACGCCCCACTCCCGCCTCTGCCGGAGCCGGGCGGGGCTGATTAGAGGCGGCGAGTAGGGGGACCCCCATCCGGACGGCGATTATGTGCAGTTGTCTGAGTATGTGACACGTTCTACCCGCTTGTCGTTTCGCCACGCCCGGCGACACCGACTGGCCCTCGTCTCCCAGGAATCACCTCGACCGGCGTCGGAATCAGCCACTCCGCTCCGGTCTTGACCGCACCTCTTACCCGCCCTTCCCGGGCCAGTTGACGCACTCTGCGGTCGGAGACGCCCAATTCAACCGCCGCTTGCCGCACCGTAACGTTGGCGACATCATCGGCCGGGGTTTCGGACGCAAACTCAAACTCGACGGGGCTGGACTGCTTCAGCGTGCTCATCTCATGTATGAAGAACCCGATGACCTCTCCGTCGTCGTCCAGCCGCTTGAGTATGCGCTCGTCGTCGGTGGGGGTGAAGTACCCCTCTCTAAACGCCCACAGCACCTCAAGCATGTCCCCTTCGTCGTCGTACCAAACGGACACCTTCGTGCTCGTCATGCTCAGTCTCCTTTGATTTTTCTGTCGAGATAGCCGGTTAGGATGAAGGAGGGGCCTCTCCCTCGCTTGACCACGAGGCAAACATAGCGGCTCCTGCCCCGCAGGTCAGGATAGAGCCGGTAGTAGAGTTCCACCGTGAGGTTGGACTTGGAAGCCGTCACCGCGTCCGGCTTGGCGAGGGTTTCAGCGAATCGGTGCATCTGGTAGGCCATTTCAGGGTGACGCTTGAGGATGTGCCGGAGCCGCTCGTCTGTGAGCCTGACCTCGTTTCCGTGCTCATCAGCAAAACGCCGCACGCCGATCTCCAGTACCAGATACCATACCGGAAAGTATACCGCTTTGTGGAATGGACAGACAAGAGGTTAGTTCCAAACGTTCTGTTTGATTGAGGGACTTTTGACTATTCAGGCGAATGGGACGTACGTCCTGCTGCACCCTGAAGGACTTGAAGAATTCGGGCTCAGTTCCTTATCGCACTTGAGTGTCCCACAGCCGCGCCCTCACATCGTCCGCAACACTACCCAGCCGCGAGGGAATGTCATCCCGTCCCTCCCTTAGCATGGCAGCCTCGGCCAGCAGTTCCACCCCTCCGAGGAAGTCGGACACCCGGATGTACTCTTCCGCCACCCCGCCCTCAGGGTCGGGAATCGTCGTCGTGGCGTTATGGTAATTTCCTAGAGGGAACGCCACTCCCGTAACGGCGTATCCCGCCAGGGAGAACGCCGTCGCCTCGCACACTCCGCCCGACATGAGCTGCCGCTGGACCTTGAAATGCGGCTCGCGTCGACGGATTGACGCGACCGCCGCTGTGAGCAGTCCCTCCGCCTCCGAGTCGAACGTTGTGAGCGCGTCGCCTGTGCGGATCACCGGCCCTGCCCCCTGCGCGACGCCGGGGATGACCGCGCTCGACTCGACCGAGACGATAATGGTCTCCTTCGGAAGCGTGGCCGCCTCTGCCATGAGGCGCGCGCCGAACAATCCCCCCTCCTCCGCCCGCGTAAAGACTCCATATACGTCCGTTGCCGATCCTTCACGCACCGCTCGCTCCAACAACGCCAGGATAGCAGCGCACCCCGCAAGATCATCGACTGCCCGCATCCTGATCGTGTCGCCGTCCAACTCGAAGTCCGCGAGGTCGAACAAAACCGGCATAGGCGGCTGTAGATCAATGGTCTCGTCCAACCGCACCCGCACGAGCCGGTCCGATGTACGATCATTCGGATCGACCGTGTCCTCGTGAGGCGCCGTCACGCCGGGAATCCTCGCTCCGTCAGGCGCGAGGACGAACACGCGCACAGGCTTGGTCAGTGATGCGGCAGGCACGCCACCCATCGCCCTGGCGACCGCTCCTGACCCCTCGATCTCCACAACCTCGAAGCCCGGATGGTCCATGTGCGCCACGAACGCGATGGGCGGCCCGGATGATTCAGCCGTCGCTGGAACATGCGCGACGATGTTGCCGAAATCGTCACGCCAATGCTCCACTCCCGCCCGTTGCAGCGTCTCCGTGATGTACCTTGACGGCAGCCGCTCGAAGAACGGCGTGGCCGGGCACGCTCCTAGACCGCGAAGGAGCTCTAGGGCACGCTCCATCGTCAGCGGGTGCGCGGATTCAGAACGTCGTTGAGCGCGTCGCCCAGGAGGTTCCACGCCAGCACCATCATCCATGCAATGACGCCTGGAGCCAGCAGGAGCCAGGGCATCACGCGCAGGACGCTGATCGACCCGCCCTCCAGGAGCATCACGCCGAGGCTCGGCCTGGGCGGCTGGATGCCGAGTCCGAGCCAGCTCAGCACGATCTCCGTGCCTACCATGCTGCCCATGCCCATCGAGACTGTCACGACGATGGGACTGATGGCGTTCGGGAGCAGGTGTCGGAAGAGGATGCGCGTCGTCGAGACGCCGATGGCGCGGGCGCTCTCGACGTATTGCGTCTCCTTGAGGTAGAGGATCTGCCCGCGCACCAGCCGCGCCATGGCGATCCACCCGAAGCTCACGAGCGCGACGGCTATCACCACGTAATCGGCCACGCCGGAGCGCACGAGGCCGTCAAGGAAGGTGTTGTCCTCGACCCAGCGCACGGCTTCGAGCAGTCGGAGACGAATCGTCGCGGCGATGATGATGACGAGCAGGATATCGGGGAACGACGCGGCGATCTCGCCGATCCGCATGATGAACCCGTCAACCTTCCCGCCAAAGTACCCTGAAACGAGGCCGAGCGTGATGCCGATGACCAGCCCGCCCGCGATCATTCCAACTCCGGTGAGAATGACGGTATTCTGAATGCCCCAAAGGAGGCGCGTGAAGACGTCCCGCCCCGCGCGGTCGGTGCCCGCCCAGTGTTCGAGGCTCGGCGGTTCGCGGAAGGCCGTGTAATCCTGCGCCGTGTACTCATAGCCCGTCACGAACGTCGACAGCGGCGCGGCGAATATCCCTGACAGCCAGATGACCGCGATAACGACCATCGCCCCGACTGCGATCTTCTTGCGCATAAGCCGCGAGAAGGCGCGCGCGAAGTGTCCTCTCCGATGCCGCTGGCTCTCTTCGGTGAGCTCGTCGACCTCGTCGCGCAGAATGTCAAATGGCTGTGACTGTGGTTCGATAGCCACTTAACCGTACCTAATGCGTGGGTCGATGTATGCGTAGGCGACATCCGCCAGCAGATTGGCGAAGACGAATGCCGTCGCGCCAATGAGCGTTATCGCCATGATGACAGGATAGTCGCGGTTGAAGATCGACTCGACGGCGAAGCGACCTACGCCGGGAATGCCCATGATCGTCTCGGTGATGAACGACCCGCCGATGAGTCCCGCCAGCGAAAACGCGAGGATCGTGACGATGGGAATCATCGCGTTGCGCAGCACGTGTCCAACGTCGACGCGCACGGGGCCGAGTCCCTTCGAGTGGGCCGTGCGGATGAAGTCTTGCCCCATGACGTCGAGGGTGCTCGCCCGCATCAGGCGTGTGAGTCCCGCGATGCCCGGAACGCCCATCGTTATCGCGGGCACGACGATGCGCGGATCGAAGAACCCTCCCCAGCCTGAGCACGGTATCAGGTCGGTCTTGAGGCACCCGACCCACAGAAGCGCCGGCACCGTCACCATGATCGGTATCGACATGAGCACGAGCACGATCGTTACCGCCGTCGGGTCCTGCCAACTCCCTTGCTTGTGCGCGATGTAGAACCCCAAGGGCAGGCCTAAACTGAGGCTGATGATCATCGCGGCGATCGAAAGCTGAGCAGATACCCACATCTTCGGCACAATCAGGTCGCGAACCGGCTGGCCGATGAAGCGCAGACTCTCCCCGAAGTCGCCCTTGAAGAAGCCGTACATGTAGTCGCCGTACTGCACGAAGAAGGGCCGGTTCAGGCCCAGCTCGTCCCGAAGGCGCTCTGCCGCCTCCGGGTTGTACTTGTTGCCCATCATCACCCGAATGGGGTCGCCCGGGCCGTAGTGCCCGAGGGCAAAGGTAATCAGCCCCACGGCCAAGAGCATGACCGGCAGGTAGAGCAGCCGTCGGACGATGTATACCCACATGTGTCAGCATTACCTCGACGGGCTGGACGCTCGAACACGGCCCCGCCGTCCGCTCCGGTCGGAAAACCACGAAGGCCGCCACGTTCGCCACACGATACCCTATCGTATCCCAAACGACAACGCGCCGGGCCGCCGCCCGGAGCAGCGGTCGATTTGGATATACAACGTCAGGAGGCGGACGGTGTTAGGTGTGGGGCGGATGGAGGAGTCTCCATAGCTTCGATGCTTCAACGGGGCAATACCTTTGAACCGCCTCGTCCTCGGCAAACGACAATTCGTGATGACCCCACCACAATAGTCAAGAAGCAGCGCACACAGCGGATGCTGCCCACCGTCATTCCGGCGTAGGCCGGAATCCAGAGAGTTCGGTCAGCGAATATACGGCGGCATTCGCATGAATCTTGATACGTATCCTTGACGTTAGTAACGGAACTCATTAGCATCACCGACATAGAACCGATTCGGAAGTCGGGACACTCAACGCCTCCCACCGGTTGGAAGCCCTGCGGGGAGACCGTCAGGGACAGTACAGCATCCGCGTCAACGATCAATGGCGCGTGTGCTTTATATGGACGGACCAGGGCGCGATGGAGATCGATGTCGTCGACTATCACTAAGGAGAAAGCCCATGAACGTTTCCGAACCCATCCACCCGGGTGAACATCTGGCGGAGTTCATGGAAGAGCTGGGCATCACCCAATACCGTCTGGCGAAGACAATAGGAGTGCCCCAGATACGCATCCACGACATCGTCCATTGCCGCCGGTCGATAACCGCTGACACGGCCCTGCGAATCGGACGCGCCCTCGGAATGACCCCCGACTACTGGCTCAACCTCCAACGAATGTACGACCTCGACGTCGCCCGCTCCAAGACCGACCTGAGCGCCATCAAACCGCTGGTGGAGGCATCGGCATAGGAATGTTTGGGGTTGCCTACCTCTAAGCTGTAATTCGACTTCCGTACGTCAACAATACTTTCCGTACGTCAACAATACTCGGAGGCTCCACTATGGCATCTCAATTGTCTCTTCTCGGAACCGATTTCGCAGAAGGCCGCTTAGGGCTGGTTACACCGCGTCACATCAACTATGAGATCAGCGGAAGTTCAGAGATGCAGGACGTGGCAGCTGTCCCGGGACTCAAGTACATTGAGGGATTCTTGAGTCCGGAAGAACAGTCATATAGCGTGGAGCGAGTCGATGCTGCCGCAAACGAGTGGCGCAATGATCTCAGACGCCGGGTCCAGCATTACGGCTGGCGCTACGACTACAAGGCGCGCGCCATCACGCCCGACATGCATATCGGCGCATTGCCGGATTGGTTGGCAAGATTGGCCCAGAGGTTATACGAAGAGACCGGACTTTTTGACAAGCTGCCGGAGCAGGTAATTGTGAACGAGTACCTCCCCGGCCAAGGCATAGCAATGCACACTGATCATCGCGGTTTTGGACCGACGGTATGCACCATATCGCTGCTGGATGATTGGGAGATGGACTTTGCGGAGAACTGGAAAGACAAGACTCCGGCGCTGTTACAGCGTGGTTCTTGTGTCCTGCTAACTGACTCGGCACGTTCCGTCTGGCAGCATGGCATAGCCCCACGGAAGACGGATACCTTGCTCGGTGGGCAGCGAAACCGCAAGCGTCGTTTGTCCTTGACGTTTAGGACTGTTCTCAACCGAGACGGGTTGAATGAATGATTCATGGATGCTGCTCAAGCATATGGCAGCATCACCCGTCACCCGTCCAGCCACGGCAGTTCGGCGTCGTGCCTCCGCCTCCTGTGGGCACGCACTTGCGGTTCTTGAGGTCGCTCTTGCCCGCCGCGATTGCGCCCTTGACTCTTTCCACGATCTCAGCCGGCGCCCACTGCGTCCAGAGGTCTTCGTGGTTCTTGAGGACGATGAGGGCGGCAACGTTCGGGTTTATTCCAATCCTGCCCCCGGTGATCCGAGCCGCTGCGGAGTCGAACACCTCGTCGTCCGCCGTGATCGACTTGAGGAAATCCACGATCTGTGGAGCGCGTTCGCTCAGCCGTCCATGCACGACGATGCGCACGTCGGGCGTCGCCTCGACCATGGTGCCGATGTCCAGCACCGCGCCGTCCTTCGACCGCTCAGCCAGCCAATCGCTCAGATCCGGGCTGGTCTGAAGAACGATGTCCAACTCCCCGGTCTCCAGCAGTCCGGGGTACTCCTCGACGGTCGTCTCGACCATCTCGACCGTGTAGTCGTAGCCGTAGACTATGACATATCCGGCGAGATGGCTATCGAGTTGAACGCGCTTCTCGTCCCATATTCCCATGCGCACCGTACCTTCCGTGGGCTCGTACAGGGCGTCGAGGTACGTGTCCGACCGATCCTGTGCGACCCGCTCCATCTCCTCGGCGGGGACGGGCGTAGGCGTAGGCTCGTCGGGACGAGGAGTCGGCGTCGGCGTGGCTGCCCTTGCGGTTGCGCGAGCGCCAAACTCCAAGGGGTCATCCTGCTCCGGCGCACACGCGCCTAAGGCGACGAACACCGCAACCATTGCGGCAAAGCTTATAATCGCGCTGCGGACCTTCGAGCAACCCATGTTCATCCCCTCTCTCGCCGTGCGGCGGCTCGGTTCAGTATGGCGGCTGTCGGTTGCCCACAGTCTATGAGCGATTACGCGGAAGTGTCAACCTCAGTGGCGGTGCCCGATTCATCAACGCGAACGCAAGTACGCCAGCGACCCGACTCTCCGCAGCCCGACTATCGCAATCGCCGCGAGGACGCCGAGGGTCGAGAACGCGAACACCCACCGGTACTCGCCTCCCGCAACGTCGAGGATGCCGCCGAAGAACACGGGGCCGATGACCCCGCCCAGCAGGCCCAGGGAGGCCTGCAGCGCCATCGTCGAGCCAAGCCGCGCCGGGTCTGCCAACTCGGTGATGCCGGTCTGGTAGATCGCCGAGTCAGCCGACGCCGCCCACCCGAAGATGACGCACGCGAGGACGATCAGCCCCCAGGGCCAGTGTCCTATCCACGCCAATCCGACCGCGCACACGGCCGACAGTCCAAGGATCAGCGATGCCGCCGTCGTCCGTCCGAGCCTATCGGATACCGCTCCTCCCATGACGGGGCCCAGTGCGCCGAACGCAAGAGCCAGACCCCCCACCTCCGCCGCCGTCACGATCGCACTCCCCTCTGAAACTCCCCGGGCAATCAGGATGAACGCGAGGAATACCGGCAGCCACACTCGGAGGGCATACAGGTTCAGCGCGTGCACGGTGTAGCCAAGGATGACGAACTGCACGGGCCCGCTCTTGAGCACAGTAGGATCAAGCCTTCCACGGGAGACCGTAGGCTGCATATCGGGAACGGAGCGCACCAGAAAGAAGATCAGCGGGAGGCTCACCGCCGACAGCGCCGCCACGAGCGTGTAGGCGTCCCGCCACTCCATCGTCGCCATGAGCCAGCCCGTGAGGACCAGTGAGCCGCTGTGCGAGGCGTACTGCGCCGTCACGAACAGGCCCATCGCGGAACCTCGCCCGCTCCGCTCGAACCGCCTGGCCACGAGTCGAAGACCGGGAATGTACACGCCAAGGAATCCCACCCCCGCAATCGCCCGAAGCACAGTGCCTATCACAACGTCGTGGGTCATCATCGGAAAGAGGAGGTGCGCCGCCACCGAAAGGACCGCCGACACGTACATGATCCGCCTGGGCCCAAGACGGTCGGTAAGCGGTACCAGATAGAGAGCGGACGCGGCATACCCTGCCAGATACGCCGAAAAGAGCGCGCCCGCACCCGCGTTGCTGAGTCCAAGCTCGGATTTGATCGCCGAGAGCGCCGCCACGTAGCTGGCGATCGGCAGCAGGATGATGAACAGGGAGACCGAGAGCAGGACGAGCCACACGAGGCCAGGTCCCTGCGGCCCTGGTGGTGATTCCATGCCTTGCGGTTCGCTTGCCAAAGGCGTGTCCGTCCTTTCTCCGGTAGCCGCAAGACGTGAACTATACGTGCCTCAAGTCACTATATCAACCAGGGCCGTCTGAAGAAGCAATGAACGCCGTCGCGGGCCGACTTGCGTTATCAGGGCGCCTGCCTGATATTCTCCATCATCCGCCGAGCGGTCGTCGTGAGATCGTCGTCCTGCGTCACCTCCAGCACGCGCTCGAGGTCGCGCAGCGCCCTGTCACGCTCGTCGAGGTGGGTGTACAGCTGTGCGCGCTGCATGTAGTAGACGGCCTCGAAGGGTCTAAGCTCGATTGCCGCCGAGAGGTCCTCCAGCGCGGAGTCGACGTTGCCGTCCTCGAGGTTCACCTGCGCGCGGTTGTGGTAAGCATCGGCGTACTCAGGATCAAGCTGGACGGCCCGCGTGAAGCTGAGGATTGCCGACTCGTTGTCGCTCATGTACATGTAGACGCGGCCCCGCAGGTCGTGGGCCTCCACAAGGTCCTCGTCCAGCTGCAATGCTTGGTTGACGCTCGCCATGGCCGCGCGGAGATTGTTGGTCTGCAGCAGCGCCCTGCTCTGGGCTACGTAGGCCTCCGTGAAACCTCGATCGCGCCGTATCGCCTGGGTGTACTCCTCGCGTGCGCGCCGGTAGCTGCCGTGTTCCTCATACTGTCGTCCGCGCTCGTAGTGCTCCCTCGCAAGCTCCTGTTCCGACGGCCCGAAACAGCCGACTGTCAGAAAGGCGGCTGCGGCGCAAAGGGCAAGGAAAATACCCGTCAGGTATGTCCACAGCGTGGGGAGTTGTTCGTGTTGGAGCACCGGACCTCACAGGGGACGGCGTTGAGCGTCGTGCTTCGTATTGAAGCACAAGGATGGCCAGGTCGCAAACGGTTCCCTGTGGGGGTAACTGTTCAGTCTTCGTGAGTTGAATTGCGAAGACCCCCTCTCTGTATCTCTCCCCCAGCGGGCTGACAGGGGTAGGTATTTGCCTATCGACCCACTCTCCATTGATGAGGAAATAGCCCCGTCACTGTCATTCTGAGCGCAGGGGAGCGGAGTCGAAGAATCTAAAGTGTCCGTCCGAAAGTAAAGCCGACTTGGAAAGTTCTTACGTTGTTCTACCTTATTGGTCATCAGATAAACGTGGTACCGGCTGTCTGGTATTGCGGTTATGGACTTTAGTTTCCTCGCTGCGCTCGGAATGACAGGGAGGCGGAGCCGGATCATAGCTAAAACTCCGTCTTACCTACCCCTGTCAGCCCGTCGTGGGAGAGGTCTAGTGAACACATACGCAGCATTCCCGGCGGTGATTTAGGCGCACAGCCCGCAGGAATCCTCGCCAATTACCTCGAACGGCAACCCTCCTAACTGGGCCACAAACGACATGACCGTGTCCGAGTTCACGCGGACGGTGTACTTCTCGCCCGGCTCGAAGTCCGAACCGAGGGGCACGACGGTCTCCACGATGGGGAAGTCGGCGGTGCATATGACCATCGGGTCCGCAACCTCGTGGTGAGTGACAATCACCTCGATGTCGTTCGTCTCTCCTCGTCGGATTTCGTAGCCGTTGAACTGGGAGCAGCCGCTGCCCTTGGGAAGACCCGATATGACGCGCAACTGATACTGGGGCGGGGCGCTCTCCAACACCATGATCTCCGCGCTCTCGACGGGCGACTCGGCGATGAAGCTGTGCCCAAAGTCCGCCCTCGGCAGGCTGAAGGAGGTGGTAGCCACGTCGTTCACGATCACCCGATAGGTCTCGCCCGGTTCAAGTGACACCCCGATCGGCTCCACGGCGTCGAGCTCGACCACCTGCTCGTCACAGGGAATCGCCCACGAAGTGGCCGGAGGCTGCATGAGGGTTATCGTGGCGATGATCTTGTTGCCTTCCACTTCCAAACCCTGGCTACCGGGACGCGCGCAGTTCTCTATCGTGGACTGGTAGTAGCCGATTCGGAGGAAGAGCTCAGGCTCGTTCGGTATCAGGTTGGCCCACGCTACTCTGGCGGGAGTCTCGACCCATTGCCGCCAGTCGGTGCCCTCCTCGACCTGGTCCGGCGGAGGCTGCACGAGCACCAGGAGCATGTCCACCTTGCTGGGATTGCCGCGGGTGATTACCTCGTATGCCGTATCGTTGATGAAGGCAAGGCGGTCGTCCGACTCCACGATCCTGGCAGTTATGGAATAGGTATTCCGGGAGTCGATGTCGTCGCGGTTGTACTCCACCTTGAATTTGATCGGCACCTGTCCGGGGTCGGATATGGTCTGCCGCGCGATGAGCGGGGCCGCCGCGTCCTGGTAAGACACATCCCGTAGCTCCACCACGAGCTTTGCCTCCGGTGAGAGGGCGATCCGCTCCCGGTAGGTGACGGCGCCGCTCACCGATGCGTTGGGACTCTTGCCCGAAGGCACTTCAACCGTGGCGTTAGCCGGTGCGGGATCATCTCCACATGCCGCAAGCCCCATCAGGACGATCGAGACGCCTACGACGGACATCACAGCGTTCTTGATAATGGTCTTCATCCTCACAACCTCCCAAACGACAGTGCGTCAGACTGCATACTATAAAGACGACGCCATGCGGGAATTTGTTCCCCACCCCCTTTCGGAGCCCTAATCTTGGCACCGAAGGCTCACGCATTTCCAGCAAGGCAGACTTTGGCTGGCCGCCTAGGCCGGCTCTACATACCCGGGCGTCGGCTCGATGCAAGCGTCGTGGTCGGGGAACGTCTCCGAGTAAACGTCGCCCACCGGCGTCCACCGCTGCGTGTGCGCCGAATCGCGGGCGGCGAGACACATGGCCGCGCTCAGGAGGCCGGATGCAAGGTCGGTACGTGACTCGTCACGGCTCAGGCACACGTCCACGAAGTTCCGCACTAGCGCCTCGTCGCCGCCAAGGTGGCCCGTCGTCGCCCTGACCGTGAACGTATCGACCCGGTCGCGGTGATGGTCGATCACCTTGACCGTCCCCTTGAACCAGTCGAACGACAGCGTCGCTTGGTAGCCGGTGATGGTGGCCCCGCGAGACGCGGCAGATCGACGCGAGAGGAAGTTCTGCGTATAGCTCGCGTGTGCCCCCTCCTCGTACGAGATCAGGGCCGCTCCGGCGTCCTGCAGCTCAATGCCATCGCCGAACACGCACAGGTGGTCAGAGGTGCCGACTCCCCCGTCGTCGCCGCGCCGCGCCACACCCTGGGGGCTTTCGAGACACGCGCAGGCAAGGTCGCACGCCGAGCAGCGCAGGTCGTGGGGCATGTCGCCTCCGTAGACCTTCCGGTTCATCACCGCTGAGACTGCCGTCGGCGTTCCGAGCAGCGCGTTCAGGTAGTCGAAGTCGTGCGTGGCCTTCTGCAGCCACATCCCGCCCGTCACGTCGAAGTCCCGGTACGTCTCCCGCGCGTAATACACTCCGCCGTACGGCACGTAGTTGACGGCCTGCACCTGGTTCACCACGCCCAGCCGGCCGCTCTCGACCACCTCCATGACCGCCTGGAAGAGCGGCGTCACCCGCATCGGAAAGGAGACCACCACCGACTTCTCGCGCCCCCGGTAGGCGTCGCGGAGGGCGACGATCTGCTCGTGCGAGATGGCGACCGGCTTTTCGAGATACAGCGGCAGCCCGGTCCCCGCGGCCTTCACCGCAATCGGCGTGTGAATGTTGCACCGCGTCCCTATCATCAGGGCGTCAAGATCCCCCGCGTGACCGAGCAACTCGTCGGCGTCCGCGAAGAACGCCGTGTCACGCTCCGGCACTTCCGCGCCGCGAAGCCGCTGCCTGGCACCCTCCCGGTCAGGATCGGCCACCGCCGCTACCCGCAGACCGCTGTGAACGCGCCGAAAAACCCCGAGCAGCGATGCCGCCCGGCCACCCAGCCCGATAACCCCAAGATTCAGCTTCCGCTCCACCGGGATGCCCCCTACCCCGCCCCTGTCGCGCGGGCGATGCAATAGTAACCCTGCCCATCGCCCCAATTCAACGTGATCTCCTCTCCCATTCGTGGAGAGAGAGCCTGCCCCGCACTCGATACGGGGGTCGGGGTGACGGTAACTCCCAATACAACTCTTCTTACTACCCTCTTCCCTCTCTCTCTGTGTCCTCTGTGGTGACTCCTCCATCCCCTCTCCCGTCCTGGGAGAGGGCTAGGGTGAGGGCAAGCAAAGGGCGAGGAGCCACTAGCGCCCCTCGCCCTCGCTATCGACGAAACAACCTCGTCCTGTGCTTCCTACCTCACAACCTCGTTACGCCGTCTCCTGGACATGAGAATCAATCCCTCCCCCACAACAACTAGCACAAGGCCGCCCACGCCCATGGCGAGCAGCACGACTCCGCCCGGAGCCATGTCGCCGGTCGCCGGTGGCGCCGGTTCAGGGCCTTCGTCGACCTCGGCGGCATGAAGCGTCATACGAGCCGTGCCGGCGCCCGTCCACCCGTGGGTCTCCTTGCTCAGGTCCGCGTTCCCCACGATTCCCGCATGGCGCGACCTCGTCCCCTCGCCCAGTCCCTCGGACAGCGCCACATCCGGTCCGCCAAGACACGGAATCGTAGCCATCGTCTCGTCGTTCGTCTCCGATCCCGAATCGAAGACCAACGCCGTCGACGGTCCGCCGAATGACAGCAGCCCGCCCGACAACATCAGTCCACCGGTGACGCGGATGTATGCGTCGTTCGTGCAGGCGAACATCGCCACCAGCGTCACGGAAGCTCCCTCTACACCGTAGAGCTTGCCCTCCGTGTATGTCGCGCCGGGAACGATTGGCCCGCCGCTGTCGAGGCCGTAGACCCATACCACGCCGGGCGTCATGCTGAGCGTGGTCACCAGGTCGGCCTGCACGCCGCCTTCCGCCAGATCGTCGATGCCGTCCAGCTCATCGGGGCTCGTGTAGTCGAACACGTCCACGTTGGGATCGTGCACGACCACCACCGGCGGGGTTATGGGCTGGCCGGCCGTCAGGTTCTCAAGCGTGACGCCGAAGTCGGCCATCCCGGGTGCCGCCTGTCCCGCGGGCGTGACCAGTATCTGCATCGCCGGACCCTCCCATCCATGCATCTCCTTGGACAGGTCGGCCTTGCCCTCGATGCCGGGATGCGCCGCGACCATTCCTTCGCCCAGCCCCTCGGACACTCCCGCCGCCGCGCCGCCGAGACACGGCGCCGTGGCGGACGTCTCGTCGTTCGCCTCCGTTCCCGCGTCGTACACCGCCCCCGACGACATGGCGAACCCGTTTCCATCCTGCGAAATGACCGCCGTTCCATAGGAAACGGCGTCGTTGGTGCAGGCAAGCATCGAAATGACGCTCACGAAGTCGCCCGGCACGGCGGGGATCGGTCCGGCCGTCGCCTCGGAACCGCCCGGAATCGGGCCGTCCACGGCTATGACCGTGGCCGACTTCACCCCGTCGTACTCTGCCACCGCGGCGGCAAACGCCGACGGATCACCCGACTCCGCCAGGACTCCAAAGCCTGCGATGGCCTCCGGGTCCTCCGGGAGGGTCACAAGAGAACCATTGTGCACGATGACTACGGGCGGGGTTAACGGCTGTCCTGCGGTGACGTTTCGAACGGTTACATCGAGACCCGGCGATTCCTGGGCGGCGACCTGCCCAATGGAAAGGAGGGAAGACATCAGAATAAAGACTGCGAGGATCAATACTGTTGTAATCGGGCGTTTCATACATACCTCCTGGTGCGGTGACAGCTACCTACCGACCGGACTAATGAGACTGCATATCAATTACCTCCATCGTGATGATCTGGACTGAAGATGATGGCTAATTATCGCGGACCGCTGCCGCGTGTCCTCTATGAAATATGTAACGTCCCAGCACTTCGCCGGTTGTCAAAACGACGCGAGACGCCGTTTCTTCCATCCTGGAAGAGGGCTAGAGCCTGCCCCGTACTTGATACGGGGGTGAGGGTGCCTTATCCCCTCTCCCGTCTGGGGCTGACAGGGCTAGGATGAGGGTGATCGTACAACCCCTACACCGACACCACCGTCTCCGTGTCCCCCGCGTCCAGCGCGTTCATGTACGCCAGCACCAGGTCCCGCGTGCGGTACGAGCCGAACGCCGCCTCGTCCTGCCTGCGGACGATGGGGAACGTCCCCATCACATAGTCCGCGTCCTCCCGGTCGAGCCCGTACAGGTGGAAATACAGCGCGTCGAGCTCACCGCCAGTCGTGCGCGGGCGGCATCGCGACGTCTGTGCGAATTGCTCTCAGGTCCGACACGATGACGTTCGTCGTGCCGTCCCACCGTGACACGACGCCCGTGACCTCCACCACGTTGCTTCCAAGCTCCCTGCGGCACCGGGCGAAGACGCGAGGCCAGAGGATGATCTGCACGTCGCCGGTCTCGTCCTCGATGGTCACGAACACGGTGCCCTCCCGTCCGCGCGGGTGCTGCCTCGCGACAGGCCAGCCCGCGACGACAACCTCGTCGCCGTCGTCGAGTTTCTCCACCTCTGCCGCCGGCAGCACGCTTGGACGAAGGCTGGGCCTGACGAACTCCATGAGGTGGCCGAGCGGGTAGACTCCCATCACCCGGTACTCGGCCGCCATCTTCTCACGCTCGGTTAAGTCGTCGAGCTTCGGCACGGCGTCACCCATCGGCGTGGACAGCGCCATCTGCCCGTTTCGAGAAGGTCGAGGATGGAGTCCCGCCTCCCACAGGGCTTCCCTGCGGTTCGGCGCGATGCCGTCGAACGCTCCGGCCATTACGAGGGACAGGACGGACTGGGGCTTCAGGCCCGTCCGGCTCACGAGGTCTCCCGCGCTCGCGTAGGGGCCGTGACGGTCGCGCTCGTCCACGATGAGTCTCGCGGACTCCGTCCCGACGTCCTTGATGATCTCAAGTCCCAGCCGCACCGCGCCGTCGTCGGGAACGCACCGCGTGTCGCTCCGGTTCACGCAGGGATTCAGGAACGGCACGCCGAATCGCCGCGCGTCCTGCTTGATTGTCTCGATGGGATAGAACCCCATCGGCTGGTTGTTCATCAGCGTGACGAAGAACTCCAGTGGGTGGTAGGCCTTGAGCCAGGCGGCCTGGTACGCGGTGATGGCGAAGGCGTGGGAGTGGGACTCCGGGAACATGTAGTGCCCGTTGATCTTGCCGAATATCTGCATGGCGGTCTCTTCGGGAACGCCGTTCCGTCTCGCGCCTTCGAGGAACCTCCGCCGGTGCATTGCCACCAGGTGGTCGGCGTTGGGGCGGGCGAAAGCCCTTCGTATCTCGTCGGCTTCCGCGGCCGTCATGCCTGACACGTCCTTGATGAGCTGGACGACCTGCTCCTGCCAGACGATGATGCCGCAGCCGCGTTCCAGGGCGCGGGCCTCCAACGGATGGTCGTACTCCCACTCGGCCCCGTGCCGGTATCGGTCGACGAACTGCGACACCGCGCTCCCCTGCACGCCGACGCCGGGACGGATGAGAGCGACCTGGTAGGCGAGATCGAGGAGGCTGCGCGATCTCAAGCGCTGTCCCATCTTGAGCTGCGCGGGAGACTGGAGCAGGAAGACGCCCACCGACCTGCCCTCGTTTATCATGTCGTAGACGCGCGGGTCCTCCGGGTGGACCCTGCTGAGGTCGGGCCGCCTACCCTCACGCCGTTCTATGAGGTCGAGGGCCTCCTCGATCTGGTCGAGCACGGGCAGGGAGAGGATGTCGATCTTGGCGAACCCCGCGTCGGCCACGCTGTCCTTGTTCCAGTCCATGATGAACCGCCCGTCCATCGCGCCGGCCCGCGTGGGGACCATCTCCGGTATGGGCGAGCTGCTGAGTATCATGCCCCCGACGTGCTGGCCCAGCATCCTGGGTGCGTTCGCCAGCTGGGGAGCAAGCTCGATCAGCTCCCTCCAGCCCCGGGCATCCACCTTGTCCCGGAAGCCGGGAAGCTCCAGCATCTCGAATCGGAGGCTCGCCGGGTCGTGGGACTCGACCTGCTTGGACAGGAGCCTCAACTCTTCCTGCGGAAGTCCCAGCGCCTTGCCGAGGTCCTGGATGATGCCCTTGAGCTTATAGGTGGAGACGGCCCCGGTCAGGACGGCGTACTCCGGCCCGAAGTGGCTGTGAACGCGTTCGATCAGCTCATCCCTGAGACCCCTGGGGAAGTCGAGGTCGATATCGGGGAGCACGGTAGCGTCCTCTGAGATGAATCGTTCGAGGGTGAGGTCCCACTCCAGCGGGTCGACGTGACTGATGCCGATGAGGTATCCCACCAGCAGGGCCACGGACGAGCCGCGTCCCCGTCCGGGCGGGCGCTCCTCTACCGGTGTCTCAGGGCGGACCATACCTCTCTCCTCCATGATGCGGCGTGCTATGAGCGCTATCTCCCGGTAGAGCAGGAGGAAGCCCGCCAGACCTTGAGCCTCTATCAGGTGGAACTCCTCGCGCAGGCGGGCCTCAACCCGCTCGGAGACGCCGCCGTATCGCCGAAAGGCTGCCTCGTAGCAGAGCCTTTCGAGATAGCTCGCGGGCGTGTAGCCGTCCGGCACGTCGGGGTCCGGCAGGGTATAGCCGAGGTCAGCGCTCAGGTCGAAGGAGCATTGCTCGGCGACTCGGAGGGTGTTCGACAATGTCTCCGGGAGTTCCGCGAAGAGGCGTCCCATCCCGGCCTGGGACTTCAGGGCGAAGTTGTGGTTGGGCAGGAGATGCGGCAGTGCCTGGTCTATGGTGGTGTTGAGACTCGCCGCGACCAGCGCGTCATGGAGGCGGGACCGCTCCGGGGTGTGGTAGTGAACGTCGTTGGAGGCGACCACCGGGACGCCGGTCTCGCGGGCGAGTCCGGCAAGCTCGCGGTTGCGTTTGGCGTCGCCCTGCAAAAAGTTGCGGTTTAGCTCGACGTACACCCCGCCGGGTCCGTACCAGTCCACGTAGCGCCTCAGAAGCTCACGCGCCTCCCCGCGGCGACCGTCTGCGGCGAGGCGTGAGAGCGGGCCGCGCCGTCCGCCCGCGAGGACGACGACGCCATCGGAGTGATCGGGCAGGTGCGCGGGGTCGAGTCTCGGCTCCCTGCGGTCGGCGGCGTTGGCGAGCGTGAAGAGACGCGAGATGTTGGAGTACCCGGTTCGCGTCTTGGCCAGGAGCGTGATGTGGGAGTCGTCGGTCAGAGTCAGTTCACCGCCAGTGATGGGCCGGACGCCGAGGCTGTTGGCGAGTCGCGCGAACTCCAGCGCGCCGCAGAGGTTCGTGTCGGTCAGGGCGAGGGCCGGGTATCCGTACTCCTTCGCCTGCGCGAGCAGCTCGTGCGCATGGGAAGCCCCCACTCCAAAGGAGAAAAAGCTCTTGGCGTGAAGCTCGACGTACCCGGCTGACATCAGGCGCTCTGGCGGTACCAGCGGTCACCTCCCCGGTCTCGGAACAGGGTGACGAGCCTGCCGTCGCCGGGGTCGATCCGGTAGTAGGCGCGGCTCACCGGCTCAGGGAGCCACCACAGGTCGAACGTCCAGCTATCCTGTATGCGGGCCACCTGATGCCAACGCTTCTTCACGCGCACCGACACCGGTTCATGTTCCGCGCCCTCCCGCACCTCAATTGGTCTCGGCGGGTGCAGGGGCCTGATGGCGTCTCCGCCTGACGGGTCGATGGAGACCTGCAGCGACCGCATCTCCGGCGCGGGGTGCCAGGGGGCAACCTCGACGATCCTGTGGAGTGCGTGGCCGCCCATCCGCGCCTGCAGCCGACGGTCCACGTCCGCGAGACGACGGCGCGTGTCGTCCTGCGCATCCTTCAGCAGTCCCATCTGCGTCCCCGACTCCCCGGTGAAACCGGACAACGTGAGGATCACGTCCTCGACTGGCAGGTGCGGAGGGTCGGCCTCGACCCGGCTCCTGACGGCGGACGACGCCCGCTCCCATGTGCCAGCGGGTTCCCTGAACGCCACGGTCTTCTCCCAGGGAGACCAGCCCGACGCCGCGCACAGGAGCGTTGCCGTGCCCACGTATCTGCCCTTCATTTCAGATCGGGAGTACGCCCTCCTGAGAAGTGTGTCGACCGCGACGAAAAGGGCCTGCAGGGAGGAAGAGGAGAACGGCAGCGAGGCCCTCTCGACAATCGACTCGTCGAACGGGAGCGGAACGACGGGAGTGTCGTCCATTCCGTTGCAGAGCCTCCATGCCCGACCGTCTTCACGTCCGAACCGGTCGACGAGCGCGTGTTCCCCCATGGCGGCAAGGTCTCCCATCGTGCGCAGTCCGAACCGGCGCATCTCGGCCTTCACGTCGGCTGAGACGGGAAGCAGGCTGATGGAGTGCGGGGCGAGAAAGGCCCTAACGTCGTCGGGGACTCTTGATGCTCCGTGAGTGCTGCACGTCCGCGCCGCGATGAAGGCGGGAAACTTGGCGTCCGCCACGCCGACGCGAGGGTTCAGGTAGGCGGGAACCGCGTTCAGCAGGGCGGAGACGACTCCGGCCTCGCCGCGGTAGAGCCTTTCGAGGCCGTCCAGCCTGACATAGGCCGTGCCGAGTTCCGTCCCATCGACGCGGTCGCTGACGCGCTGCAGGGACGAGAGCACCTCCCCGAAGACCCGGCGGTAGTGAGGCTCGTCGGCGTCCAGCACGACGGCGTTCGCGTTGTGGGACAGGGCCTGTTCCAAGGTCAGGCCCGTCACGGATTCGGAGGATGGCGGGAAGCCGTCGACAACCACCGCCCTCTTCCCGGACGGATCACGGTCGACGATCAGGACGGGGCTGTCCTTCAGGTGGGGATGCTGCAGCATCTCCGCCTTGGCCCTGAAGTGAGTGACGAGAACGCAAGCGACCCTCATGGAGCCTCCACTGTCCGGTGGTATGGGACAGTAGATGGTACAGAACGTTCGTTCTCTTGTCAACTGGAACTGATATTGGGAAAAGGGGAGTCTAGCGCCCTACTGGAGAAGGCAGTTGGACCATCCGAACTGTTCGAGGACGAAGCGAACCGATCCTACTCGGTAAACAGATGTCCCGGCACGTAGACGACCCTCCCCGATTGCGCGGCATTGCACCTTGCATCAAGGCTGAGCGACTAGGCAACTTATCCCCTCTCCCGTCGTGGGAGAGGGCTAGGGTGAGGGTCAGATCCCCCCATTTGACCCAAGCGAACATCCGTGCCACAATGAATACAGCCGACAAAGAGCAAAAGGAACCGGCTGTCAGGAAATGTCCGGAAATATCAGGCAAATCGTGGGACGTGGCAACCTACCGGAAATCCGTTTATCCAAGCACCAATCCCTCTACTGCCCACCGTCCCAGAATGACTGCCCAACTTGACAATAAGAAGAAAAGCGGCACAAAATGGAACAAAATGGAACACTTTTCGAGAAATTCCCACCCCACCGCGACCCCACTCAGCTCTCTTCACCCTCTGCGCCCTCTGCGGTGAATCTCCCTAGCGATCTCTCCGCCCCCTTACGCCCGAACGGCGAGTTCCGCCAGCACGTCGACGAGATTGTCGATCTCCTCTTCCAGGACGAAATAGGGTATCGACACCCGTAGCTCGTCGTCCCTGCCGCTCACGAGAATGCGGTGCTCCTCCCACAGACGGCCCGTGAGATCGCGCGCGTCGATGCCAACGTCGAAGGTCGATATCCCCGTGCTGCGGACGGGGTCCATCGGCGTCCTGAGCGTGAAGCCGGACACGTCCGTCAGACGCCTCCGAAGATGGTCGGACAGCTCCCAGCTCCGCCTCGCGATGTTCTCGATGCCAATCTCCTCGGCCATCGCGATCGCCGTCGACAGCGAGCTGAACACCGCCTTGTCCCTCGTGCCGAACTCGAACTTCGCCGCCGTCGTGAGCGCCTCGAACTCGTACGTGTCGGCGTCCCACGTCGGGGCGCTGCTCGCACCGATCCACGTAATCTCGAGGTCGTCGAGCCTGTCCGCGTCGACGTACAGGAAACCCGTCCCTTGAGGCGCCAGCAGCCACTTGTGCCCGCAGCCTGAATAAAAATCGCAGTCGAGCTCCTTGACGTTAACGGGGATGAGTCCTACCGCGTGAGCGCCGTCCAGGAGCACGGGAACGCCGTGCTTGTGCGCCGTGTCCGCGACCTCGCGGGAGGGCAGGATGTAGCCCGTGCGCGTGGAGACGTGGCTCAGACATAGGAGCTTGGTGCGCGGCGTGATGAGTTCGTCCAGCCGCTCGACGATCCCGTCCGTCTCGTACGGCGCAAGCGGAAGCTGCCGCACGACGATGCCCCGGCGCTTCACGAGGTTCATCCACGGCAGCGACCCGGCGGGATGCTCTTCATCCGTGACGATCACCTCGTCGCCCGGCTCCCAGTCGATGCCGGTGGCGACGATGTTGATGCCCTCCGACACGTGCCGCGTCAGCGCGATCTCGTCGGTCGACGCCCCCAGCAGCCGCGCCACGTCGACCCGCGCCCCCTCGTACACACGCTCGATCTCCTCCATTACCTCCTTCGACAGCGTGCCATACTCCTCAATGTATCGCGCCATCCGCACGACCTCGTCGGTCACCGGCGTCGGCTTCGGGCCGTAGCTCATGTTCAGGTAGCTGCAGTGCTTCAGTCCGGGAATCCGGCTCCGTATCTCGTCAATGTTCACGTGAAACTCCGTTCGGGAAGAAAGTGGAAAGTAAGGTATATTACGTAGTGGCAGCGCCGGTTGGCGGCGGATATTGAAGCATAAGCATTGGGAGGACGCAATGTGAGGGCTTACCCCCTCTCCCGTTCGTGGGAGAGGGCTGGGGTGAGGGTGTCTTGTCCCCTCTCCCGTTCGCGGGAGAGGGTTAGGGTGAGGGCAATAACCCAACACCGTGACCTGCGCCCATTCCTGACGTATAATGCACGCGCCTTCTCAGGAGCCGTCCACCGACCCGTCTATGAACCCCGAGGAAACGAAGCCGGACATCACGCGCGGTCGCGCCTACATGGCTGCAGTCATCATGGTCGGCCACATGATGAAGCACCTGTACAACTCCGGCTTCTCGAAGCTGATTCTCCCTGAGATCAAGGTCGTGTTGAACCTCAGCTACTCCCAGTTCGGCTGGCTGGGGTCGGCGCAGGCCCTCTCGTGGTGGCTGGCGACCATGCTCGGCGGATACCTCGGCGACCGGTTCACCGGCAGGACGGCGATGTTCCTGGGCCTGACCATGGTGTTCATCGGCTTCTCGCAGCTCGTCGTCGGATTCGTGAGCAACTACTGGATCCTGCTTGCCTCCATGCTGCTGATCGGCGGCGCGCCCGCCATGTTCCACCCATTCGCGATTGGGGAGTTGTCCCGGCGGTTTCCCGATCGGCGGGGGTTCGCCGTATCCCTCCACGGCATGGGCGGAATGACGGGCGAGGTGCTCGGCCCCCTGGTGGTCGCGGCCGTGCTGGGCTTCCTGATGTGGCGCGACGTCCTCAAGCTCAGCTTCTTCCCCGCCATCCTCATCGGCTTCACCCTCTGGATCGTCCTACGTTCGCTCCCCCGCATGAAGGCGCAGGCGGCGTCCAGGAAAGAGTACTTCGTCTCGATGGGCGCACTCCTCCGCAACCCGATGCTCATGCTCCTCGTCGCCTCCACCGCCATCCGCGGAGTCGGCGAGAGCGCCGTCGAAGGCTTCCTCCCCGTCTACCTCAAGGAGACGCTGGAGTTCAGCGACACGAACATCGCGCTGGTGTTCTCCGGGGCGCAGGTGGTCGGCCTGATCTCACAGCCCGTGATGGGCTTCCTCTCCGACCGCGTTGGGAGAAAGATCGTCCTCGTGACGGCCACCGCCAGCCTCGGGGTCCTGTCGCTGCTGCTCAGCAGGGCCGACCCCGTCGTCGTGGTGGTGCTCATCGTCCTGGCGAAGGGGGCATTCAAGTTTTCGCTGCACCACATCTTCATTGCGGCAGCCATCGACACGTCGAAGGGCGAAGCGCAGTCGACCGTCACGTCGTTCATGTATGGCGCGGGCCTGCTGGGGATATTCTCGCCGACAGTCGCGGGCGCGATATCCGACGCCTATGGCATCCACGCCGCCTTCGTCTTCGGCGGCGTCCTGACGCTCCTGGCGCTGGCCGTGCTGGTCCGCTACCGTGCTCCGAAACCCGGCTCGCTGGAGGAGGCTGCCGAGACCGCTAGCGACCGATCATGACCGGCTCGCGCTGGATGACCGTCGTGACGACCGGGCCGTCCTCCGAGATGTACACGTCGATCTCCGATCGTACGCCGAACTTGCCCGGCAGGTAGATGCCCGGCTCGACCGACGTGGCTATGCCCGGCATGAGCCTCCGCGTGTCGTGAGTCTCCCAGCTATCGAGATTGACTGCGTTGCCGTGCACCTCGCGCCCGATGCTATGGCCCAGCCGGTGGCTGAAGCGCTCGCCGTATCCGGCGTCGTCGATGTAGTCGCGCGCCACCTTGTCGATCTCCCAGCCCTGCGGCCTGCGACCCTGCTCGAATTGCTCGGCAATCGCGGCCACAGCGGCGTCACGCGCCCCGACGACTACCTCGAACACCTCCCGGTGCTCGGACGGGACCGTGTCACCCACGTACCCCGTCCACGTGATGTCGGCGTACATGTTCTCTCCACCCTCCATCCGCGCCCACAGGTCGATGAGCACCCAGTCGCCCAATTCAATGACGTGCGAGTTGGCCGGAGTCGGGTCGAAATGCGGGTCGGTCCCGTGCTCGTTCACCGCCACGATTGGGCCGTCGGGCGCTTCCATCCCCTCTTCCCGGAATCGCAACCGGATGAACTCCGCCACGTCGTACTCGGTCGGAGGCACCGAGAGACGCTCGCCGATGTACCGGAAGGCATCTTGAACGATAGTATCCAGCTTGCCCGCGGCCACCCGGTGGGAGACCAGGTCGGCCGCGCTCCATCGCTGCGTGGCGTACTGCACCGTGTCCGCCGACGAGACGACCTCGACTCCCAGGCCCCTGACCATCTCAACCGTGCCCGCGTCAACCCACGACACACGCGGCAGCGCTCCGTCCGGTGAGTACTCCATCGCGACGACCCGCGCCCCGCGCAGCAGTTCACGCAGCCGGTCCCGCATCTGGGTCCGGCTCACCCACAGCACCGTTTCGATGCCAAGATGCCCAAAGCGCCCCTGGTCCACGTACGACACCAGCAGCTTCGGCGCGCCTGCGACCGGCACCCACAGCCAGCAAGGTCGCGTGACGTTGGGAATCGCGCCGACGGTGTCGGCAAAGAGGGGGTTCATCCCCCGATAGTCGTACAGCAGCCACCCGTCGATCTCCTCCAACGACAGGTGCTCCTGCGCCTTTCTGAGCCTGGCTTCGAGGGGGTGTGAGGGGGACATTGGGGGCAGGGGTGGTTCTAAGGTACGTTGGACGGTGTTGAGGGTGGCATGATGGTGGTCATGTTCGTTCAGAGTCCAGCAAGCGTTGCAGCTTGGGGAGCAGGTCGGGAACATCGGTCTGAATGATGTCCCACAGAACGTCGTCATCAAGGCCCAGATATCCGTGAGCGACGCGGTTCCTTGCTCCCACGATGCTCCGCCATTCAATCTCCGGGTGGGCCTCGCGCACCTGGCCCGGAATGTGCGTTGCTGCTTCTCCAATCAGTTCGATGTTCCGCAGGGTAGCATCGTATGTGAGACCATCAGCCACAAACGCACCTTGATCCAGCCCCTTCGTATAGGACAAGACCTTTTCTCCGAACTCGATCATATCCTCGATATAGAATCGCCAATGCCGAGTCTCTTCGCAGAAATCACACATTCACGGCCTCGCGCTCCACGTATGGACGAAATTCCGACCGCAACGCCTTTTGAGTCACAAGATCGACCCTGCGGCCGAGCAGGTCTTCTATATAGAACTGCACACCGAAGTACGACCTCGACGTAGCGGGCCCATCGTATTGAACCAAGATATCCACGTCGCTCCCGTCGGTCGCCTCGTCTCTTGCGAAGGAGCCGAAAAGGGCGAGCGCCGTCACGCCAAAGCGATCTGCAAGCGTCGGCTTATGCATTCGGAGTACGTCGAGAACTTCTTCTCGGTTCATTTTCCCCTCCATCCTCATTCATCAAGTCCTTCCTGCTTCACTGCCAGCCAACGCCGGAAGGACACTTGGCTTTCTCCGGAAGGCCTGCCAGCAAGGAGCCCTTCAACGCTAACATCCTCGTCCAGGTCGGGCCAGTGGATGCCTTGTCCCCCACCGATTAGCCGCCAATTGCCTCTCTCTCCTTCCGTGGCGTGTACCAGCCTCGGATACCATGCCAGCGGGACTGCTATAGTCCGTCCATCAGAAAGCTCCACGGTCAACGTATCCTCTGTGACGGTCACCTCTCCCGCATCCGGCACCCTGACCTCAACCATTGAAATATTCATTCCACGCCTCCATGAGGGACGTCTGGCTTGTTTCTATTATCCTCGCTATCCGTCGTATTTCGGAAGGCCTCAATCCTCCACTCATTTGAAGCCTTACCGGTTCTAGCCAGAACTTTGCGACCCGATCGTCTCGTTCAACGTGCACATGTGTCGGTTCCTCTCCGTCACTTGCGTAGAAGAAAAAACGATATGGCCCTTGTCTCATTACAGTCGGCAAGAGCCAACAGCCTCCTTCACAAACATGTCCCTACCTCACTGGCAACTTAGGGTCTTTGCCAACTAAATCAAATAGCTGAACGACAACTTTATTGTGATGCGCCTACGTCTTTCTTCACAAGCCCACCTTGCCACGCAACCCACGCTCCACAACGAACACCCCACTCCACAATCCTAATCCAGCGAACGCTTTGATACAATGCACCTTCACCATGACCATTCCCATCGTCGAGCGAGCCGAGGCCTTCACCACGCGACGGGCGATCGTCGCGTCGGAGGGTACTTTTACTTACGGCGACCTGCTTGCGGCGTCGGAGCGGGTGGCGTCGGAACTGCTGCGCGGCGTGGATGACCTCGACGGCGCGAGGGTCGTGTTCCTCGTGCCCGGCGGTTTCCAGTACGTCGCCGTCCAGTGGGGCATCTGGCGGGCAGGCGGCGTGGCCGTGCCGCTTGCGCTCTCGGAGACCGAGCGCGAGATACGGTACAAGATCGACGACACCGAGCCCGCCGTGCTGATCGCGCATCCAGACTACGTAGACGCGCTCAGTCCGTTCGCCGAGGAAGGCGGGACACGCTTCATCACCACGACCGAGTTGCTCTGCAGCGATATGACGGCCCCCCTGCCGGACGTCGACCCCGACCGCGCCGCGATGATCCTCTACACGAGCGGCACGACATCCGACCCAAAGGGTGTGGTCGCCACGCACCGGAACGTCGAGGCGCAGGTCGAGAGTCTTGTCGAGGCGTGGGGCTGGTCGTCGGACGACTACATCCTCAACCATCTGCCGCTTCACCACGTGCACGGCATCATCAATGCGATGGCGTGTGCCCTCTGGGTGGGGGCCACGTGCGAGCTTCTGCCACGATTCGACGCCGAACGGGTCTGGTCACGTATCATCGACCGCGAGCTCACCCTGTATATGGCCGTTCCGACGGTGTACAAGGCGCTCATCGCGGCATGGGAGTCGGGTACCCGCGACTGGCAGCAGGAGGCGTCGGCAGCGTGCTCGAACCTGCGCCTGATGGTGTCCGGCTCCGATGCCCTGCCCTTCGACACGTTCGAGCGATGGGAGGAGATATCTGGACACCGCCTGCTCGAACGCTACGGCATGACCGAGATCGGCATGGCGTTGTCGAACCCGCTGCGCGGCGACCGGATCCCCGGTCACGTCGGGGCTGCGTTGCCGGGCGTCGAGGTCAGACTGGCCGACCTGGATCTCGTGGCCTTCGAGGAGACGGGCGAGCGCCGCTACGGAGGCAACGACGTGGGGCTGAACTGCCCCGGCGAACTGCAGGTGAGAGGCCCCGGCGTCTTCCGGGAGTACTGGCGCAAACCCGACGCCACCAGTGAGGCCTTCACCGAGGACAGATGGTTCTTCACCGGCGACATCGCGTCGGTGAACGAAGACGGCGTGTACCGCATATGGGGCCGGGCGTCGCAGGACCTTATCATCTCCGGAGGCGAGAACGTTTCCGCGCTCGAAGTCCAGCGCGAGCTGCTGATGCACCCCGATATCGACTCGTGCGCCGTCGTGGGCGTCAAGGACCCGTTTTGGGGCAGCGCCGTCTCCGCGGCGATAATCACGCGAAACGGGAGTGGGCTGGACAGGGACACGCTCCGCAAGTGGGCGAAGGGACGTCTCGCCCCCTACAAGGCGCCCCAGCGAGTGATATTTGTAAATGAACTGCCCCGCAACGCCATGGGCAAGTTAGTCAAACCCAAAGTCCGCGCCCTGTTCGAGGAAGCGTCCGCTTGAATCGGCGAATATGCAAGAATAGCCGTTGAATCCCCTACCAATCAGCCGTGACGGTTGTCACCGACACCACCGTTCAAGAAAATAAGGTCGACGTTGGTTGCTAGGGGCGGGTTTTAAACCCGCCCCCACGACAGGTCTGCGGACCGCTTTTGAAGAAGAGGGTACTAAGAGCCATGAGTGACACCGATATCGACGAGACCGAGATCGACCTTCGTCTTGCCTTGCTCAAGCACTGGTACGGCGACCTGCTGTCCGAAGAGCAGTGGGATGATGTCCGCGAGGGCGTTCGCGAAGAGCTTATCGAGGTAGCTGACGCACTCCGCGCGGTCGAGCTTGGATTCGACGACGAGCCGCTGCCACTCTTCACGCCGTTTCGGGGTGAGGACTAGCCGATGAACGCATCAGAACTCGTATACAAGCCCGTACGCCAGCTAGCCGGACTCGTGCGCGAGAAAAAGGTCTCGCCCACCGAGTTGGCGGAGGTGTTCCTCGAACGGCTGGAGCGCATCGGCCCACGCTACAACGCCGTCGTCACCCTCATGCCCGACCGCGCAATGGAGGAGGCACGGCGCACCGAGCGAGAGATCGCCTCCGGCGCGTACCGAGGGCCCCTGCACGGCATCCCCTACGGTCTCAAGGACCTCTTTGCGGCAGTCGGCGCTCCGACCTCGTGGGGCGCGACGCCGTTCAAGGACCAGGTCTTCGATCACGACTCGACCGTTGCGCGAAAGCTCAACGAGGCCGGAGCGGTGCTGCTCGGCAAGCTGGCGCTGGTCGAGATCGCCGGCGGCATACGCTACAAGCAGCCCAACGCGACCTTCACCGGGCCGGGCATCAATCCGTGGGGCGGGACGACATGGGCGGGCGGTTCGTCCAGCGGCTCGGCATCCGCCGTCAGCGCCGGGCTTGCTCCTTTCGCCATTGGATCGGAAACGTGGGGGTCGATCATCATGCCCTCCTCCAACTGCGGCATCGCCGGCCTGCGCCCCACGTATGGCCGCGTCAGTCGTGCCGGCGGGATGCCCCTTTCATGGACCCTCGACAAGCCCGGTCCGATATGCCTGACGGCAGACGACTGCGGACTCGTCGTAGAGGCCATCGCCGGGCCTGACGGCAACGACCTTGCGGCCACCGACCGTCCCTTCACGTACTCGCCGGAACCCAGCGGCCGCCGCCTTAAGCTGGGGATACCTGCAGGGGTTACGGACGAGGTCGAGCCCACGGTGCGCGAGAACTTCGAGGCCGCGCTGTCCTCGCTGGAGCGGATCGCCGACATAGAGGAGGTCGAGCTGCCCGACTTTCCCTACGGAGCGGTGATAACCGCCATCTTCATGGGCGAGTCGGCCACGATTTACTCCGAGTTCACCAAGAGCGGGAGGTCGTCGGAATTGACCGCGCCCGAAGACCGCTACGGCATCTACGCCCGGAGCGCCACGCTCGCCACCGACTACCTTCGCGCCATGCGCATCCGCAAGATTATCGCCCGAGACGTGGACGCAATCATGTCACGCTACGACGCCCTGGTTGGCCCGGGACGCCCGGGTGTCGCCACTCCCCTCGACCTCGACCGCGTGAAGAGCTTCAAGGAACGATCAAGCGACGTGATGGGAGCGCTGGGCAACTGCATCGGCCTTCCCGCCATCACCGTGCCGTCGGGCTTTTCGGAGGACGGCCTGCCGACCTCCATCCAGTTTATGGGCAGGCCCTACGACGAGAACGTCATCCTCTCCGTCGCCGCCGCATACCAGTCGATGACCGCGTGGCACGAGCGCCATCCACCCGACCCGGAACCGTCTTCGTAGGAGTCCAATGTCCCATCCCATAGCTCCCGACCATATCTTCGACATCCCGTCGGTCTCACAGCCGCACCTGTCCGCCGACGGCTCGATCCTGGCATTCGTCAAGACCACGATTGACAGCTCGACGATGGAGCGTAAGTCGCACATCGTCGTCTCACACCACCCGTTCGAACAGCTATCCGCCCTGGCCGAAGGCCCGTCCGATACGGCACCCGTCATCCACGACGAACGAGTCCTGTTCCTCCGACCCGACGACCGGGGCAACAAGCAGGTCTGGACGATCTCCCTCGACGGCGGAGAAGCTCAGCGGGTCACTGACCTTGCGGGAGGAGTTGAGGAATTCGCCCTCTCACCGAACGGCGACCGGATTGCCGCCGTCTCGTCCGTCGATCCCGACGCGCCCGACGATGATGATTCCGGCCTCCCGCGTGTCAGAGTCGTGCGTCGCGTCCGCTACCGCCACGACTATCGCGGATTCACCGGCGACGCCTTCCGGCAGATGTTCGTCGTGGACGCCGCGTCGGGGGATGCTCGCCAGATTACGCACGGCGAGGGGGACAACTGGTCGCCCGTCTGGTCGCCGAACGGCAAGTCGCTTGCCTTCATCTCAGACTACATTGAGGGGCGCGACTTCACCACCAATACGCAGGTGAAGGTCGTCTCCGTCCCAGACGGCAAGCCGGTCTCGTGGTCGGAAGCTCTCCCCTATGTCTGGGCAGTCGCGTGGTCGCCGGACGGCGAGTCGCTCGCCGCCATCGGGTGCCACGACCCCGATATGTGGGACCCACGATCCGCTTGGCTCTACGTTCTCGATGCGCGAGGCGACGTTCGCCGGATCACGGACGGCCTCTACACTCCCGTTCCTGAGTGCGGACTGTCGTGGACTACGGAACGAGGCATCACATTCGTCGGCGCGCATCGCGGCGAGTATTTCGTGTGCGCCGTCAGTCCCGACGGCAGCGACTTCCGGCGTATCACGAGCGGAGGTGTGAACTCCGAGAGCGCCACATTTGACGGGAGCGCTTCTCATGCGGTTGTCGTCGCCGAGTCTCCCGCTTCACCGGGAGAGGTGGTGCGAATCGGTCTTGACACCGGCGACTCTCGGGCGATCACTTCATTTTCCGCTCAATACATCGAGAGTCACCCGCACGCTCGCATGGAGAAATTCACAATACGTCGAGGCGGTTTCAAGATAGAGTCGCGCGTACTCCTGCCTCCTGACTTCACCCATACAAAAAAATACCCGATGGTGCTGGACATCCACGGCGGGCCGAACGGTCGGTTCACTGACAACTTCGACCCCGTGCACCAGATTCTCGCGACCAACGGGTACATAGTCCTGGCCGTGAACCCGCGAGGCTCCTCGACCTACGGCCCGGAGTTCACCAAGTCCGTCCTCGGCGATTGGGGCGGCGAGGACTACCTCGACATCCTCGCCTCGGTGGACGAGCTCGCTGGACGACCATACGTCGACGAGAATCGAATGGCCGTTCACGGTTTCAGCTACGGCGGCTTCATGAGCGGCTGGATAGTTGGACACGATCACCGCTTCAAGGCCGCCATCGTCGGCGCGATGTGCGCCAACCTGCACAGCATGTATGGCACGTCCGACATCGGAACCAGCTTCGGCGAGATTAACTGGGGAGGCCCCTACACCGGCGCGCGGGACAAATTCCTCCACCACTCGCCCATCACCTACACGCCCAACGTCCAAACTCCCGTACTTTTACTGCACGGCGAGGACGACCTGCGCTGTCCCATCGAGCAGAGCGAGCAGTACTTCGTCGCGCTCAAACGTCTTGGGAAGACGGTAGAGTTCGTCCGGTTCCCGAACTCCACACACCGCTTCCGAAAGATGGGCCACCCCAGCATGATCGTCGAATACTTCCGCCTACTCCTCGACTGGCTTGAACGGTATATCGGCGTCGGGCCAGCGTGAGAACGTCTCGCCAAAACAGGCGGTCGATTTGAAGCGACGGCGCAATACCCCACTCGTCACTCCCGCGAAGGCGGGAGTCCATCTTGCCAGGCATGGGGACAACTTTGACCCAGCCGAAGGTAGTCCGGCGTAACTCGAATGGCCGTCGTTCGCCCTATTGTGTAAAATCCATAATGGATTGCTTTCCACTACTTGCTAAACTGCCATGCCGCTCATAACCGCGTCAAACCTATCCGTCAGCTTTGCCGAGCTCGATGTTTTCGAGGGCATCTCTCTTGAGATAGGCGAACGCGCCCGCGTCGGCATCGTCGGCCCGAACGGACAGGGCAAGACGACCCTCTTGGAGACGCTGGTGGGCAGCATCGCTCCGCAGTCGGGCTCAGTCAGACGTAGACGGGGACTCAGCATCGGCTACGTACCACAGACGACGCGGAACATGGACGCCGAGACGCTTGGTGAAGAGGTGATGAAGGCCTTCGCCGAGGTGATGCGGATCGAAGGCGAGATCGCCCTGAGCGCCGCTGCCATCCAGAGAGCCGACGAAGACGGGCGCAGGGACGCCGAGCGAAGGTACTCGGACATGCTCGAAGCCTACGAGGCAGCGGGCGGCTACGACTACGAAAACCGATTGGAGCGCGTCATCGCGGGCGTGGGGCTGCGAATGGAAACGCTGGAAGTGCCCGTAGACGAGGCGAGCGGCGGGCAGCGCACCCGCGCGTCCCTCGCCAAGGCGCTGCTGGCCGAACCGCACCTGCTCGTACTCGACGAGCCGACCAACTACCTCGACTTCGACGGCCTAAGCTGGCTGGAGGGCTTTCTGCGCCGAACGTCCCACGCATTCGTCGTCGTCTCGCACGACCGCTATTTCCTCGATCAGGTCGCAACCGAGATTTGGGAGATTAACCACGGAAAGCTCACCGCATACAAGGGGAATTACAGCAAGTACAGGCACCTCAAGGCCGAACGTGAGCGACGGCAACAGACGGAGTACGTGCGGCAGCAGCAGTTCATCACGAAGCAAGAGGACTTCATCGAGCGCTACCGCGCGGGTCAGCGCTCACGCGAGGCCCTCGGCCGGGAAAAGCGTCTCAACCGGATGGAGCGCATGGAGGCGGTCAAGAACGACAAGGCGATCACCCTGGGAACGGCAAGCGCATCCCGCACGGGTCGAGTCGTCCTCACGACGCAGGGCCTTGAAGTCGGCTTTCATGAGCGCGGCAGGCCGGTCAAGCTGCTGGATATCGAAGACCTGGCGCTCGAACGGAGTTCCCGCACGGCCATCATCGGGCCGAACGGCATCGGCAAGACGACCTTTCTCCATGCTGTCCTCGGCTATGAGCCTGCCCTTGCAGGCAACGCAACACTCGGCCACAACGTCAAGACCGGCTTCCAGCGACAGGGCACCTACGACCTGCCTGAGGGCCGATCCGTGCTCGACGCGATCATCGACGTGAAGAACCTCAGCCCCGAGGGTGCTCGCACCTACCTCGGACGGTTCCTCTTCGGCGGCGACGACGTGTACAAGACCGTCTCGGTACTGAGCGGCGGGGAGCGAACCCGCCTTGCACTCGCCCGCCTGCTGCTTGAAGAGCCGAACTTCCTCGTGCTCGACGAGCCGACCACACACCTCGATATCTCCAGTCGCGAGGCTTTGGAGCAGGTGCTTCTCCAGTACGAAGGGGCCTTGCTGTTCGTCTCTCACGACCGCGCGCTCATCTCTCTCCTTGCCACGCGGCTCCTCATCGTCGAGGACGGTAGGATGAGCCTCTTCAGCGGCACGTTCAAGGAGTGGGCCAAGACCAGGGACGAGTCGGCTGTCAGAGTGGTCGTCCGTCCCAAGAAGAAGGGCAGGTCGAAAGGGTCCTCTGCCCAGCGAGCCGAACGGGTGATGCCCCAGCCCCGGCCAATCGACTACGAGGAGATCATTGCCGACCTCGAAAGCCGTCTCGCCCAAATAGAGTCGCGACTCCAAGGGGCGACAGAGCGCCAGGACGTGGAAACGATTGCGAAGCTCGGTAAGGAGTACAATAGGGTACAAGGCGAGCTAGAGACCACATGGGACCGGTGGGCAACCTAACACCCGGCCACGTCACTCCGATACCGGAACTCCTCGAGGAGGCGCCTCATGCCCTATAGCTCTTGGTTCCAGTGCATCGACACCGAATGCTCCGAGCGGATGTCCCTGACCGAGATCGTCTATACCTGTCCGAAGTGCGGAGGCCTCCTCATGGTCGCGCACGATGTCGATGCACTCAAGACCCGCAGCGGCGCGGCATGGATGAAGCTCTTCGACGACCGGTACATGACCACCCAGTTCCCCTACGGCAGCGGCGTCTGGGGCAAGAAGGAGTGGGTCTACCCGCAGATCGACGACGCGAACATCGTCTCCACCTACGAGGGCGGCTCGAACCTGTTCCGGGCCATCCGCTTCGGGGAGATGATCGGCGTCCAGGACCTCTGGATCAAGCAGTCCGGCAACAGTCACACCGGCTCATTCAAGGACCTCGGCATGACGGTGCTCGTTTCCACCGTCCAGCAGATGATCCACGAGGGCACAGATATCAGGGCCGTCATATGCGCCTCTACCGGTGACACTTCCGCCGCCGTCGCCGCCTACTGCGCTACAGCGGGCATCCCGTCCGTCGTGCTCCTCCCGAAGGACAAGGTCACAACGTCGCAGCTCGTCCAGCCGCTCGCCAACAACGCGTTGACGCTCGCCCTCGACACCGACTTCGACGGCTGCATGGAGGTCGTCAGGCTCCTGAGCGAGGACAAGCGCTTCTACCTCGCCAACTCGATCAACCCCCTCCGCATCGAGGGGCAGAAGACGATCAGTATCGAGATAGTGCAGCAGGACGACTGGCAGACCCCCGACTGGGTGATCGTCCCCAGCGGCAACCTCGGCAACATTACGGCCATCGGCCTCGGCTTCCAGATGATGCGGGAGCTTGGACTCATCAACAAGCTGCCGCGCCTCGTCGCCGCGCAGGCCGCTGCGGCGGCGCCTCTCTACGACAGCTTCAAGACGGGTTTCAATGAGTACCGCCCCGTCCAAGCGCAGGCCACCCAGGCGACTGCAATCCAGATCGGCAACCCCGTCAGCGCCCCGCGCGCCATCCCTATCCTCCAGGAGTTCGACGGCGTCGTCGAGCGGGCGAGCGAGGACGAGCTTTCTCAGGCTGCCGCACTCGCCGACAGCACCGGGCTGTTCGCCTGCCCCCAGACCGGCGTGGCCCTCGCCGTCCTCATGAAGCTCGCCGAACGGAACGTCATATCGCCCGACGAACGGATCGTCGTCATTTCCACCGCCAACGGCCTGAAATTCCCCGACTTCAAGACGGGCTACCACAGCGAATCGCTCCCCGAAGTAATCGCCAAGCTCGCCAACAAGCCCGTCGAGCTCCCCGGCAACTACCACGCCGTCTCGGAGGCCATCACCAATCACGCGGGGTGATCCGTTCGCCAACACGGCCAAGCCGCATCCATGGGTGGTACGATTGGACACCTCTACATTTCGGGATTCACAATGACCGGGAGCTAGGACTATATACTGTCCAACATGCGGTGGAACGAACGACGATGCCGCGAAGTTCTGCAAGGCCTGCGGCGGGGGACTCACGTCTGAAACAGAAGTAGGTCCGGCTCCGCACGTGCCGAACCACCTCGTATGGGCCATTCTTGTGACAATTTTCTGTTGTCTGCCCTTCGGCATCGTGTCAATCGTCTACGCCGCCCAGGTCAATGGAAAACTCGCCGTGGGCGATGTCGACGGCGCGCGTCTGGCTTCTCAGAACGCAAAGACGTGGGCTTGGGTCGCCTTTGGGGTTGGAATCGCAAGCTCCGCCGCGGTGGTTGTGTCTTGGTTGCTATTCGGCGTGGCCTCCGTAGTCTCGGCGTAGTATTGGCCGCAAGAGAGGTAAAGGGTACATCAGCAATTGACCGTGAATTGTGCACTGATGCGACACTGTACCGGGGAGCCATGATATGTACTGTCAAAACTGCGGCGAGGAAAACGTCGACGAGGCGAAGTTCTGCAAGGACTGCGGCGGGAGTATCACTCCCGAGTCTCTCGGCACCCCTCCCGAAATACCTAACCACCTCGTATGGGCCATCCTCGTGACGATCTTCTGCTGCCTGCCGCTCGGCATCGTTTCCATCGTTTACGCTGCCCAGGTAAATGGGAGACTCACCGTCGGCGATGTCGATGGTGCACGCCAAGCGTCGCACAACGCGAAGACCTGGGCGTGGGTTGCCTTCGGAGTAGGCATCGTGCTTGGCATACCGGCCTGGACTGGGACCTACGCGATTCTGGGACCGATTGGCATGATATTGATTGGCTTGCCCGGCTTGCTGGTCGGATTGATAGCTTTGGCAATCGTGCTATTCGTAAGCAACTCAGCCAAGATCAATTAGGTATGTCTCCCGCCGCCACCACCCAGATAATCTCAAGATTCCGGCTCTCGCCGAGAGTCGGATATGTCGCGCTCATCGCGCTGGGCTTCGCCGGCGTCGCCGTGCTGTACACGTTCGACCCGCGCAATGCCGGCACGTTCCCAATCTGCCCGTTCCTCGGACTCACCGGGTACCACTGCCCCGGCTGCGGGACGCTCCGCGCACTGCACCAGCTACTCCACGGCAATGTCATCGCCGCGCTGGGCTACAACCCGTTGACCATCCTCTCCCTGCCCTTTATCGCATACTCGTTCACCGACGGGGCGATTAGAGCATTTCGCACAAAGGGCCTGCCTCGAATCTTCATTCCGCACCAGTACATCTGGGCGCTTTTCGTGGGAATCGTCGCGTTCTGGCTGCTCCGCAACGTGCCTATTGAGCCGCTCACCGTTCTCACGCCGTAGACCCGGCGATCACGCCCCGTACCTCGCCCGTGCGGCCTCGTACTCCTCAGGCGTGTTCAGATCGAGGCGCACGATGGGATCGTCGAACGCTACCTCGTTCACCTCGCCGCGATGAACGTCGAATACCTCGCGGACTCCCTGCCCCTCATCGGTGATCGACTCAAGCTCGCCCCGAAGCGTCGCCGAGAACACGAGCGGGTGTCCCCCACGTCCTTCATACCTTGGCGACGTGATGAGGGAGTCATTATCGACATGCGACTCGACGACTCTCTTGACTACCCACGAGGGACGAGGCTGGTCGACGGCTAGCAGAAGAAGATCGGTCGCGTCCGGGTCGGCGGTGAGGATACCGCACAGGACGGAGGTAGTTTTGCCGTGCCGATAGTCCTCATTCACGATGGAACGGACACGCTCCCCCGACACGTGACTTGACACAAGTCGGCTCTCATGTCCGAGTACGACGACGACCTCATGCACGCCCGCGTCTAGCAGGCCGTCGATCTGGAATCGGACGAGGGGGACGCTGCCCCATTCCAAGAGAGGCTTCGGGTGTCCCATGCGAGTCGACTCGCCGGCGGCCGTCAGGATTGCTGAGATGCGTCGCTGCACGCTTAGTCCGCGGATGCTACCGGCTCTAGCGCCGCCTCTTTCTCGGCCTCGATCTTACCGATGATGCGGTCGAGATGCTTCTGTTCGAGCTTCATGGGCTGACCCGTGCCGCCGAGCCGGAACATGAGAATCTCGGACATGACGCTGACGGCGATCTCCTCCGGGGTGCGCGCACCGACGTCGAGACCGATGGGAGCTCGGAGGTCCCGCACACGTTCGAGCGGCATCCCCCCTCGCAGCAGGTCCTCGTAGATGAGGATCGTCTTGCGCTTGCTGCCCAGCAGCCCGACATAGCGGGCGTTCGTGGCAGCGGCGGCATCGAGCGCCACGTTGTCGTACCTGTGGCCTCGCGTGGCGATGACGATGAACGTGTTGGCGTTGACCGGAAGCTCCGGTATGGCCTCCTCGGGCTTCTTCGGGATAATGATGTCGGCTTGGGGGAAACGATCGGTGTTGGCGAACTCCTCGCGGTCGTCCGTGATGAACAGTCTGAACCCAAGGGTCTTCGCCAAGGGCGCGATGGAATTCGACACGTGCCCGCCCCCGCAGAGGACGAGCTGCGGCGGGGTCGTGTACGCCTCGATGAAATACTGCGCCCCGTCACGGGTCTTTACGTGCTTGTTTCTGCCCATCGCCATCAGGTCCAGGGCGTTCTTGATCGCGTCGGCGTCGAGGGCAGTGTCTCCCAGCGTGCCCTCGGTCGTTCCGTTCTCGCGGATGAAGAGCTTCGCGCCCGTCTCCATCACGCTGAACTCCCCCGGACGAATCAGCGTCGCGAGTGCCACGCTCGGCCCACCGGAGTACGCCGCGTCGATTTCCTGTGCGAAAGTGAGGTACTGATCAGCCGAGTAGATGGGGTCGATGACGAAGTACATCGTACCGCCGCACACGAGTCCGTCCTGCGCGGCGAGGTCTTCGTTCAGCTCGTAGTCGCGGTACTGGCTGGCCCCGCCTCGCTTGAGAAGCTGGCTCGCGGCAAACCAGATGTCGCCCTCGACGCATCCGCCGCCCAGGGTCCCCACGCCGCTCCCATCATCACGCACGAGCAGCTTTGCGCCCGGCTTCTGCGGCGTCGATCCCTTGGTGTGGACGACCGTCGCCACGACCATCGGGTTGCCCTTTTCCAGCTCGGCTACCGCTTCGTGGAAGACATCTTGCATAGCAGCCCCTCCCGCCGACGAAGGTGTACACCTAGCTTAGCAAGTGCCGCGCTCGGTTTCAATTGAATTGGCCCGCCTACTCCTTCGACAACCGTCGTCTCAGCATGTCCTCGTGGGACTCCTCGGCGTGCTCGATGGCCGACTTGGGCACGGGAAGGCGAGAGAGAAGCTCCGCCCGCTCACGAACGAAGGCCTCGGCATAGGGGATGTGCTGGAAAAAGCCGAGGTTGCCGAGCGTCAGCAACATGCGCTGGCGAGAGCTCTCCGGCGTGTGTCCCTGGCTCACGTAGATGGCCTCCGCCTCCACGCGCTGCTCGAACCAGTCGCTGATGTCGATGATGAAATCGAGTTGGTTACGCTCGAAGTAGACGCCGGGGTAGTACGTCACGGGGATCCGATGAGGCGCGAGTGTCATTCCGTGCGTCGCGTTCCCTGCCCGGCCCCGCGCTTCGATGCTCGCGATCGCCGTCTCCAGATGGTCGTCGAACCCGCCCGACGGGTACTCGCTTCCATGATGCACGAGGTACGGACTTTGCGTAATCATCACGTGCGGACGCACTTCCTGAATGATGTCCTGCAGCGCCTGGATCGCCTCAGGCGACGTACTGAGACGGAACGGCTCCGGGAAGTCCAGCATCCGCACGTCGGTGATGCCGAATACCGCGCACGCCCTCTTGAGCTCATCGAGCTTTATGTCGACGTACTGCTCCGGCGTCTCGCTCATCACTGCGGCGTCCCGCTCCTCGGGCGGCTTCCGTAACTCATCGGCGAGACGCTCGTTATGGACATTGACGCCGGGCGTGACGCTAACGACCGTGACCTCGTCCCCCTGAGAGGCGTGTATCCCAAGCGTGCCCGCGTAGTGAGTGAAGTCGTGGGGATGAGCGTTGACGCCGAGAATTCGAAGCTTTGAATCAGCCATGGGTTCTCCTCTATCGAAACGGCGAGTAAAGCGGTACTATACTATACCTACGGTTACATGACGACACGGCGAAAATTCCTACCCATTGTTTCGGTCACGCTGACGCTGGCCGTGCTCGCCTGTTCTTCCGACTCGGAGCCTCAGCAGGTGACTCAGACTCCGACGGCGACGGCCATCGTTAGCGCCCTGGTCCAGTCGGAACCGATCGACCCGAACGCGCCGCAGATCATATATACGGGAATTGGCTTCGTGCCAAAGCGCCTCGATATCGAACCAGGCGACCAGGTCCGGTTTGTCAACGCGTCCGACAAGCCCCTCTGGCCCGCGTCCAACATCCACCCGACCCACTCGATTCTCCCGGAGCTCGACGCGAAGGGGGCGGTACCGCCCGGCGAGACGTGGGCGTTCACCTTCAAGACCAGGGGGTTCTGGCGATTCCACAACCACCTCGCGCCGGAAGTCGGCGGGCTGGTTGTCGCCCTCGGCGAAGACGTCGGGCCGCCCCCCGTGCCGCTTGTCTTGACCATTCCCGACGCAGCGTTCGAGAAGCCGCAGAATATCGCCGCGCAGGACTACGTCGATCTGCTGCAGGACGACGTACTCATGGTCAGGTTCATCAAGCGGTACGGTCCGGAGCAAACCGTCAAAATTCTCAAGGATAGCGAGAACTACATCGACGTGGACTGCCACCAGCGGGCACACGATCTCGGACGGGCGGCATACGAGGAGTTCGGCGCGGCGGCGTTCGGCCTGTCGGGCCACGAGTGCCAGGCGGGATCGTTCCATGGCGCCACCGAGGCCCTCTTCGCCTCTCGGGGTACCGCCAACCTGGAAGAGGACGTCGCCACCATCTGCGCCGTTGCCGACAACCCGTTCTTCCGCCACCAGTGCGTACATGGCGTCGGGCACGGCCTCATGGCGTGGACGACGTATGAGCTCCATGACGCGCTGCCGCTCTGCGACCGGATGCCCACCGAGACCGACAAAGGCTCATGCTACTCCGGCGTGTTCATGGAGAACGTCGTGGGCGGCCTTACCGGGCAAATGGGCCACATCACGCAATACCTCAAGGACGACGACCCCCACTTCCCATGCGATATCGTCGACGAGCGGTACAAGGTGCCGTGCTACTTCTACCAGACCTCCCACATGCTCAAGGTCTTCAACCGCGACTTCTCCAAGGTCGCCCAAGCCTGCGCCGAGACCCCTGAGACGGCGCACCAGAACTGCTTCCAGAGCTACGGACGCGATGTCGGCAATGTCACGCGAAAAGACCCGGCCACGGCCATCCTGTACTGCAGCTACGCCCCGCCCGGGCCGGACCGGGTCTACTGCATCGAGGGCGCCGCACAAGACCGCTTCTGGGAAAAATCCGGCGCAGACGACGCCCTCCAGATGTGCGCCATGCTCGAGAACGCGGCGGAGCTGGACGCCTGCTACTGGACCATCATCGTGCGCGCCCGCGACGTCTTCACGTCCAAGGAAGCGTTTGAGAACTTCTGCGCCCAAATCGACACAAGGTGGCGCAAATGGTGCTCCGACGCCGAGGCTCAACTGTCTTCCCCAGCGTGGCCGTCAGATCACGGATTAGGTATGAAGCACGTTGACAGAACATAATCGACCACTCTGGCAGGTGCTCGTGATCGGAGGGGCCGCCGGTGTGGGCAAGACGACGGTTGCCAGAGACTTAGCTGAGCGTTGTGGTGTTTCCGTGTTCCCTACCGATGCGATCTGGCTCGCCTTGAAGGCTGCTGCGGACCCCGCGTCATATCCCGAACTGCATTACTTCGACCCACCCGACGCGGAGTGGCAAAAGCATAAGCCGGAATACTGGCGTGAACTTCACATACAAAGCGCCGAAGCAATAAGTCATGCGATGGATCCCGTGATCGAATACTACCTGTGGGAGGGATGGCCTATCATCTTTGAGGGTACCTGGATCACTCCCGCTGCCGCCGCACGCTGGACTCGTCAGTATGAGGGCTTGCGAGCCGTGTTCATACACGAGCCGGAAGACCTTCGATCCCACCTTCTTTCGAGGGGTGGCCAACCGCAAGACCATCGGGGCGAAACGTTCTGGCTCGTCGGCAACTGGATGCGCGAACAGGCTTTGGCAAATGCACTCCCCGTCGTGAACGTTCATCCGCGCGATACGCTGGCCGAGCGGGTTCTCAAAGCCACATCCAAGTGAGGGATCTTCCGATAGAGGAGGATGAATTGACAGCTCCGTTGGCGCGTTGTTGCGCCCCCGCCGTTGTGCTATGATTGCGGCGAATGTTTCAGCGGACTGAGGCCCGTCGTTGACCGTTGCTAACGAAGACCTGCGCGATCGCGTTCGGCAGGCCATCACGAACCAAAAGCGGCCCACCGTCACCGTTCTTTCGTCCCTGCTTGTCGCCCAGGACGCGCTGGGCTACATCCCCGACGAGGCCATCGACGAGGTGGCCGCCTACACCGAGGCGAGCATCAACGAGGTCTGGGGCGTAGCGTCCTTCTACAAGAACTTCCGCTTCAGTCCGGCAGGCGAGCATACCGTAGAGATATGCTGGGGTCCAAGCTGCCACTTGGTGGGCGCGACGGCTATCATCGAGCGGACATTGGACCACGTCGGACTCGAGGAAGAAGGCGAGACCCCGGACGGTCGGCTGACGGTACGGTACAACACCTGTCTCGGAGCTTGCGCGCAGGCCCCGGTAATCAGCATCGACCACCACCTGCGCGGTCGAATGACCCCCCATCGGGCGGTCGAGCTGATCGACGGTATTGAGGACAACGGCTCCCACTAGCCGGCGCGAGGACAACGTGAGCGCATACGAAGACCTGAAAAAGAAAGCCGAGGCGCGATGGCAAGATCTGACCGCGGGCGAGCGGCCGTGGATTCGGATTGGCACCGAGCTGAACGGCCAGGCCGCCGGGGCCCTTGAGGTAGTCGAAGCCCTGCGCTCCGAGCTTGCTAACCGCGGCATCGAGGCGAATGTCCACGAGGTCGGCACACTTGGACTGTCCTACGCCGAGCCGCTCGTTGACGTGCTCAAACCGGGCAAGTCGCGACTGCTCTTCAGCCGCGTCACTCCTGAGGACGTACCGACCATTATCGACGAGTACCTCCTCGGCGACCGCGTTCCCGAACGTCTCGCGTTCGCATACCTGGGCGACGATCC
Organism: Dehalococcoidia bacterium; assembly: GCA_965197705.1. Taxonomy (GTDB): domain Bacteria; phylum Chloroflexota; class Dehalococcoidia; order Lucifugimonadales; family VXLM01; genus VXLM01. The sequence goes on from OZ240223.1 coordinate 2,151,848, forward strand.
CATCGACGGCGTTCCCGACCTGAACTCGATGCCTCAGTACTCGTTGCAACGGCGCATCGCCATGCGAAACGCGGGCCACATTGCACCCGGCGACATCCTGCAGTACGTCGCCAACGACGGGTACGCTGCCCTCAACAAGGCCCTGTTCGAGATGGAGCCGGGCGGCGTGATCGACGAGATGAAGGCATCCAACCTCCGGGGGCGCGGGGGCGCAGGCTTCCCGGCAGGACTCAAGTGGAGCTTCATGGTCAACTCGCCCGGGCCGGTCAAGTATATCGCCTGCAACTGCGAGGAGGGCGACCCGGGCGCGTTCAACGACAAGGCGATACTCGAAAGTGACCCACACACCCTGCTCGAAGGAATGATCCTCGCGGGATACGCAACAGGCGCCACGAACGGCTACGTCTTCGTTCGTCACGGCCACGACGGCCCGATCGACCGTGTGGAGAAGGCCATTGAGGACGCCTACGCCGAAAACATCCTCGGAAAGAATATCCTCGGAAGCGATTTCAGCTTCGACATCGAGGTGGCGCTGACCGGCGACTCCTACGTCGCCGGCGAAGAGACGGGAATGATGGAGGCCATTGAGGGCAAGCGCTCGATGCCGCGCTTCAAACCTCCCTTCCCTGCATCCGCCGGACTGTGGATGAAGCCGACGACGATCAACAACGTCAAGACCTTCTCGTACGCCCCCCAAATCGTCCTGAACGGCGGAGAGTGGTTCTCCAACATCGGCGTCAACAACAGCACCGGCACCGCAATCGCCTGCCTGACCGGCAACGTGACCTATCCCGGCATCTACGAGGTCGAGATGGGCATGACCATGGGGCAGGTCATTGAGGAGATCGGCGGAGGCGTCCCAAACGGCAAGCAGATGAAGCTCCTTCAGACGGGCGGACCGCTCGGCGGCGTCATTGGCCTCGAAAGCCTCGCGCTCCACATCGATTTCGACGAGATGCAGCAGGCCGGCGCGATGTTCGGCTCGGGCGGCATCATCGTGGGAGATGAAGATGCATCGGTCGTCGACCTGATCCGGGTGCTCGTCGCCTTCTGCCAGTACGAATCGTGCGGCAAGTGCTTCCCCTGCAGAATCGGCATGACGCAGCTCCTCGATCAGATCGAACGGATCGCGCGGTTCGAGGGCAGACCCGGAGACATGGAGGCCTGCGAGCGAGTGGGCACGACCATGAAAATCGGCTCTCTTTGTGCCCACGGACAGCTCGGCTTCAACCCCATCAGTTCGGCCCTCACCCATTTCCGCGAGGAGTTTGAGACCCACATCACGGAACGGCGCGACCCCACAGGCAGAACATCCACACGGTTCTACTCCCCGAAGACCACCCGCCCATACGGGGAGGATTTTTCTCAAGCGCAGCCGCTCAAGGTGAACATATAGACGCAATTGGCGCGGCGTCGAACACGGCGATCGCCGCCACTCACCGCTGACTCAGTTCGGAGTTGCCGAATGGCAGACGACATCACAATCACGATCGACGGGAAGGAAGTAACGGCCAAGCCGGGGACGAACGTCCTGCAAGCGGCTATGGACGCCGGGTTCTACGTGCCCTACCTCTGCTACTACCCGGGCATGAAGTCTTTCGGCGCGTGCCGGATGTGCGTCGTTGAGATCGACGGCCCGCGCGGGACGGCGACCCTGGCCTCATGCACTGTGCCGGTCGGACCCGACATGGTCGTGCGCACGAAGACCGAACCCGTGACCGACCTACGGCGGGGTATCATGGACCTCCTGATTTCTGAGCACCCGCACGGATGCCTGAACTGCCACCGCATCGAACTCTGCGGGCCCGAGGATATCTGCCTCCGCCACGTGGGCGTGAACGACCGCTGCGTCACCTGTCCCAAGAACGAACGCTGCGAGCTCAAGGACACCGTCCGCTGGCTCGAAATGGAGCTCGACACCGATCTTACCTACAACAACCGGCACCTGCCTCAGGCCGTGGCCGACCCGTTTTGGGACATGGACATGAACCTGTGCATCGTATGCGGACGGTGCGTGCGAATCTGCAGCGAGATCCGCGGCGACGACGCTCTCGCATTCACCGAACGCGGCGGCAAGGGCCTCATCGGGACGTCGCAGGGGACATCGCTCCTGGAATCGGGGTGCGAGTTTTGCGGGGCGTGCATCGACGTGTGTCCCACCGGTGCGCTCGTCGAGCGTGTCCACAAGTGGGACAAGGCCGTGAAGAAGGTCACGAGCGTGTGCACCAACTGCCCCGTCGGGTGCAGCGTAACGATGGAGGTCGACAAGCGCAATCGCCTGATTCGCACGGTCGGCGACCGTCACGGCGAGTCGAACCAGGGACAGTTGTGCGTGAAGGGAAAGTTCGGGCTTGAGTACGTCAACAGCAAGAAACGCCTCCGGAACGCCCTCGTCCGTGTCGACGGCGAACTGCGTGAGGCAACGACCCTGGAGGCTATCGACCACGTTACCGACAAGCTCTCCGATTTCAAGGGAGAAGGGTTTGCCGTAATCGGCTCTGAGCGGAGCACCAACGAGGACCTCTACATCGCCCAGAAGTTCGCACGTACCGTCATGGGCACGAACAATGTCGATGCAGCGTCCAACCTGAGACCTGAGCTATTCCCGTCTCTGGAAGCGATGCTCGGCTACCGTGCCGCCACAAACTCGATCAGCGACCTCGAGGGTTCCAAGTGCTTCCTCGTCGTATCGAGCAACATCACCGAGGAGCAGAACGTCGCGGCCGTTCCCATCAAGAAGGCGATCAAAGAGGGCGCCAAACTGATCGTCATCGACCAGAGAGAGACGGAGCTCACCCGGTTCGCCGACGTGTGGCTGCGTCCGCGGCCCGGCAGCGAGACGGCCCTCATCGGCGGGATGCTCCGCGTCATCGTCGACGAATCCCTCGACGACCACGAGTTCCTTGCCGAAAAGTGCGACGGCGTACAGGAGTTCAAGAGCAGCCTCTGGAGCTTCGACCTGCTTCAGGTCGAGAAGGCGACGGGCCTCCGGCGAGAGGAAGTGCAGGCTGCTGCCCGCCTTCTCGCCACGAACGCCCCTGCATCGGTCCTGTACGGCCTCGAAACGGTTCAGCCGGAGCTGCGTGAAGACTGCGTGACAGCCCTGGTCAACCTTTGCCTTGCCTCCGGCAACATGTCGCGTCCTTCCACCGGACTCTACCCGCTCTACCAAGGTGCCAATGAGCAGGGCGCGCGCGACGTTGGAGCGGTACCAGATTTCCTGCCCGGTTACGTGCCGGTCAACGCTGACGATGCGCGCACGGAATTCGAAGGCTTGTGGGAAGCGACTGTCCCAACCGGTAAGGGGGTCTCCGCCCGAGAGCTGACGCAGGCAATCGCATCGGGCCGCATACGAGCGCTGATGTTGCTCGGCAACAGCCCGAACTACACGAACGGCGAACTTGGAGAATTCATCGAAGCCCTCGGCAAGCTCGAATTCCTGGTGGTGCTCGACTCCTTCACGAGTGAAATCACCGAGTCGGCAGATGTCGTCATCCCGTCGGCAACGCTCGCCGAGACCGAAGGCACGGTGACCAACCTGGAGCGCAGGGTGCAACTCATCTCCCCTGCCCTGAACGTAAAGGGCGAGGAAGACGCTGACTGGCTGTCGATCAGTCGCATAGCGCGTGAGATGGGCGCGAGCGGGTTCGAACACCCCAATGCCGAAACCGTGTTTGATGAGATCAACAACATCGTCGAGATCTACGGCGGGATCACCTACGAGCGTCTTGCCTCCGGCGGCCTCCAGTGGCCGTGCCTAGCCGCCGACATGTCTGATACCCAAGTCCTCTACGACTACGAGGAACACCGCCCCCGGCTCATGCCCATGTCCTTGCCGGAACCTGTCGAAGTTCCCGCGCCGGACGCCGAATACCCGCTGGTTCTGGCAACCGGCCGCGTCCTCCATGACGCCGACGAGGAGATGACCGTCGAGAAAATGGGCAAGCGCAACGTCATCAGGCGCGGCGAGATCATAGAGCTGCATCGGCAGGACGGCGAGATGCTCGGCATCCGCGAGGGCGAGTGGGTCGAGGTCGTTTCGGCAATCCAGACCCTAAGCGGTGCCGCACGGTTTTCCTCGCCGTTGAGGGGACTAGTGTCTACCACGCTAATCTTCGGCAACAGGATGACCGAGATCGAGGCCTCCAACAGCCCAGACCCGATGCTCAATTTCGGGACCCTTCCTCTCACTCGCGTCCGCATCCAACGGGCCGAAGAGGCCGCGGCGGCAGCCGACTAAGCAGCGGCTGCACCCAATGATCTGCCCACAGTGCCAGCACGAGAACACCGACGACGCTCGGTCCTGCCGCATTTGCGGAATCACGCTTCAGGAAATCGACGACGAGTCGATTGACCCTCCGGAAACTCCGTACCTCACGCCATCCGGCCACGAGCCTCCGCCGCTCCCACACGGCAAGTTCGGGGACCTAGTCGACTCCACCTTCTCCGTCTACGGCGGACATCTCTTGCCGCTTATGCTGATCGCTCTATTGCCGCAGATCCCGATTCTGTTCGGCGAGATCACGTCTGAGATGGAAATCGGTCCAGTATACAACCTTGACTTCCCTGCCGCTCAGGGAGAAGGGCCCGCGGCACCTCTCCCGATCTATTTGTTTTATATACTGGGCGCACTTCTCTCTCTCGCAGTCGGCATACTCGCGAGCGGGGCGATGATCCAAGCCGTCGGCCGGCACTTTCTCGGACGTCCCGTGCTCGTGCAGCGCAGCTATGAATACGCGTGGGCGCGCTTTCCGAAACTCCTCGGCGCTTTCCTGCTTGTCATGCTCATCCTGATCATTCCGGGCGTGCTTTCGGTATTCATTATCGGCATCCCGCTGCTGCTATTCGCGATCGTCGTTCTTCTCTTCTCCACTCAAGCCGTAGCGATTGAACAGCTAGGACCCACTGATGCCGTAAAGCGCAGTTGGAACGTTGTACAAGGAAACTGGTGGAGGACATTCGGTTTCTTCATGGCCATTATGCTTGCGACCCTCGGCGCGACACTCATAATCTTTCTGCCGGCAGGAAAATTCCTGCCCTCCGAACTGATGATACTGCTGTCCGCTGCGTTCTCTACCATCGTGACTCCACTCGTTACCATCGCGATTACGGTCCTGTACTTCGATATCAGAGTACGAAAAGAGCAGTACACCCACAACGACCTCGGCCGGGAACTGGGAGACTGAAACGTCGTGACCATCACCCCAGCAGGAAAGCGGAGGCCGAGGCCGAAGATAGTCGACACGCGGGTCACGAGACGCGAGGACGTTACCCACGACCTCCTGCTTATGTGGATCGAGAAGCCGGAAGGTTTCACGTTCAAGGCCGGGCAGTACTGCACTATCGGCAGTGGCGGGATCGAACGGGCCTACTCCATCGTCTCTGCCCCCCATGAGGACGAACTCGAGCTCTTCGTGGAGCTCGTTCCCCCGCCCGAAGGGAATCTCACCCCGCTCATCTGGGACCTGCACCCCGGCGATACCATGACGATCCGTCCCAGGGCCAAGGGAATTTTTACCTTCAAGCCCGCCATGCCCAACCAGTTCATGGTGGCGACCGTCACCGGTGTGGTGCCATTCGTCAGCATCCTGCGCGACTACCTGCAATACGACCGTGAGGGACACCGCTTCTACGTCCTGCAGGGAGCGAGCTACGTCGACGAGTTCACGTACGACTCCGAGCTGCGGCGTCTCGCCGAGCAGTACCCCGACCTCATCACATTCGTCCCGACCATCAGCAGGCCCACGGAAGAACAAAACGCCGGGTGGACGGGCGAGACCGGCCGCGTCAACGCCGTCGCACAGAAATACATCGATCAGTTCGGCATCACGCCTGAAGACACCATCATCTACGCCTGCGGTCACCCCGGCATGATCGAAGACGTCAAAGAGCGGTTCATTCCGCAGGGCTTCCAAGTCGAAGAAGAGCGCTTCTGGAAGCAGGATGACTAGATCGGCTTGTTCCCCTCTCTTTCTCCCTTTCCTTCGCTCCGATAGAATGGGGACTAACCCCACTCGGTGCGAAGACCTAAATGTCCACCCCCGCGCGAAAGCAGTACCTCCGCATCAAGAAGCAGCACCAGGACGAGGTCCTGCTATTTCGCATGGGCGATTTCTACGAGACGTTCGATAACGACGCGCGGCTAGTATCGAGGGAGCTCGAAATCGCCCTCACGTCGCGCGAGATGGGCAAGGGCGTACGTGTCCCCCTCGCGGGTATCCCGTATCACGCGCTCGACGGCTACCTTGCCAAACTCATCAAGAAGGGGTACCGAGTCGCCATTTGCGAGCAGACGAGCGACCCCGCGGCATCTCGCGGCATCGTCGACCGCGAGGTCGTCCGCGTCGTAACACCCGGCACCGTGATTGAGGACTCGATCCTCGACCGCAAGGCGAACAACTACCTCGCCGCCGCCGTCAGCGATGGCGACACAGCGGGTCTGGCCTACGTGGACATCACCACCAGCGAGTTCGCCACGAGCGAGTTTCCCTCCTCTCAACTTCCTGTGGAGCTTGCCGGTCTCGAAGCTGTTGAACTGCTCGTTGCCGATGAAGACCTCTCGCCTGAAACAGGCGACGGACGAACGGGAAGCGATGACGATATCTCGATAACGACCGTCCCAGCCGACATGTTCAATGAAGACTGGGCCCGCGAGGCCCTCCACGATGCATTCGGGGTCACGTCGCTTGAGGGCTTCGGGTGTGAGCGCCTGCCGCTGGCCGTCCGGGCCGCGGGGGCAATCGTCCGGTACCTCGACGACCACCGCAGCGGCGCTCTCGGACAGCTGAACTCCCTCTACACCTACTCGACCGAGTCGCACATGGTCCTCGACCCTCAGACGCGCCGCAACCTCGAGCTCTTCGAGGGCGGACGCTGGGGGGGTGACGCAGGAGCCTCATTGCTCGCCGTGCTCGACCGCACCAAGACCTCGATGGGCGCGCGACAGCTTCGTCGCTGGGTGGGGCGGCCCCTCCTCGACGTGGCAGAGTTGTCAAAACGGCAGGACGCTGTCGAGTGGTTCCACCGCAGCGCCGTCCGCCGAAGCCGCGTGACCGCTGTGCTGCAAGAAATCGCGGACATCGAGCGGCTCATCAACAAGGTGAGCGCCTCCGCCGCGACCCCCCGCGACGTGGTAGGTTTGGGCAGAAGCCTAGCCGCCGCGCCCGAAATCTGGGCCATCATCGGCCAGGACGAGGACTCGCCTATGGTCGCATGGCTCACGAACGGAGTACAAGACGCGTCGGAGACCGTCGATCTCATCGGCCGGGCGATCACCGACGACCCGCCGCTCAGCGTCGGAGACGGCGTCATAAGGCAGGGCTTTTCCGACGATCTGGACAGGCTCCGCAATTCCTCTCGAGATGCGCAGGACTACATCGCGTCGCTGGAAAAGACCGAGCGCGAGCGGACGGGCATCAAGTCCCTGAAGGTCGGATACAACAAGGTCTTCGGCTACTATATCGAGATCAGCCGGGCCAACCTGTCACAGGCGCCCGAGGAGTACATCCGCCGCCAGACCCTGGTCAACGCCGAGCGCTTCATCACCCCGCAGATGAAGGAATACGAGTCGCTCATTCTCAATGCTCAGGAGCGCATCGCGGAGTTGGAGTCGAGCCTATTCCGGCAGGTCTGCAAGCAGGTCGCGGACGCCGCCGATACGATCATGACGGTTGCGCGGGCGGTCGCACAGGTGGACGCCTTCGCGTCCCTGGCCGAGGTCGCCGAGCGGCAGGGCTACGTCCGGCCCGAACTGAATGAGGGAGATACCATCACCATCGTGCAGGGACGGCACCCCGTAGTCGAGAGGACAATCGAGGCCGGCAAGTTCGTGCCCAACGACATCCGGCTGTCCACGCGCGACGAGCAGGTAATCATGCTCACCGGCCCGAATATGGCGGGCAAATCGACGTTCATCCGGCAGGTCGCGGTCATCACGCTCATGGCGCAGATCGGCAGCTTCGTGCCCGCCGACTCTGCCACCGTCGGCGTCGTCGACCGCATCTTCACCCGCGTCGGCCTCCAGGACGACCTTTCGACCGGCCAGTCGACCTTCATGATCGAGATGCTGGAGACGGCGACCATCCTCAATCACGCCACGCCCCGGTCGCTCGTCATCCTTGACGAGATAGGGCGCGGAACGAGCACCTACGACGGGCTGGCCATCGCGCGAGCAGTGGCAGAGTTCATACACAGCCACCCCCGCGCGGGCTGCAAGACCCTGTTCGCCACCCACTACCACGAGTTGACGCAGCTGGCCGAGGTCCTGCCAAGGGTGCGGAACTACAACGTCGCCGTCGCGGAGGAAGACGGCGAGGTTGTCTTTCTCCATCGAATCGTGCCGGGCGGGGCCGACCGAAGCTACGGCGTCTACGTTGCTCGCCTGGCAGGAATGCCGTCCGCCGTCATCAATCGCGCGTGGGAGGTCCTCACAGAACTGGAGGGAATATCATCGTCCCCCGCGGCAAACGGACGCCCCTCACCTACCACCGCAGAGGCCCAACAGCTTTCGCTTCTGCCCACGACACCCCCGGTCATCCACGAACTGCTGGCCCTCGACATTTCATCCATGACCCCGCTCGAGGCGATCACCAAGCTGTACGAGATCCAAGAGCGCGCCAAGTAGAATACTTAAGATTGCCGATCTCCAAGCTTGTCATCCCGACCACAGGGAGAATTCTGCTATCAAATACAACTTCGCCGCAATTGCTTCAAGTGCGCACGCAGTGGGTGGGCCTCGCATAAAAAGCTAACTTCCAAGCCGCCAGAACGAGTTTATATTCGTACCGATGACATGTGCCGAGGTTGTACAAGGGTCCCGTTTCAGTGGAAATGACGTGAAACGTCAACCCTGCCGAGACGCAAGGCCGCCTGTAAGCCGAGTTCTGTTCCCCGCGTTCGATTGGTTTACGCCCGTGTGGGCTTCCTCCCGATGGAGCGCGGGTCGGCGACCATCTATCTAGCCCTCCCGTTGCCGAGAGGGTCGAGCGGCCAACCCGGGGACAGGCTGGGCGCCTTGTGTCCCTCTATTTGGCCTTGCACCGGATGGGGTTTGCCCTGCCCTCGATGTTGCCACCGAGGCGGTGAGCTCTTACCTCGCCATTTCACCCTTATCCCCCAATGAAGGGAGACGGTATGTTTTCTGTGGCACTTTCCGTCGGGTCGCCCCGCCCCGCCGTTAGCGGGCATCCTTCCCAGTGGTGCTCGGACTTTCCTCCCCGACGAATCGGGGCGGCCGCCCGGCGACCTTGCGTCTCTATTGTATGACGAATCCTCATATGCACGCTGCGTAAGTCGTGGCTGAGTGCCACTTCACACCTCAACCTTAACCTGGTCGTCCTGCACGATGATTCTTGCGACGTGTTCCCAGAGGAAGTCCTTGCGGCGTTCCATGTCGAGCGATGCCCAGTGGTCCAGAACGTTGATGACGTCGGACGGCTCTTCGCTTCGCGTTTCGCTCTTCCTCGCCAGGTCCAGCGCGGCGAGATACCCACGCACTTCTAGCGTTCCGATCTCATTCTTGGCAGCCCGTCGCATGGCGCGCTTGAAGAGGCGCTCGGCGTTCTGCACGCGCTCGCGCCGCAGGTTGGCGACCTCGCGTTTGCGCTCTTCTTCGCCGTCGTCCTGCAGCACTCCCGCGGCCCGGGCCAGCACCGTGTATTTCACCTGTGTGAGGGCCTCGCGTTCGAGAGTGTCTTCCTTCCACGTATGGTAGTCGCACGTGCTCTGGTTGTTCTTCGACTGGCATTGATAATAGCGGTACACGCCCGTGACTCGCCGGTTGTCGGTCTTGCGACGCCAACTCTGCCGGCGGGTCACGCCCATCATCTTGTTCCCGCAGTAGCCGCAGTACACGAACCCGGACAGGAGGAACGGCTTAGGCTGAATGATTCTGCCTGTCGGCCTGCGAGACCGCAGGCGTTCAGCGGCCTCATTGAACACTTCCCTCGGAATGATCGCCTCGTGCATTCCGGGACGGCGAATGCCGAAACGCTCGTAGGTGCCTATGTACGACCGGTTGCGGATGATGTCTCGAATGCTGACGACGTTCCAGCTCCCGCCGCGACGAGTCTTGATCCCTCGCTCGTTCAGTTCCTGCGCGATGAGGCGGAACCCGAGCTCTTCCCGCGTGTAGAGGCGGAAGATCAGCTCGACGATCGAGGCCTCATCAGGCACGATTTCGAGGTTTCCGTTCTCCCCCGCCCGGTACCCGTACAGGACTCTACCCAACACGTTCCCTTCCAGCGCCCGCGCCTCCATGGCCGCCTTGACCTTGCGAGACCTCGTGACCGAGACACCGGCAATACCCTGGGTGTTGAAGGTATTCTGGAACGGGTCGGGATACTCGTCGTCCCAGCACTTGATCTCAGCGCCCAGACGGTCGAGCTCGACGATTGACCGCGCGATCGATTCGAGGTCGCCACCCAGGTGAGAAGCGTCCGGCGACGTAACCAGGAACTGGCTGTCCGATGACTCCAGGAAGTCGACCATGCGGCGGAAGGCGGCGTCGGAGGTTCCGACGGCGGGTCCCTCGGTGAAGAACACCTGGTAGGGCTGGTGCATGTTGTAGGTGCAGAAGCGCTTGAAGTCGTATTCCATCGACGCCAGGGCATCGGGCGTCGGGTCGGTCAGTCGAAAGTAGGCGATGGCTCTCATATCGCCGACCTCACGGGAGATAGAGGATGCGGTGACACGAGCTGCACTGCATCGGGTCGACGGCAGAGCGGATGCGCTGCTGCTCCGAGGTGCTGAGCGTCACCCGGCACCCGGAGCACATCCCGCGTTCCACCTTCGCAATCGCCGTGCCGCCTCTGCTCGATCTCAAGGTCTCGTACCGGTGGAGGGCAGGAGCGGAGATGGCATCCCACGTCCGGTCGCGGCGTGAAGTCAGTTCATCGAGCGAGGCCCGCGTCTCCTCCGCCTTTACCGTCAATGCCGCAACATCAGCGCTGCGCTGATCTTCCAGGCGCTTGACCACCACTCGGCCCTTTGCCAGGGTGTCATCCACTTCGTCGGACTTTACCATGACCTCGAGGAGACGATCTTCGTTCTCGGCGATGTCCCGCTCCGAGGTGGCGCGCTCTTCCTCAGCCGCCTCCATTTCCTTCACGCTCTTGATCGAACCGCCGTACATACGCTCTTGAGTCCGCCCAAGGCGCGTCTGCAGGTCCTCTATGGCGCGGTCGATCGACCTGCGGCCAGCGGCGAGTTGGTCGGCGTGGTTCTCCAAGACGGCGACTCGTCGATTTGCTTCGGCCAAGATCGAATCGTCCGCCAACCGCGACTCCAGGTCGGCAAGCGACTCTGTCAACTCGTCGATCTGAAGGTCGAGTTCTTGGAGATCGTGCAGTTGTCGAAGCTCGGTCATAGATGTAAAACCCGGTAGAAGCGCACCGTCACAGGCATGTTGTGCCGCGTGCCGACATGGTATTTGTAGTATATCGCGGAGACGGTGAATTGCCTATCTGAGCACACACCTCGATACTTGCGAATCCTCGCATTCGTTAGCAATCGCTCATGTCGGTTGTCACCGACACCACCAATCATGAAAATGGCGGTAGGGCGATTCGCGAATCGCCCCTACGGGAGGTAGGCCGGGGGTTATTTTCTGAGGAATATCTGTCCCACTTTGTTCCATTCTGTTCCATTTTGCTCGTTATTGTAAAGTTCATCGCTTTTGCCGGGTCACGTGGCACAGGGCATGACGGGGAAGCACATGAACATGCGTCTCAGGGGTTTTTCTTTGTTAAATATGTGCCATTTTGTGCCGTTTTGCGCCGTTTCCTCGTTGTCGCGAGTGCGGGCGGAGAACAGTCGCATATGGATAGTGTGGTACATGCGTTCTTGTTTGTCAAATCGGGAGAGGCTCTTCGCAGGAGTGAGGGTTGGTGATGGCTCTAGCAGTGAAAGGGCAGGATTGAAACCCGCACCTTACCAGTGAGGTTGGCGAGGGCCATTTTCAGAGGAATCGCTCATGTCGGTTGTCACCGAGGGATTAAAATGGGCGCCGGTTCCGCCGAGGTCGATTTTCACAAGGCAACGTCCGGGGATGGAATCCCGCTTTCGCGGAAATGACGGTGTGGGGGTCCTGCGGCCTATTTTCGTACCAATCATCCATGCAGCCTTGCCGTCTGCACACCGAGGGATGAAAATGGGCGTTGGTTCCGCCGAGGTCACTCGGCTGCCTGCAGTGGCCGAAGATGGATTCCCGCCCCGTATCGGAGTACGGGGTGACGTTCCTTCGCGGGAATGACGGGTGTGAGTGCCGGAATGACGATTTGAAGGTTGTGTCGGTCATTTTCGTACCAATCCGTTAGAATACTCCCGACATGCACACGTGGGGATTGCGGGATAATTGATACCGTGACAACCGGCAAGCGATGATTCACACGAGACCAAAAACGAAAATCGTCTGCACCTTGGGGCCTTCCACGTCTTCGGCCAGGCGAATACGGAGCCTCGTCGAGGAGGGCATGAGCGTGGCCCGCCTCAACATGTCGCACGGCACGCCGGAAGAGCACGCCGAGAAGGTCAGGATGGTCCGGGAGGCATCGGAGGAGACCGGCATCCCCGTGGCCGTCATGGTCGACGTTCCCGGTCCGAAATACCGCACGGGACCTATGGAAGACGGCGCGCTTAATCTCGAATCGGGCCAGGACCTCACGCTGACCAGCCGGAACATAGTCGGTAATAGGCATACCGTTTCGGTTTCACCACCGGGCATCCACCGTGACGCCAGAGTCGACTCACCTCTCCTTTTGGATGACGGGATGATGGAGTTGGCGGTTCACCGTATCGAGGGCATGGACGTTCACTGCAGGGTAGTTCGTGGGGGCCGACTGACGGAGAAGCGCGGCGTTACCGTACCCGGCAGGGACCCGTCTCAGGCCTTCCCCAGTGAGCAAGCCAAGGCTGCGCTGAAGTTCGCTGCCGAGCAGCGGGCCGACTTCGTTGCCCTGTCGATGGTGTCATCCGGGGAAAACGTGGACACTGCCCGCGCCTTGCTGCAAGAAGACGGACATGAGCCCTTCATCGTCTCGAAGATCGAGCTGTCAGGGGGAGTCAGGAATTTTCCCGAAATCCTCGAAGCAAGCGACGGGATCATGGTCGCGCGGGGCGACATGGGCGTGGAACTGCCTCTCGCCGAGGTGCCGATGATCCAGAAGAAGCTGATCCGACAGTGCAACGAGCGAGGCAAACCCGCCATCACCGCGACGCAGATGTTGGAGTCGATGGTCAGGTCGCCAGTGCCCACCCGCGCGGAAGTCACGGATATCGCCAATGCCATATTCGACGGCACGGACGCCATCATGCTCTCAGGGGAAACCGCCACCGGAGACCATCCGGTGGAAGCGGTGCGATTCATGGCGGAGGCGGCGATGTTCGCAGAGGCATACCTGCCTTACGATCAGATGCTTGAAGCAAGACGGGGACATGCCGAGAGCAAGGTCGACGACGCGATCGCCTATAACGCCTGCCACACGGCGTCGCAGCTTGGCTCAAGGCTCATCGTCGCGTTCACGGAATCGGGCGCGACGGCAGGTCGAGTCTCCAAGTACCGCCCGCAGGCCCATATCATAGCGCTGACCTCAACTGAGCAGGTCCAGCGAAGACTCCTGCTGACGTGGGGAGCGACTCCATTCGTGGTTCCCTCGTTCGACCAGGTTGACGGCTTCTTCGAGTTGGCCGAGCAGTACGCGAAGGAGTGGGTGGGCCTTAGAGAAGGACAGCAGGTCGTTCTCGTGGCGGGACTGCCAATAGGCGTATCCGGCGGCACGAACCTTTTGCGGGTACTTTCGGTTACTTGAAAGCCTCACTGAGTCCTAGCTACGGCGGATAACCACGTAGTCTATGAGTGCCTCGAGCGAGTCGCGGGAGCGGTTCTTCGGCAGTTCCATAATGGCATCGCGGGCGGCCAGGCAGTATTCCTCGGCGACGGCGTACGAATCGGCGATAACCTTCGGGTCGCCGATCAGTTCCATGGCGGACTCCAGCAAGCCACCATCCGACGGGTCGGCAAAGTAGTCACGAATCACGGTGGACTTCGGCCATCGCTCCAGGGCCAGAATCATCGGCAAAGTCAGTACTCCGTGCCGGAGGTCGTTGCCAACCGGCTTTCCGATTTCGTCGGTCAGTCCCTCGACGTCGAGAATGTCATCGACGATCTGGAAGGCCATGCCAAGCGAGTAGCCGTAGTCCCGCATAAGATTCACGGTCGGCTCCGGCGCGTCGCTGAGGACGGCTCCGGACTCGGTCGCAGTGGTAAATAGGGAGGCGGTCTTCTCGTAGATGCGGGTGAAATACTGTTCTCGCGACTGGTCGGCGTCATACCTGACGACCATCTCTTCCATCTCGCCGCTGGACAGCTCCTTGATCGTCTCGGCGAAGCGGCGAATGACGCGAATGTTGCCTGTATCGCACACGTAGGTCGCGGAGGTGGCGAACAGGTAGTCTCCCAACACCACGGCGGCATTGCCGCCCCAGACCTTGCTGATTGTAGCTCTGCCCCGGCGCACCTCCGACTGGTCGACTGTGTCGTCGTGGATCAGCGATGCGATGTGGAGAAGCTCCACCGCAGTCGCCATCGTTTCCGCGCGCTTGCCGTCGTTCGGGTGGAAGCCGGCCGCGAGGAGTGTCAGTGTGGGCCGAACGCGCTTGCCCTTTGTCTCCAGCGCATGGTCGAGCAGCTGAGCGAGAAACGGGGACTTGTGGTTGACCATGTCGCGCAGGGCAATCTTGACACGTTCGAGGCCCTGCAAGACGGGGGAATGGATGTACGCGAGCGCGTCGCTCGGTGAATCGAAGCCGTTTACGCTTTGCACTCCACTCCTCGCACCGTTAGTACCGGTTCCATATGATTTTGGTAGCTTACTCAAGACACCCTCACCCTAGCCCTCTCCCACGACGGGAGAGGGGATAAATCGGCATCTGCCTGTTCGTCATATTCAAGTTGACTGAGTACTAGAGAGTATTCAAAGGACTGCATCGAGAATATGGCCGCTGCATCATAGGGGGAATGAATCGGAGAGGATACGTGTTCCGGACAACGGGGTAGGTGCCAGCGGACTGTCGGAGCACGATGGGCGATCACCTTTGGCGACCTATCCGCTCGGTTTCCTGCTCGGCGATGGCTTCGTCGAGCTTCTGGAACAGGGGTGCCGGTTTCTCCAATCGCTGCCCGGCGCTCAAATCGGTGGGCGACCATTCCCATCCGTCATCCACCACAGAGCCACCGAATCCAAGCATGGTATGCAGCTTCTCGCAGCTGAACGGCAGGTACGGGTACAGGGCCTTCTTCAGGCAGTTGAGGACCGTCATAGCCGTCCAGAGGGTGGTGGCGGTCGCAATCCTGTCGGTCTTGGCCGTCTGCCACGGGGCCTTCCGGTCGAGATAGCGGTTGGCGGCTTGCGCGAGGGCCATCGCGCCATCCATCAGGGCGGCCCGGAACTTACACAGAGCGAGGTTGTCCCCGACCTCTTCGAAACGACGCCCGGCCTCGTCGAGCAGAGCTTGCGAATCGTCATCGAGCTGACCGGGGGTGGGCACGACGCCGTCGAAGTTCCGGTAGGACATCGTCAATACACGATGCACGAGGTTCCCGAACGTTGCCACCAACTCATCGTTGTTGCGTCGGACGTATTCGGCCCATGAGAAGTCCGAGTCGCTCGTCTCCGGCATTCCCGCTGCAATGACATATCGCAGGGGATCGGGGTCGTATCGTTCGAGGTAGTCGGGCAGCCATACGGCCCACGAGCGGCTTGTCGACAGCTTCATGCCCTCGAGGTTCATGTACTCGTTGGCGGGAACGTCGTAGGGCAGATTCAAACCCCCGTATCCGAGGAGCATAGAGGGCCAAATGACCGTGTGGAAGGGAATGTTGTCCTTGCCCATGAAGTAGTACGACTTGGCGTCGTCCTGCTGCCAGAAGTCCTTCCAACGGTCGGGTTCGCCACGAAGGGTCGCCCATTCTTTGGATGCCGAGAGGTAACCGATTACGGCCTCAAACCACACGTAGATGCGCTTGCCGTCGTACCCGTCCAGCGGAACGGGTATCCCCCACTCGATGTCACGGGTGATGGGCCGGTCCTGCAGGCCGCCTTCGAGGTAGCCTATGGAAAAATTCTTCACGTTGGGCCGCCAGTGGGCCTGCGGGCGGATCCAGTCCAGCAGCTCGTCCTCGAATGCGGTGAGCTTCAGGAAGAAGTGCTCGGTCTCCTTGAATATGGGGGTATCGCCGCTGAGGCGGCTGCGAATTCCAATGAGCTCCTGCGCGTCGAGCGTGCGCCCGCAGTTGTCGCATTGGTCGCCGCGCGCGCCGTCGAAATCGCAGTGCGGACACGTGCCCTCGACGTAGCGGTCAGCCAGGAACCGACCGTCCGCCTCGCTGTACGGCTGGAGCATCGTCTTGGTGTAGAGGTAGCCGTTTTCGTACAGCCTGAGGAATATGTCCTGGGCGACCTCGGTGTGGTTTTCGGTATGCGTGGAGGTGAACAGATCGAAGCTGATGCCGAGCCGCTCCCAGCAGTCGAGGAACTCGGCGTGGTAGTGCGAGAACACTTCCTCAGGACTGATGCCGCGCTCCTCGGCTTCGAGCGTGACCGGCGTCCCGTGCGAATCGCTGCCGGACACCATGAGGACCTCGTTGCCCTTCATCCGGTGGTATCGGGCGAAGATGTCCGCTGGAACATACGCGCCCGCGGTCTGGCCTATGTGTATAGAGCCGTTGGCGTACGGCCAAGCCACGGCAACGAGGATGCGCTCGGACATTAGGGTCTCAAGAGGATGAACTGCGTAAATGGTACCACAACGACCCTTTCTACTCCCCTATTTCCTGTGGCACGTAAGTGTTCAGAGTTGATGAGAGCAACACCCCCACCCCTCTGGATACCCGCCTTCGCGGGTATGACGGTGGCTGTGTGTCGAGCGCTCTCACGAAGTCTGAACAGTTGCTGTGGCAGAAGTAGCGGACATCAGTCGTCTGAACGCGACACGCCTTCCCTCATCTCCAACCACAGGCGGTACAGGTCATTCTTTGAAAGCCCCGTTATTGAAGCCATCGCTATCGCGTCCTTGGCCGTTCGTCCGCGTTCGGACTCCTCGTGCAGAATCTCTCGCGCCTGCTCAATGAGCGCGTCATCGGGTTCCGAATCGACATCCGCGCCCCGCACGATCAGGGTGAACTCGCCTCTCGGTGCGGTAAAGTGCTCGAGCGCGCTTGTGACCGTCCCCCGGAACACCTCTTCATGAAGCTTGGTCAGTTCGCGGCACACGACGACTTGGCGGTCGCCGAGCGTGTCTCGGATATCGGTGAGGGTCTCTGCAATACGATGAGGGGCCTCGAAGGCGATCCAAGCGTGGCGTTCCCGGACGAGGGACTCAATCAACTTGCGTCTCGGCCCGCCTCGCCTCGGCAGAAAGCCGAGATAGGTGAACTGATCGGCCTCGATGCCCGCCACGCTCAGCGCCGCCGTCAAGGATGACGGACCGGGAACCGGCACCACTTTGTGACCTGCCTTGTCCGCCGCGGCTGCCAACTCAGCGCCTGGATCGCTGATGGCGGGCGTCCCCGCGTCGGATACGAGGGCAACGTCGCCTTGTGATAGAGCTTCCAAGATCGCCGGCAGTTTCGACAACCTGTTGTGGTCGTGGTAGCTGGTACACGTCGTGTCTATGTCATAGTGAGAGAGGAGCTTTCGGGTCGTCCGAGTGTCTTCCGCTGCGATGAGGGATACCTCGCCCAGCACACGCAGGGCGCGCAGGGTGATGTCCCTCAGATTGCCGATTGGAGTGGCTACGATGTACAGCGTTGACACGTTACAGTCCCACGACTTACCGTTCCCCATACTTCTTCGTTTGCTTTTGGAGCTTGCCATGACCGACCTGATCATCGACCACGTGCTGATAGCCGTCCGCGACCTCGACGCCGCTAAGGATACCTTCGAGAGGCTGGGATTCAAAGTTACGCCGGAGGGACGGCATCCCGGTCGCGGAACGAGCAACCGTCTCGTGGTCTTCGGCGGCGAGTACCTTGAGCTAATCTCCGTCCACGACCCGGACGGAGACCTCTTTCGCCCGAACCTTCCCTCGTTTCTCGATGAGCGTGAGGGGCTGTTCATCTTCTCGATGGGGACGGGCGACGTTCACGAGCGTTTTCGCAGCGTTCGGTCCGCGGGGGTGCTGATTACCGACCCGGTGAAGGGCTCGCGGCAGGCCGGGGACAGCACGGCGGCCTATTCGTGGACGCAGGCAGAAATAGCCCCGGAAGAGATGCCTGGCAGCCAGACTTTCTTCATCCAACACGATCACACCATCGAGGAACGGTACACCGAGCCGCCTGACCCGACGAATCATCCAAACGGCGTAGTGGGGATATCCTCTCTGTCGCTTGCAGTCAAGGACGCAAATGCCGCGTCCCAGCGATGGATGGAAGTCTTCGGTCTGGAACGGGTATCGGAGGATGCCAAGTGCGTACGGCTGCGTTTCGACAATAGCTCCCTGGACTTCTGCCAGCCGGATGGTGGGGACGCGCTGGCAGAGTTCATCGAGACGTGGGGTGAGGGGCCGTACCGGATTGCGTTCACGTGCGAAGACCTCGACGCCACCGAATCGCTTCTTGAACGCAACGGAGTGGAGGGTTCTAAGCGCGAAGGAAATTCCCTGATCGTCCCGCCGAAATCGGCGCAGGGCGTGCGGATGTCTTTCGTGCAGGCGTAATACCGGTTCCACACGATTTTGGGCTGCTTGTTCGAGGTAGGACCCTCACCCCCGTATCGCGTACGGGGCAGGCTCTAGCCCTCTCCCACGACGGGCTGACAGGGGTCGGCATTCACCCTCACCCGAGCCCTCTCCCACGACCGGAGAGGGGACAAATCGGCATCTGCCTCGTCATATTCAAGTTGACTGAGTACTAGTACCGTTTCAACTTGAATATGATGGATAGATATGTTGAAGTTTAGTGCGAGCGTCCTGAGTGGAGAAGCGCCAGTCTATGATGGCGACAGCCTCATTGCGTTCACGTTCCAGCGCCAAGACCTCTCGTTTCAGTACCACCTCGTCGCTGATTCGACGGTTAAGACACTGGTTGCTCAAGACGCTCAGCTCTATCTCAGCCATAGCCCGCCCCGTACTCGATACGGGGTTCAGCCAACTGCCGTGTACCGGAGTGTAATGGAGCTCCAGGCGCTTGGCTATACGCCGCGCTTCGGCTGGCTCGAAGGCATCGTACAACGAACCCAGCTTGTGAGTGTTGAGATTGTCCAGCACCAGCCGTATCGTCTCGGTGTGAGGATATGCCTCATCAACCAGCCATTTCATCTGATGAGCGAAGTCTACGGCAGTACGGCGCTCGGTCACCTCGACGTGCCTCCATCCGCCCTTCGGTTCACAGAACATGAACAGGTTTCGTGTCCCGTTTCGCTTGTACTCGTAGTCATATCGTTCCACCCGACCCGGCTTGGCCCTGATAGCGGGCCTCTTATCAGCCACCAACTGCTTGGATGTCTCGTCGAAGCAGACCACGGGATGGTCCGGGTCGTAGTCTTGATGGTACAGTTCCAGCACGTCCTCCATTCGAGCCACGAACTCTCCGCTCACCTCGGGGATGCACCACTCCTTCTTCTTCCA
Source organism: Dehalococcoidia bacterium (assembly GCA_965197705.1). GTDB lineage: Bacteria > Chloroflexota > Dehalococcoidia > Lucifugimonadales > VXLM01 > VXLM01. The sequence goes on from OZ240223.1 coordinate 2,171,468, forward strand.
CGGTTTGAGTTTGTTTTTTTTAGTATCTGGCGCACCGTCTCGAGGGAGATGCTCTCGGCAAACCCCATCGCCACCGCCTTGTCGGCAATGAGTTGCAGCGTCCAGTCCGCGTGTCCATCGGGTGCATCGCTGCACGCAATGGCTATCAGATGCGCTTCCTGTTTACCGTCCAACTTGCGTTTCTGTCCCGGGCGCGCCCGCTCATTGATCGCACAGTCGAGCCCCTCTTTCACAAACCGCGTGCGCACGCGTCCGGCCGTGGATGCGCTTATCAATAGTCCGCTGGCGATGTCACGGTCGATCAGACCTTCGTCTGCCTTAAGCAACACCAGCGCTCGCTTGACCTTACGGGCCGAAGTCTCCCCACGACTCGCTATCTCTTTGAGATGTGTCCGTTCCGACTCGTTCAACTCCACCTTGTACTTGAGAGCAGGCATGTCTTCGTATGTCCTCCCTATAGGATCATACATAATACTAACCTACTTCTTATATTTGTCAAATACATGTGGAACAGGTACTAGAGTGTCCGTCCGAAGGTAGTGCCGACATGGAAAGTTCTTACGCTGTTTTCCACTCTTGGTCATGAAATAAACGAGGCCCCGGCTTACCGCTCTTGTGGCGATGGATTTTAGATTCCTCGCTACGCTCGGAATGACAGGTAGGCGGGAGCCGGTTCATAGCTGCAATTCCGTTTTGCCTACCCCTGTCAGCCCAAGACGGGAGAGGGGATGCTCACCTTTCGACTTAGCAGTCATATCCAAATGGAAACGGTAGTGGGGCCTATTTTCGGGAAATGACGTTGCCCTCGCGCCGCCAGTTCTTGGCAAGCTGAGGCATTGCGTCCAGCAGACGTTGGAGGTTCTTGTACTCCGACTCGCTGAGTTTGGTAGCACCGAGCACTTTGGCGGCTTCGCCTGCGGCGACCGCTCCGGGCATGGAGTTGCCACGAGAGGGCGCGCGCTTCAACCATTCCGCATCGATTCTCGACGCGACCGACGGACTCTTTTGAGCGCCACTGTCCTGACCGCCTCTACGGAGTTCGATCACGACATCCCCTTGACCCTGGCCCGACGGACGGGTCACCCTCACCTCAGATGAGGCATCCAGGAAGGCCGTGAAACTGTTGAAGCTGCGGTCTCGAAAGTCAAAGCCGGGATCTAGTCGCTGCATCGTCGCGTGAAGGCGGCTGCCGGTGACCTTGCCGTCTGCGTCCATGCTCGCACGGACAGCGCGGACCAGCAGGCTCCCACTTGGCCGTTCCTTGGGACGTGGCTTACTCTCCTCGCCGCTCTCCTCGTGCTTGTCGAGGTAGTAGTAGCGGTCGCACGCCTTGACCAGCGTGGCCGACGTGGATTTTTGACGTCCCGCGCCGATGACCATCTTCCCGGAAGAGCGCAGCTTGTTGACGAGCGGAAGGAAATCCGCGTCGCCGGACACGATGACAAACGTGTCCACTGGCGACGAAAACAGCAGGTCGATTGCGTCTATTGCCATGCGGATGTCGCTTGCGTTCTTGCCTGCATTCGACGCCTGAAAGACATGCACCGGCTCGATGCCGAACTCCAGAAGCTGGTCACGCACCTTCCCGCCCTTTGACCAGTCCGCGTAGGCCCGACGAATGAGAATTCGTCCCAGATTGGAGACCTGGTCGAACAGCCACTCGACCGATCCCAGTCCTACATTTTCGTCGTCGATAAGCACGGCGACCTGACGGTCACCCGATGATTGACTCATTACCACAGCTATCTCACTCCCTGTTCTACCGGCATCTGTTGGCCGGAAACCACCTCATTCTCTGGAAAGCCTACAATAAGCTCGTTGCGAAATTCGAGCGTTAGTGGGTGAAGAAGATCTCCACGCCCCACGCTTCGGACTATGTGCCGGTTGACGTACTCCAACAGAGCCGTATCGATGTCAACTTTGGCGAGTTGAAGCACCTCGGCGAGGTCGGGCCTGCGGTTAACCTTCTGGGGCTCCAGCTTGTCGGCTAGGAGTACGACCTTGGACACGTCGCTCATGCCGCTCTTACCGGTCGTGTGGTAACGGACGGCCTCGATAGCGCGCGAGTCGGAAATTTCGCCGTCTCGCTCCAGCCACGTTGCCGCGACAGGGCCGTGCAGCATGATCGGTACATTGCGTTCGACGGGGTGTATGGGAATGTCTATGCGGACGGCCTCTTCCAGCAGAGCTTCGGAACTCATGTGGCGAGCAAGATCGTGGCAGGCCGCTCCTAGCTCACTCGCGTCCGGGTCTACGCGGTGCCGTTCTGCCAAGTTGCGGGCGAGTTCCCGCACCCTCACTAAATGGGCAGCCAATTCGTCCGGAAGCGCTGCAGTTCGTTCAGCGACCCCTCGTGGGAGTGTAATCACGACGCCCCCTACCCTATCAGTCCACCGAGGCGCTTGCCTCCCACGACGTGCATGTGCAAATGCGGGACCTCCTGGCCGCCTTCCTCGCCCTGATTGACTATGAGCCGGTAGCCACTCTCGGCTATGCCCTCGCTCTGGACCGCCTCCTTCGCAGCTCGGAACATGGCCGCGACTATCGAGAGGTCCTCGGAGCCGAGTTCCGTGATTTTCTCGACGTGGTCCGTGGGGATGACGAGGAGATGCACGGGCGCCCTCGGCGCAATATCCCTAATGACGAACGTGTCGTCGTCCCGGTACACGAAATCGCCCGGTATTTCTCCGGCATTGATTTTGCAGAATATGCAGCTGCTTTCCATGTCTCTCTCCCTCGGTCCGATGAATCGGTCAGCGCTGTCCGCCAAGCAGGAACGGTTCCAAGATGATTACCGGTAGCATCGCCAGTGCGATGATTATGGTCACGCGAGTGTACGACGGTCGACCGAGCGCGATGTGTGTGGATACGGCCATGGCGGCGAACATCCAACCGAATGTCAGGAACTGGATGATCCGGCCAAGGGGAAATGGCAACACAATGATAATGAGGAATACCTGCAAGATGCGCGGGGCCATCGCGTAGCCGATTCCCCTCGCCACGGGAGCAAAGGCCGTCGGAGCCGAGTCCTCTTTCGTAAAGAACGTCGTGGCAAGCCAGTAGATGACGAACGCGGCGACTACCCACCATGCGATGAAGGCAAAGGGCACGACCAAGGTGGTGAACCATCCGCCCGGAACCTGGTTGGCCAGCGGTAAGGAAGAAATATACACCACCGCGACGGCTTGGTAGGTGGCCCTGGGATCGGCGTGAATCTCGGCGAATGCCCGAGGATCGAGTTTCAGTACACTGGCGACCCGCGTGTAGACGCTCTTTACTTCGTTCCACATCAACCCGCCGTGAGCGCAGTCTCCCGGCCTGCGGAGCTCAGCTTCGACACTATCGCCACTTCAGCAGCTCAATGCGACTGCCCTCCGGGGCCTTGATGAAGGCGATGACGGGCCCGCCCGGAACGTCAACCGGACCTTCCATGAGCTCCGCGCCCAGACCTCTCAGGCGATCTATCTCAGCAGCCACGTCGTCTACCGCTATGCCGAAATGCTCCAGTCCATAATGCGCTCCGGCGTCGCTCATGCCCATCTTTTCTTCGTTCCGAGCGCCGGAGATGTTCACGACCACGCCGTCCTCGGTCTCGCACCGAATGAACCGATCGCCCCACGGACGCACAGCGTCGCTCGTGATCTTGAAGTTGAACGCCTTTACGTACCAGTCGGCAGCCGCGCCGGGGTCGGTCGACTTCAAATGTACGTGATCAAACGAATAGCCCATAGCTGAGAAATCCTCCTCCATCACAACCGTGTTACTGGGGTTCAGCCTATGGGATACACCCATGACTGTCAAGCAAATGCACCTGCCCGGAGTCCGTGAATGCTCCCTTTACGCATGGCATCTGGACATGTACGCTTGAAGCCAATTCCATTTGTGGGAGGCGGCAATGAAGACGTACCGAGCCGCGCTGGTCGGATGCAGCCGGATGGGCGCGTTCATCGACAACGAGCAGCGAGGAGCGTCCCGGTTCCGCCAGCCGTACTCCCACGCGGCAGGGTACGAGGCGTGTGACAGGACCGAACTCGTCGCCTGCTCCGACCTTCGACCTGACGTGCTGGAACAGGCGGGCAAACGCTACGGCGTGCCATCCGAGAGGCTCTACACCGACTACCGGGAGATGATCGACAGGGAACGGCCGGATATCGTCAGCGTGGCGACCCAGCCGGAACAGCGCGCCGAGGTCGTCATCTATGCGGCGGAACACGGGGCGAAGGCCGTCTACGCCGAAAAGGCCATGGCGGCGTCTATGAGCGACGCTAGGGCGATGGTGGAGGCAGTCGAGAGGAACGGCGTCGTGTTGAACCTGGGCACCAACCGGCGATGGGAATTCGCCTACGACGCGATGAAGGAGCTTATCGACGACGGGAGCATCGGCGAACTCCAATCGATCATCCTGTATAACAACGGCAATCTCTTCAACGCTGCGAGCCATTCGCTAGATCTCGCGTTGCGGCTGAGCAGCGACGTTCCCGCGCGCTGGGTGCAGGGCAACCTCGCCGAGGATGATTCCGTCTTCGAGGGAGATTTGCTGAGGGAAGACCCGAAGGGCGAAGGCATCGTGAAGTTGGAGAACGGAGTAACAATTTACGCCCTGCTCAGCCATCAGAGCGGTGAGTTCGAGGCGGTCGGAACGCGCGGAAGGTTGAGGGCGGTGCGAGACGGACGCGAATGGGACTTCCGGGTCGCCGATCCGGCGGAGCATGACCCCAGGTCATTGAATCTTCGCCGTTCGTTCCCGGACTTTCCCCAGCGGAGCTCGACCCTTCGGCTGATCGAGGACATCGTCCAGTCGCTCGATACGGGGGAGCCCACGAGGGGCGGAGTACGCGTGGCCTACGCGAGCACGGAACTGATCTTCGGGATCATCGAGTCGCACAGGCGCGGGGGTGTGAGGGTATCCATCCCGTTGGAGGACTCGAACACGCGGTTGGAGAGGAATAGAGCGGCCAGGCAGCCGTTGTTCAAGCCGAGAGAGGGCTAGTGTCCCAACTCCGAGGTCCGTTGCCTGAAGTTGATGGCCATGCTCGCAACCATAATCATCACCCTAGCCCTCTCCCTCAAGGAGGCTGTCTCATTGTTTAGTATGGGGCACGGGGGGATTGGTTGATGGACGCACTCAGATGACGGATGGTATGAACAAAACAGCGAAAGTGACGGAGACGGCGCCGGTGAGGGCGGGGTGCGGCGGTCAGCAACGGCGTCTGTTGGCGTTGCGGACCAGTCTGAAGGGGCGACTCTGGGTTGATCCCGGACCTCCTCACCGCGTGAAGGCTCTTGAGGTTGAACGCGATGGACAGCAGGCGCCATTCCGACACCACGTGGCTGCGGCCTCTGACCAGAAAGCGCCTGGCGCCGTGCCACTCTTTGAGCAGGCCAAAGACCGGCTCGACTATCCCAATTCTGCGGCGGTACAGCTTCTTGGCCCGTACGGTCGCCATCAACTGCCTGTGCAGTTGCAGTATCTGCTCGTGTTCTCTGATTCTTATGGAGCGACCGTTCTTGGAGAAGGTACGCTCGCCGAAGGTCGGACGGGACACGCACTCTTGGCTGTTGGCCCTGTAGCGCCTGACTCTGTAGCCGTTGCCGTGATTGAAGCTGTCCTTGTAGGTGAGCACCTTTTGTTGAGGACACAGGTAGGTGTCGGTCCGTGAACGGTAGGTGAAGCGGTCCTTATGGTACGGGTTGTTGCATCTGCGGTCGCGGGTCTCGGGCATCAACACCTTGTGGCCGTCGGGTTGCACTCGGCACCAGCTGGGGATGGTCGTCGGAGTTGGAGGTCACATCCACGGCAGTGATCAACATACCCCCTCCGGCCTCGTCCTCGGACGAAAGTGGGGAGACGACCGACTGGGCGTTGGCCGCGATTCGGGTACCGTCGACCGCCTGGATGGCCGACTCCACAAGGCCTGCACTGACAGCAGTGCGGACGGTGCTGGCGCAGCAGCGTCCGCATCCGGTCTCGATGCGCCTTGTAGAAGCGCCACAGGGTGTTGTGGTCGGGCTTGTGCATTCCAGTAAGCCACGTGTAGGGGACCTGGTCTCTGAATGCCGCCTCCAGCTTGCGGCAGGAGCGCACACCCGCCATGAAGCCGTATATCCATACGCCCAGCAGGGCGCGCGGATGGCAGGCGCCAGCGCCACGCGGGTCGTCCTGAAGGTCAAACTCCAACTCCTCCCAGGCCTCGGCGTCAAGCACGTCCACAAAGGCCGCCGCGAATCTGACAGGGTGGTCCTCCGGGACCAGATCGTCCAGCGTCGGCGGCATCAGCCAGGCCTGTTCACGACTGAAGGACCTCATAGGCATCGCCACTACCTCGCTATAAGCTATCCCGCCACCTCATCTTGCTCCTGTACACGGTCGTATACATCCGCAAGAACGATTTTTGAGACAGCCTCCAAGGGCGAGGGGGTTAGGCAAAGACCTCTGTTCGCGGGACCGACGGTGGGGCCATATGTCAAGTGAGTGCATTTGAAGGGGAATTGCAGAGTCTTGACGAGCTGACATGGACGCGATTTAGTCGTCCCCTACCCGTTTTCGAACTCATCGCGGCGGGAGAAGAGGTTGGGGTCCTCGACTGTTGTCATGAGGTAGTCGCCGAACTTGGTGCTCGTGGCGCCGGTGTCGCGGCCTGTCATGACGACCTTCTTCTCGTACATGCCGCAGATGTCGAGGGCGGTGTGGAGCCTCGTGGCGAGATCGTTGTAGCCGATGTGGTCGAGCATCATAGCGCCCGCGCGGACGAGGGAGCTTGGGTCGGCATACTGCGCTCGGCCTTCGGTGACCATGCGGGGCGCACTGCCGTGGATCGCCTCGAACATGGCGTACTGCTTGCCGATATTAGCGCTGCCAGCCGTGCCGACGCCGCCCTGGATCTCGGCGGCCTCGTCGGTGAGGATGTCGCCGTAGAGGTTCGGGAGGGCGAGGACCTGGAAATCGCTGCGTCGCTTGGGGTCGATGAGCTTGGCGGTCATGATGTCGATGTACCAGCCGTCCCACTCGATGCCGGGGTACTTTTCAGCGATCCTGCGAGCGACATCGAGGAACTTGCCGTCCGTGGTCTTGACGACGTTGGCCTTGGTCACGATGGTCACAAGGTTCTTGCCGGTGCGCTTGGCGTGATCGAAGGCCGCCTCGATGATGCGCTCCGATCCAGGAGTCGTGATGACGCGGAAGTCGATGGCGAGGTCGTCGGTGACGTTGATGCCCTGACTGCCAACGGCGTAGAGGTCTTCAGTGTTTTCGCGGAAGAAGGTCCAGTCGATATTCTCTGACGGGATGCGGACGGGCCGGACGTTGGCGAAGAGGTCGAGGGCCTTCCTCATGCTGACGTTTGCCGACTCGATATTGGGCCAGCCGTCACCCTTTTCCGGGGTGTGCGTGGGACCCTTAACGGAGACATGGCACTCCTTGATCGCCTCGAGAACGTCGTCGGGGATCGACTGCATCATTGCAGCGCGGTTCTCGATGGTGAGGCCCTCGATCGTGCGGAACACGACCTTGCCGCTTGCAACCTCGTCACGGAGGAGGTATTCGAGCACCCGCCGGGTCTCCTCGCTGATGGCAGGGCCGATGCCGTCTCCGCCGATCATGCCGATGACGATCGGGCTGATGGCGGAGTAGTCGGTCCACTCACCTTCGCTCTTGAGTCGCTCAACGCGTTCGAGCTGTTCCTGCAGGACTGTGCCGAAGTGCTGTTTCGCCTGTTCGATTACCTGTTCGGTGTCCACTACTGTTCCCTTCTTGCTTGTTTTGCCTTACGACCTGCGGATGGAGGACTCGCCCCACGCAGGGGTGCGCAGGGCTAGTACCGTGTCAACATGGTTTTGGTAGCTTATTCAAAACACCCTCACCCCCGTATCGGAGTACGGGGCAGGCTCTAGCCCTCTCCCACGACGGGAGAGGGGATAAATCGGCATGTGCCGCGCTTATAATCAAGTGGACTGAGTGCTAGTTTCTTCACGGGCTGATGATTGCGAGCACGTCACCTCTGGAGACTTTCGCTCCTATCTCGAATGGGAGGGCGCGCACGGTGCCGGCGACCGGAGCCGGCAGGGAATTTTGCATCTTCATGGCTTCGAGCACCAGCACGGGCTGTCCCACCTCGACGGTCGCTCCGACTTCGACCTCATGACGGAGCACTAGGCCGGGCATAGGGGCCTCGACGGTCGCCTCGCCAGAGCGGACGGTGGCGGGGTCTGAGGTGACCGGGGCCGGCTCAGACGGCGCAGATGGTGTCGGTCCCGCGCCTGTGGAGGCCGACGGACCTGCGGAGACCGGATCGACCTCGACGAAGAAGGCTTCCCCGTCGACAAAGACGTTGAAGGCGCGGGCGCGGTGGCTCTTTGGTGCGGCCTGTACCTGCGCGGCAGGAGCAGCCGGTCGCGCGCCGTCGTCCTGTGTAGCAGCAGGCTTCATGTCGTCGGGCATGGGGTCGAGGCCATGCTTGATGCGAACCCACTTGCCTCCCGTCTGGGGGTAGAGGGCGTAGGTCAAGATGTCGTCGAGGTCGTCGGAGATATCCTCGATGGCGGCCCTCGCGGCAGGGAGTTCCGGCTCGTCCCAGTAATCGGGGCGTCCGACGATCGGGGTCATGTTCCCGTCCGCGCCCGCCAACGCCCTCTCTCTAATCTCATCGCTTATGGGAATAGGCGACTTGCCGTAGAGTCCGAGGGCGTACTCTCTGACTGGCTCGATGACCGTGGCGTAGCGGCCCATGAGGACGTTGGTGACGGACTGCGAGCCGACCATCTGGCTCATCGGCGTAACGAGAGGGGGGTATCCCAAGTCCTTGCGGGTGCGAGGGATCTCATCGAGGACTTCGGGCAGTTTGTCGAGTGCGTCGGCCTCACGGAGCTGGGATACGAGATTGCTGGTCATGCCGCCAGGAATCTGGTGGCTGAGGACACGGGCGTCGATGACGGAGGTCTTCGGGGTCTCGAGGTGCTGCCGGTACTTCGGCGTGATCGACTCAAGGTAGTCGCCGAGATCGAGCAGCGGTTCAAGATCGAGGTCGGTCGCTCTTTCGGTGCCCTTGAGTGCGGTGATGAGCGGCTCGATGGCGGGCTGCGCGGTGCGAAGGGCGAGGGGTGCGAGACAGGCGTCTACAACATCCACGCCGGCTTCGATTGCCTTGAGGACGGTCATCGAGGCCATGCCGCTCGTGTAGTGCGTGTGAAGCTGTAGCGGAACGTCGACGACCTCCTTGAGGGTCGTGAAGAGGTTGAAGGAGTCGTAGGGTGCGAGGAGTCCGGCCATGTCCTTCACGCAGATGCTGTCGGCTCCTAAGTCGAGCAGTTCCTTCGCCTTGTCGATGTAGTAGTCGAGGTTGTAGATGGGCCCGCCGAGGACGCCCTCTTCGGTGACGGAGTAGCAGATCGTTAGCTGGAGGTGCGCGCCGGAGTCCTTGACGGCGGCGGCGGCCCGTTCGAGGTTCATGGGGTCGTTGAGGGCGTCGAATACCCGGAAGATATCTATGCCCGTCTCCGTGGAACGATGGACGAAGGCGTCGACCACGTCGTCGGCATAAGGACGGTAGCCTACCAGCGCCTGGCCGCGAAGCAGCATTTGCAGGGGTGTGTCGGGAATGAGCTTCTTGAAGGTGCGGAGCCGCTCCCAGGGGTCTTCGCCGAGGAAACGCGTCGTCGAGTCGAAGGTCGCGCCGCCCCAGACTTCCATGGAGTGGAAACCGACGGCGTTCATCCGCTCGGCGATGGGCACCATGTCTTCAGTGCGCAGACGGGTCGCCATCAGGCTTTGATGGGCGTCCCGGAAGGTGGTGTCGGTGATCTTGATGGGAGTGGCGGAGGTCATGAGTTGATGATGGCGGCGGTCCTAACGAGTGGAGCCGGTGGGGTCTTCAGAACCACGTGCTGTGTTTCCAAAGACTGGTCGGATGGTGATTGGTCTCCCTGAGGGTGCGCCACTTGGTCGACTTCCAACGACTCAAGGGCCTGTGTTCCTGTCTAGCGCCGATACGGCGTGCTTCCCGGTCGAGGTATTCCTGGACGGCGGCCATCGCGGCGGACATCAGCTTGTCGGAACGGTCGGTCACAGGGGAATGCTCCCGTGCTTCTTGGGCGGGAGGGTCTCTCGCTTGTTGTCGAGCATTTCGAGCGCTCGGATGATCTTGGGCCGCGTGTCGGCGGGGTCGATCACGTCGTCGATGAGGCCTCGGCTGGCCGCGACGTAAGGATTCATGAAGAGGCGCTCGTACTCTTCAATAAGCTCGGCGCGTTTGTTGTCGGGGTCGGCGTCATTGCGGATCTCGTCGCGGTAGACGATGTTGACCGCGCCCTCCGCGCCCATCACGGCGACCTGTCCGGTCGGCCATGCGTAGTTGACATCCCCCTTGAGGTTCTTGCTGCTCATGGCGATGTACGCCCCGCCGTAGGCCTTGCGGACGAGGACGCTGATCTTGGGGACGGTGGCCTCGGCGTAGGCGTAGAGCAGCTTCGCGCCGTGCTTGATGATGCCGCCGTGCTCCTGCACGGTGCCGGGCATGTACCCCGGCACGTCGATGAATGTCACGAGGGGTACGTTGAATGCGTCGCAGAACCGTATGAACCGGGCTGCCTTCGTGGACGCGTTGATGTCGAGAAGCCCGGCGAGGTGGTCGGGCTGCTGCGCGACGATGCCGACCGAGCGACCGTCGAATCTGGCGAACCCTACGATGATGTTGCGGGCGTAGAGCCCATGCACCTCCATGAAGTCGCCGTCGTCGATCACCTGCAGGATGATGTCCATCATGTCGTACGGCTGATTCGGATTGTCCGGCACGACATGAAGGAGACCGCGGTCTCGTCGTTCAGGATCGTCCTGGCTCTGCTGTCGGGGCGGCTCTTCCAAGTTGTTCTGTGGGAGGAAGCTGAGGAGGCGGCGGATCTGGTCGAGGCATTCCTGCTCGGACTCCCATACGAACTGGCAGACACCGCTCTTGGAAGCGTGAGCTTCTGCGCCACCCAACTCGTCGTGAGAAACAACCTCGCCGGTGGCCGCCTTCACCACGTCGGGGCCGGTGATGTAGAGTTGCCCGATTCCCCTCACCATCATGATGAAGTCGGTCAAGGCGGGAGAGTAGACCGCTCCGCCCGCCGCGGGGCCGAGCATGGCGGATATTTGGGGAACTACGCCGGAGTACCTGACGTTTCGCTGGAAGATTGCGCTGTATCCGGCTAGGCTGTCGATGCCCTCCTGGATGCGCGCTCCGCCGGAGTCGATAAGGCCAACGACCGGAGCGCCGCTGTTGGCCGCGAGATCCATGACCTTGCAGATCTTCTGAGCGACGACCTCGGACAGGGTGCCGCCGATAACGGTGAAGTCCTGAGCGTAGACGAAGACTACGCGGCCTGCAATCTTGCCGTAGCCCGTGACGACGGCATCGCCGAGGTACTTGCGATCGGCCATGCCAAACTCGGTGGCTCGGTGTTCCACAAAGGCATCAAGCTCTTCGAAGGCGCCCTCGTCGAAGAGGAGGTCGATACGCTCGCGGGCCGTGAGCTTGCCCTTGGCGTGCTGGGCATCGATGCGTGACGGGCCTCCGCCCTGCCGCGACTTCTCGCTGAGAGCCTCAAGCTCCTCGCGCATCAAGTCGACTTTACGTTTGAGAACCATGCAGCCGAACCTGCCCTACCGTTGACGAACTACGAGCAAACGCGCGAGTCCGCCGTCCACTCGATGGGATACAATTGCCGCAACCACACTACCAAATCTCCAACACCCTAGCAAGGATACGGATGGCTCGGAGAGTAGCCGGCAGGGGCGATTCTCGTGAAACTGATAGGCCAAATTAAGGGCATCACGGACATCGGTGGAAAGCGCTTCGTCTGGGGCGAGCGGACGTACGTGATGGGCGTCATCAACGTGACACCGGATTCCTTTTCCAACGACGGGGTTGACGGGGACGTAGAGGGAGCGGTACGTCTGGCGGCGATGTTCCAGGAAGACGGCGCGGACATCATCGACGTAGGCGGGGAGTCGACACGTCCGCCGGGGATATACAGCAACTCGAAGCCGATATCGGCCGATGAGGAGCTGAGTAGAGTCATTCCGATGATCGAGGCAATCAAGCGGGAGACCGACCTTCCCGTGAGCATCGACACGTACAAAGCGGAGGTAGCGCAAGCCGCGATTGAGGCCGGGGCGTCGATTATCAATGATGTTTGGGCGCTGCAGCGGGACCCGGACATGCTAGGGGTCGCAGCTGACGCCGACGTGCCGGTCGTGCTGATGCACAACCAAGTCGGAACGGAGTACGTCGACCTGGCGCCCGATGTGATCAACGGGCTGCGGGGTCGAGTCGATGCGGCGTTGAACGGTGGGGTGCGAACGGAGAATATCATCGTCGATCCGGGCATGGGTTTCGGCAAGACGGCGGAGCAGAATCTCGAAATCTTGCGGCGGCTCGACGAGTTCGAGGCGCTGGGTCTGCCGCTACTCATGGGGATGTCGCGGAAGTCGACGATCGGCTACGTTCTAGGACTGCCGGTGGAGGAACGGGTGGAGGGAACGGCGGCGACTGTCGCTCTTTCCATCGCGGGGGGCGCGGATATCGTGCGAGTGCATGACGTGAAGGAGATGGCGCGGGTCGCGCGGATGACGGACGCAGTGGTGCGTGGGTGGAGCCAGGACGATGCGGGCTGAAGTGTACCTGGGGCTCGGATCGAATCTTGGAGACAAGCGTGGGAACATTGAAAAGGCGACGGAACGGCTGCGTGAGATTTCAACCGGGCTTGCGGTATCGAGCATGTACGAGACCACGCCTGTCGGGGTGACTCTTCAGCCGACCTTTGTCAACGCAGTATGCGGGATGTGGACGGGGTTGGGTGCATTCGAGCTGCTGCAGGAGATACGGGAAATCCAGCGTGAGTTGGGGGTGCGTGGGCCTGTATTGAATGGGCCTAGGATGCTGGACATTGATATTCTGCTGTACGGGGGCCTAGTCATAGACCTGCCGCACCTGACGGTGCCGCATCCTCGGATGACCGAGCGGGAGTTCGTGTTGAGGCCGTTGGCGGAGATTGCGCCGGGGGTGGTGCATCCCGTGAGCAAGAAGACGGCGGCGGAGATGCTTGAAGACCTGATTGGAAACCCACAGAACATCCCAGCGCCCTACCCCTCTGGATACCGGTCTTCGCCGGTATGACGATTGAGATAGGGCTTTGGATACCGGTCTTGCGTCAAGAGTACGGGGCAGACTCTTCGCCGGTATGACGGTTGTGCTGCTGCTAACCCCGGCTAGGCGTTGAGGCGGACTCCGGCGTCTCGCATTTGCTGGCGGGCGGTCGCGCCGCCCTCGGCGGTGACGGGCCGCGTGGCGTCTTGGATGAGGACGACATCGAAGCCTTCTTTGCGCCCATCGAGGGCGGTGGCTAGGACGCATACGTCCTCTGCGAGGCCGCCTACGAAGACCCGCTCGACATCCTGCTTTCTGAGGTCGGCGGCAAGTCCGGTCTGGTCGAAGGCGGAGTTCTGGTCCTGATCGAGGCGTACCCCTTTTGTGACCACGGTGGCATCGGCCGGCAGATTGAGGTCGGGATGGAATCGAGCGCCGTCGCTGTCCTGGATGCAGTGCAGCGGCCAGGGACCTCCGCTCTCGTCGAAGCTCATGTGGCCTTGAGGGTGGTAGTCGCGGGAGGCGTAGATCGGCGTGTGGCCCGCTTCCGCGGCAGCGATCCAGTCATTCAGGACGGGCACGACCTCGTGGCCTCTCTCTATGGGCAGCGCACCGCCGGGACAGAAGTCGTTCTGGACATCGACTATGATGAGCGCGTCGCCGGGCTTCAGTTCGTTGGGACTGGCAGTCATGGCATCCCCCTTCGGTTCTCTCTCTATTCTACCGAATCGACTCGTGTTTCGAGGGATCTGGCAGTGGTTCGGCGGACGACCTCTTGGTGGTAGGCGTTGAGTTCGGGGCTGATCTTGACGGGGTATGGCGGGTCCGCTTCGGGCAGGCTTCGTACCGCCTCCGGGAGGCGGGCGATCTGCTCGGCGGCATAGTGGCGCGTTTCGGTGAGATTGGCAGTCGGCCGGGTGAGCCTCTCGCCTTGTCGCATGACGGGCGCTAGCAGCGGGCGGCCCGGTAGGTCCTCGCCGGCGCGTACGATGGTGTCACCTGTGTCGCGGTCGCCCTCGGCGGTGCGGAACACCTGCTTGCGGCCGGGGAGGACGGGTTTGTTCGCCGACAGCTTGACCCGCCCGTCTCCGGCGTAGGACGTGAGCTTGTAGACGATATCGAGGTACGGCGCGTCGGCTGAAACGCCCATGGCAGTGCCGACGCCGAATCCGTCGATGGGAGCGCCTGATGTGAGTAGCCTGTCGATTTCGTACTCGTCGAGGCTGCCGCTGGCGATGATCTGGAGGTTGGCTAGTTTGGCATGATCCAGGGCAGCGCGGACTCGCAGCGAGAGGTCGAGCAGGTCCCCGGAATCGAGTCGCACGGCCCTGACCTTGAAGTCCTCGCCCAACTCGTTCGCCAGCTTCATGACCTTCTGTACGCCCGCGAGGGTGTCGTAGGTGTCGATTAAGAGGACGGTGTCGGGGTAGAGTTTGGCGAAGGCCTGGAAGGCGGTGGCCTCGTCGCCGTGGGCCTGGATGTAGCTGTGTGCAAGTGTACCGGCGACCGGTATGCCGAATCGCTGTCCGGCGAGAACGTTGGAGGTCGCGTCGACGCCAGCAATCCAGAAGGCGCGAGCGGCGTTGAGGGCAGCGTCGGCGCCATGCATCCGTCGCGCGCCAAAGTCGATGACCGAGCGGCCCCGGGCGGCAGTGACGACGCGATGGGCCTTGGAGGCCAGCATGGTCTGGAGTTGGACCTGGTTGATCACAAAGGTCTCGATGAGTTGTGCTTCAGGCAGAGGGGCCTCGACCTCGAGGATAGGTTCGTTCGCAAATAGCGGGGTGCCTTCGAGAACGGCGTGGACATCGCCGGTGAAGCGGAAGGCGGCCAGCCACGTGAGGAACCGGTCGGAGAACATTCCGAGGGAGCCGAGGTATGTCAGATCGGACTCAGTGAAGCGGAGGGACTCGAGGTAGTCGAGGACGTTGCCGAGTCCGCAGGCGATGAGGAAGTTGCGGTTGGGCGGCAGACGGCGGACGAAGAGGCTGAAGGCGGCCCGCTCCGTCATGCGCTCCTCGAAGTATGCCTGGAGCATGGTGAGCTGGTAGAGGTCGGTGAAGAGCGCGAGGCCGTCGCCCGTGGCGGGAGATTCTTGGCAGGTTATGTCGTCATCGGCGGGCATTGGTTCTGCAACTCTCTCGCCAATATGTATTCCCACATCGCTGTGTGGTGATGTCGGGCCACCGTTGCTTGAACAGCCTTTCTGGATTCCGGCCTACGCCGGAATGACGGAGTTGCGATTAGGTCTGTGAAGAGCGGGCCGATTCAGTCCCGCAGTTCGGGCGGGAGCATGTTGGGGATGGTGTCCTCTATGGGGTAGGCCTCGTCGCAGGCGTCGCAGTGGAGGCTTCCGGTCACGATCTCGCCGTCCTCCTCGTGGTCGACGGTAAGGGTGAGTTCGCCCTTGCAGAGGGGGCAGACGAGGATATCGAGCAGGCTGGGCTTCACGGTTTGCAGGACTCCTATTCGGTGCGGAGCTCGATCTCGAAGAGCATGTTGAGCAGGTCGGACAGGAAGAAGATCAGCACTCCGAGGATGACGAGTGTATTGTACCCCGACACGGCTACAATTATCTTTCCCCAGAGAGTGGTCGGTGGCGCGGGTCTTTGTTCGAGGGCGTCGAGGACTCTGGCGTGTCGTCTCCGGTCGCGGACGAGGGCGAACATCCAGAGGGAGAGGACGACCTTGACGCCGAGGGTCGCGGCGTAGGGAGGCTCGACCTCGGTGAGTCGGTCGAAGGCGAGGATGGCGCCGGTGGCGACGAGGACGATGATGCTGGTGACGACGACGGTGCGGAACTCGACGCCGAGGGCGGCTGACAGTGCGCGGGGAACGTCGGGGACGCGCTTCAGGGTGGGGATGAGGACGATGAGATAGAAGAGGCTCCCGCCGACCCACACGGCCGCGGCCAGCGCGTGGAGCCATCGCACGATGGTGAGGAATACGTCGGCAAAGTCCACCAGGCTCTCCCGCCCTTCGACATGCTCAGTGCCTGCCCCGTACTTGATTCGGGGGCGAACGTATTATGTATGGCGACTCGCGCTTCGACAAGGTTTGGGATGGCTGCGGGACGAAGGGGTTCACCGCAGAGGGCACAGAGATCACAGAGACAGGAGAGAGGATAGGCTTGGCGGCAGTTACTTGTACCGCCTCCGCGCAGGGCGTAACGCTGCTCAGGGTAAACGGTCCTTTTGCTTTGAGACACTCTGAGAAGGTGAGACGGTTTGGGATACCTCCCAAATTTCCGATTTTCCTCTCGTTCTCGATCTGTCTCGCCCCGTTCCGCCCGTCCGGATGGAGTGTTTTGAACCTGTTCCGGTGAAGCAAGCTCGTTAGAAGATGCCATCGTGAGACGGTTTGAGACACTAACCCCACGAGTAATTTTTGCTAATTATTCTCAATCTGTCTCGCACGGTTCCGCGGGCCCGAGCGCGCCGGCCCGAAACCGAATCCTGCGACATGCACAGGGTAGTGCATGTGTTCTCATACGTCAAAATGCCGAGACGATCAGACCCTTCGACAGGCATTCAAGTAACTGCCCACGCCTACGTCGGGGCATCACCCTCACCCCAGCCCTCTCCCAGGACGGGAGAGGGGGTATGTAGCTCAGCAGCGGCGGTGGGTGAGATGAATCCTATGATGCGGGCAGGATCTCTTCGATGAGCTCGTTGAGCTTTTCCTCGTTGAGGGGGCCGGCCCACTTGCGAACGACTGTGTGGTCGGCGTCGAGGAAGATGGTGGTCGGGAAGGTCTTGACGTCGTACTCGCGGATGACGGTGCCGGAGGTGTCGGCGCCGACGGCGTAGGTGAGGCCGAACTCTTCGATGAACTTCTGGCCCTCGTCGGCGGAGTCGAGGCCGAGCTGCTGGATAGCGACGAAGGCGACGTCGTCCTTGTGTGCCTGGAAGGCGGCCTCGAAGTGGGGCATCTCAAGGCGGCACGGGGGACACGAGGGGTACCAGAAGTTGAGGACGATGGGCGTGCCCGGAAAGGTGTTGAGGCTGATGGGCTGGCCCTTCTCGAAGTTCTCGTTGCCGAACGCCTCAAAGCTGAAGGGCGCGGCGATGTCCGCGCTACCTTCGTCGGATGAGTCGCCGTCACTGCCGCAGGCGGCGGCGAGGATGATGAGAACCGTTGCGGCGATGAGCCAGTTGAGTGTCTTCATGGTCGTTCCCTCCCACATGCTTCTATGATATTGGATGCAGGGTGTGGAGGGGAAGATGCGGGGGGGGATGGTGAGTTGGCTAGTTAGTGAGATCGGATACTTCTACGCCAAGGGCGGTTGCCAGTTTTGCAAGGGTTCGATCGGTTGGTGATGACCTGCCAGATTCAATTCGAATCACAGTAGACTTTGTGACCTGGGCTGTGGATGCTAAAGATTGGAGACTCATTCCGTTTGCAAGCCGCATCATTCTCAGGTTCGTAGACGTGGAAGTCTGATATCGGCCGGGGAGTTCTCGAACCATTCCAGTTGAGGATTGTTGGTAATAGTCACATGCTTGAACGAGGGGACACTCGTGACATTGTGGGGCGACATAGCGGCAAACAGTTGCACCAAGATCAAGCAACGCGAAACTATAGTTGCGATAGTCTGTGGATGGAAGTAAGTCATCTGCTAACCCTTGTAAAGTATGCCGAGCAGGTCTCTCAACAAGATCGGCTAGGTATACCCTGTGTAGAAGTCTCTCAACATTTGCGTCGAGAATAGCCGCTGGAATCCCGTGCCCAAACAACATTATGGCACGTGCGCTATACTCGCCAATGCCTGGCACTCTCAACAGCTGAGGCAAGGTAGACGGCACTTGACCCGCCTCCAAACCTATGAGGTGGCACGCTAAGCCTTTGAATGACCTCGCTCTCTGGCGTTGGAGACCGATACTCGATAGCGCCTGAGCAAGATCGTCTAGCGAAGCATCGGCAATGTTCTTTAGAGAAGCGAACCGTGCGATAAAGTCGTCATAGACTCTGGCCGCCGCCGTCGCAGTTGTCCGTTTCAGTAGTACCTCAGCCACTAGAATCTCGTAAGCCGTCCGGTTCTCATTCCTCCACGGGAAATCACGAAGATGGGCAGCCGCCCATTGGAGAACCAAGTCTTGGACGGCTACCCTCTTTTGTGGACCATGTTGCACGTGATACACCCGCGACATTACAGCCTTACAGAGGCCGCCTTGGTTTCGGGCAACTGGCTGATGACGTACTGTGCTAGCGCCCTGATGGATGCCATCCCGGTTCCCAATACGAGGGGGTCGCCCTCATTCAGGTTTTTGCTCCAGAAGGAGGAGTTTATACGGGTTTTCCCCATCAATTCCGCTATCTTGTCCTTAGACAAGTCCTTGTCGACTAGGCAACGTTGTATTACCGCAGGCAGAACCATATGCAAGGAGTAGAGCCCGACGGTAGCCTGAACTCGATAGTCTTTTGGAATGTCGAAGGCGTCTGGCCAAATATCCCGAAGTGCATTCCAATAGTTACACAGGAGTCTGACGAGATGCTTTTCCATCGGCCGTTGAGCAAGAACCCAATTGTCCTTCAGAACAGGATCTAGTGACGCCACCATAGCATGTTGACGTACTAGTCCGTGATCTCTACCGGGAACGCCAGGAATGGCAATTTCATGGAACCATGGGCTGTCAGCTTCATAGAGAGCATCTACGATTCTAGTTGCTGTCGCCTGGCGATACGCCTTCTCCCCACGCGCCCCCGAAGCGATCATTCCAAGGCCTTCCTTCTGCTGGCGCATGACCAAATGACGATCTACTATGTCGGTTGGCATCTTTCGTTGACGGGTATTAATTATGTTGAAGTGCACCATCTCCCGATAGCGGTCGACGTTTTGCATAATCGTAATTGGAAACGGGTACTTCTCGAACTCCGGATCTCCCGCCTTCTCGTAAGCCCGATTCACCCCGAATACCCTGTGCTGTCCGTCGACTACGAACAAGGTGGCCTCATCTGGAATTGTCAACATGCCCCATTCAGCGAAGCCGTCAACTCCCGATGTGGTCTCGAAATGAAGATTGTGCTCATCGCCTGGCCGAGTAGCCAACAGGACAGAAGTGGGTAGAATACCTTCTTCTTCTTCGACATACTTAGCAACTTCTCGAAGTCTTCGATCGATGGGCGGACGCTGATAGCCATTCTCATTGGCGGGCGTCCAGTTATCGACACTCATGTATTCCTTTAGCCGGTGCAGTGGCAAAGCCGTCACGAGAAGTGATATCTCCTCACCGCCATCACCGAAACCACGTTGCGTAATCCTCATAGCCGGTATCGTGTCCATGTTTAGGACCTCCTGTTGATGTTCGCCGTTCATCACGACGCCAACACAAGATACCATGTGCGAGGTTGTGTGTCAAGGTCTTGTTGCGAGGTATTGCGTAGAGATACTGCGCTTACGCTAAGGCACCCCTACTAATTCTGGGGTAGAAGGTATGTTCGCGGATACGGTGCTCGCATCGATGTGCTGAACAATCGAAGTAGCAACCGCACGCGCCAGAGGTACGGGCGTAGCTTGGCCAATTAGTCTGTACTTGGCACCAAGAGGTCCTTCAACTTTCCAATCAATTGGAAACCCTTGAAGCACCAAATACTCCCCCGCCGTGAGTGGACGTGTATTGGTCGGATGGCACAGGCAAGCAGCTCGGGTAATTGGAGAGTCAACTAGAGTAGGGCTTGGGCGATATCTTGAAAGCCTTCGGAGGAAGCCAGTCCGACCGCCTGATGATTGGTATGCCTTCCCGATGGCCTCCTCTTGAAGTTCTACCGGAATGTCTTTCCAGCACCCTCCTTCTGGAACATGCTCTAGATAGTCTCCCCACTTCGGAAATTTGGAGTGCTCCGGGTAGGGATCATCAAAGTCGAAAAGGGCGTCCCCTACTGTCCTCCATCGCTCCAAATCACCGTTTGAGCCTTTCGAGGCATTCGGATCACTATGCGTAGGCGCAGGTAATTTCACCTGGCCTCCATCTCGGCTACCGATCACAATTAGTCGTTTGCGCTTTTGCGGAGTTCCGAAGTCGGCCGCATTCAATAGCCCGAAGGTAACCTCGTATTCGGTCGCTTCAAAGGCAGCAAGGATGTCTTCCCATGCGGAACCAGTCTGCTCGTCCTTATGCTCGCGGTATCCATTCTCAGTTCGCTTGTAAAAGGAGATGTGTCTTCGTGCAGCCCACAAAAGGCCTGGTACGTTTTCGAAGACCCAGTACTTGGGTTGGGTCTCGAGGATGATAGCGATGAATCTGTCAATAAGTGATGCCCTCTTATCTTGGACTGACAATCTTTTCCCGATTGTAGAGAATGGTTCGCACGGAGTAGCGCCAGTTAGAACAGTTGGTTCCCCTGCTTGAAGGCCCGCGTGTTCCAGGATGTAAGAACCAGAAATCCGGTCATCAGCAATGTCATCTCTCATGACCCGAACAGTCGGACGATTGGCCTTTATCGTCTTCTCGGCATATCGGTCTTTATCAACGGCCACCAGAACATCAAAACCTTCCTGGTCAAACCCAAGGTCAAGGCCCATCGCTCCCGTGAACAATGAAATAAGTGTCCGTTTGGCTGTCACGGAAGATTCAACCTCGCTTGTTCGGATGTAAGTTCTTCCGGTGACACACTTAGCGCCTCTGCTAGCTTGCGGATAGTCCCCGGTTGGAGTAGGGTCTCACCCTTCTCTGCCCTAAAGATAGTGCTCTTGCTGACCCCTGCCAATTCAGCAAGCTGATCCATTGACAGGACATTTCGTCTACGAAGATTTCTGAGTCGTCCGTTCACCAGACCGTCTCCTCAGTGGGAATATACTTCATATGCAGAAAATATGCAACTTGTATGCATATCATGGTCATTTGTAGAACGTGCTCCCTTCTGAACCGGTAATCCATTCGGCCTCCTCTGCATTGACGTTGAGGTACCAGAGAAAGTCATAGGTCGTACCGATCGGTCGATCCAGATAGTTTATGTTCACCACGCCGACGTCAAGTCCCATAAATCACCTCCTGAGAATTGGGACCAAGCATTCTATCGGACCTTGTCAAGTCCGTCAAGACCTTAGGAGTCGTCGAGGAGGAGGTGGGTGAGTGTTACGAGGTTAGGCCGGGCGTGCGGCGAAGGCGAGGGCCGCGCGGATGTGCTGCGTCGAGAGGGCCGGGAAGTCGGTGAGGAGCTCGGCCTCGGTCATACCGCCGGCAAGGTATTCCAGCACGTCGTACACGGTAATCCGAGTACCCTTGAAGCAAGGCTTCCCGCTGCGAACACCGGGGTGTATCTCGATATAGTCATCTACGTCGTGCATTGCTCACGCGGACTCTGCGGGGAAGCGATAGACGGGTGAGAAATAGGCGGGTTCACCCGCTGTTGCGCGCTCGACGCCTCTGGCAACCTTCTCAGTGAATATCTGGTCACCGCACTCGGTACAGACTGAGGCCGGGACGTCTTCGACGATTATGAGCCGATCACCGCGACGGGCAGTGAAGACAACCGGTTCGTCTTGGTAGGCCCCTTCGTGACAGAGAGTGCATTTGTTCATTGGTTTCATCGCGGCTGGCGAGTTTGCAGCTCGGCTACGAGGTTGTCGATGGGGACGCGGACTTGGGACATGGTGTCGCGGTCGCGGATGGTGACGGCGTGGTCGTCGAGGGAGTCGAAGTCGACGGTGACGCAGAGGGGTGTGCCGATCTCGTCCTGGCGGCGGTAGCGGCGTCCGATGCTCTGGGCGTCGTCGTACTGGGTGAGGCCGTCGATTACGCCGGACTCGCGGATGAGGTCGTGGACGCGGTGGGCCGTTGGGACGAGGCGCTCGTTGCGGCTGAGTGGGAGGACGGCGACCTTGACGGGCGCGAGTGCGGGATGGAGCTTGAGGAGGACGCGCGTTTCGGGCTTGCCCTTGGCGCTGGTGGTCTCCTCTTCGGTGTAGGCGTCGGCGAGGAATGTCATGACGGCGCGGTCGACGCCTGCGGACGGCTCGATGACGTAGGGGGTGTAGCGCTCCTTGGCCTGCTCGTCGAAGTAGGTGAGGGACTCGCCGCTGGCGTCGGAGTGGGCCTTGAGGTCGAAGTCGGTGCGGTTGGCGATGCCCTGGATCTCGCCCCAGCCCCAGGGGTAGAGGTACTCGATGTCGTAGGTGGCCTTGGCGTAGTGGGCGAGCTCGTCGGACTCGTGGGGCCGGAGTCGCAGGCGATCGGGGTCGACGCCGAGGCCGGTGTACCACGCCATGCAGTCGTCGATCCATTTTTGATGCCAGTCCTCATCCTCGCCGGGCTTTACAAAAAACTCGATCTCCATGATCTCGAACTCGCGGGTGCGGAAGATGAAATTGCCGGTGGTGATCTCGTTGCGGAAGGTCTTGCCGATCTGGGCGATGCCGAACGGGAGCTTGCGCCGGGTGGTGTTGAGGACGTTGTCGAAGTTGACGAAGATGCCCTGCGCGGTCTCGGGACGGAGGTGGACCTTGTTTTCGTCGGACTGGACGGGGCCCATGTGGGTCTCGAACATGAGGTTGAACTGACGGGCCTCGGTGAAGGTGCCGGTCTCGCCGCAGTTTGGGCAGGTGTCGCCCTCGAGGTTGTCGGCACGGAAGCGCTGTCGGCAGCTGCGGCAGTCGACGAGGGGGTCGGTGAAGTTTTCGACGTGGCCGCTGGCGCGCCAGACCTCGGGGTGCATGAGGATGGCGGCGTCGAGGCCGACCATGTCACGGCGACCCCATACGAAGGTCTGCCACCAGTGGCGCTTGACGTTGTTCTTGAGCTCGACGCCGAGGGGGCCGTAGTCCCAGGTGCTGGCGAGTCCGCCGTAGATCTCGCTGCTCTGGAAGAGGAAGCCCCTGCGGCGGCACAGGGAGGTGAGGGTCTGGAGGGTGGTGGTGGTTGTCATTGGGTGCTGGAGAGAGTAGTGAGAATTGCGTCGGGAGTAGTATACCTGATGTGGGGCGTGGGGCAGAAAAGCGCGGAGTGGACGGGGGCTACTGCTGTAACTGGGCGAGGGCTTTCTTCACGTCGGCTCGGTGGGTGGGATGCTGCGCTAGGGTCAGGGCCTTGTTGAGGTCGTCGAGTGCGCGGCGGTTTTCGCCTAGCTCTTGGTAAGCAAGTCCCCTGTGGTAGAAGAGGTGGTAGGATTCGGAATTAAGCTCGAAGGCCACATTATAGTCCTCCAGTGCTCTCTCGTAGTGTCTTAACCCTGTGTAAGCAAGTCCTCTGCTGTAGTAGGCGTTGAAGAAGTCGGGGGCCAGTTCGATGGACCTGTCGTAGTCCTCGATTGCGCGACTGTGCTCATCCAATAGGTAATAGGCATAGCCCCTATTGTGGTAGGCCTTGGCGACGGTAGAGTCCAGTTCAATGGACTTGTCGTAGTCCTCGATTGCACGACGGTATTCGCCCAAGAGAGAGTAGGCGTACCCTCTATTGTGATAAGCGTTGGCGTTGGTGGGATCAAGCTCGATAGCCTTTTCGCAGTCCTCGATTGCCCGGCGGTACTCGCCAAGTTCTCTAAGGGCGACTCCTCTGTTTACATAGGTGCCGACGTAATCGGGATCAAGCTCGATCGCCTTGTCGTAGTCCTCGATTGCGCGACGGTATTCGCCTACCTTGTGGTAGGCAACCCCTCTGTTGACGTAAGCGCCGACGTAATCGCGATCAAGCTCGGTAACCTTGTCATAGTCCTCAATAGCTCGGCGGTATTCACCAAGGTGTCTGTAGGCAAGCCCCCTGCCGTGATAGGCGCTGGCGTATTCAGGATCAAGCTCGATGGCTTTGTCGTATTGCTGGATTGCAAGGCGGTACTGGCCGGAGGCTTTGTAGTCGAGTCCTCTATTGTAGTGAGCTACGGCGGGGTTATCGCCACATGCAACGGACAGCAGGATGACGGCACATACTGCGGTGTAAGCGTATGCCTGCATCCATTTCATAGTCTGTCGCTCCCAGGTGTCCCGAAGGCTACGGCGTCCCTAGCGGCGGATTCAATCGCCTCGGGCGCCGGCTATGTCACGGCGCATGAAGAGCCAGAAGGATACGGCGAGCAGGACGGCGGTGTATACGAGGATGACGAGGAAGGCCTGGAGGGCGTCGGACGATTGCTCGCCGGAGACGCTATTCACTTCGACCTCGACGAGTGGCGCGGCGTTCCAGGTGTTTACGCTTGCCACGAGGAGGTAGTCGGTCACGTTTGAGAGCGTATCGTTGAGGTTGAGTAGCGGCGAGAGGATTGCTTCGACCAGGTAGTACCCGATGGAAACGGCTATGCCGACGGCCGTTGAGGAGGTGAGCACGGTGAGGAAGACGCTGAGCGCTATGAATGGGAGGAGCGAATAGACGATCTTCAGGTACTCTACAACGATGTCCAGCCACTCACCCGGATCGGCCAGTTCACCCGTCTCGCTCGGGGGGATGACGCCGGCGATGAAGCTGGAGACGACGGCAAAGACGGCAAGGATGATGAGAACGTCGGAACACAGTCGCAGGAGTAGAAGGAGCTTCGCGGAGAGTAGTTGCCAGCGTCCGGTGCCTCTCGTGAGGACGTTCCGCAAGGTGCCCCATCCATACTCGCTCCCCATAACGGATGCTGCGAGAACCATGATGAGGAGGGGCCCTACAGACGAGAACCCCCCGATTGCTCCGGTGATGCTGTCGGGGAGCGTGAACCCCTTGCGGAACTCGTCGACGGCTTGGAGATTGTCGCAGACACCTTCTTCGACCCATGCGTCCACGTCATTTTGAACTATCTGTCGCTGCTGTTCGCTTAGCTGATCGAACTCAGGAGGCATGCGGTCGTTAACTATGTCCGTGCACGACACTTCGACCGAAATAGTCTGTCCGTCGTCCTCAAAAGAGGTAGCAAAGGAAGACCTTCCACCACCGAAGACCTCCTGCACGGTATCGTTGTGGTAGGCGGCGTAGCTGGCCCAGAACCCAACCTGGGCGAGAAGCACGGCGATGGCGAGGAGTATCCAAGGCATCCAGCGACGTTGGAGTTTGAACCACTCCCATTTGGTGAGTCGGAGGATGTGGGTAATCAGCATGGTTGGGGTTCCTTGTACCAATTTGCAGTAATGTCAGCGGTTTCTCGCTGACTGGATTTTCTGGATTCCGGCCCCGTATCAGAGTACGGGGTGACGTTCCTTCGCCGGAATGACGGTGGATGGTTGTTGGTGTGGGAGTGACTTCGAGGGATCACGCTGCAGTCACTAGTGCCATGTCAACATAGTTTTGATATTACGATTCACCCTCACCCTAGCCCTCTCCCACGACGGGAGAGGGGATAAATCGGTATCTTCCAGTTCGTCATATTCAACTTGACTGAATACTAGGATTCCAATGCAGGGGGAATTGGATCGCCATGTTCAATGCACGATTCCGCAATCTTTCGGGCAAGGCCTTGCGCGATCTCGGTTGCTTCAGTGATGCTGCGTCCCTCCGCTACCAGCCCGGGTACATCAGGGCTTGTGGCTAGAAGTCCGCCTTCGTCTAGTGGCTTGATGTGCAATCTGATAGATGTTTCGTTCACGGGCATATCCTCCTATGAATGGCAAATGAGCACAGCGGATAGCGATCCTTCATCATTCGATCTGCCCGCCTTCGTCGCCGGTGACTTCGAGGAAGAAACTTTCGAGGGACTTTTGACCTGTGGAGATGTTTGTGACGTAGACTTCGGAGCGTCCGAGGGTTGTGGATAACTCAGGCGCGTGGTCGCTTGGGGCGGCTACGACGACTTCTCCGTCCTCGATCTTAACGTCTTCGACCCAGTCCAGCGCGGAGAGGACCTCAACGGCCTTCGCGTTGTCGGTGGTCTTGATGCGGATTTGGTCTTGGGAACGGAGCAGGTCGGCAACGTCGCCCTGGGCGATGAGTTTGCCCTTGGACAGGATTGCCACGCTGTTGCAAACCTGCTCGACCTCGTGGAGGAGGTGACTCGACAGGAGGACGGTCCTACCGCCTGTGCCGAGGCTGCGAATCAGGTCGCGGACCTCGGCCATGCCCGAGGGGTCCATGCCGTTGGTCGGTTCATCGAGGAAGAGGAGTTCTGGATCGCCGAGGAGGGCGTAGGCGAGCCCGAGGCGCTGCTTCATGCCGAGAGAGTAAGTGCGGAATTTATGGTCTCCCCTGTCCGCGAGACCAACCCTTTCGAGCAGGTCTTCTATTTCGTCCGACGATCCACGTCCTGATATGCCTTGGAAGTAGAGAAGGTTCTGGCGTCCGGTGAGGTAGGGGTAAAAGGAGGGAGACTCGATGATCGCGCCGACACGGTGCAGGGCCTGTTCGTGTCCGTCGGAGGAGCCGAAGAGGTTGAAGCCGCCGGAGGTGGGGCGCACGAGACCGAGCAGCATGCTCATGGTGGTGGTCTTGCCGGACCCGTTGGGGCCGAGCAGTCCGAAGACGTGTCCGCGCGGAACGGACATCGACAGACCGTCAACGGCGACGATTTTTCCATAGTACTTTGTGAGCGAGTCGGTCTTTATGACGTGGTCGGCTGCGGCCATGTTGGTCTCCTGGGAGGGGTGGTTGCGAGAGTGGTTTCCGTGGTAGTTGTGGAAAGGATTCTATCACGCGAATTCCAGCAGTGGAAAAGTGCCGCCAGCCCGAGAGTTACTTGCCATACGGGGCTGAATGGGTAGGAGCCTCCAACACATGCGTCATACGACCCCACCCCTCTGGATACCGGCCTTCGCCGGTATGACGGTGGTGCATTGGCCTGCAATCGCGACACCTGTGCCCTTCGCTCGCGTGCAAGAGGCTATGGGATCAGCAGGTTGATAGCTTGCTCCTGCCTCTAACGGGCTTCCGGTGTTCTCACGGTATGGTGGACGTGGTAGGCTAGTGTCGCAGAAACCACTGCTCACGAGGTGCCGCATGAAGATCACCAATATCGAATCCATCCCCATTCATCCGGCGCTGGCGAAGCGGTACGACAACGCGGCGGGTCGCGGCCGGATGGGGGGCATCGACAGCCGCATTGTGTTCAAGGTGCACACCGACGTGGGCATTGTCGGGTATGGCGACTACGACTGGCCGGGGCCTCCCCCACCCGCCTCGACGTTCGAGCACCTGATCGACCGCAGTCCGTTCGACTTCATGATGAACGATCTCAACCTGGGTCTCGGCTCGGCGCTGTACGACGCCATGGGCAAGTACCTCGAGGTGCCGGTTTACAAGCTGCTGGGGCAGAAGGTGCGAGACAGAATGACGGTGGCAGCGTGGACGAGGCCCTGTACGGCAGAGATATTCGCCCAAGAGGTGCAGCGTTCGCGGGACGAGGGGTACATGGTGTTCAAGATGCACACCAACGCATCGTATGATCCACTGGAACAGGCGGCCGCGGCATCGGACCTCGACCTGCCGACGGGGTTCAAGATTCACTTCGACTTTAACGGGGGCGGCAGGACTGTTGGGGCCGTCAAGCCTCTCATCGCGGAGATGGAGCGCGATTATCCCATCGTGGGGTTCATCGAGGACGCGCTGCCCAGATTTGACTTCGATGGGTGGCGGGAGCTTCGACACCATACGAGTCTTACCATCGTGCATGGGGGCGTACCGATAGGCGGCGGTTACCCCGAGACGGCTCACGGGGTGGCGGACGCATACATGATGGGGCACTCGGTGGACGACATCATGACGCGCGGCATACTGGCGGCGAAGGCGAACGCGCAGGTGATCCTGCAGCTCACGGGGGGCACGCTGATGAAGGCGATGACGCTCCATTTGGCGGCCGTGCTGCCGAGCGCCAGCGGCCACTCGATCAATCTCGACGACCAGTACGAGGAGGACATCACGACGGAGCGCATCCCCGTCAGCGAGGGCCTCTCCCGTGTGCCGGAAGCGCCGGGACTGGGGATCGAGGTCGATGAGGATATGCTGAAGAAGGTGGCGGCGAACAAGCAGATTCTGGGGAACAGGCCGAGGGTGATCGGCATCCTGAAGCTGCCTGGCGGGACGACGTACCACACACCGAGAAACCCCAATCCACGCATAATTACCGGCAAGGAAGAGGGGACGATTCGTGGCATCGACTTCGACCGCTGGGAGGACGACGGCAGCGAGGAGTTCGAGGCGGCGTATCAGAAGATGAAGGCTGAGTGGGAGGCGAATGGGGTAGCGGTCACGGACTAGGGTCGCGGGCGCCTTGTGGCTGGATATGATTAATTCACCGCAGAGATCGCGGAGACCGCAGAGAACGGAAGAAAGTATTGCGTAGTGAGCTTGGGGCGAGTCTGAGCAACGAGGACTTTAGATTCCTCTCTACGCTCGGAATGACATGTGCCTGAGTTTTGCAAAGCTCTTCTTTCGCGGGGATGACGAACGAGCGCGGAGGAATAGCGGTCTCACAGAGGTCCGGTGTTCCGGCCGACGTAGGCAAATGACGCAAAGCAAATGCTTCTCGCTATTGACATAGGGAATACGAATATCAAGATTGGGGTATTTGACGATAATCCCGGCGATGATCCTTACATGCCTGCGGCGTCGTGGCGCATCAATACCGAGCGGGGCCGGACGGCGGACGAGTACGGCTTGATGATGTCCAACATGCTTCCGACACGGGGGTTGGACGTGCGAGACGTGACGGCGGTGGCGATGTGCAGCGGTGTGCCCTCGTTGACGGCGTCCTTCGTCGAGGTGAGCGAGACGTACTTCAGGCAGTCACCTCTTGTTGTCGGGGCAGGCGTCAAGACGGGCATCAAGATCCTTTACGACAATCCTAGAGACGTCGGGGCCGACCGGATCGTGGACGCGGCGGCGGCTCTCACGCTGTACGGCGGTCCGGCCATCGTCGTGGACTTCGGAACAGGGACGGTGTTCGACGCGACGACCAAGGACGGCGAGTACCTTGGCGGGGCGATAGCTCCGGGCATCCACATCGCGGCGGGCGCGTTGTACCAAGCGGCGTCGCAGCTTCGTCACGTCGAGTTGGAACGGCCCTCTACGGCAATCGGGCGGAATACCATCCACGCAATTCAGTCGGGGCTGGTGTTGGGATACGCGGAGATGGTGAAGGGGATGGTCGCGCGATTCGACCGGGAGCTTGGCGGAGGGTCGAAGGTCATAGCGACGGGAGGCCCTGCCCACCTCATTGCCGAGGAGACGGGCATCTTCGACGTGGTGAACGACAACCTGACGATGGCGGGGCTGAAGATCATTCATGAGATGAATGTGCCGGGGCGGTAACCCGCGGCTCGGTTAACGGGTGCTGGGTGCTGGGTTTTGGAATTCCGCGTGCGGAGACTCTTCATCAACCGCAGAGGTCGTGGAAACCGTAGAGAGGATTCAGGATATTCCGTCGCCACAAGGCTCTTGCGATTGTGAGGCTTCGCTGGAAGTGCATGGACTTTAGATTCCTCACTGCGCTTCGCTGCATTCGGAATGACAGATGTTGTGGGTTACGTTCGGACTGAAGTCGTGTAAAGGTCTCCGAACTAGGAACCAGTTTTCCCTTTCGCGCGTGACTAGGTTCGCCGTACCATTGATTGAGAGTAAGGCAACGCACGTTTGGGGAGAGTCGTCGGATGCCGCGTCCGTTTCAGGGAAAGAACATCGTCCTTGGTGTGACGGGGAGCATCGCCTGCTATAAGGCGGTCGACCTGGCGAGTAAGCTGTCGCAGGCGGGCGCGCACGTCGATGTGATCATGACGGAGAGTGCGACGAAGTTCGTCTCTCCCATTACGTTTCGGAGCATCACGCACCGGCCGGTGGTGACGGACATGTTCGACCCCACGTCGGAGCTGGGCATCCACCACGTGGCGGTTGCCGAGCGGGCAGATATCGTGGTAGTTGCGCCGGCGACGGCGGACTTCATTGCGAAGGCGGCAAACGGTCTGGCGGATGACGCTCTCGGCACGACGATCCTCGCGACGACCGCGCCGGTACTGATCGCTCCGGCGATGGACGGGCATATGTATGAGAACGCGGCTACGCAGGAGAATCTCGAAAGGCTCCGTGGCAGGGGCGTCTCCATCGCGGGGCCTGCGTCGGGCCACCTGGCGTCAGGGCTGTCGGGGAAGGGTCGGCTGCTGGAGACACCGGAACTGCTAGGTCACATCGCGCTCGTGCTTGGGCGGAACGGCGACCTCGCGGGGCGGAAGGTGGTCGTGAGCGCTGGGGGGACGCAGGAGGCTATCGACCCGGTGAGGATCATCACCAACCGCTCGTCGGGGAAGATGGGGTACGCGATAGCGGAAGCAGCACGTGACAGAGGGGCGCAGGTAACGCTGGTTACGGCTCCGACGGCACTCGACGATCCCACGAGCACCGAGGTACTGCACGCTACGACCGTGGCCGAGATGCGGGAGGCCGTGCTGGGAGCCTGTGTGGGGGCCGACGTTCTCGTGATGGCGGCGGCGTTGAGCGATTACCGGCCGGCGCAAACGGCCACTGAGAAGATCAAGAAGGATGCTGACAGGGAGGGGATGGTGCTACACCTGCTCAAGAACGACGATTTTTTCTCGGAGGTTCCCACGGGCGTGTTGCGAGTAGGGTTCGCGGCGGAGACGGAGTCGCTGGTCTCCAACGCTCAGGCGAAGCTTCGGGAGAAGGGGCTCGATCTGATCGCGGCGAACGACGTGACTGAGGAGGGCAGCGGCTTCGAGGTGGAGACGAACAAGGTCACGCTCATAGACCGCAACGGGCGGACCGAGGAGCTTCCCCTCATGGACAAGTACGATGTCGGGCATCGGATATTGGACCGCGCCATTGAGTTGATGGGGGATTGAGGCCTAAGAGGGTGTGTGAGAAGTTCAAATTAGGTTGGTGCTAAGCGTCGGAGCATGAGATGAATCATAGCTATATGGGTCCACGCCTCGGTTGTATCGGACAGAGCTTCGTAGTCCTTGCTCATCCGACGGCACCTGCTGAGCCACGCGAATGTTCGTTCGACCACCCATCTTCGCGGCAGCACTTGAAAACGGTGGCTGTCCCTGGGGCGCTTGACAATCTCGAGCGCCCAGCCTGTCAGGGCCCAGACCCACTCGGCCAGCTTTCCAGCATAGCCAGCATCGGCCCAGACCAACCTCATGCGGGGAAACCTCCCTATCAATTTATCGATGACCAGCTTCGCCCCATCCCTATCCTGGATATTGGCAGGATGCACCACCACCGCCAGCAGCAACCCCATGGTATCTACAACGATATGTCGCTTTCGACCATTGACCTTCTTGCCAGCGTCATAGCCACGAGGCCCCCTTTTTCCGTCGTCTTGACCGACTGGCTGTCTATGATAGCAGCGCTAGGTGTCGGGTTCCTCCCCTCGGCCTGCCGGACCTTGACTCGGAGAGCGTCATTGGCTCGTTCCCATGTACCATCCTCTCTCCACTCCCGAAAATACCACCATACAGTACCCCAAGGTGGGAGGTCATGCGGCATGGCTCGCCATGTGCAACCGTTGCGCAGAACGTATAGGATGCCGTTGACGACCTCCCGCAGGTCTACAGTACGTGGCCTTCCCCCGGTTTTGGCTGCCGGGAGTAGCGGAGCGAGCATCTTCCACTGTTCATCAGTCAGGTCGCTGGGGTATGCTTTGCGTTTCATACCTCCATTCTAATACATATCCAAGACTTCTCACACACCCTCTAAGGGATTTTCTGCATAGGCAAGAATTTCCCCCTCTCTGTGTCTCTCCCCGCCGGGGGAGAGATTGTAGGACTGGATCTGTGTCTCTCCCCCGGCGGGTGCTGACAGGGGTATGTATTTGACTATCGGCCACTCTCCATTGATGAGAAAACGGCCCCGGCACTGTCATTCTGAGCGGAGCGTTGCGGAGTCGAAGAATCTAAAGTGTCTGTCACAATGTAGAGCGTTCATACGCCGTTTTCGGTTCTTGGTCACGATATTAGCGCGGCACTGGCTGTACAGTTTTGCGGTTATGGACTTTAGATTTCTCGCTGCGCTCGGAATGACAGGGAGGCGAGGTTGATCATAGCTACAATTCCGTTTTGCCTACCCCTGTCAGCCCGGCGGAGGAGATCGCAGGTCTGAAACGTTCGAATCATCGATCTAGGGAACATTGACACGGTTATGTGGGCTTGCTAGACTTTGGGCAGTTATGAGGACGAACGGTCCGGTTCTTACCTGCGCCTGTATGAAGGGTCCAAGGGGCCGCGCGTAGCCGTTTATCCAATAGAGAACGCAAGTCTGTGCCCCGCTCGAACACTTGGTGAGCGGGGTTTTTCGTTATTGGGAGGAGCACGAATCATGACGACCACCGATTTCAAGCAGCGAACCGCGGGCATCATCGACGTGATGCCGGAGGAGATCGACGACTTCGAGCTCCAGGTACAGCGGTTCCAGGCCGGTGAGTTCGACGAGATGGAGTTCCTGGCGTACCGCCTGAAGCAGGGTGTCTACGGCCAGCGTCAGCCGGACGCGCAGATGATGCGGATCAAAATTCCGTTTGGGGGGCTGAAGGCGGACCAATTGGACGCCCTCGGAGAGGTCTCCGCGAGGTTCGCCCCGTTGAACAAGGGGCATGTGACGACGCGCGAGAACATCCAGTTCCACCACGTCAAGCTGCAGAACGCGGCTGACGCAATGCGCGTCCTGGGCGAGGTCGGGCTGACCACCAGGGAAGCCTGTGGAAACACGATCCGCAACGTCACCGGTTGTGCGCTGGCGGGAGTGTGTTCGGACGAGCTGTTCGACGTTACACCGTACGCGGCGGCATACGCGCGGTACTTCGTGCGGCATCCTTACACGCAGGCGCTGCCCCGCAAGGTGAAGACGGCATTTTCCGGGTGCGCGCGCGACTGCGCCATCACGGGCATTCACGACGTGGGGTTCATTCCGAAGGTGGAGGGCGGTGAGCGAGGATTCGAGATCAGGGTCGGCGGCGGCACGTCGATCATGCCGAAGATCGCGCCGACGCTGTACGACTTCGTTCCGATGGACGAGTACCTCAAGGTCACCGAGGCGGTTCTCCGCATCTTCCACCACACGGACTGGCTTCGCAAGAACAAGATGAAGGCGCGTATCAAGTTCCACATCGCGAAGGTCGGCATCGACGCTTTCCGTGAGCAGGTCGAGGAGGAGCTTCGCGGCGATTGGGCGCAACGGTCGTTCGATCCCACATCGCTGCTGTTCATCGAGGACGAGTCGGTCGACGCCCCGGCGGTCAACAGCGTGTACCGGAACGGCACGAGTTCATCGGAGTTCGAGCATTGGGTGGAGACCAATGTGGTCGACCAGAGGCAGACCGGCTACAAGGCCGTGAACGTGAAGCTCTAC
The DNA here is from genome assembly GCA_965197705.1 of Dehalococcoidia bacterium. Taxonomy (GTDB): domain Bacteria; phylum Chloroflexota; class Dehalococcoidia; order Lucifugimonadales; family VXLM01; genus VXLM01. Next base: position 2,204,778 of record OZ240223.1, read on the forward strand.
CAAGGGGACATCCAGGCCGACCAGTTCCACAAGCTGGCGGACATGGCGCGAACGTACGCCGGAGGCCGGGCTCGGATCACACACCAGCAGAACCTGACGTTCCGATGGGTGCCAGAGGGGGCATTGCACTCCCTCTGGGAGGACCTGAACGAGATCGAGTTCGGTCAATCGGGCGTACACGAGATCAGTGACGTTGTCTCCTGCCCCGGCACGGACAGCTGCAAGCTCGGCATCACGTCCTCCATGGGGCTGGGCCGGGCCGTCTCAGACAAGATCGATGAGATGAACATCGACGACCCGCTGACGCGCAGGATGCACGTGAAGATGAGCGGGTGCCCGAATGGGTGCGGCCAGCATCACGTGGCAGACATCGGTTTCCACGGCGCGGCGTCGAAGGCCCCGAGCGGGCAGGTGCCGGCGTATGAACTGTTCCTAGGCGGTAGCTACGAGGAGGGCGATACCCGCATAGGACTAAGGACGAGGACGAAGGTGCCGGCCAAGCGCGTACCGGACGCTCTCGAAAAGGTGATCAAGTTCTACTGGGCCTACCGTGAACAGGGCGAGGAGTTCAAGGACTTCGCGGCGAGGCTGGGCCCCAAAGAGTTCGAGCCGATCTTGCAGGAGTTCAAGGAGGTTGGCGAACTGAACCGCGACACGCTCCAGGAGTACATCGACTGGGACAAGACGGTGAAGTACAAGCTGGAGCGCGGCGAAGGCGAGTGCGCGGTGTGAAAGAACCCCCCTCTCTGTATCTCTCCCCCGGCGGGGGAGAGATTGCGGAGTTGTATCTCTCGCCAGGGGGAGAGATTGCGGAGTTGTATCCCTCGCCAGGGGGAGAGATTGCGGAGTTTTATCTCTCGGCGGGGGAGAGATTGCGGAATTGTGTCTCTCGCCAGGGGAGAGATTGCGGAGTTGTATCTCTCGCCGACGGGGGAGAGATTGTGGAGTTGTATCTCTCCTCCGGTGGAAGAGAGATTGGGAAGCGGTCAGTAGGCTGTACACAACTCTCCCCTAGCCTGCCGGAGATGAATCGAGTGTAAAGTAGAGGCCCCGCGAACGGCGGGGCCTCTTTCTTTTGTGGTCGTGATGCGGGCGGGGGTTACTGGAATCGTCTGCGGAGCTTGTCCCACAGGGACTCAGTACCATCGTACTCGATCACGTCGCCGCGCCAGCGCCTTTGGACGGGCCTGGGCTTGATGAAGAACAAGGCGTACCCAACTATGAAGAGGATGAAGCCGAGCCATGCGAGGATTCCGACGATGCCGAAGCCGGGTGTAGCAAGGTTGAGCACGAGGGCCGCTAGGAGGATGAGCACCGCTCCGAGCATTACCCGGCCGGGCGTGACGGAGAAGGCGCTGCCGCCGATGGACTGCTTGAAGTAGTCCCAGGCCAGCCGTCCGAATCCCTGCTTGGGGCTACGCTTGGGGGGTTCGCTCTGGCCCATGTCGCCGGCCTGCTGCAGGATCTCTTCGATCTCTCTTTGGTACTTTTGCGGCATGTGACTACTCTTGGGTCGAGAGGACGAGGCCTATGGAGCTCCCGCTCGTATTCTTGGCTGCCGCGTTCAACAGTGTTTCGTACCCTGCCTCTCCATGAATCGTACTTATTGGGCTAGTCCGGTGTCAAGAGTGGAGGCAACCGCAGAGGGCGCGAAGGGCGCAGAGAGAGGGAATGAGGTGGAGGACAGTTGGCGCTCCCTACTTGCCTCTAGGCCTATTCTCATCGACTTTTCTGGATTCCGGCCTTCGCCGGAATGACGGCAGCTGCGAGAGACTCGGGCAAGACGTTGAGCAGGTCAGACCAGTGGTACAGCGTTGACCTGATATGGGGCAGGACGTATAGTAGCGCAGTCCATGAGTGATAGGCATCTTGGACGATAATCTTGTGAGGTTACATACATGCGATATCAGGTTGGGGAACACACGTATGAGCCGGTGGAGGGCTGGGGGACGCTGCCGGAGGGGTATGAGTTTTTTCAGGTAGCGGGTATCGCGGCTGACAGTGAGGACAACATCTATCTCTTCACGCGAAGCGATCACAAGGTGATGGTCCTCGACCGCGAGGGTAATTTCGTAAGGGCGTGGGACGTCGAGTTCAACCAGCCCCATGGAATGACTATCGGGAACGACGGCAACCTGTACTTTGCGGACATGGGCAGCCATACGGTTACCAAGTATTCGCCGGACGGCGAGCTCCTGATGACGCTGGGCAACAGGGACCAGCCGTCGGACACGGGCGGGGAGATCGAGAAGTTCCTCGTGGTCAAGGCCGCGGGGCCGTTCAACCGTCCGACGGGGATCGCGGCGAACGAGTCGGGAGAGATATTCGTCTCGGACGGATACATGAATGCTCGGGTGCATAAGTTTGCCGCGGACGGGACGTACCTGCTGGCTTGGGGAGCGCCGGGCAAAACCGAGCCTTCGCATTTTCACAACCCTCACGGGATCGGCATCGACCCGGCAGGTCGAGTGATCGTGTGCGACCGCGAGAACCACCGGATCCAGTTGTTCGACCAGGAAGGGACGTTCATCGACATATGGACGGCGGACTTTCGTCTTCCGACCTCGGTGTGCTTCGGGCCGGACGATACCGTGCTGGTGACGGAGCTACACCACCGGTTCAGCATTCTCGACAGCGACGGCAACCTTCTCGGACGCTGGGGCGGTGAGGAGAGCCGCACTCCGGGTCAGTTCGTTGCGCCTCACTGCGTCACCGTGGACTCCCATGGGGACATCTACATCGGCGAGGTGCTCGAAGGCCAGCGGGTGCAGAAGTTCGCGCGAGTGTAGTAGGTCCGTTTCTTTGCGATTCGATTCCGGCGTGGAGTTTCACCGCAGAGGGCTCTGAAGACGCGGAGGATGCAGGAAGAATCCGGAGAGAAATGCTGGATTCCGGCCTCAGCTAGAAAGATGGATGCAGAGTTGGTTGTCCACTTTCAAAGGAGCAACGGGTGACGCATTTGCGGTTCCCTGATATGATGCGCGGACGTATTTGAGACTGCCAACCTAAGGAGAAATGCATGGACGGCGATAGGGCGATAGCGAAGATTCTGAAGGCCGAGGGCGTGGAGTGGATGGCGGCGTTTCCGGCGCAGACGCTGATAGACGCCGTGGCGATGGAGGGGATACGGCCCATCATTACGCGACAGGAGCGTGCGGGCGTGAACATGGCGGACGGATACAGCCGCGTGATGAACGGACGGAAACTCGGAGTCTTCGCCATGCAGCGCGGGCCCGGCGCGGAGAACGCCTTCGGCGGGGTCGCGCAGGGGTTTGCGGACAACGTGCCGTTCCTCGTACTGCCGGGAGGACATGATCGTGTGCGGTTCGGCGTCCATCCAGGCTTCGACGCGGTGAGTCACTACGGGGGAATCACGAAGTGGAGCGGCTACATCAGCGACGCCACGCGCATCCCGGAGATGTTTCGCAGCGCCTTCACGCAGATGAAGCACGGCCGTCCGGCGCCGACGTTGATCGAGACGCCGTCGGACGTCGCGATGGGAGAGTATCCGGGCGAGCTCGACTATCGTCCCGTCAAGGTGCACCGGTCCTCGGCGGACCCCGACGTGGTGCGCGAAACCGTTTCAGAGCTTCTGAAGGCCAGCGCTCCGATGATGTACGTTGGGCAAGGCGTTCACTACGCGGAGGCGTACGAGGAGCTGATCGAGTTCGCCGAGCTTACGCACATCCCCGTGATGACGACGCTGGCGGGCAAGAGCGCGTTCCCCGAAAGCCACTCACTCGCGCTGGGAACGGGAGCCAACTCCGCCACGCTGATGGCGCATCACTTCCTGCAGAAGACGGACTACGTGCTGGGAGTCGGCGCGAGCTTCACGAACACGCATTTCAACGCGCCGGTGCCGCAGAACGTGCCGCTGGCGCAGATCACGAACGCCGTAGAGGACATCAACAAGGACCATGAGATCGACCACGGGTTGATCGGAGACGCCAAGCTGGTGCTCCGGCAACTGATCGAAGAGGTCAAGCGGCAGGCAGGCGAGAACGGGCGCGGCGACGTGAACGGCGTTATCGAGGAGGTAGCGACCGTCAGGGCCGAGTTCATGAAGGAGTGGGGGCCGCACCTGACCTCCGACGAGCTGCCGATCAGTCCCTACCGCGTACTCACGGAACTCGCGAAGGTGGTCGACCCGGACAACTCGATCGTGACGCACGACTCGGGCTATCCGCGGGAGCAGTTCGTTCCGTTCTGGCCGTCGAACACGCCTCATTCCTATATCGGCTGGGGCAAGTCGACGCAGCTTGGGTACGGCCTCGGGCTTGCACTGGGCGCGAAGCTTGCCATGCCGGAGAGGCAGGTCATCAACGTGATGGGCGACGCCGCGTTCGGGATGTCCGGGCTGGATATCGAGACGGCTACACGGGCTGAAATCGGCCTGATGACCGTCGTCCTCAACAATGGCGTGATGACGCACTACGACAGTCACATGCCGTTCTCAAGCAAGAAGTACGGCACGAACGCCTTCGGCGGCGAGTACGCCAAGGTCGCGGAGGGACTCGGAGCACACACCGAGGTCGTCGAGACGCCGGACCAGCTTGGGCCTGCCTTCAGGCGAGCGGCGGAGGCCAACAAGAGTGGTCAGCCGTCGCTGGTCGAGGCGAAGACGAAGGCCGAGGAGACGGTGGCGCACTACTACCGTTAGGGCTTGGCGGGAGCCACCGCGGAGAACGCGGAGAGCGCAGAGATTGGAGAGAGAGGGGGTTTGAAAGCCCCCTCTCTGTATTTCTCCCCCCGACGGGGGCTGACAGGGGTAGGCATTTACCCTCACCCCAGCCCTCTCCCGCGAACGGGAGAGGGGGTTATGCAAGGGTCTTCCTTCGCGGGAATGACGAGTGGAGACGCAGATATGGCTGACATGGACTACCGGCGGCCGTGGTACCACAGCTCTCAACAGAGGCTGGCGATGCTCCGCGCCGGAAATTCCATCACGCAGTACAAGAGGGGTGGCGAAGGCGTTTTCACACAGGCCTTCCATCGTCATTATGTCTGATGGGGGAGAGAGTGAACCGCGGGCCGATAAGTGGAGTATAAGGCACGACGGCGTCACATCCGGTTACCTCTATGTCGTTTTCGGCGAGGTAGTTCCTGCCGATGTACGGCCACATCCGCATCCGGTGAACGTCTCTCGTTGGGAATGGTTGACCAACCGGGAATTGACGCTAAGGTTCATTGAAGAGCCTACCGTAGCGGACAACGAGCGGCTGACGGACGAAGAGATCGCAGACTTGAGGCGGAAACAGAGAGAAAAAGGCGAATTGTCTTTCGTGGAGTCATCGGAATGATCAGTGTAGACTGCGATGAACTTGTGGAGGCGTGGCTGCGGGAGGAGCGACAGCCCTTCAGCGGGTGGGACTTTTCGTATCTCAAAGGACGGCTGAAGGGAGAGCGGGAGCCTTGGTCGTACCTAGACCGGGCGGCCGATCTGATGGGGTGCTCGTCGTCGGTGATCGATCTGGACACGGGCGGGGGCGAGAAGTTCTTGAGGTTGCGGGAGCACTGGCCCGCAAGGGTCGTCGCCACGGAGGACTATGCCCCGAACTTCAAGCTGGCGAGCGAACGACTGTCGCCACATGGCGTTGAGGTCTTGAAGGTGGGGGTGTCCGATACGGACCCGATGCCTTTCGCGGACGGCGATTTCGATCTTGTGCTGAACCGCCACGCGGACTTCAATTCGAGCGAGGTGGCTCGCGTGCTTTCGCCGGGCGGGACGTTCTTGACTCAGCAGGTTCATGGGATGTGGCTGTGGGACCTGCAGGCGGCATTCGACGCGACTCCTGAGTTCCCGGACGCCACGGCGGAAACATACGTCCCGTTGCTGGAAGCTGCGGGTCTGAGCATTGTGACCGTCGAGGAGTGGGAGGGACGGATGGTGTTCGAGGACGTGGGGGCGATTGTCTACTACTTGAAGGCGATTCCGTGGGAGGTGCCGGGGTTCACCGTGAAGTCGCATCTTCGGTACTTGCTCGCGCTTCAGGAAAGAGTTGAGGAAGGCGAGGAGCTTGGGTTTTTCGCGGCGAGGTATTTGATCGAGGCGAGAAAGGGGTAGGGTCGCTGAGATGCTGGGTGTGGAGGCCCCCCTCTCTGTGTCTCTCCCCCGGCGGGGGAGAGATTGGAGGATCCCGAACGCGATGTATCCTACGATCAAGTGCGGGCGCGGATCTTGTCGGCGTTCTTGAGGGCTTCGCGGGCGGAGAGTTTGCTGATGTGTTCATGGTTGCGTGCGACGTAGTCCTCGACGGTCGATAAGTCGGTCCATGCGAGGGAGCGTAGGGCCCATCCAATGCCCTTGCGTATGAAGAAGTCGGGGTGCGAGAGGTTGGGATCGATGCAGTCGAAAAGGAGGGCAAGGTCGGTCTCGTCCTTGCGGTTGATTTGGCAGATGATGGACGACCTGCGTTTCCACATGTTGTCGTCGAGGCTCCATGAGCGCATGTGGAGGGCCATGTCGTTGGGATAGCGTTCGAGGAGCTCGCGCAGGCGGTGAGTGGCGACCTCGTCGACGTAGTCCCACCATGCGCCGGTCACGACCACCTCTTCGAGCATCGGCAGGATGTCGAGGGTACGGAAGTCACGGTACTGCGGCGCACCGGCGATATCGAGGGCGACGTAGCGTTCCTCTCGGTATTCGGCGTTGCGCCAGAGATCGAGGACCGTGTCCTGCCAGACGGCCTTATCGCCAAGTGGGTCGGTGCGAAAGAGTGCGGTTACCAGCTTGCGACGGGCAGGTTTCTGGACACCACGGAAGGGCATTTCGGACTTCATGTAGGCGCGCATGCCCTCCGCTTTGGTCGGGTTGGCGTTGTCGGCGAGGGCCTGGCGGATGTCTTGGATGAGTTGGGTGTTCATCGAACTTCGATTCTATTCTGACACGAGAGAACCTGGAAGCTTGGCACACGCGGTGAGCACTCACTCACGGGGAGCGCTCTTCCATATCTGCACGCTCAGGCTGGCCATGAGGATGACGTAGAGAACGTCTATGACCACCCAGAAGAAGCGGTGGGTCTGGCCCTGGCCATCCTCTCCTGCGTTCATATCGTCGAACCAGTTCCAGAAGAACAGGATCGCCAGCGCAGCCGCTGAATAGAACATGACATTAACGCAGAGGTACATTTTGGTATCGCAACCGTGGGTCTCGGCGTTTCTCTTGGCGATGTAGGTCGCTATGAGGGCCACGATCACGGCAAATGCCATGGGCCAGTTGATGATGAGCCAGATGTCATGGGTGTCCACCGAGTCTGGGTAGAACGGAGTGAAGACGAAGTGGAGGAGGACGACGGCGGCTATAAGTGCGAGGACAACGGCGAGCGGCTTTCTGAGCGTGTCCATTGCTGCCTCCGATTGTGAGTTGAGTGATTACGGGAACGGCCTGCGATAGGGTTATCAGAGCACAGGGTTGGGGGTAAGTCAAACGGCGAGGTCGCGGGGCTTTCAATCTGCTAGAATCCACCTGGTCAGTGAGACGCACTACAAGCTATGGAGACAGAAAAGAAAATCCTGATTATTGCCGGACCAAACGGAGCCGGCAAGACCGTATTCGCTACCGAGTTTTTGCCGAATGAAGCGGACTGCCCGACCTTTATCAATGCAGACTTGATAGCGGCAGGCATGAGTCCGTTTCGACCGCACATGGCAGCTGTTGGCGCGGGAAGGCTGATGCTAAGCATGATGTGCGAATATGTAAGACGAGGCGAGAGCTTCGCCTTCGAGACTACATTGAGTGGGCGTGGATATGTACGCTCGATCCGTAACTGGCAGGAACAGGGCTACAAGGTAGAGCTTTTCTTCCTGAGGCTGGGGACTCCGGAAATGGCTATTGAGCGTGTGAAGCAGCGAGTAAAGGAGAGTGGACACAACGTACCGGAATCTGTGATTCGTCGACGGTTTGAGGCAGGATGGCATAATTTTCAGACCGTCTATCGTGATCTGGTTGACGATTGGGAAGTGTATGACAACTCGACGGACGCATTCGTGCTACTAGGGAGACGAGATGGTGATGAGTGACGATAGTCAGGTTGACAGAAAGCGGACTAGAGTACCACGCAACCCGGACTTCATTGGTGCTGAGGCGGCCCTAAAGCGCGCAGCCATTAAGGCACAGCGGCGAGCTATAGAGACGTCCGGTTCGTACGCAGTCTACAGGGACGGGAAGATCGTACACGTCACGGAAGTTCCCGGATTGTATAAAGATGAGTTGGAGAAGGACTGATTGGACGCAGGGCCTATGTGGTCGCGGATTAAGGCGGAATGACGTAAGGAGGACAAGGTGCCAACAGTAGTGGTCAGCGGGGATAATCCGAACGATGCGAACGGGCCGGCAATCCGGCTGCTGGAGAGCCGAGGGTTCGACGTGCGGGTGGTGGATGATGTGATGTTCGGGCAGGGGCTTCGGAGCGATGAGGAAGAGATCGAGTACCTCAAAGGGGCGAATGCCGTGGTGGCTTGGGGTGAGCGATACCCCGCGGCGGTGATCGAGGGTCTGCCCGATCTGCGGGTGATCGCGCGTCTTGGAGTGGGGTTCGACAGGGTCGACCTCGAATCGGCGAGCGAACGGGGCGTCGTCGTTACGATAACGCCGAACTCTAACCACGAGGCGGTCGCGGAGCACGCGCTCGCGCTCATTATGGGCCTTGCCAAGACCATCGTTTCGGGAGACAAGCAGATGCGGCAAGGTGGGTGGCCCGGAGGCCCTCGCAAACCGATTCGCGGAAGCACGCTTGGGATCGTCGGGCTGGGACGAATTGGGCGCAGCCTTGCTGTGCGCGCCGTTGCCATGCGGATGCGGGTCATAGCGACGGAGCTATACCCCGACCGCGAGTTCGTTGACGAACACGGCATCGAGCTCGTCGATCTGGATACGCTATTGGGGAGATCAGACTATGTAAGTCTGCACTGCCCTCTCAATGATGAGACGAGGGGCTTTGTCAACAAAACGTTCTTGGAGTCGATGAATCCGAAAGGGTCGCTCATCAACACGGCTCGTGGTGGGCTGGTCGTCGAAAGCGACCTGCTGGACGCGCTCAGGTCGGGTCAGATTACCGGCGCTGGGCTGGACGTGTTCGAGGAGGAGCCGACCGACCCGAAGAATCCTCTGTACGAGTTGGACAACGTCATCGTGTCGGCGCACGTTGCGGGGAACGATGAGCTTTCGTTAATTGAGATGGGCTTGGAGGCCGCACAGAACATTGTCGATCTTTATGACGGCAAGTGGCCGGGTGGATCGGTCGTCAACAGGGACCTCGAGGGTCGCTGGAACTGGTGACGGCGTGGATTCCGGTCTCGTCGGCGTAGACGGGAACGGGGTCTGATATTCGTTCCCCCTGCTCGTCTTTGACGGTTGCGAGCAGGTCCCAACGACCATTGAGTTCAACCAGCTGGGCGGCGTAGAAGACGGCGTCGGGGTCGTGCTCGACGATTTGGCCGGTACCGTGTACGCGGTAAGGCCCGAAGGGGCTGTCCGAGACCATCGAGAAGTTCGATCGTTTCGGCAGGCGGTCTCCGAAGCGCTCGGCGTGTTCGGTTGTCAGGAACCGTCCGAGCGTGCAGAAGACGAGGTACCATCTGCCGTCGATGTTGTAGAGCTGGGGCACTTCCATCTCGTCGGATATGCGGTCGTGTTCTAAGGGAGGCAGGACATCCCAGCAGTGCATATCGGCGCTGCGGGCCAACGCGACGGTACCGCGTTCGCCGGTGGGACCTTCGTCCCTGCGGGCGCAGACCAGCTGGTAGACGGTGTCGCCGTCGTCGAACAGGAATGGGTCGCGCCAGTGGCGCATCTTGCGTTGGCCTGTGCCCATGCGCTCGTAGTGTGGAGCGACCGCCTCGGTGACGGGGTTTTCGGGCAGCTTCGTCCACGTCGTGAGGTCGTCTGAGACGGCCATTCCCGCGCGTTGGACGCGGTACTGCTCTTCGAGGGTGCTGTCATTGAGGCTGGTAGCGGAGTAAGCCATCCAGTACCGGCCGGCGCGCTCAATGACGCTTCCGGTGCAGAGGCGGAAGTCGTCCCAGGAACCGGGAGGGCCGGGACGGAGGGCCGTAGGCAGGCGTTCCCATGACACGAGGTCGCGACTGGTCGCGTGGCCGACGAAGGACGGGCCGCCTTCGAGCGGCTCGGCGAGGTGGAACATGTGGACGGTGTCCGTGCGGTCGTCCACGAAGTACCAAGCGTCGTGCATCATGTGGTTTTCGTAGGTGTACATGGCTAGATCCGGTTCTGGATTCTGTATCAGACGCGACGAACGGGAATTATATTAGTTGGGGCAGTCACTCCCGAACGAGAGTCACGTTCAGAAAGTGACAGCCCTGACTCATGTGGACTTATACTGCTGTCGGACTCTACAGGAACCATTCGCGAGGCAGTTTGCTAAGTATCACCGCAGGGAGGTCAACGAACAGCCTATCGAACAACCAGTCCGGAATGGCAGCAAGGAAGATCCCCAAGGCGCACACCACCGCCCCGGAAATCAACACTACTTTCGCCCACATCGTAGATGATCTCCAGCTTCTAGGCTAGTACCGATTCCATATGATTTTGGCAGCTTACTCAAAGCACCCTCACCCTAGCCCTCTCCCACGACGGGAGAGGGGATAAATCGGCATCTGCCTGTTCCTCATATTCAAGTTGATTGAGTACTAGTTCGATCTTCCTGCAATACGGCACCCTACACTTCCCGGGTCCTTGTAGCAAAGACCGCCGACAATCGTTGGGGGTCGAGACGACGGCTTGCTTGGACTCCACACGCCCTCGGCGGGTTTCGACTTTGGCAGGTTCTCTAGGCTCGTTAACACTTTCCGTCAAGAGAAACGACGCTGTGCAAAGCTCACAGCATTCGCCAAATCACAAACCATACAGTACCACATATAGTACCCGGTACGGTCCAACCAGTATTTCTCAAATCGCCACTCCTTCTTCTCCGGTGGATAACCACTAATTGCTTCTACCGTCCGTAGCTCCTTTGCGGCGGTCGTGCCGCCAGTGATTGATTTAGGCCTAGAGGCCTACACATGCCCAAGAAGAGCTCATTTGTTCTTTCCTGTCAAGCCGACACTGAATGCAGAATTGCCAAGTGTTAGCTAACGGCAGCATCAGTTCTGGTAAGTGTTGAAAGGCGGCAACACCAAGGTCTAAGTCGGAGCAGGCCACCGTCCAGTGGAACCAATTGACTGTGGCGGATCCGGATGCTGGGTGTAGGGGGAAGGCCCCCTCTCTGTGTCTCTCCCCCGGCGGGCTGACAGGGGTAGGCATTTGACTACCGCCCCACTCTCCATCGATGAGAATGCAACCCCGTTGCTGTCATTCTGAGCGCAGCCGAAGAATCCAAAGTGTCTATCACAACGTAAAGCCAACATACAGCGTTCTTAAACCAATTCGTGCTAATACCACCGTATTCTCGCTGACCAACCACTCTGGATTCCGGCCTTCGCCGGAATGACGGTGGGTGGTCTCTGCTATGTGCGCTGCATTTAAAGAATTATGGCGCAGCCATGACGAATTGGTCTTACACTGTTTTCACTCTTGGTCACGATATAAGCGTGGCACTGGCTATCTGGTCTTGTGATCATGGACTTTAGATTCCTCGCTGCGCTCGGAATGACAGGGAGGCGGGGCTGGATCATAGCTACAATTCCGTTTTACCTACCCCTGTCAGCCCCCGGCGGGGGAGAGATTGTTGAACTCAGTGCGGCCTATTGTGCCACTTCTCCGGCTAAGTTTGACAGGTGTGTGCGTAGTTGACTATGATGCCATCGTGCTTTGGGGGAAGCCTCCGAGTCCGCGCAAAGGCCGAGCCTACCCCCTCCACGACGGAACGACGAACACTCTTTTCTGCCCGATCACGCGGACGCCGGGCAAACGGAAAGGAGTGCGTATGCCCTCTCATTCTCTGCCCGCGCGCCCGAGTCTTGAGCAGCTCAAGAATCGGGCCAAAGACCTCCTGAAGGCGTATCGAGCCGGACAACCCTCGGCCGTCGCGCGTTTTCGGGAGTCAATGCCCCGCCTCTTTGGGGCCGTGAACGACCATCCGGACCCGCCGTCGGTATCCCTCCGCGACGCCCAGCATGTGGTAGCTGCGGAGCACGGGTTTCCAAGCTGGTCGCACATGAACACACACATTCAAGAAAGGAAGGATGTTCTCATGTTCGAAATGACCGTCGAAGGCATAAGGGTAAGTCACAAGAACCAACAGCGAGTAGTCGTGCTCAAGGGGAAGGAGATCAACAAGTACCTGCCGATCTGGATAGGGCCTGCCGAAGGCGACTCGATCGCCATGAAGCTCCAGGGCGAGAAGACGGCCCGTCCAATGACCCACGACCTGATGGACTCGATGATTGCCGACCTAGGGGGGAAGGTGATGCGGGTCGTCGTGAGCGACATCCGGGAAGAGACGTTTTTCGGCAAGATCGTGCTTCAGCGGAACGGGACGACTATCGAGCGCGACTCGAGGCCGAGCGACGCCATAGCTCTGGCCGTCCGCACCGGGGCGTCCATATACGCCGAGGACGTAGTGCTCGACCGGGTAGGAGTAGAGTTCGATCCGGAAACGGGCCACCCCATATCCACGAGTGCGGTGTGGCCAACGCGCTCGATCGAGGAGATGGGTCCTGAGTTTTCCGAGGAGGCCAAGAGGCTTCTGACGGAAGCGGGCACCCACGCGGCCCGCATCGGACATGCGGCAATAGAGCCGGAGGACATCCTCTTCGCACTTCTCGACGATTCTGAGGGAGCGGGCGCGAGGGTGATGGTGGATCTCGGCCTGGACATCGAAGGGGCAAGAACGAAACTGGAGCAGCAAGCCGGACGAGGGGACTCTTCTCCCGAATCGGAGCCTGATTTGAGCGATGCGAGCCAGCGTGTGGTTCACGCAGCGAGAACGGAGGCCTACATTTTCTTCCACGGGCAGGTCGGCGCCGAGCACATCCTGCTGGGGCTGATATTGGCCGGCGAAGGCCTCGCATCGCAGATACTCAAACAGGGCGGCATCGAGATCGAGGCTGCGCGGGTTGCGGTGAACAAAATGGTCGACAGCGCGGAGTGAGGCGTGAGCGCCGCCTCTCTGAATCTCTCCCCCGTTCGGCGGGGGAGAGATTATTGAACCCTGAATACTCTCTCAGACGTGTTGATCCACGAGGATTGGATTGCCATCCGGGTCCAAGGCCACAAAGCTTGCGGGGCCTGTGGTGCTCTCGTCCGCTTCCATCTGCAAGACTATGCCGCTTGCCTTTAGCTGCCGTTGCAATTCGCGAACATCCGTAAAGGAGTCGAGTGGTTGAGCCTCTTTGTCCCATCCGGGATTGAAGGTCAGGATATTCTGCTCGAACATCCCCTGGAAGAGGCCTATGGTGTGATCGGCGTTCCTGAGGATTAGCCAGTTTTGCGATTGGTCGCCACCCACCACCTCGAAGCCGAAACTTTCGTAGAAGGACCTTGAAGCTTCAAGATCCTTGACGGCCAAGCTAACTGAAAATGCACCGAGTTCCATGCTTTGTCTCTCCTGTATTTTCCTGTAATGCTAAATTCGCTTGATTACGCCGTATTCGCGCTTACCATCCTCATGGACCCTCACCCCCGTATCGAGTACGGGGCAGGCTCCAACCCTCTCCCGCGAACGGGAGAGGGGGTTACGCAAAGGCCTCCCTACCGCGAGACTGTTGCGGGCCGCGTTCGACACGAGCGACGAGCCGCCTGTCGCACGTCGCGATCATGCCGATTCGGTGAAGCGGATGATTAGGGGGACTACTAACGCGGTTACAGCCAGTGTCGCTATTACCCCGGCGAAGAGGAGGTATCGGACGCCGTAGTTCGACATGAGGGACGGATCGTAGTACTTGTCGACGTCGTTGTCGCGGTACATGGCGACGAGGCCGCCGAGAAGGATTCGACGGTTGCGCCTGCCGAGGGCCAGTGCCGCCACGGCGACGAAGTTGAGGAGTATCGTCATAACGATGAATACGGCCAAGATAATGTCGTATGTGGCAGCGTCGCCCTCCGTCGCGGCCTCCGTGGCCACGCCGAAGTTGACGGCGAGGACGATGAGGTTGAAGACGATGGCAGTGAGCACGAAGATGGTGTCCGTGCGACTGCTTTCGCCGAGCTCGCTGACGATATGGTCGTGGACCTGACCGAGCATTTCTTTTTCCTTTCGTTGGTGGTGCATCACCGGGCTCTTGGTGATGGCGACGCGTTCTCGCTGATTGAGTTTACTGGATTCCGACCTCCGCCGGAATGACGAGGGATCCATTTTTTCATTGAGAATTCACAAATTGGACAAAGCGGTATGTTGAACGGTGTGGCTACGTAACGGAGACTCTACAAGGGAATGAGGTTTCAGAAGGGCATCGCCCGGCCTAGTCCCTGTTCCTTGGCCATGTTGTAGACGCGGAGGCCGACGGTGATGTCCTCGATGGCTAGGCCCTGGGACTCGAAGAGGGTGATGTCGTCGTCGGACGCGCGGCCGGCGACCTGGCCGGTCACCACGTCGGAGAGATTGCGCACGTGGTTCCAGGTGGTGATGCCGCGGTCGATGGGATAGACGAGATCGCCGCACTCGATCTTGGCGTCGTCAACGTCGTCGGCGACGATGACTGTGGAGCGCCGGACGACCTCGTAGTCGATCTCCTGCTTCATCCAGTGGTTGTTTCCGGCGGCGTTGACGTGCGTGCCGGGCGACAGCCATTCACCGAGCAGGACGGGCTTCGGGGCCGTGGTGATGACGTTGACGATGTCCGCGCCTTCCACGCACTCCCGGCCGCTGTCGACGGGGCGAACGTCGATGCCGAGTCGACGCTCCAAGACCGAGGCGAGGCGTTCCCGGTTCTCGCGAGTGCGTGAGTAGACTCGCGCGCTCGTGATGTCTCTGACCTTGCACACGGCTTCGAGCTGGGTGCTGGCCTGGTAGCCTGAGCCGATCATACCCACTGTGCTCGCGTCGGCGCGGGCCATGTACTTCGTGGCGACTCCACTGGCGGCGCCGGTGCGGACCTGTCCCATGCCGTTGGCCTCGATGAGGGCGATGAGCTCGGTCGAGTCGGTGTCGTAGAGGTACACGTAGAAACGCGAGCGACCGGAGCCGACGCCGTAGGTCTTCATGCCCATGACGCCGAGATCGGGTGCGGTGGCGGTCATGAAATTGAAAGAGCCCCTGCCGTTTGGCAGTCGGTTGCGGGGGAAGTTGGAGGCCGTGCCTTCCGCTAGGTGAACGAAGCCCCTTTCCACTTCCTCAAGGGCGATGTCCATGGTCAGTACCGCGGCGACGTCTTCTTCGGTGAGGTAGAGGGCCATGTCGGTTCTCCGTTGTGGGTGGCTATTGAAGCGGGCGGGTTTGAAACCCGCCCCTACCCAACGTGATTTCGAAGCTAAAACGAACCATAGACGATTTATGTCTTTGCCAATCAGATCGGCACGGGTCAGCCCCGGAGCATGTAGAAGTGATTGAGCGGGCCGTTGCCCTTGCCGATGGTAGGGGCGAAGCGGATGGCCTCGGTGACGTACTTCTTGGCGTCGGAGACGGACTCACGGAGGGACTTGCCTTTCGCGAGACCGGCGGCGATGGCCGACGCGAACGTGCAGCCAGTGCCGTGCGTGTTGTCGGTGGAGATGCGCGGCGACGTGAAGGCCTTGGCCTCCGTGCCGTCGAAGAAGATGTCAGTCGCGGGGCCTTCCATGTGCCCGCCCTTTACGACGACGGACTGAGCGCCCAGAGCGACGATTTCCTTGGCGGCGTCGCGCATGTCGTCCATGTCCTCGATATTGCGGCCAACGAGGGCCTCGGCCTCGGGGATGTTCGGGGTGACCACGGTCGCGAGTGGGATGAGCACGGTCTTGAGGGCGTCGACGGCGTCCTCTCGAAGCAGCCTCGCGCCGCCCTTCGCCACCATGACGGGGTCGACGACGAGGGGGGTCATGGCGTGTTCGGTGACCTTTTCGGCCACGATCTCGATGATCCCGGCGCTGGAGAGCATACCGGTCTTGACGGCGTCCGCGCCGATGTCGGAAATGACTGCGTCGATCTGCGAGCGGATCATGGAGTCTGGCATATCGACGACCTCGGTGACGGTCTGCGTGTTCTGCGCAGTGATAGCCGTCAGGACCGAGGTGCCATAGACGCCCATGGCGGCGAATGTCTTAAGGTCGGCCTGTATGCCCGCTCCGCCGCCGGAGTCGGACCCGGCAATCGTCATCGCTTTCGCGAGGGCTCTCATGGTTGCGTTACTCGTGTGATGCTAGGACTATTGTTATCGGGCGTTAGTATGACAGATGCCATAGGATGTGTGAAAGCGGCTCGCTGTTCGCCTACTAATGAGGTACTCGACACACTGTAAACTATGGTTTACAATAACTGAATGATTGTTGTGGTCGAAAGTGCCACATTCAAGAAATGGGTACGCGGCTTACGGGACCGGCGCGCCGTTGCTCGGATCAACGCTCGTCTCAGGAGTATTTCACTGGGCAACTTCGGAGACAGCAAGCCCATAGCTGACAAAGTATCTGAGATGCGCATCCACTACGGACCGGGGTATCGTCTCTACTTTGTTCGTAAGGGCAATACCTTCGTAGTACTGCTCTGCGGCGGAGTGAAGGGCAGCCAGTGGCGGGACATCGAACGCGCGAAACGGCTAGCCGACGATTGGAGGTGAATCATGCCAGAAACGTTTACCCGATGGGAAATCACGGACCACCTACGTACCAAAGAGGACGCACGCCTATACCTGGAAGCGTGCGCGGAAGAAGATCCCGGTGATGGAAGCCTGATTCGTGCCGCACTGAACGATATCGCGCGCGCTCAAAACATGAGCCAGTTGGCCCGAGAAGTCGGGATGACCCGCGAGGGACTCTACAAAGCGTTGTCGGATAAGGGCAACCCGACATTTGCGACGGTTCTTCGCATTACCCGCGCGTTGGGGATGCAACTGCGGATTACGGCATAAGGTTTATCTATTTGCGCGCTGTGAGGATGCCGTTCGTCTTCCGGATGACGAACTTGCCTTCGCAGTTGATCCGATTCCGGACGCGCAGGTGGATGTCCGATGCTTGGCGATCGTCTAGCTTGAGTGCAGTGGAGTTGATGTAATCTATGATTGGGCCGGCATCGGTTACGTGTAGAGCGTCCGGGTAACGGTCAACCGCTACCTTTGGGAACACCTCCCGCAACTCTCGTTTACCGTCCTCCAGCCTAAAATGGTTTGCAGGACGATCGAATTCCGCACGGCGGGCGTTGTCCAGCAAATCCTTTATCTCGGCCATATTGTCCCGACCGTTCGTAGCGGCGAACAGGATTCCACCCGGCTTCAGCACACGGTGTATCTCGGCGATGCCCTTCGCCCGATCCGGCACGTGGTAGAGCATGTGGTTAGCGACGACGCCGTCGAATGTGGCTTCAGGATACGGGATGCTCTGGACATCGATCACTTCGTAATTGAATAGTCTCCCCGAGCCCTCTAGTCTTGATCTGGCGTCCTCGATCATCCCTGGTGAGAGGTCGGAAAGAGTGATCTCCCAATCCGAGGGTATGCGATCACGGTTCTCGGCCCACACGTCACCGCGGCCACAGCCAAGCTCCAAGATTCGAGCATCGCCGGGAAGTTCGACCAAGTGGTCGAAGACCCACCTGTGCCAGCCGTACCGGTTCGTGCTAAACAGATTGTGCAGTCGGATGCGCGCGGAGAGATTCGACGAATCCCTGTACTGTTCACCAACGAGGTACTGCTGGTCTGCTGCCGTGTTCACGATTATTTCTTCTCGTCGGAGGCTCGCTCCGCCTTACGCCGGATGATCTCCTGAAGCTGTCGAACACTCCGGCCCGACACACCCATGCGGCGGCTCTTCCGGCGTTTCTGCTCGCGGCGCTCGGCTTTGGTCGGCTCGTGGGCGTTCTCTTCCGGCATGTCGCTATGATACCGGAATCAGCGACGCCTGTTCCTGAACCGAGCCTCATCGTCCTCTGCTTCGAGGGCCCTCGGCCTATCGAGATCGACGCCGGGGCGGCGGTACACGCCGCGGACGGTCACCAAGCGGAATGGCGGCGGTTCCGACGGCTTGAGACGCTTCAAAGCATCGGACAGCGTTCGGGCAATAAAGGCGCTCACGCTGATGACGCGGGCGGCTGCAGCCCGGCACTCCTGCTTCGCATACTGGGCGATAAGGGAAATCCTCATTCTCATGAAGCAGAGCATAACAGGTATTCATGAGTACATCAGCGCCGAAATGACAAATGAACCCTGGACATGGACTGCCAACTTGGGACAGGTTCACGACCGTCCACCACTTTCGCGTGCATCGTGTAGTATAGGGGCCGAGCGTGACAGGACAGCGACACCCGCACGGCAGGCCCCCAATAGAGGGTTAGATATGAGACGACGACGGACGATCTACCATAACGACGCACGGCATTACTATCTGTGGCTGTGGGATCCTCCTATGCGGATGAGGGACGCATGGCGGCCCATCGACGAGGTGGCGGGGACGGGTGTGGACACGTTCAGCTACTGCGTCGAGCGGGGGGACGGGGCGTTCTACCCGACGAAGGTCGGGATGGTGTTCGGGTCGGACAAGCAGCCGTTCACCAACCCCATTTCGTGGCACGCATGGCACGCGATGGAGAGCCTGAAGGACAAGGGACTCGACCCGCTGCAGGTGCTGATCGACCGCGCGCATGACAAGGGGATGGAGTTCTGGGCCGATCTGCGACTTGGGAGCTACGGCGGAATCGATCCGGCGCTGGAGGTCGCGAATGGAGGGCGGTACTTTGCCGAGGAGACGGTCAGGGACCATCTGGGAGCGATAGCGCGGGAGCTGGTACTAGATTACCCGAGTGACGGGCTGGAACTGGACTTTGCGATTGCGAACGGCAATCGACCATCGTATTTGAGGCCGGAAGACGTGGAGAGGTACACGCCGGTCATTACGGAATGGGTTGCGGGACTGGCGGAGACGGTGCGGAGCCGGGACGGTGGCGGGACGATTGGCACCAGGGTTTATCCGGTCGAGGAACTGAACCTGCGCCAAGGACTGGACGTGCGGAGTTGGCTGGCCGAGGGAATCGTCGATTTCGTTGTGCCGTTGATGTACGAGTACAACCGGCTCGATCCGAATATGCCGATTGACTGGCTCATCGAGGCGGCGCATGAGCACGACGTATCGGTCTACGGGATGCTCCAGCCGACGGTGCCTTCGCAGGACGTTGCGCTGGGGCAGGACAACCGGGTGTACGCGACTATCGAGCAGCTTCGAGGGGCGGCGGCGAGCTTCTGGTCGCGTGGTGTGGACGGCCTGTACACGTGGTTTCTGCGGTGGCCGCATGGCGAGACGGAGCGGGCGTTCCTGTCGGAGATGGGCGATCCCGATCTGATCGAGGAGAAGGACAGGACGTACCTCGTGTTGCGGCGTTCGGGTGAGCCGGACAATCCGGCATACGGCGCGGCACTGCCGGTCGCGATACCCGAGGCCGATCCCGATGAGCGGTACGAGATATCGTTCTACGTGGGCGACGACATCGCGGGGTCGGACCGCGTTAGCTCGGCGGTGTTGAGCGTCAAGGTGATGAACTTAATCATGGGGGATAAGCTGACTCTGACACTCAATGGGCAGTCGCTGGGGGACGAGCCGGTCACCAGGGAGTTTGCCCACAACACGCCGCACATCGCGCCGCGGGGGCTGGATCTTCAGTTTCACTTGCGGGAAGTCCCGCCGCGCAAGGGCTGGAACACGCTGGAAATCTCTCTGGACGAACGGCCCGATCTCATGGCGGGCGGGATCACGGTCGATCAGGTCGAGCTGCGGGTGACGTACAGCCCGTACCCTTCGGAGAGGTAGGGCTATGGGTTGGCTGAAATCGTTGTTTGGACATGAGGACGACCCTGACCGACTGGTACGTGTCGGTGGACTGATGCCGGAGCCTGAGGCGCAGATGTGGGCGGGTGTACTCAAGGGCGAGGGAATTGGAGCGGTAGTACAGAACGAGGGTATTCCGCCTTACACAAGCCCAATGGGTTCCCACTACACGGTATGGGTGAGATTTCGCGACGCCGAGGCTGCGGAGCGGATGATAATGGGCAAATCACGCCACGGAGGGCCGAATGAGACGACGTAGGACGATCTATCACAACGACGCGCGACACTCGTACCTGTGGCATTTCGAGCCGCCGATGCGGCTTGAGGACGCTTGGATTCCCATCGACGAGGTGGCGGGCACGGCGGTGGACACGTTCAGCTACTGCGTGGAGCGCGGTGACGGGATGTTCTACCCGACGAAGGTGGGGAAGATGTTCTCGGTCGAGGACGGGAAGGCTCAGTCGGCGCACAACTACGAGTGGCGGGCGGCGGCGTGTATGCTCAGCCTGATGGAACGCGGTCTCGACCCGCTTCAGGTGCTCATCGACCGCGCGCACGAGCACGGCATCGATTTCATCGCCGACCTGCGCCTGCAGCGTCTGGGGAGGATGTACCCGGAGTCGGAACTTGAGAACGGCGGCGGCGGATGGGCCGAAGAGCGGGTCCGAGACCTCAAGTTCGACATCCTGCGCGAGCTCGTAACAGAGTACCCGATCCAGGGTGTGGAACTCGATTTCACGGCAGCCTTCGGGGACGGGAATTCCTATTACTTCACCGACGGTGGTACGCCCGAAAACACCGCGACGATGACCGATTGGGTGCGGCGCGTATCGGAGATGGTGCGCTCACAGCCGGGTGAGCCGGGCGTGGTTGGAGCGAGGATATTCCCCACGGAGCAGGGCAATCTCGAACAGGGTCTCGACGTGAGGACGTGGCTTTCCGAGGGGCTGTTGGACTTCGTTGTGCCGGTGGCTTACGTCTACACTGTTCTTGATCCAAACATGCCGTTCGAGTGGGTGGTCGAGCCGGCGCACGACGCCGGGGCATCCGTGTACGGGTTCTTGCAGCACCACCTGCAGGACGAGATCGTCGGCGCGGGCGGGCGACTCTTCCCTACCCTAGAGCATTTCCGGGCGGCGGCTGCAAACTACTGGGAGAAGGGAGTCGACGGCCTGTATACGTGGATGATGGACTGGCCGCTTGGGGACGCGGAGCGCAATATCCTCACCATGATCGGATCGCCGGAACTCGTACATGGGAAGGACAAGCATTATTTCGTAGCTCGCAGCTATGACGGAGCGGCGCGGGTCGATTATCGCCACCATATTCCGCACGATCTCTCCCCACCCCTGCCGACGGCGGCGCACGCGATTCCGTTCACCATTGCCGACGAAATCGCGGGGGCGGACAGCAGGGTGAGCGAGACGACGCTGCGTATCTATCTATCGAATGTCGTAGCCGGGGACCGGTTCAACGTTGCACTCAACGGTCGTTCGCTAGCGGGTGAGACGTGCAGGCGAGTTTGGAAGAAGGGGCGTGACGCTTTTCTGCACACCAATCCGAGAAACCACTGGCTGGAGTTCGATCTCGTCGATATTGTGCCCCGAAAGGGCGAGAACGTCTTGGAAGTGTCGCTCCTGAGCCGTCCAGAGGGTCTGACGGGCAACGTCACGATCGCGGAGGTCGAGGTGGAAGTGAGGCACAACCCGTATCCTGTGGGGTTGGGAGGCGGGTAGAACGAGTTTCGTAGAAAGTAGGGTGTGCTGGTACCAGTACCATATGATGTTCAAAATACCCTCACCCCCGTATCGAGTACGGGGCAGGCTCTAGCCCTCTCCCACGACGGGAGAGGGGATAAAACGGCGTCTATTAAGGTTTTTATATTCAAGTTGACTGAGTACTAGAATCCACCCTTCTGGATACCGGCCTTCGCCGGTATGACGGTTGTTCAAAGGACTCCACTATTGAGCTTGAGCGGCGTCCCGCAATGCAGAGGGACTGAGGCAATCGAATCGGAAGCACAGGAGTAATCGGTCATGTCGGACTATGAGCCTATCGACCTATCGGAACTGTGCAATGCTGGGGCGGATGTTCTGCCGTCGGATGACCCGCCGGTCATTGGGGCGCAGACGTTTCGAGGGCTGCCGTTTCAGGTGGGCAAGACGGGTAGTTCGAGCTGTTTCATTAAGCTGGGCGAAGGTGACAGTCCCGTTTCGATACCGGTGGGCGAGAAGGCTCGACACATCGTCTTCGCGCACCGACTCCTTGAGACCGACGTTCCGCAAGGTGGGCAGGTTGGCAACCACGTCGCGGACTATGTCTTTCACTCATCGACGGGCAACGCCGCAACCGAGGCAGTGAGGGAGAGGTTTCAAATCTCGGCGTTCGGTCCACCGTTTGTTGCAGGGACGTATACCGGGGCGCCGTACGCTCCCTTCCAAGCGGTGCCCGACCGGAAGGCCACGCTGTATCCGCGCTACGAGGGCGAGTTCAGCGACGCGGGAAACCGGCAGACCGAGGCAAAGCAGGCGGATGCGCGGTGGTACTACCTGTGGGCATGGGAGAATCCCGAGCCTACCGACGCCATCGAGTCGATAGAGATCGTGCCCAAGGGAGGGCCGTTCATCATCGCGGCGATCACGCTGGGACGGGTTGACGAGCACCCTCTCTATCGTGAGGCGAACCGGACGGTCAAGATAGAGCTTACCGACCCTGACATGGCGTCCCAGCCTTTCGATATCGAGGTAGAGGTGGACCGGGGCGAGACGACGTATGCCTATCCTCTGCCTAAGAGGACTGCCGAGGAGTTCATCGAAGGCCCGAACAAGGGTTGGGGTGAACGGTACAACGGCACGGCCAGTCCTTCGTACGTGGAGGTGTCGGCCACACCGTCGGCCACGCTCAGCGTAAAGCAGGGCGGCGAGACAGTTTCGCGTGCGAACTGGGGAACGATATTGTCAAATGGGTCGGCGGCCGGTCCGCGGACTCGAATCGAGCTGATCGATCCGGGCAAGAACTGGGTGAACGTCTCGGTCGTGGACGAGGACACGGGGCAGCCCGTTCCCTGCCGCATTCACTTCAGATCGCCGGATGGGGTGCCCTACCAGCCGCATGGGTTCCACAATCACGTCAACTCCAACCTCGACACGTGGCACAAGGACGTTGGGGGCGACCTGCGCTTGGGGCAGATCACGTATGCCTACATCGACGGCACGTGCCAGGGATGGCTGCCGCGAGGCGAGGTGATCGTGGACGTGGCGAGGGGGTTCGAGTACGAGCCGCTTCGCGCGAAGATGCAGATCCAGTCCGGTCAACGACGGCTCAACTTGCGGCTCAAGCGCTGGACGAACATGAATGAGCAGAGGTGGTTCAGCGGCGACTCCCACGTCCACTTCCTTACGCCTGATGGCGCGCACCGCGAGTCGCAGGCCGAGGACTTGAACGTGGTCAACCTGCTCCAATCGCAATGGGGCAGCCTGTTCACCAATACGGAGGACTTTACGGGCGCGCCGAGCGTCTCCCGCGACGGGAGCAACTTCGTCTACGTCGGGCAGGAGAACCGGCAGCACGCCCTCGGGCACATGATCCTCTGGGGGTTGAAGCAGCACGTAATGCCGTGGTGCAGCGACGGCCTCGGCGAGGCGGAGCATGCCGGAACGATGGACACCAACCTGAGCGACTGGGCAGATCGCGCTCACGCACAGGGCGGTTTCGTCGTCAATCCGCACTTCAACAGCCCGAACGCCTTTGGGGAGTACGCGACGCTCATCGCCACGGGGCGGATGGACGCCATCGAGATGAAGAACCTGTCCTCGCAACGGTACGGCGACTACTACGGATATCTGAATTGCGGGTATCGCCTGCCAATGGTTAGCGGAACCGACAAGATGAACAGTTCTGTGCCTGTCGGCGGGCATCGGGCATACGTCAACATCCCCGATGACGAGGAATTCACGTACGAATCATGGTGCCGTAACGCGGCGAGGGGCCGGACGTTCATCAGCGGCGGGCCGATGATCGGCTTCACGGTGGACGGCAAGGAGATCGGCGACACCGTGAAGCTTTCGGGCGCGGGCACGGTCGAGGTCAAGGCATGGGCGGAGAGTATTTTTCCGATTCACAGCCTGGAGGTCCTCAGCGCGGGGCGCGTGGTAGCCTCCACCGAGTCGCGACAGGGAACGCGGCGGCTCGAGCTGAGCGAGCGGATCGCAGTTGACGGGCATACGTGGCTGGCGGCTCGGTGCGGCGGGCTCGGCTACTACGACAACCGCATCGATTTCGGCACGAGCGGCCACGAGGTGTACGCGCACACATCGCCGGTCTACGTACAGTGCGGGGGTGAGTGGCAGATGTTCGACCGGCGGGTGGCGGAGAACATCCTGACATCTGTCGACGGAACGCTCGCCTACATACGAGAGAATACGCGCCAGCACGATCCTGGGCGGACAAGCCACCACCACGGCGAAGATGACCACACGGCGTACCTGGAGCGACCCTTCATCGAGGCGCGAGAGGCTGTGCACAAGCGAATGCACGAGTTGGGGTTGGCGCATTAGGGGATGTGGAGTCCGAATTTGCATCACCGACATGGGTGTCGAAACCAGCCAAGAGTAGTCTCTAGCATCGGATAGATACGTTCGACTGTGGTAATATCCTGCGCGATAGAGGCGTTCCGACAGACCGCAAGTATGGGGTCTCTTATGTTAGAACAAGAAACTAATACCAATTCGCGCTAATACCACCGTATTCTGGCTGACCGAACTTTCTGGATTCCGGCCTTCGCCGGAATGACGGTGGGCGGTTTCTGTTATGCGTGCTGCATTTGGAGGATTATGGCGCAGTCATGACGAATTTGTATAAGTTCCGAGGCTGTGTCTGAGTATGCGTTTCTTAGTTGATGCTTGGCGTCGGATCGGCACACGCCTGTACATAGCTTTGGGTTTTGCCGTGATCTTGACGCTGGTGTCGAGCATGGTCGGGGTGTTCTACTTCGAGCGAAGCGGAGACCTGAACTTTCAGGTGCGGTCGGAGTCGGTGCCGGTGCTGGAGGCGGCATGGTCCGCCGCCAGAGAGGGGGAACGGATACGGTCGCTGGGGCTGGAACTGCTCGGCGACCCGGACTCTGCTTCCACTTCTTCCTCTGGGGAGTCCGTAGAGGCAGTCTTAGGGCGGCTGGAGACAGAGTTGGCTGTGGTCGGGGTCATCCCTGCGCTGGCAGCGGACGCGCAAGGCGTGTATGACGCCGCGGTCGACCTGGCGGAAGCGGTCGACAACATTGCTCTGAACCGGGGTGCCCTGTCGGAAGCCAACATGGTGGCATCGGAGCTCCGGTCCGGTGTGGAAGCAGCCACGACAGGCGCCGGAGCGAACCAGGCAGCACTGGGCGTTCTGAGCCGAATGTTCCTGGCATCCGATGAACCGGAGTTGGACAGACTGTGGGACGAGTTCGCGGGTCTGTCGGTAACCGGCGGCGTTGACACTTCCTTGGGTGAAGAGGTTTACGTAGCACGTGGGCAGCAGCTTGCGCTGCAATCGAGGGGCAGGGAGTTGACAGTCGCATTTGAAGGCGCCAACGCGAACTTGAGCAGTTCCGTTTCCGGCCTGTTGGAGGGAGCCCAAGTCGAGGCTTCGGCGGCGCTGGAATCTTCCGTCCGCAGTTTCGACGAGGGTCGGCTCCTGCTGGCGCTAATCAGCGTAGCCAGTGTGGTAGCGGCCACACTGGCCGCCTGGCTGTGGGTCGGCAACGGATTGGTGCGGCGGCTTTCGCGCTTGTCTGAGCGTATGCGAGGGATGGCCGCCGGGGACATTGAAACACCGATACCGGAGGTTAGCCGGGACGAGGTCGGAGAACTGGCCGGAACGTTGGAGGTATGGAGGCAACAGGCGTTGGAAGTGCAACGTCTGAACTTGGTCGAGCGCCTGTACGGCGAGTTGCGCGAGGCAAACGCGGAGCTCGAACGGATGCAGGAGCGTCTCGTGGCCCAGGGAAAGCTTGCCGCCTTGGGCGAACTCGTGTCCGGGGTAGCCCATGAGATCAGCAATCCTTTGAACTTCGTTAAGAACTTCACGGAGGGGTCACTGGAATCATACAAGGAACTTACCGACGTCTTGAACGATTACCGAAGTGAGATGAAGGAAGAAGATGTCGCTTTGCTGGACGAGATCAGCGAAGACTTGACAGACAGCCTGCAGAGGGTTCACACCAACGGGACGCGAGCCTACGCCATTGTGGAGCGAATGAGCGGGCTGGGCGTTGTAGGTGGGGAACTGGTCCCGACGGACCTGCATAACGTGTTAGAGGCGGCTGTGCATACAGGGTGTGACACGTTCCGTGCGAATTGGGAGGACTTCGAGATCAAACCGGAGTTCGACCTGGATAGCTCAGTAGATAGGATACCGTTGGTGGCGCAAGACTTCAGCGAGGCTGTGTTTAACCTTGTGACGAATGCCTGCTACGCATTGAGGATGAGGCGGGAGACCGAGGGCGACGACTATCAACCGGCATTGACCGTTTCGACTCACCGGGTTGAAGGAGATGTGGCAATTCGGGTCCGTGATAATGGCACCGGAATCGCGGACGACGTGGTCGACCGTATATTTGACCCATTCTTCTCAACGCGAGAAGGAATCATGGGCGCGGGGCTGGGACTGCCGATCGCGGCCGACGTGGCGCGAAGAGCCGGAGGGGACTTGTCGGTCGATACGGTGTACGGAGAATACGCGGAGTTCACGTTTACTCTGCCGGCCGGGTCTGCCGAGGAAAGCTAGTGGTTCAACACCATAGTATTGAAGGGTGACGAGACTATGGCTTGGTAGGGGCGGGTTTAAAACCCGCCCTGTCGTTGCAGAATGCAACCCCAACCCCTTGGTACTACCCGTCATTCCAAAGATTTCGGCCCACTAGTACCGGTTTCATATGATTTTGGCAGTTTACCCAAAGCACCCTCACCCCCGTATCGCGTACGGGGCAGAGGCCCTAGCCCTCTCCCACGACGGGAGAGGGGATAAATCGGCATCTATCCAGTTTGTTATGTTCAAATTGACTGAGTACTAGTGTCCAGTTTCGCAAGTTCGTCGGATTATTTGGGCTAGTCCTGTAGGGGGCAGGGACTGGATTCCGGCCTTCGCCGGAATGACGAATGAGTGTCGATGGTCGTCGCATTTATGTAATGCACTTCAGAATCGGGACACTAGTGTCCGAAGTTCTAAACTCGCAGCACATTTGAGTGCGCCCTTCGAAGGGCTCAGGGCCTGCCCAGTACCTGATTAGGGGCGAATGGAATAGTCAGAGTCCATTCTTGATGCAGTTTCCGGCTGTGAAGACTTAGAGGGTGTTTGCAAAGGTGCG
This sequence comes from Dehalococcoidia bacterium, assembly GCA_965197705.1. Taxonomy (GTDB): domain Bacteria; phylum Chloroflexota; class Dehalococcoidia; order Lucifugimonadales; family VXLM01; genus VXLM01. The sequence goes on from OZ240223.1 coordinate 2,231,966, forward strand.
GATTCGTGCCAGGTCTTAGGCAAGACACCCCCTCTCTGTATCTCTCCCCCGTCGAACGGGGGAGAGATTATCGAATCTTGTGAGTTGCGTATGAGAGGAGGAACATCGTGAGAGGACATCGCAAACACCCTCTTAGGTCTGTCAGGATCTGCGATCAATTCAAGCAACCCAAGAAACGGGCACGGGATGAGATCGCGCAATCGTCTTCGGGAGCACTGGCAGTTGCTGAAATTTGATAGACAATACCGGACATTTCACGCCATTCTTAGCTTTATTGTAAAGTTTTGCGCCTCGACTTCCTTTGGGCGATATCCAACTGGCAGGCCGTTCATCCTTACATCCAGTCTTGTGCAGGCTTCGAGCCTGTCGAGGGTTTGAATCGCCCGGAGCACTGGCAGTTGCTGAAATTTGATAGACATTACCGGACATTTCACGCCATTCTTAGCGTTATTGTAAAGTTTTGCGCCTCGACTTCCTTTGGGCGATATCCAAGTGGCAGGCCGTTCATCCTTACTTCCAGTCTTGTGCAGGCTTCGAGCCTGTCGAAGGTTTGAATCGCCCGGAGCACTGGCAGTTGCTGAAATTTGATAGACATTACCGGACATTTCACGCCATTCTTAGCGTTATTGTAAAGTTTTGCGCCTCGACTTCCTTTAGGCGATATCCAAGTGGCAGGCCGTTCATCCTTGCTTCCAGTCTTGTGCAGGCTTCGAGCCTGTCGAAGGTTTGAATCGACTTTCGCGCAATGACGAGCCTAACGCAAACGAACTTTACTGACTCCTTTGATGTACTCTAACTTATGGTGAAGCACATGTGTTCTCTTGTCAAGTTGGATTGTGGTGGAACAACTTTCCACAGTTGCACCTCGCGTTGAGGGAATCGAGATCTTGCTTGCGAGTAACTATAGGGAACTTGAATGAGCGGACACTAGGCGTGTTGACATTCTTGAAATTCTTCCTGCTATCCAGGCTAAAGTCGTCATTCCCGCGAAGGCGGGAAGCTATTCCCTCTTGAGAGCATGTGCGCTACCCGATCCGGATTCCCGCCCCGTATCGGGGTACAGGGCGACGTTCCTTCGCTGGAATGACGTGAAATGTCAACACTGCCTAGTACCGTTCCCATTTGAATATGATAGTCCAATTGAGAGGTGCGTATCCCCTCCCCCATCGGGCTGACAGGGGTATGTAAACCGGAATTGCAGCTACGATCAGGCTCCCGATTCCCTGTCGTTCCGAGCGCAGCGAGGAATCTAAAGTCCATAACCGCAATACGAGACAGCCGGTACCACGTTTATCTCATGACCAATGATGTAAAACAACGTAAGAACTTTCCATGTCGGCTTTACCTTCGGACGGACACGTTAGATTCTTCGACTCCGCTGCGCTGCGCTCAGAATGACAGTGACGGGGCTATTTCCTCATCAATGGAGAGAGTGGGTCGATAGGCAAATACATACCCCTGTCAGCCCCCATCGGGGGAGAGATACAGAGAGGGGGGTCTTCGCAATTCAACTCACGGAGACTGAACAGTTACTGCCAAACCCATTAGTTTGCAAAACAAACTTTCATCATGTATATTAGTTTGCATTGCAAACACAGTGTCCACACGAGGGACTGGCGGGACTACAAAGGAGGCCCACAATGCAAAGATCGGACCACGAATCGACACCGCTCACACCTCAGGAGAGTTGGGGTGCCATCCACGCGACGATGGAAGAGGCACGGAGTTCCATGTACTTGGCGGGGACGGCGACGATACTGCTCTTGTGGGGAGTCATAGTATCGCTGGGGTTCATTTCTCAGTTCGCTGTCCAGAACCTGGCGTCCGACTTTGCGACGCGCAACCCATGGATTAGCGCGCCGCTGTGGGGCGTCTTGGTGGTGGCGGGGATGCTGGGCAGCGCAGTCATAGGACACCGCGCGGGCAGGAAGAATGCGGCCGGCGACGCCGTTCGGAGCGCCGGAATCAGGATATTTCTTTACTGGGTTGCGGTCGTTACGGCGGCTTTCCTCGTCCCGGCGGCAGCAGGTATGTGGAACGCGGAAGACGGGGCCAACATACCGTACGTCGCGATTGGCATCGTGACGTTGGGCTACGTCCTCTTCGGCATAATGCATCGCCCGGTGATAGCCGTGGTGGGTGCAGGGATCGCCGCGGCGTTCTACATCCCCGGCTACCTTGCGGGCGACGCGGCATTGGCGGTCTCGGCGGCGGCAATGCTGACGGTAGCCGTGTTGGGAGCGGTGTGGATACGAAAGAGCGGCGTCCTGTGACCGACGACGCAATTGTATTCGACGAGACCATTCACCAGTCCACCCGGCTTCGAATAATGACCATGCTCGTCACCTTGCCCGAGACGGACCGGCTAGCCTACGGGTATATTCAGGAGACGCTTGATCTCACCGGCGGAAACCTGACCACGCATTTGCGAAAGCTCGAAGACGCAAATTATCTGGCCATCACTAAGGAGTCTGAAAAGTCGAGGCCGCGCACGTGGGTACAGGCGACGACGACGGGACGCCTGGCGTTTGCCGAATACCTTACCAACCTGCAAAAGGCGCTGACTTGGTCGCCAGGGACGTAGACGGCCGGTACTACTGGGTACTGTGTGCTAGTACTCAGTCAACTTAAATATGACGACAGGCAGATGCCGGTTTATCCCCTCTCCCGTCGTGGGAGAGGGCTAGAGCCTGCCCCGTACTCGATACGGGGGTGAGGGTGAATTACAATATCAAAACCATGTTGACATGGTACTAGCGGTGTATTCAAGACGACTTGGAATACGGCCCGTTAGCCGCCTCCCGCGTCGGTAGGAGTGGGTGTTGTGGATATGCGGTTCGGAGCTAGTTCAGGCAGGCCGCTGCGGAGTCTCCACAGCCGTTCCGTTTCGTCGATGTCGATCCCGAAGGCAAGTTTCAGTGCGTCGTCGACGGTGATGCCGTATTTGAACAGGTCGAGAAGGAAGCCGATGCTCTCCCAGCCGAACTCTTCCTTGAGAAACTCGACCAGGCTGTAGCTCTGGGCGTACCGTACGAGCGCCTCGTGACTCTCGAGATACTGTGCGCCCGTCTCATCGGTGTTGGGACCGAATGGCACGTCGAAGCTGCGAAGGGGTATGAACTGCTCGATAAGGCGGGCCTCGGCGAATGCCCGACGCATCTCGTCAGACAGACCGCCCTCGGCGAGCATCGCCAGCCCTTCTTCCAGCCAGTGGGGAAGCCCCGTGAAGCAGTTGAAGCCCCTGTCCTGCACGACGAAATGGGCCAGCTCGTGGATGAGAGCCGTCACCTCGTCTCCCTCGATCTCTTCCGGCATGACCGAAACGACGGTGTTGAACGCCCGATAGGGGTTTACGGCATCGCGCTGCAGCAGCGCGCCCGGCCCTGCATCCTCAGCGTTCTCATATATAAAGACGTTCACCGGGCTGCGGGAGGTCTCAATGTCCTCAATCCGTTCGAGCTGCGGTTCAAGGAAGCCGACGAGGTGCTCTCCGAACTCCGGATTCTGCCCATACCAGTGTACGGTGAGTTCATCCTTCACATAGGACTGCCAGTCGAAGCGCTCGTCCTTCCAGACGAACTCCCTCGGATAGCTCAGGCGGACGGCGCCGTCGGCCCCGGTCACCCTCCAGCGCCACCTAACGGTATGGCCGGGTGGGATGACCTGTCCCTCGGAAGGTTCCCACCGCCAGATGATCGTGGTCTTTGCCGGGAACCGCACGGATTGAATGGTTCCGCCGTCGCAGGAATGGACCGGCTGGATGCTGTATTCGAGGTCGACCGACTGGGGCTCGGCGACACCCGCATACATCAGGTGGAACTCGACGGCGTTCGGGAAGTCGGGCAGCGCGTTGTTGACTAAGGTAGCCAGCGGCGGGACGTACGGCCCCTCCGCTCCGACGGTCTCAAGCGGAATGACCCATGAAGCAGCGACCGTGGCGGCGATGAGAAGACCTCGCATTGTCCGTTTGCGGAACATCCTAAACCTATCGCTCGAAGTAGATATCTTCAAAGAAGTGTAAGCCTGTCGTCGCAGGTCTGTAGCCTACGACGTACTGCTGAACAAGCTCATGTCGCCTTTCGTGCCACAGCGGCACGATGACCCAATCGTACCGAGCGATACTCTCGATTCGCTTATACGTCTCAGCGCGTAGGGATGGGTCGGGGTTGACGGCGGCCTCTTCGAGCAGGGCGTCGAGTTCGGGGTTCGAGTAGCCGAACCGGTTTTGTGCGCCCTCCGAGTGGAGGAGCGTTTCGAGGTAGTTTTCGGCGTCGAGGTAGTCGGGACACCACGTGTCGGTCCATACGGTCGCTTGATCGGCCGAGGGACCCGAATACGCGCGCACGTCGACACCGAGGAACTGCCGCCACATCCAGACCATGGTGTGGTTGTCGACTGCAGAGGGTATGGGTGAGAGCGCCTCCAAGCGGTCGTACGACTTTGCGAGCAGCGACCTGCCGGCTTCGGGAGCAAACGCCACTGGCGACAGGTCGGCGTCGAGACCGAGAATGCCGGGCGGCGCCAGCGTGGATGCCCTGTCGACCGTTCCTCTCATGACGACGGAGACGATCTTGTCCACGTCGAGGGCTTGCGCGAAGGCCCGCCGGACCGCGAGGTCGTCGAAGGGCGCTGCGCTTGTGTCGAACGCGAGGTAGTGTGTGCAGAATGTCGGACCGGACATGAGGTCGGCGTAGAACTTGTCTCGGGGGTCGCGGGCGCGTTCGACGTGCGCTAAAGGAACGGACACCGCATCGATCTGCTCACGTGAATATAGCGAAAGCGGATCGTCTCCATCGAAGCGATAGACGACCCCGCGCAGCTTTGGCCGCTCAAGGTGGTAACCACGACTCCGTCCAAGCACAAGGCCCTGTCCCTTCCCCCAGGCAACGAACTTGAACGGCCCCGTACCCATAGGTCGCTCCGCCAACTCGCCCGTCTCTACGTTGTTTCGGTCGACCACAGACGCGACAGGGTGAGTCAGCTTTTGCAAGAACGTTTGACGGGGCGTCGTGAGCGTGACGCGGAGCGTGAACAGGTCGAGCGCCTCAACGCCCGATATCTCCTCGGCCTCGCCTGCCAGCTTTTCGCTGACGCCGGCGATATCGCCCAGGTACGCGCGCGCCGTGGGCGACCCGGTCTCGGGGTGCGTGGCGCGTTCCCATGAATAAACTACATCCTCGCTCGTGACCCAGTCGCCGTTGTGGAAGTAGGCGTTGTAGCGGAGGTTGAAGGTGTAGACCTTGCCGTCGTCCGTCACTCGCCAGCCTCGGGCGATGTCGGGTATCACGTTCATCTCCTCGTCGAGCCTCACGAGGCCGCCGAACAGCGCGTTGAGCGGCCCGGTGACCGGGCCGGTGTGCAGAGCGGGGTCGAGAGTATCGGGCTCCTCGCTCAGCAGGACGAATATGTCGTCGGACGGGGCTTGCGTCGGGTCGGGCGGTATGAGCGTGAACGTACCGATGATCTCGTCGAGAGTACCACGCAGGCGGTCGAAGTCCGTGGACGTTCCGTATGCTCGAAGGATAAAGTCCTGCCTGCCTCGCAATACGCCCGTCCAGCCCTCCTTGATGCCGAGCTCGCCGTTCCACTCGAACACCGTGCGGAAGCCTTTTGTGGCCGCTCCGAGGGAGACGGGAAACTCCTCGTAGATATCAATGAAGCGCTTGCCGTAGTTGGAGACCTGCCAGTCCATCCACTCGGGCGGGGTGTTGGGCCCGACGTGGCGGTGGACGGATACTTGTATGGACACGAGGTCGGTGTACCCCGGGGGTCTAAGCTCGACGACCGAGACCCTGCGCCCCGTTTCGACAATCCGCCAGTCAGCGGGCGCGGTAATGGAGAATCCCATCAGGTGGTTGGTGTAGGTCTGGGTATCGTTCGTAGCCGCCACATGCGGCGTTAGCAATGCTCCGGCGAGGAGCCCGGCGATAAGCGCCGCCGACCGGACCGCTCGGCGTCTCCGCGAACAGTTCACCACCACCTCTCGCCTGCCGAATTGCGGCGAAGTATATCAGCGAGGCGGATGACGTAACCAGCCAGGGCACTGGGGCCGGTACAGCAGAAGTGAGCAGTCACTAAGTCGAGAGGCGAGAATCCCATCTCCCGTCGTGGGAGAGGGCTAGGGTGAGGGTGCTTTGAGTAAGCTGCCAAAATCATATGGAATTGGTACTAGGGTCCCGATTCTGAAGTGCATTACATAAATGCGACGACCATCGACACTCATTCGTCATTCCGGCGAAGGCCGGAATCCAGTCCCTGCCCCCTACAAGACTAGCCCAAATAATCCGACGAACTTGCGAAACAGGACACTAGAAACCCAGGAAGATTGAACTCAAACAGCAGTACAAGTCAATCGGAGTCGTCACAACCGAAGAACTCCCAAAAATTCCCGTCCTCATCGGCCGGAACGGTGCGGGTAAGAGCCAACTCCTTGAAGCTCTCGAACAAGGGCTGGCGGCGATTCCCGACATAGGCGTGGACAGAATAAAACGGTACGACATGGATTCCTTCCGTCAACCTAACACCATTCGGGCCCAACGCAACGTCAACCAATTTGCTCAGGCGACCGCTGACGCCTATCTGCCCGGACCGCCGGCGCTCAATACGACCTCGATTCGTTGTCCTCTGGGGAAAAGATTCTGAAGGCCTTCTCGATCACGAAGTCTAGAAGTGTCGATGGTATGTTGCTGGGCCACGAGTTCCACAAAGACCGCAAGACTGAGTTCGCCAACCACATTTTGCAACAAGGCGCGCAGGAGGACTTCACCCACTTCCAAGACCTTCACGCCATCGTCAGTGGGATCCTGGGGCTGCAGGTGAAGTCGTGAGGGTAGGACGAATGGATGGGAACAGCATCAGCATGAGCGCTCTATTGCGTTCCTCGCCCTGTGACTCCACAATGCTTAGGTCAAGGGCCTCGGTAGACCCACAACCCACGCAACCACTTCTCGAAGACATTTCCGCCTGCCGTCAGTAAAGGCCCACCAAAACATTATACCGATTCCTCTTGAATACGCCGTAACTCTATCGTTGGTATGAAGGTGATTTCGTCTAACCTTCCAAAGGGCAGGTTTGAAACCTGCCCCTACCCGGTGCTCCTACCCCTTCATGGTGTGGTCAAAGCGAACTGGTATTACTTTCAGATTTTTCGCCGACCAATACAGCTGCGCGAATTACAGAATTGGGAGTGAATACAATGGCCGGTAAGAGGTCCAAGAAGTGGACGAAGGCCACTTTGAAGGCCCCCGAGAACGCCGGTGGGGAGGTGAGGCTCCTTTCAGGCGGCAACCCTCAGATCGCCAAGGCCGACGGCGACGCCCCCGTGCAGGCCTACATCGCGGCAATGCCGGGCTGGAAGAGTGAAGTTGGACGGCGTCTCGACGACCTCATCGTGCGCAACGTGCCAAACGTGCGCAAGGCCGTGAGGTGGAACTCGCCCTGGTATGGCATCGAGGGACAAGGTTGGTTCGTGAGCTACCACGTGTTCACCCGCTACGTGAAGGTGACTTTCCTCAATGGAGCGTCGCTGGGACCCGCCCCGTCCGGCTCCGGCAAGGACCCTGCCTCGCGCTGGATCGATATCTACGAAGGCGCACTCGACGAGGAGCAGATGACCGCGTGGTTCCGGCAGGCGGCCGCCCTGCCCGGCTGGGATGGGTTTGACACACTGTGAAGTTGGTTTCGCTATCCGGGTTATGGGCATCTTTGACCTCTTCATGGGCGACGAGGTGACGGTCTGAGGTCGCCATCATCGTGAGCCAGGACCGGGACTCTCTCCCGGCGGTGCGCTTGGCGAGGAGGTCGTCAAGGCGCAGAACAGGCGGCACGTGTTTGATTCCTGCTTTCCTCTCGGTCCTAGGAGCCATTCGGGGAGAGTGGGCCGGGACCCACCTGGATTCCAATAGACCGGACTACCTACGGTAGTTGCCGCGATCCGAAGAACAGTGATTCGGCAGCGAGCATTCGGAGTATGCTCGTGATCGTCGGGTTCCTGACGTGACGATAGGGTCCGACAACGACCAACTTCCTAGGCAGGTCCCAATGGCGCGACAGTGCCTTCGCCTACGGCAGTAGACAGCCTGATCGGGTTGCTTGCCATCAGGTTGTGCTCCCGCCGCCTAAATCGAAACCTCCCACCGGAAATTCGCAATTCAGTATGGCCCGGCCTAGCCGAAGAGGCTCGAACTCTCGATGAGGGCTCCGGTATCGGGAATCACAGGCCCTCCAGCCAAAGCTCAAAAACGGTTCTGTCTACCGTATGCGTTGGTGGCGTACGGGTGCAAGGGTGCTGTAGTATACTACAGCAGTATGTCCAGCAGAGTAGAAATTGAGACATGACTATACCCGAGGAATCCACCGTACCCCAGGCAGCGGCTTACCTTAGAGTCAGCGAGGAGACTGTGAGGAGGAACATAAGGTCAGGGCGTTTGAAAGCCTTGCGAAGAGGTACGCAGTGGTTCATTCCACGAGATGTCCTCGTGACCTTTGGCAACAGCTATGACCCGAAGACAGGCCATATACGGCAGATGCTCTAGCTGGTGGTCATGAAGTTAAGCCTGCCCCAAATTCCGAAGTGGCTCCAACATGTTGCTACAAGCATGGTGGCTGTAATACTTCTAGGTGTAGTGGTCTTCTTAATTTATGAGTTTATAACTGTCCTTCAGAACCAGCCGGATGACCTGTTTGGTACAGTCCGAGCCATCCTGCTCACTATTGCAGCAGTTATTGGACTGCCTTTCTTGATCTGGCGCACACGGATTGCAGACAGACAGAACCAGATAAACCGGGAAGGCCACAATACGGAACTGTTTAGCAAGGCGGTTGAATTGCTTGCCACCACTCGCACTGGGGAATATGGAAGGGACATGCCCGCCACTGAGGCACGAGTTGGGGCAATATTCGCATTAGAACGCCTTTCTAAAACAAGCGCAACTGATCATGGCCCCATAGTCGAAACACTTTCCGCATATGTACGGGAGCGGTGCGGAAACGGCTCAACTTTCACTTTCGCCGGGGACGACCCAGACGAAGAAGGAATCCCTATCGAAGAAAAGTCTAGGCGGCTTCGAGAGTGGGCTAACGCGCTACACGAATGGATCGCAGATTTGCGGCGAGACCCTCCAGCCAATCGTGCGGACATAACAGTGGCGTTAACAATTCTCAGTCGCCGGAATCAAGGTCGGCAGTGGACAATGCCGAAAGACCAAGAGGAAGTTGTCCCAAACTTACTTGGAGCAAATTTGCAGGGTGCGGACCTATCGAAAACCATGGAAGGACTCATTGAAGGATTAACGCATCGCGATCTATCGAATACTCGTCTTGAAGCAGCGATCCTTGACGGGGACCATATAGAGAATAGTGCGCTTATCGGGCTTACGATGGTGCACGAATTGACGGGGACAAAGGCTGTGCCCTCGGCACTGATGGGTGTTCACGTGCAGCACCTCGCCGTCAAGAATGCCGAATGGTTGCCCTAATCTAGACGGTGCAGACTTGTTCTTTGCCAACATGGTCGATGCCAAATGGAAGAAGGCTCGCTTTAGGGCTGCTCGACTTGTGCGAGCCAATTTCAGCAACGCTATCCTTACGCAAGCCAAATTCGGAGTTGCGAACGCGAGCTACGCTGTCTTCGATGGTGCGGACCTTACCGAGGTTGAACTCCTCAACGCACTTCTAGAAGGCGCAAGCTTTGTGGGAGCCAACCTCACTGGTGCAATGCTGCAATATGCAATCCTCTATGATGCGAAACTAGATGGCGCACTTCTCGCGGGAACTGACTTTACTGATGCAAGGTACCTTGAACCTGAGATGCTCGAAAAGGCGTTCGGGACAACTGACACGATATTGCCAGCTGGCATGGCTCGGCCTTCTCACTGGACCGATGTATCTGCCGCCGTTGAGAAATGGAGGGCCTACAGAACTAGGATGGGAATGCCTACAGTCAAGTGAATCTGTCGCTATGTGACAAGACGGAGAGCCACTGTTGGTCCGCACAGTGCCCGGCGGTTCAATGGGGCAACCAACGTTCATAAGGATGGGTCGTCGAAGTCTAAGCTCTGTGGGAGAGCAGCTATCGAAATCAGTTGAAGCACGATGCCCGGGAAACGCATGGCGCGATCAGCCCCCGCAACCAAGTGCTCGGCGAACTAGGACACGTTCGCAACGACTTGCTTCACAACGGCAACGCCAAACGATAGGAGGCCGCGGGCTGCGAGGTCCTTACGTGGTTTAGCGAAGGCGAATGACTAGACTAGAGGTCCGGCTACGGCATGTTGTTGACTTCTTGAACCAAATGGCATGGCTGCGCGAAGGCTCTCCTCTGTTGGTTCCCAGTATTCTCACAGGCTTCCTAGCCACAGTTCAAAGATGGTTCTGTCTACCGTATACGTTGGTGGGCGGTACTGGATTCGAACCAATGACCTCAGCGATGTCAACGCTGCGCTCTAACCAACTGAGCTAACCGCCCGACCTATGCCTTCAAAGTGTAGCAACAGGGTTGGAAGCCGGTCAAGGAAGCCGGCTGCGCACACGGGGTAATCGCAATTCGCTCAGAGTCAGCGTTTCGAGAGCCTCCCAACCCACCTCCTCTGGACTCCGGCCTTCGCCGGAGAGACGATTGACGGTGCGTTTGCCAATTCTCAGTGCGATTGCCCGGGTCCCACACACCAATCGTCATGAGTGCGGGTTGACCTCGCATCGCGCGCCTCCGTATGGTATTTCCATCACACCAACGGATTCCGACATGGAGGACACCCTATGCCCATACTGACCTACCTGAACTTCGACGGCAACTGCCGCGAGGCGCTTGAATTCTATCGCTCCGTCTTCGGCGGAGAGTACATGATTATGATGACGTTCGGCGACGGCCCGGATGACATGGGAATTGCCGAGTCGGACAAGGACAAGATCATGCACGCGACGCTCAAGATCGGCGACGGCGTCCTCATGGCGAGCGATACGGCTTCCGGGTTTGGGCCTCCCCCGGTGGTGGGCACCAACTTCTCGCTTACGTACCCCACGCAGAGCAAGGAAGAGACCGACGAGCTGTTCGGCAAGATGTCGGAGGGCGGCAAGGTGACGATGCCTGTCCAGGAGCAGTTCTGGGGCTCGTACTTCGGCGCCTGCACGGACATGTTCGGCATCAACTGGCAGTTCGACTACGAGATGCCACGGGAGTAGTCCACGAACAAGAACGCTGCAGAGGCGATCCGCAGGTTGACGGCCATTCTTGGGCTGTTGGTGGGCGTCGCATTGATTGTCGCGCTTGCGTCGTGCGGAGGCGGAGGCTCTTCCGACGACCCGATCAAGGTGGGAAAGACTATCTACGAAAGGGACTGTCTGGTATGTCACGGCGAGGTCAGGACGGGTGAAGGGGGCCTTGCGAATGCGCCGGTTCATGGGCCGGATGGACATACCTGGCACCATCCCGACGGACAGTTGAAGGAACTCATCCTCGGGACGCTGGTCTACCCGCAAAAGACTATGCCGTCCTTCGTGGGGAAATTGACGGACAGCGAGGTCGACGCCGTGCTGGAATATATCAAAACCAACTGGGATACCCCGCAGCTCGAGTACCAGGCAGAGGTCAGCCGGAACGAGCTCGAGCTCAACCGCAGCAAGGAAAGCCAGTGAGGCCCCGTGTTCTCCCCTTTCGTTTCAGTCTTTCCCGTGGTGGGGTCGGACTCACCGTTTGCTCAATCACGTTGCTCGCTATATTGGCGTGCTCATCCTCACCCGAAGCCAACACACCGGTTCCTACGGAGCGACCCATCGCCACCACACCCGTTGCCCGGTCGGGTCAGGAAGTATACGCCTCGATCTGCTCGGCCTGCCACGGTTTGAAGGGGCAGGGCCAGCCGGACTGGCATATCCCCAAGGAGGACGGCACACTGCCGGCGCCTCCGTTAAACGGCGACGGCCACACGTGGCACCACGGAGACGGATTCCTGTATCGAATCGTCCGGGATGGCGGAAAGTTTCAGGAGGACCCAGTCCTGCTGCCCAATTTCAAGAGCGCTATGCCGGCCTTCGGCGCGCAGCTGAGTCACGAAGAAATCGTCGCGGTGTTTACCTACATCAAGAGTTGGTGGGGAGACAAGACCAGCCGCGGTCTTAGCATTGTGGAAGCGCAGGCCATCAAGAGCAGTGGAGATCCATTCCCCGATGGTTGAGAATGGACACTCGTCCGCCCCTGCCCTTCCGATACGATATGACGTGACGGAAAGACCCGGAGGAACATCATGAAGATCACCAAAGTCGAGCCGCTGTCAGTAGATCGGTTCCTGTTCGTCAAGGTGCATACCGACGCGGGGATAACCGGGATCGGCGAGTCGGGATCGTGGGGCTTTCTCGAAGCGTCCAAGGCCGCGATTGAGAAGTTCGGGCGCTACCTCGTCGGCGAAAACCCGTTGCGAATCGAGCACCACTGGCAGTACATGTACCGGTTCGCGCACTTCCGGGGCGCCGCCATCATGGGGGCGCTCAGTGCCCTCGACATCGCCCTCTGGGACATCGCGGGGAAGCACTTCGACGTTCCGGTCTACCAGCTTATGGGCGGCGCGGTCCGAGATAAGGCCCGCGTCTACTACCATGTGCTCGGCGACACTCGCGAGAAACTGGTGGAAGGCGTCACGGCGGCTCGGGAGGAGGGATTCACGGCAGTCGGCCACCTGACGCCGTTCCTCGACGAGGACAGGTCGATTCCGTACTTCAAGACGCACGTCGACAAGATGGAAGACGCCATAGAAGCGGTGCGACAGTACCGCGAGGCGGCGGGCGACAACGTGGACATCTGCATCGAGATACACCGTCAGCTTACCCCGGCGGAGGCTATCGTGCTGGCGAAGGGCATCGAGCAGTACCACCCGATGTTCTACGAGGACCCTACCCTGCCCGACAACCTTGACGCGATGGCGCTGATCGCGAGCAAGATTTCGATACCGATTGCCACGGGCGAGCGCATTCACACCATCCACGAGTTCCAGATGCTGCTCCAGCGCAACGCCGTGCAGTACGTGCGGCCGGACGTGTGCATGGCGGGCGGTCTCACGCACTCCAAGAAGATCGCGGCGCTCGCGGAGGCGCAGTACGTCGGCGTGATACCGCACAACCCGCTCGGTCCGGTGAGCACCGCCGCCTGTCTCCAACTCGCTGCATGCATTCCCAACTTCGCCATCCAGGAATACCCGCTTGGCGAGCACGAGCCGCCGAAGAGCGAGATCGTCAAGACGCCGCTGCAGGTCGAGAACGGGTTCCTGCTCATCCCGGACGGCCCCGGCATCGGTATCGAGCTGGCCGACGACGCCTTGGAGCGCTTCCCGGAGACGCCTCGTGAGGTGGAAACGCGGCTCCACGTGGACGGCTCGGTGGTAGATCAGTAACTAAACGGAGGAAACCATGTCAAAGTTCAGCGTTAGCGTCGAAGTGGAAAAGCCGATCCAGCACTGCTGGGACATCTTCATGGACGAGTCGAGGATGGCCGAATGGGCTATCGGGTTCAAGAGCATAGAGACTATAGAGGGCGAGCGAATGACCGTCGGCAGCAAGCACAGGTTTGTCTTCGAGGAGCGTGGCAAGGAGGGCGTGTTTATAGAGACAGTCAGGGTCATCGATCCTCCCCGGGAGTTCACAGTCCACTTCGACCACGAAGTGATGAACAGCACGGTCAGCATGACGTTTGAAAGCGTTGGCGCGGAAAGGACGCGGTTCTCCAGCTACACGGAAGGACGCCCGCCCAAGTTCCTGTTGAAGATCATGATGCCCTTCATGGTACCGCAGATGAAGAAGCGGCAATTCCAACAGCTCGAGAACCTCAAGGCCATGATGGAGGCGAGTTGATTCAGTAGACGTGCGAGACAAAGCCTAGTGCCCAAGCCGGAGAAATAGATGCCGAAGTACACCGTCAGAGTAGAAGTAGACAGGCCAATTGAAGAGGCCTGGGAAGTCCTCATGGACGAATCGAGGATGGGCGAGTGGCTGGAAGGTTACAAGAGCACGGAGCTCATCGAGGGGGAGCCTCTCACCGTCGGGAGCAAGCACAAGTTGGTCTTCGAGGAGAACGGCCAAGAGATGACGTTCACCGAGACGGTGACGGCCATCGAGCCGCTCAAAGAGTTCTCGTTCGACTTCGACCACGACATGATGAGCAGCAGCATTCAAATGACGTTGGAGAGCGTTGGGCCAGCGTCGACGCGCATCATGAACCGAACGCACTTCAAGGCAACCGGATTCTTCATCAACCTCTTCATGTACTTCATGACGCCGAGGATGAAAGGCAGACAGCGCCGGAGCTTCGCCCGCTTGAAGGCCTTGATCGAGGCGAGTTGATCCTTTGAACACCTCTGACATTCACAGCGTCGCAGTGATCGGGGCCGGTCTCATGGGACACGGCATCGCCATTGAGTTCGCCCTCACGGGCTACGACGTGCGTCTCCATTCCCGTTCTGAGGAGAGTCTCGACCGTGCGAGGGGAATGATCCGTGACAGCCTCGAACGCCTGCACAGCCTCGGCAGAGTTTCGGAGCAGCAGGCGGAGACGGCGCCGAGTCTGGTACGGATGAGTACCGACTTGGCAGAGGCAGTCGAGGATGCCGATCTGGTCATCGAGTCGATCTACGAAGACATCGCCGCCAAGACCGAGCTATTCGGACGGCTGGACAAGCTGTGTCCCGACCGGACGATTCTCGCCAGCAACACGTCCAGCTTCCTGCCCAGCAGGCTGGCAGCGGCCACGACACGACCGGACAAGGTCATCAACGCTCACTTCCTCAATCCGCCGTTCTTCGTGCCGCTCGTTGAGGTCGTACCGACAGAGGATACCTCGCAGGAGACGACCAGTGTCGTGATGAAACTGCTGACCTCGCTCGGCAAGCAGCCTATCTTGGTTGAGAGCGAGGTCCCGGGATTCGTGGCAAGCCGCCTGCAAATGGCGCTCCTCCGAGAGGCGCTGTGGCTCGTCGAGAACGAGGTCGCGTCGGCAGAGGACGTTGACATAGCGATCAGCGCCGGACTCGGACGACGGTGGGCGACGGCAGGCGTGCTGCACGTGCTGGAGGTCGCGGGGTGGGATCTAATTTCTCGCGTGGCGGCAGACGTGTTCCCGCACCTCTCCAACACGGACGATCCAGCCTTGCTGCGCGATATGGTCGAGCGAGGCGACATTGGCGTGAAGGCCGGCTCGGGGTTCTACGAGTGGACGCCGGAGAAGGCGGAGGAGCTGCGAAGGCGCATCGCCAAAGGGCTGGTTGAGATCGACAAACTGGATTGACCGGGATTCGCCGGTGTGGGTACAATTGGCAACGAGAACCGAATACAATCCAGGGGCTTCCTCATATTCAGGGCGAGGATTAACTATGATTACATCCTTGATATCCGATCATCCAAGGCTTCTCAAATACGACAACGAGCCTTCTTTCCAGACGCCCGACGAGTCCTTCAGGGATGGGTGCCGAACCATTGTGAGATTGATGCAAGAGGGTACTCTGTCGGAAGACCGAGCCGATCTTCTGCTGCGAGAGTTGCTGGCTTTGCACGTAGAAGTTGCCGTGGCCCGCGATATCGAGGACTATTTGATTAGAGGGTTGCGTCATGGCGGGTAGCAACGACGGTGAGAACGGGAATGAGACTTCGCCAAAGTCAGATGCTCCCATCGAAGTCCCAGAAAAGGGAGACCTGCCTGCCGAACCGTTGAAGGACGTGGGACCGGAAGAACAGCAGGTACTGGGTAAGTATGTCCGATCTCAGTTGACCGCGCATATCTCCGGCACGATGCCCAATCCGATCGTTGAGAAGATTGAGTCGGGACACATCACCCAGATACTCACCAATGTCTACGATGCCAGCACATCCGAACGGCGATATACGTTCGCATATGTTCTTCTCTTCCTGATTACTATTGTTGGCCTAAGCCTGTTCTTCGCTATTAGGGAGCAGTACGATATCGTCATTGGGATCGTATCTCTCGCAGCAGGGTTCAGCGGTGGCTATGGTCTTGGTCGCTATAAGCGATGAGACGGCGCATCGCCAAAGGGCTCGTCGAGATCGACAAATTGGATTGACCCGATTCGCCCCTACGGGTACAATTATTCCACTCCGCTCCAAAGGTAGAGACGCTTGGGAACCCCATAGCCGTACCTAACCGAATCTTTTCGCCCACTACGAGGCCTCCCGTGGTCCGCTAGGACTGCGCGGGAGGCTTTTCTATGTCCTAGACCAACCCCATTCTTGATACCATGAACCCGCGCGTAGCAACGCGCGCCTTCCTACAGGAGACGATCACACATGTCACAAGAACCGGACTTAATCGAGCTGCGAAAGCGAATCCGCCACTCCGCCGCGCACGTCATGGCCGACGTGGTTACGACGATGTTCCCGGAGGCTAAGCTGGGGATCGGGCCTCCGACGGACGAGGGCTTCTACTACGACTTCATGGTGGAAGAGCCGTTCTCCGAGCAGGACCTGTCGCGCATCGAGAAGCGGATGCGGAGGGTGGTCCAGCAGAATCACACCTTCGAGTTCCACGAGTACCCCCGCGACGAGGCGGAGCGGATGAATGCCGCGGAGCCTCTGAAGATGGAGATCATCGAGGAGATCCCCGAGGACGAGAAGATCACCACGTACAAGCACGGGCAGTTCGAGGACCTGTGCGCGGGGCCGCACGTGGAATCGACGGGGCGGATTCCGGCGTTCAAGCTGCTGAGCGTGGCGGGCGCGTACTGGCGGGGCGACGAAAACCGCGCGATGCTCCAGCGCATCTACGGGACGGCATTCGAGTCGAAGGACGCCCTCGACGAGCACCTCCACCGCATCGAGGAGGCCAAGAAGCGCGACCATCGACTGCTGGGGCGTCAGCTCGACCTCTTTTCCATCCAGGACGAGACCGGGCCGGGGCTGATCATCTGGCACCCGAAGGGGTCGAGGACGCGAGGCATCGTTGAGGACTTCTGGCGGGAACAGCACCGGCTGCACGGCTACGAACTGATCTATACCCCGCACATCGGACGCGCCAGCCTCTGGGAGACGAGCGGGCACCTGGACTTCTATAAGGAGAACATGTACGCCGCCATCGAGATGGAGGGGCAGGACTACTACCTCAAGCCGATGAACTGCCCGTTCCACGTGATGTACTACCAGAACGACCTGCGGAGCTACCGCGACCTGCCCATGCGGATAGGAGAGTTGGGCACCGTCTACCGGTACGAGCGCGGCGGTGTTGTTCAGGGTCTTCTGAGGGTTCGCGGCATGACCCAGGACGACGCCCACATCTTCTGCAGGCCCGACCAGGTAGAGGACGAGGTGAACGGCGTCCTGGATTTGACGTTCTTCCTGCTCGAAAGCTTTGGCTTCAGCGACTACGACGTGATGCTCTCGACGAGGCCGGAAAAGGCGGTCGGCGAGGACGCCCAGTGGGATCTGGCCACGGAGTCGCTGCGGAAGACGCTCGTGGAACGCGGAGTCGACTACCAGATGGACGAGGGCGGAGGCGCGTTCTACGGACCGAAGATCGACATTCACATCCGCGACGCCATCGGGCGGCTGTGGCAGATCACGACCGTGCAGTTCGACTTTAACCTGCCCGATAGATTTGGTCTGACGTACATCGGCGAGGACGGCAAAGAGCACCGGCCATACATGGTGCACCGGGCCCTGCTTGGCACGATGGAGCGGTTCATGGGCGTTCTCATTGAGCACTACGCCGGGGCCTTCCCGGTGTGGCTGGCGCCGGTGCAGGCCGTCGTGATCCCGATAGCCGACCGTCACGTCGAGTACGCGCAGGAGCTCAAGGCCCGGTTGGAGGCGTCGAACGTCCGCGTCGACGTCGACGACGGCAACGACCGCATGAACGCCAAGATTCGCAACGCGCAGCTGCAGAAGGTGCCGTACATGCTGGTTATCGGTGACCGCGAGACCGAGGCGGGCGCGGCGGCAGTACGGCTGCGGTCGGGGGACGACCTTGGCGCGGTGCCCGTCGACGAGATCGTGGCGCGGATAGCCGAGGAGGTAGAGTCGAAGGCGTGAGTCTAGGGGTGTAGCAACAATTCCCGTTCAGCCTCATCTTGCCGAAGGGTGAAATCGCTTTTCATAGTTCGACAAGCTCACCATTAGCGGGCTAGTACCGGTTCCATCTGTATTTGGCAAGTACAAGAAATAGGTTAGTCTTGCGTTTGATCCTATGAGGAGGACATACGAAGACATGGCTGCTCTCAAGTACAAGGTGGAGTTGAACGAGCGGGAACGGAGACATCTCAAAGAGATAGCGAGTCGTGGTGAGACTTCGGCCCGTAAGGTCAAGCGAGCGCTGGTGTTGCTGAAGGCATACGAAGGCATGACCGACCGTGACATTGCCAGCGGCCATTGATAAGCGCATCCACGGTCGGACGTGTGTGCACGCGGTTTGCGAAGGAGGGACTCGACAGCGCACTCAATGAGCGCCCTCGACCGGGACAGAAGCGCAAGTTGGACGGCAGACAGGAAGCGCACCTGACAGCCATCGCGTGCAGCGACGCACCCGAAGGACACGCGGACTGGACGATCCAACTGCTTGCGGGCAAGGTGGTGGAGTTGGGAGTGGTCGATTCCATCTCCCTCGAGACGGTGCGCCAGATACTTAAGAAAACGAACTCAAGCCGTGGAAGAAGAAGGAGTGGTGCATCCCCGAGGTGAGCGGAGAGTTCGTGGCACGTATGGAGGACATGCTTGACCTGTACCACGAAGACTACGACGCTGACCTTCCCGTGGTCCGTTTCGACGAGATATCCAAGCAGTTGGTGGCCGATAAGAGGCCTTCGATTGAGGCTCGGCCGGGCAGGGTGGAACGCTATGACACCGAGTACATACGCAACGGCACGCGCAATCTGTTCATGTTCTGTGAACCGAAGGGCGGATGGAGGCGCGTCGAGGTGACCGAGCGCCGCACTGCCGTAGACTTCGCTCATCAGATGAGGGGGCTGGTCGACGAGGCATACCCCAGTGCCAAGTCGGTCCGCTTGGTGTTGGACAATCTCAACACTCACAAGCTCGGTTCGCTCTACGATGCGATCGGACCGGTCGAGGCGCGGCGCATCGCCAAGCGTCTGGAGCTTCATTACACTCCCAAACACGGGAGTTGGCTCAATATGGCCGAGATCGAGCTGAGCGTGTTTAGCCGTAGTTGTCTGCGACAGCGTGTCTCGGATGAGACTGACCTGAGGCGACATGTCCATGCGCTCGAAGAGGAACGCAATTAGGCTCGTGTCTCCATCGACTGGCGCTTTTACCATCCAGGATGCTCGTGACAGACTGCACCGACTATATCCTTCTCGTAATTAAGTTGACTAGGTACTAGTGTCCTGTTTCGCAAGTTCGTCGGATTATTTGGGCTAGTCCTGTAGGGGGCAGGGACTGGATTCCGGCCTTCGCCGGAATGACGAATGAGTGTCGGTGGTCGTCGCATTTATGTAATGCACTTCAGAATCGGGACACTAGGGAAGAAGGGACTTCAGAAACACCCTCATACCATCGCCCACGGTCAGCCCGTAGTGGATTGCAGTCTACCGTTCGTGCGTTCTCGGACGATTTCGACCGCCGCGTAGTCGAGGACGCTCCCCTTCATGGGAACCTTCGGCTTCTTGACCGTGACGCGGACGGATGCGACGTTCGACTCCGCGAGTATCTTTCCGGCTATGGTCTCGGCGACGTTTTCCAGCAGCTTGCGGCTCGGACCTTCCACAATCTGTTTGACGGTGCGGTAGAGGTGGGTATAGCTGACCGTGTCTTCGAGCATGTCGGACGCGCCGGCCCTGCTGAGGTCAAGGTGCACTACGAGGTCGACGTCGAACCTCTGGCCGAGCTCTTGTTCCGCCTCGCTCATGCCGTGGAACCCGTAGAACACCATGCCGCTGAGAATTATTTTGTCCATTGGCGTTTTCTCGTGTTTTGGTTGTGCTAACAGATGACTAGTACCGTGTCAACATGGTTTTGATATTACGATTCAGCCTCACCCCCGTATCGAGTACTGGGCAGGCTCTAGCCCTCTCCCACGACGGGAGAGGGGATGCTCACCTCTCAGGTCGACTATCATATTCAAATGGAACCGGTACTAGTCAGTGGTGGACTGCGCGACGGCGAGGAGTTTGCGCGCTCGCTCGACGACGGGAACGTCGATAACCATGCCGTCGAGGGACGTGGCTGCGCTGCCACGTAATTCAGCTTCCGCGAAGGCGTCGACCACTCGACGCGCGTGATCGACCTCCTCATCGGAGGGCATGTAGGAGGCGTTGATGCCGTCGATCTGCGACGGATGGATGGCGAAACGGCCCCGAAAACCGAGGTTCCGGGACCCCGTCGAATTTCGACGCAGACCCTCGTGGTCCTTGTAGTTGAAGTACGGCGTCTCCAGAGCTAGCACTCCGGCGGCACGGGCGGCCACGGCCACGACGCTGCGAGGATAGCCGAGCTCTTCCTCCGACTCCGTCCTGGGAATCGCCATATCGTTCGTGAGGTCCTCGCCCCCGAACGCTATGGCTATGACACGATTCGAGGCCCTGCAGATCGAGAAGGAGTTCACGATGGCGCTCGCGGTCTCGACCCAGAGCACCAGCGCGGTGCTGCCGAACGTGATGCCTGCCGCGATTTCCTTCCGACCGACGGTATCGGCGATTTTGCGCACGTCGTTTGCGCTGCCAACTTTGCCGACTGAGACGCCGGCTATGTGCGGGCCGACCACGGCGGTTAGATCGTCCTCCATGAGACTAGTATGGAGGCTGTTGACTCGCGGGATGATTTGATGACCGGCTTCCGCCAGCGTTGGAAGGAATGATGCGATCATCTCTCGTGCGTTTTCTTTCTCAGCGGTGGGTACGGAATCCTCCATATCGGGAACGACGGCGTCGGGTCTGAGTCCGACGGCTTTGTCTAGCATGTTGGCCCGGTTGCCGGGCACGAACAGGAGGCTTCTCAAGAGCTGCATGACGAATCGCTTGTCTTATGCAAGTGGTAGGGTTCGAGTATATCACGGCGAGCAGGCTCGACCCGTTGACCAGTGATGGGCCCGGTGATATAACGCCTAGCATGACGAACGAGAATGCAGCACCGTCAGCCACCGCCTCCGAGGCACGGTTCATCGGCATTGCCGGGATGCCGGAGATCTACGTAGGGTGCGACCTCGCGGAGATGATCCTGAGCGCTATCGAAGCGCAGGGGACTCCGTTGGAGCGCGGTGACATCGTGGTCGTCACGCAGAAGATTGTTTCCAAAGCGGAGGGTCGCACGGTAGATCTGGCTACGGTCGAGCCGTCCGACTTCGCTCGTGAATTCGCCGAGGGGGCAGGGCGGGATCCTCGGCTCGTCGAGATGGTGCTTCGAGAGAGCGTGGGGATAGTCAGGAAGGACCGGGAACGGGGGATTCTGATTACCGAGACGCGGCACGGGTTCGTGTGCGCGAATTCGGGCATAGACTCGTCGAATGTCGTCGGGGAGGAGACGGTGACGCTGCTGCCCAAGGACCCCGACGGATCGGCCCGGCAGCTATTGGAGCGGCTGAAGAGCAAGACGGGACTGAAGGAGTTGGCAGTCATCGTGACCGATACGTTCGGGCGCGCATGGCGAGAGGGGCACGTGAACTTCGCCATCGGTGTGGCAGGCATGGACCCGTTCATGGACTATCGCGGACAGCCGGACGCGCAGGCGAAGGTGATGGCGGTGACGAGAATCGCCGTGGCCGACGAGGTGGCGGCGGCATCGGAGCTGGTGATGGGGAAGGTCGACCGGGTGCCGGTTGCGATCGCGAGAGGGATTCGGTATGTGCCAAGGGATGGGAGTGCGAGGGAGCTGGTCAGGGAGCGGACGTACGACCTTTTTCGTTAAGACTAGGATCGAATGAGGCGAAACCGTTCGTGGTGAGCTTGCCGAACCATGAACAGGACTGCGACAGTTCGACAGGCTCAGAGTGAACGGATTTCGTTGTTAGCTCCTCCCAATCAGGCGTCTCTGGGAAACGAAAAAGACTCCGCGAACGGTTGTCGTTCGCGGAGTCTTTCTTGCTGGCTCTTGGGTCTAGAGTTCCTCGGCGAGGCTGGTCTTGGACCGCTCGGGGGTGTTTACCGGAAGCCGGTTGTTGTCGCCGCGAAGCTGGTCGAGGGTGACGTTGTAGCCCCAGCTGGAGCCTTCGATGTAGTTCTGGAAGTATCGCTCCGCGCCGCAGAGTCGGCATTCGCCCCTGCTCTGAGGGCCGTTCGGCGAGTCGATCATCCACTGATGGCTGCAGGCCGGCATCTCGGCAACTGCCACCTCCTGAGCGACCTGTGGGTCCAATACTGACGTTTCCATTTTCTGTCGTCTCCTACATATGAACATTATGACATGAATTAGTTTGCCCGAATAAGTTTACAGGGGTATAGGTACCCTGTCAACTTTTGGCTTTTCGACGTAACTGTTCAGTCTCCGCGAGTTGAATTGCGAAGACCCCCTCTCTGTATCTCTCCCCCGGCGGGGGAGAGATTGTAGATTCTTCGTCGCTTCGCTCCTCAGAACCACTATGGCCTTATCAGGCCACATAAGAGAGATGAAAACGGGTTGGCGCCGGGAACGGGCAACCACAAGGGTTGCCCCTACAGCAAGTTTGCCGAAGCCTGTTTTCATAGCAATGGCAACAGGAGGACGATTCCTGCATATCTCACCGACTCTGAACAGTTACTTCTCGATACTCGCCTGACGTGAAAACAGCACCCTGTCCGCCGGGTGCTGCCTCATTTGCGTCGGAAGTTTTGGCCGTTCAGACTATGCAGCATCTCTCCGTGCGGCGTCCTTGCGAGGGCGACCCGGCTTAAGTCGGCCCTTGGTCCAGTTGAATACTGCGCGCTGTGTCGGGAGGTCTACGGCGTGCCCGCACTGGAGGCACTCGTTGTACTTCCCGTACATATCCATCTTGGTTACTACGTCCCCGCTGCACCGAGGACATGCTTTGAACGAGACCATTTGAGTCACCTCCCTCTCTCTGAGTTCAAGGTTACGAAAAATACATACATATCAGGAATGGCATGATACTCCGTTACGAATTTCGTTGTCAAGGCAAATGAGTGAATCTTTACGAAGAATATGGAATGGAGCACGAATCCGCAAACGTATAGCTACGCCTTATCCTCATCACGGGCAAATTGCCGGGAGCAAACGTTCTGTTATTGCAGTGAAAGGACGGTTAACGGTATTTTGGGGAATTTTAGTTGCGTTATTCGTACCGAATCTCCCGTGCGCGTGTACAAAGCTATTCGTAAAGGCCCTCGAACTACACGGACCAATCCTCCATTCGGTACGCGGCATCCCAGAAAAGGTACTCGTACTTGCTGTTGGTGACGAATATGTCGACGAGTCGCTTCCGCTGTGCGTCCGATAGTCCCAACGCCGTCCGGTCGATGAATGAGCGGAGCCACTCGGCCAGCACTCCGAATTCCGGTGAGCTGTACATCTCGATCCACCGGCAGTAGAGCGGCTGGTCCATCGGTTTTCCGCGGGACTCGAGGGTCTGCCCGATTTCGGCGTAGCCCCATGAGCACGGAAGCAGCGTGGCGGCGATTTCCGCAATCGTGCCCGCGTGTGCGTTGGAGAGCATGTGGCCGGTGTATGCAAGCGTGGTCGGCGAAAGGCGGGTTGTCAGAAGCTCGTCCTCGGATATACCGAAGTCTTTGCAGAAGCTAACGTGGAGCGACATTTCCGTGTTGAGCGTTTCGTGGAGCAGTCGCGCGAACCAGCCCATGTCTTCGAGGGTTTCGGCCTTGGCGACGGCCAGCGCAATGACGCGGGAGAAGTCGATCAGGTACAGGTAGTCCTGCTTCATGTACCACTGGAACTTTTCCAACGGCAGCGCGCCGTCTCCCAACTCCACCACGAAGGGGTGTTGATGCTCCTGTTCCCAGACGTGTGAGGCACGGTCACGGAGTATGTCGCTGAATCTCTTCATTTGCAATATTTCCTTTGCAGGATTGCCTGTGTCTTTCGCCCCCACCCCAGCCCTCTCCCACGACGGGAGAGGGGGCTTTCTTGTGTCTTGGCGTATGTGCGACCGGCACTACGCGGGAGTGACGGTTTACGGACGGTTGCCTGCCTTTGCATTAGGTTAAGGGTTGTCGACCCCTACCATCAAATTCAAGCAGACTCGTATTTGAAACAAAGGCTCTAGCCGCTTCCATATGATTTTGGCAGGTTACTCAAGACACCCTCACCCCCGTATCGCGTACGGGGCAGGCTCTAGCCCTCTCCCACGACGGGAGAGGGGATACGAACCTCTCTATTCGACTGTCGTACTTAAATGGGAACGGTACTAGGCTCGCACTATGAGGACGGGGGCGCCGGACGGGACAGGTTTGAGGACGGTAGGATCGCCGTGCATCCTGCCGATTACGGTAACGGGGCTGGCGGGACGGATTTCGTCGCCCCTGCTCATGGGTGTGGGCCCAAAGAACATGCAGAAGGCGCTGCCGGGCGGCCAGTACCCCAGGTCTCCAAGCTCGACGACCTCTTGTCCGATCTCGTCGCCGGCGGAGACGGGGATGCCGAAGTATATCTCGTCTCCCCAGGTGTTGGCGGACGCCTCGATGGGCAGGGCATCCCAGATCATGGCTGCAGTGTCGGTGTCGTTCAGGGAGGCGCTCACGGTCACCTGGCCTGCCGTGATGTTGATCTCGCGTTCACTCACGATGGTGAACCTCCTGTCGCGGGCCTTGTCGGGGCCGTATAATGTTCAGGTTTCGTATTATCGCCGATCCGGAGTTTTGGGTGCTAGGTGCTAGGTGCTGGGTTCTGGGGTTCTGGATTCCCGCCCCGTATCGTGGTACGGGGTGACGTTCCTTCGCGGGAATCACTATGGCCTTGTCAGGCCACATAAGAGAGATGAAAATGGCGGTGGCCGCTCCTGTCCTCACCTGCCCCACGGCAACGGCCGGGGATGGATTCCTGCCTTCGCAGGAATGACGGTGTGGGTGTGTGGCGGGCTATTCTCATAGCAATGACGGTGTGGGGGTTTTGGGGGTGTTGTTTGCGGTGTAGGCACGGCGGATTGGCATAAGAGGGAAGCGATATGGAACTCGAGAACCGCCTTCGGGCCCAGTGGTAGAAGTATGCCCAGGACTGGATCGAGACGGACCAGGCCGTCCGCACGGGGTTTCTCGATTCGTGGATGCTGGACGCGCTGGGAGACGTGTCGGGCAAGACGGTGATCGACATCGGATGCGGTGAGGGCCGGTTCTGCCGGCTGCTGTCCGATCTGGGCGCGGAAGTGACCGGCATTGACCTGACGGAGGCGCTGATCGAGCGGGCCCGGGAGGTTGGCAGCAAGAGGGAAACGTATTTTGTCGGGGATGCGGAAGACCTTGAGGGTGTGCCTGACGACGGTTTCGATCTGGCGGTGTCGTATGTCGTGCTCGTCGACTTGGTGGACTATCGCAGGTCGATCAGGGAGGCGTACCGAGTGCTCCGTCCCGGCGGCCGGTTCATCGTGTGCAACGTCCACCCAATGCGGACTGCGAGCATCAACATCGCCGGCTGGATCCGAGACCACAGGAGGAAGCTGTTCTATCCCCTGGACAACTACGCAGAGGAGGGCGCGCGTGAGTTCATTACGCTTGGGAGCACTCTGATCGTGAACATGCACAGGACGTTGTCGAGCTATGTTTCCGCATTCCTAGAGGCGGGCTTCGTGCTGGAAGCACTGCAAGAGCCGGTCCCTTCAGAGGAGCAGCTGGCCGTACACCCTGAATTCGACGACGAGCCTCGCGTCCCGAACTTCATCACCTACGTATTGAAGAAACCACTGGAATTAAGGAGCAGCTAAACATGCCGACCGTACCAGCCGACCGACTTGAACGAATCACGCGAGACCTGCTCATCGGAGCGGGCGCCACCGAGGACGAGGCCGAATCGGTAGCCGATGGGGTGGTCGGGGCCAATCTCGCCGGTCACGATTCTCACGGGATCATCCAGATACCGTCGTACATCGAGCGCATCGAGGTTGGACACATCGTTTGCGGCGCGCCGATGGACGTGGAGCGCGAGACGGCGACGACGATGGTCGTCGACGGCAACTGGGGCTTCGGGTATCACGTGTCGAAATTCGTCATGCAGGCCATCATAGAGAAGGCGGCGGCAAGCGGCGTGGCGGCTGCGACGGTGTACCGGCAGGGTCACGTCGGTCGGGTTGCGGCGTATCCGATCATGGCGGCGGAGGCGGGGCTGATCGGCATGATGACGGCGGACTCCGGGAGGTCGGCGAAGGGCGTTGTGCCGTTTGGAGGGCGAGAGGCGCGACTGGGCACGAACCCGATCTGCTTCGCGATGCCGAGCAATCTCGAAGGCCCGCTGTTCATCGACATGGCGACGAGCGCTGTCGCGGCGGGGAAGATCAATCTTGCAGTAGCAAGGGGCAAGGAGATACCAGAGGGGTGGGTACTCGACAAGGACGGCAACGCGACGACAGATCCCCACGACTTTTCTGGTGGCGGAGCGATCTTGCCGCTCGGAGGGACGGAGGGGCACAAGGGTTACGGGTTGTCGGCCATCGTCGAGATATTCTCAGGACTGCTGACCGGTCTGGGGTTCGGAGTAGACCCCACGGGTAGGCACAATGACGGGTGCTTCATGGCGGCGTTCAACGTGGAGGCCTTCCGGTCGCTCGAAACGTTCAAGCAGGAAGTGACGGAATTCGCGCAGTATCTGAAGAGCACGCCACCGGCCAAGGGATTCGACGAGGTCTACTACCCCGGCGAGATCGAGCACCTGCGTACGCAGCAAGGGCTGGAGCACGGCATCGAGGTGGAGGAGACTACGTGGGAGAAGCTGCAGGCTTTGTCGGACCGGTATGGGCTGGGTGATTTGGGCGCGTAGGGGGGATAGGGGACTTCCCGTCATTCCTGCGACTGGATATGTATATTCACCGCAATGGTAGCGGAGATCGCAGAGAAGAATTCAAGAAGTTGTGACATCGTTGTAGGGCCGATTTAGCTACGAACAGTGTCTGGGATTGCGAGGACTTTAGATTCCTCACTGCGCTGCGCTGCGTTCGGAATGACAGGCTGTGTGGTTTCGTCGGAGGGGTGAAGGGAGACAGCCCCGATTTTGGGGTGGCTTTGCCGCGTCTTGGAGGGGTGGTTGTATGCGGAGGTGTGAGAGCCTGTCTATTCAAAAATTTTCTGAATATCTGTAGCATTTTGTCGCATTCTGTCGCATTTTTGTCGTTATCGTAGAGTTACGCGGCTTCGCGGAATGACTGTGGAGAGGACTAGTACCGTGTCAACATGGTTTTGATACTAAACTTCACCCTCACCCCCGTATCGAGTACAGGGCAGGCTCTAGCCCTCTCCCACGACGGGAGAGGGGATACGCACCTCTCAATTCGACTATCATATTCAAATGGGAACGGTACTAGATGGGGAAGCGCGAGCACCTGAGTATCCCAGATTTTTTGTAAGTCTGTGCCATTTCCTCGTTATCACAAGATTGGGCTGTGGGCGACTGCCTATATGTAGTGTGGTACATGTGTTCTTGGTTGTCAAATCGGGGAAGGCCTCTTGCACCGGGGACGGGTAACCACAAGGGTTGCCCATACGACAGGTTTGCCCGGGCATATTCTTGTAGTAATGAGGACTTGAGTTGGGAAGACAGAGGGCCCATCAAGAACGTGACTACTATCCTTAGAGCCGCCTGTTGGATGGGGGTCGCGGCTGGGGTGCCTGGCCGTTGGAGCGACGGCGGTAGTCGCGGACGACGGAGTCGATCACGTCGAGGGCGTGGTCGATGTCCGAGGCGGTTATGCCGTAGGCGGTCACGAAGCGCCAGCCAAGTTCGGGGCCGAGGTCGTAGAACTTGACGCCTTCGGCCTCGATGAGCGCGGCGAGTTCGGCGGAATGGGCCTGGTTGACTTGGCAGAAGAGGATGTTTGTCTGGACGCGTTCGGGGTCGATCTCAAGACCGGGGATGGCGGCCAGACCCTTGGCCAGGCGCTGGGCGTTGTCGTGGTCTTCGGCGAGGCGTTCGACCATGTTTTCGAGGGCGTAGACTCCGGCGGCGGCGATGATGCCGGCCTGTCTCATGCTGCCTCCGAGGTATTTTATCCAGCGGCGGACCTCCTCGATGGTCTCACGGCTGCCGCACAGGACGGAGCCGACGGGAGCGCCGAGTCCCTTGGAGAGGCAGAAAGTGACGGTGTCGGCGGCTTCGACGAGATCGCTGACGGGCATGTTGAGGCTGACGGCGCCGTTGAACAAGCGCGCGCCGTCGATGTGGAAGGGGAGGTCGTGCTCGTGGGCGACGCCGGCCACGCTCTCTATGTCTGACTTGTCGAGGACGAGGCCACCGAGCAGGTTCTGGGTGTTTTCGAGGGAGACCATGCCGGTCTTCGGCCAGTCGCGGCTGTCGTGGTTGATCGCGATTCGGATCTCGTCGGGGTCGAGCCCACCGTAGGGTGTGTTTTCGAGGGCGTGCATGGTCACGCCTGCCAGAGCCGACAGGCCGCCCGCCTCTCCGAGGTTTATGTGAGTGTTCCGACCGACGATGACGGAGTCGCCGCGGGCGCACTGCGAGAGGATCGCCACCATGTTGCCCTGGGTGCCGCTGGTCACGAGGACGGCGTCTTCCTTACCGAGTCGTTCGGCGGCCAAGGCTTCAAGGCGGTTTACGGTGGGGTCCTCGCCCTCGTCGGCGTCGCCAAGCTCGGCCTCGGCGATCGCCACGCGCATTTCCGTGCTGGGGAGAGTCTTGGTGTCACTTCGTAGGTCGACGATTCTCATGTCTCTCCCTATGATCGTGCGACGGTGTAGAATCCCTTTGTTCGTTGGATTCGATTAACGCACATAATTCGGCTATCAGCAAGCCGGAAGGCAGGGTGCTGAATGGGTGGCACGAGCATTCCGCAGCGTCAAAGCATGTGCGCGAAATCACCGAGTCGTGTGATGTGCAGCAGTCCCAATGGGCGTACAGTTGATAGATAAGAACCTGTAGAGCAGTGAACAAACAGAGCACGAAAAGGCATTTGCGATGGTTACCCGACTTACCGCATCGATGATAGCCGTCTTCGCACTCGTGGTGCTTGCAGGGTGTTCCGGGTCTCCTACGACCGGTATTGATGCGCCGACCGAGCGGGTTGCGCCTGCGGCCTCCCCTACTCCGACCTCCGGTCCGTCCCCTGCCCCGACCGCCACGGTAGAGTCAATGGCGGGTTCCGAAGACAGCGAATCTCTGCCGCCGTTCGTGCGGATTCTCTCGCCGGAGTACCACGAAGCCTACCGTCTCCTGCCCGATGGGCCTTGGGCAAGGGAGTCCATATCGCGCCAGTTTCAGGACTTCGATTTCGATGAGTGGCAGCAGTTGGACTGGGAGGAAGGGTCAGAAGTTGAATTCAACTACGAGTTGGATGCATTGAAGGAAATCCAGTGGAAGCGTGTGCTGCAAGACGCGGAGGGCGACCCCGTGGTTGAGAAATGGCTCGTGGAGCGTGTGCGCCACCTCGACCCGGAAATCGGCCGGCAGTTCGAGTCCGTCAAGAGCGTTTCGGACCGAATGGACCTAGTCAGAAGACTCATCGAAGTTGAGGGACATTATTCTGACGTCGAGTTGATCTTTGTCGAATGGGAAGGGCGACAGGTCGGACACAGCGACGAGTTGATCGCTCTCATAGTCGAAGACCTTCGCGACATGACTGAGATTTCACATGTCTGGTGGAGTCTGGGGGAGAAGGCTCAAGTCGTTCACGGATTCGAGATTGACTTGTGCCGGCTTCTCATGAACACGGTAGCGGGCCAAAACCACCGATCCGTCATAACTGATGGGAATTGCGAGATTACGAAGGCAATCGAGATCGCTCAAGAATACCTGGCAGCCAACGGCGGACAGCCTGCCCTCACTGAAACCGACTTCCGTGGTGCGATCGAGTTCAACGAAGCCGTTGAGTCCGGGGAGTACAACCGCAACCGAGAGAAATACGTCAACCCTAATCCCGATGATGATGAGGACGACAACTACGACGGCTGACTCGTAGAGGCAGGGATTGGCGCCGTAATTGGAGACTATCTCAACACTGTCAGCACTTATGTTGAATTGCCCTTCGACAGGCTTTCCAGTAACTGCGGGAACCCCCTCTCTGTATCTCTCCCCCGGCGGGGGAGAGATTGCGGGTGGCTGCAAGACCGTTACTGATACCGGACACCGTTCCGCGCGGGGCGTAACACTACTCAGAGCGAACGTGTTTTCCTTTATCGCTACTGAGTTCAGAACTCGTTGATGGCGTACATCGAGATAGTCTCTTAGCCCTCTGCCGTTGCGTCCTGACGCGATTAACGCACATAATATGGCCATCATCAGGCCGGAAGGCAATGTGAGTCCGAAGAAGAAGCGGCTCGTCCGAGCGCCGAAAACGAGGAAGCCGAGGAATAAGCAGTCGTGGCGGGATGCGAGCGGCGACTGGGACGACCTGTCATACGACCGTCAAGAGAGGGTGGCCTCGCCCGCGGAACGGGAGAGGCGGCGTCAGGTCGTGCAGGAGAGCGAGCGCGCATGGCTCGGCACTCCGCAAGAGGAGTACCGTTCGGACGATGACGCGACGGGGCTGCTCGGTGTGGTGACATCCGTCCACGGCAGCCTCTACTTGGTCGAGCTGTCCGGCGAGCCAGTGGAATGCCATATCCGCGAGTCGCTCAAGGACCAGGAGACGGGCTTCGTCAACCCCGTTTCCGTGGGTGACCGAGTGGTCGTTACGGAGGATGGCGCGGGAGGGTTCGCCATCGAGGAGCTGCTCGAGCGCGACTCGATCCTGACGCGGCCCGCGTCATTCAAGGGCTACCTGCGGCAGATCGTGGCGGCCAACGTCGACCAGTTGCTCATCGTCACGTCGTGGCGGGAGCCCGCATTCTGGCCGGAGCTGGTTGACAGGTACCTGGTGACCGCAGACGTGCACGAGCTCGACCCGGTCATCTGCGTGACGAAGGGCGACCTCATCGAGGACACGGAGGAATTCGAGGAGGCGGTCGCGCCGTACCACGACCTCGACTACTCGATCGTCGTCACGTCAACGACGACCGGGGACGGGATAGACGACTTGAGAGAGCACCTTGTCGGGAAGAGCACGGTGCTGTCGGGTCTGTCGGGGACGGGGAAGTCTTCGCTGCTCAACACCCTGAAGCCGGGGCTTGGCTTGCGTGTTGGCGAGATCAGCACGTGGCGCGGGCGGGACCAGGGGCGTCACACGACCACAAGGGCGACGCTCTTGCGCATCGACGGGGAGACGACCGTTGTAGATACGCCGGGAATCCGAGAGTGGGGTCTCAGCGGCCTCACGCGGCCGGAGCTATGGCATTTCTTTCCTGAGATCGAGCAGGCGGCGGGTGGGTGCAAGTTCACCGATTGCAGACATTTCGAGGAGCCTGAGTGCGCGGTGGTCGCGGCGACGGAGGCGGGCGAGATCGACGGCGAGCGGTATTACAGCTACACGGTGATCTACGAGACGCTGCCGGAGTCGATCGATACGTGGTGAAATTCGGGGGCGGGTTTGGTCATCTATCGGAAATGGCCGTTTGAGAGTTGTGGACCGAAATCTTTGCAATGACGGGTAGCAATTGGAGATTTGATTCGTGCTTTACACGACAGGGCGGGTTTGAAACCCGCCCCTACCAAGTCATAGCCTCGCTACCCTTCAAAACTAGGATGTTGAACCACTAGTGCCGTGTCAACATGGTTTTGATACTAAACTTCACCCTCACCCTAGCCCTCTCCCACGACGGGAGAGGGGATAAAGCGGCATCTGCCTGTTCGTCATATTCAAGTTGACT
The DNA here is from genome assembly GCA_965197705.1 of Dehalococcoidia bacterium. Lineage (GTDB taxonomy): Bacteria > Chloroflexota > Dehalococcoidia > Lucifugimonadales > VXLM01 > VXLM01. Next base: position 2,263,747 of record OZ240223.1, read on the forward strand.
GAGTACTAGTGCCCTGCCATAGGGGGGCGGATAGGCGCGTTGCGGGGATGCGCCCTCACCCCCGTATCGAGTACGGGGCAGGCTCTCGCCCTCTCCCACGACGGGAGAGGGGATTTCCACGGGGTGATATGTGTTCCTTGAGTCTATGAGACGGGCCATTAGCCGCCGTTCGTCATCTTTTCCTGGGTGACGGCGGCGGGATTCATCGGGAGTCGCAGCATTCTGACGCCGGTGGCGTCGTATATGGCGTGAGCGATGGCCGCGGGCGGCGGGACGATGTTTGCCTCGCCGACGCCTCGGACGCCGAAGGGCTGCTGCTCGCTGGGCACCTCGACGATGACGGTATCGATCATCGGAAGGTCGAGGCTCGTCGGCATTCGGTAGTCGAGGAGGGTGGAGTTCATCATCATGCCGTCGTCGCGCATGTAGTACTCTTCGTTCAATGCCCATCCGATGCCCTGGGTGCTGCCACCCTGCATCTGTCCTTCGACGTAGCTCGGATGGATGGCTTTGCCCGCGTCCTGCACGACGGTGAAGCGGAGGATATCGACCTTGCCGGTGTCGGGATCGACCTCCACGTCGACGATATTCCCGGCGAAGGAACCACCCCCTACGCCAAGACCGCCAGCGTCCAGCGCGCCACGGCCCATGATGGGACCGCCGGTGTCGTTCAGCTGCTCGGCGAGCTCGGCGAAGGTCATGTTGAGCTCTTCGTCGGCCTTTGACCGGCAAACGCCGTCCACCATCTCCAGCGAGTCGGCGTCGACGTCCCAAATCAGGGCGGCACGGGCGATCATCTGGCGTTTCACGTCCTGCGCGGCCTCATACGCTGCCCAGCCCGTCGCGTAGGTCACGCGGCTCCCGCCGGTAACGTCGGTGTGGCCTATGGAGTCGGTGTCGACCACTATGGGGTTCACGTCCTCAGCGCGGATGCCGAGCACCTCGGCGGCCTGCATGGCGACGGAAGCGCGCGTCCCTCCGATGTCGGTGGAGCCTTCGGTCAGGTTGATCGTACCGTCGGGGTTGACGCTGATGTTGACGGCGGACTTGAAGCCCACGTTGAACCAGTACCCTACCCCAACGCCGCGGCCCTTTCCGGGACCATCGAGCGGTTCGGAGTAGTGAGGATGGTCGCGCATGGCCTCGAGGACTTCCTTCGCGCCGATTCGCGGAAAGGTTACGCCGTCGGCGCGGGTGGTGCCCTTCGTGGCGACGTTCTTGAGTCGCAGGTCGACGGGGTCGATGCCTAGCTTCTCGGCGATCTCGTTGAGCACGGTCTCGGTGGCGAAGGCGACGTTCGTCGAACCGGGCGCGCGGTAGGCCTGCGACTTGGGCTTGTTGACGACGACGTCGAAGCCGTCGATCTGCTGGTTGGCGATGTCGTAGGTGGCGAACACGCACATTGCCGCGGCCCCGACGGGGGAGCCGGGGAAGGCTCCCGCCTCGAACTGCAGGTCGGTCTGGGCGGCCAGTATGTTCCCATCGTTGTCGACGCCGATCTTGACCGTCATGTGTGAACCGGGCGTCGGGCCGGTGGCCTCGAAGACCTCCTGGCGGGTCATGACCGCCTTGACCGGGCGGCCGGACTTCTTGGATAGGACGGCGACGGTTGGTTCGAGATAGGCGGGAATCTTGCCACCGAACCCGCCGCCGATCTCCATCGGCACGACCTTGATCTGTGAGGCGGGCTTGCTGAGAATCCCGACCATCTCGTCGCGGACGCTAAACGATCCCTGCGTGCTGCACCAGATCGTGATCCGGTCGTCCGTGTTCCAGAGCCCGGTGGCGACCTGCGGCTCAATGTACCCCTGGTGGACCGTCGACGTGTCGAACTCCCGCTCCACGATGAGGTCGGCCTGGGCGAATCCCTCTTCCACGTCTCCCTTGACCTGCCTAAAGTGCTCGGCGACGTTGCTCTGTCCTTCCGCCGTTTCTCCCATTTCGGAGGTGCGGAGTGACTCGTGCAGGATGGGGGCCCCATCGGCCATGCCCTCAGGGGCGGACAGGACGGGATCGAGGACCTCGTACTCTACCGTGATCTTGTCGGCGGCCTCTTCGGCGACGTGCGGACTGGACGCGGCGACGGCGGCGATGGCGTGGCCTTTATACAGCGCCTTGTCGTCGGCGAGCACGTTGTCGCGTAGGTAGCGCAAGTTCGCGGCGCCCTCTCCGAGCGCGACGACTTGGTCCGCCACTTCCGGCAGGTCCGCGCCGGTGACGACCGCGTGTACGCCATCCATAGCCTCGGCTTCACTGGTGTCGATGGACAGGATTCTCGCGTGGGCGTGGGGACTGCGAACGAACTTGGCGTGCAGGATATCGTTGGCGTGGAAGTCCGCGCCGTACTTGGCGCGTCCGGTCACCTTGTCGGCGCCGTCATGTCGAACGGGCCGCGTTCCGATGACTTTGTAGTCGCCTTGCTTGAGGATCATGTTCGGTTCGTATGTGGTGGTCACTCGAATTCCTCCCTGAGATGTGGCATGGAGTCGCACGGTTAGGTGCGGGCATCATGGTATCAGGGAAATGGGCGCGCGACAATTTCTGGCAAGCGGGGTAGCTGTTCAGTCTCCGTGAGTTGAATTGCGAAGACCCCCCTCTCTGTGTCTCTCCCCCGGCGGGGGAGAGATTGTAGATTCTTCGTCACTGCGCTCCTCAGAATGACAGCAGAAGGACAATGCGTGCATATCTCACCGACTCTGAACAGTTACAAGCAGGGTGTATCTGTTAGTTGAGGGAAACCGGGGAGTGGATTCCCGCCTCCGCGGGAATGACGGATGGGGTCTTTGAGATCCCGGTGAGAGGCCTTCGCGGCGGGGTTGACGTACGCGGCTACTGTGCTAGTAGACCGAAATCTCTGAAATGACGGGTAGTAGCAGGGGGTTTGATCTGCGTCCTACAAGGACAGGGCGGGTTTGAAACCCGCCCCTACCGATAGGATGTTGAACCGCTAGGTCGTTGCCGCGACTTCCTTGACCGCCTCACTGCGTCGAGAGGCCGCGTCGGGGAAGTAGGCGCTGAGGACCTGCTCGGCAATGCCTTCGGCGTCCAACTGCAGCTGGTGTCGCTGGTCTGCCGCGGTGCCGTGCTCGACGAAGGAGTCCGGCATCCCGATGCGGCGGACCGAGACGTCATCCAGTCCGGCGCCGGCGAGTGCCTCCAGGACGGCTGATCCGAAGCCCCCGGCCAGCACGTTTTCCTCTGCCGTGACGATGCGTCCGACGCTGCGGGCAGCGTCAAAGAGCAGACCGGTGTCAAGCGGCTTCACGAAGATCGGATTGACGACTCCACACGATATGCCTTGCTCAGCTAGTATTTCGGCTGCTTCCAAGGACGCGCTGGCAGACTTGCCCAGCGCAAAGATCACGACGTCGCTTCCCTGCCCAACCACCTTGCCCTTGCCGATAGGCAGTTCCTTGAGGTCGTCGTCGAGGGGCGTACCGACGGCGGTCCCTCTTGCGATGCGTATGGCGAAGGGGCCGTCGTGCTTGTAGGCGGTGTAGATGAGGTGCTGCAGCTCGTTTTCGTCCATGGGGGCTGCAACGACGGCGTTTGGGAGACACCTGAGATACGAGATATCGAAAGCGCCGTGGTGCGTCTTGCCGTCTTCCCCGACGATGCCGGCTCGGTCGGCGATGAGCTTCACCGGGAGGTTCTGGAGACAGACATCGTGAACGACCTGGTCGAACGCGCGCTGGAGGAACGTCGAGTAGATGGAGACGAAGGGGTTGAGTCCGTTGGAGGCCATTCCGGCGGCCATGCTGACGGCGTGCTGCTCGGCGATGCCGACGTCGAAGACTCTGTCGGGGAACTCCTGGCGCACGTCCACGAGGCCCGTGCCTTCTAACATGGCGGCGCTGATGCCGACGACGGACTTGTCCTTGCGCATGATGCGCGTGATGGTCTGGGCAAATACCTTGGAGTAGGTGGGCGCTCCCGACGAATCACCGAGGGGCGAGCTTGGCTGATGGAACTTGACGGGGTCGTCCTCGGCGGGTTCATAGCCTCGTCCCTTGTGGGTCAACAAGTGAACCAGGGGGACCGAACCGGTGGGCTTCATGGCCTGGCGGAGCGTCTCTTCGAGCTGTTTGAAGTCGTGACCGTCGATGGGGCCGAGGTATTGGAACCCCATCTCAGTCCAGAACATGGTGGGCACGACGAGGCCTTCCACCCCTGTGTTGAACCGCTTGGCGAGCCTGTACATCAACTCACCCGTGGGCACCTTTCGGGAAAGGGCCTTCATGCGCTCGACCATCGCCTGATATTCGGGGTGGGTGATGAGACGCTTGCGCCAGTTGGTGAGGAAGCCGATGTTCTCGGAGATGGACATCCCGTTGTCGTTGAGGACGACGATGAGTCTCTCGGGGTTGAGGTGAACTATATTGTTCAGCGCCTCGAAGCTCGAGCCGGAGGTCATTGCACCGTCGCCGACCACCGCGATGGTCCAGGAGTCCTGCCCGCGGTTCGCCGCGCCTTCCGCGACGCCGAGGGCGATCGAGAGTCCTGTGCCGGCGTGTCCGGCGCAGAGGGCATCGTGGGGACTTTCGTTCGGCTCGCCGAAGCCGGACAGTCCGCCTTCCAGGCGAATGTCCTTGAACTCGTCACGCCGTCCGGTGACCAGCTTGTGGGTGTAGGTCTGGTTGGTGGTGTCCCAGACAATGCTGTCCTTGGGGCTTTCGAAGACCCGATGAAGGGCCAGCGTGAGCTCGACTACCCCCAAATTGGAGGCCAAGTGACCGCCGCGCTCGGTTATGACGGAGATGATGGTGTCTCGCACCTCCTGGGAGACCTGGGCCATCTCTTCGTGGGTGAGTGCCTTGAGGTCGCTCGGCGCATCGATCCGGTCCAAGAGTCGTTGTGACATCGAAGACCTCCCTTGTAGATGATCGGCTAAATCGATGGCATTACGTGGCTGCGGACACGTTCAATTGTGGTTCTCATCGTAGGACAGGCACGTTCAGACTGTCAACCTGCGACAAGGTGTCGAGGATCTGCGTTACCTTCGCGTAGGGATTTCGTGCTCCCTCGAGACATGTGACTGAGTTCACCTACTGCGAAGGAGATGGTGCTATAATGTCGTACTTGAACCGGCAGAGACTCATGGGGAGTTTGCTCGCGAATTGTCTCTCTCCCTCATCGTATTCTTGATCGCGGCCGCCATTGCATTGGGCGGAGCGCTTGGCGTGGTGACGACGCGAAACGTGGTCTATGCCGCGTTCTCGCTGCTCGCCTCGCTGATGGGCGTGGCGGGTCTTTTTCTCACCGCGTTCGCGGAGTTTCTCGCGCTTGTCCAGGTGCTCATCTACGGCGGGGCGATAGTGATAGTTATACTGTTCGCCCTGATGCTCACGCGAATTCAGGACTTCGAGAACCTGTCGGGGAACCGGCAGTGGCCCATCGCGGCTATCGTCTCGGCCGGAGTATTCGCCCTCTTGGCGGCCTCGGTGTTCTTTACGACCGTGAGGACGGTTCCGGACAGGCAGGCCGTGACTTTGGAAGACCTGGGGCGAACGCTGTTCGAGCAGTGGGCCGTCCCGTTCGAGATAGCCTCATTGGTACTCCTCGTGGCTCTCATCGGCGTGGTGGTTATGGTCGGAGCGAATGGGAGACGAGAGTGATCGAGCTTGCCCACTTCCAAATAGTCGCAGCGGCGTTGTTCGCCATCGGGCTGTACGGCGTGCTGTCGCGTCGGAGCGCGGTCTTGATATTGATGTCAATTGAACTTATGCTAAACGCGGTCAACGTCAATCTTATAGGATTCGCCGCGTTCGCCGACTTTGCCGACCCGAGTCGAGCGCTTGGACAGGTCATCGTCGTATTTGTGATCACGATTGCGGCAGCGGAGCTAGCGCTGGCGTTAGCGATTATCCTAAGATTGTACAGAAACCGTTCCACGGTGAATGTGGACGAAGTCAACCTAATGAAGTGGTGAGAGGTAACGACATGAGGCTTCACACACGGTCTTTCGGTTTCATAGCTCTGGCAGTCATGCTGCTTACCCTTACGATGGCGTGCGGCGGGGGAGATGGTAACGGTGGCGACGCCGCGACCACGGGCGGCAGCGGGGCGTCCGATAGCGGGACGACAGGGCAAACGGGAACATCGGGCGAGGCCGCTCCCGCCGCAATGGCGGAGGTAGGGAAGCCTGCACCGGAATTCTCGCTCACGGTGTACGAAAACGACAACTTCACCAAGGATCAAGTCGTTAACCTGTCCGATCTCAGGGGCAAGCCCGTGGTCATCAACTTTTGGTTCCCGGCGTGTACCCAGTGCCAGGACCTGATGTTTCTTCTCAAGGACTCTTACAACCAGAACAAAGATAACGTTCACTACGTCGCCATCCAGGTTTCCGCCGAAAGCAAGTCGGCATGGGATCCCGGTGGAAGCGATGAGACGTCAGGCCAGGACTACGTGACAGACAAAGAGCTGCACTTCGTCGTCGGCGGCGACTTCGACCGCTCCATCGCCACGCAATACGGCGTTGACGCCTACCCAACGACCTACTTTTTGGACAAGGACCTGAACCTCGTCTCCTCGGCAGAATATCTCAGAGCCAGACAGATTAGGGACAATATCGAACTGGCGTCGGAATAGCGGACAGTTGTTTGCCGAAATCGGCGGAGCACCAGATTCCCCTGTCTTGACGGTCTTCCTCTCTTAGGATGTCGCCGTTCGACACTATTACCGCGTCGTGGGCGTGGGTTATCCCGGCGCTGAGCGTCTCGGCGTTCTTCGTGACCGCCATCTTGGGGCGGTTCCTCCCGAGGCAGGGAGTACACATTCCCCTTGCGGCCATCGCGATCGGGTTCGTCCTCTTCTGGTTCGTGCTCGCCGACCTCATGGCAAACGGCGCTCGCACGGTCGGAGTCGACTGGATCGTTCTGGGCGACACGCGGATATCGTGGGGCATCATCGTCGACCGGCTGTCGGTGACGATGCTCGGCCTCGTAACTTTCGTCGCGCTCCTCGTGCAGGTGTACTCGCTCGAGTACATGAGGGGCGAACGCCGCATAGGCTGGTACTACGCCGTCCATGCCCTGTTCGCCGGGGCGATGCTTGCGCTCGTTCTGGCGGACAACCTGATTTTTCTCTACGTGGCGTGGGAGCTAGTGGGACTTGGCTCGTACCTGCTCATAGGGTTCTGGTGGGAGCGAAGGACTGCTGCGGAGGCGGCGAAGAAGGCCTTTATCACGACAAGGATCGGGGACGTCGGCCTGCTCATCGGCATCATCCTGCTGTTTCGCGCGACCGGCACCTTCGACATTTCGACCATCTTCCATGTGGCCGAGCAGGGAGGGATCGACAGCGGCACGCTCACACTTTCAATGCTGCTAATCTTCCTCGGCGCGATGGGGAAGTCGGCCCAATTCCCGTTCCACGTCTGGCTGCCGGACGCGATGGAGGGTCCGACGCCGGTGAGCGCGCTGATTCACGCCGCCACCATGGTCGCGGCGGGCGTCTTCCTCACGGCACGGCTGCTGCCGCTGTTCGAGATGACGGAGAACGTCCTCCTCATCGTGTCCGTCGTTGGGCTGTTCACCTTCATCTACGCGGGGACGCTGTCGCTCGTCATGGTCGACTTCAAGCAGGTGCTCGCGTACTCGACGATCAGTCACCTCGGACTGATGATCCTAGCATTGGGGGTTGGCGCCCTTGGGGCCGCAATGCTTCACCTCGTCGCGCACGGGCTTGCGAAGGCGCTCTTATTCCTGGGAGCAGGAAGCGTGAACCACGCGACGCACAAGACGAGTATTTGGGAGCTGGGCGGGATCATCAAGAAGATGCCCGTTACGTCGGTGACGTTCATCATCGGAGCGGCGTCGCTCGCAGGGATTCCGCCGCTGGTGGGGTTCTGGAGCAAGGACGAGGTCCTTGTGGCAGTCAGCGACGGGCGAGGTCCGATATTCTTGGCGCTGGCGCTGGGGGGAGCGCTGCTCAGCGCTCTCTACATGGCGCGGGTCGTCTTCGTGGTGTTCTTCGGGAATTCGACAGAGTCCGTTGAAGCCCACGAGCCTCCCAGGTTGCTAATCGTTCCGCTCATTCTGCTTGCCATCGGTTCCGTACTGGCGTGTGCACTGGTATTCGACTGGCCCGGCTCATATGACGGCTTCGGCGCGTTCCTGCTTGCCGATCAGGATTTTCTGCACCACGAGGAGAAGTTCCACATCGTGCCCTGGCTGGCAGGTCTGTCCATTCTGCTGGCAATCGGCGGCGTGGCGGTGGGATGGCTTATCTACGTTCGCGGGAGTATTTCACACGAATCGTTAGCGCGTAGGTTCGCGCCCATGTATCGCACCCTAGTCAGGAAATACTACGTCGACGATGCGTACCAGTGGATCGTCGACCGAGTCATCCTCGCCTTCGGCAGCGCGGTTGCGGCGTTCGACCGAATCGTCGTCAATGACGCCGGAGTGGACGGGCCCGCCCTCTTCGTGCGGTTCTCGGCCTTCCGCGCACGGTTCGTACAGACGGGACGGCTCTACAACTACGGGTTGGCGATGGCGCTGGGCATTCTGGTGCTTGGGGTCTTGTGGTGGATGGGGACGGGGTAGTTTCGAGATAGGGTCACCATCAGGAAATCTACCATATCTCCCTACCCCGAGCCTCGCCCGTATCCCATTCGGAGGGGAGGTTTTCCGGGGTCACTTGGGCCAGCATGGCGGCCAACTCATATGTCCTCTTGCGAAGCACGATTTGGTCACCATGTGGGACTATATCTATTGGCGAGCCTTCCTGAACGCCCCACTGCTCGGCGACAGGCTTCGGAATACGGACGGCTAGGCTTGAACCCCATTTTGCAATGTGCGACTTCGCATCCATAGGAGCACCTCACTTCAGTATATATATTATATGTCAATCGCCCATGTCGGTTGCCACCGACACCAACAATCATGAAAATGGGGTTGGCCTCTGCGTCCTCGCACGGCAGATGGCCGGGGACTGGATTCCGGCCTCCGCCGGAATGACGGTGTGGGGGTGGCGTTGGCAGTGAGGAGCGGGTTTGAAACCCGCCTCTACGAATACGGTTGGCCGGGGCATATTTTCAGAGGAATCATCCATGCAGCCTTGCCGTCTGCACACCGGGGGATGAAAATGGGCACGTAGCGGGGACGGGCGACCACAAGGGTCGCCCCTACCACAGGTCTGCCAGGGATTGTTTTCGCACCAATACGTCATGAGGGTTGCCCCCCTCACCACGAAACACGAAAAAGATGATGGCCTCTCTGTCGCCGCTAGGCTGATAGCAGGAGCCGGGAACTGGATTCCTGCCTTCGCAGGAATGACGATTGCGGTGTCGTTTGGGCTATTTTCAGGGTAATGACCGTACATGTTCCGGCCAATTCTCTCAACTCCTAGCGGCTTACGCCTCGTACTCACTGTCGGCACGAGCCCGCCTGGAATTCGATGCTGAGGTCGTCTCGAAACCTATATTGGGTGAAGCCTCCAAGCCGCACGTCTCCGGCATGGTGTAGGATATGATCGGTCGCTTATCGGCCCATCAGCCCGACAGGAGGCGCGGTATGTCGAAGATCAGGCACATAGCATTGACCACGAACGATCTCGAGACCTCTGCGGAGTTCTATAAGGGGGCGTTCGATCTCGAAGAGATTTCGAGGAGCGATGAGGCTGTCATTTTGACGGACGGCTACATTGTGTTCGCCCTCTTGGAGTTCAAGGCGGACCGGTATGGCGGCGGACGGCCGGGACTGCACCACTTCGGCATTAAGATCGAGGACATGAACGCCGTCGAGGAAAAGATGAGCGCCCTCGGAGGACAGGAGATGGACGAGTACAACCGGACCTACGGCAACCGCGAGGGTACGGAGGACAACTGGGTGGGCGAGAAGAAGTGGATGGACCCCCAAGGGGTGGCCTTCGACATCAACCCGACCGGCTGGGGTTGAGCGACGAACCGTTGGCAGCGGCATCCAGTCCACCCGTATATGGCAGCGTACCGCCGCATGGCATTATGTGACCGGCGCTCTTTGGTGGTATCATCTGATGGGCTGTCCGCAATTCCACACACTTCAGACGCAGAGGCGACGCCGGGTTTGAGGCGTCGTTCTGCTGTAACGACCGGGCTGAATGGAGACGTTTGACAGATACGTTCTGTTCCTGCTGATCGTCTTGCCGCTCATTGGGGCCGGCGTCCTGTTATTCGTTCCGGCCCAGCGACCCGGAGTCGTGCGGTGGGTCTCCACGATCCTATCCTTCGTCGTGATGCTGCTCGGCATCTACGTCTTCGTTCTGTACGACCACGATGCCGGGGGCTTCCAATTCGTCCGAGCGTGGCAGTGGCTGGAGATTCCCGGGCCGTGGCCGTTTGGTGACAGAGGAATAACGCTCTCCCTGGGCGTGGACGGCATCTCGGCGATGATGGCGCTCCTCACCGGTATCGTTATGTTCACGGGTACGCTCATCTCTTGGAGCATCGCCGACCGCAACAAGGACTTCTTCATCCTCTACTTCATGCTGCTTTCGGGCGTGTTCGGTGTGTTCGTGTCTCTCGACCTATTCTTCCTGTTCTTCTTCTACGAACTCGCCGTGCTGCCGATGTACCCGTTGATCGGCGTGTGGGGAAGCAGTTCCACCTTCAAGACCTTCATCCGCACGAAGGAATACGGCGCGATGAAGCTGATGCTGTTCCTTGTTGCGGGCAGCGTGCTGATCTGGATCGCGCTGCTGGCGATATTCGTCGAGGCCAATGCGGGCACGTTCGACCTGCAGGTCCTCGAACGGGTAGAGTTCTCCGTAGGCTTCCAGCGCATATTCTTCCCGTTCCTGATGGTCGGGTTTGGCGTGCTCGCCGGAATGTGGCCGTTCCATACGTGGTCGCCGGACGGACACGTCGCGGCGCCTTCAGCCGTCAGCATGGTTCACGCGGGCGTCCTGATGAAGCTCGGCGCATATGGCATTCTGCGCGTGGGAATGACCGTCCTGCCGGAGGGCGCCGAGGCCTGGATGCCGGTGCTGGTCATTTTGGGGGCCGTGAACGTCATCTACGGGGCGATCTCCGCGATGGGGCAGCGTGACCTGAAGTATGTCATAGGCTATTCGAGCGTGAGCCACATGGGGTACGTCATCATGGGACTGGCGACCTTGCACCACCTCGGGGTGAGCGGCGCTGTGATGCAGATGTTCTCGCACGGGGTGATGACGGCCCTGTTCTTCGCGGTCGTGGGCGCAATCTACGACCGGACGCACACCAGAGACATCGGAGTGCTCGAGGGGATGGCCAAGCGCATGGGGACGACCGCGTGGCTCTTCGCCATCGCGGGGCTGGCCTCACTCGGACTGCCGGGACTGAGCGGGTTCGTGGCCGAACTGCTCGTCTTCCTCGGTCTGTTCCAGACCTACCCGGTACTGGGGGCGCTCGGCGTCGTCGGCGCGGCGATTACCGCCGTGTACATCCTGAGACTGATAGGGAAGGTGTTTTTCGGGGAACTGGCCGAGCAGTGGCGGAATCAAACGGACATTTCGAGGCGAGAGGCGGGGGCGTCCGTCATCCTCGTCGGTTTCATCTTGCTCATGGGCCTCTTCCCGTTCCCCTTCCTGAGCGCCATTGACGGGAACGTGGCGGAACTCCTAACGCGCGTAACGGGTGCGGGCTAGATGGGCAACGACTTCACGCTCCTGTTGCCGGAAGCGCTCGTGGCCGTGTTGGCGGTTCTCGTATTGACGGCGGACTTCTTCACGCCGTCCGAACGGAAGCACTGGCTGGGCTACGCATCTGCCTTGGCGCTGCTCGGCATACTCGCCTTCACCCTCGTGTTTCTGTGGGGAAGGGACACCGTTCTTTATGACGGCGTTGTCCGCGTCGACGACTATGGGCTGTTCTTCAAGGGATTCTTCCTCGTTCTCGGCATCATCGCGGTCCTGTCGAGCGTCGAGTACGTAAGACAACGTCTTGACCACGCGGGTGAGTTCTACGGAATCCTGCTGTTCACGGTCGTGGCCGCGATGTTCCTTGCCTCGTCGGGCGAGCTGCTTACCGCGTACATATCGCTTGAACTGCTCAGCTTCAGCCTGTATGCGCTCGTGGCCTTCGACCGCTACAACGAGCGGTCGAACGAGGCGGGGACGAAGTACATCCTGCTGGGCGCGCTGTCGTCCGCGTTCCTGCTCTACGGCATCAGTCAAGTATACGGACATCTCGGCACGACCACGTTCGAGGGCATCAGCGAGGCGCTGGCGGGCATGTCGAGTCTGTCTCCGGGCCTTTTCGTCGGCATTGTGCTGATTATCGCGGGACTGGGCTTCAAGGTCGCCGCGGTTCCCTTCCATATGTGGGCGCCGGATGTTTACGAGGGCGCGCCGACGCCGGTTACGGCATACCTTGCCGTCGGCTCGAAGGCGGCAGCGTTTGCGCTGTTCATGCGGCTATTCGCCGAGGCATTCATCCCCGCAGCGACGGAGTGGCGGCTCATCATCGTGGTCCTCGCGGCGGTGACGATGGTTGTGGGCAACCTGCTCGCCATCGCGCAGACGAATATCAAGCGGCTTCTGGCATATTCGAGCATCGGACACGCGGGATACCTGCTGATGGGCATCGCGGCGTTGACTGCGGCAGGATCGAACGGCGAGTTGGCGATCGACCGCTCGCATCTGGCGACGAACGCCATTATGCTGCATCTCGTCGCGTATGGAGTCACAAACATGGCCGCCTTCCTGGTCGTAAGTACGGTCTCAACGAGTTCGGGAGGAGAGACGATCTCGCTTTTCGCAGGGCTGGCCCGAAGAGCGCCCGGACTGGCGATGGTAATGGCCGCAGCGCTGTTCTCGCTCGCGGGGCTGCCCATCTTCGCCGGATTCACCAGCAAGTTCTATCTCTTCACGGCGACCGCCTCGCAGGGCCTTCTCTGGCTGGCGGGGCTGGCTATACTGATGAGCCTGGTGTCGCTCTACTACTACCTGATGGTCATACGACAGATGTACATCGAGCCGGCGCCCGAACCGGAGTCGTCGGTCGTCGTGCCTCGCTTGACGTACGGTATGCTTGGCGTGTTGTTCGTGGGAATGTTGCTCGTGGGGGTTTACCCCGCAGTCCTCATGGACTTCATTCAGCACGCAAGTGACGCGCTGTTCTCAACGGAATTTGCGCTGTCTGTCCAGTAGGACCGGGTAGTCAAGTTGCCGCAGCGCGGCGTACGTTCTATTATCAGCAGCCAGCAAAACAGAAACTTTGAGGATGTGATCGATGCCAGAGTGGAATGAAGAGTTCAGTCGCGGAATGGTGGTCGTGGCGCACCCGGACGATGCCGAGTTCAGCAGTTCCGGCACCGTGGCCAAGTGGTGCGCCGCAGGATGGGAGGTTGTGTACGTGCTGTGCACCGACGGGAGCAAGGGCACGAGCGACCGGTCGCTGACGTCGGAGGATCTCGCGCGAATCCGGCGGGAAGAGCAGATCGACGCAGGGAAGGTGCTGGGTCTGAAGGACGTCGTGTTCCTCGACCATCCCGACGCCTATCTTCAGCCCACGCTGGAAGTCCGCCGACAGATCGCCACAGAGATCCGGCAGCACAAGCCGGACGTGCTCATCACGATGTACCCCATGCGCAACCTGGACGGCGGTTACGGGTTCGGTCACCCGGACCACATGGCGGCGGGAGAGGCGGCGATGGCGGCGGTGTTCCCGACAGCGCGCGACCATCTGACGTTCCCCGAACTGCTCGAAGAAGGACTGGAGCCGCACAAGGTCCGGGAGGTCTGGGTGATAGGACACCCGTCCCCGGACATCTGGATAGACGTGACCGACACCATCGACACGTCCATCGAGGCGCTGCTTCGGCACACGTCCCAGCTTTCCGGCACGGACGAGCAGGTTGCGGCGTCGATGAAGCGGGGACGGCGTGAACGCGCGAAGGGCAAGGGAATGAAGTACGCGGAGTCGTTCAAGCGCATATCATTCGATGGGCGGGGTCCGGGCCGCCGCGCGTCCGACGAGGAGGACGAGGAGGACGAGCTGTAGGACGCTTTTCAGACCAAAAGGGTAATAAACGACAAGAGGCCCGGCGTAGAATCCGCCGGGCCTCTTGGTTATTACCCTAGCCTGCAAATGCAGGGGTAGAGGTTTGCACTCCTAGTCCCAGTATCTCGGATCGAGGAAGTTCACGCTGGAATAGCGCCTCGAACGGTTGCCCGGGTTGTTGACGTTATCGATGCCGTCCTCGAAGTAGTACGCCTCGATTGGCCCGCTACCCATCCAGTTCTTCTGAACGTTCCTGACGTTGTTCCGCTTGAGCTTCAGCGCGCGGAAGATGCCGGAGTAGGCAAGGCCGCCGATCTTGTACTTGTCAAGGGCATTCTCCCTGAAGAGCTCCTTGCCGATTTCGACCCGGTAAGGATCGAGCAGCGCTCGGACGAGTCCCTCGGAGATGATCTCCTGGTAGCGGATCAACTGATTGTCGATGTCCGCCGGGTAGGTACCGTCGGGCGCCATGTTCCCGTAGATGTCTTGGTACTTCTCGTCGGGACCGGTCGGGGCCATGCCCTCTTCTCCACGGGTCGCGAAGTACTGGCCCATGCCGGGACCCTGGGCGTCCTTGGTGGTCGGGGCGACGCGGTTCCACATGTTCGACCAGGGATTCGTGCCGCCCTCAGGCGATGCGAAGAACGCGAAGTACTCGGTCGGCGGGATGGCGTTGGTGTAACTCCAGGGCGACTCTTCCCTGGTTGTCACCTTGATGCCAAGCTTGTCCCAGTCGTTTGCGACCCACTGAGCGTACGGCCAGTGGACCCAGTACGACAGGAAGTTGAGGGTCAGCGGACCGGAACCGTCCTTCTTGTCGTAGTAGCCGTCGCCGTTGCCGTCCGTGTAGCCCATCTTCTCCATCAGGGACTTGGCGCGGTCGAGATCGTATTCGGTATCGACGAGTCGATACTCTTCACCTGCGAAGTACGGGGTCGAGCTGTGCGGCATCATGTTCTGCGGTACGCCCAGTCCCGCAGCGAGCGCCTCGTTCGTTCCGTCCCTGTCCCACGCGAGCGAGAGCGCGACACGGAAGTCCGTCGTGCGCAAAAGGTGGCCGATCTCCGGGTCCTCGACGTACTCCTGGTTGACGACGAAGGTGGAGTCGGCGCCGTCCGTCAGGTCGTGCTTGAGCACGCTGTAGTCGCCCTTCTCGGAGTTCGCCAGGTAGAGCGGCATCTCCTCGGTCGCGAGGTCGTGCCGCGTGTAGTCCGACTCGCCGTTCATGGTGCGGAAGATCGCAACCTCACGGCTGCCCGCGACGACGTTCAGCCAGCCTTCCGCGTACGGAAGCTGGTTGCCTTCGGGGTCCGCGCCGTAGTAGTAGTGGTTGCGGGCGTGGGTTATGAGCCCATCTCCATTCTCCTGGATGAACCACCCGCCGAGGGACGGAATGTAGTGATCGCCCTTGTAGATGTAGTTGATGTCGAATTCCTTCGGGATGGCCTCGGACGGGTGGCCCTCGAAGCAGATCACGCAGCGGATTCTGAGAATGAGCTTCGTCCAGTTAGGCACGTCGTACTCTTCCAAGAGCGCAGGTATCTCAGAGGCGTTGTACTTGATGTGGAACCGCTTCTGGACGTGTGAAGGCGAGACGAAGCACCTCGGGCAGCCCTTGATGCCTGCGAACACTCTGACCGCGCTCGACTCCGCGAAGCTCCAGTTCGGGTCGTCGAAGTTGACCGTGAAGGTCGATTCGTCGACGAAGTTTATCCGCATGTCGTTGCCGGTAATCGGCGACTTGAGCACTGCGGGAAGGCCGGGCATGAGCTCCTTGTTGAGCATCTGCTCCTCGAGCGCGAAGCGAACGTCCTCCATCGTGAACGGGTAACCGCTGTGCCAGCGCATGCCTCGGCGTATCTCGACGGTGAACACCGTGGCGTCCTCGTTCGTGTCGAACGTCTTGAAGCCGACCGGCACGTTGAAGATGGCGTCCGGGGAGCCGCCGAGCCCGGACATCATCGTCATGCCCTCGATGAGCTCGATGTTGCCCCTGGTTGTCACGCGCATCTGGCCGCCGTACTGCCCGATCTCATCGCCGGGCATGTAGATAAGCACATCCTCCGGAACGGCCAATCGCTGCTCGAGAGGCAGGATCGCGCCCTGCCGGGCGAGGGACGCCGATGTCGGCGATTCGTTGAACTTCTTGGGCGTCGCGCAGTGGTCGCAGAACCGTGTGGCGGGATATTCGCCCGGCTCCAGCTTCGGCGCCATGTACATGTACTCTTCCGCGGCCACATCCGGGTCCTCGCCGGTACGGGCCGCCGGTCCCGCCGCCGACCCTGCTGCCGCCTGGGCCGCCTGGGCCGCTAGCGGGAGGGCAGCCGCTCTCGCGGGCGCTGCCGCTGCCGGCTGCTGCTGCACCTGGGACGGGGCATCAGGAACTTCACCCGCCGGGTACGCCGCCTCCGCCGCAGGGGCCGCTTGCCTGGCCGCCGCTGGTTGCTGCGGGTCGGCCGCCTCTTCAGCAGCGCAGGCGATGCCCGCGACTGCCAAGACCACAGCCGCAAAGGCGGCTGCAAGACTATATTTCCATATCCTGTCTCTCATATGTCGCTCCCTTCTGTGTTTTGTCTTCAATTACCTAAATTTGAACGCACACCTGAACAACGTATCGCAATGTATCTTCCTTTTCGAGGAATGTCAATACTACATCGGCGTTCTATGTCCATGCAGCGTGTGACTTTTCGTATCTCAATTGCCCATGCCGGTTGGCGCCGAAACCACCATTCATGAAGATGGCCGTAGGGCGATTCGCGAATCGCCCTACGGTAGATTGGACGGGGGTTATTTTCAGAGGAATCGCTCATGTCGGTTGCCACCGACACCACCAATCATGAAAATGGATTTGGCCTCGTCGTCCTCGCGTGGCAGAAGCCGGAGGATGGATTCCTGCCCCGTATCGGGGTACGGGGTGACGTTCCTTCGCAGGAATGACGGTGTGGCGGTGGCGTTGGTGCTCTGAAGGGCGGGTTTGAAACCCGCCCTACGAATGCCGGTTGGCCGGGGTCTATTTTCAGAGGAATTCCATAGTTCCTAAACTCCTGCTATCCTCCGACCGGCAAATTATTGATGACAAACACCTTGCTTGGAAGGCTGTGCGAAATTCCAGCCTGCTCTATACTTTAGGCGGCATGAGCAAGAACGACGGCACTTGGCGAACCGAAATCGACGGCCATACTTCACTAAGGAGAAACACCATGAAGCGGAAGAGAGTCATATACGCCAACGACGCGCGGCACTTCTATCTGTTCGTCTTCGACCCGCCTATGGCGATGGAGGACGCATGGCGTCCCATCGACGACGTGGCCGGAACCAGCGTGGACACCTTCGTCTACATGGTCGAGCGCGGGGACGGCCTGTTCTATCCGTCCAAGGTGGGGGAGAGGTTCGGCTCCGACATCCAGCCGTTCGACCAGGTGGCGTATTACCACGTGTGGTACAACATGCAGAGCCTCATCGACCGGGGACTCGACCCGCTCACGGTCCTGATCGACCGCGCCCACGACAAAGGCATGGACTTCATCGCCAGTGTGCGAATGACCAACTACCTTGGGATTGACAGGTCATTGGTGACACCGGAAGGGCGCGGGTACGTTCACAAAGAAATCAGGGACGCCAAGTTCGCCGTGCTCAAGGAACTTGCGCACGACTACCCGACCGAGGGCATTGAGATGGACTTCTCGTGTCCTCCCGGCGGCGGGCCTCCCGCGCTGCGCGAGGAGGACGTGGCGGAACATACCTCGACGATAACCGATTTCGTCCGTTCCGTGGCCGACACGGTCCACAGCCGGCCGGGCGGTCGCGGTGTGGTCGGAGCGCGCATCTACCCGACCGAAGCCATGAACAAGCGCGCGGGGTACGACGTGCGGAAGTGGATCGAGGACGGCTCCGTCGACTACGTCGTGCCCATGATGTACACGTACTTCATCCTCGATCAGCACATGCCGATCGACTGGGTGCTTGAGGCGGCAGGCGGTACCGACACCTCGGTCTACGGGATGCTCCAGCCTCATCTTGCCGACGAGGGCAGCGGAGCGCCGGAGCGCGTTTTCGCGTCCTCGGAGCACATGCGGGCGGGGGCGATGAACATGTGGGACCGGGGCGCAGACGGCCTGTACACCTTCTTCGGCGACTGGCCGCACGGAGATGGGGTACGGCGGTACCTGACCGACATGGGCGATCCCGATCTGATGGTGGAGAAGACAAAGCGCTACTTCCTGCCGGAACGCAAGGTCGAGGCGACGGACATGGAGTACGACCAAGCGGTGCCGGTGGAGATTCCCGAGGCGGACCCCGATACGCAGTACGACATTCCCTTCTACGTCTCGGACGACATCGAGGGGAAGCCCGACCGGATCAAGAGCGTGGCGCTGCGGATGAAGGTCGACAACTTGATGACGCACGACACGCTGTCGGTGTCCCTAAACGGCGCGCCACTCGCGGACGAGCCCATGACACGCGACTACGGCCACCCGTTTGGTCCATACGCGGCCCAGCAGCTGGAGTTTTACTTGCACGGCGTCCGTCCGCGCAAGGGATGGAACACCCTGAGCGTTTCGCTTGATGCACGGCCTGAGAATATGGCCGGCGGCGTGACCGTCCACGACGTGGAGATCGTCGTGGAGTACTCGTCTTACCCGTCGAGGCTGTAGTAGACGAAAATCTTTGAAATGACGAGTAGCAATTGGGGGTTGGATTTGCGTTGTACACGACAGGGCGGGTTTCAAACCCGCCCCTACCAAGTCATAGCCTCGTTACCCTTCAATACTTAAGATTCTGAAACACTGAAACACTAGGAAAGTACTGGATCACGCCGAACCTTGCACGTGTGTGTAAACGTCGAAGGTTCCAAGGGCGGTTGTGTATACTAATGGCCCCGCCTCCGACCGACATTTGAGGCAGCGTACCGGCGACTCGATCCGAAAGCATGGGAGATATTTCGGGTGATACACGACGCTAGAGACAGCTACGGCCACTACTTTGAGGAATTCTCTCCGGGCGACGTGTACAAGCACTGGCCGGGCAAGACGATCACCGAGGCCGACAATCACATCTTCACGCTCCTGACGATGAACACCAACCCGCTCCACATCGACGAGGAGTACATGAGTCGCCACCAGCACGGCAAGATACTCGTGGTCGGGCCGCTGGTGCTCAGCCTCGTGGTCGGGATGAGTGTGCCCGATACGTCCGGGAAGGCCATAGCGAACCTCGAATACGAGCGCATACGGCACGAGGCTCCCGTGTTCCATGGGGACACCATATACGCCGAGAGCGAAATTCTTGAGGTGCGCGAGTCTCGCAGCAAGCCAGATCGCGGGATTGTCTACATGGAGAGTCGCGGTCACAACCAGCGCGGCGAGCTGGTGCTCACCCTTCGCAGACGCTTTCTCGTGCCGAAGCGGCCCGCATAGACCTAGGCGGTCGCTCCCATGGACACGCATTCACGCTATACCGTCTCACTGCACTACGACCGGCGGCTGTACCGCCAGGACATTGCCGGATCAGTTGCCCACGGCCGGATGCTGGCCCGCCAGGGAATCATTGCGGAGGACGAAGCAGAACGTCTCGTCCAAGGACTGGAACGCATACGCGAGGAGATCGAGGCGGAGGCGTTTCCATGGCGTGAAGAGCTCGAAGACGTTCACATGAACATCGAGCGCCGGCTGTATGAGATGGTCGGCGACGTGGCGGGCAAGCTCCATACGGCTCGCTCCCGCAACGATCAGGTCGCCACCGACGTTCGGCTCTATATCAGGGAAGTCATCGGCGAAGCGCTTCAGGCTATTCACGACCTGAGAACCGCGTTCGTCGCGAAGGCTTCAGATAACCGCAAGGTCGTCATGCCCGGCTACACGCACGTTCAGCGCGCGCAGCCGGTGTTGTTCGCCCACCACATGCTTGCCTACTTCGAGATGTTCGGTCGTGACGCCGAGCGGATGCGGCAGGCGAGAGAATCCGCCGACACTATGCCGCTTGGCAGCGGCGCGCTGGCGGGCGTCCCCTACCCCATCGACCGCGAATCGGTTGCGCGGGAACTCGGCTTCGGAAGGATCAGCGCCAACAGCATGGACGCCGTCTCTGACCGGGACTTCCTGCTCGACTTCCACTCCGCCGCCGCGACCTGTGCAATGCACCTCTCGCGCTTGGCCGAGGAACTGGTGCTGTGGTCGTCCGACGAGTTCGGATTCGTGCGTCTCGACGACCGGTACACGACTGGCAGCAGCATCATGCCGCAGAAGCGCAATCCCGACTTCGCGGAGATCGCGCGCGGCAAGACGGGCCGCGTCTACGGCAATCTCATCGGCCTTTTAACGACGATGAAGGGACTGCCTCTGACGTACAACCGCGACATGCAGGAGGACAAAGAGGGGTTGTTCGACACGGTCGACACGCTCATTCCGACGCTGCAGGTGGCGTCGGGGATGATCTCGACGATGGAAATGCAGGCCGAGCGGATGAGGTCCGCCGCCCAGAACAGCTACGCGCTTGCGACGGACGTTGCCGATTACCTCGTCGCGAAGGGGCTGCCCTTCCGCGAGGCGCACGGCATCGTTGCGCGGCTTTCGCGTCACGCAGTCGAGTCTGGCAAGCGTCTGGATGAGGTCGATCTCGAGACGTATCTCCGGTTCTCGGACAAGTTTGAAGTCGACGTGCTCGCGATCACTGTGGAGTCTTCCATTCGTGCGCGTGACGTATTTGGAGGGACGGCTCCGAATAGGGTCGAGGCTGCTATCGAAGCTGCGAAGGCCGAGTTGGAGGGAGAAGATGCCTGAGAGTATCAGGATCGCGCCCTCAGTTCTCTCCGCCGACTTCGCCAGGCTTGGCGAACAGGTCCGGGAGGCAGTCGAGGGAGGCGCGGACTCCATCCACCTCGACGTGATGGACGGCCACTTCGTGCCGAACCTGACGTTCGGCCCGCCCGTGATCCAGATGCTGCGAAAGCAGACCAACGCGGCATTCGACGTGCACATGATGGTCGAGAACCCCGATCGCTACATCCCAGCGCTGGCCGACGCAAGGGCAGACCTGATTACCGTCCACGTCGAGGCCATGCGTCACCTCCACCGGGTCGTCCACCAAATCAAAAACGCGGGCATTCTCGCGGGTGTCGCCATGAACCCCGCTACGCCCGTGTCCGCAGTGGAAGAAATCCTGCCCGACCTCGATCTGGTGCTAGTGATGTCGGTCAATCCGGGATTCGGCGGCCAGTCGTTCATCAAATCGTCCATCGAGAAGATTAAGCACGTTCGCCGGATGCTGGACGAGCGCGGCTTGACAGCGACGCTTCAGGTGGACGGCGGCATCGGGCCGGACACGGCGGAACGAGTCGTCCGCGCGGGGGCTCGTATGCTCGTGGCGGGATCGGCGGTGTTCGATAGTCCGCATGGGATCGCGGGGGCCATCGAGCTGATACGGCGGAACGGCGAGCGGGGACTGTCAGCCTGAACACATGCTTATGGGAGGTCGATTCAACCGCAAAGCATTCCTGATCATAATGCCGATCTCCGCTTCGATTGCGGTCACCATTTGCATCGCATTGGTCCCACGTGACGTGGTAGGGAATAACTTGGTCATGCATGTTGTCGTGAGAGCCGGTGGCGGACTGGCGATTGGTGCCGTCCTCGCCGCATTGATGGCTAGCTACCCCAACTTCACCAGCTTCGCTTTGGCGCTGTATCGTTCGATCGTACGGCCACTAGCCAAGCACGCCGTAAGGTCAAGTCTCAAACAAGCGATGACACCTATGGATTGTACGGGTATACTGGACAGAAACGGAACAGTGCAACGGAACAGTGCATCTGAAAGTCGCGCTAGGCGACTCCGACGCTATTGGGGAAGACGACCTGCTGTACGTCCAAGAAGACGTAAACGATGGTCTCTGGGGAGTCGTGAAAGTTGTGGAACATATGAATGACCGGTATGTAGTATGTGCCCCAATCCACCGGGTCAACTCACAGTTTTGGGAACACTTGGAATACAGAATGGGATTTAATACCACGGCTCCCGATAACGTATAACTCGTAAGGGCAATGCCATCGGACTACTGGCGAGTGACTGAGAATTTCCTTGATGACTGGAAGTGATACATGGTAGCGAGCGCAATCCGAGGTAAGGTTGCCAAGGTCTTGAACGATCGAGAGGTTGTCATAAACCGTGGGACGGACCATGGCGTCCAGTTGGGAACTAGATTCAAGCTCATGGAAACAGTCGAGATCGAAGACCCTGATACCCGAGATGGCATCGGGACGATTACACGCGAGAAGATTCGCTTCATGGTTGTCCATTCACAACCATCCATGTCTATCGCTCGGACGTACGAGACCCACACATTTGGGAGTTCTTCTGCACGTCAAGCTGCCGAGATGCTGGCGCAAAGCGTCCACCCGGAGGCAGGCATGCAAAGAACTGATGTCAAGCGAATCCGACCAGCCGGGGATGGTGATGAACCTGTACTGGTAGAGATTGGAGATATCGTCGACGAAGTAACCGACGACGAGTAAGGACAAGTCTCTCCGTGACACAGCCAGCCCCTTCCACCAGTGTCTCGACGACGCCTCATAGCAAGAAAGTCCTCGTCGTAGCCACCAACCTCTTCTTCCTGCCCCGCATTCAAAACATTGCGGCGCCGAGCGGGTGCGACACTCGGCAGGTCATGACGGTAGACCGGCTGAAGGAGGAATTGGCCGACGGCGAGACCGTTCTCGTCCTCGTCGACCTCGAGGCCGACCCCGACTTCTGGGGTGAGGCTGTAAGGATGGTACTGGACAGCGGCGAGTCACGGCCCCAGATCGTCGGGTATGGGGGACACACGAACACGGTGATGCTGCAAAAGGCTGAGGAAGCCGGGTGCGACCTCGTGCTGACAAAAGGCCAATTCAGCAGGGATCTCGCCAAGCTCATAGCTGAGGCCTCAGAGTCAGTCGCCGCGAACGACTGACCATAAGAAACCTAACGCCTTCTCCTCACTTTCTACTTTCTCCTCCCTACCCCAACGGCCAGGGCAATCGCATTTCACTCAGAGTCAACGTTGCGAGAGTCCCCCAACCCACCCCTCTGGACTCCGGCCTTCGCCGGAGTGACGATTGATGGTGTACCTACCAACTCCACATGCGATTGCCCCGCCCCTACGGCTCCTATATCTTGTTCGGTACCCCTGCCGATGCTATAGTTGTGTCGCGGTCTTGTGTATACAGGAATGACCGCTTCCGGGGGATGTATGTGCGGCATTAGCGGCATCATGTACATGAACAGCGGGCGAAACGGGGCCGCGAACGTGGGCAGCGACCTCGTCAAGATGCTCGACGCGCTGGCCCATCGCGGGCGCGATTCGACAGGATTCACGGTCGTCGGAGAGCAGCTCGACGAGGACCTGATCGTCCGGCTGTGGACCGAGGACACCGACGCGGCCGGCGACGTACTGGCACGGGTCGAGGAGGCCATCGGCAGAGCCGGAGGAGTTGTCGCAACGACCCGCTCTTGGGGAGGCTTCTTCCGGTTGACCGTCAACTACGAGGGCGAGGTGTCACGCCTAGCCGAGACCCTGATGAAGATTGACGGCGTGGTCATCCACAGCATTGGCGAGGCGTCGGAGGTCGTGAAGGACGTTGGCGTCGCCAGCGACATGGACCGCGCCCACCACATCAGCATGATGCGCGGCACGCATGGCATCGGACACGTCCGCATGGCGACAGAGAGCAAGGTGGACATCACCCACTCCCATCCCTTCTGGGCGTACCCCTTTACCGACGTTACCGTCGTCCACAACGGACAACTTACGAACTACCACAAGCTCAAGCGGCACTACCAGTCGATGGGGCACCGGTTCCTGACCGAGAACGACTCGGAGCTCATCGCCGTGTACCTCGCCGACAAGCTGGCGGAGGGCGATCCGCTCGAATCGGTGCTCACGCAGTCTCTCGACGATCTCGACGGCACGTTCACCTATCTCGTCTCGACCAAGAACGGGATGGGCGTGGCGAAGGACCGCTGGGCGGCAAAGCCCTTGGTCACCATGCAGACCGACGACGTGGTTGCCGTGGCGTCCGAGGAGATTGCGCTGCGGAGCGTGTTTACGGACGAGGAGCTCGACCGCGTGGAGCCGCAGGAGAACGAGGTCCTGACGTGGTCCGTATAGACGCGAAGGACCTCTCGACCACCGAGATAAACCGCAAGATCAAGGACGCCGCCGACTCGGCGGATGAGATCACGGTGCTCAATCCCCAAGCGCGCCACAACATAGCCGTGGGCGTCCTGCAACCCTGCAAGATCACCATCGAGGGAAGCGTCGGGTACTACGGCGCATCGCTCATGGACGGCCCCGAGGTATACATCGACGGGAACGCGGGATGGGCGCTCGGCGAGAACCTGATGAGCGGAAAGATAACCGTCACAAAGGACGCTGGAGCGTCGGTCGCCGCGACCATGAGGGGCGGCGAGATCGTCGTCGGGCGGAACGCGGGCGCTCGCGCCGGTATTTCCATGAAGGGCGGCACCCTCCTAATCGGCGGCAACGCGGGTTTTCTGACTGGGTTCATGATGCAAAAGGGCCGCATCGTCGTGTGCGGCGATGTCGGCGAAGCGGTGGGCGACTCGATGTACGAGGGCGTCATCTACGTCGGAGGCGAGATCGGCTCACTCGGAACGGACGCGATTGTCGAAACCGTCCCCGAAGGCGAATTGATCGAGCTTTGGGGCCTGCTCGAACGAAACGACATCGAGGACAAGCCCCGATTTCGCAAGATCGTATCCGAGAAGAAACTCTACCACTTCGACAAACTCGAACGTCTGGAGATGTCGGCGGTGTAACTTCCCCGAACGTCTCCCTGGTGGAGCCGGTTGGGATGAGGGCTAAGAATGGTACAGTCAACCAGCCAGATTTGGGCCAGGCACATCATCGATGACATCCACGCGAAGGCGGACATCGGACGCTACCGGATTCGCGGGTTCAGCACCTTCCAAAAGGTTACACACTTCGATGACCTGTCGTTTCTCTCCACCGGCCTGACGCGGTTCCCGCTCGAGGGCTACAAGGAGAAGTGTAACACGCAGGTCAAGCTCGGCGACCGCTACGCGAGCGAGCCACTGGTCATCGAGACACCCGTCTACATCACCGGCATGAGCTACGGCGCACTGTCGGGGCACGCTAAGCAGGCCCTCGGCATGGCCGCGACCATGGTCGGAACGGCGAGCTGTACAGGCGACGGCGGAATGCTGCAAGCCGAGCGCGAGGCCTCCGAAAAGCTCATCTACCAGGTGCTGCCGAGCAGGTACGGCTTCAACCCCCACCACCTCGTCGGCGCGCAGGCCGTGGAGATCGTCGTCGGCCAGGGCGCGAAGCCGGGCACCGGCGGAATGCTCATGGGAGTCAAGGTGCTCGACCACATAGCAGAGAGCCGAGACCTCCCGTCCGGCATTGACCAGCGCAGCCCCGCGCGTCATCCCGACTGGCTCGGCCCTGACGACCTGGCAGTGAAGATCGAGCAAATCCGCGAAGCTACAGACGGGCGCGTGCCCGTGGGCGTGAAGCTCGGCGCGTGCCGGGTCTCCGACGACGTGAAGCTCGCGGCGAAGGCGGGAGCGGACATCATCGTCATCGACAGCATGGTGGCAGGCACCGGAGCGTCGGGCGAGGCACTGCTCGACCACAGCGGCATACCGACAGTACCGGCCATCGTCATGGCCCGCGAGGCACTTAGGGAGATGGGCCTGTATGGTGAGGTCAGCCTCGTTGCCTCCGGCGGCATCCGCAGCGGGGCCGACATGGCAAAGTCCCTGGCCCTCGGCGCCGACGCGGTCGCCATCGGCATCGGAGCGCTGATCGCCCTCAACTGCAACCGCGACATCCCAGAGGCCGACTTCGAGCGAGAGGTGGGGGTACCCGCCGGAGACTGTCACCACTGCCAGACCGGCAAATGTCCCGTCGGCATAGCCACGCAGAACCCCGTGCTCGAGGCCCGGCTCGACCCGGACGAGGGAGCGGATCGCGTCGCCAACTTCCTCAACTCGATGACGATGGAGGCGGCGCTCCTGACACGCTCGCTCGGCAAGAGCGACGTTCGCAGCCTCGAACCGGAGGACATGGTCGCCCTCAGCTTAGAGGCGTCGGCCATGGCCCGCATACCCCTTGCCGGAACGAACAAGGTCTTCGGTTGGGACTAGGCGCATGAGCTTCTTCTTCGTGCAGCTGGCCGACCCGCAATTCGGGTTGTTCAAGTCCTTCAACGGGCGGAATCCTGAGGAACTCGAACGCTGGTGGCGCAAGGGACTCCGAATCTTTCCGACCGATGTCACGGACATGAGCGAGGAGACTCGACGCTACACTCAGACAATCGAAGCTATCAACCGGCTGCGTCCCGCGTTCGCCATCACCTGCGGCGACCTCGTGCAGGACAAGACCGACGCCGAGCAGCACGAGACGTTGCTGGGCTTGACTGAGATGCTGGACGACGACATACCCATGCGCTGGGTCTCAGGCAACCACGATGTGGGGGTGCCTCCCACACCGGAGAGCATCGGCGTCTACAAAGCGCGCTACGGCCCCGACAACTACTCGTTCGACTACGACGGAAGCCACTTCGTCGTCATAAACAGCTCCGTGTGTGTGGACCCCTCCGGCGCGCCGGGAGAGTGGGAGAGCATCGTCGACTTCCTTGAGACTGACCTAGCCAATGCGCGTGACGCAAACGCCGACCACATCATGCTGTTCACGCACCATCCGCTGTTCGTCGCATTCCTGGACGAGGCCGACCACATGCTGAACGTCCCTAAGGCGCGACGGCAGACGATCGTTGATATCTTGATGAAGTACGGCGCGACATACGCCTTCGCCGGCCACTGGCACAAGAACGCCTACGCCGAGTACGGGCCTCTCAACATCGTCGCGTCGGGGGCAGTCGGCTATCCCCTGGGCATAGACCCGTCAGGCCTGCGCATCGTCAAGGTCTATCCCGACCGTGTCGAGCACGAGTACTTCGGTCTCGACGACGTGCCCGAGACGGTGACCCTTTAGTCCCCTGCCCGCTTGACGTAACGCGGGTCGCGCTCGCACCAGAGTCTCCTTGAGGGTTGACTTCCGTCCCTCTATCGGAAAGCATGGTGTCGTCGGATCGCATATCTTACACACAGCTAGAGAATTCGAGAGCCACACTGTCCGAAGGAGAAGTCGATGCCCGGACTCACCACAGAGCAGAAGCAACAATACGACGAATTGGGGTACGTGCTGCTCAGGGGCCTCTTCGACCCGGGCGAACTTCAGCCGCTGATCGACGAGCTCGAATCCGAAGTCGACCGGATTGCGAGGGCCTACCACGCGGACGGACTGACAGACTCGCTCTATGCCGACGACGGCTTTGAGACCCGGTTCTTGCGGATCGTCGAGGATTCGGAGCAGGCATACGACGAGATAGTCGGCTCGAAGTTCTTAGGGCCTGAGGTGTTCAAGCTCCTGAGCCATCCAACGTTCCTCGACATCGTGGAGGGCATCGTCGGGCCGGAGGTACACTGCCAGGGCCGTCACCGGCTCCGTCCGAAGCTCCCGAACTTCGGCGTGGCAGACTTCCGATGGCACGAAGACACCGATTTTGCCGCCAAGCGGATTACCTACGTTCAGCAGCAGTATGGGCTTGACCGCACAGCCTCGAGGGCGGGCGGGAGCTTCATGTCCCGCATCGTTGCGGCCCCCAAGATGCCGGAGCCGAATTTCTGGGTACCGTTCGTCCCGGTCGACGAGGAGAACGGGTGCCTCCACGTGCTGCCCGGCGGGCACCGGCACACACCGCCGTACGAGGAGCAGTGGGAGCCGAATACCTACCTAGCCGAATTGAATGACCTCGAACCCGTCGTCGTCCCGATGGAGGTCGGAGACGCCCTCCTCATGCACCAACACGTCCCGCATGTCTCCCCACCCAACAAGACGAACGCCGTCCGGTGGAGCATCGACATCCGGTACCAGGACGGTCGCAGACCGGTAAAGTCGGTGCGCGAACCGGGTTTCCTCGCGCGGAGCAGGGAGCGACCGCAGGATGTCGTCACGGAATACGAGGGCTACCGGAGAATCCGAGACGCGGTGGCCGAGTTCAGGGCTGCGAGCGGGATTCGCTTCTAGCTAAGTTGGCATGGCCCATCACTGACGCCTGGAGACGTTTGCAGAACCAGGCATTTCACTCTCACCCCAGCCCCCTCCCGGCGTGGGCTGACAGGGGTAGGTAAAACGGATTTGTAGCTATGATCCGACCCCGCATCCCTGTCATTCCGAGAGCAGCGAAGAATCTAAAGTCCATAACCGCAATACCAGACAGCCGGTACCACGTTTATCTCATGACCAATGATGCAACACAACGTAATAACTTTCCAAGCCGGCTTTACCTTCGGACGGACACCTTAGATTCTTCCACTCCGCTACGCTACGCTCAGAATAACAGTCGCGGGGTTGCTTTCTCATCAATGGAGAGTGGGTCGATAGGCAAATACATACCCCTGTCAGCCCATCGTGGGAGAGGGCTAGAGCCTGCCCCGTACTCGATACGGGGGTGAGGGTGCTTTGAGTAAGCTGCCAAGATCATATGGAATCGGCACTAGCATCAGCCGGATGCTAGACTGACTGCCGAAACGATGTCAACTACCGAGAACGACATATCCCCTACTCTTTCCGCGGACACCACCGGCGGCGCTCTCGATGGGCTGGTTGTCGTGGAGCGCGCGGAGGGAATCGCGGGCCCACTTTGCGGGAAGCTGATGGCGGGGTTCGGAGCCGAGGTGATTAAGATTGAGCCGCCCTCCGGTGACGTGTCTCGAACGCTGGGCCCCTTCCGAGACGACGTCCCCGACCCCGAGGCGAGCGGCCTGTTCCTCTATCTGAACGCCGGAAAGAAGAGCGTCGTGGTCGACGCCGACAACCCACCGCACCGACGCCGGCTTCGGGAGCTGATCGACCGGGCCGACGTGCTGATTGACGGCCCCCAAGCAAGCCGACAGGCAAGCAACGAGCTGTTGAGGTCGAACCCCGATCTCGTGGTGGTGTCGATCACACCGTTCGGACTCTCCGGCCCGTACCGCGACTTCGCGGCGACCAACCTCGTCATCCACGCGCTGAGCGGTGAGCTCGGCTTGGCCGGCAGCAGGCAACTCCCGCCGCTCAAAAAGGGCGGCAATCTGGCCGACTACCACGCCGGATGCCACGGTTTCATCGGGGCAATCGCGGCGCTCCTCGCCCGCGACCGGCTCGGAGGGCAGCACGTCGAGGTCTCGCACCTGGAAAGCCTGACATCGATTCTCGGCGCCACCATGAACGGCTGGCTCTACAACGGGAACGTGTCGCAGAGGGGCGACGCGGACCCGTGGAGCCTGGGGACGGCGGCACGGAGAGGGGAGGACGGGACTCAATGGGAACCTAGCGGTGTATGGAAAGCGAGCGACGGGTACGTACTGGCCTACGGGAGGTCGTCCGCCGACTGGACGGGGGCCATCCGCGAGATGTCGGAGGAACTTCCGGATCTCGCGTCGCCCGACTTCGCGACGGAGCAGGGCCGCGGCGAGCATGCCGAGGAGCTGACCCGTCTGTTCGGCCGTTGGGTATCCGAGCACACCAAGGAGGAGGTGTACCGGCTGGCCCAGCGTTACGGCCATGCCTACGGCTACGTCGCGACGGCGCGTGACCTGCTGGAGTCGCCTCAACTGAGGCGCCGGCGCTTCTTCGTCCAAGTTCAGCACCCCGTTGCGGGCAGTGTGACGATGCCGGGAGCGCCGTTCCGGATGTCGCGGACGCCGTTCGTCACCCACCGTGCGCCGCTCTTGGGGGAACACGACGGCTTCTCCCTGCCCCCTCGCGGTGAACGAGTGCGCCGCAGTGTCGGCCACGAAAAAGGCCGCCTGCCGCTGGAGGGCCTGAGGGTCGTCGACTTCACTCACATCTGGGCGGGGCCGTACTGCACCCGCATCCTTGCCGACCTGGGCGCGGAGGTCATCAAGGTCGAGTCGCCCCGCCGCGGCGACGGCGGGCGCGGCAAGGGTGTCGGACGCTACCATGCTTACAGCCGGAACAAGCTGGCGATCGCCATCGACCTCCGCACAGACGAGGGGCAGCGTCACATCCGCAAGCTCATCTCCATGTCGGACGTGGTGGTGGAGAACTTCAGCGTGGGCGTCACCGGACGGCTGGGCGTGGACTACGAGGACTGCCGCGCGATCACGCCGAGCATCGTCTACGTCGCGCTGCCCGCGTTCGGGAGGACAGGGCCGGAGTCCGGGTTCGTGGGCATGGGAGCCACGCAGGAGGCGATGTCGGGCCTGCTTGCCATCAGCAGCTACCCGGGGGCGGTAGGGAGCCCTACGGGGGTGAAGTACGGAGACCCCAACGGCGGCCTGCTCGCGGCCGTCGCCGTGATCGCCGCCATCCACCACCGGGCCGCGACCGGCGAGGGGCAGCTTATCGACCTCTCGCAGCGAGAGGCCAACATCTTCACCCTTCCCGAACCGGTCCTGGACTACGTGATGAATGGCCGGACCGCCGAAGCCTATGGCGGCAAACGCCCCGACCGCGCCCCGACGGGTTGCTACCCGTGCAAGGACGACGAGTGGATCGCCATCGACATCGAGACCGACCGGCAGTTCCGGGCGCTCTGCGAGATCATGGGAATGCCACGATTGCCGGACGACAGCCGGTTCGCGACCCCGGCGGACCGAAAGCGAAACGAAAATGAGCTAGACGGGATCATCGAGTCCTGGACGCGGGAGCGAAGCGCCGAGTCGGTCATGCATCTCCTCCAGGACGTGGGGGTGCCGGCGGGAGCCGTACTCACCAACAAACAGGTGGTAGAGCACGAGCACTTCCGGGCAAGAGGCTTCTTCCAGCAAGACGCCGAGGGTCGCGTCCACCTTGCCGCCCCATGGAAGTTCTCAAAAGTGGCGTTGGGCGTCAGACGCTTCGCTCCCGATCTAGGCCAGGACAATCTCCAGGTGCTACGAGACATCCTCGGCGTGCCGGAAGCCAACATTCGAGAGATGGAGCATAAGGGAATCATCAAGGGGCCGGAGGGCGAGGGGTCGCGGTAGGCGGGGTGGTTTGGTAGACCAACACTCTAGTCTTGAAGGGTGACGATACATTGACTTGGTAGGGGCGGGTTTGAAACCCGCCCTTGGTTGTACAACACGTATCCAGCCCGAAATTACTACCCGCCATTGCAAAGATTTCGCTCTACTAGTTGGCGAAGAGGTGAATGTTTGGGAAGCGGCGAAGCGTGGACAAGAAGTCCTCCGAGTGGTGAAATACGCTCTGTCGGCGAGTCGCGCCGTCCCGACAGCCCCCGCGACTGGGAGAGAATCAGGAGAACACGCCCAAGAGGAGCGACTAATGAAGTTCGGTCTGTTCATGATGCCGCTGCATCCGCCGGGGAGGCCCCCGGCGGAGACCTACGACGAGGATATGGAGCTGGTCCGGAGGGCCGATCGGCTCGGCTTCAGCGAGATCTGGGTCGGCGAGCACATGATGCTCCCTTGGGAGAACATGCCCACCCCGGAGCTGTTCATCGCACGCGCTCTGGGCGAGACGGAACAGATCGTGTTCGGGACCGGCGTCGTCCTGCTCCATTTCCACGACCCGGTACAGGTCGCCCACCGCATCGCCATGCTGGACCACCTCGCCAAGGGCCGGTTCATGTTCGGCATCGGCTCCGGCGGCACGCCCAGCGACGCCGAGATGCTCCGCATCGACCCCGACCCCGCAGCCCAACGCGCCCGCATGATGGAGGCCATCGAACTGATCCTGAGCATCTGGGAGAACGGCCCCGATGACTTCGATGGCCGGTTCTACAGCACGCGCAAGCCGCAGGACCGCACGGAGATGGAGGTCACATTCCACATGCGGCCGTACCAAAAGCCGCACCCTCCCATCGCGGTCGCCGGAGGCAGCGTCCGTTCGTCGACGCTCGCGATGGCCGGAGAGCGCGGGTGGATTCCCATGAGCGCGAGCCTCGTCCACGCATCGCAGCTTCCGGCCAACTGGGAATCGATCTCGGAGGGCGCCGAGCGAGGCGGCCGCACGCCGTCCAGGAAAGAATGGCGCATCGCGAAGCAGATATACGTCGCCGACTCGACCGAGCAGGCCCGCAGGGAGGCCATGGAAGGCGCGCTCGCCCGCGACTTCACAGACTACTGGATGAGGCTTATAGGCAACAGTCCTGGCGGCGTCGACACCTTCAAGTACGACTCCGACATCCCGGACGAGGACGTGACGCCGGAGTACATGCTCGATAACTACTGGATCGTCGGCGACCCCGACTACTGCGTCGAGAAGATCAGGGAGATGTACGACCAGTCGGGCGGCTTCGGCACCCTGCTCGTCCAGACCGACGACTGGGGCAACGGGAACGCACAGTTCTACCGGTCGATGGAGCTCTTGGCGAACGAGGTCCTGCCTGCCGTCGAAGACCTTGAGCCGTAACCGCCTCCGCTACACCCCGGTCTCGACTCCACCGAGCCTGAGACGGCTGCCGGATGCCGAAGGGCGAGAC
This sequence comes from Dehalococcoidia bacterium, assembly GCA_965197705.1. Lineage (GTDB taxonomy): Bacteria > Chloroflexota > Dehalococcoidia > Lucifugimonadales > VXLM01 > VXLM01. The sequence continues at coordinate 2,296,225 of OZ240223.1, forward strand.
GCAGGAACAGGATACAGCGTGACAGTTGCCGGACACTACTACGCCTGTTCGTGCCGGCGAATGAGCCGCGTCGGCGTGTCAGCGATAAAGCCGGAGAGGTTCAGCGCCGTGTGAATGAGGCCGATGTGCGAATACGCCTGCGGAAAGTTGCCCAATTGGCGGTTCGTTGAGGGATCGATCATCTCCGCGAATAGGCCGAGGTGGTTGGAGCACCGCGTGATCGTCTCATGGAATAGGTCGAAGGCCCGGTCGGTCTGCCCCGTGTAGATCAGGTTGCCCAGCAGCCAGAAGCTCAGCAGCGTAAAGGCCCCCTCCGGCTGTGCATCGAGACCGTCGTCCGTCTCTTCCGGGATGTAGCGCCATACCAGCGGCCCCTCGGCCAGTTCCCGCTCGATGGCGTCGACGTTCTGCCGCACCCGTGGGTCATCGGCGGGTATGAATCCGAAGAACGGGATCGCCAGGTTGGAGGCGTCCAGAGCGTCGCTGCCGTACCGCTGCCGGAACGCCCGCTTCGACTCGCTCCATCCGAGGTCGAGCGCCTCCGTCTTGATGAGGAACGCCGTCTGCGACCAGCGCCGGTAGTGCCGCCGCTGCTCCACCGCTGCTGCGATGAACGCCGCCGTGTCGAGGGCCGCCCAGCACAGGACCTTCGAGTAGACGAAGTGCTGTTCCTCTCCACGCACCTCCCAGACGCCCCGGTCGCGGCGCCGCCAGTTCTCGATGGCCATTTCGGCCAATGTGCAGACCAGCTCCCACGCCTCCTCCGGTATCTCCCCGTGCAACGCCAGCAACGAGTGGATCGACTCGATGACTTCCCCGAACACGTCCAACTGCAGGTGATCGGCGGCGGCGTTGCCAATGCGCACAGGCCGGGAATCCTCGTAGCCACGCAGATGATCGAGAATCAGTTCCTCGTGTGACGACGACTGCGTTATCCCGTATAAGATCTGGGGTGCCCGCCGGTTCAACTGGCACTGCTCCAGCAGCCAATGGATATAGTGGTCCGCTCCGTACATATCTCCGAGCCGGTAGAGCACGTCGACGGTGAAGCTCGTGTCGCGCAGCCATGAGTAGCGGTAGTCCCAGTTCCGCGACCCGCCCAGCGTCTCCGGCAGGCTCGTCGTCGGCGCGGCAACGATGGCCCCGGTGCCGCGGTACATCATCAGGTGCAGCACCAGGAATGATCGCACCACCTGATCCCGCCACAGGCCTTCATAATGCATCCCTGCGACGAGGCCCTGCCAGTATCTGCGGGTCAGTTCAAGTTTTTCCTGCGTGCGGTACCGCTCGAGATTTGCCGATCTCCCGCTGCCGTACGCCAGTACGAAGATCGCCGACTCGCCCTGCGACAATGAGAACTCTCCCTTTGCGCCATCGGCGCCAACCGACAGCGGAACAGTGCTGAGCAGCATCATGGTCTGTCCGCCACCCTTAGTCTCGACCGCGATGCCGTTGCCGTTGCGTCGGACTTGGCGAAACTCCGGCATAGCGCGGGCGTAGTCGTGCCGAGGCTCATAGTCACAACGCATCTCCACGCTTCCAGACGTGCAGGTGATGATGCGATGAAGCTCCGGCGGCTCTGCCGGATTCGTATCGGGCTTTCCATCCTTGTCGCCATCGTGAATGGGCATGACGTCAATAACCTTCACGACGCCTGAGGGCGTGGTGAAGGACGTCTCCAAGATGTTGGTGTCCCGCATGTAAACTTGGCGTGCGCCCGTGGACGCGCCGCTGGGCCGGATGCGGAACCGGCCGCCGATGTCCTCGTCGAGGATGGACGCGAACACGCTGGGTGAGTCGAATCGGGGTAGGCAGCACCAATCGATGGAGCCATCGGTACCGACCAGCGCCGCCGAGGACATGTCGCCAATCAGTCCGTAGTCGTACATATTGCATCCTCGACATCAGGTGGATGGCAGTTGCATCATTCTAGCATCCCATACCTATGAGACCTAATCCGGGTTAGAGGATCGTAGTCGAGGGTTGACGGTAGGGGGATGCAGGGTGTAGGAAGAAGGTTGTCGGGAAGATGCACAGGCCCAAAATGGGACTGGGTCTCCGAAAATACAAGCCGAAGCGGTCGGGGTGCGAACTTGAGAGGAGGGCCTCTTCCAACGATATGATTCTTCCGCCTCGAGTCTTGGATGACCTGAACGCTTTATCCCAAATCCTGAGCGCTGGCCGCGTGGGCCTGTTCAGCGACTTCGATGGGACTCTCACTCCCCTATTCGATGACCCTCGGGACACGGTGCTGTTTCCGGCGATAAGGGACACGCTCGGTGAGTTGTCGAAGAAGATGGAACTGGTGGCGGTGGTGTCCGGGAGGGAGGCGAGAGTTCTGCGGGAGATGATCGGCCTGAAGAGTGTGACCTATATCGGAAACCACGGGCTGGAGGAGTGGAAGGCCGGAGGAGAACAACCGGAGTACGAGGTGCAGGTCTCGGATGGCTTCGCGGAAGAAGTCGAGAAGGGAGTCGAAAGTATCGGCATCTCCGGATTAACCTTGGAGAACAAGAGACTGAGCGTGGCGGTGCACTACCGGAACGCCCAAGATCCCACGGCGGCGCGGTCTGCGGTGTCGCAAGTGTTGATGCCCTTGGCTGCCACACGACGTCTGGCAATCAGAGAAGGAAAGATGGTCATGGAGATCGGACCTAATGTAGCGGTGAACAAGGGCACGGCAGTGGGCCGCTTGACGCGAGAGTTTGAGTTGACGGGGGCTATAGTTCTGGGGGATGACGTGACAGACTGTGACGCATTCGATGCATTGCACGGACTGATCCGTGAGAGAGGTCTGAAGGGAGCGGCAATAGCCGTCGTGGATGAGGAAACGCCGGAAACCGTGTTGCGGAAAGCGGACTACAGTCTGTCGGGGTCGGGCGAGGTGGAGGAGTTCCTGCGTTGGATGGTGGCTTACGCGTCGCCCAGGGCGGCAAGGAAGCTGTAACACCAGTCCCGGGCGGTGTGACCGCTTACGTCCTCGAAGAGGGCCTTCCAGCGACGTTGTCGTTCGGGTCTGGGCATGATCAGGGCACGGTAGATGGCGGAAGCCGTCTCTTGAAAGTCGTACGGGTTAACCATGAGAGCGTCGTGCATGGACTCTGCGGCGCCACAAAAGCGGGAAAGGACCAAGACTCCAGGGTCGGAGGTCTGGGAGGCTACGAACTCCTTGGCGACCAGGTTCATGCCGTCCCGGAGAGGGGTGACGAGGCAGGCGTCGGCCTCTCGATATAGTTGGGCCAGATCCTGCTGCGAATAGGGGCGGTGCAGGGTGTGGATGGGCATCCAATGCACCTCTCCGAATTTGCCGTTGATCTTGCCAACGAGTGAGTCGAGTCGCTCGCGTTCCTGGGCATATTCCGGAATGTTGACCCGGCTGGGCGCCGAGATCTGGACGAGAGTGACGTGACCGCGGAGCTCCGGGTGGTCGTCCAATAGCTGCTCCATGGCCTGCATCCGCTGGACTATTCCCTTCGTATAGTCAAGTCTGTCCACCCCGAGTAGGAACTGTCTGTCCTTGGGCGAGTCCTCCAAAAAACGGCTAACGGGGGTTGGAACTTGGCTCTGGGCCATCTCGCGGAAAGCTTGGACATCGGCGCCAACGGCGAATGAGCGCAACTTCATGGTTCTGCCTTGGTAATGTGCCGCGTCGCCGATGAATTCGGCCCCAAGCTCGTCGCCTAAGGACTCCTGAAGTTCATGGAGATACTTCGGGGTCTGAAGACCTACGAGGTCGTAGTCGAAGAGGTAGGTAAGCAGCTTTCGAGCCCAGGGCAGGATGCCGAAGATCTCGGAGGGAGGGAATGGGATGTGAAGGAAGAACCCGATCTTGCCCGTCCAGCCGAGCTTGCGAAGCTCGCGGCCGAGGGGGAAGAGGTGGAAGTCGTGGACCCAGACCTGGTCTCCGGGCCTGAGGAGATCTATGAGGGAGGTGGCGTACTTTCGGTTGACGCTGCGGTACACGCGGAAACTGTCATGGCTAAAGGTAGCCTTGTCGGGAAAGCTGTGAAAGATCGGCCAGAGGGTGCGGTTGGAAAAAACGTCGTAGAAGCCCTCGACTTCGTCCTTGGAAAGTGATACGGAGGCCAGACGGATGCCTTCGACCTCGGTGATGGTAGTAGTTGGGGCGGTGTCTCCTTGGCTGTCGGAATTCCCGTCCCAACCCATCCAGATGCCGCCCTGGGCTTCAAGGAAGGGCCTCAGGCAGCTCACGAGTCCACCGACGGGAAGGTTGCGCCTTTCCACCACGCTGGAAGGAGTGAATACGGCAGGGGTCCTATTGGAGACTAATACTACTCGGCCTTCGCCACCCATAATCGCTCCAATTCCCCGAGTCCGCAACCCGTATGGATCGGCCCCAAATCGCCGCCGCAGTACGGATATTTGCCCCGATTCTACTCTTAGGCAAATGATACTAGCAAGTTGATATGCAGTGTCAGAAACCGTCCCGCAGACGGCGTGGTTTTTCCGGGTGGAATCTGACAGTTCTCCAGTCGCCTGCAGCTGACCGATCGTCTAGGCCGCCGTCAACTCTGTTCGGAGAAAGGTAACTGTTCAGTCTTCGTGAGTTGCATTGCGAAGACCCCCTCTCTGTGTCTCTCCCCCGGCGGGGGAGAGATTGTAGATTCTTCGTCGCTTCGCTCCTCAGAATCACTATGGCCTTGTCAGGCCACATAAGTGAGATGAAAACGGGTTGGCGCCGGGAACGGGCAACCACAAGGGTTGCCCCTACAACAGGTCTGCCGGAGCCTATTCTCATAGCAATCCCTCATGTCGGTTGCCACCGACACCATCAATCATGAAAATGGCAGTAGGGGCGATTCGCGAATCGCCCCTACGGGAGTTATTTTCAGGGTAATGACAGCAGGAGGACGATGCGTGCATACCTCACTAACTCTGAACAGTTACCGAGGAAGATATGCCGGAAACGAAGAAGAGGTGGAAAGGGACAACGAACAATGTCTAGGACTAACAGGAAGGAGATAAGTGGCTCCGCAGGCAGGATTCGAACCTGCGACCAATCGGTTAACAGCCGACCGCTCTACCACTGAGCTACTGCGGAGCGTCAACGAGGGAGGCCCTTAGACCACGCAACATAGTTTAGCACCACATAGCCGGACCGCTCAAGGTATCGACGTATTTGTTCTCCCGATCCACCCAAGTTCCAGGCACCTTGACTCTGTATCGGAAACAAGACTAACCGACGGTCTGTGGAACGCCGTCACGGAGGCAGAGAAGAGTGCCACCCTTTGAATAAATGCTTGTACCGTTCTAGGCAATTTCATATAATCCGGCAAATCCTCACCACTCCCCCGGAGGGCCTCACTCTATGAATGCCCGCACCTTCAAGGAAGTCCGTCGAACCTATGGCTTCGACGAAATCGCCATAGCGCCGGGTGCGATCACGATCAATCCCGAGCTGGCCGACATCGACTTCAACCTCGACGGGATGACCTTCTCCGCGCCCGTGCTCGCCTCGGCCATGGATGCCATCGTATCCCCCGAATCGGCCGTCGAATTCGACCGGATGGGCGGCCTCGCCGTCCTCAACCTCGAGGGCGTTCAGACCAAGTACGACGACCCCGAGGAGGTGCTTGCCGAGATCGTCGCCGCCCCGCAGGAGGAGGTGACCAAGACTTTCCAGCGAGTCTACGCGGCTCCGATCAAGGAAGACTTGGTCGGAGGGCGAGTACGGCAAATCAAGCAAAGCGGCGCCAAGTGCGCCGTTTCTGTTACCCCCGCTAACACCAAGCGGCTCGCCCCCTTGGCCGTCGACGCCGGGGCCGACGTACTCGTCGTGCAGTCGACCGTGACAACCGCCCGCCACAAGTCTCGCAGCATTCGCGGACTGCGTCTGCCTGAGCTCCTTGAAATGGTCAACGTGCCTGTAATCGTTGGCAACTGCGCCACCTATGACGTGGCCCTGGAGATCATGGAGACCGGCATACACGGCGTGCTCGTCGGCATCGGCCCAGGCGCGGCCTGCACGACGCGAGAAGTAACCGGCATGGGAGTGCCTCAAGTGACCTCGACTCTCGACTGCGCGGCCGCACGCGAAGAGTATTATCGACGCTCCGGCAGATACGTCCCAATCGTCACCGACGGCGGCATCCGCACCGGCGGAGACCTCTGCAAGTCCTTCGCCGCCGGCGCCGACGCGGTGATGATCGGCACGCCTTTCGCCCAGACGACGGAGGCCCCTGGTCAGGGCTGCAACTGGGGCATGGCCAGCCCCGACCCGATCCTTCCACGCGGCACGCGAGTGAAGGTCGGCATGAGAGGCTCCATCGAGCAGGTGCTCTACGGCCCCTCCTCCAAGTCCGACGGCACCCTCAACCTGCTGGGGGCGCTCAAGACCTGCCTCGGCTACGTCGGCGCGTTCAACATCCGAGAGTTCCACCAGAAGGCCGAGCTGATCTTCGCCCCGTCCATCAAGACCGAGGGCAAGTTCTACCAGCTTGGCATGAACTGAGCAGCGTTGCTGCCCTTCCCGTCATTCCCGCGAAGACAGACCGTCGCTCAACCCCCTCTCCCGTTCGTGGGAGAGGGCTGGGGTGAGGGTGGCAACCCTCGTGACATACTCCGAACGCGCCACAGCAACTCACTGCCACTGCTACCAAAATAGGCCTTGGCAATCCTCTCGTAGGGGCAACCCTTGTGGTTGCCCTTCCCCGGTGCTCCGAAACGCGACCTTTGCACAACCTCGGCACCTGTCATTACCCTGAAAATAACCCCAGTCCAATCTCCCGTAGGGGCGATTCGCGAATCGCCCCTTCTGCCATTTTCATGTTTCGTGGTGCCGGTGCCAACCGACATGAGCGATTCCTCCGAGAATACGCCCTGGCCAACCGTATTCGTAGGGGCCGGTTTCAAACCCGTCCCTCACTACAAACGCCACCCCCACACCGTCATTCCGGCGAAGGCCGGAATCCAGTCCCCGGACCATGTTGGCTGGCGCCAATCCTCTTTTCATTCCACCTGGTGAGGGTGGCAACCCTCATGACATATTCCGAACGCGCCGCGCCAACTCACTGTCATTCCGAACGTAGCGGAGCGCAGTGAGGAATCTAAAGTCCTCGTACTACGGATAGGGCCTCGTAGCTGGATCTGCTTGATGAATTCGGCATCAAGCCCCAGATTCCTCCCTACGCCAACCCGAACACCAGCACGCTGGCGGCCATGTAGAGGACGATCAGTGCCAGCGACTCCCACGTGAATCGCCCCTCTCTCCGTTCTCGCCTGTGCGTGAACAGGCCCGCCAGCACGACAACAGTCATCACGACTGCGAACCCGGCCGTCAGCAGGTGAATCCCTGCTATCCCCGTCCACAGCGGCCCGTCCGCGTAGGCCACGTCGTCGATGAACAGCACGAACCCCATGTTGAATAGGTTGCTGCCCAGCAGGTTCGCTATCGCCAGATCGGGCGCGCCGATCCGCACCGCCGCATACGACGCCGCAAACTCCGGCAGCGACGTGCTGATTGCCAGGAACTGCGTACCAACGAAGCTAGCCTCCCAGCCCATCTTGTGCGCAATCTGATCGCCCGTCCACGCCAGGAGCACCGCGGCGCCGACGATCACCAGCATGGCGACGGCGTATTTTCCGAATGCGCGGGGCAGGGACTCGCCGCTCTTTTCCGATACCTCCTCTTGAGGCGCTTCCTCTTGCCGGTAGATGACGAACATTCCGACGAGAAAGACCAGGAAGAGGACCAGCGACACGGGACTGACGGGCCATGTTTCAGCAAACGACGCTGCGTTGTGCGCCAGCATCGCGACGATCGTGCAGCCCACGACCGCTATGCCCAAGAAGCCAACCACGATCGGGCCGCGTCCGACCGCGACCAGAATCGGCCCGTTCCGCCACATCAAATCGATGATCCCGATGATGACCAGATTGACCAGGTTGCTCCCAAAGGCGTCCCCGGCGGCAAGATCGGGCTGATCGACGAGGAGGATCGAGCTGACGCCTGTGACCAGCTCCGGCAGCGATGTGGCCGTGGCCAGCATCATCACCCCGACGAACGACCTGCCGAGACCAGTCCGGACCGCTATGACATCGGCGGACGAGACCAGAAGGCGCGAGAAGAGCAGTATGGCCGCGGCGCCGGCGGCGAGGGCAAGCCAAAGTAGGGCCAGTGTCACGGGGCAGAGTTCCTCAGGCGTGAAAAAGGCCCGAACCCTTGTCGGGCGGGCCACGCCATCTGGTAGCGGTTTAGTGCGCTCACATTATACACGGGGGAGACGACGATTCACCTCTGACAATTGGTATGAACATTAGCCCCGACAAACCCGTCGTAGGGGCGTCCCTTGTGGTCGCCCTCCTCCGCTACGCGCACATTTTCATTGTTCGTTGTGCAAGCCGAAGGGCTGCATGAGTGATTCCGGCTAGAGTGCTCCCTCGTGCCAGTCCTCGATCTTCAAACCGACCACACGTGAAAAGTCCCGGATATTGTGAGTAACCAGCGTCAGGTCGTGCGTCTTCGCAATGGCGGCGATCATAAGGTCATTAGAACCAATCATGTTCCCGTCTCGACGGAGATCCGCGCGAATCTGACCATAGTAACCTGTACAGGCGTCATCAAAGGGAATCGACGGAAACGGTAGGAAGAAGTCTTCGAGCAACCGAAGGTTTTCAGCCACTCGGGAACTCAGCCTAGCTCCGTACCTAAGTTCTGCTTTGACAATGGAACACAGAAATATGTCCTCGGGTTCGTGCATGCGAAGCCTCCGCATGCCTAACACCGACTTTCCCTTTATCACGTCGACACAAAAGTTGGTATCTAGTAAGTACATCTAGAGCTCGTGTCGCTCTTCCAACTCGCCTTGAGGTGGACGTGTCAAAGGCTCTCCCTTCCAACCGCCGAACACCCTCTCGAAATAGCCTTCCGGCCAACCACTGCCGGCTTCCTTCTTGACGAGGGTGGCAAGGTACTTGGAAATGCTCATGTGATCGGCTTCGGCACGCTGACGCACTCGTTCAGCTATTTCGTCCGATACATAAAAGTGAAGTTGTGGCATCTTTGTTGTCCTCACTGGCTGTTCGCATAGCTAGGCCATTAGAGTAGTTACAGTTGGTCTATCCCTTGTAATACACATATACCACATAGTTTATAGCACATGCAAGAATTGAAACGCCCTCAACCACTCCCGACCCTACACCTTTATGCGCCTCGTCCCGACCGCCCCGTCACGCGGTGGGGCCAACATTGAAAGAAGGCTACCCCGAGACACGTCATCCAACTCATCGCGCCACTCGACGCTCCCACCCTCGACCGACGCCACCGGAACGCCGTTCCGGTACACGACCCTGTTGTCCAGCAGCGCGGGCACACGCGAGCCGGGACTCGTGATTCCCGCAAGGTTGAGAGGATCGCAGGCCGAGAGGACGACGAACCGGTCGTCCTTGTCCGTTCGCCTCATCGTGCGGAGACGCTCAACCGCCTCGGGAATAGCGTACTGCTCGCCCACGAAATTGGCGACGAACCGGCCCCCGCGAATTTCACCTCGAACCTCGGCCCGTCGATAGACTCGCACAAGGTCGCGCCAGCGGGGAGCATTGGACTCGCGTACCAGTAGCTCCGGGAAGACCACGCCGTAACGACGGAGCAGTTGCCATGCCCGCGCCTCCACAACGTCCTCCCCGCCCATCTCACCCTGAAGCAGCGACCACCTGCTGCTGGGGACCCTGCGCCGCAGCCCGCGCCCGAACGCCGGCGCTCGTCGGGGCTGTTTCTTTGCCGTGCCGTTTATCATGCCGCGCACAGCCGTAAACCCGTCTGACGTTACAAGGCCCCCGGCGGCGAGCCTCCAGAGGGCGTCCTCCACGTCGGAGGGCAGACGCCCCGTCGCGTTCACGATATCCTGCATGAAGGATGCCCCCGCCTGGGAAAGGTGCGCGAGCGCCTCCCCTTGAGCGCCGAGCAGTCCGTTCTCACCGGTCTGAGATTCGCTCAATAGCCAGGGCGCCGACTCCCGCAAGGCGAGGGAGATGCGCCCCGTGCGCGTCAATGTCCCCTTCGTGACGGGCATGTCCTCGTCGATAGGCCGTCGACTGAACCTTCCCCACGCCACATCACCGGAGATGCACAGTTCATCGAGCATTGCAGGCAGGTAGTCCACGACGCGCGAGGGCAGTAACTCTAACTCCCATGCGCCTGCCGCCGCCTCGAAGCCCTGAAGCTGCTCGATGACGTCCAGCAGTCCCCCCTCGTCGCGCACCTTCCACGGCGTCGAAGCCCGCTGCCAAGCGATGAGGAAACGCATGAAGGTCGCGGGCGGAACGGGCTCGATCTCCCGTCGCAGACGACCAATGGTCTCCCTGTGAATGCGCGCGAGAATCCGCCGGTCGCAGAACTCCTCGTCCTCCCTGCCCGGCGTGAAGCGTCCCCGCAGGATGTTTCCCGTTCCCTCCAGGTGCGCCAACGCGATCTCTACCGCTCCCCTCCGCATCCCAAGGGAGTCGGCGATCTCGTCCACGGTGAATGGCCCGATGCACTCCGTGCGACTACGGACGAGGATACGCTCGGCGTCGTCCTGTGTCGGAGGTTCCTCGTCGCTCTGCCAAAGAGTCACTCTGCCGGGCTCGAACGTCGCCCCCGGGAACGCCGCGAGCATCAAGGGGACCGACTCCGTAGCGACCCACGCCATCGCGTCGTCGCCGTATGTGGCAACGGACGCCCTACCCGTACTCACCAACCTGTCGAACCAAGACTGCAGTTCGTCGCGCTGCGCGGGCTCACGATGAACGTCCTCCATCGGCATCACTCCCAGCGTCAGCAGAGCGTCGTGCAATTCGTCCGCGTCTCGTATCAGCGGCCAGGCGTCCCGCGCCGCGTCCCTGATCGCCGCCACATCAAGCGACGCCAGGTCTCGCTGGTCTTCCGGCAGGGCCCGCCGCAGAGCGACCGCTCGCGAGCGCCTCTCCCCGATCTCGTTGTCCTCGTCGAGGAAGGCGTACGGCATCGCGTTGAGTATCTGGTGACTGAACACCGATGGCTGCGTCGTGTCGCGTGCCAGAATCTCGATCCGGCCGCCCGAAATGTCCTCCAACACCCGCCTGAATCCGTCCATGTCCATCGCCTCGTGCAGGGCGTCTCGCATCGTCTCGAACACGAGCGGATGGTCCGGCACCTCCACATCGCCGGGCATCGCGTTGTCCTGGCACATCACTTGTTCCGGGAAAACCGCCGCCAGTAGGTCGTCGGATCGCATTCTCAAAAGCGCCGGCGGGGTCTTCTTGCCGTTGGAAAAGCGCAAGATCGCAAGCGCTCGCGAGGCGTCCCACCGCCACCGGATGGGGAACAAGGGCACCTGAAGCACGGCCTGCGTGAGTATCTTCTCCACCTTGGCCAGGGGCACGTACTTGAACACGTCCTCGAGCGGGAACGACAGCGAAGGGCCGAGTGACAGGTTGATGCCGTCCTCTGTGGCGGCGGCCTGCAGCTCGAAGTCGAACGTCCGGCATATCTCCTTCCGTAAGGCGAACCCCCACGCTTTGTTGATGCGCGAGCCGTACGGCGAATGCACCACCAGCTGCATCCCCCCCGATTCGTCGAAGAACCGCTCGGCCACGATGCGCTGCTTCGTCGGGACGGTCCCCAGAATGCGTATGCCCTCTTCGATATAGGCCACCGCCTGCTCCGCCGCGTCTCGCCCAAACCCTTCCTCGATGAGCCACGAGACTGCCCCTCCGGAGTCGAGACGTCCGTATATCCCGTTGCGGAGATCGGATACCTCGTCCGACAGCTCGGTCGTGCGTCCGGGCGCCTCCCCGAACCAGAACGGAATCGTGGGTGGTTGTCCGTGCGCGTCCTCAACCAGCAATTTGCCCTGCATTAGCCGTCGAATCTTCCATGCCGTGTTGCCGAGCTGGAACACCTGCCCCCTCATGCTCTCGATTGCGAAGTCCTCGTCGACCTGGCCGACGAAGGTGTTCTCCGGTTCGGCGATCACGTCGTACGAGGCGTTGTCGGGAATCGCCCCCGCGTTGGTGAGGGCAGCGATTCTCGCCCCACGCCGCGCCTTGAGCCTCCCGTTGACCACGTCTCGATGGATAAAGGCCCGCCTCCGGCCCTCTCGCGGCGCGGGCCCATCGGCGAGCATCTTCAACGTCTCGGCGTACCTCTCTCTCGGCAGGTTTCGGTAGGGGTGCGCCCGACGCACGAGGTCGAACAGTTCGTCCTCGCCGCAGTCCCTGGAGGCGCACTCGGCGACGATCTGCTGGGCCAGAACGTCCAGCGGCCATTCGGGAATGGTAAGGGCATCGAGCACGCCGTGACGGAACGCGCGAGCGAGCGCCATGCTCTCGATGAGCTCGTCCCGCGTCAGGGGGAATAGCCGTCCCTTCGGCGTCCCTCCAACATGGTGCCCCGACCTTCCAATGCGTTGAAGCAGAACGCTTACCGAGCGTGGTGAGCCGATCTGACAGACGAGGTCGATGGCCCCGATGTCGATGCCGAGCTCGAGCGACGCCGTCGCCACGCACAGCTTGACCTCGCCCTCCTTGAGCTTTCGCTCTGCCTCGTGGCGACGCTCGTGGGACATGCTCCCGTGGTGCGCCACGATCTGCTCCTCGCCAATCTTCCCCGAAAGCTGGTGCGCCAGCCTCTCCACGAGCCTTCGCGTGTTCACGAACAGAAGCGTCGTCCGGTGTTCATTCGTCAGCTCGACGATGCGGTCGAGCGTGCGGTCCCACAATTCATGCGACGCTATCGGACCAAGCTCGTCCTCCTTCGGCATCTCTATGCCGAGGTCGATCTCGCGTGCATGCCCCGTGTCCACGATCGTGCAGTCCGGGGCGCAGTTTGTGTCGATGTTGTCCGTTCCAACGAGGAATCGACCAATCTCCTCAATGGGGTTCTGTGTCGCCGACAGCCCTATCCGCGTGATCGGCTCATCCGACAGATCCACCAGCCGCTCCATCGAAATGCTGAGATGCGAGCCGCGCTTGTCGTCGGCAACGGCGTGAAGCTCGTCGACGATGAGCGTGCTCACACTCTTGAGTCCTCTCCTACCGCTCTCGGAGGTCAGTAGAATGAAGAACGATTCAGGGGTCGTGACGAGCACGTGCGGCGGCTTCTTCGCCATCCTCTGCCGCTCGCTCTGGGGAGTATCACCCGTCCGTACCGCCACCCGAATGTCCGGAAGCGGAGTGCCCCGCGCCTCCGCGAGGTCCTGGAGATCGCGCAATGGCGTCATCAAGTTGCGGCGAATGTCGTTGGAAAGCGCCTTGAGCGGCGAGACGTAGACGACTTGTGTCCTATCTGGAATCTCCCCTTTGAGTCCCTGACGGACCAGGCCGTCCAGGCACGTCAGAAAGGCAGCCAGCGTCTTGCCCGACCCCGTCGGAGCCGCAATGAGCGTGTGCCGCCCCTCCGCGATGGCGGGCCACCCCTCCGCCTGCGCGTCCGTGGGCGCGGCGAACTGGCTCGTAAACCATTCGCGAACGAGCGGATGAAACGACGAAAGAGGATCTCTCAAGAGTTGTCCCTGATGGTTCAATATCCTACATATCTAAGGGTAGCGAAACTATAGTCTGGTAGGGGCGGGTTTGAAACCCGCTCTATCGTCTCGAACGCAAACCCAACTCTCTGTACCTGCGCGTCATGCTGAGGATTTCGGCATACTAGTACAAATGTTTGCGCACAGTATAGCAGGTCTACGCAAGTGCGGCGCGCACCGTTGAACAAAGAAAAGCGAAAAGCCTAGGGAGCGAAGATCTCCCGCACAGGCAGCTTCCATCCGGGTACCACATCCGCCCCGTCAATCGCGTCATCTTCCGACAGCACGACGATGTTGGACGAAGACCGGTAGACCGTAACCGTCTCACAGCGCGGGTCGACGACCAGCACCATCCGCGTCCCCGCCTCGAGCCAGTCGAGCGCTTTCTCCGCCACGTCGCTGTACGTGTCTCTCGGCGAAATGACCTCAACCGCAAGATCGGGAGCACCGGGCCAGAAGCCTGGACGGTCCCCTGTGCCAGTGACTCGGTCGGCTGTGATGAACGCTGCATCCGGAGCGCGGACGTGGTCCCGCCCCAGAAGGAACCCTGGGTCGGCCACGTACACTTCACCCAGACGATTCGCTTCTGCGAAGTGACCAAGTCTTGAAGAAACTCTTCCGGCAATCCTCGCGTGTATGTGACCGGACGACGGCATTTCTCTCAACTCACCTCGGACCAACTCGTATCGATGCCCGTCATCCGGCATTTTCAGGAGGTCTTCGGCTGTCAAGAGATGCGTCATCGCCATGGGAGTCCTCTACGTGCCCGGTGAGCCCGCGTCATCGCACTTTGACAATATCATACACCACGCAACCGAAATTCAAACGCATGGCTACAGCGCACGCCCCCGTTCGATCACCCGCTGGCAGGCGGCGTAGTCGCGCCGACCTCCCCGGTAAATCGGCGCTAGCAGATAGATCGACCGTTGCCCGGCATCGAGATACCTGCTCGCCATATCGACGGCGATGTCCTCACCCGAACGACCCCTGCGAAGTGACGACGTCACCCAGTCCGGAAGGTCGCCGAACGTAATCCCATCTTCTACCACGATCTGCACCCCACAGCAGATGAGCGCCGAAAGCTCCTCGCCGTACCGGTCCGCATACCGCTCCAGGAACTCCGTCAGTCGCTCCGGGGAGAACAGCGCCTGCAGGAGGAAGAACTGCGCTCCGGCCTCCGCCTTCTTCCGCGTCAACACTACTTGCCGGTCCATGTTCCGACCAAGATCGATGGTCGCCCCTACACAAAAACTCGTAGGATTGAGCAGCTTCAGACCCTTATAGTCGATTCCCCGGTTCATTTCGGCGATCGAACGAATGAGTCCAGTCGGCACATAGTCATCCACAGGCTTGGTGATCGTCAGCTCCCCCTCGGTGAGCGAGTCCCCCTTTAGCACCACGACGTTCTCCAGCCCCATCATAGCCGCGCCCATGAGCAGACCCTGTGCCGCGACCCTATTCATGTCCCTTGTCGAAAGAGAGAACATCACCTCTTTGCCGAAATTCTGCTTGATCCACGCCGCGGAAAAGGCAGAGTTTACACGGGCCGACTTACCAGGACTGTAATTGATGGAGATGAAATCGGCGTCCAGATGTCGCGCCTCTTCCAGCAGAGCGGGGTCCGTTCCCCGAGGCGGCGAATAGTCGGCGACTATCTGCACTGTCTCGGGACATTGAAACCAATGTTCAACTACGGTCGTCATTGTCGTGAATTGACATTCTTGTAACAGAGGAATAAATGGACCCAACTGGCCCGATTATATACAAAGAATACAAAAAGAGGATGCCGGCCCCGACGGCATCCTCTTTCCATTACCGATCATTCCTGACCGGTCTGAGGAGGTAATTCTTCAATTGTGCGGCGTCCGCTAAGGGATTTCCCTCCGGCCGCCGGGTCGCCTCGGCGTGGCTATCTCCAGCCTTCCACGCCGGTCTTGCCGGGAATAAGCGAAACGCGATGCCCGTCCGTGCACTTGAAGCGCCGCTCGCGCGCCTCGGGCCTCTTGCCGGAGAGGGACGCCTCTTCCATCCCTCGAGAGCAGAATGGGCACTCGACATCGAACCCTGCCCTGTTGCGTATGCGCACCACCTTGACGTGGGTCAGCGTCTCGGCGAGGGCCGGAAATTCGCCCACGTAGCGGAGCACATACTCCGTTGCCGTACTCAAGAGGTTCTTGCGGCCACTCGACGGCCCTCTCGTGTAGCTGTAATCAACGTAGCCACACAAGATGCACTCCATCTCATCGTAGCCCATGACCATTCGCGAGCTACATCGCCTGCATAGCGGATCGTTGTTCGATAGAGAAATTGCTGCGGACACCAAGGCTGCACCTCCAAAACTTCATACTTCGTTCGTGTGTATCCCGAACATCGACGGCTTGCCTGGGTGTTTGATACTCTATCATCCGGCCTCGTCGCGGGCGGGCTCGACTGGTAAAGCGCCCGATTGCGCTGCTCCTGCGCCGCGATAAGACTACATTGAACGTGCGTGAGCACCTCCATAAGATGACGGTATGCAAACCCCCAATAGCGCACTATGCTCTCTCTGACCGATAGCTCGCTCCACGGCACTGTGCCCAACAAATACGCGAAAAGCCGAGCAAACGTGTCCGTGAGACATGATTTCAGTAGATCGGAACATCCGCGCTTGAACTACCCCTTACGTACTTCCAAGACTGTTGCAGAATACTATACAAGAACTAAACCATATCTTGTCAAGGCTGTTTTCCAAAGATTTACGGTTAATTGTTAGTTAATATCCAATACTTATGTTCGGAACATTTGACGCATTATTACTCTCACACACGAGGAGACGCAGCGAATGGACATGATTAGCGAAAATCTGCAGGAAACGATCACCGGATGGACCGAACAATTGATCGGCGTTCCGCTCTCCGCTTTAGGCGGTCATCCTTTGCCGGTTCTCACCCCCGACCGTGAGCCGAGGCGCGACCATCCCCTCGTCATCATCCGGTGCGGTGACGGGAGCGCCCTCGTGGCCACTCAAGACCTCTGCGACGCCGTTCGCCCGATCATGCCCAACCTCCACGCCGACCTCATATTCTCACCGTTCGGCACCTATGAACTCGCGCGCGCCACCCTACCCCTGGGCATCACCATCTGGGGCCCCAGCTTCTATCTCTTCGGCGACCGCAACACCGTGAGACCCGCCAACGACGAGCGCGTCGTCAAGGTCGGGGCGCCCGAACTGGCAGAAGTGGACTACTCGATCTTCTGGCACTGTCAGCAAAACGCCCTTGCCGGGTTCGCCGTGTACGAAGGAGACGAACTCGCCGCTCTCGCTACAGTCACCGATCATGGCGATCCCGTCTGGGAGATCGGCATGGAGGCCCACCCAAAGACGCAGGCAAGAGGGCTCGGCCACGCTGTCGTAAACGCCGCCGCCAACTGGATACTCGAAAACGACCGGATAGTCCTGGCGACCGTCGGCACCTTCAACATACCTTCCGCCCGAACGCTGCGATCGGTCGGCCTGCGATACGCCTACATGACCATCGACGGCAGACCTGGGCCGTTCATGGTGCCGCCGCAGCCACTCGGCAGCCCACGCCCTGAAGAGACTCTTTACAACTACTACCCCGATTGGGCCATAACGAAGGGAATACTCCCGAGGCCGAAGTAACGGGGTGCGCCGAGGTGTGATTTGCGGTTACGTCATATCCCCAATAGACGTGCCGCGTTCCCACCCATAACCATGTCCTTGGCCGAACGCGACAACCCCGACGACTCCACCTGTCCGATCACCGTCCGGGCCCTGACAAGCGGATAGTCGCTGCCCATCAAGATGCGCTCAGGCCCAATCACCGACGCGACCGCCTTGAAGACCCTTGCGTCGTACAGGAGGGTCGTAGCCGCAGTGTCAAAGTACGCTCGGCTCAGACCCTCACCGACCTCCGGCATCAGTCCGTAGAAGGGCAGGCCCCCTCCCCAGTGCGCGCACACAATCGAGATGTCCGGGAAGTTCCGGATGAAACGCCAGAGCACCTCAGGCCGCGTCTTCCCCTTCCCCGGATACTCATGGCCGACCGGCTCCGACGAGTGCGTCGTGACGATCAGGCCATGTTCCCTCACGACCTCCATAATCGGTGCCATCGTCTCGAGATCGCCTGCGTCATATCCCTGCGTGTCCGGGTGCAACTCGCCAATGCCGCGAAGCCCGGCCTCCGCGCAGCGACGCGCCTCCTCCACTGCCTCCTTGCCCCATGCGGGATTGACGCCCGCCAGACCTATGAGACGGTCGGGGAATTTCGCAACGGCATCTATCAGATAGTCGTTCGCCGCACACGCCAACTCGATGTCCGTCCAACCGATGCCCATCACGACCGAAACGTCCACGCCGTCCTCGTCCATCCGGCGGACCAGCCGCTCCACTGTCGCCATCCGGGCATCGGCGCTCGCGAACAGCTCCCTGAACGTGGCGTCCCGCTCCAGGTACTCCTCACGCCGGGGTCGGAGCCAGGGAGGATAGATGTGAGTGTGAAAGTCGATTATCACGGGGACACTTCATGCCGGGCCGATGGTTTCTGCCAACATTGTAGCGGTTTCGGAGAGAGGTGACGGTAACTCGCCTTCTATCCCTCTTTTTACATACCGTCGGCAACCGAGAAGTCCCCAATCGAGAACGAACCGATACAGTAGTTTACTACCGGCCTCCACTCATCGAAGACATCCGCCGGCGCGTAGAAGACCGCGATGAAGCCCATCTCTGCCTCATGGATATACGCCAGCCGCACCCCCTTGGTGTGGCCCTCGTCGGCCTCGAAGTACTCGATCAATATCGGCGCACCCGACGGAGTGAGTATCTCTCGGCCGGCGGTGAGTTGCTCACTCAATAGGGGCAATTTGTGAACAAAAGGGAACCGAAGTACGAAAAGGTCGATCGGAATTTCCTCATCGGGCTCCCGTCTAAGGTGCCTTATGTCTAGCTTCCCAAGAGCGACTGCCTGACCTCGGAGGCCCTGCTCGAACAGTTCTGCCCCTAGAATCTCCGCATGGTCCCCACCCGTGATGTTGAGCGGGTACTCAATATGCACTGCGGACGCCGAGTTCTCGAATGAGTACCGAAGCATGTCTCCGACCGGAGTCTCGATCGTGTCGGCGGGTTTCTTTGGTTTGTTGGACGGCGTTGTGCCGGACGGAATATCAAAGGCCGACAGGGTATAGCCCCCAATTCCACCTTTGGACTGAATAGCGATAGTGTATTCTCCGTCTACAGAGGCTTGGTAGTCGATCTCCCCAAGCCTCCCCCTCGCCGAGACAATTTCATAGGGCGCTGCGTCGGGATAGCTTACCGTGATTCGCATCTCCTGAGCGCTTTCGGCGCGCAAACCAACCATCTGTCCCTTCTTCAGGTCGATTGTGTACCAATCACTATCATGCCACGTGTCTAACACCGCGTGAATTGTTTGTCCTATCTGCAGCTCCCTGCCGTCACCGGGGTCGTGATACCACACCAACGGAAGAGAGCTTCTTATAACGACCTCGCGTTCCAGATCGTATCGCTGCCTGACCACAACGAACCACGTTCCGTAATAGCAACATGAGTCCTGCACGCCGTTTCGCGTCGAACGGAAAGCTGTTCTGAAATCGGTATACCCGTCCTCGTAAAACAGTCCGTATTCAACTCCTAGTGTTGTATCGAAATCTATGCTGATGGAGTCCTCTGAGAGGTCCCGAAAGAAGAATGCCTCGGTGTCTGCACGACCGCGCAGAACGAACTTGTGCTCATAACTGCCTGGGTCTCTGGGCAGCGGGCCCGACCCTGTCGGTGAGGCCTCCTCACCCCTCTCGATCCTCTTCAGCCTGTTCCGTACGACGTTTGAAGAGGTTCCCGATCCTCCATTTTCGTTCCCCCGCAATTGAACTCCAATCACCTCACCCTTGCTATTCGTTATAGTGCCACCGCTCATTCCAAACCTAACCTCTCCCGTAACGAATACCTCCGCGACATCAGCATCTCTCCAATAGTGGATGCGCCTTAAGAATCCTGTGGAAGCGAACAGTCCGGCGAAGCTCACTGGATATCCAATGACGAATACGGAGACCCCCTCCGTTTCGTTGTCAGGGTTCGCGAATTCCACATGGGGGGCAGAGGTGTTGATGGGACCCAAGAACGCTAGATCAGCAAGGTAATCGGATGAGACAACCGGCACATCCTTGTGCTCGACACCGTTCTCAAACACAACGTCAACGACGGTGAATCGTCGTACAACATGAGCGGCCGTTACGATGTAGCCCCCTTCTACAACAAACCCACTGCCAAAATCCGAGTCCCTTATGCGAATTCTCACCATCGACGGGGCGACCTTTTGCACGGCGGCGGGCAGCGGTGTAGTCGTAGCGGTTGCGGTGGGCGACGGCAGCGGTGTGGCTGTTGGCGTAGCCGTAGGAGTAGGAATAGGCGTTGTCGTAGGGGGAGGCGTCACGGTCGGCTGTACGGACGTGACCGTGGGTGTGACAGGCTCCGTCGTTGCCTGAATCGCCGGCGTGGGTTCGAGGTCATCCCCACACGCGGCGCACAACAGCAGGGCGAACATTGCCAGCGGCCCTAGAAGTGCGACTTTCACTCGGACCACCTCCGGGACGGAGTATCTCGGTCAATGGTACATGCGCTGCTTAACGGCGGCTAGACTTCTGAACGGGTCCCCGTCTCGCCCTAGGGCCTTTCCAAAATCGTAAGTGGACTATGCCTTCCGCTCACCCTGAGCTTGTCGAAGGGTCGTCCGTTCATACTTCAACAGGCTCAGCACGAACGGACTTTGGGAATGCCCTATCTCGCCCTACCACCCTGCATCCTCCCCCCATTCGTTGTAATATACTAGAAGAGACCCGCACGTTCGGCCGGGCTTGTGGAAGGAACGCCCAATGCTGAAGTCCGTGACAAACTTCCTCACCGGCGGTGGCGACAGGCCCGTCAAGCGCCTCCGTCCTGACGTTGACGCCGTCGCGTCGTGGGAGACTGAATTCGAAAAGCTCTCCGACGAGGCCCTGCTGTCCAAGACCGACGAGTTCAGGGAACGCATCGGGCACCTGGACTACATCCTGCCAGAGGCGTTCGCACCGGTCAGGGATCACCTCGGAGATCACGAAGACCTAGACGACGTTCTGACGGAGGCGTTTGCGCCTGTCAGGGAGCACATCGGAGGCCGCGAAGACCTCGACGACTCCCTGCAAAAGGCGTTCGCAGCGGTCGGGGATCACTTCGGGAACCGTGAGGACCTGGCCGACACCCTGACGAAGGCGTTCGCGGCGGTTACGAAGCGCCTCGGAGACCGCGAAGACCTCGACGACATCCGCTCCGAGGCGTTCGCCGCCGTCCGTGAGGCATCCAAGCGCACGCTCGGTCTGCGCCACTTCGACGTCCAGATCATGGGCGGCGTGGTACTCCACGAGGGCAAGATCGCAGAGATGAAGACGGGAGAGGGCAAGACGCTCGCAGCCACCCTGCCCTCCTACCTGAACGCCCTCACCGGCCGCGGCGTCCACGTAGTGACCGTCAACGACTACCTCGCCAAGCGCGACTCCCAGTGGATGGGCAGCATTTACCATGCGCTCGGCGTATCGGTCGCAACCCTCCAGCACCAGTCCGCCTACCTCTACGACCCCACGGTCGAAGGCCCGAAGAAGGGGTTCGAGAACCTCCGTCCCATCACAAGGCAGGAGGCCTATCAGGCCGACATCACCTACGGCACCAACAGCGAGTTCGGTTTCGACTACCTCCGCGACGCGATGGCGCCCGACGAATCCAAGCGCGTGCAGGGCGAACGCCACTACGCTATCGTCGACGAGGTCGACAACATCCTCATCGACGAGGCGCGGACGCCCCTCATCATCAGCGGCCCCGCCGAGAAGTCCGCCGGGGACTACCAGCGGTTCTCTCGCTTCGTCTCGACCCTCCGCAAGGACGTTGACTACACCATAGACGAGAAGCTGCGCTCGGTTTCCCTAACGCCCGAGGGAATGACGAAGCTCGAAAAGAAGATGCTTCGTGGGAAGAACATGTACGCGCCGGAAAACCTCGGGCTCGTCCGCTTAGCGGAGAACGCCCTCAAAGCGCACGCCGTCTACGAGCGCGACCGTGAATACGTTGTCAAGGACCGCGAGGTCGTCATCGTCGACGAGTTCACCGGACGCTTGAGCCATGGACGTCGCTTTGCCGACGGCCTCCACCAGGCCCTCGAAGCGAAGGAGGGCGTTCACATCCAGCGCGAGTCCATTACGTACGCAACGATCACACTCCAAAACTACTTCCGACTCTACGAGAAGCTCGCGGGCATGACCGGTACCGCGGTCACCGAGGCCGAGGAGTTCTGGAAGATCTACAAGCTCGACGTTGTCGAGATTCCCACCAACGTCCCGATGATCCGCGGCGACCAGCCCGACTTCGTCTATAAGTCGCAGAAGGCCAAGTACAATGCGATCATCTACGAGATCGAGTCCCGCCACGAGCGAGGCCAGCCCGTCCTGGTCGGCACGACCGACATCTCCAAGTCCGAGATCATCAGCCAGATGCTCAACCGGCGCAAGATCAAGCACTCCGTTCTCAACGCCAAACAGCACGAGCGCGAAGCTCACGTGGTCGCCGAGGCGGGTCGCCCCGGGGCCGTCACGGTAGCCACCAACATGGCCGGACGAGGGACAGACATCGTACTCGGCGGGAACCCGGACCTCGTGGACGACCTCACCCAGGAGCAGTGGGAGCGCGACCATCAGAAGGTCATCGATGAGGGTGGCCTCTTCATTCTCGGCTCCGAGAAGCACGAGGCCCGGCGCATCGACAACCAGCTTCGCGGGCGCGCCGGGCGCCAGGGCGATCCTGGCGAGTCGAGGTTCTATGTCGCTTTAGACGACGACCTGATGCGGCGCTTCGGCGGTGATCGTATCCAGACGGTAATGGGCTGGGCGGGCTTGGAGGAAGACGCCCCACTCGAAAACAAGATGGTCACCAAAGCCATTCAGGGATCGCAGGTCAAGGTCGAGGCCCACCACTTCGACATCCGCAAGCATCTTGTCGAGTACGACGACGTGGTGAACGAGCATCGTAGAGTCATCTACGAGCAACGCGACAAGGTGCTTGCCGGCTCAAACATGCGAGATAACGTACAGGAGATGTTCGAAAAGAATCTCATGGCCATCCTGGACGGCTACCTGCAGGGAGGGCCGGTGGACGACTGGGATGTCGAGAGCCTGATTGATGAGTTGGGCAAAGTCCTCCCTCTCGACGAGAAGCTCTCCGACCCCGACGCGGTGTTCGAGATGTCGAGCGACGCAATATACGACGAAGCGCCTGTCCTGGCGAACCGCCGATATGACGAGATGGAAGAGTTCTTCACCCCCGAGGTGATGCGCCACATCGAGCGCGCGATCATGCTGTACGTCATTGGCTCCCACTGGGTGGAGCACCTGACCAGCATGGAGAACCTGCGGCAGGGCATCGGCCTCTATTCCTACGGACAGCGCGATCCGCTCGTCATGTACAAAACGAAAGGGTTCGAGGAGTTCCAGACACTCCTCGACCGCATCCAGTCGGACGTTGCGCAGATAATCTTCATGTACAAGACGCGCGGGTTAGAAGAGTTCCTGACGTTCCTCGAACACATCCAGCCGGATGTTGCGCGGATGATCTACAGCGTCCAAGATACTGGGCCGCCTCAGCGGCGTGGACGCCCTCGACGAAACGGCCCCTCCAACGGCGGCGCTCCCGGCAAGCCGGCCCAAGCCCCAAGAGCGGCATCCGGTGCAGCGAACCCCGAATCTAACGGACGAAAGCTCTCCCGCGCCGAACGCCGTGCTATGCAGCGGATGGAAAAGAAGGCGAACAAGAGACGCTAGCGTGACTGACGCCATCCCCACGGGACCGGCCATAGAAGTCCACGGCGTGAGCAAGGCCTACGGGCGGTCCATCGCTCTCAATGATCTCGACCTCAGCGTGCCTTGGGGGAAGGCCCTCACCGTATTCGGCCCGAACGGCTCCGGCAAGACGACCCTCATCAAGATTCTCGCCACGCTGTCCAAACCGGACGCCGGCGCCATCAGCATCGCCGGCCTTGACGCGAGACGTGATGGCCCATACGCCAGACGCTTGATCGGCGTGATGACCCACGATCCGCTGCTCTACGACGACCTCACCGCCCGCGAGAACCTCCGCTTCGCAGCCCGGATGTTCGGCCTCGAAGACCCCGGCGAACGCATCGAGTCCCTATCGGCCCAACTTGACGTTACACCCCGCCTCGACCAGCGTGTTGGAACGCTCTCGCACGGATGGAAGAAGCGGTTCTCCCTCGCGCGAGCACTCCTCCACGACCCGCCGATCTTGCTGATGGACGAGCCGGAAAGCGGACTGGACGAGCAGGCCCTAACCGGCCTCGGCGATGTCCTTAGGGAAGAGTCGGTGATGCGTCGCACCGTCGTCCTGACAACGCACAACTTCGAGCGCGGCCTCGAATTCGGGGATGAGGTCGCCATTCTCGCAAAAGGCCGCCTCGTCTACCACGAGTCCGCCGCCAACGTGCCGGACGCCGATACCCTCCGAGACATCTACGCGCAATTCATCCTATGAACCGCTACCTCACACCCATCCTCACCATCGTCTGGAAAGACTTCGTCCTTGAGACACGGACGAAGGACATCGTAACCGCCGTCCTGGCATTCTCCCTCCTCGTCATCGTCGTCTTCAACTTCGCCATCGACCCGACGCCACGCACCGTCGGCCTCGTCGCGCCCGGCATCCTCTGGATCGCCTTCGTCTTCGGAGGCGTCCTCGGACTGAACCGCTCGTTCGCGCTGGAAAAAGACAACGGCAGCATCCACGCGCTCATGCTCGCGCCCGTCAGCCGCGAGATCATCTTCTTCGGCAAGACGCTCTCGAACCTCGTCTTCATGCTCGTCGTCGAGCTGATAACCCTGCCGGTCTTCGCCATGCTCTTCAACTACTCGCTGCAGGTCGTCGAGCTGCTGCCGGTCATGCTCCTGGCCACACTTGGCATCGTCACGGTGGGGTCGGTATTCTCCTCGATGGCTGTCAATACCCGCGCACGAGAGGTTATGCTGCCCCTGCTCTTCCTACCCGTGGCGCTTCCCGCCGTCATCGCCGCCGTGGAAATCAGCGGAGGCATCCTGGCCGGAGAGGGAATGTTGACCAACACCGAATGGCTGGTTGTCCTAGCCGCCTTCGACGCCATATTCCTTGTCGTCTGCCCCATAGCCTTCCACACCATCGTCGAAGACTGAGGACTGCTGATTGGCTAACATTCCTGCGAGAGGAAGCTGGTAGCCATCCGTCATTTCGGCGAAGAGCTTGCCCCGTACCCCGATACGGGGCCGGAATCCAGTCTCCGTACCCTGTGGGGCGGCTCCAACCCCATTTTTTTGTTTGGTGGTGTCGGTGGTAGTCGATATGAGCGATCGAGGGGAACCGAGACCGTAACTTGGTAGGGGCGGGTTTCAAACCCGCCCTGTCGTTGCGGCACGCAAACCCGACCCCCTGTCGCCACCCGCCATTTCAAAGATTTCGGCCTACTAGAACTCGGTCAACTTGAATATGACAAACAGGTAGATGCCGATTTATCCCCTCTCCCGTCGTGGGAGAGAGCCTGCCCCGTACTCCGATACGGGGGCTAGAGCCTGCCCTGTATGTCATGCTCAACCTCAACAATAATGCTGTGGGCATCGCGGGCAGTCTCGAAGAGCTGTCCGCGATGCCCACAGCACGAACCAGTGCGAAGTGAAGGTGAGTATGACACGATAGGGATCGCGATGTGTGGCCCAAGCCTGCCCTGCCATCAGTGGCCTGGTACGGAACTGCCCACACCGCAACCCCCAAGGGACTTGTCCGTCGCTGGATTCAAGGGTGCCATCGTGGCTCGATCTCCTCGCAGGAGTGCGCAGACACGTCCCTGGGAAGACTCTACCACAAGGAGGGACGGTATGACGATGATCATCGGTATAGACCCGCATCCCGGACACCACGCCGCGGCGGCACTCGATAGCCGGGGACAGGTGCGAGATGTGAGAGAGTTCTCGAACGATTCGGACGGGCTGGAAGCCTTCATGTCTTGGGCAAAGAGCCTGGGCTGCGACCGGCTGGCCGTGGAAGGTCCCACACAGACCTTCTTCACCCCGTGGCTGAAGCGCTGTATGGGTGATGGCATGGACGTTGTCCCCATTCCCACTCAGCAAGTGGTTGAGCGACGCGGACATCGGAAGACCGACCCTCACGATGCGGTGCTGGTGGCTCGCGTACTGCAGGCCGACCCGACTCGCCCTGTGATCAATGCTCCGGCGTGGCTTCGGCAAATGCAAGAACTCACCCGTAGCCGTAGGCACCTGGCCCAGCAACTCCAAGCCAACAGGATGCGCCTGCGAGACATGCAGACGCCAGCGGCAAAAGAGAGTTTGGAGCGTGTCGTCGATACACTGGAGCGGGAGGTGAATACGCTGGGGCGGCAGATCGACCAATTGGTCCAGTCTGTGGCCCCAGGACTACTGGACCTTCAAGGCGTGGGACCTGTCATCGCCGGGTTGCTGTTGGCCGAGGTTGGGGACATCGGACGCTTCAAGACCCAGCACCACTTTGCCAGCTACTGCGGAGCGGCGCCCGTCCCCCGCGAGAGCGGAGCGAGCAAACATGCCCGCGTCAATCGAGGCGGCAACCGACGTCTCAACTGGGCTATACACATCATCGCTCGCACCCGTTTGCGTATCGACGAAGCGTCCAAAGCCCTGGTGACTCGCAAGGAACAAGAAGGCAAAACACACCGGGAGGCCATACGTGTCCTCAAGACCTACCTGGCCCGCCAGATCTACCGCGAGATGACAGAACTGCTACCGCCAACGCCAGAACTCGCTACAGCATCTTGACATACAAGGTTCCGTACTCGATACGGGGGTGAGGGTGAATCGTAATATCAAAACCATGTTGACACGGTGCTAGGGTGAGACCCTTGTAGTTGCCGGGTTCTGGATGTCGCTTGCTCCAACTCTTGACATTCGTGGGTGCGAAAGGCAAGCTCTAGCAATCCTGAGAGAGTCCGTGGAGGGGCATGATGTATACGACCGATATGTACGAGGGGATGATCGCCGAGACGATCACTATTCGTGGCCACGGCGGAGACGTGATAAATGCCTATCTCGCTCGACCGTTGGGGCCGGGGCCTTTTCCCGGCATGGTGCTGGCACACCACATGCCGGGATGGGACGAGTGGTACCGAGAGACGACGCGCAAGTTCGCGCATCACGGGTACGCAACGATCTGCCCGGACCTGTACCACCGGACGGGACACGGCACACCTGACGACGTGGCGGCACGGGTGCGCTCCGAGGGAGGGATCGCTGACGATCAGGCCGTTGGCGACCTTGCGGCGGCGATGGACTACGTCAGGTCGCTCCCGAACTCGAGCGGGAAGATCGGCAGCTTCGGAACGTGCTCCGGCGGACGTCATGTCCTGCTGGCAGCCTCGCAGGTGGAAGGGTTCGACGCCGTGGTCGACTGCTGGGGTGGGCGAGTCGTCATGCCGGAGTCCACACTTACCCCGCACACGCCGGTGGCCCCCATCGACTACACGGCCGGCCTTTCCTCTCCGGTGCTGGGGCTGTTCGGCGAGGAGGACAGCAGTCCCTCCCCTGAGCAGGTCGCCATTCACGAGGAGGCCCTGAAGCTGCACGGCAAGGAGTACGAGTTCCACATGTACCCCGGCGCGGGGCACGGGTTCTTCTACTACGACCGTTCTGCGTACTGCCAGGAGCAGGCGGTCGACGGCTGGGAGAAGATATTCGCCTTCCTGCCTAAGCATCTCGGGTAACGGCGGCCCGAGGCGGAATCACGTCGAAGGCCCGCAATACAAAGGAGAACGACGATGTGCACCATGATCGCGGAACAGGCCCCCATAACCGGCAGCGGCAAGGGCACTCCGGGTTGGATCAAGGTCAACAAGGTCAACGTCTCCTACGACCATCCGACTCACATGACGATCGAGCATGCTCTGAATATCGATTTCGTGAATGAGTCGCAGGGTCTGGGCGCTCGTGTGGCCGTGGAGTTGAACAGGGAATCGGCGCGGCAGCTGGTGGAGCTGATCGGTGTGGCGCTGGAGAGGGGAGCCGAGGTTGACGCGCCGGAGGCAGTGCCGGCCTGATGATGACCTTGCCTAGTTGAACCGCGGAAACTCCTCAAGCGACCGAATCCTTACTTGAGCCGCGTCCAGCTCGGGGCGCTCACGCACTTCGGCGTGGACGGCGACGCACGTCATGCCGGCCTCGAGGGCCGACGCCACGCCCGATCCGGAGTCTTCGATGGCGATCATGTCCTGCGGGGAGACACCGAGGTATTCTGCTGCCTTTAGATAAGGTTCCGGTGATGGTTTGAGGCGCGAGACCATGTCGGCGTCGATCACGCACTCGAATGCGCCGGGCACGTCGACGGCCCTCACAGCGTTTTGAGCGTGGACGGGGTCGGCTGAGGTCACGAGAGCCATTGGCATATCTTCGTCCTCGAGGCGCATGAGCAGGTCGCGCGCGCCGGGCATCGGGGTGAGCTCGGTCGCGGAGAGGTGGGTCCACTGCGGACGAAAGACCTCCAGCGCCTCCGCATAGTCCAGCCCGTAGAACTCGCTCAGCCGGGTCACTCCCGGTTCCATGCCCATGCCAAACGTCCTTGGGTGGTCGGACGCGAGGCCGTGGATGTCGAAAGCCGCGAGCGTTCGGCGCTGTGCCTCGATGAGAATCGACTCGGTGTCGATGAGCGTTCCATCGAGGTCGAAGGCGACGGCGGCGGGGCGGGGGAGGCTATGCGAGCGAGTGACGGAAGACGGCACTAGCCCAGGCTCTCGTCGAGGAGTTCGAGGAGGTCCTTGGCGCGAGTGTTGGCCGGGGCTGACTCGCTGGACTGGATGCCCTCTTCAAACATCTGGAGGCAGAAGGGGCACGAGACGCCCACGGTGTCGGCGCCCGTTTCGAGGAACTGGTCGGTGCGAACGTGGTTGATGCGTCTGCCGCGGCTCTCCTCCATCCACATGTGGCCGCCGCCTGCGCCGCAGCAGAATCCCTTGTCGCGGCGCCTCTCCATCTCGCGCAGTTGGAGGCCGGGTATGGCCTCGGCAATCGCGCGGGGAGCGTCGTATACGCCATTGTGCCGTCCGAGATAGCAGGAGTCGTGGTAGGTCAGCGTCGTGTCGATGGTGACGAGGGGCTTCAGCGCGCCTTCGGCGATGAGTTCGGCCACGAACTCGCTGTAGTGGAGGACCCGGTAGTCGCCCCCGAGGTGGGGGTACTCGTTCTTGATCGTGTTGAAGCAGTGGGGACAGATGGTGACGATCTTCTTGACGTCGTAGCGGGTGAAGGTCTCGATGTTCTGCTGTGCCATGATCTGGTAGAGGTACTCGTTGCCCATGCGCCGGGCCGGATCGCCCGTGCAGCCCTCCTCTTCACCGAGGATCGCGAAGTCGACGCCGGCGCGCTTGAGGACGGACGCCATGGAACGGGCGACGCTCTGGCTCCTCTTTTCGAGTGCGGCGGTGCAGCCGACCCAGAAGAGGACCTCGGCAGTGGGGTGCTGGGCCAAGGTCGGCACGTCAAGGCCCTCGGCCCAGTCGGTGCGGGTGTAGGTGGTGCCGCGCCATGGATGTCCGCGCTGCTCCATGCTCATCAGGGCGTTCATGCCGGTCTCGGGTATCTCCGCTTGCTCCATGGTGAGGTTGCGCCGCATGTCGACGATCATGTCGATGTGCTCGACGCCGACGGGGCACTCCTGCACGCAGGCACCACACGTCAGGCAGTCCCAGAGGGCCTCCTGGCCGATCCATGGGCCGATGAGCGGCTTGGAGTCTGCGTGTCCGCCGTTGCCATTCGTCATGCCGGGACCGACTTCGAGGAGGTGTTCCTTGAGGTTCTCTGCGATGTGCATGGGCGAGAGAGTCTTGCCGCTGATGTTGGCGGGGCAGGCCTCGGTGCAGCGTCCGCAGACCGCGCAGGCGTAGCCGTCGAGGAGTTGCTTTTGCGTGAAGTCGCTCACGTTTGCCGCGCCGAAGGCCTCGGCGGTCTCGAGGTCGAGCGGCGTGGAGAGAGTTCCCGGCGCTTCAAGGGAGCGGAAGACGAATGAGAGCGGCGCGCCGACGAGGTGTATGTGCTTGGACAACGGAATGTAGACGGCGAATCCGAGGATGATGCCGACGTGTGCCCACCAGGAGACTGCATGGAGCGCATTGGCGAGGTCAGCGCTGATGCCGATGCCGGCCAGGGAATTGCCGAGGGCGGAGCCGATGAAGGCGGCGGAAGTCGGACCGTCACCGCCGGAGGCGACGTACATGGCCTCGGCGAGAATGGATAGCAGCATCAGCGCCGCTATGAGCAGGAGGATGATCGCCGACTCCCATTTCTGGGTCAGGTCGAAGCTGAGGCGTCGGGGAGTGGTGACCCATCGGCGTATGGCCGCCCACGCGAGCACGACAAGGAAGATCGCTGCGAGCAGGTCG
This sequence comes from Dehalococcoidia bacterium, assembly GCA_965197705.1. Taxonomy (GTDB): domain Bacteria; phylum Chloroflexota; class Dehalococcoidia; order Lucifugimonadales; family VXLM01; genus VXLM01. The sequence goes on from OZ240223.1 coordinate 2,326,214, forward strand.
AGGTAGATCGCGGCGATTCGGACCCCGGTGTCGGTGAGAATCGTCTCGGAGAACTGCGGCCACACGGCGTCCCCGAAGATGAAGACGACGTAGCTCGCCGTGAAGGAGAGGAATCCCCAGAAGATGAAGAAGTGGGCGAGGCCGGACCGATCGCGGCTGACCGAGACCCGTTGGAGGACCTTGCGCTGACCGAGTATGAGGGGAACTGCGCCGAGGATGCGCTTCAGCGGTTGGTCGAACCGGTCGGCAGGCCGGCCCAGCAGGATGAGGCGGAAGACGCGGTGGTAGAGCAAGAAGCCTGCTGCCCCGAACGCGGCCAGGGCGAGAGGGTACAGCGCGACCCACGTCGGAATGACTCCAAGGACATTTTCAGGGGGTACCACGCTCTAGCCTTTCGTTTGCCGATAGTGCGGGGAGTTTACCATACCCAAAATCGTTGGAGTGTGGACGCGGGTCATCCTCGAAATGCTATAAGCACCGCTCCCGCAGTAGAAAGCCAGAGGACGATGGCGACCATAAGCGGAATGTCGGTCAGGATGATGTCCTCCGGTGTCTCGCCGAGGTCCTTGCGCTGGACGAGGTACATGTAGCGGAACAGGCCGTAGACCACGAACGGCACGGTCAGGAGCATCGCGTTATTCTCAGGCAGGTTCTCGGACGCTACCGTGTAGAGGGTGTAGGACACGAGCGCTGCGGACGCGGCCACCGTGATGAGTTGGTCAAGGAGGGGGAGGGTGTAGGCGGCCAGAATGCCGCGCTGTTCTTGGGCCTGATCGCCCGCGACGGCCAGCTCGCTCCGTCGCTTGGAGAGGACGACGAACACCGCCGCAAATCCGGTGCAGATATAAAGCCACGGAGATATGGGCGAGTCGATGACGACCGCCCCCGCGACGGCCCGGAATATGAACCCCGCGCTGATGATGAACACGTCGATGAGGACGATCTTCTTCAGGCCGAACGAGTAGAGCAGCATGGCCGCGAGATAGCCCAGTGTTATGAGCCCGAAGAGCGGTTCCAGGAGGTAGGAGGCCGCCAGGGCGGGCACGCCTATGACTACGGCGGCGACTCTCGCCAAGGGGATTGGCAGCTTGCCGGAGGCGATGGGACGGTGGCGTTTCTTGGGATGCCGCCCGTCCTCCTCCCGATCCATGAGGTCGTTGACGATGTACACGACGACGCTGAGTGCGGAGAAAAGAAGGAAGGCGACGGCAGTCCTCATGAATAGGCGTACGCCGGTCTCGATATCCGAGGGGTCCCACGCCTGGTCGACGGTGAAGAAGAGCGCCATGAAGACGAGCAGGTTCTTCGACCACTGCTTCGGGCGCATGGAGAGGATGAAGGCGGCCAACAGGCCCGTCTTCGCGGAGCTATTCATGCGAAGATGGTAGTTTGCCGAGCTTGGGCGAGTCAATGTCAATCGCGGCGCGAAATGGATGGGACGGACGTGTCGGGAACAGCAGCGCCGAGACGGCTTGAGAGACTTACGATATCACGAAGTTCATTGACCCTCTGACGCAGGCGGTGCTATTCTGTTCTTGGTACGGTGAGCGTGGCCAAGTAGGTTAAGGCGCCAGGTTGTGGCCCTGGAGATCGAGGGTTCGAATCCCTTCGCTCACCCCACCGCTTTCTTCAACCCGTCTCGGATAAGCGCCTGTAGCTCAGTGGATAGAGCACCGGTCTTCGGAACCGGGTGTCGGGGGTTCGAATCCCTCCAGGCGTACCAGAATTCCTTGTATGCAGGGCTCCGTTTGGTTCTTGGTCTTTGATTTTGGGTTGAAGCGTGCAGGGCGGTCCGTAACTGTTCAGATTCGGTGAAATATGCAGGAATTGTCCTACTGTTGACATTCTGAGGAGCGCAGCGACGAAGAATCCACAATCTCTCCCCCACCGGGGGAGAGACACAGAGAGGGGGTCTTCGCAATTCAACTCAATGAGACTTAACAGTTGCGGCGGTAGCACAAATGACATGACCATAGTCATGACCATGCTACAATAGTGGTCATATCTTCAGAATGGGAGCGCGACATGTCTACGGACAGCGGGATACCGGCCAACACGCGGACGATCAAGGCGTCCGAGTTCAAGGCCAAGTGCCTCAAGATCATGGACGAGGTGGCGGAGAGCGGCGAGGAGATCATCATTACCAAGCACGGCCGCCCGGTGTCGAGGCTGACGCCGTATAGGGAGAAGCCGAAGAGCTTGTTTGGAAGGGGCAAAGGCATGATCAAGATTCACGGGGATATCGTGGAGCCGATGCCGGCGGAGTGGTTCGAAGATGCCGACGATTCCGCCAAGGACTTGTTTTGATACTCCTCGACACTCACGTCGTTTTGTGGCAGGAACTGGACGACCGAAGACTGGGGGCTCAGACTCGTCGCACCATTGAAAGTGCCCTGCAAGAAAGCATGGCGGCGGTCTCGGCCATAACTTTTTGGGAAGTTGGTATGCGAGTACAGAAAGGTCAACTTCACTTGAGTTTCGATCTCCACGCCTGGCGACGCAACCTGCTTGATGACGGACTTGTCGAACTCCCGGTTGACGGCGAGATCGCGGTCAGAGCCGGGCTCTTATCGAACATGCATGGAGACCCGGCTGACCGCATGATAGTTGCCACCGCGCTGGAGGGGCATCGGTTGGTGACTGCCGACCGGCGGATACTGGATTGGACGGGGCATCTGAGCAGGTTGGACGCCACGGAGTAGGGGGCGATGGGACTTTGAGACGCCTAGGTTAGAGGCGTCCCTTAGTCCCCAACTTGTACGCGCCCAGCCGGCGCGTCGTTGCCCCTAGTACCCCAGCTTCTTGTCGCAGACGTAGAGGAACGGCTCGCCTGCCAGGTAGCGGCGGAAGTTCTCCTTGAAGACGTTGCGGCGTCCGATGTAGAGGCCGGCCGTGAAGGCCGAGGCGTGGGGGGACATGACCACGTTCGGGTTGTCCCACAGCGGATTGTCGGGCACGGGGGGCTCGGGGTCGAACGCGTCGACGCCCGCTCCGGCAAGGTGGCCCGACTCGATGGCCTCTCCCAGTGCGAATTCGTCGACGATTCCGCCGCGGGAGATGATGATCATGTGTGAGCCCGGCTTCATCTTGTAGAGCTGCTCTTTGCCGATCATGCCTCGCGTCTCGTCGGTGATCGGCGCGGTGATGACAAGCCAGTCGGAGATCGCCAGGAGGTCGTCGAGCCTTTCGAGGCCCCATACCTCCTCGGCGTGCTCGGAGGGGCTGGGAAACTTGTCGACGGCATAGACGTTCATGCTGAACCCCTTCGCTCGCTTGGCTACAGCGCGTCCGATGTTGCCCATTGCCAGGATGCCGAGGGTCGAGCCCTCGAGGTCGAGCTGCTTCCATCCGTAGTCGTACATGCGCCATTGCTTGGTCTTCTGGTCGTCCCACATCCAGTGGAGCTTGTGGGCCAGGACGATGATGAAGCCGAAAACGTGGTCGGCCATGGGGGCGACGTGCGGCTCGCGGGCGTTGGTGATGGGAATGTCGCTTGCGACCAACTCGGGTATCGCCATGTGCTGGTCGATGCCGGTGCCTGGGCAGTGGATCCACTTGAGGTTCTTGCCCGCGAGGAAGACGTCTCGTGAAGGCCAGCCGTAGTAGACCTCAGCGTCGGCCACCTCGCGAATCTGATCGGCCTCCTCGCTGACCTCTACGAAGTGCACGTCCGGGAACGTGGCCTGCATCTCTTTGTAAAATACGTCCGGCGCTTCGCCGGGACCGATACCGGACGGCATGGGTTCCATAACGACTTTCATCTACTCACTGCTCCTCCTAAGTAATGGCGTGAGTGTACCACGTCATGGCGATTTGCAGTGCTGCGCCGTGTTGTCGTAATTGGAGTCGGCGGATTCCCGCTTTCGGAGACCCTATATAACCGATTCCCAAGCCTGTCATTCCGACCGGAGGGAGGAATCTAAAGTGTTGCGCCATTGCAATAGGGTCGTTCGAGCGACGGGGCGAGTTCTTGGAGACGAGGACTCAAGATTCCTCACTGCGCTCCGCTGCGTTCGGAATGACGGGCGTCGGTAGGGCGGTAGGTTTCGTCAGGCGTAGGGGCTGGCAGATAGTGGACGGGAATAGTCGAATTCCCCAATGGATCGGTTGATCTCGGTCGTCACTTCGGGATCGTTTTCGGTCTGGAGGGCGGTGAGGAGAGCGGCTCTCGCTTTTGGGGTGCCGATCTTGCCGAGGGCCCACGCCGCGTGTTCGCGTACCAGCGACTCACTCGCTTGAAGCGCCTTGGCCAGGGCGGGAACTGCTACAGGGTCGCCGATGTTGCCGAGGGCGACGCAGACGTTTCTCTGTAGACCCGCACGTTTGGCGCGCTTGACGGGGCTGCCTCGAAATCGCTCGCGGAAGCCCTCGTCGTCTAGCTCCAAGAGTGGCAGAAGTGCGGGCGCGTCAAAGTCGTGCCGCTTGCGGAAGGCCGGTTCGAGGGCGGGGGCGGCCTTCCAGTTTACGGGGCAGACGTCCTGGCAGATGTCGCATCCGAAGACCCAGTCGCCGACGAGGGGACGGAGGTCCCTGGGGATCGAGCCGCGCAGCTCGATGGTCAGGAAGGAGATGCACTTGCGGTTGTCGATCACGTATGGAGCGGTGATGGCTCCCGTGGGACAGTCGTCTATGCACCGGACGCACTCCCCGCAGTTCTTCTTGAGAGGGACGTCCGGCACGAGGTCGAGGTCGGTTATCACCTGTCCCAGGAGCACCCATGAGCCGTGGCTGGGCGTGAGGATGTTGGTGTTCTTGCCGAACCAGCCGACACCGGCGCGCTCGGCGGCGGCGCGGTCGTTCATGGGGCCGTCGTCGACGAAGATGCGGGTCTTTACCTGCCGGCCGACCATGTCGGGCAGGGCTTCTACAAACGCACGGAGACGCTTCTTCATGACGTCATGGTAGTCGTCGCCCCAGGCGTACCGAGCTATCTTACCGTGAGGGCCCTTTCCCTTAACCTCGGCCTCGCCGTAGTTGTAGCTCATCGCCAGGGAGACGACCGACTTCGCGTCCTCCAGCAGCTTCCGAGGACTGTTCGCCTTGCGGACGCGCTCGGCGGTATACCACGGTAGTCCGTCCATCAGACCGTCGTTCACCCGCTCAAGGGCGGCCTGCTCGTCGCGCGCGAAACGGTCGGCTGTGGTGATGCCGACGATGTCGAAGCCCAGCGATTTGCCGAGGGCCTTTGTCTTGGCGGTCAGGGTGGACATGGCGGTGATGGTGATGGGGTTGAGACCATTGTCGCTAAGGAGTCACATGCCCAGAAAGGGCAGGTGCTTCACACGGTGATATATTAGCGCTGTGGCGATGCAGTCTTTCAACTCGCCGGCCGGTAACTCGTCGGTTTCGCCGAACACTATGGCTCTTTTGCCCTCGAACCTGAATGTATCCCCATAGATCCTTTTGAACGTTTCGACCAGCGGAGTGTTGCAGTTGAAGTATATCGCGTACCGGTCAGGCGAATTGCACTTCCAGTCTATTCTGACTGTGCTGCCGCCTTTTGTGAGGTAGCTGGGCTCTCCCCACTTGAGGGTCTCCTCCAGACCGTTGACGCCTTCCGTCTCCGATGCCGTGTCCAATACCAACTGCCGGAGGCGCATCATCTTCACGCGCATAGCGTCAGGGTAGCCGTCGAATACTCGGGTGACATCAGGGTTCTCGATTTTGGACATGTCGACCGTGGATGGGAGGGAGTTTCGTTCATTATCGCAGAGGAGTCACGCGAGGGCTATACGGGGGGCTGTTTCAGGGAGTGCTGGAATTGCCATCAGGATTGTGAGGAGGGGGAACCATCCTCTAAGACCAGTTCAAAGAGGTGGCTCTCCATGCTCATCATAAAGCCTGCTCAGCAGTCCGTCGAGACCGATCCTCCGCCGTCCCTCAGTGTACAACGTGGTGGCCGAAGCTTGGCATATGTCGGAGAGACCCAAGCTCCGAAAGATCGTAGACCTGAACGTAACCCCATATAGCCATGCAGCGATACGAGAGGACTGAAGACCGATTCAGGCGCGGTCAACTTCATGGCGGTGGTCTGTGACGTGCTAGCTTAAATCACCACCGCATGATCCCGGACCACGAGCGACTTGTCTTCAGTTCACTACACCAAGAGAAACGGTCTCGCCAATGCTCGCGACCGAACACCGCAGAGGCCCGCATTACGGCGGTGCCGGCCCAGGCGGGTTCGGAACGCGAGGTGATGTCGCGTCCGGTGTTCTGCCTACCGAGCCGTGTGTCCCTTGGCGCGGTTACTTCGGCGACCAGGCCCCCAATATGCCGCGGGCGATCTCGGAGGGGCCGCCGGTTGCGACGTTATCGACGATGACCCAGGCGTCCTCCTGTGCGGGGAGGGGATCGCGTCCCTGCGCGTAGCCTAGCGCTCCCGCATAGATGAGCGCGCTCCCGTCCGGCGACCAGGGGTTGTGGGACTGGACGTACTGATCGAAGAATATGAAGGCGTTTAGCTGCTCCTCGGTTGGCCGAAAGTCGGACAGGTAGCGCACGTCCCCGGATTCCACGTCGACCAGGCCCCAGCGGACGGAGCCTTCCGCGCCCTCCGACGTGGTGACGTAGGCGATTTCCCTGCCGCTCGGCGACCAGAAGAACGCCAGCACCATTTCATGCACGATTTTGCGCTCCGCGCCGTCGAGCGACACGTGCCAGAGGCCATTGTAGAACCGCGATTCGCCCTGGGGTTCCCGCGTCAGCGCCACCGAATCTCCGTCGGGACTCCAGGCGAACGCGCCATTGCCGTTGAACTTGACCAGCGTCTGTGCGGACAGGTTCTCAACGTCGACGATCATTAGCGAGCTGCGGTATTCGCTGCCCTCGCTGAGCAGTCCCATAACTGCGCCGCGAGGAGACCAGGAGGGAGTCATGTAGAGGCGGGAGTCGCCGGGCATTGGTCGCGGCCTAGACTCGCCCTCTAAATCGACGAGGTAGTGCTCAGCGCCCGAGTGAAAGAGCAGAAATCTCGAGTTCCTCGACCATGACGAGAACAGAGGGAAGCCGTCGTGTACGAACATGGGCGGGCCTTGCTCTCCGACGCGATACACCAGTGCAGTCAATCCCTCCTTCTTCGATCGGACGATCAGGGCGATCATCTTCCCGTCCGGAGAACAGAGCGCGTAGTGCGGCGTGCGTCTGGCGATGCCGTCGGAATCCGGTTCATTGGCGAAGATTAGCTCGGTTTCGCCGCTTGAGAGGTCGTGAAGGTAGATTCCGATGCGGCCATGTCCGTTCATGCCGGACGAAAACGCGGAGTACGCGACGAACCGGCCGTTCGGCGACCACACCGGCCATGTCTGCGTGTCACCCGGGCCGTTGAGCGGGACGGGCGTCTTCCCCGAATCGTTCGTGATGAACGCCTTCATGGACTCGTTTATGTATGCGATCTCAGACATCGGCTCCAACGATTGATTGTAGCACCGCCGGTTGACACTTGGGCAGTTGGGCGATAGCCTTTGCGCGCTCCGCACTTCCAATGATTCGAGGTTCTCGATGTCCGACTACGCTTGGTACAAGGGAAATCTGCACACTCATACCACTAAATCGGACGGCGATGCCGACCCCGAATTCGTCGTCAACTGGTTCATGGAGCACGGCTACGACTTCCTCATGCTGAGCGACCACAACCACCGCACGATACTGGAACACGAGGTCGAGGGCGGGCCTTTGATGGTTCCGGGAGAGGAGGTGTCCGCCAGGATCGAGCTTGGCTCCATACCCATCCATATCAACGGCATCGGCATCTCACGAGTCGTCGAGCCGATTCATGGGGACGACATCGTCGGCACCATTCAGGCCAACGTCGACGCGATCCACGAGGCGAACGGCATCGCGCAACTCAACCATCCCAACTTCCACTGGGCGTTCGATCACACGCACATCACTCAGGTGAGGGGCGCTGACCTGATGGAGGTCTACAACGGCCATCCCGGAGTGAACCTGTACGGCGCCCCCGGCAAGCCAAGCACCGAGGAGATTTGGGACGGCGTGCTCAGCGCGGGAAGGGTCATCTTCGGCACGGCGACCGACGACTCGCACCGCTACTACGACTACCATCCAGGCATGAGCAATCCCGGTCGTGGCTGGGTTGTCGTGCGCGCGCAGGAACTGACCGTAGATGCCATCGTGGACGGCCTTGCGACGGGAGAGTTCTACTCATCGACCGGCATCGTACTCGCCGATTTGGAGCAGTCCGACGAGTCGGTCTCCCTGGAAATCGAGCAGGAGAGCGACTTCATCTATACCACGACCTTTTCCGGCAGGGACGGGGAGGTGCTAGCCGAGGAGACGGGGCTTTCAGCCTCATACTCCATCGTAGGGGATGAAGGGTATGTCAGGGCAACGGTGAGGTCGTCTTCAGGCGGAAAAGCGTGGACGCAGCCCGTGTTCGTCAGGGGTGACTAGATGTCCAACTGGTACAAGGGCAACATCCACACGCATACCACGAAATCGGACGGGGACGCCGACCCGGAAGTAGTGGTCGAGTGGTTCAAGGAGCATGGCTACGACTTCCTCGTGCTGAGCGACCACAATCACCGGACGATTCTTGAACACGAGCTCGAAGGCGGCCCTCTCATGATTCCGGGAGAAGAGGTCTCGGCGCGAATCCAGGTGGGGTCGATACCCATCCATGTCAACGGCATCGGCATCACAAGAGTCGTTGAGCCGTTTCACGGCGAAGAGATCGTCGAGACCATACAGGGCAACGTGAACGCCATTCTGGATGCGGGCGGGATCGCCTCGATCAATCATCCCAACTACCAGTGGGCGTTCGACCATACGCACGTCAGCCAGGTCGACGGCGCGAGCCTGATCGAGGTCTACAACGGCTCTCCCATCACGAACAACGAAGGCGGTCCAGGCAAGTTCACGGCAGAAGAGATTTGGGACGGAGTGCTCACAGCAGGCAAGCCCATCTTCGGCGTGGCGTCTGACGACTCGCACCATTATTTCGACTTCGCACACGACATGCTGAACCCCGGTCGCGGCTGGGTGGTCGTCGAGGCCGAAGAGTTGTCGGCAGACGCGATCGTCAGCGGACTGGCCGACGGGCATTTCTACTCCTCGACGGGGGTGACGCTTACCGCTTTGGAGTCGACCGAAGAAAGGATATCGCTCTCGATAGAGCAGTATGCCACATGCCTCTACCGGACGGTGTTCTCCGGTCCCGACGGGCGGGTGTTCGCCGAACGGGATTGCCTTGAGCCCGCATATGACATCAACGGTGACGAGGGCTACGTCCGCGCGACGGTCTACTCGTCCCTGGGCGTGAAGGCGTGGACGCAGCCGGTTTTTGTGAACCAAGAATAGTAGTCGCGGAAGGAGACACCAATGCTAAAGCTGAGCTGGATGGCGCGAGCGACGGACGCGGAGGTCTTTACCGGACACGTGAAGTTCGCCAGGGAACTCGATCTGGACGTTATCGACTTTCACATCGGCGGGATGCCGCGTGACATCGACTTCGTCATGAAGATCAAGATGATGTGTGTGAAGGCCGGTCTGCCTGTCGGCTACCTGGGCGCAGGCAGTTTCGTGGGGCCTCTGAACATGCGCGAAGCCCGAATGGAGCAGGGCAGGGCCGACGTGGACATGACGGCCCTGATGGGCGGTCAAATGCTCCGCGTGTTCGCGCGCCACAACTGGCCGGACACGAAAGAAGAGCAGGAGTACTTCTGGGGTCCGATGATCGAGGACTTCAAGGACCTGTCCGACTATGCCGCCGAGCGCGGGGTCGTCATCGGCCTGCAGAACCACGACAACGGGAGCTTCTGCATGACCGCCGACCAGGCTCTCCGTATCCTGGGCGATGTGGACAAGGAGAACTTCACGTTCCTTTGGGACACCGGGCAGTGGCTGGGGGCCATCGGCTCGCACCCGCGCGGCGAGTTCGACCCGAACGTCGATATGTACGAAGACTACCTCGTGCCGACCGCGCCCTATGCCGGTTCGGTGCGAGCGAAGATATACCAGATCGACACCGGAGTAGAGACGTATCTCGACTATCCACGCATCTTCGGCATACTCAAGGATGTCGGATACAACGGTAACATCTCCATCGTCTACGAGGGCGCGGAGGGGCGCAACAAGTGTACGCCTGAAGAAGGCATCGCCCTCGCCGCTAAGCACCTTCGAAAGGTTATCGCGGAGGTGTATGGGTAGGGGAGCCTACGTGCCTCCCTCTGAATTGCTTCAGCGCAAACATAACAAAGATGCTATAATCGGGTGGACATGGAGTGGTCTGTAGAGACCCTGAACGCAACCGTGGACGAGGAGCTCGACGCTCTGCCGACTGATATGCGCGCACGGTTCGTCCGCATTAGCGATTTAATCGCTGCCGTGGGGATAGACCGCGTGGGCGCACCGCATGTTAGGCACTTGACCGGTCCGCTCTGGGAAATGCGCTTTAAGAGGTCGCCAAGGGATATCACGTGCGCTCTACGTCACCGTCCGAGACAAACGTGTTGTGGTCGTGCGGGTCTTCGTCAAGAAGACGAAAAAGACGCCCCGCAGAGAGATTGACTTGGCGCTGCGTCGCGCCCGGGAGGTACTGGAGTGAGCAAGGTAAGCGACCTGCACGAGAAATGGAGCCACGACCCCGAATATCGAAGAGACTACGACGCGCTTGGGCCGGAGTTTGAGTTTATTAGTTCGCTCATCCAGGCCCGAATCGACGCGGGGCTCACTCAGGCAGAGCTCGCAGAGCGCATGAGCACGACTCAGTCGGTCGTTGCCCGGCTCGAGAGTGGGCGGGTTCACCCATCCACCAGAACACTGGAGAGAGTCGCTGAAAGTACCGGCACACGGTTGCGGATAAGTTTCGAGCCGAAAATAGAGGTGTAGCCGGAGTTGCTGTCTCGTGAGGTGTCGACTGGCTATAAGGGTCGTTTCACCGCCTAATAAGGATGCATGTAGTTGAAGGCCAATCCCCCGACGGAACGTAACAGCCGAGACCCGCTCATGCAGGCATTGCTGGATGCGCCCCTCGATGACGAATTGCAGACAGATGAGGAACTCGAAGCCGCCAATAGGGCCTGGCAGGAGTACCTCGACGGGAAAGCCCGTCCCTGGGCTGAGGTGCGTGGAGAGATAGCGAGTGGCAAGTAGACCCGGTTGGCGGGTCACTTGATTACTTTAGAAGCCCATGCCAATGGCGATTAAACGTATGCTTTTGGGACGCTGAGCCGTCGCTTACCTCGCAGCCGCAATAACCACACCTCTCTTGCGCCGGATTGCGTTCTCCATCCGTTCGAGCTGACGTAACCCCTTGGTCGTGTCGCTTGCTATCCTCGCCTTATCGGAGTTTGCCCAGCGGTACTTGAAGAGCCAGTAGGTGAAGGCGCGATGCTCCGCCATCGATTCGACCCCGTCGGGTTCGACCTTCTTGGACTCGCGGAACATACTGAGCAGTTCTTCGCGTGTCTTCAGGTAAATCATCGGGAATGCCTTCTCCGCGTATGCGTTCCGGTACCGAACGCCGTTTGAGGTATCCCTCTTCCGCAGCTCCAATTCACATGCAAGCTGCAGCGCCTCCTCGACCGTGACCCCGTAATAGAAATTCAGGTACCCACGGTACTTATCTAGCCCGAGGAGTTCCTGGACCCGCTCGGTGTCGAACCGGTCGGGGAACTTTCCCTCGAAGAGAAGCGTCTCAAGCTCCTCTTGCGGAACCACACCTCGCGTCTCATCAAGCAGGCGCTCGGCCAGCAGAAGCCAATCGAAGGCCTCTCCTGCTATGAAGTAGCTGTACGTGCGCTTCCTGCGCCTCTCCTCAGGAACGGCCCACAGGGCCATCGCCTCTAGCAACGCTTCCGGCCAGTCCTTCCCGCCGGACAGTGCAGACTTGAGATGCTTGATGGCAAGACGTCGGGAATCAACGCCCGTGGTTGTCGTTGTGCTATCCATGACTGGCTAAGAATTGAGTTCGCTCGGGCTTGTCGGTAGCAAGATACTCCATGAAGCTGTCGAGTGGCAAAGTATTGAGGATGTGCTTTGGTTCGCACCACGCCCTGCGGGCCACGGCAACCCCGCAACGCTGGTTGTCGAGGCTTTCGGCGTCGTGGGCGTCGCTGTCGATGACGAGGGGAACGCCAAGCTCGCGGGCGCGGTGGGCGTGGGTGTCCTTGAGGTCGAGCCGTCGCGGTGACGCGTTGATTTCCAGGGCCGTGCCCGTCTCAGCGGCGGCCTGAAAGATGGCCTCGAAGTCGGCTTCGATGGGCTTCCGCTCACCGATCATTCTCGTCGTCAAGTGACCGATGGCCGTGACGTGGGGGCTTTGCATCGCCTTGATAATACGGGTGGTCATCGTCTCGGCGTCCTGCCCCATGGCGGAGTGGACAGAAGCGACGACCCAGTCCAGTTCTTCGAGCACGTCGCCGGGGTAGTCGAGAGTGCCGTCCGCACGGATGTCGACCTCCGACCCGGCCAGCAGCTTGATGCTGCCGAGCCGGTCTTCCAACTGCCGAATTTCGTGAACGTGTTCCTTCAGGCGTTCGATGCTGAGGCCGTTCGCTATGCCTCTTCCGGCGGAGTGGTCGGTTATGGCGACGTATTCATATCCGCGCTCGCGGGCGGAGACGGCCATGAGCTCCGTGGGATCCCGCCCGTCGCTCCACTCGGTGTGGACGTGAAGGTCGCCCTTCAGATCGGACACCTCTACGAGCCGGGGGATGGAACGCTTCCGGGCGCGTTCGATCTCGTCCGTGCCCCGACGGAGTTCGGGCGGAATGTACTGGAGGCCGAGCCGCTCGTACATGGCCGATTCGTCCGCGAAGGACTCTGTCTCGCCGGTCGCTGTTACCGTGATGCCGTACTCGTTCACCGAGAGTCCCTGTCGAACTGCAAGCTCTCGGAGGCGGATGTTGTGCTGCTTGTCTCCCGTGAAGTACTGCAAGAGCGCCCCGAACTGGCAGTCGTCGACGACCCTCAGGTCGACCTGGATTCCCTCGCTCAGTACGACGGCAGACTTCTTCTCACCGTGGCCGAGAACGCTGGCGACGTTCGGCAGCTCGACGAGGGCATTGAGGACGTTTTGAGGGTCCGTTGCGGTACATACGATATCGATGTCGCCGATCGTTTCCTCGAAACGGCGGAGGCTGCCTGCGGGTTCGATGCGAACGATGCTCGGACAGCGCTCCTTGAGAGCGGCCATTACCCGCTCGGCGGCCGGCAGTGCGCGAGCGATGGGGACGCGGTCGCCCTTCGTGCGAGCAGCGGCGATTTCCTTGAGGATGTTCTCGGCCTTCTTCGGCCCCATGCGAGGGAGCGCGGCGAGCCGCCCGTTCGAGGCCGCCGCCTCAAGCGCCTCCACCGAGGTCACGTCGAGCTCGTCCCACATGCGCTTGGCGGACTTCGGTCCCACGCCCGGGACGCGCATGACATCGAGGATTCCGTCAGGGAACTCGCCTCGCAGCTTTTCGTAGAAGTCCATCTTGCCTTCGGTGGCAAGCTGCGTGATCTTGCCCGAGATGGCCTTTCCGATTCCGGGTATCTCCGTGAGGTCGTCCTCTTCACGCACCATCTGTTCGAGCTCGGTCGGGAGGTGGTCGATCGTGCGTGCGGCGCGCTGGTAGGAAACGACAACGAACCGGCGCTCGCCCTTGATCTCGAGCAGACCGGCGATGTTCTCGAAGACTTCCGCGATTTGAGCGTTGTTCATGCGCTTCAGACCCTGATCGTGACAAGACGGAATCATTCTCATCTTACGATATTTCGGGTCTGCCGTGCCGCGGATGCAGGATGGTATCAGGGCAATCGTATTTAGAGTTGCTGGGCACACAGTCAATCGTCACTCCGGCGAAGGCCGGAGTCCAGAGGGGTGGGTTGGGAGGCTCTCCCAAGGCTGGCTCTAAGTGGAATGCGATTGCCCTGCGGATGGTACACTTGTCGCAGTTCAAGCAAGGAGCGTGGTAATGCTCGACGTAGTAATCAGCGGCGGCGAGGTCGTGGATGGGACGGAAGCGCCTGCCTACCGGGCCGACGTTGGCATTCGGGGGGAACGTATCGCGTGCATTGGCGACCTGTCGCAGGCTGTCGCCGCACGAGTGATCGACGCCAAGGGCCTGACCGTCTCGCCCGGGTTTATCGACACGCACACCCACTCCGAGGGCGATCTGCTGGTCGACCCACAGCACGCCTGCGGACTGCGGCAGGGCATCACGACCGAGTTTCTGGGCATCGACGGCATGTCGTACGCTCCCCTGTCTCACGAAAATTATTTGACGTATCGCAGGTGGCTGAAGGGGCTTCTCGGTGAACCACCGGAGGACCTCGACATGAGCAGCGTCGAGGCCTTCCGCGCGAACTACCACGAGAAGGTGTCCATCAACACCGCCTACCTTGTGCCCAATGGAACGGTACGCTTGGAGGCGGCGGGATTTCGAGACGTGCCGCTTACCGGAGACCTGATGGCGCGGTACAAAGACCTCGTCCGCGAGGGAATGGAGCAAGGTGCAGTGGGTTTCTCCACGGGGTCGAGCTACTATCCCGGCCCGTGGACGAGCACCGATGAATTGGTTGAAATCTGCGAGCTGGTGCGAGATCTCGGCGGCGTCTACATGGCGGAGCCGCGACGGGCGAACCCGGAGCGGGCCTTCGGCGGCGGCGGTGTTGCGGAGGTCTTGGAGATCGGCAGACGGTCGGGCGTGAAGCTCCACTTCGCACACTTCCGAACCGACCCCCGCACAGCGGGCAAGGTCAAGGAGCACCTGGCACTGATCGACGAGGCGAAGGCAGAGGGTGTGGATATCACGTTGGACATCTACCCTTATGCCAGCGGCTCGACGATACCGGTCAGCTTCCTGCCCAGTTGGGTACAGGACGGGGGCCCCGACGCGATCATCGAGCGGCTGAAGGACCCTGGCGACCGCAAGCGAATCGTCGACTACCTGGAGAAGGAGTTCTACTACCTCCGCTCCCTTGATGAGGTTGTCTTCTCGTACATTCCGGGCGATCCGTCCTTGGAGGGCATCAGCCTTCCTGAGTACGCGGACCGGGTTGGGATGAGTCTGGGCGAGGCCCTGTGCGAAATCCTGCTTCAAGAGGACCTCTCTGTCGGATACACCATGCCGCCCCCCACGAGCTACGGGCTGTGGAGGCAGGTCAGCAAGGACTCGATGGAACTCATTGCGCGGGATGACTACATGGTGTGCTCGGACATTACCCCAGCCGGGTCGATGCCGCACCCGCGCTCATACGGGGCATTCCCGCGCATCCTCGGACGGCTGCGGCGGGCTTATCCGACCGTGAGCCTGGAGGGCATGGTGCATCGGATGACCGATCGTCCGGCTCGGCGCTTCAATTTGACGGAGCGGGGTCGGCTGGAAGAAGGATTCTACGCCGACGTCACGATCTTCGATGCCGAGCGCGTGATCGACACGGCCACGTACGACGATCCGGTTCAGTACCCGGTCGGAATTCCCTACGTGCTGGTTAACGGTCAGGTGGCGGTGGACACCGAGCGGTGCACGGGTGTGATGGCCGGGCAGGCCGTGCCCTAGACGTGAGATTTGAAAGAGCATGAAGGAGGAACGGGCAAGTTGCTCTGGGTTGAGCTGAGCATAGACACGCCGTCGGAGTTCGTGGAGCCTTTGACACAGGTCTTCACCGAGCACGGTGAAGGTGGCGTGGCAATCGAGCTTCCGGCGGGCCACAACCCCGACGAGGGTGAGGAGGTGCCCGTCCCTGAACGGGTGACCGTTACGACCTATATTCCCCACGACAATCGGCTGGAGGGGCGCTACTCCCGAATCGACACAGCAGTGCGCCTGGTCGCGCACGTCGGCGATGTCTCCGAACTCCGCGTCCGTGTCGTTAAGGAAGAGGAGTGGCAAGAGTCTTGGAAGGAGCACTTCCACGCACTCCGAGTAGGGACGCGGACAATGATCGTGCCGACATGGCGGACGTACGAGCCCCGAGAGGATGACGTGGTCATCACCCTCGACCCCGGCATGGCGTTCGGCACGGGGCATCATCCGACGACGCGAATGTGCCTCGAACTGCTCGAAATCCACGTCGAGCCAGGTGATCGAGTTCTCGACCTCGGTTGCGGTTCGGGCGTCCTGTCTATCGCGGCGGCCAAGCTGGGTGCATCAGACGTGTTCGGGCTGGAGATCGACCCGGTCGCGGCAAGTGTTGCAGTTCGAAATGTCCGTGAAAACGGTGTCCAGGACACAGTAACCACGGACGAAGCCTCGCTGCCGCATCCTCAAGCAGAAGCGGACGGGTATGACCTGCTGGTTGCCAACGTATCGGCAAAGGTCATCACCGAGTTGGCGGAACACATCGTCCGTGTTGTCAGGAGCGGAGGGACACTTATCTTTTCCGGCATCTTGGATAAGCAGCGAACCGAGGTCATCGAGCGGATGGTGGCTCTCGGTGTTCAGTTCGATGAAGGACTAACCGATGCCGACTGGGTCGCCCTGGTGGGCAGGGTGGGGTGAGCGGGGCTAGTCAGGAAGTAACTTGCTCGTAGGAGAAGGCCGGTATCTCCATACGTTCGCCTGCGTGCTCGATGGTGAAAGCGCACACCCGGAAGCTACAGATTCTGAAACTCCTGCCAGTCTATACCCAACTGCCTAATTGCCGAGCGCAGCGTTCCGACTTTCAGATCACGCCTGCCCCAGTCTGGAAGCGTTGCGTCCTTGTGTGCCCGTGGATTGAACCACCTCTTGTGAGAGCCTCCTCCTCGCCGAGAAATCTCATAACATCCAAGCTTTGCCAGCTTGCGTGCGGCATCTCTATATCTCACGGGACCGAGACAATGGCCTCAACGGATACCGGGCCGTTTGTCTGATCTACGTAGATACCGGTTGGCAGGGGGTGCCCCCTGTCTTCGTAGATCTCCACGACGGCCGCAAACGCATCTTCCGCGTTTGCAAGAGCCTCGGACACAGTATCGCCCTCGGTTATCAACTCCGGCAACAGCGGAGAGGTAACGGTGTATCCCCCTTCAGGCTGAGGGTCTAGGATCAAGGGAATCCTTGCTATCATCGGTTAACTCCCTGCGCTCTTTCCCTCAGCTCGCAACGCCACAGGATCGTCTAAACTGCCCTCGACGCATTCCCTCGCTAAGGCATGTTCCACTTACGAGATTGTACAACATGCGGTGGTCCTGACCAACAAGAAAAAGAGTCTCGGCGGATAGAGAAATCCTACGCTGGCTTCACTCCCTTTCATACAGGATCATGGCCGGCTGCCCCATCACGATGACGTTCTTCCGTCGCAGCCCAAGAGCGGCCCTCAGATGAGCGCCCTGCTCGCGTGAGGCGAGCAGGGTAATTCGAGCACCGGCGTCGGAGCATGAGCGTAGGGCATGAACCAGTTTCTCCGTGTCTACGCGCTGGAATTGGTTCCCAAACGGGATGTTCGTCACGATCCTCGTCCGTGCATCTATGAGTCCGGTATCGAGAGTTTCAAAGGATTGTCGGAAGATGGAAACGCTGCTGCCCGCAAGTTTGCGCTCCGCGATGTCGCAGGCGGCGGAATCGATCTCGAATCCGACCGCCCCGCGCGCTTGATAGAGGTGCATGGCCGCGTCGAGTATGGCCCCGGTCCCCATGAAAGGATCGAGGACAACGTTGTCCGCTTCGACGCCCGCCAGTTGAAGCAGGCCGCAGGCGAGATGACGCCTCAGCGCACCCGGCCGTCCTGAGTCGTCATCGCCAAGGTTGGAGTGCAGTTGGACGCCGACGAAGGCGAATTCTGGGTCGGCTTTGCAGAAGAGTCGGACGGCACGGTCGCTCGCCCTGCGCCATCCGGGAAACGCTGCGCGGAAGACTTGCTCAATGTGCTGGGCTAGGTCTTGACGGCGGACGGTGGTGCGTCCGAGCGACTCGCACGCGATGCTGTAGCGGCGTGGGCGAGTCCCCTCGACGACTGGCAGCAGGTCGAGGACGGCGCGCTTCACCGAGTCCGGTCGCATGAGCTTGACGATGCGGCGAGTCGCGTCTTCGCCCCGGCGTGAATTTGAGGACACCACCTCGCCGAAGACCTCAGCCGGTGTTCTCAGCGAATTTGGAGCAACGGTGAGTCCGTCTCGACACGTTAGAGTTGAGTCGCGATGGTGGAAGCGTACGTACTCTTCTCCTCCACCCGCCGCCCGAAGCTCCGACAGCGTGGCGAATGCCCAACCGGGTTGGGTCGTGATGATGAGAGGACGGCGTACCATCCTACTCAGGCGTGGGCGCGCGCCCCATAAGCGCCGCGACGGCCTTATCGACGGACATCCCCTCGAAGAGGATGCGGTAAGTCACCTCGGTGATGGGCATCTCCACACCGAGTTCGGCGGCCATGTCGCGTGCTGCCGCCGTGGTGTTGATTCCCTCGGCGACGTTGTGCATTTCCGACCGAACTTCAGTCAGGGTCTTGCCCTGGCTGAGGAGGGTCCCGACCTGGTGATTGCGGCTCAGGGAGCTGGAGCACGTGGTGATGAGATCGCCCATTCCGGCGAGCCCTGCAAAGGTCATCTGACGCGCCCCGGCGGCGACTCCGAAACGGGCTATTTCGGCGAGGCCGCGTGTCATAAAGGTCGCCTTTACGTTATCGCCCATCTGAAGGCCGTCGCAGATTCCCGCGCCTATGGCGATGATGTTCTTGAGCGCTCCGCCGAGCTCGACGCCGACGATATCCGTGTTGGTGTAGACACGGAAGACGGACGAGTTGAGAATCGACTGCGCCTTCTTTGCGGCGTCCTCGTCGGGTGATGCGACAACGGTGGACGAGAGCTTGCCGCGTATGATCTCTCTTGCCAGGTTCGGCCCTGACAGCGCGCAGATGGGACTGGGCGCCGCCCCGTCAAGCGCCTGCCGGATGACCTCGCTCATCCGGCTGCCGGTCTCGATCTCGAGGCCCTTCACCGCGCTGACGAGCACGGTTTCATTGTCGATGTATTTGCCGACGTTGTTCACGTTCTGTCGAACGGTGTTGGACGGGACGGCCAGGATCGTGAGGTCGGCGCCGTCTAGCGCCTCTGTCGGGTCGTGCGTGACCCTCATCGCCGGGTGAAAGGAAGCGCCGGGCAGGTATTGGCTGTTTTCGTTGGCGAGCCGGAGACGCGCGGCTTCTTGGCTTGTGCGAGCGAGGAGGCGAACGGTGTGGCCTTCCCGTGCCGTAATGATCGCGAGGGTCGTTCCCCAGCCCGTCGTGCCGACTACGCCGATCGTGGCCATCGGAGACCCTTTTCGCGCTGAGTTTCCGTCGGTTCGGAGACCGTATCCACTTTCTGACCGAGCTTGCGCTCATCGCCTCTCAGGAGCCGCTGGATGTTGTCCCGGTGCTTGAAGAGGATGATGGGCGCGCCGCCTGCGCCGTAGAGGGCGTATTCCAGAGGCACCGCATCAATCACCAAGGCAATGACGGCCAGCGTAATAGCGCCCAAGGTTGCCGCGACGATGGAGCCGAGCGACACGTATCGCGTAAGGGCGATGAGTCCGACGCCGATGACCGACGCCACGATGCCAGCAATCGGGGACAGTGCGAAAAGGGCGCCCCAGCCCGTCGCGGTCCCCTTTCCTCCTGAGAAGCCGATGAACACCGACCAGCTGTGTCCCGTGATCACGGCGATCCCGGTAAGCGTCTCGACCATGGGCGCGTCAGCAAGGAACCTGGCTAAGAGGACGGCTCCTGCCGCCTTGCCCAAATCGAGGGCGAGCACAAGGATCGCGACGGGAGGGCTGACCGTCCGCATGACATTCGTCATGCCGATGCTGCCGCTTCCGTGATCGCGAACATCAACGCCGCCGAACAGTTTTCCCGCGATGTAGCCGAAGGGGATCGCGCCCAGCAGGTACCCGAGCGGGACGAAGACGAGGTATTCGATCACTTCTCCCCCCTTCGCTTGAAGCGCATCCTCAGTGGGCTGCCCTCGAAGCCGTAGGCGTCGCGGATGGCGTTCTCCAAGTAGCGTTGGTACCCGAAGTGTACCATGTCGGCGCGGTTTACGTAGAAGGTGAAAGAGGGTGGCCCCGTGGCGTCTTGCGCGACGCTGTATATCTTCGCCGCGCTTCTGCCGGAGAGTGCGGGCGGATGGGCCGCGACGGCGTTGAGGACGGTCCTTCTCAGGTCGTAGCGAGGGAGGTCTTTGTGCCACTGCTCCGAGACGCTATCGACGGTGTCCATCATGGCGTCGAGGCCGGTCTTGCGCAAGGCCGAGATGAAGCAGATCGGGGCGAACGTGGCGAACTTGAACCGCTCTCGGACCTTGTAGGTAGCGGTCTCCTGGTTGAGTCCGACCTGTCTGGCAAGGTCCCACTTGTTGATTGCGAACACGATCCCTTTGTAAGCATCGAGGATGTAGCTTGCGATGTGTGCGTCCTGCGCCGTTGCCAGTTCGGTTGCATCGAGCACGAGGACGGCAACATCCGCGCGGTCGATGGCCCTGATGGATCGGAGTGAACTGTAGCGCTCGATGCCGGGCTTGATGCTGCCCCTCCGTCGGAGGCCCGCTGTGTCAACTAGGAGCGTCCGGCGGTCGTCACGAATTATGAGCGTATCGACGGCGTCCCTCGTGGTGCCCGGCGTTTCGCTGACGATGGAACGCTCGTGGCCCACGAGCGCGTTGAGCAGCATCGACTTGCCCGCGTTTGTGCGTCCGACGAGAGCGACCTTGAGGTCGGCTTCGATCTCCGGCATATCGGGCTCGGACGGAAAAGCGGAGACCACCTCGCTCATCAGATCGTCGATGCCGACGTTGTGGTAGGCGCTGATGGGTATCGGGTCGCCGAGTCCGAGGTCGTAGAAATCGAAGACCTCCTGTTCCCGGCTCACGTTGTCGGACTTGTTGACCGCGACGATGACGGGCTTGCTCGCATGGCGGAGCGCCGCGGCCACATCGTGGTCCGCGGGCGTCACTCCTGTGCCGACATCTGCGACCATGACGATGATATCGGCGTCCTCTATGGCGACGTCGATCTGCGACCGCACCTTTTCCCATATCTGCGTCGGCGTTACGTCCGTCCCGTCGTTCCGCTCTGCGAGGCCGCCGGTGTCCACGAGAATGAACGGATACTCCGCCCACTCGGTCTCGGTGCTGACTCGATCGCGAGTGGTGCCCGCAATGTCGGAAACGATCGATATCGGCCGCCCTACGAGGCGGTTGAATAATGTCGACTTGCCCACGTTTGGGCGTCCGACGATGGCTACGAGCGGTTTCTTCGCTGTGTACATGGCGTTACGAAAAGAGAGCGGCCATGACGGCCTTCTGCGCGTGTAACCGGTTTTCGGCCTGATCGAACACGACAGAGCGCGGGTCGTCGAGCATTCCCTCCGAGATCTCCGCCCCCGCGTAGGCCGGCATGTCGTGCATGAAGATGCTGTCGGGCTTGGCGTACTCCATGAGGGCAGGATTGACCTGGTAATTGCCGAATGTCTTCACCCGCTCGGCCTTCTCTGCCTCCTGGCCCATGCTGACCCAAGTGTCCGTGTAGACGACATCGGCGTCCCGGACGGCATCCTCGGGGTGCTCGAAACGGGTCGTCGACGAGCCTCTCTCCTCGGCCCGCTCCATGGCCGTATCCCACACTGAGTCGGGAATCCCGTACGCCGGAGGGTTGGCGATGGCGAAGTCCGCTCCCACCGACGCGCATCCCACGGCGAGGCTGGCGGCCACATTGTTGCCGTCCCCGATGTAGGCCACGCGGAGTCCGTCCAATCGGCCCTTGTGCTGTGCGATGGTCTGCAGGTCTGCCATTGCCTGGCACGGATGCTCAAGGTCGGACAGCGCGTTGATGACCGGGACGTTCATGTGGCCGCCATCGTCAACAGCGATTCATGCTCAGATACGCGGGAGACGATGCCGTCGACCCATCGATCGAGGACGCGGGCAACATCTTCCACAGGCTCGCGAACGCCGAGGTTCACGTCCTCCTTGGAAAGGTATACGCAGTCTCCGCCAAGCTGTCGGATTCCGATCTCAAAACTCACGCGCGTTCGGAGGGACGGCTTCTCGAAGAGGAGCGCGACGATCTTGCCCTCCATGGGTCGCGCGTCGGATAGCATCAAGCTATCCGCCTGCCGGACGATGTCCGCGACCTCGGCGGAGGTGAAATCGGATACGGAAAGAAAGTCCTTCTTCATTGGGTTCTTGCCTGAACGTAGACTTGAGATACATAAGAGTATAGCAGGGAGACGCGGCATGGCCACGAGCCTGATCGTGTGCTGGGAAGATTTAGCAAGTGTTCAGAGTTGGTGAAATCTACACGAATTGTCCTCCTGCTGTCATTCTGAAGAGCGCAGCGACGAAGAATCTACAATCTCTCCCCCGCCGGGGGCTGATAGGGGAAGGTAAAACGGATTTGTAGCTATGATCCGGCCCCGTCTCTCTGTCATTCCGAGCGTAGCGAGGAATCTAAAATCCATAACCGCAAGACCGTACAGCCAGTGACGTGCTTCTATCGTGACCAAGAGCGAAAACGACGTAAGAACTCCCTATGTCAGCTTTACGTTAGGACAGACACTTTAGATTCTTCGACTCCGCTCCGCTCAGAATGACAGAGCCAGGTTGCTTTCTGATCAATGGAGAGTGGAGCGATAGGCAAATACCTACCCCTGTCAGCCCACCGGGGGAGAGATACAGAGAGGAGGTCTTCGCGATTCAACTCGCGACGATTGAACAGTTGCGATGGAGAATCTGCGTTTGACCCGGCTTGCGGAGCCTGATTACGATATCGTTATCTCACATGGGATGTCCCCAGAGTCTATAGTCTTGGAACAGCGGCAATCCCGGTCAAGAGGAGGGAAATCGCATTGAACCTCACCAAAGCGCAGAGCAGGTTCTACGACACGTTCGGTTTTCTCAAGTTTCCGGGGCTGTTCAAAGACGACGTAGGCTACATCACGGAAACGCCATCTGCAGCAGCGCCTGCGAATCTGGGCACAGCTTACGACCTGACTTTGGGCCTTGTGTCACCCCTCTATGCGTGAGACCGTTTGAAGGTCGATGTGCCGCGTGGCGCGAAGCAGCGCGGCGAAGGACACGAGAACGACGACGAGGATTCCGAGGTACATGGGAAGCAGGAAGCCCCAGTCTGTGATCGACGTGTGTGGAGGCAGCACGTCGTCGGGAGAGATGATAACCACCGAGGAGACGGCGAGGTGACTCATTTGGAATCCCGCCCACGCCCCCAGACCTATCCCGACGAGCAGTATGGCGAGGTGTTCAAAGGCCAGCAGACCGAGAAGCTGGCCGTTGGAGAGTCCCAAAGAGCGCAGGAAACCCGTTTCACCTTTGCTCCTGTCCAGGAATGCAAGCAGGTATGTCGCGTATCCAATGCCGATGGTGACGAGGATGATGGCGACCGCGACGAACACCATCGATGTCCACCCCGCGGTCGTGAGCGGGTCGAGCCGCGCGGTCTCGACCTGAGAGAGTCGGTCGTAGATGGTGCCGGTCGACAGCGACATCGAGTTGACCCGCTCGATGACCAGTTTATGGGCTGCAGGGGACACTGATAGGAACACCTCATTCGGAGCAAGCCGGCTGGTCGGACTGATGATATTGGCGTGGAGGAGCAGGGCGTTCAAATCCAAAAGTATAAAGCCCTTCTGACTGGGACGCATTGTGGGAAAGTGGTCAACGACTGATCGCACTACCGACGGGATGGCCCTTCCTCCAACGTTCATGAGTATAGGGTCGCCGATCTCGACGCCGACTGCCTCCTGGAATCCCGCGCTCACGACGACAGGCAGCTCCCCACCGGTTGGGCTGAGATATACCCCCCGCACTCCACGCTGTCCCTCCTGGCCGAACGCGAACATCGCGGAGCGGTCGCCATCTTTGGCGTCCCCGCCGAATGAGTACAGCCGGTCGGGCGCGAAGCCCGATGTGACGATCGGCGTCCAGCGGAAAAGACCCTCGAAGTCCTCCAGAACGGTCTGTTCTCTCGAGTTCGCTGTCTCCACGTGGATGTTGTCGATGAGCAGAGCCCCGGGCGTGAGGGTGCCGACGCGGGCCTCGTAGAGCTGCACTGACACGAGGCTCAAGGGGTGTTCGAGCCTCGCCGGCAACTGCCGGCTGAGCAGCTTCCATTGCGGCTCCGGTGGGTCGTCCGGGATCACGATGACGGAATCGTCGGAGTTCGATGATTGGTCGGGCGGAGACTCCCAAAGCTCCCCCAATGAGTGCGTCCTCAGATTTCCGTCGCCCTCTTGCAGGACGACTTGTAGCCAGAGCTGTTCGATGGGCCGTTGGAGCTTCGTCCAAATGGCGATCGCAGTCGAGTCTTCTGGCAGGACGATGTGTTCCGGCGGCGGGTGTGCGTTGAGCGAGCGCATGATTTCGCCCAGTGGCTGTTCCGAGAAGTCTTCTCGGTACCATGCGAGGAAGGGGAACTCTCGCGAGTCGACGGCGAATACCTCCAGGCCGTCCGGCCTACCGAACCGCGGCTCTCGGTAGGCGGGTGAGGCCGTCCGCACGCCGGGAATGGCCTCGTAGCGGTCCAGCAGCGTCTCGATGGGAAGCTGGGAGAGGAATACATCGTCACGCAGGGAGATGCGCACGTCCGCCCCGGCGTCGTACTGCGCCTGGTCGGTCTGGCTGCGCTCCAGCGTCCCGCCGACGGTCGTGGCGAGAACTCCCACGCCGGTTGTCATTACCAGCAGCAGGACGAGCCATGAGTATTGCAGTGGATTGCGAGATATGTATCGCAGGCCGATAGACAACGATGCCGGCGTGATGCGGGCGGCCGCGCTGAAGAATACGTATGCGATTTGCACCGGCACGATTGCCATGAGCAAGACCGTTGGGGCGCTGAGGACTCCGGCGGCGCGGAGAGGTTCTTCCGACAGAAACCAGAGGATGAGGCCTGCTTGGGCAGCGTAGCCCGCTATCCGGTAGCGAATGAGGACCGATCTTGCCGTGAAGATATAGGCCGCAATCACCAATGCCAAGACCATGACCGGGCCTACCCACTCTGTGCCAAGGGGATCATCGCGTATTTCCCGGTACGGTATCCCCACCGCAAGCGGGACGACCGCGAGGGCGAGCAGCACGTGCGACAGCATCGGAGACTCGCCTGATATGAATCGCAGAAGCACGGGGAAGACCCTCAGGAAGAGGAGCGCCACGACCAGAAGGAAGATGACAGGCGCGAGGAGCAGCGCCTCGTTTACCTCGACGTTCCTGAAGAGCCCGCCCGAGAGAATCTTGCCCCTGTTGTACAGTTCCCAGAATATGAGGCCGCCGAGGACGAGCACGCCGATATCGAGATAGTAGCGGTGGACGAACGGAATGGACGGAGGCCGGGAAGATCGCAGCTTGTGAAGCAGTAGGCCGCTCCGCGTGGCCACTGCGGCGGGTATGGCATACACCAAGAGGCAGGCGAGACCCGTGCCGGCAGCGACAATAAACGGCATCGGGCCCACGACGAGAGGCAGAAAATCACCGTTCGTCATTTCACGGAAGAAGGGGAGCACGCCTGCCAGCGCCACACCGGCCACGGCTAAGAAAGGCGCCACAATAACGGCGATGACGGTCATCACGAGTCCTTCGAGAGCGTAGATGCGGAATATATGCGAGGTAGTGACGCCCCTGGCGCTCAGAAGCGCGGAGTCCGCCTGCCGGCTGCGGACAAGGTAGGAAACCATCATGACGAGGAAGAAGAGGACGGCAGCCACCATGAGCGTTTGGAGGAGAAGCAGCGGGACGCGGGAGAAGAAGCTGTGGGAGTCGAACCGCGCCAACATGCGGTAGATGCCCGATGAGACTTCGGCAGCCCCTGGCATCCGCATCGCGAACTGCGTCTCGAACTCGTTGAATCTGCCCCGCACCTGGCTGGGCGTCCACTTCTTCATCGCCGTCTTGTCGAGGCTGATCGTCCAGATGCTGATGCTCAGCGTGCCGGGGAACGTCGCATCGACGGTCTTGACCAGCGACCCCATGTCGGCGAACAGCGGGACGGGAGGAATCTGCGGATTGTAGATGCCGTCGCCGGGGTCGTCGGGGTCGGGGGCTTCGGGACGGAAGTAGAGAGCAGAAGTCGGAAGCCAGAAGTCGGCGTTGGGGTCACTCGGTTCCACGATGCCGACGATCGGCACGGATATGACCTGTGGAACTGTGAGATCCGATGTTAGCCGGAGGACGTCCCCCACTTGGATCCGAAACTGCGAGGCCGCGAATTCACCGAGCACGGCTTCGAGAACGGGCGTGTTGGGATCGTCCGGGGTCTGAGGTTGTGGGAGCCGACCTTCAACGACGTTCACATGCTGCCGGTAGTCCGAGAGGCTTCGCAAGTACGCCCGCGCCGCGGAACCGTTCGCGACATCGGTAGGCGGGAGTGGGATTGAGGGGAGGTCGGCGTAAAACTCAAGACCGGTCACGAATCGCCGATGATCGATGTATATCTCACCGATGTATTCTTCGACGATTTCGTCGAAAGTGCCGTCGGTCTCCGCCATCCTCTCCTCAGTGAAGGGGATGTAGTAGGCGAAGCCGAGCAGCTTTGACTGGAACCTCCCGAGCCGGTCAATCTCGATGTTGAGGGCGAGCCGCTCCAAGGAAGCGAGATAGATCGGCACGGCGGCGGCGAGAGTGGTGGCGAACAGGATGCCAAGAAAGATGCCGGCCAGGAGTATTCTGGCATTCCTGATTCGCCTCAGGACGAGCTTCGGGGTTGAGAGTGCGCTCATAGGTGCAAGTCCGCCCTGACGTTGTAGCGGGTACTATACACAAAACGCCCACTTCCCGCATAAGTTTGCATGTTCGTGCAGGGCAATCGCATTTAGAGTTGGTAGGAACAACGTCAACCGTCACTCCGGCGAAGGCCGGAGTCCAGAGGGGTAGGTTGGGAGGCTCTCCCAAGGCTGGCTCTGAATGAAATGCGATTGCCCTGCATGTTCGTGGCGATACACCCGGACTAGACTCAATTGGGAGTATAATGACCGTGCCCAATAGATTGTAATGAGGAGGCCCTGCAAAAATGCCTCGTGTAATCGTTCTCGGATCCGGTACTCCCGCGCCCAGCCCGCTGCGGTGGGGGTCGTCGTTCTTGGTGCAAGTCGGCGGGGAGTGGATGATGTTCGACTGCGGGTTCGCCGCCACGTACAAGATGTACCGCGCAGGTTTCAAGGCGACGGATGTCGACCATCTCTTCTTCACGCACCACCACTCCGACCACGACGCCGACTATCCCGCGTTCCTGCTCGCGCGCTTCGACATGTCGATTGGCAAGGAAAACGAGATTCAGGTGTACGGTCCGACGCTGACCGAGCAGCTAACGGAGCGGATAATCGGGGAGGGCGTCGGCGCGTACTGGCACGATATCGTCGCGCGCACGAACCACCCGCTGAGCCTCGGCGCGTACACGGGACGAGGGGGCGTCCTTCCCCGTCGACCGCCGATTATTCACGCGAAAGACGTCGGGCCCGGCAAGGTGGCGACCGGCAGGGACTGGGAGGTGACCTCGGCGCGCGTCGAGCACGTGCAGCCATACCTGGACTCGCTGGCCTACCGCATCGACAGCGATGAGGGGTCGATAGTATTCTCCGGCGACACCCGTCCGTGCGACTCGCTGACGGAGCTGGCAAAGGACGCCGACCTGCTGGTCATGGAGTGCATCCGCCTGAAGGACGACCCCGCACACGAAGTCGCCGGCGACTTCGAGACGAGCACCGTCGGCGCCGGTCAGACGGCCACTGATGCCGGAGCCAAGAAGATGCTGCTGGTGCACCAGAGCCTAAGTCTCGAAGAGCCCGAGGCCCACACCCAGGCGATCGGCGAAGTCCGCAGCGCCTACGACGGCCCGATCATCTGGGCCGACGAGATGACGGAAATCCCCTGGGGCTGAGGACAGGTTCTCCCACCGTTATTAGTGAAAGAACTCAAGGTAGGGGGCCGCCCAATCGAAAGCCTTCGCCGAAAGGTACATGAGCGTCGCGGTCATCACGATCTTGCCGATGGCGAGGTAGACCAGAAACTTGATGACCGGGTATCGGACCGCGCCGGCTATCAGCCCCGCGGCGTCTACCGGGAGCAGCGGCACGAGGGCCGAGACGAGAATGATGGGGCCGCCCAGCCTTTTCATCCCGCGTTGGAACCACTCATAGGACTTGTGCCCTTCGAGCGTCTCTGTCCCGTGCGTTCCAATGTAATACGCGGTCATTTCCCCCAGTGCGCCTCCGATTCCCGCCGAGATGCCGAGAAGGAGCCAGTTGAGGTCCTTCGCCATCAAGAGCACTGCGGCGAATCCGGGGCTTGGCATCACGACTGTGGCCGAGCTGAGACCCGTAACCACGAATGCCGCCAGGTAGCCCCATACGCCAATGTCGTCAATGTACGGAAGAAGCGTCGCGGTGATGACGAGGAGCAGCGCGGTCGAGATGAGAAAGAGCGCAGCCTTTTGGATGAAGGTTAGCTGGATCGATGAGAGGCGATTGTAGAAGCCGACTCCGGCCTTGAGAGTGTTGCTAATCATTGGTCGGACCGCTGGCGGCGGTCGGTGACTGTGCTCCTCTAAAGTGTTGGGCCGGCAAGAACCGGGCGGCGACAATAGCGAGAATGCCTACCGCCGTCACGGCAATCGACCATAGGGTCATACCTGTTGCGGCGTCGGAAAGGAGCTCGCTTGCCACGTCGATTGTGAGGTTGCATGACGGAACCTCGACGAATGGACACCACAGGGACTCCCACACGCCGACGAACGAGGAAACGGACAGTGCGATGATCATGAACATCACGCCGCAAACGACAAGTGTTACGCCCGGCCACCTCGACATGTGCTTCGGATACGGGTAGAAAACGCCCGCCATGCCCGCAATTGCCGCGACGAAGACGACTAGCGCAACTATGGCCATCGCCCCAACTAGCAGCCGCAGTATCGTCCTTGCAAATCGGAATCGCTCAAGGGTCTCTTGGCGGCTGCCGACCGACTCGGCGATCTTATCGACGGCGCTATACCGACCTCTGTCGTCAAGGTCTTCCCGGAGGTTTTCAATGGAGTCGTCTATGACCGGGTCGGCGATCGCTCGCGCGGCCAGCTTGAGGGCCGTATTCGTGTCGCCGTTTTCGAGTGCGTTCGCAATAGCCAGTTCATCGTGTGCGAGGTTGGCCTTGGCGGTGCGCCGGGCTTCCGCCTCCGGGAGCAGTTCGGTCGACTGCACGAATGCGTTGATCACCCAGTTAGGAGGATGTCCATCGAGGGTCGGAACGGAGTGGGGCATACTGCCCGCCGCTATATCACGAGAGAGAGTTTCGATGGACCGACGCAGCTCTTCCTCGCTTGTCACCGTAATCCGCTGGGCCTTGTCGATCCGTTCGTCGACGAGACGGAACACCGCGGGCTTGATTCGCGGGGTAGCAACCCCCAGATCGATTGTTGCATCGAAAGTGTCCGTCTCGTTGTTCAGAAAAGCAATGACGGACGTCACGCTCTGCTCGGTGGCGGTCTTGAGTTCGCTCGGCGGGAGAATTTCCTTCAGTAGCCACGCTTCCGTTTCAGGTTCGAGGCTGAACTCACCGACAAGACCTCGTAGCTCGCCCTCGAACTGCTCAGTGATGATGCCGTCGTCATAGACCCGCTCGTAGGCGTCATGCTTGTCCAAGGCGCTGAGCAAGGGCTGTGGACTTCTCAGCGTGTCGCGAACGCCCATTGCGACAAATGCATAGCCGAGCGTCAGGAAGGCCAATACGCCGAGGAGAAGAGCGACTGTTGATCTGAGGAAAACGCCTGCGGGCGACATAGTCCCGGTCCCGGCTTCAGCTTTGTACGGCTGTTAGCTCGATATATCGAGGTCGAGGAGTTCGATTGCGTTCAGGCCGAGCACGCGACGCTTGGTCTCATCATCCAAATCGGCGGTGGTGATGCGACCTATTAGCGGACGGGCGTCCATGAGCGGCATGTCCGAACCGTAGAGCACCCGGTCTGCGCCCGCGCCCTCCACCAGGAATTCGATGGTGCCGTGCTCGCCGTGAGACGTGCACGTCTCCAACCAGATATTCCGTGACGACTGCGCCGCCTCCACCGCCTGAATCTGACCCGGCATTGCGTTGCCGGAGTGTCCCAGCACCCATCGAATGTTCGGGTATTTCTGTGCGAGCTTGATGAAACGGATCGGGGCAGTCAAGACATCGCCCTCGCTGTTGAATGAGCTGTGGCTCTTGACGACGATGCGCTTCTCGTCGCACCACTCGAATATCGGGAAGTAGGACGGGTCGTCGATCGGCGCGCCCAGATAGTCGGGGTAGAGCTTGAGCATCTTGAACTCCGGCAGCATGAACACCCTCTCCAGCTCCGCCATTGCCTCATCGTGATACCGGGGCGTCACGTGGGCCACGCCGAAGAACCTGTCGGGGTTGAGTGCGACGAACCTTGCGACCGCGTCGTTGCACCGCCGGGCCGTGTCGAAGAAGATACAGCTCACGGGCGCTACGTCCACTCCCGCCTGGTCCATGATCCGCACGTACGGTTCGGGCGCGTCGTGCATGCGGTAATGAGTCTGGCGGCCAACGTGGCTGTGCATATCGACGACGGGCGTATTCATTCGTGGTCTCCTGTGGGCCTGAGTTTTGGCTGCTTGCGGCGGGAGGAATCTGCGAAACCGTCATACCGGCGAAGGCCGGTATCCAGAGGGGTGGTGTGGCAGGGTTGGATGGTGTCGCAATGCAAGCTTCCAGAGCATCACTCCTCAATAGGCTTCTCAAATGTCTCCGGCAGCGGAAAGGGTATCATGTATGTCGAGTCGCGAGTCAGTGCTGTCGCGCATTTTTGTCCAGGAGTAAGGATTGATCGAACGAGACCGTGTCCGTGTTGGAGACACGACCATCGAGTACGAAGTGCGCCGCAGCAAACGGCGAAAGAAGACCCTTCAAATCACGGTGGAAGGCCATGTCGTTCGAGTCGCCGTCCCCTGGAATACCAAGACCCGTGAAGTGCGGGAGTTTGTACGCGAGCATGCGACTTGGATCATCAAGAGTGTTGTGGACTTGGCGCCGCCGGAGGGGAGGCTGACAGGGCCCGAACGGGACAGCGTCCGTGTCGAAGACACGACCATCGAGTACGAGGTGCATCGTAGTAGAAGGCTAAAGAAGACGATTCGGATCACCGTGGAACGAGGTGTCGTTCGTGTTTCTGCGCCCGTGGTCGCTGAGACCGAAGCTATACGCAGGGCCGTCCGCAAGCGGGCGACCTGGATCATCAGCCGGTTGGCGCAGGCCACGCCGGAGAGGAAGCGGACGGGTCCCGAACGGGACAGCATCCGTGTTGGTGACACCACCATCGAGTACGAGGTGCGTCGCAGCCAGCGACGAAAGAAGTCGATCCATATCAGGGTCGAACACGGCGTCGTTCGAGTTGTCGTGCCCTCGCTCACCAAGTCCGACGCGATACGGAGGGCCGTTCGCGAGCGGGCGGATTGGATCATCAACAGGTTGTCGCAGGCCCCGCCGGAGGGCGTTCAGAAACGGTTCGTCAACGGCGAGTCCTTGCCGTACATGGGTGAGGACGTCCGCATCGCCGTCCGTTTCGCCGACGTGCCCTCGCCGGACATTCGACTTGATGACGGACGCTTTCGGGTCGCGCTGCCTCCGAATCTTACAGGAAAGAAGCGCTGCGAGGCGATGCGCCGTACCTTTGTCGAATGGTATTCGGCGCGCGCCGCCGAGCAGGTTTCGCAGTGCGTCGACAAGTGGTGGCCCAAGCTCGGTCGTGGAGAGAAGTCGCGGGTGCTCATCCGCAACCAGCGACGGCGATGGGGAAGCTGTGCATCCGACGGCACGCTGAGGATCAACTGGCGCATCATCATGCTGGAACCCGCGCTCATCGAGTACATCGTGGTCCACGAGCTAGCCCATCTGAGCGTACCCAACCACTCGCCCGACTTCAAGAATCTGATGGCGAGAGCCCTGCCGGACTTCACAGACAGGCAGAAACGACTCCGGCAAATAGAGGGAATTCTTCCTCTGTAAAGCGCGCTCCGCGCCGCTCCGAACCGCCAGGCGCGAGAGCCGTCCGTGCGACTGGCAACGTTGCCATGACAACCGAATTCTTCCCAAATTTGCGCCATTTCGTGCCACAATTGCTGTTATTGTCAAGTTATACCAATTCGTGCTAATACCACCGTATTCTCGCTGACCGAACACTCTGGATTCCGGCCTCGCCGGAATGACGGTGGGTGGTCTCTGCTATGCGCGCTGCATTTGAAGGATTATGGCGCAGTCATGACGAATTGGCATTAGGTTGGTCTAGTGGTTCAACACCCTAGTATTGAAGGGTAACGAGACTATGACCTGGTAGGGGCGGGTTTGAAACCCGCCCCGTCGTGTACAACGCCAATCCAACCCCTAATTACTGCCCGTCATTTCAAAGATTTCGGTCTACTAACCCGAATTGGATTAACATACGACTTGTGGCGGGGTATCTCGCCTGTCGCAGATAGTTGGAGTGATATACTTGAACGCGGAGCGGAGGACTCGTGGGGGGATAAAGATATGCAGATTTCCATAGTAGGGGAGGCGGGGGCTACACCCGAGACTGCGGCACTCGCGGAGGAAGTGGGAGCCGAGCTTGGGCGACGAGGAATCACCCTCGTGTGCGGTGGCGGTCATGGTGTCATGGAGGCGGTGTGCCGGGGCGCGAAGTCCGAGGGCGGTACGACGGTCGGGATTCTGCCATCAAGCGACCCCTCAGCAGGAAACCGGTGGGTCGATATTCGGATTCCGACCGGTCTGGGACAGGGCCGCAACGTGATCATAGCCCGAAGCAGCAGTGCGGTAATCGCCATCGGCGGTCGCTACGGCACCCTCACTGAGATCGCTCATGCTCTCAAGGGCGGCATTCCGGTGGTCGGACTGCGTACATGGACCCTTACTAGGCAGGGAACTGTCGATACGTCGATCATCGTAGCCGCCGACCCAAAGGACGCCGTCGAGAAGGCCGTTGAAGCAGCCGGACAACCTCGCAGGACGGATATAACGAACGACTGAAAGTAGGGGAGGGAAAGGAACGTCGTGGCGAAGATATCGCGAGTAGTGGGCCGAGAAATACTGGACTCAAGGGGAAACCCGACCGTCGAGGTGGACGTCTTCCTCGACACCGGGGTCTGGGGACGTATGTCTGTGCCATCCGGCGCCAGCACGGGGAAGAACGAGGCCCTCGAGCTCCGTGACGATGACGAGTCCCGCTACGAGGGCAAAGGAGTCCTGAGAGCTATCGGCAACGTCAACAACGAGATCGCTCCCGCCATTGTTGGACTCGACGCGCACGATCAGGAGGCAGTTGACCGCCTCCTGATTGATCTGGACGGCACGGCGGACAAGTCGAACCTCGGCGCCAACGCCATCCTGGGGGTTTCTGTGGCGCTTGCTCAAGCCGCCGCGGCGAGCAGGCAGGTCCCCCTCTACCGGTCGCTCGATCAGGACGGACTACTTAGCCTGCCGGTGCCGATGTTCAACGTCCTGAACGGAGGACAACACGCCGACGATTCGACCGACTTCCAGGAATTCATGGTCGTGCCGGTGGGATTCGACACCTTCCGCGAGTCGGTCCGAGCCGGAGCGGAGGTCTATCACGCCCTTCGTAGACTGCTGCGAGACCGGGGATTCGGTACGACGGTCGGAGACGAGGGAGGCCCTGCCCCCAGCGGCGTAACCAATCTCGGGGCGGTCAACCTCGTGGTCGAGGCTATCGAGGCGGCGGGATACCGGCCCGGCGAACAGTGCTGCATCGCCCTCGACGTCGCGGCAAGCGAGCTCCGCCACCAGAACGCCTACATCCTCATTAAGGAGCGCCGCGTGCTCTCCACCGAAGAGATGATCGATATGTACGAGGAGTGGGTCACGCAGTACCCCATCATCAGCATCGAGGACGGTATGGCGGAGGACGACTGGGACGGATGGACGGCCCTCATGGAACGGATCGGCGACAGGGTGCAGATAGTGGGCGACGACCTCTTCACGACGAACCCCACGCTCATCAGGCAGGGCATCGACCGCAAGGCCGCCAACTCCGTGCTCATCAAGCTCAACCAGATCGGCACGGTCACCGAGACGCTCGAAGCGATCCGGCTCACCCAGGAGACCGGATGGGGAGTCGTCATCAGCCACCGTTCCGGCGAGACCGAGGACACGACCGTCGCCGACCTCGCGGTCGGAACGGCGTCCGGCCAGATCAAGGCCGGCGCTCCCTCTCGCGGCGAACGTACCGCGAAGTACAACCGCCTCCTCCGTATCGAGGAAGAGCTGGAACACGAGGCGCAATTCGTAGGCCGAAAGGTATACGGGGCGTACGAGGGATAGCGAAAGTGACACTTAAGTCTGCCGACGTTCCTAGCATAAACGAGATTCGCACGACCTTCGAGCCATTCCTCAGGCAGGGTGGGGCGACGAGGGCCATCGTATTCGGTTCCTATGCTCGTGGTGAGGCGGACAGACATAGCGATCTCGATCTCATTATCATCGCCAACACGAATGTGGACTGGTTCGACCGGTACCGCGCCTTTCCCGGTGTATACAACATTTGGCGCGGCGGCATCGACATGCTCATTTACACTCCCGAAGAGCTAGAGGAGATGCTGGCGAGTGGTCGCGCCTTCATCGAGGACGCGTTGCAGGAGGGCGTGATCATCTATGAAGAGTAGTCGTGACGACGCGTTGCGATGGCTTCGCCAAGCCGAGAACGACCTTGCCTTCGCACAAGTCGCTCTCCGTGAGGAATTCTATTCCCAAGCTTGCTTCCTATCGCAGCAAGTCGCCGAAAAGGCGATGAAGGCCCTGCTCTACCATCGCGGTGCCCGTTCAGTTACAGGACATTCTCTGGCAGCACTCCTTGTTGAGTTGGGCGATACTCATCCTAAACTATCTGAAAATGCGGAGTCTCTAACGGTGCTGGATCAGTACTACATCCCAACCCGCTACCCCGACGCCCTTCCCGGAAGCGCACCGTTCGAGGTCTATGGATCCAGCCAGGCTGGTGGTGCTATTGAGACCGCTGCTCTAGGTTGTGTTGACATTCTGTCATTCTGAACGTAGCGGAGCGGAGTGAAGAATCTAAAATCGTCGCGCAGGCACAGAATTCAGATTACTCGCCTCGCTCGGAATGACAAAGAAAAGCGGATTAAACGGAAATGTCAACACTACCTAGTCGTCGAGATAGCAAAACTGGTAATGGAAGGAAGTTAGCAGCCCTCACGCCAGTCGTTCGAGCACCCTCTCTGCGGTCCATGCGTCGGTGATAACGGTGAGATTGTCGAGATCGACGGGCGCTCCTTGACATTGGCCACCCACTAGATCAACAAGAGCGTTGAGCTTCTGAGCGCCTCCCGCCACCATGATAACCTCATCCGCCGTACGTAGCCGTTCAGGGGAAACAACCAGCACCTCTCGATTGATCCCGTCGACGGCGTCCAGGAGACATTCGGGGTACGCACGCTCCCCGGTCGCAAAGAAGTGATGCGCGGTGCCTGCAACGCTGTTCAACAGAGTTGGGTCTTCGGACTGAAGCTCCTTGAGAGTCTCGATGTACGGCGCGATAGCCCCAAGCTGGACATTCTGGTCGTGGTGGAGGAAGAACTGGTGCCTCGTGTTGAGCACCTCCAGCCCGACCAACGCCATATCAAGTGGTGACCCCATTGATGCGTCACCGGCTTCCGGTCGTCGTTCGCCGGAAATCCAGCCCCTCATGTAGGTGACTCCGCTCCGCGGCACTCCGAGTATCGACGAGAGTTGAAACACGTTCTCATCGGCGTCCAGCGCCCGTACGGTGGGCACCGCCCACGCGCCGACCCTCGCGCCGCCGCACAGCGACTCTATCCGAATGCTCTGGTATCCCCTGAGCAGGGAAGGACGCTCTAGGGCAAGTTCGGACAGCCCCATGACGAGAAACCCCACACCCCGCCCGGAGGATACTCCGATGGTCATTCTCCGTCGCAGTCTCGTCGCGAAGTAGGAGGACGCCGCCTGTCCTAATGCCTCATGCAGCCGGTCCTGCGCCTCGAACTCCCGGTTTGCTTCGGGGCTGTCGTCCGGCATAAGATAGTTTCCCGAGTATGCGTCGCCGACGCCCTCGACCACTGCAACGTGAGCGCGCCAGATGTGCGTACGAGCGGACAGTGTCTCACTGAGTCGCTCGTCGATGCCGACCACGCTAGGAGAAGACTGCGCGGCCCGGGTGTCGATCAACTCGAACCTGCCGTCGTCAAGCCACTTCGCGAGCCTGCGGTGCAAAGTGGCGGGAGACCGGTGGTACCTTCCGGCAAGCTGCTTGAGCGTCCACCTATCCAGCAGGTATCGCTTTGCGATTTCGAGCGCTTCGCCGTCCAGATCGTCAACGCCGTCGGGCATGAATCACCATGTCGGAAGACTGAAATGATATTTCATAAATGAAATCATGTTTCTATATTGTCGTGCTTGTGAAACATAGTACCGTTGCTTGTGAGGCGAGTCAACGGTGTTGAGTAATCGGTTCCAGTGGCCTATTCTTTGGCAGGCACACTGGACAAATCTTCACCGGAATACAATCGCTTAGGAGGCGAACAGATGACGACTCGGGTAGGAATCAACGGCTTTGGACGGATCGGACGGCAGGTGCTGCGGGCGATTAACGAGCGGCATCAGGACACCTTGCAGGTCGTGGCGATCAACGATCTGACCGACACGGCGACGAACGCCCACATGTTCAGGTACGACTCGAGCTACGGCATCTACCCGGGCACGGTCGAGGCGACGTCGGACGACTCCATCGCCATAGACGGCCAGGAGGTCAAAGTAATGGCGGAGCGAGACCCCTCCCAGCTTCCTTGGTCCGATCACGGCGTCGACATCGTTGTCGAGTCCACGGGTTTCTTCACCGACGCTTCAGCCGCATCGGGACACAAGGCAGGCGGCGCGAAGAAGGTCATCATCTCCGCGCCCGCGACCGGGGAGGACGCTACCATCGTCCTCGGCGTCAACGAGGACACCTACGATCCCGGCTCTCACCACGTCATATCAAACGCCTCGTGCACGACCAACTGCATCGCCACGATGACGCGCGTGCTCCACGACTCATTCGAGGTGAAGCGCGGCCTCATGACGACGGTACACGCCTACACCAACGACCAGAAGATCCTCGACCAGGTACACAGCGACCTGCGCCGCGCCCGTGCTGCCGCGGCCAACATCATCCCGACGACGACGGGAGCCGCGAAGGCGGTCGGCCTCGTGCTCCCTGAGCTCAACGGCAAGATTCACGGCATGGCCCTGCGGGTGCCGACTCCCACCGGCTCGGTAACCGACTTCGTCGCCGAGCTCGGCAAGAACGCAACGGAAGAGGATGTCAACGACGCCTACCGAGAGGCCGCCGACAGCCACATGGCCGGACTTGTCGAGTACACCGAGGAGCCCATTGTCAGCAGCGACATCATCCGAAACCCGCACAGCAGCATAATCGACGGGCTGTCGACGATGTCGATGCAGGGGAACATGGTCAAAGTCGTCGGCTGGTACGACAACGAGTGGGGCTACTCATGCCGCACGGCAGACCTTGCGGCCTTCCTTGCCGACAAGGGGCTGTAGGGTCGCGCAGCAGGGACTCGATGATGGACCTGCCTAGGGCGCTCATCGTCGACCTCGACGACACAATCCTCGACTCCGACAGCAATGCCGATGATGTCTGGCTCGAAGTCTGCCGGGAATTTGCCGGTCGTCTTGGCGTCGTAACCGCGGAAGAGCTCCACACTGCCGTCATGCCCTCACGTGACTGGCTGTGGGGCGACATCGAGCGAGCGCGTATAGGCCGCCTGGACCTGTGGCAGGCCAGGCGAGATATTCTGACACGGGCTTTGGCACGCCTCCGGATTTCCAACTCGCCCGTCGTGGAAGGTATGGCCGACCGCTACACGGTCATCAGGGAGGAAAAGCTAAAGCCGTTTCCTGGAGCTATCGACACTCTCCTACGGCTGAAAGAGGCGGGAATCCGCATGGGGCTGCTAACCAATGGCAGCTCCGAGTCGCAGCGGGGAAAGGTCGACAAACATGGTCTTGCCGAGTTCTTCGATCACATTCAGATCGAGGGTGAGTTCGGAATAGGGAAGCCCGACGAGCGCGCGTTCCTCAACGCCCTCCATGTGCTTGGTGTGAGTCCCGCTGAGGCCTGGATGATCGGAGACAATCTCGATTTCGATATTCACGCAGCCCAGCAAGTAGGCATCTATGCCGTATGGGTCGACGCTCACGGGGACGGGCTCCCGAACGGAACTACCGTCCGCCCGGATAGGACCATCAGATCGCTTAGGTGCAAGGGAGCGAAGCCACTCGCAGGGAGGATGCCATGACGGTTACCAAAACGAGGACGTGGGACTACGAAGCGGTCGAGGTCGGGCAGCGAGCGCAGCCCATCGTCCAAGAGGTGACTCCGGACTCCATCGTCCGACACGCCTCCACCTCGCGCAGCATGAACCCGGACCACTTCTCGGACGCGCCCCCGTTCGCCATGCCGACACAGATATTCTCCCTCGCCCCCAAGAACAGGGGAGGCGTCGCCGAGAACAACGGAATGACGATCATCACCGCCCACGCGACCCCCTTTGCCAAGTGCGAGGGACGCTGGTTCGCCCCCATCCGGCTGGGAGACGCCGTCACCAGCGTCGCGACCGTGCTGGAGAAGTACGAGCGGCGCGGCAACAAGTTCGTCACCCTCAGGCTTGAGGCCCACAACGGCCGGGGCGAGAAGCTGGCCGAGATCGACCACACGTCCATCTTCGAGTTCGGCAAGCGCGGCCGGCCTCGTCCGGGCTCCGGAGCCGCAGCGCGACCGCCTGGCCCGGCCCTCGATCCGTCGCCGCTCCTAGAGACTAGCCCGGACGAGGCGGTGGAGACCGTCACCTTCGAGACCATCGAGGTCGGCGATGCCGTCCACCCCTTCACCATTCACTCGGCCCCCAAGAGCGAGGTCGACGGAGCCGCCGTTCCTGAGGACGAGATGAGCAGCCAGTCGAGCGAGGCGAGCCACGAGCCCGGCCGATTCCCCTGGGGCGCCATCCACGGTGTCGGGGGCATCACCATCACGGGCTACCTCGACGCGATGCTGCAGCGTTGGGCGCCCGACGGCACGCTCTACGGCGGAGGCCGCCTCCTCTTCAAGGCCATCAAGAACTTCCGGCCCGGAGACACCAACACCTACCGCGGCACGGTCACGGCCAAGCGAGAGCGCCACGGCAAGCGTTTTGTGGACATAGAGATCACCGGAGCGAACCAGCTAGGCCGGCTGACCGGGGTCGCGGAGGCGACGCTGGTCTTCTAGGGGGCCTCTGGACGACTCTATGCTTGCCCGTCATTGGCACACCTAACCGGCCTCGAATCGGGCCGTCATTGCGTAGGGACGGAAGTTCAGGCTCAGGCAAGTCCGGTCGATGGTAAAGTTCGATCTTCCGCTCGTATTGCCGCCGCATATCGTCCGAGAGCAGTGGGTCTGAACTGCTATAGACCGTAAGGACACATTGGCAAGTATAGGGAGAGCACAGTACCCAGGTGGCCAGGCCAGTCAGGACAATCGCGTTACGCGCATGGCCATCCTTGAGAGAGCCTCCCACTTCACCACTCTGGACTCCGGCCTTCGCCGGAGTGACGATTGACGGTGTGCCTACCAACCCCAAATACGATTGCCCTGCCAAGACAGTGCGAACGCTCCGTGCGAACGTGGAGTCAAGGAATCAGCATCGGTCACCCTACCCTAGCGCGACGCCGCTTCCGAGGCCCGGCTCGGTCATCGACTCTGCGTCGAGGATGTCGTCGAGCTCTTCAGACGAGAGATCGGTACGTCTGAGAGCGACCTGCTTGATCGACTCTCCCGTCTCTCCCGCCTCCTTGGCGATGGCTGCCGATGCGTCATAGCCGATGTGGGGCACCAGCGTCGTCACGATGGCGAGGCCGTTTTGCACCATGTCAGGCCCCTTGCTCGTCGCGGTTAAGCCGGAGATGCACTGGTTGGCGAAGTTACAGCAGGAGGTCGACAGGAGCTCGATGGACTCCAGCAGGTTGTGCGCTGCGACCGGCATCATGACGTTGATCTCGAAGTTGCCCGACTGCCCGGCGACCATGATCGCCGTGTCGTTGCCGATGACCTGCGCTGCCACCTGACACACCGACTCCGGTATCACGGGGTTGACCTTGCCGGGCATGATGGAGCTGCCGGGCTGTACGGCGGGTAGGTCGATTTCGCCGATGCCTGCTCGTGGTCCCGACCCGAGCCATCGAACGTCGTTGGCGATCTTCATGAGGCTGACGGCGATCGTCTTGAGAGCGCCACTCGTCTCCACGATGGCGTCGAGAGAGCTTTGCGCCTGGAAGTGATTCGTCGTCTCGCGGACGGGCACGCCGATCAGCTTGGTGAGAATCTCGCACACCTTGCCCGCGAACTCCGGGTGGACGTTAACCCCTGTGCCAACCGCCGTTCCGCCGATGGCGAGCTCCGAGAGATGGGTGACGGCGCTATGAAGTCGCTCGATTCCGCGCTCGACCTGCCCCGCGTAGCCCACGAACTCCTGGCCCAGTCGGACGGGTGTCGCGTCCTGAAGGTGCGTTCGACCGGTCTTGACAACCGGCATGAACTCACTGCCCTTGTCCCTCAACGCCGATTCGAGGTGGGCAATTGCCGGGAGGAGGCCGTCTTGAATGGCGCTCAGGGCCGCGACGTGAATCGACGTGGGGATTACGTCATTCGAGGATTGTCCTATGTTCACGTGGTCGTTGGGATGCACTGGATCACGTGAGCCACGCTCGCCTCCCAGCATCTCGATCGCGCGGTTGGAGATCACCTCGTTCGCATTCATATTCGTCGATGTGCCGGAACCCGTTTGGAAGATATCGACCACGAACTGGCCGTCGTGTTTGCCTTCCGCCACCTCCGCCGCCGCCCTGCCGATGGTGTACGCAAGGTTCTTGTCGAGCAGTCCCAGATCGGAGTTCACCTGCGCCGCCGCGAGCTTGACCTGTCCGATGGCCCTGATGAAGGACCGTGGGAAGCGGAGGTCGCTGATCGGGAAGTTCTCAACCGCCCTCATGGTCTGTGCGCCGTAGTAGGCATCGACGGGCACGTTGAACTCGCCCATGGAGTCTCGCTCGACTCGGAACTCTCTATCCTCCGACATCTTTCCTCCCTTGAATGGTTGGGACGGCAAATCCCCAGTATTTGGTTAAGAAAACATGGTCTGCAGCATGAAATCGACGACCCGCTCTGCAACAACCTTTTCGTGCCCGTTCAGCCGATGTTCCGCTTCGGGAATCTCGGTGAACTGCACGGGACCACGCAGGTCGTCCAACTGTCGCTGCAGTTGGAGCGAAGGCACGACGGCGTCGTTCTGACCTACTACGAAGAGCTTCGATCGCTTGTCTCTTTTGACGCCTGAAGCTTCAACGGAACCAAGCGGGGGCGCGATGAGGGCAAACGCCTTCACGGGCTTCAGCTTCGAGATGGCACGGAGCACGACGGACGCTCCGAACGAGTACCCCACGATGCCGATCTTGGACCCGTCCACGCCGGGGAACCCCTTGAGGAAGTTCAAGGCGTGCTTGACGTCGTTCCACTCCTGCTCGCCATTCGAGAAATCGCCCTCGCTTCGGGCGACGCCCCGGAAATCGAAGC
This sequence comes from Dehalococcoidia bacterium, assembly GCA_965197705.1. Classification (GTDB taxonomy): domain Bacteria; phylum Chloroflexota; class Dehalococcoidia; order Lucifugimonadales; family VXLM01; genus VXLM01. Next base: position 2,367,757 of record OZ240223.1, read on the forward strand.
GGAGACTCGCCAATCCGCGCTCGTTCGCCTCGACCTCGACGGCGGACACCACCGGGTTGTTCATGTCGCCGCCCAGCATGGGATGTGGATGGCAGATCAACACGGCGGGAACTCGTGCCGCGCCGTCGCCGGGGGAAGCGATGACGCCGTCGAGGAGAATCTTCCCCGTGCTGTAGATACCTATGGCCGAATACCGCATCATCGAGACGTTCCATGATAGGTGACGGTTCGTTGCATGACAAGCGCGGCTCAGCGAGACTCGAAGTCAACCGGCGGAGTGGACCGCCACCATGCTCAGTCTCTGTGAAAGGCGGTCCTCTGTGACCTCTAGATCATATTGACTTTGCAGTCCCATCCAGAATTCGGCAGAGTTGCCGAAAAATCGCGAAAACAGAAGGGCCGTTTCCGCTGTGATGGCCCGCTCACCGCGAACGATGGCGTGAATCCGACGCGCATCCACGCCAATCTCTTTCGCCAGCCGGTATTGGGTGATGTTCAGTGGAAGGAGGAACTCTTCGTTAAGGATTTCTCCAGGGTGAATGTGCGGGAGCCTCTTTTCGTTGCGAGACACTTTCGTAGTCATGGCGACCCCTTTCTTTAATCATAGCCCATCATAGCCACTTGCTGCCGGCGCCTTTCGCTCTATGCCGGACTTCGGCTAGAATCTTCTCCGTCCATCCATCAAGCCGTGAATTCAGATGAGGAAACGTCCATGCGAATAGTCGAGTTGCGAAGCGATACGAAGACCCTGCCAACTCCGGCCATGCGGGAGGCGATGGCGACCTCCCAATATGGAGACGACATGGCGGGCGACGACCCCACCGTCAACAGGCTGGAGACCATGGCTGCCGACATGCTCGGCAAGGAGGCGGGGCTGCTGCTGAGCAGCGGGACGATGGGGAATCTCGTGCCCATCCTGGCTATCTGCCAGCGGGGCGACGACATCATCATCGGGGAAAAGTCGCACATCTACCGAGCGGAGGCCGGAGGAGCGTCCGCACTCGGTGGCGTGGCCTATCACCCGGTCCCGAATCAACCCGACGGCACGCTCGATCCAGCCGAGGTCGAGGCGAACATCCACCCCGCCGACCAGCACTACTCACCCACGAGGCTCATCGCGCTGGAGAATACGCACAACGCCTGTAACGGACGAGCGTTGACACCCGACGAGATCGCCTCCGTGGCCGAGGTGGCGCATGGGCACGACATCCCCCTGCACATCGACGGCGCGCGGCTCTTCAATGCGGCGGTCGCGCTCGAAACACCGGTGGCGGAGCTCGTCAGGGACGCCGACACGGTGACGTTCTGCCTCTCGAAGGGACTTGGCTGTCCGGTGGGGTCGCTCTTGGTCGGCGATCACGAGACTATCGACAAGGCCCGCAAGGTACGCAAGATCCTCGGCGGCGCGATGCGGCAGGCGGGCATCATCGCGGCTCCCGGCATCGTTGCGCTGGAGACGATGATCGAACGTCTTGCCGATGACCACGCCAACGCGAAGAAACTGGCGCGCGGTCTGGCAGGAATCCCCGGCTTCCAGATCGACCCCGACGATGTCCACACTAACCTCGTCTTTGTGACCACCACGGATGAATTGCCGGTGGGCATTGCGGAAAAGCTGGCGGAGCGGGGAATCATGGTCGGAGACCGCGGCAACAACATGTGGCGCCTCGTGACCCACAACGACGTGTCCTCCAACGACATTGACCACGCCCTAGAAGTCATCGAAACGACGGTCCGCGAGGCGATGGCCTAGCTAATACCAATTCGTCATGACTGCGCCATTATCCTCCAAATGCAGCACGCATAACAGAAACGCACACCGTCATTCCGGCGAAGGCCGGAATCCAGAAAGTTCGGTCAGCCAGAATACGGTGGCATTAGCACGAATTGGTATAAGCACGAGGGTTCGACCCTTCGGCAAGCTCTAAGGTACCTGCGGAACCCCCTCTCTGTATCTCTCCCCCGGAGGGCTGAAAGGGGGGTCGGCATTTGACTACCGCCCCATTCCCCATTGACGAGAAAACAACGCCGTCACTGTCATTCTGAGCGTAGCGTAGCGGAGTCGAATAATCTAAGAAGGGGCGCCTCCGAATTTGACTGATGAGAACACGTGTACTATCATATTCAACAACACACGGCGGATGCCCCTGGTCTCCTGTCCGCAACAGAGGAATGTCAGAATATGTCAGGAAATTTCAGGGAAAAAGAGACCCACTGTCGCCCAAACAGCTTCAGACCCCACCCATCTCGTGTCAGGTTAAGACTTTCGCGAACACCGCAACCGCTATCGACCCATTCTCCATTGATGAGAAAACAACGCCGTCACTGTCAGCCTCCGCCGGGGGAGAGACTGTGTGTGGTTGCACGGCAAGTACTGACTCCTATGCACGGTCCCGCTCGCGAGGCATGACGCTGCTCAGGGTGAACGGCGTCTCATTAGACGGTCGTTCATTCCTCGGGTGATTGCAATGGACTCCCATCACCCCGTTCGGAACGCGAACCCCACCACCTGCGCAGTCGCTCGCGGACCTCAATCTCGTACCCCTGGTCTCCGGGGCGGTAGTAGCGGTGTCCGCGAACGCTCTCCGGGAGGTTTTCTGCGGGCGTGAAGTTGCCTTCGAAATCGTGGGCGTACTTGTAGCCCTCGCCGTAGCCGAGACCCTTCATTAGTCCGGTGACGGCATTGCGGAGGTGAAGGGGCACAGGGTCGTTCCGGGACGTTTCGACGTCCTGCAACGCGCGGTTCAGCGCCATGTACGAAGCATTGCTTTTGGGCGCAGTTGCAAGATAGACCGTTGCCTCGGCAAGGGGAATCTGTCCCTCCGGCATCCCGATGAAGTGGACGGCCTGCTGGGCGGCGACGGCGACCGACAGGGCGTGCGGGTCGGCCATCCCAACGTCCTCAGCAGCGAGGATGACGAGTCGACGCGCGATTAAAAGCGGGTCCTCGCCCGCGTCGATCATGCGGGCGAGGTAGTATACGGAGGCGTCCGGGTCCGAACCGCGCAACGACTTGATGAAGGCGGATATGGTGTCGTAGTGCTGATCGCCGGACTTGTCATAGACCTGCGAACGGCGCTGAGCCGCGTCTTCAACCGTTCGGGCCGAAATCTTGCGAATCCCGCTCCCGTCGGGACGGGTCGACTGCACCGCCAGCTCCAGCGTGTTGAGGGCGATTCGCGCGTCGCCGTTGGAGAACAGCACGAGGGCCTCCATGGCATCCTCGTCAAGCTCGGGCCGCAGCTCGGCCAAGCCTGCCTCAGCGTCGCTGATCGCCTTGAAGATGATCTGCTCGATCTGCTCCGCGGTCAGTACCTTGAGGACGAATACGCGAGACCTGGACAGAAGAGGAGAGTTGACCTCGAACGACGGGTTCTCGGTAGTTGCGCCAATGAGAATTACCGTCCCGTCTTCGACGTGCGGCAGAATCACGTCCTGCTGCGCCTTGTTGAAGCGGTGTATCTCGTCGATGAACAGGATGGTGCGCCGTCGCTCCATGCCGAGACGGTCCTTTGCTTCGCGGACGATGGCGCGAAGGTCTGCAACTCCCGACTCGACGGCGCTCACAGCACTGAAGTGGCTCTGCGTGACGCTGGCGATGAGGTTGGCGAGGGTCGTCTTGCCGGTGCCGGGCGGCCCCCAGAGGATGATCGAGGGTATGCGGTCGGCCTCGATGCTGCGTCGCAGGACGGTATCGGGACCGACGATGTGCTCCTGCCCGACAAACTCGTCGAACGAGCGCGGACGCAACCTCGCCGCCAACGGCGCGTGACGGTCGAGTTGCTGCCTAGCGCTGTTTTCGAAGAGTGTCATGGAATGCAGTATACATAAGGAACACTCGGAGGGCGTACAAGGTCGCTTCCGGCTGCTCGACCCACGGCTCGTGCCCGGCCCGCGCTATGGTCACATCGCGACCGTCCGGCAACCTCTGAACAACTGTAGGAATATCTCCCGACGGATCTTGCGCTTCTTGCTGTCGTATTCCAAGTCCGCAAGTGTTGGCCGATCCATCGTGTCTTCACCCCAAACATCTCTGTATTTCGTCTGGCATCGCGCTATGCCACAACACACAAGACTTGTTCAGAGTATTCCTTAATCAAGGTGCAAGAAAGCTCCGTTTCTCGTAATATTGCCGCATCCCCGCTGGATCCCGAATCAAGGAGATCAGGACATGAACTTGACCAAGACACTTCGGCGCGGATTGACAATCGCCACTTTGATGGTGGCCTTCCTGTTCTTAGCCGCCGTATGTGGAGAGGAGTCCACCCCCACGGCGACGCCTCCCACGGCTATGCCAACCCCTACGCTAGGCGATGTGCTTACGAATGCGGGTGAGAACATGGCAGCCATGTCGTCGACAAAGTTCAGCATGGTCGACGAAAAGGAATCGGGGGCCAAGTTCTTCGATACGACTTTCAAGAGCTTGGAAGCGGAAGTGAAGGCTCCTGACAGCTTCAGGATGTTGGTGGACGTGGTGTCTCCGGCATTTGGATTTATCGAAATCGAGATGATGGCGGTTGGCGAGCAGGCCTTCATCAAGTTCTCCAAAGACGCGCCGTGGGCGCCCTTGCCCCTGGAGGGCGTGCCATTCAACTTCCGCGGGTTGGGCATGACCTTTAGCGAGGTAATTCACATGATTAGGGACGGGAACGGAGCCGTCACGGGCAGTGAGTCCGTGCTTGGCGCCCAGTCCATTCGCGTTGAGGGGACGGTTCAGTCCGAGCAGTTGACCAACCTCATCACCGACGTCGACTCGGGTCATACAATAACCTTGACCCTGTGGATTGATGAAGCCGAGCATTTTCTGCGGCAGTTACGGTTGGCAGGCCAACTCTACGATGACGACGGCCCGGAAACCACCCGTCTTGTGACCATCAATGCCATCGACGTCCCCGTTGAAATCGAACTTCCGGACCTAGGATCCGGTCCGTGAACGAAGTTAGACAACGCCTCGCTACCAAGGCGTCGTCCCAGTCGGTCGTCTTAGGCATCATTTGCCTGTCGGTATTCTCGACTGCCCTGGACCAGACCGTCGTAGTCGCCGCCTTGCCGGTAGTGATGGTGGACTTGGAGATCCCCCTTACCGACCTGGATAGGGCCTCCTGGATCATCACCGCGTTTCTGGTCAGCTACACCGTGTCCATGCCGTTGGCCGGACGTCTGTCAGACGTATATGGCCGCGTCAGGATGTTCCAGTTGGCGCTGGTCGTGTTCGCCATCGGATCGGCGTTTGTGGCGATTTCGCCGAACTTTTACTGGGTTGTGCCGGCCAGGGTATTCCAGGCCATTGGGGGCGGCGCCACGGTCCCCATAGGTCTGGCGATGGCAGTGGCGGCCGTATCGCCTGAGAGAAGGGGAATCGCAATAGGCCTCGTCGCCGCGGCGGCGGAAGCCGGGTCCGTCGTGGGTCCTCTCTATGGAGGAGCCATCATCGAGTGGATTGGCTGGCGATGGATATTCTGGTTTGACGTGCCCCAGAGCCTCATCCTGATAGCGCTCCTCGCCGTCTTGCCGAACCGCGCCAACCCCACCGCAAAGATGGACTACTTCGGGGCGCTTATGCTCGGAGCGGCGCTCACCGTTCTCACTATGGCGCTGGCCCAAAGAAGCATCTTCACCGGGGACTCCATCTACCCGTACTTGACGGTGGCCGCGGGAATCTCCCTTGTCGGTGTGCTGGTCGTTGCGGAGAGGCGGGCGGTCCAGCCTCTGCTGGCATCCTTCTTGTACACCTCCAGGGCGTTCGTATCGTCCAACATTACCCAGTTCCTGGTCGGAGTCGCCTTGATCATGGCTTTGGTATGTGTGCCACTCATGGCCTCCACGATCATGGAGAAGAAGGCACTGGTGAGCGCTCTCCACCTGGTTCGACTTACGGCCGCCATTCCGGTTGGCGCGGTGGTGGGAGGCTACATTCTCCGCTGGACCGGTGTGAGACCGGTGTGCATAGTCGGCCTTGTGTTTATAGGAACGGGCCTGCTGATTATGAGTGGTTGGGAGACGGAAGTGGATGAACTCAGGCTAACCTTGCCCTTGATCACGGCGGGTCTGGGATTCGGGCTGGTCATCCCTCCCATAGGCGTCAGCGCCTTGAGCGCAGCGCCTAGTGACTACTGGGGAGCCGCGGCCTCATTGGTCACCGCGTCGCGAATGGTGGGGATGGCATTGGGGCTGGCGGCCCTGTCCGCCTGGGGAATTGAGCGCTTCTACAGCCTCACCTCCCACGTGGTCCCCAGCGAGTCTTACGAGGTGACCGAGGCCCTCTTGATCGATGCCGGCGTCACCGTGTTCCAAAACCTCTTTATGATCGCGGGGTTCCTGTCCTTGCTTGCCATCCTCCCGGCCCTGCTGATGAAGCCGGAAGATGTTGAAGAAGAGAACGGCTTTATCTGATGTTGTGACGACCTGAGAGAACAGGGCCGAACATCACCGACTTCTTTCGGACATGGGTGAAAGCCCGAAGTTCGTTGGGCTAGCCGAGCCGGTAACCGGGGACGGTGGTAGAATTCGAGGCCATAGCGGTCGGCGAGACGGAGGACAATGACGCGGCGAATAGCCATTGTTGGTGGAGGTGTTTCGGGGCTGGGAGCCGCATGGGCCCTGCATCATTACCCCGACCGCTTTGACTTCCGCCTGTTCGAGGCTCACGACCGGATTGGCGGAAATGCGGTTACGGCCGACATGCCGCAGGATGACGGCAGCACCATTCCCTTCGACGATCCCGTAGCATCATGTACGGCTCCCGATTCAGGAAAGCCTAGCGCAGAGCGCCTCGCAGGTTCCTTGCGAAACCTGAGTCTCACACAGTCAACGGCGAGTTTCAGGTCGCGGAGCTTTGGGAATCGCGCGGGTCGAGATAGAACTGGGCGCAGTAGTGCCTGAAGGGCATGATCTTGCCGTCGGAGCGACAGAGGCGCGGGCGCGACCGGTACTGTTTGCGGCTCCAGATGACCACGTCCTGCAGAACATCATGCCTTTGCTGAGACGCCATGAACTTGTTCATGATGGGGGCGCGCAAACTTGGCGGTAGAATCCCCAGGCCTACTATCATTCTCTTCGGCCCACGTATCTCCCGCACCTCTGAGACTAACGACATGTCGATAAGCGTGCCGTCGACCGGCGTCGCCAGCACCCACAGGCGCATGTCCATGCCGATGGAGTTCTCGTGGATTTGCACGAACGAGTAACCAAGCCCAAAGATATTGGTGCTAACTGAGAAGTCAATAGTGAGGGTCGCGATTCCGGCAATTTTCCGAATGCTCTTGAAGTCGAAACGAGTCTCGATACAGGGGCCGTCGACAGAGAATTCCTGAACGGGGTCCACGTTATCGTAGCCGTGGACGTAGCGAAGGTGGGCTAAATCCACCGAATTCTCCGTTGTCTCTTGAGGATGGCCGGGAAAACGGAGGGTATTGATCTCGAAGCTGCTCCAGCCGACTTTGTCCAACGAACCTGCGGGCAGATCCCATTGCGGCGCCCGTCCCCCTATACCCCACCAGGCGAAGATCAGTCCGAGAACTTCCTGTGTCTCGAAGACTCGCAACTTCGCCGTCTTGGGTGGATCGGCTTAAGGAGTGGCGACACACTGGCCGGTTGCATCGAACTCGTAGCTATGGAAGGGGCAGATGAGCAGGCCGTCGCGTATGCACCCGCCTGCGGCAGGCCCTAGATCGGAGCCTAGGTGCGGGCAAACCGATTCGGCGACGCAGACGCGCTCGTTCTCGTCACACCAGACGACGACATTCACGCCCATCCATGTCTTCTGGATGAGCTTTGCCTCTAGCACGGCCTGACGAGTTGCGACGAAGTACCATCCCTCGGGAATCGGGGAAGGCAACGAAGTGTTCGTAGGCTCTCTGCGTCGGGTTACCATCGTTCAGCGCCCCCCACCCGGAATCCCGGCTTGCTCCCCGTGCCGAGTCGATCATTGACTCGACTCTGGACCGCCTGGTTGACCTGAATATCCTGGAACACCACTCCGGCGACTACTGGACACTCGCTCCCACCGCCTGGAAGACAGAGCTTTTCAATAGCACCCCGGAAGGCACTGCCGTCCAGTTCGTCAAGACGCGCATCGGCAAGGTGATCTTCAACAACGAGATTCCTGACCCGCGGGACGTCATCATCATCTGCCTGGTCAATACGTGCGACGTATTTCGATTCATGTTCCAACTCGATGAACAAGCTGAGGAGCGAATCCAGTTCATCTGCAAGATGGATTTGATCGGCCGGTCCATCGCCGCTGCGGTCGCCCACAACCTTGCCGGGCCGCTGCTTCGACATTCCGCCCTGACCAAGAAGATTCCGGCGGTGTCGCTGCGTAAACTGCTGCTCAGTCCACATGTTCGCAGTGGCAACGTTCCCGCGCTCTTTGGGGAACTCGCGGAAGAGTATGGCCCGGTGTTTGAGGTTCGCCCGCCGTTCGGGAAACCCATGATATTCCTGGCCGGCCCAGAAACGAACCACTGGGTTCAGCGGAATGGGCGTATGCATCTGAGAGCCAAGGACTATTTTGCCGACTTCGAGAAAGTCTATGGCGCTTCAGGCGTATTGCCTTCCCTGGACGGAGCCGATCACTTCCGTCTCCGCAAGTCCATGTCGCCGGCGTACTCTCGGGGGAGACTCATGGGGCAGCTGGATCAACTCTACGACTACGTCCGGGGATACATGGCCGACTGGACGGTTGGAGAGTCCTACTCTGTGAGGGAAATGTGCCGGAAAATGATCAACGCGCAGATTTCGCCTCTCTCAGTCAGCGTCGACTCGCAGGATATCTTCGAAGATATGATGAAGTATAAGGAACGAGCTCTCACCACCCAAGTCGTGAGGGCCCTTCCCAAATTCATTCTGAATACTCCGGGAATGAAGCGTAAGACCCACGCAGTCGAAGTCCTGCTGGAACGAGTGCAAGGTGTCCACACACCGGCCCAGCGGGCTGATTCGCCACGGGACCTCGCCGATGACATCCTTAGCCTGCACGCGAGTGATCCGCAGCTAGTTCCGGAGTCGAATCTGCGTTTCGCCCTGTCGGCGGCCCTGATTGCTAGCGTCTACCTTGGTGACGCATTCAACTTCACAATGTACGCCATGGCGTCACAGCCCGACCTCTACGAGAGAATCCGGAGCGAAGCGGATGCCCTGTTTGAAAACGGCGATCCGGACCCCCAGGACTTCACGCCATCTCAGATTGGCGTCACGCACCGCTTCCTCATGGAGTGCCTGCGTATGTACCCGATCGTCCCGATGTCTATTCGAAATGTTATGAATTCGTGTGTGGTAGAGGACTACGAATTGCCGGCTGGGTCACGTCTCTATATTGCCCAGACGGCCGCCCACTACATGAACGACGTCTTCCCCGACCCCTTCACATTCGATATCGACCGCTATCTGCCTCCGCGCAATGAGCATCGCAGTCACGGGTATGCCCCGTACGGGCTGGGAACGCACCAATGTCTCGGCCGGCGCTGGATGGAACTATAGCTTGCAGTTAACTTGCTGCTGGTCGCCCATTACTTCACGGTCAAGGTGTCACCCGAAAACTACGAGCTCAAGTTCAGCCCGCTGCCGTCGATGAAGCCGAACAAGAAGCTGAAGTACCACATTGCCGAGCAGAGGCGCGAACTGCCTGTCTGACGCGAGATCGCCCCCTGCCGCCTATTACGCCTCCCGTCCCTCTTCGTAGCGCAGATGCAAGTCATCAATGGCCACGTCGAGATCGTCTCATATGCGCTTCACCATGGAGCGTAGCCGCGTGTTCTGGTACGCCCCCCAGACCACCATTGCAGGCAGAACCACAAAGACCGAGACTATCAGGGAGTAGACGATCGTAATGGTCGCAGTGATGCCGAACTGCTGTGAAGCCAGCAGCGGCGAGGCTATCAGCACTCCGAATCCTAACGCCGTCGTGAGCGCAGAGCCCAACGACGCCGAACCGGTAGTCGCGAGGGTCCGGATCGCCGCTTTCTCCGGGTTGCGTAGGTGAGCGAACTCCTCCCGGTAGCGATGAATCACGTGGATGGTGTAGTCCACCCCGATACCGATCGATAACGCCGTGATCATCGAGGTGACCAGTGTATAAGGAATACCCAGCAGCGCCATCGTGCCCAGAACGCTGAAGAGGACGAGCACGATTGGCCCTACCGCGATGAACCCCAGCGCAGGTTGACGGAGCGTCAACCAAAAGAAGATGGCGAGGATGCCGAGGGCCACGGCAATGGTGGTGCTGATCGCCTCCGTCTGCCGGTCTGTGATTTGGTCGGTGACGGCGACCGAGATTATGCTACCCGAAGTCGCTGTGATTGCGCTGTCGTCGCCGAACCAGAGCGCCTCGATTTCCTCCTGGATCATCCTCGTTTGCTCGCGAACGCCCAAGTTGGTAGGGAACTGGAGCAGTATTATACCAATTCGTTCTGACTACGTCGTAATTTGCATGACCAGCGTCCCCATCCGTCATCCCGGCGAAGGCCGGAATCCAGAGAGCCCGATCAGTAAGAACACGGCGGCATCACACAGAATTAGTATTATGTCAATGCCTTCCGGATCGTTGATCACAAAGCGAGCCAGCTCGGGTTCTCTCGCGACGAGTTTGTCGACAAACTCCTGCATTAGGCCCGGATCGAGTTCCACTCCGGGAGAGGCGTCACGGAAGAGCGTTGCCAATTCCGGGTCGTGCTTATCGCCAAGTTCTCCGGAGTCGTCAGTCCAGTCGTGAACGAGCGCTTCATACGATTCATGGATTGGTCCCACCGCCGGCTTCGGGCGGCGCAGTTCGTCGTCGAAGGCGGCTGTGAGATTATGGAGATTCAAGAGCGTCCGGCTCTCCGTCAATTCGGTCTTCACCAGTATGGTGGCGACCGCATTACTAGGCGCAAGCAACTCACCCACACCCGGCTCGCGCACGATCTCATCGATCAGGGCGTCAATCTGCGAGAGGCCGCCGGGCGTGAGCGCCTCCCCGCGAAACAGGAGCGTTACGACGCTGTCCTCGCCGGAGTCCCCGAAGTGTTCGTCTATTTCTTGCGTCGCGTTGGCGATGGCGTGCCCTGGCGGAAGGAACGCCACGTCCGCCCCCTCCGTAGGCGGCGCGCGGAACATCGACCCCGCACCCAGAACAACGGTAACGATGATGAGAACGATGATCGTGATGTACGGGCGAACCGTAATCAGCCAGCTTAGCCTGTCGAGTATCCGGCTCATGGTGACGACCAAGACCCAATAGGCACCGCCTCCAACGCCTTAGCAGCTTGCGCGGAGGCATGTGTTATCGCTACGTCTCTCATTTCGGTCGTCCTGAGTCTACCGCGATCCCCGGAACTAGACACGCTAGAATCGCTCGGTCGGCTCAACGGGCCTGCGCGATCCGCACTGTCGGGCTTGCACCTCAAATTCCTTTACGAACGGCTATGAAGTGATGGCGAACTACAGGTCTCCATAAATGGGGGATCATAACCCCAGTACTACAGAGTTGCCTAATCTTATACCAGTTCGCTTTGACCACACCATGAAGGGGTAGGAGCACCGGGTAGGGGCAGGTTTCAAACCTGCCCTTTGGAAGGTTAGACGAAATCACATTCATACCAACGATAGAGTTACGGCGTATTCAAGAGGAAGCGGTATTACAACTGACTAGAGTCCCTGTAAACGCACAACCACCAAGTCCTACCAAGACTGGCATCAGAAGGTAGCTCGACTGCCTACGATGGTTACTGGCTGAAAAGCAGCTGCGAGCCCAGGACGAGCCGCGTGGCGACCATAAACGTCATGAAGCTCCACCGCGTCGAAGCGGCCCTTGCCACACGTCACGTCGCGGATAAGGGTCTCAATAATCCATGTGGAAACTTTCCGGGCTGCCTGTTTCTCGTGCCGCCATACATGATAGCGAAGTGCCCCTCACCTAAACTTTGCCCATGCCACCGAATGGAGCTAGCAGACTGAAAACTTGGAATTGACGGGCAGTATTAGGGGGTTGGATTTGCGTTCTTCAACGACAGGGCGGGTTTCAACCCCGCCCCTACCAAGTCATAGCCCCGCGACCCTTCTATACTATGGTGTTGAACCACTAGCAAGGAATAGACATGGGTTCCAACTGCTAATCAGGTGGCGACCAAAGCCAACCAAAGGAAAGACCGGTTGGAGTTCACATTGGTGGGCCTATTTTGACGATAGGCAGAACTATCTTTGAGATGTGGCTGGGAAGCCTGTGAGCCTACCGAGGCTGGAGCCTAAGCATTGTGGCGTGACAGAGCAGAGGAACGCAAGGACCGTCACGGCTACTCCGAATCGGACCCAGGCTCACGGGTCTGTATAGAGTGCCCGCTGCGAGGAACAGGCTGGCCCTCTCCACATCTAGCGATGTAGCTCCAGCTCCTTCACGAACACAGGATGCCGAGGACGCGACCGGTTCTCTGGTGCCTTGACAACCACTCCGTCATACCCGCGGTGACCCTTGCTCGCGTTCTTCGCGTCAACACCTATCTCATACCACGCGATCTCACCAGGCGTAGGTCTTGTGACCTCGCCCCAAGGCACCACCTTGAAGCTGCCCGGCGCCTTCGAGCCTCCAATGATGACGATCCGCTGATTGTGAGTATTGTTCTTGCGTATGAACTCGTCCAATTCGGCGACAAGAATATCCTCGGTCTGTTCCACGAGGACCACTAGGACCGTCCCATCATGGTATTTCTTGCGGAGCTTCTTCCCGACCACGTCAATCAAGTCTTTTGAATGGCCTCCATGCTGGGCGATCTCGAGCCTGATCCCGATGATATTCCCGTCTTCACGGTTGATCTCCAGCACCTCCGCATCTGGGGGGTCCTCTCTGACTAGTCTCAGGTAGTAGTCTCGATCGCGGTCAAGGCATAGCGTGAAGAGGGCTGCCACCCACAGTTCGATGAGCTGTTTGTCGACCGGCTGCCTGGAATCGAGAGTCTCGTTGAGGCCGAAGCGTTCGACGAGAGCCAACGCATGGTAGGGGCTGACGAACACGGACTGTTCCTTGAGGTCCCGGACGTCCAAACGCAAGGTGTCAACGAAGATAATTGGGGATCCGTCCGTGGAGAGGTCGACCTTTATGTATTGCTGCATGTCATCAACATATGAGAATCGCACCTCCTCCAGGCCCAGGCACCGGAATGCCGACATCATAGAGCCCACGTTGTCCGCATTCCTGACGGCACTGCCTTCTTCGAGCGCACGGTAGAGGGCAGGATCAAGTTCGGCACACTCTGCCGCCACTGTCGATGTAATGCCAAGTCCCACCCTCGCTGCCCGAAGATCTTCGGCCATCAGCGGGAACGCCTTGTCAATCAGATCGTGCCATCCTATCGGCACTAGCGACCGCTGTCCTTGTCTGCCATCACCGTCCCCCTCGCAAGAGATAGTGGATTCCGCGCGACCGACCAGTTGACTACCTCCGGGTCTTGTCGACACGGTTGCATCGAACGCGCAAGTTTAGCGTAGCATGGGGCCCAGATCACTGCGTGAATGTGGCTAGGAGCCATGTGAGCGGGTGGACGAGTGCTCAAGCAGGGGCAGCCTCCGATGGCTTGAGCATCACCCGGGGTTACTCGGAAACGAATTGCATCTATTAGGTTTCCCGTAAGCCGGGCGAAGTTTCGCCTGACTTTGCGCGCGTCCCTTTCAATCAGGCTGAGTGAATCCTTCTTCGAGCTTCTCCGGGTCTCGAACACACTCCCACGGGCCTGAGTGAGTGCCTGGTGCAGCTCCTCCGCCGAAGAGTCCGTTCCCCCACCAGTTCGGAAGGTGGTGTCAAGTAACGCCTGATCCAGCAATGCAGTCAATTCCGTCATAGCACTGGCTTCGCTCAGCCTCCATCTGTTCTCGTGTCTCGCCGTTCGTCATCCAATAGCCGACGCGGGGCTAAATAGAAATCTGGTGGGCCCGGCAGGGTTCGAACCTGCGACCATTCGGTTATGAGCCGAGCGCTCTACCACTGAGCTACAGGCCCCGGAGGAAGCTACCTCAGCGTAGCCGAGCATCGAAGGACGTGTCAAGGATAGTCCGTTGGCGGACCGTCGGTAATGAGAAGGACATCCTCAGCCTCTCGACGGACGATCCGAAGGACGTCTTGCAGGGGCAGGCCCTTGTTCATGGCGATTTGTCGGCAGTCCTCGTATTCGGGGGCGACGCCAACGACTGCGCCGTCCATGATCTTTGTTTTGACGGACACCTGACCCAGGCTAGTGGATAAGGTGACGATCTCTCGATCAGCCTCATAGCGTGACACGGACCGCGCGCGAACCCCTAGGGTGGTAGTCTCTCTGAGGATGAGGCGTGCCGCCCTGCTCTCAAGTTCCATTGGCACTAACGCGCTGAGCATCGTGGCAGGTCGGTTCTTCTTCATCTGAATGGGGGTGAACCATACATCGCGCGCGCCGATCTTGAAGAGCCGTTCCTGGGTGTAGGCTAGGACTTCCGGGGTCGAGTCGTCGATGTTTGTTTCCAGGAGGCTCAGCTTGGCGTTGGCAGGGCCGTCGATCTCTTCACCAACCCAGAGGGCCAGGACGTTGGGGTAGGCGTCCGGGTTGCGGGCGCCGAGTCCGTAGCCGGTGTTTTCGATATTGAGGGAGGGTTGAGAGAAGTCGGCGAGTGCGGTCACGATGGCGGCGCCGGTCGGAGTTACCATTTCACCCGCGTCCGGGATGTCGCCCGGGGACGGCTGTAGGGGGGCATGGGCCAGTCCGAGCAGGGCGGAAGTTGCTGGCGCAGGCACGGGGAGCGCACCGTGTGAGGTCTTGATGACGCCTGAGCCGGCGGGAAGAGGAGAGCAATAGAGCCGTTCGATTCCGAGCGTCTCTAGTCCCACCACGGTGCAGACGACATCAACGAGGGTATCTACGCTCCCCAGTTCGCCGAGGTGAAGCTCGCCGTACTGCTGGCGGTGTACCTGTTGCTCGGCCTTGCGGATTCGACGAAATATCGCCGATGACTGCTCCTTGACGGACGACGCCAATGAGGACGCTTCGGTAGTCCGTATGAAGTCTTCCAAGCGGTATGAGCGTTGTGAAGTGTCATCGAATTCGACGATCGCGTGAGTACCGTGGACGCCGCCTCTCTTGTCCTGCTTCGTGACTATCCGGACCCCTGTGACGCCAAGAATGCCGATAGCGGCGTTGAGGTCGTCTACGGGTACGCCTGCGTCAATGATGGCTCCAAGCAGCATGTCGCCGCTTACGCCGCCTACACATTGGAGGTACGCACTTCTCACCGGATCGCCTGATAGCCGTAGGAATAGCGAGAAACCGCCCGTGCCGACGGTTTAGGTAACCGCAAGAATAGCACAGCGGGTGTGCTTTGGCGAAGTTAGGCCGGAGTCGGCTCTTCAACCGGGGCCTGCTGGGTATCTACCTTGATCTCGTCGTCCCCGAGCCCAATGATGGCGGTATCGCCGGGGCTGAAGCGGCCTTCGAGTATGGCGTCGGAGAGCTTGTCCTCGATCTGGTCCTGGATCACGCGGCTCAGCGGGCGCGCGCCCATGAACGGATCGTACCCCTTGTCGGCGATCCACACCTTCGCCTCATCGGATACTTCCAAGCTGATGCCTTTTTCGAGGAGGCCGTTGACCACGTTCTTGAGCTCAAGATCGACTATGTCGAGCACCTGTTCCCTGCTGAGGGCATGGAAGACGACCGTGCCGTCGATGCGGTTCAGGAACTCTGGGCGGAAGAACCTCTTGATCTCGTCCGTGACGTTAGTCTTCATGCGCTCGTAGCGGGCCGTGAACTCGTCATTGTCCTCACCCTTGGCCTTGAAGCCGAGCGACCTGTCTTGTCGGATGAGGTCGGACCCAATGTTACTCGTCATGACGATGATGGCGTTTCGGAAGTCGACCTTGCGTCCCTTGGCATCGGTCAGATGGCCGTCGTCGAAGATCTGGAGGAGAATGTTGAAGACCTCCGGATGGGCCTTCTCGATCTCGTCCAGCAATATCAGGCAGTACGACTTGCGGCGCACCGCCTCGGTGAGCTGTCCGCCTTCATCGTATCCAACGTAGCCTGGGGGCGCTCCGACGAGGCGGGCGACGGAATGGCGCTCCATAAACTCGGACATGTCTACGCGAATAAGCGATTCCTCGCTGCCGAACAGGAACTCGGCAAGTTTCTTCGGCAAGAACGTCTTACCAACCCCGGTAGGCCCGGCGAAGATGAATATGCCGGACGGACGCTTCGGATTCTTGAGTCCGGCGCGCGCCCTGCGAACGGCCTTGGACACCAGCGTAATGGCCTCGTCCTGCCCGACGATGGTCTTATGGAGCTCTTGCTCCATGCGGATGAGGCGTTCAGTCTCACTCGCCGAAAGGCGCGTAACGGGTATGCCTGTCCACATGCTCACCACGTCTTCGATGTCGTCCGAGGTGACGACGGGCATCTCGTCGCCGCGCTCGTCCTGCCACTCCTTTTCAAGGGTTGAGAGCTTCTTGGCGAGCTTAGCCTCACGGTCGCGCAACTCGGCGGCGTACTCGTACTGGCGGGACGAGATGGCCTCGTCCTTCTCCTTGCGCACGTTTTCGAGCATCTTCGAGACCTGGCTCACCGAGAACGGGGCCGTGGTGAAGTTGATGCGTACGCGCGAGGCGGCCTCGTCAATGAGATCGATGGCCTTGTCGGGCATGAACCGGTCGGGAATAAATCGGGCGGCGAGGTTGGAGGCCGAGATGAGAGCGTCGTCGCTGATGTCGAGCTGGTGATGCTCCTCGTAGCGGCCTTTGACCCCGCGAAGTATCTCGATGGTCTCGGCGACGGCCGGCTCCTCCACGGTTATGGGCTGGAACCGCCTTTCGAGCGCGGGATCGCGCTCGACATACTTGCGGTAGTCGTCCAGGGTAGTAGCCCCGACGCATTGCAACTCGCCGCGGGCCAAGGATGGCTTCAGGATATTGGCGGCGTCCACTGCGCCCTCGGCAGCCCCCGCCCCTACCATCGTGTGAATCTCGTCGATGAAGAGCACACAGTTCCCAGAGGCCTTGATCTCGTCCACGACCTTCTTCAGGCGTTCCTCGAACTCGCCGCGGTACTTCGTTCCCGCGACCAGCGCGCCCATGTCCAGGGTCACCAAACGCCTTCCTTGCAGGGTCGAAGGAACGTCGTTGCCCGCGATCTGCTGCGCGAGGGCCTCGACGATGGCCGTCTTGCCGACACCCGGCTCGCCTACGAGGACGGGGTTGTTCTTGGTGCGCCTGCTAAGGATTTGCGTGACCCGCTGGATCTCCTTTTCCCTGCCGACGGTAGGGTCGAGCTTACCCGCGCGGGCCGCGGCGGTGAGATCGATTCCAAGCTGGTCTAGCGTGGGAGTGCGAGAGGTGGAACGTCCGCCGGTGCCGGCCTGAGAGTGCTGGACGGTCTGGCTCAGTATCCTCGTCGTCTCGGCTCTCACCTTGTCCAAGGTGATGCCGAGCGTTTCAAGGACGCTGGCCGCGACGCCGTCGCCCTCACGCATGAGACCGATGAGGAGGTGTTCGGTGCCGATGTAGTGATGATTGAGCCGGCGCGCCTCGTCCACCGCAAGCTCGATGACCTTCTTGGCGCGGGGCGTGAGACCTATCTCACCCGTAGCGGGACGCTCACCGCGCCCAATGATGAATTCGACAGATGAACGCACCTTAGCCAATTCCACACCGAGATTCGACAATACCTTCGCCGCAACACCCTCCGACTCCCGAACGAGTCCCAGAAGAATGTGCTCCGTCGAAATGTAGTTGTGGTTGAAACGCTTGGCTTCTTCCTGTGCCAGGGAGAGGACCTTGCGCGCTCTCTCGGAGAATTTCTCGAACCGGCTTGTCATATCAGTTCTCCCTACCGCTGCCCGGCTTCACGGACGCCGGGGCGGCACGTTCATATACTTCCGCTAAAACTCTTCAGGGTCCGCCTGTTTGAGGCTAAGCCCCAATCTTCGCCGTTCCGGCTCGATCCGCAGTACTTTCAAGCGAACCGCATCCCCCTCTCGAACGACCTCGCGAGGGTGGCTAATTATGCGCGAGGTAAGTTCCGATATGTGAATAAGTCCTTCAACCGCGTCCTCCACCCTGGCGAAGGCCCCAAAATCGGTGAGCTTCGTCACCACACCGTCCACGACGCCTCCGACCTGGTATCGCTCTTCAATCGTCTCCCACGGTTCCGGCTGGAGCCTCTTCAGGCTCAAAGCTATCTTCTTCTGCTCCGCGTCCACCCGCAACACCATGACGTCGACCTCCTCGCCGACCTTCACGATGTCATCCGGCGAGTTGACGTTACTCCACGACAACTCCGAGATGTGGATCAGGCCGTCCGCGCCGCCCAGATCGACGAATGCGCCGAAGGTGCTGATGCCCGTAACTCGCCCGTTTCTGACTTCTCCTTCCGTTAGCTCGTCGATCAGCTTGGCCTTGCGCTCCTCGCGGAGCTCTTGCGTCGCCTGTCGTTCGGACAGGATCGCGCGGTTGCGTCCGCGGTTCAACTCGAGAACTTTCAACTCGATGGTGCGACCGATGTCAGGCGACTCCTGTGGCTGTCCCTCTCCCGGTCCGCCCTGCGCCGCGCTTCGCGCCCTGTCGCGAGAGACGGTCGCCAACTGCGACATGGGCACGAATCCCTGCACGCTCTCGGTCATTACGATGGCGCCGCCTCGATTGAAGCCGATGATTTTTCCCTCTACACGCTGATCGGCTTCCATCGCGTCCTGGAGGGTCTTCCAGCCGACCTCACCGGCCGCGCGGTCGACTGATAGGATGGCCGATCCTTCGTCGGTCTCGCCGCGGATCACCATGGCGAGAATCGTGTCGCCTACATTTAGCTGCTCAATGTCCTCCGGCGACATCGACTTCATTTCGTTGGACGGGACGTGGCCTTCGGCCTTGTGTCCAACATTGAGAAGAATGCCTTCCGCGCCGGGGTCGGCGCGCATGACAATGCCCTCAACGACATCGCCTCGCCGGAGCGGTTTCATGTCCTCGACCGAGTCGAGGAGCTCTCCCATATCCTGAATACTGCTATCTTCCTCGTGTTGCGAGGTCACGTTGCACTTCGATTCCTGGAAACTTGCCACAAGTTACGGAGGTTTTTAGGACAGTTATTCTCGTCAGACTAGGCCAAGGGGAGAGTAAGAGCGTGGTGACGCGGAGGGCGGGTAACTTCCCCTGGGACTCTAAGTAACCAGGACTCCTTTCTCCGAACGCTAGCTTCATTGTAGCACAGGGCAAAATCGATGCATACCACCTGTTGGGCAGGGTTTCCACCGTGTTCCTGGATGCACAGCATTGTCGTTCGGGGACGAAATTAGACAGAAAAGGGGAACCGAAAACGCGCGGGAAGTAGAGAACGCCGTGCGGACAGGGAAATGAAAAAGGCCCCCCGGCAGTGACCTATTTTCCCACACCGTCACCAGTGCAGTATCGTCAGCGCTGAAGCGTTTCACTTCCGTGTTCGGGATGGGAACGGGTGGGTCCGCTTCGCTAGGACCACCAGAAGGCCGTATCATCAACCAGTATACTCATCCCGGCGGAGGGGCGTCAACCGTTCCTTGAGCGTCGATTCGCAGTTCACCCCGGGTGAGGCGCCTCCCAACTTAGCACGCTACGCAAGCATCTTTGCCGCTGATATAGTGTCCGCACAGTCCATTGTTGCCAGGAAGGACAAGATATGAAGGTCGTCATCGCGCCTCAGAGCTTTAAGGGGAGCATCTCAGCGCTTGATGCCGCCAGGGCTATGGAGGAGGGAGTCCGCAGGGTCGTACGCGACGCCGAGACTGTCCTCGTGCCGGTGGCGGACGGGGGAGACGGAACGCTTGAAACTCTGGTTGAGGCGACGGGCGGAGATATTCGTTCAGCAACGGTGACCGGCCCCATCGGAACGGCGGTTACGGCAGAGTGGGGAGCACTCGGCAACGGAGAGACGGCCATGATCGAAATGGCGCGAACCTCAGGCCTGGCGCTGCTCTCGCTCGACGAGCGGGATCCCCTGCGGGCGACCACGCACGGTCTCGGCGAGGTGATTAGAGAAGCGCTCGATGCAGGGTTTCGGAGCTTCATCGTCGGCATCGGCGGCAGCGCGACGAACGACGCCGGAGCGGGGATGGCCCAAGCGCTGGGAGTCCGGCTGATGGACGAAGCCGGGAATGATCTTCCACCGGGTGGAGCGGCACTCGCCGAACTCCGTCGGATCGATACGACGGGACTGGACGAACGGGCGATTGGGGCGCAGTTCTCGGTCGCCTGCGACGTCTCGAATCCGCTCACCGGGCCTGAGGGCGCGTCGGCGGTGTATGGCCCGCAGAAGGGGGCAACACCCGAACTTGTCGATCAGCTTGACGGGGCCTTGAAGAATTTCGCCGAGGTCGTTGAGCGCGACATTGGAACGAGCATCGATAAGGTGCCGGGGTCGGGTGCGGCGGGTGGCCTCGGTGGGGGAATGATGGCATTCCTGGGCGGTTCGCTGCGGGCCGGGGTGGACATCGTACTCGATCAAGTCGGACTGGACGAAAAGCTGGAGGGGGCCGACTTGATAATCACCGGTGAAGGTCAGCTAGATTTTCAGACCGTCTACAGCAAGGCCCCCATCGGGGTCGCCTGGCGGGCGAAAGAAAGAGGGATTCCCGTCGTCGCCATTTCCGGTTCTTTGGGCAAAGGGTTCGAGGACGTTCACGCGGAGGGCATCGACGCCGTATCGTCCATCGTCTGCGCGCCGATGACGCTCGATGAGGCGTCCGCCCGAAGCGGCGAGCTTATTGCCGACGCCGTTGCCGAGGCGATGCGGTTCATGGAGGTGGGAGGCAAGGTCTTCAGACCGGACGGTTAGTCTACGATGACCATGTGGACCTCGCGCGGGCCGTGCATTCCCTTTACGAGAGTCTGCTCGATGTCCGCCGACCTGCTGGGGCCGGAGATGATGTTGGCGTAGTCGAGCGACCCGCGTTCGAGGAACTCGCTGCGACGAATCGAAAATAGCTCGTCCAGACTTGGCACGATCTGCTCGGGACGCACCACGGCTATGTGGACAGGCGGAAGCAGGGAAATCAGACGGCTCACTCCCCTGCCCGCCGCGATGGACACGCTCCCCGTCTCGGCTATTGCGTGGCTGACGCCGGTCACGCCGATATCGGCCACGATCATGTCCTCGCGGAACTTCGCGCGCTGTAGGTCGCGGCTCCGGCCGGACTCCTCATAAGCAATTCTCTGAAGCGCTATGGCCGATCCCCCAAATGCTTCTTCCAAGCCTATTTCGTCGAGTACCGCATGATCGGAGCGGAGCACGCTCGTCGATTCGAGGGTCTCCGCGACCCGGCGGACATAAGTCGCAGCGTCGGATGGACTGGCCCGCGTGACGATCCACCCCGCTACCTCAGCGGAGGCTACCAACTCTTCAATGAGACTGTCCTTTTGGGCTGCAACGTCCTCTTGGATCGTTTCAACTCGGCTCGTAACCACTTGGTGGTCGTCCGACAGCGAGGTGGCATCGGGGACGCTGATGTCGGCGGGCGGGCCCGTACGGCCCAAGGCTCTACGCACGTTCTCTAGGAATTCGGTCCGGTTTCGATTCTGATCCATGCTTGCTTCTCTATTCGCTGATGCTGACTATCGTGAGGACGCCGTCTTTTTCCGTGTAGGTGACTATGATGGGTATTCCCTGCACCATGTGCTGGCGGAGGTGAGAGGGAGTGTAGTCGTGGCCGGCGGCCATCACCCCATTTGGCCCCGGCCGGAAGTCCCAAACGGTATTTTGCTCGTCGACTACTCGCAGCGACTCCAGTTCGAGAAGCGACCGGGCTTGGACCTCGGTTACCACTCCGCGGACCTGGAGCGTCTGATCTTGTGCGTCACCCCTGCCACCGTCGCCACAGTCTGCCGCAATCAGCAACACCGCGAGAAACCCCAGCAGTGCTGCAACCGGTCTTGCCATACTCGCTGTGCTCCACGCCGAACCCGGCCTTGAGATGGTACCACAGAGGCAGTTTCAGCCTCATGGCGCGGGACGATTGGCAGGGTGTGTGTTGACAGAGATAGAACTCACGATTATCCTCCGTGCAACCACTGGAAATGGCTGATGGAAGGACGTATATCAGGCAGAAGAAGACTCTGGGGGTCGCAAGAATGGCTTTGAACCCGTGGGCAATGACTGTGGCGCTAGCGATCGTGATCGTAGCCGGTATTGCTTGCGGTGGCTCAACGGATTCCGCTCCCACAAGTGAGCCTGCACAGCCAGACTCTACGGCCACACCGATACCCAGTCCTACGCCCACGCCGGAACCTACCGCTACACCGATGCCCAGTCCTACACCCACGCCGGAGCCTACCGCTACACCGGAGCCCAGTCCACAGAGTGAACAACAAGAGGCAGATCCTGTTGCTACCCCGGAACCCAGTCCTCAGCTTGATATAGAGGATATAAACGCTCTCAGCAAACTTGCCTTCGCCTTTTGGGACGCATACAACGCCTACGATGGCGACAAGACATTAGGGTACTTGGAGGAGAGCTACCGTCAGCTGCGGGGTGAAGAAATCCGCGACAATATAGGATTGATGAAGCTTTTTGGCGTGAAGCTGGAGTTGAGCCAGGAGAGCCCTCCGCATAAGATCAGCGATGGGGAATGGGAAATGCATATGACCATGAAGGAGCCCTTGGGCACACGGCGCATTCGCATGGCCTTCCGTCAGGTGGAGGGGGAATGGAAGATCGTATTTGCCGAGCAAGTACAGTAACTCGGTTAATGCCCAACCAGACAATTCCCGTTCCGTTTTGATGACGGATATCTTGCGTTCGTCTCGTCTTTGAAGAATCGATTGTAGCTCCCGGCATTCAGCCACTGCTCCGCTCCTGCTAATTGCGTCTTCGCGGGAGCCCCACCCTATCAGCAGACGACGGAGCCGAGGGCACTCATTCCGCAGATGGGTAGTACGTCGACTCCGGTGGCCGCATGAGTTCGACCGCCTCCGGTGCAATCACCACCTATGCACTATGAAGCAGGTACGGGGCTCCGTCCCCGGCACGTCCCGACAGTCAGAATACGCAACATCATAGTCCTTCAACATCTTGAACTAATTCCGTTATGTTCTTATACTTTGTTCAATTGGAGGTACTATGATGCGACGTGCACGACTGGTTTCTATCGGGAGCGCGGTCATCGCCGTGCTGTTGGGCTGGCTGGCGGCATCGTCGCCGGCGGCATTCGCGGAGACCGACTCACGGCCGGAAATGGCCGTGATTGTAGTGGACTCGGCGTCGGTTCGTGAGGCGGAGCAGGCCATCCCACTGACATTATCGTTGATTGGCCTCTTGGCCACGCAGCAGGACGGCAACGAGGTCGTATTCGTCGACACCGACCGGCCGGGAGAGGCTATAGGGCCGTTTCGTGCTTCGGACCCCGACTATTCGAGCACTCGAAGCGAAGTCGTAGAGCGACTGGAAGCCGAGCGAGCTCCCACGGCGCAGTCGATTGTCGAGGCTATTGATGAGGCGCGGTCGGCGCTATCAGATTATGGAGCTCCCGCGGGTTCCTCGATATACGTAGCGCTGGGGGCGGCCGGCGCTATCGAATACGACGAACTGAGCTATTCCGTGGCTCCATTGCTAAATAGAATCGCAGAACAGGGATGGGTGGTGCATGGCCTACGCATCGAAGCAAGTGATCAGAATGCAGCACAATTCCTGGATACGATCTCCAGGTCGACCGGGGGGCGGGTATTTGGCCTCACATCCGGGGCCGATCTTGAGCCACTGGCAGACCACGTCTTCGGTGGAGGAGCTAAATCCGCCATTCAGGAATATGCATCGGAGACGCTGGTAGATGCCCCATGGTCCACTTCCAGCATCCCTATCATGCCCGGTACGGAAGAAACTACGCTCTACCTCTTCAAGGAAGGCAGCGCCGGGTCCTTCAAACTCATCAACCCTTCAGACGTGGTGGTCTCCGTCTACGATCAGACAGCGTCCCAGGTCATCGGGACGGACCACCTCATAATCTGGCGACTCATCAACCCGGTTCCCGGCAGATGGAAGGTCGAGACGGCGGGTGTCGACGGGAGCATTTCCATCTGGGGTCATGTGACGGATCGATACGAACTCGTCCTGAGAACGCTCACTCCGCTGCCAATCGGCGAGTCGAATACAATCACGGCATACGCCTCGCATGAGGGCCGGACAGCGGTGCTCAAAGGCGTCAAGATATTCGCTAATATCACCGGCCCCGATTCTTCAGTCAGGGTGTACGAACTGTTCGACGACGGCACGCAGGGCGATTCCAGGGCCGGCGACGGCTACTACTCTTTGATCCTGCCGCCACTTGAACTTGCCGGTTCGTACGATGTGACCTTGGAGATGCTGTGGCCCGAATTCGATCATAGCGTCACCTCGGACCATACCATTGAAGCGCAGCCGTTCCCGGCGTTCCACGTCGATACCGTATCGGTGCGGAACCTCGTACCAGAAGAAGCAAGGAACATCGGCACGGTGTCGATCCACTTGGAGGGCGGGCCCTACGCCGTTGACCCGAGCGCCATAGCCATTGGAATGGCTACGTCCACGGAAGACCCGGGAACGCTCGAACTCGTCCCTCATCGGCTCTATGGGGACGGCCCCGCATGGCAATACGACATCTTGTTCACGCCAAGTGAGTTCGGAAATCACACGCTCCAGTTCAACCTGAGCCTTGAGTACGCCGGGCGATCGTACACCGAACCATCGAGCTCGATAGCGCTATCGACGATCGCGCCGGTATCTGCGCCGGTGTCTATCGTGCCGGCCGCTGTTGAGCCGAAGCCGGCTCCGGCGGCTCCCGCCGCTTCCCAACCCGTCGGTGCTGTAGCGGCGGTGGCAGGCGTAGCGCTTCCGCCTACGCCTCAGACGCAGTTCCCGTGGATAGTCGTTGCCATTCTCGTCGCGGTCGCGGTGCCAATTGCAGCTGCGGTGGTGTACTTCCTGACAAGGCCGAAACCCTACGGCTACATCTACACGGAGAGCGATGACGAACTCGTAGACTTCTCAAGTCTCGAACGTCGCCCGGTATTCCGGTTCTTCTACCGGGGCCTCATTCGGGGGAGCGAGTTGAACATTCCCGGCTTTGAAGGTCTGATCTTCCACTTCATGAAGGACAGGATCGACGTGAAGAGCTTCGGCGAGCATTCGACGGTCCGGGTAAACAACCAACCGTTGATCGACTCCGCAACCATTGCCGACAAGACGTGGATCGGAACGGGCGGGAAGCTGTATACGTTCCTCGATTCGCCGATTCCTCCCGCGGAACCCGCCGGGGCAGACTGAGGCTAACAGCTAACTAGTAGCATAAGAGGGGGCAGGTCATGCGACCTGCCCCCTCTCTCGTTCATCAATCTCTGCCTGACGCGAAACTACTCCTCAGTGATAACTATGCTCTGGATTACGTCTCCCTTGTAGGTGGCCGTGGTGGGGTCGCGTTCCCGAATGCCTGTGACCACGTTCATACCATCGGTGATTTCGCCGAACACAGCGTGACAGGAGACGCCTGACTGGTGACACGGTTTAGACGTGCCGTCGAGATTCAAGCCATCGAGGCGGTGCTGCTCGGAGAAGGTAACATAGAACTGGCCTCCGTTCGTCCCGCGACCATTGTTTACTCCGGAGTTTGCCATGGCCAGCATTCCGGGACCGAAGTGCCTAAGGTCAGGATGGAATTCATTGTCGAACTGGTAGCCGGGCCCACCGGTCCCCGTTCCGGTCGGATCGCCTCCCTGGGCCATGAAGCCTGGTATGACGCGGTGGAACGTCGTGCCGTCGTAGTACCCCTCGCGGGCAAGGAAAACGAAGTTGTTGACGGTCTTTGGGGACTTGTCGGCGAACAGCTTCACCTCAAACGTGCCGCGCTCCATCGTGAAGGTCGCCGTGTACGACTTGCTGGGATCGATCCGCATGGGTGGCGCAACGTCCCATTGCATTTTCTTGCCGGGCGTCGGTGTCGGGGCTGCGCTGGGAGGCGGGGGCTGGGCTGCGGCAGGAGGCGAGGAGGTTTCCGTCGTCGAGTCCGTCTCCTCGTCGCCGCCACCGCAGGCAATGGCGAACAGAAGCACCAGCGAAGCGAGGCCACATATAAGGGCAGTAGCACGAAGTCTAACCATTTTCGATTCAAACCCGCCTTTCGTAGGAATACGTTGTCGATTCCATTCGATAACGTTCGCTAACGTAACCGAATGTGAGAGACCCTAATTCTAGCGCAGGTACGACGGAAGTGCCAGACGGTCAGTCGATGGCCGCGAAACATGCGGCCACTATGGAGTCCACATCGATCCGGTACTCACGGTACAGGTCGAGGTAATCGCCGGACTGTCCGTACTCGGTCACGCCGAGCGGGAACGTCTCGGTTTTCATCGCCGCGCCCAGCCATGCGAGGGTATGAGGATGCCCATCGACGACGGTGACGATCGGAGCGCTTCGCTCACCGACATCGAAGATGTCCGACATGAACGGCTGAGGGGCCCGACCCTCGGCGATTTCTCGGCTCACCTTTTCCTGGAAGCGTTTGTATAGCGGCCCGGGACCGGTCACGTTGATTACGTTGGCGAACACGCCCTCTTCAAGGAGCTGCTCGCTGGCGCTGATGGCCTCGGGCACCATTGCTCCGGAAGCCATGATGTGGACGACGTTGTAGTTCTGGCCGTATCCCTCCTCGAAACGACGGTCCACAAGACGATACGCTCCGGCAAGAACTTGCAGCCGCAGTTTCTCAAGCTCATCAGGGTCGGACGGAAGAGTTGACAGGGCTTGGTCAACGCGCTTGCTGGTCAGGCGAAGGTAGACGGACCCCTCTCGTTTGCGCATCCTTTCGAGCGAGTGCATGACGATCCACTCAAGTTCCTGTCCAAAGCACGGCTCGTAGAACGACAGGTCGGGGAGTTCCGTCCCGATTGACTGGGTGACGAGGGACTGGTGCGCGCCACCCTCGGGGCCCAGGCTAACGCCCGACGGGGTCCCAACGACCATGAAGCTGGCCCCGGCGTACGCGCTGTAGTAGAAGGCGTCCAGTCCTCGGCGGATAAACGGATCGTACAGGGTGCCGATGGGGAAGAGGAGCTCGCCGCTCATCTCGTACGACAGACCGAGCTGGCCGAGGGCCATGAAAAGGTTGTTCTCCGAGATGCCGAGCTCGATGTGCTGGCCTCGCTCGGACTCGGTCCACTGGAGCGCTCTCGGCTGCTCCTCCTGTGGCAGAGGTTCCACAACGCCCCTGTGCCAGACCCCTACCCTGTTGATCCACCCGCCGAGATTCGTGGAACTGGCAACGTCGGGACTCGTAGTCACGACGCGCTTGGACAGTTCGGGGGCGTTTCTCGATATTTCAGTCAGGACGAGACCGAAGATCTGCTGGGTGGACATCATGCCGCGATATCCTCGTCCGAAACCCGTGGGTACCGACGTCTGTAGAGACGTACGGGGCTGCTCGACACCAACTTGAAGGCGTTCACGGGCCTCCGCTAACAGTTCCGCTTCAGGTGAATCCGGCGCGAAGAGGAATGTGGCGTCGTCGGAGTCGATGCGCATGTTTTGACGAAGCTCGTCCATCTGCGACCCGTTCAAGTTGGCCGAGTGGTTCTGGGGGTCCCCGATGATCGGGAGCCGCCATCCCTTCAGAGTGTAGGCGAACATCACGTGCGGGCCGCGGTCGAGGTCCAGCTCATCGAACGCTTGGCGCAGCTTTCCGATATCGTGCCCGCCGAGATCGGAGAAAATCTCAGCTAGCTCCGTGTCGTCCCATCGGCTGATGAGGCGCTCCATATCCTTCGGGTACCGGCTTGTGCTCGGCAGCCATTCACGAAGAGTAGAAGGCGCTACCCGGAGCAACCGCTGATAGACCATGTTGGACATTTCGTCTATGGCGGTGCGGAGCAGTTCGCCGTTTGGCTCTTGGAATGCCGACTCGAGCTTGCGGCCATACTTCGCGTCGACGATGCTCCAGCCGTTCGCCGCGAACATCTCTCGCCAGCAGCGGACGCGAATGCCGGGGATTATCCGGTCGAGGCTCTGCCGGTTCAGATCGACGATCCACAGGATATTCGAGGCCTCCTCCATCGTCGGATCGGCGACCGCCTCCCAGACGGCCCCTTCGTCCAACTCGGCGTCTCCAACGAGACTGATGTATCTTCGCCTCTGACCGTTCTCCGGACCGACGTGACTCCGCAGGTATTCTTCGGTGAGCCACGCGAAGTTCGGGGCAACGGCGCCAAGTCCCACGGAGCCCGTCGAGAAGTCCACGTTGTCCGGGTCCTTCGTGCGGCTGGGGTAGGCCTGCAGTCCGTGATAGGCGCGGAGGGTCTTCAGGTACTCGACGTCGAGATTCCCGAGCAGGTACTGGACGGCGTGGTAGACCGGCGACGCGTGGGGCTTTACCGAGAGCCTGTCGCCCGCGTTCATGTACTCCATGAACAGGTAGGTCATGATGCTCGCGACCGACGCGCTGGAGGCCTGATGGCCTCCCACCTTCAGGCCGCTGGGGTTGGGGCGCAGGCGATTGGCGTAGTCGACCATGTAGATCGAAAGCCAGAGGACGCGGTTCTGAATCTCGTCGAGTACTCGGTTTCGACGGTTGATAATGTCGGGATCGTCGAGGGTAGCTGCTTCTAAGACCATGTTGCCTCCCGGCCGGTTACCGCAGGTAGGGAGCGGCCCATTGCAGACCCTCGGTTGTCGTCGTGCGCGGTTTGTATTCGCATCCGATCCATCCGTCGTAGCCCATCTCGTCGATGGCGTTGAACAGGAAAGGGTAGTTGATCTCGCCGGTGCCCGGCTCGTTTCGTCCGGGATTGTCGGCGAGCTGCATGTGCCGGATCATGGAGAGGTTCGCCTCGATGGTCGGGGTCAGGTCGCCCTCCATGATCTGCATGTGGTAGATATCGTACTGGAGCTTGAGGTTTTCCGAACCCACGTCGGCGATGACGTCAAGAGCCTGCGAGGTGGTCTGCAGGAAGAATCCCGGGATATCCCGCGTGTTGATAGCCTCGATCAGCAGGGTTATTCCGGCCCTTTCAAGCTCGCCCGCCGCGAACGTGAGGTTTGAGAAGAACGTCTCGCGCAAGGCGTCACTCGGCAGGTCGGCGGGAGCGACTCCGGCGAGGCAGTTCAGCTGATCGCAGCCGAGGGTCGTAGCGTATTCGATTGCTCTGCCGACACCGTCTTGGAAATCACCTACGCGGTCGGGATGACACGCGATTCCGCGCTCGCCCGCGTCCCAGTCGCCGGCGGGAAGGTTGTGCAGGACTTGGACAAGCCCGTGCTTGTCGAGCGCGGCTCTCAGGTCGTCCTTATCGTAGTCGTATGGGAATAGGTACTCGACGCCCTTGAATCCCGCTTCGGCAGAGGCGGCGAAGCGGTCCATGAAGTCCACCTCGTTGAACATCATCGACAGATTGGCTGCAAGTCTCGGCATGTTTTCTCCGAATGGGAATACTACGAACGAAGGGACGGGCTACTGAGAAGGCTCGGTCCGTTCGATGAACTCAAGGTAGTTGCCCTCCGGGTCGAGGGCGTAAATGATGCCGATGCGAGCGCCGTCCGGGGTGGCGCGATACTTCGGCTCCGTTACGAACCGTATTCCCTTGCCGGACAGGTCAGTGAAAATGCCATCGAGGTCGGAGACGTTAAAGCAGACGTGGGACGAACCGAACTGGTGGTGATTCAGGTGACCGTCGGAAGGGGTCGGATCGACGTAATGCACGAGCTCAAGCTGGTGGCCGTCGCCGGGTAGGCCTACGAAGACGAGCTTGCGTCTCGCGCCGGGAATGCCTGTGTGGTCACCGCTTGGCGGCGCGATGCTGTCGACTTCCCTGAGGACCTCGAGGCCGAGAACGCCGCAGTAGAACTCGATCATCGCCGAGAGGTCTTTGACAACTACGCCCGAGTGATTGAACCCTGTTACCAAATCCCGTTTCTCCATCTACAGGTCTGGTAAATGAGTGTAGCCCAACGACTGTCAGGTCGCAACAAAAAGATCACTCAGAAGGCCGGGCGCTAGTTCGCGTACGGGTCGGCGGCGTCGCGCAAGCCATCGCCCACGAAGTTGAACGCAAGGACAGCGAGCGTGAACGGAACGGCAGGGAAGGTGAGCCATGAATATATGGCTATCGACTGCACGTTCTGAGTCTGCTGCAGGAGGACTCCCCAGCTCACCGCCGGAGTGCGGAGGCCGATGCCGAGGAAGCTGAGGGCGGTCTCGTTGATAATCATGAACGGGAGAGTGAGTGTTACTACGGTTATGACGTGACTGATGAAGTTGGGCAGCATGTGACGGAAGATAATGCGCAGGTCGGTCGCTCCCGACAGACGGGCTGCCGTTACGAAGTCATCTTCGCGGAGGGAGAGGAATCGGCCTCGAACGACTCGTGCCATCTCCGTCCATACAAACATGGCAATGATCAATGTGACTATGAAGTAGATGCGATAGACGCTCCAGTCCTTCGGGACGGAGGCCGAAAGGGCGATAAAGAGAGGAAGAGTGGGAATGGACCTAGTGATCTCAATGATTCGCTGAATGACGGTATCGACCCAGCCCCCGTAGTAGCCGGACAACCCCCCGAGGGTGACACCCAGGACGAGAGTTAGCAGAACGCCCACTAACCCTATCGAGAGGGAGACCCGTGATCCGAACACTATTCGGGACCACATGTCTCGTCCGAGGACGTCTGTGCCGAGGAAAAACGGAGCGACCCTTAGTTCACCCTCCGGCGGGACCGTCCCTATAAGGTGCCTGTCGAAGGGAATGAGGCCGAAGAGCTTATACTCGTACCCTCGAACGAAGAGGCGGATGGGGATGTTTTCCTCTGGTACGGTCGTGTATACCTTCTTGAAGGTTTCGGGGTCTCGGGCGCCAACGACCTTCTTGACGTGGGGACTGAACCCTCCATCGAACCAATGAACGGTCTGAGGCGACAGGTACGCGACCTCCACGTCGGACAGGCGAGGATCCGATATCGCGATGAAGTCCGCGAACACCGCCACTGAGTAGAAGAAAATGACAAACACCGCGCCGACCATGGCCATACGGTGCTTGCGGAAACGCCACCACATGAGACGCCACTGGCCTGCAACGAAGATTTCTTCGTCTTCAAGCTGGTCTTCCTGCTCATCCAAGAGGGAGGCGGCAGCCAGGCTCAGTTGCTCCTTGTCCCGCGTTTCGTCGGCCATTACCTATCCTCCATCCTGATGCGGGGATCAACGAGCACAAGCAGGATGTCGGACACGAATGTCCCTATTATCGTCAACGCACCAAGCACTAGTATGATCCCTGCCGCCATGAAGAGGTCTTCGGCCAAGAGTGCGCGAAGCAGGAGTGGGCCGATGAGCGGCAGCGCCAGAATCACGGAGACAATGATACTGCCTGATATGAGCGCCGGTAGAAGGTATCCAACGATGCTGATTATGGGGTTCAAGGCGACGCGTACAGGATACTTAATGATGACTCGCCATTCCTTGAGGCCCTTGGCACGGGCGGTGACGACATATGGCTTGCGAAGCTCGTCCAAGAGGTTCGCCCGCATAATGCGGAGAAGGGTGGCGGTTCCGGCTGTGCCGAGCACGATGACAGGAATCCACAGATGGGCGAGCATGTCGACGACCTTGCCGCCACTCCAAGACGCCGTTATGTACTCTCGAGTGAAGAGTCCGCCGATTGAAAAATCAAAGTAGAACCAGCCGATCCAAAGGAACGCCAGTGCGAGCAGGAAGTCGGGTATGGCAAGCCCGATAAAGCCGATGAAGGTGAGGGAGTAGTCCTCAAAGGTGCGGTGTCGGACGGCGGCAAATATCCCCAAGGGGATGGCCATTGTCCACGTGAACAAAATTGTCGTCCCAGCGACGATCATCGTTAGCGGCAGCTTGTCCCATATGACCTCTCGAACGGGCCGATTGAACTCAACAGAGAAGCTGAGATCAGCGCGCACGACCTTCGACATCCACTTGACGTACTGGAACCATACCGGCCGGTCGAGGCCGTATTCGATACGGAGCTGCTTTTCGAGCGCGTCGGCGGCGGGAGTCCCCTGCCCTGCCTCGCCTACAAGGTTCGCCACGTAGTCATCAACGAAGTCGCCCGGTGGGAGCGTCACCACAAAAAACGAGATGATCGAGATAACCCAAAGCGCAAAAACACCCAGCAAGAATCGTCGTATAATAAAGGCGATCACTGTTGCGCTTTGCTCCCATGGGTTGATTTAGAGATCGAGGTCAGGTTGAGCAGTCAGTGGGACTTGGTCACTCGTTGGTGTGCCATTATACATACCTGCTCTCCGAAGTAAATAGCACCCGATCCCAAGGGGGCCGGGTGCTATTTCTTCAGGCTACGTCGGTAGGCAGTTCAGTCGCTCCTATTCGGAGTCGTTCTTGCCGCCTTCCATGAAGAACTGGACCGTCCGCGCGATCCCCGGGTTCTGCAGTGGGGACTCGTTCGGCGCCTGCGGAGGAACGTTCTTGAAGTACTTCTTCTTGACGATCACGCCGTTGAAAGCGGGGGTATTGCCCACCGCGCCGATGCCGTAGAGGTTGTCGATGAAGATCTGCTGACCCTCAACGTAGACATCCTTGCGGTCGGCGTACCGGAGCTTCACCGCGTCGTCAGCCAGTTGGCCCAGCCGGAGGATGGCGGGGTCGGTCGGCTCGGCTGCTACGGAGTCTTCGGAGTAGACGTCCCTGCCGCCCGTGTACCACGTGCGGTAGGCACTGCCATGCTCGTACCAGCGGTCGAGCAGGTTCGGCCACCGGGCCGACATCAGGCCGCCCGCCATCAGGATGCCCGTGTTGCCGTCACGCCGCTCCTTGAAGAGGCTGACGTCCATCGGCTTGAGGGCGACCTTGACCCCGATCTTGGCGAGGTCTTCCTCGATCAGCTCCGCGAGCACGTCGTAGGCCACGAAGTACTCAGCGGCATAGTCCATGATGAAGACCAAGTCGCCCTTGCCGTCCGTGCGGTTGCGGACACCGTTGCCGTCGGTATCGACGAGGCCGATGCTGTCGAGGATCTGCATGGACTGGTCAGGATCGAGTTCGGTGTACTTCTGTGCGTATGCGTCGCCGGGGTAGAACGGA
This sequence comes from Dehalococcoidia bacterium, assembly GCA_965197705.1. Lineage (GTDB taxonomy): Bacteria > Chloroflexota > Dehalococcoidia > Lucifugimonadales > VXLM01 > VXLM01. The sequence goes on from OZ240223.1 coordinate 2,400,783, forward strand.
TGACCCTTCGAGAAGATGGGCTGCGAAACATCGCCCTGGCCGAGGAACATGACCTCGTTGATCTTGTTCCTGTCGACCGCCAGGGAGAGGGCCTTGCGGAACTCGAAGTTGTTCAGCCACTTCTTGACTTCCTCGTCCACCTCGTAGTCGACGTCTCCCTCACCATAGGACATGTTGATGGCGATGCCGACGGCTCCGTGTGAACCCCAGAACTGCACGTCGATTTGGCTGCGCTCTTCGTTTTCCTTGAAGACCGGCACCTTGGCCATCTCAATGTGGCGGTGCTGGAAGTCGATCTCACCCGCCGAGGCCTTGAGGTTCAGTATCTCCTTGTCGCCGGTGAGCGTCATCGAAATCCTGTCGATGTACGGAAGCTGGTTGCCCGCGGGGTCGACTGCCCAGTAGTACGGGTTGCGCTCCCACTCGTAGATCTCAGCCGTGATGGGGCTGGTCATCTTCCAAGGCGAAACGACCGGGGTGTCCGTGCTCTTGAGCGGGCTGGCGTTGTCCTTGAAGAAGGTAATCCAGTTCTCGTAGCCTTCGTCGGCCACGCGCTTGTCGAACGCGTCCTTGTCCTCGGCGAACTTGCGGTGGATAGTCTTCAGGTAATGCGTCGGGCCATACATGCCGTCCCCGACACGACCGTGAAGCGTCCATCCGCCGGTGGTGTAATTGGCGAGCGAATCGAGGAATCCGTCCTTGCGTTCCCTAAGAGTAACCGTGACTGTGTAGTCGTCAACGGCGGCAAAGCTCTCGGCCTGCACTCCGGACCAACCGATCTGGCCATCTCGCGTCGGATTGATCTCATCGTCCAGAATCACGTTGTTGAAGTGCCAGACGAAGTCTTCGGACGTGAACGGCATACCGTCAGACCACTTCATACCCTCGCGGAGATACAGGGTGTAGGTCAGGCCGTCGGCGCTGATGTCCCAGCCCTTCGCCACGTTCGGGATGACATCCGTACCGTTCAGGTCGTAGTACAGCACCATGTCCATCATGAGGCGGTCTGCGTTCTGACCGTCGTTCGGCCCGGTGAACGCTCTGCGCCAAGTTCCGCCGTAGTCGCCGATTCGCTCGACGACCGGAACGACCATCACGTCCTCGGCCTTCGGAAGACGCTCCTCAACCGACGGGAGCGCTCCGGATGCGACCATCGCCGCGAGCGTTGGGGCCTCACCAAACTTAGTCGGATGATCTCCATCCCAGACCCACGAGCCCTTGAAAGTGCCCGCAAAGTCGCTCATGGCCATCGCTTCTTCTTCCGGCACAGCGGTCGCGGCCGGGGCAGCGGCAGGCGCTGGAGCCGGGGCCGGAGCCGGGGCGGCAGGCGCCGGGGCAGGCGCTGCTGTTTCTCCGTCGTCGTCGTCACTACTGCACGCGAGAACCGTGAAGAGCATCACGGCCAACGCGGCAAAACCGATTAACTTAAATTTCTTGGTGATCATGCACCTCTCCTCTTAATTGATTCCTAATGTATTGCACCGGCGCTTGACCGAATACACCAAGTCTGAAGACGACGGTATATCGCGGTCAAACCTCCGACTTCGGGTTTGAGTTTGGATTAACCGAATGTTAACCAGCATTACATTATGCGTTGCCGCCTTATGGATGTCAATCCCCAATTCCCGAACGACGGGCTGCTACGTCGGTTCAACGTCCGGTTAAACTCCGTCATAACTACCTACGAGCGGGAGGACGTTTCGGTTTCGCATCACGAAGTCCCGTTACACTCTTGCAGGTTCACCACCTTCCTTGCAACAATTTGTCCAAGGATTACTGCTCGGATGAGGAAAAATGGGTTCATTCCTGCTACAAACGCCAGTTGCCTGGATTCTGACGACGGTGCTGTTGGCACTGTCGGTCGCAGGATGCGGTGACGAAGATGCCGCGCCACCTGAAATCGTTAGCCATTCGGCGAAGATCTCCTCGGAAAATGCTCTGATCGCTCAGGTGGCCATCTCACTTGACAGGGAAGGGCTGGTCTACCTCGAGTACGAAAACGCCGAGGCGGGAAAGTTCCGCACGGCGCCTACCGACGAGCCGGCAATCGAACACCAAGTGCACGTTCTTCGCCTGCGACCAAGCACGGCATACTCTTACACTGTCGTGGCCACGAATGACGAGGGCGAAGAGACCAGAAGCGATTCCGGCGCCTTCACGACGGGACAACTGCCCCCTGCCCTGTCGACGCTCAACGTCGACGCTGCCGGAACTCCGTCGTCAGAGCTCCTCCTGCTCGACCATCGGGAGATTGAGGGCAGCTGGCTCTTCATGCTCGACGGCGACTGGCAGATCGTCTGGTACTACGAGAGTCCGAATCCCGTCGAAGATGTCCCCTACCCGACCGGGGCCGTCGTTCAGAAGCCCAACTACAATCTCGTCTATCAGCTTAACAACCCGTTCAACATCTGCTGCATCAGGGAGATCACGCCGACGGGCAAGATCGTCGATAACCTCGCGGCAGGCCCGGTGAACGGGTTCCCACACCGCGCGCTGCTGCTGATGCCTGACGGCAAGATACTCTACGCGGCATGGACCTACCGCGTGATCGACGACACCGCGAACGAAGGCGACGCCGAAACGCTGGTCGAGGGACTCGCGCTCCGAGTCTGGGACCAGGATACGGGCCTGAGCAAGGAGATTTGGAATGCCTTCGACGCCATAGGCACCGACGTTCGCGGCGGATGGGGAACGGGCAACATCGCCTCGTACCCGAACGAGGTCACGCTGCAGGAGCACACCCCTCCCATACGCTGGACGGGGGCAAACTCCCTGCAAATCGGCCCGCGCGACAACATCATCGTGTCCATACCTAACTTCAGCCAAGTTATCTCGATATCGCCGGACTTCCAGCGAGTCGAGTGGAAGCTCGGCGGCCCGGAGAGCACCTTCACCTTAGAGGATCCCGCCGATCGCTTCTACCGGCAGCACACCGCCCAGCAGTTGCCAAACGGTAACATCCTCATGTTCGACAACGGACGCAATCGGCCCGAGGAAGAGGGTGGGAACTACTCCCGCGCCCTGGAACTGGCCCTCAACGACTACGACCTGGTCGCGCGCAAAGTCTGGGAGTACCGGCACGTACCCGACCTCTATGCCGTAAACCGCAGCAGCGCGTACCGCCTCGAAAACGGCAATACGCTCTTGAACTTCGTCACCGATCCCCGCGTGGTTGTCGAAGTGGCTCCCGGCGGTACGGAGGTGTTCAAGGCGAACATCAGCGGACCGCGAATGCAGGGCAGCTTCCGCGCCTACGCCATCGACTCCGTCATGGGCGAGAAGCGCGTGACAGAGTAGGCGGGAGCGAGTCGGCTTATCGAACGCATACGGACAGCGGCCGTTGCTCTAGCTCTCGCGGTTTTCGTCTCTGCATGTTCGGAAGACTCACCTGAAGCCACGCCTACCCCGAAGGCCCCACCTGCCCCCACCGTTCTGTCCGCAACGGCCCACTTCGAGCCTGACAACTCGCTCATTGCATGGATTACGGGCACGGTCGACGCGGCGGGCTACGTATACGTCGAGTACGAGAACGACGAGCACGGACGGTTCCGCTCCAGACCGGTCCCCTCGAACGGTACGCAGTACACCATTCATGCGACACGCCTCAGGGCCAATTCGACGTACCGCTACCAGGTATTCGGGACCGATCTCGTCGATGGCATCACCGAAGGGCCGACAGGAACGTTTACGTCGGGGGCGCTGCCCGATGTGCTCGCGGCCGGACGCTTCACCGTTCTCGGTGGGCAACCGACCCGCCCGCTTACCTTTATGGACTACCGGCAGGCGGGCTTCTTCGGACTTGCGGCTTTCGATGCAGAGGGCCAAATCGTTTGGTACTACAAGGCCTCCGAGGGAGAGGGACAGCAGCCGGACGGAATGGTGCGCAAGCCCAACGGCAACATCGTGTACGTCGCGGGATATCAGGGTGGGACTACCAGCAGCGGACTCGTGGAGATCGACCCGATGGGACGTCAGGTCGACGAGCTTGTCGGAGAGTGCTCACCGTTCAGTCCCATTCATCACGAGGTGCAGGTGCTGCCGGACGGTCGAATCATGTACCTCTCCCGCGATATCCTCTGGGAAGGGTACGGCGACCCTTCGCATCCGCAGGAGGGTGACACCATCGGCATCTGGGACCAAGAGACCGGCGAGAACGAGATCGTCTGGAACATCTTCGACCACATCTCCCCGTCCGACAGGACTGAACCGGACTCAGACCGCCGGCTTCCCGGATTTCCGCTGTGGGGCGGATGCGACCGTGACCGCTCCGTGCAGGACTGGAGTCATGCCAACTCCGTCACCCAGGTGCCGGACGGGAGCTTCATCCTCAGTCTGCGGCACCTCGATCAAGTCGTCTCGATTTCGCCCGACTTCAAGAAAGTGCAGTGGCGTCTCGGCGGGCCGGGAAGCGATTTCACCTTCCCGAACCCGGAAGACCGATTCTACGAACAGCACACGGCCACTCAATTGCCGAACGGCAACCTCCTCTTGTTCGACAACGGCAACGACCGTCCAAACGAAGAGGGCGGCCAGTACTCTCGGCCGCTCGAACTGCGACTCGACCAAAAGAACAAGACCGCGCACGCCGTCTGGCAGTTCCGACACAATCCTCAGCTATTCGCCGTCTGCTGTTCCAGCGTCGAGCGACTGCCGAACGGCAACACGCTCGTCCTCTACGGCAGCAGTTTCCTTCCCGACCCACGCCCGTTCAAGATAATGGAGATCACACCCGACGAGCGCGTGGCGTGGGAGGTCGTCCACGTCTCGCCGGGCAAGCAGACGCAATATCGCGTCTATTCCGCGGACTCGATCATGAGGGAAGTGCGGATCGACCCCGAATCATAGTAGCGATGCCCCACGTTCGTTGACCTGGTTTCTCTGAAGACGTACGATTAACCCATACCCCCCGCTAGGGGGTTTTGAGAGTGAGGACGCACTATGGCAACTGACACCGCCAACCCTCACCATGAGCATATCGAAGACCACACTCTGACTACTTCCGACCTGCCCGACGCCAAGCAAAACGCGCTGAAGCGCCTGAAGTACATCGAGGGACACCTCGGCGGCGTCCGCCGGATGATCGAGCAGGACATCTACTGCGTCGTCGTGCTCAAGCAGACCTTCGCGGCGCGGCGCGCCCTTCAGAAGCTGGAGTCTGTGCTGCTGGAAGGCCACCTTAACAGCTGTGTCATCGAGGGAGTAAAGGCAGGGCGAGAAGAGGACGTGCTCGGCGAGCTCCTGGAACTCTACTCACTGGCGGACAAGAGGTAGCGGGTGCGCTCATGGCAATTCAAGCGGAGAACCGCTCCCCTGCGCTGGACGACACGAAGAACGTCTCGCTGAACATCGGAGGAATGACGTGTGCCGCCTGTGTCAGCCACGTCGAGAAGGCGCTGCGTGAGGTCGAAGGCGTTGAAACGTCAGCCGTGAACTTGGCGACCGAGCGAGCAACCGTTCAGTACGCGGCGGGTGTGGCCGATCTTGAAGACCTCCGCGCCGCCGTCGAGGACGCCGGATACTCCGTGCTGGGCGTCGGCGGTGATGAAGAGATTTCGGGAAATCCTCGTCAAATCGCCGACCTTCGCGCAAAAGCGGCGTTAAGCATCGCGGTCGCCGCGCTCATCATGGCGCTCATGGCTGTCCCGGCAGTGCGCGATAATCTCCCGTTCCGCCTCGATATCCTCCTGTTGGTCCTCGCGACTCCCGTACAGTTCTGGGCCGGAAGGCGGTTCTACTCCGGGGCTTGGAGTGCGCTCAAGCACGGCACGAGCAACATGAACACCCTCATCGCCGTCGGCACGTCTGTAGCGTTCGGATACAGCGCCGCCGTGACCGTCCTCCATGACTCGTGGCTATTCGCACACTACGAAGCAGCGACTTTCTTCGAGACCTCGGCAGCGATCATCGGGCTCGTGCTCCTCGGTAGGTACTTGGAAGCTCGGGCCAAGGGTAAAGCCTCAGAAGCAATCAAAGGACTCATGAGTCTCCAGCCCGAAAAGGCCAGGGTAATCAGAGACGGCATTGAAGTAGACATCCCGATTGAAGATGTCGACGCAGGCGAACAGGTCAGAGTGCTTCCGGGAGAGCGCATACCCGTCGACGGTAAGGTCATTGGAGGCATTTCATGGCTCGACGAGTCAGTGCTGACGGGCGAGAGTATGCCCGTTGAAAAGGCCGTGAACGACGACGTGTACGGCGCGACGGTCAACACCACGGGCAGCCTGACGATTCGGGCGACCGGCGTGGGCAAGGACACCGTGCTGGCCCGGATCATCCGGCTGGTCGAGGAAGCGCAGGGATCGAAAGCGCCTATTCAGAGACTGGCCGATGCCGTATCGAGCTACTTCGTGCCGGCGGTGATCGCTGTTGCGGCGGCAGTCTTCGTTGTCTGGCTTGCCATAGGCCCGTCCCCATCGTACGTCTACGCGATGGTGGCGGCGGTTGCCGTGTTGATAATCGCCTGCCCATGCGCGATGGGACTCGCCACTCCGACGGCGATCATGGTGGGCACAGGGAAGGCGGCGGAGTTGGGTGTCCTGATTCGCAGCGCCGAGACGCTCGAACTGGCCCACAAGACTCAGGTCGTCGTCTTCGACAAGACGGGCACCTTGACCACGGGAGTCCCTGAAGTGACCGGCATCGTCGCGAGAGGTCGTTCAGAGGAGGAAGTCCTGACGCTCGCTGGCACTCTCGAACGGTCTTCCGAGCATCCCGTTGGCAGGGCCATCGTGTCGGCGGCACAGGAACGTGGCCTGTCCATCGATTCCCCCGTGCGGAACGCTATGGCGCTTCCGGGGATGGGCATTGAGGGACGCATCGACGGTCGCGATGTCGCGGTAGGCAACCTCAGGCTCACCGAGGAACTCGATTTCGCCATGAACGGTCTCGCTGAGGCAGGTGGCGAGATGGCGCGTTCAGGCAAGACGGTGTCATACGTGGCTGTTGACGGCCAGGCAGTGGGTGTGATCGCGGTTTCCGATACCGTAAAGGAGGGCGTGAAGGAAGCCATCGACGCAGTGAAGCGTCAGGGCATCGAAGTGGTCATGCTCACCGGAGACAGTCAGCAGACGGCGGAAGCGGTAGCTCGCTCGCTCGGCATCGACAAGGTGATCGCCAACGTGCTGCCTGCTGACAAGGCCCACCACGTCGCGGCTCTGCAAGAGGACGAGAAGGTCGTGGCGATGGTCGGAGACGGCATCAACGACGCCCCTGCCCTCGCGCAGGCGGACGTGGGAATCGCCGTTGCCACAGGGACCGATATCGCAATGGAGGCGGCGGACATCACCCTCATCCGAGGAGACCTCATGGGTGTTGCACGGGCGATTTCCGTCAGCAAAAGGACTATGAGAACCGTCAGGCAAAACCTGTTCTGGGCCTTCGCCTACAACGTCGCCCTCATCCCCGTCGCCGCCGGAGTCCTGTATCCCGTCTTCTCGGCCAACGGCGTGCCGGAAGCCCTTACTCCCGCGCTTGGCGAGTTCGGCTTCCTCAACCCGATACTGGCGGCAGCCGCAATGGCCATAAGCTCCGTCAGCGTAATCGCGAACTCGCTCCGACTCAAACGTTCAAAGACGAAGGACTTGTCCCCAAGCATGGAGGTGTCATGAGAATACCGCTGTTCAGCAGACCTTCCCCCAAGGCCATCGACCCCGTTTGCGCTATGAAGGTGAGCATGGAGAATCCGCAGGGGGGGACCTTCACCCATGACAACGTCACGTACTACTTCTGCGGACCGGGATGCAATCGCGCCTTTCAGAACGAGCCGGAAGAGTACCTGTCAGGCAGGAAGAAAGTCGATATGTGAGAGGGGTACCTCTTGTACCTAATGGGTCAAGGTGATTGTATTGAAAGGTAGAAAAACTCCAGACCTCCGTTATAACTCGATTCGTAGCCGAGGCCGGATGCGCCTATGTCGTCTGGCTGTTCTCCTGCATTCTCGCTAGCACAGCCTCGATATAGGGGCCAAACGCGGTCTTAAATCTGATCATGTGTTCGATCATCCAGGTTCTGATCTCGTCCAATTCTTCTTCCGAGCTGTCGATATGCCCTGATCGAGACACCACCACCCTACTCATTTTCGCGTCGTCTAGGCGTTCCCATTTCAACTGGCCGAGTTCTTCTTCAAGCCGCGTCCTCGACTCCATCAGCAGATCAAATGCAGCTTTGTTCCAGTCCTTGTCAGGACTCTTTATCACCAGTTCCACGCGAGCCTCTCCGTCCCACGTGAAACGCATGGTGCGTCCGAACTTGCCGGTACCGTGACCGCTACCAGCTTCATAAGATGAGAGCTTGTTCTGCGTCCCAATATTCCATCCGAGTGTGCGCAACTCCTCCAAAAGCGGTCTCCAGAACCGAATGTATTTCTCCTGCGTTGGCGTCACCTCTGCCTCGCTCTCCTTGACAACTTTCGACCACGTGTTGGGAGCGGACGCCAGGCGGAAGAGCGGGGCAGGAAGCGAATCGCCTATTCTCACCGCTTGGACTTCGACTCCAAAGAAATTCAACGAGTCTCTGGTCCCTTCATTGAGCCAATCAAGCGCCGCCCTGTGTTCATCACGGAACTCGGTGGCTATCCACACCACAATCCCGGCATTCCTGCCCGCCGAATACGTCAGTAGCTGGCCGAGGTGGGTATGGTCAGTTCCGGCGATCTGGTTCTCGATAGCCACTACTGCTTCACTCTTGTTATCTCTGGCAAGAATGTCGAGCGAGAAGTTCCCGACAGGGACCTCCGTCCCCTCCAACTCCAGTTCCATCCCAAGCTCTTCGCCAAGCAATCCGAGATTGTCTGCCAGCCAGGGGGTGAAGTCGTTGGCCTCGTGGGGCCAGACATTGGTGATGGTAACTTTCTCGATCTTGCCGATTTCCTCATGAACCATTTGTAAGTTCCCCTTTCGGATTGCGTGAGTGCCATTAGATAAAGACAGCGGCGCTTCGGTTCTACGCCAGTGGAGTCTGCTTACATCGCGTTGGCGCAATTTGCCAGATGGTTAGTGGAAGCTATTGTCACCATGAGCATCAGTGCAAAGCAAACGGAACCTACATTGGCCGTTATTATTCTCACTCTGCCCTCGGCAGCCACCCGGCAAAGAATCGAGGCGACCAGCGCCGCGCCAGGTGCATCGTCTTGTTCGAGTATGCCGACTGGGGCGGCACCATCTCCGCTTCCATCCAGGCCTCCGCTGCGGCGATGGTGGGAAGCTCGACGACGTGTGCGCGGTGCCAGCCGGGCTGCGGAGCCATCAGCTGGAACGACTCAAGGCGAATCAGTCCATGCTCCCGCGCGACCGACTTCATCAACTCGCGGTGCTCCGTGTCGCCGCGCTGCCTATCCGATACTAGGACCGCCTCCGGGAGCATTCGAGTGAACTCCAAGACGACACAGCTCTCGCGATCCACATCTAGGGGTGGAAGATTTGACGGGTCAACCGGACCGAGCGACTCGGTCTCCGAACGCGGGGTGGTCACCCAGTCGTTGAAGTAGTCCTCAGCGAACCGCCGGGCCAGATGGTATTCGTAATGTCCGTACGTGCCGTAAGGCGGGGCCATCTCGGCCTCTATCCATGCCTCGGCCCCCTCCAAGGTTGGGAACTCAAGCACCCAGAAGCGCTCCCACGGCTGCTTCGGCTCCATGAGCTTGAACCCCTCCAGGGTCATCATGCCGTGCTCGTGCGCGACTCCGAGCATGAGCTCCACGTGCTGTGCGCTGTAGTCGTCGCACTGTGCGTCCGTGAGTGTGTGCCACGTCTGAAGCCTCCCTCCCTTGAAGAGCACGACGACGCTCTCCGTGCTCGAAGTCAAGTCGCCCGTCCCGAATGGCATGACGGTCTCCGTATGGTTCGTATTGTCGGCCTGAGTGTACTCCAGCATGGCCGGAACTGAACACTCCCGGCAGGAGACCTTAGCATAACCGTCATACCGGCGAAGGCCGGTATCCAGAGGAGGGCTGGGCTGGATGGTCTTGTCTCAATACTATTGTGCCACCCTGTCCTATAGGTTATGCAAGTCCACCGGTAGCGGGAAGTTCGATCCACTCGTACACCGCGTTTCGCCGTCTGATAGGATTCCATCATGATTGACATCGTCTCCATAGGCGAGTGCTTCATCGAGCTCTTCACCTACGAAACACTCCACGCCGAGGCCGACTGGGAGCTGATCTACTCCGGCGATACCTTTAATGTACTGGCAATGGCGAATCGTCTCGGCACGTCCTGCGGGTACGTGACGCGCGTCAGCGACGATCCGTTCGGGGACTACCTGCTGGAGGAGTGGCGGAAGAGGGGCATCGACACGACCCACGCCAGGCAGGTGCGGGCCTTCAACGCGGTGGAGTTCTCGTCGTCCGAGCCGGTCGGAGAGGGATCGAAGGTCGTCTACCGCAAGGGCGCCGCCGCGAGCACCATGACTCCCGACGACATCGACCCCGCCTACATCTCGGGCGCAAAGATCCTGCACGTAAGCGGAATATCTCAGGGTATCTCCCCAAGTTGTCGCGAGAGCGTGTTGACAGCGGTGAAGATCGCCCATGAGTCCGGCGTGCTTGTCTCCTACGACACCAATCTCCGCGTCAACCTGTGGGAATCTCTCAGCGATGCCAGAGACGCCATGGACGAGCTGCTGCCCTACATCGACATCATCACGCCGAGCTTCCCTCATGAGCCTGCCGCCCTCATCGACCGGCACACCGAGCAAGAAGTCATCGACTGGTTCCTCGAACGGGGAGTCGATACAGTCGCCCTCAAATGCGGCGCAGAGGGCGCATGGGTCGGAACGCCAAGCAAGACCGTCCGCATACCGGGCGTTGCGCCGCGAGGACTGCTCCACACCAGCGGCGCGGGGGACACGTTCGTCGGCGGCCTGCTTCACTGCATCGCCAACGGAATGGACGCCGTCGAGGGAGCGCGATGGGGCGTTGCGTGCGCCGGCCTCAAGGTCGGCGGTCCCAGCATCGAGGCCCAGCCGACGCTGCAAGAAGTCCTCGACGTGCTGGGGTCGGTTCGGGTCAAGAACGTCTCCGGATGAGGTACAATGCCCAACCGCTGGTACGACTCACACTCGCAGCTAACCGGCCACGAAATCCACAGGACGACGCAAGGAACTCCAAATGATCATCGACACGCACCTGCACGTGTACGCCGACGACGAGAGCCTCTTCCCGTACGTCGTCGGAAGCAAGCCGGCCCGGCCCGCGTCGGTGGAGTTCCTGCTGCCCCTGATGGACGAGGCCGGAGTGGACAAGGCGGTCATCGTGCAGCCTCGGACCTACTCATGGGACAACCGGTATCTCTCACACTGCATCGAGCGGTACCCCGAACGCTTCACGGCCCTGGGACTTGTCGATCCTGTCTCTCCTGACGGCCCCGACCGGCTGGAAGAGCTGGTCCGCGAGCGCCGATTCGCGGGGCTCCGTCTTGAGCTTGGCTGGGAAGACAACCTCGACGACTTCCACGGCAAGGATCGGTGGCCCCTCTGGGAACGAGCCGAGCAGCTTGGAGTAGCATTCGGCATACTCGGATCGGCCAGGGACCACTCATGCGTCGAGCCGATGGCGGCCATGTTCCCCGGTGTTAACATCCTGCTTGACCACCTGGGCGGCCTGCCCCTCGACCCGAAACAGCAGGAATCGCTCATCAAGGCGACCATGCGCCTTGCGAGATACCCGAACGTCTACGTGAAGCTATCCAACCTGCAGGGCAAGTCGAATGAGGCCTATCCATTCCGCGACACGTACGATCTCGCGCATCAAATCTATGACGCCTACGGCCCCGAACGGCTCATGTGGGGAACCGACTTCCCCGGCGTGATGATCAAGTGCGGTTATTCGAACGCAGTGGAAATCGTCCGCACGCACCTGCCTTTCTTGAACGAGTCCGACAAGGAGTGGATTCTCCACAAGACCGCGGAGAAGGTCTTCCGATTCTGAGGAATCGCTCATGCCGGTTGTCGCCAGCACCACGAAACACGAAAAAGATGATGGCCTCTCTGTCGCCGCTAGTGGACCGAAAACTTTGAATTGACGGGTAGTAATCTGGGGGTTGGATTCGCGCTGTACACGACAGGGCGGGTTTGAAACCCGCCCCTACCAAGTCATGGTCTCGCTACCCTTCAATACTAGGATGTTGAACCACTAAGCTGATAGCAGGAGCCGGGAACTGGATTCCTGCCCCGTATCGGGGTACGGGGTGACGTTCCTTCGCAGGAATGACGATTGTGGTGTCGTTTGGGCTATTTTCAGGGTAATGACGAGGCAGGCCCAAGGTGAAACTGTGATGATGAATCTTCATAGACACAATTCCCGACGACGAGGCGCGTCCCTTTGAGTATCCCCGTAGGAATTAGCGGCAAGACAGCCCTCGAGGTTGCGCGGGAGGCGGCGAAACTCGCCGGTAAGCTCGCGAGTGAGCGGTTCGAGGGCGAAAAAGGCATCAGGTTCAAGCGTCCGGGCGACGTCGTCACGGACGTGGACACCGAGGCGGAGGCGCTCATATTTGGGCTGATTCGAGAAGAGTTCCCCGACCATACGCTTGTCGGAGAGGAGAGCGCATGGTACGTTCGGGCCGACGAAGGGTACGCGTGGATCGTCGATCCGGTTGACGGGACTCGAAACTACTCCGTGGGAATCCCGATCTACTCGACGGTCGTTGGGTTGGCTCTGGATGGGGAAGTCCTCGTCGGGGTGAACTACGACCCCGAGCGCGACGACCTGTTCGAGGCCGAACGCGGCACGGGCGCATACCTGAACGGCAAGCGCATCCACGTGTCGGAGAAGGCCGCGCTGAAGGACTGCATCATCGGCTTCGATCTCCCCTATAGCGATGTCGGCGCTAGGTACGAATTGGATATGCTCGCCCAGGCGGTCTGGCCGAATATGGGGACGGTGCGTACCATCGGATCGTCGGCGCTGGGCATCTCCTACGCCGCGGCGGGCCGGACCGACCTGTACTTCCAGCACCGTCTCTCGCCATGGGACATGGTAGCGGGGATTCTGCTGGTCGAAGAGGCGGGCGGCGTCATCACCGACCGCAACGGCAACCGGGCTACCCTGTACAGCGACGGCATCATCGCGTCGAACCCACGTCTACACGACGAGTTCCTTCATCTGACTGAGGGAACCGACTGGCGACGACCAGCGCGGTGACGGGCTGCCCAACCGAGGGTGGGCCAATTAAGTGCCTCCCGGCATTGCCGGGTCGAGCTACTGACCGCTCAAGTTAAGCGTCGTCTCAGCGAGCGCGAACACGCACGAATTCCTATCGCCTCCAATTGAGGGTCGCCAGATGTCGCGTGTGTAAGGAGCGCCTTCTACCAACTTCCCATCGGCGACAAGCTCGGTCTCGTAGGTGAAGTACAGAAGCGAGAAGATGTGCATGTTTGGCGCCCCGGAGGGCGTCGGCCCCCAGTGGATGACGGCGGGGTCGGTGACCGTCCAAGAAGACACAATCCTGTGCCCACCGGCTTCGACGATCCACGAGGGTTGTGTTCTCACGTCCCCTGCCCTCGTCAGACACGCCTCGACAACCGGCAAATCGCGGTCGAACTGATTCCCTCGTCCGCGGATCATGTTGTCGATCGTCCACTCCGCCAGACCGGCGCTGTCAGCGTAAACGGCATCGATGCCTGCGTCCGGTATAGTAACGAACGCCACCGTTCCTTCTCCCGCTGCGCTGTACCGCGTATGATAGAGGCTGAAGCTCCCGCTGTCCCCCGTTTCACCGGGCCGTCGCAGGTAGTTGATCCAATGCTCTCCCGACCAATGCACTGCGCCCTTTATGGTGTCTCCGCTCATTTATTCCTCCTCCTTGACCTGGACCTGCTGGCCGCTGCTATTCTCCGAGCGTGAGTTCGACACTACTCAGTTCCGATCCGCGGTAGAACGTTATCAACACCGGAGTCCCTGGACCATGCGTGAATAGGAATTTGGATAGCTCGCCGGAGTTGGTAACCGTCTGTTCGTCGATGCCAACGATGATATCGCCCCTCTGCATCCCGGCCTCGAATGCAGGAGATCCTTCGCGAACGTCGGCAAGGAATACCCCGGCCCGCACGTCATAGGGTAGAGCAATTCCCAGCTGGATAATCAGCTCCGCCGAAACGTTGAGCGGCGTGATTCCCAAGGAACCGCGACGGACCTCACCGAATTCGACCAGCTGCTTCGCGACGAACCGAGCGTCATTGATGTTTACGGCAAAGCCGATTCCGCGAGTCTCAACGATGACCGCGGTGTTGATTCCGATCACCTCGCCCTGATCGTTCAACAGAGGTCCGCCACTGTTGCCCTCATTGATCGGGGCCGTGTGAAGCACCATGTCGACGATCGTCAACTGTGGACTGGCGGGTGCAGAAACTCCTGTCGCGCTTACAATGCCGTTCGTGATGATAGGGTCTCCGGGGAGCGCGAAGGCGTACCCGATTGCCAGCACGGGTTGACCGACGACCAGTTCGGACGAATCGCCCAGAAGCGCAGGTTGAAGATCGACACCTTCCGAAGAAATCCTAACCACCGCCGTGTCGGTCTGCACATCGCCGCCAATCAACTCGGCAAGGAAACTCTGTCCGCCGTGCAGGGTCACGATGATGTTCTCGGCGTTCTCTACCAAATGGTAGCTCGTCAACACTTGCCCATTGCTATCCATCACGATGCCGGTTCCAACCACGTTGGCTCCCGGCGGATCGACTCCCGGCCCGATCTGCAGTGGCTCCGAGACGGCGATGTGCACAACGGAGGGCCGGACAAGAGAGAATACTTCCGTGGCCGTAAGGCTCTGAGGAATCTGGTCGTCGGGAGTCGGAGGTGTGACCGTCACCGTCGGAGTAGGAGTAAGAGTGGGAGTCACGGTCGGCGTCGGCGTGGCCGTTGGCGTGGGCGACGGGGTTCTGGTGGGCGTGCTGGTGGGAATCGGCGTGGCAATCCGTGGCGGGGTGGGCGTAGGGCTGGGAGTCGGAGTTAGGGTGGGCGTTGGGGTTGAGGTCGCGGGCGTCGACACGGGAGTCGGCGTCCCCAGCGAGGAGCTAACGGGTGTGGCGGTGGGAGTCGGCGTTCTAGTTGGTGTCGGCGTCGGCGTGTCAGGCTCCGGCGTGGGACTTGCCGGAGCTGGAGTCACTGTCGGGTCGGGCGACCCAACCGGGGAGGGTTCCGGAGTGACCACCGGTTCAGGTGTAGGAGTGGGCGGCGGACTGACCGGTGTAGGCTGCGCCGCAGGCGTCGGAGTGGGCGTCGGCGTCGCGGAAGGGACCGGCGTGGGTGTCGGTGTGGACGTTGCTGTCGGTTCCGGGGCAGGAATGCGCGTTGGATGTGGTGTCGGAGTGGCGAGCACAATTACCGTCTGGATCGAAGGAGGCAAGTAAATCACGATGGGCGTTGCCGTGGGCGGTTGATCGGGAGGCGAAGGACGCGGAGTCGGGGTCGGCACGTCGAGGGTTGGCTGAGTGGCCGGGACGGTCGGAGCTAGGGTCGTAGGGCTCTCTGTGACCTGGACAACGGGCGGCTTGCTGTCCCAACAGGCCGCGCCGAAGACGCCGACTGCGCCCCAGACGGCAAACAGCAAGAACCGGCGACTGAGCACCGGGAGTCCCCCTTTTCCCGGAACCGTTCCCTCTTCTCCGCTCTTTCAGATGACACGAACTCGTCGGGAAGCGGTACGCGGAGCGATTTCGCCAAGTTGCCGATTACCTTCCCTAAGGGAGAGGATATACCGGCTGCCGACGCTTCAGACCGGAGTCGCTGCGTATACCGAACGCTGGGCGAAGACCGATGCCGGAGCATGCGGCATGGTATCAACAATAACGTCCAAGCGCACGTCCGGTTAGGCCGGAGAGTGACGGGGAACGAGGGCGAGAGCGCGAAACTTACGGGGTGCCCAAGACTTCCGCGCCCGTGTCATGAGCCGAGCAGTGGAACGGATGAAGGGCTCAATTGCCGTGTGGGTGATGGGTTAGCGGTTTCGGCGACGGCGGATGCGTCGGAGGCTCCGGGACTTGTCGAGGCGCTTCTGTTCTCCTCTCGAGCGGAAGAACCGCCTGTTGCGCAACTCGCGCAAGATCCCAGACCGCTGCATCTGGGTCTGAAATCGCTTCAGAAGCTGTTCGCCGTCTTCTCCGTCACGGAGCGTTACGTGTGCCAATTCTCTATTATCTCCATCTTCTCCTAAACAAATCGGGCGGGCCGGTCGGCACGCCGAACTGATTATACCACTTCTCGGACGGCAAACTGCAATGACAAAACCGGCGAGGTGACGAAATCTATGACAGCAGCCCTGCCTCACGCAGAATCGCTGGTATCTGCGCCTTCTCTTCTTCGGTGAGGGAACGCATGGGCGCTGACACCGTGTCGTGGTCGATGATCCCCAGAATCTTCAGGCTCGACTTGAGGCCCGATGACGTCGAAGCGTTTCGTCCGCCTGCCTTGGCAAGTGCCATAACCCGCTGGGCCGAAACGGCGGCGTTGAGATGCTCGTTCGCCTTCTCCATGTCACCCGCTTCACCTGCTTCCCATGCCTGCGAGAGAGCTCCAGCCGCGACGTTCCCCCCACCAGGGATGACACCATGCGCTCCCAGGCATTTCGTCATGGTCGTGCGATAGACGGAACCGAGGAAGCGGTACATCTCCGCCCCGTTGCTATGGCAACGCGACACGAGCTCCGCGAAAGCCTCTCCCTGACCCGATGAGTCCTTCACGCCGACGACTGTGCCCTCCGCGGCAAGATTGGCTATCGTGGCCGGCTCCACGGTGAGCTTGACCGTGATCGGGATGTTGTAGACCCACAGCGGCTGGGAAACGGCGTCGCTGATGGCCCGAAAGTGGTCGGCTATCTCGCCCTGGTCGTACAGATAGTAGTACGGCGGAGTGGCCGCAATTCCGTCGAGACCGCTCTCCGCCAAAGCCCGCGCCATGTCGATGGCCGCCTGTGTGCCCGCCGCGGAAACGTTGCCTATGACCGGAACCCGGCCGTTGACCTCCTCCGCCGTCTTCTCGATGGCGAGGAGACGCTGATCGTCCCTCAGCGCGGCGAACTCGCCTGTCGTCCCGGCCGCCCATATCCCGTGAGCGCCCTCGTCGATGAGGTAGTTTACCAGCCGCCGGAGCGAGACGGTGTCAACACTCTCGTCGGGCGTCAGCGGTGTTACGGTTGGAACGACGACTCCCTTGATTTTTCCGTTTAGCATAGTCCTGCTTTCGTATGTCGAAATTGCCCGCTTGCGGTCGATAGTCTCCTACTCCTTCGGGTCGCGAACCATTCTACCCCAGACCCGGAGAACTTTCGAGCGGCTGAGAGCGAAAGTAACTGTTCCCTCTTTTGTATCGGGAATCTGGATACCAGATTCGCGGCTATGCTCGGTGTCTGGGCTTCTCGATTGCGTAGTGCGGAACGGGCCTTCCCTTGTCGTTGAGCGACAGACCGATCGAGCGCATCCCCATCTTCTCCATCACCCTGATAGACGGCTCGTTCTCCGGCCTTGCGCTGGCGATGACGCAGTCGAAACCAAGTACCTCGAACCCGTACTCAAGAATCCTCGCGCCCGCCTCCGCCGCCAGCCCCCTGCCCCACGCATCCTTTGCCAGGGCATAGCCGATCTCGATCTCTCCTTTGTATTCCCCGTACTGCCGTCGCAGAAATCCACAGTAGCCGACAAATGCTTCGTTCTCTTTCAACACGAGGGGCCACATTGTCCCCCCGTACCGCTCGTAGTCAGAGATGCGGTTTGCAACGAACTGTCGGGTCTCTTGCTCGGACCAAGGCTGGTAATGCCCGATGTACTGCATCACTTCCGGGTCGAGCGCCATCGGACGCACGAGCAACCAGTCGTCCGCCCGCCAGTTGCGTATGATCAGCCGTTCCGTTTCCAGGAAAGCGTCCTCTAGCACCACGCTACTCGCGATCAGCCATCACGGGGCGTTCTAGCATACCGGCGACCTGCCCCGCCTCGCAGAAATGGGCCTCCGTGAACCGTTCACGAACGACCGCAACCCTGTCCGGCTTGCCGCCCTCGAAGACCATTGGGATGCGCCTACGACTCTTGGCCCCCCGGAACCACTCCGCGACGGCCCGCCCGTGCGACGGCAGCCTGTCCAGCGAGATCACGACCGCATCGGGAAGATCGCCCTTTAGACACGGCGAGCTTTGGGTGCTCCAGTGCGCGCGGACATCGTGTCCAGCGTCGGTCATCGGAGCGATACGATTCAATGCCTCGGTCTCGTTCCAATGCACGTAGAGTATCCGGGCCATACGATTGGGATGTTGGTGGTCTTTGGGTTTTCGAACTGCCGTCACAAACGTAGTCCTTCGCCGTGAGTCTCGTCAATAGGGCATAGGGCACCCGATTACGCTACAATGGCTCCGCATCCCGGCCAGGGCCTAAAGCCGAACACACGCGAGGAACCTGCAAATGGCAGATCGAAGCACCAACCAGCCCATCATCTTCACCGACGACGCTTGGATCATGAGCGAGGAGCCGCCGATAACCCCGGAGATCATCCGGGAGAAGATGATCCGGCCGTTCGAGGGGATGCCTGCTTCACTGTGGTGGGCGGTGGGAGACCACGAGGTATACCACCACGAAACGAAGATCGGCGAGATCGTCGGCGACGGGTACGACCTCTCCGAGCTATCGGAATTCGAGCGGCGGAAAGCCCTGAACGTCAGACACCTGACCGAGACGGCGGGCGGACCGGTCACGGTGATAGCATCGCTGTGTCGAGAGGCGGGCATCGAGTTCCTTCCCCGATTCAGGATGAACAGCCACTACGCCTACTACGCACCGCCCTACACGGAGACCTATGCCCCTGGGTACGGCAGATACAGGCAGGAAAATCCCCACTTGTTGATCGGGCGTCCGGGCGAGAGCATCCCTGAGGGAACGATCGACTGGGATATCCGCACCGGAAAGGACTACGCCTATCCCGAGGTCCGCGATTACGCATACTCGATCATTACAGAGCTGTTCGAGCGGTTCGACGTGGACGGCGTGGAGATGGACTTCAACCGGCATCCCGGCGTCTTCCGGCGGGAGGAGGCCTACCAGAACCGCTACTTGATGACCGACCTCGTGAGGCGTGTCCGCAGCCGCCTGGACGAGGTCGGCGCGGAGAGGGGCCGTCACCTCAAACTGGCAGTGCGCGTAGCGCCCACCTTAGCCAATTCCGCGAGGATGGGGCTCGACGTGTCGAAATGGATGGCCGACGGTCTCGTCGACACTGTCGTCGCGGGAGTTGGCTGGATACCCTTCGAGATGCCGATCTCCGAGTTCGTCGAAGAGGCGCGAGGTACAGGATGCGCGGTGTACGGCTGCCTGGAGGGATTGCGTCCGCTCGTGGACGAAAACGCCCTGCGCGGGGCAGCCTACCGCTACTGGGAGGCAGGCGCGGACGGCATCTACCTCTACAACTACTTCACCCTCCCTCCGTCGTGGATACGCCGGACTCTCCCTCAACTCGCAGACCCCGCCAAGCTCAAAAACATGTCGAAGCGGTATGAGGCGGACCATGCGGACAGAATTCAGTACGGCGGGCACGGGGGCGCATTCAGGAACGCCGTCCCCGCGGCTCAAATGCCAATCGCTCTCGTTGAAACGTCCACCGGGCGGGGGCCTGTCGTGAACATCGATGTCGCAGACGACGTGGAGGCCGCTCGTGCCGAGGGGACCCTGGGACGCTGCGTGCTCGGGATCACCATCGACAATTTCGGGCCGGACGACCAGGTCGATGTCCTTCTCAATGGTGATGTTCTCGCGTGGGCAACTGGCCGCGAGACTTTCGTTGCCGGAGGAAGGAAGTGGCCCACACTGGAGGGAACTGTGGGGCTCCAATTCGACATTGACGGCTCAGCCTTATGCAAGGGTGT
The DNA here is from genome assembly GCA_965197705.1 of Dehalococcoidia bacterium. GTDB lineage: Bacteria > Chloroflexota > Dehalococcoidia > Lucifugimonadales > VXLM01 > VXLM01. The sequence goes on from OZ240223.1 coordinate 2,420,621, forward strand.
CAACGAGGTCGAGATACGCCGGAAGCCTCTAGCGAATGACGTGGGCAATCAGCCGGTCGTGACCAACGTGGAGATCACGATCACCTATCAGGGGACATAAGGCCCCTGACTCCGTCATTCTCAAGTGTGAGTTAGGCCGCGGCGGTATCCCAATGACCCCCCGTATTCACCGTAACCCACCCTTCGACAGGCACAGAACGAAAGGATTTCGCTGAGAACTATCTAAGTCCGGCTTATACCAATTCGTTATGACTGCGCCATAATCCTCCAAATGCAGCACTCATAACAGAAACCGCCCACCGTCATTCCGGCGAAGGCCGGAATCCAGAAAGTTCGGTCAGCCAGAATACGGTGGCATTAGCACGAATTGGTATTATCTCGGGTTAGCCCCTACACGCCCTTCATGATGTCGAACCCCATTTCGAGGTTCTTCGCCACCATTCGCCGAATGCGCGGATTGTCGCTGCTAACGTAGGACTCCGAGGGGCGTAGCGAGTAGTTCGACACATCGTAGAAGTCTCTGACTTCCCGCTCCTTCGACTCCGTGGTCGGGTTCTCCATAAAGTTGATCGCGTGCTGATGGCGACCATCGTGACCGCCGAAAGCCGCGTGCAGGATGTGCTCGGTGAAGACCGCGAGATCGCCCGGCTGTAGCTCAAGCGCCACACTGGGTACCTCCGACTGCTGCAGACCGAATGGCTTCAGTTCGGGGTTGTCGCTGCCATGTCGGAGCGGATCGAGGAGGTCGGGCGCGTTGCGTCGATGCGATCCGGGCACCACCCGCAAACTGCCCGTCGCCGAGGTCAGACTCTCCGGGTAGAACGCAATCTTGACGGACTTGACTGTCTCGTCCCAAAGCCCCGCCCCGTGCCAAAGCGTATCTCCCGCGTGCAGGTTTCCCTCGGTGCCAATCAGGAAGAAGTCCGGTCCCAGCAGGTCCTCTCCGATGCTGTAGATTCGGTCGTCCGCCGCAAGTCCCGCCATGAAGGGCCGTCGCTCGAAGAATGGTTGAAGCGCCGCTCGTCCGGTGGGCAGTTTTACACCGAGACCTTCACGAAAAATCTCGTCCGACTCGCGCTTGATCGTGGCAATCTCCTCAGCCGAGAATACCTCCCGCAGCACAAGGTATCCGAACGCATCAAAGAACTGCTTCTGGTCTTCGCTCAGCATGTGCCCCTCCCTTTTCAATGGTAGTCGATACCCACCGATCTCTTGCTTTAGCGCCACATCTTATCAGCCGGCCACGCGAATGGGCGCGTGCCGTATGCTCGGTGCCAGCTCGATGCACGCCGCTCTCAAATACCGGCGTGATAGAATCACGCCCTACGCAGAAGATTGGAATCGAGGCATTCGAGCAACTGATGACCAAGCCCAACACTGCCCCAAACATTGTCGCGCTTGGCGGCATGAACATGGCGCTAATTGGCACAGCGGAAAGACTGCCCCATCCGGGCGAGACCCTTCGCGGCGAACGCTTCTACACTGCTCCGGGCGGCAAGGGCGCCACACAGGCCGTGGCCGCCGCGCGCCTCGGAGCGAACGTCAAGATGGTCGGGCGTGTGGGTCGAGACCTGTTCGGACCGACGCTTCTCAACGCGCTTAGGAACGACGGCATCGACGTGTCGGATGTAGCGGAAGACCCGGACCATCCATCCGGCGTCGGAATGATTATTCTGAATGCCGAGCGACAGAACCATGTCCTGGCCATCTACGGCGCGAATCTGCAGTGCAACGAAGACCAGCTTACGGCAGTTGAGGCGGCGTTGGAATGGGCGGATGTCCTCCTCCTCCAAATGGAGTTGCCTTTTACTCTCTCTATGGCTGCTGCGCGGGCCGCCAAAGCGCGAGGCGTCATAACGATGCTGGACCCGGCCCCAGCATCTGACATCCCTCTCGATGCATTTCGAGACTTGGACATCATCACCCCGAACCAGACCGAAGCGGAATACCATACCGGCATCCGAGTCGACGACATACCGTCCGCCCGGGCGGCTGCGGAAGCGCTGTTGGAGCGAGGCGTGGGCACTGCCATCGTCAAGATGGCGGAACAAGGAGTCTACTGGGCCTCGCGGGATTCGAGGGGGCACATACGCGCATTTGAGGTAGAGGTCGTCGATACGATCTCGGCGGGCGATGCGTTCAGCGGCGCTCTGGCCGTCGCATTGGGCGAGGGTCGAAGTATGGAAGAGGCCATCCACTACGGGGCCGCGGCGGGGGCGCTCGCGGTCACCAAGCGTGGCGTTCAGACGGCGATGCCGATACGCGCGGAGGTGGACGGCTTTTACCAGCAATAAGGGGCGTGAGTCCCCATCGCCTACGGCGCCTTCCTCCTCCATGATTGACGGCATTCGACAGCTTTACCTGAAACCCTAGACCGGCCGGCAGCCTGCGGGCACTAGCAGGCTCATGGAGTCACACCCAGTGAGATGAGGGCACGTGGAAAAGCAGCCTCTCTCGAAAGACGTCGGAAGCAGCGCCAACGAATCTTGACAAGGCCCGACCGCGTCCTCTATAGTTGCGTTCGGTCTCTCTGAGACCAATCGATAGGTCGTGTCGCTCCACAAGTGCGGGACGATCAATAAGCTCATTATATAGAGAGGAAAAAAATGTTAGGAAAGATTAGACGGCTAACAATGTTGATGTTCGCATCTACGGTTGTCGTCGCGTTAGCGGCGGTCGGCTGTGGGTCCGACGATACGTCCGATGCGGCTCCGACGCCTGACGTGGCGAAGATAATTCAGCAAGCTCTCGACAGCGCACCACAGGGCGCAACTGTCGATCAGATCCAGTCCATGGTATCCGACTCGATAGGGGCGGCCGTGGCTGCGATGCCCGAATCTCAGCCGGGTCTGACCCGCGCGGACGTGGAGTCCATTGTCCGGTCCGCCTCCGGCAACCAGCTTTCTGCGGCTGATGTCAAAAGCATCGTGGATGACTCCATCCGCGCACTGCCTGTTCCGGAGATCGACCAATCGCAACTCACCGGTCTGATTGAGGCGGCTGTCACGCAGTCCGTCCCAGAGGGCGTCAGTGCTGCGGAGATCAACCGGATCGTGCAGTCCCAAGTGAGCGCCGGGCTGTCGGGATCGCTTACCCGCGGCGACGTTGAGGACTTGGTTGCCTCGGCCGTATCAAACGCGGTTGGTGACCAGCTTTCCGCCGCGGACGTGCAGAGAGTCGTGGACGGGGCGCTCGTAGCGACTAACGCGGCCATTGACGCCGCTGCAAAACAGGCCGAGAACGCGGCTATGTCGGCAGACACGGCGGCTATGTCGGCAGACACGGCGGCTATGTCGGCGGACACGGCGGCGGACACGGCAGCTAACGCCGCCAGGGCAGCGGATTCTGCCGCCATGGCAGCGCAATCGGCGTCTGAAAAGGCGGATTCGGCGGCCATGGCAGCGCAATCGGCGTCGGAACAGGCGGGACAAGCCATCTCGGCTATTGGCGAAGTTCAGACCGCCGTTCGTGGATACATTGTGCCCGAGCAGTGCTTCGTCTTGGGCGATCTGGTCAGCGACTGCCCGGCCAAGGGTGTTTCATCCTACTCAGCCGGCCCGCATACTCCTGGCTCCCCCTGGCTCTATCACTCCGCATACGACGGCCCCGTACCGGAAGCATTCTTCGAGTCCCCACTTTCCTCTCAGTTGGTCAAGGACGGAACTCTTCCGCCCCTAATCGAGCGTCTGCCCGTTCGGAATGACGTCAGTGTCGTGCTCGGTCCTGACGGTATCGGCGAGTACGGTGGCGCGTACCGCATCACCGAGATTCGCTCCTACACCGGTGAGTGGATCGCCTTCGGGTTCGTCCAGCGCGACTCCGACGAGATCAACTTCGGCGCCGGCGCCGGCAAGAGTTGGGAAGCAAGTGAAGACGGACGAGAGTACACCTACACGCTGCGGCGCGGCCTCAGGTGGGACGACGGCGCTCCTTTGACCGTCGAGGACGTTCGGTTCGCCTTTGAAGACCACAACTTCAACAAGGAAATCAACCCGTTCGTCCCCGCGCAGATGACCGACCCCGTAACAGGGGAACAGGCAAAGTTCAGCGTTGTCGACAACCTCCACTTCAAGATCGCGTTCGATTCCCCGAACTGGGTCCTGATGGAGCAGACCCTCACGCAGAGCCTCTGCATGAGGAACCGCTTCTGCTGGTTTAGCCATCCGAACCTGAAGAAGCTCCACCCCAAGTACACCGACCCCGATAAGGTCCAGGCGCGCGCGGATGCAATGGGGCTGAAGGACTGGAGAGACGTAATGCACGCCTCTCAGAACGTCCAGTTGGCCCGCTTCGAGCTGGAGCCGTTCGAGGATGTCGGGTCCACCGGATGCGTGGCCCCCTACTGCTTCGTCGAATACAAGCCGGGCGAACTCGCGGTGGCAGAGCGCAACCACTACTTCCCGTTCGTCGACCCCGCCGGCAACCAGCTGCCCTACACCGACCAGGTCGTCATGATCATCCTTCCGGGTGACGAGGCTACCGTACGGTTCCGGTCGATGGCTGGTGAGACGGACGGACGCTCCACGAACTACATCCTGCCCGAGCTCCCTCTGTACATTCAGAACATGGAGAATGGGGACTACAGCATCTACGGCTGGCCTGCGCTCGGTGGCGCCGACCTCGGATTCGAGATGAACCAGACGTACAACGTGGACCATCAGGTCGGACGGCTGATACGGACCAAGGAATTCCGCGTCGCCTTCTCCCACGCCCTTGACCGCAATGGCATAAACGAGACCGCTCAGCTTGGGCTCGGCGTCATCCAGAACCGCGTACCTCACCCGAGGACGCCGTATTACCCCGGTGATGCCGGCCTCAGGCAGTTGTACATGGACCAGGATATCGAGAAGTCGAACATGATGCTCGATGACCTCGGCCTGGACAAACGGGACAGTGAGGGATTCCGAACCCTCGAGAACGGTGAACGGGTAAGCATCAAATTCGTCGTCTCGCCGTCCCACGGCCGACCCGTCATAGCGGAGCTGCTCAAGGCCCAACTCGCCGAGGTTGGAATCGACATCGTCATCGACGTCAACCAACGGTCTCACGAGCCGTTGCGTGCCGAAGAAGAGTGCTGCAGCATCAACACGAACCTGTCCCGCCACACCGTCAACCCGTGGATGCGCTTCAGGACCAACTTCATTCCATTCCACGAGATTTACTTTGCTCCGGGAAGGGCGATCGCTAAGTACTACCGAACGCAGGGTGCAGAGGGCATGGCGCCGGGCACCGACGCCAGCTTCCTGCCGCTGGCGCCTGCCGATGCCTTCCCCGCCGACCACGCAGGTTGGTTCAGGGAACTACATAACGACACGATCGCAGGGTTCGCCAACTCCACGTTCGACCCGCGCCGCGTCGAGCTCGGCAAGGACATGTACCGCAACCACTCCGAAAACCTGCTGGCCGTCCACGTCTCGGCCTTCTCAAACGCTCACATCGGGATATTCCTCAACAGGAACAATATGAGGGGCCAGCCGTTCACCCACGCGCAGGACCACAACGGCCACACCGGTTGGGCATACTACTTCGACGGAGGCATGGACAACTTCAACCATCCCGGCAACAGGTCGCAATACTGCGAAAGTTGGGCCTTCAACCAGGGTGGCATCCAGCAGTGTACCGACTAAGCTGAATCGACTGTAGGAAAACGATGGTATGATAATCGGGGCCTCTCTGAGGGGCCCCGATTTTCGTAATTCCGGTTCTCTATTGCAGGGAGGTCTCTTATGTCCACGCCGCCGCGCATTATGTTCTACCACGACGGAAGGCATCCTCTGATATACATGTACGAACCTCCCATGCAAAAGGAGGAGTATCAGCACGCGGTCGACGAGATTGCCGGCACCCCGATAGACGTCCTGATGTTCGGCGTCGGCGACGGTCGGACCGTCCTTTACGACACCAAGGTCGGTGAGCTGTGGGGGCATCACCTGGACCGCTGGAACCACGCCATATGGCGCCGGACGCACCAGAACGCCAGGGCGTTGATCGATGCGGGGCACGACCCGCTTCAAGTTGTTACCGAGCGCGCCCACGACAAGGGAATGCTCATCTACACCGTCCTCCTCGTGCAGATGCCGAGCGGGGAACGCTACGGCGAAGAGACGCTCAACACCAGGGGCTCACTGTTCCGCTTCGAGAACAAACAGTGGGACATCGGCGCGGCCGGCGACCTCGACCCCGAATGGCCCGGCTACGAGTGCGCCGACTTCAAACATCAAGAGATACGCGACGAGCGTTTCGCACTCATCGATGAGATTCTTTCTTACCCCGTCAACGGTCTCGAGCTCAGCCTCGTCCACCACCCGTACTACTTCCACCCCAACGAAGTGGAAGAGGGCCGCGAGATCATGACGGAGTGGATTCGGCGTGTGCACAACGCCGTCAAGGCCGGCGGCAAAGAACGGGAACTGGTCATTCAGGTCCCCAACTCCATCGACGAGGCTCTGTCAATCGGGCTCGACGTGCCGGCATGGATCGAACAGGGAATCGTCGACGTTCTAGTCGCAGCCGAGACCACAGGCTCCAACCTGCTCAACACGATGGCGGACTTTCGTCCCGTCGTGGAAGCCGCACAGGGTTCGGGAGTCCGTGTGTACGCCAATATCAACAGTCTCGTCGACTCCGACCGACTCGCCTCCGGTACCATCGAAATGATACGCGCGGCCGCTACGAACTACTGGCGGCAAGGCGTCGACGGGCTCTACCTGGGACACTGGCACGAACGCTGGCCGTACACATCCGACTTATACGAGATACTTCGCGAACTCCCCCACCCCGATGTGATGGACTATCGCGACAAGATCTACATCATGCCGACCGAGAGCCCCCGTCGCAGTTCGCTCGGACGCGAAGGCGAGCCTTCCGTGCAGCTGCCAAGAACATTGGAAGTGGGCAGCCCTGAGACATTCACCTTCACAATCTCCGACGACCTTCAGAAATGGGGAGACATGGGACGTGTTCACGAGGTCGCCTTGCGGGTTATGCTCTCCAGCGTCTCCGAAATCGACCAAATTGGCTTCAAGCTGAACGGCAAACCGCTCCCGGACGCCATGCGCAGAACCCTCAACCAGATGTACCGCCTGAGGTCGCCCAGGCACCGCATCTTCGGCTACTGGTTCATCTTCAAGCTCGATAGCGACCACTGGCCGCAGCTGGGCGAAAACGAGCTGGAAATCATCCTCGAACACCGCGACGCCGTACTGACGATGGACGCGGCGGTCCGCGATGTCGAGTTGGACATAAAGTACCTCATGGGCAAGAGCTTCCATCGCGGCTTCGTCGACCAGGACCTCGGGCCGTACGACTACTCCAGCTAGGTAGGGGCGATTCGCGAATCGCCCCTACTCATCTACATGCCGCGACGAACGATACGGAGAGGAAAACAGAATGACCAAGTACAGAGCGGGCGTCATTGGACTCGGATGGATGGGGCTGCTGTATGACATGGCCGGCCGGCTACCCTACCGGTTGGGCATCGATACCGCGGACAGCATAGACAAGCCGACCCCTGAGCTCGACGTACACCGTCAGTTCTATCTCCACGAACGGCACATGCCGAAAGGCACGCCGACCTCGTATTCCGAGGCCCTCCACGACAGGTCCGAGATCGACCTCGTAGCCGGATGCGACCGCGACCCGAAACGCCTCCAGGCATTCGGTGACCGCTACGGAGACGTCGCACTCTATACGGACGGCGCAGAAATGCTAGAGAAGGAAAAGCTCGACATCGTGGCAATCGCCACGAATTCCAGGAGCCGTCCCGAGCTCGTCCGTCTAGCCGTCGAGAACGGGGCCAAGGCCGTCGTCACGGACAAGCCAATGTGTCATACCCTCGCGGAAGCCGACCTCATGGTCGGCGTCTGCAGAGACGCAGGCGTCCCCCTAAACTGCGGCGCAATCTCCACGACGCACCCGTCATTCGCCAAGGCAAAGGAGCTTCTCGAATCTGGCGCGATAGGCGACGTTATCTCGATGGAAACGTCTGGCCGCCCCGGAGCGCAGCACCAGAACTGGTCCTACTTCCTCAACAGCGCGCCCGCATGGGTCGTCGGTACAGCAGATAAGCCACCCCTCGAAACGGGCAGCAGCGAGTTCAAGGGCCAGGGCCTACTCGTCTGCGAGGACGGAACGATCCTGCACTTCCGCGAGGGGGCCCCGATGCTGCGAATCAGCGGCGCCTCCGGGGAGATGACCCACGGCGACCAGCGCGAATGGCGCCTCTCACAGGATATGGACACCATTGGCGGCACCAAGCGCGTCGATGTACCGTGGCCTGGCCCACAAACGGGCGCATATGGCACCACCTATTCCGTCGCCGACGTCATGGACTGTCTCGAAGGAAAGCTCGACGAACCGAAGAACTCCGGCCGCAGGGTCGCCGTCGCTCTCGAAGTGGAAATAGCCCTCAAGCTCTCGTCCGCCAACGGAGGCCAAAGAGTCGACCTGCCCCTCGAAGACCGGTCCCTCGGCCTCGAATACGAGTGGTGGAGATAGCACATTTGCCGATTAGTTTCGGCTACGCCACACGACTGTCTGCAAAGCCTGAATGGCCGCAATAGCAACTGCCAATCCCTAATCCGTCATTGGTATGAAAGTGAACGACAAAACCCCTTATCGTCATTCCCGCGAAGGCGGGAATCCATCTTTGGTCACTGCCACAAATCCAATGGCGACAATGAACGCACTTCCCACTTTCATTGCTGGTTGTGCAACACACAAGGCTGCATGAGTGATTCCAGCGATAGCGGGAATACACAGCTAGTGCACACGAATGCGTCTGTATCCCGGCCGGCTGTAATCCGACCCGCCTACTGCTTGTAGGCTACATCCAACTCGACATTAGTCAGCGTCGCCACGCTGCCGGCATTCCCACCTGACGGGACGAGACTGACCCCGATGGCATTATCGCCCCTCCGCAGCGGTGGGCAGCCCACCTTGAACGTCAGGCTCTTGCCCTCGAACGACCGCTCTTCAGGGTACCCCGGATACTCCATCCAGAACTGGGCCGTGATCCCCATTCGCGTCCAGCCGTCAACGGCGTCGGCCCCCGACTGACGAGATAGCGTCGTCCCGTTTATCGAGACCTCGATTTCGGCGTCGGCCTGCAGGTCTTCGAACCTCAGCGTCACACGACATCCATCCAGAGCGCCGTCTGCAATGGCCGAGTCAAGGTCGTCGACCACCTCCATCGTGAATTCAGGGCCACCACCGTCCGAAGTCGGACGCAGCGTCACCGGAAGACTAGTCGAGGGCGAGGCATACCGGAACGCTCCACCATGCCCCCTTGAAGGGTATACCGGCCCGGCTGTGTCCAGCTCGTATCGCTTGTTCAGCCGCTCCAGGCGACTGGGGTCGGAGACCTCCTCCGCAATCCTCTGGTTCCACTCCGGGTATATCGTGTAGAAGTTGTACAGGTAGACTCCCGTCGCGCCCTGACCGAGCCACCGCGCCGCGAGCGCTCGCACGGCGTCGTCGTCCATGTGCCGCGTCGCCTCGATGCACCCGTACACGAGGCATCCCGTGCCTTCAGCGGCCTCGACAAACTCCCTGATCGGAGTCTCGAACGGGATGAAGCCGCCCCCGACTGCTACAATGTCCACCAGCCCGTCACGGATCCACCGCTCGACGTCGAGACCGATCCTCACCGAGTCGGCCAGCGTCGGAGGCACACGAACCGCCAATTGTAGATCCCTCCCCCGCTCGGCCCCGACCTCTTGCAACCGATCATGCACCCGCTCAATCAGGTCTGTCATCAGATACCGGTTCTGGTAAGCCTCATCGGAACGAAAAACGCCGGGGTGCCGCATGAAATCCAACTCTACGCCGTCCACGTCGAAACGCTCAAACGTCTCGAATATGATGCGCTCCATGTACTCCCGCACCTCGGGAAAGGCGTAGTTCTTTCCCGTCCGAAGTCCCCACGTTAGGCTGCCCACGGCAAGCTCTTCGCCCGGCTTCCCGATGAGCAAGTCGGGACGGTCCCGGCGGAACCGCCCGTAGGCGGGATTGCGAGGGTCGATCTCGTAATGGCTGCTCATCCTGACTCGCGGTAAAAACTGCAGACCCGCTTCCCGACATAGCTTGGACAGCGCTGAGACCGGACCGCCGCACTCATCCTTCAACGCCCTAACGTTTGCCGCGATCTTCCCAATCACCCCGGGCGTGCCGGAATGCACGAATGAGTACGTCCCCTCGTCCAGCCCCTCGATGGCCTCGCCGATGATCTCGCCGATCTCCGTCTCGTAGTGGTACACCTCGTGATCGCCGATGCTCCACCAAAGCGCCCCGCCCGGCCAGTTGTGACTGTCTACTACCTCGGCCTTCAGCTTCTCAACGGTCAGCGGCGGCTCGGTGGCGCTCAGAATCCAACCGTCGTCGGTGAAAATAACCTTCGGGGCGTCAGGAGAAACGGTCATGGTGGTCCTCCAATTGGCAAGCGAGAATGCGGAGATTGTCCGTCGGAACGCGGCCCCGAGTATAGCCAGTGCAAGGGTTTTTCACAATGACGCGAATGCCGACACACACTGTCAATCACAGGTGGGGAGAAGCGTCACCACTCGTTTCCAATATAGCGAATTTCACATGGCCTCAAAATCACGGGGCGTCATTCCGGCTTGTCGCGAGATGCTACGTAGGGTACCGACGGCGATTTCTCTATGACGAGGGACAATCACCGTGCGCATGCCTTCGTCGGTCGTCTTGGCGAACTTGACGTGGCTGCCCTTTTGACTGACCTCTGAGAAACCGGCCCTCAGCAGTTTGCGGGCGACCTCTCGGTAAGGTAAAGGCCTAATTGGCGGCAACCTCTACCTCAATACTCCGAATCTGCGGCGCAACTGTGGGGACGGGCAGTTCAAAGTAAAGCTCAAGCGCTTCACGCAGATTCTCCAGTGCCTCGTCAAAGGTCTCTCCTTGACTGGCCACATCGACATCAAGGGCCTGCGCTACATACCACTCCCCTTCCCGACACACGCTTGCAGCAAACTCACGTTTCATCGCTCATCGCCCCCAACCGTTAGTGATTACATACGCCAATCTTATCATGGCCGTCCCCGCAAGGCCGGCGACCCTTACGAGCCCAGTCTGCATTTGCAGGACTTGCCAGACTTCGCCCGTGTACCGGAGTCAGGTCTGATCTTCCAGGGACCCTAGGATCTCCGCGATGCGACTCCGAAGCGGAAGGAGGTCACGGAGCGCAACGTTCCAGACAAGTTCCAAGTCAATCCGAAAGTACTGGTGGACGATTACATTGCGAAAGTCATTCATGCCACGCCAAGGTATTTCGGGGTGTTGACAGATAAATTCATCCGGTATGCCTGTCGTTGCTTCCCCGGCTATCTCCAATGTGTGAAGGATCGCCCGCTGAAGGACTTAGTCTGCCATGAATTCCTCGTACGTCACGTCTTCGAGGTGATTCGACACGAAGTCGATGGCATCGAGGATGTCCCTTAGCCTAAACCACCAAATGCGATCAGACATACACCGACTCGGCGAGAATGGCGTCGCGTAGTTCCGGGATGAGTGAATACTTCTCAACGAGATCGACCTCGCCGTTCAACTCGTCGGACAAGAAGTGCTTCAGGTGGATGAAATCGAGCAAGGAGGGACTGGCAACCGGGTCGAACTCGACAAGCACGTCAATATCGCTCTGCGAAGTGACTTCGCCACGAGCAGTAGAGCCGAAAACGGCTATGGACTTAACTCCAAACTTCAGTCTGAGTTCTGTTTTGTGCTCGGAAAGTACCTTGAGAGCTTCGTCTCTTCTCATTGGGTCACCTGCTTCAATTCTGCTCCTTAGTCGCTTGAATCTTAGACGATTGTATCAACGTTCGGGAAGGCGTCCCGCATGCACTGATGCGAAGCTGCTTCGGGCGAGAGGACCTGCAACGACTCTCACCCACTCGAACAGTGACCACTACTTCCCTACCAATTCCCACCCATCCTCCCCTCGAACGGGCCCAGCGCCGGATCGTCATGCCCTCGACGGAAGTGCTTGCCCATCAAATACTTCGTCTCCAACTCGACATCCTGAACGACAACCGGAGGCGTCACGTCCGGGTCGCGCTCCAGAAGAGTAATCTCCAACGTGTTCGCCCCCTGGCGCGGCCAGGAGTCGCGGTTGAGCGTGTAGACGAACCAGTATCCCTGTGCAGTCCGGCGGGGGCCGCTCATCCAAAACATCTGGTTGATGATCCTCAACGCGCTGTCGGGCAGCGCCTCCCCGTTCAGCTCGAAGGAGAAGCGATCAAGCTCCGTCGTGTCCGTAATGCGGATGCGCAGCAGCACCTCATGTACTCGCCCGACCGCGTCCCATCGCGGAAGGTCGTCGCTAATCGTGAAGTCGATTGGGAGCGGAGTGTTGACCTCGAGGGTCGCCGGCAGCTGCATTACGCTGCCCGGGCCGGTTTCCGGCTTCGGAGCATCGCCGAGCGTGGGAACTCTGTAGTATTTGTCCTTCGGAGCCATCACGTCGGGCTGCGGTATCTCCCTGATCTTCTCGTAGAATGTGCCGTCATACGGGTAGTTGTAGAACCACCCCCTAGAGATGTATATCCCCTCGATCCCCTGCTCCCAGTAGTTGCCCGCCGCGGCGCGAATCATCTCAATCGTCGCGTCGCCCACGCGGTCCGAGTCCACGCGATGCTGAAGCGAAGCATGCACCCGGCAGTCCGACTCCTTCGCGGCCTCCACCAACCCCCGGAAATCGGCCATCTGATTCATCGTGTCCCCGACCGCTCCGTCACCGATGATCACGTCGACGATGCCGTCGTCGATCCAGCGCCGCACGTCCATGCCGACGGCCATGCATTCATCGAGATTCGCCGGAACGCGCACCGCGAGCTCCCTGTCCGGGCCACTTCGGTGGACGGCATCGTAGACCCTGCCGATCCACTCCGTCAGCACGTGTCGGCCCTCGTCCACCTCGTCGGGGTGGAAGTAGTACGGCAGCTGCCCCATGTGCAGCTCGAAACCGTCTACGGGGTAGTTGGTCACCACCTCTTCGACGATGGCGAACCGTTCCTCGCGGACCTCCTCGTGCATGAAGTCCAGCCCGTCGAACCCCGGAAAGCTGGAGTCGACGCCCCCCTTCGCCTGAATTTCGAGATGCTTGTTCTCGAACCGAAAGTCGGAGCAGCGCACCCACGTCGCCCTTTCTCCGCCGCGCTCGTCGCTGCCGACCTGCACGAGCAGGGTCGGATATAACAGCATCCCCTTCTCGTGCGCCCGGTCGCACACGATCCTCAAGGGGTCGTTCCCCTCCTCGATCAGCCCCTTGGCGTTCTGGTGCGTCCGCCTCCAGATCAGATGAGGCCACTTTTCGACATTGTGCCCCCACAGCTCTCCCACCTGCGTATCGTGCAGGAACGTCCGACCCTCTCCCAGACAGAACATGACGGCGTCTATCGTCGTGCCCGAAAGCTCGTCGATGGCGACGGCGTACTCCTCCTTCTGCATCGGCGGCTCGTACATATATATGTGCGGATGGCGTCCGTCGTGAAAGAACATCATGCGCGGCTTTGCCATGGTGGGCCTCCTTCGTCACACCCTCGTGAAGTAGGCAGATTATACGCTCGGAGGTAACGAAAGTCGTGGTTGGCGGAAGCACTGCCCAGGGCTTGCCAGTGTCAGAATTACCCTCAAGAGAACTTTGCACAACCGTCATACCGGCGCAGGCCGGTATCCAGAAGGACAGGCGTGTAGGTTGGCAATCCCTGTTATCAACATTCCCTACAGCCCCGCCCGACGGGTTCTATGAGAGTCTCCCTCACAGGCACAAGTGAGGAATAGGGCCTTAACTTGGCAGCCGATCAGGACTAGCCGGCGCCAACAGCTATGCTCCCAATTTCAGCCGTTATCCCCATTTCGCTCAGACGCCGTTTCTGAATGAGGTCAATCGCGAACGCGGATATCTCGATCCCTGCCCAACGTCGCCCTAGGTTCTCAGCTGCGACGACGGTCGTCCCGCAACCGCAGAACGGGTCCAGCACCATGTCGCCGGGGTCGGACGACGCCTCGACGATGCGCTCCAATAGGGCCACGGGCTTTTGCGTCGGGTATCCGAGCCGCTCCTTCGACACGTTGATGATCGGCTTGATATCGTCCCACACGTCGCGGACGTACACGTCGGCGTAAGGCCTGCCCTCATCATCAAATTTCGCGTTGAAGAACGGCTTGTCGTACAGCACCCGTTCCTGCAGCGGGCGGTGCTTGTAGGCGTCAGACTTCACGTAGAAGAGCAGAACGTCATGCTTGCGCGGCCAGTACCGCTTGCTGACCCCTCCCGTCCTGTAGCTCCATACGATTTCGTTCCGAAAGTTGCTCGCGCCGAATATCCCGTCCATCACTATCTTGAGGTAGTGGCTGGCTGTCTGATCGCAGTGGAGATAGATACTGCCCGTCTGCTTCAGAAGACGCCCCATCTCCGTGAGCCGCTCGGTCATGTACGTGAGATACGCCAGCATACTGGACTCTCCCAATTGACACAGGAGGCCCTCGACGGCGTTATGTGCCGGGTGACCGGCGTCGTCCCGTATACGCCGGAGCCGCTTGGCTCCCGCCTCGTCCCACTTCCAAGTATCGTCGAATGCCTTTACCTGTGCGGACTTCCCATTACCTGCCCCCAATTGAACATCGTAGCCGGCGCTGCTGTTGAAGGGCGGGTCCAGGTAGATCAGGTCGGCGCACTCATCGGGCCATCGACGCATCCAGTCGAGGCAGTCTCCGTGATAGAGCGTCCGGTGCTGCATAAGGACCCTTCAGCTCCCGATCTCCACTTCGAGGCTGACGGGACAGTGGTCCGATCCCATGACCTCTTGATGGATACCAGCAGACTTGACGCTTTCGCGGAACTCTTCGTTTACGAAAAAATAGTCCAGACGCCACCCGATATTCCGGGCACGCGCATTGGCGCGCATGGTCCACCAAGAGTATTGGCCCGGCTCCTCGTTGAACATTCTGAAGGTGTCCACGTAGCCGCGCTCCACGAGCTTGTCGATCCACTCCCGCTCGATGGGCAGGAATCCGGATATCTTGGCGTTCTCCTTCGGTCGCGCGAGATCGATGGGCTTGTGCGCGGTGTTCACATCGCCGCACACGATGATGTTTCGGCCCTGCGCACGGAGCGTCTCTATATGGTCGAAAAATGCGTCGTAGAATTCCATCTTGTACGCGAGCCGTTCATCCGAGCTCCTGCCGTTCGGGAAGTACACGTCGAACAGAACGAAGTCGCCCATGTCCACCTGCAGGGTGCGCCCCTCGCTGTCGAACCGCTCGATGCCGAATCCCGGCTCCACGCCGACCGGCTCAATCGCCGTGTACAGGGCAACGCCGCTGTACCCTTTCTTCTCCGCCGAGGAGTAGAACTTGTGATATCCGTCGATCTCCCGCAGGTCTGCCGGGAACTGCTCCTCGTTCGCCTTCGTCTCCTGGACGCAGAGGATGTCGGGCCTCTCGTCCTGGAACCAATCGAGAAATCCCTTCCTGTGGGCGGCCCGGATTCCGTTCACGTTCCAAGAGACGATCCTGATCGTTGCCAATCGTAGCCTCCTCGTACATCTCGCCTAGCAACCCCGTCACGATACCATACAAAGGGACCACGATGACCTCGCAGGTGCGGTTTCGCTGTATGGCGCAACACCCCATCGGAATGGTGATGTAGCAATGCGCTGACTGCGTGATTCCTCACGAGAGAGGCTATGGCGCAGGGCCGTATTTGTTCTCTCCCGGGTCGCCCGGTTGGCCCAGAAGCGCCACGAGCCTGATTGCCAACGTCCCACCGATTACTGCGATTACCGCACCGATACCAAACGACAGTAACCCGGCCCGCAAGAATGTGTCGCGGATATATTCCTTCACAATACCGTCTGGAATATATTCGATGCGGCCCTCATCGTAAAAGGCTATCCCCAGGGCCATCTCACCGAACACGAAATGTGCAAAGGCGATCACGAAAGCCAATGAGGCGACACCAACGCCAATCAGTAGCCACCCTATGCTCTTCCCTATGTCGTGCAAGCGTCTTGTAATGGCGGCCAGCGTTGGGATTAGCGTTCCAACGATGTAGACGGCGGAGAAGATTGCGACTGCGTAGTGAACTACAAAGGCGAGTAGCAGAGCAGCAAGCAATATGGCGGTCTGAACCAGTGCGAACATCCAGAACACCGAGCGACTAGCTCGTCCCGCAAAGACCGCATATCTCCGCATCGTCCGAGTGTATGCCTCTACCATTAGCGTGGTTCCTATCTATCAGGGGGCGGTTGAGTACGCATTTGAGCCGAACAGGATAGACTTGTCAATGCTTCTAGGTGGTCAGAGATGGCTGACGTTCGTCAAAGTAATCCCTTGCAAGTGGTGGCAGTAATTCGCTCCTGACACAGCATGATTATCAAGGAGCACCTCAATGTGCCAACCTTCAGTTAGCGCAGGTTAGCTCAAAATCTTACTGCTCAACAACGGGGGTGCCAGGGTTGTTTACTCATCCCTTCGACACTTCTCAGTTGCGTCACGTTCAGACGCCGACTCGATCAGAAAGTACACTCCCGCGCAAACGGCATCAGGCCCGGTAGCCCACATCGAGTAACTCGTCCGCCGTTCTGTCAGTGTAGAGAAAAGGCCATCAGGATTGTAAACACGCTTTTGGCATACACATGGCGAAATAAAGCACCATCGTAGCTGCGGACGACCCTTGTGGTAAAGATGTAAGATACCGCGCAAGTCCGACGACAGGGGAACACATATGGCGTTCGACACAACCATCACGGGCGGAACAATCGTCGACGGCAGCGGCAAGCCCCGCTACGAGGCCGATATCGGAATCGCAGACGGCAAGATCGCGGCTATTGGCGACCTCAGCCGCGCGGAGGCGCGCCGCTCCATCGACGCCACGAGCCACGTTGTCGTGCCCGGCTTCATCGACATGCACTCGCACTCCGACCGCACGCTGATCGACGACCGCAACGCCGAGAGCAAGGTCTACCAAGGGGTGACGACTGAGGTCGTCGGCAACTGCAGCTACTCTCCGTTCCCCGTCGGACCGCTTGGTTCCTCAGTTATAGCGCGATCTCATCTGTCGAAGGTCGATTGGACATGGACCGACCACGACGGATTCGCCGAATTCCTGGAGTCGGACGGGATCAGCGTAAACGTCGCGAACCAGGTTGGCCACTCAGCGCTGAGGTCCGCCGCCGGCTTGCTCGACAACCGGCCTCCTACCCCCGACGAGCTCGGCACCATGCGCCGTCTCGCCGCCGAATCCGTCGAGCAGGGTGCCTTCAGCTTCACGACAGGCCTGACCCTCCCGCCCGGCAGCTACGCCACCACCGACGAGCTCATCGAAATCACCCGCGCCATCGCCCCTTACGAGGGGGCCTTCTACGCCAGCCATGCCCGCCTCTGGGCGGACAACCACGTTGGCGCTGTGCAGGAGGCCATCGACGTCGGCGAGGCCGCCGGGGTGCCCGTGCAGTACTCCCACATGGCGATCATAGACAGCCGCGTCTTCGACACCCCGGAGGTGATGGTCGAGCCAATCGAACGGGCGAGAGCGCGTGGCTTGGATGTCACCTACGACATGTACCCCTACATCGCGGGAGGAACACACCTGAGCCAGATGGCGCCGGAGTGGCTGCAGGAAGGTGGAGTCGAGAAGATGCTGGAACGTCTCCGGACGCCGGACATACGCCGCCGCGCCGTAACCGACCTGCGAAAAGGGTGGTTCAAGGGCCTCCCCTGGGAGTGGCACACGATTATCATCAGCCACGTGCAGAGCGATGCGAACCGCGACATCGTCGGCAAGTCCGTAGAGCGCATCGCCGAGGAGAGAAACGACGATCCCGCCGAGATCTACCTGCAGCTCATTGACGAGGAAGACAACAACGTCGGCTGCGTCGCAATCAATCGCCGTGAGGACAACATCCGTTTCTTCATGTCCCAGCCGTACGCGATGTTCGGCTCCGACGGCAGCGCGATATCACCGACGGGCATCTACGGCGGAGACAAGCCCCATCCTCGATTCTACGGCTGCTATCCACGAATCCTCGGCCGCTACGTCCGCGAGCAGCCTGCCGTCCTCTCTCTCGAAGAGGCCATCCACAAGGCCGCGGGCTTCCCCGCCGAGCGCATGGGCTTCAAGGACAGAGGTCTTCTCAAAGAGGGTTTCGCCGCCGACATCGTCGTCTTCAACCCCGACACCGTCATCGACAACGCCACCTTCGACGACCCCCACCGCTACCCCGACGGAATGCCACACGTCCTCGTCAACGGCGAACCCGTCGTCCTGAACGGAGCGCACACTGGAGCAAGACCCGGTGGAGTCCTCCGAAGAGGAGAATAGACCCGGGCGCCTATCCCCTACACCAATTCGTTCCAACCCCAACCACTGTCATTCCGAACGCAGCGGAGCGAAGTGAGGAATCTAGAATCCTTGCTTGTAGGATAGGCCTCGTAGGTGAACCGGCGCTATGACACGACGGCATAACGCCTTAGATTCCTCGCTGCGCTCGGAATGACAGACCCTTTGGCGAGTTACGCTAGAGTCTCCGAAAGCGGGAATCCATCGAGGCCACCCAGCGAATTAGCCCTACACCAACAGCCGAAGCGGGTGCTCGAGGTACTCCTTCAACTGCACGATGAACTGCGCGCCCTCGGCCCCGTCCGACACCCGGTGATCGACCGACAGCGTGGCGGACATTATCTCCCGCACGACGACGCTGTCGCCCTGAACGACCGGACGCTTCTGCACGGTGCCTATCGCCAAGACCGCCGACTGCGGCGGCTGGATGATCGCGACGAAACTCGTCACGTCGAACATGCCCATGTTGCTGATGCTGAACGTCCCGCCCGTGTATTCTTCCACCTGCAGCGTACCGCTCTGCGACCGCCGGACGAGGTCCTTGCTTGCAGCGGAAATCTCCGTCAGCGACTTGCCGCCGCAATCGAGAATCGCTGGCATGATGAGACCGTTTTCATCCGCAATCGCCATTCCTATGTTGATCGAATCGTGCATCCGGATGCCGTCGTCGGTGTACGAGGAGTTGAACTTCGGGAAGCCCTTTATCGTGTGGACGCTCGCCTTGATGACCAGGTCGTTCACGCTCACCCTCACGTCACCCTCCAGGCTCTCGTTTATCTCTCTGCGCAGCGACATCGCCTCAGTCATGTCGATGTCGGTCGTCACGTAGAAGTGCGGAATCGTCGTCTTGCTGCCAACCGTCACCCGCGCTATCTGCTGCCTCATGCGAGTCAGCGGCACGACACCCATGTCATCCGCTTCTTCCGGCTCTGGTTCCGGCTCAACCGGCTCTTCGACCTCTTCGTGGGCCTCCATCGGCGGTTCCTCTTCGGCCATGACCGGCTCTTCGACGGCCTCGGCAGCCTCCTCTTCTTCGGGCGCAGGCGCTTCCTCGTCGGCCTCGACCGGAGCCTCTTCGACAGTTTCAGGCTCCTCCGCTACAGCCTCCTCTCCCTGCATGGGAGGCTCTTCCATAGCTTCAGGTTCTTCCGCCGGAGCTTCTTCTTCCGGCTCCTCCGCAGCCGCTGCCATGGGTTCGGCCGAAAGCACGTCCAACCGCAATATACGCCCGCCGGGACCGGTGCCCTCGACGGTGCTCAGATCGACACCACGCTCCGCCGCAAGTTTTCGAGCGACCGGGGACGCTCGAACCTCGCTCGGTGACGCCGGAAGCGGAATCGCCGGCGCCTCAGCCTCTTCCTCCTCGGCTTCGGGCATCCCTTCCTCGTCCGGCTCGGAAGGCTCTTCCATTGCCGGCTCAGCCTCGGTCGGTTCCTCTGGGCCGTCCCCGTCCGCCGCAAGCGTCTCGCCCTCCGCTCCGACCGTGGCTATTGACTCCCCGACGGCCACGGTGGTGCCCTCTTCCACGAGCAGGTCGAGGAGGACGCCCTCGGCGGTCGACTCGAACTCGACCACCGCCTTATCGGTCTCGATCTCAGCCACGGCCTCGCCCAGCGACACCTCGTCTCCCACCGACTTGAGCCAACGCACGAGTGTCCCTTCCTGCATGTCGTAGCCCATCTGGGGCATGTTTAGATTCGTAGCCAAATCGCGCCTCCTCAGAGACTGTAGAGTTTTTCGATTTCCGCGATGATGCGGTCCGCGTCGGGTATCTGCAAATCTTCCAGCGTCGCATTGTAAGGCGCGGGCACGTCGTGTCCGTTGACCCGACCCACCGGCCCGTCCAGGTAGTCGAACGCCGCCTCTTGGACGGTGCTGGCGATTTCCGCGGAGAACCCGCCCGTCCGCCAGTTTTCCTCCACGATAACGACCCTGTTCGTCTTCTCAACCGACTGAATGATCGTATCGGTGTCCAGCGGCTGCAGCGTGCGCAGGTCGATAACCTCCGCCTCCACGCCGCGCTCCGCCAGCCGCTCCGCAGCCTCCAGGGACGTGTACACCATCCGCCCGTAGGCCGCCAGCGTGATGTCCTGCCCTTCACGCCTTACGGCCGCTTGGCCCATCGGCACCGTGTAATGCTCATCCGGCACCTCGCCTCGCTTCCCGTACAGCAAGCCATGCTCGGCGAAGATAACCGGATTCGGGTCCGCTATCGCCGTGCGGAGCAGCCCCAGCGCGTCATACGGGTCTGAGGGAACGCACACCTTCAGTCCCGGCACCGAGGCGTACCAGCCCTCGAAGTTCTGCGAGTGCGTCGCCGCGAGACGGCCTCCTCCTCCGGTGACGGCGCGAATCACGAGCGGCACCTTGATCTGTCCGTTCGACATATAGCTCATCTTGGCCGCGTGGTTTACTACCTGGTCGATGCCCAGGAGCATGAAATTGATCGTCATCATCTCTACGATGGGACGCATTCCCGCCATCGCCGCGCCCGTTGCGGAGCCGATTATCACCGACTCCGCTATGGGACAGTCGCGGATGCGATCAGGCCCGAACTCCTCGAAGAACCCGCGCGTCACCGCATAGCTCCCCTGGTACGCCCCGATGTCTTCCCCCATGAGAAAGACGCGATCATCCGTCGCCAGGGCCTCATGCAGTCCCCTGCGGATCGCCTCTCTTATGATTAACTCAGCCATTGCTTTTCGTCTCTATCAGATACTAGTCCGCATAAACGTGAGCGAACAGCGCCTCCGCGGGCGGTTCGGGACTGGTCTCCGCGAACTCGACGGCCTCATCGACCACCGCGCGCGCTTCCCGGTCGATCTCGACGAAGTCCGACTCTTCCATGATTCCCTCGGCCATCGCGAGATTCCGCAGGTTGCCGAGAGGATCGTTGTTCTCTCTCCACGCGCCGATCTCGTCGCGTGAGCGGTACGCCTGCGCGTCCGCGACCGAGTGGCCGCGGAACCTGTACGTCATCGCCTCAACGAAAACGGGCCCGTTGCCTGAACGGACCCGGTTGACGGCCTCGATCGATGCCTCCCGTACCGCTAGTACGTCCTGGCCGTCTACGTTCGTGCCGGGTATGTTGTACGCCGCGATGTCGTCGTATATCTCCTTGCCGCCCGCCCGCGCCCGTTCGATGTGCGTCCCCATCCCATACAGGTTGTTCTCCAGGAAGAACACCACCGGCAGATTCCACAGCGACGCAAGGTTCAGCGACTCGTGGAACTCGCCTTCGTTCACCGAGCCGTCGCCGAAGAAGCACATCACGATCCTGTCCTCGTCTCGCGTCTTGATCGCGAGCGCCAGGCCCACCGCCAGGGGCAGCTGCCCCGCGACGATGGCGTGGCCGCCCCAGAACCTCTTCGATACGTCAAAGAGGTGCATCGAACCGCCCTTCCCGCCGCTGACGCCCGTCGCCTTGCCGTACAGCTCCGCCATCACGGCGTTGGGATCGAGACCCTTCGCCAGCGCGTGGCCGTGGTCTCGGTAGCTCGTAATCACGTCGTCCTCCGGCCTCAGCGCCGAGATAGCGCCGACCGCGACCGCCTCCTGACCTATGTACAGGTGCAGGAAACCCTTGATCTTCTGTTCCTGGTACTTGACCTGGCTGAATTCTTCAAATATGCGGATAGTCTGCATCTGCCGATAGAAATCGGCTACCTGCGTCTTATCCAGTGTCGTTGCCAGCGCCATAGTCTGCTCCGGCCCGTTATCCTACGTTCTTAGGCTGGGGCGCGAGGATTCGCTCGTAAGTGCCTCGCTCAAATGTGTATCGCCTCGCCGTCCGCGGCCAGCGCCGCCTCCTTGATCGTCTCCGACAGCGTCGGATGCGGATGCACCAGCCAGCCCAGCTCCTTGCTCGTGCTCTCCAGGAGCCGCGCCATTCCTAGCTCACCAAGAAGCTCGGTCACCTCAGCGCCAATCAGGTGGCCGCCGAGGATGTCGCCAATCTCGTCATCCACCACGACCTTGACGAACCCCTCCGACTCCGCAAGCGCCAGCGCCTTCCCGCTCGCGATGAAAGGGAACTTCCCGACCCTCACAGTATACCCGCGCTCCGTAGCCTGCGCCTCGGTGAGACCGAAGCTGCCGATCTGCGGCCTGCAGTAGGTGGCGCGCGGGATAAAGTCGTAGTCCAACGGCTGAGGGTCTAGCCCCACCATGTGCTCGACTGCCGTCACGCCCTGCGCCGACGCCACGTGCGCCAGCAGCATCTTGCCCGTCACATCGCCTATCGCGTAGATGTTCTCGACGCTCGTCCGCATCATGTCGTCGATCGTGATATAGCCGCGCTCGACCTTGACGCCCGCCGCTTCCAATCCAATGCCGTCCACGTTGCCCTGCGCTCCGACGGCCACCAGCACCGTGTCGCACTCGATGTCGGTCGTGCCCTTCTCGTTCGTGACGGTCACCGTCGCCATGCTGCCCGACACCTTCACCTCGTCGACGCTTGACCCCACCATGGAAACGATGCCTTGACGCCGGAACGAGCGCAGAAGCTGGTTGCTGACCTCTTCGTCCTCAGTCGGGACGAGACGCGGCATCAACTCGACGAGCGTAACCTCGGTGCCGTACTTGCTCCAAAGGTAGGCGAACTCCGCGCCCGTCGCACCGGCCCCGACGATGACGGCCCGCTTGGGCGCGTCGCGCCGTTCCAGGGCCTCCCGGCTCGTTATCACCACCCTGCCGTCGATCGGCAGGTTCGGTAGCTGGCGGAATCGCGCGCCCGTGGCGACGATGATGTTCTTGGCCGAGAGCGTCTCTCCGGCCCGCTGGACCTCGACCGTGTTCGCGTCCTTGAGGGAACCGTACCCCTCGACCACGGTCACATTGTTTTTTTTCAGGAGAAAAGCGACGCCGTCCGTGAGTCGTTTGACGACCTTGCGACTGCGGTCGATGGCCTTGCCGAAGTCGACCCGCACATTGTCGAATACGATGCCGAACTCGTCGGCGTGCTTCAGGAGGCTGACGACCTCTGCGTTGCGGAGGAGCGCCTTGCTCGGGATGCACCCCCAGTTGAGGCACGTCCCGCCGAGCTCCGACCGCTCGACTATCGCTGTGTTCATTCCCAGTTGCGCCGCCCTGATGGCGGCCACGTACCCCCCGACACCGCTCCCTACAACCACTACGTCATATTCTGCCAATCGTACACCCCTGTAATCACCATCCTTCGCGTCGTGTCCTATTCTACACCATCGGCATATACGCAAAAAGTCACAGCCGGATGACGAACACAGGACTTACTCCCTCCACTTACGACACGCCTTCAGAGGGTCTCCCCCTCTCCCGTTTGCGGGAGAGGGCTGGGGTGAGGGTGAATGGCCCTGTTCGTCGAGGCCCCTCGTTTTCTGCTTTCGCTCGATTTGACAATCAAGAACGCATGTACCACACTATGAACGAGCGGCCAACCGCAACAGAGGCTGCCGACCGCCCAACTTTACAATAACGAGGACAATGCATCAGAATGCATCACTTTTTGAATGATTCTCCGACGGTCGCCTAATGGGGCCGCCCTCTAATCTGTTCAAATGTTTCCGAGATTGAGATCGCGAGAGACCCAACTCCTCCTCATCCTCATCGCCACCGTGCCATTGATTATTGGAACGTTTCCAATCGCCCTCTATGTCAGCATCGCCGGTGGGTCTGTGAGCATCCCTATGGGCTTTGGGGGCCTCGGAATATTTCGCGTCCATCGCAGCCCCCCCCGGTCAAGGGACCACGTTCGTCCTCAAACATAGGCGATTCTTCGGAGGAAGCATCGGCCGCATCCTGGAGGATCGGGGCTACGAGAGCACCATTTCCATGGACTGTCCGCTGCCCCCGGTGATGGTGTATCTATACAAACGCCGACCATGACCCCTGCCTCACCCCAACACCTATCATTACCCTGAAAATAGCCCAAACGACACCGCAATCGTCATTCCTCTGAAAATAACCCCCCTCCAACCTCCCGTAGGGGCGCTTCGCGAATCGCCCCTACCGCCATTTTCATGATTGGTGGTGTCGGTGACAACCGACATGAGAGGGATTGCTATGAAAATAGGCTCCGGCAAACCTGTTGTAGGGGCAACCCTTGTGGTTGCCCGTTCCCGGCGCCAACCCGTTTTCATCTCTCTTATGTGGCCTGACAAGGCCATGGTGATTCCGAACGCAGCAGAGCGAAGTGAGGAATCTAAGGTGCTCGACATCATAGCGCACGTCCGTAACAATAACGGTATCAATGACGACGGCAAGGCGGCATAAAGAGGATCAGGAAAAAGAACCGTGCCCTCTCAACAGATGAGAGGGCACGGAGATATCCTTCAGTACGGGTAGACTCTGCCCTACTTGAACAGCCTCTCGGTCGTGCCCGCCGGGGGAGGCCCGCCGTTCCGCTTCGTCTCAGGGGCCGGAGGAGCCACGGAAGCCGAAGGCGGCGTCTGAACGACCTTCTCCTCCGGCACCTCGAACTCGCCGACACAGGAGATCGACGCCACGGCATCGCCCTCTTTCGGATTGAAGATCCGCACGCCCTGTGTCGCGCGTCCGGTGCTGCGAATCTCGGAGAGGTTTGTGCGGATTACTTGGGCCTGCTCCGACACGACGTAGACCTCGTCGCTGTCGGCAATGACCTCGGCAGCGGCGACCTTACCCGTCCGCCTTGTGACCGACATCGTCTTGATGCCCGATCCACCTCGACCCTGTTGACGGTAACTCTTGAGATAGGTCAGCTTCCCGTAGCCGTTCTTGCTGATGACGAGCAGCTTGCTGTCGGGAATTACCATGTCCATCGACACGATCTTGTCCCTTTTCGCGAGCGTCATGCCTCGCACCCCGCCCGCGGCGCGCAACCGCGGCTTGACATCTTCTGCCGGGAACCGTATCGACATTCCCTGCTCCGTGACCATCATCACGTCATCGCTCTGCTGGGCGAGACGCGCCGTCACGAGCATGTCCTTATCCCGCAGGTTGAAAATGATCAGCCCCGCGCGGCGGATGTTGGATATCGCGTTGAGCGCCGTCCGCTTGACGCTCCCCTGCTGGGTGGCCATGACGAGGTAGAGGTCCGGCTGCTCTAGGGACTTGACCCCGATGATCGCCTCGACCTGCTCCTCACCGCTCAACGGGATCACGTTTACTACCGGGACCCCTCGCGTGTTGCGCGACGTGTCCGGCCGAATCTCGTAAGTCTTGAGCGGCAGGACCCTCCCACGGCTCGTGAAGAACAGCAGCATGTCGTGCGTATCGACCACGAGTATGTGGCGCACCGGGTCGTTGTCCCGCGTGTTCATCCCCGAAACGCCCTTCCCGCCCCGGTGCTGGTTGCGGAACGTCGTGGCCGGAATGCGCTTGATGTACCCGCCCTTGCTGAAGGTGATCACGACCTGCTCGTGTGGCTCGATGTCGTCGCGGTTGATATCGATCGAGGCGTCGCTGATCTGCGTCAGTCGCTCGCCGTCGATCTTCTTCTTGAGCGCCCGCGTCTCCCTCTTGATTACATGATCGACTTTGCGGGAGTCTCCCAGCAATTCTTCCAGCCGGCTGATCGTCTCCTGGATCTCGCGGTACTCGTTCTCGATCTTCTCGCGCTCCAGCGCGGCCAGACGCCGCAGCTGCATGTCGAGGATCGCCTGGGCCTGCCTCTCATCGAGGGCGAACCGGTTCATCAGGCCCGTCCGCGCCGCCTCCACGTCCGCCGCGTTGCGGATCAGCTCGATGACCGCGTCCAGGTTCTCCAGCGCGATCCGCAGTCCTTCGAGGATGTGAGCGCGAGCCCTGGCCTTCCTCAGCTCGAACTCGGTCCGGCGGCGAACTACCTCGCGACGGAAATCGACGTAGTTTTGCAGCGCCGCCCTGAGGGTCAGGAGCTCCGGCCTGCCGTTCACCAGCGCCATCATGTTGGCGGAGAACGACTTCTGCATCTCCGTGAGCTTGTAGAGATTGTTGAGTATGACCATGCCCTGAGCCCCGTTGCGGAGCTCCATGACGATGCGCATACCGCGACGGTCGGACTCGTCACGAATCTCGGTGATGCCGTCGAGCCGCTTGTTCTTTACGTGCGCGGCGATCTTCTCGATCAGCCCTGCCTTGTTGACCTGGTACGGCAACTCCGTCACGACGATCTGCATCCGGTTCGAGCGCTTCATCGGCTCGATCTCGGCCACCGCGCGCGTGATGATCTGTCCGCGCCCCGTCGTATAGGCGTTCTTGATGCCCTCGCGACCCATGATAGTAGCGCCGGTGGGGAAATCGGGGCCGGGGACGAACTGCATCAGATCTTCGTCCGTCGCCACCGGATTGTCGATGAGATGGATGATCCCGTCGCAGACCTCCACGGGGTTATGCGGCGGAATATTGGTCGCCATGCCTACGGCGATGCCCGCCGCGCCGTTGACGAGAAGATTCGGAAGTCTAGCAGGAAGCACGACCGGTTCCTGCATAGACCCGTCGAAGTTGTCCACGAAATCGACCGTCTCCTGGTCGAGGTTCGCCAGCATCTCCTCCGCGGCCGCGCTGAGCCGTCCCTCCGTGTAGCGCATCGCCGCGGGCGGGTCGTTGTCCACGCTCCCGAAGTTGCCCTGGCCGTCGATCAGCGGCACTCGCAGCGAGAACCCCTGCGCGAGACGCACCATCGCGTCGTAGACGGCCCCCTCACCGTGCGGGTGGTACTTGCCCAATACGTCACCGACGAGCCTGGCGCTCTTGCGGTACTGTGAGTTGGGACGCATCCCCATCTCGTGCGCGGCGTACAGGATTCGACGCTGAACGGGCTTGAGACCATCCCGGACGTCCGGCAAGGCCCGACCCACGATCACCGTCATCGCGTAGGTCAGGTACGAGCTGCGCATCTCCTCTTCGAGACCGTGCGGTCGGATGTGTCCGAATTGCGTCTTTGTTACCATCTAGGACTCCTGTGGGACCGGTCACAACAGGGGCGAAGCCGGTCGAAGATGCGTTTCGCGGAGCGCTCAGGTGTTCTTGATAAACGCATAGACAGTATACCATATTTTGCCTGTTTTCGTCTTGTCATCGTAGGTGCGAAGGCCGACGTTACTCCGTATACTGACGTATAGATACTTCAGCCGTACGGACCGGATTTTTCTACACAGGAGAAAGAACATGGCGAAACGACTGGGTGGAGGCGATTACCTATACGAGTCGGTGGACAACTGGCACAAGACCGACATTCCCGGCGTCGTCTCGGACGTAGCGACCGACTCGAACGACAGGGTCTACCTGGCGGTGCGAACGGCGCAGGGGTTCGACGACAACACGGGCGCCATCCTCGCCTTCGACCGCGACGGGAACCACCTAAACACCTTCGGCGAGGACAAGCTGCGCACGCCGCACGGCCTGTGGATCACGCCCGACGATACACTCTACCTCGCCGATACCTTCGACCACTGCATCCGCACCTACTCCACGAGCGGAGACCCCGGCATGGTGCTCGGCGTGCCGGGCGAGCCGGGCCCTGCGGGCTGTCCATTCAACAGGCCGACTCTGGCCGTTCCGTCTCCCGTCTCGGACGACCTGTTCGTGTCCGACGGCTACCGGCAGAACCGCATACACCGCTTCAGCCCCACAGGAAGCGACGCGGAGGCCGCAGCCAAGTACGGTCACCTCAAGCGCGGCTGGGAGAGCTCCGGGATGGAGCTCACCGCCTCGTGGGGCGAGGGCGACCTGAACTACCATGACGACCTCTCCTGGGGTTCGACAGAGAAACATGGCGCCGGGCCGGGCGAGTTCCTCCTGCCGCACGGCATAGCCGTTGACAGCGAGGATCGCTCATACGTCATGGACAGGTCGAACGACCGCATCCAGATATTCGACCGCGACGGGACCTACCTCACCGAGTGGAGTATCCCCAGCCCCAACCAGGGCTTCATCGACACCGACGGCTTCATGCACGTGCCCGGCGGCGGACGTATATACGTCCTAGCCCCGGACGGCAGCACGGTCGCCTGCTGGGGAGAGATGGGAAACGATGAGCCCTGGCAGTTCCCGGGCGGGCCGCACGGTCTATGGATCGACTCCCACGGCGACATCTACGTCGCCCAAGTAGGCATCCGAAACGCCATCAACAAATACGCCCGAATATAGCCCGGAAGCACTGGGGCACACTTCCGAGGGGCTCAAGGGACGTGTGTCCCGCTATAGGAGACCTTTGCAAGAGCCCAACCACTGTCATTCCGAACGGAGCGGAGCGAAGTGAGGAATCTAGAGTCCCTGCTTCAAGGACAGGCATCGTAACTGGACCTGCGCCGCGATGGGACGGCATAACATCTTATACCAATTCGTTCTGACTACGTCGTAATTTGCATGACCAGCGTCCCCATCCGTCATTCCGGCGAAGGCCGGAATCCAGAGAGCCCGATCAGTTAAGAATACGGCGGCATCACACAGAATTGGTATTAGATTCCTTGTATCTTGGTTTTGTCATGGGACAATGATTTCGGTAAGGGTGAATAGGGTGCGGCAGACCGTTGATTCCTAGGTCATCGAAGACCGTCAGCGAGCTAGGGTCGCCGCATCCCCCAGGAGTAGAGCCCGAACAGTTGCCTGGGCCAACCGAGCCCGCATCATGCAAGGACGGGCCAGCACTTCATAACAGGAGGTAGAAAAAATGGAACAGGAACCGACATACGTAGGCATTGATGTGGCAAAAGCCCAGGTGGATGTCGCTCTCCACCCTACAGGTGAGAGGTGGGTCGTCTCCTACGACGGACCCGGGATCCGGGAACTGGTCTCCCAACTGAAGACCATTGGACCGGCCAAGATAGTGTTGGAAGCTACTGGCGGCCTGGAACTACCGTTGGTGGCGGCTCTGGCAGCTGCGACGCTGCCCATAGTCGTCGTCAACCCACGCCAGGTTCGTGACTTTGCCAAAGCAACCGGGACTTTGGCAAAGACTGACGCTCTGGACACGGCGGTCCTCGCCCACTTCGCCGCCGCTGTTCGTCCCCCTGTGCGCCCTCTGAAGGACACCGAGACCCAGGTCCTCAGCTCGTTGGTTGCTCGTAGGCAACAAGTGGTGACCATGCTGGTCTCTGAGAAGAACCGCCTCGGCACCGCCATCAGCGCCGTCCAGCCCCGCATCGAGGCCCACATCGCCTGGTTGGAGCAGGAGTTGGACGACCTTGACGAAGGCCTGAGGCAGACTCTCCGTAACAGTCCCGTATGGCGGGAGAAGGACGACCTGTTGCGCACCGTTCCCGGCGTTGGAGGGCAGGTCTCCCTCACCCTCCTAGCCTACCTGCCGGAGCTGGGCACGCTGGACCGCCGACAGGTCGCTGCGCTGGTGGGCGTGGCTCCCTTCAACCGGGACAGTGGCACTCTGCGGGGCAAACGGACCGTCTGGGGCGGTCGCGCCCGGGTCCGCGCTGCCCTGTACATGGGAGCGTTGGTAGCCAGCCGCTTCAACCCGGTGATCAGGGACTTCTACCAGCGGCTGCTGGCGGCTGGTAAGCCCAAGAAGCTGGCTCTCACAGCCTGCATGCGCAAGTTGCTCGTCATACTCAATTCCATGCTCAAGCATCGCTCACCCTGGCGCGCTGAGCGCGCCAGGGCCTCGGCACTCGTCGGGCATCCCTCTTGACTTTCAAGACAGTTGCTCGCTGCGCTCGGAATGACAAGTCATTTGGCGAGTTACGCGAAGTCCTCCTAAAGCGCCTCGAAGAACGTCAGGTCCGCTCCGTGATTCTCCATCGCGGCCACCTCGTCACCCCGCAGCCGCACGCCGATGTCCCGCGTCACATGGCGAAGCACGATCTCCTCGTCAGGGAGGTCATACCGGAACGTAATCGGCCTATTCACCGGTGGTCGCGCTACAAAAAAGTACCCGTTCGTGACGCGAGGCATCTCGCCTGCACCGGCTATCTGCACGGCATCGGGATCGCACCAGGGTGGTATTCGCACGAACAGCGGCCCCGGCGTCTTGACCCTCACGCTGAGTGCCGGATGAGTATAGGCCGACTGTACCTCGACCTCCGGCGTCTCATGATCGAACAGCAAGTTGACCCAGTGCCCCGCCTCGTCGAACCGCGTCATCTCCCGCAGCGCCTCGCACAGCGACCCGACCGTCCCTCCGACCACGTCTGTGTTGAAGCGCATCCGCCCGCCGTCCCGCTGTTCCAGAGGTTCGTGACCGAACGGAGTGGGAAATCCCCATGCACCCTGCGTTCGCCCCGCGATGTCGCGGAGCGTATCGAGACCCTCAGGGTTGTCCGGCGTCGGTATCCACGAGATGTCCCTTAGCTGCGAAGGCAGCAGGTGGCACCGCAAGATGCGCTCGGCGTCGTGGAAATACTCCGTGTAGCCCCATCGCCCGAGAATCAGCGCCGTCTCCAGGATGTCCCCCGTGTTGTTCATCTCGCCCTCGTCCGGCTTGCCCGTGTCCCCGACCGCGTGCTCGCGCGACCAACCCGTCTCGTCGCGCATACCCCACAGCCCGTTGTCGTAGAATGCCTTCACGATGCCCATCAACGTCGAGTCCTGCGTCAGGTCCGCGAGCTGCGCGAGCGATGACATCGTGCACGTCACCGAGTGTGCGTGGGTGCCGAACAGCCCAGCATCGTACGAACCGTCCTCTGTGTAGTACCCGTCGAGGCACTTCTCTTTCAGCACGATGGCGAGGTCCAGCGCCGGGGAGTATCCGGTCGTCCTGTAATACTTGACCAGCGGCCCGATAGCTCTCGCCACGCCGGAGATGTACGACCGCGATCGCTCCAGCACGACGCCTTCCCGTTCGAGTCGGTCATAGTCCCAGTCGCTCTCGGGGTTCCAGTAGTCCAAGACCGCCGCTATGCTGGCCGCCGCGATCTCCTCCGCCCGCTCCGACCCGCGATATTCCACGAGAGCGTCCAGCGCGTGAAACCCCTCCCGGATGTGATGCGGATTGAAGACCACCGGCGACTCATACTTCCCATCATTCCGGTCGAGCGGAAACGGAACAGGCCCGCTGTACGAGTAGAAGCACGCGTTGGCGAACTTCTCGATCACCTCCTCGTCGACCTGCAGGCCCGCCGCGTCCTCGGCGTTAAGCAGCGCGTTCAGGTGCCTGCCCGGCACATGGCTCTCCAGGGGGATGCCGAAATACGCCTCCGGGAGCACTGCCACCCGAAAGTACGGCACGTCGTCCCCGTTCGGGTCGAAAATGCTGCACATGGCATTTCGCGCCAACTCGATTGCCCCGATAATATCTGTCGTATTCACGTCGGTCAGTCGCGTCATCACTATGGCTCCCTAATCGTTCGTCTCCTGAATCGCAGGTATTCTACCTGTCCTCCCAATATTCGGACAGAGCAACGTCTATATGACGGTCCCCCGCAAGACCTCCCGTAGGGGCGAACCCTTGTGGTCGCCCTCCCCCGGTTTGACCCGACAGCGTAATTCTGTACCATGTGCGAAGGATCAAGGCTCCCAACAAACCAGAATTCTAGGACCTGACAGGGGTAGGAAACCATGAATCCCCGTCAGTCCGCCCCCTCTCCCGTCGTGGGAGAGGGCTGGGGTGAGGGTGAACACCTACCCCGTCAGGCACTTAAGAGAGGGAGGAAAGATGTTCGACGAAACGACCCACATGAGCGTGATACTTCCCCGCATCGAGAAGATCCGGGCGTGGCTGGAAGCAAACAACCTCGGCGCGCTGTTCGTCTACTCGCCCGCGGCCGAGCATAAGTGGGGTCAGACGGCACACGTCGCCTATTTGACGGGCTGGGCGAACCATGATCGCATCGTCGACTCTGCCGTCGTCGTGCCCGTGGAGGGCGATCCCGTGCTTATGTTCGCGGGCCTTCCCTACATGCTGGAGCAGATCGAGCAGGTCTCCCCAATCACGGACGTGCGGCTCGTCAAGGCCGTCGACCCCAACGCGGTGGCGGTTGACGCCAAGACCTTGGGCGGCGCCAGAGCGCCCGGCACCTTCGCCGAGGAGGCGGTGGCGATCATGCGCGAAAACGAGATATTCAACGAGCGCGTTGGCGTCACCGGCATCGACAACATGCCCGTCCCTTTCTACGAGCACCTGCACGCCGAGTGGGGCGACAACCTCGTGCGTGGCGACGACATCGTGGCGGAACTGCGGACCGTCAAGACACCCGAGGAACTGGAGCTCATCAGACACGCCGCCCGGCTCGGAGACATCGGCTTCCAAACGATGGTCGACGTCGCCCGTCCCGGTATGCGAGGCATTGAAATCGTCGCCGAGATGGAGCACGCCGTCCGAAAGGAGGGCGCCGACCACGCCAAGTATTGGTTGGGGTCCGGCCCCGACACGAAGTGGGAGGACACGCGACTCGACATCCGTCCGCACCTCCGCGTCCTGCAGGAGGGCGACTTCATGAACACCTGCTCCTACATCGTCTACAAGGGCTACTGGAGTCACGGCCAGCGAGCGGGAACGCTGAAGCGACGCAACGCCTACCTTGAAAACATCATGCGGACCGCCATCGACTCCCAGACCGCCGGCATCGAGCAGATGCGCCCCGGCAATCGCGCGGGCAATATCGCGAAGGCCATCCGCGAGACCTGCGAGGCCGCCGGCTGGACGCTGCTTGGCGGACGCGTCGGACACGGCATCGGCATGGACTACAGCGAGCGTCCCAGCCCCGCCGAGAGCAACGACGCGATACTTGAGGCGGGAAACACCATCATCCTCCACTCCGCATTCGCCCTGCCCGGCTCCGGCAAGATGTTCGTTCCCATCGGAGACCACATGCACGTCGGCGAGGACGAACCTGAGTTCCTGATGGGCTTCAACCGACAACTCTTCGTCGCGGGCGAGTAATCCGCGGGAGCGCAGCCACTAACTATCACCGTGCCCATTTGGATATAATAGCCGGGTATCCCCTCTCCCTTGAGGAAGATATACCCCCCTCTCCCGTTCGCGGGAGAGGGCCTGCCCCGTACTCGATACGGGGGCTGGGGCGAGGGTGAATTCCCAAGTTAACCCCTCTGCGTTCTCCGCGCCCTCTGCGGTGAATCCACCCCCTACTCCTTAATGTCGCTCCATACTCAGAACGATGCGGTATACTTACTCGCACAACACCGAGACGCGCAACGGGACCTAGACATGCTGAGCATCGAGACGATCCGCAACGAGACCGATCAAATCAAGAAGTCCATCGCGGACCGTGGCCTGACCGGCAATATCGACCGGATCATCGAGTTGGACATCCGTCGGCGTGAGATCATCGCCGAGACCGACGCCCTGCGCGCTCGCCGAAACGAAGTGAGCGGCAGTCTTGGCAGGTCGAAGGAGAAGCCGCCGGAGCTCATCGCCGAGATGCGCGAGGTCGGCTCTCACATCAAGCAGCTCGAAGGTGCTCTCCGTGATGTCGTCGGCGAATACGACGCCCTGCTCCTCGATGTGCCGAACATCCCCGAGAGCGATGTTCCCGTGGGAGACGACGACGCCCACAACGTCGTCGTCAAAACGGTTGGCTCCCCGCCGGACCTCTCATTCGACCCGAAGCCCCACTGGGAGTTGGGCGAGGCGCTCGAAATCATCGACTTTCGACGGGCGGTCAAGCTGTCGGGATCGCGTTTCTACATCTTCAAGGGCAAGGGCGCGACGCTGCAGCGTGCCCTGATCATGTGGCTCCTCGATACTCACGTCAACGAGTTCGGGATGCAGGAACTCTATGTCCCCCACATGGTCACGCGGCAGGCGGCCACGGGCAGCGGCCAGCTTCCCAAGTTCGCCGACACCATGTACCACGACGAAGAGGATGACCTCTGGATGATCCCGACCGCCGAGGTCCCCATCACGAACATCCACGCCGACGAGATCCTCGAACCTGGCGTGCTCCCCCTGAAGTACGTGGCGCACTCGCCCTCCTATCGCCGGGAAAAGGCCGCTGCGGGCCGCGATACCAGAGGGATAAAGCGGGTCCACCAGTTTGAAAAAGTGGAGATGTTTCGCTTCACCGAGCCGCAGGACTCGCCAAAGGCCCTGGCCGAAATGGTCGCGGACGCCGAGGAACTGTGCAGCCGTCTGGGACTCCACCACCGTCTCCTCCTCCAGTGCACCGGCGATCTGGGCTTCGCGTCGATCAAGACCTACGACGTTGAGCTTTGGGCCCCGGGCAGCGGAGACTGGCTCGAGGTCAGCTCGGTATCGAACTGCACGGACTTCCAGGCCCGACGCGCCAAGATACGCTACCGCGCGGAGGACGGCGCCCGCCCGCAGCTCGCGCACACCCTCAACGGCTCCGGCCTCGGCATCCCTCGCACCCTCATCGCCATCATGGAAAACTACCAACAGCCGGACGGCTCCATCGCCGTCCCCGAAGTCCTTCGACCATACACCGGTTTTGACGTAATCGGACCTGCCTCGTAACATGTCTGGTAATCGACCGATGAGAATCGCTTGTTCACAACCAAGACCAAAATAGCCTCGGCATCTAACGTTTACCTGAACACTCTCCGTCATAAGCCGTGTGTTATACCTCCGGTTCACGGCAGCAAGCAGTCACAGGCGACCACATAAGAATGTCTGACAATACTCTAACTCTAGCCTTGGATGGCAAGGTTACGTCCACTCAATTCGCCCGAGCGATGACGGAATTCGCCAAGCTCGTCAACGCTATAACGGACGAAGTCGGTGCGACCACGGATGTGGAATGGGTGATAGATGATCTCCAGATTAGTAGTGCCGTCACGACGCTAAGGGCCATTACGGACAAGCCGGAGAAAGCGGATCAGGTAGTAAAGCAATATGGGGAAGTAGGACAAGCATTGAGCGAAGGTTCGCCCCTTGCCTTTGCTAAGAGCATTGAAGACAGTGCTCGGAGCCTTGTCGGAATCCTCGGCGGCAGCATCACATCACTCAGGTTTGAAACGGCGAGAACGGATATCCTGGTAACCTCCCTTCCTCCGAAGTCCGCCAGTCCCGTCATTACTGATGCCTACAGTGCGGTGGAAGGGCGAATTCAAACACTGACGAACAGGACATCCCTTCGCTTCACTCTCTATGACGCACTCCACGATAAGGCAGTGGCCTGCTACCTTGATGAAGGTCAGGACGAACGTATGCGCGGCTTGTGGGGCAAAAGGGCTGTAGTTGAAGGTCTGGTGTCACGCTCCCCGGAGTCGGGGAGGCCCATAGCCATTAGGAACATCTCAAAGATTGAACAGATCGGGGACGAACACGAAGGCGACTATACGCGAGTGATCGGTATCGTCCCAATACCAGACGGTGCCCTAATGCCCGAAGAAATAATCAGGCGACTGAGAGATGCCTAAGGGTCGTAGAAGAATCTATTGGGACTCCAATTGCTGGCTCTCCCTCATAAACGCAGTTCCAGACAGGATCCTTGTTCTTGATTCTCTTCTTGCTGACAGCAAAAACGAACTGGGCGATATAGAGTTGGTCACGTCGTCCGTATCTATAGTTGAGGTGGCCTTTGCCCAAAGTGAGCAACTATCAAACCGGATCGACCAATCCATTGAGGACGCGATCGACTCACTATGGGAGGATCGCAGGACGATTACTCTAATCGAATTCCATGACCTCATAGGCCTTGAAGCCCGAACCTTGATACGAATGGGACTAAACCAAATATGGAACCTTAAGCCCATGGATGCAGTTCATCTGGCAACGGCAAAGTGGTTTGGTGTCGATGAGTTCCACACTTACGATAACCGACTTATCAAGGAAGGACTGTCAACACATCTTGGGTTTCCAATCAGGAATCCAAGAGTTACGGGCCTTACTCTACCTGAGCAGAGTCAGCTTCCAATTAGTGAAGATAGCGATGAGGAACGGTAGTTGTGCACCAAGAGTGTTAGAATTCTAGCTTCTGAAAGGAGCCAACATGGCAATCAAGGTTAACTGGCAAGACGTGACCCCGTATATCGGACATGAGACGGCAATCGTCTGGCCCATCCTCGGGCCGGTGAGTGCGGGAGAGGCTTCATCGTACAACGCCACGCCCCTGCAGGGGTTCAGTGGAGTCACACGGCACATGATCCAGCCGGGCAAGGCCGGGGACTACCACGTCCACTTCGACCGCGAGCAGGTGTACTATTTCACCGAGGGCAGCGGCAAGATGAACATCGACGAGGTCATCTACCCCGTAAGGAAGGGCGATGCCGTCTGCGTTCCCCCGACGAGCTACCACCACATGATCAACGACACGGAAGACTGGCTCGTTCACCTCATCATCAACGGTAAGCACGTCCCCGAAGAGCAGCAGGAAGAGAACAAGAAGATCATCGCCGCCTCCAACGCTCACGGCTCGAAGCAGCCCATCGCGCACCGCCACTGGCTCGACAGCATGCCCCACGTCTCACACGGCGCAGCCCTGCTCTGGTCGGTCTTCGCCGGCAAGGGAACGCAGGGACGCTCCTACACCGAGGCCCCCGTCGAGGGCGTGCAGAAGATCACCATCCACCGGCTCCAGCCGCGCCTCCAAACGGGCACTCACTCCCACTCCGACAAGGAGCAGGTCTACGTCTTCACCGAGGGGACGGGCAAGATGATCGTCGGCGACGAGACCCTGGACGTCGAGGAGGGCGACTTCGTGTACGGCCCGCCGCGTGTGCCTCACGGCCTCATCAACGACAGCGACGGCTGGCTCGAGCACCTCATCATCAGCGCCGAGGTGGAGTAACGCTATGCTGAGGAACTATACCGCCGGATACATCAAGATCGAGTCCGGGTACATGGGCCAGTTGGTCGAGTGGCCTGAGGTTGTCACTGAGGGAGCGGACCTGGAGGACTGCCGATTCATGCTCCGGGACGCCCTAAACGAGATGCTGCTAGCTTACCAAGAACAAGGCAAGGAAGTCCCGGGTCCCATTTGCCTGTAGGCCTTGCATCGAAATCCCGTGGCCGGGCCGACGGGACCTGCCGTTGGGGGCGATCAGTAACAAGATGAGCTAAGTGGCCGCCACTACGCCCGCGACGCCACGTTCCCGTTTCGGTGGGCGTCTTTGACCTCTTGAGTCAGCCCATACTTCCGCGGCTTCGTGCTCAGCAGCTCGACCCCGCGCTCATCGAGAATGGGCCAGATCTTGTTGGCGAACTCCGTGCCGAAGCGGACGCTCGACATCCTCGCCATGGGATCTCCGGGCCACTGCGATTTGATGACGCGCTGGCACTCGGTGCTCCTGAAGGAACCGGCAGGCATCTGCTGGATGATGAGGTCGGCCACCTCAACCATGCGATCCGCGAGGTTCTTGCCATCATCGCCGGCCGGGGGCGCACTCACTCCGGCAGGTCGAATTCGGCGTGAGCCATTGGACTGAGTATCTCCGGCATCGCCGGCCGGGCGCGCACTCGTTCCGACAGGTCGAGTTCGGCGTGAGCCATTGGCCTGAGTCTCGCCGGCATGGCTAGGCCGTGACGTTCTTCGGGTATGAACTACATGAATGTGGGCGTTCGGGAAGTAGTCCCTGATGGTGGTCGACCGGGTCTTGGTGCGGTCTGTCACCAACCACAGGAAGGGGACCCGTCTTGACTCCAGTTCCTTCAGCTTTGCATACAGCGGGATGAAGTCGCTGTCGTCGCTCATCACTGCTACGAATTCAGCGACTCCGGTGACGTAGTCGGCGATTGCGTCTATGGCTATCGCGATATCGGCCGAGTTCTTGGACTGCCTGTTGCTGAAATGCTGTATACCTCTAGCCGTTGTGGTCAACTGGGGAAACCGGCCGTTTGCCCATATGTCCCAGAGCGAGACCCGGTCGGCCTGTACATAGAGGTTGAGGCGTGTAGGCGGCGGGATTCCCTCCGGCCAGTCCTCGATGATGTTCTCTATGAGCGTTTGGGCGCTGCCCTGAAGGTTCTCGGTATCTACGTATAGTGCGGTCCCGGGACCCTTTGAGTTGTCCCTTGTGAACCCCCCGCCGAGACCGGCGGACTGTTCGGATGTCATGTGTTTACGAAATAGTCTTAGCATTCATCCCTCGTTGCCGAAGCGCTGTACTTCCTCGCTCATCTCTTTTGCAACGTTTGCCGGCACGTCGCCGGCCGCAATCTTCGTCTGCTGCACGATCTCCCGTATCTCATCGACCACCTCAGGATTGGCAAGGGTGGTCACGTCGCCCACGTCCACG
Organism: Dehalococcoidia bacterium; assembly: GCA_965197705.1. GTDB lineage: Bacteria > Chloroflexota > Dehalococcoidia > Lucifugimonadales > VXLM01 > VXLM01. Next base: position 2,459,019 of record OZ240223.1, read on the forward strand.
AAGTTGGAAATCGCGGCGGTCACGCGCCGCATGATCTTGCCGGAGCGCGTCTTGGGCAAATCGGGCGCGATCCAGACGTACTTCGGCCTCGCGATAGGCCCAATGATCTGAGTAATGGCGGCCTTGACCTGGGTGGCTACCTCGTCGGGATCGTGACCCGCGTGAATGGAGACGTACATCTCCGGAGACCGTCCCTTCAGCTCGTCGAATGCCGGTACAGCGGCCGCCTCCGTAACCGCCTCGACTGTGAGCGTCGCCGACTCCAACTCCTTCGTGCCCAGCCGATGACCGGCCACGTTGATGACGTCATCCAGCCGCCCGACCACGCGGAGGTAGCCGTCCGCAGCCTGGATTCCGCCGTCGCCGGTCATGTACGGCCAGTCGCGCCAGTCCTTGCTCTTAGGGTCCTTGTTGAACTTCGTGTAGTACGTGTCGATGAACCGCTGGTCATCTCCCCAGACGGTCTGCATCCGTCCGGGCCAGGGGTTTCGGATGCAGACATTGCCTGCAACGCCGCTGCCTGGCTCGATCTCGTTGCCGTTCTCGTCGAACACGACGTGCTCAATGCCGAGCGCGCCCGTCCCGCAGCTTCCGGGCTTCATGGGCTGGAGAGCGGGCAGCGTGACGCCGATGAACCCTCCCGTCTCCGTCTGCCAATAGGTATCGACGACGGCCGCCTCGCCCTTTCCGACGACATCGTAGTACCAACGCCAGACCTCCGGCTCAATCGGCTCGCCAACGGTCGTCATGTGCTTGAAGTGGTAGTTGTACTTTGCTGGCTCGTCCGGCCCAGCCTTCCGAAGCATCCTGATCGTGGTAGGAGCGGTGTGGAAGATGTTGACGTTGAGACGCTCGGCTTCCCGCCATGCCCGACCCGGGTCAGGATAGTTAGGGACACCCTCGAAAAGCACGCCCGTAGCGGCCACCGACAGCGGACCGTACACAATGTAGGAGTGGCCGGTAATCCATCCAATGTCGGCGAGACACCAGTACGTGTCGGTGGGATGGATATCCTGGTAGTACTTGGACGTGCCCGTTACATAGGCGAGGTATCCTCCCGTGCTGTGCTGTGCGCCCTTCGGCTTGGCGGTTGTCCCGCTTGTATACATGAGGAAGAGAGGGTGGTCTGAGGGCAGAGACACCGGCGCGACCTTCTTCCCCTTGTGCTCCTGGATGAGATCGTTGGCAAACACGTCCCGCCCTTCAACCATCGGCGTCGGCGAGGAATACTTGCCGGGGTAGCGCTGCCATATCAGCACCTTGTCGACCTCCACGCCCTCGTTCTCCGCGACCTCCACCGCCTCGTCAGCTTTGATCTTGTGGTCGAGCAGGGTACCGGCCCGATGGTAGGCGTCGGCCGTTATCAGTATGGAACTGCCTGAGTCGACAATCCGGTCGCCACACGCGGCGCCGCTGAACCCGCCGAAGACCTCCGAGTGGACCACTCCCAGCCGGGCGCAGGCCAGCATGGTGATCGGCAGCTCGACGATCATCGGCATGTGGAGGGTGACCCGGTCTCCGGCCTTCAGCCCAAGGCTCTGCAGCAGTGAGGCCGTTTCGTTGACGCGAACGTACAGTTCCTGAAAGGTGAGCACGATGTCCGGCTCGTGTTCGAGCTCGGATACCCAGATGAATGCGGCCTTGTTTGCGTATTCCTCCAGGTGCCGGTCGACGCAGTTATAGCTGGCGTTCAGCCGTCCCCCGACGAACCAGTTGAAGAAAGGAGGATTGGAATCGTCAAGGGTCGTATGCCAATACTTGTCCCACGACAAGAGGTTGGCGTACTCGACGAAACAGTCGGGGAACTTGTCCGGCGTAAAGCGGTCGAACACTGCCGGGTCGGACTGGTTGGCCTGCCCGATGAACCCGGGACTTGGGTGGATCAGTTCCTCTTCCTTCCAGTGGGAGGCGATCTCGGCTTCTGTGACGTTACCTTCCGTCGTCATCTTTCCTTCGACTCCTTACATTTGTCTTCCTATTGCTTGTGGGGGGCGAAGAATAATGTACCACAAACGATGGGGGCTAGTTGGGAAGGGAGTGGATCTCGTACTAATACCGTTCCCATTCGAACATGACAGTCGCATTCAGAGGCGCGTATCCCCTCTCCCACCGGAGGGTGTCTCAAAATTCGCCAGCATACATTTCTCTAGCAAAGGACACCACGAGTACCGTCGTTGAAGGTATCAATCATTACGAAACATAGCTACCCTTACCGTCATTCCTGTGAAGGCAGGAATCCACAACTTCATGACAAGAGGGGTGGTCTATTTCTGAGACAGCCTCCATCGTGGGAGAGGGGATAAATCGGCATCTGCCTGTTCTCGTCATATTCAAGTTGACTGAGTACTAGCAGGCCGCCGGACGGCGGAGTTTCAAGGTACGAGGCCTCTCGGCGAAAGTGAGTGGGAATACCTCAGGCACATCCAATGAGGAGCCGGCGTCATGAATGATCCCACACCCTTCCGATCCGCCTCATCAAGTCCCAGTTCAACTCCGCGCCGAGCCCGTGGGAGGGAGCGAGGTGCAGGCGACCGTCTTGAACTCGCTCCGGGGGCGTGAGCAAGTCCCCTCGCCAGTCCGCCTCGTGGACAGCGTGCTCCAGCGGCATCGCGCCCGACATGGACGCGGTGACGTGTCCGCCGGTGAGCAATGACACCGGTCCCGAAGGACTGTGGAGAGATACTTCACCCCCTGCGTCGATTGCCGCCATGCCGGACCGCGCGGCCACAGCCGCGCCGCCGCAGAACATCACGTCCGGCATGATGACCCTGACCGCAGATTTCGCGATCAGGTCCGCGAACATCCCCTCGCCGTATCCCCTCTCTCCACCGGCCACGGTCATCGGCACACACGCGGCAGTCCGTGCTGAACCCACCGGGTTCTCGTTAGGCCGTACCGGCTCCTCGAACCAGCCTACGCCAAGCTCTGCCAATTCCTCGGCCACGACCACCGCGGACTCAATCTCGAAACGCCCGTGACAGTCGACCATCAGAGTCACGTTAGGACCCACGGTGTCCCCGATCGCAGCAACGCGCTGGATGCCGAACCCGGCCTGCCGGATCGCTTCGCCTGAGTCGTCGTTCGCAGTTACTTCATCGAACGGGGCGCACTTCACCGCGCGGAAACCTTCTCCCACTGCCAACTCGGCGGCCTCCGCGAAGTCTGCCGGTGTACGTTGAGTCGCGAATAGGCCTCGGTTGACGTTCGCGTAGAGCGGAACGCTGCGCGGCGGTTTTCCGTCCAAGGCCTCCGTCAGGGTAGTCCCATCCTCAACCGCCTGAATGATCGAGACACCGGTGCGCAGGGCGCTCACCGCGGTAGCCAGAGGCAGGTCACCGCTAAGTCGACGCTCGTCCACGCCCAACATGCGAGGAACATCCGCCTCTCCGGGTATGGCGTAACCCTTCAAGACATCGACCTGCTCAGCGACCAGCCGAACTACATCTCCGGCAGTGGTTATCTCCACGTCCGCAGATGCTCCACTCACGGCCCGGAGGCGCGCAAACGTCCATTCCGTCCATGGCGTCACAACGACGGCTGCGGTCTCGATGCTCTGTAGGCGCACCGGATCAGAAGTCATTCCGACTACTCCTCACGGTAAACTTGAGAAGTGAAATCCTGAACTCGCGCACCTATACTCCATCCTGCCCGTGCGATTTCCAATCGGCAACAGAATGTACGTTCGTGTTGTGGCAATCGTCAAAATGAAGTGCGACGGTGTCGCCAAGGACCTCCACCAAGCGGCTGGTAGTCGCCGTTTTCCCGCCCCACTGACCGGTACCTGTGCCGACTATCCTAACTTGGTTCATTGTTCCAGGCCATCTGCCTTAAGTCTGATCACCACACGCTGGAGATGTGCGGCTCATTCATGACGTACCCAGGGTCTGCAGGTGTAGTTGATGTGTGGCTACAACAAAATGCGAAGGATGTCGTCCAGTCGATGGACTTCAAAGTCCGGGGCCTGTGTGTGGCCTATGGATACTTGACCCTTTGATAGGCCCTGCTTGATGCGGATCGTCTTCCAACCCAGGGACTTTGCAGGTGTGATGTCGTTATCTATGCGGTCGCCGACCATTACTATTTGGGTGGGTCTGGCTCCAGCCCTTCTCATGGCCAGCTGGAAGATGGACAAATCGGGTTTGTTCAGCCCCACTTCAGCGGAAGCGATAACCAGAGAGATGAAACTCAGGAGGCCCCAACTGTGCAACCTGGCCTCCGTTCCGGCAGACTGATTCGCAATGATGCCTATGTTATACCGACTACTGAGCTCAGATAGAACCCGCTCGGCCTGTGGGTAGGGTCTCTCCAAGTCCTTCCGCCAAGCGAACCGTGCTTTGAGACGTTCTCCGAGTTCTTCTGAATCTGCCAATATAGCTATGGCTCGGGAAACCAGTGTAGGCGCTCCCTCGGCTGCGGCTTTCTCAAGGGCCGCCCTGATGGCCTCGGCGGAAACCGAGACCCCGCGATTCTTAAGCGCTGCCTGGACTTGAAGGATACGATCTCCAACTGCGTCGTCCTCGTTGATCAAGGTGTAACCAATGTCGAAGAATACCCATTTGATGTCAGGAAGCTGCAAGAGATGGCACTCCTTCACGACTCTCCGGAGGCCTTGGGCGACATCGTTGTCTGGCGCAGGACTTCCGCCATCATACTGTGTCGGAACTGACAGGTGGCAGCTACAATACCAGACTGAGTCTAAGGACAAAAGCTCTCGATTTTGACAAGTTTGGCGGGCTACCGGGGACTGTCTCATGGAGTGTGGGAACTGTCAGAGGATTGAGAGAAGGGAGAGTCACCTTTAGAATTTGAGATGCATAAGACCAGTTCAAAAGGATGAGTCTCCCATGCGCATCACACGCCTTGCTCAACAACCCGTAGAGTCCATTCCACACCGCCCGGACAGTCTCCTAGTGTCCTGTTTCCGAAGTTCGTTGTATTAAGCGGATGGGTGTGTTGCGGGAAGTAACCCTCACCCTAGCCCTCTCCCACGACGGGAGAGGGGATTTTCGCGCGCTGATTTATTCTGCGAATCTCTGACACAACACAGCCTAGTGTCCCGATTCTGAAGTGCATTACATTAATGCGACGACCATCGACACTCATTCGTCATTCCGGCGAAGGCCGGAATCCAGTCCCTGCCCCCTACAAGACTAGCCCAAATAATCCGACGAACTTGCGAAACAGGACACTAGATGCATATTTCGTCACGATATATACTCAGAACCGCGAGTGCTTCCTCGGTGAAGTGGAGGACGGCAAAATGCGCCTCAACGATGCAGGCCGTCTGGCTAAGGTCGTGTGGGAAGAGTTACCTCGTCACGATCCACACATTCAGCTAGACACCTACGTCATTATGCCCAATCACGTCCATGGGATTGTGTGACTTGCAAGTGTGGCAGACCAACACGTCATCCGAAATGACGAGTCGCTAAATCGCATCCGCCAGTACATCATGGACAACCCGTCACGCTGGGATGAAGACCCCGAAACCCTGATGTCGTAGGCAGGACGCAGTCCCGAAAGTGAAACACGTATTGACTTTATCCACATATCTGATCAGATACATTCTCCAAATCGATTGTTCCTGGGATCACCGCGGACAATGCAAGGGCTGGCGCCGGTAGGGGCGGGTTTCAAACCCGCCCCTAGGTATTGGCAGAACAAGGAACATTTAGGAAGGTCTCCCAGCCCCCCATCCGCTTGACACCTCGTCGACGTTGACATAGCCTACCCGACGCTTGGAGGTATGCCGTGGACGCGGTCAGGCTCACCGACGACCAAATGCGGACTTTCATCCGCGAAGGGTACATCACCGTGCGGCCCAACCTGCCCCGCGAGTACCACGATGAGATGTTCGCCAAGGTCGATGAAATCTTCCAGACCGAGGGCAACCCCGGCAACAACCTTCTGCCAAGAATCCCGGAACTTCAACTGCTGTACGACGACCCCGTGACGCGCGGGGCGCTCGCGAGCATCATGGGGGACGACTACTACCTCGAACCTCACCGGTTCGTCCACTTCAACCAGCCCCACAGCAAGGGCCAGACCCTGCACAAGGACTCGTTCACGCGCAGGCGGCATCACACCCGCTGGCTAGTGACCTTCTACTATCCCCAGGACACGCCCCTCGAAATGGGCCCCACCGGCGTCGTGCCGGGAACGCAGTACACCAACGTCATCCCCGAGGACTCCTACGACCGCGAGATCGGCGCTGCGGGAGACGCGGGTCGTATCGTAATCGCGAACTACGACATAGTCCACCGAGGGATGCCCAACCACACCGACCGCAAGCGCTACATGGTCAAGTTTCTCTTCAATCGCATGGGCGAGCCGACCGCGCCAAGCTGGGACAATCAGGACGCCGAGTGGGGAGATGACGACGGTGAATACGGCGGACTCTTGTCACACGCATGGCACTGGTTCCGTGCAGATGCGAACGGCGGACACTCCGGCAACGGCGCATCCGTTGAAGAACTTATCGCCGCGCTCAGTGGCGACTCCGAGCCCGCCGCCTTCGACGCCGCATACACCCTGAGCGCCATGGGCGAGCCTGCCGTCGGGCCCCTGATCGACACCATGCGTTCCGGGAGCGCAGACAACTGGTACAACGACAAGGACAGGCTGCGCCGCGTGCCCGGACAGATGGAACAGTCGGCGAACGCCAGCTATGCTCTGACGGCCATGGAAGGGCCGGCGGTTCCCGCGCTCGTCGATGTCGTGGAGACATCGGAAGAGTGGGACAAGGCCCTTGCAGTAGAGACGCTTGGCGATATCGGACTCGGCGCGCGGGACGCCTTGCAGACCATCATCGGCGCGTCTAGCGACCGGCACCCTTCCGTGCGGAGCCAGGCGGTCGAGGCCCTCGGCCAGGTGGCGCAGGGTACCTCCGAAGCCGTGCCCGCCCTGATAGACGCGCTCTCCGACGAGGATGAGACCGTGCGGAGGAACGCCTCGCTGGCGGTCGCCAAGCTGGGTCCGCAGGCCGAGGAGGCCATCGACGCCCTGTCCAACGTGCTTAACGATCCGAACCGGTACGCGCTAGGCAACGCGGCGGAGGCCCTGAAGCGCATTGGCACTCCCGACGCGACCGAGATTCTCATCGACCACCTGATGACCGCCCGATGGTGTCCGGTCACTCGTCAGGGAAGTCTCTACTAGAACTCAGTCAACTTGATCAGAATGAACCAGACAGATGTCGATTTATCCCCTCTCCCGTCGTGGGAGAGGGCTAGGGTGAGGGTGCTTTGAGTAAGCTGCCAAAATCATATGGAATCGGCACTAGAGCCTGCCCCGTATTCGATACGGGGGTGAGGGCATTGGCTGCGATCAGGTCCATCTACTAATCACAACGAACTTCAGAAACGGAACACTAGATACTCAGCTACTCGAACCGCAAGAGGGAAAGGCCCCAAAATGTACCCACGAACCGTTGAAGTACCCGACGCCACGACGATTACGGCCACAAAGGTAACGGCCCCTCCTGCATGGGCGCTGATGGAGCGGCAGCTCTTCTCGCTGATGGAAGAATCGGCGCGGACGTACACGTCGAAGTACGCCGAGCGTGGAGGCGCAACCCTCCTCGCCGAGGACCTCGACGACCTCTACGAGCAGTTCTACAACTTCGGCATTTTCTATGCCCTCGGCGGGGCCGACGACATGCTCGACCTGCACCTGCAGCAGTGGAACGCCACCAACCGTATCAGCGATCAGAGCTTCAACCACCGTCCCATTCACAACGACCACACCAAGAAGTTCACCCCTGCTCAACACAACGAGTTCTGGGGCATGAACCACGCCATGGAGTGGCACCACCTCGGCGAGGGGCTGATGTCGTGGTACGACATGGGCGTCGCAGACCCCACCATCTCCGAGAACGCCCGCCGTTCCCGCCGCTTCGCCGGCATGTACATCGGCGAGGACCCGGAAGCCGACCTCTGGGATGCCAGCAAGCGGATCATCCGCTCTCCCTTCCAATCAAGCCAGGGTCCCGTGCTCGAAGGAGACGTCCACTGGGCGAACACGATGCTCCTCGCGGGCCGCTACCTCGGCGGCGAGGTCAACTACTACGGCGTCCGCGCAAGTCTCTATCCCGTCGTTCCGCACCTCGAAGCCCGGTGGTTCGAGAATCCCCAACGACGGAACTACATCGTCGACCTCTTTAGCAAGCTCGTGCTCCAGCGCGACACTCCAAACACGTTGGCGTCAGCAGCCCTCGTTACCGACGCCTATCTCTACACCGGCGACGACAAGTACAAGCAGTGGGTCCTCGACTACCTCGAAGCTTGGATCGACCGGACCAAGAAGAACGGCGGCGTCACGCCCGACAACGTCGACCACGACGGCGTAATCGGCGGCGGACGCGAGGGCGTGTTCTGGGGTGGCCAGTACGGCTGGAACCACTACCAGGGCTACAACATCATGTTTCACGGCATCAACACCGCCGTCGAATGCGCCCTCATGCTCACCGGCGACTACGAGTACCTCGAACTACTGCGCTCGCAGCTCAAGGTCATCGTCGACGCGGCGAAGATCGAGGACGACGGCCAGCTCATCACGCCGGTCCGATACGGCCCCGAGGGCTGGATACTCACTCCCCCCGTCGGACGCGGCATGAACGACGGCATCCCCTCGCGCGGCGTCATGCAGGGGCCGAGCCCCATGCGCGCCCAGGAGATGATGCACCTGTACCACGCCTCCATGGACACGCAGGACTACGAGTTCATCACCCACATCCGCGATCAGGACGTCCGCCGCGACTGGAACGAGGTCGGCGACCGCTTGGGCGAGAAGAACTCCGGCGAGACCGAGTTCTCCCGCTTCCAATACTACGACGGCAAGAATCCCGACTGGCCGATGAAGATTCTCGCGGCCGAATACAACGAGGCCATAACGAAGTACGCGGAGATGATGGAGGACGACCGTCTGCCCTACGACATCATCACCACGAACCAGATGCCGCAGCACCTCGTACTGACGAAGGGTCTCACCCAGGTGACGATGGGCACGCCGCAGGCGACCTACAACGGCGGCCTCCTGCGCGCGACCGTGCGCTACTTCGACAAAGACCGCGGGCGTCCCGGCCTCCCGCCCGACACCGCCGCCCTCGTCGACGAGCTCCGACCGGACGGCGCGGGCATCCAGCTCGTGAACACAAACCACGCCGAGACCCGGCGCGTCATTCTTCAGGCCGGCGCGTTTGGGGAGCACGACTTCACCGAGATCAGCTTCCACCGGGAGGGCGACGACGGCGACACCGTTCAACAGGTACACGGCAAGGCCTTCGTCGTCGAGCTCCCCCCGTCAACGGCCATCCGCCTCAACGCTGGAATGAACCGCTACGTCAACAAGCCGAGCTACGCCTTCCCGTGGCACGGCGAGAGCATCCCGATCCCCTTCCACGAGTAACCGAGCACTTATCGCGAGCAGCCCCGCCATGAACGGGGTTGTCTCCCTCCACTCACGAGGTACACCATGACTACCATGCCCAATATGCCGACAATCACCGCCAGCCAAGTCGCCACTCCTCCGTCCTGGGCCTTGCTCGAGCTCAAGATCATCGCCCTTATGGAAAAGGGCGCGCACATGATGAGCCGCAAGTACGCCGAGCGTAGCGGCGCGTGGTACTGGTCCGACGATCTCGACGACTACTACGAGCGCTCCTACAACTGGTGCCTTCTCTACAACATGGGTGGCGACGAGAGCCTCGTCGACCTTGCCCTGAAGCACTGGAACGCGACGACGCGCCTCTTCGACGACCGCGACGGCAACCGCATCAACAACCTTGACTACCACCATGGCGCGTCCCCGATGAGATTGAAGTACAACATCCACAACGAGTACTTCAGCATCGCCCATCCCGGCGACGCCGAGTGGCACCACATGGGCGAGGGCAACATGGCCTTCTACGACCTCGGCCTGGGAGACCCGACGATCTCCGAAAACGTCCGCCGCGCGCGACGGTTCGCCGACATGTTCCTCGGCGAAGACCCCGAATCTCCCATCTACGATCCCGTGCACAAGATCATCCGCTCCCCCATGCACGGCAGTCTCGGCCCGTACCACAGCGCGACGCTCGACGAAGTGAAGACGTACTTGCATGGAGGGCACGCCGCATCACCCGGCTGGAAGGCGAAGTCGATGGGTGTGCGCGGGTCGCTGTACCCCGCTGTAAAGGAGCTCAAACCGGGATGGTGGGATGATCCCAAGCGAGCGGAAGAGATTGTAGCCCTCTTCAACAAGGTGATCCTCGACGGCGACTCTGCCGCCAACCTCGCCGCGACCGGTCTCGTCACCAACGCCTATCTGTACACCGGCGACGACAAGTACAAGCAATGGGTAGTAGACTACGTCGAAGCGTGGATGGACCGCATCAAACAGAACGGCGGCATCATCCCCGACAACGTCGGGCCAACCGGAAAGCCGGGCGAGCACCGAGACGGCGTCTGGTGGGGAACCCTCTACGGATGGAACAGCTACGTCGGATGGAGCCACATCTTCCACTCGCTCGGCGTCGCGTCGGAGTGCGCCCACCTCGTAACGGGCGACGCCTCCTACCTCGAACTCCTGCGCTCGCAGATCAATGTCCTCCTCGACAACTCGATAACCGACGAGAACGGCCAGCTTCTCGTCCCCAACCGCGCCACGCCCGACGGCTGGGTACACGCCCACGTCGAGGAGGATAAGTGGGACGCCACCTCAACGACCAACCTGCGCCTCTACGAGCTCGCCCACCTCTACCACGCCTCCATGTCGCAGGACGACTACGACCTCATCCTGCGCGTCCGTGAGGGTGACCAACTGCGCGACTGGAACGAGGAGAACCTGGGACCGGCCAGGGCCGAGTATGACAGCGAGTACAGTCGCTTCCAGTACTACGATGGCAAGAATCCGAACTGGCCGGAAAAGACCCTCTCCCTCCAGTACCAGCGGGCGCTGGAGGCCTACCACAAGATGGAGGACGACGATCGCACCGTCCCTGAAATTCTCCGCGACAACCAGGAACCCGTGAACGCCGTCTTCACCAAGATTCTCACGCACGTCATGCTCGGCTCGCCGCAATACTTCTACCACGGCGGTATGCTCCGAGCCACCGTTCGCTACTTCGACCCCGACCGCATGCGCCCCGGCCTCCCGCCCGACGTCGCCGTCCTCGTCGACGAGCTTCGAGCCGACGGCGTGGGCGTTGAGCTAGTCAACACCAACCGCAATGAGCCGCGCCGTGTCATCATCCAGTCGGGAGCCTTCGGCGAACACACCTTCACCACCGTAACGACACAGACCGGAGACGGAGTCCAGGCCACGGAGGTCAACGGCAATTACTTCACCGTCGTCCTGCCTCCGGCCACCTCGATCAGAGTCGACGCTGGACTCGACCGCTTCTCCAACAAGCCCAGCTACGCCTTCCCCTGGCACGGCGACAACATCCCCGTGCCGTTCCAGTATTAGGCGCCGTCGGAATCCCGTTCTTTCTGTCAAGGACGCCCTTCGTACAAACTCTTGTAGGGGCGGGTTTGAAACCCGCCCCTGTTCGACTCCGACCCGGAATCTAGCACACAGAACCCACACGTTAACTGTCAGAGTCAGTGAGATATCAAGGAATTGTCCTCCTGCTGTCATTCTGAGGAGCGCAGCGACGAAGAAGCTACAGTCTCTCCCCCGGCGGAGGATGACAGGGGTAGACAAAACGGTTTTGTAGCTATGAACCGGCTCCATACTACCTGTCATTCCGAGCGCAGCGAGGAATCTAAAATCCATAACCGCAAGACTGGACAGCCGTGCCACGTTGATATCGTAACTGAGTACCGAAAACGCTCTAACATTGTGACAGACACTTTAGATTCCTCGACTCCGCTACGCTCCGCTCAGAATGACAGTGCCGGGGCCGCTTTCTCATTAATGGAGAGAGGCCGTTAGTCAAATACATACCCCCTCTCCCGTCGTGGGAGAGGGCTGGGGTGAGGGTGAAAAGCCCGCTTCAGCAAATTTCATCGCTTCACGCACCTCCGACCCACCACCCCCAAACGTAACTGTTCAGAGTCGGTGAGATACGAAGGAATTGTCCTCCTGCTGTCATTCTGAGGAGCGCAGCGACGAAGAATCTACAATCTCACCCCCGCCGGGCTGACAGGGGTAGGTAAAACGGTTTTGTAGCTATGATCCGGCCCCGCCTCTCTGTCATTCCGAGTGTAGCGAGGAATCTAAAATCCATGACCGCAAGACCGGACAGCCAGTACCGTTCCTCTATCGTGACCAAGAGCGAAAATAGCGTAGGAACTCCCTATGTCAGCTTTACGTCAGTACAGACACTTTAGATTCTTCGACTCCGCTACGCTCCGCTCAGAATGACAGAGCCGAGTTGCTTTCTGGTCAATGGAGAGTGGAGTGATATGCTAATACCTACCCCTGTCAGCCCCCGCCGGGCGAGAGACACCGACAGGGGGTCTTCCCAATTCAACTCACGGAGACTGAACAGTTACAGTCACTTCCCCGACTTGACAAACAAGAACGCATGTACCACACTACAAATTGGCCACCTGCCGCCGACTGATGCGACAGCCCAGAAAGTTACAAAACTGAGGGAATTTCACGGATCGCCAACCTTCTCGCGGCCTTCACGTCCGGCCAACGTAACGGTATCCCAACTTTACAATAACAACAGAATTGGAACAAAATGGAACAAAATGGAACATTTTTGAAAGAAATTCCATTCGCGCGATGCTTCCTCTCACCCCATGATCTGATCCCCCGGAACCCGCTTTCCCGTGCCAGAAAATCAACTTCCAGCACGGGACACTGACAATCCTTGAACCCTTCACCTCCCGAATCCCCTCCCTCCCCCACACCCGGCACACCCCGTCGCCTCATCGAAATACTCCTCGTTGCCCTCAGGCTGGGCCTTACATCCTTCGGCGGCCCCGTCGCCCACCTCGGCTACTTGCGAGAAGAATACGTCGTCGCCCGCAAGTGGCTCGACGAGCGCTCCTATGCCGACCTCGTGGCCCTGTGCCAGTTTCTGCCCGGTCCCGCCAGCAGCCAGCTCGGCATCGCCGTGGGCATCACACGCGGCGGACTCCTCGGAGGGGTCGCCGCTTGGCTGGGTTTCACCCTGCCTTCCGCCGCCCTTCTCATCCTCTTCGCCTACGGTGTCACCGAGTTCGACAACCTCGTAACCGAGGGCTGGCTGCGAGGCTTCAAGATCGTTGCCGTGGCGGTCGTCGCCCTCGCCGTATGGGGAATGGCAAAGAACCTCGCCCCCGACAGGTCTCGCGCCACGATAGCCGTAATCTCCGGCATCGCCCTCCTCTTCTGGCAGCACCCCGTCGCCAACATCGTCGTCATTGCCGTCGCCGGACTCGTCGGCTGGCGTCTTCTCCGCGACCGGACCGAACAAGCCGATTCAACTACACGAAAAATCTCCATCGGCCTATGGATCGCCCTGGCCTCCCTTGCCGTCTTCCTGGCCCTGCTGATCGGGACGCCTCTCGTCCGGCAGGTCGTGGAGAATGATTGGCTGAACGTATTCGACGGCTTCTACCGGAGCGGCTCGCTGGTGTTCGGCGGCGGCCACGTGATCCTGCCCCTCCTCCAAGCCGAGGTCGTCCCACAGGGCTGGACTACCAAAGACCAGTTCATCGCGGGCTACGGCGCGGCCCAGGCCGTCCCCGGCCCCCTGCTCACCTTCTCCGCCTACCTCGGCACAGTCAACGGCGGCTGGATGGTCGGCCTCTTCGCCCTCGGCGCGATCTTCCTGCCGTCGTTCCTCCTCGTCATCGGTGTCCTCCCCTTCTGGGACAGCCTCAGATCGCGGTCTAACTTCCGCGCCGCCCTTATGGGAATCAACGCCGCCGTCGTCGGCCTCGTCGGCGCCGCCCTCTACGACCCCGTCTGGACGACCGCCATCACATCACGAGAAGACCTCGCCCTCGGAGTCGCCGCATTCGGCCTCCTCGCCTTCTGGAAATGGCCCCCCTGGCTCGTCGTCCTCCTGTCCGCAGTCGGAGGGGCCGGGCTGTCACTGCTATGATCCCAATTCGCTTTGACCACACTATGGAGGGTCAGGAGAACCAGGTAGGGGCAGGTTTCAAACCTGCCCTTTGGACCGCCAACCACCCCTTCCAAGAAGAAGACTTGCTTCCAATTCACATCGACCACACCCTGAAGGGTCCGGTAGGGGCAGGTTTCAAACCTGCCCTTTGGACCGCCAACCACCCCTTCCAAAAAGAAGACTTGCTTCCAATTCACATCGACCACACCCTGGAGGGTCCGGTAGGGGCAGGTTTCAAACCTGCCCTTTGGACCGCCAACCACCCATTCCAAGAAGAAGACTTGCTTCCAATTCACATCGACCACACCCTGGAGGGTCCGGTAGGGGCAGGTTTCAAACCTGCCCTTCGGGCCGCCAACCACCCCTTCCAAGAACAAGACATGAGCACAGTCTATGAACACTGATGCCGTCCGGGCCTACTATGCCAGCATCGGTGAACGAGAATGGACCAGACTCGAAAATCCTGACGATGGCGCAATCGAGTTTGAAGTTACCTGCCACGCGCTTGCCACATACCTGCCGCCCCATGCACGGGTTCTGGATATTGGAGGTGGCCCTGGCCGATACACGATCTGGCTCGCGAAGCACGGCCATCATGTAAGTCTCGCCGATCTGTGTCCTGAACTGCTTTCTATTGCTCGTACAAAGATTGGCCAAGCTGGGGCAAATTCGATGATAGAAGAGGTCGTTGAAGCCGATGCCCGCGACCTATCCCACTGGGCTGACGACTCATTCGATGCAGTGATGAGTTTGGGTCCGTTCTACCATCTTCCCGATTCAGACGACCGGAATCGTGCCGCCGCCGAACTTCGCCGTGTCCTTCGCGTCGGAGGGACTGTGTTCGTGGCGCTAATGCCACGATACGCCTTCCTGCGACGCACCCTAGATATACCGGACGAGCGCCACCACTTGGCTCAGCCGGACTTCATTGAGCGTGTGCTGCAAGAGGGCGTGTTTATCAATGATGTGCCGGGCCGCTTTACCAATGGCTATGGAGTTCTGCTCGAGGACGTGACCCCCTTCTTCGAGCAGCATGGTTTCACTACGCTGGCGTTATTGTCGGCAGAAGGCATCGCAGTGAACAGCCAATGTGCCCTCTCCGAATTGTCGACCAGCGATCCTGCCGCCTATCAAGCGGCCTTGGACATGATCATACGAACCGCCGGTGACCCCAGTATTTTGGGGATGGCGACCCATCTCCTGTATGTCGGAAGGCGCGCGGGCGCGTCAGCGGAAATATGATGCGCTTTAGCGTGTCTCCTAGCGCGAGGACCGCCTCCAACACGCGGATTCGGCATCATGGCCCCCTCGGCTCGTCGTCCTCCTATCGGCAGCCGGAGGCGCTGGACTGTCGCTGCTATAATCAGGCTAACATGGCGACACACGCGACCCGTCTAGTCCTCATACTCTCGCCGAGCCTACTCTGGTTCTTCGCGAACACAGAGCAGACTCTCGCGTTTTCATGTGTACCGCCCGATTCACACCAAAACGAGCTAGTACCTAGTACCGTTTCCATTTGAATATGACAGTCGAATTGAGAGGTCCGTATCCCCTCTCCCGTCGTGGGAGAGGGCTAGGGTGAGGGTGTTTTGAGTAAACTACCAAAATCACGTGGAACCGGTACCAGTTTCATAATTGAGAGTAACGTGTTTTGAGGCTTCCGGGTCCGACAACGCTCTTGGTCCACTCGAAAGGGATTGGGCTCTCATTGCGCGCATCAGTGAAGCGGTCGATGGCCCGGCACACCTGCTTGGGGTTGGTAGCGCTGAGATGTCGCAGGACAGACCGAGTGAGGATGCTGAACCAGACCTCAAGCTGGTTCAGCCACGAAGCATGGGTGGGTAGTGGTAGTTCACCAACGGATGGCGGGCAAGCCATCGGTCATGCTTGGGCTTATGAGTGACGAAGTTGTCCAGCACGACGTGAAGCTCGGTATCGGGGTACTACCCCATTGTGCGGTTCATGAAGTCGAAGAACTCCCGGCGGCGCTTGCGGCGGTAGTGGCCTGCCCTGATCTTGCCCGTGTGCACCTCGAGGGCAGCGAACAGGGGCGTCGTGCCTAGTCGCTTGTACTCGTGAGAATGTCCCCGCACAGCCTCTCCGTTAGGGAGTCGGAGCCACCCCTGTGCTCGTTCCAACGCCTGGATGGACGGCTTCTCATCCACACTGATGACCACAGCGTTCTCGGGCGGGTCCAGGTAGAGTCCCACGATGTCCGCCGCTTGCTGGGCGAACTGCGGATCCGTGCTCACCCACTAACTCCGACGGCGCTGAAGGTGGAGGCCTCGCTTGCAGAGAAACCGCCAGACATAGGCCTCCGACACGTCACCGAGCGCTTCGGCTACCAGCTTGCCCGTCCACGTGGTGTACCCATCGGGTGGCCGCTCATCCAACTGAGCCAGGATGCGCCGGTCGGTCGTCTCGTCGTACACCCGGGGCTTGCCGGGTCTCGGCGCGTCGTCCAGCCCCTTCAGTCGGTTCTTGGCAAAGCGAGTGAGCCACTTGCTCACGGTAGCGGGGCGAGTGTGCAGCAGCGTTGCGACATCCTTGGTCGTCTTTCCCGTCGCGGCCTCCAACACGATACGGGCTCGCTGCACAAACCGCTGCTGCGTTCTCGGTCCACGCACCCAAACTCTCCAGCGTCGTTCGCTCGTGATCAGTCAATTCGATCTGCGTAGCTACAGCCACGCGCGGAGCTCAATATATAACGCCGTACAATGCAACTAAGCACTAGATGTCCCAAATCCCCCACCTAACCTTGTTGGTGTGGCTTTTGTGGTTCTACAGGACGTGTTCATTGTCGACTCGGCGTCACATATGCTCAGATTGGGCCGTAATGAGGGATTCGGCCGACGGTTTTGAGAGTAGTGGAGCGCCCACATGCCAAATGGCGGCTCTCTCGAGGCCAAAGAAGGCATGACCCGGCACGGCAACTCGGATGAGTCGCCTTCAACTGATGCTCCGGCACAGGTCGCCTACGCTCAGGGCCCGGCAGCCAGCGCCAGCATCTTCTCTCGCGCCCTGAGCAGCAACTCGTATGAGGGATGGCCACGGGCCAGACGGATGATCAGTCGCCTGGCGTGACACATCACACGGCCCGGTAGGGCGATCAGGGCGAAGCGCACCGCCTTCAGACGCTTGCCCACCAACTGTCCGCCCAACACCAGCCGCTTCATGGCGGAGTTCAGAACCTGCCCTGTACTCCGATACGGGGTTCAGTAGTATCAGCGAGTTGACTATCTGGCTGTCTGTCCAACCCTGACCGCCTCTCCGCAGCCCCACGCAGCACTCTAGGGAAGACTTCAACCCGGACACGTGTATCAACTAATACCAATTCGTGCTAATACCACCGTATTCTCGCTGACCGAACACTCTGGATTCCGGCCTTCGCCGGAATGACGGTGGGTGGTCTCTGCTATACGCGCTGCATTTCAAGGATTATGGCGCAGTCATGACGAATTGGTATAACATCGGCCAAGTATGATATCGGCCGCTTGAAAGGCGGCTTTCAGAGGCTGCTCGCGGATGGGCAGGAGGACTGCATGGCAATCAGCGACGGAAACGCGCGGCGTTTCGACACCCGCAGCGGCTCCCTATGAGGGCCCTCTACACCACCGCGCCCGGTGAGTACGGGCTTGCCGACCGCCCCGACCCCGGCCCGGCGTCCGACGAGGTGGTGCTCAGGGTGGAGAGCGCGGGGTTCTGCTACAACGACCTTCGGATCCGCAGCGGCGTCCTTACCGAGATGGGGTTCCCGTTCATACCGGGGCACCAGTTCGCCGGCGTGGTCCAGGAGTGCGGACCCGGCGTCAAGTACACCCGACCGGGAGCCCGTGTCGCCGTCCATGCGTACGTGCTGTGCGGGATGTGCGCGTCCTGCCGCACTGGGGGAACCCACGACTGCGAGCGCTTCCAGGCCCTCGGCCTCACACTGGACGGGGGTCTGGCTCAGTACGCGGCGGTCCCGGAGAGGTGCCTCTTCGAGCTGCCCGACCACGTGGACATGGAGCAGGGCGCGCTGCTGGAGAACCTCGCCAACGCTGCTGCGGCCATACGAAGGTTGTGGCTCGACTTGGCCGAGCGCGTCCTCGTCATCGGTGCAACCCCCATAGGACTCTTGGCTGTACAGGTTGCGCGCCTCCACTCGCCTCGCGCCCTCGTGGTTGCCGGCGCTGGGGAGGGGAGGTTGGCAGTCGGCGCCGCGCTCGGCGCCACGGGCACTGTCGAAGTGCGTAGCGCCGACGTTGTGGAACAGGTACGCGACGCGCTCGGGGGAGACGCGGACGCCGTCCTCATTTGCGGCTACGCCAAACGGGACTTCGAGCTCGCGATGGAGGCCGTCGGGTGGACCGGGAGCGTCCTCGTCGAGGGTCACTACGACCCGCTCGTCACCGTTCCGTTCGCGCCGCGGGACCTCGTGACCAAGAACGTCACCTTGTTGCCCAATACCGGCTGGAGCACCCCGGACTACCAGCAGGCTCTGGACTTGGTCTCCTGCGGCATGGTAGACGTGAAGGCTGTCATCACCCATCGTTTCCCGCTCGAACGTTGGGAGGAGGCGTTCGCCCTGTTCGCAGACGTGGACAGCGACGCCCTGCACGTCTGCATCGAGCCGAACGGCGCATCCTAGTCGGGTTGCGCGGCAAGCCCCCGGAATCGAGTAGGCGATGCTATGTAGCTCATTCTGATTCAGAAACTAACCCAAAAAACGTTTTTGCGAGTTCTCCCCACACACGGCGCAGAGAAAACCACGTTCGCCCTGAGCAGCGTTACGCCCCGCGCGCCCTTCGACAAGCTCAGGCCGAACGGGGCCGGGCAGGGGTGTCAGTAACTGCCGCCAAAATGGAGCATTTAAGAGCTGTTACTTGAAAGCTTGCCGAAGGGCGATTCTCTGCCAACGCCCATAGTTTAAGATAGTTTCTTAGCGCAGTCTCTTACCTCCAGTCGTAGCGAGGTCTCCAGCCCAGCAGTCGCTGCGCCTTTTCCGTACTGATTACGCTTGCGGTGCCGTTCAGCCCTTCCCGTATCTCCAACCGGTCCCCAAAGTTTCTTTTGACAAGGTCAATCGTAAGCTCATTGAACCGGCTGGAAGGCTGAGCGATCATGAAGGCTTCATACTCTTCTATCTCCACATCCAGCGCCAATACATGGGCCTCCGCCACGTCCCTGGCGTCGGCGTAGGCCCACATCACCAGCGTCAGGGGTTCCTCCGGTGTGGGGGCCGGCCAGGGGAACTCCGCTTGGATTTCCGGGCGCGCCACATTGGTAAACCGTAGACTGACGACGGTGGTGTCCGAATTCCGCGCGATCATTCTCCCGATGTCCTCTCCAACCAGCTTGGACAGCCCGTACGGCTCGAAAGGCATCATCGGATGTTCCTCGTCCAATGGCAGGTACATCGGCACGAAAGCGCTCCCGTCGTGGGCCCACCCCATGCCGAAGGCGCTGGACGAGAACACCACGCGGCGCAGCCCTAACTCCGCCGCCGACATCATGACGTTGAAGGTGCTTGTCACGTTATTGTCGAAGATGACCCTCGGGTCTACCCGCAGTGGCCCTGGAATGGCTCCCATGTGAACTACGGCTTCCGCGTCCCTGAGAACACCCTCCACTGCCTTGGCGTCCATGAGGTCGCAACGCACAAACTTCGCCGGAAGGTCATCGGCTGCCAGTTGGTCTGTCGCCAGGACTTCTTTGCCTCGGGTCCACCAGCTGCTTCACCGCCCTGCGTCCCAGCCTTCCCGCCGCTCCGGTTACTACAATCTTCTCTTACTCCGGCCAATACTCAGTCACCTCGAATGTAACGAACCGGGCAGATGCCGAATTATCCCCTCTCCCTTCGGAGCCTGTCTCATAAATAATCAACATCTCTTATCAGGCAGTTCTGGATTCCTGCCTTCGCAGGAATGACGGACAAGGTGGTAACCTTTCGTGGTGGATGGCGCCTACAACGACGGTAATCGTGGCGCCCTTTGCTAGAGAAATGTATGCTGTCGAATTATGAGACAGCCTCCTTCGAGGGAGAGGCCTAGGGTGAGGGTGATTTACGATATCAAGACCATGTCTAGTTCCCTTGGATGAAGATGTCACGGGCTCATCCCACACGGACCAATTGAACCTCACGAACGGTCAAGTCCGTGGATACCACGGTAGTCGCTTGTTGGAGGCGACTTCCAACCTTCCAGCAGTCCCGGACGGAGTTGATATATCTCGACGCCCAGAGGGTGACAGGTGTCGATGGGGTCGGCGCTGTCTTCTCCCCAAGCCTGGACCGACAGGTCTCCGTGCGGACAAGTGGAAATGGCGCAAAGCAGGTCTATCTCGGCGAAGAACTCGAAGCAGTCCCCCTGCTTCGCCGGTGACGGTTTCACGAAGTAGCGGTCGTCCCTGGTAAGGCCGGTCACCTGGAAAATGTTGAGCACGTCGTGGACATCGCTCTCGTCGAGATGGTATGGAGTGATTGCCCGCACCAGGTTTGAGTGGCAGCTGTAGTCGAAGTCCTCACCGTTCAGCAGCTTGTGAACGTATGGATCGCAGCGGGTGCCCAGCAGGTCGTGACATCCTGCGCCGTCCTCGTCTAGGGGATAGTCCACCGTGTCGCCGGTGATGGTAAGCATGGGCCGCAGGTACGGCAGACATGACCACAGCCGGTCAAACGTGGTGACGTGGGCCCTGTGCAGCTGCTTGGTGCGGGCAGCCCAGAAGCGTTCCCGTGGATTGTTCAGGTTCCATGCGTTGAAGTCGGCCACCTGCGCCCCTTCCATCACGACGATGCGGCAGATTTGGCCTGCCAGGACCGGCCAGGCCTTGCCGGACCGTATCGGCACGACGAACCGTTCAACCAGACTCCGGCTCTCCGTTTCTTCACCTAATCGCCCGTAGAACTCACGGTCAACGTCAATGGGACTGCCGGCTTTGGGCTGGTAAATGACTCTAGGAGTTGGCATGCGACCCCCGTTGTGAATGGACTCGATGAATCTCGCCTGTCAAGTCCGCCCGCGTACAGGTTTTCTCACTCGCCCGGCAAGCGGTATCAGGCTACCACAAGACTCTCCACGCTCCCCACGCCCTCCGCGGTGAATCGCCATGCCAACTCCCATCCCTTATGTGGCCTTCACATAGCCATGGTCATTCCCACGAACTGTCTGCCCTCAACTTCGATACGGGGGAGACCTTTGCACAACGGGCGTGACTGTCTGTCAATCCGAGCGCATCGAGGCATCTATTGTGTTCTGCTGTCGTCATCGAGGCAATTCCAGCTACGACCCCCGACTAGAGAACAAGGATCTCAGATTCCTCACTCCGCTCCGCTGCGTTCGAATAACACGCTCTGTGGTTATGAAAATGACTCCCGCGGTGACGACACCTTGAGGCAGCGAGGATTGGAGAGAATCAACGCTGTCAGACGAAGGTCTACCCGACCTCCCCTGGAATTACGCCGACTTCTGTTCCCATAGGGGGAGGGGCATGACCTCGCCGTCGTCACGGACCAGATGGACGCCCTTGGTCTTGCGGATGGACTCGGCGTCGACGACGCAGCGCGTCACGCCGGTGAGGGTGGGAAGCTCGTACATCACGTCGAGCAGTGTCTCTTCGAGGATGGCGCGAAGTCCGCGCGCGCCGGTGCCACGCTCAATGGCATGATCGGCGGCGGCTTCTAGGGCCTCTTGGGTAAATTCGAGGTAGACGCCGTCCATCTTGAAGAGGCTCTGGTACTGTTTGACGAAGGCGTTCTTTGGTTCGGTTAGAACTCTAACGAGGGCCTCCTTGTCGAGGCTGCGCAGGCCAACGGATATCGGCAGACGTCCGACAAGCTCGGGGATGAAGCCGTACTCGAGCAGGTCGTCGCCTATGACGTGGTCGAGGAGGTTCGTTCCGTCCTCGGAAAGACCGTCCGAGGGTTTGCCGGTGGCGTTGAAGCCCAGGGTGACCCTGCCCTTTGAGAGACGTTTGTCGACGGTGTCGTTCAGCCCTTCGAACGCGCCTCCGCAAAGGAAGAGGATATCGTCCGTCTTGATCTGCACGAAGTCCTGGTGAGGATGCTTCCGCCCGCCCTGCGGCGGGACGTTGGAGACGCACCCCTCGATGATCTTCAACAGCGCCTGCTGTACGCCCTCGCCCGAAACGTCGCGCGTGATCGAGGGGTTCGGACTCTTCCGCGCTATCTTGTCGAACTCGTCGATGTAGATGATGCCCTGCTGTGCCTTCTCGATATCGAAGTCTGCCGCCTGAATCAGCCGAAGGAGGATATTCTCCACGTCCTCCCCGACGTATCCCGCCTCGGTGAGTGATGTCGCGTCCGCGATGGCGAAGGGAACGTCGAGGACCTTGGCTAGCGTCTGGGCTAACAGGGTTTTGCCGGAGCCTGCCGGCCCCATCATGAGGATGTTGGCCTTCTGAAGCTCAACGTCGGGGGAGGGCATGAGGTTGGACGTGATGCGCTTGTAGTGGTTGTACACCGCCACGCTCAGGACCTTTTTCGATCGTTCCTGCCCGACGACGTACTCGTCGAGCTTCCGGTATATCCACCGCGGCGTGACGCTCTTGGAGAGGACTTCCTTGGAAGCCGGCTGACGGGCGGGAGCCTGGCTCTCCTCGTTCATGATCTGTCCGCACAGGCCGATACACTCGTCGCAGATGAATACCCTGTCCGGCCCGGCGAAGATACGCTTGACCTGCTGCTGCGACTTGCCGCAAAACGAGCATTTGTAGTTGCTCGTGTCGCCTGTACGTGATGTCGTCATATTCCCCTCTTCATTGCTGCCCAGAGATCGAACTTAGTCGGAACGAAACCGCCCCCCGGTTTCATGCGGGGGGCGGTTTGCTTTCGACCGTTTTGCTAAGAGTCTTGGCCCATCTTCTCTATTTCTTCGTTGGTTACTACTTCATCGACGATTCCGTAGTCCTTGGCCTCCTCGGCGTTCATGAAGAAGTCGCGGTCGGAGTCCTTGGCGACCCGGTCATACGACTGACCGGTCGTATCGGAGATGATGCGTCGCACGCGGTCTTCGAGGCGAAGGGTCTCGCGGGCCCATATCTCGATGTCCGACGCCTGGCCCTGAGTGCCGCCCATGGCCTGGTGCATATGCACGGTGGAGTTCGGGAGCGCAAAGCGTTTGCCCTTCGCGCCCGCCGTCAGGAGCACCGTCGCCATGCTCATGGCAGAGCCGACGCAGTAGGTCTGCACGTCGGGCTTGACGAGCTGCATGGTGTCGTAGATCGCGAGGCCGTCGTAGATGTAGCCGCCGGGAGAGTTGATGTACATGAGAATGTCGCGGTCGGGGTCCTCGCTGTCGAGGTACAGTAGCTGGGCAACGATGGCGTTCGCTACCTGATCGTTGATCGGCGTCCCCAGGAAGATGATGCGTTTGCGAAGCAGAAGTGAGTAGATATCGTACGCGCGCTCGCCTCTGGCGCTTGTCTCCACCACCATCGGCAGAACGTTTTCGATTCTGGGTTTCCGCACGTGTGTCTCCTTGATTTTCGTCTCGCTAACCGATGGCCGTAACTAGAGCATCGGCATGGACGATACGATTTCGTCCACGATCCCGTAGTCCTTGGCCTCTTCGGCGTTCATGTAGAAGTCGCGGTCGGAATCGCGCGCGACCCGGTCGTAGGGCTGTCCCGTCGTTTCGGCGATGATCTCGCGGAGTCGGTCCTTGAGTCGCAGTATCTCGCGGGCACGGATCTCGACGTCGGACGCCTGTCCCTGCGCTCCACCAATGGGCTGGTGCATGTGGACGGTCGCGTTGGGCAGGGCGAAGCGCTTCCCCTTCGCTCCGGCCGTCAATAGGACGGTGCCCATGCTCGCGGCCGCTCCGACGCAGTAGGTGCGAACGTCGGCGTTGACGAGCTGCATAGCATCGTAGATGGCCAGTCCGGAGTAGATGACGCCACCCGGAGTGTTGATGTACATGAGGATATCGGAGTCCGGGTCCTCCCCGTCGAGATAGAGGAGCTGGGCCACGACGGAATTCGCCACTTGATCGTCTATCGCCGTGCCCAGGAAGATGATGCGCTTGCGGAGAAGGAGCGAGTAGATGTTGTACTCTTCCTTCCGGCCCTTGGCGTTCGTCTCAACGACCGTCGGAGCGGCGTCTTGGAATCTCGATGTCAGCAAGTGTGTCTCCTCATTGTGTATGGTTCCGAATACTGAGAACCGCTTCTCCCGTCCCACTTCTTCACGGTGAACGCCGGACTAGGCCGTTGACTGCGCGACGGCCTCCGGTTGGTCTTCCTCGCGGGACGAGTCCTCCTCGGATTCGTCGTCCGCCTGACCCTTGGCGATCACTACGAGCCGGTCAAGGGCCTTTTCGATGAGAAGCGACTCTCTGACCGAAGACTTCACGCGCTCGGAGCGGAGTTCCTTGTTCGTGAGCTTGCGTCCGGTCGACTCATCGCCTTCCCTGGCAAGCTGCTTGAGCCGGTCGTTGAGCTCGTCGTCGGAGATTTCGAGAGCCTCTTGCTCGATGAACGCGCTGATGGCGTGGGAGCGGTTGAGCTTCTCGACGGCCTCCTCGTGCATCTCGTCGCGAATCTCCTCTGCCATCCTGCCGGTGAAGCGGTTGTAGTCTTCCTCGCTGATCCCCAAGCGATTCATCATCTCTTCGCGCCGTTCCTCCATGTGCTCGATCTCGTGCTGGATGAGGAGGGGGGCGATCTCCATGTCGGCGTTCACGACCAATTCGTCGATGGCGAACTCGCGGTACTCATGCTCGTTCTGCCGTTCGGTGGCGATCTCAATGTCTGCGTGGATCTGCGCTATGAGGTCATCAAGCGTTTCGTAGTTATCACTTACGCTCTGGGCGAATTCGTCGTCCAACTCGGGAAGGAGGCGCTGCTTCACGTCGGTTATCGTGACGGTGAATTCGGCCTGTTTTCCCGCAATCTCCTTGTCTGCGAAGTCGCTGGGAACGTCCAATGCAAAGTACGCAGGCGTATCGACTTCCAGCCCCTCCAGTTCGGCCGCGAAGCCCGGGAAGGGGAGTGTGGAGGACGGGTCAACCAAGTATTGGGAGTCCGTCTCGTCGATGATATCCACCCCGTCGATCATTCCAAGCACATCTATGGTGACGAGGTCGTCGTGGGTGACGGGGCGGTCTACGGGTTCCCAGGACGACTGTTGCCCGCGAAGCTCTTCAAGTTCTTCATCGATGTCCTCGTCGCTCACCTCAACGGGGTCTTCCTCAACGCGGATGCTCCGGTAGTCGCCGAGATCGAGGATAGGGTTGAGAGCTACGGCGGCCTCTACGACGACAGGGTCGAACTCCACGTTTTCGAGGTGGGGGAAGCCGACGCTATCGATCTCCTGCTCTTCCACGGCCTTCGTGATGACGTCGGCCACCATGAAATCGAGCGACTCGGAGATGAGGCTTTCCCTGCCCATCATGCCCTCGACGACTTTTCGAGGGGCTTTGCCGGGACGGAAGCCGGGGATACGCATCTTCCCGACAACCTGTCGGAAGCCACGCTCGACATAAGGCTCAAGGTCATCGTCGTCCAATTCGATGCGGAGCGTGACTTGGCGCTCCTCGACTTCACCTTGAGTTACTTTCACACGTGGGCTCCCTGCGCATGTTCCAACAAGACGATTATATCAGACCGAAATTTCGGGTGTGAACGTTTTACCGTACCGCTGGGCGTCACTCTTCATCGCCGGCAGCGCTCGGTTGGCGGTTCTTGGTCAGGCGCAGGCGCTCTATCTTGAGGTTGTCCATCTCTATGATTTCACCGGCAACGTCGTCGGCCTCGAACGTCTCGCCCTGTGTGGGAATGTGTCCCAGGCGTTCGAGCGCCCAGCCGGCAACCGTCTCGAAGTCACCCTCCTCGATGTCCAGTTCGAGCCTGTCGCGCGCCTCGTCGATGCTCATGCCGCCGTCGACCTCATAGGTGTCCTGGCCGACAAGCGTCATCTCTTCCTCGGCGCCAATGCCCTCTTCCCCGACGCGGCCCATGACATCTTCTATGAGCTGTTTGAGCGTGACGAGTCCCGCGACTCCGCCGAACTCATCGACCGCGATGGCCATCTGGTTCCCCGACCTGCGAAGCTCGTCGAAAAGCTCGGCGATCCGCTTGGTCTCCGGAACGAAATGCACGTCGCGGATCACGTCAGTCACCGAGTCCTCGTCAGTGAGGCCGTATACGGCCAGCGACCGCAGGATGTCCTTCAGCGACAGTACCCCGACCACGTTGTCCGTCGTGTCCCAGTAGACCGGGAAGCGAGTATGGGTGTGTTCGGCGTAGATCTTGAGGAAGTTACCCACGGTGGAGCCGCGTTGGACGAAAACGATCTCCGTGCGTGGAGTCATCACGTCGCGCACTTGCCGATCTCCGAACCGGAATACTCCCTTGAGGCGCTCGGCTTCGTCGTGCTCGAACTCTCCTTCCCCCACGCCGATGTCGATAAGCGTGCGAAACTCTCCTTCAGTTATTGAAGGTTGGTCCTCCTGAGTCCCACCGACCCGTCTGCTGAACATCTTGGTGATCCATTGCAGAATCAGAACGAATGGGAGCAGGAGGTACTCTCCCCACTTGAGAGGATAGGAATACAGGAAGGCGAGCCGCTCCGAGTTCCGAACCGCTATGGTCTTGGGAATCGTCTCGCCGAGCAGGAGTAGAGTCACGGTACCGATTATCGTGGCTACTACAACCCCGACGCCTTCGTTGTACTGATCCAGGCGGTTGACTACCACGACCGTGATTACGGCGCTGAAGGCGACGTTGACGAGGTTGTTTCCAAGCAGGATGGTAGACAAAAGGCGCTCTGGCTCATTGAGCATGTCGGCGACCCGCCGGGCGCCGGGCACACCCTCGCTGAGCAGGTGCGCTATCCTCGTCCTCTGAAGGGACAGGAAGGCCGCCTCCGAGCTCGAAAAGAAGGCGGACAGCACCAGGAAGCCTAATAACAGGGCAAGACTTGCAGCTTCTTCGCCTGACATGATGTCAATTCCTCAACTTGTTTTCGTTCATCAAGGATTGTGAACGAGCGGCTAGGAACGCTAAGTCGCGTTCCGGACCGGACTGTGGTTGGGAGAGTGAACAGCGGGGGGCCGAAGCGCGCCGATGTTAGCCGGGCCTTCGGCGGCATAGATGGCGGTCTGTCTGGATCGGAGTCCATACGCTCCACTCTACATGAGACGGGTGAACGAGGTAAAGCGGGAACATGGACGCAAAGTTGCTGCATGACAGACGTAAGCGTTCGTAGGGGAGTGATTCATTTGTTGTAGTGAACTGGAGACGAGGCGCCATTGGAGCAGAAGACCAAGTCGATATTTAGGCAAGGACATCGCTGACCACTGCCACGAAGTTGACCGCGCATGAATCGGTCTTCAGCCCTCTCGTCCTCCTGTATCTTGGTTTTATCCGTCCGAACCTTCACTGAATCGAGTTCAGCGCAGGTTCTTCCACCCAGTTGGTGCTATTCGGGACTCCTGAGCGTCTCAGTTTCAGTGGTAACCGTCTGTCCCTCGACCATCTGATCAACTTGTTTGCGCCATCGGGCGGCAGCTCCCTGACGGTCTCACTGACCTGATCGAGCACTTCACCGTACCTGTTGCGTATGTCTCCTGCGAGTCTGCCCTTGGCACGACCCAGGGGCCGTTTCACGTGCATCAGACAATGCCGGCGTATCACAGTGCTCTCCTCTATCGGTATCGAATTGTCCGCCGAGTAGTCTGTTACTACCACCTCCACTCCCAACTCATCCGCCATCGACTCGAACCAACTCTCACTATCGAACTCTGCGCCGGTCTACTCCACTTGTGCCAAGATTCGGGCATACTTCTAGGTAGTGTTGACATTTCCGTTTATTCCGCTTTTCTTTGTCATTCCGAGCGAGGCGAGTAATCTGAATTCTGTGCCTGCGCGACGATTTTAGATTCTTCACTCCGCTCCGCTACGTTCAGAATGACAGAAAGTCAACACAACCTAGTACCTAGTGCCAACAATCCACATTACGTGTTTTTCAGTCTAACACCACGTGCAAGGGGGCAAATCAGTAACGCTGTCTTCCGAAACTAGGTACTAGGAGACTGTCCGGGCGGCGTGGGAATGGACTCTACAGGTTGTTGAGCAAGGCGTATGATGCGCACGGGAGACTCATCCTTTTAAACTGATCTCAGACAACTCCAATTTTAAAGGTGACTCTCCTTTTTCTCACCCTGTGTCAGTTCCCACACTCCCTGAAACAGTCCCGACACCTGCCAATTGTCGCGGAATTCACTTGCGATACTCTGTATACTTTCTCCTGGGGGAGGCCTCACCACCAATGCGAGAGATCGTCGTCTTCACCGGCAGCGCGCATCCCGAACTAGCCCGGAGCATCTGCTCATATTTGGGCGTGCCACTGAGTCCAACGACGATCAACCGGTTCAGCAACGGGTGTATCCAGGTCCAGCTTAAGGAGAACTGCCGTGAGAGGGACGTATTTATCATCCAGCCTCTCGTTCCGCCGGTGCACGACCACCTGATGGAGCTTCTCCAGATGCTGGACGCTGCCCGCGGCGCATCGGCGTCGAGGGTGACCGCCATCATTCCTTACTACGGATATTCTCGGTCGGACAAGAAGGACGCGCCGAGAATCTCAATCGCAGGTCGGCTGACGGTCGAACTGCTGGTTACGGCGGGCGCAAACCGAATTCTCACAATGACGCTCCATGTGCCGCAGGTACACGGGTTCTTCAGCGTGCCGGTCGATCACCTGGAAGCGCTCGACATTTTGGCCGGACACTTCAGGGATCGAGACCTCTCCAACACCGTCGTAGTCTCTCCCGACTTCGGCAGGGCCAAGGACGCGGCGTACGTCGGCCACCTCCTGGGTATACCGGTCGTGGCAGGAAATAAGCAACGTATTAGCGATACCGAGGTCATCATCGACACGATAGTCGGGGACGGTCGACGGCAAGGATGCAATAGTGCTCGACGAAGAGATCGCAACCGGCGGGAGCATCCTCACGATCCTAGACAGACTGAGCGAGCGGGGAGTGGAGCGCAAGTCCGTCGTGTGCATCCACGGACTCTTTACCGGCTCGGCTCAGGAGCGGTTCCGCGCGCGACCCGACGTGATCGAGTTCGTCACCACCAACACCGTGTGATCCTACCAGGACAGTGGCATCCCCAACCTTAGCGTGCTGTCCGTGGCCCCGCTGCTCGGCGAGGCCATGCGGCGGATCCACCTCGGTGAGTCGGTCAGCAGCCTGTTCGCCGACCCGGAATGGGCGATGGCGGGACCCTCTTAGCCGGTCGTCTGACACGACGGACACATTACGACTGACGACACCTGCAGAGGTGATTCCTTAGTTACCGCTCGGCTTGTCAACTTCACGACTCCAGCTCCGGCTCGAAGAGAGTCGGTCGGCCAAAAGAATGTGGCGCCGAGGGTGGGCTGAAGAGCAGCTTTTGGCGTTCCGTCAGGTCGACGGTCGTCGGTGGCACGGCCTGATGCCAGGAGTAGGCCTGGTGCGATGGGCCCATGCTGAAGAAGAGGGTGCGTCGCTGGTGACTGCCGCGCCACGGGGCCGTTCCGTGTAGGAGCGCCTCTGTGAAGATGGATACGGAACCTGCCTTCACCTCGGGCACGTCAATTCCGTAGCCCTCCGTGGCCTCCCTGATTTCATCAGGCACTTGGAAGTTAGACTTGTGGCTTCCGGGTAGAGCCATGAAGCCTCCGAGTTCGCCGCCGGAGTCGGTCAGGTTCCATGCCATGTTGGTCAGCCCGCTGCGTATCTTGCCGTCGCGCACGTAGTAGTAGTCGGTCTGTACGAACGGCACAATGCCGCCGTGCAGGTGGAGTTCCTTTGCGCCGGCGTTGGCCCACGCGCCCCAGAAGTGGTCGATGCGAAACCCGACTCCCATCATCATCCTCAGAACGGGCATGACTTTGGGATGGTCGAGCACCTTGGTGAATGCCTGTCCCCATTCGAGGAATCCGGCCCCCTCCTCGCCCGCGCCGCCGCCGGGAAGGGCGCCGGACACTTCCTCAATGGAGGTGCGACCGCTTTCGTCGATGAGGCGATTCAACTCGGCCACCTCTTCGGCGGTCAACACGTCCTCGATGACCAGGTAGCCGTAAAGGTCGAACAGGTATTTTTGTATATCTGGGGTGGTCAATGGGCTTCTCCTAACAATCCGGGGTCTGAGCGGGCACGGGATAGAATACTCCCGCGAAAGCGACACCTCAATAGAAGAAAAGCTACGCTGCTTGACGTATCTAAAGCCAGAGGCTTATCTTTGCCGTATGATTATATTCCGAACGACAACGCTCGTCCTTGCCGTATTGCAGGTGCTCTTCACGGTCTTCACGGGTATGGTGGGAGCCTTTGCCGACGGTGGGGACGTATGGTCGCGGTTACTGTTGATCGTGGTCCATCCGCTCTGCGCCGTTGCTTTGCTTGTGCTGACGCTGCTGCCTCGACCCTCTCCTGCTATCGCGTACACGGTCACGGCGCTCCTCTTGACGAATATCGTCGCCGACCTCACGCTCGCGCAAATTATCGCGGTCGGCACGGTCAAGGGAGACTGGTGGCTGCCGCTCATGTTCTCGGTGATCCCGGCTGTCGGCCTCGCCTACGCGCTGACCCTCGGCAAGCATGGGTGGAACTTCCCAAGCCGGACGGGAGCGTAGGGGAGGCGCTCCGATTCTGGGAAGCCTTCGGATCGTTCCAATTCCAGTGACCTTGTGTACCCGCGCATCGGCTAGATTGGTGTGATTGAGAGGCTCGATTGGCCGAGGCACCGGGAATCGCCGGGATACCGTCAATAATGCGGTGTGGGACTGTTTCATTTGTTGTAGTGAACTGGCAATGAAGCGTCATTGGAGTAGAAGACCAAGTCCATAATTAGGCGAGGACGTTGGAGTCCACTGCCATGAAATTGACGGCGCATGAATCGGGCTTCAGTCCTCTCGTCATCCTGTATCTTGGTCTAATTCGTCCGAGCCTTCCCTCTACCCAGTTGGTGCTATTCGGGACTCCTGAGCGTCTCAGTTCCAGTGGTAACCGTCTGTCCCTCGACCGTCTGATCAACTTGTTCGCGCTATCGGGCGGCAGCTCCCTGACGGTCTCACTGACCTGATCGAGCACTTCACCCTACCTGTTGCGTATGTCTCCTGCGAGTCTTCCCTTGGCACGCCCCAGGGTCCGTTTCACGTGCACCAGACACTGCCGGCGTTTCACAGTGCTCTCCTCTATCGGTATCGAATAGTCCACCGAGTCGACTGTTACTACCACCTCCACTCCCAACTCATCCGCCATTGACTCGAACCAACTCTCACTATCGAACTCTGCGCCGGTCAACTCTATACCTAATACAGAATCCTCTTGAATACGCCGTAACTCTATCGTTGGTATGAAGGTGATTTCGTCTAACCTTCCAAAGGGCAGGTTTGAAACCTGCCCCTACCCGGTGCTCCTACCCCTTCATGGTGTGGTCAAAGCGAACTGGTATAAGTTGAGCGCGAAGCGGCGTAGGATGGACAGATTCTCCGAGGCGTTACCCTTGCGTACTCTGCTGTTGTCCTCACCGAAGGTAACGTCCAGCATCCAGTGGACTGAGTTCTCTATGCCCCAGTGACCTCTGACTGCCCCAAGCAACACTTCGGCACGGTTGGGCAGACTGGAGATGTAGTAGCGCGTCTTCACAGATGTCTGTCCTTCAACGAGTCGTTCGGACTCAACTATCACTAGCGTATGGGCAGTTCGAGCAGTCGGCTGGACCAGTCCTTCCTGGCCTTGCCGAACATCTCCACATCTACCCATGAGTCATCTCCACAGATGACCGCGCAGAAGGCTATGACGATGACATCTATGAGTTTATGCCGTTTGGCGTGACCCGTTAGGGGGTCTGTCAACTTGGCGAACTGATCGGTCAGGAAGCCTACGGGTGAATTGTTTATGAGGTCACTCTCACACTTTAGAATGACCTTATTATACTGGATACTTTCTTATACTTGTCTAAATACGGTTGCCCTGGCAGGGCAATCGCATCTAAATGAAGTCTTAGACAAGTTATAGAATTGGGGTCAATCTTATGTGGAGAGTGACCCATGGCTAGTTATACAGCGTCCCTGACCGAACACTTTGGCAGCTTGGTTGATCCGCGTATTGACCGTACCAAACGCCACAATCTAATGGACATCATCACGATTGCGCTCTGCGGTGTCATAGCAGGTGCGGACAGCTGGGTGGACGTGGAGGCGTTCGGCAAGCGCAAGGTGGAATGGCTACGCAAGATGCTGGACCTGCCTAACGGTATTCCATCCCACGACACTTTTGGCAGGGTCTTTGCCAAGCTGGATGCTCAGCAGTTCGAGCGCTGCTTCACCGAGTGGGTGTTGGCTGTGCGAGAGGTTCTGCAAGGTGACGTCGTAGCCATAGACGGCAAAAGAGTGCGACGTTCGCACGACCGGTATATAGGGAAGGATGCGATCCACATGGTCGGCGCTTGGGCCTCTGCGAGCGGCGTAGCACTCGGACAGACCAGAGTGGACGGGCGCTCCAACGAGATCACGGCGATACCCCGACTGCTCGAAATGCTCCAGGTCGAAGGGTGCATCGTGACAATCGACGCCATGGGCTGCCAGAAGGAGGTCGCATCGAAGATCCTCGAGGAGAGAGCCGACTACGTGCTGGCGGTCAAGAGGAACCAGGGGCGCCTGCACGAGGATGTGCATGACATCTTCGACCTTGCCCGCAAGTCCGGCTTCGACAGTCTCGACCACGACTATCACGAGACGGTGAATGCGGGTCACGGACGAGTCGAGACTCGTCGATGCTGGGCTGTGTCCGACCTCGACCACATCAGATACGTGGATGATGGCGGGCAGTGGCCGGGGTTGACTACGTTGGTGATGGTAGAAGGCGAGCGAATCGTCGGTGGCAAGACCACGGTGGAGTCGCGCTACTACATATCGAGCTTGCCAAACGATGCGAGTGTCTTGCTCAACGCGGTGCGCAGTCACTGGAGCATAGAGAACCAATTGCACTGGTCGCTGGACGTGACGTTCAATGAGGATGGAAGCCGGGTGCGTAGCGGGAATGGGGCAGAGAACTTCTCCGTGCTACGTCGCATGGCCCTAAATCTGCTCAAGGCCGAGAAGACAACCAGACGAAGCCTCGCCGGCAAGCGAAAAGATGCCGCATGGGACAATGACTACTTATTCAAGGTCCTTGCCCAATAAGATGCGATTGCCCTGGTTGCCCTGGTCGGCGCAGCTATAGCGCTTGACAGCCAACGGGAAGATATGGTTTAGTTCTCTACGTTCGTCTAATTCGGGGCTGATCGTCCCGGAGACTGGTTTGTTGTCCGGCGAAGAGCCGTCTCACAATGGAAGGCGATTCAAAGGTCAGGTATGGAAGTTTGGTACAAAACATGAGGAGGAGTTGTATGCGTAGTAGGATTATGAAGTTCAAGGTGCTGGCGATGTTTGCGGCCAGCATCGCATTAGGAATTGCGTTTGCCTGTGGCACCGATACGCCGGACGCTCCGACCGCCGTCCCGGCGGCTGAGATTGCGGCCATGGTAAGGGACGCTGTCTCTGAGGGTCAGACATCAGGCGCTGACATTCAGAAAATGGTCGAGAATGCCGTTATGTCGGCAGGTTCCGGTGTTACTGCCGCCGAACTCACGGCCGCGTTGGAAGATGCGACGAAGGGGCAGTTGAGCGCTGCCGAGGTCCAGTCCATCGTCGACCGGTCGGTTCGCGCGCTTCCTGCGCCTGAGATCGACGTTAGCCAGATCGAGGGACTGATCGAATCCGCGGTTAGGGCGAACGTTCCGGAGGGCACGAGCGGCGCGGAAATTCAGCGAATGGTCAGCGCCGCGGTTTCGGCGGCCACGGCCAACGCTGCAACGAGAGGCGACCTTCAGACTCTTGTCGCCAAGTCAATTCAGGATGCGGCCGCGGGTCAGTTGACCGCCTCCGACGTCCAGAAGATCGTCGACGCTTCGCTCACGGCCACGAACAAGGCCATCGAGGAAGCCGCCATGGCGACTGAGGAGTTGCAGAAGGGGCAGTTGACCGCCTCTGACGTGCAGGAGATTGTGGATACCTCGCTCGCGGGGCCCGCGGTCTGCATGAGCAAGGGCTACGAGATTACCGACTGCCCGCCGCGCAGTCCGCACCAGTGGACGCCCTCCAGGCAGCAGGTGCCGGGTGAGGTCTGGGTATTCCAGGACTACGACGGCCCCAAGCCAACCCAGTTCTATGAATCGCCCTACTCGGCGCAGTTGGTCAAGCAGGGTCTGATTCCCGCGCTGATGGACCGTCTGCCGGTTCCTGAGGACGTGGAAGTCCTCGCCGGGCCGGACGGGATCGGCGAATACGGCGGCTACTACCGAATGTGTTGCGGCAACTACATCGGTGAGTGGGTTACGGCCAGTTGGAACCGCCGCGACTCGCTTGGCGGCCTCAAGTGGTTCCCATGGGTCGGCAAGGGCTGGGAAGTCAGCGAAGACGGTCGCGTCTGGACGTTCACGAACCGCCGCGGTCTCAAGTGGTCGGACGGCCAGCCCTTGGACATGGAGTCGGTTGAGTTCGCGTGGGAGTTGAACTTCGACCCCACCTTCGACGGGCCGTTCCCCCTTTGGGCCAGCTCCCCCGTAACGCAGAATCCGCCGACCTTCACAGTCGTGGATGACGTAACGTGGACATTGACCTACGACGACCCGATCTTCACGATCATGGAGTCGCGCGCGACTCCGAGCGCACTGTGCGGCCCAGGGCGGGTGTGCATCATCAGTCACCCGAAGATGCAGAAGTACTATCCGCAGTATGCCGGACAGGCTGCCATCGACAAGCTCATCAAGGATGAGGGCCACACCGACCTCGTCGCGCTGTTGAACAACCGCTGGCACCTGTACACCAACATTGATGAGATCCCTTGCGCGTCGCCATTCTGCGCGATCAGCTACACCCCGTCGCTGACCGAGTGGGAGAAGAACCAGTTCCACTGGTTCGTCGACCCCGAGGGGAACCAGATACCCTACTTGGACGGCGCGGTGATGTGGTCAGCAGAAGGAGGCCGCGACGTACAGATCTTCCGGGCGATGGCCGGTGAAGAAGACGGGCGAACGTCATACTTTATCCCTGGCGAGATTCCACTGTACATCCAGAACATGGAGCGCGGCGACTTCTCGGTCTACCACTGGCCGAGCAGCGGCGGCGCGGACCTGAGCACCACGATGCAGCAGACCTACAACGTCGACCCGCGCATCGGCGAGCTCATCAGGACGCAGGACTTCCGCATCGCGCTCTCGCACACCGTGGACAAGGAAGATCTTAACAGCGTGGTGCTTTCGGGTGTTGGAGTCGTACAGAACCGGGTCCCCCGTCCGAACAACCCGTACTACCCCGGCGACGAGTTCCGCCTGCTCCATATCGAGCAGGACGTGGCCAAAGCCAACCAGATGCTCGACGGTATCGGCCTGACCGGGCGAGATGCCGATAACTTCCGGATGCACAAGGACGGATCGGGTACGGTCGAGATGACCCTCACGATCGGTGATAACCCGGCAGTCGTGCAGGCCGCCGAGATTCTGAAAGCTGCTTGGGAGGGCGTAGGCATTAAGACCATGATTGACGCTCGTGCCCAAGCGTACAAGATAACGCGCGGAAGCCAGGGCACGTCGTCGATCGCTCGCGACTACTCCGCGTACCAGTACAATCCCTGGATGGTCCAGTGGACGAGTCTGGCGCCCCTCAGCAGGGGTGAGATGGCCGGCGAGATCGGCCAGTGGTACTCTACCAAGGGCCAAGAGGGTATGGCCCCGACGGGCGGCGATCCCGAGTGGCTCCCACTGGCAGGCGCTGGCGAGTTCCCCGCGGACGCGGGCGGCCTGCTGAAGCGATCAGCTGAACTGTGGGTCAGTGGCCTTAGCACCAGCAACCTTGATCCGAGGAGGGTCCAGGCGGGCAAGGAAATGTTCGCGACCAACGCCGACCAGCTTTGGGCCCTGAACTGTTGCGCATACTCGGGTGTGTTCCGTGGCGTCTACATCAACCGGAACAACTTCCGCAACAAGCCGATCACGCACGAGCGCGACCACAACGGCTTCAGCGCTTGGGCGCGCTTCTTTGAGCACGGCATGGACAACTACCACCACCCGAACAACCGCTCGCAGTACTGCCAGAGCTGGGCATTCGTCCAGGGTGGCAGTCCGTACGACAGGTGCACGAAGAGGGTTTGGTAGTAACGACTAGCAACGGAAGAATAGGTAGCTGAACCAAGACAGGCCCACCGTTCAACGGTGGGCCTGTCTGCTTTAAGGGCGTGACAGATAGCATTCAATCGCCTGAGTAGGTGGGACATATCGAAGAAGGGGCCGCGCCATTCGGCGCGGCCCCTCTAGTTCGCAGACGAAGTACACTCTCAGTTACGTCCCCTCTATGAAACCCGGCGGAGCGTCCGTCGCGTGGGTCATCTCGCCGGGCTCGTAGCGCGGGCCGTCGTAGACCGCCCCTCCGTAGATGACCGTTTCGGGCAAAATGCGCTGCGTGCCCACACGCTTCTCGTGCAGCACGTCGAGATACTCGAACCGGCCTTCGGCCAACTCACTGATCGTCACGTCGGCCTTTGCGCCCGGCTTGAGGGTACCGATGACGCCCTCTTGCCGAAGCGCCTTCGCAGGGATGCTCGTGGACATCTCGATCACCTCGTCGAGCGACAGGCCGAGCGCCAGCATCTTCGACATCGTTGTCGGCATGTCGTACGTCGGGCCGTCCACGTTCATCCTGTGCACGTCGGTGCTGATCGTGCCGGGTTTGAGGCCCTTTTCAAGCGCATACTCCATCGTACGGAACGCGAACCCGCGAGCGCCGTGTCCGATGTCGAGGTGGACGCCTCGCTCGACTGCATCCCACACTGCGGGCCATACCTCCCCCCGATGGTCCCACAGGGGATACCGGAATGGCGCGTGGAACGTGTGAGTAACGATATCGCCGGGGTTCATGTAGTCGAGCAGTTGTGGGATGGGCGCTCCGTAGGCCTCGGCCATTAGAATGCCTCCCGCAAAGTCCGCCGCCTCGCGGGCTAAGGGCAGCGTAACGTAGTGTTGAGAGTGGTGGTATTTCATGCCGATGAGCACGTCGTCGTACCGCTTGATGGTGGATGCCGCCTCCTCCACTGTCGCGGGATCGGGGCCGTAGGGCATAGGCATCCGTATCAGCGCGTAAATCCGCGTCTTGGCCTCGGCGATGTCCGTCTCCCAATAGTGGGGAAACTCGCTCGGCGTCGCCGTTCCCGCATCGAGAACGGTCGTGCAGCCGTTGGCGAGACTCGTCGTGTCGGCGTCGAGACTCGGCAGCTTCGGGCTGGATACAAAATTGTGGGTGTGCAGGTCGATGAACCCAGCCGTTACATGCTTGCCCGTGGCATCGATCACCCTACCGGCATTAGCCTCGTTCAGCCCCACGCCAACCGCGGCGATTCTGTCGCCGGAGATTGCCACGTCGGCGATGCCGTACAGCCCCTGACTAGGATCCACGACCGTGCCGTGCTGTATCAGCAGGTCCCACCTCATGAACGGCCTCCTAGAAAAAGAATCACCCGTCTCGGCCCCGAACGTCGTTCCTCACGTATCGAAAAGCCCTTCATCCCCAGGTGACCACGCGCTTGTCCCTATCGGACATCGCGAAGAAGATGCCCTGCGTAATGCGGTTGCGCGGGCCGAACATGGGAGCAATGTCATGGAAGATCTCCGGGTGAAAGATGTACAGGTCACCTTCCTGAGGGACGATGGTGGAGAGCGGAGCGCCCTCGACAATTGAGGGTGGGTACCCCGTCGCTCCGTCTACCCTTCGAGCGTCGTCCTCCGGCGTCCAGCGGCGCTTGTACACGTGCAGCTCCCCGCCCGATTCCGCCATTTGAAGGCAAACGAGGGCCGAGAACTGCGTGGGGAACTGCGAGACCATCCACCCCTTGAAGTACTCCATGGCGCTGTCGCGGTGCAGAGCCGCCGAATCGCCCTCTACCGCGATGCGAATCACGGCGTCGGAGTACGGCTCGCCGTCCTCCTCGGGGACGATGACCTCGCGGTCAGGCTGCAGCCTGCCGATCATCTCCCGCACCATGACCCTGGCATCGGGCAGCCCGTCGTAGAGACGCTCGAACTTCCCGTCGGAGAGGCGCGACTCGCGGAAGAACCCCTGCCGGTCCGTTACATACCGTCCCAAACCAGGCCCGATATAGCGCAGCTCCAGCTTGTCGCCCCCGGTCGTGACGTACTCCTTCACGTCGACCAGCCCTGTCGTGTCGGACTCTATGCGGCGAACGACCTCGGCGCAGTGCTCCAAGGCATAGAACCGCCGAATGACCACCGCGGAGTATTCAAGATCGGCCATTTGCTGCAGGATGTTCGGGTAGTCGCTCGCGACGGCGTGCGGGGTGGTTACTACGATGTTCCAGGTGTCGTCGGTCACTGGCCGTCCTCCGCAATGGGTGCGATCATCCTACACGCAACGGCCCGACTTTGCAGGCCTCGGAGAGGATCGAGGAATGGAAATAGGAGAGGTCGCGCTACCCCGCCGACTCGACGACCTACGAAGGATGGAACCGGCAGCTACGTCCCCGACCGCATGAAGTCCGAGATACGCTCGGCGATAGCAAGCGTCGTAGCGTTCGTGTTGGCGCGGATGCAGTCGGGCATGATGGAGGCGTCGACGACGCGTAGTCCGTCCAGGCCGTGCACACGCCCGTATTGGTCCACTACGGCCATGCCGTCGGAGACCGGCCCCATCTTGCACGTGCCCGATATGTGGTGGCTCGTGCCCACCCTCGTCCTCATCCAGGCGTCCAGACTGTCGTCGGACTGCAGGTAGGAAT
The DNA here is from genome assembly GCA_965197705.1 of Dehalococcoidia bacterium. Classification (GTDB taxonomy): domain Bacteria; phylum Chloroflexota; class Dehalococcoidia; order Lucifugimonadales; family VXLM01; genus VXLM01. The sequence continues at coordinate 2,497,878 of OZ240223.1, forward strand.
CGTCCGGGTCGACTCGCTCAGCCAGCAGTTCCCGGTACCTCGGATGGTCCGCCAGCTCCAAGGCGATGTGGACTCCCTCTCTCATGCGCTGACGGTCGAACGGCTCGACCAGGAAGTTGTAGTCCAGCCTGGGCTGGATACGGTAGTCGTCGCATCGAAGCTCGATATAGCCGGCTCCTACCTCCAGGTCCAGGCAGACGACCATGTTCACCCCGAGCTCCATATACTGGTCCACCCCGAGCGGGAAGGGGTCGAGCACACAGAACGAAAACGGATGAATCAGCATATCATTGCAGAGATGTGAGCCCGAGGCGGTGTACCGGAGGGTCGTCTGTACGCCCGCCGCAGATGTGTCATGCCGGTAGCTTTTCCGTGTGCGCCACTTCAGAGATACTTGAGGGTGGTCGCGCAGGTTGCGTCCCACACCGGGCGTGTCCTGGACGACACTGATTCCGGTCTGCGCCAGGTGATCGGCCGGGCCCACGCCCGACAGCATGAGAAGGTGGGGCGAGCCTATCGCACCGCCGGCAAGCACCACCTCGTCGCCGTGGATTACCTCGACTTGCCCGTCGGACTCGACCTCCACCCCGACTGCTCGTCTGCCTTCGAACAGCACTCGTCGCGCCTGCGTACGTGCGGCGATCGTCAGATTGGGACGCTCGCGGGCCTCGCTCAGGTAGCCCAAAGCGGTGCTCCACCTCACGCCGTCCACATTGTTCAGCGGCGTCGGCCCTACCCCCGTCGAGTCGGGGTCGTTGTGGTCGGGGCAGTCGGGGAATCCGTAGGCGAGGCAGGCGCCATAGAAGGCCTGCTGGTCGGCATTCATCTCCTCCTTGGAGAAACGGCTCACGGGAATCGGCCCGTCCGATCCGTGGAAGTCCCCTCCGAAGCTGCGGTCGCTCTCAAAGCGCCGAAAGTATGGCAAGAGCTTCCCGTAGCTCCATTCGTCGTTGCCCATGGCGGCCCAGTCGTCGTAGTCCTCGGGGACGCCGCGCAAGAGTATCTGGGCGTTCACCGCGCTCGATCCGCCGGTCACCCGCCCCCGGGGCACGAGCCGAGCGGGGGCCTCGTCCGTGTACCTAGCGACGAAGGCCTGTCTGTTCTCGTTGACGAAGGGCATGGGGAACGGCCTGCGAGGCCCGTAGCCGTACTTCACGTCGTCAGGCAGCGTGGCCGGGTCCGGGTAGTCCGGCCCTGTCTCCAGGAGGAGCGCCGACCGCTCCGCGTCCTCCGTCAGCCGGGCGGCTAGGACCGACCCGGCCGAGCCCGCCCCCACGATGACGATGTCGTACGGCTGCACACTTCCCTCCTTTGGGCGCATTATTGCAGACCTATTCGAGGAAGGACTAGCAGACGGCCGGATGTCGGGGTTTCAGGGTACGAGGCCTCTCGCCTGAAGTGTGGGAAATACCTCACGTATGTCTGATGACGAGCTGCCGTCATGAGTGATTCCACACCCGTCCAATCCGCCTCAGCAGGTCCCAGTTCAACTCCGCGCCGAGTCCGGCGGAGGAGGGGAGGTGCAGGCGACCGCCTTGGACTCGTTCCGGGGGGATGAGCAGGTCCCCTCGCCAGTCCGCCTCGTGGACAGCGTGCTCCAGCGGCATCGCACCCGACACAGACGCGGTGACGTGTCCCCCGGTGAGCAATGACACCGGTCCCGAGGGACTGTGGAGAGATACTTCACCGCCTGCATCGATTGCCGCCATGCCGGATCGCGCGGCCACAGCCGCGCCGCCGCAAAACATCACGTCCGGCATGATGACCTTGACCGCGGCACTCGCGATCAGGTCAGCGAACATCCCCTCGCCGTATCCCATCTCTCCTCCGGCCACGGTCATCGGCACACACGCGGCAATCCGTGCCGAACTCACCGGGTTCTCGTTGGGCCGTACCGGCTCCTCGAACCAGCCAATGCCAAGCTCGGCCAACTCCTCGGCCACGATCACCGCGGACTCGATGTCGAAGCGGCCGTGACAGTCGACCATGAGAGTCACGTTGGGCCCCACACTGTCCCTGATCGCAGCAACGCGACGAATGCCGAACCGGGCCTGCCGGACCGCTTCACCGGAGCCGTCGTCCGAAGTTACCTCGTCGAACGGGGCGCACTTCACCTCGCGGAATCCTTCGCCCACTGCCAGCTTGGCGGCCTCCGCGAAGTCTGCCGGTGTACGTTGAGTCGCGAATAGGCCTCGGTTGACGTTCGCGTAGAGCGGAACGCTGCCCTGCGGCTCTCCGCCCAAGGCCTCCGTAAGGGTAATCCCGTCCTCAACCGCCTGAATGATCGAGACACCGGTTCGCAGGGCACTCACTGCGGTAGCCAGAGGCAGGTCACCGCTCAGCCGACGCTCGTCCACGCCCAACAAGCGAGGAACATCCGCCTCTCCGGCTATGGCGGCTCCCTTCAAGACGTCGACCTGCTCAACGACCAGCCGGGCCACATCGCCGGCAGTGGTTATCTCCACGTCCGCAGATGCTCCACTCACGGCCCGGAGGCGCGCGAACGACCACTCCGTCCACGGCGTCACGACGATGGTTGCGGACTCGACGCTATGTAGGCGCACCGGATCGGAAGTCATTCCCACGACCCCTCACGGTCTACTCGAGAAGCGAAATGCTGGATTCGCAAACCTATGCTCCATCCTGCCCGTGCGATTTCCAATTGGCAACAGCATGTACGTACTTCGCTCTCCTCCGTTCCCTACCATCGACCAGAGGTGGCTCCACGAGAGTCATCTACATACCCGTCATTTACCTGGGGACAAAGGCGGAACTGCGGTGAAAGTTCCACCTGGAGAATGGTATCTTCCCTGTTGGTCGACTTAAGCACATCGATCCGAAGCCCCGCCACTCACCTCCAGTCATGGCGAGGTCTCCAGCCCAGCAGTCGCCGCGCCTTTTCCGTACTGATGACGCTGGCGGCGCCGCTCAGCCCTTCCCGTATCTCCACCCGGTCGCCGAAGTTGCTCTTGATAAGGTCAATCGTAGGCTCATTGAACCGGCTGGAAGGCTGGGCGATCATGAAGGCCTCATACTCTTCTATCTCCGCATCCAGCGCCAATACGTGGGCCTCCGCCACGTCCCTGGCGTCGGCGTAGGCCCACATCACCAGCGTCAGCGGCTTCTCCGGTGTAGGGGGCGGCCAGGGGAACTCCGCTTGGACTTCCGGCCGCGCCACATTGGTAAACCGCAGGCTGACCACGGTGGTGTCCGAATTGCGGGCTATCATTCTGCTGATATCCTCTCCGACTTGCTTGGACAGGCCGTACGGCTCGAATGGCATCATCGGATGTTCCTCGTCCAATGGCAGGTACAGAGGCACGAAGGCGTTCCCGTCGTCGGCCCACCCCATACCGAAGGCGCTCGACGAGAACACCACGCGACGCAGTCCCAGCTCCGCCGCCGACATCATGACGTTGAAGGTGCTTGTCACGTTATTCTCGAAGATGACCCGCGGGTCTACCTGCATCGGCCCCGGGACGGCTCCCATGTGAACGACCGCTTCCGCGTCCTTGAGAATACGCTCCACTGCCTTGCCGTCCATGAGATCGCAGCGCGCGAATTCCGCCGGAATGTCATCGGCAGGCAGTTGGTCCGTCCCCAGGACTTCTCTGTCTTGGTCCACCAGCAACTGCACAACCCTGCGTCCCAGCCTCCCCGCCGCTCCGGTTACTACTATCATCTCTTCCTCCGGCTAATACTCAGTCACTCTAAATTTAACGAACCGGACAGATGCCGATCTATCCCCTCTCCCTTCGGAGTCCGTTTCATAACTCGACGGCATATGTCCTGTTGGAAAGACGGCCACGATTACCGTCGTTGTAGGTATCATGCGCTACGAAACATAGCTACCCTTACCGTCATTCCCGCGAAGGCGGGAATCCACAACTTCCCGACAGGAGAGGCCGGCTATTTCTGAGACGGCCTCCTTTGAGGGAGAGAGCCTGCCTCGTACTCCGATACGGGGGCTAGGGTGATGGTGATTCACGATATAAGAACCATGTCAACACAGCCTAGTTCCCTTGGCTGACGACGTAACCGGCTCATCGAACACGGACCACCTGAATCTCATGGACGGTCAAGTCCGTGAATACCGCGGTAATCGCTTGGCGGAGGCGACTGCCAACCTTCCAGGAGTCCCGGACGAGGCTGATAGACCTCGACGCCCAGAGGGTGGCAAGTGTCGATGGGATCGTCGACCTCTTCTCCCCAGACCTGGACCGACAGGTCTCCGTGGGGACAAGTGGAAATCGCGCACAGCAGGTCTATCTCGGCAAAGAACTCGAAGTAGTCCCCCTGCTTCGCCGGTGAAGGTTTCACGAAGTAACGGTCGTCCCGCGTAAGTCCGGTCACTTGGAATATGTTGAGCACGTCGTGGACGTCGCTCTCGTCGAGATGGTACGGAGTGATTGCCCGCACCAGGTTCGAGTGGCAGCCGTAGTCGAAGTCCTCGCCGTTCAGCAGCTTGTGGACGTATGGATCGCAGCGGGTGCCCAGCAGGTCGTGACATACAAGGTTCCGTACACCGATACGGGGCCGGTATCCAGAGTGTTCGGTCAGCGTGAATACGGTGGTATTAGCACGAATTGGCATTACCCTCATGTTACGAAAGAACCCCACCGAGAGTCGATGGGGTTCTTCCTACATCAGCGAGCTTTGCCAGCTAGGCGCCGTTGCTTCCGTTGCCTGCCCACACAGTCTCCATGACCGTGTTGGGGTTCATGGGGAGCCGCGTCATGCGGACGCCGATGGCCTGGTTGATGGCGTTGGCGATCGCCGCGGGCGGAGGCACAATGTTGACCTCGCCCACGCCACGGACGCCGAACGGGTGACCGGGGTTCGCCACCTCGACGATGACCGTGTCGATCATCGGCAGGTCGTTGGCGACCGGCATCCGGTAGTCCAGGAACGTGCTGTTCACCATGTCGCCGCTGTCGTTCATGAAGTACTCTTCGTTCAGGCCCCAGCCGATGCCCTGGGCCGTTCCGCCCTGCATCTGCCCTTCGACATAGCTCGGATGGATCGCCTTGCCCGCGTCCTGCGCTATCGTCGCGCGGAGGATCTCGACCTTCCCCGTCTCCGGGTCGGCCTCGAGGTCGACGATGAGGCCGGCGAAGGCCGCGCCGACGCCCGGGGGGTTGACCGAGCCGCGACCCGTGATCGCGCCGCCCGTCGCGTTCGTCTCTGCCGCCAGCTCCTTGAACGTCATCCGCAACTCGGAGTCGGTCTTCGAGCTGATGACGCCCTTCTCCATCTGGAGAGAGTCGGCGTCCACGTCCCAGATCATGGCGGCCCGCTCGACCATCTGCTGCTTGACATCCTTGGCCGCCTCGACGGCCGCGTAGCCGGTGGCAAAGGTCGTGCGGCTGCCGCCCGTGCCGAACGTGAAGCCGATCGAGTCGGTATCCACGACGGACGGGTAGAAGTCCTCCGCAGGGATGCCGAGCACCTCCGCCGCTTGCATAGAGATCGACGCGCGCGTGCCGCCGATGTCCGGCGACCCCTCGGTCAGCGCAACCGTGCCGTCCGCGTTGACCGCGAGGTTCACGGCGGACTGCAGGCCCGCGTTCATCCAGTAGCCGAACGCGACTCCGCGTCCGACGTTCTCGCCCTTCAGCGGGTCGCTCCAGTGCGGATGGTCCCTGATCGCTTCGAGCACCTCGACGAATCCGATGCGCGGGAACGCCGTCCCGTCCACCTTGCGGGTGCCCTCTTTCGCCGCATTCAGCAGCCGGAACTCAATGGGGTCGATGCCGAGCTGCTCGGCTATCTCGTCCACCACCGTCTCCGAGGCGAACTCGGCGTTCGTCGCGCCCGGCGCGCGATATGCCGCGGTCTTGGGCTTGTTGAGAACAACGTCGTAGGCGTCCACGACGGCGTTCGGGATATCGTACGGCGCGAAGACGCACTCGGCCGCCGCCCCAACGGGTGAGCCGGGATAGGCCCCCGCCTCGAACGCCAGGTACGCCTCGGCCGCGACGAGCTTGCCTTCCTTCGTCGCGCCCATCTTGACCCTGATGTAGGAGCCGGGAGTCGGGCCGGTCGCCTCGAACTCATCCGTGCGGCTCATCGCCATCTTCACCGGATGCCCCGACTTCTTGGACAGCACGGCCATGACCGGCTCTCCGTACGGCTCGAACTTGCCGCCGAAGCCGCCGCCGATTTCCTGCGGCGTCAGCTTGACCTGCGTCAGAGCCACGTCGAGCACCTGGGCCGTGGCGTCACGAACGTTGAAGGGCCCCTGCGTGCTGTTCCATATGTGGATGCGCCCGTCGTCGCGCCAGTGGACGGTGCAGGTGTGCGGCTCGATGTAGCCCTGGTGCACCGTCGCGGTGTTGAACTCGCGCTCGACGATCACATCGGCTTCCTCGAAGCCCTTGGCGATATCGCCCTTCTTGTTCTGCGAGTGGTCGGCGATGTTGCCCTTGCGTCCCGTATTCTCGCCGAACTCGGTCATTTCGAGGTCGTCGTGGAGGACCGGCGCGTCATCCGCCATGGACGCGACCACCTCTGAGACCGGCTCCAGCGCCTCGTAGTCGACCTCGATGAGCCCCGCAGCCTCCTCAGCCTCGTGCGCCGAGGTCGCGGCGACTGCCGCCACCGGATGGCCCCGGAAGACCACCTTCTTCCTCGCCATGATTCCGTCGCGAAGGTAGAGAAGGTCGGTCGCGAGCTCCCCGAGCGTTACCTTTCGGGAGCCGTCGTCGCCGAGCGCCGTCTCCGGGAAGTCCGCGGCGGTCACGACCGCGCGAACTGCCGGGTGCGCCTCCGCCTTGCCGGTGTCGATCGACCGTATGTTGGCATGGGCATGTGGGCTGCGGAGAATGAATCCGTGCAACATCCCCGTCGTGTGAACGTCCGCGCCGTATTTGGCGCGACCCGTTACCTTGTCCGCGCCGTCGTGCCGAATCGGGCGCGTCCCAACGACATCGTACTCGACCTGCGAAAGGACGACATTCGGTTCGTAGGTAGTTGTCATGTCTACGCCTCCTGAGCTTGCATCCTCCCTGCCGCATCCATAACCGCCCGCACGATCTTGTCGTATCCGGTGCATCGGCAGAGGTTGTTCGCGAGCCACCACCGGATCTCATGCTCGGTGGGGTTCGGGTTCTGTTCGAGCAGCGCCTTGGATGAGACGAGGAAACCCGGCGTGCAGATGCCGCACTGGAGCGCGGCATTCTCGAGGAACGAGACCTGCAGCGGGTGCAGGCCCTCCGGCGTCGCCATGCCCTCGATCGTCTCGATGCAGCTGCCGTCGGCCTCGACGCCGAGCACGAGACAGGAGCAGACGATGCGCCCGTCCATGCTCACGGTACACGCGCCGCAGTTGCCGTCGTTGCATCCTTCCTTGGCCCCGGTAAGCTGAAGTGTGTCGCGCAGGACCTCGAGGAGGCTCTGGCGCGGCTCGGTGAGGAACTCGACCATCTCACCGTTGATCGTCGTCTGAACGTATGACTTAGTGGGCATCTACCTGGCCTCCTCGTGCTCGGGTTACTGCGTCGTTGATAACGCGCCTCGTCATGACGTCGCACAGGTGCTTGCGGTACTCGATGGTGCCGCGCATGTCCGTGATCGGCTTGGCCGCGTCCCTGGCGATCTCTCCCGCCTTGGCGATGTTCTCGTCGTTGACCTCTTTGCCGGCCAGTTCGTCGTTGATCTCGGTGACGAACAGCGGGATCGGCGCGACGGCCGCGAGAGAAACTCGCACCGACTCGAAACACCCGTCGTTCAGCGTCACGCCTGCGCCCACGCCGACGACGGCGATGTCCATCTCGTTTCTGGGAATGAAGCGCTGGTACCGCGCGCCTGAGTTTGCGGCCGGCGCCGGGAAATTGATCGACACCAGCAACTCACCCGGGCCGAGAACGTTCTCTCGAACTCCCGTGCAAAAATCCTCTATCGGCACGCAGCGGTTGCCGTTCGGCCCCGCGATGCTGGCGCTCGCGCCCAAGGCGATCATCGCCGGTATCGTGTCCGCGCTCGGAACGGCGTTGCACAGGTTCCCGCCGAACGAGGCGCGACCCTGTATCTGCGTTCCGCCGATTATCGTCGCCGAGTCCACCACGGCAGGGTACTGCGCGGCGACGTCCGCGTCGTTGTATATCCGGTAACAGGGCGTCGCCGCTCCCATCGTCAGCCCTGAATCCGAACACACGCTTAGCTCATTCAGCTCCGGTATCATCTTGATGTCCACCACATGATCGGGATCGTGGACTCCCGTCCTCAACTGAACGATCAGATCCGTGCCGCCCGCCAGCGGGCGTGCCCGGTCACCTCGTTCCGTGAGAAGTCCCACCGCTTCCTCGACCGTGTGGGGGCGAGCAAAATCAATCCACTTCAATAGCCGACTCCTTTCCCTTGTAGCATGTCCCTACACAGCTGGATTTAGTTTGGCCCTTCGCACAGCGGCTCCCGCCCAAACGAGCATGAACCGCGACGCACCTCCGGGCCGCGAATGCGCGTAAGTATAGCAAACCCCGCCTGCGTCAACAACGGGTAAGAGGAAAGCGAATTGCAAACTGTCCGGCTATGTAAACACCCGGCTGGACTGCAGTCAGTCCCCCACAAAGCACGCCCCGCAACACGTTACGGCGGTAACCCTCACCTTAAAGTAATCAATGGCTGGGTGGAGGGAACCTAATCCCCTCTCCCGTCGTGGGAGAGAGCCTGCCCCGTACTCGATACGGGGGTGAGGGTGCTTTGAGTAAGCTGCCAAAACCATGTCAACACTACCTAGCCCCTCGGAACGACAGGCAGCGTGACGCGCGACGGATACTGTGGGCTGTGGTGGATCGTCTGAAGCGCGGGCACCGACTCTCCCGTCTCCCCGATAGTCTCACCCGTGTTGAGATTGCGGTCGAAGCGTGGGAAGTTGCTGCTGGCTATCTCGACGCGAATCGCGTGGCCCTTCTTGAACACGTTGCTCGTCGGGCCAAGGTCGATGGCGAACTCGTACAGGTCGCCCGGTTCAAGGTAGCTGGCAGGCTGGCGCGGTGTCCGGTATCGCGCGCGGATTATGCCGTCGCAGAGGTTCGCGGCGTATCCGTCGGGACGGACGTCCACGAGCTTCGCCGTGAAGTCCGTGTCCACGGCGGAGCTCGTGGCGTAGAGCGTGACCGCGACCGGGCCGGTCACCTCTGTGTCCTGCTCCATGGGTGACGACGTATAGACGAGCACGTCGCCCCTCGTCTCAATAGAGCGCTGATCGAACACTCCGGCAACGAGCGTCGCCACGTCGCAGCACAGGTTGCCTCCGTGGGTGGGCACCGGGTCGAGAGGATTATAGAGGAAGACGTCCGGCGGGCTTTCGGTGGGCGAACCTTCGACAAGCGCACCGTCACCCGCAAGGGTATTCGCCTTTCCCCCGCTGCTCAGAAAGTAATCCGTGGATTCAGCGCGGGCGAGAGGCCACTCGTCTTCCTCACGCCACACGTTGTCGCCCATCACGAAGATGCGCACCGGCTTGTCGTCGGTGAGTCCGTTCTCCTCCCCGTGTAGCAGGTAATCGTAGAACCTCAATATCCGGCCGGGAACATCGTCCGCGAGGGTCGAGGAGACCGCTCCGAAGCTGCGTTCGCCCGCGACGGACGCCTGGAGTCCCCCATGGGTCCACGGCCCGACGACGAGGCGCTGAAGCGAGCGGGCCTGATCGCTCCCGCCCGACTCTCTCATCCCCATGAAGTTCCTGACGGTGCCCCCGATGAATATGTCGTACCAGCCGCCGTAGTTGAAGGCTGGAACGGCGATGTCGGAGTGCATCTCCTCTATCGTTATGCTCCTCCAGTAATCATCGTACTCCGGGTGATTCATCCAATCGTAGTAGTAGGGCGCGAGGTCGCTCTTGAGCTCCTCGTACTCGCTCATCGGCAGGTGCCCTGCCGCAGGCATCAGGTTGTCCTGCGTCATAAGGAGCGCATCGAGCTGATATGGCGATAGAAATAGCTGCTTGGAGAGGTTTTGCCAGTTGGCCGCCGTCAGCGAGCCGACCGACCACGACATATTGAACCCAAGCTCGAACGCTCCACCTTGCCACGTCCATCCCTCATGGTAGTCCGACGCCGTGACGCCGGGAGCGATCCCCCCGAGGTGCGGCGGCTTGGCGGAGGCCGCGAGCCACTGGGTCGCCCCGTTATACGAGCTTCCGAACGTCCCGACCCTGCCGCTGCACCAGGACTGGCCCGCCACCCACTCGATGGAATCGTACCCGTCGCTCGCCTCGTTCACGAACGGATAGAACTCGCCCTCCGAGCTGTGTCTGCCCCGAATGTCCTGGAGCACGACCGCATACCCTCGCTGGGCGGCGCGGATGATGTCCAGCGCCCAGGCCCTCGAGGGAGTCTCGGACTTGTTGTAGGGCGTCCGCATCATCAGGCCCGGGAACCCGCCCGCCACATCGGGCCTGCAGATGTCAACGTACGTCATGGTGCCGTCACGCAGCATCAGCGGCACGTTGGACTCGAATTTGACGCTGTAAGGTCCGACCATCGCTCTCACGCTCGAATAGGAATGAAGATCGTCGGCTAGTATACCCCCCGTACCGCCGAAGAGGAACAAGAGACGCGCAACTCCGTTCGTCTTGCCGCCGGAACGCAAGAATCGTCTTCGGCACGAAAATGAACGACACAACACCCTGCATTTCTCCCTGCCCTCGAAATGACACACTAGGACATGATGGTCTCCCTAAGGTCTCCATTCACCGCATTGACCATAGACCGACAGGCGGCAAAACCACTGATTTCGCGCCTCTCTGTAACCACAACCGCTTGACGACGCGCCCCTTCTCTATATAATCTTTACGTGAGACAACACTCGACGGCATTAAGGCAAGAGGCCTTCCACATCACAATTCCCGTCGAGTTTCAAAGCAATCGCATACGCTCTCCATACCGACCTTTAACTCCCCACCTATTTGCCAACCGCCTTGGTTCCATTCCTCTACATGCGCTTGTCACAACTACGCGAAGCTAACCCTCGCGTCCGATTCGCGTTTACAGAACTGGGCGAACGCGGACTTGTGACGTTGGCCGGATAAGGCACCGTCCCGGAGACATCCGAACTATGACGACGAAAACTAAAGAATCCACCAAAGCGCCGGAGAATGGCGGCGGCTCCAAGAACCTCGCCATGGAGATCATGGGCGTGACCAAGCAGTTCGGCTCGAACGTCGCCGTCAACAACGTCACGTTCGACGTGCGGCGAGGCGAGGTCCTCGGTTTCCTGGGGCCCAACGGCTCAGGCAAGAGCACGACCATGCGCCTCATCACCTCGTTCTACACCCCCGACTCAGGCCGGATTCTCATCGAGGGTCTCGACAACCAGCAGCATGACAAAGAGACGCGGGCGATGATCGGCTACCTGCCGGAGAACAACCCGCTGTACGGCGACCTGTTGGTCAACGAGTACCTCAACTACGTCGCCGACCTCCGGGGACTGACGGGGGCGGAACGCAGGGAGAATCTCGCCGTGGCCGTCGACGAGACGGGAATTCAGGAAGTCTTCTACAAGCCCGTGAGCACCTGCTCGAAGGGCTATCGCCAGCGCGCGGGCCTGGCAGGAGCCATCCTCCACCAGCCGGACATCCTCATCATGGACGAGCCAACCGAGGGCCTCGACCCGAACCAGCGGGTGCCCATCCGCGAGCTTATCCGCAAGATGGGCGAAGAGCGGACGGTCATGCTCAGCACGCACGTCCTCCCCGAGGTCGAGGAGGTATGCGACCGCCTCATCATCATCAGACGCGGCAACATCGTCGCGCAGGGCACGCCCGACGAGCTGCGGAACCAGGCTTTGAGCCAGAGCCATGTCATCCTCGAAGTCGAGGGCGAAGGCGTCGAGAAGGCCCTGGACGAGATGGACTTCGTCGAATCGTACGAGGCCGACCCGCCCGCCAACGGGCGGACACGGTACACGATCTCGGTCGCCACCGACATCGACATCCGTCCCGAGCTGTTCAAGCTCGTCAAGAGCAAAGGCTGGATGCTGTGGGAGCTCCACCATGAGGCGTTGAGCCTCGGCGAGCTCTTCCGCACCCTCACCGACGAAAGCATGGAAGCGCCCGTCGCCGAAGACGGCGGCGAGGCCGAACCGAACGACAACGAGTAACGAATACTGAGGAGCTAAAACTTCGTGGGGTCGATCTTTGCGGTAGTCAAGAAGGATCTTAAGGGGTACTTCGACCAGCCGACCGGGTACATCCTCCTGGTCATATTCGCGGCTCTCCTTGCCGGTCTCGGCTTCAGACAGCTGTTCATCGCGCCCGAGGCGTCTTTGCGCGCGATCATCAGCCTCTGGCTGCCCATGCTGCTGACGCTCTTCGTCCCCGCCGCGACGATGCGCCTCGTTTCCGAGGAGCAGCGCGACGGCACGCTCGAAACCCTGCTCACCCAGCCACTGCGGACATGGTACGTAATCGCCGCGAAATTCATCGCGGGCTTCACCTTCGTCAGCGTCGGGATTATCGCCTCCCTCGGCATACCCATAGCCCTCCAGACCGCGGGCGACATGGACATCGGGGCCGTGATCGCCCAGTATTTCGGCACCTTCCTGATGACGGCCTCCTACGTCGCCATCGGACTCTTCGCTTCGAGCCTCACCCGCAACCAGATGGTGGCGCTCATCATCGGCCTCGCGACCATCGGCTTACTCACCCTCGCGGGAATGCCGATAGTCACGCTGGCCCTGCCTTCCAGGTTCGCAGTCCTCATCCAGGACCTCAGCCCGCTGACGCACTATAGCTCCATCTCGCGCGGAGTCCTCGACCTGCGCGACCTCCTCTACTTCGCCGCGCTTATTATGACCTTCCTCTCCGCAACCTATCTGATGATCCGCGGCAAGACGGTCAGCCACCGCTCTCCGAGGTACCGCAACCTCCAGTTCGGCGTCGCCGCCCTCGTGCTCATAAGCCTGCTCGTCGGGTGGTTCGGCAGCTTCATCGGCGGCAGGATCGACCTCACCGAGCAGAAGCTCTACACCCTCGACCCGGCCACGGAGGAGATCGTTGAGAACCTCGACGACATCGTGACGGTCAAGCTCTTCACGTCCGAGGACCCGCCCGTGCAGATATCGCTGGTCACGCGAGACGTCACCGACTTCGTGGACGACCTTGCGGCCGCCTCCAACGGACGCATCAAGGTCCAGAAAATTCAGGCCGACACCAACGAAGAGGCCGCCGAACAAGCCGAACGGAGTTTCGTCAGGCCGCAGCAGTTCAACCTCGAGACGCAGGGGGAGTTGCAGATCAAGCTCGGCTACCTCGGGCTGGGCATGACCTACGCCAACAGCCAGGAGGTCATCGGATTCATCGACTCCCTCGACCAGCTCGAGCAGCGCGTCGCGGGCAACATCTACCGCATGACGCTGAAAGAGCCGAAGACCATCGGAATGCTCTACGGGCACGGCGAGAAGCGACGCGACGCCGACCTCCAGTCGTGGCGCAACCAGTTGGAGCGCCAGTACTACGTGGAGGAGTTCGACTACGTCCAGGAGGGCGTCCTCGACGCCACGGGACGCGGTTTCGACATCCTCGTCATTCCCGGATCGCAGAAGGAGATATTCCCCGACCTGTTCAACGAGATCGACCAGTACCTCGCGGAGGGCGGCAAGGTCCTCATCTTGATGGACCCGGTGCTTATCGACCAGCAGCGGATGCGCGGGTCGGCCAACAACCCCGGCATGACCAACTGGCTCCGCGACTACGGCATCGATGTCGGCACCGACCTCGTGATGGACTTCGAGGCGCATGAGACGCTCGGATTCCAGACCCAAGTCGGCGTCGTCAGCCTCCCCTATCCCTATTGGCCGCAGGTGCCGACCAGCGAGAGCGCGATCTCCGGCGGCTCCCAGGGCGCGGTGTTACCCTGGGCAAGCTCGATCTCGATCACCAATCGCTTTTCGGATGAGGTCAGGGACGTCGAGATCACACCGCTCTTGACGACGTTCGATACTGCGGCAGTGGATCTCGATTACGACGACCTGTCGCCGAGTTCGCCTAGGATCGAGGAGCTCAGCCGCACCGAGTTAGGGAAGCGCCACCTCGCTGTCTCCATCACCGGCCGCCGCTGTCCTCCGCTCAGGGCCGTGTGCGAGATCGACCCGGAAAACGTCTTCCGCTTAATCGTCGCCACCGACTCGGACTTCATCAGCGAGCAGATGGCCGGCGGAGCGCAGCCACGGTACCCCGAGCACATCTTCCTCGGCCTGAACTGGATCGACTGGCTCGCGCAGGAAGACGCTCTCGCGCAGATTCGAGGGAAGGGCGAACGCTTCCGGCCTCTCGTCTTCTCGTCCGACCTACACAGAAACTTAGTCCAATATGGAAACATCATCGGTGTTCCGGCGTTGATCATCCTCATCGGCCTGGTCCGCTTCTTCCTGCGAAGGAACACGACGAGGAAGGTGTACACGCGTGGGAGGTAAGCAGGTAGGGTTCTTCTTCGCCGCCCTGGTCGTCCTGGGCATCGCGGCTCTCGTATTCCGCTTCATTTCCGCAGAGCCGGAGAAGATCATCATCTCGGACGTAGCGCCTCTGACCGAGGAGACGCTCGACAAGATCGTCATACGCAACAACGAGTTCGAGACGGAGATCGAAAAGATAGACGGCGACTGGCAGGTCGGCGCGTACCCCGTCCAGCGGCGAAGGTTCGAGGACATGTGGGCCACCACCCAGATGTTCGAAGAGGCGGAGCTTATCGCCACCAACCCGGAGAACCATCCCGTGATGGGCGTGTCCCCCGAGAACGGCACGCTCGTCGAGTTCTGGAACGGAGACGATCTCGTCGAAGAGTTCTTCCTTGGCGACCAGCAGTTCGCGCCCATCGGCGAGAGACTCATTACCCCATGGCAGAACTTCGTCCGCCTCTGCTACCTCCGCAATCCCGAAGAGGACGACGTATACGGCATATTCTGCGACTTCCCCGACCGCTTCCTTCCAGACCCCAAGTTCTGGAAGCACCCCCTCATTACCGAGATACCGCGCGACGAGGTGGAGTCGATCAGCTTCAGGTACCCCGAGGAGGAATTCAACCTGAGGATCGAGAACTCCGTCTGGGTCGTCAGCCAGGACGGCGCGGAGGTTGGGCAGGCCGATCCCGAAAAAATGCTCGAGCTCTTGCAGGCGTTCGAGTACCTCGTAACGAGCGACTTCCCGACCGACGATGAGATGAGCCGCCTCAACTTCGATTTCGCCGACATCACCATGTTCATACAGGTCAGGACGGGCGTGATCTCGCGGTCGGCGCGGCTCTTGCTGCTCGAACGCGACGAGGGGGGATTCTACGTAAAGCGACAGGGACAGGACTACTCCTTCATACTAGACGACCAGACAGCCCCATTCGTCCTCAAGCGAATCGCGGACCTCATACCCCCGCCACCCCAATCCGACGCCGAAGCACCCACCTCCACCCCCTGACTCTTGGAGAGTGTGAGGGAAGGCGTAACTGTTCAGAGTTAGTGAGGTATGCATTGTCCTCCTGCTGTCATTCTGAGGAGCGTAGCGACGAGGAATCTACAATCTCTCCCCCGGCGGGGGAGAGATACAGAGAGGGGTCTTCGCAATTCAACCCACGAAGACTGAACGGTTAAGGGAAGGCGTTTCAGAATGAAGTCTGCCCGCCACTGTGAGACAATTCACCGCTCACAGAACCCTAATCTCTCTCCCCCGGCGGGAGAGAGATTCGGAGAGGGGGGCGTCCCCCCACACTCCCCTAGGAGAGGAGCATAGGTGTGGACATGAAGACCGGAACACTCGCGACATTCGCGGCGGGCGCCCTCATGGCGTTGACGCTCGCGTGCGGCAGCGGGGTCGATCCCACGCCCACGCCGTGGCCGACTCCCGACAACTCTACGGTGTCCCGCATCGCGTTCGCATCGAACCGCGACGGCAACTGGGAAATCTACCTCATGAACGCCGACGGGTCGAATCCCCACAACGTCACAAACAACCCCGCGACCGACAGCCATCCGAGCTGGTCGCCGGCCGGAAGCAAGATCGCCTTCCAGTCCGAACGGGACGGCAACCTGGAAATCTACGTCATGAACTCCGACGGCTCCGAGCAGATGCGCCTGACCGAAGACCGCGGCACCGATCACTCTCCCGCGTGGTCGCCCGACGGCACGAAGATCGCCTTCGTCTCCGACCGCCGAGGACGACACAGCGTGTGGACGATGAACGCCGAGGACGGCTCCGAACTGGAAGACGTGACCGGCAGCTTCGTCAACTCGCGCTGGCCGACGTGGGACCCGAGGAGCCGCACGCTCGCCTATGAGACCATCCATGACGTCCGCATCTTGAGGATCGACGACGTTCAACTCAACGAAAAGATCGTCGACAAGAGCAACTTCTTCGACGGCTTCTTCGTCGGCTGGCTCGACTGGTCGCCCGACGGCAAGAAGCTCGCCTTGATATCCAACCACCAGGAGCGCACGGAGTTCACCCGGTTGCTCTACACGTCCCAGCTGGACGGATTCCGCTTCCGCCGACTCTTTACCCAGCCCTCTGGCCTACGCTACGAACGCCCCACATGGGCCCCCGACAGCAACATGATCGCCTTTTCCGTGGAGGATGCCGACGGCGGCGATTTGGATATCCAGATCGTCGACTTCTCAAACCCCAACAACGTCTGGCAGCTCACCAACGACTCCGACAGTCCCGCCGACGACACCCTCCCCGACTGGGAACCCCGAGGCTACGTCCCCGACTTCCGAGCCTTTCAGTAGCTGGGCGGCGATTCCGCCGAAGGTACCACCAAATGCTCCCTCAGTGCGCCTGCTCGTAGTGCTCGCGCAGAAGGTCCCTGCCGAAGTCCCCGTCGATGTCGCGCCACACTGAATGAATGTGGTTCGCCATGTTCTGCGTGTTGTCGTACTCGACCAGGAACGTCGGGCCGTGCACCCGGTAGTAGTGCCCCTGCCCCGGATGATGACCGCCCGCCCATCCGAAGCGCACGGATGACAGTCCCGCGGAATGTAACTTACGCAACTGTTCCCTCGCCACGTTCGCCTGTTTGCGCTCCACGTACACCTCGATCAGCCGGACGAGTCCCTCGCGCTGATCGGCCGTCATCATGCTCGCCGGAATTCCTACTGGTTCGTCCAACTCGACTCGGCGGCTCGCCCTCGTGATGAGATCGGGCGGCGCCGTAGGGTAGATCGTGCACTGTTGCACCTGCTCGGCGTCCAGCGAAAGGAGGAGACTCCTCGCGGCGTCCTCCTCCTCCTTCAAGATGCGCAGACCCTTGTGCGTCCCATGTGGTACTTCCGCGGGGTTCGCCCCGAAGAAGGACGGCGTGACCGATATCCTCTCGCCCCCAATGACGGTCATATTCAGGGAAAGATGGTGGCCGTCGACCTGCCACCCCCACGGCTCCGCGCTCCCCGGCGTCCCGAAGATGCTGAAGTAGTACAGCCCCTCCAGACGGTCGAACCGCAGCGTCCCGACACTCGCCTCCAGCTCCCCCAGAATCGTCTCATGCCTAATGATCGAGTGGGCCTTTCTCACGCCTTCGGCGCTCAGACTGACGGCCATCAGGGACTCTGCCGCGTTCACCTGGGCGGGCGTCATCTCCCCACGTGAGAGACCGGCCCTCGGGCGCGGCACGTAGTGCCAATTCTCCCGTTCGTCATGGTCGAACGGAAACGTCGCCTGCGCCCTCTGGTCCGCTTCGAGGTTACGCAGGAATGCCTCCGCAGCCTCGGCAATCCGGTGTATGGTCGCTCGAACGTCCGGCATGGTGACAAAGATGCTTGTGGCGAAAATGGGATCGCGCACATCATAGCACCGGCCCCACCCCTCTGGATACCGGCCTTCGCCGGTATGACGGTTATGCAGAGGTCTTCGAGAGCGGGAGGGCATAGACCGAGGGAAAGGACATTCCCGTTTCAACCACCGTATGCGTAACTGTTCAGATTACTTGAGAGACCCTCGGTCGCGCACACCACCGTCATACCGGCGAAGGCCGGTATCCATCGGGGTGGGGGACATTCCCCTCACCAAGACTGAACAGAGTTACCCGTACACCATTCGCGTTGACGGCCTCTGAGTCGTTGGATACAATCGGCGCATTCCACACGAAACACTCATTTGGAGGTACGGAAATGGCGATCAGAGTGGCAGGCTCGACGTTCGCGTTCGGCAAGATCGACTTGGAAGAGTCGTGCAAGATCATGCAGGAAATGGGCTTCGACGTTGTCGACGTCGGCGCCTGCGGGATGAGCACCTTCACCGACTACGTTCCACAGTGGTTCATCACCGACCTCGACGACACCCAGGGCGAGGCAGACCACATCCGGCGCACGACGGAGAAGTACGGGCTCGAAATCGCCGAGCTCTTCTGCTGCGACTTCGGGGTGAACATCAACGACCCCGACCCCAAGAAGCGGGAATGGAGCCAGGAGACCTACGAGAAGGTTGCCAAGATCGCCGCGGCGGCGGGATTCAACAGCATCATGATGCTCCCCGGCATGATCGACGAAGAAAACGGCCAGACATTCGATCAGGCATTCGACACGTCCGTCACCGAGTACAAGCGCATGGTCGACGTGGCCGAGGGACTCGGCATCCACTGCAACATCGAGCCGTGCATCTTCTCCGTCGCATGGCAGCCGGAGAACGCCATCAAGCTCTGCGAGGCCGTCCCCGGCCTTGCCCTCACCATCGACTACGCCCACCAGACGCAGCTCAGCCTCAAGGCCGACGACATCGAGCCGCTCCACGCCTACGCCCGCCACTACCAGGCCAAGCAATCCGCCCCCGACTCGTTCCAGGCCAAGCCCGACGAGGGCTGGGTCGACTTCGGGCGCATGGTCCAGAAGATGCACGACGACGGCTTCGACGGCTTCATCTCCGTCGAATTCGTCTCCGCCCCCGAAGTCATAGAAGCCGGCTGGGACATCCGCAAAGAGTCCGCCCGCCTCAAGGAAATCCTCGACGACGCCGTAGCCGCCGCGCAGGGATAGGGGAGGGTTCTAGGTGCTAGGTGCTGGGCGTGATTCGCAGCTACAGGGACCTTGTCGATAGACGATTTCGATGAAAAGGGCGAGTTTGTAAGGGCAGCGTGTTACGATTGGTACTAGGGGGAGGTATGCGAGCTCAGCGGTCAGAAGGAGCGCTGCTGGAAAGACCTGAGCAGGCCTCCTTGTTCGAACAACCGATACGGGAGCCCGTACTCGCTTGCGAGGACAACCTGTCCTTCATGGAGCGTCTTCCCGACGGGCAGATGAAGCTGGTCGTGACCTCGCCTCCCTATAACTTGGGCAAGGATTACGAGGACAAGACCTCGCTCGACGCCTACATCGAGTCGCAAGAGCGCGTCATTAGCGAGTGCGTGCGAGTCCTTCATCCGCAGGGATCGATCTGTTGGCAGGTCGGCAACTACGTGGAGAATGGGGAGATAGTCCCTCTCGACGCGATCCTCTATCCCGTATTTCGCGCTCAGGGTCTCAAGCTCCGAAACCGCATAGTCTGGCACTTCGGACACGGCCTGCACTGCACGCGCCGGCTTTCCGGCCGGTACGAGACTATCAACTGGTGGACGAAGAGCGACGACTACACGTGGAACCTTGACCCCATCCGGGTCCCTTCCAAGTACCCCGGCAAGCGTCACTTCAAGGGTCCGAACGTCGGAAAGCTGTCGGGGAACCCAAATGGGAAGAACCCGAGCGACGTATGGGTCTTCCCGAACGTCAAGAGCAACCACCCGGAGAAGACTATCCACCCCTGCCAGTTCCCCGTTGAGCTGGTGGAACGCCTCGTCCTCTCTATGACGGACCCGGACGACGCCGTGTTCGACCCATACATGGGAGTCGGCTCGTCCGTCATCGCCGCGCTCATGCACGATAGAATGGCCTACGGCTGCGACATCGTGCCCGAATACGTGGACATCGCACATGAGCGAGTAAGGCAACTCCGCACGGGGGAGCTTCGGACTCGCCCGATGGGAAAACCCGTCTACGACCCCTCCCTGCCCAACGGCGGGCACTGATGCAAGTCAAGGCCCGCTATTCGCACCTCAACGGCGAGGAATACCTGCTTGTTCATCGCAAGCAGCTATGGGACGAAGTGCAGAGCGTGATAGAAGAAATGGATGCTTTCGCATGTAAGACCAAGGTCTCAGAGGAGAAGACCAAGAAGGGTAAACTTCTATTCTCGCCTAAAGACATGAATCAAGCGTTCAAAAACGAGTTTGGCGAACGAGGATGGGCCCAGCGTAGGAGCAGTAACTTTTGGGTGACACACGATGAGAAGCTTTTGCGCCGAGTTTACTCCCTGTCAGCGCACGAACAAAAACAAGAAATTGAGGCCGCTGGTTACAAACCTATCGACTCGTACAACCAAACAGACTTCGTGAAGGATCGCATCGCGGTGGAGGTACAATTCGGAAAGTACGCCTTTGTCGCGCACGACCTGTTCGTGAAGCATCTAAGCTTCTACGTGTCGGATATTATCGACGTCGGAATCGAGATTCTTCCCATGAAGGAAATGGAGAAGGAAATGTCGTCCGGCGTCCCCTACTACGAACGCGATCTGCTCAATGTCTTGCGACAAGGACGAGGTGTGCCAGCGGTACCGCTGGTGCTGATCGGAGTCGCTCCGTGACCTCCCGTCTAGTCAGATATATAATGCCCGAAGGCAACCAACCTAGCACCCAACACCCACCACCCAAAGGAGTAACCATGAACGTAGAAATCCGAGACGAACGCTTCCGGGACGTCGTTGGCGACGACGCGCCGGTCGAGGAGCTTGCGACGGGGTTCGATTTCACCGAAGGCGCCATGTGGAACCACGTCGAGGGCTATTTGATCTTCAGCGACATGCCCGGCAACATCATGCGGAAGTGGACTGATGAGCGCGGCATCGAGGTGTTCCGTGAGCCGAGCAACATGGCGAACGGCAACTACTACGACCTGCAGGGACGCCTCGTCACCTGCGAGCACTCCACGAGCCGCGTGACGCGGACGGAGCAAGACGGCTCGATCACCGTGCTCGCCACGCACTACGACGACAAGGAGCTGAACAGCCCCAACGACGTGATCGTCAAGAGCGACGGCTCGATCTACTTCAGCGACCCCAGCTTCGGGCGCATGGAGTACTACGGCGTGTTGCGCGAGCAGGAGCTCGACTGGCGCGGCGTGTACCGTCTCTCACCGGGCAGCGGCGAGCTTACCCTCCTCGTCGACGACTTCGACCAGCCGAACGGCCTTACCTTCTCGCTCGATGAGAGCCTGCTGTTCATCAACGACACCATGCGCGCGCACATCCGCGTCTTCGACGTGAACGACGACGGAACGATATCCAACGGGCGCGTGTGGGCCGATGTCACCGGCGAGCGAGACGGCCTTGCCGACGGCATGAAGGTCGATACCGACGGATACCTCTACACGACCGGCCCGGGCGGCGTCCAGGTGTTCGCGGACGACGCCACCTGTCTCGGCACGATCTACGTGCCGCAGGGCGTGACCAACTTCACCTGGGGCGACGACGATCTCCGCAGCCTGTACATCAACGCGGGTACCTCCCTCTACAGGACGCGGGTGAAGGTGGCGGGCCGCAAGCTGTTTTGAGCGCGTGTGACGCGGGTACTTCGGTCTCCGCTTTGTAGCAAAGGAGACATAACATGTCCTCACGAATCATGATCGGCGATAAGGAAGTTACAAACCCGGTGGCAAAGACCGCAATCCGCATCGTCGTGGTCCCCTTGGTCCTGATGTTTGTGCTTGCGGTTCTCGTCGGGACGTTCGTATTCGTGGGCATCGTGCTCGCCGTCTCGCTCGGACTCGCCGGGGCGCTACTGATCGCTTTGGCAATTCTCATACCGGTCATCATTGTCCTGGTCGTGATCGCCAAGATTGTCTCGTTGCCCTTCACGCATTTCGGCGGGTACGACGAGGACTGACTTCCTGGAGGATGGGCGGATGACTCTCGGCGGTCCTAGCGTCCAGCGCATCATAGGCGTCTTGGTGCTCCTCGGTGGGGTCGCCCTCATCGTCGCGTCGCGCGACGGGCCTCCGCTTGGAGTCGTCATCGGGGTTGTCCTGATGGTCGTGGGGTTCTGGCTCTCGTACGTCAAGAACGAGATAGCAAAGCTACGCAGTAGCAAAAGCGAGTGACGAAAATGCTGACTACGCAGCAGATAAGCTTCTTTCACACCTTCGGCTTTCTGAAGCTGCCGGGCCTGTTCCGCGACGAGTTCCCCCGCATCGAGGCTTCCTTCCACGAAGTGTGGGAAATGCAGGGCGGAGGACACGCCGGAAGCGCTCACGACGGCATGCGCCGGTCCGCCCTCGTGCCGTTCATCGACACGCAAGAGTACCTGAGCGCCCTCATCGACGACCCCCGTATCGACGGCATCGCGTCCGCCATTCTCGGCGACGACTACAACTACATGTTCAGCGACGGCAACTTTTTTGTAGGGCCAACGCTCTGGCACTCCGACCGGTACTACAACAAGCCCTATAACTCCCTGAAGGTCGCCTTCTATCTCGACCACGTCACGAAGGACACCGGCTGTCTGCGTGTGCTCCCCGGCACGCACAACGTAGGCGACCGGTTCGGCGACTCCGTTCAGGAGGCGATGCCCCACTCGGAGCGCCAGAACTACGAGCGGATGTGGGCGATTGAGGGCCCGGACGTGCCCGCCGTGCCGCTTGAGAGCGAGCCGGGCGATGTTCTCGTATTCAACCACAAGATCAAGCATTGCGCCTATGGCGGAAGCGCGGAACGCAGGATGTTCACCATCGGCTTCCAGCAGCGGCACCGCGATGAAGACGAGCACATCCTCCGCGACGAACTCGCCGACCTCGTCCGCTTCTGGCACCCACGCGCCTACGGCGACGTCATGATCAATACCGCCGGTCCCGAGAGGATGCGCCACCTCGAACAGCGCCTCGCCCTCGACGACCACATGCCCGCCCTCGTTGAGCAGGCCAAGGCAGAGATGGCGGAGCCGAGCCGGGGATAGTCGCCGCCCGTCGTTCTCACGTACGTTTCGTTTGTCAGTGGAGTCTGCCGGAGCAGGGGGCGGGACAGATGAGCATACTCCGCACGACATATTGCCTCGCGGCGTTTGTGGTGGTGCTCTCGGTCGTTGGGTGCAGGCACGGTCCGGCTGAGAAGGTCCAGCCGGCGCCGACGGCGGAGACTGAGCCCACGGCTGAGCCTACTCCCCAGAGGGCCGGGACGATCCTGTTGTTCAGGGACGGCGACCTATACCTGCTGGAGGGGCAGTCGGAGCGACGGATCACGCACTCCGGCGACCACGTTACGGGAATGCTGACGCGAGACGGCCTCGTGGTCGCGTTACGGGAAGGAGAGGAATCTTCCTCAAGTCTCGTCCTCATCGAGGTCGAAGGGGGCGGCGTCTCGACGACCGCCGAGATTTCGCTCGACCAGCCCCTCGATGACTGGTTCAAGGGGAGGAGCAGTCTCTTGCCATCGCCGGACGAGGGACACGTCCTCGTACCTGGCACAGAAAGCTATCTCATGGTGTCGCTCGACGAGCAGCGAGTGGTAAGAGAGATGCCCCACGGCTGCTGTCATTCCTGGTCACCTGACGGCCGCATGGTTGGCTACATGGACTTGGTGGAAGACCAGCAATTCGTAGAAGACCTGCCCAGCAGGCATGAACTATGGGTGACTGACTCTGAGGGTAGGACTTCGCCCCGCCGCGTAGCTTCGGACCTGATGTACTGGTTCGATTTTTTTGGGCGAACAGCGGACGGTTTCGCGTGGTGGAGGGATGGAACGAGCATCCTCGCTCTCCCCTCGGACGACGTAGTCTGGATCGATCGCAAGAACCAGGTTCGTGGGCCGGTGAACAACCGGCTCGTCTCCATAGACCTCACGACGGGAGACGTGAGTGAACTGGTGAGCTCCCCCGGCCTGCACCGGCGGATGAAGCGGGAAGCCCCAACTCTCGAGGACGAGGTGGTGATCACGGCCGCGGCTTCGACGAAGCACGGCGACCGCGCCGCGTTCCTGGCGATGGACTACATGAACGTTTATAGCGTGGGGATAATCGACGCCGGTGGGCAGTTGGAAAGGCTTGTCACGGTGCCAACTCCCGATGACCGAGAGCTGGTGGCTATGGGAGCGCCCGTGTGGTCCCACGACGACTCGAAAATCGCGTATTTCGGCTGGCGGTGGCGGCCTACCGTGAAGGCATTCATCGAGGTCTTCGACCCTTCGACCGAAGCCATCACGAGGGTCTGGGAGTCCGTGCAGTACCCGAAACCAACCCACTGGGACTGGTCGCTGGACGGCAAGTGGATATGGGTCATTGCGGCCGTGCGCACCGAGGAACGGCACGGAGGCGTCAGGGTTCCGCGCGATATGTCTCTGCTGGCTAGCGTGACTCATCCGGGGCACGTTGAGCCGGTGCACGGCATTGTCCTCGACTGGTGCTGCGCTCGGTAAGCCAGGCTGCGTGTCCCCGGACTTGCCAAACGCGCGGTTTCGCATTACGGTACTCCCACAATCGACCAAAAGGAGTCCACGAATGATCTCGCTCAATGTCTACCTGACCGCCAAGGAAGGACAGGAGGCCGCCCTGGAAACGGCAATCAAGGACGTCTGGATAGCCGCAATGACCCGGCAGCCCGGCTTCCTGCGCGCCACGCTCAACACCCCCTTCAGCGACGAGGACCTCGCCGCACTCGAGGCCAACAAGCCCCCCTTCGCCTACGAGATGGTCTCCTTCTGGCGCACCGAGCAGGAGCGCGTCGACTGGGTCGCCCTCGACATCCACCAGGAGGTCTGGCCGCAGGTCATCGAGCACTGCGCCGACGTCTCATACACCCTCTTCGACTGCAACACCACCTGGAGCATGTAAATGACTAGCAGCTATGACCCTTCCAGAGACATCGTCCGGCCCCCAAAGGAAATCATCGACGCGCTCAGCGTCCTCGACACGGACAGCGTGACCTCGACCATGGACGGCCTCGGCGTTCACCGCACGTTCATCGAGGGCCCTATCGCCCGCGTGCCCGGCAGCAAGATATGCGGCCCCGCCCTCACCCTCAGGTTCGTCCCCCAGCGCGAGGACCAGATGGCCGGATACGAGATCCCCGGCGAGTCGGAGGAGGACCGCGCCCTCCACATGGAGGAGGAGAGCGAGAAGCGGTCCGCCCTCTGGCAGATCTTCGACTACGTCCAGCCCGGCGACGTGATTGCCGTAGATGGACGCGGCGACCTCGCGACCGGCACCTTCGGTGAGATGCTCATGACCTACTTCAAGTCGCGCGGCGGCGCGGGCGTCGTCATCGACACTGGCATCCGCGACTCCGCCGCCATCTTCAACGAGGTCCAGGTGCCCGTCTGGTCGACCGCCGTCACAACGGGCGGCGCCGGCCACATGAACCTCTTCCCCGAGGACATCAACCTGCCCATCGCCTGCGGCAAGGTGCTCGTCCGTCCGGGCGACATCATCATGGCCGACGACGGCGGCGCCATCGTTGTCCCTCCCAGGCTCGCCCCCAAGATCATCGAGATTGCCGGCGAGCGCGACGAACACGAGGTCTTCGTCCGCATGAGGCTCCGCGAAGGCGGCGAGCTCAACAAATACTACCCCTTCAACGATGAGGGCCGCCGCGAATACGAGGAGTGGCTGGCAGCGCAGGAGTAGGGGGGTAGTACGGACTCCCTGTCGTCAATTGCCGCGTTGCGTCTGAAACCCCTACAGTTCATCTCGCAAGGGTGTTGTAGTAATCCGTGACTGATTTGGATGAGGAGTCCAAGCCGGGGAAAAGAGTCTCGCGTGTGATGTTTAATAGCTGAAGTTGTTTCATCATGGAGTTCTTGCAATCGCCGGAAATGGTCAGCTTGTAGTGGGCATAGGTCGGAATTCTCTTATTCCATTTCAGAATCTCGTCACGCTCGAACCTTTCATGGAAGGCCGACACCAAGAAGGCCCCGGACTGTGCTCGGATGCGTTCTGAGGACAGTTGTGGCTCTACGACGAAAACTCGGTACAGATCCCTCGGGTCGATCCGCTCGTCGAAATAAGGCTTTTCTTGTCGAATCAGTTGGTAGAGAATCCGATAAGCTTCCGTGTATTCGTATGAGTAAACGACTTCGCCTCCAGACCAGTAGTGACGCTTGCCTATGAGTGCGTCTTGGTGGCCCCGAGACAGCCTGGCAAAATTGGCGATGACGCTGATAGCATCGCTGTTGAAGGGTTTGACCGACTTGCTCGGTACTGCGAAAACATGAAGACGCCCGTCTCCCTTATATTGCGCCTTCTGATCAGTGTTGTCACAGGCGTGGTACACGGCGACCAGGGGATTCTTCGTAATGTCCAAGAAACGGGTCTTTAGGCCATGATGCTGGGCGAGCACCCACTGAGCGAGAGCTGAAGGCATCCCCTTGAATTCGTCAGGTCGCCGTGTCATTAGTTCAACCAACATGTCACGCTCAAAGCCAGCGACATTGTTCCTCGTTACGGAAGGACGCAAATCCCATCCAGACTCGAATTCTCCGCGAAAGTAAAGTGTGGTGTCCGAATCGTAGTGGTCATTGATTTTCTGGACCATAGACAGCATGTCTTCGATGGTCTCGATCGGTTTTGCTTTATCCCGACCTTGATCCAGTTTTTTCCCAAATGGATGAAAGAGGTCTGCCTGCCAAGGTTCCGCAGCGGTTAGATTGGTTCGAGTGAGGTTTGTGAAATGAAGAGAGGTGTTGGTTAGCTTGGCATCCCGGAGTGTAGCCTCGGCAAGGTTCGCAAAACTGAGGTTTGCCTTTGTAAGGTCGGCAGAGTCGAGATTCGTTCTGGTTAGGTCGGCCTCAGACAGATCGACACCTATAAGCGGGATTCTCCCATCTCGGTCGAGCTTCTTGGCTTTTCGAAATTCTGAGTACAAATCAGCGCCCTGAAAGTCCGCCCTGAACCGGATTCCTTCAGGCAGATGCTCGTTACGTCGCTTGTTCCACGACTCCACACCTTCAAGGAGCCATTCAATGTGTTCCGGGTTAGCCATTGTTCCCTCTCATCACACAATCTATGTATTCAGTCGGGTCGGTGATAGCGCCTACGTCGGTTCGGCAAGGCCATCAAAACCAAGCGTTCTGCCCAGTAATGAACAACCATACATATCGCCCCAGACTTCCGCCCAGCCCGGTCCACCGCAGAAACCGCGTACAGTCGCACCACGTTTCGAGGCATTTCCGCGACCAATTCATTCTTCACAGCGTCGATGCGCTCGTAGCGCTCCGGCGTGAAATCCTTTGTCAACTCGCTGAACGGATGGCGTCCACTCATTAGATCAGGCCTTTCAATCACAGTGGGTCATTCTGACGATTCAATGGTACTTGCCTCCACCGATCGAAGTTGGATGCTGAGTCACCGGCGTGCTTTGACGTGGGGCGACCCTCCCCTTGAAATTTGATAGACATTGGCGGACAAATTCGGACAACTCCTACTTGGCGGCAGACATTTCCGTTATCCGTGAGACGGTCGTGTGGGTGTACTCTCATCTGCCCTTGTCGTCGTGGACCGAATGGCTAGCCAGTGATCCATCCCTACCCTGATACAGGTCGACTCCCCTCGAATATTGATAGACATTGCCGGACATATACTGACAGCTGTCTGTGGGCAAGCGGAGCTTCCGTTAGCCGTAAGGGATTTCGCCCAGCTGTGTCGGTGTTCTTCCGTTAGTCCTTAACGTATTGGATTTCGTGGTCGATACGGCCAGTGTAGTACGTATGTGCTTCAGGGTCAAATCGGCGTGAAGATTATGGGCGCCCGCCTCTCTCTCTTTGGTGGGTCCTTCCCCCAGCACCTAGCACCCACAACCCAGCACCCCCCGCTCATTGACACACAATCGCACCCGTCGTTATCATTGAACCTAGTACACGGCGTCACTTCTTCACGCCCTCCACAGCGTATTTAGGAGTCCCTCGAATGGCAACATACGTCAAGAGCGAGGCCCAGGACTGGGCTTGGGAGAACCTCCGCGGCGAGTGGAGCACCCTGATGACCCCGTTCACCCCCGATGACGAGGTCGACGACGACGCCCTTCGACACAACATCCGCCACGTCATCTCGCTCGGCACCCGCGGAGCCGGATGCACTTGGGGCATGGGCGAGTTCTGGAGCCTCACCCGCGAGGAACGCCTCCACGTATACGACACCTTCGCCGACGAGTCGGCGGGACAGTGGCTCATCGGCGCGCACGTGACCCACACCTCCGCTAAGGACATGCTCGTCCTCGCCGACCACGCGGAGAGCGTCGGCTTCGACCTCCTCATTGCCGCTCCGCCCTACTTCGTCACCAAGACCGAGTCACAGGTCGTCGACTTCATCCGACGCCTGGCAGACTCCACCAACCTCGCCATCATGTTTTACAACTCGCCGCAGTTCGGCATCGTCATGAGCGCCGACGGCCTCAGCCGACTCTGCGACATACCCAACGTCGTTGGAGTCAAGGAGGCCAGCTTCAACCGCGACCTCACCATCGAGGCGCACCGGCTCCTCGGCGACACCGCCATCATCAGCGCCCCGGACGAGTGGGTCCTCTTCAAGGGCCGCGAGCTCGGCTTCCAGCAGCAGGTCATGTTTGCCAACACCTCCGACTGGCGCTTCGACCGTCCCGGCGACAACAACTACGTCCAGTTCATCGACCGCGCCACCCAGGGCGACATCGACGACGCCATGTACGAACAGCGACTCGCGCCCGTCAAGGCCCTCTCCGACAAGTGGTGGCAGTACACCGTCGCCAAGTTCGGCGGCGCGCTCCCGGCATCCATGTGCAAGTATTGGGGCGAGCTCATGGGCCTCCGACACGGCCACGTTCGCCCGCCGCTCTCCGATCTCGACGACGATGAAAAGGCACAACTGAAGTCCGAGTTGGAGGCCGTCCAAAGCGCCTCCCTCGCCACGGCAAGGGGTTAATCACATGATCTTGATGGTGAGCGTTCAGAATCTCGACGAGGCCATGCACGCCCTCAAAGGCGGCGCCGACATCGTGGACGTCAAGAACCTGCAGGAGGCCCTCGTCGGCTCCGCCAACCCGTGGGTCGTCGAGCAAATTCGCGACGCCATCCCCGAGCCTCATCACGCAAGCGTCACCCTCGGCGTCGTCCCCAACCAGATCGGCACCGTCGCCATGGCCGTCTACGCCGCCGGACGCATCGGCGCCACCTCCGTCAAGGTCGGCTTCATGAACACCGAGTACGACCACGCCGCCGAGACTCTCCTCGCATCCAAGCAGGCACTTAAGGGCACCGACACCAAACTGATAGGCTCCCTCTTCGCCGACAACCCCCTCTACGACGGCCTCGAAGCCGACCACATGGTCAAGCTCGCCAGGGAGGGCGAGTGCGACGGCTGGCTCATCGACACCCTCACCAAGGACGGTCGCAATCTCTTCGACTTCATGTCCGAGTCCGAGCTCCGCGACATGGTCTTCGACAGCAAGCAGGACGGCATGAGCACGGCGCTATCCGGCCACCTCAAGATCGACAACCTCGACGAGCTCTCCCGCATCAACCCCGACATCGTCGGCGTGCGCGGAGCCGTCTGCGCCCAGGGCGAACGCAGCGAGGGCGTCTACTGGGAGGCCGTTGCCGAATTCAAGCGTCAGCTCGACATGCGCCAGTCCGGCGAGATCGACGTCCTCGACGGCGCCTACATGGCAAACGGCAGCAAGAACGGCGATTCGAGCAACGGCTGGGTCGTCGTCGACGGGACAGGAAAGACCTGCGCCAGCATCCTCGCCGAGCTCACCGAACGCGTCGAGGCCGACTCCCGCTCCTTCGTCGAAGTCATCATGCCCAACGTCCTCAACACCTACGACGTCGTGGTCTGGGCTGAAGAACACGGCCACACCATCCTCACCCAGCGCAAAGACACCGACGGCTCCATGCGGATACTGATCCAGCCGTAGGGCGACGCGCCGCGATGATTCGAGAACTTCCCGTCGATCAACCTCTTGATTTGGAGACCACCCTGTACATGGGGCAGGACTTTCGCTGGATTGAGAGGGACGACGGCTGGCATTCCGGGGTACTAAGTGGAAACCTGATCCACATGCGACGTACAGAACGAGGCTTGGAGTATAAGTCCAACTCCGATTCTGACTTGACCCGACTGCTGAGTTCCTATTTCCGGTTGGACGACGATATTGACGCCATCTACGCCGATATATCTCGCGACGATTGGGTTGCCACGCTTGTCGAGAAATATTTTGGGCTCCGCCTCCTAAGGCAAGACCCTTGGGAATGCACAGTTTCCTACATTTGCTCGCCGCAGGGCATTCATTGGATTGAAAGTAACTTGGAGGATATTGCGCAGGAACTCGGCGATCCGATTGAGCTAGAAGGCGAAGTGCGTCCTGCTTTCCCTAGTCCGAAAAAGGTGCGGACATTCGGACCAAGGACATTCCAAAAGCTGAACTTTCGTTTTCCAGGCGTTCCTAAGTACATCATTGCCTCCTCTGTGCGGATATGCAATCGTACTCTCGACCTGGCGGAGTTGGCGCGTCTGCCCTACACCCAAGCAACTTGGCGATTGATGGAAAGACACAACGCAAGTCGCAAGCCAGCTAATGGCATTGGGAACAAGGTCGCAAACTGTATCGCGCTGTTCGCGCTAGACAAACTCGAAGCGTTTCCAGTCGACGTACACATTGGGCGGGCGTTGGCCAAGTTGTATGACGATTGCCCAATGCCAGAAGATTCGCAGTCGCTGTCCGATGGACAATACCGTAATGTAGTAGGGTGGGCCCAGAACCGCTTCGGAAATAATGCAGGTTATGCAAGCCAGTTCCTGTTTCACGAGCAAAGGCAGTGAGGAAACTTCACTCCACCCTAGTGTCCTGTCACTGACACTCGCGAGAAGACTCCGCCTAGCCTCAGAATCCCCCCGTCCTGGGAGAGGGCTAGGGTGAGGGCAAAAGCCCTAGCATCCAGAACCCAACACCCCCACCAACGCCGCCCTCGCTCCCGACGCCGCCCACGACCCGTCATCCCCGCACGTCACGAACCGGCAACCCTCATCGATCCAGAACCTCGCAAGCTCCACCTCGCCCAGAGAGATCCCCGGTATCTTCCCCACCTTGTGACACGCCGCGATCACCGACCGGATAGCCGCCGTGTGCTCCGGCGTCCCAGGCATCGTTCCCATCGACGCCGACAGGTCCCCCGGCCCGATCCAGCACCCGTCGATACCCTCCACCGCCAGGATCGCCTCCGCGCTCTCCACAGCGGGAGCCGACTCGATCTGCACCGCCAGGAATATCTCCTCGTTCGCTCGCTCCTGATAGTCGTCGGGGTCGTCCGACAGGAACCCCGTCCCGAAATTCCCGCCCGACCTGCCTCCCAGCGGTGGGTACCGCGCCGCGAGAACCGCCTTCTCCGCGTCCTCCACCGAGTTCACCAGCGGAACGATGACTCCCATCGCGCCGATATCCAGCAGCCTCCCGATCAGCCCGAAGTCGTTGCTCCGCACTCGCGCCATCGGCAGCGCCGACCCCAGCGCGATCGCACGAAACGCATTCATCACAGATTCCTCCGTCCATGCCCCGTGCTGCATATCCACCACCACATAATCGAACCCCACCCGCGACAATATCTCCGCCGACAGCACCGACCCCAACCCTGCCTCTGCCCCTATCGACGGCTCGCCGCGCAGTAGCTTCTGTTTGACTGTGTTTTCCCTCATGACTGCCTCCTGCTCCTACTGACCATGGTTTTCGTAAGAAGCTCCCACCCTACTCTCTACATTCTTCTCTCTTCCTATTCTCTGTGTTCTCTGTGGTGAATCCTGCCCCAAACTCGGCGAGTCGCTTCTCCATCACCCGAATCGCCTCCGGGTTATTGTCCACCAGGATAAAATCTCGCCCCAGCTTCGCAGCAGCCTCACCCGTCGTCCCGCTGCCCGCGAAGAAATCCAGCACCACGTCTCCCGGATTCGAGTGCACCCTCACAATCCGCTCCACGATCCCGAGCGGCTTCTGCGTCGGGTACCCTGTCTTCTCCTTGCCGTTCGTCGGCACGATGGTATGCCACCAAACGTCGGTCGGCGTCTTCCCCTTCGCCGCCTTTTCGGGGCCGACCAACCCGGGAGCCATGTAAGGAATTCTGTCCACGTCATCGTAGTTGAACGTATAGTCCTCCGGGTCCTTCACGTACCACAGGATATTGTCGTGCTTGGCAGGCCACCTCGACTTCGACCGCGCGCCGTAGTCATACGCCCACACGATCTCGTTGATGAACGACTCCCGCCCGAACACCTCGTCCAACAGCACCTTGCAGTAGTGCACCTCCCTGTAGTCCACGTGCAGGAAGAATGATCCGTTGGCCTTCAGCACACGCCGCGCCTCGCGAAATCGCGGCTCCAGGAAGCTCAGGTAGTCGTCGAATGAGTCCGCGTAAGCCGTTGATCCGACCTCGACCGTCCGGTAGCGGTTCCCCTGAAAACCGACGCGGTCGCCGCCCACCTCATCGCGCACCGTGCGGATCGACCTCCGCTCCTGCTTCCGACCCGTGTTGAATGGCGGATCGACATAAATGAGGTCAACTCCCCCATCCGGCAGAGACCTGAGCACATCGAGATTATCGGCGAAAATCACCCTACGCATGGCCTGCCGCCCCCTTCTCTAATGTCTCGATCCTCCGCAACGGCGAGTCGCCCCCCTACTCCCCATGCGACCCGTTCCGCTCAGGATCGCCCGCCTCCCACTCGTCCCGTCGGATCTCCATCCGCACGAAGTCATACCCGTTGCGGAAAACCGTCCGCATCTCACGAAAGCCCGCCTTGGCGAACGACTGCCGCGCCCGGTCGTTCCACTTGAGAGTATGAAGGTACACGCTGTCGAGCTCCGTCGCCGTGAAGATGTGATCGAGCAGCGTTCGCACAGCGTCCGTCCCGTACCCCGCCCCCCAGTAACGGCGGTCTCCTATCATGATGCCGAGCTCGGCAACCCCACGACGGCGGTTGATGTCGTAGTACATGCAGTTGCCGATATGCACGCCGTCGTGCGTGTCGATGGCGAGCCGCTTCGAGGTCGACGTTGCGTACAGCAGCTCTTCGCGCGCGTAGTTGCGGAACGCCTCGTACGACATCGTGATCGGCCGCGTCGCGTCGAGCCGGGACAGCTCCTCGTCGACCCGCCAGCCGTAGTCGTCGTCGATATCGCTCCGGCGCTTCTCGCGTAGGACGACCTTCTCGCCGACCTGGACTACCGCGCCCTCTTCAGTCGGCTCAGGATCATTCTCGTAGAGCCATGGAAAGGCCTTTTTTAACAACCTCTGCCTCGTTTCCGTAGCTCATGGTCTTGAGAGCGTCGTCGACCGAGAACCACCGGACCTCGTCGAACTCGTTGTCGTGGAGCGAAGTGTCGCCGCCGACCGAGTCCATCAAATAGTAAAGCACCGTCTTGTGGCATCGCACTCCGTCATTTGGGCGCACGAACCAGTACTGGATGCTGTCGATGAAACACTGCGTCCGCACCTGCAGGCCCGTCTCCTCGTTCACCTCGCGAAGCGCCGTCTGCTCCCGCGTCTCACCCGTCTCCGGCGTCCCCTTCGGAAGCGCCCAGAGCCGCCGGGGCATCCACTTGCCGCACAGAATAACCTCAGGGCCGTCTCCATTGTTCCGAAACACGACCCCGCCCGCCGATACCAGCTCTTCTACATGAATCTTGCTCGTCATATGCTGCCCATCCAATTCAGGGCCGCATTCTATGTGCTACCAAACCTGAGGGTCAAGACAACTACCCGACATTCTCATCCCCTCTCCCGTCCTGGGCTGACAGGGGTAGGCATTTAACTATCGCCCCACTCTCCATTGAACAGAAAGCAGCCTCGAAACTGTCATTCTGAGCGGAGCGCAGCGAAGTCGAAGAATCTAAAATGTCGGTCTCAAGGTAAAACCGACCAGCAGAGTTCTCACGCTGTTTTCCACTATTGGTCATAACATAGACGTGGCACTGGCTGACCGGTCTTGTGGTGATGGACTTTAGATTCCTCGCTGCGCTCGGAATGACAGGGAGGCGGGGCTGGATCATAGCTACAATTCCGTATTGCCTACCCCTGTCAGCCCGTCCTGGGAGAGAGCCTGCCCTGTATGTCATGCTCAACCTCAACAATAATGCTGTGGGCATCGCGGGCAGTCTCGAAGAGCTGTCCGCGATGCCCACAGCACGAACCAGTGCGAAGTGAAGGTGAGTATGACACGATAGGGATCGCGATGTGTGGCCCAAGCCTGCCCTGCCATCAGTGGCCTGGTACGGAACTGCCCACACCGCAACCCCCAAGGGACTTGTCCGTCGCTGGATTCAAGGGTGCCATCGTGGCTCGATCTCCTCGCAGGAGTGCGCAGACACGTCCCTGGGAAGACTCTACCACAAGGAGGGACGGTATGACGATGATCATCGGTATAGACCCGCATCCCGGACACCACGCCGCGGCGGCACTCGATAGCCGGGGACAGGTGCGAGATGTGAGAGAGTTCTCGAACGATTCGGACGGGCTGGAAGCCTTCATGTCTTGGGCAAAGAGCCTGGGCTGCGACCGGCTGGCCGTGGAAGGTCCCACACAGACCTTCTTCACCCCGTGGCTGAAGCGCTGTATGGGTGATGGCATGGACGTTGTCCCCATTCCCACTCAGCAAGTGGTTGAGCGACGCGGACATCGGAAGACCGACCCTCACGATGCGGTGCTGGTGGCTCGCGTACTGCAGGCCGACCCGACTCGCCCTGTGGTCAGTGCTCCGGCGTGGCTTCGGCAAATGCAAGAACTCACCCGTAGCCGTAGGCACCTGGCCCAGCAACTCCAAGCCAACAGGATGCGCCTGCGAGACATGCAGACGCCAGCGGCAAAAGAGAGTTTGGAGCGTGTCGTCGATACACTGGAGCGGGAGGTGAATACGCTGGGGCGGCAGATCGACCAATTGGTCCAGTCTGTGGCCCCAGGACTACTGGACCTTCAAGGCGTGGGACCTGTCATCGCCGGGTTGCTGTTGGCCGAGGTTGGGGACATCGGACGCTTCAAGACCCAGCATCACTTTGCCAGCTACTGCGGAGCGGCGCCCGTCCCCCGCGAGAGCGGAGCGAGCAAACATGCCCGCGTCAATCGAGGCGGCAACCGACGTCTCAACTGGGCTATACACATCATCGCTCGCACCCGTTTGCGTATCGACGAAGCGTCCAAAGCCCTGGTGACTCGCAAGGAACAAGAAGGCAAAACACACCGGGAGGCCATACGTGTCCTCAAGACCTACCTGGCCCGCCAGATCTACCGCGAGATGACAGAACTGCTACCGCCAACGCCAGAACTCGCTACAGCGTCTTGACATACAAGGTTCCGTACTTGATACGGGGGTGAGGGTGAAACACCCAGTTCTCAAACCTACCTTGTAGGGGAGAACCCACTCTCTCCCTCCTCTGCGTCCTCTCCGCCCGCGACGGCGAGTCGCCCCTCTGCGATCTCCGCCCCTCCGCGGTGAACCCTCTTCCCAGCACCTAGCACCCAGAACCCAGCACCTGCGTCCTCTCCGCCCGCGACGGCGAGTCGCCTATCCCCCCACCTCCACCAACCGTCCCCCCTGCTGATGCGACTCCAGAAACCCCAACAAAATCCGCAGCGCCATCCGCGCGTCTCGAGGCGACGAAATACTCTCCCCACCCTGCTGGATGATATTGACCAACTCCCGGTACGCCGCCACCATCCCCTGAATCTGGTACTGCTCCGGGTGAATCGTCGTCCTATTCGGCTCGGCCCTGATCTCCTGCTGCACCGTCAGTTCCGCCGTTCGGTCACCGCCT
The DNA here is from genome assembly GCA_965197705.1 of Dehalococcoidia bacterium. Classification (GTDB taxonomy): domain Bacteria; phylum Chloroflexota; class Dehalococcoidia; order Lucifugimonadales; family VXLM01; genus VXLM01. The sequence goes on from OZ240223.1 coordinate 2,533,632, forward strand.
TCTATACGAAGAACTCCCCTCGGCCCCGTTATCTCCAGGGAGCCCAGCGGCGCCGTCCCCTTCAACGCCCGGAAGAGCGCCCTGACGCCGTTCTCGAAGATGATCGTCCCCGTCATGCCCGGCTCGTTCTCCGGCAGCTTCCCTCCGTCCCCACGGTACCGGTCCCAGTCATCGAACCCGTCCTCCAGAATCGCCGAGACCTTGCTCGGCTCCGACTCCGCGAAGAAGCACACCGCGTCGATAAAGTGCGTGCCGTTGCGAAACATCATCGATCGAGGCCCGCCAAGCACCGCCGTCATCACCGTCGGCTTTCCGATCGCGCCGTCCCTGATCACCTGCCTTACCTTATGATACAGCGGAAACCACCTACGACTGTGGTTCACCGACATCTTCACCCCATTCCGCTCACAAGCCGCGATCATCGCGTCCGCGTCTTCCAGCGTCGTCGCAATCGGCTTCTCGCAGAATATCCCTTTCAAGCCGCTTTCGGCCCCGTCGATCACTATCTGGGCATGGCGATGATCCGACGTCGCCACCGTCAAAATATCGAGAGTCTCCCCGTCCAGCATCTCGCGGTAATCGGCGTACAGCCGCGTCTCCGGCCACCGCTCCGACCACGCCTCGGTGAACCGCTCCAGCGCCTCCGGATTGAAGTCGCAGATCGCCGCAAGCTCCACGTCCGGCATGTTGGAAATACTGCCCACGTGCGACGGGTACACCTCCATATCGAGCGGAGGCGACGGATCGCCCCTCGGAGTGTTGATTGCGATCCCGCTCGCCCCAACGATGCCTACGCGATATGCCATAACTCGATACCCTCCAATGACTCCGAAGCGGCACGAAGTATACGGACGAGACCCAAGCCCGTCAAAGAAAATCTGGGTCTGCGAGATTCACGCCGCTTCAGTCGGTCTCCTGGACTCGTGGTTGACCCGCCGTCATAACCCTCTGAAGACACCCAAACGGCCAACCCGGCGCCTGGGCGGGATTGAAACCCGCCCCTACCGACTCCGACGCCATTTTCACTACGGGTCGTGTCAGCGACAACCGACATCGCGAATTCCCCTGGGAATAAACTGCGCGACACCCCCACACCGTCAATACCCTTAAAGTGGACTAAATGCCACCGCCACCGTCATTCCCGCGAATGCGGGAATCCACTACCCGGCCGCTGCCATCATCCGTCTGACGACTGAAAGGGGGCCGCTATATTCATGTTTGGTGGTGTCCCGCGCAACGGAACATGAGGGATTCCTCTGAAAATAGGCCCCGACAAACCCTTCGTAGGGGCAACCCTTGTGGTTGCCCGTCCTCGGCTCCAACGAATTTTCATTCCCTTGTGTGGCCTGCACAAGGCCATGGTCATGCCTGCGGAGGCAGGAATCCATCCCCGGTTCCTGCCGGCAGTCGTGTAACGACTGAGAGACCAACGACATTTTCATACCAGAGGATGAGGGTGACAACCCTCAAGAGGAAAATATCATCCCCGTCCTCCGGAAGTCGCCCCATACGCACTGATTCGTACTTTCTCCCGCGCTCTCCACGCCCTTTGCGGTGAATCCCTACTTGTCGCTACCTCAAAAAACTTGTCCTATTCCCCAAGAGCTGGGTCGGAATCCGGAACCCCAGGCCCAGCACCTGGAACCTAGCCTCCGCCTTGAAACGGAAGATATCGTCCTATTGCATTTGAAGGATCGCGCGAGCAAGGCTATGAAGCGTAGCGTGGCCGTTCCCGACGACGCCCATCAATCGGCTTGACACGTTGGGAACAATAGTATAGTGTTGCACGCGGGTTCACCCCTGCCGAATTGGTTGGGAAGCGTGTGCTTTTGTGCGCTGATAACGTGTTCGGCGGCGATCTGTCGTGAAGGCAGGGACCCGTAGTGTAAGATAACGATCAGTCAAAGGTTCCGTCTAGCGAAACTGAAGGTGGGGACGTATGGCAGAACAAGTTGCCGTAAACGCAGCGCAAGCGCAGCTCGACGAGGAAGAATTCACCGTTGCCACGCAGTGGCAGTTGATGTGGTGGAGGTTCCGAAAGCACAAGCCGGCGGTCTTCTCCGGTATCCTCCTCGCTATATTCTATCTGCTGTTCCCACTAGCCGAATTCCTCGGTACCGGTGACCCGGCCAGAATATCGGAGTCCTACCACCTCCTCCGGCCCCAGGCTATCCGCTTGTTCGACGGAGGCTCCTTCCGACCGCACGTCAACGGCCTCGAGTCATACCGCGACCCCCAAACCTTCCAGCGAAAGTACGAAAACCTTCCCGACGTTAAGATTGACGTAGGGTTCTTTACCGAGGGCTTTGAATACAAATTCCTTGGCTTCATCAAGACCAACCGCCATTTTCTTGGCTTCACAGACTCAGCAGTCTATGAGGAACGACCCTCGATCTTCATTTTAGGCAGTGACGACGTGGGACGCGACTCTTGGTCCCGTCTCATGCTCTCAAACCGCGTTTCGCTCTCCATCGGGCTCTTGGGTGTGGCGATCTCGTTCGTCTTCGGAATCGTAATGGGCGGAATCTCCGGCTACTACGGCGGATGGATCGACACGCTCATCCAGCGCATTATCGAGGTCATGGGAGCAATTCCCACCCTCCCCCTGTGGATGGGCCTTTCCGCCGCCGTCCCACAGCACTGGACCGTCCTCCAAGTCTACTTAGCCATCACGGTCATCCTTTCAATATTCGGATGGACCGGCATGGCCCGCACCGTCCGCGGCAAATTCCTCGCGCTGCGTGAGGAAGACTATGTGATGGCCGCGCGCATTGCCGGGGCCTCCGAAAGTCGGATCATGTTCCGGCACATGCTGCCCGGCTTCTACAGCCACCTTATCGCCGGCATGAGCCTCTCCATTCCTAGCATGATTATCGGGGAAACCAGCTTGAGCTTCCTCGGTCTGGGACTCCGACCACCCGCCGTGAGCTACGGCATAATGCTGATTCAGGCTCAAAACCCAACGGTTGTCGCGTTGTACCCATGGCTGATGTTCGTCGCAATCCCCGTCATCGTCGTGATCCTTGCATTCAACTTCTTGGGTGACGGTCTGCGAGACGCCGCAGACCCATACGGCAAGTAAATACAGAGCGAGCATAATGACTACCTCAACAAACGGTTACACACTAGCGGAAGACGCCGTAGTTCAGATCAACGATCTGAAGATCTACTACCCCACGGACGAAGGCGTCGTGCGGGCCGTCGACGGCGTCGACTTCGAGATCAAACAGGGCGAAACCCTCGGCGTAGTCGGTGAGAGCGGTTGCGGCAAGAGCACCGTCGGTCGAGCGATCCTCAACATCATCGACAAACCGGGCCGCGTCGAAGAAGGAGAGATCATCTGGCGTCTCCCCGACGGCAGAGAGATCGATATCACCACCCTCGACCCCAACAGCAGACTCATGCGCGCCATCCGCGGCGCCGGCATTGCACTCATCTTCCAAGAGCCGATGACCTCCTTCAGCCCGCTCCACACGGTGGGAAACCAGGTCGGCGAGGCAATCAGGCTCCACACCGACCTTTCCGAGCAGGGCATCCAGGACCGTTCCATCGAGCTCCTGCAGATGGTGGGCATTCCCAACGCCGAACAGCGCCTCAAGGAATACGCCTTCCAGTTGAGCGGCGGCCTCCGACAGCGCGCCATGATCGCAATGGCCCTCTCCGCCGAGCCTCAGTTGCTCATTGCCGACGAGCCCACGACCGCACTCGACGTCACCACCCAGGCACAAATTCTCGAGCTCCTCGGACAGCTCCAAAAAGATACGGGAATGGCCGTCATCCTCATCACCCACAACTTGGGCGTCATTGCGGAAATGGCCGACCGGGTAGTCGTCATGTACCTCGGCAGAGCCGTCGAGTCCGGCCCCGTCGAGGATATCTTCTACAACCCGCAGCACCCCTACACCCAGGGACTGCTCAGGTCCATACCCAGCATCTACACCAGGAGCGTGGAGCGACTTCCCTCCATTCGCGGCACCATCCCGCACCCCTTCAACAGACCCTCGGGATGCACATTCCGTCCCAGGTGCCCGAACTATATCGAAGGCGTCTGCGACAGAAACGTCCCCGTCTTCCAAACCCTGGAGGGGACGAACCAAATGGTAAGCTGTTTCCTTCATCATCCCCCGGAAGAGGTAGGTACAAGTGGCTGAGGAGACTATCGACCAGACCGAAAGTTACATAGCTGAACGACGTAACCTTCTCGACGTGCAAAACCTCAAGAAGTACTTCCCCATCACCAGGGGATTCCTCAAGAGAGTTATAGGACACGTCCGAGCCGTTGACGATGTCAGCTTCACCATCCAGCAGGGCGAAACACTCGGCCTCGTGGGAGAAAGCGGCTGCGGCAAGACCACCACCGCCCGCTGCATCATGCGCGCCATCGACCCCAGCAGCGGGGAAATCCTCTACCGCACCGAGGACGGTCAGGTCCTCGACATCGGGGCCATTGGCAAAGGACCCCTGCGAGAGCTCCGCAAGGACATGCAGATGATTTTCCAGGACCCGTTCACGTCCTTGAACCCCCGCATGTCCCTCTTGGACATCGTCGGCGAGCCTCTCCTCGTTCACGGCGAGCGAAGCATGAGGACCCGTTCCGAGCGCGTCGCCGAGTTGCTGCGCCTCGTAGGCCTCCGACCCGAGTACATGCGCCGGTTCCCCCACGCCTTCAGCGGCGGCGAGCGTCAGCGCATCGGCATCGCCAGAGCACTCGCCCTCAACCCCCGCTTGGTCGTCGCCGACGAGCCCGTCTCCGCCCTCGACGTATCCGTCCAGGCCCAGGTCATCAACCTGCTCTCCGACCTCCAGGAACAGCTCAGCCTCACATACCTCTTCGTCGCGCACGACCTCAGCGTCGTCCGGCACATCTCCGACCGCGTCGCCGTCATGTACGTCGGCAAGATGGTCGAGCTGGCCGAGACCGAGGAGATATTCGCCAATCCCAAGCACCCCTACACCTCGGCCCTCCTCCAGTCTGTGCCCATCCCCGACCCCAAGGTCCGCAAAGAGACCTTCGTCCTGGAAGGCGAGGTCGCCAGTCCTGCGAATCCTCCGTCCGGCTGCTACTTCCACCCGCGCTGCGCCTTCAGAGTCGAATTATGCACCGAGGAGACGCCGGAGTTCGTCGAAGACAGCCCCGGCCACTGGGTCGCATGCCATCGAGCCCAGGAACTCGACCTGGCGGGCCTCAGCGGAACCACAGCCCAGTTCGGCGGAATGTCGATAGACGCCGGCAACGGCAACGAATAGGTAGCTCTAGCTGCTCGTCCTGACCGCGCCGCAAGCCCTCATATGTGAAAGTAGCCGGTCCGTCGCAGGCCCAACCCTTCCTGTCGCTGATCCCCTCGCGCGGCATTCACAAGCCCATGGTGTAGCCCCAGTGGGTTCAATATCCTAGAATTCAAGGGTGACGAGACTATGACTTGGTAGGGGCGGGTTTCAAACCCGCCCTGTCGTTGTGCAAGGCGAATCCAACCCCTGCTATTACCCGTCATTTCAAAGATTTTGGTCTACCAGCACCCAGAACCTAGCACCCAGAACCCACCTCACCCCCTCGTACCGTCAGCGCGGGCACGTAGCACCCTCCTGGTCTGGTGACTCCCGCGACATCCGCCAACGGCGGCGCATCCTCGTCCCACTCCAGCACCGCGAGGTCCGCGCACGCCCCCGTCCGCAGAGTCCCCACCTCTCCCCCCATCCCCAACACACCCGCCGGAAGAAGCGTCGCCCGAGAGAAGGCGTCCCTCTCATCCATTCCCGACGCCAACAGCTTCGATATCGTCCGCGGCAAATCGTGCTGCGGATTCGACCCCACGTGCCGGAAATACTGGTCCGTCGAGATCGTGTCCGGCAGAAACCCGTCCGCGATCGCCGCCTCGACCGTCGGAAAATCGAACGACGCCATACCGTGCCCCACGTCGAACATGACCCCGCGCGCCCGCGCCCGCCACGCCGCGTCAATGACTCTCCCATCCTCCACGATGCCGTTAGGCCCCGTATGGAAGCAGTACGTCAGCACATCCCCGCTCCGCAGCAGATCGAGCTGCTCCGCTATAGGCCAGTCATACGGCTCCCAGCGATTCCCGAACAATATCGGCCTATTCGTCCTCTCCGCGATATCCAGCGTCCGTTGAACGACCACCCTCGGATCGGAGTCCCCGCAAGAGTTCACACTCGCGTTCACCGACAACCCCCAGATCAGCTCCCCGCCGTCCTCGATCGCCGCCACGCCCGCCTCCACGTCCAGATCGTCCACGTTTCCGAACGCCGCCGTCCCCGGGACCCGCTCTCCCCCCCGCGCGACGCTCATGGCGAGTCGCACCCTCGTCTTCGATCCATGAATGATGTCGTCTCGATAAAACGGCCAGTCGTCCGCACCGCAATCGCCCTGCGACAGTATCGTCGTCGCCCCCCGTGGCAGTATCTCAACATCCGGGTCGATCCCGTACTTCCAGTCCGATGGAGCCGGATGAGTATGAAGATCGACCAGACCCGGCAGCAGCACACCTTCCAGAAACTCCAGAGTCTTCACCGCCGTCCCCCCAATCTCCGACCCTGCCGCCACAATCCGGTCCCCCGACACCGCGACCGCACCCGGCCCGTCCAATCCCACGTCGGCGCAGTACACCCGCCCCGCACGAACTACCAGATCATACGTCGGTTCATCCATCGTAAACGTCCCCCGTTCCAAGTCTTCAATCTCCGAAAAACCCACCTGCCACTCCCTACTCTCTTCACAATACTTTCTACTTTCTTCCCCCTACTTTCTCCTCTTCCCAATCCCCGTCAGCCGAATCGCCGCCCTCCCTCCATATATCCGGTTTACGTTCAATATCAGCGGCGTGATATGCTCCACGAACACCGCATTCCGCAACCCGCCCCCATCCACGGCCCGGATGCCCGGAATCTCCTCCGCCAGACCGGCGACCGACTCCTTCGCCTCATCATCATCCGAGCACACCACAACGTCCGAATCGAGACGACGTTTGGGATTCAGCAGATCGTGCGCGCTGACCGTCTGAAACCCGGCCACGACCCGCGAATCGGGCAAAGTTTCCCGCGCCTCCATCGCCGCCGACCCCGCCTCTATGGGCAAGAAACTCGCGCCACCCGCATCGAACCGCAGCGGTACGACGGTGGTCACCACAATCTTCCCCGACAGCGCCCCGGCAAGCGGTCCGAGCGCCGGCCGCTGTGCCGGATACGGAACCGTCACAAACACCGTCTCCGCCCACTCCGCCACCTCCTCATTCAGTCCTCCTAACACCGACGCCCCCGGCGCCCGCGCCGCAACTCGCTCTGCCGCCTCTGCCGCCCGCGCCGCGTCCCGCGATCCGATCATCACGTCATGCCCCGCAAGCGCCAGCCGCAACCCGAGCCCTCGCCCCTCCGGTCCCGTCCCGCCTATGAACCCAATCATGACCCTAATCTACCGATACCACCTCCCCTCCGCAAGCCCGGAAGACCTTTGCTTGACCCCGTACTTGTCTTTCCTTATACCAATTCGTGCTAGTACCACCGTATTCTCGCTGACCGAACACTCTGGATTCCGGCCTTCGCCGGAATGACGGTGGGTGGTCTCTGTTATGCGCGCTGCATTTGAAGGACTATGGCGCAGTCATGACGAATTGGTATTATACCGATTCCTCTTGAATACACCGTAACTCCATCGTTGGTATGAACGTGATTTCGTCTAACCTTCCAAAGGGCAGGTTTGAAACCTGCCCCTACCCGGTGCTCCTACCCCTTCATGGTGTGGTCAAAGCGAACTGGTATTACTACGATTCGTCTTCCACAACTCGCCCATAATACGCAATACTCCCTACTTGCTTCCCTCTCTGCGATCTCCGCGCTCTCTGCGGTGAGTTCTCGCGTCCGTTCCGATCTCTACGGTTCGTCCGGATAGCCCCTTTGTCGAATACCCCTTGTGCCAAAATAGACCGGGCTCGAAGAATTCGGAACTTTCCAATTCCAATATAAAACATCCTATAATCACTAGCAGAAGCGCAAAGAACCGTCTACGATACCAACCTACTCTACTTTGTCGACCCATCCAGACCTCCGGGAGTGACATGGTAATCCGCGCCTCAACAGTCGGACTGATCGCATTGGCCGTCGCGGCAGCGCTCGTCCTCGTCGCCATGCCCACTCACGCCCAGACCGGCGACATAACGACCCTCGCCGGAGGCGGAGTCGGCGACGGCAGCAGACCGACTCTCGCCGCCCTCTCCACTCCCGCCGGTATCGTCTTCGACAGCCGCGGCGACCTCTACGTCGCCGACAGCGCCGCACACCGCGTTCGCAAGGTCGATATCGGTAGAAACAGAATCACGACCGTCGCCGGAACCGGCGTGCCGGGCTTCATGGGAGACGGCGGTCCCGCTTTGCTGGCGGGACTGAACTCCCCCTTCGGACTCGCCATCGACCATGATGACAACCTCTACATCGCCGACTCAGGCAACAACCGCATCCGAAAAGTCGACCTCGCCACCGGAATCATCACCACCGCCGCCGGCTCAGGCAGCCCAGGCTTCGAGGGTGACGACGGTTCCGCCCTCGACGCCACATTCCATTCCCCGCACGGTGTCGCCGTCGACCAAGATAAGAATATCTACATCGCCGATACCCTCAACAACCGCATCCGAAAAGTAGACTCCGCCAGCGGAAACATAACCACCGTCGCCGGACAGGGCACACCGGGGGACGGCGGCGACCTCCGCCTCGCTGTGGTTGCCTCCCTCGACCAGCCGGAGGGTGTCGCCGTCGACGATCTCGGCAACGTCTTCATCGCCGATACCGGAAACCACCTCATCCGCCAAATAGACCGGCGTGGCGTCATCTTCACCCTCGCGGGCAAGAGAGACGGAACCGTCGACCCGATCGATGTCGCTCGCAGCGGCCTGGCCATAGACGCCGTCCTGCGCAGCCCCCTCAGTGTCGCCCTCGACCGCCAAGCAAGAAACCTCTACGTCGCCGACTCGGGAAACAACCTCGTTCGCAGGGTCATCCTCGCCAACGTCATTGAAGACACCCAGATCACCACCGAGGCAGGCGCCGGCGACGGGTCCGCCGGGTACGACGGCGAAGATAGGTTCGCCGCTTCCTCGAGCCTCGACTCGCCATCAGGTGTTGCCGTCAACCCCGCCGACCAGATATTCATCTCCGATACCGGCAATCAGCGAGTGAGAGCCATCGTCACTCCCGGCGAGCGTAGACCCAGGGTGCTCACTACCATCGCCGGTAACGGCGAAGCCACCTTCTCCGGCGAACGCGCCCCCGCCTCCGAGGCAACACTCCACTTCCCAAGCGACGTCGCCATCGACGCCAAAGGCAATATCTACTTCTCCGACACCGGAAACCACCGCGTCCGACGGATCGCCGGCGTGACCGGCTCCATAAGCACCGTCGCCGGAACCCGTGACGCCGGCAGCCGGGGAGTAGGCCGATCCGGCAGAGATGCCCACCTCCACTCACCGGAGGGACTCGCTTTCGACTCCGAAGGCGACCTCTACATTGCCGACACCGGCAACCACCGCGTCCTCAAGTTGGATATCAGCAGCGGACTGATACACCTGATCGCGGGAGACGGTCACGCCGAGTATAGGGGCGAGAACATCGATGCCACCGAGGCCAGCCTCAACAGTCCCGCCGCGCTCGCCATCGACGCAGACGACAATCTCTACATTGCCGACGCCGAGAACAACCGCATCCGCGTCATCGACTTGAACACCGGCCGCATCTCAACCTTCGCCGGCGACGGCCTTACGGGCGTCACAGGCGACGGAAGCCGGGCCACTCGCGCCAAACTGAACCAGCCCGAAGGCGTCTCCGTCGACCCCGATGGCAACATCGTCATTGCCGACACTGGAAACCGCAGAATACGCCGCGTAGACGCCCAGGCGAATACCATCTCTACCATCGCCGGAGACGGCAACAGGGGACACGCCGGAGATGGCGGCCCAGCCACCGAGGCCAGTCTCGTCTTACCCAGAAGAGTCGCCGTGGACGCGGACGGCAACGTTTTTATCGCCGACGCCCTCGACCATCGCATCCGGGCAGTCAAGGCCGACGGTACCATGACCACCGTTGCCGGGGACGGCATCATCGCCTTCGCAGGAGACTCCGGCCCCGCAACCTCCGCCTCCCTGAACCGTCCCTTGGGCATGGCCCCCGACACCGACGGAAACCTCTATTTCGCAGACAACCACAACAACCGCATTCGAGTCATCGCCGCCCCCGTCGTCGAGGAACCCACTCCCACGCCCGCCCCAACCCATACACCTACCCCGGTCCCAACCGCTACGCCCGTCCCGACCGCTACGCCCGTCCCGACCGCAACACCCGTCCCGACTTCAACGCCCTTCCCGACTTCAACGCCGACTCCACAACCCACGCCGACTCCGGTTTCCCTTCCCGACCTTGTGCCCGGAAACGTGCAATTCGAGGTCGGACAATCGCCCGCATGCAGACTGAGCCCGGATGAACCGACCTTCCCGACAATCACCTATACATTGATCGTTCGCAACAACGGCCTCGCCGACTCCGGCCCCTTCGTCGTGGATGCCAATGGCCTGGCCCAAGTCCCTGTTAGTGGCCTCGGCGTGGGCAATTCCGTCCTCCTTGAGATCACGGGAACCCGCTCGGGCGAGAATTCCGTCGTCGTTGATTCCGCCTCGCAGGTCGTGGAATCCGTCGAGGAGAACAACACCACTCGGTTCGTCCTCGTAATTCCTCCCCAGTCGCCCATACCAACCTGTACGCCGACTCCCACACCGACGCACACGCCGACGCCGGTGCCGCCTACGGCCACACCCACAAACACGCCGACGCCGCTCCCAACCAGCGCCCCCCCAACCCCTGTGCCGACGCATACTTCGACACCCGTCCCGCCCACGGCTACGCCCACCGACACGCCGACACACACTCCCACGCCGCTCCCGACCAACACGCCCACGCCGGTGCCCACCAACACCCCCACGCCAGTGCCTCCGGCCGCAACGCCGACATTCACCCCCGTCGTCGTGGTTGTCACCGCCACGCCCACGCCCGTTGTTGAAGTAACCACCGAAATCGACGACGAAGGACCCAACACCGGCATGCTCATCGCCATCCCAATCGTCGGAATCCTGGCCATCGGCATAGTCGCCGGCCTCTTCGTCGTCTACCGCCGCCGCACCTTCGGCGAATAGCTCCGCCGCGTCCAGCTACATCTCTCGTTCTGCATACCAATGCCCCTCGTCCTTCACGCAGCCTCCCGCACCTGTCCCTCCGAATACACCCTCCCACACCTGTCATTCCGAACGCAGCGAAGCGAAGTGAGGAATCTAAAATCCATGCCAACTCCCGGACTCACCCCCTACGCAATACCTTCTACTTTCTTCCCCCCCTGCGCCCCCTGCGCCCTCCGCGGTGAACCCCAGAACCTAGCACCCAGAACCTAGCACCCAGAACCTAGCACCCAGAACCTAGCACCTAGCACCCAGCACCTAGCACCCAGCACCTCTTTTTTACAACATTTAGCCTATTTCTCAAAATATGGTCGTTAAACTACTTTGACTTTGTCCAACTTAGTGCTAGCATTCGTGCTACTGAATTCTATTTGGGCCTCACACCGACCGCCCGTATCTTAGGACTGCCGTGACCGTTATCGATTTTGCATTAACAATTGAGTTGCTGAAGTTTGTTTGGGTCTCGCGACCGGTGCTCGTTCGACCATCCGATTGGGCAGGATACTCATGGAGACTCGAATATCGGGGGGCAGTAAGAGGGGACACAAGCTCCGCTCACACCGTGGCATAGGCCTCCGGCCGACATCCGAGAAGGTGCGCTCTGCCATCTTCTCCCTCATCGGCCCCGAATCCGTCAACGGAGCCCGAGTCCTCGACCTCTACGCCGGAACCGGCGCTCTCGGAATCGAGGCCCTGAGCAGAGGCGCCGCGTCGGCCGAGTTCGTCGAGTCCGACCCCGCCCGGTGCGGATACATCAGGCGAGCCGTCGAAGACCTCGGATTCGCCGATCGGAGTCGAATAGCTCGGGGCAGAGTCGAAAGGGTCCTGCGGACGATCAAAGCGCGGTTCGACCTCGTGCTGGCCGACCCGCCCTACGGGATCGACCCGTGGGACATGGTGATGACAAGTCTGGTGGAAAGGGAAACCCTGGAAGAGAGAGCCGTGATCGTCGCCGAACACGCCAAGACCTACGAAATGGCTGACAGCTACGGCGGCCTGAACATCTGGAAGAGACGACGGTATGGGGACACGGCGGTCTCCATATTCCGAAACGGAGGATAGGAGTGCCAAGCGCCGTGTATCCGGGTAGATTCGATCCTGTGCACAACGGCCACGTCGACATCGCGCGACGGGCCTCCATGCTCTTCGACCGCCTAGTCGTCGCCGTCTACGACTCTCCGCCCCAGGCCGCCCTCTTCTCCACCGCCGAGCGCATCGATCTGTTCAGCAAGTCCGTCAAGGACGTCCCAAACGTCGAAGTCAGAAAATTCAGCGGCCTCGCGTCCAGTCTGGCCGCCGACCTCGGCGCGGGCTTCATCGTGCGCGGACTCCGCGCAGGCTACGACTTCGAGACCGAGTTCGAGATGACACACATGTGGCGCCATCTCAACCGCAACATCGAGGTCGTCTGCATGATGAGCGCCCTCGAAAACCAGTTCGTCTACGCGAGCCGGATCAAAGAAGTAGCCCAGCTGGGCGGCGACGTCGAAGGCCTCGTGCCTCCCCACGTCGCAGCCAGGTTGAAGGAAAAATTCATCTCGGCCTCGTAACCTCGGGGCTCTGACAAGGAGGAGCGTCATAGATATCATCAAGGTCATCGAAGAACTGGAAGAAATCTCGAACTCAGCTACTCGCGTCCCGGGGATGCGAAAGAAGGTCATGGTCGATGTCGACCGCCTCTCTGCCGTCACCGAGCAGCTGAGCAAGACCATCCCCGCCGACATCCTCGAGGCGAAGGAAATCCTCAAGCAGAAGGAAAGCATCCTCAGCCACACCCAGCTTGAGGCGCGCCGCATCCGCGAAGAGGCCGCCGAAGAGGCCGACCAGGTCATGTCCGCCGCCCGCGAGGAGCACGTCAGCAAGGTCGACGAGACCGAGGTCCTTCGCGTCGCCTCCGAAAAGGCCGACGAACTCAACCAGGGCGCCATGCAGGAGGCCCAGCAAATCGTCCAGGACGCACAGCGAAAGGCCTACCGCCTCATCGACGAGGCCGAGCGCGTCGCCGGAGAGCGCCGTGACGGCGCCGACCGCTACGCACGCGAGACCCTCTTCGACCTCGAAGAGCGCATGTCAGGCGTCCTCGGCCAGGTCCGACGCGGCATCGACTCTCTCGGCATCGACGTTGAAGTCGAGGCCAAAATCCCCGCCTAGCCGTCCATCACACCATGGGGACGCGGACCGGGGTAGCGCCGACATTGCGTCCACGCTCTTTCAGGGGCGGGTTTGAAACTCGCCCCTGCTCCCTCGCGCCAAACCACTTCTCATGATAGGTGGCGCTGGTGGCAACCGGTATGGACGATCCCTACGAAAACTGACGGCAACCACCCGTTCCGTCATTCCCGCGAAGGCGGGAATCCAGATTCCGTACCCTGTGGGTCGGTAGCCCCTAACAGACTCTCCGTAGAGGCGACCCTCGTGGTCGCCCACTCACATACCCCTACCCGCCGACCGGCCTCAGCAACTCCTCACGCAACCGCCTGATCACCACCTCCACCTCTTCCTCGTCCAGGTTGATCGGGTCAACCCCCAACTCGTCCGGATCCCCCAGCTGGTGCAGGTGAATCGCCGGATCGCCCATCGCCATCGCCCCCAACACCTCGTCCCGGCTCGGCCCGTTCCACTGCGGCGTGAACTCGATCAGCGCCGTCGGCACCAGGTAGTTAATCAGATCGTGCCGCACCGACACACGCAGCCCCGGCACCTCGATGAGAGCGTCAACCACCACCTGCATCATCCCCCGGTACCGCGCATTCTCCGCCGCCTCGTCCTCCTCATCGAAGATCCGCAGGGCCGTCACCAGCCCCATGATCTCCTCCTTCGCCACCTTCATGCTCCTGCCCAGGTAGGCGTTAGGCGCCGCATTCGCCGCCGCCGCCTCGATAAGGTCGGCTCGCCCGACCAGGATACCCGTGCCCTGAGGGCCCCGGATGCCCTTGCCGCCGCTCAGGATCACCAGGTCCGCCCCCTCGCGTATATACCGTCTCAGATTGTCCCGCGGAGGCAGCGTGGACGCCGCGTCCACGATCACCGGCACCCCTCGCTCATGAGCGATCTCGCACACCTGCGGCAGAGGAATCGCCCGCCGCGACACGAACTGCGCGTACAGATAAGCCACCGCTGCCGTATTCTCCGTGAACGCCGCCTCCAACTGCCATGGATAGCACCGTCGCCCGTCACCGATCTCCACGAACTTCGCCCCGGCCGCGCGGTAGAGCTGATCGTACCCGAACCGGTGGCTCCTGTGAATGATGATCTCGTCCTTCATCCCCGTCGTGTCCGGCAGACGCACCATATTCGCCGGCTCCTTCCCCGCAATCACCGCCGCCGCCTGCATCACCAACCCACCCCCCGATCCGCTCACCACGACTCCCGCCTCTGCCCCGCATATCTCCGCCAGCACCTGCCCTGCAGCCCTGTTCAACTCGCCCAGATCGACCATCACCTTCGACGTCTTCTCCATCACCTCCGCCACTTCCGGCCTCAGCTTCGACCCGCCCCACATCGTCGTTGTCCCCGACGCATTGATGATCCGCCGAACCCCCAACGACCCGTACATCTCTTCACCGCTCAAAGACAAGTCCATCCCATTCCTCTAAGTGCAAAATAGCGGCGTTCCACCGCGCCCGAAATTATACCACCTGCCCCCACCACTGCTCCGTCCCCCTCCCGTCATTCCTGCGAAGGCAGGAATCCACGATCTTCCCCACCTAACACCCAGAACCCAGCACCCAGGTCCCCCTCACCACCTCGTCGCGTGACCGATCTGCTCCGCGTACCACTCCTCCCCATGCAGCAGCTTCTTATTGTCCCACCGGTACCTCTGCGGCATCAGCGTCACCGACCGGTCCTCCAACGGCAGCCTCACCGGCACGCTGCCCCGACGCGCCGACTCCCGCATCGCCATCGCCACCTCCAACGACCGGTGCTGTATCGTCCCGCTCGCCCTCGGCTCGATTCCCTTCTCTACCGCATCCACGATCGACCGCATCGAGTCCATCAGCCGGTCGCCCGGATACAGCCAACCTTGATCGTCATACCCGCCGTCCGAATGCCCCCGGAACGGCTTGAACGTCTTCGACTCATCATGCCGCAGCCCCCACAGCACGTCGCGCCCAGCCCCTTCGACACTCTTGTAGAACCTCCCATTCCGCTTGTCCGTAACGAACACGCCCTTGCTTCCCGTGACGATCAGACCCTTCGCCGCGCTCTCCCTCGAATGAACGAAGCACTCGATCCCGTTCGCGTAACGGATATGCCCTCCTATGCCCTTATAGTCCTCGTCACCGGCCCCGAAGGGGTCCCCGTTCACCCATCCGATGACCTCCTCAACCTCCGAGTCCCCCGCGAACATGTGCCCCACGCCAAGCGTCTGCGCCCCACACTGAGTAATTGCATGGAACATGCTGATCGACACGACCTCCCCGATCTCCCCCGCCTCGATCATCGCCCGCGCCTCCCACATCTGGCTCAGGCTCCGGTCCACGTTGCCCCCCTGCCACGGGATCCCCCGCGACCTGCACGCCTCCAGCATCCGGTCCGCGTCCGACAGCTTCGCCGCGATCGGCTTCTCCGACACGATCCCCTTCGCCCCCGACCTCTCCGCCGCCAGCACAACCATGTCCGGGTTGTACCGCACCGGCAGCACACAGTCCACAATGTCGAGCTCCTCGTTGGCATACATCTCCTCCGCCGACGAGTACCCCCGCGCATCGAACCGCCTGCACGCCAGCGCCAGATTATCCGGATCGGGGTCCGCTATCGCCACCACCCGCGTCTCCGGCAGCAGCGTAAACCCCCGCGCATGCTGAGTCCCCTGCCGCCCACACCCAACCATCCCAACCTTGTACTTCGCCTCACCCTGTGCCATCGCTCACTCCTTGGAAGCTATTCCAATTCACGTTTCAACGAACTCCGCACCGATAACCGCCGAGGAAAGCCCGTTCACCCTGAGCCTGTCGAAGGGCAATGCCACATCATCCCCGCGCCCTCCGCGACGAATCCTTAACCCCCTCTCCCGTTCGCGGGAGAGGGCTGGGGTGAGGGCAATACCGTCCTATTCCCCTACACGCCTTTCGGTCACTACAAAATCCCAGCACCTAGCACCCAGAACCTCCCCTATACCCGCGCAAACTTGTCCAACGCCAGCTGCGCCCCCACCTGCGCCACGTACACGTCCCCATTGGAATCAATCCAGATCCCGTGCGGATACCCGCTAAACCGGCCCGCATCCTCGCCGCGCTCGCCCCACGTCCCGACCGTCTCGCCCTCCAGCGTCTTCAGGAAGATCGGCCCGTGCCCCGTCGCGATATGCATCACGCCGTCGTCGTCAATCACCGCGTCGTTCCCTCCCGGAACGTCGTTCCACTCCGTGATGTACTCCCCATCCGCCGTGAACACCTGCACGCGACCATTCTCCCGGTCGATCACGTACACACGACCCGACGAGTCGGTCACGATCCCATGAGGCAGATTGAACTCCCCCGGACCGTCCCCTACCTTTCCCGTGATCTCCCCCTGCACCGCCATCTGGTAGTACACCGCGTCGCCGCTCCCCCACGAACGCTTCAGCTCGCCCTCGGAACTGAAGCAGTGGCAGCGGTTCTGCTCATACCCGTCCGACACGTACAAATCGCCCGACACCGCGATAGTCGCGTTCGTCGGCGACCGAAACGGCTCGCCTGGCGGCCCCTGTTCGCCCACCGTCCCCAGCGCCATAAGCGTCTCGCCCTCTGGGGAAAAACTCCGCACCGTGTGGTCACCCGCGTCCGCGTGATACAGTACGTCGTCGTGGATGAACAGCCCGTGCGGCACCGTGAAGATATCGCGCCCCCACCGGTCCAGCAACTTGCCGTCCCGGTCGAACACCCACATCTCACCCTCGTTCCCGTCCGGCCCCTGCCTCAGACGCACACACGCATACACCCGGTCCTCCGAGTCCGTCGCAACGTCCGAAACCACACCGCCCCTCGGAAACTCCCCCCAGCCCTCAACGTGCTCATACCGATAACCCGAAACGCCAACGCTCCGCGCCATGACTCTAAACCCTCTATTCCAAACCTATCACTGCAACCTCGATTCGCCCGCCTAGTCTACGCCATCCTCCCAGTAGGGGCGACCCTTGTGGCATTTTCTCCAACTAATTGCCATTTTAGCTTCGGCAATGCGCCCGAAGGACGGGGGAAGTCGCGCTGTTTTCGCCCTGATTCGATCAAACACGATCGTGCTGGCAAACGGCGGGTCTATGCGTGCATTGGCGTCTTTCGAGGGTGGTCACTGCGGTCGAACATGGGCAAAGCAGGTACGAAACACCCCATTTGGTCGAATTGGTGGGAGCCGATGGCTTCACATCTGCCCATGACCTCTCCCCCACCGGAGAAGACAGCGCGCACCCAAATCTCTCCCCCGCCGGGCTGACAGGGTCAGGTATCCGTGCGATCAATCGTTAGTGCGGACCAAGATACCCTCTCTCCCTTCGGAGGCCGTCTCATAACACGACGGCTCACATTCTGTTGGGAAAACCCCCCACGATCACCGTCGCTATAGGTTTCATTCGCTACGCAACATAGCCACTCTTACCGTCATTATCGCGAAAGCGGGATTCCACAACATCCTGACAAGAGAGGTGGTCTATTTACGAGACAGCCTCCTTCGAGGGATGTGGAAGGGGCGAGGGTGATGTCCATAGCAGTTTCTGATTTCACATACGCCCTTCAGCCCGCCGGGGGAGAGATACAGAGAGGGGGCTCCTCTCACCCCCAGAACCCAGCATCTAACACCCGGAACCCTCCGCGCTCTCCTCGGTGAATCCTCCCGGCCGGCCTCAAACCGCTTTACGTCTGCCCCTCAGTCGGGTATAACTCTCGCGTACTTTTGCAGCCACAGCGGAGAGGCATGAATGAAGGCAGCACACTTAGTCGGCCCCAAGCATTTCGAGATCGTCGACGCCGAGGTCCCCGAGGTGAGCGACGGCAACTGCCTCGTCAAGCTGGAACGCTGGTCGATCTGCGGCAGCGACATGCGTTACGAGTACGGCACCGTCTTCCCGGAGGAGCACTACCCCGTCGACGTCGGCGCGCCCTGCCACGAGCTGGCGGGAACCATCGTCGAGAGCCGCTCGGACGAATGGCGTGAAGGGCAGCGCGTCATCATCATCCCCGACACCCACCAGGGCCTCGTCGAGTACTACGAGTCGCTGCCTGACAGGATCATCGCCCTGCCGGAAGACGGCGACATCGGAGAATGGCTCATGTGCCAGCCCTCCGGCACCGTACTCTTCGCCCTCCAGCAGGTGGGAACGCTTCTCGGGCGCACAGTTCTGGTAGTAGGGCAGGGAGCCATCGGCCAATCCTTCACTGCCATCGCCGCCAGAGCGGGCGCGCGCCGCGTCATCGCCGCCGACCTCTTCGACTATCGCCTCGAACACTCAGCAAGGCTCGGCGCAAGCCATACGATCAACCCCTCCACCGAGCTGCTCGACGAGGCCGTCGAGGAGATCACCGGCGGCGAGTTGGCCGACGTCACCGTCGAGGCCGCCGGATACACCGACACCTTCGCGGCCGCCTGTCGCCTCGTGAAGCATGGCGGCACTATCATCATGTTCGGTGGACACCAGAACACCGGAGACCCCAGCCCGACCCTTCCAATCGAGGCCCGCGACCTGCTCTACCGCAACGTCACTCTCATATCCTCCGCGTCGTCCGCGAGCGGCAACGTCACCAAGCACATCGAGACCATGGTCGGTCTGCGTCAACGCGGATGGTGGGACCCCGCGGAGATGATCACCCATCGGCTCCCATTCGACGAGGTCAACAAGGCCTACGATATGTACGAGAACCGCTCCGACGAGATCGTCAAGGTCGTCATGAGCATGTAAACGGGGAGTCGGCAAGAACACAGTCCCTATCAACCTAACGCAGGGGCGGGTTGCAAACCCGCCTTTGGCGTGGAAACCATACATATCCCACGGAGAAACGCATGAACCTCAACAAACTCTTCAACGACCTGAAACCCGGCGAAATGACCACCGTCGCGGGCGTCGGAATCCGCGAGGGCATTCCCGCGAAGGAGGCCGACGCCGGATGGCCTCTCGGCGTCCTGCGCTGGAAGAAGACCGGCGAGCTCCTCATCAACGACTACCACATGCACGTCGTCTGGCGCATCGACCACGAGGGCATCCTGCACAGGTTCGCGGGCACGGGCGTGCCCGGCTACTCCGGCGACGGAGGCCCAGCCATCGACGCGCAGTTTCGCTCGCCGCACGACATCGCCCAGGACAAGCACGGCAACATCGTCATCAACGACATCAGCAACTTCGTCTACCGTCGCATCGACGCTGAGACGGGTATCATCGAGACCATCGTCGGATCGGGCAAGTTGGGACGTGGCGGTCACGGCGGCCCGGCCACCGAGGCTGAGATGGACACCCACTGCGGCGTCGCCGTCGCCGAGAACGGCGACATCTTCGTATCCAGCGAGTGGACGAACAACATCAGCCGCGTCGACGCCGAGACCGGCATCATCGAGCTATTCGCGGGACACGAGGCCCGACACCACCCGTCCGAGGTGGGCAACAGCAAACCGTACATTGGACCCGGCCTCAGCCTCGGCGGGTACAGCGGGGACGGCGGCCCGAAAGAGTCAGCGGGCTTCTACCACCCCGAGCACCTTGCGTTCGACTCCAAAGGCGACCTCTACGTGTGTGACAACTCCAACGACCGCGTTCGCAAGATCGACATGAAGACCGGCATCGTTAACACCGTCCTCGGCAACGGCCAGCGCGCCTCCAACGGTGACGGCGGCCCGGCCACCGAGGCGTCTACCCTCATGCCCGACGCCATCTGCCTCGACCCGCACGGCAACCTGTACGTCGGCGAAAAGTACGGCTTCCGCGTCCGCCGCGTGGACGCCGAGACCGGCATCGTCACGACCATCGCCGGCACCGGTGTGCCCGGCATGGGCGAGGAGGGCGTCAAGGCGACCGAGACCGAGGTCAACTCCGTCGAGGTCGGGATGTGGGCCGATGCCGACGGGACCGTGTTCTACTCCGACTGCGGCGGACGGACGCGGCGCATCGATGGCGAGACTGGCATCGTCACCACCGTCCTCGGCGGAACCACCAACCACGACGGGGAGGTTGCCACGAATGGCTTCCTCGGAGGCCCTGACGGTATGTGCGTAGGCCCCGACGGGCACATCTACATCGCGGACATTTGGGGCCAGCGAGTACGAGCCATCGATCCGATGACGGGTAGCATCCGCACCGTCGCGGGAAACGGAGCGCGCGCCTACGGCGGGGACGGCGGCCCTGCAACCGAGGCCTACCTCGGCAATCCCAACGACGTTTCGGTTGACGCCGATGGCACGCTCGTCATCGCCGATACCCGTCACGGCCACGTGCGCCGCGTCGACGCCGACGGCATAATCCACAATGTTGCGGGCGCGGCCTTCCAGTGGGACAAGGGCGACGGCGGCCCTGCCCTCAACGCCAACCTCGTTCACGTCTCCTCCGTCGCGCACGACGCCGACGGCAACATCTACGTCGGCGACACCGGGGTAGGGCGCATCCGCAAGATCGACTCGCGGACGGGCATCATCGAAACGGTAGTGGGCATCGGCCTTCCCGGAAATTCGGGCGACGGCGGCCCGGCGACGGAGGCGCGCATCAACGGCGTCTCCTCCATCACCTTCGACGCGGCGGGCAATATGTACTTCGCCGACCACGACAGCAACTCCATTCGCCGGGTCGACACCGACGGCATCATCACCACCCTCGTCGGCGCAGGCGAGCGCGGCTGCTCACCCGACGGCACGAAGGCGACCGAGGCCAAGCTCGACAACCCTCACGGCGTCGCAGTTTCCGCCGACGGGACAATCTACTTCACCGACTCAGCCAACCACCTCGTCAGGCGAATCACCCCCGACGGCACGCTCGAGACCGTCGCCGGTTCGGATGGCCCCTATGCGGAGACGGGACTGAACACCCCCTTTGGCCTCACCTTCTACGGCGAGGATGTCCTCCTCATCTCCGAGCAGTTCGGCCACCGCATACGCGCCCTCAAACTGGAGTAGCCCCGTGAGCCGTCCTCATCCGCAAGGAGTCCTGCACGACCGCCTCCGAGACCTCCCGCCCGGCCACATCATGACGGTTGCGGGCGCGCCTGTCAGGGAAGGGGTACCCGCCAGGGACGCCAAGTGCGGCTGGCCTTTGGGAGTCGTCCGGCAGATCGACGGCGACATTATCGTCAACGATCACCACGGCCACCGCATCTGGCGCATCGACTCCGGCGGCATCCTCCATACCCTCGCGGGCGACGGCGTCCCCGGGAACACGGGCGACGGCGGCCCCGCAAAGGACGCGCGGGTCAACGGCCCCCACGACCTCTGCCGCGATCGACACGGTAACCTCTACTTCACCGACCTCTGGAACAACACCGCCCGCCGCATCGACTACCGTACCGGCGTCATCACCACCGTAGCCGGTTCCGGCAAAGTCGGACGCGGCGGTGACGGCGGACCCGCTGTCGAGGCCGAGTTCGACACCACCTGCGGCATCGCCGTGGATGACAAAGGCAACATCTTCCTCGCCAGCGAGTGGGCAAACACCATCCGCCGCGTCGACGTTCGCACCGGCATCATCGACACCTTCGCCGGACGCAACGCCGGACACCACACTGAATCCCTCGACTACTCTCCCCCGCTCTCGGACTCCGGTCTCAGCCTCGGAGGATACTCCGGCGACGGTGGCCAGAAGGAGGACGCCGCCTTTCTGGGCCCCGAACACCTCGCCTTCGACTCCAAGGGCAACCTCTACGTCTGCGACAACCAGAACCATCGCATACGCAAAATCGACGCCAAGACCGGCGTGGTCACCACCGTCCTGGGCACCGGCCAGATCGCCTCAAACGGAGACGGCGGCCCCGCCGTCGAGGCCAGCACCAACTGGCCGGACGCGCTCTGCATCGACGCCAACGACAACATCTACGTCGGAGAAAAATTCGGCTACCGAGTCCGCAAGATCGACGCGGAGACGGGCATCGTTTCCACCCTCGTCGGAAACGGCGTCCCCGGCTTCGGCGAGGAGGGCCTCCCGGGTGCGGAGACCCACTCCAATGCCTGCGAGGCCGGTATTTGGGCAGACCCCGACGGCGCCGTCCTCTGGAGCGACACCTCCTGCCGCCTCCGAAAGTATGACGCCGATACCGGCATCGTTACCACCGTCCTTGGCGGAACGAGCGTTCATGACGGCGAGCCGGCCACTGAGGGCTTCCTGAGCTGCCCCAGAAACGTCGATGTAGGCCCGGACGGCACGATCTACCTCGTCGACGAATGGCGCCAGCGCGTCCGCTCCATAGACCCCAAGACCGGCCTCATCCACACCTTTGCCGGAACCGGCGCAAAGGCCGTCGGCGGCAGCAACGCCCCGGCCACCGAGGCCTGGCTCGGAAACCCATATGACGTCTCGGTCGACTCGAAGGGCCGCGTCGTCATCGCCGAAAAACAGCACCAGTTCATCCGCCGCGTCGACGCCGACGGCATCATCCGCACCATCGCCGGCTCCTCATACTCCTACGACCGCGGCGACGGCGGCCCCGCCATGGGCGCCTGCTTCACGCGCACCCTGTCCGTCGCCCACGATTCCGGCGACAACCTCTACGTCGGCGATCGGATTGGGCGCATCCGCAGGATCGACGCCCGCACGTGGCGGATCTCCACCGTCGCAGGCATCGGCATCGCCGGCTACTCCGGAGACGGCGGCCCCGCTGCCAGCGCCCGGATCGGCAGCCCCATCGCCATCGACTTCGACGACGGCGGCAACATGTACTTCGCCGACAACGCCACCCACACCATCCGCAAGGTCGACGCCAACGGCATAATCACCACCCTCGTCGGTACAGGGGAACGCGGTTTCTCCCCTGACGGCACGCGCGCGACCGATGCCAAGCTCGACAGCCCCTTCGGCGTGGCTCTCTCCAACGACGGGACGGTCTACTTCTCCGATTCCAACAACCACCGCGTGCGCCGGATCACCCCAACCGGCGCCATCGAAACCGTCGCGGGCTCCGAACGCCCCGGCTCATACGGCGACGGTCGCCCCGCCACGGAGGCCGGCCTGAACACCCCATACGGTCTCCGCTTCTACGGCCAAGACACCCTCCTCATCGCCGAACACTTCGGACACCGCCTCCGCGCCCTCAAGATAACCTAGTACCGGTTCAATCTGATTTTGGTACTACGATTCACCCTCACTCCCGTATCGAGTACGGGGCAGGCTCTAGCCCTCTTCCACGACGGGCTGACTGGGGTATGTACTTGCCTATCGCTCCACTCTCCATTGACCAGAAAGCAACCTGGCTCTGTCATTCTGAGCGCAGCGCAGCGGAGTCGAAGAATCTAAAGTGTCCGTCCCAACGTAAAGCTGACATAGGGAGTTCTTACGCTGTTTTCGCTCTTGGTGACGATAGAAGCACGGCACTGGCTGTCCGGTCTTGCGGTTATGGATTTTGGATTCCTCGCTGCGCTCGGAATGACAGGGATGCGGGCCCGGATCATAGCTAAAATTCCATTTTACCTACCCCTGTCAGCCCACGACGGGAGAGGGGATAAATCGGCATTTGCCAGTTCATCATATTCAAGTTGACTGAGTACGAGGAGTTTAGGACCCAGAGTTTGATGTGGCGATACGAGCATCATCCTCGGCGAGATTGAAACGCCCGTGCTTTTCCTATAGCCTGTGTGCCTATAATTCCGGAGCGCGGCAGGCCGACTCGTTCGGGCCGCCGCCCAACGAAAGGAACGAAGGCTCATGGACAACATCGACCTTGGGAGCTTGAACTACCTGGCGATCATCGCGGGAATCATCATTAACCAGGCCCTCGGCGCGGCGTGGTACGGGGCGTGGGGGAAGCCGTGGATGGCGGAGGTCGGCTTCACTCAGGAGGACCTGGAGGCGATGAAGGGGACGGCGCGGCAGTGGTACCCCTACGTCGTGGCGATTGTGAGCGCCCTCATCTTTACCGTCGGTCTCGCGGTGCTCATCCAGGGTATGGGAGCGGAAGACTTCGTGGACGGCCTGACGCTCGGACTTCTGGCGGCCGTAGCGTTCATCGTGACGGCATACGCAACGACGTACAGCTTCGAGGGTCGCAGCCTCCGGCTCTTCCTCATCAACATCGGCTACCCGCTGATCTCGTATGCCATCATCGGCGTCCTGCTGGCCGTTTGGCAGTAGCAGCGGCGGTCCGGCGTCACGAAGCGTGTGGCGGCCAGACTTCACGTTGGTGTGAGCCAATGAGTGACAGGCAGTCAGACCTGCGAGGACTGCAGACGCTCTTGGACAGGGGGTCTCTTTTAACCTGACATTTGCGGGCATTTTCTGACATTCCTCGGTTTCGGACGGACCCTTCCGGCCAATCGGAAGGGTCTGTGCCTATAGAGTAGTACGTCTGTTCTCCGCGGTCAAATTCGAGGAGGCCCCCTCTCTGTATCTTTCCCCCTCAGGGGGCTGACAGGGGTATGTATTTACCCTCACCCCAGCCCTCTCCCGCGAACGGGAGAGGGGGTCTGCATTGACGAGAAAGCAACCTTGCCACTGTCATTCTGAGCGCAGCGGAGCGGAGTCGAAGAATCTACAGAGTCTGTCGCAACGTGAGGCCACCATTGAGAGTTCTAACGCTGCTATTGCTCTTGGTCACGATGTAAACATGGCACTGGCTGACCGGTCTTGCGGTGATGGATTTTAGATTCCTCGCTGCGCTCGGAATGACAGAGAGACGGGGCCGGATCATAGCTACAAATCCGTTTTACCTACCCCTGTCAGCGTCGAACGGGGGAGAGATTGTTGTTTTGGAATCAATCAGGCATATCCGCTACTCCGATGCCGCCACGTCCCGGGGCACGCACATGCTCCCACAGGGTCTACAACCGCTTCCTCGACTCCCCTGCCTACGCAGCACTTTCCCCTTTCCCCTCTGGTACCCTATGCGCCACCACTCACCCGGAGGCGAGACCGCCATGAAACGACAGCGGACGATCTATTTCAACGACGCCCGGCACTACTACCTGTTCGTGTTCGAGCCGCCGATGGCCTTGGAGGACGCCTGGATACCCGTCGATGAATGCGCTGGGACATCGGTCGACACCTTCATCTACGGCGTCGCGCGCGGAGACGGTCTGTTCTACCCGTCCAAGGTGGGGCTGCGCTTCCGCGACGACACGCGAATATTCGAGTCGGCGCCGTCCTACCGCGTGTGGAAGAACATGCAGAGCCTCATCGACCGCGGCCTCGACCCGCTGACGGTGCTCATCGACAGGGCGCACGAGAAGGGCATGGAATTCTTCGCCAGCCTCCGCATCTCGCCGCAGGGAGCGTCCGACCCCGCAGTAAGCTCCAGAGAGGGCGGGCCGGGATTCCTCGACGACGAGCTGCGAGAGCACAACTTCCTGCTGCTCAGGGAGCTGGCGTACGACTACCCGACCGACGGCATCGAGCTCGACCTTGCGGCCCCTCCCGGCGGAAGCCCGTTCCTGTTCCGCGATGAGGACGCCTCAAAAGGGACGCCGATCCTGACCGACTGGGTGCGCCGGGTGGCTGACATGGCCCGAAGCAGGCCGGGCGAGCGCGCGCAGGTGGGAGCGCGGGTCTATCCGACCGAGGAGATCAACACGCGGGTAGGCTACGACGTTCGCACGTGGATCGAGGAGGGGCTGGTCGACTACGTCACTCCCATGCTCTACGCCCACATGGTCGTCGACTCCAGCATGCCCATCGACTGGCTCGTGGAGGCAGCGGAAAGCACGGGAACCTCGGTGTACCCGATGATCGCCCCCTACTACGCCGGCGTGGCACGGCGGTACCACACCCGCGAGTGGGCAACGCCGGAGATGATGCGGGCTGCAGTCGCGACCTACTGGGACATGGGCGTGGACGGCATGTACACCTTCTTCCTCAAGTGGCCCATCGACGACGCCGGACGGACGATCCTCACCGAGATGGGCGACCCAGGCCTCGTGAAGGACAAGACCAAGCACTACCTCGCCAACCGGAGGACCGACATGAGCGGAGCGGTCGGCTACGACCTGCCCCTGCCGCTCGAGATCGCGCACGACGACACCGGCACGTCACACGACATTGACTTCTACGTCTCCGACGACATTGAGGGCGACAAGGACCGCATCCGCGAAATCAGGCTCAAGATGCTCGTCGCCGACCTGCTCGCCGACGACCGCCTGACAATCCGGCTCAACGGAGAGTCACTGGAGAACGAGCTGTGCCGCCGCGCCTACGGGAGCTTCATCGACGCCTACTGGGGCCAGTGGCTGGAGTTCGTCCTCGAGGGCGTCCGGCCGCGCAGGGGCAGGAACGTCCTGTCAATTACGCTCGACGAAAGAGCGAAGGGAATGGTCGGCACGCTCGTAGTCGAGGACGTGGAGCTAGTCGTTGAGCGACACCCGTTCCCCTCGCGGTTCGGGCCGGGCTGAGCGGACGAACAGCTAACCAGCTTAGGTAAAGCAGTATGATCCGTTGGTCCTGAGCGTGTCGAAGGGGTTCGTGGTCGGGGTGACTGGATTCGAACCAGCGACCCCCTGCACCCCATGCAGGTGCGCTACCAAGCTGCGCCACACCCCGACCTGTAGCTAGGTTAGCATAGGGGCATAGGGCGTTCAAGCAGGCCAGTTTCTCATGCGGGTCCAGAGGTCGTCGGTGATGGCGATGTCGCGGGCGGCGAGGGCGTTGTCGACTTGCTCGGAGTTGCGCGCGCCGACGAGGATGGACGTGACGGCGGGATGGCGCATGGCCCACGCAAGGGCGAGTCGGACCATCGAGGCGCCGGAGAGCTCTGCCTGCTCGCGGAGGAGCTCGATGACCTGGAAGTTGCGGTCTGAGAAGTATATGTCGGCATGGGCGGGTACGATGTGGTAGCGGGAACCCTCCGGGAACTGGGAGCGGTCGGGCGTGTACTTGCCGGTGAGGAAGCCCGCGCCGAGGGGGCTGTAGGAGGTCACGGCGATTTGCTCGCGCTCGCATATGGGGAAGATGTCCTCGTCGGCGTCGGGGAGGGCGAGGCTGTACGGGGGCTGGATGACGTCGAAGCGACTCAGGCCGTTCGCAGCGCTGGCTTCGAGGGCCTCGTTGAGCTGATCTGCTGAGAAGTTGCTGCACCCGATGGCGCGCGTTCGGCCGGCGGCGACCTCTTCGGACATGGCGGCGAGGGTCTCGGCTATGGGTGTGTCGTCGGGGTTGTGGAGCTTGTACATGTCAACGCTGTCGACACCAAGCCGGTCCAGGCTGGCGGCGAGGGCCACCCCGATGTTCTCAGGGTCGTTGCCGGTGCCGACCTTGGTGCAGAGGGTTATCTCATCGCGGCATCCTCGGGCGCGCATCCAACGTCCGATGATCAGTTCGGAGGAACTCATCACGGTGGTCGTCTCGCGAACATCGTCGGTGCCGTAGAGCCTCTTGCGTCCGGCGTGGGACTGGCCTCCGCCGTAGACCTCTCCGGTGTCGAAGAAGGTGATGCCGCGCTCTACTGCGTAGTCCATGACGCGCCACGAGGCGTCCTCGTCGATCTCGCGTCCCCAGTTGCCGGCGCCGAGTCCGAGGGGGCTGACGGTAACGTCGGAGCGTCCGAGCTTGCGTGGATTCACTAGGAGCCTCCTCGTATTCGCTGCCTGTCCACCTCGGTCATGAGGGCCGTGATCTTCTCGATGATCTCGTCGGTGGACTCCTGAATGGTGGAGGAGGTCGTGTCGAGGCGGGCCTTTTGCAGAAGCAGCGAGTCGGCGTACTCCTCTTCGTGCCGTTCGAGGACGCGCTCGACGTCGGCGTCCTGCACGGCGCCCTCGAGGTGGGGGTTGTCCTTCATGCGCCGGCGAATGACATCGGCAGAGGCGGTGACGAGCACGAGTATGGTGTCGGGCGCGAGTTCGAGTATCTGCTCTTCGTAGTGGCGCATGGAGGGCCGACGGTCGGCGTACTGGCCGCCACCGCCGTAGCCGAAGTAGAGGGGGCCGAGGATGCCCTCGTCGATGTGCGCTCCGACCATGATGTGATCGTCCTGCGCGTAGAAGGACGGATGCAGGTGGTACTGGAGGTGGTAGCGCTGGAGCATCTCCTTGAGCTTGGGGGAGAGCGCCATGATCTGGGCCTGCTCCTCGTGGGAGAGGCCGGTGCGGGTGTAGTCGCCGTCTCTGGCGTCGGGGTAGCACGCGACAACGCCGGCGACCTCGTCGGGCGCGGGCGGGGAGAAGTTGGCGACGTGTGGCAGCTTCCAGTGGTCGTGGTACTCGTTGGGGCCCCACCTGCCGCCGTCCATGTTCGCCGCGCCCCACTCTCCGAAGGTCTGGGACAGGGTCGTGGTGCCCGAATACTCGCAGCCGGCTATGATGAGGCGCATGGAATCCTCCGTGTGTTGGCGTGTCGTCGGTATCTTATACCGGGCGGGTGCTGGGTGCTAGGTGCTGGGTTCCGGGTTGCATAAAGAGGAGGAAGCAGAGAGTATTGCGTAGGGGGCGGGGTTTGCAGGGTGGGGATTTTGGATTCCCGCTTTCGGAGACGTTTGCATGATTGGCCTTTCACCCTCACCCCAACCCTCTCCCGCGAGCGGGAGAGGGGGAAGGTCTCACCGCAGAGGGCGCGGAGGGGAAGAATGGAGAGAGTTGCATAGAGGGGGTAATCATGCACGGGAAGGACTTTAGATTCCTCTCTCCGCTACGCTGCGTTCGGAATGACAGGGACGAGGGTCTTGTTTGACGGCACTGTTACTTGGGAGTGATGAGAGGAGAGTTTGGAGGGAGCTATGGCGCGATATCGGGCGGGGGCGATTGGGAGTACGGGACGTGGCAACTGGGGTCATGGGCTGGACACGGCGTTCGTGGGGGTGAAGGGCGTGGAGTTCGTGGCGGTGGCGGACGACGACCCGGACGGGCTGCGGGACGCAGGGTCTCGCACCGGGGCGGGGTCGCTGTATGGCGACTATCGTGAGATGCTGGAGCGGGAGAAGCTCGACTTCGTTGCGGTGTGTCCGCGATGGCTGGGCGCTCGCACGGAGATGGTGATTGCGGCGACCGAAGCGGGGGTCAAGGGACTTTTCTGCGAGAAGCCGTTTGCGCGGACGCTGGCGGATGCGGACGCCATGCTGGAGGCGTGCGAGCGGGCGGGGACGCGGGTGGCCGTGGCGCACAGAAGGGCGAACCCGTATGAGCAGCGGGCGAAGACGATGGTCGAACGCGGGGCTATTGGGGAGTTGCAGTCGCTGCGCGGCCAGGGGAAGTGCGACCACCGTTCCGGGGGCGCAGGACCTGATGGTGCTGGGGACGCACATGATGGACAGCATGAGGTACGTGGCGGGCTCGGATGTCGTGTGGGCGAGCGGGCGCGTGACACAGGACGGGCGGGACGTTACGGCGGACGATGTCCGTGAGGGCGACGAGGAGATCGGCCTGATTGCCGGGAATGCGGTGTACGCGACGTACGCCTTCGAGAACGGGGTGACGGCGTCGTTCGAGTCGCAGCCGGTCGTCATCCCGCCCGACGGGAGCAGCAGCCTGTTCGGGTTCGAAGCGTACGGGTCGGAGGGCATCATATCGGTGCGGAACTCGCCGTCGGGGAACATGTTCGTCTATCCTCACAGCAGGTGGGCGCCGGGTTCGAAGGACGAGTGGATGCCGGTCGTCATCGAGGAGTGGGAACGGGAGCAGCGGGAGCGCGGGGTGTCATCGACTGCGCTGAGCAACAAGATCATCGTGAAGGAGCTGATTCAGGCGGTGGAGGAGGACCGGGACGTGGTGTTCAGCTCAAGCGGGAAGGACGGGCGGGCGGCGCTGGAGATGATCATGGCCGTGCACGAGTCGCACCGGCTGGGGAGGCGGGTGTATTTTCCTATGGTGAACAGGGAGAATCCGTACGAGGTGTGGCGGGGATGATTTTCACCGCAGAGGGCGCGGAGAGCGCGGAGGGCAGAAAAGAGTTTGTGTTGTAAAGGGCAAGTTTCGGTAGACGAGGATTTTAGATTCCTCACTGCGCTTCGCTGAGTTCGGAATGACAGGTGCTGAGGGTTCGCAGGTGGCTCTCAGAGGGGGAGAAAGTAAGGAGTGAGGCACCTAGTAGAAAACGGGGCCTCCACCCTCACCCTAACCCTCTCCCGCGAACGGGAGAGGGGATTAGACGGTGCTCACCCTCCAAGAAAGAGGGGAAGGCCTTCGGTGGTATGACGGTTGAGTAACGGAGGAGTATGAATCGTGTCGTATGAGTTTATTGTGTTGGAGAGGGATGGGGGCGTTGGGGTCATTACCTTGAACCGGGCGAGGGTGCTGAATGCGTTGAACCGGGCGATGTACCGGGAGATCGACGCGGCGATCAGCGAGCTTGAGGAGGATGACTCGATCGCGGCGATTGTCGTCACGGGGGCGGGAGAAAGGGCGTTCTCGGCGGGGGCGGACATTCACGAGATGGCGCGGATCGCGGAGGAGACGGGTTCGCAGGACGGCGACCCGGACCGGGCGCGGCATATGTGGCACGTGGCGACGTGCTCGAAGCCGACCATTGGGGCTATCAACGGGCTGGCGTACGGCGGGGGCGCGGTGATCGCGGCGAGCATGGACATCCGGGTGGGGTCGGAGCACGCGAGTTTCCGGTTCCTGGCGGCGGCGTACGGGCGGGTGAACTCGACGTGGAACCTGCCGATGCAGATCGGGTGGCCGAAGGCGAAGGAGCTGCTGTTCACGGGCCGCGTGGTGAAGGCCCGCGAGGCGCTGGAGATCGGGCTGGTGAATCACCTGGTAGCTCCGGACCTGCTGATGCCGAAGGCGATGGAGATCGCGCGGGCGATCGCGGCCAACGACACGCGCATCGTGAAGGGGATCAAGGAGCTGATGATCCGGGACGTGGGGGCGTCTTGGCACGAGATGCAGGCGAACGAACTGGAGGCGCAGGCGGACGCGCTGAGGCCTCCGCCCGTGCGCGAGGGGTTCGATGAGTTCCTGAGCCGGAAGGGGGGGACTGGGTGCTAGGTGCTGGGTGCTGGGGGATCGTGACGAGAGTGGCGGCGTTTTCTGAATTTTTGTTGCATTTCGTTGCATTCTGTTGCATTTCCGCTATGGGCGGCGCCCCCCTCTCTGTGTCTCTCCCCTGGTGGCAGGGGTATTACCCTCACCCCAGCCCTCTCCCACGACGGGAGAGGGGGTAAGAGGATTCACCGCAGAGGACGCGGAGGGGAGATAGGTGAAAGTCCTATTTTTGTGGCATTTTGGGACATTTTGGGACATTTCCGCTATGGGCGGCGCCCCCCCTCTGTGTCTCTCCCCCGGCGGCAGGGGTATTACCCTCACCCCAGCCCTCTCCCACGACGGGAGAGGGGGTAAGAGGATTCACCGCAGAGGACGCGGAGGGGAGATAGGTGGAAGTCCTATTTTTGTGGCATTTTGGGACATTTTGGGACATTTCCGCTATGGGCGGCGCCCCCTCTCTGTGTCTCTCCCCCGGTGAGGGAGAGATGGAAGCTAGGTGCTACGCGCTTACGGGTTGAGGCATCTCGTCCCACGTTCGGCCGTTGAGGGTACGACCGGTCTTTTTCTTGAATACGCCTCCCCACTGCTTGAAGAAGAACGGTACTCCCTCCTGCTTGCAGAGGTCTCGAACTTCGATGGCCCACTCACGCTTCATGGGGCGAGCATTTGGTCCGCTTTCGCCGCCGACGATGACCCAGGATACCCCCTCGATATCTATATCTCCGACGGGCCCGAGGAGTGGTTCTATGGAGAGGAAACGGGTTGTAATCGGCGCGTCTTGAAGATGCCGAATTCTCGCGGTGGCTTTGTTGTCCTCGACGGAGACGCCGCACCAGATATGCCGCGGAGCAAGGCGTGATCCGTATCGGCGGCGCAAGTAGTCGCGCATGATAGGGCTCCGCTTCGTGAGCACCTGGAATACGTGCCAATCGGCAGTCTCCATGGTCTCGAATACCTTATCGATGAAATCCGTTGGGACATCTTTGTGGAAGAGGTCGCTCATGGAATTCACAAAGATCGTCCGCGGTCGTTTCCACGAGAGGGGCTGGGATATTCGCTCAGGACGAAGGGTAAGGTCGAAACCCGGTTCGTACGGATGACCGGGGGTCCCACGGAATCGCTCAGCAAAGCGCTCGGCGTAACAGTTGTCACACCCTCGAGTTATCTTGGTGCAGCCGGTGACGGGATTCCAGGTAGTCTCGGTCCATTCGATTTTTGAAAGCGTGGACATGTCTCACCTTCGGTTAGCGTTCTGACAGTTCATTCGCTTGACATACTACCAAGTACGTTTCAGGACATTTGTTCCCAGTCGGCAAGGGGTTTGTGTATCTTGATTCTGCTGTTTTGGACGGTTCGCCGGTGGAATGAGATTCGTCGTCACGCCGGATGGCGGTGGGAGGTCGTTTATGACGGACATTGGCGGACATTCTCTGACAGTTTGTATTGACTACGAGATCGCTGTCGCGGGTGATGTAGAGTTATGATAGATTATATGTTCGTGTTCGTCAAATGTGGAGATGGGGGTTGAGCCTGTATCAGTTTAGTCGGTGGTACTAATTGGAGTGTTGGCCCCACCCGGGCCCCTCTGGATTCCGGCCTCCGCCGGAATGACGGGGATGGCTGATTTGGTGTTTGGGAGAAGCACACCGACCAAGCCGGTACAGCTTCATGGGGGTTATGT
Source organism: Dehalococcoidia bacterium (assembly GCA_965197705.1). Classification (GTDB taxonomy): domain Bacteria; phylum Chloroflexota; class Dehalococcoidia; order Lucifugimonadales; family VXLM01; genus VXLM01. Next base: position 2,566,542 of record OZ240223.1, read on the forward strand.
AGGCTCATGCTACGGCAGGCTCAGCATGAACGGGGGAGTGGGACGACAGGGCCTTTCACCCTCACCCCAGCGCTCTCCCACGACGGGAGTTTGGGTAGGTATTTGACTATCGACCCACTCTCTATTGCTGAGGAAATAGCCCCGTCACAGTCATTCTGAGCGGAGCGGAGTCGAAGAATCTAAAGTGGCCGTCCAAAGGTAAGGCCGCCCTCGATAGGCCCTTTGCCGTTTTCCACTGTTGGTCATTATTTTAGCGCTGCACTGGCTGTCCGGTCTTGCGGCGATGGACTTTAGATACCTTGTATCTTGGTTTTGTCATGGGACAATGATTTCGGTAAGGGTGAATAGGGTGCGGCAGACCGTTGATTCCTAGGTCATCGAAGACCGTCAGCGAGCTAGGGTCGCCGCATCCCCCAGGAGTAGAGCCCGAACAGTTGCCTGGGCCAACCGAGCCCGCATCATGCAAGGACGGGCCAGCACTTCATAACAGGAGGTAGAAAAAATGGAACAGGAACCGACATACGTAGGCATTGATGTGGCAAAAGCCCAGGTGGATGTCGCTCTCCACCCTACAGGTGAGAGGTGGGTCGTCTCCTACGACGGACCCGGGATCCGGGAACTGGTCTCCCAACTGAAGACCATTGGACCGGCCAAGATAGTGTTGGAAGCTACTGGCGGCCTGGAACTACCGTTGGTGGCGGCTCTGGCAGCTGCGACGCTGCCCATAGTCGTCGTCAACCCACGCCAGGTTCGTGACTTTGCCAAAGCAACCGGGACTTTGGCAAAGACTGACGCTCTGGACGCGGCGGTCCTCGCCCACTTCGCCGCCGCTGTTCGTCCCCCTGTGCGCCCTCTGAAGGACACCGAGACCCAGGTCCTCAGCTCGTTGGTTGCTCGTAGGCAACAAGTGGTGACCATGATGGTCTCTGAGAAGAACCGCCTCGGCACCGCCATCAGCGCCGTCCAGCCCCGCATCGAGGCCCACATCGCCTGGTTGGAGCAGGAGTTGGACGACCTTGACGAAGGCCTGAGGCAGACTCTCCGTAACAGTCCCGTATGGCGGGAGAAGGACGACCTGTTGCGCACCGTTCCCGGCGTTGGAGGGCAGGTCTCCCTCACCCTCCTAGCCTACCTGCCGGAGCTGGGCACGCTGGACCGCCGACAGGTCGCCGCGCTGGTGGGCGTGGCTCCCTTCAACCGGGACAGCGGCACTCTGCGGGGCAAACGGACCGTCTGGGGTGGTCGCGCCCGGGTCCGCGCTGCCCTGTACATGGGAGCGTTGGTAGCCAGCCGCTTCAACCCGGTGATCAGGGACTTCTACCAGCGGCTGCTGGCCGCTGGTAAGCCCAAGAAGCTGGCTCTCACAGCCTGCATGCGCAAGTTGCTCGTCATACTCAATTCCATGCTCAAGCATCGCTCACCCTGGCGCGCTGAGCGCGCCAGGGCCTCAGCACTCGTCGGGCATCCCTCTTGACTTTCAAGACAGTTGCTCGCTGCGCTCGGAATCACTATGGCCTTGTCAGGCCACATGAGGGGGATGAAAACGGGTTGGCGCCGGGGACGGACAACCACAAGGGTTGCCCCTACAACAGGTTTGCCGGAGCCTATTTTCAGAGGAATTAGCCATGCCGGTTGTCACCGACACCACCAATCATGAAAATGGCAGTAGGGGCGATTGGACGGGGGCTATTTTCAGGGTAATGACAGGCAAGAGGACGCTTTTTGCATTTCTCACTGACGGCGAACAGTTACTGTGGAGGGGGTGTTATCCCGATTCCTCTTGAATACGCCGTAACTCTATCGTTGGTATGAAGGTGATTTCGTCTAACCTTCCAAAGGGCAGGTTTGAAACCTGCCCTTACCCGGTGCTCCTACCCCTTCATGGTGTGGTCAAAGCGAACTGGTATTACTCAACTACAGTTTGCTACGGTCTTTGCGTGCGGTAGTCGTTGGCGTCGATGTTGATGATGTGCGAGATGGTGGGGTCCTGGAGGAGCGAACCGAACGGCCCCGGTTGGTCCGTAAAGTTCTCCGGACTGGTGATGACGGTCGTCAGCCGATGGCTATGTCGGTGGGTGATGATGTGGTAAAGCTGGTCCTCCGCCCAGGGGGTGCCGCCCAGCCATCTTTCAGGGATAGAGCGACCATTCTCCAAGTCACGGAACCTCAAGCTCGTACGGAGGTTGTCTAGGATGAGGAATGGAGCGTTCGATATCCGGTCAAACAGGTCGGCGTATCGCGCGGCGTCCGTCCCCACGAGTGTTTGCAGGTCGAAGATCAACCGGGACATGAAGTAGTACATGACCTGACTGCCGGCCTGCATCTGCCGCTCTCCCACGGCGATAGCCAGGTGCGTTTTGCCCACGCCGGTCTGTCGGCCCGTGAAGACGAGCCAGCCGTCCGGTCGCTCCGCGAAGTTTCGCGCGGCCTGATATGCGGCCTCGATGCTCTTCCGTTGTTCACTACTTAGGCCGCTGACGTTGGTGCTGAACCTCTCGAACGTCATGGTGTTCAGCATGTTTTCCGGTATCCGTCCGAGTTCCTCAAGCCTTTCGGACTGCGTCGAGCCGAGCTCGACAACCCTGCCCAGTCCCCGCGTCGTCAGTCGCGTCGCGATGTATGGGTCGAGTCCGCTGAGCGGGACGGCGGTCGTTATGATGGTGGGCAGCTCGGCGTTGAAGCGGTGGTTGATTATCTGGCGCAGCTTTTCCTCGGCCCAGGGCGTGGCGCTCTGGCTGCCGAGGCCGTCGAGCACGAGCAGCGGCGTGGTCCTCACCTGCTCGAAGAGGTCGTTGTAGGAGATCTCGCTTGCAGGGCCGAAGCTGGAGCGGAGGTGATCGAGAAGATCGGGAGCGTGGGAGAAGAAGACGATGCGGCTGCTGTCCACGCAGTGGTTGGCAATGGCGGCGGCGAGGTGAGTCTTGCCCGCGCCGTTCGGTCCGGTGAAGGTGAGCCATCCCTTCGGATCGTTGGCATAGACGCGAGCCACGTCGTAGGCCTTGCGAAATTGGGACTTGCTTATCTCGGAGTCGGTGAGGCCGTCGGGTTCCAGGTTCTCGAAGCGGAAGCGGGTGAGGTGGCCGAGGTTGCTGTAGGTGAGGAGTCGCTCGTGCTGCTCGTCTTCGAGGCGCGATTCCTGGCACTGGCAGGGGGTGATGGCGCCGAAGTCCGCGTGGCCGACGGGAACGTTGGGGCTTATCCAGCCGCGCCCGTGGCACACCTGGCATGTGTCGTCGGAGTCGTCAGGCTCCTCCTCGGGCGGGACGTGCCCGCCACCACCGACCGAGCCGGCGGCGGGTAGGCTGCTGAGTACCTCTGAAAGGTTGGGCACTGCTAGTCTCCGCTTCCATATGATTTTGGTAGCTTACTCAAGACACCCTCACCCTAGCCCTCTCCCACGACGGGAGAGGGGATAAATCGGCATCTGCCTGTTCGTCATATTCAAGTTGACTGAGTACTAGTCTCCGCTAGGCGAATTCCCGGGTTTCGCCGGGCCGCGTCATGCTCTCGAACCGCACCACGTCGTCTCGGAAGTAGAGGTGTACGGAGCCGGTTGGCCCGTTCCGATGCTTGGCGACTATGAGCTCAGCGACGTTGGAAGGATACGGATTGCTGGGGCTGCGCTTGTCCCACTCCTCTCGCGTAACGTACTTGTCCTCGCGGTAGATGAAGGCGACCACGTCGGCATCCTGCTCGATACTGCCGCTCTCACGCAGGTCGGAGAGGAGGGGCCTGTGGTTCAAGCGCTGCTCCGGGGCGCGGCTTAGCTGGGAGAGAGCAAGCACGGGGACATCGAGCTCCCGCGCGATGCTCTTGAGGGAGCGGGATATCTCGCCCATGTCCATGACGCGGTTTTCCGAACGACCGCTCGATCCGGCGATGAGCTGGATGTAGTCGACGATCAGGAGGTCTATCGGCTCCTCATTGTGCAGCCGTGTGATCTTGCTTCTCATTTCGACGATTCGCTGGAAGGGCGTCTCGTCGATGTAGATGGGAAGGTCGGAAAGGTAGCCGATGGCATCATGCTCGCGCTGCGCTTCCTCGCTATTGAGGATGCCGGTGCGCATACGGTGGCTGTTCACGTCCGCCTCGCTTGCAACAAGACGGATGCCGATCTGCTCGGCGCTCATCTCCAGGCTGAAGACGGCGACTCTTGCCAGTTGCTCGGCAGCGTGGCGGGCGATGTTGAATGCTAGCGTGCTCTTGCCGAGGCTGGGCCTTGCTGCGACGATGATAAGGTCGGAGCGCTGGAGACCGCCTCCAAGGAGCTTGTCCAGATCGGGAAATCCCGTGGCAATGGGCGAGAGATGGATGTCGCCGCCGGCCTGCAAAGATGCCGCCTCTTCCATGTACTGGTCGAGGACCTGGCGAATGTGTACGAAGTCGCGAGTGCTGCGAGCCGTTCGGACGCGGTAGAGGAGGTCTTCGGCCTTGGAGAGGGCGGCCTCGGAGTCGGCGTCGCCCTCGTAGCCGATGGCGGCGATCTCGTCGGCGGTCCTGATGAGGCGGCGCATGATGGAATTGCGCTGGACGATGCCGGCATAGTGTTCGACGTGGATGGTGGTGGGCACGGTGCGGACGAGATGGGCGAGGTAGGACGTGCCGCCGATCTCTTCGATTCGCTCGCGGAGGTTTAGTTCCTCGGCGACGGTCACCTGGTTGATGGCCTCGCTGCGGTCGAACAGGGCGAGGCAGGCCTCGAAGCACCAGCGGTTCTTGGTTACGTAGAAGTCTTCGGCGGTGACGATCCCGGTTATCTTGGGAAAGGCCTCGTTGTCGATCAGCAGCGCGCCGATGACCGACTCTTCGGCCTCCACACTGTGGGGGAGCAGTCTGTCGGTGTAGACCATGGGGCGCTTACGGTATCAGGACGATGGTCATAATGCCATATTTGGAAGGCTACAAACCCTCTGTTAGTTTTGTCGATCCGGCGGACGATTGATGGGCATGTTCACTCGGTCGCCTATACATTCCCACATTCGAAAGTTTCTGCCGCGCCGGGCGGCCCGGCGGAGTGCTTGAGTGGGGTCAATTGGGGAAGTGCGAGCACCTGCCTATCGGGAGAATTATTTCAAAAAGTGTTGCGTTTTGTTGCATTCTGTTGCATTTCCGGCGTTATTGTAAAGTTGGGCGGATTGGTGACCGCTCACTGTTAATGTAGTACACGTGTTCTTGTTTGTCAATTCGAGGGGCGTGGGAACTCACCGCAGAGGGCGGGGAGATCGCAGGGGGGAGGAAGAAAGTAGAACGCATTGCGTATGGCGCGAGACCGATAGGATGAGGATCCTAGATTCCTCACTGCGCTTCGCTGTGTTCGGAATCACTATGGCCTTGTCAGGCCACATAAGAGAGATGAAAATGGGTTGGCGCCGGGAACGGGCAACCACAAGGGTTGCCCCTACGGGAGGTTTGCCGGGGGTTATTTTCAGAGGAATCATCCATGCAGCCTTGCTGTCTGCACACCGAGGGATGAAAATGGGCAGGTAGCGGGCACGGGCGACCACAAGGGCATCTGCTCCAACTAATTCACTTTCGGGGTATTTGCGGAGCGCCTGAAGCATTTGCGGTTAGCATATCGAGGGGTGCGTATGAGCGCCAGCCCGGGTGGTGCGGGCAGTAGTTCCTCGTCGGGTATGTTTGGGGTGTGAATGCGGGTTCTACGGGAAGGTCGAATGAAGCCCAGTTCCCGCCCTCGCTCCACGAATATCTTCACGGGATCCCTGCCTTCATAGGCATACTGTGGCGCATACTCAACCAACAGACTGGTGGACACCTCGAACGGGTCCACCCCGGCTCTGTGAGCTATCTCAAGCCTCAGCGACTGCAGGACTTGCGAGATAATCAACGTCGCCCATATCTGCTGGTAAATCACCACATGCTTGGAAGACCACAGAAGGCGCAGCTTCAGATGTTGCTTGATCAGTTTGAACGCCATCTCGATGTCCCACCTGCGAGCGTAGACCTCGGCCATCGATGAGATCGGGAACGTATTTGGCTCAAGAACGTTGGTGATGTAGCGTCGCATGGTACCGCCCTGTCTGAACGTCACCAGCCGAACGGCGTATTTGGCCCGATCAGCGCGGTGGGCTCCCAGCCACACGATGCCGTCAAACACCTCGCCCCTCTGATAGAAGGTGTGTACGACCTTGTAGCTGGTCTTTACTCTCAATCTGCTCAGCCAATAGACATCCCTGTCTGTGAGCCAGTCAAACCAGGCGAAGCCGAAGTATCCAAGGTCTGCCAACACCAGTGTTCCGGCTGGCAGGTCTTGTGCCAACTCCCGCGCCGACACCTTCTCGTTCTGTTGGGGATTCGGATGAAGCTTGACGGTCCGCCACTGCTGTCGTCTCACGTCGAACACGCCTGCCAGCTTGCCAGGGAGCAGACGAGTATCGCCTTTGGGGATTCTTCTCAGAGGAGGAAGCCTTCTCGACATGGCGTCCAGGGTACTTTCGTCTATGCAGACCACCTGCTTGGCGAACGGCGCCAGTTGCTCAGATACCAAACCCTGCAATCGTTCTGTCAATACGCTGCTGATGTGCTTGAAGAGTCTCTCGAACGGCTCAGGTCCCGCGTCATGGAGCCGTTTGTAGACCGCTTGGTCGGTAACGGGAAATCGGGGGAAGAACCACAGTCCGTGCTCGGAGATAAGACGCCATATGGCCAGTTGGCTCTCAAAGCCTCTCAAGACACAGACCAGCAGTCCGGCCCACAGAGCCATGGCAGGCAGAATGCGGGGCCTGCCAGGGCCCTTGTCGTTGTGATCTGGCTCCATGTCCTCCAAACACTGCTGGAGAAACCCCTCTATGTTCCCGACCGTGTCTCGGTCGTCGTCGGTCTTGGTCGACATTACAAAGTTCCTCCTGGCGAGTAGTCATATCCTTTTACTACTCACAGGAGTACTATCCAAAGGGGAAAACGGTTCTCATACCAATTAGTTGGAGCAGATGCCACAAGGGTCGCCCCTACCACAGGTCTGCCAGGGATTGTTTTCGTACCAATCCCTCATGTCGGTTGTCACCGACACCACCAATCATGAAAATGTAGGGGAGATTGGCCGGGGGTTATTTTCAGAGGAATCGCCCATGTCGGTTGTCACCGACACCACGAAACATGAAAAAGATGATGGCCTCTCTGTCGCCGCTAGGCTGGCAGCAGGAGCCGGGAACTGGATTCCTGCCCCGTATCGGGGTACGGGGTGACGTTCCTTCGCAGGAATGACGAATGCGGTGTCGTTTGGGTTATTTTCAGAGGAATGGCAGTGGTCGGGGTTATGCAATGGTCTGCCCCATATCAGCATATCAGGGTATGGGACAGACGCTTCGCGGGGATCCCTCATGCAGCCCTTCAGCCTGCACAACCACCTATGGAGATAGGCGAGGGCTAAAAGGCGGGTTTGAAACCCGCCCCTACGAAAGGTAAGACGGGTTCATTCTCATACCAGAGGCGGTGCGTTGACCGGCCCAGTCTTTAGGAGCCGAGCACCGGCCCAGTCGATGTCGCCTCGCCTTCCAGGGCGGACGCGGTGGGAGTGCGCCGGAGGGAGAGTTTTCCGGGATTTACGAGGACTCTTCGGCGACGGGAGCATCGTCCTGTTCGGTCTCTGACGCGGCTTCGACCGGATCGACGGACTCGTCGGCGGAGGTGTCTTCGTCGGTCTGGTCGGAGGAGTCCTCACCCCCGGCTTCCGCCTGGGCCTTGCGTTCCTCGAGGAATTGCAGGAACTCGTCGGGTTCTATCTCCATCGGATGGACGAGGACCTCGACTTGAGCGTCGATATCGGAGTAGAGGTGGACGCGCACTTCGAACGTGCCGACCTCGCGTATCGAATCCGGTATCTGAACGTTGCGGCGCTCGATCTCGCGGTCGAGGAGTTCGGACAGGGAGTCAGCAACGATGGCGTTGGTGACGGAGCCGTACAGCCTTCCGCCGGCGCCGGCGCGCATGGGAACATCTACCCGCTTGCCTCTCAGCTCCTCGGCGAGCTCCCTCATGTCGCGTATCGTCCGCAGCCGCCGCTCCTCGGCCTGCTTCTTGAGACGGTCGATTCGCTGCAGGGAGTCGCGGGTCGCCGGCATTGCAAGCCGCTGCGGAATGAGGTAGTTCCGCGCGAAACCCCTCTTGACGTCCTTGACTTCGCCCCCTTGGGCGACTCCCTCCACATCCTCCAAAAACACAACCTTCATTGGTCGTCTCCTCGCATATTGCTGTCATATCCGATGTCTGAGGCGCGCCGAATGAGCACGCGAAGTATCGGGCATTTCATTATAGCACCAAACGTTCGTTGGGGATGAAAGCGTGAGCAGGGATGACGGGGAGCTTGCACGATGACCTGTCATTCCGAGCGTAGTGAGGAATCTAGGGTGTTCCGCCGTCGTCATCAGGGCCGCTCCAGCAAAGAGACGCTGCTTGGCATATAAGGACTTTGGATTCCTCACTTCGCTGCGCTGCGTTCGGAATGACAGAAGTTGGAAATAATCAAGGGTCACCGCTCTCGCGAGTGTGTATTGGGAATTGTGTTTATAATGCCTCCGATGTGGGGGAGGAACTATGTCCTATAGGGTGCGCCGACATGGAGAAGCGTAGGCTCGAACGGCAGGATACATGAGCGGCGGAGGCAAGACATACCTCGCGCTCGATCTGGGCGCGGAGAGCGGTCGGGCCATCGCCGGAACATTCGACGGCGAGCGACTCGCCCTGCGGGAAGTGCATCGTTTCGCAAATGTGCCCGTTCGGAGGGGCGAGAGTGTGCATTGGGACCTGCCCGCGCTGTTCGATGAGGTCAAGAGGGGTATTGCCGCCGCTTCAACGCTGTACCGCGACGACCTGGTCAGCGTCGGTGTGGACACGTGGGGCGTCGACTACGGTCTGCTTGATGGAGACTGTACCTTGATGGGCCTGCCGCATCAGTACCGCGACCCACGCACGGCAGGCATCCAGGATTCGGTCATGGAGCGGCTCGGGAAGGAATTTCTGTACGAGCAGACGGGTATTCAACTCATGGAGATGAATACTCTTTACCAGCTTCTGGCCGAGCCTCCGGAACGGCTGGCGCAAGCGTCGAGGCTGCTTTTCATCCCCGACCTCATCAACTACCGGCTGACGGGTGTCATTTCCACTGAGCGGACGTTCGCAAGCACGAGCCAGCTCTATGACGTTCGGAAGCGGGACTGGGCATACCCGCTGCTGGACGCAGTGGGGCTACCGTCGCACATGCTTGGGGGCATACGGGACGCCGGAGAGTCGCTGGGGCCTCTTCTGCCGGAAGTCGCGGAGGAGACGGGCGGTCGTGGTGTGGAAGTTGTACTGCCGGGGACTCACGATACCGCATCGGCAGTGGCCGCGGCGCCCGCAGGCGATGAGACGTGGGCGTTTCTGAGTTCGGGCACGTGGTCGCTGCTGGGAATCGAGACGCACGAACCGGTCATGAACGAACGGGCGAAGGCGTTCGAGCTTGGCAACGAGGTGGGAGTGCTCGGCACGGTGCGTCCGCTGAAGAATATATCGGGCCTGTGGCTCGTCCAGCAGTGCCGGGCGACGTGGGAGGCGCAGGGACATCCGCACTCATACGAGGAGCTGACGCGGATGGCCGAGGCGTCCGCGCCGTTCACTGCAACGATCGATCCTGACGACCCGTCGTTCACGCCGGCGGGAAACATGCCGGCTCGCGTGGTAGATTTCTGCGCTCGTACCGGACAGTCGCCGCCGCCGACTCGCGGGGAAGTCGTGCGGACTATCTTGGAGAGTCTCGCGCTCCGTTACCGGATGGTACTCGAAACGATTGAGGGTATTGTTGATAGCCGTATGGATACGCTACACATCGTTGGGGGAGGCGGGCAGAACCTCCTGCTCAACCAGTTCACGGCCAACGCGGTCGGTCGTCCGGTCGTCGTGGGGCCTGTGGAGGCGACGGCGGCGGGCAATATTCTCATGCAGATGGTGGCGGCGAGGGAGATAGCGTCGCTGGCCGAGGGACGGGAGATCATTCGTCGAAGTTTCGAGTTGTCCACGTATTTCCCGGAAGGATCCGACGTGTGGGAGGAAGCGTATGGGCGGTTTCGACGTATGTTCCACCTTCTGAAGTGACCTCGTTTCCTATTTTTGAGACTCTTGAGAAAATCCCCATTCAACTTGTCATTCCGAGCGCGGCGAGGAATCTAAGGTGTTCTGCCATCGTCATTCGGGTGGTTCGAGCTACGAGGCTCCGCCTAGAGAGCAAGGACTCTAGATTCCTCACTCCGCTTCGCTGCGTTCGGAATATGTCATGAGGGTTGCCACCCTCACCACCTAGAATGAAAATCGGCGTTGGTCTCTCAGTTGTTAAGGGACTGATGGCAGGGGACCGAGGATGGATTCCTGCCTTCGCAGGAATGACGATAAGGGAGTCGCACGAAGGCTATTCTCGCAGCAATGACATGAGCCGAGGTTATGAAAGGGTAATCTCCGCGGTGAGTCCTGCACTACGTCGCGTTGCTGTGAGTCTGGCCGCGTAGATACAATAGGCTTTCATGGAGAGTACGCAGTCCCAGCCGCCCGCCGACGAGCAGAACGCGGGCGGAGTCAGCCGTCCGTTCGACCGTAACAGTATCGTTGTAGCGTCGGCGCTTGCGGTCATCTTGATCGTGGCGTTGGCCCTCCGTTTGTATGGGATCAACTGGCACGAGGGGTACGACCACTCGCCACACCCCGATGAGCGCAACATCGTCTCCCTGATCGAGGGCCTGGATTATCCCACGCTCGGTGATCTTGGCGATCTCCTCGATGCCGAGCGGAGTCCGTGGAACCCCGGACGGTTCGCATACGGCAGCTTCCCCCTCTATCTGCTCAAGATCGCGCATTCGATAATTCCCGGCGACGTGTATGACGTTAGCACGATCGGGCGAGGAATATCGGCGCTGGCAGACGTTTGCGTGGTGTTCCTGACTTACCTCCTCGGCGCGAGTCTTTACGGCAGACGGCAAGGGCTGCTGGCGGCGGCGCTGGTGTCGCTGGCGGTGATCCATATCCAGCTCAGCCACTTTTTGACCTTTGACATCGCGCTGGGGCTGACGACCATTGCCGCGCTGTACTTCATGCACCGCGTGGCGGTCGGCGGCAGAATGCGGGACTCGTTGATCGCAGGCGTGATAGTAGGGCTGGGACTGGCGACGAAGGTCAGCATGGCGCCTATGTACCTTGCGCTGGCGATGGCCCACTTGCTCTACGTCATGCCTGCGCTGGGCGCGGCGGAGGGTGATAGGAACGAGGCGAGCCGTCGCATAGGGGTGGCATTCATGGGACTGCTTGCGGCAGGGTGCGCGTCGCTGGCGACGTTCATCATCGTTCAGCCGTACGCCATCATCGACGCTTCGGGATTCGTCGCTGACATCACCGAGCAGTCGGAAATGGTGCGGCGGGTCCGAGACTTACCCTACACGCGGCAATACATCGACACTGCGGCGTACCTGTACCACGTGCGGCAGCTTGCGGCGTTCGGACTGGGCTGGCCTCTCGGCGTCGTCGCGTGGGCGGGCCTGCTCTATGCGAGTTTGCGAGGCATGAGGTTCTACTACGGGCTAGCCTACCTGTTCGCCGGCTGGCTCATCCCGATGGGGCTGCTACTCATTTCTACCGACATCGTCTTCATAGCCGCCGCGTCGATGATAGCATTCGCGGCCCTGGTCGCCACGCTGAGGGTTCGGTCGAGGGAGTCGCGGGGGACGGTTCTGCTGCTGTCGTGGGTCGTCCCTTACTTATTGGTTACCGGAGCGTTTCAGGTCAAGTTCACGCGCTATCTCATTCCGGTAACGCCGCTGCTGGTGCTCTTTGGGGCGCAGATGCTCTTCCATCTGTGGCAATGGGCGGCATCCTATCGTCGGTGGCTCCGACACGCGGTCGCGGTGGTGATGGTCGCTCTGGTCGCGGTGACGGGCCTGTACGCGCTCGCCTATACGGGGGTGTACCAAGATCCTCATACGGCCGTCCGGTCGTCCGAGTGGATCAAACGAAACGTGCCCGAAGGTACCGTCATCCTGATGGAACACTGGGAGGAGGGATTGCCGGACCTGGGGAGGTACGAAGTCCCAAGGCTGCCGGTGTATGAAAACGACACGCCGCACAAACTCGACGGCATGGCGGCAGACCTCGCCAGGGCCGACTACGTCCTCTTCTACAGCAACCGGTTGTATGGCGCCATCACCCGACTGCCGGAAAGGTATCCCGTCACGTCGGCCTACTACCGGCTGCTCTTCGGCGGGGGACTTGGATACCGGCTCGCAAATGTTGAGACGGCCTACCCGAACCTTGCGGGCGTGACACTCGTTGACGACACCTACGAGAGGCCGGGGCTTCCAACCCCGGAAGGACAAGAGAAGCCGCGGGGACTGAACATCAACCTCGGTTATGCCGACGAGAGTTTTTCCGCCTACGACCATCCTAAGGGACTGGTGTTCGAGAAAGTCGAGCGTCTCGACGCGGATACTATTCGCGACCGCATCCTCGACGCGGCGGGCGACGATCCGTTCGGCTTGGACGAACTTACGAAGCCAATCCCAACGGTCCCGAAGCCGGTTGGACTGCTGCTATCGGAGGAGGATCTGCGGGCTCAGCGGGCCGGGGGGACGTGGACGGATATCGTGAAGCCCGACGGGATAGCCAGCAGGATGCCGGTCGTTGCGTGGCTGGTCGTCATGCAGTTGATGGCGCTGGCGATACTGCCGATCGCGCTTGCGGTATTCCGGTCTCTGCCGGACGGGGGGTATTTGCTGGCAAAACTGTTGGGCATCCTGATTGTCTCGCTGGTGGCATGGATGCTTGCGAGCCTGCAGTGGATGGCGTTCTCCTTTGGCGCAGTCGTGGTCGGCATCGGCGCGGTCGCGTTGGCATCGTGCGTCGCGCTGGCGTTCACGTGGTCGTCGTTCTGGTCGTTCTTCCGCGAGCGGTGGCGAGTCATCGCGATTTGCGAGCTGGTCTTCATCGTCGCATTCCTTGCCTTCGTCGTATTGCGAATGGCGAACCCCGACCTGTGGCACCAATGGCAAGGAGGCGAGAAGCCGATGGACACGGCCTACCTGAACGCCGTGCTCAAATCTTCGTTCATGCCGCCATACGACCCCTGGTACGCGGGTGGCTACCTCAACTACTACTACTGGGGACAGTTCATCGTCGCGTCGTTCATCCACATGACCGGCATCGACACGGCTGTCGCGGTGAACCTCGCCGTCCCGATGTTCTTCGCCCTCACGGTCGGTGGGGCGTTCAGCGTCGTCTACAACCTCGCTGAGGGGGCGCGTGTGAGGCTCCCACGCAGGAAGGCTCGCGACGGGCTAGGAGACGCTTCCGAGAAGGATGGTAAGGCTTTTGCGTGGTCGCCGGTGCTGGCGGGGGTTGCGGCGGCGCTCTTCGCGACGGTGATCGGGAACCTGGACGGCGCAATTCAGAGTATTGATATCTTACTCCGGCTTTTCGCGACTGTAATGGGGAAGTTGTACGACGTTATTCGCGGTAGCGAGAGTTTGCTTCAGGTGTTCCCTCTGAGCGAGCCTCTCGGCGAATTCGACTTTTGGCGCAGCAGCCGGATGATGCCTCCCGATCCGCCGGGCTTCGAGATCACGGAGTTCCCGTTCTTCACCTTCCTGTTCGCCGACCTGCACGCGCATCTGATGGCGATGCCGTTTACCGTGCTGGTGGTTGGGGCCGCACTAGCGGTCGTACTGAGGGCAAGAGGTGCCGAAAGAGGGGCCGGACGTCTCGCAGGCATGGGCTGGGGGATTGCCGACATCGCTCAGGTGGCAGTGCTGGGAGTCGTGGTAGGAGCGCTTCGACCGCTGAATACGTGGGACTACCCGACGTATTTGCTGCTGAGCATGGCCGCCGTCCTTCTCGCCGGGGTGCTGAGAACCGGCGGGCTGAACCTCATCGTCCTCATCGAGGCGGCCATCAAGGGAGTGTTGATCTTCCTCATCGGGTTTGTTGTATTCCTGCCGTACCACGTGAACTACGAGACGGCGTTTTCCAGCATCGAGTCGACCACGAACCAGACCGTGCTCTGGCAGTTCCTGCTCATAGCGGGACTGTTCGTGTTCGTCATCGGCTCGTTCGTTGTCACCGAGTCGCGCGGTTGGCTCTTCGAACTGGGACGATTATTCTGGCGTCCCTTCTCCAAACTCGTTGCGGTCCCAGTTCGGCCGGGGCAATCCGGAGTCACAGCTACGCACCTCAGTCGAATAGGCAGCGTGCGTCTCGCGCTGGTCGTGGTTGGACTAGGCTTCATTGGGCTTATGGTGGTGCTGAAGCTGGTGGAGACAACGGGCAGTACGACGCCGTTTGTGTTCGCGCTCGTCGTTCTGGCGTTGGCGACGGCGATTCGAATCGTGTTCTCCAGGCGTCCGGATGCTCCGCAGACGGTGTTCGCGCTTCTGCTTGCGCTCACGGCGTTCTGCGTGGTCATCGGCGTGGACATCTATCGCGTCGAGAGTGACATCGACCGCCAGAACACGGTATTCAAATTCTACCTCCAGGTCTGGGTGCTGCTGGCGCTGGCCTCGGCGTACATGCTATGGCGATTCTGGCACGGGCGCAGCGCGGCGTTTGAGGCGTTACCAAAATGGAAGAAGGTCTGGCTCGGCTGCTTGGGCGTCCTCTTGGTCTGTGTGTCCGTCTATCCGGTGCTTGGAACTCACGACAGGCTCGGCGTCCGCTTCGACACGACGATCCCGCTCACTCTCGATGGCATGGCCTATATGCAGGATGGTCAACGACATGCCGATCAGCGGGGAACCATCGACCTATCGGCAGACTATGAGGCCATCCGGTGGATACAGCAGAACGTCGAGGGTTCCCCGGTCATGCTCGAAGCGGTGACGCCTTTCTATCGCTGGGGCGGGCGGGTCTCGATCTATACGGGTCTGCCAAATATTGTGGGCTGGGAATGGCACCAAGAACAGCAGCGTTGGAACTACCGTGAGACCGTCGACCAGCGCATGCGGCAGGTCGCCCGCATCTACAACACTCCGTCTCCTCAAGAGGCGCTCGACATCATGCGAAAGTACGGGGTCGAGTACGTCTACCTCGGCCGGGTGGAGTACCTCTACTACAATCCGACAGGCCTCGCGAAGTTCGACACCGGCCTCGGCGGGGCGCTAGAACAGGTCTACGAGAACCGCGACGTGCGAATTTTTCGCGTACGGGAGTGATGGTTCGACACCTTTGCCCTCACGTTGATGACCGGGCAACGTACATTAGGCACACCTGTAAACCCGTTTTCTGTGGTCGTGACTGCGTTCTAAAATCAATGGCATCATCGAGTGACGGGACGTATGTATGAGACCGTTCCGCGATTGCCTCGGCTACACGACTATCCGAATTCTTGTTGGTGCGTTCGCGGCGGTCGTGCTGGGAGCGCTGATTGCGTGCGGGCAGCCGGGAGACGATGAGCACGCTCAGGCGCGGGCGCCCGCGCCGGCGACGTTCGATCTCTTGGAAACGGGATTCCACGAGTCGAACGTCAGGGTGACCTTGGGAGAGCGGGTCGAGGTATCGGTGGAGGTGCGGCAGGAGAGACACGACCGGCACATCTGCGGCGTGCCGAGTGTGGTTGACCCGTTCGGCAACGTTCTTCAGACGCTGACTCCCCGGCAGAACGGCGCGAAAGGGACGGCTGCCCACTATGTCTACGAGTCTCGGTACGCCTTCTTTGCCGCGACGGACGGGGAATACGGAGTGAAGCTGGAGAATCGCGGGTGTCTCATCGACGATGTGGCCGCCGTCGCGACTGTGCACTGGGCGGTTCACCCGGTGCAGGAATGATCGCAGTGAGGGCAGCCGCTAGCTTCATCTGTCCGACCAAGCGATTACCGTCTCGCTTTGCCCTGACGGGTGCAATGAACTCCTCCGGGCGTGATCAGTAGCGTGAGGCTCCCCCACCGCACCAAGCTGCCGCGCACCTTTGCGGCTTTTCAAAATCCGAGCTACCGCATCTTGTGGCCGGCGAACTTCAGCTCGCTGCTTTCTCGGTGGATGCAGATGACGCTGCTCGGCTGGATGGTGCTGACGCTCACCGATTCTGCGTTTCTCGTGTCGCTGGTCGGGTTCTTCTCCCTCGCCCCGATGCTCTTCGTCGGTCTGCTGAGCGGGGTATTGGCAGACCGGTTCGACCGGCTCAAGCTGCTGCGCGTGACGCAGGTGGTCGGCTTCGCGGCGGCGATAGGAATGGCGGCCATTCTCGTCATGGGCAAGGAAGAGTTCTGGCACGCCTACGTGACGATCACGCTCGTCGGATCGGCCTGGGCGCTCGAACTGCCGACCCGGCGCTCGATGATCCACGACCTCGTGGGAAGCAGCGGCGTCACGAACGCCGTGGCGCTCGACTCGATCGGCATGAACGCGAGCGCGATGGTCGGACCGGCGCTAGCGGGAGTCCTAATCAGCCAGGTGGACGTGGTAGGTGGGTACGTCGTGGTTGTGGGCTTCTCCGTGGTCTCGATGGTGATGGTCTGGACGCTGAGGCTTGATATCGGCAGACGCGCGTCTGCGGTGAAGCGGCGCATGGCCCTCGATCTGCTCGTGGGCGTTCGGTATACCCTGCGGCACCGCACACTGCTGGCCGTCGTCCTGATTACCATCGTGATGAACGTGCTGTTCTTCCCGTACCGGTTCCTCATTCCGGTTATCGCGCGCGACGTTCTGGGAGTCGGACCCGACCTGATGGGCCTGATGGACTCGGTCGCCGGGCTTGGCGCGTCGGCAGGGGCTATCGCAATCGCCTCGTCCACCAATATGCGGCGGCATGGGCTGATCTTCATCGGCGGTTCGTTGGTGGCGGCGGTCTGCCTGCTGGGGTTCTCGTTTTCCAAGGTCTATCTTATGTCGCTGGCCCTGCTGCTCGTTCTCGGTGCGGGCACGGCAGGGTTTTCCACCATGCAGGCGACGGTGGTGATGCTCGTCTCACGGGCAGGGATGCGGGGCAAGGCTCTGGGAGTCATCAGCCTTGCGATAGGCACCAGCCCGGTGGGATCGCTGATCGTCGGAGCGCTGGCCGAGCGGGTCGGCGCGCCGATGGCTATCACGATCATTTCGGGGGTGAGCCTTTCCCTGTTGTTCGTGATCGGCCTTCTGATGCCGTCCATCAGGGCGCAGACGAAGCTGAAGGGAGACGGCGAGTGAGTGAGGGCGAGTTGCCAGAGATGTGTTCAATGCGTCTTGTCCCGTAGGGGCGATTCGCGAATCGCCCCTACTTTCGTTGACCGTGCCGGATGGCGCGCCTATAATCTCAGTTGGTGGTGGCAGTGCAGGGATAGTATCCAAGCCGCAAATTCAGGGGGTGAGGATGTCCATTCCAACGGATAGGCCGCGAGAGGCTTGCGGCATCGTTGGAGCATACCTGCCAGGAGAGAACGCCGCCCGGACCGCATACTTCGCGCTTCACGCCCTTCAGCATCGCGGGCAGGAGAGCGCGGGCATCGCCACGAGCGACGGCACGAATATAAAGTGCCGTACGGCGATGGGTCTGATCACCCAGGCATTCGACGAGGAAGACCTCATCGTCCTTCCCGGCCACCTCGGCATCGGCCACACGCGGTACTCAACCACCGGCCGGAGTACTATCGAGAACTCCCAGCCGATTTTCTCCAACGGCTCCGGCGTGGAGATCGCCCTCTCTCACAACGGCAACATCGTCAACGCCAGAGCGCTCAGGTCCGAGCTTGAGGATTGGGGAGCGACGTTTGCCTCCACCAGCGATTCCGAGATCATCGCGCATCTGATGACGCACGCTCCGGCTCCCACGCTGGAGGAGCGCATCGTCTACGCCATGGGAAGGCTCGAAGGCGCGTACTCCCTAACGGTAATGACGCAAGACACGGTATACGGCATTCGCGATCCGATGGGCGTCCGGCCACTCTGCATCGGCAAGCTCAACGGGGGCTGGGTGATTGCGTCGGAGACGTGCGCGCTCGACCAGATCGATGCCGTATTCTATAGGGACGTGCATCCCGGCGAGGTGGTCGCGATAGACGCCAACGGCCTTCGCACCGTGAGCCGCCGGATGTCCGATGGCGTACGCGCCCCCTGCATCTTCGAGCACATCTACATGGCCCGGGCGGACAGCGTGTTAGACGGCCGCCTCGTATACAACAGCCGGAAGGCAATGGGGGTGGAGCTTGCCAAAGAGCATCCCGCAGACGCCGACATGGTGATCGGCGTCCCCGACTCCGGCATACCCGCCGCGGTGGGCTACGCCGAGGAGTCCGGCATACCCTTCGAGGAAGGTCTCATCAAGAACCGTTATGTCTTACGCACGTTCATCATGCCGGACCAGCGCCTGCGAGACATGGGCGCGCGCATGAAGTACAACCCGCTGCTGGAGAATATCAAAGACAAACGCCTCGTGGTGGTCGATGACTCCATCGTTCGAGGGACGACGCAGGCCCAGATCGTAGCCATGCTCCGACGCGGGGGCGCTAGGGAGGTGCACCTGCGAATAGCCTCGCCCCCGATCAAGCATCCCTGCCACCTGGGCGTTGACTTTCCGACTCGCGAGGAGCTTCTTGCGTCCACGATGGAAATCGACGAGATTCCAAAAGTCGTGGGAGCCGACTCCCTGGGGTACATCAGCACCGAAGGCCTGCTAAGGGCCGTTGGGACGACCGAGGACCGGAACTGCATGGCCTGCTTCACGGGCAACCAGCCTATACCCGTCCAACTCGAAATGGACAAGCTGGCATTCGAGAATTGATGTCACAGGCGCAGTCCGGACAGACGTACAAGGACGCCGGAGTCGATTTCGACGCGGCGGATGCCGCGAAGCAACGCATAAAAGCCCTCGCCGCGACTACGCACGGGCCCGAGGTGCTGGGCGGAGTAGGCGGGTTCGGCGGGTTGTTCGAGATGTCGGGCTACCGTCAGCCGGTGCTCGTCGCGGGCACGGACAACGTCGGCACCAAGCTCAAGATCGCGCTTGCGATGGGCCAGTTCGAGAACTTGGGGCGAGATGTCGTCAATGCGTGCGTCAACGACGTCATCGTGTGCGGGGCGAAGCCGCTGTTCTTCCTCGACTACATCGCGACGGGCAAGATGGACGCCGATCTTGCCGAAGAGATCGTACGGGGCATCACGGCGGCCTGCGTCGAGAACGGGTGCGCCCTCATAGGTGGGGAGACCTCGGAGCTTCCGGGGCTGTTCGCGCAGGGCGAGTTCGACCTGTCGGGCTTCGCGGTCGGCGTGGTCGAAAAGGACGACATCCTGGTTGGATCGAGCATTGCGGAAGGCGACGTTCTCATCGGCATTCCGTCGAACGGTCTCCACACCAACGGATACTCGCTTGTCCGTCACGCCCTGCGACTCGACGACGACCCATCGCCGCTCTTCGAGCGCCACGACGAGATCGGCGGAACTATTGGCGACGCGCTGCTGCGACCGCATACGGCGTACTACCCGGCAGTGCGGCCCGCGCTTGGTCTCTTGAAGGGCATGGCCCACGTAACGGGCGGAGGGTTGCGAGACAACGTTCCCCGAATGCTGCCGGACGGGCTGGGCGCTCATTTCGACGCTTCGACCTGGAACGTTCCGTCGATTTTCACCCTGCTGCAGGAACTCAGCAATATCGACTCGGACGAGATGTACCACGTGTTCAACATGGGGCTGGGGATGGTGGTCGCATGCGACCCGAAAAACGCTGAACTGGTCTGCTCACTTGCGCCGGAGGCTCGCGTCGTGGGAGAGGTCGTTCGGGCTAGGGGCGAGAGGAGGGTGAACCTATAAGGATGGAAGTTCAAAATCAATGCACGTATTGCCGCCGCCAATGGATTGGTGTGGCGTGGTTCTAGTACCGGTTCCATATGATTTTGGTAGCTTACTTAAACACCCTCACCCTAGCCCTCTCCCACAACGGGAGAGGGGATACGCACCTCTTAATTCGACTGTCATATTCAGATGGGAATGGTTCTAGGAGAAAAGCAACCAGATGAAAGCGCTCATCAGTGCCTACGATAGGGCAGGAGTCACAGAGCTCGCCGGGAAGCTGGTCGAGGCGGGGTTCGAGATCATCAGCACGGGTGGGACGCGCGCGGAACTGTCCGCCGCGGGGCTGCCGGTTACGCTGCTGTCGGATGTCACCGGGTTCCCAGAGGTGCTGGACGGCAGGGTCAAGACTCTGCATCCGGTCGTCCACGCGGGGATTCTGGCGAGGCGCGACGTGGAGTCGCACGTGGCAGAGCTAAGCGAGCACGGCATCGACGGCATCGACGTGGTCGTTGGGAACCTGTACCCCTTCGTCGATACCGTTCGCAAGCCGGACGTGAGCCTCGAGGAGGCATTGGAGAACATAGACATCGGCGGACCAACGATGATCCGCGCCGCCGCGAAGAACTTTCCCTCGGTCATCGTGATCGTCGATCCCGCTGACTTCGCCTGGGTCGGTGAGCGTATCCGTGGGCAGATGAAGGATGGAAACGGAAGGGACGCGCTGACCATGGATGAGCGGAAGGGTCTGGCTCTGAAGGCGTTCCGGCACGTGGCGCAGTACGATGCGGCCGTTTCACGATACCTGAGCGACGGCGACCTTCTGTCCGGCTCGGAATTCGCTGTCGGGTTCGAGAAGATCGCCGACATGCGCTACGGTGAGAACCCCCATCAGAAGGGGTCGGTATACCGCGATCCGCTGGCATCCGGTGGGATCGTGAACGCCGAGCGACTGCACGGCATCGAGATGTCCTTCACCAACTACCTCGACGCGGAAGCGGCGTGGTCGGCCGTGACGGACTTTCTGGAGGATGCGGCGTGCATCGTCAAGCACCTGAATCCGTGCGGGCTTGCCGTACATGACGACCAGCCGACGGCGTACAAAAGGGCGCTCGACGGCGATCCCGTGTCGGCGTACGGGGGGATCGTCGCCTATAACCGAACGCTGACCACTGAGACCGCCACTGCCATGCGCGGCGTCCTGTACCACGTCATCGTCGCGCCCGACTATGAGCAGGAGGCCCTTGGTATCCTCAAGAGGCGGAAGGAGACGCGCATCCTGAAGGTGGACGCGACGGACGGCGATCTGGGCGGCCTCGATCTGCGGCTGGTGTCGGGAGGCGCTCTCCTCCAGACTGCCGACGCGATTGAAGAAGACCCTGCCACATGGAAGGTCGTCACCGAGCGGGCACCGACGGAGCGCGAGCTTGCCGACCTCGCCTTCGCGTGGAGGGTTTGCAAGCACATCAAGTCAAACGCCATCGTGCTCGGCAAGGACAACACCCTCGTGGGCATGGGAACGGGACAGCCGAACCGCGTGACCAGCATCAGGCTCGCCATCGAGACCGCGGGCGACAAGGTCGCGGGGAGCGCGTTGGCTTCCGACGCCTACATGCCGTTCGCGGACAACATCGAGGTCGCGGCCCAGGCGGGTATTGCTTCAATAGCCCAGCCGGGTGGCTCGATCCGCGACGATGAGGTCATCGAGGCCGCGAACCGGGCGGCCATGGCGATGGTCTTCACCGGCGTCCGCCACTTCAGGCACTGACCGGTCAGTCGACGGATAGTCCTACGCATTCTAGGGGATTCGCCCGCACGACCTTGGCGATGTCGGCCTCATGCATTCCCGCGTCGAGCATCGCGGCGATTGCCATGCGCATACCCTCGGCGGGGGGAGGGTTCGTCCACTGGCCGAAGTCCGTCGAGACGATGCACCGATCGGCCCCAATCCTCTCGATATCCGCACGCAGGCGTTCCCCTGCATTCGAGCTAAGGTAGTAGGACAGGAACGGCAGCTCGACGTACAGATCGCGCGAGAGTAGTCGGCCAGCCTCGTTAGGACCGAACCTGGCGGCGGGGTTGGTCACGACGAGCCGCTCCAGCCCGACCTGATCCGCGAGGCGTACAAGCAGCTCGGTGTCCGCGAAGGTGGTGTGGGTCGATGCGACGACCATGCTGAATGACTTGGCGACCTCAAGCACGGCCTCAAGGTCGTTTGGGGCATCGAGGAGCGTGACTGATCCGGCGTCCTGCGTGGGCATCCAGACGACCTTCGCGCCGAGCTTGGCGGCCGGCTCAACGGCGTCGGGGTTCAGGCCGCCGACGGAGGTGTTGAGGACGATGGAGCCGACTGCGTGAAAGCCGGGGTACATGCGGTTGAGGGCGTAGGCCGCGAGGGCCGTCGGGTGGCGGTGCTTCATGAGCACGAACCCCGCCATCTCCGCCTCGTAGGCGTCGCGTCCCGCCTCCAGGAAGTCGGTGCGACGTTCGCCGTCCGGTTCGGGCCCGGCGTGAATCCGAAAGTCGAACGCGCCCTTCAGGAGGGCCTCAACTTGGTCTCGCACGATCGCTCCATCGGGGAATGGCTATTGCCTCCAAGCGAAGGTCGCCTTGAATCGCGTCTATCTCGCGCAGATCATCGTCGGTAAGCACCCAGTCTCCCGCCTGCGCGTCGTGGAGCACCTGCTCGACCGTCCGGCCACCGACGATGCTCGACGTTACGGCGGGATTGGCCAGGGGCCACGCGATGGCAAGCTGCACGATGTCGCGGCCATGGTCCTGCGTCCATGCCTTCAGTTTCTCGGTCACGGCGTAGATGCGCTCGAACAGCTCGCCCTTGAAGTGGGGCCAATTGTGGCGCTCGTCGTCGGGCGGGAACTCGTGGCCCGGCTTGTACTTGCTCGCGAGCATCCCCTTCGCCATGACGGAGTAGACGATGGCCCCGACGCCAAGCTCGCGGCAGGCCGGCAGCACCTCGTCCTCGGAGTCGCGGAAGAGGATGCTGTACCTCGGCTGGGCGCTCTGTATCAGCCCGTGCTCGGCGGCATCCCGCATCTGGTCGGCAGAGAAGTTTGAAACGCCGATGTAGCGGATCTTCCCGGCGTCGCGGTGCTTCATAAGCTCGCCAACGGTGTCCTCGATGGGCCACTGCGGCTGGGGACTGTGTATCTGGTACAAGTCGATGTAGTCGGTGCGCAGGAGTCGCAGGCTCTCGGAAAGGGCCGACTCGATGTGTTCCTGTGAGTGGTCGGAGCCGGAGACCTTTGTAGCCAGGAACACCTCGTTACGACGTCCGTCGATGGCCTCACCGATCTTGGCCTGACTGTCGAAATAGCTCTCCGCCGTGTCGAGGAAAGTCAGCCCGGCGTCGATCGCGGCCCTGAGAGTGGTGATGGCCTGATCGTACTCGATTGCGCCGAACGCGCCGCCGAGGGGCCATGTCCCAAAGCAGATGACCGGCACTTCCGGCCCGTCCTTACCGAGTTGGCGAGTCCTCATCGTTTCGTGCGCTCCAAGTTTGTCGTTCCCGTTCGCGAGGGGCGACTGTGCAGTCGCGGAGGTCAGCGATTCGACTCACAATTATGGAGTCGCCCTCATTCTATGGCAAGCGGCACCGGCTGTCCGAACCCCTTTACCTGACGCCGGATAGTAGATACCCTTACGCCCGACGAAAGACACCGCCCGGCCCGGAGGCCCTCTTATGCCACGAAGCGGAAAAACGCGACGAATCTTGTGCAACGACGACGGATGGATCATAAACACTCCCCATCCGCTCACGCCTGAGTACATGTGGGACAACATGGTAGGGACGTATGTGGGGACGCCCATAGACGGGTTCCTGTGGTCGGTGGGCGGTCACGACACGTACTCGTACGAGACGGACATCGGCGAGCGGTTCGGCGAGGGGTACGACAACCTCGACGAGACGCAGCAGACGAGCGTGGACAATCTCCGCTACCTCATTGAGAACCACGGAGGCCCGATGGAGGTCATCGCGGGCCTGTGCAGGCGGGCTGGAGTCGAGTTCTTCCCCTCGGTGCGGATGAACGAGCACTACGACATGCCGGAGTCCGCCCCGCAGTACTCGCATCTTCGGCGTGACAATCCCGAGTATCTCATCGGCAAGGGCGAGGACATTCCGGCCCCGACCCTGGAGTGGGGCATTCGGACGGGTCTCGACTACGCCGTTCCCGAAGTGCGGAGCTACATGGCGAGTATCGCGGTCGAGCTGGTCTCGCGATGGGACGTGGACGGCATCGAGCTCGACTACATGCGCCACCCGGCGTTCTTCCGCATTGAGGAGGGGTATCCCAACCGGTACCTGATGACCGACTTCATCTCCTATATCCGCCAGCAGATGGACGAGATCGGAGAGGCGAAGGGTAAGGCGCTCGACCTGATTGTTCGGGTCCCGCCGACGTTGCGGGACTGCGCGCGGGTCGGCCTCGACGTGGAGACGTGGATCAAGGAAGAGTTGGTGGACATCGTGATCGCGGGAGGCGGGTTCATTCCCTTCGAGACACCGGTCGACGAGTTTGTAGAGGCCGCGGAGGGGACGGACGTTGAGATATACGGATGCCTCGAAGCGCTCCGACCAAACCTCAGCGAGCTGTCGATGCGGGCCGTTGCCGCGCTGTACCGCGAGCAGGGAGTCTCCGGCCTCTACCTGTTCAACTACTTCAGGCTGCCACAGGAGTGGAAGCGTGAGACCCTCGGCAGGCTGATCGACGGCGACGTACTTTCGCGGCTCGACAAGCGGTACGAGTTCGACAAGCGTGGTCGGGTGCGTCCCACGAACCAGCTTGGCTTCTCGTTCCAGAACGCCATCCCGCTCACCCAGCTTCCGACCGCTCTGGAGTCAACGGTCATCGGGCCGAGCACGCTCTTGACCATGTCCATCGCCGACGATCTGGAAGGCGCAAAGGCGGAAGGCGCGCTCGGCGAATGCACGATAGGGTTCCGGCTTGAGAACGCGGAGGTCGGCGACACCATCAATGTGAAAGTCAACGGTTCGGCGCTCGACGCGAACGCCGCGAGAAGATCGACGGACAGCTGGGCACGCACAGTCTATGATCGCAACCCCGGCCACGATTCCCCAATGGAGACTACGGATGACCCGGAGCCCGGCACGGTTATCGAGTGGACGGTCGACACGCCGCCCCTAAAGTCCGGCAAGAACGAGATCGCGGTCTGGCTGACCGAGACCGATTCCGGGCGGAATGAACCTCTCAT
Organism: Dehalococcoidia bacterium; assembly: GCA_965197705.1. Classification (GTDB taxonomy): domain Bacteria; phylum Chloroflexota; class Dehalococcoidia; order Lucifugimonadales; family VXLM01; genus VXLM01. The sequence goes on from OZ240223.1 coordinate 2,591,490, forward strand.
ACTCGCAGACGTGCGGGTATCGGTGACGTATCGTTAGGATTTCGGACCATAGAACCAACCTCAACGCAGAGGAGGCAATGAACAATGGCGAAATATCGAGGCGGAGTTATCGGACTGGGCTGGATGGGCATGCTGTACGACCTGGCGGGTCGTATCGGCGACAGGTTCCACGTCGACGACATCGACCGGCCGACGCCCGAACTTAACATCCATCGAGAGTTCCACCACTTCGAGAGTCCCGGCGTGGAGGGGAACGCCACGACGTACTCCGAGGCGATCGTGGACAGACCTGAGGTCGACCTCGTAGCGGGGGCGGACAGGGACGTGAAGCGTCTGAGGGCATTCTCGGAGCGGTACGGCACCGAGTCGGTCTATACGGACGCGAAGGAGATGTTCGAGAAGGAGAACCTCGACATCGTTGCGGTCGCGACGAACACGAAGGGGCGCGCCGACCTCGTGGTGATGGCCGTCGAGCACGGGGCGAAGGGCGTCGTCACCGACAAGCCCATGTGTCACACGCTCGACGAGGCCGACCGGATGGTCAAGGCGTGTGCCGACGCCGGGGTGCCGCTCTCCTGCGGGGCGATTTCGACGACGCACCCGTCATTCGAGCGGGCGAAGCAACTCGTCAATTCCGGCGAGATCGGCGAAGTGATCTCCATAGAGACGGGCGGCCCAAACTCGCAGCACCAGAACTGGTCGTACTTCCTCGACTCCCCACCCGCGTGGGTCATCGGGACGAACGACACGCCTCGCTCGGAGTCGGGCAGTGACGAGTTCCAGGGCCATGGCATGTTGGTCGCGCAGGACGGCACGGTCGTGCATTTCCGTAAAGGCTTACCGAACGTGCGGATCTTGGGGACGGAAGGCGATCTCAGCTTCTCTTTCGGACTCGCCGGATCGTCGGGTTGGCGGCTGTCCAAGGACATGGAGGCGCCGGGGACAGAGAGTCCCAAACAGCGCACGGAGATGCCTTTCGGCGTGCCGCAGTTCATCCCGCCGTACGGGGCGATCTACTCACTGAACGACGTGATGCGTTGCATCGCGGGCGAGATGGACGAGCCGAAGAACTCCGGACGGCGTGTTGCGGTGGCGCTGGAGGTGGAGGTCGCGCTCAAGCTCTCGTCCGACATGGGGGGAGTGCGTGTCGATCTGCCGGTGGAAGATCGTTCCCTGGGGCTGAACTACGACTGGTTCCGGTAGGCGCGGGTAGAGATTGACTCTGTCGCGCGTCGCCATGACAGCTGGTTCTGCGCCGCAGGCGGTGTTCATTCCGCCACGTCGGTCACGCTGATCTCGACCGTCGCGGACGACGTGCCGCCCACCTTCCCGTCACGACGAGCCGAACGTATGCCGCGGCATCAACCACGTTTAGGCCGCCTGTTAACGGCATGGACACCCGGCTGAAACTCCCGCTTCAATCACCTTACGAATTGGTCCGCGTGGATGATGTACGTCTTGCGTGAAGTGAGCGCCATGCCGGATGTTTCCACCACCTGTTTGTATTCCACGTATGCCTGTTCGACCTCGGCAAGCGCATCGCGGGAGGCACGGTAACGGCCTTTGGGGCGTGAGTGCATCATCGGACTCTGCTGAGTCCTTACTTGCTTGCCATGAGAGTGAAGTCGCAATCTGACAAGTCAATCGTGATTCCGCTGACTCCCAGCAGTTCCTCTCCTGCGCTCTCGTCTATGGCATGGCGGGAGATGCGGTAGCAGCCTGAGAGGTCTGTGGGGGTCTTGGTGCATTATTTTGGAACGGCTATTGGGGCATTGCCGGGCTGTTGCTGGTACGTACGTTCATAATGTTCCTGATACTTGATCGCATCGTCTAGGGTTACGTCGATGTCGATATTGCCTGTGAACTCGATTTCTAGTTCATGGAGGGCGTTTTTGGATAGCTCTTGAATGATGCGTGTGGCTTCTTCGGGGTCGTCGATGCCTTCGATTGCGGCCAAGCGCCATTTGGCGGCGATACCCTCGCGTCGTACCTGTTCAGGGAGTAGTTCGTCCCAATACTTATTGCCGAGGGCGTCCACATAGGCAAGCCACTCTACCTCTTTGGCTATGTAGGTCTTTACCATTTCGCCTGTTGTGGGGTGTGGTCGCAATATCTGCGTCCCGCCGTGTTCCTTTTGGAGCTCGTATGCGGCTTTGTACTTGGCGACCTCTTGGTCGATCTCGTCCTGTGACATGGTATGTCCGGCTTCGACTGCAAGCGCGTATGCTCCATATTCGGGAATCAGGCCGGCCAGCACGATTGCGTCGATCTTGTGGTTGTCGTAAAGCGTCTTGTTAGTCTTCCAGATGAATGCCATCTTATCGGGTATGGTGGCTTCTTGGTCACGGAAATCGTGGGAGCTATACCGTAGCGAAGGGTCGTCGTCGGGTACTACTCTGGCGAGGATGGATTCGGTGTCCTTTTTGTTCTGTTGATTCTGGGCGCGTAGTTCGAGGAACCTGCTGATCGGGACTGGCTGGCCGTTGACGGTGAATGCGACGCCGGTGCTTGCGGCTTGGCGGACATCGGCGAAATGTTGTCCTTGCGCTATGCGGTTGTTCTCGGAATCATTCCGTGCGGCGAGTAAGGCTACCACGGCGAGGCCCAGACCTAGCGCTACGATGATTCCGGTTGTCCATAGGATTGCTCGGCGGTTCATGTGCTACCTTCTACCATAAAATATACGAAATCGACCAGGTGTGTACATGGAAAGCATATCCGCGTGAGAGTCAGAAGACCGCGATGAGTAGGACAGCGAATCGGATAGTCAAGCCAAGACTCGTGAGATGCGAGCTGCGTATTTGTTAGGATTTGACCCCAGAGTGTGAGCAGTGTCTATGACTCTTGCGAGTACCCATCCGGCCGCGCTTGGCGACCACTCCGGCATCGACACGAGCAGGCCTTGGCTTGGATGCGGGGTGGGTGAAAGGATATCTGAATGGACAGCGAAGGATGAGTCCAACCGAATCCTAGCCTCAACGGGAACCTCATCCATCAACCTGAACTCGAAAACCCCATTGTTCCCCTGCTCAAGACGAGCGGCCAGAGTTGAAACGTCGTGGTCTCCGAGTAGACTCTGATCGAAGTGAACGACTGCTCTAACTCTCTCCCGTACGTCCAATTGGAACCAGCTTAGTACGCCAACAAGGTACCACGAACACTCGTCATCTGAGAGCCTGACTTGTAACTTTGTCGTTACTTGAAACCCTGACACAGTGGCTCCAAAACGTCGTACAGAGTCACTGAGACACTGAAGCACCGCTGGCAACACACTAGGTACGACTCGTGGTGGGTCCAACCCAACTTGACAAAAGCCGACCCTGAGAGAATCGTCAGTCAACTCTGCCTCATGCATGTCCCACAAGGCTTGGACACTATACCGGTTACTGTGAGTCAACCAGCTGTGAGACGACCAACTGTGAGCCAACCAGCCCATCAATTCAGCCCGTCCACGAAAGACGCTGTAGAGGTCTTCCTCCTCAGTGTCAATCGTTCCCTTGCTGGCCATGCTCCCCAAGGCTTCGACAAGCAGTATTGAGTCGGGGCCTGATTTTCCTGGAATTTTTTTTGTGGTAAATCGTCTTTCTGTCATGAGTATACGGGATAACATTTGACATCGTACTTTATCCTATCACGCCACGGCCCATCCCCCACCCCTATGAGGTAAACATCAATGACAGACAAGAACGTAACGACCGTATCGGTATGCGCACAGGTATTTCTTACGTTCACCCAATGGCCACTACCGCTACCAGGCCGACGACGATCTCTGTTTTTGTCAAGCTCCACAAAATAGCTGGATGTCATAGAATCGTTACAAGACCAACCGTGCAGCCAAACCGTTACCCAAGCGTGCGACGGACACTTATGGGGTGTTTTAGTCGTCCAACAGCCCTGCGCCGACGCAACTTTCTTACCATTGTCCTCACTAGAGGATATGTGGGGCCTGTCGCCTTCTGTCTCGTATTTGCACCCGAACGCAAACCCAAAGTCTAGCGAGTTTGACCAGCCGCCGTACTGAGCCGTGTAACGACTTCCGTCTCCCTCGTACCTTACTTGGACGTTGTAGTTTCCCGACTGTGACAAGCTGATGGTAGTAGAACTGCTAGCGGCGGTCGCAGAACGTCTAGCGGCTCCAAAAGCTCCTGCAGAGGATGCGGACCTTGCGGAAACGTTAGTCCAACTACCTCCATCTCGTTGCCAGCGAACCTGATACCGTCGAACACCCGAAATCAGGCCAATCTCCAGCGTGGCTGTAGACGATGTTGTCCCCTTGATCTTTGGAGTCGAGGGAGCTGGCGGGGGGCCGTTCGTTGCCTTGTAGGAACTAGACCAGTTGCTCCATTCAGCTGACCGAGTTATCCCGTCTCCTCTCGCCCGCACTTGAAACTTCCAGGTAGCACCATCGTTTACGGGGAATGACCTGCTCGTGCCTGTCGTACCCCCGAGGTGCAACCATCTCCCGATAGTTGAAGTCGTGGCCTGTACCTGATAGTTAGTCGCTCCTGTCGGAGCACTCCAGCTGAGTTCTATCGTACCGGACGAATGAGATGGCCATTCGTCTTGAGAAGGCGGGATGGTCGAGCGCGGAATTCTGGCTCCGGCGACAGACCTCCTACGATCTGGCACAGGCACGAAGGAATGAGGACCATATAGAGGTTGCGCGCTACGAGGCGCAACCTACGGCATAGGAGACTGCGGAAAGCGGACAGGTTTGGTGGAGACGGGGGAGGGTCGAACTCCCCGTCCAGAAGAGACTCCGGACTAGAACGTCTACAGGTGTAGCCGGTACTTGGTTCTCGCCTCCGACCGCCCTAACCGGCGCCGGTCATGTCGGTGGCCAGCCGATGAGTCTTTTGTCCTTCTTATCGGCGTCCGTCGGACAGCACCTCGAGTGTCGTCGCTCATCCCGCCCCGTCGAGGAGCGAAACGGGTGAACGTAGCCGCGCTTAGGCGGCTAGGGCTAGCTCTTGCTTGCCTGTTATTGTGATTGCCACCGGTTTAACGAGGGTTGATGGCGCCTCGACCTGCAGTCCCGCGGAGGCTTCCCCTGTCGAAGCCACGCGTCCCCACAAAATGGTTACCTTTCTAGTATATCACAGGGGTTGAGCGCCCCCTCTCTGTATCTCTCCCCCGTCGGACGGGGGAGAGACTGGAGAGACTATGGAACGCTAATCACCTGCTTACTTTTCGATGGGGGCACCGACGATGCTGCCGTACTCGGTCCACGAGCCGTCGTAGTTCGTGACGTTGTCATAGCCGAGAATCTGGCTCAGGACGAACCATGTGTGGGAGGAGCGCTCGCCGATGCGGCAGTAGGCCACGGTCGGGCCGTCCCCGGTGATTCCCTTCCCTTGGTACGCCGCCTGCAGGTCCTCGACGGACTTGAACGTTCCGTCGTCCTCGTTGACGGCGGTCAGCCAGGGGATGTTGGTCGCGCCGGGTATATGTCCGCCGCGCTGCGAGCCTTCCTGAGGAAGGTTTGCGGGGGCCAGGAGCTCGCCGCTGAACTCGGCGGGCGCTCGCACGTCCACCATGGCCGACGAGGTCTCTCCCGTGGCGATGCTGAGCATGTCGTCGCGCGTGGCGCGGGTGCTGAGATCAGCATCGCTCGCGGTGTAGGAGGTAGCCTCGACGCTCGGCACGTCGGTCGTCAGGTCGCGTCCCTCGCTCACCCACTTGATGCGCCCGCCGTTCATGACGCGCACGTCGGAGTGACCGTAGATCTTGAGCTGCCAGAAGGCGTAGGTCGCGAACCAGTTGTTGTTGTCGCCGTAGACGACGATAGTCGTGTCCGGTGTGATGCCGGACGAACCGAGCAGGCACTCGATTTGCTCTTTGTTCAGAATGTCGCGGGTCACGGTGTCGTTCAGCTGGGTCGTCCAGTTCCAGCCGATTGCGCCGGGGATGTGTCCCTGCTCGTAGGCCGCCGTGTCCACGTCCACCTCGACCAGGACGACGTTGTCATCCCCTGCGTGTTCTGCTACCCAGTCGGTGTCGACTATCGATTCAGGATGCGCTACTTGTGCTGCCATTGTGTTTCTCCTCACTCTCTCTTAAAACTGTATGTCTGTGTTCTTGTCGATTACATTACGGGGCGTCGATCTATTGCCCCTCGTTCCCTACCCTTCGCCCGTCACCGAGACGCCGCAGAAAATCTCGTAGTCGATGAGCTCGGTGACCGTCGGGTTGTCCCCACAGAGCGGGCAGTTGGGATTCCGCCGGATCTTAAGCTCTCGGAACTCCATGGTCAGACCGTCGATGAGCAGCAGCCTGCCCGTGAGGGTCTCGCCGATGCCCATGATGAGCTTGACCGTCTCCGTCGCCTGAATCGTACCGACCAGTCCGGGTATCATCCCCAGCACGCCGGCCTCGGCGCAGTTCGGTACCTCGCCCGGAGGCGGAGGATCCGGGAACACGCAGCGGTAGCAGCCGTGTCCGGGCTGGTAGACCGTCGCGCGACCGTCGAAGATGAGGACGCTGCCGTCCACCAACGGCTTGTTGCTCAGGTAGGCGGCGTCGTTGATGAGGTACCGCACCGCGAAGTTGTCGGCGCCGCTGACGATGATGTCGTAGTCGGCGAAAATGTCCAGCGCGTTTTCGGCGTTCAGCGGCGTGTTGTGCGTGACTACGTTCACGTCGGGGTTATACGCGATTATCGTGTCGCGGGCCGACTCGACCTTGGGCCGTCCCACGTCGTCGTTCTGATGAAGGATCTGACGCTGGAGGTTGGTGATGTCCACGTCATCGAAGTCGATGATGCCGATCGTCCCGACACCGGCGAGGGCGAGGTACAACGAGATCGGTGAACCGAGACCTCCCGCTCCGACCACGAGCACCCTGGCGTTCAGCAGCGCGCGCTGTCCTGAGCTGCCGACCTGCGGCATGATGATGTGCCGGCTGTACCGCTGGACCTGGTACGGCGTGAGCGTTCGAACTTGCGGTGTTGTGGTTGCGACCATGCTTATCTATCTCCCGAATTTCCCCTTGGGGGCTTGTCTGAATAGGGCGAATGACCGGCAATGGGCCATTCAACAAAAACGCTCCACTGAAGCACGCATGCCTTCACAGTGGAGCCGTATCCGGAGCGCGGGGCGACTGCGCGACGCTGCTTCTCTAAGCGGAGCGCCTCGTACAGGTGCAGTCTTCACGTTGGTGGCGGAATGCCAATTCCCAAACCCCGATGGTGAATTGTGGAGTAACTTAGTCAAGTATATCACGGGCCTTATTCCGAGTTTCAAGGGTTTTCACCGCAAGGTAACTGTTCAGTCTTGGTGAGTTGAATTGCGAAGACCCCCTCTCTGTATCTCTCCCCCGGCGGGGGAGAGATTGTAGATTCTTCGTCGCTGCGCTCCTAAGAATGACAGGAGGAGGAGAGGTTCCTGCATATCTCACCGACTCTGTACAGTTACGCCGCGAGTTGAGGCCACAACGGCTGGGCTTGCGTGTGACTGGCTGCACATCGCTAACGGTATGCGTCAACAATTCCCATGCCTTGCAGAGACCACCGTGTTCTCATTGCTCAGTTCGTCTGATGTGGTACCATCGCGGCCTACGATGGTCGCTGAAGTCACTGACTCGGAAAGGCAGGTTTCCACATGACGAAACTCGACGTGCTGACTTACGGATTCTCGTTCATCTCGCCGGAGGGCGGGTTCGGCTGGTCGTCCATCTCGCTCCTGCAGGTCGGGAACCAGAACATCGTGGTGGATACCGGCCCGGCTTCGCGGCGGGGTCTTCTGTGGAGCGCCCTCGATTCGCGAGGCCTGACGCCGGAGGACATCGACCTCGTCATCCTGACACACATGCACTGGGACCACTGCCAGAACACCGACATGTTCAGCAATGCGCGCATCCTCGTCCACCCGAAGGAGATCGACTACGCTCACAACCCTAATCCCGCCGACCACAACGCCGCGAAGTACATCGCCGAGATGATGGACAAGATGCGCGTCGAGCCGATTTCCGACGGCGACGTGGTGGCGGACGGTATTTCGATCATCGACACGCCGGGGCATACGCTGGGGCACATCAGTATCGTTGCCAAGGTCGGTGAAGAGAACATCCTCGTGGCCGGCGACGCCATGCCGGACGGAGGGACGGTGACTCGCAGGCTTCCCTACAACGTCTTCTGGGACGTGAACGACGCGACCGAGAGTGTAGAAAAGATCCTCGACTCGTCGGACGTCTTCTATCCGGGACACGATAGGCCATTCCGGCTGAACGACGGGAAGGTCGAGTACCTTCACGGGCCGACTCAGGTGGAAATCGTCGTCAGCAACGAGGGAGCCACCGTCGCGCCATCCCTCACCTACACCGTCCACTCGGTGCGGGAGCCGAATATCCAGTTGGTGCAAAAGGGGTGACGCCTTTTCGGTCTCTCCTCCGCCGGGGGAGAGATTTCAGAGAGGGGGCAACTGCGACCCTAGTCGCCGGACACGGACTCCAGGGCCTGCTGCTGGATATCGAACAGCGTTTCGATGCCGTGCGCGGCCAGATCGATCAACTCGTCCAGGGCGTCGCGCGAGAAGGAGCCTTCCTCTGCCGTGCCCTGCACTTCGATGAACTCGCCGTGGTCGGTCATCACGACGTTGAAGTCGACCTCGGCCTGCGAGTCTTCCTCGTAGTTGAGATCGAGCAGCGTGACGCCGTTGTGGATGCCGACGCTGGTTGAGGCAACCCCGCATTTGAGCGGGAGCTCGGGCAGGATATCGTCCGCCACGAGACCGGAGAGCGCCCGGTAGAGGGCGACGTAAGCTCCCGTGATCGAGGCGGTGCGCGTGCCGCCGTCCGCCTGAATGACGTCGCAATCGACGGTGATCGTCCGCTCGCCGAGCTTGTCGAGGTCGACCGCGGCGCGGAGCGAGCGTCCGATGAGCCGCTGGATCTCCTGCGTCCTGCCTCTCGGCCCCGTGCGTCCTTCGCGACGACTCCTAGTCAGCGTCGCGCGGGGCAGCATGGCGTATTCGGCCGTAATCCAGCCCTGCCCGGAGTCCTGGAGGAACGAGGGCACACCGTCCTCAACGCTGACGGCGCAAAGCACCTGCGTATGCCCGGTCTCGATCGTGGCCGAGCCCTCGGCGAACATCAGCGTATCGGTAGTTATCCTCGTGGGCCGAAGCTCGTCGTACAGGCGTCCGTCGCCGCGCGTCATGTAGGGGCCTCCCAGTCACAGGATGGGAGCGAGTATAGCACAGCGACCCCGTACGTTCGTTTACATGCTCCCCTACGAAAAGCTACAATGTTGTTGATGCGTTCGGTGTTGTAGCAGGAATTGGCGGGGCCGAATAGTTGGAACCACTCATCGTGGAGCTGCCTATGAACAGACACCAGCAATACCTCACTCCCCAGGGTATGAAGCAGCTCGAAGAAGAGCTCGCGCACCTTCAGAACGCCCGTCGCCAGGAGGTCGCCGCAAAGATCACCACGTCCCACGACGCCGGAGGGGCTGAGGACAATGCCGAATACGAGGAGGCCAAGAACGAACTGGCCCTCGTCGAGGCGAGGATATCGGAGATCGAGAACGTGCTCGAACGGGCGGTGGTGGCAGACAAGAGCATGGTGGAGAAGGGCGTCATCGGGTTCGGTTCGTCGGTCAACGTTCGAGACCGAACGAAGCGCAGACGGCAGTACCAGATCGTCGGCTCGGCCGAGGTCGCGCCCCTCGACGGCAAGATATCGATAGAGTCCCCCGTCGGCAAGGCGCTCGTCGGTCACAGGGTTGGGGACGTCGTGGAGGTCGAGACCCCTTCGGGGGTCAATAAGCTGACGGTCACGAGGGTACGCTAGGGACGATTTCGCTGTAGAGAAATAGCGGCATGCGCGGGGGCGTCCCTCACAGGAAGGACGCCCCCGCCTTCGTATGGAGGCATTGAGATGTCGGAACCGGAAAATCAACTGATGCACGTCCGCCTGGAGAAGCTCCAAAGGCTCCGGGACGCAGGCGTCGACCCATATCCCCACAGGTACGACCGGACTCACACGTCCTGTCAGGCGATAGATCTTCTCGAACAGGCGGAGGCGGCACACGAGGGCGAGGGCGAAGCTCGCACGGAGTCCGTTTCCGTTGGCGGGCGCATCGTGCGGTACCGCGGGATGGGCCGTGCCACGTTCGCCGATATACAGGACGGCGAAGGCAAGGTGCAACTGCTCTTTCGCCGCAACAACCTCAGCGAGAGCTACGCTATTCTGAAGGACCTCGATATAGGCGACTGGATCGGCGCTACCGGCCCGGTTTTCCGCACCCGAACGGGTGAGGCGACCGTCGAAGTGCAGGACTGGACGGTGCTGTCGAAAGCCGTTCGCGGACTGCCGGAGAAGTGGCACGGCCTGACCGACGTGGAGGCGCGGTTCCGGCAGCGGTACCTCGACCTGATCGCGAGCGAGGACAGTCGTAGAATCGCCGTCATGCGGAGCCGGGCGATCAGCGCCCTGCGGCGTTTCATGGACGATCGCGGATTCATGGAGGTGGAGACGCCGATGCTCGTGCAGGTGCCCGCCGGAGGCACCGCGCGCCCATTTGCCACCCACCACAACGCCCTCGACCGCGACCTCTACCTGCGAATCGCGACGGAGCTCCATCTCAAGCAACTCGTCGTAGGCGGAATCGAAAAGGTGTACGAGATCGGGCGGGTCTTCCGCAACGAGGGCGTCGACGTGACTCACAACCCGGAGTTCACCACGATGGAGAGCTACGAGGCGTTCGCCGACTACACCGACGTGATGGAGATGGTCGAGCAACTGGTATTCAAGATTGCCAATGAGGTGCTCGGCTCGTCCACGGTCGAGTTCGAAGGGACTACCATCGACCTCACGCCGCCGTGGCCGCGCCTCGACCTGCGCGAGGAGATCAAGCGACGGAGCGGCATCGACTTCCTGGAGGCAACCGGAATCGAGTCGCTGAAGAGCGAGATGGCCGCGATCGGCCTCGACGTCGGGCACCAGATGAGCTGGGGCGGACTGCTCGACAAGCTGCTGTCCGACACTGTCGAGCCGCACCTCGTGCAGCCGTCGTTCCTCGTCGACTACCCCGTCGAGATGTCCCCATTGGCCAAGGCGAAGCGCGACGACGCACGCTTGGTGGAGCGGTTCGAAGGCTTCATCGCCGGTATGGAGATCTGCAACTCCTTCACCGAGTTGAACGACCCTATCGACCAGCGGGAGCGCATGGAACAGCAGGAAACGCTCCGCAGCCGGTTCGAGGACGAGGATACCGACCGTCTCGACGAGGAGTTTCTGATGGCCATTGAGCACGGGATGCCGCCCACGGGGGGACTCGGCATCGGGATAGACCGACTCATGATGGTCTTGGCGGGCAGGCGGAGCATCCGCGAGGTCGTCCTGTTCCCGCAGCTGCGCAGCCGATAAGGGCAGACGCCGGACGCCTAGACTCCGTCCGAAAGCCTACTCGCCTAACCAGTACTCGGTCAACTTGAATATGATAAACAGGCAGATGCCGATTTATCCCCTCTCCCGTCGTGGGCTGACAGGGGTATGTATTTGAATATCGGCCCGCTCTTCATTGATCAGAAAGCAACCCTGTCGCTGTCATTCTGAGCGCAGCGTAGCGGAGTCGAAGAATCTAAAGTGTCTGTCACAATGTTAGAGCGTTCATGCGCCGTTTTCGGTTCTTATACCGATTTCTCTTGACTACGCCGTAACTCTATCGTTGGTATGAAGGTGATTTCGTCTAACCTTCCAAAGGGCAGGTTTGAAACCTGCCCCTACCCGGTGCTCCTACCCCTTCATGGTGTGGTCAAAGCGAACTGGTATTAGTCACGATATTTGCGGGGCACCGGCTGTCCAGTCTTGCAGTTATGGATTTTAGATTGCTCGCTGCTCTCGGAATCACTATGGCCTTGTGGAGGCCATATAAGGAGATGAAAATGGCGGTGGTCGCTCCTGTCCTCACCTGCCCCACGGCAGCGGCCGGGGATGGATTCCTGCCCCGTATCGGGGTACGGGGTGACGTTCCTTCGCAGGAATGACGATGGGGTGGTGGCACGACGGCTATTTTCAGGGTAATGACGGGAGGTGTCAACACTACGTAGTGTCCTGTTTTTGTATAAAGCGGATGGGTGTGTTCCGGGGGAATCACCCTCACCCCCGTATCGAGTACAGGGCAGGCTCTAGCCCTCTCCCGCGACGGGAGAGGGGATTTTCTCGGACAGATTTATTTCGGTGAATCTCTGAGACAGGACACTACCCCGTCTCCCGCTCAAAATTGAGCGCTAGCAGCCGCGCGATTATCTCGCCGTCGCTCAGGTCCGCGGGCCAGCCGTAGGCGGTGAAGACGGCCTCGTCAAGCCTCTTGTGCGCCAAGTCCAGCCACGTGGGACGGGCGTTGTAGAGGTTCGTCAAGGTGCGGCGTTTGAGTTCGTTGGGGCTTACGGTGTCCTTCGCCGGGTTCAGCCAGCCCTGCCGGAGGGTGTCGAGGCGTTGGGCGGCGTCCGCAATCTCCGCCTTCTGTTCCGGTGTCGGGTGGGGGAAGGGGAATGTCTCGAATGTCGATGTGGGCGTGTATCGGGGACGGGATTCCAGCTGGGTCCCCTGGCGCAGCGCCCAGAGTTCATGTACTCGAGAGTGGAGTACCCCGAAGAAATAGTCGTCGTCGCGGGCAAATGCTATGGCAGTGTGATCTGCAAGCGTGTCGTTCTTCAGCCACGCAAATAGTCTGTGCTTGGCAACGTAGGAAGTGACGATGATTCTGTCCAGCCCCTGAATGGCGGCACGCATTCCAGGCCGTGGCTCCATGTGCAGCCACCAGTGCTTTGCATACGCCTCCCGCTTGCTCTTCATTCGGGACGGTTTGACCATCTCGCGGACGTACTCGAATGGCGCTTCGTAGAGCGCGGCCTCTTCCAACGTCGTCCCCGGTGGGAAGTCGATGATCCACATATTCCGGCGGCGGCCCGTGATGTCCGACCCGTTGATCCATGGACGCACCACGTCCCTATTCGAGCGACCGTCCGGGTTCGGCTGGGCGAGAAGCTGTTTGGCTAACCCGTCGTCAATGTCGAAGGGGCCTCCCTTCGTATCTCCCATGAAGGCGATTCCGAGATTCTCCTTCAGCTTTCCGGCCTTCGTAACGTCGGTTTCGCCGGAGGTCAGGTTGGTGTATATGTCCGATACTTCGAGACCGTCTAGCTCGCGGGTCGTTTCCCTCCCGTCGTCAAACCCGACCATCGACACCTGTACCGCCGCGCCGTCGAGCGTCCACACGCGGTCGGACTGCGCCCAGAAAATCCCGCCCGACTGGGCAATGCGGTTGAGCACCTCGCGGTTTCGCCCCCCTCGAATCCCCTGGGTCGCAAGGAGGCCCGCTCGCTCTGCGCGTCCCGATTCAACCTGAGCCCGCGCCTTCTCGAACCAGTAGCAGCACAGGTCTGCCTCGCGAGAGACGCGCTCGTTCCACACCTCGAACAGTGTGTCGACGTAGCTGTCTCCCAACTCCTGTCGCAGCAGTTTGCCGCCAAGAAACGGGGGATTGCCTACGATGACCTCCGCGGTCGGCCATTCGGGGTCGGTGAACGCGCCACTCTCGTCTCGTCCAACGATGGCGTCAATGCGGGCGATGTTCTCAAGCGGTTCGAGAATGGGAGTCTCGCTTTCGAGGTCGAAGGCGTTGCGGTACTTCCACTGGAGGTAGCCGATCCACACGACGGCGGACGCGAGTTCTTGCGCGTATTCGTTGGTCTCGATTCCCCAAAGCTGCCGGGGGTGAACCCCCGGAGTCAGACCCGCGACGCCGTACTGTTCCCCGAAAGCGATGACCTCTTTTTCCAGCGCCTTGAGGAGGGCAAGACTGACGTACAGGAAGTTTCCCGAACCGCAAGCCGGATCGAGCACTCGAATCGTGGCGAGCCGTGCAAGGAACCGCGAGAGTATTCCGTGAAGCCGGTCCCTGGGAAACTCTTGCTCCCCTTCCGGTAGGACCTGCCAGTCGACGTATCTCTCCGCCTTGGTCTTCTCTCGTTCCCAAGCCTGCCGCAGCGGGCGCATCAAAACGGGCTCGACTATCAGCTCGATGTCGTCTCGCGAGGTGTAGTGTGTTCCAAGCTGTCTGCGCTTGCTCACGTCGATGATCCGCTCGAACAGCGTGCCGAATATCGAAGGCTCGATGTCCGACCAGTCCAGATCATTCAGCTTTTCGAGCAGGGCTATCTGGTCGGCGATCAACTCGGGAACGGAGGTGTCGTCGAAGAGTCCCCCATTGAAATGAGGCACGTCCCTCATGAGGAACTGTCCGCCGTCCTTCATCGCCGCGAAGAGTTCGCCGGTGTACTTCCTGAAGTCGTCGGGTCTGTTCTTGTTGACTCTTATCAGATTGGCGAACGCCTCTTGATCCAAGAGACCAACGTCGCTGGCGAAGAAGCAGAAGATCATGCGCATGATGAAGTGCGCGATTTCCTGTTCGCTGATCGGATGTTTGCTCTTCGCGTTCCACGTCCGCATGTCGTCCGCGAGGACGCGGAGCAGTTCAGCCGCTTCCTCGGTGAGTTTGGACTGGAGCTTGCCGGGATTCAGGCGTTGAGGGTCTTCGAACAGCGCCTGAAGTATCCGGAGCGGCGTGAGTGCTGAATCGCCTACCGTCTTGTCGGACGTGAGTTCAGAGTTGGTGAACTCGTACACACGCTTGACGGTGTTGGTGAAGTTCGTGTGGACCTCAAACGTATTGAGGTCGCATACGACCAGCAGAGGGGGATTGCCCAGGGCCTCACGATATAGCTGAAGCTGCTGGTACGCCGCCGACAGGTCTTTGCCCTGCCCCTTGTACTCCCACGCGAAGCAGCCCTTACGCCAGACATCGGCAAAGCCCTTGCCGCCGGTCGTTTTGTCGAGGCCTTTCTCAAACGTGAACCAGTCGCCCTGCGGGTCGGCCTCCACCGGCGTCTTAACGCCGATCATTTGGCACAGGTCATTGAAATGCGACTGCGATGCGGCGCTCTCGCCAAGCTGTACCCCCACTTGTTGGCGAACTCGGCCGGGGTCACCGTATTCTTCTCTCGATCCTAGTAGCGTTTCCATATGAATTTGGCCGACTACTCAAAGAACACCCTCACCCTAGCCCCCAAATCGGAGTACGGGGCATCCCCTCGACCTGGCTGTCATACACAAATGGTACCGATACTAATAGACCGACATCTTTGAAATTACTGGTAGCCATAGGGGGTCGGAATTGGGTTGTACAACGACAGGGCGGGTTTGAAACCCGCCCCTACCAAGTCATAGTCCAGTTACCTTTCAAAACTACGCCGTCAGGGCGCTCTCGTATCCGTCCGCGCGGATGCAGGCCACCCAGTGCTCCGGGCTAACCTCGCGGAGCTCCGGCATCTCGTCCTTGCACTCCTCGACCATGACCGGACAGCGGGTGTGGAAGACGCACCCCTCCGGCGGAGACATGGGACTCGGCAGTTCGCCGTGCAGGATGATGCGCTCGCGCTGCTCCTCCATGTCGGGGTCGGGAATCGGGATGGCCGAGAGGAGGGCCCTCGTGTAGGGGTGCAGCGGGTTGTCGTAGAGCTCCTGGCGGTTCGCGACCTCGACGATGTGGCCGAGATACATGACGGCCACCCGGTCGCTGATGTGCCGCACCACCGACAGGTCGTGGGCGATGAAGAGGTACGTAAGCTGGAGCTTTTCCTTGAGTTCCTCAAGTAGGTTGATGATCTGGGCCTGAATGGAGACGTCGAGCGCGGAGACCGGCTCGTCGCAGACGATAAAGTCCGGACTCACCGCCAACGCCCGCGCAATGCCGATGCGCTGGCGCTGACCGCCCGAAAACTCATGCGGGTACCGGTCGGCCATGAAGGGGTTGAGTCCCACCGTGTGCAGGAGCTCCGCCACGCGATCCTGGTACTCGCCCTTGCTATTGGTCAGCTTGTGCACTGAGAGCGGCTCGCCGACGATGTCGCCGCACGTCATGCGCGGATTGAGCGAACCGTACGGGTCCTGGAAGATGACCTGCATCTTGCGACGGATGGGTCTCAAGTCCTTGTGACTCAAGTCATTCAGCCGCTGACCGTCATAGAACACGTCACCCGATGTTTGCCGCAGGAGTTGGAGAATCACCCGGCCAAGGGTCGTCTTGCCGCTTCCACTCTCCCCGACCAGACCGAGCACCTCGCCCTTGTTGATGGTTATCGAAACGTCGTCGACCGCCTTGACCTCGGCTATTTTACGCTGGAAGACGATCCCCGACGTGACGGGGAAGTACATCCTGACATCCCTGACCTCTATCAGAGGCCTTGTACCGTTCGACTCGACCACGTTCATCCTCCTGCCGCCGCGGGCGAGCCGACCAAGTTGGGAAGTTCCTCGGACCGCCAGCACGCCGCGTGGTGCGGCGGGGCTGCTTCTCTGATAGCTTCGAGCATCGGAGTCCGCGTGAGGCACCGGTCAATCGCGTACCGGCACCTCGGCGCAAAGTTGCAGCTGCCGCCTAGGCCGATGAGGTTGGGCGGCAGGCCTTCGATCGGCTCCAGCTTCACCCCTTCCTCTTCATCCAGCCGCGGGACGGAACGCAACAGCCCCAAGGTATAGGGATGGCGGGGGTCGTAGTAGATTTGTCGCGCGGTGCCCTCCTCGATGATGGAGCCGGCGTACATGACGATAACACGGCTGGCATACCGCGCCACGACGCCGAGGTTGTGGGTGATGAGTATCATCGCCGTGCCCAGCTCGTTGGACAGCCCCTGCATGAGCTCGAGAATCTGGGCCTGAATCGTCATGTCCAGCGCCGTGGTGGGCTCGTCCGCGATGATGAGCTTCGGGTTGCAGCTCACCGCCATCGCAATCATGACGCGCTGACGCATTCCCCCGCTCATCTGGTGGGGGTAGTCTTTCAGCCGGCGCTCGGCGTCGGGAATTCCGACGAGGCTAAGAAGCTCCGCCGCGCGCTGGCTCGCCGCGCTGGCGGTCATGTTCAGGTGGAGTTCGAGCGTCTCCGTCAGCTGCCTTCCGATGGTCAGCACCGGATTGAGCGACGTCATCGGCTCCTGGAAGACCATTCCAATCTCGTTACCGCGAATCTTCCGCATCTGCGCCGACGAGAGTGTTAGAAGGTCCTGTCCGTCGAAGATGACCTCGCCCTCCACGATCTTGCCGGGCGGATCGGGGATCAGCCCCATGATCGAAAGGGCGCTGACGCTCTTGCCGCAGCCGCTTTCACCGACGATGCCGACGATCTCCCCCTCGTCCACCGAGTACGAGATGCCGTCGACGGCCTCCACGACGCCGTTGTCGGTGTAGAAGTGAGTCGTCAGATTCTTGACTTCGAGAAGTTTCGCCATAGCCTCATTTCGTGCAACGTTCTAGGGTCAATCTAGGGTAGCAACGCCGCGCGGAAGCGTCAATATCACGGCCCGAGTGGGTAAGTGTTCAGAGCTGACGAGAGAGCTCGGCACCCACAGCTACCGTCATACTCACGAAAACATGTCCCTTACTGCAACACCGAGTGGGAATCCATCACAGACCCTTGAGCCGCTCCTTTACCGCCTCTCGAAATCTCTTGCGCATATCGGAACGTTCTGTTTGATCCAGATCTCTGGCCAAGCTGCTCCTACAGGTAGCCAGTAGCCTGCTGTCTATTGACTTCGGTATTGACGCATGTGCGCCAAGATCGTCCACCAGTAGGATTTCATCGGAACTGAGCGATGACACGAACCCTTCAATTGCCTCACCAAGGACAGACTCTGTATCCTCGGAGATGACGGTAGACCCCATCTCCCTTTTAAGCGCCGAAGCAACGTCACCAAAACTGGTTCGCATAGCCATAAAGTCATCAACGTCGGCACTTTTCCACTCGGTAGTAGTGTCCGACTCTTGCAGCAGGGTGAGGGATTGAGAACCGCGGCTGGGCTGAATGCCTATGAGGTGAACACGTACTCCGAAACCCTGCGTTATTTGCACCCCGATCCTCAAATCTTCGTCACCTGAGAGCATAACCGCATCTGTCATCGCCCCGTTGCGCGCAAGCTCCACGAGGTCAGTGACGATCAAAGAATCAACACCCTTCTGGCGTCCTGTAGGAGAGACAATACCGAGTAAGTGTTCAGACTTAGTGAGAACGCTCGCTACAGACCATCACCGTCATACCCGCGAAGGCGGGTATCCAATAGGGGTGGGGTTGTTCGGCTCATCAACTCTGAAATGTTACAATACCGAGCCTCAGCTTGACATCTTCCATGAATGCCAATTCTTCCTGTTGCGGGGAGAGATTCCCTCGCACCAGACCATCGTACCAGTAGATGCGGAGCAATTTGGCGCTGGGGGCCAAGGTGTCTGCGGTAATCCGCAACCTGCAAATCAGAGCGGGTACATCAAGAGCAACGTATTCTCGCGGCAACGTTTGACCGGCGAGAGCCTTGGAACCCTGAGCAAAGAGATAACCGGCATCTACAAACACGGCGTAGCGCATACAAAGCAACCATTAAAATAAGAGGATTCCCGCAGGAATCCTCAGTATAGCCTACGCTCCAACTTTCTATTAACGGGAGACGCCAGGCAATTATCATATTACCGCAGGGTGAGGCGGAGGTCAATCTCCTTAACGTACCTATAACCTGGGGCCTGGCGTCAACTTAGCAGGTACGTCCATCACCCCTTCACTACCGGACGCATCGCCAGGATGTGCTCCGGGCCCGAGGCGCAGCATCCGCCAATGATCTGCGCTCCCATGCCCTTCCACTCGGCGGCAAACTCCGCCACGCGAGTGGGGTAGTACTCCGCGTTTTGAAGTATGTCCTCGCCGGTGCTCGGCTTCTGGTTCGTGAGCATCGGCGCGTTCACGATGGGACCCGTTGGATTGTAGCCAAGGTTCGGGTACGCCCCGACGGGTCCCGCGAACGCCTCACGAAGGATCGGAAGCCCCTTCGAGATGTTCTCCGGGTTGCTGCACATGATCAGGACGGCATCGACGGGGTGGCCTTCCAGCGCGCGAGCGAGGTCTGCCAAGCTCTCGCCATAGTTCATCGTGCCGTCGTCCATGATATGCCGCACGCCGAGGAATACCGGGAGCCCCGCATCCGCGCAACCGTCCACGGCGACAACGCAGTCCTCGATGAAACCCACGTATTCCGGCAGCATCACGTCCGCCCTCTCGTCGGCCAGGAGCTTCGCGTGGTCCGACCACTCCTTCCGGTACGCCTCGACGCCCATCTGCCGCGTGTCCGGGATCGGATTGTGTGCCGGAGGCAGGCCCCCCTGCAGGCTCGGCGCCGCTATGCCCCCGGCAACGTATGCACCCGTATTCAACGCGTCGCGCGCCTGGACCGCGTTGCGGATCGCCGCGGTCGCGTACTTGCGCCAGTTGTCGCGCTCGCCAATCCTTTCGAGCCGGGTTGGCGTCGTCCAAAAGTTGTTGCTGATAATGATGTCGGCCCCGACCCGCAGGTAGTCCGAGTGCACCTGCTGCACGACATCGGCATACTCGATATTGGCCGTAGCAGACCAGGCCTTCAGCCGGTCCTCCGCATCCTTCAATACATCGGCCCCGCGACGCTGAAGCTCCGACCCCGTCCCTCCGTCCAGCAGGAGCATCTCACCGTTGCCAAGCCGGTCAACAATCGTATGTGTAGTCATTCATTTCCTCCCGCCGGCATTCTACCGTAGGGGGAGCCCGTCTTCGACCCCTGAGCAATCAACCCGCCAAGCCAACCAGCCCATCGGCTAGCCCTTCAATGCGATCCCGCTGCGTGATCACATTCAGCCACCGTCCTGGAATCGCCGTCGCCCCGTACCGAGCGCCAAGTACGGCCCCGGCCACCGCTCCGTTGGTGTCGGTATCGCCCCCTGCCTCCACCACCTGACGCAGCGCCGTCTCGAAGTCCAGCGGCGTGACTGCCGCCCAAAGACCCGCCTGCAGCGCAATCAGCGTATGACCGATCAGCCTCTGGTCTCCGCGGAGCCACGAGCAGTCTTCAGTCACCGGGTTATCATCGGCAATGCACTCCAACACATCCGAAGGTATCCCGTCGCTCAACGCGGTCCCAAGCAAGTCCGGGCACCCGTCCGCGGAGGCCGCCGCCATCAGAACGGACAGGTCCGGCTCCGTCCCCCTTAGCAGCGAGGCGATAGCGGCGTTGATGATGATGCAGCTCCACTGCGAAGTGGGCGCGTAGTGCGTCACGACACAGGTCGCCGTGCTGTCGCTGACCAGCAGTTCCGGCTGACGGAACCGCGCCAGGGCCACCGGAGCACAGCGCATCACGCCGCCGTTCGGGGCTATGGGATTCTCTTGGTAAACTATCCGCGCCGCGCTGGGCGTTGGATGTCCGGCCTCCAGAGCGCTGATGACACGATCCGTCGTCATTCCGATTCCGCGTCCGTTCTCACGTCTCCAAGCGACCAGCCGCTTGGCGAATTTGCCGACGTAGTCTCCTCCCTCCAACAAGGCCTCGACCAACTCCACAGCCTGCGCAAGGTCGTCGTCCATAGGCATGTACGCTTCACGCGGGCTGATTTCCCGTATCCCGTCAGGATAACTCCGCTCGATCTCTCGATAAGACCAACCCTCCATCGGCAGGCCAAGAAGATTCCCCGCCGCCAGTCCGAGCATCACCCCGCGTGCGCGGTCCGGCAACCTCTCTTCGGAGCCGGCTACCCTGCCAAGCAAAGCCGAGACGTTCGGCGCGCGAGTAACAGCGTTAGGATCGTTCATAATCACTCTCGCAATATCTAATTGAGCTGCCCAAGCCTACTACGGGAATCAACTTATGCCAATTCGTGCTAATGCCACCGTATTCTGGCTGACCGAACTATCTGGATTCCGGCCTTCGCCGGAATGACGGTGGGCGGGTTCTGCTATGCGTGCTGCATTTGGAGGATTATGGCGCAGCCATGACGAATTGGTATTACTCGCCACACGAATGACAACCGGGCCCTTTTCAATCCGAGCTCCGTCCCAATAGACTCGGAAATCCGGGTATGCTATTCTCCCCAGTGCTTACAACCTGCAAGGAGCCTTGAATGGAACGACCAATCTTCAAGCCCATCGGAACTCCGACGGAAGAGCTCGATACCCCGTCGCTCATCGTCGACGTGGAGGCGCTCGACCACAACATCGCCACGGTGGCATCGTTCTTTGAAAACAACAACGCCAAGCTCCGACCGCACGTGGAGGCACACAGGACTCCCGCTATTGCGCACAAGCAGCTGGCAGCGGGCGGGCACGTCGGCGGGATTGCCGTGTCGAGCATCGGTCAGGCCGAGGTATTCGTTCCCAACGGCTTCAGCGATGTGTTCGTGGCGAACCTGGTCGTAACTTCTCAGAAGATTACGCGCCTGTGCGCCCTCGCTCGACAGGCCAAGATTGGCGTCGCCGTCGACAACTCTGCCAACGTCGCCGACCTGTCAGAGGCCGCGGTCGCCAACGGCGTCTGCCTCGACGTAGTCGTGTATGTCAACACCCGCCTCGGCCTGTACGGGGTAGAAGCGGGATCGCCCGCCGTCGAGTTGGCGAAAGCAGTTGTCGGCGCCCCCGGTCTCGATTTCGCTGGGATAATGACCCACGAAGGCAGCATCCTTATAGACGACCCGGACGCAGCGGCCGCCGAGTCCCGCGCGGCCCTCCAACCCCTCCTTGACACGCGCCGGGACCTCGAACGCGCCGGAATCGGTGTCCGGGTCGTGAGCGCCGGGGGCACATCCAACTACCAGGTCGTCGGGGCCATTGACGGCGTGACGGAGGTTCCCGCCGGTACCTACGCGCTCCTAGACGCCCAGCATGCCCAGCATTTGCCTCACCTCAAAACGGCAGGCCGCGTCATGTCTACCGTAACCAGCAGACCCGAGCCGGGCTACATGATCACCGACGGCGGCCAGAAGGCCATCGGCGCGGACACGGGATTCCCTTCAGTCGACAACCTGCCCAACCCTACCGTCAAGGGCCTCAGCGCCGAACACGGCAGCATCCATTTCGACGCTAACGACGGCGCCGACCCACAGCTCGGCGATAAGATATGGTGCACGCCCTGGGACGCCGCCACCTGCGCCAACCTCCACGACTACATATTCGCCGTCCGAAACGACGCACTGGAAGCCGTGTGGGAAGTCTCCGCCAGGGGAAGGTACCGCTAGTGGACCGAAATCTTTGAAATGACGGGTAGTAACTGGAGATTTGATTCGTGCTTTACACGACAGGGCGGGTTTCAAACCCGCCCCTACCAAGTCATAGCCTCGCTACCCTACAAGACTAGGATGTTGAACCACTAGTCTACGACCGCAAGTTCGGCTCACATACACCAATTTCAGACGCGCCGGGACACAAGAAGAGTCCCGGTGGGAGGAAGAGATGAACGGCACAACCTGCGAACGCGGCACACCGATTGACGAGTTGGAGACTCCCTGCCTGATCGTCGAGATGGACGCTCTCGAAAGCAACTACCGTGTCGTGTCGAACACCTACCGCGACACCGTGTGCAAGATGCGTCAGCACACCAAGAACATCAAGAGCCCCCTCCTCGCCAAGATGCAAATGGACACCGGAGGCTCGAACGGCGGCGTCTGCACCGCCAAAGTCGCCGAGGCCGAGGTCATGGTCGAAGGCGGCATCACCGACATCCTCATCCCCAATCAGGTCGTCACCTATGACAAGCTCGACCGTGTGTGCGCCCTCGCGAGGCACGGCGACATCAAGCTATGCGTGGACAGCGTGGAAAACGTTCGGATCATCTCCGAAGTCGCGACCCGGAATGGCGTCGAGGTCGGTCTCCTCATCGAGGTCGATACGTCGATGGGCCGAGCGGGAGTCCGCAGCCCCGAGGCCGGCGTCGAGATCGCAAGGGCCGCTCAAGAGCTGCCCGGCGTCGCCTTCCGAGGCGTCATGAGCCACCAGAGCGTGGGCGACTCGTTCAGCAAAGAGGACCGCTACCTCCGAGGCCAGGAGACCATCGGTATCTGCCTGAAGGTCAAGGACGCAGTCGAGGCCGCGGGCATCCCGGTCGAAATCGTCTCCAGCGGCGAGACGTTCTGCTACGACGTGGCCGCACAAGTCCCCGGCGTCACCGAGGTCGAGGGGGGCTCTTACGCCCTCATGTCCACCGGATACGGCTACATGACCGAGTTCCAGGTGGCGGGCAAGGTGCTCGGCACAATCGTCAGCACTCCCCGGCCCGGAGTCGCCATCGGCGACGTGGGAATGCACTCGATAGCCGCTCCGGGCGGGGTGCTCCCGACCGTCGACGGACTTCCGGGCGTTAAGGTCGAGTCCCTCCATGACGACCACATCGTCCTAACCACCGACGGCTCAACGCCCCTGCGCGTCGGCGACAAGTTCAAGCTCCTGCCGGCCCACCAGGACATGCTAGTCAACCGCTGGGATGAGTACGTTGCCGTCCGCGACGGCGTGGTCGAAGACGTTTGGGATATCCCCGGACGCGGCTGTTATCACTAGGTACCGATTCCATATGCTATTGGCAGCTTACTCAAAGCACCCTCACCCCCGTATCGAGTACGGGGCAGGCTCTAGCCCTCTCCCACGACGGGAGAGGGGATACGCACCAGTCAATTCGACAATCATATTCAAATGGGAACGGTACTAGAGGACTTTTAGTGGACGGTGTTATGAGTGGGTTGTCGATCCTTTTAGGCGTTATAGCACTCGTCCTCGTAGCCTGCGGCACCGGCGAAGACCCGACCCTTCTCCCCGAAGAGACCGGACCCGCCCCTACCTTCGAAGGACTACGCTCCCGAGCGACCGAGGCCACACTCGCAATCAATGAGAAGCGATGGCTCGATCTCTACGAGTTCAAGAGTCCTCGCTCAGTCCGTCCCCGCATACCCTACGGCCTCCCCGCCGTGCAGCTCTGCACACAGGAGCAGTTCATCTACGACTTGGGCAACAAGGTCGCAAGGATCAGGGCCTTGGCCGAACTCTACCGTCAAGAAAAGCTGATATGGGAAATCGTCGATCTGACGACCAAAGAAGATGACGACCGTGTCGGCGTCGTCCGACTCGACATCTATCACGAGGGCAAGCTCGTCACCGACGAGTTCCACGACTACCTAGGCGAGGTGGAAGAAGGGGCCCGGTGGGTCTACATCGACGGAGAATGGTGGATGGAGCCGGTGGACTGGGACGAGGGATGCCACAAAGACCGTCTCCTCGGCGTCTAGTTTGAAGATGACCTTCCAATCTTGTCCCGCAGCTGCTCCTTCAGCGCCGCCGATTCCTCGTTCAGCAGCCTGAGCGCCAACCGCAGCGCACTCGCGGTGTCGTCCATCTCCAAGATACCCTGCTTCCCGATTACCTCCCCCTGAAGCTGGAAGCCGACCGAGTAGCGGAGTTGAACGGGGTCCGTCGGAAGACCAGGCGGCTGAATCCGCTCGCCGCGCAACGCTATGAGCATTTGCATATGCTCCTTCGCGGCCTGTCTAACGTCTGCAACCAGGCTCCCGTCAACCACGGTCGCAGAATCGTCCTCCAGGGGCAGCACCTCGGCCGTGATATACGGGAGCCGCTCGACGATTTGCAGCACTCGATACCGCCGCTCGCCCTTGACGCCGATCAGCATTCGCCCGTCATCGAGCGTCCTCACCTCGACGATCTTCGCAATCGTCCCAACCGTCTCCGGTACCGCCGGCTCGCCCACTTCCGACCCCGAGCTAATGAGCACCACGCCGAAACGCCTATCACCGTCGAGGCAATGCCGCATCATCAGCCGGTACCGCTCCTCGAAAATATGCAGCGGCAGATAACCACCCGGAAACAACACGACGTTTAGCGGAAAAAGAGGGAGACGCATAGGCTTGCGGCGACTCAACAGGGACGAATTTCGATAAGGATAGAGCGTCACATGCCCAGCGTAAAGAATCGCACTACTCTTGTAAGTGTTCAGAGTTGATGAGAGCAACACCCCCACCCCTCTGGATACCCGCCTTCGCGGGTATGACGGTGGCTGTGTGTCGAGCGCTCTCACGAAGTCTGAACAGTTGCTTACTCTTTCTTCTTCCTCCGCGCTCTCCGCGCCCTCTGCGGTGAATCCCCACGCGCAAGCGCGAAATTTCCAAGAATCCCCAAAGCAGTCCCAACCTGTCGGCAATTGTGATTGTCTTGCAAGTTGCCGTGTGCTATATTCGATGGTGCCGTCCAATTCGGACGGACTGTTTGTTTAGTGAGGTGTAGGCATACCACGGGACTATCGCGTCAACGAGCGAATCCGTATAGCGGAAGTCCGGCTGATTGACGAAGCGGGCAAGCAGCTTGGGGTCATGCCCACACGCCAGGCCCTGAATTTCGCGCAGGAGCGGGGGCTCGACCTCGTCGAGGTCGCGCCGGGCAGCAGGCCGCCCGTCTGCCGTTTGATGGACTACGGAAAATTCAGGTACGAGGCAACGCGCAGAGAGCGGGAGGCTCGGAAGGCTCAGCGAAGCAAGACTACCAACGAGTTGCGGGAAGTCCGACTTGAAGGACGCATAGGCGACCACGATCTCGAAACGAAGATCCGTCAGGTGAAGCGCCTGCTCGGTGAGGGGTCCAAGGTCCGGGTTTCGGTCCGCTTTCGAGGTCGGGAGATTACCCACCCCGAGATCGGCATGGCCTTGCTGCGACGAGTCGCCGAGAGCCTCATCGAGGACGCGGGCATGGAGAAGGCCCCATCATTCGAGGGGCGGTTCCTGGCGATGATCTTGGCGCCCGTGACAACAAGCGGCAAGGGTTCCAAGCAGAAAGACGAACAATCACAGCAGACCGAAAAGGAGAAGACGCGTGCCTAAGCTCAAGACCCACAAGGGAGCAGCCGCGCGGTTCAAGTTTACCAAGACCGGCAAGCTCCTCCGCATGAAGGGGCGGCAGGGCCACTTTCGGCGTCGGAAGCCCAAGCGCGTCAAGCGGCAGATGCGGCAGACGCTTTCGGCCAGTTCCGCAGACGCCAAGAACCTGCGCGCCGTACTACCGTACGGCTCCACCAAGTAAGACGAGGATCATACCGTGACACGAGTCAAACGAGGATACATAAGGCGGCGACGCCACAAGAAAGTCGTGCGCATGGCGTCCGGCCACCAGAGCGGCCGTTCCCGCGTGTTCAAGCAGGCCAACGAGTCGGTCATGCACGCGCTGAGGTACGCCTACTTCCACCGGCGCGAGAAGAAAGGCGACATGCGCCGGCTCTGGAACATCCGCATCAACGCCGCGGCCCGCGCCAACGGCCTTTCCTACAGCAAGCTCATCCACGGGCTGAAGCTCGCGGGAGTCGACGTCAACCGCAAGATGCTCGCCGAGCTGGGAGCCACCGACCCCGAAGCCTTCACGGCCATCGCCGAGACGGCCAAGGCGCAGCTGGCTGCCCGAGCGGCCTAAAGCAACCCTATCCCAGCGCTGTTCGGAGGCCGGACTACCCGTCCTCCCGAAGCAGCGCCCGGATATCCTCTCGCCGTAGACGCTGGCTTAATGACTCATGCGCTCTCGATCAATGAGAGCGGCGAAGTTTGGCCTAGCCAAGTCCGCTCCGGTTCTAGCGTGATGTCCTTATCTAGCCCGTCACGCTCCATTTGGAGGAAGAGTTCATGCTCTTCAGGTTTCACATACCTCCAGGACTGCGGGACCACGAAATTCTGAAAAATCTCCCTCAACTTGCTAAGGCCTACAGGATCCGAGTATTCCCAAACCTCCGTGATCTCCAGAGCGTAGGCGATGCTCCGCCCAGCATAGTAGGCGTCAAAGTCCGGTTTTTCGATGCACGCGCCATTTGCTACCAACGTCCAAATCTCGTCAGGCGTTCCAGTCTGCACGTCCCCAACTCGAAACCCGCCTCGTACCTTTCCTACGGGGCTGGTCACGTAGACGAATACTTCCCTCCCCCTCATCAGCGTCAAGCCACGCCGTCTCAGTTCGAATTTCTTTAGCCCCTCAAACACCAAGTTGGCGTAGCGGGGCTTTAATGAAAACAGTAAAGGCGTCATTAGCGAGCTCATGACTGCTCCTGGTATCCCAGTTGAAATAATTTATTGAACGTGTCGAACGGGATCCCGCTTGGACCCTGTAATGAGAAACCGACTTCGTCTTCGGCGCATACTTCACGAATCTCATGAATTGGCACATCTCTTGGAAAGGAAAAAGTATGCGAAAACCTCAACACCATGAGGGACTTAGTAATGTCACCACCACACATCTCATAGACATCGCTCCACTCAAATGTGCCATATTTCCTGAATTTACGAAAGAGCTCCTTCGGAGTACCGATTACGACCTCGTCAAGATGAGATATAGCGACGATTGCCTTGGGGTTGTTGCTCACGTACCACAGTATTCGTCCTGGAGGTCTGAGCATATTCTGACGGTCCGCACTGCGATAATACACCTTGTTCCATAGCAGCAGTACATTCGAGTTTCCACCGAACATATCTGCTGATGATCGTTTTCTGTCAATGAGATTCAGAGCATAGCCTGGCCTGATTGAGATTAGAAAGTGATTCTGCTCCGGGTTGGAACTAAGTGGTGAGCAAGCCCGTTCGAGTTGAACTAGCGACATATCTCGATAGTTTCCTAAAGCCTGAGGAGCCAATCTCGCGATCTTGTGCAGAGTGCCTTTTCGTCCTCTATAGCCTGCAAAACAGAATCTAATGAAATGGTTGCCGCAACTCGTAAATCCCATCTCAGAGAGCCCTTGAATGAGATTCGCTGGAAGGGAGGATGCTTCGATCTTCACCATCTCCAGATTCCTCTGCATGGCCCTATGGATGGCATCAGAGATCAGAAATCGCCTTACCAATGATCCTTTATGTGCATTTGCCACCCTGCCTAGTGAAATGGTGAGCGTATTCGTGGTTCTATAGGTCAAGCAACGGAGCGCAATCGGTTCATCCCCGGACCAGAGAACCTCTAGTTCATGTAGATTTGGATCCACAAGGAGAGACTCCACCATTGTCCTCAGGCGACCCAGCGCTTCTTTGCCGTCAAGAAACTGGCTGAAAGGGAAATCGGATAGTTCATCAGACTTTAGTCGTCGCCATTGTAATTCAAGCCCTGAAACACGATCCGGTTCGTAAGCCTGCGTATCAGTTAACTCATTGAGCTGAAGGATCAACTCCGTGGGTGATAACACTTGTAGGTTGATTAAGTGTTCAATCTCCCCAGCCTTTTTCAGTAGGCGTTGGTCCCTTGTAACGAAGACGTTGACTTCCGAGGCCGCAACCTTTGCCAGATGATTGATGTCCGATTGCTGATTCCGATTACCACTCGGTAGAATCTCCTTGAGCGATTCTACAAAGAGTTCAAAAGAGATGGGGTCATATTTTGCTTCCATGAATTGACCGGCCCTCTCTCTGGACGCTTTACGCACGTCAGGACTATTGTGGTGGTCAATTTCAGTGAAAAGTTCATCCGTAAACCAAAGGTTTACGGAATCCACGAATAGATCAGAAACCAAGGCTCTTGACGGTCTCGTTATCTCGCTCTCCTGCCTATCGAAGTCGAAGAAAATCTGGGCATCGATCACTACATCAAGAATTGTATCGGAGACGTTAGCACGGAAGAGCGCAAACTGATCATCACGTGCCAGAACTAGACGCCAAAGGGTTAGAAGATGTCCCTCTTTGGAACGACCAGGACTTTCACCTCTAGGAACGAAACCAAACTTCGGCCACAACGAGTTCGCAGGGAAATCACGGCGACATCTAAGTCGCATAACTTTCTGCGTGGTGGCGGACATCTTGAGACCTTCGATGAGTTGTCTGGCTACTCCTTTGTTTCGGAATTCTCTTGAGACGCAGAGTTGGACTACCCGGAAACGGTCCGGGTAGGAGGCATATAGAAGGTAGCCAATGAGTCTGCCGTCCTGGGTTGAAGCACCCAGCACCCATCCCTTGTTGAGATGATCTCTAAGCACCTCACGAGGAAGAAAACCAATCGTCCTTGTGTTCGGCTTCATCAGTTCGTCGACCGCATCAAGGTCGGCAATCGTCAGTTTCGAGATCTTTATTTCGCTCTCTTCAGCCATCAACCCACTCTGTTCGTACTTGGTATTTGACAACCACTTAGTACCTACGGCGCTTCCATCAAGAACGTACACATGTTCGCATGCTGGGCAAGGTGCTGTCAATGAGTACAACGACCTGTTTCTATGCTCTCCACGCTTTAGAGTCGTCGTGTGGCGTCACTCCTACTTTCGCGTGCCTACACCGGATGATTCATATCCCAATTGCGATACATCCTACAGAGCTAGAACGGGTAATGAGGGACTAAACCTCCACTGGGTTGCCGGACTACCCGTCCTCCCGAAGCAGCGCCCGGATATCCGCCACCACATCCGCCGGGTCAATCGGCAGCGTGTGCAGAACGCGCACCCTGCCCTGTTTGTCGATGAGATAGACCGGGGCGTGGTGCGTCACCGTATATCGCGAGGCGATATCCCGTCGCAGGGCGTCGGCCCCGCGGACCCTGTCGACCTTCCACTCTTCCGGCACATCAGCGACGCGGGCCTCCTCGTCGACCGCCGCGACGACGTAGTACGACTCCCATACGGGGCTGAGCTCCTCCTCGCTCCCTACGAGGTACGCCCAGTTCGCGGCCATCCCCCAGGCCTCGGAATACTCCCGCGCCCGCTCGACCGTGTCCCGCTCCGGGTCGACGCTTACGACCACGATGGAAACGTTCGCTGCATCATCGCCCAGCCTCTCGTGGGCGCTCTTGATATGGTGCGCGACGATCGGACAGATATCCGGGCAGTACGTGTAGAGAAAGGTGAGTACCACGACCTTCCCCTCGCTGTACTGGTCGAGAGTGGCAGCGTTCCCGAAGTGGTCGGTCAGGCGAAAGTTCGGCGCCTCCCGCCGGTCCTCGATGACGGTCCCGGAAAATGTTGCTTCTCCTCCGCCGAACGAACAGCCCATGAGGAGTATGGAAACGATAACGACCGCCGCCTGCCACGCTGTGACGAGGAAGTACGGCGGTCGCTCGATTTGCGATTTATGCAAGCCCGACAGGTCCGATGAACCGCGACTAGCTGCCCATCTTTCGTTCGAGATAGGCGGCGACGATCGGGACTCCCACCACGAGCATGACGCCCAAGATGATGACTCCCCAAGCCTTCAGGGCGGTGTTCACGTAAATGGTCGTAAATACCGCGCCCATTCCAAGCGCGTAGAGACCCACGAAGAGCACGGACGCTGCGGGTATCCAGATAGCATCCCAGAATCGACGTTTTTCCCTGTCCATGCTGTGGTCCTCTCTGCTATGCGGTGCTCAAGAGATTATCTTCGTCCGGGGAGAGTCGGTGAGGGCTAACTCGCCGTTTCTCGTCCTGTGTGCGGCGCTCTTCATCGTTGTACCACCTGAAGAAGGCGATGACGATAAGGGTCAGGAAGAGGATGCTGCCGCCGACCTTCATGATGATGCCCCCGATCTGCTGGTCCACCAAGGGCGAGAGCGGCCAGATCTGCGGCGCCTTTTCGTACCACTCATACAGCGGCTGTTTGGAGAATGTCACGAACACAAACACGAATATCTGAGTTATCGAAAGAACGAACAGGTAGACCATCTGCAGCGAGTACGGCAGACGAGGCAGTTCCGGCATCGAGCTCGTCAGAGGCCACCACATAAGCATAGCCACTCCGATGAACATCAGGTGTTCGGAAACGTGAACGGCGTGAACCGTCACGGACAGGTTGTACAGGTCGGGAACGTGCCACAGCGCAAACACCAGGTTGAACACGAGCACTGCCACTACCGGGCGCGTGGCGAACCGCCACACATAGAAGCTCAGGTTGGGCCGCAGCAGCGGACGAATCAGCCAGTCCGGCGTGCCGAGAATGAGCAGCGGCGGCGCCACCAGCGTCAACAGCACGTGTTGCGTCATGTGGGCGCTGAACAGGTAGTGGTCCCCCAGGATATGAAGCGGCGAGAGCAGCGAAAAGAAGATGACGAGAACGCCCGCCGTGAACGTCGCGATCTTCTTCGGATCGACGTCATCGGCAAGGTTCCAGCGCTCACGCAGAGGCCCCACGCCGAACAGGTAAGCCCCCTCCAGTAACGCGAGACCAAGCACGACCTCCACGTGGCCGTGCCAGTGCGTCCATATTGGGCGAATGGACTCTTCCACGTTCTTCAGCCGCCTCCTTCCATCACACGCCGCCTATACGAAGAACTGAAACAGCGCCAGCAGAGAAAGACCGACCCCAAAAGCGAGTGTGAGGCCGCCGACGAATAGCCCCGAAAAGAGCTTGGCATCGTAGCGCAGGTGCATGTAGAACATAGCGACTAGGGCGAACTTCGCGCCCGACAGCACCACCAGGATCGGAATGATCCCGTGCCCCAGGCCCTCCAGGTAGAAGACGCCGACCTCTAACGCCGTGATCGCCGACAGTATCATCGCCACCTTGAAGTAGGTGAACGCGGTCGGATGACCCGTATCTACCGTTGCGTGAGTGTCCTCGTCGTTTGGTCCGTGTGCCATTTCCCGCACCTTATTTTTAACGCTCTATTCGAACCCCGGAAATACCCCGAAGAGGTACACGACCGTGAAGATGATGATCCACACTATGTCGACGAAATGCCAGTACAGCGCCGCAATGTCGATCTCCTCATGTTTCTTCGGGGTGATTCCACCCTTCCTCAAGGAAAAGAAGAATATCGACAGCAGCCATATCACACCGATCGTCACGTGCCCCCCGTGGAAACCCGTCAGCGTGAAGAACGTCGTCCCGAATAGGTTCGTCCTGGGAGTCAGTCCGGCGTCAACCTTCACGTGGTCGACCGTGCCGTCGCACCGGTCGACGAACGTTGCCTCGAAATCCGTAAGCTCCTCGACGTTGAGATTCTTGCAGTCGAGTTCGAAGTGGTAGTTGACGAACTCGTTGAACTCGAAAACCTGGAAGGCCAGGAAGGTCGCCCCCATGATGCACGTCGAGAGCAGCCAGATCCGAAAGCCCTTCATGTTCCCGCGAGTCAACGCATTATACGCCAGCACCATGCTCATGCTGCTCATCAGCAAAACGAACGTGCTCGTTGAGGTCGTCAGAATATCGAACACGTCCTCCGGGAACGGCCCGATCTGACTGCTATTCTTGTAGACGAGATACGTCGCGATGAACGAGCCGAAGAACATGCAGTCCGAGCCCAGGAAGGCCCACATGAGCAGCTTCTTGTGGCTCAGACCTGTCGTCGTATCGTGTTCTTCGTGCCCGCCCGCGTGGGCGACTTCTGCGTTTGCCACGTATTTCTCCGTTTAGTGGTGCGCCGGCGATTCGTCCGGCTCGTTGACCGGTTCGAGCGCCCACGCCGCGATGCCTACGAGTGTGATCGCCCCGCCGATGATCGCCACCACCGGGACGTTCGAAATGCCCGCGATGTCGATGGTGAAGAGCAGACCGTATGCCCCGATAAAGAGACCGAGCGACGTCACCAGCGGCCAGTACGACGGCTGCGGCAGGTGAATGTCGTGCCCGTTGTGCTCATCTTCGGAGCTGCCCGCGACCGGCACCGCGGGGATGCGCTCCCGTTTCTGCGCCCACCACGCGTCCCGGTCGTGGACCTCAGGAATCTGCACGAAGTTATAGTGCGGAGGGGGCGACGAAATCGACCACTCAAGTGTCCGTCCGTCCCACGGATCGGCTCCAGCCATCTCCCCGCTCCTCGCGCTCTTGATGTAGTTCACGATGAAGACCAGTATCCCGAATGCCAGGATAAGGGAACCGACGGTGGCGACCATGTTCCAGAAGTCCCATCCCATGTTCTCAGGGTACGTGAACACCCGGCGCGGCATCCCGTCCAGTCCCACGAAATGCATCGGGAAGAACGTGACGTTCATGCCGATGAACATCAGCCAGAAGTTGATCTGGCCGAGCTTCTCGTCAAGAAACCGTCCGTAGATCTTCGGGAACCAGTAGTAGATGCCGCCGAACAGCGCGAAGATCGCGCCGCCGAACAGCACGTAGTGAATGTGCGCGACGATGAAGTACGTGTCCTGCTGCTGAGCGTCCGACGCCGCAGACGCGTGCATCACGCCGCTAAGGCCGCCCACGATGAAGAGCGCGACGAATCCCACTGCGAACAGCATGGGCGTCTTGAAGTCGATGGACCCTCCCCACATCGTCCCGATCCAGTTGAATATCTTGACCCCCGTCGGCACGGCGATCGCCATCGTCGTTATCGCGAACACCGAGTTGGCGACCGGCCCCAGGCCGACCGTGAACATGTGATGGCTCCACACCATCCAGCCCATGAAGCCGATGATGATCCCCGAAAGCACGATCACCGGATACCCGAACAGCGGCTTCTTTGAGAACGTCGGCAGTATCTCCGACACGATCCCCATCGCCGGGAGAATCAGAATGTAGACCTCGGGATGCCCGAATATCCAGAACAGGTGCTGCCACAAGAGCGGGTTCGCGCCCGCGCTCGTGACGAAGAAGTTCGTCCCGTAGAAGCGGTCGAACAGAAGCTCGATCAGCGCCACCGTGATCACAGGGAACGCCAGGATCAGCAGGAACGCCGTCACCAGCGTCATCCACGTGAACAGCGGCATCCGCATCAGCGACATGCCCGGCGCGCGCATGTTCAGAATCGTCACGATGAAGTTGAACGCCGCCGCCAGCGAGGCGATTCCAAGCACCTGCAGGCTCAGAATCCAGAAGTCGATGCCGTGCCCGGGGTTGTACTCCAGTCCCGTTATCGGCGAGTAGCCGAACCATCCGGCGTTCGGCGCTCCGCCCAGGAACCAGCTCAGCTTGAGAATCAGAGCGCCAGCCAGGAATGTCCAGTAGCTGAACGCATTAAGTCGCGGGAACGCCACATCGCGCGCTCCTATCTGCAGCGGGATGATGTAGTTGAAGAACGCCGCTCCCATCGGCATCACGCCCAGGAAGATCATTGTCGTGGCGTGCATCGTGAAGAGCTGGTTGAACACTTCCGGGCTAACCAACTGGGCCTCCGGCGTTGCCAGCTGCGCCCGTATGTACAGCGCCTCAAGGCCCCCTGTCAGGAACATGATGAAGGCCGTCACGCCATACAAAATGCCGATCTTCTTGTGATCGATAGTCGTGAGCCAGTCCCATATGCCCGTGGGATGGGTCGGACGTTTCGGCAGTGGTATCGCAAGTGTTGTCATGGGATTTCTCTTGACCTCCGATCGGTCACTGTAAGCCCTGGATATACCGTACCAGCGCCGCTACTTGAGCTTCTGTCAGCTTCAGCGTCGGGTCGTTGTAGACCTGCCCATCCATGGCCATGGTGTTTCCCGGCTTTATCGAGTTCGGATCGGCGATCCACTCCGTCAAATTCTCCTGCGTATTCTCTCGTATTCCTGACGCGATGTGCGTACGCCTCCCCACGTGAGTTAGGTCCGGCCCAATCTTCCCCGTTGCCCTCTGGGAGCCCTTGATCGTATGGCACGACCAGCATTGTGCCTGAGGCCCCTCGAAGATCGCCTTGCCCTGCTTCGCCAGCGGGTCCGTGGGTTCGATGGCGTCCGCCCGCTCCGACGCGAGCCAAGCGTCGAACTCCTCTTGCGTCTCCACGATCACCCAGAACCGCATCAGCGCGTGAGACTCGCCGCAAAACTCCGCGCACTGCGCGAAGAACGTCCCCTCCTCCTCGCCCATGATCCACATCGTATTCAGATTATTTGGTACAAGGTCGACCTTGCCCGCGATCTTCGGGATCCAGAAGCTGTGGAGCACGTCGTTGGAGTCGAGAGTAAGGTTGACGACCTCGTTGACCGGGATGTGCAGTTCGTTGGCCGTGACGAGAGTATTGTCCGGGTCCGTCGGGTCGGGATAGTTGAACTCCCACCACCATTGCTCGCCGACGACGTCAACCTGCAGCGCGCCTTCCGGATCGGGCGAGTTGGCATTATCGAAGATCGTGATTACCGTCGGGACGGCGACGACGATCAGCACGATCGACGGAATAATCGTCCATCCGATCTCCAATGGCGTGTTGCCGTGCGTCTGGTGGGGATCCCCATCACCCGGCTTGCGCCGGTACTTGAAGGCAGCGTAGACGAGGACACCCTCCACCACCACGAAAACGAACACGGCCGCCCAGAAAATTACCCAAAACAGAGTGAGCTGCGAACGCGCGACCGGGCCCGTAGCATCGAACGTGGACTGCGGATTGTCAGGATAACAGGCTGTGAAGAGTATGCCGATAATGACCAACAGGAGAGCGGCAGTGAGCTTCCCGTTTGGCGCTTTGAGCGTTGACATCGTGTTGGCTGTCTTCTCCTACCGCCCATTATCGGACATCGCCCGAGGCACGGACAATCTATCAAAGGCCCGAAATTCAGTCAAGGGATTTTGCGAGCCCGCCCGTCGCTCCGTCATCACCCGATCCACTACCCGTTCACCATTCCGTCCACCATCACCGCGAGAAACAGCAGAGCCAAGTACAAAAGCGAGTATAAGTAAAGCGATTTCGTCCCCTCGGTTCCCTCCGAACGAACATGCGCGATCGCCAAGTAGATGAACACACCGCCGAGTCCAAGCGCCGACACCAGATAAATCAGTCCGACCTCGCCGGTCGTGAAGAACATGGCCGTGAGAGCGACGAGCAGCACCGTGTACAGCAGAATGTGCCGCTTCGTGTCCTTCAGGCTGGTCACTACCGGTAACATAGGCACGCCCGCGCGCGCGTAGTCATCCTTAATGAGTAGCGCAAGCGCCCAGAAGTGCGGCGGCGTCCAGAAGAAGATGATGGCGAATAGGTACACCGCCGGCAGGCCGACCGTGCCCGTCACCGCCGCCCACCCGACCATCGGGGGAACGGCGCCTGCCGCCCCGCCGATGACGATGTTCTGCGGCGTCGCGCGCTTCAGACCGATGGTGTAGACGAAGATATAGATCAGCGTTCCGCTCAGGGTAAGCGCCGCGCTCAGAACGTTCACGAAGGCGCTCAGCAGCGCGAACGACGCAATCGTCAGCACGACCCCGAAGACCAGCGCCTCACGCCGAGACACCCTGCCGCTGGCGACGGGACGCTTCCGGGTGCGGTGCATCAAGCTGTCGATGTCGCTTTCGATGTAGTGGTTCAGCGCGTGCGCCCCGCCTGCCGCGAGATACCCGCAAACGATCACGAACGCCGCAATCATCGGGTCGGGAAACCCCTTCGCCGCCAGCACCATCCCGCCCACCGCCGTGACCAGCAGTAGGGAAATGATACGGGGCTTCGTAAGGGCAATGTAGTCGCGGACGATTCCCGGCGAGCGGATGTTTTGAGCGATCATGAGGCCATGCTCTCCACGTGCCACGACGGCACTCGGAACCGGTCGGGCCGGAGATAGACCGCCGCCAACAACACCGCCGACGCCCACATCAGCGTAGCGACCGTCAGGTGAAGCGACTTCACCGCCGCGGTGAACCCAAGCCACACCGTGAACGCTCCAACAAGGATTTCCGCGACGAGGAACCCTCCGGTCAACACGGTTAACCAGCGAAGTTCACCATCCACCGCGCCCCGACGCCATGCCACGTGGCCCATCCCCGCCACGAGCGCGAAAACGATCACCGCCAGGTACCGGTGGCCCATGTGCGCTTCAAAGGCAATGCCGTCGGGAATGCCCCATCCTTGGCACATCGGCCAGCTTCCGCAGCTCGAACCGTACCCCGACCCCACGATGTAGGAACCGTAGAGGATCATGAGTAGGACACTGCCCAACGTCGCCCACATGAGAGTACGGTCAAACCTGAAACTCGGTCTTTCTATGACCTCCGCCGAAGAACCTTCCTCAACCGACCCGCCCGAAAGCCATGCCACGGCCATGCTCGCAACGACAAGTTCCGCGAGTCCAAGGTGTATGAGTCGCACCCACCAGGTAAGCTCGCTTAGGACCGTCAACCCGCCGAGGATGACCGCCGCGATGACCAGCAGCGCCCCCATGCTCGTCGATATCAACGCCGGTCGGCTCCCCCGGTAGTGTCGCCATGCGAGGTAAAGTGCAATCACCACGAGGATGCCCACGACCGTAGCCGACAGCCGGTGAGAATACTCCAGCATCGTGTGATAGTCGAGCGGCGGGATGAGCTTCCCGTGACACAGCGGCCAGTCGGGACAGGCGTCGCCGGAGTTGGTCACCCGGACGATGCCCCCGAGCGTCACCTGCGCAATTGCTGCGATGAGGCCCAGCAACGCCACCGCACGAAACCTTGTCTGCGCGGTTGTCATGCTGCTGTGGTCTTCGGCAATATCGGCCGCTCCGGGGTCGAAATCAATGTCTCTTCAGGCACCTAAAATTTAGCACAGCCCCTACATCCGGTCAACGAAACCCACTCTCCCAGATTCCCCACCTAGATTGAGGGAGGCCTCGTTGGAGCCCGCCGTGAAGCGGGCTATGATGGTTGTTGGACAGACAAAGCCATCACCAACAAGGTGCGCCTATTATGAAGCAAGGAGTTCTGCCGTTCCAGTACGAGCAGGAGAAGAGATCGACAGGTATGACGGCGCTGTCCGGCCAGATGACGTACTTGGAGTTGATACACGTGTCCGGGTCGAAGTCTTCGGTTGAGCGCTGCGTCGGGCTGCGAGAGTATGGTCAGGGCTGGACGGACAGCCAGATAGTCATGTCGCTGATACTGCTGAACCCCGTATCGAGTAAAAGGCAGGCTCTGGCAGGGGGCGAGTCGGTGGTCGATCTCGATATCCTGGAGAAGGACGCGGGTTCTGCTGGGTGGTTCGCGAGGTCGAGACTTGGGGATTGGGTCGCAGAGAGCGCAGGGCGTTGGAAGAGCGGTGGCGTGTGGAGCGTCACGCCAGGCGACTGATCATCCGCCTGGCCCGTGGGCATCCCCCATACGAGTTGCTGCTCAGGGCGCGGGAGAAGATACTGGCGCTGGCTGCCGAGCCCTGAGCGTAGGCGACCTGTGCCGGAGCATCAGTTGAGGGCGACTCATCCGACGTTGCCGTGTCGGGTCATGCTTTCCTTGGCCTCGAGAGAGCCACCATTGAGCATGTGGGGCGCTCCACTACTCTCTAAGAACCGTCGCCCGAAACCCTCTTTACGGCCCAATCTGAGCATATGTAACGCCCAGTCGACAACGAACACGTCTTGTAGAACCACAAAGGCCACACCAACAAGGTTAGGTGGGGGATTTGGGTTCTGTAGTACCATTTCTGACACCTCTCTTGTGGGTTAGTGATTCGCAATGAATGGTGTCGAATCAATTCATGGAATAGTATAACCATAATCATTATATGGTATTAATAATATTATAGTGATTAGTATAATTACAGTTGAGCAACACCTACAAATGTGATAGTATCGCTGCAAGAAGATAGGCGAATTGCGAGTAGTACTTCCATCGAGAAACTGGGAAGATGACCACACGGAAGACAAAGAGCTACTACGACGTTCTGGGCGTAGGCAAGAGCGCTACGGACAAGGATATTCGCCAGGCGTTTCGTAAGCTGGCGCGGAAGTATCATCCCGACTTGAACCCGGACGATAAGGAGGCCGAGGCCAAGTTCAAAGAAATCAATGAGGCGAACGAGGTCTTGTCGGACGCCGAGGATCGCAAGAAGTACGACCAGTACGGGGACGACTGGAGACGGGCCGACGAGTTTGAGTCGCGCTACGCCGATCGAGGGAGTGCGAGGACGCACACGTGGAGCACCGACGAAGACTTCGATCCCGACCCGTTCGCCGGGTTCGAGGACCTGTTTCGGAGGAGCAAGCGCAGCCGGAACGAGACGACATCGCGGCAACAGCGATTGGAGCTTGACATCGAGGTAACGCTGGAAGAGGCGTACCTGGGGTCGAAGCGGACGGTGACGATCACGCAGGGCGGGCGAGAACGGCGGATCGAGGTCGATATTCCGCCCGGCGTGGACACCGGATCGGTGGTGAAGGTGAGCCCGACAGCCAACCAGGACCTCCGGCTGAAGATGATAGTGGAGCCTCATCCCCACTTTCAGCGACTAGGGAACGATCTGTACTTGGACGTGCCGGTGCCGCTCGACGACGCGGCACTGGGCGCTGAGGTGGAGATTGCAACGATAATCGGCAAAGGGCAGTTGAAGATACCCGCAGGCAGCCGGAACGGGCAGAGGATCCGGCTTAAGGGCAAGGGGATGCCGAAACTGGGATCGCCGGAGAGGAAGGGAGACCTCTTCGTCGTGGTGCGTCCAGTCATGCCGGAGCCGATGAGGGACGAGGAGCGGGAACTGTTCGAGCGACTGCGGGCGCTACGCACCGGAAAGGGGTAGGCGATGAACATGGAGGATATGGTCGGATATGACGAGCCGTGTTTCGTTATCAGCGTTGCGGCGCGGATCGTTGGAGTCCAAACCCAGACACTGCGATACTATGAGCGCATCGGCCTTGTAGAGCCGCGCCGTACATCGGGCAACCAGCGGATGTTCTCCCGTAGAGAGGTCGAGCGCGTCCAGCGGATCCGCGGCCTGATCGACGATCTTGGCGTAAACCTAGCAGGGGTCGAGGTGGTGATAAAGCTCTTGGACCGCCTTCAGCAGTCCGAGGAAGAGAAGGACGAGCTCCGGGGAAGGATACGGGTGCTGGAGCAACGTCTGCGTGCGGCGACGAGGCAGGTGGTTTAGGTTTGTTCGGGGTAATGACCGGTCAACTCGTCGCTCGCGTTCTGGATTCCACGCGCCTTTGCCCATATACTTGAGACCGACCTAACGATTCAATGGAGCACGACATGACCGCGTCTATCCCAAGCCTCTTGCCCACGACCGTTATCGGGAGCCATGCCTATCCGGGCTGGATGTGGACGGCCCTGGACGAGATCGAGAAGGGCGGCTACGGGCGAACCGACGAGCGGGAGTTGTACGACGACGCCGTGAACATGGCGATGCTCGACCAGGAGAAGGCGGGCATCGACATCATCTCTGACGGGGAGATGCGACGCTGGTATTTTGTGCAGAGCTTCTACAAGCGGATCCAGGGGATAGAGCAGGAGCCGGAGCTGCGAAAGGTGGGCCTGTACGGCTATGACTCCCCGCCTCGCTACAAGGCCGTTGGGAAGCTCGGCGTGCCGGACGGACTCGGCATCGTGGACGAGTACAGATACGCCCGCGCCAACACGAACAAGCCTATCAAGGTCACCTGTCCCGGCCCGCTGACGCTGACGATCCACATCCGGCCGGGCGATGCGTACAAGGACAGGGTAGAGATGTCCTGGGACTTCGCGGAGGCCATAAATCAGGAGTTGAAGGCATTGGTAGACGAGGGAGTCGAATACATCCAGCTCGACGAGCCCTCTTTCGCGGTTATTCCGGGCCAGCTCAATGACTGGGTGGACCTGTACAACGCGGCGGTTGAGGGGGTAAATGCCAGGATCGCGCTGCACATCTGCTTTGGGAATCTCACCAGCAGGCCGCGCGGGAAGCGTTCGTTTGAGTGGATGTTCCCGAAGGTGCAGGAGTGCCGGTACGACGAACTGGTGCTCGAATACGCGAACCGGGAGATGAGCGAGATCGAGCACTGGAAGGAGTGGGCGGGCGACAAGAAACTCGGCGTCGGAGTAATCGACGTCAAGTCGTTCTACGTTGAGAGTCCGGAGGACGTGGCGGAGCGAATTAGGCTCGCCATGCAATACGGCCCGGCCGAGCAGCTAGTGGTCAACCCGGACTGCGGGTTCTTCCAGCTGCCTCGCTGGATAACCCGGCTCAAGCTGGACTCGATGGTCGCGGGCGCGAAGATTGTGCGCGGCGAACTTGAGGGATAAGGCCGATCGCTCGATGCTTCAGGTTACCGACTCGGCAAAGGACGAGCTCAAGACTATTTTGCAAGCGAGACCGTTGCCTGAGGGGCGGTATCTCAAGCTGGCGGTCAAGCCTGAGTGGACCGGGCCCGGTGATTTCGGGGTGGTCATAGAAATTGAAAAGGGCGGCGAGATCTTTTTCGAGCATGAGGGGACGGTTGTCCTAGCTGTCGATCCGGGTCTGGCCGAGAATCTCGAGCGCTCGGTCTTCGACTTCAAGCAGACGCCCCAAGGGGCGGGTTTCACCCTGGACGTGTATTAGTACGATGTCAACATGGTTTTGATACTACGATTCACCCTCACCCTAGTCCTCTCCCACGACGAGAGAGGGGATAAATCGGCATCTGCCTGTTCGTCATATTCAAGTTGACTGAGTACTAGTCACCCTTCAATACTAGGATCTTGAACCACTAGGGCGTTGGAGAGTTTGCATGGCTACGGTTTCGCGCGACAGAGACGGGGGGCCCTACATTTGCGTGCTTTGCTCTCCCCGCCACCCTCGGTATCGATAGTTGCACAAGACTCATGTGACAGTCAGGTCCTCGGACGCAGGGTTCCTCTCCGGCGTAGACGACATTGTCCAGTCATTTATCCGTACTCCGCTCTGGATCACCCTGGGATGGTACGATTTCGTACTTCAGTACCGCAGGGCGTTCATCGGGCCTCTTTGGGAAGTCATTATCGTCGGAGTGTGGGTGGTAGGACTGGGGCTTCTGTTCAGTAGACTGCTCGGAGATGATCGCGGCGGCTATCTCGTCTATATGGGGGCGGGGGTGGTGCTGTGGCAGTATATATCGAGCACTCTCACGACGGGGGCGAACGTCTTCGTAGCGAATTCGCGACAGATCGTCTCGATCAACAATCCGCTCTTCACCTACGTGCTGCGCAACGTGATCGAGCACCTAGTCAAGTTTTCTATCCACTCGCTCGTGTTCGTTGCGGTAATGATACTCACGCGCACCCCTGTGGAGCCGGTGATGCTTCTCGCCGTTCCGGGGTTTGCAATTCTGGTGGCCACTACCTTGTGGGCGGTTCCACTATTGGGATTCATTGGCACAAGATTCCGGGACTTCACTCATCTGCTCCGGGCGGGCATGAGGTTCTTATTCTTCGCCACGCCGGTGTTCTGGTATGTGGACGGTCTGAACGACCGCGAGTTTCTCGCGAATTACAACCCTTTTACTCACTTTCTGGAAATCGTGCGCGCGCCCTTGATCGGCGAGTCCGCCTCGTTGACATCGTGGGCGGTCGTTCTGCTCATCAACCTGGTTGGGATCAGCATCATGTTAGTCATGTACAATCGGCTGCGTCGATCTCTTACGCTCTGGATCTGATCCATGGATAACGATTTCGCCATCAGATTGCGGGATGTGACGCTGGAAATTCCGACTAAACGCCGTCTTCCACATCGGGCAAGACGAGAGGCGAACGGGGCACGCCCCGTCTCTACTCAGATCGGAGGGCGACTGAGCTACGGACGTGGGTCCGCAACGACCGTGACGATCCTGGAAGATGTCAGCATCAACATAACCAGAGGGCAGAGAGTCGGTCTGATCGGGGCCAATGGGGCCGGCAAGAGCACCCTGTTGAGAGTGATGGCGGGGATTTACTTCCCGACACGTGGGCTCGCAGAATCCTCTGGGAAGGTGTCGACCCTGTTCCCTGAACTTCTTGGCGTCCGTCCGGATGCTACCGGCCTGGAAAACATCATCCTCACGGGCATCTTGCTGGGACTGACTCGGAAGGAAATCAGCAGACGAATACCGGAGATCATCGAGTTCACCGAGCTTGGCGACTATATCTACATGCCGCTTCGAACATACTCGACCGGGATGCGGACGCGGCTTGTGCTGTCAATTGCGACATGCATTAGTCCGGATATTCTGCTGGTTGACGAGGTGATAGGCGTCGGCGACAAGAGCTTTCGTCTCAAAGCCAAGGAACGTCTGGACCAGATGATGACCTCCGCGAACACGTTGGTCGTCGTCTCGCAGTCGCCCGAAATCATTCGCGAGTTCTGTACCGAAGCTATCTGGCTGGACCGCGGGCAGGTGAGGGCAACGGGGGACGTGGACGAAGTGCTGCGGAAGTATGCTGAGGAAATCGTCCCACCGGGTGAAGTGGCAAAGAGCGACATTCAGGCCCTTCTGGCGGCCCGGGACAACCTGGCAGGGGACAGTACCCTAAACTGGTCGGAGGCCGTCCCGGTTGCGAGTTGGGATGGCGTCACAGCAGGCGGTACGCCCAGGCGGGTGACTCGGCTGAGCCTCAGCCAAAGCCGATTGAGCGGGACGATACCCCCTGAATTGGGTAAGCTCTCTGAGCTTTCCAGCCTGAACCTCAACGGCAACCGGTTGAGTGGCAATATACCGGCGGAACTGGGGCGACTTTCCAAGCTGGCAGCGTTACACCTGCATGACAACCGATTGCAAGGGCGAATCCCTCCGGAACTGGGACAACTGACCAACCTGGGGCAACTCTTCCTCTACGGCAACCGGCTGGAAGGGCCCATCCCGTCGGAACTCGGCAACCTCTCCAACTTGGAATCACTACTTCTCTACAGCAACATGCTGGGTGGTGAGATTCCTGCGGCGCTGGGCGGGCTCTCAGATTTGAGGACACTGAATCTTCGCAACAATCGTTTGAGTGGTGCGATTCCAACTGAACTGGCACAACTCCAAAAGCTGGAGGGGCTATTCCTCCATAACAACCACCTGAGCGGGACAATGCCAGGTGAACTGGGCAAGATAGGGAGCCTGAACAGCCTGTGGCTGTCCAGCAACCAACTGAGCGGTGAGATACCTATTGAGCTAGGTGAACTGACCGGTCTTACTCAGCTGAACTTCCATAGCAACCGGCTAAGCGGTGAGATACCGGCGGAACTGAGCAAGCTAGCCGGCGGCCTGCAACACCTGCGTCTCGCCAACAACCGGTTCACCGGGTGCATACCACCGGAACTGGCAGCTGTGGCGGGCAGCGACCTGAGCCAACTCGATTTGCCGACTTGCCCGGAAACCTAACGCGGAGCACGTTCAAGCAGGCATGGCAGATACAGAACATCAAGATACGTCCAATCAGATGCGGGATAGTGACGACGCGCCGGGCGTGCGCTTTGACACGGAAAATACGTGCCCCGAGAACGACGCCGCTACCAAAAGAATCCTGGACCTCGAACGACAGATAAAATACGACCGGATGGTAATCGCTCAGCTTAAGGTTTCCTCAGCGCTGAGAAAGAAGAGACTGGAGGCTAGCGAGTCGGAAGCTCGAGTGTTGAGACACCGACTCCAGGCCACATACTCGAGCACTT
Organism: Dehalococcoidia bacterium; assembly: GCA_965197705.1. GTDB lineage: Bacteria > Chloroflexota > Dehalococcoidia > Lucifugimonadales > VXLM01 > VXLM01. The sequence goes on from OZ240223.1 coordinate 2,635,450, forward strand.
CATTCCGGGCCGGGGCGTCGTTGGTGCGTGCCGCTAAACGGCCACGGACGTTATTGAAGCTGCCATTCGAATTGCTGTCTCTCTACCGTTCGGCGTCCACACCTTCGACAGCGCCATTGGAGAGCAGTGAATCGACTGATGCGGACAAACGCTATAAGAATCTCCCACCGGACATGGACGATTCCCTGTTTATCAGCTTCCCTTCTATGTCAGTGCCGGAGCCTAGGGTCGATGGTCCTCCGGTCGCCGCTATCCTCGACACGTTCACGGAACTCGCACTACGGTATGAGGTAAACCTCCTACTGCTGTCACGGGAGCGCTGGCGGACCCAGATGGAGAAAGCGCGTCCGGCATTCCTGCTTGTCGAGTCGGCTTTCGGCGGCAACAACGACGAGTGGCGAGGTCGCGTTCTTCGCTATGAAAGCCTTGAGGATAACCCGCTGCGCGATCTGCTGGAATACTGCCGGTCTCACGAGATTCCGACCGTATTTTGGAATAAGGAGGATCCGGCTCACTTCGACGACTTTATCGGTGCAGCCAGAGAGTTCGACTTCGTCTTCACCACGGATTCGGACTGTGTTTCAGTATACAGGGATGCTTTGGGGCATGACCGGGTTTACGTCCTGCCATTTGCGGCTCAGCCGCTAATACACAATCCGTCCCGTGAAGATAGCTGGCCCAAATACCCGGTGTGCTTCGCGGGGAGTTGGATACAGTACAAATTCCCTGAGCGTGGTGAGGCCCTCCCCTTCTTGCTAGACTCCGCCCTGCCTCTTGGACTGCATATCTTCGACCGCAATCTTACCCGGCCCGAAATGAGGTCAAACTATCGTTTCCCAAGCAAGTATAGAGAGGCGATCAAGGGAACACTTACATACCGAGAAATGCTGACAGCCTATCGCTGCTATGACGCGATACTGAACGTCAACACAGTGACCGAGTCTCCTACGATGTTTTCCCGCCGAGTACTCGAAAGCCTGGCGTGTGGGACACCCGTGATCTCCTCGGATTCGGTCGGCATGAGAAGGATGCTCGGAGAACACGTCAGGGTCGCGCGCAGTCTCGAGGACGCCACTGACCACCTCGTGGAAGTCCTAGGAGATGAAGAGGCACGTATCCGCGACGGTCACTTGGCTTACCGGTTCATACATGAGAACCATACGTACAGACACCGCATGGATGACCTCTTCCGCAAGGTCGGTCTCGGATCCCTTGTTCATGAGCAGCCGCCAGTGAGTGTCCTGATACCCACCATGCGTCCCCAGAATGTGCTCCGGTCCCTCAACAATTTTGAAAAACAGACATATCGAGACAAGGAACTAATTCTCATATTGAACAATGCGGAGTTCGACATCGACTCGATTAGAAGAGATGCCGAACTCATCCCCAACGTGCAGGTACTCTACGTGGAAGGGCGAACGACTCTGGGCGATTGCCTAAACCGGGGCGTGGAAGCGGCGTCGGGCAAATACATAGCGAAGATGGACGACGACGACCTCTACGGTGAGCGGTACCTGTCGGACAGCGTTCTTGCGGCCTCGTTCTCGGGTGCGGAAATCGTTGGGAAGGGGATGCACTTCGTGTATTTGGAATCTCTCGATACTACGGCCCTGTTGCAAAAGTGGCCGGAGCACGCATTCACGGTCTTTGTACGGGGCGCTACTCTGTTCATCAAGAACGACGTTGTGAGGGATATTCCGTTCGACTCCATTTCAATTAGGGAAGACACGAACTTCCAACTGGCCGCTGCACAGGCCGGATGCAAAATCTACTCAGCAGACCGGTTTAACTTCATGCAGGTGCGGACACGGCGTCTATCAGATCATACCACCCAGACCACGGACGCCGAAGTTCTGAAAGAGTGTCGAGATCATACGCCTGGCATGGCTCTCGGACGCGCGATGATATGACGAGGAGAGTCCCGACGGTGACGTCAGAGAGGGACCACGTATCCCAAGTGTATCTTGGCCTGGTCGATGTGAGCCCAAACGACCATTGGCTTCGCCGCCGGATCGATTGGATGGCGGACGAGGTCCGTGGCCCCAGGGTGTTGGACGTGGGCTGCAGTGAGGGCATTTTAGAGGTGCTCCTAGCGCGCCGCGGACATACGGTGACCGGGTTAGACATCGACCCTGAAGCACTGGAATTCGCCCAACATCTGCTAGCCAAGGAGTCGGAGGAGGTGCGCGCGCGTGTCCGGTTCATCCAAGGTGACTTCAAAGAGGCGATGCCGGCGGGCAGCCTCTACGACACCGTGCTTATGGGAGAAGTGTTGGACCAATTTGACGATCCAGGCGCAATGCTGGACAGGGCAGTGGAGCATCTTCGCCCGGGCGGACGGGTGGTCATCACGACTCGTTTCGGAGCGCATCCTGACGAAGACCATCGCGGTACTTTCCGCCTGACGGATTTCATCGATCTGCTGAAGCCAACGTTTGGGTTGGAATCGCTGTGCGTGGAGGACAATCACATCCGTTTTGTAGGCTGCCTGTCATTAGACAGCGATGAATCTTGGCAGCGTCTCGATGGCGAGGCGATCTTGTCCATGACCGACGCGGCGCTGGTGGACTCCCAAAGGAAGCTATACGGCCTGTTGACGGAGCGAGGGACTCGGATCGAACGACTTCATCAGCGTATTCAACAATTGGAGGAGGAGAACCGGGTCGCTCAGCGTAGAGTGAACACCGACAACAAGAGACACAAGAGTCTTGAGTTTCGGGCCAAGCTGGACCACCTTGCGTTCACGCACCTGAAGGAGCAATTCAGGGCGAGGACGAAGGAGTTGAATGCCAGCGCCAGAGAGGTCAGGGCGAGGACGAAGGAGTTGAATGCCAGCGCCAGAGAGGTCAGGGCCAAAACGAGGGAATTGGGATGGGTTAACTATAGCCTCGAAGTAACGCGATCGAGCACATCGTTCCTTGTGGGTTCGGCGATTGTGGATGCCGCGAGGAAGCCGCTTACGTCATGGAGGCTGCCATTCCAACTCCTTCGGCAGTATCGCTCGAAGTCCACACCGCCAACGCCTCCGTCGGAAGACGCGCCGCCGGAAGTTTCCAGCGGTCCTCCTACCTACATTTCCGGAGAACCGGACGCATTTTCTGAGGATGTCTATCCCGATCCCTCCCGGTTTATCGATTTGCCTGTTCTGCCGATGCCGGAAGCCCGGACGGACGGCCCTCCGGTCGCGGCCATCCTGGACACCTTCACCGAATACTCTCTTCGGCATGAGGTAAACCTCTTGCTGATATCACCGAAGGAGTGGCTTGCTGAGTTGCAGGAGACACGTCCGGTATGCCTGTTTGTGGAGTCGGCTTGGAGGGGCAATAACGGGCTGTGGAGAGACCGGATCGTCGAACATGAAGGAGCCGAGAACAAGACTCTGCTCGCGCTGTTGGAATACTGCCGCTCCAATGGGATTCCGACGGTATTTTGGAACAAGGAAGACCCGACCAATTTCGACAATTTTCTCAGCGCCGCAAAGGAGTTCGACTTCGTCTTCACGTCGGACGCGGACTGCGTCCCACGATACAGGGAGAAATTGGGGCACTGCCGGATATACGCTCTGCCATTTGCCGCCCAGCCGCGGCTTCACAATCCGTCCCGGGAGGAGGACTGGCCTCGCTATCCCGTGTGTTTCCCGGGAAGCTGGGCGCCACAACGGTACCCTGAGCGGGCCGAAACACTCCTACATGTGTTAGATCCCGCCATCGAGTACGGACTGCACATATTCGACCGCAATCTCACAAGAACCGACCTCGGCCTAGAATATGATTTCCCGAGCCGATACGAGAAGGCTATCAAGGGAACCCTTACCTACGAAGAGATGCTGACGGCCTATCGGTGCTATAACGTAATGCTCAATGTAAACACGGTAGCCGATTCACCAACGATGTTTTCCCGCCGGGTATTCGAAAGCCTTGCGTGTGGAACGCCGGTGGTCTCCTCGGAGTCGGTCGGCATGAGCCGAATGCTAGGGGAACATGTCAGGGTCACGCATAGCAAGGAAGAAACAGCCAGTCACCTTCAGGAATTGCTTACAGACGAAGAGGCGCGTGCCCGTGAGGGGCACCTGGCCTATCGCTACGTACATGAGAATCATACGTACCGGCGCCGAATGGACGAGGTCTTTCGCACTATCGGCCTCGAACCGCTCGACTCGGAGCAGCCGTCGGTTAGCGTCGTGACGGCTACGATGCGTCCTGAGAACGTGGGGCAGCGCCTCGACAATTTCAAGAAGCAGACGTATGAGAATAAGGAACTGATTCTCGTCCTGAACAGTGCGGAGTTCGATCTCGACGCCATCCGAAGGGACGCGGAGCGCATTACCAACGTGCAGGTGCTCCACGTGGATGAGAAGACGACCCTTGGAGACTGCCTAAACCGAGGAGTGGAAGCGGCGTCGGGCAAGTACATCGCGCTGATGAACGACGAAGATTACTATGGGGACCGGTACCTGTCGGACCATGTTCTCGCGGCGTCATTCTCACACGCCCAGATCGTCGGCAAGGGGATGTACTATGTACATTTCGAAGCGAGTAATACGACAGCATTAAGAGAGATTGCTCCCGACCACACGCTCACGTCATCCACATTGGCAGGCGGGACACTATTTGTCCAAGCCGACGTGGTTCGAGATATTCCCTTCGATTCCTCTTCAATCTCGGAAGATGCGGATTTACTGAGTTCCGCAAGAATTGCAGGATGCCCGACATACGCGGCGGACCGTTTCAACTATGTACAAGTGCGACCTCGTCAGTTGCCCAGTCATTCCTGGCAGATTCCCGACGCCGAGTTTCTGAAGAAGTGTAGAGACTTTACGCACGGCCTCGATCTCGGCCGTGCGATGATATGACGCACATTAGCAATGTCTTACTAACCTGTCCTGCCGACCTTGTTGAAAGCTCATGGCATATTACGTTCGAGCGGTGATTGGGCAAACGTTGTAGCCTTACTCAATTGCAGAGACTGTCATATGGAATTCGCCGGGACATTGGTTGAGGCAGCAGGCTAACATGCGTATTCTGTCCGTCGTCGGGACACGCCCGGAGGCCGTGAAGATGGCAATGGTGGCGCGTACGCTGGCGGCAGCCGAGGGCGTTGAGCACGAGCTGTGTATCACCGCGCAGCATCGGGAGATGCTGGACTCGGTGCTGCGGCTATTCGACCTCAAGCCCGATTACGATCTGGACGTGATGACTCCAGGGCAGGACCTGACTGACGTTACGGGCGCGGTACTGAATGGAATGCGGGGGGTATTGGCGGATGCGAACCCCGACCGTGTTCTGGTGCAGGGTGACACGACTACGGTGTTGGCAACTGCGCTGGCGGCGTTCTACGCCCGGATTCCCGTGGGACACGTGGAGGCGGGGCTACGCACGGGGGATATGTCGGCTCCCTGGCCCGAAGAGATGAACCGCCGGCTGGCGGACGCGCTGAGCGACCGGCATTACGCTCCCACGGAGACGGCGCGCAATCAGCTGTTGGGCGAGGGCCTGCCGGCAGAAGGAATCGTCGTGACTGGCAACACCGTGATCGACGCGCTCTTGCACGTGGTCGACAGGCTGAACGGCGATCCGGAACTCGCCAGGAAGGCAAGCGCTAAGCTGCCGCCGCTGGAGGCCGGCAGGCGGCTCATTCTCGTCACAGGGCACCGGAGGGAGAGCTTTGGCGCCGGGTTCGAGGAGATTTGCAGAGCCATTGCTCAGATCAGCAGGCGCGACGACGTGGAGATTGTCTATCCGGTGCATCTCAATCCCAGAGTCCGCGAGCCCGTGTTTCGTCACTTGGCGGACCTCCCAAACGTCCACCTGATAGAACCGCTAGACTATCTGGCATTCGTGCATCTTATGAACGAGGCATATCTGATCTTGACCGACTCAGGGGGAATCCAGGAGGAGGCGCCCTCGCTGGGAAAGCCGGTGCTCGTGATGCGTGATACGACCGAGCGTCCCGAGGCCGTGGCTGCTGGGACGGTCAGGCTGGTCGGGACGGACACAGAACGCATAACGACGGAAGTCGCGCGACTACTGGACGAGTCGCAGATTTACGCGGACATGTCACGGGTACACCATCCTTACGGAGACGGACGTGCAAGTCAGCGAATACTCGAGGACCTGACGAGTGACTGAAGGCATTGAGCGGGTCTGTGTGGTGGGTCTCGGCTATGTCGGACTGCCGACCGCGGCGGTCCTTGCGAGTCGGGTTGTGGAGGTGATCGGCGTCGACGTTAACCCAGAGCGTGTCGAAACGGTTAATTCGGGCGTGGCCCCGTTCGATGAGCCGGGGCTGGACTCTCTCGTGGCCGACGCAGTGGCATCGGGCGGACTGTCGGCCCGTGGCAAACCGGCGCCGGCCGATGCATTCATCTTAGCCGTGCCTACTCCAATCAACGAGGACCGCAGCCCGGACTTGAGCTATGTGCGGACGGCAATAGACAACCTGGCTCCTTCTCTAAGGAAGGGCAACCTGGTGGTCGTGGAGTCGACCTGTCCCGTTGGGACGACCGAAAGTGTGTGCGAGTGGCTGCAAACGCTGCGCCCGGACCTGACATTCCCACACTCAGAAGGCGATGAAAGCGATATTCGCGTGGCATACTGCGCGGAGCGAATTCTGCCGGGGAACGCCTTAAAGGAGATCGTCACAAATGACCGTGTCATCGGAGGCGTCTCCCCGGCGTGCGCAGCTATGGCGAAGAGGCTGTATGACGTGTTCGTCGAAGGGGCCTGCCACGTCACGAACGTACGCACGGCGGAGTTGGCGAAGCTCGCTGAGAATGCCTTTCGAGACGTAAACGTTGCGTTCGCCAACGAGATCTCGTTGGTCTGCAGGGCCTTAGGCATCGATCCATGGGAGCTAATTGGACTCGCCAATCAGCATCCCAGAGTTGAAATCCTTAATCCGGGCCCAGGAGTCGGGGGGCACTGCATCCCTGTCGACCCGTGGTTCATAGCAGACGCTGCGCCCCATCTGACGCTGCTGATTCAGGCCGCGCGACGGGTCAACGACGGGATGCCGAAGGTTGTTGCGGACAGGGTGATCGCCGAGTGCGAGGGTCTGGACGATCCAGTCGTCACTTGCCTGGGGCTGGCTTACAAGTCGGACACGGCAGACTTACGTGAAAGCCCGGCAATCGAAGTGGTCAAGAGCTTGCAGGAACGCATGAAAGGGCGGATTCTGGTGGTCGAACCGTTTGTTTCCGAGCTGCCCGCCAAGATTGCGAACGATGGGGCTACCGAGCTTGTTGAGCTTCAAGACGGGCTGGCATCTGCGGACGTTGTCGTACTGCTTACGGACCACAGCGTGTTCACAGAGGTCGGTCAGGAGGCCTTGGCTTCTAAGTTTGTTGTCGACTCCCGCGGGCTTTGGGGCCGCAACGAGCGCAGCGGCTGATTTGACCCTCGTGGCGCCGGGTCATCACCCTTGTCCGCCCTACTTCATGGGCACAGGAAATTCAGCTTGATGAGAATAGTCGTACTCACGCAGAACTTTCCCCCTGAGGTGGGAGCGACGGCGGCCCGGTTGCACAGGATGACGAGAAGCCTGGCCGAGAAGGGCAATCGCGTCACCGTGGTCACGGCGATGCCCAACTATCCAACAGGGCGGATATTCGACGGGTATCGCGGAAAGATTCGCGCGGAGGACGAAGTCAACGGAGTTCGGGTAGTCCGAACGTGGGCCTTTCCCTCAAATTCCTCCAAGTTCCTGTCGAGGTCCATGAGCTACGCATCGTTCACCCTGTCGAGTCTGCTTCTGGGCATATGGGGACTCGGCCGGCAGGATATCGTCCTCTTCGATACGCCGCCTCTTCCGCTCGTTCCCACAGGGCTGACTATAGCTCGCATCACCGGCGCGCGAGTGATAATGAACGTCTCAGACATCTGGCCTGAGATGGCGTTGCAGCTAGGTTACCCAATGGGAAGGACAACATTGTGGGCGCTGAGACGACTGGAAAGTCTCGGGTACCGGAAGTCGGATCTTGTGACTACAAACTCCGGCGCTGCCAGGGAGCGTATCAGCCGGAGATTCCCCGAAGTACGCACCGCGGTGATAAGCAACGGCGCGGACCTGCGCGTGTTCGATCCGGCATTTGGGAGCCAGGATGTTCGTGGGATGTTGGGTGCAGGCCCACAGGACTTTCTGGTCGGCTACTTCGGACTGCACGGACTGTTTCAAGGGTTGGATGTCGTTGTGGATGCCGCGGAGAAGCTAAGGGACCGTCCGACAATCAGGTTCGTCATGGTGGGAGACGGCCCCTGCAAGGAGGCGCTCGTCGAATCGGCCGAACGAAAGGGACTGCAAAACTTGCGCTTTATCGACCTCGTAGACCAAGAACGCATCCCGTCGTTCCTTGCCTCGTGCGATGTCGCTATCGTCCCGCTGGCGGCGGAGTTTCCCAGCACGATGCCGTCCAAGGTCTATGAAACGATGGCGTCCGGCGTTCCGGTGGTCATCAGTTCGGGATGCGAGGGAGCAAGATTGGTCGAAGGGGGAAAGGCGGGAAGGACATTTCGTCCCGGGGACTCGAATGAACTGGCTGATGTCCTGGTTGAACTGGATTCGGATAGAGAGAAGCTGAGGCTGATGAGCAGCAACTGCCGAGACCTGGCAAAGCAATTCGACTATGACCGCATTGCTGTGGAGACCGAGGCGATCTTGCAGGCGGTGGCCGAAGGGGCGGCGATCCCGGAATTCGACAGGTGAAGCTATAGGGGAGATCCGAAGCGTGGGGTTAAATCAGCCAAAACTTGAAGGGGCGGTACTTTGACCGCATACTAGACACGTAGTTTGAGGCTGTGAGATAGTATGTCACTGAAACGCGCGGGGACACTAACCAAACTACCTGGAGGAGCATAGAAATGGAAGCAGTTTTTCTGATTCTCGTCGGAGCGGCGTTGTTTTCTCAGTCCTGGAATCTGCTGGGCTTGTACTCAGACGGCAGAACAACGGGGATTTTCGTAGGAGGCCTTGGACTGCTATCGCTTGTGGCGATCGTGCTGGATCCTATGTTGCTGACAGGCTCCGGCGACAAGACGATTTCGACCGCAAATCACCTGGCCGAGATCACTGCAACGAAGGTACTGGTCGGGGTGTGGGCACTGTACTGCGTGGGTGTGGCAGCACAAGCTCTCTGGGACTTAGAAGAGCGCAGCGTAGGATTCTACGGCCTGCTTTTGACCGTAGTGTCTGCCGTCATATTCATCTATTACGCCACGGCGCTTGAGCCTCGGTATGGAGAGGGCGCTTGGCTGGGCCTGTCCCTAGCGGCGCTGCTCCTTTCGATCATGTCCGCCATGGTGTTCTTTGCCTATGGCTTCACGTTCAACGTGATGCGGGCAGTGGCTGCTTGGTTCCTGCTTCTCGGAGGCGGAACGGTTGGGGTCATTGGGTTGGCGATCGTATCCCGTGCGATCCTATAGCCTGTGGAGGGTCGCGTTGACCGAGTTGACGTAGCCGTCGAAAATACGAGGAAGAGGACAAGGATAATGGGCGACGCGTTGATTTCAATCGACGAAATTCTGGCCGCCAGTGAGCGAGAGGCGGCGCTACATAACTGGAAGGGCACCTTCGCCGACTATCTTTCCATGGTAGTCGACAACCCCTCGATAGGGAAACTGGCCCACGCTCGCGTCAGGGACGCGATTCTCGCTCAAGAAGTTGACGAATCAGCCACCGGTGAGCCGATCTACCGGCTCTTCGAGGGCTACATATTCGGACTCGAAGACGTTCTCAAGCAGATCGTCGAGTTCTTTGAGGCGGCCGCGAATGGGAGGGAGACGAGAAAGCGCATTCTGCTGCTCCTCGGCCCCCCGGCGAGCGGCAAGTCGACCATCGTCGCCCTAATCAAGCAGGCCCTGGAAGCATACACACGCACCGAGGAAGGGGCGGTCTACACCATCGCGGGCTGCCCTATGCAAGAGGAGCCTCTCCACCTGATTCCCCACTCGCTGCGTCCCGGTCTGAAAGAGCAATTCGGTATCGAGATCGAGGGGGAATTGAACCCAAGGAATCGGTACTTGGTCAGGACCCAGTTCAACGGCAGAATCGGCGAAGTGCCCGTGGAGAGGGTCGTGTTTTCCGAACACGAGGCCGTGGGCATAGGGTACTACGTTGCCACGAACCCGAACGCCGACTCGGAGCTATTGGTCGGGAGCATTGACAATGACCGGCTCGAAGGGACGCGTACGGAAGTGGCGGGTAAGGCGTTCCGTATGGACGGCGAGTTCAACGTGGCGAACCGGGGAATGATCGAGCTCGTTGAGATGTTCAAGGCCGACAAGCACCTGTTGACGGCGCTCTTGGGTCTAGCGCAGGAGCAGGTCATAAAGATGGAGAAGTTTGGCTCGATCTACGCCGAAGAGGTGATCATCGGGCACTCGAACGAGGGGGACTTCAATTCGTTTGCGGTTGACGAGCATTCGGAGGCACTAAAGGACCGAATCATCGCCATCCAGGTACCCTACAACCTGCGCGTGCGCGAGGAAGTGAAGATCTACGACAAGGTCGTCGCGCAAGGTCAAGAGACAGGGATCTGCATTGCTCCGCTCTCTCTGCAAGTCGCCAGCACGTTTGCCGTCCTCTCCAGGCTTGACCAGCCAAAACGGCAGGGGATGACGCTCCTGGACAAGTTGCGGCTCTACGACGGGCGGATGGTCGGGGGGTACACGCGCCAAGACGTGGCGGACATTAAGCGTCAGCACGCGAGCGAGGGAATGCACGGAATATCGCCTCGGTATGTAATGAACCGCGTCTCTACGGTGGCAAGCATTCCCGATATCAAGTGTGTGACTCCTCTGGCCGTACTGAACAGCCTCTGGGAGGGAATGAGCGGGAACATAAGCCTCGCCGAGGCTGACAAAGCTACTACCATCAACCGGGTATCCGATACCGTGAGCGAATACAACGACCTGGCTATTAGTGAGGTGCAGCGCGCATACCATGAGTCCTTCGATGACACGGCTGCCATTCTGCTAGCCAGATACCTCGAGGACGTCCGCATGTACTGGGCGAACGATCCCGAACTCGAAGAACCGGACATGCAGGAGATCGAGCGGGCGATCGACATACGTGAGCGAGAAAAGAAGGAGTTCCGCGAGGAGATTCATCGTCTGGTATCTCTGTACGAACGGCGAGGGCGAGAATTCGACTACACGTCGGAGCCAAGGCTAAAGGCCGCTATTGAGGCCCGGCTCTTCCCGACAACCCGAGACTTGCAACGTGGCCTTACCAGACCTCGGTCGAGTCGCCAGCGGGCGGAATGGACGCAACGGCGCGTCTCGATAGTCAAGCGCCTGATAGAGAAGTACGGTTACTGCGCCGTCTGCGCGGAAGACCTCCTTGAGTACGTGACCGAGTTGCTTCATGGCAAGGGCATGCTCAAGACTCCAAAAAACGCGGAAGTCGAGTGGCAGTGGGAGCTCTCTCCTACGAAAGCAACACTGGTCCCGCCTTCGGAGGAGAGCTAATAGCATCGGATAATCCGATACGTGTCCGGCCATTGGGTCGGGAGACCGAGATCCGGGCATTCCGGACCGACCTTTCCGTTTAGGAGAATAGAACCATGAGCGTACGCCTCGAATCCGGCGATAGAGCCCCGTCCTTTACACTCCCCTCATCCGGCGGCGGAAGCGTCTCTCTGGACGCCCTGCGGGGAAAGAAGGTCGTGCTGTATTTCTATCCGAAGGACGACACGCCGGGCTGCACCAAGGAGGCCTGCGGGTTCCGCGACAGCAAGGACGATCTGGACGCGGAGGACCTCGTCGTACTCGGCGTCAGCGCCGACGACATGGACTCGCACCAGCAATTCATCGACAAGTTCCACCTGAACTTCCCGCTGCTCGCCGACGTCGACCGCTCTTGCATCGATGCTTATGGCGTATGGGGGGAGAAGGAATTCCGCGGCCAGCGCATGGTGGGCATAATCCGCAAGACGTTCCTCATCGACGAGGACGGAAGGATTATGAAGGCATGGCACGAGGTGCAGCCGGAGGGCCACGCCCAGGAAATCCTGCAGGTCGTTCAGGGCGGGGCGTAGTCCGGCGGACAGCCGCGCCGCAGCTTTAGACGGCTTCATGAACGTCTCGAATAGACTTGAACAGCGCCTTACCGGCGTTCGGCTTTGCGTACTCAGGGAGCTATCGCAACTCGCCGCCGGACTTGGTGTCGATCCGTACCTCGTTGGAGGATCGGTAAGAGACCTTCTCGCAGACGCCCCTCTCACCGACGTGGACGTCATGGCTTCGGGCAATGCCGAACGGCTCGTGGAGTCGATTCGTGGACGGGGGGACGCCGCGATCCGAAAGGCCTCGGCATTCGGAACCTGGTCATTGACCGTTCGAGGCGTCGAAGTGGATCTTGCGACGGCCCGCCGGGAGACCTACGAGCGCCCAGGCGCTCTCCCCACGGTGTTCCCAGGCGCTATCGTAGAAGACCTAGCACGGCGGGACTTTACTATCAACTCGATGGCGATATCGCTGGGCGAGGACTCGTGGGGCAATCTGCTCGACCCGAACTGTGGGGCAACCGACCTGGAGCGCGGGCTGATTCGCGTGCTCCATGACCGGAGCTTCGAGGACGACGCCACCCGCATACTCCGCGCCGTCCGCTACGCCTGTCGCCTCGACTTTCGGCTGAAAGATCGAACAGCAATGCTGCTGGAACGCAGCCTGCCCTGCCTGAGCGCCATCAGTCCCGACCGCGTGCGGCATGAGATCGAGCGCATCTTCCGTGAGCAGCGCGCCGGCGCGATGATCGAAATGGCGGGTAGGCTGGGAGTTCTGGCCGCCATTCATCCTGCACTTCGGGCAGAACCGGTGACGCTTCAGGCGATTGAGTCCGATCCCCAGAACCACGCTCGAAGGGCCGAGCTTCTACTGGGGTCGATGGTGCAGTCGGTCGCCGACTGCGACATGGAGGCGGTCGTTCAACGACTCAATCTGAACGCCGATTGGGCGAGGCTCGTTCGGGACGTGGCGACCGTCCGTACGCGGCTGCCGGAACTCGAGGACGAGAACTTGACGAGAAGTCGTGTGTACCGGCTGCTGCACGGCCTTCACCTTCACGCCGTCGAGTCGTGCGCGATGGCTGCGAGCAATCCGAAGGTGGAGGGGTGGCTCCGTCTGTACGTCGATGAGTTGCGGCACGTGCGTCCGCTGCTCAATGGGGATGACCTGATAGCGCAGGGAGTGCAAGAGGGGCCAGCAGTGGGGCAAATGCTTACGGAGCTACTGGAGGCCCGGTTGGACGGGCATGTCGTATCGGTGGAGGATGAAGAAGGCCTAGTGGACCGAAATCTTTGAGTGACGGGTAGTAATTGGAGATTTGATTCGTGCTTTACACGACAGGGCGGGTTTGAAACCCGCCCCTACCAAGTCATAGTCTGGTTACCCTTCATAACTAGGATGTTGAACCACTAGTACCATGTCAACATGGTTTTGATATTACGATTCACACTCACCCCCGTATCGAGTACGGGGCAGGCTCTAGCCCTCTACCACGACGGGAGAGGGGATAAAGCGGCATCTGCCAATTCGTCATATTCAAGTTGACTGAGTACTAGTGCGGCGGGGGTTACGAGGGTAGCGGCAACCAACTCACACATCCGCCCCTCTGGATACCGGCCTTCGCCGGTATGACGGTCATGCGGGAGTCCCACTTCTCGGTAATGACGGACTAGGGACTGGCTTTCGTCGAGTGTGGAGAGTAGCCGGTATCAACGAATTCGTTGGCGGTCTACTTCGCTCAGGTGTGGCTGGATGCGGTCGACGAACTGTGCCAGGGTTTGTTCGGGGGTCGTGTTCGTCGTGACTAGGGTGAACTTTCGCTTGATTTGGCTGGCCTCGTATTCCTCTCGGAAGCGGTCGAGGACGTACGGGATATCTCGTTCTTCAAGGATGCCGCGAACGCGTGGGTGAGTTGCCATACGCTCAGCGACGGAGTCATGATCTGCCGTAAGGTGAACCAGCACCGTGTCGGGGGCGTAGGCGAGCAGTTCGTGGTCCCACTCACGGGCCCTCTCTGAGCGGTCGGCGAATGAGCCGGGCTCTCCGTAGCCGTAGTAGAGGGGCGCATAGACCGCTTCGGCGTAGTAGAAGTTGATGAACAGCACGTCGGCGGCTTCCAACAGACCGGGGTGCAGATGACGCCAGATGTTGTGCCGCTGGAGCTGCTCCAATACGTTGGGCCGCAGGGACATGATCTGCTCTTCGTCCTCATCGGTGTTCAGGTCGTGTTCGGCCTTGCCGATGGCGGCGTCCAAGCCCTCTGCACGAATGATCGTGTGGCTGTCGAGGCGGGGGACGACGAAGTGGTCGTGCCACCTGACGAGGGACACTCCCATCGTCTCGATCATCCAACGGGATATGTTCCGGGCGAGAGTGGCCTTGCCGGTGTACTCGCAGCCTATGAGCAGGAGGCGCATGGGGTTATCTCAATAGCCCCCTCTCTTTGTCTCTCCCCCGGTGGGGGAGAGATTAGGAAGTGGTCTCTCCCCCGGCGATGAAGAGATTAGGAAGTGCTCAGCCCTCGGCGGGGGAGAGATTGGGAAGTGCTCAGCCCCCGGCGGGGGAGAGATTAGGAAGTGCTCAGGGCCTGCCACACTGGCGCCGGGGCGAACGGCGGGGCAGAGGACTTCGTACGACCTCACACCGGGACGGCCCCGACGACCCTGTTGAGGGCTGGGATGAGCTCGTTTGCGAAGAGTTCGAGGCTGTGTACCCAGCTTTCCTTGTCGTCCCAGTCGTAGGCCATGGTGACGAGGGTACCGAACTCTCCCGTTTCCTCGACCATGGCCAGGAGACGTTCGAGGGCGTAGCCGACGTCTCCGGAGATGATCTGCTCGCTCATCCAGAAGTCTATGTCGCAGTCGGCGTCGGACATGGCCTGGTCGCGCTTCATCATTCCGCGTCCGCGTCCGCCCCGGTCGAGCAGGTCGCCGATGTAGTTGAAGCCCGCGGCGAGGGAGTTGGTTCTCGCGATGCTCTGCGCCTCGGCGGTCGAGTCGGCGAGAAAGACGGCGCGGGCAATCTTGAAGTCGGAGCGGTCGGGAATGCGCCCCGCCTCGTACGATGCCGTCTCGTAGGTCTCCCAGATGTTGGCGACTACGTTCGTGGTAATCAGGCTGTGGGCGAATGGCTGGAATCCGCGCTGTCCCGCGGCCCTGGCGGTTCCGGAGTTCATGGACGTGATCGGCATAGAGATTGGCGGGTGTGGCTGCTGGTAGGGTTTGTGGATAATGCCAAGTCCGACTTCGAGGTCGATGTGCTCCCTCATCTTGAGGTTCCAGAATTCGCCTTCTAGGTCGATGGGGCCGTCCGACGACCAGAGCTTGAGAATCATGTCGGCCGATTCGGCCACCATCTTGGCGGAGTCCTTCGGCTCGATGCCGAGGATTTCGAGGTCGGTGGACACGCTGCCGGGGCCGAAGCAGAGGTCGAGGCGTCCCCTGCTGAGGTGGTCAAGCATGGCCAGCCTGCTCGCGACGTGGAGCGGATGGTGCTGCTGAAGACAGACGGGGGCCGGGCCCATGTGCATGGTTTTGGTCTGCGGCATGGCGGCGGCGATGAACAGCTCCGGCATGGTGATGTTCTCGTAGGCCATCGTGTGGTGCTCGCCGATCCAGAACTCGTCGAAGCCCAACTCGTCGGCGCGGATAGCCAACTCCATGTCCTCATCGTAGCACTGCGCCAATGGCTTGGCGGGGTCATGGAATGGCATGATGAAGATTCCGGACTTGATGGGCGGCATGGCTGTTCCTCGTTCTAGTCGGGTGGTCGTTTCAGGGGCAATTGTCCACCAGCGTCGCGGGCATTGCAAGATGTGGGAGAGGGGAGGTCCTGGGCACGTGTGAATTATGGTGTGGAGGAGATATGCAGGCTCCAAGTAGGAGCGTTGATTGACTTATCTTCCTATAAATGCTAAAAGTGAGGGCAGACTGTACGAATTGGATTTGAAGTGCAGGAAGTAAGTCACCATTTTAAGAGGAGAATTCTCATGCGAAGAATACTTTGGAAGATGAGAGGGTTGGCGGCCCTAGCGGTTATCGTCACCACGGTCGCCGCCCTTGCATGTGAGTCGTCGGAAGAGCCTGAACAGCCCATAGCCGCGGCAAAGGCATTACCGGCGGCAGCAGCGGCGGCCCCCGCGGAGGCGCCGGTCATAGAACAGCCGGCACCTCAAGCCCAGCAGCTGCCCGCGCCGGCCGCACCGGCCAGGCCTGCGGAACAGCCGGCCGCCGCCATGGGAGCGGGCGTCGGGGGGGCTGCTCCATCAGCTGCAGAACGGCAAGGCGAGGACCCGACCGAGGCCATGGGAGACTTTGTGTATATGGCCCCGCAACTGGAACCGGGCGCTTATCCATCCCACCAGTGGGACGGCGCGATTCCGACCAAGCTGAAGGAGTCTCCGCAGTCGGCGGCGCTGGTCAAGTCGGGGGATATCCTCCCGCTGGAAGACCGGCTGCCTGTGCACGAGGACATCTGGGTCATCGCTCCTTATGACGAGATCGGTGTTTACGGCGGAATGATGCGGATCACGAGTTCCCAGTTGAAGACGCTCGACCACCTGGCGGTCACCAGCCTCGTCAACGGCGACCCGACCGGCACCAGCGAGCCTCGCCTGATCAAGGGCTGGGAAGTGAGCGACGACGGCCGGAAGTACACGTTCACCAACCGCCGTGGCGCGCGATGGTCGGACGGATACCCGATGACCATCGAGGACGTCAGGTTCGCGATGGAAGACCTGATGTTCAACGAGGGCGAAGTCAATCCCGCCTCTCGAATACCCGCGGAACTCAAGTCCCAGATAACCAGCAACCGGGCCCGTTTCGCCGTCGTCGACGACGTGACGTGGACGGTCGAGTTCGACGACCCGTACTATGACCTCGCAAGCTCAAGGCACATGTGGGGATCGTCGAAGACGCGGGGATGCCCGCGCTGCTACTACGCGCCTTCCCACCTCTATAAGCGCTTCCACCCGAAGTACAACGCGGAGGAGATAGACGCCCTTCTGGCGCAGTACGAGCAAGACAATGTCCGCGGTCTGTTTAACCTCATTCGGAATATCC
The DNA here is from genome assembly GCA_965197705.1 of Dehalococcoidia bacterium. Taxonomy (GTDB): domain Bacteria; phylum Chloroflexota; class Dehalococcoidia; order Lucifugimonadales; family VXLM01; genus VXLM01. The sequence goes on from OZ240223.1 coordinate 2,652,509, forward strand.
GCTCAGGCCCCGGTCATGACTGGCGACAGACCGGACCGATACCGACGGAGTTCGACCCGAGCTTCATCTATAAGGGCGACTTCTACGCTGCGGCCATGTCGGAGTTGATCCAGACGCGGTGCTGTGAGGGCGGCCGCGCAGCGACGCGGAACCACTACTTCATGGGCGTCGACCCCGAGGGTAACCAGCTCCCGTACATTGACGGGCAGATCCTCATTCGCACCGAGGACCGCACTGCCGGCGTGTTCCGCGCTATGAACGGCGAGAACGACTACTTCGGCGGCGATATGATTCTGGGTGAACTGCCCCTGTACATGGCGAACATGGAGAAGGGCGACTACAGCGTCTACATCTTCCGGTCGCCCGCCGGGACGGACTCGGCGACGGCAGTCCAGAACGAGTTCGTGCAAGACCCCGAGATGGGACAGCTTCTTCGCACGAAGGACTTCCGCAAGGCGCTCTCGATAGCCGCTGATCGCAACGAAATGAACCAGATCGTGGCAAGCGGCATCGGGACGCCGCAGCAGTGGATACCCCACCCGATCACGCCATACTACCCCGGCAAGGAATATGCAGACCTCGACGCCGGACACGATCTCGAAGGCGCCATGGCGCTCATGGAGAAGATGGGCTATTCGGACGCCAACGGAGACGGCTACCTCGACCGTAAGGACGGGAGCGGCCCGCTTTCGCTGCACTACGTAGCCAGTCCCACCTACTTCCCTCACCTCGAGGTCCTGCAGGACCATTGGGGCAAGCTTGGGATCAAGGTGGCAATTGACGAGGGCGGCTCCGGCTTCGGCAGCGCGCGAAAGGAAGACCCCGACCTCCCGTTCGAGCACCACATCTCGCTCTACTCCATGAACCAGTGGACGGTGCAGTGGACGCGCGCCTTCGCAGGTACGGGCGGAAGTCCGCTTGGCGCGGCAATGGGCAACTACTGGGCGTCGTTCGGAGAGAGCGGAATGGCCCCGACGGGCGGCGATGCCTTGTACATGGACGCTTATGGCAACATGGCGCCGGCTGGCAACTACCCAGCGGACATCACCGGCAACATCATGGAGATGCAGGACATCTGGCGGACTGGCATCCAGACGGGCCCCGTGCTCCATCCTGATCGTGTCGAGATGGGCAAGGAGTTCTGGCGGATCGGCGCCGAGGAGAAATACAACATCGGCTACCTCGCCTTCATGGGGATATTCCGAGGCATGACGATGAAGCGCAACAACCTGCGCAACGTGCCGAAGAACCACGTCGCCCTCGAGGCGAAGGGTATCCTGGGCACGTACTACTTCGAGGACGGTCTGGACAACATCAACAATCCGGGCAACAGGTCGCAAAAGTACAAGAGCGTGCACTTCCTCGACCCAGAGTACTGGACACAGTAGACCGAACGACCCGTTAGGATGAATGAGAGGCCCGGGGCGTTCGCCCCGGGCCTCTTTGTTTGCTCGTCGGAATCGCCGCGCGTCAGGCGGAAGCAGTGGTTACCGCTTGGAGAACTGCTCTTTCTTGCGGGCGCGCTGGAGGCCGTACTTCTTGCGTTCCTTCTCGCGGGCGTCACGGGTGAGGAAGCCGCCTCGCTTCAGGGTTGCGCGAAGGGAGGGGTCCATCTCCAGCAGAGCGCGGGAGATGCCGTGTTTGAGAGCGCCCGACTGGCTGACGACGCCGCCGCCCGACACCTTTGCGACGACGCGCACCTGGCCGAAGGTGTCCGTGGCCTCAAGGGGAGAGTTGATGATGTCCTGCCACGACTTCCACGGATAGGTCTCTTCCATGGGTTTGCCGTTGACGACGATGGGTCCGCGCTCGACGTAGAGCCGGACGCGGGCGACGGACGACTTTCGACGCCCCGTGCCGTAGTAATACTGCTGCGATACCACCTGTGTTGTCCTCCTCGCCCCCTCTCTGTATCTCTCCCCCGGCGGGGGAGGGATCGTCACCTTCCTTTACAGGGCAGGTTTGAAACCTGCCCCTACCGAGAATCCGGCTATAGGGAGAGGTTTCTTTCGTCCTTCCCCTGCCGGGGGAAGGATTAAGGAAGGGGGGTCTCCTTTCTTGCGTTGAACTGTGCTTCGTGGGGATGATCCGGGCCGGCGTATACCTTGAGGCGGCGGATCATCTGCTTTCCGAGCCTACTCTTGGGCAGCATCCCCTTGACGGCATGGGTGATGGCGTCACCGGGCTTCTTCTCCAACAGCGATCCCAGGTTCTGCTCCCTGAGGCCGCCGTGGTAGCCGCTGTACCGGTAGTACATCTTCTGTTCGAGCTTCTTGCCGGTGACCGCGACCTTCTCCGCGTTCACGACGACCACGAAGTCGCCGCTGTGGAGGTACGGCACGTATGTCGGCTTGTGCTTTCCCATGAGCAAGGTCGATATTTCCGAGCTGACGCGGCCGAGGGTCTTGCCTTCGGCATCGACGACGTGCCAGTCGGGTGCCGCGTTCGGATTTGTTGCCGTTGCCATTTGTTATTTTCCTTCAGATAGCTTACCAGAATTTTCGTATTGGACGCTAACGAGACACAGCCCTTGTGGAGGCAGGGCGCGGGCCACGACTCCGGGGACAGGTCCCTCCACGAGCCGCCTCACATCCTCGCTCGTCAGCTTTCCCAGTCCTGCGTCCACCAGCGCTCCCGCCATTCGCCGCACCTGATGCGGGAGGAAGGCGTTACCGGTCACCTCGATTCGAACGGTGTCGGCATCCCTCTTTATGTCGATGGCGAATATCTCGCGGACGGCGTTTGCGTCAGGCCGTTCGAGGGGTCCCGAGAACCGGGCGAAGTCATGCACCCCCTTGAACTCTGCGGCCGCCTCGATCATTTGCCTCACGTCGAGCGTCCGTCCCAAGTGGTAGGTCGTCCATCTGCGGGTCGGCGACCGCGTTGCTCCGCAGTCGATGGTGTAGACGTACGTCCTTGCGGTGGCGCACCTTCGCGGGTCGAAGGTGTCGGCGACCTCGTGGGCCTCCTTCACCGCAATGTCGTCCGGCAGGTAGCTGTTGAGCGCTCGGACGACGACTTCGGTCGGATGGCCGGCGTCCGAGTCGAAGGCGACCACCTGCCCGGTGGCGTGGACGCCCGCATCGGTGCGACCGGCGGCCTTGATTCGCACCGTCTCGCCGGTGAAGCGGGCTATTGCCGTTTCGATTTCCTCCTGTACCGTTCGTGCGTTCTTTTGATACTGGAATCCGCTGTACCGTGTTCCGTCATATTCGACGATGAGTGCGTACCTCAATGTACTGCCTACGCACCACGTAATGCTTATCGCCTCCTACTCCACAAGCTCCAGGCGCGCCATCGGAGATGCGTCGCCCTTGCGGGGGCCGATCTTGATTATGCGCGTGTAGCCGCCCGGGCGCTCGTCGAACCGGGGGCCGATCTCGTCGAAGAGCTTGGCGACGACCTTCTCGTCGGTGAGGAAGGATGCCGCCATACGTCTCTGGTGGAGCGTGCCCTTCTTGGCGCGCGTGATGACCTTCTCGGCGAGGCGTTTGGCTTCCTTGGCCTTCGGCTCGGTTGTCCTTATGGATTCGTGACGCAGCAGATCGGTGACCAGGCCCCGCAGCATCAACATGCGGTGGGCGGTCCCACGACCGAGCTTGCGTCCTGCAACTTTGTGTCTCACGGTCGATTCTCCCTAGCTTTCCGTGTCTTCGGTATCCGACTCTTCGTCCTCCGGCGTCTCTTCCTGCGCCTCCTGGAGGTCGGGGTCGAGTTCCGGGGGCAGGAGGTCGAATGTGCGAAGCCGCTCATACAGCTCGCTCAGCGACTTCTCGCCGAAGTTTCGGATCTGCAATAAATCGGACTTGCTCATCTCGAGGACTTGCCCGACTTTGTCGATACTCGCGCGCTTGAGGCAGTTGAGCGTCCGCGACGAAAGATCGAGCTTCTCGACGGGGGTGTTGTACTGCTCCGGCGTGAGCGTAAGCACGACCGGAGTGGTCAGCTGACCGTCGGCTGCGCCCTTTTGGGCATTCGCAAACAGGAAGAACTTCTCGACCAGCACGTTCCCGGCATCGCGAAGGGCTTCCAGCGGCGAGATGGACCCGTCCGTCCATATCTCGATGATGAGACGTTCAAGGTTGGTGCGCTGTCCGACGCGCGTGTCCTCGATGCTGTAGTTCACCTTCCGTACGGGGGTGAATATGGCGTCGACGGGCAGTACGCCGATGGGCACACCGTCGCCCTCGGAGGCCTCAGCGTACCCGATGCCCCTCTCGACGTTGAGCTCAATCGACAGACGCGCCTCGTCGGAGTCGAGGGTGGCTATGTGCCACTCGGGGTTCACGACCTCGAAGTCGGATGAGGCCATGATGTCGCCCGCGGAGACCTCTCCCTGTCCGGCGACTTCCAGGCGGAGCTTGCCCGGTCGGTCGACCTGCGAGCGCAGGCGAACACCCTTGATGTTCAGCAGGATGTCCGACACCTGCTCCTTGACGTGGTCTATGGTCGCGTACTCGTGGAGGACTCCTTCGATCTTGACGGACGTGACGGCGGCGCCCTTCAGCGAGCTGTAGAGGACTCGTCGTAGCGGGTTGCCTAGGGTCATGCCGTAGCCCTGCGGCAACGGTTCTATGACGAACTTGCCGTACCGCTCGTCCTCGGTATCGACCGTGATCAGCGGTATGGGCTCCGGCTCCGGCTCTTCGATCATCGTCTCCGGGGCGGCAAAGGTGTGGAAATCTATCATATGTCGCAGTTACTCCTCTTGATCGTCGCCGAGGGATATCCCTCGGTCCGGCAGGCGTCCTGAGTCGGACTACCTGGAGTAGAACTCCACGATGAGCCTTACTTCTATGCCCGTGTCGATTTCAGTCGGCTCAGGCAGCGACACCACCTCGCCCGTGAGCGTGCCGGGTTCCAGCTTGAGCCATGTCGGGACCGGGCGCTTCGGAATGCCGTCCGTGAGGGCCTCGACGAATCCGGGCGTGGTGTCGTCGGTAACCCTGCGCCACGTAATGATGTCGCCGGGTCGAACTCGATACGACGGGATGCTGACCTTCCGTCCGTTGACGTTGAAATGCCCGTGGTTGACGATCTGTCGCGCCTGAGGCCGTGAATCGACGAACGACAGGCGGTAGACGACGTTGTCGAGCCGCCGTTCGAGCAGCTGCAGCAGCACGTCGCCGGTTACTCCCTGGCTTTCGCGGGCATCGGCAAAGTAATTCTTGAACTGCCGCTCCAACACGCCGTAGGTGAATCGCGCCTTCTGCTTTTCGCGAAGCTGGAGCGCCCAGTCGGTAGGCCGCCGGGGACGGCGTGTGCCCTGGTCTCCGGGCGGACGACGGCGTCGCTCGACTCCGCACTTGGAGGAGTAGCAGCGGTCGCCCTTGAGGAAGAGCTTTTCTCCAATGCGTCGGCATTGGCGGCATACGGCTTCGGTGTTTCGTGCCATGTGTATCTGTCCGTTTCTCCTTGCGTTTCAGTACCGTGTGGGTGGTGGTCTTGACCGTCTCTACACGCGCCTGCGCTTGCGGGGCCTGCACCCGTTGTGGGGGATGGGGGTAACGTCGCGTATGCTCGTGACGAGGATGCCGGCGGCGTTCAGCGCCCTGACGGCGGCCTCACGACCGGCCCCCGGACCTCGAACGAATGCCTCGACCTGCCGAATTCCATGATCCATGCCCTTGCGAGCGACATCCTCTCCGGCCCTCTGGGCGGCAAACGCCGTGGACTTTCGGGAGCCGCGGAAGGTCCCCAGCGACCCGGCGCTGCTCCAGGCGATCACGCTGCCCTGTGGATCGGTGAGCGTGATGATGGTGTTGTTATAGGTCGACTGGATGTAGGCTCGACCTACGGGGACGGACTTTCGTTCCCGTCTTCGTGTTCTCGGCGCTCTCGGCATGGTTCTCCTCTCGAATTGCTGAATGGTCGGGAAATCGACGCTGCGAAAGCGTCCTACTACTTCTTGGCGATTTGCCTCTTGCCGGCGACCGGAACCCGACGCCCGCGCTTGGAGCGCGCGTTGGTGTGAGTCCGCTGGCCTCGGACGGGCAGTCCCCGCCGGTGGCGGTTACCTCTATATGTGCCTATATCTATCAGGCGGCGGATGTTGCTGGTGACTTCGCGTCGAAGATCGCCCTCGACCAGCTTTTCGCGGTCGACGATCTCGCGTATGCGTGAAAGCTCGGTCTCGGTCAGGTCGGAGACACGAGGATTGCCCTCGACGCCGGCCTTGCTCACGACATCCATCGCCTGCCAGCGTCCGATGCCGTATATTCGCGTGAGGGATATCTCCACGCGCTTGTTGTCGGGAATGTTTACTCCGGAGATAATCGCCATGTTCGTCTCCTAGCCCTGCCGCTGCTTGTGGCGCAGGTTGCTGCAAATAACCATAACTCTGCCGCGCCGCCGGATGACCCGACAGTTGGCGCACCTTTTCTTGACCGATGTGGATACTTTCATGTTTGCACTTCCTATCCGCGCGTCACGACACCCAAACGCCCTGTCCTTCAAGCGACGGGCGTTTGCCGCACCTCAGGCAGCTTGTGTCGCCGTATCGGGTTCAATTGGCGAAGCGGTAGGTGATCCGTCCCCTCCCCAAGTCGTAGGGCGAGAGTTCCACCAGCACACGGTCACCCGGCAGGACTCGGATGTAGTTCATCTTGATCTTGCCGGACAGATAGGCCAGCACCTCGTGCCCGTTCGCAAGCTCGACGCGGAACGTCGCGTTGCGGAGCGACTCGGTGACGCGGCCCTCGACCGCAATCGCCTCTTTCTTCCCTCCACTCTGATTCTTCTTCGGCATAACCCCTCTAAGCTGTTAGGACTTCGGGTCCGTTCTCCGTTACCGCTACGGTATCCTCGAAATGGGCTGAGCGACTGCAGTCGGCGGTCACCACGGTCCATCCGTCGTCCAAGACTCTCGTATCCCATGTTCCCAAGTTGAGCATCGGCTCTATGGCTACGGTCATTCCTACGCGGAGCTGCGCGCCGCGACCGGACGTGCCGTAGTTCGGCACGTTCGGGTCCTCGTGCAGCGCACGTCCGATGCCATGACCGACGTATTGTCGAACGACGCCGTAGCCGAGCCCCTCGGCGTACGTCTGCACGGCGGCGCCGATATCGCCGACTCGCCGCCCTACCCTTGTCTCCACGACGGCCAAGCGGAGCGACTCTTCCGTGGCGTCGATCAGCCGCCGCGAGTCCTCGTCTATCCAACCCACGCCGACCGTGAACGCCGTGTCGCTGTGGAATCCGCCAACGATGGCCCCGAGGTCTATGCTAATGATGTCCCCTTCCTCCAACTTCCGTTTTGACGGTATTCCGTGAACGATCTCCTCGTTGAACGACGTGCAGATCGTGGAGGGAAAGCCGTATAGTCCCTTGAACGACGGGACGGCTCCAAGCGAGCGGATTTCTCGCTCGGCGAGGGCGTCCAACTCCCGGGACGTAACGCCCGGTCGGATGGCGCCCTTCAGGACCGCCTTCGTAAGAGACGCGACTCGACCGGCCTCACGCATATGGTCCAACTCTCGCGTGGACTTAATCGTGATGCCGTTCGCCTTCGGCATTCCCACTGTCGCCGTCTGTTTGATGATTGCTCCCTTTGTCGATCTGTGAACCCTATCAACCTTACTATGGTATCACAGGGTCTCACTAGGGCGGCGCCGTCCGAGCCCTCCCGATAGGAGGCTCAGGACCCGCTGCCGACCTCTTCCATTAGCGCTCGTCCGACATCGGCGATAGACTGTTCGCCGTCCACCTCTCGCAAGATACCCGCCTCTCGGTAGTAGTCGATCAGCGGGGCCGTCTCAGAGAAGTACACCTCCAAGCGCTTGCCCACCGCTTCCGGTCGGTCGTCCTCCCTCTCATACAGTTCGCCACCGCATTCGCCACACGCTCCGTGCGCGGGGGGCGGATTCGAGACCTTGTGGAAGGTCGCTCCGCAGCCGCGGCAGACAAGTCTTCCGGTGAGCCTGCGCGCGAGTTCGTCGTTCGATACGCGGATGTAGAGTACGCGGTCGAGACCGTCGGTGTTCGATAGCGCCCCGTCGAGGGCTTCGGCCTGGCCAAGCGTCCGGGGGAACCCGTCGAGCAGGAATCCTCCGTCTCCGGCCTCCGTCTCGATCCACTCGGTGACCATGCCGATGGTCACCTCGTCGGGGACCAGGACACCGCGCTGCATGTACGAGCGCGCAAGCCGTCCCAACTCCGTGTCGCGCTTCTGGTGGTCTCGGAACAGGTCGCCGGATGCTGCCGAAGGCACCCTCAGGTATTCGGCGATCCGCGCCGCCTGCGTTCCCTTTCCGGCCCCGGGCGGCCCTAGCAGTACGACCTTCAAAGTTCAGCTATCCAACGTGGCGCGTACCGGGCCGGTCGATCATTCGAACGCTTCCCTCCTCCGCAGTACGTCGTCCGTCTCTCCTCGCTATCTCAAGAATCCTTCGTAGTTGCGCATGAGAAGCTGAGCTTCCAGCTGGCGCATGGTATCGAGCGCCACGCCGACCATGATGAGCAGACTGGTGCTGCTCAGGGTGAGGGCGCGGACATCGGTGATTATCTGGAATGCGAACGGGAGCACCGCGACGGTTGCCAGGAAGAGCGCGCCGCCCCAAGTGATCCGAATGATTACGCGGTTAAGGTATTCCTGGGTGGGCTGCCCGGGCCTGATGCCGGGGATGAACCCGCCGTTCTTCTGCAGGTTCTCGGCCAGATTCTGCTGCTGGAAGATGACGAGGGTATAGAAGAAGGTGAATCCGAGCGTAAGGAAGAACACCGCGACCCAGTACGGAAAGCGGCTGGGGTCCATAGCGTCGGCGAAGGACTGAAGGCCTCTAATTATTATGCTGTCGCTCAAGGGATCGCGGAAGTAGCTCGCCACGGTGACGGGCAGGATGATGATCGAGAACGAGAATATGAGCGGGATCATGCCCGCCGAGTTGACGCGGAGGGGCAGGAAGGTCGAGCCGCTCTGCCTCTGCATCCGGCCGCCGCGGAATACGCTCCGTCCATACTGCACGGGTATGCGCCGCTGGGCCTCGTTGAACAGCACGATCGTGTAGATCGTGGCGAATCCGAGAATGACAAGCATGAGGAGACCGGCGCCCTCGTCGCTTTCGAGGAAGCCCTGTCCGATCTGCTGTGGGAACTGGGCGACGATTCCGCCGAAGATTATCAGCGACACGCCGTTGCCGAGGCCCTTCTCGGTAATGAGTTCACCGAGCCACACCAGGAACATGGTGCCCGCGACCATTGATGCGATCATCGCGAGGGTCGTGATGTTCAGTCCCAAGCTGACTTGCGGAAGTACGCCGGACTGCTGAAGAAGGCTCAGCTGCCCGAATCCCTGGAAGATGGCGATCGGCACGGCCAGATAGTGGGTGAACTGGTTGATTCGCTGCCGTCCGAACTCGCCCTCTTGGGACAGGGCTTTGAGCTGCGGTACGACGGGCGTGAGTATCTGCATCACGATCGATGACGTGATGTAGGGGTAGACGCCGAGGGCGGCGACACTCAAGTTCGAGAGCGCGCCCCCGCTGAACAGGTCGAGGAACGGGAGAAGATCGTTTTGCTCGAACGCCTGAGAAAGGGCCTGCACGTCGACGCCCGGAATGGGGACGTGGGCCACGAACCGGAATATGACCAGCATCGCCAGCGTAAAGAGGATCTTCGCCCGAAGATCCGGGATGCGCATGGCCTCGCGCATGGCCTCGATCAGCTGTGGCCGACCGACGTCCTGGGTCGCTCTGCCCGCCTGGGACTGGCGCACTTACGCTACCTCCCGAGTGCTTCCGCCCGCCGCTTCGATCTTCTCCCTGGCCGAGCGAGAAAATCGGTGAGCGGCAACGTTCACCGCGACGGTGATATCACCATCGCCGAGGACTTTAATCGGCTTCTTCAGATTCTTGACGATGCCCGCCTCTACGAGAGTTTCGGGCGTGATCTCGTCACCGCCTTCCAGTTCGGCGAGGGTGTCAACATTGACGACGCTGTACTCCGTCCGGAAGATGTTGGTGAAGCCCCGGAGCATCGGCATTCCCTTGATGAGACGCTGCTGTCCTCCCTCGAAGCCGGGGCGGACGCCCCCGCCGCTTCGGGAGTTTTGTCCCTTGAGACCACGGCCGGAATAGGTACCCCTGCCGCTGCCGTCTCCGCGACCCTTGCGCCTTCTGTTCTTCTTTGCGCCCTTCGGCGGGCGTAGCTCGTGTTGCTGCATGGTCATAAATTCCGTAGTGAGTAGAAAGTATTGCGTAGTCCTGGCTACGCGATTTCCCTTACTTCAACGAGATGGCGCACTTTGAAGATCATTCCGCGGATGGCAGGCGTGTCTTCGTGCTCGACGGTCCGGTGCAACTTACGCAACCCCAACGCCGCAATCGTACGGCTCTGGTCCTTCGGGTACCCGATGTCGCTCTTCTTCCAGGTTATTGCTACTTTTGGCATGGTCTTCTATTGCGCAGTGCCGGTACGCGGCTGTCTTTCGGATTCCGGGTTTCTGGGTCGAGGTTCGAGCCGCGGAGGTCGGCGACGCTGCCTATCTCGTCTCCTCGGCTGAGGAGGAGCCTCGACTAGCTGTTTCCGTTTTTCCATCTCGGCCTTCGGGTCCTTGAGCATCTGGAGCCCTTGGAACGCCGCCTTGACTGTGTTGATCGGGTTGGTGCTCCGTCGCGCCTTGGTGACGATGTCCTTGACTCCGGCGAGCTCGACGACTGCGCGAACGGCTCCGCCCGCGATGACGCCGGTACCGGGCCTGGCGGGTCGCATCATGACCTCGGACGCGCCGAAGCGCGAGATGATGTCGTGCGGGATGGTGCTACCGCTCAGGGGCACCTGCACCATACTGCTCCGCGCCCTCGTCTCACCCTTTCGGATAGCGTCCGGCACCGCGCCGGCCTTGCCTTGCCCGATGCCGACACTCCCGTTGCCGTCTCCGACGACGACCACGGCGCTGAAGCTCAGGTTACGTCCGCCTTTGACGGTCTTGGAAACGCGAGATATGTTGACCGTCCGGCTCTGTATGCCGTCCGGGTCTTCTTCTTCAAATCTGTCGGAACGTCGGCCTCTGCTGACCATGCTAGAAAGAAAGACCTCCCTTGCGCGCGGCGTCTGCCAGCGCCTTTACTCGTCCGTGATACTTGTAGCCGCCTCGGTCGAAGACGACAGACCCCACGCCCTTTTCCGACGCCCGCTGCGCGACGAGCGTGCCGACCAAGGCGGATACGTCGGCCTTGCGCTTGCCGTCGCCTTGTGAGCGAACGTCGGTCTCGACGCTTCCGGCCGCGGCTAGGGTCACCCCTGCCACGTCGTCGATGACCTGAGCGTAGATGTGGTTCAAGCTGCGGAAGACCGCCAAACGGGGCCTTCCCGCCGTCCCGCTCAGATTTTGGCGAACGCGAGAGTGACGCGCTATTCGACGCGAGTATGCAGTCGTGCGTCCCATATTCTTACTCAACCCTCCTCGCGCTCTTGCCCGGCTTCAGGCGCACCTGCTCGCCCCGATAGCGGATGCCCTTCCCCGTGTACACGCTCGGGGGACGGACCTTCCTGATCTCGGCAGCCGTCTGGCCGACCGCCTGCTTGCTGATGCCGGTAACGTGAATCAGATTGTTGCCCTCGACCGCGATCGTGATGCCGTCCTTCGGCTGATAGTCGACCTCGTGGCTGAGCATGACGCTGAGCTTGATGCCCTTGCCGCTCTGCTGGACGCGATACCCGACGCCGACCAGTTCCAGCGAACGCGCGTAGCCCTCGGTAACGCCCGTCACCATATTGGCGATCAGGTTCCGCGTGAGGCCGTGCAGGGCCTTGTGTTCCCCGGCGTCGGAGGGCCGCTTGACCGTAATCGTGCCGTTGTCGGCCCTAATCGCCATGTCAGCGTGGAACGTATCGGTGAGGGCGCCCTTCGGGCCCTTGACCGTGACCGACCGCCCATCAATTGCGACGTCCACACCGGACGGCACTTGTACAGGCTGTTTTCCTATTCTCGACATTGCTCGATGCTCCCTTTCGACTCTACAGTTCCGCTACCACACGTAGCACAGAAGCTCGCCGCCGACGCCTTCGCGCCAAGCGCTCTTGCCGGTCATAACGCCCCTTGAGGTCGAAAGGATCGACACTCCGAGGCCTCCGTAGTAGCGAGGGATTTCGCCCTTTTGCACGTAGACCCTCAGACCGGGTCGGCTGATGCGCTTGAGGCCTGAGATGGCAGGCTCGTCCTTGCCGCGATAGTGCAGATATACCTTGATCTCGCCCTGCGTGGCGACGCCGGAGTTCACCTCGAAGTCCTCAATGAAGCCCTCTTCCTTGAGAATCTGGGCGACGCTCCGCTTCATGTTCGACAGCGGTATGGATACCGAATCGTGCCGCACCATGATGGCGTTGCGGATTCGCGTGAGCATATCTGCTATAGGATCGGTGACCGGCATTCCTTCTCTCCCTGCTTCCCTTTTTCCTAGGCGGCCATCGTGTCCGACTCGGTACGCGCGAAGGGCATTCCCAACAGCTCGAGCAGCCGGAATCCCTCTCGGTCGGAGACCGCCGTTGTGGTGATGACTACCTGAAGTCCGCGCAGACGGTCGATGGAGTTGTAGTCGATCTCGGGGAAGATCACCTGCTCCCTGATGCCGACCGCGTAGTTGCCGCGTCCGTCGAAGGCGTTCCGCGAAAGCCCGCGGAAGTCGCGAATGCGCGGCAGCGACGAGCTCACGAACCGGTCGAAGAACTCGTACATGCGCCGCCCGCGGAGCGTCACCTTGAGGCCCATCGGCATTCCCTCACGAATCTTGAACCCCGCAATCGACCTGCGGGCCAGCGTCGTGACCGGGTGCTGGCCGGTGATGGCGACGAGGTCGCGCGTCGCGGCCTCGATGGCGTTGCGGTTGGCAATGGCCTCCGCGCCAATGCCGATGTTAACGACTATCTTTTCGAGACGCGGCGCCTGCATAGGGCTCGTGTACTCGAACTCCTTGAACAGCTGCGGCGCGATCTCGTCACGGAAGGTAACGAGAAGTCGCGGAGGGCCGACCGGACCTTCCGGCTCCGGGGCCTGTTCCGTCTTCTTGGAGCGTTGTCGTTGTCGTCCGCGGCCCGATCCGCCCCTGCCTTGAGAACCGCTCTTCTTCGTTGTCACTCGATTACTTCCTTGCACTCTTTGCAGACTCGGGCCTTTGCGCCGTCCGCCAGCCTGGTGTACCCGACTCTAGTGGGCTTGCTGCTGTGCGGACATATGAGGCGCACGTTGGCTATTGGGACCGGCAGTTCCTTCTGAACGATTCCGGCCTGCCGGATGTTGCCCGTCGCCTTCGTGTGTCGCTGAACGACGTTGACGCCTTCAACGAGCACCCTTTTCTGCTTGTCAAATACCTGCTGAATCTGTCCCGTCTTGCCCCGGTCTCTTCCCCGGGTAATCAGGACCGTATCGTCAACGCGCAGTCTCACGTTACAGCACCTCCGGGGCGAGGGATACGATTCGCATGAAGTTCTGCTCCCGAAGCTCGCGGGCCACGGGGCCGAAGATGCGCGTCCCGCGCGGCATCTGGTTCTCGCCGATGATGACCGCGGCGTTCTCATCGAACCTGATGTGCGAGCCGTCCGGACGCCGAGTCGGCTTGGCGAGCCGAACGATCACCGCGCGCACGACCTCACCCTCTCTGACGGGCGAGGCGGGAGCGGCCTCCTTGACGGAGGCGACGATCACGTCGCCGAGACCGGCGTACTTGCGTCCGCTGCCACCCGGCACGCCGATGCAGCCAATGGTCTTCGCGCCGGAGTTGTCCGCAACCTTGACCCTGGAATATATCTGAATCATTGCCGTGGCCTCTCCTCGTCAGCCTTTTCGTCCACAGTTTCACTCTCATCGGTGGTGGAGTCCGCTTCTTCGACGCTCTCGGGCATTTCGGCGGATTCTTCTTCGGGTTCTTCCTCTTCTGGGGTGGACTCGTCCTCTTCGTCCGCGCTCTCTACCGAGGCTTCGGCTTCGTCCTCAGGTTCTGGCGATTCAGCGACAGGAGCCTCCTCGTCGTCCGCGCTCTCCGGTGTCTCTTCAACGGTGTCCTCGACCTCGGGCTCTTCCTCGGCGGGAGTGTCCTCGTCGTCGGCGCTCTCCGGGGCGGCGGACATCTCCTCTTCAGACGCATCGGCCTCATCGGAAGCCACGTCATCTTCGTCGCCTTCATCGACTTCCGCGTCAGCGGGTTCGTCTGGCATTGCGGCTTCGGGTTCGTCCGGAGCCTCATCCGCAGCCTCCACCTCGACCGGAGCCTCCTCTTCCTGCAAAACCGTCTCTTCGACGACCGGCTCCGGCATGGGAGTCTCCATCTCATCGGCGAGGGAGATATCCAGTGGAGGGAGATCGGCGATCTCCTGGCGATCGACAATGTTGACCAGTCGCCATCGTTTGGTCTTGGACATCGGGCGGCTCTCGATGATCGCCACCGTGTCGCCGAGCCGGGCCGTGTTGTTCTCGTCGTGGGCCTTGAAGCGCGACCGGCGGCGGATAGACTTCTTATATCTCCGGTGGAAGCTGCGCCACTCCACCTCGACGATGCAAGTCTTGTCCATCTTGTCGCCGATTACTCTGCCGACCCTTACTTTACGTCGTTGGTAGCTCATTGCGTGGCCAGAGCCAGTTCCCTTTCCCTCATAATCGTGTTGATGCGCGCGATGCGTTTGCGCGCCTTGCGAATCACATGTACGTCGGAAAGCTGCATCGTCGCCGACCGGAACCGAAGATTCATCAACGCTCGCTGAGTGTTGTCCAACTCCTCGGCCAAGTCGGTGTCGCTGAGGCCTCTCAAATCGTCCATTTCCGCCATGTTATTCCCTTTGTTCGCTGCTCAGAATCTTGAGAATACCCGTATTGCCTACTGGCCGATCTCGCTCGCCGCGACCACTCGCGTACCCATCGGCAGTTTGGCGGAAGCCAGCTTCATGGCTATCTTCGCCTCCGCTTCCGGCACGCCGGCCAACTCGAAGATCATCCGTCCCGGCTTGACGACGGCGACCCAGTGGTCGACGGCGCCCTTGCCGCTCCCCATGCGCGTCTCGGCGGCTCGCGCCGTGACCGACTTGTCGGGGAAGATGCGAATCCACAGTTTGCCGCCACGCCGGGTGTACCGCGTGAGCACGCGCCGAGCGGCCTCGATCTGGCGTGACGTCACCCACGCCGGTTCCGTGGCTTTTAGTCCCACGTCGCCGAAGTTCAGGCGGCTTCCCTGAACGGCGATGCCGTTCATCCGACCGCGCTGTTTGTTTCGATACTTAACTCTCTTGGGTTGGAGCATCGGTCGCTTCCTCTGTCGCCTCTGTAGTCACGCCATCGGCAGATGCCGTCGGTTCGGTCGCGAGACGGATCTCTTGGTCCGCGCGAACGGTTACTTGTATCGGTGACATTTCCTCGATATCGATCACCTGCTGTTTCGGCTTCGGGAGAATTTCACCCTTGAAAATCCAGACCTTGACCCCGATACGGCCAAAGTCGGTTGCAGCCTCGGCAATATCGAAATCGATGTCGGCACGCAGGGTGTGAAGAGGCACTCGCCCTTCCATAGCCTTCTCCGCGCGGGCGATGTCCGCGCCTGCGAGCCGCCCCGACGCGATTACCTTTATTCCCTGCGCTCCCGCCTGCATCGACCTGTTCATGGCTTGGCGAATCGCCCGCCGGAAGGCGATGCGCCTTTCCAGTTGGTCAGCAACGTTGCGCGCCACCAGAAACGCGTCGAGCTCAGGCTGCCGGATCTCCTGCACGTTCAGGCGGACCCGGCCATTGGTCAGACGCTCAAGCTCCTTGCGCATCTCATCGACCTTCGCTCCTCCCCGTCCGATCACGATGCCGGGGCGCGCCGTGTGAGCCGTAACGACGAGTTCGTTCGTGCCGCGCTCGATCTCGACACGGGAGATACCCGCGTCCTCGTTTCCTTCCATCACGACATTGCGAATACCAATGTCTTCCTTGACGAGGGAGCGGTAGTCCTTCTGCTTGGCGGCAAACCATCTGGTTTGCCAGTCCTTAACTATTCCGAGGCGGAACCCTATAGGGTGTGTTTTATTTCCCACGCTAGACGTCTTCCTCCTCGTCTATGACGACGGTTATGTTGCTGCTTCTCCGAATAATCCGCGTTCCTCGACCCCTCGCCCTGGCCCTGAACCGAAGGAGCTTCGGCGCCATGTTCGCGTAGGTTTCGACTATGCGCATATTCGACGGGTCGCCGGCAAGGGCATCGTTCTCGGCGTTGGCCGAGGCAGACCTGACCACCTTCGCCACCTTCGCGGCTATCGGCGATTGCGTGAAATCGAGGATGTTCAACGCATCTTCGACCGTGCGGCCCCGCACCAGGTCCAGGATTCGCTTGACCTTTTTGACCGAGTAACCGGTGTTTGTCGTCGTAGCGCTTGCGGCCACGGTTCTTACCTCACGGTAGTCGTTCGTTCCGACTTCGACGAGCTATGGCCCCGGAACGTCCTCGTCGGGGCAAACTCGCCGAGCTTATGACCGACCATGTTTTCCGTCACGAAGACGGGGATGTGCCGACGCCCATCATGGACGGCGATCGTCAGGCCGAGCATGTCCGGCATGATCGTGGATGCCCGCGACCACGTTCGGATGGGCACCTTGCTGTTACTCCGCCGTGCCGCCTCAACCTTCTTCGCCAGCTTGGGGTGGACGTACGGCCCCTTTTTTGTAGACCTCGACATCGTTTCTCACTCCGACCGAGCGATTAGCACTCGGTTCGCGCTACTTTTCGAACCTTCTCTTGGCGATAAACTTGCTGGAAGACTTGTTGCGTCGTGTGCGGTAGCCCAGGGTGGGCTTACCCCACGGGGTCTTGGGTGAAGGCATCCCGATAGGGGAGCGTCCCTCGCCGCCGCCATGCGGGTGATCGGCGGGCGACATGACGACACCGCGCACCTGCGGTCGACGTCCCCGATGCCTGCTTCGCCCCGCCTTGCCGAGCTTGACGTTCTTATGGTCGACGAGTCCGACCTGTCCGACGGTCGCCATGCACTCGCTCAGTACCTGCCGCAACTCGCCGGACGGGAGCTTCAGGAGCGCGTAGGCGCCCTCCTTGGCCATGACTTGAGCGGAGGCCCCGGCGCTGCGCACGATCTGCGCGCCCCGTCCGACCTTCAACTCGACGTTGTGGACGAGCGTGCCGTTCGGAATCGACCGCAAGGGGAGAGCGTTGCCGGGTCGAATCTCCGCGCTCTCTCCCGATACTATCGTATCTCCAACCTTCAGGCCGACCGGCGCGATGATGTAGCGCCAGTCGCCGTCGGCGTACTTGATGAGGGCGATCCGCGACGACCGGTTCGGGTCGTACTCGATCGTCATCACCTCGCCGGGGACGTTCGGCTTGTTGCGCTTGAAGTCGATCACGCGCAAGCGCCGCTTGTGACCGCCGCCCCGGTGACGAACGGTGATGCGGCCCTTGTTGTTTCGTCCGGCTCTCTTCTTTATCGGCTTGAGAAGCGACTTTTTAGGACGAGTGCTCGTAACGTCGTCAGACGTTTGAAGAATCGTTCCCCGCTGGCCGGGACTGGTCGGATTCAGCTTCCGCAGCGGCATTTATACTCCTTCGAACAGCGTGATTGAATCGCCGGGCGATAGCGTCACGATGGCTTTCTTCCACGACCTCAGGGTCGTGACCCTCGGGCCGAACCGCTTGCGCTTGCCCCTGACGGCCATCGTGTGGACCCGAACGACGGTTACGTCGAAGGCCTCCTCGACGGCCCTCTTGATGTCGTGTTTGGTCGCCTTCTTGGACACCTCGAACACGTATCGCCCCTGCTCGCTAAGCAGGGTGCTCTTCTCGGTGACTACCGGTCTTCGCAGTATTTGAAACGGGTGCATGAGAACTTTCCTGAGGCTAGGCCGCTTCCGCCTCGACCTCATCGGCAACAGGCGTACTCCAGAGGGCCTCGGCCTTCCGAACGGCGTCAATCGTCATGATGAGAGTCCGGTGGTTCATCACGTCTACGGCGTTCAGCAGGTCGGCCGGCAGCATGTCCACGCCCGGCACATTTCGGCCTCCCCGGAGTGAGCCATAGTCGGCGCCGCCTCCGACGAGAAGGACGGACTTTTGAACGCCGAGGGCCTGCATCATCGCCACGAAGTCCTTCGTCTTCGGACTGTCGAAAGCGAGTTCCTGCAGGACGATGAGGGTTCCTTCTCGCGCCTTGTCTGACAGCGTCATGCGAATGGCCGCGCGACGCATCTTCTTGGGTGTTCGCTGGCGGTAGCTTCGCGGGGCAGGCCCGAAGGTCACGCCTCCGCCCTTCCAGAGGGGAGAGCGGATGGAGCCCTGACGGGACGATCCGGTGTGCTTCTGGGGCCGCGGCTTCCTGCCTCCGCCGGAGACTTCGCTGCGCGTCTTGGTCTTGGCTGTTCCCTGTCGCGCGTTGGCGAGCTGTCCTACGATGACCTGATGCACGAGCGCGGAATTCATCGGCACGCTGAAAACATCGTCCTGAATCTCGATCTCTTCGACCGCCTCGCCCTTTATGTTTTTGACTTCGATTTTCACGGTGATTCTCTGATTAGCCTCGCTTGGTCAAGACCAGCAGCGTGTTTCTGGCTCCGGGGACGGAGCCTTTCACGAGAACGAGACGGCTGTCGGGATCGGACTTCATGATCTCAAGGTTCTTCGTCGTCACCGTGTCACCGCCCATGCGTCCGGCCATGCGCTGGCCCTTCAGGACTTTTCCGGGAGTGGTGCCGGCGCCAATGGATCCGGGCGCCCGATGCCGGTCCGACTGTCCGTGTGTCTTCGGGCCGCCCTTGAAGCCATGCCGCTTGACCACGCCCGCGAATCCTCGGCCCTTCGTGACGCCGGTTACGTTTATCGCCTCACCTTCCGCGAATAGCCCCGCGTCGAACTGTTGGCCGACTTCCACCGCGCCAAGGTCGGATGCTCCGACCTCTCGCAGGTGACGGAAGAGCTTGTCGCCGGACTTACCCTGGTGTCCTCTCAGCGGTTTGTTTCGGCGACTGACCTCCTCGAAGCCGATCTGGACGGCCTCGTAGCCGTCCGTGTCCGAGGTCTTTATCTGCGTCACGGTACAGGGGCCGGTCTCAATTGCGGTCACGCAAACGGCCTCGCCGGTGTCCTGCTTGAACACCTGCGTCGTCCCGATTTTCTTTCCTAGCAGCGCTTGAATGCTCATATTGCTCGTCGTTTGTGGCGCTTGGACATCCCTAAGAATGTGCCGCGCTTTCTCTAGTTATACCTTGATTGAAATATCCACTCCGGCAGGGACGTTCAGCCGGGTGAGCGAGTCGACGGTCTTGGAGGTCGGCTCCAAGATGTCAATCAGCCTGTTGTGGGTTCGGATCTCGAAGTGTTCCCGTGAGTTCTTGAACACGTGCGGCGACCGGATCACGCAGAAGCGCTTGATGCTGGTCGGCAGTGGCACCGGCCCCGCGACCTGCGCGCCCGTGCGCTCCGCGGCTTCCACGATGTGCGTGGCCGACTGATCGAGGATTCGATGGTCGAATGCCTTAAGTATGATTCTGATCTTCTGGCTCGTCCCTGTCGTCATTTGTCACCTAGTCCGTCCTGCGCGTTGGCGGCAGGTCTGTCCTATTGCGTATCCACTCCTTCGGGGGCTTGCTGATAGTTGCCGAATTCCATCGAATGGGCGGCGCGGCCCTGCGTGAGAGAGCGCATCGTGTTTGCGTAGCCGAACATCTCGCCTAGCGGAACGTTGGCCTTCACCACCTGGATATCGCCCTCGCCCTCGATGCCCTTGATATCGGCCCTGCGTCGGCCGAGGTCGGCAAGGATGTCGCCGAGAAACTCGCCAGGCGTCACGACTTCGAGGGCCATCACCGGTTCGAGGAGAACCGGCCTGGCCTTGGCGATAGCGGCCTTCGCGCCAATCGATCCGGCCACTCGGAAGGCTATCTCCGACGAGTCGACCTCGTGAGCCGTACCGTCGACCAACGTCGCCTTGATGTCGACGACCGGGAAGCCCGAAAGCGGGCCTGCGCCCAGGGCGTCCTGTACGCCCTTGGAGACCGCAGGTATGAACTCCCTTGGAACGTTCCCGCCCCGCACTTTGTCCTCGAACACGAAGCCTGCGCCTCGTTGGAGAGGCTCGATTTCGAGGACGACGTGGGCGAACTGACCGTGCCCTCCCGTCTGGCGGACGAGGCGTCCGTCTGCCTTCGAGGGTTTCCTGATGGTCTCGCGATAGGCCACGCGCGGCCTGCCGATGTTGCCCTCCACCTTGTACTCGCGCCGAATCCGGTCGACGATGATCTCAAGGTGGAGCTCGCCCATGCCGGACATGATGGTCTGGCCCAACTCGTCGTTATAGGAGACCCTCAGTGTCGGGTCTTCCCCGGCGAGCTTGTTCAGCGCATCGGCCAGCTTGTCCTGGTCGGCCCTCGTCTTGGGCTCGACCGCGATGGACATCACCGGATCGGGGAATGTAATCGTTTCGAGAACGACGGGTGAAGCCCCGTCGCTGATCGTGTCGCCCGTGGTGGCGTTCTTCAGGCCGACCGCGGCGGCGATCTGTCCGGAGTAGACCTCGGGCACCTCTTCCCTGCGGTCGGCGTGCATCATGACGAGTCGTCCCACACGCTCGTGGCGTCCCGTCGTCGAGTTGAACACCGCTGAGCCCGACTCCACGTTACCGGAGTAGACGCGTAAGTAGACGAGCCTGCCGATGAAGGGATCGGCGACGACCTTGAAAACCAAAGCGGCGAAGGGGTCGCCTTCACCGGGGTGTCGGGTCACCTCTTCGCCGGTATCGTAGTTGCTGGCGGTTGCCGGCGGTACATCCACCGGCGACGGGAGATAGTCGACGATTGCGTTGAGCAGCGGATGGACGCCCCGATGCCGGAGCGCGCTGCCACAGAGCACGGGCATGATCGCACTGGTTACGGTCGCATGGCGGAGCGCCGCCCTTAATTCCTCGGCGGTGATCTCCTCACCCTCGATGTACTTGATGAGCATCTCGTCGTCCGTATCGGCGACCTTCTCGATCAGCCGTTCACGGTAGTCCCTCACGCTATCGAGCATATCCGCAGGGATGGGGCCTTCCACGGGCGGTTCCGGTCCCTCGGTCTGGTAGAAGTACGCCTTCTCGTCGATGAGGTCGACCATGCCCTCGAAATCCTGCTCCACCCCGATGGGCAGCTGAATGGCTACGGGGTTGCCGCGAAGCCTCTGGGTGATGGAGTCGATGGTGCGCTGGAAGTCCGCGCCGATCCTGTCCATCTTGTTGATGAAACATATGCGTGGCACATGGTACTTATCGGCCTGCCGCCAAACGGTCTCGGACTGTGGCTGAACGCCGGCCACGGCGTCGAAGATCACCACGCCGCCGTCGAGAATGCGCAGGCTGCGCTCGACCTCCGCCGTGAAGTCCACGTGTCCCGGAGTGTCGATGATATTTATTGAGTGGTCATCCCACTCGCACGTCGTGGCCGCCGAAGTAATCGTAATGCCACGCTCGCGTTCTTGGGCCATCCAGTCCATCGAGGTGGTGCCCTCGTCCACCCCGCCGATCTTGTAGATGCGACCGGCAAAGTAGAGCACACGCTCGGTGACCGTGGTCTTTCCGGCGTCGATATGGGCGATGAATCCGATGTTTCGGATAGTCGCGATACGGTGTCTTGTCATCGTTGCAGTAGCCATGATGTGTGTCTCGAAGGTCGAACCTCAGCGGCCTACCAGCGATAGTGCGCGAAGGCGCGGTTCGCTTCGGCCATTCGATGCTGTTCTTCCTTCCTTCTGACGGAGTCGCCCTGGCCTCGAGAGGCCTCCAGCAGCTCAGTCGCCAGCCTCTCCGACATGGGCCGACCGCTCCGGCCGCGGGCCGTCTGAACGATCCAGCGCATGCTCAGAGCCTCGCGGCGTTCGGGCCGCACGTCTCTGGGGACCTGGTACGTCGCCCCACCGACTCTTCGGGAGCGGACCTCCAGCGCGGGCGTCGCGTTCACCAGGGCCTGGCGGAATATGTCGATGCCGGGCCTGTTTCCCTGGCGCTCGGCCATGTCCAGCGCTTCGTACACGACCCGCTGGGCTACGGTCTTCTTTCCGCCGAGCATCACCTTGTTGATGAACCGGGCCAGCTCCACGCTCCGATACTTCGGATCGGGAAGCACCCGGCGTCTTTCCGCTCGTCTCCGTCGTGCCATTTCATTCCTTCCAAAACAAAAAGCAACCCCGTGTCTTCCGACTCCGAGGTTACTTCAAAGGTTCTAGCTGTTTCGCTTACTTCCGTACTTGCTTCGACCCCGCCTTCGGTCCTCTACTCCCGCCGCGTCCAACGCCCCGCGAATGACCTTGTAGCGTACGCCGGGGAGGTCTCGCACCCTGCCGCCACGAATGAGGACGAGCGAGTGCTCCTGCAGGTTATGGCCCTCGCCGGGGATGTAGGCGGTAACCTCCATCCCGTTCGTGAGGCGAACCCTCGCGACCTTGCGAAGGGCGGAGTTGGGCTTCCTAGGCGTCTGCGTTCGCACCTGAACACAAACGCCGCGTTTCTGGGGGGAGCCGGAGCCGCGGGTGCCCCGATTCTTGAGCGAGTTAAAGGAATATCCGAGCGCGGGAGCCTTGTCCTTGCTCCGCTTCGACTTTCTTCCTTTTCGAACAAGCTGGTTCGTTGTCGGCATGTTACATCCTAGGATTCCGAAGTTCTTATGGACCGTTTTCTGACACGCGATAGCCTGATACGTGGGCGCACGCAAAGCGGTATTATATCTACACGGGCTACCAGTGTCAACAATCACATAGAATTGGAGATATCTAGGACCGGTTCAAAAGGATGAGTCTCCCATGCGCATCATACGCCTTGCTCAACAACCCGTAGAGTCGATTCCCACACCGCCCGGACAGTCTCCTAGATGGTATGGCCGAAGTCTGGCACAGGTGGGGCAGACCCAAGACACGCAAGATCGTGGACGTGACCGTCACCGAGATAACCACTCAGCGATATCGCTGCAAGAATTGCGGCGAGACGGTAACTGCAAAACCGAAAGGAGACCGAAAGGAGTGGGAAGAAGCGGCCGAAGCCACTCTTTCATGGCTCTGATCGGCGTACTGTACGATACCATTTAGAGGAGAGCGCTGTGAAACGCCAGGCCAGCAGTGTCTGGTGCACATGAAACGGACCCTGTGGCGTGCTAAGGGGAGACTCGCAGAGGACATACGCAACAGGTACGGTGAAGTGCTCGATCAGGTCAGGGAGTTGCCGCCCGATGGCGCGAACAGGTTGCTCAGATGGTCGAGGGACAGAAGGTTGCCATCGGAACTGAGGCGACCGGTGATCCACCTGCTGGAACGATGGCGACAGATGACGGTACACCAGCGACGCTCAGGAGTACCGAATAGCACCAACTGGGTAGTGGGAAGGTTCGGACGGATAAGACCAAGATACAGGAGGACGAGAGGACTGATGACCGATTCATGGGCGGTCAATTTCATGGCAGTGGTCAGCGACATCCTCGCCCAATTATCGACTTGGTCTTCTACGTCAATGACGCTTCATTTCCAGTTCACTACAACAAATGAAACAGTCCCTAAATAGTGTTCCGCCCGACTTGGCAGTGAGGGCCAACTCAAGGGGAATCGTATACCATGCAGCATAAATCCGACACCTACCCCGGAGGACTCCTGACCCATGGACTATAAACCCATCGACATATCACCTTGGGCTGGCGAAGGCGCCGAGTGCCTGCCAGAAGAAGACCCGCTGCTGGGCGAGCAGACCATGCGCGGCCTTCCGTTCACCGTCGGCGTGCCCGGCGGCGACCCGGATGGGAAGTGCTATATCTCGCTCGCGGAGGGCGATCCGGCGGTGACGGTGCCGGTCGGCAAAACGGCGCACAGCGTCGTCTTCGCGCACCGGCAGATGGAGACGGAGCAGGACTCCAACGGGCCGATCGGGGTCCACGTCGCGGACTACGTGATCCGGTTCGAGGACTCCGAGAACGTCACCGTTCCCATACGCGAGCGGTACGAGATCAGCGTCGTCAGCGACCGGCAGGGGATATCCCGTTTCGGGATAGGGTTCCCCTATCTGGCAGTGACCGACCGGGAAGACACCCTCATGCCCCGCTACGAGGGACGCTTCGACCTGATTGGCAGACGCCAGACTGAGTCCGTCCAGGCGATGCCGGCATGGTACTGGCTGTGGGCATGGCGCAATGAGACGCCCGACCGCGTCATCGAGTCTATCGAGTTCGTGCCCCAAGGTCCGCGCTTCATCGTCGCTGGCGTCACCCTCGGACACGTCGACGAGCACCCGTTCTCCCGCGAAGCTCGCCGTCCGGTGCGCGTAAGCCTCAAGGATGCCGAACGCGCCGAGAAGCCCTTCGATCTCGATGTCACCATCGACCGTGGTGAACGCACCTACGTCCACCCGCTCCCCGAGCAGTCGTCCGACGACTTCCTTACCGACCCTCAAAGGGGTTTTGGGGAGGCGCAGAATCCGAAGTCCAGCCCGGCCTATGTCGAGCTGTCCGGCGTTCCCTCCGCGACGGTCGAGGTGTCCCAGGGAGGCGAGAAGATAGACAGCGTGAAGTGGGGCGAGGTCGAGAGCGGCGGCTCGGTCGATACCGACAAGGTGCGAATCGAATTGATCGAGCCGGGCAAGAACTGGGTGCGCGTTCGCGTCGTGGACGACGAGACCGGGCAGCCTGTCCCGTCCCGCATCCACTTCAGATCGCCCGACGGCGTGCCCTACCAGCCGCACGGTCACCATAACCAGGTCAACTCCAATCTCGACACGTGGCACATCGACGTTGGCGGCGACCTGCGTCTCGGACAGATCAGCTACGCCTACATCGACGGCGCGGCCCAGGGCTGGCTCCCCAGGGGCGAGGTCATCGTCGACGTTGCGCGTGGCTACGAGTACGACCCGCTCCGCGCCAGGATCGACATCGCTCCGGGCCAGCGCGACCTCGAGCTGCGTCTCAAGCGGTGGATAAACATGAACGAGCGCGGCTGGTACTCCGGCGACTCGCACGTGCACTTCCTCTCGACGCAGGGAAGCCACCTCGAGTCTCAGGCCGAGGACCTGAACGTGGTCAACCTCCTGCAGTCCCAGTGGGGCAGCCTCTTCACGAACGTCGAGGACTTCACGGGCGAACCGAGCGTCACGCGTCAGGGCAACAACATCGTCTACACATCGCAGGAGAACCGGCAGCACTTCATGGGCCACATGATCCTGTGGGGTCTCAAGAAGCCCGTGATGCCGTTCTGCTCCGACGGCCCGTCCGAGGCCGAGATAGGCGGCCCGATGGAGACGACCCTGAGCCACTGGGCCGACGAGGCCCACGCGCAGGGCGGATACGTCATAAACCCGCACTTCCCACACCCCAACGGCGAGCCTGCCGCCCTCATCGCGACCGGACGACTTGACGCGGTCGAGATGATCTTGCAGCGCGAGTTCTGGCACAGGGAGTGGTACCGCTACCTCAACTGCGGCTACCGGCTTCCCCTTGTCGGCGGGACCGACAAGATGTCCAGCGATGTCCCTGTCGGGATGTACCGCACCTACGTGAGGATCCCCGACGACGAGGAGTTCACCTACGAGAGCTGGTGCCGGAACGTCGCGAAGGGCAGGACGATCCTCAGCGGCGGTCCGATCATCCACCTCACGGTCGACGGGCACGAGGTCGGCGACACCTTGGAACTGTCAGGCCCCGGTACCGTCGAGGTCTCGGCTTGGGCGGAGAGCGTCGTGCCGATGTCCAGGCTAGAGATCGTCCAGGAGGGAAGAGTGGTCGCCTCCACCGAGTCCGACACCCCGACGCGCAGGCTCAGCATCAACGACAAGATCGTGGTCGATGGCAACTCATGGGTCGCCGCGCGGGCGGGCGGGCCGGGCTACTACGACGGATACACGTACTACGATTTGTGGGAGCGAGGCATCTTCTCGCACACGTCGCCGGTGTATGTCTCCGTCGGAGGGGCGTGGAGCATGTTCGACAGGCCGACGGCCAAGTACATGCTGACGCTGATCGACGGCGCCTTGACCTACATCGACAACAGCTCGCGCCAGCACTCGCACGGCTACGTCACGCACCATCACGGCGAGGACGACCACATCGGCTACCTCAAGCGCCCGTTCATCGAGGCCCGCGACTCCGTCCGCCGGCGACTGCACGACCACGGCTAGCTGATTCAGTCATTACGCTTGGCTGCTGCATTCAGAAAGATTATGGCCTACGGAACCTTATGATCTCTCCTCCGACGGGGGAGAGATACAGAGAGGGGGTTCCCACACATCCACTCGCGCGCGATCCGCGCTTGCCGGCAACTGCGTTGCGTCGGGGCGTTCCCCTTACGAGAACTATCGGCGCTGCATGCACAATTCCCTCTTCCCTCAAATTCACGCCTGTCAGAGTAATGAGGCAGCCCGTCCTCCCGATACGTGATGCTCCCTGCTCAAGTTCCATTCCTTCCGCAAGTTGTGCCATACCCTCACTCGTACTATTATGAGGTAGGGAAACCCACTTTCCGCAGCGATTCGGCGAGGCACAGCCCTTGCTGAGCGCCTTCGCTCGGAATAGGAGGCAAAATTATTTTGAAGAACCGGGCTCTTGCTCTCTTGATAGCTATCCTGGCGGTCGTATTGGCGGCAAGCTCGATTTCATGCTCGTCCGAACCGGAGCCGGAAGGGGAGGATCATGCACCCGCTGCCGGTGTGACGACCGGTACGGACCTGATGCAATTTGCAGAGGGCAGGAACTCGGCGACGGGCTCGCAAGACGCAACGGCCTCACGGAAAGGTCACCTCGTCATCGGGAATCTCATCGACACGTCCGGTCCTCTCGCGGACTACGGGGAGGCCCATCGCAAAGCGGCTGAACTGGCCGCCCTGCACGTTGCGGAAGCCGGGGGCACCTCTGTCACCATCGTGAACCGCGACACCGGGTCCGATACCGCTAAGGGTATAGAAGCGGCCCGCGAGCTTGTTGACGCCGAAAACGTAGCGGCCATCGTCGGCGCGCGCTCCGGCGAAATTACCGTCGCCGTGGCCGAGGCCGTGACCGTACCCAAGGAGATTTTACTGATTTCACCGTCCGCCACGTCGATCGCCCTCACAGGCTTGGAAGACAAGGACTTCGTCTTCCGCACCGTGGTATCCGACATCGGCCAGGGCACCGTTCTGGCGACCGTCGCAATAGGTGAGGACCACGAGACAGCGGGAATCTTGTATATCGATGACGCGTACGGTCAAGGCCTCGCGGAGCAGTTCGCCGAAGTGTTCGAGGTCCTTGGTGGCCAGATTACCGGGAGTGTTGGCCACGATGACGGCCAAGAGTCATACACCGCCGAGCTGAAGCAGGCCACCACCGGGGACCCCGATGTCTTCGTCGCGATCAGCTACCCTGCCCAGGCTGAGATGTACCTCAGCGAACTGATCCAAAGCGGATATACGGGCAAGATCATGCTCGCCGACGCAGCCAAGTCCTCCGAAATGGTCGAGGCCGTCGGGGGAGACGCCCTCGAGGGAACGCTAGGCACCAACTTCGGTTCCCGAGAGAATAGGTCGCTCAAGGCGTTCAATACTGCCTACTGGGAAGCATTTGCCGAAGTGCCCTCCGCGCCCTTCCTGGCGCAGACCTACGACACCGTCATTCTCATCGCCCTGGCTGCCGCAAAGGCCGGGACCAACACCGACTCCAAGGCAATCCGCAATGCTCTCCGGGAGGTGGCCACAGGCCCCGGCACGGAAGTCAGTGGAGAACCCGAGGGCATAAGAGAGGCCCTCAAGCTCATATCGAGCGGCAAGGACATCGACTACGAAGGCGTGACAGGCTCCATGGAATTCAATGAGAGCGGCGACGTGAACGGCACTATCGAGGTTTGGAGGATCGAGGGCGGCGAGATCATTTCGACCGGGCGCTTCGAGTTCCCTTACGTGCCAGTCACTTCCAAGGGCGGCGGCGCGATCGCTTGGTAGGCGGCTGGGGGGCCTTAGCCCTCCGCCTTCGCCCTAATGCAGTCGAAGAACTGGCCGACCAAGGATTTTGACGCGCTGCCCATGAGCCGCTGGCCCACCCGGGCCACGATTCCGGTCACGCGCGCGTCTGCCACGAGGCGCACCTCGCTGCCGTTCTCCGTTTCGTGAAGGGTCATTGTGCCCCTGCCGGCAAGCGTCGTGCCCGATCCTTTGCCTTCCACCAGCATCGTGTAGGCCTCCGGTTCCACCTTGTCCAACACCGCGACCGTGGCGCGATAGGCGCCGGATACCGCGCCGACTCCCACCTTGAGCGAGACCATGTACCGGTCGTCCGACGTCGGGCGAAACTCCTGGCACCCCGGTATGCACGATGCCAGCACATCGGGATCGAGCAGCGTGTCCCAGAGCCTCTGACGGCTGACGTTGAATGAGTATTTGCCTTCGATCTTCATCCTGAGTGCGTCCCTCCCGGCCGGAGTCCCTCTAATGTATCACGTCCCCGGAATGGAGCCACCGTTTCCCAGCGGATGTTGCGGGGCAATCGCATTTGGAATTGGTAACCGCACCGTTCATCGTCACTCCGGCGAAGGAACGTCACCCCGTACTCCGATACGGGGCCGGAGCCCAGAGGCGTGAGTTGGGAAGCTCTGCCAAGGCTGGCTCTGAGTGAAATGCGATTGCCCTGACGGATGCCGGCCTTTGCGTGTTCAGCCGAGGCTTTGGTCTTGGTCCCCATGGGCGTGCCCGTAGACGTTCGGTCTTGAGCGTAGTACTCAGTCAACTTGAATATGACGATCAGGCAGATGCCGATTTATCCCCTCTCCCGTCGTGGGAGAGGGCTAGAGCCTGCCCCGTACTCGATACGGGGGTGAGGGTGAATTACAATATCAAAACCATGTTGACACGGTACTAGCGCAAGAGGCAGAACGGGACAAAGTCCCAAAGAAGCGATACCAGAATCCAATCTCGGAGACAAAGGGACTGGACTAAACTTTGACAGGCAGTCCGCAGCAACCCTTTACCGGTTGGTTCCTTACGACCAATGATTGGCTGCCCGGCCAGGATTCGAACCTGGGTCTGAGGATCCAAAGTCCTTCGTGCTACCACTACACCACCGGGCAACGACCTGCGGCCTATGGGAGGGGTTGAGACTCCGAGGGGGGAGCGGGGGAAAGGTCGTCGGCGTCCGTGCTTTCTTCGACGGCGTTGTCCGCCTGGAACTTCTCGACCAAGCGGAAGAAGTTGATCGACCACCCTGCGCCGAACACCATCGGCGTGAAGATGCGGTCGTCATCCTCGTTCCAAAACCGGTCTCTCAACCTGTCGACCGTGGGGACGCGAAAATCGTACGGCACACCGAGGAACCTACCGACAGGCTGGCCCGAACGGACGGCGTAGACGGCGGCTCCTACCGTAAGGGCCACGAATAGCGTTCTGAAGTTCAAGAGATGTCTCACGGATGCACCTTGCGCTGGACGGAGGCTCCCATAGTGCCTGCTTCTACTATAGCCTATCGACGGCGTGTGAACCACAAAAGAGCCAATGAGCATTAAGTGTGGCGTATCGCCTAGACGGAAGGCAGGGCAATCGCATTCGGAGTTGGCAGCCACACCGTCAATCGTCACTCCGGCGAAGGCCGGAGTCCAGAGGGGTGGGTTGGGAGGCTCTCCCAAGGCGGGACCTGAGGGCGAAGGTGCGAGACGCGATGACTGCGCTTTCTCCAACTGACGCTCTATCTCGCCTATACTGTAGACCATGCGACGCACCGTCCATACCGGCGTCATCTGGCACGATTTCTGGATCGGGTTCTTCGCTGTGGTCATCGCACTCGGCTTCTTCATGGGGCAGGGAGTGGTGATAGCGTTCGGGGCCATGGGAGTCGTGTCGGGGGCGGTATCGCTGGCCTGGAACCGCCTTTCGCTGGACGACGTGACGTATGAGCGCCGGCTGCCTCTCCGGAGGGCCTTCCTCGGTGAGGAGATCGAGGTCACCGTCTCGCTCATGAACCGCAAGCCCCTCCCCCTGCCGTGGATCAGGGTGACGGACGAGCTTCCGGACGAGCTGCGTGTGGTCTCCGGCGATGTCGCGGCCAACGTTCGACCCAAGGTTGCCGCGCTCCGGCACCAGACCTCTCTGGCGTGGTACGAGCGAATTCGCTGGCGATACCGCGTCAGGTGCGAGGAACGGGGTCTGTTCGCCATCGGTCCGGCGAGCATTCAGAGCGGCGACCCGTTCGGCTTCCTCCGAAGCCGTATGAGCACCGAGACGGTGAGCCACGTGCTCGTCTATCCGAGGGTGTACCCACTGGAGGAGCTGGGCATGACGGCGCATCGGCCTCTGGGCGACGTGAAGGGGCAGGTGCAGATATTCACCGACCCATCGAGGCCCATGGGCGTGCGCGACTACCGCGCCGGCGACCCGATGAAGACCATCGACTGGAAGTCGACGGCGCGGGCGCAGAGCCTTCAGGTCCGCCGGTTCGAGCCGAGCACCAGCTTTCTCGTGCTCCTCGTCGTTGCCGTCGACACGACCGCCCCACACTGGGCGCCGTATGCCCGTGAGAACCTCGAACGAGTAGTGACTGCCGCCGCGTCGGTCGCCTCTTACAGCGCGGAGCGTCAGCACTCCATCGGCTTGTTTTCCAACGACATGCCCACCCGGACCGACCGGATGATGACCGTCTCGCCCGGACACGGACGGGAGCAGTTCGCGGAGGTGCTCGCGGAGCTGGCCGGTCTTCGCGCATACGCCATCCGCCCCATGCACGAGCACCTGGCCCAAAACTACCGCCGGTTCCCCTACGGCTCGACACTGATGATCGTCACGTCGTTCATACCGCCGGAGTTCGTTCAGGTCATCGGGGACCTGGAGCGTCACGGGCACAAGATGGTCGTCATTTACGTGGGAGAGGAAGAGTGTCCTCCGCTGGCGGGGGGTGTAGTGGTGCATAACATCAGAGAACGGCTCGACAGCTTGGAGGCAGAGTATGCCGCTGCGGCAGGATAGGGTCGTACTCGCCGCCCACGTGGTGGCCGAGAGCGCCTGGGTCTTCGCGCTCGCGGGGATCGTTGGCACTTTGGCGGGCTTCGACTCAAGCCCGCTGTCCTGGTACGGCGTGGTCGGCATCCTGGGGCTGTCGGTCTTCCTGAGCCGGTTGACTCCCCGTGAGGGTGAGAAGGTCGAGGTCCTCTACGCGCTCATGGCCGTTCTGGGACTGGCGGTCGTGTACGTATCGGTTGCACTGCACGTTGAGCCGGGACAGGTTCGCCCAACGTGGTTCATCGACTGGCTCATCAACGACGCTCCCGGCGGCTACACCTCTCGTGGGGTATTCGGCGCGATTCTCGGCGCGATCTTGTGGTGGAGGGGCACGCGCGTCGCATCCAACGAGTTCCCCACGGACGACCTCTCGTTCACCTTCCGCGTGGGTATGCTCGTGCTCGTCGCCGCGTTGATCTACGACCTGAACACTGAACAGAGTCTCTCCACCTTCCCGATGGTCTTCCTATTCTTCGGCTCATCGCTCATAGGGCTGAGCACCGGACACTTGCTTGAGGAGTCGCAGCATTCGGCGGGCGAACGCACGTGGCCGAAGGCAATCGGCGCAACGGTCGCGGCCATCACCGCGTTCGGACTGCTGGTCGCGTTGATCAATCGAGGGGTCCTCACCTTTCTCGCCAAGCCCGCGACGGCGGCGCTGGATGCGCTGGCAAGGGGCCTCCTCTGGGGGATCATCGCCCCCATCGCCTTCGCGTTCGACGTTGTTATCGGATGGCTCATCAGTCTCTTGGGCATATTCGAAGGAGAACAGGAACAGCCTCAAGAGGAGGAGATCAACCCGGAGATACAGGGATTCCTGGAAACTCTCCAAGAGGAACAGGAAGCTGCGTCCGAAGGCTTCGCGCTGGTGCTCCAGATCATAGAGTGGGGATTGGTGGCCGTCATCGTGGTCATCGTCGCGCTGTTACTGAGTCGAGCGTTCCGCCGGCTGCTGCGAGGACGGGACCGTGAAACGGAGGGACAACGCGACTCGGTGGCGCAGGACGCGAACCCCGTCGGGGACGTCGCAAAGTTGGCCCTCCGCCTCGTGCCGGACGTGCTGAAGCGACCACAGCGCAAGGGGTATCGAGTGCCGGACGGCCCGCCGGGAATCGTCGAGGCGTTCCGCCTGTACTACGACATGCTCGACACGGCGGAAGAGCACGGCATCACCCGCCGCAAGCACGATACGCCAACTGAGTTCCAGGGCCGTTTGGAGGAAACGTTCCCCGGTGACGTGGTGGGTCCCTCCACAGAGTCCTTCAATCTCGCCATCTACGCGGACGTGCCCTCAGACAGCTCAGTGATCCAGCGCCTACGGAAGGGGCTCAAGGACGCGACGATATTGATACGCAGGCAGCGTGACGAAGAGGAGGAAGAAGAGGAATGGTGACATCTTATAGGGGGCGATGTACAATCCCGCGCAACTGACGAGGTCGGGTGACGACATGAAAAACGCATCCATCAGAGAGCAAGTGGAACGGTGCATCGAGGAGCTTCGCCGGGGGGAGCTTACCGAGGAGGACCTTCAGGGCGTCCTCGACTCGATTGAACGGCGGCGCGGACGACGAGGCCGCAAACGAAGGCAGGACCTGCTGTACCTTCAGACGCGCTCGACTTCCATCGACTACCCCGTTCTGGGTATGAAGATCCTGGAGAACGGCAAGTTGTCGGACGGTCCCCGCGACCCGGAGGAGTGGCCGTACAAGACCGTGCTGGAGGCCGTCAACGACGGGTGGCGCATCATCAAGTTCCCGGAGATGGCGTTGCTGCTGGACGAGTCCCGCTCGTACGGCCTCGCCTGTGAATTCATCCTCGAACGGTTGAGGGAGGTCTAACCCCGTGTCACGCATCTACGACTGCCCCCCAAGCATGGACGAGTTCGGCGTCATCGACTTCTGCAAGAACGGCTTCCTGCTGTTCCCCGGCGTCGTCTCCGAGGAGATCAACGAGAGGACGATCGAGTTCATCGAGACGAACCCCGGCCCCGTCGACTACGAGCCGAGCCACATTCTCAATGAGGACTGGTTCGTCGAGAATGTCATCTGCCAGCCGGATGCGGCGGGCGCCGTCCGGTGCCTGCTGGGGAGGGACTTCGGCCTGCCGATCCTCATGAGCAGTCACAAAGTCGAGTGCCCTCAGCCCGCGCAGGAGTGGCACCGCGACGGCGGCTCGCGATGGGGACCGCAGGTCAACTACCTCCAGGTCTTCTACTACCCACAAGATACCCCGGCGGAGATGGGTCCGACGGAGCTGCTTCCCGGCTCGCACCACCTGTTCTCCCAGTCCACGCTCATGGGACACTATGGCAGCATCGAGGGCGCTAAGTACGCCGAGTGCCCGGCGGGTTCCATCGTCATCACGGCGTACAACATCTGGCACCGGCGCGGCAAGTCGACCGGCAGCGGCGTGAGGCACAACCTCAAGTACAACTACTTCCGCACGACCCCGCCCGGCCCTACCTGGAAGCACAACCCCGACTTCGACATCACGGACTTCGACTGGCGGATTACCGAGGCCCCGTCGTTCCGCCAGCAGTTCCGCGACTCCTTCGACGCCGCCGAGATGTTCCTCTGGCTCAGCGGCCGCCACGACAAGTTCAAGGTCCTCGGCGGCCAGGGCTGGCCCATGCCCGGCAATCGCCTCGAACGCCAGTACGGCATCCCCGAAGGCATCGAGTAGGGGGCGGGGGCCCGCGCCCTCCCCACAAGAAACCCAACCGTCATTCCTGCGAAGGCAGGAATCCAGTAAGCCCAGTCACCGAACACACTGCGGCATCCCGCAAACTCGACATCGGGAGGGCCAATAGAATGCTTTATGAGGCGATCCGGAAGGCGTGCGGGAAGTATCACCGTTGTTGCTATGGCCCCCGATATGATTCAACCCTAGAGGACCTTTGCGTCTGGGACCGGAAGGAACCGCCAGATACCGAACAAGTGGAGAGAATCCGTAGTTTCGTCAACAGCTGGGGCACGCGGATGCAAGCCACGACATTTGAACTCCATTCCACGCTGGAAGAGACCTGGGGGAAATTACGAAAATTAGAATCACAGACAATTTTGGACGTGGATCTCTCTGACGACAAAACAAGAGCCTTGATCGGCAGTTGCTTCAACAAGGTGGCAAAGTCAAACGCCAAGAAACGTAACGAAGCGACTGGGGCGTCCAAAACACTTCACATGATTAATCCCGACCTCTTCCTCATGTGGGACGCGTCCATCATCAGAGGGTATGGTGGTCACTTCAATGTCCTACCGTACACGGACTTCCTGCGAAGAATGCAAATGCTCACCAACTACGCCATCGGTCAAATCGAGGAAGAGTGCGGCGTAACCCGTGACGCGGCTATCGAGCGGTTGAAGTGTGACGGACACACTCTCGCCAAAGCCTTGGACGAGTACAACTACGTTAAGTTCACCCTGAACGATGACAGTGTCTGGCGGGCGGAGTACCAGTCGTGCAACTCGCCGTAGGACGGTTTCTGGGCATCACCGCAACTTTCACTTGCCTCGCACTCGCCGCCGTGCTGGTCTCATGCGGCGACGGCCCGACACCTACAACCACTGCCACGCCGATGCTCGCTGCTGCAACGCCGACGCCCACTGCCACTCCTGAGCCTGCTTCCCAACTATGGCGAGACCTGCCTTCCACCCTAAGTGAGTACATAGACCTTGCAGAGCAGGACCCCGCAGGTCTCAAGTCGATGGTCGAAGAGAATATTGAGACGTTGAGCGAGGACATCAGAAGAGACCCCTCTAACGCCGACGCGTACGTGAAGCGGGGAGTCGCCCACGTAGCCTCCTACGTATATAGCGGTAGCCGGGAAGACAGGGACGAGAGCATATTCCAACAGGCGATTGACGACCTAGATAGGGCTATCGACCTCGATCCAAAGAACGTCGAGGCCTATATCGGTCGAGGCAATGCCTTCAGCCAAAAGCGGGATCGCGAGAAGGCCAATGAATACTACCTACGGGCGCTGGAACGCCTGAACGAAACTATCCGTATCGATGCCGACAATGTTGAGGCATACATACATCGAGCGAGTGTCTATAGATTTACCCGCGACTTTGACAAAGCGATTCAAGACCTTGATGCGGCGATCAATCTCGACCCGGAAAACTCTCTTGCCTACTTCAATCGCAGTGTTGCTCACACGGCAAGAGGCGAGTACGACAAGGTGATCGAAGACCTGGACAAGGTCATCCTTCTCGATCCAAAAGATGTTCATGCCTATAACGGACGAGGTATCAGATATCGTCGCGCGGGAGAACCGGACAAGGCAATTCAGGATTTTGACAAGACCATAAGTCTTAGTCCGAACTTTCGATGGGCATACAGCAATCGTGGACTTGCCTTCACTGACATCGGCGAATACGACAGAGCTATCCAGGATTTTGATAAGGCCATCGAGATCCGTCCGTTTCCCGCTGCCTATCACAATAGGGGACGCGCCTACCTCCACAAAGAAGAATACGACAGTGCGCTTCAAGACTTTAGTATAGCCATCGACCAGGTTCCCAACCATCCTCAATACTATGTCAACCGAGGGTACGCCTATCGTAAGAAAGCAGAATATGACAAGGCTATTGAAGACTATGATACCGCCATCGACCTTGGATCGAATGACCCTGCTGCATACTATGGCAGAGGGCTTGCCTACTCGTCAGTTGGTGAAGTGGTGAAGGCGCGGTCGGATCTCAACAAGGCTCTCGAACTGGGCTACGACAAGGACAAAGTTGAATCCGTGCTCAAGGAACTGGGTGGTGGCTGATGCAGGACGGCGACTAGGACGACCCGTCATGCTTGCTCTCCGAATGCGAGTTACCCTGCCTTATTTGGCGCTCGTCACCTTGCTCGCCGCCTGCGGCGACGACCCCACGCCGACGCCCCAGTCTCCTGTACCAACACCCATCCCTATCACACAGATCCCCGCAACGGCGACGCCTGAACCTATTTCCCAGTCCTGGCGAGCATTCCCCTCCACCATAGACGGTTACACGCGCCTGGTAGAACAAGACCCCGCCGGACTCGAGTCGATGATCGATGAGAACATTGCCACCTTGAACGAGGTCATCGAGAAGGACGCCTCCGCCTCCGACGCCTACGTGAAGCGTGGAGCCGCCCGCGTGTTCTTGTATGCATACACAAGTGCGTTACGGACCGATGCGGAAAGCCTACTGGAGTTGGCGGTTGAAGACTTCACAACGGCCATCGACCTCGATCAGTCAAACGCGAGCGCCTACATAGGTCGAGGTGAGGCATACGACCAGTGGAAGCAAATGGACGAGGCTTTCCGCGAATACGAAGCGGCAATCAAGCTTCTCGACGAATCACTACGTCGAGATTCCCAAAGCGTGGATGCTCTTGCCAATCGGGCGTACGCCTATAGTGGAATGGATAAGTACGACGAGGTCATTCAGGACCTGGATGCCGCAATTGAAATTGACCCCGGCAATCCCCGGACTCTCATCAGTCGCTCGTTGGCACACTCGTGGAAGGGCGAGACCGACGCCGCCATTCGGGACCTGGACACGGCATTACGCCTCGATCCAAACTCAGCTAATGCCTACAACGCTCGAGGGTCTCATTACATGGATGCAGGAGAGTTCGATAAGGCGTTACAGGACTTTGACAAGGCAATAGGTCTCAATCCCAACTTTCGATGGGCGTACGGCAATCGAGGATTTGTCTATTCTCTGATGGGCGAATACGATAGGGCAATTCGAGACTATGATAAGGCAATCGAAATCCGTCCATACTCAGTGGCCTACGTGAATAGGGGAGAAGCCTACTTGTATAAGGGCGATCATGACCGTGCGCTTCAGGACTTGAACACTGCCATTGATCGTGTTCCTGACTTTGCCATGGTGTATTTTGGTAGGGGCAACATCTACTATGAATTAGGCGAGCACGATAAGGCGATCCAAGATTACGACACCGCCATCAGCCTCAATGAGAATAACGCCGAACTCTACTTTAGTAGAGGATCTGCCTACGTCTTGATTGATGAACCTGGCAAAGCAATCCAAGACTACGATGCAGCTATTGCCCTCAACGAGGACGACGCCTTTCTGTATTACGTTAGAGCCTTGGTCTATGCGGCGCTCGGCGACGTGTACAAGGCAAGGGCCGATCTGAACAAAGCCCTTGAGTTGGGGCACGACAAGGACGAAATAGAGGCCGCGCTGGCCGAACTCAAGAAGCAGGACGGTAGCGGTTGACGGATACCGCAAAAGGGGGGCTAACAATGCTCGCTCTGTGGAGCGCGCGGTCTGACTCGGCTTCGTGGCTTCGAGTTGCGTTATCCGGGTTTGTCATTGCCGGGGTACTCGTCGCATGCGGCGACGACCCAACGCCGACTCCCGCAGCTACCTTCCTGCTATCGGAAGCCACGCCCTCCACCGTGGAGGACTACATGCTATTTGCCCAAGAGTACCGAGACGGCGCGGCGGAGATCGACAAGTTCATCGAGGCGTTCAGTGAAGCCATCAGACTCGATCCGAACGATGCCGATGCATACGTAGAGCGCGGGACTGCATACGTAGGCAAATACACAGCGATTCTCACGAGCGAAGCAGATTACGAAAAGGCTATTCAAGACCTGAACGAGGCCATTCGCCTCGATCCTTCCAACGTCGCCGCCTATATAGCTCGAGGAAATACCTACGACCTTGAGACTGACTACGATATTAACGGTCTTGGGGGAAGAATTGACAAAGCGTTCCGTGATTACGATACGGCGCTTCAACACATCGACAAAGCTGTCAGTCTCGATTCCAACGATGTTGATGCGTACATCGACCGCGCGAATGTCTATAGATTCAAAAGAGAGTACGACAAAGCGATACAGGACTACAATGCTGCAATAGGACTCGACCCAGGTAATCCAAAAACATACTTCACGCGCGGACTTACTCACTCTGAGAAAGGCGACCACGACAAAGCGATTGAGGATTTTGACAAGGTCACACTGCTCGATCCGTATTACGTTCATGCTTACAACAATCGAGCAGAAAGCTATATCGCTAAAAGCGAGCATGATAAGGCAATTCAAGACTATGACAAAGCCATAAGTCTGAATCCAAACTTTCGGTGGGCATACGGCAATCGTGGTAATATATACTTAATTAACGGTGAGTTTGACCGAGCGATTCAAGAATATAATAAAGCAATCGCAATTCGTCCGTATACATTTGCCTTTACGGGTAGAGGAACTGCTTACTTTTATGAAGGCGAATACGACAGAGCACTTCAAGACTTTAATGCTGCGATTGATCGCACTCCTACACTTCCTCACGGTTATATCGGGCGAGGGTACGTATATCTTGAAAAAGGCGAATATGATAAGGCCGTTCAAGACTTCGATACCGCCATCAGCCTCGATGCGAACAACTCAGACGCATACTACGGAAGAGGGTTAGCCTACTCCTCGCTTGCCGATGCGTCCAAGGCGAAGTCGGACCTGAATAAGGCGCTTGAACTGGAGCACGACCGAGACGAAATCGAGGACGCGCTCAAGAAGCTGAACGGCAACGGATGACGGATATTGTTTAGGGGGCCAAGTATGTTCGCTCCGTGGAGAGTGCGCTCTCACTCGGCTGTGTGGCTTCGAGCGGCGCTGTCTTCTCTGGCGCTTGCCGGGGTACTCGCCGCCTGCGGCGATGACCCAACGCCGACGCCTGCGTCTGCCACGCCGGTACCCGCAACCGCTACTCCCGAACCTGCTTCCCAACCATGGCGAGACCTGCCCTCCACCTCCTTTGAGTACACTCTCCTGGCCGAGCTGGACCCCCCCGGTCGTGAGGCGATGATCGAAAACGCTGTTGAGACGTTGAACGAGTACATCCTGGGAGACTCCACGAGCGTCGACGCCTACGTGAGGCGAGGAGTCGCATACACGGCCATGTACTACTACAGTTGGCCGGACAGAGACGAAGGCTTTATTGAACAAGCGATGGCAGACTTCGCGAAGGCCACTGACCTCGATCCGTCTAACGCGAACGCATACATAGGTCGAGGAGATGCCTACTATCGTTGGAATCAGACGGATAGAGCGAGACAAGATTACGACACGGCAATTCAACTCCTCAGCGAAGCTATCAGCACCAATCCCAACGATGCGGAGACTTACATTACTCGAGCGATAGCCTATAGGTTCAGGAGTGACCCTGATAAAGCAATCCAGGATCTCGACGCAGCAATCAGGCTGGCCCCGGATAACCCTGAAGCCTTTTACATCCGTGGACTCGCCTACGGACAGAAGGGCGAGGACGGCAAGTCGATCGAAGATTATGACATGGTCATCCTTCTCGATCCAAACCATGTTCATGCTTACAACCTGCGAGGGATTATGCATAATCTTGCGGACGAGTATGACAAGGCAATTGCTGACTACGACACGGTCATACGTCTGAATTCGAAATTTCGGTGGGCGTACGGCAATCGAGGAGATGTCTACATTACGTTGGGGGAATACGACAGGGCCATCCAAGACTTCGACAAGGCCATCGCGATCCTTCCATACACTGTTGCCTATAGAGGCCGAGCGGCGGCCTATTTCAACAAGGGGGAATATGACAGGGCGATCAACGACTATAGTACCGCCATCAGTCGCAACCCCAATCACCCTCAAACTTTCGTTGACCGAGGAGACGCCTACTACATGAGCAGCGAATATGACAAGGCGATTGAAGACTATAGTGCTGGTATCGGACTCGATGAAAACGATTCCTATTCGTACTACAGTAGAGGCGAGGCCTACTACATGAAAGGCGAATATGACAGGGCGATCCAAGACTACAACACCGCCATCGGACTCGATGAAAACGATTCCTATTCGTATTACAGCCGGGGGTGGGCCCATTTGTCGCTTGGTGACGTGCCTAGGGCAACGGCCGATCTCAACAGGGCGCTTGAACTGGGACACGACGAGGACGAAATAGAAGCTGCGCTCGCCGAACTTAAGAAACTGGAAAAGGACGGTTGACGAATTCCCCACGCCTACCCAACCCGGTGTATCCTATACGCCATCCGGTGTAACATCTTTGCGGAGGAGTAACCATGGCGATTCCTAACGAGTTCCGATTGCAGAAGTTCACGCGGCGCGAGTTCCGGCACGCCCGCGAGGCGGGCAAGTTCGATGTCGCCGTCGTGGCGACCGGCAGCATCGAGCAGCACCTCGAACACCTCGCCTTCGAGCAGGACATCGCGAGCAGCACCCGTGTCGCGGAGATGGCCGCCGAGCGGCTCTATCCGCAGGTCGTCCTTGCCGTGCCCATCAACGTGGGAATCGCCGAGCACCACATGCACTCCGTCGGCACCCTGACCGTCAAGCCGAGCACGTGGCTCGCCGTCGTCTTCGACACCGTGGAGACGCTGATGCGACACGGCATCCGCAAGATACTCATCCTGAACGGACACGGGGGCAACCGCCGCCCAATCTACGGAATCATGAGCCAGTGGCAGATGTACTTCGACCGTGAACACGGCGACAACGACCTGCGGTTCCACAACTACTGGGACGTGCTCACCCACGAGATCGTCAACTCCATCCAGTCCAAGCCCGGCTACCCAAGCCACGCCCGCGAGTTCGAGACGTCCATGGCCATGCACCTCTTTCCCGAAAACGTGCGTGTCGAGGACATCCCCCACTCCGAGGACGAAGGCGCCTCCTCCGCCACCGCGGACAAGGGGCGCAGGCTCACCGAAAAGACCGTCGACGGAGTCGTGGAGCTTCTTGAAGGCATGATCGCCGACTCCCCCGACGACAGCCCGACTCCAAGCGTCAACATCCCGAAGCGGTAGGGAACTGGGTCCTTGGTGCTAGGTTCTGGGTACTGGGCTTCTCTTTGCGGGAGGCCAACGGCATCTTGCCCCCACCGGCTATATTGAGTCCTCAATAGGTAGAACTTGACAATAACTTACGGAAATGTCCCACAATGTCCCAGAAAGTCACACTTTTCGAAAAAATCTGGTTGTTATAGTAACGTCGTCGGCCCCACTTCAACCGCCTAGTGAGCGAGGCCCGACCCACGGTGCGGTTAGATGCGATACGTCTACACCAAACGGGCCTGCGGCAAAAGGACTCAGTGAGTTCCTGTACAATTGGTGAAACCATGTGACTCTCGCCCTTCATTGCCCAATCAACCCGTAATCGCCATTACCGCCGGCTCCGATGACGATGGTCGGCTCTACTGTGACCTCATCAGCCGTTGTGGTGGTGTTCCGCTCCTCATCACGCCCGACTCGATTGAGCGGCACGATCAGCTTGGCCTGGTCGGTGGCCTCCTGCTGGGGAACGCGCCCACCGACTTCGATAACGGCGCGTCGCTGGTGCTAAACGACACCATGACGCGACTCCTGCCCACCGTGCTCGACTTCGATCTGCCCGTCGTTGCAGTAGGCGACGGGATGCACTCGCTGAACATGGCGATGGGGGGCAAGGGGGCCCGCCCCGTGACCGGCCACGAAGGGGACGAGGACAAAGCGGCTCGCCACCACATCTACGTTGCGCCCGGAAGCAAGCTGGCGTCCATCGTCGGAGCGGGCGGCTTCGTGAGGGTGAACAGCCTGCATCGGATGGGCTTGCGGGACGCGCAGAGGTCCCCCGACCTCATGACCGCCGCGTACGCGGTCGAGGACGGGATCATCGAGGCGGTCGAAAGCCCTGACTACTCGCTCGTAATCGGCATCCAGTTCCGGCCCGACCGTCCCCGCGAGGTTCCCCCAAACTTCGATAACCTCTTCCACCTGCTGGTCGAGCGAGCGGGGCGGTAGCCGGTGGTGCCGTCCTCGCTCAAACAAGATGGTATAATCGGCCCATGGTTGTAGCTCAACAGACATACCGGTTCACAGCAGAAGAGTATCACCGCATGGGTGAGGTAGGAATCTTGCCCCCCGACGTCCGTGTGGAACTGGTCGACGGGGAGATTAAGCGAATGCCACCTATTCATCCACCTCATGCAAGCATCGTAGACCGGCTCACCACAATGTTGGTCGTTCGGCTGCAAGACATTGCAATCGTTCGAGTGCAGAACCCCATCCGATTAGACGACTTCAACGAACCGCAGCCCGACGTAACGGTCCTGCGGTTCCGGGATGACTACTATGGGAGCCGACACCCGATGCCCGACGACGTGCTACTGGCAATTGAGGTTGCGGATACTTCGCTGAGCTATGACCGCGATGAGAAGATGCCCCTATACGGGAGGTCAGGCATCCCTGAAGCGTGGCTGGTCGATGTTCAAGCTCAGGCGATCACGGTCTTCACGGAACCTCACGCCGGTGGATACGGGAACCAGCGTGTGCTGTCTCGTGGACAGGAGATCGTGTCCGAGAGCGTTGAAAACTTGCGCCTGCAGGTTGACGAGGCGCTGGGCTAGCTTGGACGCTCCTACTTCCTTTCTTCTAGCTTCTCAGCTGGACTTTGTACATTCAGGCTGCGTAGGTCAGCGATTCTATGAATCTATTGAATAGCGGCGTTGGGACTTTCGTGATGTCGGGTTTGTCCTGCGACATGGAAAAAGTCTCACAAGGGCTCCACATATGACGACGCACCAACGCGATTGCGTCTACGAAGGTCGGCGCGGGCTTGGCATACCAGGCGGCGGCGCGGGGCTTGGAAGGCCGCTGCTTTTGCAGCAGGTGAGCCGCGACGGTTATCCACGGGAACAGTCCCAACAGAACCGGCGTGGTACGGGCTATGGCGCGATCGGACCATTGGCGTTGAGTCTCTACTCCCAGGTGAGTGCGGACTTCCTGGAAGGTGACCTCTAGTTGCCATCGCAACACGAACCATTCAATGATTCGGGTGGGCTCGACGTTGAGATCGGTGCACAATAGAGCTTGTGGCTGGAACTCACCCATCGGGTCGCGTATCAAGACCCAACGGATAGGGACTGGAGCCTTGCCGCAGTGATACCAGACCGCTGTATGAGAGGCAATCTCCACTCTACGCAAGATACCGTCGTACCAAGGGATCGTCACGCCTGTCCGGAGGGTTGTCGGTTGGTCGGCGAGTTCCTTGAGGGTGGGCAGCCGTTGGCCTTTGATGCGCGGACGACCGATCTGTCCTGGCAGTCGAGGTGGAGCGGGTTCATAGAGCGCGGCATCCATGCGCAATCTGGTGATGAAAGTGACGGGGCTGGACATGGACTGACAGAAGGCGAGCAGGTCGAGGGCAGCGTAACTGCTGTCGGCGACCACCACCACCGTGCGGTTGGGCAGCCAGCGACGAAGCTGGATGATGATCTGACGCGCCCAGTCGGTGATCTTTTTGTGAGTCCGCCCCATTTCCTGGTAATATCGCTCCGAGGGCGCCAGGGCAGTCAGCACAGGCAGCGCCCATGTCCGACGCGCCCAGGGTATGGGGGGCAGCCACATCAGGCTTATCCAACGCAGGCCGGATGCCTTGACGAAATGACTTGCGCTGGAGCGCACTGCGTCACGATAGATACCCTTGGCCTTGATCCGCCTGCCACGCCGCCGCTCCAAGGTCTCGTCGATCCCAAACACCAGCGGGCCATCGCCGTGATCGAGGTGTTGGATTAACAGGTGCAGCAAGACACGGCCTACCTTGAGCGGCGACCACACGGCGCGGTTGAGAACGTGATGATATCGTGCAAAGCTCGTGTCGTCGCTGAGGCCCATGATGCGGAGGGCTGAGGTGACGGTGCGCTTGCGCGTGGCTAGGACTGTGCCGACGAGCAGGACATGGGCTTTCGTCCATGTCCTGGCCTGGAACATCGGCGCGAACGGGTTGAGTAAGGATATAATCGCAT
The DNA here is from genome assembly GCA_965197705.1 of Dehalococcoidia bacterium. GTDB lineage: Bacteria > Chloroflexota > Dehalococcoidia > Lucifugimonadales > VXLM01 > VXLM01. The sequence continues at coordinate 2,696,197 of OZ240223.1, forward strand.
CGGGCAGAGCCTGCCCTGTACTGGGTACGGGGGTGAGCATAACTTGACCTTTCGTGGTGGTTTGGTCCTGTTAGCTTACCCTGTTCCCGTCATTTGTCTATACTTTGTACAAAGTCCAGCTAAGAGGATGTTTGCAAAGGTGATTCGATAAGGCCTCTTCTACCTTGACGGGCGAGAATTGAGGTGACGGCCAAGATGTTGGCACGACTCCCCCTCATCCTAACCTTCTCCCCTAGGGGCGAACGGATTTCAGATACACCCTCCAATAGTTGGTGGGCTCACCGTCAACCGTCACTCCAGTGAAGGCCAGAGTCCAGAAGGGTGGGTTGGGAGGCTCTCCAAATGCTGGCTCTGAGTTAAATACGATTGCCCTGGATTGCCTGGTGTGACTGCCGCCCGACGTTTTGGTATGTGATATACTACTAAACCCTACCCCGTGTGACTCTTGGGCCAATAGCTCAGCCGGTTAGAGCGCAGTCCTGATAAGACTGAGGTCCCTGGTTCGAGTCCAGGTTGGCCCACCATTTCCGGGTTGGGTGTACCCCATTTGGAAAACGTTAGAGTTTTCCAAGCCAATTCGTTCCGCCAAAGCCGGGTTCGGGTACAGGCATGTGGTTAACCGCTATGTTCCATCCAAAGCTCGCTTGAGCAGGCCAAGCCCTGCCCGACGGCCATTCGATGCTCGCGCACGGCGTCATAGCGCCATGTCGGCGTGGATTCCCGTCTCGTCCGCCACCACCGGTACGGGATCCAAGACCGAGGTCCGGCCCACGTCATCCGTCACGGTACTCTAGAGGAACCACTCTCCCTCGCAGCGCACAAGCTGGCCGGCATACCACGAATAGGGCGGCGCTGCGGACATGATCTCGCCCGTACCGTGGAGGCGAAACGGCCCCAACGGCGTTTCACCGACCATTGAGTAGTCTGTGTTGCGAAACGTGCGCCCGGGAAACCGCGACCTGTACGACGGAGACAGCCATTGTACTTTGGTGCAGAAGACCAGGTAGCACCGTCCACCGATCTCGAGGACCTGCGGCGCCTCCATCTCCTCGGCAATAGGGTCATGCTCCGAGGGCGGCAAAGCCTCCCAACTGCGCATATCGGTCGAGCGGGCCAGGCCGACCGTGCCCCTCAGGGTTATGTCGCCTTCGGTGCCCCTTGCGCAGACGTACTGGATCACCTCCTCGCCCGTATCCAGCAGGAATGGGTCGCGCCAGTGGGTGAGTGTCCGGTCTCCGGTGGACACCAACTCATAATGCGCGGGATCCGCCTCGCTGGTCGGGTTCTCAGGCAGTTTCTCCCACAGCAAGAGGTCGTCCGACACGGCCACGCCGACACGCTGGACGAACAGCGGCTCACCCATCTTGTGGCCGGTGAAGGCCATCCAGTACCTTCCGCCGCGGCGAATGACGCTGCCCGTGGCGAGGTTCTTATCGTCCCACGACCCCGGCGCTCCCCGTGTCAGGGCCAGTCCGAAATACTCCCAGTTAACGAGGTCGCAGGTCACTGCGTGCCCGATGTCCAGGCCTTCCTTACTGCCCTCGGTCCTGGTGAGGAAATACATATGCACAGCATCGTCGGCCTCGTTGTACCAAGCATCATTGATCCAGCGTCCTTCCAAGATGAGCATCTCTACGTCTGCCTACCTACGCTCACGGTCTACACAAGACCCTCAAACTGTCGGGTCTATAGCCAATACCAGCTTGCCTGACCTCCACCATGAACATAACCACCTCATCAGCTGAACAAAACACACCCACACTTCCACCTTGACCTTGATGGTGCGAACGGGCGCCAAGACGGAGACTGGACATGAATCGAGAACGCCTCTACAATCCGCGAGTCGCAACTCCTCTCAATTATGCCCACTCCGGGGGCGCCAAGTGAATAGGAGTGCCATCGGACGTTCGCAGGCTTCGCACCCGCTCAAAGAGAGAACTCATGACAACTCCAAGCAGACACTCAAGCCCGGGCTTCCGCATAGTGCCCTCGGACATCCCCAACGACGGAATACTGTACGTCGATCACCAAAAGTACGGCCGGTCCGGTCACGGAGGCAACTGCCTGACTGAATGCGCTAACGGCGATATCGTGTCCTTCTACAGCAACGTATCGGGCGAGATTCACCAGGGCCACGGCGTGGCCGGCTGGTCAGAGTATCGTAGGTCTCGGGACGGTGGCGAGACCTGTAGCGAGCCTGTGGTTCTCGACAATTCCAAGCGCGCGTGGGAAGGCGACGATGTCTATTCCGCCATCGTATTCGCGGTCACGACCGCGCCAGACGGCACGCTCATCGCCTTTGTCTCCCGTTTCGCAAGAGACCTGTGGGAGAAGAAGCTGCCCCCGGTCTGTCTTCTGAGCCGCGATCACGGCCGTACTTGGAGCGAGCCCCGCCCCCTCGACCCCGGCGCGACCGTCGACGACGTATCGCTGACCTTCGACGCGGTCTTCACGCACGAGGATCAAGTTTTCGCGGCCTTCATGGGCGGGTCGGCCAACTACTGCAACGGCCCCCATTCCATGTACGTCTCAGCCGACAACGGCGAGACCTTCGAGCGACGCAGCGTCCTGCCCTTCGACCTCCAAAACTACTACGTCACCGCCGGCGTACTCGATAGCGGCGACATCATCGTCTACTCCTATCCCTACCGCGCCGACGAGGACATCGACGAATACAACATCCCCTACGTCACAAGCGCCGACGAGGGAAGAACTTGGTCCGAGGTGAAGACGGCCCACTTCGCCCGAGCCGTACGCAATCCCCAGCTTTCGCGAAAGATCGGCAATCTCTACTTCCTGCATGGACGCTCCGGCAGTCACAGTCGCGACCCGAGGCATCTGGTTCTCTACTCGTCTCTCGACGGAATACACTGGGACGAAGGAAGGATTCTGCATCACAGGGGCCCCGGCGGCGGTGGTGGCGACGCATACTCGGCCAATGAAGTAATTGGCAAGTACGATCCCTCAGTGCCGAATCGGCTCCTCATCCAGTCCAGCATCGCCTACGAGGCCGATAACCTCAAGGTCAACGAGCGTCACTGGTGGGTCGAGGGAATCGACGGCGCCTGAACTACCCCCGGCTCTAGGACGACGAACGGCAGATCAGGCGCCGCCCCGGTCGCCGTCAATGAATCCCCGGCACAATGCCTCGCCTCTTGAGCAGATCATGGGTACCGTCGTCGCCCCGTTCCGCACCGTTGTTGTAGTGATTGTCCGCACCGGAGGAACCGGTGATCTCCACCCGCAGATCGGTGTTGCCTGGATTGGCGACGATATTAACGCTCCCGACCTGCGAGTGAACGGTGTACCGATGCCATCGTATGCCGCTACGACCTAGAGGACATGCACTCCCCATCGTTGGTCGCGCCGGTAAGGTCCGACCCGCTCTCACTGATCCGCAGCATCAGCTTTTCGTCTGCGCTCCAAGGCTCCGAGCACACGTCCCACATAAGCGTTGTCTTGTCCCCGTCCACCGCCTGAGCCGCATCGTCGGTACTCAGCCGTAGGGCGACCGAGCCGTCCAGGGCTATGAAATCGACGTGGTGACCCGACAGCGGAACGGAAGGCGAGAACTCCATCCTCACCTGCTGAGACTCCCACTCGATACGCTGGATCGTCGCCGGCGCCCCGTTCGCGTCGGTGAATGCCGCGGGTTCCAACTGCCCGTTCGATCCGTCCGCTGTAAATGCTGCGCCGGCCGCAACGGGATCGAAGAACGCCTCGTGCAACATCCCGGCGGGCGCGGTCACGATCACAAAGAGTTCGTGCCTCTCCTTCTCCTCTTGAGGCATCGCATCGCAGATGGCATAGCTTCTATGCATCGAGTCATAGTAGAAACTGTATTTCCCTTCGGGAAGAGGCCGCGCCGTGGTCACGGTGACAGGATATCCCGCGTTGAACAGACCGGCGTCTCGGCCTCCGAGCCAGTCTTCACCCTTGAGATAGAAGCTAGGAGGATCATCTCCATGCGTCGCCAACCACTCAGCCGCGAATGGTCCTGAGTACACATGACTTCCCGCCGGTGATCCCGAGGTAAGGTAGTGTTCAGTGCTGTAGTGATAGTATTCGCCATCGAGTTTGATAGTGTAGCGGACCTCCCGCTCTTTATTATACTTGTTGAACACGCACCGTCTGTAATCCTCCGAGCCGTCGCCGGCGTTGATCTCCCTTTGAAGCTCGGCGATCCGCGACTTGAGCCCGGCCAGCGTTATTGTCGGAGTTCCCGCCGACTCGACCGACACACTCGCAGCGGAGCCGCCGCCAACTCAATCGGGTACTTCTGGCGTCCCCTTCAGGCAATAAGGCTCGCAGGAGTTGGACAATTCTTCGACAGAATCCCCGTCCTCCGAAGGCTCTCCCAGGAGGAACAATTGTTTGCTGTCGCTCAGTGGAGGAGACGCATTTGCGCCTGAATCGTTCTTGCTCTCCAGCTTAGCGGCGCTTGGAAGCCAAGGCTGGTAGTGCCGACTGGCAACTGTGTACCTCTCGCCATAGCCCTCAAACCTCAAGATGCCCAGCGAGTAACGATCCGGCTCCTCGGTGCTCGGCAGTATCTCCTCCATGTTTCTGAGGAATACGATCGCCTCCCTGTCGTCCCAGCGTTCGTCCCTGCCCGACAGAAAGTCCTCCCCCATCGTGGAGGCTCCCAGCCTGGTCTCATACCTCACTTCAAAGTCTTCGGCTAAGCCCACTATCTGGCTGCCGCCGCTTCCCTTCAGATACTCCAGCACGTCGAAGGTGAACTCGAGTGCGGCGACATACCCTTCACGGTCGACAACTCCGTTGCTGTCATAGTCGACGCGGCGCTCGACCGTCTGGGCAACGGAGCGCAGCTTCACTCTCGCGATGACGTCGACCAGCGCGATCCGCTCCTCCAGCGACATGGGACCGTAGTAGTCAATCCCTGAGCCATGTCCGAGCCCCGTCGACGGCAGCCTCGCCAGCACTGCCGTTCCGACGTCGGATGCTAGTCCACTGGAGAACATGATGCCCAACCCTAGCATGACGACCATCACGAACGAGTAGAGCTTCCAATGGCGTTTCAGTCCGGCGTTTTTCAACATCGCGGCATCCTTCTCTTCTCCATTCTCAATGTGGCTCTGAACCATGCTCATTGCGATAGACCTGACGCAGGTACTTCACGTCTGTCGATGGAATGGTCGTGACTTTTCGCTTGTACTCCATCAAGTAGCCGGCATAGCCCGAATATTTGTACAGGTCCTCCAATCCTGCTACGTGTCCGAACTCGTGCATCAGAACCCCGGGAAGGTACCGGTACCTCCCCGTGCTACCATCGGGTAGGTTCACGCCTGTAGCGTGGCGACCTACGACGTTTGTCCATACATGTCTGGTGTGAGTACTTCCTTCGTATGTCCAAGCGGGCTGTTCGATCAGCATGCTCAGGTTTCCCATGTGCCCGTTCCCCGGAGGATTCAGGTGCCAAATGAACAAAATTGGATCGGGCTTGACACACTCTGCCTGGGTTCCACAACTGCTGTTCGTTGGATTCGTGAGACTCGCAGTCTGATCAACCTCGCCGTCCACGACGTCAATGACGACCCTGCTGCCGTCGGAGTTCCTACTCCCGCAGTCTCCCGACTTGCAGAAGAGCACGTGGGGGAAAGGCGTAGCCACAGCCTTGTTCCATGCCTTCGCAGCAAGGGGGATCGCCGTGGGAACCACGATGCCGGGATCGGGCAGCGGAGTTGGCGTGGCAGTTGCAGGGGCGATTGGCCCGATGAAGGGTGTGGGAGTCGGCACCGGCGTGTATATCGCTGGCATGCTGCCAACATTATATTGCACAGTAAAGTCTGACTGATGTCCTAACAGAGGGAAGGGATCTTCACCGGTCAGCTTCAGTGTGAAGGTGCCGGTCGTGGATTCCTCAAGCAAGGTGGCTTCAATTGTATACGTCCCGGGGTCAAGCTGCTCTCTCACAATCCGGGAATCAGTGAGAGTGCCGGGGTATCCGTCGTCATCGATCGCAATCACGAATCCATCGGAGTTTCTTACCAAACAAAGGTAAGCATCTCGTGTGGATCGCAGGTCTATCGTGGTGTGTGTTTCCTGTGCCAGTTCGAATTGGTAGAAGCGCGTGTACCTGTTAGGAAGCCGCGAAGATACGCAGTCAGCGCTCCAGGATCCTGTCAAGTTTCCGGATTGAGGGTAGGTAAACGGGGAATTCAATCTACCCAAATCCATCGCGCTACAGCCTATAGGGGAATTCGGAGTAGGCGTGGGCGTAGGTGTGGGAGTGGGTGTGACCGTGGGAGGGGCCGACACCTGTATTGTCAGATCAAAGTCGCCTATTTGTCGCCTACTGTACGCAGTGGCCTCGACCGTGTAAGTTCCGACCGATAGTTCTCGCACAATCTGAGCATTGAGTCTAGGACCATCGTCATCATCGAATTCTAGTTGGGAGCCATTCATTCCCTCGCCTTCCAACAGAACCAAGAACGTGTCTCTAGTCGCCGATGAAGTCAGATCGATTTGAATATCCGATGTCTGGGTGAGCCTGAAGCTATAGTATTTGGCATAGTACGGGGGATACCTTCTCTTAGTCGTGAGATGCGTAGACTCGCAGGAGCTGATCCAAGTTCCGTTCTTTGTCTTATTGCTCGATATTGTTCCCAGGGATGTCAAGCAGCTTGTCGGCGTAGGGGTGGAAGTCGGTGTGTGGGTCGGCGTGGCCGTCGCCGTCGCGGTCGGAGTTGACGTAGGTGTAGCAGTCGGCGTGTGTGTTGGAGTGGGCGTATGTGTAGATACGGAAGGAGAACCGATGGTGAGGTCGTAGGTCCGAAGTCGGGTGTTGTTGGCAACGTCCCACAGTTCGATCTTGCCGTATCCGTCTCGATCACTCCCAACTGGGCACCCCGCCAGATAGACGATCTGGCTATTGCTACACGTCGCACGGTCATCCGGCTCCGCAGGGCAGAAGTAGCCCGCTCTGCTGCTGGAGGTGATCTCCACCCGTTGGTCAGAGTTACCGGGATTCGCTACTATCCTCACACTCCCGACCTGCGAGTGGACGGTGAAAGGACGCCACGCGCCGTCAGGCTGGAAGCTCACTGTAGAGGGGTCGTCATTGAGCCATGCGGTGGCGGAGCTTGGTGTAGCTGTCGGAGTGTGAGTCGGCGTATGTGTCGGCGTGGGAGTGGCTGTTGGCGTAGGAGTAGCCGTGGAACTTCCCGACAGCGAGTGGGTGGCTGTGGCGATGCTCGTGGTGCTGCTGCCTTTATAGAGCTTGGCGGTAACCGTCCCGCTTCCCGAGCCGCACCTGTAGACTGTGTACCCAGCTATATAGTAGCTTCTATCCGACACGACCGGCGCATCTGACCGGATATTACACGCTGCGTTGAACGCGAAATCGTTGCTGTCCAGCTCAACCCGAACGGTGTAGTTGCTCGACGAAACAAGGTTCGACGCCCTTACACGGAACGCGTCGGGGAATGCCCCGTCGAAATCTAGGAATTCTATCTGCTCCGTGGCCGTGCTTGTAGGCGTGGGGGTCGGAGTGGAAGTGGGAGTTGCCGTTGCCGTGGGGGCAGCGCCTATGTTGACGGTGTAGGTCCCGAGCACGACCGTTTCGTCGGATGCGTCCCGCAACTCCAACGTGCCGGTCCCGGCTGCGCATGCCGACATGAAGAAGTACTGGCCGTTATTGCGTAACCTGTTGGCGTTCCATTCTCCGGGGCATATGTTAATCCTGCTGTGGGCGAGAGTAATCTCCAGCCGCCGGGCGGAGCCGGTGGGGTTGAGGACGACCTTCACCTGCCGGTCGGAGTTGACGGTGAACTTATGCCAGTCGTCGCCGTCGGCCACGAAGTTTCTGGAGGATGGGTCGGGCGAAAGCGATGCGGACGGAGCCCGGGGTGGAAGTAGCCGGGGGCGTAGGTGTGGGGGTTGACGTAGCCGTACTTGTGGGTGTCGGGGTCTTTGTGGGCGTAGGAGTCGCCGTGGGGCAGTCGCTCGTGGTGACCTGGAGTGTGCTGTACACTCCCCACACCTGCCCGTATGTCTGGCCGTCCCCATATCCCTTGACGGCGAAGCGATAGGGTGTCCCGCAGTCGAGACCCGACACGCTGTACGTCCTCACCGTCCCTCCCGGACGGGCCACTTCTCGCCAGACGCCGGCCGCAACATCGATCCTGTGCTTGATGTAATACCATTTCAATTGGATCGGGCCACAAAGGGTGCTGGGAGGCATTAGACGCTATGTTCGATCCAGTCCCATGTTGCGAGTGAACGCACGCGCTCAGGATCAGATGTCAATTCACTTAGAGGGTGTTTGCAAAGGGAATTATATACGAAAGTAACCAATTCCCGCCTGAAATCCCTTGACAAATTCGCCCGTTTCGGTTACTATTGTTCCATAAAGTAAAGGGGTTATGGACATGGCACACGGACCGGGCAAGGCTTACCGCAAGGGTATCTCTCTCATCGACTTGAACGACATGTTTCCCGACGATGCGACCGCCGAAGCATGGTTCATCGAACAACGTTGGCCGAACGGTGTTGCCTGCGCTCACTGTGGAAGCGTTGCGGTCTCCCAGCTAGACAGTCACCCCACGATGCCCTTCCGTTGCCGCGATTGCCGCAAGTTCTTTTCGGTCAAGACAAACTCCCTCATGCACAGTTCCAAGATCGGGTACCGCAAGTGGGCGTTCGCGGTCTACATCGTGACGACGGGTATCAAGGGAACGTCCAGCATGAAGCTACACCGAGATATCAAGGTGACGCAGAAAACCGCGTGGTTCATGGCACACCGCATCCGCGAGACCTACAACGACCACCAGGCTCCGTTCAGCGGCCCCGTAGAGGTCGATGAGACGTGGATAGGCGGCAAGGAACACAACAAGCACGAGTCGCGCAAGACGAAGGCCGGACGCGGGCCAGTAGGCAAGACACCCGTAGTCGGCATGAAAGACCGAGACACCGGGCAGGTTTCAGCCCAGCCCGTAGAGCACACCGACAAGCCTACGCTCCAAGCGTTCGTAGAGGACGGTATCGAGGATGGAGCAAAGGTCTACACGGACGAACACCCCGGATACGGCGACCTACCGAACCACGAGACGGTCAAGCACAGCGTCAAAGAGTACGTACACGGGCAGGCTCACACAAACGGCGTGGAGTCGTTCTGGGCGATGCTGAAACGCGGATACGTCGGAACCTACCATCATATGAGCGTTGACCACCTTCACCGCTATGTCAACGAGTTCGCGGGCCGACACAATGACCGGCCCGCCGACACCCGCGACCAGATGCGCCATATCGTTGAAGGCATGAACGGCAAGCGACTCAAGTACGACGACCTCATAGCAGCGTAGCGGTAGTGCGTTAATCTGAAATTGCGCCGCTAGGCCATTTACGCCTTCATCGTGAACGCGATGGAGGAATGACCACCGACCACTTCGGCTGCCGGCGGGCTACAATCCACCTCTTTGCGGTCGCTCCGCAACGTATGATAGTCGCCGCCACTAGACCTGCTACCACGTAAGTTACGAACTCAAGCATGATCGCTCCTTCAAGCGACCACGCGAGGGTTGACACACCGAACTAAGGTCGGTAGACTGAGGGAACTTCACTTCTTCTCAGTCTATCGGCTGATTGGTTCGGCGGCTCTTCGGGGCCGCCTCTGTATTTAAGTGTGCCCTCACGATAGAGCCGATTGGTTCGGCTGTCAAATTCGACGGCGGCAGAAACCCTTTCAGCCCCTTGCCAATTTACTGTGCCCTAGATATCATACTTGTACCACGTATCCGTGCCACAAGGCGCGAGCTTTGATTGAAGGATTGGGCCTCCGGGCCCTCCTTGCTGGCTCACGCCTTCGGATGCGGGTACGTGGTAATACCTAATCCTTCGCAGGGAGGGCACCAGAATGTATTGGATCGCAGTCATCGTTCCGCCCGTAGCCGTGTTTCTATCGACGGAGAGGCTCCGCAGTAGGGTCGTTTCGGTAGTCCTTGCTCTATTGTGGGCATTTGGACTCGCAGTTATGTTTCAAGCGAGCGGTTCGGAGTCAGAAAGCACGGGGATAGTCATGGGACTCATATTGATGCTGCCCGCCATCATTCATGCAGTCCTAACCGTAAGGGGAGGAAGACAGAATGCCACGCCGTAAAAAGCCACGAGGCCGCCCGGTCAAACTGACCATGCCGGAACCGATAGACGACACGCCGGAAAACGTCGCTCGGATTATCCTCAATACGCCGCCGAAAAAGCGCGGCGACTGGGAGTTTATCAAGCGGGCGAAGGCAGGCGAATAGCGAGGGAATTGGTTACTTTCGTATATAATTCCCTTTGCAAAGGTGCGAATTCGTGCCAGGTCTTAGGCAAGAGACCTCCCTCTCTGTATCTCTCCCCCGTCGAACGGGGGAGAGATTATCGAATCTTGTGGGTTGCGTATGACAGCAGGAACATCGTGAGAGGACTTCGCAAACACCCTCTTTGGTAGGCGTCAACTGCCGTCACCTTAGCAGTCTCTTCCTCCGAACGTCTACCGCCACAAACACGTATATTCATCGGTACACCAACTGCACTCGCTGACGCACCTTCACTCCACGACGGCCCCATGCCCTCCGAACCCTCCCCCGCAAACCCGCTCGAATCTCATCGGCAAAGCCAAGAACCGTCTCAGAACTCACCCCGCTCCGGTATGGACTCGACTCAGGCCCTCTTTTTCCACAACCTCTGGGCATCATCGTCTGCCTTCTCGCGAAATGGGCGAGGCGCCTTCGGCGAATATCCCAACCTCTTGAGCAGACTGTACACTCCGCCCAGCTTGTAGCTCACTTCATACTCGGACTCTATCCAATCTCTGATCTCGCCCGCCGTCTTGAAGCGCCCCTTCGACACCTCCTCTGCCAAACCCCGTTCTTCCTCTGTGCTCAGATAACGCGGCGTACCCCTGCCTCCCTTCTTATGAGAGAGCACTTCCTGCACACCTCCCTGTCTATACCAGCCCACCCATGACTGTACCGTCCGATAATGGACCTGCACTACCGAGGCCGCTTCTGAGAGCTGCCGTCCTGAACGCAGCAGCCACAGTCCATGGAGCCGAGTACGCAGTGTACCGTCCCGCTCTGCCAGATATGCTGCCTTCAGAGCCTCCGGAGTATCCTCTGTGCGCCAATCCACTCGAAACGGTCGACCGATCATCTGATTCCCTCCAACTCCATGAGTTGGTATCAGCATCCACAAAGTGTCAGGACGCCTCTAGCTGTTTTATGGTCTTATTGTTCGCAAATGGTATAATATCACAGAATCGTGTGATGCGGCGCGTTGAAGGCAGGGCGTATGATTAGTGTATGAACGGGGACGCAGGCGTCCGTCTTGAGGTGTCGGTCATGAGAAGAGCACTGTCGATTGCACTGATCGCCGTCGGATTCGGCGGCGCAATGTTGTCCTTCTGGGTGTCAACCGTCAACGCCCAAGCTCCCCACGGTGTCGTCGTGGAAATTGACGAGCCGATACAGCCCTCGACCGCTAGCTTCTTGGAGCGTGTCGTGAACGAAGCGGAAGACGGCGGCGCTCGGTTCGTGGTCATCCGACTCGACACGCCCGGCGGCCTCTACGACTCGACGCGCGACATCGTCGAGACGATCCTCGAATCCACAGTGCCCGTGATCGTATACGTCTCACCCTCCGGCGCTCAGGCGGCATCTGCTGGAACCTTCATAGCGACGGCCGGGCACATTACGGCAATGGCCAACGGCACCAACATCGGCGCGGCCTCGCCCGTCGACCAAGGTGGCGGCCCTCTGCCGGAGCCGCTCGGCTCGAAGGCCACCAACGACGCTGCCGCTTTCCTGCGGAGCATCGCGGTGGAGCGAGGTCTGAACGCCGATGCCCTCAACGACACGGTCACCAAAGCGCAGGCATACTCGGCTTCGGAGGCCCTTAACCAAAACGTCATCGACCTTGTCGCGAAGGACCTCGATCAGCTCCTCTCGACCGTCGACGGGACGAGGGTCGATCTCTTCGACGGTTCTTCCTATGTGATTGAGACGTCGGGCATCGAGCTTCGCACCGTCGACAAGACTATCCTCGAACGCTTCCTCGCCATCATATCGAACCCCAACGTCGCGTTCCTGCTCCTGGTGATAGGCGCGATCGGCCTGTTCATCGAGTTCATGGCTCCGGGACTGTTCGTCCCAGGCATCGTCGGAGTGCTCTGCCTTGTGACGGCCTTCGTCGCCTTCGGCAACCTGCCCGTGAACTGGGTTGGCCTCGCCCTCTTGGCCTTTGCGCTCGTGCTGATATTCGCCGAGCTTCAGTCCCCGGGAGTCAGCTTCTTCGGCGCGGGCGGAGTCGTGAGCTTTGTGCTCGGCGCCGTCCTCCTCTTCGGAGGGTTCACGCCGGGGCCTATCGAAGGGCCGGTCTTCAGAGTCAACTACTGGCTTATCGGAGGCATCACGGTGGCGATGTCGGGGTTCCTCCTCTTCGTCGTTAGAGATATCCTCACGGCCCAGAAGATCGAGGAACGGCATGCGACGAAGGGAATCACGACCGCCGCTCTGGTCGGCACAACGGGCATCGTGAGCGCCGAACTGGCCCCTTCGGGAATGGTCTTTGTAGGTGGTGAGGAGTGGGGCGCCGTCAGCGACACCGGCGACGCAATCGAGGAGGGGGCCGAGGTCGTCGTCACGGAGGTCGAGGGCCTGACCTTGAAGGTATACAAGGCCACGGAGTAGGTCCGACTGCCGGACACCGGCATCTAACAGTCAGAACGGGAAGAGCGCATAATACAGGAAGTACGAGACCGCAATGGACATAGTAGGAGCTATCGTCACCATCGCCCTCGTCGGGGGCCTCCTGTACTTCGTTTGGGATATGTTCATAACGGGCAGGGCCGGACAGAGGCTGTCGGGTTGGAGGTCGGGAGAGAAGCCCACAACACGGCAGTCGCTGATCGGCATGACTGGAGTTGTCGCTTCCGAGTTGGCCCCGTCCGGCATGGTCCACGTGAATGGTGAGGACTGGAGCGCCGTCAGCGACACGGGGGAGACCATCGAGAAAGGGGCCGGAATTCTGGTTATAGATGTCGAGGGACTGACACTAAAGGTGTTCAAGGCCGCGGAGTAGTCCAGGCCGGTGTCGTCGGACCGTACCTGACTAACAAGACAAGCGAATTCGGCAAGTAACACAAGAGGAGGCAAAGAATGGCAATCATCAATTTTCTGAAGAACTATGAGCGGATGGCCCGCTTCAAGTGGGGCAACTTCCAGGGCATGAGGGGGCCGGGGCCAGTGTGGCTCATCCCGATAATGCACTCCGGAGCGCGCGTCGACCTCCGCACGGAGGTGATGGACATACCCCGCCAGCGGAACATCACGAAGGACAACGCGCCCATCGACATCGACTTCCTCGTCTACATGCGCGTGGTGGCCGAATTCTCCGACAGGGCCGTCCTCGAAGTCGAAAACTACAGAATGGCTGTCGTAGGCCTGGCCACGACGACCCTTCGTGCTGTCGTCGGCGACATCGACTTGGACGACGTGCTCTCACAGCGCGAGCGCATCAACACCGTCCTCCGCGAGAGGCTGGACGCCGAGACGGAGCGCTGGGGGATCAAGGTCACGAACGTCGAGATCCGGGAGATCGAGCCGCCGCGCGACATTCAGGACGCCATGAACCGCCAGATGTCGGCCGAGCGTATCCGTCGCGCCGTCGTCCGCGAGGCCGAGGGCACCCGCGAAGCCGCCGTGACCGTCGCAGAGGGCGAGAAGCAGGCGGCCATCCTAAAGGCGGAGGGCCAGCGTCAGGCGGAGATCCTGACTGCGGAGGGCGACCAGCAGGCGGCGATTCTCAGGGCCGACGGCTTCGCGAACGCTCTCGACCGCATCTACGGCATCGCCCAAAAGGTCGACCCGAATACGATGAGCCTGCAGTACTTCGAGACCCTGAAGGAGATTGGGAACGGCGCTTCGACCAAGTTCATCTTCCCGATGGAGTTCACCAACCTCCTCAAGCCGTTTGCCGATTTCGCGAAAGGCGGAAAGGGCAACGGCGGAGGCGGCGACTAGAAGACGCTTTCACCACGCTGCCCGGTTGCTCCAACGCTTCCGGGCAGCGTAACACTCACAACCACTCCTTCACCTTCGACGCCAGCGTGAGCGTCATGCCCGGCACGGCGGCCACGTCCTCCAGCGTCGCGTCCCGCACGCCCTGTACGGAGCCGAACTGCCGAATCAGCATCTGGCGCCTCTTCGGCCCGATGCCCGGCACGTGATCGAGCGCCGATGTCGTGCTCTTCTTCGAGCGCCTCTGCCGGTGGTACGTGATGGCGAACCGGTGCGCCTCGTCCCGGAGCCGCTGCACGAGGAAGAGAGCGGGCGACGTTCGCGGCAGCACGATAGGCTCGGGCGTCTGCGGCACGAACAGCTCCTCGTTCTCCTTTGCCAAGCTCGCCAGGGGAATCGACGTGATTCCCAGTTCGAGGAACACTTGGAGCGCCGCGCCGAGGTGGCCCTTGCCCCCGTCGATCAGCACGAGATCGGGGGCCTGCTGCCACGCCTGCACTTTCGACTCGCCGCCGTCTCCATCTTCAACTTCCGCAACCTGCGCCTTCGGATCGGCAAGCCGCCGGAACCGGCGCGTGAGCATTTCGCGCATCATCGAGTAGTCGTCGATCCCGTCCACGGCTTTGATCTGGAACTTGCGGTAGTCGGACGACTTCGGCTTGCCCTCATCGAACACGACCATGCTGCCAACGGGGTTTGACCCCTGCGTGTTGGATATGTCGTAGCACTCCATGCGTCGCGGCAGGGTCGGCAGGCTGAGGGCCTCCTGGAGCTCCTCCATCGCCCGTCCGAGCGCGCCGTCCTCGGCTGCCGCCTGGACTCGCCGCTGCTCCATCCCCTCCGAGGCGTTCTCCACCACCATCCGCATGAGACGTCGCTTCTCTCCCCGCTGCGGAACGTAGATGCGGACCCTGCTCCGTCGCTTCTCGCTCAGCCACGCCTCGATCGCCTCCGTGTCCACCAACTCATCCTGCACCAGGATGCGCGGCGGCACGTACGGGTTGACCTCGTAGAACTGCTTCACGAACGCGCTGAGTATCTCGCCGGGCGTGTCGTCGTGCGCGCCTGTCATGATGAAGTGGTCCCGTCCCACCAGCTTGCCCTGCCGGACGAAGAAGACCTCCATCCACGCCTCGTCGCCGTCCGACGCGAGCGCTATCAGGTCGAGCGTCTCGGAAGACAGGTGGAGCACCTTTTGGCCTTCGTGGACCTTCTCGATGGCCTGTATCTGGTCTCGCAGCGTCGCCGCTCGCTCGAATTCGAGCACCTCGGAGGCATCGAGCATCCTCGTCTCCAGCGACTTCAGAATCCGCTCGGCCTTACCGTCGAGGAAGAGAAATACCTGCTCGATGACCTCTCGGTACTGGTCCTTGTCCACCGCGCCGATGCACGGCCCAACGCAGCGGTTGATGTAGAAGTCGAGGCACGGGCGCGGATCGTTGCCAGTGATCGCCTTGGTGCACGACCGGTAGGGAAAGAGCTTCTTCAGAAGGGCGAGTGTTCTCCGAACGCTGCTCGCGCTGGCGAAAGGTCCAAAGTACCGGGAGCCGTCCCGCTTCACCGTCCGCGTGATGTAGACCTGCGGGAATTCCTCGGTCAGGTCCACCTTGATGAACGGGTAGCTCTTGTCGTCCTTGAGCCGCGCGTTATAGGGCGGCTTGTTCTGCTTGATGAGGTTGCATTCGAGGAGGAGCGCTTCCTGCTCCGACTCGGCCACGATGTACTCGAAATCCGCGACGCGCTTGACCATCTCCCGGATCTTGGAAGGATGGTTCGCCTTCTTCGCGAAGTACGACCGCAGCCGGTTCCGCAGCTTGGCCGCCTTGCCCACGTAGAGGACCGCGCCCGAGCGGCCCCGCATGATGTATACCCCGGGCTTGGCCGGTGTGGCCCTCAGCCGGTCGGAGAAATCGGGCGGCATCACTGCCGCGGATGAACGTCGCATCTTCGTCAGGACCCGGTCCGTCATCGCAAAGCCCGTTTCAGTCCGGCGTATAGGACGACATGCAGTTTGACTGGCTCACCGCTAGCGGGCCCAAGTACCCCGGTGGTTTCCGCATTGAGACCCTTGTGCAACCGTCATACCGGCGAAGAGCTTGCCCCGTACTCCGATACGGGGCCGGTATCCAGAGGGGTGGGGGCTCAGGTTGGACGGTGTTATACCAATTCGTCATGACTGCGCCATAATCCTTCAAATGTAGCGCACATAGCAGAAACCGCCCACCGTCATTCCGGCGAAGGCCGGAATCCAGAAAGTTCAGGCAGCTAGAATACGGTGGCATTGGCACGAATTGGTGTTATCTCCAACGCCCTATGATGCCCCATCCGGTGTTGCACAAGATGTCTCCCTCAAAGAGACGCGCGTCTATATAGACCCGCCGAGGGTTACCGTCGCGGCGGCGAGGATGATGAGAATGACCAGCGTTACGAGCCCAATGTGCCGCAGCTCTCCGAATAGGAACCGCGTGACCGCAGGGGCTTCGTCCTCCGCGGCCTGCTGGGACCGGCGTCTTCGCGTAGGTGCAGTGGTGGCTCCAGGCATGGTAGCGGTCGCGGTGGCGGGAGCCGTGGCGGGAGCGATGGCGGCCCCTTCCTCCTCGACCACACTCGTCTTCGATACGGCAGGACCTACTTCAAACTGCTGTGTTGAGGCTCTGCGCGGTCCGCGCCTCTTGCGGCTCTTCATCTGATTCTGCCGCTTGGCGACCTTTTGGCCCTTGCTCGGCATCGTCTTCCTCCAATGCTGCTAGTCGATTATCCGGTCTGCGTAGCCTATTGTCTTACGAATCGCGTTCAATCGGCAAGTGCCCTGCGTTACGCTCTCGGATGCGAGCTCTCGTACTGCGTCCTCACGTGCTCGCTCGTCAAATGTGTGTACACCTGCGTCGTCGTGATACTCGCGTGACCGAGCAGTTCCTGCACGTGCCGCAGCGGCGCTCCCCCGATCAGCAAGTGCGTCGCGAAGCTGTGCCGCAATGTATGCGGAGTGATCTTCCTCTCGATTCCCGCCGACTCCGCGCGCGACTTCAGGATCAGCCAAAGGCCCTGCCGTGTGAGTCGCCCGCCCTTTCGGCTGACGAACAATGCCCTGCCCGCCGCATCGCCGGCTAGTGACGACCTCCCGTCCTCCAAGTACTCCCGAACCGTCCCGACCGCCTCGTCGTGGAGCGGGATGATCCGCTCCTTCGAGCCTTTGCCCATGCACCGCACGAAGCTCTCGTCGAGATCCACATCGTCGATGTCGAGCGACACCAACTCGCTGACTCGCACCCCCGTCGCGTACATGACCTCGATGATGGCACGGTCGCGGAGCGACATCGGCGTAGCCGCTTCCTCCACTGTCAGCAGCGCCTCGACCTCGTCCACCGACAGCGTTTCGGGGAGCGACTCCCCGACCCCGGGCGAGGCGAAGTCCTCCATCGGGTTCTTGTCGATAACCCCCTCTTCCAGGAGGAAAGCGAAAAACGCCTTGGTCGAGGCCACCTTCCGTGTCTTCGTCTTGTCGGAGTACCCACGCTCGTGGAGATCGAGCACGAACGCCGTAAGCGCTTCCGTGTCGATCTTCTCCCACGATCCGTTGCCGTGCAGCGATGAGTCGCGACTCTGCAGAAAGTCCACGAACTGCGTAAGGTCGTTCCGGTACGCCGCGATGGTATTCGGCGACAGACCACGCTCGACGGTCGTGTAGTTCAGAAATTGTTCTACGGCTTGCTTCATTGCATGTGGAATGAGTGGAGGGCTTCGGTATTGGACACCAATCATTTTAGCACACGGCTTTCGCTGGCCAACTCCCGCAGGGGCAATCGCATCTAAATCATAGTATAAGAAGTAGTTTAGACTATTGGCCATTCCCATGATTGGAGAGGCCTTATGGAAGGAACCCCAGCAGTCTCGCTGATTAAACCCTTTGCAAAGTTGAAAGACCCTCGGATTGATCGCACCAAGCACCACAACCTGACCGATATCGTTGTCATCGCCATCTGCGCGGTCATAGGTGGCGCGGCATCATGACCGACATTCTGGAAGATGAGGCCGGATTCGCTGATTGGTACTATCACCGCGATCCGACGCACGTCGCGTTCTATACGCGCCGTACATTTCGGTGGATAGGCGAGTGGTTGGAGTTGGAGGTTGAGTTTCCGCAGGGGCGGGTGGTGCTGTTTCGGAAACCATCTGTTGAGTATTGCAGCAATATGTAATATAATTACGCCCCCTTGTTGCCGAGGTAGTTTTTGATCACGAGTCCACACAGAAATTAGAGGACTATTCGATGCTCAAGTCTTGGCAATTCTATGCGGTGGCCGCCGTGATTCTGGGAAAACTCGCTCTCGTCGTCGCGGGCTGTTCGATCAGCGACAAACATGGCGAACCGACGCGCGTTAGCGAAACCGTGCCAACGGGGGAATCCGCTCCGATCAAACAGGTAGAGCATTCCGGTGAGGCAGCGTCTGCCGGCGGAGTTGCGACCCCCAACCAAGCTGTGCATTCCAGCGAGGCAGGGTCTGTCGGCAAATATGCGCCGCCCAACGGGACGGAGCCCGCCGATTCTGTCAATGTTTCCCCCAGGAGTGACTCGCCCGCCCCGCTGCGGTTGAGGATATTCGAGGCCTCCGCCATCGTCCGCGCTTCCCTCATCACGAGTTCAGCGGGAGCGGTGCGCTACTCTGAGGCGCTTGGCCTCGACCTCGACGGTGAGCCGCTCACTTCTTTCAACGTCATCTTTGACAAACTAGGTTTGGGAGACCCGCGATGGCCGGTGGATGGAGAGTACCGCCCGGCACACACATTTCGCTTGAGGGTGACCGAGTACCTGAAGGGGTCGGGGGCGTCGGAGATCACGGTAACAGCGAGAACGTTCAGCACTCACGGAACTGAAGTTCACGCGTGACAGGTGGCGACGGACTCGCTGGCGGAGCGCGACACGTCGCGAGACTCTCACGAGGCGATCCTCTTTCTCTGGAAACCTGCGTCAGACTGCGCGTCCACCGACGCTTTCCACTTCCTTCGGTCAGGGCCCTACCATTCGCTGCATTACACGATCGACACGATGAACCGGGTGTGGCTTCCCGCGAAGGACCCCCCGGCAGCCGAGGGGGAATCCTCCTCGTCGGACGATTCTTCACTGCTGTTCTTCACCGGCGACCCGTCGGAAGCTACGCCGTCCACCATGTCGCTGGGGGATCTGCGCTCCGAGATAACGGCTGTGGATGCTCTCATCGCTGCAGGAGGCGGCACCGAGAAGTACAGAGAATGCCTTGGAGAAATGTGGCGATATGAGCACGCCCAGCAAGGTGAGCGACGACGGTTCCCTCCCGAGTCCGTGCATCAGCTTGCGTCGGGCACGCCCGCAGGAACGGTGGTGCACTTGTACAGTGGTTCCGATTACGGCCCCAGGTATAGTAGAAAACTCATCCAGGGTGTGGACAAAGATCTGTTCAGAGCGGTGCGCGTCGACGACGATGATCGTCCGGACAACGGCTACAGGATAGGAGATACGATCGCGCGTCCTCTGCCAGCGGGCATGTATCGGTACAAAAGCTACTATCAGGACTATGCCTTTATCCCATGCAACTTCGTCCCCTATAATTGGTACAGAATTAGATATGTGACGGTGACGGCGCCCGCTGGCGTATTACACGAGTTGTTCTTCGACCCGGTGACTGTCGGCACGACGGTTGCTGCCGACGCCGCCAACGGGGTACTCAAGCCCGCATCCTTCGCCCTCCCCAACGGCGGGTCTGCCGCCATCCACCGCCTCTCCTATAACTCCAACGCCGTCACCATGACCATCAGCCCCATCAAATCCCTCACAAGCCACACCCTCCACTTCATCGCCCTCGACGGCTCAGTCTCCCTCTCCCTACTGGTCGACGAAGCGACGTTGAATCAAACCAAGAGTACGTTGAGTTGGCAGGTGTCGGAGCAGCCCTGGCATTCCGGCGACAAGCTCGTGGTGCGAATCTCGGTGGACTAGCCGAAGTGGACCTTGCGAGGTCTCGTCGCCTCCGTGCTTCAAGGTAAGCGCCAGCTCCAAGTCGGGTCTTGCATCTTCCGGTTGTTTTGCTTTCGTGGGGGGGTCTGGTATAGTCAATGGAACGCCGCTCAGGGCGGCGGACCGCTGAACTTGCAGCGAGGGAATGCCCAGCCATGACAACGCGCATCGTCGTCACAGGTATTGGGATCGTCAGTCCGGTCGGTCTGTCGAGGGACAG
The DNA here is from genome assembly GCA_965197705.1 of Dehalococcoidia bacterium. Lineage (GTDB taxonomy): Bacteria > Chloroflexota > Dehalococcoidia > Lucifugimonadales > VXLM01 > VXLM01. The sequence goes on from OZ240223.1 coordinate 2,716,430, forward strand.
CACGTGGAAGAATCTGCTGGCGGGGGTGTCGGGCATCGACCACATCGCGGCGTTCAACCCCGAGGACCTCGGTACGACCATTGCGGGCGAGGTGAAGGGCTTCGAGCCGACGGACTACATGAGCCGGAAGGACTCGAGGCGTATGGACCGCTTCTCGCAGCTTGCGGTTGCCGCGGCGAGCGAGGCGGTGGATCAGGCGCAGTTTGCCGACCTGAACGGCAATGGCGAGCGAGTCTCGGTTATGGTCGCGAGCGGCATCGGGGGAATTATCACGCTGTCGGAGCAGATCGGCGTGATGGGCGCGAGAGGCCCTCGGCGCGTCAGTCCTTTCCTCGTGCCGATGATGCTGCCGGACATGGCGTCAGGGCACGTGTCCATGACCCTAGGAGCGAGAGGCCCGAACTACTCCACCGTATCGGCTTGTGCGAGCGGCGGAGACGCCATCGGTCAGGGGCAGGCGCTGCTGCGCATGGGCGTGGCGGACGTGGTCGTCGCCGGGGGGACTGAGGCGGCCATATGTCCCATCGGAGTCGCGGGGTTCAACTCGGTGAAGGCGCTGTCGCGTCGGAACGACGAGCCACAGAGGGCATCTCGCCCATTCGACGCTCGGCGCGACGGGTTCGTACTCGGCGAGGGCGCGGGGATCCTCGTCTTGGAGACACTCGAAAATGCCCATGAGCGCGGCGTCGAGCCGATTGTTGAGATGGCCGGATACGGGTCGACCTCGGACGCTCACCACATCACTCAGCCTCACCCTGAAGGGGAGGGCGCCGCGAGGGCTATGGAGATGGCCCTCAAGGACGCGGGAATGGCCCCCGGGGAAATCGATTACATCAACGCGCACGGCACCTCGACCCCCCTGAACGACAGGAGCGAGACGCTGGCGATGAAGAGGGTCTTCGGCGACGAGGCGTACAAGATACCGATCAGTTCCACGAAGTCGATGACCGGTCATCTGCTTGGAGCCAGCGGCGCGTTGGAAGCGGCGGTAGCCTCACTTGCGATTGCGAACTCGGCCGCGCCGCCGACCATCAACCTGGAGGAGCCGGATCCCGACTGCGACCTCGACTACATCCCGCACATGGCGAGGCGCGGCAGGATACGAACGGCGATGAGCAACTCGTTCGGGTTCGGCGGGCACAACGTCAGCCTCATTTTCAAAGAATTCACCGGATAGCCGTCGATGCCTCGGCAGCGACGCTCTCCGCAACAACAAAGCGTCATTTATGCTTGAAAAGGTCTGGAATCTGCTTCCAGCGCCGCCCGACGGGTTCGCCGACTCTATCGGTTTGCCGCCCTTCGAAGCGCAGCTGCTGTACAACCGCGGCATTATGACTGCGGACGAGGCGGCGGCGTTCCTAGAGGCGGGGGACGGTCTCGCGCACGACCCGTTCCTGCTGCCCGATATGGACAAGGCTGCGGCGCGGCTTCGCACGGCGGTGCTGTGGAACGACACGGTTGGGGTGTTCGGCGACTTCGACACGGACGGGGTATCCGGCACGGCAATAGTCGTGACTGCGCTGGAAAGTCTGGGACTGAAGGTCGTGCCCTACCTGCCGCACCGTGTCGACGAGGGGCACGGTCTGAACATCCAGGCGGTCGAGACCCTGGCGAAGCAGGGCGTGACCCTGCTCATCACGGTCGACAACGGGATCAACTCACGGTCGGAGATCGCCCACGCCGCGAAGCACGGAATCGAGACGATCATCACCGACCATCACGCCCTGCCTGATGACCCGCCCCAGGCAACGGCTATCGTCAATCCGCAACGCGGCGACTCGGTCTATCCGTATGAACACCTGACGGGGGCGGGACTTGCGTACAAGCTGATCGAGGGACTGTGGATGTCGCTGGGCAGGGAGAGACCTGATCACCTGATGGAGCTGGCGGCGCTAGGCACGGTCGCCGACGTCGCGCCGATGTCCGGGGAGAACCGGTTCATCGTCAAGCGAGGCCTGGAGCTGTTGAAGTCGACCGAGCACCCTGGGCTGAGTGCCCTGTTCATAGTGAGTGGAGCGAACCGCCGTGAGCTGGACGCGGAATCCCTGTCGTTCTCGGTCATCCCACGGCTGAACGCGGCTGGGCGGCTGGGCGACGCCAAGATCAGTCTCGATCTGCTGACCACAAGCGACAAGAGGAAGGCTGGTACTATCGCCAGTCAGTTGGAGAGCGTGAACGAGGAGCGGAAGGCGCTGACTGCGACGAGTATCGAGGAGGCCCGCAGGCAGGTCTACTCCACTGGGGGAGGCAGGCTGCCGCCGCTGCTTTTCGTGGAGAGCGAGGAGTGGTTGCCGGGGATACTCGGTCTGATCGCCGGCAACCTCTCGGAGCAGTTCTACCGGCCTGCCGTGGTGGTTAGACGCGGGGAGAAGGAATCTCGCGCGAGCGCCCGGAGCATCCCGGAATTCGACATCATCGACGCGATTCGTTCGACGAGCCCCAGTTTTGTCCGGCACGGCGGTCATCCCGAGGCGGCAGGATTCACGGTCTCCACGGACGACCTTCCCCTTCTCCAACAAGAGCTTATTGCGGCTGCCGAGGAGCGGCTTCAGGATACGATGCTCGTGCCGACCCTGGAGATTGACGCGGTGGCGTCGCCCGCGTTGCTGCCCGGCGAACGATTCGAGTTCATGCGTCGCATCGGGCCGTACGGCAAGGGCAATTCCGCCCCTACGTTGCTCATGCGAGAGGCAAGAGTGCTGCGAGCGATCAAGGTAGGCGCGGGACGGGAACACCAGAAGCTGCAGCTAGCTCATGGCGGGAAGGTCTGGGACGCGATTGCCTTCAGGCAGGGGGAGAAGACGGTGCGGCACGGCGACACGCTGGACGTTGTTTACACCTTCGGGCTCAACACGTGGAACGGGCAGACGACGTTCCAGCTAACGGTGCTGGACTTCCGGCCTTCTACGGGGCACTGACGGGGACGTCGGTAGTTGCCTAGCGGTCCTTGCGGCGGCGCTCCGCGCGGGTTCCGCGGACTTGCGGGATGTCGGTGTCGGCGGTCACGACCTTCTTCGTGAACCTTGCGCGGGCCACGAGCAGCGGGACGGTGATGATGAGGACCACGAGCGCGATGTAGTGGGCCTCCTGCATTCCGAGGCCCCATATCTTGTCCTCGCGGAAGAAGGTAATGGCAAAACGTCCGACGGCGTAGAGCGCCAAGTACAGCGCGAAGAGCATTCCGTTAGGGCGGATGCGGTCGCGGAGCAGCCAGAGGACAGCCATGCTCAGCATGTTCCAGAGTATCTCGTAGACGATAACGGGGTGAACGAAGTCCATCGTGGCCGCGCCGCCGTTGGCGCACTGGACGGCAGGGCTTTCGAAGTTCGACCAGCGCATCCCGAAGATCAGGTCGAGCGGCTTCGCGCAGTGCTCGCCGTTGATGATGTCGCCGATGCGCCCGATGGACTGCGCGAACGGCAGGACGGGCGCGGTCAGGTCGGCTATCACCCCAACGGGATGTTTCGCAAAGTAGGCGTATACAGCCCCACCGATGAATCCGCCGAGTATGCCGCCCCAGAGCCCGATGCCGCCGCTCCATACCGCGAGAATCTGAGCTGGGTCGTCCTGGTAGATGTCCCAGTTGTCGATGACGTGGACGAGCCTCGCGCCGATGATCCCCCCGATGATGGCCCAGATGGCGATGGAGTAGATCGCGTCCGAGTCGATGCCTTTCATCGGGGCCCATCTACCCACCAGCACCACGGCGACCAGAACGGCGATAAACGTCAGGAAGCCGTGCCAGCTTACGACGAAGGACCCGACAAGGTCGCCGGAAAAGAGGTTGGGGTGGATGTCGATGGTTATCATTCGGTGCCGTGTCGCAAAAGGGACTGGACTACTGTATGAAGGCAGTGCCCGTGTGTCAAGTGGGAGAGCGGGAGTTGGCAGGGCAATCGCATCTAAATCATTGTATAAGAAGTAGTTTAGACTATTGGCCAATCCCATGATTGGAGAGGCCTTATGGAATGAACCCCCCCAGTCTCGCTGATTGAACACTTTGCAAAGTTGAAAGACCCTCGGATTGATCGCACCAAGCACCACAACCTGACCGATGTCATCGTCATCGCCACCTGCGCGGTCATAGGTGGCGCGGATTCATGGGCGGACGTCGAACTGTTCGGCAAGGCCAAGAAGGACTGGTTCAGCAAGTTGCCAGATCTGCCTAACGGGATTCCATCCCATGACACGTTCGGAATAATCTTTGCGAAATTGAATCCTGTTCAGTTCGAGGAGTGTTTCGAGGTATGGGGCGAAGCGGTCAACGAGGTAACCGGAGGGCAGATTGTCGCCATAGACGGCAAGACAATTCGGCGCTCTCACGACAGGTTCATAGGCAAGTCCGCTATTCACTTGGTCAACGCCTGGGCATCGGCCAATCGTCTGATTCTCGGTCAGACCAAAGTGGACGAACGCTCCAACGAGATCACGGCGGTCCCCAAATTGCTCAGTACGTTGGATGTATCGGGATGCATCGTAACCATAGATGCCATGGGATGTCTGAAGGACGGTGCAACAACGATCACCGCCCAGAACGCCGACTACGTGCTGGCTTTGAAGCGGAACCAACCCGAACTGTACCAGGACGTCAAAAACACGTTCGAGCAGGCGCGGCGTGACGGGTTTGCCAACCTCAAACACAACTTTTACCAGACGTTCGATAAAGGCTATGGTCGAATCGAGACGCGGCGGTGTTGGGCAATATCAGACTCCACCCACATAAACTATGTTTACGACCGCCAGCAGTGGAGCAACCTTACGAGCCTAGTGATGGTTGAGTCCGAACGACTCGTTGAAAGACAGACATCTGTGAATACGCGCTACTACATCTCCAGTCTGCCCAACCGTGCCGAAGTGTTGCTTGAGGCAGTCACAGGTCACTGGGGCATAGAGAACTCAGTCCATTGGGCGCTGGACGTTACCTTCGGTGAGGACAACAGCAGAGTACGCAAGGGTAACGCCTCGGAGAATCTGTCCATCCTACGCCGCTTCGCGCTCAACTTACACCAGTTCGCTTTGACCACACCATGAAGGGGTAGGAACACCGGGTAGGGGCAGGTTTCAAACCTGCCCTTTGGAAGGTTAGACGAAATCACCTTCATACCAACGATAGAGTTACGGCGTATTCAAGAGGAATTGGTATTACTCAAGCGGGAAACCACTTCAAAAAGTAGCATCGCCGCCAAGCGTAAGAGAGCAGGTTGGGATACTGATAACCTCCGAACAGTCCTCAGTCAATAAGATGCGATTGCCCTGGTTACGCACAAAGGTCTCCTTGACGGAAAAAGACAGTGCGCCTTCAATATGAAGACGCCCCGTCGGTGTTCTTGTGGAGGCCCGATCGCCTCGCCCGACGCGAGGTTCGCGGCCTCCCTGTCGTCATATGGTTAGGCGGACGGTACCCGCGAACGGCCGTAGGACCAAGCAGCGGAACTCGCTCCAACCTTCGCTCCGTTGCCGTCGCCATTGGTGTATTGGGACGCTCCGTTGCCGCTGCCATTGACCGAAAGGAGAGAGTTGACGCGGTTGAACATCGACGCCGCCTTGTCAACCGTGGAATCGTCGATTTCCGAGCGGAATTCCAAGTGCTTGTTGAGCAGGTAGGCGGCCGGTCGATACGGGTCGAACTGTCCGCCGCAGACGTTCTCCTTCTCGAAGACCTTCTGAATGCGCTGTGCGATGCGCGGGCTCGGACCGCTGATCGCCTTCATGGTCAGCTCGTAGGGCAGCTCGTTGGCGTAGACCGTGTTGACGAGCTGCAGGTAGAACCGCGGGTCGAACAGGTCCTCCATGTCGGCGTCCCTGATCTTTGTGACCTCGACCATCTTGATGGGGCTGTTGTGGCCGGTCTTCCCGTGCTTGGCTTCGATGCGCGCCCTGCTCTTGGGGGAGACGTCCATCATGATGGCGACGTTGACGTAGTTCTCTCCCAAGAGGGAGACGTAGGTCGGGAGGTTGTCGGCGCCGCCGACGGGTATGGTGACCCACCTCGGGTCGAGGGAAGGACGGCCCTGTGCGGCCACGGCCTCGCCGAGTACCTGAAGGTATATCTGGTCGGACGGCGAGTTGACCAGGAGGCAGTGCGGCGCGAGGAACAGCGACTGCGCCAGCTGATAGCCCATGGCCACCTGAAGCGGGAACACCGTCTCGCTGTCGTGGACCATCACATCGTCGGAGACGACCGTGCCGCGGTCGTCCATGTCCTGCACGGTGCGAACGCTGCCGAGTCGGTTGAGGTCGATCATGAACGGCGAGTGCGTCGTGTAGATGACCTGGTGCCTGGGCGCGAGGCGCTCATCGATGAACCGCAGGAAGTCCCTCTGGGCCATCGCGTGGAGGTTGAGACCCGGCTCATCGAGCAGCAGGAGCAGGCTGCGGTTCTCGTCTTCCAGCTCAAGGCCGGAGAAGTATGCGAGGAACGAGAAGAACCAGACGAAGCCCTTGGAACGCTCGTCGAAGCGAACAGAGACCCGGTGGCGATTGTTCCAGATTCGTACGTGGAGAATCGTTCCCTCGTTCAGAGGGGGAGGATCGTTCGGATTGGCGTTGGAAAGATCGAACTCGACACGGAGCTGCCGGTTCTGTTGCCAGTACTCGAAGACATCGTCGGTGATGCTGATCGATGCCGACTCCAACTCCGCCTTGAGATGCTCATAGTCCATCTGGCTCTCGAGGTCGTCGATGTCGGTACCCACCAACGATATCAGCGACATGAAGGTGCGGTCGGCGTCGTCGAGTTGGCCGCCATTCTCACTTCGCCGGCGGATATCCGGAATGGAGATGCGCCCTCTCATGGTGCTGTAGTCGTCGAAGTAGACGATGGCAGGCAGGTAGCGTTCGAGGTAGTCGTCGACGATCAGTTCCCTGAGGCTCGTCCTGAAGCGGCTGTTGATGTCGATGAGAAGATTCCCGACGACGGGAGGCTTGATCTCGAGCCGTTCCAGTATCGAGCGCAGCTCGTCTATCGAACTCGCGGCCTCGGCGCGTTCCTCGATCTCCGCCGGGAGCCCGGCTTCCGAGATCAGGTTTTGGACGAGCGACGCCTCGTTGAGCTGGATGTCCCACATGCGGGAGTTCGCATAGGTCTTGCTGACCATCACCATGGGCGACGCGACGACTCCGATGCCGTACTCCTCTTCGATCTCGCCGATCTCGTCCTGATCGAGACGGAACTCCGCCCGCACGACGACAGCAGGACTGGTCTTGTGCCGTCGCCGGTATTTGACGTATCCCTTGCGCGGGTAGTCCTTGAGGTCGAAATCGCCGCTGACACGATCAACGGGATTCAGTTTCTTCAGTGCCGCCAGAAAAGCGGTCTTGCCGGACTCGTTCTTGCCGACCAGGCAGGTTACGCTGTCGACATCAACCCAGCCCGAGTCGTCGATGCTCCGATAGTCGGTTACTCTCGCGCGCGTTAGCTTCAAACTAAACCCTCCTCGGCCCAAGGCGCCGTGATGCAACTGCTTGGAGCCAGCATATCGAAGTGGGAAAAGGCGACGCAAGGTATTTTAGGTGTTGTCTAAAACTTTTCCGTAACAACACCGAGAAGAGGGAAAGGAGAGTGTTAGACGGCGCGTGGCATCTCCACACCGAAGCGTTCGGCTATGGGGCGGAGGTTGTCGACCGTGCCCATCGGGAGGGGGATGCCGTTGCGAGAGCGTTCGGCTTGCATCCGATACTCCGGCTCGCCCGGAACGAGGATCTCGTCGAATCCGTCGGCTGTGGGAAGCGTCTTCTGCGCGGCGATGAGACGGTCGATGTTGTCCTTATACTCGTCCACGTCGGTGAACGCGGCGATGTCGATGGCCACGAGGAAGCTGTTCTGCACGCCTCTCGACGTAGGCGCGCGACCGGTGATGTTCGGCTCAAGCAGGGGGTTGGCGACCATGACGTTCGAGAGTGTGGCGAACATGAGCGCAAGCCCTGAACCCTTGGGGCCGGCGAATGGGAGCAGGACATTGTCGAAGCTCGGGGTCGTGGTGGGGTTGCCCTGTGGGTCGAGCGACCAGTCGGGCGGGATCGACTCGCCCTTGTCCTGCGCAAGGCTGAGCTTGCCGCCCGCGACGACGCTGGTCGCCATATCGAGGACGGGCGGGTTGCGCTCCCCGGCGGGAACGGCGATGGCGATGGGACTGTTGTGGACTCCCTTGCCCTTGGAGCCGAAAATCGCCATGTTTGGCGGACTGCAGACGACGGCGATGCCGGCCATGTCCTGCTCGACCGCCATGAGGGAGTAGTAGGCCATCGCTCCCTGGTGGGTCGTATTCCGGATGATGGTCCAGCAGACCCCGGCTTCTCCGGCCTTCTCAATCGTCTTGTTCATGGCGAACACCGTGACGACGGGGCCGAAGGCCTGGTCACCCTCTATGAGAATGGTTGCCGCCGTCTCGTTCTCAATCTCGATGTTCGGGCTGACGTTGAACACGCCGTCGTCGACGTTCTTGATGTACCACGGTATTCTCAGGACGCCGTGCGAGTCTACGCCACGCAAGTTCGCCCAGACGAGGACGTCGGCCTCGATTTCCGCGTCCTCGCGCGGCATTCCGGCGCATTCGAAAATGTCGGTAGTGAATCGCGTGAGGTCGGTGGGGTCTACTAGGACTGGGTTTGGCATTTCTGTTCCCTTTCAAACTATATATATTGCGCAAGCTGCGGTATGGCCGACTGCGCCAGATCGAAGTATTCCGCGTCGATCTCTATCCCGATGCTTTCGAGGCCGCAAGCGGTTGCCGCGGCAATCGTGGAACCGGAACCCATGAAGGGGTCCAAGATGGCGCCTTCGCTCATTGGGAGCGATGCCCGCACTATTTGGCGCATGAAACCTTGAGGTTTCAGGGAAGGGTGGGGGGCAATCCTCTTTTCGAGACCGCGAGCTGGTGAAGAGTGAATGAGATCGCGAAAGGGTTCATCGTCGGATAAGCGCAGCAATCCGCCGGTTTTCCACTTGCGGAGATTGTCCTGGACTCGTCCTTCGCAGGGCTTGCGAAACAGGCCCCAAGGTTCCCAGCAAGATCGGGGCATCACGGACACGGATGGGAACTCCTCGTGAGCATTCTTGGGGCGGTCGCCACCGCGCAAGGTCTGCACCACCCGGACAATCTCTCCCCTCTTCTCGAAGCCCGCCTTAAAGAAGGGCATGTAGACAAAGTGGGAAACGAGAGGATTCGTGGCGATGAAGACGTGCGCGCCGGGAACGAGTACCGGCATGAGAGCAGCTGCGAGGCGCTCGAAGAATGCCTCGAGGCGCTCCTTGTCGTCGTGGTTCAGGACGGTGAATCTCGGAAGCGGCTTGCGGACGGCATTGTCGAACGCCGGAGGTATTCGCCACACACCTCCCTGACCTACACGCAGCTTTTCGAGCTGGCGGGGCGTGTACTCGACCAGCCCATAGGGCGGGTCGGTTACGACGGCATGAATCGAGTTCGGTTCAGCATTCTCCAGCCACTGGAAAGCGTCGCCGTGAATGATTCGAGGCGCGTCTGCGGTCAGTGAGCCGACTAAACTGAGGGGCTGAGGGGTAGCCATGACGGGCACAGGTTACCACGACCCAACAGAGTATGCAGGATGATCGGCCGCCGAAATCACTTCACCCCATACTTCGTCATGAGCTCGACGACTCCGTCCCACGTGGCGTCTTCGATGTAGAGGCCGTCGGCGCGGCGCTGGCGGCGGTTGCGGATCTCGTACTCGCCGGGGTAGAGGACTTCGGAAAAGCCCTCGCGCAGGGGCGTGTCCTTGACGTACTTGACGATGCCGTCCACCTGCGCCTTGATGAGGTCGAGCGAGCCGAGCCGCTTAAGGTCGATGAGGATGAGGGTGGACCCATAGAGCATTGTGTCGTTGGAGGTCCGTACGTTTTCCATTTCGGGATTAGCCACAGCAGCCAGAACGGCGCCGAAGAGGGTGACCATGAATGAGAGCGCATACCCCTTGTGACCTCCGTGAAGTCCACCAATGGGAAGCAGCGATCCGCCCTCGTAGTAGGTATTGGGGTCGTTGGACGGGGTACCGTCCTCCTCAATTGTCCAGTAGTCGGGGAGTGTGGCCCCTTTTGCCCGCGCAACGCGAAGTTTGCCCTCCGCAGAGATCGTAGTGGCGAAGTCCAGGAGTACGGGGCCGTCTTCATTGTACGGGAAGGCAATGACCATGGGGTTTGTGCTGAGCTTGCGCACGGTGCCGCCGAACGGGGCGACGGCCATCAGGCTCTTGCCGCCGACGTAGCCAGAGCACATGAATGAGGCCAGCCCCTCGTTGGCAGCGGTCTCCCCGTACGTCCCGACCCTTCCGGTGTGCTCATGGTTCGACACGTTCACGAGGCTGAGGCCATGTTCGCGCGCCTTCACCTTGCCAATCTCAAGGGCAGCCGTCATGGCCACCTGCCCGAACGTGGACATAGCGTCCAGCTGAGCGGTCGTCGAAGTCTCCTTGAGGACAACAGGCTCGGCGGTAGGGTTGATGTCGCCTTCGTTGATCTCACGCACGTACTGGATGATGCGAATGAACCCGTGCGAGTCGTGGCCTGCCAGATTGGCATTCGTGAGATGCTCGGAGACGATCCTTGCGTGGCTCTCGCTCGTGCCGACGGCCAGCAGCAGGTCGTTAGCAATCTGGGTTAACCGTTCAGGTTTGAGGGTTGGCATGTACACTCCCGAGATGGCTATTTTGGGGGACTACTGTAAATGAGGCGCTTGCCCTTGTCCAGCAGCCCCATGCCAACGTCACCACGACGAGGGTTGGATATACAGGCAGTTCACGTACCTCGACCACAAGCTCGCTGCCGAGAATGTGCAGTGCTCTATGAATACGACTAGAGGCAGTGCGATGACGAGGATCGAGCATCCGACGCACAGACTTCTCATCTGCGCCAAGGCGCTGGGCGAGGGCCGTGCGCGTTAGACCGCTGTCCCGGAACGCCAGCACGAATGCCGCCTTCGCTGCCATGTCAGCAGGAACCGCGACCAAGTGTTCACCTGGAAGCGGTGTGCTGGGGGCAGGTACCGGCTCGCCATCATCTATCCGTTTGGCGATGGCTTCCTCCAGCGCGTCCTGCGCCTCGATGAGAGCCTCAACTTCATCCGCGCCGGAAGTGTGACACCTTTCAATGTCACGAAACGAAACGACGACTTCATCCGGCCCCGCATGGCACAGTTCTGCAGGGTAGGCGAAACGGATCACGCTGTCGTTCTTCCCTCGGTTCATATCAGGTCGCTCCTATCAAGCCCTAAGTCGTGAATCATCTTGGACAATAGACCGGGCCCAATCTCTTTCCGGCGGTCTTTTACGATTGTGTCGCGAGCACCGTAGTAGAGAACGATGTGACTGTCCTTTGCCTCGCTTGGCGTCAATGCGAACTGACACCCCGCGCCTCCTCCCCAGTCTGGTGACCTTCCGTACGAATTCGCTACCCTTCGTACCTTTGTCATCATTGCGGGACAGATGTGTCCGAAATGTCAAGCGTTCTTGCACAGGTCGCGACGATCTGGGAATTCCAGACCGGGACACTGCCCGCGAGAGACTCCTCGTTGCGTCACATGGAACCAATCCCTACTCCGGCCAATGGTGGGTTTGAGGGTCCAAGACCCTCTTTGGTGAGAAGAATTGGTCGGGGTAGTCGTCGGGGCCGTCGATGCCGAGGATGCGGTCGACGACGTGGCGCGCGCCGTTGAAGTGGACGCCGGAGCCGGAGCCGCACATTCCGGCGATGATGTATTGTCGCTTCCCGTCAAGCAGGCCCACGATGGGGTACTCGTCGTCGGTGAAGCCGGCGGTGCAGCTCCACTCGCGGAAGACGTGCATGGGGTTGTGGCCGAAGATCTGCTGGATCTCTACGATGATGTAGTCGGTCAAGAAGCGTGACGGGCTGACGCGGCCGGCCTGCGTGTAGTCGAGGTGGATGCCGCCTGTTCCGAGGATGACCCCGTCGGGGTGCTTGCCAAACCACGAGTTGGGCCCGCCCATGGCGACATGCTCCTTCATAGCCGCAGGCCCGCCCTCGGCGAAGGCGGCGTTGGTCTGGATGGGCACGAGCTTGCCGATGAACTCCGGGTGGAGCGAGGCGGTGTACGACTCGGTGGCGTTGATGACGTATCGAGCGGTGATCGTGCCTCGATTCGTGTGAACGGCATAGCGGTCGCCCATGTCCTCGACTCTGTGGACACGGGTGCGGCTGAAGAAGTCTACGTTGTCGGACTTGATGGCCGTGGAGACGAGGGACCAGACCCACTTGGCGGGGTGCCACGTGGCGGCGCGCCGTGACAGGCCGTAACGGACTCCGACGTTCATGCCGGTCAACTCCAAGACCTGCTTAGGCTCGACCAAGTCCCAGTCGTCGAAGCCTTTTTCGTAGCTCTCCCGGACTGACATGTCGAGGTAGTCCTGCGAGGCCTCCGTTTGGCCCTGCACCCATCCGACTCGGGCGTAGTCGACGTCGAACCCCTCTTCGCGAATGGTCTCTTCAATCATGTCGGCGTTCTTATATGCTGCAAGGACGTAGGACTCCGCGAACTTCTCGGCGAGACGCTCGCGCTGGACCGCGTCGAGATCGGGGCGGACGCGCGGGAGGTCGTCAAGGATCATCTTCTTAACATAGGTATAGAACCTGCCCATGACGACGACGCCCTCGTTGCGCCCGCTGGCGCCGGAGGCGGCCTCGTTCATTTCCAGAAGGACCATCGAACCGCCGGGGCGCTTCGACCAGTGGTACGCGCAGGCCGCACCGGTGAATCCCGCGCCGATGACGACGACCTCGCAATCCTCCGGCAGTCTTGCGTTTGGCTGGGACGCCCACGGGTGGTTCTTCACGGGGTTGTCCGCCGCAAGCCAGTAGGAGACCTTGGACATGGGCTTGGCGAAGGTCACGCCGACGAGAGCGTTTGGGATATCGACCAACATGGTTCTGAAGGCCCAGCCGACGAACCGGAGGAGTCCGACGACCCGGCCGCTCTCGGCGTAGTTGCGCTCGATCCAGCTTCCGACGCTTTGTAACTCCTGACCGCGCAGGCCGATGAGGAGTTTCAACGCAACGGCGATCCGGGCAAACACGCCGGGCGACTTGTAGCTGAAGGTTGAACGGTCATCCATTGGCTAGGTGTCCTCCGCGACTTTCTTCGGTCGTTAGCGAGTCTAGGGGAGCACCCGAACCGTGTCAACGGGACCAGCGATACGGTCTCCCATAGCGGTTGTGGGCCATGGGAGACCGTTATATACTTTGGCCGCTCTCCGCACCCGGACTGGCCATATTAGGGGACACATTAGCTACTCCAAAAACCTAGTACCGTTTCAACTTGAATATGATGGATAGATATGTTGAAGTTTAGTGCGAGCGTCCTGAGTGGAGAAGCGCCAGTCTATGATGGCGACAGCCTCATTGCGTTCACGTTCCAGCGCCAAGACCTCTCGTTTCAGTACCACCTCGTCGCTGATTCGACGGTTAAGACATTGATTACTCAAGACGCTCAACTCTATCTCAGCCATAGCCCGCCCCGTACTCGATACGGGGTTCAGCCAACTGCCGTGTACTGGAGTGTAGTGGAACTCCAGGCGCTTGGCGATGCGCCGCGCTTCGGCTGGCTCGAAGGCATCGTACAACGAACCCAGCTTGTGAGTGTTGAGATTGTCCAGCACCAGCCGTATCGTCTCGGTGTGAGGATATGCCTCATCAACCAGCCATTTCATCTGATGAGCGAAGTCCACAGCAGTGCGTTGCTCGGTCACCTCGACATGCCTCCAACCAGCTTTCGGCTCACAGAACATGAACAGGTTTCGTGTCCCGTTTCGCTTGTACTCGTAGTCATATCGTTCCACCCGACCCAGCTTGGCCCTGATAGCGGGCCTCTTATCAGCCACCAACTGCTTGGATGTCTCGTCGAAGCAGACCACGGGATGGTCGGGGTCGTAGTCTTGATGGTACAGTTCCAGCACGTCCTCCATCCGAGCCACGAACTCTCCGCTCACCTCGGGGATGCACCACTCCTTCTTCTTCCACGGTTTGAGTTCGTTTTTTTGAGTATCTGGCGCACCGTCTCGAGGGAGATGCTCTCGGCAAACCCCATCGCCACCGCCTTGTCGGCAATGAGTTGCAGCGTCCAGTCCGCGTGTCCATCGGGTGCATCGCTGCACGCAATGGCTATCAGATGCGCTTCCTGTTTACCGTCCAACTTGCGTTTCTGTCCCGGGCGCGCCCGCTCATTGATCGCACAGTCGAGCCCCTCCTTCACAAACCGCGTGCGCACGCGTCCGGCCGTGGATGCGCTTATCAATAGTCCGCTGGCGATGTCACGGTCGATCAGACCTTCGTCTGCCTTAAGCAACACCAGCGCTCGCTTGACCTTACGGGCCGAAGTCTCCCCACGACTCGCTATCTCTTTGAGATGTGTCCGTTCCGACTCGTTCAACTCCACCTTGTACTTGAGAGCAGGCATGTCTTCGTATGTCCTCCCTATAGGATCATACATAATACTAACCTACTTCTTATATTTGTCAAATACATGTGGAACCGGTACTAGTAGTCGAAGCTAAGGAGGGACAGGACAGGTAAGATGACGAAGATGGAGAATAGAGCAATGCCAATGCCAAAAAAGACCCACGACCAGAGCTTGGCCTGCTCTGATGACCGCATCGCCCCTTCTAGGTCTCCGTTGGCGATCTGTCCGTTGACTTTGGCGGCGTAAACGATGGACACAATGCCGGTAGGCACGCAACAAAATATAGTTGTGATAATGGCAGGCACCAGATAGTTAGGAACGTTATTTTCGTTGGGAGGGGTGCTTGTTCCACAGTTGGCGCAAAAACGATCTGTGCCTTCGACACTGGCTCCGCATGACGTGCAATACATAAAGACCGCCTCCTCAACTAGAACTTTGTGCAGACTATACGATGAGAGGGTCTTACCCCACCGCCACAACCAGCCCCGCCGCCTCCACCGCCTCCCGCAGCTCGCGGTACGTGAACTCGCTCGGCGGCGTGTCGGGATGCCGCACGTTCACCGACGTGAACACCCCTCGCAGACGCAGCGTCTCCTTGACCAGGTGCAGCGACGACGGCCCCGCCCCCTGCGTCATCACACGCAGAAGCGGCGTCATCCGATTGAACTCCGCCACGGCCGCCGCCTCGTCGCCCGACTGGAACAGGTCCCACACCGAGCGGAACAGGTCCGGCAGCGCCGCGTGAGGCATGATCCCCACCGACCCCCGCCGCATCTCCTCGACGAAGAACGCGCCGCCCGCTCCTCCGAAGACCGTCAGCGCGTCGCCGCCCTCCTTCACGAACCCCGCGATGCTCGCGGGCGTCGGCGGATTCTCCGCCTTGATGTACTGCACACCCTCGATCTCGCGCGCAATCTCTCCCGCCAGCGCCGGCGACACCGCCGCCGTGGGCACATCCTGGATGAAGATCGGTATCGTTGTCGCGTCCGACACCCGCCGGTAGTACTCCTTGACGACCTCCGCCGACACGCCCACCGGCGGCGTGACCATCGAGGCGTCCGCCCCGAGCTCCTCGGCCCGTCTGCTGTACTGCACCGTCACCGCCGTGCTGGGCGCACCCGTGTTCACCACCACGGGTACACGTCCTCCCGCCTGCTCCACCACCGTCCGTATCGCCACGTCCCGCTCCGCCTCCGACAGCTTCACCACCTCGCTCGCAAACGCGATCCCAACCCCGTGCACCCCGTTCTCGATGACGAAGTCCACCTCCCGCCGCAGGTCCTCCACGTCGATCCGGTCCTCCCCGTCAAACGGCGTCGCAAGAATGGGAAATAAGCCCTGCATGGTTGTGGAATTCAAGAGAGTCCTCCACTCGTATCGCAGAGCGGCAGACCAAGATCAAAGATTTCCGGCACATCTCGCAAACCCTCAGGTATACATCCAACCAACTGGTTCCCTGTAAGGCCTAGTTCTTGCAGTTTGGTGAGATTACCGAGCTCTGGGGGTATCTCCCCACTCAACTGATTGTCGTCAAGAAATAAACCGTCCAGTTTGGCGAGGTTGCCGAGTTCGCGGGGTATCTGTCCACTCAACTGGTTCCATGCGAGATGCAAACTCTCCAAGCTTGAGAGGTTCCCAAGTTCCGATGGGATGCTCCCTGTCAACCGATTCGTGTCTAAATACAGCCCAGTCAAGTTAGTGAGAGCACCAAGTTCGGAGGGGATATCCCCACTTAACTCATTTTGGGAGAGCGATAGCACTTCTAATTTCGCGAGGTCCCCGAGTTCGGCAGGTATTTTCCCACTCAACTGGTTTTCATGCAGATACAGAGAATTCAGGTTACTAAGGTTGCCTAACTCGGATGGAATCTCTCCGCTCAAGTGATTATGCACGAGAGAGAGGTCTTCCAATTTGGTGAGAGTGCCTAAATCAGAGGGTATCTCTCCACCTAGTTGATTCTCCTCAAGGTATAGAGAAGTAACACGCCCGTCACTGTCGGTGTAGACGCCGTGCCATTCGTCGAGAGGTCTGTCGCTCAGCCAGTTCGTGTTGTCCGTCCAGTGTGGACCGTTCGTGGCGTTATAAAGCGCGACTAGTACACCGCGATCAACTGTTGAAGTAATGGAGGGAGGAGCCTGTTCGTCGTCGTCGTAGAGTGGCACATCAAGTTCCTCAACGACACTTTCCAACGCATGTTCCAAGCCCTCAGGTATTCTCCCACTAAATCGCTCACCATCGAGGGTCATCAGTTCTAACTTGGAAAGTTCGCTGAGATCGGGCGGTATCGCCCCGCTCAGCGTGTTGTTGTGTAAGTAGACCCATCGAAGTTCAGATAGGTTAGCCAGTGCCGCTGGGATCGGCCCACTAAGTTGGTTCCCCGCGAGATTCAACTCCATCAAATTGGTTAGGTTACCTAGTTCTAATGGGATCGGCCCTCTGAGGAGGTTCTGGCTGATGTCCAGCACGCTTAAGTTTCTGAGATTGCCAAGTTGGGATGGAAGGTCCTCACATAACTGGTTCCCGCCCAGAAATAATTCTACCAAGTGTGTGAGGCTGCCCAGTTCCGGTGGGATCAGCCCATTCAGTCGGTTATTGCTGAGATCTAGTAGGTTCAATTGATTTAGAATTCCAAGTTCTAGCGGTATCGTCCCACTTAGTTGATTTCCGCTTAGAAGTAGATCCCTCAAGTTTCTTAGGTTGCCCAGTTTCGACGGGATGGTGCCTTCAAATCGATTATGGGAAATATCCAGCAGTTTCAATCTTGTTAGGTTGCCGATTTCTGACGGAATCTCCCCATATAACCGGTTTTCGGACAGACACAGTTCCCCGAGTGCTACCAAATTGGCCAGTTCTATGGGCATCCGTCCAGTCAAGTGATTCCTCGCAAGATCCAGTGACTCTAGTTTGGCTACATTGCCCAGTTCGGGTGGTATCTCTCCACTCATATCGTTGTCTTCCAGGTATATATACGCAACCCGTCCGCCCAAATCAGTTGAGACTCCAAACCACTCGTCTAGAGGTTTATCGCTCAACCAGTTGGTATTATCTTTCCACCTTGGCCCCCCCGTGGCATTGTAGAGTGCGACGAGCGCGGCCTTTTCGTTAAGCGTAGGTGACGGGCCCTTCGTTGGACAGAACGGTAAACCAAGCTTGTGGAAATCGTTCCCGCGCACATAACGTATACCATCAGGTATACACCCAATGAACTGATTTCCTCCAAGGGCCAAGTATTCCAGGTTTGTGAGATTGCCCAACTGGGTGGGAATCTCTCCGCTCAAAAGATTACCGTACAGGGTCAGGTTGCCCAAGCTGGTAAGATTAGCCAACTGAGGTGGTATCTGCCCTTTCAATCGGTTTTGATGAAGATACAACCATCCTATGTTGGTGAGTTTGCTGAGTTCAGGTGGTATCTCCCCTCTCAATTGATTTGAGTTAAGGAACAGCCCTACTAAGCTAATGAGATTGGCCAGTTGAGGAGGAATCTCCCCACTCAGTTGGTTCCCCCGAATTTTCAACCACTCTAAATTGGTGAGGTTCCCCAGTTCGGGTGGAATCTCTCCACTCAGTTGGTTCCCACAGAGATACATTAGTTTCAAACTAACGAGATTACCGAATTCTACTGGTATCTCTCCATACAGATGATTGTCCGAGAGTATTAGCCCTTCCAGAGCATTGAGGCTACCCAATTCGGTGGGAATCTCTCCCCGCAAATCGTTCCGGTCAAGATGCAACTGAGAAACACGGCCATTTCGGTCGGTGGCGACACCGTACCACTCGCCAATGGGTTTGTCGCTCAGCCAGTTTGTATTGTCGTTCCAGTTTGGGCCGTTAGTGGAGTTATAGAGCGCAGTTAGTGAATCCCTATCGGAGATTGTGTCCGCTGTCATATTATCCTTACCGTAAAATTGAGCTGCGGATATCCTGGGACATTACGAAACCCGCCCCATCAGTACGTCGCCCGTCCGCCGCTGATGTCGAAGACAGCGCCCGTGCTGAACGAGCACTCCTCCGACGCCAGCCACGCGACCAGCGCCGCCACCTCCTCCACCTCGCCGGTGCGCCCCATCGGGATCTTCGAGATCATGTAGTCGATGTGCTCTTGCGTGAGCTGTTCGAGGATGCGCGTCCGCACGACCGCCGGAGTGATGCAGTTCACGCGAATGCCCGTAGTCGCCAGCTCCTTGCCGACTGACTTTGTCAGACCGATTACGCCCGCCTTCGTCGCCGAGTAGGGCACCGCTTTCGGGTTGCCCTCCTTGCCCGCGATCGACGCGATGTTGATGATCCGTCCATAGTCCCGCTCGATCATGTGCGGAATGACGTAGTGGCAGAACGCGAACACCCCGCGCAGGTTCGTCCGGTACACCCGGTCCATCTCCTCGAGTGGAAGCTCCCACACGCTCGCCGAGTGACCCGCGACCCCCGCGTTGTTCACCAAGATGTCGATCCGTCCCCACCTGTCGATGGCCTGTCGGACAGCCTGCTGCGCCGTCTCGTCGTCCCCCACGTCACCGAGCACAACCTCCGAGTCCACCCCCTGCTCGGCGAGCGCCTGCGACGCCTGCTCCGCCACCTCGGCGTTCATGTCGACGATGGCGATCCTCGCCCCTTCGCTCCCCAGTCGCTGTGCGATTCCAAACCCAAGGCCCTCTCCCGACCCCGTCACTATCGCTACCTGCTCCTCAAATCTCGACATCGATTCCCCTCTTCATAGTAATGTTGACTTATCCCATCGGAACCCCCTCTCCCGTTCGCGGGAGAGGGTTGGGTTGGGGTTAAAAGTTCGCCCCCTCCGCGATCTCCCCGCCCTCTGCGGTGAATCCCCCTACGTGGCATTCGACAGATACCTGCTCGCTGCCGACACAGCCGCGCCCTGCGCGACCTCATATCCCTCGTCCGGCAGAATGCCCTCCAGACTCGACAGCAGCGCCAAGATGTACTCCGCCTTGCTCGACTCGCCCATCAGCCCGATCCGCCACACGTTCCCGTCGAACGGCCCGAAGCCCTTCCCGATCTCGATCGAGTGCTCCCGCAGTAGACGCTGCCGCACCGTCGCATCGTCGACCCCGTCCGGGATCCGCACCGCCGTTATCTGATCGAGCCGGTACGATTCCGGAACCAGGAAATCGAGACCGAGCCCCGCAACGCCCGCACGGAGCGCCGCCGAGTTCCGCCGGTGACGCGCTATCCGGGTATCGAGTCCCTCTTCCAGCACGATCCGCAGCGCCTCGCGCAGCCCCAGTATCATGCTCACCGGCGCTGTGTGGTGGTACACGTGCTCCGGCCCCCAGTATTTTGCGATGAGACCAAGATCAAGGTACCACGAAGGCGGCTTCGTCGTTCGCGAGTCGATCACCTCCAGCGCCCGCGGGCCGATCGCGACCGGACAGATCCCCGGCGGCGCCCCAAGGCATTTCTGACTGCACGAGTAGGCGTAGTCGATGCCCGACTCGTCGAACGCGAAATCGCTCCCGCCCAGTGACGTCACGGCGTCCACCATGAGCAGAGCGCCGTGCGCCCTCGCCAGTCGGGCAATCTCGTCGAGAGGCTGCAGGACGCCGGTCGAGGTCTCCGCGTGCACCACCGAGACCATCTTCACCGAATCGTGCCGGGCGAGCTCCTCCTCCAGCATCTCCGGCGAGAACGGCTTCCCCCACTCGCCGCGCAGCACGACCGCATTCGCGCTGAGCCGCTCGGCCATGTCCGCCATCCGCTCCCCGAAGTACCCGCACGAGCAGATCACAACCGTGTCGCCCGGTTCGAGCAGGCTGTTCAGGCCCGCCTGCATTCCCGCGCTCCCCGTTCCCGGCAGCGCTATGGCGAGGCCCTCGTCCGTTTGAAACACTAGCCGCAGGAGCTCAGACACCTCGTCCAAGACAACCATGAATTCCGGGTCGGCATACCCGATCATCGGGGACATCATCGCCTGGAGCACACGCGGACTCGTATTGCTCGGCCCCGGCCCCAGCAGAATACGCGGCGGCATCACCGGCGCCTTCGATTCGGGTACGCTGCTCATTTGACATCACCTCATCCGCGCGGAAGTTGTCTCGTTTGCGCGGCGTATTATAGGTGACTCCCCGATTCCTTCCAAGCCGTCCCCATCTCGCCAGCCCTGTTTACCAACTTTTCACTTTTGCCTCGTCCCTTCGGTATAATTGGATGGTACGGTAACGCTAACGACGGGAACCAATGAGGCGATTGACCCAAATATCAGTCTACGGGCTGTTGGCCTTTGCGATGCTTGCCGCCATTTCCTGTGGGGGCGAGTCTGACGGTGGCCCGGATGAGAGCGCCGCCGAACCGACGGCCCCTCTGGCTCAGTCCGTCCCGGCCGCAGCGCCTTCACCGGCCCCAACCAACACCGCCGTACCCACGGCAACCATCGAACCGACCCCTCAGCCGCCGACCTCGACGCCGGTCCCAAGCCCGACAACCCCTCCCACGCCTGAGCCCACCGCAACCCCGACGACGCCACCCTCTCCTACATCCACTTCCACTCCGATTCCGGCCCCGACTTCTACCTCCACTCCGGTCCCGGCTCCGACCGACACACCCATTCCCACGGCAACGTTCACACCCGTTCCTTTGACGGTTGTACCCGCCACGACATCAGGTGTACAGGCCACAGCCGAGCCTACCCCGACCCCAACTGCGACTGCGACGTTCATTCCAACGTTCACCCCGAGGCCTACTCGCACGCCAACCTCAACGTCGACGCCCACACCCACGAATACACCGACTCCGGCGCCTGCGACCGCAACGCCCGTGCCCACATCAACACCGACGCCCGAGCCGCCGACCGCGACGCCCACACCCGTCCCTCCGACCGCGACCTCAGTGCCCCCGACCGCGACACCCGTGCCTGAATCCACGCGACCGCCCGTCACAGCCGAGGAGGGCACCAACGTCGGCAATCTCGCGCCCGACTACGTGCTCAACCTTCCGCAGAACCGACAGGTCAGCTCGACCGACATCGTGGCGCAGGGGAAGCCCGTCTTCATCCTGTTCCATGCAACATGGTGACCGGACTGTCGCTCCGCGTTGCGGGGCCTGACCGAAGCCTACCCGCCCTTCAAGGACAAGGTGGACCTCTACGCCGTGGCCTTCAACGAGTCCCTGAGCGACCTGCAGGGCTACCAAAATGAGAGCGGTCACGCAGGTACCGTGGCTAGGGCTGCGGGAAACATGATCAGGAACTTCAGAGTCACCCAGCAGTCCACGAAAGTAGCCATCGACGCGAACGGTGTGATCATCTACCGAACCGGCTTCGGAAGGGGCGGCGCGTCCGAGTGGACAAACGTCTTCCAACAGCTGGCCAACAGCGCTCAATAGGAGAACACTACACAATCGTCATACCGGCGAAGGCCGGTATCCAGAAGGACCGGGGGCATCGACATGAAACCTACAATCATCCTTCGATCGGTCATCTTTGCGGTCGCGGCACTCTCATTACTCCTCGCCGCCGCTTGTGGAGGCGACTCCGAGCCTTCCACGGAATCGCAATCCTCCGACACAACCTCATCCGCCTCCACATCCGCGCCACCTCCGCCACCGGCGGCCACCTCAGCGCCTCCTCCACCTGCCGCGACACAGGCCCCGGCCACCGTCAAGATTGGACACCGCGTTGGGGATCAGGCCCCCGATTACACTTTGGCTCTCACTGGAGACCGACAGGTCAACTCCGCCGATCTCGTCGCCGAGGGAAAACCGGTCTTCATCCTCTTCCACGCAACGTGGTGACCGGACTGTCGCTCCGCGTTGCGGGGCCTGAGCACCGTCTATCCCGCGTTTGAGGACGAGGTTAACTTCTACGCCGTCGCTTTCAATGAGTCATTGGAGACCCTTTCTGACTCCCAAAGCGGAAGCGGCCACCCGGGAGAGGTGGCTACGCCGGGCGGTTCCATGATCAGTGACTTCAATGTGACAAGCCAGTCAACCAAGGTAGCCATCGACGCAAACGGCGTAATCGTCTACCGTGCCGGAATAGGCCAGGGCGACCCCAGCGAATGGGAGCGGGTGTTCGAGGAGTTGACGGCGGCCAATTGATACCGCTGCGAACACCATGACAGACACGCGCAAAAGATTCGTCGTTCCCGGCGACGACCCGCCGCAGATTCAGGGATCGCCGCACCTCGACCGCCTCGAGCCCTACGGCGACGTCGACCTCTACCTCGACCGCCCTTCAGGCATGGATGAGCAGCTCGAACGTGCGCGGGACGCCCATGTCATCATCAACACTCGCGGCGCCGTCAAGTGGCCCGCCGAGGCCCTCCGTGCCCTGCCGAGCCTGCGCATGATCGCCACCTGCTCCATTGGCGTCGACATGATCGACATCGACGTCGCCCGCGAGCTCGGCGTCGTCGTCAGCAACCAGCCCGGTCGCACCGCCCCCGTCGTCGCCGAGCACGTCATCGGCCTCATGTTCGCCGCCGCCAAGCGCGCCGCCTTCCAGACCATCGAGCTCAAGGCAGGACGCTGGACCCTCATGCAAAATGTCATGCTCCAGGGCAAGACCATCGGCATCGTCGGCACAGGCAACGTCGGACGCGAGGTCGCCCGCATCGCCAACGCCCTCGGCATGAGATGCCTCGCATGGACCTTCAACCCGTCACCCGAACGGGCTCAGGATATGGGTATCGAGTTCGTTGAGTTCGACCGGCTCCTGAAAGAGTCCGATGTTGTCAGCCTTCACGTCCGCCTCAGCCCCGACAGCCATAACATCATCGGCGCACGCGAACTGGCGCTGATGAAACCCGGCGCCCTCCTCATCAACGGCGGACGCGGCGAGCTCGTCGACGACATCGCCCTCGTCGACGCCCTCCAATCGGGACACCTCGCCGGCGCCGGCCTCGATGTCTTCTCCGAAGAGCCACTCCCGCCCGACCATCCCATCCTCGCATGCGATCAGGTCGTCCTCACACCCCACCTCGCCGACCAGACCCCCGAGGGCATCGAGCTCCTCAACGAAGGCGCCGTCACCAACGTCATCGCCTTCCTCCAAGGCAACCCCATCAACGTCGTCACGTAAGCCCTGGAACCCTCCGGTCTCTCGTCACTCCCGCGTAGGGGAAACCCTTGCTTGACCCCCTCTCCCGTTCGTGGGAGAGGGTTGGGGTGAGGGTGAAATGCCCAACGCTGCAACGCTGCCTCCCTCCTCCCCTTGCGTTCTCCCCGCCCTCTGCGGTGAATCCCCCCGCTTTTGACTTCCCACCGCACACTCATCCACAATATATCCATCATGGATGAACGACTCGCGACCAACCGCGCCAACTGGAACGAGCGCACCCCCGTCCATGCGGTATCCTCCTTCTACGACGTGGAGGGCTTCAAGGAGGGCCGGATAACCCTCACCGACATCGAGCGCCGCGAGGTCGGCGACGTATCCGGCAAGACGCTTCTCCACCTCCAATGCCACTTCGGGATGGACACCATGTCATGGTCGCGTCTCGGCGCGAAGGCCTCCGGCGTCGACTTCTCCGACACCGCCATAGACCTCGCCCGTTCCCTGAACGACGAGATCGGCTCCGGCACGCGCTTCATCCGCTCCAACGTATACGACCTGCCCGACGTGCTGGACGAAGAATTCGACATCGTCTTCACGTCCTTGGGCGTCCTGTGCTGGCTCCCCGACCTCGACAAGTGGGCCTCGGTCGTCCACCGCTTCCTCCGACCGGGCGGCACGTTCTACATCCTCGATGGACACCCCTTCATGGGCATCTTCGAAGAGTCCGACAAGGGCGACATGCTCCCTACATATAGCTACTTTCACAATGAGTTCTTCTTTGAAGGGAACTACCAAACCTACACAGGCGGAGACTCCATCGCCAGCCCCGTCTATGAGTGGCAGCACAGTCTCGGCGAGATCGTGACCGCCCTAAGCGGCTCCGGCCTCGCCATCGAGTTCCTCCACGAGTTCCCCCTGTCCTTCTACCATGCCTTCCCGAGCATGACCAAACACGAAGACGGCTCGTGGCGCTTCCCCGATCGCAACGACTCCTTCCCCCAACTCTTCTCCATCAAGGCCACCAAGTGAGTCGCACCACTCATACTGACCCACGGCAAGAGCCTGTCATGCTCAGCGTCGCAGAGGGCTACTCTCGCTGGTCCGCGTTCTACGACACAAAGTGGAACACCCTCATAGCCACGGAAGAACTGTACTCACTGCCGATACTCAATAGTCTGGTGGGCGAGACCGCCCTCGACGTCGGAGCGGGAACGGGTCGGTTCACCCTGAAGCTCGCGCGTAACTGTTCAGAGTTGATGAGAAACGAGCAGATTGCGGGATTCGGAGAGAGGATTGAGGCTCTTCGCTCTCCAAGTGCCCAAGAGGGATGCCAGAGTCATCTTGCTGTTGGTTCCCTGTTGGGATCGAGTGCCGCCGCTGATCTTCCGGCTGATGACCAGATGCCTCAGACTCCGTTCCGCAGCGTTGTTTTCAGACGGCACGTCTGGATGCGATACGAAGACGAACAGCTCTTTTATGAACCGTTCTATGCGCCGGCAGAGTTTGGCTTGAGGTGCCGTTTCGTCGTTTGAGAAGGGGCGGCATAATGACAACAGTTGGCTCTCCAGCATCAACTGGTTGGGAGATACCAACCGTTGGTACCCGGACGCTGGTTGACCGCCTGCTTCAGCGTACTCTCTCGCCCTGTCATAGAGTTGGCGCACCGCCGCAGCCCACCGGGCCAGTCCCGTGTCCTCGGGGTACAACGCCTTGAGTTCATGGATGTCCCGCAGCAGATGTACCCAGCACCGCTGCTTGAGACCGGGATAATGGTTGTATGCGGCGTAGAAGTCGCTCACCAGCACTCCGTCGAAAGACTCACCCAACACCTCGTCAACCACCCCCTTGTCACGACCGCGACGCACGAAGTACCGCTCCGTCGGTGTGCTGAATGTCCAGACATAGCCGTTGACTCCATCCTCGCGCCAGCCGGTCTCATCGGCGTGCACCACCGGAGAGCCGCGAATGCGTTCGAGCGTCTCGTCCACTGTCCGTTGTGCCTGTCGCGCCACGCGGTGAATCGTATCAGCTATGGCCCCTACGCTCAGCTTCAACTGATGAACCGTCCGCAGGTACTGCTGGATGCTCCGGATGGGCAGCCGTCCCTCCTCGCGAAGGGTCACTATCAGGCTCACCAGATTGATTCCCATGCGCTGACGCCCCACTGCCACTCCCTTCAACGAGTCCTGAGGCAGACGCCGCTTGCGGCATAGGGCGCACATGCGAGCCACGAAGACCTGCTCGAGCACCTCTGCCGGAGCCAGCGGAATCTCGATGACCTCTCGTGTCCGATGCACCCATCCCCCTGTCATGCCCGTCCCGCACTCGGGGCACGAGTCAAGGGCGTGTACTACTTGCCGAGTGGGGTTCATCCGCCGCCGGGCGAATCCTTGGGTTCGCTTCTTCGGAGGCTCCGTCCTCTTCGGTCGAGGCCGCTTAGGAGCAAGCTTGTTGCCGGGCATCCCCACAGGTCGGCCCCGAGGAGGGACTCGCCTCTCCAAATCGTCTATCCGTCGTTGCAACTCGGTGATGACCGCCTGTTGCTCGGCGATGATCGCCAGCAGGGTCTTGCGGGTTGCACGCTTGAGGTCCGCATCGGTTCTCATGACTCCGTTATGCCACAACTGACCCCAACACGCTAGGCGTTTCAGGATCACGATCCGTCTCATCAACTCTGAACAGTTACGCTCGCGCGACAAGGATGGAATGTCATTGCGCTTGACCCCAACCAGGAGATGCTGTCGATAGCCGAACGCGCAGCCGCTCGCGAGAGTCTTTCCATGGACTTCATACATTCTCCAATAGAGGGCGGCCTTCCTGTCCCGCCGGATGCTTACGATCTGGTAGTCTGTGCCCTGACCCTCTGCCACGTGCCCGATCTCCGGGGAGCTATGCGAGAGTTTCACCGAGTTCTAGCCCCCGGCGGCCATCTCCTCATCACCGACGTACATCCCGACTTCATCTCCGCCGGTATGCCGACGCAGTTCGTCGAAAACGACGTGACATATCACCTCCCCAACGAACCGCACACCCGCGACGACTACCTGCAAGCTGCGGCTGATACCGACCTCAGCATAACCACCGTTCTTGAAATTCCAGGCAGAGAAGTCCCAGGAGGATTCGTCAACGATTTCATGCGAGAGAACTTCAACAACGTCAACTTCGCCCTGTTACTGCTGGCGCGGAAGGATTAGAAACTTGTGGGTCAACATCATAGTATCGAAGGGTATCGAATACGTGACTTGGTAGGGGCGGGTTTCAAACCCGCCCTGTCGCGCACAACGCGAATCAACCACTTTAGGCATAGGAGAACACTCACTTGCCCAACCCCATGCAAATCACCCTGATGCGGCATGGCCGCTCCCGCGCCGACGACGAGATGGTGCACGAGGGAAGATACGACTCGCCCCTCACCGACGTCGGACGCGCCCAGGTAATGTCCCGCGCCGAGCAGTGGAAGAGGTCAGGCGTCACCTTCGACCTGATCGTTGCCAGCACTCTCGTCCGCGCAGCCGAGAGCGCCCGGATCGTCGGCGAGGTCCTCGACGTTCCCATCGAGTACGACCCCGACTGGATGGAGCGCGACAACGGCCCCTTGGCAGGACTACCCTTCGACGTGGCGAAGGAACGTTACCCCAAACCCGAACTCGACAACCCCTTTCAACCCCACGTCCCCTCCACCGGCGAGGGCGAGAGCGGCTGGGACCTGCTTGGCCGTGGAGCAAGGGCGTTGCAGAGCGTCGTCAGACGCGGCCTTCCCTCGACCCTCGTGGTCGCCCACGGCGGCATCCTCAACGCGGCCATGGGCTGCATCGTAGGCGTCTCGCCGCACCCCGGCGTCGTACGATTCGCCTTCGGCGACGCCTGCTTTATACGCACCTCCTACGATCCATCCCGACACCTATGGGCCATCAGGGAAATGTCCGCCCAGTTGGACTAGGCCAACCGGAATTGAGGGATTTACACCTGTCAGGCAGGAAGCGGTATGGAGCTATACATCGTCTTTGGACTCCCCGGCGTCGGAAAGCTGGCAGTGGCCAAGGAACTGATGCGCCTGCAGCCCGGCTACAGGCTGTTCCACATCCACCAGCTTGCGGACATGCTTGAGTCGGTCTTCGGATTCGATGGCAAAGGCTTCATCGAGCTGCGCAATCGGATGTGGCCCATGGTGATCGAGCGGGCCGTAGCTGACGGAATCCCAGGACTCATCACAACATTCGTTTTCGAAAAGTCCTTGCCCGTTGAGATGGTTCCAAACGTGCGCGATCACGTCATTGAGACCGGTGGCAGAGTCCGGTTCGTTCATCTGACCTGTGAGAGAGCGGAAAACGAACGCCGCCTGACAACCCCAGAACGTACTCGCTTCCGAAAGATGACCTCAGTCGATGAGTTCAAACGTATCCTCGAATCCGGCCACTTCACAACCCCGGACGATCTGGGTGATACACTGACACTCGATACTACACACCTGACCGCCGTACAAGCTGCGGAGAAGATAGCGAGTCATTGGAAGTAATGCCCACTCCATGACGACGAGCCCTATAATGCATTTGCCTACATGCTTTTGGGCTCGTATGCTGTCATATACGATAACTGTGAGACTGGCTGTTGAAGAATATTACAGTGTCTGTCGATGGCGAGACGGAGTTCGATCGGCGGCGCGAACTACAGGACGAGACGTTGAGTGCCATCCGCGCTCGCGGTGGCGGTTTGCGCTCGGCTGACAACATTCCTCGCCACCAATTGCACGAGCGTCATGCGTTCCATGAAACGCCCAATTCGCCGCTAATACCAACAGCCGAACGTGAACCCAAAAGAGACTGGAGTGCCCCATTGAAAATCACCCGCAACAACCACGAGGACATCTACCCCGCCGGCCCGACCTACATCCGCTCGATTCGCGCCGGCAACACCCTCTACCTATCCGGCTGCACCGCCCGCAACTCCGACGCCGAGGGCGGCCCGGTATTCGACCAGCTCCGCGTGACCCTCGACCGCATCGTCCGTATCGTCGAGGCCATGGGCGGTACCGCTTCCAATATCGTCGCCATGACCACCTACTCCACCGACATGCGTACCATGTGGCCCATCGAGGGCGAGCAGATAGAGATATGGGAGCACTATTTCAAGGGCCTCTGGCCCACGAACTCTTACGTTGAGATCTCTGCGCTTGCCAAGCCGGGTCTGAACGTCGAGATCACCGCAACCGCGGTCCTCGACGATGACTAGCGACACCCTCGCGGACCGGGTCGATCGGGCGATTGACGACTTCCCCTCCTACCCCGGCGATGAACGCTTCGAAGCAGAGGGCGCGGTCTTCGTAAGAAATCGCTCGATTCCCGATAAGTACTACGCCAACCACGTCGAGCAGGTGACCGCATCGACCCCCGAGGAGATCGCCCGCCTGAGCGAACGCGTCGAAATCGAATTCGAGGGATTTCGACATCGCTACTTCTACGTCGACCGCGATACGCCGGTGGAGTTCGAGGCGTGGCTGCTCATGGAAGGCTATCAACGCACCGACTCGCTCGTCATGGTGTTGACCGGCGAACTGCGCGGCACGCCGAAACCCTACGAGATTCGCCTCGTCGAGACCGACGCCGACTGGCGGGTCTACCGCGACCTGTTAGCTGCGGCGGACCGGGAGTCCGACCCCACCACTCCGCCTCAGACCGCCAACGACGATAAAACGAAAGCGCGAGACGGGCGCATCGCCGCCCTGCAGTCGGTCTCCCCACCCGTCCGGTACTGGATGGCGTACACCGAAGGAGCACCGACGGCCTTCTTCTCGTCATGGACGAGTAACCACGGCATAGCCGTCCTCGACGACCTCTACACCCACCCCGACTATCGCCGTCGAGGTCTCGCAACCGCCCTCGTCCACCACTGCGTGGCCGATGTCCGAGCAAGTGGCGCTGGCCCTGTCGCCCTCGAAACCGACCCCGCAGACACACCCAAGAACATGTACGCCGCAATGGGATTCCGCCCGCTATCCCTATCCCACGAGTACCTGAAGACCTTCGAGTGAGTCCACCTCGCGTAACCCCCTCTCCCGTTCGCGGGAGAGGGCTGGGGTGAGGGTGAATCCCCCTACCAGATGCTCCACCCGCCGTCCACGATCAGGTTGTGCCCCGTGATCCACGACCCCGCCGGCGAGGCCAGCAGCGCCACCGCCCCCTTGAGATCGTCCGCCACCCCTGAACGCTGGAGAGCGTTCGCCTGTCGCGCCCGCTCGACCATCATCGGATCGGCCGTCGGCCCCGGTATCTGCCCCGGGCTGATGCAGTTCGCCGTGATCCCGGAATCACCAAGCTCCATCGCCAGATAGCGCGTGAAGTTGATGATGCCGCCCTTGGCCGTCTGGTAGGCCGCGCCGCCTCGTTTGAACCCCGTCCCCTCGTAGAAACGCTTGTCGTTCGTCAGCGACCCGTGAATAGACCCGATCGTGATGATCGAGCCCGACCCCTGCTTCACCATCACCTTCGCCGCTTCATTCGCGCATAAGTAAGCGCTCGTCACGTTCATGTCCAGCGTCGCGGTGAACTCCGACACGTCGCCGTCCGGGATGTAGGTGGGCACAGCAGCATTCCCACCCGCGTTGCACACCATCACGTCCAGCCGTCCGTGCCGTTCGACGATAGCGTCCACCATCGCGGCGACCTCGTCGGCATCCGTCGCGTCGCACCCCATACCCTCGACCTTCAGGCCCTCAGCCGACATCTCCGCCGCGACCTGCTTGCAAAGCTCCTTGCGGCGGCTCGCAATGACCACCGTCGCCCCAAGCTCCGCCAGCGACGTCGCCATCGCACGCCCAAGGTGCGTCCCCCCGCCAGTAACCACGGCAACCCGCCCCGTCATGTCGAACAGTTCAGTAGTCTTCACCATCAAAACGTGCACCCGAACCCGTTTTTCCCGATCTGCACCTCGTCACCGGCGACGTACACCGGCGTAATCCGGTCCCCGTCCGTCAGCGCCAACAGCTCAGGAATCCGCTCCGGAAACACCGAAAGATCGACCTCCTCATACTCCACACCGTCCCTCCGCAACTCCCGCTTCAAGTC
Source organism: Dehalococcoidia bacterium (assembly GCA_965197705.1). Classification (GTDB taxonomy): domain Bacteria; phylum Chloroflexota; class Dehalococcoidia; order Lucifugimonadales; family VXLM01; genus VXLM01. The sequence continues at coordinate 2,746,921 of OZ240223.1, forward strand.
GGTCGTATATCCGCATCCGGGATACGTATACAGGATCGGCTTCGTCTCTGTCTGAGTCATACTTATCCCTCAAAGGATATTCTAACCTGCTATCTGTGGCGTGACGACTGAAGTCCCCGACTCAATGGCGCAAAGAAGTTCCTCGACGGCGTGACATAGGCGGCGAAAGGAACGAGAACGTTGCAAAGTATGCTCAATATCGATGAACGGTGACAGCGACGCTTGGTCACTCGTTTCCTTGTATGTTCGCCCGCGCGGCATTCTTCTCTTTAGCCAACTCTTCGCATGGACATCTTCCACATCTGCTTGATACGACTCCGACTTGTCTATTTCAAGCCTTGTCCTGATCTCAGTTCCTTGTCGGGAGTCCAAGCTCGCGAGGAACCAAGTTTCGTACTCTCTATTCGCGTATACGATCGTGACTGCTTTCGCCAAGTTGAGGTTTCTTGTCCGTTCGACAAGTTTACCGACTTCCTCAACGGGACATTCATCATCGGCATCCAATAGGACGAGAATTCCGGCGCAAGATGGCTCGATAGATGCGTACCGGACGAATTTTTCATAGTCTTTAATTAGGTTCTTCTTACCTTTGGCGCTCTTTGGACTGTCGACTGTAATGTCGTACCTCGTAAAATGCTCCCACAATATTCTTCTTAGCAAGGCAGGGACGGCTTTGCTATCCCCAGAACCTTCAACCACTGGCACAATGCTCCGGGGGTTCATGCCCGCACTCCGGCGAGTCGCAGGCCTTCCATGCTGTGAAGCTCGCCGGTAGTAAAGAGTCCTTGCTTGACGGCTTCCGCCTGCGTCTTGGAAACCTCTCCCACTTTCGTCTCTCCGTCCACGAACTCAACCGCCCGGATGCACTCAATGGGCAAGCGGTCGATCAGATCCGGGCTGTGAGTAGTGATGACAATCTGCGTCCGAAGCGACGCTTCCTCCAGTATCTCGGCGAGTGCGGTTAGGATTCCGGGATGCACTGCCGACTCCGGCTCCTCGATTCCGAGAAGTGAAGGACGGCGATGTTGGTAAATTGCCGTTAGTAGTGCAAAAATCCTCAACGTGCCGTCCGATTCCTGAGCGGCGTTGAACCATTGGTCCTGGTCGGGAACGATGTTCGAGTGCTTGAACTGCAACGAAAGGTATTCACCTACCGGTACCGACTTGACGTCGGTTATTCCCGGCATCAAATGTTTCAAAGCATCTCTAAGTTCCCTGAAACCCTCGGTCGTGAGTTCTTCGGAATCTTCCGGGGTTCCGTTGTTGGGCCGCATCCCCCACAACACGGACGCAAGATTCGATCCGTATTCATCAAGAAGACTTGGTACAGACTTTTTCTCGATCCCTCGGAACGTATCAGGTGAAACACGGTAGAACCCTAGGCCGGATAGCACCTGTTGCAGTTCAAGAAGGCCTCGATGCATTCCCTCAATAGAGAATTGCGCTTCTGCATCGCGGGCGAAACTCGCATAAGCAACGTTCAAGTAATTCTTGAAGAACAGCAAGTCTTCTAAGGGTAAGGGCATTGGACTCCTAGAGGCAGAAGCATAAACGCCGCTAAGGTAGGCGGACACAGTCTTGGGTTCTATTATTTGACCGTCTTGGATGTCGAAGACAAACCGCCCCGAGTCGGTATCAAGTTCATAACTACCATACTCACGCTTGACTAGGCCGTTGCCATTCGGGTCACTTGTCAGGACGAAATTGTAATCAAGGGTGAGGTCTCGGATAGTCGCTGTAAACCCGATCTCTACGTCACAATCCGACCGATGCTTAATGACCCACATGCCATGACGTTGTGAAATGGCAAAGTCCAGCCCACGCGATATCGCGTCACGAATGAACCTAAGCACATCGAGCACATTGCTCTTCCCTGACGCATTCGGTCCCACGAGCACAGTCAGCGGCCCCAGTTCAAGATCAAGTTCCCGAATGGAACGATAGTTCTTCGCCCGGATTCGGGTGACTCGAAGACCGTCGTTGTCGGTCGCGTTGTCATTGGTAGCCATAGCTGCACCTTTGTGGGACAAGTCTATCATGTCCACACAACCGCCGACCCCCACCGATATGATAAAGTATCCCCCTAGCGAAACGACGGCGGGGCCGTGTGCATGAACGTCATCTGGATAGTCGCCGACACCTTCCGACAGGACCATCTCGGGGCCTACGGGAAGAAGCCCATCCTGACCCCATCGCTCGATGCCCTAGCCGCCAAGTCCACCCTCTTCACGAGGCACTACGCCGCCGGCTTTCCGACTATGCCCACCCGCGCCGACCACGCACTCGGTCGCTGGACGATGTCCTTCATGGGCTGGGAGCCCCTGCCCGCCGACGCCACGACGCTCGCGGAGATACTCGCCTCCAACGGCTACCACACCGCCGCGATGGTGGACACTCCCTTCTACCTGCGCGGCGGCATGAACTACGACAAGGGCTTCCAGACCTTCTCCATGTACACCGGCCAGGAGGGCTCCGTCACCCGCCTCCTGACTAGCCACCACCACGAGTCCCGCGACGCCCGCGACGCATGGCGCTTCGAGGCCGACCGCAACGTCGCCCAGACCGTCACACGCGCCATGCAGTGGCTCCAGCTTCACTACACCGAGGATTTCTTCCTCTACATCGACACGTGGGACCCCCACGAGCCGTGGGACGCTCCCACCTACTACTCGCGCCTCTACATGGCCGACCACGACGGCGAGGTCGTTCAGCCCCCCTACGGCTACTGGCAGGAGGCCCCCGGCTACACCGAGGAGAAGGTTGCCAAGGCCCGCGCCTCCTACGCCGGCGAGGTCACCATGGTCGATACTTGGATCGGCTACCTCCTCCGCATGGTCGAGAACATGGGCCTCACGGACGATACCGCCATCATCTTCACTTCAGACCACGGCTTCTACTTCGGCGAGCACGGCGGCCTCTTCGGCAAGATGACCTTCGCCAAACGCCCTGACGGCGCCATGTACCGGCACGGCGACCCCGGTTCCGCATGGACCTTCTCTCCCCTCTACGAGGAGACCACCTCAATACCGCTAATCGTCCATGTGCCGGGCGCGGAGCCGAACGTCTACAACGGCCTGACCTCCGCCATCGACGTGATGCCCACGGTCCTCGAAGTCCTTGGTCAGGACACCCCCGGATGGGTGGAAGGCTCGTCCCTCCTGCCAAGAGTCCGCGACACGTCCACACCCGGGCGCGAGTTCACCGTAACGACCGTGCCCTTCGCCGACCCAGGCGACCCCGTGCGCTCCGTCGACAACTTCCGACGGAAGCTGGCAAGCAGTCTCGTGACCACGGTCTCCACCGATGAGTGGGTGCTCTTGTACACAACCGACGAGGGCATGTCCCAGCTCTACCATCTCCCCACCGATCCCGGTCAGCAGAACAACGTCATCGCCGCAAACCCCGACGTTGCGAGAGGCGTCCATCAGCACCTCGTCAACTTTATGCGCGACACCAACGTGCCCGAACGCCGGATCCAACCAAGACTCGAACTCAGGATGTAACCCAGGAGGAACCACCACGATGAAAAAACGCCAGGATAAACTCGTAGGGCCGGTCGTCTCCCTGCCCACGTTCGTCGACGAAAATCATAACCTCCTCCTCGACCGGCAGGCGAAGCACATCCGCTGGCTCATGGACCACGGCATCGGCGTCGACGGCAACGGCGTCCTCCTCGCCGCCGGGGGCTACGGCGAGGGCTACTTCCTCGACGACGGCGAGCTCTTCGCCCTCATAGACGTGCTCGTGGACACTGCCGGCGATAAGGCCCCCACGATGGTCGGCGTCTTCGACCTCAACGCCAGAACGGCCGCGCGCCGCTCCAAGTACGCCGGGGACGCCGGTATCGACTTCATCGAGCTCGGCCTCCCGCACTACTCCTGCCCGTCGGAAGAGGACGTGTACCTCTACACGAAATACGTCAACGACAACGCCGACGTTGGACTCATGATCTACAACAACTTCTGGGTGACGCCTGCCCCTGGCTACGAGATCACCCGGTCGCTGATGGAGCGATTCATCGACCTCGAGAACGTCGTCGGCTTCAAGTGGAGCTCAGCGAGTCCTGCCCACTACGTCGGCCTCCTCAAGCTCTTCGCCGATGAGTTCAACTTCATCGACAACGGCATGATGAACTCGCAGGGCGCTCGATTCGGGATGGCGGGGTTCGTCGACTTCTTCGGCAACGTCGCGCCGGCCCTCTCACTCACCAAGTGGGAGATGTTCCGCGACGGTCGCTACGACGAGCTTGACGAGCTCCTCGACACCCTCCACTTCGATACCGACAACCGCCTGAGCAACGAGGCTCCCGGCTTCACGTCCGTAGCCGACGGGGTGTTCGGCCACGTCCGCTGGGAGGTCATGGGTCTCCACGCGGGCCCCAACTTCCCCGCCCAGGCCCCTGCCCCGCAGGCCCTCTATGACCACACGCGTCGAGTGTTCACCGAGAGCGGCCTGATGGACTACGTCGAATGGGACCAGTCGATACTTGATGAATAAGTAGCGCCGCCATTTCCCGTCATTCCCGCGGAGGCGGGAATCCAGAGGGGCCTCCACCCACCGACCACGAGGAGAGAAAATGCCGAACGACTATAGCCGCGAACGACTCCAGGGCAGCGTCCTGTCGATGCTGACCTTCACCAACGACGACTGCAGCCTAGATCTCGACAGCCAGCGCAAGCACATCCGATGGGTCATCGACCAGGGGATGGTTGAAGGTAAGTGCGTCCACCTGATCGCGGGCGGGGCAGGGGAGACGTACATGCTTGAAGAGGACGAGTTCCGCGCGTTGGCGGACCTCATCATCGACGAGGGCAAGGGAGTCGCGCCGACCATGGTCATGGTCTCCGAGCTCAGCGCCCGAGCCGCGGCCAGAAATTGCGCCTACGCCGCCGAGGCAGGCATCGACTTCGTTCTCCTCTCTCCGCCCCACTACTCACAGCCGACCGAGGAAGACATCTACCTCCACCACAAGTACGTCAACGACCGCGTCGACATCGGCATAATGACCTACAACAGCTTCTGGGTCATGCCTGGCGGCTACTCCTACAGTCCTGCCCTGTTCGAGAAACTAGCCGACCTCGACAACGTTGTCGGCGTAAAGTGGACGGGCGCATCGACCGAGGACTACCTCGGCTTCCAGCAGATGTTCGGCGACAGGTTCGCCCTGAGCGAGAACAGGCAGTTCTTCGGCATGGGCGCGCGCTTCGGGATGAAGAGCAGGATCGACGTCATGGCAAACGCCGCGCCGCGCCTCTCACTCCACCAGACCAATCTGACGCAGAAGGGGCGGTACGACGAGTTGGACGATTTGTACCGGCAGCTGCAGTTCGATCCCGTCTATCAACGTGGCCGCCGGCGCGTGGCCGCCGGAATGGTCGCCGACGGTCCACACGCACGGATGTTGCTCCGCCTATTGGGACTCGAGACCGGACCGGCCTTCCCCGGACAGGCCGAGCCGCCACAGGAATACGTTGATTTCTGGCGCGAGTCAATTGAGTTAAGCGGCGTCCTCGATTGGGTCGATTGGGACCAGTCGCTGCTGGACTAGGCGGGCAATCACCCACAGTCGCTTCTCCGTCGGGCTGATACGGGGTAGGCAAAATGTGAATCGCAAGTACAACCGGCTACCTGTCATTCCGAGCGCAGCGAGAAATCTGAAATGTTGTGCCATCGTCGTGACATGTTTCCAGCTATGGGACTCTGCCTGGAGGAATGGGGGCGAGGGCATCCCCAAGCCGAGTGGTGTACAATAGCCGAAAAAGCGAGACAGCCATGACCAGCCTGGCCGAAATCAAGGAAGCCATCCAAAACCTGCCCCCCGCCGAATTCGCTGAAATGGCCCGCTGGTTCCAGGACGTACAAGAAGCCCACTGGGACCGGCAAATTGAAGCCGACGTAGCCGCTGGCCGCCTCGAATTCTTCAAGGAACAAGTAGCCCAGGCCCGGGTAGCCGGTGCCGTGGGCGAACTGTAGTGCACCGCACTATACCCCAGTTTTGGGAACACTTCGCCAACCTGCCCGAACCGGTACAGCAGACCGCCATTCGTAACTTTCAACGCCTCAAGGCAAACCCGGCCTACCCGTCCCTCCGCCTCAAGAAAGTCGGCGACTACTGGGTTGCGCGAATCGGCCCCAACTACCGCGCACTGGCCGTAGCCGAAGGCGACGACCTCTACTGGGTCTGGATCGGCCCTCACGACGCCTACGACCGAATAATCAACCCCTGATTCCCCCGGGGAGAGATACGCAGAGGGGCCCCACTCTGCCCTCCCCGCGCCCTCTGCGGTGAGTCCCCCGCTCTTACCACTTGCCGCCTTCTTCTGCGTATACGTGGTCGGGCAGTGTGTACCGGACTCCTTCCTCATCGAACAACGAAGTATCGAGCAGGCCCGTGAATCTGCTGAAATTACTCTCTTGGCGACGGCCCGGATGCAGATTACCCAAGATATGGCCGTAGTGCTGTTGCATCTTGAACCACCAGACAACTCCAAAGGAGGAGAGCGCCGGATACATCAGTGAATCGGCGGACTCTTTTCCGATAAGCCCGCGGGAAATACGGTACACGTACCGAGCTAAGCTGCGGCGGCCGGGCGGATCGGTCACCCCGGCAATCAACGGAGCCGAGTTGACCAAAGAGTGTGCCATCACGACCGATTCAATTGGGGCATCAGGCTCGCAAATGTGGCCGATATCATACAGTTCCAGGGCTTCATCGGCATCTTGGAACAGGATGCTCTCGGGAATGCCCATCAAGTAACCGGAGTAGCGCCAAACGGCCATGAAGCTCGCGTACTCTTCGTCGTTGTACGTAGCGCCCAAGGTCTTCATGTGTTTGAGCAGCCTTGCCGAAAAAGCGGAAATGGCGTAACCCAAATGCGCCCCGCTAATCGGCAAACCCCAAGCTTCGCTGTTCCAGTCTTCCGAATCGTTCAGGAGGCGTCTTAACCGTGCGTGAATGATTCTGATACGGACCGAAAGTTTCCAGCCGTCTCCATCCCTGTACATGCCGCCGGGAAGGAATATCTCCATCATGTGACGGTTGTTCTGCCCCAAACGCCTGACGCCCTGCTCGCGCACCCGCCCGGTGATGAAGAAGGACTTTGCTATATTCGTGGTAAAGCCTTCTATCAGAACGCCTGCGACGAATGCCGCCAGGATCACCGACGAGTTTCTGTGAAACATACGGACACCCGGAGCGAATGCTGAATAGTTGAGCCATTCCGGCGGAGTTTCCGCGTCTCTGAAGAATTCCCGCAGCGAGGCCGGCGCGTTCCGCAGGGCCTCCTCGCCTTCGTTATTCATAGCTGCCGTGATGAATCGTCTTGAGTCTTCTGGGCCACACTCTCTGAGATCTTCCGCCATCGCTTCGCCCAGCGGATCTCCAATGTGTGTGTGTGCGATGTAATTGTCCGCGATGTCGGGCGCGATCGCGCGGGCCTTTTCATAACCTGGCTTGTAGTCAGTTGGTATGTTCATGGGCGCTCACACCTCCGTCTGGGCTCTGATCTCGACAGTACGAAATTTATGCCTCTTCCGCTTCTACTCGCAGGTCCGGGAGCCAACTCAGCCAAGACGGCAGGTACCAGTTTCCTCTGCCCAGCACCTCCATGCTGGCCGGGACCAGTACCGATCTTACCAGAGTCGCGTCCAGAAACACCGCTATAGCAAGCCCGAATCCGACCTGCTGGTTGATGATGGTCTCGCCCGCTGCGAATCCGCCGAACACCGCAACCATGATGAGCGCGGCGCCGGTGATCATTCCTCCCGTGGACCGCAGACCGTAGGCCACCGCGCGGGCGTTGTCCCCCGTCTCGTCGTAACGCTCACGTATCCGGCTCAGCAGGAATACATGGTAGTCCATGGACAGCCCGAAGAGGATGGAGAACAGGAAAAGGGGTATCCACGCGTCGATGACCTCGGCGTGTTGAAATCCCAGCAAGTCCGTGCCCACTCCCTTCTGGAATACCAGCACCAGCAGTCCATACGTAGCGCCGACCGAGAGTAGATTCATGATGATGGCTTTGACGGGAATCACTATCGAGCGGAATACCAGCATCAGTAAGATGAAGCTGAGTCCAAGAACGAACGCAAAGACTATCGGGGTGTAAGTGTCGACTATGCCGAAGAAGTCTGTGGCCTCAGCAGTCACTCCCCCGACATAGACCTCCGCCGGAACGCCGTCGAAGGCGGCGGGAATGTACACGTCGCGGAGTCTGATCAGCTTCTCCGTCGCCGCGCGGCTGTTGGGCTCACCCGGGAACGGAAGCGTCAGCAGGGCAAAGTCGCCCTCGGCATTGGCCTCCAGCGAAGGCGGCACCGGGAACTCGGGGGCGTCCGCGAGAGACTGCGTCAAGCGGTCAATCGCCTCCTGAACCTGCGGACTGTCGATGTCTCCGTCGATGGCGATCTCCGCCGGGCTGAGCGCCCCGGCGGGACTGACGTCCCCGACCGAGAACTCCTCTTCCAGGACGTTGAAAGCCTCCTTGACCTCCGACTTGTCCGGGAAGGTGTTGACGTCGTTTAGCCCCGTATTGATGTCGAAGTAGAAATACGTCAGCGCAATCATCGGAACGCCGATGATGAGGATGCTGACGACGGGGAAGCGCGTAACGACGCGGGTGATGGTCTCCCAGAATCCGTGTTCACCGGCTTGAGGATTTCCGAGTGAGAATCGTGAGAGGAAGGGGACGGTCAGAAGGCTCACCTTGGGGCCGAGCAGCGAGAGCACGGCGGGCAAGAGCGTGAGGGTCGCGGCCAGAGCGGCAATCACCACCAGGATGGCCCCTATGCCGAGCGACTGGTAGAACGACACCGGAATGATCAGCATGCCGAGAAGGGCCAGCACGACGGTGGCGCCACTGAACAGCACCGTGCGGCCGGCCGTATCGCCTGACCTTTCGACCGCGTCTTTCGTATTGAGGCCGCGATTCATCTCTTCTCTGAATCGAGACACGATCAGCAGCGAATAGTCGATCCCCACCGCAAGCCCGATCATGGTGATCATCATCGTCACGAAGAAGATCAGCTCGAAGACCTGGCCGATGAGTCCCACCGCTGCCAACGCCAGGACTATCGCGACAATGGCCAGCCCCAAAGGCAGCAGGGTGGCGACGACAGCGCCGAAGAGCGCCAGCAGAATGATCAGCGCGATCGGGATGCCGAACCGCTCCCCCTTCTCCAGGTCTTCGGCGCTCAACTCGTTGTTCTCGAACGCTACGCTGGCGTCACCGCCGATGAGCACGCGAAAGTCGTCCGTATCGTCAGCTTCCCGGACGACGTGAATGACCTCCTCGACGTTCTCCGTCGCCTCCTTGTATGTGCCTGCCAGGGTGTAGTGCATCAGGACCGTCCCTCGGTCGGCGGAGACGAGAAGCGGCAGCAGTTGAGCCAACGCCTCTGGAGCAATGAGCGGTCCGCCATCGACGGCCTGGTAGTAGTGAAACAGCGGCTGGTCGTTTATTCCGCCCGATATCGTCCCGGACCCCAGCGCGATAATCTCTTCGTGAATCGCCTCAACCTTGACGCGAAAAGCAGAGTCGTCCACTGTCAGCGACCCTGATTGGACAATCACGATCTCGGCCAGCTTCTCCGGCCCTCGAAGTCTGTCCTCCACCCGTGCGGACGCTATTTCCGATTCGTAGCCGCTCCCCAGCCGGAACTCGGTAGTGGTCGCGCTTGGGAGCAGGGTCTGGATGAGCGCCAGCGCAACTACAATCAGCACCACCCATACAGCGATGGTGACCCACGGCCTTCGCGCGCTGATACTGGCTAATACTCCAGTCAACAGGCCGACCTCCGCGCTACTTGGATGATAGCGGAATCTTCACGAACGACCTTACCCGATACTCGCAGGTGATACAAGCACGTATAAGTACAACTGAATACCGATTCATACATGGAATCGGCAAGAAGTCGGTCCGGTCGTTCTGATCCCGTCGGATCGCAATCTACCATACTCGCGACTGGCACAATTCTTTCATAGGACGAAGCGAAGTACCTAGAAGGAGCCTAAGATGTCACCGCGCCCTGTGAGGCCGAGCCCACAAGTAGGGCATACTTCGCCATCACGCCTCGCTCGTACCGAGAGGCGGGCGCCGACCATGACTTCCGCCGCCGCTCAAGCTCCTCATCGGAGACCAGCATATTGAGTTCCCGCGTCTCGACGTCCATGCGAATCGTGTCCCCGTCCTGAACGAGGCCGATATTGCCGCCGACCGCCGCCTCCGGAGCCGCGTGACCGATCATCGGCCCGTGCGTCGCCCCGGAGAACCGCCCGTCCGTGATGAGCAGCACGTTGGAGCCGAGGTCCCCCTGGCCCATGATCGCGCCCGTCACCGCAAGCATCTCCTGCATACCCGGCCCGCCCTTCGGCCCTTCGTACAGGATGACGACCACGTCTCCGTTCACGATCTCACCCCTGGTGACCGCCTCGAAGCAGGCGCGTTCCCCGTCATACACCTTGGCCGGTCCTTCGTGCGCGAGGTGCTTCGTACCCGCCACCTTCATGACCGCCCCATCCGGCGCGAGGTTCCCCTTGAGGATGACCAGTCCGCCCGTCTTGCTCCGCGGCTTGGACGCCGGATAGATAACCTTGCAGTCCGGCGCGCTGATGTCCATTTCTCCCAAATTCTCGGCCATGCTCTTGCCCATCACCGTCATGCAGTCGCCGTGAAGCAGCCCCGCGTCGAGCAGCTCCTTCATCACAACCTGCACTCCGCCCGACCTGTCCACGTCGGACATCACGTACTGTCCGCCCGGTCGAAGATCGGTCATGTATGGAGTCTTGCGGCTCAGCCTGTCGAAGTCGTCGATGCTCATATCCACCTTCGCCTCGTGCGCTATGGCCAGCAGATGCAGCACAGCGTTGGTCGACCCGCCCATTGCCATGACGACCATCATGGCGTTTTCGATCGACTCTCTCGTGATGATGTCGCGCGGCTTGATGTCGCGTTCGAGGAGCTTGTAGAGGGCCTCTCCCGCCTCATACGCGATTCCCTCGCCGCGCCGGTCGACGGCGGGAATCGACGCCGCGCCGGGCAATGACATACCCATCGCCTCGATGGCCGACGACATCGTGTTCGCCGTGAACATCCCCGAGCACGCGCCCTCTCCCGGACACGCGACCTTCTCCATCCCCGTAAGGTCGTCTTCCGAAAGCTGGCCGCGTGACCACGATCCGACCGCCTCGAACATATCCTGGATGTTGATGTCCTTCCCGTGGAAGTTCCCTGGCAGGATAGCCCCGCCGTACACGAAGATCGAGGGTATGTTCAAACGCGCCATGGACATGATGCAGCCCGGCATATTCTTATCGCACGCCGCCACCGTGATTAGCCCGTCCATGCTCTCTCCGAAGCACACCGTCTCGATGGAATCGGCTATCACCTCGCGGCTCACCAGCGACGCCTTCATGCCCTCCGTGCCCATCGAGATGCCGTCGCTGATGGTGATGGTGCCGAACATGAACGGCACGCTGTCCGCCGCCCAAACGCCGTCCTTCACTCGTTCCGCGATGCGGGTCAGGTGGACGTTGCACGGGGTGACGTCGCTCGCGAGATTCGCCACGCCCACGAACGGCTTTGCCATGTCTTCGTCTCGCAGACCGACGGCCCGCAGCATCGCTCGCGCCGGCGCCCGGTCGGGACCCAGACTCATGGCGGCGCTCTGCTTCTTCAACGTGTGTCGTTCGGCGGCGATGGTCATGTGAGACCTCCCATGTGAACGATTCGGCGACGGTTCGCCTGTCGTTTCTCTCGTTCGTCTGATAGGTGACTTAACTCTAGAAATACAGGGTACGAGGGCATTGAACGGCGGTCAAGCATATATGACCACATGAAACCGTACAGTGCTCCGGCCTATGTCCCCGCCGCGCCCATCCTCCTGCTCTTCCTCCGCGACCGCGTGAGATTCCACGCCAAGAACACCAGCCCCCCGATCACGATGATGCTCAGATACGTGATCGAGCGGTCGACCAGCGCGACGGAGACCGCGTCGTGTCGCGCCATTCCGAGCACGAGCAGACCGGTCACGCCCGGCTCCACGGCCCCGACCCCTCCCGGCGTCGGCACGGTGCTCAACAGCGCGTGTCCAAGTGCGGCAATAAGGATCAGGGATAGCGATACGTCGAAGTCGAGCGCCTGTACCACGAAATAGAGCCGACCGACCTCCAGTATCCATCCCACAAAGCTAAGCAGGAAGGGGACCCGCAGCTCTCCGAAACTGCCGAGCGCCCCGTCATGAAACCTTCGGTAAGCACGCTCCAATCTGTCGGGAAGAAATCGCGCCAGACGCGGGCCGTATCCGCGCATCACGACGAGAACTGTAAGAAGTGCTTGCGCCATTACGAACGCCGCCCCAACCACGTACACCGTTCCCGAAAAGTCCGCCGTCAGAGAAAATGCCAAAGCCCCCACGACGATCAGGACGAACACGGCGATCATGTCCATGACCCGCTCGCCGAAAATTGTGCCGAGACTCCACGAGAACCCCGTCCTCGCTTCGTCGGATAGCGCATAGGCGCGATAGGCGTCGCCCAGCCTCAGCCACGCCACGGAATTGACGAACCACCCGATGACGATGAGCTGCGAATAGCGCCACACGGAGGGCGTCCGCGAGTCGGCGATTCCCTCGATGCCTGCACTGCGCGAAATGATCCGCCAACGCACCCCCCGGAATACAAAGCTGAGGTAGTACAGGAGGAGTCCCAGCGCGTACAGCATCGGGTCGAGATCCTTGATGTTGCTCCACGTCTGTTCCCAATCGAGATCGAACCGGACCGCGAGGAAGTAGAGGAATGCGATCGCTATCGCCAGGGAGAGAAGTGTGTAGGGGGAGAGAACACGCTGCCGGAGCGATACCGACAGTGAATCGTCGCCGTTATCGTGAGGCATGATCGTATGCCGACGAAGCGGTTATGCCCCGCGCACGAGTTAATGCAGTGAGTCTCTCCCCCGCCTGGGGAGAGATACAGAGAGGGGGTAGTGAGCGGTTCATCGAACGAATGGTAGACCTGAATCTATAGGGGGCGCTTGGAGGGTATGCCCGGCCGTCTTGGATAGTTCGGAGGTGTCGCGCACTGTTTTTCGATGATGACGAGTGTCCCCACTCCGACCGGCGGCCTAACCAGGATACCACGTTCCTCAGCCCTGCCACCCAGGGTCTCGATGGCGTTTCTGGCTTCTCGAATCTCATCCTCTACCTGCGGACCCTTTTGCGCGATCATCACTCCGCCCACCGCGCAAAACGGCAGACACAGTTCCGCCAGCACGTCAAGCCGCGCCACGGCCCTCGATACCACCGCACCGAACCGCTCCCGCATCTCCCGCCTGTGCGCTTCTTCCTCTGCCCGGCCTGTCACCACCTCGACTCCCTCAAGCCCGAGCTTATCTACGACGTGGCGTAGAAAGCCGGTCTTCTTCGCCGTTGCTTCCAGCAGCGCCAGATCAATTCGAGGGTATGCGATTTTCAACGGCAGTCCCGGGAATCCCGCTCCGGCGCCAACGTCCAACACTCTGTCCCTGCCATCGAGAACCGTCGCAGGAAGCGCTGAACCGACCGCCAGCGAGTCGAGGTAGTGCCGCGCCTGCACCGCTTCCCAGCCTGTTACTGCCGTCAGGTTGACCGTCTCGTTCCAAGCAGTAAGCTCGTCATAGTACGACCTGAACCGCTCGACCTGTCCTCCGTCCAGATCGATACCCAGGCGAGCGGACCCCTCGACCAAGACCTCCATCCAACCCTTCTCCTCGCCGCACAACGGCGGTCGTAACTGGTCCCATCGCCGACTACCCTAACACTCACGCGACTCATAGCGCACACCCCGCCTGAAGGCGAGGAAGCGTGATCACGTCTTCCTTGCCGCCCTGATTCCTCCGGCGAAGACAGATCGAACTTGACAGAATCGAACACACGTACTATTCTAACCCCATGTCATTCACGCGAAAGCATGTCACACGCCCTGACACGGGAGAGATCCTCGCACGATCTCAATACCTGTCATTGCAATGAAAATAACCTCCCGTAGGGGCGATTCGCGAATCGCCCCTACTACAATTTTCGTGTTTCGTGGTGTCGGTGGCGACCGACATGAGGGATTGCTATGAAAATAGGCTCAGGCAAAACCTGTTGTAGGGGCAACCCTTGGGGTTGCCCGTTCCCGGCGCCAACCCATTTTCATCCCCTTATGTGGCCTTCGCAAGGCCATTGTCATTCCGAGCGGAGCGAGGAATCCAATATCCTCATTCCTCCTGTCTCGCTCACTACGCAATGCTCCCTGCTTTCTCTCCCCATTGTCAGGACATGTCAGGAAATGTCAGGCTAAATCATACCCCCTCCATCCGCACCGGCCCTAAGCCTCCGCGCCCTCCGCGGTGCGTCCCCGCCTTCCGTCCAATGCCGGTACGCCCTCACCTCCCAATGCATCAAAATGCAACGAAACGCAACAAAATTCGCAAATAGTAACTGTTCAGAGTCGGTGAGGTATGCGCGCATTGTCCTTCTACTGTCATTCTGAGGAGCGCAGCGACGAAGAATCTACAATCTCTCCCCCGCCGGGGGAGAGACACAGAGAGGGGGTCTGCGCAATTCAACTCACCGAGACTGAAACAGTTACCGCAAAATACTATCGGCGACCGGGGAACAGCCCTCGATCTGCACCCTCCGCGCCCTCCGCGGTGAGTCCCGCCTTCCTCGGTACGCCCTCAACTCTGGTGAAGGATGGACGCGGATGACGCGACTGTCCGCAACCCAAGACGTAACTGTTCAGAGTTGGTGAGATATTCTGGAATTGTACTCCTACTGTCATTCTGAGGAGCGCAGCGACGAAGAATCTACAATCTCTCCCCCGCCGGGCTGACAGGGGTAGGCAAAACAGCATTGCAACTATGAATCGGTTCCCTCCTACCTGTCATTCCGAGCGTAGCGAGGAATCTAATATCCATCGCCACGAGGGCGGTAAGCGGGTGCCTCGTTCATTTCTTGACCAATTGTGGAAAACAGGGTAAAAGCTTTCCATGACGGCATTACCTTCGGACGGACACCTTAGATTCTTCGACTCCGCTACGCTTCGCTCAGAATGACAGTGGCAGGGTTGCTTCCTCACCAATGGAGAGTGGGTCAATAGACAAATACATACCCCTGTCAGCCCGCCGGGAGAGAGACACAGAGAGGGGGTCTGCGCAATTCAACTCACGAAGACTGAACAGTTACCCCAAGACTTCGCCGCTTGACAAACCACACTCGTCCACATAGACTGCCCCAAACTCAATAGACCCCGGGGGAGCTTGGGCAAGCCAGGCTGAGAGGTCCCAAAGAGAGGGACGACCCCACGACCTGATCTGGGTAATGCCAGCGAAGGGATGAGGTGCAGTCATCTACTCGTAAAGGCCACCCGATCAAGGGTGGCCTTTCTTGGTTAACCCACCTGATGGAGGATGAAACTATGCTCGACGCCGGACTCGCCGTACCTATAGCCCTCGTCACCGCTGCCGTATTCGTCGTCGCCGGAGTCATGTACGCCCGCCGCGGAGGTGGGAGAGTCGAGGACTACCTTGTCGCCCGCAACAGCGCTGGCAGCGCGTTGGCGACCACGACGCTCGTTGCGTCCGTTGCCGGCGCGTGGGTACTGTTCACCCCGGCCGAGACCGGCACGTGGGCGGGCATCGCCGCCGTTGTAGGATATGGGATCGGCCAGGCCGCCCCGCTCCTCGCCTTTGTCTGGATCGGCCCCAAGATGCGAAGAGTGATGCCCGAGGGACACTCGTTGACCGAGTTCGTCTGGTACCGGTACGGGCCCGCTATGTACGTGTTCACGCTTGGCGTAATCATCTTCTACATGTTCGTGTTCCTGTCGGCGGAACTGACCGGCATCTCCAAAGCACTTAACCTGCTCGCCGATGTGCCGCTCCTGCTGACCGCGCTGATTGTGGGCCTCCTCACCGTCGGGTACACGGCTTACGGAGGCATTCGCGCTTCCATCTTCACCGATGGAATCCAGTTCGTTTTGGTCATCCCTCTCCTACTCATAACATTCGTTGCCCTTGTGGTGTCCGTCGACGGGTTCGGCGCGGTGTTCGAGCCGGTCAGTGAAACCGCCCCGCAACTCCTCTCCTTTACCAACAAGACGGGCATCGACTTCGGCATCACGCTAATAATAGCCATCCTGGCGGCAAACATGTTCCATCAGGGGTTCTGGCAGCGAGTCTACACGAGCAAGGACGATCGAGCGCTTCGTAGGGGATTCGCGGCGGCGGGCGTGGTGGTCATCCCGATGATAATCATCGGTGGGATCGCCGGAATCATGACCGTCGGGAAGGACCTCGTCGGTGACGACGCCTCGGTAGCCATGTTCTCCCTGATTGTCGGGGTGCTGCCGACTTGGGCGGTGATCGTCGTCCTCGTCTTGGCTCTCGTCCTCGTGATGAGCAGCCTCGACACACTGCTCAACGGCATCGCCAGCGTAGTCACGACCGATCTCGCACGTTTCAAACCTGAACTGAAGGGAGCGACGGTGCTGAGTTCCTCGCGCGCCATCACGGTCGTGCTCATCGTCCCCGCGATTCTGATTGCGTCGCAGGGATACAGCGTTCTGTACCTGTTCCTCATAGCGGACATGGTGTGCGCTGCCGCCGTGGTCCCAGTCTTCTGGGGACTCTACGCGCCGCGGTTCTCAGGAAGCGATGCCTTGACCGCCAGCGCGCTCGGCCTGGTCGCCGGAATTCTCTTCTTCCCGACCCCGGAAGCACCCTATCTGACGGGTTGGATCATCACGATAGACTTCGCCAGCCAACTCGTCGTGAGCTTCGCCGCCGCGCTCGGTGTCTCGGTGATCGTGAGCCTCGTCCTCACAGCCCTGCGCAACCGTCCCGAATACGACTTCGCCCAACTCCGCGAGCAAGTCCGACTCATAGACTAGTACTCAGTCAGCTTGAATATAACGAACCAGACAGATGCTGATTTATCCCCTCTCCCTTCAAGGGAGAGGGCTAGGGTGAGGGTGATTCCCAATACCAAAACCATGTTGACATCGTACTAGCGCGCCGTCCCGACGACCAACCGAATCGCAGCTTCTCCCTAGTCCTGCCCGCCGGTATGGGAACACTCACATTTGACCAGAAGGAACACATGATCTACCATGACTTTATGGCACTACGGCTCAAGCCCGACGAATGAAACGAACGACATGGATGCCGAAGACGACATCTACCTCATAGCGGACGAGTTGCGCAGCATCGCCGACCTGGGAATGCACTACGCAGAGAACGACTACGACCGCGAGAGATACGGTCGCGCACTATCCTTGAGCGCCCGGCTGGTCGCCGCGATGGAGAAGAGGTCGACCGACGAGGTGATGGAAGAATACGAGGGAAGCCCACCCCATGCGACGCCGTACGTCGCCGCTGACGCGGCCGTATTCCGGGATCGGCGCATCCTCCTGATAAGGCGGGAGGACAACGGCCTCTGGGCGATGCCGGGCGGTGGGACCGATGTAGGCGAGACATGGGCGCAGTCGGCGGAGCGGGAGCTACATGAAGAGGCCGGAGTGAGGGAACGGCCACGATGCTGCTGGGCGTGTTCGACTCCCGCCTCTGGGGCAGCCGCGCCAAGTACCATTCGTACCAAAGCGTATGGCTCGTCGACATCCCCGACGACCAGACCCCTGTCTCTGGCCCGGAAACAACGGGCGTGGGCTTCTTCCCGGAGGACGATTTGCCCGACCTATCTCCGGGACACACGCACCGGATCCCGGTGGTCTTCAAACTCGCACGAGGGGAACTGCCCGTTCCTTACTTCGACATGGCCGCCACCTGAGTGATTCCTTACACTCCCTCCAAATGGCTGAAGTTGACCTACCCTGGCAACACGGAGCCTGTTGACAACTCTTCGCTGATGCGCTACATTGCTATTGCAACTGATTGCAACAAACATGAGCTGCGAAGACCACTCCGTACAGACGCTCCGTGACTCCGGGCACCGCCTGACACCTCAGCGGGTGCTCATCCTCTCGTCGCTCCGCCACGCGGACGGGCACGTCACCGCGTCGGCGATTCTCGACCAGGTCCGCGAATCATATCCCTACATCGACGCGTCGACGGTCTACCGGACGCTGAGCGTCCTCAAGAAGCTGCGGCTGGTCTCCGAGACCGACCTCGGCGCGGGCGAGACGATCTACGAGTGGCTCCACCAGGACCGTCATCACCACCTCATCTGCAGGACGTGCGACCGTCTCATACAGCTCGACCACGACTACATGGTGAATCTGGGTACGGAAATATTCGACGATTACGGGTTCAAGGCCGATGTCGATCACATCGCCATCTTCGGCCTGTGTTCCGACTGTGTTTCCGACCCTCCGGCTCAAGACTAAACGAACGGGGAGCGAGGTAGAGCATGGATATCGAGACCGGCGCGCTGGCAGTGCTCATTCTGGGGTTCCTTCTGGGACTCAAGCACGCCACGGACGCCGACCACGTCGTCGCGGTCTCAACGATCGTGACGGAGCAGCGCAACATCTGGCGAGGACTCTGGATCGGCGCCTCGTGGGGAGCCGGCCACTCGACGCCGTTGCTTCTCGTCGGCCTCCTCGTCCTTGTGTTGAAGGATTACGTGCTCGGTCAGTACGAGGCGTTCGCCCCGTTCCTCGAGTTCGGCGTCGGGATCATGCTGGTATACCTCGGGGTGAGTGTCGTCTGGAACATCCGGCGGGGCAAGGTCCACATGCACCAGCACATTCATGAGAACGCTCCGCACGTCCACATCCACGCGACACACGAGGCCCAGTCCTCGCACGCTTCAAACTCGGAAGGGCACAGCGGTTTCTTCGCTTTCGGCAAGCCTGTGTTCAGGCTCAAGTCCTACGTCATCGGGATAGTCCACGGGCTGGCGGGCAGCGCGGCCGTCATGCTTGCCCTGCTCCCAACAATCGACTCGTTCTTGACGGGCGTCGGCTACCTGTTGCTCTTCAGCGTCGGAACCATGCTGTCCATGGCGGCTGTCACCGTCGTCTTGGCCGTCCCATTCGTCGCGACCGGCGGAAACGCGATGCTGAACCGCTCGGTGGGAGTCGTCGCCGGGGCCATGAGCGCCGTCATCGGCGTCGTTGTGATGTCGGAGATCGTGCTGGGCGTCACCATCATGCCGTTCTAGCGCCGCCGACTTTGCAGGCGCGTATCCCCTCTCCCGTCGTGGGAGAGGGCTAGAGCCTGCCCCGTACTCGATACGGGGGTGAGGGTGTTCGGAGTAAACCACCATAATCACATGGCTCCGGCTTTAGCTCTCCCGACTCGGGCGTGTGGTATGCTTCCAAACCACCACGGTTGAGGTGTCAGCCATGCTTACCGAACGCCAACGGGCCCACTACGAAGCCTTCGGATTCCTCTTTCTGAGGGAGCTGTTCTCCGCCGACGAGATGTCCGCCATCGGCGAGGAGGCCGACCGGATATGGCAGGAGGAGACCCGGCAGCCCGGCTTCCAACGCTCCGATCAGGGCAGCCAGCACACCTCGCCGTTCGTAGAGATCTCTACCACCCTTTCGAAGATGGTCGAGGACGACCGCATCTACCTGACGGCACAGGGACTCGTCGGGGAGGGCATGGTCTGGACGAACTCCGAAGGGAACATCACCGGCTACGGCACTGCTCCCTGGCACCCCGACCGCCGTAACATGGCCCCCGGCGACCTCGACTACCCACGCCTCAAGGTCATGCTCTACCTCGACGAGGTCTCGGCGGCGAATGGCGCGCTCCGCGTGATACCCGGTTCTCACAGGAACCCGTACCACGACTCGCTGTATCCCATGTTGCAGAAGCAGGACAACGGCAAGGACTGGGACGTGATCCCGGAGGCGGATGACCCGGGCGACATGCCGTACGGCGTCGCGGGCGACCGGATGCCGTGCCAGGTCGTCGAGTCGAAGCCGGGCGACGTGCTCTTCTTCAACCAGTGCCTGTGGCACGCGGCGTACAACGCCTATGCGGGCCGGCGATACATCGCTCTCAAGTTCGCGGGTAAGCCGACGACGGAGGGGCATCTCGCAACGCTGCGGTGGTACAGCGGAGGCGCGTTCTCACCGCACGAGGCGTTCCTGAACAGCGAGAGCGAACGGCTGCGCGGCCTCGTCAGCCGCATGGCGGAACTGGGAAGCGGTTAGAGCCGCAGTCCTTCCAACGGGATCTCGCCCCTCGCGATCTTTTCAAGCACCTCGACGTAGTGTTCGCGCTCAGCCTTTTGGACGCGGTCTCGCAGGGTTTCGAGTGTGTCTCCACCCAACACCGGCACCTCGACCTGTGACAGCACCGGCCCCGTGTCATAGTCGCCCTCTACCAGGTGGACGCTCGCGCCGGAGACCTTCTCACCCGATGCTAGGACGGCCTCATGCACCCTGTCGCCGTACATCCCTTGACCGCCGAACTTGGGCAGCAGAGCGGGATGGGTGTTCAGCAGGCGGCCCCTGTAGTGCGAGAGCACGAGAGGGCCAAGACGCTTCATGTATCCGGCGAGCGCCACGGCATCGACGCGGTGACCAGTGAGCGTCTCCAGGATAGCGCGGTCAAGGTGGTCTGCATTGGGATGAGTCACGCCGCTGAGGTGAGCGGTCGCGATGCCGTGCGTTCGTGCGCGCGCCAACGATCCTGAGCGCGAGTTGTTGCCGATGACGACGCGCACTTCGGCGTGGATGCGGCCCTGCAAACAGGCGTCGATGATCGCCTGCATGGTCGTGCCCGCGTGGGAGGCGAGGATGCCGAGGCGGAGGCGGCCCCCCTCTCTGTGTCTCTCCCCCGGCGGGGGAGAGATTATGGGGTCCCTTTGACTGTGTCGTGTCTCACCGCAGCAGGCAGGCATCGTTCCGGATCGGGTTCCTGCACATCTTCAATCGTCCTTCTTCTGCTCGGCGAGCTGTGCCATGTAGGCCTCGTCGCCCATGATGGTCTTCTTGTAGAACCATCGCGTCTTCTGAGGGAGCATCGAGATGCTGCGGTCTTCCACGGGGAAACGTGTGGGCGCGTGGCCGTTGCGGGCGGACTCGCGCAGGGCGACTGCTGCTTCGAGGGCGCGGCGCATGTCCTCGCCGGTCGTGGCTCCTATGGGCGCGCCGGTCTCGAGGTTCTCCACCATCTCGTCGACGATATCGAGCATGACGCGGCCCGGGTATCGCCAGCCTGTATCGTCGTAGTAGCGCTCTTGCTGCGCATCTCGTGGCAGGAAGATTCCCTCAACCTCTGCGAAGTCCTCCCATCCGGTCGGAGGTTCGTCCGTTTTGCCCTTCACCAGGTGGAGGCCCAGCCCACTGTTATTCCAGTTGAAGATGGCACCGTGGGTCCCGACGATCTCGATGCCGCGCCAGTAGTGATTGGGCACCCGGTAGTTGCTGAAGACCTCGACCTCGTTATCGTAGCGGATGTAGCCCCCGATCGCACCGTAGCCGGGTGTGCCGTCCTCGTGCTCGTCCTCGGCCTCCGCGAACGGGTCGTCGGAGACCCATCCAATGGCGAGGCCGCCCTGCGGTCTGCCTGCAAATCGTTGGGCGAGGTTCAGGCCGTGTGTGCCCACCTGGTTGTTATTCTCGTAGAGATTGATGCGAACGATGCTGCCGATCTCCCCATCGGCGACCAGCTGATATGCCTTCTGGTAGTCGGGCGTGCTGGACACGACAACACCGCATACGAGGGGAACCCCTCTCGACGAGGTCTCCTCGACCATCCTGTCAGCGTCTACCAAGCTCCCGGTGAGGGGCTTCTCGCAGAAGATGGTCTTGACGCCGGCCTGCGCGAGGGCAACCACGGCGTCGGCGTTCGGTCGCACGGGGAGCACGGCCATGCCGATGTCGAGATCGTGGTTTTCCAGCATCTCGTCCCACGTCTCGTATCCGGGCACGCCGAAGCGTCCCGCTGCGAGGTCGAGATTCGCGCGGTCGGTGTCGGCGATGGCGACGACCTCGCACAGCGGGTGCAAGTCGAATGCGCGCGCTCGCGGCACCCCGGCGCGGCCCGCTCCGATCAGTCCGACCTTGTACTTCGCGTTCTCGCTCATGGTCGCGCCTCCTCTATTCGGGCTTCTGGGACATCAACGCCGGCCAGTACCAATCGGTCCTTCCTTCGACGCTCCTCTGACCGAACGCCCTCGCGGGCGTGGGCAGAACGCCCAGGCTGCGGTCCTCAATGGGGAACCCGATTCTGGCGTAGCCGTTGCGATGGGACTCGCGCATGGCAACGATGATCTCCAGCACCTTGCGCATGTTCGCGCCGCTGCATCGCGGCTCGACTCCCGCCTCCATCGTGTCGAGGAACGAGCGCGTGCTGTTGTCCTGGCGGGTCGCCATGCTTATCCAGCCGTCCTCGTCGAGGTCGGGGCCGAAGTGCTTACTCGCCGGGAAGGTGACGAGCTCTTCGTCGCCTGAGGCCCCATACTTGAAGATGCGGGCCTGTTGCCAGTCGTACGCCAGGTAACCGTCTTCGCACAGGACCTCGAATCCCCGCGCGTCTCCCTGCCGCATGTAGATGTAGCTGTCGATGCCGTTCTGGAAGTGAATGCTGCCGCCCATCCCCTGGTCGTTGTTCCTCCACTGGTCGATCTCGACCCAGCCTGTGAGCCAGTCCACCTCGGCGTCCCACGCGAACAGCCGCATCACGCTGAGGAACTGGCAGCCGCCTCCCCAAATCTCTCCCACCCCGCCGTATGTCCTGGACTGCCGGATCTCGCCAATCTCCCCCGACTCGATGACTGCTCGCGCGTCCCATAGGGCGTCGTAGTTGCGCTCGGCGTCGCCCGACGCGAAGTGAACGCCATTCGATTCGCACGCTTCGACCATGCGGTCAGCCTCCTCGAGCGTGACGCACATCGGCTTCTCGCAGAAGACACCCTTGACGCCCGCCTCGACGGACGCCAAGACGACCTCGGGAATGACGGTGGAAGGGAGGATGGGCGCGGCTATGTCGATTGGCTCGTTGGCGAGCATCTCACGGTAGTCGGTGTACCCGCGTTCGAGCCCGAACCTTCGCTTGAACAGTTCGAGGACCTCGGGGTCCTTCTCGGCCACGGCAACGACCTCGGTCCGGGGGTCGAGCTGGTAGGCGCGGGCGTGCTGCGTGCCCTTCAGGCCCGCCCCTATGACTCCGACGCGGTATGGCGGTTTCATTTTTCTGTCTCCTCAAGAACTCAAGGCTGTAGTGCGCTACGGTGTCACGACGACGCGGGGTCACAGGGATGACCTCGACAGTCTTTTGGCGCACAGTCTACCAGAATGGGAGACCGTATTGGTGTGAGAACCTGCGTAATGGCAAGCGGCGAAGATGGGCAACGTCAGCTTGTTTGAAATCGTCTACATCAGGAGTTCGTGGAGGGCCCGATCAGCGAAGGAGGCACTCTTTTTTTGACGGACATCGGCGGACATTATCGGACATCGGGGACATAGCCCGCACGGGCGATGTGGTTCGATATGTCGGCTGGCATGGAGTTAGGATAGATCATGTGTACGCATCAGTCAAATGCGAGTGAACGCCGGGGGCTCTATCAGTTTATTTGGCAGGGAGGATCACCCTCCCCTCCCCTGACAGGGGTGTGTATTTGCCTATCGACCCACTCTCAAATGGTGAGAAAGCAACCCCGCGACTGTCATTCTGAGCGTAGCGGAGTCGAAGAATCTAAAAGTGTCTGTCACAATGTTAGAGCGTTCATACGCCGTTTTCGGTTCTTATACCTATTCTGTGTGATGCCGCCGTATTCTTACTGATCGGGCTCTCTGGATTCCGGCCTTCGCCGGAATGACGGATGGGGACGCTGGTCATGCAAATTACGACGTAGTCAGAACAAATTGGTATTAGTCACGATATTTGCACGGCACCGGCTGTCCAGTCTTGCAGTTATGGACTTTAGATTCCTCGCAACTCTCGGAATGACAGGTAGGCGGGAGCCGGTTCATAGCTGCAATGCTGTATTGCCTACCCGTGTCAGCCCTTGAAGAGAGAAGATTCCCCCGGGATGGCTTGTGGTCGAATCTGTGAGAGGGGACACTGGCACGTTAGGTTACAGAGACATGTAGATACTTTTTTTTGACGGACATCGGCGGACATTATCGGACATCGGGGACATAGCCCGCGCGGGCGATTTGGTTCGATATGTCGGCTGGCATGGAGCCATGATAGATCATGTGTACGCATCAGTCAAATGCGAGTCTAGAGGTGGGGAGCCTGTCCCTGACTGGTAGGCGGTGCGTTCGGAGTGACAGGCCAGATTTCATGTCGACTTGCCTGCTAACCTGGCACAGTCTCTGAGACGGACGCCTGCTATTCGACTCTCAACCGGGCGAATCGGCAGTGGGTCACGGCGGCCTGGGTGCACCACCAGCTTGCGATCAGGGCGCCGTCGTCGAGACGGGCGAGGTTGGGCTTGCCGAAGGCGATGTTGTCGTGGCTCTTGGGGTATTCGGGCACGCGATCGACGCCGAGGTACTCCTGGCCGACGGCGTCCCAGACCTGCACCTGGTTTTCGACGTCCCACGTCCTGCCCTCGTCCGCGGAGAGGACGACGTTGATGCCGGGGTTCATACCCTCGCGGTCGGTGTAGGCCGCCGCCATGACGCCGTCGCCGAGGTCGGTGAGCCAGCATGTCTGGGCCATGAGGTTGGTCGGCGCCGGGTAGTTCCAAGCGCTGGCATCAGCGTTCGAGATCGTGATGTGCTCAGGGAAGTCCTCGGCAGTGCCGTGCTTCTGGGTCCACTGGAGCGCCGCGATCCGGCCGTCGAGCATCTTGACGTACCGGCTGTGCGAGAACATCTTGCCCGCGTCGGACGCGCTCTCCAGGGGTATGGCGTCCGTCCATGTCGCGCCCCGGTCGTCGGAGAAGGTGGAGTAGCCCTTGATATGCAGTGGGTTTGGGTCGCCCCAGGTCTTCCAGAACTCGAGACCCAGCCACCACCGTCCGTCGTCCAGCTCGATGATGGATGAAGGGGTGTCAGGCTCGTTGTTGAGCGGCAGGTCCATGATCCGGGGAGGAGTCCACGATCGCCCGTCGTCATCGGAGAACATGATGATCTTTTCGGACGTGCGGATTCCCCCCGTCTCTGGGTTGAACTGGGGTCGAGGGTCGGAGTAGTCGAGTCGAAAGGCGTTCAGCACGAGTGTGCCGTCACCAAGTCTGAAGGTGTGCGGGGCAGAGTAGCTGTAGGGCCGGTCGTCGTTCGCTACGTCCCAGACACGGCCCTCCTGGGACCACGTCCTGCCGCCGTCGTTTGACCTGGCGACGTTCAGCGTTCCGTCGGTGGAGTAGAACGCCTGCCCGATGCGGTAGACGCAGATCACCTCATCGCCGTCGAGGGGCACCACGTTGGGCAGGAATGCGCACTCGGCCTTGAATCCGGGATCCGTGTTCCGGTAGATCACGCCGTCGTCCAAGAGGTGGAGTCGGGTCATTTGGTGTTCTCTATACAGAATTCACTGGGATGAGCGCCAACAATCTTACCCGCAATTCGGCCGGGAACGCGCCCCGTCACTTCACCGGCGTCGAGACGGTGGCGGAATCGTTGGAGGGATCGGAGTCGGGGAGGCTGGTTTCTACTACGGCGGTTGCGACGATGGTCTGCGGGGCCGATTCCCCGACGGCTACCGAGATGATCGCCTTGACGCTCTTGGTCGTGTCGAGCGCTCCGAGGCGGCAGTTCACCACGCCCTCCGACTCGAAGCACGCGGGGTCTGCGGGCTGTGCGGAAGTGAAGGTGACGCCGGTGGGCAGTGTAGTGTCGACGACGATCTTCTTGGCCTCGCCAGGTCCTTCGTTGGTGACCACGACTGTGTAGATCAGGGAGCCGTTTCGCTCCGCCGTTTGCGGGGATGCCGATATGGATACGGAGAGATCGGGCTTGGCCTTCAGGAACCTGAAGCTGACGTTACCCTGGCTCTCGCCTATAAATGCGAGCATACCGATGAGGGTGCCTATTGTGACGATGACAAGAGCCGTTGAGAACCAGAAGACGAATCCTCGCTGCCTGAACCAAAGCAGAATCAGCATTCCTCAGATATTCTCCTTTACGGCTGTATTCGGCATTCGTCGCCGGCCCTTTCGCCGCGTCATGGGCTTCAGCTGAAAATGCAGAGGGACAGGTGAGGCGGGTCGCCTCTCTCCTGTCCCTCTCACTCTTGTCACCTATGGGAACAAGGGGCTGCGCCCCGTTCCCCGTGGCTTTAGCACTTATCCGAGGCGATGTGCGGGCACTGCAGGAAGTGCGTGCTGGCGTATCGCGTCGACCGGTTGCCGGGGTGGTTCACGTTGTCGATGCCGTCCTCGAAGTACGTGAGCATATTCCCGAAGCCACCGGCCTCTTCGCGCATGTGGCGGTTCGGGACGTTCCGAACGTTGTTGCGCTTGAAGACGATGCCGTGGCTGCTTCCGGTGAAGCCGATGCTCCCGAAGTGGTAGTCGTTCTCGAGGTTGAGCGAATACAGCCGTTTTCCGATCTCGATGCGCCTTGGGTCGAGCATCCGGTGCGTCTTGCCCTCGCCGTAGAGGTTCTGCATCTCCATCAGGAAGCCGGTCGGGTCGGCGGGGTAGTTGCCGGCGGGCGCCAAGGGCAGGTACTCGTCCTCCGAGCAGCCCGGGCATTCCACCTGCGCGGCTCCCACAGGAGCCATTCCCTGCTCGCCCCTGGACTCGAAGTAGCGGCCCATCTCACGTCCGGGGTGGCTGGCGCGGTACGGCAGCATCTGCGTCCAGACCCACATATTCGTCATCTGCGGCATGGCGCGCATCCGGATCGGGGCATGGCCCTGACCGAAGGCCCTGTTCCGGCCCTCTTTGAAATCGAGGTGAACGCCGATTTCGGCCCACTGGCTCTGGAAGAGCTCGGCGACCTTGATGAACTCATCGCGGAATTCCGAGAAGATGACGAGGTTTTGTCCGTCGCTCGTGCGGTTCCTGATGCCGTCGCCGTCGGTGTCGACGAGGCCGAGCGAGTCGAGGAGCTGGTTGGCCTTCTCCACGTCGCGTACGGCGTTGTGCTGCTGCCACTCGTCGCCGGGGTAGAAGGCGGTGCTGGGATGGGGGACCCACGCCTGCGGCGTTCCCAGTCCGAGGAACACAACCTCGTTGATCTCGCTCCTGTCCATGGCGAGGTTCAAGGCCTGGCGGAAATCCTGAGTGCGGAACAGGCGGGCCAACTCGGCGTCGTCGTTGAACTCGGTGTTGATCTGCGTTCCGGCGTCGTTGCCGCTCGTCTCCGGCCAGTGGCCGAGGCTGTAGTCGCCCTCTTCCATGCTGGCGATGTACAGCGGCATCTCATACAGGACGAAGTTAGCGTTGTAGGGCCCGTCTATCTCGCCGTTCATCGACCGGAATATGGAGGTGTCCCGGCTCTCTGTGAGGTACCACGTATACGAGTCGACGTAGGGAAGCTGGTTCCCATCAGGATCTACGCCGTGGTAGTACGGATTGGCGCACTGTGTCTGGGAGTCGTCGTTGCCCCCCTCGCAGTTGTAGAAGTGACCGAGGAAGGGAACGTCCGCGTCGTAGCGAACGTGGTACTTGCCGATCCAGACCTGGGTCCAGTCCGTGTACCCCTTCTCGTCCATGATCTTCTTGAACTCTGTGGGGTCTGCGTACTTGGGATGGAACCGCTGCGAGAAGTGGAAGGGCTCGTACATGCAGGCGTGGGTGCGGGTGCAATGCTGTCCCTGCCGGAACCGCGCGCCCTCGAGGAACGTGAAGTTCGGCGAATCGAAGCTCAAGGTGAAGTTCAGATCGTCGACCTTGTTGAACGAGACCACGTTGCCGGTGACGGCATCCTTGACCGTCCCGGAGTAGGCCTTGTTGAGCTCGGGATTGAACTGCACGTCTTCGTTCCAGACCCACTCGACGTCCGCCATCGTCATGGGCATTCCGTCCGACCACTTCAGGCCGTTGCGAAGCGTGACGGTGTAGGTGCGTCCGTCCTCGCTGAGGTTGACGGACTTGCAGGCCAGGGGATAGAAGTTGACGCCGTTGGCATCGTACTGCATACAGGTGCCGTTGCCACCGAACGCCTCGAACTTTAGGTACCTGCTGGTCTTCCCGCCGGTGATAATCCGGCCATCGCCTCCGTACACGCCGATCTCGTCGGGCGGGGCGTAGACGTAGACATCCTCAGGCACGGGCAATCGCTGCTCCAGCGGCGGGAGGCTGCCCTCTCGCACCATCTGGGCGAAGGTCGGGCTCTCATTGAACGACGTTGGGCGAGTGGTGTACTCCTCGCGGTATGCCCAATACGCTCCGGGAGCCTGAGGCTTGGCCACGTAAGCCATGGCGGCCTCTTCCATCCCGGAATCGGGCGCCATCCGCTCAGCCTGGCTCGGAGCGACGGCTCCGACCCCTCCCGATACGGGGGCTTCCGGTTGGGCGGCCCGGCGTGCGGGGGCGGCAGGCGCAGGCTGCTGCTGCGCGGCTACTTCGAGCGCCGGAACATCCGGCGCAGGGGCGGGATCAGCGGCGGGGGCTGCTGCGCGAGCCTGCTGGGCCGGCAAAGGCTGCTCGGGCTCCTCCGTTGCCGCACACGACAGCGCCACGCTCAGCGCCAGCAATGTCGCCATGGCGATCAATATCCGGTACAAAATGGGTATGTTCTTCAAGGTTCTCCTCCTTGAGTGAGGACTCCGATCCGAATCACGGAATCCGATTATACGTCCAACACTCCGCATGGACTCACAATTATACGCGCAATACAATCAGAGTTATGTACGGTATGTCAATAGATAGCAGTGCAAGGTAACTGTTCAGTCTCCGTGAGTTCTCCGTGAGTTGAATTGCGAGGACCCCCTCTCTAAGGGTCTCTCCCCCGCTGGGCTGACAGGGGTAGGTAAGACGGAGTTTTAGCTATGATTCGGCTCCCGTCTTCCTGTCATTCCTCTGAAAATAACCGTCGTGCCACCACCCCATCGTCATTCCTGCGAAGGAACGTCACCCCGTACCCCGATACGGGGCAGGAATCCAGTTCCCGGCTCCTGCTACCAGCCTAGCGGCGACAGAGAGGCCATCATCTTTTTCATGTTTCGTGGTGTCGGTGAGAACCGACATGAGGGATTGGTACGAAAATAAGCCCAGGCAAACCTGTCGTACGGGCGACCCTTATGGTCGCCCGTCCCCGCTACGTGCCCATTTGCATCCCTCGGTGTGCAGACGGCAAGGCCGCATGAGCGATTCCTCTAAAAATAACCCCCGTCCAATCTCCCGTAGTAGGGGCAGCCCTTGTGGTTGCCCGTTCTCGGCGCCAACCCGTTTTCCTCTCACTTATGTGGCCTGACAAGGCCATAGTGATTCCGGCGAAGGCCGGAATCCAGAGGAGTTTGAGAGTAAGGCCAGCCCTCTTACCGAAACTACCGACTAGGCTGATACAGGCTCGCGAATGAGTCGGAGCTATCGTATCTGCCGCATGAGAATTGGGATGCAAATGCCCTCACCAAATCGTCGCCCTCGGCTATTGCGTGAGTAACATTGCAGTGGTAGACTCGTGTACATCAATAGTTGGTATTCAGTATCAATAATAATTCAGCAAAATGTAAGTCTTTGTCAAGTACGAAGCGAAGTTGACCGAGTAAACTCAGGATAGTACCTTAACTATGCAGTTTGGAACTCTTAGCAAAACGTGCTGAACAACAGAAGGAGAAAAGGCATGTCAAAGGCATTGGATCGCAATCGATTCGGCGTCGCAGCCATCATAGCGATGATAGTCGGCATCCTGTTCATAGCTGCGTGTACCGGAGATATCGGTGCACAGGGGGAGCGGGGGCCCGGCGGGGAGAGAGGCCCGGCAGGGCCTACGGGCTCACAGGGAGACCAGGGTTCCCAGGGTGATTCCGGCCCTCAAGGTTCCCAGGGTGATTCCGGCCCTCGAGGTCCCCGGGGCCCTTCGGGTGCTCAGGGACCGGCTGGGCCTAAGGGTTCGGTAGGGCAGCTAGGTCTTCAGGGTCCTGCGGGCGCTGAGGGCCCGGCAGGGCCTCAGGGCGAACCTGGCCCTGAGGGTTCGCAAGGGCCGCGAGGATCCCAGGGAGAGAGAGGACTGGCTGGTCCTCAAGGCGACCCGGGTGGTCCGCGAGGACCCGCTGGTCCGCTGGGGCCTCAGGGTGAGAAGGGCGAGCAGGGTGACACGGGCGACACGGGTCCACAGGGCCCGCAAGGCGACCCCGGAAATCCGGGAGGCCCGCAAGGACCGCCGGGACCGCAAGGCCCCGTTGGACCTCAGGGACCCATCGGAGAGCGTGGCATCAAGGGTGATACGGGCCCACAAGGACCTCCTGGCATTTCGGGAGAAGCAGGACTTCCGGGAAGCCCGGGAGAAGCCGGAGCCCCTGGTTCGCAAGGTCCACAGGGTCCACAAGGCCCAGAGGGCGCCCAAGGTCCGCAGGGTGCGCAAGGCGCTCAAGGACCCCAAGGACCCCAGGGACCGACGGGACCCCAAGGGCCGGCCGGACAGCGCGGTCCTGTAGGCCAGCAAGGTGAAGCCGGACCGCATGGCCCACAAGGAGAAAAGGGCGACCCCGGTGTTAGCGGGCTTCAGATCGTTACAAAAGAGAGCGTGCTGGACAGCGAGAATAAGTCCATAACCGTGCTTTGTGAAGAGTCCGGCGAAGAATTGACTGCGATAGCCGGTGGAGCCCTTGTCACAGGTGCGGACGGCTCGATCGCCAGCGGCGTTGCCATTGGCGGATCACGTCCCACCGGCCTGTCAGGCGAGGTTCCTGGAGGTTGGATCGCAAGCGCGACCGAAGTCGGCGACAATGCCGCGGATTGGAAGCTTACCGTCTACGCGGTTTGCGCAGTCGTCCATTAGGATAAGGTAAGGTCGGACAGGCGCGAGGATCTCTACCTCGCGCCTGTCCGCCTGTTACTCCTCTTCATTGATGTGGCACGGGCGGTCAGGGCCCTCCAGTTGCCGGACATATCCGTGGCATGTGATTGTTGTCGTTACAGCCAAGTCTTGGTTACAGCAGCCGGAAGGCATCAAGGACTTGGAATTCAAATTCAGAGCGAAGTCGCCGCCAATCCTTTTCCATTTGAGGCCCGGTCGCCATGGCAGACAGGATAGACCTGAACTGTGACATGGGTGAGAGCTTCGGGATGTACAAGATGGGCCTCGATGAGGAGGTCATCAAGTACATTAGCTCCGCGAACATCGCGTGCGGGTTCCACGCCGGTGACCCGCAATGGATGCGCGAGACCGTCCGGCTGGCCGAAGACCACGGCGTAGCCGTAGGCGCTCATACCAGCTTCCCTGACCTCGTCGGCTTTGGACGTCGAAACATCGAGGTCTCCCCCGACGAAGCCAAGAACGATGTCATCTACCAGATTGGTGCGCTCCAAGCGTTCACATCCGGGCATCGGCTCCAGCATGTCAAACCCCACGGCGCCATGTACAACCGCGCCGTCGTCGACGAGGACCTCGCGAGGTCCATCTGCGAGGCCATCCTTGAAGTCGACTCAGACCTCATCTTGATCGCGCTGGCAGGCTCACGTTGGGTCGATATTGCTCAGGACATGGGCCTTCGCGTCGCACGTGAGATATTCGCCGACCGCGCCCTAAACCCCGACGGCACACTCGTCTCCCGCTCGAAAGAAGGCAGCGTGCTCCACGATGTCGGCGAAGTGGCCGAGCGCAGCCTGCGTATGGTGAGCGAGGGCATGGCAACGGCAATAAACGGCGATACCGTCGAGGTCGAGGCCGAGAGTCTTTGCATCCACGGCGACACCCCTGGCGCGGTCGAGATGGCAAGAGTCCTGCGCCAACAGCTCGATGCCGAGTGCGTCACCGTTACGCCTCTGTCCCAACTCGTATAGAATCACCGCATGTACGAAGCGCCGAAATTCCTCGCCGCCGGCGACAGGGCCATAGCTATTGAGCTGGGAGACGAGATCAGCATCGAGTGCAACCGCCGCGTTCACTCCCTCCACAGGGCAATCGCCCGTCAGCGTCCTCCCGGAATCGTCGATCTCATCCCTACCTATCGCTCTCTTCTCGTCGAGTACGACGCGACACAAGTCTCCTACGAGGACATGAAGGCCCGTCTTGGTGACATCCGAGGCGGCGCTGCCGAAATGCCCGATGATGATACGACCGTCGTCCATCTGCCTGTGCTTTACGGTGCGGAGCATGGCCCCGATTTGGAGTTCGTGGCCCGGAACGCGGGCATGGACATCGAAGAGGTCATCCACCTCCATTCCGATACCGAGTATCCGGTCTACATGATGGGCTTCACTCCCGGATTCCCCTATCTCGGCGGAATGTCCGAGCGGATCGCCACTCCGAGGCTCTCGACACCGAGGGGAGTCATCCCCGCCGGTTCCGTCGGTATCGCCGAGGCCCAGACGGGCGTGTACCCCATAGAAAGTCCCGGCGGGTGGCGGCTGATTGGGCGCACGCCGCTGCGTCTCTTCGACGTTGCCAGGACACCTCCCTCACTGATAGACGCCGGCGACCGCGTGCGCTTCGTGCCCCTCTCCGGTGAGGACGAATACCGACACATTGAGGAGCAGGTCGCCCTGGGCGAGTATCAAGTCGCGACCTCGACGAAAGCATGAGCGCGGCCACCCTCGAAATCCTCGATCCCGGTCTGCTCACCACGGTCCAAGACCGCGGGCGCTACGGCTACCAGCGCTACGGCGTACCCGTATCCGGTGCGATGGACCAGTTCGCCCTGCGCATGGCAAACCTCATGGCTGGAAACGATCAAGACGCCGCCGCCCTCGAAGTCACGGTTCGGGGGCCGAGGATCGAGTTCCACAGCCCCATATGGATCGCCATCACCGGCGCCGACATCTCACCCGAAGTCGACGGAAAGCCGTTACCGATGTGGGAGTCGGTCGAGATCGGAGCGGGAACCGTTCTCACGTTCGGTGACCTACGGGACGGAATGCGGGCATACATCGCTGTTCACGGCGGAATCGACGTTCCCCCGGTCATGGGGAGCCGCTCGACCTATCTGAAAGGACGTTTTGGCGGCCTTGAGGGCCGAGCGCTCCAAACCGGCGATCTCCTGTCGACCCCGCAGGGAGACGGCATTGACTTTGTTCCGAAGCGGCTGCCGAATAACTACACGGCCCCCGTCTATGGAGGCATTCATCGCCTCCGCGTCGTCCCTGGTCCGCAAGACCACGCATTCGAGCCGGAGGCCCTGTCGAGGTTCCTGAATTCTCGATACAGGATCCATCCCGACTCCGACCGCATGGGATACATGCTCGACGGCCCAAAGATCGACCACCGCGAAGGCGCCGACATCGTATCGGACGGAAACCCGCCCGGCGCCATTCAAATTCACGGCGATGGCATCCCGCGCATCCTCTTGGCCGACAGGGGCACCACGGGAGGCTACACCAAGATCGCTACGGTAATCTCCGCCGATCTGCCCAGCCTCGCCCAGGCCCTGCCCGGCCAGAGCGTCAGCTTCCGTCAGGTGACCGTCGAGGAGGCCCAGGAAGTCCTTCGCGATCAGGAGTCCGTAATCAGGTCCGTCGCTCGACAAGGACAGCTTCCCGTGATGTCGATCTCGCTGGACGATGTCGCCTTCGCGGTCGAGACCGAAGACGGACAGCCGATCTCTCACCCTGCTCCCCTTGCCGGCCCCTCTGAGGCAGTTGTCCGGCGTATCGACGTTAACATCGACGGCGAGAGCTACGACTTCCGCCTGCGCGTCGAAAAGGAATCGTAGCCGCCTTTCCATGTGGGAGCTCCTCCACGACCTCTCCGACTGGCTCCTCGGATTCGCGGATAGCGACTGGGCCATTGCCGTTCTGCTCATCAGCTCGTTCGTCGAGTCGATCTTCTTCCCGATACCCCCGGACCCACTGCTGCTGGCCGTGGCAATCGTCCAGCAGCCGATCGCGGCCCTGCTTGGGGTGCTCGTTGCCGTCGCATCGGTCGCGGGCGCCATCGTGGGGCACGCTCTCGGTATGCGGCTTGGCAGGCCGGTCCTTGCCAAGATGTTCAGCGAAGCCAGGGTGGCTCACGTTGATCGCCTCTTCGAGCGGTACGGCGTCTGGGCCATCCTCATCGCGGCGTTTACCCCTGTGC
The DNA here is from genome assembly GCA_965197705.1 of Dehalococcoidia bacterium. Taxonomy (GTDB): domain Bacteria; phylum Chloroflexota; class Dehalococcoidia; order Lucifugimonadales; family VXLM01; genus VXLM01. The sequence continues at coordinate 2,780,936 of OZ240223.1, forward strand.
CATACAAGGTCTTCGCCATCGCCGCGGGTGTGTGGCGCATGGACAGACGCAAGTTCATCATCGCGTCCGCCATAGGACGCGGCGCGAGATTCGGCACGATTGGTGTCTTGGTCTTTCTGTTCGGTGAGGAGATCGAAGCGTTCCTGACCGAGAACTTCGAGTGGCTGACCGTTGGAGTTACGGTGGTGGCCGTCGCTTTGGGAGCCGGATGGTACATATTCCACCACCGTCGGCGGCAGAAGTCCGAAGGATAGGGATTCGCACCCTACCCTTCGTTGATGTACAACTCGGTGTCCGGGTTCCAGTCCGTCCATGCAAACCAGAACGACAGGTGAGAGGGCGCCCGCTTGAGCTTCGTCCCCGCGAGAGGCCCATCGGTGGCGACACCGGTGAGCGCCGTCCATATCGTGCCGGTCTCGCGGTCGCGAAGTTTGGAGCGCGGCCCGCCCCATTCTCCGAACGCCTCAAAGGTAAGCTCCCGGTCACCCGCGCGGGACTCGTACACCACGCCTGTGTTCGAACTCCGGTCGAATACAACCACTACGCCCACGCCGCCTACTTCGTCGTTGACCACGCCCTGCTTGGCCAGAGTTCCCAGCGGGTACGCCTTGGTTTGCCCGGCGAGATTGACTCCGACGACGAGGGCCTTGGTCTGGAGTCGGTCGTCTTTGATGCGCTCGCCGATCACACCGGGTTCCGCGCTGGCGTAGTAGCCGGTGTAACGATCGCGTTGGTATTGACCTCTCTTGTCGAGGACGAGTGTGTCGGGATGAGCCGACTTCCATGTGTCCCAGTTTGTATGGATAAGTGGAAGCAAATCAAGGGATTTCCCCTTCAGAGGGCCCTTGACGCCCTTACCGAGGAACTGGCTCCATAGGGTGTCGGTCTGATGGTCGTACATGACCAGCGCGTTCATGATGAGCTTGCCGGACACGCCGAAGGTGTGCTCTTGACCGTCTATGAGTCGGGAATAGCCTATTCCCGAAAAGCACAGCGGTCACCACGTCACCGCGACCGGCTCACCCCCAATGATGTCGTTCACGATCTCGTGTCGGCTCAACATCGTGACGGGATAGGCCTTATGCTCTCCCCTCATGGAGACGCCAAGAACGGCCTCGTCAGGTTCCATCCAATAGCCGGCCTCAGATACTGAAACGAACTCCGGCTCCAGGATCGCGGGAATGGAGTCCTTGCCGAGCAGACGCACGATTTCAAGCTCCCGCTCCCCTCCAGTCTCGGAGTCGTTGGGTATGGAAACCAGCTCGCTGTCGAGTTCGGGCCCCCATATCAAATAGCGCGCGGCAGGAAGAACCAGGAAGGCTAAGCCCACGATGAGGACGCTGAGGATGAAAATTTTCGCCGGCATGAGTGCTACGGTCTATGGGTGGTATCCGGTTAGATGACGGGTTGCAGAGGCGGGATTCATGCCGATTGGCTTGCAAGGGCACACTGTCGGACTCGCAACGGGTGTCGTGTGGGAATTGATCAGATCGCAAATATCACGAAAATTACTGTGTACATACTTGACAAGAAAGGATGGACTAGGTATAACATACGTTAGAACGCAAATCATCGACAGGCGACCATAACCGGATACATAAGGAAGTACACAAGTGATGATCTCCACCCGTACACATCGTTCAAGGACGCCCCGGCATTCTAGAGGATCGTTTCTCGCGGTTCGGTATTCCGCGATTCTCATCGTAATCGCCGCGGGTGTGGTAGCAGTGGGACTCGTCGTCTAAGGATAGAAAGAGAACACGAACCAGCATTGAGGCAAGTTGGGGAGACGGGCCACCGTCTCCCCTTCCTTTTGTCTTCTCAACAGGAAAGTAGTGTGCACAAGTCTTGAAAGTAAGTATTACAAAAGCATAATAATAAGTATACACTGCTAACGACACTACGCTAGCAGGAGGTACAACGGAACGTGCGGACATTATTGACACCAGTGACAACATTGGTTTTGGTGGCGCTGGTATTTGCCGCTGCCGTCGCGTGCGGCGGCCGACCGGAGTCTACTCAGCCTGCTCCAACACCGGAGTCGCAAATCATCGAAGTAGCAAGTAAGCCAGGCTCGCTGGTTGTTTACTCCGGGCGGAGCGAATCGCTGGTCGGCCCGATCATCGAGCAGTTTCGAGAGGCGACCGGCATAGAGGTATCGACAAAGTACGGAGGCACGGGAGCGATTGCGGCGACGATTCTTGAAGAGGGTGGCAACAGTCCCGCGGACGTGTTCTTCGCCCAGGACCCCGGTGGCCTGGGGGCGGTAGCGCAGGCAGGTATGTTCAGCGCATTGCCGGGCGATGTCACGAGCCTTGTTCCCGGCTGGGCGCAGTCTCCGGCTGGGCTGTGGGTCGGAATCTCCGGCCGTGCGCGTGTGTTGGTATACAACACCGAGCGGCTCTCCGAGGACGACCTGCCCGCCTCGATCTTCGACCTGACCGACCCCAAGTGGAAGGGCAGGCTGGGCTGGGCCCCGACGAACGGCTCGTTCCAGGCCATGGTAACTGCCATGAGGGTGCTGTGGGGTGAAGAGAAGACGACCGAGTGGCTTGAGGGCATAAAGGCCAATGAACCCGGCATCTATCCCAAGAACACTCCTCAGGTAGCCGCCGCAGCCGCCGGTGAGATAGACGTTGGCCTCGTAAACCATTACTATCTCCACCGTTTTCTACAGGAAGAGGGCGATGCCTTCGCTGCGAGGAACTATCATCCGACCGGAGGCGGGCCGGGAAGCATGGTTATGGTCGCCGGAGCGGGCATTCTGAAGACTAGCCAGAACCGTGAGAACGCCGAGAAGCTCCTGAAGTTCATGCTCTCGCAGGTCGGCCAGCAGTACTTCGCGGGGCAGACCTACGAGTATCCTCTCGTTGAGGGAGTCAAGACGAACCGTCTCTTGACGCCGATTGACGAGATCAATAAGCCTGCCGTCGACATGGCAGACCTTGCCGACTTGGAAGGCACACAGAACCTGCTTCGTGAACTGGGTATCCTCGAATAGTCCATAGCCGGAGAAGTCAACGACCCCTTGATTTCAGCAGGACCATCCCCGCTTGCCGACCCGGCCGGAGAGCACCTCCCCCGGCCGGGTCGGCAGGATTCTTCGAGGCCGCCGGCCGCGATGATCGTCGTCCCGGCGGTCCTCGTCGGACTCGCCATGCTGCTCCCGATCGCCTACTTGGTGATACGCGGCGCGGGGGCAACGACCGAGGCGTGGGAGCTATTGTTCCGTGTCCGCACGCTACACATCATCGGTAGAACGACGCTGCTCGTGTTCGTGGTCACTGGGATTTCGATACTCCTGGCCGTGCCTATCGCGTGGCTTACGACGAGGAGCGACCTGCCCTATCGTCGCGTGTGGGCGGTGCTCACGGCGATGCCGCTGGTGGTGCCGACCTTCGTGGGCGCGTTCCTGTTCGTATCTGTGCTGGGGCCGCGCGGCGTCTTGCAGCAAGCGCTCGAACCGCTGGGAGTGGAACGATTGCCGGACATATACGGTCTGCCGGGAGCGGCGCTGGTGCTGATACTCCTGAGCTATCCGTACATACTGCTCACCGTCAAGAGCGCGTTCCAAGGGCTTGATCCGGCGCTCGAAGAGTCGGCGCGGACCCTTGGACACGGGAGGCTGAGCACGGCGTTCCTGGTAACGCTGCCGCAGTTGCGTCCCGCGATCGTCTCCGGGGCTTTGCTCGTGGCTCTGTACACGCTGAGCGACTTCGGGGCCGTGTCCCTGATGCGGTACCCGACGTTCACGTGGGTCATCTACCAGCAGTACCAGACGGCATTCGACCGGAGCATCGCGGGTGTGCTGTCGCTGGCGCTTGTGGGGATGGCCCTGGCGATTGTCCTGCTCGACTCGTACACGCGGGGGAGGCTGCGGTATCATCGTGCCGGCTCCGGGGCGTCGCGCAGGACCGAGGATGTGCGGCTGGGGCGATGGAGATGGCCTGCGCTGGCATTCGTGGGCATCGTGGTCGCGCTGGCGCTGGGGATTCCGGCCGGGGTGCTGCTGCACTGGCTCGTGCGGGGAGTCCTGGCAGGCGAGCCTCTGCTGGTGCTCTGGAGCGCAACAGCTAACTCCCTCGTCGTATCGGGTGCTGCCGCGGTTGTTGCTGCGGTCTGCTCCATTCCCGTCGCGGTGATGGTGGTGCGGCATCCCGGCAAGCTCTCGCACCTGATCGAGCGCATGAGCTTCACCGGATTCGCCCTGCCGGGGATCGTGGTGGCTCTTGCGCTGGTCTTCTTCGCGGTGAACTACGCGAGGCCGGTGTATCAGACGGTCTGGCTGCTGGTGTTCGCATATGTTGTTCTGTTCCTTCCGGCGGCGCTCGGCGCTACGCGAGCCGCGCTGCTCAAGGTCAGTCCGAGTCTGGAGGACGCGGCGCGAAGCCTAGGCAGGACTCCCGTGCAGACGATGCGCGCCGTCACAGCGCCGCTCATTGCGCCGGGCATAGCGATGGGCGCGGCGCTGGTATTTCTGATTGCGATGAAGGAGCTACCCGCGACGCTGATTCTTGGTCCGCTTGGGTTCAAGACGCTCGCCACCGCCGTGTGGTCGGCCTCGACGGAGGCGTTCTTCGCGCAGGCGGCGGCCCCGGCGCTTCTGTTGATCGTGATATCCTCAATACCGATGGCATTTCTCGTAACACGCGATTTCGGGGCATCGACCTCTTCCGGGAGCGACCGCCCATGAGCACATTCGCGGTGCGCTGCGCCGGGGTGACCAAGCGCTACGGAGACGTTGCGGCCGTGGACGGGGTCGAACTGGCGGTGCAGCCCGGGGAGAGCCTGTCGATTGTCGGGCCGAGCGGCAGCGGCAAGACGACGACGCTGCGCCTGATCGCCGGATTCGAGGCGGTAGACGCGGGAGAGATATCCCTGCGGGGGACAGTGGTGTCCGGGAGGAAGGCGCACGTGCCGCCGGAGCGCCGGAGCGTGGGGATCGTGTTCCAGGAGCATGCTCTGTTCCCGCACAAGACGGTGGGCGAAAACGTGGCGTTCGGCCTGCACAAGCTCGGGTCGGACGAGCGCGGGGTGCGCTTGACGGAAGCGCTGGAACTGGTGCGGCTGACTCACCTGGAGGGGCGGTATCCTCACGAGCTGTCGGGCGGTGAGCAGCAGCGGGTGGCGTTGGCGCGGGCGCTTGCTCCGAACCCGGCGGTGATGCTGCTGGACGAGCCGTTCTCTAACCTCGACGCCGACCTGAGGGCGCGCATCAGGGGCGAGGTCAAGTCGATCCTCGCGGACGCCGGCGTGACCGTGGTGTTCGTCACGCACGACCAGGAGGACGCCCTGTTCATGGGGGACCGGATAGCGATCATCAACGATGGGCGGATCGAGCAATCGGGTACGCCGCCGCAGGTGTTCCACGAGCCGGAAACGAGATTCGCCGCAGGGTTCATGGGGGTTGCCGACTTCCTGCAGGCCGAGTATGTGAACGGTACGGTGGAGACGGAGCTTGGGGCGTTTGACATGAGCGGCGAGAGCTCGGGGTTGTGCGAGGTGATGACGAGGCCCGACGACATCGAGATGTCCCGGTCGCCTGAAGGCGATGCCACCGTGCTGTCGAGGACGTTTCAGGGGATATCCGATCTGTACCTGATCCAACTGCCGTCGGGCGCGGTGGTGCGGGCGCAGCGTCCGCACCATGAGCGGTATGAACCCGGTGAGCCGGTATCGGTGACGGTCGCGGCGCACTACGTGGCCCGGTGCTTCGCGCAGGCGGACGGGAAGCTGATGCCGTAGCTACACGCTACGAAAGGGCCGGGGGCGGTTCTTCGTCTTGAGGGCGGAGTTGCAGGTCGTAGATGTTCTTGTAGAAGCCCTCGACTGCCATGAGCTCTTCGTGTGAGCCGCTTTCGACGATCTCGCCTTTGTTGAGGACGAGTGTGAGGTCGGCGCGGCGGACGGTGGAGAGGCGGTGGGCGATGACGAAGGTCGTGCGGCCGGTGATGACCTCTTGGAGCGCCTGCTGGATCTGGTACTCGGTGCCCATATCGACGCTGGAGGTGGAGTCGTCGAGGATGAGGATCGGGGGGTCGATGAGGAGGGTCCTGGCGATGGCGAGTCGCTGGCGCTGTCCGCCGGAGAGGCGGACGCCGCGCTCGCCGACATAGGTATCGTAGCCTCGCGGGGTCTGCTCGACGAAGTCGTGAAGCTGGGCGATCTTGGCGGCCTCGATGATCTGGTTGGTGGTGGCGTCCTCGGCGCCGTAGGCGATGTTATCCCGGATGGAAGCGCCGAAGACGAAGACGTCCTGCATGACTATGCCGACGTTGCGGCGGAGGGATGACAGGGTCGCGTCTCGAACGTCCATGCCGTCGATCGTCACGGCGCCGCCGGTGACGTCGTAGAAGCGCGGGACGAGGTGGACGAGGGTGCTCTTGCCTGAGCCGGGCGCGCCGAGGATGGCGACGAGCTGGCCGGGCCGAACCTCGAAGTCGATGTCGTGGACGACCGGGGTGTCTGCCTGCTCGTAGCTCATGGAGACGCGGTCGAACTTGACGTGGCCGCTGACGCCGTTGAGGGGGCGGGCGTTCGGGCGCTCTGTGACCGAGGTCTCGGCGTCGATAACGTCGAATATGCGTTGTCCGGCGGCATGGGCGCGGGAGAACATGTTGACCATGAAGCCCATCATGCGCACGGGCATGGCCATCGTGCCGACGTACAGGATGAAGGAAGCAAGCTGACCGGCCGTTAGGCGGTCGGCGGCAATCTCTTGTCCGCCGAACCAGAGGACGGCTCCCGTCGCGACGGTGAAGATGAGCGTCATAAGGGAGCCGTGGAAGGCGAACTGCTTGGTGGCGAAGTATGTGAGGTCGCGGACGGCGTCGGAACGCTCGGCGAACTGGTCTTCGGCGTATTTTCGCGCGCCGAAGACCTTGACGACCTTGATGCCGGCGATGTTCTCCTGGAGCACGGCGGTCATCTTGCCGGTCTCTTCCTGCACGGCGCCCCAGATGTGTCGCAACTTTCGGGACATGCTAAACGCGCGCCAGAGGACGGGGGGCACGAAGAGCATGACTACTATGGCGAGCCGCCAGTTAAAGGAGGCCATGATGACAGCCACGAAGAGGAATGTGGCGAACATCGAGAGTCCGCGGATGAGGGCGGAGCTCATGAACCTCTGGACGGCTTCGACGTCGGCGGTGGCCTTGGACATGAGATCGCCGGTCTGCTGCTTGTCGTGGAACCCGAAGCCGAGGTTCTGGAGCCGGGTGAAGATGTCGTTGCGGATGTCATAGGCGGTCTTCTGGGAGATGGCCTCGGCGAGGTAGTTTTGGGCGTAGCTGAAGAGCCCTCGGAGTGCGCCGGCAAGGAGAATCGAGCCCGCGATGAAGAATAGCTGGGTGAGCTTGCCCTCCTCTATGGCGCGGTTGAGGGCCTCGTCGATTGCAGAGCCGGCGAGCCACGGCATGGCGAGGCCGGATGCTACGGACAGGGCCATCGCCACATACGCGCCGACGACGAGTGCCTTGTGTCGCAGGCCGTAGCCGATTAGCCGGAGGAAGATTCTCATATGTGGGACATCAACTCCTGTTGAGGCTTATTGTGCATGAATTAAGTTCGCATGTCAAGAGTAGTTTGAGTGAGTCGAATGAAGTAGAAAGTGGAGGACTCACCGTAGAGGGCACGGAGAGCGCCGAGAAGAAAAAGGGGCGTGTTGGAATGGCCGGCTCGGGGGCTGGGTGCTAGGTGCTGGGTGTTGGGGCTTTCACCCTCACCCCAGCCCTATCCCGCGAACGGGAGAGGGGGATAGGCAAGGGTCTTCCCTACGGTAGGATGGCCGAGTCGTTTTTCCGTGCCGATTGGGGAAGACGGCTAGTTGGGGGCGCGGGGGCGGTGGGATTCTTGGTGTTTGCGTTTGGATTTGCGTTGGAGTTCGCGGCGTTGGCGGCGGTTTAGGGAAGGCGCCGGGTTCTGGGCGCTAGCTGCCGGGTTGTGGGGCCCGGACACCTCCATCGTCATAAGTGTGGTCTATCGCGGTTGCGCCATTCCCAATCGCCTGGCACATTCTGCCCGCCAATAGACCCGGCGAGTGGATAGCTGCGACAGTGAGCCCGCTGGAGTTGCTGTCCGAAGCCGTCCCGCGGGATATGACGGTGTGGCATGGAACTCGCTTCCGGATAGCGCTGGGCTTTCGGGCGCTGAAGGGTGTTGGGTGGCAATGGGAAGAAGACTCGCAGGACTGACCCCGCACGGGTCTCGAGGCATTGGCTGGTGTTGTCTGTGGCAACGCCGTGGGTGCTGGCATATGGGATCAGTGCTGAAAATGCCACTAATGCCAGTTCGCTTTGACCACACCATGAAGGGGTAGGAGCACCGGGTAGGGGCAGGTTTCAAACCTGCCCTTTGGAAGGTTAGACGAAATCACCTTCATACCAACGATAGAGTTACGGCGTATTCAAGAGGAATCGGTATAACATGGGCAGACCCCCTCGTCGCCTCAGGTCGCCGCCAAAGTTCCTGGCGCCGACTCATCGCAGCGCTGTGAGCAGAATCGTCAGCGTGTTGCGGCTGGGCATAAGCTGCCTGAGTCGGCTGCTGCACAGGGGGAAACTATGGCGAAGGGTCTGGCTGCTTCCCGAACCGTGGCCCGAATCATCACCTGGCTTGAAGATCATCTATCATCCCGACACTTCAAACACCAAATACATACTCCTGGCAGCTCCTTTGGCGGGAGGGATTGACTCTATTTCTAGGACGAAGCCTCCGAAAGGTCTGTTGAATTGACAGTGGGAATGAGCGGCTGGTAGGCTGGCCCGCACCGTAGCGACCGGGGAGGCGGCCGTCATGAAGATCACGGACGTCAGAGTCGTCTCGAAGGGTCTGAGGCGAGGCGCGCCGGTGTTGGTCGAAGTAGAGACCGACGAAGGCATCACGGGCGTCGGCTCCACCTCCGCATCGGTCTCCGTCATCTCCGCGCTGATCGAGGACGAGCCCGACGGGCTCAAGGGGCTGCTGATCGGCGCCGATCCCACCGACCCGAACATGGCCTGGCAGCGCATGTTCGCCAGCGGCAAGCGCGGTCGCGGCGGCGAGGGAGGCGTGGCGGTCAACGCTATGGGCGCCATCGACATGGCGCTGTGGGATATCGCGGGCAAGGCGGCTGGAATTCCTATCTACAAACTGCGCGGCGGGGCCGTGCAGGACAGAATCATGGTCTACGCAAGCGGGACCGCCTTCGACAGGTATCTCTTGGAGCGCACGGGAGAGTGGCGGCACAAGCAGACTGAGGTCTTGGTAGAGGAAGCGCTGGAGATCCAGGCCGAAGGCTTCAAGGCCATGAAATTTGGCTGGGGAAACTACTTCAGCGAGAGCGACTACGATGATATCGAGGCGGTCAGAAGTGCCGTAGGCCTCGACATGAAGCTGATGCTCGACTTCGGTTCCCCTGCGTACCTGGACGGCCACTGGACGGTCAAGGAAGCCGTTCAGGTGGCGGAGAGGTTGGAGGAGTACGACATCTACTTCTTCGAGGAGGCGCTTCATCCCTACGATGTCGACGGATTCGCGACCCTGACGGAGCAGTCGCCGATACGGATCGCCACGGGGGAGAGTCTGACCACGGTGCGCGACTACCAGGCGTTCATTGAGCGGCGGGCGCTCGACATCGTTCAGCCGGACGCCCAGCAGATGGGGTTGACCCAGTTCGCACGAGTCGCGGAACGGGCGGAGGAGGCGGGCATCCTATGCATCCCCCACGGGCCGTGGTCGGCATTCCTGATAGCGGCGCATCTGCAGGTGCTGTGTACCCTGACAAACTGCCCGATGATCGAGTACCCGGCTCCAAACGTGGAGCGCGGTTCGCGGCGAGAGGGCTTGGTCGAGGCCATGCACGAGAAGGTCATAGAGACTCCTATGGTCGTGAAGGACGGCTGCCTCGAACTGCCGGTGGGGCCGGGACTTGGTTTAGGCAACTTCGTACACGAAACCATCGACGAACTTACCGCAAGGTACGGCGAGGACTCCCAGCGATGACCGAGCGTATCAAAAGGGTCATTGTGACGTGGAGCGGGTACCGAGACCGGATACTTGAGCGGAGCAGGCGCGAGGGGTTTGAAGACCTCGAATTCATCATCAGCGACGACAAGGACGAGATCGTTTCGGGGCTGGTAGACACGGATGTGGCGTTTATCGGGGCATGGGACGCGGACATGCTCAGGGCCGGTCCTAAACTGCGCTTGATACACGCAATCGGCGGGGGTGTGAGGCAGAACCTCTTCCCCGAGATGGTGGAATCCGGCGTCCCTTTCACCTGCGGCAAGCCCGCGTTCGCCATTCCGGGCGCGGAATTCGCGATTGGGTCCATGCTGATGTTCTCGCGGCGCAATCACGTGACCGTTGGCTCGCCGAAACTGACGCAGCGCAGCCCTTCGCGGGAGGCGGCGCTGAGGCCGGCCGACCTGGCGGGCAAGACCCTGGGCGTACTGGGCATGGGCGGGATCGGTCAGGCCCTGGCCCCGAGGGCGAAGGCCATGGGGATGCGGGTCGTGGGGACATCGCGCCGGTCGCGGGAGGCGCCGGACGGGGTGGACCGGATGTACAGCATGGGCGAGGCGGTCGATATGTTCGCCGAATGCGACTTCGTGGCCGTTGCCGTGCCTGAGACGGCGGAGACGGAGGGCATCGTATCGGAAGGCCTGCTCACGAAGCTAAAACGTGGCGCCTTCATACTGGACTGCTCAGGACGTCCGTCGCACTATGACTATGGCGCATTGAATCGGGCGCTGTCGTCGGGCCGGTTGGGCGGGGTCTGTTTCCAACCCGCCGGGGAGTCTCCGGGAATGTCCCCGGATGACTCCGACTTCTGGAAGCGCGACAACGTAGTGGTGACGACGTGCCGGGGCACGTCGTCCGAGCAGGAGGACCTGTGCGTGGGCCTGTTATTCGAGAACCTGCGGCGGCTCGAGTCGGGACGAACCCTGTTGGGGTTGGTGGACAAAACTGCAGGCTATTGAGGGTATACTTCGGGGCCAAAGAAAGTGGAAAGTTTTGCTTGAAGAATAGCGTAAAGGAGGACTGTAATAAGCGATGAAGGTCATAAAGGCGGTCGATAGAGACGAAGTGGACAACTCACACCGTGACATCTTCGAGGGCGGGCAGGTGGTGATGAACCCGCTGGTGGACAATGACGACTCGGAGAGCTACCGCTTCAACGTCGTGAACTTCAAGGGGGGAGCGCGGACGAAGTTCCACACTCACACGTGCGACCAGGTTCTGTACGTCACGAACGGCAAGGGTTTCGTCGGGACGCACGATGAGGAGATTGCAATAACCGAGGGCGACACGGCGCTGATTCCCGCGGGCGAGGTGCATCGACACGGCGCGAACCACGGCGAGGATTTTTCGCATATCTCCCTGCAGACGGCGCACTGCACAACCGAGGTCCTGGAGTAGGGAGAAGAAAGAAGGGGGCTGTAAGTAGTGGGCAGTGACCTGCCGGATGGATTGTTGGAGCGGTACAGGCGGGCGAGCGTGCCGACGGTGTGGAGCGCGCTTGACGAGCTTCACGGCTACCATCAGTCGTTCATGCAGGGGGTGAGTTCGCAGACTCCGGGGGAGACGCTTGTCGCCCGGGCGAGGACGCTGCGTTTCATTCCCCCGCGTCCGGATATCTTCGACGAGACCCCGGCTGGCGAGGACGCGCCGGAGGCGAGAGCCATGGCGCGGTGCGGGCCGGGAGACGCGCTTGTGTGCGACGTGGCAGGCTCAAGGTACTCGTCGAGCGGCGGAGAGATGAAGCTGCTCCAGCTAAGCATGAACGGCGCGGAGGGGATCGTCACGGACGGGGCGATCCGCGACCTGACGGGAGTGAGGAAGCTCGGCTTCAAGATATTCGCCGCGGGCGGAACGGTGGCGGCAGGCAAAGCGCCGTTCATGTTCTCGTACGAGGAGAACGTGGTGATCCGGTGCGGCGGGATTGCCGTGCGACCGGGGGACCTGATCGTGGGAAACGACGACGGAGTGATGTGCGTGCCGAGTCAGTGGGCCGAGGAAGTCATCGACTGGGTGGAAGAGCACGACTACCTGGAAGACGTCATCCGCGAGATGGTGCTGCGGGACAACGTTCGTCCCACGACGTACTACAATGCCGCGATGTTCGAGAAGCTGCGGGCGGAACGGGAGGGAAAAAGTAGAAAGTAGTCGGTATTGCGTAGGGAGTGGTGTAGGGATGAGGAACTAATGCCATCTAACCTCATCTGCTCCAACCAATTAGGCGAAATGGGGTGTTTAGTACCTGATTTACCCATGTTCGACCGCAGTGACCACCCTCGAAAGACACTAATGAACGCATAAGCATCTAGCCCAAGCCCCTACCACTCTGAATACCGGCCTTCGCCGGTATGTCTGTTAGGCAGAGACCACCCTTAGTCGGGAAAGGGGACGTGGACGGACTCGTCGCCATGGTGAGATTGCAGTCCGACCTGCCATGATAATACCAATTCGTTCTGACTACGTCGTAATTTGCATGACCAGCGTCCCCATCCGTCATTCCGGCGAAGGCCGGAATCCAGAGAGCCCGATCAGCAAGAATACGGCGGCATCACACAGAATTGGTATTAGACAGTGTTGACATTCTTGAAATTCTTCCTGCTATCCAGGCTAAAGTCGTCATTCCCGCGAAGGCGGGAATCTATTCCCTTTTGAGAGTAGATACGCTACCCGATCTGGATTCCCGCCTTCGCGGGAATGACGGGAAATGTCAACACAACCTAGACAGGTCTGACTAAATTCATCAAATAGGGCCGTGAAATGCGCTTAGCCGATAGTTGCGGTACGTCCTACCTTTGCTCCAAGCATACCAAGCGCTAACCGAACGGCTACCGCCATTTACGCCTTCTTCAGTTGTCAACCCCTACGATTTATGATTCTTGGCATACCAACCGATGGGTACGTCCTCATAACTGCGCTGCTTCGACTGTTGCGCAATCGCTACAAGCCTGCCTTGCACCGGGTATAACTGATCTAGGCAGAAATATGGCGTGCCCAAGGTATTGGACGCAATCAAAGTATTGAAACAAGACTGGCGGATTCAGATCCGTGGCCGCGGCAGTCACCGGCGCTTCCAGCACCCGAACAAGCCTGGACTCGTCACGTTTGCGGGTAAACCGAGTAAAGACTTACCGCCGAAAACGTGTCAAAGCATCCTGAAGCAAGCCGGACTGCGATAGGTGAACGATGTCTTCAACCGTGACGGCATACCCGGTCATAATTGAAAAGAGTGGCAACGGTTACGTCGCGTACTTGCCTGACCTGCCCGGCTGTGTGGCCGCGGGCGATATTGAAGAAGAGACGAAGGCCTCGATAGCAGAGGCCGTTGCGGAGCACCTGGCGATCTTGGCGGACAACGGCCTTCCCATTCCCGATCCGGTTGAGGCGGTTCCCGTCTAGGCCGTGGCTGAGGGTGTCATGCCTGATGCGTTCGCCGTTCGGAGGCGGAATCCCACCCGCTGAGCACGCTCATGTACCGCCGCGTGGGTCTCGTGAAAGGGCGCCTCGAGATAGGCGCTGTGGTCGTCCTAGGTCTGAGAGGAATGGCCTGCCCCTTCACGCTCAGCGGCCTCTCTGAAGCCATGATGATTCTGCTTTGACTCATACGCAAAATCCTTGAGCGCTTCTCTCAGGGCCTCATTCCCCCTATAACTAAAGGGAACCATATACTTGACTCCCTAGTAAGTCTGGTATTCGCAATGTGTATTTTAGAGGTTGAACGGTCACTCTTGTATTGGGCGGGGCGCTGCGAAGGTTGTTGACGGCTGGCTACGGCGGCGTCAGATGTGATTCGGGTACCAAAGGGGCCATGCCATTACTCTATGTATGAAACACCCGCGTTCCCCTATAAGGTGTTCGCTCCACTCTATGTGTGCCTTGTGAACCGCCTGGACTACAGGCGACCAACTCGAATCGTATAGTGTCCAAAACCATACGATAAGGCTATTGTAGTATCTGCGCACACCGGGTTCGTACGTTTGCGCTGTCCAACCTTTGACGGGTTCGGCAATCTTTACGAAGAAGTCTCCACGCATGTCCAACATCTGCGGAGGGCGCACGTCCCATACAGCATCAGGCTCTTTGTCTTCGAAAGATCCCGGGAACCGGTGTACAAGACTGTTGCTGAACGGGCGACCGTCATAGACGTATACTGCCTCCGGGTAGAACCAATCAAACGTTTCGGGGTCATCAAGAAATTCCTTGATGGCAATCTTGACTGCGCGCTTCAAACGTTCCCGAATCTCAATTGGTTCACCTCCTTGCGGGGCCTGTAGCCCAAAGGCGTCTTTCGGAGCAGTGGGACATTGAAGTTCGGGTGGAAGTGGAACGGGTGTAGGGGTAGGCGGCAACGTTGCAATCGTAGCCAACGCTAGAAACTGGGTGGGTGTGGGAACAGGCGTCCCAGGGCCAAACTCAGGGCCGTCGTTTTGCCCACACGCGAGAACGACGAGCACGGGGAATAACCAAAGAGCTTTCATAGCGGCGCTCCTTGAATGAGTATTCCCCCTCAAGATTTAGTCTAGCAGACCAAAAGGGTGTTGGCTAAGTGTTTTTCTGATGGTCGTCTTCGTCCGACGCGATGCTACCGCAATTCTTGCAATAGGACGTTACTGGATTTGCGATTGAAGGTTCTGCTGCTCTAGAGCCGTCCGGCTGCATCCTGCCCCCGCAACTGACGCAGAATCGCGCATCTTGATCTAGCGTGGTGCATCCGCACGTCTGACAAGAAGGCAATTCGTAACTCCTGTGACGGCGAATTAGCGGCCTTTGGCTTAATTCTCGACGGAATGGAAGGCCCCTTCGCCACTGCCCCCTACAGCCTAATCCCCAGCCGCTCCGCCCGCTCATGTACCGCCGCTTGGGCCTCGTGGAAGGGCGCTTCGAGGTAGGCGATGTGGTCGTCCTGGCCGTGGTGGTGCGTGACGCCGCCGTGCGTGTGCTGCGCCGACGTGTCGCGGATGTAGGAGATGCTGCCCTCGATGAGCGTGAGCATGTACCGGGCAGTCTCCTCGCTGAACATCCACCAGTCTCCGCCGACGGACACGTAGATCGGCGAGGTGTGGGCGAACACGCCGCGCGCCATGGCGTCTATGTGGTAGAAGCCGCCCATGTACTCGGGTCCACCGCATCTCGCGGCCAGCCACGTGTGCTTGTCGATGGTGATCTTCTCTCGCAGCTCCAGCCGCCTCGTGCCGTTGGTGGACTCTACTTGGGCGACGACCTTGCCGTCTTGAACGATCTGCAGGACGTTGATGGGGAAGATGCTCTCGGCCCACGCCTCGACCTCGACCGTGCCCGGCCCTGACATGGCGACCGTGTCGCCGATGGCCTTGCCGTCGACCGAGAAGTGGATGATGGGGCCGCCGCTGAGGAACGTCCTGCCGCCGGCGACGCTGCGGCACCAGGAGTTGTAGCCGAACTCCTCGTCTTCAGGGAGCTTCGCGTAGGTGCGGTACAGCCCCACCGGCACGTCGCTGGACATCTTGTCGGTGCCGCCCACGAGTGGGAGCCGGTAGCCGCCGTTCAGGTAGCGGTAGTACTCGATGTGGTTGAACTCGGTCTGGCGTATCATCTCGACGCCGTCGAGACGACCGGTCGCCACCAGCGTGGCGGGCTCACCGTTCGGATTCGGGAAATGGGGATTGACGACAAAGCCGCCCTGCGCGTGGGCCTCGTCCGCCCAGTAGCTCAGGGTCGTCTCCATGCTGCCGCCTATCTCGGCCTCGCCAAGCCCGTCGCTGCACCATGGCATGATCGGCCTCTTGAGGCCCCAGATGATCATGTGTCCCATGAAGTGCTGCCGGTTCTCCTGCCCCACGTAGACGATGCTGTCGCCGCTTTCGGAAACGCTCGCGGCGCCCGTGAAATCCTCAGTATTCGTAAACAGGCTCCCCCACTGCGACTGCAGAAGGTTCACCACGTCGAGGTCCTCGCCCTGCGCCTCCAAGTGCGCCCCGGTCGGTGACAGGAAATGGACGTGGGAGTCACCGCTGTACCAGCCCTGTGCGTTCATGTTCGTCCATCGCTTGAGACGCAGTTCAAGCTCGCGCTGACCGGGCTCGATGGAGACCTTCGTTCGCAGCGGCTCGTACTCGAACCCGCGCGACACGTCTACGACGACCTCTCCACGCGGTAGCCACCCCTGGCACGTACCGTCGATGTAGGCGAAGGCCGTCTGCCCGAGACGCAGATCGCCGCCCACGTCGTTGTGCCACGTTCCGAGGTTCGAGTTGACCTGATTATGGTGCCCGTGAGGCTGGTACGGCACGCCGTCGGGAGAGCGGAAGTGGACGCGGCTCGGCACGGGACGTCCCGTCTCGTCGTCGACGACCGTGACGTGCACCCAGTTCTTGCCGGGGTCGATAAGCTCGATCTTGACCTTCTCGGTCTCCACTGTGCCTGCGTCGACCACGTCACCCCATGTGGCCTTGCCGATCTCCGACTCGCCCTGCTTCACGGTCACGGTCGCGGACGGGGTGGCCGATATCTCCACGTAGGAAGGGCTGGACGCCTCGTTATCGTCCTGCCCCCAGGAATACGGGGCGGCGAGGAACTCGTCGGACGACACCGGGGACAGGGGGAATACGTAGGTCGCGTCGCCCCGATCGACCTCGACTTCGACATCGAAAGGCTTTGAAGCGTCGGCCTCGTCGAGTAGGGTTATCTTCGCCGGGCGGCGTCCCTCTCGCGGGAACGGGTGCTCTTCGAGGTGTCCCAGGGTGATCGCGGCAATGAAGAAACGCATACCCGCGGGGACGATCTCGATGGTCTCTATGGACGAATCGGGATCGGGGTTCTCCCACGCCCAGAGCCAGCAAAGTTCCGCAGATGCCTGGTTAGCCTCGGTCTGGCGTTTTCCGGCCTCCGCGAACTCCCCCTCGTAGCGGGGCATCAAGGTCGCCTTGCTGTCGGTGACGGCGCGGTACGGTGGGCCGGGCGTTCCCGGCGGGTAGGCGGGACTGGCCGCAATCTCGAAGCGTTCCCGGATATTCACACTCTCCTGCTTGCCGCTCGACAGGTGGAACACGTACTCCGCGACGGGCTCACCGAGTCGACCGCCCTCGGCCAGCTTCGTTTCGAGCAGCGCGTGGGCGAAAAGCACCCGCCTGGCCGCCTTGCCGACCGGAACGAAGACGCTGCCCCCGTTCGGCGAGGGCGCGATGAACGAGTTGCTTCCAAGGCCGCCGGCCAGACCTCCGATCATGAAGGGCAGGCCCCGGAAGGACTTGAGGCCGGTCTCCACGTTGGCGGCCTCGCTGCCGAGAATCTCGGGGCCGGAGTTGCACGACCGGGATATGTCGAGTGGTTCGTAGTCTTGCATTAGCGAAACGCTCCTGGCTGGTGAAATGCGAATTTTAGGTAGTCACACCGTATTCTGAACCACCACCTCGATGGATTCCCGCCTTCGCGGGAATGACGGTGGGGTTGCCGTACATTTGAAAGAGCTAAAGCGCATTCATAACGAAATGATGTTAGGTCCCCAATCAGATATAGACTTCCGGGTTGACGCAGGTGATGAGGCGTTCGCCTTTGATGCCGTTCAGCAGGTTGGCGGCGGCTATGCGCGACATCTCCCGCCTCGTGGCGACGCTGGCGCTGGCTATGTGCGGGACGATGAGGCAGTTTTCGAGCGTGAGAAGTGGATCGTCGTGGGAAATCGGCTCCGGGTCGGTAACGTCCAGTCCGGCCGCGCCTATCTCGCCATCCCTCAACGCCTCGTACAGGGCAAACTGGTCGATTATCGGCCCGCGTGAGGCGTTGACGAGCACCGAGGTCGGCTTCATCTTCGCCAGAGTTTCGGCGTCGATGAGATGGTGGGTTGAGCTATTGAGGACTGTGTGCAGGGATACGAAGTCGGACTCGGACAGAAGCGTATCGATATCGACGTACTCCATTGGAAGCTGGTCCTCAAAGCTCTCTTGCCTGACGATGTCGGAGTAGAGCACCCTCATGTTGAAGCCGATAGAGCGCCTTGCGACCTCAAACCCGATGCGCCCCATGCCGACGATGCCGAGGGTCGCGCCGAAGACGTCCTGGCCGAGGTAGTGGAGCGGGTGCCACGTGCGCCATCTGCCCGCGCGCACTGCTCGTTCGCCCTCGCCGAGACGACGGGCCGCGGCGAGCAGCAAGGCCCATGCCGCGTCGGCTGTCGTATGCGTCAGCACCTCCGGCGTGTTACCGACGGGAATGCCGCGCCTCGTGGCGGAGGGGATGTATATGTTGTCGAACCCAACGGCTATCTGGCTGATGACCTTGAGCTGCGGCCCAACCGCGTCCATGAAATCGCCGTCTATCTTGTCGGTGAGGAGGCAGAGGATGCCGTCGACACCCCTACACTTTTCCAGAAGAATCTCCGGAGGAGGGGGAAGCTCGTCCGGCCACACCTCGGCGTCCACCTCGGCCCGGATCATCTCAAGTGCGTCGGGGAAGATTTCGCGGGTGATGAACGCGCGGGGTCTGGACATATACATGGCCCTTCAAGACAGATGATTGGCGCGGCCATTTTACCAGAAGGCACGGGTCTCTACACCGGCAAGCTCTCCAAGACGCTTCGTCGTTGCTGGTGTACCATAGTCGGCGATGTTTTCAGATCGCGCTGCCGACATGGTGCTTCGCGCCCGCCGCATGGAGTATGACGGCCTCCTGATCGTCGGGATCGTCTTCTTGGCGTCGGCCCTCTCCATCGGCGCGAGCAACTACGCTTTCGGGTTCTACGTCGCACCCCTTGAAGAGACGTTCGGGTGGAGTCGCACTGCAATCTCCGCTTCTCTGTCCTTCTGGGCCATCGGCAGCCTGACTGCCCCGCTTCTCGGAAGGTTCATGGACAACTACGGGGCGAGGCCGCTCCTCGTGGGGTCATTGGCCCTGTTCGGCGTGAGCTTTGTGTTGCGACCCCTGATGACGGAGCTGTGGCATTTCTACGCCCTGAGCATCCTTCAGTTCTTCGCGTTCTCCGGGATGAACATGCTGCCGGCGGGCAGGCTCGTCGGGCTGTGGTTCCCAAAGTCGAAGGGCCGCGCGATGGGCTTCGCCATGATGGGGAACAATTTCGGCGGTCTGACCGTGCCTATACTGACGGGATACGTCCTGGCGGTTTCCACGTGGGGCTCGGCGTTCGTGGTCACAGGCATTCTGGCTTTCGCCGTCGCTCTCTTGGCCGCCCTCTTCGTTCACGAGCGCACTCCTGGCAGGTCCACCGCAACGCTAGAGGCCAAATCTTCGTCCGCCACGTCCGGCCTTGCGGGCCTGACCGTGAAGGAGGCCCTGCGCTCCGACGCCTTCTACTACGTGACGGCGGCGACGGCTCTTGGGTCGTTCACGTACAGCGCCCTGCTGCCGCAGATCAGCACCCACCTCCTCGACCAGGGAACGAGCAACACCACAGTCGTGACGCTGCTGTCGCTGCTGGCAGGATTCGGCATGGCCGGAAAGGGTGTCTTCGGCTTCCTGGCAGAGCGCTTCACCGCCCGCATAGCCATGATGGTCAGCCTCGGAGGACAGACGGCGCTCATCTCGGTGATCGTGGCCTACCCTGTCGGACTTCATCTATGGGTCGTCGTGCCCATATTCGGGTTCTTCTTCGGCGCATACGGCGTCCTCATGACACTGCTTATTCAAGAAAACTTCGGGCTGAAGTACTTCGGGAGCATTGCCGGGCTGTCGGGACTTGTCGGAATGATCGCCGCGGTCGCCGGGCCGCTCATGGCAGGAGCGTCGTTCGACCACCTCGGCAGCTACGGACCGGCGTTCATGGCCGTTGCAGCGCTGTTCGTCACTGCCATCCTTCTGCTCACGAGGGTCAAATCTCCGATGCAGCGCCTGGCCGAAATGTCGCAGGAATGAAATATCAAACGAGAGGCGAAAGACAATGAACAACACGGACAGAAACATGCTGCTTCGACTCGGAGCCGGGGACTCGATACAGGCGATCTGTGACGACTTCGGTCTTACACGGGCCGAATTCGATCAATGGTGGACGGCCCAGGCCACAGGCCGCGTCCCGTCGATGCAGGGCTCCCGGACGGTATCGGGCCTGTCAGGTAAGGTCGAAATCGCGCGCGACGAATGGGGCGTCCCTCACGTTCTGTCAGAGACCGATGACGGCCTGTTCTTCGGGTACGGGTACGCCACGGCCCAGGACCGCCTCTGGCAGCTCGACTACTACCGGCGCAAGGCGCGGGGTCGCCTATCCGAAGTCATCGGTCCTAGCGGCATCGAGATCGACACGGTATCGCACACCATCGGGCTCACCCGCACGGCGGAGGAGAATCTCGCCCGTTTCCCCGAGAAGACGAAACGCCGTTTGGCGGCATACACGAACGGCATCAACACGTTCATGGAAGAGACTGGGAGCAACCTGCCGATCGAGTTCGACCTGCTGGGCTACGAGCCGCACGAGTGGACGTCGCTGGACTCCGTGGCTATCTGGCAGGAGTTCCGCTGGTATCTCACGGGCCGCCTGCCCATCATCGCGATTCCCGAACTGGGGAAGCGTGTGCTCGGTGAAGGGCCCCTCCTCGACCTGTTCCTTTCCGGAGAGGCGGAAGACGAGAGCATCGTCCCCAAGGGTTCGTACCCGTCGGCGCGGACGGGCGAAGTCCCGGTCGGCGAGGTTGTCGGCGATCCCGACGAAGGAATCGGCAGCAACAACTGGGTCGTCTCCAGCGGGAAGTCCACGAGCGGCGCGCCGATGGTCGCCAGCGACCCTCATATCGCGTTCGGCGCGGTCTCCTGCTGGTACGAGGTGCATCTCTCCGGCCCGGAGATGAACGTCGCGGGCGCCGGGTACGTCGGCGTCCCCGGCATCGTCTTCGGCAGGAACGACACCCTTGCGTGGGGCGTGACCAACAACATCTGCTCCCAGCGCGACATCTACCAGGAGGAAGAGCACCCCGACCGGCCAGGACACTTCCGGTCCGGCGACGAGTGGCTTCCGGCCAAAGTCGAGACCGTCGATATCGCAGTGAGGGGCGAGGACGCCCGCACCATCGCCATCACCCGAACGCACAACGGCCCCATAGTCGACGCGCTGCTCCCGGAACCACTGCGCATGACCGGCAAAGTCTCGGCACGATGGCTCGGCACCGGCTTCGGCGACGAAATCACCGGTATGCTCGACCTCGCCGCCGCACGGAACTGCGAAGAAGCCAGAGAGGCCCTCCGCGACTGGATCGTCCCCACGTGGAGCTACGTCTTCGGGGACACTGAGGGCCACATCGCCTACCAGGCCGTTGGGCGCATTCCCATCCGCGACCAATGGAACCGCGAGTACCGTCCCGGCTGGGACCCGGCCCACCAATGGCGGGGACTCATCCCGTACGACGCGCTTCCCGCCCTGAGCGATCCGGCCGAGGGATACGCCCGGTCGGCCAACAACCGCACCGCGCCGGAGGACTATCCGTACCCGCTATCCGGCACGTGGAGCAGCGGGTACCGCGCCCTCCGCATCCGCCAAATGCTGGAGGAGCAGGAGCAGTTCACCCGCGAGGACTTCGCCCGCATGCAGTCCGACACGCTCTCGATGCGCGCCGTCGAAGTCCTTCCGTCCCTCGTCGAGACCCTTCGGCGCTCGTCCGATCCGAGGGTGCTCGAGGCGGCAAAGTCCATGGAAGAGTCTCTTCGTATGGCATCCTACCCGAGTGAGGCGGCGGCGGCATGGTTCATGGACGAGACTCTTCGGAAGGCATCCGACCCGAGGGTGCTGGAGGCGGCGGGGTTCCTGGACGGGTGGAACGGAAGAATGGACGTGGACGAGGTTGGCGCGTCGATCTTCGAGGCCTTCTTCGCGGAGTTCACGACCGCCGTTGCCGCCGAGCGATTCGAAGAGGAGGCAGTGCCGCTCGTCGCGGGGGCCATATCGGGCTTCGCCGTGCGCCTGCTCGACAACGCCGAGTTCGGCAACTCGCCCCCCCGAAACGAGACGATCGTCACGTCCATGCTCCGCTCGATCGACGCCCTGACGGAGCGGCTCGGCCCGGACATGTCGGAGTGGCGCTGGGGCAGAATTCATAAGATCGCATTGAACCACCTGCTCTCCGACCGGGGCGACCTCTCCGATCTCCTACGACGAGGCGGACAGCCCGTGGGCGGGAACGGCATAACCGTCAGCAACACCGGATTCGACCCGAACTACCTCGCCTCCATCGGCGCGAACTGGCGGCACAACGCCGACCTCGCCGACGATCCGCCCGGCCTGTGGGCCGTGGACGCGACGGGACAGTCGGGCCATCCCGGCAGCCCTCACTACGGCGACCAGCTCACCGAATGGCTGGCCGGACGCCACCACTACCTTCCCCTCGACAGCGAGCGAGCGAGAGCGCAGGCGGCGAGCACGTTGACTCTGAGTCCGGGGTAGAAACGGGCCGAGTTCTTACCCCCCAAATGGTACGATAAGCGCTGCGGAGATAGTCGCCCTTATGTGAGATTGGAGCACGAATGAGCCTTCGAAGGGCCTTTGTCGCAATCGTGCCTGCAGTAGCATTGGCGACGCTAGTCCTGCTGGCAGCCACCTTCACCGTCGTGCGTTCGGCCTCCGCCCAGAGCACCGACACTCCCACCTGCTCCACCGGCGCCGCCGTCCCCGACCCCGACAACAACCCTGGCCTCGTCTCCGACTGCGAAGCGCTACTTGCGGGACGAGACACCCTCGCCGGCGACGCGACTCTCAACTGGTCGGCGGATGTTTCGATAGAGGAGTGGGAGGGCATCAGGGTTGGGGGAACTCCGGAGCGGGTGACGGACTTATTTCTTACTGGTAAAGGACTGAACGGAGAGATCCCCCGCGAATTGGGCAGGCTCAACAGCTTGAGAAGTCTGGCGCTCTTTGTCAATGAGCTGAGCGGGGAGATTCCGGCGGAATTAGGTGACTTAGCCAACCTGGTTTCACTTCAGCTCTGGAGGAACGAACTAACCGGAAGTATTCCTGTAGAACTGGGAGAACTCTCAAAACTGAATCGGCTGACTCTCGGCGATAACCAATTGACCGGGGAGATACCGGCGGAGTTGGGCAACCTTACCCTTCTACGAGTCTTAGGCCTCTGGTGGAACCGGTTGACCGGGGAAATCCCTGAGCAACTTGGCAACCTCTCCGGTCTCTCGTTGCTGCACCTCCACAGCAACAAATTGACCGGTGACATTCCGAAGGAGCTTGGTAGCCTCTCCAAACTTACACAGCTCCGTCTTGCCGGTAACGAGTTGACCGGCGAGATACCTTCGGAACTGGGCAAGCTGACGAACTTAGAGGAGTTGTGGCTCTCCCATAACCGGTTGAACGAGCAGGTACCCACCGAGTTGGACAACCTCACCGATCTGAGTTCGCTGCTTCTAAACGATAACCGTCTATCGGGCGCCCTTCCGCACACATTCACGGAATTGAACGCGATGGAAGAACTCTACTTCCTCAACAACGCGGGGCTGTGCGCTCCTGTCGTTGACGCATTTCAGGGCTGGTTTCAGAGCTTGGATACGGTCCGAGGCAGCAGCTGCGCACCGTCGGACTCACTGGAAGATCGGGCGACGCTGGTCGAACTCTACAGGGCCACCGACGGACAGAACTGGGAGAATGGGGCGAACTGGCTAAGCGACCGGCCAATCAGGGAATGGTATGGCGTCACCAACGACGCAAACGGGCGTGTGTCCGGACTTTACCTCGACCGCAACCGGTTAACAGGCGAGATTCCCCGGGAGTTGGGGGGGCTTGAGGGCATGAAGAGACTCGACCTCCACAACAACCGGCTGACCGGGGCGGTTCCTCCGGAACTGGGGAGTCTTCCCAACCTTGAAGACCTTGACTTCTCATTCAGTCGGCTAAACGGTGTCATTCCTGCAACGTTGGGCGACCTTGCCGAGCTAGAAATCCTGGATTTGTCGCACAGCCTGTTGACTGGCCCGATACCGCCGGAAATAGGCAAGCTGTCAAACTTGAAACGGCTGAATCTTCAAAACAGTCAACTGACCGGGGAGATACCAACAGAGTTAAGGGGTCTCTCCAACCTGCAAAGGCTATATCTGGGTGGCAACCGGTTAACAGGGTGCATACCAGCTAGCTTGCGTGATGTGCGTCACAACGACTTCGCCCGCCTTCAGCTCCCCTTCTGCGACTGTTCCACCGGAAACGCCGTCCCCGACCCCGACAAAAACCCGGGCCTCGTCTCCGACTGCGAGGCTCTCCTCGAGTCGCGGGACACGCTGGCAGGGACCGCGACCCTGAACTGGTCGGCGGATGTGCCTATTGGGGAGTGGAACGGTGTTGCATTGCTGGCTACAAGGCCCGACCGGGTCGGGAGCCTGAGACTCAGCCATAGAGAACTGACCGGCAAAATTCCTGTCCAGTTGGGTAACCTCTCTGAACTACGGGACTTGACTCTCGAGGCTAATCAGCTAACCGGGGAGATCCCGTCGGAGTTGGGCAACCTCTTCAATCTGACAACGCTTGACCTCGATCAGAATCAGTTGACCGGTGAGATACCTGCCAGCCTAAGCGACCTTCCCAGCCTAACGCAGCTTGCTCTAGCCAATAATCGGCTGACCAGCGAAATACCTTCATGGCTGGGCAGCCTCCCTAACCTGCAGTATCTGTACCTAGGAGCCAACGGGCTTAGCGGTGAGATTCCAGAGGAGTTGGGCAACTTGACTGGCCTGCGAGAACTGACCCTCGGGTCTAACGATTTGACGGGAGAGATACCTGCATGGCTGGGCGGACTCCAAAATCTAGGCTGGATCCATCTCTCGCACGCCAATTTGACCGGCGAGATACCCGCGGAACTGGGCAGCCTTTCCAACCTGGGGCGCCTGTACCTGAGCGGGAACCGGTTGACCGGGCAGATACCGGCGGAATTGGGCAACCTTTCCAACTTGGTAGGTCTGCACCTCAACGACAATCTGTTGACAGGGGAGATTCCTTCGGAACTGGGTAACCTCTCTAAGTTGACGATCCTGTATCTAGACAACAACGAGCTAACCGGGGAGATCCCGCCCGAACTGGCAGAGCTTTCTGACTTGCACAGGCTGCGCCTCTCCGGCAATGAACTCATCGGCTGCATTCCGCAGGGACTGGAAGACGTGCCGGACAACGACCTCCAGGAGCTCAATCTGCCGACCTGCGTCTGCGTCGAGGGTGGCGCGGTGACCGACGCCTCCAACAAGGGGCTGGTGTCCGACTGCAACATTCTGCTGGCGGAGAGGGACACCCTGGCCGGTACAGCCACGCTCAACTGGGCGGCGGATCTCCCCATTTCGCAGTGGGAAGGCATCACCATCGGGGGGACACCGCAGCGCGTGACGGAGCTGTTCCTGGCCTCAAGACAGTTGACCGGCTCGATCCCCCCGGAACTGGGCAGGCTGTCCAGCCTAGAATCTCTGAATCTCAGTGATAACAAGCTGGCCGGCGAGATTCCGTCGGAACTTGCCGGGCAGTCCAGCTTAGAATCGGTGGACCTCAGCAATAACGCGCTAGCCGGGGAGATACCGAGGGAACTTGGCAACCTCTCCAACCTGCGAAAACTGGACCTTAGGAAAAACCGGCACTTGACCGGCACGATACCTCCGGACTTGGGCCATCTCGCCAATCTACGAGAGTTGAACCTTGCTGAAAATAGCATCAGCGGGACTATACCTCCGGAGTTGGGCGACCTCACCAACCTGCGAGAGCTGGTTCTTGGCTTGAACGAACTGAGCGGGACGATCCCACCGGAACTAGGCAATCTCGTCAACCTCGAACGGCTGGGGATCTCTTACACCCAGGTGACCGGGCGGATTCCGACGACACTGGGCAATCTCTCCAGCCTGGAGCAACTGGAGCTCGCACACAACCGGTTGGATGGGCAAATACCGGTGGAGTTGGGCCGCCTCTCCAAACTGGGCGAACTGAATCTCTCGGACAATCTGTTGACGGGAGATATCCCGTCGGAGTTAGGAGGGCTCTCAAATCTTGAGGTACTAATCCTTTTCGAGAACGAGTTAACCGGCGATATCCCGTCGGAGTTGGGTCGCCTTTCCAAGCTAAGTTGGCTGTCTCTTGAGGTTAATGCATTAACCGGAGAGATCCCGTCGGAGTTGGGTCGTCTTTCCAAGCTGACTTTGCTGTCTCTTGAGGGTAATGAGCTAACCGGTGAGATTCCGGTCCGGCTGGGCAATCTTTCCAATTTGAAGGCGCTGTTCCTCTCCCACAATCGGTTGACTGGGCAGATACCTACGCAGTTGGGCAGCCTTTCCAACCTCGAAGCGCTGTTCCTGTCGGGGAACCGGTTGACCGGAGAGATTCCGGTGGAGTTGGGCAATCTATCCAACCTGATAAAGCTGAGGCTCCCCGGAAACCGGCTAACGGGAGAGATTCCTGCTGAGTTGAGTAGACTCAACGAATTGGGAGTGCTTGAACTCGCCCAGAACCAATTGACCGGGGGAATACCCGGTGAGTTGGGCACTCTAACCAACTTGGGAGAATTGAATCTTTCGGCGAACCGGTTTACCGGGGGCATACCAACGGAGCTAGGTGACCTCGTCGGACTGGGAGCATTGAGCCTCTACGGCAATCGGTTAACCGGGGAGATACCTGCAGAACTGGGCGACCTCAACAGTCTCTGGTACTTACGACTAGGTGGTAACGAGTTGACGGGGGAAATACCGCTGGAGTTGGGCAACCTCTCCAACCTTCGAGGGCTGGATCTTGGGGAGAACCTACTGACCGGAACGATACCGAAATCTCTGGAGAATCTGTCCAACTTGCAAGAGTTGTGGCTGGGTGGCAACCGGTTGGCCGGGTGCATCCCGGAAGCGTTGGGAGAGTTGCCAGAACATGACCTCGCGAGTCTCAATCTCCCATTCTGCGATGTACTCTTGAGCGGCATATCCATAAGCTCGGGAGAGTTGACCTCGCCGTTCGACCCCTATCAGGTCGAATATGACGCTTCGGTGCGTACGCCTGAGGCGACGTTGGTTCTCACCAATGAACACGGCGCGAAAATCAATTATCTGGACAGGGACGGCATTGGCAGGGCGGGCGCCGTCGGCACGCTGGAACTTGCGGTTCCTCTTGATGCGGAGGCAACCCCCGTCAGGATCGAGGTGGTCTCTTCAGACGAACAAGCGACCAACGTCTATACCATCCATATAACCTGGACGGGCGCTCCCGGCCCTCCGACCATAAGCAAGGTCGCGCCGGGCGGGTGGTACCTGAACGTATCCTGGACCCCGCCTATGGAACGAGGCGTCGACGACATCACGTCCTACGACCTGCGCTACATCAAGAGCTCAGCCGCCGACAAGTCCGACGCCAACTGGACGGTCGTGAAAGACGTATGGACCGCTCAAGGCGACGGGGATTTGGAGCACAACATATTCGGGCTGTCCAGCGGAATACGCTACAACGTACAGGTGCGCGCAGTCATTGGCGCCGGAACCGGGCCATGGTCGGCCGCCAAGGCCGGAACGCCGCACCTGCCGAGCGTCTGCGTCACCGGAGGCGCCGTAAAAGACCCGACCAACACCGGGCTGATCTCCGACTGCGAGGCGCTGCTGGCGGCAGGGGACATTCTGGCGGGCACGGCGTCGCTGAACTGGTCGGCGGATGTTCCGATTGAGCAGTGGGAAGGGATAGCAGTAGGTGGAACGCCGCAAAGGGTCACGGAACTCTACCTCTTGAATAGGCCGTTGACCGGTTCGATACCTGCAGAACTGGGTAACCTCTCCGATTTGCAAAGGCTTGTCCTCGTTCAGAACCAGCTGACCGGATCGATACCTGTTGAACTAGGCAGTCTCACTAAATTGCAATTCCTTTGGATCGGTTCTAACCAACTGACTGGGGAGATACCGCCGGACCTGGGACGCCTCGCCAATTTGGAAAGGCTTCTTATTGGAAGTACGCGATTGACAGGGACGATACCCGCCGAGTTGGGTAACCTGGAGAATCTCCAACGTCTGGAACTAACGAATAACCATTTGACTGGAAAGATACCGGCGGAATTGGGCGGGCTGTCCAATTTGGTAGGATTACATCTCTCACGGAACCGATTGAACGATGAAATACCGCCGGAACTTGGTAGCCTGTCCAATCTGCAAAGTATGGGCTTGGCCGATAACCAGTTTAGTGGGGAGATTCCGTCCGAACTCGGCGACCTCTCTAAACTACAAGCTCTGGGACTTGCCCGGAACCGGCTAGTGGGCAATATACCTCGTACGCTGGGCCGCTTGGCAAACCTCAACGGTCTGGATCTCGAGATCAACCGGTTGAGCGGCGAGATACCAGCCGAACTGGGCGACCTTGCCAAACTGCAGACTCTCCGGTTAGGAAGGAACCAACTGACGGGAAAGATACCGTCCGAGTTGAGCAATCTCGTCCATTTGAGGTGGCTGAGTCTCGGAGGCAACGAGTTGGATGGAACGATTCCGGTTTGGCTGAGTAACCTCTCCGAACTGCGATCGCTGTACCTCTTCCAGAACCATTTGACGGGGAAGATTCCACCGGAACTAGGTAGCCTCACCAATCTGGAGGTCATCTCCATCTTCGGCAACGAGTTAGCCGGAGAGATTCCCAGAGAACTGGGCGACCTCGCCAACTTGATAGGGCTGTACCTATGGGACAACAGATTAACCGGTCCGCTGCCATCGGAACTGGGCAGGCTCTCCAATCTCGCCGAATTAGACCTCCACGGCAACGACCTGAGCGGCACTATCCCTGCCGAGCTGGGCAACCTCGCCAACCTCCGAAGGCTGCACCTTAGCGAAAACGAGCTGAGCGGGGTGATTCCAAGTGAACTTGGCGGTCTTACCGAACTGGAATGGTTGAGCCTCCACAGTAACGAACTCGAAGGCCAGGTCCCAGCCGAGTTGGGCAACCTCACCGATCTCAGAGTTCTAAACCTGCAAAGCAATCAGCTGACCGGGCCTATCCCGGACCTTAGCGGTATATTGGGTCTGGAGGAGCTGTACCTGCCGAACAATCACCTGACGGGCCCCGTACCGTCTTGGTTGAACGGCATGACCGAAATGAGGGAACTGTGGCTCTGGGGCAACGAACTGAGCGGCACAGTGCCCGACCTGAGCGGCATGACGAGCCTCGACAAGCTGAAGCTGGCAAACAACAACCTGACTGGCGGAATCCCCGAGGCGTCAAGGCTGCCTCCCAACGTGACATGGCTGATCATCGACAGGAACACGTTCGGCGGCACGATACCGAATCTGAGCAGTCTGTCGAGGCTGAGGCTACTGTGGCTGCACAGCAATCAACTGACGGGATCGGTCCCGGCCGGGAACAATTTCCCCGCCAGCCTGGACGATCTCAACCTGCGCGATAACATGTTGGAGGGTGTGATTCCGGACCTGAGCGGTCTCGACACCCTGACGCGGCTTAGGCTGCATAACAACATGCTGAGCGGTCAGATCCCGGCCACCCTGGGTGATCTCGACAACCTGCGGTCCCTGTGGCTGCATGGAAACATGCTCAGCGGGTCGATTCCCGCATCGTTTGGCAAGCTGACCAAGTTGGAGAGGCTGTGGCTGTACGACAACCAACTGTCGGGCGAGATACCGCAGGAACTAGGTGAACTGAGCGATCACAGCCTTGTCGCTTGGCGACTCGGCGACAACCAATTCACCGGGTGCGTGCCGGCCGGACTGGCGGCTATCGAGGACACCGACTTCGCCGGCCTCGGCCTGGAGGTTTGCGGGGACTCCTGAACCTTGCCTAGCCCTTAACGATCTCCGCCACGTAGTCGTATTCGCCGTCCCGCTTCGGGAACAGAATGTGCCTACTCGCAAACCGTTCTAGGTTCCATCTGCCGTCGTCGTATCGTTTCCTTAGTTCCTCGAACGGTGTTGCCGAGACGATAAAGGAGTCGAGACTGACGTTCTGTGTCCCGTCGGAACGTTGGGAGACGGTGTGGGCCAGCTCGGGCAGCTTCTCATGGAGTTGTGCCTTGTCGTCGTGTCTGTATGACTTCGCGTGAATCATCCCGTGAGGCTCCACGAAGATGATTCGCTGAGCGTCGCCCGTCTTTATCCAGAGGATGAAGTCGGGATAGAAGCCGCTGTCCTCGAAGAAACCTACGCCCGTGCCCTTGCCCTGATTCCGCAGCAGAAACACCTCCGCGTCGCCGGGACAGTCGTCTCGATACTCGGCCCAATACTCCATCAGGTCGCGCACGAATCCCTGCTCGCTCCCCGTCAGGCCCGGCGGCGATATCTTCAACTGCTTGCCGCCATTCTCCACCAGCAGCGGCTGATAGAGATGCCGGTCGAAATAAATCCGCGGCAGGCTGCCACTCTCGCTCTCGTACAGCGCTCGGCAGTTGGCGATGAGACCCTCGATCTCTTCGATCAGCTTCTTATCCGTTCTCGGCACGCCCACGACGTACCTGCCCCGACCGTCTTCGCGAATCTTGTTGAAGCTGAAGTTTGCGTCAGTCTCGTCCAGCTTCTTGTAGACCATGTGGCCGGACTCCCACCGCTCGCGGCGGCGGCGGTAGAGCTTGTCCGCGTACTGCCGAAGTATGCCGATCACCGTGTTCTGCAGCCGCGTCCACTCCTCGACGTCCGCTGGCCTCGCCAGCGACTCCTCCGCGATCAGCCGGTAAGCTTTGCACCCGGCTTCCATGATGCTCTTCAGCGAGGAGGGACGAACCACCAAGTTGTCCATCCCCTTCTGCTCTTTGTACTCGATCAGGGAAAGATACACCCTGTCCCAGTCCACTAGCGCCAGGCTTTCGGGCGATATTTCCGTCTTCACGCCGGAACTCGCGCTGGTCTCGTCAATCCTCGATTCGTCGCTGTCCAGCGACAGCACCCTCGCCGACACGTCCATGAACACCGGCTGCATTTCGCTGTCGTACTCCAGCGCTACCTCCGTCTCCGCCTTGAAGTCGCGCTCGTCATCCACTCGCGGAATGACCAACCCCTTGTCCAGGAACGCCCGGTTAGGGCGGATGAACAGCGGCAGCTCCCATAGGTCGGGAACGCCTTCCCGTTCGAGATAGTCCCTGAACTGGGCCATGTAGTTGGCTCGGACGGCGAAGATGTTCAGGGTCTCCAGTAGCCCGATCTGCTCGGGATGGTTCCCCTCCGTCTCTGGGGCCGAGCTCCGCTTCAACGTCATATCACGCCCGCGCAGACGCACCCCGCGCCCGAACAGCTGGATTATCTGCGACCCCTCGTTTCTGCCGATATTCAGCAGGCCCATGTTGGAAACGCGCCAGGAGTTCCAGCCCTCGATGAACTTGCGGGAGCCGATCAGCGTCTCTATGGTCGTGTCCGACCTGCCGATCTCAGCGAAGATCGAGCCGGATATTGCGTCTTCCTCCACTGTTATGCCCGCCTCGGCCTCCGCGACCAGCCTCTTGAACGTGGTGGTATCTCCGATGTAGATCAGCCCGAAGTAGTCGTCAGACCCGCTCGCCTTCAGGCCCAACTCTCCCTTGCTTCCCTGTATGTCGGCTATGTGCAGCCCGCCGCTCGACGGAGCGTGCAGCGTCCGCGCGAGCACGTCCCGGTACACCGCCGATGCGCTCGTCCCGCCGCCGTTGCGCAGGTACGGGTACTTGTCCTTGAAGACATCGGCCCCGTACTCGTCGGTTAGCCCCGAATCGCCCTCCAGAAGCCGCTCGATCGTTGCCGTCGCCCATGCGGCCTCCGACAGCGTCCGATGGAAGAACCGCGCCACGGTGAGCACGTCGCTCCGCAAGGTGGTGACACTGCTGCCGACGAAGAGCCACAGCGGCTGCTCCAAGTTGTAGGGACTCAACTCTGCCGACTTGTTGGCGAAGACCAGTTGCTGCTCGTAGAACGACAGCAGGTTTGCCAGCAGCAGCGTGTCCGTCCGGTCCGCGGTCGTCTCATCCTGAAGATTGAGAATGTGGAAGTCCTTGCCGTAGCCGTCGTCGTAGAAATAGCGATAGGAGTAGTCGAATGCGATGGCCTTGCCGTATTCGGTCGTCAGCGCGTCGTTGCGAGCGGCCGTCAGCGCCTGTCCGAACGTCGCGCTGTACTCGAACGTGAACCCCGTTTCACCCAGCGCGTCTCGCACCTCCCGCCAAGTCTCGCCCCCGGAACCCTTGTGGCCCTCGTCGACGAAGATCAGGTTGCTGCCTTCGAAGACCTCCACCGGTACGGTCACACCCTGGCCGCGCTTCTCGCTCACCAGCTTGTGTATGTCGATAACCAGAACCGTGTTGGCTTCCTCCCCAACCAGCCCGCCCTCGTTCAGATCGAAGCGCCGGGCCGGGATGCCGGACGCATCGAGCTCGTCCAGGTGCTGGCGGGTCAGCCCCTCGTTCGGCGTAATCAGCAGGATGTTGTCCAGCGGTTCGCGGTTGTAGTGGAGGTACTGCCGGTAGTTCAGGTGCATCAGCAGCGTCTTGCCGCTGCCCGTGGCCATCCAGAACGCCAGCTTCTTCAGGTCGGACTCCTCGTACCCCTCCACGCGCTCGCCGCTCCTGCGGCCCGTGTTGAGCTTGGCGACGTGCCTGTTCAGCGAATCGAGAAGCGCCGCGGGGCTCCTGTCGTGCCGGTCGAGGAACATCTCCGTGTAGAGCGCGGCCAGGTACTGGAAGTACCTCAGCGTGATCGGCAGGGCGCGGCCTTCGTTCATCGCGGCCAGGTGCTCTCGGATGTTGTCGTCGTAGCGCGCCAGGTCCGTCGCGGGAATCTTCAGACCGTCCCGCGTCGTCAGGCGTCGATAGACGTGACTGCGCCCTTCCCCGTCGAACCCCTCTATGGCCGGACGTATGTCGTCGAGCAGCCGCTTGGTGTCCGCGTAGCCAAGCAGATCGTGCAGCCACGAAAGCAGCGTCAGGCGCTGCTCAAGCCGGGCGTAGGACTGGGCGCCGTTCGTACTCGCACTTGCGCGGCTCCGTCGAGGCATTAGCCGGACGCTCCGGCGAACATCCTCGCCTTGAACAGCGGCTCTATCGCCTTCGCGCCGGGGATGCAGGAATCTCCGTTGACGTACACCGTGTCCGCCCCGCCGTCCCTAAGCCCCTGCTCGCCAACGAACTTCCGGTCCCGCGCGAAGTCCTCATCCGTCCAGCCCTCGGTCTCTCGCCAGATGACCGCCACGCCGCGTCCGGGGGCCTCGCGCGTCTCCCCGCGATACACCAGGTAGCGCCTGCCGTCGTTATCGTACACCCGCCGCGTTCGCACGTTCAGTCCCAGCAGGTAGTTGAACGTCTCCGCCACGTCCGCAGTCCGTTCCCGCGTCTCCCCCTGTGCGTGTACGCGAAGCCGGTAATCGAACGGTCGCGTCAACATGGCCGCGTTGAGCAGCGTCTCGCTCCGCTTGGTCTCCCACCTCAGCATGTACTTCAGCAGGTAGCCGCCGATGCGGGTCTCCAGGTTAAGACGCCCCGCGTCCTCGTCGAATCCGATGCCGTCCAGCGCGTCCTCGTAGGACTCCAGCCGCACGTACTTCACGATGCGAGGCGACCGATCCGCCTCTTCCGGCGTGGCCGCGCGTTTCGGCCTGCCGTCCTTCCACTCCGGCGAATACGTCACCTTCTTGATGCGCGGAAGCAGAACCGTGTCGAAATACTCCCCCATCTCCACGAGGATGAACTTGCGCTCTCCGCCATCCTCGCGGTTCAGGTTGATGACGGCGTGGCCCGTCGTGCCCGACCCGGCGAAGTAGTCGAGGCAATATCCGTCGCGCTCTACACTGGCGGCAAATATAGCGTCACCAACGGTATGTACCGACTTCGGATAGGGAAAAGGGTTGTGTTTTCCTATTATGTCGCCAAGTAGATTTGCACCCAGAGTTCCAGCGTTATATCGAGAGTCAATCCAATTACTAAAGAGCGCCGGAGTCTTGTCCTCTGCCGCGATCAACTGATAGATGTTTCCGTTAGCACTACATTCCAATTTGCTACTACGGAGCAGTGTTAGGCACGATTCATAGGATCGCCGCCAGACTCGTTCCTCGCCGCCAGCACCAAGAGGATACACCCTGACATACCCTTCGCTGGTGTTGCTAGTTGGGTAGTCATCAATGTCCCCAGCAGGGGGTGACTCCAGCCCTACCACTTCATTGGTGTTTTCATCAACTAATATGGCATAAAAGCTGTTGGGACGTGCATAACGGAAGTTGCTTTCGGCAGTTCCACTGCGCTTAAACGGACGGCGCTCAACACTTACCTCATTCACACGCCCGACTAGCGTGCGGCTAGACGTTCTGTTTACACAAGTGAGCATGTATTCGTGCGTACTTGATAGTGTAGTAGCTTTCCCACCTTGCGGATGATGGTTGACAATTATCATTTCGCGGCGTAAGGACGGGAAATGTTCATCGACCAGTTCACAAAGGTCAACCATCTCGAAATCATCAATGGCGATGTAAGAGGTTGGATCATCTGCAAGCAATGGCATTGCAACAGAAAGCCGATTTTCCATCAAGGTAAGCCACGAAGAGCGTAAATACCCGTTCCTGTAAAGGATTTCTGAATCCCCGGTGTTGTAGGGCGGATCAATATAAAGACATTGAACGCTGTTACCAAACTTGCTGTCCATCAGCCGGAGCGCCTGCCAGTTCTCGCTGTGGACCAGGAGGCCGTCGGTCATCCCGTCGAGATCGTCGAAGGACGCCAGCAGTCGGTCGGTGAAGCCGGCGTCGAAGTGGTGTGTGTCCAGCGGTAGCGTGGGCTGGGATTCGAGGAATGACACGGAACGGTCGGCCTCGTCGATGCCGAGAAGCTCACCCCACTCCTCCCACTGCCTTTCGTTGTCGACGATCTCCGGGTAGAAGTCGGATGAGACGTTCCCCAACGTGACGCAGTACTGCGTGTCCACGACGAACTTACGCTTCTCCCAAAGCATCTTTTGGAAGCCCTCGATCTGGGCGAGGAAGTCGATGATCTCGTTGCCGACGGACTTGATGAGGCGCATCTGCTGGAACCACCCGTCCGCGGCCTGCTCGCCCGCGGCATCCAGGTTGTCCAGGTTCAGCACCTCGTTCTTCAGGTAGAAGTCCAGCTCCCGCGAGAGGAAGCCGCGCAGGTCCTTGTGGATGAAGAAGTCCGAGTCGTTGCGCCGCGTGTACTGCCGCAGGTGGTGTTCCAGCAGGCGGCTGACAGGCTCGTCGTTCCCCCTGCGTCGATGCTCCCCCGTAAGCGCGTCGAAGGCCGCCCGCGCGTCCTTCATCCGTAGGGGTATCTTCTCGACGGCGTCCGCGTTGATCTTGTCCTGCTGCCTCTGATTGCCGTGGCGACCGCTTTCCTCCACGGTCAGTGGACGGTACTCGAACGGGACCGTCACTGAGCGGGAGTCGTCGTCCCAGGCCGTCTTCCCGACCAGCGGCACGAAGAACCGCCTGTCTCCCTTAACATTGTTCTGCTCGACGTTGGCCGCTTCGACGCGAAAGCGCACCGATACGCCGTTGGGCGCGGTCCAGTCGTAGCTGTGGAAGTGCTCTGCCGTCTTGACGTAGTACTGGTCGCTGTTCGCCCAGTGGAGATAGACCTCCTCGCCGTTGTAGGGAATCGCGTACCGCTGATTGCGCCCGTACCGCCTCTGGGAGATGAAGTCGCCGTCCTGGTAGTACCGGCTGAAGAAGGTGAACAGGTGATTGTAGGTGTCGGCCTCCACGGCCTGCCGGCTCCGTCCAGGCTCCGCGGCGGCTTGGGCCCGTAGGTAATCCTCACCTAGGGGAGTCCCGGAATACCTATCATCCAGCTTGCCGTCAGCGTCGAGCGCGTCCTTGCCGAGAGCGGCCTCCAAGTCGGCGCGGGCTTCCTCCAAGCTGGCCTCGGCCTGGTCCTGCCGCGCAAGTTGGCCGGTTTCCAGATCGCCGGCTATGCGCGCGGGAAGCTCCTCGCCGATGAACCTCTCGATGGCATTCCGCTTGTGGTTCATGATGCGGTAGATGCCGAAATCGAGGTCCGCGCAGTCGAACTGGAACAGCTCGCGCAGCAGTTCCTGGAATTTCTGAAGCTGCGCTATGCCGGTGGCGGTCTCGCTTGTCACAACGCCATCCCTCCCATGCGGCCCCGGTCTCCTCTCGTTGGCCGTGGGCGAAACTGTACATTCGTCAATTCGCCGACGCAACCGGATCGTGTAGACAGGACACGCGCAAGCATACAGAACATATGTGCCCGCGTCAAGACTCCCGGCATTCTTGGGACCGTTTCAGGGAATGTGGGAACTGACAGAGGGTGAGAAAAGGGAGAGTCACCTCTAGAATTGGAGTTGTCTAAGCTGGACTTTGTACAAAGTCCAGCTTAGGACGACCCCTTCTCCGAAGCCTTCGCCGCCATTCCCGCGCGGTCTTTGTCGGTCAGATGCGGTTCGATCTGGCGGATGAAGTCCTGAATGGTCTCATCAACCGTCGCGTCCGACGTGTCCAGCTCGATCTTGTGCATGAGCCGCGAGCGCTCGAACTCCTCCCGGAATCTCTGAAGCACGAGCTCCACGTCCTGGTCCTTGAGGATGCCGTTGGGATGCGGGTTCTCCGCCATTCGTTGGCGAATCACCTCCGGCCTCGCCGTCACGTGGCAGAGCACGGCGTCAGTGCCCCCGCTCAGTATCTTGTCCTCCATATTGCTCATGAAGCCCTGCCGCCCCTCGAATCCCAGGTATAGCTCCCCATAGATGCCCTCCTCTATGTGGAGGCCGATCATCACCGAGTCCCTCATCCCCGTCATCGTCGCCATCCCCGACGCGTGGTACACCACGTTGTGCCGCATGATCGTCTCTTTCGTCCGCGTGCTCAGAGCCCAGAGCTGCTCCTGCTCCTCCGGGGTGAAGTCGCTCGGCACTGGTGTGTACTCCTGCTCGTGCGTCACCGTGTACGGGAACTTGCCGTGGTCATGCACGTTCTTCACCCACCCGCCGAGCTCCTCGTGCACCCAGTCCCGAATCCTGAACCCCAGCGTCGTCGTGCCCGAATACTCACAGCCTATGATTACAAGCCTCATGTGATGGCCTCCTCCTGTGATGCCAAGTCTCGAATATACGCCCGGATTTCACGCGATATGTCGTCGCGGTCGAGAGCTTCTCGAATGGACGCCTTCAGCATACCTGACGGGATGCCGGTGTCGAACAGCTCCCCCGGGAAACGGTACGCCGTCCCCCGGTGCGTCTTGAGCAGCGCCGCGATCCCGTCGGCCAGCCATATTTCTCCCCCAACCCCGGGCCTCGTACTCTCCAATGCGTGGAATATCTCAGGTGGAAGCACGTATCGCCCGACGACCGCCAGGTTCGACGGCGCGTCCTCAATCGACGGCTTCTCGACGAGGCCCGATATCTCATACACCCTGCCGTCCTGCCTCGTTGGCGCGACGACTCCCTTTTGCGGGATCGTCTCGTCCGGGGTCTCGGCCACGCCAATAACCGGCCCTCCGGTCTCGCCGTAAATCTCGATCATCCGCCCGATAGCCGAGTCGCTGCCGCGGATGACGTCGTCCGGAAACAGGACCGCGACCGGCTCGTCGCCGACAGACTGTTTGGCAACCAGCACAGCATGACCGTTGCCGAGCGGCTCGCGTTGCTGGACGTACGTAATCTTCAATTCATTCGAGAAGTCCGGCATCCGTTCGAGGAGACTCGACCTCCCCTGTCGCTCCAACATCCGCTCCAGCTCGCCGGGTCCCTCGAAGTACGCGCTCATCGCCTCTTGTTGGGGTGAGACGACCATCACCACGTGCTCGATGCCGGCCGCGGCGGCCTCCCGGACGGCGAGGTCGATGACCGGCGTGTCCAACACCGGCAGAAGCGCCTTGGGAACGGCCTTCGTCACAGGAAGGAAGCGTGTGCCAAACCCCGCTGCCGGAATGACGGCCTTACGCACGTTCATCACCGATTAAGCGCCTCCCATCTCCGGTTGCGGCCCGATTATAGCACGCCGGCCATCCGAGACCCTTGCATGACACCGGCACATGTCCCTGCTGCGAGAATAGACACCGAGTGACCTCCACACCGTCATTCCCGCGAAGGCGGGAATCCATCGTCCGCCATCAGCCTTGTAACGACACGGAGACCTACGCCATTTTCAAACGAGGTGGTGAGGGTGGCAACCCTAACGAGATACCCAGAACGCAACCCCTCAATACCTGTCATGCCGAACGTAGCGCAGCCACATCCTGTCATTCCGAACGTAGCGCAGCCACATCCTGTCATTCCGAACGCAGCGCAGCCACATCCTGTCATTCCGAACGTAGCGCAGCCACATCCTGTCATTCCGAACGCAGCGCGGCGAAGTGAGGAATCTAGAATCCTTGTTATCGAGGATAGATATCATTGCTGAACCGGCCCCGCATCGCGACGGCATGACACCTGAGTTTCCTCGCCGCGCTCGGAATGACAGACTGTCATGCCGGTACAGCAAGAGTCTCTCCCGTCACCTCCGATTTGACGTACAAGAACACATGGCCTATTATGGTCTTGAGACCGAGAGAATCTGGCTAGCTGTAAGACTTTGAAATTTATGGAATTCTACGAAACGTTACTAAAACAGCCCACTGCCCAAGGAGAAAAGCGCGATCCTCTTCCAACTGATCATGCACCTTCTCTCAGTCCAACGGCGGAGACGCTCGCCCAGTGCACGACTACCATGAAAGTCACAAAATGTCCCCGGATGTCCGTCAATTCAAGCCGCAACGACCAACGCCTTACCTTCTTGCGGTCCAACTTCGGAGACCCTCGCCCAATGACCGACGACCTTGCCAATGTCGCAAAATGTCCGCAGATGTCCGTCAATTAAAGCCTCAACGACCGGCCCCGTGCATTCTTGCGGTCCATCGCTGGAGACGCTCGCCCGATGGACGACGCTCTTGAATGCCCCAAAATGTCCCGTAATGTCCCATGATTCGCCCCTCAACGACCACAGCATCGCACTTCAATAACCACCCGCCCCCGTCCTACATGGTAGTATGGAGTCCAACCACCCCGTACTAGCATCACCACTACGGAGGACGCCATGACACTCGCCAGAGAAAAATGCGTTGCCTGCCGGCGCGACTCGCCGAGAGTCACCCCGGAAGAGATAGACGACCTCCACCCCATCGTGTCGGACTGGGAGCTGACGGAAATCGACGAGATCAAGCGGCTCGACCGGACATTCAAGTTCTCGGACTTCGCCGGGGCCTTGGACTTCTCTCAGAAGGTCGGTGAGATTGCCGAGGGCGAGGGACACCACCCACGCATCATCACCGAATGGGGCCGTGTGAACGTCGCGTGGTGGACGCACAAGATACGCGGCCTCCACCGCAACGACTTCATCATGGCCGCCAAGACCGACTCCCTCTACGGGCAGGGTGGCTGAGCCCCCGCCGTCACGATACGAGGCTTGGCCCGGCCGTCTAGCTCCGACCACGCGACTGTCGGGGCTTCCACGTACGGTAGCCATTCCTTCGCGTCGGCAAGGAGCAGGTCCGTCCTTACGCCCATCCATTCCGTCTGGAACAGCCCAAGCAGCTCGACGCCATCCCGCAGCTTGACTTGCGCGCCATGGCGGTTGTGCCTCGTCAGGTGATGGAACCCTACCGCTGTCTTGATGATGGCGTGATAGAACAGCCGGAACGGGTAGGGCGCCTCCCGCCAAACGTCCTCCAACGTCTCGTGACACTCCCAGTACTCGCCCCGGTTGAACTGCTCGATAGCCCGACCCAGCTCCGGGGGAGGCTCCGCCGACCCGCCATCTCCGAACCGTCCGATTCCAAGCCGCCGCAAGGCATCAATCCACTGCGCGTCCAGCGCCCGCCGGTTGCGGAACGGCATGGTCGGCAGGCCGGTTAGGGGGTCTTTCTCTATTGGATCGCAGCCGCCGCTCATTGCCAGCCCCTCCGTCCAAACATTGAAATCGTAAGACAACTGTACTATAATTCCTCAAAGGGACGGAGCGCTCCGTCCCTTTTGCGCGTCTTTAGGAATGTGGAACGATCTTGGTAATCTCGCAACGCTCGCCGAGCGAGGTTAGCGCTCCAACGGCGGAGAGGAGGCTGGGATGACGGTCACAGCAGTGCTTGGCGCCCAGTGGGGCGATGAGGGAAAAGGTAAGCTCGTCGACGTTCTTGCCCGGGAAGGCGACATTGTCGCTCGATTCTCCGGGGGTAACAACGCCGGCCATACGGTCATCACCGAGCAGGGCGAGTTCAAGTTCCACCTGCTTCCCTCCGGCGTCGTCTGGCCGCATACCCTGAACGTCA
The DNA here is from genome assembly GCA_965197705.1 of Dehalococcoidia bacterium. Classification (GTDB taxonomy): domain Bacteria; phylum Chloroflexota; class Dehalococcoidia; order Lucifugimonadales; family VXLM01; genus VXLM01. The sequence continues at coordinate 2,821,048 of OZ240223.1, forward strand.
TCGGCAACGGGGTCGTCGTAGACCCCGACGTGCTCCTCGACGAGATCACGGGGCTCGAAGCGCGAGGCATAAGCATCGAGGGACGGCTGATCGTTAGCGAGCGCTCCCACCTCGTCATGCCGTATCACGTCGTCCTCGATCAGATATCCGAGCAGGCGAAGGGACGCAATGCCATCGGCACGACCGGTCGCGGCATCGGGCCCGCCTACGCCGACAAGGCCTCTCGCATCGGCATCCGGGCAACCGAGTTGCGCGACATCGAAGCGCTCCTGCCGAGGCTCGAGGATGTCCTCAACCATCACAACGCCATCCTGACCAAGGTCTACGAAGTCGAGCCGCTCTCTTTGGAGGACGTGTTCGACAAGTGCAAGCTGTGGTCGGAGCACCTGTTGGACTACATCGGGCCGGTCGAGCACATCGTCTTCGACTCGGTGAACTCCGGCAAGCAGCTCATCATCGAGGGCGCTCAGGGCGCGCTTCTCGACCTTGACCACGGCACGTACCCGTTCGTCACGTCCTCGCACCCGACCATCGGCGGGGCGATGACAGGGCTCGGCCTCCTGCCGGGACAGATCGACAGCGTGCTCGGCGTCTTCAAGGCGTACAGCACCCGCGTGGGAAGCGGCCCGTTCGTGACGGAGCTGCTCGACGCCACAGGCGAGGCGATTCGCCAGCGCGCAAAGGAGTTCGGAACGACGACCGGAAGGCCGAGGCGAGTCGGCTGGTTCGACTCGGTCGCCGCGCGGTACAGCGCGCGCATCAACGGCTACACAGGCGGTATCCTCACGCGCCTCGACGTACTGGACATCTTCGACTCGATCATGGTCTGCCGCGCCTACGAGCTCGACGGCGAGATCGTATGGGACTTCCCCGGAAACGCCTCGACACTGGAGCGGTGCATACCGATCTACGAGGAGTTGCCCGGTTGGGACATGCCCACTGCCGGCATGAATGCGTACGAGGACCTGCCCGCCAACGCGAAGGCATACGTTGACCGCATCCAGGAGCTTGTCGGTGTCGGTTTCGACATCATCTCCACCGGACCGCACCGCGACGAGACGATCCACGTCCGGCCGATGGTCGCCCTCTAGCGGGCACGAGCTCTATCGCTTGGATTCCACTTGGCGAGCGCCGAAGGCATGACTCTCACCGACCGGGTCCGCGACCTTCTGACCGACGCCCTGCGCGCGGCGCAGGCGGACGGCCGCCTGCCGGACGTCGAAGTCGACGAGGTAACGGTCGAGCGTCCACAGAACCCCGAGCACGGCGACTTCGCCACGTCCACGCCGATGAAGCTGGCCCGCGTCCTGCGGCGCAATCCCTTCGATATCGCTGAGGCCATCGCGTCCTCGACGCCCACCGGCGGCATCCTCGCAAGCGCGGAGGCCGTACGTCCCGGATTCGTCAACCTGACGCTCAATCCCGCATGGCTCGCGGAGCAGGTCGACGTAATCCGGCAGGCGGGCGACTCCTTCGGCAGCGTCGACGACGGAAACGGCACACGAGTCCAGGTCGAGTTCGTAAGCGTCAACCCTACCGGGCCACTCCACGTCGGCCATGGTCGCGGCGCCGTTTTCGGAAGCTCGCTTGCCAGCGTACTCGAAGCGGCGGGATACGACGTCCAGCGCGAATACTACATCAACGACGCCGGCAACCAGATGGACATGTTCAACCGGAGCGTCTACGCCCGGTACGTGCAGGCGTTCGGCCGAGAGGCCGAGGTGCCCGAAGAAGGGTATTCCGGCGACTACCTCGTCGATCTCGCGGGTGACCTGCGCGAAGAGTTCGGTGACAAGTACATGCACATGGACGAGACCCGCGCCGTGTCCGAGATCGGCAACATCGCAATGCGCCGCATGATCGACGCCATCCGCGAGGACATGGAGCGGCTCGAGGTCCGATACGACGAATGGTTCAGCGAGCGGAGCCTGTTCGACAGCGGCCGGTTTGATACCGCAATGGCCATGCTCGACGACAAGGAGCTAACCGTCGAGCGCGACGGCGCGACGTGGTTTGCAGCCGCCAAGCTCGGCGACGACAAGGACAAGGTTCTCATCCGCGGCACCGGCGCTCCGACGTACTTCGCCTCCGACGTTGCGTACCACTACGACAAGTTCCTCGTGCGTGGCTTCGACCGGGTCATCAACATCTGGGGGGCCGACCACCAGGGGCAGGTGCCGTTCATGCAGCAACTGGCCGATGTCCTCGGCGTCAGCCGCGAGTCGCTCGTGTTGCTCATCTACCAGCTCGTCACGCTCAAGAGCGGAGGCGAGGCCGTCCGCTTCTCCAAGAGGGCGGGTCAGATCGTGACACTCCGCGAGCTCGTGGAGGAGGTCGGCGCGGACGCCTGCCGGTTCTTCTTCCTCCAGCGCGCGCCGGACAGCCAGATGGAGTTCGACATCGAGCTTGCGAAGGAGCAGTCCGACAAGAACCCCGTCTACTACATCCAGTACGCCCACGCGCGCATCGCCAGCATCCTGCGACTCGCGGAGCAGCGGGGCATCGACTACGCCGACGGGGACGTGTCCCTCCTAACGCACGACGCGGAGCTTTCGATCGTCCGCACGATGCTCCGGCTGCCGGAGCTCATTTCCATGATGGCGCGGAACCTCGAACCCCACCACCTCACCTACTACTCGATGGACCTCGCCACAGACTTCCACAACTTCTACCAGCAGTGCCGCGTCGTCTCGTCCGAGCCCGGCGATGCCGACATCACCTGGGCCCGCCTCAAGCTCGCCGAGGCGACCAAAAACGTCCTCGCCCGCTGCCTCAGCCTCATGGGCATGACCACCCCCGAAGCCATGTAACCACTTTTGACCCCCTCTCCCGTCATGGAAGAGGGCCGAGTATCCCCACTCCCGTCGTGGAAGAGGGCCGATTTATCCCTTCTCCCGTCGTGGGAGAGGGCCGATTTATCCCCTCTCCCGTCGTGGGAGAGGGCTAGGGTGAGGGTGGATCTTAGTATCAAAACTATGTCGCCCCGTCCAGCAAGTCATCAAGAACCCACCTCAACGGTCGTTCTCCCCCACGTACTCCCGCAGAAAAGCCAGCAGTGCCGGCTGTTTGGCCTTCGCTGCCAGGTCCATCGGCGTCTCCCCCTTCACGTTCCTGATCGACAGATCGGCCCCGTGCTCCAGGAGCAGCGTCGCGAACTCCCTGCCTATTCCGCGTTGGGCAAGCCGGTGCATCGGCGTGTTGCCCTTCTCGTCCTGCGGGTTCGGGTCGGCGCCCAGTTCGAGCAGGGTTGCCACGCCCTTCATCCGGCCATGCCTCGCCTGGTGGTTCAGCGGCCAGCCGTCGCCACGCGGCCCGTCGGGGCTAGCCCCCTGCCCGACGGCCCAGCGGATCCACTCGTCGCTCCCGCCCATGGAAATCGACGGAGTGTAGCCTCTCCGCTTCAGGAGCTTGGCCGTCTCCAGCTGATCGAAGTTGAACGCGACATCCATCAGTGTGCCGTACCCCCGCGTGGTATTAACGGCCGAGGGGTCGTGGTCAAGTATCTCTTCTATCCGCTCGATCAGCCCCCACGCGACGGCTCCAAAGATATCGAACTCCGCTCCGGCGTCGATCAGGGCCTGCAAGACCTCTCGGTTCCTGCCTCGCTTTCCCGTAATGGGATCGCGGGTCAGGGCCGCCGATGTGATGACGGAACTCCCATAGATGTGCTGGCGGTTCATCTGCTCCGGCGTAAATCGATATCGGCGAACGTACTCATCGAATCGGCCATCCTCAATGGACAGGTGCAGCTCTCGCATCGGGTACGACCAACCTTCGGCCCTGTTCAAGTCCATCACCTTCTTGTGAAGGGGCATCATCCGGTCGTGAGACACCCAGAAGCTCTTGCCGTAGGCATCGAACATCAACTCGATGGCCTGCTCTCGGTCACCATCCCCGCGACGTGCGAACAGCAGGACGGCGTACTCATACGATACGTGGCCCTGCTCCCCGTGAAAACGGTCGCGGCAAAAGGCCAGCGCGTCCTCGAAGTGCGACGCCGCGTCGTCGCTGCGTCCCAAGGTCGTGGCGAGCATACCCAACACCCGGTCGGCAACGGGAGGGTGCCCATTCGTCATGGTCCCCCGGTACGGTAGCAGAGCCTCATACTGCTCCCGCGCCGACAAGGCATCACCCCGCTCCACCGCCACAAAGGCCAGCGCGCTACGTGCCCGCGCCTCGGCGTGACTGTCCGCGCCGATAGAGAGAACCTCACGACCCAGCCGCTCTGCCGCGTCCAGCATCCTGCCGTTCTCGGTAGTGCGACCTATCGAGGCTGAGATGAACGCAGCCATCGACAGCCTCTCGGCATCACGATCATCGCCGACACCGGTGACGGCCTTGAGGCGTCTCCGCGCCTCGGCACGATGGCCGACCTCGTTCTCTAGGATGGCCCAGGCCGCGTGAAGCTCCCACTCTCTACGGTGCCCGGTGAGATTCTCATCGCAGTAACGGAAGTGCACCTTGGCGATGCGCCACTCACCCTCCGCGTACGCGACGAGGCCCTTGATGAGGTTCGCCTCCCAGAGGATGGAAAGCCCGGCCGTGGACTTGGCGTCGGTTGCTTCCTGAGCGAGGTTCCATAGCGCGTCGGCGCTCCGGTGCGCTCCGGCTAGGTCGCCAAAGGCAAGACTCGCGCGGGCGGCGCGGTTGTGTTCGTCTGCCGTATTGGTGTAGAGATTGTCACAAAGGCACATGGCGTCAATTCCTCACTACCAGCAGTTCGACCCCGATATTACGGTCGACCGTCGACGCCTCGCCCCGATCTTCAGGAAGTCGCTGTCTATCTCAGGGATCTGTAACTTTGGCATGGGCATCGCTCAGGCGGTTGCCGTCGGTTCGTTAGTCGCTGGACCTTCCGGCGGCTTGCGAACACGTACTGCGTAGGCGAGACCTATGGTCAGGGCTAGCTCGACTGCCCACGAAAGGAGTTGCATTGCTGAGACCGCGATGACCCCGGTCAACTCCTGGTCCCCGAAAGCCGTGCTTGTCAAGGATGAGAAGGCTTCCAGCAGACCTCCCATTACTATAAGTACGATGATTGCCTCTTTGAACATACCTCGAGTTGGGTCGAGCCTCGGCAACACGTGAGTCGAGAGGAAACCCCGCAAGCTGCTGAAAATGGAAGCATTCCAGGGCTCACTACCTTCGGTGTCCATACTGACTGGATCGTCGGCAGTATCAAGCCGCGCGAGCACCCAGACCGCGAAGAGCTTCAGTACAGCATTGAGAATGGCGGTCTCCCAGGAGAATATCCAGCCGTCCAGTGTGGGGAAAGGAACGAAAGGCATGAGGATGCCCGAGCCGTTGAGAGCAGTGGACAGGGCTATCAACATGAGCGCGTGCTTGAAGCTGATTATTGATGCCCGTCTGGCGAACCAGACCAGCACAATGATCGGTATGAGAACCTCTGTACCCAGCCCCCACAGCCCCCAATAAAACACGTGCTCCCTGAACCACCCTTCTTCATAGAAGAATTCGAAGGCCGGATCGGTTACCGCATTGGTTGCCAGAATTATCAACGAGTAGGACCACGCCAAGGTCAGCATGGTTCTGCCTAAGGCACGAACACGGAAGTAGAAGATGGCCAGCAGAATCGGCTGGACGATCGAGAGTGGCATTAAAGTGAGTATATTGGCGTCAAGTAAGGCGTCGAGTGCGATCAGAGGGACAATCAGAAATAGCCCGATCACGCCCGACACGAACGGGATGACCAGAACCAACATCAGTTCCCATCGATATCGCGACGCTAAGTGAGTAAGCGTGGACATTCGCGGCTACCCCTTACGGTCCGATCACCGACCCCGACCCTCTAGGAATATCACCCTCGACTGCGGCATACAAGCCCTGTCCCCAATTTGACACCCTCCATCCTATCTGCGAGCATACCTAGAGCACACGGGAGGCACATAACACCCATGCCCAAGCCGATCAGCCACGTCGTTCGCCGTCCGGGGCCGCGTCCCGGAGACCCCGATGTCGAGATTCCCGTCGCCGAAGACCTTGTGACCGTGCCCGGCCACCCGGTGCGCGAGGCCGACATCTCCTTCTACTCCCGCGAGTATCCGCTGGAGCAGTGGCACATGGAGAAGGGGGCCGACCGCGACTGGGCGTGGACGGTCTACTCCGACGAGTTTTCCGACTTCCGCAAGGAGCACGAAAACACGGTCAAGCCCCTCGTCGCGGAATCGAGGAAGACCGCCGAACTTGAGCCGACCGGCGTGCCGGATGCAAGCGACGACGTGACCGAGACGATTCGCGCCAAGGCGCGTGAGCTCGGATTTGGCGAAGTGGGATTCACCCGCTACGACAGACGCTACACCTACAAGAGCAAGAAGGGCTGGGTGAAGTTCGCCAACGCCATCTGTCTCGCGTGGGAGCAGGACTACGACGCGACCCAGAGCACGATCAGCATGGCGGCGGAGCACGCGCACTACGGCGCGTACGAGGTCATGGGCGAGGCGGGCCTCCGGCTCGGCGACTTTATCCGCACTCTCGGCTACCACGCACAGGTGCACAACCCCAACGACGCGAGCGCGCCGACCATTCCGTACTTCGTAAACGCGGGCCTCGGGCAGCTCGGCGCGAACGGCCAGCTGCTCATGCCGCACTTCGGGTCGCGAGCGCGGCTCATGATGATGACGACAGACGCGCCCGTGCGCTATGACGAGCCGGTCGACTACGGCATCAACAAGTTCTGCGACGAGTGCCAGGTCTGCGTCCAGCGCTGCCCGGCGCGCGCCCTCGTCCGCGAAAAAGTCTGGTGGCGCGGCGCCCTCAAGAACAAGGTCATCTACGACCGCTGCCGCCCACTCATGGTCAAGCTGGACGGGTGCGGCGTCTGCATGAAGGTCTGCCCCGTGCAGAAGTACGGCATGAAGCCCGTCATGGAGCACTACGTCGAGACCGGCGAGGTGCTCGGCAAGGGCACCGACGACCTGGAGGGGTTCCCGGTGCCCGACGGCCGCTACTTCGGATCGGGCGAGCTTCCTCAATTCGACCGCGAGTTCTTCGACTTCCCGCACGGCACCCGCGAGCAGTGGCTCTTCGAGCAGCTCAAACAGCGAATGGACGCCGGCGAAGAGGTGACCGAAGAGGAGCTGGCCGAGTTCGCCGAGCAGGTCAAAGAAGCCGTAAGCCAAACCCAAAAGGGCTGGGGCAGCACCACCGACGACTAGCGCGTGAGCCAAGCCAGCCTCGGTCTCTCCCCCGCCGGTGAGAGATTCAGAGAGGGGGGTTCGTCCAATCCCTACAGCGGCGGCTCCTGGTACTCACGGTCCTTCCGATAGACCACGATCCGGCTGTACGCGTCGGCTACGAAGATGCGGTCGTGCTCGTCGATGTCGATGCCGACCGGCCTGGAGAACCTGTTGAGGTACTTTGTCGGCGCGTCGCTGAGGTTGAGCCGCCTGATGCTTTCCGGATCGCGCGCCAGGGCGTAGTCGCCCGCCTTGGACAGCTCGCGCATGTCGCCATACAGTGACGCGAGCGCCTCGCCGTCCGGCTCGTAGATCTGGACGCGCCGGTTCCCCCAGTCGGTGACGTAGACGTCGCCGTCGCTGTCGACGGCCACGCCGGACGGGTGCTTCAGCGACGATGCCGACCCGTTCTGCGAGCCGAACGTCATGAGGTGTTCGCAGTCCGGGCCGAACTTCTGCACCCGGTGGTTGCCCCAGTCCGCGACGTATACTGCCCCCTCGCGGTCGATCGTGATGCCCCAGGGCCGGTTGAACTCTCCCTCGGAGCCGCCGGCTGTACCCCACGTCTTGAGGAAATCGCCACTCTTGGTGAACGCTTGGACGCGATTGTTCAGGCTGTCGACGACGTGGAGATCATCGTTGGCGTCGAAGGCGACCCCCGCAGGTCCGTTCAGCATACCCGGCTCGGAACCCTTCGTGCCCCACCGGTCGAAGTGCTCGCCGTCCGGGTCGTACTCGGGGAACGTCTGAATGCCGTCCGGGTCGAAGGCCGATATCGTGCATTCGTACTCGTCGGAGGCGAATACGCTTCCGTCGCTCTTCGATATGGCAATCCCAACCGGCCAGGTGAAGCCGCCGCGAGCGAAGTCGCCGATATGGTCCTCGTCGATCGTCGTCTTGCCTATACGACGGTAGATGTCGAAGCCTCGCGCGAGGTTATCAAAGCCGTAGCCGCGACTGATGACGAAGAGAATGTCGTTGCCGGCCGCTGCGACATCCATCGGAAAGCAGTATCCGCCCGTTCTGCCAAACTTGCTCTGGTTGTGCTCGGCCGTCTGACGCCCCAGGTTATGGCTGTAGTGCCACGTTCGGCCCGCTGCCGTGGTCGTAATCATCGCGGCCTCCTCCGAGCGTGCGCCAAGCCCACGCGCTTGAAGACGTATCCCGCAGAATAGCGTCCCATTACCTACTCGACATCTCGCTGGGCTCTAGTGTTTTGCCTCTGAGATTCGCTGAATAAGTCTGCCGAAGAGTCAGTCCCCTCTCCCTTGAGGGAGAGGGCTAGGGTGAGGGTGATGGAAGCAAGCATGTTCATCTATTTTATACAACGGACTTTAGAGTCGGGACACTAAATTCGCATTGAGCAACGGCAGGTGCGACATGTTGCCGACAAATTACAGTGGCGGCTCCTGGTAGTCGCTGTCCTTCCGATACACCACGAGCCGGCCGAAGGCGTCTGTCACGATGATGCGGTCTTGCTCGTCGATGTCGATGCCGACGGGCCTTGAGAACTTGTTGAGGTACTCTGTCGGCGCGTCGAACTGGTTGAGACGCTTGATGCTCTCCGGGTTGCGGGCCAGGGCATACTCGCCCGCCTTGGACAGCTCGCGCATGTCTCCATACAGGGCCGACAGCGCCTCGCCGTCCGACTCGTAGATTTGCACCCGCCGGTTCCCCCAGTCGGTGACGTAAACGTCGCCGTCGCTGTCGACGGCCACGCCGGACGGGTGACTCAGCGACGACCCCGACCCGTTCTGCGAGCCGAATGTCATCAGGTATTCGCAATCCGGGCCGAACTTCTGCACACGGTGATTGCCCCAATCGGCGACGTATACTGCCCCCTCGCGGTCGATCGTGATGCCCCAGGGCCGGTTGAACTCCCCCTCGGAGGTACCCTGCCGTCCCCACGCCTTCAGGAAGTCACCTGTCTTGGTGAATACCTGTACGCGGTTGTTCATGCTGTCGACGACGTAGAGATCATCGTTGGCGTCGAATGCGATCCCCGCGGGCCCGTTCAACATACCCCGCTCGGAGCCCTTCGTGCCCCACCGGTCGAAATACTCCCCGTCTGGATCACGCTCACAGAACGGCTGGATGCCGTCCGGGTCGAATACCGAAATGGCGCATTCGTACTCGTCGGAGGCGAATACGCTTCCGTCCGACTTCGAGACGGCGATCCCCACCGGCCAGGTGAAGCCGCCGCGGGCGAAGTCGCCGATGTGGTCCTCGTCGATCGTCGTCTTGCCAATCCGAACGAATACGTCAAAGTCGTACGAGATGTTCGGAAAGCCGTAGCCGCGACTGATGACGAATAGAATGTCGTTGCCGGCCGCCGCGACATCCACCGGGAAGCCGTAGCCGCCCGTCCTGCCGAACTTGCTCTGGTTGTGCTCGGCCGTCTGACGCCCCAGGTTATGGCTGTAGTGCCACGTCCTGCCAGCTGCCATAGTCGTAATCATCGCGGCATCCTCCGACGATGAATCCCCTCTCCCGTTCGCGGGAGAGGGCTAGGGTGAGGGTGATTCAAAATATCAAAGACTATGTTGACTACCCGCTAGTTCTTAAAGATCGGCGGACGCTCGAACTCGCCGCCCACGATCTCGCGGTCGTCGATGCCCATCCAGTCGTCGAGAATGGCGGCGTACGGCCCGCGGAAGTCCATCCCCGGCGCGAGGTCGCCCTCGACGAGCTTGTCGTCCTCGATGCTCGGGTACTCGCCGTACTGTCCGCCCTTCACGTTCGGACCGATGACGAACGCCACGCCTCCGGCCCCGTGGTCGGTGCCGCCTCCGTTCTCGCGTACGCGACGCCCGAACTCGGAGAAAACGAGCATCGTCACGTTGTCGGCCGCGTCGTGGGCCTTCAGGTCGTCCCAGAAATCGGCGATGGCGCCCGATACCTCACTCCACAGTCGGGGATGGTTCGTGGCTTGGGCGGCGTGTGTGTCGAACCCGCCGAACTCGGTGTAGAGGATCCGCGACCCTATGTCCGCCGTGTGGATCATCGCCACGTCCCGAAGCCTCTGCGCCACCGGATTGGAGGCGTACTCGACATCCGACCGGTAATTCTTCGGAGCGACGGCGATCTGGTCGGCCCCGTTGAGCGCGTCCGTGCCGGTCTTGGCGATGTAGTCGGCGACCGGACCACGACCGATGGCGGGAGCGTACATCTTCGCGAAGCGGTCGAGCATCTTCTTGCGCTTCTCCACCCTTTCGACGGAGGTGAGCATTCCGTAGGTGTCGATGTTGGATACGGCGGCTGCCGACACGCCGTCCGCCACGAGCGCTCTCGGCAAACCCTGCCCGACGTTGACGGTCGTGACCGGGTTCTCGCCGCGCGGGTCGATCTGGCGGGTGGCCTTGCCGAGCCAACCCTGGTTTGCAAACTCGTCCGGTTCCGCCGTGTGCCATATGTCCATGCAGCGGAAGTGCGACCGGTTGGAGCCGGCCCATCCTACCCCGTGAAGCACTGCAACTTCGCCTTGCGAGTACAACTCGTGCAGCGGCCCCATGGAAGGGTTGAAGGCGACCTCGTCATCCAGCTTCAAGACATCGTCTTCCGCCAGCTGGAGCAGCGGACGGTTGTCGTAGTAGTGGGCGTCGGCGAATGGCACGATCGTGTTCATGTAGTCGTTCCCGCCGCTCAACTGCAATACCACCAGTACCGGGTCTTTGCTCGTGGCTGTCATCGCTCACCTGTCCTTTCGTTCGGCTTCTGCCGATAGGCGTACGGGTACGGAAGACCGTTAACCGAATTGGTACTCTTTGGTGCCCGCAATGAGCGCGAGCATGTCCGCTACTCTCTCCGAAAACCCTTCGAATTCGCCGTTTTCTCCATAGACGATGGGACCGCCCGTCTCGGCGTGCGAGACAAGCTGCCCGTACGTCTCGTCATCTACCGAGGCCAGTCCCATTTCATAGAGACAACGGTCGACGAACGATCCCGTTGTCATAGCCCCGCCATTGTTGCCGATTCGCCTCGCCATTGCGAGGACACCCGGCGAGGACGTGTCTCGAAGCCGGTCGGCCACGAAGTTGACGCGGTTGATGAGGGCGCCGCTGTTGATCCACTCGCCCCCCGTGTGCCAGCCCTCGACGGTGGGAGGGTTCAGCAAGTCCTGGCCCATGAAGCCCGGCTCATGCGCCAGCTCTCCCCAGTCGGGGTGGGGGCCGTTGAACGACTCCGTCAACTTCAGCGTGTTGACGACAACCTCAGCCGGATTCTTCACCTTCTTGTACAGAGCATCCTTGAAGAATTCGGAGTTGAACAGTGCCCGCAACACAGGCTTCATTTCCAAGCCTGAGTTGATGAAGACCTCGCAGAGCATGTCTATGGCCTCGCGGTTCTTAGGCTCCTCGTTCGGCCACTTGGGCACCTCCGGCTCGTCCTCCACGAAGAAGCTGTACAGGTGGCGCATGATGAACCGGGCGCAGGCGGGCTGGCGGACGACGATGTCTATGATCTCCTCGCCGTCGAAGTTGCCCCTGGACCCCATGAACGTCTTTTCGTTCTCGTCGTGGTCTTCCGCCCGGTAGTCGAACCGCCATGACTCCGGCGGGTAGGCGAGGCCCCGCGTCTTCCCCGTGAACGTCCAGCCGGTGAACGCTCGCGCACACTCGTAGACGTCCTTCTCGGTGTAGTACCCCACGCCGAGCGAAAACAGCTCCAGCAACTCGCGCCCCCAGTTCTCGTTGGGGGCGCGCTTGTGGTTGTCCTGGTTGTCGAGCCAGAAGATCATGCCAGGGTCGCGGGCGAGAAGGACGAGCAGGTCTCGGAAGTTGCCGAGGCCGTGTTCGCGGAACGTGACCACCTGGACGTGCATCGTCCCTGCCGTCTCCACCTTGTCCAGCCCCGTGGCGAAAACGTGGTGCCAAAAGAGCGAGATCTTCTCCTGAAGCGTTCGGGGGGAATTGACCATGCGGTAAAGCCAGTTCATCTGCGCGTGCTCGGCCGCCGTGATGTACTCGGCCATCGGGAGGTAGCGGAAGAGCAGGGCCTCGTCGATATCGGGCTGCGACTCGGGGTTCAACAGTTCCTCGACGGTCGCCTCATATCCCTGCGCGACGAGGCGTTCCAACTCATCGTGAGTGGCCCCGAAGCCCGCACGCCGCATGAGGTGCGCCATCAACGCGACTTCTTGACGATTAGCCATCGTATGTGCCTCCTTGGTTGTTCACCGGACTATACACTCAATCCGCACATACGCCAACGTATTTGGACAAAGATTGTACCAACACCAGTCAACCTACTCAATATCATACCTAATATCGAGCTATGTAAACCGTCTTGGCAGACCATTTCACCGCTCTAATCCATGTCATAGCAACGAAAATAGCCGCAAGGCCACCTCCACATCGTCATTCCTGCGTATGCAGGAATCCATCTTCGGTCCCTTTCAGTCCAAGCTGCCCTTTTCATTTCACGTGGTGAGGGTAGCAACCCTCATGACATATTCCGAAACGCAGCGCAGCGAAGAATCTAGGGACCTTGCTGAGGAACTCGTCACCCCGCAGTTTCTCTTTCCCCGCTCTCTGGACTACAATACTCAAGGCGCATTCACTTTCGTCTCGACACTATTTTCACCGGCAACGCATGGACTACGAAGTCGTCATCGGTCTGGAGGTCCACAGTCAGCTGCTGACGCGGAGCAAGATGTTCTGCGCCTGCGCGGCGTCATACCAGGACGCGGCCCCCAACTCGATGGTGTGCGAGGTCTGCATGGGGATGCCCGGCGTCCTGCCGACCATAAACCGTCGTGCAGTGGAGATCGTCATCGCGACCGGGCTGGCCCTCGACTGCACGGTCTCCGAGTTATCGAAGTTCGACCGCAAGAACTACCCCTACCCCGACCTCATGAAGGGGTACCAGGTATCGCAGTTCGACCGGCCCATCGCCAAGGACGGCAAGCTGACCGTAGACGTGGACGGCGAGGAGCGCACGATTCGGATCAACCGCGTCCACCTGGAAGAGGACGTGGCGAAGCTGTCGCACCACACGGGATACGGCGGCGAGCGCTACAGCCTGCTCGACATCAACCGCGCGGGCGTCCCGCTGATGGAGACCGTCAGCGAACCCGACATGCGCTCGCCGGAGGAGGCGCGGGCGTACCTGCTGTCCCTCCACTCCATCCTCCGCTACATCGGCGCGAGCACGGCCAATATGGAGGAAGGCAGCTTTCGTTGCGACGCGAACATCAGCGTCCGTCCCCGCGGAGCGACCGAGCTTGGCCCGAAGGTCGAGGTCAAGAACATGAACAGCTTCCGCTCCGTGTTCGGCGCGCTGATTTACGAGGCTGACCGTCAGACCCGACTCGCCCGCAAGGGAGATCGTATTGTGCAGGAGACGCGGGGCTGGGTCGAGGAAAAGAGCATTACGGTATCCCAGCGCGTCAAGGAAGGCTCGTCCGACTACCGCTACTTCCCCGAGCCCGACCTGCCGCCGTTCGTGATCGAGCGGGAGTGGGTCGACCGCGTACGGAGCGACCTGCCTGAGCTTCCGCGCGCTCGGAAGGCCCGGCTCATGGAGCGGTACGGCCTCTCGGCGTATGACGCAGGCCTCCTGACGGCGGAAAAGGCGACCGCGGACTACTTCGATTCCGTGATCGCGGTCCGCCCGACTGAGGGCGAGGCGTTGGCGAAACTGGCGAAATCGTCGAGCAACTGGATGCTCGGCGAGCTAACGAGGCTGATGAAGGAAACCGACACGAATATCGGGGACATCCGAGTCCGGCCCGCCCAACTGGTCGAGCTCATCGACATGGTCGATGAAGGAAAGCTCAGCTCCAATCTGGCGAAAGACGTGTTCGTTCAGATGTACGAGACGAGTCGCGGCCCCGCCGAGATTGCCGAAAAGGCGGGACTGGTGCAGGTGAGCGACCTTGACCAGGTCGCGTCCGCCGTGGATACGGCAATCGCCGGAAATCCCCAGGCGGTTGCCGACTACATGGACGGCAAGAACAAGGCTATCGGATTCCTCGTCGGGCAGGTTATGAGGGAAACTCGCGGGAAGGCCAACCCCCGTATGGCGTCGTCGCTGGTCAAGGAGAAGCTCGACGAGATGAGGCAGGCGGTGCCGAGTTGAGAGCACGGAACGGGTCAGGCCGCGCGAGCGGTTGGGAGACCTTCTTCAAGTTCGCCTACGCCGGCCTCGGGGTCAAAAGGTGGATACTGCTATGGTCCGCCGGGGTGGGGATCATCGCCATCGGCCTGGCGTTCGTATCCAAGAACGTCTTTGACCTATACTTGCCCAACTTCCTGCCCTGGTATTTGGAGGGCGTGCTGCTCGGCGGCGTGGGTGTTGTGGCGGTGGCGGTGTCCGTCTACGGCCTGTATAGCTCCGTCGGTCATCTCGTCTTGGCAACCTCAGGCATCGACTCGCTCGCCGAAACGCTGTATACCCGCCGCTACCGCTCTCGTGGCCCCCGTATCGTCACAATCGGGGGCGGCACCGGCATGTCGGTGCTGCTTCGCGGCCTGAAGGAGCATACCGACAATATCAGCGCTATCGTGACGGTGGGTGACGACGGGGGAAGCTCCGGACGGCTCCGCGAGAACTTCGGGGTGCTTCCTCCCGGAGATTTCAGGAACTGCCTCATAGCTCTCTCCGACGACGAGACTCTCGTGCGCGACCTCTTCCAGTACCGTTTCGACCGCGGCGAGGGCTTGGAGGGCCACAGCTTCGGCAACCTCTTCATCGCCGCCATGACCGACATCACCGGCAACTTCGAGGCCGCGTTGGCCGAGTTCAGCCGCGTCCTCGCAGTACACGGCAGAGTCCTCCCCGCAACGAACGAAAGCCTCCATCTCTCGGCCAAGCTCTTCGACGGCACGGTCGTGGATGGGGAATCCAACATCGGTACCAACGGCGGCGTAATCAAGGAAATGATGATACGCCCACAGAATGCCGCCGCCGTCCCTGCGGCCATCGAGGCGGTCCTTGACGCGGAGATGATCGTGATCGGTCCCGGCAGTCTGTACACCAGCATTCTGCCGAACCTCCTCGTCAAGGGTATCGCGGAGGCGGTGCTGAATGCCGAGGCCCAGAAGCTCTACATCTGCAATGTCGCAACCGAACACGGGGAGACCATAGGCTACAACGTCGCCGACCACGTGGCGGCCCTTCGGCAGCACACGAGCCGTGAGGTCGTGAACTACGTGATAGCCAACAGCGGGACGGCCGAGTTGGGTACGCAGTTCAGGGGACGTCTCGTTCAGCAAGATGGGCAAAGCCTCGACATTGCTAAGTTGGTGACCGCAGATCTGATCGACCGGGAATTTCCCGTACGACACGACGCGGGTAAACTAGCAGACTGTATCTTGGGCGTGTATCATAAGTAGGTTCCCGAAGCTGAAGTAGAGGTCCGCACAGGCGCGTAGCGTAGTTTCTCCAAGTTAGCGTCGCGCGGATGACTCGATGGGGTAGAGGTACCGATGGACTTTGAGTTGGCAATGAGTTTCATTCAGATCGCGCTCAGCATTGTGCTGGTCACGGTCATTCTCGTGCAGGTGCGTGGACAAGGCGTGGGGCTGTTCGGAGGAGGAGAGAGTTCGTTCCGCACCCGGCGCGGCATCGAACGTACCCTGTTCCAGTTCACCATCGTTCTCGTTGTCATCTTCATAGTGACCTCCATCATTAGGGCCCGCATCTTCTAGTCTCTTCCTCAAGCCGTGTCCAACAAAGTACTCGCCTTCACGACGGACTTCGGCTCCTCCGACGGCTACGGCGCGGCCGAGAAGGGCGTCGCGCTCGGTATCGCGCCTGACCTGACCCTGATCGATGTCACCCACGAAGTGCCACGCCACGACATCCGACACGCCGCTTTCATTCTTGGAGGCGTCTACCGTTACTTCCCCGCCGAGACGGTCCACGTCGCCGTCGTAGACCCCGGTGTCGGAACCAGCAGGAAAGCGGTCGCGCTCGTCACGCCATTCGGGTCGTTCTGTGCGCCCGACAACGGCATCCTCTCCTTCGTTCTCAACGACCATCTGTCGGCGTCCCATGGCCATTTCGAGTCAACGGAGTTCGGCGTGCCGGTCTCGGTGCCCGTACCGGACGGCTGCGAGGCGTACCGGATCACAAACCCCGCCTACCGGCTCGAACCCGTGAGCGACACCTTTCACGGCAGGGACATCTTCACGCCTGCCGCCGCCTATATTGCATCCGGCTTGGAGCCGGAACGCCTCGGCGAACCGCTAAATGAACTCACGATCCTCAACCTCTTCACCATTGAACGACATGGAGACACTGTGGCGGGCAGAATCATCCACGTCGACCGCTTCGGCAACGCCGTCACCAACATTCCCGCCTCTCAACTCCCACACGGCGATATAGTCATCGAACTCGCGGACACGAAGATTCACGGTCTGAGCGCGACCTTCGCCGATGCTAACGGCCTTCTCGCGCTCATCGGCAGTCACGGCTACCTCGAAATCGCGGAGAACCTCGGAAGCGCTGCCCAATCACTAGACGTAGGGGTTGGAGTCGCCGTCGTTGTGCATTCCCCCTGAGCGTTGACTGAGTAAATTCCCCTCTGTATCCTTCGCCGCGAACGAGCGGCGAGGCGGAGCCGCAAACTCGAACTCGGAGAACCACGATGCAAGAAATCTACCTCTGCAATTACGTTGGGAGTTCGGGCGAACGGGTCGGTAGCATGAATGGCGACCGGCTCTACGACCTGAATCTCTGCGCCGTAACCCAACTCTCGGAAGACTACGGCATCAAGGACGCCTACCGCCTAGCCAACCGGCTCGTTCCCGCCGACCTGCGGGAGTTCCTTGCGGCCGGCGACTCTGCCCTGTCGGCGGCACGAAGGGGACTGCAGTGGGTGACCGAGAGCGGCGCCGGCGAGGGGCCGACAGGAGAGGCTATCCATTTCGACCGCAACCACGTCACCCTGAAGGCCCCCATCGTTCCCGACACCAAGGTCATCTGCATGGGCGACACATACGTCAGCCACGCGGAACTGGCGGGTGCCGAACAGCCGGAAAGCCCAGGCATCTTCTTCAAGATGAGCGGCGTGGTCGTCGGCCCCGACGAGTTCGTGGTCTACCCGAAGAACTACCATCCTAAACCGCTGGTCTACGACACGGAGATGACCGTCGTCATCGGCAAGGACGGCATGAGCATCGCCGAGGACGACGTTGACGACCACATCTGGGGGTACACCGTCCTCAACGACCTGACCCTGCGTGGCGTCAAGGACATGGGCCCGCGCTACAAGTGCTTCGAGTCGAGCGCCCCCGTCGGACCGTGGATCGTCCCCAAGGACCAGATCGAAGACCGGTACAACCTCGATCTTACCTTCCGTATCAACGGCAAGGTCGTCCAGACGGGGAACACAAGCAACCTCGTCTTCACCATCCCCCGAATGCTGAGCGAGGTATCCGAGTACCACGCCCTGCGCACCGGAGACATCATCTGCACGGGTGGCCCCGGCGCGACCGAAGAGATCCAGGTCGGCGACATCATCGAGGCAGAGGTCGAGGGCATCGGCACGCTCAGGAACCCGGTTAAGCTTGAGGACTGACCTACCCGACGTAGGCGTTCCCGAATCGCTCGGAGTGCGCCACTTCCGACAGGTCCTTCCGCCGTCGACGGGTGCCCTTCACATGGTCGTGCCGGTACCCGAACGGCATGATCGTTATCAGTTCGATGTGATCGGGCATCGCAATGAGGTCCTTCGCGGCACGGTTCTGGTCCGGCTCGTGAAACGCGACGAAGCACGTCCCCATGCCCTCCGCCCATGCAAGGACCTCCATCTGCTGGAGAGCGCGACCGCTGTCGAGATCGGGCCTGTCTGCCGATATAGAGTCCATGCCAATCGCGATGGCCATCGGGGCATCGGCGAGGAACGGCCCGTAGGTCGTTATGCCGCCGATCTTCCGCAGCGTCTCCCGATCCCGAATCACGACGAAGTGCCACGGCTGCCGGTTGCGAGAGCTTGGCGACCACAATCCTACCTGTAGCAGCTTGGTAACGATCTCGTCCGGCACGGGATCGGGCTTGAACTGCCGCACCGTCAACCGCGTTCGCAGGGCATCCCAGACTTCCATATCCGCCTCCCATTCAATAGTGATGAGAATGGCCCCTACTGTAACATGTAAGCCGCGCACACCAATCCCGACATCGGACGTTTAATAGACTAAAGACTCTCTGAGTCATCCGTATTGAGGCAGGGCAAATGAACGCATTCGACGAAGTGAACCAGTTCTTCGACCGCGCCGCAGACCGTTTGGGCCTTGACGACGGGACCCGCGATCTGCTCAAGAAGCCCTGGCGCGAGCTGACCGTCTCCGTTCCGGTCCGCATGGACGACGGCTCGATCAAGGTCTACAACGGCTACCGCATTCAGCACAACGCCGCTCGCGGACCCTACAAGGGGGGAACGCGCTTTCACCCCGCCGCGGATGTCAACGAGGTGCGGGCGCTCGCCTCTCTCATGACGTGGAAGACGGCCGTCGTCGACATCCCGTTCGGCGGCGCGAAGGGCGGCATCCAGTGCGATCCCGGCACGTTGAGCGAGTCCGAGCGCAACCGCATGACCAGGAGATACACTTCCAACATCCACCACCTGCTGGGCGTGAACCGCGACATCCCCGCTCCCGACATGGGCACCAACTCGCAGACGATGGCATGGATGATGGACGCCTACGGCGCCATCGCGGGCTACACGCCCGGCATCGTGACCGGCAAGCCCATCGAGTTGGGCGGCTCGGTTGGACGCGACGCCGCCCCTGGACGCGGAGCCGTCTTCGTGATGAGCGAGGCGGCTAAAGACCTCGGCCTCACGGTCGGCGGAGCTCGCGTCGTCGTTCAGGGCTTCGGACAGGTCGGCAGTTGGGTCGCGAGGATCGCCCACGAGATGGGCTGCAAGGTCATCGCCGTGAGCGGTGTCGAGGGAGGCATATACAACCCGCGTGGACTCGATATCCCCCTAGTCGTCGAGCACCAACAGGCAGGCTCCGGCGTCGTCGGTTTTCCCGGAGCGGACGTCGTAACCAACACCGAACTGCTGGAGCTCGATTGCGACGTGCTCGTCCCTGCGGCCATCGAAAGCGTCATTCACCAGGGTAACGCTCCCAGGGTCAAGGCCGCTGTCGTCGTTGAGGCGGCGAACCACCCCGTCACACCGGAGGGCGACGCCATTCTGAACGACCGCGGTATACACGTCCTGCCCGATATCCTCGTCAACGCAGGAGGCGTGGTCGGCTCCTACTTCGAGTGGACGCAAAACCTCTACCAGCACAAGTGGGACGAGGACGAGGTCAGCGCCGAGCTCCACAAGATCATGTCGAGCGCCTACCGCGACGTATGGGACATCGTAAAACGTGAGCGCGTCACCTTCCGTGAGGCGGCCTTCCTCCTCGGCGTAGGCCGCGTCCACCACGCCGCCAAGCTAAGGGGTTTCGTTTAGCGATCAGCATGGACGCAATTGACACGGTTTAGAATGGCGGACTAAATCCGTCCTTGCCCTCGCCCAACTCCGGCAGGGTGCTGTGCAAGATACTGAACACCCACTGGTAGTGCTCCATGTATCTACCACGGAATGACTTGCGGTCGGACCCGAGTTTCTCAGCCATTAGATCGAGTGCACTGTCTCGAGTGGAGGCGACGAACTTGCCACGTTGGAAGTGGAATGGCTGGGCAATGAACTTCTGGACACCCGACTCCAATAGGCTCTGCGAAAAGGAGTGAGGATCACTCGCCCAAAGCAGGGGCGTCATCGTTATGCAGGTGTCAACCCCCGCAGCTTGCACCTCTCCTATGGCGCGCATACGTACGGAATTCGACGGACAGAACGGTTCGAATGTGCGCCTAATGTCTTCGTCATCGGTCGTCACGGTCATGTTGACTTGCACTCGACCGCCGTTCTCCTCTATCCGCCGAAACAGGTCGCAGTCGCGGACGACGTCCGGGCTGCGGGTTTGGATCACCAGCTTAGGCTTGTGGCGCTCGGCCATGATTTCCAGGATGTTGCGAGTCAGCTTCAACTCACGCTCGGCGGGCTGGTAGGGATCCGTTACGCTACTCATATAGATGAGTTTTTCGTCCAGGCTACCGGGCTTTCGTCGCGACAGCAGAGAGACGGCATTCTCCTTGACGGTAACCCAGCGACCCCAGTCGTCACGGGCTTCCCGGCTACGGCTGAAGAAAGCCGCGTAGCAGTACGTGCACCCAAACGAGCATCCCGCATAGGGGTTCAGAGTGTAATCGTAAGCGTCCATGAACCCGGTGGCGCGTGTTAGCACCTCACGAGCGGAGTTATAGGCGATACCGGCATGACCAATGCGGGAAGGGCCTGCGGCGAGCAGTACCTCGGTGGGGCCGGGCTCTAACAGGCCAGGGATGGGTGTTTGGATAGTGTTCGGGGTCATACGCATCGACGCTTAGTATGGATCAGAATTGCAGCATTCGCCCATTTCCATGGAATGTACCCATCACTAGATAAGTAACCCCGAACAAAACCGTCATCATCAACATATTGATCAATGTGGTCGTATAAGTCGCGCCGCCACCCGGAGGTGCGCCATAGGCTAAAGGCAGACCACCCTGACGAATGTCTGAACTGTTGCTGAACGTCAGGTGTCGAAGGGTTGTACTTATCTGCTCCAAATGGAGATATGAACTTTACGCGATGAAGACTGGAATAATGAGAGGTAACGAAACCTACGTCAGGGTTGGTCTTGCTCGATAGTCTTTCAAGCTCTATCTTCACTTTATCCTTGTTATCAGCATACACCACATGGATCGCACTGAGCCAACTGTCCGATCCCTGTTGTACGGTAGGACCTTCGTCACCGGTCAGTATCTTCAAGTGTATAAGCTCACATGCCTTACTCAATTTGGAGAATTGTTGATCCTTGTCAATTTCCTCCTTGAGTTGACTCCATATCTTAAGACCCATATCGATCATGGCTCGGCTGCTGTCTATCAGATCGATCCTGATCGCAGTAAGACGCTGTCCTTCCTGTAAGGCGTTCGCCGCCGCCAATGCTATCCCGAACTGCATTGCCAACGTGCCGCATCCAAAATCTACGACGTGCAACTTGCCAGTGGGAGACAAGACGGCTCCCTCGGGGTCTCTCTGCTTCGCCATAGCCTTGATCATCGAATATGCAAGATTTATGTGAGACGGTTGATACCAAGTGCTGTAAAGGAGCGCAAGCCACTCGTCGTCATAGTGGGGCTGGTCGCCACTCTGAAGTCCCGCAAGCCCGCGAAGTGCATTTTCAACCGCCCTCGCCACTTTAACCTTGTCTCCATTCAACTTTGCAGCCATGCGAGAGAATTCAGCCTTCGCCGCCTTTGCGATTGCGTTGTCCAGAGCCTTGGCGAAGGATTCTTGATACTTGGGTTGATCCAACATGCCCGGATTTGTTTCCCTTCCGTTCCTCCTAAACCAACTGTAGACCTCTACTGTAAGCAGAAGATTCTACTTAATCAGTTGTAACGGCCCGCAAACGCTAACTACCCTTCCCGCCCCGCAGCACCACCCTCCGTCACCGACACCGAAAACGCGCCGTCCGCCATCATCGCGAACTCTCCGACGCGGCCCGCGTCCTTCACGTCCAGCAGCGACCGCTCCAGTATCGCTATGCGCTCCGCCGTGTCCCGCACGACGACCTTACCCACCGGAGCGCCCAATGAGAGGTTCGAGTCGCTCTTGAACCGCCGAATCTCCCCCAGCACCTCGCTTGCGACCTCGTAGACCGCCTCCTCGGCAATGCCCCCGGCCTTTGCGCGAATTGCATCTCCGCTCGGCCACTCAGCCCGGTGAACGCTCCCTCCCTTCCACCACGACCAGACCTCCTCCGTCACGAAGGGGACATGCGGCGCGAAGAGCTTGAGAAGCGTCTCGATAGCCAGGCACAGTGCCGCCCGCCCGGAATCGCGGGCCGAATCTCCGCGGTTCCCGTAGGTGCGGCCCTTCACGAGCTCGATGTAGTTGTCCGTGAAGAACCAGAAGAATGTCTCCGTTGTTTCCAGCGCCCGCGCGTAGTCGAACCGGTCGAATGCCTCAGTCACGTCGTCTACCAGTTCAGCGAGCCGTGCCAGCATCGCCGCGTCCAGCGGCTCGGTGATCTCGGCGTCATCGCTCGCGCCCTCGGCGTTCAACAGGGCGAACTTGCTCGCGTTCAGCAGCTTGATGGCAAGCCTTCGCCCGACCTTCATCTGGTTCTCGTCGAAGGCCGTGTCCCTTCCCATACGCCCGTTGCACGCCCAGTACCGCACGGCGTCAGCGCCGTACCGCTCGATCACATGCATCGGCGTTATGACGTTCCCTTTCGACTTCGACATCTTCTTCCGGTCGGGGTCGAACACCCAGCCGGATATCGTCGTGTTCTTCCACGGCAGACTGTCGTGCTCCAGATGTGCGCGCACAACCGTGTAGAAGAGCCACGTTCGGATGATGTCATGCGCCTGCGGCCGCAGGTCCATCGGGAAGACGCGGGACATGAGCTCGTCCGGCTCGCCGTATCGGCCCACCAATTGAGGCGAGAGCGATGACGTTCCCCACGTGTCCATCACGTCGGGGTCTCCCGTGAAGCCCCCAGGACGGTCGCGCTGGTCTTCCGTATAGCCGTCCGGCACCTCCCGGTACGGGTCGATGGGAAGCTGCTCGTCCGTCGGCGCGATGGGGTTGTCGTGATCTATCGAGCCGTCCTCCTTCAGGGGGTACCACAGCGGAATCGGCACCCCGAAGAACCGCTGCCGGCTGAGCAGCCAGTCGGAGTTCAGGCCGTTAACCCAGTTCTCGTACCGTACGCGCATCGTGCTTGGGTGCCACTCCAGTTCGCGACCGCGCTCCAAGAGCTGCTCTCGCAGGTCCATGTCGAGGCCGCCGTTCTTCAGGTACCACTGCCTGCTCGTGACGATCTCCAACGGGCGGTCACCCTTCTCGTAGAAGCGCACAGCGTGAGTGATCGGCTTCGGCTCGGCGTGAAGCTCGCCGTTCTCCTCCAGGAGCTCGGCCATTCGCCTCTTGGCCTGATACACCCGCAGTCCCGCCAACTCATCGTAGTGCTTTTGCGCCTCCGCCGGATCGCGTGACTCCCAGCCCTCCGTTCCCCACTCGACCGGCGCGAACCGTCCGTCGCGGTTGACGATGCTCCGGGTCGCCAACTGCAGCTCTCTCCACCAGACCACGTCCGTCGTATCGCCGAATGTGCATACCATCGCCGCGCCGGAACCCTTCTCGGGATCCGCCGCCTCATGCGCCACAACGGGAACCTCCACTCCGAAGAGGGGTGTAGTCAAACTCTTTCCAAAGAGTCCTTGATAGCGCTCGTCGTCCGGGTGGGCGACCACCGCGACGCAGGCCGGAAGCAGCTCCGGTCGAGTTGTTTCGATGGGAACGACCCCTCCCTCGTGCCGGAAGTGGAGCCGGTAGTAGGCCGCGTCCTCGTCGCGGTCCTCGATCTCCGCCTGGGCTACCGCCGTTTGGAACGTCCAGTCCCACAGCGTGGGGGCCTCTCGCTGGTAAGCCTCCCCGCGAGCCAGGTTATTGAGGAAAGACCGCTGCGAGATCCTCTGCACCGTCTCGTCGATGGTTGCGTACGTGAGCGACCAGTCGACCGACAGCCCCAGATTGCGCCAGAGGTCCTCGAACGCCTTTTCGTCTTCCTGGGTAAGACGATGGCACAGCTCGATGAAGTTCCCGCGAGAAATCGCAATCGCCGACTTGGGCGGCTTGGCCGGCGGCTCGAAATCGGGATCGTACGGGGTCGTCGGGTCGCATCGGACGCCGTAGTAGTTCTGCACCCTGCGCTCGGTCGGCAGGCCGTTGTCGTCCCACCCCATCGGGTAGAAGACCTCTCTGCCCCGCATCCGCTGGTACCGCGCGATAGTGTCGGTGTGCGTATATGAAAACACGTGTCCGACGTGCAGCGATCCGCTCACCGTCGGCGGCGGCGTGTCGATGCTAAAGATGTCTTCCCTGTTCTTCGACCCGTCGAAGTCGTATACGCCGGTGTCGTCCCACCGCTCCAGCCACTTCGATTCGATGCCGTTCAGCGACGGCTTCTTCGGTATGTTGAATGCCATGAGAATCCACCCCAAATGGGAGCGCCCGCTCCCTTCGTCGCTTGAAGGTAACTGTACCATCCAATCGGTGACTATCCAACCATATATGTGCCGATTCATGCGTTCGGAGCATCCCGGAAGTGCTGATAACGCCACTACATATAGTGGAGGGGGTATAGCAAAGCCTCACACTTTGGGGTACGATAGCGTCCGACCCTTCTGCGGAGGACTCCCAGAGGTGGGCTATCAGCACACGTTGAAGCTCGAACCCGATGTCGGGAACCGTGCAACCGATGCCCTGCGCGAGTTTGGCGACTGGGCGCGCGGGACGTTCCTCGACGATATCTCCAGTACCCTTGGGGCCGATTCGCCGTTCATCGACGAGCCCGACAACGAGCTCGACCTGGACTCGCTCCGCGACGAGCTGCTGGACGAGTACCCGAACGGTTACGACTGGACCGGCATCTCCAACGTCATGCTCATCCACAGCCCCAACCAGGTCGTGTACGTCTCCATCGACAACCCCAACCACACCAAGCTCGCCCGCGACATCCTTCCCAGGGAGGCCTGGCCGTCGTCCACCAACGGTGCGACCCGGCCCGCGGGCGAGGTCTTTCAAATCCCCATGGACCTGGGAGTCATCGACTCTCCCCGCCATGCTGCTCCCGTACTGTGGTGGGAAGACATCTCGTGGCCGCAGTTCGTCGGCCCGGAGGCCATGTCAACCCTCTTCAAGATCATGGACCGCTGGGACGCGCTTCAAGTGTGGGCCAGCATCGCCGAGGCCGAGTACCGCGCCCGCCGGACTTTCGACGCGCGCGTCGGCGACTGGTCAGACCGTGTCCTTCAACAAGCGGACGCCCCCGCAAACCGAGGAGAGACCTCAAGCTAGGGCATCAACACCCCAGCAATGAAGGGTAACGATACTGTGTCATCGTAGGGGCGGGTTTGAAACCCGCCCTGTCGTTGCGGAACGCAGATCGCCTCCATATTGCTACCCGCCATTTCACTGGTTTAGGGCTACTACGCCCGCGCTCCCCGTCCCAACCGCTCGTCCTCGGCCTCCAGCCACTCGTAGTATGAACGCGGCATAGGATCGGGGTCGCCCAGACCGTTTTCCCTGCGCCATCGGAGCAGCGGATGGTCCCGTTCAGCCTGTGGAAGATCGACCGCCCGCCCATACGCCGCAGACTCGAAGACTCCCATGATGATCTCCAGCACGTGAGTCGCTTCAACGCCGCTCGACTCGTGGTCGCGTCCCTCGTCCAGGGCCTCGACGAACTCCTCAACGAACCAGTAGTCGTCCAACGCCCCCCTGCCGCTGGGACCGTAGCTCTCCGGGACCTCGGCATCGAGCGGGCGCCACACATTCTGCTCCCCGTCCGGTAACGAATAAGCGTCTTCCAAGAGCCACGCGCCCCTGGTCGTGTTGAATATCACTCGACCCTCCGTGCCCAGAAACTCCAGCACGTGGCCGTTCTTGTCTACGACCGGCATCCGCTGAAACAGCAGGTTTGCCGTCACGCCACCGTCGAACTCCAGGTGCGCGCTGATAGCCTCTCCGGCCATCGTCCCCATCCCGCTGGGAGAGGGCACGACGTCTTCTGGACCGATGGGACGCCCGTCCGTTCTCGCCGTCGCATACAGCCGCCTGCAGTGGCCGGCCAGTTTCATCATCGAGTTCAGCGAGTGCGTCGCGATGTTCAACATCCCGTACCCGCCGTAATATCCCTTCCCGCTGCCGCTTATGTGCCGCAGCTTGCCGATGCGCCCGTCCGCAATGACGCCATGCACCGCGCGCATAAGCCCACCCGAACGGGACTGATGATGCACCGCAACCCGAACACCCTTCTCGGCCGCCTTCGCCAGCACTTCGTCGGCCTGGTGCAGCTCGACGCAGATCGGCTTCTCGACCTCGATGTGTACCCCGTGTTCCAGCACCCGCATCGAGAGGGGATAGTGGAACTCCGTGCCCGTCGGAATCGCGACGATGTCTGGCTTCGTCTCCACGATCATCTTGTCGAGGTCGGCGTACCTCGCATCGACGCCCAGCTCGTCCCCGAGGGTGTCCACAAGCTCCTGGACCAGGTCGCACACGGCGACAACCTCCGTCCGCGGATGGGCGTGATAGGCCCGCGCCGCCGCCGTCCCTCTGCCCCGACAACCGAGAATCGCCACCCTGTACGTCTTCATCGCCCAGGCCCCCTACGAAGTTTGCAGCCGATTATACGCCAAAGGTGCGCAGGGCATGTTCTACCGCATATTTCCCTGCCTAATTCTGAGAAGCAGGACGGTCGATTGCGACGAGTACCGTTCCCATTTGAATATGATAGTCGGATTGAGAGATGCGTATCCCCTCTCCCGTCGTGGGAGAGGGCTAGGGTGAGGGTGAGGGTGCTTTGAGTAAGCTACTAAAATCATATGGAACCAGTACGAGCGCCGGGCGAGACGTTTTCTACCGATACTCTGACGTGTTAGAATTATGCACGTATTCGAGACACGGACACATCGGATTCGTCAAGGGTTGGAGCGGGACGGTTGGTATCTGCGCCGCCACGGGTCCAGCCACGATATTTACGCACATCCACAAATTTTGGGCGTCATCACGCTGCCGCGGCACCGAACTGTTAAGCCTGGAGTTGCTCGGTCCATCGCAAAGAAAGCAGGCTGGGAGGAATGATGAGATATCCGGCGCTTATCGAAGGCGGAGGCCAGGATTACGGCGTCGTGTTCCCCGATCTCCCTGGAATCGTGGCAATGGGGGATACCTTGGATCAGGCCATTCGCAACGCGGAAGAAGCCCTCCAGGACTATGCTATCGAGGCATCGAGGGACGGTTTATCACTTACGCCTCCCAGCGCGTTGGAAGACGTGAAAGTCCCGCCGGGCTGCGCTTTGACATCCATTCTCCTCGTCCGCACCTCACCCGATCGTAGGAGCGTGCGTCTCAATCTAACGCTGGACTCAGGTGTGGCCGATACCATCGCCTCTGAAGCTCGGCGTCGCGGCATTACGCGCAAGAGCTATGTGGAGTGGATCGTCCGCCGCACAGCCCAAATGGGTGGGTGAAGGACCGGTCAAAGAACAGTGAGTGTGTAATGAAGGGATGGGACCTTCGCGAGATAGGATTCGTTTCCCTCAACCTCCCACTGCTGCTGGCAAGTCTAGCAGTAGCACTCGCCGTTGCTCTGGTGTTGTGGTTCGTCGTTCGATTTCTCCAAGAAAGGGAAGACGGAGGAAGCATTATTGCAAACGACGGATGGGGCGTTCTTCCCATACTGCTTGTGCCCTCCGTCCTAGTGCTCATAGGAATCGTCGCCCTCTTCATGTGGGGAACGCAGGACTCGCGCCCAGCGAAGTGGGGTGCTTGGACGGTGGCAGTAGTGTTAGTTTTCGGTACTCTCATCGGCATGGGCGCAGGCCCATACTTCTGGCCCGCCGCGGCAACATTCTTTCTTGCGACAAGCGTCCAACAGGGTTCATGGTGGGCATTAGGGTGCGCATGGATGATATCTCTGTTGCTTATGCTGGCTGCCTACAGTATGGCAGGCCTCGCTTCATACTTCTGGCCGCCGGCGGCGGTACTGGTTCTGGCAACTGGTACGGTGGGGACATCTCTTGCCAAGAGACGATAGGACTTCACAATATCGCCGAACGGCGATGGCCATGCGGTAAGCGCCCGCCGGGTTTGGTATCATCACGCAACACGTTTCCGAAGGAGCGCCCATGCCATCAGTCCGAGACCCCATCCGTCCACCTTCGCTCACGCCCGCCGAGGCCCGCGAGCTACACTACGAGGCCCTCGTCATCGACGCGCAGCAGCCGCCCGCCACGAGCGGGTTTCTCTTCAACGACAATATGCGGGCCGCCCTCGCCGAGCTCAATGAGCGAGGAGTTGACCGGGGCATCGCAGGCAACCGCATGGCCCGAATGGCCGCCCGCGAGGTGCAGACCAATCCCGATGCCGTCCATGACTACGTCGGCCTGTGGAAGACATCCGGAGTGACAATCGGCGCCGGCACCTACATAGCGGGAAGCCGTATAGAAGTCGCCTTCGAGGCCGCCGTCAAACGCATCGCCGAGGCACGCTCGATGATCGACGTGCTCGGAGGCGAGGTCGCCCTCATTCTCACCGCCGACGACATCGAGCGAGTCTACCGCGAGGGCAAGCACGGGGTCATCATCGACTTCCAGGACTCCATCCCGTTCGGCACAGATATCGAACGCATCGACCTCTTCTACAACCTCGGCCTCCGCCAGGTCCAGCTCACCTACAACCTTCGCAATCTCGTTGGCGATGGCTGCACGGAGCACAACCCCAGCGGCATAACCTACTTCGGTCGCACCGTCGTCGAGCGGCTCAACGAGCTGAACATGATCGTCGACGTGAGCCACTGCAGCGAGGCCGTCGGCTGGGACGCCATCGAGCTCTCCACCTCGCCCGTGATCGTCAGCCACTCTAACGCGAAGGCCGTCACCTACCACGACCGCGCCAAGAGCGACGAACTCGCCAAGGCCATCGCCGACCAGAACGGCTTCTTCGGCGTCACCATCGTTCCGGGATTCGTGCAGGACGAGTCTACCGCTGCCACCCTCGACCACTTCGTCGACCACGTCGTCCACCTCGTCAACGTCATGGGCATCGACCACGTCGGAATCGGCAACGACAAGTGCGGGCCCGGCGGCCAGACAGGGTCCCTGGTCGAATACCCTGACGACATGCCTGACCTACCCCACGGAGCATTCGACTGGAGCGGCTTCCGACGCGAGCACCGCGTCCACGACGACTACTACAACGTCGATTACCAGACCTTCGCCGACTGGCCCCTCCTCACCATGGCCCTCGCCAAGCGCGGCTTCAACGAAGACGAGCTCCGCAAGCTCCTCGGCCTGAACTACCTCCGCGTGTTCAGGGACATCGTGGGATAGAATTGAGTATGGAACCGATACAAGGCAAGTGTGGAGGAGCGAATTGACTACATACGTACTTACAGCGGAGATGGAACAAGATGAGGATGGTCGGTGGAGCGCATGGATCGACTCGCTGCCGGGTTGCGCCGCTTGGGGTCACACGCGCGAGGAGGCGCTTTTGGCGCTGCAGGACGCCGCTCATGCATATATCGAAGATATGGAAGAAGCAGGCTAAATGTCCCTGAATCAGTCCGCGCCTGCCGTAATCGGTTCGCGTTCTCCCAATCGGCTTTCAAGCGCGACGATCCGCGTCCGATGCTCCTCGACGGACATGGTGAGCGCGTCGAGCGCAGCCCTAGCTGCGGAGGCTTCTACAAGCAGCCTGACAAGGTGAGAATTCACGCTGACTCCTTCTCTGGCGGCGTCCCGCGAGAGCCGGTAGTGAACTGACTTGGGCAGTCGGAGCAGAACCCGCCCACTGAACCCTCTCGCGTCGGCGGGTTCGGGAACGTCATAACCGTTTGCCAGGTGATCCTCGATCCAGAGCCGCTTGGCTTCACTCAGGTTTGCAACCGCCTCGTCGGGAGTGTCACCGTGGGAAACGCAGCCGGGAAGATCAATGATCTCGGTTGCCCAATAACCCCCGTCATCCGATTCATAGGTCAACTCCACGGGGTAGTCCAGCCCAAGATAGTATTCCAAAGACTCACTAGACACTGCTTCCCCCTTTCAGCGAGCGACGCGTAGTCGCGCCTCATCTCAACGCCACTGCTTCTTCGATCTTCTGTATGGCAGTACGCACATATACCGGACGCACTTCATCACTTTCCACGACAGTCAGCTTTATAGGAGACCCCGGATACCCAAAGACACGATGGCTTCCCCTCGACCTAGTCAGAACGAACCCGTAACTCTCCAACAGGCTGCGCAGCTCCCGATATGAGACGTTCCGCTGACTGTTCCTGAGCCTTGCAAGGAGTTTACTATTCGGCACCCAGAACCTACGATTTCACTAACATTCTGTTCGGAATGATATCATATGCGATAGCATCCGTAAACCGCCAATGAATCGGGTTGGAGAGCTAGGACATTGACCGTCCACCCCTCTGGTGATAGTGTCCAAGCATGGACGCAGAGGTTATGACCACCAACGGCGCCGACTCCCTCAAACGACCCTTCCCGGCACTCACGCCCGCTCAACGCTATCACTTCGATGTCTTCGGCTACGTCGTAATCGAAAACACCTTGACCCCCGACGAAACCTCATCGGTGCTCAATGCCCTCCAGAGCCTCAAGCGTAAATTCGAGGCGACCGGCGACCCGACCGGCACGATCATCCGAAACTGCCGCGTCTCCGGCTACGCCCCGACCAACATGCACTTCGCCCACGTCCTCGAGACCGATCCCGCCATTCTCGACTACGTCACCACCCCCCGCCTCGTCGGCATGGCCGAGGAGGTCGTCGGCGGAGTCGTGCGACTCTCCGAGTCCGAGGCCATCATCAACTCCCGCGACCCCGACTCCTACACAGATCCCGAACCGAGTTTCGGCTTCCACTTCGGCACCCGGCCTCCCCACGGTACCTACACCGGCAACGGCCTCTTCCACAGCAACTTCGTCAAGACCCTCACCAACCTCACCGAGCTCGGCCCCGACGACGGCGGAACGGTCGTCATAGCCGGCAGCCACAAGATCGCCCTCCCAATGGAGGACATCGTCGCCTGCGCCTACGAGGACCGCTCCCTCATCCACCAGGTAGTTGCCCCAGCCGGATCAACCGTCCTCTTCTCAGAGTCGCTCATCCACGCCACCGGCCAGATCCGCAGCGACCGCGAACGCACCATCATCATCACCGGCTACACCCCTCCAATGTTCAAGGCCGACACCGGCCAGGAGCCCAGCCCCAAGTTCCTCGCGGGCCTCCCCGACCACACCAGAGACTACCTCGTCGGCAGACAACAATGGTCATGGACGCCCCGCTTCCGCTCACTACGGGAGACGCAGGATTAGCTTGCCGAGTAGGGAAGTCTTACCAATTCGTTCTGACTACGTCGCAATTTGCATGTCCAGCGTCCCCATCCGTCATTCCGGCGAAGGAACGTCACCCCGTACTCCGATACGGGGCCGGAATCCAGAGAGCCCGATCAGTAAGAATACGTCGGCATCACACAAAACTGGTATTACGTCCAAGCTCGTCCGGGCGTGATAGACTGTCCTCATGGACATCTCACAATCTCTGGAAGTTCAGCGACGGATAGAACGAACGCTAAGTGAAGGCCGGTACGGGTCGGCAAATGATCTCGTACTTGAAGCTCTTGATGCGTTGGAGAGCGCGCATGAGGACTCACCGGAGCAAGCGAGTCGTTTCGACGCGGAGGTCAGCGAGGCTATCCGAGAGATTCAGCGTGGCGAATATACCGACTACTCGCAAGAAGAGCTTTCGGATGTCTTCAAGCGTGCTCAAACCCAAGGCCTAGAGCTTCTTGCCAAGACACATCCGGTACTCGTTCCTGTCGCGGGGTAGGTTCTTATTTCCTGTTAGCGTGGCGTAGTCGACTTCTCGCCGCGGGGCTTATTCCCGCTCGAGCTCTTGGGAAGTCGCGACTTTGGCGGCCTTCCACCCTGTGGTGATTTTGCGGGTCTGGTCTTGGGGCCCATCCCCCGTATAGTTACAGTCTTACTTTTCGTCGCCATTGCCCCCTCCCCCTGCGCCAGCGCATACCCCCGCGACGCCGTCACCGACCGTGTCTGATCTGCCAGCCCCTCGAACCGGTCCCCTATGCGGAACCAGTCGCCTAGAGGGTTCGGCACGTCCTCAACGGCGTCGGCGATGACCGCTCCAAGCGAACCGCCGAACTTGAACCCATGACCGCTTCCGCCGGTGGCAACGACGACTCGCTCCGAGCCGGGTGCGTGGTCGATGATGAAGTGGTCGTCCGGCGTAGCGCAGTACAGACAGGCCCGAACGTCCGCCACACGGCCTCGTCCCCAATCGGGAATGCGACGCCGCAGGTACTCCATCGCCTCATCCCGAAACTCATTGGATCCGGCACGGTCGATGTCAGGATCGACGATCTCGCCGATTCCCTCGATCGCCACCTTCACGAACCCTTCCCGGAGCAGGGGGAAGCCGTACCATCCATTCACGTCCGGATCATCCGACCACACCGGGAACCGCCCCCGCGCAAACTTTTCCGGTTCCTCGACCTCGATAAACATCATCTCGCGCAACGTCACCAGCAGATTCCTGCCGACCTCCGGCACTAGCCTGCCACTCCACACCCCGCCCGCCACGACGACACGGTCGAAATCGTGCGTCTCTCCTTCTGCCACCTGAATCGTGGCCACGCCCCTCGTCTCGTCAACCGAGGTTACCGGCGATTCCTCCCGCACGACCACACCGTCCTCGCGCGCAATGCCCGCCATCATCGCTACGGCCCGCTCGCTCTCGATGTACCCTGCCCAGTCGTCAAGAACGCACACCTCGTCGTCGTCGATGACGAACTGCGGGAAACGCTTGCGCCCCTCTTTGGCCGTCATGATGGTCAGGTCGGCCCCTCGACTCTGGAGGTAGCGCCAGTTCTCGTACATTCCGCTGCCCGGCTCGAAGCCGCGCATGATCTTCATCCCGCCCGTCCGGTGATACAAGGACTCTCCAGTCCTCCGCTCCCACGCCCTCCACTGCACAGCCGCCCGCTCTACAAGCTCCACATACGGCCCGCCGTCTCCATACCAGGTCCGCCGGATGCCCTTCGCCACGTCGGTGGACGTCGCGTTCTCGTAGGGCACACGCCCCTGATCGAAGACCGTCACGCAATGCCCGCGCTCGCGCAGCTCAATCGCCGCCGCCAGCCCGAACACCCCTCCGCCGATGACTCCAACATTCATAGCCACTCACCTTTGGCTCACGATGATCTGGCTGGCAGTGTACACCACGAACGATGGGGACGCTGATACCGAACTCTCTCCCGATCATAGCGCCCTGCGACCGGCGTGGGTGTGTTGGTAGTGTCTTGTGTCAGAGATTCACAGAATAAATCAGCGCGCGAAAATCCCCTCTCCCGTCGTGGGAGAGGGCTAGGGTGAGGGTGACTTCCCGGAACACACCCATCCGCTTAATACAGCGAACTGCAGAAACAGGGCAGTCGACGTCCGGTTCAGCCACGCCGAGCGACGGTGATGATCTCCGGACTCGTATCCGTCAGAGGCTGCCCGTCCCAGTCGCCGAACTGTTCCTCGATTATCAGTCCGGCCTCGGACAAGTACGCGGACAGCGAGTCCACATCGAGGAACCTCAACGTGCTCCGGCTGACCAGGGACTGCTCCCAGCTTGGACTGGTGTAGGTAGTGGTGAATGAAACGACATCCCCGATAACGGGTGTCTCCACCTGGTGCGCCATTCTCACCACGCTGCCATTGTGCTCAATCTCCACTGCATTTCCCGGGGTCCACGCTTCCCAGCCCCGAGCCGGCGGATTGCGGGTCTCAAACACGAAGCGACCGTCATCTGTGAGAGTGGACTGTATGGCGGCCAGCGACCCACGCAGTTGTTCGTCTCCGACGAATACCTGGAATGCGTGACCGGTCATGACGATTAGGTCGAACTCCCTGCTCCAATCGACTGATGCGAGGTCCCCGTGTACCCACTCTACATCGCGTCGATTCCGTGCCTGCTCCAGCATCGCCCCTGCGGGATCCAGCCCACACAGCCGTCCGGTATGACCGGCCTCCCCCGCCAGTCGCAGCAGTTCACCCGTCCCGCAGCCGACATCGAGCACGCTCTTCGCCGACATCACCAGCGGAAGGTAGAAGTCGAAATCCTCCCTTCCCGCGCAGAACGCATCATAGAGCTCGGTCAGCCTTAGCTCGGAAAACAGATAGTCCACCACTGGAAGCGTCCTCAGAGAATGCAAACGAACCGGAAGTCCCACAGACTGTCTTGGCGGATGCCTACCGGAAGGCTAGTACCTGTTCCGCATGTATTTGACAAATATAAGAAGTAGGTTAGTATTATGTATGATCCTATAGGGAGGACATACGAAGACATGCCTGCTCTCAAGTACAAGGTGGAGTTGAACGAGTCGGAACGGACACATCTCAAAGAGATAGCGAGTCGTGGGGAGACTTCGGCCCGTAAGGTCAAGCGAGCGCTGGTGTTGCTTAAGGCAGACGAAGGTCTGATCGACCGTGACATCGCCAGCGGACTATTGATAAGCGCATCCACGGCCGGACGCGTGCGCACGCGGTTTGTGAAAGAGGGGCTCGACTGTGCAATCAATGAGCGGGCGCGCCCGGGACAGAAACGCAAGTTGGACGGTAAACAGGAAGCGCATCTGATAGCCATTGCGTGCAGCGATGCACCCGATGGACACGCGGACTGGACGCTGCAACTCATTGCCGACAAGGCGGTGGCGATGGGGTTTGCCGAGAGCATCTCCCTCGAGACGGTGCGCCAGATACTAAAAAAAACAAACTCAAACCGTGGAAGAAGAAGGAGTGGTGCATCCCCGAAGTGAGCGGAGAGTTCGTGGCTCGAATGGAGGACGTGCTGGAACTGTACCATCAAGACTACGACCCGGACCATCCCGTGGTCTGCTTCGACGAGACATCCAAGCAGTTGGTGGCTGATAAGAGGCCCGCTATCAGGGCCAAGCCGGGTCGGGTGGAACGATATGACTACGAGTACAAGCGAAACGGGACACGAAACCTGTTCATGTTCTGTGAACCGAAGGGCGGATGGAGGCACGTCGAGGTGACCGAGCGCCGTACTGCCGTAGACTTCGCTCATCAGATGAAATGGCTGGTTGATGAGGCATATCCTCACACCGAGACGATACGGCTGGTGCTGGACAATCTCAACACTCACAAGCTGGGTTCGTTGTACGATGCCTTCGAGCCAGCCGAAGCGCGGCGTATAGCCAAGCGCCTGGAGCTCCATTACACTCCGGTACACGGCAGTTGGCTGAACCCCGTATCGAGTACGGGGCGGGCTATGGCTGAGATAGAGCTGAGCGTCTTGAGCAACCAGTGTCTTAACCGTCGAATCAGCGACGAGGTGGTACTGAAACGAGAGGTCTTGGCGCTGGAACGTGAACGCAATGAGGCTGTCGCCATCATAGACTGGCGCTTCTCCACTCAGGACGCTCGCACTAAACTTCAACATATCTATCCATCATATTCAGATTGAACCGGTACTAGTGCTCAGTCAACTTGAATATGACGAGGCAGATGCCGATTTATCCCCTCTCCCGTCGTGCGAGAGGGCTAGAGCCTGCCCCGTACTCGATACGGGGGTGAGGGTGAATCGTAATATCAAAACCATGTTGACATGCCACTAGTGGTTCAACATCCTAGTGTCCCGATTCTGAAGTGCATTACATAAATGCGACGACCATCGACACTCATTCGTCATTCCGGCGAAGGCCGGAATCCAGTCCCTGCCCCCTACAGGACTAGCCCAAATAATCCGACGAACTTGCGAAACAGGACACTAGTTTTGAAGGGTAACGAGGCTATGACTCGGTAGGGGCGAGTTTGAAACCCGCCCTGTCGTGTCGAGCACGAATCAAATCTCCAATTATTACCCGTCATTTCAAAGATTTCGGTCCACTAGGGCGAGGACCAGCTTTGAGAAAGATACCCTACGCTCGTGCAGCCAAGCCTCGGAGTATCCTACGCCACGTACCTCTCGACGAACCCCCGCGGGAATCCTGCCACCTTGTCGAGCACGTACTCCGGCGACACCTCGCCACGCGATCCGGGCGGATAGGCCGCCTCGAACATGTAGTAGCCCTGGTAGTCGATGTCCTTGAATGCGTCGAACACCCCCGCCCACGCGAGATCCCCGTCCAGCGGGGAGAAGTGGTCACGATCGACCCAGTCGTGCAGGTGAAGATGGAACAGCCGGTGTCCGCACTGCGCCATCGTCTCGCGGGCGCGCTCGGCCTTGATGAACGGGTTGACCTCGTCGTCGTCCCGCGTGTGTCCGACATCCACCACCATCCCGAACCTGTCGGAACCTACCTTGTCCACGAACGCCGTATAGTCGGCGAGGTCCTGCCCGTTCTCGATGGTCAGCTTGATCGAGGTACCTTCGAGCTGATCGAGCATCTCGTGGATGCTCTTCTCGGACGGTTCTTCCGTCTGGAAGTGGCATACCATGACCCCGGCTCCAAGCTCCTCCGAGTTCTTCGCCGCCGCCACACCCTGCTCGACCGCCTTCTTGCGGTTGTCTTCGTCATCCGAGTTGAACAGGTATCCGGGGCAATGTGTCGAGACGATTGATATCCCCGCGCTCTCGCACTCGGACCGCAGCCACGACGTGTACTTCGAGTCGGCGACGTCCAGGTGGCCGGGGTTGCCGAGGCCGCAGACCTCTATGTGGCGAATGCCCCGCCCGGCGATCATCGCGATATCCTTCGACTGCAATAGCCGGTCCCGCTCGAACACGATGGTCGAAGTGCCCAGCCGCTCTGTGATCTCGTCCGATGTCCAGCCGTATGCAGACATGCCGTTTGTATCAGTCATTGAATCTCCCCGAAAGCGGATTTGGCGGCACGATGTGCTGCGCCGT
The DNA here is from genome assembly GCA_965197705.1 of Dehalococcoidia bacterium. Taxonomy (GTDB): domain Bacteria; phylum Chloroflexota; class Dehalococcoidia; order Lucifugimonadales; family VXLM01; genus VXLM01. Next base: position 2,857,750 of record OZ240223.1, read on the forward strand.
AAGGTACCCTACTTCGGCCCCGTGTAGGTGTCAACACGAAACAATGGCATTTACGGGTGGAAGCCGGAGCGTTAGCCGACCGTTAATCTCGTGGAGCTTAGCCTAGCAGACCAAGATTATAGTATTGATTGGGTAGTGAGACTATGACTTTGGTAGGGGCGGATTTCAAACCCGCCCTGTCGTTGCAGAACGCAACCCCCTGTTACTACCCGTCATTTCAAAGATATCGGTCTACTAGCCGCCGTCCTCCACGATCTCGAACGAGGTGGTGATCGTCGCGGTGCCCTTGAGAGTCGCGCCGACCGAACAATACTTGCCCTCAGACAGCTCGATCGCCCGGTGAACGGCCTTCGAGTCGACGCCCCGGCCCTTCACGGTGTAGTGGACGTTGAACGCCGTCCACTCCTTGGGCCATTCCTTCTCTTGAGTGCCGGTCACCCGGATTCCCACCCCGGAGATGTCCTGCCGCTTCTTCTTCAGGATGCTGACGACATCGACTCCCGTGCACGCGCCGAGCGCGGACATCATCAGGTGCGTCGGCTTGAAGCCGTCGAACTCATCGCCGTCCTGCATTGGCGCGTCGACCGTGACCGTGTGGCCGTAGGCGTCCGCCGCCGTGAACTTCCAGTTCTCTTCCCAGTTCAGGTTGACTGATGCTTGATTCGACACGGCTCCTCCTCGATTCCAGCGGGCAGTATATCTTTAAGAACGCGAATTCACCGCCGAGGTATACTCTGGGTCACGCAAGCGGACCTGATGCAAGCAGATCGCGCAGTTCGTCTTCTCCCTGCGCGGTGGTAACCGCTATGATCTCGTCGCCCGCTCTCACTTTGAAGTCCGCACTGGGCAGTCTGGGAACTCCGTCGCGAGTGACTACGAGAGACGGAAGCGTGCCGTCGGGGAAAGGAAAAGCGTCGAGCCGTAGACCATCCGAACCGTATGCGGCGGGAACGTGAATCGATACCAGAGACCGCTCCGTTCCCTCTGCCGGCAGCGGTTTCAAGTGTGTGATGCCCTGGGACGTGAACCCTTCTTGAATCTGGTTGAGGATGAGGTCGGGAACGTCCACGACGACGTCGATGCCGAGCACGTTGAAGAGGTCCACGTGGTCCGAGCGATTGACGATGGAGATGGTGGTCGGCACTTCGAATCGCTGCTTGGCAATCTGGCATGTGACGAGGTTCGCACCGTCGTCTTCGTCTGTCGCGATGAGCATCTCCGCGCGGTTCGCGCCCGCCTCTGCAAGAACTGAACGGTCGACGGAGCTTCCGTGCACCGAGACGCTGCCGAATGCCTGGTCGATAGCCATGCAACGTGTTCGGCTGGAGTCGATAACGGCGATTTCATGGCCGCCCGCGACGAGCCATCGGGCTACGGCTTGCCCCAGTCTGCCCGCTCCGACTACTATCACGTGCATTCGATCAGCCCCTTATCAAGCCGTTGCCGTTTGAACGGCGACTTCCACGAGCAGCGAAGTCGCCCCGATGGTGATCAGGCCCATCTCTTCATACATGTTCTGCAGGTCCGGATCGTCCACGCGACACACGACGACATCCACGCTAAAATCGTGCTTTGCGACCTGTGCGGTCAGGATGTTGTCACTGTCATCCCTCATAAGAGACATGAACACGTCCACCTCTCCAATACCGGCCCTGGCCAGATCGTCGTGTGAGGCCCCCTCTCCTATTACCGGTATGATGCGCCCCTCCTCTACAGCCCCGCTGGGCAGACGGTCGAACGCGTCGGGCCTCCTGTCCAGTACGTGGATCGTGTTGCCCTGGTCGACGAGCGCCTTTGCCACGGCCGCTCCAAGCTCGCCGGACCCCACGATCAAAATGTGCTTCGGCCCAAGTATCGGCCTGTCACTCAGTACCATGTTCGACTTCGATCACACTCGTGTGGTTTGATGCAGTCCAGTCGCCATTCGTTTCTTCCGACATCTCATCCCGCCATAGAACGACACGACACGGTGCGTGCTCGAGCACATACGGCACAGCGTCCCCCAGAGCGAATCGGCCGTACTTGGTCTTGTACGGCATTCCGATGACCACTGCGTCCGCTTCCCTCTCTGCTGCTTCGTGGACGATGGCATGTCCTGCCAGGCGTGCCTGAAGCAGCTCCGAGTAGACCTCGCATTTGAACGGCGTTGCAATTCGTTCCATCCTGTCCAGCAAGTCGTCGCCGCGGGCCGTATGAAAGGGCAGTTCCGAGTCCACGGGCAGGCTGCGCTCCACCTCAATGACGTGGACGATATACAGGCTGCCGCGCTGAGGTTCCGTCAACTGGGCCGCGAAGCGAACGGCATCCTCGTCAGCCGAGTTCCCGGACACGGCAACCAGCACGGACTTGATCGCGATCCCGTCCGGCTTCTTCAGTCTTAGCAATGGACGACTCGCGCCCGATCATTCGTCATGGTGTAGTTCTCTAGCGGTCCAACATCCTTGTATTGAAAGGCAACGAGGCTATGACTTGGTAGGGGCGGGTTTCAAACCCGCCCTGTCCTGTAGAACTCGAATCAAATCTCCAATTACTACCCATCATTTCAAAGATTTCGGTCCACTGGTATTGAAAGGCAACGTGGCTATGACTTGGTAGGGGCGGGTTTCAAACCCGCCCTGTCGGGTACTACGCGAATCCAACCCCCAAATTACTACCCGTCATTTCAAAGATTTCGGTTCTCTAGGTTTGGCCATTCGACCCTGAATTGGGCAGGCGGTCGAGCAGGTCGTCGCGCCCCGCCAGAATCAGAACGTCTCCCGCCCGGAGCCGGTCGTTGGTGTCGGGATTGAGCGTGATGTCTCTCCCACGCTTGATCGCCACGACGGCCAACCCATACTTGTCCCTCGGCCCTGAAAGGTCGACCTCGTCAATGGTCCTGTCGGCATATTCCTCCGGCACACGTATGCGGCTGAACCCGAAATTCGGGGCCAGTTCGAGATACTCTTGCACGTTGGGATTGAACATGTTGTGCGCCAGCCGGTTGCCCATCTCCGACTCGGCGTGGATCACCTTGTCGGCCCCGATTCGCTCCAGCGTATTGCCGTGCAGGTCGTCATGAGCGCGGGCTATCACGTAGGGCACACCCATGTTCTTGAGGTTGACCGTCGTAAGGACGCTGGCGACGATGTCGGAACCGATTGCAACCACGCCGACCTCGTAATCGGGTACGCCCAGCTCGCGCAGGACGTTCTCGTTGGCCGCGTTGCCGGTCACGGGGAATGTCACGTGCCCCATCATGCCCTGTACCCGCTCCTCGTTCACGTCCATCGCCAGAACGTCGTGCCCGAGGTTGTAAAGGGAGTTGGCAACGCTCGAACCGAACCTGCCCAGACCGATAACGACGACTTGCTGTTTCATGGTTCTCGCGGCTCTCGGTGGAGTCCGGCGTCTTGGTCGACTTGCCACGGCACAAGACAACCGGCGTGGGTGGATTATAACGGATTGGCCGCGAATGCAACTATCTCATCGGGCGGCTCTTTCGGGGCGTTCTCGCTATCCGATGGTTACACGCTCGGTCGCGTACGTATACCGCGTCCGGCTTTTCCTGCCGATCATGAACAACGCTAAGGAGAGTGGGAACACACGCCCGACGAACATCACCGCCGTCATGACCAGTTTGCCCCCGCCGGACAGCTCGCTGGACAGTCCCGTACTCAGACCCGCGGTACTCACCGCAGAGACCGTCTCGAACATCAAGTCGATGAACTCCAAACCCTGCCCGCGTTCGACGAGTGTCAGCAGCATCACTGCCAGCATGGTTACTCCGATCACCGCTATGCACAGCGTCATCGCGTGTTTGACCTGGATGAACGAAATCTCACGCTTGAACGCCGAGGGGCCGCTCTTCCCAACGGCCGCTGTGAGAACGGCTACAAGCAGCACGGTCACGGTGTTGACCTTGATTCCACCGGCCACCGATGCCGAAGCTCCTCCCACGAGCATCAGTCCCATCATCAACAGACTGGTGTGCTCTTCGACCTCAGCGTAGCTAATTGTGGTGAACCCCGATGTTCGTCCTGCGATGGACTCGAACGCGGACACGGCCACCTTGTCGCCCAGTCTCAGGTCTCCGATAGTAGCCGGGTTCTCGAATTCCAAGAAGAACATCGCAACGGCGCCAAACAGGGCTATGAGTCCGGTCATGCCCAGAACGATCTTCGTATTGAGCGAAAGCGTCGTCCAACGCCTCTTCCGCCCGATGTCCAGTATGACGATACCTCCCACCGCTCCCAGCACGACCAGCACAGCCGCAGCCGTAAGGGCCGCCGGGTCGGGATGAAGCGCTCCCCCGCCTTCTACACCGTGAAGGCCGATGAATCCGGCGTTGTTGAAGGCAAGGATCGTCATCGAGAACGCCTTCCAAATCGCGTCCGACGTTGGCTCGATGAGCGAGAACCTCACCAGAAGCACGAGAAACCCGACGAACTGTATTCCCACAACGACAAGCGCGATGCGGACTCCGAGCCGAGTCCTGTTGCCAAGATATGGGGTGTCGCCCGTGTCCTCCTGCAAGATCGACGATATCCTTTGTCCCGCATGTATCAGAAAAAGACTGGCCACCACCATGAATGCCAGTCCACCGACGAACGTCAGAATGAGGAGCGTGATCTGCCCCGGTATAGCCCAGAATGCGGACACGTCCTGGGTCGTCAGCCCAGTAGTCGTCGTAGCCGAAGTAGCCGCGAACAGCGCGTCCAAGATCGGAGTGAAGCCGCCACCTTGATGGCTGAAGGGCATGACAAGCACGAGGAAGCCAATGAGGGTCATCAGCAGGAAAGCGAAAACCGGAACCAGGGGCCTCGGTATCGCCCCCGATTCTCTGCCACGAGGAGTAAACGCCCTTGCCAGTGCAGCGAACCTCGACACGCGCCGTGGCTGGACAGTCTCTTCAATCGTCGTCCATGAACTGCTCAGCGGAGTCTCCCATTTGCTCGGTCGAGGGCCGCATCCTCGCTGGGATTCTAGGTACTCTCTCCCGACTGTGTCAATTGGCTGTCCGACCTTAGCCGGTTCATTCAAAGACCTAGTTTCCCCTTGAGCATTCGTCCAATTCAGGATTATCCCAGTACCGTTTCCATTTGAATATGATAGTCGCATTGAGAGGTGCGTATCCCCTCTCCCGTCGTGGGAGAGGGCTAGAGCCTGCCCCGTACTCGATACGGGGGTGAGGGTGAATCGTAATATCAAGACCATGTTGACATGGCATTAGTGGCTCAACATCCTGGTTATTGAAGGGTAACGAGACTATGACTTGGTAGGGGCGGGTTTGAAACCCGCCCTGTCGTGTACAACGCGAACCCGACCCCCAATTACTACCCGGCATTTCAGAGATTTCGGTCTACTAAAAGGGGCGGAACGACGGGCAGAGCAACGACTCATCGTCTACAATCATGCACTGACTCCTAGCGGAAAGCGTGTTATGCCAATTCGTTCTGACTACGTCGCAATATGCATGACCAGCGTCCTCATCCGTCATTCTGGCGAAGGAACGTCACCCCGTACTCCGATACGGGGCCGGAATCCAGAGAGCCTGATCAGAAAGAATACGGCGGCATCACACAAAATTGGTATTATCCCGCCATATGTCGCATTACGGGGCGGCGTGAGAAGATACCGAGTCTCATGGTAAGAAAGTTCGGCACACGATGGTCTGTGCGCTTCTTCTTACTCGAAGGGCGCCTGATCGATAGAAGGTTTCGCCGCCGCTGGAAGAACTACCTCTTCCAGTGCGGACTGTCCACACTAGCGCTGCTGATAATCTTCCTGGTCGTTGACGTGGTGCTCCGTGCCGCGATCGTCGTCGCGATTGCATCCACGGCCTTTATCGTATTCGTGATACCGCATAGCGCGGCATCGAGTCCCCAGCGAGTAATTGGCGGGCATGTCGTCGCCGTGATCGTTGGTACGGCGTTATCAGCGCTGTATCTGATACCGGTATTCGGAGAGCTGGCCGAGGGGTCTCATATCGCCAGGGATCTCTTCGCCACGGTATCGGTCGGCCTGAGCATCTTGCTCATGGTCGTGACGAATACCGAGCACCCTCCCGCCGCGGGCACTGCCCTCGGTCTCGTCGTCAGCGGGTGGGACCCTTCTGGGGTCCTGTTCGTACTGTTCGGAGCGGTCCTGCTGTCCGCCGCACACGTGCTCCTGAGCCCGCGATTGACCAACTTACTCTAGCTCTCCGACACCGGAACCGGACAAAATATCCCCGTGGATGCAGAGACTCAAGACGTGATCCGCCAAATTCACACGAGCCCCGCACAGGCGGTAATCGTGGTGACTGGTGGTGGCGCGCAGTCCATCACCTGGCTGCTGACGCTCCCCGGCGCTTCACGGACGGTGCTGGAGGTACTGGTGCCCTATTCCGAAAGGGCGCTCGCAGACTTCCTCGGCGAGCGGCCTCGTCAACTCGCATCGGTGGAGACCGCCGAAGCGATGTCGCGCCGGGCATACCGTCGCGCCATGGAACTGGCCGACTCGGACGGCCCCATCGTCGGTATCGGCTGCACGGCCGCCATCGCGACCGACCGGCCGAAACGCGGCGCTCACCGGGTACACGTCGCTCGATGTACTTCGGACAGTGTCGTAACCTACAGCCTGGAATTCACGAAAAATCTGCGCGACAGAGCGGGGGAGGATACCCTAGCCGGCCTGCTGGTCGTGCGGGCGCTCGCGGAAGCGTCCGGCCTGCCCATGAACGTTGCCATACCGTTGTCTGCCACAGAGCGTATTGCCATAGGCGGCTCAGGCGACCCCATCGACCTCCTCGTGGCGGGCGTGATCGACACCGTCCTTGTCCGCGCTGATGGTACAATCACTCCCAACGGGAGACCTGACGGCGCGGTGCTGTCCGGCTCATTCGATCCCTTGCACGTCGGCCACCGGGAGTTGGCGACCGTCGCGTCCGAGACTCTTGAGATGCCGGTCACGTTGGAAATGGCGGTCGCGAACGTCGACAAACCGCCCTTGAGCGCCCCCGTCATACGGGAGAGACTTGAACAGTTCACAGGAATATACGACGTTGTCCTCACCAAAGCCCCCACGTTCGCGGAAAAGGCGCAAGTGTTGCCCGGGGCTTGCTTTGTCATCGGCTACGATACCATGGTGAGGCTCATCGATCCGGTGTATTACGGAGGAGACCAACAGAGGATGACGGAGGCTTTGGCCTCCGTTGCCCAACGAGGTGGACGCTTCCTCGTCGCAGGACGCCTGGAGGACGGGGCATTCCGTACCCTCTCAGACGTGCCGGTGCCCGACGAGTTTAAGGATATGTTTGAGGCGATACCGGAGCATCGTTTCCGGCGCGACATCTCATCGACCAACCTGCGAACGAGCTGAGCAAGACCATGGCGTTTAGCGATCTCCGCGAATTCATAGACTTCCTCGAAGACAAGGGCGATCTACGCCGGATCACGGAGTCCGTCAGCCGCGACCTGGAGATCACCGAAATCACCGACCGCACGATCAAGTCGGGCGGGCCTGCCCTGCTCTTCGAGAACGTCGAGGGCTGCGAGATGCCGCTGGCCATCAACCTCTACGGAACGCATCAGCGAATGGCTTGGGCGTTGGGCGTGGACGATGTGGACGAGATCACGCAGCGCGTCAGAAAGCTGCTCGGCATGATTCAGGGGCCGCCTGAAGGCTTCGTTCCCAAGCTCAAAGCCCTCGGCGACCTCGCGGGCGTCGCCCGCTCGCGGCCCAAGATCGTGAGGAACGCCCCGTGCCAGGAAGTCACCATTACCGGCGACGACGTTGACCTCAACGCATTCCCCATTCTCAAGTGCTGGCCCCTCGATGCCGGGCGTTTCATCACGCTCCCGCTCGTCATCAGCCACGACCCCGTGAAGGGCAATCGAAACGTCGGCACCTACCGGATGCAGGTATACGACAAACGCACCACGGGGATGCACTGGCAGAGCCACAAGGTCGGCGCCCGCCACGCTCGCGAAGGAGTCGCTCAGGATGTCGAACGCCTCGATGTCGCCGTCGCCCTCGGCGGCGATCCCGTCTCGGTATGGTCCGGCTCCATGCCCCTGCCGCCCGATATAGACGAGTTCGTCGCCGCGGGCTTCATCCGCGGCAAGCCGGTCGAATTGGTGAAATGCAAGACCATCGACCTAGAAGTCCCCGCTCAGGCAGAGATCGTCCTCGAGGGCTACGTGAACCCGGGCGAGTTCCGGTCGGAGGGGCCCTTCGGCGACCACACCGGCTACTACTCGCTCGAAGACGACTACTCCGTGTTCCACGTAGAGGCGATTACCCACCGAAGGGACCCCATCTATCCCACCACCATGGTGGGAAGGCCTCCCACCGAGGACTACTTCATGGGCAGGGCCAGCGAGCGCATCATGCTCCCGGCACTGCAGCTCACCCTGCCCGAGGTCGTCGACTACAACATGCCCGCCGAAGGCATCTTCACCAACTACGTCCTCGTCTCGATGAAGAAAGAGTTTCCCGGCCACGCCCGCAAGGTCATGTACGCCCTCTGGGGCATCGGACAGATGATGCTCGTCAAGGCCATCGTCGTGTTCGACGAGCACGTAAACGTGCACGACCTGTCCGAGGTCGCGTGGCGCATCGGGGCCAACGTCGACCCGCGCCGCGACATCGTCTTCGTGGAAGGTCCCGTAGACGATCTCGACCACGCCTCCTCCGCCCCGCGCTACGGGAGCAAGGTCGGCATCGACGCCACTGCCAAGGGTCCCATGGAAGGACTGAGCCGCGAATGGCCGCCTGAAATCGTCATGAGCGAGGAAATCAAAAGGCTGGTGGACGAGAAGTGGCCGAAGCTCGGGATATAGCCGCGTCCGACCGGCTCCTCAAGCGCATCCCACGATTCCTGGATGCCGTCAGGTTTCAGGAGAGCATCTTCGCGCTCCCCTTCGCCTACTCCGGAATGGTCCTTGCCGCGAACGGCTTGCCGACCTGGGAACAGTTCATCTGGATTACCGTCGCCATGGTGAGCGCCCGAACGCTCGGAATGTCCGCCAATCGCATCATCGACCGCGCAATCGACGCTCAGAACCCCCGGACTGCCATGCGCCACCTTCCCGCCGGACTGCTCCGCCTGTCCGACATGATCGCCTTGTCGCTCATCGCCGGGCTCGTGTTCTTCGTCGCGGCTGCACTCCTCAATCCACTCGCCTTGAGCCTCGCCCCCGTAGCCGCGGCCTATCTCATCTTCTACCCCTACACCAAGCGGTTTACGTGGGCCGCCAGCTTCTTCCTCGGCTGGGCCCTGGCAATCGCCCCATCCGCCGCATGGATCGGCGTGCTGGGATCCCTCGACTGGGCCCCCGTCGTCCTCTCAACATCCGTCGCCCTCTGGGCCGCCGGATTCGACATCCTCTACCACGCGCAGGACAGACAGTTCTACACCGATCGCGGCCTCCACTCCATCTCGCGGCGGTTCGGCGTCGCGGCGTCCTTTCGAATTGCCCAGGCCCTTGACCTACTCGCCGTCGGCTGCCTGATTGGAGTCGGCGTCCTCCTCGATCTCTCCATCGCCTACTACGTCGGCTGCGTCGTTGCCGCCGGCGTGATCGCCTACAAGTACCGCATGGTCTCACCAAACGACCTGTCCCGTATGGGCGTCGCCTTCATGCGGACCAACGCCTTCGTCTCCCTCAGCGTCTTTGGCGGGGTCCTCATCGACGTGCTAGTCCTCTGACAGAGTGAATAAGGGAAGTCCGTTCACTCTGAGTAGCGTTTAGTCTCTCCCCCGCCGGGGAGAGATACAGAGAGGGGGGTCTTCGCAATTCGACTCACGGGACCGGACGGGCAGGGGAAGCGCGCCGTCCATACCCATCGTGATACCCTGAAACCCACATGGACTCATCAGAAAAAAACTACCCCGTCGTAGTTGGCATCTCCGGCGCAAGTGGCGCTGTCCTCGCCCGCGCGACCATCGACCGCCTCCTGACGGACGAACGACCCGTCATCGCCACGGCCACCGCTGCCGCGCGCATGGTCTGGCGTCAGGAATCCGAGGAGTCGTTCGGCGAGGCCCTAGAACGCTGGGCCGGCTGGGGCGCCTTCACCTACTGCCCCGTTGGCGACCTTGCCGCCCCAATCGCCAGCGGCACCTTCCCCACGGCCGGCATGGTCGTCACTCCGTGCAGCATGGCAACGGTCGCGGCCATATCGAGCGGCGTCGCCGACAATCTCCTTCGTCGCGCCGCGGACGTTACCCTGAAAGAGCGGCGGCCCCTCGTCATAGTCCCCCGCGAAACTCCCTTGACCGACACACATCTGGAAAACATGGCGAGCTTGGCGCGGCGCGGCGTCGTCGTTCTCCCGCCGCACCCCCCGTTCTACCTGGGCGACGGTTCGATTCAGCACACGGTCGATTTCATAGTCGAGAGGACGATGGTCGCGCTCGGACTGAACGACCGTATGCCGGACGATATGACCTACCGCGAGCCCGAACGCTACCCTTGAATCTCCGCCACCTACCCCCTACAATCCCACGCACTTATCCCCACCCGGAGACGCCCCGCCGATGATCCCATGCCATGAAGCCGTCCGGTTCCTCAGCGAGACGCGCGGAGACGCCATCGTAGTCAACACCATGACCCCAAGCCGCTATTGGAAGGACATTACCGACAACCCCGACTACGACCTCCCAATCGCCGGCGGAATGGGAAAGGCCTCGTCAATGGCGCTCGGTCTCGCCCTGTCCCGGCCCGACAAGAAAATCTGGTGCATGGACGGCGACGGCAGCCTGCTCATGAACCTCGGCACGCTTGTCACCATCGCCGGACAGGCCCCGGCCAACCTCGTCCACTTCGTCTTCGACGACGAGGCATACCAGACGACCGGCGGACAGCCCGTCCCCGGCGCCGGAATCTACGACTTCAAGACCATCGCGCAGGGAGCGGGCTACCCCAGTACCCACCTGTTTGACGACCTCGAGCACTTCAAGACCGACCTCCCCACCGTCCTCCAAGAAGAAGGCCCCATCATGGTCGTCCTCAAGATATCCTACCCCGACGGCGGCCCACCGTTCTCCATGGCCAACACCAAGGCAGCCGTCGCACGACTACGCACCGCCCTGGCCAAAGACGCCTAACTACCCCCAAGGCCGCGTCGGTCCCATCCTCTGAACGGTTCATACCCGTTCGTACTGACTACGCTGTCAACAGCATGACACTGCGCCCGAACACCGTCATTCCGGCGAAGGAACGTCACCCTGTACTCTGATACGGGGCCGGAATCCAGAGGAGTGGGTTGGGAGGCTTTCCCAAGTCGAGAGAGAGTTGACACTCGAACCTAAAGGTTCGATACTAAACCCATGAACGGACGGGAGTTTATTAGGCGAGTGAGGCGGTACGCTAGAAATACCGGACAATCCTTCACTATCGACTCTCGTCGCGGCAGAGGAAGCCACGAGATCGTTTACCTCGGCAACCGAAGAACCGTCGTGAAGCACTCGGAGATCGGTCCTGGCCTACTGGCATCCATGCTGAATGACCTTGAGATCGACAGGAGGGACTTTTGAACCATGAGGTATGTGTATCCATGTGTCCTGCACGCTGAAGAGGGAGGGGGATATTGGGTGTCCTTCCCCGACGTCAAGGGCGCAAGCACCGGCGGGTCCACCCGCGAAGAGGCCCTTGAAATGGCCGAAGACGCCCTCGTTGCGGCCCTCGGCGCTTACTACTATCTTGGAGAGGACATCCCGTTGCCGAGCCCCGTCGGTGAAGCACAGGAGCCCGTCACGCTCCAACCCATCGCGGCCGCTAAGGTCGCGCTCAACGTCGCCATGCGCGATCAGGGCGTGACGAAGGTCGCGCTAGCTAAGCGGCTGGGCGTCAGCGAGGCCGCCGTCCGGAAGCTCTGCAATCCGGACCATCGCTCCCACATCAGCACGGTCGAAGGGGCGCTCCATGCGGTCGGTCGCGGGCTCATAATCGAAGACGCGCCCTGGCCCTCGCCGCCTTCCGTCCCGACATCCACGGCTCAAGATAGCGAACGCGCCGCATAGAGCCCGTTCAGTTTGAGGTACGTGGGTGCCCGACAAGGGAGACAAGGCCAACCAACGTGGCCCCACGGTTTCTGGATTCGGGCTCAGGAATGGAATTCTTATGCCAATTCGTAATGTCTGCGCCATAATCCTTAAAATGCTACGGGCACGGCGCCAACCGCCCACCGTCATTCCGGCATAGAGCTTGCCCCGTACTCCGATCCGGGGCCGGAATCCAGAATGTCCAACCAAGCGAGAATACGGTGCCCGAACACCGTCATTCCGGCGTAGGCCGGAATCCAGAGTGTCCAACCAAGCGAGAACACGGCGGAATCGCACTGAATTCGATTTGACCGAGATCAACATTCGCGCGATAGTGGAAACAGAACATTGCCCAAGAGACTCATTGAGAAAACCAGGGGAAAATCTCGGACTCGGAAAACAGTATCAGACTGTCTCATCCATGCAAGCACAAGCCAATTTCGAGCGGCGCCAACTGCGCTGACAGTCATGCATTCGTATCTGAAAAAGACTCAATCGCCCGCGCCTGGACCAGTGAATCGGAGAGAGACACATTGAGAATCGGGAAAATCGAGGGTCTAGGTAGTCGTCTCAAACTGTCTCATATTCTCAAACCGTCTCACGCCCCCGATATCCCTCGCAGGTACCAACCCCGCAAAAAAAGTATGGGAAGGTCGTCTCAAACTGTCTCAAATTCTCAAACCGTCTCACGCTCCCGATATCCCGCGTATCTACCAACCCTGCAAAAAAGTATCGAAGGTCGTCTCAAACTGTCTCAAATTCTCAAACCGTCTCACGCCCCCGATATCCCGCGTATCTACCAACCCCGCAAGAAAAGTATGGGAAGTCGTCTCAAACTGTCTCATATTCTCAAACCGTCTCACGCCCCCGATATCCCGCGCAGGTACCAACCCCGCAAGAAAAGTATGGGAAGTCGTCTCAAACTGTCTCAAATTCTCAAACCGTCTCACGCCCCCGATATCCCGCGTATCTACCAACCCTGCAAAAAAGTATCGAAGGTCGTCTCAAACTGTCTCAAATTCTCAAACCGTCTCATGCCCGCTACGTCCCCCCGTTTCCACCCACCGACGCGACCCTGAGTCCAAACGCAGTATAATCGTTCCAGGGCATTCCCCCGAAAGGACATCCCAAAGGTCATGAACTGGCGCGAACTGCAGAACAAGAACATCACCCTGATAGGCGGCGCCGTATCGGGCGGACTCGATAGCTGCACGTCTACCCACTGGCTCACGAGCAAAGGGTTCGACGTGACGGGGGGGACGGTCGACCTCGGACAGCCGGACGAGGAGAACATCGGCGCCATCGCCGACCGCATGAGAGGCTGCGGAGCCGTCGACGCCTTCATCGTGCCCGCGCACGAGGCCTTGGCCGATGCCGGCCTGAAGGTGCTGCAGGCACAGGCCCGCTACGAGGGCGGCTACTGGAACACCACCGGCATCGCCCGGCCAGTCACGGTTGACGCCCTTCTCAAGGAGTTTGAGAAACGCGACATCCCCGTCCTCTTTCACGGTGCCACCGGACGCGGCAACGATCAGGTGCGCTTCCAGATCGCCACCAACATGCTCCGGCCCGATATGGATGTCTACGCCCCCTGGCGCGACCCGGAGTTCGTCACCGAGTTTCCGGGGCGCCAGCAGATGCTCGAATACTGCGAGAAATACGACCTTCCGATCAAACCCGCCGCCGAGTCGCGCTACTCCACCGACGCCAACTTCCTCGGCCTCACGCACGAGGCCGGCGACCTCGAGGACGTGACCGTTTCCCCCTTCTTCGTCGAGCCCGGAATGGGCGTGTGGGCATGGGACGCGCCCGACGCGCCGCAGTCCGTGACCATCCGCTGGGAAGAGGGCGAGCCGAAGTCAATCGACGGCGAGACGGGCACCGTGGCCGAGCTTTTCGAGAGAGCCAACGCCGTCGCCGGAGCGCACGGCGTCGGAATCGGCCTGCACACGGTCGAAAACCGCTTCGTCGGCATCAAGTCGCGCGGCATCTACGAGGCCCCCGGCATGGAGCTGCTCGGTCAGACCTACGACCTCCTCCTCCAATTCGTCCTCGACCGCCGCGCGCGCCAGCTCTTCGACCAGCTGTCGGCCTTCATAGCCAACCAGATATACCAGGGCTACTGGCTCGACCTCGGCACGTCCGCCGCGCTCGCGGCACTGGAGCCCATCAACCGGCTCGTCACCGGCGCCGTCACCGTCCGCCTCTACAAGGGCAACCTCTCCTTCGAGACCGCCGAGGACACGCCGGAGGCCATGCCGCACTCCCTCTACACCGACGACTCCTCAATGGAGGCGCTCGGCTCCTACGACCACGCCGACGCCGAAGGCTTCCTCAAGGTCCTCGAAGTCTCGGCCCGAAACGTGGGCAACCGCCAGTACCCAAAGCTGGGCAGATAGGCGCCGTCATACCCGCATAAGGAGAACTTTGCGTAACCCCGACCACTGTCATGCTATGAAAATAAGCCCGACACACCCACACCGTCATTCCTGCGAAGGCAGGAATCCATCCCCGGCCGTTGCCGTGAGGCAGGTGAGGACAGGAGCGGCCACCGCCATTTTCATCTCCTTATATGGCCTCCACAAGGCCATAGTGATTCCGAACGCAGCGGAGCGAAGTGAGGAATCTAGAGTTCTTGCTTCGAGGACAGGGCTCGTAGTTGGAATTGCGTCGTGACGCGACGGCATAACGCCCCAGATTCCTCGCTGCACTCGGAATGACAAGTACGGTGGCGAGTTACGCAAGGGTCTACATAGGTGCGATGCGCATTTGACACAGGTCGAGCGCCCTACTATCGTGAAGTAAGGGAATATGCGGAGGGCGAATACCAGCGCTACGGCGACTCGTCAGACGGCGGCCAACTGTAGTAAACCCCCGGAAGTTGGTGTACGCCTATGGCCATTGACGAGACCTTCGTAACCATTATCCTGATTCTCGCGATCTTGGCAGCGATTCCCGCCGGGGTCATTGCTGCGGTCTACGCGGCCAAACGCCTGAGCCCGGTAAAGTTTTTACCAGTCGTTCCTTGGGTGCTTGTGGCTTTCGCGGTCCTCTTGATCGCGGCGGTGTTACTATTCCTAATGCCGGTTGGATACACGAGCGAGTCTTATTCTGCACCCGCTCCGGTCACGGGAGACTTTCAGGCAACGCCGCTCCCCAGATCGCCTGGCATGGCCGAAAATGAATCGTGTTGGTACGCCGAGCCTGCGGTTGATTCACGCAGTCTGGCGAACATCCCACAGTGGAGGTACGCCCAAGGCATCGAATGGTGTGGCGACGGGTCGCGAATTATCGGCACTCCGGTACAGGAAAGGTCTTGGGACACCCTCAAGCCATTCTGGAAGTTTGAGCGCTACCACCAAGCCTCCGAAGGCGGGGGTGTGCATTCGTATCGCGTCTTTAGTCAAGCAAAATTTAAGTTCTGTGCGGTCCTTAAGGCCTTGTGCATAGATGATGACGACCCGTCCTTGGGGATGACGGTCTTTGGAAACGGGACGTTCAATGTCGAGTACCACGGCGAATGGACGGCTGGTGAGGAGACGGTTGAAGTAGTGAGGACCTCTGTCTGGGAAGCCCTATTGTTGGCGCTGGCCGGTGTGCTGGCGGTCTCGCCGCTAGCTGTGGGGCTGATCGCGGGCGGGTTCGTAGCCATGCGGTCGAAATTGAACGGCTTTCACTCTGCCGGCGTCGGAATGCTGGCCGGTGGGACAACTCTCGCGGGAATTTTCGCGGGACTCGCGCTGCTGTTCGGCTAGTTCGCCTTGTTAATTCCCGTCATTACCCGCGCAAAAGGCCTACCCCATTCCCCAATACGCGGGAGACCTTTGCACAACCGTCATACCGGCGAATGCCGGCATCCAGAGGGATAGGGTTGATGGCCTTGTCCACATCCTCCGGCGCCGCCCCTCAGCACCCTTCCCCGATTTGACACACAAGAACGTATGTACCACAATACACATGTGCGGTCACCCGCGTACATGCTCTAACTCGGTGCGAATGCCTCCCTAAGCAGAGCACTGTCATACACCGGGCAACTGGACACCCACAGGAGTGAGGAGCGTTCGTCTCACCATGACTGAACGATCACTCACCTACCACGCCACTTTACAATAATGAGGAAATTGCGACAGAATGCAACAAAACGCGACACTTTTGGAAGAAATACTTCGATACACCGTTGCTCTCAACGCTCCTTGGTCTCCGACAAATCAGTCGGCGAGGCCATTGAACTCGCAGGCGCATCAATCACGACTGCCCTGCAGCAACGATTTAGATGCTCTCCCCTTCTCGGAAGTGTTAGCACCATCCAAAGACCAAGAAGCCCCTCGACCGGCTGGCAGCGGTGCGAGGGGCTACGCTAGAGGAAGATGTCTGAGATTCTGCCGGGCTTCCAGGCCCGTCCCTGTGTCACGGCTGGCTGCTTGTGCCGTTCCCATTTGAATATGACAGTCGAATTGAGACATGCGTATCCCCTCTCCCGTCGTGGGCTGACAGGGGTAGGTTGAACGGATTTGTAGCTATGATCCGACCCCGCATCCCTGTCATTCCGAGAGCAGCGAGCAATCTAAAGTCCATAACCGCAATACCGGACAGCCGGTACCACGTTTATCTCATGACCAATGATGTAAAACAACGTAAGAACTTTCCAAGTCGGATTTACCTTCGGACGGACACCTTAGATTCTTCGACTCCGCTCCGCTGCGCTCAGAATGACAGTGACGGGGCTGTTTCCTCATCAATGGAGAGTGGGGCCATAGGCAAATGCATACCCCTCTCCCGTCGTGGGAGAGGGGTAGAGCCTGCCCCGCACTCGATACGGGGGTGAGGGTGAATTACAATTTCAAAACCATGTTGACATGGAACTGGTCGCGGGAATGCCAGGAAATGTCAACACTTCGCAACCATGAAGAAGCCCCTCGACCGGCTGGCAGCGGTGCGAGGGGCTACGCTAGAGGAAGATGTCTGTCGGTTTACTGGGTTTCCGGCGTCGTGCCGGAGTCCCGGCCTGTTGCTAGTTGCCGCCTTCTTGGCCACCGCCGCCACCAAAGCCGCCTCCGCCGCGTCCACGCCCGCCGAAGCCTGGAATGTCCTCCAGCCCCTCCGGTGTGACGATGACATTGCGTGCGCTGATCGTGCCATCCTCGTCTTCTGCGCCCGTCACCCTGACCTGCATTCCCGCTTCGAGGTCGGCAATGGTACCCTGGCCCGTCTCGATGATGACCGTCTCGTCGTTCATGGCGATCGGCAGCGGGCCCTGTTGAGTCTCAAGGGTGAACCCGCCGTCGGCTATGCTCTCGATCGTGCCGAAGAGCGGTCGAACTCCGCCACCGGCCGCACCGGCCTGGCCTCCAGCCCCGCCTTGACCGCCCCCGCCTCTGGCGCGCCCGAATCCACCCTGTCCCTCGGGGATGATCGTTATCGCTCGCGCCAGGGTGCTCCCTTCCACTCGCTCACTGAAGACCATGACCTGACCGCCTTCGGTCAGCGCCGTCGGTTCGAGAATCGACGTTATTCTGATATTCGTGTTTTCACCCACGCTGGCCGTGACCGAGGCGAGTTCCGTAGCAACCGTGATGGTGCCTCCACTTATGCTGTCGATGGAGCCGACGGCCTGAGTGCCACCCCTGCCGAATCCGCCCTGGCCGCCCTGGCCTCCGCCGAACTGCGCCCGCAGTCTCTCGATCGCCTCTTGCCGCTCTTCTGCACTCAGTTCGCCGCTTCGCAGCTTATCCCTGAGTTGCTCCAACTCTTCCTGGGTCATCGGTGCGACTTCCGCGGACTCGCCCTCGGATGCACTGTCATCCGCCTGCGTTTGAACGGCGGCGGCCGCGATCTGCTGGGTCGGTTCCGGCTGAGGCGCGGCCTGGGAGCGAGTCGGCGTCGGGAACTGCGAAAGGTCCGCGACCTGCGCGGCCGCGGCGGCTCCGGTCCCGCCTCCGCCTCCCTCGTCCGCCGATCCGCACGCGACGGCGAATGCGAGAATGAGTGCCCCTGCCAATATAGTCAACGCTCTACTCATTTCTGACTCTCTTTCTCTGTACCTTCTAGCTTGATCGGATATAGGTAGGTTCGAGTCCCTACGCAATACTTTCTTCGCGCTACTCATATCTCAGCGCATCTATCGGATGGAGCCTCGACGCCCTGACGGCGGGGTAGATGCCGAAGAACAGGCCGATACCCGCCGACACGATCAGCGCAAGCGCGGCGAACTCGTTGCTGAAGCTGGCGTTGAAGGTCTGGCTTCCAAGGGTTCGGCCATCGACGACGCTGGTCATCCAGAACCCCAGACCCGCTCCCAGGAGGCCCCCTCCGATGCTCAGCGCGGTCGCCTCGGCCACGAACTGGAAGAGGATGTCGCGACGCTTCGCGCCCATGGCCTTTCGAATGCCTATCTCGCGTGTTCGCTCGGTCACCGACACCAGCATGATGTTCATGATCCCTATGCCGCCGACGAGCAGCGATATGCCCGCGATTATGCCCAAGAAAACAACCAGGGTGTTCGTCGTCTCTTCCAGGGTCTCTATGGTGCTCTGCTGGCTGATGACGGTGAAGTCGTCCTCCTCGGTGATGCGGTGGCGAAGACGCAGCACTCCGCTCGTCTCCTCTATGCTTTGGTCGATGTCCTCCACATCCCGGACCTGGACGTTAATGAGGTTGACCGTAACGTCGCCGGTCGGCGTGCGCTCACCGCTGAGCCTGTAGTAGGCCGTCGTGATGGGAATCAGCACCTGCGTATCGAACGTGCCGAATCCGCCGCCGCCCTGGCTCTCCAGCAGACCGATCACCCGGTACCGTCGCCCGTTTACACGAACGTACTCGCCCACGGGATCACGGTTCTGAAAGAGCTGCTCGGCCACGATGGAACCGAGCGCTATGACCTCGTCCCTGTTGTCGACGTGCGGGAACTTGATGAACATCCCGCTCGCGAGATCGAGATTCCGAGCCGCCAGGTACTCCGGTGTGACGCCGACCACCTGGGCGAAAGTGTTCTCGCGCCCCGCAGCGAGCGTCGCGAAGCTGCGGATCTCCGGCGCGGCGGCGAGCACCGTCGGCGCATATACGGGATCGACAAGCGCGTCGGAGTCGCCGAGCGTGAGCTGCCCGTCTCCCTCAGGCGAAACGAACAGGAGGTTCGTTCCCAGCCCCTGGATGATCCCTGTGATCTGCTCCGTCGTGCCGCGACCAATGGACATGAGCGTGATGACCGCCGTCACGCCGATGACGATTCCTAGCAGCGCCAGTCCGGCCCGCAGCTTGTTGGCGCCGAGTGAGGATATGGCCGTCTTTATTGTCTGAAGTAGTGACATTTGAGGAATTGCGTCGTGAGTTTTTCGTAGTGGAGACTTGTGTTGCTCGGTATTAGCTGAGGCCCGGTTCGGGTACGAGAACGGGTTCCTGGCGGGTATCGTCGACCACCTTGCCGTCGAGCATGGTAACCACTCTGGCCGCGTGGGCGGCGATGTCGTGTTCGTGCGTGACGATGACCACGGTGATGCCCGACTGCCGGTTCAGTTCCTGGATGATCCACATGATCTCGCGGCTCGAAGTGGTGTCGAGGTTTCCCGTCGGCTCGTCGGCCAGGAGGATCGCGGGGTCCTTGACCAGGGCCCTTGCGATGCCGACCCGCTGCTGCTGTCCGCCGGAGAGTTCGACCGGCTTGTGACGTACCCGGTCGGCCAGTCCGACTTGTGCCAGGGCCTTGAGTGATCGCTCCCTGCGTGCTCGTCCGTTGCCGTAGAGTAGCGGCAGCTCGACGTTCGTCAACGCCGACAGCCTCGCTAGGAGATTGTAGGTCTGAAAGACGAATCCCACCTTGCGGTTCCGAATTCCAGCGAGACGGTTGTCGCTGAGCTTGCCGACGTCCTCCCCGTCGAGGATGTACCTGCCCGACGTGGGCACGTCGAGGCAGCCGATGATGTTCATTATGGTCGACTTGCCCGAGCCGGACGGCCCCATGATCGCGGTCAGTTCGCCCCGCCGGATGGTCAGGCTGACGCCGGCGAGGGCGTTCACCTCGATCTCCCCCATGCGGTAGACCTTGGTGACGTCGTGCAGTTCGATTACGTTGTCGTGATTCTTAGTCATGAGCCTGTGTTGTGTCTAAATGGCGGGTTTCGTAGGGGCATAGGCCTAGCGTTAGCGACCTCCGCCGCCTCCGCCTCGCGATGTGCTTCCACCGCCACCGCTGGGCCGGCGGCCTCCGAATCCTCCCACCGCGCGGAATGTCGCCCCGATGCCTCCGAACCCACTCGTACTGCTGCCTACCACCTCCATACTGATCGTCTCGCCCTCATTGAGGCCGCCCTCGACCACAACCCAAAAGTCGTCGCTAATGCCGAGGGAGACCTGTCGCTCGATGATGTCGTTGCCGCTAACTACCTTCACCGTCGGCGCCTGCACCGAGCCATAGAGGGCCTGCAGCGGAATGAGCACCGAGTCGGTCTGCTCGCGGATGATGACCTGCGCCGTCGCGCTCAGCCCCTCCGGCAGTTGACCGCTCTCCGAGGAGTCCACGCGGATCGTGACCGGGTACGTCACCACACCCTGCTGCGACGTGCCGGCATTGGCGATTGACGAGACCGTCCCCGGCAGCGTCTGGGCGCCCAGGGCCTCCAGGCTGACGAAGGCCTGAGACCCGACCTGCAGGAACAGGACGTCGATCTCATCGACCGAGCCGCTCACCTCGACGATGGACGGATCGGCGATTTCGATGGCCTGCGTGTTGGCGTTGACCTGCTGACCCGCCTCGATGTTTATGGCGACCACGATGCCGTCGAACGGGGCGCGCAGCGTGGCGCGGTCGAGGTCGGCGATGGCCGTATCGAGCGTGGCCCGCGCCGCGATCACGTCCGTCTGCCGGAGCTCGATCTCCAACTGGTCGACGGTGTTGTACTCTTCCAGAGTCGATCGGGCTTCGGCGAGAGACTCGACGGCCACACGGACGGCGGACTGCTTGACGAGCACGTCGACGGGGTCGGGTTCCTCGAACAGTATTGCGAGCGCCTCTTCGGCATCCGCCAGCTTTGCCTGGGCCAGCTCGATCTCACGGTCGGCGAGCTCGATGTCGAATTCCGTGGCCTGCATCAGCTCGGCCAATGCCGTCTCTTCGTCCAGCAGGTCGGCCTCTGTCGTCTCGATGGCCCGGTTCTTGGATTCAAGAAGCAGCTCGTCCGGCTCGTCGGTGAGAGAGGCAAGCGCCTCAATGCTGTCGGCCAGCTTGGTCTCAGCCGTCGCGATATCTAGCCGCCTAGCCCCGACATCAAGGGGATCGGGTTCGGCCGTCAGTTCGTTCATGTCTTGGATGGCCGTTGCCAGTTTCACCTCGGCATTGGCTATGACCCGTCGCTTTGACTCAAGCTCGAGCGGGTCGGGGTTATCGGTTAGGCCGGCCAGGTCCTCCCGCGCTTCCTCAAGGTTCGCCTTGGCAAGTCCCAGCGCTTCGACCTTGCTCTTGATCTCGGACTCGGTCGACTGGGACTCGGCAACATCCGTGAGATAGTCGTCGAGTGCTTCCTTCCGCTGCTCCACCGAGTCGTCCGCGTTGGAAACGGCGACCAGAGCTTCTCGTATCTTTTCGGCCTCATCGCCCTGGAGCGTTTCGAGGTTCGCGCTCAGTTCCTGAATGACACCGTAGGCGTCGAGAAACTCGTCGCGGATACACGCCCGGTCCTGCCCCGCCTCGAGGTTCCCACAGTCCACGAGGACCTCTCCGGGGTAGAGCACCGCCCAAGAGTACACGATCACCTCGTTCCATGGCGTCTCGGGCTCGTCTCGAAGAATGCCTTGCTGGAACAGTGATTTCATCCTGTCGATATGAGGTCCCTCAAAAATAGTTGCTAGGTCGGAGCCTAGAGCGGCGAATGTCGCCTCGGGTGACTGGTCGAACGGCTGAGCGGCGTCCATGCCCAGCCACTTCACGAAGAGGGCGTTGTACTCGCCCTGCGCCTCATCGAGATCGTCCATGACGGCCTGAATCTCTTCCTCGGCGTTGCGCTGAGCCGTCTGCAGTTTGAACTGGGTGGTGAGAAGGCTCTCTTGGGCCGAGTTGATATCGTCCTCGTAGTCGGCGATGTTTTCGGCAGTGGCAGGGGTAGTCGCATCATCTACCGCTTCCTGCGCTGCTTCGATATCGAGTTGCGCGTCGGCGATTGCCGCCTGGGCCTTTGCCAGGTCGACCGCCGTCGGATTGGTCAGCTTCTCGAGGTCGTCCTGCGCCATTTCGAGGTCGAGCTGCGCGTCCGCGACTGCCGCTTGTGCCTTTGCCAGATCGACTTCCGTCACGTTTGAGAGCGCATCGAGTGCGTCCCTGGCAACTTCGAGATCAAGCCGGGCTTTCGTTACATCCGCCTCAGCCGCCGCGATGTCGCCGTCCGTCGGCTTGAGGAGCACATCAAGGTCGTCCCTCGCGTCCTGCAACGCCACGCGCGCGGCGGTAACTCTCGATTGGGCATTCACGACCTCTTGGAACGTCGGGGTAACCAGCGTAACTTTGCTCTCTTGAGCGGTCTCACTATCGGCCTGGGCATTCAGGATGTCGATGCGCGCCTGCACCAGGGTGTCCACCGCCACAACGCCCAGGTCGCTGAGCGCTTCTTCGGCCTTCTGCAGGTCGAGGCGCGCGTTCGCCACGTCGTCGTCGGCCTTGGCGATCTGCGCCGACGTATAGGGATTCCGGGCCTCTCCCAGCGCGTCCTGTGCATTGCGCACGTTGATTCTTGCCTGAGCGATTGCCTTCTCCAAGTTCGCGACGGTCTCGGCGTCCAGCACGGCAAGAGCGTCGCCTTCTGTTACCCTGTCGCCTTCGGAGACGGTAAGGTCCGAGACGAATCCCTGCTGCCCGAAGGTGATAGTCTCACGGGTGGTGTACGTCAGGGTTCCGGTCACGCTGACGTCGTTCACGAGATTGCCGCGTGTCACCGGAACCAACTGCGTCTGCGCGGCCTCTTCCTCGGCGCTCGAATCGCTCCACGTGGTAAAGGCGTAGTATCCGCCCGCGCCCGCCGCGACCACGATGACCACGACGGCCCACAGCCTCCACGACTTCAAACGTTCCACGATTTTCCTAAGTGCGGTCATGCTTGTTCCTCTGTTCCTGCTTGACGGTTGGTGCGTGTTTCGATCTTCGGTCGTTGGGGAGCGTACTCGTCCTGTCTCCTGAGAGGAGAAGGGGCCTCAATCCTGTTGAATAAACTCGATCCAGTTGCCTTCTGGGTCCTGCATGTAACAGGCCCATCTGCCCGGCCCGATATTCGCGGGCGGGTTCATCTCGATCGCTCCGTTCGCCACCACTCGCTTGAAGGCGGCCTGGATGTCGTCGACGATGAACGCCACGTGGCTCCCGCCGATGATCGCTCGCTCCTCGGACGCCCGTTCCACGGACGGCGGCTGAACGTACTCGATCAGCTCCAGGAAGTGCTCTTCTCCCTCGGCGGCCATCTTGGCGATCTTCAGATGGGCGCCGTCGTATCCGACCACCTGGGAGATGGGCCCTCCGGTGCGCTCAAGCCGGTCCTGCACTCTCAATCCGACAATCTCCTCGTAGAACCTAACGGCGGCTTTGAGGTCTCGTACAACGAACCCTGCGTGGTTGATGCCTCTAATCACGATAACGTGCTCCAATCCTAAAAATTAGCTCTATTCGAACTGTTTGTGTAGACCGATTACAACGCTCGTATCGAAGTATATCTAGGAACTCGACGCCTGTGCGTGGTCGGTCGGTATGGTGAACCGAAAGGTCGTGCCTCCGCCGGGACGGCTATCGGCTTCGATCCGGCCGCCGTGAGCCTTGACGAGGTTCTTCGCGATGGCAAGTCCGAGACCGGCGCCCCCGGTCGCGCGAGCGCGCGACGGATCGGCCCGCCGGAATCGATCGAAGACCGTCTCGACCACGTCGTCGGGGATGCCTTCTCCCGTGTCCTCTACGGCGACGAAGACCTCGTGCGCCGAGAGCGTACCCGCCCTCACGGTCACCTCGCCACCCTGAGGAGTGTGCCGCACCGCGTTCTCAAGCAGATTGTCGACGACCTGGAGTATCCGGGCCGTGTCCATGCGGACGGGTGGAATGCCTTCGGCTATCTCGGTGGTCAGCCGTATTTCCTTGGAGCGGGCCTTCGCCATGAAGCCTCTGACGGACCTGCTGAGCACGTCGCCAACTGCGGCCTTCTCGAAGTTGAGACGCAGCGCTCCAGCGTCTATCAGGGACAGGAGCTTCACGTCCTCGACCAGATGGTTTAGCTGCAGCACCTGCTGGTGGATGCTCTCAAGGGTCTCGTCGCTCGGATTGATGACGCCGTCCTTCATGGCCTCGACGTAGCCCTGGATATTCGAGAGCGGCGTCCTGAGCTCGTGAGCAACGTCGGCCATGAGGTTCAAACGCTGCCGTTCCGCGCGCTGGATGTCGTCAGCCATGGAGTTGAACGTCTCTCCCAGCTCTCCGATTTCATGCGGGCCTAGCTTAGGCGCCCGGTGGGAGTATTGGCCGCCACCAAACGTCCTCGCCGCTCCGCGGAGCACGCCGATCGAGAGGAGCGCACGACGCGAGAGAAGGGAAACGAGCGCGATACCCACAATGCCCGCCGCGATGCCGGTCCACAGCAGCGAGACGTCGAGGGTGGCGAGCAGCCGCGACATGGGCGGCTCGGGTACGGTGCCAGGAAGATCCGCCGGGCCCATGGCAATCGACGCGACATCCTTCTTGTCACGGTCTTGCACCTTATAGATATGCTTGCCGAATCTGCGCCCTTCGCCCGCTTTCCTTCGCGCGTCAGATCCCAAAGGCGGCTTTTGGTACTTGTCGTATGCAGATGCGACCCGCTGCTTGTCTGCGGTCTCCGGGGCGAGCTTCTTGCCGCTCACCAGAGCGATGGGCTTGCCCTCCGTGTCCGTCACCTCGATGTTCCAGTTGTACAGCCACTTCGCCTGTTCAAGGGCCGGGCCGATCCCGGACAGGTCTTTATTGTTCTCATAGTATTGATTTACTACCTTCTGAATGCGCTCCGCTCTTGCGCGCTCAACTTCTTGTTGGAACCGCTCGATCTCTCGCTCGGCGGCGTAGTGGACATACAAGCTCACGCCGAGGAGAGACACGACGAGCACGAGGGTAAAGCCCACAATTAGCCGGAAGTGAAGACTGGTCAGCCAGCTGCTAAGTCTTTGCATCGCCGAACCTGTACCCGACCTCATAGACGGTGTGTATATATCGCGGTTCGCCTCCGGCTTCGAGCTTTCTCCTCAGGTGGGAGACGTGTGCGTCGACCGTTCGGTCGAAGCCGTCGAAGTCGTAGCCGAAGGCCCTGTCGATGATCTGGTCGCGGGTGAACGTCCTGCCGGGATCGCTCACAAACATGACGAGGAGCCGGAACTCGGTGGGAGTGAGCGACAGCTCCCGGTCGGCTATTGACGCCATGCGCTGGTCCTGGTCGACGGTGACATCACCGTACTTGATGACGGCTCCCTGTTCCTCACCATCCTGTCTTGCCACCCGGCGCAACACGGCTCTGACCCTCGCGCAGAGTTCCCTCGGGCTGTACGGCTTGGTGATATAGTCGTCAGCGCCCAGATCGAGTCCGGCAAGCCGGTCCTCCTCGCTGTATCGAGCCGTCAGCATGACGATAGGCACGTCGGACTCCTCTCGGAGCACTCGGCACACCTCCTCGCCGTTGAGCTTGGGGAGCATGAGGTCGAGGACGAGGAGATCAGGGGCGTTCTCCCGGGCGAGACGGAGCCCTTCCAGTCCGTCGTTGGCAACCAGCACGTTGTGGCCGTCATGCGCCAGATAAGTGCTGGCGATCTCAACGACGCCGGGGTCGTCTTCCACTAGCAAAACCGTCGTTCCCAACCGGTGTCCTCCAAGGAATTCAAAGATTGAAAACGTGGAGGCCGCAAGGAAGTTTGCTCCCGCCCGCCGCCTCCACGTCCATCAAAGGGTGTCTTAAGGGATGTGCATTGGCCTTTTTGACACCCACTTACTGTCGCGGCACTTCGCCGATCTTAAGCCGATGAGCCTTCGACGGCGGGAGCGGAGTCCGTGCTCTTGTCGCCCTTATTCGTGTGCCAGCCGCCTCTCGATTTGCCGTGGAAGCCGCCCTTGCCGCGGAACTTTCCATGTCCGAATGACCTACCGTGTCCAAACTTCCCGCGACCGCCGAAGCCGGGCCAGACGCCGTCGGGCTTTTCGTCGTACCACCCGTTGAGCGAGTCGGCCTCGTCCTGTGTCATCTTTTCGGCCTCGACCGCCTTTTCGACCGCAGCCTTGAAGTTCTCGTCCATCGTCTCCAACTTGGCGTCGAACCGTTCGAGGTGCGCGTCGGCCTGCTCCTGCGTTATCTTCTCCGCCTCTACCGCCTCGTCGAGCTTGGCTTCGAGTTGTTCACGCGCGTTGGGGTTGTAGCTGAAGTGGAGCCATTCCCCAACGCCCTCCGGTCGGTCGTCCAGCCAGTCGCTGTAGGCGTCGGCCTCTTCCTGCGTGATCTTCTCCGCCTCGACCGCTTTGTCGAGCCATGCGTCGGTTCGCTCGTCCCGCATTTCCGACTTGGCCTGTTTCAAGGCGTCTTCGACGGTATCGATTTCGAGGCCGAGTATCTCGGCCACCCGGTCCGCGAAGCTCTTCTTCTCTCCGTCTTCGTCGGCACTTTGCGCCAGCACCGTGCCTCCCGCCACGCCTAGAACCACCAAAACGGTTGCTGCCAGGCCAACTACAAGTTTCTTCATACCTTCACCTCCGATGTGTATTCATCTCACCTCTGCGTGATACCACTATACCGCCCATGTTTGAAGATGTTATGAAGGTCTTTGAAGAACACGCAAATGGGCCGGGAATCGCAGGTGCGGGATACAACATCATTTGGCCTCTCCCTCGGCAAGGGAGAGGCCAAATACTCTTCATTCACTTGGAGACCCAGGGTGTGAAAGGGAAGGCCTACATGTAGTTCAGCGTCGGGACGCGGAAGGGAGGCGTCATTCCCGTCTCGTCCATCGCGTAGGCTTCCTTCTTGTAGATCTGGATGCGGTAGTGCTCGTAGTCCGGTACGTACATGTGGCCGTGCTCGTCTACGCGTACGGACCGGGGACGCGCGAAGTATTTCTCCGGCTCGTAGGCCGCAGTCTCGCGCATCCGGCGGAGCTTGGCGGTGCGAGTGAACATCCTCTCCAGGTTGGCCCTCGACATGGTCGCGTCGCCGACGAACTTCTGCACGAAGTGTCCGTCCTCCGCGAAGAGCTGGACGCGGTTGTTGCCCCAGTCGCACACGTATATGTCGCCGTGCATGTCGACGGCTACGGCGGCCGGGCGGTATAGCTCGCCGTCATCGTGGCCGGACGTGCCAAACATGCGGATGAACTCGCCGTCGGGTGAGAACAGCTGGATCCGGTCGTTCCGCCAGTCTGCGACATAGATCGTACCCTCTTCGTCGATGGTGATGCCCCACGGAGCGTTGAACTGTCCGGGTCCGTCCCCGAACTCGCCGAAGTGGGAGATGTACCGTCCGTCCTTCGTGTATTTCTGAACACGGTGGTTCATCGAGTCGACCACGTACAAGAGGTCTTCGCGGTCGATGGCCAGTCCGGCAGGCCGGTCGAACTGCCCCTCGCCATTGCCCAGCTCACCCCATCTGCCGAGGTACTCGCCGTCGGTGGTGAAGCCCGAAATACGGTGCGTTGCGCTGTCGGAGATGTAGAGCTCTCGCTGTTCGACATCGAGCTGGATGGCCATAGGCCACATGAAGCAGGCGTCGGCGGCGCTTTCCTCATAGGACTTCCAGCCGAAGCTGCCGAGGTTGTCGTCCTCGATATTCGTGACGAGGATGGGCCCCGACTTGCCCTTGGTGTACATGCTGCCCTTGCCGATGACGTACAGCCGTCCGTCGCGCGCTGGGGCGACGTCGGTCGGGAAGTGCATCCGCATGAACTCGCCAATCGTCTTGAGGTATGGGAATCCGGCTCTCAGAAGTCCGTATGGTCGCATGTGG
This sequence comes from Dehalococcoidia bacterium, assembly GCA_965197705.1. Taxonomy (GTDB): domain Bacteria; phylum Chloroflexota; class Dehalococcoidia; order Lucifugimonadales; family VXLM01; genus VXLM01. Next base: position 2,885,722 of record OZ240223.1, read on the forward strand.
GTCCTCCTTGCTGGCTGTCCTCGTCGTTGTGACGGGTGAACTTTCCTCTAATTCAACTGGTACTCTCGCGTTGCAACGATCAGTTGGATCATTCTCAGAACGCGGAACTCGCTGATCTCGCGCTTCGATTCGTCAATCAGATCAAGGACTTGGCCCTGCTCGGCGAAATTGAGAAGTCCAAGGATGCTCTCCCCACTGAGGGGAGCGGGGCGCACCATCTGAACGCACTCGCCGACGAACTCGGCGGGCGGCAGCGGGCGACCGATCTCCTTCAGCTGGTCGATGATGAGCCGGATGCCGGGCTTGTCGGCGTCGCTCAACTCGTCGACGGCGAAGTTGACCCGCTCGTTCAGCGTGCCGCCGTCGATCCAGCCCGCGCCGAAGGGCCAGCCCTCGACCGTCAGGGGGTTCATCAGCGACTGTCCCATAGAGCCGGACGCGCCCGTGACCCTGGACATACCAATCTCAATACTCTGGTATTCGCCGGTCAGCTTGACGACGGCGGTGACGAGCTCCGTCGGAGTCTTCACTCGCATGTATCGGGCCTCTTTGAAGAAGTCCGAGTTGAACAGCACGCGGAGCATGGAACGGATATCGCCTTCCGAACTCAGGTACGCATCCGAGAGGGCATTGATGGCCTCGCGGTCCTTGGGGGGAGTCTCGTTCCAATTTGAGACAGGCGGCTCGTCGGCCACGAAGTAGTTGTACATGTGCCTCGAAATGAACCGCGCTGCCGCCGGCTGCTTGACGATGATGTCCACGATGTCATCGCCGTCCCAATCGCCGACCTCGCCGAGGAAGTCCTTGTCGGAGTGGTCGTGCTCGTTTTCCACGTACACGAACTTGGAGTGATAGCCGCCGTACTTGCTGCCCGCTCCCGGAATCGGCGTTTCGAGCGTCCACCCCGTGAATGCGTACGCGGCGGCCTTCACGTCCTCCTCCGTGTAGTTGCCGACACCCATGGAGAAGAGTTCCAGGAGCTCCCGCCCGTAGTTCTCGTTCGGCTCGTCCTTGAGGTTCTCGTTGTTGTCGAGCCAGAAGATCATGGCCGGGTCCTTCGAGAGCTCGAGGAGCAGCGTGCGGATGTCCGTCATCCCCAAGCGGCGGAACATGTTGATCTGCGCCTGAGCCGAGGGGTTGTGGGCGGACTTGGACTGCCCCGTCGCGAAGATGTGATGCCAGAAGAGGGTCATCTTCTCTTCAAGCTGGCGGCGCGAGTTGAACATTCGAGACCACCAGATGGGGCCGTACCCGGCATTGCCGGTGCTGTAGAAGCGCTCGATCATGTCGATCTCCACGTCGGGAAACCGTTCGGGGTGAAGCAGGTCCTCCACGACGTCCTCGTAGGGACGTGACGCGAGCACTTCCAGTTCGTCGAGTCGCGCGCCGAAGCCGGCGCGGCGCATCAGGTGGGCGTATAGGTCGAGGTCGGCGGTCGCGGTTGCCATGACAGTTCCCTCCTGCGAGACATTCGCGTCATTATCTTATTTTACCAGTCTGCGCGCATTGTACAAGGTGGGCGTTAGGGATTTTCAGCTACAGCAGAGAATTTCCCTCTCAACGTTGGTGGAGAAGGAGAGGGAATTGTCAGCGTCACTCTAATACGTCGCCTTGCCGCTGGTGCCGAATCTCCATCCTCGCTGTCCGCCGAAGTTCCGGTCGAAGCCGCGGGTCTGGAAGTCGTCGTCGGGCATTCCCACCAGCTTGCCGTCCTGCAGGTATGCGAGGTCGCTTCCGTAGAGGTTCCGGATCAGGAGGCCGGTAAGCCGTTCCCGGACTTCGGCCAGCGAGGGATCGTCCGCGAGGTCGTGAAGCTCGTCGGGGTCGTTGTCCAGGTCGAACAGCTGGAAGTGGTTGCCGAGCGGGTAGTAGATCAGCTTGTACCGCGCGTCGCGTATCATCCGGGAGGCCGTCTCGTTCTCCCAGTGCTCGCCGTAGATGTAGTCGCGCTTCCGGTCGCCGATCATCGACAGCCCTTCGACCGTATCGGGGATGGGCACGCCGCAAATATCGGCGAGGGTCGGGAAGATGTCCGCCTGCACGACGAGCCGATCGTCGCGGAGATCCTTGCCGATGTCGGCGCGGTTGGCGGGGGGCATGATCACCATCGGAATCTTGGCCGACTCCTCGTAGAAGAGGTCTTTGGCCCACTGGCCGTGATTGCCCAGCATCTCGCCGTGATCGGACGTGAACATGACGACGGTGTTGTCGAGCAGGCCCTCCTCTCGCAGCATCCCGATGACCAGCCTGATCTGGTGGTCGAGGTGTGTGCACATCGCATAGAACCCCTGCCGCGCGATGCGGACGGCGTCTTCGGAGTAGGGGTTGCGACCCGACCATCTGCGCGCCTTTAGTCCGCTGGGCAGGGAGTCCCAGTCCTTCGCCCACTCGCCCACGAACGGCATGTCGATCTCGCGGTCGCGGTACATCTCGATGAACTGCTCCGGCGGGACGATGGGGGGATGTGGCTCACTGAACGACATGTACCAGAAGGCAGGCTTGGTCGGGTCGCGCCGGGCGATGTACCGCGACATCTGCCGGACGGTCCAGTTGGTCTGGTGGAGGTGCTCCGGCAGGTGCCAGGGTCGCACAATGTAGTCGTTGTGGCCCATAGCGTGGGTCGCCTCTTGCCCGGCATAGCCCTGCTCTTGCAGGAACAGCTCGTAGTCGTCCTTCAGCAGGCCGAGGTGATGACGCCCCTCTTCGTTGATCAGCGCGTCGTCGAACCCGATTCGGTCGTGCTGGGGGTAGACGTGCAGCTTGCCTACCGAGAAGGCCTGATAGCCGTTGTCTCGAAAGGTCTGGGCCATCGTCGGCAGGTCGGGCATCGGGAGGTACTCGTTGAAGACGCGGTCTCCGTGCGTCCGTGCCGAGACTCCCGTCATGATCTCTCGCCGCGCGGGGATGCACGAAGGCGTGGCGGTGTAGGCGTTCGTGTACGCCACGCCGTTCCCGATAAGCTGGTCGAGGGTCGGCGTCAGGACGGTCGGGTGTCCCAGCGCCCCGATGAGCCGACCGAACCAGTGGTCGGCCGATATCAGCAGTACGTTTGGCCTGTCGGGCACGTCCGGCCTCCGTATGTTTCGTGTCCTCTTTGTTGTGAGGACGAAATCAGTTCTACAGTCGCGAGGGCCTGTTCGTGGCAGGCCCCGCATGTCCGAAGCGGTACCCTCGCTGGTTACCGAAGCTCCTGTTGGGCGTGGGATGCGTCAATTCCGGGTTCGGTTCCGGCGTTCCAACCAGCTTCCCGCCGTCCGCCCAGTCCAGATCGCCGCCGTACATATTCTCGATGAGCAGACCAGTCAATCGAGCCTTGACGTTGGCGTGTTCGGGATCGCCGGAGAGGTCTCGCGTTTCGCGGGGGTCTTCGTGCAGATCGAACAGCTGCGTCACGTTGCCCTCTGGGTAGTAGACCAGCTTGTGCCGGGTGTCGCGGACCATGCGTGTGGGTCGGTCTTCCTCCCCGTGCCCTCCGAAGGTGTACTCCCGCCTCTCGTCGCTCACCAGCGACAGGCCCTCCACGCTGTCAGGTATCGGGATGGCGCAGATGTCGGCGAGCGTCGGGAACACGTCGGCCTGCACGGCGAGCCGCTCGTCATGGACGTTGCGACCGAGGTCGTCCCTGTCCGCGGGCGGCATGAGGACCATGGGAATCTTGGCCGAGTTCTCGTACATCACGCTCTTGGCGAACAGCCCGTGGTTGCCGAGCATGTCGCCGTGGTCCGACGTGAAGGCGATGACGGTGTTGTCCAGCAGATTCTCCTCGCGGAGCAGGCCGATGACCAGCCTGATCTGGTGGTCGATGTGTGTCGCCTGCGCGTAGAAGCCCTGCCGCGCTCGTTTTAGCGCGTCGGGCGAGTAGGTGTCGCGTCCGACGGGCCGCGCTCGCAGCGCGTAGGGCCACCCGGACGGGTCCTCCGACCAGTCGCCATAGAACGGCTCGTCGATTTCGATGTCGCGGTACATGTCCAGATACGACGGCAGCGGGGCCAGCGGAGGGTGAGGCGGGCTGAACGACATGTACCAGAAGCCCGGCTTCGTCGGGTCCCGCCGCGCGATGAACTTCGACATCTCGCGAACCGTCCAGTTCGTCTGGTGAAGGTGCTCCGGCAGATGCCAGGGACTCACCATGTAGTCGTTGTTGGAGGCGCCGTGACCATACTCCTGTCCCGCGAATCCCTCGTCCTGGAGGAAGAGCTCGTAGTCGTCTTTCGCCATCCCGAACTGGTGTCGACCCTCTTCGAGGAGGAGCACGTCGTCGAAGCCTATACGGTCGCGTTGCGGGTAGACGTGAAGCTTGCCGACGCCGTACGCCTGATACCCGCTGTCCCGGAACGTCTGGGCCATGGTGGGCAGGTCTGGCATCGGGAGAGTCTCGTTGAAGACGCGGTCGCCGTGTGTGCGGGCGTGCGTGCCGGTCATAAGCTCCCGACGTGCGGGGATGCACGTAGGGGTGGGCGCGTAGGCGTTCGTGTAGGCGATGCCGTTCCCGATTATGTGATCGAGCGTCGGCGTCAAAATCGTGGGGTGTCCGAGCGCCCCAATGAGATCGCCGAACCAGTGGTCGGCGCAGATCAGCAGGACATTGGGACGAGCCACGTCTGTACCCTCATTGTGGAGTCATGCGCCCGATTGTACGCCGCCGGTGTCCGCGTTCTCAACGGCTTCTTCGAGAGGCACCGTCGGCGGTTTGTCGCTCCATATCCGGTGGAAGTACCGGAACACCTCGCGGGCTACGCTCGCGACCGGGACCGCGGCCACTACTCCAATTATCCCGAAGGTCTCGCTGCCGACAATCAAAAGCGCCATGATTGCGACGGGGTGCATGTGGACCGCGTTGCCCTGAATGCGGGGGACGAGCAGCGAATTCTCCACAAGCTGCGTGCCCACGTACAGTGCCAACACCAGCGCAATCTTCTCCGGGTCCGTGGCGAGAGTAACGACGATGCCCGGGACCGCGCCGATGATGGGGCCTACAATCGGGATCGCCTCCGTAATGCCGGCGACAATGCCAAGCAACACCGCGAATTCGATATCCAAGAGCAACAGGCCCACGAATACTATCAGTCCCACGAAGAGCATCAACAGCAGCTGGGCGCGGATGTATGCGCCGAGTGACTCGTTCACGATGCGGACGACTTCTCTCGCGTGGCCTCTCGCATTCTTCGGGAAAATGCTCAAGGACGAAGTCACGAGTCGCTCGCCGTCTTTGAGCAGATAAAAGAGCAGTACGGGAACGATAGCCAGGCCGATGATGAAGCTGAAGGTGTTGGCGACCGCTTTCAAGGTCTTCGTCAGAGTTGACTGGATGACGGACAGCAGAAGGTCACCGAGGTCGGCCAGGATCTCTTCGGCCTTGTCGCGCACTTCTTCCGGAATGTCCTCCGAGAACCTCTGGATGAGTTCCTCTGCCGCTTCCCTAGCCTCCGTATAGATGTTCGGGAGATCCTCTATAAGATGGGTCGACTGTCGCACCGCGGGCGGGATGATGAGGGCGAGAAGACCGATGAGAATGGCCAGAGCGACGATGTAGATAAGCGTGATGGCAGCAATCCGCGCAATGTCGGGGTGCTTGTTTCGCCACGGCATGACCCGCTCCAAGCCTCTGACTGCGGGGAACAGGACATACGCGAAGATACCGGCGATGGCGAAGGGGAACAGGGCGTTGCGGGAGACGTACAGGAGCAGAAAGACGGCAATCACGCTCACGACCACGAGGATCATGCGCTTGCGGTGGTTCGGCGACATCTCGATGAAGCCGCGCAAGGGGGCGAATCGCTGTTCCAGTGCTCTGCCTCCGTGTCTTTGACGTGGTTCGGCAACTATACCACATACGGCAGATGTGGTTGCGCCCCCGGACGAGCATGGATGTGTCGCGCGAATCTGCTATCCTGTGGGGCGCTATGCAGATCAACGACCGACCTCCACCGCCTGACTACGGCATCATGTTCAATCATGACGGCACGTTCCTCGGCAAGTCAGAGTATCCCCAGCGCATCGACGAACTGCTGGACAAGATATACGGGCCGCTGCAGGACACGCAGATCGGGGCCCTCCTTTGGTGTGTCGGCGCGGAGCAGGCCAGATGGCCCTCCGACAATCTGGAGTCCGTCGTCGATCCCCGTGATCGCCCGTACGGCTCCGTCAAGGAGTTCCGAAGGGCCGAGAGCGTGCGCGCGATGTTCGAGCGCGGCGAAGACCTGTACGGAGATATGGTACGCTGCGGGCACGATATCGGCATGGACGTGTACGTCGCCATCCGCATGAACGATAACCACTTCTGGTCGGACTCCGCCCGAAGGGCCTTCCCGCTCGCCCCCGAGGAGATGGCCAGGACCGTCCGACCGGAACTCACGCAGTTCCGCAAGGACCACCCTGAATGGGTGCTCGGCATCGGCAACGCGCCGCGATGGGCCGTAACGTCGTGGAACATGGCGATTCCCGAGGTGCGGGAGTACGCGCTGCTCCGTATCCGGGAGGCGTGTATGCTGGCCGACTGGGACGGCGTGGAGATCGACTGGCAGCGCCACGCCTTCCATCTGCCTACGAATGACGCGTACCGCCTGCGGTATGCGTTGACCGACCTCATGCGCTCCATCCGCAGGCTAGCGGACGAGATTGCCCGGGAGCGGGGCCGGCCGTTCTTCATTCTCACACGGGTCGGCGCGTCCGAGGAGACCAACCGGCGCATCGGGTACGATGTCGGGACGTGGATCAAGGAGGGGCTGACCGACATCCTGGCGACGAACTCGAACTCCGGCAACGATCCCGGCGTCGAGGTGGAACGCTACGTCGAGATGATGCAGGGCACGAATACCAAGCTCTATCCCGGATTCGACAGCCACGGCGAATTCGGACGGGGTCATCTGGTGGAGCAGTCCCGGTGGCGCGATGCATGGCTGCGAGGTCTGGCGAAGTCCTACTACGAACGCGGAGCCTCCGGCGTCCACGTTTTCAACTGGCACAACTACGCGGAGGCGCTGAACGGCCTGCTCACCACCATCGGCTCGCCCGATACCCTCACCGGCGTGGACACGATCTACACGCCGGTCAAGCGACATATCCGCGACCGAGCGGAGATACGCTACGGGGCCGAGCGCGACGACCGTCTGCTTGGCGAGGTCCCCGTGCCCTTGTACGAAACCCTCACGGGAAACGGCCCGACCTTCCACATCCGCGTCCACGACGACGTTGCCGAGGACACGAGCGTCGAGCTTCAGGTCAACCTCGACCACCACTCGCCCAACGACGCCGTCTCGGTCACGCTCGACGGCGAGCTGCTCGGTGAGCCGACGCTGCATCGGACAAGCGGGGAGGGCCACCTTTCCGAGGACGCTTGGCTGGTCTGGAAGCTCCGTCCCAATCAGGTCGGACGAGGTGTCCACGAAGTGCGGATCGTGCTTGACCACCAAGACCCTCGCATCGGTGTTCCGCTGGTCGTCGAGAACGTCGAGCTCCACATAACGTATGCCCAAGAAGGAGAATCTCCATCATGACGACCGCTTCCGCAAACGCCGCGAGTCCTCAGACTCGTCCGTCAGCCCCGGCCTATCGCATCATCTACAACTGGGACGGCGCTCCACACTTCTACTCCGAGTACCCCCAGACGATGGAGCAGTTCCTGGAGAAGGTGTACGCCCCTCTCGCCGACACCCAGGTCGACGCCCTCTTCTGGTGCTTGGGCACGCACGAGGCGACGTGGCTATCGGACAACATTCCCGTGGTCGGCGATACCGTGGACAGGGTGTATGGCGCCGTCAGGTCGATGCGCGATACCGAGAACCTCCGGGCCATGCTGGAACGTGGCGAAGACCCCTACGCCGCGATGGTCGATCGCGGGCGCGAGCTTGGCATCGACGTGTGGAATTCCATCCGTATGAACGACAACCACTTCTGGGATATCGACAGCCTGGAGGCTATGCAAACTTCCAAATCCCAGGGCCTCACCGACATGCGAAGGCAGCACCCTGAGTGGTGCCTCGGAGACGACGCCCCAAACTGGTGCACGACCTCCTGGAATATGGCCATACCTGAAGTGAGGGAGCACAAGCTCGACCTGATCGAGCAGGCCTGCCGCTTGGCCGACTGGGACGGCGTTGAGCTCGACTGGCAGCGACACGCCTTCCACCTGCCGGGCAAGCACGAGTACCGCCTACGCTACGCCCTGACCGACCTGCAGCGGGCCATCCGCCGCATGACCGACGGCATCGCCGAAGAGCGCGGGAGACCCTTCCCGGTGGCGGTGCGCGTCGGCGCGACGCTGGAAGCCTGCCGGAATATAGGCTACGACGTCGAGACGTGGGTGAAAGAAGGCCTGTGCGACATCATCATCGGCGGCGGCAACTCCGGCACCGACCCGTGCTTCGAAACCGAGCAGTTCCTCTCCCTCGTCGAAGGCACGAACATACTGGTCTACCCCGGGTACGACTTCGAGAGCAGGCAGGCCGCCAACCGCCTCATTCCCCATTCCGAGTGGCGCAATTGGTGGTTCGCCGCGATGTCGCAGGGCCACTTCGAACGCGGCGCGCACGGCATCTACGCCTTCAACTGGCACGCCGGCACGACCACACGCCGCGAGTCGCTCACGTCAATCGGCTCGCCGGAATCCCTGCGACGAAAGAACAAGGCCTACGCCGCCATCCAGAGAAGCATCGCCAATAACCCCCTCCGCGAGGACTCCGAGCGCGACGACCGCCTCTACGGCGAGGTGCCGGTGACGCTCTACCGCACCCTGACACACGACGGCCCCACCATGCGCATCCCCGTCTACGATGACGCCGACGCCGGGGGAGGTTCGGTCCAACTGCTCATCGAGCTGGAGCACTTCTCGCCCACGGGGGACGAGGTTGAGGTCACGCTGGACGGTGCGGTCTTGGAAGCGCCGTCCGTCCGTAACGTCAATGCCGAGGACCCGGCCGTTCCCGAGTCGGTGGACGAGAATAGCTGGCTCGTCTGGGACCTCAGTCCCGTCCAGTCCGCCAAAGGCTCGCACGAAGTCAAGATCGTTCTCGTAAGGCGCGACCCGCGCATCGGAGTTCCCATCGTCGTGAACAACGTCGAGTTCTGGGTTACGTACGGGTAGGGGGACTCACCGCAGAGGGCGCAGAGGGCGCGGAGTTTGGAAACGTGTTGCTCGGAATCTGCTTTGTGAAAGCGTTTTAGTACAAAGCGTTGGCGAAGGGGTTGCGGTAGGCCCTTGTTATCTCGTGGTCTTCGCCGAGCAGCTTGAAGACGGCGATGACGGCCTTCCGAGCTCCGTCGTCGTCGTAGTACCGGTTCCGACGGATCACGTCGATGAACCCTTCGAGGGCTGCCTCGTTCTTACCCTCACGGAGCAGGCGTATGGCATTGAGGTAATCGTGCTTGACCGGCGCGTCGTCGAGGACATCCGGCGTATCCACGTACCGGAAGAGGCGTGAGAGGGCCTTGATCGCCTCGGCGGTCTCGAAGCGCTCGGAGCCTAGGGGGATGCGGTCTGCCTTCTCCCCGGCCATTGCCGGGTCGGAGTACAGTTCAACCTTGGCCATCAGGATGATGCCCTGCTCGTCGTCTGGGTCGTTTTCCAAAACCTCAGAGAGGAGGTAGTGCGCCTCGCCGAGGTTCCTCTCGGCCAGCAGCGCTTCCGCCCGCTTGAGATGCTCCCGAAACTTGCTCGGCAGGGCTTTCTTGAGCCATTCGACGATCATCTGCTCCGGCAGCGCGCCGACGAACTCGTCCTTCACCTCGCCGTCCACGAACAGCTTGACGGCCGGAATACTCGTGATCCGGTACTGGCGAGCTACGGCGGGATACTTCTCGGTGTCGAGCTTGCGAAGCTCCCAGTCGTCGCCGTTTTCGTCGGCCAGGCGCTCCAGGACGGGACCGATGACCCTGCATGGCCCGCACCACGCAGCCCAGAAGTCCACCAGAACCGGCTTCTCGCGGCTCCGCACGAGCACGTCCACGTCAAAGTTGTCGGTATCGTATCGAGGCATCGGTCATCCTATTCAGTAGAAAGTAGAGAGTATTTCGTATTGCCTAGGGGACCCTCAAGGCTCATATTCAACATACTACTTTCTACTCGCTACTTTCTACGTCTCTCTCTTCGGCGTTCGGATAACGACGAAGACCAGGGACGCGCTCAGGTAGACACCGATCAGCGGAATGAGCGCCCAGTAGTAGCCGTCGGTCACGTCGCGGATTCGCCCGACGATGACCGGGGTGGCCATCGAACCGAGGCTCACGCAGAACGTTATCGCGCCTCGCAGCGTCGCGTACGCGCCCCTTCCGAAGAAGTCTCCTATCATCGCCCAGGTGAGGCCCGCCGCGCCGTCGGTGATCGAGAACATCAGCGCGAAGATGATGACGACCCAGAACTTGCCCGGCGCGAGGAGGAAGAAGAACGCTCCCGCCGCGCCGAAGAGCATCCCGAACACGACGAGCAGGCGCTTCGGGAGCTTGTCGCCGAGCCAGCCCATGAAGAGCCTCGTCCCAACGGCGGAGAACGAAATCACGGCGATGGCGATCGCCCCCACGGCCTCATCCAGCCCCTTCCACACGAGCATGGGAACGATGTGTACGAGGATGCCCGCCTGTGCCGATATCCTCAGCGTTATCCCGAAGGCCAGCAGCCAGTAGGACACCGTTCGCGTCGCCTGCCGGAACGTGAAATCTCGATACGAAAGAGTGTCGGTCGACCGGCCAATCCTCCGAGGCGGCGGCTCTCCGTCGGGGTGCTGGCCGACATCCTCCGGCTTGTTGCGGATGAGGATCGAGAGGGGAACGCCCACGAGCAGGATCATAAGTCCCGACAGGGTCACGGCCCAGCGCCAACCCCACTCCAGCACGACGGCGGCAACGATCGGCGTCATGACGCCGCCGCCGAGGGCGATGCCCACCGAGATGATCCCGAAGGCCAGCCCCCGCCGTCGCACGAACCATGCATTGACGATAGCCCCGGCGGAGTTGTGGAATCCGAAATTGATTCCGAGCGCGACCACGCCGACATAGATCAGCACGAAGCTCAGCAGGTCGCTGGCCAGCGGCAGCAGCAGAAAGCCGACACCGGCGAGAGTCGCCCCGATCAGCGTCATCACCCTCGGCCCGTACTTGTCGATCAGGTAGCCTGCGATGGGGGCCTGCACGCCGCCTTCGAGAGTGGAGAAGCCGAAGATGAGCGATGTGGTGGTGTAGCTGAGGCCGAGGTCGCGGGCGAGAGGAAGGAAGTAGACGGAGAAGCCGCGGCCATACAGCCCGGCGGCCAGGAAGTTCATGGTCGCGGCTATGGCAGCGTATCGCCACCCGTGAAACGCAGTGCCATCGCTCGAAGGGTGGCGGCGCTGCAGTGGGTTCAGCATACGGGCGGGATTATAGCCGATTTTGGGCGGCTAATGCGTCGAACGCGGAATGAGGCGAGACGGGCGTGTTAGCTAGATAGGCTGGCGGAGTTCAAACCGGGATTACGCTGAGCGGTCTAAAGGTGTGTTTTCCGAAAAGTGTTCCATTCTGTTCCACTCTGTTCCATTTCATGCGTTATTGTAAAGTTGGGCGGTGGACAGCCTTTGTGTAGTGTGGTACATGTGTTCTTGATTGTCAAATCGAGGAGCGTCGGGGTGCTGGGTGCTAGGTTCTAGGTGCTGGGGGAATGCCCAGCCTTTCGCCGGTAAGACGAAAATTGTCAACACAGCCTTGTGGACCGAAATCTTTGAAATGACGGGTAGTAATTGGAGATTTGATTCGTGCATTTCACGACAGGGCGGGTTTCAAACCCGCCCCTACGCAGTCACAGCCTCGTTACCCTTCAAAACTAGGATGTTGAACCACCAGTACCATGTCAACATGGCTTTGATATTACGATTCACCCTCACCCTAGCCCTCTCCCACGACGGGAGAGGGGATAAATCGGCATTTGCCTATTCGTCATATTCAAGTTGACTGAGTCCTATCCAATTAGCGACTCAGTCTCCCTATCGTCCCAAGGACAGCACCCAGACCGAGGCCGCGCCCGCCTGCCGCAGTTGCGCGGAGCACTCGGCGACGGTGGCTCCCGTCGTCACAACGTCGTCGACCAGCAGCACGCTCTTGCCCGCCACGTCCCCGACGCACTCGAACGCCCCGACGACGTTCTTGCGCCTCTCTTCCGGCGTCGACATCGAGACCTGCGGGGGAGTGTTGCGGGTTCGGGCCAAGACGCCGTTTGCGATAGGTATGCCGGTCGACTTCGATAGACCTAGGGCGAGAAGCTCTGACTGGTTGTAGCCACGTTCCCGCTCCCGGCTGGGGTGCAGGGGAACGGGCGCGACCATGTCGGCGGTGATCGACTTTTCCGCAAGGTGGGCCGACATCAGCTCGGCCAGGCGGGGCGCGGAGGCCCTCACGTTCCGGTACTTGAGCGAGTAAACCAGCTCTTGCACGACGCCCGTCCACCGGTAAGGCGCCGTGATACCATTGAATGGCTGATTCGCAGACTTGCACCACGCGCAGAGCGATGATCTGCTCGGCGCGGAGCACACACTGCATTGCGGCGGTTCCAGCCGGGCAATGGTCGCCTCGCACTCGTCGCAAAGATACCCTCCCTCCCGTCCGCATCCCGCGCAAGTACGAGGGAATATCAGGTCGAGCAGCGGCGCCGCGGCGCGTGTCAGCAATTGCATAGGTCGGGATTGTACCTCACTCAATGGCGGCGGGTAGAACTCAGGTGAAGAAACTCGGACTCATCGTCAATCCGATAGCTGGTCTCGGCGGCGCGGTCGGGCTGAAGGGAACCGACGGAGTCTCGACTTATCGACGGGCGTTGGAGATGGGGGCGGTTCCCCGCGCCGAGTCGAGAGCGGTCGAGGCCCTGCGTGAGCTCGACCGTCGCGATGGGCTGGAGGTGCTCACCTACCCCGGCCCGATGGGCGAGGACGAGGCGCGGGAGGCCGGACTGTCACCCACCATCGTCGGGTCGGTCGATGGCGAGGATACATCAGCCGAGGACACCCGCCGCGCAGCTGTGGAATTGGCCGAGCGTTCAGTAGAATTGATCCTCTTTGCGGGTGGAGACGGTACGGCCCGCGATGTGTTCAGCGCGGTAGGCGACGGCGTCACGGCGCTCGGCATTCCGGCGGGCGTGAAGATGTACTCCGGCGTGTATGCGACCACGCCACGCGCGGCAGGACGAGCGGCGGCGCAGTTCCTGACGGGTGAAGTGCCTCATACCAGTCTGGGAGAGGTTATGGACATTGACGAGGAGGCGTTCCGTCTAGGCGATGTCCAAGCGCGACTCTACGGGTACCTGCGTGTGCCCGACGACACCTCGCATGTGCAGGTTACCAAGTCTCCCAGTCACGCCGACGAGGGAGAGGACATTCTGGCCATCGCCGGTGAGGTCGTCGACTCCATGGAGGATGGCTGGCTCTACATCCTCGGCCCCGGCACCACCACCAAGGGCATCGCGGACGTGTTGGGCGTCCCGAAGACCTTGCTCGGCGTGGACGTGGTCCTCGACGGCGCTATCGTCGCTTCCGACGTAACCGAGTCGCAGCTCATCGAACTGCTGGACGGTGGTAGTCCGGCAAAGATCGTCGTTACGGCCATCGGCGGGCAGGGGCACATCTTCGGACGGGGCAACCAGCAGATCGGCGCTGAGGTCATCCGGCGGGTGGGCACGGACAAAGTCATCGTCGTCGCGACTCGACGGAAGCTGGGTTCGCTGGGTCGGCGGCCGCTCATGGTCGACACCGGCAGCCGGGAGATCGACCGCGAACTCAGCGGCTACATCATGGTCACGACGGGGCGCTCGGAGTCGGCGATGGTCAAGGTCTCCGACTGACCGGGCCGACGAACAGGCTCTCCGGGAGGATGCTTCGGGTCTCGATTGCGTGCTTGAACTCGGGCAGCCCTTCGGCCGTCACCACCCCGAGCGCGGTGAAGTGCTTGCTCTCTCCGCTGGAGCCGCTCTTGTTTCCCCCACTATGAGGCCGGAGCCAGTCGGAGTCGATGATCTTCTCGTCCTTCCACAATCCGCGCGTGGCGTTCAGGTGTCCGAACCGCGCCATGTCGGAGGCGCTCCACACGACCCAGCCCGGGCCGCTCCGCACAATGTTCCCTCCCATCTCATAGGGCGGGTCGAGGTAGGTGTAGGTGTCTGGAAGCGTCGGATAGAAGTACTTCCGGTCTTTCACCCACCCGCCGGAGTACCAGTCCCAGCGGTCGGCGGCGATGCCGATGCGGTCGAAGAGACGCTCCTGAATCACGTCTTTGATGTCGCGGCCCCACACGTGCGTCAACGCCTGCCCTAACCGCCAGAACCCCGCGCTGCTGTACAGCCCCACGGTGCCGGGCTCGGCGTGCGAGTAGCAGTCGTAGTAGGGGTCGCCCGTCCAGTTCGCCCACTCCGCCACTCCCGGAACGGCGTCGCGCTCCTCCAGCCCCGTGCGCTTTTCGGCCCACCGGTTACCAATCTCAATCGGAAAACCGCCCCAGTGCAGACTCTCCGTCCGCTTCCCGATGAGATGCCGCCACGTCAATGTCTTGTGGTGGCCCTCGATCAGGTACTTGTGGGGATGCGACAGCTCGCTGTGCCCCGTCCAGTACCTGCTGATCGGCTCGTCCGGGTCGATCATCCCGTCCATCACCGCGAATCCCAGCACCGCCCACGCCAGGGCCTTGCCGACCGACGCCGTGTGGTGAGCGTAGTGGCGGTCACCCCACGAGTGGACGAGGTATCCCCCGCGTGTGAGAACGGCGCCGTACTTGTCGCCCGAATGGTCCTCTCCACCGAAGGTCGCGCCCCTCACGTCGAGTCCGGCCGTCCATTGTTCGAACCCACTGGGATCGAGACCTGCTTCTTCGGGTGTGATGCTTTCCCAGTCTTCATCAGGATATGTCACCCAGTTGGGTACGGTAATGCTCACTGCCTGCTCCTTGCTTGGTTCCGGAGTTTCAAGACGCGCCGCCGCCGACCGGCTTCTCCATACGCCACACCTCTACCGACTTTGCCGCGAGTCGCACGAGGAACCCCCGCCATGTTCGAGTGGTCGTGTACCCCAGTTTTTCGTACAGCCGAATAGCGCCCTCGTTTTCTGCGATGACTCCGAGGGACATCGTGCGCTTGCCCGTTGATTCGGCCTTCTCCTCTGCCTTTAGCATCAAGGCCGTGCCGATCCCCATGCCCTGAGAAGACGGCACGACGGCCAGTACATCAGTGTGGAATTCATCTGCCTCCACGGAGTCCTCAAAGGCAAGCAATATGAGGTTGAATAACACAAGGACGGCCCTGAAAGGGGAAAATCTCTCGAAAGCAGTCTTCAACTTCAGTTGGTAGAACTCATGGCCGGTCGTTTGGAAGGCCAAGACACCCAAAAGCTCCCCGTCTACTATGGCGAAGAGGCAGTTCTTCGGGTCGACGGAGTCACGAAAGAGGCGAACGAAGTCGTCGGCGTCCCTGAAGCCGATGCGGAACTTCTTGGCGAAAGCGTCGAAAGTAATGCGGAGCGCATCGTCCACGTACTCTCGGTCAACACCTTCGACGATCTGTACTTCCGCAACGGTCATAGGTCGGCTTCTTTAGCACCTCGTGCTAAGGGTAGGGGAATAGTTGACCAACTAACAAGCGCCCTTCGACAAGCGTCGACTCGATTTGACAGGCGTTCTCTACCTACCTAGACTACGCCCAAGCTCGCTGACGGGGGTGACTGATGAGATCGTTTCCCACCGATGAAATGGACGCCATCGCCAGCCCATTCCCAGGGCGCATCGGCGTATGCATCAAGGACCTCAACACCGGCTTGCGGTACGAATACAACGCCGACGAGCCGCTGCCGACCGCGTCGGTCGTCAAGGTCTCGATAATGATCGAGTTGTTCCGCCAGGCGCACACCGGCGAGATCTCTCTCGACGACCGCTACCGGATGCGCAAGGACATCTCCAGCCATGGCACGGGGACGCTCAGCATCATGCGCGACTACCCCGAACTGACCCTGCGCGACTACTGCCGCCTGATGATGGGCGTCAGCGACAACATGGCCACGGACATGATCGTCCACTTGCTCACGCCGGAGTCGATCAACGCAACACTGGAGAATATGGGCTACCACAACACCCGCGCGAACATGCCTCTCGGCGTGTGGCACTACCTAATGAAGGGTGTCGTCGAGAGGCCGTCGAGGGAGCGTGACGCCGCCATTCGCTCCGGCGACCTCAACGACGGTCCCGGCGACAAGGACCTGCCGTTCGCCAGCGACCTGCGGAACAACGTCGCGTCCGCACGCGATCTCGTGGACATCATGGAGACGATACATGCGGGCAAGATGATAAGCGCGAACGCCTCGACGCAGATGATCGAGATGATGAAGGTGCCGAAGGGTTCCAACCGGATTCGCCAGTACCTGAAGCCTAATATCGAGACCGCGCGCAAGACGGGCGGCAGCGGCCGCATCAAGGCCGATACGGGCATCGTCTACCTTCCCACCGGCCCCATGTTCGTTGCGGGCCTTTCCACCTCTGAACGGCCGGAGGACCAAGTCCAGGGGATGGATGCCGTCGGCCTGATCACTCGAATGGCCTACGCGACCGTCTCCCCGGAGAGCGTGCTGGACGTGGAGTGATCGGGTAGTGAAGCCCACCGTTCGTTACTCCTAAATTCGCCCCGCAGGCGTGAACTGCCGGAACACCTGGGACTGGTTCATTTGTTGTAGTGAACTGGAGACGAGGCGCCATTGGAGTAGAAGACTAAGCCCGAATCCACCGATGGACGGCGTGAGGACAGGGGAAGGGGGTAAGGGAGTTACAGGCGCGATGATCCGGGGCTCGAATTCGGGTAGACGGGAGGTTGGCGGGCGGTCTGCAGGCGCTCTTGGGGGCACCGATGTCGGCCTGCAGTGGCTGTGGAGAGCGAGATGGCAGGATAGGCCACGGCAAGAGGCGCTCGCGGACCGGGATGGCGTGAGTTTGGGGGGACGTTCAGTTGACCGGATGACGGGTCAGTGGCAGAAGGGCGCCGTCAAGCTGGGAGTGGAATGGCTCGCAGCCGGGTCAGGGCGCGACTGACCTTCTCCTGCCACGGCCAATGCTTGGGAAGATGCAAAGTGAGCCGGCGCGCCGAGCGAGTGAGCCGTCCGGCCAGGGCGAAGACTCGTCGTCTGAGCGTCTTGGTAGTCGCGATCCGTTCACCCAGGCCGATGCGGGCTGTCCAGCGGGCCAGGTTGTGCGCCATCACCTGTACCGCCAGCCAGGCGCCGTTGGCGGCGAAGCGGCCGGACGGCATGTGGTTCAGTCCGACACCGTACTTGAGGTCGCGTATCGCATTCTCGATCTCGGCGTGGCGGCGATGATCGGCCTCCAGTTCGAGCATCTCCCCATCGCGGTCGGTAATGAAGCCGTGATAGCTGTAGGTGGCGAAGAGGGCCAACTGGGAACCGGGCGTGGGCTTCACCCGCCGGACGATGAGCCGCACCGGCGCGGCGTCGGGCTCACTCTGGAAGGGGATATAGGTGGTCTCTGCCACATCGGCGGCGCCGTCCATCCAGTAGGGAATCGGCGTCCAGGCATCTTCAGGTATGGCCTCGATGACATTGTGCAGGGTTTTGTGCTGGCGGATGGTGATGGAGAAGCGGACATCCATCTTGCGGCAGACGGATACCACGCTATGAGCGTAGAAGCCGCTGTCGGCCCGCACCGTGAGTTGTCCCCTGGCCCCGGCGTAGCGCACCCGCCCCACCGTCTCACGCAGGAAGTGGGCGGCGCCGCGGGCGGTGTTGGCGCGGCCCTCGCGCAGCCGGGCCATCAGCACGTCTCCGGTGCCGGCGGCGATAGCCAGCAGTGGGTGATAGCCCCGCTTGCCGGTGTAACCATGGTGTCGCGCCCCTTCCTTGTCCAGTCCGTAGGTCTCGCAGACGGTGGAATCGAGGTCGATAGTCAAGGGTGCGTCGCCGGGTCCGGCTCCGGCCTGCCATGCCCGTGCCAGCAACTCGCGGCTCACCCGGTCCAGTTGGCGGACGTGGCCCCAGCGAAAGCTGCGCAGGAAAGTGCCCAGTGTGGATGGCGCCTTGACCAGGCAGTCGAGAACACCGGCCGTCCCACCGGCTCGCAGCGCATCGGCGTCGTCGATGCAGTCGCCGCCAGCCAGCGCGGAGGCGACCAGCGTCATTATCTTGTCGCCGGTGTTGGCCCGGCCCGGCGCATCACCCAGGTCCAGGCGCTGCTGTACCAGTTGGGAAAGACCGAGGTGCAGGGCCAAGGTGGCTGGGAGGAGCAGGCCGGCATTGTCCACCAGGCGATGATCGTCGAAGGCGACTTGGATGCGGTCGAGGTGGTTGCGTGGTAGCATCTATTGGGTGCTCCTTCTCTGGGGTCGGGTTGCTGTTACAAAACCATTATCCCAGATTCAGAGGAGCACCTTCTTGCCGCTTTAGAATGCTGACCCGACCCACTCCTTCGGTGGATTCGGGCTAAGTCGATAATTGGGCTAGTACGCTTTCAATCTGAATATGACAGTCAAATTGAGAGGCGCGTATCCCCTCTCCCATCGGAGGGCGTCTCAAAATTCGCCAGCATACATTTCTCTAGCAAAGGGCGCCACGAATACCGTCGTTGAAGGTATCAACCATTACGAAACATAGCTACCCTTACCGTCATTCCTGCTAAGGCAGGAATCCAGTCCCAGGCACCCTGCCGACCTTGACGACGCATCCCAATTTTCATCCCCTTATGTGGCCTTCGCAAGGCCATGGTGATTCTGAGGAGCGCAGCGGCGAAGAATCTACAATCTCTCCCCCGCCGGGGGAGAGACACAGAGAGGGGGTCTTCGCAATTCAACTCACGAAGACTGAAACAGTCCCCTCCCAATCACTAGACTTGACAAACAAGAACGCATGTACCACACTACATATAGGCGACTTACTGCCTAACGATGCGGCAGCCCCGAAAATTACAAAATGTTGCAGGATGTTACAAGAACAAGGAATTCCACGGTTGGGCCGCCACTCGAAACCTCACTGCCGGACCAAGACCATCCGTCGCCCAACTTTACTATAATGAGAAAAATGCAACAGAATGCAACAAAATGCAACGCTTTCCGGGGAAATCCCTAGGTGCTCACGCTTCCCCATCCGGCTTCCTCTCAATCACTGAGCTAACCCGTCCAAGATGCCGAATTGCCGCGAAGAACAATCCACCGCCCCTAACTTTACGATAACGAGCAAAATGCCCCAGAATGCTCCACGTTTTGAAAAAACTCCCTATCCGCCTCACCCGCGCCGCTGACTCCGGAGTACTTCCACCATTCGCCATACAGTCGAAAGAACGTCGCCCGCCTCCCATACTAGTGGTTCAATATCCTTGTATTGAAGGGTGACGAGGCTGTGACGAGGCTGTGACTTGGTAGGGGCGGGTTTGAAACCCGCCCTGTCGTTTTGCTCAGCGTTCCCAGTGCCCTCAGCGGTGAATTCCCACGCCCCACCTAGAGCGGATCGGGACGTCGGAAGAGCATCTCGTAGCCTATCTCCCGCTCCCGGAACCCCCGCTTGACGTACAGCGACCGGGCCGGCTCATTCTCCCAGCCCGTGTCGATGTAGAGCGCATTGGCGCCGCTCTCTCGGGCGGCTTCCTCTGCGAACGCCATCATCTGCGACCCGATGCCCATCCTACGGAACTCCGGCGCGACGGCAAGGTCGTACACGTCCGCCCGGGTGAAGTCATACCCGGTCACGTCGGTGAACCTGACATGGACGAACCCGGCCGGTTCGCCGTCAACTGCCCACAGCTCGGCCACGGTGCGGGGATCATTCAGTGATTTGATCACGTTACCGAGAAACTCCTTGGGCTGTGTTGTCGTCAGCCAGTGGTCCCAATACCGCTCGAACGAGGTGGACGACTTCACCCACGGGCTGGAGCTCGCATAGTTCGCGTGGCTGTGAAGCTCAAAGAGTGTGTCGGCATCGCGTTCAACGTCGACGCGGCGGTGCGTTATCATAGTCCCATCATACACCCCACCCGTTTGCTGACGGGGGTAGGCAAATGTGCACCAGCTATATATGTCAATCAACGGACCCCCTCTCCCGTTCGCGGGAGAGGGCTGGGGTGAGGGTGATGAGTATGAATACATACCTCTGTCGCTCCGCCCGTTTGGGAGGGACAGTGAGAGCATGACTTTGAGAACGATCGAGTACGACGTGGCGGTGATCGGAGGCGGCATCATCGGCCTCGCGACGTCAATGACGCTCGCGAGGCGGCATCCCGACCTCCGTTTCGTCGTCCTGGAAAAAGAGGGCGAGATCGCCCAACACCAGACCGGGCACAACAGCGGAGTCATCCACGCCGGGATATACTACGCTCCCGGCTCGCAGAAGGCCGGCTTCTGCTACACCGGCAACCTAGAGCTCCGCAGGTACTGCGACGAGCGCGGCATCGACTACGAGATGTGCGGCAAGGTGATCGTCGCCACGGACGAGATGGAGGTCCCGCGCCTGGACAACCTCTTCGCGCGCGGCAAAGCCAACGGCGTGGAGCGGCTCGAGCTCATCGCCCGCGAGCGTCTCCGGGAGATCGAACCGCACGCCGCCGGGATCAAGGCCATCTGGTCGCCGGAGACCGGCATCGTCGACTACCGGCGCGTGTGTCGAGCGTACGCGACCGACTTCGGCGAGATGGGCGGCGAACTCCGGTTGAACACCCGCGTTGAGCACGTCGCCAGACGCGGCAACACGATACACATCGACACCGACAAGGACAGCATCGCCGCGCGGGGAGTCGTCAACTGCGCCGGGCTTCAGGCCGACATGATCGCCCGCGACATGGGCGAGCGCGTCGGCCTTCGCATCGTTCCCTTCCGAGGGGAGTATTTCTCGCTGAGACCGGAGAAGGAGCGCCTGGTGAACGGGCTGATCTACCCCGTGCCCGATCCGAAGCTGCCTTTCCTCGGCGTCCATTTCACGAAGCGGGTAGACGGCAGCGTTGAGGTCGGCCCGAACGCCGTGCTGTCCCTCAAGCGCGAAGGGTACGGAAAGACGTCTTTCGACATGGTGGAAGCGCTCGACATTGCCACGCATCCGGGTTTCTGGCGCATGTCGATGACCCACTGGATGACGGGTATGAAGGAGCAGTACCGCTCGCTGTTCAAGTCGTCGTTTGTCGACTCGCTGCAGAAGCTCGTGCCGGAGATCCGGCCTGAGGACGTATGGTGCCCCAGCGCAGGCGTCCGTGCCCAGGCCATAGACGACGACGGCGGCCTCCTCCAGGACTTCAAGATCGTTCAAGGCGACAGGGCCGTTCACGTCCTCAACGCCCCGTCCCCAGCCGCCACATCCAGCCTCCCCATCAGCCGCCACATCGCCAACATCGCGACGGCCGCCTTCGAGCTATAGCGCCCCGCACCCAGCTACAGAAGGGGGTCGTGTAACCCCCTCTCCCGTTCGCGGGCTGACAGGGGTAGGCAACCGTGCGATCAGTCGTTAACGCCGACCAACATACCCCCTCTCCCGTCGTGGGAGAGGGCTGGGGTGAGGGTGATGCCCCCACGTAGGCGCGAACAGTCACATGGGGAGCATAACCATAGACTCACACCGTGAGTATTGGTATATTTGAAAGGCAAGCGGGAGTAACTCAGTCTGGTAGAGTTCCTGCCTTCCAAGCAGGCTGTCGCGGGTTCGAGTCCCGTCTCCCGCTCCATGAAATCCTCTTTAGAGACGTCGGAAAAAGGAAATACGTCTCTTGCGGGGCAATCGGAATCTTCGCGTCCTCTACGGGGGAGACAAGCGGCCCTATAGCGCCGACCGCCTAGGGTGAGGGGACTACCCCTTCTTGGCGCCGGACTCCACGTCGGACTTGGCGGCGGCCTCGTCCTGGCCGCTCTGGGACGAGCGGAACTCCCGGATGGCCTTGCCCATGGCCCCGCCGATCTCCGGCAGCTTCCCGACGCCGAAGATGATCAGCACGATGAAGAGTACGATTATGAGCTCGGTCGGCCCAACCGAGAACGGCATATTACGACCTCCAGGTGCGCGGCCTACGGGAACCATACTATACGCAGGGCGTAGGAAGGTCAATCAAAACTATGTGGCGGTAACTGTTCAGAGTTGATGAGACGGATCGTGATCCTGAAACGCCTAGCGTGTTGGGGTCAGTTGTGGCATAACGGAGTCATGAGAACCGATGCGGACCTCAAGCGTGCAACCCGCAAGACCCTGCTGGCGATCATCGCCGAGCAACAGGCGGTCATCACCGAGTTGCAACGACGGATAGACGATTTGGAGAGGCGAGTCCCTCCTCGGGGCCGACCTGTGGGGATGCCCGGCAACAAGCTTGCTCCTAAGCGGCCTCGACCGAAGAGGACGGAGCCTCCGAAGAAGCGAACCCAAGGATTCGCCCGGCGGCGGATGAACCCCACTCGGCAAGTAGTACACGCCCTTGACTCGTGCCCCGAGTGCGGGACGGGCATGACAGGGGGATGGGTGCATCGGACACGAGAGGTCATCGAGATTCCGCTGGCTCCGGCAGAGGTGCTCGAGCAGGTCTTCGTGGCTCGCATGTGCGCCCTATGCCGCAAGCGGCGTCTGCCTCAGGACTCGTTGAAGGGAGTGGCAGTGGGGCGTCAGCGCATGGGAATCAATCTGGTGAGCCTGATAGTGACCCTTCGCGAGGAGGGACGGCTGCCCATCCGGAGCATCCAGCAGTACCTGCGGACGGTTCATCAGTTGAAGCTGAGCGTAGGGGCCATAGCTGATACGATTCACCGCGTGGCGCGACAGGCACAACGGACAGTGGACGAGACGCTCGAACGCATTCGCGGCTCTCCGGTGGTGCACGCCGATGAGACCGGCTGGCGCGAGGATGGAGTCAACGGCTATGTCTGGACATTCAGCACACCGACGGAGCGGTACTTCGTGCGTCGCGGTCGTGACAAGGGGGTGGTTGACGAGGTGTTGGGTGAGTCTTTCGACGGAGTGCTGGTGAGCGACTTCTACGCCGCATACAACCATTATCCCGGTCTCAAGCAGCGGTGCTGGGTACATCTGCTGCGGGACATCCATGAACTCAAGGCGTTGTACCCCGAGGACACGGGACTGGCCCGGTGGGCTGGGGCGGTGCGCCAACTCTATGACAGGGCGAGAGAGTACGCTGAAGCAGGCGGTCAACCAGCGTCCGGGTACCAACGGTTGGTATCTCCCAACCAGTTGATGCTGGAGAGCCAACTGTTGTCATTATGCCGCCCCTTCTCAAACGACGAAACGGCACCTCAAGCCAAACTCTGCCGGCGCATAGAACGGTTCATAAAAGAGCTGTTCGTCTTCGTATCGCATCCAGACGTGCCGTCTGAAAACAACGCTGCGGAACGGAGTCTGAGGCATCTGGTCATCAGCCGGAAGATCAGCGGCGGCACTCGATCCCAACAGGGAACCAACAGCAAGATGACTCTGGCATCCCTCTTGGGCACTTGGAGAGCGAAGAGCCTCAATCCTCTCTCCGAATCCCGCAATCTGCTCGTTTCTCATCAACTCTGAACAGTTACATGTGGCCCCCACCGATGTCACCGACGGATCATGAGAACGTTACGTGACTGCCCATGTGCCCGATTCAGTCGCCCCCCGATGTGTCGGGCAGCCCCGACTGGAGGGGGACTTCACCCACGATCCTCCAGTCTCCGTCATTCGGGGTGCATGTAACCCGAACCAACCTTTCGTCGTTGGGGACATCGTCCCAGAGCACGGGCAACTCTACACTGAGAGTAGTTTTCTGCGGCGCAGGATGGGACCCCAGATGTCTGACGACCGTTTCGTTGCTGTCGTACAGCCCCACGAAGTAACTGCCGTCACATTCGTCGGGATCGGCCCACTCGATCGTCATATCGGTCTCTGTGAAGTACTGCTCCTTGCGGGGGCTGAGCGTCACCGTCACGCTGGCCGATGCCTCCACCTCCACTTCTGCGGTGGCCGTGGCAACGATCGACGTTCCTTGCGACAGCGTCGCCGTTACCGTGCTGGAAGTCACATTGCACCCGTGCAGGGCAATTGTCGCGCTGTGAGAAGTGATGCCCGATGGGACGGACACAGTCTTTGCACTAGTTCCGCAGCCGCTGTCAAAACCGATGGCGAAGTTGTTGGTTGAGAGCCGGATACTGTAGGAGTTCGTGGACGTAAGGCCGGACGCGGTCAAGGTGAAAGACTCGCTCCGGCCCTGCGTCACCGTCGAGGGGACATCCACCAAGGCGACCTCAGGGACGACCTCAGCGATACGCAGCATGAGCAGATCACCGTCCTCCCACGGCTGCTCCGCCACCGCCCAGCTCAGCGTCCTGTTCACCGCATCCACCGTCGCCTCGTCGACCTGCAACGAGAGCGACACCGATCCGTCCAGCTCGATGAAGTCCAGCTTGTGCCCAGCCAGCCCCGTATGCGGACTGACCTTCACCTTCACCGCATCGGACGCCCACTCGATGCGCGGGATGGTAGCGACCGCCCCGTTCGCGTCCGCGAACTCCGTCGGCTCCAGCTGCCCGTTCGACGAGTCCGCAGCCACCGCCGAGCCGTCCGTGACGGGGTCGAAGAACGCCTCGTGAAGCGTGCCGTCGGGGGCGGTGACGGTTATTGTCCTTGCGAAGTCGTAAATGGCTTCTACGTCGTTACAGGGCACGTATAGCGCATGTAGAGTCTTGAAACGGAATTCGTAGGTTCCCTGCAGCAACGGCCTGACGGTTTCCCACGGGCGTACAGGGTATTTCGTGGTAACCAGAAACTTGCCGCCCTTTGCTTGAAAGCTGTTAAGTACGGTTGACGTGTCAGAGGACGTTCGCACGACTTCGCCCTTGATGAATAGGTCAGCGCCCTCCCCTTCCAACCATGTCTTACCCTTCCAGTCGTCTCCGATCTCTGAATCCAAAGCGTCGTCGAATACGACGGTTCCGGCGGGTTGGCCGGACTGGACCGTTACCGCTTTGCCCAATTCCTGCTGTACCGGTTCTTTGGGTTCATTTCCGTTTGCACGCATGAACGCCCACCGTCGTTCCCGAGCGAACTTCCGCATGACGCAGACTTGGTTCTTGCGAGTAGTCCCCATAGTAGTGGTCACGCTGGAAATCTGCGTCTTAAGCGTAGACAGGCCAATACTTGCCGCGCTAGACGAACCCTGCGAAGCACCAGTAGAACGACCGGAAACCGCCGTCTGACTTTGACTACCGTCTGGTTCTTCAAGGTAGAACCTGAGATCGCTCCTGACTTGACCGCCGCCGGATGACGGCGTAGTGCTTGGCAACCAGATTCTGTTTCGAATGCTGACAATAGAATACATGTCTCCGAACCGGTCAGGTGCGTCCAGGAGCGACATGAAGTACAAACTGTCAGACGAAGTTGAAGGGTACGCGGCGCTTTCGTTCACAAGGAATATTATCGCGTCGCGGGAGTCCCACTCTCCGTCCCGTTCAGCCAACATTTCCCTCGCCTTCGTCAAGGCATTCGCTGACGTATCGTAATTGATTAGCGGCTGGCAGGGAGAGAGGCGTTCAGACTGAAGGGGAGTGAAGGGGAGGGCCGCTGAACACAGCGCAGAGCCGGTCCACGACAGGCTGGTCGCCTCCATTGCGTTCCAACGTCCTGATTACGCTGGTGAAAGCCGAGAACGCATCGGCCCCTTCCTCGTTCTTCGAGCAGTGTGACACCTTCCGCGCGATCACTGCCGGGCGGAGCGCTCGCTCAGCACGGTTGTTGGTCGGCTCAATGCTCGGATCGTCCAGAAAGCGCAGCAGGTTGCCACGATCGTCGTGCCAGCCAAGTTCGTTCTGCAACCTGTAGTTGTCCGCATCCGTCATCGGTCGGTCGCGGAGATGATAGCTCACCTGGCGCTTCAACCGCTCGGCCTGCACACCAAAGTCGACAGCCTCACCTCGGTGATATGCCCTCCACAGGTCCATGGCTTCTCGCAAAAGCGCACTCAGACTCTTGCCGAAGCTGCGTCCTCTCCCTGTCTTGGTATGAACCACCTCACTGACCGAGCGCAGTACGTGCGCCAGACACTTCTGCTGCTTGATCCCGGACAGCGCCTGGGCGTCGTAGCTCCGTCCTCGATCAGTCACCATCACCCCTCCATAGTCCGAGGGGACCACCTCCCGCACCTCTTCGTTCCGGTGACGAGCACGGACCTGATAGACCGTCGCCTCTTCCGTCTCGAACGCCATCAGAAACGCTCGCTCGCCTCCCACTCGCCAGCCCGTGTCGTCGGTGTGGACGAGGGGACTCGCCCGTACCGATGTCCGCAGCCTGCTGTAGGCATCACCCACCGCACCAGCAGCACGACGCAGCGCGTCCTGGCTGATCGCTCCCTGACTCACTCTCACCCCGGTCAGCGCTCTGAGAACGGCAGGAACCTTCCGTACCGGAACGCCCACCCCATAGTGGAGCACGTGGGCCGCAGCCATCAGCCGCTTCCCCACTCGGTGGGCGCTGGCCCCGTACTGGTCCGGCGCTATGTCGGGATGCCGCCCTCGCACAGCCTTGCCGCACGACCGGCACCGGCATACCTGCACACGATACGCTCTCACCTGCGGACGCAGAACACGTGGCAGGTCGGTTACATAGGCTATACTCACACCTGCATCCTCGAGTCTGCCTCCACATCCCGGGCATGTGTCCCCCGACACCGGCACGTCTTCAACCGGCTCGGTCACCTCATCGGCAGACGGCGGCTTGCGGTAGCTGAACAGTCCCATACCCGGCTTGCGGCCAGGACGCTTGGGCTTGCTGGTTCGCCTGCCCTTGGAGAACGGAGCCGCCTGACGCTTTCCCGCTCGCTTGGCCTCGGCGAGTTCCTTATGCAACTCTTCGTTGGCTGCCGTCAACCGCGCGTTCTGCTCTTGAAGCCGCGTCACCAACGCGATAATCTCATCGCGTTCAGAGGGGGGCATGCCTTGGGACTTGCACATAGCCTAAGTCTAAACCAGCGCCCTGCATTCACCGCAACCCCTCTACGGGCCCTGAAACCGCTAATCAATTACGACGTATCAAAGGTGTTTAGCGAACCAACCATAGCAGTAAGACTAATAGGCGTGTTGCTACCGGACTTCAGGTATTCCACCACTTCAAAAGTGAACCTTAGCGTAGGCGTAAAGTGCCGACTGGATTCAGGCGTGGTAGTCCCGCTGAACGCTATTGGGTCGTACATCGCGGTGCCAGCTTGAACAGAACGAACGCGCACGTGCGCTATCACGTCCGCAACGGCGATCCGTTCTTTGAGCGTCGCGTTACCCCAATAGAAGGGTGGAATGACATATCGACCATCGGACGAACTAGCTTGTGCGTTTCTATCGGGAGTGGGAACTATGACCACTCTGTTGCCAGTGGTAGCCGGTGGGTCAAAAGCCTGTACGTCGCCCTTTGGGAAGGGAACTATTATTCCACTATTGTCTATGGCAGGCGCAGCGGAAACTACTGCCGCACTGTTGTCGGCGGTAGGTGCTAGGCCCGAAGTCGTTGTTTCACTACCACAGGCCATGAGCACGACAATGACTAGTGCTAGTCCGTAGAACGTTATGAAGCGTGTCAAAGGTACACCCCTCGTTAATGGCTGGAATGGTCGTAGTAGAGTGCTCGTATGTGGTTCCGGTCTAGGTCCGTAGGTGAAGCGTTTTCGTCTGCACCTTGCATAATCGAATCACCGTCTGTGATGTGCCCAAGCCCAAAGGCATGACCGAATTCGTGTGTGGCCACGTTCTTCGCGTATATGTATGTGTACCCCGGCCTGTCGGGCACGGGGTCTTCAGCACGGCTACTTTTGGCTGTCCAATAGACCTTATCACCGTAATGGAAGCTGAAGTGAAGCTCACTATGGAGCATAAAGTAAATGGTCGCACTTCGTATATGCGCCCGCTTTGGGAATGACCGTTTTGCCTTTTCCTCGTCGGACATGTCGTCTTCGTTCGTAGGTGCGTAGATGCAACCTGCTGCACCGCCTTCCAAGACATTGCACCGTGTCCTGTTCGAAGTTACCTTTGCTTTTCCTTCACACCCGGCTTCCGTCGAACACTCATTGACGGAAAGACCCCACATGCCACTCCACTGGTTCGCGCCGAACGAAACACTAGCTTCAAACACCGTTCGTGGGTTCTCAACGCTGTCCGGTAAGTGCCCAGGTTTCTGTGCAGGCGGGTAGGAGTCCGTGTCTTCAAACCAGTCCAGCGTATTGTCCGCTTGGTGACCGTTTACCGTTGGGCATTGGGAATTAAGCGTCGAAATGGTGGTCGTAAACCCGAATTGGCTTCCGTCGTACTTCTTGCCGTCACCGCGCCCGCTCAGTTGGAATTCATAGTCCTTGTCGCAGTCCCAAAGGTTATCCACTTCGTAGTCGATGAACACCCTGTCACCGTCGCTACTTGGGTGTTGAACGCTAATGCGCTGACGAAGACGCCAATTGTCCTCACTGGCTTCTCTGATCATCAACTTGTATTCCACAACGTGAAGGTCGTCACCGCTGAATATCTTGGGCCATGACAACTTCACCGAGTCAACTGAATATTGTGTCTGCGGGTGATATATGGGTGGCGCTGGCACACGAGGAAGTGGCGTAGCTGTCAGGGTGTGCGTAGCGGTGGCCGTGGGAGTGTGAGTGTGCGTAGCGGTGGCCGTGGGAGTGTGAGTGTGCGTAGCGGTGGCCGTGGGAGTGTGCGTGTGCGTAGCGATGGCAGTCGGAGTGTGAGTAGGCGTGTGAGTAGGAGTCCAAGTCGGTGTCCAAGTCGGCGTGAAGGTGTGGGTCGGTGGGATCGTCGGTGGAATTGTTGGCGGGATCGTCGGGGGAATTGTTGGCGGAACGGTCGGTGGGACCGTCGTATTCGTATGGGTGGGCGTGGGTGTGGGTGTGAAAGTTGGCGGCAGTAAGTGTTCACAGTATTCGTGGTCGTTCTCCCAATACATGCACTCTTCGTATGTGGGATAACGTGGAGGACGACCGTCTTCGTCCTCGGATGTCTGCGCCGTCACGGCAGAAACAATGTAGATCAGGCCGACCACGACGAACGCGCCGGCAAGCGTTATCCGGTTGAGGTACCGAGTCTTCATTGGCTTCCAGCCTTCCATCTACGGGGGATCGTGTTTCTACGATCGACTGGCCCCAAGACAGTACGCCGGTCGGTTCGAATGTACCGGAGGCTTGCCAACAAATGGGCCGGCTGCGTCGGACCTGATGCAGCGCACAATCTGTTGTACGTGTTACAGAAATATCACAAAGGAATCATAAACACAAGCCGGTTGTGAAGGTATGTACGTACATACTTTCACATCTGATTGCACGAGAGCGAAGGGCCGCCCCTCAATGCCGAAGGACGGCGAGGTCAAGTCGTCGGGGACGGTGAGTCTAACTCGTGGCGTTAGGGCAGGCCTGATCGGAGGGGGACCTCCCCCACGATCCTCCAGTCTCCGTCATTCGGGGTGCATGTAACCCGAACCAACCTTTCGTCGTTGGGGACATCGTCCCAGAGCACGGGCAACTCTACACTGAGAGTGGTTGTCTGCGGCGCAGGATGGGACCCCAGATGTCTGACGACCGTTTCGTTGCTGTCGTACAGCCCCACGAAGTAACTGCCGTCACATTCGTCGGGATCGGCCCACTCGATCGTCATATCGGTCTCTGTGAAGTACTGCTCCTTGCGGGGGCTGAGCGTCACCGTCACGCTTGCCGATTCCTCCACCTCCACTTCTGCTGTGGCCGTGGCAACGGTCGACGTTCCTTGCGACAGCGTCGCCGTTACCGTGCTGGTAGTCACATTGCACCCGTGCAGGGCAATTGTCGCGTTGTGAGAAGTGCTGCCCGATGGGACGGACACAGTCTTTGCACTAGTTCCGCAGCCGGTGTCAAAACCGATGGCGTAGTTGTTGGTTGAAAGCCGGATACTGTAGGAGTTCGTGGACGTAAGGCCGGACGCGGTCAAGGTGAAAGACTCGCTCCGGCCCTGCGTCACCGTCGAGGGGACATCCACCAAGGCGACCTCAGGGACGACCTCCGCGATACGCAGCATCAGCAGGTCCCCGTTATGCCACGGCTGTTCCGCCACCGCCCAGCTCAGCGTCCTGTTCGCCGCATCCACCGTCGCCTCGTCCACGACCAGCGAGAGCGACACCGCCCCGTCCAGCTCGATGAAGTCCAGCTTGTGCCCAGCCAGCCCCGTATGCGGACTGACCTTCACCTTAACCGTATCGGACGCCCACTCTATGCGCTCAATCGTCGCCGCTGTCCCGTTGGCGTCCGTGAACGCCGCGGGGTCCAGCTGCCCGTTGGAGGAGTCGGCGGCTATGGTCGAGCCGTCGGTGACGGGGTCGAACAGCGCCTCGTGGAGAGTGCCACTCGGCGCGGCCACGGTGACGATAGTGGGCAGCCGGAATAGCCCCCCGGTGTCGTTGCAGGGAACGTAAATAGGCGCTTGCAGGTTCCAAGTCATGCGGTAAGTCCCGACCGGCAGCGGCCTGACGGTGACCCACGGGCGTCTGACTCGCTTTTCATCGATGAAGAACTTGCCGCCCGTGGCGTAGAAGCTATTGCTCAATGAAGTAGGTTCAGGCCATTCGCCGGTGACCTCACCCTTCATGAACAGGTCGGCGTCGGGGCCTTCGAACCACACCTTGCTCTTCCATGTGTCGGTTATTTCGGACTCAATTGTTTCCTCGAAGACGACCGTACCCCTTGCCAGTCCCGATCCAATTTCCGCCGTCTCCGTGGGTTCGTACTTGACCATTTTTCCCGATGCCGCCTGGTGCCGTTCTTCGCGTTCGCGCAGGTACTTGCTCGCAATGCAAATCTCGTAAGGCTGCGACTGTCCCGCCTTCATCGTTTCGATCTCGGCAACTTTGGTCTTGAACGCCGATAGGGTTATGGACGGTTCCTGGTTTCCTGACTGCATGGAGCTTCCACTTGACGTGACCCCAGCCGCGTTTTCGCCGGGTACGTCCAACAAGAACCGAAGCTCCCCTGAAGCCTGCGCGTTGGCGGGGGAGGCGCTGGGTAGCCAGATCTTGTTCCGTTTGCTGGCAAGCGAGTAAACGTCGCCCAGGCCGAAGACGAAGTCCAGCAGGGACATGAAGAACGTGTCGGACGCGCTGGTGCTCGGGAACTGGGTACTTTCGTTCAGCAGGAAGACTATTGCATCGCGGTCGTGCCACCGGTTGTCGTGCGTGACCAGCATCCTGTTGGCGAC
The DNA here is from genome assembly GCA_965197705.1 of Dehalococcoidia bacterium. GTDB lineage: Bacteria > Chloroflexota > Dehalococcoidia > Lucifugimonadales > VXLM01 > VXLM01. The sequence continues at coordinate 2,916,848 of OZ240223.1, forward strand.
TTCGCGGGCCTCGGCCTCCGTAGGGAAGCCCTCCAATGACGCTACAAACGCCTTGATGCGACCTGGCAGGGTAGTGTCCGACTTCAGGGTCTCCTGCACATCGAAGGTGAACTTCAGGACGCCCGCATATTCTTCGTCAGGCGTGGATTCGCCCCTCCATGCGGTTTGCTCAAACTCTTCGACGACCGCTTCGACCGACAGCAGCCGAACGATGGCTATGACATCGGCGGTGGCTATGCGTTCCTGAAGTGTGGAACTGCCCAAATACGGAGCCGGGGCGTACACTGTGCGGGGCTTCAGGTTCGCAGGCTCGGCCTCAGCCGGGGCGACGACCTGAGCCGGCGCGGCGTCTTCGTTCTGCCCGCACGACAAGGCAGCGAGAATGACGAACAGCAGGACGAACGTAGTCTTATTCCTGTTCATGGTTCACTTCCTCATCTATGTGCAGCGTGGTTCCTGTAGATCGCTTCGACATGCAGGTTGTCGTCCGTCGTCGGGGAATGGTCGGCTCCGGGGTCTCGCATGACACCGCGCATGTTGTCGAAGACGCCCTGGCCTTCGAAGTTGTCCACGTGAATCGTGTGTCCGAACTCGTGCGCCGCGTAAGCACCGATATAGTAGAATCTCGTGTGGGTTCTTCCCGGAACGGCGGTGTTGTTCTTCGCGCTGTTCAGTGTCCAGTAGACGGTATTGCCGAAACCCTTGCCCGGATGCTCGAACTGCATTTCCATGTTGGTCATGTGGGGCGTTCGGCTCGTTCCCGCGTCGTCCAGCGGGTCGAAGTGAACGCACGCGATACTGTCCCCACAGTCGTCGTAGTCGCCGTCGTTCACGGTGACATGGTATTGGTCCGTGTTGGACGAACAGTTCTTGCATATCGTAACGTTGCTCCAACCGCTGGTTCCCATGGGTATTCCGGTATTGAAGACCGAACGGGGGTCTTCCATATGTGGGGGGAGCGGTGTAGGCGGAGTTGCGGGCGGATACCGTCCCACCTTCCAGCTAACGGTATTGTCCTTCTGGTGTCCTATGGTCAGGGGGCACAGGGGGCTATGCGTGACGGTCAGGGGGTCTCCGAATCTGGGTGCGAACGTGCTTGCGTCGCCTTCGCCGCGCACTTCTATTTCGTAGAGTTCGCGACAGTCCCAGATGCCGTCAACTTTGTGCGTGATCGTGTTGCCCGAGGAAGGCGTCGGAATCGCATTGTTGTGAGTCCGCCAGTCCTGCCGGTCGTCGAAGACCCGATACCTGACCCGGTACAACGATATGCCGGCCCTGTGCCGCCACCCGAACGTAACCGCGTTGACGTTAGAACCGAAGGGAGCAGTTGCTATCAACGGCGCAGGCGGCGTCGGCAACGGGACTGTCGTGGGCGTGGACGTAGGCGGAACAGGCGTGGGTGTGGGCGTAGGCGGAACAGGCGTGGGTGTGGGCGTAGGCGGAACAGGCGTGGGTGTGGACGTAGGCGGAACAGGCGTGGGTGTGGGCGTAGGCGGAACAGGCGTGGGTGTGGGCGTAGGCGGAACAGGCGTGGGTGTGGGCGTAGGCGGAACAGGCGTGGGTGTGGGCGTAGGCGGAACAGGCGTGGGTGTGGGCGTAGGCGGAACAGGCGTGTCGGTCGGTGGAATGGTCGGTGGAATGGTCGGGGGGATCGTCGGGGGAATTGTTGGCGGAACGGTCGGTGGAACCGTCGTATTCGTATGGGTGGGCGTGGGTGTGGGTGTGAAAGTTGGCGGCAGTAAGTGTTCACAGTATTCGTGGTCGTTCTCCCAATACATGCACTCTTCGTATGTGGGATAACGTGGAGGACGACCGTCTTCGTCCTCGGATGTCTGCGCCGTCACGGCAGAAACAATGTAGATCAGGCCGACCACGACGAACGCGCCGGCAAGCGTTATCCGGTTGAGGGCCCAAGTCTTCATTGGCTTCCAGCCTTCCATCTACGGGGGATTGTGTTTCTTCGATCGATTGGCACCACGATAGTGCGCCGGTCGGTTCGAATGTACCGGAGCCTTGCAAACAAATGGGCCGGCTGCGTCGGACCTGGTGCAGCGCACAATCTGTTGTACGTGTTTCAGAAATACCACAATATATTCATAAACACAAGCCGTAGCAATGGTATATACGTGCAAACCTTCACATTGGCTTGCACGGCAGAGCGAGGGTATGTACCTCGCTGTCATCGGGCGGAGAGGTCAAGGCGTCGAAGAGGGGGAATCTAGCTCGTGGCGTTAGGGCAGGCCTGACTGGAGCGGGACCTCCCCCACGATCCTCCAGTCTCCGTCATTCGGGGTGCATGTAACCCGAACCAACCTTTCGTCGTTGGGGACATCGTCCCAGAGCACGGGCAACTCTACACTGAGAGTAGTTGTCCGCGGCGCAGGATGGGATCCCAGATGTCTGACGACCGTTTCGTTGCTGTCGTACAGCCCCACGAAGTAACTGCCGTTACATTCGTCGGGGTCGGCCCACTCGATCGTCATATCGGTCTCTGTGAAGTACTGCTCCTTGCGGGGGCTGAGCGTCACCGTCACGCTTGCCGATGCCTCCACCTCCACTTCTGCTGTGGCCGTGGCAACCGTCGACGTTCCTTGCGACAGCGTCGCCGTTACCGTGCTGGAAGTCACATTGCACCCGTGCAGGGCAATTGTCGCGCTGTGAGATGTGCTGCCCGATGGGACGAACACTGTCTTTGCACTAGTCCCGCAGCCGTTGCAAAAACCGATGGCGTTGTTGTTGGTCGACAGGCGGATCGAGTAAGAGTTCGCGGACGACAGACCTGTCGCGCGGAGGGTGACCGTGACACTCTGCCCCTGCGTCACCGTCGAGGGGACATCCACCAAGGCGACCTCAGGGACGACCTCCGCGATACGCAGCATCAGCAGGTCCCCGTTATGCCACGGCTGTTCCGCCACCGCCCAGCTCAGCGTCCTGTTGGCCACATCGACCGTCGCCTCGTCTACCTGCAACGAGAGCGACACCGCCCCGTCCAACTCGATGATGTCCAGCTTGTGCCCCGCAAGCCCCGTATGAGGACTGACCTTCACCTTGACGGTGTCGGACGCCCACTCGATGCGCTGGATGGTAGCGGACGCGCCGTTGGCGTCCGTGAACGCCGCGGGGTCGAGCTGACCGTTGGAGGAGTCGGAGGCTACGGCTGAGCCGTCGGTGACGGGGTCGAAGAACGCTTCATGGAGAACGCCTGTAGGCGCGGTCACCCGTATCGTCGTGGGGAAGTCGTAAATGGTGTCTTCGTTGTCGCATGGGGCGTGCAGCGCGTGCTGGAACTTCCAGCGTAGGTTATACGTGCCCTTCGGTAGCGGCCTGACGGTTTCCCATGAACGCATGAAATGTTGCGCTTGGACCAGTAATTCCCAAATCCCCCACCTAACCTTGTTGGTGTGGCCTTTGTGGTTCTACAGGACGTGTTCGTTGTCGACTCAGCGTCACATATGCTCAGATTGGGCCGTAAAGAGGGTTTCGGGCGACGGTTTTGAGAGTAGTGGAGCACCCCACATGCCCAATGGTGGCTCTCTCGAGGCCAAAGAAGGCATGACCCGACACGGCAACTCGGATGAGTCGCCTTCAACTGATGCTCCGGCACAGGTCGCCTACGCTCAGGGCTCGGCAGCCAGCGCCAGTATCTTCTCCCGCGCCCTGAGTAGCAACTCGTATGAGGGATGCCCACGGGCTAGGCGGATGATCAGTCGCCTGGCGTGACGCACCACACGGCCCGGAAGGGCGATCAGGGTGAACCGGACTGCCTTCAGTCGCCTGCTCACCCACTCACGGCCCAACACCAGCCGCTTCATACCGGAGTTCAGATTGAAACTCAGCACTGTTATCGCCCACCATGTGGCGTTGGCCCCGAACAGCCTCGACGGCATCCTGCCCCCGGCCAAGTCGCTCTTGAGAACACCGTGAACCTCTTCGCCCCTCGATCAGGTCGAGGGCAGGCTTTTGCCGCATCTCTGCCTTGACCACCAGATCAACTCATCTCCCGCAAGCGTCCGGTTGGTCACCACTCCGAAGACCTTGTGCCAACCACCTTCGGCCAGCCTCATGGCGGGGAAGGGCAACTCCAACTGCGCTTCCAATCCTGGCAGCGGCTGTTCGTTCAACCGCTCCCTGATAGCTATGAACCGATACTCGGGGCTGTTCTTGGAGTGCCCTATCCAGTTGGGCACGAAGTTCACCTCAGCCCATTGCTGACCCGTATCGACCATATGCTCGCCCACCTTCCGGTACAGCGTCCGCCACTCGTGTTCAGCAACCTCGGACACCGCACGGCGAAACTCCACGGTCACGTCAACCCCTACCGCAAACTCGATCACCCCGAACCGCTCGTCTCTCCCCTCGGCGCAGTAGCGCAGCAACTCCTGCTGATACCCCGCTGTGTCAGACCTCAGCATCACCTTCTCCACCCCCGCAGGCAGTTGCCCCAGTGCTTCAGTCAACACGCGCAACTGCTGGTGCCCCGCAGGAACGTTGCCGTCTCGGAACTCCGAATGCACGATCAGGTCGGCCTCCGACCAGTAGAGCCTGCCCCGTAGCCCCATACGGGGTCGTCAGCGGCTGGTATGCTCTGTACTTCTTGTAGCTGTAGAGTGCCTCCTGCTTGTGCGTCTCCACCAGGCAGGCGTCCATATCCAGCGTGGCCTCTGTGTGAGGCGAACGGCTCTGTATGAAGCCCACCAGGTCAGCGTTCACCTTCCCCAGTCCCCTCAGCGCTTCGCTGGGTGCAGGGATGAATGCTCGGTGAGCTTCCCGCTTCGCCTCCTCGCCCGGGTCATGGAACATCTCCAAGTGCCGGAACACTGCGGACTCCGACGGCACGCTCCGACGACGCTCCACACGCCATCTCCCCTCCATCGCCCTGCGCCTTTGCCACCCATGCCGCAACTCTCGATCTCGCGAATCAATTTGCACAGACCTGCGTCCTTGTCCAGAACGTCCAGATCGGACACCGACTCGCCCCCTGCCAGAGCCTGCCCTGTACTCGATACGGGGTTCAGCAGTATCAGCGAGTTGACTATCTGGCTGTCCGTCCAGCCCTGACCATACTCTCGCAGCCCGACGTGGCGCTCTATCGATGACTTCAAGCCGGATGCGTGTAGCAACTCCAAGTAGATAATCAGGCCCGACAGCGCCGTCATACCTGTCGATCTCTTCTCCTGCTCGTACTGGAACGGCAGAACTCCTTGTCTCATAATAGGTGCACCTCGTTGGTGATAGTTTCTCTTGTGCAAGAAACATCTTAGCCCGCTTCACGGCGCGCTCCAACGAGGTCTCCCTCAATCTAGGTGGGGAATCTGGGCGTAGTCATATCCTTTTACTACTCACAGGAGTACTATCCAAAGGGAAAACGGTTCTCATACCAACTAGTTGGAGCAGATGCCACAAGGGTTGCCCCTACGGGGAGGTTGGCTAGTACCATGTCAACATGGTTTTGATATTACGATTCACCCTCACCCCCGTATTGAGTACGGGGCAGGCTCTAGCCCTCTCCCACGACGGGAGAGGGGATAAATCGGCATCTGCCAGTTCGTCATATTCAAGTTGACTGAGTACTAGTCCCGTTTTCGTAGCAAAGGCGGGTAGCAATGGGAGGGTTGAATTGCGCTCTACAAGGAGGGGGCGGGTTTGAAACCCGCCCCTACGAGATCAAGGTAATGATGTGGCTGAGTGCACTGCCTGTTGTCGTTGAGAATAAGGAGGAGGACTAGAGAAAGCTAACGTGATGGAGGACTACAATTCGCCGCATGTACTGGACGACGGCGCCATATTCACGGCCTTCCAGTTCGGCAGGGCTGGCATGTTCAATGTCTTCGAGTCCGCCGAGCTTGCTCGTCCATCGACCTGTGGGTAGCTGACGAGCCATGTGTAGAACATAGCCGGAGAGTGACTCGTAGATTGCCACCTTCTCGAAGCCTTCTTGGAGAGAACCGTCGCTACACAGCTCGTACCCCAGTGTGCCGAAAGCCGCAACATATGCTGCGAGGACGTAGTCCATGGGAACTTCCGGCGGCCAATAGCTGTCAAGGTCCGGCGACCACCAGCGATTGTCTTCCCCGGCTGCCCAAGCTATGCAGTTGTAACGCAATTCCTGTGGGCTTGTTACGCTGAAGTCTTTGAGTGCAGGGAACAGTTCACGCAGTCGATCGGTCAAACTTAAGTTCGCTGGAATCCATTATCAGATGTACAAGTTACGCCTACCCCAGTCGAGCCAGGAGGCCGTCATGGCGTCAACATTCCCGCGATCCGCAGGACGCACGGGGGACTCTCCAGTTATTGACCCTAGAGCCCAGAACCACTGTGATGGTGATTCTTCCAAGTCGTGCAGGATGAAAGGAATTACATCCTTGCCCATTCCTATGATCTCTTGGTAAGCAGGATGCTCGGCAATCATTGCAGTTGAGGAAAGATGCGCAGTGTCCTGCTTCCATTGAGTAGTCAGGCGTTCGAACTCAGCCTGGGTTTCTGTCGCGGTACCGACAGGACCGCCTGAAATAGGAGGCATGACTGTGACTCCAGAGGATCTTGCAACAATAGGAGATACGCTGTTATTTCTACTGTGAAGCGGTGCAGAAGAGTTGTCAAGCTCGTTGAGGGACGCTTAAGGGCATTCGCATTTGGAGTCGGCAGGCGCACTGCAAATCGTCACTCCGGCGAAGGCCGGAGTCCAGAGGGGCGGGTTGGGAGGCTCTCCCATGGCTGACCCTGAGTGAAATGCGATTGCCCTGAGGGACGCTTCATCACGTGACCAGACATAGGTATGGTTCCGGGCCTCACTGAGTTACATCACCTCCATATTGAGTAGAATACCGCTAACGAACGCGCTCCGCCGACCTTTCAGACACATTTTTCGGTAGGGAGGATCTTTATCATGCAATACATTCAAGTTCGTAATTGGTGGACCACCGCTCTTCTGGCGGGTGTTTGCATGCTCGCGCTGGTCGGGTGCGCGCGAGAGGACGAGGAGGAGGGCGCGACCGTCGAGCAGCTGGTCAGGAACGCTGACCAGTTCGAGTACTCGACCGGGAAGTGGGGCGGCGCTCTCACGCTTGCGACGATAAGCGATCCGCTCACTTTCAACCTGGCTGTGGCGAACGACGCGTCGTCGTCGGGGGTTCTGGGGTACCTGTTCGAGGGGTTAACCGAGACCTCTTGGCTGACGGACGAGGTTGAGCCGGCTTTGGCGGAGTCGTGGGAGCACTCGGACGACGGCTTGACGTGGACGTTCAATATTCGGAGGGACGTGAAGTGGCACGACGGGCAGCCGTTCACGGCGCACGACGTGGACTTCACCTTCAACAAGATCATCTACAACGACGACATCCCCGCAAGCAGTCGTCCGGCGTTCACGTTCCGGTACCTGGAAGGGGGAGAGTGGACGCAGGGGGAGATGACCGTCACGGCGCTGGACGACTACACGGTATTTTGTGAGCTCCCGGTGTCGTTCGCGCCGTTCCTGCGCTCCATGGGCACGGCGATCTATCCGAAGCACATACTCGAACAGTACGTGGACGAGGGCACCTTTGCCACGACGTGGGACATCTCGACCGATCCGGCGGAGATCATAGGTACTGGGCCGTTCACAATCAGTCTCTATGCGCCCGACGAGCGGGTGGTCTTGAAGCCGAACCCGGACTACTGGCTCAAGGACGACGACGGGAACAGCCTGCCCTACCTGGACGAGATCATTCAAATCATTGTGCCCGACCTGGAGACGGAGCTCATCAAGTTCCGCGCGGGCGAGACGGACGTTCACGGCGTGCTGGGCGAGGATTACGCGGCCCTGGAACCTCTGCAGGAAGACGAGAACTTCACCATTCACAAGCGCGGCCCCAATTTCGGAACGACGTTCCTGGTGTTCAACATGAACTCGGGGGCCAACCCGGAGACGGGCGAGCCCTATGTGGACGCGGTGAAGCTAAGGTGGTTCCAAAACAAGCAGTTCCGGCACGCGGTGGCCCACAGCATGGACAAGGACGCGATCATCGAGGACGTACAACACGGTCTCGGCTACCCGCAGTGGTCTTCCATCAGCCCGGCGGTAGGGGACTTCCACAATCCGAACGTCCGCAAGTACCCATACGATATCGAAAAGGCAACCGCTCTCCTGGACGGCCTCGGCTGGAAGGACACAGACGGGGACGGGATACGAGAAGACGACACGGGCAACAAGATCGAGTTCTCGCTGGTGACCAACTCCGGAAATAGTGTGCGCGACAGGGCCTCTCAGATCATACAAGAGGGGCTCAAGGAAGTTGGCATTCAGGCGAACTACGAAACGATCGAGTTCGGGGACCTCGTGGGGCAGCTGACCGGCTCTTATGACTGGGAGGCGGTGGTGATCGGGTTCACCGGCGGAACGGAGCCGCACGGCGGGATCAACTTCTGGCACAGCAGCGAGGCCCTGCATCTGTGGAACCCGAATCAGGAGGAGCCGGCGACGGACTGGGAGGCCGAGATCGACAATCTGTACATCATCGGGAGCCAGGAGCTCGACCGGGCCAAGCGTGTGGAGCACTATCACAGCGCCCAGGCAATCGCCGCCGAGAACATGCCGGTAATCTACACGACGCTCTCGGAACGTCTGAACGCGGTCCGCAACGTCTTCGGCAACACGACGCCGACGCTGTACGGGATCTGGGATGTCCGATACTTGTATCGGACGGATAGGTAGGCTTGGTGGGAGGTCGCCTGTCGCTCTGACTCACTCACTCCGAAAGACCCCCTCTCTGAATCTCTCCCCCGTCGAACGGGGGAGAGATTTTTGTATAGTGGAGTGCATGTCAGACTCCATCGTAGAGGCGGCGGCGGAGACATGGGCCATTTCGGGGCGGGCGCGGCGGCAAATATGGCGTGGTACTCTGAAGGGGAGACTTCCCAGTTGGCCTAGCGAAGGTGAAACAATGCGTCAGGTAGTTCTCCATCCGGGTGAAGACGGCTATTGGGTTGCCGAGTGCCCCAGCCTGCCGGGCTGCATCAGTCAGGGAGAGACCAAGGAGACAGCCATCGCCAATATCAGAGAGGCGATAGAAGGATATATCGCCGCTCTTGAGGACGATGGCCTGCCGGTTCCCGAGAAGTTCCATTAGACAACAGAACTGTTTACATCAACAGTTCTGTTGTGTACTATTAGATTATGAACGCCAATGAACTTCGGCGATGGCTGAAGAAGCGTGGATGTACCTTTCATACTCATAGAGGCGGCAGCGGGCACATAACCGTGCGACGGGGGAACCGAACATCACAGCTGCCTATGCACGGTGGGCGCAAGGAACTAGGTCCTAAGCTCGTTGCCAAGATCAAGAAAGACTTGGGGTTGAGGTGATGCTTACCTATCCGATCCAACTCGAGGAAGACGAAGGGACCGTTATGGCGACCTCATCGGATTTCCCGGAGCTCACCACCTTCGGCGTTGATCGGGACGACGCCCTCATGCGCGCCGTCGACGCGCTTGAAGAGGCGATTGCCGCGCGGATTCACGCGGGTCAGGATATTCCGTCTCCCTCCATGGGCGATGTCCGAGTCGGGTTGCCGACACTGACTGCGGTGAAGGTGATTCTCTATCAGGGTATGAGAGACGACGGTGTCGGGAAGGCAGAGTTAGCAGGTCGCCTCGGCTGGCATTTGCCGCAGGTCGATCGCGTACTGGATATTCAGCATCGCTCACGGATGGACCAAGTAGACGCCGCGTTGAGTGTCATTGGCCGGGAGCTGCACGTGAGCGCCCCGGCGCGGAAGTAGTGTCCTGCTCTTGAAGTTCGCTGCGTAAAGCGGATGAGCGTGTTCCGGGCGGAATCACCCTCACCCTAGCCCTCTCCCACGACGGGAGAGGGGATTTCCTCGGACAGGCTTATTCGGTGACTCTCTGAGGCAGGAACCCAGTCGCGCAAAGACTCGTCGCCTACTCCGGCCAATCTTGGCCGTCGATGTAGCGTTTGGCGGCCACTGCGGCGGTGGCGCCGTCGCCTGCGGATGATGCGAGCAGGGCGGCGGAGTGTTGGCGGATGTCCCCGACGGCGAAAACGCCCTTTGCCGGTGTACGCATCCATATGTCCGTCTTGATGTGTCCTGCGGTGTCGAGGGGTACGATGCCGTCGAGGAAGCTCGTATTCGGCTCGAGTCCGACGAAGACGAAGAGGCCTGCGAGGTCGACTGGGGAGGACTCGCCCGACCCGGTGTGCCGGGTACTCACGCCTTCGAGCATTGCGCCGCCCAAGAGGGCCGTTACTTCGGTGTTGGGTCGCACCTCGATCTTGTGGTCGGCTTGCACGCGCTGTTGGAGGACGGCCTGGCCGTCGAGTTCGGCGTCGCGGTGAAAGAGGATGACCTTGGCGGCGAATTCCGTGAGGGCGAGGGCCTCGTCGAGGGCGGAGTCGCCTCCGCCGACAACGCCGACGACCTGTTCGGTGAACAAGGGGCCATCACAGGAAGCGCAGTTGGATATCCCGGACCCGTAGAGTTCCTCTTCGCGGTCGAGTCCGAGCTTCTTGAATGATGAGCCGGCGGCGATGATGACGGTCTTGGCGCGAATGTCGCCGTCGTATTTGCGGACGAGCCAGTGGGGGCTGTCGGGTTCTAGGGCGGTGACCTCAGATAGGATGATCTCGACGCCCGCCTGGGCGGCCTGATCGTGGAGGCGTTCGCTAAGCTCGACGCCGGAGACCGGCTCGACGATGCCGGGCATGTTTTCGATGTGGGTGGCGTTGAATATCTGACCGCCGGGCATCATGCGCTCGATGAGAAGGCAGGTCAGACCGGAGCGGCCCGCATGGATGGCGGCAGAGAGTCCGGCGACCCCTCCACCGACGATGACTACGTCGTATGTAGAGTTGGACATTGTGGTCACCGCGTCCCGCTTTTCCCGTTCAATTGCCTAGTACCTGTTCCACATGTATTTGACAAATATAAGAAGTAGGTTAGTATTATGTATGATCCTATAGGGAGGACATACGAAGACATGCCTGCTCTCAAGTACAAGGTGGAGTTGAACGAGTCGGAACGGACACATCTCAAAGAGATAGCGAGTCGTGGGGAGACTTCGGCCCGTAAGGTCAAGCGAGCGCTGGTGTTGCTTAAGGCAGACGAAGGTCTGATCGACCGTGACATCGCCAGCGGACTATTGATAAGCGCATCCACGGCCGGACGCGTGCGCACGCGGTTTGTGAAAGAGGGGCTCGACTGTGCAATCAATGAGCGGGCGCGCCCGGGACAGAAACGCAAGTTGGACGGTAAACAGGAAGCGCATCTGATAGCCATTGCGTGCAGCGATGCACCCGATGGACACGCGGACTGGACGCTGCAACTCATTGCCGACAAGGCGGTGGCGATGGGGTTTGCCGAGAGCATCTCCCTCGAGACGGTGCGCCAGATACTAAAAAAAACAAACTCAAACCGTGGAAGAAGAAGGAGTGGTGCATCCCCGAAGTGAGCGGAGAGTTCGTGGCTCGAATGGAGGACGTGCTGGAACTGTACCATCAAGACTACGACCCGGACCATCCCGTGGTCTGCTTCGACGAGACATCCAAGCAGTTGGTGGCTGATAAGAGGCCCGCTATCAGGGCCAAGCCGGGTCGGGTGGAACGATATGACTACGAGTACAAGCGAAACGGGACACGAAACCTGTTCATGTTCTGTGAACCGAAGGGCGGATGGAGGCACGTCGAGGTGACCGAGCGCCGTACTGCCGTAGACTTCGCTCATCAGATGAAATGGCTGGTTGATGAGGCATATCCTCACACCGAGACGATACGGCTGGTGCTGGACAATCTCAACACTCACAAGCTGGGTTCGTTGTACGATGCCTTCGAGCCAGCCGAAGCGCGGCGTATAGCCAAGCGCCTGGAGCTCCATTACACTCCGGTACACGGCAGTTGGCTGAACATGGCTGAGATAGAGCTGAGCGTCTTGAGCAACCAGTGTCTTAACCGTCGAATCAGCGACGAGGTGGTACTGAAACGAGAGGTCTTGGCGCTGGAACGTGAACGCAATGAGGCTGTCGCCATCATAGACTGGCGCTTCTCCACTCAGGACGCTCGCACTAAACTTCAACATATCTATCCATCATATTCAGATTGAACCGGTACTAGTAGACCGACATCTTTGAAATGACGGGTAGTAATTGGGGATCTGATTCGCGTCGTACACGACAGGGCGGGTTTGAAACCCGCCCCTACCAAGCCATGGTCCGGTTACCCTTCAATACCATGATGTTGATCCACCAGTCATGCGGGAGAGTCGGGGCGCTACAGCAGGCCCTCGTCGCGGAAGTCGTCGATGGTGCGTTCGAGGGCCTGGACGGTGGCCTCGATGTCTTCCTCTGTGTGGGCGGCGCTGAGGAGGTAGCGGTCGAAGCCGTCGACGCCGTGGTTGTACATGGCCAAGACGCCGTGCTTCTTCAGATCGGCGCGCGGCTCAACCTCGTCGTAGTGGAGAGAGTAGATTTCCTCCTCGTCGGCTAGCTCCAGGCCGATGCGCAGCAACACGATGGATGCCACACCGGTAGCGATTCCCGGGACTTCCTTCCGTGTCAGGACCTCGTTCAGACCCTGTTTGAGCTGCTCGGCGCGTTGGGTGGCCGTGTCGTTGATCGGACGGTCTTTGACGTACTCGAGGGCCGTCACGCCCGCCGCAGCGGAGAGGGGATTCGCGTTGAAGGTACCGTTGTGGGCGATCCGTCCGTTGTCGTTGAAGTCGGCATCGTCGCGGAACTGGATCATGTCGATGATGTCGGCCTTCCCGGCCACACACGCGCCGGGGAGTCCGCCACCGAGGATCTTGGCGTGGGTCGAGAGGTCGGGCACTACGCCGTAGTAGCCCGACGCGCCGTTTCGAGAGGTGCGGAACCCGGTAACGACCTCGTCCATGATGTAGACGACGCCATGCTGCTCGGTGACCTGGCGGAGCTCTTCGAGGAAGCTCGGGTTGATTGGTTCCTGTCCCATGTGGGCGCCGGTCGGCTCGAGGATGACCCCGGCCACGTCGCCGCCGGCGACGGCCTGCTCGACCTGCGAGATATCGTTCGGTTCGAGGACGATGATCGAGTCGACCACTCCGTCGGGCACGCCGCTGGGAGCGGCCCATCCGGGCACGGCGTAGTCGCTCCACCCGTGGAAGTGGTTCTTGAAGCGGATGATCTTATCGCGGCCGGTATAGGCCCGGGCCATGCGCATGGCCATCATGTCGGCCTCGGTGCCGGAGCTATTGAAGCGGATCTTTTCGGCGCAGGGCACGAGCTCGGTGACCAGCTCGCCCCACCTGATCTCGATGTCGGTGGAGGCGCTCCAGTGCGTGCCGATGGCCATCTGGTCCTGCACGGCCTTCACGACGGCGGGATGGTTATGGCCCAGAATCAGCGCGCCGTGTCCGGTCTTGTAGTCGACGATCTTGTTGCCGTCGACGTCGTACTTGACGGCGCCCTCGGAGTGGGTGACGTAGTACGGGAAGGGAGTGAGATTGCGCGCGTCGTGGGTAACGCCGTTGGGGAACAGGTCCTTGGCGACCTCGTACCGCGCCAACGATTCGGGGTGGAGATCGATGTACTGTTGCTCGATGGATGTGACCATGCGGTTCCTCGCTCGCAGCGTGTGGGTTCGGGCCGAAGCCACGCTCATTATAGCCCCGTGACGAAGGGGAATGAAAGCGGGGAGCGCTCTAGCGGGCGGCACCTCGATTCTTAGTCGAGTGTCTCGGAAGCATAGAAAGTTGAACACATTCTGATTGCAATGCAGTCGTGATATAATCTACCGAGATTGTAACGGAGGTGCTAGCGTGGCCAGCATCACGGTACGTAACCTTGACGAAGGGCTGAAGCGACGGCTTCGCATCCGGGCGGCTGAGAACGGCTGCTCCATGGAGCAAGAGGCCCGTGACATCCTGAAAGCGGCGCTGGACGAGGACGCGGCTCCTGGCAGAAAGCTGGGAACGGCGATCCACGAGCTGTTCAAACCATTCGACGGTGTTGAGTTGGAGATTCCGCCGAGGGAACCGATGCGCGAGCCCGTGCGATTCGATTAAGCTTGCCAACGATGATCGTCCTCGATACCAACGTTGTCTCGGAGCTTATGCGGACCACCCCTCAGCCCGAGGTGCTTGCATGGCTGGACGATCAGCCGACCAGTACCCTGTTCGTCACGACTATCACCGAGTCGGAGATTCTCACCGGCATCGCGAATTTGCCCGACGGACGGCGTCGGCGCGGTCTGACTGCCGCAGCTGAACGGGCTTTCGGCGTACTGTTTGCCGAACGCGTTTTGTCATTCGACAGCGCCGCCGCCCACGCCTATGCGTCCATCGCAGCCGCTCGCCGCGCAGCAGGCAATCCAATCAGTCAGGCAGACTGCGAGATAGCAGCCATAGCTCGGTCCCAAGGAGCCTCGATCACAACCAAGGATGTGAAGGGCTTTCGAGACTGCGGGATAGAGGTAGTCAATCCGTGGCTGCACATGAGGTGAGGGTGTGCCAGGATATGGACGAATTCAGGCGCAGGGTGGGAGCTAGGCATTCCACGGGCGTTCTCGGCCTTGGCCGGACGCGAGGTCACTCAAAGCGGTCGATGCCGGGGCAGGTGTCAAATCCTCGATCGAAGCTGAAGATGCGGCTGATTTCTGACTTTCGCATTACGGCAACGTGCAGGGCGTCCCGCGCGGAGATACCATCCACAGAGGCGATGAGATCTCTAGCTGCACGAACCTCGGACATGTCGAATCTCAGAGTGCCATCGACTAAGGTGTCCAAGCTCTCGAACGCGGCGTCAATGGCGTCGGTCCGCTGAATCGCCGTATACCGACGGAGTATCTCTTGGTAGACCTCCACGTCGGTTACGAATCGTTCCCCTTCCCGTGCCAACTGAGTGAGAACCGCCACGGCGCGGTCTTTGTTAGGATGTGGAGCGCCCACCAAGTACATGGGCACGTTCGAGTCGATAAAGATCACAGGGTGTTTTGCCCCGCTTCGATCTCCTTGAGCATGATCTCTATGTCGGCTGTCGGGAACCTGTGTCGCGACGCATCGGCAATGGCGCGCAGCTTGGCATCGACGGTCCCGGGGTCATCGCTCCGGGCCTTCCGAAGGGCCTGTCTAACCCACTCTGCGACGGTTACGCGCTGTCTGCGCGCAACGCCTTGAATCTCTCGGTACTCTTCCTCATCGAGGAGAACCTGAAGTCGCATTGACATGTTAACAGTGTATTTGACTCATGGATCATGAGTCAATACAGCATCTTTGTAGACTTGTATGAGTCTAATCTATACGGAAGCATGGAGATCAAGACACCCTCTGCGAGTCCGGGAATAACCTACCGTCCCGATTTGCCGTTATCTACAATTGGTGTTGAAGGGTACTCGCCCCCGCTATGGACGGGGGCGTTCTTGCGATTCGGCACGAAATGAACCTGAAGCGAACCACGGAGTAGTACATGAGATTCATCACCGGGATAGCGGTCCGCAATAGGACGGTCACGGTTCTAGCGATAATCATCGTTCTGACAGCGGGGGTAACGGCCTACAATTCGCTGCGCGTCGAGCTGTTCCCTGAAATCGAATTCCCGCTGGTAACCGTGTCGACAGCGTACCCGTCCGCGAACCCGGATGCCGTCGTCCGCGACGTTACCTCTCCGATAGAGCGGGCGATTTCGGGAACGACGGGGTTGGAGTCCGTCCAGTCCACGACCTTCGAGGGCAACTCCCTCGTGCTGGCCACCTTCAAGTATGGGACGGACATGGCTGCCGCCGAGGACCAAATCACCTCCGCTGTAAACGGCATATCCTTCACCAATGGGATTGAGGAACCCACGGTTGGGCGCTTCAATCCCGACCAGTTCCCGGTCATTCAGTTCAGCGTCATCTCGGACCGCGACGCCGCCGAACTGCGGGGAATCGTACAGTCACGTGTCCTTCCCGCGCTTTCGGACGTCGAGGGAATTCTGCAGGTCCAGGCTACAGGCGAGATCGAGCGACGGGTGCAGATCACCGTCGACGCCGACAGGTTGGCGGCGAACGGCGTCTCCCTGTTCCAGATTTCAAACTCCCTGAGAGAAAACAACGTTAGCCTGCCTGCGGGAGCAATCTTCGAGGGCGGGCAGGCCGTCCTTGCCAAGACGACTCACACCTTTAGCTCCATCGACGACCTGAAGAATCTCGCGGTGGGGATGTCGGAGTCGGGCCCGGTCCTTCTCAACGACGTGGCGGACGTTAGCCTTGGGGCTGCCGCTCCGAAGAGCATATCCCGCACGAACGGCAAGCCCAGCGTGGGCGTGTCCATCGTCAAGGAGGCGGAGGCGAACACGATCGACGTCACGTCTGCAGTGCGTGAGGCGCTGGACGGGCTGGAGGGGCTTCCGTCGGACGTGGAGATCGTCATCGTGTCCGACCAGGGGCCTAGCATTCAGCACCAGATCGATACCCTCCTGCGGGAGGCGATGTTCGGGTTCCTGTTCGCGGTCACGGTCGTGTTCGCGTTCATGCTGACGCTCAAGCCGACGGTACCGCGCGGGCTGCTCAACACCCTTCGTCCGACCGTCGTCATCGCCCTGTCGATTCCCCTCAGCGTCTTCACGGGCGTGCTGCTGATGGCCTGGCAGGACATGTCGCTGAACTTCATGACGTTGGGCGGTCTGGCGATCTCCGTCGGGCGCGTGGTCGACGACTCGATCGTCGTACTCGAAAACGTCTATCGTCACATCCAGGCAGGGCGCGAGAGGTGGAGGTCGGCCCTGGAGGCCACGGCAGAGGTCGGCCCCGCGATTTTCGCCTCGACCATGACGACCATCGTGGTGTTCGCGCCGCTGGCATTCATTCAGGGACTTGTGGGGGCGTTCTTCGCGCCCTTCGCGCTCACGGTGAGCTTCGCACTAATAGCGTCCCTGTTCGTCGCGCTGACGGCAGTCCCGGTACTGGGCGCGTATCTGCTGCGCCCGGGCGACCTGCCCGAAGGGGCTGGAGAGGAGGACGACACCTTCGTCCAAGAGACGTGGATGCAGCGCGTGTACACGCCGATCATCAGGTGGACGCTCCGGCACAAGGCGATTACTCTGGTGACAGCGTTCGTGCTAACCGCCGGAAGCCTGGGATTGACGTTCCTCATCCCCGTCACACTCTTCCCCAGCGGCGGCGACCGGTTCGTGCAGATCGAGCTCTCCCTGCCGCCCGGCACTCCGCCCGACCGGACGCTGGCCGACGTGGTTGAGATCGAGGAACGGGTGAGCGGTATCGCTCAGGTGTACAGCACCACCATAGGAGCGGCGAGCTTGTCGTTCGGGGGCCAGCCGGGCGGGCTGAACCAGGCCGGCATCCTGGTAAATCTGTCGGATGATGCGCCCGAAGACATTGCTCAGATTCTCAGGGAGGAGCTCGACACGGGCGGGCGAACCTTGAGGATCCGCGAGGTACAGAGCGGTCCCCCATCCTCCGGCCTCGATGTCAGGATCACGGGATCGAACTATGACGATATCGTGGCCGTCTCGGAGGAACTGACGGCCTCGTTCGGAGAACTGGATGGGGTCATCAACGTCGAGAGCAATGTTGCGCAGGCACGGGACGAGGCATCCATACAGGTCGATCCGGCGAAGGCGGCGACAATCGGCTTAAGCACGAGGCAGGTGGGGTTGCAGCTGAGCCAGTACCTCATCGGCGAGACGGTCACGCGAATTACCATCGACGATACGGTCACAGACGTGGTCCTGTCGGGCAACCGCATGGCGGCAAACGGGATTGGAGCGGTGGAGAGTCTGATCATCGCGGGGCCGCTCGGCTCGGCCCCATTGGGCGAGCTGGCCGAAGTGGTCGTGAGGGAAGGGCCGGTGACCATCAGCCGGACGGACGGCCTTCGCTCGGCCACCATCACGGGGGACATCATTGCCGAGGACGCGCAGCAGGTCGGACGGCTGATCGACGAGAAGATCGCCGCGATCGCGCTTCCTCCGGGCGTAGCCATCACCAGCGGAGGACTATTCGCGGACATCGCCGAGGGGTTCCAGGCCATCTTCATCTCGATGGCTGTGGGGGTGGTGCTCGTTTATCTGGTGATGGTAGCCAGTCTTGGGTCTCTGAGGAACCCTATCGTCATCGTCACTACCCTGCCCTTCGCGCTGATCGGGGCGCTGGCGGCGCTGGTCATAACGGGCCGGTCGCTGGGTCTGCCCGCGATGATGGGCATCCTCCTCCTGATCGGAATCGTGGTGACGAACGCCATCGTGCTGATCGCCTTCGTCGAGCAGCTGCGGGAGAAGGGAATGGGTGTCTACGACGCGCTCATCAACGGCGGCAGGGTGCGTCTGCGCCCGATTTTGATGACAGCGTTGACGACGAGCTTCGCGCTGCTGCCACTTGCGGCCGCGCCATCCGATGAAGGCGGTATCATCAGCGCCGAGCTGGCGACGGTGGTGATCGGCGGGCTGATGAGCTCGACGGGGCTTACGCTCATCGTGGTGCCGGTGGTCTACAGCATATTCAACGAGAGTATTCCGAATACGTTCCGGCGCATCGTCGGCGGTCTGAGTCGAAAGCCGGGGCCTGCGACTTGATGCCATTGCGATTCACCGCAGAGGGCGCGGAGATCGCGGAGTGGGCTGATTTGTGAGGGCCTTGCGAAAACGGCCTGTTTACTTGTCATTCCGACCGTAGGGAGGAATCTAGGAAATTGTGCCTTCAATAGAGGGTTGCTGCCGATACAGTATTTCTCGGCGGGGGAATATTTTTAGATTCCTCTCTCCGCTACGCTACGATCGGAATGACAGGTGTGCTTTGCTACGATCGGAATGACAGGTGTGCTTTGCTACGATCGGAATGACAGGTGTGCTTTGCTACGATCGGAATGACAGGTGTGCTTTGCTACGATCGGAATGACAGATGTGCTTTGCTACGATCGGAATGACAGATGTGCTTTGCTACGATCGGAATGACAGGTGTGCTTCGCTACGATCGGAATGACAGGTGTGCTCCGCTACGATCGGAATGACAGGTGTGCTCCGCTACGATCGGAATGACAGATGTGCTCCGCTACGATCGGAACGACAGGTGTGCTTTACGACGTTCGGAAAATCCCGTGAGGGTTTCCTTCCTCACCGCCTGAACTGAAAAAGGAATTTAGGCCTGACAGGGTCCGAAACTGGATTCCAGCCTTCGCCGGAATGACGGATTGATGGTGTGGCCCATTCTCGGGAGAATGCCGGTGGTGGATGTTGCTATGTGCGGGCATTTCAGGGATTATTGCGCTGTCATGTCGAGAACCAATTAGATCGGCGGCGCTGCCGGCGTCCTTAGGCAGGGGGCACATGCTTACCAAGGAACATATCGAATACCGAAAAGACGACAAGGAGCTCTGGGAAACGGAGCTGGAGAGCTGGGTGCCGCAAAGGGTATATGACTGTCACATGCACCTGCTGGACAACAGCCTCATTGCCGAAGGCACCAAGTACCGGGACATGTATCCCGACACCGACTTCGAGACGGCGAAGGCGTGGCACAATCTCGTGCTGCCGGGACGGGAGACGCACTTCCTCATGCTGGGGAGGCCGGCGCCGGGCACGGACGTATACGGCCACAATACGTTCATGCACCGGGAGATGCAGTCCGATCCGCTCTCGCGACGGAACCGGCTGACGATGCCGAGCGACACGCCGGAGGAGATCGAGCGGGATGTCAATGAGCGGGGCTTCGTCGGCCTGAAGGTGTACCGCTTCTACTCCGTCACCGGGGACATCAAGGACTGTCGCATCCATGAATTCCTGCCCCACGAGCAGTTGGAGGTCGCCAGCGAGCTGGGACTGTGGGTGACGATGCACCTCTCCCGCGCCGGGGGCGGCGACGAGGAGAACCTGCGGGACCTCGAGGAGTACACGACGAAGCGCTATCCGGGGATCCGGTGGATCCTCGCTCACTGCGCGCGGTCGTTCGTCTACTGGCAGATGGAGCGAGGGGTTGACCGTCTCAAGGCGATGCCGAACATCTGGTACGACACGTCTGCCGTGACCGACGTGCGCCCGTTCATCACGCTGTTCCGCGAGGAGGACCACCGGCGCATCTACTACGGCAGCGACGGCATCGAGTCGGTCTCGTTCCACGGCGCGTACACGGCGTTTGGCCGAACACACCAGCAACTCGAAACCGACAAGGTGCCGTCTCTGCACTTCGACCACTCAGACTACCGGCCCGTCATCTGTCTGTACGAGCAGCTCCTTGCGATGAAGCAGGCGGCGGCGATCGCCGGACTCACCCGCGATCAGATCGAGGACATCTTCTGGCGGAACGCCGTGCGGGAGCTCGGAGTCGACTGGCCGGAGGGCTAGGGGGTGCCGAAAGTAGAGTAGCCCGACAAACGTGTAGACGTAGGATAGAGGTCCTATTGCATGAACTGGTCATGGGCGAAGGCATCGCCTACCCTATCTGTCCGAGTCCTCCCTGCGGTTCTTGCTGTCGTATGTATAGTCGCAGGCATGGTCATCGGCTTGGTCTTCTTTTCTACTGTGGTTACTTTCCCGGATCGCGAACCATCATGGCATAACCTCCCCCCGTTCAACGTACTGCTAATTGAGCTCATCGCGGTGGGAGCCTGTCTCCTATGGGTACCTATTGGCTCCTTTATATCTGCTAGATTTGCTCGTGCCTGGGGAAAACCTGCTCTCCACTTTGTGGTTACCGGCGCGAGTTATTCTGCGTTGTTCTTTCTCCCATGGCTGTATTGGGTCATGCGGATGCATTCCCGCACGGTTTGGAAACCTGCTATCTGGATCGCCTACTTTTTAGTTTTCGCAGGGTGGCTCCTCGGACCGATTCCAATGACAATTGTGCTCGCAGGTTTGAGTTACGGTGCCTCTGAGGGAAAATTCTTTGCACTGCTTTTTGCAGGGGGCTTTTTGGCAATGGGCATTGCATGGTGTAGTTCACTCTTTATGTTGATTCTCCGTGTGTATCAATCAAGTGGCCGTTCTACGAGTACGGTGTCAAGTAAACCGCAGGATTCGCCAATTGATAAGGTCTATTTAGCACCATTTGCTCTGTTCCTCGCCAGTTTATGTCTGCTACTTGCTCTCGTACTTGTGGTAGCTACAAGTCCTATTTCAAGCTAGCTACTTTGACATCGCCCGTTCTATTGGATCGCCCAGGATAGGCCTCCGTGATGGCCCTCCGGGCGAGCATATATCACGACTCGTTGGCCGTGACTGACATCCGACCGTCTTCTACGTAGCAGGGCCTTTAGTCACCTGTCGAACTAACCCCGCTCGACGCCTCGGGATGGGCAGCGCTCGGCGAGAACGCAGGAATCGCAGCGGGGGCGGATGGCCTTGCATACCTGACGCCCGTGGTTGATGAGGTAGAGGTGGAAGGCGAAGACGTCCTCCGGGGCGACCATGGGCTCGAGGATGTCGTGGGCCTGGTCGGCCGTGACCTTGGGGCCGATGAGGCCGAGCCGTCGAGACACGCGGTAGATGTGCGTATCGACGGGCATGGCGGGCAGGCCGAGTGAGAAGCAGAGGATGATGGCCGCGGTCTTGGGGCCGATGCCGTTGAAGCGCTTGAGCCAGTCTTTCGCCTCGTTCAAAGGCATCTCGGCGAGGAAAGAGAGGTCGAACGAGCCGACCTCTTCGAGGACCTCATTCAGCACCTGCTTGATCCGGGGCGCTTTGACGCGAAACAGGCCCGCCCGCCTGATGGCGTCCTCGATCTGCTTCACGTCCGCCGACGCGATGGCCTCCAACGTGCCGAACGTGTCCATGAGATTCTTGAAGGCGCGTTCGGAGTTGATGTCGGAGGTGTGCTGCGAGAGGATGGTGTAGACCAGTTCGGAGGCGGGGTCGTATCGCGGCTCCCAGTGGAACGGGCCGTACTCGGGGCTGAGGGCGTCCATGACCTCGACCGCGGACATGCGCTTGACTCGGCGGGGCACAGGCAGACCTCGAAGGGGGAATACGAACGGCGGCTCAAAACCGCCCTCGCAAAGCGAAGTATCGCACTTGCACTCGACCTTGACAAACGATGCGGGACTCGATTACTTTCCGTGCCTGCTATCGCAAATCGCATTCGTCCCGTGTTTTGGGCAAGAAATCCCCGCCGGACTTTCTTATCACAGTGACGCTTCCCGACCTCATAAACGACCTGACCGACGCGGAAAAGCCCGTGACGTATTCGGGCCTCCTCCAGCTTACCGACCTGCCGGTCGAGGGTCTGGCCGAGCTCAAGGCCGTCTGGCCGAAGCTGTCGACCGAACGCAGGCGTGAGATCGTTGGGAAGCTCGTTGGGCTGGCGGACGACAACGTCGAGTACGACTTCAGCTCGATATTCAAGTCGTGTCTGACGGACGATGACGATGCTATCCGAGAGATGGCAGCGAAGGGCCTGTGGGAGACGGAAGACCGCACGATGATCCGTCCGCTGGTCAAGCTGCTGGAAAATGACACATGTGCAGAGGTCCGGGCGTCGGCGGCCATTTCGCTGAAGAACTTCGCGGTGATGTCGCAGAACGGTAAGCTGCTCTCGCGGGACGGCGACCGCATACGGCAGGCGCTGCTGGCGGTGGTCAGCAGCCCGACGGAGGACATCGACGTTCGCAGGCGGGCGATCGAGGCGGTGGCGAGCTTCAATACCTCGGAGACCAACATCGCCGTCCGTGAGGCGTATGAGTCAGACAATCCGACGCTCGTACAGAGCGCAATCTACGGCATGGGGCAGAGCTCGAATTCCGTATGGCTGCCTGCGGTCGTGGACGAAATGTCGAACCCCCTTCCCGCGGTGCGGTTCGAGGCGGTCACTGCGTGCGGACTCCTGGGAGAAGAGGAGGTCGTGCCGTACCTCTTGCGGCTCCTCCGCGACGACGACTCCGAAATACGTCTGGCGTCGATCAAGTCGCTTGGACTGATAGGTGGGCCGATGGCAAAGACCGTGCTCCAGCAGCACCTCAACGATGAGGACGAGACAATCGAAGAGGCAGCGCGTGAGGCCCTGATCAGCCTCGAATTCGAGGACGACCCCCTCAGCTACCAATACGGGCCGTAGAAATCGCACACCCCGGCAATTCTCCCTTCCCCCTACGGCGGGCGGTGATATAATTCCGCCGACTACGGGATCCCCAGTCACAGGACTCGCGTGTGCCCGACTCCCTGACCGATACCACCAAAATCGAATTCGCGGCGAGCCTCATCGAGGCCGAGCCGTGGACGCCGACGCCGCTGCTGCAGGCTCACGCCATTGGCCGCCGTCTCGATGCCGATGTATGGCTCAAGCGGGAGGACTGCACACCTATAGGCTCGTTCAAGCTGCGCGGGGCGATCACAACCGCAGGGGCGTTGGCCTCGGATGTGCCTGAGGCGGGCGTCTACGTCGCCTCAGCGGGGAACTATGGCCTGGCAATCGTCTACGCCTGTGCGAGGTACGGCATCCCAGTGACGGTGGTTGCTCCCGAAGGGGCGACACCGTCCAAGCTGGAGCGAATCCGTCTGTTGGGTGGCAAGGTGGAGATACACGGCACCGATTTTGACGTGGCGAAGGGGTACGCGAAGGAGAAGGCCCGTGAGGCAGGTGGAGTCTTCTGGGAGGACGGCGTCATCGAGGAGATGGCGACGGGCGCGGGCACTATCGCTACGGAGTTGCTGCGGGACCCGGCCCCTTGGGACGTGGTCGTCGTGCCTCTGGGAAATGGGTCGCTCATCAAGGGTATCGCGCAGGAGATGAAGCGGCGTAGTCCGAGTACAAAGATTATCGCGGTCGTGCCTGAGGGCGCGCCCTCGATGGCGCAGGCGCTGCTGGGGCAGCCGTGGGACGAGGCGGCCCCGGTCGACACGCTCGCCGACGGGCTGGCAGTCCGGGTTCCGATTCCCAAGATCGTTGAGGAGCTTAGCGGCCTCGTCGACGACGTATGGACGGTCTCGGAGTCGGACATCCTTCCCGCAGTGAAGAGCCTTATGGAGCTTGAGCAGGTGCTGGCGGAGCCGTCGGCAGCGACGCCGATAGCGGCCATGGCCGATCACCCGGACGAGGTCCGGGGGGAAAGGGTGGCGGCAATCGTCACCGGAGCGCACCTGAGCATGTCTCTCCTTCCCAAAATTGCAACCATGAGAGGGCTGTTATGAGCACGAAGGACATACGTAACATCGCCGTCGTTGGGGCGGGGCTGATGGGCCACAGCATCGCGCAGGAGTTTGCCGTCTCCGGGTACAGCGTTTCGCTGAACGACGTGAGCGAAGAGCGGCTGGCCCATGCACGGGACCGCATCAGGCAGAACCTCGAAATGCTGGGACGGTCCGATGAGTGGGACGGCGTCGCATCCCGCATCACATATACCGACGACCTGCGAACGGCGGTCGAAAACGCGGACCTCGTCGTCGAAGCGATCGTCGAGAATTTGGAAGTAAAGCAGGCATTGTTCAGGGAACTGGAAAGCATCTGCGGGGCGGACACCATCCTCGCCAGCAACACGTCGACGTACTTGCCCTCCCAGCTTGCCGAGGCCACGAAGAACCCGGAGCGGGTGGTAGTGATGCACTACTTCAATCCGCCGCACGTCGTTCCGCTGGTCGAGGTCGTCGGAGGGCGCGACACCTCGCCCGAAACGGTCGAAGCGGTACGCGGCTTAGTCGTTTCCCAGGGCAAGAAGCCCGTCATGCTGGAGAAGGAGGCGCTGGGGTTCATCGCCAACCGGCTCCAGGCCGCCCTCCTACGCGAGTGCTTCGCGCTCGTGGAAGACGGCGTCGCGCGACCGGAGGACATCGACACGGTGGTCAGGAGCGGCCTTGGCCGAAGGCTCGGAGTAGCGGGGCCGTTCGAGGTGTTCGACGCCGCGGGCGCGGACGTGTGGTACGCGATCTGCGAGCAGTTGATGCCGGATATCGAGTCGTCCACCGAGGTGCCCCCCGCGATTGCACGGATGGTCGAGCGCGGCGACTTCGGCCTGAAGACGGGGCGCGGCGTCTACGAGTGGACCCCGGAGTCGTCGGCCAATTTGCGACGCAGAATCGCGCACGCGGTCGAAGAGATTGGGCGCTGGAACGATGGCGAGTAGCCGGACTCCGGCCGTCGGGATCATCGCGAATCCGGCGGCGGGCAAGGACATTCGGCGACTCGTTGCCCAGGGACGGTTCGTCACCAACCAGGAGAAGGTGAACATTCTCCGCAGGGTGCTTGCAGGCATCGAGTCGGTGGGCATCCGGCGCGTCGTCTTCATGCCGGATATGAACGGGCTAGGCCATGGCAGCATGGACGGACGATCCGGGAGCTTGGATGTCGAGTTCGTCGACATTCTCGTCACGAACAAGGAAATCGACTCCACCCGCGCCGCCGAGGCTATGCAAGTCCAGGGTGTGGGATGCCTTGTCACCCTGGGAGGTGACGGGACGAATCGCGCCGTTGCCAAGGGCTCGGGCGACATCCCAATCATTCCCATATCCACGGGCACCAACAACGTCTTCCCGCAGATGATCGAGGGCACGGTTGCCGGAATAGCCGCCGGAGTGGTGGCATCGGGTGTGGTGGACTTGGATTCTGTCACGCGACGCTGTATGGCGCTGGAAGTGTCCATCGACGGAACTGTGCGGGACATCGCGCTCGTGGACGTGGCGGTGAGCACGCACCGTTTCATCGGGGCGCGGGCGCTGTGGGACATCGACACGATCACGGAGCTGTTTCTTGCCCGGACGGATGCCGACGCCATCGGCCTGTCCGCCATCGGCGCGCGTCTCAGACCGTCGGACGGCAGCGAACTTTCGGCAGTACACGTAACCGTCGGCCCGGGCAGCGAGACGGTCGACGCGCCAATCGCTCCGGGTGTCGTGACGACAGTGCCGGTATCCGCATGGAAGCTCATAGGTGTCGGGGAAGCGGTGGACATAGGACTCCGGCCATGCACCATCGCCCTCGACGGCGAGAGGGCGTTGAGCGTCGGGGCCGAACAGACCGCGCAGGTCACGCTGAGGGAGGATGGCCCACTCGTCGTGGACGTGGAAAAGGCGATTCGGGAGGCGACGCGGCTGGGGGTGTTTGGGGGCAAGTAGGGGCGTTCAGCTCACCGCAGAGGGCGCGGAGAGCGCAGAGAAGAGAAGAAAGTAGAAGGTGTTGCGTATGGGGGGCGTCTTGGATGACGAGGACTTTAGATTCCTCACTACGCTTCGCTGCGTTCGGAATCACTATGGCCGTGTGGAGGCCATATAAGGGGATGGAAATGGCGGTGGTGCCGGGAACGGGCAACCACAAGGGTTACCCCTACAACAGGTTTGCCGGAGCCTATTCTCATAGCAATCGCTCATGTCGGTTGCCACCGACACCACGAAACATGAAAATTGTAGAAGGGGCGATTCGCGAATCGCCCCTTCGGGAGGTTATTTTCAGGGTAATGACCATGGCCTCGTCAGGCCACATAAGGGGATGAAAATGGGTTGGCGCCGGGAACGGGCAACCACAAGGGTTGCCCCTACAACAGGTTTGCCGGAGCCTATTTTCATAGCAATCGCTCATGTCGGTTGTCACCGACACCACCAAACACGAAAATGGCAGTAGGGGCGATTCGCGAATCGCCCCTACGGGAGATTGGACGGGGGTTATTTTCAGGGTAATGACGGGTGAGACTGGTACCATGTCAACATGATTCTGGTACTACGATTCGCCCTCACCCTAGCCCTCTCCCACGACGGGAGAGGGGATAGAGCGGCATCTGCCAGTTCATCATATTCGAGTTGACTGAGTACTATAAGCCCGTCGAAGCGAGGTTCTTGGTCTCTACATGCTGGCCGGTGACGAGATAGATGACGCGCTTGGCGATGTTCGTCGCCCGGTCGGCGATGCGTTCGAGGTCGTGCGCGACCCATAGCAGGTACGTAGCCCTGGTGATCGTTCGGGGGTCTTCGAGCATGAACGTGAGCAGCTCGCGGTATATCTGGTCGTAGAGGGCGTCCACCTCGTCGTCATCGGCCCGTACACCCGCCGCGGCGACGATGTCCCTGTTCACGAGGGCATCGAGGCTCCTGCGAAGCATCAGCGAGGCCTTGTCGGCCATGCGCGGAATATCGATCAGCGGCTTGATGGGGGGCTCATTTCCCATAGCGAGGCTGATCTTGGCGATACCGCTCGCATAGTCGCCAATCCGCTCGAGCTCGCCCACGATCTGCAGAATAGCTATGATCGTGCGCAGGTCGGTGGCCATGGGCTGCTGTTTAGCGATGAGGTTGACGCAGCGCTCCTCGATGTCGTACCGCCGGGCGTCGATGATTGCGTCGTCCTGGACTACCTGGCGAGAGAGATCCAAGTCGCGCCGTTTGAGACCGTCGACCGCGTTGGCAATGGCCTTTTCGACCATACTGCCTACGGCCAACAATTCTTCCTGGAGAAATCGGAGATCGCGTCCGAACTCGTTTCGGGGCATATGGTGACTCCCCCTAGCTGAACCGGCCCGTTATGTACGCTTCCGTCCGCTCGTCGGTCGGGTTCGTGAAGATGCTGTTGGTCTTGCCGTACTCGACCAGGTACCCGGCGCGGTCGTCCGAGTCGATCATGAAGAAGGCCGTTTCGTCCGAGACTCGCGCAGCCTGCTGCATGTTGTGGGTGACGATGACGATGGACACGTCGTTGACGAGTTCCTTGATGAGGTCCTCGATGGCGAGGGTCGAGATCGGGTCGAGGGCCGAGGCCGGCTCGTCCATGAGGAGCACCTCCGGCTCGGGCGCGAGGGCGCGGGCAATGCAGAGGCGCTGCTGCTGCCCACCCGAAAGCTCCAAGGCGTTCTCCTTCAGACGGTCCTTTACCTCGTCCCAAAGGGCGGCGCGGCGGAGAGAGCGCTCGACCGCGTCGGGGTAGTTGCCCGTAAAGCCGTTCACGCGGAGGCCGAAAGCGACGTTTTCGTAGATCGACTTGGGAAACGGGTTCGGCTTCTGAAAGACCATTCCGATGCGCGAACGCATCTCGGTCGGGTCGATGTTGGCACCGTACAGGTCCTCGTCTCGGAACAGTATCCTGCCGCCGACCCGCGCGCCTCGGATCAGGTCGTTCATGCGGTTGAAGCAGCGCAGGACCGTGCTCTTGCCGCATCCGGACGGGCCGATGAACGCCGTTACCTTGTTTGACTGGATCGGCATGGCGACATCCTTCACCGCACGGAATGTGCCGTAGAAGACCTCGAGCGACTGCACGTCGAGGACGATGTCGCTCTGAATGTCGTCAGCGGTATCCGGCTGTTTGACGATCAATTGAGAGGGGACGATGGACTCTTTCTGTTTCGTAGTCTGTTGCTGCATGATGCCTCGCCAAATGTGGAAGGGGTTGTCACTCGATTGACCGACTCTGGAGCTTGTTCCGCAGGTAGACGGCGAGGGCGTTCATCGAGAGCAGCACCAGCAGCAACACAACTATACCACCCGCTGCGAGGCCCTGAAAGTCCGCCTGTGGACGCGAGACCCAGTTGTAAATCTGAATCGGAAGTACGGTAAAGCGGTCGAGTGGCCCCTGCGGGATGAAGGTCAGGTAGACGAGCGCGCTGATTGCTATCACCGGCGCGGTTTCTCCGACCGCGCGCGACATCGCCAGAATGATGCCCGTCAGCATTCCCGGGAATGCCGATGGCAGGACGACTCCGCGGATGGTCTCCCACTTGGTCGCTCCGAGGGCGAACGAGGCCTGCCGGTAGGTGTCCGGCACCGCCTTTATCGCCTCGCGAGAAGCCAGGATGACGATGGGCAGGACGAGCAGCGACATCGTGAGGGCGCCGGCCAGAACGCTTCGACCAAGGTTGAATTCGATCCTCGTCCCGCCGTACTCGAACGTGTACCCTTGGACGAACAGTGCCAGTCCCAAGAGGCCGTAGACGATGGAGGGGACGCCCGCCAAGTTGGCGATGTTGATCTCGATGAACTGGGTCAGGCGGTTTTCCGGGGCGTACTCTTCCAGGTAGATGGCGGCCCCGATTCCGATGGGAACGCAGAACATAGCAGTCAGGCCCATGAGCCACAGGGTACCGAACAGGGCGGCCTTGAGGCCCGCCTGCTCCGGGAATCGTGACGGGAAGTTGAAGATAAGCTCCGGCCGGAGCCAGTCGACGCCCTGCACAAACACCTGTATGAGCAGCACGACGAGCCCGAGTATGCCGACCGCCACCGCGCCGACGAGGACGACGTAGGCTATTGCACCCTTGACCTTCCGGGCCTCAAGATTCGAATGGAATCGCTCGGTCCTCGGAATCATTCGTACTTCAGCCCCCATTTCCGAACAATCGCATAGCCCATGACGTTCATGACGAGCGTCATGAGGAAGAGCAGCAGCCCTACCGCGAAGATCGTGTTGAACTCAAGCGACCCGTGCGGGGTCTCACCGAGGCTCAGCTGCACGATGTAGGCGGTCATCGTCTGAATGCTCTCAAGGGGATTAATCGTCAGCTTGGGCGTCGCGCCCGCGGCGATGGTGACGAGCATCGTCTCACCGATCGCGCGGGAAAGACCGATGATGAAGGCCGCCATGATGCCCGACAGCGCTGCGGGAATGACGATCTTGGTCGACACCTCGAAGCGGGTGGCGCCGAGGGCGTATGCCGCCTGTCGCAGGGAGTTGGGCACCGCCAGCATGGCGTCCTCGCTCAGCGACGAGACCATTGGGAGGATCATGATGCCCATAACCAGTCCGGCGCTGAGGGCGTTGAAGACCAGCATGTCGGGGAATATGCGCTGGAGCTGAGGGGTAACGAATGTCAGAGCGAAATAGCCGTACACGACGGTCGGGATGCCCGCCAGCACTTCTAGAATCGGCTTGATGGTGCGCCTGACCTTGTCGTGGGCATATTCCGACAGATAGGTTGCCGCCGCGAGACCGACCGGGATCGCCACGGCCGCTCCGAGGAACGTCACCAGCATCGTGCCCGCCACCAGCGGCAGGACGCCGTATGACCTCGGCTTGAGGATAGGCGACCATCTAGCTTCGCCCAGGAATTCCCATACGGGGATCTGCGAGAAGAATCCCCACGACTGGATCACAAGAGACAGGAGGATGGCGACCGTGGTCAAGATCGACAGAATCGCGCACACGAACACCAGGCAGTGGACAACGGTGCCCTCCCAAGTCCGCTTGTTGCGCTTGAAGAGCGCGCGGTACTCGCTGTCGGCGGACCTCAAGACATCGGAGGGCGAATCTGGGCTTCCCTGCGCCGCGGATCCTAAACTCACGTTATCCCCTTTGTTTACTTGTACGCTTCGAGGCGGAGGCCTACTCCTCCGTCCCGGTATCAATACTCTGTCCAACGAACCCCGTCAAAAACCCGGGGCGCGTCCGTGATGCCGTCCGCTAGTTACTGCCGTTCTTGACCATCGTGCGGTTGGACACGTACGCCTCCGACGAGACCGGCACGTAGCCGACCTCGCGGGTCAACTCCTCGCCCTTCTCCATGTAGAACTCGACGAAGGCTTTGACCTCGGGCCGCTCAAGGCTCTTCTTGTTCACGTAGATGAACAGTGGGCGGGTCAGCGGCTTGTACTCGCCGGAGAGGATCGTGTCCGGGGTCGGTGTCACACAGCCGTCGCCGCCGTCCACCGCAACCAGCTTCAGCTTATCCGCGTTCTCCGCGTAATAAGCGTATCCGAAGTAGCCCAGCGCGTTGCGGTCGCCGCCGATGCCCTGTACCAGGACGTTGTCGTCGGCGCTCGCCGTGTAGTCCGCGCGGCTCACCTGGGCTTCGCCGTTGATCTCCTCCGTGAAGAAGTCGAACGTGCCGGAGTCGGTATCAGGACCGTACAGCCGGAGAGGGCGGTTAGGGAAGCCGGAGCGTACCTGGTTCCAGTTCTTGACCGTGGAACCGGAGTCCCAGATCATCTTCAACTCTCCCACTGTCAGGCAGTCGAGGAAGTCGTTTCGCGTCGAGACCATGACCGAGAGGCCGTCGGTGCCCACGCGAAGCTCGTGGTATTCGATACCGTTGGACGCCGCCGCTTCACTCTCGGAGTCCTCGATGGCGCGAGAGGCGTCGGAGATGTCGGTCTCACCGACCGTGAACCGCTTGAAGCCGCCGCCTGTGCCCGATACGCCGACATTCACGCGGACTTTCGAGTGGACCTTGTTGAACTCTTCGGCCACGGCCTCGCTGATCGGGAACACCGTGCTCGAACCGTCGATCTCAACGGTGCCGCTCAGGCTGGAGGATTGTTCCTCATCGTCCCCGGAACACGCAATCAGCAGCGCGGACACCATCAGCAGCAGGAGACCAATCACGCTCCCGCGCCCTAACAATCGACCTACGGATGACATTTTCGTACTTCCTCCTTGGAATCCCCTTGTTAAGATTTCGAAGTTTCTTCCAACGGAAAACCTTATCTCGCCCAGACTGCCCATCGCGTTAACGGAGTGTTAAGGCACGATTAACCATCTTTAACACGTCGGGGTGGACGAGTCGTCGCGTGGTGGGCCGAAGGCGTTTCTTGCGTCGGTCACGGTTTCTCCCCGATACCCCTTTACGCTAATATGAACGGAGAGACTGAAACGGGAGGCCGTCTTGTTAGCGCTCCGAGGACGGGGGGCAATACTCGTCGGGACCAAGCGGGTCGGTGGGGTCGTTGCCCACCGGCTGGCGAGGGAGGGCGTCAACCTCGCGATCGTCTACCGCTCGTCCCGGCAGGAGGCCGAGCGTCTGAATAGCGAAGTCGGCGGATTGACGGAGCGGACTGCCCTGATCGGAGGCGACCTGAGCGACGAAGACGACGTTGCGCGGGTCGTGCGGGCGGCGAGTGAACGGCTGGGAGACGTGTCGTTCGTCGTCAATCTTGCCGCAGGGTTCCCGCGCAACCCGTTCGAGACGCTGGACGGCGAGGCTTGGGACGCGGCCATGTCATTCGCGAAAGGGAACTACCTGCTCAATGTACACGCCGCGCGGCTGATGATGAGTAACGAGGGGCCGACCCGGGGACACATCGTACAGTTCAGCGACTGGGCGGCGGGAGAAACGCCCTACAAGGACTACCTGCCCTACCTGACAGCGAAGGCGGCCATCGACTTTATGACCAAGGGGTTCGCGATCGAGCTCGCCGACGCGGGGATACTCGTAAACACCATCGCTCCAGGGCCGACTATGCGTCCGCCGGAAATCAGCGAACCATCGTGGCAGCGTGACGTTCTGGACAGGACGCCGCTGAAGCGGGAGTCCTCCCCGGACGACATGGCGGAGATCATCGTGAGCCTGCTTTCGAGCGAGTCGATCACGGGCCAGGTAATCCGCGTAGATTCGGGCAGGCACCTCGCCGGGCCGGGCGTGGACTGAGGGGGCTGATCACATGCCAACGTACAGCGTCACAAAGACCATCGGCTTCTGCTACGGCCACCGGCTCATCGACCACAAGGGTAAGTGCCGCCATCTGCACGGCCACAACGGACTGGTGGAGATCGAGGTTGAGGCGGAAGAGCTGGACGAGCTGGGCGTAGTGATGGACTTCTCGGACATCCGCGATGCCGTCAAGGGTTGGATCGACTCCAACCTCGACCACAGGATGATTCTCAATCGCCTGGACGAGGCCGTTCCCGCGTTGCAGAAGCTGGGGGAACCGATGTACCTCATCGACGACAACCCGACCGCTGAGAATATCTCCAAGCTGATTTACGGACAGGCGCGAGACATGGGGATCGACGTCAAGGAAGTTCGCCTGTGGGAAACGCCCTCGAGCTACGCCGCCTATAGAGAGTGACTATGACCAACACCACTACTAACAGCCTGCAATCCGAGTCCGGGAAGGGGATGAACGGACTTCCTAGGGAGGAACGCATCCGGCGACTCGCCCCGCTCCTCAAGGAGGTCCTTGCTCTGCTCGGCGAAGACCCCGAGCGCAAGGGCCTGCATCGCACCCCCGAACGCTGGGCTGAGGCCCTGCTGACCTACACGCAGGGAACGTCGGCGAGTCCCGAAGACCACCTGCGGGTGATCTTCGAGATGGACGACGACGACTACCCCGTCGGGTCCGACGACATGATTATCGTCGACAACATCCACTTCACGTCCACGTGCGAGCACCACATGGCGCCGTTCAGAGGGACGGCGCACGTCGCGTACATACCGAACCCGGAGAGCCGCATCGTTACCGGTCTTTCCAAGATATCGAGGGTCGTGACGCTGTTCGCGAGACGGCTGCAGATCCAGGAGCGCATGACACAGCAGATCGCCCGTGCGATCGACGATCACCTCGAGCCTCTGGGGGTCATCGCCGTAGTGCAGGCTGCCCACTTCTGCATGATCCAGCGCGGCGTCGAGCAGCGCGAGAGCACTACGATCACGACCGCACGGCGGGGCGTCTTTTTGGCCAAGCCAGAATTAGAAACGCGATTCCTCGAATACCTGCGGATGCAGGACGGGAAGCCGGACGTTCTTTGAAGGGGGGACTACGCTTGAAAGGCGGAGTTGCGGCGGGAACGTTGGAGGCGACAAGGACAGCCAGACGTGGGACATACGAAGGGCGCTGGAATTGGCCCGGGGACTCTAGGAGGTAGCAGCAATGGCGAGGACACAGACGAGGCCATGGGACCCAGCGGAACATCTGGAGACTGAGGAGGACATGGCCGCCTATTTGAACGTAGCCCTCGAAGATGGTGACCTAGGCCTGATCATGGCCGCACTGGGAGACATCGCCCGGGCCCGAAGAATGGCGTTAGTCGCGCAAGAGACCGGATTGGGCAGGGAGAGCCTCTACAAGTCGCTGTCTTCCGACGGCAACCCTGAGTTCGCCACCGTGCTCAAGGTGGTGCTCTCGCTGGGGCTCCGACTTCACGTGACCGCCGCGACCGGAGCAACCAGCGATTGATCAGTGCTTTTGGAGCGGGCAGTCGGACGGCCGGAAGCCAGTCGAGTCGGACGACATGGTAACCGTACATAACGTACCCTTCACAACCACGTGTGAGCACCACTTCGCGTACATCACGACCGCGCCCGGGGTATCTTTCTCGCCAAGCCGCAACTCGAAACGCGGTTCCTCGAACTAACGACTCTAGATTCCTCACTTCGCTCCGCTTCGTTCGGAATGACAGTGGCGGAGTTTTGTATAGGGCTCCAAGAGCGGGAGTCCAGGATGATGAGGTGTGGATTCCCGCCTGGGCGGGAATGACGGCAATAGACCTGTCGTCTGCACTTCTCTCGAATCTCAGTTAGCCTTGCCTACCGTATGGTACGATGTGCTACCGACCGAGGATTCACCATGCCGACGCTTGGACTGATAACGCTCATAGGATCGGGTGAGACCGCGCCGAGCGGTCGCGCGCTCTACGAACCGGCGTTTGACAGGCTGCCCAAGCCGGTGAAGGTCGCGGTCATGGAGACGCCGGCGGGGTTCGAGTTGAACTCGCCGCATGTGGCAAGTCGTATCTCCGACTTCATCCGGCACCGGCTGCAGAACTACAAGCCCGACGTGACCGTTGTTCCGGCACGGCGTCGCGACACGGAGTTCGGAACGAACAACACGGACATTCTGAGGCCCCTTCTCGATGCCGATTGCATTTTCATGGGGCCGGGGAGTCCCAGCTACGCCGTGCGTCATCTGACGGGGACCTACGCATGGGAGATGATGCAGGCGCGTCATCGGCTTGGCGCGTGCCTGACGTTCGCCAGCAGCGCGGCAATCGCCATTGGCGAGACGGCGGTACCCATCTATGAGATTTACAAGGTCGGAGACGATCCGCACTGGATACCTGGGCTCGACCTGCTTGGTCCTCTCGGTCTCAGGATTGCCTGCGTCACCCACTGGAACAACACGGAGGGGGGAGCGAACCTGGACACGAGCCGGTGCTACATCGGCAGGGCCAGACTGGAGACACTTCTCCCCGCTCTCTCGGACGGCACCGTCGTGGTGGGCGTCGACGAGCATACAGCGCTAACGCTCGATTTTTCAGATAGGGTATGCAGGGTCCTGGGCAAGGGAACTGTCACACTCGTGGACGACGGAACGGAGCGAGTATACAGGACCGGCTCAGACTTCCCCATGAGCGAGTTAGGCGATGTCCGTATCCCGGACGCTTCCGAGGGAATCAGCCCGGACGTGTGGGCGGAGGTGTCGGAGGCGCAGCAGAGGCAGGAGGAAGTCGTATCGGAGCTACCAGTCGAGGCCGCAGCGCTCATCGCCGAGCGCGAGGAGGCCCGTCGCACGAAACAGTGGGAAAGGGCCGACGCGCTGCGCGACCAAATTGCGGAGATGGGCTACACCGTGACCGACACGCCGGAAGGGACACAGTGGGAGGTCGCGTAGTTCCGCCTCAGTCCTGCGGGATGCGACGGGAGAAGACCGAATGACGCAGAGACGCACCGCACCCTATGGCTCATGGAAGTCGCCGATTACAGCGACCGCCATCGCCT
Organism: Dehalococcoidia bacterium; assembly: GCA_965197705.1. Taxonomy (GTDB): domain Bacteria; phylum Chloroflexota; class Dehalococcoidia; order Lucifugimonadales; family VXLM01; genus VXLM01. The sequence continues at coordinate 2,952,134 of OZ240223.1, forward strand.
CGGAGTCGTTCGGGCTGGCACAGGTAGCCATCGACGGCGACGACCTGTACTGGACGGAGACCCGACCGTGGGAAGGCGGGCGAAGCGTCATCGTGCGGCAGCCGGCGGACGGCGAGACGAGCGACGTGACTCCTGCGGGCTTCAACGTTCGGAACCGCGTGCACGAGTACGGCGGCGGGGCATTTGCGGTGCATGACGGCATCGTGTACTTCACGAACGACGCGGACCAGCGGGTGTACTCGCAGATACCCGTTGAAGCGCCGACACCCTTGACACCCGACGACGCCCGCCGCTACGCCGACCTCGAGGTCGACCAACGCCACAACCGCATCCTGAGTGTATGCGAGGACCACTCTCAGCCCGATGCGGAGCCGGCCAACGCCGTCGTCGCCATCGACACTGCCGGCGGCGAGATCGTGACAATCGCCCAGGGTAACGACTTCTATTCTTCGCCCCGCATCAGTCCGAACGGCGACCGGGTCTGCTGGCTCGCATGGGACCACCCGAACATGCCGTGGGACGAGACGGAGCTGTGGGTGGCTGATCTGGACTCCGAAGGTCGCGCCGTGAATCCACGACTCGTCGCGGGGGACGCAGGCGAGTCCATCGGCGAGCCGCTGTGGTCGCCGGACGGGTCGCTGTACTTCGCCTCCGACCGGACGGGATGGTGGAACCTGTACCGTTGGAACGGCGGCGACTCCGCGACGAATGTCTGCCCCATGGAGGCGGAGTTCGCCGGCCCGCAGTGGCAGTTCGGGGCCGCGCACTTCGGGTTCGCGGCGGACGACGATCTCATCTGCTCCTACACGCAGGACGGTTTCTGGTACATCGCACGTCTCAACCCTCGTTCGTGCGAACTGGTGACCTTCGATCTCCCGTTCACGGACCTGTCGCGAGGGGCATTGAAGGTCGGGAACGAATGGGCGGCTTTCATCTCCGGGTCTCCCACGCAAGCCAAGTCGGTCGTGAAGCTCGATTTGGAGACGGGAGCGCACACGGTCGCTGTGGAGTCTTCGTCGCTTGATGTGCCCGCGAGCTACTTTTCGGTGCCGGAGAGTATCGAGTTCCCCACCGAAGGCGGCGAGACCGCTCACGCCTTCTACTACCCGCCCAACAACCCGGACTACGAGACTCCATCAAACGAGCGGCCTCCCATGATCGTCATCAGTCACGGCGGGCCTACGGGTGCGACTTCGGCGACCCTGGACCTGGAGACGCAGTTCTGGACGAGCAGAGGGTTTGCGGTCCTCGACGTGAACTACGGAGGCAGCACGGGCTACGGGACGGAGTACCGGCGCAGACTGAACGGACGCTGGGGCATCGTCGACCTTGACGACTGCGTGAACGGCGCGAGGTATGCGGTGTCCTCCGGGCGCGCCGACGGGGACCGTCTCATCGTGCGTGGGAGCAGCGCGGGGGGATACACGACGCTGGCGTGCCTGGCCTTTCGCGACGTGTTCAAGGCAGGGGCGAGCTACTACGGCATCGGCGACTTGGAGACGCTGGCAAGGGACACGCACAAGTTCGAGTCGCGGTACCTCGACTCCCTGATCGGGCCCTACCGGGCAGAGCGGGACGTATACGTTCAGCGTTCGCCAATTCACTACGTGGACGACATCACATGTCCGGTGATACTGTTTCAGGGGCTCGAGGACGAGATCGTACCGCCGAGCCAGGCCGAGACGATGGTGGAGGCCGTCAAGCGCAAGGGCATCCCGGTCGCCTACGTGGGCTTCGAGGGCGAGCAGCATGGTTTCCGCAAGGCCGAGAGCATCGAGGCCGCACTGCATTCCGAGCTGTACTTCTACTCGCAGGTGTTCGGCTTTGAACTCCCTGAGCAGGTCGAACCGGTCGCAATACACAATCTCAACGCATAGAGAAGATCACCATGGCAGCATATGACCTAGCTTCCAAGAGGGTCAGTCTCCAAGAGACCGACGACCCCATCGAATACTACTTCGAGCAGGGCTGGACGGACGGTTTGCCCGTCGTCCCGCCGACGGCAGAGAAGATCGGCGCGTTTCTCGAAGCCGCGGGCAGGTCCCCGAGCGAGATTCTCGGCACCGAGCCGGTGCGGGGCAGGGTTGTCACTGTGGAGAAGGTCGCCATCAATGCTGTCATGGCCGGATGCCGCCCGGAGTATTTCCCCGTCGTGCTCGCCACCATCGAGGCGATGCTGGAGCCGGAGCACAACCTCCACGCCGTGACAGTAAGCACGATGGGGGCAGCGCCGCTGCTGGTAGTCAACGGGCCTGTGGTAAACGAGATCGGACTGAACTCCGGCGTGTCGGTTTTCGGGCCGGGAAATCGCGCCAACGCCACCATCGGGCGGGCGGTCCGGCTCACGATCATGAACGTGACCGGGGCGGTGCCCGGCGACCTCGATCAATCGAGCCTCGGACACGCGGGGAAGTACACGTGGTGCATCGCCGAGGACGAAGAGACCAGCCCGTGGCAGCCGATTCACGTCGACCGGGGCTATGCCTCCAGCCAGAGCACCGTGACGGTGTTCCCCGGCCTGTCGCCCATCCAGATGTCCAACCTCGGTGGCGGATCGCCGGAGGCGGCGCTGAAGAGCGTAGCGGACGGCCTGTTCGTGGCCGGCCCCGGCAACGCCGAGATCGTAGTCGTGCTCACTCCTGAGAGCATCGGACACATCCAGGCCGGAGGATGGTGGAAGGAGCAGGTGGCAGAGTACCTGTGGGAGCGCAGTCGACGGACGGCAGGGGAGTGGGAGGAGCACGGATATCCCACAGGCAACCCCGATGCCGATGAGCTTGTAGGCGTGACGACAACTTGGGAAGGGATCACGGTCATCGTCGCGGGAGGCAAGGCCGGATCGTTCTCAGCCGTTATCCCGCTGTGGGGCGGCGGATCGAACTCGCGCTCGGTCTCAAAGGTGATTCGTTCGTAGTATAATGGCCGACACGGCCAAGGGAGGTGACATTCTATGACGACGATGGTGGAAGTGTTCGACCCGACGGTTGACCCGATACCGGCGCATGGAGTCGTCGCCAAGCGCCCCGACACGCTGAACGGGGCCGTAGTAGGCCTCCTGGCGAACGGCAAGAACAACGCCGACGAGCTCCTCGAAATGGTGCACGACGTTCTCGCCGACCAGTTCGAGTTCAAGGCCGTGATCGCGCGCAACAAGGGAAACGCCTCTCGTCCATGTCCCACGGACATCGTGGACGATCTCGCCTCAAGCTGCGACGTGGTCATCACCGGGAACGGTGACTGAGGGTCCTGCTCATCGTGCAGTGTGCACGACGGAATCACCCTCGAGAAGGCCGGTCTGCCGACGGCGGTTATCTGCACGGAGCCGTTCATACCGAGCGCCCGCGCAATGGCGAAGATCCAGGGCATCCCCGATTACCCGTACATCATCCTGCCGCACCCGCTGGGCAGCCTGACGCCGGGTGAACTGCGCAGCCATGCGGTGAAGATTGCGCCCGAGGTGCTGAGTATCCTGCTGGGGAAGGGGTAACCGCCGGTCAACATGTCCTGAGGGATAGCCTCAGGCTATCGCCCGCCCAATCGCCAGGCCGGCGAAGGCGGCGGCGAGACCGACGGCGACGCTTCCGCCGAGGTTGAGGGCCGCCCGCCCGATGTCGCCCGACTCGAAGCTCTGTGTCGTCGCGACGGCGAGGGTCGAGAATGTGGTGTACGAGCCGAGAAACCCTACGGCCAAGAACAGCCTGTGCTCGCTCGGAAAATCGCGAGGCTCCCAAAATGCGATGAGAAGCCCAAGTATGAACGAGCCGGTGATGTTGGCGATGAATGTGCCGACGAGGGTCGAACCCATGAGGTTCATCACGGCAAGGTTCACGGCGTGACGCGACATCGCTCCCAGCGCGCCGCCACAGGCTACGTACACCCACTCAATCACTAGAATTCGCTTCAGGGAACATTGGCTACACGGTCGCGGGTCTGACGCCTGCGTACTGGCAGACAGAACACCTCAGTATCTCTACATCCGTACCTGGCACGTCTGAAAGGGAGTGCAACGTTTGCTTCTTGCAATTGACACATTTGTAGCCTTTGCCCTTTCCAGGATTGACAGGGGTAATCACCCGCCATCCGATAAATCCACAAATCGAGCACTCCATTAATCCGTTGTCATGAAGGGTTAGCTTGTCGCAAAACGGGCACTTTCTACCTCTGGGCATGTTAATCTCCTAGCAGGGTACAGTCTCAGTTTAAGGTCTAAGGATACTATAGGAGGTTATAGTTGTGGGCAAACAATTGACAGGGAGAACCTGCGGAGTAGTTCAAGTTGGTCATCATTGGCTCTCCCGTCCCAGAGTACGAGAAATCTAGCAGTCCGATTATATGCCGTTAAAGAGGTGAGTCGCAGGCTTGATAATCGACAAGGCGGCGAATAGAGTAACGGCGGACTCGCCACAGTCTAAGGACCTGTATGCGAATACTGAAGGGTGGCCTCATACCTCTTTGAGGCCGCATACACGTAATGTTGGAACTTGTGGCGAGTACCACCATCGTTCGCCTCGAGGGGGTTCCAGTTGAAGCAGGTATTGATTGCTGCGGTATTGGTTGTCGTAGGTCTGATGGGAGCAGCTTGTTCTTCTGGCCTGTCGGATGAGGTAGATTCTACTCCGCAACCCAATACAGTCGAAACAGTTCTGGTTACACCTGTTCCTACGTGGACGCCGAATATCCCCACTGCAACGCCAGCAATTGTTGATAGGCAGTTGGTTCCGCTTACGCCGAAGGTTATGGCTCCAACGCCTCCTGGAAGACCAACGGCAACTATAATTCCAGAGAGCCAAGCAGGTGCAGAAAAGGTCATTTTGTTTGAAGCAACAGCTTGGCAGTTTTGCACTGGATTTCTCAATAATGAGGCGGATGAGACGCTGATTGTAATCCTGCTAGGCATGAAGGAGAATCCGTTAGGTGACGAGAATGCCAAGCGAGTGCATAAGTTGCTCGTGGCTACGATGACTACGGCATCGACTGAAGAGGAGGCGAAGCAGTTAGCTGGTCAGACTTACAGGGCGTGTGAGCAGTGGCGGTCGGAAGACCCGCAACCGGCGTGGTTGACCCCGACAGCAATGAATGCGGTTGACTTGTCGAGATTACCTGAGGCTAATCAACTGCAAAGACAAATCATGGTTGGGTCGCCCTTGAGTGCTGGAGATGAGGAGGATACCCCAACTCTGACATCCGTACCTACTCCTATTTCAGTTGCAAGTGGTGCTTGTTCCCCGGTTGATTTCTCCGAGATTCACGAGTCGGTGAGATTCTACGCGAGGGCGGTGGCATGCATAGAGGCGGATAACAGGCAGGGGTCTGGATTCGTTGTGCGGAACACCGAATCAGGCGATGGGTACTTATTGACCAATGCTCACGTGGTGGGAGATGCTCCTGATAACGTGGCGGTATATTTGGAGAATGTTGCTTACAGTGGTGAGTTGCTAAGGGTCAGTGGCGAGCGAGATTTGGCGATGGTACGCATCTGCTGTGGCGATTTTGTTGTGCTCAATCGGGCTAATCGAGGTGAATTCACAGGCGAATCAGTAGAGGCACTTGGATTCCCTGGTGGGGAGTTTACTGCATCTCATGGAATAGTGAGAGGGGTGCTCCATCGTGGACTGAACACATATCTTGAGCATACTGCTGACGTACAACCAGGAGGAAGTGGTGGGCCGATAATGGCATTCCCGTTGAAGGCCATACTGAGGGCAAAGGAAGGGAAGGGGTGGGACTTAGAAGAAGGGGAGTCATTGGTTGTGTTGGGAGTTACCTCGGCTAAATCTACGGAGTACGATTACACCACGTACACCATCTTTCAAAGGGATGTGAGCGCATTCGTAGGTGTTGATTGGTGAGGAGCATGATAGTATCGCATTGATAACCGCGTGTTGATCTAATGCGGTGCCGACTAGGGATGGAAGTAGGCACCTCTTCTGCGGCGTAGAAACTAGCCAATAAGCGCCACCTACCCGATCACGTCCTTTGTGCTCGGGACGTTGCTCATCCTGCGCTCGTCGCGCTCGGCGGCGATGCGCATGGCACGGGCGAGGGCCTTGAAGATCGCCTCGGCCTTGTGGTGGTTGTTCGCGCCGGACAGAAGCCTCACGTGCAGGTTGAACTTGCCCTCGAGCGCGAAGCTCTCGAGGAAGTGGTGGACCAGGCTGCCGGACAGTCCGCCGAGGTCGGCCTCGCCCATGGAGGCGTCGATGACCGCGTAGCCGCGACCGCTGAGATCGACGGCGACGAATGCCAGTGTCTCGTCGAGCGGCACGAAGGAGTGTGCCGTGCGGGTGATCCCCCGCGCGTCGCCAACGGCCTCATTGAGCGCTCGGCCCAAGCAGATCGCCGTGTCCTCGACCAGGTGGTGCCACCCGACCTCGATATCGCCCTGCGCCTCGATTTCGAGGTCGATGAGTCCGTGCCTCGAAAGCTGGGCCAGGAGGTGATCGAACATGCCGTTGCCGGTCTTGATGTTGTAATCTCCTACCCCATCAAGATCGATTGAAACGGATATCTGAGTCTCACCCGTCCGGCGGTCTTTGTTGGCTTTCCTCGACTCCATTCCCACACCTCGTGTTACGTATCCCGCTCTTTACCCTCACCCCAACCCTCTCCCACGACGGGAGAGGGGGTGGCTTTTCGCCCTCGCCCCAACCCTTTCCCACTACGGGAGAAGGGGTTTATCCATTGCCTATACGAATTCCTGCAGCGCGGCCACGACGGCGTCGGTGTCGCTCGGCGTCCCGACGGATATCCTGAAGAAGTCGCGCAGGCGCTTGGAGCTAAACTTCCGCAGGAAGATGCCCCGCATCGCCATATTCTCGAATATCTCCTCGGCGCGACCGGGCTGGAACTCGCAGAGCACGTAGTTCCCGCCGGACGGCCATGGCTCCACGCCCGGAATGCCATTGAGCAACTCGATCAGCCGCTCGCGCTCACTGACGATCAGGTCGCGGTTCCTGTCAAGGTAGTCCGCGTCTTCGAGGGTCGCCATGAGCGCGGCCTCCGATGCGGTCGTGACGTTGTACGGCTGCTTGATGTCGATGATGTGATTGACGAGCGTCGGCGACATGATGCCGTAGCCGATGCGAAGTCCGGCAATGCCCGCCCACTTGCTCATCGTGCGCAGGACGATCAGGTTGTCGTGGTCTTCCACCATCGAGGCCGCCGTGGAGCCGGAGAACTCCCAGTACGCCTCGTCGATGACGACGAGGAGGCCGGTCTCGACGAGGCCCTCGATCTGCTCGGGGGTCGCCACGTTGCCGGTCGGGTTGTTGGGCGAACAGAGGAAGATGATCTTGGCGCGCTCGTCGATGGCCTCCTTGACGGCGTCGACGTCGACGTCGAAGTTCTCGTCGCGCTGCACCATGACGGTCTCCGCGCCGTTCACCCTCGCGTCGAAGGAGTACATGCCGAAGGTCGGCTCGCTGTCGATGATCTTGTCGCCCGGCTCGATGACCAGACGGAAGATGAGGTCGATGATTTCGTCGCTCCCCGCGCCCGCGATGATCCGCTCCGCGGGCACACCCGTAAACTCCGAAAGGGCGGTCCGCACTTTGCGCTGGAACGGGTCGGGATAAATGTTGTACGGGACGCTCGCGACCGCCTCCGCGACCTTGGGAGAGAAGCCGTAGGGGTTCTCATTTGCGTTGAGGCGAACGATCTCCTCCTCGGTGATGCCGGCCTTGCTCGCCTGCAGCTCCGGCGGGTCGGCCGGGCTGAAGGTCTCGATCTCCCGAAGGTGAAGTCTTATGAAGCTCTTGAGGTCGATATTGCTCATTACTCTTCTTCCGATAGCTCGCTTCTGATTTCTGCCGCCTCGGCGTGGGCGGTGAGTCCCTCGGCCCTGCCCAGCACCGACGCCGCATGGCTGATCTCTTCCGATCTCCGGTCGCTGAGGCCGACGACCGGGCTGAACTTGAGGAACGACCGCACGCTCAGCCCCGACCCGAATCGGGCCGTCCCGCTCGTCGGCATCACGTGACTCGGTCCCGCCACATAGTCTCCTAGCACCTCGTGCGAGAATTCCCCAAGGAACACGGCTCCCGCGTTTCTGACGCTCCCGATGTGGCTCCAGGGGTCTTGGACCACGAGCGACACGTGCTCGGGAGCGAAGGCATTCGCCAATTCGAATGCCTCGTCCAGATCAGCGACCACCGCGATGATTCCCTGTTCGTCAACGGAACGGGCCGCTATCTCGGAGCGGTCAAGCCTGCCCAATCGCACCTCTAGCTCCGAGTTTACGCCCTGCGCGAGCGCGTCGGAAGTCGTTATGAGTACCGGTTTCGCGAGAATGTCGTGCTCGGCCTGAGCCAGCAGGTCTGCCGCGCACAGGGTCGGGTTGGCTTGTTCGTCCGCGATCAGGAGGGTCTCAGTCGGGCCATACAGGCCATCTATGCCGACCTCGCCGAAGACGAGCCTCTTGGCAAGAGTCGTGAAGAGGCCGCCCGGCCCACAGACCATGTCCACCTTTGGGACGGACTCGGTCCCGTAGGCCATGGCCGCGACGGCCTGAGCGCCTCCAATCTGGAGCACACTGTCCGCGCCCGCTATATCTGCCGCCACCAACACGACGGGATGGACGCCCCGATCGACTCCCGGATTCGTTGCCACGATGACCTCGTCTACGCCCGCAACCCTGGCTGGAATGACCGACATCAGCACCGTCGACGGGAACCTGGCCGTTCCGCCCGGGACGTATACGCCGACGCGCTCGACCGGGTTTACCAGCTCGCCGTAACCCTCGCCGAAATCTACCCAGCTCGCCGGCCTGCTTTTTTCTTGGAACCGACGGACTCGCTCGGCGGCCAGTCGGAGTGCGTCGACGACCTCGGCGTCGACCGCGTCATAGGCATTCTCGATAACGGACTTCGGTACCTGCAGGTCTCCAAGCTCCACGCCGTCGAGCCGCTTGGTTATGTCTCGCACGGCATCGTCGCCGCCCTCGCGCACGCGGGCGATGATGTACTGCGCCGTTTCCAGAGGTGTCATCGCCTTGCCGAAAGCGGCCTCGGTACTTTCGAGTATGGAGGCGGGCGCGGAGTCGAGACCCATGCCCCGTCCTGAAAGGAGCGCCTCCCTCGACTCCTCCGGCCCGTATGCGATTCTCATCCCAGATGCTCCGCGACCACTTCGGCCATATCCGCTATGGCGTCACGCTTGAATTCGACGAGTCTTTCCGCCGGCACCGTCTCGTGCAGCACATCCAGTGTATCAGGCATCCCGCGAATGAAGTCATCGGCTATGGCGTGAGCCGGATGGGTCTCGTCGCCGCGCGTGATCCTCATTGCCATGAATCGCAGCCGCTCCCACGTAAACTCCCGCGAAACGAACTCCGTCACCCACTCATGCCACTCGGATAGGGTGTCGCCGTCGACGAAGGGAATGTCCACGCCGCCGCTGTAGCTCGCCAAGTGAGTCTTGATACAATCCAGCCGCTCGTAGGCTATGGTGTCGAGTTCCATCTGCATCACCCGGTCCATGACGGCCCCTATCGCCTCCGTCTCGAACACCCCGTCCTTCCCGAAGAGTGGGCGGTACATCCTGGTGATCCACGTCTCGTCGAGAGTCAGGTGAGTCATATATCCGGCCATGAACGACCGGGTGGGGCCGTGTTCTATCTCAGCCAGTTGGGGATGCTCTCTAAACAAGCCGGATATTCCGGCCCCGACCTCGTCGAAGTCCAGAGGCGCGAAGTGGTACGGCTCCCGCCCCTTTCGCGTGATCACCCGAACGTCGGGCGCGGTCGATCCGAGCAAGTAGCTGCCCATATTGTCGTTCAGGATTGGAACGCCAATAGATTGGGCGGCGAGGTACGCCATTTCCATGTGTGTAGCGGGATTCGGCATGTCCGGGTCTATAGCCTCTTCGCCAGGCTCTCCGCGGCCTCGGACTTCGAGTGGAACATGTAGCTTGGCTGGGTTACCGTAACGCTCACGCCGCCGATCTCGCGGAGGCGGTTGACCGCGTCCAGCAGCCGTGCTTTCTCCACTATAACCGTCACGGCGTACCATGCGGTGTCGTCCATGGTGTGAACCTTGGCAATCGTCGGGCCTCGTAGACCGGAGATGTCCGCGTGTTCCAGGACGTCTCGCGCGACCGATTCCTCGCTCTCTCCTTGCACGTTGGCCGTGACACTGTAGAAGTTGCGAGAGTTGCGGAAGGCCTCGATCCGCTCCACCAAGGCCGTCGCGGGGGCGAGCTTTTCCGGATCTTCGGCAATGCGCCGCCTGTTGCCGATCAGACACGCCTCCGACCTGACGACGGTGCCCCCCTGGATGGTCTTCAGGCGGTTGGCGCGCATCGTCGTGCCGGTCGATGAGATGTCGGTGATAATGTCTGCCGACCCCATGGCGGGGCTGATCTCCAGCGCCCCGCTCGACGGGATCAGCGTCACGAAGTTTACCCCGTTGGCGAGCAGGAACCTCTCCGTCAGTCGCGGGTACTTGGTGGCTACCTGGAGGTGCGTCCCCTGCTGCCGGAACTCGATGGCGAGGTCGGCGAGGTCGGCCATAGACGTGACGTCTACCCAAGAGTCGGGCACCTGGATGGCAAGCTCCGACTGGGCGAATCCGAGGCCCTCGATGATGATCTCTCCGTCGCCGGCTTCGCGGCGACGTTCGAGGAACCCGTCCCGTCCTACGATGCCAACGTCGGCCATGCCCTCTTCGATCTGCAGGGGGATGTCCGCCTGCCTCTGGAAGTGGACGACCACGCCCGGAAGCGACGGAATCTCCGCCGTGTACTTACGCGGGTTGGGCCGCGAGACGCCGATGCCGCACGCCTTCAGGAAGTCGAGGGCGGGATCGTGGAGGCTGCCGCTGCTTGGCACTGCGAATCTCAGCACGCTAGACCCCCTACTCCGCCCTGCTCGTCACGGCGTCGACCACCTTGTCGAGCCGAAGGGCGAACCCCATCGCCGGAACGTCCTCGCCGCCGAGGGCCTTCACGAGGCCGTCGTAGCGCCCGCCGCCGCCGAGCGTAATCGGTCCGTCCTCACCGTCGTAGGAAATCTCGAACACTATGCCGGTGTAGTACGCGATGCCCGGTACGAAGGCAAGATCGAGTGTGATGTTGGACAGAGGGACTCCCTGTCCCGGAAGCGCGTCGAAGAGCGCCCGGAGACCATGTACCATCGAAGGGTCGGCTCCGTGTGCTCGAAGGATTTCCTCTACCGTAGGCAGGGTCTCGTCAGGTGCGCCGCTGACCTTCGATAGGTCTGCCACAAGCGCAAGAGCGGCAGCCAGCTTATCGGGGCTGTCGGCGCGCTGCAGCTTGCGGAGGAGCCGCTCGACGATCTGCTCGGTAGTCCTGCGACCGACGGGATTCGTCACCGAGTCGGAGAGCATGTCCCGTACGAATTGCCGCGTTACCTCCGCCCCGTTCTCCGTGGCCACAGGCGTCATGCTGCCTTCACCGGGTTCTCGAATGAGGCCCATCTCGTCCGCAAGAGCCACGAGGTCAGCGACCGAAGTCGAATCGGTCTTCAACTCATCCATGTGAGCAAACACGAAGCCCTTGGTCGCGTCGGACAGTCCATGCGCGTCCAGCACGCGGTTCAGCAGGCCAGTGTCGCCGATGCGTACCGTCCATCCGCTCAGGCCTAGCTCCACCAGCCCGCCGCACGCCATCGAGAGAATCTCTGCGTCGGTGTTGCTCCCTGATAGCCCGATAAGCTCCGTGCCGACCTGTGTGAACTGTCGCAGGTCTCCTCCGTCGAGGGAATGGTAGCGGAACACCGGGCCACAGTAGCGCAGGCGCGCCGGAGTCCCGAGTCCAACGTTGTGTTCGATGTAGTGGCGAATGACCGAGGGGGTGATCTCCGGACGCAGACTCACTCGATTGCCGCCGGGGTCGTCAAAGGTGTAGAGCATCCCCGACAGCTCGCCGCCCGACTTGCGGACGAACAGTTCCGCGTCCTCGACGATTGGGGTGTCGATTGGTGCGTAGCCGTTGTTTGAGTAGTATGCGCCGAGAGCGTCGGCGACCTTCGCCGACCGCTCGAAAGAGCCGCCGATCACGTCCGCCATGCCCGGCAGGCTGAGGATCTGGCTGCTTGGCATCTCTACCTTCCCGCGAGATAGTATATCAGCGCGGAGCAGCCATTCAATGAAATTTCGCCTTTGCTGGAGGCCGAGGGCCGGTTAGCAGCGTCTGTCCTCACTCCTCCTGACGCACCGGCCTGCCGTCGGCGTCGAGGAACTCAAAGTGCGGCGTCCCACGCCTGTCGATTCTGATTACGACGCGGTCGTTGCCGTCGCCGTCCATGAGGACGATGCTCGGCAAGCCCTCCTCGTCCACCTCGACGGACACCCGCGCCTCCCCATAGGGGCCCGTGAAGTCGATTACGGGAGTGTTCCCCTCCGCGATCCCAATAGAGACTCGCGGCTCCCCCGCCAAGTCGTACAGGCCAAGAGTCGGAAAGCCTTCCTGGTCCAAATCCAAGGAAGCGCGCAGGGAGCCTCGCAGGTCGTACAGCGACAGCGTGGTCGATCCCGTTTCATCGCTCACCGCAAGCTCGGCCACGTTCTGACCATTAGGGTCAAGCAACATCAGCCCCGACGCCTCCTCCTGCGTCCCGATGATCACCCTGGGCCGGCCCTCATCATCGACCACCTCGAACCGTTTTGCGCGAATTACCTCTTCGACCATGATATGCCTCCGGTGGGAGTAGGACGTGCATAGCATAGGGCAAAGGGGCGGGTAGTTCCAATAGACTGGGAGCCGGGGCAGCTGGCCTTGCTACGCCGAAATTGCTACGATGTGTGGACACAGAGCATTGGTGACTGCAAACTATCCCGTCAGGGGGATGCTATGGAAAAGAGTATCGTTACCGAAAGAGAAAATAAAGCTGAGAAAGAACTTCGGGCAAGGACCGACACCGAAGATCCGGAAGCGCACCGTGAACTCATCGAAGACTTGGCCGCAGCCGACCAGGCGTTGGAGGAATATGAGGCTCAGGGATTAGAGGGTTCCACTAACTACACCGAATACCGGGCAAAGCGTCTTGGGACAAAGGCCTGAGTACAAGGTTCGCATAACAACTCGGGCTAAGCGAGATCTTGATCGCCTATCACTAGCAGACTTTCGACGAGTGGATGAGCGCATCTTCTCGTTAGCGGTAAATCCCCGACCCATCGGTGTTGTAAAGTTACGAGACAAGGCGCATCGCATACGCGTCGGGCCGTGGCGAGTCATTTACGTCATTGATGACGCCGAACGTATAGTGCTCATAGACACAGTCCGCCGACGAGAGAAGGACACCTACCGTTCACGCTAGGTAGTCGCGTTCGTGTTGACACCTTGTTCGCCGATTCTTAGACTAGCCTCATACGTCAAACGTATGAGGGACCGATGGACCAATACGAAAAATACCTCTACGACCTGCAGGGATACATCACGGTGCCGGACGCACTAGACGCAGATCAGCTTCGGCGGCTGAACGAGGAGGTCGATAGGCACATCGAGGCGGAGTGTCCGCCCGACATGACGAGGCACCGCTTCTTCGACACCATCGACTGGGGCGGGCCGCTGCTGGAGCTCATCGACAACCCGCGTGTCAGGCAGTATCTCGACGCGACCATCGGCGAGGACGCGTATCGGCTCGACCACGTGTACCTCGACGTGATCCGTTCGGGAAAAGGCCCCATCGGGACCAAGCTGCACGGGGGCGGAGTTCCGACCCGGTCCCTGCAGTACTACAGGTTCGAGGAGGGCCGTATGTGGAACGGTCTTTCCGTCGTCGCGTACAACCTGCACGACGTGGGGCCGATGGACGGCGGATTCGGCGCAGTGCCTGGCTCGCACAAGAGCAACTACCCCTTGCCCGACGAGTGGAAGGAGATGGATGAGCTTCATCCCAGCGTTCGGCGTGTGACGGGGCCTGCGGGCACGGCGATCATCTTCACGGAGGCGCTGGCGCATGGGACGCTCCCGTGGACGGGCGATCACGAGCGGCGAACGCTCTTCTTCAAGTTCAGTCCGCACGCGTCCTCCTGGTACGCCCGCTACTACAACGCCGACGACTACCCTGGCCTAAACGACCGGCAGCGCACCATCCTCGAAGCGCCAAACAACCGGTATTCTTACCGCTTCAAGCGAACTCCGGGAGCACGACCCCAGGATCAGTATGATAAGGAGAAGGAATGAACCTCACCGACCACCAACTCGCGTTCTTCGATACGTTCGGCTACCTCGCATTTCCTGGGCTGTTCGCGGACAACATCGATACGATCATCGGCTCCTTCGAGAAGGTCTGGGCCGATCACGGCGGCGGGCATTACGGGCGAGAGCACGACGGCAAGCAGCGCTCCGCCCTCATCCAGTTCATCGACCAGGACGAGTACCTGAGCGCGCTAATCGACGATCCGCGTATCCACGACGTTTGCGCGTCGGTGCTGGGTGACGACTTCAACTACGCCGGCAGTGACGGGAATTTCTACGTCGGCGACACCCTCTGGCACTCGGACGGATACCGCGAATCGAAGTACCTATCATTCAAGATGGCCTTCTATCTCGACCCCGTCACCGCGTCCACGGGGTGCCTGCGGGTCATTCCGGGCAGCCACAAGTACGGCGATGTGTTCGGCAACAGCCTCGAGGCGGTGCGCGAGATGCGCGAGAAGTCCGACAACCCCAGCGCGGCCTTGTGGGGCGTGAACGGTGACGGGGTGCCCGCCGTGCCGCTGGAGGTCACGCCCGGCGACCTCGTGATGTTCAATCACCAGATCAAGCACAGCTCATGGGGCGGAGGCGACCGGCGGCGCATGTTCACCCTCAACTTCGAGGAGCGCTACGCCGATGAGGACGTGGAGACCCTGAAGGAGCGGATGGGTTCCGAGACCAGGTTCTGGATTGAGCGCAACTACGGCGACGTGATGATCAACACGGCGGACGAGCACCGCATGGTGCACCTCGAACAGCGCATGGCGAATGACGGCCACATGGCCGAACTCGCCAGGAAGGCCCGCGAAGAGATGGCCGAGCCGAGCAGGGGGTAAGCAATGGGGTTGTCCAAGTAGGAACGGGGTTGTCGACTCACCCATGAAGCAAGGAGGCGAGCTATGAGGATTCGGTACACGGCGACAATTGGGACCATGATTGGGGCAGCCTTGCTGGTGCTGTGGGTATCGTTGGCATGTGGCCAAGTAGACCATGAGCGGGTTGCGGAAGATGTGGCGCGGGAATGGGCCATGACCGAGGCGGAAGCCATCTCGGAGGAGATCGCCGCCATGGCGACCCGCAGGTATGGTCCTCGAGTTTTTATCGAGGTAGTCGATGACTCCTCCTCGACATCCCCCAGATTTGCCGTTGCTAGAAATGATGTATTTGAGGGCAGAGTGCCGATGGAGGCAAATGCGGGCCAGATACGAGACACGATCGAGTGGGAATTCGGGTCGCCGACCAAGCAGGAGGACGGTCGCTACGAAGTCATAGCGACGGCGTCGATATCCTTTGACATCGCCCCTTCCGAGTCGAGTGAGTTTCGTCGCAAGACGCCCGAGCTGCACCTCTCAATGCTAAGGTCGCATCACAGCGGTTCGGTCGACTACAGGCTGGAAGTTGACACGACCACGAGGGAAGTCATCGCAGCAAAGATGCCGCTCTATTCCGTTCGCATAAGCCGAATACCAGAACAGGGGATTCTCAATTGAACCTGACCGACCAGCAGATCGCGTTCTTCAAGACCTTCGGGTACCTCCACTTTCCGGGGCTGTTCGCCGACGACGTCGGACAGATAACGGACACCTTCGAGTCGATCTTTACGGAGCACGGCGGAGGGCACCACGGTCAGGCACACGACTACAAGCAGCGGTCGTCGATCGTGCCGTTCATCGACCAGCACCCGTACTTCTGCGGCCTGCTCGAGGACCCGCGCATTGAGGGGCTGGCGGGCCCCATCTTGGGGTACGACTTCAACTACAGCAACAGCGATGGGAACTTCTATGTGGGCGACACCGGCTGGCACTCCGACCTCGGCCATGCCTCCCCGTACCTGACCATGAAGATCGCCTTCTACCTCGACGAGGTGACGAAGGACACCGGATGCCTCCGGGTGATTCCCGGCAGTCACAAGGGCGGCGACAGCTTCGCCGGTACGCTCAGCGACATGATGCCGAGCATGAAAGAGTTTACGACCGAGGAATCGCTGGGCGTGGCTGGCAAGGACATCCCGGCCGCTGCGCTTGAGACCGTGCCCGGCGACCTCGTGGTGTTCGACCGGCGCATCAAGCACGCCTCCTTCGGCGGGGGCAATCGAAGGCGCATGTTCACGATGGTTCTCGAACAGCGCTACCGTGACGAAGACTTGCCGGAGCTGCGCAACAAGATCGGAACGCTTTCACGATGGTGGATGGAGCGGGCGTACGGTCCGACCATGATCGAGACCGCAGGCCCCGGACGCATGGTGCACCTCCAACAGCGTCTCGCCAACGACGGCCACCTGGCTGAGCTGTCCCAAAAGGCCCGCGAAGAGATGGCCGAGCCCTCCCGCGGCTAGTATGGTCCGGTGATTCCGCTTTCGGAGTTCTTCCCACACCATCAACAGCTGTCATTCCGAGCGCAGCGAAGCGGAGCGAGGAATCTAAAATCCTCGTCTTCCTAGCGGAGCCCCGCAGCTGGAACGGCCTCGATGACGACGGCAAAGCACCCTAGATTCCTCGCCACGCACGGAATGACAGGCTGCCATGCCGGTTATGCCGAATTCTCCGAAGGCGGGAATCCATACGCTTGGGGATCTTACACGACACCCTACCGTTCCCGCTTGTTCCACCCTGCCCGATACTGCATAATTGCCGCCGAACGAAATCGACAACCGACAAGGGAGTAACACCAGAATGGAACAACAGACACTGCGCGACCGGCTGTACGGCTGCTACGTCACGATTCCCACGATGTTCAACGACGACGATGAGATGTCGGTAAACTTTGATGGGATACGGCAGCATGCGGAGTTCCTGATCGAAGGTGGCATCCAGACGGGCACGGGAGTCCTGCTCGCGTGCGGCGCCGCGGGCGACTTCTCGTCGATGTCATTCGACGAGCGCGTGGCCGTGGCCGGAGCGGTCGTCGACCAGGCCGCAGGTCGAGTGCCCGTCATCCTCGGAGCGCAGACCACGAGCACACGAGAGCTCATCGCCCTGGCGCGGGCGGCGGAGGACGTCGGTGCCGAGTACATCCAGGTCTCGCCACCGTTTTATTTCGCGCACACCGAAGGCGACTTCTACGAGTACATCCTCGCCGCCTCGGAGGCGGCCGACGTGGGGTTGATCGTCTACAACACCTTCTGGACATCCCCCAGCGTGTCAATCGGAATGGTGGAGAAGCTGGTCGATCTTCCCAACGTCGCGGGCCTCAAGTGGGCGGTTCCCGGCGGTGTTCCGTTTGGGATGGACCGCATCGTCAGCATGTTCGCCGATAAGGTCAGCGTCGTCGACAACAACGGATCGTTCGTCATGAGCCACATCCTCGGAGCGCGGAGCATCGAGGTCCACCCCGCGAACTACTGGCCCCAGTGGGCGGTCGGCTTCCTGCACCTGCTGGAGGAGCGCCAGTACGTCGAGGCGCAGAACGAGGTGATCCGGGTGCTGCTCCCGTTCTACGATCTCTGGGTCGACATGATGCAGTACACGAGCGGCGACGGTTATGCCGACAAGCTGCTAATGGAGCTGGTCGGTCTGCCGTCCAGCCGGTGCCGCCCCCCGACCCGCGACGTGCGCGAGGCATACCGCGACAAGGCCCGGCAGATGCTGCTCGACATCGGCGCGCCCGGCGTGGTCGGCGTGGTCGCGTAGGGAAAGCAACGGCACGACTGCTCGATAGAGTATACTGAACGTTACATCCTCACCGATGAGGGAGGGCAACATGACCACGCACACGCTGGTAACCGCAGAAGAACTGCTCCGTATGCCCGATGACGGCAAGCGCTACGAACTGATCGAGGGGGAATTGATCGAAATGGCGCCCGCAGGCTACAGGCATACCAACATTGGAGCGAGAATACTAGGTCTTCTCTTCCAGCACACTGACAAGAATGATCTCGGGGAACTAATGAATTCTGACGGTGGGGTGTTCCTGCAACGCGACCCTGACACGGTACGCGTGCCGGATGTCGGTTTCATTACCAAGGAACGCCTACCACCAGGCGACGGTCCGTCAGGCTTTATAGACATCGTCCCCGACCTCGTCGTCGAGGTCGTTTCTCCCAGCGACAGAGCCAGTCAGGTGCAAGCAAAGATTGAGCAATGGATCGAGCACGGCGTGAAGCTCGTCTGGCTCATATACCCCGAACGGCGCTCGATCACGGTGTACCGCTCGCTGAGCGAAGTACACGTCCTCCACGAAGGCGAAACGCTAACAGGCGATCCTGTGCTCCCCGGTTTCTCGTGCCCCGTCGCCGAGATATTCTGAACATTGAGGGGAAATCAACATGACCACCCAAACGCTAGTAACCGCAGAAGAACTGCTCCGTATGCCCGATGACGGTAAGCGCTACGAGCTGATCGAGGGGGAATTGATCGAGATGGCGCCCGCAGGCTTGAGGCACGGAGAAATCGCCGCTACGATTGCTCTTTTGATAGGTAACCACGTTCGAGAGAACGACCATGGAAGTGTCTTTGTAGCTGACCCAGGATTCTTCCTGCAGCGCGATCCCGACACAGTCAGAGCGCCGGACGTAGCCTTTATTGCCAAGAACCGCCTATCCCCCGAAGGTGCTCCTGCCGGCTTCTCGGACACTATTCCCGACCTCATAGTCGAGGTCGTTTCCCCCAATGACAGGGCAGGGCAGGTCCAGGAAAAGATCAAACAGTGGATCGAGCACGGCGTGAAGCTGGTCTGGGTCGCTTACCCGGAATGTCGCTCGATCACGGTGTACCGTTCGCTGAGCGAGGCACACGTCCTCCACGAAGGCGACACGCTAACAGGCGACCCGGTGCTGCCTGGGTTCTCGTGCTCGGTAGCCGAGATCTTCTAGCCACACACCAGCCTGTTCCAACGAGACCTTCTGACTACGAAAAAGCGTCCAGCCCCGTGACGTCGCGTCCCAATACCAGGCTGTGGATGTCCCGCGTTCCCTCATACGTGTCGACGGTCTCCAGGTTGAGCATGTGGCGGATGGTGTGGTAGTCGAGGGTAATGCCGCTTGCGCCGAGAATCTCGCGTGCGAGACGCGCTCCCCTGAGAGCTACCCTCGTGTTCTCGCGCTTCGCCAGCGAGACGTGCGTGTAGTTTAGCTTGCCCTCGTCCTTGAGGCGGGCCAGCTGGCACGCCCGGAGGAGGCCGCTCGTGTGGTCGGTCAGCATGTCGGCGAGCTTGTCCTGCACTAGCTGCCTCGCGCCGATGGGCTTGCCGAAGGTCTTTCGCGACTTCGAGAAGGCCAAGGCCTCCTCGTAAACGTACTCCAGAGCGCCCAGAACGCCCCAGGAGATGCCGTAACGCGCCTGGGTGAGACTTGACAGCGGTACGGACAGTCCGGCGGCCTCCGGGAGCATCGCGGACGCGGGCACCCGAACGTCTTCGAGCACCAGCTCGCTCGCGCCCGACGTGCGGAGACTCATCTGGCGCTCCATCTTTTTGGCCGAGAATCTGGGCGTACCGGTCGGAACGACGAATCCTCGAATCGTACCTTCCTCTTCCTCCTTGGCCCAAATGATGGCGATGTCCGCGATCGAGCCATAGCTGATCCACACCTTGACGCCGTTCAGGACGTACGAGTCGCCGTCACGCTGGGCGCGGGTCTCCATCGCGCCGGGATCGGAGCCACCGGAGTGCTCGGTCAAGCCGAAGCAGCCGATCATCTCGCCGCTCGCTATCTTGGGCAGGTACGTCCGGCGCTGCTCCTCCGAGCCGTACCTCAAGATCGGGTACATGCAGAGCGCGCCCTGGACGCTGGCGAAGCTTCGCAGGCCGGAATCGATCCGCTCCAGCTCGTACATCACCAGCCCATACGCCAAGCTGCCGACGCCCGAAGCGCCGTACTGCACGGGCATATTGGCCCCGATCAGACCTAGCTCGGCAAGACGAGGGACGAGGTGGCGGGGAAACTCCGCCCGCTCCCACCACCCCGCTATATGGGGGAGGGCCTCGGCGTCCAGGAACTCCCGCACCGCTGCCTGCGTCTGCCGTTCCTCATCGGTGAACCGGTCGGATAAGCGATAGTAGTCGAGCATGGACTTATCGGCGTCCTGTCAGGTCGTGTAGTTCGAGAAACGCTCGGAGCTCGCCGGCCACGACATCGTGCCCCCTGTCAGAAAGGTGCCAGATGTCAACATAGCCCAGACGCTCGCCCAAGAACAGCGCATCTCCGCCTCGCTCTCTAAACGCGGGCAGCAGATCGAGGCACGGCAGCGACCGCTCTTCGCAGTACCGGTCAAACAGGCTCTGCGGAAGGAAAGGATACTCCGCATCCATCTGATATGCCAGCGGAAGGACCGCGATGAGCAGCCGCGCGCCGTCCGACGCTACCTCGTCGGCAAGCCGGTCGTACATGCCCCGGAGCCACGCCCACTCCGGCGAGTCGTAGTCGGTCAGCGTCTCGATGCTGATGTTGTCCTCGCCGGTGACATAGGTAGGCCAGCGTCTGCCATCGACGACGGTGTAGCTAGCTTCCTGATCGGTGATATTGGTCACGTTCATCGCCGAGCGGACAAGTCTGCCCAGCTCGGTGCTCCCTTGTTCCCGTTCCTTGCGGCGGGCTTCGAGTATGGGCGCCACGTGCTCTTCGTGGTACCGGAGATTGGGGTACGCCTCCGGGGGAATGCTCTCGATGGCGTCCTCGGTGTAATTCCAGTGCAGTTCCGGGTCGACGATGTCATTCATGGCGAAGGCCACAACCACGAGGTCCACCGGAATCTCGCGGTCGCGGCTCACGTACTGCTGAAGCTGGTTGTAGGGCGTGTATCCGCTCACGGCGGAGTTAAGCACCGTAACGTCGTCGTACTGCGACGCGAGCATGTCCTCAAGCTGCTGAGGGAATGCGTATTCATACGGCACACCCACACCATAGGCCACCGAGTCGCCAAGCACCATGACGTTGAACGTCGACCAGAGCCGCTCCGCCGAGTGCTCCGCACGCATGTCCCTGTCGCGAACGTCCGGGTGATCGGGATTGAGTTCATACAGGTACGGACAGCCGCCGCAGGTCACGTGCAGGGGAACTTCCTCGTTGGGCGAGTCCCGCGTGAGCCGCAACCCTAGTTCCAAAGCAAGCAGCGCAACACCTACCCCAATAAGCACAAGCAGGAGGTTGATGAAGGCCCTAGTCGATATGGTACCTCGCGTGCGCATGGCTGCGGTGTCCATGATACCGGCATTGGGATTGCATAACAGCTATATTAGAGGCACTGCATCTGCGGCACCAAGGTTTCTGTTAGAAGGTGGGAACCACTATGGACTCCTCCAGTGCGACCTTGCTCGAAACAATGGCTGAGTTCACGTTTTCGATCCGTCACGAGGATATACCCGACAATGTTGAGAAGGCTGCGCGTGTCTATCTGGCCGACACAATGGCATGTATGGTCGGGGCGTACAATAGCGAGCCTGCAGGACGACTACGCCAATGGGCCACAGCGCGAGGCGGTAGCGAGGACTCGGCCACACGAAGGATGTTCAATGCCGTCTAACGAACTCGGACCTTACAAGGAGGCCATCGGAGAGTGCTTCCCGGATCTTGTCGTGGACTCTATCAATCTAGCCGGCGAAGGAATGGATAATCTGGCTTTGGTCGTCAACGATGAGTTCGTCTTCCGGTTCCCCAAGCTTGAGGAAGCCGCCACCAAGATAGAGCTTGAGGCAACCCTGCTACCCGAGTTGCAAAAGAGGCTCGATGTCCGTATACCGAGCCCAGAGTTCGTTGGGACCGACCCAAGCACTGGCCTCACCTTCTCAGGGTATAGATGGATCAAGGGCGTCCCGCTGAAACCGGAGGTACTGCTTGACCTTGATCCGGAGGTACAGACCAGCCTGACGGAACAGATCGCGCGTTTCCTTAGGCATCTGCACTCCTTCCCCGTAGACCAAGCAGCTCTGCTGGGGCTGAAGGCCAACGACTTCAAGGCCGACTACGCGGGTGACTTGCGACCTATCAGAGAACTGGTGTTGCCCATGTTGGGCAAAGGTGAACGCGAGTATGTCGTGCAGCTGTACGACGACTACCTAGGCGATCCTGGCAACTTCAACTACGAGCCAACGGTGATACACGCCGACTTGAGCCCCGAGCACATCCTCTACGATTTGGTCACGCAGGCAATCGTAGGGGTCATCGACTTCGGTGACATGGAAATCGGAGATCCAGACTACGAGCTGCATTGGCTCTATGCGAGTTATGGGGGCGGGTTCCTGCAGACGTATCTGACCTTCAATCCCCATCCCTCACCCGATAGGTTGCTGCGGAAGCTTCGGTTCTTCCATCGCGCCAATACCGTCGTCGACATCCTTATAGGCTTTCACAGGGATGATCCTGAGATCGTAGAAGACGCTATTGCCGCGCTGAAGCTTCAGGCAGAAGCGGACGCGTCCTAATGCTGGACCTTGCTCAGGCCATCCAAAAATGCGGGACATTCGGCTCATCATCGGTATTTCCCGGTGGCCCGGTCCCTAGCATCTCGAATGGAATAGGCTGTTCACATCGAAGGTGATTGACTCCTCGACGCCCCATCACATGTACTGTACGTAGAACGACACCGCCCAGCTTGCCGCAACTCCCTATTCTCCCGCCGGAGCGAACGTCGCGGCCCCTTGGTCGTCATAGACCAATTGGAGGCCAGTTTCCGCCTGCGGCGTCTTGGCGAGACGCTCCCACGAGTCGATCCAGCCCTGACGGAGGGGACTGTCGTGCGGGTTGGAGAACCACTCGTCCCACTGGGCCTTGTTCCAACGCGTGGACGAGTTGTAGAAGCCCTGCGCCGTGACGCGCATGACCTCAAGCTCTCGCGGCGTCTCCGGGTAGTGATAGTAGGTCACGCAACTCATGCGCCGGTCCTTGCTGCCTCCCCACGTCGAGTGGACGAGCCGCATGTCGAACAGGACGGCGTCGCCGGGGTCGGCCTCCGCGACGAAACACGGCACCTTATCGAGAAACGCCATGCCCTCAGCGCTCCCCGCCGACCCGCGGGTGAGGGGCCACCAATTCGTCAATTCCGACTGCCACGGGTCTTTGTGCGACCCCGGAACGAATCGGAGCGCGCCGGTGTCCGCCCGAGTCGGTTCGAAGACGGGGAACTGGTACTTCGGCCCGTAGCCGTGGATATTGGGCGACCCGTCATTGAAGTGCCAAGGGGAGTTGGAGATGTAGCGGTACGAGTTGATCTCGAGGCCGAACACGTCGTCGCCGTACAGCTGGGACGCCGGCCCATAGAAGCGCGAGTCCTCCAGCAGCGACGAGTAGAACGGCGTGTCCTCGCCCAACATGCTGAACGTGTGGGTCTCCGTACTATCGAACTCGCCCTCGGACTCCTGAGTCCGTTCCGCGCCGTACCCGAACTCCGCGCGGAGCGTCGCAAGCTCGCCCTCCGTGAATATGTCCCTGAGAATCACGAACCCGAAGAGGTCGAACTGAGTCACCTGGTCATCCGTTAGCATGATGCACTCCTTATCCCTTGCTGTCCGCTCCTGAAACGAGCGGGAAGTTAGAAATTCACCTTCGAGAAAAACTCCGGCACGCCCTTGACGCCGGGGCGCAAGCGGAAGAGAGCGCCCGCGCCCGGTCCGTGCGTCTCGCGGTCGTTTGAGCTAATGGTGGTGACGTATAGCTCGTCGAGGTCTTCCCCACCAAAGACCGCGCTGGAGACCATATTGCATGGGAAGTCTATGGACTCAACCAGTTCGCCGCTCGGCGAGTACCTGTGCATCTCGCCGGTGAGGACGCGTGCAGACCAGACGTAGCCCTCAGCGTCGACCGTCATACCATCCGGCAGGCCGTCCTTGTCGATGTCGTCGCTTGCAACGAAGTCACGTCGATTGCTGATGGCGCCGGTGGCACGGTCGTAATCGAAGAGCCAGATCGCGCCCGTAGGACTGTCGGTGTAGTACATGCCGGAAAGATCCGGCGTGAAGCCGAGTCCGTTGGAGATGGCGATGTCGTCGAGGATCTTGGTTATCGTGCCGTCGGTATCGAGCAGGTAGAGGCTGCCGAAGGCCTCAGCCGCCATGGCCTTTGCCGAGTCCTTGCACATCGTCCCGCAATAGACCCGCCCTTCGGGGTCGGTGATGACGTCGTTGAAGCGGTTCTCCCCCTCGCCGGGCAGGCCGTCGATCACGATGTCGAGCTTGTCATCTCGGAGAACGCCTACCCTGCCCTCTTCCAGGAACATGAGAATCGAGCCGTCGGCTTGGAACGTGTAGCCGCCGAACATCTGGCCCGCCTCGAAGACGAGCTCGTGTTCGCCCGTGGCCGGGTCATAGCGGTACAGTTCCCCCTCGGTTATGTCTCCCCAGTACAGCTTCTTCTCGATGGGGTGCCACAGAGGCCCCTCACCCGTGTCATCCATGTTGTCGACGATGATTTCCGGCTTCATCTCTTCCTCCGTGTCAGGTGTGATGCATGAATAGGAGCAGTCGGTGGCCGAAGGTCACGCCGGTACGTTCGCTATGGGAACTTGATGCCCGATATCATCCCGCCGTCGACCACGACCTCGGTACCGGTAACGTACGACGACAGATCGGAGGCCAGGAATAATGCCACCTTCGCAACGTCCTCCGGGGTCCCGTTGCGCTTCATAGGGACGCTGTCGGCGCTCTGCTGGATTTCCTCGGGGGTCATATCCTTCCACAGGCCCGTGACGATTGGGCCGGGCAGAAGGGCGTTCACTCGAACGTGCGGGGCGTAGTCCAGCGCAAGATTGCGCGTGAGGCCGAGCAGCCCCGCCTTGGCAGGGTCGTATGAGGCATAGTTGGAAAAGCCCCTGAGCGAGTGGACCGACCCCGTGATGACGAACACACCGCCGCCCTGCTCGACCATGATGGGAAGGGCGTGCTTTGCGAGCATCCAGGTCGCCTTCAGGCATACGTTTATGGTGACGTCCCAGTCCGCCTCGGTCAGCTCCGTCGCCGTGCCCATCGGGTAGTGGCAGGCGTTGCTGAACACGACATCGATCCTGCCGTACCGGTCAACGCACGCCTGCACAAGACCTTCAACGTCGGCCATGCACCCGACGTCGGTCTCGACGAACACCGCCTCGAGGCTCTCGGAAACGATGCCCTCGACCGTCTCGTTGCCGCCCTCGACGTTCTTGTCAGAGACGATGACGGATGCCCCCTCGCGGGCGAAGAGCTGGGCCGACGCACGGCCAATTCCGGACGCCGCTCCCGTGATGAGCACAACCTTGTTTTCCAGCAGCATGACGGTTCCCCCGTATCGGACGGCAAGTGGTAAGATAGTGCCACACAGGGGCCTAAATGTCACGACCCACAGCGAGGAGGCGCAGATGACGACGGCGACGAAGATCGGCACGGGGGAGTTTACGTATGAGGTCGCGGAGGACTGGGAAACGCTCCCGCCCGGCTATACGTGGCAGGAGGCGGCGGCCGTCGCCGTCAGCCCGAAGGACGAGGTATACGTCTATAACCGGGGCGACCATCCGGTGATCGTCTTCGACACCGACGGCACGTATCTCAGGGACTGGGGCGATCCCGCCATGTACCCTCGCGCGCACGGGATCACGTTCGCGCCGGACGGCACCCTGTTCCTCATCGACGACGACGACCATACCGTCCGCAAGTGTACGCCGGAGGGCAAGGTCATTTTCACGCTTGGAACGCCCGGTGTGCCGACCGAGTACATGAGCGGCCAGCCGTTTCATCGCCCGACCGACGTGGCAATCGACCCAAATACCGGCGACTTCTACGTCGCCGACGGGTACGGCAACTCAAGGGTCCACAAGTATTCGCCGGACGGCGACCTGCTCTTTTCGTGGGGCGAGCCGGGCGTCGATCCCGGACAGTTCAACATCACGCACAACATCGCCACGGACGCCGACGGGTATGTCTACGTCGCCGACCGGGAGAACCACCGAGTACAGATCTTCGACTCGGACGGCAGCTTCGAGACGCAGTGGAAGAACATGCACCGTCCGTGCGCCATCTACATCTCCGACGACCAGCACGTGTTCGTGGGCGATCTCGGCGCGGGGATGAACGTTAATCGCAACATGCCGAACATCGGGCCGTGGATCAGCGTCTACAACCGGAGCGGCGAGCGACTGGCGCGTCTCGGCGACGGCTTCGGCGAGGAGCCCGGCCAGTTCATCGCGCCGCACGACATCTCCATGGACTCGCAGGGCAACCTGTATGTCGGCGAGGTGGCGTGGACGAACCTGAAGAACCTCGGCGAGATCAGGGACGGCGTGCGGAGCCTCCAGAAGCTCGTGAAGGTGTAGGGGCGGTTCGCGAGGTTTGTACCCTCACCCCAGCCCTCTCCCGTTCGCGGGAGAGGGGGGATGTGTTGTTGGCTGCTATTCCTCCTCGTCGTCCATGTCGGGCATCAGCACGAACTCGGGGTAGGACTCCATGCCGAGTTCCCCGGCGTCCTGGCCCAGGCGTTCGACCTGGTGCGTCACGCGGGCGCTGAGGGTGATGTCTATGACCTTCCACAGCGCGAACGAGACCGCGAACACGAACACGCCTATCGCGAGGATTCCGATGAGCTGGACGTGGAACTGCGCCCCGCCCGCGACGCCGATGGACGCTGCCAGCGTTCCCCATACGCCGGCGAAGAGGTGCGCCGGCACCGCTCCGACCACGTCGTCGAGCTTGACCTTCTCCAGGAGCTTGAGGCCCGCGACGCAGATCACGCCGCCGATCGCGCCGATGATGACGGCCCAGTAGTGGTCGGTGAAGTCGGGGGCGGCGGTGATGGAGACGAGGCCCGCTATGGCGCCGTTGAGGCCGGCGAAGAGGTCTGTACGCCCTAGGAGGGGCCGTGAGACGGCGAGAGCCGCCATGACGCCCGCGGCTGCGGCGAGGTTGGTGTTGACCAGTACGATGCTCATCGACACGGCGTCCGCGGCGCTGCCGAGGGCCAGCTGGGAGCCGCCGTTGAAGCCGAACCACCCGAACCACAGGATGAAGACGCCGAGCGTCACGATCAGGATGTTCGAGGGCGGCGTCGCGCGGACCGAACCGTCCTTGCGGAACTTGCCGAGTCTTGGGCCGACGACCAGCATTCCCGCGAGGGCTGCCCAGCCGCCGGTGCTGTGGACTATCGTCGAGCCGGCGAAGTCGGTGAAGCCCATCTCGGCGAGCCAGCCGCCTCCCCACGTCCACGCGCCGACGACGGGGTAGATGATGGCGGTGAGGACGAGGGTGAACAGGAAGAACGACCACATCTTCACGCGTTCGGCGAGCGCGCCGGACACGATGGACGCCGCCGTGGCGACGAAGACCATCTGGAAGAACCAGTCCGACATCACCGAGTAGTTGCTCTCCCCCGCTGCCGCCTCCTCAAGGACCTTGGCCGTTGCCGCGGCGGCCTCCGCATCGCCTGCGTCGAGGAGCGCGACCTCGGCGGATGACGGCATGTACATGAAGCCCGGCGTGCCGATGACGCCGGCGATGATGTCGCCGTACATCAGGTTGTAGCCGATGAAGAAGTAGGCCAGACCCGCGATGGAGTAGAGGCCGATGTTCTTGAGGCAGATCATCGCGGCGTTCTTGGTGCGGACGGAGCCCGACTCCAGCATGGTGAACCCCGCGCACATCCACATCACGAGCGCGCCCCAGACGAGGAACGAGAACGTGTTGAAGACGAACGCCGTCTCCTCTTCGACGCCGGCGGCGTACGCGACCGACGGGCGCACAAGGAACAGGACGAGGGTTGCCACGCCCGTTGCCGCGAGGATGGCGGCGGGGCGGCGTTTTGAAAGCACGTCTAGGAGCGTCGTCAACGGGGTACCTCCTTATATGTGAGGGTTCGTGACGATGCTACCACGTTGGGACGTGGGATGCGGAGGATGGCCCTCACCCTAGCCCTCTCCCACGACGGGAGAGGGGATGGGAGGCGGGAGGGGGAGGTGGGGAAAAAGGGGTGGAAATGTGGCGTGGTGTGACATTTTGTGACATTTCCGGTTGTTATTGTCATGTAGGGGCGATGCGGAGGATGGCCCTCACCCTAGCCCTCTCCCACGACGGGAGAGGGGATGGGAGGCGGGAGGGGGAGGTGGGGAAAAAGGGGTGGAAATGTGGCGTGGTGTGACATTTTGTGACATTTCCGGTTGTTATTGTCAAGTTGGGGGGATTCGGAGGATGGCCCTCACCCTAGCCCTCTCCCACGACGGGAGAGGGGATTAAGAGGGGAAAAGAGAAGCGCCGCCGGGGTTTCCGGCGGCGCTGGTCTTTGCTTGTCATCCGTGAGGGCCGGGGTTGCCGACCCTCACGGTGTATTTCGCTTCTACGATCCGTCGTCCGCGCAGGCTACCAGACCGGCGGCCTCGAAGTCGTTGTTCGCCACGCTTGCCAGGTCGCCCGGCAGGCAGGTGCCATCAGCGAAGCTGTTGCCGTTGACGTACATGTGCGTCAGCGTGTCGTCCAGGTCGCCCACACCGTCCTCGATGCTGGTGAACATGTTGTTGCCGATGAGCATCCCTTCATCGTCCATCTCGTTGTGCAGCCACAGGGATGTCAGGCTGTCCAGGCCGCCCAGCGAGCCTGGGACCGCGCCGCTCAGGCTGTTGTTATGCAGCCGCAGGCGCGTCAGGTTGTCCAGGGCGCTCAGGTCCGGTATCGCACCCATCAGCATGTTGTCGCGCAGGTTCAGGTCGTCTAGGCTTGCGGGCAGCATGCCACCCGACGGAACCGATCCGGTCAATTCGCTGCTGTGCAGCCACAGGAGCTCCAGCCTCGACAGACTGCTCAGGTCCGGTATATCGCCGCCGAACGGGTTCCTGTCGATGATGAGCCACGTCACGTTCGGAGGCAGCATGTCAGCCGTAGGCAGGCCGCCATCCAACATGTTGTTCGCGAGCTTCAGCTTGTCGAGGTTCGTCAGGCCGCTCAGGTCGGGTACCGACCCAGTTAGCTGGTTGCCCCAGAGCCAGAGCTCCGTCAGGTTCGTCGAGCCGTTCAGCCACTCAGGTATTCCACCCGTCAGGTCGTTGTTCGGCAGGTACAGCTCTTCGAGCATGGACGCGCCGCTCAGGTCCGGTATCTCACCGCTCAGCGAGTTGGTGTGCAGGTTCAGCACAGTCAGCATGTCCAGGCGACCGAGCGCAGCGGAGACCGAGCCGTCCAGGCCTTCGTCCTTCAGCCAGATACCCGATACACGCCCGTCGCTCATCGTCACGCCTTCCCAGTCTGCCATGGCGGTGTCGGCATCCCAGTTCAGGTCGCCGCCCAGATCGCTCTTCGCGTCCAGCAGCGCCTCACAGTCGTTCGTCAGGCCCATGTCCGGGCAATCCGGGTGCGCGTCCCCGACCATGATCGTCACGTCGAGCGTGTCCGTCGCGCCTTCCGAGTCGGTCGCCGTGATGGTGACCGAGTGACTCGCCATCGCCTCGTGGTCGAGCGTCATCGTCGTCGTGATGTTGCCCATCTCGTCGACATCGAAGTAGCCCGAGTTGTCCGAGTACGTCAGCGTGTCGCCGACATCGTCGTCGCTTGCCGTCACCGTCCCGACTGCCGCGCCCGCGTCCATGTTCTCGTAGACCATGAAGTCGGTCGCCGCGTCGTCCGCGAACGCCGGAGCGGTGTTCTCAGCAGGTTGCATTGACAGCACCGGCGGCTCGTCGACTGGCGTGACCTTGATGGTCACTTCAACCATGTCGTAGGCGCCAGACGGGTCGTGCGCCATCACTATGACCACGTACTCGTTGTCTCCGGCCGTTCCGCCCGTGTCCGTCGGATTCTCGTAGTCCAGCGTCACTCCATCGGCCACGCTGATCTGACCCCCATTGTCACCCCTCTCTTCAACGGTGAACAAGTCCTTGTCCGGACCTTCAAGGCTGTAGAGCAACAGGTCCGTATGGTCATCCGGGTCGTTGTTGTTGTCCATTGCAGTTATCGCTTCTTCACCGACGGTCCCGCCGTCGTTTTCCGCTTCCTCGATCATCACCGGGTCCGCCGTACCGTCTGTGTCTTCGTCGGGGAACATCGGCTTACCGTTGCTGGTGGGCCTTACCTCAATCACTGCCTCCGAGATCCCTACGGAAGTGTCCCGCGTAGCAGTATCAGGATCGTCACCGGCAGGCTCGGCGTCGTCAAAGTAGCTCGCCTGAGCGCAGAGAAGCATCCCATCGTCGGCAGCAACCGGCGTATACGACGCGGATGGGGCCTTAGTCTGGTTATCCTCGTCTTGGTAGACCGTAGCAGCTTCACAGTCGCTAAGTTGAGAGGTACCGTCGACGGTGCCCCAGCGCCACTGGATACTGGTCGGATTGTCGTCCATCTCGTCAAGCTCGGCTGTCACCGACTTACCAACATGCGGCTGACGTGCCGACACCATCGCAGTCCCAGCTTCGGCCACGTCGTCGACCTTTATGGTCACGTCTAGCGTGTCCTTCACGTCGCTGTCCGCGCCGCCCTTGACCTCGATCGTTATGCTGTACTCAGCCTTCGCCTCGTGGTTTGGCGGAGCCACATAATCAGCCTCAGTCGTATCCGTTTCGGTGTGGTAACTCAGTGTGCCGGAAGTCTCGTCGATCTCGAACGAGGCCGCGTCGGCTCCACTCACTGACCACATTTCATCGACATTAGCGTCGGGATCTTCCGCCGCATACGTCAGATCACTATCCGTGGGAGCTTCAAGCTCTCTTGTGTTTTCGTCGATTGTCAACTCGGTCGGGTTCGCATCGTCGTCTAAGCCCGTCGGCGGCTCGTCAACGTCAGCGACTACGATGTTGACCGTCGCCCTACCGGTCGCACCCGACGGGTCGGTCGCGATGATGTCCAACTCGTAGGTATTGTTAGTGTCGGCGTCGCTTGGAGTCTCGAAGTTGAGAGTCGTGTCGTCACCCACGCTGATCCGGCCGGAGCGAGCGTTGACGGTGAACAGCATGTGGTCGGCGTCGTTATCAGGTTGATTCTGGTCGTTCAAAGTCGGGCCCAGGGAGTAGAGCCGCACGTCCACGTCGGCGTCTGTGGCCGTAATCGCATCGCCGATCTCACCCGTCGAGTTCTCATCTATCATTATCTGGTAGATGTTGTCAGTCTGATCGTCGTCGTCATGATCAACGTCAGGGGCGAACATCGGTGCGGCGTTGGCGGCCGGGCTTCCCTCCACAGCCTCCTCCGATATACCCGTGTCCTCAGCCGTGGAAACCAGACCCTCATTCATGTCCTTGGTCTCCGGATCGTCATCCGGCGGCGCCGGGTCGTCGTAGCTCGCCGTCGCGCGGAGGTACATTCCCACGTCTGCGATAACCGGAGTGTAGTCCTCCAATTCCGCATCTTCGATGTCCTCCCACGTAACCATGTCCGCAGACTTCGCCCACTGCCACATGACAGTAACGGCGGCCGCATCAACGATGTCGTCGTCTTCGACCGAAGCCACTACCGCCTGGCCAACCTGCGGTTGCGGTTGGTCCAACGTGACCGTACCAGGCTCCTGGACGTTGGTGATCGTCACCGTCACCGTCAGCAGCTTCATATCGTTGGCCTCAACGTCCACCGAGTATGACGGCTTCGCCTCGAAGTCGGGCGCGTCATTCAAGGTCAGCACACCACTGGCGGCGTCGATGGAGAACGCGGAGGCGTCAGTTCCTCCCACGTCCCACATGATGTCGTCGCCCTCAGGATCGACCGCCGCATAGGTCCCGACGGGATCCGTGTTGTCGCCCTCTGGGTAATCGACCTCGGCGGGGTTCGTGACGCCCTCCGGCGCCATCGGCATTTCTTCTACGCCGGTGACCGATATGGTCACTTCGACCATGTCCGAGGAGCCAGACGGATCCGTAGCCTTCACCATGACCACGTACATATTGTCCCCGGCCGTGCCGCCCATGTCCGACGGGTTCTCAAAGTCCAGTGTCACTCCATCGGCCACGCTGATCTGACCCCCATTGGCACCCCTCTCTTCAACGGTGAACGAGTCCTTATCCGGACCTTCAAGGCTGTAGAGCAACAGGTCCGCATGGTCATCCGGGTCGTTGTTGTTGTCCGTTGCAGTTATCGCTTCCTCGCCGACGGTCCCACCGTCGTTCTCCGCTTCCTCGACCATGACCGGGTCTGCCGTACCGTCTGTGTCTTCGTCGGGGAACGTAGGCGCACTGTTGCTGGTGGGCCTTACCTCAATCACTGCCTCCGAGATCCCTACGGAAGTGTCCCGCGTAGCAGTATCAGGATCGTCACCGGCAGGCTCGGCGTCGTCAAAGTAGCTCGCCTGAGCGCAGAGACGCATCCCATCGTCGGCAGCAACCGGCATATACGACGCGGATGGGGCTTTAGGATCGTTGTCCTCGTCTTCGAAGGTCGCATCTGTACAGGCAGTAGCCTCAATGTTAGGCGCGTCGGCGACGGTGCCCCAGCGCCACTGGATGGATGTCTCACCGTCGTCGTCCTCGTCAAGCTCGGCTGTCACAGCCTTACCAACATGCGGCTGTCGTGCCGACAGCATCACAGTCCCATCTTCGGCCACGTCGTCGACCTTTATGGTCACGTCTAGCGTGGAGGGCATCGTGCTGTCTTCGCCGCCCTTGACCTCGATCGTTATGCTGTACTCAGCCTTCGCCTCGTGGTTTGGCGGAGCCACATAATCAGCCTCAGTCGTATCCGTTTCGGTGTGGTAACTCAGTGTGCCGGAAGTCTCGTCGATCTCGAACGAGGCCGCGTCGGCTCCACTCAGAGACCACTCCAGCGTGACCCCTTGATCGGGATCGGCCGCCACGTAGGTCAGACTACTAGCGGTAGGAGCTTCAAGCGTTCTTGTGTTCTCATCGATTGTCAACTCGGTCGGATTCTGGTTATCAGTGCCGTCGTCGTTACTGTCCATGACTTGTAGGCCCGTCGGCGTCTCATCAACGTCAGCGACGTTGATGGTCACCGTGACAGTGCCTGTTGCAAGCGACGGATCGGTCGCCGTCACCGTCACCTCGTAGGATGCCTCATTGTTGCCGTTATCTATTTCTGTGTCAGTATTGGCGTTAAGCACAGTCCCTTCGGTCACACTGATCTGACCCGTCCGCTCATTGATCTCAAACCGAGCTTTGTCATCCTCGTCGACAGCAACAGTCCGAGGCTCGGTTTCGGTGAGACTGTAGAGCCGCACGTCGTTGTCGCCGTCCATCGCGACAACACGCTCGCCGATGGCCCCAGTCGTGTTCTCATCTATGTCAATCGTGATCGGGTCCGCTCCAGCCGGCTCGTTCTCGTCAGGGAATAGCGGGCGGGCGTTGGCAGCCGGGCTGCCCCGCACCATCCTCTCCGATATACCCGTGTCCCCAGCCGTGGAAACCAGGCCCTCATTCATGTCCTTCGTCGCATCATCGTCATCCGGCGGCGCCGCATCGTCGTAGGTCGCCGTCGCGCGAAGGTACATCCCTACGTCTGCGATAACCGGAGTGTAGTTCTCCATCTCCGCATCGGCGATGTCCTCCCACGTAACCATGTCCGCAGACCTCGCCCACTGCCACATCACGGTAACGGTGGCATCGTCAACGATGTCATCGTCTTCGACCGAAGCCCCTACCATCACCCCAACCTCCGGCTGTGGTTGGTCCAACGTGACCGTACCAGGCTCCTGAACGTTGGTGATCGTCACCGTAACCCCCGGCAGCACCGTGGCCATGTTGGCCATAATGTCCACCGTGTACGACGGCTTCGTCTCGAAGTCGGGCGCGTCGTTAAACGTAAGCACGCCCTCGGCGCTGATGCTGAACGAGGAGGCGTCATCGCCGCCCACGCCCCACGTGATGTCTGCGCCCTCGGGGTCGACGGCCAAATAGGTCCCGACGGGCATCGTGTTGTCGCCCTCGGGGTAGTCCACTTCCATTGGGTTTATGACCTGCTGCGCTGTCGCCGCGGGGGCGATGAGTAGCAGAGCCGCAATCACAGCACCAATGATGCCGAAACGGGTCAATACTGCGTAGTGTGATCTGTTCTTCATGCGAAGCCTCACTTTGCCTAAACGTGGATGCCAGAACAATACCATTGAGGGAAATGCGTGTCAAGTAGCTGAACTTGGTTGTTCAGCCGCATTCCTGAACGCATTCCCGAACGGCGATTAGTATAGCACATGGACGCGGGAAAAGGGGTAGGCGAGAGGCGTCTTTCGGCGAAAAAGGGGAGCGTCGTTCCGCCCGTTCGCCACAGAGAGCACGGAGATCACAGAGGGGAGGGATGGGTTCTGGGTGCTAGGTGCTGGGTGCTAGGTGCTGGGGATTCACCGCGGAGGGCGCGGAGAGCGAGGATGGGTTCTAGGTGCTGGGTGCTAGGTGCTAGGTGCTAGGTGCTGGGGATTCACCGCGGAGGGCGCGGAGATCGCAGAGGGCGAGGGGGGAAATGTCGCGTGGTGTGGCATTTTGTGACATTTCCGGTTGTTATTGTCAAGTTGTGAGGCGTTGGAGCAGGGGCGATTCTCGAATCGTCCTTGCTGGACAATAACAGCAAAAATGTCGTCGAATGTCGCCTATTTCGCAAAATTTTCGAGGATAGCCGGGCCAATGCCGTTACGCCCTCTCATCTTATATTAAAGGAAAGGCAGCCCCTTCACCGTCACCCCAACCCTCTCCCATTCGCGGGAGGGCTGCGTATCCCCTGTGGTGAGGGTGACGGGCCATGCCAAAGCGCGAACGCCCTGCGCCGGCGTCCCGCAAATGTTCAGTCTCCGTGAGTTGAATTGCGAAGACCCCCCTCTCTAGTATCTCTCCCCCGGCGGGGGAGAGATTGTAGATTCTGTACGTCTGCCTCGGCGGGGGCTGACAGGGGTATGTATTTGAATATCGCCCCGCTCTTCATTGATCAGAAAGCAACCCTGTCACTGTCATTCTGAGCGCAGCGCAGCGGAGTCGAAGAATCTAAAGTGTCCGTCCCAAAGTAAAGCCGACACGGAGAATTCCCACTCCAGTTTACTGTTAGTCATGATAGAACCGTGACCTTGGCCGTCCGGTCTTGCGGTTATGGATTTTAGATTCCTCGCTGCGCTCGGAATGACAGCGATGTGGGGCCGGATCATAGCTACAAACCCGTTTTACCTACCCCTGTCAGCTCGGCGGGGGAGAGATTGTAGAGTCTTCGTCGCTGGGCTCCTGAGAATCACTATGGCCTTGTTGAGGCCATATAAGGAGATGAAAATGGCGGTGGCCGCTCCTGTCCTCACCTGCCTCACGGCAACGGCCGGGGATGGATTCCTGCCCCGTATCGGGGTACGGGGTGACGTTCCTTCGCAGGAATGACGGTGTGGGTGTGTCGGGCTTATTTTCATAGGAATGATGGCAGGACGACGATTCCCGGGTATCTCACCGACTCTGAACAGCTACGGTGTCGCGCAAATGGTGTACGGGCGGCGGGACGTGTGGTACACTGCTGGATGAATAACTTAGAGAAAGCAACAGGATCGCAAATCAGGAATGGGACTGGACACTAGCGTTAAGGAAGCGGTCGTCAAAGAGTATCGGACGAAGGACGGGGACACGGGATCGGCGGAAGTACAGATCGCACTCCTTACCACTCGCATCGCCAACCTTACCAGCCACCTGCGCACACACATCCACGACGAGTCGACCCGCTGGGGTCTGATGAAGCTCGTTGGAAGAAGGCGGCGACTACTCAAGTACCTCAGTAAAGAGGACGTGGGACGTTACCGTTCTATAGTCGCTAGGCTAGGTCTCAGGGGATAGTTTCCCTGCAAGCACCCGCACACCGGGTGCTTTTTCTTTGTTTGCCCCTTGTAATTCAGGAGGAGAGAACACGTCATGTCCAACACGTTTGAAAAGCAAGTAGGAGACCAATTATTCACGATAGAGACCGGCAAGCTCGCCCAGCAGGCCAACGGCGCTGTCGTCGTCCGGCAGGGCGATTCGATGGTGCTGGTGACGGCGACGATGTCGAAGCCGCGGGAGGGAATCGACTTCTTCCCGCTGACCATCGACTTCGAGGAGCGCCTGTACGCGCGAGGCCGCATACCCGGAGGATTCCCCCGGCGGGAGGGACGGCCCACGACGGACACCGTCCTCACCATGCGCCTCACGGACCGTCCGCTGAGGCCGCTGTTCCCGAAAGACTTCCGCAACGAAGTGCAGATCATCACCACCCCCATGTCGGCAGACCTTGAGACCCCCCTCGACATCATGTCCATCGTCGGCGCGTCCACGGCTCTGTCGATCTCGGACATCCCGTTCAACGGCCCGATCGGCGTGACGCGCATCGGCTATGTGGACGGCGAGTTCGTCATCAATCCGACGTACCAGCAGTCCGACGAAAGCGCCCTCGACCTGATCGTGGCCGGATCGCGAGACGGCGTCCTGATGATGGAGGCCGGGGCCAGCGAGGTATCCGACGAGATGGTCCTCGAGGCCATCAAGCTGGCCCAGGATACGAACCTTCAGCTCATCGAGCTCCAGGACGAGATCATCGAAACCGTGTCGAAGCCGAAGGCCGGGTACGCGCCGTTTGGCTATCCGAATGAGCTCGATGCCCTGGTCGACAAGGCGGTCGAGGGCAAGCTGACCGACGCGATGTCGCCCGAGGGCGGCAAGGCCGAGATGGGCGCTAGGCTCAGCGCGCTGAAGGACGGCGTCGTAGCCGAGATCGGCGAGGAGTACGACGGCAAGGACGTCTCAGAGGCGTTCGAGACCTTCGTGGAGCAGGAGTTCCGGCGGCGCATCATCGAGCTAGGCGAGCGTCCCGACGGTCGCAGCCTCAATGAGATACGCCCGCTCCTCTCCGAGACGGGCATCTCCCCCCGCGCGCACGGGACAGGGCTCTTCCAGCGCGGGGAGACCCAGGTGCTGGCGTTCACGACGCTCGGACCGGTCGGCGACAAGCAGAAGATCGACAACCTCACGCCCGTCGATTTGAAGCGGTTCATGCTGCACTACAACTTCCCGCCGTTCAGCACGGGCGAGACCGGCAGGATGTTCACCGGCCGGCGCGAGATCGGCCACGGGGCGCTGGCGGAACGCGCCATCGCCTCTGTGCTTCCCTCCGAGGAGGACTTCCCGTACGCGATCCGGGTGGTCGCCGAGTGCCTGAGCTCCAACGGCAGCACCTCCATGGCGAGCACGTGCGCGAGCATCCTCGCCCTGATGGACGCCGGCGTGCCGATCAAGAAGCCGGTGGCGGGCATCTCCGTCGGCCTCGTCACCGACGACAACGGCCGCTTCGTGACCCTGACCGACATCCAGGGCATGGAAGACCACTTCGGCGACATGGACTTCAAGGTCGCCGGCACGGCGGACGGCATCACGGCGATCCAGCTCGACATCAAGGTGCAGAACATCGGCTTCGAGGTCATCGAGCAAACGCTGGCCCAGGCCAAGGAAGCCCGGCTGCAGGTGCTTGCCAAGATGGCCGAGGCGATAGACGCGCCTCGCGCCGAGGTGAGCCAGTACGCCCCGCGCATGACCTCAGTCAAGATACCGGTCTCCAAGATCGGCGCAGTCATCGGTCCGGGCGGCAAGACCATTCGCGGCATCATCGAGGAGACGGGCGCGCAGGTCGACGTCCAGGACGATGGCACGGTCTTCGTCTCATCCGTCGACGGCGACGCCTCCAAGCGGGCCGTCGAGATGATCGAGAACCTGACCAAGGAGGCCAAGATCGGCGACATCTACACCGGCAAGGTCGTCCGCATTATGGGATTTGGGGCGTTTATCCAGATACTCCCCGGGCAGGACGGCATGGTCCACATCAGCGAGTTGTCCGACCACCGCGTCGAGTCGGTCGAGGACGAGATCGAGATGGGCCAAGAGCTTACGGTGCAGGTGATAGACGTCGACCCGCAGGGGAAGATCTCGCTGTCCCGCCGCTCCCTCCTCTTGGACGAGGATATGGAGACGGTCGCCGCGAGGCGGCAGGGATCGGGAGGCAACGGCAGACCCGGCGGGGCCGGACGCGGAGGCCCTCGGGGCCGCGACGGAGGAAGGCCCCCTCGACGGGATGGTCCACGGCGCGAGTATGGCGGAGACAGGCCTCCACGCCGGGATGATTCGCGACGCGAGGGCCGTCCCGATCGACGAGGAGGCGGGCGAGACCGCCGATAGGCGCGACAGTCAGGGTAGTCAAGTAAGATAAGGTCGCATCGCTCAATTGGGAGGCTTGCGATGACTGAGCAGATACGAGTTGCCGTACAGGGCGCGTTGGGGCGCATGGGTCAGGAGATCATCGCCACGCTCGCCAAGGAGTCCGACATGTTGCCGGTGGGCGGCATGGACAAGTTTGCGAAGGTTGACTCGCTCGACTTGCCCGGAGGCTCCGGCGCGATCCCCATCTCGACCTCGCTCGCCGACGTAATCGGCGACGCGGACGTCGTGGTCGACTTCACGAACGGTGAAGGGGCAGCGGACGCAATCGACATCGTGCCGGCCAGCGGCAAGCACCTCGTCATCGGCTCCACGGGCATCCCGACGGACGCCATCCAGAGGGCAGAGAAGCTCGCCGCCGAGCACAACGTCGGCATCTTCATCGCCCCGAACTTCACCATCGGCGTGGCCGTGATGATGCACCTCGTCAGGGAGGCCGCGCGCTTCTTCGACTACGCCGACCTGTTGGAGACCCATCACGAGGCGAAGATCGACGCTCCGTCCGGTACCGCTCTTGCCATCGCTGCCGCCGCCGCAGAGGCGAAGGGTGGCGGATTCAACGCCCCCGCGGCCGAGAAGGAACTCGTCGCCGGAACGCGTGGCGGCGACCACGAAGGCGTGGTCATCCACTCGGCGCGAATGCCGGGCAAGGTTGCCCACCACGAGATGGTCTTCGGCCACGTCGGCCAGACGCTCTCCATCAAGCACGACTCGGTCAACCGCGAGAGCTTCATGCCCGGCGTCATGCTCGCCATCCGCGAGATAAGGGACCGTCCCGGCCTCACCATCGGCTTGGACAAGCTGATGGGGCTGTAGTCCCTCTCTGACGGTCTCGCGTCTTGGCAAGGCCCGGCTCGCTTGACAGCCCAT
This sequence comes from Dehalococcoidia bacterium, assembly GCA_965197705.1. GTDB lineage: Bacteria > Chloroflexota > Dehalococcoidia > Lucifugimonadales > VXLM01 > VXLM01. The sequence continues at coordinate 2,991,160 of OZ240223.1, forward strand.
AGGCGCTTTGATAGCTTGCCGATGCTCTCTTCCCGGACGATGGGATGGGGCATCCCAATCTTCAGATCCCCTTCGGGTGAGTGAGCCATGCAGCAGCGCAGGATACCCAATACCGACCTCGACGTATCGGTCGTCTGTCTCGGAACGATGACCTTCGGCACGCCGGTCGATCAGCAGGGCGTCAACGGCATCATCGACTGGTGCCTCGACAACGGCCTCAACTTCATCGACACGGCGGACATGTACGAGGGGTACACCCGGTTCCTGGGGTCACCCGGCGGCAAGTCGGAGGCGTACATCGGGAACGCGCTGGCAGGGCGACGCGATCAGGCCGTCATCACCACGAAGGTCGGCAATCCCGTTGGCGACGACTCATATAGCGGGACGGGCCTGGGCCGAGACCACATCCTCCACCAGATCGACGCCAGCCTCGGACGGCTCCGCACCGACTACGTGGACATCTACGAGATGCACATCGACGACCCCGACACGCCGCTCGAAGAGTCGATTGCCACGATGGCGGGACTCATCGAAGCGGGCAAGGTACGGCACTGGGGATTCTCAAACTTCGAGCCCGACGACATCCACCGGATGATCGCCCTGTGCGACGGCAACGACTGGCCTCGTCCGGTCATCGCGCAGCCTCAGCTGAGCTGGCTCGTGCGCGACTCCGAGGAGGCGTATATCCCCACGTGCGTCCAGTACGATATTGCGGTCACGCCCTACCGCACCCTGCAGGCCGGTCTGCTGACGGGCAAGTACAAGCGCGGCCGGGAAGCGCCTGCGGGGAGTCGTGGCGACGAGTCGTCGTGGCTGGACGACCCGGACGACGAGCTATGGGACAGGATCGAACAGTTCGAGCGCGAGGCTGAGGCAGCATCTCTTACTCCTACGCAGTATGCCGTCAAGTGGCTCCTCGGCCGGCCTGGCGTGACGAGCGTCATCGTCGGTTGTAAGCGACCCGATCAGCTAGAGCCGTTCGTGGACGTCTTTGCGTGAGCGTGACCTGCTTTAGGAAATGTTGATATTCTCGATTCCCTTTCGCTATCCCGGCCTAAGTCGTCATTCCCGCGAAGGCGGGAATCTATTCCCCATGGGGAGCAACATACGGTAACCGACTTGGATTCCCGCCCCGTATCGGGGTACGGGGTGACGTTCCTTCGCGGGAATGACGGGAAATGTAACGGAGCAATTTATGCCGTCAGCCGATACCGTGACCGGCAGTCATCTCATTGGTAAGACCCTCAGAGCGGCGGGCGTCTCGACCGTATTCACGCTGGCCGGCGACCACAATCTGCCCCTTCTCGATGCCCTCGCGGACATGGACTTCCGCATCATCGACACGCGCCACGAGGCCGCTGCAGTCCACATGGCCGACGCTTGGGCGAGAGTGACTGGTGAGCCGGGCGTCGTGACCTATACGACGCCGGGGTTCGCCAACGGCATTCCCGGCCTGTGCAGCGCCATGTACTCGGAGGCCCCGCTACTCTCGATCTCCGGCTCGGCCCCGCTCAGCGAGCTTGGACAGGGCGCGATGCAGGAGATCGACCAGATCGGCATGGCAAAGCCCGTCACCAAGAGCGCGGCGATGGTCACGGACGGACGGCGCATTCCGGCCATGATCGCGGAGGCGCTGCGTCTCGCCTACTCGGGCCGGAGGGGCCCCGTACATCTCACGGTTCCCATCGACATCCAGGAGCGCGAAGTTCCGCAGAGCGAGGTGGCCTTCCCTCAGTCGCACGAGTACAGGCCCGACGCAACGGCGGCTCCCACAGACGAGCAGGTCAGACAGGCCGTCGCGCTCCTGAACTCGGCGGTACGCCCGCTCATCATCGCCGGGAGCGCGGCGTCGTGCTCCGGGAACGGCGAGACCCTCCAAAGCCTCATCGAAACGATGCGCATTCCCCTCATGACCGAGTCTTCCGCTCGTGGGCTGGTGTCGGACGAGCACCCGTACAGCATGGGCTTCTACGACAACGGGCTCAACCGAGCCGCCCGCAAGCTGCGGGAGGCCGACGTCATCCTCCTGCTGGGCATGAAGCAGGACATCATTATCGGCTACACTCGCCCGCCTACCGTCTCGCCCGAAGCCAAGATCGTCCAGGTCGATCCCTCGTCGAGGGAGATCGGGCGCAACCGCGAGGTCGCCGTCGGGATCGTCGGCGATGTCGAGGACGTGGCTGCACGGATGACCGCCGAAGCAGAGAAGCACACGTGGCGTGAACTCCCGTGGCTCGACGAGCTCCGCAAGGTGCGGAACGAGCATCGCGCGGAGATGGAGGCCCTCGCCGAACCGAGCGTTCCGATTCACGCCCTCCACGTCCACAAGACGCTACTCTCCCTGATCGACGAGGATGATTTCCTCGTATTCGACGGGGGCGACTTCTGCCACTGGGGGCGAGCGTACCTTCCCGCGAGGACGCCGCGAACGTGGTCGTACTTCTCCGGTCTGGGGATGCTGGGCACGGCCATCTCGACCGCGATGGCGGCTAAGCTCGCCCACCCGGAGCAGAGAGCCATCGTGATTTCCGGCGACGGCGCGTTCGGCTTCAACGCGCTGGAGTACGACACCGCCGTCCGGCACGGCATCGCCATCACGACCGTGCTCGGCAACGACGCCTCGTGGGGCATCGACCGCCAGATACAGCTGCAGGTCTACGGCAAGCCCGTCGCCACCGACCTCCTGCCCGTGCGGTACGACCGGCTCGTCGAATCTCTCGGCGGCGAGGGTCTGTACGTCCAGAACCCCGCCGATCTCCCTGGCGCCCTCGACCGCGCCCTGAACTGCGGCCGTCCCTCACTCGTCAATGTCGAGGTGCAGCGCGCCATCAGTCCCAGGGGCCAGGCCGCCGTCGACCGCTGGAAGAGCGCGGCGCCCGAGCCGTTTTAGGTTGTCAGATTCCCCACGGGTTAGTTGCTGTCGCGCCTTTCAGTTGGGTAGTTGGCGACCAGCTTGGTTCCTATACCAAGCTGCAGACCAAATACACTGTGCTGCTGCGGTTTGTGTCATAATCTTCTGCGGGACACTGTAAGGATTTGGTCGACTGTCGACCAAGAGCGACCTACGGGATCGGGAGACCGGCTCCTCCCTGGAGTAAGGGTTCAGGGTTTGGCTTGATCAGCAAAGGGCGTAGCGACATCATATTGAAACCGGGGCCCACGCGCGGGTCCTTTACGGTCTACCCATACCAAGTTGGAATAATCATTGCTGACGGCATATTGGAGTATGTCTTTGAGGAGGAAAAGAGAACTCTTCCGAAAGGCGAAGTGCGGACGTATGTAGTTTCGACTGCGCCGTTCAGATTGCTTTTTCAGCTCAAATTGCCTTGGGAGCCCTCCGAACCGGAAGACATCGTACTTGACCCTCCTCTCACGACTTCCGACGCGCAGCATGTTACGGGCCGTATCGACCTCACGGCATCCGTCATAACCCAAGGGTCTGTGTTCACATCAGTGATGCCTGAAGGTGCCCACCGCCTGCTGCAGTTGCTGGGGTTGGACGGCGATGTCATTACAAAGTCCGACGTTGTCGACGTGATTAAGGGCGAGTTGTGGCCCAAACTCTTAGCCCTTGACCTCCATTCGTATACGGCAGACGAGCTGCGGAACAACCAAGGAACGGTGCGAGACTTCTCCAACTCGCTCAGGAAGGAACTCGCATCTGCGATAGATCGCTTCGGTCTGCAACTTGACGACTTCTACATTAACTGGGCGCCACAGGCCCAAGAGTTGGCCCCGATCAAGCACCCAGTACCGGACAGTCGTCCTGAAGATCCCAAAACTCAAATGGGAGACCGGACTTCCGCGCCTGCCAAGAGCACTCCCAAGCAGATGCGCTCTCAGGATTCTCAATCCAGACGAGGGAGCCGTTCGTCCCCAGCGCGTCGCCAACCGGTGAGTAAACGGAAGACAATTAAGACTGTCATGCAGCGAATTGATGAGAGCGGTCTATTCAATAATGGTGTAAGGCAGGAATCAACGCATTATAAGGTGTCTTGTCAGGTCAAGGGACGGCGGGGAGCGACGATATTCGTGACACACGACGAGTCGGAGTTCCTGATAAGGAAAAGGGCATTGAAGGATGATAAATTCCCTAACAGTGATCGGCTGCGCGAGTTCGCGCTCAGCCACGCGCATGGCACAGAGTGCGGCAAAGAGCACCGAACTACTGACTTTGCGATCAGCGTCGAACACCTTGAGGAGGTTATTGAGCTGATTCGTTCAGGTCGGCAAGAGATCTCCAAATCTCGCGGGGGGAGCCGCTCGTCCCGAACGCGCCGTCCACCGGCCAGCAAACGAGCAACACGAAAGACAATAGTAGATACATCGATTAAGCAGCAACTTGAAGACAGCGGTCTATTTGATGATGGCAATCTGCAAAAGAATGGGAGTGTAAGCTATCAGGTCAAAGGAGCTTATGCAGCGACGATCTACGTTACCAAGAACGAGCGTGAGATACACATAAGGAATGGTGCCTTACAGAAAAACAGATTCCAAAACCCGAAGTTGTACGATTTCGTGCGTAGCCGCGCACATGGCACGGCGCACGGCAAGGGGAATTCTGCTTATGCCTTTCGCCTGGGCCCCGAACACCTTGCTAAGGTTATTGAGTTGATTCGCATAGGTTTGCAACAACGCAGGTAATTGGTTGGGGTTTATCTAAATGGCACAATTGGCAAGTCCTCATGCAGATTGCTAGCACCATGTCAACATGGTTTTGATACTACGATTCACCCTCACCCTAGCCCTCTCCCACGACGGGAGAGGGGATAAATCGGCATCTGCGTGTTCGTCATATTCACGTTGACTGAGTACTAGGAGCCTACCGGCTGGACCAACGGTCACCTCGCTCTTCGCCTCACTGTGAACTGTCTGTATAATAACGGCCAATCCTGAGCCGTACATTCACAAGTTGAGCATATGTTAGCCAAAACACTTACCTGCGCCGTTGTCGGACTCGATGGGTATGTCGTCGAGGTCGAGGTGGACATCTCGCCCGGACTTCCGGCGTTCCACGTCGTGGGACTGCCCGACACCGCCGTTCAGGAGGCCCGTGAGCGAGTCCGCGCCGCCATACGAAACTCCGGCTGCGAGTTCCCCATGCGACGGATCGCGGCCAGCCTCGCGCCCGCCGACCTGCGAAAGGCGGGGCCGTCGTACGATCTGCCCATAGCGCTGGCCGTCCTGATGGGGTCGGGACAGCTCTCCGGCACTCCGCCGCTGACCATGTTTCTCGGAGAGCTGGCCCTGGATGGCCAGCTTCGGCACACCAACGGCATCCTGTCGATGTCCGCCGTCGCCAAGGAGGAGGGGTTTCAGCGGGTCTTCGTTCCAGAGTCGAACGCCCGTGAGGCCGCGCTCGTCGAGGACATGGAGGTGATTCCCGTCCGCTCCCTAGCACAGGCCGTAGCCCACCTGCGCGGCGAAGAGCAGATCCTGCCGTGGTCGCGTCGCGTGGCCTCTGTCGACGGTCACGCCTTCGAGGTCGAGGAGCCTTCGACCGACGGCGTCGGGCAGGTTGGAGGGGCAGACCTCGCCGACATACGGGGCCAGGAACACGCCAAGCGCGCCCTGGAGGTCGCGGCGGCAGGGGGACACAACCTGCTCATGAGCGGGCCTCCCGGAAGCGGCAAGACGCTCCTCGCGCGGTCGATGCCGTCCATCATGCCCGCGCTTACCAACAACGAAGCCCTCGAAGTGACCAAGATCTACAGCGTGTCAGGCCTCCTGCCCTCGTCTTCGCCCCTGATCAGCTACCGGCCGTTCCGGTCGCCGCACTATACGATCTCCAACGCCGGCCTCGTGGGCGGCGGCTCGATCCCGAAGCCGGGGGAGATCACCCTCAGCCACCGGGGAGTCCTGTTCCTCGACGAGCTGCCGGAGTTCGGGCATACGGTGCTCGAGGTGCTGCGCCAGCCGATAGAGGACAAGATCGTGACGATCAGCCGAGCGAAGGGAAGCATCACATATCCGGCGAACTTCATCCTCGTCGGGGCCATGAACCCCTGTCCGTGCGGGTACTACGCAGACCCGACGAAGGAGTGCGTCTGCAGCTCGTCACAGGTCAGCCGCTACAAGGGCCGGATCAGCGGTCCGCTGCTCGACCGCGTCGATGTGTTTGTCGAGGTGCCGCGCATCGAGTACGATAAGCTCGTCGCGCCGCCGAACACGGAGACGTCCCAGCAGGTGAGCGAGCGCATCAAGGGGGCGCGAGACGCCCAGCGCCAACGTTTCGAGGGCACGAGCCTGATAACCAACGCGGAGATGGGGCCGGTCGAGGTGTGGGAGTATTGCCAGCTCGATGACGCGGCGCAGTCGCTGATGCGCTCGGCGATGAAGCACATGCACCTCTCGGCGCGGGGCTTTCACCGCGTCCAGAAGCTCGCCCGCACCATCGCCGACCTGAGCGGATCCGACGAGATCGACATCGCACACCTGGCCGAGGCACTCCAGTACCGGCCCACGGGCTGGACATAGCCTGCAAACCACAACAACCTCTCCCCCGCCGCGCGAGACACAGAGAGGTAGCGCCCGCCCATCTCCTACGATTGAATTACCTTTGACGTAATGCGTAATTCCATGTACAATTCACGATGATCATCGGCTATCGTGACAGGAAGACCAGAGATTTCGCCGCCGGGAAATGGGTCAGGGCCTTCTCCGGAATCGAACGCTCAGCGCGGCTGAAGATGGATCGCCTCGAGGCGGCCGCGTCTCTCAAAGACCTTGCCGCGCTCCCCGGCAACCGCTTCCAGACTCTGAAAGGGGACCGAAAGGGCCAGTACAGCATCCGCGTCAACGACCAGTGGACAATCTGCTTCGAGTGGCCGCGCGGATACCCAGGCCCGATCAACGTGGAGGTCGTCGACTATCGCTAGGAGAACCACCATGACCACCATACCCGCAATCCACCCGGGGGAGCATCTTGCGGAGGAGCTGAACGAACTTGGCATGAGCGCCGCCGAACTCGCCCGACACATCAGCGTTCCCACCAACCGCATCACCCAAATACTCAACCATCGACGCGCCATCACAGGCGACACCGCACTCCGACTCGCACACTTCTTCGATACCACCCCCGAATTCTGGCTCAACCTTCAAAAAATCTACGAACTCCGCCTCGCCGAACGCAAAGCGGGCGAACACATCCGCAACCTTCCAACCCTCAAAACCCGCCAAACCGCCAACACCTAACCCTAAACAACCTCTCCCCCGCCGGGCGAGACACACAGAGAAGAGGGGAAACCATGTCGCTTCCCAACGTCGCAGCCGCCATAGTCCTGATCACGGGCCTGACCCTCGCCTGCGGAGGCGCAGAGGAAACGCCCGCCCCCACTGAACGGCCCGGGCCCGCCGCCGCTCAGCGCACGACGTCGGCGGCCCAGTCCTCCCAGGCGGCCGGGGAGACCGCTGCCGCGACCGAGGCCGCCGAGGAGGAGAACAAGGGGCCGCAGCCTCCGCCGAAGGACGAGCTTATCAAGTTCGCTAACTGGGACGATAACCCCGTCAAGCTGCTGAACTGGATCGCGGCGTACATCATCGCGCACGGGCTGGACCGTCCGATCCGCGTCATCGACGTGGAGGAGGGCGCGTACCAAGAGCCCTTGCTGGCGAACGACGTTGACATCGTGATCGCGGCGGACGGCGCGTGGGCGGGAGAGCAAGCCGGAGCGGGGAAGGTTATCCGGCTCGGCAACGCGTCGCCGGTCGACGCGACGCTCGCGGTCGTGCTGCATCCCAGCATGAACCAGCGCGCGCCCGACGTGGTCCGGATGCTTGAAAGCATGACCATCGAGGCCGAACTGCTGGCTAAGCAGTCGGCGATGATTCGCGGTGGCAGGGTCGGCCTGAAGGAGAACGTCGTCGGGCTGAACTTCCTCAAGCGGGAGTACGCCGTCTGGATGAACTGGGTGAGCGAGGATGTCGCCGCTCTCGTCAACCAGGCCATCGAGGACGGCAAGATCGGCCACTGCCGCCAGTTCATCAACTACGCACCCGACCGCATGGGCAACGAAGGCTCACGCTACTGCAAGGACGACCCCACCAAGACATCCGGCAACACCTAGGGGGAAAGAAAGTAGAAAGTAGGAAGAAGTGAGTAGACAGAGAGAAGAAGACCGATACACCCTCGTCACAGCCGACCGGCTCATCGACGGCGACGGCGCGCCCCCCATCGACCGCGGCGCAGTGCTCGTCAAGGGGGACGCCATCATGGCGGCGGGGGCGAGGGAGAGCGTCGTTCCGCCGGAGGGCGCGCCGGTCGAGGTGCTCGACTACCCGCACGGGACGGTGCTGCCGGGGCTGATCGACTCGCACGTCCACCTGATCGGCATCGGCGACGGGCGGACCGGGGACGAGCTCGTGACCCTGCCCGACGAGATACTCACCGTGCAGGCGGCGGAGAACGCCAGGAGGCACCTCTACTCCGGCGTGACGACCGTGCGAGACTGCGGCGCGAAGAACCGCACGACGTTCCTGCTGCGGCAGGCGATGGACATGGGCATCGCCACCGGGCCGCGCCTGCTCCTGTCGGGGAGGCCGATGGCCATCGTCGGGGGGCACCTGAGCTACTTCGGCGTGGAGGCGACCGGCGTGGACGAGTGCCGCGCAGCCGTCCGCCAGCTCATCAAGGAGGGCGCGGACTTCATCAAGATCACCGCCACGGGCGGGAGCACGGCGACCTCGCATCCGTTTCGGCCCTCGTTCAACGTCGACGAGCTGACCGCCATCGTCGAGGAGGCGCACAAGTTCGGCAAGCACTCCGCGGCCCACTGCGCGTCGTCACAGGGCATGGTGAACGCCCTCGACGCGGGCATCGACACCATCATCCACGCCTACTTCAAGGAGCCCGACGGCACGTTCCTCTATCGCCCGGAGATAGCCGACCGCATCGCCGAGCAGGGCGTCTTCGTGAACCCGACCATGCACCAGGCCCGCAACCGGCTGTGGCGCTTGGAGGAGAAGGCGGAGACGGACGGCCTCACGCCGCAGGAGCAGGGCGTCTTCGACGAGGGGATGCGCGTCCAGGAGATCCGCTACGACCAGGTCGCCCGCATGGTCGACGCCGGAGTCCGCCTCACTGCCGGGTCCGACTCGGCGTGGTCGTATCTGCCGATGGGCTTCTTCCAGCACGAGATACAGGCGCACACCGAGGCCGGACTCTCGCCGCTGGAGGCCATCGTCTCGGCGACGGGTGACGCCGCCAGGTCGTGCTGGGTGGACGACGACCTCGGCGCACTGCAGGCGGGGAAGCGAGCGGACCTGCTGGTGGTGCACGGCGACCCGTCGCGGAACATCGCCGCGCTGTCGGATGTGGTGGACGTGTTCAAGGACGGCGTGAAAGTGGACAGAGGCGCCGCTGGGTAGGTGCTGGTGGGATTCTGGAAGGCTTCTTTGTCATTCCCGCTCACTTTGTCATTCTCGCAAAGAGTCTGCCCCGTACCCCGATGCGGGGGAGACCAGCGAAAGGCTCTCAACAGAGGCGACTGAACGGAGAGCAGGACGCGAATGCCTTAGGAGCACCGCGGTTAGCTCGACTCTTCCCAATACTCCTGACGGCCTCTAGGGCTAGTTATCCGCGATCTTTATCGAGCCGTCCCGCGACCAGCCTGAAACCGGCCTGTCCAAATTGTCTCCGAAGGCCGGCCCGCTGGATGAGAACCCCACCTCGGCCGTAGCTCCATGGCAGTCCTGTGCGTCACTGACCGTGAAGGTAATCTCCGCGATTACTCCATCCGGCATCGCTACGCCGAAACCAAACAGGACAAACCGGATCGCCCCGCTCACAAACTGCACCTGTGAGATGAAGCCGGCGGGAACCATGAGCGCTACCGAGTCCGGAACTCTGTCGGCGTTCGCATCAGTCGAATCGAAGCTCAGACAGTCCTGGTCGGCGTCGACCGCAAACGCGATGGTTGAGACCTTACTGTCGGCGGCGTCGAACGTGATAGGCGCGACCACCGTCTGTCCGGGAGTGCCCGGTATCTCCTGTGGAATGGTGAGAGATGGCCCTTCCAGGACCGGTACACGTGTGTACGTAGGTGTAGCGGTTGGCGTGTACGTCGCCGTCGGTGTGAAGGTGGGTGTCGCGGTAGGCGTGCTTGTGGGTGTTGGAGTTGGTGTGAAAGTAGGAGTCGGGGTAGCCGTCGACGTGGACGTAGCTGTGAATGTCGGCGTTGGAGTTGGTGTGAACGTCGGAGTCGGAGTAGCCGTCGACGTGGAGGTGGACGTAGCTGTGGATGTCGGTGTGAATGTCGGGGTTGGAGTGGGCGTGAACGTAGGAGTCGGAGTAGCCGTCGACGTGGACGTAGCTGTGCTTGTGGGGGTTGGAGTGGGCGTGAACGTAGGAGTCGGAGTAGCCGTCGACGTGGAGGTGGACGTAGCTGTGCCTGTGGGGGTTGGAGTGGGCGTGAACGTAGGAGTCGGAGTAGCCGTCGACGTGGACGTAGCTGTGCTTGTGGGGGTTGGAGTGGGCGTGAACGTAGGAGTCGGAGTAGCCGTCGACGTGGATGTAGCTGTGCTTGTCGGCGTTGGAGTGGGCGTGAACGTAGGTGTCGGAGTAGCCGTCGACGTGGACGTAGCTGTGCTTGTAGGTGTGAATGTCGGCGTTGGAGTGGGCGTGAACGTAGGTGTCGGAGTAGCCGTGCTTGTGGGGGTTGGAGTGGGCGTGAACGTAGGTGTCGGAGTAGCCGTGCTTGTGGGGGTTGGAGTGGGCGTGAACGTAGGTGTCGCCGTAGCAGTAGGTGTTAAGGTTGGAGTAGACGTAGGTGTGAAGGTGGGCGTCGGCGTTGCCGTAGGCGTTGGTGTCGAAGTTGGTACCGATATCCGTATGGAGCCGTCTTGCGTCATGCCCGTCACTTCTTCGCCCTCGGTATCGAAGTATGTCGCCGGAGTGTCGGGCCAAAAACCAATGTTTGCTGTCACTCCCCAACATGCCGCATCGCCTGCGATCGTTAACCCGACTTCCACGATCACGCCGTCGGGCATCGCGGCGAGTGGGAACACGAGGTCGGCAAGGACAACGTCAATCTCCCGGTCAGCACTCTCGGGCGCAGGGGCCACCAGTGTTCTGTCGAAGGCCGGCGGAAGCATGATCTTAACGGAGTCCGAGTTGCCATCCGCCGGGTCGAAGCTGAGGCACGACGGATCGTAGTCCAGCGAGAACGTCACGCCCGATATCTTCGCGCCGTCGGAGTCGAATGTGATGGGCATGGTTACCGTCTGACCCGGCACCGCGGTTATCTCCTTTGGGATGCTGAGGGACGGATTGGCAGGGACCGGCGTGGCGGTCGGAGTGGGAGAAGGCGTTGGGGTGACTGTCGCCGTGGAAGTGGAGGTGGGTGTAGTGGTCGAGATCTGTACCGAGCCGTCTCTCGTGACACCCTCCAAGCGAATGCCTTTATCGTTTGCGTACATCGCCGGAGGATCGGACGAGAATCCCACCGATGCCTCCGCTCCACGACATGACGCGTCCTCAGTGACAGCGAGGACGACCTGCATGATCACTCCGTCGGGCATCGCTTCGAACGGAGCAATGTTGTCCGTGATAACGGTGTCTATCTCCCCGTCCGTATCTTTCGGGTCGTGTCCCACCGACGTCTCTCCGAACTCTTTCAGAACCACCATCGGCAATGTGACCGAGTAAGGGATGGCGTCCGGGGCGGGACCCGTCGGATCGAAGCTCAGACACGATTCGTCGTAGTCCATCGAGAAGGTCATGCTCGATACCCTCGCCCCATCCGAGTCGAACGTTATGGGAACGGTTACTGGCTCGCCGGGTGTCCTCGGTATCTCATTTGGGATGCTGAGTAACGGCCTCTCCGGAGGAGGCGTATTCGTAGGTGCAGGCGTCTGTGTTGGCACCTTGGTTGGAGTCGCTGTGGACGTGGGTGTGAAGGAAGGAGTCAGGGTAGCTGTGGGTGTAAATGTCGGCGTTGGGGTGCTGGTAGAGGTAGAAGTGCTGTTGGGTGTAGGCGTCCGTGTAGAGGTTGGAGTCGGGGTAATGGTAGGTAGCGGCGTCCGCGTGGGTTTTCTCGTCGGCGTATGAGTTGGTGTGATCTTGGGCTCCGGCCAGATGAATAGTGCCGGAGTCGGGGTTCGGGTGGGTAGCGGCGTCCGCGTAGGTTTTCTCGTCGGCGTATGAGTCGGAGTGATCTTAGGTTCGGGCCGGATAGAGAGCGCCGGAGTCGGGGTAATGGTAGGCAGCGGCGTCCGCGTGGGTTTTCTCGTCGTTGAAGGAGTCGGTGTGATCTTGGGCTCCGGCGAGATGTAGAGTGCCGGAGTGGAGATGCTGGTAGGTTTGACCGTCTCGTTCTCAGTACGCGTTTGAGACGTTGCGGTGGTGGGTCCAGTTGTCGGAATCGGGGTTCGGGTGTGTGAGGGCGTAGCGGTTGGCGAAGATGTTGGTAACGGCGTAGGCGTAGGAGACGGTATGCTTGTGGGAGTGTATGCAGGGGTTGGAGCAGGGGTGGGTGTCTTGGTACTCGCAGGCGAGGGAGAGGGAGTTGACGTTGGTGTCGAAGAAGGTGTGTTCGTGCGTGTGGGAGTAGGCGTCTGAGTGGGGGCCGGTGTGCTCGTGGACGTGAAGGGTGGACTGAGAGTACCTGTGGCGCTCGGTGTGAATGTAGGTGCAAATGTCGGAGTCGAAGTGGCGGTAGGAGACGGTGTGCTGGTTGGTGTGGAAGTCGGGGTTGGAGTATAAGTAGGAGTAGGAGTAGGAGTAGGGGTCGGCGTCCTCGCAGGCGTAGGCATCCTTGTAGGAGTTGGCGGTCTAGCGGGTGTGGGACTAGCGACCGGCGTAGGAGACGATGGGCTCGGTTGGGCTACGGTCTGTGTCGTAGCGGGAACCATGCTGGACGAATCTGTCCCCACAGAATCCGGTGAGCCGGAATACCCCGAAACCGGCACACCGGACAGCACGGAGGTGGCGGTTATCGAGGCAGTCAGCGCGACCGCGCGCGCATAGTCCAACCGTGTCATCCGTCAGGCGCCCCCACGACTTGCAGAGTGCGAATGAAGTCACGGGTGGGTACTATACCAATAATATGAAGATATCGCTATAACTACAGCTATATAGACTGAAGAATATATGAATCTCATGATGTAATCGGGGCAAATTGGGAGAGTTTTCCTCTGAACGCCGTCCTATGCCGCGGTTAATTCGGATTTGCCAGGAGGTTGACCCGAATCCGTTGAAGACGGCATACGTTTCTCATTACAATGTTGGTGTCGGATAAACGGGTGCAAATGCCATGAAAGTCCTTGTCGTAAACGGCCCTAATCTCAACAAGCTCGGAATGCGCGATCCCTCGCAGTACGGGAGCGATACGCTTGCCGACATCGAGGGGCGCCTCCGCGAGCGCGCGGAATCGCTCGACGTCGAGCTGGACTTCTTCCAGTCAAACCACGAAGGCGCGATCGTGGACTACCTGCAGGAGACGGCTCCGGACGCCGCGGGCATAGTGGTGAACGCGGGAGCGCTGACGCACTACGGCATCTCGCTGCGGGACGCGATCGCGGATACGGGGCTGCCGTTCGTCGAGGTACATCTGTCCAACATCCACGCGCGCGAGGAGTTCCGGCATCACTCGGTCATCGCATCGTTGGCGGAAGGCCAGATTGCGGGCCTTGGATGGCGCGGATACCTCTATGCGCTTGACTATCTTGTCGAGACCATCGAACGGACGTAGGAGAACGGAATGACGCTGAGCTACGGCGAGTTGAAGAAGGGGATGCCGATTTCGTTGGACGGCGAGCCATACGCCGTCGTCGACTACGAGCGGACGAAGATGCAGAAGCGCGCTCCTGTCATGCGCATCAGGTTCCGGTCGCTCCGCACGGGCCGCGTCGTGGACCGCACCTTCAACGGCTTCGACGTGAAGTTCACCATCGCGGACGTTGAGCGCCGGAAGGCGGAGTACATCTACCAGGACGGCGAAATCTACTACTTCATGGACAATGAGACCTTCGAGCAGTTCCCGCTGGGAGGCGACCGGATCTCGGACTCACTACCGTACCTGATCGAGCAGACGACCGTAGACCTCGTACTCTACCAAGACGAGCCGATCAGCATCGAGATACCCCTCAACGTCGATCTCAAGATAGTCGACACGGACCCCGGCTTCAAAGGCGATACCGCCACCGGCGGCAGCAAGCCCGCCACGGTCGAGACCGGCCTTGTCGTTCAGGTGCCGCTCTTCATCGACGTAGGAGAGACGATCAGGGTAGACACTCGCACGGGCGAATACGCCGGGCGCGTCTAGCCGAGTCTCGGACGAAACGTACCCACATCTCCTCTCTCGCCGAGAGAGGAACAGCGAGAGGCATGCCCTCTCACACATCGCTAGGGCGAAAGCATGGCCGTCTACTCAGTTTCAGAGGTTGCGGGATATCTTACGGAAATTCTCCGCGAAGACCCGGTCTTGCAGAACGTGTGGGTGCGTGGCGAGGTCGGTAACTTTACCCGCTCGGCGGCGGGACATTCCTACTTTAGCCTGCGCGACTCGGGCGCGACGCTCCGGTGCGTGATGTTCCGTGGAGGAGGCGTCGGGGCCGATCTCATCGAGGAAGGCGGCGCCGTAATCGCTCACGGTCGTGTGGCGCTCTACGAGCCGCGCGGCGATCTTCAGCTCATTGCCGACGTGGTCCAGCCGGAGGGCGTCGGCGAACTGCAGCTCAAGCTCGAAGAGCTCAAGGTGCGGCTCGAAAAGGAGGGACTGTTCGAGCCGTCGCGCAAAAGGCCGCTGCCGAGATTTCCTGTAAGAGTGGGAGTGGTAACCTCGCCGACGGGTTCCGTCTGGCACGACATCCAAAACGTGACGGCCCGCCGTTACCCTGCCGTCGAACTGGTTCTCGCGCCGGCTCTGGTGCAGGGCAATGAGGCGGCGCCCACCATCGTTGCGGCGTTCGACGCGCTGGAACGACTCGATGACATCGACGTGACAATCGTCGCCCGCGGGGGCGGTTCTCTGGAAGACCTCTGGCCCTTCAACGAGGAGGACGTGGCGCGAGCGATCTTCAAGAGCAGTGTGCCGGTCGTCAGCGCAATCGGCCACGAGACCGACTACACCATCGCCGACCTCGTGGCGGATGTTCGAGCGCCGACCCCGTCCGCCGCCGCGGAGCTTGTCATGCCCGACCAGGCCGAGCTGTTCGCCGACATCGGGGTGCTCCGCAGGTCGTTGGACGCCAGCATCACAGGTCGACTCGAAGCGGCCCGCTGGGAGATAGACGCGCTTCTTCCGCGCCTCACACGAGGGCTGCCCGACTTCGACACGCTCAGGCTGCGCATCGACGACATGATTCGGACGACCGCCGGCCACCTGCGCGGGACCATGCGGGTCTCGAACGAACGCATCATTGGCCTGCGAGGCAGACTCGAGTCTCTCAGCCCGCGAGATACGCTACTACGCGGGTATGCCATAGTCCACAGGGAAAACACCGTAGTCACCTCGCCGTCGCAGGTCGGGAACGGCGACCTGATAGGGGTGACGGTGGCAGAGGGCGAATTCAAGGCGCAGGTGACCGGAGGCAGCTTGCGTCCAACGCCCCGACGACGGAAGAGACCGAGGAAATCACCACCGCGTGAACAGGCGAGTATGGACCTCTTTGAAGACTGATAGGATAGGCGCTCGAGGGATATGCAACAAGAACCGAAGGCCGACGACAAACTCAAGGACCTCACGTTCGAGCAGGCGCTGGAGCAACTCGAAGAGACGGTCCGTACGATGGAGGCGGGAGAACTCTCCCTCCACGAGACCACCGCGCTCTTCGAGCGGGGTATGCGCCTCTCCAACTACTGCGGCGATATGCTCTCAAAGGCCGAGCTGAAGATCACCCAGATCCAGACCGCCTACGGAGAGTCGTCCGGTCCTATTGAACCGGACTTGTAGCGGCAAGACCTCCCGCGTCACATGCCATACGCCCTCCACAGTAGTCGCTCATAGGAGCGGGCCATGGCGATGAACCACGGATCGGTCTCGGGGGCGAGCGGGGGCACCAGTATCGAGTGCCAGCCTGCCCGGTTCGCGCCAACGACGTCGGTGAGGATGCGGTCGCCCACGAACGCCCACTGATCAGGCGGCACGTCGAAGTGCCTTTCCGCCTCGCGGTACGGCTGCGGGGAAGGTTTCCTCTTTCGCACCGGCACGACGTACAGTGGAAAACGCTCGACCAGCTCCTCCCGCCTTCGGTCGGTGCAATTCGAGATGATGCACACGCGGTCCGCAAACAGGCCGCGCATGACCTCGATGTTCGTCAGCAGTCGTTCATGGATGCCCATCCCATGGTACCGGCACAGCGTCTGATCGGCGTCGAAGGCAATGGCGCGAATGCCTCGGTCATAGAGGGCGCGCGCGTCAATCTCGGCTATGCTGTCGACCTGCTGGTCAGGGCGAATATAGCTCCTGCTGGGAAGAGCTTCGCTGAGTTGTGGCACCGTGTCCCCTTCTGGTAACTGTTCAGAGTCGGTGAGATATCCTGGAATTGTACTCCTACTGTCATTCTGAGGAGCGCAGCGACGAAGAATCTACAATCTCTCCCCCGCCGGGGGAGAGACACAGAGAGGGGGTCTGGGCAATTCAACTCACCGAGACTGAACAGTTACCCCTTCTGAACGTTCCTTGAGCGCGTAGTCGGCCCTAGTGTATCGTAGAACTACGGGGCATAGCACCGAAACGGCATGACCCGTTGAACAGCCCCGCCGTTAAAGAAGTTAGGGGCGCTTTCCCCGCCGGACAGCACGTGTACGAGACCGACGAATACGACCACGAGCCGGAACCCTACGTCCCCATGCCTGAGGTAACGCGGAAGCCCTACCTCACCTACGCTCTGCTCGCCATCAACGTCGTCATGTTCGGTCTCGCGCAGCTTGCGGGCGGGACCGAAGACGCCGACGTGCTCCTCGATTTCGGCGCCATGTTCGGCCCCCTCATCTCCCAGGGGGAGTACTGGCGGCTGCTCACGGCGATGTTCCTCCATTCCGGCTTCATGCACCTGGGGTTCAATGCTCTCGGACTCTTCATCTTCGGCCAGTCCGTGGAGCGTTCCTACGGGCACGCGCCTTTCTTCCTCATCTATCTCCTTGCCGGGCTGGCCGGGAGCGTCACGAGCTACTTGTTCAACTCGATAGCCATCGCAGCGGGTGCCAGCGGCGCGATCTTCGGCGTCGTCGGCGCGCTGGCGGCATTCCTCCTCCTGCAGCGTCGGACGTTCGGCAAGCACGCGCAGAATAGCTTGATCGGCCTTGCGGTCATTGTCGCAATTAACGTCATAATCGGCCTGACGACGCCCGGCATCGACAACTGGGCGCACGGCGGCGGCCTGGTCGCGGGGTTCATTCTCGGACTGACGCTCTCGCCGCAGTACCGGCAGGCCGGGACGACGTTGGGCTACCGGATTTTCGTCGACACGTCGGGGTCGCTCATCCCCAAGTGGTGGGTCGTGCCGGTCACGCTGCTCATTCTGACACTCGGCGTGATCATCGCCGACCGCAGGCTGCCGGAAAACTCCTTCACGCACTACTTCCGCGCCGAGCGCTACTATTCACAGGGCGACTATGACCGGGCGCTTGACGCGCTTGCTCAGGCGATAGAGTCCGGCCCCTTAGGCGCCGCGCAGGCCCATTTGCTTCGCGGCAAGATATATATCGAGGCCGGCAACTACCAGCTGGCACAGCAGGAACTGGTAATCGCGTTGCGGTTGGGGGACCGACGTGTCCAGGCCGAGGCGCTGGAGGCGATCCGCGCGCTGCCCGGAAGGTAACCGGACGAGGACTTACAGCAGTGATCGCGGAGTGAGCTTTGGATTCCTCTGAAAATAACCCCCGTCCAACCGGCATTCGTAGGGGCGGGTTTCAAACCCGCCCTTCAGAGCACCACCGCCACCGCCACACCGTCATTCCTGCGAAGGAACGTCACCCCGTACCCCGATACGGGGCAGGAATCCATCCTCCGGCTTCTGCCACGCGAGGACGACGAGGCCAAACCCTTTTTCATGATTGGTGGTGTCGGTGACAACCCTCATGAGCGATTGGTACGAAAATGACCGACACAACCTTCAAATCGTCATTCCGGCACTCACACCCGTCATTCCCGCGAAGGAACGTCACCCCGTACCCCGATACGGGGCGGGAATCCATCTTCGGCCACTGCCGGCAGCCGAGTGACCTCGGCGGAACCAACGCCCATTTTCATCCCTCGGTGTGCAGACGGCGAGGCTGCATGGATGATTCCTCCGAAAATAACCCCCGTCCAATCGCCCCTACGGCCATTTTCATGATTGGTGGTGTCGGTGACAACCGACATGAGGGATTCCTCTGAAAATAACCCCCGGCAAACCTGTCGTAGGGGCAACCCTTGTGGTTGCCCGTTCCCGACGCATCCGAATTTTCATCCCCTTATGTGGCCTTCGCAAAGCCATGGTGATTCTGAGGAGAGCAGCGACGAAGAACCTACAATCTCTCCCCCGCGGGGGAGAGACACAGAGAGGGGGTCTTTGCAATTCATCTCACGGAGACTGAACAGTCCCGCCTCCCTGTCCCATCTTGACAATGTGAGAACGCATGGTCTATTCTTTATCCAAAACCTTACACCCAGGAACCGAAACCCCCATGGACCTCGACTTCATTCAATCTCTCGGAATGAACTCCGAATTCATCGACGCCGAAACCGAACGAGCCCTCGGCATCCGCTTCAGCGAGTTCACTCCCGAACAGTGCGATATCTGGAGAGTGCAGACCCTTTGTCTCAAACAGTACGCCCTCACACCGAACTACGAACGATCCGCCCAGAGAGCCGGAGTCTCCGTCAGCACCATAGAGGAATGGGAGCGACACAACGTCCTCGGCTTCGTAAATCGAAAAGAGATCGCCGAGCTGAGGTTCTCCGATACCGTCCAGGAGATACTCCTCGAAATAACCCTAAAGCCGGATGCTCCCCAGAGTCTCCTGTTAGCTCTCCTCCGCAAGCAAATGCCGGAAGAGTTTGGAACGGTCCGGCCACGGAAAATTACCGGCCCTACTAAGGCCAAAGTCCTCCGGCAAGTGGATAAAGAGTACCGTCGCATTGTGCAGGAACGAGAACGACTCCTCGACGAAGAAGAGCGGCTCCTCAAGTCCGAAGCCGGCGCTTCCATTGCCGCAATGGAACAAAATGGAACAAAATGGAACACTTTTTGAGAATTCTCGTAGTCACCGCAACGTTATTGTTCCTCACACCTCTCGTCACGGGAACACGCCTTTGCTCTGGGCAGGTCATGGGAGGAGTGCGAAATCGTTCAAGATCCAATAATCTCTCCCCCGTTCGACGGGAGAGAGATACTCATTCAAGATTCAGCAATCTCTCCCCCGTTCGACGGGGGAGAGATACAGAGAGGGGGGCCCCCGTCACTTCCGCTCAACACTACCCTCCCGCCTCGACTTCCATTCCCGACCCCTCGGTCAGCGTTACAATCTGCCTTATGGCCTGGTCCTCGAATATCTCGACGAGACCGGAGGGCCACCGCACCTCGATATCCACTGGCACGTCGCTGTCCCCGAGCCCAAAGGTCAGCCAGGGGCTGTTGGTCGAGGAGCCCGAACCGGCGGAGACCTCCTGGACGTAAGCTTGCTCGCCCGCGTGGACCCTCACCACCGCCCCAACGCCGTCACGGTTGCTCTCAACCCCGACCGTCCTGACGGTGATCCAACCGTTGTCACCGCCCCGATTGCGGAGCAGCAGCGGCTCGCCACTCTCACCTTGTGATTTGCTCGTCACGACTACCAGGTCCACGAAGCCGTCGTTGTCGTAGTCTCCCGTGGCGGCTCCACTTGGAAGAATTACCGTATACTCGATCGGCTCGGAGAACGATCCGTCGCTTCTGTTGATCCGTAGCATACCCACAGGAGGGGAATCTTCCGGAACATCGACGTAGAAGACGTCGAGATAGCCGTCGTTGTCGAAGTCGGCGAAGCTGACCGCTGTGTCAGCCCCAAGACCGCGGATAACGAGTCCCAACTCCTGTTCTTCAACAGCTGTATAGGTCCCATCCCCGTTGTTCTTAAACATGGGCTTGTCGGTCTGGCCCGGGGCGAAAAGGTCTAAGTCGCCGTCAAGATCGTAGTCTCCGAAGGCGAGAGCCATGCGGGAGTCCCGGTCGTAGTCGAGCGGGTGGCCGGACGGGGAGAAGACCAGTCCTGCTTCGAACCCCGCCTCCGTGAACGTCCCGTCTCCGTTATTGCGAAGGAGCTCGGTCCTCACCAAAGCGAAAAAGCAGTTAGCGATGAAGATGTCCGTCCAACCATCCCGGTTGTAGTCGCTGAACCGGGAGGAGCATGTCGATAGCTCGCCTTCGATGCCCGCCTCGTCGGTCACGTCGGTAAACGTGCGGTCGCCGTTATTGAGGTAGAGCTGGTCGCGCTGGTCGAAAGAGACGGACAGCGCGATCAGTCCCGCGGCGTAGAGGTCGAGGTACCCGTCGTTGTTGACGTCGCCCAAGGCCAGGCTCCATGACACCTCCGGCTTGTCTATGCCGGCCGTCTCACTGATGTCGGTGAACGTGCCGCCGCAGTTGTTGGCGTAGACTCGAAAGCCGGTTGGCTTGTTTCCCTGGAAGCCCCCGTCGCCCGCCAGTATCAGATCTGTGCAGCCGTCGTTGTCGATATCCCCGGCAACCACCGCCGTGTTGCCGGTCTCGCTGGTCACTCCGGCCTCCTCCGCGACGTTGGTGAAAGTCCCATCCCCGTTGTTGCGGAACAGGGCGTTCTTCGCTTCTCTGGTGTTGGTTATGTACAGGTCGAGGTACCCGTCCCCGTCATAGTCGAGCCATGCCGCGCCGCCTACGCCGTCGGAGTTCTTGTAGATACCCTCGCGTACGAAGTCGAGGAGGTGGGACACGTCGACCAAGGGGCGGTCGTCCGATGGTACAAGCGTTGGAGTAGGTTCGGCCACCGTGGGCACGGGAGTCGGAACAGCCGTGTGTTCCGGTGTCGGTTGCGGGGTCGACTCCGCCGACTGACCGCAGGCCGCCGCTAGGGTTACCGCAAGCAACGCAATTGCACTGAGGATACGTCGGGCATTCATCCACTGGCTCCTTTGGTGAGTATCAGGTATCCTCGCCCAAATGACGCCGGGTGTCATCCCAGAATCGTGTGATTTTTCCTCAATTGCAGTGACCGATACGACAGAGAAGGAGCCGCCGCTGTGAACGAGCCGGAGATCGTCCAAAGGGACGCTTTCACACTTGTGGGGATAGAGGGGTCTTTCATCGGCGCACTGTCGCCGGACGCGACTAACTTCGATGTAATCCCTGCCCTCTGGCACCGGTTCATCAATCGGAGCGGGGAGGTCAAGAATAGGTTGGACGATGCCGACTACGGTCTCGTTCTCACTCCTCCCGAGGGGGAACGATCACACCCCGACGAGCTGCTCTACGTTGCGGGCACCCTGGCGCGCGAGGTCGACTCACCACCCGATGGTATGGTCGCACACGAGGTCCCCGCTTCTACGTTTGCCGTAATCACGCATCGCGGCCCGATCGCCGATCTGCCTGAGACGATACGCTGCGCGATGGAGGAATGGCTGCCCAACTCCGGCTACCGCTGGAACCTCCTGGAGGTCGAGCGCTACGACCACCGCTTTTCCATAGAGTCGCCGCAAGATTCCGAGATGGAGACCTGGATCGGCATCGTCCCCGCCGATCGCTGACCCGATAGGACTCTAACTCTTCGACGAATTCGGACTCGCCTGCGACAGCAGCGTGTTGGCGACCTCTGAGAGCGCGAGGGGATTGCCCTTCGTCTGGCTGTAGATCCCCTTGATGAACGTCGGCGAGAGGGAGACACCGTAGTTGTGCCGAACAATCGAGTCGACCTCATCCACCGAAAGTTCCGACAGCAGCACGCGCTGCAGGAGCCTGCGACGCTTGAAGTAGGTGAGGATTTCGGTCAGGGGATGGCTGCCCGGCAGGCTCGATGAGGGAAGCATCGTCCCGACCAGCAGCACCCGCATCGTCGACAGTTCGGGGACGATGAAGCGCAGCAGCGCCAGCGTCGAGTCGTCCGCGCGCTGGATATCGTCGAAGACGATTACGAGAGGGCACTCGTCGGACGCCGCCTTGAGGAATCCCGTAACCGCGTCGTACAGCCGGAAGCTCGGCTCCTGAGGGTCGTCCAAATCGTGCGGAGGCGCAAGACCGGCCAGCTTCTGCCGCACGTCGGCCACGACCACCGCGATCTCCGAGGCGCCCTCTCCCATCTCGCGCTCCAGCTGCTCTGCGTCCGTGTTTTGCACGTGCGTGCGGATTGCCTGCGCCCAGGGCCAGTAGGACGTGGCCGCGCCCGCCTCGTCCGCCGTGCCCCAGAGCACCTTCGCGCCGCGTTCCCCGGCGTAGACGGCCAGCTCATGAGCCATTCGGCTCTTCCCGATTCCCTGCTCACCCTCGATCATCAGGAATCGTCCGCGTCCGGACATCGTCTCCTCGAGACCGGCCCGAAGCACGTCCATCTGCTCGCCGCGTCCGACGAATACGCCTGCAAAGTCGCAATTCAGCGACTCGGTGCTGACGCTCAAAGACTTCGTCCGGCCGGACGAAGAACCGTTCACGCGAGTGTGCGTCCCGCCCGCTTGTATGTCTTCGAGCGCCTTGATGACATCCGCCGCTGAACGGGGCCGCCTCTTCGGGTCCTTTGCCATCATCCGCAGGATGAGCGCCTTGAGCGGCCTTGGGCAGTAGGGGTTGTGCCATGTCGGGGACACGGGCTCCGTCTCGAGGTGCTGTCTCACCACCGAAGGTGTGTCGTAGCCCATGAACGGAGGCCGGCCGCAGACCATCTCGTAGAGAACGACGCCGAGGCCGTACAGGTCGGCTCGTGGCGTCACCTCACCTCCGGTGATCTGCTCGGGCGGCATGTAGGTCACTGTACCAACGATGTTGCCGGACTGCGTTATGCGCGACCGGTTTCGCGACTTGGCAAGTCCGAAGTCGCCGATCTTCGCCGTGTCGTCCTTGGTGAGCCAGATGTTGCCCGGCTTGACGTCTCGGTGCACGATGCCGTTGGCGTGGGCGAAGTCGAGGCCGCGGCACACCTGTGTTATCACCCGCACCACGTCGTCCAGAGGCAGACCACCGTCCGGCGCGTTCTCGATTAGGCCGGCCACGTCACCGCCTCTCATCAACTCCGTCACCATATACGGATGGGGCTCAGCGGAGACTTCGGGTACGTATTCTCCGAAGTCAAACACCGTCACGACGTGCGGGTGGGAACCGAGCCTGCCCATAGCCTGCGCTTCGAGAGTGATTCGCTGTCGCGACACACCGTCCAGCGTCTCGATCTTGACGATCGCAATCGCTACCTCGCGGTCGAGGAGGGAGTCCATGGCCTCGTACACCCGCTTCCTCGCTCCCTCGCCGATCATCCGCCCTAGCGTGTAGCGCCCGTTGATGGCCGCACCCGAAACGTCGGAATGAACGACGGACATGGACGAGTTGGAGCCGACCCCATTCGAGGAACCGTGGGAGTCGTCCTCTCCCAGCGCTCTCCTCGCTGCCGCGAGGAATGCCTGAGCGTCCACGTTGTCCGGTTCGAGAGCCAGCACGTCGTGGCTCGTATCGCGGACGGCCTCCCATCGCCGGGAGATCACCGCCTCTTCCAATTCCCCGAGAAGCCTCACGACCTGGCGCTGTACCCGCGCGCTGCTCAGGAGCGCCATGCTCACCCCTTTGAAATTCGGACTCTTATTGGATTATGACCAAAGAAATGGGCTGACTGCTAGGTCATTTCCGCTCTTGAATTGAGAGACTTTGCGGACTCATGCCGAAGGAAGCTATCCTAATGCCTCCACAACGACCGACGGGAGGAGATGCCAATGAGTTCCACCATTGCGGTGAGAAAGACCGTCCCCGCCGACCTCGACACGCTGTTCCAACTGTATATCGATAACGGTGGCGGCAAGATCGGGCAAAAGCGCGATCTTCTATGGAACGGACTCCGCAAGCTGGTGTCATCGCCGGATCTGGGCTTCCACATCGTCGCCGAGGCGGAGGGTGAGACCGTCGGGATGCTCCGTATCTGCTTCGAGTGGAGCCCGTACAGGGACGGCACGTTCTGGTGGGTCGAGAACGTCTACGTCGTCCCGGACTGGCGGAGGAAGGGCGTCTACAGCGCCATGCACAAGCACCTCCACAGCGAGGCGGAGGAAGACCCCACGGTCTGCGGCATCAGGCTATACACCGACGAGGACAATCGAGGGGCGCGGCGAACGTACGAGAGCGTAGGGATGAACGGCTACATGATGGAGTTTTTCGAGACGGATTTCGTCTACGGGCCGCGTCCGACGTGAACCACGGATGAGTAGTCCGCGGTCACCTCGGCGGTGCGGTCATCTCGCGGCGATTTAGGCGGAGTTGAGGCTGCTCTATGGGGCGTCGACCAACTCATAGGGTCGGATTTCTCTTATCTGATCCGCCTCGGCACGTTGGGCGTGGTAAAGATCCCAGCGCAGTTGCAGGCTCATCCAAAAGTCCGGAGAAGTGCCAAAGAACCTAGAGAGGCGTAAGGCGGTGCTCGGCGTGACCCCACGACGCCCCCGGACGACTTCGTTGACGCGCTGGTAGGGTACCTGGATCGCGCTGGCCAAAGTGTGCTGCGTCATCCCCATGGGGAAGAGGAACTCATGCAGCAGCATCTCCCCGGGGTGCGTCGGTTCGCGGTCGGTCGGAATGCGGACCATGTGCGGTCTCCTCGTCAGTGGTAGTCAGCTATTTCGACGCCGACGGGGCCCGCGTCCGTCCATATGAAACAGATACGGTACTGATCGTTGATGCGAATACTGTATTCACCGCTTCGGTCGCCAGTCAGTCGCTCGAGCCGGTTGCCCGGAGGTATACGAAGATCGCTCATGACGGACGCGGAATCGAGCTGGTCAAGCTTTCGTTGGGCTACTTTCCGTATCGACTGAGGACAAGTTCGCTGCGCCGTTCAAGTGGCGCGACCGTTGAAAGCATCCTCCGTGCCGCCGTTCTTGAATGAACGATCGCCGTAGCATAATAGCACGGCATTCATGCTATGCCAGACGATGGACAGAAGAGAAGGCGCGGTTCAATTTAGTAGGTTTCGAGCCTAGATCAATACCCTACTCACGCCCCAACCTGTAGATCCACACTTTCGCGGGAGTGACGAGCGTGACGGGCGGGTCACTTGCGGACGGCGACGATCCCCAGCCAGTTGCGCGGGATCCACTCGACCTTCATCTCTTCGAACGCCTGGTTGACGCCCGCCTGCAGGGCCGCGCTGGCCTTCTCGAACGGGACGCCCGGAAGGGATCCCTCTATGAAGTCCGAAAAAGTGCTGATGTCGAGGAAACCGGCCCGTGTGAACTCCACCGTCTCGATCTTCTGCTCGACCACCTCGAAGCCCTGTCGTTCCAGCAACTCCCTGTACTCATCCGCGGTGAGCTGCTTGCGGGCCTGTACTCGTTCCGCCTTTACAGGAGTCATTCCGTACTCGCGTCGGAGGATGCGGTTGGCCTTCAGCATCCACTTGCGATAGAAGATGAGCGACTCTTGGGGGAGCGACCCGTCGTAGAAGGTCGTGTTGAACGCCAGCTTGCCGCCCGGTTTCAACGTCTTCGCTATCTCGGCGACCACCGCGTCCTTATCGGGAATGTAGTGGATCGCGTTGCACAGGATGACGGTGTCGGCCTTGTCCTTGACGGCTTCGGAGATGTTCTCCATCTGGCTCTGGACGAACTGGATTGCCGTATCGCCACGGCCCTTCAACTCCTCCATCGCCTGCTTGAGGGCCGACGACGAATGGTCGATGCCGATGATGGCGGAATCCTTCGCACACTTCAGGCGGTCGGCGATGATCTTCGTCACTCCACCGGTTCCGCACGCAAGGTCGATGATTCGCTGTCCCGAACCCACGCCGGCCAAATCGACGAGCAAGGCGTTCTGCTGCCCGTAGAATTCGTGCTCGGAGAATCGCTTGAAGCTGTAGTCACTGGAGGTCATGTTGCTCCCCTCTCAGCACCCGCGTCGCCCGCCGGGCCGTCCGTCTGTCCTTGTACTCTACTCAGAGCCGACGCTCATACTAGCAGAGCCATCGGCGGATGTCCAAAGAGAGATTATCTCGTGAATGCGATCTCGGTGGGTGAGTATTCGCGGGCCTGCAACTCCTGCCGGATTGCCTGCGCTACGGCCCTTCCCAGCATGGTATAACCCTCCGGCGTGAAGTGCAGACCGTTCCGCGCCATGTACCGCTCCAAGCCGCTCTCATGAGTGAGTCGATGCAGATCGACGACGCGCACGCCGTACCTGCCTGCCACCTCGGACGCTGCTGCGTTGTATTCCACCACGTCGGTTTCCAGCCGTCCGTAGGTGTTGAGCTTGTCCCGCCGCTCGTGAAATATCGGAGTCGTATGCGCCCAGGTGATGGAAGTTTTGGAGCCGTCCCGAATCCGCCGGAATATCTCATCGAGATTCCGTCTAAACTCCGGCAGCGGCACCGTCTGTGAGTCGCCGGGCCGGAAGCGGCGAATCTCGTGGAGGCCGCAGTTGAAGTGAAAAAGGTCCGGCGTTGGCCCGAGCACCCACTCGTCGAGGTGCGCGAGTACGTCGCGTGTCGTCTTGATCGTCGCCTTGGGCCCCCATACCTCCGCAACGTCCGCGAGTTCATCGCGCACGGTCGGCTGGTAGTCCCGCCTGATGCAATCGCCTATCAGCGTAACCGTCTTCATAGAACTCGCCATTCACCTCTCAGCGACCCCGACAAGACGCTATCCGGATGATACCAGGTGCATGAACTCCGCGCTGCGCGGCTCCCGCTCCAGGACATAGGTTATATAGGTCCCTAGTAGTCGCCGTAGGTCCTCGATCAAACGCTCCGTGAGCGGTAGCTCCACGGCTTGAGGGAAATCAGCAACTTGGAAGAATCTCAGCACCTTGATGGCATTGAGCGACACGTGGATCAGCGCGCCGTCTGATTGGCTGCCGCACTCCGGGCCGACCAGCCCGCCGGAGGCACAGGAGAAAACATGGTCGCCGGCCGCAAGCTCCTCCCCGCAGTCCACACACTGCCGCATCTCCGGACCGAACCCGGCCACGCCCAGCAATCGAGTCTCGAAGTACCGTGCCAACTGTTCGGGCTTCTCTGTGGATTCGAGCTCGCCCATCGCCCCGACCAACAGCCCGAACTCGGAGGGATTGACGGCGCCATCGGCGGAGAACCCGTCGACGAGATCGGCCAAGTACATCCCGGTCGAGACGAGACCGAGGTCTTCCCGTACGGCGCGAAAGCTCGCGACCGTCTCGGCCTCGACCACCTGATCGAGGCTGCGTCCCTCGGCTATCGAGACGCGGACGTGGGTGAGTGGCTGGAGAAACCCGCCCTTGCGGCTCTTGGCGCGACGGGCGCCCTTGACGACCGCGCGCACCTTCCCTCGGTCAGGAGTGTAGAGGGTGATGATGCGGTCGGCCTCGCCGAGCCGCATGTGCTTCAGCACGACGCCCTCGGTATTGTATGTCCTCGGTCTTGGCATGGGTCTTCAGACCTCGACCATTCGTGCCCGCCATCGAGCCGCGGCACAGAGCGTCCGTGTAGCTAGAATTCCTGGCGGCCTTCTAATGCCCGTCCGAGCGTTACTTCATCGGCGTATTCGAGGTCTCCGCCGACCGGCAGTCCGCGCGCGGGCCTCGTGACCCTTATTCCCAAAGGGGATATGAGGCCGTGCAGATACATCGAGGTGGCCTCTCCCTCCAAGTTCGGGTTCGTGGCGAGTATGACCTCCGTCACCTCGGAGCCTTTGAGCCGTTCGAGCAGCGAGGCGATCTTGAGGTCCTCCGGGCGGATGCCGTTCATGGGTGATATCGCCCCGTGCAGGACGTGGTACAGGCCGGAGTACGCCCCGGTCCGTTCGAGGGCTGGCACGTCCATCGGCTCCTCTACCACGCAGATTCTGGAGCGGTCACGGCTAGAGTCCTCACAGAGTCGGCACGGGTCGGTCTCGGTGATGTTGGCGCAGGCTGAGCAGAGGATGATCCTCTGCTTCACGGCGAGAATGGCGTCGGCAAGGGCCCGCGAGTGCTCGTCACCCATTCGTATGAGGTGGTAGGCCAGTCGCTGGGCCGTCTTTGGGCCGATCCCCGGCAGCCTATGAAGCTCTTCGACGAGCTTCCCGACCGGGTCCGTGGTGGAGAATGATTCGGGGTTGTTCATCTATGTGCACTCTATGGAATGCCAACTGCGAAAGAGCGAATGTGTCCTCTACATCAACCCCGGTATCTTCAAGCCGCCGGTGAGTGAGGCCATCTGCTTGCTCACCGTTTCCTCCGCCCTGTGCAGGCCGTCGTTGACGGCCGCAAGCACCATATCCTGAAGCAGCTCGACGTCGTCGGGGTCGACGACATCGGGGTCGATGGTGATGGACAGGACATGCATCTTGCCGGTAACCGTGGCTGTGACGGCGCCGCCTCCGGCCGATCCCTCAACCGTGAGGGTCTCCATCTCCTCCTGCATCTGCTCCATGCGCTTCTGCAGCTGCTGGGCCTGCTTGAGCATCTTTCTATTCATCATTCGGGGATTCCTCCTTTTCGGCGATCACACGGGCGCCCATCATACGCGCGGCCCGCACCAAATGGCTCCTCTGCGCGACGTTCTGCTTGGGGCCGTTGCCGCCCCCGTCGGCGAGCGTCACAGCGATCTCGTACTCCTCTCCCAACGCCGATTGTACAGCGTCTCTAACGAGCTTCCTGCTGGACGGGTCGTCGAACTCCTCCTGCATCCGCTCCATGTGAGCGCGGTGCGCGAACATCAGAGTGAGCGTGTCATCGTCGATACGCCGTTCGCGACAGTCTCGCATCAGGCTGCCGAGATTGTACTTCTTCCCCTTGGCGTGACGCAGGGACCTCAGTATCTGTTCCCATTGCGGGTCCGCCTGACGTGGTGGCGTAGTGGCGGCAGGTTGGCGATAAGTGGACGGCTCACGAGCTGCGGGAGGGATTTCCCTGCTCCCAGGCGGCGGGCCGGATGGTGCCTGTGTGCGTGGCTGCTGTCGCGCCGGTGGACGGGCGGGCGCCGTTCCCTGCCTCGCCGGAGCGGGAGCGGACGCAGCCGGAGCCGGGGCCGCCTGGACGACGGGAGGCTTCGGCGCGATGCTCGATTCGACCAATGCCATCTCCAGGGGGAGGGTAGACACCAGATCGCGTTTCACGTCGACCGCCGAGAACGTCTTCAACACGTGGACGAGATGGTCGAGCGACAAGCCTTCTGTCAGCTTCCGAAGCTCGACCTTGACTTCATCATTGAAGCCTAGCGAAGACTCGACTGAAGACTTGATGAGTAGCGTGCCGCGAAGGTGGTCCATGACCATCCGGTGGAACTGCTGGAGATCCACTCCCTGCCCGGACACCTCGTTGATGACGGCCAGACCCTCCTTCGTCTCCTTCATCAGGGCGTGACGCGCGAGATCGAGGGCGCGCTCGTCCCCGCCAAGCTCAAGCAGATCGCGCACCTGCTCCGCCCGGAGTGGCGAGCCAAACGACACCAGCGCCTGTTCGAGCAGGTTCTCTGCATCGCGCAGGCTGCCTGAAGACGACCTCGCCAGCAAGGCGAGAGCCTCCGGCTCGGCCGTGTGGCCCTCCCGCTGAGCGAGGGTGTCGAGCTGCATTTGTATGGTGTCGAGGGATATCCGCCGGAAGTCGTACCGCTGGCACCGCGAGATGATCGTGAGCGGCACCTTGTGGATTTCGGTCGTCGCGAGAATGAAGATCGCGTGACTCGGCGGCTCTTCGAGAGTCTTCAACAGCGCGTTGAAGGCCGGCTCGGTTAGCATGTGTACCTCGTCTATGATGTAGACCTTGTACTTGCCCTCGTGGGGCGTGTACCCGACCTTGTCGCGCAGGTCGCGAATGTCGTCGATGCCGCGATTGCTGGCGGCGTCGATCTCTATGAGGTCGAGCGAGCGGCCCTCGTTGATCGACTGGCAGATGTCGCACGTATCGTCGGGCTCCCCGTCCTGCGGTTCACGGCAGTTGGCGGCCTTTGCCATGATGCGGGCCGTGCTCGTCTTGCCAGTTCCGCGCGGCCCCGTGAACAGGTACGCATGGGCGATCCGCTCGAGTGAAACAGCGTTCCGCAGCGTCTGCGTGACGGCCTCCTGACCGACGACCTGTTCAAGTCGCCTCGGACGCCACTTTCTGTATAGGACTTCTGCCATGTCCTCTCGACGAAGAAGAACTCAGGGAACCGCCATGCTGCCCCGTAAGTCTCTCATACAATCAATCCGTGCGAAACCGGCATCACTTAGTTCGACTGTAGTCCCAATTGCTGCATCGCCCGCGCCTCGGCTTCCTTCATCACTACCTCATCGTCGGGCTCCTCATGGTCGTAGCCGAGGAGGTGCAGGATGCCGTGCACCAGAAGGACGGTAAGCTCTCTAACCGCCGGATGGCCGTCCCGCTCCGCCTGTCGACATGTCTGCGGGTATGAGATGATGATCTCCCCAAGTGCCGTGTCGTCGTCTTCGGTAGGCGGAAGCACGAAATCTACGTCGGTCTCGCGGGTGTCCCGCTCCTCTTCACCGTAGTACTCGCCCTCGTGAGTGAACGAGAACGACAGCACGTCGGTGTTCTCGTCCAGTCCCCTGTGCTCCCGGTTCAGTTCACGTACCACCTCGTCGTCCGCGATCACCACGCTCACGTGAGTGTGCGGTTCGCACGATTCCGACTCCAACACGGAGGAGACGGCCTCTAGGACTTGACTCTGGGAGACGACGTTTGCGAACTCGTCGAATAGCTGGACGTCTATACGGAAGTCCGTCAACGGATTCGAGTTTCCTAATGGACAGGTTTCAAACCTGCCCCTACCGAGATTCGTCGCCGGCCTCAGCCTTTCCGCTCTCGTACCCCTCCGCGTATCCCAGCCGCACCGCGTGGGCCATCGCCGGCACCAGCGCCGTCATAAAGCGGCCCAAGCTCGCTTCGTCGGCCTCGTCCGGCAGTTCGCCCATCTGGTTCAGCATGATTTGGCCGGCAATCGAAACGTACGGGCTGAGCCAGTCGGGAACGTAGTCGTCGACCTCGTCGTTGTCGGCGGCGTCCTCGACGAAGGTCAGCGTGCTGAGGGTCTCGTCGTCGCCGCTCTGTCCGGTCAGAAAGTCGAGTGCGGCACGAAAGGACTCCTCAAACTCCTCGAACGGGTCGTACTGTGCCATGCGTTAACTCCTTCGACGAACCGGCGGCGCGCTCTTTCCGAACTGCCACTATGATAGCAGAATCTCTGTTCGATCTGTTGGTTCAGTGAGGCGCGACTGCGCCCGCAACCGTGGTGCAGAATGTATACTTGCAGGGCAGTTGGCGACGGGTTAGGAGCCTCGATTCATGAGGGAATCAGCGCTATACGTTGAGCGAATTGAGCAGGCCCAGGAGTGCCTCGAACGCCTGCTGGCCGAATACCAGGCGGACGACCGTCTCGCTCCTGTCACGGTCGTCGTGCCGTCGACCTATGCTGCCCTCCACCTCCGTCGCGACATCGGAAGGCGCGGTCTCGTCAACGTGCGGTTCATGGTGCTTCCTCGACTCGCAGAGCTACTCGGAGCGCCGGGTCTTGCCGCGAAAGGGCAGCGGCCGCTCAAGCCGCTGATAGAGTCCGCCGCCATTCGTCGCGCGGCGGGCGAGGCTTCGGGACGGCTCGAACAGTTCCGAAATCACCCGTCATTCCATTCCAGCCTCCGCTCGACGTTTCGGGACCTCCGTCTTGGAGGTTCAAACGCTCTCGCGACTCTCGAACGGCGAGGTGAGATTTCCGGCGAGATCGTCCGGCTGTACTCGCTCTTTCGCCGCTTCAGCGAGTCGTTCTACGACCGTGAGGCCCTTGCCGACACCGCCGCCGATGCGGTGACAGGCGGCGACACCGCGGCGCTGTCCGATCTTGGCCCTGTGATCGTGTACCTCTTGACGGACCTCACGCCCGCGGAGCGTCGGCTGGTCGATGCGCTGAGATCGGCGTGGACGTGCTCGACGGTCTTGGGGGTTACGGGAGATGAGGAGGCCGACGATGAGGTGCTGGCAAGCGCCGTCCCTCGCGGAACCCGTCTCCCTAAGCCGGAAGAAATGCCGACCCCGCCCTGTCGTGAGTCGAACCTGCTCATCACGTCCGACACCCGCGAAGAGGTGCGAAGCGTGGTGAGAGCCATCGCCTCAGCCGCACACGAAGGCACTCCCTTCCACCGGATGGCGGTCTTGTACTGGCAGCGGGAGCCGTACGCTTCGCTCATCGCGGAGCAGTTTGCGATGGCGAAGATTCCCACCGCAGGTCCGACGGCGGGAAGGTTGGCCTCGACTCCGGTCGGGCGCATGGTCAAGGGCATGGTCGATCTCGCGGGCGGCGAACTGCCGAGGGACGAGGTGACGCGCTGGCTCACCTCCTGCCCGGTGAGGTCGACGTCGTCGGGTTTCCGCCCCTCGCGCTGGGACGCGATATCGCGCGACGCGGGCGTCGTCGGAGGGATGGAGCAGTGGAATGACCGCCTCGCACGATATGCAGGGCGACAGGAGCGTGCGGCCAACGACCAAAGTGATGACATCCCCGAAGCAAAGCTGCTGAGAATCATGCAGACGGCAAGCGAAGCATGGGCGCTGCGTGCCTTCATACTGCGCCTGCACGACGACCTTAATCCAACTACCATTGGCTCGACTTGGCGGGTTTACGTGGAGTGGGTGGACGGACTGATGAAGCGGTATATGGACACCGCCTCTCTCCCAAAGATCGAACAGGACAACCTGGAGACCCTCCAAAACGGCCTCCAGGAGTTGGAGGGCCTCGACGACGTGGAGGACGGCGCCACGCTGGACGGTCTTCGTGTCGCGCTCGACGAGGCGCTTGGCGGGACAGCCGCGCGAGAGGGCGCGTTCGGGGAAGGGGTGTTCGTCGGTACGATCGGGAACGCTGTCGGCCTCAGGTTCGACAAGGTCTACCTCATGGGCATGGTCGAGGGTCTCGTGCCCCCGCGAGTCAGAGACGACCCCCTATTGCCCGACCACGACCGCGAGCAAGCGGGGCTCCCGCTCCGGCGAGGCACGGCTGCCGAACGGTACGAGTACCTGGCCGCGGCGTCCTCCGGGCGCGCCACCGTGCTCACGTTCGCTCGTGGCGACAACGCCGCCCAAAGGGAACAGCACCCGTCCCGATGGTTCCTCGAAGAGGCATCACGGCTCAACGGCTCGTCCATCTACCCCTCGATGCTGTCGTCTCCCGCTGAACTCGCTTCGCTGAGAGAACAGCCGTGGTTTGAAGTGGTAGCGTCGGCACAAGAGAGTATCAACGCCATTGCAGAGTCGCAGCCCGCCGATCTCCACGACTACGATCTCCACTATCTCTGGCGATGGCGTCGCTCCGGCAAACGCATCGCCGAGCACCACATCGTGTCGACCGAAAAGGTCCTCGCGAGAGCCTTGCGAATGGAGCGGGCCAGGAACGCGAGGACGTTGACCGTCTGGGACGGCGACCTCTCGGCGGCGTCATTCTCCTCTGGACGCATAGGACTTTCCAATCGTGAATACTTCTCCCCGACGAGGTTAGAGACGTGGGCGACCTGTCCCTACCGCTACTTCCTCTCAAACGTCCTCGGCATCGCCTTACCGGAGCAGCCGGAGGAGATCGCGTCAATATCCCCCTTGGATCGAGGCTCGCTAATTCATGCGGTCTTGGAAAGTTTCGTTCGAGCATCGCAGAAGGAGGGAACGACTCCTCAACCGGACCAGCCTTGGACCGAAGACCACCTTCGGCTGCTCATGGGCATCGCCGAGGAGGAGTTTCGAAAGGTCGAGGAGCGCGGGGTGACCGGTAAGCCGCTCCTGTGGGAGATAGCGCAGGCCGAAATCCGGAGCGACCTACACAGGTTCCTGGAAGAGGACTTCAACCTTCGCCACAAGAATGGAGTCTCGCCTCTCTTCGTGGAAAGCGCCTTCGGCGCCTCTCGCCACCAACCTGAAAATACTCCGGCTCAAGCCCCCGTCGAATGGTCGAGCCCGGAAACGGGCACGATACGGTTTCGGGGGTTCATCGACCGCATTGACGTTTCCCCGGAAGGCGGAACCGCCCTCGTGCTCGACTACAAGACTGGCGGTATGACCAAGTACACGAACATGGACAAGGACCCGGTCAGGCGAGGCACGCGACTGCAGCTTCCTGTGTACGGTCTCGCGGCGCGTCAACTCTTGGGCGATGGGGTCGACGTGCTAGCAGCCTACTGGTTCGTGTCGGCAAAGGGTAATTTCAAGACACGTCCCCAGAAGCCAGCGCCTCTCGACGATATGCTCGAACCTTTCTCCGATGCGGTTGGGACCATCACCGACGGCATCGGCAAGGGACTCTTCCCCGCTTATCCGGGCAAGTATAATGCTAATTGCACGTACTGTGACTTCAAGAATCTCTGTCCCACGCGGCGCGAGTGGCATTGGCGGCAGAAGCGCCGGGACAGCCGTTTGGCAGCCTACGCGGCAATGGCCGAGGGAGAGGGAAGCGGATGACAGACCCTTCCGATCAACCTGCACGGAACGCGATCGTCGATCGCCTCGATGAGAACATGGTCGTGGAGGCGGGCGCCGGCGCCGGCAAGACGCGGAGTCTTGTCGAGCGAGTCGCCGCCCTCATAACGACCGGACGAGCGAGCATGGGCGGCATCGCCGCTATCACATTCACTGAAGCCGCCGCCGCCGAATTGCGTTCACGCATCGGAGAGACGCTCGAAAGGGTCAGCAGCGATTCCGGCCGGGAGCCAGCGGAGCGTGAGCGGTGCAAGCGTGCTGTGGACGACCTCGACCAGGCGTCCATCCAGACGCTGCACAGCTTTGCGGGGAGCCTCCTGCGCGAGCGTCCCCTGGAGGCGGGCCTGCCTCCGGGATTCAACGTCCGGGACGAAATCGAGGCGGAGGTCGCGTTCGAGAAGAAGTGGTCGGAGTGGCTTGACGCGACCCTCGACGATCCGGAGGCGCAAGAGGCGCTTCGCCCCGCCCTCGAAGAAGGTATGACCCTGAGGCAAATCCGCGATATCGCGGACAGGTTTCACAAGAACTACGACCTGCTGGTGGACGTTTCGTTCGACATGCCTTCGGAGCAAGCCACCGAGGGCGAGCGAGAGACGGAGCTGCTCCCGGTGCTCGAACTGCTGCGACGCTTCGCTCTCGACTATGCCGACGAGCGAAAGGCCGCCGGGGAAGTGGAGTTCCAGGACCTGCTGGTGCTAGCTCGCGATCTGCTCCGGGACAGCATCCCCGCTCGCGATCACTTCCGAGAACGCTACTCCCACATTCTCATCGACGAGGTACAGGACACCGATCCGCTTCAGGCGGAGCTTGCCATGTTCCTCGCCGAGGACGTGTCCGGCAGCGCGGAGTCGTCCGACCGACCGAATGACTGGCACACGGTTCGCCCGGCTGGGGGAAAAATATTCATCGTGGGAGACGCCAAGCAGTCGATCTATCGCTTCCGCCGTGCTGACATTCGGCAGGTCAAACTGATGCAAGACCTCATAGGCGGATCGAACGCGCTCCTCACGCGGAACTTCCGGTCGCTGCCCCCCGTCATCGACTGGGTCAATCACGTATTCACCCAGTGGATGACGGAAAGCGAGGGCCAGGCCGGATATTCCCCTCTCGACGCTGGGCCGAGCGATGGCGAACCGCCCCCCGTCCGGCACATGGGAGGGGCAATCGGCGGGAATATCGGAGACGTGCGTCGGCAGGAAGCCGATGCCATCGCGGGCACGATCAAGACGGCGATCGAGGAGGGTTGGCAGGTTAGGTCTGAGGATCTGGGCTCGGAAACCCGACCCGCTAGGTATCAGGATGTCTGCGTACTGATGCCGAGCCGCTTGGGCTTGGATGCGCTCGAATTCGCGTTAGAGACTGCCGGAATACCCTACCGCCTCGATAGCGCGGGCCTGATCTACGAATCGCAGGAAGCGCGAGACCTGCTGAACTGTCTCTCCGCCATAGACGACCCGACCGATCAGGTCTCCGTCGTCGCCGCGCTCCGTTCTCCGGCCCTTGCCTGCTCGGACGCCGACCTGCTTGAGTTCGTCGAGTCCGGAGGGCAGTTCGACTACCTTGCCGATGACGACCCACCGGCGGGGTATACGACCGACGCTCTCGCCGTCCTGAGAGACTTCCACGAACGCCGTAGCTGGACGTCCCCGGCGGCTCTCATTGAAGAATTCGTGCGGGAGCGCCGGCTCATGGAGCTGGCCCTCGACGCCCGGCAGTGGCGCGGTCGATGGATGCGTTACCGCTTCCTGATCGACCGGGCCAGGGCGTTCACGGCGTCCGGTGAAACGTCTCTTCGGGCATACCTCGCGTGGACGGCTCGTCAACGGGAGGAGCAGGCGCGAGCGAGAGAAACGGCCGTCCCGGAGTCAGACGAGGACGCGGTGAGAGTGATGACCGTCCACGGGGCGAAGGGCCTGGAGTTTCCGATCTTGATCTTGGCAGGTCTGAACTCCCCTCGGACTCGCGGGCCCGGCGCCGTCCTGTTTGATCGGGAACGGGGGAGGGTCGAGGTCAAGGTCGGATCGAGGGAGTCGTCCTTTCAGACGGCGGGCTATGACGATTTGGCCGAGTCCGACAAGAACCGTGAGCAAGAGCAGGACGTTCGGCTGATGTACGTTGCGGCGACGCGCGCCCGAGATCACCTCATCGTCAGCTTGTATCGGAGTTCCAGAGGTAAGAACTCGCCCGCGGCCCGCATCGAGGAGTTCATGGAGGGAGCCGACCACCTTTGGGAGCCATTTGCCCGTCCGACAGTGGATGAACCACCTTCACCCGATTCTCCCGCAGCCATCGAAACTTCCGACACCGACACCCCCGCAGCGCGCCGACATTGGGTTGAGGAGAGGAATACGGTATACGCTGCGCGGTCCCACCCCGTATCTGCTGCGGCGACCCGGCTCGCACAGGAAGCGAAGGAGGAGCAGGACATTCCCGACGAACCATGGAGGCGCGGTCGCGCGGGGACCAATATTGGCCGTGCCGTCCACGCTGTACTGCAGGTCGTCGATATGCATACGGGAGTTGGCCTCGAAGACATCGCGAAGGCCCAGGCCGCGGCCGAGGGCGTCCCGGGACGCGCGGATGACATTGCCCGTCTCGCCCGCCGGGCCCTCGGCAGCCCCATCGTCAAACGCGCTCTGGACTCTGGACGCTGGTGGAGGGAAACCCCGGTTGCCGGCCCTGTCGGGGACGGAATCGTCGAGGGGTTCATCGACCTGCTGTTCGAGGAGGAGGACGGCTTTGTCATAGTGGACTACAAGACCGACGCGCTAGGCACTGAAGACGAAATCGAGCGAGCGATGGCGCGATACCGGCTGCAGGGGGGAGGGTACGCCCTGGCATTGAGCAGGGCGATCGGCGCCACCGTGAAGGAGGTGTCATTCCTCTTCCTGGAACCGAGTCGCGAGGTGACCGTTGAAGACCTGCCAATCGCGGTGACTGATGCCGAGGACGCGGCCCTCGCCCTGTTTGCGGGCGCCGCCGCCCAGTGATGACTCGAGGCCGCCATACAGTCCTGCACGTTAGCGAAACACGGCACACTTGGCTATACTTGCCAATCCAGTAGACCTCAACTGACAGAGGGACATGACCCGTATCCGATTCGTCCATGCCGCCGATCTGCACCTCGATAGCCCTTTTGTCGGCATAAAGGCCGTCGCTTCCGACAACGTGGCGAGCGCCCTGCACGACGCGACGTTCGCCGCCTATGAGAACATCATCAATCTGTGCATCGACGAGCAGGTGGACGCGCTGCTCGTCGCGGGCGACGTGTACGATTCGGCCG
The DNA here is from genome assembly GCA_965197705.1 of Dehalococcoidia bacterium. GTDB lineage: Bacteria > Chloroflexota > Dehalococcoidia > Lucifugimonadales > VXLM01 > VXLM01. Next base: position 3,028,961 of record OZ240223.1, read on the forward strand.
ATCGGAGCCTCCGTGCGCAACTCAAGTTCGTAGATGGCCTGAAACGGCTGGATGACGCTGGCATACGTTCCTTCGTCTGTCACGGCAACCATGATCCGCTCGACGGCTGGGAGGCGCGGCTGGACTACCCGCCAAGCTGTACGCGCTTCCTCGCTGAATTCGAGGCCGTGCCGGTGTTCGAGGACGAGCCCGAACGCGCAGTCGTGCACGGCATCAGCTACCCGACGCGCGACGTCTACGACAATCTGGTTCCCCGGCTTGGGAAAGTCGATCCCAACGCGTTCTCCATCGGTCTGATGCACGCCAACGTCGACGGCAATGCGGACCACGCCGCCTACGCTCCGTGTTCTCTGGCCGACCTCGTATTCTCCGGCATTAGCTACTGGGCGCTCGGCCACGTGCACACGCGACAGGTACTCAGCGATCGGTCGCCGACCGTGGTATATCCCGGCAACTCACAGGGCAGGCATCCGAACGAGCCCGGCGCGCGCGGCGTCTACCTCGTCGACGTGGACGATGATGGGACCGTCAGTCTCGACTTCAGGGCCGTGGACACCGTCCGCTGGGAGCGACCCGTCCTCGACATCTCCGACATGGAGACGGAGCAGGACCTGATCGACGGCCTCCATCAAGGAATGGAAGATGCTCTGGAAAGTAGCGCTGGACGCTCGGTAGTGGTGCGGATTGCACTATCGGGGCGCGGGCCTCTGCACGGTTCCTTGCGAAAGACGGACCTTGCAGAGGGACTACTGGATAGCCTTAACGGCGAATGGGCACATCGTTCGCCCTTCGCGTGGTGCGAGCGCATCGATGACGAGACGGCCCCGCCGTTCAACCGCGAGGAGCGCGTCGACGGCTCCGACTTTCTGGCCGAGGTGCTCAAGACCGCCGACCGCGCGAAGGAAGACACGGAGATGCTGGCACGTATGCGCGAAAGCCTCGACGACCTCTACCGGCACCGACGATATCGCAAGCACCTGTCCGACGATGTCCCCGACGACGATGTCCTCGCCGCGCTGATCGACGAGGCGGAGGCAGCCGTCGTCGACCTTCTCGCCGGGGACGACGCATGAGGATTCGTGAGTTACATATAGACGGCTTCGGCCGGTTCTCAGGGGTCGAGTACGGCCCGCTGGAGCGTCCGGTGACCGTCTTCCACGGGCCGAACGAAGCCGGCAAGAGCACACTTCTGGAGTTCGTTCGCAGGGTACTGTTCGGGTTTCCCCGAAGAAGCGGCAGGGTCAACGCCTATCCCGCGATGGCCGGGGGACGCTATGGCGGACGCATCGCCATAGAAGACTCCGACGACCGCTTCTACGACATCCGCAGAACCACGGGAAGAAGCTACAGCGGACAAGTCACCCTCAATTCAGAATCGGGCGACCCGCTCCCGGAAGCGGAACTGACGACTCTGCTGGGCAACCACTCTCGGGACGTCTTCGAGCAGGTCTTCGCGTTCACACTCGACGAACTCTACAGCGACGACCTCCTGAACGACGCAAACGTCAACAGCCAGATATACAGCGCGGGAATGGGCGTGACGTCCCTTCAAGAGGTGACGACCAAGCTCGACCGGTCGAGGAACAGCCTCTTCCGCAGCGGGGGAAGCACACAGGAGATTTACACCGCCGCCAACAGGCTGGACGCGATCGATTCAACGCTTCAGGAAGTCGCGGACAACGCGACGAAGTATGGGCAACTGACCTCGCGGCTGCAGCAGGTCGGGACCGAGCTCGAAACCTTGGCCGCACAACGACGGCGAATTCAGTCTCGGCACAACCGTCAGGGCACTCTGCAGAATGCCTGGGACGCCTGGAATGACTCGGTATCCGCCGAGCAAGAGTTGACCACACTGCCGGTTGTCGACAGCTTCCCGTCGGACGGCATAAACCGCCTCGAAGCGTTGGAGGAGCGCGTCAGAACCGCTCGGCGCGAGTACGAGTCCGCAAGCCTGCGAGTGACAGAGGCCGAGGGCGCGACGAAGGTGAGTGTAGAGCACGAGGCAATTATCAAGCAGTCCGCCGATATCCGCCGCCTGCAAAACGGGCGCACCGCTTTCGACGGCTCGGTCAAAGACCTGCCGGAGCGCGAGGCTGAGCTTGAAGGGCATAAGAAGACCCTTGCCGACACCCTGAAAGACCTGGGGCCTGACTGGGACGAGGCTCGGCTGGAAGAATTTGATCTCTCCATAGCCGTTCGCCAGGAGATTACTCGGCATGGCGGCCGGCTGCGGGACGCCTCGGCTGAGAATTCGAGCCGTAGGTCGGATCTCGTTCAGGTTACGACCGCTTTAGAGGAGGCCATTGAGGCCGAGAGCAAGGCTCGACAAGAGCTTGAGGCCACCGCAAAGCCCAATCACAATACCGAACAATTACAGGAGCGGCGCACTCTGATCAGAACCGCGTCGGCGCAACTTGGAGGGGTCGACCGCGCCCGGCAGAATCTCTCAAACCTGCAGAGCCAACTAAAGGGGGTTGTTGGCTCCGGCGACCCCGACCCAAGTCGGCCGCGTGAAGAAAAGGTCGGCGTCCCTTTCATCGTTCCGGCGGTAATTGTCCTCATTGCATTGGGAATCGCTGTATCCGCCTTTGCGTTAGCTGTGACCGGTCCGATGGAGTCAATTGTGCTTGCCGGCTTTCTTGTTGTTTTAGCGCTCGCTGGGATTGTGGCGTACAGGCTGATCTCACGCCGCATCTCCGGTTCGGACCATTCTCGAACAATTCTCACTGCCTCTATTCGACATCAAGCCGGTCAAGCCGAACAAGAGGTGTTTGCATTGGAGTCCCAATTGAACGAAACCTTGGGACACATTGGCATCGACGAGATCACCGAGCGCGCCCTCATAACCGCTGAAGGCTCACTAGATGCCGAGGCATCGAAACTCGCCGAGTGGAATTCCTTATCGCGCACGCTGCGGGAAGCCAGTGAGCTTACGAAACAGAGGAAGGCTCGCAAGGCTATGTCGGAGGAAGCGGTCGAGCAGGCTTCCCACCACCTCAAAGCAAGAAATTCAGAATGGCAAGCATGGCTGACCGAGCGTGGGCTGCTTGACACGTTCACGCCGGAGACCGCCGAAGTGCTACAGGGACAGGTCGAGCTTGGGCGCAGCCGGCTCGGAGACGTGCGAAGCTGGCAGCAGCGCATCCAGGCGATAGAGAAGGACATCGAGGAATACGTTGAGGCCGTCGAACCACTTGCGTCGGCCTTTGACGTCACGTTCGACCGGAATGATCAGCGCACGGTTGCAGCGGCCGCCGACAGGCTCGTCGAACTGCTGGAAAGTGTCCAGGAGAGCGTCAGGAAACGCGTCGATGCGGAGGCTGAATTGGAAGAAGCCGAACTTCAATTGGAAGGGCGCAAGAACGACCTCGAAAAGGCCGAAGAGGAGCTTGGGCAACTGCTCCAATCCGGCGGCGCCGAGGGTGCAGAAGAGTTTCGCGTGCGTGCAGGGCTATCCGAAAAGCGAACGAGTTTGGAAGAGAAGGCTCGCACCGCGCACGACCGTCTACAGCGACTCAGCGGACCGGGCGAGGCGCTCGAAAGACTGAAGGCCGACCTCGCCAACACGGACCCTCAGGCCATTGACGACGCCATAGTCGCGCTGGAGGACGAGCGTGACAACGCAGACGCTCAAATCAGTGAGCGGGATACCGAGCGCGGAGCGATGCAGAGAGAGGTCAAGGCACTCGTCGGCGAAGAGGAGTCGTCACGGCTTCGAATGGAGCGGAATATTCTCCTGGAGCAGATCAAAGGCCACGCGCGCGACTGGGCACGGCTCACCCTCGCGCAGAACCTGCTCGAAGAGGCGCGACGAAAGTTTGAGCGCGAGCGGCAGCCGGGAGTCGTCCGCCACGCTGAGAAATTCTTCACCCAAATCACCAACGGACGGTACCGGCAGGTGTACGCTCCCCTCGGTGAGCAGACGATCACGGTCACGGACACCGACGGTCGAACCAAACAGCCGTCCGAACTGAGTCGTGGTACCCGTGAGCAGCTGTTCCTGTCCCTCCGGTTCGGCCTGATCCGTGAGCTTGGGCAGCGAACCGAGCCGCTCCCCGTCGTCGTGGACGAGATTCTCGTGAACTTCGACCCCGACCGCGCGCTTCGGGCCGCCGTCGCCTTCACGGAGTTGTCGAGTACCAACCAGGTGCTCGTCTTCACCTGCCATCCAACGGTCGTCGAACTGTTCCGTGACGCGGCATCCGAGGCGGGCGTAGTAGAGCCTGTCGTAGTATCGATCAGCTGAATTGTCCAACCCCCTCAAGTCGACCGACACACCACATCCCGCCCACTACGGCGGGCCGCACTTGGGTGACAAGCTTCTGGCCGTGTTGGCCGGGACAGGGAAGGACATCGACAACCTCACGCCAAGCAACCTTGTCCCGTTCGAGAACCTCCACATTCGCGGGCGCGCCGCCACACGCGACCTCGCGCAACTCGCCGGTCTTCGTCCAGGGGCGCGGGTCCTCCATGTCGGCTGCGGGATTGGCGGCCCCGCGCGGACACTGGCGGTCGAGTACGGGTGTCGTGTGACAGGCATCGACTTGACTGGGAGCTACGTCGAGGCCGGTCGAGAGCTCAATGAGCGTGTCGGCCTGAATGATGCCGTCTCGCTTCACGTCGGCAATGCCCTCCACCTGCCCTTTGACGACGGGTCGTTCGACGTGGTCTGGATGCAGCACGTAGGAATGAACGTCTCCGACAAAGGCCGTCTCTGCCGCGAGGCGAGACGGGTGCTCCGCCCCGGCGGCAAGCTCGCCCTTCACGAAATTGTGGCCGGGAGCATCTCACCCATACGTTACCCCGTACCATGGGCGAGCGACCCGTCGACCAGCTTCCTCGCAAGCCCCGGTCACCTGCGCCAAACACTCGATGAGTGCGGATTCTTGCAGTCCGAATGGAAAGACGACACCCCAGTCAGCATCGAATGGGCGAGGAAGCCCGTGGACTCCAGCGGTTCTGGGTTCTTACAGGAAGCACTCCATGTCCTCCTCGGCCCCGACTATCGAGAGCGCATCGAAAACGTCCGCCGCAATCTCATTGAGGGGCGCATCGAGGTCGTGCAGGCGGTGTATACGACTGCGTGAACGAGGATGGGAGCCTACCGATGGTCGGGTCGCTGGCCTCCGGCTTCGGCTAGAGTACGGGTTGAAAATCAATCAGTCCCTTTTGCTATAATCTGAAGTGTGACGGCACCTTGAGATAAGGAGTAATCGCTTCGTCATGTCTACTCAAGAGTATTTCGGCGTACCCTTCAACAGAACTCAGGTCAACGCGATCTACACCGACGCGATGTCCCGTATGTATGGGCTGGTGGCGCTGGGCGTCATAACCACCGGGGCCACGATTTGGATAGGCGACATGACCGGCGTGGGCGATGTCATATTCAGCTTTGGCTGGATAGGTTGGCTGCTCATGATCGGGATCATGTTCGGCACGCTCATGGCCGCCAACGCCGTCGTCGCCAAGGGGAATACCGCACTTGGGACCGTCCTCTACCTCGCGTTCACAGGTATCGAGGGGCTTTTCCTGTCGCCGATTCTGCAGGCATTCACCGGCGAGATGATCGGCATGGCATTCCTGCTGACAGGCGGTCTCTTCGTCGCCATGAGCGCCATCGGCATGACAACCAAGAGGGACCTCTCGAAATGGGGCCCCATGCTGCTGATCGGGCTGGTTGGCCTGATCGTCGTCAGCCTCATCAACATGCTGCTGATCCAGTCCAGCGGCCTCTTCCTGCTCATCAACATCCTGCTTCTCCCGCTGTTCCTCGCTCTGACTGTGTGGGAGACCAAGCAGATGAAGGAACTGGCGCAGGAGGCCGCAATGCGGGGTGACCAGAAGGCCGCAACGCAGGTCGCAGTTCTGGGCAGCATCGGCCTCTACCTGAACGTGCTGAACATCTTCCTCATCATCCTCAACCTGCTCGGCTTCGTCTCGAACGACTAAGCCGCCAAAGAGGACGCGAGATACGTTAGTCCGTCTAGGGGACAGCGCAGAGAAGGTGAAGCAGACCGTAGGCTGTCGGCAACACACGCGCCGAGTCGTGCCGGTCGCTACTTTGGACCTAACGCCGCGAATACGACGGCTATCAGGCCGACCACCGTTGCCAAAGTGATCGGGCCGAATTTCGACAGTCTGGCATCGGTCGATGTGCTGAACTTGTCAATCACCCATGCACCGGGCCCAAACACCACTCCGCCTATTGCGGGCCAGGGAGGGATGGCCCCTATCAGGAAGAATGCGTTCTTGACTCCAAACACGAGCCATGATGCGGTGAACAGATCGAAAAACCTGCCCACCACGTTGGGGACGGACATGATGCTCGACAGGTAAAGAAAGATGTACCGCGCCATTGGGAGAAAAATTCCCCCCGTCACGAAAGTGTAGAAGAAGACGAACACGAGGGCCAGCATGAGCCACACCCACAGCCGTCGCGCACGTCGCCCATGCCGGCTGAAGGTCGGCCGGACCCCGTACAGCCAGTACGAGGCGGGACCGCCCACGAGTAATCCTCCGGACGCGCCGGCAATCCCGAACAGGACGGCCTGTCCGGGTGGCACCCGTTCGAGGGCGCCGATTCCCTCGAACTCCGTATAGAGGTTGAGGATCGTCGTCGCGGCCCCGATGCCGGCGGCCATGATGCCGATGGCAAGGCCGAAACGAATGCGCGTCCAGTCTCGCTGAACGACTTCCTGTTCCGATAGTCTCAGGGCCGGCGCCCCCGCCTGCGATGCCACTGCCATACTCGTTTCACACTCCCAGTATCGTGTCCAATACCGATCCGTCTCTCGTGGAATGCGGATTCGGACTACACTGCCGGAAATGATAGCACACCAGCCCCTTAGCTCACTATCGGCACAGCCTCTTCCCGCTATCTCCTCCTCAGGAGGACGATTGATCAATAGTCGATTCAGTAACTGTTCAGAGTCGGTGAGATATGCAGGAATTGTCCTCCTGCTGTCATTCCGATGAGCGCAGCGACGAAGAATCTACAATCTCTCCCCCGCCGGGGGGAGATACAGAGAGGGGGTCTTTGCAATTCAACTCACGGAGACTGAACAGTTACTCGATTCATGCGACATTTGAGCTTTATGAGTCTGCGTGATACGCTCAATCGGCATCTTGCGCCAGTTAAGACCAAGGACAAGTGACTCCCGGCAAATCAAAATCCGGCGCCTCGGCGTCGGCTATGCGGCTCTCCATGGCCGCCGAGAACTACCTGCTTTCCATCTATCAGCTGGAGGAGTTGGGACGGCGCGTGACGCCCTCTCAGCTAGCCGAGCAGTTGAAACGGCTGCCGGAGGGAGAAGGGCTGGGAACGTCCCTGCCGTCGGTCACGGGTATGCTCCGGCGGCTAACCCGCGAAGGGCTCATCGAGATGGACAAGAACAAGGAGATCGACCTCACCAAGCTCGGTCGAGAGGCCGCGGAGAGCATGGTCCGGCGGCATCGACTCGCCGAGCTTCTCGTCGTGGACGTTCTCGAAGTCGATCTCTGCAATGCACACGAGGAAGCGCACAGGCTGGAGCACGCGATATCGCCACTTCTGGAGGAGAAGATCAGGCGAAGGCTGGGCAATCCGAAGACCTCGCCGTTTGGCGACCCCATACCCGGCAGCGGGCACCCCGTCTCGAACGACTCGGTGTCGTTGAGCGAGGCCACCCAGGGCCATGAATATACGGTCGACAAGATTCCCGAAGACGACCAAGCGCTCCTCGAGTATCTCGTACCCTACGGATTCATCCCTGGGCGCAGGGTGAAGGTCACCGAAGCCGCACCCTATCGCGGGGTCATCAAGCTGGAGTGCAACGGTGACGAAGTCGTGGTCGGCTACGAGGTTGCGGAACGGATCTGGCTGCGTCAGGCAGACTAGCTGCGGCATAACGCTGCGCCTCTCATGTGCCACTGAAGACAGCCCGGCTTGCGGTCTCCAATGGCGGAAAGCAGAACCGAAACGATGCCAGGAACCCGCTCACGTCTGCGCAGCATCCTTGACGGCTGGCTTGCCTTCGCGCATCTGATCGGGACCGTCCAGATGGTCGTCTTGCTCACCGTCGTCTACTGGGTGTTTATTCCGCTCATGTATGTCCCTTTCGGTCTGATCGCCGACCCGCTCCGGCTGCGCCGTCCGAAAGGGAGCGGGTGGCGTGAACGCGAGGTCCCTGAGGACGCGATGGAATACATGACGAGGCAGTGGTGAAGGGGCGCACCCATGCGAGTCCTCGGCATCTCCTGCTACTTCCACGACGCGGCGGCGTGCCTGCTGGAGGACGGCAAGCTCATCGCGGCCGCCGAAGAAGAGCGGTTCACCCGCGTCAAGCACGACCCTAGCTTCCCGACACACGCCATCCGCTTCTGCCTCGAACAGGGCGGGATTGAGGGCCCTGAGCTTGACTACGTGGTGTTCTTCGAAAAGCCGTTCGTGAAGTTCGAGCGGCTGATGATGACGGCGGTGTCCGGCTTCCCAAAGACCTACATGCAGTTCGTACACGGCATGAGGTCATGGCTCTTCGACAAGCTGTGGATAAGGAGCCGCATCGAGAGCGCGCTGGGCATCCACAAGGACCGTATCCTGTTCTCCGACCATCACGCGTCCCACGCCGCCAGCGCATACTTCTGCTCGCCGTTCGACAAAGCCGCCGTACTTACCTTCGACGGCGTAGGCGAGTGGGCAACGGCCACGATCGGCGCCGGTGATGGGCACTCGCTGACCGTCAATCGGGAGATGCGCTTCCCCCATTCCCTGGGGCTCCTCTACAGCGCGTTCACGGCATTCCTCGGCTTCGAGGTCAACGAGGGGGAGTACAAGGTCATGGGCATGGCCCCCTACGGGACTCCCCGGTACGCCGACCGCATATGGGAGGTCGTGAATCAGCACGAGGACGGCTCGGTTTGGACCGACCACCGCTATTTCTCGTTCCACCACAGCACCCACCGCTCGTTCACGTCGAGATTCGAGAAGCTGTTCGGCAAGCCCCGAGATCCGAACGTTCCCTTCATCACCGAGCATACCGGCTGGCCCTCGTACTATGGGGACAGGCCGAGCAACTACCAAGACCTGCTACGGTACAACCAACACTACGCCGATATCGCCGCGAGCATCCAACACGTGACCGAGGAGCTCGTGCTGAATCTGGCATTGGAGGCCCATAGGGAGACCGGTCTAACCAACCTGTGCATGGCTGGAGGAGTCGCCCTGAACGCGGTGGCTAACGGCCGCATCCTGAACGAGACGCCGTTCGATGAGGTCTACGTCCAACCGTCCGCCGGCGACGGGGGCGGCTCGCTCGGCGCGGCCCTCTACGCCTGGCACTGCGCGCTCGGCAACAGCGAGCGATTCGTCATGGACCATGCCTACTGGGGTCGTGAGTACGACCACGACGCCATACGGAGCGCAGTTGAGAAGTCAGGGTACAAATGGACGCAGTTTGAGGAAGACGGCGAGCTTATCGACGCGACCGTCGACCGCATCGTGGACGGGGACGTCGTAGGGTGGTTTCAGGGGCGTTTCGAGTGGGGGCCGCGCGCCCTGGGCAATCGGAGCATCCTGGCCGACCCACGACGCGCGGAGATGAAGGATATAGTGAACGGCAAGGTCAAGTTCCGCGAACCGTTCCGCCCGTTCGCGCCCTCTGTCCTCGCAGACACCGCGTCTGACTACTTCCGGCTGCCGAACGGGGCCGGAGGTATGCCGGAGCGGTTCATGCTCGTGGTCGCGCCAATCGAGGACTCCAAGCGCGACGCCATTCCTGCCGTCGATCACATGGGCACGGCCCGACCGCAGACGGTATACAAGGAGACCAACCCCCGATACCATGAGCTTATACGAAGGTTCGGTGAGGCCACGGGAGAGCCGGTCTTGCTGAACACGTCGTTCAACGTTCGCGGCGACCCCATTGTCGCATCGCCGGAGGACGCGCTCGACACCTTCCACAAGAGCGGAATCGACGCGCTCGTGGCGGGCGACTTCCTCATCAAGAAGGAATAGGTAGGCGCGAATTTACGATGAAGGTCGTCAGGGAGACTGTCGCAAAGCTGGGGATCGCGGGGGAGCTTATCGTCTTCCTCTGGAAGCGCAAGCTCTGGTGGCTGATCCCGATGGTTGCCGTGCTGCTGGCCTTCGGCATCGTGATCGTGGTGGGAGGATCAACGGGCGCGGGACCGTTCGTGTACACGCTGTTCTAGGGGACTTCCCCGCAACCCCTGTGGCTGTCATTCCGAACGAAGCGTAGCGCAGTGAGGAATCTAAAGTCCTTATCCTCCAGACAGAGTCTCGTAGTTGAAACGGCCCCAATGACAACGGCAGAACACCTTAGATTCCTCGCTGAGCTCGGAATGACAGGTTGTGAGGTGAAGTAGGCAAGAGTCTGCCGTTCTAGCAGATAGTGTGGGACGAATTCATTCGTAGCCCGAGATAGGTGTCAGTCAGCCTGCGCCTACTCGCCGCGGAGGTACTTGACCAAGGCCCAGCGCTCTTCTTCGGTCAGAAGGTACTTGAAAGCAGGCATCGGGGAGTTCGTCGGTTGCCCGGCCTCAATGAGGGCGTACCCCTGGCGGCCTCCCTCGCCTATGAAGGCGAAAATCTCCCCGTCGGTCGAGCCCTGAGTCGCTTCGTTGAGGTTCGCCGGTTTCACGCCGCGGGTCATGTAGGGCACGACGAGTCCGTCACCCGCCAGGCTCACTCCGTGACAGACCTGGCAGTTGAGGCTATACACTTCCGCCGCATGCGCGCGGTCGTACCCTTGAGCGATTCGCTCGGGCACGGCGGCTTCCCTGTACTCTTCGAGTGACTCGTACTGGGGCTCACGCCCGGTTATAGGGACTGAGCCATCGGCAGGAAGCAGTCGCGGCACTTCCTGTGACTCGAACTTAGGCTGGTAGTGCATCTCGGAGAAGACCATCACCCTGTGCGATCCTGTCTCCGGGACCACCGGCAGCTTGAACCTGGCGACGCCGTATACTTCGGTGTCACCCGTCTTGGCGTTGTAGCACGCAGCGGCAAACAGTGACATGACCACCGCGAGGGCAACTGCTGCAATATGGCGCGAATTTCGAGGCATCTGTTCTTGCTCTATGATCTCGTTACGTAGTCGGACTTGCTAAAAGTCGGTCTGCTCCCAGCCGCGCTTGACTTCCTCGGCCCCTGCTTTATTGAGCGTTTCTTCGGCATGTTCCATCTTGGACTCGTCCGCCGTGATTGTTATGCCGATGTAACCCTCGGTGATGCGGGTGTCGTAGGCTCCCATGAATATGCGCGGCAGTCTCGACTCGAATATGATGCCGACGACCGTAAACAGGATCGCGCCGAGCATCGTCCCTTCGTACATGATGATCGCCATCGGCGGGATCGACAGCAGCGGCTTGCCTCCGACGACCAGCGGATAGGCAAGCTGGGTGGCGGTGGTCAGCAGCAGGCCGACCGTGAAACCGCAGGCCGCGCCGATCAGCGGGAACCGGTAGAGCTTGTGCACCGGCTCCTCCTCGCCAAACGTGCCTTCAGGGTACGGCGTTCCCGTGAGTATCTCGTACTCGCCCTGGTCGTAACCGGCGCCCGCTACCGCGTCGAGCGCGTTCGCCGCCGTGTCCTCGTCCGTGTACAGACCTATGACGCTTCTCAGTGCCACAGCATCACCTCGCGTTACTCTCTTATCGAGGCGGGAACTATCCGCCTGCCGATTCGTATCTCATCGCGTCCCACCATCCCCTCCTTGACGTCGAAGATCGGGATGAGCGGGAACAGCTTCGTGAATACCAACATGCCCAGGACGACCCAGGCGAACGTCATTATCACCATCAGAATCTCTATGATGCTCGGATGGTAGCTGCCCCAGTCGAAGATGAACTCGCTCCGCCGCATCGTTCCCGGCACGATGATGAGGAAGCGTTCGAGCCACATCCCGATGTTAACCAGAATCGTCGTGACGAACATCCAGAAATAGCTTCTCCGAACACTCTTGAACAGCCACATGGGCACCGGAATTAGGTAGGCCGTCACAAGGAACAGGATGAACAGCCCGCTCCACGGCCACTGGAACACCTGCAGGTCCCTCATCGCGAGCTCGGCGTCTTCCAGCGTATAGAGCGCGAAGACCCATTCCAGGAAGAAGAAGAAGAACCACGTCGTCGCCACGATGATGAGCAGTCGCCCTATGGCGTCGAGGTGATCGGGCTTGAGGTACTTGTCCCATCCCCACACCCAGACCATGATGACCATGAGGGTTGCCACCGCCGAGACGCCGGAGTGAATCGCGCCGATGATGAAGTACGGAGCGAAGATGGTCGAGTGCCACGCTTCCGGCCCGATCTGCACGGCGAAGTCCCACGACACGATGCTGTGCACCGAGACGAAGACCGGCAGCACGAGGGCCGACAGCAGGATTCCGGCGACGGCCTGGAGCTTCCACTGGCGTGGTGTGCCCCTCCAGCCCATCGACAGCACTGCGTAGAGCTTTCGTGTATACCCGGTCGCCCTGTCGCGTATGACCGCCATATCGGGGATCAGCGCGATGAAGACGAACAGGGAGCTCGCCGTCAGGTAGGTCATCACGGCGCTCGGGTCCCAGATGAACGGCGACCGGATGTTGATCCATACGCCGCGGGCGAAGTCGTACGGGAATACCCACAGGTCGGCGCGCCAAGGACGACCGACGTGCACCAGCGGCGCGGCCATCAGGGCCGACATGAGCGAGAAGACCGTGAGCACCTCTGCCGCCCGCGTGACCGGACGCCGCCACTCGGCCTGCGTGAGCCGCAGGATGGCCGAGATCATGATCCCGGCGTGACTGATGCCGATGAAGAACACGAAGTTTACCATGTACGCGCCCCAGAACACGGGGCGGTTGAGGCCGGTTACTCCGACCCCCTGGTTGAGCATGTAGCCGAATGCGCCCATGCCCGTCAGGAATATGATGCCGGTGACGATCACCGCCGGCCACCACCACCTCGGCGTATGTAGCACCGAGCTGAGGAGGTCCTCATTGATCTGTTTCTGTGTTAGCTGAACGTGTTCTTGCATGGCTTTGCGTTCGGCAGTCCTACTCCGGCTTGCCCAGCACCTGCACTTCGGTCCGGTGGAACGGCTTGTGGATGCGGTACAGCAATACTTCCTTCTGTTCCCAGATGTTGATCGGTGGGATGATTCGCGTCCCCAGCATGTAGATGAGAATGCAGGCGGAGATTCCCCCCACCCAGATGAGCACGTCCGGCAACCCCGGCAGGACGGCGTCCGGTATCTCGGCCAACTGGTGCTCGCCGGCCGATTCCGAGACCGAGAACGCCGCGACGTAGACGCGAATCCGGTCGAATAGCGTCGCGATCAGCACGCCGCTCGCGATGACGACCGGCCCCCACACGCTCCTACGCAGTGGGTTCCAGATCATCGACCACAGCGGAACGAAGAACGCGAACATGAACACGATGAAGAATATCGGCAGGTAAGGGCCGACGAATAGCAGGTCGAGTACCGCCTCCTCAGCCGGCTTCGCGCCGAACCAGAAGATGATGAAGCTCGAGAACCAGAACCAGAACCACAGGAGCGATAGGGCAAACAGGAGCTTGCCCAGTCCCCAGAACTGGTCGAGGTTGATGTAGTCCCTGTATCCGCCGAAGCGGTACATGACGAACATCGCTATCAGCGTGATCGCCACGCCCGCCTGCAATGAGTTGTGGGCGTGGGTCGCCGGGTACAGAGCGTCTATCCAGCCCGGCACGAGTGCCAAGCCAAAGTCCAAGCTGAACGTGAAGTGAGCCGTCACCAGCATCATGAAGTAGAACGCCCCCAAGATGCCCAGCCGGTGCTTCTGCCAGTTCCACTGCCCCGATGTGCCGACCCATCCGCGCGCCAGGCGGCCGAACCAGACCTTCTTCTTGCCCGTCGAGCGGTCGCGCAGCATCGCAAAGTCCGGCATCGCCGACACCCATAGCATCCAGAGGCCGGTGACCGTGAGCGCCAGGAGCACGAGCGTCGTCGTGATCTCCGGCATGTGGGCGGGCATATTCAACTCGCCGTAGAACCACAGGGTCCGCCGGCCGTCCTCCATGCTCGGAAGCGCCCATGCCACAGGGATGTAGATGATGAAGCTCACGACACCTACGAGGCCGAATAACTCTCCGACGCGCGAGATCGAGCGTCGCCAGTGAGCGTTGGCGATCCTCGGCGCGATCGCCACCATGGGCGCGCCCTGCGCCGCCGTCAGGATGAACGCGAAGAGGGCGGCGTGGTACCCCCACACGGGCGTGTTGCCGAAGCCGTCGGTCAAGCGGATGACGAATCCGACGACCCCGAGCACCGACAGGACGGCGAAGACTATCGCCGCTATGCGGAACGTCGAGCCGCGCTGTGTGCCCTTGTCAAGGAGATCGTCCTCGACGGCCTTGGGCGTCGTCAGCGCGCCGTGCCCGTTATGTGATGCGCCGTTATGCATGGGAGTCAGATGGAAGGTGAGAAGTTAATATCATCCGTCTTCATTGGCTAACCGAAATTGATCAGAGACTTTGTGTCCAAACACCTTATAAAGCAACTCGGACTGCTGCCTGAATCCCTCAATGTCAGTACTCAAGCGTTGTAGAGATTGTGGCGTTTCCACAATGAATAGCTCCGATAGATCAGCAAAATGCGCTGACATTATCTGCTTTTGAATAATAGTATCCATGTCCGTAAAGCTGTCGATCATGTTTGACGCTTCAGCAACTAACTGCTCAACCTGTGCTTCCCAAGCTAGAAAAGTCGAGTATTCGTCATTGTCTCGGTTTTCGAACGTAGCACGTAGATTAGGGTCTCTGATAGTTGAAGTCAAGTAGAACTGATTCTCAAAGTAGAGATTCGCTTTTTCCTTAGCATATTCGACTCTGTTCAGGAGCTTACCGTAGTCTTCGGTTACTTGAAGAAACCTCGGAGTCCATCGATCGCGCAGTTCTTCTACTGAGCGAACATATTCAGATTTCTCTTCAATTTGAATTTCAACAGTTTCAGCCTTATCCTTGGCAATCAATCGTTCGGCATCGCCTTGATCTTGGTTTGATAGTACAGAATAGGCCTGAGAAAAAGAATCGTGTGTATCTGTAGTCTTGCTCTCAATCAGAAAAGCTGCCTCAACAAATTCCTGTGAATACTGTTCCGTCTTTTCGGAAGGAATGACTTCTTGACGTATCTGCGTTCTGTAAACCAGTAAACCGGCAGCAATCAAGATTACTGCGACCGTAGCAAGACCTGTAATTAGCCTTTTCTTAGGCATTTTGCTCGTTCTTCCCTAGCCCTGCTCTGGACAATATAAGCGGCTTCAGAATATTTAGAGTAATCTTCGTTTCAAATTTGCTGAACACAAAACCAATCAGAGAGATGAGTACGACAGCAAACAAGGCCTTTGGCATTACAAAACCGTATACCACGATATGCCTAGAATGTTCCACAGCTGCAGAAGCTCCAAAGCATATCAACCCAAAACCGACCAACGAAATAATGAATGCAGAACTCGGCGTGTGGTCGTTGGCCGCCCGTAACGCAATAATGACCAGGAAAGGAACCAAGAGAAATGGGGTCACCAAGAATAGAGGGCCATATACTCCGGTCTCTTGTATGAGCCAGTTTCGATCTGGGCCGTCCAACGCATATAGCATTATTTCAGCTATGGAGATTGTGTTACTGGCGTCGTCCAATACGAACCAGGGCAAGAACGAGATCACCAGCAAGGCAAGCGTCAGCATGAAGTACACAAGGTACCACGTCATAGCGGTCATGGAGCCCAATGACCCGGATCGTCGGAAGGCTCCTTGAGATATCCCAATCACATCTGCTCCACGACCTCCCCGGCCACGAGAACTGCCCCGCGGCCGATGGCGACTTTGAGCGATTAGGCTCATCTTACTGTTATGTGATACGCCGTTATGCATGTGAGCCGTTGGAATCCTTGGCGGACTCGTCCACCTTCTTCAGATAGATCACGTTCGGCGATGTGCCGTACTGCGGCATCAACTCATAACCGCGTCCGTCGTCGCCCATCTCTTTCTTCTTCATCTTCGCGACCTTGCTGTCCGGGTCATTCAAGTCGCCGAAGAACAGGGTATCCGTTGGACACGCGTTCACGCAGGCCGGGTTGAGCTCGCGTGAGTCGTCGGACAGCTCCTCGCCGTCGCGCGCGGCCTCTCGACTCGTGCGCCGAATGCGCTGGATGCAGAACGTGCACTTCTCCATGATCCCGCGACTTCTGACGGTCACGTCCGGGTTGAGCTGGTTCGTCAGCGTCTCCGGCCACTCCGGCTCCCAGAAGTTGAAGAACCGGACGTGGTACGGGCAGTTGTTGGCGCAGAACCGCGTGCCGATGCAGCGGTTGTAGACCTGGACGTTCATGCCCTCGTTGTTGTGGTACGTCGCGAATACGGGACAGACCGGCTCGCACGGCGCGTCGTTGCAGTGCTGGCACAGGATCGGAATGAAGCGCGCCTTGACGTCCGGGAACTCGCCCTCCCAGTACCGCTCCACGCGAATCCACTCGATCGCGCGGCGCTGGTTGAAGAGGTCCTCGGTATTGATGGGGATGTTGTTCTCGGACTGGCACGCGACAACGCATCCCTGACAGCCGATGCACTTGTCGACATCTATCACCATGCCCCATTGCGGATTCGTGCTTACCATATTGTTCCGGCTCCGTTTCCCCTTACCCCGATGTCAGCGGGATGATCTTGCCATGCCCGTCTTCCGCGAGGTCGGGCGCGGTGTTTTCGAATTTCGGAAGGCGGACCCACTCGCCCGTGCGCCGCACGTCTACGCGAGTCGCCGCCCACGCCAGTGCCCCCGTTTCGCTCTCCGTAACCGGCGAAAGGATCGACAGCACGTTCGCGCCCCGGTCCTTGGAATAGCGTCCGCCGCCCTTGTGTCCCTGTCCGACGGGAATCGCCACCACGTCGGGCGAGATGCCCGGATGAGGATAGGCGAGCGCCTCAATCGAGCCTTGCTCCGAGGTCACTTTGACCACATCGCCCTCGTTGATTCCCATCTCCTCGGCCTTCTTCAGATTTATCTCGACCCACGTTTGCCACGTGGCCGTCGTGATCGGGTCGGGCGTGGCCTGCAGCCACGGAAGGTCTGCCCCTCTTCCGTCCGTCAAACCCGTCGTCTCGAACGGGATGAGGTGAAAATCTCCACTGCCTCCCGTCGAAGGCGTTTGGGCAGCCGTCGGAAACGAATACTGGCCCGACCGGGGGTCGTGAATATCTCCACTCGCGTTCGTGTCCCACCAGCCGCCACGCTGGAGGATGGTGTTCCAGAACAGCTTGTCGTTCGCCGCGCGAACGGAACCGCGGTCCAGTTCTCGCAATCTGCGGGCGTCGTTCTCCATGAGTCCTTTGAAGTTGTCGGCGTCGAGGCCGAGGTCCTTCTCCAGCACCTGGGCCATTGTCATCAGCACGTCGCCGAAGTTCTTCGTTCCCAGATGAGGCCCTCTCGCCTCGAAGAACGGTCGCACGACCGGCTGCTGGAAGCCTATCGTCTGGTAGCCCGGGCCGGGATCGGGGATATCCGTCCCCCAGTCCTCGAGGTAGTGGTTCTCCGGCAGGATGATGTCCGCCAGCATCGTCGTGTCGTCGAAACGGTTCGAGAAGCTGACGATGAGTGGGACGTTGAAGCTGGCCCGCGCGATTCCCGTATTCTCCGGAAGGCCGTAGAACGGGTCGGCGTTTCGTACGAGAAGCGTCTTGACCTGACCACCATTCATCCGGCCCGCGAGGTCCCAGAAATCCGAGAACGAGGTCGCGTCGGGTGCGGTAGGCAGGTCATTGATGGGCGGGGCGGGATTGAAAGTGACCCCTCCCAGTTGGTCCACACTCCCCGACAGATAATTCAGGGCGTAGATCGCGTTCAGGTTGAACAGGCCATTGGAATGCGCCCCGGCCGAGCCGCCGCCTATAGCGAGCCCCGGCGGGTGGCCCAAGAAATCCCGAGCAATCCTGACGATCTTCTCCGGCGAGACTCCCGCGCGGCTTCCGACCGCTTCGGGAGTGAAACTCTGCAAACTGTTGGAACCCTGCCCCGTTATCCTATGGAGGGCCGGCGAGTCCGGCAGGCCGGCGGAGATCATGACGTTCGCGATTGCCAGCGCCACCTCGCCCTCATATCCGGGCTTGACGTACACCCATTCGTCCGCGTTCGCTCCGGTCATCGAGAACCGGGAATCGAAGTGGACGAGCTTCCCGCGCTTCCTGTTGTCGCCCTGCCGGAACTGGCCGTAGCCGCGGGCGTACCGGACGGGTGACTCCCATGTGTTCAGGAAGTCCGCCCCGAAAGACAGGATGTACGCCGCATTCTCGATATCGAAGTCGGGCATCGCGTCCTGGTCGAAGACCTGCTTCATCGAGGCCTTCAACACCGTGCGTTCCAGAGGCTCATAGCTCATGTGCTTCGCGCCGAGCGCCTCGGCGAACCGGTTGACGACGAGGCCCACGTGCGCGCTGACAGGGTCGGTTATGAGGACCGTCTCTTCGCCGCTGGCGGCTCCAAGCTGTTCCGCAACGCGGGATACGGCGTCAGTCCAGCTCAGCTGCTCCCACTTGCCCTCGCCGCGCTGGCCCGTGCGTATCAGCGGCGAGCCGATGCGGTCGGGGTGATACAGCCCCTGCAGTCCGGCCTCGGCGACGGCGTTGTGCTTGCCGCGATTGACCGGATAGTCGACGTTGCCCTCGACCTTCTTCGCGCGGCCCTCCATGACCCTCACCACCACGCCGAGCGGCGCGCGGTTCTGCCGGTCTATCGTCGCGTACCAGTTGTCGAGGCCCGTGACCATGTCCTCGGGCATCTCGATGGACGACTGGACGAGCAGCTCCTTTTCAGGAACGCCGCACGCGGCGGCCACCACCGCGGTGGCCGAACCGCCCATCAGCGTCAAGAATTGTCTTCGAGTTAGGGACATCCCCTCTATTTCTCTTCCCTCTCGCTTAGCGGAGGGATATCTCCTTTAGTAATGGCACGTCGTGCAGTCGGTCGGCGCTTCATTGTCGCGGTGACAGTCGACGCAGTCGCCCATCTTTAGTGAGCGTACTTGCTTGACTTTGACCATGCTCCCCACGTCCCCGTGACACAGCTGGCACGTGCCCGACGCTCCCCCGTACTGCTCCGAGAAGTGCCGGATATGCGGCTCGTGCACGAAGTTTACGTGATCGGGTACGCGATGCACCCGCACCCAGTCGACCGGAATACCGTTCGTGTGGAAGTTCCGAAGCTTCTCGACCTCGGGCTTCTCGTCGCCCACAGTCAGGTGACAACTCATGCAGAGGCCGACCGCCGGGATCGTGGCCGCCGCGCCCTCCGTCACGTTTCGGTGGCAGAAGGTGCAATCAAGGCCGAGGTCCTCAACGTGCGTCGGGTGTGGGAACGCTATCGGCTGGTCGGGTCCGTCATTCACGCCAAAAGCGTCCAACGGCAAGCCAAGCCAAGCCGAGATGACGAACGTTGCGATAGCGACGGTTACTATGAGGCCGACGACACCCCCGAGGCCGAGCGCGCCGAATAGGAGGAGCCGACGCCCCGTCGGCCTTTTTGGTGCTTTAAAATCGCCTGGCAGCAAGTGCGTTTACCTTACTAGTGCACGGACGGAGGGTTGCCGCCGTGACCGAGAAGGTCGATCGAGCCGCCCTTGATCCAATACGTGTCGTAGATATCGCCCAGCACGCCCGACTCACTGATGGCAACTCCTACGAAATACGCGTAGAGCGCCACACCGATGAACAGGATAACGTACAGGGGAAGGCGCAGTCGTTGCGCCGATTGTGGCAGGTGGTGGGATGCCACGAGCGAGGGAATGCCGACATGGACGACGAGGTACACGGTACCGATGAAGATGATGAGAAGAAGCATGACCCAGAGGTTTGTCAACATATTGGCAATGCCGGTCCATTCGGCATTGGAAAGCGTTGCTGGGTCCATCTGCACCTTTCTCCGATAGCCGCCGCGCAAGCGCCGAAAAGCCCTTGAATTCGGCTCGCTGAAAATTATCACATCACTTTTGGAGTGTCAAGGATACTGCGAGGCCTCGACCCGTTCAAATAGTACGTTCCAGCGGCCCGTTCAAGTCGTCGACTCGTGGGTACTCCCATCACCAAATTCGGCTTAACTCGGTCGGCGTCGAGCGTGGTAGAATACCTCCGCCAACGACATAAGGAGACACGTGATGATCGAACAGCGACCCTTGGGCAACTCAGGAATGACCGTCAGCGCCATCGGACTCGGATGCGTAACGTTCGGGCGGGAGATCGACCCCGACACTGCCTTCGAGATCATGGACCACGCCCTGGAAAACGGCATCGACTTCTTCGATACCGCGGAGGGGTACTCCTCCGGCGAGGTCCCGTCGGAAGTGGTCATCGGCAACTGGATGAAGTCGCGTGGCGTGCGCGACGAGGTGAAGATTTGCACCAAGGTCAGCTCGGGCGGGACTGCCGAAAATGTCAAACGCGCACTTGCTCAAAGCCTCGAAAGGCTGCAGGTCGACAAGGTCGAGATGTACAAGGCTCACTCCGCTTTCCAGGACGCGCCGATGGAGGAGTACCTCGGCGCGATGAACGAGGGCGTCGAGGCCGGGCAGATAGACTTTGTCGGGTGCAGCAACTTCCGCGTAGGACAGCTTCAGGACGCCCTCGATGTGAGCGACAAGAACGGCTGGGCACGCTTCCAGATCACCCAGCCCCCCTACAGCCTCGCGCGCTCGAACAATCCCTCCCACCTCGACCGCATCGAGGCCGAGGCCGAGTTCTTCCCTCTCTGCGTGAAGGAAGGCGTCGGCATAACCCCGTACAGCCCCCTCGCCGCGGGCTTCCTCGCGGGCAAATACACGCCCGACCGTTCGATGTTTCCGAAGGGAACGCGGTTCGACGTGATGCCGGGCCACGCAGACATCTACTTCGAAGACCGCAATTTCAAGCTCGTCGAAAAGCTGCGGGACAAGGCGGATGAGATGGGCCTGCCAATGGTGAAGCTGGCCATGGCCTGGGTGATGTCCAACGAGAGTCTCACGTCCGTTCTAATCGGCGCTCGCAGGACCGCCCACGTCGACAACGCCATCGAGGCGATGGACATGGACTTGTCGCCCGAACTCCACGCCGAAATGGCGGCGTGGGCTTAGGGTCTCGCCCTCAACGGCCCATCCCACAATTCAGCACAAAACTTGACCCCTAAATGGGATCAAGTATTAAAGTTTGCCTTGATATACTGCCCGCAAGCAGTGCGGAGGTTGGGAGTCAACAGTCGGGTTCCCGTCTCAACTGGCATCTTGCGTGCTTATTCACCTTGCGCTAGGCGCACTGTTGACGAATCCGGCCATCCGGCGCGTGGAAGGAGCGAGGGCATTGGGCATTCTCGGAAACGGACAGCCGAATACGGAGGAAGGACAGGAGTGCGATCCTGGCATATGGAAGAGGTTCGAAGGCCACATCCAGGGCAGGACGCTGGCCGGACTCTTCGAGTTGGTGCCGCTTATCGTGACCGTGGTTGTCCTGGTGGTCATCATCGGATACGCCGACAGCGCGGTTCGTGGACTCCCGTTCGTGGAGGGCGAACCCTGGGACTTTTGGGGAGTCGGGATGATTGTCGCGGTCATCCTGTTCTACGTGGTCGGTCTCATCATCGCCACGAGGTTTGGCCGGATAGTGATGGACATCATGGACACGGTGCTCAACTACATACCCGTGGTCAAGACGATCCTCGGAGTCACCAAGCAGGCGATGGCTTCCCTCACCTCGCAGTACCAGTTCACCCGCGTCGTATTCGTTGAGTGGCCGCGTGAAGGCATCGTCGCAATGGGATTCGTGACGGGACGCGCCTTCTCGCACAAAACGAACGACTCCATAGTCGTCGTCTATATTCCAACCGTTCCCAATCCCACGTCCGGCAACATGGCCCTCGTCCCCGAAGACGACATCATTGAGACCGACATTGCGGTCGAAGACGCCATGAAGCTGGTCTTCTCCGGCGGCATCGTGCTGCCGGAAACCTTGTCCTTGGCCAGAGTGCCCGTCGAACGAGAGGGTTTTGGACTCATCGGCCGGTTCGAGACCACACACGATTAGGCGTCTGTTAATTCCTTCCGTAAACACTCGGTAGAAACGAAAAACCCTCGGTAGAAACGAACGCTTGGAGGGGATCGGCGAGGAGATCGACAGGGAACGAATCGCTTTGTTGGTGGATGAGGCTTACTCAGCAGGCGAAGGGCGGTACAGCTACCCTCCGATGATGATCAAGGTGCTGCTGGATTCAGTGGCATAACCTCTCAATTCCTCAGATGCAGGAAGCGCCGGCAGACAGTATGTCCTTCCGTCGTTTCGTGGAGCTAGGGCTTCAGGATGATACTCCCGACTACACGACGATCAGCCGCTTTCGGGCGGAGTTGAACAAGCGTGAGTTGAGCGTGGAGCTATTCATGGGATTGGAGGTCCAGTTTGGGGGAGCGCAGATTGCGCCTTAACACAGGGACACTGATGGACGCCACGCTGGTAGAGTTTCAAGTGCGTCGTCCGCCGATCTCGGCAGGTCGGTGTGCCGAGAGTTCCAAGGTGTTCTCGCACTAGAGCATGTTCAAGCACGAGAACACCTCGCAGTGTGGCGTTACTGCCACGCAAACGGGCCTGATGGGACGAAGCCTTCCCAACTCTTGGCACTGGCTCAGTAAAATGCGATTGCCCTGGCTATAGCGGCAGGGCTAGCATGGAGCTTGCGCCCGTGTGATATAATGTCCCAGACTCCGTAATCAGACGCAACCTCGTTCCGCTTCCGCGTTATTCCCCAAGCTACATAGCCTCAGGACCGAATGTGACGCTTGCTACGATGAGGAGATTTCAGTACACAGGAGTGTCGCATGAACATCTATGTAGGCAACCTTTCCTTCGATGAAACGGATGAGACCTTGGAGACCGCCTTCGCCAATCACGGCGAGGTGCAGTCCGCCAGGGTCATAACCGACCGGTACTCGGGCCGTTCTCGCGGTTTCGGCTTCGTCGAGATGCCGAACCAGGACGAGGCCGAAGCTGCGATCGCAGCCCTGAATGGGACCGAGCTCAGTGGCCGGATGTTGACGGTCAACGAGTCCAGGCCACGCGAGGGTGGTCGCGGCGGTGGCGGTGGCGGCGGCGGTCGCGGCGGCGGCGGTGGTGGTGGTGGCGGCGGCGGTGGATACGGCGGGGGTTCCCGCTGGTAGACTAGACCGAAACGACTCGGACTATCGTCATGCCCGCTTGGAAGAAGCGGACGGAAGGGTAGGCGATAGTCCGAAGTCGTGAGCGGTAGAATGCCTGTCGCGGAATGCGTGTTGAACAAGACCGTCTGGCCGAGCTCCGATCAGTAGACAAGAGTCACGGACAGAGTCTCACATTTGAGTGGGAATCAGGCGGTAGTTTGACCGATGTTTCGTGTTAGAATGGGCGCGATTAAGTTCAGACGCGGTCAGACACACCTAACCGAGCATGTTTCATAGCGTTTGGATGAGTGATGATTAGATAAGGAGACCGTTCGTATGGAACTAAACGTTGTACGTGATGGCGGCACGGTAGTCGTGGGGGCCGGTGAACGTATTGACGGTACCAACGCCCGTGAATTTCAAAGCGCGCTGGAAGCTGCAATCGAAGAGACGGACCGTGCCGTTATTCTGGATCTAGCGGACCTCACCTACATCAGCAGCGCGGGTCTCCGGGCCATCCTCATGACCGCCAGGTCGCTTCGAAGACAGGACGCCGCGCTTGCGGTCTGTTCCCTGACGGACTCCGTCCGTGAGGTCTTCGAGATTAGCGGATTTAACCAGATCATCCCGGTCCACTCCTCAAAGGACGAAGCGATCGCCGCTCTCAACGGCTGAACGCAGCCTTTACCTTTCGAT
Source organism: Dehalococcoidia bacterium (assembly GCA_965197705.1). Lineage (GTDB taxonomy): Bacteria > Chloroflexota > Dehalococcoidia > Lucifugimonadales > VXLM01 > VXLM01. Next base: position 3,052,813 of record OZ240223.1, read on the forward strand.
TTCGTCAGGGGCGCCGCGTTGCAGCGGTGAATGTCAGACCTTGACGTGAAGCAAGGGGACAGGAGCAATGGAAGAACCGCACCAGATTCTCATCGTCGACGACGAACCGGACCTCGAACCTTTGGTACTGCGTCGTAGGCGGCACAAGATTAGGTCGGGAAAGTATAGCTTTCACTTCGCTCGAAACGGAGTTGAGGCGCTCGGACTGCTGAAGGAAAAACAGGACATCGATATCGTCATATCGGATATCAACATGCCGGAAATGGACGGTCTCACGCTTCTCGACCAGATACGAAAAGTAGACCCCAACATTCGTGCCATCATTGTATCTGCCTATGGCGACATGAAGAACATCCGCACTGCAATGAGGAGAGGCGCGGTAGATTTCATCACCAAGCCGGTCGATTTTGACGACTTCGAGGAGACAATCGAGCGGACGGTGATTCAACTAAGGGAGTGGCGAGTAGCGCTACTGGCGCGCGATGCTTTGGTTGCTTCACAAAAGGAGAACTCCGCTGCGAGGGGTACATAGTAGTAAGGCTATGTAGTTGCGCCTTATTCGTTAGGCACGAGGGACAGACGTGAATAAAGGACCATACCGGATTCTCGTGGTCGACGACGAGCCGGACCTTGAGCCACTGATACTCCAGCGCATGAGACGGAAGATCCGATCCGGCTCCTACAGCTTCGAGTTCGCTCGAAACGGCGTCGAAGCTCTCGAGATGCTGAACATACATCAAGATATCGATATGGTCGTCTCGGACATCAACATGCCGCAGATGGACGGCCTCACACTTCTGGAACAGATACCGAAGGTCGATCCGGACATCCGCTCCATCATCATATCGGCGTACGGTGACATGAAGAACATCCGCACGGCGATGAACCGGGGAGCCTTCGATTTCGTCACCAAGCCGCTCGACTTCGAGGACCTGCAGGTCACGATTGACCGAACGCTGCGCCACCTCGAAGAGTGGCGAGAAGCGCTGGCGTCGCGAGACAAGCTGGTCGCCCTGCAAAACGAGCTCGACGTGGCGAGCAGCACTCAGCAGTCGATTCTGCCAAAAGTGTTCCCTCGAAGTGCCCACTATCAGGTCTTTGGCCACATGGAGCCTGCGCGGGACGTTGGGGGCGACTTCTACGACGTCATTCGCCTAGACCGTGGCCGAGTCGGTCTGGCCATAGCGGACGTCTCCGATAAGGGGGTTCCCGCCGCCCTATTTATGATGTCTAGCCGCACATTGCTGAAAGGCGCCGCGATCGGTACCCCCGACCCCGGTGAGGCGCTGCGCGAAGTCAATGAGCTGCTCTACGAGGAGAACGAGACCATGATGTTCGTCACGGTTCTCTACTCGATCTACAATCCGGAGACAGGCAGGCTCACCTACTCGAACGGCGGGCACGACGCGCCGATGCTCGTGCGGCCTGACGGAAGTTCGGAACTCCTGCCGCTCACTGGCGGAGTTGCGCTTGGCGTCGCGCCTGACATTCAGTTCCCAAGCAACACAGTGGAGCTCCAACCCGGCGACACCATTCTTCTCTACACGGACGGTATAACCGAGGCGATGAATGCCGATGGCGAACAGTTCGGGGTAAAGCGAATGCACGAGGTCTTTGCTACAAGTCCTCCAGAGAACTCCCAGCAGGCCGCCGAAGCGATGTTCGGGGCCGTGAGGGACTTTGTCGGCGACACGCCGCAGTCCGATGACATCACCTGTCTGGTACTCCGTCGCGACGAGGATGGGTCGTGAGCGAGAAGCTGGTTGTAAACGGACAAGCCACCGACGATGAGATCGAGGCTATCCTCGAAGCCGTGGAAGATTTTGGAGAACGGGAGGACTGGCCGCCCGCCGTGATCTTCAAGGTGAAACTCGTAATCGAGGAGCTGGGACTCAACGTTGCGCACTATGGACGGATCGACAAAGTTCCCGATATTGAGATTATCGTGAATTCCGACCCGGAAGTGCTCACGATCAGCATTGAAGATGACGGGCGACCGTTCGACCCGTTGCATGATGCGCCTGAGCCCGATTTGACCTCGTCGATCGAAGACCGTCCCATTGGCGGACTCGGCATCCACTTCGTCCGTGAAATGATGGATGAAATGACGTATCGCCACGAGGACGGCAAGAACTGCTTGGCGCTAACCTTACGCAGAGTGGAATGAGTCCGATGTTCGGCTGGCTTGGGGCTAGGTCTGCGAAGCTGAGGGTCGCGGGAGCCGTGACCCTAGCCCTAAGTGTGGGATCGGTCGGCTGCTCCATCCTCCCAGGTGGGGATGATAAGCCTATCACGCCCGACCAAGTGGTTCCTGCTCCGCCTTCTCCCGAAGCGAACAATGGGCAGCAACCCGGCGTCGCCGCCAATCTTGTCCTATTTGGGCAGTCCGCTGCGTTCACCGGCCCGGCCCAGGAACTCGGCAGGAACATGCGCCTCGGTATCCAGGCCGCCTTCCACGAGGTCAACCAGCACGACGGGGTCCATGGCCGGCGCTTGGAACTGTCTTCGCTCGATGACGCCTACGAACCGGAGGCCGCAGTCACCAACACCATACGTCTCATCGAACAGGACAAGGTGTTCGCACTGATAGGGGAGGTCGGCACCCCCACGTCTCGCTCGGCCACTCCGGTCGCCGCCGATGCCGGGGTGCCATTCATGGCTCCGTTTACCGGCGCCGAATTTCTTCGTGACCCGAATGATCCGAGTTGGCATAACAACATTAACATGCGCGCGTCCTACTACCAGGAAACCGAGGAAATGGTCGCCCGTCTGACTACCGATCTTGGCATAGACCGCATCGCCGTGATGTACCAGGACGACTCATACGGTCGCGCCGGCCGGAACGGAGTCCGGATAGCGCTCGAACGCAGGGGCATGAAGCCGGTGTCCATTGGGCTGTACCCGCGCAACACGACGGCAGTGAGGACGGCCCTGCTTGACCTGAACCGCGGCGCGCCGGAGGCGGTCATTATGATCGGGGCCTACGAGCCGGTGGCGGCGCTCATCGCTTGGGCGCGACACACGGGGCTTGATCCCATCTTCATGACCGTATCCTTCGTTGGCAGCAACGCACTGGCAAGGGAGCTCGGACCTGTCGGCGAAGGAGTCTACGTGACCCAAGTAGTGCCCTTCCCAACCGATGACTCCCTGCCGATTGTCTCTTCATATCTGAACGCTCTTTCCAAATTCGACCCCGAGGCCACTCCGGGCTTCGTTTCCTTGGAAGGCTACCTGGCGGGCCGCCTTGCCATCGCCGCCCTCGAAGGCTGCGGCCGAGATGTCGACAGGGCCTGTTTCCTTAACAGTCTCCGAAGCGCTGATGTCATTGACATTGACGGATTCGAACTCCGCTACGGTGAAGACGATAACCAAGGTTCGGACACCGTTTTCCTTACCACAATAGGCAGTGACGGGAGCTACCGGCCCGTCAAGACACTCCGAGACTAGTGCCGTGAACGACAGACTGCGACGCCTATTCGAGAGTCGATTCCGCATAGCGACCCAACTCTACGTTGGAATCGGGGGAGCCGTTGTCCTCACCGTGGGCGCCAGCCTCGTCGGCTGGTTCTCCTTCAACAGCGTGGGTGAGGCACAGAGCCAGGTAAATGATAGCAGCATCCCGGAGGTGGTGGCCGCCTTCGGTGTCGCGCAGCATAGCGGAACTTTGGTAGACGCCGCTCCCCGCCTTATGGCGGCCACGAACCCAGGCGACTTGGCCCAAGTCTCCGCAAGTGTGGACGATGCCCGGGAAAACCTCGAGGAAAACCTTGCCGTCCTGTTGGGAGGCGAGTCGTCGACAGAAAGCGCCCGGGTCCTCGAAGTCCCCAAGTTGTCCAATGCTTCAATGGAGGAAGAAGCCCCTGAATTTGGACGGTCCGAGCGAATCCGCGACAGCGTGAATATGCTGATCGTCAACATCAATGGCATTAGGGAGGACATGACAAGGCTCTATGAGCTTAATGTTCGCAGGGATGCCCTACGGACGGAACTCGCGACGCTTCGGGAGAAGATGAACGACATCATGGTCCCTGCGGTCGACGACCAGCTTTTCTATACGATGACCGGCTATCAAAGCCTCGATGCGCCGCCGGTATCTCGTGAGGAACACTTCACTGAGAACGAGCTTGCCCGGTATCGCAACTTGGAAGGGCTTCGTACGGACGCCAATACGGCAAACCAGCTGCTGGAGAGCGCGTTCTCAATCTCATCCGCCCCGCTCCTGGAACCCCTGCGAGAGCGTTTCGAGTCGGCAAAAGGCAGCATTGAGCGAAACATTGCCGCCCTTGAAGAGTCGCCGCTGCGCGACGACATTACTCCACTGACCACCAAGCTGTTGGAATTGGGTACCGGGGATGAAAACGGCTTCGATCTGCTGAGACAGAGGCTTGAGCTTATTCAGAACCAACAGGACCTCTTGGAGCTAAACAGCGGTATAGCCATCGAACTGGTCAGCGATGTCAATTCGCTTGTGGACACCGCCCGTGCGAGCGCCGATGAGGCCACTCAGGCCTCCACGCAGGCGATATTTGCTGGCAGGACGCTCCTGCTGGCAATTAGCGGGGTAGGTGTGGCTGGAGCCATTCTTATTTCATGGCTCTTTGTCGGCCGAGTAATCGTCCGCCGCATACAGCAGCTGTCGGCCTGGATGCTCCAGATGGCCCGTGGCGATCTCGAAGCGCAGGTCGAACTCGGCGGGCGTGATGAGGTCGCAGACATGGCGGACGCCCTCGAAGTGTTCCGCCGTCACGCCCTCGAAGTACAGCGCCTTAACTTGGTGGAACAGTTGGCGGAGGAGCTGCAGGGCAAGAACGACCAGTTGGAAAGCGTGCTTGCAGACCTCCAGAAGGCACAGGAGCAGATCGTCATGCGGGAGAAGCTGGCGGCGCTCGGTGAGCTGACCGCCGGTGTCGCCCACGAAATTAAAAACCCGCTCAACTTCGTAAAGAATTTCTCCGAGTCATCCAACGAACTGCTCGATGAGCTCAAGGAAGTATTGGAGGAGAACGCGGACAAGATAAGCGAGGACGATAGGAGTCTCATCCAGGAGATATCCGACGATCTCAACGGGAACCTCGATCGGATCATATCGCACGGCGACCGCGCAAACCGCATCGTTCAGGACATGCTGATGATGGGTCGTGAGACGGGCGAGGAGCGGCCTACCGATATCAACTCGCTGCTCGATGAGCATGCCCGTCTGGCCTTCCACAGCGCGCGGGCGACCGATCCGAACTTCCAACTCCACATTGAACAGGAACTGGGCCCGGACGTGGGAGACATCGTAGTCAAACCGCAGGATATTGGAAGGGTATTCTTGAACATCGTCGGAAACGCCTGTGACGCAACGGACGAGAAGCGACGAGCGCTTCACGAAGATGGGGATACCTCCTACATGCCAACGCTGTCGCTATTTACCAGCCGGGGCGAGGAGTATATCGCAATTCGCTTTCGGGACAACGGGGACGGGATACCGCCGGATGTGGCCGACAGGATATTCAACCCATTCTTCACGACAAAGCCCACAGACCGGGGAACGGGACTTGGCCTCGCCATTTCCAATGACATCGTTCGTCAGCACGGCGGTTCAATCGAGGTCAATTCTCAGCCAGGTGAGTTTACTGAGATGACGGTAAGGCTGCCTCTGGAACCGACTCAGGCAGTGGATGGCGAATCAGTCGTGAGCTGAATTAGGGCTACCCATCGTCCTATTATGCAAGACAATCTGAGGACGGGGATCATACCCCTAGAGTTGGCATTCTCGAAAACCCCTCCCCGTAATCCAGCATTCGACCCGCTACCACGGGATCAGGCCATCCATGTGATCGAGGATTTTCTCCCGACGAGTCTTACGCTTCTTTCTGTCGTGCTGCAAGTCCACAAGTATTGGCTGGTCCATCATGTCTTAACGCCAACCATCTCTGTCTTTCGTTTGGCATCGTACTATGCCACAACACACCGGACTTGTTCAGAGTACCCCTAGCTGCGGACCAACCATTGCCGCCTCAACCTCCACGAGACTCTGATAGTCATCTCCATGACATCTTGACAGAATACTACGTTGTCTTTCCAAAGGAAGCAGGCAGTTAGGTGTTACACCTTTCTCCCACCTCGTGTCCGCGTCCGCCGCACCGGCCTCAAACTTCACAGCATAGACCGGATAAGATCTAAGTGCTCGGAAGACCGCCGGGTTGTGCCTCCCTGCCTACTGCGATTCCGTGTGCAGACGTGGCGGATCGTAGATCTGGCGCGAAACGGTGTCAAAGCGCCACATCCACTTGTGACTCGAAGCAGGGCCAAAGGGACTTGTGTCCTAGCGCCCGTGAACCGGAAGAAGATTGTCTTGACCGCAACGTACACCTGACGTAGCCTCCCCGTCGAGGAGAATCATGCCGCACCATTACCTTGGAATAGACATCGGCACGACAGCGATCAAAGCCCTGGTCGTTGACGAGGTTGGAGCGGTGGCCGGAGAGGCCGAATCGCCTCTCGAGGTATCGGTCCCAATGCCCGGTTGGGCCGAGCAACATCCGTCCGACTGGTGGCAGGGTACAGTCAGGGCGGTTAGCGCCGCGTGCGCTCAGGCCGGCATACGGGAAGTCGAGTCGATCGGACTGTCCGGCCAGATGCATACCTCAGTGCTGCTGGACAAGGCAGACAGAGCGCTCAGGCCGGCGATACTGTGGAACGACGTCCGCACCACCGCTCAATGCCGCTTCATAACCGACAGAATCGGCAAGGCGGGTCTGCGTCGGCTGGTGGGCAATCCCGCTCTTGAGGGCTTTACTGCTCCCAAGCTCCTATGGATGCGCGACGAGGAGCCCCGCCTGCTCGACCAAGCGCGCACCCTGTTGCTTCCAAAAGACTACGTGCGGCTGGCCATGACCGGCGAGAAGGCCACGGAGCCATCCGACGCCGCAGGCACCTTGCTATTCGATGTGCGGCGGAGCCGCTGGTCGGAGGAAATGATCACCGCGCTGCAACTTGATTCGGCGATCCTCCCGCCGGTGCGAGGTTCCACTAGCCTAACAGGTGGACTCACCGCGTCCGCGGCGGAAGCACTCGGCTTGGCACAGGGCACGCCCGTAGTAGGGGGAGGCGCAGACAACGCCGCGGCAGCGGTCGGCTCCGGCGTCGTCGAACAGGGCGCCATGCAGACCTCCATCGGCGCCTCCGGCACGGTGGTGGCGCCCATTGAACGGCCCCGCGTCGATCCAGGCATGCGCATACATTCGTTCAACCATGCGGTTGCAGACAAATGGTACCTGATGGGAGTGGTCTTATCCGCAGGCGCCGCCCTCGCATGGTTTAGGCGCGCCTTGTCGGGACCAAGAGGGACGCCACTCAAGTACGAAACGCTGATAAACGAGGCCGCCGGCACTCCACCGGGCGCTGACGGACTCACGTTCCTGCCGTACCTGACCGGAGAACGTACTCCCCATGCCGACGCGAATGCGCGCGGGGTCTTTGCAGGTATGCACGCAGGACATCACCGGGGACACCTCGTGCGCGCCGTGTTGGAGGGAGTAGTCTTCGCGCTGCGTGACTCTCTTGAGTTGATGAGACGTTTGAACGTCGATGCAACCGATGCAGTGGCCGTTGGCGGAGGCGCGCGCAGCGCCGTCTGGCGTCAGATGCAGGCCGACGTGCTTGGCGTGCCCGTGGTTACCGTATCGCCCTCAGGCGGCGCGCCGTATGGAGCCGCGGTGCTTGCGGCAGTAGGTTCGGGTGAGTTCGCGTCGATCAAAGAGGCTTGCCGGGCATGGCTTCGCCCACTCGATCGCATCGAGCCCAGTCCCAAAGCAGCCGATGCGTATGGCGAGGCCTACAAACGTTACCGAAAGCTCTACCCGCGGCTGAGGCGCCACTTCGCAGAGCAGGCGCAAGGCGTGTCGCATAAGTGAACCTACCTGCCTGACCGTAACTGTTCAGGGTTGGTGAGATATTCTGGAATTGTACTCGTACTGTCAGTCTGAGGAGCGCAGCGACGAAGAAACTACAATCTCTCCCCCGCCGGGGGAGAGACACAGAGAGGGGGTCTGCACAATTCAACTCACCGAGACTGAACAGTTACACCTGGCCGCAGCGTCTTGCATAACCCACTTGCCCTCGTGCGCGTCACGCAGTCCGCTTAAACAAGACTCCCTGACTCTACGCATAGCGGGTGTTCCGGATTGCCCCGCTTCACGTCTCCGTAGTCGATGTCGGGCGCGTCCTTCAGGGACATCCACATGCGCTTCCACTCTCCTACTGCACGCATCTCCGTCTCTGGGCGTGTGCGGCTGCGAACCACCCAACTCGGCAGGCCCGGCATCCCCGACGGCTCACCCAGCGGGCTATATCGCAGGTCGAAACTGAACCTGATCGTATCGCTCAAATTAGAAAGTGCAGTGTGCTCGGTCAGTTTGTGCATGTACAGCACGTCGCCAGGCTCCATGGGAACAGGCGCCGGGTTCGCGCCGACGAGTTCCTCCGGTATGCCTTTGATATTTGGATCACGTGACGGACAATGGATATTGAGGTTCCCATTGTGACTTCCGGGGACAACTACCATGCAACCGTGGTTGATGGATGCCGGAGTGATAGGGATCCATATCGTGAGAAAGTTTGTATCGTCGGCCTCCTCCGAGAAGTTGTACAAGTCCTGGTGCCAGTTGGTCTTGCCGATGATCGGATTATAGGTCTCCTTCAGTTCTCGCGGCAGAAGCCGCTCAGGCGGCTTGATCCGCACGTTATTTAAAGGGCTGCACACAATCTCGGGGCCAAGGATTATTTCCGCAACGTCCATAACCTTCGAGTGGCGGAGCAACTGAAAGACGGCAGTCCCTAGGTGCATTGGGTGCCCTTGTTTGATCCCATGCACTGTGTTCTTCGGGGAGAAGTGTGAGTAGTGCTTGCTGCCTGTCGCTATCACAAGCTCCGTAAACCGCTCCGAGAATGCCAGACCGTTGAACGTATCGGATATCTCCCCTCGCTCAAACAGATTGTCCATCAACTGCGCGAGAACGCCTTCATACTCCTCGACGACCGGCCGCAGATCGGATTCCGGGTCAAGGAGGCCGCGTGCCACGTAGAAGCCCTGCTGTTGGTATTCCTCTAATAGAGAGGTTTCGTCCGTTTCCATAGCGATCTTCCCCCTCGGTACGGCTCAACTACATAAGATTATACCAATTCGTGCCAATTCCACCGTATTCTGGCTGACTGAACTTTCTGGATTCCGGCCTTCGCCGGAATGACGGTGAGCGGTTTCTGTTATGCGCGCCGCATTTGAATGATTATGGCGCAGTCATGACGAATTGGTACTACACACTGCACTGCATCCGCCCTCCAGAGACTCGATACCCGACCAGAATTCTGAGCATGGGGCTGGTCACCCTCGGTCACTATCTATCAGGCCCGTTATGGGCGTCCATGTGACTCGACTTAAAGCCCTCTTGCCTTACAGCATGTCGAATGGGGCTACTCTTTGCTCTGCTCCCGGTCGGCTTGCAGGGAATGGGGCACTACACCGGGGCGAAGGGCACGTATAGCCATATACTTGGCGTCGGTGTCACCGTTGTTCGTGAACCCATGGAGGATGCCCTCCGGGCAGAACAGAGCGCCCGGCGCCGTGATGGTGTGCTTTTCGTCGCCGATCGTAGCCTCGACCTGCCCTTCGAGAAGGAACAGTACCTCCTCACCCTCGTGAATATGCGGCTCATGACGACGAGCGCCTGGCTTGACCGATGTCACGTGCAAAAAGATCTCGTCCGCTTCGCAGAGGTCCTTATTAATGAACGGCATCCGCCACCCGGAGTCTTCAAAGACCTTCCTCGACTCGTCCCAGGTTATGACGTTAGGATTGGACATCGATTCGCTACCCCCTCTTCCTCGACGACGTTTATCGTCAACCGGACGCCGTGAAAAAACAAAACGCCTGCACTGGAGTATGAAGCTTGACACTCTTGTGCCGTCTCGGTGCGCGGCGAATTCGTCCCATCGTTTCCGCTCAGACTTGCGACCGGAATGATATATGGGCCGGTCATAAACGGCAACCGTTGTATTGTCATACCTCGGTCTATATAATGCGCGAAATGCCTCGGCTGCGGAACCCATGACCTCCCAGAGCGGACCGGTTCTTCTCGACATCCATGGACTGAAAACACACTTCTTTCTCGATGAAGGGATAGTGCGGGCCGTTGATGACGTGAGTTTCGAGGTGCCCAGAGGCAAGGTGCTCGGGGTCGTGGGCGAGAGCGGCTGCGGGAAGAGCGTGCTAGCCCGCTCGATCATGCGCCTGGTCCGCCCGCCCGGCCGGACCGTCGCGGGCGAGATCCTCTACCATCCGAGCGAGACGACCAATGGCGATTCACCCATCGACCTCGCCAAGCTCGACTCGGACAGCCGGGATATCCGCGCGGTGCGCGGCGGCGGCATCACCATGATCTTCCAGGAGCCGATGGCATCGTTCAGCTTGGTCTATACCGTCGGACAGCAGATCATCGAGGGGATACTGAACCACCAGGACGTATCGAAGGCCGAGGCGCGGAATCGCACTATCGAGATACTCGGCCGGGTGGGCATACCGAACCCCGAGCGAAGAATCGACGACTATCCTTTCCGTCTCAGCGGCGGCATGAGACAGCGCTGCATGATCGCCATGGCACTCGTCAACAACCCTGAACTGGTCATCGCCGATGAGCCGACGACCGCCCTCGATGTGACCACCCAAGCACAGATCCTCGAACTCATGGCTGAACTCCAGGAAGAGTATGGCATGGCGATAATGCTAATTACACACAACCTGGGAGTGGTCGCTCAGATGGCCGAGGAGGTCATCGTCATGTATCTCGGCAAGATCGTGGAATATACCGACATCAAGACGCTGTTCAGCGACCCAAAACACCCCTATACCCAAGAGCTTCTCAAATCGATCCCGAAACTCGGCCGCTCCAGGCAGGCGGAGAAGCTGGCCGCAATAGCCGGCACCGTCCCTCCCGCGTACTTGACCCCGCCGGGATGCTCGTTCCACCCACGTTGTCCCTCCGCCCGGGCAGGCGTCTGCGACAGCGTCGTTCCAGGCGATGTTGCCATTCACCCCGGTCACACCGTCCGCTGTCTGCTGTACTCAGCGGACGGCAAAGCAGGACCCGCCGCCGCATGACAGAAGAAGATCCCACAACGTCATCCGCCATCCTCAAGGTAGAGGACCTGAAGGTCTACTTCCCGATAGTCGGAAGTGGAATCCTCCAGCGGACGCGCGGCCACGTGCGCGCCGTCGACGAAGTGAGCTTCGAAATCCATGAAGGCGAGACCCTGGGACTGGTGGGAGAGAGCGGGTGCGGCAAGACGACCGTCGGCAGGGCCCTTATGGGCGCGGTGGAAGCAACGGGCGGGAGCGTCAAATTCACCACACACGACGACCGGGAGCTCAGCCTTCTCGATGCAAAGAAAGAGGGTTGGACCATCGCGCGTCAGCAGATGCAGCTCGTCTTCCAAGACCCTTTCTCATCCCTGAACCCCCGCATGACCATATATGACATCGTCGGCGACCCCCTGCGAGTGAACAAGCTCGCCTCTGCAAGGGAACGCGAGGAGCTTGTCGCCGAAATGGTGCGCCGAGTTGGGCTTCCTCCCGAGGTCATCAGGCGATACCCCCATGCCTTTAGCGGGGGACAACGACAGCGCATCGGCATTGCACGCGCCCTCATTATGAACCCCCGGCTGCTGATCGCGGACGAACCGGTCTCCGCCCTCGACGTCTCCGTCCAAGCGCAGATACTCAACCTGATGCAGGAGCTGCGCGAGCAACTGAACCTGTCCTACCTGTTCATCAGTCACGACCTCAGCGTCGTGCAGCACGTAAGCACACGCGTGGCGGTCATGTACGTTGGTCAGCTCGTCGAGGTGGCCTCGACCGACAGCATCTTTGCACGACCGATGCACCCATACACACAGGCGCTCTTGTCCTCCGTCCCCCTTCCGAACCCCGAAGTACGGAACAGGGGAAAAGCCCTCGAAGGTGAAGTGGCCGACCCGGCAAACCCGCCGGGCGGGTGCTACTTCAACCCCAGATGCCCATTCGTCCAGGACATCTGCCGCACGCAGACGCCTCCCCTGACGGAGGTCGAGCCGGGCCGTCTTGCCCGCTGTCACTTCGCCGGGGAACTCGAACTGGCAGGAGTCGCAGAATAGCAGGAGTCGCTCCATGACAAAGCTGAACTATGCGTTGATCGGCGCGGGTCGCCGCGGAGCGGCTCGGATGCAGGCCGTGGAGAAGCTCCAGGACATCTACAACGTCGTGGCCGTCTGCGATATGAACGCCGACCGCGCCGATTCATTTGCCAAGCCGTTCGGCGCGCGCTCCTACACGAACGTCCGCGAACTACTCGACAACGAAGACCTCATCGTTGCGGACATTAACACTCCCGTAGCAGCCCACCATCCCGTTTCGGGCTTCTTCGCCGAGGCAGGAGTAAACGTCATAAGCACCTGCCCCACGGCGCTTACCCTGCCGGCGACCGATATGATGCTCGAGTCGGCAAAGCGCGGCGGGATCAAGCTCGAGATCTGCGAGACCATTTACCGCCAGCCGGACAACCGGTTCACTTTTGAAGTGATAAGGTCCGGGGCAATCGGCGACGTGATCCGTGTTTACGGCGTTTTCGTCGAGGGTCTCTACCATGGACTGGCCACGATACGACACTTCATTGGCTCCGAGCCGGTCTCGTTCCGCACCATCGGCTACTCTCATCCTGTCACGGAGTTTCCCGATCAAAGAAGCGGTGCTGTGCACCACAGCGCCGAGGACTGGCACGCGGCATTCGCGGACTTCAAGAACGGAGCGATGGCCGTTCAAATCTACTCGAATGTCATCCACGCTAAAGGTCTCGGACGTGACAAAGGCGGCTTCACTCAGATTGACGGAACGGCAGGGGCCATATTCAACGAGGAGATCTCCGTCGTCCCCGCCGAGAACATGGAGTCAGGGGCCAAGGCCGCCAGCTTCCCCTTCAGGCGAGTGACCAAAGATGTCGACGGCGAAACGGTCCTTCAGCGTATTGAGGCCGAACTGCCGGGTAGGACGGTCGTGTGGGAAAACCCTCTCAGCGACCTTCCCGTTCCCGAGGGCCTTTACAGAGAGGTAGAGCAGCTTTGGACGTTTGCCGATGCCGTTCACAACAACGCGGAACCCGAGTACAGCAATGAGCTTGCCCGGCAAGACGTCGAAATAACCGTCGCCACCCTCGAATCGGCGCGCCTGAACGGCGCCAGGGTACGTCTGCCCCTTAACGGCCTTACGCCCACCGAAGCGAAGATGCACAAGGACTTCGAGAACGAGTTCGGACTGCCCATCGACGATATGGACGGACTTCTCGACGTATTCTTTCCCCAGACCTTCTCGATGATCGACTTACTCCCAGGCCAACGGTGGGATGAACGCAGTTGACGCCCCAGCCACCCGCCAGTCCGCCTGGCGGGTCAGTGGATGAACGGAACTTATGCTTGCGTTTCTGATACGGCGCGTGCTGATATTCATTCCGATGCTGTTTGCCATATCGGTCGCCTCCTTCATCTTGATACAGGCCCCGCCCGGCGACTACATCGCTAGCTACATTGCCGAGTTACAGCTCCAGGGCGAGGGCGGCGGCCAAGCCGAGATCGACTCCCTGCGAAAGCGGTATGGGCTCGACCAGCCGGTCTACGTCCAGTACTTCAAGTGGATACGCGGTCTCCTAACGTGGGACCTCGGGGTGTCGTTCAACTGGCGGGTTCCCGTTAGCGACCTGGTCGGCGACAGGCTCTTTCATACCTTGCTCTTATCGATCGTAACCGTCCTCGCTACCTGGTTAATGGCTTTCCCCATCGGTATCATCTCGGCCGTCAAGCAATACTCGTTCATTGACTATTTCTTTACCTTCACGGCATACATCGGCGTCGGCACTCCCAATTTCATGATCGCGCTGGTGGCGCTATACACCGCGTTTACGGTATGGGGAACGACGCTCTCCGGCCTCAACTCGCCCGAATACATCAGCGCGCCGATGAGTGTGGGCAAGTTCATCGACTTGCTCAAGCACATGTGGATCCCCATGCTTATCGTCGGCACGGACGGGACCGCCGGACTCACCCGCATCGTACGCGCCAACATGCTGGATGAGTTGAACAAGCCATACGTGGAGGCCGCCCGAAGCAGAGGAACACCCGCTTGGAAGGTGGTGCTCAAGTACCCGACGAGAATTGCTCTCAACCCGTTTCTCAGCACCGTCGGCTGGACCCTTCCCGCGCTCTTTTCTGGGACGCTGATCGTCTCCGTCGTTCTCAACCTTCCCACGATAGGGCCGCTTCTTCTGGAGGCGCTCAGAACCGAGGACATGTACATGGCAGGATCGCTGCTCATGATCTTGTCCTTCCTCACTCTCGTCGGCACATTGATCTCGGATGTCCTCCTCGCTTGGTCGGACCCACGAATTCGACTGGAACGATAGCACGAACATGAGTATGTTACCGCCCGGTCCAATGCTGCACACCCCAGAAGAAGAGCGCATATATACGGCCTCTCAAGTCAAGCTCATGTGGCAGCGGTACCGCAGGCACCGGGTTGCCATGGCTGCGGCAGTGGTGGTTATCGTCCTGTACTCCCTGGCCGCGTTCTCCGAGTTTCTCGCCACCCACGACCCCAGGGACTTCGATACATCGAGGATATATCTGAGACCACAGCTCGTCCACTTCTTTGACGGGGGGAGGCTCGGACCATTCGTCTACGGTCGCATTAGCGTCCGCAACCCCGAGACTTTTCGCATGGAGCACGAGGTTGATACGACACGAAAGTTCCCGATAAAGCTCTTTGTAAAGGGGTTCGAGTACGAGTTGTTCGGACTCGTCACGACCGACATCCATCTGATGGGCGCCGAGGACGAAGAGGCGCCATTCCACATCCTCGGCACCGACCGTCAGGGACGCGACATGTGGTCGAGGATCGTGTACGGGGCTCGCATTTCGCTGACTATCGGGCTGGTCGGCGTGGGAATCAGCCTGTTCCTGGGCATCTTGATCGGGGGAGTATCGGGACTGCTGGGGGGAACGGTCGATCTCTTTGTCCAGCGCCTGATCGAGGGGATCATATCAATCCCGACTATCCCATTATGGCTCATGCTCTCGGCGGCCGTTCCGAATGACTGGCCCACCGTGCGTGTCTATTTCGCAATCACCGTTATCGTTTCGCTTATAGGGTGGACGAGCCTGGCGAGGGTTGTCCGAGGGCGGTTCCTGGCCCTGAGGGAAGAGGACTTCGTCATGGCGGCCAAGCTCTACGGGACGAGTCAGTTGACACTCGTCTTCCGACAAATGCTGCCGTCGTTTGCCAGCCACCTCATCGCGGCAACCACGCTCGCCATCCCGGGCATGATTATCGCCGAAACCTCGCTGAGCTTCCTCGGGCTGGGAATGCGACCGCCGGCAATTAGCTGGGGAGTGCTGCTGTTCGAGGCCCAGAACATCGAGTCACTCGGGCTGGCCCCGTGGCTGCTCCTCCCGGCCCTGTTCGTGTTCGTAACCGTCATCAGCCTGAACTTCGTGGGCGACGGCCTGAGAAACGCCGCCGACCCGTATTCGGCGATTGGAACCGGTACCTGACAACGCCGCCGTTACGCGGACAGCCACTTCCGCAACTCGGCACCCCTGTCCTGTGACTCGTGAGCGTGCTCGACGAAGTTCTGGTGGAACATCGCGAGCCGGTCGTCGTCGATCTCCACACCCAATCCCGGCGCGTTCGGCACCTCCACCCTTCCTCCGACGATGGGGATTTTGCCACCCTTAACCACATCGTCCGGCGTCCATATGTACTGGGTGTCCAGCGCATGGGAGAGCTGGGGCGTTGACGCTGCCAGATGGACCATCGCCATGAGGCTAATGCCCATATGGGAGTGCGTGTGCATGGACATTCCCCATCCCACCGCTTCGCATATCTTTCCTACCTGTTTGCAGGCCAGGATGCCTCCAAACTTGTGTATTTCAGCCGAGACGATATCGATCGACTCTTTCCGCACGGCGTCCTCAATGTGATCAAAATTCGACACGCTCGTGTGGGTCGAAAGTGGGACATCAACGCTGGCCCGCAACTTCGCCAAATTGTCCAGGCCGGATGTCGGGTCCTCAAGGTACTCAACCCCGTACTGCTCAGTCCGCTCCGCGAATTCGATGGACTCGTCAACCGACCACGCATTCGTAGCGTCCACCCTCACGAGATGCTCGTCACCAAACCTTTCACGGAGAAGCCGGACCGACTCGACATCCTCATCCAGGGAAAGGACGCCGGCCTTGAGCTTGTGGACGCGAAAGCCGTGACGGGCGTGAAAGAATTCCGCCTCTTCGATTAGCCCGGCGGGTGTGAGCACCTCGTCGTACTCGTCTTTGCCAAACTTGAAGAACAGATAGGCCGAAAACTCCACTTCGTCGCGGACACGTCCTCCAATGATGTCGCAGACGGGCCGTCCCGCGTGTTTTCCCATGATATCGAGACACGCGTGATCGACCGCGGCCATAACCTCGGAACTCGATATCAACTGCCCGAACCGTTCGATTTGAAACGGGTCGGAGCCAAGCAGGTGCGCCTTAATGCTCTCAAGTTCCTCCAATACCACATTCGAGCCTGCCGTCTCTCCTACACCCTCGTACCCGTCGTCGGTGCGAATCCGGAGTATGGCGCGTAAGGCCCACGGCGTGTGGACTCCGTTCGGATTACGCAGAGGCGGGTCCGAAAACGCGACCGGCGTAATGACGACTTCGGAGATTTTCATGTGCGGCGGCTCTCCTTTTGATCCTGCATTCCAGTGGCAAAAGGTTGGGGGGCCTATCCGAAGATACGGCCCCCCTTCATTCAGTCATTCGGGCGAATATCCGGTTAGCAGTCCAATTCTCCTGCGCGCCTGCACTCCTTGTCGAACCAGAACTGTTCCGGCAGGGTCACCGCGACATTTCGCGTGGCGAAGCTCCCTGCGGTCTCCATGGGCGCATTGACAAGGGAATTCTTTACGACGATCGGTCCCGGGCTAAGGCCGACCAGCCCGATGTACCACACATTCTCGCTTATGTTTTGGAAAATCTGCTTGCCCATCTCTGCGGCTTCACTGGGGCCGGCCTTCGCGCCGTCGACGTGAAGGTTGATGAGTTCTTTGATCTCATCCGGGGGCTCCAAACCCTCCTCGCCTCCGGTCTCATGCCACTTGCCCCATGCCGGCCCCATGTTGCTCAGCCAGTCCGACTGCACGGGGGCCGTCTTGGTCGGGTCGGTATAGATGAAGTGGCTCGTGTCGATGCCTCCGGCGTGAATGTGGTAGGTGTTGTTCGTGGTTTCGGTGTAGAGAATCGTCCTCTCGGCCGACCTCAGCGTCACCTTGATGCCGATGTCTTCCCAGTTTTTCTTGATGATCTCGGGAATATCGTCACCGGGATCCGCCCCCTTCCACACGATGTTAATGGTGTTCCCATCTTTATCGAGCCGGAACCCGTCAGAGTCCTTCGCGGTCAGACCCAGTTCATCGAGGAGCTTGTTCGCATCGGCGGTGTTGTACTCGATGTGAAGGTCTCTGTACTCGTCGCCCGGGTAGTAGGGGTGGCTGGGCAGCGGAACAGGGTTTCGGGCCTCAGCCAAACCGAGGTACTGAATATCGTTGATGGCGTCCCGGTTAATGGCGAGGGATAGCGCGATTCGGAAGTTCTTCTCCCTGAAGAGATCGCCGAGAGTACCCTCCAGGGTATTGTTGATCTTGATCGCGTTGCCCCCTCCAAGCGGGTATTGGAGAATGACGTGATAGTCGCCCTTTTCCTCATTCTCCTTGGCCAGGGGGAAGTTGCTGACTCCCAGACCCCTGCCCTGGAAGTCCACGTTGCCCGCAAGGAAGTTCAAGACACGCACCTCGGCGTCCGACGTTAGTGTCCACACGACCCGGTCGATATACGGGAGTTGGTTGCCTTCCGTATCTACGTAGTAGTAGTAGGGATTGCGCTCGGTAATCATCTGCTGGTCGGACAGGCGGGTCCTGAGCGCCCAAGGCCTCATGGTCGGCCGGTCCGGGCTCAGTACTATGTCGTCTTTCGAGGCAAAGAGTTCGGTCCAGTCGGCGAAGTTTTCCTGCTTGGCCAGCTCATTTGCGTTGGGGTTGTACTTGATGTGGAACTGCTTGAGGTAGTGCTTCGGGGAGAAGAGCTCCTGCTCCAGTCCCCGCGGCCGGTTTAGCTGGGCCACGGTAATGGGCCACGCCGGGTTCGGAGCGGCGAACCGGAACCGTATCGTCGTGTCGTCCACAACCTCGTACTGAACGAACTCGCCCCCGGCGAAGAGCTTGGAGGGTGGACTGTCGAACAGTTCCTTGTTCAACTGCACGTCCTCGTGCTCGAACAGAAAGTCCTCCATGGTGAACGGCGCCCCGTCCGACCACTTGAGACCTTCTCGGAGCTTGAACGTCCAAACTTTATCGCCTTCCGAAGACCACCACGATTTTGCGATAGACGGGATGAGCGCGCTGCCATCCCGGTTGAACCGGACGAGGCCCTCAAAGTTCAAATACCCCATGTTCCAGTGGTCGCCGGAGCTGAAGTGCATCCTGCGCAGAGTCCCTCCATACTGCCCCACCCTCTCCAAGGGCTCGATTACCGCAGGGTCTGACGGCAGCCGATCTTCTACAGGGGGCAGCAAGTTGGCATTCACCAACTCGGTCAGTATGGGAGCTTCCTTGAACGTGGTGTCGATAAGCTCGATTTCCTCGGGGGCGGTGACGTCGACAATCTGCTGTTCAAGCGCGGCGACCTTGGAAACCGCCTCCTGGGCGGCCATCGCCGCCTCTTCTATCGCTTTGTTGGTAGCGGCAAGCGAGGCATCGACGATCTTCTGAACGTCTTCGCCGGTCAACTGGTCTGCTGTGGCCATCGCCGCCTCTTCAATTGCCTTGTTGGTAGCGACAAGCGAGGCATCGACGATCTTCTGAACGTCTTCGCCGGTCAACTGGTCTGCGGCCACCCCTCTGATCGACTCCGCGACCAGGGTCTCCAAGTCTCCTCTCGTCGCGGCATCCGCAGTAGCGGCCGTTACGGCAGCGGTGACCATTCGCTGGATCTCGGCTCCGCTGGTGCCCTCCGGCACATTCGCCCTCACCGCGGCCTCGACGAGACCTTCGATTTGGGAAACATCAATTTCAGGCGAAGGCAGCGCGCCTACCGCCCGGTCGACGATCCGCTCCACGTCGGCCGCCGAGAGTTGGCCCTGCGAGGCCGAGTTGACCGCCGCCTCCACGTCCGCTCGTGTGACGCCGGCCGGCTGAGCGGCTATCGCCGACGCCACCGAGTCCGAGACGAGCTTTTGCATTTCGGCAGCGCTCGCACCCTGCGGAACACTGCTCACCGCCTCTTTGATTATGCCCGCCACGTCCGGCGTAGGCGGGGGTGGGGGCGCAGGCGCCGCCGTCTCGTCGTCGTCACCGCTTCCACACGCAAGCGACACGAACATGGCCGCGACCGCAGCGAACAGCAATACCGATCCCAGTTTTAGAAAACTAGACTTCATAAGTTCTCCCTCCTTCATAAATCGGCCTTGAAAATAGAGCTTCCCACACTTCGCTTCGCATTCCGCATTCTCGCTCCTAGTCTATGGTCGTTCGCTCAGCCGCAATCAAGCCTTCTCACGTAACACGTACTTGAGTATGTGTCTGGTGGTAGATTGTGCCTATTGTTCCCCACAGCCGAAAAAGAGTCAAGAGCGCTCTTGGAGAGGGGCAGGGCAATCGCATTTAGAGTTGGTAGGAACACCGCCAACCGTCACTCCGGCGAAGGCCGGAGTCCAGAGGGGTGGGTTGGGAAACTCTCCCAAGGCTGGCTCTGACTGAAATGCGATTGCCCTGTGGAGAGGGACTCGTTTCAGTCGGTCGGACGTATGAGTTCAGGCAATGCTCATGTCGTTTCCAATGTAACTCGTGTACATAGCTATCAGCCTTGCTTATACCAATTCGTAAATCTGCGCCATAATCCTTCAAATGCAACGGGCACGGCAGCAACCGCCCACCGTCATTCCGGCGAAGGCCGGAATCCAGAGAGTCCCGTTAGCGAGAATACGGTGGAATTAGCACGAATTGGTATCAGATCACGAGGTCCCAAGGGGGTCCAACGAGACTCTGCGCCACATCGATAGGATGTTGCTATAGCGCATCCTCTACAGAGCGGATTGCCCTCGGCGTCAAGGGAGACCGGTGGATACCCCATCCCGCCGTGCGCCGCTCGTGGACGAGCCGCCCTGCGCACTTACGAGGGCTTGCAGCGCTATAGGGGCTTGTGGAAGAGGTTGACTGCTACTCCGCTCAGATCGGGGACTGAGCCGCTCAGATTGTTCCCCCAGAGCCACAGCTCCCGCATGTTGGTCATGCCGTTCAGCCACGTCGGGATCGTACCCGTCAGGCCGCTGCCCTCAACCTTTCTGCCTTCTTCGTCGTAGTCTGCGTTGTTCGCCAGGTACAACTCCTCCAGGCCCGTTATGCGCCTCAAGTCCGGTATGCCGCCGCTCAGGTCATTGCTGTGCAGGTTCAGATAAGTCAGGCGGCCCAGGTTGCCCAGCGATGCTGGGACCGAGCCCGTCAGATCGTTGCTGCGCAGGTTAATGGAGGTCAGCATATCGAGCCCGCCCAACTCGGACGAAATCGTCCCATTCAAGCCCCTATAGGAAAGGGCAAGTCTCGTCACGCGCTGGGGCGCGCCGCTCAGCGTTACCCCCTCCCATTCCCCTATCGAGGTACTTGCAGACTAGTGTTTAGTTGCATAAGTGTTAAGACGTATATTTGGGGTGGTTGCTCGGACGACTCTCTTGATCCATTCGAATGGGGTGGGGTTGGCGTTCCGGTGTGCTGTGAAGGCATCGATCGCTTTGCAGACATCCTTAACGGAGGTTGCACTCAGCCCCTTGAGCGCTTGTCGAGTTAGGATGCTGAACCAGATCTCGACTTGGTTGAGCCAAGAAGCGTGAGTAGGAGTGTAGTGGAAGTGGACATGGGGGTGACGAGCCAACCAGCGGTCGTGCTTTGGCTTGTGGGTGTTGAGGTTGTCGAGGACCACGTGCAACTCACGGTCTGGATAATAGGCAATGATGCGGTTCATGAAGTCCAGAAACTCACGGCGTCTCCGACGACGATAGTGTCCTATGTGCGCAAGTCCGGTTGCCACCTCCAAGGCGGCGAAGAGTGTAGTCGTACCATGACGTTTATATTCGTGGCTGAAGCCACGCAAGGTCTTTCCGTCGGGGAAGCGCAGCCATCCCTGGGCTCGTTCCAGCGCCTGTATGGCCGGCTTCTCGTCGACGCTCAGCACGACGGCGTTCTCGGGAGGGTTCAGGTACAACGCGACGACATCAGCCGCCTTCTGTGCAAACTCCGGGTCGGTGCTGATGCACCAACTTCGGCGGCGCTGGAGTTGGATACCGTGCTTCCTGAGGACACGCCACACCTGGTCTACCGAAACATCTCCCAGTGCCTCGGCCAACAGCGGGCCATTCCAACTGCTGAAGCCTTCAGGGGGAGACTTACCCAACTCGGACAGAATGCGCCGGTCCACCGCCTCATCATAGCGCTTTGGCTTGCCAGGTCTCGGGGCGTCCCTGAGTCCCGGCAGACGGTCGCGCGCAAATCGTTGCCTCCACTCCACCACCCGGCTCCGCGACAGCCCAACCTCCCGGGCTATCGTTGTATTGGACATCCCCTCAGAGGCCAAAAGCACCAACCGCGCTCTCTGCACCTCTCGCTGCGGGGCCGTGCGTGTCCGCACGGTCGCCTCCAATTCCGTTCGCTCCGCCTGACTCAACTCTATCATCGTCTCAGCTCTACGCATGGAACCGACTCTAGCACAGCACGAATCTTACGTCTACTTAATAATGCAGGTATGCACTAGTTGAGCTCAGCAGTTCCCGCCAACGTATCCCGTACATCGAGCAGCGCCTCGCAGTCGGACACCAGACCCTTGTTGGCGGCGTCGGAAACCGCGCCTCCGGTCACGCAGAGGCTTGCCTGCGCTAGCGCCGTTGGGGGAGAGGACATTGCCACTACGCCCAGCAGCGCAATAGACGTTCCGAGTACTGCTAACCTTCCAAGTCTCATGCCGCCCACTCCAAATGTCCCGCCTGCAGGCCAAGCTTCCGAGCTTCTACGTACGGATATGGTGCTGGATTATACCAACATGTATGTTCTCTTTTGTACCTGTTCTGAACCTGTGTATTCCCGAGTATGCACAGATCACCCTGCAAATGTGTGAGAAACATGGCGAGAGACCCTGAATCGATCAGAGTCCTTCACCATCATCCACCCGAACAGTGATCCATAGGTCACGAACAGCTAATACTCAGCCGACTTGAATACAATAAACTCGACAGATGTCGACTTATCTCCTCTCCATTCACTTTGCATATCTCAGCTTGTCCGGGCTGCTTTCGGCGAACGTCAGCTTTAGGTGAACAACTCAAGGCCGGTTCCGAGGATGTCCCTGCCACCTGCAGGTCTTTGAGAACCGACTGCCCGTCACGGGAGTACAGGGTTGCGACCGAGATTACCATTGTCTCACCGAGTGGATAGGCGTACACTCCGTGCAATAGTTGGAGATGGAGGTTCGTAGGTGACTCAGACTCTTGTAATCGAAAACCTCAGGCGACGTCGACTGCCGATCAACCTCCGGCAGAGCGGCAACAGCGACGCCCGGATGCTGATCTCCGCCCGTGTCAGGAAGTCCCCCTGGTGGCACTTGTCAAAGGCAGCCGGATGCTGGGCCTACACAACGTACAACCACATGTACCACCCAAGGGCGTACATCAAGCCCGAGGATGGAGGGCTGATGGCCGAGTACGAATACCTGACCGAACACGTCAGTATGTGGGACGTGGCGGTCGAGCGTCAAATCCGGGTCAAGGGTCCCGACGCTGCGGAATTCGTAAACATGCTGATCACTCGCGACGTACACACCGTGGTGCCCACGATGCAGGCGCGATACGTGATCCTCTGCAACCAGTACGGCGGCGTCATCAACGACCCGGTGCTGCTTCGAGTGGCAGACGACGAGTTCTGGTTCAGCATCTCCGACTCCGATCTCCTCCTATGGGCGCAAGGAGTCAACTCCTCGGGCAAGTTCAACGTCGACATCCACGAGATCGACGTGTCTCCGGTTCAGATCCAGGGCCCCAAGTCGGTATTGCTGATGGAAAAGATGTTTGGTTCCCACATAAGGGACATCCCGTACTACCACCTGATTCACGACACGCTGAACGGGCACACCGTAACGATTTCCCGCACAGGTTTCTCTGCCGAGGTCGGGTTCGAGATCTACCTGCACGACGCCATGCTCAATGCGGACGACGTCTGGCCCCATATACTCGAGCAAGGGGAGGAGTTCAACCTGCGTGTTATCGCCCCCAGTCACATCCGTCGACTTGAGGCCGGAATCCTGTCCTACGGCCAGGATATGGACATAGAGAACAACCCCTTCGAAGTCCGGCTCGGCTGGCAAGTGGACCTGACAAAGAGTGATTTCATAGGGAAGGATGCCCTGGCCAGGATCAAGGCTGAGGGAGTTCAACAGCGCCTGGTCGGCCTGAAGGTGGGCGGAGAGCCAATCGTCTGGTACAACGAAGATTTCTATCTGGTCAAGGACGTTGACTCCGGCGACGACGTTGGCTACGTGACCAGCGCCTTCTGGTCGCCGACGCAGAAGTCGAACATAGCGCTGGCCGTCATGCCCCGGTCTCACTGGAGGAGAGGGACCAACGTGAAGGTGCAACTGCCACAGGACGGCGTTGTGGATGCCGAGGTGGTGCGGGCGCCATTCGTCGACCCGACCAAGGAACGTCCCAAGACGGAGTTGTAGAGCCGCTCGACCTCTGGACCTTCTCTCCCGGACGCCCCGAGGGCATCGGCGGTTGCGAACGGGACCGGGGTCGTATGCCGGATTAGCTTCCCTTGATTAAGTCGGCTGCCCTTTCCGCCATGGCAAACACCGTAAGGTTGAGATTGGCCCGGACCGTGTCGGGCATGATCGAAGCATCGACGATGCGCAGTCCGTCGACGCCGTAGACCCTCCCGTACTGGTCCACCACTGCCAACGGGTCATTTGAAGGCCCCATTTTGCAGGTGCTCGATACGTGGTGCGCTGTGATGACCTCCCGCTTCATCCAGGAATCGAGGGCATCGTCGTTGCACAGAATGTCGTCCGACGGCGCGAGCCGCTCCTCTACTATCTGATCGAAGGCTCCGTGCTTGAACAGGTCAGCGCATGTCCTGAGGGCTTCGCGGAGCCGCGACCGATCGAATGGGTCGTCCAGAAGGTTGAAATCGAGATAGGGAGGCTGCCTGGGATCGGCGGACCGGATGCGCAACTCGCCCTGGCTCAAAGCCATGTAAAGGCAAAGGCTTACGCCTACGCCAACCGGGTACCTATTATCCAACCCCCTCATGGGCTTCTCTGCCGCGTAGTTGCCCATGTAGATGACCATGTCGTTCTTGAACGGCGAACCCGAGGCCGTATACCGCAGGGTGACGGTGCCAGACGTGACCTGGTCGGTGTCTAACGGGAAACCTTCGCGTGTGCGCCAAGCCATTGGCACATCGGGGTGGTCACGGAGATTGCGACCGACTCCGGGGAGGTCCTGTACAACGGGTATGTCCAACTTCCGCAGCCGGTCCGCGGGCCCAATACCCGACAGGGCGAGGATGTGCGGCGTACCTATGGCGCCGGCAGAGAGGACTATCTCCTCGCCGTAGACGGAAAACTCCTCACGACCGCTGATTACTCGCAGGCCTGCCGCCCGATGGCCCTCGAAGATTATTCCGATGACAAGGCAGTGAGGTCTGATGGTCAAGCCCGGTCGATTGCGCGCCGGGTCGAGGTAGCCAATTGCCGCACTCACGCGCACACGGCCGGCGATGTTGAATGCCAGGGGCCCTACGCCCGTGGAATTGGGTCGATTGTGGTCAGGGCAGTCGGGGAACCCGGCGTCTCGACATGCCCGATAGAAGGCGTGTTGTTGGGGCCCCCATTCGTCGGGCCGATACCTGCGGCAGCTGATGGGACCATCCGAACCATGGTATTCATCCGTGAAATCCTGGTCGGCTTCCAACTTTCGCAGGTAGGGAAATATCTTATCGTACCGCCACTCTGTGTTCCCCCACTCCGCCCAACGGTCGAAGTCCTCCGGCATTCCTCTAAGAAACTGAGCGTCGTTGATAGCGCCGGAGCCGCCGGTGACCTTCCCGCGAGGGACATCTATCCGGGCCTGGTCGGTGGCCCTCGCGCGAAAATTCCATGCGTGTTCGCTATCCCAGAGTTCTTCCCCAGTCCCGTAGGCGTACTTCACCGAATCGGGCATCCGCTCCGGCGTTGGATAGTCTGCTCCCGCCTCAAGAAGCAGGACAGACCGGTGAGGGTCTTCCGATAGACGGGCCGCCAAGACCGCGCCTGCCGATCCCGCCCCGACAATCATATGATCGTATCTCTTGTTCATGCTGCTTAGATGTTGCGCTTGCGTATCCCAGTCCGGTCGGATGGTCGACGATAGAGGTAAGCAGACTCAGGCATCGCCGGAAAGAGCGGTCATTTGAAGGGCTAGTGGTTCAACATCATAGTATTGAAGGGTAGCGAGACCTTGACTTGGTAGGGGCGGGTTTCAAACCCGCCCTGTCGTGTACAACGCGAGTCCAACCCCCAGTCACTACCCGTCATTTCAAAGATTTCGGTCTACTAGTACCGTTCCCATTTGAATATGATGGATAGATATGTTGAAGTTTAGTGCGAGCGTCCTGAGTGGAGAAGCGCCAGTCTATGATGGCGACAGCCTCATTGCGTTCACGTTCCAGCGCCAAGACCTCTCGTTTCAGTACCACCTCGTCGCTGATTCGACGGTTAAGACACTGGTTGCTCAAGACGCTCAGCTCTATCTCAGCCATGTTCAGCCAACTGCCGTGTACCGGAGTGTAATGGAGCTCCAGGCGCTTGGCTATACGCCGCGCTTCGGCTGGCTCGAAGGCATCGTACAACGAACCCAGCTTGTGAGTGTTGAGATTGTCCAGCACCAGCCGTATCGTCTCGGTGTGAGGATATGCCTCATCAACCAGCCATTTCATCTGATGAGCGAAGTCTACGGCAGTACGGCGCTCGGTCACCTCGACGTGCCTCCATCCGCCCTTCGGTTCACAGAACATGAACAGGTTTCGTGTCCCGTTTCGCTTGTACTCGTAGTCATATCGTTCCACCCGACCCGGCTTGGCCCTGATAGCGGGTCTCTTATCAGCCACCAACTGCTTGGATGTCTCGTCGAAGCAGACCACTGGATGATCGGGGTCGTAGTCTTGATGGTACAGGTCCAGCACGTCCTCCATTCGAGCCACGAACTCTCCGCTCACTTCGGGGATGCACCACTCCTTCTTCTTCCACGGTTTGAGTTTGTTTTTTTTAGTATCTGGCGCACCGTCTCGAGGGAGATGCTCTCGGCAAACCCCATCGCCACCGCCTTGTCGGCAATGAGTTGCAGCGTCCAGTCCGCGTGTCCATCGGGTGCATCGCTGCACGCAATGGCTATCAGATGCGCTTCCTGTTTACCGTCCAACTTGCGATTCTGTCCCGGGCGCGCCCGCTCATTGATTGCACAGTCGAGCCCCTCTTTCACAAACCGCGTGCGCACGCGTCCGGCCGTGGATGCGCTTATCAATAGTCCGCTGGCGATGTCACGGTCGATCAGACCTTCGTCTGCCTTAAGCAACACCAGCGCTCGCTTGACCTTACGGGCCGAAGTCTCCCCACGACTCGCTATCTCTTTGAGATGTGTCCGTTCCGACTCGTTCAACTCCACCTTGTACTTGAGAGCAGGCATGTCTTCGTATGTCCTCCCTATAGGATCATACATAATACTAACCTACTTCTTATATTTGTCAAATACATGTGGAACAGGTACTAGGCTTCTCTTGCCGCCTACCTCTATCAGACAGTTCGACCAGTCTAAAGACGCAGTTCCAATCGAGGCTCTAATAGACGGTTCGGCACTTTGGTTTCGCGCATGAACTCGACCAGAAGCTGATGGATATCTTTGGCTACGTCCACGTGCCTCTCTATCACATTGTCGAGCTGTTGGGGATCGGATGCCAGATTGTATAGCTGAGACACTCCTGGGGCAGGGCTGTACAGCAGGCTCCAATGTCCCGCAGTGACGGTCGTGACCGGATGGTCCTTGAGATCGCGGAGGAAGTTGTCTACCGATTGGACCGCGTCGCCCGGATTGGCGAATGGGATGCTGCTGACCACATAGTCGCGTCCTGATCGTGTGGCGTCGCCCATGGCAGGCGCAAGTGAGCGGCCCTGAACGAAGTCCGGGATATCCAGACCCAGCAGATCGAGCACTGTGGGCATCACATCAATTGCGGAACTCAATCCGCCGTACGCGCCGGGAGATACCCCAGGGGCACGGACCAGAAGAGGCAAATGAACGATCTCCTCAAAGAGCGGAGAGTAGCTCCACTGCGAACCCGGTTCGTCATATGGCCGAAGCGTACCGTCCGGGTACTTGTCAGAGCTCATCTTTCCGAAGAGACCTCCATGCTCTCCGAAGTAGAAGCCATGGTCTGTGGTGAAAATGATGACCGTCTTGTCCGCAAGTCCCATATTCTCGACGGATTTCAGCAAGAAACCCAACCACGTGTCGACCATGGTGATCTCACCACAGTAGGCAGCGTGGCCCTTCCGGAGCTTCTCTTCGTCGTAGTCCGGCACATCATGCCAGTTGCCGTAGAGCGGGAGCACCAGTTCGCCGTCGTAGTCAGGCCAGTAGAGCTCCGTATAATAGGACGGAGCATCCCAGGGTTCGTGGGGGTCCCATGTGTCCACGTACAGAAAGAAGTTCTCCTTGTAGTGGCGTTCCAACCACTGCATGGCAGTCATGAATGTCTTCGGCGCATTCCTGTCCGATTCATAGCGCCATCTATCCCTGATATCCAATGCCTCATTGTGATAGCCGGGCTCCGGAATCAACGACCACAGGGTGTCTTGTCCGGTGTTCATGAAGAAAGTCTGGAAGCCGCGGTCGTAGTTCATTCCATTCCTGAGGTAGTATGGCGTGTCCACGGAAGCCGCCGTGTGAAGGCCATGTTCGGCCAGTATCTCTGCCAGGGTGGTCACCCCCGCAGGTAGAGCCTCCCACCCCATGAAGGACATGGTCCAGCGCCCGGTATGATGGTCTGCCCGGGTGGGCATGGTCGGGAATCCGGCGGAATAGTGACCGTCGAACCTGACAGACCCGGCTGCCAGGGCATCAAGAGTAGGCGTCCTAATCTTCTGATTGCCGTATGCGCCCAGATGGTCCCTGCGGAAGGTGTCGGCAACGATCCAGATGACATTCATGCTTGTCACCTCCATGCTCTATCACCGGAAATGTATCACAGGTCACGGGACCCCGGAATGACCGTCTACCGGCCGGGTCGGTCGGGAACAACTTCGCCACCGAATGTACTCCGCGTGAGAGAGTTCAGGCGCAGCTCAGAATCTTGATCTGCCGGATACGGCGCAATCACATCTACCCGTCGGACGGGCAGGAGAAGGCCACGCCGACGTTCGTGACCGGGGTAGATGCCCTGCCCAAGGGCAGGCCGGTTGCCTGAAGCATTTGGGGTAGCGTCTTGTCTACTCCGCAAATCTGCATGTCACCACGAAGGTTCTCGATTCTGTCCGGATTGGTGGAGTTGGCCTACCTCGACTCACCCTGAACGAGTGCTGCGCTGCTTCTGCCATCACGGTTTGCTTCGCTCGACCCGTCCAAGCGCATTCGGAGTGCTAAGCCTAGTGGTTCAACATCCTAGTCTTGAAGGGTAACGAGGCTATGACTTGGTAGGGGCGGGTTTGAAATCCGCCCTGTCGTGTAAAGCACGAATCAAATCTCCAATTACTACCCGTCATTTCAAAGATTTCGGTCCACTAGCCTGCTAGAGTAAATGGCGCCCGGTCCGACGGACCGGGCGCCATTTCTTCAGCAACTCACCTTACCTGGTTGGGCAGTTCAATTACTCCTATTCGGAGTCGTTCTTGCCACCTTCCATGAAGAACTGGATCGTCCGCGCGATCCCCGGGTTCTGCAGCGGGGACTCGTTCGGAGCCTGCGCCGGAACGTTCTTGAAGTACTTCTTCTTGACGATCACGCCGTTGAAGGCCGGGGTGTTTCCGACGGCGCCGACGGCGTACAGGTTATCGATGAAGATCTTCTGGGCCTCGACGTATACGTCCTTTCTGTCTACGTATCTGAGTTGCTTGGCCTCGTCAGCCAGTTCGGCCAGCCGGAGGATGGGGGGGTCGGTCGGCTCGGCCGCTACGGCGTCCTTGGTGTGAACATCCCTTCCGCCGGTGTACCAAGCGCGATACGCGCTGCCATGATCGTACCATTCCTCGAGCACGTTCGGCCATCGAGCGGACATCAGGCCGTTTGCCATCAGGACGCCTATGTTACCGTCACGCCGCTCCTGGAATAGACTAACATCGATCGGTTTGAGGGCGACCTTGATTCCGACCTTAGCGAGGTCTTCTTCGAGCAACTCAACAAGTACGTCATAGGCCACGAAGTACTCGGCACCATAATCCATGACGAAGACCATGTTGCCCTTACCATCCGTGCGATTGCGGACACCGTCGCCGTCGGTATCGACAAGGCCGATGCTGTCGAGGATCTGCATGGACTGGTCAGGGTCGAGTTCGGTGTACTTCTGGGCGTATTCGTCACCGGGGTAGAACGGGTGACCTTTCGAGAAGACGGGCTGCGAGATGTCGCCCTGGCCGAGGAACATAACCTCATTGATCTTGTTCCTGTCGACCGCCAGTGAGAGCGCCTTGCGGAACTCGAAGTTGTTCAGCCACTTCTTGACTTCCTCGTCCACCTCGTAGTCGACTTCTCCCTCACCGTAGGAGTTATTGATGGAGATGCCAACGGCTCCGTGGGAACCCCAGAACTGTACGTCGATTTGGCTGCGCTCTTCGTTTTCCTTGAAGACCGGCACCTTGGCCATCTCGATGTGGCGGTGCTGGAAGTCGATCTCACCCGCCGAGGCCTTCAGGTTCAGGACCTCCTTGTCGCCGGTGAGCGTCATCGAAATCCTGTCGATGTATGGGAGTTGGTTGCCCGCAGGGTCGACTGCCCAGTAGTACGGGTTGCGCTTCCACTCGTAGATCTCAGCCGTGATGGGGCTGGTCATCTTCCAAGGCGAAACGACCGGAGTGTCCGTGCTTTTGAGCGGGCTGGCGTTGTCCTTGAAGAAGGTAATCCAGTTCTCGTAGCCGGCGTCGGCCACGCGCTTGTCGAACGCGTCCTTGTCCTCGGCGAACTTGCGGTGGATCGTCTTCAGGTAGTGCGTCGGGCCATACATGCCGTCCGCGAGGCGACCGTGAAGCGTCCAACCACCTGCGGAGTAGTCGGCGAGGGAGTCGAGGAAGCCGTCCTTGCGCTCCTTAAGCTGAACGGCGACGGTCGTCTCGTTGATAGCCGTCATGCTTTCGACCTGCACGCCGGACCAACCGATCTGACCTTCTCGCGTGGGGTTGAGCTCGTCGTCAATGATTACGTTGTTGAAGTGCCAGACGAAGTCCTCGGAAGTGAACGGCATACCATCCGACCACTTCATGCCCTCGCGGAGATACAGCGTGTAGGTAAGACCTTCGCCGCTGATATCCCAGCCCTTGGCTACGTTCGGGATGACGTCCGTGCCGTTCAGGTCGTAGTACAGCACCATGTCCATCATCAGGCGGTCGGCGTTCTGGCCGTCGTTCGGGCCGGTGAAAGCCCTGCGCCAAGTTCCGCCATAGTCGCCGATACGGTCGACGACCGAAACAACCATGACATCCGCGGCGTTGGGAAGTCGCTCCTCAACCGGCGGGAGCGCTCCGGATGCGACCATTGCCGCGAGCGTTGGGGCCTCGCTAAACTCCGTTGGATGATCCCCATCCCAGACCCACGAGCCCTTGAAAGTGCCCGCAAAGTCCATGACCATCTTGTCGTCGTCCTTCGCCGGTTCCTGAGCCGGAGCGGCCGCAGGAGCCGGGGCAGGAGCAGGCGCGGGAGCCGGGGCAGGAGCTGGGGCCGCGGCGTCATCACCGTCGTCGTCACTGCTACTGCACGCGAGAACCGTGAAGAGCATCACGGCAAGCGCGATAAAACCGATTAGCCTAAGTCTCTTGGTAATCATGTACCCCTCCTCCTTCGTGTCTCCTAACGTTTCACCAGTGCTCGACCGCAACACGACAAACACGTTGCGGCCACGTCTCCGATTTGGATTTGTATTGGGTTAACAGAGCGTTGACTACTAGGGCATTATGTGTTGCCCGCATTGCGATGTCAATCTCCAGTTCTCGCTTGTGAAACAACACGCAAGGCCCATATCGGGTCGCATCCCGCTATGCTTACCTACGAACGCGAACACGATTCGGTTTCGGGTCGGGAAGCCGCCTAGAAGTCTTGCAGGTCGGAAACCTTCCTTGCGAATACTCACGGAAGAACCATGGTTTGGATGGGAGAGGATGCGTTCGATATTGCTGAACTCGCCATGTGGCTGGGCTCTCGCGATGGGGGCGTTGGCGCTATGGGTCACCGAACATCGCGGCCCCAGGGACTGCAAACTCTAAGGCGGAGACCGAAGTAGGAATAGCCTGATCGCGAAGATCGCGGTCACCCTGAACCTAGAAGGCACGGTCTACATCGAGTACGAAAACGCCCTGACAGGGAAGTTGCGCACGGCAACTACCTACTCGGTCTGCAAATACATCCTCAAGTACATGGGGGTAACCGAAAACTCCGCCGTCCGTCCACCCAACCCGGATGCCGGAGAGGCCCGCGCCGCCGAGGTGTACGAAGTCCTGAAGCGAGTCGGCGCGCTAGTGGTTCAACATCCTAGTATCGAAGGGTAACGAGACTATGACCTTGGTAGGGGCGGGTTTGAAACCCGCCCTGTGGCTGTGGAACACAGATCCAACCCTCTATTTCTACCAGTCATTCCCAAGATTTCGGTCCACTAGCAGGTTGCTGAAAAGCATTTTCGTGATACAGGATACCACCACGATGTCATGGAGGTATCCGGCTCATATGCGGCATACGTGACCCGCAGGCGACGAAACTAGCCTTTGTGGTCTTTGGGCGAAGGACACACTCAACCGGACTCGAACCGTTGGCAAACAGCCAATTAGGCCATAGTTAAAGATGGGTGGCGACCCCGACCGTATAGAAGACAGAACCTTCACGCTGAGGTTCGGCTTGGCACTCTAAGAGTCTGTCTACGGATTGTCCGGGGCCCTCCGAATCAATTGTATGGCTGTCACCCACCCTCACGGTCTATTCCGCTTCTACGAACCGTCTCCGGCTGAACAGACCTCAATGCTTGCCTCCACATAGTCGTTCTTCGCCACGTTCGCCAGTTCGGCAGGCACGCAAGCATCGTCGGCCCACGGGTTGCCTTTGAGGGCGATCTGGATCAACGTATCCGCCAACCCGCCCACACCGGCTGCGATGCTCGTGAGCATATTGTTGCCGAGGCCCTTGTGCACCTCGTTGTGCAGCCACAGGTGCGTCAGGCTGTCCAGACCGCCCAGGGTGGCCGGGACCTCGCCGCTCAGGCTGTTGTTGTGCAGCCGCAGCCGCGTCAGCATGTCCAGGTTGCTCAGGTCAGGAATCGTACCGGTCAGCATGTTGTCGCGCAGGTTCAGGTCGTCCAGGCTGGCGGGGAACATGCTCCCTGCCGGGATCGAACCCGTCAACTCGTTGCTGTGCAGCCACAGGAGTTTCAGTCTCGACAGACTGCTCAGGTCGGGTATCGTCCCGCCCAGCGGGTTCCTGTCGATGATAAGCCACGTCATGTTGGGAGGCAGCATCGACCCGTCAGGGACTCCACCCGTCAGGTCGTTGTTTGCCAGCTTCAGCTTCTGCAGGCTGGACATGCCGCTCAGGTCGGGTATCGAACCGCTCAGGCTGTTGCCCCAGAACCAAAGCTCCCTCATGTTCGTCATGCCGTTCAGCCACGTCGGGATCCCGCCCGTCAGGCCGGTGCCATCAATCTTACTGTCATCAGCGTCGTAGTCTGCGTTATTGGGCAAGTACAGTTCTTCGAGACTGCTCGCGCCGCTCAGGTCGGGAATCGAGCCACTATGCGAGTTGCTGTGCAGGTTCAGTACCCTGAGATTGCTCAGGTAACCCAACTCAGACGGGATCTCGCCCGTGAGCCCGTCGTTGCTGCGCAGGTTCAGATGGGTCAGCATGGAGAGACGGCCCAGCACGGATGGGATCGTACCGCTAAGGCCCTCGCCGGCGAGACTAAGCCGAGTCACACGCTGGGGCGTCCCACCGAGGCTGACTCCGTTCCACTGCGTGATGGGCGTGGTCTCCGACCAGTTCAGCGTCGCCGTCCCAGCAAGCGTGTCGCGGGCCACCAGCAACGCCTCGCAGTCGTCCAGCAACCCTAGATTAGTCACATCCGCCACTGCTCCATTGCTACAGATCGAATTCCCGATAACCGTGAACGTCACGCTGCCGTGAACATCTCCAATGCTTGCGACGACTCTCGCATCACCGGGTGCCCGTCCAATAACAACTTGGGAACTCACATCGATGTCGATCGCCTCGTTAACTCCTGCATAGTTCGTCCACTCAACTCCAAACCCGATCATCTTGTTGCCCGAAACGGAAATAAAGGTCGGCGCGAGTTTCAACTCCTCTCCGACCTCTAGGAAGTAATGCGAGGGGTCAAATTCGATTTCAGCCACTTGGATGACAGCCCTTGCTTCCTCCAGAGCCGCATCTCGCAGGGTCGCCGCTTCTTCCTTGAATTGATTTGCATTGCCTAAACCTCCACGTAAAATGCTACCAACAGTTGTAAGCCAATTGTCCTCCGACTGATAAGCGCGATCGTAGGAAACATACTTAGCGTATGTCAGCACCTCTAATCGATCACCACTTGCATTTTTGTCATATAACTCTGCATACACTTGGGTGGCCATGAAAGACATGAATAGATTATCCCAGTGGGCGTCAGCTGCGACAAGTGCAGCTAAAATGGCGAAAATCGCAAATATTATTGCGCCGACCTGAGCCGATCCCAAAGCTATCCCATGAACAACAACCCCCGCCTTTGCAAGAACGCCAAGAACAGCCTTCACCGCGCTGGAAATAAGTTCCAATGCAAGTTTCTCCGCCGCAAACATAGCGCGTTCCCAGGACTTTTTGCTGGCCATTTCCATTACGTCCGCCCTAGCCTTCGAAACCCCGCGTCTCCATTCACTTGTCGAACCGTCATGCTCGTCATCTATATCCAAGGAATCCAGAACTGCCAATGTGTCTAGTGCCTTGTCGATGTTGATTGACCTGTTGATTAAAATCGCCATATACAGGTCAAAGCCTGTTACAGCGACATCGAAGAAATCCAAGACCGTGCTGGCGAATGACAGTAAGTCTGATGACCCTTTCACTACATCATGAATTGGCTCGTAGAGTGAAATAATCGTACCCACAATATCATTGGCATCTTTACGATCTTTGATGTGTTCCTTCAACGCAACGACGGCAAGATGACCTTCAGTTTCGATAAGAGCCTTTCGAGCCGCAAGCTCTAGAGCAACATTACGGTACAGTTCCACGCGCGTGCGACTGTCAAAGTAATTTTCGGCAGAAAGCCCAAATTCAGGAGTGGTATGTGCATCGTAGATACTCTCTTTAGTTTTGGTCGGATCGAATAAACTACGTGGAATACCAAACCAAAACCGTCCAACATAGTCTTCAACAGGAGCTACAGGATGTATCCAACGGGCTACTTCAGGGCTAGACAGCACATAAGTCAAAGCGCAGTCGGCATTATTTTTGCCCTTGGGATCGGGTATTGGGTCTGTAGTCGATTCTTTGTGCTCAATCTGTACACAAATCCAGAATGGACCAGATCTAAGGTCACTTGGAATCCTTACTGTATATCGCAAGTACCTGGTTTCGTCGGCTCCAATTGGACTATCCGAGTATTCTGAACGTAGTTGCGATGTCAGCGAGACATCGACCTCCGGAACGAACGCGGGTTCTAAGTCGATTAGCCGAATAAACCGAGAGCCCGTGTCCTTGACGTAGAAGGGTAATTCGAATGCAACGTCATCCGCGTCACTGCGATTCTGTATCTTTACCTCGACTTGTATTGAGCCACCAGATTCAGTTGGATTGGAGGTAGCCCTGATTTCCACATCCTCCACCGCCAAGTCCGGCCCGTCTTCGACCTCCACTTCCCACTCCACGGACCCTGACTCTCCCTCCGAGTCGGTGAAGGTGACGGTCACTGTGTAGGTGCCGTCGTCGTCGAACGGGTGTGAAAACTCCTTCGTGATGCTGCCCGTTTCTTCATCAAACTCTTCCTCTTCCTCGTGGCCGTCGGTAAGTACCCCGGCCTTGTCCACTACCCACTTCCACTTGGCGATATCGCCATCAACGTCGGTCGCCTCTACCGTGAAGTCCTGCGTCTGCGTCGTATACAGCGATATCTCTTCCTCTTCGGGCGCGATGCGCACAACCGAGGGCGCACTCTCTTCGGTCGCGGGATCCGCCTGCACCGTCCATGAGTGCGACGCGGTCGCTCCCTCAGCATCGGTGAAGGTTACCTTGACGATGAAGGTGTCAGGGTACGAGAAGGTGTGGTCGTAGCTGCTGGGGAAGTCGCCGGTCAGCGCGATAGAGGCGTCGGAGCCCGGGTCCCACACCACCACGTCGTCCACGTACCACACGACCGATGAGATGTTATTGTCGAGATCGGTGGCCCGCGCTTCGAATGTTTGGGTGGCGCCCGCAAACAGTATGATCGACTCCGTCGAAGGCGATAAGTCATCGTCGGCAATCGTCGGCGCGCGATTTTCGCCCGCCGGCGTGAAAACGGCCTCCACCAGAATCGGGCCGTCGACCGTCACCGACACGCCGGCCGGGTCCGTACCGATGCTCTTGAAGTCCTTCCGCCAGTAGCTGAAGTTATACCCGGCTACCGTGGGAGCAGGCCCGACGAACGCCGTGGAGTTATGGTTGTACCACTGTCCTCCTCCCGCAACCCCGGGCCCTGTAGGTGAGCTGCGGGTCGAAAGGAAGTGCTGCAGGGTGAAGTTGGCGGTATAGTTCGAGTTGCTCGTCGGCGACACGGTTTGGCTTCGGGAACCGCCATGGCTCCAGCGTGAGAAGGCGTATCTACTGCTGACCCCAGTGATGTTCTGGGGCGACGGCGCGTTCAGGGTGTGGGAGGAGCCGGAGTTCCACGTCGCGGTGTAAGGCGCCGTGCGGTTTGTCCCGTCAACAGTGACCGTGCGTCCCGACGGCCTGGACGCGACCGTGACGTTGACCGTCCCCGTGGGCCGTCTTCCATTCAGGACCTTCACCGTCATCGTCGACGGCCTCCTGAGTATCGTGCGCGCCGCTGTTCCGTTGGGGTGCTGGATGCTATCCAGAGTGAACCCCGCCTCGGCATCCGCCGACACATCGCGGGTGGAGACCGTGAAATAGAAACTCCTTTGGCAAGCATAGAAGAGCGCCTTGTACGTCTTCCCGGAGACATGTTCGACATCGGCGCTGGTAGCTATAGGGGACAACGCACCACCCGGATCCGTGTACGAGAAATGTACATCAACTGGGAATTGGATCGGGCAGGTCGTGCCCGCCGACGCCGAGACACTAAACCCCAATCGGAACGAATCGCCCTCATTGACCTCGACCTCGTCATCGACGAATCCCACGGTTCCCGTGTCGTCATCGAATATCTCTACCTCCAAGACTCTTCCGAATTCTGGAATGGAAGCGCGGGTGCCGCTTGCTAGTTGAAGCACCGCGAAGAAGGTCTCAGCGAGCTCGACATCAACGCTATCCAAAATAGTCACAGTGATATTTTGCGTCAGGGTCGTCGTGTCGGCTTCGAATGTCACGTACCTTCGGCCCGGCAATGAGAAGTCATCGCCAATGTCCGCCGTGTCATCTGAAGTGCGGAATATCAAGTTTACCGACACGTCTTCCACCGGAGACGCGCTGATCGTCACAGGGACAT
This sequence comes from Dehalococcoidia bacterium, assembly GCA_965197705.1. Taxonomy (GTDB): domain Bacteria; phylum Chloroflexota; class Dehalococcoidia; order Lucifugimonadales; family VXLM01; genus VXLM01. Next base: position 3,089,859 of record OZ240223.1, read on the forward strand.
CGATGCTCCCTACATTCTCGTTCACGATCATATAGGTCCGGCCAAACCGAACATCGACCGACGGGTCGTCGGAGTCCCGAATCGTCACCGTCAGCGATTTATTACCTAGCGACACCCGTCCGTCGCTTGTCCCGCCGCGACTTGATGTCACCTTGTCCAGCGTGAACACCACCTCCTCGGTGCCCCGTACGTCGCCGATGTCAACCTCGAAGACTCTTCTAGTCTGGCATGTGGAGAACTCCGCCGATGACGGTACCGTCGACCCCGAGGACAAAGCGTCGTCGGGGTCCGTGTGAGAGAAGTGCACGACAATCGGGTACGCTATCGGGCAGATGGTCGAGGCAGTAACAGCCAGCGTGGCCTCGAATGAACCAGAGTCCTCATCCACCGTGATCTTGCTTGCTGTGAACCCCACGGTCGCGGTGTCATCGTCTTCTATCGTCACGGTTGCAGTAGTGCCGGAGACTGTGACGTAGTCGGCGAGGGTGGACGGGCGTTCCAACTCCACCGTGAAGGTCTCGTCGAGCTCAACTGTGAGGTCGTTGAAAATTGTTATGTTCAGCGTCTGCGTTGTCTCGTTGGCACCGAAATATATTACGGCAGAGGGAATCGCCGTGAAGTCATTCGGAGATTCTGCCGTCCCTTCGCTGGTACTGAGCCGCACGGAAAAAGGGACTGGCAGTGATCCGCTCGTTGTGACCGTGACTGCGGCCGTCCCGGCGCTTTCCGATACAGTGTATTCGGTCGCCCCAAGCTGCACGGTGATCGGGTCGTAGACCTTCACATTCAAAGTCTCTGAATCCGACTCTCCCTCGGAGTCCGTGAACGTGACCTTCACCGTCCAGTCGCCCGTTGTATCGAACGCGTACGAGAAGTTTTCGATCGCAAGAGAGACAGGTGAGCGATCAAGAGTCTGTTCTCCCGGGGTGTACACGAAGTCCGGCAACGGTATGATGCCAATTGACCTCTTCCGCCTCGCTTCCCACTTCCACTTGGTAAGGTTTCTATCTGCGTCCCTTGCAGATACCCCGAATGGTTGGCTGACATTCTTGATCGTCGGGTCTGAGCCATTACGATTGAACTGAATAATTGAAGGGGCTCGGTTCTCGACTTCGAAGGTCTCAGTCCGACGATCAAACCGATTATCGGAATCCCACCCACTCTCCCTGCCTCTAATATCGTATATCTCAGCATGGATCGTGTAGCTTCCCGTTTGAAGGAACAAGTAAGCCATAGCGTGGTCTACCTTTTGGTCGCTGCCAATGGCTACGTTCTCATAATAGAGTTCAGATGCCTCCCCAGTCGGTGGGTCAACCTCGATCCGAATATCAAAGCTGCCTTCTGATTCGAGATTGTGAAATCGAGCGTACACATCGGCTACCTGGTAACGATAGACGGTCGAAGGGTCAACCCAGATGTCCTCGACCTCGGCGTCATAGGTCTGCGCGCTCACGACCGGGCTGCCAGGAAGTGACATGCCTATGCTTGCCGCCAACAGCCCGACTACCACGGCAGCCAGCGATAGCCAGGCCTTCTTCGTAAGCCAGGCGCCGAGGGTCGATTTGCTTACCGATCTTCCCATGGCTCGTCTCCTGCCTGCACGATTCGTTTTTCGATTAGAGATGACAGGCGATCTTCCTACGTGCTACCATGTCCCTCGTTTATAACATCTCTTCTGCCAAATGTCTGTGCATGGCGCAAAATGCACACATGGCCTTGTGATTGTGTCGGAAATATGACGCTAGACTCGGAACATCGCAGATTACGTGCCAAACCGGTCGGAATGCTGATGCGGGCCTACCGGCATGCTTTTGCCACCGGTGGCAACAACAAGAGGCTCTCTCAGAACGGTCTACTCGATCTGATGGGAGAGGTAGACAGAGAATACGCCGATATGGACGGTCACTCGACCGTGGCGAGGTGGGAATCAGGGGCAACGCGTCCTACCCGGAAGCGGATCGAGGTATTTGGCCAGGCCCTCAACCTTTCACCTGCGGAGATAGACGGTCTGATTTCGTTGGCCGGCCTTGACCATGAGGATCGGGAACCTGCCATTCGAAGTCGCAGCTCGGAGGAGCTAGGCGCCACTACCGACTGTGTACCTCCCAACGTATCCGACTTCCCACACCCGGTGGAAGCTGCGGAGCCGGTTGCCCAAGGTGTGCCGTCTTATGCAGCAGAGGTTCTTCGACTCCTTCTCTCAAGGTTCTTTCTGCCAGGATTTGGCATTGCCGGCATCGGGTACTTTCTGTCGACGCTCGGTATAAGCACCACTTGGATGCTGACTGTCTACATCATTTTGGCAATTGGCATAGTTCTGTTTGGGGCGTTCCTGCGAATTCGCCGGGCCGACGATCTCAGAGAGCTCTATTTTGCGTCGATTTTCGTGCTGCTTAGCACCCCTATGCTCCAGGCGCCACTGCTTCGAATGGACATCTACGGCTTCTACACCTTAGAAGGAATAGCAAATACGCCTATACCCCACCTGCTGGCCTTGCTGGTTAATCTGCTCTTAGCCTTAAGCGCAGGACTGATGTTTGATTTCCTATGGCGCTGGCAATACTCGGGCGGCACGGGTGACAAGAGGGCTTACACTCGGGCTGCATGGGTCGTCCTTCCTCCCCTCGGGTTTGTTTACGCTTGCATCATCGTATTTAGCAGTACGACGACATGGATACACATGACGGCTGTGTTTCCCATAGTGGCGGTCGTGTTCACGGCGCTCGCTCTTCTGCGAGACAAAGAGATCAGTGTCAGTGAATGGGACCGTAAGTTCATGCTCTACTCCGCCGTGTCGGTGATCATTGCCTTGTCTGCTCTCGGAGGCGCAACGATACTGACATTCTATTGGCAACCGAGTCTGCTGGTTATTCCGGACCACAACCTCTTTCGCTCCTGGGATGTTGATTTCAGCCAATTTGGGTATGCACCTGAGGAATTGAGGGACCGTGTTCGACTTGGGTTAGTCTGGACGTCGCTAGCCTCCCTGACCTTCATCGTAGTGGTGATTGGAGGGCACCTAATTGCGACTATCCACCGCATTGGGGGAGGTAATTCGGCCGGTCTCGCCGGTCAAACGGTTCAGACGGTAGATGCTTCCCCTCCTCGAATCCGGAGACGCCGGTTCAAAGGCTTTTGGAACGACGTGTTCGGCCGTTTCGAATGGCTCGCCGGAAATCGAAGGCCGCAGCCAGCCAGCGGCCGCGCTAGCTCTCGGCAGCATTGACGGCGGTTACCAATTCGTCAGTCCCTGCCAAGTGCATGATCAGGAGGCAATCCTGATGACGGCGTACATGTGGCGGTATAGGCGGGCAGCCTGACCCAAAAGGGTGAAAATACTTCCGGGGCTGGGAGTTATGTGGTCGAAGGCCAGCAACTCCGTGTAGTGGACCTCTGTCCTGCCTTGCGTCGCCTCAACCAGCCTGCGGGATTCTGCAGCGGGCACTAGTAGATCATTGCGGTCGTGCATCACCAAAAGCCGAGCCTTAATGTCGGCGACGCGGGTGGAAGGTGATATCTCGGCAAGAAACTCGTGGAAGTCCGCAGGCAGGGTGGCATAAAGTGCGTTTGCCTCGTTCGGCTCTACGCCGTCCATTAGCTGTACCAACTGCCGTGCCGAACGAGACAATGCATTCAATTCCTCAGGGCCTGCCGGTGGGCCTTCCAAGTAGTGGCGTGTCAAGAGCTCCATGTCGTGCGGGTGGTCCAAGGTTCTTATCAACTCATACGCCAAGACCCGCATGGTGAGGGATTTGGGCTGCCAAGGTGTGTGTTCGCCCCGGTAGACTACCGATCGAGACGCAGCTTGCAGCAGCAGCGTTTCCGCGTCGTAGTACGGTCCAAGGGCGTTGACGAAATGCACACGGTCATTGATCCCTGCGTCAGCAGCAGCAATCAATGCGAACGAAGCCCCGACGCAAAATCCGCCAAGCCCCACACGCTCGCTGTCAACGTAGTCCTGCGCCTCAAGATACCGAAAGGCTGATACCAAGTTGTCCGGTACCGTGGGGTCTATGCTGCGTTCCAACCCCATCCCCGGCGACCATTGGAACATAACCACGTAGCCGACCCTCGCCAGAGCTTTGCCCAAGTTGATCGCGTTGCGATCGTTAAATCCCTGGTCGGTAATTCCGAGAGACAGCAGTACCGCCGCACGGGGTTTCCCGTCAGGCAAGCGGTAGACTTCGGCTACTTTGGTCCCGTCACGTGCCTGGTAATACACCTCATGTCGCAGAGGTTCGTCCGTGAACCAAGACTGCGGCTTGACCGGCATATCCAGCACCTGCAGGACGAATAGCGCGGTGTGGAACCCCGTGCGGCCCTGGGGTGTAAGGACGACGAACAGAGCAAGCAGCGACGCGGTAAGCACCGCCAGCCGGAATATCCAGAACGTTGTCTTGCGAGTCATCCGCTTGAGACGACCACCGTGAGATACCGGGTGTTCCGGGAGCCCGTTCACGACACTACGCTCAAACTGGCAAAATAGTGATCAAGGTTTCTGACCACCCTGGACAAGGCCCGAGCTGACTTAGCTAATCTCTGCAGAATTTCCTGGTCACCTATATTCCCGAAAGCATCGTCATTTCCAAAGGTAAGGACATACCTACAACCGGAAATGAGGCCTCTTTCAATTCCTAAATGGTCTCGCTTACTCGTATTCCTGATTCTGATCAATTCAACTTTACAAATAGCTGCTGGATGAGGAGGACATCCGAAAGCATTTGGCCTATGAAGTGATTCGCGAACGAAGTTGCCAACCGACAATTCCCGGCTATACTCACAGTCATCTCGTGTCATACAACCCTACAACTAGCTTTCTGTCTGTGCATTCCCAATAATGCACAAGACTCCTTGGCAATGTGTGAGTTTCATGGCGACAGAACCTGAGTCTCGGAGATGGCGCGCCAGACAAGTAGGCATTGGGAATCGGGTACCACCAATCCTAGCAGAGATCGGATCGAGGTATTCGGTAAGGCCCTCAATCTATCGCATGCCGAAGTAGAAGGCCTGATGCGATTGGCCGGTTTGGAACTGGATGACGCACAACGCACTGTCCAATCACACAGACTGGAAGAGCCGGTTGACACCGCAGGCGAAGAATCAGCAGGCGCCTCCGAAGACGAGGTCACTGAACCGGCTTGGGACGTGAGTTGGCACGACTCTAACGCCTACGCAAGGGAATTGTTGAAGTTTGCACTCTCCCGCTTCCTTCTGTCTGGGTCGTTCATCGTAGTTGCGGGGTGCGTCCTGGCGTGGTTCGGCTGGAACGCCACATGGACGCTAACATTGTACGTTGCCTTCGCTGTCGGGCTGGCGTTGGTGGAGACGCTCGTGAACATAGGCCCATCCAACGTCTTACGGGACCTCTTCTTCGTCTCCATGTTCATCCTCCTGAGCATACCCCTGCTGCAGGCGCCGTTGATTCATATGGACCCATACGGGTTCTTCACATTCGAAGGCCTAGTGAATACCCCAATACCATACCTGCTGGCCCTCGTCACGAACCTAGTCATCGCTCTGGCATCCTGCTTGATATTCGACTCAATACGACGATGGAAATACTCCCTGCATCGGAGTGCCGACGAGTCTCCATACATTCGGGCTCTCTGGGCCGCGGTCCCACCGGTGTTGTTGGTTTTCGCTTTCAGTCTTGCATTCAGCAACTTCGGGGTGTTGTTATACCTATCGTGTATGTTACCCATCTTGGTTGGTGTCTTGACAGCGCTTGGGATTGTCCATGACAAGGGACCGACTCTCAGTGAGCAAGACCGGAAGTCCTTTCTTTGGACCGCCGCGGCCCTGTTTGTAGTCTTATCGGTGGTCAACGGGGCAGCAATTGTTGCCGTTCACTTGCTGCTGGGTTGGATAGTTCTACCTGACAGGAGTCTCTTCTATTCCTGGGAAATCGATTACGGCGCTTGGGGTTACTCCTCAAGCGAACTGGGAGAACGATTACGACTCGGTGCACTGTGGGCTTCGCTGGCCTCCCTCGGTTACACGGTTATCGTTGTGGGAGGACACTTGGTCAATAAAGTGATCTACCATAGAAACGGAGCCTTAGCACGCCCTTCCATAGCTATTACAGCTTCGCTCGTCTTGCTGATTGGAGTAGGAGGGCTGGTGCTATCAGGCAGCGCAGTCATGAGGGTGCAACCGGCCGATTTTTATGCCGTTGCCGAGGACATCTGGCTCGTACCTTCCACCCTCTCCGTCGGAGACTCGGCTGATATAAGGGCCCGGTTTCGGAATCGTTCCTCATCAAGCGGGCCACACGCGGGACAGGCTACGTTTGACATGTCAATAATTGTTCTACCACCGAGCGGTTTGGAAGTCCGCCTCGAGGTGAATAACCAACGTTTCGCTTACGGCCAAGACTGGACATTCAAGACCGAACACAATTTCAATGAGATGGGATCCTATGACATCCGTGCGGAGATTTATGACGTCAATGGCCGTGAGAAAGGGTGGGACCCGCTTCATCGCTTTGATGTCCGCTCAGAGACCTTTACCATCGTCAAGCCGAAAGGTGACGAATAGATGCATACGGCTGGTCCATCGAACTACACCACCGTCCATTCAATTGGAATCGAACCCCCGAGAAGCAGTCTGTACAGCCGTAGAGACAAAGGGAACCGGGTGGGTGCGACCCTAGCCATATAATACCAGTTCGCTTTGACCACACCATGATGGGGTAGGAGCACCGGGTAGGGGCAGCTTTCAAACCTGCCCTTTGGAAGGTTAGACGAAATCACCTTCATACCAACGATAGAGTTACGGCGTATTCAAGAGGAATCGGTATAAGAGACAGAACCTTCACGCTAAGGTTCGGCTTGGCACTCTATGAGTCTGTCTACAGATTTTCCGTGGCGCTCCGAATCAGTTAGATGTCTGATACCGACTCTCACGGTCTATTCCGCTTTCTACGAGCCGTCTCCGGCTGAACAGACCTCAATGCCGGCCTCCGCATAGTCGTTCTTCGCCACGTTCGCCAGAGCGGCCGGAACGCAGGAATCGTCAGCCCACGAGTTGCCCCTGAGGGCGATCACGATCAGCGTATCCCTCAAGCCGCCCACACCGGCCGCGATACTGGTGAAGCTGTTGTTGCCAAGTCCCATGTCCACCTCGTTGTGCAGCCACAGGTACTTCAGGCTCTCCAAGCCGCCCAGCGTGGCCGGGACCTCGCCCCTCAGACTGTTGTTGTGCAGCCGCAACCGAGTCAAGTTGTCCAGATCACTCAGGTCCGGTATCTCACCCGTCAGCATGTTGTCGCGCAGGTTCAGGTCGTCCAGGCTTGCGGGGAACTTGTCACCCGCCGGGATTGGACCCTCCAACTCGTTGCTGTGCAGCCACAGGAGCTTCAGCCTCGTCAGACTGCTCAGGTCCGGTGTCGTCCCGCCCAGCGGGTTCCTGTCGATGATCAGCCACGTCATGTTCGGAGGCAGCTTCGACCCGTCAGGGACGCCGCCAGTGAGCATGTTGTTTGCCAGCTTCAGCCTCTGTAGGCTGGACATGCCGCTCAGGTCGGGTACGGCGCCGCTCAGACTGTTGCCCCAGAGCCACAGCTCCCTCATGTTCTCCATGCCGTTCAGCCACGCCGGGATTTCGCCCGTCAGGCCACTGCCGGCAACCTTACTTCCATCAACGTCGTAGTCTGCGTTATTCGGCAGATACAATTCCTCCAGGCCCGTTATGCGGCTCAAGTCGGGTATTGAACCGCTATGAGAGTTGCTGTGCAGGTTCAGCACCCTGAGATTGCTCAGGTCACCTAACTCGTCAGGGATCTCGCCAGTGAGGCCCGGGTTGCTGCGCAGGTTCAGGTGCGTCATCATCGACAGCCTGCCCAGCGAGGCAGGGATCATCCCACTTAATTCCCTGCCAGAGAGGTTAAGCCGAGTCACACGCCGGGGTGTCCCACCGAGCCCGACGCCATTCCACTGCGTGATGGACGTGCCGGCAGACCAGTTCAGCGTCGACGTTCCCGCCAGCGTGTCGCGCGATGCCAGCAACGCCTCGCAGTCAGCGATCAGCCCTGTGTTGGTGGCGTCGGGGACGGTGTCTCCGGTAACGCATTCATGATCGCTGCAGAAGGGTAGATTGAGATCGTCGAGGTCGTTATCGGCTACGTCGCCCAATCCGTCGGGTATGCACCCTACCAATTGATTTCCGGCGAGGTTTATCCCAGTCAGGCTGGAGAGGTTACCGAGTTCCGCGGGAATCGGGCCGGTTATCTGATTAGAGGAAAGGTTGAGCCAGGTCAGTTCTGACAGGCTGCCTAACTCAGGAGGAATCTCCCCACTCAACTGATTGTTGTGGAGCCACAAATAGGTCAAATCGGAGAGTTGGCCTAACTCCGGTGGTATCGCTCCAGTTAACTGGTTATCGAACAGATATAGCGATCGCAAGTTGGAAAGGTTACCCAGTTCGGCAGGTATCGCACCGCTTAACTCGTTACTGGAGAGCAGCAGGACTCGCAGTTTGGAGGGGTTCCCTAGTTCGGCGGGGATCGCGCCACTTAACCGGTTGCCAACGAGTTCAAGCCATTGCAGGTTTGCGAGGCTGCCCAGTTCGGCAGGAATTGGGCCACTCAAGTCGTTATAAAAGAGACTCAGATTCTGTAGGCTGACGAGCTTACTCAGTTCGGCAGGGATCGGGCCGCTCAGTGAGTTGCTGGAGACACTCATCTCAACCAGGTTGGCAAGGTTGCCCAGTTCGGCAGGGATTGGGCCGCTCAACTCGTTGCTGAACAGGTATAGCACCTGCAAGTTGAGAAGGTTACCTAGTTCGTCAGGAATCGGGCCGCTCAACTCGTTGTAGGAGAGCCGCAGATCTCGCAGGTTGTCGAGGTTGCCCAGTTCGGCAGGGATTGGGCCGCTCAAATTATTGTCCGAGAGCCGCAGATCTCGCAGGTTGACAAGGTTGCCCAGTTCGGCAGGGATTGGGCCGCTCAAATTATTGTCCGAGAGCCGCAGATCTCGCAGGTTGTCGAGGTTGCCCAGTTCGGCAGGGATCGTCCCATTCAGTCCAATGTGTGTGAGACGCAGATCCGTGACACGCGCCGGAGTACCTCTTACAGTGATGCCGTCCCAGTCAGTGATCGGAGTATCCGTCGACCAGTTCAGCGTCGCCGTTCCCGCCAGCGTGTCGCGAGAGGCCAGCAGCGCCTCGCAGTCAGTGATAACCCCTGTGTTGGCCGCGTCGGTCGCCTCCCCTCTGTTGACACAAACGATCGGTTCAACTGCATCGTAGCAGTACGGGAGATACAGGATGGCGAAGTCATTTTCCGGCACATCGCGCAGTCCGTCAGGGACGCATCCGGTCAACTGATTTCCGGCGAGGTAGAGCCATTGCAATTTAGCGAGGTTGCCCAGTTCCAGCGGTATCGGTCCCCTCAAGTCGTTGCCGAAGAGATTGAGCCCCACGAGATCTGTTAGGCTGCCCAACTCACTCGGCAGCCTCCCCCTCAGCCCCTTTTCTTGCAGCGCCAACTCCATAACGCGCCCCGGCGTGCCGGAAACGGTCACGCCAACCCAGTCCGCGATGGGAATATCCGCTGACCAGTTCAACGTCGCAGCACTTGCCAAGGCGTCGAGCGAGGCAAGCAGCGCCTCGCAGTCGGAGACGAGGCCGGGCTGGTTGGACGGGTTAGGGACGGCGACTCCGGTGGTACAGTCGCAGTACTGCAGATCAAGCTCATAGAAGTCATGCGAATCCACATATCGCAATTCGTTTGGAATGCACCCGGTAAGGGGGTTGCCGGAAAGGCGCAGCAACCTCAGATTTGCGAGGCCGGCCAGTTCTAAAGGGATCACTCCGGTTAGCCGATTATGGGAGAGGTACAGCGACTCCAAGCTCGCGAGGTTGCCGATCTCTACGGGAATTCCCCCACTTAACTGATTGCGGGAGAGGTCCAACGATGTCAAGCTCGTGAGATTCCCCAGTTCCGCAGGTATTTCCCCGGACAACCGGTTATTGGCCAAATGCAGTTCACGCAAGTTGTCTAGGCTACCCAGGGATACCGGTAGTTTCCCGTTCAACTTATGGTTTGAGAGGTAAAGTCCGGTGACCCTTCCACCGGCATCGGTAGTGACATCATGCCAGTCTCTCATTGGTCGATCACTCAGCCAATTCGTTTTATTTGTCCAGTTCTCGCCATTCGTGGAATTGTAGAATTCCACGAGCACGGCACGATCTTCCGCCGAGTCCGTCTGTGCGCAGCTGCTTCCTCGGAAGCTGGAGATTCCATCGATCCATGTCTGAAATACATCGTCAATCGGCGCGCAGAGTCCCGGGTTGCTATAGAAGGCAGCTACCTTGAGTCTGGCCAATTTCGTCAATTCCTGAGGTATGTCACCCCTCAACCGGTTTTCGCTCAGGTACAGCCACTGCAAGAGGCTGAGTTTACCCAGCGCCGGTGGAATCCCCCCAGTCAACTGGTTATCTGCGAGGGACAAACGCCACAGTCCTCTAAGCCTGCCGAGTTCGGGTGGTATCTCTCCGGACAGCTGGTTGCTGTATAGGTAGAGTGTTTCCAACCTAGAGAGGTTTCCAAGCTCCTTCGGTATCTCTCCCGTCAGCTGGTTGCCCCAGAGGTATAGGCTCAAGAGTCCGGTGAGGTTACCAAGCTCCTCAGGTATCTCCCCGGTTAGACGGTTGTTGTGGAGTGCGAGACGCCGCAAATTGCCAAGGTCTGCCAATTCCTCCGGTATATTCCCTGTTAGCATGTTGTGGCCCAGTCCGAGACTTCGCAGAGTTGAGATGTTGCTGAGTTCTGCAGGTATTTCACCGATCAGCCGATTGTCCCAGAGAGATAGCGTCCGCAAATTGGCGAAATCACCCAATTCCCTCGGTATCTCTCCGGATAGTCGATTACGCCAAAGCACCAGCGATGTCAGGCTGTTTAGGTTGCTTAGCTCCGAAGGTATCTCTCCAGACAGCCGGTTGTCTGTGATGTACATGTATCGCAGTTTGGAAAGCTCACCTAATTCCGGTGGGATTCCGCCGGTGAGCATGTTGTGAGAAATGGTCAACTCCTCAAGATTTGTGAGTTTGCCGAATTCTGCCGGTATCTCTCCAGACAACCGGTTGTCGTAGAGGTCCAGCGTCTGCAAGTTGACAAGCCTGCCAAGCTCCGCCGAAATCTCACCGTTTAGCTGATTGGATTTGAGATCGAGCGTCTGCAAGTTGACGAGGTTGCCAAACTCCTTCGGTATCTGTCCCGTCAACTCATTTTGGTAGAAATTCAGCGTCTGCAAGTTGACGAGCCGGCCAAGTTCGGAAGGTATCTCCCCTGTCAAATCGTTCCACTCCAGGATCAACTCCCTAAGCTGAGTGAGATTGCCAAGTTCGGAAGGTATCTCCCCTGTCAAAGAGTTCTGACCCAGGGACAATACCTCTAGATCAGCAAGGTTGCCGAGGTCAGCGGGAATCTCGCCCTTCAGACGGTAGTTCCTCTCCAGGGACAATTCTGTGAGGCGCGTGAGGTTACCCAGTTCGGCTGGGATCCCGCCGGTCAAGGAGTTGTACCCTATGTCTAACTCTTGAAGATACGTTAGATTGCCCAATTCGGCTGGGATCTCGCCAGTCAAGGAGTTGTGCCCTAGGTCTAACTTTTCAAGATTCGTGAGGTTGCCCAGTTCGGCTGGGATTCCTTCGTCTAAAAGGCTGCTCCCCAGGTCTAACTCTTGAAGATTCGTGAGGTTGCCCAGTTCGGCCGGGATCTTCCCGTTTAGATACCTTCCATAAAGGTACAGTCCCGTAACACGCATAGGAGATCCATCTATGTTGACACCGTCCCAACTGTAGATAGGAAGATACACCGACCAGTTCAGCGTAGTAGGGTGGTCTGCCAGAGTGTCGCGCGACGCAAGCAGCGCCTCGCAGTCGGAGATCAGGCCGGCGTTGTTGTCGGGATCGGGGACGGCGCCTCCTGTGGAGCAAGTGGCAGCGGGGGCTGATTGGGCAAGGACGGGCCGGATGGCGATGAGGACTCCGGCTACCACGACCAATGCACCTACGGCAAGGACAGAGAGAATGCCGGTATGGTTTCGTAATCCTCCCATCAATGTGCTCAGGTCTCCGTCGGAAATCCATCTACGACACGCGGCGTTGTATCACATAGTCGTACCAATCTCAACACGGCGTGGTACGCCCCATCAGGTCGGCCGACTATGTCAATTGGCGAATTACGCTGCACGCTCAAGAGCATGCTGGTGGTTGCACAGTTCATTCAAGCTAAGCATCGGATGATAAGTCCATGTGGTCGACTTGGTAGACCAGTTGAACTCGAACCGACGGGAAACAGCCAATTAGGCCGTAGTTAAAGATGGGTGGCAACCCCGACCGTATAGAAGACAGTACCTTTTCTCTAAGGTTTAGTTTGGCGCTCTAGCGGAAAGCGCCTAGAGCCCAGTGGTTGGATCGAGTGGACGTTGCCAAAAGTAGGGGGCCTTAGGAACAATCTGAACAAGTGGCATAGTCAGCCAGCGTTTGTATCTAACTGAAGACTTCATTAGCGGCCTAATCAGACGCTTCTTAGATATAGCTATAACCTGGTGGAAATAGGCCATTGGCTCTCACAACCGGTACCCTCAACACGCAACCGACGGAGAAATTCCCTGTAGTTTGCCTGTGCGGGTATCCCATCATCCTGCCAAGCATTGCGACCAGAACGGCGTCGACACTGAGCTTTTGGCGCACATCCTGGCGACGGAAGACATTTTGAAATGACGGTCGGCTTTCCTAATGAGTTCGAACAACCGGATGTCCCGATCTCAGCGAACGGTATTCAACTGGGTAGGTAGGCCGTTCCGGGCACCCTAAAGAATGGTCCGACATCATGTGCCGGACCATTCCAATTTACCATTGCTTCATGCCTTCGGCGATTAGCGAGTTCCTATGCGGTTCTCGCTGGCGTATCGCTGGGACCTGTTGCCGGGATTGTGCAGGTTGTCGAGACCGTCCTCAAAGTAGTAGGCCTCAAGGCTGAGCCCGTGCAGGTCTGGCACGTGAGTCTTGGGTACGTTCCTGAAATTGTTTCTCTTGAGCATGATGCCCCGCAAGTTGCCCGTGAGACCGACTATGTTCACATAGTATTTTTCCTCCGAGCTAATGCGATACATTTCCTTGCCCAACTCGACTCGTCTGGGGTCCACAACCTGCCACCAAGGAGGCAGTCGGGTTCCCTCAAGCCACATCTCATACATGGCGCGCAGGTTGCCCGAGGGATCGGCGGCGTAGTTGTCGGGCGGCGCCATAGGAAGGTACGTGGAGTCCGGGCCGGGGGCCATTCCTTCCTCGCCGTTCGTCTCGACATATTTGCCTATCTCAGGACCTAGCATGTTGTTGCGGCGCGTCGGCGTAAGCTCGGGCCGTCCGTCCCAGGGATTCGCCTTTTCAGGGTGGAAATTCAACTCGAAATAAGCGTCACCGGCGATGACGGCCGTCTGTGGGTTCGGGACTTCCCTCCAGTCCAACCTGATGCCCAGTTCCAACAGCTGGCCCTGCCACACCTCCGCAACGCTCGCGTACGACGCGTTGACTTCCATGGACAGCTCGAAGTTTCCGGTGTCCCCGTCGATGTCGCCCTTCCGGTTCCTGATGCCGTCTCCGTCGGTGTCGACGATGCCAAGATCGTCGAGGATCTTGTTGGCTCGCGGGAGATCTCGAACGGCGTCGAGCGTCAGGTATTCGTCACCGGGATACCAGGGTACCGCCTGGTGCGGCACCCAGTTGCCCGCCTGGCCGAGCCCTAGGAAGACAGTCTGATTTATCGCGTTCCTGTCCATACCGAGCGAAAGAGCTCGTCGGAAGTCTTGAGTCCTCAGCCATCTCCCGATCTCGGGGTCTTTGTTGAATGTCTGGTTCAGGGCGATAGTCGCGTCACAGCCACACGGGTCGGTCCACCAGTAGAGGCTGTAGTCGCCGCGCTCCATATTCGCGATGTACAGAGGCACTTCGGCCAGCCGGAAGATGTTGGTATAGGCGTCGGTCTCTCCGCCCATGGACCGGAAGACCGCCACCTCGCGGCTCTCGGTCTTGAACTCAGTCATCTCATCTACGTATGGAAGCTGATTCCCCTCAGGGTCGACCGCGGCAGAGAACGGATTCCGAATGTAGTGGCGTATGCCCGACGTTCTCTCTGCCAAGTACAGCGGGTTGACCGTCGGGAAACCCATGCCCGGCACTTGGCTATTGGGGTTGGTCCCCTCACCATTAGCCATCTTCGCGAAGAGCTCCTGCCACGTGCTCAACTCGTTGTCGGCGTCGATTTTCGCTTGAAGCTCTTTAGGGTCGGCGAACTTGACGTGGAACTGCTTCAGGTAGTGCTCGGGCGCGTACCAGCACCAGAACCAGCATACTCTGGAGTTGCGTATCGACGATTTATTCTCGTGGAAGACGAAGTTCGGCGAGTCGAAGGACAGAGTGAATGTGAAGTCGTCAATGCCGCCAAACTCCACCTCCTTGCCAGTGACGGGGTCCTTGGCCCACGACGCGAACTGGTAGCCTATCTTGTCGTAGCCGCCCCAGTTGAGGTCCTGCCACGCGAACCGAAAGTCCTCGGACGTGAGGTCATCTCCGTCGTTCCACTTCATTCCGCGGCGCAGATGCACCGTGTAGACGCGACCGTCCTCGCTGATCGTCATTGACTTGCAAGCCTCGGGCAGCCATTGAACGCCGTCCGCGTCACGAGACATGCACAGCCCACGTCCTCCGTAATACAGGCCGCTAAACCCGCTCGTGGTGATCCTCCACGTGCCGCCGTACTCCCCGATCTCATCCGGGGGCGGAATGATCTGAACGTCCTCCGCCACAGGCAGCCGCTGCTCGATGGGCGGGATCGTCCCTTCCCTCACCATCTGCGCGAGCATCGGCGCTTCCTTGAACTTGGACGGGATCGGACCGTCCCACTTGTAGGAATAATACTCGCCTGGGCCCGGCATCATGGGCATGTACTCGTACTCTTCCATCGCCATGCTCTGGTCGGGGCCTTGCCGCTCAGTGGGAGCGGACGCGGCGGCAACAGAGGCGGACGGGAGGGCAGCAGGCTCTGGCAGTTGCGGTCCTCTCGCCGGCGCTGCTTGTGCCGGCTGCTGCTGGACCTGAGACGGGGCCTCAGGAACTTGAGCATCCGACGGGTACTCCGCCGGAGCTGCAGGGGCCGCTGCTCTCGCCACGGCGGGCGCCTGCGGATCTTCTGGCTCATCGGCTGCGCAGGCCAGTAAGGCCACTGTCATTACTGTCGCAATAGCGATTGCTAATTTCGTGGACGTTATGAGGGTATTCATAAGGCAGTCTCCTTAAACTTATTCAGTAACCGGACCCTGTCGACGTTCCGCATTTCTCATCCCTATCCTGACCCACTTCGACATTCCTGCAAACGCCAGTTTTACACTCCGCTGCGTGGTAGGAATCAGACCCAGGGCGGCCGCTAATTATCGTGAGAACTTCCTGCTAGTACCATGTCAACATGGTTTTGATATTACGATTCACCCTCACCCCCGTATCGAGTACGGGGCAGGCTCTAGCCCCCGTATCGGAGTACGGGGCAGGCTCTCTCCCACGACGGGCCGACAGGGGTATGCATTTGACTATCGACCCACTCTCCATTGATGAGAAAAGCAATCCCGGCACTGTCATTGTGAGCGTAGCGGAGCGGAGTCGAAGAATCTAAAATGTCTGTCCCAACGTAAAGCTGACATAGAGAATTCTTACTCCGGTTTAACTGTCGGTCACGATAGAAACATGGTGCTGGCTGTCCGGTCTTGCGGTTATAGACTTTAGATTCCTCGCTGCGCTCGGAATGACAGGAAGGCGGGGCCGGATCATAGCTACAAATCCGTTTTGCCTACCCCTGTCAGCCCACGACGGGAGAGGGGATACGCACCTCTCAATTCGACTATCATATTCAAATGGGAACGGTACTAGTGGACCGAAATCTTTGAAATGACGGGTAGTAATTGGAGATTTGATTCGTGCTTTACACGACAGGGCGGGTTTCAAACCCGCCCCTACCAAGTCATAGCCTCGTTACTCTTCAAAACTAGGATGTTGAACCACTAGTGGCTTTAGGCGCCTCCATAACCTCCAAATCGCTGTTGGTGATATTATGGTTGCGTACGTCTGTGATTGTCAAATCCGTCTCCACCTTGACAATGCTCGTGCGAATACGCGCAATCTCTAGGGTGTGAGAGAACGAAAAGCACGTTGCCAGGGCCGTTTCTTGTATACTCTGGGGAAACAGGCGCGGCGGGTCTATTGAAGAGAAAGGAATTCGGGTCCACTGCAACGGAGCCGGCACATTGACACGATCGAAGAAGACATGGCTCAAGCGCCGCGAGGAGCTTCAGGATGTCTACGTGCGCTGCATGGGGGGCTACCCGGAGCGCGGCGACCTCGCAGCCGAGATAATCCGCGAGGAACGAACCGACGAGTTCGCGGCTCAGTGGGTGCGCTTCTCCAGCGAACCGGGTGAGCGCGTGCCGGGGCTGTTCGTTAGGCCCTTGCGCGCCGCAGGTCGACTTCCCGTGGTCGTCGTGATACCAGGGGGGCATCGGACGAAGGACTTTGCGCTCTTCGGTCACGAGCAGTGGCCGTTTCCCTTCGACATCGAGTCGCCGCATCATCGCTTCCCCGTTGAGACGATTGGCAATTTCGAGCCGCTTCCGTTTACCCTGCTGCTGAAGCACGGGTTCGCACTGATGAGTCTCGACGCACGCACGTTCGGCGCGCGTGCAGGGTGGCGACCGGAGGATCGAAACGCCGACCGCGGGGCATTCAACAAAGCGTCCTGGGACGACATGCACGCGCTGATGCGGCGCGCGACGATCGACGGAAGAAGCGTGGCGGGGATGGAGACCTGGGACATCATCCGTACCGTAGACTACCTTGAAACAAGAGACGACGTCGATACAGGTCGTATAGGCTGTGTCGGCTGGTCTATGGGTGGCAACCTCTCGTGGATGACCGCCATCGTAGAACCGAGAATCAAGGCCGTGTGTACGGTTAGCTGCATGATTACCTACGAGGCGGCGTTGGAGTACCGGCGGGACGCGGCCCCGTATGCATGGATTCCCGGCATCAGAAAATACACATCACGCCAGGAGCTTCTCAGCACGCTCGCTCCTCGACCGTTGCTTTGTTTCGAGGGGGACTCCGACATGCCGAGAGAGGGGTATGAGCCGATGTTGGACGAGGCCAGATCGAAGTATGAACTGTTAGGGGCCGGGGACCGTATGCGCGTGGAGATGTACTCGGGAGGTCACCACACCTGCCTCCGAGAAGAGTCGACGTACGACGAGATTGGTCGCTGGTTCGCCAAGTGGCTGGGGTAGGGGTGGGCAGTCGAAACTTCCTACCCGGTCATCGCCCCACCGTTCCTTAGTTTTCCAGGAGGCTGAAATGCCGAAATCCACAAAGGTGATGTTTTTCGACGATACCTATTTGCTCGTAAAGCGTAACCTGTCGCGCCACGTTGGTCAGCCGACCCTTGTGCCTGAGGGAACGTTCCAAGACCCGAATGCGGACGTGAGCTTTGGCTATCCGAGCGTCTTCCCGAACCCCGACGGAGGAGGGTGGCGATGCCTGTACCAGGGTCTCGCCTTCAATCAACTCCCTGACGGAGGCGCGCATTTCGCGGCGCTCGTTGCCGATAGCGAAGACGGCATAGCGTGGCGAACGCCGGACCTTACCAAGCGAGTCCCTCTCGCCGACAGACGGTTGCCTAATCAGGTCGAGCCTGCCCCGTGGGACCTCTTCGGCGAGTGGGGTCCCTCGTTCTACGACGCATATGCCGAGGACCCCGACGAGCGGATCAAGGGGTTTGTCTGCAAGGGCGCCGGTTCCGGGCTCAAGGACTCGTGGCTGGTAACCTCA
Organism: Dehalococcoidia bacterium; assembly: GCA_965197705.1. GTDB lineage: Bacteria > Chloroflexota > Dehalococcoidia > Lucifugimonadales > VXLM01 > VXLM01. The sequence continues at coordinate 3,107,730 of OZ240223.1, forward strand.
CCCGACGGACTGACGTGGCGTGACAGGCGTCATCGCGGTGCGCTGTCGCGGGAAACCAGACTCGGGACTCATGACGACCGCGTGCGGTGGCACCCATACGGCAGCGACCCCACAGTGAGCGCATTCTGGAACGAGAAACGGCGCAGTTACGTTCTTCCGATACGCCCGAACAATGGAGACCGCAGGATTGCTTTGATGGAAACGGTCGACTGGAACGAGTTCTCCAAGATCGAGCTCGCCGTGTGGCCGGACGCCTTGGACCCCGATATTGCGGAACTGTACGGGATGCCGACGTTCGCCTACGGCGACATGTTCATCGGCCTGCTCTGGGTCTACCGTGTGCCGCCGGAGGCGGGCGGGTACCTCAAGAGCATTGGGGGACGAATCGACTGCCAACTGGCCTACAGCTATGACGGCTGGCACTTCAATCGCGGCTTGCGAGACACCTTCATTGGCAACACCGCCCCGGGCGAATTCGGCGCGGGCTGCATTCTTCCGACCAGCATGGTCGCGACCGAGAGCGAGATACGGTTCTATTCGTGCGCCAACCGGCTTGAGCACAGCGTATGGAGCGACGAGTTGGGCGCCGAACAGGGCGCGATGCTGATGCACAGGCTGCGCGTCGATGGTTTCGTGTACCTTCAGGCAGAGGGTGGCCCGTCGTATCTCAGGACCCGCTCCATGCTCGTCGAGGGGGAGCGACTGTTCTTCAACGTCCAGGCACCGGACGGGTATCTCAAGGTTGAGATCGCAGAGGCCGGAGGACCGGTCATTGATGGATTCAGCTTTGACGACTGCGCTCCCTGCAGGACGGACAGTCTGTGCTGGGAGCCTGTGTGGGGAGACGGCCGGCGCTTTGGAGACTTGAAGGGCAGAGCAGTGGAACTTCGGCTGGAGATGGAGAACGGTAGGCTGTACTCATTCAGCGGCGACTTCCGGAAGCTGACCGCCAAGGAGGGGATGCGCTACATTAGCGCCGGGACGCCACCCGACCCAAAGAACTGGTAGACGGCTAACCGGGCCCCACATCTGACGGAACCGGCAGTGGGCTGAGGATTGTGTAAGACGGTTGAATCGGTCTACTTTCACTGATGGGAGGAATACTATGACCAACGTCCCTATGACGCGACCGGAGGGCCTCATTGCATCGCATGAATATGACCGGTCGAAAGGCACCGGCAATATGTGGGCCGCATTCGTCGAGCTTCGAGACGGTCGCATTATGCAATTGGCCGACTCCCATCTGAGCACGTCCGATGACGGCGGCATCACTTGGTACGACACGTTTCAGGTCTACGACGACGACGGGGATCTCGTGCGTGGGTCCGGACTCGTCAGGCTTGCGGACGATCGGATTCTGCTCAGGGGTTCGGAGCAGGATCACGAGGGCCGTGTGAAGCTGTGGACATCCAGAGACGAGGGAGAGAATTGGCAAGTGCTCTCTCGCCCCCGCCTTCCGGGTGGTGGCAAGACCATCATCAGGACCTCTTCCGGGCGCTTGGTCCTCGCGTCAACTCGCTCTGTGGGCCAGCGCGGTGGCCCGGAACCTGACGACTGGCCCAAGCCCGGCAAGCTCCTGCACGGTCAATGGGTAAAGACCAGCGCCCACTACTACGACCCGAGCGTCTCGTGTGCCTTTGTGTACTACTCCGACGACGAAGGGCGCACGTGGCATGAGAACGAAGACGGTGGACTCCTGGTTATGCTCGACTGGAATGGCATATTCAGTTTTACGAACGAGCCGAGCGTCACGGAGGTCACGCCCGGCAAGCTGCTCATGTTCATGCGAACAGGTCTCGGTCGGCTCTTCCAGTCTTGGTCGCACGACTCGGGCGAGACGTGGAGCCGTCCAGCCGCGACATCTCTCGCTTCTTCGACTGCCCCCGCTCAAATCAAGACGCTTCCGAACGGTCATCTTCTTTGCGTTTGGAACCAGCAGAGCGAAGATGAGGTCCGACAAGGGTATCTGCGTACGCGGTTGTCGTCCGCTGTTAGCCGCAACGGAGGGAGCCTCTGGGAGTTCTTCCAGAACATCGAGTCGATCCATGAATCAACACGAATCGTTCCCGGCCCGGTGCGACTGGCCCGGCCGGCCGAGTATCACTTCGGGCCGGAGATCCCCGCGCCGGAACTGGACGACGAAAACGTCACGCCTGCCGATACTCTCGGTACTTGGACGTACCCTTCGGCGACCGTCTTCGCCGATCGTGTGTTCGTCGCCTATCGATACACCCGCTACCGCGAGCATCCGGAGTACGCTCAACTGGTAGGAAGCAGCAAGAATCAAGATGCGTACGGATTCATCCTCAAGCTGAAGGTATTCCCGCTCAATTGGTTCTACGGCGGCAAGAAGCCGGCCGACTCGTTGGATCGGTACCCGTTCACCTCGGTCCAAATATAGCCTCACACGCCGAGGGTCGTTTTGGCTGCGGGAGGTGCCATTTGGCAGCCTGCGGAAGAAAGGCGCTTTGTACTGGTTTGACGCAGATGGTTGGGCGGCCAGTAACGACGTTTTCGTGAGATTGAAGGCAGTTCTAGTGCCCTGGTGAACTATTCCAAGAGAGACTTGCGGGGCTCGGGAGCTCCCAGAGAGCATCTTGGGCGCGGTGCGCCCAAGACAGATCACGCTGACTGGACTGCTTGGGTCTGCTGACACGATGACAGGTGTCCCATCAGTACCAGGTTGTAGGGCGCAGCCACGAAGTACCCGATCAGCCCCGTAGGCTCCATACTCCGATACCGCATGCGTCCGACCCCGCCTACCTTCTTCATCCACCCGAACACCTCCTTCACCTACTTCCGAATCTTCTAGCACACCTGATAACCCGGATTAGGTATTGTCCGACTATCTATCGCCGAGTGAACTCGCTGTGCAATCTGCGGCATCACACCGCGATCGCGCATTGCCTTCACACCCTCTCGCGTGTCATAGACCTTGTCAGCCCCAGAGGCCTAGGGCGGAAGACCTGCTGCTGCGTATCTTCTAGTAGCTCGGATACAGTGTCACGCTAGGCCCAACTTCGGGTACATCCGGTCGAACTCCCCCGACAGACGCTCCAACGCCTCGTGGCCCACGGCTTTGATGGTCCGAAGAGAATGGTGCCTTGGCACACATCATTCCAGACTCACGATAGGCAGCATCGTTGCATGCAGATCACGTCTGCCTCTCATGGAATGACCACCTCCATTACGGTAAGGCCGAAGCCTATCTCATAGAATCATTCTTCCGAAACCTGCTAATATTGGTACGCTCACCGGCTTGGTTCCGTTGGTGGCGGAGGAATTGGACGAGGTGGCTGGGGAATCGGATGGGCGGCTTACGTTGAACGAGAAGGTGCTCACGACGTAGAAGGGAGGCTTTGGCGTCTCTATGACGCCCTTGAAACGGGCCAACTCACCCTTGGGGGCTTGCAGCACCGGAGACATGCCCATAGGTGCCTACGGTGTGAACTCACTGCCGCGCTTGAAGATGTGGCCGCGCAGATAGAATTCAGGAGAGCCAAACTATCAGGCGCCGAATAGATCAAGCAATACGTCGAGGCCTTGCGTACATTCCTTGAGAACCGGAGCCTGCCCGAAAAACGATCTCTCACTCAGAGCTTCGTCAAGGAGGTTGAGATACTGAGGTACGAGATTTCTCTGACCTACACCAGTCTTATCCCACCGAATGACGTCACGAATGAATCCGCATCGGTTCTAGCTATTGTGCAGGTGGCGACCCCGACCGGATTCGAACCGGCGATCTCTGCCTTGACAGGGCAGTATGTTAAACCGCTACACCACGGGGCCGCGAATCGTGGAGAGGCTCAACGCCTACTGTAGATTGTAGTAGGCTTCCCTACCTGTGGTCAAGCGTAACCACAGCCCGACGATCAACAGTGTGCCTTGTGCCGGAGTGGGCGACCGCAAGTCGCTCAAGAGCGCAAAGAAGCGAAATCTTCACGTCGTGGAACTCGATTGATAGAATCGCTGTCATCCTCAGAGGCCAAGCCTCGATCCCAAACATGAAGGCGGTTGGCGGTGATACGCGGCGCGTTTGCTCTATTTCTCGGACGTGAAGGCCGGCCCAGCCCCGGTCCCGTTCCTACCATCATCGTCGGTCTTGGAAACCAGGGCTCCAAGTACGAAGGCACCCGACACAACGTGGGATTCTGGTGCATCGACCACCTCGCGGAAAGGTACCCCGGTGGCTCCACACGGTCGCATCGCCTCGTGCATACGTCCGAACAGGTTATCGACGGTCACCGCGTTGTTCTCGCAAAGCCGAAAACCTACGTCAACGAAAGCGGGCGGGCCGTCACGTCTCTCTTCACCCGGTTCCGCGCGACGGCGGCTAACCTCATCGTCGTATACGACGAGATGGCGCTCCCGTCCGGCAAGGTGCGAATCAGGGCGCGGGGCGGTGACGGCGGCCACAACGGCATGAAGTCCATCATCGGCGCTGTTGGCACGCAGGAATTCGTTCGGGTGCGAATTGGAATCGGGAGGCCGGAGGGTCAGCTTGGCGACATCCAACACGTGCTCAGCAGACCGAGTGACGAGGAGCGCCGGGCTATCGATGAGGGAATCGACCGAGCCATCGAGGCGATTGCCCTGACTCTCGCCGAGGGAATCGACCGAGCCATGAACGTGTACAACTAGCCGCGTCTCGTTACCGCTCCGGCGAAATCTCTTCCAGCTTGCGCCGATTCGTTTCCGGCAGTGTGAAGGCGAGGATGAACGGCGCAAGCAGGCCCAGCAAGGCCAAGGCGCTGATGGCCGTCCACTGATCGCCGATGAGATCGAACAGTCGACCGTGCGCCCAGAGTCCAACCACCCCGCCCAAGGCCACGACCATGGCGACGAACCCCGAAACCGTAGACCGGTACGATGTTGGAAATAGCTCTTTGCCCATGGCCGCCAACGATACGTCCGCCCCAGTGCCGACCAGCGCGAATGTCACAAGCAGGGCCGGGAGTACCGCCCCCGACGCCTGGTAGAAGCCCACCATGGCACAGGGGCTTGCAACGAGGAGCAAGACCGCCATCCGCCTGCGTCCAAAGCGGTCGCTGAGACCTCCAAGGTAGAGAGCGCTCGCCGCGCCGACAATTCCGGTGAGGAGAAGAATGGTCGAGAGGCGGGCCGGTGAGTATTCGTGCTCGGTTTGCAGGTATGTCGGGCCGTAGAGACCAGCGGCAACATTCGAAATTGCCACTGTCAAAATGATCACAGCCAGCGCCGCGAACCGTCCGGGATATGCCGTTGCTACGCTTACTACTGGGCTCAAATGAGCGGTCAAGTAGGACCGGCCCGATTGAGTTTCGGCATTCATGAACCTTTGCGTTTCGGGGAGTCCCCGAAGAAGGAGCGGGAAGAGTCCTAATGCGGCGAGCGCAAAGAAATAGAGCGTTCTCCAACCGAAAGGCAGCTGTTCGATCATACCGAACAGGATGAGCGCCACACCGGAGCCCACGCCGGAAAGAATGGCCAAAGCGCCGAATCCCCAACCTCGGTGGTCGGAGGGGAATTCCTCGGCGATGTAGACGGCGGCCACAATGCCAGTCGCGGTGTGAAAAATGCGCGCGAGAAACTGAAGAGCAACAAACGCCTCCATGGACGGAGATGCGCCGGTGGCGGTGGTCAATACCACGTTCGCTACCATGACGAATATAAGCGTAGGACGTCGTCCGATTCGGTCGGCCACCAGAACAACCGGCACCGCCAAGAGCGACCCCAGCCTGATGGAAGCCGCTACGTCGCTAACCGTTGCGTCTTCGATGCTGAGTCCATCTTGGATTTGCGGCAGAGCAAACACCATGATGGCCGCGCCGTAGCTCGTCACGAGCGACGCCAGGGCGACCAGTCCCAGCACGCCCCGCTGGCGCTTGTTAAGCTTAGGGGAAGGGAACGCAGTTCGAATGCGCACGCGCGGTTACCTTATGTGACCGGCCCAACTGTCGCGGGCAATCGCGAGAAGAGACGCCACGCCAAGGATGCCGGACCTAACTGTCTCGGAGGAAGATCATGTAGTCCAGGTCGCCCGGAGAGTGCCCGAACTGCGTGAGGAGGACGGCGGCCTCACTCCGCGACTGCGTTCCGTGATTGATAACGTGCAGGAGAATCTGCCACAAGGGTGTCTCGAACCAGGCGCCAGCGGTGCGTGTGTACCTGACTATGGACGACAGATCCTCGTCGGTAAGCCCGGCCAGGAACGTACGCATGGCGTCTTCCTCCTCCTGCCAACGTCCCGCCAACGACTCGAGGTCCGAAAAGTCATCCTCTGAGAGGAGCGATTCAGGCGAAGTGCCCTGGCATCTTTGTCTCCACACCCACTCCGCGCTCAATGTGTGGACCAATGTGTCGCGCAGGCTGCCGTGACTAACCGGCCCGGGCGCCGCGAACTGCTCGGGCGACAGCCCCGCCGCAGTCTCCAGAATCCGTTGGTTCACCCAGTAGTTGTAGTCGAAGAGCGAGTGGATGGCTGCGATGTCCATTGGCGTATCCTCTGGCGTGACCCAAGGCGTCAAGCGAGTTGACTCATAGTAGGCTACGTGAATATGTTGGTCAAATCACATAGACGATAATGCGAGAACTACTTGAACCCTTCCCTCGCTTCGCCATAGCGCGGGACAAACGGCGCAGGAAGATCCAGGCGCTGATAGATGTAAGCGTTCTCGCTGCCCAGACAGGAAAAGTTATCCTCGGCGGGTATACAGTGGCCGTCGCTGGTCCAGAAGTTTCGATAGAGGAAGTAGTCGGCGAGGTCGCGCCATGTCTGACGGTCCGCAGGGTCGGCGATAAGCTTGCCGATGCCGAAGACGTTTGAGTTCTCCTCCGGATCGTTGTACCCCCTGTACACGGCCTCGGGGAACCACCACCGTTGCCTGAGAAGCTGCGGCTCGGAAAACTCGTCGGTAAAGGACGAGTCGGCCGTGCTCTTGTTGTGCGAGTGCACGAGCGCGACGGGCGAGTTCGGGGGGTTCGTTACTCCCGTAGTGCCGTAGTTCATGTACTCGATGTCATTTCTCCCGCGCAGGTACCAGTACCACGGCCAGTGAAAGCCGCTCGTGCCGTCTATTGAGGCTATATGTACACCCTCACTCGCGTCCTGCTCGCGTAGAAGTCGGGCCAAGTTGTGGACGTCGGGCGAGGTCTGCGTATAGACGATCATCTCGACGGGGATGTCGCCGTGCTGAAAGGCCGCCACTAGGCCCGTTCGCCCACTCAGTACCAGAAGCAGCGCCGCTATTGAGACTAAGCCAATCGTCCCAAATACGGCGGGACCGGTTCTGCGCGCAAGAAAGTATCCCGCAACTACAAGCACTATCGCGACCAGGGCGAGCGCTAGACCCAAGGCTTCGACGGAAAAACCGGCAATCATTTCACCGCCATCGAGACCGAGGAAGGCAAGGTTCCACAGAAGGGCAAAGAACACCGGCGCACCGATGAGCGTGAGAAGCCCCCCTACTATGGAAACTCTTCTCCATTCGACACCCGCGATGATGTCGTTGAGAAACTTGCCGGACAGGACGATCATCGGCAGGGTGATGTTCACCAGCAGCCAGGGCATCTTCTCGCTGGCGAGCGTGTAGAGCAGGAAAGTAGTCCATACCCAGTACACCAAGAACAGGCCGAACCGGTCCCGTTTGCGAAGGTAGTACACGCTGCCGACAATCGAGAGCAGCAAGGGCAGGAACTCGTACAGCGTCGTTATCACGGTGTAGTAGTAGAAGGGTTGACTGCCTCTCCCTTCACCCTGCTGCACCACCCAGTACCCCAGAGACTGCCACACACCGGAGCCTATGCCGAAGCTGTTTGTGAGGAACGACGTGTACATGAGGATGAAGAGCGCGTAGAAGATCGCCGCCCCCTTCCACCAGACCCGAGCGTTCCACTTGAGACCGTAGGACAACGACAGAAAGATCAGGATCGCCGTAACGAGGAAGGCGACGACCAGTCCACCCCTCCCCAACGGAGCGCCGATCGGTCCGGCCCCTCCGACGGAACCCGCCAACGTCAGCCCGCTCCACTCGAGGAGCGGCGTGTCCTGGAGGATGCTGATAAAGGCTCCCCACAGCGGGAGGGTGATGGTAATCAGCAGCACTAAGAAACCGGCTTCCTTGGAAATGCCTCGCATATCAAGACCGCGTTCAAAGGTCGTAAGCCAGCCGCCCACAATCTTGACTGCGGCGGCGGGGGGCGAGTCCACGCCAACTTTGACCTTCGACCGCACCGCGTTCCAGTTGCGGCTGACGATCACCAGAACAAGGTACAGGCCCATCGTCGCGGTGATCAGGTACGCGCTTTCCTTCGAGGCGAAGGCGAAGGCGAGAAGGGCCGCCGTAATGTACAGATAGAGCGGCTTGCCCATCTTGGGTGGAGGCCCCGCGGCTTCTACGTCCTCGGGTTCGTCGGCGGGTTCCTCGCCCTCGGATTCTTCTGTCTTCTTGCTCAAGCCGTATCGGATTACGGCTACGATGACCGATGCCCAGCGTCGGACGCGGGAATTGTTCCAACTGTCTCGGATCGCAACCACGACTACTGCCCCAAAACGTCGGACGCGGGAATTGTTCCAATCGTCTCGGATCGCAGCCACGACAAGTGACCCCCAGCGTCGGACGCGAGAAGGACGCTTTTCCTGGGCATCACCAACGTCCTCGTCCAGATACCTCCACATCGCGATGACGATGCCGAGAGCCCAGACCGCCATGAGAATATCGTTTCGGGCAAAGCGGCTGTAGTACAGCATCGCGGGGGAGAAGGCCAGCAGTATCGACGTGAACAGCGCGCCCCAGTTGCCCAGCCGCGACCGGAAGAGCAACGGCATCAGCACCAATGCCGTGCCGGCAATGGCATATAGCAGCCTTGCCGTGTAGTCGTCGTCGCCAAACAGGAAGAACAGCCCTGCGGTGGCCTCCATCTGGAACGGACCGTGCATCATCGGGTTGTGGATGTAGCCGTCACCGGCGTACAGGCTGTAGGAGTAGAAGGCGTGAAGGCTCTCGTCGTGGTGGAACGCGCGCGCGCCCAATTCCCAAAACCGCATCACCGCAGCCGTCACCGCTACGACGACGTAGAGCGCCACGTGCCACGCTCGCTTGGTGACGTTTGCCTTAGGGTTGTGCTGATCGACAGTCACGCTAATCTGGGATTCTCCTCAAAGCCAGCCACATCCGGTCTATCAGGAATCAAGTCAAACATTGTTGGTTCAAGGCGTTGCTTGGCTGTCGCTACACAGTTGGGATCTGTGTCGAACCCAACATAATGTCGGCCGATGCTCTTCGCCGCAACAAGAGTAGAACCGCTGCCACAAAATGGGTCTACGACGATCTGGCCAACATCGGTTGTTAGTTCGATCAACGCTTGAAGTAGCTTCACCGGTTTTTGAGTGACATGCAATCCGCCTTCACCTGGGGTGAAGCCTGATCTCAATACATTGTCCGGCGAACCTTCGTAGTGAGTAAATGCTGTTTCATTGTAGGCCCCAACTCTATGAGCCAGTACGTTATCAGCGATCGTCGTACCAATTGGATAGGGCTTCACAAACCATAGAATCGGCTCGAAAATAGGTCGTAAATTGCCGACGCGCCAACCTTCCCACTTGCTAGCATTGACAAAATCACCACGCCTATCTAGTACAACACTAAGCCTTTGTGCACGGTGCGGTGCTGAGTCGCGGAGCCAGGCCAGAGAGTCCTTGAAAGTAAACCCAGCTTCTTCAAAGGCGACTACACAGCGATGCGAAAGTCTACGACCGGCGAAGACAACAGCAGATGCACCTGGTTTCAATATACGAAGCCATTCACTGGCAAAAGACTCGCACCACGCTTGGTACTCAGCTGGAATTCGACGGTCGGCCTCTGACCAGCCATTAATCGGCTTGCCTCTTCGCCTAAAGACTGCCCCGGCTTTAACTTGCCCAGGACTAGAACCTAAGTATGCAGAGTTTGTGTTTTTGTGGAGCACGTCCCAATCGTCAGATCCTATTCCGTAAGGGATGTCGCTGAGAATCAAATGTGTACTAGAAGTCGCCATTTTGGATACGGCAACTATCCCGTCAGCCAAGACAACAGAATTAAGCCGACATTCACTGTTCATAATTCTAGTCTCCTAATAATTCTCCATGCTTCACACGTTGGATTTGCGCAATACGTGAGTCTATTCCCGTCATACGAATCAACTCTTTGAGCGCCATTCGATGCGAGAGACCCAAGAGTCTATCGCGCTCCGCGCGCAGGGAACGTAAGGACTCGTCTTTGGCAACACATAATGCTTCTTCAGAAGCAATCTTCTCAAGAGTCCACAAGTCGTCATCCTCTCCCAATACTTCGACAAGCGAACGGTTGATGCCAACCCAATAGTCGGCTGCGCTTTTGCTCGGATGCAACAAGGACACAGTCTTGAGAACCTCACCCAACGCATATTCCGCAACCGGCTTGCCCTTACGAATCGCCAGTCCAGTTAGGACGGCCAAGTGCGAATAGCTTAAAACGCAGACATTGCGGGCAATGGCTTGACGGTATATCTGACTTGCCCGCGTTGGGAATTGATAGATGGGGCCGATGACGACTGCAAAGTCAAGATCGTACCTCCACTCGTCCAAAGCCTGTATCTTGAAGTCCTTTTGGTTTTTTGCAGTTCGACTCAACCGGAATGCCTTTGCATCTGCGACGAGCGAGTAATCGTTAGCTCTAGCTTGAACATCGGCGGCATCTGCGCGACTATCGATAAGGGCACTTTGGAGACCCATCGAAGTCAAGCTTTCACTAATGAGGGCATCAGTATACTTTGAGTATAACTTTTCTTCCGTAGAGTCCCGTCCGTACTTTTCCGGCATCGCGCCGCAGAGACGCAAATGTTCAAGGACAGCCGTCGGGCCTTCACTTGTGATTTCGTTCCCTAGCGCATTGACCATACTCAAAGCATCATCACTGAACGAGCCACTTAGTTCGTCCAGTTTGGTGATCCAGTCGGCGCGTCGTTTGATTGCATCTCGTAACATCGCCCTACCTTGCAATACTAATACCGTTGTCCATACAGTGCATATATTCACCTTCTGTATATAACGACATCGGCCTCCGAGAAGACAGGGATCATGAACTCGGCAAATTTCGTGATACCCGCCTCTCCGTACTTGCTGCGTTCGCGAGGGCCGACGTAGACGTGGTCGACGTCGTATTTGTCGAGCAACGAAACGGCCTCGCTGATGTCGAGCGTCTGATAGATGGTCTGTACGTCCAGTTCTCGACCCTCGAACGGTGTCGACGACCCCCGCCACTGCTTCTGGTGTCCCGGCCAGTTGAGCACCGTCGGCACGCCCGTGCTCGACGCGATGCGCCCGTGCTCAGAGTACCCTCCCCCGACCGCCTCCAGAATCGCGGAGTCTTGGCCCACGTTCTCCCGAATGTACTCGATGGCCCGGTACTCGGCTCCGGCGGAGCGCTCAACGTGCTGCAGGCCGTCCAGCGTCCTGTTCTCGCCGTACAACTCCGCCTTGGACGCGATCATCGCGGGTGTGTAGTACAGAGAACCCACCAGTACCAGCACGAACGCGGCTCCCCAGACTCGCAACAACAGCTGAGAAGAGCCTATCGACTCCCTACTTAGTTTGACCCAATAGTATATGACGAAGCCTGTTGCCGCCGCGAGAACCGTCCACGCCTGATAGTAGAGCTTGAACACGGTGTTCATACGCTCAAGCGCGCCGCTGAAGGAGTCGTCGACGAACAGGAGCTCCGGTCCCAATATCAGCGCCAGACCCAGGGTCGAAAGCGCCATGGCAAACACCGTCCCGACCGATTCCTTCCCATCCCTGATGAGCCATAGGGTCGTATAGGCCGCTATTGTGACGAGCAGGGAAAGGGGCATGACATGGATGAGCCTGCCGATGACTCCGGCCGGGTCGCTTCCGCTTATCACGCTCAGGATCGTCCAGGCTGCGAACGGCAAGAACCCCGCCGACAGCGCGTAGAGCGTCGTGCGCAACCAGTCCTCCCTCAGTGTGGTGCGCCAGAAGACGGTAACGACAAAGGGCGCTAGCGCGGCGAGATACGGGGCCCATACAACGAACAGGTGAATGCGGCGAGTCCCTGGCCCGTCCAGTGCTCCGATACCGCCAACTTGGCTTGTGAATGTGAGGAAGTACGGAGAGTAAAGCAGGAATACGACGACGCCCACGAGCAGGGCAAGCGGCGCTGTCTCCAGTACCAAGTCGCGGATGCGCCTCTTCCCATTCCCATAGGTCTTGAGCGCCGCGAGGAGCAGAAACGCGAGGCCGAGCACCGGCAGGTCCCACATATTCGTGAAGCCTAGACCGCCAAGCAGGAATGCGATCACGAAAAGCGAGAAGTAGGTACGCCAGTCACTCCACGACCACACTGAGGGAGCGCGCCAAAAGTTCCACAGGAACCCAAGAAACATCACGACGAACGGGACCGACATCACGTGTGGATGAAGGTCGCCAAGAATGTAGCTAAACGCGGGAAACTCATGGATCGTGTAGTCGGTCTGGACTCCCGCATCGAAGCTGCCAATCACCCTGGTCGCGCGCCACCACCACCAATTCTCGGTGGGCCACCATTGGTCCGTAAGGCTTCCCGCCGGGGCCGTCAGTCCGTCGACGCCGATCCAAGCCCAGAATCCGGGCGATCCCATGCCGTTGGCGCGCATGAACTCCAACGCGCCCTCCATGTTTGCCAGGAAGACGAGCATGAGCGCCGCAACCATCCCCGCGAGAACGGCCGCCTTGAGTTTGCCCTTATCGGCCCTTATCAGGTTGGAGACGAGCCCGTACATGCCCATCGCTGCCATCGCGGGCACCAGCGCGAGCGAAAGGTTGTACGTCACGCTGGACACGATGCCCGTCAGCTTGGTCAGCAAGGCAAAGTTCCAGTAGCCGAAGTAGTAGTAGCTGATGCCCTCGCCCCTGAGCCACGAGTCCTCCGGCGTTCCGAGCATCGAACTCGCCGTGCTGTTCAGGAACATGAAGTCCATCGGCTGCTCGGTATGGTTGATCGACGGGTCGTGGAACCGATAGACGATCCACACGGCGAACACTCCGAGAAAGACGATCTGGCCCAATGCCACCGTCGTCCACTCCCTGGCGACGAACTCCACCATCTCCCGCCAGTTGCGCCGGACGATCCACGCCGATACGCCCGCCATCACGACCAGCAAGAGCACAATCGTGACCTGCGTGCTCGGCACGATCCGCAGTACGCTCAATATCCACGAGGCGTACCCCACCGTGAGAATGCCGAACGGCATCGCAATGCTCGCGCCGCGGTCGCGCAAGTTGGGAAGCAACGAGTAGCAGAGGGGAAAAGCCGCCAGCGCAACAGCATAGGCGGCGATCAGCCAAAGGACGACATCAACCATGGGGACATTCTACCGAAACCGCCCACGCGAGTGAATCAAGTCCAACCGAATGGACCGAATCGTGGCGCTATACGCCCGCCAAGGAACGCGCCTCCGCCAAGAGAGCTTGCACCATATCGTGCGAATCTCCCTCTGCGTAGATGCGAAGCAGCGGCTCGGTGCCGGAAAAGCGTATCAACGCCCAGTAGCCGCCCGGCAGTACAAACCGATAGCCGTCCCTGGTATCGACATCTTCCACGCGACGCCCGGCGAGCTGCAGCGGACGGGCAGACCCGACCCGTCGCTCGATGGCCTCCCGTTCCGCAGCGTCGAAGTGAAGGTCGAGGCGGTCATAGTGGTGAGGGCCAACCGTCTCCCTCAGGACCGACAGCAGCTCGGAGACGGACTTACCCGTCCTGACCATCAGGTCGAGCATCATCAACCCGCTCAGGATGCCGTCGCGCTCAGGGATGTTCCCCCGGAAGGCATACCCCCCACTCTCCTCGCCCGCCGTCAGGGCGTCCTCGCGCACCATCACCGGGCCCAGATACTTGAACCCCACGGGCGTGTCGAACACCGGCACGCCGTATGCCTTTCCCAGCTTGTCGATCATGCTCGTCATCGTGATCGACCGCACCAGAGGCCCGCGATTCCCCATGACCTCCAGCTGGTAGTAGCACAGCAGGGCGAACGCTTCGAGAGTCGTCACGAACCGGCCGCGCGCGTCGACGACGCCGAGACGGTCTGCGTCACCGTCCGTCGCGAGGCCCACGTCGGCATCAGACTCCGCCACCTCGCTAATGAGCCCCGCGAGATTGTGTGGGAGCGGTTCGGGCTGTACCATCCCCGGGAAACTGGGGTTCCTCTCACCACGAAGCTCCACCACCGACGTACTCGCCCCGGACACGAGCCGAGCCAGATACCCGGCCCCCGACCCGTGCATCGAGTCGACCGCTACTCGTAGACCTGCCCGCCGTATCCCGTCGAGATCTACAAGCCGCCCGATATTCTCCAAATACAACGGCTCCGGGTCGAAGTATTCCATAAGACCGCTCTTGACGCCCTCAGTAAGTGTGGTGATTTTGGATTGCCCCCGCCGCTCGGCTTCGGCAACGTGTCGCTCCAACTCTGCGACAATCTCCGGCGAAGCGCTGCCCCCGTAGTCGGGCTTGAACTTGTACCCGTTCCACTCCGGCAGATTGTGGCTTGCCGTTATGACAACCCCGCTGCCCGCTCCCCTGGCGACCAAGTTATACCCGATGGCAGGCGTGGGCGCGGGCCGGTCCGCGAGGAGCACACGAAGACTATTCCCTGCGAACACCTCAGCCACCGCCGTCGCGAACCGCTCCGAACCGAACCGCGTGTCATAGCCCACGACGACCGTCCGGTAATCACCCTTCGCCGCCAGCATGTCCGCCGTCCCCTGGGCGCAGACACGAACGTTGTCGAAGGTGAAGTCCTCGGCGATGACCCCCCGCCATCCGTCGGTCCCGAACTTTATGGGCACCTAGGTATGTCTCCGTACACAATGTCGGCTTGACGTCTCACCCTCACAGCATAGTACAACCTCGAACCTTTCACATGAACACGAAGCGGACTGGCCGCTATGTTACACTCCAACCCGACATGACAAGACGACTTCCATGGTGAGCGTCATGGAGTTCTTGATTGGAAATCTGGTTTACAGTGCGATCCTCGGTGCCTTCTGTGCCTATCGAACGAACCAAAACGGGCGCAGGGTGCGTTAGTATGGTCTAATGATTCGTTAGAGTATGTAAGGGGCCACGACGCATGAATTTCAGATGAGTGGCCTAGGTGAATTCCAATGTTGACACGACTGCGCCTGGAAAATTTCAAGTCATGGAAAGACACCGGAGACATAGCGCTCAAGCCCATCACCGGCATCTTTGGTGCGAACAGTTCCGGCAAGACCAGCCTGATTCAAGCCCTGCTTCTCCTGAAGCAGACGACCGATTCGGCGGACCGCGGGATCGTCTTCCACTTCGGTGACAGAAGGACGCCTGTCGACCTCGGTGACTTCGGGAGTGTTATACACGGGCATGACACATCCGATGCCTTAAAAGTCTCGCTCGCCTGGAAACGAGGCAGGTCGCTCCAAGTAACGGATACGACCACGAACCGAAGGGTCGTTCGAAGTAGCCGCGTTGGATTTGCGGTCATCTCACAGGAAGCAAGAAACCGTTCAGGGAAGTCGCTGATTGTGAGCTCAATGGCATATCGAGTTGGCAACGCGGTATTCGGGATGAGTCCCGATGAAAAAGGGAAGTACAACCTGTTCGCAAAGAGAACGGATTTCGAATTCGCTCGCACTAGGGGGCGGCCCCGGCCTCTGCCGCCACCGGTCAAGTGCTACGGCTTCCCGGATCAGGTGCGCACGAATTTCAAGAACGCAGGATTTCTCTCCGATCTCGAATTCGCATTGAAAGAATGCCTGGGAGATGTGTACTACCTGGGTCCGTTGCGTGCGGCCCCGGAGCGCAGGTACACATGGGCAGGCACTCAGCCGACCGATGTGGGGCAAACCGGCGAATACACAGTGGATGCAATACTGGCATCACGAGAACGAGGCAAGACGATCGGCCGGGGTCGTGGCAGACCTCGCGTCACCCTTGAGGAATACGTAGCTCAGTGGCTTAAGGAGCTTGATCTGATCCACGACTTCCGTGTCGTGCCTCTTGCCGAAGGCAGTCCCGTGTTCGAGGTCAGGGTTCGCAAGTCCGCGAGGGCGTCCGAGGTGCTCATCACCGATGTCGGCTTCGGCGTCTCGCAGATTCTTCCCGTGCTCGTGCTGTGCTTCTACGTCCCGGAGGGTTCCACGATAATTCTTGAGCAGCCCGAGATCCACCTGCATCCGGCCATCCAGTCCGGCCTCGCGGACGTCCTCATCGACGCATGGAAGACGCGCAAGGTCCAAATCTTGCTGGAAAGTCACAGCGAGCACGTATTACATAGACTCCAGCGTCGCATTGCCGAAGAAGATATTTCAAAGGATGACGTCGGCCTGTTCTTCTGCTCGGCGGGCGGCCGCAGCTCCGAAATCACTCCGCTCGAACTTGACCCCTACGGGAACATCTCAAATTGGCCGAAGGACTTCTTCGGTGACCAATTCGGCGAGATTGCCGCCATGAGCGATGCGGCGCTGAGAAGACAGGGGGCTTCCGAGTGACCGCGGAGGTCGTGATGGACACCAACGTCGCCATCGTAGCCAATGGCATGACCGAACAGGCCGACGCGGCGTGCATGTCCGCTTGCAGGCATAAGTTACGCCAGATACAAGAGGGACGCCTGCGGTTGCTGTTAGACGACAAACGTCTGATCTTGGAAGAGTATCGGAAGCGTCTCAGCCTCTCTGGACAGCCCGGATACGGCGACCGCTTCTTCAAATGGCTCTGGTATAATCAGGCGGTCGAACGCCACTGTCGAATGGTTCCCGTGACTCCTGACCAGGACCGTGGATTTGAAGAGTTTACCGACGATCCGTCCCTTGCGTCATTTGACCGAGACGACCGCAAGTTCGTTGCCGTAGCGTTGGCCAGTGGAAGCAGTCCCCAGGTTCTCAATGCCTCCGACACCGACTGGTGGCATTACCGTGAATCGCTCTGCAAACACGGCGTGAAAGTAGATTTTCTTTGCCCGGAGCTTATGCCTAGAGGGCGGTAAGGTCTTTCGGTGCCGACTGCATAGCCCCCCTACCGCTCCTCTAACGCCGCCCGCAGCCGCTCCGCGATAAGCTCCGCCTCTCCGGGCATGAGACCGTGCGGATTGATGAAGATATCCTCGTCGTCGCGTCGACTGGCCTCGATGATGATCGGCGGATCGCCATTCGCGAGGGCATCGACTATCTCCGTGGCCGACCGACCGCGCCATTCGTGGGTGAAAGCGATCGAGACCTCCGGCACCGGCCTCAACCAGTCGTCCTGCTCAACGGTGGCCGCGACTCCGGGAATCTCAATCACCGCGTCGACGATGGTGCGTCCCTCGCTGAACCAGCGTCGCATATCGGCCTCGTGGTCTCGACGCACGTACAGGTCGAGTGCGGTCATGAGACCGACGATCTCTTCACGGGCAACCTTCATGGGGCGTCCGATGGCGTGATGCGGGCTGGCGTTTACCTTGGCGGCGGCGATCAGGTCCTCACGCCCGCAGAGTATCCCTGTCGACTGCGGCGCTTTGATCGCCTTCCCGCCGCTGTACGAGACCAGGTCCGCCCCGCACTCGATGAACTTTCGGAGGTTCTCCGCTGGAGGCAGCATGGCCGCGGCATCGACGAGTAGGGGAATACCGTGACCGTGCGCAATCTCGGCGAACTTCGACAGCCCCTCGAACGAGTCGGGGTGCCACCGTGATGCAATGAACCCCAGAGCCGCCGTCTCGCCGCTGATAGCCGACTCGATTTCCCAGTCGAGGCACGTGTCTTCACTGCCGACCCAGACCAGCCGCGCGCCGCCCTGTCGCCAAGCCTGCGTAAACTCGCTGTGGTGCGACCTCTTGATAACGATCCGGTTTTGATCATGGGCCGCTTCCGGCAGCAATTCTATCCTGTCGGGGTCGTCCCCGGCGATGACTGCCGCCGCCTGCAGCGTCAGCCCTGCCGCCGCGCCGCTCGTGACGAGTCCCGCCTCGGCCCCGGTGTGCTGGGCGATGAGCTGCCCGGCCGCCTCATTCAGCTCTTCGAGCACGACCATCGTCCGGCTGGCCTCTGCCATCGCCTTCGCCACCTCGGGCTCCATGATCGAACCCCCGAGAATCGTCTGCGTTCCATTGGCGTTGATGATCGGACGAACGCCGAACCGCTCGTAGACGCTGCCCCTACGTCTCAGGGCCTCTACCGCGTTCAAAGACTTGACAACCATAACCTTCTACTCCTCTGCGGTTGGAGGCCGGTTGTACTCCAAGCACCGGAGATGCTTTTGGAGCCTCTTCCCCATAGGCCTCAAAGTGAGCACAGTCACGCCCGCAGAAACAACCCCACCTACCAAGGGCACGGCCTTGGAAACCACCCTGGCAAACGACTGCTTGGTTACTTTGATCCCGATCCACTTACCGACTTTCTTCACGATGGGATAGTACACCGTTTTCGTCAGGGCTAGTCTGGGAAGTCGTCTGCTCACCTCGCCAGCGAGCCCATCGGCGATCGCGGCGAGCACCGTATTTGCTTGCCGGGCTCCCATCATCGAAGCGATAAGCAACGTGATATGCAATTTAGTCTCCTCATCCACGTTCCCATTCTTGAGAAGATCGGGCCAGCCGTAGAGATACGCTAGCTTTTGTGCTAGCACAATTGCATGCCAGAAGTACTGAGCGACATCGCCGGGAATCGTAGCGGCCATAAACCACCCGCCGGGCAAGCCGGCGGCAAACGAGATCCCTGCCGCCTTAACGACGTGGCCTCTAATTACGACATCACCCAAACGGTCAATGATCTCAGGCGGGACACCTGCCGAAGCAGGGTTTCCGTTCACGGCCTCATTCACTTGATGCTCGGGGCAGTAGCTTAGAAGCTGTGACCGAAGGAACGAGTCCCTATCAACCCGTGCGCCAGGTATGGACAAGGAAGCTCCAAAAATCTTCTGCCAGACGCTTTCTTCAGCATCATCGTCGGGAACATCAAGAACGTTGGAACTCAACGTACAAAGTGCTTTCTCTCAATAAAGTACATTTGCGATTCAACTGAATGCCTCTGCCCTGATCGCCTCGGCCTTGTCGGTTCGCTCCCACGGCAGGTCGAGATCGTCGCGACCGAAGTGCCCATACGTTGCAGTCTGCTTGTAGATCGGACGACGCAACTCCAGATCCCGGATGATCGCGCCGGGACGCAGGTCGAAGTGGCGCTCCACGAGCCCGACGATCTCCGCATCGCCCACGCGGCCCGACCCAAAGGTCTCCACGGAAATTGACATCGGATGCGCGACGCCTATCGCGTATGCGAGCTGGATCTCCAACCTGTCCGCCAAGCCCGCTGCAACCAGGTTCTTGGCGACCCACCGCGCGGCGTATGCGGCAGATCGGTCGACTTTCGTGGGATCCTTCCCGGAGAACGCGCCGCCTCCGTGCCGCGCAAAGCCGCCGTAGGTGTCCACGATGATCTTGCGGCCCGTCAGACCCGCGTCGCCCACGGGCCCGCCCGTGACGAATCGACCGGACGGGTTGACGTGGTACTGCGTGTCTGCGTCTCGCAGAGACGAAGAAATGACCTCGTGAGCAACGTGCTCGATGAGGTCATTCTGGATAACCGACTGTGGCGTTTCGGCGTCGTGCTGGCTGCTCATCACGACGGTCGCCGCGCGCTTCGGCATTCCGAGTTCGTACTCGACCGTGACTTGCGATTTCCCGTCCGGCCTTAGATACGGCATCATCCCTTCGCGCCGGACTTCCGACATGCGCCGCGTCAGCTTGTGGGCCAGCATGATGGGCAGCGGCATGAGCTCCTCAGTCTCGTTGGTCGCGTACCCGATCATCATGCCCTGATCGCCCGCGCCGAGACTCTCGACCTCTTCCTCGTCTATCTCGTCCTGGTCCCGCACCTCGAGCGACTTGCTCACGCCCGACGCGATATCGGGCGACTGCTCGTCGAGCGAGACCATCACGGCGCACGACCGGTAGTCGAACCCGTACTCGGGCTCCGTGTATCCGGCGTCGCGGATGGCTTCTCGTACAACCCCTCGAACGTCCACACCCTCGTTGGACGAAGATATCTCGCCCATGACAACGACGAGTCCGGTGGTCGTTGCCGTCTCACACGCGACTCGCGCCCTGGGATCCCCAGCGAGGAATGCGTCGAGGACGGCGTCCGAAATCTGGTCGCATAGCTTGTCCGGGTGTCCTTCCGTCACGGACTCCGACGTGAACAGATAGGACGGTGAGTTCGCGAAGCTGGATGTCATTGCGGTTGTAGAATCCTCTTTGATGCTCTAGTACTCAGTCAACTTGAATATGACGAACAGGCAGATGCCGATTTATCCCCTCTCCCGTCGTGGGAGAGGGCTAGGCTGAGGGTGAATCGTAGTATCAAAACCATGTTGACATGGTACTAAGTCCCGATATCCCAGCTTGAAAGGTAGCGTTCCTGGGCGTCGGTTAGCGTGTCGATGGCAATACCCATCGCCTGGAGCTTGAGACGTCCGACCTCCTGGTCGATCTCGGTAGGCACCGTGTGTACCCTGTTCTCGAGGTCTTTCGCGTGGAGCGCGAGATGCTCGACACACAGGGCCTGGTTCGCGAAGCTCATGTCCATGACAGCGGACGGATGTCCCTCCGCCGCCACGAGATTGATGAGCCGCCCCTGTCCGAGCACGTAGAGCTTCCGTCCGTCATCGAGGAGGTACTCGTCGACGAAATCACGGACGCTCTGCTTGCCGTCGGCCATCTCTTCAAGGGACTCTATGTCGATTTCGACGTCGAAGTGCCCGCTGTTGGCGACGATCGCGCCGTCCTTGATGACTTCCAGGTGACTCTTGCCGATGGCGTGCATGTTGCCCGTGAGCGTGATGAATATGTCACCTATCTTCGCGGCCTCGTCCATGGTCATTACCTGGTGACCGTCCATTGCGGCTTCCAGCGCGCGGATGGGGTCGACCTCGGTCACGATGGTGTGCGCGCCCATCCCTTTCGCCCTCATCGCGACACCCTTGCCACACCAGCCGTACCCGGCGACGACCACACGCTTTCCCGCGAACAGTACGTTCGTGGCTCGAATGATCCCGTCGAGGGTGCTCTGGCCGGTGCCGTACCGGTTATCGAAGAAGTGCTTGGTCTGCGCGTCGTTGACGGCGATGGCGGGATAACCCAGCCTCCCGACCTCCGCCATGTTGTTGAGGCGAATGACCCCCGTCGTCGTCTCCTCCGTCGCGCCGAGAACGCCACCCAGCAGGTCGGGCCGCTCGGTATGAACGAGAGTCGCGAGATCGGCGCCGTCGTCGATCATGACGTGCGGCGCGTGGCCGATGGCGGCGCGAATGTGCCCGTAGTAGGTCTCGTTGTCCTCGCCGTTGATCGAGTACGTTGGAATTCCATATTCGGCCACGAGGGCGGCGGCAACATCGTCCTGCGTGCTCAGCGGATTGCTGGCGCAGAGAACGGCATCCGCCCCACCCGCCTGCAGCGCGAGCATCAGGTTTGCCGTTTCCGTCGTAACGTGGGAGCAGGCTACGACGCGGACGCCTTCCAGCGGGCGCTCCCTGGCGAACCGGTCACGAATCTCCGCCACGACGTTCATCTCGCGCGCCGCCCACTCGATTCGCCGGACGCCCGTCGACGCCAAGGACAGGTCCTTGACGTCTCCCTTATACTCCTGCGTCTTCGTAGTCAACCGCTTCTTCTCCCGTCTCGCCTCACCAAGAATGGAGGCTCTCGATTATCTCTTTTTCATCGGTAGTGATTCATCATCCGCTAACGGCTCGAACCGTGTCAACGCCGAGAGCTGACGAAATCGCGTCTCTATCTCCTCGCTCGTCGCGTCGGCAAGGCGTTCGAGGCTGAACCCCTCGACCACGAACGACCCCATCACCGACCCCGTGACCGCAGCCCGGCGGAATCCTCGCTCAGTCAAGTCCCCTGTCGCGGCGAGGTATCCCATGAACCCGCCCGCGAACGTGTCCCCCGCGCCTGTTGGATCGATCACGTGCTCCAGCGGCACCGCGGGCGTCAGGAAGGGCTGCCCGTCGTGAACAAGGATCGCCCCGTGTTCTCCCCGCTTGACCACCACCGTTCTCGGTCCCATCGAGTGAATGGCGCCTGCCGCCTGCATGAGATTCACTGAGTCCGTAAAGCTCCTGGCCTCATTCTCATCCATGAACACGACATCGACCTGCCGCACGACCTCCCTCAACTCCTCGCCGCTCCCCTCAATCCAGAAATTCATCGTGTCGAGCGCAACGAGCTTTGGACGTCGCCTCACCTGTTGCAGCACATCGAGCTGGAGAGACGGTGCGATGTTCGCCAGAAATAGGTACGGGGCTTCACGATGGGCTTCACTCAAGCGCGGCGCAAAATCGCCGAACACGTTCAACTGCGTGTCCAGGGTCGTCCTGGTATTCACGTCCTCCGGGCCGTAGACGCCCGTCCAGCGGAAGGTCCGTCCCTCGACCCGTTCGAGACCTGAGATGTCAACCCCGTGTGATCGGAGCAGTTCCACGTCGCTGTCCCGAAAGTCTTCACCGACCACTCCGACAAGACTCACAGGAGCGAAGTTGCTGCACGCAACGGAGAAGAAAGTGGCAGAGCCGCCGAGAGCGTCGTCTCGACTACCCGCAGGCGTCTCTACGGAGTCGTACGCTACCGACCCTACAACGAGTACGGTCATTCCGTTAGGAGGGTTCCACCGAATCATCCACTGCTACATATCTCGATAAGTTGATTCCCTGCATGATTTCTATGACATAGGAACGGGGCAGGGACGCGCGATCAACCAGTTCTCGGAGCAACTGTGTAATCGACGATGATCGCTCGGACGCCAAAGTACGGAGCTCCATTGCGTATTTGATTCCGAACAAGGGGACGAAGACCGCTCGTTCTCGCCGACGTCGGCCCTCCTTGTACATGTCCTGGAGCAAAACGGTTGCTTCAACGATATCCACTGCACTCCTCCCTTGATAAGTGTCGAGAGTTACGCGGCTGCGAGGATTTCCAATACGACTTCGGTGAACTGGTGGACCTCGGGGCGACCTCGCTCGATTTCGTATTCTTCCATGAAGCCATGGTAGAAGTTGCGATGGAATGTCTCGGCAGTCTCAAATCCCCTTTCGATCATCGTGTCGCCTTGCTCTTGGGCCAATTGGGTTGCTATCTCCCGCAACTGCCGATGCCTGCCGTACTTGAAACCGCGCTCCTCGGCTACCGCCATTATTGCATGAGACGCCGCGCCCCAGAGCTTCTCAGACCCCTGTAACTCATCGCCCTCCTGGAATTCTTTATCGGCCGCAGCCAAGAAAGCACGAGCGGTATCGACGTGCTCTTCTACCGTCATCATTCAGTCTCCTTGGTTCTTTCCGGCCACCCTCTAACCTGAACCGGTATCCTTGGTATGGTACTTCCCACCATCTCCCTGAGCAACAAATTCCTTACTACACAGTTCTTCGCTGTTAGGCAAACCTACTGTCATGTGTCAGAGATCCATTGAATAAATCGGCGAGTGAAAATTCCCTCTCCCGACGTGGGAGAGGGCTAGGGTGAGGGTGACTCCCCGGAACATACTCATCCACTTAATACAACAAACTTAAGAAACGGAACACTACTGCGTAGGGAGTATGACGCTCTTCAAGGCGCTCAGAGACATTTTACTTGGGCAAGCCAGCACCGACCAGGAACTGTCGCGCACTCCCGCCACAGCTCGGAAATACCCGTTCGTCAGTTCGCCCGCTCGCGCGGCCTTCCGGCATTCCTTGAGCTTCTCAAGGCGCCTCGATGCTTCCTCCACGCCTCGCGCTTGCTCTTGTTCATCAACGGCCCTCTTGGAATGGTTCGTCCAGCCCCTCTATTCGTCGGAGCCGTAGCTCGTCGGAAGGCCCTGATCGATCCACCCCGGCGTGCCGTCCTCGATGTTGTACAGGTTCTCTGGGTCGATTCCCATCGCGCCTGCCATCTCGGCGGCAAGCCCGCTCCGCACGCCCTGTGCACAGATGAAGAGCAGCTTCTTGTCCGTCGGCAGCTCCTCAACTCGCATGAGCAGGTCGTCTACGGGAACTGCCAACGCGCCCGTCACGTGCCCCGACAGGTACTCGTCCTCACGACGCACGTCGACCACGACCGCGTCCTCATCCTCGTACATCTCAGCCGCCTCTGCGATGGTGAGCCTGTAATAAGGCTCGTTCGCCTCTCTCCTGGGCATCTTCTTCGCCTCCACCCTCGACGCGCTTCGCGTCGTTCTCGTATTACAGGTACCGACCGATGATCGCCGACAGCCTCGCTTTGGCATTGTCGGCTATAAGGTCGCGACTCGTGATTATAGCGCGTTCAAGGGCCGATTGACAGTCACACGCCCTCGAATCGGGAATACGCGCCGATAGGTCGGGCAGGAGGGCTTGCGTGGTCTCCACGTTCTTCATGAGGTTCCCGACGACAAGATCGACCGATACCTCGGCCTCCGACTTATGCCACACGTCGTAGTCGGTGACCAGCGCCAAAGTCGCGTAGCATATCTCCGCCTCGCGGGCCAGCTTGGCCTCCGGCAGCGCCGTCATTCCGATGATGCTCGCGCCCCACGACCGGTACAGGTTGGACTCCGCCCGAGTCGAGAACTGCGGGCCTTCCATCACGACGTAGACCCCTCCATCGTGGACGGTGACCGGCCTGTTCCCTGCCGCCTCCACGAGGTCGCGACGAAGCTCCGGGCAGAACGGGTCCGCGAAGCCGACGTGTGCCGCCACCCCGTCCCCGAAGAACGTGCTGACGCGGCCCCGAGTCCGGTCGATGATCTGGTCGGGCACGACCATATCGAGCGGTGCGATGCCCTCCTGCAGGCTCCCGACCGCACTGATCGAAATGATGCGCTCGACCCCCAGCAGCTTGAGCGCGTACATATTGGCCCGAAACGGAATCTCGCTCGGCAAATGGCGATGACCCTTCCCATGTCGAGCGAGAAAGGCGACGCGCCGTCCTTGTAGCGTTCCAACCGTCACGGAGTCGCTCGGCGGGCCGAACGGCGTGTCGACGGTGACCTGCTTGGCGTCCGACAGGCCATCGATATCGTACAGCCCGGAACCCCCTATGAACGCTATATCGGCTTCACCCATCACTTCTACTTCCTCTCCTATCGCGCCGAGTATGCATTGGCAGGCTCCGGGAAAAATGACATTGCGAAGTAGGATACCACCACGATGCAACGGAGGTGTCCGACTCACGCGGGGCAGACGCGACGACCGCGACTCCGAAGCCGCGAAAAGTTGGAGATGGACCGTATCGGGGGGTAGGGGGATGAAGGCATCGCTCGGCATGACCTTCTCCGAACGGCGTCAAGCCGCCTCAATATCAGTAAGCGCGAAGTCTCGGCCCTTGAACAGAAGGGGTTCTCGCGTGGCTTCCGCCAGCGCATAGGAGAAGCAGTCACCGAAGTTCAGTCCCGCTGGATGGTTGCCTTTGCCAAATCGTTGCCAAGCTCGGCGTGCGCCCTGCGCTTGGTCGATATTCACGGGCTCCAATTCAATGTCCGCCTCCTTCAGCAGTATATCGAGGTCATGCCCTGCGGCAACGCCATTCCGACTCTCAAGAACGATGGCTGCCTCTAGGTAGCTGACAACTGACATGCGGCAGTTTTGAGCTTCCAATATCGCTTTCTCGTACCGCTTAGATCCACTTTCTCTAAAGATTATTGCGATGATCGCTGATGTGTCCACGATCACTTTGGCAGCCCTCGCTCGTCGTACAAGAATTCGCCGTGCTCAACAATGGGCGGCCCCTCGCGAACCATACGAGCGGTGCGTTCTGTGATGGAACGTATCTTCTGAAGACGCGCTTCAAAGCTGCGCTCATGCTTCTCACGCTCCAACCTTTCCCTGAGCGCAATCGTGATCGCGCCGGTCATCGTCTCGCCGGTAAGACTAGCCAGCTCACCAGCAAGCCTACAAGTCTCTTCGTTCTTAATGTTGAGGCTCATGTCGCCCTCGTTAGGGTAGAATCGAATCTATCATGTCTACCATACGCCTTCTTGAAGTTGTGTGCAACGTTACACGGTCAAAGACAAACAGATTCTTGGTGGTGGTTGCTGTATCATGACCCCAGCAACGGGCCCCGACCCAAGACCACCTACCTCGCCAGTCCCTACGGCTTTACGGCCCAGCAGAAGGCGGAGCTTCTGCCGCCTCTGGTGTAGGCGCCGGAGACGCTTGGGCTGGAGGTGTGGGAGCCGTTCGAGCGGAACAACCAGGTGGACTTCGCGAAGGCGGGGTGGACGTACCGGATAGGGCAGGTCGCCTTCCGTGAAGATGACATAGGTGGCCTGTTGGGCCGGCGGGAACGGCGGACTGTCAGAGAATCCGGCGATCACGAAGCGATAATCGCTATCAGCGCGACGATTGGATAGAACGGCTTAGATCACACTCTCCTGAGTTACTCAATGCATCCTGTGGCGCGAAGTGCGTCAGCAGCGCTAGGCGATAGGTTTTGAGCCTCCGCATCCACTCTCGCAATCAAGTTGTCTATCGTATCCGACTCTTTACGAAGTTCGATGCTGTCAACGTAACGTGAAGGTTGCTTGCTACGTGTAAGGCTCAACATACCTCTGAGGTATCCAAGCTTTGACGCATGGAACCCCTCAAGCCCTTCGGGAACCGGATTGATAGCCTCAGCATCCCGTACAGGGACTTCGAGGGCTTCTGCAAGGTCTCCCCATCCCGTCGCGCCACCTGCTCTTTTCAGTTCGACACCAACCGGATCACCAACCTTACCGCACCATCTAGCATATTCGTCCACGGTTTCAACCGAAAACTCAAGATCAGCGTTGAAGCCGACGATCCAGATCATGGTGAGTGCGCCAAGGACCAACACTCCCGCGATTAGAGCCGTTACCCTATAAGCAATCACATTTGGCCTTCTCATCTCTCACCTCCGACAAACACATAGCCGGCGCGGGATTACCACGCTGGATATGAGCACTGAAATGCTTACGGTGTATTTTCCCCGTTGGCGCAACTGTTGTCGCCGGCAAGACTGGCAAGTTTTCTTGCTAGCCGCAGTATCTCGTCGCTTTCGATGTTGAACCTCATCGGGCCACCCCTAGTGTCATGTGTCAGAGATTCATTGAATAAATCAGCGAGTGAAAATCCCCTCTCCCGTCGTGGGAGAGGGCTAGGGTGAGGGTGACTCCCCGGAACACACTCATCCACTTTATACAACGACCTTAAGAACCGGTACTAGTATAGAACTTCAACCAACACATCCACCATACGTCTTCCCGGATGCCTTGGGCAACGTCATCCCCACCGCCTGCGGTATCATGTCCCCATCACCAAACCACCCGCCAATCCAAGGACCCCCACCCATGCCCCAGACCATCTACCTCGCCAATCCCTACGGCTTCTCCGCGCAGCAGAAGGCGGAGCTCCTGCCGCCGCTCGTGTCTGTCCTGGAGGCGCTTGGTCTGGAGGTGTGGGAGCCGTTCGAGCGGAACAACCAGGTCGACTTTGCGGAGGCGGGGTGGGCCTACCGGATAGGGCAGGCCGATTTCCGCGACGTGGTGGATGCGGACGCCATCTTCGCCGTTGTCAACGGCGTTCCTCCCGACGAGGGCGTGATGGTCGAGCTGGGCATGGCGATCGCCCTGGGGAAGCCCACGTTCCTGTTTCGTGACGACTTCCGCCGCGTCGTCGAGAGCGAGGAGTACCCCCTGAACCTGATGCTGTTCACCGGTATGCCCGAACATGGCTGGGAGGACTCCTACTACACCTCGATAGACGAGATACCCTCGCCGGAAAAGGCCCTCGCGCGGTGGGCGAGGGGCTTGTAGGCCCAGAGGGCGGCCGGCACGCGGCCCCGCGCCGAGGTGGTATCGCCACAAAGGTTCAATCTGCCTCAGTCCCCAAGCATCTTCCTCCGCGACCTCTGCGCCCTCTGCGGTTGGTCCACACGCTCTCAGACGACAATCTCTCCCCCGTTCGACGGGGGAGAGATACAGAGAGGGGGAATGTAACTGTTCAGAGTTAGTGAGGTATGTACGCATTGTCCTCCTGCTGTCATTCTGAGCAGCGCAGCGACGAAGAATCTACAATCTCTCCCCCGGCGGGGGAGAGTTACAGAGAGGGGGTCTTCGCAATTCAACTCACGAACTCTGAACAGTTACGGGGGAATCCTCGGACTTGACTTACAAGAACACACGTACTATTCTATGAACACAGAACATTTCAGCTAACCGGAATGGCCCGTCCGAGACCGACGATGTCGGAACATGTCCGGCAATGTCCGTCAAATTTCGAGGGGCGGGGAGTCGTCCCGTATTCAAGCAGGCGAGGGATCACCCGCTGCCGACTCGATCCGCGACGACAAGGACAACTCAGAGATCACCGCCACAACCGAATGGAGACTCTCACGAATATCGGAAGTATCGATTGCCCAGACTGCAATGTCCGAAATTGTCCGGCAATGTCCGTCAAATTTCGACGTGGGGTCTCGTCCCACATCAAGGCAGGCGAGGGATCACCCGCTGCCGACTCGATCCGCGACGACAAGGACAACTCAGAGATCACCGCCACAACCGGGCGAAGCCCCATACGGCTAGCGGAATCACAGCTCGCCCAGACAGGAATGTCAGTATATGTCAGGAATTGACAGGTAAATTCAGGGGGGGAGTCGTCCCACATCAAGGCAGGCGGGGGATCACTTCGTTCTTCAGGAGCGTGATCGATCGCTCCCACTGCTCCAGCGGCTCCCACTCGTGCCCCATCGTCAGGAGGATGCCGAAGCCGCCGACGCCGTGATAGAGCTCCTCTAGCCGTTCCACCACGTGGTCGGGACTGCCGACGATGAAGATGTTGTCGAGGACGTAATCCAGCGTGACATCGGAGTCGGGCATGTCAGGGTCACTCTTCAGCAGGTCGATCCGCTTGGTGTACGGCAGCATCCGCATGAAATACTGCCCGAAGTCGCGCGCTAGGGTGCCCTCCATGACCTCCCGTCGGGCCTGCTCCGTGGTCTCGGCAACGTATACCTCGCGGGCGATGCGCCACGTCGACCGGTCGGGGACGCGCCCCGTCTTCTCCGCGCCTCTCTCGACGGCTTCCCAGTGGGTGCCCACCACGGACGGAGGCACGATGTTGATGCTCATAGGGATATAACCGCGCTCGCCCGCGAGCACGAGCGTCCCCGAGTTGGGCGACACTCCCGCGACGCCGATGGGAGGGTGCGGCAACTGGTATGGGCGGACATGAAGGTCGAGGCCGATCTCGCCGACCGTCTCCGGCACGTTGAAGTCCCAGTATTTGCTCTTGTACCGGCCGGGCTTGGGGTCTTGCCAGAGTTGAAGCACCAGCTCCAGGGAGTCGCGCGACATGGCGAGGTGCTCTCCCTTGCTCGGATCGAAGCCGAAGACCTCGAAGTCTCCGACGAAGCCGCCTGAGCCGACTCCCCAGTGAAAACGCCCCTTGGCCATGTGGTCGAGCTGCGCGATGCGGTGGGCCAGCATGAAGGGGTTATGGTTCGGCAGACACGAGACGCCGGTGCCGAGGATGATATTGTCGGTCAGCCCAAGAGCCTGTGCGATGAACAGGTCGGGCGCGGGGATGTTCTCCCACTGGGCCGTGAAGTGCTCGCCGATCCAGGCCTCGCGGTAGCCCAGCTTGTCAAGCGTGATGATCTGCTGCAGGTCGTGTTCGAGCGTCTCGGTGAGGTTAGAGCCGGGCGGGTGCAGCGGCATCGTGAAATAGCCCAGTTCCATGTTCGTTCCTCCAAGCGTTGTCTAGATGCGGATAGTACCACTTCAGGTCGGCTGTGGCACCGTCCGGTCGAAGCGGCGAATGACGATTCCGCCGATGATGAACACGAGTCCGATTACCGACGACAGCAGGATCGTCTCCCCGACGATCACGGCGATGAGCGCGAGCGAGACGAACGGTGAGAGGAAGACGAGATTGCTGACCTGCGCGGTCGTTCGCGAGAGCGAAAGCGCGCGCATCCAGAGCACGAAGGTGATGCCCATCTCGAAGACCCCCGCGTACGCCGACCCTCCGATGCCGCGCAGGTCAAGGGGAGGCGGCCCTGCCAACACGAACGCCGCTATGCCGACGAACACCAGCCCGAAGGCGAAGCTCAGCAGCAGCTTGACGACCTCGTCGCGCTTGTCCCGGACGTTGGCAAGCCAGAACGTCGCCCATAGGAACGCGCTGCCGACCGCCAGTCCCGTGCCGAGCGGGTCGCTGAAGCGAAAGCCCAGCAGGTCGCCCCGAGTCGAGATCACCAGAACGCCGAAGAAGCTCACCGTGATCGCGGCCAGAGATACCCGGCCAATCGGCTGCTTGAGGAGGGGTACCGAGAGAATGACCACCACAATGGGCCAAGTGTAATTTAGGGGCAGGGCTTCCTGGGCGGGAAGGCGGTCGTAGGCCTCGAACAGCACCAGGTAGTAGAGAAACGGATTGAGAAAACCGAGCGCCGCCGACCGGAAATACTGCTTCGGTGAACAGGAGAAAACCTGCCCCAACTTACGCTGCCACGCCGCGACGACGAAAAACACCAGCGTCGAGACGAGCGTGGCGTACAGCAGCATGTGGGGCACTTCGACGTAGCGCAGCGACACCTTGAAGGCCGACGCTACGGTCGACCACATGAGCACGGCGATTCCCGCGTATACGTATGCCTTCGTCTGTCTGTTCACGACATCGAGCTGCCCTGGTGGTGCCGAACATTGTAGTCGTTCGTTTGAACGATTTTCTGCTACACTCTTGCCGATTTCCATAGAAGGAGACCCACGACATGGCACGACTTACTATTCTCGGAGCAGGAACGCCGACCCCGACGCCCGCTCGGTACGGCACCTCATACGTGCTGGAGATCGGCGGAGAGCAGATCATGGTCGACTGCGGCCCCGCTACGACGCACAAGCTCGTCAAGGCCGGTCTGTGGCCGACAAACATCGACTACCTGTTCTTCACGCACCACCACTTCGACCACGACGTCGACTATCCCTGCTTTCTGCTGACCCGGTGGGACCAGAGCATCGGCAAGGAGAACGTTCTGCAGGTCTTCGGCCCGACGCTGACCGAGCAGCTGACGCACCGCATCCTCGACGAGAACGATGGTGCGTTCGCCCACGACTGGAAGGCGCGGGTGAGCCACCCTGCCAGCCAGCTGGTCTACGTGAACCGCGGCGGCACTCCTCCCCGGATGCCCCCGGAAGTGAGCGCCAAGGACATCACATCAGGAAAGATTTTCTCAGGCCCAAGCTGGGAGGTCACGGGAGCGGATGCCGTCCACGTGCAGCCCTACCTTGATTCGCTCGCCTACCGCATCGACAGCGACGAGGGCAGCGTGGTCTTCACCGGGGATACCGAGCCTTGCGACTCCGTCACGAAGCTGGCCGAAGGAGCGGATGTCCTGATCACGATGTGCTGGGACGAGGAAGAGCACATGCACGAGCACGGAGAACAGCACGGGGCCATGGGCAACGTGGGCGCGGCTAAGATGGCGCAAGAGGCGGAGGTCAAAAAGCTGGTCTTAGCCCACGTGGGTCCGCATTTGGCAATGCACCCTGTCATGGAAAAGGGCATCGGCAACGCGAAAAAGGAGTACGACGGCGATCTCGTATTCTCCGAAGAGCTGATGTCCTTCGAGGTCTGAGAATCCGACGGACCCCCTCTCTGTATCTCTCCCCCGTCGAACGAGGGAGAGATTGTTAAGTCTCTAACACCTTCGTTGAACGAGAGAGACCATCGGTTCCGTTTCCTTTATCGTGGTAGCTCATTTGACGCCACTCGTCTTCCTTCTCCAACCAGTCAAATTCAGTGGTAAACTACATCTGCCCCCGTAGCTCAGTGGATAGAGCGCATCCCTGACTAAGATGTGGTCGCCGGTTCGAGTCCGGTCGGGGCTACTGTTTGTAACTGTTCAGAGTCGGTGAGATATGCAGGAATTGTCCTCCCGCTGTCATTCTGAGGAGCGCAGCGACGAAGAATCTACAGTCTCTCCCCCGGCGGGGGAGAGACACAGAGAGAGAGTCTTCGCAATTCAACTCACGGAGACTGAACAATACAGGTGGTATCTGTTCAGAGTCGGTGAGATATGTAGGAATTGTCCTCCTACTGTCATTCTGAGGAGCGCAGCGACGAAGAATCTACAATCTCTCCCCCGCCGGGGGAGAGACACAGAGAGAGGGTCTTCGCAATTCAACTCACGGAGACTGAACAGTACAGGTGTTGACAGCTAGATGTTCAAACGATAGAGTTAAGCCATAGTCAGGGATGCGATAGTCTGCTAGTTAGACTGAGCATCGTTGAGGGGTCGTTCGGGCAGGGTTCATCAGAACCCAAAGGGCGGCCTCTCTTTTTGTCTATCCGCGCTTCGAGGCCCTGCCTCCCACGCCGTCTCAGGCCTAGCCGTATGGCTTGTTGGGAACCTCGGTCAAGCGTGATGCGCTCGTGAAGTGCGCCGTCCGAAAGTTCAATCATAGAAGCCCAGCCTCGCCGATATGAGGTTGATTAGGGAGTCACACTCGGAGATCTGACGGTTCTTTTCCAGCCCCGCCCTTGGTACATAAACCAGAATATCGGATTCCTGACACTTGCTCGTGTACCACTTGAATGACCGATTTTGGTCGTTTTCTCATATTCGGACAAAAACGACCTCAATATCGCTAGGAACTGACCCGCCCCGCACGGCATCATAGTCCCAATGTGGTGATGTGTGGAGGTGGTGTGATGGTCCTAACTGCGACGCAATTATTTGGAACGGCAGCCCCCGCGAGGGTGGTTCGCCCGACCCCCGTCATGGAGACGGTCAGGGTGAGAACCCGGCCCGACCGAGTCCCGCATGGCAACCGAACTGTCCTCGAACATGCGCTTGAGCCGGTCCGCGCGTCCGGGGCAAGCCCGACGCTCGCGTTTCACATGGCAATGGACGCGCTCGATCTTCTGGGGCTGCAGGACTCCGCGGGAACGCGGTTCGAGTCTCTGTCCGAGAGCGAACGAGACCGAGTCATGGTTGCTCAGACGATGATGACCGACAGCCCTTTGAGCGCCGACGAAGTCCCAGAGGCCCGCGCGGCCCTCGAACGTCTGGCCAGCATGGAGACCTAGTGGTTCAACATCATAGTATTGAGGGGTATCGAGACCATGATCCGGTAGGGGCGGGTTTGAAA
This sequence comes from Dehalococcoidia bacterium, assembly GCA_965197705.1. Lineage (GTDB taxonomy): Bacteria > Chloroflexota > Dehalococcoidia > Lucifugimonadales > VXLM01 > VXLM01. The sequence goes on from OZ240223.1 coordinate 3,140,860, forward strand.
CCCGCCCTGTCGTTGTAGTACCCAAATCCAACCCTCTACTACTACCCGTCATTTCAAAGATTTCGGTACACTAGCCTGCCTGTGGTCAGCCCGGTGTGACTGTTCGCAATGCCTTCGAGCGCACAAGCAGGTTGGGTTCCAAAGGCGACGATGAACCAGTCAATGAGGCTCACCAGACCAAGCACGACTTCCGGAATATCCCTGAACGAGTTGATCGTCCGTCTCCGTCGACATGACTCTGTCGACGGAATCATGGTAATAGGTTCTACCGCCCGCGTGGAGTTGACGCCGGCAAGCGACTACGACCTCGTGATCGTAATGTCCGAGTTGGCGGCGCCGGTCGACATGGGACACACCATCGTCGACGGCAGGCACACGGACCTTCGGTTCCTCACTGTCGAAGAGTTGGACGACATGATCGACACAGAGCGGCCGGTCAGCCCGTACGTATCAAACGGTAGGACACTACTTCGAATGGGAGACGGCCGGATCGAGAAGGACGAGTCCGGACGCCTTGACCGCGCGCGCCGGAAGGTGCTGGCCGGAGTCAAACTCCAGCTATTGGACGACTACCGGAAATACGACCGCTGGTGGCTTACAAACATGTTTCTCCGCATCACCGGACGCTTGGACCGTTCCGATGATCCAATCTATATTCAGGCCGTCGAACTGCAGGTGAACGGTATGCTCGACTACTTGATGGTCGATTACTTCAACTTCCGCGACCTGTTGTGGAAGGGAGAGAAGGATGCGGTTCGCTACTGGACATCCCACGACCCGGAGTTCCTGCGACTGTTTATGGGCTGCCTCAAAGAGTCTGACACCGGCCATAGAGTCGTATTGCTGGGAACGCTCTGCGCCATGGCCGCGGGCCCGCTGGGGCCGATCTGGGAAGATGACCATGCGGCGATGCATATCCGGCCGGATGACGACCGGATACAAGACATCTCCGTAGTGAGCCAAGACGCCCTCGATTTCTGGGAGGGGCTGGTCGAACGCCCGTAGTCGTCAGTACCTTCTGACAAGCTCCGGCGTACCAGACCGGACAAGATCAGGAAACTTCACGTTGAGGTTCGTTCTGTACCTGTAGGGGGCCTTTCCACAGTGGCCTCAGGCCGTCGAACAGCCTTTCGGACAGGGCCACCGCCCGCGAGATGATCTGCCGCACCGCTAGGTTTAAGTCCTCCTCCGGCCGCGCTGCTACAGTCCCGGGCACCCCAGCGGGGCTTCCTGTCATACCGTCTTGTCTCCTGGGGGGAGGGGATCAAATGTTCCGCAATTTTACTGGTTCTGTCGCGTTTTCCAAGGTAGCCTATAAAATGAAGTCCTAGGGCACTGTGCCCAATGCGCTACCAGCGACGGTACAGGAGAGCAGAACATGGACGGGCCTACTGCAGGAAACCATCCCTTGACGTGCACTTGGAAAAGCTGCGAGAAGCCCTACTACGCGAAGGAACTGTGCCAGATGCACTACCAGCGGCAGTATAGAGGGCAGGATATGAACGCACCCCCCAAGGGAGACCTTCCCGCTACATGTACGTGGAAACGCTGCGACCGACCGCACGCCCATAATGGACTGTGCTCGGTGCACTACTTGCGTGAGCGGGAGGGCCGAGATATGAACCGGCCCGTCAATGGGAACTATCCCTCAACGTGCACTTGGAAGAGCTGCGAGAAGCACTATTACGCGAAGGAGCTGTGCCGACTGCACTACAACCGTCGCCGTGTCGGTGGCGACATGGATGCGCCTGAGCGGAGCTCAACGTGCACTCGGACGGGCTGCGACCGGCGCCATTACACGAAAGGGCTCTGCCAGATGCACCACCTACGCCAGCAGAGTGGCCGCGACATGGATCCGCCACCTGTGCGGGCTGTGCCCTGTTCATGGCCCGGCTGTGAGCGGCCCCGTCACGGTAAGTCCCTGTGCCATATGCACAGTCGCCGTCAGCGGGAGGGCCGCGATATGGATGCTCCCGCCATACGAGAGGTCCCTACGACATGCACATGGGCGGGCTGTGAGCGACCTCACGACCGCAAGAGACTGTGCTCGGTGCACTACCATCGCAAGCGCAGAGGCCATGACATGGACGCGCCCATTCGGTGGGGGAGAAACCACCCTGTGACATGCACGTGGAAAGATTGCGAGCGACCCTACTCGACGAAAGGGCTGTGCGGGCTGCACTACGAACGCCGCCGAAATGGCATCGACATGGACAAGCCCGTGCAGACGCTAGTATTGGGAATTATATACCAAATTACCCCCAGAGACTGGGAACGGGCCGCGCCGTCCGCTACCTGTAGGGTTCGCGGTGGAACAACTCGCTAGGGACCCAGCGGACTAGGTGGGTTCTGCAACCGATCAATTGCCTCTTTGTACAACTGCATGAATTCAGAGACTGCTGATAGAACATCGCCTTCTATGCTGTCTGGTAGGCGCGGGGCAAGCGGCACGGAGCGACGGCGGACATGCCAAATGCCGATAGGCCACCCCGGCCAATCGGGATGTCTGGCCGCCTCCAAAGAAAGGTAGTGGAACACCTCGTATTGGTCATCTGGTAATCTAGCCTCGCCGAACCGCACCTTGAGAGCTTGAGCACCGTCGGCGGTTTTCATCCCCACGTCAGGGTTTACTCTAATGACAAGATCGCCGATACGACAATCGATCCGCCAGACCTTGAAGAACTTGGCTTCACGGTTGCGCCACTCAGCAATATAGTCTCTTTTCACGTCCTCGGCATCAGCCATTTTCCTAGCGTAGTCAGGGTCATCCTCCTTTATATTGGGCTTTGCTTCGATTAGGGCATCCAGACTCCCCGTACTCCAGTGTGTCCGCTGAATCATGCCTCGCAGTGCTGTGTAAGGGTAAGGGTAAGACTTCCCTTTCACTAAGTCCTCTACTGTACGCCTGCGCTCGTTTTCTCCAGCGACACAGAAACGAGAGAACACTAAGGCTGTAATAGGCTTCATCTTATTGTGTCCATTGGCATTGGTTCCTAATTCCGGTGGGACATACATCTCGTCTTCGGGAGACAATGCGAAGGTGCCCTTCAAGATATGCGTCAGAGAGAGTGCCCCCCATCCTGATTGCCGATCAGTGTAGCGCATGTCTCGGCAATCACCACAAACCTTTACAGGGGGAGGGTTGTACCGTAAGCCTCGACTCCACGGTACGCCGTCGCACAGACGGCGGTAGTCAAGCCTAGCAACCTTATACCAGTAGTGGAGAATGGGCTTCGGGCCGGTCTGAGCAGCCGTCAACCGCAATCGAAAGGACGCACGGCCACTTGACAATGGCCTACCCCACACTCTAGTATCAGATTCGTTGCTTCCCCAAGCAAATGAACCTGATACTGGCGAGAGTGCCAGGGGGTCACTGTCGTTTATAGGTATCTGCTACGTTCCTTGTACACCCCCTCCGGGCCGCCCCTTGACCGTGCGTCTACTCGCGGTCGCGCTCCTTCAATCGTGCGCGTTCGGCCTTCGTCCGCGTTCGGAACAACGCCTTTGTGATGTTCTCCGGCGTGTCCGGTATAGGCTCCGGCGGCTTCCGTTCCAACGGTCTTCCACGCTTACGCTTGAACTCTTCCTGCATTGTCGTCCTCCTTATTCACTCGCCATATATTATGCGGCATCCGAGATAAGGTCTACATATCGGAGTCGCTTGCCGTTGCTCCCCAAAACCATCAAGGCCATTTGGTCTTGGGTGTCTTGTGGACGGTCGTTGTGCCGGCCCGCGAACTCATTGACGTAGCGGTGTAGGTGCTTGACGCTCATGTGATGGTAGGTTCCGACGTAGCCCCGCTTCAACATCGCCCAATGGGACTCAATGCCGTTCGTGTGAGCCTGCCCATGAACGTACTCTTTGGCCGAGTGCTTCACCGTCTCATGGTTCGGGATACCGTGATAGCCGGGGTGTTCATCGGTGTAGACCTTCGCCCCGTCCTCCGTGTTGGACTCTACAAAGTCCTGTAGGGTCTCTCGGTCGGTGTGCTCAACCGGAGTCGCAGTCACTCGGCCCGTTTCCCTATCCTTCATGCCGACTACAGCCGTCTTACCAACTGGGCCGCGTCCGGCGTGTTGCTTCTTGGACTCGTGTTTGTTCCGTTCCTTGCCGCCGATCCACGTCTCATCGACCTCGACAGGGCCTCCGAACAGTCCGCTATCGTCTTCCCAAGCCTTACGGATGCGGTGTCCCAAGTGCCATGCCGTCTTTTGCGTGACACCGAGGTCTCGGTGTAGCTTCATGCTGGACACGCCCTTGAGGTTCGTGATGAGGATGTAGAGTGCCATGCCCCACGCCTTGAGCGGCAACTTAGAAGCGTGCATGATGGTGTCGGACTTGACGCTGAAATCCTTGCGGCAATCGTTGCATCGGAAGGGCTGTGGCTTGCGCGTCCTTCGGTGCTGGATGTTCCGAGACTCACAACCTGGGCACTCAACCCCATCGGGCCAGCGTTGCTCAATGAACCACTGTTCAGTGAAGCCGGAGTCGGAGAACATCTCCACGGCCTCGATGATGCTGAGGCCCTTGCGATAACTCTTGCCTGCCATGTCGGAACTCCCTCGATTTATAAGAGCAGTTTACCCCGCACAGCTACGAATGTCAAGCCTCTTTAGGTCCCTCCTGTTATATCTGAGAAGGTGGTTGTAATGGGACTCTAGGTATTCCGCCTCGGTCTAGCCTAACGCCTAAGTATGAACAGAAGGGGCAACCCTATCCACAGCACCGCACGAATGAAAAAGGTGGGGCTGAAACTTCCAGTGTACGCCCAAACCCCCAGCGTGAAGAGTGCGTCAAGTAGCCCGATTGCCAAGAACACCTTTGCGACGATATGACGATTTTTCTTCTTCATGGACATGCTTTCTCCACGGCTTTCTCTCACGAGGCTTTCATTCACGGCACGTCCGCGAGTCCACAACACCTCAACCAAAGCCCCGACCCACTGCAAAGGATAAGTCGCAAGAAGCGTAATCGCCACCCACTCATGCCAAGTCATCGAGTTGCTCCACGTCCTCATCGCTCAAACCCACGCACCCCAGCGATGCGACCACTACGACAGCCAACACGATTCCACTTACCAGACGAACAGGCATTGGGTTGCCCTCCTGAGGAAGGATGGTGTGGAACTCTGCACAAGCCCAGCACGTGGCCTCAAGAGGGCGCGAGGCCACCCTTCGATGCCACATTTCTATGCTGAACTGTGCAGAGTTCGACGGAGACTATAGCATGTATACTGGGTCTTTGCGACCACGTGCGGATACGCCAAAGCAGTAACAATGCGAGGTTCGTGTAGTGGAGAACGGAGCGATGACGAACGCCGCCGCGATATTCGGGTTGATGGTTGGCGGCGGCTTAGGATTGGGCCTTGGGAAAGTGCTGGGCCTTAAATGTGGCGGGTTGCTTCTGTCTGCTGTGATTGGGGCTGTGATTGGGACGTTGTATGCTCTTGCCGTTGCATTGCAAGCAACTTCTTAACGTCGGCCGCAATCATGGCGAGGAACACAAGGATGCACGTAAGTACAGTGGGGATGAGCCACGCAATGAGTATGTCCATGTGATGCACCTCCAAGGACGATTCTAGCACCCGAGATCGGAGAGGCGGTAGAGTGGCTCAGCGGTCGGGGCGCGGCCCGTTCCCAGTCTCTGGGGGTAATTTGGTATATAATTCCCCTAGTATTCGACCATTCCTCAACGTGCACATGGGAAGGCTGCGACCGACCCTATTCTACGAAAGGGTTGTGCGAACTGCACTACGAACGCCGCCGAAATGGCATCGACATGGACAAGGACCCGCGTCCGAAGGAACGCCACATTACCCGCCACGGCTACGTACAGATCAGGGTACCCGGCCGTCGCAAGCGCATCATGGAGCACCGCTATATCATGGAGCAGTCTCTTGGCCGTGCCCTCTTCGAGCACGAGGAAGTCCACCATAAGAACGGCGTCAAGGACGACAACCGTTTGGAGAATCTGGAACTCTGGAACACGTCACAGCCCCACGGTCAGCGCGTGGCGGACAAGCTCGCGCATTATCGGCAATTCTTGGAGCAGTACGGACTGACAGTCTCAGGGCAATCTCCCCTGGGACTTGAGTAACAAGATGCCTACCCTCCAATGCAGCGGAACCGCTCTGTGGAAGCTCTTGGAGGTTGGCTAATCGGCAAGACGTCCCGCCAGTCCTTCCCTACGCAGCAGGTGCCTGATCTGCCACTCGAAGTCGGGTGGGGCGTCCTTCCCCGCCAACGCAGTCTCGATCGCCTGCCTGACGCCGATGAACATCCATGCCCAGTAGGCGGGCACGAGCAACTCCCAGTCCAGGTCGGACAGCCTGCTTACCTCTTCGTAGCCTTCGACGACCTCATCCTGGTATCCACGCCAGGAGTTGGCGAAGTCAGCCACTCGGTAGTTCGTAACTGTTCAGAGTTGATGAGAGACGAGCAGCTTACGGGATTCGGAGAGAGGGTTGAGGTTCTTTACTCTCCAAGTGCCCAAGAGGGACGCCAGATTCATCTTGCTGTTGGTTCCCTGTTGGGATCGAGTGCCGCCGCTGATCTTGCGGCTAATGACCAGATGCCTCAAGCTCCGTTCCGCAGCGTTGTTCTCAGACGGCACGTCTGGATGCGATACGAAGACGAACAGCTCTTTTATGAACCGTTCTATGCGCCGGCAGAGTTTGGCTTGAGGTGCCGTTTCGTCGTTTGAGAAGGGGCGGCATAGTGACAGCAGTTGGCTCTCCAGCATCAACTGGTTGGGAGATACCAACCGTTGGTACCCGGACGCTGGTTGAACGCCTGCTTCAGCGTACTCTCTCGCCCTGTCATAGAGTTGGCGCACCGCCCCAGCCCACCGGGCCAGTCCCGTGTCCTCGGGGTACAACGCCTTGAGTTCATGGATGTCCCGCAGCAGATGTACCCAGCACCGCTGCTTGAGACCGGGATAATGGTTGTATGCGGCGTAGAAGTCGCTCACCAGCACTCCGTCGAAAGACTCACCCAACACCTCGTCCACCACCCCCTTGTCACGACCGCGACGCACGAAGTACCGCTCCGTCGGTGTGCTGAATGTCCAGACATAGCCGTTGACTCCATCCTCGCGCCAGCCGGTCTCATCGGCGTGCACCACCGGAGAGCCGCGAATGCGTTCGAGCGTCTCGTCCACTGTCCGCTGTGCCTGTCGCGCCACACGGTGAATCGCCTCAGCTATGGCCCCTACGCTCAGCTTCAACTGATGAACCGTCCGCAGGTACTGCTGGATGCTCCGGATGGGCAGCCGTCCCTCCTCGCGAAGGGTCACTATCAGGCTCACCAGATTGATTCCCATGCGCTGACGCCCCACTGCCACTCCCTTCAACGAGTCCTGAGGCAGACGCCGCTTGCGGCATAGGGCGCACATGCGAGCCACGAAGACCTGCTCGATCACCTCTGCCGGAGCCAGCGGAATCTCGATGACCTCTCGTGTCCGATGCACCCATCCCCCTGTCATGCCCGTCCCGCACTCGGGGCACGAGTCAAGGGCGTGTACTACTTGCCGAGTGGGGTTCATCCGCCGCCGGGCGAATCCTTGGGTTCGCTTCTTCGGAGGCTCCGTCCTCTTCGGTCGAGGCCGCTTAGGAGCAAGCTTGTTGCCGGGCATCCCCACAGGTCGGCCCCGAGGAGGGACTCGCCTCTCCAAATCGTCTATCCGTCGTTGCAACTCGGTGATGACCGCCTGTTGCTCGGCGATGATCGCCAGCAAGGTCTTGCGGGTTGCACGCTTGAGGTCCGCATCGGTTCTCATGACTCCGTTATGCCACAACTGACCCCAACACGCTAGGCGTTTCAGGATCACGATCCGTCTCATCAACTCTGAACAGTTACGGTAGTTCAAGTGGGTTGCCTCGAAGTCGATAACGCCGGTGAGGATTTCACCTTCGTACAGGAGGTTCCATGGCGTAAAGTCGCCATGCAGGACGGTTGTCACGGCGCTGTCGAGGTCAAGTCCGTCAAAGACCTCCTTCGCTCGGTCGATGTGCCACCTCATGACGTGTCCCTCTGACGGCTTGATCTGCTCATACTTCCGAATCGCCTCGATCAGCCCGGGGTCGCCGATCACTTCGTCCGACAGACCAAACCCTCGGCGCTGCCCCATGCCGGCGAGTGAACCCGTAGCTTCATGCAGTTCCGCAAGGAGTCGGCCCCTCGCTCGGCGGTCGTCGGGCCGATTTGTCGTGCGGCATGTGCCGGGAAGGAACTTGAACAGGCCCCAGGTCCGACCTTCGAGTTGAATGGACTCTTCAACTGCCGTGGGAACCGGCCAGCCCGCTTCATCCAGACGTGCCAGGACCTCAAGCTCGTAGGCAATGTGAGGGAACGCTTCATCTGAGTAGCCGCGAACCACAAGTTGGCTGCGGCCATATTCGACAAGCCAGTGCCGGTTGTGTCGACCGCCCAAGTAGCTGACCGGAGTAATTTCCCACCGTTGTTTGATTACATCGGGGATCTGCGGCAATGGCGGACGATCCTCATGCGACCGGTGACGCAAGGCTATGGTCCCTTCTCGACGGGAAAGGGCTGTCAGCCGAAGCCTAACGGCCTACTCGTGGTTCAACATCATAGTATTGAAGAGTGACGAGGCTATGATCAGGTAGGCGCGGGTTTGAAACCCGCCCTGTCGTGTACAACGCGAATCCAACCCCCACTTACTACACGTCATTTCAAAGATTTCAGCCTACTCGTACCGCACGTCGACCCTGACCTGCCGGAGCACAAGGTCGTCGCTGCGGGAGGGGTCTTCGGACACGAGCCTGACCTCGACCATATTCATTCCCCGCTGGAGCATCGTCGGGGCGAGGTCGTAGGCGAGAGTCTCGCCGGGAAGCTCCTCGGTCTTCGTCTCCGACGGGTACTTGTTCCACCCTTCCTCGTAGAAGACGTGTGTCCAACCATCGCCCTTCGTGGGAGCATCCGACAACGGCTGCCCGTTGACGGCCACCTCGATCACGTCATTCTCGGCAAGGCACCCGAACCTGAGGCCGAGGGTCGTATGCGCGTTCCGAAAGCTCTCCGGCATGTCCATCGCGACCTTGACGCCCGATCCGGTTGCGGTGCGACGAAGGGTTACGGGAAGCTGCGCGCGCGGAATCGCGTTGAGGAACGTGAGATGAAGATGTGAGGTAGGGACGAAGCGGGTGCGGTCGTCGGTCTCGTACCGTTTGTCCAGGCGGCGAAGGGCGTCGCGGTCGATCAGGTCTCCGAGCACGCGGCGCTTCCACTCCTTCGGCATCGAGTAGAAGTTGAACAGATACAGGCCATCCACTCCCGCGTCCCAGTACCGCGCCGCGATTGCCCGAAGCGTCATCTCATCTACGGCGGGACGATACGCCTCCAGGCAGCCGTAGATCAGTGTCTCCGTGCCCTCGGCAAGGTCGACGAACTCCTTGATCGGCATCTCAAAGGGGATAAACCCGCCTCCCGCCACAACCACGTCGACGAGATAGGCGTCGACCCATTCGCGGACGTCGAGGCCAATTCGTTCGCAGCGCTCGATGGTCGCGGGAACGCGAACCATGAGATCGAGCCCCTTTCCGCGCTCCTCGCCGATCTCGTCCATACGCCGCCGAATCTTCTCGACCATATCGGTCATCAGGTAGCGGTTGGAGTACGCCTCTTCAATGTTGAAGTGAGTCGGGTGACGGAAGAAGTCGAGCTCCACGCCGTCGACATCCCACCGCTCCACCGTCTCCAGAACGATGGAGCTCATGTAGTCCCGGACCTCCGGCAGGGCGTAGTCGAGGCCCATGCCCACTCCCCATTCCGTGCTCGGCTCCGGCAGGTCCTTGCCACGACCGATGGTGAGCTCAGGGCGCTCGCGGCGGAGCCTGCCGTAGGACGGGTCGTCGGGGTCGATGTCGTAGTGCTCGTTCATCCGAACCGACGGGAGGAAGTCCATGCCGAGTCGGTGGCACTGCTCGGTCATGATGGACATCGGACCGCCGTGTAGATCGACCAGGTGCCGAAGATTGTTCCCTCGATTGCGCTGGCGTGTCTCGCCGCGCTCGGCGTAGGCCTCCGACGTACGCTCGCCGATGTCGGTCTCGTAGTCGTACACGTCGTGACCGCCGATGGAGTACAGCCAGCCGTCGACGGGCGAACCCTCGTGCGGCTCGATCATATCCCACCACATAATATCCGGTGTGAGGGGTGGCTTGGTCTCCGCCATGATCCAAGCGTCGTCGTTATCGTAGACTCGTCGAACTTTCCCGCTGCGTGGCATGAAGGTAGCTCCGCCTCGTTCTTGGGGTTGTGCTCCCCAGTGGTTGTATGTGTTAGTTCGGATGCGGGAAAGTCGGGAGTTGTGCGCTAGCGATATCTCATCCGCATCATCTGCATCATCTGCCCCTGATCGTCGATCTCTTCGTCACGGATCTCCCGTCCGGTCACGTGGAGGAATACATCGTCCAGGGTGGGCCGACGCAGGCCGATGGACTGAATTCCGCCCTCGTAATTCTGAACGAACCGGGGGAGAAACGACTCGCCGTTTGGGACTCGCACGGTAATCGCGCCGTCTCGGACCTCCGGTTCGAGGGAATGAATGTCACGCAGCTCCGCCTCGGCGTGCGAGATGTCGTCGGTACGCAGGGTCAGAAGGTCCCCACCCACCTGGCTCTTGAGGTCGTCCGGGGTGTCGAGGGCAACGATCTCGCCGTGGTCGATAACGGCGATGCGATCACAGTTCTCGGCCTCGTCCATGTAGTGGGTCGTGAGGAATATCGTCAGGTCTTCCTTTCGTCGCAGGTCGCGTATGTATTCCCATATGCGGTTGCGCGTCTGCGGATCGAGGCCCAGCGTAGGCTCATCCAAGAACAGCACGCGGGGAAGATGAATGAGTCCCCGGGCGATCTCCAGCCTACGCTTCATCCCGCCCGAGTAGGTGCGGATATGCCCCTTGCGACGGTCCCAAAGCTCCATCAGGCTGAGAAGCTCCTTCGACCGCTCTTTACGCACCTGGTTCGGCACGCCGTAGGCCATGGCATGAAACATGATGTTCTGCTCGGCTGTCAGGTAGTCGTCGAGCGTCGTATCCTGAAACACCAGACCGATGGAGCGCCGGACCTCGTTCTTTTCGCGGACGATGTCGTGACCGTTGACCGTGGCCCCGCCTGCGCCCGGTTTGACGAGTGTGCAGAGCATGTTGATCGTGGTCGTCTTGCCCGCGCCGTTCGGTCCCAGGAAGCCGAAAATCTCCCCGGCTTCCACGTCGAACGACACGCCCTTCACGGCTTCGATCTTGCCGTAGCTCTTGGCGAGGTCCTGGACCGAGATCATCGACATGGAGGTGTATCGCGTAGGAAGTAATACGTATGGCGTTGGTATAATACGTGTAGCCGACTATCAGCCTACCACACATCGAGAGGCGCGGACATGAGTGAATTTGGACTGAACGTCAAGGGCGAGACAGGCAGCCGACGGGTGGAACTGGAATGCGAACACCAAAACGGCCTAGTGTACGTGGTGCGCGCGGAGAAGAACTGGGTCTGCACCGATGATCTCCTCCATGCACACTCGCTCGCCGGGTTCTTCAGGGAGTTGACGGAGTTGGAAGAACCCGGCGTGAAGGAAGTCATGCAACGGTGGGGAGTCTACTACCGCAGTCGCCCGCTTGCTGAGCAGGCGAACGAATAGGCGCAGAGGGTTTTCGCAAAGTCCCCAGAGTGCGTTCTCGGTGAGCCTGTCGAGCTCTGAACTTCTCTTCGATAGGCTTAGAGTGGCTGTGACGACCAGAGGTTCGGTGACCCATGCCGGAGGTGATGGTTAGGCCGCCGGTAGCCGAACACTTTGCAATTGGTCGGAAGCAACCGGTGCTCAGACGGACTTCCCCAGCCTGCCAAGGGTACCAAGCACGCCCGACTCCCTGCCGGCGAAAGGGTGACATCACCCCAGCGTCCCCTACCCCCCGATGTGGTACGCCCAACCCGCCTCGGCGAAGTCGACCTGGTTGTTCCGCTCGAACGGCTCCCACACCTCCAGCCCCAGCCCCTCCAAAGCCGACACCAGCGGCGGCAGGAGCTCTGCCTTCTGCCGGGCGGAAAATCCGTAGGGGTTGGCGAGGTAGATGGTCTTTGGCATGGGTGGGGTCCTTCGTTTTGGGGGTCGGAGTGGGGACATGATACCGCAGAATGACAAGATAACATTGCCCATCGTGACTAGGAGGCCGTATGGTGGATGTGGCCTATTGCAATTCTACCGGAAGGGCGATCCTGTGAGCCTCAACATCGAAGACCAAGAGACCATACGGCTGGCTGACGAGTTAGCCAGTCTTACCGGCGAGACGGTTACGGAGGCGATCACAGTCGCGCCCAGGGAGCGCTTGGAGCGGGTGAGGCATGAGCGCAGCGTAGAGGAGCGCCTAAAGGCGATGCGCGCCATCAGCGAACGCACCGCTCGCATGTTGCGCGACGGGCCGTCGGCAGTCGAGCACGGCGATTTTCTGTATGACGAGCGTGGGCTGCCGAAGTGATCGTCGACTAGCAATTGGTAGAAGGCTTCCTTGCCACCATCTCTTTGGGCACGTGTTTACGGTTTTCGGATTGTTGTGCCAAAATCAGCCTTTTGACATAAAGTGCTATTGTTAACTGATGTGATTCAGTCGCCTGGAGAAATCGTAATGATCCGCAAGATCAAGCTACTTCGAAATATCGGAACTTTCGACTCGGATAATGCCGCAGCATCTGTTGATTTCAAACGTCTAGTCCTCGTCTATGGAGAGAACGGACGTGGCAAGACTACACTTACGGCTGCCTTGAGATCGCTTTCAACAGGCGACGAGTTGCCTGTTGCCGAACGGCAGAGGCTCGGATCCCAACACACACCGCATGTAATTCTTGAGTGCGAAGGTACCCCATCCAATGTGATCTTTGAGAATGGCGAATGGAATCGCACCTTACCGAACCTTAGAATCTTTGACGATGTATTCGTAGACGAGAATGTATATTCGCGGCTCGACGTAGACTCTCAACATCGACAAAATCTCCATGAGCTAATACTTGGCGATCAGGGTGTCGCCCTTCATCGTCGCCTTCAAGAGCTGATGTGTCGAAGAAAGCAACATAACTCGGATCTTGAACAAAAATCTAAATCAATACCTGAGCAAACGCGTAGAGGGTTGTCAGTTGACGAATTCTGTGATCTGCCAGAACTAACGGATGTGGATGCCAAGATTGAGAAGCTAGAACGTGATTTGACAGCTGCACGCGATCAGGACGCTCTAAGGACTTCACTTACTTTCAAGACAATTAATTTGCCCCAATTCGACAATGAAGAGATAAGGCAAGTCTTGATGGCTAGTCTCGCAGACCTTGACAGGAGAGCAGAATCCCAAGTAATGGCACACGTAGAAACTCTGGGGAACGGGGGAGAGTCTTGGATCGCCGCCGGAATGAAACATCTGGCACACCGGGACGATGATGTCTGCCCTTTCTGCGGTCAGGGCATCACCGGACTTGATCTATTAGCGCACTATCGCGCTTACTTTAGTGAAACTTATAGTCAACTAAAGCAAGACATTGCCGATATGACAAGTGGCCTACAACGCACTCATGCCGAGGGTGCACAAGTAAACTTTGAGCGAGCTATTGGAGAAATTCGGGAGACTGAACGTTACTGGAGTAAGTACTGTGATATCGAGCCAACCGATGTGGATACCAAGGCCATCATACAAAGCTGGACTCTTGCACGAGGACACGTTACACAATTGCTCAAAGCAAAACAAATTGCTCCATTAGAGAGTAATGAGTTGGATGCTGATGCACTCACTGCTCTTATGAAGTATGACGTCTATAGAAAAGAGATTGATTGCCTCAACAGTAGGTTAATTGCCTACAACAAAGAAATCGAAGAACTCCAGGAGCAAGCAGAACAAGCAGACGTGGACGCGCTTGTTCGTGTTTTGAATAAATTGAGGGCGCTACAGGCAAGGTATTCGGAAGAGATCGATCATTTATGTCAGGAATATTTGAAAGAGAAGCGGACCAAGGCACTTACGGAAAGAAAGATAGTTGAAGCCAGGAATGTACTCAAAGAATATCGAGATAATGTGTTCCCGAAAATACAATTCGGAGTCAACAAGTATCTCGAGCGTTTCAACGCTGGTTTTCGCATAGGGAAGCTCTCCCCTGTGAATATAGGTGGTGGTTCGGGGTCTACCTGCGCCTACAACGTTGTAATCAACGAGACAAATGTTGCCGTTAAGAGCGACAAAGTTGTCCCAGGTGTGGCTTCCTTCCGCAACACAATGAGCTCCGGTGACCGCAATACACTTGCTCTCGCCCTTTTCTTTTCGTCCCTGGATCAGGATCCCAACCTTAGCCGATACCATAGTGGTTATCGACGATCCCATGTCTAGTTTGGACGAGCACCGTTCACTAACAACTGTTCAGGAAGTACGGAAACTCTCGGAGCGAGCTGAGCAGGTCGTCGTGCTTTCACATAACAAGAGATTTCTTTGCGAGTTATGGGAAGGAAAGCAAAGCGGCGAGTGTGTATCGTTAGAAATCGCTCAGAACGGGGACGAATCTACCATCCTCCCCTGGGACGTTACACAAGATGCGATTACTGAACATGACAAGCGTCACAAGCTCTTGAAGGAGTTTGCTGATACTGGGTCCAATCCAGACATAGAAGTAGCTCGAGCAATTCGTTTGCATCTAGAGGGGTATCTTAGAGTCGCTTGTCCAGTCCAATTCCCTCCGGGGAGTATGCTTGGACCATTTATTAATACCTGCCAGCAAAGGCTTGGCGGAGTGGACGAGGTATTGAATCAGACCGCATTGGTGGAGTTGAGAGAGATTGGAGAATATGCAAAGCGATTCCACCACGAAACCAACGCGGCATGGCAGACTGAGACGATCAACAGCACAGAACTCCGAGGATTCGTTGAGCGTACCTTAACCTTTGTCGGTCCTCCACAACTATAACCCCCCACCCCCTACCCCCCGATATGGTACATCTCGACTTTTTCGCGGGTGCGGAGCTCGTCGGTCATGGAGGCGCGTTCTTCGGAGTAGCGGTCGTCGCGGATGCGCCAGCGGCGGGTGATGATCTCCGCGATGTCGTCGTCGGTGGCTCCGGAGCGTAGGGGCCCTCGCAGGTCGGTGCCGACGTTGGCGAAGAGGCAGGTGACGACGCTGCCCTCCGGCGAGAGGCGCAGTCTTGTGCAGTCGCCGCAGAAGGGCTGGGTCACGGACGCGATGACGCCGATCTCGCCGGTGCCGTCCTTGTAGCGGTAGCGCCTTGCGACCTCGCCGTGGTAGTTGGCCTCGATGGGCTCCAGGGGGAGCTCGGCGTCGATCATGGAGACGATCCGGTTGGCTGACACCACGTCGTCCATGCGCCAGCCGTTGAGGGTGCCGACGTCCATGTACTCGATGAAGCGGAGGATGTGGCCGCGCTCCTTGAAGTGCCGCGCCATTTCCACGAGGGTGTGGTCGTTCATGCCGCGCTGCACGACGGCGTTGATCTTGATTGGCGTCAGCCCGACGCGCTCTGCCGCCTCGAGGCCCTTGAGCACAGTGTCCACGCCGAAGTTGCGCCCGTTCATCTTGCGGAAGACCTCGTCGTCGAGGCTGTCGAGGCTGATGGTCACCCGTTGGAGCCCGGCATCCTTGAGCGTCTGCGCCATCGACGGGAGCAAGTAGGCGTTGGTCGTCATGGTCAGGTCTTCGATGCCGTCCACCCCGGCAAGCTGCCCGACGAGGGACTCGATGCTCTTGCGCACCAGCGGCTCGCCGCCGGTCAGCCGTACCTTTACCGCACCCAAGTCAACGAAGATGCGCACGAGTCGCACGATCTCTTCGAACGTCAGCAGCTCCTCGCGCGGCAGGAACTTGTAGCGTTCGCCGAATATCTCGGCCGGCATGCAGTACGGGCACCGGAAGTTGCACCGGTCGGTCACGGAAACGCGAACGTCCCGCAGCGGGCGGTTGTATGTGTCGTTTACGGTCGTAGGTGTCATGGTTTAGTCGGGAGTTTCTTCCACTGCCTCTACTGCCGCCTATGTCATGTGGTCACACTTGCCAGTCTCGACCGCGAAGGGCCGAGATGACCGCCTCGCTTGCGCGGCCACGGTGGCTCACGCGGTTCTTCTCGTCGAATGACAACTCTGCCATCGTCCTGTTCATCTCCGGGATGTAGAAGGCGGGATCGTAGCCGAATCCCGATGCGCCTCTCAGCCTGTCGGTTATGACGCCCTCACACAGCCCTTCGTACAGCTCGACCGGAGCGTCCGGTCGGGTCAAGGCGATGACGCATCGGAAGCGGGCCGTCCATTTCTCCCTAGGTATATTGTTCAGCTTTTGAAGCAGGAATGCAATGCGGTCGTCGTCGCTGGCGTGCTCACCGGCGTATCGGGCCGAGCGCACGCCCGGCTCTCCATCAAGGCCGTCGACCTCCAACCCCGAGTCGTCGGCCAGCGTCGGGAGGCCGCTCAGCCGTGCATAGGTCACGGCCTTGAGTGTGGCGTTCTCCGCGTAGGTGGCGCCGGTCTCGTCGACATCCACTTCGATGCCGACATCGGAGAGGGACACCAACTCGAACGGTGTCCCCGCGAACATCGAGGAGAACTCCCTGAGCTTGCCCGCGTTATGGGTCGCGATCAGGATTTTTTGCATAGCGGGAGCCTTGCATAACCCCCTCTCCCATTCGCGGGAGAGAGCCTGCCCCGTACTTGATACGGGGGTTGGGGTGAGGGTGAAAGACCCGACCTAGTCGGCAGTCTCTTCCATCTCCGCGGTGTACTCGCCGCGCCGCGCCGCCGACGTTACCTTGGCGCGATGGTAGTAGGCCGCTTGGGCCGCAGGGATGTTAGCTGCCTCGCCGTTCCACGCCTTGAGTGGAGCGGCCTGCAGACCGCGACCGTAGGAGAAGCTCAGCTCCCACGGCGCTCCGCACATCGCGGCGTAGCGGTTGATGGCGTCGAGGTTGACCGTGGCCTCGTCGTCGGACTGCCCGCCCGACAGGAAGACGACGCCCGGCACGGCGGCGGGAACGGTGTTCAGGAAGCAATTCACCGTCATCTCGGCCACCTGTTCGGCGCTTGCCCGGTTGGATGCGTCCTTGCCGGAGAGGACCATGTTGGGCTTGAGTAAGGTGCCCTCCAGCGCGACGCGATGGGTGCCGAGCTCGTAATAGACCTCGCGCAACGTCTCGGTCGTGGCCTCGTAGCAGGTGTCGATGTCGTGGTCGCCGTCCATGAGGACCTCCGGCTCGACGATGGGCACCAAGCCCGCCTCCTGGCTCAAGGTAGCGAACCGGGCCAGCGCATGGGCGTTCGCCTCGATGCAGCGACGGGTCGGGATGCCGTCTCCGATGGTGATGACCGCGCGCCACTTGGTGAACTTCGCGCCAAGGTCGGCATACTCCGCGAGCCGATCGCGCAGTCCGTCAAGACCCTCGGTGATGAGCTCGCCGTCGGTCCCTGCCAGCGGCTTCGTGCTCTTGTCGACCTTGATGCCGGGAATGATTCCCTGGCTCGACAGGACCTCGACGAGGGGAGTGCCGTCGGCGCCGTCCTGGCGGAGTGTCTCGTCGTACAGGATGACGCCACTGACGAACTCCGCCGCTCCTGCCGTGCGGAAGAGGCCCTCGCGGTAGTCGCGACGGTTCTCGAATGTTGACTCGACGCCGATGGAATCGAAGCGCCGCTGGATGGTTCCGTCGCTCTCGTCCGCCGCCAAGATGCCCTTGCCCGGCGCGACGATGGCCTGCGCTACGTCGATCATGTCTTGAAGGTTCATGCCCGCTCCTTCTTCACTGGACTTACGAGTTGAGAATCGATACGGTCTTCTCCACCACGTCGGCAGGCCCCAGCATCAGGGGCACCCGCTGGTGGAGAGCTTCCGGTTGAATATCCAATATGCGTCCGCGCCCCGACGAGGCGGCACCTCCCGCCTGCTCCGCGACGAATCCGAGTGGATTGGCCTCGTACATCAGCCGGAGCTTGCCGTTGGGCGACTTGTCGTCCGCCGGGTACCAGAAGATGCCGCCCTTAAGTAGATTGCGATGGAAGTCGGCCACCAGAGAGCCGACGTACCGGAGAGAGTAGCCGTCCCGCAGCATCGTGGCGGCGGCGCGAGTCGGCTCGTCCCAGTTCTTGTAGTAGCCGTCCGGAACGCTGTAGTACTGGCACTTCGCCGGGAAACGCACGTCGGGGTGCGTCAGCTCAAATTCGCCGCTCGACGTGTCCAGGGTGAACCCCTGCACGCCCGCCGCGGTGGCGACGACGAAAACCGTGCTGGAGCCGTACACGGCGTAGACGGCGGCAATCTGCTCCCCGCCAGGACATAGCATCGAATCGGCTGTCACGTCCTCGCCGGGCTCCCGTTTCCATATACCGAATATCGAGCCGATGCTCACGGCAACGTCGATGTTGGACGAGCCGTCGAGCGGGTCCATGAGGACGACGTACCGCTGCGCATCTCCCTGCCCGACGATGACGCCCTCCGCGATCTCCTCGGAGCCGACCGCCGCGACGCCACCGGACTTGGACAAAACGTCGACGAAGATGTCCGAGCTCTGCTCGTCGAGGATCTGGACGACCTCGCCCTGCACGTTGACGTCGCCAGTCGTTCCCAGCACGTCCGCGATGGCTGCCGCCTGGACCTTTTCTTGGACGAGCCGCGTGCCATCGGCGATGGCCGCCACTACTTGGGCCAAGCCCTCATATGTTGGGTCGTCGCCCCATGCGGAGTCGACGTACTCGGTTAGTGTTTGGCGTGAAGCGGTCACGCTGGATTCCACTCGTACAGCCTTAGTCCAGAGACGCGATTCGGGACTTCAGTAAAGGGTGCAGTCGAGAAGAGAGCGCCTGTTCCATGGTTACCTCAAAGGCCTCTGTTTTGGTCTCTCCTTTGGCTAGAACCACTTTCATAACATCGCGGGAGAACCACTGCGAAGCATCGGTTCTCACTTCCACACTGTCATTGATCTCCCTTGTTGTCAGCCGAATCGCCCTTTCAACTGCATCAACGAGACCCTCCGCGCGGCCCTCCGCGCGGCCCTCGGCATATCGTCTAGCTCTATATCGTTCTGAAAGAATCATTATGACCTCCGACATAGCCGCGATACCGGCTGTGCACGTTGCTGCTGCTATCCCAGCCTGTCCTGTGCCTACGACAATCTCGACGACAGTTTCCAAAACGTCGTCGTTCGTCCGGCGGTCGGTCTCGTACCATATCCGAATTGCGACTCCCTACACAACCAACAAACTGAATAGTAATAGATAGGAAAGTTCTGCGGGCAGGCTCCATATTGGGCGGTTATTGGTTTTCATCTAGTTGAGTTCAAGCGGGCCGGCCGCCGCTTGGCGCAGGTTCTCAACGAGCTCGGCGCTCGGCGCGATGATGAACAGACTTCGCGCGCCCTTCCGCTCGGCGTAGACCGTCCGGTCGGGCAGGGTCGCTGAACCGGACTCCGTCGCGATTGCCGAGTCCTCCCAGCCGACGCCGGACCGGGCCTCGGTGTGCTGCTGAACGGTAACGAAGAACTCTTCGGCGTCTTTCTCGGAGTCCCAGACCGTCGCGAGGACGAGGACGCCCTGACCGTCCGGCCCCTCGAACAGCGAGTATGCGTCGCCGCCCCAGCCCGACGCGGCGATAGACGCCGCCTGAGGAGAGAAGTCAGTCTCCAGCCAGGCAGTGATGAGGAGCTCGCCGAGTACGCCCGTCCGAACATGCTTCCAGCCGTCGCCGAGAACCCTCCCAAGGTGAGGCATCTCTACGCTGATAGGCATCTCGCCCGCCGCGTACTTTTCCAGGTGCAGCACCTGTTCCGTTGATGCGGGTGGAGTCTCGAGGGCTTGGTTGATGAGACTCCAGTTACCCGCCGACTGGAACAGCTGCACGGCGAAGTCGAGGCCCTCCGCGAATGGGAACACGAAGGTGCGAATGGCGATGTACGGCGCCATGTTCAGGGCCTCTCGGAACGCCCCGTTCGGTTGGAGGATGGAGTCCTGCTGCTCTTCGGGAGTGAAATGCTCGGTGGTGTAGACGTACTCGCCGATGGCCGAGTCGCCTTCGAGGATCGCTTGGAGCGCCATCCTGGCATCGTCGTTGCCCTCGGTCGCGTCGTACTTCGTCCTGATGTCGAAGTTGACGGCCTGGAGGTGGTTCACGTATTCGTTGACGTATGTCCGCTCGTGGGCGAGAGTGAGCTCTTCGGACTCCAGCACCACGTACTGCTTCTCCTCGTCCAAATCGAACCACCCGAAGGCCCCCTCAGTGCTGAAAGTCAAGAGAATGTCGTAAAGGCTGGTCCCAGGTTTCATCAGCCCGAGAGTCTCGTAAAGCAGTTGATCGCCCTCTATTTTGTCCCTGCGCCCTTCGAACACTCCGGCCAAGAGTTCCCGAAACTCGTCCGAGGTCATGATCTGCCGTTCTAGCACGGTTTGCAATGGGGCTACCAGGGTCAGTCCCCGGATCCGGTTCGTGCGGATCCCCGCCCTCGCCAGCTTCCGAGCAGCTATGTTGTCGACAGTAGGCTCCTCCAGCGGGACGGGCACGGTCGGCAGGATCGGGTTCTTCGTGGCGGAGGAAGGAGTGGGTTCGGCGGGCGGGCGGGTCGGTTCAGGTACAGGGGTGGGTTCGGGCGTCGGCGACAGGGCCTGAGTGGGCGCGGGCCTTGGAGTTTGAGTCGGTTCGGTCTCGGTGGTATCTCCGCCACAGGCTGCCAGAACCAACACCGGCAATAGGAAGACCCACCACAGACTCTTCATGAGTTCAAGTATCGACGGCGCTCAGTACGAGTGTCAAGCGGCGGCGCATTGTCCCCAATTCTCCACCTCTACATTGTTGACCGTGAGAATAGACGGCTACGTCGGCCTGTGTAGTGTCCTATTGCGCCTCTACGGACGGGTAAGTGTTCCTAACGCGAGGCACATCCGTGCTTTCCGCCGTTACCGGCGGCCATTGCCTCCGGGCGGATAAGCCTGGCCTGCGTCGTAAGTTGAATGCGGAAGCCCCCAGCAGACTGGAGAACCGTCCTTCTGACGAATCCCGCAGGCGTGGTACCTACCGCTGCTTATGGCGCTGAATCGCTCATCGGACGGAGGCGAAGCTCGCTCGCCCGGCTCATCGTAGCCGTAGGGCCCCCAGCACATCGGTGACCCGTCCCCCCCTAAGCGCGCAGGCGTAGCCGTCGCCGACACTAATGGCGGTGAATATCTCGTCTGCGGGCGGCGGCGCGCGCTCCGCGATCACACCCCAACAGATTGGTGAGCCGTCCTCCAATCGGATTGCACAGGCGCTGAATGGACCCCTGCTAAACGCGGCGAAAAGCTCGTCGGATGGAGGAGAGTCCCGGTCATAGTCCCAGCAGATTGGCGACCCTTCCTTGTCGAAGGCGCAAGTGTAAGGCCCGCCGCTCCTGATGGCTGCGAAGCGTTCGCCCGCGGGCGCCGACACGGGAGATGTGGCATCGTCACCCCAACAGAAGACAGCGCCGTCTTCTCCTCGAATACTGCACTTGCCGGACTCGCCGATCTCTACGATGGCAAATCTCTTGTTGAGGAAGCGTTCAAAATCAGGGTGTCCGATGCCAGTACGCCCCTCTATGGAAGTCACTCGACCTATGTTGTCCCAGATATCCCAGCAGATAGACGTGCCGTCCCTACGAAGGGCGCAGAGTTCAAACGATCTGACGAGGATGTCAACAAATTCCTCGTCCTGTGGCGGCTCCCAGGTCTCGGAGAAAGCGCCCCAGCAGACTATTGTTCCGTGCTGTCGAAGAGCGCAGGTGTCTTTTTCCCCGCTTCCGATCGCCTTAAGGTCCGTTAGCGTCCCCGAGGTACGCAGGGGGAAGGGAAGTACCGCAATCAAGAGTGCTACGGTAATTGGCAATGTGATAAGTATGGCAATGGAGATGAATCGAGCTTTTCTCATTGGCTCCCATGGTGGCGTCTCTTGAGTCCGCAAGCGGTTGATTACGTCGAGACTGGCCAAGCCGAGGACCGGCCAAGCCTCTACTCGATAGTCACCAGATCCAACGGCATGTTCATCTCCGACGACCTGTACACTCCCAGGGCGGCCTGCAGAGTCTTTCGGGCGAAGTGAAAGTCCATCACCGGCTGCTCACCGGAGATGATGCAGTCGATGAAGTTCCTTGCCGCGCCGTTGAAGCCCTCGATCCAGTCCATCGGCACGTCGTAGCCGGTCGACTCCGTACCCCGGTGCAGGACAACCGGCGGCATGTCAAGCATCTCGCCCGTGCAACGCGTCACCCAGATCACGCCCTTGCTGCCGACGATCTCGAAGAACTCGTCCATCGGGTAGTACTTGCTGCGGACTGGCATCTCGTCCGCCAGCGCGTAGTCGATCACGCCAAGACAGTTCTTGTCCTTGAACCGCCACATCGAAGAGCATGGAGCCTCGATGGTGAAGTCATCCGTCTTGGTGACGATGCTGTACACGCTCTCGAAGTCGCCGATCCAGTACATCGCCGTCGCGTACTTGTGGACTCCGTCGTCATATAGCTTGCCGCCGGGTTGCCGTGCGGCGTCCCGTCGCCACTCCATCGCGCCATCGGCGAGGACGTAGTCGTTCACGGTCAGCTCGTAGCTGCCGATCACCGTGCGAATCCTCACCATGTTTGGATCGCCTATGGCCCCGGAGTCCAGCAACTCCTTCGCCTTGACGATGGGCGGGTAGAACAGGAAATTTTCTGAGATCCGAAACAGCGTATTGGCCCGTGCGACGGCGTCTCCCACCCGGTCCGCCTCCGGTATGGAGACCGCGATGGGCTTCTGACAAGACACGTGCTTGCCCGCCTCAAGCCCTGCGATGATCTGGTCGGCGTGCAGGTGCGTCGGGGTCAGAAGCTCAACGGCGTCGACGTTGGGATCGGCCAGCACGTCTTCGTAGTCGGTGTAGATGGTCGGTGATATCCTCCACTCGGACGCCGACTCCTCGGCGCGCTCCCGGATGGGGTCGCAAAGGGCGACGACATCGCACCTGTCGTCACGCAGGTACCCCGGCGCGTTCAGTCGAGAGATCGTCCCGCATCCGACGATTGCCAATCGTACGCGATCCACGGCTGCTCCTTATTCCTTCGTCGATAGCTCGCCAAGCCAGCGGACACGTGCGGACCTGTATCCCACCGCTTGGACGAATCGCCTGTCCGCCGTCCATAGGTCGCACCGCTCGGCCTCGGCCAGCGCGAGATAGAGGGGATCGTAAGTTGCGCCCACGCCGATGGCCTGCGCGATCGAGAGCGCGTCTATGTAGAGGCCCGTCGGCTCTTGAATGGAGACGGCGTCACAGATCACGTCCAGAGCCTCTACTGCAGTGCCGAGACCGAGTTCTCCACGCCGGATCTTCTGGTGCAAGACGTTTGTGACTTCCGGTCGGAAGATCGGCGGAGCGATGAGCAGTTCGGCCCTCTCCGTCCAGTCACGGTAGAGCGACACTGCCTCCGCGCTGTCGACTTCCTCCGCGACCCATTTCACCGCGATGTTGGCGTCGACGACAACGGTCAACGGCCGTCCTCATCCAGGGCGTTGGCCGTGCCCAGCGACCGCGCACTCAACTCTCCACTGCGGGCCGCCCGCGCTTCTCGGAGTATCTCGGTGGTGTCGCTGCCTCCGCCGGCTGCCACGCCGCCTGCCCGGATGGCGTCCATCCTGTTCATTCTGTCCGCGGTCGCAATCCCCACGAGGGTGGCCGCGCTGTCTATGTCCATGACGGTCTCTCCACGGAACCGGCTGTCGAGGTCGTCGACGCTGACGAGCTTTATCCTATCGTCGCGCGGGTTGCTGGCAGAGCGAACGACCCCGCTCTTGACGAGCCGGTGTATCTTCGTGCGGCTAACCCTATACGCGACGGATGCCTCTTTGATCGAAAGGTATTTCTTAGGACTAACTTCCATGTTGCCTGTTCCTCTCGACCATTATATACCATCCGCACGATATATACAATGCGTTCTATATGTGCGTTATGTCCTCATTCGCTGCACTTGAATATGTACTCGGGAGGCGTCAATTTCGGCAAGGGAATATCTCTCCCTTCGACGCCTGTCAGGGTCTAGAATTCCAGCACGTCGAATCCCCATTCGAGCGGCTTTTCGACCATCCGTCGTATGCGCGGCCTGTCGCTTTCCACGTAGGTCCGCGTCGGCCGGAGCGACCACGTGCTATTGCCGTAGAATGCCATTATCTGATTCAGGTGCCGTTCGTTCTTCGGGTTTTCCACGAAGCTCGCGCATAGCTGGTGTCTGCCGACACCTCCGCCAAACGCCCCATGGATGACGCCCTCCGTGAATACCAACACGTCCCCCGGTTCCGTCTCCAAGGCCAGCGAGGGTATCTCTTCCGGCGGCATCCCAAAGACTCGCGCGTCGGGAGCACGGTTCCCTAGGCGGAGTTCGGACAGCGGATCGGGATCATTCCGACGGTGAGACGCCGGAATGACGCGGAGGCAACCATCGTCCTTGGTCAAGGGATCGAGGTAGATGGCGATCTTCACCCATCCCAAGTCGTCGTCATGTATGTCGTCGCCGTGCCAGGGTGTGTCGCCCACGCGCAGGTGGCCCTCCGTCCCGTCGAGCCAGAAGTCCGGGCCCAGCAGCGACTCCGGTATCTGGTGAATGCGCTCGTCGTCGATCAGGTCTCGCATAGCAGGGTGACGCTCCAGCCACGGCTGTACGGACTGGTTCTCATCGGTCTGGAATTCGTCGGCGCAGCGCAGCTCGCGCATGACGCTCAGCGATGCCGCGCGAAGCTCGTCCATCTCGTCCTGGGACAGCAGTCCGCGAAGCACGAGGAATCCAAACGCCCCATAGTGGTCGATCTGGTCTTGCGTGAGCATGGCCTCTCCCTCGTTGAATGATATCGAATTGGGATAAGGTGCTCCGCTCGCGGCTATGGGGTGCGAGTCCGCTCGATGGCCCTAATCCGTTCCTTCAGCGGCGGGTGGGTGTAGTTCAGGAATACGTAGAAAGGGTGTGGCCCCAGATTCGACAGGTTGTCCTGCGAGAGTTTCTTCAGGCTGTTGGACAGCTCGTCGGGCCGACCATACGTCTCGACCGACCAACGGTCCGCCTCGTACTCATGCCTGCGGGATACGTACTGCAGCGCCATCGACAGGACGATGTCTACCGGCGTGTACAGCAGCCCGAAGAACAGTAGCCCGGCGTACACCGACATCTCGTCCATCAGGAACGCGTCGAACAGCCCCTCGCTCTTCAGGAAGATCGACAGCAGGAAAAAGACAATTAGCCCGTTGACCGAGCTTACGATCATCGACTGGATGATGTGCTTCTTCTTGTAGTGCCCGATCTCGTGTGCTAGCACAGAAACGAGCTCCGGCGCCGTTTGGTTGTCCACGAGCGTGTCGAAGAGGGCGATACGCTTGTTCTTCCCAAAGCCGGTGAAGAACGCATTGGACTTGCTGGAACGCTTCGAGCCGTCCATCACGAGGATGTTATTGACCGTGAATTTAACCGAGGTTGCGTATTCTAGGATCGAGTCTCGCAACTCCCCCGGCCCCAAGGGGGTGAACTTGTTGAACAGTGGCATGATCCAGGTTGGCGCGATGAACTGGATCGCCAGCGACACGAGAGTTACTGCAACCCACGCATACAGCCACGCAAGGTCGCCGCCGTACTCGAAGAACGCCAAGATCGCTGCGAGCAGAGGAGCGCCCAGAACGATGCCCAGCCCTAGCGCCTTCACCCTGTCCAGCACGAACGTGCCCCACGTCGTCTTGTTGAAGCCGAACTGCGCCTCGATGACGAACGTCTTGTAAATGCTGAATGGTAGGGTGATTACCATGAAGGCAAGCCCCAGCAGCCCGATGTACAGGACGCCGTTCAAAATCACGTGGAATTCCCAGCCACGCACCAACTCATCGTGCCAATTGAAGCCGCCGAACAGCCAGAAGGTCAGCAGCAACGCCAGCTTGAACGTGCTGGTAATCAGGTCGAAGCCGGTGTTGACCTTCGTGTACTCCTGCGACTTCGCGTACTTGTCGGGCTCGTAGACATCCTCCAGCCCCTCCGGCGCTTCGGGTCTGAGGGCAGACAGGTTCAGGAGGCTGGAAACGACGCCGAGCAGGAATTCGACGACGACGGCGACGAGGATGATGACGAAGAAAACGTTCATGACGCCCATACGGTAATGCCGAATCGTCTCGACGGTCAAGAGCGGGGAGGGCTTTTCTGTCCCTGTGGAAGGCGGCTACATCGTCTGAATGGCCTACAGCCTCGCGCGTCGCATCTTCACCCGCAGGCGCACCGGGCAGTTGGCCCATTGCGAGATATCCGACTCTCCATTCCATGTGACGGTGTGGCAGGTGCTGTCCCCGGTGAAGGGGTCGCAGTCGTCGAACGACCTGCCTGGTATGACCGTCGCTGTCTCCGCGGGGACACCCTGCCCGAACTTGCCCATGTGCTCGGAAGTTGCGTCGGCCAGTTCGAAGCTGATTTCCCCGCCGAACCGGGTCCAGGCGTTGATCGTCAGCCGTCCGCCCTAGAACGTGATGGGCACCGTGGCGAAGCTGCCCTCGTCCCGCGCCTCCAGTGATGCGAAGCCGTCCGTCCGCCAAGTTGCGGTCGACCAGTGTCCTCCATGTGTGCCGGATGTCCGTGTTACGCCGTAGTGACCCTCGTTGTGAGTGTGCCACGTCCCGGAGATGGGCAGCGAGACCTCGCCGGGCCGGTAGCTCACGAGACCCGAACCGGCGTAGTAACCACCCTCCGAAGGCGTTCCCGGCTCCCCGCCGGGCGTCATCGGCTCCCGAGTCAGGCGCTCCCAGGTCACTCCGTCCCGTCCCGTGAGCATTTGGATCTCGACGATGTCGGCGTTCCGCTGGTAGAACGCCGGGAACATAAGGTAGGCGTCGGCGTCCGGCCAGGGTGTGTAGGCGTTCGTGTAGATATCCGTGTCCGGGCCGTCCAGAGCGTCCGCGGAGTAAATCGTTTCCAGTCGCGGCCAGGTCTCGAACGTGTCCGATGCCGCGTGGGCTATCGTTCGACGACTGTGCAGCGTGCCCGGTCCGAACTCCGTCCAACCACGAACGTAGGCCACGTACTGCCCTCGCTTCGGGTCGTACCCCACGACATTATGCGTATCGCTGAAGTAGTTCGTTATCAGCGGCTCGTCGAGGGTCTCCCAGTGCAGGCCGTCCGGCGACACCGCCCCAAAGAGGTTTGGCGACTGCTCTCCGTGGGATCGCGATAGAGCAGCTTGTAGCGGTCGTTCGGCCCTCCCGTCGGGTCTTTGAACACGGACGCGCTGTTCACCGAGCGGCCGCGCGCCACGTTCAACCCGTAGACGAGGTTGTTGTCCTTCGAGCCGTCGAGCTCCACCGTCCCGATCGACGGCTTCGTCCAGGTCACGCCGTCGGCCGACTCCGCGTACGCGAGTATCATCGGATGCGTTCCATCGTCCCCGCCGTCACGCGTACGCAGGCGGTAGTAGAACCGGTACACCCCCTCATCCTCAAAGAGAACGCCGTGACTCCCGACGGTGGCCTCCCACGGCTTATGCACCGAGAGCTCGATCCCGCTCGGCATCTCCCACGCGCCCGGCGACCTCCCGGCCCACGCGACCCCGTACCCCGGCTCGACGATGTTCCAATCGACGAATACGTGCTTCTCGGTTCCAAGCGGGAAACAGGCCTCCGCGGTTACTGCCATGCTGATGCTCCTAAACTCAACGTGGATTCGTTCACCGGAGGCTACGTGCACCGCTTTGTTGGTGTTAACACGGGCCGATCCGCCATTGGCATCCTGCCTGCGTTGTGTTCAATATCCTTGTGATTGGTCTCAACCTAGTTCGATACAAAGGATGGCCCCTATCTCAAAACTTGTCCAATGCCGTACGCAGAATGCAAGGAGTCTTGACAAAGTTTGACTGAATACATAGTATTAAACTTAGATTAGTATAGACATCTTGTTCCACTATCCTCTTTGCTTCGCCCATCCAAAAGCACTATTGAGTCAACTAGGTTGTGGGCCGAACACCCGTGTCTGCTCCAGAGCTTGACGAGAGCAGCATGTTCTCACGTCAATTGTCGGGACGATTGGTGCTCAATCGTCAGCGCCAGATCATGAATCTTATCGGCGCAAACGCCGTATCGGAGGCACGACCGCAACATAATTGAGGAATAACGAAAACGGTGAACTAATTCGTTCTTGACATCCTCGCAGAGACAATTGATAATTCTGCTTCGCAGGGTGAGGAGTGGGGACGGTGGGAGTCGAACCCACATACCCGGGAAGGCGGCAGATTACAAACCTGCTGTGTATACCGTTCCACCACGTCCCCTCACCCTGCCCATTGTACGTAATGGTGGGTTAGAGGTCAACGCCAAAACCCGCCAAATTCCTCTGGATTAATTTGGCCTTTATTTTGCATTTGTATAAGATTATTGGAATTTTGCGTTTCCCGCCGAAATACTACTGTCCGTTCATGGCGTGACCGTGCTATAATTCCTATCTGTGCATTTTGTATAGAGTCCCATTGCGGCAGGAGATGACGTGGTAGCCCAGCGTGTCAGAGACTACGAAGTTGTGATAATCCTCAGTCCCGAGGCGACCGAAGACGAGCTCACCGGCATCCTCGACCGGGTCGATGGTTGGATCACCGAGCGGGGCGGCGAGATCAAGGAACGGGATATCTGGGGCCTCAAGCGCTTAGCATATCCCATCAAGAAGTTCATGGAGGGCAACTACTCCCACACGACCTTCAAGCTGGACGTGGGCATGGCTCAGGCCCTCGACAGGTACCTCAAGTCCTCGGAAGACATTCTGCGGGCGCTCGTCGTCAAGCTGTAGGGAGCAAACCAACCATGTCAATGAACAAAGTCCTCATCATCGGCAACGTCGGCGGTGACCCCGAGATGAGATACACCCCCAACGGGAACCCGGTAACGTCGTTCTCCGTAGCTACGAACCGCAGGTACACTGTGGGCGAAGAGCAGCGAGAAGAGACCCAGTGGTTCCGCGTGTCTGCTTGGAACCGCCTCGCCGAGACGTGCAACCAGTACGTAGTCAAAGGCATGAGAGTGTACGTCGAGGGTAGGTTGAGCGTCCGAGAGTATGTTGGTCAGGACGGACAGACTCGTACCAGCGTTGACGTAAATGCCTTTGACGTCAGGTTCTTGGACCGGCCTGGCGACTCCGGTCCCGGCCAGGGTGGAGAAGTGGGCGGTGGTTCCGGCTATGCCCCCGGCCCACCCCCGGACGGCGCGGAAGACCTGCCCTGGTAGCCACACAACCGACCATTCAGAAGAGACGAGGGAGACGATTCACGTGACAACCCAACCGCCAGCACCGAGCCCTCCGCAGGACAGGCCCTCAGGCCCTCCGCAATCCGGACCGCGCCCACCCTATCAGGGACGACCGGGCGGACCCCCGCAATCCGGATCGCGCCCACCCTACCAGGGACGGCCCGGTGGCGGACCGCGCCGGCCGCGCGGAAGGTACTTCCCTCGCCGACGGCGGATTTGCCCCTGCGCCGAGGGCCAGAAGATCGACTACAAGGACATCGACTTCCTCCGACGCTTCCTCACCGACCAGGCCAAGGTCGAGTCCCGCCGGAAGACGGGCATGTGCGCAAAGTGCCAGAGGCCCCTCGCTCGCGCCATCAAGCGCGCGCGCTACCTTGCAATGCTGCCCTACACGCGACACCACCGGACCGGTCGAGCACGTTCCTTCAGCTAGTGCATATTCGTCGGGCCCTCCCGTCCGACGCGCCCGGAATCGCCCGCGTCCACGTCCAAAGCTGGCGTTCGACCTACGTCGAAATCGTTCCCGACGACTACCTCGCGTCACTCGACTGCACGGAGCGCGAACGCATCTGGCGAAGGCTGATCGCAGACGAGGCACAGGTCACATACGTCGCCGAGCACCGGAGAGACGGCATCGTAGGATTCGTGGGCGGCGGGCCTGCGCGCGAGGACGATATGGCCTGCACCGGCGAGCTGTATGCTATCTACCTGCTGGAGCAGCACCAGCGGCGAGGCATCGGCCGGAGACTCGTCCGCGAGCTGTGCGCCTGGCTGCTCTCACAAGATCTCACCTCCATGTACACGTGGGTCCTCGAGGAAAACCCCTATCGCCGCTTCTACGAGTCCCTCGGCGGCATCGAACTCAGGCGTCAGACCATTACCATCGGCGGTCAGGACGTTGTGGAGGTCGCCAACGGCTGGGACGACATTACACCCCTCGTCTCCACGTCCTCGACATAGGACACCCCTGCTTAACTGGCATGACAGACTGTCATCGCTACGAGAATAGCCTTCGTACCACCACCACACTGTCATTCCTGCGAAGGCAGGAATCCATCCACGTGCACCTGCCATCAGTCGCTTGACAACAGAGAGACCAACGCCATTTTCAGTCCAGGTTGTGAGCGTGGCGACCCTCATGAGATATTCCTCGCCGCGCTCGGAATCTAGAATGTTCTGCACTTGTCATTGGGGCCGTTCCAACTGCGGAACTCTGCCTGCAGGACAAGAATCCTAGATTCCTCACTCCGCTTCGCTGCGTTCGGAATGACAGACTCCGAAGTTGCCTAGAGGTCTCCGTCCATCGGTATGAACTAGACCGTTCTGCTATCTTTATATACAAAGAATTCGTTTTCTCTAATAGGGCCCTCCTAAACTCCCACCCTGAGCGAGCAACCATGCACATCCCATCCCTATCACGAGCTATCTGGGCCGTCGTCGCGATGTCCATAGTGATCTTCGCCGTCTCCTGCGGATCGAGCCCGGAACCTCCCGCTCTACCGACGGAGGAGGAGCTTTCTCCCCCGCCACCCGCGCAGCCCGCCAATACCCCCACTCCACGCCCGACTTCCGCTGAGTCGAGCGACGAGGAACCGACCGCCGTGCCCACGCCTGCGGCCCCCAGGGAGTACGATTCGGTGCTCCCAATGTCCAAGATTTTCCAGGGCATCAGCAGCACCCTCTTCAATGAGTTTTCTCCCAACCCTGAACTGGCCATCGACGGGATGGAGTCGGCGCGAGACGCGGGTGACAAATCCATGGTCCCCGTCATCGTCACGCTGATGCGGTTCATCAACAGGCAGGAGGTGCTTGAGGAGGCGATACTCACGCTCAACGAGCTTACCGGCGAGGACTTCGGGACCACGCCCGCCGCGTGGCCCGCGTGGTTCGAGTGGGTCGGCGCAAACCTGGACGATTACCGCCCGCCCGATGGCTATCCTCAACTCAAGCGCCGGTTCTTTGCAGGCATCCATCCCCTCTTTGAAACGCTTCTGGACGGCTACGAGGACACTTCGCGGATCGAACCGTTCGAGATCGAGTGGGGCGGCGTCGCGCCCGACGGCATACAGCCGCTGGAGAACCCTCCGAACATTCCGGCGGAAGAGGCCGACTATTTGGAGAGCCACGAGCGCGTCTTCGGCGTGTCGATCAACGGGGAGCACCGCGCATACCCCCTCCGCATCATGAACCCGCACGAGATGGCCAACGACGTGCTGGGCGGGGAGCCGATCTCGCTGGCCTACTGCACGCTCTGCGGAGCCGGCATCGCCTATCACGGCAAGTTCGACGGTATGGAGACGACATTCGGAACGTCCGGCTTCCTGTACCGCAGCAACAAGATCATGTACGACCGCGAGACCCTGTCCCTCTGGAACCAGGAGTTGGGACAGCCGGTCATCGGGGAACTGGCCGACAGCGGCATCCAGTTGAACTTCTTCCCGACCCTGCTCACGACCTGGGGCGAGTGGACGGACGAGCATCCCGACACTACGGTGCTCTCTCTCGACACCGGCGTCTATCAGCCGGGAAGGTACTTCCCGGAGGATAACCCCAACGCCACGTACTACGAATACTTCCATACTCCCGGAACGATGTTCCCCGTCTGGATACGGGATGACAGGCTGGAGGCCAAGGACGTGGTGCTCGGCGTGAATGTCGGCGATGCTCAAAAGGCGTATCCCGTCAGCGTGCTTCAGGTGGAGCGGGTAGTCAACGACACGCTGGGAGAGACGAACGTCGTCGTCCTCGGGTCCGAGATATCGCAGGCCGCCAAGGCGTACGAGCGCGGCGACCAAGAGTTCTCGCGCACGGAGGGCGACAATTCGACGGGCGTGCCGATGAAGCTCGTCGACCAGAGCGGGCACGTGTGGAACGTCACCGAAGAGGCGCTGGTCAATGCCGCCGACTCGTCCCAGACGGTGCCCCGCATCCCCACCCACGCATCCTTCTGGTTCGGCTGGTACGCCTTCTACCCCGACACCGAGCTCTACGAGGGCGGGGGATAGAAGCTGCTCCATTGCCCTTGGATACGGCCCCTAATGAGCGTTGCATGAGCAGACGACAGCGCCGTTGCGAAGGGAATGAGGAAGGCGCGAGTCCGCCACCGCCGGACCGAGGCGTCAGGCTTGACTGGACGGATATGCCTGCGCGCGTCCGCGGCGGGATCGAACGGTGGCTGGGTGGAGCGGTTGTAGGCGCAGTTACCCAGCCCACCGGCTTTACGCCCGGGGTTGCGGCGCGGCTGACTGTGGATAACGGTCGCCGCGTTTTCGTCAAGGCGGCCGGACCCGACCCCAACCCTGTAACGCCTGCCATGCACCGACGCGAGGCAAGCATAGTGTCTGCCCTGCCGTGTGACGCCCCTGTCCCACGATTGTTGTGGTCCTACGACGAGGGCGAAGGTGGTTGGGTCGCACTGGTCTACGAGGACGTGGATGGCCGCCACCCAACGCAGCCGTGGCGGAACGACGAACTCCATCGGGTGGTCGCAGCCATGGAGGACCTGAGTACGTTATTGACACCGTCGTCGCTGCCGGCGGACACGGTTGGGACGGCGGGCTACATCTTCGCATCGAGAGGCTGGCTCCAACTCCGCGACGAACGGCCGTCACGGCTCGACTACGTGGATGAGTGGTCGCGCCGCCACATGCAGACGTTGATAGCTATCGAGGAGACCGTCGAAGACGCGCTGGAGGGTGACACTCTGCTCAACAACGACATCCGTGCAGACAACATCCTTCTCACGCCTAGGCATACATGGTTCGTGGACTGGCCTCATGCAAGCGTCGGTCCTCCATGGCTGGACGTTGTGGCGTTTGCTCCCAGCGTGACGATGCAGGAAGGCCCGCCACCGCAAGACGTGGTCTCCCAACATTCCGCATATCGCGCCGCGGACAGCGACGCCATAACGGCGGCTGTGGTGACGCTGGCCGGATTCTTCACGCACCGAGCCGCGCAGCCTCCACCACCCGGCCTGCCCACGGTACGCGCATTCCAGGATGCTCAGGGAGTCGTCGCAAGGAAGTGGGTCGCCGAACGCACGGGACTGTCGTAAACGTGCGGAGAGGTGCGAGTCAACAAGATTGCGACCGAAACTGTGCAGCCGGACAGAATGGAAGCGTTGCTATGTCTGCCAGCCGTGTAGAAAGCGACAAAACGCCGACAGTGTCCCCTCAGCCTCGCAACATCAATGCTTCGTTGGAGGACGCAACTGTGAGCCGAATTCCCAGTGTGTCTAAGACCTTCATCACGGTGCCGATTCGTGGGTTGCGCTCACCGGACAGGGCCTTATAGAGGCTCTCACGGCCAAGCTGTGCTTCCTCGGCAACTGACGTCATACCCTTGGCTCGTGCGACGTTGCCGACGGCTTTCATAAAGAACGCAGGATCGTTTTCTTCCAGCGCTGCCTGCAAATACTCAATGATCGTCTCGTCATTAGTGAGAAACTCAGCGCTGTCCCACGGAGCGAAGGATTCTTTGCCCATGTCATCTCCTCAGAGTTCGGTTGCCATCTGTCGGGCACGCCTTATGTCCTGTTGCTGGCTCGATTTGTCACCGCCGCAAAATAGAACTACCACGACCTTGCGGCGGATAGTGTAATAGACTCGATAGCCCTTGCCGACATCAATTCGGAGTTCGCTGATGCCACCGCCGACCGACCTTCGGTCGCCAAAATTGCCCTCCTCGATCCGGTCAATGCGAGCAATGATTCGCGCCTGGGCTCGTCTGTCCCGTAATCGCTCAAGCCAGCGGGAGAAAGTTTCACTTCTTACAACCTCATACGGCACAGCCTGCATTGTATCCAATTGAATACGGAGCGTCAATCGACGTAACTCGTCGTCGCCTTCGAAAGGAACCCGACGCACTGGGAAAAGGGTAGGGTTTTTGTTCTACCTCTTAGGTTTGTGGGCTGGACAGGCGGGAACGACGACACCATTAGTCACAAATGCCGTTTGGCAATATTTGCCTATAATTCCCTATGCAAGGGCCCGTCATACGCAACATACACGTCGACCGTATTGACGATCAGCGGGACGCCGATGCGTGAGTCGTGGTCGACCAAGACGACCTTGACCGCATGGCTCCCCTTCGCCGCCTGAGCGGGTGTAAGGTCCCAAACGAGCCACTTGTTCTCCGACACGTCCGCCGGGTCTCCGCTGAGCGCCGCGGCATCGCGGATCTCAGGCTCTCCGAGCACGGCTCCGTCCAAACTCACCTCCACCTTGTCGTCGGGGGCCCAGTGCTCGAACTCGATCATCAGTCGAATAGCGTCTATGTCGTCGGACTGCGCCTCAACGTCGTCATAGACGGAAACGTCTATGGTCGGGCCGTCCTGCGTCATCGAACCATACAGGACGACGGCGGTCTGCCCGTAGATGCGGTCGTTGACGGCGTTGGCTTCTATGCCTTCGAGATAGGTCGGCCCCCTGTGCAGGGCCGTATAGAGCTTGTTCTTGCCCGCGAGCGTGTCGGGTGAGCCGAGAGTAGTCAGCAGGCCGTGCCACGGCTCCTTGCCGGGGAACCAGTTGAACGTGTACATCCCGTCCGCGCCCTGATCGTAGTATCCGGTCGCCGCGGCTCGAAGCCAGGAGTCGCGCCACTCGTCGTTCGACATGAGCCGCGCGGACTGCTGCCGAGATATGCTGTCGAACCCACCGTAGAGCCGGATGTTCGTGCCCTGCGTGAGCGCCTTGAACTCGCCGACCTCGAATCCCGGATCGCTGCCCGACCCACCGGCCCCGATGATGATGTCCGCGAGGTCCTCATCGACCCAGCGCTCCACGTCGTAGCCGATGTTGCGGCACGATTCGAGCGTCGTTGCCACGCGCGAGGCCACGTGGAACGGCCGGCCGCGTCGTTCCGCCATCTCGTCTGCCATCCGGCGAACGGCCCGCTGAAGGTCGGTCAGGGCATATCGCAGCCGGAATCCGTAGTTCTCCGGCACATGGAACGGGTGCCTCTGCCAGTCGAGCTCGACGCCGTCCCAGTCGGCCTGCAGGCATGCCTCCCGGATGTACGACAGCTTGTGCTCCTTCGCTTCGGGTATTGCCATGTTCCATGACCCGATGCCCCTCTGCTCCGGCACGTCGTCCACGTCCAGCAGCCATTCGGGATGGTCTTGCCTGAACTTGGTGCCCCGGTTCAGCCGCTTGAAGTCCTCCGGTCTCGTGCCGTAGAAGTGGTTGTCGTTCATCCGCATGGAGACATAGACGTCAATCCCCAGCTCGTGCCCTCGATCCACCATCGCCTGAAAGGGGTTCTCCCCCCGCTCGAACATGCTCCGCACGTTCTCGGAGTGACGCTTCGCCCGCATCGACGAGTACACGCGCCCCTCTCCGTCGCCGAGCCGCTCGTGTACCTCCGACGGCCACTCGGCCTCGTGAGAGCCGATGCTCCAAAACATGGCGTCGACCTGCGTACCCTCCAGTGGACCGTAGACCTGCTCCATGAGCCGGTCGGTCGACTGCGGGTGCTCGTCGTAGTCCAGCGGCGCGCCGTCCCAGTTGAATATAATCCGGTAGTGCGGGGTGGCCTGCCTCATCCGTCCTCCTTGATGTGTCCGCTCATAAGCTCCTCGTATCTCTCCGTGCCGAAGACTTCCCTGCGGTTGATCCAGCGGTACGGCAGAGGCTCGACGCGGAGGCTGCGGTCTTCGAGAGGGAGCTTAACCGGGGCGTGGCCCCGCCGGTGGGACTCCCGGAGCGCGATTATGATTTCGAGCACCTTCGCCATGTTCTGCCCGCTGCACCTCGGAGGAACCCCGAGTTCCAGGCAGTCGACGATGGCCTGTATGCTGGCCTTCATGCGGTTGCCTGGATAGCGCCAGCCTCGCTCATCGTACGGCGTCTCGTTCAGCCCGGCCTCGGGAATCGCGTTGGGTAACTCCACAAGGTCATCGAGTTGCGCCGTCTCACCCTTCATGTCCATGAGCTTCCAGAGGCGGAACTTGTTGAAGTCGCTGAACATCACGCCCTTCTCGGTCACGATCTCGATGCCCCGTCGCGACTCCGCCCGCATGTTGATGAAGCACTCGACGCCGTTCACGAACCGGATGTAGCCGCCCATCGCCTGGTCGACGTCGTCGAAGGGGTCGCCGCGCACCCATCCGACCACCCAGTCCACGTCGGCGTCGTCCGCGAACAGCCTTGCAACGCTCAAGTCCTGGCAGTTTGCGCCCCATATCTCGCCGCGACCGTCCCCCACGCCGAGGTAGATGTTAATCGACCTGACCGGCCCCAGCTCGCCGGAGTCGGACATCTCCTTGACCTGCCAGAACTGCGGTAAATTCCGCATAGCGTCGGCGGCCGCCCAGTGGACGCCCCGCGACGATATCTCGGCGACCATCCGGTCGGCCTCTTCCAGGCTGTCGCAGATCGGCTTCTCGCAGAAGACGGCGGGGATGCCCGCGCGCGCCGCCGCTATCACAGCATGGGGGTTCGGACTCGCGGGCAGAATGGGCGCGGCAATATCGAGACTCTCCCGCGCGAACATCTCCTCGTATGTCGAGTAGGTGGACGTGATCCCGAACCGCCGGGAGAACCGTTCGAGGTTCTGAGGGTCGGAGTCCGCGACGGCGACGATCTCCGTCCGGGGATTGAGCATATATCCGATACCATGGTTCGTCCCCATGATGCCAGTGCCGATCAGCCCCACGCGGTACGGACGGCGATCTCCGCTTTCCTGGCTCATGCCCGGCATCGTGGATTGTGTCATCACACTCTCCCTCTCCCGTGCGACACGGCCGCGCCTATGGTCGACATCCAGCGCCTCGACCTTATAGGCGCGGCGTTCGGTCGTCAAGTGCGGGCGACGGTGGGTAACTGTTCAGTCTCCGTGAGTTGAATTGCGAAGACCCCCCTCTCTGTATCTCTCCCCCGATGGGGGAAAGATTGTAGATTCTTCGTCGCTGCTCTCCTCAGAATGAGAGCAGGAGGACGATTCCTGCATATCTCACCGACTCTGAACAGTTACGTCGGCAGGGCGAGGTTCATAGGGTGCGTGAGGACGGCCGGTTTGCCCGCTGTGTCAGGGAGCAAGAGCGCCGCCTACCGGAACGTGAGCACTTCGGCGGGGTTGGAGACCAGGATGTCGTGGACAGCCTCGGGAGTGAATCCCCTGTACAGCATCCTTGGAGCTATGTGGTCCAGTATGTACGAGTAGCCGTGGCCGCCGTACTTCTCCAGACGGTGCTTCGTGCATATGTCCTGCGCCACGACGACTTTGCGGCCGTAGCCTTCGGACGATATCCAGGCGATGCGCTCAAGGCGCTGGTCGTCGCTCGGCATGTCGATGTCCAGGTTCTTGGCGTAGTACGACCCGACCCAGCCGAACAGGTCCCACTCCATGTAGCAGCCCGACTCAGCGATCTGTTTGAGCGTACCGCGTTCGAAGACCGTCCTGTCGAGGTGGCCCATGATCGTATGCGACAGGTCGGCCCCGGCCCGATCGAGTATATCGATGATCTCAAGTGGCGCCGTCTCGTCCCTGCCGGGATGTATGAGCATCGGCGCGCCGGTCATGCGCTGTGCGCGCGCCGATGCCTTCAGCACCTTTCGTTCGTTGTCCGCTAGTGGCCAGTCGCAGCCGACCTCGCCTATGATGCCGGACCTTATGCCGGTCCCCTCGGCCCCTTCGGTGATGTCCCCTACTATCAGGTCGACGATGTCGTTCTCAGTCAGGTCGTCCATCCCCGGCGGGTGATGCGTGTTCACATAGTAGGAAGCGCCCATCACGATATTCACGCCCGTGGCGTTGGAGACCCTGGCAAGGCCAATCGGATCGCGGCCTATTCCGATGCTCGTCGCCTCGACCAGCGTGCCACCGCCATACTGCTTGAACAGCCCAACCTCGTCGATGGCCGTCTGCACGTCCTCAAGCCGCCCGTTGTCTCGATTCTCCTTCAACCGGTACCGTATCTTGCCGAGAATCTCCTGGGAGACCGGCTTCTCATAGAAGGCCTGGTCGCTCACGCTTGGGAACCACTTTTTGGTCCAGGAGCCGTCGAATAGGATGTGCTCGTGGGTAAACGTCTTGCCAAGTTGACCGGGATCGAGCGGCCCGAGTACGGTCTGCACCCTCCCGGCCAGGTCATTGCTGGTCATGGTTGTCCCCATACTCTCTCTCGTGTGGCACGGCCGCGCCTATAGTCGACATCCAGCGCCACGACCTTATAGACGCGGCGTTCGGTCGTCAAGTGCGGAATTTGCAGGGCGAGGCTTCGCACCGACGAAGTCTCCGGATCCCGGCCTACTTGAAGAGGAGTTCCACGAGCCAGGATGTCATGAAATCAAGATAGCCCTCGGCATAGTCGTCGCCGACTCTTACCCCGTGACTAGCCTTTGGGAAGACCTTGATCGTATAGTCTGAGTTCCCGGCCTCTTCTAGCGCTTCATTGAACACTTCAGCACTCTTTGCGACCGGGACACTCGCGTCACATTCGCCATAAATGGACAAGACCGGACAAGTCAACTTTGCCAACACCGCATACGGATCATGCTCTTCCGCTTCTGAACCCTCACTTCGCCAGGCATCCAAGTTAATCGCAGCTCGCAAGTCTGGAGTCTCGGTCTCCGGTATCCCGACGTATAGAGGCAGGCCGGTTTTCTTGATCCTATCAACTTGGGCCTCAAGTTCATCCCAGCCTTCACCGGAATCTGCGATCTCTTGCAAGAGCACCTGGATATACGCACGGTCCTTCAGGGTTTCATCAATCTCTTCTTTGGTGAACCCGTCGGCGCGCATCAGGTTGGGAATCGCGTATTGCATCTGGCTTTCGCCATCGACGCCCGGACCTCCGACACAGATCACAAACGCAGTCTCGTCCGACCGAGAAGCAGCCATTGGCGCCAACCACCCTCCCTGGCTGAAACCCCAGAATCCTATGCGCGCCGAGTCGATGTCCGGCCTCTCGCTCAAATACGATTGCCCGGCTATCGCGTCATCTGCTAGGTCGCCAAAGCTGGAAATGAGATCATCAGGAAACTCACCCGTCGATTCCCCCACGCCTCTCTTGTCATACACAAGGCCCGCAATTCCATGGGACGCTAATCTGTCTGCGAAAAACCTCAAGTGTTCCCGGGTATTCTTGCCTGAGCCGTGAATAAACACCACCGCCGGGTGAGGGCCAGTTGTCTGAGGCAAGACCAGAGTTCCGGATAGCGTCACATTGTGGTTCGAGAATTGCACGTCAAGATCGCGGACGCCGTCAAAAGTCATCTATCGACCCCCTGTTTGGGCATGAACGGTGAGCACCCATATGCACCGCGATTCTGTTATTTCGATCCCGGTTCTTGTACCACACACCACGTTAGAACCACAAACAAGGGAACGGCTTCGGGCCCTACACGTACCCGAACAGCGGCGGGAACACAACAACGACGGTCCCCGCCCACACGGCGTAGACGGGCAGGTAGTTTGCCTGCCAGCGCACGAGGGCCGAGAACGCGTCGCGCCCACTGAGAAACCGCGCGTAGAGCCAGGCCGACCACGCCAGGTTACCGAAGAGCACGAAGTTTCCTCCCAGCGCCGCCGTCCTGTTGGGAGTGAAGCCGAACTCGGAGATGCGTCCCACGATAGCAGAGAGCGCCATGAGGTCGGCCACGATTACGGCCACCACCAGGAGCAACTGCAGCGCGTCGAAGACGCCGGGGCGTGCCTGCGGGTCGCGTGCCGAGACGGAAAAGAGCAGCAGTCCGAGCACCAGGGCCAGCATGATATCGAAGCCGATGAGCATGTCTCGATCCATATCGATCCACTCGCCTGTCAAGACCATCGCCGCCAGGAAAATGGGCAGCATAACGGCGAACAGGGGTGTAAACACGCGGGAGAGCATCGGCGCGATGTTCTGTACGACACCTTGTCGTGTTTCCACCAGCCACCCGGCCACGAGAACGGCTCCCATCGCCCCGCACGGCAGCAGCCATTCGGCTATGAAGTCCCCAATCTCAAGGTCGATGGCCTCGAACATTCCCCACGTCAGGAGGGAGAACACGCCTCCGCCCAGTGCAATGAGCACGTAGTAGATGAACAGCTCGCCGGTGAACCGCACGAAGTCCGTGCGCCGCTCGACGGAACGCCAACGACCGCCGACGTAGGCGATACCGACGGCCAGCCACAAGGCGAACGGCAAGTGGATTGCCGTGAGCGACTCGGTGTGCGCGTCCCGCTCAAACGGGAAGATGTTGGCAAAGATCGCCGCTGCGACGAATGGCAGGACGAGCCAAAGGGATGCTGGCCTACTCAGTCCTCGCTTCCAGGCAAAGTAGCCTGCAAGCATCGGCAGCACGAAGAGACTCAGATTGCGGGCGTATACCCCGTCGCCGTCGATGAGCCGGTAGCCGAATACCTCGGGGACCTTAATCGCCAGGCCCGCCATGATCGCGAGGCCAAAGACGACGACAATCTCAGTGCGCGGGGACCACCCGTCGTCTCCGACTGCGGGGTCGGGTACGAACAGGGCCAGCGCCCGCTCCCAGATCGGCAACGATCTTTCGTCTTCTTCTTCGCCAACGGGGTCAGTTACTGGCTGCTCCCACAGCCGCTCGAAGTGCTCCCGCGCGAACTCGCGCGATGCAGCGTCAATCTCTCCCAACCGTCTGACGGCTACTAGGAAGGCTTCGTCGTCCGCGAGCCCTGAATCTCGAAGCGCGGCAATCTGATCGCGCAGACGACTCTCAAGTTCCCCAGAGTTGAGAGCGTGATTCGCCTCCCGACGGCGCAAGTAGGTGCGCCATTCAGCGATGAGACTTTCCATCGTATCCGCGTTCTCTTCCTGCATTCGTCCTAAGGGGCCGTCCTTGCGCTGATCGGAGGTCATCTTCCGGCCAATGCTAAGTATACGCCACCATTACCTCGGTAAGCGTAGGAACGCTGATCCGAAAGCTCGACGGTTGGGTGTGGTAATCTATCGACCCAGCAGTTTAGACAGAGGCGGAGCATGGCGTTCATTACCGAGCCGACGGTGAGACTGGTCTCGCGCACCGAGGTGAACTGGGAAGCGGTCTCGGCGTTTCTTGAGCAAGAGGGAGTTCCGCCGGTGCCGGAGAGCATCCGGGCGGGCGACGACGAGTCGGCGGCCGTCATCGAGATATCGGCCCGGGTCTGCTATATGAGCTACGGCAAGGGTCGCCGCGACATCGAGGAGTTCATTGCCAACCTCCTGTCGAAGGGTGACGGCAGCGTCTTCGAGCACGTGAACTACGGCTTTATGATGACGGGTGTGTCGCGTGCCCTGACGCACGAGCTGGTGAGGCATCGGGCCGGATTCGCCTATAGCCAGCGTTCCCAGAGGTTCGTCAACGAGAGCGATGCCGATTTCGTCATCCCGCCCGCCCTGGCCGAGGACAGACCCGGTACCGAGAAGGCGCGGGATATTTTGGAGAACGCCATCGAGGACGCCCAGAATACGTACCGGGACCTGGTCTCGGAGCTCTACAAGGCCCTGCCGGTGGACGAGTTCGAAGCCCAGACGGACAGGCGCAAGGCCGTCCGACAGGCGGCCAGAGCGGTGCTGCCCAACGCGACCGAGACGAAGATCTTCGTCACGGCCAACGTGCGCGCATGGCGTCACTTCATCGAGATGCGCGGCGCGGCCTTCGCCGACTGGGAGATACGCAAGGTGGCACTCATGGTCCTCGACATCCTCAAAGTCGAGGCCCCTCTGCTGTTCGCCGACTTTACGACCGAAGACCTGCCGGACGGGACGCGCATCGCGAAGGCGAAATACTCTAAGGTCTGAGGTCGGGCCTCTAGACTCGCTCGCGTCGTGCGAGACGAGACGTCTACTTGGTGGTGGAGGGAGGCTTCTCTTCCCGTCCGAGATCGTCGAGATTCAGCGTCTCGATGAAATCGGTGAACGCCGAGAGGCTCCGCAGCTCCTCTTCCCGTAGAGGACGCGGCTCGTCCGACTTCGGCCCCGTGGGGATGATGGCCTTGCCGGTCTCTTCGTCCATCTCGACGCCCGCCTTGTTGACGACCTCGTCGACGGCGTAGATGGGGGCCTCGGCGCGGACGGCGAGGGCGATAGCGTCGCTGGGGCGCGAGTCGATCTCCATCGTGCCCCCGTTCATCTGCAGAATGATCTTGGCGTAGAACGTGTCGTTTGAAAGGTCGGACACGATAATGTGGTCTACAGTTGCGCCGAGGGTGACGATAACGGAGCTCAGCAGGTCGTGAGTCATCGGTCGGGCCGCGCTGTACTCCTGAAGCTTCATGGCTATAGCGTCGGCTTCGGAAGGGCCAATCCAGATCGGCAGATACCGATTCGACTCCTTGACGCGCAGGATCACGACGCGCTGGTAGTTGAGCAGACTAACCCGGATGCTCTCAATATTCATTTCCAGCATTACGCGCCTCCCTGCCCACCTTTGCCCCATTGTAAAACCCCGTTCTTTCGAGTGTCAACGAAGGGTCGATTGGGGATTCACTTGCTTTCGTGGCGATTTTACTTGGCGTGCAGTGACTCAAATTCTCCACTCATGCCATGTCCCACGAAGCGCAGCAGGCGGAGACTGCGCACGTTCGTTGCGGGCCTGTTGGCCTGTTGGTATGATGAGGTGAGACGTAACAGTGAGCCGCAAGCTGACTTCTTACCGGGTGACCCTTCCTCAGGGCGAGTCTCGACCACCCTTTCCCGCGAAAGGCTGCCAATGGATTCGGACCAACGAAATCCACCTACCGCACCCCCTACGTATAGCACTATGAGGGGGAATGCAAAGGAGTCGTCAGTCTCGTCTTCCAAAGACGAGGCCCGGATCGCATTGGAAGACGAAAAACTGCTCCACCTCATAGCTAACGGGGACCGCACCGCACTGGAGGCGCTGTACGACCGATACGCCGGCGGAATCTACTCGCTAGCGCATCACATGCTGCAGGAACGAGGCGCCGCCGAAGAAGTGACGCAGGACACGTTCTTCAACGTATGGCGCAGGGCATCGAGC
This sequence comes from Dehalococcoidia bacterium, assembly GCA_965197705.1. Taxonomy (GTDB): domain Bacteria; phylum Chloroflexota; class Dehalococcoidia; order Lucifugimonadales; family VXLM01; genus VXLM01. Next base: position 3,184,049 of record OZ240223.1, read on the forward strand.
TATAACGTGAAGCGCGGCAAGGTCGCGGGCTGGCTCTACTCTATTGGGCATCACCGGATCATCGACGAGTTGCGGAAACGCAGGCGACAGGAATCAATGATCTACGTTCCCGACGTTGAGTCCGTACATCGGCAGGAGGATGAATCGGCCGACCCGAACGAGTACGTAGAACAGCGAGTGCGGGGAAGCCGAATCCGGAAGGCGCTGGAGGCCCTGAGACCGGAACTAAAATCGGTGGTCGTGCTGGCATATTACGGCGGACTGACCCAATCGGAGATTGCGAAAAAACTCAATCAGCCCCTGGGTACGGTAAAGACGAGAACGAGATTGGCGCTCAAAGCCCTGCGGGAAAACTTGGGACCACAGGCCCGCAAATGGTTGGACGGCTGACGATGGACTGCACCAAAATCGAGCAAATGCTCCCGGCCTATACGCTGGGTTCACTCGCCAATTCGGAGACAGTCGATTTCGCTGCTCATATCGACGCTTGCGCGTCTTGTGCGGCGAAGGTGCGCGAAGCCGGCGACACGCTCGTCAACCTGGCGCGTATGGTGCCTCAGAAGCGTCCATCCACACATGTCAAAGAACGGCTCTTCGCGAGCATCGAACTGGAGAACCTGCCGAAGGAGGAGCCCCCTCGAACCTGGATGGGGGTGGTACGGTCCCTTGGTCACCAACTGGCATTGTCTCCCGGCACGTCGCTTGCAGTCGTTTTCTTGGTGGTGGCGGTGGTTGTCGGCTATTGGTCCAGTCGAAGTCTGCAAGACATGCAGGACCTCAGGAGCGACATCGACCACCGGATGGAGAGCGTGGCAAAGCAGGAGCAAGATCTGCGGGAGGGCCTTGAACAGCAGCACAAGCTCTTTGAAACGATCGCGACCGACCCCGACGTGACGGTCAAGCGACTCTCGGCGAACATACCGACGGTGCCCTTACCCGGCCACGAGTCTCCTTCCGGCGTCCTCATCCTATCGGCGAAGGAAAATACGGCTACAGTCGCCCTTTTGCACCTGCCTCAGCTGCCCCCGAATAAGTTCTACCACGTCTGGCTCATCAAGCACGGCGGGCTGGAGATCAGGACCGCGACGCTGACCGTCGATTCGACGGGCGCGGGTCATGCCGAAATCGCCATCGACGCCCCTTTGGAAGAATTTAGAGCAATTTTCATCACGATCGATGATGCGAATGCGGATCCTAGTAGCCTCGGTAACAGCGCCTTGCGAGGAGATTTGTAGCGCTCTCAAACCTGCCATAGAATACGCCGATAGAGTCTACCCTTACGCCCTCGCTTGTGGTAGGCTATTCGCCGTGGGAGCAAATGCTTCCTCTGAGCCACTCTGTTCATAACAGGAGGAATAGACGATATGAAGTCTAGGATAATCGCTTTACTTGCCCTGTTTTCGCTTCTTTTAGCGCTCCCGGTCGGCACGGGGCTGGCCCAGAGCGAATTTGAAGGAACTGCGGTGATATGGGACGACGAGGCGTTGAGTGACGCGATCACATACAGCATGAAAAACGTTCCGGCACCGTCCAACGGCACCGAGCTAGTTGGCTGGCTCATCTCCGACGATGAGGAAACCAAGCTGAGCACCGGACCGATGGAGTTGTCAGGCGGCGAAATCTCCCATACATTCGACAGTGATTCGTCGCGTTATACGGGCGAAAACCTGGTTCGCTCCTATAGCCTCCTTGTGATTACGGAAGAGACTGCGGGAGCAGACCCCGACGCGCCCGCCGGCCCGCCGGTGTACCACTACGAGTTGCCCGCCGCTGCATTAGCGCAAATCCGGCAGCTTCTCGCAGACTGGCCGGAGGGAAGCGGTTCCGGAATCTTGACCAACGTCAAAGGACAGTTGGAGGCAGCACGCAACGAGGCCAACCTGGGGGTTCTTGAGTCCACGTTGGACGGAACCCAAGCGCGCGCCAAGCGTGTGCTGAACGTCATCGTGGGCGCGCAGGACGCGAACTTCGATTCCGCAGCCGGGAACCCCGGAGACGGCGTCGGCGTCATTACGCACCTTGCCGACACTCAGCAGATCGGGTTCGCTATCCAAGCCGCGCCGGATGCCGAGGCTATTGCTGAGCATGGCGCACTGGCCGAAGTCACCGCCGCCAACACTACGAGCTACGTAACTCTCGCTCGCGACCGGATTCTCTCGCTCGTCCTTGCCGCGAACAACCAAGGCGATGCCAACAGGCACATGGCAAACATCGCAGGCCTGATGAACAACGCCCTGACCGGCCTCGACGCCAACGGAGACGGGACGAAGGAGGCTGTCGCTGGCGAGGCCGGACTGGATGAGACGTATCGACAGGTGCAGATGATGGCTACCTACACGATACAGGTGGGTGGTCCTCCGACGCCTACTCCGACGGCGACGCCGATTCCGCCGACCGCGACGCCCACGCCGATTCCGCCGACCGCGACGCCCACGCCGATTCCGCCGACCGCGACGCCCACGCCCGTGCCGCCCACGCCCACGCCTGTGCCGCCTACACCCACGCCGGAGCCGCCGCCTACGGGCGACATGAGCGTGCCCGCGCTGACGCAGTTGGCGCTGCTGCTCGGAGGCATCCTGCTCATTGGTGGAGCCTTCATCTTCGTCGCGACGCGCAAGGAAGAGGGTCAGGCGTAGCGTTTAGCAAACCGTATAGGACTCGCTAGTCCAAGGCCCCGTCGCTAACGCAGTGACGGGGCCTTGATGTATAGCTCAAAGTCCGAACGTTCGTCGACACGATAGATTCCGGAAGAACTAGATGATCGAACACTTACACCCGAGCGCCGATGCGGAACCGAAGAAGAGAGTCCCGTGCGACATCTGCGGCGCAAGTATGATTGGAGTTCACTGCAAGCTGCGCTGCCCATCGTGCGGATTTACCAGAGACTGTTCCGATCCTTAGGCCCATGTCCATCTACCGACCACACCATGGACTGCTGATAGCGGTCGCGGTTGTCCTCGTGGCGTGCGGCGGAAGTCGGGCCGAGCCGACCCCCATTCCGACCGCGACGCCGCTCCCTCCCGATCCCAAGGCGATACTCGAACGCTCAGGGCAGGTTATGGCATCCCTGAACACGTTCAATTTCCGCATGCACCACGATGTCGGCAGCCTTGAAATCCTCGCAGGGCTGCTCATCGACCGGGTGAGCGGCAAAATCGCGAATCCCGACAAGCTGTCGATGGAGTTCGCAGGCAGCTTCGGCGGAGGGTATGCCATCAAGTCCGAGGTCATCACCGTCGGCGAGCAGACCTACATGACGAATCCTCTCACGGGCAACTGGGAGGCGTCCGACGCAAGCATCAGCCCCGTCGGCTTCTTCAGTCCGACGCGCGGCATCGCCGAGATTATGGCCCAGACGCAAGACGTCACCCTGCTGGACGACGGCGCATCGGATGGGGCGTACCGGCTGAGCGGCGCTCTGCCCACAACTGCACTGGCGTCGTTGGTGGGATCAACGCTGACCGACCGCACCGTAGACCTCGAGCTCAAGATCGACTCGACAACCGATTACCTGCTCGAGGTGCGTTTCATCGGAGCCGTTACGCCGTCCGACGTCGAGGACGCCGAACGGGTCGTCGTGCTGTCCTTCTTCAACGAGGACGTAGTCATCGAACCCCCGGAAGACTCCTCGTGACTCGTGAATGTTCCTGGCCAACTAACCTGCGTTCTTAAACGGGGACGGGTCACGTGAACATCCTTAACCGCATCAGCGACCGCGTGCCGCCGTATGTTGCTCTGATTCCCGTGTGCGTCGGTGTGTTCGTCGCGGCGGACGATCAGACCGTCATCGTGACCGTGCTGCCCCAGATCATGCTCGACATGGAGGTGCCCGTCACCGAGCTCGACCGCGCATCCTGGGCGATAACGGGCTACCTGCTCGGCTATCTGGTGGGAATGCCGCTCATCGGGCGAGTTTCCGACGTGTGGGGTCACCGCCGTCTCTACCTTCTGTCGGTCCTGGCATTCACGGTCGGGTCGATTGCGGTTGCCCTGACACAGAGCCTCAACTGGATGATCGCGGCCCGGGTATTCCAGGCATTCGGCGCCGGCGCGCTGGTGCCCATCTCCATCGCAATCGTCGGTGACCTCTTTCCCCGTGGAAAGCGAGCGTTGCCGCTGGGCATCGTTGGGGCGGCGGCCGAGGCGGGCGGCGTGATCGGCCCCCTGTGGGGCGGCGTGATAATTCGTTACCTCGATTGGCGCTGGGTGTTCTGGATCAACATACCCCTCGCCGCCTTGACGGTCGCGCTCATACTGCTCATGCTCCGACCCAGCCCGCGATTCCCTGCCTCCGTCGACGTGGTCGGGGGAGCGCTTGTCGCGGCGGCCCTGACGTGTACGACGATTGCACTCTCGCGCATCGGCTCGTTTGATTGGATTGGCGGTACTTTCGTGGCGGGTGGAGTCCTCTCGCTCGTCCTCTTCATCCTTCGGCAGCAAAGCGCCACCGACCCGCTCCTGCCACCTGCAATGTTTCGCGTCCTGGCCTTCGCGACGGCCAACATCACCCATCTTCTCGTCGGCGCGGCGCTGATTATCGGCATGGTCACCGTGCCCCTGATGGCCAATACCGTGATGGGCAGGACGCCTCTGGAGGGCGGACTCTGGCTGATGCGTATGACCGCCGGCATACCCGTCGGCGCCATGCTTGGCGGACTCATGGCCCAGCGGTTCGACCTGCGCGTCCCGGCCGCCGCCGGTCTCATAATCGCATCCATCGGCTTCTGGCTGGTCAGCGGCTGGGCCCTCGATATCGCCGAGCCGGAGCTAACCATCCACCTGTTGGTCGTGGGATTTGGCTTCGGTCTCTTGATCGTTCCGATCGCTCTCGCGGGCACAGAGACGGTGGGCGAGGACATCCGCGCGACCGCCGCGTCAATGGTGACGGCCATGCGCATCGTGGGGATGACCTTCGGACTCGCGGCTCTGACGGCTTGGGGCGTCGCCCGCTTCGATGTCCTTGCCGCCGACATCCGGCTGCCCTTCGCTGAGGCCACCCAGACCACTGCGGAAGCCCAGGCCCAGATAGACCAATTCACCGATCGGATCAACGACGCCGGCATAGCCCTTTTTCAAGAGTTCTTCATCATCGCCGCGGCGGTATGTCTCTTGGCGGTCGTTCCAGCCCTCCTCATGATCGTGAAAAAGACCGCCGGGAGGCTATCTACTACCTCGACAGGAGACGTGGATGTTCTACGAAATAGGCAAGGGGACTCCTGACTCATTCAGCACGCTGAACGCCATCGTGGTGCCAAGGCCAATCGGCTGGATTTCCACGCTCAGCGCAGAGGGCGTGCCGAACCTAGCGCCCTACTCGTTCTTCAACGCCGTCGCCTACAGCCCGCCGCAGGTGATGTTCGCGGCGACGAGCAATCACCGGTCCGGCGGACTCAAGGACGCCGTGCTCGACGCGCAGACGACCGGCGAGTTCGTGGTGAACGTCGCCACGTGGGAGCTGAGGGAGCGGATGAATGCGTCCGCCGTCCCCGCTCCGAGGGAGATCGACGAGTTCGAGTATGCAGGACTGACAAAGGCCGACAGCAGGCTGGTCAAGTGTCCGCGCGTGGCTGAGAGCCCCGCGCACCTCGAGTGTCGCTACATTCGGTCGGTGGAGATGCTGTCCAACGACGCGGCAGACCCGAACACCGTCGTCTTCGGAGAGGTCATCGGTGTCCATATCGACGAGCGGGTGATCGTGGACGGCCACATAGACTTCCTGAAGCTCCGGCCCGTCGGCAGGCTCGGCTACCTGGACTTCGTAGAGGTGGACAGCGTCTTCACAATGGAACGGCCCACCTGGGGATGAACGAAGGCCTTTCGGCCGGATCTCCGATGCGGGAGACCCTCTTCTCTCAATCGAATTTGCCGGTTCATGGTGTTGAAAGATATTGTCTTTCGCCAAAAAATGTATAGCATTAATGTCACCTCTCCGGGCAGGAAGGTCCTATGAGATCAACTCGGTCCCGGTCGACGGACCTCAACGCGCCACTGCGAAAATTCTTGACCCGTCGACTTCCACCGTCGCAGAGCAGCGTCAAGCTCGTGCATCGGGAGACGACGGTCTGCTATGCCTACATGTGCCAGTACGCCTATGCGTGTACCGAAAAGACCTCGAGACCGGTGAAGGTGCTCGAACGGCGATGCATGAGGTACCAGCCTGAGGCGATGCGCGTGGAGCCACGTCTTTCGGACCATGCGTTGGACCTGCTCGCTCGCCGTCGCGCAGCGGGGGAGAGCCTGGGCACGGGTACCGCCGCGGTCTTGGATAGGCTCAGGCCGAACGGTCCGGTACGCAGGTCACGCTGAGAGCGTCAGCCGTGTCACCAGGTAGGTTCAGTGTCCTGGGACTCGTTGCTCGTCAGCCGCTGCTGGTCTTGCCCGTCGGACTCCATGACGTATATCTCGGCGTCTCCGTCGAGATAGGACACGAAGGCGATTCTCCTTCCGTTCGGCGACCAGGTCGGCTGCTCGTCGCGCACCTCGTTGTGGGTTAGGCGGGTGAGGTTTTCGGTCATCCCTCTGTCTTTGATCTCGACGGCGTATATCTCGGCATTGCCGTCTCGCTCGGTTACGAAGAGGAGCCTCTTGCCGTTCGGCGACCACGACAGATCGTACTCCGGCGCTTCGGAATCGGTGACGCGCGCCTCTTCGCCCTCTTCGGGGTCCACCACGTAGATTTCGGGATTGCCGTCGCGGGTCGATAGGAACGCGATATACCGCGAGTCGGGAGACCACGTCGCGCCGTAGTCGGGCGACTGTGTGCGCCTGAACTCGTTGACTCCGTCCGGGTTGCGGACGTAGAGGCCCTGCTCCGCTCCATCGCGGACGGAGAATACGACAAAGTCCCCATCAGGCGACCATCCGCCGACCTCGTCCGCGGCCACCTTGCTGAGCAGCACCGACTCCTCGCCCTCAGAGTCGCTAACGTAGACAGCGCTGCCGGACTCTTGGGCTAGAGCATACGCCAACCGCTCGCTGTCCGGCCCCCACTTCGGGCGCGTGATCTCGCCACCGCCGGAAAAGACATGTGTCCGTTCCTCACCGGAAGTCCGCAGCACTTCGAGCCTCATGTCGTCACTCCCGCCCGACAGAAAGGCGACGTGCCGCCCATTCGGAGAAAGCGACGGGGAGAACTCGTCACGCGGGCTCTTGGTGAGATTCTCTTCCTCACCTCGCCCGTCGGCTCTTACCGAGTATATCTCTAAGTTGCCATCCCGGTCGGAGGTGAATACGATTGGAGGTGCCCCGGAACGGCAAGCCAAGCCGAAGAAGAGAATTGGCAGAAGGGCGACGAGGCCGAGAGTTCGTTGGAGGTGCCGTTTCATGGGTGGTGGGACCTAAATCAGTTTCGGAGAAGTATCGAACAAGATGTTGGTTCTGCAACGAGTATTTGACATGGTAATCCGCTCGCGTTCAAGGTGTCGCAGGGTCAATTTCCTCCGAACCCACGCCGATGGGAACGCGTCGACGTTCCTCCGCAGGGAGGCCGGTGAAGAGGCCGGCATCAGCTTGCTGGAGGTAGTCATTGCGATGGCTATCCTCAGCGTCGCGGTGGTCGGCCTCGTGGGCGGACTCTCGTTCGTGATCAGCGTCTCGGACACGCTGGAGGAGCAGGCGCTGTCGGAGACGCTGGCTGCCCAGTATGTGGAAGAGCATTTGAACGGAGACTGCCTCCCGGATGATTCCTCTCTCGGCACATATCAGATCGAGGGTCATACGGTCGAGGAGGAGTATGTCGTGCGAGTGACGTCAAAGGGTGAGGAACTGTTCGAGCTCAGCTCTTTAGCTAGGGAGAAGGTCGACTGCCCGGAAAGCGATGACGAATGACTGCTTCAGGGCGCGCAATTCTGGGGTCCTGGCAAGGCCTGACGCTGCTGGAGACGGCGGCCGTCATGCTCATCGTGGCGATCCTCACCGTGCCGCTGGTTGCCGTGGCGAGCAGGCTCATCGTCCTGCCCGTGGAGTGGCAGGAGAACCTGGGAACCGTGCGGGACGCGCGCGAAGCCCTTCACCTGGTGGCGTCCGACGCGCGGCAGGCGGCCTGTTTCACGCAGGGCAATTCCCTCGGCCACTACGGCACGTTCACGTGGACGGACTACACGGAGACGGCGGCCAGAAACTTCAGCGTCCGCTACTTCTCCAATGCGACGCAGCCGGATGGGTCGTCCAGTCTCATGCGCGAAGAGACCGTGGACGCCGCTCCCGCACGGTCGACACAGATCGGCTCCGTGCGGGAATTCAGCATTCGTCAGGATGGCCGCCTCATCCGTGCTTGGGTGAGGATACCGTCCTGGGGGAACGAAGGCTCGGACGCGCATCTACTGGGAATCTCCGCGCTGATGCGTCCCGGCGGTCCGGCCATTGCCGACTGCTAGAAGTCCTCGCTCGCCGAGTTGATGATGCGGTGAATTGACGGCGTGAACGCCTCGTCGTCGCCCGGCTCCGTGTCGTCGTCCGACCAGTCCTTCGCGGCGTTGTTGCGCTTGGCCTCCTCTGGGCTCGCTTCCTCGGCGGATTCGTATCCTACGGGCGAACCGGAGACGTACGACCCGGATGAGGTCTTCGACGGGAAAGAGACGATCCTGGCCTGTGAGGGGTGCTTGTAGACTTCGCGGATGATGATCGTTACAGCCCGGTCGCCGACGCTCTTCACCGTCGCAGCGTACCGGTTCCCGCCGCTCATCAACCGCTTGAGCCGGGACGCCGTCTTCGACTCGACCTGTCCAAGCTCTTCACCCGAAGCTTCTTCTCTTACGTTCAGCCTCCGTCCGGCCAGCTCCAAGTTCACGTCATCGCCCGGCGTGAGTCTAGCGAGTGACTTGGGCGGTGCGACGTTCACGAGGGAGGTGACGAGGGTCTTGCCGGACTCGCCGATGAAGGCTTGCGTCGCCCGCCGGTGGGTCGGCTGGTGACGGGGCAGGTTATCGCCCAGCTGGTCGAGCCTGTCCAGGTTCTTCCTTGCGATTGTATTGTGCGGAGAGACCTCCAACACTCGTCGGAACGCCTCTCTCGCCTCCTCGATCCGGCCGAGCTCGGTGAGGGCCCTGCCCATGCGGTTGTACGACTCCAAGTCGCCCGGGAAGTCATCGATCAGGGAGCGATTCACCGCCACGGCCTCGGGCCAGCGGTTTTGCATCGCAAGGGCTATCGCGACCTTCGTCCGATCCTGTTTTGTCTTCACTTTGTCTTCGGTCTGCTGGTTTGCCATGCCTTTGGACTCCAGATGCACACAACATCAATAGTTGGTCGTTGAACTAATACAAGATTCATCGCGCCGCCGCAAGCATAATTTGACCCTTTACCGGACGATTTCGGGTTAGAGGCCAGCCTTCCATCGAAGCGGAAGGAGCTTCCACATCGCCTCGACCATGATGCCGAGGGACATCTTGGATTTCCCCATCGTCCGGTCGATGAAGATAATCGGGTACTCAGTGACGACGCAACCCATGCGCTCACATGCGTGGTTGATCTCCGCCTGGAAGCCGAATCCGGCGCAACGGATTTGCGAGAAGTCGATAGACCGCAGCACGCTCTGCCGGAAGGCCTTGAACCCGCCGGTGGCGTCTTTGACCTTCACGCCGGTCACGGTCCGTATTCCCCAGTTGCCGCCGGAGCTGATCAGTCTCCTCAAGATGCCCCAGTGCTCGTCCACTCCGCCGCCAGTCACGTAGCGTGACCCGATCACCACGTCGGCCTCCCCGAGGGCGGCGATGAATTCCGGGATGTACTCGGGCCGATGGGACAGGTCGGCGTCCATCTGCACGATGATATCGGCCCCTGAATCGAGCGCGTGGGAGAACCCGGCGATGTATGCGGGGCCGAGTCCCTCCTTGCGGTGTCGCTGAACCAGTTCGACCCTGCCGCCGTACTGCTCAGCAAGACGCATGGCCACCTCACTCGTTCCGTCGGGGGAACCGTCGTCCACGACGATGAGGGTAAGGCCCGGGATTTCGAGGGCGAAGAGTCTCCCGGTCAGCACCGGCAGGTTCTCGGCCTCGTTGTAGGTCGGCACGACCACCGCCACCTTGGGGCTGTTCAATGCGGTTGCTCCTGTACGTTGTGGACATTCACTTGCGATAGGCTCCGATAAGGCCGCGCCACCGGGTCAGGACGGCATCCATGACCATCCGCACCGAATCGGCAACGGGGCTGATCTTGCTGGAGGGCTCGTGATGCCAGTCTATCGGCATTTCGAATATAGAGGCCCCTCGCTGCTTGGCGATGAAGAGCGCCTCAACGTCGAACCCGAAACCGGTCGCGCGCTGCTTTGGGAATATCTCGTCGGCGACCTCGCCCCGAAACATCTTGAAGCCGCACTGCGTGTCCTGGAAGCCTCCGACGGCCACCAGACGGACGACCCGGTTGAAGACCCTGCCCATTAGGTGTCGCATAAGCGGCTCGCCGAATCTCCGCGCCCCCTCCGTCTGACGGGAACCGATGACGATGTCGTGACCCTCGCTCATGCGCTGCAGGAAGTCGTCCAAGTGCTCGACCGGCATGGACATATCGGCATCGCACATGAAGCGGAACTCGCCCGTCGTCCGCAGCATCCCGTGACGGACGGCGAGACCCTTCCCGGCGGTCGGAAGGGACTCCAAGCGCACCTGCGGGACCTCGGAGGCCCAGCTCTCGACGACGGTCGCGGTCGCGTCGTCGCTGCCGTTGTCCACGACGAGTACCTCCCATTGGAACGAACGTGAGGTGAGGTACCCCACCAGCTTCTCCAACGTTGGCCCAATTCGCCGCTCTTCGTTGTACGCCGGAACGATAACCGATAGAAACGGCTTCGCCAACGGTTGCTCCTCCTGTCGTGTCCTGAATCTTTAGCACGTTTGGCGTGTGAAATGCAACGCCGGGTGGCGCCGGCGACCGGGATAGAACTGTTCACCACAGAGATCGAAGAGTGTTGTATATGGCAGTCGAATCTAGTGGCGCGTATCCCCTCTCCCGTCGTGGGAGAGGGCTAGGGTGAGGGTGTCTTGAGTAAAGAGCTGCCAATATTATGTAGAAGCGGCCTTATCGGCCCTCGAAACGCGGGGGTCGGCGTTCGAGGAAGGCGCGACGTCCCTCGACGAAATCGGCGCTGTCGAAGTTCGCGAATGGGAGGTCCTGCTGGTCCGGGGTCAGGTCTTTCAGGCCCGGATTATCCAGGACAATCTGCATGATCTCCTTGTGGCGGCGCTGTGACAGCGGCGCGAGCGGCGTCATCTCCCGCGCCAAGCCGTGGACGTACTCGTCGATCTCGTCCTCCGGGACGACGCGGTCCACGAGACCGATGCGCACCGCCTCCTCGGCGTCGAGCTGCCTGCCGGACATGAGAATGTAGTTCGCGTGCCCCGGCCCTACGAGCCTGACGAGCCGCCGCATCTCCTTGTATCCGATGAGAATGTTCAGCTTCGCGACAGGTATGGCGAAGCGGCTGCCGGAGGTGGCGATACGCATGTCGGTCGCCATGCTCAGTTCGCAGCCTCCGCCGATGCAGAACCCCCGGATTAAGGAGATCGTCGGCTTCGGGATGCTCTCAACGGAGTCGAGCGCGCCGTCGAACGCGGCGGCGTACTCCTTGGCGCTCGCGGTGTCGTGCCGGTAACGGTCGAAGTCGGAAATGTCCGCCCCGGCGGAAAACGCCAACTCACCGGAACCGGTGAAGACGACCACGCGGATGGCGTCGTCGGTAGCGACCTCTTCGGCAATGCGACTGAGCAACTGCCAGCCTTCATAGGTGATCGCATTGCGGCGCTCAGGCCGGTTGAACGTGACGGTCGCAACGCCGTCACGCCGTTCACAGAGGATGTCGGTTGTCACGGGATTCCTGTTTCGGGTGGTTGGTGGGTGGGTTCAATGGTAGCACGCCGCTGGATGCTGCCGAGGATGAATCGAAGCCTCTCATGTCTTCAAGCGACATGGAGAGCCTAATGCACGGCAGGTTCAACCTCAAGGCCACTGATCTTCTTGCGCGCCTGTGCGAGATCGTAGGCCGCCTGCATCTGATACCAAGTCGAAGCACCTCCGCCGAACGCTTTGTCAAGGCGAATCGCCATTTCCGGCGAGATTCCCGAACGACCGTTTACGATGCCGGACAGTTGCTTGCGGCTCACGCCCAGCCTTCGTGCGGCCTCCGTTACGCTCATGCCGAGTGGCTCCAGGCAATCATGTCGGATGGAGAGGCCCGGATGGGGAGGATTCTTCATTGGCATGGTCTTTTGGCTCTTATTTCTCAGGTCTCAACATCTCGTTGACACATCGAACCAGAATTTCTTCAAGACCGCCTACTATTCAGTCAACTTGAATATGACGAACAGGCAGATGCTGATTTATCCCCTCTCCCATCATGGGAGAGGGCTAGGGTGAGGGTGAATCGTAATATCAAAACCATGTTGACATGGTACTACTTCCGCAATGAATCGAGGAAGAGCAGGTCGCGCGCGTCCACTTGGGGACGGACGGCTTCCAGGAACGGTTCGAGTATTCCTTCGGGCGTCAGGTCGGTCGTGTCGAACTCGACCTTCTGGCGGAAGTAGGAGCTGTTGTACTCGTAGAGGAACTCCTCCATGATCTCCTCGATCTCGTGGGACTTGACCAGCTCGAAGGGGTGGGGGTCGTCGACCATGCGCTGCCGGATCACATCGGGGTCGCAGGTCATGTGGACGAGGATCGAGTTGTCGGGCATCTTGTGTTCGAGCCACCGGTGGTAGGACACCTCGGAGCCGGGATGGTAGTAGCGCGGGCCGAAGATCTTCTCCTCGATGTGGAAACCGCCGAAGATGCAGTCGTTGTATCGCTCCAGAATCTCCAAATGGTAGTAGATCACCATCCGCTGGAACCGCTCCTTGAGCACCGCCGACATGTTCCACATTGTCTGCTGGTCCTCTTCATTGAGGTGGTGGTAGTCGGGGATCGTGAAGTCGCCGTCGTCCATGTGGAACCTCTTGCCGACCTTCAGGCCCCAGTCCCGCAGGGCGTTGGCGAGCGTAGTCTTGCCCACGTATTCGGTACCGATCAAGATGAGTCGCACGGAGAGCCTCCTAGGGGGTACGTTGTGTTGTCCGGTCACCCAGATTCTAACACCGTTCGGGGGAAAACACGTGAGGCCGCCTTTCGGCGGCCCCACGCTGGAGGGGAGAGGAGGAGGTATCGTATTCGTAATTGTGTAAGCCGTATGATAGTCGATGCGGGGTTGGGCGTCAAGACTGTGGGCTCTTAGGCCAGCGCCCTCAGGCTATCGTCGTCGGTCGGTTGGAGCGAGGTGAAGTCGCGGTTGTTCTGGTACCAGGGACGCTCCGTGCCGGTGCAGGCGTTCCCGACGGCGTTGTAGTTCAGGTACATGATGGCCCGTCGCCACGGCGAAACGTTGTTTGCCGAGCCGTGGACGACGTTGCAGTGTACGAGGGCGACGGAGCCGGCCATGCCTATTAGCGGCTCGATGCCGCTCTCGCCCGCGAGACGTTCGAGGACTTCGCTGTCGATATGGTGCAGGGCGTATCCCCTGCCCTTCGCGTCCTCGTGGAGGCGTGAGTCGAGAAGCCCGTGACGCTGCGAGCCGGGCACCACCAGGAGCGGCGAGGTGACTGCCGTGCAGTCGTCAACGTAGACGGAGGCCATGATGCAGTCCGCTTTCGGCATCCCGTCGATCTTATGCCAGGGCGGGTAGTCCTGGTGCCAGTCCCATCCACCACCCTTGCCGAATCCGGGCTTGGGATTGAGCCTACTCTGGTGCAGGTACACGTCGTCGCGGAGAAGCTGTCGGACCGGTCCGAGCAGACGCGGGAGGGTGAGGAGACGCTTGAACGGCTCGGAGTACACGTGCGCGCCGAAGGCGAGGCGCGCCGTCGATTCGTCGTCGCGCTCGCGGACGACCTCGGGACCTTCGCGGCTCAGTATCTCCGGTATCGCCCGCTGGAGGACGGCGACCTCGTCGTCGTCAAGCAGGTTCGGGAAGAAGAGGTATCCGCGGGTGTCGAACTCTTCGATCTGCGATTCGTCGAGCTGCATGGCATCCCTTTTCGGGGTAGGGTCGTAGGAGCGCTATTGTAGAGCGTTCGGGGAATGGGTGGCAAACGGGCTAAGGGTGCCCAATGTCCAATTCACCTACATTTTGCGGGGAGGGCTAAATGGAAAGCGAGGGTTCTTACGTTGATATAACCCATGTAAAGGGGTGGGCTCCAACCTGACATTCAGCTATGGGTGACGATCGTTTCGTCCAGCTACGTTTAGCGAGGGCCCAAATGGGAGTTGAGAGGTGATTACGTTGATACATCCCGTGTAGGGGGTCAGCATTAACCTGATATATACTGACATCCTGTCTTTGAAATCTCCGGGAGGGAGATTCGTGTCTGATGCAAGGTTAGTGTCCAGTATGGGACGTGTGTTCTCTTTCGTCAAATTCGAGAACCGGGCACGAAGGGACTCACCGCAGAGGGCGCGGAGATCGCTGAGGGAAGTACCTGTGACTGGAGAAAATGACAGCTAACGAGGTTGTACAGGGACGGGTCGATTGGTAGAATCGGAAAGCGGGCGGGCGTAACTCAGTGGTAGAGTGTCTGCTTCCCAAGCAGAAAGTCGGGGGTTCGAATCCCCTCGCCCGCTCCAACGGAGCAGTTCAGAGAAGAGGCCGCCGCGCGCTGCCGATTCGCCGGATTGATGAGGGATCACCTGCGCAAGCGCGGAGGACGAGTATGACGACCAAAGACAGTCTCAAAGACTTGATCGATCAACTCCCCGATGAAGAACTGCACACGGCCAAGCGCTTCATGGAGTACCTGCGAGACGCAGGATCTCCCCTGCTGGACGTTCTACTTGAAGCGCCGGAAGAGGCTGATGAGCTGAACGAAGAGACCGCAGCTGCACTGCGAGAAGCGGAGTTGGAAGTCAAGGCAGGAGATGTTGTGACTCACGCGGAGTTGAAGCGTGAGTTGAGCCTGTGACTTGGAAGCTCGTCTACTCGAAGCGGGCCCGAAGGAGTATTTGTCGTTTCGACTCGGCGACCTCCAGACGCATCGTTACCGGGTTGGAACGCCTGACAGCTACCGGACATGGAGATGTAGCTCGGGTTCGGGGTGACTCCACAAGGTGGAGGCTGCGAATTGGCAGTTGGCGAGTGTTCTTTACTTACGAGGCCGTGGAGCGCACTATATTTGTGCTTGACGTTCAACATCGTCGAGAGGCGTATAGAAGATAGAGTGACATCGGCAGACGCAGGACGAGGGGCTTGCTTACTGCTCATGGACCGCCCATATTCGGGCTAATTGGGATATCCGCACGTGGCAGCAAACGTGGTATGCCGAGGATTGAACAAGCGACCATAGCTACGATATTGGCATAAATCCCAATCCCCTCGCCCGCTCCAGAGAGTCCCATTGTTCCAGCTTCAGGGAATTGCCTCCGGTGTGACTCATGCAAAGGGGTCACCCGAGGACGGCTCGTTCAACAGTATCATTCAGCCATGCGTTAAGACTCTTCCCTTCCACTCCTGCTGCCGTGGCCACTGCTCGATGAAGTTCAGGGCTCATTCTCAAAGCGACCTTCCCGGAGTACGGCCTGTCCGGCTCTTCTCCTCTTTCGGCGCACATTGACAGGTAATCATCAATGGAAAACTCAAACTCCTTTTTCAGCTGCTCAAAGGAGGCCGCTTCAAAGAAGATAATGTCCTTGGTGTTGACCACCCGCCCGTAGAGGTCACCGGTATCGTAATCCAGGTCTACCTTTGCCTGATAACCCTTGTACGTCAACATGGCTCTGTCCCTGTCTCACGTAGTAGGTCTCTAATTGCTTCAACCAACCCCTTGCCAGCTTCCTTTCGAGGATGTGCTACGGTGAAGCTACCTAATTGGGCTGCGGAATAGCTCGTTCTGCGAATCCCCTCGCCCGCTCCAGAGAGACCCTCTAAGCCCCTTCCGCGTACCCGCTCGTCAGCCTATAGGCCGTTATCCGGCGGCTGTTGGCGGATGGCAGCCAGGGACTCCGCTGACCCTCGCTCCACGCGCTTTCCGGCGAGGAAGACATCCTCAACGTTCCAGAGGTTGCGTATGTCCGCCGTCGGGTCGCCGTCGAGGATGACGAGGTCGGCCTCCCTGCCGGGTTCGATGGTACCCACCTTGTCGTCCATGTCGAGGGACCGCGCGGAGTCGCCGGTGACGGAGTAGACGCCCTGCTCGTTGGAGTAGCCGGACATGACGAGGCACTCGGTCTCGTAGGCGGTGTTGCCGAGCATGTAGTTGCCCCATGACGAGTCGGAGCCTGTGATGACCTTCGCGCCCATCTCGATGAGCCGCCGGCAGTGGTCGATGCGAACGTCGAACTCCCGAAGCTCATCGTCAAGCTCGGCCTGCTCCTGCACAGTAAATCCTTCACGCTCCTTGCGATGCTGGAGCGTCCAAATGCGGGCGCGGAACACATGAAGCGTGGGGTTCACGTAGGCTCCCTGCCTAACGATGCGTTCCGCCACCGCTTCGTCGAAGTTGTTCGTGCCGTCGGAGCGCTTGAAGACGCAGTGGATGATCATGTCCACCTCGGCTTCAAGGGAATTGGCGATGCCCTGTGTGGACAGGCAGTGCGCGGCGGTGGGCTTGCCGAACTTGTGGGCCTCATCGGTGATGGCGAGCAGCTCATCGACGTTGAACGACGGGCGCAGCGTGAACGAGGTCCCGGTGCTGCCGCCTGTAGCGGTGATCTTGATGTAGTCTGCCCCCTCCTTGATGAGCTGCCGCGTCATGGCGCGGGACTCATTCGGGCCGGTCACCTCGGAGCCGAAATAGCCCATGTGGCCGCCGATGATGGATACCGGCCGTCCGCACAGGTGCATCCGTGGGCCTACTGTCAGTCCGTCGTTGACGGCGTCGCGGAGGCGGAACATGGTCATGTTCTTCGGGCCGTTCTCACGGATGGTGGTGACGCCGGAGAAGAGGGCCTTGCGGGCGTTCCTGGCGGCCTGGACGGTCAGGACTTCGTCGGGGTAGGTGGCAACCTCGTCGCCGACTCGTCCATCGCCGAAGCCCACGTGGTGGGTATGGGCATCCACCATGCCGGGCATCAGGGTCTTGTCGGGGTAGTCGAGGGTCTCGACGGGAGCGCCGTCGGGCGCGGTTACCCCACCCTGCCTGCCGACGGCGACGATCTTCGATCCCTGGACGAGGACCGCAGCGGACGAGACCGAGGGGCCTCCTCGTCCGTCGACGAATGTGTCGGCGTGTATGAGTCTGAATTCGTGTTGGGACTGTCGCATGTCGTCTTTCCCCGATTCCCGTTCTCTTAGCCCATGGGCGAGCCGAGTGTCGCCCCGATAATAACTTATGGAGTCAACGATATCACCGAAATGAGAGCCGTGAGCAATCCCATAAACGCGACGACAGCTGCAAGGCCCAATCTAGTACCCACGACGCCGAACACCGGCGACCCCCACGGTTGCTCCAACTTCTTGCCTCGCACGTGTTGCCACTGCGTCACGGTCATGAACAGCATCCACCAAGGGGCGAACAGCATAACCTGGGTTATGGGAGCATAGTCCGTGGTATCGATGGCAATGGCGATGGGTATTCCGATGCCGACTACCGCGAGGGATACGCCAATCGTTTGCCATGACGCCGTCCACAGGCTGCCGGTTGCCCTGTGGATGGCGGGGCCAGCCGTTGCGGCATATCCGGCCCCC
The DNA here is from genome assembly GCA_965197705.1 of Dehalococcoidia bacterium. Lineage (GTDB taxonomy): Bacteria > Chloroflexota > Dehalococcoidia > Lucifugimonadales > VXLM01 > VXLM01. Next base: position 3,201,693 of record OZ240223.1, read on the forward strand.
AACATAACCATGGTCATACTGCCGGGGTTGAGCAAGGGGTTCTTAACCGGCGACATCGCATAGAAGGCGGACAAGAGCACCCCGAAGTGGATGAGATACGAGACGGACACGAATCGCACCGTCGGGTCGTGCGCCTTTCGTACGATGAAGGCCGTCATGCGTTGCAGGCCTCGCTTTGTGTTGAACAGGCAGTCGTGATGCCGGCGACGGCCTCAATATGTGCTCAGATCGCCAAAGCAAGCAACTTGGCAGGAGTTAGCTCTTCCCTTCGTCCGCCGCGGCTTCGTCAGCGCCGTCCTCTTCGGGCGAGTCGGAGCCGTCGCTTTTCATGCGCTTTTGAAAGTATTCGACGACGTCCATTTGGGCGGGAACGTAGACGAGTGTGGCGATGGCGCCGTTTTCGAGCATTATGTCTACGTGCTGGAATCCCAACGCCCTGCCGAACATTCCGAATCGCGCTCGAGTTTCCTTCAGACGGTTGAAGGGGATCAGGTAGCGGCGTGTCTGCAGGATGCCGCCGCGCTGGTAGATGAGCGAGTCTTCGGTGAGGTAGTACCTCGTGCGCCTCCAATGCCAATACTTCGGGATGAGGATGACAACGGCGAGAACCGCGGGCGTGAAGGGGTCGGGGAATACGCCGAACAAGAAGATTACGACGACAATGGCGAGCAGCCACCACGAGGACCATAGCCAAGCATACTGGACTTGGGCGACCTCGATGGCGTCTTCGGGGACTTCCGGTTCCCGGGGCTGTTGTGGCTGCTGGGGTTGCTGTGGCTGTTCTTCTTCGGTGCTCATCCCGACCTCCGTTGGTGGACAAAGGGTAACCTGTTTAGCGGGGTGAGGTAAAGTAGGCGAGGGTTGGCGGAAGAGCGTCGGCCTTCCAAATGCGGGATGGCGTGTTTTATAATGTCACGTAGACCACGCACGGAGCGAAGGACGAACATGGCCAAACGAACCGAAGGCGATGGAGGAGTTTCCCGGAGAGGGTTTCTGAAGAGCGCCATAGTCGGCTTGGGAAGCGGCGCGGCCATGCTGACCATCATGGGCGGGCAACGCTTCCTCGCTCGCAGGCGCAGGGTTGCTGCGGAGTTTCCCGACGACTCCATATTTGCCCCCGCCAAGAACCTCAGCGACCGCACTTAGGTCTCCGGTCGCGCGCCTCATCTCATTCCCCTTCTATCGCCTCGCTAAATTCCCCCTGTCGTGATTCCTATGCCAAGCCGCTGTGAAACCGGCTCATGCTTATGCCCGACTCGTGAATCCCGCCCTCGCAGACTTTCGTATAATACCAATTCGTTCTGACTACGTCGTAATTTGCATGACCAGCGTCCCCATCCGTCATTCCGGCGAAGGAACGTCACCCCGTACTCCGATACGGGGCCGGAATCCAGAGAGCCCGATCAGTAAGAATACGGCGGCATCACACAGACTCTCGTATAACTTATCGAGCAAGGCAACTTTAGTGAACTGGCAACAACGTCATCGAACCTGAGCGTCCGGCCTACTGGATACCGGCGCCCGCCGATGTGACGGATTAGGGATTCCTGGCTGTCTCCATGGATATGAAAAGTGGCCGGATCAATTGGCAGCGCAGTCAGGGCGAGTTGGCAGTGGGGGCAAGGCTGCACGGCTTAGAGGCAGTTGCCATTGTATGCGCGCCTTTGATATATGATAGCTTGACTCGGGCAGGCCCATACGACTCAGGGATGCCGACACGGCAAGCGACGGCCGGTTGGCGAGGACCGAGGAGACAGGGTTCTCTGTAATGGAACTGGGAAGGATAGGGCGACAAGTCCGCACGCTGCTCATCGGCCCGGCGCCGAGCGATGAACAGAAGAGCGAACTTTGGAACGAACGAGTCCGCGCCGCGGCCCAGCTTGCGCGCGGCAACTCGAACGGGGAAGGAAGGCGGGCAGGTCAACTGGCCCGCGAGGCCGTTCGAGGCGCGAAGGGCGTATTGACCGCAATTGGCAGCGAGGCGGGCGGCATCGCGCGGGATGCCGTGATGGGTGTCGTGCAGGGCGCCTCAGGGTCTTCCGCGACGACGACGCCAATGATCCGTGAAGCCGTGGAGGGGGCGATCCGTGGGTCGAACGATATGGGCATGGACGTCCCAACTGCGGGGACGGACGCGGTGGAGGGGGCGATCGAGGGGGCCGTCTTCGTCGGCATGGAGCCGGGCCAAGCCGTATCCGAGGCGTCGTACAGCGCGTTTGAAGCCATCACCGAGATCGGCGTCGACGTGGGCAGCGCGGCGAAAGCGGCCATTGTCGGAGTAATTACCGGCGTCTCCGCCACGGGCGGGGACGTGCCTCAGGCCGCGCGAGATACGGCCAAGCTCCTCATGGACAACGTGACGGGCGAGGCCGCGCATTTAGCGTATGTGGCCCGGAGCGTGGTAGAGGGCGCCCTCGAAGTGCAGAACATCGACCATGTCTTCACGGTCAAGTACGTTGCCGGAGCGGCCGAGGGCGCGATCGACGGCGCGTATGAGGTGAGCGAGGAGGCGGGAGAAGAGGTACGCCGCGGCGTAGCGGAGATGTTGGAGGCCCCCCGCGCGCACGTGGGTCCGGCCACCGCCCCGCTGCTGCAAGACCTCGCCGAGCGCATCGCCGTGTATCACCCGCAGGGGCCGCTGGTATGGAGGTTCAAGGCGGTTTGGTTCGCGGGACTTACGCTAATCAGGGTCGGAGGCGTAGACCTTTCCGCGTCGTTGGCGTTCTTCACGCTGCTGTCGTTCTTCCCCCTGGTGGCGCTCATCGTCCTGATCTTCTCGGCGTTTGCCGACCCGGGGACCATCAAGGCGGAAATCGGTCACGTGTTTCTCTTCTTCTTCCCTGCATCGGGAGACTTCTTCAACGAATCTATCGACCACCTGTTCAGCTCACGTTTCACGGCCGGGGTCGTAGCCATCGTCGGCCTCCTCATTGGAGCGAACGGGCTGCTCATGGCCACCAACCGGGCCGTCAATCGTATCTTTGGGTCGCAACCCCGCAGGGTTGTTACCACGACGCTGCTGCAGGTCCTTTTGGCCATCGGCGTCATGATGATGTTCCTCATCTCAATAGGCCTGACAGTCGTATTTCAGATAGCATTGAACATCGGCGAGGCAGTGCCGCTCGTCGGCTGGCCGATCAATCGTGTGTTCATCATAGTTACGGAATTGGTGTCGGGGGTACTGCCGATAGTCATGACCACAATAGCCTTCGGAGTCGTCTATCGGGCCCTCCCGAACACTCACGTGGACTGGCGGGACGCGACGTTCGGAGCCATTGTCGCGGTGGTCCTCTTCGAGATCGGTAAGCACCTGTTCTTCTGGTTCGGCAACCTTTCAGGGCAGCAGAACCTCATCTATTTGCCGTTTTCGTCCGTCGTGATCGTGTTGATCTGGGGGTTCCTGGGCGGCATGATCTTCCTGTTCGGGGCCAGTATCGCCAATGAAGCGGCCATCAACAGGCCGAAGGGAATCGACAGAAAACCGGAGGCGTCGGAGGCCGATCTAGTGGACAGCGCCCGCTCCGCATCCTTCACTGATACGAGATTCCGTTGACACTGGCGGGAGCGGTCATGTAAAATTCCCTTGAAATCGGTATGAGTTATAGGACTCCATCCTGTACGTAATCCACGCCCCGCGGCACAGACCGATGCGCGGGGTTTTTGCTGGTTTCGCCTCATTCGCGAACGTATTGATGCGGGTGAGCGCCGTCTGAAGGGGGCACGAGTTGCAGACGACAGACTTTAGGATACGAATCGCCGGTGAGGGTGGACAGGGTTTGCTGTCGGTCGCCGAGGGCTTCGCGTCCGCGAACGTGCAGGCCGGATACCACGCGCAGACCTTCGCGACGTTCCCTTCTCAGATCACGGGCGGGCCTACGTGGTTCCAGGTTCGGATATCCACCGAACCGATACTGAGTCGCGGCGACCAACTCGACGTGCTAGTCGCGTTCAACGAGCAGGCTTACGAAGCCCACAAGGACGAGGTCCGCGAGGGCGGCGTCGTGGTCTACGACTCGAAGGCGTTCCAGATGGACGACAACGGATCGAGCCTAGGCGTCCCGTTCGATCAGCTAGGCCGGTCGACGGGCAACCCGAGGGCGGCGAACATGGTCGTCATGGGGATGCTTGCCGGCCTGATGAACATGCCCCAGTCGATACTGGAAGAGTTCGTCAAGCAGCGCTGGGGCAACGTACAGCGGTACGGCGAGAAGACGGTGCCGCAGAACATCCACGGCCTGACCCTCGGACGCGAAGAGGCGGTGAAAAGTGGCTTCAGCTTGGGGGAGCTTGCCCCGCCCGACAAGCCGGACTACGACCAGATTTTCCTGAACGGCAACGAGGCCATCTGCCTTGGCGCGGTACACGCGGGACTCAACTTCTACGCCGGATATCCGATATCGCCCGCGACGACGATTCTCGTATGGATGGAGCAGTGGCTGAGCGGGGACGAGAAGACCGCTTACCAAGTGTCCTCGGAGATCGAGGCGATCAACGCGATAGTCGGGGCTGGGTACGCTGGCAAGAAGGCGATGACCGCCACGGCAGGGCCGGGCTTCTCGCTGATGAGCGAGGGGCTGGGGTTCGCGTGGATGGCGGAGATTCCGCTCGTGGTCTGCGACGTGCAGCGCGGCGGCCCGGCGACCGGTCTTCCAACGAAGACGGAGCAGTCGGACCTGTTTGCGGCGATGCATCCGGCTCACGGAGACGTCAGCCTCCCGGTAATCGCCCCAGGATCGGTCGAGGAGTGCTTCTACGCGACCGTAGAGGCCTTCAACTGGGCCGAGCGGTACCAAGGGCCTGTTGTCCTGTTGAGCGAGCACTCTCTGTCCGAACGCAAGCAGAACGTCCGCAAGCCCGACCTGGATGCGATTCCCGTCGAGAACCGTGCGGTATATCACGGGGCAAACGGGACGAACGGCTACCATCGGTACGAGCCGCAAGAGTTGTCCCCGATGCCGCTGCCCGGCGGTCCCGGCAGCTACGTGGCCAACGCGAGCGAGCACGACGGCATGGGTGACACGACCCACCTGCCGGAGCGACACATTCAGATGACGGAGCGCCGGTTCGGCAAGCTGAAGCTGCTGGAGACCGGCGCCTACGAGGCGGAGAACACGGGCGCTTCGGTCGCCCTGATGACCTGGGGCGGATCGAAAGGTCCAACCCGCGAGGTGTGGCAGCGCATGAGGGAGACCGGAACGGCGGACAATCTTGCGTGGTACTACACCATGTACTTGAATCCGCTCCCGCCAGCACTGCTGAATGAGCTAAGGACGAAGGAGCTGGTTATCGTGCCCGAGCTGAACTATCAGGGCCAGTTCTCGTCGTATCTCCGGTCCAAGGGCGTAAGGGCCGAGTCGATCACGCAGTACACGGGACTCCCGTTTGGGATTGCGGGCTTGACACGACGAATCGAAGAGCGGATTGGTGTGGGACGGAAGGAGGAGGTCGCAGTATGACCGACAAGAATCCCGAATATGATTTCAAGTGGTGCCCCGGGTGCGGCGACTTCGGCGTTCGACGCGCACTGGAGCAGGCGGTAGCGCGACGGCTGGTCGAAGCGGAGGAGCCGATCGAGCAGACCGTTGTGGTTGCCGGCATCGGATGTTCCGGCAATCTCGTCCACCTGCTGGAGGGCGACCAGCCCTTCGGCATTCACGGCCTGCACGGTCGCACCTTGCCGGTCGCATTCGGCGTGAAGACGGGCCAGCCCGACCTGAACGTCATAGTGGTCGCGGGCGACGGGGACTTCCTGAGCATCGGCATGGAGCACATCGCGCCCCAGGCCCAGCGAAACCTCAACGTCTGCGCCGTCGTCATGGACAACGGCGTCTACGGCCTGACGAAGGGGCAGAGCTCGCCCACCAGCGAGATTGGAATGATCACGAGCTCGACGCCGTTCGGCAAGGCGGAAGAGGGCCTCAACCCCCTCAGGCTGTACCTGACCATCGGCGTGTCGCACATCGCTTCTGCCCTGTCGAGCAAGATCAAGGACATGGCGAACATGATCTACGACGCCATGGAGTACCCCGGCTTCTCTGTCGTACACGTCCAGTCGCCGTGCACCGAGTACAACGACACGTACAAGGTCCTCAAGGGAGAGCCTCGCAAGGGGATACCCGGCAGGGCGTGGGACATCTCGGACGATCACGATCCCTCGAACATCGACGCAGCGGCGAGCCTTCTCGAGCGCGACGGCATACCGCTGGGTCTGGTGTATCAAGCGGAGTCGCAGCCGACGCTGGAGCAGCGGCTGGACGGGCTCAGGGCGAAGGCGAAGGAACTGACCACGGAGCAGATGGTAGCCTCCTACGGCGTGTAAGGCTGTCCTGACGGAGAAATCAGCAATGCCCCGGTCGGGAACAGCCCACCGGGGTTTTTTTGTATAAGAGACCCCTGCATAATCGTCATGCTGGCGAAGAACCTCTCCCGTAACCCTAAGCGGTACTAGCATCCAGGGCTGGATCGTGATGTTCAGCATCTCGTCTACACCCCCTCCGTCTCTCCCGCGAAGGCGGGAGTCCATTGCGCTGAGGTGTGGAGTCCCGCTTTCGGGGTCTGAATAGCCCCTCAGTCTGTCATTCCGAGCGAAGCGAGGAATCTAGGGTGCTGCGCCGTCGTCATTGAGGCAATTCCAAGTACGGGCGTTGCTTGGAAGACAAGCATCTTGGATTCCTCACTCCGCTACGCTGCGTTCGGAATGACAGGGAGCAGGGGTGCTTCCGTTGGGAATAGCTCATGAGGGTTGTCACCCTTTCCACCTGGCACGAAAATGACGTTGGTTTCTGTGCGGTGACAGGGCTAACGCCGGGGATGGATTCCCGCCTTCGCGGGAATGACGGTTGGAGGTGACCCACGCGGTTATTCTCAGAGTAATGACAGGAATCGGGGTTTGCTACGTTCGGCATGACATGCAGATAGGTTGAGACGGTAGCCCAATCCGCCTGCCGGTGGTATATTTTGTGTCTACGATCCGCAAGGTACCGGAGAAGCAGATGGACATCGCGATCACGAAATCCCCGACCGCGGGAACACGCCCGCGACCGGCCGACGCCGATCTCGGCTTCGGCCAGATCCTCACGGACCACATGTTCCTGATGGACTACTCGACGGAGCGCGGGTGGCACAGCCCGCGGATCGAGCCGTACCACGACCTGACCCTCGACCCGGTGGCGATCGTACTCCACTACAACCAGCAGGTCTTCGAGGGCCTGAAGGCGTACCACCTGCCGGATGGGGGCATCGGACTGTTTCGACCGGACAAGAACGTCGAGCGGATGAATGCCTCGACCGAGCGGATGGTGATGCCCCAGTTCGACGCCGAGGTGTTCCTGGCCGCGGTCAAGGAGCTTGTGGTACTGGACCGCTACTGGCTGCCCACTTCGGAGGGCACGGCGATCTACATCCGGCCCACGATGATCGCCACCGAGGCGGCTTTGGGAGTGCAGCCGTCGGCGACCTACCTGTTCTTCATCGTGCTCAGCCCCGTCGGGCCGTATTACAAGGAAGGGTTCAACCCGACGCGAATCTTCGTGTCCGACGAGTACATCAGGGCGGCGCCGGGCGGCGTCGGCAACGCGAAGACCTCCGGCAACTACGGTCCCACTCTGTACGTGTCCGAGGACGCCAAGGAAAAGGGCTATACGCAAGTCCTGTGGCTCGACGCCGTGGAACGCCGTTACGTCGAGGAGGTCGGCACGAGCAACATCTTCTTCGTGATTGAAGACGCGCTGGTAACGCCGAGTCTGTCCGGCTCGATCCTCTCCGGGGTAACGCGCGACTCGGTGATGCAGGTCGCCCGCAACTGGGACATCGAGGTCACTGAGCGGCGCATCTCGATGGAAGAGGTCGCAGAAGGGTGCCGGAGCGGCGCGATCAGCGAGGCGTTCGCGACGGGCACTGCGGCGGTGGTGTCGCCCATCGGAGAGATCGGCTACATGGGCGAGGACATCCCCGTCGGTGAGGGAGAGACCGGCCCCTTGGCGCGCCGTCTGTACGACGAGATCGTCGGAATCCAATATGGCTACAAGGACGACCCCTTCGAGTGGAGGGTGCGGATAGCGTAGGGGAAGGCCTGAACGTAGTAGGATCCGGCTACTGTTTGGGCGTCTTGACGTAGTCTTCGAGGTATCTCCGCACGATCATGCGCGCGCGGTGCAGACGCGACTTGAGGGCTGAGACGGTGATGTCGAGGGCCTCGGCGGCCTCCGCGTTGGACAGGCCCTGAACGTCGCGCAGGACGAGGGCGGCGCGCAGGTCGGGTTCGAGCAGGTCGATCCCCTCGCGGAGCTTGTCGCCCAGCTCCGAGTCGAGCGCGTCCTTGTGCGGGTTCTTCGTCCAGTCGACGACCTCGACCTCGTCGATGCCGGTATGGGTCAGGGTGCGGGCCTTCTTGGTCTTCCGAAGCCGCATCAGCGCCGCGTTCATCGTTATCCGATAGAGCCAGGTGGTCACGTGGGACTGCCCGCGGAAACGGTCGTAGGCGCGGTATGCCGACAGGAAGGCGTCCTGGACCACGTCCTCCGCCTCCTGGGGGCTGCCCATGACGCGATACGCCACGTTGTAGACGAAGTCCGAGTGCTTCTCGACGATGGCGTCGAAGTCTTCCCAGTCTGCTGCGGACGTACTCTGTTCTTGGGCGGGCGGAGTCAATGTGAACTCTTGAATGCCGGAAGGCCGGGCGAGGCGTCCCGCAACTTACGGAACCGAAAACGGGTCCCTTGCATCCAATTGTATGGGAACGGGACTGCAAAGCGATAGCAGGCCCCTTCTCCTGCCGGAGAGTAACCCGGAAGGGCATGTACGGCGATTATGGGGCTACTAGCACTGCTTACGGCGCTTTTCAGGCGGGATCCTGACTGCAGGGACATCCGCATGGCGGCGTCGGACTACGTCGACGGCGGTCTGCGAGAGACGCAGGTCGAGCGGGTGCGCGCCCACCTTGGCGGGTGCGAGGCCTGCCGGGCGTTCGTCGACACGCTTGTAGAGACAATACGGCTGCTGGGGACGATGAAGCGCGAGGAGCCAACTCCGGCAAGCCTCAAGGACGCCATTCGAGTCAGGATCGCGGAGGAGGGCCGTCTACGCGCTTGATAGGCGGCGGGCGCTATCCGGCGGCGACGTACTTCGACGGACACTTGACGATGACGCTCTCGCTGTAGAACACGCCGTCGTCGCCGTATGAGCCTTCTAGGATGATCTCGGAGTGCTGGTTGAAGAAGAGGTCGGGTACCACGCCGTCATGCACTGCCGACAGGGTCTCCGGGCCCTCGGTGTCCACAAGGGTAAACCGGGCGATGGTGGACGCCTCCTCACGGACGAATGAGTCCTGGACGAGCTTGCCGTTCACCTTAACGAGCCTGCCATCTTCGGTCGGGCCGACCTGCTTGATCTCGCTGACGGTGTAGAAGTAGACGCTTGCGCTCTGAAACGCGGTAAAGATGAGGAAGCCGAGGGCGCCAATGACGACCGCGAGGCCGACGAACACCTTGATGCGGTGGGCCATGCGGCTCGGCTCGGGAATGACGGGCGGTTCGTTTGTTGTCATCGTCTATCGGCTCTCTTCTTCTAAACTCGCGCCGTCCTTGTCCTCACGGTCCCGAAGGGCCTGCCTCAGCGCTTCGATGTCGCGTCGCATGTCGCGCTGGCGGCGCGACATGTAGAAAGCATACCCGAAGAACCCCGCCCACGTCAGGATGTAGACGGCAAAGAGGAACGGAAGGTTCGCCTCCGGGTCGGAGCCGGACGCCTGGGCGAATGGCGTGGCGGAGGCGGCGTGATCGACAATGCCGCTGCCCGCATACACGGGTGCGGCAAGGAACGCCGCCAAGATGAGTCCTAGCAGGACGACGGGGGCGGACTTGGCAATGGGAAGCGCTTTACGCAGCGATCTGGAATATCTCGTCGACATCGGTCTCCGCTTTCTTCAGGCTGTATCGTTCGATAATCAAGTAGACGAAGAGGACCACGAATGCAACGAGCGAGACGAGCACAGTCAAAAGCATCCTCGGGTCGAGGGCGTCGCTCTCCGCAGCCGGGCCAAGTACCAGATTAGGGTGGGTCGAACGCCACAACTCGGCGGCGTAATAGATGATGGGTGCGTCGATTGCCCCGATCAGCGCGAGGACGGCCCCGTACCGCGCGCCCTGCGAACCCTTCGGCCCGAACGCGCGGAGCATCAGGTAGCTGGCGTAGATGAACCACAGCACGAGCGTCAGCGTCAGCTTCGGGTCCCACGTCCACCACACGCCCCATACCGGCTTGGCCCAAATCGCCCCTGTGACGATAGCTATGGTGCAGAAGACGAAGCCCACCTCCGCCGATGCGTAGGCGACGGCGTCGGACCTCGCACCCTTGCCGAAGAGATGAATCGCGCTGGCCGCGGCGACTACGACTACCGACAGGAGTGCGAGGATGGCAATCGGAACATGGAAGTAGAAGATGCGCTGGGATACGCCAAGGTTGGCGTCGGTCGGCACATAGAGGAAGGTGAGGTACAGCGTGGCCGCCATGAGTACGGCGCCGGCGACGAGAAGCACATCGCGAAAATGGTCTCCCCTGCGACTCTCAGCCACAGGGCGTCCGACCAAAGTAAGCGTCTCTTGAGGCATGGTTGAAATATATCACAGCGGCATTTGCGCAGAAAGTATTGGGTAGGGAGTAGGGGTAATTGCACTTAGAAAAAAGCTGGTCATCTAACCATCAGAAAACACTCTGCTGTCATTCCGACCGAAGGGAGGAATCTAAAGTCTCTGTCCGCAAGAACTGTCCTTTCCGCCAGGATTTTAGACCCTTCGGCTACGCTCAGGGTGACAGGACTGAAACCCAATGCCTGAATCGGAAGGCTCTTGCCTACATGCGTCTACCCTGATTGCGTTGGTGAGCCGGCGCATCATCCGACAAGGACACCCACGGAAACTCTGATAGAATTGCGGCATGGAGCGGCAGACATTCGAGCGGCTGGTGTGGAGGGCGCTGGGTACGGTGCCGGAGGAGTTCCGGCGGTACCTTGAGAATGTCGACATCATCGTCGAGGACTGGCCCTCGCAAGACCAGCTTGCCGGACACCTCATGGACGAGTCGCAGCTGCTCCTTGGCCTCTACGAGGGCGTGCCCCTCACGGAGCGGGCCGACTACCTAACGATCCTTCCCGACAGGATTACGATCTTCCAGGGGTCGATCGAGGAGATCTGCGAGTCGAACGAAGAGATCATCGAGGAGATACGCACGACGGTGGTGCACGAAGTCGCTCACCACTTCGGGATCGACGACGAGCGGCTGCATGAGTTGGGGGTGTAGGGGAAGGGTGCTGGGTTCTGGGTGCTAGGTGCTGTGTGACGGGGACTTGGCCGCGGCGTATCTCATGATCGCCACGAGAGGGACGGCCGCAACGACGACGGCGGCGGCGGCGAGGAAAGGTAGGCCGACGAGGTCTTCGCTGAGTGCGCCGAGTCTGCCGCTGCCGGACGCTCCTACGACCACTCCAAACGAGTAGACGGCGTAGAAGACGCCGAAGGCCATTCCCCGCCTGTCCGCGCCGGTAGCTCCGGCCACAAAAGCAGTGGCGGCCGGGAAAACGAGGCCGTATCCCAGTCCGAAGACGGCCATGCCCACGACAACCCCTCCGTAGCCATCGAGAACGCCCAGCAGGGCCAGTCCGGCGGCAACACCGATGAGGCCCAGCATCAGGGGGACGAAGCGCCCGAACCGGTCCCCTACGCGGCTGATCGGGCTTGCCATGACCAGCATCGCCACGAGCGCGTAGACGCCGAAACTGTAGCCCGAACGGGCTGCCGTCTCTCCCTGCTCTTCCAGCATCAGGGGCAGGTGCGTGACGAGCGCCCCGATGCCGACGGTTATCGCGAATGCCGCGGCGTAGGCCGACCATAGGGCCGGTCTTTTCCTCCTATCGTCGGGTGACGCAGTCTGCGGGTCTGATTTCTCCTCTGAGACCGTCAGGGAGTCGTCCCGGGTGATGAGCAGGAACGCCACCAGTGTGGTGAGGATGAACGCGCAATCGACGTAGAAGACGACGTTTGCCCCCCAGATATCGCGGAGGATGCCGGCGGCCGGAGGGCCGATCAGGGCGGCGACGGCTATCAGAGCTCCCGTCAGTCCCATTGCGCGACCCCACCGGTCGGATGGGGTGCGGTCGCCGATGATGGAGAACGCGCCGGGCGCGAGTACCGCCGCCCCGATGCCGTGGACGGCCCTCGCCGCCATCATCTGCTCCGGCGTCTGGATGAGCGAGTAGCTGAAAACGGCAATGACCGTGATCGCCATGCCGAGAAGCATAGGGGAACGGCGTCCCCACCTATCGAGAATGTATCCCGCTCCCAGGTTGCCGAACAGGTTCGTGAAGGAGTAGGCCGCGACGATCAGGCCCACTAGCGCAGCCGACGCTCCGAGGCTCTCAGCGTAGGGCGCGATGGTGGGAAACTGGACGAACAGGTCGAAGAAGGCGGCGAACACCACGAGCCGCGCGGCCCAGATAGTGTAACGTGCGATGCCTGCCGAGTGAAGTGTGCTTGAAGCCATGCGTGCCCGATTAGCCTACCGAAAACCAGTGTATAGCATGGAATGGTCGGGGGCTACGAAAAATGGGGCAGGGTAACTGTTCAGAGTCGGTGAGATATGTAGGAACTGTCCTCCTACTGTCATTCTGAGAAGCGAATCGACGAAGAATCTACAATCTCTCCCCCGCCGGGGGAGAGACACAGAGAGGGGGTCTTCGCAATGCAACTCACGGAGACTGAACAGTTACGGGGCAGGAAATAGTAATACCAGTTCGCTTTGACCACACCATGAAGGGGTAGGAGCACCGGGTAGGGGCAGGTTTCAAACCTGCCCTTTGGAAGGTTAGACGAAATCACCTTCATACCAACGATAGAGTTACGGCGTATTCAAGAGGAATCGGTATAAGATGAATGTAGGCGGGACTATCTGAGAACGCGGCCATCGCCTTCGCGCCGCGTGACTCGTTCGCGGTCGAGCTGTTCGAGCAGGGCGAGCGCGTATTTGCGGCTGGTGCCGAACATGTCGCGCACGTCGCCGACGGCGATGGGCCCATTCGTCTTGATGTGCTCGACCACGGCGTCCGCCATCTTGCGGTAGGCGGACGCGGCGAACACGACCGTATCTCCCGCGCGCACGACCCGGCCCTCATCGACGAGCAGTGCCAGTATCTCCGCGTCGGGCACAGGCTCCGTCGGGGGCGAGAAAGGCTGTGACTCAAGCAGGCGGAGGTAGTCCTGCGCGACCCGTTCCTGGCTCGCAGTTAACTTCCGCGAGTGGCCGGTCAGGTATACCGCCGGGCCGTCCTCGACGACCGTCCCTCCCTCTTGGAGGACTCGCAGCACCTCCGGGAAGATTGAGGCAGTCGATCTTATTCGACTGCGCAGCTCCTCCTTTGGAGCGCCCTTTCTGAGAGGGTAGGACTCGTGGTAGCCCTTGAGAAATATGCGCGACTTGCGCTCCACTTCGTCCCATCCACCCTTGGTGAAGACGGACTTCCCCGAACGGAGCAGGACCACATCGCCTCTTCGGGCCATCTCGTCCAACTCCAAGCGCACCACAGAGGCTTCCATGTTGGCCCGGCTGGGGAGGCGGTCAACATCTGCCGGCTCGGAACGTTCGATGGTATTGAGCAGAATTTCCTGCGTCGTCCCCTGCTCCATCATGGTCAGCCGGTCGAGCGTCGGCTGGTGATTGCGGCGATGGCGTCGCGCGTGCGTGTCGACCACGCTGCCGCCGCCGAGAGTCGTCTGGTTGGAGCGGACCACGAAGAAATCGTCCTTGACGACGGCGACGGGCGTCTCGAACTTCAGCTGCGCCCATACCGATTCTCCCGGCTCTGCCCGCTGACGTTCGAGCAGTCTCAGGCGGGCTAGGGCTTCGCTGCTGCCCGTGTGGACCGTCAGGAGCATGTTGTGACGGAGCGGTCGCGGAACGTCCTCGATGACTCGCAGGTGAACATCCACGGCGTCGGTCGGCGTGAGCCAGCCGGGGACGGTTAGCACATCCCCTCGCTGAAGATCGTCTTGTGCCAGGCCTACGAGGTTTGCTGCCACCCGCGTGCCCGGTGGAACCGTTTCCAGCTTCCTCTTGTGGCTCTGCAGGCCGCGAATCCTCGACGAGAGACGCTGTGGCAGCACTTCGACCTCCTGACCCACACTCAGGGTACCGTCGACCAAAGTCCCCGTGACCACGGTGCCGAAACCGGACATCGTGAACGCGCGGTCGAGCGCGAGACGGGGGCGTCCGAGGTCTTTGCGGGAGCCCGTGTCTTGCAGCAGAGATTCGACCGTCGCCGTCAACTCCGAAAGGCCCTCACCCGTGGTGGCCGAGACGGGAATGATCGGCACGCCTTCGAGCGTCGTGCCCTCGAGAACGTCCTGCACTTCCGCCGTCACGAGCTCGATCCACTCGTCGTCCACGAGGTCGCGCTTGGTGACGGCCACGAGGCCGCGGCTGACGTTCAGCAGGTCGAGGATTGCGAGGTGCTCGCGTGTCTGCGGCATCACCGACTCGTCGGCGGCGACCACGAGCAGGGCGAGGTCGATGCCGCCCACGCCCGCGAGCATGTTGTTGACGAACCGCTCGTGCCCGGGAACGTCGACTATGCTGACCTCGCTGCCGTCGGAGAGCGGCATCCATGCAAACCCCAGGTCGATGGTCAGGCCCCGCTCCTTCTCCTCCTGGAGACGGTCGGGGTCGATGCCCGTGAGGGCCTGAACGAGGGTCGACTTGCCGTGGTCGACGTGTCCCGCCGTTCCGATTACGTGCAAGATTCACGCCCCCTCTCTGTATCTCTCCCCCGCCTGCGGGCTGACAGGGGTATGTATTTGACCATAGGCCCACACTTTACAAGGAGAAAGCAACATCGTCACTGTCATTCTGAGCGGAGCGGAGTCGAAGAATCTAAAGTGTCTGTCACAACTAAAGCTGACATAGGGAATTCTAGCGCCGTCCTAACTGTTGGTCACGATGTAAACATGGCACCGGCTATCTGGTCTTGCGGTCATGGATTTTAGATTCCTCGCTGCGCTCGGAATGACAGGAAGGGGCCGGATTTATAGCTGCAAATCCGTTTTACATACCCCTGTCAGCCCACCTGCGGGGGAGAGATTGGCGATTCCTTTGGGATCAACTTGTTCCGAAACACCCTAGTATTGAAGGGTAACGAGACTATGGCTTTGGTAGGGGCGGGTTTCAAACCCGCCCTGTCGTGTACCATCCGTCATTTCAAAGACTTCGGTCTACTATGAGAGCATAGCAAAACCGGATGCCTCGCGGTATGCGGACGGTCAATCGAAGAAGCGGACGAATACCTCGTTGCTGAGAAACCTGCCCTTATCGGTCAGGCGGATGCTCCCATCGACCGTCTCGACGAACCCGGTGGGCAACAGCTCATCGAACTCCTCCCGGTATACCTCGACGGGGGACGCCCCGAAACGAGCCTCGAACGCAGGGACGGAGACGCCCGTATCGAGCCGGAGTCCGAGCATCATGGTCTCCGCCATCTCAAGTCGGCGGTCGATGAACTCGACGGTGTCGACCACGGGAATCGACCGGATGGCAGAGTGGGCTCCTTTAGTGTTGCTTTCTTGCGTAGCCTTCGCCTGGCTGTAGGGGCGGGTTTGAAACCCGCCCGTACGCCACGGAAGCGTCGTTCTGGAACAAGGAATACAGTCACGAAGCCTCTTGATATACTCGCGTGGCGGTTTGAGGTTGGAAAAACGGTGATTGGCGAGGGACGAATGCGCCCCGGGGCCGACGCCCAAATACGGCTCGTTTCGCCAGTAGACGATGTTGTGCAGGCCCTCTTTGCCATCGGCAGCCCAGTTGGATATCTCATAGTGACGGTATCCGAGGTCGCCGAGGTCCTGCTCGGCCAGTGCGTACATGTCGGCGGCGAGATCGGGATCAGGCGTGGGGAGCGTTCCCTGCGATACGGAGTGCTCCATCGGGGTGCCGCCTTCCAGCGTCAGCGCGTACAGGGAGACGTGGGGCGGGTGGAGGTCTCCCGTTCGCGCAAGGGTCTCCTGCCAGTGGTCGACAGTCTGGTGAGGCAGGCCGTACATCAGGTCGATGCTGACGTTGCCGAACCCGGCGTCATGCGCCATGCGGTATGCCTCGACGGCGTCCGCCGCAGAGTGCCGTCGTCCGAGCAGGCGGAGCAGGCCGTCATCGAAGCTCTGGACTCCGATGCTGAGCCGGTTGATCCCCGCGTCGAGGAAATGGCTGAGCTTGTCGGGAGTGAAGTCCCCTGGGTTGGCTTCAAGGGTGATCTCCGCGTCGTCTTGGAGGGTAAAGGACTCGGAGATGGTCGCCATCAGCGCGGAGATGTCGTTGGAGGGCAAATACGAGGGGGTGCCGCCGCCGAAGAAGACGGTGCGGACGGGAGGACCGCCGAGAAGACCGCCCCATAGCTCGATCTCCGTCCTCAGGGCGGAAACGTAGCCAGGTATGAGCGACTCAATCTTCGCGTACGTGTTGAAGTCGCAGTAGGGGCACTTCGTCTCGCAGAATGGAATATGGACGTAGAGAGCGATGGGCTGGATGGAGGTAGCGGCCATTCAGTGTTCCGATCCTAGAACAACCTGAGCTAGTGGAACTTCCCGTCGTTCGTCGTGTTGTTTTTCGGGTTCTTCCCGTATCGGCGGCGATAAGAAGCCAGTTTCGCAGCCTCGACTCGCTCAGCAGACTTCCGAGTCTTGTGCCTTGATTGAATTTCGAGCTTATCCCCACGACCGAGCTTTCCCGTCGCTCGGTGCTCAGCCGCTCGACGTGAAGGATCGTTCGATGTTCCGTAGTATTTGGTTCTGCCCCTGCTGCTCTTGATCGCATACTGGAAAAAGGGGTTCCCCGACTTAATCTGTCCCTTGGGCTGAGATGCACTGCGCCTGCTCGAACTTCGCCTCACACTGCTCCTGCTTCCAAAGCTCCGTCGAGCCCCACCTCTGAAGCCTCCTCTACTGTACCCTCTAGCCATCGCTGAACTCCTTTCGGTTCCTTGTGCACATAGAACAACCCGCCCACCGTCATTCCGGCGGAGGCCGGAATCCAGAAAGTTCGGTCAGCGAGAAGACGGCGCCACTAGCACGAATTGATGCTGCGTACACATCCCTTTGTGGGGACTAAGTCATTATAGGGTCAACCACAACGCAACAAAACCCGGTGGTCAGTCGGGCCACTTCTGTCCTCCATCATAAATTGAACAGCACGTGCATGACGTCGCCGTCCTGCACGACGTAGTCCTTGCCCTCCTGCCGGAGGACGCCGCGCTTGCGGGCATCCGCAAAGCCGCCGCAGGCGACGAGCTCATCGAACGGCACGACCTCGGCGCGGATGAAGCCCTGCTCGAAGTCCGTGTGTATCTTGCCTGCCGCCCTTGATGCGGTAGTACCCTCCGGGAGCTCCCACGCGCGCACCTCGTCGTCTCCGATGGTCAGGAAGGTAATAAGTCCCACGACATCGTACGACAGCCTGATGATCCGGTTCATCCCCGACTCTCCCGCGCCGATGGCCTCGCGAAACTCGGCTTCCTCCGTCCCGTCCATCTGCGCGAGGTCCATTTCCAGCTTGCCGCATATCGCCGCAGCGCGGACCGACGGCCCTTGCAACGCGCCTGCCAGACGCTCTTCGAGGCTCTGCGCATCGTCGAGACCGTCCTCGTCGATGTTGAGCAAAACGATGAGGGGTTTCGCCGTGAGGAACTGGAACCCGCGAATACGCTGGGCCTGTTCGGGCGTGAACTGCTGGTCGCGGATGGGCGTCTCGGCTTCAAGCTGCTCTTTGATCCGTCCGAGCAGGTCTCGCTCCTTTTCGATGGCGTCCCGCTCTGCGGCCTCCGCGCCCTTGGAGTTGTCGTCGAGGCGCTGCAGCCGTCGTTCTAGCAATTCGAGATCGGAGAAGAGGAGCTCCAGCATCATGTTCTCGACATCGCGGAAGGGGTCGACCGAGCCGTCGACGTGGAGCACGGCTTCGTCCTTGAAGGCCCGCGCGACGATGAGCATAGCGTCCACCCGCTGGAGGTCGTTCAGGTACTGGCCGGATATTCCGCGCGTCCTGCCGGATGGGGTCGCGGGCGGTGGGATGTCGACGTAGCTCACCATCGCGGACACGGGTTTCCGGGGCTCATACAGCGCGGCCAGCCGGTCGAGACGCGCGTCGGGCACTGCCGCCACGCCGACGTTCGGTTTCCCGCCGTACGAGGCAACGTCGGCCTGCCCCCGCGTAAGGGCGTTGAATACGGTGGTCTTACCACTGCCGGGAAGACCTATGATGCCAATTTCCATGGATGCGTTTTCCGAGGGGAGGGGGACCGGAGTTGCCTACGTCGCGGAGGTACGGTCTCTCTAGGACTTCCGCTTGTCCTCGTCCTCGACGTGGCGGTACTGGCCTTCGATCACGTTGCCGCGGGAGTCGCGTGCGTCCGTGTCGGCCGAGGGGTCGGCGGGATGTCCGGTGAGGTATTCATTCAAGACATTGCGGGGGGTCATGAGCAGGAATGACGCCAGCGCAAGGATAATGACGATGAGGTCGTCGGTGTGCCCCAGGATAGGGAAGAGGTCGGGAAGAAGGTCGATGGGGGAGACGAGGTAGAGGACGGCTGCGGGGATGATGAGCTTCAGACGAAGGGGGACTCGCCGGTCGAGCATCAGCCGGAACACCAGGCCGGGTATCCTCGTGAGCATCAGCAGGCGTAAGATCGGCATTGCCATCGGTCCGCGCTCCTCACTGTTACGATATCATAACGGCAGCGCGATTGTGCCTTATGTCGCGTCTCCATATAGGTATGGCTGACTCTCAGTTCCCACTCAAGGTGACGCTTGCATAACACCGACACCTGTCATTCCGGCGCAGGCCGGAATCCAGAGAATCCGGTCAGCAAGAATACGGTGACATGGCTACAGATTGGCATCATCCACACTCCCACTCAAATGGCCACTATTGCACCCCCGACACCTGTCATTCCGAACGCAGCGAAGCGAAGTGAGGAATCTAAAATCGTTGCCATCTATTGGGGGCCTCGCACCCGGAACAACCTCATGACGACGAACCACCAAAGACTTCTCTCTGCGACCTCCGCGCCCTCTGCGGTAAATCCCCGTACTCATGTACGAAAAAAGCCGTGACCCCGTCCAATTTGACCGGCAAGATCGCGTGGCCTACGATGAGCGTGTCGCGGAAACGGTCTCCGGCAGACACGCCCAGACCGGCGAACCCGTGTGAGACAAATCGAGAACGACACAGAGGAAAATCTGAACATGCGAAAAGTTCTCAAACTGTCTCACCACCCCGTCGTCTGTCGGGCGTGAGTCCACGAATCAGGTTCAATACGCCCCTCCCGAACGGGAGTAGCGGAGCGAGACAATTTGAGAATGGAAGAAAACCAGGGAGATCGGACCGAGTCTCAAACTGTCTCATTTTCTCAAACTGTCTCGCACCCGAGCCCGGTCCGTCATCGGTGCGAAAATGAACGACAAGCCTTCATACTCATCATTCCCGAGAAAGGACACCGTTGAAAAGCCGTCATACCGGCGAAGGCCGGTATCCAGAGAGGCGAGCGCTAACTTTGAACGGCATCACTTTCAATCCCTCAGGTTTCCCCCTTCCTGTGAGTCACGCAAGAGTTTCCGAGTGCGGAAATCCAATTCCCCACTCAGCGATCTCCGCGCCCTCTGCCGTGACCCCGTCCAATTTGACCGCCAAGAACGCGTGGCCTACGATGAGCGTGTCGCGGAAACGGTCTCCGGCAGACACGCCCAGACCGGCGAAACCGTGTGAGACAAATCGAGAACGACACAGAGGAAAATCTGAACATGCGAAAAGTTCTCAAACTGTCTCACCACCCCGTCGTCTGTCGGGCGCGAGTCCACGAATCAGGTTCAATACGCCCCTCCCGAACGGGAGTAGCGGAGCGAGACAATTTGAGAATGGAAGAAAAACAGGGAGATCGGACCGAGTCTCAAACTGTCTCATTTTCTCAAACTGTCTCGCACCCGAGCCCAGTCCTTCATACTCATCATTCCCGAGAAAGGACGCCGTTGAAAAGCCGTCATACCGGCGAAGGCCGGTATCCAGAGGGGCGGGCGCTAACTTTGAACGGCATCACTTTCAATCCCTCAGGTTTCCCCTTCCTGTGAGTCACGCAAGAGTTTCCGAGTGCGGAAATCCAATTCCCCACTCAGCGATCTCCGCGCCCTCTGCGGTGAATCCCCGTACCGAAATGCGGGGGCGGGAATCCACCCGATTCAACCGGCTACAATATGGCAACATCACGGCATTGACGGGGCTTGAATGATCTATTCGCTATCGGGCGACGACGATTTCACGATCAGGGAGACGCTCGCCGGTTTGAAGGAGGGCGTCGGCACGCCCGACGTCCGCGACGTGAACATCGTCACGCTCGGCGCGAACGTGTCGCTGGACGAGTTCACTGCCAATGCCTCCACCGTGCCGTTCCTGGCGGACAAGCGTCTGGTATTGGTGGAGGGCCTGCTGGGCAAGTTCGAGCGAGGGGGAGGCGGACGCCGTTCCGGCTCAGGCGCGAACGGTAAGAAGGAGCTTTCGGAGTGGGAGCGTCTGCCGCTGGTGCTCGCGAACGTGCCCGAAACGACCGACGTGGTGTTCGTCGACGGACGACTGAGCGCCTCGAACCCGCTGCTCAAGCTGATATACGAGCTGGTCACGGCCCAGACGTTCCATCCGCCCGGCCCTCGTGAGCTTCGGATGTGGATCGCCAACCGCGCCCAGAGTGAGGGAGCTCAGATCGAGGAGCGGGCAGTGCAGCTGCTTGCCGAGACCGTCGGGAGCGATCTGCCGGTTATCGCGTCGGAGCTCCGCAAGCTGGCCCTCGTAGCCGCGGGAAGGGCGATTACCGCCGAGGACGTCGACCGCATGGTCTCCTACGCGCAGGAGTCGAATATCTTCGCTTCCGTCGACGCGATTGTGGAGGGCAGGGTCTCCGAAGCTCTGGGGCTGGTTCACGGGCTGCTGGAAGGGGGGAGTCCAACGGGGTACATCATGACCATGATCGCGCGTCAGGTGCGGCTGCTGATTCTGGCCAAGGAGATCGGCGCTCGGAGACTCTCCACGGGCGAGGCCTCCCAGAGGCTCAGGCTCTCCGGCTACCCCCTGCGGAAGACGCTGTTCCAGGCCGACCGGTTCAGCATGGAGCGGCTCGTGGAGATTCACCGGATGCTCCTGGAGGCCGACCTGGCGATGAAGTCCACGGGCGGGGACGATGAGCTGATTCTGGACACGCTGATTGCGGACATCGCGTCGCAGCCAAGCGGAGGCCGTCCCGTCGACACAAGGGCTTGAGAGCAAGGTGTCTGGCACTCAGTCAACTTGAATATTACGAGAACAGGCAGATGCCGATTTATCCCCTCTCCCGTCGTGGGAGAGGGCTAGGGTGAGGGTGCTTTGAGTCATACCAATTCGTCATGACTACGCCATAATCCTTCAAAAGCAGCGGGCACAACAGAAACCGCCCACCGTCATTCCGGCGAAGGCCGGAATCCAGAAAGTTCAGTCAGCCAGAATACGGTGGCATTGGCACGAATTGGTATAAGCTACCAAAATCATGTGGAACCGGTACCAGGGCTTCGGTTATGTATTCTTGAAGGCAGGATCAGGGGAGCACAATCGAGTTGAACGGGCAAAAATACCGATTGGGAATTATAGGGCTGGGGCCGGTCGCCATCCGCAAGCTGCCGTCCGAGGATCTGCCCGCCGTTATCCAAGCGGCGACGCAGGCGACCGAGAAGCCCGAGTTCGTCCCCTTCGGCGACCGCGTGATGGTGTCCCACACCTGGGCGATAGGCCACGTGCCGGAGATCAAGATCGTCGCCGGTTGTGATTTGGACCCCGCGCGGATCGAACGCTTCCACGAGAATTGGGGAGACAGGTGGCCCAACGCGCGTTTGTACAGCGATTACCGCGAGATGCTGGCCGGCGAGGAGCTCGACATCGTCACGGTGACGACGCCGGAGCACCTCCACGCCGAGCCGACGGTGGCGGCGGCGGAGTCGGGCGTCAGGGCCATCTTCTGCGAGAAGCCGCTTGCGACGAGCGTCGAGGACGCCGACCGCATGATCGCGGCCTGTGAGGCGAACGATGTGATCCTGTCAGTCGACTACACCCGGCGTTGGAGTCCTGCCTTCCACAAGGTCCGGGACGCCATCCGGTCGGGGGCCATCGGCGAGCTGAGCTTGATATCGGCCTCCTTCGGAGGTGTGCAGGCGTGGCTCTTCCGCAGCGGATCGCATCTCCTGGACGCTATGGTATTCTTCACGGGGGCGGACCCGGTGAAGGTATCGGCCCACCTCGAAGACGGCTACGACGATTGGGACGTATACCGGGGACAGGGTGGTGGCAACGCCACCGAGCGCGACCCCGGGGGAACGGGGTACGTCGTGTTCGACAACGGCGTTCGCGCCTTCTACTCGTGCCTCAAAAACACGCCGGACTCAACGCGAGACGTGACGATCACCGGGACAAGGGGGACGATTACGTTCAAATTCGACGGGGAGTCGGCGGAGCTTCAGTTCGACGACCCTGCCTATGCCTACAACACGATTCGGACGTCGCTGACGCCCGACATACACCGATCGCGGGGAATCGAGGCGGCCTACCGGGAGATCGTCGACAACATCGCCACCGGCACCGAGAGCACCTCGCCTGCGCGAGACGCCCGGAAGTCCGTGCGGATCATGGCAGGATTCCTGCGGTCGCACCAAGAGGGCGGACGGCTGGTGGACGTGTAGGGAGTAGTGCAGTCGTGCCCCCTCTCTGTATCTCTCCCCCGGCGGGCTGACAGCGGTATGTAAAACGAAATTACAGCTATGATCTGGCCCCTGCCTCCCTGTCATTGCTATGAAAATAGGCTCCGGCAAACCTGTTGTAGGGGCAACCCTTGTGGTCGCCCGTCCCCGCTACGTGCCCATTTTCATCCCCCGGTGTGCAGACGGCAAGGTTGCATGGATGATTCCTCTGAAAATAACCCCCGTCCAATCTCCCGTAGGGGCGATTCGCGAATCGCCCCTACTGCCATTTTCATAATAGGTGGTGTCGGTGGCAACCGACATGAGCGATTGCTATGAAAATAGCCCGCCACACACCCCCATTCCGTCATTCCTGCGAAGGAACGTCACCCCGTACCCCGATACGGGGCAGGAATCCATCCCCGGCCGTTGCCGTGGGGCAGGTGAGGATAGGAGCGTCCACTCCCATTTTCATCCCCTTATGTGGCCTGACAAGGCCATAGTGATTCCGAGCGTAGCGAGGAATCTAAAGTCCCTAACCGCAAGACCAGACAGCCGGCGCCACGTTTCTCTCGTAACCAATAGTGGAAGACGGTATACGAACTCTCAAGGTCGACTTTACCTTCAGGCGGACACTTTAGTTTCTTCGACTACGCTTCGCTGCGCTCAGAATGACAGTGATGGGGCTACTTTCTGATCAATGGAGAGTGCGTCGGTAGTCAAATACATACCCCTTTCAGCCCAGCGGGGGAGAGACTTGTTGTAACCGTGCGGTCATATCCCATTCCCCAATTGCGGAGTTGGACCGCCTAAGGCGAACTGGGCGATTCGTAGACGGTCGTATCGGGATAGAAGTCTGACCAAGCAAACCAGAAGAGCTGGAAGCTGGGTATCATCGTAAGACGCTCGCCCTTGAGTGGACCTGCGACGGCCTCGCCGTCCAGCTTGTTCCAGACCGAGTTCGTTTCCTCGTCGATCATCTGCAACGGCTCGTCTCCCTGCCTAAGGGTAAGCGATCTGTCAGCGACGGCTCGGTCGAATACGGTCGCCAGGCCGCTGCGCTCGTCGTAGACAGCGACCACGTTCGTTTCAACGAGGGTGTCATTGATGACGTTGTTGCGGAAGAGGTCGCGCAGTGCGTAGGCCCGCGCATGGTCGCTGACTGTCACTCCCAGAACGATGTCTTTGCGGTCGAAGCGGCGGTCGGGGTTGGCTTCGCCGTACGCGCCGACCATGTCGGGGTCGAGGTAGTATTCCTCGTAGGTGTCGTATGGGCGGCCCGTACTGCCGGTGTCCAAGAACAGCGTGCCGGGGTGCTCGGCCTTCCACGCGCCCCAAGAAACGATGACGGAGGGAACGAAGGTCAGCTCGGAATCACGTTTGGGGCCGTCGACGCCGCGACCGAGGAACTGGCTCCAGCGGGAGTCGGTCTCGCGGTCGTACATCACGAGGGAGTTATAGATCAGGCTGCCGTCTACGCCGAACGTGAGCGTTTGGCCGTCGACCGTGCGAGCATAGACTATGCCCGTTTGACACAGCGGTCACCACGTTACGACGATTGGGGTGCCTCCGACGGTGTCGTTCACGATCTCGCGGCTGCTGAGATAGGCAATTGAATAGGCGACGCTCTTACCTCCGACGGATACTCCGATTACGGGGGTGCCCTTGCCGGCCTGCTCGCCTACTCCGTCAGCAGGAATGTGGACGGGATCAAACACGGCGGGAATGAGATCGCGGGGGACGACGCGTACAACGGGCGCGCTTCGGCCACCTGCGAGCCGGACGCTGCCGCCACGGGGAGCGATGTTGGGAGCTGTCGTGGGAGTAGGACTCGAGAGAGAGGCGGCGGCAGAGGCTGATGTAGGGACGGGAGTTGTTGAATTGCCGGAGACCTGCGGTTCATCGAACTGCGTCCGTGCACCGCACGACAAGGCTACGGCAACAAATAACGGGACCAGAACAGTCAGGCAACGTTTCATGTCAGACGGTAGATATCAGCGGTGAGGCAACTCTAGGCACACCCTGTCAAACCGTGACTCGGTTTGCATGGCTGGATGCCGTGGGGACACTCACGGGTTGGTCATACAAAAGAAACAAGCCCCGTGGGTGAATACCCACGGGGCTCATCGGTTGCTGACTACGTCAGACTACTTGCAGGTGTCCGAGCCTGAACCGGACACCACCAAAAGCGGTGCCGTCGCCTCGGTACCTCGGATGCCTGCAACCTTGATCCCGTAGAGGCCGGGCTCGGTTTCCGCATCGACTCCAACGTCGGCTTGGAGAGCGCCTCGGTCGTTCGCCACCGCGCTGCCAATAGAGGACTGGACGGGGGCACCATCAGCCTGAGAACCGGTGACGAGGAAGAAGTTGCTCGCCTCGCCAGGCTTGAAGCCGGAACCCAAGATGGAAACTTCCGATCCAGCCATGACACAACCTGCCGTTAGGCTGGCGTCGACCGTGACCGGCGGAGCGGGCGGGCGGGGGGTAAACGCGGGAGCCTCAGCCTCGACCTTCGCCGGGGCGCTAGCAAAGCTCCTGTCCGCACCTTGTACCATAACGGTTACCGCGTCAAGCGCAAGCAACTGTTCCATGGTTCGGCTAACGCCGCTTATGGCGCTCAGCGGGGCGTCCAGAACCACCTCAAACGCGCCGCCGCCATTCGCGGTTGCGAACCCGAGGTTCGGGTCACGTCCACCCTGCAGATCGAAGTACACCTGAACCGGCTCGAACGGCTGGAAGCCTGAGCCCCTGACCGTCAGACCCTGATCAAGGTAGATAGTGTCGCTGCTAATGCTCACGCCTGCGCCGGGCGAAATTCCCGGAGGTCCCTGAGGGCCCGTTGAGCCAGGGAGCCCAGGGTCACCAGGGAGTCCAGGCTCACCGGGGTTGCCGGGGTTGCCGGCGAGACCGGGGATACCGGGAGGGCCTGCAGGTCCCGGAGGCCCCTGCGGACCAGGGTTACCAGGATTGCCGGGCTCACCGGGGTTGCCAGGAAGACCGGCCTTACCAGGAGAACCTTGACAGGCCGCCAAGAACAGTAACGCGAACACCGAAACAAGCACCATTACCATGATGCTCCGTGGAGCTTTTTCCATTTTCATTTCGCCCCCTAACTACAGGATTTCCGAGTCTCTGGACTCTTTACCGGTCAAGTACCCTACCCCGCCGCATTTTTAGGAAGATATGACGCGCAAAGTCGGTGCTCTTACGGCGGCCTTATCATATTGGGGTCATATGGTGTTGTCAACCCCTTGCCACGCAAATACGGCCTAGTTTCGGTTGGCTCAGCGCGTATTTGCGGCATAGGAGTCACACAGTGACGGCGTACTCGGCGGCTTGTTCCGTCGGCGGGACGATGTTATAGTTTTTTGTGTGCCCGCCCCCGTAGCTCAGTGGATAGAGCGCCGGCCTCCGGAGCCGGGTGCGTGGGTTCGAGTCCCGCCGGGGGTACCACACTGCTTCATTGACTCTTCCGGACATATCAATGGGATGCCCCTGTAGCTCAGGCGGATAGAGCAACGGTTTCCTAAACCGTGTGTCGCCGGTTCGAGTCCGGCCAGGGGTACCAGCCCTTCTCAGCGTTGGTGCGGGGACGAACCGGTCATCACGCGCTGACGGTCTCGACCAGGTCTGTCATGAGAGTGCTCATGAACTCGACGCCTGCGATGGTGCGACCGTACTCCATGCGGACGGGGCCGATTGCGCCGATGACGCCGTTCATCTCGCCGGGAATGCCGTAACGTCCCAGCACGACGCTGAGCGGCCAGAGCACGTAGCCGTCGTTTTCCCTTCCAATGACTACCCGCACCACCGAGCCCTCCGGCGCCTGCGCCAAGACGGCCCGCCCTAGCGAGCCGTCCTCCACGCTTCGAATGACGATTTCGAGAGTGTCTTTATCCTCGAATTCCGGCTGGGCGAGCAGGTTCTTCAGGCCGGCAAGGAAGTGGTCGTTGTACCGCGCCGCCTCTTCCTCGCGCAGGATGTCGACCGTGGTATCGACGACATCCTCTTCGGCAGCCGAGAGTTCGAGGGGCTTGGTCTCTATCTCGCGGGACGACATGCCCCGAAGCAGCGCGTTGAGCTTGTTGGAGATCGTCTGCATCTCGGCGGGAGGAATGGGGGTCTCGAAGCGGACGAACTGCTGCCTCACCTTCGCCTGTTCGAGAACTATGACGAGGAGACCGAGGACATCCTTGAGGGATACGAGCTCGATGTGACGGATTCTGGTCTCATCTGAGGAAGGGAAGGTGGCGATAGCCATGTTTCCGACGAGGCCGGCGAGAACGGCGGCGGCCTCATTCCTCCACTCGTCGATGTCACGCTCGGCCTCATTAAGCCTTCGCTTGGCGGAGGACTGCGTCTCCCGTGGCAGGCGCGAGGGGCCGTCGACGGAGATGGTCTCCACGTAGAGGCGGTAGGCCTTGTCGAGCGGGATGGCTCCGGCTGAGGGATGAGGACGGGTGAGGAACCCATTCTGTTCGAGGTCCATGACGTCATTGCGGATGGTGGCCGAACTGACGCCAAGATCGTGACGGCGCGCGAGGGCCTCGGACGCGACGGGCAGCGCCTCGCGAATATAGTCGCTGACGATGAGGTTGAGGATGGTGCGTTCTCGGAACGAAAGCAGCACGTCGCCTGATGACCTCGGGAGAGTCTTGGTGGTATCCCGAATGTAGCACCGGGATTTGGGCGGTGTCAAGGAAGGTGCTAGGGGCCGGGTTCCAGGTGCTGGCGATTGGAGGCAGGGGGCGGCTGACAGGGGTAGGCATTTGACTATCGACCCACTCTCCAATGGTGAGAAAGCAAACCCGTGACTGTCATTACCCTGAAAATAACCCCCGTCCAATCGCCCCTACGGCCATTTTCATGATTGGTGGTGTCGGTGACATCCGACATGAGGGATTCCTCTGAAAATAGGCTCCGGCAAACCTGTTGTAGGGGCAACCCTTGTGGTTGCCCGTTCCCGGCGCCAACCCGTTTTCATCTCACTTATATGGCCTGACAAGGCCATAGTGATTCTGAGCGGAGCCGAAGAATCTAAGGTGTCCATCAGAAAGTAAAGCTGACTGACAGAGTTCTTGTGGCCCTTCAGACTGTTGGTGATGACATAAACGTGCACCGGCTGACTGGTCTTGTGGTTATGGACCTTAGATTCCGAGCGCAGGAGCGTGTGACAGGTCCACACAACGCGGACGCAGGCTCAGAGCGATCGAAGGGCGAGTGGGTTGGCCCGCTAGGGGTGGGGAAGGCGGCTCTTGCGGACGCGGCGGGCCCCGTAGAGGAGGCCGACGGGTGCGAAGAGCATGAGCAGGGAGCCGATTCCCGCGGACAGAGGCACCGGACCGGCGAAGGAGCAGAAACCGCCTTCCGGCTCCGGCGTGGGAGGTAAGGTCGGCTCAGGCGTGGCGGTGACTACCACGGTCGCAATCTGCGGCGGAGCGGCCGCTACCGGCGTGTTCGTCGGAGGGAGCGTTGGGATGGGCGTCCGGGTGGGACGCAGGGTCGGCGTCGGCGTTGGCGTTGGCGGCGGGGTCGCCGTCGCGGTTGGTGTCGGCGTTGGGACGGGTGTATTGGTAGGCGGCACGGTCGTCGGCGTGGGTACTACAGGGGTATTGGTCGGAGGCACAGCTGTCGGCTCAGGCGTACTTGTCGGCGGTACGGCTGTCGGCGTAGGTACTACAGGGGTATTGGTCGGCGGTACGGCCGTCGGCTCAGGCGTCGGCGTCGGATACCCGATGAATATGATCTCGAAGTCGGTCTTGCGAGCGCCGCTCTGGAAGTCATCGAGGGACACCGACTTGAATCCGTTCAGGAAGAACTCGACCGGCTGTCCGATGAAGCTCGAGCTCCCCGGCGAAATGACGAGATTCTGATAATTCTGGCCGACGATGGCGGCCGGCAGTGACTCATAGGTGGAGCCGATGCGGGCCGTTAGAACCGAGCCGGGGGGAATAGCGGCGAGGCCGGCAATGGTCAAGGGGCCGGAATAGATCGCCGGTTGCGCGATCAACGGCGTCGGCGTGCTCGTCGGCGGCACGGTAGCCGGAGGCATGGTCGCCACCACCGGGGGCATGGTCACAACTACCGGGGGCATTGTGACTGGTACAGTCGGGGCTGGGGTATCCACCGGCGTCGGAGAGGGTGTCACGAGGTGTGGGAAGGTCAATACAATCCCACGCTTGAATGCAATCGTCGGCGGCTCAGGAGGTCCCGCCAAGTAGATGTATGGCTGCGTCTCCGCAGCCACCACGTCTTCGCCGAGGTGGAACGTCACGGGCTGATCCTGGGCCGACCGGTCTCTAGCTCCAATCGTCACTCCCACGAACTTTCCATCGACAATGGGCACGAAGCCTGACATCCACTCTCCGACCCTGGCAAACAGGAATGTGCAGTCGGGGATCGGATTTCCCGCAACCGTGGCCGTCCCGGAGAAGGACATGGGAAATGCGGGAATAAAACCATCCGGCGGGGGTGTCGGGGTCGGGCTCGGCCGACCGGCCTCGAGAGTGGGCGTCGGCGTTGGAGTGGGTGTGGCGCAGACGGCGCCCTGCGTTTGGGCGTCGAGCGTGGGCGAGTCGGACAGGGCAAAATAGAGCATTCCTCCGAAGAGGACCGCCACCGTGATTGCCGCTGCCAGTCTGGTTGTCATGGATGGGTGTCGGTTGGGTGGGGTTCTAGGTTCTGAGTGCTGATGAGTTGGGTCTTGGCCGTTCGGCCCTTAGACTCAACAAAAGGCCTCCCTCCTCATTATATCAGAGGAGGGAGGCCCCCTTCATTCGGTTTTCCTATCCTGACCCGTTTGTTCGGTCGTCGTTACGGTACGAGGGTCCCAGCGACGTTCATGTAGACCCAGTAGCCACGACCAACCTGTACCCCACCGTCAAGAACTTCAAAGCGATCGCTTGTGGAGTCGTACGAGTAGGTCTGAACAAACCTGCCCGCCGACAACCTACCGTAGTCGTCCACACCATCTCCAAACGCCGCTGAGCCACTCACATCGAGAACCGGTAGGAGGTTCCATCCAGCGACCAAGTTGACGGCTGGCAACGGCCTCACTTCTCCACCACCAATCGCGGTGACGTCCACCTTGAGGGAGTCGAAGGCGTCGGTGAATATCCAGTAGGCGGTGCGAGCGCCGATGTTCTCGAGCGAGCCCGCGAAAGGTTCGCCAGCGCTAGGCCGCGAAGACGAGAGCCATGCGCCCGGCTGCGTCGGATCGTAGGTCAGCACGATGCTGGCCGGGTGGTCCGCGCCGATCACTTCGTTGATGCCCATCATCTGCGGATCCGCAGGCAGGGACACGAGGTTCCAGCCCGGTGTGAGCTTGATCTCGAACGGATCGGGTTCGACGACCTCGATCTTGATCTTGACATCGTCGTCGAGAGCGTTGCCGAGCTCGTCGGCGCCGTTGAAGGTCATCTCGTACTCACCAAGCGCGAGGTTACGCGCCGAGATGAGCAGGCGGTTGACGGTCGGCTTCGTCACGTTGAAGACGACAGGACTGTCATCCCCCCAGTCGCTCCTCGCGCCGGTCTCGTCACCCATCGGCGTATTGACCTCGAAGTCACCGAACATGAGATCGGTCACGCTGACCGTCTTGTGGGAGTCCTCATCGTACTCGGCAGCCTCAGAGTCCCACTCGATCGTAATGAACGGGTTCATCGTGGTGATCTTGTACGCGTCATCTGAGATACCGTCTATTTCCCCATCCTCATTCAAGTCTTTGCCGACTTCGATCGCGCCTTCGCCGGGGAGGGTGATGCTGCTCGGCGCGGGCAGGCTCTTGTCAATCTCGAACGTTATGGCGTCGTCATCGCCAGGAGCAGCCTCCCCAACGCTGGCCGCGTTGGCCGACGTGTCTTGGGCGCTGACATTGACATTGAATATCTCAGGCTGAGTCGGCGCCTTGAACGTCGTGCTGTAGTGGTCGGTCGCTATGAGTCGCGGCACGGAGAGTCCGGCGGGCGAATCCGAATCGTTCAGGTTGATGTTCGGAACCGTCAGCAGAGGCTCATTGCTCCGCACTCTGATCGTGACCTCTTCCTTGGCGTAGGTCGGGTCTATCTCGACTTCGAGGGTCGGCGATATGCCGTCCATGGCGTTCTCGACCTTCAGGCCGCCAGGTCGGATGTTGCCGGCTGTGTCGGCGATATCACCCGTGACCTCGACGAGCGGCCTGGCGGCGGC
Organism: Dehalococcoidia bacterium; assembly: GCA_965197705.1. Lineage (GTDB taxonomy): Bacteria > Chloroflexota > Dehalococcoidia > Lucifugimonadales > VXLM01 > VXLM01. Next base: position 3,232,649 of record OZ240223.1, read on the forward strand.
ATCCAGGGAGGCGACCTTCAGGAAGGCGCTCTCAGGATGCTTGCTCGACCATGCAAGGTCGGAAGGAGCAACACCGTTCACGCGGAAGTCCGACGCGGCAAGGGAGCCATCGTCGAGCGCCTCGTTGAAGACGACCCGGATGGAGGTATCGTCACCCTTCCCGGCGTTCGTTACCGCCTCATTGTCATCGTTGAGGTGGTTGCCGGTAATGGCCCCATCGATCGTCCTGTTGTTCATCTCGTCGCCGTTGGAGTCGATGGAGATCGTACCGAGGGCAGGCGCAACGGTGTCGATGCGGATCGAGTAGTCTTGGCGCCCTTCCTCGCTGTCATCACGGTCGCTCTCGGCCACGTTGCCGGCCTCGTCCGTGACGGTCACATACCACGTGATCTCGGTCTCGCCCGCAGGTACGTTGGCCAGCTGGACCTCGGCCTTGAATCCACCTGCGATCGCGACGGTCGTCACGTCAGTAACCGTGACGCCCGGCCCCGCAACCGAGCCGCCGGCCAAGTTCCTCGGCGTGACATTGAAGCCGATCGAGTCCTTGTCTATGCCGGAGTCGGCGTCGGTGACCTCGGCGATCAGGCGAGCGCTGCGCACCCGTGTCGAGTAGTCGTGCTCAGGGGCGGTAATGAGGATGGTCGGATCGGTGGTCTCGACCGTGGCATTGGCCACGCGCCTCGTGCCGTCATCATCGTAGGTGACGGTGATGAGGGACCCCGCTATCGACGCGATGCCTGGCGGGCTAGAATCCTCATTCGTCGCGCCGGCCGTCTGGAACGACCCCGTGAACTTGCCGGTATCGGCGCCGGTCTCCGCCAGGTTAAGGGTGATGCCCGTAATGTCCTGCGTGCTCGAGAGAGTGACATCCACATCCTGCACGTCAGGAGCCTTGTAGGTCACGGTGAACGCTATGTCTACAGGCACCGTTACAGATGGCTCATCTGTGCGCAGAATGAACGCGCCACCCTGAGTGTTCTCAAGCGCGAAGGGATGTCGATCGCCTGCAGCCGCCGGCGACCTGCCTGAGCCAGTAGTAAACGCGTTCCACGCCGTAATTACCTGCGCGGTCGTCGTCGCATTGTGGCCTGAATCCGACACCATCCTCAGGATGACGTCGCTGAAGTCGACTCGTATAAACCGATCGACATCGTCAGCGCCATCGACATCCGGATAGAGGTCGGCATCGCTGGCTGACTGGATTGGAGCCTTCTGAGTCCTGTACCGGAGCACAGAGTCAGGAGTGTATGGCGTAGTCCTAGCCGGGATTGTGTAAACCGCCGTCTGGCCCGCCACACGAGCATCTTGTCCTTGCTCCTCGTCCGATTGCACGACCCCGAAGTTGAGGTCTTCATCCTCGACGGTGATTTCCAGTTCGCCGCCAGGGGTAGTTATGAAGCTTTTGCTCAGCTTCACTGTACCCGTTGCCGCCGTTGCGGGCGACAACACAAACAAAGACGTTAGCAGCGCCAACGCCAATACGAATGGGAGAAACCTTGCCTTGCTTTTCACTATCTACCCCCTTTTAGTTCGGCTCGTGTCGCAGTTATCGGACACAATGGTTTTGTTGACAAACGAATGAAGGGGAGCGCACGGCTCCCCGCTGGCACTGGTCCCGCTCTGGGAGCGGAGGCTGGTGATGCCATACGAACCTCTCTTTGCAGTCTCTTCAAGGCTTATGCAGTTGTACACTATGCCTTCTCTCATGTCAAGGCGTATTTCGGCACGCCGCAACACCCTTCGTCGTCAGGGATTTGGCCCTGATGCGACTTATCGACTCTGCGCTACGCAGTCGGCCCAGACCGTACGTTGCGAAAGCTATGGGAACTATATAGTACCTTTGTTAGTCTTGTCAATACGAAAGCGACGTAGGATTGAGGTGGATTTTTTCCGTCCGGCGCTGGGTGTGGAGGCCCCCTCTCTGTGTCTCTCCCCCGTCCGGGGAGAGCTTTGGGAGCGTTGCGTCCCTCCCCCGGCGGGGGAGAGATTGCGAGGTGTTATCTGTGTCTCGCACGGCGGGGAGAGATTGCGGGGCATTATTAGGCGTCGGATGCGCTGAGGTTCATGAGGAACTCTCTGTTGTCGCGGGCTCGGGCGAGGCGTTCACGGACTTTTTCGGTGGCCTCGGAGGAGAGCTTGGAGTCGGTGGTTACCATGCTGACCATTCGGCGGAGGAGCCAGACCTGTCGGAGGGTGGTATCGTCGAGGAGGAGCTCTTCGCGTCTGGTGCCGCTTCGGGGGATGTCGATCGCGGGGAAGACCCGGCGCTCGGCGAGTCTGCGGTCGAGGTGGACCTCCATGTTGCCGGTGCCCTTGAACTCTTCATAGACCACATCGTCTAGGCGGCTGCCGGTGTCGACGAGGCAAGCGGCGAGGATGGTGAGGCTGCCGCCGTGCTCGACTTTCCGCGCGGCGCCGAAGAATTTTCGGGGCGGATAGAGAGCGACGGGGTCCATACCGCCGGAGAGAGTCCTTCCGCTGGAGGGAACGGCCAGGTTATAGGCGCGGGCGAGGCGCGTGAGGCTGTCGAGGAGGATGCATACGTCCTTGCCGGCCTCGACGAGTCGCTTGGCGCGTTCGAGGACGAGCTCGGCGACCTGGCAGTGCGTCTCGACGGGCTCGTCGAAGGTGGAACTGTATACCTCTCCTCTAACGGACCGCATCATGTCGGTGACCTCTTCCGGGCGCTCGCCGATGAGGGCCACCATCAGGTGGATGTCGGGGGCGTTGGCGGTCATGCCGTTAGCGATCTGCTTGAGGATGGTGGTCTTGCCGGCCTTGGGAGGAGAGACGATCAGTCCGCGCTGCCCGCGGCCGACGGGGGCTACGAGGTCGATGAATCGGGTGGCGAGCTCGGTGCGCTTGTTTTCGAGCTTGACGTGTTCGTAAGGGGAGACGGGGGTGAGGTTCTCGAAGTGAGGTCGTCCGCGCGCGGTGTCGGGGTCCATGCCGTTAACGTCGTCTACGCGAATGAGTCCGAAGTACCGCTCGCTGTCCTTGGGTGGTCTGACCTGGCCGGAGACCTCGTCGCCCGTGCGGAGTCCGAACCTGCGGATCTGGGACTGGGATACGTAGACGTCGTTGACGCCGGGCGCTCTGCCCTTCGGCTTGAGGAAACCGTATCCATCGTTGGTGAGGGAGAGTATCCCACTGGCGAGGAGGTTGGTGCCGTTCTGCTCGGCAATGTTTTGGAGCAGCCTGTTGAGCAGGGTCTGGCGTCTGGGGCGAGAGCCGTTCTCGAACAGGCCGAGCTCGCGGGCCATTTCGAGAAGCTCCTGATCGGTCTTTTCTTGGAACTTGGTGATATCCATCGTGTTCTCCAGTGGGGATTGCGGGTAGTCTGCGGGGTATCCGAGGAAGAGCGGGCGCGAAGTTCGGGTCGCGGGACGGCTCTTTACTCCTTAAATATAGGAAGGGGGAAGTGGTAATCAGACAAACTTGCTCTTTACATCTCCCATACCGAGGGAGACTGTAGAGTTCTCCGGCTAAATGCCTTATCTCACACTTGAAGGAACGTCTCGCGCCGAGGGCCTCTGGCTTAGGTTTGGAACCGGAGCAACGTTCGACACGGTTCCTGCGGGAGATTACTCCTTCGCGACGCGGATGACTAAACGAGTCCTACCGGCGCGGGGGAGGGTTAGAACATTAAAGGGGCACCTCCTACTCTATCACGTCCGGCCGAGGTTGTCTATAGGGTTTGAGGCGAGATCGAAGAGTCAGGACGTTCGATGGGAAGAATATGCTGGCCTCCCTCACGGAGTGTTCCCCGGGCCACGTCGATAAACTCACGGAATAGCGGGTGCGGGCGATTGGGGCGTGACAGGAACTCCGGGTGGAACTGGACGCCGAGCATGAACGGGTGGTCTTCGATCTCCATGATCTCGACGAGGCGATTGTCGGGTGAGAGTCCGGTCGGCCAGAATCCGACGGACTCGAAATCCTCGCGATAGGCGTTGCTGACCTCGAATCGGTGGCGGTGACGCTCGTCGACGACGGAGACACCGTATGCCCGCCGCGCGATTGAGTCGGGGACGAGGCTGCACGGGTACACGCCGAGCCGCATGGTGCCGCCCATGTCTGTGACGGCGCGCTGGTCGGGCATGAGGTCGATGACGGGATGCTGGGTGTTCGCGTCGAACTCGGTGGAGTTGGCGTCAGGCTTGCCGAGCAGGTTGCGAGCGGCCTCGATGACCATGACCTGCATCCCCAGGCAGAGTCCGAAGTAGGGCACCCGGTTCTCCCGGGCATAACGGACGGTCTCTATCATTCCCTCAACGCCCCGCGCCCCAAAGCCGCCGGGGACGATTATGCCGGACACCGAGTGTAGTAGACGCTCGGGGCCGACCCGCTCGACGTCCTCTGCGGCCACCCAGTCGATCTCGATGTTTCTTCCGTGCGCAAGTCCTGCGTGAAAGAGAGCTTCCTTTACGGAAAGATACGAGTCCGGGAGGTCGACGTACTTGCCGACGAGCGCGACGGAAATCTTGTGCTTCGGTTCGAGTATTGAATCGACGAGGGCGCGCCAGTCGGCCATGTCCGGCTCGGTCGCGGACAGGTTCAGAGTCTTGATGACGGTGTCTCCGAGTCCCTCGTCCTCAAAGAGCATCGGGACCTGGTAGACGGAGAACGCGGTCTCGGCCCCGATGACGCTCTCGCGTCCCACGTCGCAGAAGAGGGCGATCTTGTCTTTAATGTCGTCGGTCACGGGCTCTTCGCTGCGACAGATGATGGCGTCGGGCTGAATGCCGTCGCCCCGGAGCTCCCTGACACTGTGCTGAGTTGGCTTGGTCTTGAGCTCGCCTGTAGTGGGAATGTGCGGGAGGTAGGTGACGTGGATGTAGAAGACGTTGTTGCGGCCGGCATCCTTGCGCATCTGGCGAATGGCCTCGAGGAAGGGCTGGCCCTCGATGTCGCCGACCGTCCCACCCACCTCGACGATTATGACTTCGGCCCTGCTCTCCTCGGCGAGGTCGAACATCCGCTGCTTGATGGCGTCGGTCACGTGCGGGACGATCTGAATCGTGCCGCCCAAGAACTCGCCGCGACGCTCGCGGGCGATGACGTCGCTGTATATCTGCCCGGCGGTAACGTTGGACGAGCGTGTGAGGTTCGCGTCGATAAACCGTTCGTAGTGGCCCAGGTCGAGATCGGTCTCGCTGCCGTCGGTCGTGACGAAGACCTCGCCGTGCTGGTAGGGCGACATCGTGCCGGGGTCTACGTTGAGGTAGGGGTCGAGCTTGATGACCGAGACGGTGACGCCGCGACTCTTCAGGATACGCCCGATTGACGCGACGGCAATCCCCTTGCCCACCGAGCTGACGACGCCGCCCGTCACAAAGATGTACTTGGTCATGACCGCTCCGGTCGCATGACGCTCAGGCCTCGGAGGGCCGGGTGGTAAGTAAGCATTAAGGAAGCAGAGGGCGCAGTTCGAAAGGAAGAGATCAGGGAACCGGAGAGGGAGGGACGACTACCGGGCGGTACCAAATCCACCGCGGTGTTTCGTCCTCTGGGCGAAGGCTCGCCGACTGTCACTAATGAGGCCCCCTCAACGTGACAGAGTATATGGGCCACGCGGAGACCGTGTCAATCGAGGCGGCAAGCTGAACAAGGGCCATTTTCGCGACAATTGCGTATGAGCGATTGTCAGGAAACCGTTGTGGAAGGCTCGATGCTGTATCATGTCCGCGTCCGCTGAAGCACGACCTTTGCAAGGAGAGTTCCCATGAGGTACTACCGGATGACGAACGTGGACGGCGACACGGTGGTCGGCGTGGAGGCCGAGCCGGGGCGCGTCACGATTCTCACCGACATCAAGCCCGACGTTACCGACATTCGTGACCTCATCTTGGCCGCATCGTTGACAGGCATGGGCATGGACGAAATCGCTATGGCGCTGCTCGACGCAGGGGACGAGCCGGAGATTGTTGATCTGGACAAACTGTTCGACGGCACTCGCGAGGAGAATGGCGACTATCTGCTCGACCGACCTATCGACCCGCCTGAGGTCTGGGCGGTGGGAGTTACCTACAAGTCGAGCGAGATGGAGCGGCGACGGGAGAGCAGCACACCGGACGTATACGCGATGGTCTATCAGGCAGACCGCCCGGAGTTGTTCTTCAAGTCGACAGCCAGCCGCTGCGTCGGCCCGTTCGACGACGTGGGGATTCGGGGTGACTCGACCTGGAACGTACCGGAGCCCGAGCTTGCCTTTACCTTATATAAGGGAGAGATCGTGGGGTACACGATCGGCAACGATATGAGCAGTCGCGAGATCGAGGGGGAGAACCCGCTCTACCTCGCGCAGGCGAAGCTCTACGACCGGTCGTGCGCGATCGGGCCGTGCTTTGTCCCGGCAGACGACATCGACCCACAAAACGTGACGATTACCTGCCGGATAGAGCGGGACGGCGAAACGGTGTTCGCCGGAGAAACATCCACGGCGCAGATGGCGCGGACATGCCGGAGTCTGGCCGACTGGCTGATGCGTCACAACAGTGTGCCCGACATGACGACCGTTCTCACGGGCACGGCCATCGTGCCGCCACCCGAATTCACGCTCGAAGAGGGCGACGTGGTCTCAATCACCATCGACGGTATCGGCACCCTGGAAAACGGAGTGGTCTCCGTGTGACAGGCGGTACTGTATAGGATGCGTTATAACGCCTTGAACGTAGCGCCGCCGTCGATGTAGATCGTCTCGCCCGTGATGTAGTTAGCTGCGTCGGATATCAGATAGGCGGCGAGAAGACCGACCTCTCGCGGGTCTCCCACGCGACCGAGCGGCACGTTCTTCTTGGCCATTGCCTGGCGCTGCTCCATCTCTTCGCGGGTTGTCAGTTCGGGGTCGGGGAACGAACCGGGACCGATGCAGTTGACGGTGATGCCGTACTGTGACCACTCCTGGGCGAGGGTCTGGGTGAGATGCACGACGCCGGCCTTGGCGGTCGAGTATGCCAGGAAACCCGGATTCCCCTTGCGGGCGGCGTACCCGCTGATGTTGATGACCTTGCCGGCCTGTCTCGACGTGAAATGGTCGGCAACGGCACGGCATCCCAGGAAGGCCTCGGTAAGGTTGATATCGACGACCGTGCGCCACTCCTCCTCGGACAACGGCGCTGTGTCTTCCGAGCCGGGGGGCGGAACGAGGTATCCCTCGATGGCGTCGCCCAGGTTGTTGATGAGCACGTCGATATGCCCCCAGTGATTGAGAGCCGTCTCAATTGTTCGCTGCCAGTCGGCGCTGTCCGTGGCGTCGGCGACCAGAATGTCGATGGCTAGACCTCTGGAGGCCATGCGGTCCTGCAGCGGCTTCAGGTAGCGGTCCGTAAGGGCCGTTACCAAGACACGCGACCCGGACTCTGCGAGGACCTCGACGATGCCGCGCCCGATGCCTCTCGCTGCGCCGGTTATGATGACCGTCTTCCCCGATATGTCGAACTCCGAGTGCATTGGTTTGACTCCTTCCCGCCGTGGGTCGAACTTTAAGAAAGGACCTGCTGAACGGTGACGCCGATGTCGGCGGGGCTGGGGATGATGTTCGCCCCCGCCCGTTCGAGCGCCTTGATCTTCTCGTCGGCGCGGGCCGCCTTGCCAGTGATGATCGCGCCCGCGTGGCCCATCCGTCGGCCGGGTGGGGCGCTCCGTCCTACGATCAAGGCCGCGATGGGCTTGGTGAACTCATCGCTTCCGATGTATTCGGCGGCCTCCTGTTCCTTCGTGCCGCCGATCTCGCCGATGAATACGACGCAGTCGGTCTCTGAATCGTCGTTGAACAGCTCGAGCACATCGACGAAGGAAGTGCCATTTACCGGATCGCCGCCTATCCCAACGGAGGTGGACTGTCCGATACCGAGTCCGGTGAGCTGACCGACGGCTTCGTAGGTCAGGGTGCCGCTGCGCGAGACGATTCCAACCCGGCCGGGCATGTGCATGGTGCCGGGCATGATCCCCATCTTGCACTTTTCACCGGGTGATATGATGCCGGGGCAGTTCGGCCCTATGGCGGTGACGTCCTTGCCCTGCAGATAGCGCACGACGTTTACGGAGTCCTTCACCGGCACGCCTTCGGTTATGGTCGCAATGACTGGGATGCCTGCATCTACCGACTCGACGATGGCGTCGGCGGCGAACGGGGGTGGCACGAATATGAGGGAGGCGTTCGCGCCAGTCTCATCGACCGCGCGCTCGACGGTGTCGTACACGGGAACATCACCATCGAATATCTGGCCTCCCTTGCCTGGAGTGACACCCGCCACGAGATTCGTACCATAGTCCCGGCACCTGCCGGCATGATAGCTCCCTTCCTTGCCGGTGATGCCCTGCACCAGCAGTCGGGTGTCCTGATCGACCAATATGCTCATGTTTCGCAAACTCCTAGTGGTTCCACATCATAGTATTGAAGGGTAACGAGACCGTAACTTAGTAGAGGCGGGTTTGAAACCCGCCCTGTCGTTGGAGAACGCAAATCTACCCCCTGTTACTACCCGTCATTCAATGGTTTCGGTCTACTAGCCCAGCGCCTTTATTGCCTGGGCCGCCTGGTTGAAGTCGTCCACGAGGGTCACGTTCAACGACGATTCCTCCAGCAGCTTCCGTCCTTCGTCGGCGTTCGTGCCAAGCATACGAACGACCATGGGCGGCATCCCGTTCTCCGCCCGTTCTGCCGCAATGAGAGCGCCCCGCGCGACCACGTCGCAACGGAGGATGCCCCCGAATATGTTGATGAGTATCTTGGCGACGTTCCTGTCGGACAGGATGATCTTCAGCGCCTGGGCTATCTTTTCCTCGTCCGCTCCGCCTCCCACGTCCAGGAAGTTGGCGGGCGCGGTCCCGGCGGCGAAGGTCACGTCCATCGTCGCCATCGCGAGACCGGCGCCGTTGACCATGCAGCCAACGTCGCCGTCCAGCCTGACGTAGCTGACGCCGAACTTTCCGGCCTCGGCTTCGAGCGGGTCCTCCTGTTCCGGGTCGTATAGCTGGGCGAGGTCCCGATGGCGGAACATCGCGTCGTCGTCGAAGTCGAGCTTGGCGTCGGCTGCGAGAAGGCGGCCATCCTTCGTAACGACGAGGGGATTAATCTCGATCAGCGAGCAGTCGTGGCGCAGGAAAAGGTCGTAGAGCTTCGACATCATCGCCGAGGCGGGCCTGACCTGGTCGGCTGCAACGTTCAAGGAGTAGGCGATCTTGCGGGCCTGGTATGGCAGCAAGCCAAGTACGGGGTCGATGGCTATACGAAGAATCTTCTCCGGCGTCTGCTCTGCTACCTCCTCGATATCCATGCCGCCCGCCTCGCTTGCCATTACGACGACGCCTCCGGCCGCCCCGTCGATGACCATCCCGACGTACAACTCGCGGTCGACTTCAAGGGCTCCCTCGACGAGGACCGAGCGAATGGGCACGCCCTCGGGCCCGGTCTGGTGCGTCACGAGGCTCGAACCGATCAGCTCGCTCGCGGCGGCAGCCGCCTCTTCCGGCGTCGCGACCAGCTTGATACCCCCCGCCTTGCCACGTCCACCCGCGTGGACCTGCGCCTTGACGACGACACTGCCGCCCAACTCTAACGCGGCAGCGGCAGCCTCGTCGGGCGTCTTCGCGACCACGCCCTTCGGGACGGGTATGCCACCCTTATCGAGAATCTCTTTCGCCTGGTATTCGTGGATTTTCAATAGTCGGCTCCGGTGAATGCTCTATCTGTTGCCTCTAAAGGTTGAGGGACATTTTTGTCAACGCGCCACGACGCTAGGCGGACATTTGGTTCCTGGCGGAGGGAGTGGGATTCGAACCCACGTTACCTTTCGGTAAACCTGTTTTCAAGACAGGCGCCTTAAGCCGCTCGGCCACCCCTCCCGCAGGTGTATTGTATCGCTTCGGCGGACGGGCCGTCATGTAGTAAAGACCTTCCTGGGCTGCCACTGGCCGGCAGAGCGGTCGAAGGTCATCAGCGCGAGGAACTCGCCGTCGCTGCCGTATACTCGACACTCTTCACCGGGACTCTCGAACGGAATTCGGAGCGCGCCGGGCAGAGGGCGTCCGTTGCGGACCCGTTCCGCGACGCCCTTGTCAACGACGATTGCGGGCATAGACCGGACGGCAATGTCCGGGGAGTGGACCACCTCTTGCCACGAGCCGTCGGTGAAGCATATCTCGGCTTCCTCGATCGAAAGGGCCTGATCGATATGGAAAGCGCTGTTCCGCGTTCTTGTAAGCTCTTGGAGATGTCCGCCGCAGCCGAGGGCCTCTCCGAGATCGTGGGCAAGCGAGCGCATGTAGAAGCCCCTGCCGCACTTAACTTCGATGGTCAGGTCCGGGGGTGTCCAGTCCTCAACCTCGATGCCCAAGACGTGCACGGAGCGAGGCTCGCGCTCCACCTCGATGCCGGCGCGGGCCATGTCGTAGAGGCGCTTGCCGTCCTTCTTCAGGGCGCTGAACATAGGCGGCACCTGCTCGATCATCCCCACAAAGGGCTTGAGCGCCTGTCGGATCGCTTCGAGGTCGATATCAGAAGCGTCACGTTCCTCGATCACGTTGCCATCCACGTCGTAGGTGTCGGTCTCCACGCCGAGGCGAACCGTGGCGTGGTATTCCTTGGCGCCGTCTACGAGATATTCCATCATGCGGGTCGCGCGACCGAGGCAGACGGGTATGACTCCTGATGCAAACGGATCGAGCGTGCCCCCGTGTCCGACGCGTTTCTGGCCGCTGGCGCGCTTGATCCGCCGCACCACGTCCATGCTGGTGATGCCGGAGGGCTTGTCGATGTTGAGAATGCCGTCGATTCGTTCGGTCACTGCGTGTCATCGGGAAAGAGCTTCGGGTCGCCGCCCTGGGAGGCGATCTCCTGATCGCGGCGGATGACCTCGTCGATGAAGGCCACCATGTCCGCGCCCTTCTCGATGGCCTCGTCGAGGTGGAACGCGAGGCGGGGGACGCTACGCATCCGGAGGTTGGGCCTGATGGCGCGGTGTATGAATCCGGCCGCGGCGGAGAGGGCCTGCATGGTGCCGGCCTTCTCCTCGTTCGTGCCGAGAACGCTGACGTAGACCTTGGCTGAGCCGAGGTCGCGCGAGGTGTCAACTCGGGTGACGGAGATCATCGGCGATATTCGAGGGTCGTTAAGCTCTCCGGCAAGGACGCTTCCGATCTCCTCGCGTAGAAGAGCATTCACTCGCTCGATACGGTACGGCATGGGCGTAGAGGCGCTCCGTGGTCGGGTTGGTATGTGCGGTAAAGACGAACCCGGCGCGCGGGCAGGAAGCCGGACGTCCCGCTCAGACTTCCTCTATCCGATGGGACTCGAGGATATCGCCTTCCTGGTAGTCCTGGAAGCCCTCGACTACGACGCCGCCTTCGAGTCCGTTCGTGAGCTCTCGCACGTCGTCCCTGAAATGCTTCAGGCTGGCGATGGGACCTTCGTGGACCTTCTTGTTGTTCCGGAAGATGTAGATCGTCGAAGAGCGTGAGATGCGGCCGTCGTTGACGTATACGCCCGCGGCCCGTCCGCGACGCCCGATGTTGAACACGGCGCGCACGGTGGCATAGCCTTCGGTGATGTCGCGCGTCTCCGGCGCGAGCAGGCCGTTGACGGCTCTCTCGACATCCTCGACGAGGTGGTAGATGACATCGTAGTAGCGGACATCCACGCCCTCCTGGCCGGCCAGAGTATTCGCGCCCGCTCCGGGCTGGGTGTTGAAGCCAATGACGACGGCGTCCGAGGCGGCGGCCAACATAACGTCGTTCTCGGTGATCGCGCCGGTGGCCATGTGGATGATGTTGACCCTCGTCCGGTCCGTGTTGAGACGGTCGAGGGCGGAGCGTACCGCCTCAGTGCTGCCCTGCACATCCGTCTTGACGATCAGGTCGAGATCGACGACCTCGCCGGACTCGATTCGCGCGGCGATGTCCTCCAAGGTCCCGTGCCTGCGTTCAACCTCCTGGGTGCGTTCCCACTCATCGACCATTTGGCGGGCTGACCGTTCGTCCGGCACGATTGTGAACATGTCGCCGGCGCCGGGAAGTCCACCGATGCCGAGTATCTCAACGGGCATCGAGGGGCCGGCCAGCTTGACGCGATTCCCGCGGTCGTTGAGCATGGCCCTGACGCGGCCTTTGAGTCCGTTCACAACGATGGTCTGCGCCGGCTTGAGCGTGCCGGTCTGAACGAGGACGGTCGCCACCGGCCCCTTGCTCTTGTCTATCTGTGCCTCGACGACCACGCCGCGCGCAAGCTGGTCGGGGTTGGCCTTTAACTCCGCAACCTCGGACACGACAATGATGTTCTCCAGCAGGTCGTCGATGCCCTCGCCCTTCAATGCGGAGACGTGGACGGCTATCACGTCACCTCCCCAGTCCTCGACGAGCAGGTCGCGTTCGGCAAGCTGTCTCTTCACGCGGTCGGGGTCGGCATCGGGACGGTCCATCTTGTTGACAGCCACGATGATGGGCACTTCGGCGGCCTTGACGTGGCTGATCGCCTCTTCGGTCTGCGGCATGATCCCGTCGTCGGCAGCGACGACGAGGATCGCAATGTCGGTTACCTGAGCGCCGCGGGCCCGCATTGCGGTGAACGCCTCGTGGCCGGGAGTGTCGAGGAAGGTTATGGGCGTGCCGTTGTACCTGACCTGGTACGCGCCGATATGCTGGGTGATGCCACCGCTCTCGCCTCCGACCACGTTGGTATTGCGAATCGAGTCCAAGAGCGTGGTCTTGCCGTGGTCGACGTGGCCGAGGATGGTAACGACAGGGGGACGATCCTCAAGGTTTTCAGGGTCTTCATCCTCGTGGGTAAGAACGACCGACCCCGGCCCGGTGTCCTCTTCCTGCGTCGGGGCCTTCACGGGGAACCCGAACGACTGGGCGATGCCGGATGCGACCTCGAACTCGACGACTTCGTTGATCGAGATCATATACCCGAACCGCATCAGTTGCTTGATGCAATCGATCGGATCGACGCCCATCATGTCCGCGAGGTCGGCTACCGAGATCGCGGACGGAAGATCGAGCACGGGAAGGCGCGGACGAGCCTCCGCTGCCCTCGGTCGCGTGGCGGCCGGCGCCCGGCCTTCGGTTCCTTGAGTTGTCGTTCGGTTCGTAGTCATTGATTCCTCAGGACAGTATACACCGCCCAATCAAATACGCTGGGCTTCGCCTTCCGATATCTCCTCAGTCACTGCCTTCCAATCTTCATCGTTTATGCGACGCCTCAAGGCCTGCTCGATGCGTCCCCGCCGCAACTCTGCCGGAGAGCATTGGGCATCGCCGCACACATACGCTCCTCGCCCGGAGAGTCTTCCCGTCCTGTCGACCTTAACGCCCTCTTTCGGCGTCGAGACGATCCGCAAGAGCGCCCTCTTGGGCACCTTCGCCCCACAGACGATACACGTTCGCAGGGGAACGTGCCTTTTGGCAGGCGTCATCTCCGTCTTGCAGGTCCGCGGCGTCGATTGCCGCCGCCTCCACCGCGACGTCGCCTCCCGCCTCCACCGCGCGAACCTCGCAACGCCAACTCCTCAATATCCTCGGCGAACCGAATTACGCCGCTGTCGCCTGGACCTCCCTGGCTGATGTTCCAGATATCGTCCGGCAAGTCGTGAAGGGGCGTGGCCTCTTCCGCTACGGGCACGGGCTCGTCCTCCACGAAGAAGAGATCCTCGGGAATCTCCGGCTGGACGTATTCGCCGATACCCGCGACATCGGGCATTTCGACTTCGGGCGTATCGGTCGGAACCTCGATAGGCGTCGCTTCCGCAGCGGCCGGCTGCGCGACTTCGGCAGCGGGCTGCATTTCCTCGGGGACGGATGCGGCGGGCTCCAGTACCTCCACATCGTCTTCGACGACGGATGGGACGGCCATCGGCTCGCCGACCGCCGCGGGCGCTTCTTCCTGTACGACAGGCGCCGGTTCCGGCTTCGGAGCAGGTCGCGCGGCCTCTTCCGCAGCCTTCTGCGCGGCCAGCTTAGCTTGCTCGGCCTCGATGGCGGTTGCCTCGACATCGCTGATGATGTCGATCTTCAGGCCCGTCAGCTTGGCGGCGAGACGCGCGTTCTGGCCCTCTTTTCCGATGGCCAGGGAAAGCTGACGCTCCGGCACGACGGCGGTCGCGGTGCCCTCCTCCTGGTCGACCTGCACCTTCATCACGAGGGCAGGACTGAGGGAGTTCTTGATGAACCGCGTCGGGTCACGGCTCCACTCGACAACGTCGATCTTCTCACCGTGCAGCTCGTTGACGATGTTCTGGATGCGAATTCCGCGGAGGCCGACGCATGAGCCGACGGCGTCCACACCCTCTTGCCTGGCGAAGACGGCGACCTTGCTGCGAGACCCGGCCTCGCGGGCGATCCCGACGATCTCGACAGCGCCGTTGTATATCTCCGGCACCTCCATCTCAAAGAGTCGCCGGACTAGGGCCTTGTCGGCGCGGGACACGATGATCTCCGGTCCCCTCGCCGACTGGTCGATGGACTTGAGCAGGACCTTGTAGCGCTGTCCCACGCGGTAACGGTCGTATGGCGACTGTTCCAACATGGGGAGCACGGCTTCGGCGCGTCCGAGCTCGACGACGACGTGTCTGCCGGACTCGATGCGCTGCACCGCGACCGTGTAGACCTCGCCGACCTTGTCGGAGTACTCCTGGAAGACGATATCGCGCTCGGCCTCGCGAAGGCGCTGGATGACGACCTGCTTGGCCGTCTGCGCCGCGATGCGTCCCGCGCTGTGGGGGAGCGCCCCGGTCGGCACGTTGTCGCCGAGGTCGGCAATGGGGCTGATCTTCTTGGCGTCGGCCAGCGACATCTCGGTGAGCGGGTCCTCCACCTGCTCAACGACGGTCTTTACGATGGAGACGTTTACATCCCCCGAGTTCGGGTCGAGCTTGACGGAGATGTTCTGGCCCGCCGCGATGCTGTCGCGCCTGTAGGCCGACGCCAGCGCGGCTTCAATGGCCGAAAGTACGATGTCCTTAGAAAGATTTCGCTCGGCGGCAAGCTGCGTGAGGGCGATGATAAAGTCGCTCTTCATTTGTACCACCTCGCTCCCAATTGTTTAGAAATCGCCTACTAACAAAGAAAGTGGGGCAAGCCCACTTTCTCAGCCTGACAGATAACGATGTTCATTCAACCGCAGAGTATACCACTTTCCCGACGGTCTCACAAGCGGGACGCGAGGGCGCAGGCTCGAAATCACGTCGCGCTAAACTGACGCAGGCTCCCCTCCATAACCGCGATTTGACACACAAGAACGCTTGTCCTATCATGGGCTTGAAAAACTCAACCACACGATAAGGTAGGTGTCCGATTATGTCCGAAGATGTCCGTCAAAATTCAATCATGCTCTCCAACAGTCAGATTCACGCCCTCCCCTACATGACCTCTTCGCGAACGTTCGGCGAAGCGGCGGAAAAGGCGGGCATCTCACCCAGGACCATCCACCGCTGGATGAACGACCCGGCGTTCAGGGAAGAGCACCAGCGACAGCGGGACGTAGCCGGGGAGCCAGCTCGAAATCACGTCGCGCTAAACTGACGCAGGCTCCCCCCATAACCGAGAACCGCGATTTGACACACAAGAACGCTTGTCCTATCATGGGCTTGAAAGACTCAACCACACGATAAGGTAGGTGTCCGATTATGTCCGAAGATGTCCGTCAAAATTCAATCATGCTCTCCAACAGTCAGATTCACGCCCTCCCCTACATGACCTCTTCGCGAACGTTCGGCGAAGCGGCGGAAAAGGCGGACATCTCACCCAGGACCATCCACCGCTGGATGAACGACCCGGCGTTCAGGGAAGAGCACCAGCGACAGCGGGACGTAGCCGGGGAGCCAGCTCGAAATCACGTCGCGCTAAACTGACGCAGGCTCCCCCCATAACCGAGAACCGCGATTTGACACACAAGAACGCTTGTCCTATCATGGGCTTGAAAGACTCAACCACACGATAAGGTAGGTGTCCGATTATGTCCGAAGATGTCCGTCAAAATTCAATCATGCTCTCCAACAGTCAGATTCACGCCCTCCCCTACATGACCTCTTCGCGAACGTTTGGCGAAGCGGCGGAAAAGGCGGGTATCTCACCCAGGACCATCCACCGCTGGATGAACGACCCGGCGTTCAGGGAAGAGTACCAGCGACAGCGAGACGAAGCCGGAGCCATCGCCAGAGCTGCGCTCCGGGCCCTCATGCTCGACGCCGTCGCCGTCCTGGCAGAACGCCTCGACTCCGATGACCCTAAAGAGCGCGTCAGCGCCGCCAAGACCATTCTGACTTTCGACACCAAGACGGCCGCAGTCGACAGTAACCGGAAGGTCGTCAGCCGCCTCAACCGTATCATCGCCCAAGTTGACGACGAAGCGGAAAACTCTCCCTCACCGCTCGACTACGATGGAGGACATCCAGGAGGCCCGCGCCATCGGTAAGTCCACAAGCCGGCTGGCGATCGGCAACAGTCTCTCGAACGAAAGCTCCCAGGTTCGCCGCTTCCGCGTAGGGAGGCCGCTGCATATCCCCCTCTCCCGTTCGCGGGAGAGGGCTTGGGGTGAGGGTGACTGAACGAAAGACCCCTATATCGTCATTCCCGCGAAGGCGGGAATCCATCCCCGGCCCACATCGTGCAACAAATGGTGACTGAATGAACTACTGAACTCGGTAAACGAATAACTGGCGTAGTCATCGCAAATTGGCTGGATGCCAAATTGAAACAGGCTCCGAGGGCGCCAAACCGAAATCCCACCCCCGGATTGGCCCCGTAACCCCCTGTACAGCGAACTCGTTTCGCCGTACCCTGTAGCGCAATTTCACGATTGCGAGGAGAACTATGCGACTTATCCTTGTCGGCTGCGAGTATTCAGGAACGTCTACACTGGGCTACCACATTGGCAGATGGGCGAAGGAGGCTCTCGGCGACGATTTCGGCTTCCACGACCATTGGCAGATCCCGCACGTGTCCCACCCGAACATTCCCGAGGGCAAGACCCACGACGAGATGATCGACGACTTCCTCGCGGGCAAGGGCATCGATCCGTCCCTGACGGGCCACACGGACGAGGAGAACCGCGCGTTCCTGGCCCTGACCCCGAAGCAGCAGGAGTCCTTCCAGCGGTACCACATGGAGTACCACGTCGCGGACACGTTCTACGAGGACCCGCACCACAATCAGATCGGCTTCCACATCAACGAGGCCGTCTACGCTCCCCGGTACTACGGGTACGGAGGGGCCGGCGAGTACGCCGACAGGTCCTGGTACGCCCGGCGTGTCGATTCCGACATCATGCATAAAGCGCCGGACTCGGTCCTGATTCTGGTCAAGGCCTCCGCCGAGAAGATCAAGGAACGGCTGAACGCGAACCCGCACCCGTTCGGACTCGTCAAGGAAGAGGACATCGAGGGAGTCCTGGCTGATTTCGAGCAGCACTTCGAAACGTCATGGCTGCGGCACAAGTTCGAGATCGACACGACGAACGCGACGCCGGAGGAGAGCCTCGCCGAGTTCGTCGAGAAGATCCAGCCGCACCTCATCGAGACCGACCGCCAGAAGATCATGTACCGCCGCGGTATGTGCTGATGGATGTCGGCACATCGCGATCGTCTGGCAACGGAGCAGCGCTTCCGTAGATGATCGTAGACGTCCACACCCACCTACCCACTCACGATGCCGCCGTGCCGGACGACGAGATGGAGCTCGACACTGCCATGCGCCCGGGGCGGCAGGTCCGGCTGACCAACAGCGTTGAGGACTATCTTGACGCTATGGGGCCGGTGGACGCCGCGTTCGTATTCGGTATCGCTCCGCGCCCGGGCGAGGACTCGGTGCAGGTTCTCAGAAACAGGGGGAACGTCAACGACGCGGCGGCAGCCCTGGCCGCGAGGGCGCCGGACAAGATCGTCGGCTTCATGTCGGTGCATCCCGACGAGCCGGACGTGGTGGATGAAATCGCGCGCGCCGTCTACGACTTGGGCCTGCGAGGCATGAAGCTGGGACCGAACTATCAGGGCTTCGACCCGGTCGGGGCCAACGCATTTCGAGTCTATGGCAAGGCGCAAGAGTTGGGGCTGCCCATCGTCTTTCATCAGGGAACCTCGCCGTTTCCTGACGCGCCGCTACGGTACGCGCACCCGATGGTGATGGACGAGATCGCCGCGGAGTTTCGCGACCTCAAGGTCGTCATGGCGCACATGGCGCATCCGTGGCACGTCGACTGCGTGAACATCGTTCGCAAGCACCCGAACGTCTACGCCGACGTGTCGGGGGCGCTGATCCGCCCATGGCAGGCCTACCACGCCTTCATGCAGGCATACGAGTGGGGCATGCTCCACAAGCTGCTGTTCGCCAGCGACTTCCCGGTCACCACCCCGGCGGAAACCATCGGCTTCCTGCGAGGCCTCAACGACTACGCGCGAAAATATCAACTGCCGGAGCTGCCGGAAGACGAGCTTGAGGCGATCATCGAACGCGACTCGCTGGAGCTGTTGGGACTGCGCTGAAGCTGTAGGCGCACGAGCCTGACCTCATCGTAGGAGTACCCGTCGCCCAGGGCGTCCAGTATTGCGGATAGCCACGGATTCTCTGAACGCTCGAGCTCCAGTCTAATGCGGTCAAAACGCTCAGGTTCTAGTTGATGACGGACGTCGATCTCCTCTCCATGAGCGGCCAGCCGTTCGAGGTGTCCGATAACCGTACCGGGGCTGAGGTCGCGTTGGGTCGCGATTCCGTCAATCGACAGCCCTTGCCGAAAGAGTTCCAGCGTCTTAGCATAGGTCGAGCCGGGCCTGCGAACCGACCGTGACTTTCGCGGCTCCGACGATTGCTCCCTCTCCTCGAGGCCGTGCTGCTCGGCATACTCGCGGATGTGCTCTACAAAAGTCTCGCCGTACTCTTCGAGCTTGGTCGCGCCCACACCCGTGATGCGGGAGAAGCTCTCCCTGCTCTGAGGCAAGAAGTAGGCCATCTGCACGAGCGACGCGTCCCCGAACACGACGTATGGCCGGACACCCCGCTCCTCGGCGAGCGTGGACCGAAGGCCTCGCAGCAGCTCGAAGAGTCCTCGGTCGTAATCGAGACTGGAATCGGCCGACCTCTTCCGCTCGGCCCTGCTCTCCTTCTCTCGTGTGAGCCGCAGGGTCGCGCGGCTTCGGAGAAACTCCCGGCCGGCCGGGGTGACGGAGAGCGTCGGATACTCCCCGCTGGCCTTAGCAAGCAACCCACCGTCGATCAGTTGCCTCGAGATGCTCATGATCTCGTCCTTCGAAAACTCGCGGGCAATCCCGTACACCGAGAGCTTGTCGTGGGCCGTTTCGATGACCCTCTTCGCACGGGAGCCGCGGAGAACGTCGGCTACGTGGTTCATGCCAAACCGCTCTCCGGTTCGTATTACGGCAGAGAGGATCTTTTGCGCGATAGTCGTCGCGTCGAAATCCTCCATATCCGCAAGACAGAAATCGCATCCGCCGCAGTTCTGCTCGTCCAACTCTTCTCCGAAATAGCGCAACAGATAAGCCCGCCGGCAACCCGTCATCTCGGAGTATTCGACCATGCCGTCGAGCTGCCGCCGAGCGCGGCGCTGCTCCTCTTCATCCTCCATCTGACCGATCCAATACTCCTGCCGCGACCTATCGCCAGGCGAGTAGAAGAGGACGCAGTCGCTCGGCAGGCCGTCGCGCCCCGCCCTGCCCGTCTCCTGATAGTAGCCCTCGACGCTCTTGGGTATGTCGTAGTGGACGATGAGGCGAACGTCGGGCTTGTCGATGCCCATGCCGAAGGCGATGGTGGCGACGATGATCGGTGTCTCGTCCCTGATGAACTGTTCCTGGTTCGTGCGTCGGGTCCTTGGGTCTAGTCCGGCGTGATACGGCAGCGCGTTATACCCCTCCTCTTTCAGGTCCGCGACCAATTCCTCGGTGCCCTTGCGAGAGAAGCAGTAGACAATCGCGGACTCGCCCTTGTGCTTGGTGAGCAGTCCGATCAGGGCGTCCAACTGGTCGCGCTTCGGGAGGACGGTGTAGGTCAGATTCTTGCGATTGAAGCTGGAAAGGAACGTCTCGCCTTTCGAAATGTCGAGTTGGGAGATGATGTCTTCCCGGACGCGCTCGGTGGCGGTTGCCGTAAGGGCGATGCAGGGCACGTCGGGAAAGCGCGCGCGAAGGGCTTTGAGGTTTCGATAGTCGGGTCGGAAGTCGTGTCCCCACTCGGAGATGCAGTGCGCCTCGTCGATCGCGATGAGGCTGACGGATACGGAGTCAAGGAACGAAACGAAGCCGGGAACCGCGAGGCGCTCGGGCGCTATGTAGAGTATCTTGATTCGCCCCATGAGCGCGGCGGTGTGGATACTGCCGATCTCCGATGCTGGCAGGCTGCTGTTCACGAACGCGGCCGGAACGCCGTTCGCTCGTAGAGCGTCCACCTGGTCCTTCATGAGGGCGATAAGTGGCGAGACCACGAGCGTCAACCCGTCGAGGGACAGGGCAGGCAGTTGGTAGCACAGCGACTTGCCGCCGCCCGTCGGCATGAGCACCAGGCAGTGGTCCTTGCCAAGTACGTGACGCACAATATCTTCCTGCAGCGGCAGGAAGGAGTCATACCCGAAGCGGGACTTCAGCAGGTCGAGGACTTGAGAGGGCAATGTTACTTGTCAGCCATGGCGTACACAGCTAGGGAGCGTAACACAAGGTGGGTGGGAACGTTCCCTAGCTTGCGCTCGGCCGGCTCGTGTGCAGCAAGTGGTCGACGTGGTGGGCCTCGCGACAGGTGGACGCCGTATGCTCCAATTGGATCGTGACGTGACCGATGCCGTACTGGTTATGGGCAATGTCCTGTATCTTGGTACGGAGCAATTCATTGCCTCCCTCGTACGAGGGGTCGACGAGTACGTGCGCGCTAAAGGCCTCGCTTCCCGACGTTATGGTCCAGATGTGGACGTCGTGGATGAGAGTCACTCCCTCCACATCTTCAATATCGTGGCAGAGCTTGTAGGCGTCTATATGCTGAGGGGCCCCTTCGAGCAGCACGTTCATTACCGTGAACATTAGTTTACGGCTGCTGAACAGGATGAGTAGTGCGATAAGGACGCTCAGGATCGGGTCGGCAAGAGTCCAGTCGAACGCCATGATGAGGATCGCGGAGATGATCACGCCGATGGAGCCCATCAGGTCGGCCAAGACGTGCTGGAACGCGCCCTCGACGTTCATGCTGTGTTCGGAGGACCTGCGCAGCACCCACGCCGCAGTGATGCTTATCAAGAGACCGCCGGTGCCGACGACAAGTACCGGAATTCCCTCAACGTCGACTGACTCAGTGAAGGCCCGATGGTACGCCTCGAAGAATATCCACCCAGCGATCAACCATAGGGCGATGGTGTTGAGCATGGCGGCCAGCACTTCGGTGCGCTCGTAACCGAACGTACGCTCGGCGTTCGCCGACCTCTCCGCAATCCACATGGCTGCGAGCGCCATGCCAATGGCGAGGGCGTCCGTGAGCATGTGTCCAGCGTCGGCTATGAGGGCCAAGCTGCCCGACAAGATGCCGCCCACAACCTCGGCCATCATGTAGCTCGAGATCAGGGTTAGGGCAATGATGAGGTTGCGCCGACTCGCGCCCCTCAGGTCGTGGGCATGGTCGTGGCCGCCGTGGTCATGACCCTCGTGATCGTCATGGTCGTGGCCTTCGTGATCGTCGTGATCGTTACGGCGTGCATGATCGTCATAATCGTGGCCCTCATTATCGCCGTGGTCGTCGTGGTCATGGCCCGCATGATCTTCGTGATCGTGGCCGTGATGATCGTGATGGTCGGAGCTGGCGCCACCGGATGGAGTCGAAAAGTAGATCCGATTTCCTTCGGTTGCGGGCATCGGGCTCTGCGGCATGAATAGCGACGCGAATACTCGTCGCATCGCTTCGGAACTCGTTATGAGAATCCTCAAGTCTGCAGTACCTCCGACCACATGTTGCAATTGCCCAATCATACCCGAATGGGACGAAAGCGCGTGAAGCTTACTTCCCGCTTAGTTAGGAAGTCAAAAAGTGGGGTTTTGTCCGCTTTAAGCTATCGATGCTTTAGCACGGGAGCCTCACACCAGTGTCACGTCCGCTTAGGACAACCTCGCCTTCGGTGAACACGAGGGCAATCAGCCCAATGATTGAATAGACGCCCACTACCAGCGGGACGACCCCGTTAAATCCCAAAGGAAATCGGTCGACGTTGCGTACCCTACCAGCACGAAGCCGAGGACGCCGACAGTGGACTCTGGGATTACCCCCAGGGCAATCGCATTTCACTCAGAGCCAGCCTTGGGAGAACCTCCCAACCCACCCCTCTGGACTCCGGCCTTCGCCGGAGTGACGGTTGACGGTGTTCCTACCAACTCTAAATACGATTGCCCTGGGGTTACCCCGCAGGCCGCAACACAGTATCCGTAACCATATGGTAGAGTAGCTGCCACGTATGGGCTTGAGGGGCACGAGGTTTGATAGATCTGGTTGGAATATCGAAGTACTACCAAGTCGGGCCGGTCGAGGTGCGGGCGCTGGACGACGTGGAACTGCACGTGGCGGACGGCGAGTTCGTCGTGGTCCTCGGCCCTTCGGGGAGTGGGAAGACGACACTTCTGAATATCATCGGGGCGCTTGACACGCCCACTTCGGGCAGCGTGTCGGTAGGTGGACGAGACATCACCATGGCATCGCGCTCGGAGCTTTTCGCTCTGAGGCGCGAGACCGTGAGCTTCATTTTTCAGAGCTTCAACCTCTTCCCAGGACTCACCGCTTTTGAGAACGTCGAGTTCGGCGTGGACGTTGCGGGGAAGCGCGGCAGCGTATCTCCCGATTCCGTGCTCGAATCCGTCGGTCTCGGACATCGGACAGACCATTTCCCTCACGAGCTTTCCGGCGGGGAACAGCAGCGCGTCGCTATTGCCAGGGCCTTGGCCACGGGAAACCCTGTACTTCTGGCCGACGAGCCGACGGGAGAGCTCGACTTTAGGACCGGGGCGCAGATACTGGAACTGTTGATAGCTCAGGCCTCGGCCGACCGCGCGGTGCTGGTAGTCACCCACAACAGGGAGATATCGCGCATCGCCGACAGGGTCGTCGAGATGAGCAGCGGGCACATCATCAGCGACGGCCCGCCCGCGGGCGGCAAGACACCGCTCTCCGAACTGCGTTGGTAGAGGTGGCTGAATGCTGGCACTAAGGCTGCGCTGGGCTCTTCGCGACGCAAAGTCCCGCTGGGTGCAGGTCGCTGGCATCGCCTTCATGATCGCCATCGGCACCGGCATGTTCGCCGGCCTCAGCAGCGTTACCCAGTGGCGCTTCGCCTCCAACGACGCGAGCCTCGCCCTAACGAACATGTATGACATCCGCGCGCGGCCCAGCGGGGACGGCTTCCTCCCGCAGGGTTCTCTGGCGGCTATCGCGGAGGGCATCGACGGTGTGGAGGCGGTGGAGGAGCGTCTCATCTCGCCGACGCAGGTCGAGGTGGACACCGGCGGCGGCTCCATATTCGTGCGGGCTAGGGTCATTGGCGTCGATATGTCGGACGGCGGCCCCAGCGTGAACGGCGTCGAGCTCATCACGGGGCGGGAGATCGAGGAGGCGGAGTTCGGTGAACCCGTCGTACTGATCGAGCGCAACTTCGGCGTCTACTACGAGCTTCCCGATGAGGGCGAGCTGCGGCTCGGCGGCGGTGTCGCCGCCAGGTACGTCGGGCACGCCGTTTCCCCGGAATATTTCCTGATCGTCGAGGATGGCGGCTTCTTCGGGCAGGCGAACTTGGCCGTCGTCTTCACGTCCATCGAGACCGCCCAGGAGTTGTCCGGGCGGCAGGGTCAGGTCAACGACCTGGTGCTGACCGTAGAGCCGGGGACCGACCTGGCGGCAGTCGAAACGGCGCTCGTTGCCGAGACGGCGGAGCGCCACGCCGATACCGGCCTCGATCTGATGCGGACCGAGGACGACGCCTCGTACCTCGCCCTCACCCGCGATCCCGAGGGCGACCAACAGTTCTACAACGTCTTCGCGTTGATTCTCTTCGCAGGCGCGGCATTCGCGTCGCTGAACTTTGCGGCCCGCATGGTCGAGACCCAACGGCGCGAGATCGGCACGTCCATGGCCCTGGGCGAGAACCCCGTCGCGATAGCGGCGCGGCCACTGCTCGTCGGCGTCCAGATAGCCTTGCTTGGCGTCGTGTTCGGCATCGGCATGGGGCTGCTGATTGCGATGCTCATGCAGGGCGTGTTGGAGAGTTTCGTCCCACTGCCCGTCTTCATCACACCCTTCCAGACGGGTATCTTCGCCGGTGTCGCGGCCATCGGATTTCTGCTGCCGATCCTTGCCGTGCTGTGGCCCGTCTACCGTGCGATCCGGGTTCAGCCGGTGGATGCGATCAGGACCGGACATCTCGCCGCGCGCGGAGGCGGGCTCGCCCCGGCCATCAGCCGCCTCCCCTTGCCGGGGAGCAGCCTGGGGCGCATGCCGTTCCGCAATCTGATGAGGGCCCCAAGGCGCACGTTTCTGACTCTCTTCGCTCTCACGGCCGTGCTGGCGATACTCGTGAGCGTGGTGGGAATGACGGACTCGCTCCTTACGACTCTGGCGCGGGGCGATGAGGAGCTTCTCCGCGGCGTGCCCGACCGGCTCGTCGTGCGGCTCGACTCCTTCTATTCGGTCGATTCGCCCGAGGTGAACGGCGTCATAAACGGGGGTTCGCTCGGTGTGGCCGAGCCCGGGATCGTCCTGGGAGGGAGCGTGCAGGGCTCCGGCGAGTCCGTCACCGTAGCCGTTCAGTACGTTGACCTGGATGGCGGCTCCTGGCAGCCGACCGTCTTGGAGGGGACGTTGTCCGACGGCAGGCCCGGAATCGTCCTCGCCCGCAAGGCCGCCGAAGACCTCGGCGTCGGCGCGGGCGACAGCGTCACGCTGACCCTTCCGGTGCGGACCGGCCCCGACTCGTTCACCCTCGGCGAGAGCGCCGTCCCCGTGCTTGCCGTCCATCCTCATCCCCTCCGCTTCAACGCCTACATGGACATTCGCCACGCCGGTCAGGCCGGGCTTGAAGGGTTCGCGAACGTAGTCACCGGGGCGCCGGCTCCCGGCGAGACCCTGAACGGCGTCAAGCGGGCCCTGTTCGGCTCGCCGGGCGTCGCGACCGTACAGGGGATAGCCGAGACGTCCCAGGCGGCCCAGGAAGTATTCGAGCAGTTTACGAGCATATTCGTCATGATGCAGATCTTCGTGCTGGGCCTCGCGCTGCTGATCGCCTTCAACACCGCGAACATCAACTCGGACGAGCGCCAGCGCGACCACGCCACGATGTTTGCCTACGGCATACCCGTGCGGAGGGTGATCGGCATTTTGGCCATGGAAGGCCTGGTCCTCGGCGTACTCGCCTCTATCCTGGGCATCGTTCTCGGCTATGCCCTGCTCCTCTGGATGCTTCTTGTGTTGGTCCCGGCCAGCTATCCCGACATGGGCATCATACTCACGATAAACATACCCGCGATGGCAGGCTTCCTTGGGGCGAGCATCGCGGTGGTCGCCCTGGCTCCGGCGCTCACCGTGCGCAAGCTCCAGCGTATGAACGTCCCAAGCACGCTTCGTGTGCTCGAATAGGCTGCTCTTTCCGGCCCGGCAGGGGCGGCGAGACAATTTGAGACGGTGAGACAGTTTGAGACGACACCTCGAATTCCTTTTTTCTCTTGTTCTCAATCTGTCTCGCTCTATTCTTGCCTGTCCGGGCACGGTGTTTGAAGCTGTTTCCGGGAGGCACACACGAGAAACGATACGGCTATGAGACAATTTGAGAATTTTTGCATGACCGAAATTTCTTCGCCTTTGTTGTCAGCATGACTCGCGCGGTTTCGCGGGTCCGTCGGCACGGGTCCAAGACCGTTCCTGCGACGGACACATCATAGACCATGTGTTCTCGTGCGTCAAAACGCCGAAATTGTCCGTAACTGTTCAGGGTTAGTTTAGAGGGACTATCCCACACCACAGGGTATAGCCGCCCTGTATCGCGGTACGAGGTGACGTTTCAAGCCACGAGGGTCCGCGTGGAGGGCAAGGACCTGTCATTCCTCACTCCGCTCCGCTTCGTTCGGAATGACAGGTGGGGGGGTTTTGCGAAGGTCTGTCATATTCGGGGTACTGGGTCCATGGATTTCGGTTCATACGCCCACTCTAAAACCAGTTCGCGCTATTGCCTCCATATTCTCGCTGAATGAATTTTCTGGATTCCGGCCTTCGCCGGAATGACGGAGGATAGTGTTCTTACCAACTCTAAATGCGATTGCCCTGGAGACATGCCTGCGGCGCTTGAACGGCTAATCAGAGACTCGTATAGTTGAACTATAGTCTCCGCGGACGACAGCAGAATAACGGAGGACGCTTTGGCAGAGGAAATCGCGCATCCGGAAGCTATCGTGAGCACGGCATGGGTGGCGGAGCGGCTGTGTGATCCGTCCGTCGTGGTGGCGGAGATCGACTCGCACCTGGACGAGACGTATGAGATCGGCCACGTGCCCGGCGCGGTCGGGTGGGGCCTGCACACGGACATGGAGCACCCCCGCCGACGGGATATTCCCGACGTGGCGCAGTTCGAGGCGCTCATGCGGCGGTCGGGCATCGAGCGGGATACGACGGTCGTGCTGTACGGGGATGGCAACAACCGCTCGGCGACGTGGGCTTTCTGGGTGATGAAATACTACGGGCACGGGGACGTCCGCATCATGGACGGCGGGCGGACGAAGTGGGCGCTGGAGGGCAGACCTGTCGAGATGGTTAAACCCGTGGTGGAGCCGACGACGTACTTAGTCGGCGCGCCCGATCCCAGCCTGCGAGCGATGAAGGAGTATGTCGTCGAGAGTCTTGACCGGACGGGAGTCACACTCCTCGACACACGGACGGTGGAAGAGTATACGGGACAGCTAACCTCGGCCCCGGGCACGCCTCAGCCGGACATCTATCGGAAGGGGCGCATTCCGGGAGCCGTGCACGTCGCATGGGACGACGGCGCGGCCCAAGACGGCGCGTTCAGGCCGGTCGATGAGCTTCGCACGATGTACTCGGAGGCCGGTCTCGAGGCGTCGGACGAGGTCATCCCATACTGCAGGCTGGGAGTGCGGGCATCGTACAGTTGGTTCATTCTCAAGTACATTCTCGGCTTCGACAACGTACGGGTCTACGACGGTTCGTGGACGGAGTGGGGCAACTCTGCGGGCGTTCCGATAGAGACGGACGAGCCGGTGTAAGTCCGCTGAACAACAAGGAGAATCACTCATGAGGCAGTGCGGCGTATGCGGAACTCATGCAGGCGAGGATGCCCGGTTCTGCCCTACGTGTGGCGGCGAGATGCGACCCATGGCGGGGGTCGACGATGCCGGAGCGGAAGATGTGACCGAGAGTGCCGACCGCGTGAGCTTCTGCACTGAATGTGGGGCCGCGTTGGAAGCCGGGAACAGGTTCTGCGGCGTGTGCGGGGCAGGCGTCGGGGCGGCAGCGAGGGCCTCGTCACCTCGAAGGCAGTCGTTCCTCGACGACGCCGTTACCATGTCGACGCTCTGTCATCTCAGCACGTTTTCCTCCTTCATCGTTCCGTTCGGCAACATCGTCGGCCCGCTTGTGGTCTGGCTCCTCAGGAAGGACGAACTGCCGTCCGTAGACAAGCACGGCAAAGCGGCGCTGAACTTCAACATCAGCATCACCATCTACGGCCTCATCGGCATCGCTATCAGCTTGGCGCTGATGCTCGTGTTTATAGGCTTCCTGCTCATCTTCGTTGTGTTTGCCGCGATCTTTGTGTGGTGGATGGTCGCGACCGTCGTGGCAGCGGCGAAGGCCGGTAATGGCGAGTTCTGGGACTATCCGCTGAGCATCCGATTCCTACGGTGAGCGTGGAAGGTCGGCGCTCCGAGCGCCTCGCCCTGTTGAATACTGCCCGTCCTTGAGCAAATCGAGTGCCCGTGATAGGCTACCGCGCACTCCGATTTCGGGTATGTGCGCCGATGACCGTACGGGCGGATAACGAGAGCAGGGAGCCGATCACCTGGGGCAAGGTCATCGACAACCGCAAGTGCATCGGCTGCCATGCCTGCACCGTCGCCTGCAAGCAGGAACACGACGTTCCCCTTGGCGTGAACCGCACCTACGTCAAGCAGGTGGAAGTCGGGAGATACCCCAACGTTCGGCGGCATTTTCAGGTCACCCGGTGCAACCAGTGCGCCGACGCGCCCTGCGTGGAGATTTGCCCGACGACGGCCATGTACCAGCGGACGGACGGAATAGTGGACTTCGACCGCTCGCGGTGCATCGGCTGCCAGGCGTGTATGGCGGCGTGTCCATACGACGCCATCTACATCGATCCGGTGTCGCACAGCGCTGAGAAGTGTAACTTCTGTACGAATCGGATCGACCGAGGACTCCAACCCGCCTGCGTAACGGTCTGCCCTACGCAGGCGATTTTTGTTGGGAACCTCGAAGACCCCGTTTCGAACGTCTCGAATCTCATCGCCAGGGAGAACGTCGAGGTACGACGGCCCGAGAAGAACACAAATCCAAAGCTCTTCTACGTCGACGCTACGGGCCCGACGCTCGACCCAACAGCGGCATCGTTCAAGGGATACTTCAGCCAGTCGCAGCCACTCGACACTCAGGTAACTCCTGGCAGGCCATCGCCCACGAATGCGAACGACCCGACATCCAGCCACGCCGCAGCCATACTCGCCTACGACAACCCGCACCGCGCGCCGTGAACTGGATCGTCTCGGCGTACACGTGGACGAAGTCGATCTCGGCGGGACTGGTCATGGTGGTCGCGGCGATGGGACTTCTCAACTACGATCTAGGGTTCGGGGGGCTAGGAATCGGCGTGGAGCTGACGGCTGTCGCTGCCGCCGCCCTCCTGCTTGCGGTTACGGCGGGGCTGCTCGTGCTCGATCTGCATCATCCCGAACGGTTCGTGTACACGCTGTTGAAACCTCAATGGAGATCGTGGGTGACGCGGGGTGCGTACATCATCACGGCTTACGGCGCCTTTCTGATCGTTTACGCGTCGGCGGTTCTCGCTGACGCCGACGGCGGCTTAATGGCCGGGGTGCGTTTGATAGCAGTCTTTCTGGCTCTCGCTGCAGGCGTGTACACGGCATTCCTGTTTGGCCAGGCCAAGGGGCGCGACCTTTGGCAGGACCCCGGCCTGCCGACTCACTTCTTCGTTCGTACGGCTTTGGCGGGGATCGCTTCGCTGAGTCTGATTGCGTCCTATGGCGGATTTAGTGTGGACCCCACGATATTCTACTGGGGTGTCCTCATCACACTGGTCCTGCACGGGGCGTTCATGATCGGACACGTGGCGAGAAGTCGCCCGGGAGTTTCCGAGGCGACGCGCAACATGGTGCTTGGACCGTATCGAGTCTACTTCTGGGGCAGCTTCTTGATCGGGGTCGCCGTTCCGGTCGCGATCCTTATGCAAGACGCATGGAGAGACATATCGATGACAACCACGCGCATGTTTACGGTGTTCACGAAAGCACCCATCTTCATGTTCTCCTCAACAGACATCGATCTGGTGGCTGCGTCCGTCATGGCCCTAGCCGGACTCGCGCTGTACGAGCACGCATACGTTCAGGCGGGGCAGTCGGTCCCGCAGAGCTAGTACCGATTCCATATGATTTTGGCAGCTTACTCAAAGCACCCTCACCCCCGTATCGAGTACGGGGCAGGCTCTAGCCCTCTCCCACGACGGGAGAGGGGATAAATCGGCATCTGCCTGTACGTTATATTCAAGTTGACTGAGTACTAGAGGGCATGACGACAACGAACAACATTCCGCTCGAACACCTGCACACGCCCGCGGGCGGGGGCCTGGCGAGCTTCCCGTCTCCCGATGAGTGGGATGACTGGGTGGACTACGGCCCCGATGACCTGCCGGACAGCGAGGAGCGCCACTACGCGCTCGTGCCAACGGTGTGCTTCAACTGCGAGGCGGCGTGCGGACTGCTTGCATACGTCGACAAAGAGAGCCTCGAAATCCACAAGATTGAGGGTCACCCGCTGCACCCGGGCAGTCGTGGGCGGAACTGCCCGAAGGGTCCCGCGACCCTCAACCAGGTCAACAACCCCGACCGCATCCTGACGCCTCTCAAGCGCGTGGGCGACCGGGGCGAGGGCCAATGGCAAGAGGTAACGTGGGACGAGGCTCTGGACGACATCGCCGGCCGCATTCGAGCCGCCATCCAGGAGGACAGGCGCGACGGGGTGGTCTACCACGTGGGACGTCCGGGCGAGGACGGGTACACCGAGCGGGTCATCGCGGCATGGGACGTGGACGGTCACAACTCGCACACCAACGTGTGCTCGTCGTCGGCGCGCGCGGGATACTCCTTCTGGATGGGCATGGACCGCCCAAACCCCGACTACAAGCACGCGAAGTTCATCCTGCTCATGTCGTCGCACCTCGAATCGGGGCACTACTTCAACCCGCACGCCCAGCGGATCATCGACGCAAAGCTGCGGGGCACTAAGGTCGCGGTGGTGGATACGCGGCTGTCGAACACGGCGTCGCAGGCGGATATCTGGCTCTCGCCGAGTCCGGGGACCGAGGCTGCAATGCTGCTCGCCATGGCGAACCACCTGATCCAAAACGACCTGTTCGACGCCGAGTTCGTGCGGCGTTGGGTCAACTGGCAGGACCTCCTGGAAGACTGGGCATACCTCGATTTCCTGAAGGAGGACGGCGCTATCGAGGCCGTCCCGAAGGGCGAGTCGTTCGCCGACTTCGTGGAGCTGCTCAAACAGATGTACTGGGAGTACACACCTGAGTGGGCGGAGGAGGAGTCGGGCGTGCCCGCGGAGGCCATCGTGGCGGTCGCCGACGAGATCGCCCGCGCCGGGACGGCGTTCGCCTCGCATATCTGGCGCAACGCCGCTGCAGGGCATCTCGGTGGGTGGATGATCACGCGGTGCCTATTCTTCCTGAACGTGCTGACGGGCTCGGTCGCCACCAAGGGCGGGACCATCCCGAACGGGTGGACGAAGTTCGTCCCCAAGCCGCACACGATACCGAGGCCCATCAAGACGTGGAACGAGAACCACTGGCCGCTGGAGTTCCCGCTCGCCCACTTCGAGATGAGCTTCCTGCTCCCTCACATCCTCAAGGACAACGGCAGCAGCATCGACGTGTACTTCACGCGCGTGTACAACCCCGTTTGGACGAACCCGGACGGCACGGCGTGGGTGGAGATGCTGGAGGACGACCGCATCGGCCTGCACGTGGCGTTGACGCCGGTGTGGAGCGAGACGGCGCAGTGGGCCGATTACGTGCTGCCGACCGGACTGGGGCCGGAGCGTCACGACCTCCACTCGCTGGAGACGCACGCATCGCAGTGGATCGGGTGGCGGCAGCCTGTCATCAGGGCGCTCAAGGAGAAGCTGGGGCACGACGTGGCCGACACCCGCGACGCCAACCCCGGCGACGTGTGGGAGGAGAACGAGTTCTGGATCGAGCTGTCGTGGCGGATCGACCCGGACGGCTCGATGGGCATCCGGCGGCACTTCGAGTCCCCGTTCCGGCCCGGCGAGAAGATCACCGTCAACGACTACTACCGGCACATCTTCGAGAACGGCGTTCCGGGCCTGCCGGAGAAGGCGGCGGACGAGGGTCTGACGCCGTTCGAGTACATGCGGAAGTACGCCGCGTTCGAGGTGACGACCGACGTGTACGACGAGCACGAGTGCCCGGTCGACGAGAGCATTTTGAATGATCCCATGATCATCGACGAGGACACCGGCCTGATCTGGTGCGCGCAGCCTGGCGGGGACGCGAACAACCGGCCCTACCCGGGGCCTTTCCGGGATGAGAGCGGGAAGATCCGCATCGGCATCGAGATGGACGGGAGGCGGCTGATGGGCTTCCCGACGCCGTCCGCCCGGCTGGAGTTCTTCTCGCCGACGCTCAAGGAGTGGGGATGGCCGCAGTACGCGGTGCCGCGTTATCCGCGCAACGAGGCCGAGCGCGAGCGCATGGAGCACATCGTCAGCCAGGTGCATCCCTCCAAGCTCGACCACGACGCGAACGAGTACGACCTTCTGCCGACGTTTCGGCTGCCGAACCTGATCCACAGCCGCACGAACGGGGCGAAGTGGTTGTACGAGATCGCGCACACCAACCCCGTGTGGGTCAACCCGGTCGATGCGGGACGCATGGGCGTGGAGACGGGCGACCTCGTGAAGGTGGAGACGGAGATCGGGTCGTTCGTCGACCGCGTGTGGGTGACGGAGTCGATCAGGCCCGGCGTCGTGGCGTGCTCGCATCACATGGGCCGGTGGCGGCGGTTCGAGGAGCACGGGAGCGACCGGTGGAACTCCGCCGTCGTCGATCTCTCCAAGGAGGGCGACGAGTGGCAGATGCGGCAGCGGCAGGGCGTCACGACGTGGAAGTCGTCAGACCCCGACTCGGAGCGGCTGTGGTGGTCGGACGGGGGAGTGCACCAGAACCTCATCATGCCCGTTCAGCCCGACCCGATCAGCGGTCAGCACTGCTGGCACCAGAAGGTGCGTGTCACGAAGGCGGGCCCCGACGACAAGTACGGCGACGTCAAGGTCGACTCGGAGAAGTCGGACCAGGTGTACAAGCGCTGGCTCGAGCTCTGCCGTCCGGCCCCCGGCCCCGATGGGACCCGCCGCCCGTACTGGCTGCTCCGCCCGATCAAGCCCACGCCGGAGGCGTTTCGGGTGTGAGGCGGTTTGAAACGCCGCAATCTTGCTGACTGAATTGTCTGGATTCCGGCCTGCGCCGGAATGACGGGCGGCTTATTTGCGTCACGGCCAATTCACGGCGCGCGGTTGGAGCGCATTGCGTCGAGGTCGCCCTCCCATCCGATGCCTCGAAGGGAGCGTGCTTTCTCGACGGAGGCGGTCTCGGCAGCCAGCATTCGCAACGCAAGGTTTATCGCCTCGCCTTTGGTGGCGAGCCGGTAACGCCGCATGATCTCGGCGCACGCCTGATCGTCGATGTCTATGTTGATGTGGGTCATACGTCTAGCGTACACCTTCGAGGTGAGGACCGACAAAGGCACGAGAACAGGCGCCGGAGGCGATTCGGGCGTGAGACACTTTGAGAATGTGAGACGGTTTGAGAACGGCAATATTCTCCGATCTTCTTCGTGAACTCGATTTGGCTCGCCGTTCTTCGCCTGTCTTCGAGGGTGTTTGAAGCTGTTTTGGGGGGTCGCACTCGGCTGGCGACGTCGTCGTGAGACACTTTGAGAATGTGAGACGGTTTGAGAACGGCGAACCAATTCGCCGACCATCTTCGTGATGTCGAATTGGTTCGCCGTTCTTCGCCTGTCCTCAAGGGTGTTTGAAGCTGTTTCGGGGGGCCGCACCCGGCTGACGACGCGGTCGTGAGACACTTTGAGAATGTGAGACGGTTTGAGAACGGCGAATTCGCCGACCATCTTCGTGATGTCGAATTGGTTCGCCGTTCTTCGCCTGTCCTCAAGAGTGTTTGAAGCTGTTTCGGGGGGCCGCACCCGGCTGACGACGCGGTCGTGAGACACTTTGAGAATGTGAGACGGTTTGAGAATGGCGAATTCGCCGACTTTCTTCGTGCCTTCGACTTGGTTCGCCTTTCTTCGCCTGTCCTCGAGGGTGTTTGAAGCTGTTTTGGGCGGTCGCACCCGGCTGACGACGCCGTCGTGAGACGGTTTGAGAATGCCGCAAAATCTCTGTCGATCTTCGTGTACTCGATCTGCCTCGCCGTTCTTCGCCTGTCCTCACGGGGTGTTTGAAGCTGATTCGGGCGTTCGCACCCAGCTGACGACGCGGTCGTGAGACACTTTGAGAATGTGAGACGGTTTGAGACGCCGTCAAAATCTCTGTCCTTCTTCGTGTACTCGATTTGCCTCGGCGTTCTTCGCCCGTCCTCACGGGGTGATTGAAGCTGTTTCGGGCGTTCGCACCCGGCTGACGGCGCTGTCGTGAGACACTTTGAGAATGTGAGACGGTTTGAGATTATCTGCCGCATGATCTCGGCGCACGCCTGATCGTCGATGTCTACGTTGATGCGGGTCATACGTCTAGCGTACACCTTCGAGGTTAGGACCGACAAAGGCGCGACAGCATGCACCGCCCGTGCTGGCTGCTCCGTCCGATCAAGCCCGCATGCGTCGGTTCTCTATTCGGGTATCATATATTTGACACTGACTTACTATCATGCCTAAGCTTGGTTTCACCTTTGCACAGGCTCAACTTCGCGTGGACGAAGAATGAGGGCCTCGCGCCCTCTTGCGGTTCCATGCGGGTAGCCCGTGCAAAGGTAGCCTACATTCTCCGCAAGGGGGCTACCCATGAGCAGACACGCGATCTATGGTGCCCTGATACTCATGGTTTGTGCGATCAGTGCGGTCGCAGGGATTTCGGCCAACTACACCGGAAGCGCGACCCTGCCGGCACCACAAAATGTCACCCTATCAGGTACGACGGAAGGCATCGACGTTCGGTGGAACATTGCACCGGGTAGCGACGAAGTTGTGAACTATCAGATTGCCTATCAAGCTATGCAGAGACCGAGGGCCGATAGCTGGGCGTTCATGTGGACGCAGGGCAAGACTTCAACACACCTTATACGGCATCTTGCTGGTGGATACGAGTACCGGGCCTATGTACGATCCTGTTCGGAGACGCAGTGCAACTCGGAATGGGCATACGGCGGAACGGTGTGGACTGAGAAACCACGTTCGGTGGCCTATAACCCCGTTCCGACTGCGACCCCTATACCGACGCCAACGCCTACAGCCACGCCCACGCCAACCCCAAATCCGTATCCAAATGGTATCGACCCATGGCTACAACTGTCTTGGCATGAAGCAAGGCATACGGATGAAGGCTACCTGCGCCCAATCATGTACTACGTGGTGATGAGATGGACGGGGAGTAATACTGGAAGACTCCTTCAGGTGGCATGGCGTGAGGCATCGTCGGGCGGCGAATGGAACATCATCAATCGGGAGGATGTCTCATATGATGGGATTCAGAACTTGAAGCCCGCGACGGACTATGAGGTGAAAGCCCGACGACGCTTGCTTGAGTTTGACGACGACTTTAGACCGTGGTCGAAGACGTACACGGTGAGGACGTCGGATGTACCTGCGCCGCAACCCTGTACGCCTACGACAGGCGTTCTCTATCCAGATCCGTATTATCTCCCAGGGGGTCCTATCGTCTTTGTGAACCCGGATCAGCAAGAGTGGACATATACCTACAGGGTGAGTGCTCCAGCATCGTCTTACGGAAGGGTGTCAATCAACCAAGACGGACAGTGGACATTTGAAACCAAGTACGGATTTAACGACCCCATCATCACGACCGGACAAATCGAGAATTTCGACGGTACTGTGGGTGCCCGGAATCGTTTTGTCTTCAATAGCGACTTCGTGCTCTATGTCAATGACGATAGGATTCTTCTTTATGAATCAGGTGAACATCGGTTCTTAGCTGAAACAAATGGATCTACTGTGCGAACGTCTAAGGCGGTGGAGTACGAATACTACCGAGTGACCTACAGTGAATGCCGCCAATGGTGGCATTACTGGTAAGGATGGGACAATATGGACAGGGAAAAAGATAACCCCAAACAAATTGAAGACTTTGTACAAGCTGTTCAGATAGCTGGTGAGTTAGACACTCAGGCATATGCTGCCTTCATGGGGGCCCTAGGATATGCTCTATCACGTATCGACGAAATACCTCTCGAAAAACGGACAACCGAGCACGTTTTAGAAATGGTAGTAGAGAGGGGGGAACATCGGAGCCAAGATATCCATGAGATCGCGTCTCCCGCTGTTCTGGATCATTTGGAAGTATTGAAAGAGATAGTGCGGAACTGGCAACGGCATTGGCAGAGTTTTCGGATTCTTGACACATTGGATCATCTCAACGAGTGATGCCCTAATCTTAACCCCGAGGTCCTTGCATGGAAATAACTCACCACAAACCCCATATCCAGTTAGAGGAGTTCGCTGTCGCTGTACGTGAATTTGAGGGTTATCCCGATCCGGATAGATTAGTTTGCGTTGTTCTGAGGAGTAAGCCACCGTACGATAATGAGGCTTCCCGAGAAGATCACTGGACTTTGACCTTCCATGAGGCTGAGGCTTTGATTGCGGAGATTAAGAACGCTTTGAAGGAATTGAAGTAGTCATAGATTGACATCCTTGCGAGTGATGACCCTATCTCAATCACAAGGTCTTTGTATTCAACGTGTTCTGCTTGGAGCAAGCGAAGAAGGGTACCGCGGAACAGCCAGGGGTTATCGTGGTGGTTGAAGCGCCATTCCAGTTCGTCGAGGTAGACGTTTCGGGTTCGACCCGGGGGAGGCGACACTGGCCACGCTATTCACGTCAAGACCGCGCTCGAACTTTACAATAACGCGGAAAATGCAACAGAATGCAACAAGGTGCAACATTTTTCGAGCTTTTTCGCCGATGCCGTGACTCCGTCGGGCGAGTTGTCGGTAGCCTGTTGAGCCGGGGCTGAGACCCCCCAACCCCACCTCTCTGGACTCCGGCCTTCGCCGGAGTGACGATTGGAGTTGGTGTTCGGCCTGCCCCCTGTGTGTGTTCACCACCATGCTATACTATCGCCAAGGCGGATTGCGGAGCTTTCATGCCCAAAGTGCGAGAAGCGATACGCATCGTCGAGAGAGACGGTTGGCGGTTTGAACGGATGAGGGGCAGCCACCGCCACTTCAAGCATCCGGTCAAACTTGGAACGGTCACCATCGCCGGGCATCTGGGAGAAGACCTGCCCAAAGGAACTTGGGGAAACATACTGAGACAGGCAGGATTGCGGGAGGGGAACCGATGAAGCAAAGCTACGTAGTGGTATTTGAACGAACGCCCAACAACTACGCCGCCTATGCCCCTGACCTGCCCGGCTGCGGCGCCACTCACAAAACCTGGGACGGCATCCAGGCAATGATCAAAGAGGCCATCGAGTTCCACATCGAGGGGCTGCAACTTGATGGGGACCCGGTTCCGCCGCCGCGAATGTCGGTGGAAGAAGCGCTGGCCCACCATCGTTCCCTCCCCAACGACTACGGCGGGTACTTCCCCGTGCCCGACGACCTGGAGGATGAGGACCCCGCCGCCATCCTGGAGGTTGAGGTCAATGTGGAAGGGGTTTCCGTGGTGGCGGGCGGCTTGCAGCAATAGTCAGTCTCACCCCCGTATCGAGTACGGGGCAAGCTCTCTCCCACGACGGGAGAGGGGACTTTGGGGGGTAGCGTATAACCTGACATATTCTGACAATTTGTAGTGGCTGTGACATCTCCGTCGCGGGTGACATGAGGTTATGATAGATTGTATGTTCTTGTGCGTCAAATTGGGGATGGTAGTTGGGTAGGCTCATGCTTCGACAGGCTCAGTATGAACGGGGGTGTGGGACGATGCGGGGGGATGGATTCCCGCGTTCGCGGGAATGTACGGGTGGGGGGGAATCTCTGGCAACCGACGGTTCTCTGTTCCTCGTGGGTTCGCTGGTACCATGTTGCCCTTATTGCCGGAGCCGTAAGGAGCAGCCGATGGATCAGAACCGCCCATAATCGTCATCACACCAGAGCGCTGGCAGAGACCGGCAAGATTGAGCTCATATGGCTGTACCGTCTAAAACGACCGGACTATCGCTTGCCCCTCCGTCCGCTTCTTCCTAGCGGGCCATGCGATAGTCCGAATCGTTCCGGTTTACCTTACCAGCGGGAACCGCCGCCGTATCCGCCACCGCCGCCGTATCCACCGCCACCACCACGGCCGCCGCGACCGCTGCCGCCCTCGCGCGGCTTGGACTCGTTGACCGTCAACGTCCGGCCCAATTGCTCGGTGCCGTTCAGGGCTGCGATAGCCGCCTCGGCCTCTTGCTGCTTCGGCATCTCGACGAAGCCGAAACCGCGAGAACGGCCCGAGTCGCGGTCGGTTACGACCCTGGCAGACTGCACATCGCCATGATTGGCGAAGGCGGCCTCCAAAGTCTGATCTGTCTCATCGAACGATAGGTTGCCCACATAAATGTTCATGTGACGCTCCTGTGTACTGAAATCTCCTCATCGTAGCAAGCGTCACAATCGATCCTGAGGCTAAGAAGCTTGGGGAAAAAAAGGAAGCGGAACGGGGTTGCATAGGATTGTGGAGTCACTTACATCATAGCACACCATCACTATCCGCACCGATAACTCTGATTCCGTTTCGGTGGAGCTTTACAGATCGGCGGAGTTGTTCGCCGGTCCTCGTGTTCGGGGAACCCTAGCGCCTGAGGGTGGCTACGGCGGCGGCTAGGAGGGCTATTGAGTAGACGGCGAGGGCGGCGAGGTTGGTCCAGAGGGCCGTGAGGTCGGCGCCGCGGAGCATGATTTCGCGGAGGGCTTCGACGGCGTAGGTGAGGGGCAGGATGACGGAGAGCCACTCGAAGAGCTCGGGCATCTGCTCGACGGGGATTATGACGCCGGACAGGAATATCTGCGGCGCGAGGACGATGGGGATGAACTGGACCACCTGGAACTCGTTGTTGGCAAAGCTGGATATGAATATGCCGAGGCTGACGGCGACGGTGACCACGAGGAAGAGTATCGCTCCAATCTCCCAGAGGGTCCCGACGTATTCGATGCGGAGGGCGAAGATGGTGAATGCGAGGATGACGGCTGTCTGGACGATGGCGAAGATGAGAAACCCGATCATGTAGCCGAGCATGATGTCGAAGCTGCCCACGAGCGTGGTCTGGAGGCGTTCGAGCGTTCCCTGCGCGCGTTCCCGTAGGAAGCCGACGCCGGTCAGGATGAAGGTGAAGAACATCACGAATACCGCGAGCAGGCCGGGGGCGACGCGGTCGAGTATGGCGCGCTGCTCGTAGAGGCTGAAGCCGACGAGCGACATGACGATGAGCGGGCCGACGATGAGCAGGCCGATGGAGCGCTTGTCGCGCAGTATCTGGCGGATGATCCGCTCGGTGATGGCGAGTACCCTGTCGGTCGACATCAGTCGCTCGACTTTCGGAGAAAGTGCAAGAAGGCATCCTCGAGGGTCGCGTCGGGCTGTCCGGTGGCAGCGCGCAGGGCAGAGGGAGTGTCGAGGGCGATTACGCGCCCGTCCCTGAGGAAGGCGAGTCGGTCGCAGTGGGCGGCGTCGTCCATGGTGTGGCTCGATATCATGATGGTCGCGCCCGACTCGGCCATCCGCCTGAATCGCTCCCAGAAGACGGCCCGGACATCGGGGTCGAGTCCGACCGTGGGTTCGTCGAGAATCAACAGACCCGGACGGTGGACGAGCGCGATGGCGAGGCTGACCCGCTGCCTCATGCCGCCGCTGAGCTTGAGAATCGGGTCGGAGCTTCGTGGCCCCAGGTCCACAAGGGAGATAGCATCTTCGACCGATTGGGCGCGTGACCGGCGGTCGGACATCCCGTACATCCTCGCGAAGAAATCGACGTTTTCCCTCACCGACAGCTCGAGGTAGAGGGCGTTGACCTGGGGCATGTAGCCGACCTGGGCAGCCTGGCGAGGGGAAGGGGACTCGCCGTGGACGGCAATTGTCCCGCCGTCGCCGGAGAGCAGGCCGACCAGCAGTCTCATGAGGGTCGTCTTGCCGGAGCCGTTGGCGCCGAGCACACCGAATATCTCCCCCTCGGACACTGAGAAGGAGAGGCCGTTCAGTACCTGCGTTGTGCCGTAGCTGAATGTGAGGTCACGGGTTTCGACTATGGGGGTGGGTTGGGTCATGGGGCTGTGGGTGCTAGCTAGTGTCTCGACTCGAAGTACGTTTCGTGAAGTAGATAGACATGCTCGCAGCCGTCACCCTCACCCCCGTATCGAGTACGGGGCAGGCTCTCTCCCACGACGGGAGAGGGGATTTTCTGCTCGGCGAAGCGGAGTTGTTTGGCGAATCCCAGAGACAAGATCCTTGGGTGTGATGCGTGGATGTGACGTGCTTGGTGCGCAAAGGTACCACAGCTCATTTGGCTATGCACGTACCGATGGGGCTTCTTTATTCCTCTCGGCTTCGCTGGTACCATGTTGCCCCGATTGCCGGAACCGTAAGGAGTTGCCGATGACCGAGTCGACCGACCTGCTGAATATCCGTCCGTTGCGGCGGCGTTTGAAGGAGGGGAAGGAGGGACTCGGCATGTGGCTGGGGATAACGGATCCTCTGGCGGTGGAGGCCATCGCCGCGGACTGCGATTTGGACTGGATACTGCTCGACATGGAGCATGGCGGCGCTGGGTGGGAAGACCTCAAGATGGTTATGCTGGGCTGGAAGTGGTCGGACGTTCCGATCTTCGTCCGGCCTCCTTCGCACGACCAGAAGTTCCTGATGGCGGCGCTCGACCTTGGAGTGAGCGGGTTCGTGGTGCCGTTCGTCAACTCGCCGGAGGACGCGAGGCGGGTCGCGGAGGCATGCCGGTACCCGCCGATGGGCATTCGAGGCAGCGCTCCACGTCGCGTGAGCCGTCACTACACGATGACCGACGAGTACAAGGCCAGCGCGGACGATGACGTGTTCGTGATGGTGCAGATCGAGCACAAGAACGCCGTGGAGTGCGTCGAGAAGATCGCCGAGGTGCCCGGCATAGACGCGCTGTTCATCGGGCCCGGCGACCTGAGCTATTCGTATGGCCTGCCGTTCCAGTTCGACCACCCGACCATCGTGGGCGCGATCCAGAAGGTGGTGGACACGGGCAAGGCCTCGGGGCTCCCGGTCGCCATGGCGGTGGACAGCACGCCGGAAGAGGTGCTGGAGCGCATCGAGCAGGGTATCCAGCTTGTCACGGTGGGCCTCGACTGGATGTTCATGCGACTTGCGATCAAGGAGCAGACGGCGGCAGTGCGGGAGCTGGTGTAGGGGTGCGTTGGAGGGATTACCCTCACCCTAGCCCTCTCCCACGACGGGAGAGGGGAATCCACATAGGTCTTCGAAGGTGGGAATCTCTTCCCATTGCGAGCATATACGCCACCCGAATTGGATTTCCGCTTTCGGGGGAATGACGGGAAATGTGAACGCGAACGACCAAGCAATAAGGAGAGAGGGGAAAAATGTCAAAGAAGCACGAGATCATCTTTGAGACGGATGGGCGGCATTCGAGCGTATACCTGTACGAGCCGCCGATGGGGATACGGCAGTACGTCGAGCCGATCGACGAGGTGCTCGACCTCGGGTTCGACACGATCAGCTACGTCGTGGGGGACTGCGCGGTGCTGCTGTACGACACGAAGGTCGGAGAGATATGGGGGCACAACTACGACCTCGTCAATCACGAGGTGTGGTACAAGGCGGCGTTCAACGTCCGGATGATGATCGATAGCGGGCACGACCCGCTGCAGGTCGTCTGCGACCACGCTCACGAGCGTGGGTTCAATTTCCTGGCGCACCTGCTTCTGAACATGGCTTACACGCCCCCGGACCGCGTCACGAACGGGCGCGTCGCCACGTACAACACCCTCCACCCGGAGTGGATCGTGGGCGAGGAGCCCGATTACCCCGAGGCCGTTAACGACAATCCGAACCGGATGTCGTACGCCGTGCCGGAGATTCGCGAGAACCGGCTGGCAATCGTCCGTGAACTGGTGACCGACTATCCGACGGACGGCATCGAGCTGAACTTCAACACCTACATGCCGCTGATCGCCCGTCGCGAGGTGGACGAGCACACGGAGACGATTACCGAGTGGATGCGGGATGTCCGCAGGGCAGCGGACGCGGCGGCGGAGGCGCAGGGGCGCAGCAAGCGCGTCGTCGTTCGTGTGGCCGCTGCTGTGGAGGGCAACTTGAAGATGGGGCAGGACATCGCGACGTGGGTCGGCGAGGGGCTGGTGGACACGATAGTCGCCATGCCTGTGGGCGGGGACTTCTCCAGCGAGACGGCCCTGCTGCGCGAGCTGGTCGAGGTGGCTGGAGGGAACGATGTGCCCGTACTCGCGGGGATGGACTCCGTGGGCACCGACCAGACGCGGCTGACGCATAGGGCGGCGACGGTCAACGCCTACGACGCAGGAGCGAAGGGCGTCATGTATCACCGGTACTACCCGTCCCCGCACCGTTATCCCTACAACACCGAGGACACCGACCGCATGAGGCTGGCGGCATTCCCCGATGTCCTGGCCCACAAGGACAAGACGTTCTACGTCGGGCCGGGGTTCGACCGACGCGAAGACGTATCGTTCGGGCTGACGGACCAGCTTCCGCACGAGCTCACGGCGGGAGAGCAAGGGCCGGACATCTCGATAGACGTGTCCGACGACATCGCCGCGAAGGCTGAGGCGGGCGAGCTGTGGCGGTGCGAGCTTCGGATCATGCTCCACGAGCTGGTGCATCACGACGAATACCGGGTGTACTGGAACGGTGAGGAGGTGCCGGAGGGCAAGATACGGAGGGCGGACTGGGTGTTCCAGATGCGTCCGAGCGCGGGCGTGCGGGGGTATCGCCTGCACATCGACCTGCGAAACGTCTCGCTGCCGGTCAAGGGAACGAACACCGTGCGCGTCGATCTCATCACCAAGGACGAGCAGCTCGTCGATCCCGTCAGCATCCACGATATCGACATCGTGGTGGAGTACCTGCCGCACCGGAACGCGCTCCGCGACGACGAGTCGTACGCGGGGGCGTCGATCCCGTTCACGCCGTAGGGTTGGAACGTAGAGGGGGGACATTCGGGAACTACAGTGGAACTTGGCGAGATAGTGGAGTACCTTTATGATAATTTGGTAGGCGTTGCCGGGTTAATCGCGACGGTTGGAGGACTGGCGATTGCGATCCAGCAGGTCATCGGTGCGCGGAGGGCGGCGGAAGCGGCAGAGGGCGCAGCATCCGCGGCGCAGAGGGCGACCATAGAAACGCGGGACGCGATTCACGGCGTTTTGACGGTCTCAGACCTGCGGCGGGTCATAGGGTATGTTCAACAGATCAAGAGCTTTCACAGGGATCAGAAGTGGGACATTTGCCTGAACATGTACCAAGTGCTGCGGTCGTCTCTGACGGATATCCGCGCTCGCCTGCCTGAGCCGGCGGCGCAATATAGGCTGGTCTTGCGAGAGGCGATTGACCAGGTGAATGCTATAGAGAACACTCTCGACGTCGCGGTTCGCTCCGGGTCGGAATTTGCGGCCTCCGAGGACTTCAATAGCATTCTAAACGAAGTGCAGGCTAAGCTCGAAGAAATGGTCAGCAGAGTTCAGGCGCAGGAAAGCGAGGTGAGTACATTATGACCAAGATCGAAGAGATCCTTGAGAAGCTGAAACATCTGTCAAACGAAGGAAAGATCACCTGGCGCCCCACCGTAAATCGGTCGACGTTTTCCGCCGTGTTTGGCGACTCCTCGGCCCTGATCTCGAAAGGGGGATTCATTTGTACCCTCAGGATTCTGAATGAGTCGGGCAATGAAATTGGACGTATAGATTCAGACGCTCTGACGGACGATCCGAATGGAGACACTAAAGCCATGATCTCACTCTACGAGTCCGCCCAGCGGCAAGTCCTGAACGTAGATGCCGAACTCGATAACGTCCTAGTCGAACTGAATCAGCTTTAGCTCACGCGGCCCGTCGAATGCAACTCAAGATCACCGAGCAACAGAATAAGGGCCTCTTCGCCGACTGCACGTTGGAGGAGCACGAGCGGCGCATCGGGCTGCTCCGGGAGGAGATGGAGCGCGAGGGCGTGGACGGGCTGTATCTGACGCAGGAGACGAACGTGCGGTACGCCTCGGCCATGCAGGACGTGGCATGGGTGATTCACGCCTACTTCTACACGGTCTTCATTCCTCGCGACGATACGCTCCCGTTGGCGCTGTTCGTGCCGAACGGCGGCCAGATCCAGACGCAGGCAAGCTGGATCGACACGGTCGTACGCTGGGACTTCCCGCCCGGATTCTACATGGGCAAGGTCGGCGACTCGCTGATCGAGTCGTTCGCGGAGTGGCTGCGGAAGCTGGGACTCGAAAAGTCGACGATCGGGACGGAGATGAGCGCCCATTTCCGGCTGGGACTTTCCATCGAGGTGCTCGACGGGCTGCGAGGCGCTCTCCCGGACGTAACGTGGCGAGACTGCGGACCGGTCGTGTGGCCGGTGCGGTCGATCAAGTCGGACGAGGAGGTGCGGCGTCTGCGCGAGTCGGTGAGGATATCGTGCCTCGGCATCGAGGCGGGGTTCGAGGCGCTGGAAGAGGGGATGTCGGAGCGAGACCTCGTGAACGTGATGTGCGCCAAGATGTTCGAGGAGGGGGGCAGCGAGATCAAGTTCACGTCGCTGTACGCTGGGCCTGACCGCGTGCTGTGGGCCGATGCGACGCCGCGCCGCGAGATGAAGATCAACCCCGGAAGCCTCATCCAATTCGACGGCGGGTGCACGTACGACGGGTACTACACCGACATCAAGCGGTTCGCCAGCCTGGGGGAGCCGACGGAAGACCAACGCCGGTTCTACGACATCGCCCGCGAGGCGGAGCAGGCTTCCATCGACGCGGTGAAGCCCGGCGTGACCTACGGGGAGGTGTATGAGGCGTCGCAACAGGCGATCCGCGATGCAGGGTACCCTGAGTTCGTCGAGCAGGCGCAGTCGTTCCGGTGGACGAGCATCGGTCACAACATCGGGCTCGACCTCCACGAGATGCCGGGCATCGCCAAGGACAACGCCGCAGTGCTCCAGCCCAATCAGGTAATCTGCGTCGAGCCGTTCTTCTTCCACGACGGCGGCTTTCCGGTCTGGACCGTCCCGAACAAGTACGGATGCGAGGACCAGGTGCTCGTCACAGAGTCGGGGCACGAGGTGCTGTCGTCGGACGATCTGGTGAGCCGTGACATCTGGGTGGTGTGAGGAACCCGCGGGTTTCTCAACGAGAAGGATTAGTTGAACACCATATTCACCATTGGACATAGCGTCCACGATTGGGAGATTTTTCTGGGTTTGCTGACCCTGTATGGGGTCGATGCTGTCGTGGATACGAGAAGCGCGCCCGTCAGCAGACGGGCGGCGTTTGCCAACAAGCGC
Organism: Dehalococcoidia bacterium; assembly: GCA_965197705.1. Lineage (GTDB taxonomy): Bacteria > Chloroflexota > Dehalococcoidia > Lucifugimonadales > VXLM01 > VXLM01. The sequence continues at coordinate 3,277,648 of OZ240223.1, forward strand.
ACGATGCCGGCGCTCCTGGAACAAGAGGACATGTCCTATGTCTACCTCGGCGATGCGCTGGGCGGCAAGCCGTCCGACGACGACCTCTATGGGCAGGACGGGAAGCCGGACTACCGGAAGATGCGGTCGCTCGAGAGCTTTCAGGCAGGTATCGACGCGGTTCTCGAGCTTGCGGAGCGACAGACGGTCGTCCTGATGTGCTCGGAGGAAGACCCTTCGAAATGCCACCGGCACTTGCTTATCGAGCCTGCGATGCTTCAGCGAGGCATCGGGCTGATGCACATCCGTGGAGATGGGTCGGTGCAGCACTCTGATGGTCTGTCGAACAACAAGGCGTTCGCAAAGCAGTCCCAGACGATGCTGGCTATCTGAAGGGCAGGGCAATCGCAATTCACTCAGAGTCAGCCTTGGGAGAGCCTCCCAACCCACCCCTCTGGACTCCGGCCTTCGCCGGAGTGACGATTTACCGTGTGCCTACCTACTCTAAATGCGATTGTCCTGATCTGAAGGGCAAGACCTTCGCGGACTTTGTTTGATACACTGCTGTCACGACGAGACCGGGCAATAGTGGAGGCATGGTGGAAATGCTTTGCCGGTTCTCCAAACGGACGTTAGGGGCGGCTGCGCTGGCCGTGCTGCTTGCTTTGGCCGTCTTTGCCTGCGCTCCGGACCGCGACACTCCCCTGATATCGTCGGAGGAGTTCGGCACTCCGACACCTGTGCCGACACCTACGGCGACCAGGCTCCCTGAAGAGTCGGTCGAGATCGCCGGACGGCGCACCAGCGACGCGCAGACGGCGCTCGACGTGGTGGGCAAGGACATCATCAAGATCGCCAACTGGAAAGAGGGCGGTCCGGCCATGCTCAACAACCTCCTCGGCTACTTCATGGTGTGGGGCTACGATTACACCGTGGAGCTGGTCGAGATGGAGCAGGCCGATTACCGGGACGCCATCGAGAAGGGGGAGGTGGACCTCGTGCTCCACGTCGATACCGCAGACGCGGACACGGCCGCTTGGCTGAGCTCCGTCGTAGAGAGCGGAACGGTGTTGGATGGCGGCAAGCCACTGGCTGATAGCGAGACTGTCCGCATTGCAGTACACCCCACCATGTCGGAACGGGCGCCGGACCTGGTGAGTTTTCTGGAAACCGCGACCTTGCCCGGCGAGGCCTTCTCGAAAATCGCCGGCTCGGTGCGATTCGGGCGGGTCGGCGTGACGCCAGGGGTGGGGTCGTTCAAGTATCTGAAGGAGCAGAGCGCGGTCTGGAATACGTGGGTCTCCGAGGAGGAGGCGTCAAAGGTGCAGGCGGCCATCGATGCGAGTAAGACGTCGCTCCGCAACCGGACGTGCATCCCACGCGGCGTCGAGGCGAATGACTGTGGGCGGAACTAGCATCCTAGCTCTGAAGTTCATTGTATGAAGCGGGGATGGGTGTGTTCCGGAAAGATGCCCTCACCCTAGCCCTCTCCCACGACGGGAGAGGGGTATGTATTTGCCTATCGCTCCACTCTCCATTGACCAGAAAGCAACCTGGCTCTGTCATTCTGAGCGGAGCGCAGCGGAGTCGAAGAATCTAAAGTGTCTGTCCTAACGTAAAGCTGACATAGGGAGTTCTTACGCTGTTTTCGCTCTTGGTCACGATAGAAGCACGGCGCTGGCTGTCCGGTCTTGCGGTTATGGATTTTAGATTCCTCGCTACGCTCGGAATGACAGAGAGACGGGGTCGGATCATAGCTACAAATCCGTTTTACCTACTCCTGTCAGCCCACGACGGGAGAGGGGATAAATCGGCATCTGCCTTTTCGTCATATTCAAGTTGACTGAGTGATACGTTCATGTCGTTCTAGGTTCGCCGCTTACTGGGACCCCTCCAAGAGCCGCCAACCCCCTCTGGATACCGGCCCCGTATCGGGGTACGGGGTGACGTTCCTTCGCCGGTATGACGGGTTTCCTGACTTGATGCCGTTAGATAAGCAAGAACCTCGAGTGAATTGAAAGTTGTTTCCCGGCTAGCGACGGGATTCGGCTTTCGTGTGATTGACAGGTTTGTTTCGTTCGCATACCCTTGCAGCGAGTCGAGGAAGCGGAGCGGCTCAAGGGGTTTTTTCCCGGTCAAAGGTCGGTCGCTCCGTATAGTTTGGAACACTTTGAGGGAGGTGAATCGTGAAAGTCCCAGTGGACATAACGGTCAATGGGCGCACGTACAGCGAAGAGGTGGAACCACGGCAGTTGCTCGTCCACTTCATCCGCGAGAACGCCGCGCTCACAGGCACCAAGGTCGCATGCGACACGAGTCAGTGCGGGTCTTGCACCGTCACGATGGACGGGGTCAGCGTCAAGTCCTGTACGGTACTTACCGCACAGGCCAGCGGCTCTTGCGTCACGACGGTCGAGGGGCTGTCGGACGGTGTTGAGCTGCATCCGCTTCAGGAGGCCTTCTGGAATAACCACGGGCTCCAATGCGGGTTCTGCACTCCGGGGATGATCATGGCGGCGAGCGAGCTGCTGCGCACCAACCCGGACCCTTCGCGAGAAGAAATCCGGGAAGGGCTGGAGGGCAACATCTGTCGATGCACCGGATATCAAAACATCGTGCTGGCGGTCGAAGACGCAGCACGAACGATGGGAGGCTAGACCATGACGACACGATTGTTCGGTTCAGGAATTCGTCGTCGTGAGGACCCCCGGCTCATTACGGGGCGAGCCTCGTACACGGACGACATCAAGCTACCGGGCATGGTGCACGCGGCGATTCTTCGGAGTCCGTATGCCCATGCGAACATCACGAGTATCGACACGAGCGCTGCGGCGTGCCAGCCCGGCGTTATCGCCGTCTACACCGGCGCGGACACCGAGGGGCATCTGAACCCGATTCCCTGCGCGTGGCTCATCCCCGACTCCAACCTCGTCACGCCGGACCACCCGGCCATCGCGAAGGACAAGGTGCGGTACGTGGGCGACGCCGTAGCGGTGGTGGTGGCCGAGAGCCGGTATCAGGCCGAGGACGCGCTCGAACACATCGACGTGGACTACGAGCCGCTCGACGCTACGATCAACCCGAAGGCGTCCACCATGGACGGCGCGCCGCAGGTCCACGACGACGCGCCGAACAACATCGCGTTCAAGTGGACGGTCGCGGGCGGAGAGATCGACGAGGCGTTCGAGAAGGCGGACGTGGTCGTGAAGGACACGATCAACCTGCAAAGGCTGATCCCGAACGCCATGGAGCCACGCTCGGCAATCGCCCAGTACGTGGCGGCAACCGGCAATCTCACGCTGTGGGCGACGACGCAGAACCCGCACATCGCGCGATTCCTCTCGTCGGTGGTCACGGGCGTGGGCGAGCACAAGGTGCGGGTGATCGCGCCGGAGGTCGGCGGCGGGTTCGGGAGCAAGATCCCGTATTATGCCGACGAGGCGATCACGTCGTTCTGCGCGATGCAGCTCGGCGTTCCCGTCAAGTGGACGGAGACGAGAAGCGAGAACTACCAGGCGACTATCCACGGTCGCGATCACGTGGAAGAGATCGAGATGGCCGCGACGAATGACGGTGAGATCCTGGGCCTGCGGACGACGGTCTACGCCGGACTCGGCGGGTACCTGTCGACGGCGGCGCCCGGAGTCCCGACGATCCTTCACGGCCTGATGTACTCGGGGGCGTACCACATCCCGGCGGTATACGGGGACATATACGGCGTGTTCACGAACGCGACCCCCGTCGACGCCTATCGCGGGGCCGGACGACCGGAGGCGACGACGCTTGTCGAGCGGCTGGTGGACCTGGTTGCCGCGGCGACGGGGATCGACCCGTTGGAGGTCCGACGACGGAACCTGATCGAGGCGTTCGAGGAGAACCAGGACGTAGCGACCGGCATCGTGTACGACAGCGGCGACTATGAGGCTGCTCTCGACAAGGCAGTCGATCACATCGGGTACGACGCTCTGCGCGAGAAGCAGGCGGCGATGCGAGCGGAAGGAAAGCACATTGGAATAGGAGTCTGCTCCTACGTGGAGATATGCGGGCTCGGCCCCTCGCAGGTCGCGGGAGCGGTAGGCTTCCAGGGCGGTCTGTGGGAGAGCGCGATTGTGCGGTTCCACCCGACCGGCAAGGTGCACGTGATGATCGGGTCCTCGCCGCACGGCCAGGGAGAGGAGACGACCTTCGCCCAGATTCTCGCAGGGGAGCTCGGCGTTCCGGTGGACGACGTGGACGTGATCCACGGCGACACGGACAACACGCCGATGGGCTGGGGCACGTACGGCAGCCGGACGACGGCGGTTTCGGGAGCGGCGATAGCGATAGCCAGCCGCAAGATCAAGGACAAGGCGAAGACACTGGCGGCCCATCTGCTGGAGGCGGACGCCGCCGACATCGAGTACGACGACGGCAAGTTTTTCGTGAAGGGCTCGCCCGACGAGCACAAGACGATCCAGGATATCGCGCTTATGGCCAACGTGGCCTGGGACATGCCGGAGGGCATGGAGCCGGGCCTCGAGGCGAGCGCGTTCTACGACCCGCCGAACTTCACGTACCCGTTCGGGACGCACATCGCTGTCGTCGAGCTCGATGCAACGACAGGCCACATCGAGTTGAAGAAGTACGTCGCGGTGGATGACTGCGGCGTGCAGATCAACCCGATGATCGTCGAGGGGCAGGTGCATGGTGGCGTCGTGCAGGGCACCGGGCCGGTGTTGTGGGAAGGCGCGGTGTACGACGAGGACGGCCAGCTTCTGACGGGCTCGCTGCTCGACTACGCGATGCCGAGGGCGGACAACTTCCCGGACATCGAGGTCCTGTCCAACACGACGGCTTCGCCGCACCACCCGCTTGGGGTGAAGGGCATCGGCGAGGCCGGGACCATCGCCTCGACCGCGGCGGTGTACAACGCGGCGATGGACGCGCTGAGGCCCCTGGGCGTCAACAGCGTCGACATGCCGCTGACGCCGACGAAGGTCTGGCAGGCGATCAATCAAGCACAGAACGGAGGGTAGGCCATGTACGCATCGCAGACCGAATACCAACGAGCCGGCTCGGTAGAAGAAGCCGTATCTCTCCTCGCCGGGAATGAAGACGCAAAGGTGCTGGCGGGCGGGCACAGCCTGATTCCGCTGATGAAGCTCCGGCTGGCCTCCCCTGCACTGCTGGTAGATATCGGCCACGTGGAAGAGCTCAGTTGCGGGGTGACCTGCAACGACGGGACGATCTCGATCTCGTCGCTGACGACTCACGCCGAAATCGCCTCGTCGGACATCGTGAAGAGCGACAGTCCGATGCTGGCGGAGGCTGCGGGCATGGTCGGCGACCCGGCCGTCCGCAATCGCGGAACGATTGGGGGCAACCTCGCCCACTCCGACCCGGCGTCCGACCTGCCGACGGTGCTGGCGGCACTTGGGGCGAGCATCAACATCACTGGGCCGGGAGGTTCCAGGAGCGAGTGTGTCTCCGGGTTCATCCAGGGGCTGATGCAGAACAATCTCGGCTCCGACGAGATCATCACGAGCATCGATGTCAGCGCCAAGCAGGCCAACCAGGGAATGGCGTATGCGAAGTTCTCGCATCCGGCGTCGCGGTACGCCGTCGTGGGCGCTGCGGCGTCCGTCACCGTTGAGGGCGGCACGGTCACGGCGGCCAGTGTGGCCGTTGGCGGGGTAGAGCCTGCGCCGACCATCGGAAGCTCCGTCGCGGCGTGTCTTGTCGGGAATGCGCCGTCCGACGCGGCGCTCGACGAGGCCGCCGCGGCCATCTGCAGCGACATCGGGGACGACGTGCTGGGCGACATCTTCGCCTCCGAGGACTACCGCAAGGCGATGGCCGTCGTGTACACGCGACGCGCCTTGGGCTGCGCCGTGGAGTGCGCGGGCTAGACCGACGCTCACGCCGAACAAGCGATTCAACAATCTCTCCCCCGCCGAACGGGGGAGAGAGTAACGAACTCTATCGGGCAGGACGACGCTGAATGCCTGTTCATGAAGAAACCCTTACCACCGCCAGGCGTTTGTGCGAAGCCTCTGACGATTGGACATTCACACTCTCTGATATTGTCCAGGCCCTGTCACACCTGAACGCAAGCACCGTTCGCACCCACGTTTCAAGCCGGTGCTGTGTAAATGCTCCCAAGCATCACGAATCGAAGTATTCGTACTTTCGGCGTGTTGGTCGAGGCATCTACCAGATTGAACCGCCGTTCCGCTCTGAGGAGGGAGGTCAAGCCCCTGGCGCTTCCATACCCGTATCCGTAGACGAACTCCAGAAGGCCCTGCAGGAAAACTTGTACGTTGCAGACCGCAGTCTCGCGATATCCATCTACCTGGCGCTTAAGCTCAGGCGTCCGCTGTTCCTGGAGGGCGAGGCGGGCGTGGGGAAGACCGAGATCGCCAAGGTGCTCGCCGCGGCCCTGGATACGCGGCTGATCCGGCTGCAGTGCTACGAGGGCCTGGACGTCAACCAGGCGGTGTACGAGTGGAACTACTCGCGGCAACTCCTCGAGATTCGAATGCTGGAGGCGTCCGACCGGATCAGCGAAGGCGAGGCTGAGCAGGAACTGTTCAGCGAGAAGTTCTTGATAAAGCGTCCGTTGCTCCAAGCCATTGAATCGAGCGACGGCAAGCCGCCAGTGCTGCTCATCGACGAGCTCGATCGCGCTGACGAGGAGTTCGAGGGGTTCTTGCTGGAGATGCTCTCCGACTTCCAGATAACGATCCCCGAGCTCGGCACATTCCGCGCCGAGGAGCCGCCGTACGTGATCATCACGTCCAACCGGACACGGGAGATCCACGACGCCCTGAAGCGGCGGTGCCTGTACTACTGGATCGACTATCCCGACTTCCAAAGGGAGGTCCAGATCGTCACGAGCAAGGCGCCGGACGCTCCGAGAAGGCTGGCCGAGCAGGTCACGGCGTTCGTGCAGGAGCTTCGCTCGGCAGAGCTCTTCAAAGTGCCGGGCGTTGCAGAGACGCTCGACTGGACGGCGGCGCTTGTGGGGCTGGACCAGACCGAGCTCGATCCCTCGGTGATCGACGACACGCTCGGCATCATGCTCAAGTACCGCGAGGACGTGGATGCGGTGCGTGGTGATCAGACTCGCGCGCTGCTGAATCAGGCGATGAATCGAGGCGCGCGACGTGGCGGCAGGCGTGGCTGACGCGGCGGGGGGGCACATCCTCCATAATCTGCTGCTGTTCGGGCGGCTTCTCCGTCGCCTGGGTCTGGATGTCCACGTTGGGCGAATGCTCGACGCGGTGGCTGTCATCGACGACATCGGTCTCGCCAAGAAGGGGGACTTTCGCGCGACGCTCCGAACGCTGCTCGTTCACCGGAAGGACGATCTGGCCCTGTTCGACGAGGCGTTCGATGTCTTCTGGCGGCAGCCGAAGGACCCACAGACGACGATGGACCTGCGGTCGATGGGCGAGCAACGCCGGTTCCGTCAGCCGCAGGTGGGGCCTCCACCACCCGGCTCGTCCACGAACGGTAGTGACCGGGCGGATGAGGAGTCGGACGAGGACATCGACAGGATCGACCTGACGCGGACGTTCAGCGCGAGGGAGGTACTGCGGCAGAAGAGCTTCGCGGACTACACGCCGGACGAGTTCGACGGCGCTCGCGCGATGATCGAGGAACTGCAGTGGGACCTGGGCCGCCGCCGGACCAGACGCTGGGGGCGCGGGAACGGCAGGCAGCTCGATCTGCGAAGGGCGCTGAGAAGCAGCCTACGATACGGCGGGGAGCCGGTGGAGCTTCCGACGAAGCGGCGAAAGACGACGCCGCGCAGGCTGGTGCTGATCTGCGACGTGAGCGGCTCGATGGAGCGTTACACGCGGATGCTGCTGCAGTTCATCCACACGCTGTACGGCGGTCTGGACAACCGGGTGGAGGCGTTCCTGTTTGCCACGAGGCTGACCCGCGTGACGGGCCAACTCGACTATCGCGACATCGACCGCGCGGTGGGCGAGGTGTCGAAGGCGGTGCCGGACTGGTCGGGCGGAACGCGCATAGGGGATATCCTGAAGACGTTCAACTTCCGGTGGGCGCGGCGCGTCCTTGGATGGGGGTCGGTGGCGCTGGTTATCTCCGACGGCTGGGACAGGGGGGAGCCTGCCCTGTTCGGGAAGGAGATGGCCCGTCTTCAGCGGAGCAGTCACCGGCTGATATGGCTCAACCCTCTCGCGGGAGCGGAGAACTACGAGCCGCTGACGCGCGGGATGCGGGCGGCTATGCCGTATATCGACGACCTGCTGCCCATTCACAACATGGCGAGCCTGGAAGACCTCGCGCGGCACCTCAACACGCTGCCCGGCAACCGTCCTGAGAGGAGGCAGCGTATCGTTCCCCCGGAAATAGAGGACGATGTACCGGCTCCTCCGCGTGTGCGCGGATCGTCGAGGCATAGGACGGCCAACCCGACGTTCAGGCACCCGCTTTGGGGGCGGGACGGCTGAGGTTGGACTAGGCGGGCGCGGGCGAGAGGGCTTCGATGATGGGGGCCCCGCGGGTTAGCTGCTCATTGTCCCATGTGACAAGTGGGGCATTTAGTCGTTTCGCGACTGCTACGTACACAGCATCCGCGCCTCTTAGGAAGAGAGTCGCTGCAACTCGTGCACTGAGTCGTGCAAGATTTTCGTCCACTACCACAAAGTACGAAATGGAAAGATCTTCCACGAACCGAGCAGCATCTGTGCCTTCGTAGTCACGTCCCGAGTTACGTGCGACCGCACCGGCGATTTCAGCGAGGGCGATGGTAGGAATAATCACTGCTTCTCTACGCCTGACCCGCTCCTCCACCCAATGGTGACTCTCGGCGTGGAAGGTGTCCTGTGGCAGAAATCTGCTTACCCAGACGCTCGCGTCGACAACGTACATCTACAGCTCTCGCCTGTCTGCCGAAACGGCGTCGGCAGCCGACAGTCCTTTGGGCCAATGCTTGGTGATTTCTTCGGCGAGGCGATCCATCTCTTCGAGAATGGAAAGGTCGCGGGCTAGTTGCTCCTCATTATTTTGAACAGGTTCGAGCTTGGCAACGGGCCTTCCACGATACGTCACGATGTACGACTCGTTGTTTTCTCGAACTCGCCGGATTATGTCGCTGGCTTGTGTTTTCAGTTCTCGTATTCCAACTTCGGTCATGGTGCACACCTTGTTGTAGTCACTGATGTGACCATATCTTATGTCAGTCTATCCCTAACCGCAAGTCCACGCCGCATCGCGTCGGCCAACGCGAGCTCCTCGGGACAAATCTTGCTGGCTTCTCTAACTACGGTACCCCTCGAACTGTCCGAACCGCAAATTCGCGTTAGGGGTCGCGGCGCATGAGGCTGTAGGTCTGGCCGGTGGGGCCCTTGTCGGGCTGGGCGGCGAGGAAGAGGGCGAGGGGCACAACGTCTTTGGGGGTCTTGATCCACTCGCTGTCGATCTGGAAGACCGAGTCGGGTCGATGGGCGTGGGTGCGGGCGACGCGTTCGGTGAGGACGGGGCCGGGGATGAGCTCGTTGACGCTGATGTTGTTCTGCCAAAGCTCCTGGGCGAGTACACGGACGAGCATGGAGAGTCCGGCTTTGGCGGAGGCATAGGCCGACTCGCCCGGCCTGCCACGATGGCCGATACCGGAGCCTATGGCGATGATCTTGCCTGCGCCTCGCTCCTTGAGGTGCGGTATTGCCGCGTGGGCCGTGTGGTAGGAGCCGATGAGGTTGATCTGTACGGTGTTCGTCCATTGCTCCGGGCTGCCGCTTTCGATGTCGGGGCTGTCGTCGTAGTTGCCGCCCGCGTTGATGACTACTATATCGACACCGCCGAATGCTCGGACGGCGGTATCGAATGCGTGGATGACGGAATCGTAGTCCGTGACGTCGGCTTGGGCGGAGAACGCGGTACCGCCGTCAGATCGGATCTCGGAGACTGTGCGGGCGATCTCGGATTGGGTGCGGGCGACGCAGCATACGGATGCGCCAGCGCCGGCATAGCCCATGGCGATGGCCTTGCCGATTCCCCTGCCCGCGCCGGTGACGAGGGCCACTTTGCCGGAGAGCGGGCCGTCGATTAGGGTCATGTGGGTCTCCGGCGCTGCACTGTTGCCAGTTTCCTATGATTTTGGTATGCCACCGAGAGAACTCCCTCACCCTAGCCCTCTCCCACGACGGGAGAGGGGATAAATCGGCATCTGTCGAGGTCATTATATTCAAGTTGACTGAGTGTTCGTCCGTCGGCCCGTGGACTTGCCTACCGGCACCCCCTCTCTGTATCTCTCCCCCGGCGGGGGCTGACAGGGGTATGTATTTGACTTTCGAACCGCTCTCCATTGGTGAGGAAGCAACCCTGCCACTGTCATTCTGAGCGCAGCGAAGCGGAGTCGAAGAATCTAAAGTGTCTGTCCCAACGTAAAGCTGACATAGGGAGTTCTTACGCTGTTTTCGCTCTTGGTCACGATAGAAGCACGTCACTGGCTGTCCGGTCTTGCGGTTATGGATTTTAGATTCCTCGCTGCGCTCGGAATGACAGGGATACGGGGCCGGATCATAGCTACAATTCGGTTTTACCTACCCCTGTCAGCCCACGATGGGAGAGGGGATGCGCTGCCCGTGGACTTGCCTACCGGCACCCCCTCTCTGTATCTCTCCCCCGGCGGGGGAGAGACTTGTGGGAGCGGGTCGTCCTACGGGACGTCCATTGTGCGGAGGCGGTGCTGGGCGAGGAAGAAGAAGACGAGGGCGACGCCGACGGCGCCTATGATGGCGGCGGGGAACGCAATCACGCGGTCTTCGAGGATTTCGAAGTTCTTAGCATCTATGCCATGGAGGAGGGAGAGCGTGTAGCCTCGAACGCTGAGGTAGCGAACGCCGGTCAGGAATGAGCTGAGAAGGCCTTCCCAGACGAGGACGTATACGAGGCCGTAGGACAGAGCTCGGGGGGTGATGAGTCCGGCCCAGGTGAAGATCGAGGCGTAGGCGGCCACGCCTGCCAGGAGGGCGATGCCGACGGTGAAGACCGCGCCTGCATCCGCGCCGACCAGCGCGGTGGCAACGACGCCGCTGGCGACCACCACGGGCGCTGTCAAGACGAACGTTGCGACCAGCTTCGCGAGTGCGATGTGGACTCGCGAGACGGGCTTTAGGATGAGGTAGTAGAGCGTTCTGTCTTCAAGCTCGTTTCCGAAGGCGGCGGAGGCAACCGTCATGGTGACGATTGGCATGATACCGCCGACTATCATGGCGTCGATCATCCCCTGGACAAAGTCCTGGTTGTAGTCTGAATTTCCGGGGTCTTGCCATTTGACGAGAAGGACGATCAGCGTGGGCAGGGACGCGAGGAAGACGATGAGGAGAACGCGCCATCGTCCGAGGAGCTGTCGGAGGGTTAGTCGAAAGATCTCCGCCATCTAGCCCTCCACTATGTAGCTGAAGACGCTTTCGAGCGACTCGTCTAGGGGTTCGACGCGCAGGAGGCGAATGCCGCGCTCCGCTGCCACGCGGGCGACGGAACGCTGGAGCACTTCGACGTTCTTGCTGAGGACGACGACCTCGCCGTCTTCGGCCATGGCGACCGATTCGATGCCGTCCATCTCGACGAGGGCGGACGCCATGGCGCGCGGGCTATCGGAGACGACGCGGACGGTGTAGGGCTGCTCATCGAGCTTGGCACGGATGGCGCGGTAGTCGCCGGACGCGGCGAGCTTGCCGCTGACCATGAGGAGGATGCGGTCGGCAAGGGTCTCGACCTCTTCGAGGATATGGGAAGAGATGAGTATGGTCTTCCCCTCCGAGGCCAGCTGACGCATGAGGTCGTGGAACTCGATGCGCTGGCGGGGGTCGGTGCCGTTCAGCGGCTCATCGAGGATGAGCACGTCGGGCTGGTGCACCATGGCAGCGGCGAGTCTCATGCGCTGTCTCATTCCACGAGAGTAGCCGTCGAGCTTCCTGCCCTGCGCCTCGGTCATTCCAGCGCGCTCGATGGCTAGATCGGCGGCCTCGTCGACTGACGTTACGCCGTGCAGCTTGGCGGAGAACTCGACGAACTCGCGCCCTGTGTAGAAGCCGTAGACGGCCTCATGCTCGGACATGACGCCGACGCGGCGGTAGAGGTCGGGATTGCCGCGGGGCGTTTGACCGAAGATGGCTACCGATCCGTCGGACGGGGAGGCCAGACCCTCTATCATCTTGAGCAGGGTGGTCTTGCCAGCGCCGTTCGGTCCGAGAAGGCCCGTGACACCCGGCTGAATCTCCAACGAAACGTCGTTCACGGCCACGACGCTGCCGTACCACTTCGAGACGTTTTCCACCGAGACGATGGCGGGAGATTCGTCGGTCATATGGTCATTCTCCGGTAGCGGAGGAATAGGAGCGCGCCCGGGCCGAGAACGAGGAGTGCGTACCAGGCTATGGGTATCGAGTCGTGGAGCTCCCCGCGGACTTCCGCTATGTCGTCCTCGCTCTCGCTGCCGAATATGATGTCGCTCATGTGGATGGGGGCGCGACCGACATCGACGAGGGTGAACCACTTGGCAAGGTCGCCGGTGGCTCGCTCGCACTGGACAGATTGCACACCGCCCGCACCACCCTCGACCACCCAGTCTCCCTCGCACGATGTTGCAGCCGTGAGCGCGCCGGCCACCGGCAGGGAGATCACGAACACGGCGATGACGAACGCGGCGGCGTAGGCGCGGCGGGTGGTGAAAGCGGACACGGCCATGGGGATGGTGGTCACGAAGAGGGCAACGAGTGCCCCGGCGGCCAGGAACTTTGGAATATCGAGCCAGTTGTCGCGGAGGTAATCGATCGGATCGCTTGCGGTCAGCAGGAAGCCGATTAGCAGGAAGACCTGGCCGGAGTAGACTAAGATGAGGGAAAGCCCCAGGAAGGCGGACCACCGGGCCGCAACGTAGTCTATGGCGGTGAGCGGACGGACGAGATAGAGGTTTATGACGCCGCTCCGCCGGTCGGGAATTAGCAATTCCGGCGCGATGACTGCCGAGAAGAGCAGCAGCAAGATGGAGATAAGCTCGTAGTAGTCCTCGTGGGAGGGGATGATATCCTCTTCGGGGCCGAGAATGGCAGCCAAGAGGACGATGCCGATAGCAGGAGCGGTGACGCAAAGGAACATGAGGGCCGGGAGTATCTTTGCGAGCGTGCCTCTGCCGAGTCCGAGCGTGGTGCGGAAGCCGTTGACCCACAGCGACCAGACGGCGCGGAGTCTGCCACCGCGCGGCCCGTCGTAGTGCTGATATCCGATGTCGAATATCTCGCCCTGCGCCTGGGTCATGTGGATGACCTCCGAAAGATGTCCGAGAGCTGGCGACGACTGGGGGCGAGTCTACGCAGGCGGGCATCGGCGTCGACAATGGCGTCGCGGATGTCGTCGAGCTGCTCGTCGCTCTGTCGCTGCACCACGACGGAGAGGCCATCGATCGCGGCCTCGATGCCCCGGCTTTCGAGGGCCTCGACCACCTCGTCGCGGCGGTCGTCCACGTCGATGTAGAGGGTCTCGGTCTCCTGGGTGAACTGCGAGACGGTGCCCTGCTCGATGATCTTGCCACCCTCGATGACGATGATGCGGTCGCAGGTGCTTTCCACGTCGCCCATGAGATGGGACGAGAGCATGATGCTGATGCCGAACTCCTTGCCGGTGCGACGGATGAGCCGGAGCATCTCCTCGCGCCCGCCGGGGTCGAGGCCTGCGGTCGGCTCGTCGAGCAGGACCATGACGGGATCGTGGACGAGGGCCTGGGCGAGCTTGACACGCTGTTTCATGCCGGTGGAATACTCTTTGATGTGGCGGTAGCGCTCCTCGTCGAGGCCGACGTGACGGAGGATGTCGGCTGCGCGTGTGCGGGCGGCGACGGTGGGAATGCCGCTCATCTGGGCCATGTGTCCAAGGAACTCGGATGCCGTGATGGCGTCGGGGAGGCAGTCGTGCTCGGGCATATATCCGAGCCGCACGCGCACCTCGACGTTTTCGTAGGGCTTTTCGCCGAGGACCTCGGCGTCGCCAGAGGTGGGGGTGAGGAGGCCGAGGAAGAGCTTCATGGCCGTGCTCTTGCCCGCGCCGTTGGGGCCGAGCAGGCCGGTGATACCGTCGAACACCTGGATATCCACTGAGTCGAGCGCGATGGTGTCGCCGTAGCGCTTCGTCAGGCTCTTCGATTCGAGGAGGGGGCGGCCGGCGGTTGCTCCGGTCATGCGCTCACAGAGTCAGGTGATGGTGAGTTTAGTATACCACCTGATGGTGAGCGGGACGAAGGACGGTCTCGCTAGATCGGTTTGGGCCTGCCAAGCGGGAGACTATTCGAAATTTGTTCCATTTTGTTCCATTTTGTTCCGTTGCCAGTGAGCGGGTGTTCTACCAACAGAAGCAAGGGCGGGTTTGAAACCCGCCCCTCCACAGGTTGGCCTAAGACTCATTTCATACCAATCGCTCATGTCGGCTGCCACCGACACCACCAATCATGGAAATGGCAGTAGGGGAGATTCGCGAATCGCCCCTACGGGAGATTGGCCGGAGGTTATTTTCAGAGGAATCCCTCATGTCGGTTGCCACCGACACCACCAATCATGAAAATGGCAGTAGGGGAGATTGGCCGGAGGTTATTTTCAGAGGAATCGCTCATGTCGGTTACCACCGACACCACGAAACATGAAAAAGATGATGGCCACTCTGTCGCCGCTAGGCTGGTAGCAGGAGCCGGGAACTGGATTCCTGCCTTCGCAGGAATGACGATGGGGTGGTGGCACGACGGCTATTTTCAGGGTAATGACAGGTAGGCGGGGTCGGATCATAGCTACAAATCCGTTTTACCTACCCCTGTCAGCCCGCGAACGGGAGAGGGGGTTGCGTAAAGGTCTCAGTTCGCGGGAATGACGGCTTGGCCGCTGCGTCATGTGATTTGCCTTGTAGTCCAATCGAATTGATATACTGACCTGCAAGGCAAGGCACTAGCGAACCGGAGTTACAGGAGAAGGCGCAGTGCAAATTCATTGGCCGCAACTCGCCGGGTTGTTGTTGCTAGCGGCACTTGTCGGGTGTGCGCTTGTCGATAGCGAAGACGAACCGGTGGGCAAGAACCAAAAGCATGAGTCGGAACCATGTCCCATCACATCCCCAAACGTTAACGTGGTTCGGAATGGTGCCCACTTCAATTATGTGGTCCGGAATGGTTGGCACTTCGACTATGGCAATGGGGGACTGTGGACATCTTTAGAGCCCGACGGAACCGTAGTATTCAGCGCCCGCGGACCCGGTCGTGTCAATCCCGACGGTTCAATGTCAATGAAGTGGCCTTGGTATTTGGAGCGTGGCATTGACGGTGAGCTGGAGATACGGGGCCGGCGACTGGACGCGCCTTCGGAACGTTCGTTGAGCGCTAACCATTCCCCCGTCTTGGGAGATCCCGGGTTCCATGCAGGCGCCATTACCTTCCCAAGTGAAGGCTGTTGGGAGGTCACGGGAAGAGCGGGCGACGCCAGCCTCACGTTTGTGACACGAGTGGTCAAGGGAAGGACATTGAAGACCGAGACCCCCGAAATTCCCTGACATTTCCTGACATTCTCGGACATTCCTTTCTTCGCGTCGAGGTGTTTGAAATAAGCGTAAGGGTCTTTGGCTGGGTTAATGTACTCGGGTTGGCCGTCTTGTGTTGGAGAGTTTGGATGGCTGTTTTCGGGAAGCCTTGCACTATTTACGGTCCTGCGACACAACCCCATGCCCCCACCCCTCTGGATACCGGCCTCGGCCGGTATGACTGTTGTGAGTAGTGCTTCGCATTGTTCCGAGGGGATGTGGGGACACCTTGTTAGCGCCATGCGAGGTTGCCGTCGGACTGACGCCAGAGGCGGACGCGGTGTTTCTTGCCGCGGCAGGTGTAGGCCTGGACGGTGGGTGTATTTGCTCCGGCTGGGCCTGTGTGACGCATGACGGCGCCGTCGTAGGGGCACAGGAGGGCTGTTTGGCGCCACGTTGCGGCGAGGCGGGCCTCTATCCGGTGGGAGAACGCGAAGCGTCGGCTGTCACCGCGGTAGGTCACTCTGTCGGGGAAGGACTCTGGGTCGCGTGAGGGGGCGTGGGGTCCCGTGGTCCGTAGTTTGTCGTGGTCTCGGTAGTCTTCCCATCCGCAGAGGACGCACCGTGGGAACCGGTCGTAGAGATCGAGCGGCCCGTCGCATCGCAGGCATCCTCGCAGTGCTACGGGCGAGACCGTGTGCAGTGACTTGTTTGTATTCATAATAGAACTACTGTACAAGCCGTGGTGGGCTTGAGTCAACTTGAATGGCACGTGTATCTTTTGGTACTATACATATATGTGGAATATGGGTTGAGTCGGGGCGTTCGCGTACGGGAATGCCGGAGGGAGATATGGTCAAGAGACGGCAGGCAAGCAGGGAGATCGGGCAGCGGATCAGGAGGGCGAGGAAGGTGTCGGGGCTGAATCAGCAGGAGGTTGAGGCGCTGATCGGGAAGTCGAAGAACGCGGTCTCGCGGTGGGAGCGGGCGGAGGTGCAACTTGACGCGACTGATCTTGGGAAGCTGGCGCGGCTGTTCACGGTGTCGGCCGACTGGCTTCTGGGGATCGGCGAGGACGTGGAGATGAGCGAGGTCAAGCTGGTGCGCGATTACCGGCTGGCGTCGCCCGCCCTGCGCGCAGCCACTCTCGCAGGGTTGCAAGCAGGGCTGCGGATGGAACGGGATCCGTCAGGATAATCTCCCGTGTGGGTATCCCGGAGGCGGATTCCTCGGGCACGGTGAGGGTGATCGGTATGGTAACGCGCGTGGTCTTCATGGCAGTTGTGAAGAACGTGTGTTCTTATGGAAGAATAACACGACGGGGCGAGGGGTGCAAACCGGGGTTGGGGGAGACCTTTGGATAGGTGTTGTTCATTGCTGTATTGTTTCGATTCCAGAGCGACCCTAAAGCGTGGCGCCGTATTCAAAAGGAGACACAGGTGATCTATAGACAGTATATGCGGGCCGCGCTAGGTGTCATAGTACTTGGCTCGTTGCTAGTCCTAGTTATTTACGCTAGCCTGACCGAGATAGAAGACGGAGTGAAGGCCCCGCTCTATGCGCTCATTGCGGCGACGGGATTGGCCGTGGTCCTGGGTGCTCGTGCCAAGAATAGATGGGAGAGTGTTCTCAACTTGATGGTACAGGTAGCAGCAATTGCGGCCGCAGTGTTTTCTGCCTACAACTGGCTGCGGAGTGAGGACGCTGGAACCGGATTAGAGATAGTGGGGGCTGCCGGGGCGTTTCTTGCCGGAATAGCCTTTTCTCTAAACCTCGATAATGTCGATGCATTGATAAAGAATCAAGATTCCGACAACGGGGAGTCCTAATGACAAGAAGCTTCCTCAGTCTCAAAATCTAAGCATCAATGCCTGACCCCGTTCATGTTGCGCTGGCGCCCCTCCGAAACTTGGCAAGTGCCAGAAGTCTATTGTTCGGAGTAACCGTGGCGAAAGCCCTCACCCCTCTGGATACCGGCCTTCGCCGGTATGACGGGTGTACTAGGGGGTGTTCGATGGCATGGACGCCAGTACCGGGTCCATATGGTCTTGGTAGCTAACTCAAAACACCCTCACCCTAGCCCTCTCCCACGACGGGAGAGGGGATAAAGCGGCATCTGCCAGATCATCATGATCAAGTTGACTGGGTACTACTTTTCGGAGGCAGGCGTATCGAAGAGGGCGTCGACGAATTGCTGGGGGTCGAAGGCTGCGATGTCGTCGGGCTGCTCGCCGGTGCCGATGTAGAGGACGGGGAGGCCAAGCTCCCTGGTGATGGCGAGGACGATGCCGCCCTTGGCAGTACCGTCGAGCTTGGAGAGGATGACGCCGTGGCATTCGAGGGCCTGGGTGAAGGCGCGCGCCTGATGAAGTCCGTTCTGCCCTGTGATTGCGTCGAGGGCGAGAAGAACCCGGATGCTGGATTCGGGGACGTGTCGGGCGACGACGCGATGGATCTTCTTGAGCTCCTCCATGAGGTTGGTCTTGGTGTGGAGGCGGCCGGCGGTATCGACGATGACGACATCGGCGTCGCGGCCCAGGGCGGCGGAGACGGTGTCGAAGGCGACGGCGCCGGGGTCGGCTCCCTCACGGTGTGAGATTACGTCCACGTCGAGACGCCGTCCCCACGTTCGGAGCTGCTCGGCGGCCCCGGCGCGGAAGGTGTCGGCAGCGCCGATGACGACCTGTTGGCCGTCCTGGAGGTAGAGGTTGGTCAGCTTGGCGATGCCGGTGGTCTTGCCTACGCCGTTGACGCCGACTACGAGTAGGACGAGGGGCCGCGCGTCGACGTCGAGAGGGTGGTCGGCGCCGTCGATGCGGAGCATCTCGGCCATCTCGCGTTTGAGGATCTCGAAGGCCTCGTCGGGGGTGGAGGGACGTTCCTCGCGGAGGCGGCCGACGAGCTCCATGGTGGACTCGACGCCCACGTCGGCGGAGATGAGGATTTCCTCCAGTTCCTCCCAGAGTTCCTCGTCGAGGTCGGAGTCGCGGAAGATGGAGGCGACGCGACCGAGCAGGCCGCGGCGGGTCTTCTCGGTGGCGCGCCTGGTATTCTCGGCGTCGGTCTCGCGCCGGCGGAGGAAATTCAGCATGGGGGTGTTTTGCCCTGATCCCAACCCCCGTATCGAGTACGGGGCAGGCTCTCTCCCACGACGGGAGAGGGGGTTAGGCGCAGGTCTTGCTTCGCGGGAACGACGGATGGCAGATTATTCTTGAAGGTGGGCATGAGGGAGACTTGGTGCGGCATGGCTACTGTGAGAAGCCTTCATTCAGGGCGATCAGGATCATCACCACCACGAAGGCGAACAGGGTGATGAGGAGGATGAGGAAGATGGCGAGAGGGAGGAATATGGCTGCTATGGCGCGTCCTGTGGAGAAGTTGTTGTTTGCCTGAATGGCGAATACGGAGAGGACGATGGTCCAGACGGCTATGCCGAACCCTATAAGTCCGGAGAGGCCCTGGCCGAAGGAATCCAGTTGGAGGGCCATGAAGGTGACGGGAATGGTGAACACGGCGGGCAGGTAGGCGAAGCCGAAGCCGGCGAAGAGGCCTCCGTACGATCCCCTGCCACCGAGGATTCGACTCATGATCCAGCAGATTGCGGTAAAGAAGGCGACGCCCACGATGGCGAAGGCGGGGCCGCCGACGATGGAGAATCCTTGAAGGGGTCCTTGCACCCAATCCGCGTTGTCGAAGTCGGCGGGGTCGAGTGATGCTGCACCGGTGACGCCCTGCGCGATGGCTATGACGACGATGACGATGAGCGCCCAGCCGATTGGCCGGCGGCGAACGATGGTCCGCATGGTCGGGACGGGAACGAAGATGACGCCGATGCAGGTCTCGAGGAAGCTCTGGTTGGAGGACTGTCGTTGGGTGGGCATGAGGGAATAGAAAGTATTGCGTAGTAAGTATTGCACACCGGGAAGGACGCGCGCCTGTGACGGTCAGAACGGATTGGAATTAGGTACGTTCCGCTGCGATGTGCTCTAGTGCGGCGCGGGCCAGGAAGCCCGAGCGTGATTCGCTGGCTCTCGCCGCGGCCTCGTCGACGAGGGCGACGACACGGGCAGGGAGGGTTATGTTCAGGCGGACGGCTTTGTTCTCGATGGTGGAGAGATCGACATCCACGAATCCCCAGTATTGGGCGTCCTGGTAGTCCTCGTTGGCAAGGTGCTCCTGGAGGGTTCTCGTCTTGGGCAGGGGTTCCGCGACCATGAACAGGGTTTCGATATGGCCGGCGATGGCTTCCTGCGCGTTGGTCAGCGCCTCGTCCAACGTGTCGCCGCCGGAGAAGCAGCCCGGCAGGTCGGGAACAGTGACTCCATAGCTGCTCCCCTCGTCTTTATGAACTACTACGGGAAATCGCATCAGCGTGTCCTCCAATCCCAACCTGCTTGCCGAAAGATGCTCCGAAGCGTTCCTAAGGGTATATCCTTCCGAGGATGCACAACCGATACCCGACTGGGCTTGAGAGGATTCGTGAAGTTATGGTGACTGCCCCTTGTGTTGTCGAGTACCCAGCCCTCACGTCTCGCCTCAAGAGTACGTCCCTGCTATCCATAAGTATACAATACACACTATTGCAGAGGTGTCAAGGAATTGGCATCACACGCCCATCATCTGAGTCTCGCGTGAATCGCCAGTGACGTTGGGGACTTGCGTATTGCCAGTATTCGCACAAAAGTGTGCTATTATAGGCCGATGGACGGAAGGGAGTTCGTGAGACGGGCGCGGCGATATGCCCGCAGGAACAAGGTGGACTTCAGGTTCGATCCCATCAAGGGCAAGGGCAGCCACAGTGAGGTGCGAATCGGGGTACGAAGGACCATAGTCAAGAGGGGCGAGATACGCCAGGGTCTGCTGGCGGCGATGCTGAAACAGCTTGAAATCGACCCAAGGGAGTTTTAGTTATGAGATACGCATTCCCTTGCAATATCGTCCGTGACGAAGAGGAGAGAGAGGCTACAGGGCGGGAGGCCTACGTAGTGACATTCCCCGATGTCCCGGAGGCCATCACGGGCGGGGACTCTTGGCAAGAGGCGCAGGAGATGGCCGCGGACGGTCTGGGCGTGGCTCTGGGCATGTACGTGAAAGCCAGACAGGATATCCCGAAGCCCAGCCCGTTAGCCGATGGTCAGGTGCTGATTGCCGTCCCGCCGGTAATCGCGGGGAAACTGGCGCTTTACACTGCCATGCGCGAGCAGAACATCACCAACGTGGCCCTTGCCGCCAAGCTCGGTTTATACGAGAGCGCCGTGCGCAGGATCGTCGATCCGAACCACCGGTCCCACATCAGCCAGGTCGAAAAGGCGCTCCGGGCCGTGGGAAGGTTATTGGTGATTGAGGACAGGACGGCGGCTTAGTCACCTCCTGCTGTCTCCTTACCCCACTACATCAGATACTCTTGAGTATAGTTCCCGTTGAGCCTGAGAACTTAGTGATGTTTCAGGTCAATCATGCTACTCGATATTATTGAAGAGTACGCTCCGACTGAATGCGCCGATAACGTCTGAAACAAATGCAGCTGTTGGTTGATTCACGACCCAGAATACCGGACACTCTACTTTAGTTTCGCCAGTCTGACCGGAATCTTCAGCTTCAACTGGAGGGTTCATGTGACCGACGAAATACACAACCAGAAAGCCGCTTAGCTCTGGACGTATTGGCAAAAGGTTAGCTTGAATCTGATTCCCGCGTGCCCTTCCGTAATCTGGGATAGGTCTTGTGAAGTAATGTAGCCCGTACGCCTCTTTCCAAGACTGCTCTACATTTCGCGTCTTCACGTTGTCTGAATGAATTAGTCCATTCAAGGCTTCATAGATCTCTATGAAACCGCGGAGTGAATCGGGAGTAGCATTGTCCACTGCCATCCTTGGGCGATCAGAGTAGTCGGGTTCCGCTAAACGTGATCCCGGCCGAATGTTCGCTTCGAAAATGTCCAAAATTGTACGTGCAAGTGTCATTGAGACGTCTCTCTCCCTTTCAGTCCTAAAGTTGGTATTTGAGACCGATTGGGGCAGCCGCTTCGTTAGTCATCATACCGTTTCGTAGTAGTGGCACCGTATCCCTGCTGACCGAGCGCTCTGGATTCCGGCCTTCGCCGGAATGACGGTGGGTGGTCTCTGTTATGCGCGCTGCATTTGAAGGATTATGGCGCAGTCATGACGAATTGGTTTAAGACGGCTCACCCTACCACCTAGATGACTACCGGGTCGTCGGAGCGGAAGTGGAAGACCTTTCGGACGGGGGCGACGACTTTCCAGTGGGTCATCGTGCCGATGGGGACGAAGAAGAGGTCTCCGGCGCGGTAGGTTGCGGTGTTGCCGTCCTGGTCGGTGATGACGGCCTCGCCCTCGATGAAGTAGATGGTCTCGTCCCAGGTGTATTCCCAGTTGAAGGAGCCGGGTTCACACGACCATACGCCGTTGGCGAGTCTTTTGTCGTCGGACTGCCAGAGCAGCTTGCCTTTCGCGACGGGGTTGCCGTCGGTGATTGCTTCGTCGGGGAGTGTCCAGTCGTCCAACTCGACATCTGCTGCGGTGGCCTTTGGGATGCGGGCTGTGGTTAGGGTCATGGGAGGACCTCCTTGGTGGGGTGTTCGTATGATAAAGGGTGGGGCAGAAAGTAGAAAGTAGTGAGTAGGACGTACAGCGTGGGATGTGGGGGTTGTGGTTTTGCTATGCTGTATGGGGTGGAAGTTCGTGGTCGGGAGTCTTGGGAAGAGAGGGACTGGTTTTCGATGTTGGATAAGGTTGTTCTTGACAAGCTCGCTACGGTGGAGCGGCGCTCCGAGGAGTTGGAGTTGCATATGGCGGACCCGGAGATCGCGGGGGAGTACTCGCGTCTTGAGGGGGTCATCAAGGAGCACAGCTCGCTCAGGAAAATCGTGGCGCTGTTCCGGGATTACCGAGGGACGATCGACGAGCTGGAGGATGCGAGGGCTCTGATTCGCGAGGAGAGCGACCGTCAGATGGCCGCGCTCGCCCGCGAGGAGATCGAGGAGCTCGAAGGCCGGCAGGGAGAGATCGAGCACGACCTTCGCGTTGCGCTGATTCCGAAGGACCCGAACGACGAGAAGGGCGTGATAGTGGAGGTGCGAGCGGGCACAGGCGGCGAGGAGGCGGGCCTTTTCGCGGCGGAGATGTACAGGATGTACACGAGGTACGCGCAGCGCCATAGCTGGGGCGTGGAGGTCATCAGCAGCACGGAGACGGGGCTGGGGAGCATTCGGGAGATAGTATTCCAGATCGACGGCGACGGCGCGTACAGCCGTCTGAAGCATGAGAGCGGCACACATCGCGTTCAGCGCGTGCCGGTGACCGAGTCGAGCGGACGCATTCACACTTCGGCCACGACGGTCGCGGTGCTGCCGGAGGCGGAGGAGATCGACGTCCAGATCGACCCGGATGACCTGGAGATCGACGTCTTCTTGGCCGGCGGGCACGGCGGGCAAAGCGTGCAGAAGAACGCGACGGCGATCCGCATCACCCACAAGCCCTCAGGCATGGTTGTGCAGTGCCAGGACGAGCGCTCGCAGCTGAAGAACAAGGAGAAGGCGTTGTCTGTGCTCCGCTCGCGGCTGCTGGCGCAAGAGGTGGAGCGGCAGCAGGCGGAGATATCGCAGGACCGGAAGTCGCAGGTCGGCACGGGGGACCGGTCGGGCCGGGTGCGGACGTATAACTTCCCACAGGACCGCGTCACCGACCACCGGGTCGGGTACACGCGGCACAACCTCGAAGCGGTGTTGGACGGGGAAATCGACGACATCCTTCACCGATTGGTCGAGGCGGAGCAGGCTCGGAACCTGGAGAACTTCGGCGCATGAGGCTTCGGGAGGCCTGGGCGCGCTCCCGCAGACGGCTGGAACGCGCCTCCATCCCCGACGCTGATATCGAGGCGCAGGTGCTTCTGCGCAACACGCTTGGGATCGACCGGGCAACCTTCCACGCCTCCCCGGACCACGAGCTGAGTGACAAGGACGCAGAGGCGTTCCATGGCACGGTTGAACGGCGGATCGAGGGAGAGCCGCTTTCTTACATCACGGGACACAGGGAGTTCTACGGCCTCGATTTCGTCGTGACGCCGGATGTCTTGGTGCCGCGACAGGAGACGGAGTTCCTGGTCGAGGCGGTGTTGGAGTATGCGTGGAGTCGTGGGCGAGACGGGGGCGATCTGACGATCGCGGACATCGGGACGGGCAGCGGGGCCGTAGCGATTGCGCTGGGGCGTCATCTTCCGAACGCGACGGTGTACGCGACGGACGTGAGCCGAGCGGCGCTGCGCGTTGCGGACGAGAATGTTCGCAGGCACGGGCTGAATGGGCAAGTGCGTCTGCGGGAAGGCGACCTATTTGAGGCGTTGGACGGATCCGTGGACGTGGTGGCGTCCAATCCGCCCTACCTGAGCATCAACGAGGCGGCCGATCTTCCACCGGACGTTCAGCGGGAGCCGAGGGTTGCACTCGTTGCCGGATCGGACGGGATGGACGTGCTGCGCGGGCTGATAGTGGGAGCGCGTGAGTACCTGAATCCCGGAGGGCTGCTGGCGTTCGAGATCGATCCGCGGCGGCGGGAGGCGGTGGAGAGGCTCGTGGGGCGGACTTTTCCAGACAGTGAGATTAGGGTTGTCAAAGACCACGCGGGGTTGGATAGGGTAGTGACGGTCGGGGTTGGTACTCGGAGTGCTTAAGTCGTATATGCAGGCTTGCGGACAGCACAACCGACAGTGAGAATGGGTGTGGGGATCTGCTGTAGGGTGCGCGGACGGGTTTTGGCGGTTGCACTGGACTAAGTTTGCGGGACAGAGCTATACACCCTCACCCCAGCCCTCTCCCACGACGGGAGAGGGGGTAAGAGGATTCACCGCAGAGGGCACAGAGGACGCAGAGTGCGAGTAGGTTAGGAGACACCAATCATGACAGTGCCCGAAGACGAGATCGAGCAAGTGGACGTTCGTAAGATGTGGAAGCATGAGGCGCTCGACTTCACCCCTTGGCTTGCGGAGAACCTCCACCTGCTGGGAGATGAGTTGGGGATGAAGCTGGAACCGGTCCAGATGGAGGTGCCGGTGGGCCCGTACTCGCTCGACATTCTGGCGAAAGTGGCCGACGAGGAAGTCCTGGTAGCCATCGAGAATCAGCTGGAAGAGACCGACCTTCACCATCTCGGACAGCTGCTCACCTATGCGACCGGATGTGACGCGCAGGTCGCGATATGGGTGGCGCCGGAGTTCGGCTATGAGCATGCGCAGGCCCTTCACCGGCTCAACGAGTGGACGAAGGAGAGCATCAGGTTCTTCGGGGTCAAGGTTGAGGTCTTTGAGAAGGCGGGTGGTGAACACCTAGAAGCAAGATTTCGCAAGGTGGTATACCCCGGCGGCTGGAACAAGGAGGTGACACTCCCGTCGGGAGAGATGCCCGCGACCAAGCGGCGGCACCATGAGTTCTTTCAGCCACTGGTCGCCAAACTGATCGGAGATGGCTTTGCCGATAAGGCTGTCAATTACTTTGACCACACCGGCCGATTCTTTCCCTCTCGGTTAGACGAATATACAGGCTACGCGGTCAGCTTCTGGAAGAATGGCGCATGGGTATCTTTCCATGTTCGAACGTGGGACAGCATTGAGCGAATCAATCGGATATTCGACGAGTTGGTGGCGGAACGGGACGATGTCGAATCGAGCATCGATGCCGGCGCTGACTCGGAATGGCAGTGGGACAGGCACGACACGCTCACCTTCTCCACCATAAACATCAGGAAAGACGGGTCGATAGACGATCCTCCGGAGAAGTTGGAGGAGACCAGGGCATGGATGCTAGACCAACTCCCAGAGTTGAAGAAGGTCCTCGACCCGCACCTAGAGCGGGTCTTGAAGGAGCTGCAACCCGAAGGATGATCGAGGAGACCGGACGCGCCGATTCTCCATTCCGTGTGATTCTTAGACCAAGGCAGGAGTCGCCAATCATGACAGTGCCATTTGGCTCGAAAGACACCCTCACCCCAGCCCTCTCCCACGACGGGAGAGGGGGTAAGAGGATTCACCGCGGAGGGTGCAGAGGACGCAGAGTGCGAGTAGGTTAGGAGTCAGTAGTCATGACCGTGCATATCGGGCCGGAAAGACAACTTTTCTTGGATGACCTCCTGATTGAGAGTCTCGACGGTGTTGAGGTTGTGATGGAGCGGCCTGTGAAGCCGGCGGGCCCGGTGCTGGAAGGGACGGAGGCGTGGGAAGTGGGTGTGGCCACCATTATCGGCAACTCGCTGCACTACGACGAGGAAGACGGCCTGTTCAAGGCGTGGTACGACACGCCGGGAGGGGTCGCATACGCCACTTCGCAGGACGGCGTCCACTGGGAGAAGCCGAGTCTGGGGATTCGAGAGTATGAAGGATCGACCGACAACAACCTGATAAGCCCCGGACGGAACTTCAGCGTCATCAAGGACACGAGGGACGATGACCCTTCGAAGCGGTACAAGTCCATGTATTGGCACTCGCTGCGGGGTTCCAATGCGCCCTGGGGCGGCAAGGGGCACTTCGTGGCGTATTCACCCGACGGAGTGCACTGGACGCCCGACGAGCGGAATCCGGTCATCGATTTTCGCAACGGGCTGACGGACGGGCAGTTCGTGCTGGGCTGGGACACGAATCACGGCAAGTACGTAGCATACATGCGGCCCAACACCTACTTCTTCGATCCCGACAGGAGGACATCGGCCTGGATCGCTAGCGACGAATTCGTCAACTGGGGCCCGCCGGTGCTCGCCGTGGAGCCGGAGGAAACGGACGAGGTCGAGATCGAGTACTACCGCATGACCGTGGCGAAGTACGAGGGCATCTACGTGGGCTTTATCTGGGTGTATCACAACGACGTGGTGGAGTTCGCGGACCAGTCGCGCGACTCGATTCTGGCCGCGAGCCGGAACGGGATCACGTGGAGCAAGCCGTTCGGGAGCGGGCCGTTCCTCCCGACGGGAGAGCCCGGGGACTGGGACTCGAGATGGGCGGGCGCCTGCAACCTGATCCCGGTCGGGGACGAGCTTTGGCTGTACTACTCGGGGGCGAACATCCCGCACAACGTCAAGGCCGAGGACGGTGGAAGGGGATCGGTCAAGGACTGGCCCGGCAGGGTGATCGACGGGGAGCGCCGGGCGTACGGGGTTGGTGTGGCCAAGCTTCGACGCGACGGATTCGCGCTGATAAGACCTAAGTCGAGCGAGGGAACTCTGACGACCGAGCCGCTGACGTTCCTCGGCACGACGCTCCACCTGAATGTCGACAGCTCACGGGGAAGGGTCGAGGTGGAAGTGCTCGACCACAGAGGCCGTCCGGTGGAAGGCTACTCGCGCGCGGACTGCGTGCCTGTCTCGTCCGACACGACGGACTACACGGTGAAGTGGAGCGGTGACAGAGACCTCGTCCATGCCACCGACACGCCTGCCGACATAGGGGGCGAGACGAGAGCCTTCAGGTCGAGGCTCAGGAAGCCGGTGCGGCTCAGGTTCCACCTGAAGGACGCGAGTCTGTATTCGTTTTGGGTGGATTGAAGGGCGGGGTAGTGTCCGGCGGCTTTCTCCTTGAGTGTGAGGGGCGGGACCACCCAATGCCGTAAATGCCCACCGCCGCCGACTACACGTAGCTGCTTTGGGCGCCGTCGGCTACGATGCAGGCGCCGGTGATGAGGTCGGCGCGTTCGGATGCGAGGAAGGCTGTGAGGTCGCCGACGGGTTCTGGCCAGCCGAACTTGCCGAGGGGCAGGCTGCGGTCGATGAAGTCGGCGACGACATCGGGCGGGTTGTCGTTTTGGAATCTCTCCCATGAGCCTTGTTCGTGGAGTATCGAGCCGGGGGCGATGCTGTTGACGAGGACGCCGTCGGTGACGAGGGTGCGGGCAACGTGTTTCGTGGCGGCGATCAGGGCGGCCTTCGCGGTCATGTAGCCGAGGTTTCCGCCGAACTCCCTGCCGTAGATGGACGCGATGTTGATGATGCGGCCCCACTTCTGCTCGCGCATGTGCGGAATGACGAGTCGCATGAGGGCGTAACCGCCGAAGACGTTGAGGTCGAGGACGCCTCTGAACTCGTCCACGGTGAGTTCCGGGGCGTCGCTGCGGACGTTGCTGCCGCCGACGTTGTTGACGAGGATGTCTATGGGGCCCAATTGGTCGACTACCTGGCTATGCAGATGGGCGGCTTGCTCCGTGTCGGACACGTCGGCCACGATGCCGACGGCCTCGACTCCGAGGGCACGGAGCTCGGCAGCGGTGGCGTCGAGGGTGTCACGCGAGCGGCCGCAGATGGCGACGTTCACGCCTTCGCGCGCCAGTGACAACGCGCAGTGCTTGCCGAGTCCTCTGCTTCCGCCGGTGACGAGTGCGGTCCTGCCCGCGATGCCGAGATCCATGGAGTGTGCTCCTGAAGGGGGGTACGCCCCCTCTCTGTATCTCTCCCCCGCAGGGGAGAGACGGTGGACGGGGGTGTCCTGATTCGGGGGTACAGTATAGCAGGGTGGGAATGGGGAGTGAGGTGGTGCCCACCTAGGGCAATCGCATCTAAATGAAGTCTTAGACAAGTTATAGAATTGGGGTCAATCTTATGTGGAGAGTGACCCATGGCTAGTTATACAGCGTCCCTGACCGAACACTTTGGCAGCTTGGTTGATCCGCGTATTGACCGTACCAAACGCCACAATCTAATGGACATCATCACGATTGCGCTCTGCGGTGTCATAGCAGGTGCGGACAGCTGGGTGGACGTGGAGGCGTTCGGCAAGCGCAAGGTGGAATGGCTACGCAAGATGCTGGACCTGCCTAACGGTATTCCATCCCACGACACTTTTGGCAGGGTCTTTGCCAAGCTGGATGCTCAGCAGTTCGAGCGCTGCTTCACCGAGTGGGTGTTGGCTGTGCGAGAGGTTCTGCAAGGTGACGTCGTAGCCATAGACGGCAAAAGAGTGCGACGTTCGCACGACCGGTATATAGGGAAGGATGCGATCCACATGGTCGGCGCTTGGGCCTCTGCGAGCGGCGTAGCACTCGGACAGACCAGAGTGGACGGGCGCTCCAACGAGATCACGGCGATACCCCGACTGCTCGAAATGCTCCAGGTCGAAGGGTGCATCGTGACTATCGACGCCATGGGCTGCCAGAAGGAGGTCGCATCGAAGATCCTCGAGGAGAGAGCCGACTACGTGCTGGCGGTCAAGAGGAACCAGGGGCGCCTGCACGAGGGGGTGGCAGATGTCTTCGACCTTGCCCGCAAGTCCGGCTTCGACAGTCTCGACCACGACTACCACGAGACGGTGAATGCGGGTCACGGACGAGTCGAGACTCGTCGATGCTGGGCTGTGTCCGACCTCGACCACATCAGATACGTGGATGATGGCGGGCAGTGGCCGGGGTTGACTACGTTGGTGATGGTAGAAGGCGAGCGAATCGTCGGTGGCAAGACCACGGTGGAGTCGCGCTACTACATATCGAGCTTGCCAAACGATGCGAGTGTCTTGCTCAACGCGGTGCGCAGTCACTGGAGCATAGAGAACCAATTGCACTGGTCGCTGGACGTGACGTTCAATGAGGATGGAAGCCGGGTGCGTAGCGGGAATGGGGCAGAGAACTTCTCCGTGCTACGTCGCATGGCCCTAAATCTGCTCAAGGCCGAGAAGACAACCAGACGAAGCCTCGCCGGCAAGCGAAAAGATGCCGCATGGGACAATGACTACTTATTCAAGGTCCTTGCCCAATAAGATGCGATTGCCCTGGGTGCCCACCTCATGCGACCCCACCCAAGCCCCTCTGGATTCCGGCCTTCGCCGGAATGACGGCGCCGTATATGGCCGAGTCTTTCACCCTCACCCCAGCCCTCTCCCACGACGGGCTGACAGGGGTAGGTATTTACCTATCGCTCCATTCTCCATTGACGAGAAAGCGGCCCTGGCGCTGTCATTCTGAGCGTAGCGCAGCGGAGTCGAAGAATCTAAAGTGGCTGTCCCAACGTAAAGCTGACATGGAGAAGTCTTACACTGTTTTCCCTCCTGGTCACGATAGAAGCACGGCACTGGCTATCCGGTCTTGCAGTCATGGACTTTAGATTCCTCGCTACGCTCGGAATGACAGAGAGACGGGGCCGGATCATAGCTACAATCCATTTTACATACCCCTGTCAGCCCACGACGGGAGAGGGAGTAAGGCGAGGGCTATGTCGCATTCGGAGTCGATTTTGTGGATAATGGGGCATCCGAAAATGAACCGTTGAGGGGGAGGTCCTACTATGGTTATGGGGAAGGCGGCGCTATTCGTCGAGCCGTACCACTTCGAGATTACTGAGCTGCCGGCGGTGCCTGTGGAGTCGGGGGGTATACGCGTCAAGATAAAGACGGGGGGGA
Organism: Dehalococcoidia bacterium; assembly: GCA_965197705.1. Lineage (GTDB taxonomy): Bacteria > Chloroflexota > Dehalococcoidia > Lucifugimonadales > VXLM01 > VXLM01. The sequence goes on from OZ240223.1 coordinate 3,307,516, forward strand.
TATGCGGCTCGGATCTGCACTTCTGGCGAGGTGAGATCAAGCCGATTGTGGCGGGCGCGCCGGGGCCGGTGATACTGGGCCACGAGATGGCGGGCGTGGTCGACGCGATGGCTTCGGACATCTCGACCGACTCGATGGGGCGGCCGCTGAAGGAGGGGGACAGGGTCGTTTTCTGCTATTTCTTCCCCTGTCACCGGTGCTACAACTGTCTGCGGGGGGAGCTAAACCACTGTCCGGACCGGTTCCGGTTCCGCGCATCGGTGGAGGAGTACCCGTACTGCAACGGCGGCTTCTCGGACTACTACTATCTATTCCCCGGGCACTACGTGTTCAAGGTGCCGGACGAGCTGTCGGACGAGGCGGTTGCGGGGGTGAACTGCGCTGTTTCGCAGGTGATCGAGGGATGGAGGCTCGCCAATCTGCAGATGGGCGACAGCGTGGTCGTTCAGGGGGCGGGCGGTCTTGGGATCAGCGCGGCGGCGGCGGCCAAGGACCGCGGGGCTTCGCAGGTCATCGTGATCGACGGACAGGCGGGGCGTCTTGAGCTTGCGCGGCAGAGCGGCGCGGACCATGCCATCGACCTGAATGAGTACGACACGGCGGAGGCGCGGGTCGAGCGCGTGAAGGAGCTCACCGGAGGACGGGGCGCGGACGTGGTGATGGAGGTCGTCGGCTACCCGCAGGTGATCAACGAGGGCATCGACATGGTGCGTCGGGGCGGGACTTACGTAGAGATAGGCAACATCTGGCCCAACAGCATGGTGACGCTGGACATGGCGAAGGTGCTTTGGGGGCAGGTGAGGATCATCCCCGTGACGCACTACCACCCGTCGACGCTGCCCGTTGCGCTCGATTTCCTCGTGCGGACGAAGGACCGGTTCCCGCTGACGAATGTGATGTCGCACAGCTTCCCGATTGAAGATATCGGCGCGGCGTTCGAGCAGTGCGAGTGGCTGGGCAAGGAAGAGGGCACGACGATCACGAGGGCGTTCATTACTCCGTAGCGCCGCCGCATCGTTGCTAGGACAGCCCGAGGCGCATCAGGGGGCTTTTTGAGAGACCCCAGACGAAACCCCGTTCCGGCGAGGTATCGCTACCCACGCAAGGCGGACCGCGAGGCGGGGCGAAGCCGTCGCCGGTGGATCGCGGTAGGCGCGGGCGTGTTGGCGCTCGTCATCGTTGCGGCGGGAGCGGCTTTCCTGGTGTTTCGTGAGGAATCTCCGCCGATAGACCCTGCCGAGCGGGCCGCGGCGGAGTCGTTCACACGGGCCGTCCTGGAAGTTGAGGCTAGGCGTAAGGTTGTCGCTGCCGAGTTCGATGGCGTTGGAACGGACATCAGGACGACGGAATTCGCCGTCGTGTTCCGTACTCTTGAGAGCGTGATCCGGAAGCAGATCGTTCTGGCCGAAGAGGTGGAGTCGCTTGATTCTCCAAGCAACTTGACCGCGCTGGCGCACACGCTGTTTATCGACGCCTACGAGAAGGAACTTGAAGGGTACAAGATGCTGAACAGGGTTGCGGGACAGGCGCAGGCCACGTTCCCCGACAGCACGGCGCGACGCCTTCGGCGCTTGGACGGCTATGGGGCCGCGGTCAGTCTATTGGAAAGTGCCGAAAGTTCTCGCGTGCGGGCGTTCGAGGAGTTGGACGAGGTGTTGGGAAGAGTGGGGATGTCGCTGGAAGAGGTACGTACGGGGAACTGAGAAAGCGGAGGCGGGGATGAATCCGCGAGCATATCCGCGAGGGCCAAGGTATCGCGTGAGCGCGCGGCCCCGACCCGTGGATGCCCCACGGAGGCGGAAGCCGTGGTTCGCGATCGCGGGAGGAGCCGTGGCACTCGTTGCCGTGGTGACCGTGCTCGGGGTACTGCTGCTCCCGACCTTCAGGCCTTCCTCGGAGGGGCAAGAGTCTAGCGGGACTGCCATGGACGCCACCCGGCCCCGCGACTTCGCTCCGACGCCGCTCGTCCTAACGCCTGCTACCCACCCGTCCCCGCTCCCGACGGCCACACCGAGACCCATTCCAACCGCCGACCCGTCGATGACTACCGCAGAGATCGCGAGCATCATCATGTTCGCGAACAGCATAATGTTCCTCGAGAGGAGGCAGCGCAACCTCATCAGGGACTATCGTTACTACGATATCGATCTGCTGACACGATGGATCGGGGAATCGGTCGCGGGCGCTGAGGACCTGCTTGAACGGCAGCGTAAGCTGCTGGATGAATATCGCAAGATCCGGCCGCCGGACATCGAAGGTGCGACGACGGTGCTTGCACTCTATGTGGACTCGACAGAGGAGGGTGTCGAGACGTTCGAGCGGCTGCTTGAAGCGCTTGGGCCCCTGAATGAGGCGGGGATATCCGTCGTGGTAGGGATCAGGACGGGTATGCTGCCGAACATCGGGGTGAGCGACGGCCTGGCGAGGTCGGCCATGATCCGTCGGGAGGCGCGGGAACGGCTGGAGGTCATAGTCAACCTGGCGGGGTTGACGTTGGGAGACGTGGAATGGCTTCGCAGTCCTGATGCGGAGGACATTTGAGGGGGTGAAGGCCCCCTCTCTGTATCTTTCCCCCGGCGGGGGAGAGATTTTGGGCGCCGTATCTCTCCCTGGCGGGGGCCTCACCCTCACCCCAGCCCTCTCCCACGACGGGAGAGGGGGTAGGTAAAACGGATATGTAGCTATGATCCGGCCCCGTCTCTCTGTCTTTCCGAGCGTTGCGAGGAATCTAAAATCCATAACCGCAAGACCGGACAGCCAGTGCCGTGTTTCTTTCGTGACCAAGAGCGAAAACAGCGTAAGAACTCCCTATGTCAGCTTTACGTTAGGACAGACACTTTAGATTCTTCGACTCCGCTGGGCTGCGCTCAGAATGACAGAGTCGGGTTGCTTTCCGGTCACTGGAGAGTGGAGCGATAGGCAAATACCTACCCCTGTCAGCCCACGACGGGAGAGGGGGCAAGGCGTCTTCCGCGAACGGGAGAGGGGGTATAACCCGGGCTCTATCGCTGCTCGCCGAAGACGCTGCGGAAGACGTCGGCGATCTCGCCTACGGTGGCGTATGACTCGACGCAATCGAGGATGGCGGGGACGGTGTTGTCGGTACCGACGGCGACGGACCGGAGGCGCTGAAGCGCGGAGGCGGTGGCTGCCTCGTCGCGCTCGTGGCGGACGCGCTGTACGCGGGCGATCTGCTTGCGGACGGCCTCGGGGTCGATGCGCTGGAACTGCTGGATCGGCGGCGTCTCGGTGGTGAACTTGTTCACGCCGACGACGACGCGATCATCTTCTTCGATCTCGCGCTGGAGCTTGAAGGCGCTCTCGTGGATCTCGTCGGTCTGGTAGCCGGACTCCAGGGCGGTCACTGCCCCGCCCTGACGGTCGATCTCGGCGATATAGTCGAAGGCGGCCTCTTCCAAGCTGTCGGTGAGGCTCTCGACGTAGTACGAGCCGGCGAGGGGGTCGACGGTGTCGGTGACTCCGCTCTCGTGGGCGAGTATCTGCTGGGTGCGGAGGGATATCTGGGCGGACTCCTCTGTGGGGAGGCCGAGTGCCTCGTCGCGGGAGTTGACGTGGAGCGACTGCGTTCCTCCGAGTACCGCGGCGAGCGCCTGCACGGTGGTGCGGATGACGTTGTTGTCGGGCTGCTGGGCCGTGAGGGTGACACCTGCCGTCTGGGTGTGGAAGCGGAGCCGCCACGAGCGCGGGTCGCGGGCGTGGAAGCGTTCGCGCATGATCTTGGCCCACATTCGCCTGGCGGCACGGAACTTGGCGACCTCTTCAAGGAGGTTGTTCTGGGCGGCGAAGAAGAAGGACAGGCGCGAGGCGAATCCGTCGACCTCGAGACCTGCGTTTATTGCGGCCTGTACGTAGGCGATGCCGTTGGCGAAGGTGAAGGCCAGCTCCTGGACGGCGGTGGCCCCGGCCTCTCGCATGTGGTAGCCGCTGATGCTGATGGTGTTCCAGCTTGGCACGTGCTCGGAGCAATACTTGAACACGTCGGTGACGAGGCGCATGGAGTGCCTGGGCGGGTAGATGTGGGTCCCGCGCGCGATGTACTCCTTGAGGATGTCGTTCTGAAGGGTGCCGTTGAGCTGCGACGGATCGACGCCCTGTTTCTTTCCCACGGCGACGTAGAGGGACAGGAGAATGGACGCCGTGGCGTTGATGGTCATGGAGGTGCTGACTTTGTCGAGGGGAATGCCCTCGAAGAGGACCTCCATGTCGGCGAGGCTGGATATTGGGACGCCGGCTCGCCCGACTTCGCCGGTCGCGAGGGGATGGTCGGAGTCGTAGCCGGTCTGCGTCGGGAGATCGAAGGCGACGCTGAGGCCGGTCTGTCCCTGTTCGAGGAGGTAGCGGTACCGGGCGTTCGACTCCTCCGGCGATGCGAAGCCGGAGTACTGACGCATCGTCCACACGCGCCCGCGGTACATGTTGGGCTGAACGCCGCGGGTGTATGGGTACTCGCCGGGGTATCCGAGGGCGTCGGAGTAGTCGAACTCCTTGAGATCTTCAGGGGTATACACGGTATCGACCTCGATGCCGGAGTCGGTCTCGAAGCGGTCGCGGCGCTCACCGAACCGTTTCTTGATTGGCTCGAGGGCGCTGTCGTTCCATTCCTGTTTGCTGTTGGAGGGCATGGTTGTTCACTCAGATTCCTTGGGTGGCGTTACTCGCCTGAAACGCAAAACTCGTTGCCTTCAGGGTCCTGCAAGACGGTCCAGGTGAACCCGCGAAAGGTGTGATCGGCTACCTTGGTCGCGCCTGCGGATACAAGGCGTTCGACCTCGGCTCCGCGGTCGTCGGTCTCGAAGTCGACGTGGCACCTGTTCTTGGCGGTCTTTCTCTCGGGGACCTTGAAGATGAAGATGTGATTGAGCCCGGCTCCCTCGGGGATGAGGTGAGCGAACCTCTTCCCCGAGGACTTGATCTCGTAGCTGGTTGCCAGGTTCCAGAATTCGGCGAGGGCGGGGACGTTGTCGGCGTCGAAGACGATGCCTTTTGGTCTTAGGGTCATTTCAGAGTCTCCTCAGATAGAACTAAATTATAGCGGTTTAACTATGTGGATTCCCGCATCTTGCCATGGTGCGGGTGAGACTCGCCCGCTCAACCGCGGGACTAATGCGCTCCTCGCGGGTTTCCGGTTCCACTGCACAGAGCCGGAAACCCACGAATGCCAATGCGTCATCCAGTACCGTCCGAGCCTATACTGAGTCGAGTTCAGCGCAGGCTCCTCCATCCAGTTCGTTCTATAAGAGGGTGTTTTTGAAGTCCCTTTTTCCCTAGGAGCTGACAAGCGAATCACCTTTGAAAACACCCTCAAAGGATGGTTCTCCCTCCTCACAATCCCCCGCCAGTTCCAACAGTCTCCGTTGGAGTACCGCTCGTTGACGTGAATTATTCGATATGCTATTATACTTCGAGTTAGTGAAAGTAAAAGGCTGCCGATGGATTCCGACAGAAAAGAGCTAATCGACCGCATCGCCGGGAGCATGGACCGGATGACGAAGCTTGGAAGGGTGCGCATTCGGGACGATCTGGCCGGGTTCGATATGACGATGCCACAGATCCGCACGCTCTACTTCCTCAGCCGCGGGCCGCAGCGCATGAAGGACATTTCCGACCATCTGATGCGAGGAATGCCGTCGGCGACCAGCATGATCGACCGGCTGGTGAGAAAAGGATACGTCGAGCGCGCCCCCGATCCGTCCGACCGCCGCGTCGTGCTGTGCCGGATAACCGATCCTGGCCGGGAGATGCTCGACCGCTTTTCGCGCATGGGCGCCGTCAGGTTCGAGGCCGTCGCGGAGTCGCTTACCGACCATGAGTTGGACACGATAGCGCCGGCCTTGAAGATGCTCGTCGATGCCATGGTACGGCAGACGTCGTCGGAATCCGACGACTGCGGGGATGATAAGGTCGGGGAGAAGGGATGCGGCTAGTGAACAGATACGGGAGGCAGAGGCCATGATGTCAGGGGGTATGGGCGGCGGCTACTACGGCGGCCGGGGTGGCTTTTCAGGCCACATGGGGCCCGGCTCCATTCGACGCATGGGCGAAATGGGCCCCGACCCGGACGAGGACGCAAAGCTGTACGACAACCGGGTCGTTATGCGGCTGCTTGGATACTTCCGCCCGTATAAGACAATCGTCGCCATCGCCTTCATCGCCACGATGGTGTACACGGTGACCGTGGTCGGCCTCCCGTTGATCGTCGCATGGGTCATCGACGACTTCATCCGCGAGGGCGATCTGTCGGGGCTGAACTGGGCGGTCGGACTGTTCGTGGCGGTGGCGGCCGTGCAGTTCTTATCGAGCTATCTCAACATGCGCCTGATGGCCCTGGCGGGTCAGGATGTCCTTCGCACGCTCCGGGTGGAGGTCTTCAACCACATCCAGCGTCTCTCGATGTCGTTCTTCGACAAGAACGAGACCGGGCAGATAATGTCGCGTGTGCAGAACGATGTCCGCCAGCTTCAAGAGGTGCTGTCGATCTTCGTTAACAGCCTCGGGCAGGTCCTCAGCCTGGTCGGGATCGTCGGCGCAATGCTGTTAATGAACATGCAGCTCGCCCTCATCACCCTCTCGGTCATCCCGATCCTGTTCATTGCGTTGAACGTCTGGCAGCGGTTCGCGCGAAAGTCGTTCATGCGCGTCCGCACGGCCATCGCCGAGGTCAACTCCGGCCTGCAGGAGAATATCTCCGGGGTACGCGTCGTCCAGAGCCTGAACCGCGAGGAGACGAATATCCGGCGGTTCCAGCAGTCGAACGTCGCCAACCTCGAGGCCAACCTTCAGGCGAGCCGTCTCTCCGCCGCGCTCCTGCCCACGGTTGAGATCCTCACTTCGCTTGGCCTGGCGCTAGTCGTCCTCTTCGGAGGGTACATGGTATTCCAAGGCACCATCGAAGTGGGAATCCTCGTGGCCTTCGCGCTCTTCATCCAGCGGTTCTTCGAGCCCGTCCGCACCTTGACGCAGGAGTACGGCTCGCTCCAGCGCGCGATGGTCTCAGGAGAGCGCATCTTCGAGGTACTGGACATGGTCCCCGATGTCGTGGAGAAGGACGATCCGGTCGAACTTCCGCCGGTGAAAGGGGGGATCAGCTACCGGGGCGTCGGTTTCCACTACGAAGAAGACGAGCCGGTGCTCCAAGAAGTCGACCTCGATATCGCGGCGGGCCAGACGGTCGCGTTCGTAGGCCCAACGGGCGCCGGCAAGACGACGATGGTCTCACTCCTCCTGCGGCTCTACGACGTGAAAGAGGGCGAAATTACCATCGACGGCGTGGACATTCGCGACATCGCCCTCGAATCGCTCTACCGGCAGGTGAGCGTCGTACCCCAGGAGCCGTACCTTTTCTCCGGCTCGACGGTGGCCGAGAATATCCGCTACAACCGTGAAGGCGTCACGGACGAGCAGGTCGAGAGGGCGGCGAAGGCGGTAGGCGCTCACGATTTCATCACCGAGCTCGAGCAGGGCTACGACATGCCTCTGCAGGAGCGCGGAGGGAACCTCAGCATCGGTCAGCGCCAGCTCATCAGCTTCGCACGCGCCATCGTCGGCGATCCGCACGTCCTGATTCTGGACGAGGCCACGGCGAACGTCGACACGAACTCGGAGATGCAGATCCAGCGCGCGCTGGCGGACATGCTGCGGGACCGGACGGCCGTCGTCATCGCGCACCGTCTCTCGACGATCAGGAACGCCGACATGATCGTCGTGCTTGACGAAGGCCGCAAAGCGGAGCAGGGCACTCACGACGAGCTCATGGCTCGAAATGGTCTTTACGCCCGGCTCCAGTCGCTCGATGGCCCCGAAGGTCAAAAGTCCCGACGCCCGGGCGGCCCCGGACGACCGGGTCCCGGTGTGATGCCGGGAGGTCCCGGACGGCCCGGCGATTGGGCGGGTAGAGAGCGTATGGGAGGGGGAGGCCCGGGGCGAGGTGGTGGCCGCCCGGGTGATGGTCCGCCGCCAGGTATGCGCGGGGAAGGGTAGCCGCCTAGGGCGTACTACTCGGTGTCGTGCCACCTCAGGGGTAGCCGCAAGTCATTCAAGTGGTCCCAAGGGATGAGCTTTTCGTGCTGGAGTCTCCCAACCACGATACTAGGAGCTATATCCTGTTTCTCAGCGAATTGCTGCACGGCTGTTCGTGAGAACCTTGAGGAAGCTGCAAATCGCTTCCAATCAAGTCGGGACACGAGGAAATCCGCTGCCCATTCGTCGGCCTGAGCATCAGCCTCCGCAATCTTTCCTTTGGTTTCATGTATGAAGATGCTCTTCTTACTGTGAAGGAGAATATGTGCAGCCTCGTGAAACAGACTGAACCAGAGGTGATCGTCTCTCATGTGTCGCGCGCTCAGTTGGATCACTGCTTTTCGGGGTGTCAGCCACCACGAGGCGCCACTGAGCGCCGTCTTCGGCAATGGCTTGACCACGGTTAGGGCGACACCAGATTCTCTGCAGAGGCGCCCGGCCTCGGATAAGAGGTCGATGGACTGAGCAGCCGTCAGCTTACGAATGCGCTTCAGGGAACTCTTGAATTCAGCCTCGCTGTAGTCGGTGCACTCCATCTCCTCCGCTCTTATCTCGCCGAGTCTCAGCCATGTCGCCGAGGCAAATTCACTGCTCTTGAAGCTGGGAGAGTGACGGTAAGCGACCCTCACCGCGTTTTGCCTGTTCTGCCAAGCCTCTACTGACGCCACGCCGAAGAAAGACAGCAGTTTCGATACCCTGTCGGCGCTCGATGAAGGCCTGTCGATAATTCCCCGCTTCACCAACTCGCTAACCGGAAAAGCCTTAGACCATTCGGCTAGTTCTACGGCTCTTTGTTTCTCCGCTTCACGTTCTTGATGGAGTCGATAATCAGACTCCATGCCAAGCCAAATACTCGCGTCAAGTCCCAACACCTTCTCGAACTGCAGCGCAGTAACTGGCTCTATTGGGGCCTTACCCGCGATAATTTCGCTTATCAGCTTTGCAGACCGTCCACATCGCCTCGCGAATTCGGCGTGCGAAATCTGCCGGTCTTCAAGCCGTTCCTTCAGTATCCATCCTGGTAGGACGGCATAATCCGGTTCATATCTATAGGTGGCGGTTGTCATCAAGGTACCTTATTTTCTAATTTCCGCTGCTGCGTCTATGGAGTTTGAATTACTCTGTGGGTATCAATACCTCCCTCTCTCCTCTCTGGACAGATGTTCTATGTCGATCTAATGAGTTTGTCAGTGGTAGTCCGCCACTTCCATGATATTGATTGATGTTATCTTGTCGGTATCGATTCCTCCGCCTTCCCGCTTTGGGATCGGATCGTTGCTGGGCTCAAAAATCAGCCGATGTGGATGAACCAAGTCCACTGCATACTGTCCTCTTCGGTCACCTACAAGTTGGTGTCGTCGATCCGGTCTGGTTGTCGGCACCATTGTTAGTGTCCGAGCATTCTTGAGAACCGCGAGGCGCATTTTGATAGTGCGCGCCATACGATCACCGTACGCTTTCCTGAGTTCCTTATCTGAATTGAAGACCTTCATTAGCCTTCTAGTCCTAAAGGTGATGTCCACGAAAGTCTTCTTGCCCCTGAATGAGTTTCGGCATGACTCACCTCCATATTCATTACCTGATAAGTAATGAATATAGCACAAGGAGCTGTCGGTTGCAAACGCGCTGAACGTGCGCTACCCGTTGTCGTGATAGGAGCAGTAGTAGCCCGTGTACAGGCCCTCGTGGAACGTCGCCTCGCTCTTGAGCTGGCCGCTGGGGTAGTACAGCTTCCAGGGGCCGTGTTTCTTGCCGTTCTTGTACTCGCCTTCACGCATGGGACGGTCCTCCGAGGGGGCAAGGGTTACACACTGTGCCCATGTTCTGCAACAGAGAAAGAGAGAGTTGACTAGCTACCGCGCCTGACGGCCTCGACGGCGTTCGAGGGGGCCCAGCCCTGGAGGTCATCGCCGGGGAGGGCGATGCGCACCCATCCCTGGCGCGAGTCGACGAGGCGGACTTGCGCGCCGCCGTGTAGCGTGAACTCGGTCTCGTACTGCTCGCCCGGTCCGCTCACTACGTCAATGGTCGACACTACCACGACGGCACTGTCGTCGTTCGGGTTGGCGTAGATCGTACTCAGCAGAAGGAGGAGGGATAGGAGCGTTGCGGCGGACGCGATCATTGCGCCGTTTCGCAATGCCGTCCTTCGGGGGACGGCCCGCCACACGATGAGTGTGCCTGTGGCTAGGGCGCTCGCGACCCACAGCAGGAGCGATATGGCTCCAATCTCTCCGACGGTCAACCACCTTCGGGCGACGTTGGACACGCTCGCGAAGAGAGACTCTCCTCCCGACTCTACGTGGTCGACCGCCCTACCGCGTGCCAGGTCGAGGTTGGCGCGAATGTCGGCGTCGCGCGGGGACAGCTCCTCGGCGCGGAGGTAGTTGAGGACGGCGCGTCCTAGTTCGTCGTTCTTGAAGTATGCGTTGCCGAGGTTGTAGTAGAGCGTTGCGTCTTCGTACCCTCTGTCGATGAGGGCCTCGTACTGCTGGGCGGCGTCTGCGTACTCTCCTCGCTCGTACTGCGCGTTCGCCTCGGCCATCAGGTCGGTCGGGGACGGGACTTGCGCGAGCGCCACTCCCACGGCGGCAAGCCCGCCGAGGGATGCTACTAGGACAATGATATGTCGTCGGAACCGCTTCATGCTTCAATGGCCTCATCGAGATCGTTGAGGAGTTTGGCGGCGCGTTCGAAGTGCTCCGCCGCCTCGAGTGAGTCGCCGATCTCCGGTGCGTACTTCGCCATCTCGGCAGCGCCCAGGACGCCCTCTACCTGCAGGGCCAGATCGAGCGGGACGCCGAGTCCCTGTAGGGACTGGTCGAGCGCCTCGTGGGTCAGTCCGGTCACGGATACGTCGAGGCGGGCGGCGAGATACTCCAGCAATATATCTGCGACGGCGACTCTTGGGTCGGCACCGGACTCTCCGGCTCCTGCGAGGGCGCTCCGTGCTTCCGGCAGGGCGTTGCGCCTACGTGCGGCGGCGAGGTCGCTTTCGGAGGCCGTTTGCCTGCGCCTCCACGCCACCGCGCCCGCAATGGCGAGCAGGGGAACACCCCAGACGGCCCAGTAGACGGCGCTGCCGATGAGGCCGCTCCCGGACTCCTGGAGCGACGACGGCACGGGCTTGATGTGACGGACGTCCGATCCGGCCCGCTCCACCGCCGTCCCACCGCCCGGCAACGGGGGAAATGGAGATGTCCCGTCCCCTTCGGCTATGGTCATGACGATTGGGTCCGTCACCGCCTCGACGTACTCCTCGACGCTCGGATCGTAGAAGGAGTAGCCGATCTCCGGGACGGTCAGGACGCCCGCCTTTTCGGGCACCAGGACGCTATCGTAGGTGCGAGTTCCTACCAGTCGCCCGTCGACGACGCTGCTCGACGAATTGGAGGGCGATTCGAATACGCGCCAGTCCTCGAAGTCGGGCCATGCGGGGTCGGGGAGCGACTCGATGTTCCCCTCGCCCATGACCCTGACCGTGAGTTGCACGGGTTCGTTGACCTTCCCGGTCGTGTTGTCTACGTCGGCTGAGATGTTGAATTTGCCGACCGCGCCGGTGAATCCCGTGGGGGCGCCTGGGGGCAGGGCCAGCACCTCGACGACGATGGGATCGGACTCCAGGTAGTTGGGCGCTTCGAAGAAGTCGATGGGCACCGTCAACCCGGCGGGCTCGATGACCAGCGTCCCTACGACGGTTGGGAAGAGCACCGTCTTGAGCTCAACCACCCGGTATCTGTTGGGACCGATTCTCTCGGTGTACTCGTCCTGATCGGTCTCCTGGCCGTCCCAGAACCCGGAAAAACCGGGCGGGGTGAAGCGGGGCTGGCCGAACCTGCCAAACGATGAGAGCGCCGAGCGGCGGTAGAACTTGAAGGTGTAGGTAATCTGCTGGCCGAGATAGGGTGTGTCATCGTCGACTGTGGCGGTGACGAACATCGTGCCGTCCGCGGACGGCACGGCCTCCGACTCGGTCTGGCCGGGAACGGGGGTTGGGATACCAAGCCCCTGGAATACCTCAACCTCGACAGGTTCGGTGCGATACGTCTGCCCGCTGATCGTAACCGAGATCGGCTCGATCATGACCTTGCCAACCTCGGTCGCGACGAACCGATAGGTAAACAAGACCTGGGATCGTACCGACCCGTACCAATTGGATCTCTCGACTACCCTCCAAGGTCCATCTAGGAGCCGGAGTCCGTCATACTGACCAATCTGCGGCTGTCGAGGATTTAGGGGTCCCGTGATCTTGACGGTGATGTTGAGTTCTTCTCCGACGGCCAACTCGGTCCTATCGACCTCCGCGGTGACCTCGACATCCTGCTGCTGGGCGTGGACGGCCGGTAACGTCGCGGCCATGAGGGCCACGGCGAGGGCGATGCCGGTAAGGACGCGTCGAATGGTCGATGAATGTCGCACGTCGATGTCTACCAGGGGTTCACGGGCGTAGGCTCGGGCGAGACGAGGACCTGCTGCAGGCGCTCCTGAAGGGTCTCCGCGTTCTCGCTTACCCTTTCCAGCAGTTCCCGCGCCTGCTCCTCGGTTATCGGCTCGGTCTGAGGGCGCTGCTGTTGCTGCGGCTGTTCTTGCTCCTGTTGCTCGTCTTCCTGTTCGTTGTTTTGCTGTTGGTCTTGCTGTTCGTCCTGCTGCTCTTCGTTGTCCTGCTGTTGCTGGTCTTGTTCGTTCTGCTCGTCTTGCTGCTGTTGCTGTTCCTGTTCTTGATCCTGAGGGCCTTCCTGGTCATTCTCTTCAGGCTCTTCGCCCTGTTCTTCCTCTGGGGGAAGTTTCGACAGTGCCAGCTCCAGGTTGTGCTTGGCGTCGTCGTTGTCGGGCTGAATCCGCAACACCTCTTTGTAGGACTCTATGGCCTCGGGATACAGCTCCGTATTAAAGTATACGTTACCCTTGTTAAAGTACCCTTGCGCCCGCAGGTCGTCTTCGGCGTATCTCAATGCCTCGTCGTAGTCCCGAAGCGCCTCGTCGTACGCTTCCATGCGATACTGTGTGTTCGCGGCGTTGTAGTACGGTTCGCCCTTCTCAGGGGCGCTTTCCTGGGCTTCCTCGTAGGCGTTGAGGGCTTCCTCGTAGGCGTCGAGGGCAGCCTCAGGGGCGACCTCTCCTTCTGCCTTCTCGAACTGCTCGTGGCCGGAGTTGTTGACCTGCGCGGGCGTCTGGGCGCAGGCCGTGAGGAAGAAGACGAGGGCGGCGGAGATACTCAATGTGAGTGGTATCGTAATAGGGGCGATTCGCGAATCGCCCCTACGGGAGCCGGGGGTTATTTTCAGAGGAATGACAGGGGTGTGTTTAGGCATGGCCCGCCTCCTCGATGGCGGTCACGCGCCGTCTCCGAAGGGATAGTGAGAGCCGGTCGGTCATCACCTCGGCGAGGACGAGTGAGAGTACACCCAAGAGCAGGAATATCTGGAAGCGCTCGATGTTGGTGCGGTTGAACTCGCTCTGGAGGCTCTCGTCCTGGAACGACTGTATTTCGTCGACGAGGCCCGCGATGGCCCCGCGCTCCACCGCCCGGAAATACTTGCCCCCGCCCGCGCGCGCAATCTCCTGAAGCGTGGCCTCGTCCAGCCTGGAGATGATGGCTCGCCCCTGGTCGTCCTCGCGGTAGCCGGTGACGTTGCCCTGCCCGTCGTACACGGGGATAGGCTCGCCCTCGTGCGAACCGAACCCGAAGGTGTAGATCACGGCGCCGTCCTCCGCCGCCCGTTGGGCTGCGGCGACGGGATCACCCTCGTGGTTCTCCCCGTCGGTCATGACGACGATGATCTTCTGGCTCACTCTCTCTTCATTGAACCCGGTCATCGCCGTCTCGATCGCCTTCGCAATCACGGTTCCCTGCCGCGAGATCGCGTCAGGGCTAGCGTTGCGGAGGTAGGTCTGCGCGGTGGCATAGTCGAACGTCAGCGGGAACTGGATGAAGCTCGCCCCGGAGAATAGGACGATGCCGACCTCGTCGCCGGTGAGCCGCGACATCATGTCGGAAATCTCCAGCTTGGCGCGGTCGAGGCGGGTGGGCTTGAGGTCCTGGGCGAGCATACTGCGCGAAATGTCGAGGGCGACCATGACCTGCACGCCGCGATGCTCGACGATCTGCACGTCGCTGCCCCACTGCGGACGGGCGAGGGCGACGATGATGAGGGCGATGCCGACGAACCACAGGACGAGTCTGCGACGGCGCATCCCCCTGTTGACGGATATGCTCAACCGCTCGATGAGGGCGGGGTCGCCGATGCGTCGCACGGATGCGTCACGGCGCAAGAAGGCCCACCGCACGAAGACCACCAGCGCGGGCAGTGCGATCAGGGCATACAGATATTGTGGCGCTCCGAAAGTCATGTCTTATGGGTTCCGGGTGCTAGGCGCTGGGTTCTCAGTGGGACGTGTTTGTGGTCGGTTTTCAGGGTAATCACCTTGGGCTTGGCAGGCCGCATAGGTGAATGGGAGTCGCGGCCGTCTCTCCTGTCGACGCTTGCTCCACGGCGGCGGCCGGGGATGGATTCCTGCCTTCGCAGGAATGACAGTGTGGAGTGCTTGTGATCGGTTTTCATGGGAGTGACGGGTTTGGTATTAGAACGAAATGGCATTGGATTACGGTATCTTTCTGAATACGGTCTGGGAGAGGAGCAGTTCCAGCAGGAACAGCAATAGGGCCGGGACCAGGAACCACACCGCAAGCTCGCGATAGGTGGTGAAATGGAGTATCTCGATCTCCGACTTCTCCAGGGCGTTGATCTCCTGGTAGATGCCACGCAGCGCATCCGCGTCCGTCGCACGGTAGTACTTGGCGTTCGTGATCTCTGCGATCTGCTGGAGCGTCTCCTCGTCGAGTGTGTTTTGCCGCATCACGACGCCCCCGCCGAAAGGGCCGAGTTGGGGGTCGTTCGAGCGGGGCCGTCTGCCTACACCGATGGTGTACACCTTGATATCGAGCGCCTCCGCGGCTGTGGCGACGGTTACGGGGTCGAGGTCGCCAGCGTTGTTGACGCCGTCGGTCAGCAGGGTCACGAGCTTGTTCTCGGCGGTCGAGTCCTTCAGCATGTTTGCGGCGGTCGCCATGCCGCTGCCGATGGCCGTCCCGTCCTGGATTCGCAGCCTGTCGGCGAGATCGACTTCGCTCAGCAGGCGGAGGAGGACGCTGTGATCGAGGGTGGGCGGACTCTGGACGAAGGCGTCCCGCGAGAAGACGACAAGGCCGATGCGGTCGTACTTCCGCTCCTCGATGAAGTCGGCGATGATCTGCTTGGCGGCCTCCAGCCTGTGGGGGTCGAAGTCCTCCGCGCCCATGCTGCCGGAAATGTCGAGCGCGACGGCGATGTCCACGCCCTCGCCTCGGATGACCTCCCGCGCGTCCGCGGACTGCGGCCTGGCGACGGCGATAATCACGAGGGCGAGCGCCACGAAGCGCAAGCCCGAAACGAAGGGCATCACCCGCAGGCGAACGGAGCTTCCTATTCCCGACACGAGGCCGGTGTCGGCGTATCTCATGCCGACGGGAGCCATCTGCCGCTTCCAAACGTAGGGCAAGGCTGCAAGGAGGACAACTCCCGGAAGCAGGAGGAGGAGCCATGGAGACCCGAAGCTCAGGTCGCTCACGCCGGCGCCTCCTGCTGAGTGTATGTGCCATTCTGCGATGCCTCTTCCGGCTGGAATGTGGGCCGCGTAACCTCCACGATGTACCGCGCCTGACCGGAGGCTTCATAGGCCTGGGACACGGCGGGCGTATACTTGGCGAACTTCACGAGGTCGGCTTCTCTGAGCAGGTCGAGCACGAGCTTGGCGTCGTCGTAGTTGAGCGACGACCGCCTGAGGGCATCCCATATCTCGTCCGTCGTCATGTCGATGGCGTCGACCGGGCTTACGTCACGGAGGTACATCGCCTGGACGTAGACGCGCATGGTGTCGGCAACGAGGGTGTAGTGCTCCTTGAACAGCCCATCCTCCGGCAGATCGAGCCGCTCGATGCGGTCGAGCTCGTCGATGGCGATCTCCCAGGGGGTTCGGGTGTCGAGGACGGGGATCGGCGATCCCTGCAGCCGCCGACGAATCAGGTATGCCGCAAGCACGGCACCAGCCAAGAGTGCGGCAAGCACGATTAGGACGGTTGAAGTCCGGGCGACGGGGTCATCCCATGGAGGGGTAGATAGATCGGCCTGCGGCTGGATGTCCTCCAAAGGAGCGTCGGGGTCGGTTATACCCGGGAGTACCCTCAACTCCACAGGCAAGGGCGATACCTGCTCGACTATCCCGTCCGGGCCCCGAACGGAAATGGGCAGATCGGGGGTCTCAAGGTTGCCCGTGCCAAACACGGCTACCTTGATCTCTTGGCTTGTTGTCTTGGTCCCATCGTCGTTGAAAACAGTCTGCGCTTGAGACTGATCACGGATCTCGAAAGATCCCCAGTCACGCGGCAGCTTATGCACCACCGCGCTGTAGTCATCCGGGTAGGTGACTTCCAGCGTGAAGGTGACCTCGTCCGCGAATTCGACGTTGGGAGAATCAGCCTCGAATGTGATACGAACTTTGGACAGAGGGTCTTCCTGCGAGAAGGCTGTGCCAAACCCTCCGGCAGCAAAAAGCACGGCGGCAATGAACGGAAGCCAGATATGGAGCCGAGTACGCAATAGGGAATTCACCATTCGCGACACGCCTATACTCCCTGCGCCAGCCTTCGGAGCCGTTTCTTGAAGAACGTGGCGACCTCGGCGACGTAGTCCTTGTCGGTCGTCACGTTGACGCGGTCGACCGCCGCGGAGGAGAAGACCTCCTTCTTGTCCTCGACGAAGCGGGCCACCTTCTCGGAGAACGTCCTTCTCCACGCCCCGCTGCTGGTATCGACCCATCGGAGCAGCCCGGTCTCGGCGTCCTCCAGCGCGATGATGCCCACGTCGGCTATCTCTCGCTCCAGGGGGTCGTCGAGGTCGAAAGCAACGACGTCGTGGCGGCGGCTCGTGGCGAATAGGGCCTGCCGGTACGACTCCGGCTCGGCGAGGAAGTCGGAGATGACGAACACGATGCTGCGTCGCTTGAGGAGCACGTTGATCGTTTCGAGGGCAAGGCGGATGTCGGTGCCCGTCCCCTTGGGCTCGAAGACCAAGAGATCTCGCACCATGCGGAGGACGTGGCTCCGGCCCTTGCGAGGGGGGATGAGGAGCTCCACCCTGTCGGTGAAGATGAGCAGGCCGACCTTGTCGTTGTTGGTGGTTGCCGCGAAGGACATGACCGCTGCGAGCTCGGCGGCCAGCTCACGCTTGAAGCGGTTCCTCGTGCCGAAGTCGCCGGAGCGGCTCATGTCGACCACGAGCATGACCGTAAGCTCGCGTTCCTCGGCGTAGCTCTTTATGTGAGGCTCTCCCGTGCGGGCCGTGACGTTCCAATCTATCGTGCGCACGTCGTCGCCGGGGTGGTACTGGCGCACCTCGATAAACTCCATGCCCCGGCCCTTGAAGACCGAGTGGTAGTCACCGGCGAAACTGTCGTTGACGAGTTTCCGAGTCGTGATCTCGATTCGCCGGATCTTGGCGATCAACTCGTTCGTCAGCATGTCGTTGGGATACGTGGCGGTGTCATCGTGATCTCGCTGTGCGGAATTTTTGGATTCCTGCCCCGTATCAAGGTACGGGGTGACGTTCCTTCGTAGGAATGACGGTGTTGGGGCGGAAGGGCAGGTTTCAAACCTGCCCCTACCACACGCCCCGCCATTTTCTGCGACCGGTTTTCATGGACTTACGGGACTTCGAGATTGTCGAGGATGCGCTGGACGATCTCCGCGGACGTGACCTCCTGGGCCTCGGCCTCGAAGGTCGTGATGACGCGGTGCCTGAGGATGTCCGGCGCAAGCTGCTTGACGTCGTCGGGCGTGACGTATCCGCGACCCTTGAGGAACGCGTGGGCACGCGCCGCGGAGATCAGGAAGATGCCCGCGCGGGGGGAAGCGCCGTAGGCGATCATATTCTTAAGCTCGTCGAGTCCGGCCACGCTGGGGTCGCGCGTCGCAATCACGAGGTCGAGCACGTAGTCCTTGACCTTCTCGTCGACGTAGACCTGCTGGACGATCTCCCGCGCGTTCAGGATGTACTGCGGGTCGATGACCGGTTGGACCTCCGGCAGAGGCCCCGCCGTGATCCGCTCGATGATCTCGCGCTCCTCCGAGCGCTCCGGGTAGTCGACGACGACCTTCAGCATGAAGCGGTCGACCTGCGCCTCGGGCAGGGGATACGTCCCCTCCTGCTCGATGGGGTTCTGCGTCGCGAGGACGAGGAACGGGGGCTCGATGGGGTACGTATGGTCGCCTATGGTCACCTGGTTTTCCTGCATGGCCTCCAAGAGGGCGCTCTGCACCTTCGCGGGGGCGCGGTTCACCTCGTCGGCGAGAATCAGGTTGGCGAAGATAGGACCCTTGCGGACGCTGAACTCTGTCGTGCGGGGGTTGTATATCTGCGTCCCAATGAGGTCGCCCGGAAGGAGGTCGGGGGTGAACTGGATGCGCGAGAAGCCCGCGTGTATGGCCTGGCCGATGGTCTTGACCAGGAGGGTCTTGGCGAGGCCGGGAACGCCCTCCAGCAAGACGTGTCCATCGGCCAGCAGGCCGACCAAGGCCCGTTCGACGAGTCTGTCTTGGCCGATGATCGTCTTCCGGATCTCGGCCACAAGATCGTGGACGAACGGCGCCTCCTTTTCCACCATATCGTTTATCTGGCGTACGCCCGCAAGGTCCATCATGGCAATAGGGAGGCTCCTCTAACAAGTTGTGGGGACGCGCGCGGCGGTCATGCCGGCACGCCCCGATGTTCATATTAGAGTAAACGGGGAAGGGGCTGAAAGGGTTAGGCAGGGTTCGGACCTTCAACCCTTGCTGCGCATCCCCTATGGGCACACTGCGCTAAGAAATGAGTGTGCGGCATTGCTTCACGGCCATCGTTATCAAAGGATTTTGATGGAAACCACAAAAATTTTGACAGTTTTTTGATGGAAACGGGGTAAATTTTTACGTCCATTTGATATCGGGCCTGTAGCGTAAGGTGCATAACCCGTTGAAGGGAGGCGAAAGATGGAGAGACTGAACATACCGTGATGCGCGTGTCGAGGCCTCTGCGGGACGGCGACAGGGGGAGGCCCTCATTCCCGTCCGGCAGGGGCGCATCGACTCACCGACGGAGGTGAAGACGAAAGGAGACAAGGTTGAAGATTCGAGACCCCCCAAGGGGGTACACAAAGAAAGAGGAGAAGAAAATGAAATTCTACAAGACCATATTGACGCTGCTGGCAATGACGCTGGCGGTAATCGGAACGACGGCGACGGTGGTTCACGGGGATGGGCCGGAGACAGTGCCGGACCCTGCTGAGATCCTGAGCGGCGAATTGTTGGATGCCTACAACGGACTTACGCAGGAGAATCGCGACATCTTCACCTCAGAGTTACTTCCTGTAGGGCTACAGGACATTCATCCAGATGACGAGGAACAAGCCGTTGGTGTTTTTGTCACGTTGATGAAGCGCGCTCAAGACAGACAGTATGCGGCGCAGCAGACTGGCGCGTTCGCAGTGGATAAGTCTACGGTCGTGGCGATGGACGGCGAACCGTATACACAAACATCTGCTTCTTGCGGGATTGACCCTGACCTGTGGCATTCCTCGTTCACCAACCGGGTTTACGCCTCAACAATGGCGTCGTGTGCCGCCACCATGCTGTCTATAACTGCCAGCGTACGGATACGTGATCCAGGCGGAAGCAATTACTCCAGGTCGAGAGTCGTACAGAACACCAGCGCTGCGATCGTTTCAATCCATCGAACATATGAACCCGGTCGCTGGGGCGGCTTCTACAGTGGGTCAGCTGAAGGTCTACCGGGCGGACCGAGCGCAGGACCCATACCCTATACCACGCTGTTCGAAGACTTCTAGCCTGATTCCCAGAAGGGATATCGCTCCGCAGCCGGCCCCTGCCGGTGCGGGGCGAATACACTGAGCCGACGAACTTAGCGAAAAGGAGAGTATGATGTGGACAATAAGCGAAAAAAACACAGATTTGCTGGTCGCTGCGGGCTCGATCATCTTGTGCATACTTCTCGCCTCTTGTGGGGCTGAGACGAAGGACGACCAACCCGCGCAAGGCAATAGTAAGCCGGCTCCGGCCGTGAGCCAGGGACAGGTCCTGTCCGCTGGGCATTTGGCGGCGTACAACGGCCTCACAGATGAGAAAAAGCAACAATTCAATGAGCTATTGCCACAGGCGCTCGAAGACGTTCACCCCGCGGACCGTGACGTTGCGGTTGACAGATTTGCGTCGATGGCACAACGGTCTCAGGAGCACCTCCGGGCGCTGAAGGAAGAGCCGCTCATTGAGTTGCCGCCGCTCCGCGAGACCCTTTCAGCGCAAGAGCAGGAGCGATTAGACACCCTCGACCACCGCTTGCGAGAGGCGTTCATTTGGTGGTGGGAAGGGTATCTGGAGGCGGAGTCATACATCGAGCCGGGCGAGATAGAGTTCATAGTGGCGCAGAGGAGGATGGTCTTAGGCGCTTTGCCGATCAGAGAGCTTGACGCCTCTGACTTCCTGTCTCCCGATTCGGTGGCCGAACTCAACAGCTTCTCTCAACACGCCCAGGACTATTTCTGGCGCGCAATTGCCGGTCAGATGACAGAGGGGAGCGCGTTCATGCCGGACCCCGATTCAGGCAGATGCTGCGTAACAGCAAAGCAGAACTTGGACCTCGACCCCGATTACCTCAAAGCCTACGCGGGGTGGCAACTGGAACACGCGACGTACATAAACGACCCGACGTCAGGAACGCCATCCCCCGAGTTCGCCTACAACTCGAATCCGTAAGCGAGCAATAGGGAGTCCGCAATGTGTAGGCACGGGCGGTTCCGGGCGCGGGAGCGTTCGGAACCGCCAGAGTCCTCAGGGAGGTTCAGAAGGTAGGCAAAATCACATGATCGTGTGATTACAGGCACTGGAAGGCCGAGTAAGCTGTGATTACGGGAAAGCGAGTGACGGGACAAGCGCCACAAGGAGGTGACGAAAATGAAAGGGATACGGAACATATGGGTTGTCTTCGTCGTAGCCGTGCTCGTGGTCGTGGCGGCGTGCGGGCAGAACACGGATCCGGCGACGGAGCCAAGCAAGGAAGCAGAACCCGCCGCGGCGCAAGCCCCCGTCGATCCAGCGGACGATCTCCCGGAGTCGGTGCGGATGCTCGCGCCGGAGTACCACCAGGCCTACCGTCTCCTGCCGGACGGCCCCTGGGCGCGCAAGTACATAGCCCTCGAGCTCGATGCGATCGAATCAGTAGACTGGGAGAAGGTGAAGGCGTCCTACGCGGGGCCGTACCCCAAGCCCATCCCGGAGATGGACCGCGGGGAGGAGTTCCAGCTCAGGCGCGCGCTGACCGACGCGGGTGATGAGGAGTGGCTCATCCGCAAGGTCCGGTCGCTGGACGTGGACGCCGCCAGGCAGTTCGAGGCAACTCAGGACGTGACGGAACGCCTGGAGACGCTCCGGCGACTCGTCGAGGTCGAGGGCAAAGAGCAAGGGGTCCTCGAAATAGAGATGGAATGGGAGATGAGGGTGGCGGAATGGAGCGAGGCGGAGATTGCTCGTTTCCTCGAACGCGAGCGCGCCTCCACGGCACTCAGCGAAGCGCGGCGACAGTGGACGCCGGATGAACAGCGAGTGGGTCATGCCGAAATTACGGTATGCAATGCGGTGATGAACTTCGTGGTCGGAGAGAATCCCGGGGTGTATCTCCCGGACGGCAGGTGCGACATCGACAAGGTGATCTCCATGACCAAAGAAGCGTTGGAGGCCAGGGACGGGCAGGGTCTCTACAGAGAAGACGATTTTCGAGAGATGGTCGAATTCACACTGCAGAATCCCGGCCAGTGGCTGCATGTGCAGCCGAGCGACGCCGCGCAAGCCTCTGCCGATCCGGTGGACGAAGCGGAGACTTCGGCAGACGCGCCGGAGCCGGACATAGCCGACTACATGGACGCTGAGACTGCGCGGCTGTTCGAGGAATTGACTCCCGAAAGGCAAACGAGGGTAGGGGGCGCATGGGTCAGTATCACGAAGTTCGCCCCGCGTGAGGACTGGGCGGAGGCCGCACAGAGCATCGTCTCTCAAGGGTACGCGCAGGCGAAGATTCAGGGCGGGGTGCGAGGCGTTCCCGTCGCAGGCGTGCAGGATCTCGTCGATCCGAGCAGGGGCGCTTCACCGGACGGGGACGGGACGCCCCCCTTCGTGCTGAGTCTCCTCTCACCCGGATACGCGGAGGCGTACGAGCTCATACCCGAAGGGTCGCTGCTGCGCGAGTACATGGACATCCGGTTGGGACAGTTCTCGGAGAGGGGATGGGAGTCGATCAAGGCGCAGCCGGACGAGCCGTACCCGCCTCAGGCCCCGAAGCTGGACGCCCGAGACGAGCTCGAGCTGCGGAAGGTGCTGACGAACGCCGGAGACGCCGAGTGGCTCGTCGAGAGGCTGCGGTCGCTGGACGCTGAGGCGGCGAGGGAGTACGAGTCCACGAAGGACTTGACGGAGCGGTTGGCGGTCTTCCGAAGGCTCGTGGAGGTCGAGGGGAAGGAGCAGGGAGTCGTGGAGATACAGGCGGAGTGGGGCGGACGGTCGAACGGCTGGAGCGAGGAGAAGATCGCCGATTATATCGAACGTACCCGCATCTGGGCCGCGGAGGACGAGGCGCGCAGTCGAATGACCCCGAGACAGCGGTACATCAATCACGCGGAGAATACCCTGTGCGGCGACCTGATGAGTCACGTCGTTGGAGAACACCCCAGAACGGCGAGCGCCGGCCCCGCGCAGTGCGACATCGCCAAGGTCATCACGCTGACCAAGGAGGCGTTGGAGGCGGGGAAGATGGCTACGAGCGAGGAAGAGCTTCGCGAGAAAATCGAGTTCGCGCGGCAGACGCCGGGCCGGTGAGATTGAATCGTGTGACGGGGTAGGGGCGATTCGCGAATCGCCCCTACCTACGGGAGCGGGCTACGGCTTCGCCATGCGGTAGCCGACGCGGGGCTCGGTAAAGATGTATTGGGGTTTGTTGGCGTCGTCTCCGAGCTTATGACGCAGCCTTGCAATGACGACGCGGACGAAGTGGCCCTCATCCCGCGAGTATTCGGCTCCCCATACCCTTTGCAGGAGTTGCTCGTGGGTCAACACGCGCCCGGCGTTGGCGGAAAGCTCGAAGAGCACCTTGTATTCGGTAGCGGTTAGTTGTATGGGACTGTCCCCAACCGTCACATGGCGACTCGAATAATCGATTGTCAGGTCTCCGATCCGGTAGGGTTCTCGTTCGTCGTCCGGGGCGTTTCCCGTCCCCTTTCGCAGGGTCGCTTCGATTCTCGCGATCAGCTCCGTCGGGGAGAATGGCTTGACGATGTAGTCCGACGCCCCCATTTCGAACGCACGCAGTACGCTTCCCTCCCCACCGCTGCCGGACAGGAATATGACAGGAACTTCGGAAACCTCGCGGAGGCGCTTCAGCAGCTCGAACCCGCTGGTGCCGGGCAGCCTCACGTCGAGCAGCACGAGGTGAGGCCGCTCCATCTTGACGAGGTGGAGCATTTCGTTGGGGTTGCCGGTCGCAATGGGGAGATACCCGGCGTCAGTGAGCGTGTTGCGCAGGTACCGCAGTATCTGTGGATCGTCGTCTATCGAGAGTACCCGCGTCTGCTCGCCCGTGCTGGTGAACCTGCTTCCTGGGGTGGCCGATTCGGGAAGCTCCTCTTCCGCATCGGGAGCGATGGGAATGGTAAAGGTGAACCACGCCCCGGTTCTTTCACCTCTGCTCTCGGCCCAAATGCGTCCCCCGTGGGCCTCGACGATACCCTTGCAGATGGAGAGGCCCAAACCATGTCCCTCAATGTTCTCTTGAGCATCCCGGAGGCCGACCCGAGAGAATTTCTTGAAGAGCAGAGGAAGCTGATCCGCCGTTAGTCCCTGTCCTTCGTCCAGCACGGAGACGGCCAGGTAGGGTTCCTGCAGCGAGGCGGTCACCGTGATGGCCGAGTTAGCGGGAGAATATTTCGCCGCGTTGGAGAGGAGGTTGTTCAGCACTTGTGTGACTCGCTGCGAATCGGCCGATATCCGTGGAAGGTCGGGCGGCAGGTCGACATGAATCTGATGCCGCGACCCGCCGCGCAGGAACGAGTCCACCGCCTCTTCGACTAGGTCGTTCACGTCCGTCGGTTTGGGGTCCACCACCAACGCTCCGGCCTCTATCTTGGTCACGTCGAGAAGGTTGCTCACGAGCTCGCTCAGCAGATCGGCCTGTTGGTCGATTGTATGGAAGAAGGATCGGATTTCCGAGGGGCTGAATGGCCTCGCGGCGCTCAGCACGGTTGCGGCGGATCCCTTGATGGTGGTGAGAGGCCCTCGCAGCTCGTGGCTCACCGTGGCGAGGAACTCATTGCGCATGCGTTCCATCTCTTCCAGTGGCGTCATGTCCTGGATTACGGCGACGGCTGATACGATGCTTCCGTCATCCGAGTAAATCGGCGTCGCATTGACGAGGATGGTCAGCGTCCGCCCGTCCGGGCGATTCAGCAGGATCTCTTCCGCCCGCACCACCTCTCCGCGACCGAGGGCCCTCGCCAGCGGACGCTCATCGTCTTCATACTGTTTCCCGTCGGTCCGCCGGTAGATCGCCAGCTCGTGATAGCGCACGAGTGTAGCGCCCGGTTCTGGGGACATGCCAAGGATGCGCTCGGCCTCCTTGTTGACGGACGCGAAGGTCCTCGTGGCGGCGTCGACCACCATGACGCCCACGGGCGAGGACTCCACAAGCGCCGCCAAACGACGCTTCTCCGCGTCCACCGTGAGAAGGCGCGTCCGCAGCGATTCGATCTCCCGTCTGAGCTCGTCGGACTCCGGCAATGTTACTTTCGCACCGTTCGTTTCGCTGTGCGCCTCTGTCCAGACACAACGGTCGGGATTGTACCACGAATCTTCACGGCATGATCACGAAACGGAATCTATGAATATGATTTTCAGGGCCCGCATCACGGAAATTGATACAAAATTTTAACAGTTTTGGGGTTGTTTTTTACGTCTATTTGATATTGAGCCCCTATCGTAAGGGGTATCACTCGTTGAAAGGAGACGAACGATGGAGAGTCTGAAGATACCGCGATGCGCCTGTCGAGGCCCCTGCGGGACGGCGACAGGGGGAGGCCCTCATTCCCGTCCGGCAGGGGCGCATCGACCGACGGAGACGAAGACGAAAGGAGACGAGGATTGAACATCCGAGACCCCCCTCGGGGGTACACAAGAAGGAGAAAGAACATAGAACCAATCTCTACATGCAATCGCCGGAATTCAATAAAGGAGTGTTTTACGATGAAACGCCTACTGATAGTAACGGTTTTGTTCCTGTTCGGATTCGCATTGATAGCGGCAGGGCCGCCAGACCCCAAAGACGACGCCAAGATGGATGTCGAGGTACCTGTTGACGATAATGAGAGCAACGACAACGGAGAGGACGAAGAGCCGTACGGGGGTTATGGTGTAGATTCCTTGGAGTTATCTATACAGGGCGGACTCAGCAGACAGTCACAGGCATGGTGTACGGTACTGCTCGAACGGCCTGAACAGTTGGGAATGGATATTGAGGGTGGCGCAAGGATGCTTTGCGGGGGTCCGATATCCAAAATCAAGTTGAAGATGCACCTGAAGCGCCATGTGTGGGGAGCCCTTTGGAGTACCCTTGACGCTTGGGATTCCGGTTGGCGATTCAATACGACTGAACTGTATAATAGGCTTTATGGAAGCTGTACTAGCGGTACCCACACCTACCGAGTTTGGGTCAAGGCTTGGGTAGTAGACCTGTTCGGTGTTGGAGAAGTCCAAAGCGGTTGGGCCTCAGAAAGATTCACCTGCTAATATGCCGTCACTCCGTGAAGTAAGCATAACGCTAGCAACGTTACCAGTCATCGTCGGGATGCTTCCCGTTGCCCTGTTGGTTTCGGTCATACAGGGTACGGTAAGTATCCCGTTGGTGTTGTATGGAGTTTGCGTGACCTACTCGCGCAAAGCCTCAGACAGGAAGATGTCAGTTAGCTTGAGGAAAATGCGAGGGAACGCGATAGGGCCAGATTTTGACGAACTCGGTTATAGCGAACTGCCAATATCTCTATCCTACCATCCACTCTTGCCAATAGAACTAGAACTCTATCGCCGCTAGGCTCTAACCGCTTGTCAACATCCTTGCGGCCTTGCCCGCATGAAGGCGAGTATCCGGAGAGTCGCTTTAGGGGAGAGCAGGGTGAACCCTCACTGAGAGTAGCACAAACTACCTGCCAGAATCCAGGGGGGACTAAGCTGGACTTTGTACATTCACGCCGCGTAGGTCAGCGATTCTATGAATCTGTTGATCATGGTCCTTGGGACTTTTCGCATATCGGGTTTCTGGGACGACGTGCAGAAAGTCTCAGAAGCAACCCAGAGGTGACGGCGCACCAAAGCGATAGCATCGACGAAAGTAGGCTCCGATTTTGCATACCATGCCGCTGATCGTGGAGTCGACAGCCGGCCCTCTCCCAACAGGTGGGCTGCGAGCGTTATCCAGGAGAACAGTCCCAACAGTACAGGAGTGGTTCGTGATATGGCGCGATCCGACCACTGGCGTTGAGTCTCTACTCCCAGATGGGCGCGCGTCTCCTGAAAGGTTACCTCGATCTGCCAGCGCAGCACGAACCACTCAACGATCTGGGCCGGGCTGATCGCGGTATCGGTACACAGCAGCGCTTGTGAGTCGAACTGGTGTAGGGGGTCTCGAATGAGGACCCAGCGGATGGGCACCGGTGGCTTGCCCGCGTGATACCAGACCGCTGTTTGAGAGACGACCTCCACCGTGCGGATGGCGCCGTCGTACCAGGCCACAGACATCGTGGTCCAACCTGCATCGGAGCATTCAAGGAGTTCTCTCAATGCAGGCAATCGTTCTCCTTTGAGGCGCGGACGCCCCATCTGTCCGAGCAGTCGAGGTGGAGCGGGTTCGTAGAGCGCGGCGTCCAGACGCAACCGGGTGATGAAGGTGACTGGACGAGTCATGGACTGACAGAATGCGAGCAGATCCAGAGCAGCGTAGCTACTGTCGGCCACTATTACCAGAGGACGGTTGGGTAACCAGCGACGGAGTTGGACTATCATCTGGCGCGCCCAGTCGGTCAGCTTCTTGTGAGTCCGCCCCAACTGCTGATAGTACCGTTCAGACGGCGCCAGGGCCGTCAGCACTGGCAACGCCCATGTCCGATCTGCCCAGGGTATGGTGGTCAGCCACATCAGGCTTATCCAACGCAGGCCGGAGGCCTTGACGAAATGACTCCCGCTGGAGCGCACTGCGTCGCGATATATCCCCTTCGCCTTGATCCGACTACCTCGCCTTCGCTCCAGTGTCTCGTCGATCCCGAACACCAGCGGGCCGTCTCCCCGATCAAGGTGCAGGATCAACAGGTGTAACAAGACACGACCTACCTTGAGCGGCGACCACACGGCGCGGTTGAGAACGTGGTGATACCGTGCAAAGCTCGCGTCGTCGCTGAGGCCCATGACGCGGAGCGCCGAGGTGACGGTGCGCTTGCGCGTGGCCAGGATTGCCCCAACTAGGAGCACCTGGGCCTTCGACCACGTCCTGGCCTGGAACATCGGCGCGAACGGGTTGAGTAAGGGTATAATCGCATCGGGCAGGGTGAGCATAACTTGACCTTTCGTGATGGTTTGGTCTTGTTAGCTTACCCTGTTCCCGTCATTTGTCTATACTTTGTACAAAGTCCAGCTAAGAGCCTATCCGATAACCCTAAATAGCCTTGAGTCACCGTATGATACTTCATTTACGCTTTCTCCAATTCTGTATGGAGGAAGGACATGACGAAGACTGGAAAACGTGTTGCAGGAGACGATATGCGCATGTCCGATGCGCTTTGGGAAAGAATCGAGCCCTTGCTGCCCCTAGAGGAGACGGGTCCGAAGGGCGGAAGGCCCTGGAAGCCTGCACGCGATTGCATGGACGGGATACTCTACGTCCTGCGCACCGGCTGCCAGTGGAAGTCCATGCCTCGAACGTACGGAGCGCCGAGCACCGTGCATGACCGCTATCAGCGTTGGGTGAAGGACGAGGTCTTCGAGAGACTATAGAAGCACGGGTTGGCCGAATACGACGAGTTATGCGGCATACAATGGCAGTGGCAAGCGATGGATGGAGCCATGACGAAGGCTCGGCTCGGCCTCCTTGTTGACGGACGCGAAGGTCCTCGTCGCGGCATCGACCACCATAACGCCCACGGGCGACGACTCCACAAGCGCCGCCAATCGACGCTTCTCCGTCTCTGCCGTGAGGAGGCGCGTCCGCAGCGATTCGATCTCCCGGCTGAACTCGTCGGCTTCCTGCAAGGGTCCTTCCGTACCGTCCGTTTCGTGGCACCCCTCTACCGGGACACGACGGTCGGGATTGTACCACGAACCTTCACATCACAATCACATGAGGGAATCCTCAAATTCGATCTCCAGGGCCCGCATCGTGGAAATTTATACAAAACTTTGCAGTTTCTTAATGGAAACAGGGTTGATTTTGACGCCCATTTAATATCGGGCCTGTATCGTGAGATGCATAACCCGTTGAAAGGAGGCGCGAAATGGAGAGATTGAACATATCCCGATGCGCCTGTCGAGGCCCCTGCCGGTGCGGGGCGAATACACTGAGCCGACGAACTTAGCGAAAAGGAAAGTATGATGTGGACAATAAGCGAAAAAAACACAGATTTGCTGGTCGCTGCGGGCTCGATCATCTTGTGCATACTTCTCGCCTCTTGTGGGGCTGAGACGAAGGACGACCAACCCGCGCAAGGCAATAGTAAGCCGGCTCCGGCCGTGAGCCAGGGACAGGTCCTGTCCGCTGGGCATTTGGCGGCGTACAACGGCCTCACAGATGAGAAAAAGCAACAATTCAATGAGCTATTGCCACAGGCGCTCGAAGACGTTCACCCCGCGGATCGTGACCTTGCGGTTGACAGATTTGCATCAATGGCACAACGGTCTCAGGACCACCTCCGGGCGCTGAAGGAAGAGCCGCTCATTGAGTTGCCGCCGCTCCGCGAGACCTTATCATCGCAGGAGCAGAAGAGACTAGACGCCATCGACCATCGCTTGCGGGAGACGTTCATTTGGTGGTGGGAAGGGTATCGGGAGGCGGAATCATACATCGAGCCTGGCGAGATAGCGTTCGTTGTAGCGCAGAGAAGGATGGTCTTGGGCACTTTGCCGATTCGAGAGCTTGACGCCTCGGACTTCTTGTCTCCCGACTCCGTGACCGAACTGAACAGCTTCTCTAAGCACGCCCAGGACTATTTCTGGCGCGCAATTGCCGGTCAGATGACAGAGGGGAGCGCGTTCATGCCGAACCCCGATTCCGGCAGGTGCTGCGTGATAGCAATGCAGAATTTGGACCTCGACCCTGATTACCTCAAGGCCTACGCGGCGTGGCAACTGGAACACGCGAGGTACATAAACGATCCGACGTCGGTAACGCCATCCCCCGAGTTCGCCTACAACCCGAATCCGTAAGCGAGCAATTGGGAGTCAGCAACGTGTAGGCACCGGCGGTTCCGGGCGCAGGAGCGTACGGAACCGCCAGAGTCCTCAGGGAGGCTCAGAAGGTGGGCAAAATCACAGGATCGTGTGATTACAGGTACTGGAAGGGCCGTGTAACCTGAGATTATCAGGAAGCGGGGGACGGTACAGGCAGCGCAAGGAGAGACGACAATTTCCGGCATTTGCGGAACGACAGGATTGGTGTTCAGGTGAGGAGATAGCAGCAAGGCGGACGCGGGGGGGGGTCCGGGACCGCCCAAGCACCACAAGGAGGTGGTAGAAATGAAACGGATAAGGGACATACGGTTTGTCTTCATCGCTGCCGTGCTCGTGGTCGCCATGGCCTGCCAGCAGACCACGGACCCGGCAACGGAACCAAGCAAGGAAGCAGAACCCGCCGCGGCGCAAGCCTCCGTCGATCCGGTCGACGAGACGGAGACTCCGGCGGACGTGCCGGACATGGCCGACTACATGGACGAGGCGACGGCAAAGCAGTTCGAACAGATGAATGATGAATGGCAGGAGATGGCGCGGGACGGATGGATCGATATCACGACGAAGTTCGCGCCGGACACACCTGAGGACTGGCCCGATGCTGCACAGAGTATGATCTCTCAAATGCACCCGCAGGCGAAGATTCAAGGCGGTTTACGCGGGGTTCCCGTCACAGGCGTGCAGGACCTCGTCGATCCCGGCAAGGGCGCTTCGCCGGACGGGACAGGGGCGACTCCCTTCGTGCTGAGCCTCCTCTCACCCGAATACACCGAGGCGTATGAGCTCGTACCCGAGGGTTCCCTCATGCGGGAGTACATGGACATTCGCCTCGGAAAGTTCTCGGAGAGGGGATGGGAGTCGATCAAGGCGCAGCCGGACGAGCCGTACCCCGCGCAGGCCCCGAAGCTGGACGCCGAAGACGAGTTCGAGCTCCGCAAGATGCTGACGAACGCGGGGGACGCCGAGTGGCTTGTGGAAAGGCTCCGGTCGCTCGACGCGGACGCGGCGAGGGAGTACGAGGCCACGAAGGACGTGACGGAGCGCCTCGCCATATTCCGCAAGCTGGTGGAGGTCGACGGGAAGGAGCAGGGAGTCGTGGAGATACGAGCGGGGTACGACACGCGGTCGCACGGCTGGAGCGAGGAGGAAATTGCCGCTCACATCGAACGTACCCGTATCTGGGCCGCGGAGAGAGAGGCCCGCAGTCGAATGACGCCGAGACAGCGGCACATCAACCACGTGGAGTCGACGCTGTGCGGCGATCTGATGAGTCACATCGTCGGGCAGGAAGGAAGGGCGGCGAATTCCAGTCTTGGGCAGTGCGACATTGCCAAGGTGATCGCACTGACCAAGGAGGCGCTGAAGGCCGGACAGATGGCCATCAGCGAGGAAGAGCTCCGCGAGGCCGTCGAGTTCGCGCGGCAGACCCCGGGTCGGTGAGAGCGAATCGTGTGAAGGATTGACGTCTAGGTCAAGAAGGCCAACCTGTAGATGCGAGGCGGCGACCGTGTTAAATACGGTGGCCGCCTCGTTTGCGCAGCCGGCGACCCCACTCTCTGTATCTCTCTCCCGGCGGGGGAGAGATTGTAGGTGAATGGTGATAGCGCCCTCCGTTTGCACGGCTACGGGTGCGGGGCGTAAAGTGCTCACCGTGAAGACGGAACGACTGAAGACCGCCCTCGCCATCCTGGGACTGACCGTCCTGGCGGTCGTGGCCGTCGATCTGCTGGGGCGGGCCGCGTCGGCCATCGACGGCAGGTTCTTCAGCCCGCCCGTCCTCGACAGCGTGTCGGGGTTGCTGGACGAGCGGCAGTTCGCGGCGGCATATGACGGGGCCGGCTACGACGTCGCGACGCTGTTCCGCGAGTTCCACGCTACGGAGCGCATCGTCTACGAGCCGTACACCATATGGGACAGGCGCTACTATCCCGGCGACCTCATCAGCATCGACTTCGAGGGGTTCCGGCAAACGACGAACAACTCCGAAACCGAGGACGCGCTGAAAGTATGGGTGTTCGGCGGATCGACCGCCTGGGGCGAGGGCGCGCCCGACGGCGAGACGATCCCCAGCCATCTCGCGCGGCTGATGAACGCCTGGGGCGTCGACACGACGGTCAAGAACCTGGGAGAGCGCGGGTATGTCTCGACCCAGGAGGTGGTCTTTCTGTACCGCGAGCTGCAGGCGGGGAGGCGTCCGGACGTGGTTGTCTTCTACGACGGGATCAACGACGCTGCCGCGGCGTCGAACTGGCCGGAGGTACCGGGATCGCACGTCAGCCTCCACCGCATCCGCGAACGTTTCCAGTTCGGCGAGGTGCCGTCTGAGCGGCGTCGCGAGTTCGTCCGGTCGCTCGGCATCTACAAGGCGTCGCGCATCGTCCTTGACAGGCTGGAAGGGGGGGAGAGGACGGCTCGTTCGCGTCAGGACGACACCGACATAGACGTAACGCCGATGTTTCTCGACGCCAACTTCCGCTTCCTGGGAAATCAGGCGGTCGATGTCTGGCTCGCCAACCGGGAGCTTGTGATTGCGCTCGGCGACGAGTTCGGGTTTACCTCGCTTTTTGTCCTGCAGCCCAGCCTGTGGACGGACGGCAAGCCACTTCACGTATCGGAGAGGCGCATACTCGCCGAACACCTCGAAAGGCGCGCCATGACGCACATCATGGCGACACGGGCCGAGATGTCGACCATCCTCGAAGAGCGCCTGAGGGACAGCGCGCTGCCCTCTAACGTCCACGATCTTGGCGACGTATTCTCGACGGTGGAGGAGCCGGTGTACATCGACTACGTGCATACCGCCGGTCCGGGGTATCGCATCGTAGCGGAGGCGCTGTTCGAGCGGCTATGGGAGCACCTGTGCGGGACGATGCCACCACCGAACGTCTCGGCGAGGATCGCTGCTGCGATGGACGCGGCTTGCGAGTGAGGGCTGGTTTTTCGGCGAGGAGACCGTCGTGCAGCCTACGCGAAGGGAGAAAACAGGGCATCCAGCCTCCAGCCCTCTGGATACCGGCCTTCGCCGGTATGACGATTGTGTGGAGGATTTCTGCGAGGTGGCGCGACGTTTCAGTTTCCCGAACGCGCTATAATACCTGCCGTTACTATGTCCCCTTCCCCGTCCGTCGAGTTCGTCATTCCCGTGCTGAACGAGGAGCGGGCCCTGCCTGTGTGCGTCGAGCGGCTTCACGGGTTCCTCCAAGAGGCGATGCATGCCTACGACTGGCGCATCGTCGTTGCGGACAATGGCTCGACCGACCGGACTCCGACCGTGTGCGAGGAGCTCTCGAGCAAGTATGAGGAAGTGGGGTACCTGCGACTGGAAGAGCGGGGGCGAGGCAGGGCGCTGCGCACGGCTTGGCTCGCCAGCGATGCCGATTACCTGTGCTATATGGACGTGGACCTTTCGACCGAGCTTGAGGCCATACATCCCCTGATCGATTCGCTTGCGGCCGGCGGGTACGACCTCGCCATCGGCTCACGGCTCAAGAAGGGATCAACCGTCGTCGGGCGGACGCTCAAGCGCGAGGTGGTCTCGCGGTGCTACAACCTCATCGTCCGGTCGATGTTATTCGTGAGGTTTCGGGACGCGCAGTGCGGCTTCAAGGCTATCAGTCGAAAGGCCGCGCGTGACCTCGCGCCCCTGGTGGTCGATAACGGGTGGTTCTTCGATACGGAGCTGCTCATTCTGGCTGAGAAGAACGGCTACCGGATCTACGAGCTCCCAGTTAAGTGGACGGACGACCCCGACACGCGGGTCAAGATCGTCAAGACGGCGTACGACGACATGATGGGGCTGTTTCGTCTGCGTTTCGGCGGGCTGAGGAGGGCGTCGGAGCGACTGAGGGAAGAACGAACTGCGTAAATATGGCAGGGGCGGGTTTGAAACCCGCCCCTGCGAGGGTTTGCTACTCTATGGCGAATCCGGCCCGTACGGTCAGCGTGAGGTCGAGTGACCCGCCGCTGATGCTTGTCGCCGCCGCCGCGGCTGCCATGGCGAAAGCCCTGCTTTCGGCGATGGGCTGGACGATTGGCGAGTCGCTAACCTCGGTGACGTAGACGAGCTTGCCGAGCGTAACGCCCGTGAGGGTCGCGAAGTGCTTCGCATTGTCCAGAGCGGCGTTCACGGCGTCCTCGCGCAGCTGCGTGGTGTGGGCGCCGGGATCCTCAATGGAGAAGTCGATCCCGTTGATTCTCGCGAAGTCTCCGCCCGCGTTCACCACGTCGTCGATGATCGTGCCGACCGCGCCGAGGTCGCGGACCTTGATGACGGCGTCGTTGCTCACCGTGTAGCCGGAAAGGACGCGAACGCTCGAGCGGACGCCGTTCGTCATGACCTCCTGTCGGTCGTACTGCGGCCAGATGTTGAATGAAGTCGTCTGGATGTCCTCGTCTGCTAAACCGTTGTTCTTGACGGCCGCAACGACAGCTTCCATGGCTCTCGCCGCCTCGTCACGCGCCTCGGTGACCGATGGTGAGGTCGTCTCCACGCCGAGCCTTATGAGCGCGATGTCGGGCGACAGATTCATCTCTCCTGTTCCGGTAACCCAGATGCCCGCCTCCGTGGATGCGGACGCATACTGGGGTGAGGCGGCCTGGGTGGCCGTTCCCGCAGTCCCTGCGCCGCCTGCCGCGCGCTGAGTGGACGTCGTGGACGACGGAGCGCTTTCCACCGCCGACGCGACGGCCGAGCCGGCCACGCTCGAGACGGGCGGGGACGCATGACCCTCGTCATCATCGTCATCGCCGCACGCCATCGCGAATATCACGATGCCAAATATCCCGATTGTCCAGACTATGTTCTTCACAAGGTTCATTTTGGTTTTCTCCTATGGTTTCCCGTGTGTGTTTCGGTCTCGATGTTCTCTCTTTTGTTCCCGCGAAAGTAAGCCTTTGCATTACCTGTCATACACCTTGCATAACCGGGCTCTTCACCCTCACCCCAACCCTCTCCCGCGAACGGGAGAGGGGGTTACTCAATAGTCTGCGATGGCGGAATGACTGGTAACGTGCACCATAACTATGGAACGGAGCTCCTCCGTCTTCGGATGGCAACGAGGGTGGCTCCGCCCAATACTACTGCCATTATGGACGCGACGAACTGAAGCTCTACAAGCGGCAGCGTGACCCTCCCGCTTTCGGGGTCGTCGAATACCTCGTCAACTTGGACTTCTTCCGCCGGGACCGGCGCATCCTGCGTCACGGCCTGCTGCTTGGCGACCGGAGGTTCCTCGCTCGATTCGGCTTCATCTGCCTGCGGCGCTTCCTCCGTCGTGTCCTGCTGCATAGCTGCCGCCTGTGCCTCGCTCGATTCAAATTCACCCGCTTGCGGCGCTTCCTCTGCCGCAACCTGCTTCATTGCGACCGGAGGCTCCTCGCTCGATTGTGCTGCAGCCGCCTGCGCGGATTCCTCCGTCGTGTCCTGCTGCATGGCGACCGCAGGCTCCTCGCTCGACTCGACTTTCGCCATCCTCGGGGCGGCCGCTGCCGGGGCAGCCGGGGCCTGCGCCGACTCGTCCTGGCCGGCGACGCTCTTCATGACTGCGGCTTCCGGTTCGGGCGACGCGGGGGCATCCATGGCTGCCTCTTCCGCCGACTCCGGAGCTGGCGCCGGCGCGGCGGCGGCGAAATTTGAGTCATCGGACGCAAAGTCATACATCTCCGCCGAGTCGTCTGCTCCGAACCGAGCTTGCTCCAACACGTCCAGCATATCTCCTGCCACCAGTCCGACCAGCAGCATCGTCGCGACCGATGTTGCCAGCCCTGTCGTTCGTATGGACGGCCACCACATCGTCCACCGTTTCTCCGGCGCTGCGTCCAGCGCGAAGGAGCGCGGCAACTCAAGGTCAGGCAGCCCTCGGACGAGATCGACCGTCGCCTGAAGCTCGGCCAACTCGCGGCGCGCGTCCTCGGAAGAGGCGAGGAGCTCCTCTACCTCGCGGGCCTCTTCGGCGGTCACCTCTCCGTCGACGTAGGCCGACAGGAGCTGCTCCCGCCTCCGGTCCTCCCGTCCGAACAGCCTAACCATCGCTTGCACGTCCTCTTTCTATCTGACGAAATTGGGCGGGCAAAAGTTCCCGGTGTTCCATGAGCGCGTATCTCAAGCGCCTCCTGCCTCTGGCCAGCCTCGATTTCACGGTGCCGACGGCGCTGCCGATCGCATCGGCGGCCTCGTCGTAGGTCAGTCCCTGCACGTCGACCAGCACAAGGACGGCGCGCTGATCGTCGGGTAGCGACATGATGCAGTCCTGGATCTTCTCGCGGAGCTCGCCCTGCAGGGTTTCCTGCTCGGGGCTAGGGCTGTCCGAAGGGACAGAGAAGCCGGGACGCTCGCTCGCGGCTTCCAAGGACTCCGCGGGACGGCGCTTTCGTGATCGCGTCGCGTCGAAGCTCAGGTTTGAGGCGATACGCAGAAGCCACGCCCGCAGACTCCCGCCACGGAAGCCGTCGATGGACCTGTGGGCTTTGATGAACGTCTCCTGGGCGACGTCCTCCGCAAGGTGACGGTCGCCCAGTATGCGGGCGGAGACGTTATAGACCTGCGACTGGTACCGCTCGACGATGGCGTTGAACGCCGAGAGGTCGCCGTCCCGGCTCCGGTCAACGAGCTGTGGTTCGTCGGGCTGCATTGATGTTCGCTAGATATTCCTCCGTATTCATGATATCCCAGCGCAACGGGGTAGGCACGTTTCAGGCGTGGCGGATTCGCCGCAGAGGGCGCGGGGGACGCGGAGGGGGTAGAGGTATTTTGCCGCAACGGCGGAAGGCAGGACGAAGGCATAGTCACGGCCGCGATGTCGTTTGTAGAGACTCGACGGGGGAATGTCGCTGGGTTTGTCTGGTACAATGGAGGAAGGACACTTTTCACCAATGCTACCCCGCCCCTGGTTCGCCTCATCCTTCCGCGTGCTCGTTCGAGAGTCCTTCGAGACGATCATCCTCGCCTTGCTGGTATTCATGGTGCTGCACATCAGCATCCAGAACTACAAGGTCGAGGGGCCGAGCATGCAGCCGACGCTGAACCAGAACGAGTACCTGATCGTGAACAAGCTCGTCTATCTTCAATTCGATCCAGCGGAGGTCCTCGACGCGCTCCCGTTCTACGACGGGGAGCCGGATGCGGCCGACAGCTACATCTTCCACCCGCCCGTTCGGGGCGAGGTCGTCGTCTTCCGCTCGCCGCGAGACCCCGAACGCGACTTCGTCAAGCGCGTCATCGGCCTGCCGGGCGACACGGTGGAGATCGTCGACGGCACCGTATACGTGAACGGCCTGCAGCTCGTCGAGCCGTACCTCGACCGCAAGGACAACACGACCATGTCCCCGGTCGAGATCGAGCCCAACACGGTATTCGTCCTCGGCGACAACCGCGGCTCCAGCAACGACTCGCGGTCGTGGGGCCCCGTACCCGCGGAGAACCTCATCGGCCGCGCGTGGATGAGGTTCTGGCCGCTCGACCACCTCGGGGTGCTGTAGCGCCTGGATGCCGTCGTTTGCGGGGTAGGCGCCCCCTCTCTGTATCTCGCCCCCGCAAGGCTGACAGGGGTAGGCATTTGACTATCGCCCCACTCTCCATCGATGAGAAAGCAACTCAGTCACTGTCATTCTGAGCGCAGCGCAGCGGAGTCGAAGAATCTAAAGTGTCCGTCCGAAGGTAAGGCCGATCTTGAGAGTTCGTATACTGGTTTCCACTTTTGTTCATGAGAGAAACGTGGTACCGGCTGTCTGGTCTTGCGGTTGTGGACTTTAGATTCCTCGCTGTGCTCGGAATGACAGGGAGGCGGGGGCCAGATCATAGCTGTAGTTTCGTTTTACCTACCCCTGTCAGCCCACGACGGGAGAGGGGATACGCAAGAGTCTCACTACAGGCGGGTGTTGGAGACGACCGGCTCGGAGGCGAGGAGGTCGCGGAGGGTGGAGAGGTCGGGCAGGCCGAGTATCTCGGAGACGCCGTCGTCCAGGCGTTTTCGCGTGGGGCAGTGGGCCATTCCGGGCAGGCGCTCGAACTCCTCTTCGGACAGCGCGTCGCACAGGTCGGAGAGCCGCTGAAGCTGGGAGGACGAGAGGCGGCGCGGGTCGAGGACGGGCAACTCTTCGAGGTCGGCTTTCTTCATGGCGACCCAGCCGCCACGTGTGCTGGTACGTTGCGCGAGGATGGTCAGCAGACCGAGACTGGAATTGAGCCAGACTGCCAACGCCTTCTCGAATAGTACGTGTTCAACCTGCACTTCCCACCATACGTTGGAGAGCACTTTCGTCTCCGACCACATGGCTACAACTCTCGTTGTCCCCAACCAAAGCCGTTCAGCGATAAGGAGTCTGCTGGCTTTTGGCCACAGTTGTTCAACACGCTTGAGTCTGCGGCCTCTGCGCGCCTGCACAAGCGGGGCCAAGTATTTGTCAGGGTTGGTAGCCAAGCGCGTCCTCTGTTCAGTATCGTGGCCCTCGACCATTGGATAGGCTGTGACGGTATCCGTCCGTTCAAACCCGTCCAAAATATCGCGGCGATCAGGCCCTATCTCGCTAAACTCGCCAAGCCGACACACTGAAACGTCGGAAGCCTCCCTCTCGCCGGGGACCCAGACCTCGCCGTCGTCTAGCAGCCTGAGGGCGCTGCGTGTCACGTCTGCGCGGGCGAACTGCACACCCGACCACTTCCTGCCGGCGAGTTTCGATTCGGGAATCGAGACGACCTCGCCGACGTGCCGCCCGTCGACCTCCAGCAGGGCCGTGCCGGTGTTCTCGATGTTGGCCGGGGTCGTTGTCGCGGCGACCTCCGCTATCCGGTGAGCCTCCACCACGCCGTCGGGGTTCAGCCAGAGGTTGACGAAGGTGGTTCGATGCTCTGTTTCGGGGCGGTTCAGGGGGCGTCGGGTTGCGATGAGCAGGGCCTCCGAGAGGTCGGTGCTGTCGGAGAAATTCCAGCGAGTCGGGTCGTGGGACGCGATGACCATGTCGAGAACGAAGTCCCGCTCAATGAGCGCTCGCGTCTGCTCCCACGATCTCCCCGTGCATACGGTAAGCGGCAGCACGAGGGCGAGTCGTCCTTCACCAGGACGTATTTTGCGCGTTGCCGTCGCAACGAACGCCGCGCCCATTCCTGCGGTGGCGGATGCCTGTCTCGACGTCAACCGGTAAGAGAGTTCCTTTTGAATCTTCCGTCGCTCCGCAGCAGGCAAACTGCCGAACATCAGGTTGGAACGTGTGAATGGCGGGTTCATAATTGCCAGGTCGAGGTCGGGCAGCTTGACCGTCAGACCTTCCCTAGCTCCACGGCTACCAGTGCCCGTTACCCGTCTAGCATCTTGAATGCCAACCGCGCTGGCTCCCATATACTCCGAGGGCAACGTGTATTGGACCGGGGTCTCATCCTTATCAAGGAATTCAAGCGAACCCAGTGAGACAATCGAACCCTCTGCGCCCAGTGGCATCACGGACAAATGCATCCTGTCGAATTGGATGTGTGGGTTCAGCATCGCCAGGCTGGTGGCGGCGAAGTGTACCGCTGAGAGTTGAACGTCGTAGCCGTGCAGGGCCTGCTCGACCATTGCCTTGTGGAGCTCGGCGGCCTGTCTGCCTCCGGCCCGCTTGTGGCGCCGCTCGGCCTCGGCAGCGACGGCCATGAGCAGCGTTCCCGTGCCGCAGGCGATGTCTGCGACGTTTAGGGACGCGGGGAACTCATGGTCCTTCCAATCGACGTGGGGAGGCCAGTCGTGGAACACCAGCCGGGCCAGCATCGTCGCCGCGGGGACGGAGGTGTAGTAGGCCCCCGTGAACTTGGCGTCGGTCAGCAGGGTGTGGAAGAGGCGACCCGACAAGTCGTGTCCCTCGAGGTGGCGTGTCTGGTTTACCGCCGTGAGCAGGGGTGCTATAACCGGTTCCTGTACTTCCGGTCTCCCGGTACTGAGCACATCGAGGATGTTGACCGCAAGCTCGAAGACGGGTACGTAGTCGATGTTTTCGCAGACATGCTGCCAAGCGTTGCGAAGACCAGACAGGCCCTGCCCCCACGCTTCAGGAGCCGTTGGCACGTCCTCATTGACCTCAGCGAGCCTGTCCTGGAAGGCGAGCGCGTTGAAGAGGACAAGGCAGCCGATGCGCAGAGCGGCGGCGCGTTCTTTCTCCTGATCGGACTCGGCAATGAGGTCGGAAACTCGACGGGATACCCTGGCGTGACCACCTATCCGATGCGCGGCCTGTTCCACACCATACCCGACCGCCCTTGCTGCGGCGTCGACAAGGTCCACACCTTCGATGTCGATGGGCAGTGCGCGAAGATGGTCGACAAGGTCAGAAACTGACCCTGTTCGGACGGGGCGCTCCGGCCTCACTGCGCCTCGCGAGCCGTGGAGCCACCATTGAAGGTCAGAGGCGTTCTCAAGCTGGGCGAACAAGTCGTCTTCATGTCGAAGCCTGTTAGGATAGAGAAGGCCGACGATTGCCAGCGCATCGGGGAAGTCGCCCAGGCGGTCATTGAGCTGGCCCTCCAGCAGACCCGATGAGGCCTCCCACTTGCCTTCCAAGATAACGAGGTCACCGCTTCCCATCTTGACGCGGACATCGGGCGTGCCATGCCTACTGCGAATCTCGGCTCGTGCCTCCAAGCCCTGGTCACGGAGCAACTGCGCCAACAGAACGTTGGCGGCTTCTTCGCGGACGGTTTCAGTGCTTTTGTGTACGTAGGTCAAATTGCTATGGGAAGGGATATTGAGGACGTAGAGTCATGATAGACCATGCGTTCTTGCCCGTCAAGACGGGGATTGGGTTCCGGGTGCTAGGTGCTGGAGTGTGGGGGTGCGGCGACGCTGCGGTAGCGAGAAAACCCGTGAATTTGTGACATTCCGGGACATTTTGTGGCATTTCCTTGTGTTATTGTCAAGTTGTGATGGCCTTGCGGATTCACCAACTCTGAACAGATCTTACGCTAACAGAAGGTTGACGGGCGCGGGACGATGTGGGAGAATGCTATTACCGATTGATAACCTGTGGTCAGGCGGGTCTCCCGAAACATGGAGGCCCGGCCTGGCCACATTATTTTTCCCTACATCACGTATTGATTCGTCGTCAAGTCTCTCGGATTTACAAACGAGAGTTCGGTAGGTAAGGGGTTTGGGTTCTAGGTGCTGGAGGGTGGGGGTGCGGCGACGCTGCCGATAACGAGAAAACCCGTGAATTTGTGGCATTCTGGGACATTTTGTGGCATTTTCTTGTGTTATTGTCAAGTTGTGATGGTCTTGCAGATTCACCAACTCTGAATAGATCTTACGCTGACAGAAGGTTGACGGGCGTGGGGCGGTGTGGGAAAATGACATGGCATCGAGCTTGCTAACCTGTGGCCAGGCGGGTCTCCCGAAACATGGAGGCCGGACCTGGCCACTTTATTTTTCCCTACATCACGTATTGATTCGTCGTCAAGTCTCTCGGATTTACAAACGAGAGTTCGGTAGGTACACGGTCACTGTTGACGACATCCTTGTACCCATTGGCTATGTGGTGAACGACTTGCAGTCCTTCCACATAGATTGATGAAGCATGGGTTATATGTAAGGGAGTAGGGATGTTGCGGTTGCCCGATATGTACTGCCACAGGTTTTCAGTTTCTTCATTAGTTAGGTCTATACGGTCGAGAACCAAGTCATATTGGTTCGACTGCAGAGGATACCTTTGAAAATGATGCTCAAGCAGGCGGCGGAGCATGTAGTTTCGGAACCTGACGGGGCTCGCCGGCCTCTTTCCTCCCGGCTTGAGGTAGCTTCCGTTGTACCGCAACTTGTCCACATAGACTGCGGAGGCCCAAATGTTCTTGCCACCCTCCGTCAAGGTACGAATTGGATCAAGCAGCCTCGTGAACTCCACTTTCTGCGAAGGAATCTTCAGTTCTCTGCTCAATCCCGAGTAGTACCTGAAAGCTGCCACGTGCCTGTTCAGGTCGCGAAAGGCGTCGTCGCATAGATGCAATGCCGCGGTGACGTAGTAGTCGCTGCTGAGCAATTCACCCGATACCGGATCGAGCTTGAATGCCGCGTCACCCGACTCATCGACGAATATGTAGTCATGCCTGGGCAAGGGTCTCTTGAAACCTCCCCTACGGCGTGAGCGCCATGGCGGAGAGCAGTTTCGTGGTGGAGACGATGTGCTTGTTGAGGCGCATGGCCTGGGGGTCGATGCCCATGGCGAGGCCGAGCATCTGGGGGAAGTGGATGATCGGCAGGTCGATTGGCTCCTGTCTGCGGATCTTGGAGGCCTGCGGCTGGTAGCCGTCGAGGTTGAGGTGACACAGGGGGCACGGGGTGACCATGGC
The DNA here is from genome assembly GCA_965197705.1 of Dehalococcoidia bacterium. GTDB lineage: Bacteria > Chloroflexota > Dehalococcoidia > Lucifugimonadales > VXLM01 > VXLM01. The sequence goes on from OZ240223.1 coordinate 3,349,464, forward strand.
CATCGCGCCCTTGTGCTTGGCGTCGCCGGTGTGGTTGGCGACCATGGTGAGCGACGCCGTCTGGTTGATCGTGAGTATCGGGAAGCCGCAGCAGGCGGTCTTGCCGTCGAAGTCGACGACCTCCGCGCCGACGGCCTCGATGACGCGCTCGAGCGAGTCCTTGCGATCCGGGTTGTCGTCGAAGTCGAGGGCGGACGTCGGCCTGACGATGTAGCATCCGTAGAACGGCGCGACCTTGAAGCCGGTCAGGGGTCTCGTCACGGCGGCCTTCAGGGTGTCGATGCCGATGTCCTCGATGATGGCCCACATGAGGTGCTTCGGCTCGACGGTGCCCCTGTACTCAAGGCCCTCTTCGGCGAGGTCCTCGTTGACGGAGGCGAGGTAGTTGGGGTCGGACGTGAGGCGCTTGTTGGCCTGGGACATCACGCCCTGGCAGGTGCTGCAGATGACGAGCAGGGGCAGTCCGCTCCGCTCGGCGAGGGCGAACGTCCTCGCGTTCAGGGTATCGCCGAGTCGCTGGTTCTTCTCCTGCAGGACGCCGGAACCGGTGCAGGACGCGGTCTTCATCGGCTCGTAGTCCAATTCGAGGCCCAGCCGACCGGCGACCTCCATCGTGGAAGCGTAGAGTTCGGGCGCGGCGCCGCGCGACACGCACCCCGGATAGAAGGCGTACTTCATTGATCGTTCTCGACTTTTTCGAATTTTTCAAAGATGCGTCGGACGTTCTCGACGCCGGGTGTCTTTTTGTGGATGATGGGCGGACGCTTGCCCGCGAGCTGCGCCTTGATGCCGACCGGGGCGAGCTTGAGCATCTCCTTGATGTTGAAGACGCCGAAGGTCTTGATGGGAAGTCGGAGCTCGTCCAGACGACCGCTGTGCTCGATGGAGTCGGCGAAGGCCAGTGCGTGCCTCGCGCCGTAGGTGTTGGTGTAGCCCGCCTCCATGGCCTGATCGCGCATGGCCATGATGCGGTCCATCGGCGCGACGCCCTTGGGGCAGACCTCCACGCACTGCATGCACCGCGTGCAGTCCCAAACGCCGCCGTACTCGTTGAGCTCGCCGAGCCGCTCGTTGTCGGCGTCGTCCCGCGGGTCGGCCACGAAGCGGTACGCCTTGGCGAGGGCGGCGGGACCGAGGAAGTTGTCGTCGACCTCCATCACCGTACAGTCGGAGACGCACGCGCCGCACATGATGCAGGACATGACGCCCGCGAGGTGGAGCATGTCCTCGTTCGGCGCGAGGTACTCGGCCTCCGGCTCAGGGCCTTCCGGCTGGAGCCACGGCTTGACCGCGCGGACCTTGTCCCAGAACAGGTCGAAGTCCACGACTAGGTCCTTGACGAGGCCCATGTTGCCCGCCGGCTCGACGACGACCGGCCCTCCGTCGGAGGGCTGCACATCGGCGATCCTGGTGTTGCACGCGAGTATGGCCTGGCCGTTCACGCGCATGGCGCAGGAGCCGCAGATCGCGCTACGGCATGAGCAACGCAGGGCCAGTGAACCGTCAATCTCCTCGCGGATCTTGATGAGCCCGTCGAGGACGGTGGCGTTGTCGTCGATCTCGAAGCCGTAGTCCTGATGGTACGCCTCCGGTCGTTCCGAGTCGGGGTCGTATCTCTTGACGCTCAGCGTCGCTTCCATATGTTTTGTCCTCGTGTCTTCAGGGAGAAGGTGTTTGATATGGGTGCGGTTGGCATTCGGCGAGCGGGGCTAGTACCGGTTCCGTATGATTTTGATATTACGATTCACCCTCACCCTAGCCCTCTCCCACGACGGGAGAGGGGATAAAGCGGCATCTGCCAGTTCATTATATTCAAGTTGACTGAGTACTAGTAGCTCCGTATCTTCGGTTCCCACTGCGTGATCTTGACGGGAAGGTAGTCTACGGCGGTCTCGCCGTCCTCGGTGCGGGAGATCAGGATGTGCTTGAGCCAGTTCTCATCGTCGCGGTCGGGCATGTCGGTGCGGGTGTGCGCGCCGCGGCTCTCCTTGCGTTCGAGCGCGCCGAGGATGATGGTCTCCGCGCAGTCGAGCATGAATCCAAGCTCCAGCGTGAAGATCAGGTTCGTGTTGAATACCTTGCCCTTGTCGTGGACGACGACCTTGTCGAAGCGGGCGCGCAGCTCCTTGAGCTTGTCGAAGGCCGTGCGCATCCCCTCTTCGTCGCGGTAGACGGCGAGGTGGGTATTCATCGTCTCGCCAAGCTCGCGCCGGACCCCGCCGAAGAGCTCGCCGCCACCGTCGCGGGCGAGCATCGCGCGAATCTGCGCTATGTCGGCGTCCGCCGCGCTATCGTCGATGTTGGCGTGCTTCTTGGACCTCACGTAGTCGGTCGCGTGCTCGCCGGAGCGTCGACCGAAGACGAGGGTGTCGAGGAGGGAGTTGGCGCCGAGGCGGTTGCCGCCGTGAACACTGACGCAGGCCGTCTCGCCCGCTGCATAGAGGCCCGGCACGTTGGTAAGTCCGTCGACGTCGGTCTTGATGCCGCCCATCTGGTAGTGCATTCCGGGACGAATGGGGACAGGCTCGTGCGCCATGTCGGCGTTTGCAAAGTCGATGCCAAGCTGACGTATCTGGCCCAGCTTCTCGTCGATGAGCGCCTCGCCGAGGTGTCGCACGTCGAGGAGCACGCACCCGTCGATGCCCCTGCCCTCGTTGATCTCGGTCTGCTCCGCCCGCGACACCACGTCGCGCGACGCAAGCTCCTTCATCGTGGGCGCGTACCGCTCCATGAAGCGTTCGCCCTCGGAGTTCAGCAGGTAAGCGCCCTCGCCTCTCGCGGCCTCCGACAGGAGCGCGCCGTTCGACTTGAGGGTGGTGGGATGGTACTGCACCATCTCCATGTCCATGAGCGGCGCGCCCACCTGGTATGCCAGCGCCATGCCGTCGCCGGTGCAGATGAGGGCGTTGGTGCTCGGCTCGAAGGCGCGACCGAGGCCGCCCGCCGCGATGATGACCGACTTTGCACGGATGACGTGGATATCCCCCGTCTTCATCTCCATGACGACGGCGCCGGCGCACTCGCCCTCTTCCATGATGAGCGAGAGCACGAACCACTCCTCGTATACGCGGACGCCGAGGCGCAGTATCTGCTCGTGGAGAACGTGGAGGAGCACCTGGCCGGTGAAGTCGGCAACGAAGAAGGTGCGCGCATGACTCTGTCCGCCGAATGCCCGCGTGGCGAGCTTCCCCTCCTCGTCTCGGCTGAAGATCACCCCCATGTGCTCCATGGAGATGACCTCTTGCTCCGCCTCACTGGACAGGATTTCGACAGCGTCCTGGTCGGCCAGGTAATCGCTGCCCTTGATGGTTTCGAAGGCGTGATCCTCCCACGCATCGCCTCTGTCGGTCAGGGCGGCGTTGATGCCTCCCTGGGCGGCGTTGGAGTGGCTCCGTACGGGGTATACCTTCGACACGACGGCCACGTCCACGCCGTTTTGGCTGGCAGTATAAGCGGCCCGCATTCCCGCCAGGCCCGCCCCGATCACCAGCACGTCATGTTCATACATCCGCGCCTGCCTCGTTTCCTCGAAAATCTGGAGAACAATATATCACGGCAGTGTCGGGGTGTGCGAAATGAGGGCGAGGCAACAGGTACGACGCGCACCCCGCGATCTATCATTCCGACCGCAGGGAGGAATCTAAGGAACCGCGCTTTGTGTTCGCGCCCATTTCTTCAAATCGAGGATTCTAGATTCCTCACTCCGCTCCGCTGCGTTCGGAATGACAGGTGCGGAGGGTAGGCGTTTGGAATGGCATGTACTGGGGGTGTATGTAATGGTCTCTGAAGGCGAGAATCTGAAGAGCCTCTCCGCCGTCCCCGCACCCTCTACGGTGAATCCCGCGTTCACTTGCCTACTGAATCGGCAGGGGAGGCTGGAGCCACTTGGGGCGGGCGTCGATCTCGATGTCGGTCACCCACTTGACCCACTCGAATCCGCGCTTTCCCCGCGCGGCGAGGCGGAGGGGGTACCCGTGTCCCCGGGACAGGAGTCTGTCGCCCACGTGGGTGGCGAGGAGGTACTCGCGGGCCTCGGCGATGGTGAAGCGGCGATAGTAGCCGGTGGCGGAGGTGACCTTCACGCTGCGGGCCTCCGGCAGAAGCTCAGCCTCGTCAAGCAGACGGGCAAGAGGGACGCCCCGCCATATCTGCTCGGAGTGCCAGCCGCCGGTGCAGTCGATGGTCGCGGTCATCTCGTCGTTTGAGGTCAGGTCGGAGTAGCCGAGCGACAGGTCTCGTTTGACCAGACCGTGCACGGACAGGCTCCATGAGTCTATGTCGGTCCGCGGCGGCACGTCGTTGAGCCATGAGACCACGGGGAAGTCCCCGTTGATGCTCGTTGCTCCGTATGAGCCGGTGAAGCGGCGGTCCTTGCCGCTCAGGCCGGCAGCGCGCACGACTTGTTCTCCGGTCTGCCAGAAGAGGAGGCCGGCGAGCGCAACACCCGCGAAACGCAGGAACGAACGCCTTTCGACCCAGAACGTCAAAGGCAGGGGGAATGACCTGATGTATGTGATGGCGTGCATCACGACGAGAGGAATCAGCAGGACGCTAATGTAGATATGCCAGCTTACCCCGCTCCACGTGATGCCGGACGGAGGCCGATAGTAGTAGGGCCCGGCGGCGGACCACGTGAATCCGAGGCCCAGGGTCACGATCAGCAGGCCGAACAGCACGAGCGATCCGGTGCGCTCCATCCGCCCGCGTTTCCGGTTGCGGAGGGCGAACAGGATGACGGCGACCTTCCAGAACAGGAGGACGACGAGGCCGTACCCAGCGATGCGGTGGATGATGATGAAGATTGCCTCGTCTCGCGAGCCGGAGACGAGTCCCCAGAACCCGCTGATGAACTCGACGGTCACGAAGGCCAGAATCAGTATGTTGACCCAGGGGTGTTTCACGTTCCTAGTACCGTGTCAACATGGTTTCGATACTGCGATTCACCCTCACCCCAGCCCTCTCCCACGACGGGAGAGGGGATAAATCGGCATCTGCCCGTTTATCATACTCAAGTTGACTGACTGCTAGACTATTGGATGGTTCGATTGCAGCATCCGGTTCACCTTCGCAGCAGGAGTCCGGGCTGGCAGGTGCGACAGTAGCTCGTTATTCGCTGGTTGGCGGTCAACTGGCTGATCGTCGTACCACAGCGGGGACATGGTTCCCCTCCCCTGTTATGCACCTTCAGGAAGTCTCGTCGCTTGCGATGGATATCGCCACCCATAGCCTCCCGTACCTTCCCGACCGCCTCTGACATCACCCGCGCTGAAGCGTCGAGAATTCGTTGAAGATCGTCGTCGCTCAGGTCTCGCTTCTTGCTGAATGGGTAGATTTCGGCCTCCCACAGGATTTCGTCCACGTACGCATTGCCTACGCCTGAGATCACCCTTCCCCTCGTGATGATTCCCTTGATCTCCCCGCGAAATGGTCGGAGCCGCTCCTTGAACTCATCCAGAGAAAGAGGCTCGTCAAGCGCGTCCGGTCCCATCTCGGCATACTGTGGAATTTGCCCCATCTGGTCGGACGAGACGTAGTAGACGCGGCCCATCTGCCTCTCATCGATATAACGCAGTTCCCGGCCGATGGACAGCGTCAGGGTGAAGCACGTCCGCTTGAAGACCCTGTCCGACGGCTCCGACCACTGGAACCCGCCGGTCAGCATGGGATTGACGACCAGCAGCCGGTCTCCGCTCAGCGCCAGCGTGAGAAACTTGCCCGTTCTCCGGACGTCCTCAAGGGCACGACCAAGGATATCGTCCTCGAAATCGTCCGCCATCGAGCGCAGGACGCTCGGCCTCAACACTCGCGCACACTCGACGCTCGCGCCAACCGCGCGTTCGATCAGAAAGCCCTTGACGACCTCCAGTTCCGGGGCCTCCGGCATCGGAGCATCCTCCTTACGACTTAGGGTTTAGTACCTAGTTAACATAGTTTTGATATTAAGATTCACCCTCACCCTAGCCCTCTCCCACGACGGGAGAGGGGATAAATCGGCAACTGCCTGTTTATTATATTCAAGTTGACTGAGTACTAGTTGTGTCGTACACACGCCTGTGCTGTAAGTCGGTCTGTGTCAGAGGCGCGCGTTCGCGAGGGGCGCGCCGGCCGTCTCCGCGACCGCTAGGGTGAACGAAAACGTTGAACCCTCGCCCTCGCGGCTATCGACGTTCACCTCGCCGCCATACGCCTGCACGATGTTCTTGACGATTGCCAGGCCGAGACCGCTGCCCTCGTTCCGTCTCGAACGCTCGACCTTGTAGAACCGCTCGAAGATGTGCGGCAGCGATTCCGGCGGAATGCCGAGACCGTTGTCCGATACCCGCACCTCGACGACATCGTGGTTCGCCTCTGCCGAGAGGTCGATCCTCCCGTTCTCCGGCGTGAACTTCAGGGCGTTGTCCAGCAGGTTGCGAACGACCTGCCGCATCCTGTCCTCCTGCGCGACGACCTTCGGCAGGGCCTCCGGTACCGAAACGTTCGCCTCGATGCCCAGACCCTCCGCCACCTGCACGTACCGGCTGCCCTCCTCGCGGATCACCGACGCGATGTCCACCTGCTGGGCCTTCATGTCGGCCTGTCCGCTCTGGAGACTGGTCAGCTCAAGCAGGTCGTTGACGAGGGTCGTCATCCGGTCGGCCTCGATATGAATCCGCTTAACGAAATCGGCGTTGATGCTGGGGTCGTCGAGGCCACCGTCCTCAAGCGTCTCCGCCATCGCCTTGATCGACGAGAGCGGCGTCCTCAGCTCGTGCGAGACGTTGCTGACGAACTCCCGGCGCGAGGTCTCCACTTGCCGGAGCTCCGTGAGGTCGTGCAGGGTGACCAGCACGGCCCCACCCGGCTCGTCGTCCAGCGGAGTCGCGACGGCGCTCACCGTACGGCGGCCCGCCGTGAGAATGATCTCGGCGTACTGCGGTTCCCGTGCCGCGCGGCAGGCGGCGACAAGCTGCCGGAGCTCGTGGTCGTGGCCGACCGAATACGGCGTGTCCCGATCGACGCCGGGATCGACCTCGAAGAGCGTCGCCGCCGCCCCGTTGAGAAGCTCCACGTCACCCGACGAGTCCACGACGATCACCCCGTCGGACATGGTCTCCATGACGGCCGAGAGCTTGTTTCGCTCGCCCGCCAGGTCGCCCATCGTGCTCGTGAGGGAGGTCGCCATCCGGTTGAAGGCGGCCACAAGCTCGCCGCTCGCTTCGGTCTTGATCCTGTGATCGAGGTCGCCGGCGTCGATGCGTTCGATCCCCTCGGTCACATCACGAATCGACCTAGATGATCTGCTCACCGAAAGGCAGGCGACTACGGCGGACGTTCCAACTGCCACCCCGCCAACAAGTCCCAGTGCCGCATTGACTGTGCCAATGCCGTTCTGGAAGGCCACGACGCCCACCCACGCCAGCAGCAGGAACCCGCAGGCGAACACAACACACCACAAGCGCAATCTTGAGCTATTCATCCCTCGAACCGGTACCCGTGCCCCCGAATCGTGATGATCCTACGGGGCGCGCCGTCGCCCTCACCGAGCTTCTGTCGAATCCAGCGGACATGCACGTCCACCGTCCGCCGGTCTATGTTTTCCTTGCCGCCCCAAATCCTATCGAGAATGTCGTCTCGCGTGAACGCCTTGCCGGGGTGCCCGGCGAAGAGCGTCAGGAGGTCGAACTCCTTCGGCTTCAGATTGACGGGAACGCCGCCGAGCGAGGCCTTCCGCGCCTCCACGTCGATGCTCAGGTCGCCCGACATGATGACGCCGCCGCCAGTTCGATCATCGGTCGATGCGGCACCCAACTCTGCTCGCCGGAGCATTGCCTTGATCCGCGCGATCAGCTCCCTCATGCTGAATGGCTTGGTCATGTAGTCGTCGGCCCCCATCTCCAGCCCGAGCACCTTGTCGAGCTCCTCGCCCTTGGCCGTGAGCATGAGGATGGGGACACCGCTCTCGCTGCGCAGGATGCGACAGACCTGTATGCCGTCCATCGTCGGGAGCATGATGTCGAGGATCACCAGGTCCGGCGACTCGAGCCTCGCCGACTCCAGGCCCTCGCCCCCGTCCGTCGCCGTTACTACGCGGTACCCCTCACGCTCCAGGTTGTAGGTAAGTGGCGCGAGAAGGTTGTCCTCGTCCTCGACGATGAGGACGGTCTTCGGTTCGCGCTTTGCGTCCGAGGTCATGCCGGGGCCGGTCTCCTGCTCGCCTACAGTTTAGACATCACAAGTTTATAATAGACTTACGGGCGTTCCCAAGTAACTGTTCAGTCTTCATGAGTTGAAATGCGAAGACCCCCTCTCTGTATCTCTCCCCCGGCGGGGGAGAGATTGTAGAATTTTCGTCGCTGCGCACTTCAGAATGACAACAAGCGGATAATTCCTTCATTTCTCACGGACTCTGAACAGTTACGTTCCCAACCGTTTGCCGAAGACGACTGCCGGGAACAAACCCTCCGTTTGAGTTGACGAGAATTCGTAGCCACTTGTACACTTCGGTCATTACAACCCATCGGGAGGCCGCCCGGCAGACGGGAGAACCGGCAGCCCGATTTTTTGTAACCCATCGGGGCGCCGCTCGGTATTCGAGAAGAACGGTGACCCGTTGAGTGTTCCCTAGGGAACCGCAATGACCGCCACTACCAACAGCCCCGTCTACCGACTACTATTTTCACGCGCTGCATCTCTGTTCCGGATAACTGGCCCCGCCGGATTCCAACGCAAGCGGGACTGACGAATGTTCGCTTGCTATACTTAAGTTTGAGTTCATTCATGGCGCACTTGACGCGAAATGCTATTGACAGCTCCTTCGTATTCCGTGCTTCAGGTAAATGTTCCCGATATTTGCTCCTATGCACCACTATCATCATTCTCACCGCCTGTGGCGGGACATCCGGTCAGGGGACGGAGGAAATCCGCATCGTCGGCAAACGTGTGGACGTGAACATGGAGGATCCCGGCAAGAGCGGCGAGTACGTGTACGACCCAGCCGAGCTCACCTTCGAGCGGGGCGAACAGGTGACGCTCGTCATTTCATCCGAAGGCGAATTCCACACCTTCACCGTCGAGGAGCTTGAAATAGACGTGCACGTCGACGCATGGAAAACGAAGGCTTTGACGTACACGTTCGACAAGCCGGGAACGTATGAACTGGTGTGTACACCGCACGAGACGCTGGGTATGACAGGGGTCATCACCGTGCGGTAGAGAGGGGTTCGCTGCGGACCATGAGGCAGAAGCTCAAGACCGCGCTGGCGCTCGTCGGCCTCAGCGTCGTCGTGATCGTCGGCGTGGACGTGCTCGGTCGCGTCGCGTCGGCCGTGGACGACCGGTACTTCGACCCTCCGGGGGACTTCTTGCTTGCCGACGACGACCTTCGGGCAGGTCTCCCGGCCTACGACTACGCCGACTACGATCCGCGCGCGCTGCTCGAAGAGGTACGAAAGAGTGACCGAACCGTCTATGAGCCGTACACCATCTGGAAGCGCAGACCGTACCGGGGTACGCATACCACGATTGACATAACCGGGTCGCGCCGCACGGTCGGCGACTCCACCAGCCAGGACGCCCTCGACATCTGGATGTTCGGAGGCTCCGCGGTCTGGGGCGTCGGCGCGCCCGACCACGAGACCATCCCCAGCCACCTGGCCACCCTCCTCAACGGCACGCTCGGCATCGACGCCAAGGTTAGGAACCTCGGAAGACGCGGCTTCGTGTCAACGCAGGAAGTCATCTACCTCATGCGCGAGCTTCAGGCCGGACGCAGGCCGGACGTCGTGGTCTTCTACAACGGCGTCAACGACGCCGCGGCGGTCTCCCTCTGGCCGGAGTTTCCCGGCGCGCACGTGTCGTTCGACACCGTCCGCGACCGGTTCGAGGCGAACGGCGAGGACGACGATATCGGCTGGTTCGCGCGGTCCACCGGACTCTACAAGGCATCGAGAATCGTCCTGGACCGAGTCGAAGCCGACCCCTTCGAGCGGGACGGCATCATCGTCTACGCCGACCGCGACACCGATTCCACGCCCAACCACCGCTGGCTTGCCGAGCGCGGGCTCGACCTCTGGCTGTTCAACGCCCGCGTCGTCGACGGGTTGGCCGAAGTCTATGGCTTCGTGCCCCTCGTGGCGTTCCAGCCCGGATTGTGGTCGACCGGAAAGCCTCTGGATCCGTCGGAGGAATCGCTTATCGCCTCCGAGATGGAATACGCCGGGCTCAAGACGATCATGACCGTCCGCGCGGAGATGGCGGCGCCACTCGATGAGAGACTATCGGACGCTCAAGCCCCTGACTGGGTAGTGAGCCTGAACGACCTCTTCGCTGACACGACGGAGCCGGTCTACATCGACTACGTACACGTTACCGGACAGGGCAACGAGATCGCCGCTGAGCGGATCGCGACGGAGTTGCTTGAGCGACTTTGCGCCCGAGAGGGCGAGCACCAGTCCGAAGACACGCTCCGCCAAATTGATGCGAGATGCCGGAGATGGTCGGACGCTAGGGCCGGGTCCATATAATTTTGGGAGATTATTCAAAACACCCTCACCCCCGTATCAAGTACAGGGCAGACTGTAGCCCTCTCCCACGACGTGAGAGGGGATAAATTGGCATCTGCCAGTTCGTCATATTCAAGTTGACAGAGTACTAGGTAAGGCGACCGCAATTGGCGATGGGCGGGCGATTGTGACAATACGCAGTGATCAGGCAATCCTAAACTAAACGGGGGCTCCAGCCACAAGATGTCGGCAGACCAAGAGCAGCTGCGTAAGCTCGCTCAGATATTCAGGAGGTTCTCGGAAGAGACCTATATCGGCAGTTCACCGCTGTACGCGACTCTGTCCAACGGCGTCGCCAACGACCTCGACGTGCTGGACATCGCCTCGCACGCTCGTGGGCGACCTGTACCGAACCTGCTCTTCGCTGCTGTCCACTACCTCCTTCTCAGTGGAGCGGTTGACGCGCTCTCGTCCTTCTATCCCAGCCTGACACGCGATCCGCGCCCCAAAAGCGAGGCCTATCCGCATTTTCTCGACTTCTGTCTGGCCAACGAGTCCGCAATCCGGGACCTGCTGTCCGCTCGTCTGGTGCAGACCAACGAGGTAGGCCGGTGCGCCTACCTTCTGCCGGCCTTCTCGCTCATCGCCGATGAGAGTCCGGGCCTCCCGTTGTCTCTTGTAGACCTCGGCACAAGCGCTGGGCTGCATTTGCTCTGGGACCGTTATTTCTACGAGTACGGCGGTAGTGTCGTAGCCGGCGACAAGTCCTCCCCGGTGCGAATAATGTCCGAGGTTCGCGGCGGCAAGAGTCCGCCGATTCCGAGCGGTTTCCCTCCCGTGGCGTTCCGCATTGGCCTTGACCTGAATCCGGTGCGTCTGACCGACCCTGATTCCGCCCTTTGGCTTAGGGCGCTTATATGGCCGGAGCATGAACGCAGAGCGGCGCAACTCGAGGCGGCCATAGGTCTGGCAATCGACAACCCTCCGACGCTGATTGCCGGCAACGCGCCGGAGACTCTGCCGCGCGTACTCGATCGAACACCTCAGGATTCGACCCTCTGCATCTTCCATAACTACACCCTCAACCAGTTCTCGCGAGAGGACCGTCGCCAATTCAACTCCAAACTGGAAGAATGTTCTATGGGCAGAGACGTACACCTGCTCTCAGCCGAAGGAAGTTGGGGACACAATTACGCCACGCTTGAGTTGGTGAGGATCAGGGCCGGCGGCAGGTTGATCCGGAAGCTGGCAAACGTCGACTTCCACGGCAGATGGTTGGAGTGGGTGGCCTAGGCCCACCGAGCTGGATATCAGTACGCTATGATACTACCGCGGAGGTATAGAGCCGGCTGGCTTGCTGACTCTAGGGCGCGACGATGTCGATTACTTACCAGGAAACGACTAACGGAATTGGTCCGAACGATCTTCAGGGCTTCTTTGTCGGGTGGCCCAATCGGCCTTCTCCTGAAGGTCATCTGAAGATCCTCCGGGGGAGTGATCTCCTCGTTCTGGCGCTCTCTCAGAATTGTAGAGTAGTTGGCTTCGTCACGGCCATCACTGACGGCGTTTCCTGTGCCTACATCCCGTATCTCGAGGTGTTACCTGACTGGCAGGGGAGGGGCATCGGCACTGAACTGGTGACACGTATGATGGAAAACCTGAAGACGATCTACGCAATCGATCTGATCTGCGACGAAGACGTTCAGGGATTCTATGAGAAGCTTGGGTTCAGTGAGCGGCGTGGCATGACGATCAGGAACTACAGGAGTCAAGGGCTCTGACTCCGGCCGAGGCGCCCGTACGCCGGCACTCTGGGGCGAACTCGGTGCTGTCCCACCGGCCACCCTTCGACGCTCGAACCAGCCCCAGTGAGGCGCACGGAATCGGTAGCGGTTTGGGGAGAAGTCTCCTGTTCCGAAGATTGGCAATTGAGGGCCAAATCTCACAAATGCCTTCAGAATCCAAGTTCATCTGATATCTCTTCCCCGGCAAGTTAGACGAGAGCCTTTTCAAGTGGTAGTATTCGACATACACCGACGTTGGCAGATTAGGAATATGGACGAATAGACCTCGGGGGATGGAACGCAACTCGCCTGGAGACCCTGTTTTGGGGGACATGAGGAGGGAGAACCCATGAAGGCGCACAGAATCGTCAACCGCAGGAACCTGTCATTTATCGTAGGAGCAATCGTTCTCGCGCTTATCGCGACGGCCTGTCCGGCGCAGGACAGTCCGATTCCGGTCGGAGAGCGCGCCACCGCCGTGCCGACCAAAGCGCCTGCCGGATCAGGCAGCGGACAGTCCGGGGAGGCCGCTCAGGCCGTTGTCGCCACCCCTACTCTGCTCGCAACGCTTGAACCCAAGGCTGCGGTAGCCACCGTGGAGGCGCGGCAGGAAGAGCACCTGGCCTCGCTGTTCGTGCCGTCCGTGGGCGCTCTAAAGTTCGCCGAGTGGGACGACAAGCCTATCCAGTTCTCCAACGCCCTGCTCGGATACATCCTGGTCTATGCCTTCGACTTCTCTGTCGAATTGGTCCAGCTTGAGGGGGACGCATACCAGGAAGCATTCCAGAAGGGCGAGTTGGACGCCGTACTGATGCTGGACAAGGACGCGGCGGGCGGCTGGTACACGACCCATATCGACGGCAAGGCGATCACGGACTTGGGTTCCGTCCGCGACGGGGACGGCAATCTCCGCATCGTCGTGCATTCCGGGCTGAGCGACCGAGCGCCGGAGGTGACCGACTTCCTTACGAAGGCCAGGCCGACGGACGCCCTGATCGACGAGCTCTCGGCGGTGATCCGTGGAGGCCGCATCGGCATCAAGCCGACCGTGCAGGCGATCAAGTACCTAAAGAACCACGAGAACGTCTGGAGCCAGTGGCTGCCCGCGGAGGGTGTGGAAAAGGTCAAAGCCGCCATCGAGTCCGGGAAGACGAGCCTCGTCAACCGCAAGTGCATCCCCGACGGCGGTTCGGGCGCCGGGAGCCCCAACTGCGGCACCTAGTTTTCAATTCATCCGGGGAAAGTCGATCCCGCTTCTCATCGGGCGCGGTTCCGCATGGCTCGTCCCTGCTTCTTTAAAAACTGCGCTAACGGAGGCGAGCATGGCGACTCGCGTGCTTGAACTGATCGAGGACAGGCTGGATGCGGGCGGAAGCGTAGCCCTCCCTGCGACGAACCGGATCGTCTACGTCGTCGAGGGCGAGGCCGAGGCGAAGTCCGACGGTGGGACTGAACGCATCACCCCCAACGAGGCGCGCCACTACTCCGGCAGCGTCGGCCTGCAGGCTGGCGATGGCGGCGCAAGGCTGTGGCGGTGGGAGTTGACACCCACGTCTCAGAAGGCCGGCGGGAGCGCGTCGCAAACCAAGCTCCGCGCGGCGATAGCCATCGACGATGACGGCGAGTACCTCATGCGGTGCGACCGCGTTGACTTCCCGCTCGGCGGCATCGCCTACACACACACCCACCAGGGGCCGGGAATCCGCTGCCTGTACATGGGCGAGTTCGACGTGACGGTGGACGGTCAGACGAAGCACCTGCGCCCCGGCGGGGCATGGTTCGAGGCGGGGCCCGACCCCGTATACGCCGAGGCGTCCAAGACCGAGCTCACGGCTTTCATCCGTGTGATGGTCCTGCCGCGTCGGCTGCTGGGCCAAAGCTCGATTCGCTACGTCAAGGCAGAAGACGCCGACAAGCCGAAGACGCAGACCTACTCCGTGTTCGTTGACAAACCGATCGAGGTCTGAGGCACGAACCGTTCAGCGAGGACGACCATTGACTGACAATACCTTCGTAGGCGCGCTCTACACCTATCCCTGGGACCTGGTCGACGATGGGGTGGATGCTGCGCTCGACAGGATCGTCGACCTGACGGGATGCTCGGAGATCCAGCTCGCGCCCAGCTATCATGTCTCGAACTACTTCCTCCCGCACAACCCCAAGTCCCCCATACGTTTCGGCGAGAACGGCGCTATTTTCTACCGCCCGGAGCTTTCGCGTTACGAGTCCACCGAGCTCAAGCCCTACGTGAGCCCGAGCGTGACCACGCCCGACTACTTCGAACGCCTCGTCGACGCCATCAACCGCAAGGGCCTCGTCTTCTCCGCATGGAACGTTTATTTCTTCAACCACCACCTCTCGGAGAAGCACCCGCAGTTCGCCAAGCACGACGTGTTCGGGACGCCGTACGTCGGTCAGATCAGCCCATCATCGACGGACGCCCAGGAATTCGCCGTCGCGCTCACGCAAGAGGTCATGGACCGCTTCCAACCCCACGCCGTTCGCATCGAGGCGCTCCAGCGACAGATGTGGCGACACGGGATGCTCAAGAACAAGTTTCAGGGCGACATCACGGAGCGGTGCCAGTTCCTCCTCGGCGTCTGCTTCAATCCCGCCTCGATGCGTAACGCCGAGGAAGCGGGCATGGACGCAGTAGGCTTTCGGGGGGAGCTAGACGCCTGGCTGCGCGCCGAACTGGCAAGGATACCAACCGAGCAGGATCTCCAACGGCCCGCCGACGAAGAGTGGCTGGCGAATGCCTTCGACGGTCGTCTACGAAAATACCTGGACGTGCTGAACACGCACACGACCGACCTGTGGCTGCGCGTCGCGGAGGTCATCAAGGAGGGCGGTGGCAAGGTGCAGTCGGACTACCTTGCCCACGGCATCAGGACCGACACGAACGGGTTAGAGCCCCGTATCAACAAGCACATCGACCGCCTCACTGCCGGGCTGCCCGCGACCGAGGATGACGCAAGAGCGCAGATGCGAGCCTACTTGGATATGATCGCGCCGGGGGGCGAGGTGTTCGTGCCCGTAGGCCCGGGCAATATCACCGAGGCCGTGCCGCTTGTGGAGCGAACGAGAGCCGCCGCAGAGGCGGGCGCGGCGGGCGCGCTGTTCTACAACTACGGCCTCATGCGCGAAGAGGTACTAGGCTTCGTCGGCGAAGCAATGAGGGGCGTCCCGCAAGCGAATGCGGGACGCGAGTAGCCGCTCGGCTACTGCTCCTCCGCCACGTCCAGATTCAGAAGGAACCGGTTACCCTGTCCTACGCCTTCGAGGATCTCGACCTCGTGGACGTACATGTCATGGCTGTCGACGAGAACGGTCATGCCCGTCGTCTCAACCGCCATGCCGCTCGGCGACGTGAACTTCTTGCCTGCTTCCACCACGTCGGTCTCTGCGTATCCCATCCATTCCTCTCTTTCCTTTAGAAGATGTCGAATGAAATTTCGTTCACCCTGAGCCTGTCAAAGGCTATTCCACTTGAGGGGTAGGACTGGTCTCAGAGAAACTTCGCGTGGCGTACAAAATACCACTTGCTTGATCCGCATCGAATTCGTCTTGAACGAATTGCAAGAAGCCTTTGTCGGTCAGGAGTTTGTGAATCCCTTCCTTGTTTTCAGCACTCAGGATATTTCTGAGTATTGCCCTCAATACCATGATCTCACCCTCGGCGCGACGCAAGTCCTTGGTAAAATCACCAACTTCAACCTCAACCTTATCCAAATCACGGTCGAGCGCAGTTATGAATGCGTCTCTATTGAAGACCATATTGGCCTCTCCTTGTCATGCGGTTTAGCTCTTCTGCTCTATATCACAGTTATTGGAATCGAAACGGTTGAATGCTCAACACCCTAGATTCCACCTAGAAGTCTTCCATGCACTCCCACACGTTTGGACCTTCAACTATCATTCGCCTATCAACGTCGCAAGAAAACCCCTCTGAATACTTAGCCTATGACCGGTCCCGCGCCCTCAGCCCGACTGCCCAGACCACCCCGGTCAGAGCCGCAATGAGGCCGAACCGGCTTAGCGCGGAATTGGACAGCGCGCCTCCAACGATGAAGAGCGCCGCTCCCATGAGAGCGAGAATCCACGCCGTGCGTTCAAGGGTTATCTTCATGTTCGCCTCAATATAATACCAGTCCACGCTGCTCACGGGTACGGTTCTCCGATGACACGCCCCCTCAACCCGTGTAGAATAACGACCCACTCACCACTCCCAGGAGGGAATCCATGACTTCCAAGCCAACCATGATGTTCTACCACGACGGGCGGCACCCGCTCATCTACATGTACGAGCCGCCGATGCAGGTGGCGGAATACCAGCAGGCCGTCGATGAGCTGATCGGGACTCCCATTCAGGCCATCAACTTCTGCATGGGCGACGGCCGCACCGTCCTCCACGACACGAAGGTCGGCGAGCTGTGGGGCGACAACCAGGACCGCTGGGCGCACACCATCTTCCGTCGAGCCCACCAGAACGCCAAGCACCTCATCGAAACCGGCAACGATCCCCTGAAGGTAGTGGCCGACCGCGCCCACGAAAAAGGGTTCGCCTTCAACCCCGTGCTCCTGGTGCAGCAGGGCAGCGGAGACCCCGAAACGGACACCCGCGGCTCCACGTTCCGCTTCACCCACAAGCACATCGACATCGGCGCTGCCGGGGACGTGCCGGAGAGTTTCAAGGGGTTCCAAAACGCCGACTTCAAGCACGACGAGATTCGGGACGAGCGGTTCGCCCTCATCGAAGAGACCCTGCAGAACTACGACTGCGACGGTTTCGAGCTCCAGATGAACTACCAGCCCTACTACTTCCACCCGAACGAGGTGGAGGCGGGCATCCCCATCATGACCGACTGGATTCGACGGGTCTCCGAGGCCGTCAAGGCCAGCGGCGCCGACCGCGATCTGATCGTCCGCATACCGGCCAGCGTCAAGGGCTGCCTCTCAGTCGGCATGGACATCATCGACTGGATCGAGCAGGGCCTCGTAGACGTGATAATCGCGCAGGACTTCTCCGGCCCGGAACTGCTGTCCGGCATGTCCAACTTCCGTGAGTTGGTCGAGGCCACCGAGGGCAAGGACACCCGACTCCTGGCCGCCATCCAGAGCAACGCCGATACCGACCGCGTCGGACAGGGCACCATCGAGATGATCCGCGCCGTCGCCTCCAACTACTGGATGCAGGGCGTGGACGGGCTCTATCTCGCGCACTGGTTCGGCAACTGGCCCTACAAGGCCGAGTTCTATGAGAAGCTCCGCGAGATTCCGTACCCCGAGGTCATGGAGACGAAGGACAAGATATACTCGCTGCCGACGATCTCCCAACGCTACCAGGACCCCGATACCGAGCCGGGCCTGTCGATGCAGCTCACCCGCGACCTTCACGAGGGCGAGACCGAGCAGTTCACGCTTATCATCTCCGACGACCTTGAGAAGTGGGACGCCGTCGGCCGCATCCACAAGGTGCTCCTCCGCGTCCGCATCATGGGGATGACCGAGCTCGACGAGATCGGCTTCAAACTGAACGGCAAGTCGCTGCCCGACAGTTCCCTCCGCAAGATCAACGCCCTCTACCGCATGAGCGCTCCGAGGTACCGCGTCGGCTCCGGCTACTGGTTCATCTACGACCTCGACAAGGAAGACTGGCCCGCCCGAGGCGACAACACCCTCGAAATCACCCACGACGTGGTCGACAAGGTCCCGCTGGAGCAGACCCTCGTCCGAGACGTCGAGCTCGACGTGCGCTACCTGATGGGCAGGAACTACCACCGCAGCCTCGTCGACGACGAGCTCGGCCCACACGAGATCACGTCGGAGTAGGGAGGGATTCACACCCCCTCTCTGAATCTCTCCCCCGCAGGGGGAGAGACAGGAATTAAATGAAAAGGCCCCGCTCGCATGAGCGGGGCCTTCCGTTTGCCTAGCTTACTCCTTCGATACGACTACTTGCTGTCGTCGAAGAAGAAGTCGGAGTCGAGGAAGCTCACGCTGCGGTAGAGATTGGAGCGGTTGCCCGGGTGGTTGAGGTTGTCCTCGCCATCCTCGAACGAGTAGTTAAAGCCTGCAAATCCGAAGATGTCGCGGATGTGGGTCTTGGGAACGTTCCGCATGTTGTTCCGCTTGAACACGATGCCGCGCGCCACGCCTGTGAAAGCCACGGTTGCAACGTTATGTATCTGCTCGGCCACGTTCCGGTAGATCTGTTTTCCGGCCTCGGCTCGCTCGGGAGAGAACTGTGGGTGCTGCCGCCCCTGGAGCCATAGCTCGGAGTTCTCCTGAAGCTTGCCGGACGGGTCCGCCGCGAAATTCCCGGGAGGAGCCAGTGGCAGGAAGTTAGGATCGGGCCCGGGCGCCATGCCCTCGCTGCCGGACGTTTCGTACCACCTCGCAATTCCTCGCGCAATCGAGTGGTCGCAGCACAACGGCGACATTAGGCCCCCTTCAAGCATCCACGGATTATAGTTATAGGACGAGGCCGTGAACGAGAGGTACTGTTCACCCTGCCTGGCGCGGTTTGGCCCGCTTCGGATGGCCAACTCGATCCCGACCTCTCCTAGTTGTTGCCATAGCAGCTCCAAAACCGCGGCGTTAGCCGGATTACTGTCTGTGAACAAGAGGCTTAGCCGGTCACCGTCGGGCCTCATCCTGTACCCCTCGTCGTCCCTTGCCGATAGTCCGAGGCCGTCCAATAGGCGGTTCGACCGTGCGGTGTCCAGTTGCGTGTAGAGGTCGCGGACATCGTCGCCCGGGTACCACGGGTTGTCGGGCCGCGGCACGAAGTTCTGAATGGCGCCAAGGCCGAGGAACGACGTATCGTTGATGGCGCTGCGGTCGATCGCGTACGAAATGGCCTCACGGAACTCGTGCGTGCGGATCAGCTCGCCGATGTATGGGTCATCGTTCCATGTCTGCTGCAAGCCGACACCCGCGTCGTTCCCGCCGAATGACGGCCACCGGTAGACACTGTAATCGCCCCTCTCCATGCTGTTGATGTAAAGCGGCACGTTGCGCAAGAGGTTATTGTATGTGATTGGCTGGTCGTTCTCGCCCGACATCTTGCGGAAAACCGCGACCTCGTTGCTCTCGTTCTGGTACATCCAGACACCGTCGAGATAGGGAAGCTGGTTGCCCTCGGGGTCGAATGCCCACGAGTAGTGGTTGCGAGCCAGCTTGCCGATCTCTTTTCCTTGCGCGTTCTCATCGCCGACTCCGCCCGTGCACATGATCCTCGCGCAGGGGACATCCGCGCGAGACATGTCGTATGTTCGATACCGCCACCAACCCCCAAAAGCCTCGTGGCCGTCCGCGGCCATCATCTGGTCGACCGCGGCCTGTCCGACGATCTCCGGCATGAACTGTGAGACGTGGTGCTTCGGGGTGAACCAGCAGAATCCGCCCACCGTGCAGATTGATCCCCTGTTCGTCCGCGCCTCCATGATGTTGTACACCGGAGAGTCGAACGTGAGGGTGAAGTTGAGGTCGTCCACCTTGTCCCAGCGAACGGGTTCGTCGGTGACGGGGTCGCGCCATCTGACGGGGACGCTGGGCTGGTATCGCGGCTCTTTGAGCGCGGTCCATGCCCACTCGACGTCGTCCATCGTAAACGGAACGCCGTCAGACCATCGGAGGCCCTCCCGCAATTGGAACGTAAGGGTCCTGCCGTCGTCGCTCCATCCCCAGTCCCTGCCGACGAAGGGCCGCCACGTAAAGCCGTCTGCCTCACGTTCGCCGAAGTTGGACAGCGCCTGCTCAGACAGGAAGGTGAACGTCGTGCTGAGACGGCTTACGCCGCCGTACACTCCGATCTGGTCCGGCGGCTGGGAATACATGCGGTCTTCCGGCACGGGAACCCGGTCTTCCAGCGGCTGGATCACGCCCTGTTTGACCAAGTCAGCCGACATCGGAGACTCGAAGAACTTCGTGGGCATAGGCCCCGTGTAGTGCCAGACGGGGAAGTCTCCCGGAGTAACTACCGGAGGCTCCCACGTATGAGGGCTTGCCTCGGGGCACGAGGTCACCTGCTGTCCCTCGATGTAGCAGGTCGCCGGTATATTCGGCCTGGCCTCCCGGGCCGCCGCCGGTGGTGGAGGCGGGGCCGGAGCGGCGGGGGCCGGCTGGATGATCGAGGGCGCCGCGGCCGGAGCCGGCGCTGGGGCGGGTGCTGGGGCGGGTGCTGCCGCAGGCGCGGGTGCAGGTGCCGGCGCAGGTGCAGGTGCGGGCGCCGCAGAACCCGTGTCGTCTTCGTCATCTGCGCCGCACGCGAACAGCCCGAGCGACAAAACGAGTAGCACTACAATGATTCCGATCGTGTTACGTCTCCGCATGGATTCCTCTCCTTTGTAGATACTGAATCCGAACCGACTAGCCGTCTGTTCCGCTCAACCCCGTCGGTGGATACTACGAACGCAGGGTGCGGACGGATTTCGACGCGTCTTCGCATCTTGCCCTATGGGGCACGATGCGAACGATGACGGGCATTATACGCGGTCACGAAGATATGCGAAAGTACCCCCGACAGACTCAACAATGGCCTGCTGAAGCGTTCGGTTTCGTTAGCAAGACGTGTTAGCGCACGATCAGCCAACGGCAGCGCATTGCTGACGACCGGTACCGATCCAATCGGCGCGACGATGAGCTTGGCCCGCACGAGATATCGTCGGAGTAAGGGGGACGATGTTCACACCCTCTCTCTGAATCTCTCCCCCGCGGGGGAGCTGACAGGGATATGCAACGTTTCAACCAGCTACGACCTTGACTCAACATACCCCCTCTCCCATTCGCGGGAGAGGGTTGGGGTGAGGGTGAATCTCTCCCCCGCGGGGAGAGACCGAACGAAAAGGCCCCGCTCATGTTGAGCGGGGCCTTCCGATTGCCCTAGCTTAGCTCGTCGAGCCGGCTACTGGACGTCGAAGTAGTCGGTGTCCAAGAAGCTGACGCTCCTGTACTTCTTCGACCGGTTGCCGGGATTGTTCAAGTTGTCCTTTCCGTCCTCGAAGGCGTAGTTCCATGACATGTACCCGAAGTGGTCGAGGACGTGGGTCTTGGGGACGTTGCGCATGTTGTTGCGCTTGATGCCAATTCCCCTGAAGAATCCGCTGTACGCCACCATGCCGTTGGTGATCATTTCCTCCGTGTGGATGCGAAAGATCTCCTTGCCGTACTCGGCTCGTTCGGGCGAGAACTGCGGATGCTGCCGGCCTTCGAGCCATATATCGGTAAGCTGCTTCAGTTTCCCCGACGGGTCGGCCGGGAAGTTCTCCGCCGGCGCCAAGGGCAGGAACGACGGGTCCGGCCCGGGAGGCATGCCCTCCTTACCCTTCGACTGGTACCAGATGCCAATCAGCGGAGCCTGTACGAAGTTTTGGCCGAGCGGCGCGATTGTAGTGTTGTCGAGTATCCACGGATTGTACTCGTAGCCCGCTCCCGCTACGGTCAAGTAGTGCTCGCCTTGACGGACGCGGTTTGGCACGTTATTCCACTTCAACTCGATGCCGACTTCCCTGAGCTGTTTGACCCACAATTCCATCTGCTTGTGCAACAGAAACCAATTGTAGTTTATGATCATCGTGAACCGCTTGCCGTCGGGCCTCAGTCTGAATCCCTCGTCGTCCCTCTTGTCGAGTCCGAGTGCGTCCAGCATCTGGTTGGACTTGGTGAGGTCCCGCTCGACGTAGAGGTCCCGTATGTCGTCACCAGGGTAGAACGGATTGTCGGGCCGGGGAACCCACATCTGAGGAACAGCAAATCCGAAGAAGGCGACTTCGTTTATCTCGTCGCGATCGAAGGCCAAGGCCAACGCGATCCGGAAGTCCTTTGTACGCATCATCTGGCCTATGAACGGGTCCTCGTTCCATGTGACGGCCAGGCCAAAGCCCGAGTCGTTGCCTCCCATGGCGGGCCAGCGGTACACGCTGTAGTCGCCCCTCTCCATGTTCTGGATGTAGGAAGGCACCTCGGGGAGGGTGGCGACGGCGGTGGCAGGAATGTCGTGCTCGCCCGCAAACCACCGGAAGACGGCCACGCTCCGGCTCTCCATCCGGAACTGCTGAATGCCGTCCAGGTACGGAAGCTGGTTCCCCTCCGGGTCGAAGCCCCAGAAGTATTGGTTGCGGGTTAATATGCCAGTAGTAGAGGAGTCGTACAGTTCAAGACACCAGGCGCGGGCGCAGGGCGAATCCGGATTATAGAAGGAGTACGTGTTCTGATTCCAGAAATCATTGTACTCCGCGAAGTCCATCTCCTTCATCATCGCGTCAATCTTCGCTTGTCCCGCGTACTCCGGCATGAACTGTGTCAAGAAGTGCTTCGGGGAGTACCAGCACATTGCGTTGATCCAGCAGTCGGGTCCCCTGTTCATCCGGGACTCCATGATGTTGTATACAGGGGAGTCGAACGTGAGCGAGAAGTTCAGGTCGTCGATCTTGCTCCACTTCACGTCGTTCCCGGTAACCGGGTCCCTGTACCTGACCGGGAAGGTCCCCATGTAGGGCGGCTGTTTCAGGTCGGTCCAGGCGAATTCCACGTCCTCCATATCGAAGTCCTCGCCGTCGGACCACTTGAGGCCGTCGCGCATCGTGAAGACAAGACGGCGCCCGTCGTCTTCGAATTGCCAGCTCTTGCCAACGAAGGGGTGCCAAATGAAGCCGTCCGCTTCGCGCTCGCCGAAGTTGGACAGAGCAAACTCACCCATGAAGACGAAGTGCATGGTCTGCCGGCTGATGCCGCCGTAGGCGCCGATCTCATCGTGGGGAACCGAGTACATGCGGTCTTCCGGTATGGGCACGCGCTCATCCAGTGGGGGAAGCGTCCCTTCGCGTACGAGTTGGGCCGACATCGGCGATTCGTAGAACTTCGTGGGGCGGGGGCCATCGTATTGCCAGACCGCGAAGTCTCCCGGCGGTATGGTCGGCACAACCCACGT
This sequence comes from Dehalococcoidia bacterium, assembly GCA_965197705.1. Classification (GTDB taxonomy): domain Bacteria; phylum Chloroflexota; class Dehalococcoidia; order Lucifugimonadales; family VXLM01; genus VXLM01. The sequence continues at coordinate 3,372,662 of OZ240223.1, forward strand.
GTGTGGGCTGGCCTCCGGGCACGTGCTTACCTGCTGTCCTTTGATATAACAGGTGGCCGGTATGATCGGCTTAGCCGCTGGCGGCGGCGGGGGTGGAGGGGCCGGCGCAGGCTTAATCATCGAGGGAGCCTGGGCGGGCGCAGCAGCAGGCGCGGGCGCCGGAGCAGGCGCGGGAGCGGCTGCAGGGGCCGCTGCTGGCGCGGGGGCTGGCGCGGGGGCGGGCGCGGCTGCGGGTTCGGCCTCATCGTCACTCCCGCAGGACACTAATACGAATGCGAGTAACACTCCGATGGCCGCGACTAACAGGTATTTAGCTTTCGAATTTGTCACCATGATCAATCCTCCTCAATGGAACTCACTTTATGGAACTCACTTTATGGCTGTGGACGATCGATTGACTTCGACGCCGCTGTGGGTAAACTCCCTAAATTTCACCAGGATCCCAATTCCGACCCCGGGCCGACGAGACGAGTGCGCAACATCCTAGAAGAATTTATGACTGTTGTCAATTTCAGATCGCGGATATCCGTAGTTGTTCAGGACAGAATACCGACCATCATGGAAATTACTATCGCGCCACGGGCTCACCATGACTGGTTTCGACGTACACCCGCTGCTTTAGTCCATTCGGATTATGAAGCAGTTATGCCTCATACGAATGGCATAATGCCGAGAGACCTGAGGAACCCGACCACACTGAGGAGGCGTTTGTAACAGACGTGCCGGGCCGCCGCGAGGCGCCTATTTCTTGGGTGTCGTCGGGTTCAACGCGGACGGATACCTGCCGTACTCGATGATGACCTCGACGCTCTCGACCGTGATGCCCGCATTGAGCCCGGGGGGCCTCTCGTCCAGTGAGACTGCCAAGACGTTGTGTCCTTTGCGCGGACGCACCGAAGTCAGGTCGAACTCCAGTACCTGGGCGCCGTAAGGGCTCACTCCCGGCCTGGGGGACCTGAGGCACCTTTCGCCTTCGAGGGACTCTCCGTTGAGCAGGATGGTCAGCCGGTCTGCGGTCACGAGTTCCCCGACGACGAGCTTGAGCACGAGTCGGCGGATTCGCCGAGCCTCTCGGTCGATATCGTCAGAGATGTGGAACGGTATCTCGTACAACTCGCCCGGATGCCCCAACGGGATCTCAAGCGGCAGGGCCGCGTGCTCGCAGCCGACCTCGTCCGCGGCCGCGTCTCGTCTACGCAGGTTGTAGTGCTTATCCCCGTTCCTGAGCGACTCGACATCCCCCAACTCCGTCAGCAGATCGCGCTGCTCGTGGCCCAGCGGCCAAGGGAGAAAACAGGTAAGGAGACCGTCGGCCCCACGGTCGAGGTAGTTGGCCGCCGCGGCGCGGAACATGCTTGCCGTCGCGAACTCCTTTGCGCGGGACCCGGTCCAGGCGTTAATGTACGGAGCCAGAGGTACGTAGACCGACACATCGTTCGAGTGCGCGGCCTCCACGACCCAGTCCAACGGCAGGTCGGGGTCCAGATCCAAGGGGTAGTAGAACACTGCCGGCACGACGAAATCCAGCATTCCTTGGTTGAGCCACCCCCGAACGTCAAGTCCACGGTCGAGGTTCATCTCCTCTGTAGGAAAGACCTTTGCGCCCACCGTGAGGCGACCTTTCTGCTTGCTGCGCACCATCGAGGCGGTCCTGTCGACAAGCTCGGTTAGCAGCGGGATGCTCTCCCGTGCCTCCTCCCGCCGAAAAATGTCCCAAGAGGCCGGGGGTGAGGAGAAGTCCAGTTCGACGCCGTCGATCTCGTACTCGTCCACCAACTCCTCCGTTATCGAGAAGAGGAGGTCCCTCACTTCAGGGTGCGCGAGCATCCTTCCACCCTCCGACCCCATGTGGGCGGGGTCGGTCGGGTCGAGGGTGCCCATTCGCAGGCTGGCGATGAACTCCATGTTCTTCTCGTGAGCCCGGTCAACCAGTACCTTCAGCGGGTCCAGTCCCCGCTCCATCAGGCCCTTCATGTTCTCCCACGCCCTCCAGGTAGCCGCTCCATCGAAGGGACTCCTATACATCGCGTTCGAATGCGGACCGCTTGCCGTGCCTTCCACCGCGCCGAACTGATTGCCGACCTTCGTCGGGTAGAACAGCCCCCCGCAGGAGACGCCGTAGACGAACGTGTCAACGGCCGTTCCTGAGACTTGGTCGACCGTAAGCCAAGCCTCTTCCATCGTCATCGGCGGCTCGAAGACGTACAGGTAGTAGTGACGGGCGTCATCGAGGTACATTGTGCGTCGTCTTCTCATGTCGGCCTCCTTGCCTATGCGGAACCAGATAATGCAGCGTCGATTACAACCCACTTGATGGAGTGGTAGGGAAGCCCGTAGTCGCCGGACGGCTTTGTGAAGGACGAGTGAGAGTATGCGACGTAGAGCTTGCCTTCTCTCTCCATATTCGATGTGTAGGAGCAGCCCGGCCCCGTGTGGAAGGAAAAAGGGTATTCCCACTCCTCTCCCGTCCCTTCGATGCTGAACATGACGTACGTGACCTGTGGGTGTCCATAGACGCCACGTCCGGAGCTGCACGCTAGGACGCCGTTGCCCAGGAGCCGTAGATGGGGTTTGACCCCCGGCCACCCGACGGACACGGGCTCGCTCCACGTCAGGCCCCCGTCCGTCGATCTGGACTGGCGCATGGGAGTATCGGAGCCCGTCCTCATCATGCAGAGGATATCGCCATTCTCCAAGACCTCCAAGTCCGCCTCGGCGAGCGTCTGATTGCTGCCGTCTCCTCCGCCCGCCTCGGGGCTGATAGCCGTTACGTATTCGAAACTCTCTCCACCGTCTTTGGACCGCACGATGAAGGTCGTGAAGGTCGAGCCTACCGGACCCCCGAACGCGGTCAGCAGATCACCGTTCTCCAATGTCAGCAGCGTCCCGTAAAGCTCGTAGGAAGCCAGCCCCCAGGGAATGCCGTTGACCTTGAAAGTATCGTCCGCCAACAAATCACCCTTCCTGGAGAACCGGCGGAGTCTGAAGATGGGATCCTCTACTTTCGCTACCTGATGGTAGAGCCCCTGGCCCTGCGACCAGCCCGTGTTCACGGGAAACACATCGATGTACGCTATCGTGCCATCCCCCATATAGCCCAAGATGCCCGACGTCTGAACGTTATCGGCCATTGGGTAGCCGGGAGGGGAATCCGTCCATGTCCGGCCAAAATCCTCGGAGATCGCCACCGGGCGCGTCTCGACGCCCGTGTGCCTGCCCTTGCCGTATGCGAGAACGAGGCGGTCTCCTTCAAGTTCGATGATGCGCGGGAAGTTCAATATATCGTCCGACTTGAGCAAGACCTCGGTTCTCTCTACGGAGACTCTCAAGTCCTGCCCATTCTTCGAATAGAGTGCGCCTTGCAGCATGGCAACCTCCTTGCTTATGTGGAAGCAGATGGCGTCATGTCGATTACAACCCACTTCGTGGAGTGGTAGGGAATCCCGTATGCGCCAAACGGTTTCGTGAAGGGCGAGTGAGAGTAGGCGACGTTGAGCTTTCCTTCTCGCTCCATATTCGACGTGCAGGAGCAGCCCGATACCGTACTCTACGATGCACGATGCGATCGATGACGCGCATTATACACGTTTGCGGGAATATGTGAAAAGTTCCCTCGCCAAAGGCCACTATAGCCTCCTGAACCGGTCGGCTTCCTTAAAGAAAACGTTAGTAAATGATTAACCCGGCAAGCGAACCGCTGTCGGCCCGCTCCGCTTGTGACGGCGTCTCGCGCCGAAATCCGTCCGCACACCGCGCTCGTAGAATTCACCGACGGGGTTGAGTAGAGAAGAAGCGGAATCGTCAGCCTGACAGGAACGGAGTGCGGATATTGAGCGAACGGTTCGTAGGGTGTCAGCCGCCGATTGGGATGTGACGCAATCTTGATTGGGCGTGTGGTGCATTGACCGTCTTTTAATCACTGTGATACAGTCGTTCGGAATTGATGTATTGGCACTGAATTGAGGAAAGCTTAGTCCTAATTGAAGAGGAGGTTACGAATGATGAACCGTAGGTTTGTATTCTCAATAGTCGCCGGTCTCGTACTGGCGTTGGCGCTGGCAGCGTGCGGCAGCAGCGACGATACGGACAGCGGGACGACCGCTGCGCCCGCAGCCGCGCCCGCAGCCGCGCCCGCACAAGCACCCGCTGCAGCACCAGCCCCTGCGCCCGCTCCGGCTCCGGCACCAGCTGCGGCGCCCGCTCCGGCTGCCGCACCTGCTCCTGCTGCCGCACCAGCGGCTGCACCCGCTCCTGCCCAGCGGCCCCAGCCGGAGGCAATGGCTATGGTGCCCGCAACATGCGTGATCCTGGGCGACACAGTCTCTGACTGCCCGCTCCGAAGCCCGCACGCTTGGAAGCCCGCCAAGCAGCAGGTGCCAGGCGAAGTCTGGGTATTCCAGGACTACGACGGCCCTCGTCCGACTCAGTTCTTCGAGTCCCCGCACTCGGCTCAGTTGGTGAAGGCGGGCGAAATTCCGCCGCTGATGGAACGACTCCCCGTCCCTGAGGACGTGGCGGTCCTCGCCGGGCCCGACGGCATCGGCGAGTACGGTGGGTTCTATCGCCAGATCCAGCCCCACCACTACGTCGGCGAGTGGATCCTCGCGAGTTGGAACCGCCGTGACTCCCTCGGTGGTCTGAAGTGGTTCCCCTGGATCGGCAAGGGCTGGGACGTCAGCGACGACGGCACCGTCTGGACCTTCACGAACCGGCGCGGCCTCAAGTGGTTTGATGGTCACCCGCTGGACATGGAGTCCGTGGAGTTCGCGTGGGAAGTGAACCTCACTCCCGCCCTCTTCGGCGGCCCACTCCCCCTAGAGTTCAGCGACCCTGTGACGCAGAATCCGCCCAAGTTTAATGTGGTGGACGACATCACGTGGACGCTCACCTACGACACTCCGATCTTCACGATCATGGAATCGCGGGCCACTCCAAGCAACTACTGTACCCCTGGCGCCGTGTGCATAGTATGGCACCCGGCTCTGAAAGAGTTCTACCCCCAATATGCCGGCCAGGCCGCTATCGACAAGCTCATGGCCGAAGGCGATCATCCCGACCTCAAGACATTCTTGATGTCCAAGTTTGACTTCTGGCCCAATCCTCCGGGATTGGCGCATCCCGGGTGTGCTGCACCGTATTGCACTGTTGCACACAGTGATTCGCAGACCTCGTTCCTGAAGAACCAGTACCACTGGTTCGTTGACCCCGAGGGCAACCAGATCCCCTACAACGACGGCGCGATCATGGACAAGTTGGAAAGCCAGGCTGTGATAGTCTTCCGCGCGATGTCCGGTGAGGAAGACGGACGAACGTCTTCGTTCATCCCCGGCCAGCTCCCCCTCTACATCGAGAACATGGAGCGCGGCGACTTCTCGATCTACCACTGGCCGAGCAGCGGCGGCGCCGACCTGACCACGACGATGCAGCAGACCTATAACGAGGACCCGCGCATCGGCGAGCTCATCCGAACACAGGACTTCCGCATCGCTCTGTCGCACACGGTAGACAAGGAGGTCCTGAACACCGTCGTCCTGTCCGGCGTGGGCGTGGTGCAGAACCGTGTCCCGCGTCCGAACAACCCGTACTACCCGGGCGACGAGTTCCGTATGCTCCACATGGAGAAGGACCTCAACAAGGCCAACCAGCTGCTCGACGGGCTTGGCCTGGCGGGGCGAGACACCGATAACTTCCGGATGCATAAGGACGGATCGGGCACGATCGAGATGCAGATCACCATTGGCACGAGCCCGAACCCGGCCGTCTCGCAGGCCGCCGAGATTCTGAAGGCGGCATGGCAGGGCGTCGGCATCAAGACGAACATCGCGGCCGTTAGGGCAAGGACCGGGGAGAGTCTTCAAACCACACAGATCGCCCGCGACTACTCGGCCTACCAGTACAACCCTTGGACGGTCCAGTGGACGAGCCTCGCCCCCCTCACTCGCGGTAACCTCGCGGGCGAGATCGGCAAGTGGTACGCCACACGCGGTGAAGAGGGCATGGCGCCCTCGGGCGGAGACCCCGACTGGCTCCCGCTGGCGGGCGCGGGCGAGTTCCCCGCTGACGCCGGTGGACTGCTGATGCGCCAGTCCCAGATGTGGATCGACGGCCTCGGCGTCAGCAACCTCGACCCACGGCGAATCGAGATGGGCAAGGAGATGTTCTCCACCAACGCCGACCAGCTCTGGGGCCTGAACTGCTGCGCCTACTCCGGCGTCTTCCGCGGCGTCTACCTCACCCGGAACAACTTCCGCAACAAGCCGATCACCCACGAGCGTGACCACAACGGCTTCAGCGCTTGGGCGCGCTTCTTCGAGGACGGCATGGACAACTTCCACCATCCGGGCAACCGCTCGAAGTACTGCGGGAGTTGGGCCTTCGTCCAGGGCGGCAGTCCGTACGACAAGTGCACCAAGACCGTCTGGTAGAAGCCAAGCGGACAAGCCTAGGCAGCTAGCCTAAATAAGACAGGCCCGCCGGAACCCGGCGGGCCTGTCTTCATTCCCCCGCTATTGCCATGTCCGACCGACCGACGTACCATAGGCGGCGCTAGTTCCGATTCCGCAACAGAGGTACGCCAGATGCTTTCAACTGGGCAGGTCGCCCACTTCGAATCGTTCGGTTTTCTGTTCATTCCGCAACTCTTCTCTGCAGAGGAAACTGCGGAGATCACCGCTACCGCGGACAACCTGTGGCTCAAGCTCCGCAACGGCCAGCCGCTGGACCCCGAACAGGGCCAGGGGGAAGGGAATTTCATCGAACAGGACGAGGCGCTGACGAAGATCGTCACGGACGACCGCATCTACGAGGCCGCCGAGAGCATCCTCGGCCCCGGCTTCGTCTGGGCGGGGTCCGAGGGCAACGTCACCGTAAACTCCGAGCACCCCTGGCATCCCGATCGCCCCGGCGATCACGACGAGGTCTCCTACACCCGTCTCAAGCTCAACCTCTACCTCGACCCGATCAGAGAGGAAAACGGCTGCCTCCGCGTCATTCCGGGGTCTCACCGGATGCCGCTCCACCGCGATATCGAGCCCGATTCCATGCACCAGCGCCGAGGACTGCCCGTTCGCCCCTACGACGTGCCGGGGCCGAACATGCCCAGCGTCTCCCTCGAGTCCAACCCCGGCGACGCCATTTTCTTCAACCAGAGCATCTGGCACGCCATCTTCAACGGCTGGGCCGGCAGACGCTACATCGCCCTGAAGTTCGCCGCCCGACCGCAAACCGACAACCAGATCGCCTCCCTCCGCTACTATGCGGGCAACATATTCGACCCCTACCCGGAATGGCTCGCCAGCGACGACGCCAGAATCCAGTCAATGGTCGGCGAGCTTTCCGCCTTCGGCGCGAAGAAGGTCCACGAATTCGCGGAATTCCGGGATGACTCCCCCAACAGGACCAACTGACCTCGTTTCCGAACGACTCTTTCACATAGACTGTCCGCCATCAAGCATTGCGATAGGAGCAAACCATGACCACCTTCCCTCACCCCATACCGGCCGGCAACGCGGGAGACGGCTCGCCCCTCGTACTCGGCGATGAGAACGTCGTCGGCGACCTGTTCGCGGGCGGCTCCGCCGTGAAAGTCTTGGACTGGGACGCGGACGGTGAGCCCGAGGTCGTTGTCACCGGCGGCAACGGCGATATCTACAGCTACAAATTCATCGGCGAGATTGCGGACGGAACCCCCATCGTCGACCGCGGCCTCCGGTGGGGTGTGGTGTCACGGTCCCTCCACCGAAACGAAAGGGACAAGGGCCTCGTCGGCACCGTCGTCGTAGCTGCCGACTTCGACGGAGACGGAAAAGTCGAGGTCATCCTGGCGCCACGCGGGTACTCTCAGAAACCCGTTACGGCCATATCCGTGGAAAATGGCCCACCCGCGACTCGGGACGAAGGTCGGCCCGTAACACTCAAGGGCAGGGACGGGGACGCCGGTTTCGGCAGGGGCGCAACGGTCGCCCTCGACTGGAACGGTGACGGCGTCGTCGATCTGGTCGTCCTCGAGACCGAGGACGGCATAATGTGGGCCAAGAGCCCGGAGGGCATCGTCCCTGAGGACCAGCGCGACCGCTACGACAAAGACGGCAAGTATTTCTCGGAGTTCGGCACGGCTTCCCTACACCTCTATCGCAACACGAGCAGCGGCGGCGATATCGAGTTCACCTACGTGGGCAAGGTCGATGTCGAAATCCCCCGCCATACCTTCCACATCAGCGAGGTCAACTCCGACGATCCGACCGCGGGCATCCTGCTCCTCAACTACTATGGCCACATCAACCACGTGCCCATCCTGTCGACAGGCGATGACCCCGAATGGGGCGAACCCGCCGAGATATTCACCCTCCACGGCGAGCCCTTCAGCCGCATCACTTCTTTCCAGTCGGCAATAGGAGTCTCCGATGCCCTGGAGGCCGGACGATTCGACATATTCTCTGGGGACAACGCCGGAAACGTTGAGTGGGCGCGGTACTATGGCAAGGACGCGGCCGGAAGGCCCGTCTACGACACGCCACGCAAGCTCAAACAGCACAATCCCCACGTCAACGGCGGCTACTTCTCCGTTCCCACCGCCGGTGACTGGCGCGACACGGGAATGCAGGACATCCTCGTCGGCAGCGTCGAGGGCTACATCTTCTGGTATAAGACCCTCTCCACAAACCCCCTGCGGTTCGCTCCGCCCGAGCGAGTCCGCTACGGAACAACCGAGATCCGCCGTCTCGCAACGCCCTATCCTTCGAGCGGACAGTACTGGGGCGGCTCCCAAAGCCCCTACGACGGCGACACCGGCGGCTACAGCAACCCCGTCCTCGCCGACTGGAACGGCAACGGCCTGCTCGATCTCGTCGTCTGCGACATGGTCAGCCTCTACGAGTGGTATCCGAACTGGGGGACCAAGACGACCCCTGAGCTCGGCCCGCCCCAGCGGCTCCACATCAACGACGGCTCGCCGCTCATCGGCCCCTGGCGGCAGCAGCCCGGCATCGGTCACCTGACCGACGGCGACCTGCCCGACATTGTTACTCAGGACCTGGACCTCGACGTAGCCCTCTACAGGCGAGTAGGCAGCGACGACCTGTCCGGCCTCCTCCCAGGGGAAAAACTCCGCTACGAGGACGGCTCCACCATCAAGACGCACGGCATCTACACCCCCGCGGGCGGCGACGGACGTGGAAGGACGAAGTTCAACCTCGTCGACTGGGACGGCGACGGCCTCCTCGACCTGCTCATCGGCGTCGGCCCCCAGCACGGAAGCCCCTACCGAGGCAGCTACATACTCTTCGTCAAGAACGTGGGAACGAAGACACAGCCGGTATTCAAGAGGCCGGTCGTCCTCGTGTTCGACGCCGACGGCAACCCCCTGGAATTCTGGCGGCACGGCGTCCACATGGCCCCCGTCGACTGGCAGGACGACGGCAACCTTGGCCTGATCGCCGGAGCCGACCACGGCCACGTCTGGTACTGGCGACCGCAGCACTTCGGCAGTCCCGCCGGCGGAGACCCGAACGCGCAGGAAAGGCCCGCCGGAGAAGAGGGCTTCGGCCCCCGCGAAGACTGATAGCCCAGCCTTCCCGATCATACCGTCGAGGACCAACCTCTACGATGCCGACACCGTTGGAAGTGCCCCGCGACATCCTCGAAGAGACCTATCGCCAGGCCCGCAGGGAGTACCCCGACGAGTGCTGCGGCTGGCTGGAGGGCGACAAGGACGGCGCCTCGGTAACCACCGTCAGGGCCTGCGTCAACATGCAAGCGCAGGGAAGCCACCCGTCAGCCCCAGGCCGCACGGCGGAGACCGCCTACGTCTTCGGCGCGCAGGACCTCATCGAGCTGAATCACAGCCTCGATTCCGACACGCCCGCCCGCATCATCTACCACTCCCACCCCAACGGACAGGCCTACCTCTCCGATATAGACCGTGGAGTCGCCGTCAGCCCGTGGGGAGACGGCCCCGCCTACCCCGTCCAGCAGCTCGTAATCGGCATCGACGCCCACCGCGTCATCGACGCCGCCCTCTACGCCTGGTCGGACGACGACGGCGACTTCATCGAGATCGCCCACTTCGAGGGGGCGGAGATTTGACGCCCTCACCAACCACCATTGAATTAACGACCCCGTCCGACTACAATCTTGCGAATCATTCACACTGTGCCCGGCGGTTGACCGGGGCGGAGGACACATGGCTGACGAAAAGTTGCGAGTGGCGATTATTGGCTGCGGCCGTATGGGCCAGCACTACACCGATGTCTACAACACCTTTGAGAACACGGAGGTCGTCGCAATCGCCGAGTACAACGACGACCGGCGGAACGTCGTCGGTGACCGTTTCGGCGTCAAGGCGCTCTTCAAGGACGCCGAGGAGATGTACCGGCAGATGGACGAGGTCCCCGATCTCGCCGTCGTCGTCCTCCCCGGCAAGTTCATAAAGGACGCGGTAATCGCCTCGGCCCAGGCCGGTGTGCGAGGCGTCTCCACGGACAAGCCCATCGGCGCGACGCTCTCCGATGTGGATGAGATGATTGCCACGTGCGAGGAGCGCGGCGTCGTCTTCCACGGCGGCAACCTCCAGCGCTCTCGCGCCGACGTTCAGGAGGCCGCGAGCTGGCTCCGGAACGGCGACTACGGAGAGGTGCAGGGCGCGACCGTCCACTCGTGGGGGGGAGAGATATCCGGCGGCGGATGCCAGCACATCGCCGTCCTCCGGCTCCTGACGAACGCCGAGATCACCGAGGTGATCGCCTGGGGCAAGCCGCAGGAATCCCTGGAGGCGAATGAGGACAGCGGCCTCATCATCAACGGACGGTTCAAGATGAGCACCGGTATCGAGGCGACCGTCTACGGCGAGCCGACTCCGCACCGCGGCGTCGATGTCTGGACGGAGGACTCGCTCCTGCGATGGGACTGGGGCGACGTCATGGACATCTACCAGGGGTTCGACGATAACGGCGCGCGCGTCAAGTCCGACCGCGAGTTCACGCCCTTCGCCTGGCCGAAATACGGCTACCTCGCAAGCTCGATCCTGTCCTTCATTTCCGCCGTCGAGAACGGCACCGAGATGGCGATATCCGGCTACGATCTGCTCAGGTCCCTCGAGGCCGCGGTCGCCGCCAAGCATTCGGCGCTCTGGGGCTCGGTCCCCCTCTCGCTGCCGCTGGAGGACCGCTCGATGACCCTCTATCCGCGCCCCTACCGCTGGCTCGGAGGCGACCACTCCGGCAGATACCAGACGCCCGAAGAGGCGCGCGCATACGAGCTCTTCGCGAAGGGGTAGCGCCACCTCCGGGCAATCATGACGAACCTGAGCCATTGCTCCCCAAATAGCCGGTGTACTACTGCCATCCGTCATTCCGGCGGAGGCCGGAATCCAGTCCCCGGCCCATGCCGCCGGCCAAGCGGCGACGGAGAATCCAACGGCTATTCTCAATTGCTCGTGTCGCAGGCGCGAGGCTACATGCGCGATTTCCACGACGCTGAGCATCGAGACTGGACGTTGAGGGCCGTCACAGTCACCAACAAGACGTAACGAGAAACAACATGACTCGGAGGACGAACATTTGAGGCTTGAAGGTCGGAAGGCGATCATAACCGGCGGCGGAGCCGGTATCGGTGAGGCCGTAGCAAGGGCGTTCACGAAAGAGGGAGCATCTATTGTCATTGCCGACATGGACCTCGAAGCGGCCGAGAACGTCGCCGCCTCGCTGCGCGACGACGGCCACACGGCACACGTGGCCGAGTGCGACGTAAGCTACGCGAGTTCGGTCGAAGCCATGGTGCAGACGGCCGCCGAGCGCTTGGGTGGCATTGACACCCTCGTCAACAACGCAGGTTTCGGTCGAGCGGGCAAGCTGCTCGAAACGACCGAGGAAGACTGGGACCGGATGATGGACGTGAACGTCAAGGGCATCTTCCTCGTCAGCAAGCACACGCTGCCCCACCTTCTCGAATCGGGCGGAGGGTGCATCATCAACATGGCGTCCGTCGCGGGCGTCGTCGGCGTGCGCGACCGCACAGCCTACTGCGCCTCGAAGGGCGGCGTCATCGCCCTCACGCGCGCCATCGCCCTCGACTACGTCGAGCAGGGCCTCCGGTGCAACTCCATCTCCCCGGGCACAGTCGACACTCCTTGGGTCGGCCGCATGGTCGCACAGTTCCCCGACCCCGCGGCTACCCGCGCCGACATGGTCGCCCGCCAGCCCATGGGTCGCTTGGGCCAGCCCGACGAAATCGCCGCCGCGACCGTGTACCTCGCCTCCGACGATGCCGCCTTCATCACCGGCAGCAACATGATGATTGACGGCGGCATGACCATGCAGTAACTCGGACCGCAGCGACTACGCGCCCGGCTCCGCCATCGTCAACACCCTCGCCGGATTGTGAATCAGCAGCCGGTCGATGTCCCCGTCCGAGAACCCGCGAGTCCGCAGCCACGGTACCACCTGCCTGACTATATAAAAGTACCCCGGCCCGCCATAGGCCGTCAGCCGCCGCTTCGACGCCACGTCGTGCCCTGTGACGATCTTGTCCCCGTAGCCGCGCTCGATCATGAACGCGATCACCTCCGCGCGGTCCGCGTCACTGAGCATCGTGATCTTGGGGTTCGGCGGATAGTACGGCAGACCGGAGCCGAAGTGGTCCCATTCGAGGTAGCACCCCGCCTCGGCGATGCGGAGAAGCGCCTGGCGGTCCATCACCGTCCGGTCGAGATGACCGATAATGGTGCGTCCCGGATCGCCCCCCGCGTCCACGATGACCCCGATGATCTCCTCCGGCGAAGGCTCGTCCCGGCCGGGATGGATCAGTATCGCCGCCCCCGTCGCCCTCTGCGCCCTTGCCGACGCCCGCAGCACCTTCCGCTCGTTGTCCGACAGCGGGTACGAGCACCCCACCTCACCGATGATCCCTGCCCTGACCCCCGTCGAGCCGACGCCGACGGTTATGTCACGCACGATCTCCTCGAAGATGTCGTCCTCCGATATCTCGTCCATATTGGGCGGATGCGCCTCCTTCACGTAGTACGACGACCCCATGACGATGTGGACGCCCGTCGCCCTCGATACGCGCGCGAGGCCATCGGGGTTCCGGCTCAGCCCGATGCTCGACGCCTCCACGATGGCCCCACCCCCGTGACGCTTGTACAGGTCGATCTCCGCGATTGCCGTATCGACATCGTCCAGCCGAAGATTGTCGAGATTGGCGGCGTGGTAGTAGCTCAGGTAGCCGAGGATGTCCATCCGCATCGGCGCGTGGAACATCTCCCGCTCGAAGGGGTCGTCCGGCTCGACCGCGATATTCGACAGGTCGGACAGGATGTGCTCATGGGTGTGCGTCACCCCAAGCGCCTCCGTCCCGACCGGCCCAAGCACCGTCTGGACGTATCCGGTCATGGTTCGGTTGCCAAATTTTCCGGAAGCAATTGTCGATACGCCTCAACACATTAAGAGAGCTATCGGTCTGCGGCTATTGCGTCTGGCGGGTTGGCGACAATATCCGCAAGTTGCTCAAGAGTTTCCGGTCTATCGGAGTCGCCGTCCAGTAAGCTTTCGAGGGAGTCCGCGAGTCTTTGAGAGTCAATAGCCCTTAGCTGACTCGGCAATTCACGTCTCGATGCAGGGAATATGCCGACTTCCAAGAGTTCCGCCCAAGCCAGATTTGTCAAATATGAAATGGCCTGCTCCAGTGCGGCATCTAAGTCCCCTATTTCGAGGACGTTCATGAAACGCCGGTGCGCGTTCTTTGCTCTAACGCGAGGAGTGTCAGGGGAGGGCCAAGGCAGGTCATTCTTCCAACGACTTAGCGTCATGTCCCAGAAACCGCTTCGTTGGAATAAGACTTGACCAAACTTGATAGCCCATCCCAGAACGTCATGCCCTTCGGCTATTAGCCTGTCGACGTCGTTAGTCCGGTAGACGCGCAGGTCGACCTCCATGGGGCGCGAACGATTGAGGTTCAGGGGTTCTCTGCATATCACCACGAGATCAAGGTCGGCGGCCCCTCCGTTAGGTCGAACCGCAGAACCAATGGCTATCACCGCCGCAATGCTGAGATCGTCCTGCGCTGAGTCCAGGAAGTTCTCAGTCCACTGCATCGACGCCTCTGTGGGCCACCGGATTATCGGACTTTGGGCAATCATGCCGTATAGTCCATCAATTGATTTAGTGTGGCCTGCCCACCATGCCCACGAACTGTTCGACCGCCTCCACGTAGTTCTCAATCGCGATCACCACGTCTTCTTCGTCGATTTCCGAAGGTACCACGTCCCCGTAGACGACTGACTTCCTCGTATCATTGAGATCCACGAGTAGGTCTGCGAGGTCAGGCAGTCCGTAGCGCTCGTGCAAATCACGGGCAGCGTTCGCTTTTTGCCAATGCTGTTTCTTCGTCTCTATTTGGACGTGGCGGGCCGCAGCCTCAACAGCCGCTTCGAGACAGTAGAATCCGTAAATGCTAAGGTCCTCGAAGTCCAGCGGGTCCATCCATGCTGATTGAACCTTACTGAGGTGACGTCGGGCAAGGTTCAACTTATCTTGTACGGTCAGCCTCTTCACCTTCGACATCATCGCACCTACTTTGGCAACCGATATCCTGCGGAAGTATCTCACATCGGAGACAGCGGAGCCTCATCTGGTGTAATTATAGCAGACGCCTGCTGGCTGGAACTACGTTCAACGAGGGAGCATTTTCGCGAAACCGGTTCTCCCCTCTAACGGCCCCTCACTCCGCCAGATACCCCCCGTCGATCACCAGCTCCGCCCCGGTGATGAACGACGACTCGTCCGACGCCAGGAACAGGATGCCGTTGGCGATCTCGTCCACGGTGCCGAGCCGGCGCATGGGCACCCGCTCCAAGCGTGGACCGATGATCTCCGGCACGTTGAAGATTTTCTCCGTAAGCGGCGTCATCACGAAGCCGGGGTGCACCGAGTTGACGCGGATGCCCTCCGCCGCGTACTGGATGGCCGCCGCCTTCGTGAAGTTGCGCATGGCCCCCTTCGCCGTCGGGTACGAGGTGGAAGCCGCCCCCACGATGCCGTACATCGACGACACGATGACGATAGAGCCGCCCCCGGCCTCTCGCATACGCGGTATCGCGTGCTTTGCGCCGAGGAACGCTCCCCTCGCATGGACGGCCATCTCCAGGTCGAAGGTCTCGACGGGCGTTTCCTCCACCTTGTGGCGAATGGACGTCCCCGCCGCGTCCACCAAGACGTGCAGCTTGCCGAACCGGTCGACCGCTGCCGCAACGGCCGCCATCCACTCCGCCTCGTCCGTCACGTCGAGATGGACGTAGAGCGCCTCTCCCCCCTCTGCCCTGATCTCTGCCGCCGTCCGCTCTCCCACCTCGTCCTTGATATCCGCGATCACGACCTGCGCGCCCTCACGAGAGAATCGCCGCACCGCCGCGCCACCGATGCCCATCAGCCGTCCCTCGACGCCCGAAGCGCCGCCTGCGATGAGCGCAGTCTTGCCCTTGAGACGCATACCTAATCCCCTATGTCGTCCTTCCACCTGACAGCCGGGCCTTCATCCGCTTTTCCAGCGTCGAACGCGCCATCATCACGTGCCGGGAGCACTTCACGCACTGAATCCCGATATCAGCCCCGATCCGCGTGACCTCCCACTCGAACCCGCCGCACGGATGCTTCTTGCGCAGCGTCAGCCGCTCCCCCACAGCAAAATCTACGACCATGACTGCCCTTTCTGGTTGAACGTGTCAAGACACTTGTCAAAGACAAAGCGCTCACCGAATCTGGTGAGCGCTTCATACACTACCGGTAATTGATTAGCGGTTTCAGGGCCCGTAGAGGGGTTGCGGTGAATGCAGGGCGCTGGTTTAGACTTAGGCTATGTGCAAGTCCCAAGGCATGCCCCCCTCTGAACGCGATGAGATTATCGCGTTGGTGACGCGGCTTCAAGAGCAGAACGCGCGGTTGACGGCAGCCAACGAAGAGTTGCATAAGGAACTCGCCGAGGCCAAGCGAGCGGGAAAGCGTCAGGCGGCTCCGTTCTCCAAGGGCAGGCGAACCAGCAAGCCCAAGCGTCCTGGCCGCAAGCCGGGTATGGGACTGTTCAGCTACCGCAAGCCGCCGTCTGCCGATGAGGTGACCGAGCCGGTTGAAGACGTGCCGGTGTCGGGGGACACATGCCCGGGATGTGGAGGCAGACTCGAGGATGCAGGTGTGAGTATAGCCTATGTAACCGACCTGCCACGTGTTCTGCGTCCGCAGGTGAGAGCGTATCGTGTGCAGGTATGCCGGTGCCGGTCGTGCGGCAAGGCTGTGCGAGGGCGGCATCCCGACATAGCGCCGGACCAGTACGGGGCCAGCGCCCACCGAGTGGGGAAGCGGCTGATGGCTGCGGCCCACGTGCTCCACTATGGGGTGGGCGTTCCGGTACGGAAGGTTCCTGCCGTTCTCAGAGCGCTGACCGGGGTGAGAGTGAGTCAGGGAGCGATCAGCCAGGACGCGCTGCGTCGTGCTGCTGGTGCGGTGGGTGATGCCTACAGCAGGCTGCGGACATCGGTACGGGCGAGTCCCCTCGTCCACACCGACGACACGGGCTGGCGAGTGGGAGGCGAGCGAGCGTTTCTGATGGCGTTCGAGACGGAAGAGGCGACGGTCTATCAGGTCCGTGCTCGTCACCGGAACGAAGAGGTGCGGGAGGTGGTCCCCTCGGACTATGGAGGGGTGATGGTGACTGATCGAGGACGGAGCTACGACGCCCAGGCGCTGTCCGGGATCAAGCAGCAGAAGTGTCTGGCGCACGTACTGCGCTCGGTCAGTGAGGTGGTTCATACCAAGACAGGGAGAGGACGCAGCTTCGGCAAGAGTCTGAGTGCGCTTTTGCGAGAAGCCATGGACCTGTGGAGGGCATATCACCGAGGTGAGGCTGTCGACTTTGGTGTGCAGGCCGAGCGGTTGAAGCGCCAGGTGAGCTATCATCTCCGCGACCGACCGATGACGGATGCGGACAACTACAGGTTGCAGAACGAACTTGGCTGGCACGACGATCGTGGCAACCTGCTGCGCTTTCTGGACGATCCGAGCATTGAGCCGACCAACAACCGTGCTGAGCGAGCGCTCCGCCCGGCAGTGATCGCGCGGAAGGTGTCACACTGCTCGAAGAACGAGGAAGGGGCCGATGCGTTCTCGGCTTTCACCAGCGTAATCAGGACGTTGGAACGCAATGGAGGCGACCAGCCTGTCGTGGACCGGCTCTGCGCTGTGTTCAGCGGCCCTCCCCTTCACTCCCCTTCAGTCTGAACGCCTCTCTCCCTGCCAGCCGCTAATCAATTACCACTACCGTTAGGATCTATTTCATCCTAAGTCTTACCCTACAGGCACAGGTGTTTGGCTCTCTCGCTCCGATAGTGTTGGCAGAACTCTCACATGTCTCGCCGACTCTATCTCGCTGTTGATGCGATCTCTCAACTTTCGGGCGGCTTTCTTGATTCTCTTGCGAGCTGCAGAGTTAGTTTCATAGGTTTCACTGGGAGTTTTTGCAGCAAACATGATCTGACGAGAGGCATTGATAATGAATCCCTTGCCTCCACTGTCCGCCGCACTCGATACCGTCTGAGCTAAGTCTCCACCTTGAAAACCAATCCCCGGGATCAGGAACAGCATGTCAGGGACGGCGTCTCGAATCCGCCGCATTTGGGCGGGCACGGTCGCCCCAACAACCAAGCCTACGTTTCCCTGCTTATTCCAGTTGTTTACATTTCTTGCAACAAATTCGTATAGGGGCATACGAGTATCGTCCCGTTCGTCAACGACCGTAACATCCTGAAAATCGGCACCGCCCGGGTTTGACGTCCGGCAGAGGACGAATACGCCGCGGTTGCCTTGCCTTATGAACGGCTCAAGCGAATCGGAGCCCATGTACGGGCTGACCGTCACGGCGTCGAAATCGAAGCTGTCGAACATCGTACGTACATATGCCAACGAGCACGGACCAATATCCCCCCGTTTGGCGTCACCTATGATAGGCATGTTCGGGTTCAGCTCCCGAATGAAGCTCATGGTCTTCTCCAAAACCATCAGTCCGGCATACCCCATCGATTCATAGATCGCCAAATTCGGCTTGTATGCACAAGCAAACTCATGGCTTGAATCGATGATGGCCTTGTTTAGATCCAGAACCAACTTCGGATCAAAGTCCCCGTTGGACGAGAGTTCCGGGTCCAATCCAACGCAAAGTCGACTCTGGTTCTGCTCGGTCACCGTCGCTAGGCGCTCGTTGAAGGTGGGCAGGGGAGCACTGTGGGATTGCCCCTGCCCTCGGGGTTCAGACGAAATCAATGCCCGTTCGACAAAGTCATGCACCAGTGGGCGAGCTAACTCAACGTCGCAGTCTTCCATGAAGCCATGGTAGAAGTTCGCACGGAATTGCAGTGCCGCCGCAAACCCGGCACGCAACTCCTGGGCATGGTGTTCGGTAATCAGTTTACGGACCGCAAGTTTCAACGCATCATGATTCTCGTAAGCCCAACCCCGCTCTTGGGCCACCGTCATTACGGTACAAGCCGCAGCCCCCCACAACTTTTCCGATCCCCCAGAGGTGTCTCCGCAACTGAACAGATGGTCGGCGGCATCGAGAAAGTCCCACGCTGTTTGCATGTCTATCTTATTACCTTCGACTAGAATCTGACGCGATTTAACTAGTACGAACTGCCGAAAGGCGAATAATGTGAAAGAGCATACATGATGACAAAGACATTCTCAAGCGCAACCAGAAAGTCAACAAGGCAACCGCCTATTGCCTGCTATTGTCTGACACCAACAAACAATGCGGGCGCAAAAAACGAACTCATATGCTATTATCAGCGATTTTATTCCATTTCCCCTAACCCGAAACTAGGGGATGTGACGTATGAGTACAGATATACTATAGATTAATTGTTCTTTATTGTCAAGTTTCCAATATTTTGTTCATAGAGTTTGAGCAAGAGACAATTGGCATAGACTATCCTTTATCGGGTAGCGGCTATCAAGTCATCAGTTTTGTGAATCCGGTTTAAGGGTGACCGAGGCAAAATACTTGCTACCCCCATCCCCCATGCATCACCACCTAGCCGACATCTACGACCGCCTCCTGGAGCGCTACGGTCCCCGCGACTGGTGGCCTGCAAACTCCCGCTTCGAGGTGATGGTCGGCGCGGTTCTCGTTCAGAACACCGCGTGGAGCAACGCCGCCAAAGCGATTGACGCCCTCTCCGAGGCCGGACTGCTCTCGCCTCACGGACTCAGAAGCGCGGACGTGACCGACATCGCGCGGCTCATCTACTCATCCGGCTACTACAACATGAAGGCCCGAAAGCTCAAGGCCCTCGTGGAGTGGCTCGCCGAGCGGGACGACGACATCGAAGCGCTCATGGCCGGCGACCCCGCCACCCTCCGCGAGGAGCTCCTCGCCATCCACGGCATCGGCGAGGAGACCGCCGACGACATACTCCTCTACGCCCTCGACATGCCCGTCTTCGTCATCGACCACTACACCCGGCGCCTGCTCCACCGCCTCGGCCTCGCCCCCGAAAAAGGCCCCTACGCCCTCTACCAGCGCCTCTTCACCGACCACCTCCAGCCCGACGTCCCGCTCTTCAACGAGTACCACGCCCTCATAGTCACCCACGCCGCGAACGTCTGCAAGAAGGACCCGGCGTGCGAGGAGTGCTGCCTGCTTAACATCTGCCCAACGGGAAAGGAGCAGGTGCAGGGAGCGTCCGACTGATGCCATTTTGCTCTTGCCGACAGACACTATAACTGCCGTTCCCGTCATACCGGCGAAGGCCGGTATCCAGAGGGGTTGGGTGTGGGGTACACGAGGTTTATTCTGATCCCCGATATATCAATTCATCCTCCTCCCCCTCTGCGCTCCCCGCGCCCTCCGCGGTGAATCCCCCACTCCCAACTTCCTACGCAATACTTTCTACTTTCTTCTTCAAGAGTCTCCCATCGCGGGAATAATGATATATCATGAACCATCCTCAACCACTTCCAGCCAGGGAGGCCCCTAAAATGACAACCACCGCCAAATACCAGGTCGGAATCGTCGGATGCGGACGCCAGGGCACGCAGCACGCACGCGGCTTCAACCTGCTCCCCGACACGCAGGTCGTCGCAATCGCCGATCCCGACCCTGACAACCTCGCTCTCGCGATGCGGCGCTTATCCGCCCGCGGCTACAGCACCGCCGAGGAGATGTACGCCAACGAGCAGCTCGACATCGTCGACTGCGTCCTCCCCGTCCAGTACAACCCCGACATGGTCGTCCTCGCTGCGGAAACGTCCGGAGCGAAGGGCATCGTGTCCGAGAAGCCAATCGCCGCCAGCCTGGCCGACGCCGACCGCATGGTCGCCGCATGTGAGGCGAACGGCATCCCATGGCAGGGCGGCAACGTCGACCGGAGCATATCCCAGCTGTGGGAGGCACGCGCCTTGATCGAGGCGGGCGAGATCGGCGAGGTCTTGAACATCAACCTCTATGAGTTGACCATGCAGGGCGGATGCCAGGGCCTCAGCGTCGCGCACATGTTTGCCCAGGACGCCGACATTGACTGGGTCACGGGTTGGATGAACGGCGACCCGTTCGGAGAGAGCGACGACGAGTACCTCGGCATCGGCGGCTACGTCCGGTACGCGAACGGCATCGACTGCTTCATCCACGCCAGGACCGGGGCCATGCGTGGGCTGATTGTCACGGGCACCGAGGGCGTCTTCGTGACCGACAAGCGACACCACCGTTTCTACCACAAGATCGACGCATCCGAAGCAGACCTCCTCTCCGGCCTGAAGTACGACGACTCGAAGACCTTCAAGCAGTTTCGTCCTCACGCCGAGGGAGGGTACGACGAGGAAGGATGGCTATATCCCGGCGACCGGCTCGTGAACTCCATGCAGTCCATCGTCGACGCCATCACCCACGGCATCGAGCCGAAGGCACCGGGGCAGGTCCAGCACAAGTCGTTCGAGGCGACAGTAGCCATGAGGGAGTCCGCGCGCCAGGGCCATGCGGCGGTCAAACTGCCACTCGAAGACCGCAGCCTCACGCTCAAGCCTCAGATATGGCGATGGGTGAACAAGAAAGGACTCTTCGGCGAGGAAGAGTACGCCCGGCAAATCGGCCGCGCGACCAACTTCTAGGTGGCCTCACTCACTCCCGCGAATCCATCTCCCGTACCCCGATACCTGTCATTCCGAATGAAGCGGAGCGAAATGAGGAATCTAACTTCCCTGACTTCAAGGACTCTCCTCATAAGCAATACTCTCTACTTTCTCCCCCTAGGAGCGCCCCACAATGAAAATCACGAACATCGAGGTCTTCACCATCCGTCCACCGTTGGCGAAGCGGTACCGAGACAACCCGGCCCGCAATGGACACGAGCACCGGGTCGCCGCCAAGGTCACGACCGATGCCGGCATCGTCGGCTACGGCGACTTCGACGGCGAGGCTCCCCCGCCCATCGAGGCGTTCGAGCCGCTCATCGACACCGACCCGTTCGACTACATCGGCTCCGACCTGTACCCCGCCGTCGTGATGGCGATGTACGACATCATGGGCAAGTACCTCGAGGTACCGGCCTACAAGCTCATCGGCCAGAAGGTGCGCGACAGCATCTCATCCGCGGCGTGGTGCTGGGGCGGTCCGACCGACCAGGAGCTGGCCGACGACATCACCCGCGCAGTCAATGACGGCTACACCATCTTCAAGATTCATACCAGCCCGCTGGCCGACATCTTCAATTGGACCAGGATCATCGAGGAGGTCACGCCGCCGGGGTTCAGGGTCCACTACGACTTCACCGGACGCAGGGGGCGCACCCTCGGCGGAGTCCTGCCCATCGTCGCCCGCCTTGAGCGCGACCACCCCATCGTCGAGTGGATCGAGGACCCGTTCGACACCGCCGACATCGAGAGCTGGCGCGAGCTCCGGCGGCGAACCCAGCTAACCGTCGTGCACGGCGGGTCATGGAAGCTTGGCGGAGGCCACGAGGCCCAGCTTGGCATGGCCGACGCCTACATGATGTACCCGCCCATCGGTACTCTGATCGCTACTGCCACCACATATAGCAAACTCAACCTGCAGACCATCTTCCAGATGTGCGGCGGGACGCTCGCCAAGTCCATGGCCATGCACGTAGCCTGCACCATGCCGACGGCCACCGGCCACTCCATCCACCTCGACGACCAGCTCGACGCCGAGGACGACATCACCCGCAAGCGGTTCCCGGTCACCGAGGGCTTCTCGCGCGTCTCCGAGGAGCCGGGCCTCGGATTCGACGTCGACGAGGGTCTCCTCTACAAGTACCGTGACAACGTGCCCAATGAGATCGCTCCCTACGTCGGCGTCGTCCGATTCGGCAGTGGCCGCACCATCTACTCCCTCGGCCAGCCCCACCTGCCCAAGATCATGGGCCAGGAGGAGGGCACCGTCCGCAACTACACCTACGACCGCTGGTTCGACGACGGCTCCAAAGAGTGGGCCAAGACCTACGAGCGAGTCGGCAACGAGGAGTGGTACGTGGAGTAGGTCGCCGCCGTTCCCAAATCCGTCATTACCCTAAAAATAGCCCAAACGACACCGCAATCGTCATTCCTGCGAAGGCAGGAATCCAGTTCCCGGCTCCTGCTATCAGCCTAGGGGCGACAGAGAGGCCATCATCTTTTTCGTGTTTCGTGGTGTCGGTAGCAACCGACATGAGGGATTCCTCTGAAAATAACATATTCGCCGCCACCACCCGTCATTCTGGCGGAGGCCGGAATCCAGTCAGAAGCTTCAGTCCCGCATTTTCGAGATCAATTCATAATGGGATTTCGCAGCCTGAAACGTAACGACCTGAGATGGCCGGACTTTCAGATGTTCTTGCCTTCCTGAATACTGGAATGGCCGCGAGCGACCACCGCGGTTTTTGAAATGGTGTCCGCATTGGAGGCGCCTAACGGGTGTCGAACTCTTACTTTATGCAGTGCCACACTTACCTGGTAGAGAGGTTCTCTACGAATTCTTGAACTCCCGGCTGCGGCGATTCCGTCATTGGGATGCGGTTCTTTGAACTGCACTCAACAGCCGGCCATCGTCTCGCAAACGAGGTACGCGGCGGGCGAACTACTCCGCTAAGCCGGTACATCTCCGCTCCGCTCTTGACAGGTGATCGTCAGGAAGTGAGTTGGATCGCCGTATAAGACTGCTTCGTGCTACCAATATCCAAGGAATCCGCACCGGTACTTTCGCAGAAACAAAATTGGTCTCAACCTTCTTGCCGTCTCGTTTGTACTATATGTGAAGGCCCCCGAAAGAGCGAGAGCCGGAAGCATGAACGACCAACGAGAGATGGAACGGCTGAGTCGGGGCGACATCGCCGCCCTCGGCACGCTGGTCCGACGGTACCAGACCAAGGCCTTGCGAGCCGCATACCTCATTACCCACGACCTCGCCCAGGCAGAGGATGTCGTGAGCAGTGCATTTCTTCGGGTCTTCGAGCGAGCGGAGCAGTACGACCCCGACCGACCCTTCGAGCCCTGGTTCTACAGAATAGTTGTCAACGACGCCATTAATACAGTCCAGCGCCGCGACCGGACGACAGCGTTAGAGCACACCGGATCAACTCGAAGGTCAGTCGATTCGCCCGACCCGGAGGCCACAGCAGTCCTGAATGAGGAGCGAAAGGCCGTACGTGACGCCCTGGCGCAGCTTTCGCCGTCACAGCGAGGGGCGGTCGTCATGCGGTACTTCCTCGAACTGTCCGAGTCCGAGATGGTCGCGCGGACGGGACGGTCACGAGGCACCGTTAAGCGTCATCTCCACGACGCGCGATCTCGGTTGAAGCAGCTACTCAGAGTAACCATGCGCGGCGAGTGAAGAGGAAGTCGAGAACGACCAAATGAGCACGCATACCATGGACGAATTCCTCAATAGCAAGCGGTTGATCGACTTGGCCGAGTTCGCCGTTCCTGACGGACACGACCTATGGCCCGAGATTGAACGCGCCGCGCGCCGCTCTGCGGCCGCAATGCCCACCTCGAGGTCGGGCGTCCTGTCGCTGGGCTTCTCACACGCTTGGACGGCGGTGGGAATCCTCCTCATCGCGGCAACCTTCACGATCCTTGGCTTCGCACTGGCGGTGTTCGCTCTGTCGAATAGCGAAAGATTGGTTCCCGCATCCCAACCGGAGGCTACGGCCACGCCGGCGGCATCTGCCCCCACTATGTCGGCAACCGCGGTTGTGACCGTGAGCGCGACTCGGCCGAGCACCATCCGCGACATAGAGCGAACGGTGCTGACCACCCTCTTCGACGCCACCGGAGGGGAAGATTGGAAGACAAGCGACGGATGGCTTAGCGACTCCCCCTTGGATCAATGGCAGCGCGTGACTACCGACGAGGACGGCAGGGTTACGGATCTGGACCTTGGTTCCAACCAATTGAGTGGGGAGATACCGGCGGAACTGGGTAACATCCCGCGCCTGAAATTGCTGTATCTCAATGACAACAATCTGACGGGACCGCTCCCCCAAGGACTAACAAGATTATCTGGACTGGAATCATTCCGCTTCCACAACAACTCAGGGCTATGCGCGCCAATCGATGAGGCATTCCAGACATGGTTGCAGGGAATAGCATTAGTCATCGGCAGCAGCTGCGCACCGGAGGACTCGTTGGAGGACCGGGAGGTGCTGGTAAGACTATACAACGCCCTGGACGGGGAGAACTGGAATAACAACGCCAACTGGCTGACCGAACTGCCAATCAGGCAGTGGCACGGAGTCATAAATGACGCGAGTGGACGGGTCACCGGACTAGTGCTCGAATCGAACGGGTTGACAGGGGAGATATCGGCGGCGCTGGGCAGCCTCTCCAACTTGGAGATTCTAGCGCTCCATTCCAACCGGTTGACAGGGGAGATACCGACGGAGCTGAGCGAGCTTTCCAACTTGGAGATTCTGACCCTCAATTCCAACAGGTTTACCGGGGAGATACCGGCGGAGTTGAGCAAGCTTTCCAACTTGGAGATTCTGGCCCTTAGTTCAAATCAGTTGACGGGGGAGATACCGACGGAGCTAAGCAAACTTTCCAACTTGGAGATTCTGGCCCTCGATTCCAACCGGTTGACTGGGGAGATACCGACGGAACTGGGCAGCCTCTCCAACTTGGAGATTCTGGCTCTCAGTTCCAACCGGTTGACTGGGGAGATACCGAGAATGCTGGATAGCCTCTCCAACTTGAGAACTCTGTTCCTCGCTATCAACCAGTTGACTGGAGAGATACCGAGAGAGTTGGGCAGCCTCTCAAACCTGACACGTCTGGACCTGAAAGGAAATTATCTGACAGGGAAGATACCGGAGGAACTGGGCAACCTTCCCAACCTCGATATGTTGTTGCTATTCCAAAACGATTTGAGTGGGTGCATCCCAGCGAAACTGCGCGATGTGCCGAATAGCGATCTCCGCTTTCCCGACATGCCACCCTTCTGTTAAGTTGCAGCCCATTAGTCTCAGCGTCTCTCAGGCAATATCGGCACCGAATCTCTCCCGGCGCCGGAGTTGCGGCAAAGGAATTACGTTCGTAATTCTCTGTTGCAATATCGCGCACGCTTGCTATAATGTAAGGCTATAAGAGTCCCCCATTCTACGGTCACCGCCGTGTATAACTTCACTGCCAATGAACGCGATTGAACTCGAATCCTTATCAAAAACATTCCGGCGGGGAGGTTCGGCGCCGGTTCGGGCCGTCGTCGATCTGAGCCTGTCGATTCCCCGCGGCCAGATATTTGGCTTCCTCGGCCCCAATGGGGCGGGCAAGACGACCACCATCAAGATGATGTGCGGCGTCATCATCCCTGATACCGGACGGGTAACGCTCCTCGGCCACGACGTACAGCGAGAACGCAGCGCCGCCATGCGACAGATCGGCGCGGTCCTTGAGGGAGCCCGCACCATCTATTGGCGGCTCTCGGCTATGGAGAACCTGATGTACTTCGGAAGGCTAAAGGGCGTCAGGGATAAGTATCTAAAGCCGAGGGCGGAGCGGTTGCTCAAGGAGCTCGATCTCTGGGAGAGAAGAAACGACGACGTTCGAGAATTCTCCCGGGGGATGCAGCAAAAGGTAGCCATCTCTGCCGCGCTCATGTCCGACCCTCCCATTATCCTCCTCGACGAGCCGACTCTTGGCCTGGACGTTGAGTCGGCCCAAACCGTCCGGGAATGGGTATCTCGCCTTGCCAAGGAGGAGAACAAGACCGTCCTGCTTACGACGCACCAGTTGACCATGGCCCAAGAGCTTTGCGACCGCATCGCCATTATCAACGAGGGTCGCCTGATAGCGGATCGTACGGTCGGTGAGCTGTT
This sequence comes from Dehalococcoidia bacterium, assembly GCA_965197705.1. GTDB lineage: Bacteria > Chloroflexota > Dehalococcoidia > Lucifugimonadales > VXLM01 > VXLM01. Next base: position 3,399,003 of record OZ240223.1, read on the forward strand.
ATCTCTGTTTCGACGAGACTACTACACAATACGTGTCGGCGGTCAATTCAAGGGCCAAGGATCCCTGCCCGATGGCCTAAACATCGAAGAGGGCGAGCACGAGACGACTATTTCGGGTGATATCGCCGACCAGAACCGTCTACACCAAGTGCTCCGGTACATACGGGAAGAAGGTCTCCCCATTTTGTCGGTGCAGCGCTCCGAGCCCAGTCTGGAGCAGATATTTGTTGAAATGCTGAACGAGGATAGAAAGTGATCGCCGTACCGCTCGTCCTCTATAACGAGGTCCGTAAGACCTTCATCATAACCTGGAACTATCGGGTCGACTTAGCAATTCAGTTATTGACGCTCGTGCTCCTCTTCGTCTTCATTAGCTTCTTTATTGGAAGCGGCACGATCGAATCCGAAGGGCTTCCGGCGGTTCTTCTCGGCTACTTGGTTTGGCTCTATGCGGTCATGGCTATCTCGAACATGAGTACCAGCCTCTCAGGCGAGGCGTCGATCGGAACCTTAGAGCAAATTTATATGAGCCCGGTACCCGCATGGCTGGTAATTGTTGGGTGGGTCGTCGCCAACTTCCTGCAACATACGGTCATAGTCGCCCTTCTTGGTGTGATCCTCGTGATAATTCTTCCGGTTACCCTGCCGCTGGAATTGGCGGCTCTACCGCCGTTCGTCCTAACGATGATTGGCCTGATAGGCTTCGGGTACGCTATTGGCGGCCTCACTTTAGTGTATAAACAAGTCGGTTCGGTTAGTAGCCTATTGACCAATGTTCTGTTGTTCCTCAACGGCTCGCTGCTGCCCGTGCACCATTTCCCGGCATGGCTTGAAACCATCGCCGTATTCCTGCCGACAACTCAAGGGATCATTGTGCTTCGCAAGGTGGTAGTTGACGACATGTCTCTCATCGCCGTCTGGGAGGACGGAAGCATGGTCTTCCTCGCCGTCCAATCGGTACTCTACCTTGTGGCAGGCTGGGCCCTGTTCAACGTCGGCGAACGGGTCGCCAAAAGGCAAGGCACCCTGGGACAGTATTGAAGCCCTCGGGGAATACGCAGACGATAAGTCCGACGCGGAACACCCTCAACCCGTCATTCCCGCGAAGGAACGTCACCCCGTGCCCCGACACGGGGCGGGAATCCATCGGACTGCCCAGCGACAATGAGCATCACTCAAAAGTGGCAAGAAAATAAGCCCGTTCACCCTGAGCAGTGTTATGCCCCGCGCGCGGGGCCGTGCAGGGGTGTCACTGGCTGCCACCAAGGCCGGGTAATCACTTGAAGGTCGTCTGGTGGCAAGACCGATCCCTTTCCTGCCTCTGCGTTCTCTGTGTTCTCTGCGGTGAATCTTCTTCCTGTTTTGAGCAGTTACTTGAAAGCCTGTCGAAGGATGAAGCCCCACCCCTACCCCGTCGCCTCCCGCTTCGTCTGCACAGCCTCGCGCACCGCCTCCGCAAACTCCGCCATCTCCTCCTCCGTCAGCTCCTCACCTGCCGCCAGGCGCTCCTTGAAATCCTCGTAGAGCCAGTTCTCGTACCGTCCTCGAGGTATCTGAAAGAACTCCGGCGTGAAGTGCGGCTTCTCGCCCGGCCCGAACTTGCCCTTGTCCTTGAGCGTGTAGCCTTCGAGCTCGTCCGTCCCCTTGCCGAGCACCTCGCCCGTCTCCACGTAGTGGTCCATCACCGGCTTCATGCCGTACTTCTGCACGGGGCACACCTTCATGCAGATCGAGCACCCGTCGTACCGGCCCATGACCGGACGGCACCGCGCATAGCTCACCTTGTTCTTCAACGCCCCGCGCCACCACAGCTTGTCGCGCGAGAGGGCGTTGCTCGGGCACCGCGCCACACACACCTGGCACGTATCGCAGAAACGGTTGATCCCGTAGTCGATCGGCTCGTCATACCGGACGGGCGCGTCCGTCGTAATCATCATCAACCGGCCCCTGGAGCCGAAGTGAGGCATCAGGAGTTGGCCGTTCGCCCCCAGCTGACCAAGCCCCGCGTTGATGAACATCGGGATGTACGGCGCGCTGGAGTCGCTGTGACTGTGTACCTGCGCGTGGTACCCCAGCGACCGGATGTAGTCGGCTAGTTCAAGAGACACGGCCCCTTCCGTCGTGTACGTGCCGAAGTGGGTGTGCTCGGCCTCCTCGCTCGGAATCTTCTGCGTGCCGTGGTACTCCTGCTCGTATGCCAGACAGATGGCGTGCTGGAACTTCACCCACTTCTTCTTGCTGGCGTACGTGTACCGCCTGTCGTACCGCGTGAAGCCGACCTCGCTGAACCCCAGCTCTCGCGCCTTTCGTCGTATCGGCTCCGTAGGATCGAGGTCAGGATCGGGCTCCCCATCCGGCGGGATGTCCCCCGACACCGCGGCCTCCTCCACGAGCGGCGTGTCCCGCTTCTCGTGGTCGATACGCCACTGCGTGAACGACTCCGTGTACTGCGACCACAGCCACTTCCGGTCGGCGGAGTTCTCGACGAAATGCGCCTCAAGCGGGTACTCCCGGCTGTAGACCGATACGTCCACCTCCCGAACCGGCGCGCCCGGCTCCGTCACCAGGTCCTCAGCAACCGGTATCTCGATGTCCGGGTCCCCCAGCCTATTGCCCGGACGCCTCACGACATGATGCACCTTCTTCATCGCGCCCATGGCGGTCTCCTACGGTTAGTCACCGGCAGTCTACATGAGATTTGTCCAGAAAAACTATCTTGGGTGACAACGAGAATTTGCCACGCCCGGACTTTACAAAAGACCCTACTCGTGAATCTCCTCACCGCAATGTGGACACAGCATGGGCCCCTGTCTCCTCCTGCTCATCTCCTCCATGAACCCCGACCCCAGGATTCCCGCCGGCAGCGCGAACAGCCCGATCCCCAGTATGGCAATCACCCCGGCCAGAAAACGTCCCGCTACGGTGACCGGGACCGCGTCGCCATACCCCACGGTCGTCAGCGTAATGATGCTCCACCACATCGCCTGGGGAATGTTGGCGAATTTGTCCGGCTGGGCCTCACTCTCCGCGAAGTACATCAGCGACGACGCCATCAGCAGCAGTATCGACAGGAACACGATCACCGTGATCAGCTCCGCCCGCTTGGCGTGTATCACCCCGACCGACGTCCTCAAACCGGACGAGTAGCGGCTCAGTCGCGCGATCCGGGCCAGGAGACGCACCGCGCGCAGGAATCGCAAGTCGACCAGGCCCACAGGAGCCAAGAGCGCCACGTAGAACGGCAGGATCGCCAGCAGGTCGATGAAGACGACGGGAGTGATGGCGAATCGCAGCCTCCCCCACACGGGATGACGGTACTTCTCCTCGGCGGCGCACGACCACACCCGCAACACATACTCAACCGTGAAGATGACAACCGATACGGTATCGAACGCCCGGAATGCCAGCGGCGAGACATCGTGAATCTCATCCACGGTCTCCACAATCAAGGCGACGACGTTCAGGCAGATCAGCGAGATGATGAACACGTCGAGTCCGCTCAGCCGACCGTCCGACCGTTCAAGGACCCTATGGAGCCTTTGCTTCATCGAATTATCGTCCAACGTGATCCCACCCGTTCATCTTCACAACGAAGCAGCATTCCTCCAAGTCTAATACCAATTCTGTGTGATGCCGCCGTATTCTTACTGACCGGGCTCTCTGGATTCCGGCCTTCGCCGGAATGACGGATAGGGACGCTGGTCATGCAAATTACAACGTAGTCAGAACGAATTGGTATAATTTTGCGCCTCCGAGTTTGCCAGGTGGTGACGAAAGCTCTCCGTCCATCAAGACCCGCCCCTACACAATACGCTCTACTCTCTCCCTCCTACTGCGGTCTCCGCGCCCTCTGCGGTGAATCCCCACGCCTCGTGACCAGCCCAACCCTACTCAAGCGCGTCCAGCGCCAACACACTGTTGCTCTTCACGATCAGGTACACCTGCCCACCCTCCCGCAAAGCCAGGTCGGCAACCGCCCGGGGCGTGAGCTCCACCACGAGAATGATCCCCACGTCCACGTGCGCGATGACGCGCGGCCCTTGCGCGTGAATCGCCTCGATCCTCCCGGGCAGAATATTCTGCGCGCTGATCCTCGTCGGCACGTCCAGCGTGAGGATGATATCACCCGCGCGGATCGACACCGTCAGCAGGTCTCCGGGACGCGCGTCCACATCGGGCGCCGCCAGCTCGACGCCGCCAACGTCTATCACCGAAAGCCCCTGCTCCGAACGCCGCTCGACTACCGTCGCGTCCAGCAGGTTCTCCAGCGCCCCGTAGTCCGCCATCGTGCCGACGTCCGGCCTCACCAACACCTCGGACGGCGGCCCCTGCGCGACCGGCTTGCCCTCCGACAGCACCAGCATCTCCTCCGCGAGCGCCACCACCTCCGACACCGAGTGTGACACGTGTATCATCGGCGTTTGCAATTCCTGGCGCACGCGCTTCAAGTAGCGGATGATCGCCCCCTTGAACGCAACGTCGAGCGACGCCAGCGGCTCGTCCAGAAGGAGCAGGCGAGGCGAAGTCGCCAGCGCCCGCGCCAGGGCAACCCGCTGCCTCTCCCCCCCCGAAAGCGTGTCGACGCTGCGGTCGAGCAGCCGTGTCAGGTCGAACAGCTCGAAGAGCTGCTCCGGGTCCGTCTTACGCTGCCCCTCAGGCGTCAGGTGGTAGCCGTAGAGGATGTTCTTCCGCACGTTCATGTTCGGGAACAGCGCCGACGACTGGAACACGTACCCGAAACGCCGCTTTTCGGGAGGCACGACCTTGCGCTCGGAGTCGGAGAAGATCGTCGTCCCCATCACGGTTATCTGCCCGCTGTCCGGTCGTGTGAGGCCCGCTATGCAGTTGAGCAGCGTCGTCTTGCCGCTCCCAGACGGCCCGAACACCGAGGTCGCGCCAGCCTCGAACGTCACGTCGCAGTCCAGCGTGAACTGCGGGAATCGCTTTGTCACGGCGATATGTGCTACCGGCGCGGTCATGGCGGTCACGATGCCTCCGGGCGAGGGGTCTTCGCCAGCAACCAGTTGTGGACGACCAGCGTGGCGACCGCGATCGCGATGGCAATGGCGGTCAGCAGGAGGGCCGTCGAGTCGTCCCGCAGGATAACCGCGGAGTAGAGCGCAAGCGGAAGCGTCTGCGTCTTGCCAGCGATGTTCCCAGCCACCGTGATCGTCGCGCCGAACTCGCTGATGGCCCGCACGAATCCCAGCAGCACGCCCGCGAGGATGCCCCGCGAGGCCAGCGGCACGGTTATCGTAAGGAACACCCTCCAAGGGTCTGCCCCGAGGCTCCGAGCGGACATTTCCAACCGCTCGTCCACCCCCGCCATCGCCACCATCGTCGCACGCGCCATGAGCGGGAACGACACCACCGCCGAGGCCGCCGCTGCGGCAAACCACGTGAACACGATATCCGCTCCCAGGAGCGCGTGCGCCACACCGCCAATCGGTCCCTCGCGCCCCAGCAGAAGCAGCAGGAAGAACCCGATGGCAATCGGCGGCACCGCAAGAGGCAGGGAGACCAGCACATCGATGACGATGCGGCCAGGCGCGCGAGTCTTGACCAGCAACCAACTCACGGCCAGCGCAAGGGGAATGTTGACCACCGTGGCGACTATCGCCACCCGAAACGTCAGCTCGAGCAGTGACCAGCTCAATGCGACCTACCTGATCGGCTCGAAGCCGTGAGAGCGGAATATCTCGCCCGCCGCCTCGCCGGTGAGGAACTGCACGAAATCGTCCGCCGCCTCGTTCCGCTCATCCAATGCCACCGTGACGACGGGATACACGATCGGCCCGTACGAGTCGTGCGGAAATATGTCCACTGTCTCCAGCCCCTTGGCTATCACGGCGTCCGTCGCATACACGATCCCGACGCTCGCGTTGCCCGCCTCGACGAAGGCCATCGCCGCCCGCACGTCCGGCGCCGTCACGATCTTCTCATGCAGCGACTCCCACAGCCCTGCGGCCTTCAGCGCCTCGCGCCCATACGCCCCCGCCGGTGCGATATCCGGCGCCGCTATGGCGACCCGCTCGACGTTGGGCGACATGAGCGCCTTCGGTGAACGTTCTTCGAGCGTCCGGTTCGTGACCACCACCAGCTTGTTCGTCAGCAGGTCGACCTCTCCGGCCACCATCCCGCGCTCCCGCAGGAACGCGACCGGAGGCGCGCCCGCCGAAACGAACACGCTCGCCGGAGCCCCGCTGGCAATCTGCTGCGCCAGCGCCTGCGACGCCGCATAGCTGGTCTGCACGTCCACCTCGTTCTCCCGCTCGTAAAGCGCCACCGCCTCGTCGAAAGCGTCCGTCAGGCTCGTCGCCGCGAACACCAGCAGCTCCTCTCGATCACCATCCGAACAGCCCACAAGCAGTGCCGCGGCTATAATAGATGCCGTCAAGAGTCCCCTGTATATACGTCCGCTTCCGTTCATACACCCCGTTCCCGCCGTATACCGTACCGTCCAACCCCCCGTTCGGCAAGCGGGAAGGCACTTATGTATGAGACACCCTGATGGGAGTATCACGTCTGTCGTGGTGTTCGTCGTACTCGCTGCTGGTATTGGTTTCTCTGCGATGTTTGAAGATTTTCTTGCAAGACCAGCGCCTACCCCGAGCCCCGTGCATGTGTTAGAGCAGGCAAAAGCGGATACGAGGACGGCCGTTGAAACGGTCTTAACTGATCCCAAGCATGACCATCTCTACCCGCCCAGGTCCTGCGGCCGTGCTTGAGGCGAACGATAGTCTCGGTAAGGCCGAACGGGACGGGCAACGGAGTACTAGGCCATACCGTTTAACATATTGTATGGGAGGTAAAGGCGCTATTTCGCAGTTTGTAAGTACCTGTCCCCACTGCGAGCGCAACCCAGACGCAACGGGAGGCGGGGCGTGTCCTAGGATCAGCTAGCCTGTCTTGCTGGACTATGCAGGTGTGGTGCTCCTGATTCTCGCCATATACAGCTTCATCTAAACAAGCGATCGAGAAAGCAGTGTCGTAGGCAGATGAGAAGGATAGTCAGGTAGCTGGGAGAAGCAAGGCTATAATAAACGTGCGAATTCGTGAACTGCTCTCGGCAAGCCTTGTCGAATTCCGTAAGACCTGTTACCATTATCCGCACAAAACACGGAGTCGCGGTTCGCCTTGTGATTCAAGGCATTATTCAGTATGTTCCACGATAAGCTCGGGATTGACGGCGGATACATAAGCCGCCGAATGGCGAGATTCCAGTTAACCGCACATGATATAGACTACGTGATCAGGCACTGTCGAGTCGAACACGATGGACGGGATACTTTCCTTGAGCATACTGCGGTACTGTCTGACGGTCGATCTGTGGTTGTTCGGGCAAGCGATAGCGTGGTTACAGACGTAAGCATCAGCAACGAGTAATGGGGAGGACACGATGCTGAGCATTTTCATGGACTCCGAAGTGGACGCGGTAGCAATTGAATTCGAGCCTGGGGTTGCAGGTTATGCCAAGAAACTGGATGATTACAGAATTGTGGATTATTCCAAGAACCCAGGAAGGCCGATAGGAGTGAGCCTGCACAAAGTCAGCAACGGTGTGAAGATTGAAGGGCTTCCTGAGGCTGACCTTGTTCGCGGTATTCTTCAGAGTCTAGGGGTACAGACCATATAACCATATGGACGGGGGTAAGTCCGTCTCTACACCCCATGGGCTTTGAGAAAGTTGCCAGGGCGCTGTTTAGCACGGAGCCGCCTGTTGTGCGTGAGGGTTCGCGAACCTAGAAGCAGAACCACGGCAGGCGCTTAGCCTTCGCTGGAAGTCGTTGATTCCGCAAAGCAAAACGCTCCTAGTCCGAAATCATCCGGCGAGAATCCCTGAAGTCCATCTCGCTGAGGTACATCGATAGAAAGCTTCCGCTAGGCGGGGAGATGCCCTGGGGCACCACACTTAGGCCATTCGCCCGCTTCCTCTTCGCAAACAACAACCTGTCAGAAGAGTTTCGGGACTACCGCCTGTAACAAGGCGGTCTAGCATACGAATCCCCCCTTCCGTTGACACCGCATCGAGGCCGTCGATAGACTACCTATAGACCTCGATCCGCTCTACCCCCATGCCCACCGCCTCACCCCTCGCCGACTACATCGCACAGGCGACCGCCTCCGGCAGCGGCCTGAACACCGGGTTCGTCGCCTGCCTCGCGTCACTCGAACACATCCGCTCCGTCTCCCCCGAGGTCGCTGCCGCCGTCGTCCAAGAGCTCGACGACCAGTCCAACAGCCTCAAGATGATCGCCTCGGAAAACTACTCCTCCCTCGCCGTCCAGCTCGCCATGGGCAACCTCTTCTCCGATAAGTACGCCGAGGGCTACCCCTACCATCGCTTCTACGCCGGATGCGAGAACGTCGACGCCGTCGAGGGCCGCGCCGTCGAGCTTGCCAAAGACCTATTCGGCGCCGAGCACGCCTACGTCCAGCCACACTCCGGCGCGGACGCCAACCTCGTCGCCTACTGGGCAATCCTCGCCGCCAAAATCCAGTCCCCCTTCATGCAAAACGTCGGACAGACCGACCCCTCCAGGCTCTCGGACTCCGAGTGGGCCGAGCTTCGCCACTCCCTCGGCAACCAGCGAATGCTCGGCATGAACTACTACTCCGGCGGGCATCTATCGCACGGGTACCGCCTCAACGCATCCGCCACCATGTTTGAGGTCCAGTCCTACGACGTCGACCGCGACACCAACCTCCTCGACTACGACGCCATACGCGATCACGCCAAGACCTTCCGGCCCCTGATCCTGCTGGCGGGCTACAGCGCCTACTCTCGCAGGATCGACTTCAGCATCTTCCGCGAGATAGCCGACGATGTCGGAGCCGTCCTCATGGTCGATATGGCCCACTTCGCGGGACTCGTCGCCGGCAAGGTCGACGGCTTCACCGGCCCCTACGACCCCGTCGCGCACGCCCACGTCGTCACCACCACGACCCACAAGACCCTGCGCGGACCGCGCGGCGGAATGGTGCTCTCCACCGACGAGTTCGGCGAGTACGTCGACAAGGGCTGTCCCATGGTGCTCGGCGGCCCCATGCCTCACGTCATGGCCGCCAAGGCCGTCGCCTTCACCGAGGCTGCCACACCGGAGTTCAAGACCTACGCCCGCGCCATCGTCGACAACGCCTCAGCTCTCGCGTCCGCCTGCATCGACCAGGGCATGGACATCCTCACCGGCGGCACCGACAACCACCTCATGCTCGCCAACATCACCCCCTACGGCCTCACCGGACGCCAGGCCGAGTCAGCCGTCCGAGAGGCCAACGTCACCCTCAACCGCAACAGCATCCCATTCGACCCCAACGGCGCGTGGTACACCTCCGGCCTCCGCCTCGGAACGCCCGCCCTAACCAGCCGGGGAATGGGCCCAAGCGAGATGACCGAAATCGCCTCCGTCATGGCCTCCGTCCTCTCCGCCACCACCCCACGCGCCATAACCAGGGGCAGACTCGCCGGACAGCTCAGCAAGGCCCGCGCAACGTCAGACGCCGAAACCGTCGAGACCGCCCGCTCCCGCGTAGCCGAGCTCCTCTCCACCTTCCCCCTCTACCCCGACCTCGACCTCGACTACCTGAAAAGGTCGTTCACGTAACGAACTCAGGTACAAAGACGAAAGAATGGCAGACGCTTCATCGAGGTCAGCGCGGGTTGTCATATCTGGGGGACCCGCCGGTTCAGGCAAATTCACTCTGGCAAAGGCTGAGAGTGCTTTCCGCCGTCGATCTACAGGAGTCTTGCCTGAAGCTGTGGGTGAGGCTTACTTCAGCAGCCCGGGGACGGGGATGAGCCGCTGGCCGTAGGGGTCAACGGCTAGGAACGTGCCTTCCAAGGTGTATGCGCCAAGCAAGGCAGCGTCATCCTCGCCGAAGATCACCCAGGTAGTCGTCTCGCGATCGGCGACTCTCGCCCTCGCCTCGGCCATATCCAGTTCCACCCGCTGGCCTCCTGCGTATTCAAAAGTCTCGCGCTTTGTGGGAACGATACCGAGCCGCCTGAGAGTGGAGCCGGGAACTACGGTCGTAGTTGCGCCGGTATCAACCAGAGCATCCAACTTTTCGTAATTTTCGCCGCCCACATCGCCAATGGCGATTTCTACGCTGAAGGTCCCCACCTCATTGCTCCTACATGAACGAATAGTCGCGCCTGAATATAGCTTACTACATAGCAGATGTGGGCGGAGCGCCAATGTCTATTAGCGGGAGGAACCTCTATGCTTCTGTATAGTTCGGTGTGCCACTCGCACACCGTCATTCCGGCGAAGAGCCTGCCCAGTAATACGATCCGTGATCGGATTCCGTTACGTCCGGCCAACGAGAAACCCGAGGTTCAAACTCATATGGGTATAATGAGGGGCCATTCGGTAGCTGATATAGAGAAGGAAGTATTGTGTCTGGGCCATCGCAAATGATCTTGTTTGGCGGACCCGCCGGCTCTGGTAAGTCCACTCTAGCAAGGGCTTGGTGCGCCACCCGAGCGCGAGCGGTACACATTCAACTTGACGAGATACGCAGCCTAATCGTCGCAGGCTACGCCGACCCGCAGGTCGCAGGAGACCTTCAGAGCGAACAGTTCCACCTCAGCGTGAGGGCCTGCTGCGTCCTGCGTGTCAATTGCGATCTGTTATTATGGTTGCTAGGAAGGAAAGCACCATGGGTGAAGAACCAATGCAGCCGTATCAGTATGACCGACAGGTAGAGCTTTCCGAAGCCTACAAGAGGAAAGTAGAGCAACTGGAAAAGCAGGGAGCGTTTCAGAATCCCAAAAAACCAACACGCATGAGCAAGGCGATAGATTTGGTGATAAGGGTTGCTGTAGTCCTCATAGTGGCCGGACTCATAATTGCAACCGCCGCCGTCTGTCTCTCAGCGCTCTCAGCGCTTCCCTAATGAAAAGCTGTTTGGCGCGGTGTACAATCGAAAGATGGTGGGTCGTGTTGACAGGATTTGTCATATGATGTGAAGTTACTTGAAAGCCTGTCGAAGGGCAATTCAACATCAATGCTGATAGTTTTGAGATAGTTTCTATACCTTCCTAGGCTAGCCCATCCCCCCTCAGCGCCTCCACCGCCGCCGACTGCTCCGCCAGCGACTTCCGCTTCCCCTCCCCCCTGCCTGCAACCTCACCCCCGACCGTCACCTCCGCCACGAACAGCCGGTCATGGTCCGCCCCCTCCTCGTGTACGATCCGGTACGTTGGCGACGGCAGACCCTCCGCCTGCACCGCCTCCTGCAGCGCCGACTTCGGATTCGCCGACATCTCCGCCTCATCCAGCGACGAGAGCCTGTCGCCGAGAACCCGCAAAACAACCTCCCGCGCCGCCTTGTACCCCTGATCGAGGAACACCGCCCCGACAACCGCCTCCAGCCCCGCCGACAGGTTCGACGGCCGCTCTCGCCCTCCCCCGGCCTCCTCACCCTTCCCCATGCGCAGCATCTCCCCCAGCCCGATATCCCGCGCCGCCTCGGCAAGTGTCGACTCCTGCACCAGAGCCGCGCGAGCCTGCGTCAGCTTCCCCTCCGGCCAGCCGGGATTCACCGCATACAACTCCTCCGCGACCGCCATGCCCAACACGGCGTCGCCCAGGTACTCCAACCGCTCGTTCGAGTCCAAGCCCTCGCCAGGGTTCTCATTGAGATACGAGCCGTGAACCAGCGCGAGCCGAAGCAGCCCCGCGTCCCGAAATCGGACCCCCAACGCCTCCTCCAACTCCCCCGAACGTGCCATTCCAACTCCCTTCTCACCGTCCAAAACGGCCCAATCGGCATCTCGCCGCCTCTGTAACAGAGATGTAACAGAACGGCAACACGGAAGCAACAAGCCCCGAATATAGTCGTTCCGTTCCAAACAAATGCGTTTTCCGAAAAAGGAGGCTGCAACAATGAACGCATTGGCACGATCGGTACACCTGACCCCCACGACGCTCCGGCTGATGATGATCGCTCTGCTCGGCATAGGCATCTTCTTCGGAACGATCGGAGTCGCCTACGCTCAGGGTGGCGTCTCCGCGGACGACGTCGACTCGAAGCTCAACGACTTTATTCTCGTCGCCGCCGCGGCACTCGTCTTCTTCATGCAGGCCGGATTCGCCTTCCTCGGCGCGGGTCTCATCCGCTCCAAGAACACCGTCAACTACATGACCAAGTCGTTCCTCGACTTCTGCATAGCCTCCCTCGGTTTCTGGGCCTTCGGCTATGCGCTCATGATGGGCGGCGGAGCGGCCTCGGGCATCATCGGCCTCGAAGGCTTCTTCCTGCTCGACTTCGAGGACACCGACCTCGTCGCATGGTTCTTTCAGATGGTCTTCGCCGGCACGGCCGCCACCATCATCGCCGGAGCCGTCGCCGAGCGCACCAAGATCAACGCCTACTTCGCATACAGCTTCATCGTCGGCGCGATCGTCTACCCCATCTACGGCCACTGGGCATGGAGCGATGACGGCTGGCTGACACAGATCGGCCCCGGCTTCGCCGACTACGCCGGCTCCGGCGTCGTTCACATGATCGGCGGCTTCCTCGCCCTCGCCGGCGCCTTCGTCGTCGGTCCTCGCAAGGGCTTCCGCGAGGGCGAAGACCTCAAGGGCCACAACATGCCCTACGTCGTCATTGGGACCTTCATCCTCTTCTTCGGCTGGTTCGGTTTCAACATCAACTCCGACTCCCTCGGACTCAACGCCGTCAACACCCTCCTTGCGGGCGCAGCCGGAGCCGTCTCCGCCATCTACATCGCCATGATCCGCACCGGCAAGGCCGACATCGAGATGGGCGCCAACGGCGCTCTCGCAGGCCTCGTCGGCATAACCGCCGGCTGCGCCTACGTCGACCCCTGGGCCGCCGTCGTGATCGGCCTCCTAGCCGGTATAATCATGATAGCCGGCATCCACCTCATCAAGCTCGTCCTGAAAGTCGACGACCCCGTCGGCGCGATCACCGTGCACGGCATCTGCGGCGCGTGGGGCCTCCTCGCCGTCGGCATCTTCGCCTCCGGAAACAACGGAGTCGAAGGACTCATCGCCGGCAACGTCGAGCAGCTGCTCCCGCAGATCGTCGGCCTCCTGGTGGCAGTTGCATGGGGCCTCGGCGCGGGCTTCATCCTCTTCAAGGCCATCGACATGACCATGGGCCTCCGCGCCACCGAAGAAGAGGAGACCCAGGGCCTCGACATCCCCGAGCACGGCAGGTCCGCATACCCCGAAATGTAGCTCCGCTTCAACATCTCTCCCATGTCAGTGACCTGACTCAGGGATTCACCGAGTAATAAGTCTGCCCCCGAAAATCCCCTCTCCCGTCGTGGGAGAGGGCTAGGGTGAGGGTGAATTCCCCCGTCCGACGGGGGAGAGATTACAGAGAGGGGGCAATGAACACTACCGGCAGTCCAAGATTCTACCCCGTGTGACATTCTTGTAACATCTGTGCAACACAGAGGAAACACTGTTCCCCCATACTGATACCTAGCAAACACTAACTTCGAGGTAACGACACGTTATGGAAGCGGTAATTGGGGCGGTGGCGTTCATGGTCTTGTTCGCGGTCTGGGTAATTCTCCCGAGTCGAATACGAAAGCAGAATAAGGACTCCTGATCGACCAACCCGCATCGGTCTTACGACAATCTCCATTGAAATGAACGGCCCGGCGGCAGGTCGTTCATTCTTTGTCAGAGGGCCTGCGACAATCGACATATACTTGACGAATAGCCGCCGACTCACGGAAAATCACAACGATTAACATCTAGAGGGAGTGATTATGGACTACTACAAGGCAGAATACATCTGGATAGACGGCTCGGAGCCGACCTCCAAGCTCCGCTCCAAGACCAAGATCGTCCCCAAGGGCGAGGAACCCCCCATTTGGGGATTCGACGGGTCGAGCACCAACCAGGCCCCCGGCGAGGACTCGGACTGCGTGCTGAGGCCCGTCTACACCTGTCCCGACCCCATTCGCGGCGGCGACGACATCCTCGCCATGGCCGAGGTACTGCTGACCGACATGTCGCCTCACCCGTCCAACACCAGGGCCGCCTGTGCGGCCGCGGCGGAAAAGTACGCCGACTTCGACATGTGGTTCGGCATCGAGCAGGAATACACCTTCTTCGACGGCATCAAGCCCCTCGGATGGCCCGACAACGGCTTCCCCGCTCCGCAGGGCGGTTACTACTGCGGGGTAGGATCCGACGAGGTCTTCGGACGCCCCATCGTCGAGGCACACATGGACGCCTGCCTCCGCGCCGGACTCGGCATCTCCGGCATCAACGCCGAGGTCATGCCCGCACAGTGGGAGTTCCAGATTGGACCCGTTGGCGCTCCCGCCGTCGCCGACGAACTGTGGCTCGCCCGGTGGCTCCTCTACCGCATCGGTGAGGACATACACATCTCCGACGTCGACAATAAGGGCGTCTCCGCAACCCTCGACCCCAAACCCGTTCAGGGCGACTGGAACGGCGCGGGCGCTCATTGCAACTTCTCGACGAGGCAGATGCGCGAGAGCTATGACCCCTGCGTCGCCGCAGCTGAAGCGCTGAAAGCCAACCACGACGAGCACATCGTCGAATACGGCGACCGGATCGAAGAGCGCCTGACCGGACTCCATGAGACCTGTTCCTACAAGGAGTTCCGGTACGGCGTGTCCGACAGAGGCGCGTCCGTGCGTATCCCCTGGCAGGTACACCGCGACGGTATGGGCTACATCGAGGACAGGCGGCCCAATGCCAACTGCGACCCCTACAGGGTCACGCGACTCATACTCAACACGGTGTGCGGAGCGGCCTCCTAGAGTCCCGCCCCCAGTTGGAGCGAATCAACCGCCCGAAACAAACGCCGTCGGTCCCAACCGGTACCGGCGGCGTTCTTGCACAACCCCGGCACCTGTCATTCCGAACGCAGCGAACGAAGTGAGGAATCTAAAGATTTCGTCCCATACGCAATATGCAATACTCTCTACTTTCCTCTTCGCCCCTCCGGTGAACCGAACGCCCTAGAAAGGCAACGCGGATTGACACATATTTTCGCCAATAGCTATACTGAACGTTCCTTGCGGGCCTCGTGCGGCCGGTGAGAGTCTGGAGTCCCCGAAAACCCTAGACCCATGACAACGACTCTAGAACGAGACCCAGAGGAGATCGAGTACGTCCTCCGCAAGGCGCGAGAGAACGACGTCAAATTCATTCGCCTGTGGTTCACAGACATCCTCGGAAGCCTCAAGGGCTTGGCCGTGACCGTCGAGGAATTGGAGATCGCCCTCACGAGGGGCATGAACTTCGACGGCTCCTCCATCGAGGGATTCGCTCGCTACCGCGAGACCGACATGTACGCCCTCCCCGACCCGACGACCTTCAGCCTCCTGCCGTGGCGGCCAAAGACCAACGCCGTCGCCAGAATGTTCTGCGATCTCGTCACCCCCACCGGGGAGCCTTTCGAGGGCGACCCGCGCGCCGTCCTGCGCCGCAATCTCGAACGCGCCGCCAGGCTCGGCTACACCTACTACGTCGCGCCGGAACTGGAGTACTTCTACTTCAAAGACTCCAACGGCGTCGAGTACCTCGATGAGGCGGGCTACTTCGACCAGAACCCCCAGGACCTCGCTACGAACCTGCGCCGCGAGACCGTTCTCACCCTGGAGGACCTCGAAATCCCCGTCGTCTTCAGCCACCACGAGGTCGCACCCAGCCAGCAAGAGATCGATCTCCGACACACCGACGCCCTCACCATGGCCGACACCGTCATGACCTGCCGTGTGGTCATCAAGGAGGTCGCCGTGAGCCAGGGGTGCTACGCAACCTTCATGCCGAAGCCCGTATACGGCATAAACGGCAGCGGAATGCACACCCACCAGTCCCTCTCTAACGGGACGGGCAACGCCTTCCACGACGCCGACGACCCCGACAACCTTTCGCAGGTCGCGAAGTGGTTCATCGCCGGGCTGCTCCGGCACGCCCGCGAGATCACCGCCGTGACCAACCAGTGGGTCAACTCCTACAAGCGCCTCGTCCGCAGCCCCGACGACGCGCCTCTCGGCTACGAAGCGCCCGTCTACGCATCGTGGGCCACCGTGAACCGCTCCGACCTCGTCCGCGTGCCCACCTTCAAAGAGGGTAGGGAGGAGTCCCGGCGCATCGAGTACCGCGCCCCCGACCCCGCATGCAACCCCTATCTGGCCTTCAGCGTCATGCTCGCCGCCGGTCTGGAGGGCATCGAAAAGCGCTACGACCTCCCCCCCGCGGCCGAGACGAACGTCTTCGACATGACTGAAGAGCAGCGCCGCGAAGCCGGCATAGCCACGCTTCCTCGCTCCCTCGAAGAGGCCGTCGCCGCCACCGAGCAGAGCGAACTCGTGCGCAACGCCCTCGGCGACCACGTATTCGAAAGCTTCATCCACAACAAGAAAGTCGAGTGGGACCGCTACTCCATGCAAGTCACCGACTACGAAATCGACCGGCACCTAGCGGATCTCTAAAGGAACTAACTCAAAAACACATACCGACAAGTGTCGATCAACATATCCCCTCTCCCGTCGTGGGAGAGGGCTAGAGCCTGCCCCGTACTCGATACGGGGGTGAGGGTGATGACATCAATCGCTAATGCTGACCAACACACACCACACCACACCGTCATTCCCGCGAAGGCGGGAATCCATCTTCGGTCACTGCCACAGACCTAATAGTATAATCCTCCCATCATGAACACTCCCTACCAACATCCCGACCTTCCGCCCCCCGCAAAGCAGGGCCTCTACGACCCGCGCTTCGAGCACGACGCCTGCGGCGTCGGCCTCGTCGCCGACATCAAGGGCAGGAAGTCTAACGACATCATCAAAAAGGGTCTTGAAGCGCTCATCAACCTCGGACACCGGGGCGCGGCGGGGGCCGACCCGGAGACCGGCGACGGCGCGGGCCTCCTGATCCAGATGCCCCACGAGTTTTTCGCCAAGGAGGCCGAGTCGCTCGGCTTCGATCTCCCCGATCTGGGAGCCTACGGCGTCGGAACGGTCTTCCTGCCGCAGGACCCCGACGCGCGGGAAAGGTGCATTCGCCTCGTCGAGCGAACGGTCCAAGACGAGGGCTGCCGCCTTCTCGGCTGGCGCGACGTCCCCACCAACCCCGACGCCATCGGCGTGCTGGCCCGCGGGGTCATGCCGGTCATCCGGCAGTTCTTCGTCGACCGCCCGGCGGACGGCGCGGATGAGGCCTCCCTTGAGTTGCGCCTCTACGTCATCCGGCGGCAGATCGAGAACCGCGCTAAGGACGAGGACCTCTATATCGTCTGTCTCTCCGCAAATAGGATCATCTACAAGGGCCTCATCCTCGCCCGCCAGCTTGAGCGCTTCTATCTCGATCTTGCCGATACGGACATCGCCTCCTGCTTTGCAATGGTGCATTCGAGGTTCAGCACGAACACGCTTGGCACGTGGCGGCTCGCGCACCCCTATCGCCACGTCATCCACAACGGCGAGATCAACACCCTGCGCGGCAATATCAACTGGATGAACGCCCGGCACCCCATGCTGGCATCCGAAGCCTTGGACGATGACATCGGCAAGCTGCTCCCCATCGTCGCCGCGCCCGACCAGAGCGACACCGCGACCTTCGACAACGTCCTCGAGCTGCTCTTGGCAACCGGTCGCTCCCTTCCTCACTCGATGATGATGATGATCCCGGAGGCGTGGGCCGACCACATTCCCATGAACGCCGAGAAGAAGGCGTTCTACGAGTACCACTCCTCGCTCATGGAGCCCTGGGACGGGCCTGCTCTCATGATCGGGACCGACGGCTCCCAGGTCTGCGCCGTCCTCGACCGCAACGGCCTCCGCCCGTGCCGCTTCCTCGTGACACGCGACGATCTGCTCGTTATGGCCTCCGAGACCGGAGTGCTCGATATCCCCGACGAGGACATCGTCTACAAGTCGCGCATCCAGCCGGGCCGCATGTTCCTCCTCGACACCGAGCGCGGAAGGCTCATCCCAGACGAGGAGATCAAGGCGGAGCTCAGCGCCCAGCGCCCCTACGGGCAGTGGCTTGATGACAACGCCCGAGCGCTGGACGACCTGCCGACCCCGGACGACGTTCCCGGTCACGACATCGGTACCCTCCAGCAGCGACAGGCGGCCTTCGGTTATACCCTCGAAGACACGAGCATGATCCTGGCCCCCATGGCCGAGAACGGCGCGGAGGCCGTCGGCTCGATGGGCAACGACACTCCCCTCGCCGTACTCTCAGACGAGGCCCCGCTCCTCTTCTGGTACTTCAAGCAGCTATTCGCCCAGGTGAGCAATCCTCCCCTCGACGCGATTAGAGAGGAGCTTGTCACCTCCGTCGAGTCGTTCATCGGCTGCGAGGGCAACCTGTTCGACGAGACGCCCCAGCAGTGTCGCCAGCTTAAGCTCCACCGCCCCGTCCTGACCAACGCCGAGCTTGCGAAGATCCGCGCCATAGAGGATGGCTACGCGAAGTCGGCCACCCTGTCGTCCGTCTTCCGTCCTGGTGAAGGCCCCGGCGCGATGGAGAGTGCCATGGACGCCCTCTGCGAGGCCGCGTCCGCCGCTGTCGCCGATGGATGTACCATCATCATCCTCTCCGACCGCGACATCGACGCCGAGCACGCCCCCATACCAAGCCTCCTGGCGACGTCGGGACTGCATCACCACCTCATCCGCGAGGGCCTTCGCACGAAGGTCGGCATCGTCGTCGAGTCCGGCGAGCCGAGGGACGTGGGCCAGATATCCCTCCTCTTCGGCTACGGCGCGGGGGCGGTTAACCCCTACGTCGCCTTCGAGACCCTCGCCCAGATGGCACGCGAGAGGGCGTACTCCAACGGCACAGACTACAAGACCGCCGAGAAGAACTACGTCAAGGCCGTCCTCAAGGGCGTCGTGAAGGTCATGTCCAAGATGGGCATCTCCACCCTCCAGAGCTACCGCGGCGCGCAGATATTCGAGGCCGTCGGCCTTCATCAGGAGTTCGTCGACCGCTACTTCACGTGGACGCCCTCCCGCGTCGGCGGAATCGGCATCCAGGAGATCGAGCGCGAGGCCGTCCGCCGTCACGCAGCCGCCTACGCAGCCCGCAACGGCAATGGCTCCCACGACCTCGACGCAGGAGGCATCTACTACTGGCGTCGCGACGGCGAGTACCACATGTGGAACCCCGACACCATCGCCGCGCTCCAGTACGCCGCGCGCGTCAACGACTACACCACCTTCGAGCAGTTCACCACGGCAGCCAACGACTACAGCAGACGCCTCTGCACCATCCGCGGCCTCCTTGAGCTAAAGACTTCCAACGACCCCGTTCCCCTCGACGAGGTCGAGCCTGCAAGCGAGATCGTCAGGCGCTTCGCCACGGGCGCGGCCTCTCTCGGCTCCATCAGCCGCGAGGCCCACGAGACCATGGCCATCGCCATGAACCGCATCGGCGCGCGCAGCAACACGGGAGAGGGCGGGGAGGACTTCCACCGCTACACCCCCGACAACAACGGCGACTCGCGCAACAGCGCCATGAAGCAGGTCGCCTCAGGCCGCTTCGGCGTCACCTCCACATACCTAGCTAACGCCACCGACCTCCAGATCAAGATGGCCCAGGGCTCCAAGCCCGGCGAGGGAGGCCAGCTCCCCGGCCACAAGGTCGACGACTACATCGGCTGGATCCGTCACTCCACCCCCGGCGTGGAGCTTATCTCGCCTCCCCCTCACCACGACATCTACTCGATTGAGGACCTCGCCCAGCTCATCCACGACCTCAAAAACTCCAACCCCGACGCCCGCGTCCACGTCAAGCTCGTGGCCGAGGCCGGGGTCGGCACCATCGCCGCCGGCGTATCCAAGGGACACGGCGACGTCGTACTCATCAGCGGCGACTCCGGCGGAACCGGCGCGTCGCCCGAGTCCTCCATCAAGTACGCAGGACTCCCCTGGGAGCTCGGCGTCGCCGAGACCCAGCAGGTCCTCGTCATGAACGACCTCCGGGGCCGCATCGTCGTCCAGACCGACGGCCAGCTCAAGACCGGGCGCGACGTTGCCATCGCCTGCCTCCTCGGCGCAGAGGAGTTCGGCTTCGCAACAGCCCCGCTCATCGTCATGGGCTGCATCATGCTCCGCAAGTGCCACCTCAACACCTGCTCCGTCGGCATCGCCACCCAAGACCCCGTCCTCCGGAAAATGTTCGCCGGACAGCCCGAACACGTCATCAACTACTTCTTCTTCGTCGCCGAGCAGCTCCGCGAGATCATGGCCGATATGGGCTTCCGCACCATCAACGAGATGATCGGCCGCGTCGACCGACTCGACGCCTCCGCCGCCATAGACCATTGGAAGGCGCGCGGCCTCGACTTCTCTACCCTGCTCCACAGACCCGAAGTCCCCGACGCCATCGCCACCCACTTCGTCCCCGAACAGACCCAGGACCACGGCATGGAAGCCGCCCTCGACCACGAGCTCATCGAGCGGTGCAGACCCGCCATCGAGGACGGCACGCCTGTCCGCTTCTCCCTCGACATCCGCAACCGCAACCGCACGCTCGGTACCATGCTCAGCAACCAAATCGCCAGGCGCTACGGCGAGGACGGCCTGCCCGAGGACACCATCCAGATCGACCTCACCGGCTCCGGCGGACAGAGCTTCGCCGCCTTCCTCTCGCCCGGCATCACCATACGCCTCGAAGGCGACTCCAACGACTACTTCTGCAAGGGCCTCTCCGGAGGCAAGGTCGTCATCGTCCCGCCCGAACGCTCCACCTTCACCCCCGAGGACAACACCATCGTCGGCAACGTCTCCCTCTACGGCGCGACCGGCGGCCAGGCCTACATTCGCGGCATCGCCGGCGAACGCTTCTGCGTCCGCAACAGCGGCGCCGAGGCCGTCGTCGAGGGCGTCGGAGACCACGGCTGCGAGTACATGACCGGTGGCCGCGTCGTCGTGCTCGGCCCGACCGGCCGAAACTTCGCCGCCGGCATGAGCGGTGGTGAGGCATACATCCTCGACGAACACGCGACCTTCTCCTCCCTCTGCAACACCGAGATGGTCGCCCTCGAACCCGTCGAGGCCCCCGACGACATCGCCGCCCTCCGCCGCCTACTCGCCAACCACTTGCGGTATACTGGTAGCGCCCCCGCCGAGCGCGTGCTCGCGAACTGGGACGACATACTACCCAATTTCATCAAGATCATGCCGCACGATTACAAGCGAGTCCTCATGGAGCGTGCCGCAAAGGTCGAGCAAGGGACATAGCGGCCGTCTCCTAAAACACCGATCTCATGGGCAAGCCCACAGGCTTCATAGACTATGCGCGGGTGCCGCTTCCCAAGCGGCCCGTCTCCGAGCGCGTCCAGGACTGGCAGGAGTTCCTCCTCGACTGGGACAACACCCAGGCGCGCGAGCAGGCTGGCCGGTGCATGAACTGCGCCGTCCCCATGTGCCACTCCTTCACCGGATGCCCACTCGGAAACGTCATTCCCGACTGGAACGACTACGTCTACCGCGATCAATGGGACAAGGCCCTCGTCTCCCTCCACTCGACCAACAACTTCCCCGAGTTCACCGGGCGCATCTGTCCCGCCCCCTGTGAGACCGCCTGCATCGTCGGACGCCCACGCCACTACGACAACGGCCACGCCGAGGCCGACGACCCCGTCACCATCGAGTACATCGAGAAGTCCATAGCCGATCACGGCTGGAAGAACGGCTGGATCACCCCTGAGCCGCCCTCGATACGCACAGGCAAGAGCGTCGCCGTCGTCGGATCGGGACCCGCCGGCATGGCCGCCGCGCAGCAGCTCAACCGCCGGGGCCACCGCGTCACCGTCTACGAGCGCGACGAGTACGTCGGAGGACTGCTCCGGCTAGGAATCCCCGACTTCAAGCTCGAAAAGCACGTCGTGGAACGCCGCGTCGATCAGATGACCGCCGAGGGTGTCACCTTCAAGACGAGCGTGTGGGTCGGCAAAGACTTCGACGCTAGCGACCTCCTCGAAGAGTACGACGCCATCTGCCTCACCGGCGGCTCCACGCAGGCCCGCGACCTCCCCGTGCCCGGTCGCGAGCTATCCGGCGTCCACTACGCCATGGAGTACCTCACCCAGCAGAACCGCCTCAACTCCGGCCAGACCGTCGACCCGTCCCGCCGCATCGAGGCCGAGGGCAAGCGCGTCGTCATACTCGGAGGAGGCGACACCGGAGCCGACTGCCTCGGCACCGCCCACAGGCAGGGCGCGGAGGTCGTCTACCAGTTCGAGATCATGCCGGAACCGCCCGGGGACCGCGCCAACAACAACCCGTGGCCCGAATGGCCCCTCATTCTCAGGACATCGTCCGCCCACGAGGAGGGCG
Source organism: Dehalococcoidia bacterium (assembly GCA_965197705.1). GTDB lineage: Bacteria > Chloroflexota > Dehalococcoidia > Lucifugimonadales > VXLM01 > VXLM01. The sequence goes on from OZ240223.1 coordinate 3,421,324, forward strand.
GCATCCGCGACTACAACATCTCCACGGCGAGCTTCTCCGGCTCCAACCGACGGGTCGAGCGACTGCACGGCCTGCGCGTCGAGCCCGGCGCGTGGCCGCCCCAACCCATTCCCGACACCGACTTCGAGCTTGAGGCCGACCTCGTCCTGCTCGCCATGGGCTTCGTCCACCCCGAGCACGACGGAATGCTCGACCAGCTAGGCGTAGCCTACGACCAGCGCGGCAACGTCCTCGTCGACAACGACATGCGCACCAGCGTCCCCAAGGTATTCTCCGCCGGCGACATGGCCCGCGGGCAGTCCCTTGTCGTCTGGGCCATCGCCGAAGGCCGCGACGCCGCTGCATGCATCGACCGCTACCTCATGGGCCAAACACCCCTCCACCCCGTCCTCCACCGCCCCGTCCACGCCACCAAAGCCACCCACAACTGGTAGTCAATCGGAATCAAGGACAGGCAAACAGGTATTGGGTCTGATCGTCATAGTGGCGACCATCGCGACTCTCGCTTATCTTGCCGTTGATCCTTGCGACGGATACTCAACCTGTAGCGCCAAACGAGAGATCGGGAGTCGCCACAACCTATACACGAATCGATAGGTTTGGGAAAGACAGCGAGAGGCCACCCACTTAGGCGACCCCTCAAGTGATGCAAGTCTAACTCAGCAGACTAGCACATCCGTCACATCTCCGACTCTACTAGAACCTTAGCTGGACTTTGTACATTCACGCCGCGTAGGTCAGCGACTCAATGAATCTGTTGATCATGGTCCTTGGGACTTTTCGCATATCGGGTTTCTGGGACGACGTGCAGAAAGTCTCAGAAGCAACCCAGAGGTGACGGCGCACCAAAGCGATAGCATCGACGAAAGTAGGCTCCGATTTTGCATACCATGCCGCTGATCGTGGAGTCGACAGCCGGCCCTCTCCCAACAGGTGGGCTGCGAGCGTTATCCAGGAGAACAGTCCCAACAGTACAGGAGTGGTTCGTGATATGGCGCGATCCGACCACTGGCGTTGAGTCTCTACTCCCAGATGGGCGCGCGTCTCCTGAAAGGTTACCTCGATCTGCCAGCGCAGCACGAACCACTCAACGATCTGGGCCGGGCTGATCGCGGTATCGGTACACAGCAGCGCTTGGGAGTCGAACTGGTGTAGGGGGTCTCGAATGAGGACCCAGCGGATAGGCACCGGTGGCTTGCCCGCGTGATACCAGACCGCTGTTTGAGAGACGACCTCCACCGTGCGGATGGCGCCGTCGTACCAGGCCACAGACATCGTGGTCCAACCTGCATCGGAGCATTCAAGGAGTTCTCTCAATGCAGGCAATCGTTCTCCTTTGAGGCGCGGACGGCCCATCTGTCCGGGCAGTCGAGGTGGAGCGGGTTCGTAGAGCGCGGCGTCCAGACGCAACCGGGTGATGAAGGTGACTGGACGAGTCATGGACTGACAGAATGCGAGCAGATCCAGAGCAGCGTAGCTACTGTCGGCCACTATTACCAGAGGACGGTTGGGCAGCCAGCGACGGAGTTGGACTATCATCTGGCGCGCCCAGTCGGTCAGCTTCTTGTGAGTCCGCCCCAACTGCTGATAGTACCGTTCAGACGGCGCCAGGGCCGTCAGCACTGGCAACGCCCATGTCCGATCTGCCCAGGGTATGGTGGTCAGCCACATCAGGCTTATCCAACGCAGGCCGGAGGCCTTGACGAAATGACTCCCGCTGGAGCGCACTGCGTCGCGATATATCCCCTTCGCCTTGATCCGACTACCTCGCCTTCGCTCCAGTGTCTCGTCGATCCCGAACACCAGCGGGCCGTCTCCCCGATCAAGGTGCAGGATCAACAGGTGTAACAAGACACGACCTACCTTGAGCGGCGACCACACGGCGCGGTTGAGAACGTGGTGATACCGTGCAAAGCTCGCGTCGTCGCTGAGGCCCATGACGCGGAGCGCCGAGGTGACGGTGCGCTTGCGCGTGGCCAGGATTGCCCCAACTAGGAGCACCTGGGCCTTCGACCACGTCCTGGCCTGGAACATCGGCGCGAACGGGTTGAGTAAGGGTATAATCGCATCGGGCAGGGTGAGCATAACTTGACCTTTCGTGATGGTTTGGTCTTGTTAGCTTACCCTGTTCCCGTTATTTGTCTATACTTTGTACAAAGTCCAGCTTAGGTGTGGTGGCAACACTGTGGTGGTGGAATCGCGGACGGGACTCGAACCCGTGACCTCATCTTCGTGACGGATGTGCTCTATCCACTGAGCTACCGGGGCCCGCTCCAATCATATCGTTCAACGAATGACGTACCATGGCATCCTTATCCATCATTCACACGAAAGAAGACCCTGCCATAACCCCCTCTCCCGTTCGCGGGAGAGGGCTGGGGTGAGGGTGATGGCTCCGGACCTGCAACGGTCTTTGAAAGCGAGAGTCCACTTCGGGCACCGTCTATGACCCCAAAGAGAACACCGTACTAACCGTGGCAACGAAGAACACGCAGAGAATGTCAAAACCACCGACCTACGCCTTCGGGGATTCCGGCCTCGCCGCCCGGAGACTCTCACTCCTCGCCGAGACCTTCGCCGAGACATCGGTCGCGTTCATGCGTGAGTCCGTCAAGACGCGGCCCCAACTAGCGGCAGACCTCGGATGCGGCCCCGGCTACACCACCCATCTCCTGGCCGACACCCTGGACCCGGTACGCACCGTCGGCCTCGACAACTCCGAGAACTTCCTGGCCGATGTCCGCACGACTACTTCCGACAAAGTGTCCTTCCACCTCCACGACATCACGAAAGCACCGTTCCCGGAAGCCCCGTTTGACCTCATCTTCAGCCGCCTTGTATTGACCCACCTACAAGACCCCATGGCGGCAATTGCACTGTGGACAGACCAGCTACGACCCCGAGGCCTTCTCCTCATTGAAGAGGTCGAGCGCATCGACACCGATATCCCCGCCCTCGTCACCTACCTCGACATTCAGCAGGCAATGCTGACGCACCAGAACAACCGGCTCTACATCGGCCCTCACCTCGACGCGGTCACCGCATCCGACAAGCTGCAGCGTCGGTCCAGCAACGTACGAACCCTTCAAGTACCCGCTGACCGAGCAGCCGCGATGTTCCACATGAACCTCGGCGTCTGGCGACACAACGACTTTGTACGGCAAACCTACGCCCCCGCAACCCTCGACGCCCTGAAACAAGCCCTCCAAGCCATCGCCCAAGGCCAAACTCACGATCCCTCTGTCGAATGGCAACTCCGCCAAATCGTCATCCAACGTCTCGCCCCATAATTAATTGTTCGTCCCCTAGTCATGTGCGAAGGAGCCACCACCCCCACACCCTCCGTGGTGAATCCTCTTACCCCCTCTCCCGTTCGCGGGAGAGGGTTGGGGTGAGGGCAAAACACCCAGAACCTAGTGGTTCAACATCCTAGTTATGAAGGGTAACGAGGCTATGACAGTGAAAACCCCCTCTCCCGTTTGCCTGCGACGGCGAGTCGTCCCCTCACCGCTCGCACACCACCCCGTCGCCATCACCGTCGCGGGCGGACGGCACCATCGCTGCCGGGAACCCGCGCCCATTCCCCTTGCTTCCGCGCACACGCTGTTCATCCGCGTCCTCGGCCTCATCACAGGAGGCGTAAGTCTTGCCGGAATCAGGAGTCGACGTGGGCGTGGGGGTAGCATCCGGCCGCGACGACTCAACCCGAACGACCTTGAGCGACCGGGACGGCTCACACGTCTCCAGCATATCCGCAAGCGCATCGGCCTCGGACTCCGTGGCGGTCAGCTCCCAGGCATTCTTGATTGTTATCCAGTCGACGGCATACTGGCACCAATAGCTACGATCCGGTGGTTTCCAGCCTTCCGGGCCTTTGCTGCCCTTCGCGCGGTTCGCCGACGCCTTCACTGCTATCAGGTGCCCCTCGTACGACAGATCGTTCGCGTACTCGCGCTTCCTGTCCTCGCTCCAAGCCCACCCGCCCGAACGGTGCGCGTTCGCCAGAGGCGCCATGTGGTCGACATCCAGCAAACCCGGGTCGGTAAACCTCTCGCCCGTGAACGGCCCCTCCCACAATCCCGACACGACCCTGCACCTGTCGTCGTTCGTGTACTTCACCGGGGTCTCCGACTCTGCTATCAGCGCCTCTTGCCGGGCATCCTGGCAGTCCCCGTCCTCGTCTGCCCAGTGCCTCCACTCCCCACGGTCGTACTTGGGAATGTCCTCCCGAACCGGCGCGACCGCTATCGAAAGCTGCGTACCCGTACCCGCCGACACCGTAGCCGTTGCGACAGGCGTAATCGTAGCCGTGGGAAGGGGTGACGGCGCGGGCCGTGTCTCCGGCCGTTCCTCTACCTGCGGTCCGCCACCCCCGCAGCCGGCAACCGCCAGCACGATGATCACCGAGAATGCCCAAGCAACCCTCTTCACTATTCACCTCCATTCAGCGACCGGCCCCCATCCACACCCTCCCCGGCCAGTCTACACCACCCTCACCTTCCCCCACCCCCACCGTCATTCCCGCGCAGGCGGGAATCCACAACCGCCCTCCGCGCTGAACCTGCCGTAACACCCTCTCCCGTTCGCGGGAGAGGGATAGGGTGAGGGTGAGAGGCCTAGCACTCCTTGCCGCCTCGCCAATTCAGGAAGGGCCTTGCTCCCGGCTTTCGCCCGAACGACAGGCTATGCAAGTGCCACCAAACGCGGAAAACCACACCAACACCCCAGTACCCCGGCCGGCCATACCAACACGCGTGCCTCACTTTCCACCCCGTTTGACGCTCCCCTAGTCCGTTGGTACACTCCCTCGCATTCCATAGACAACCTGCGGAGGATGCCATGAGCCAGGTCTCGGAGCGGGCGCGGCGCCTGTATGACGACGCCGTCGTGATCGACGGACTGAACGTTAGCGAATGGGACAGCGACGCGGTATACAAATGCCTTAACGACGGAGGCGTGGCAGCGATCAACGCCACAATCGCCACGTGGGAAAACTATCGAGAGTCCCTCGACCACATATCGAGATGGCTGGCACGGTTCCGCGAGCGCTCCGACCGCATACTGCAGGTCGAGACCGTCGACGACATCCACCGCGCCAAACGCGAGGGCAAGACCGGCGTCATCCTCGGCTGGCAGAACACGTCGCCCATCGAGAATCGCCTCGACCGCCTCGAACTGTTCCACCGTCTAGGCGTCCGCATCGCCCAGGTCACATACCACGAGCGCAACCTGCTCGGAGACGGATGCATGGAGCGCCAGGACGGCGGCCTCACCAACTTCGGCGTCGACGCGGTCAAGGAGATGAACCGCGTCGGAATCCTGGTAGACCTCTCGCATGTCGGCATGGCCACCACGATGGACTCGATTGAGGTCTCCGACAAGCCCGTCGCCATCACCCACGCCAACGCCAAGTCGTACTACGACCACCGCCGAAACAAGACCGACGAGGCCATCAGGCTCATGGCCGAGAAGGGCGGCGTCATCGGCTCGACGTGCATCCGAACCTTCCTGAAGAACTCATTCACCTCGACCATCGAAGACTACCTCGACGCCATCGACCACCTCGTCGACATGGTGGGCGTCGACCACGTCGCCATCGGCACCGACCATACCCAGGACCAGCCGGACGAGTTCTGGCGTTACATCGGCTCCCAGCAGGGCACCAAGTTCCCCTCCACCTTCACCCAGGTGGACGAAAAGCCCAAGCCCTGGCGGGACCTCTACCCCGACGAGTTCGAGACCCCCGCGCAGTTCCCTGTCATGTCCGATGCCCTCCTCAACCGCGGCTACTCCGACGACGACGTCACCAAGATCCTCGGCGGCAACTGGCTCCGCCTGTTCGAAGAGGTATGGGTCGAGTAGCCGGGTGGGATCACCCGGGCCACAAAGCCACCAAAACAGTCATTTCCGTCATTCCGGCGAAGGAACGTCACCCCGTACTACGATACGGGGCCGGAATCCAGAGAGGTCGGTCAGCAAGAGTACGTGGAACTACCACAAAGCAGAATGGGACTGGCCCAGCCCCTTGGCTGGCCCAAGCCGATAGCATCCTTAATACAGACCCGCTCATGCTGGGCCTGCCGAAGCATGAGTTGACGACTCTCTTGGGGGACCGATCGGCCCTCTACGACCGGATCTTGCGAAACGAGTTCTTGACCCTGATCTTGTCGCCATCGAAGTGGAACAGGTCGCAGCCGTTGACCTCCACCTGGCCGCCGTCGGCCCCCGTAGCGCGGAACGTCCACTGCGTCACGCCCCGGTCGCCCGCGATGAAGTGGCTCGGCTCCGCCCACTGCCCGTCGGGGAACATGTCGAGCACCCGCTTGTAGCCCTCGCGAACGTTGTCATACCCCTCGAACCGCGCCCCCCACGCCTCCGGCCCTGCCGAAAGCTCGAACACGCAGTCCTGCGTCATGTGCGACATCAGCTTGTCGAGGTCGTGCTCGTTCCACCCGTTCGCAAAGTCGTCCAGTATCTCAATTGTCATCTCTCCGGCCATCGTCACCCCTCCCGTCTGCTTGGTCAGTTTGTGCTTCGGGGATTCTACCATAGGGCGGGAGTTTCAGAGCACCTAGGGTAACGATACCCCGAACAATTGTCCGTAATTCGTTTGAAATGTGGTTCCATAGGTCCCTTGCCAGTGCTAGAATGGACACTGGCCCGTGCGATCATACCCATACACTCGACTCGCCGTTCGCGGTCACGGTATGATCGGACGCTCCACACGGCAGGAGGCGTGAATGCCCCTAGAAAACATCGTCGTTCGCGGAGCTCGCGAGCACAACCTCAAGGACATCAACGTCACCATCCCGCGCGACAAGCTCGTGGTCATTACGGGCGTGTCCGGCTCGGGCAAGAGCTCGTTGGCCTTCGATACGATCTACGCTGAGGGCCAACGCCGGTACGTCGAGTCGCTGTCCGCCTACGCGCGGCAGTTCCTCGGCCGCATGGACAAGCCGGAGGTCGACTACATCGAGGGCCTCTCGCCCGCCATCTCCATCGACCAGAAGGGCGTATCACGCAACCCGCGCTCCACCGTCGGCACCGTCACCGAGGTCTACGACTACCTCCGCCTGCTCTTCGCAAGAGTCGGCCACCCGCACTGCCACTCCTGTGGCCGCCCCGTCGAGAGCCAGACCGTCCAGCAGATGGTCGACGCCATCATCGACCTGCCCGACCGAACCCGAATCCAGATCCTCGCCCCGATGGTGCGCCGTCGCAAGGGCGAGCACAAAGAGGTCTTCGAGGATGCCCGGCGCGCCGGGTTCGTCCGAGTCCGCGTAAACGGCGAGCCCCGCGACCTGTCCGAGAACATCGTGCTCCAAAAGACCAAGTGGCACGACATCGAGGTCATCGTCGACCGGCTGGTCATAGCTGATGGCCTCGAACAGAGCCGCGTCGCCGACTCGGTCGAGTCCGCCCTCAAGCTCACCGGCGGAACGGTCCTCGTCAACGTCGTCGACGGCGACGACCTGCTCTTTTCCGAACAGTTTGCCTGCGTCCACTGCAACATCAGCCTCGGCGAGATGGAGCCCCGCACCTTCAGCTTCAACAACCCGCACGGCGCGTGCCAGCGGTGCTCCGGCCTGGGCTACAAGCTGGAGGTCGACCCCGAACTCGTCATACCGAACAAGGACCTGAGCCTCGTCGAGGGCGCCATCCAGCCGTGGATGCGCTCCGGCACCGCCGACACCTGGATGATGAGCCTCCTGACCGCCGTCGCCGACGAGTACGGCTTTTCAACGCGAGAGCCGCTTAAACGGTTCTCGGAAGAGCAGTTCGATGTCCTCCTCTATGGCACCGGCAAGAGTCGAGTCCGTGTCCAGCACAGGACCAAGCGCGGACGCATGCACCGGTGGGACACGGCTTTCGAGGGCGTCGTCAACAACCTCGAACGCCGGTACCGCCAGACCGAGTCCGACATGATTCGCGCCGAGATCGAGCGGTACATGTCCCAGCGCGCCTGCCAGAACTGTCAGGGCCAGCGCCTCAAGCCCGAGGCCCTCGCCGTCACCATAGGCGGCTGCAACATCATCGACGTCACGAGCAGGTCGATCGAGCATGCCCTCGACTGGATCAGCGCCATCAGGGACGACGCCGACTGGCGGTCGAACGGAGGGACTCCGATCACCGTCGCTCGGAAGGCCGTCACGCCGAGTGACAATGGGAAGGCCGTCACGCCGAGTGACATCGTCGCCATGTCCGTGCGGTACCGCAACAACCACGTCCCGCCCAAGAGCCATGACGGCAAGCCCATCGGCAGCGGCGACCCGCGCACCCTGTCCGAGCGCGAAATGACCATCGCCTCGCAGGCCCTCAAGGAGATCGAGGCGCGCCTGCGTTTCCTCTACGACATCGGCCTCGACTACCTCACGCTAGAGCGAACCGCCTCGTCCCTCAGCGGCGGCGAGGCTCAGCGCATCCGCCTTGCGACCCAGATAGGATCGGGCCTCATCGGCGTCCTCTACGTCTGCGACGAGCCGTCCATCGGCCTGCATCCGGCAGACGACTACCGCCTCATCCAGACCCTGCTCCGCCTCCGCGACCTCGGGAACACCGTCCTCATCGTCGAGCACGACGAGGCCATCATGCGCGCGGCAGACCACATCATCGACATGGGCCCCGGCGCGGGGGAGCACGGCGGACACGTTGTCGCCACCGGGCCGCTCCACGATATCATCGAGACGCCGGAGTCCCTCACAGGCCAGTACCTCGGCTACCGCAAGCGCATCCCTCTCCCGGACTTCGCCAGAGAAGGCAACGGCAAGTCCTTGATCGTGCGGGGTGCGCGCGAAAATAACCTCAAAGGCATCGACGTGGAGATACCGCTCGGCATGTTCGTGTGCATAACCGGCGTGTCCGGCTCCGGCAAGAGCACCCTCGTCAACGAGATTCTCTACAAGAAGCTGGCCCAGGAGTTCTACAGGTCTCGCGAACGCCCTGGGCTCTTCGATGCCATTGAGGGCATCGGCAACGTCGACAAGGTCGTCAACATCGACCAGTCCCCCATCGGACGGACGCCCCGCAGCAACCCCGCCACCTACACCGGCACCTTCACTCCTATGCGTGAGCTGTTCGCCACGGCCCCCGAGGCCCGCATACGCGGCTACAAGCCGGGCCGCTTCTCCTTCAACGTCAAGGGCGGCCGATGCGAGGCCTGCAGCGGCGATGGCTACAACCAGATCGAGATGCAGTTCCTGCCCGACGTTACCGTGCCCTGCGAGGTGTGCAACGGCGCCCGGTACAACCGCGAGGCTCTCGAAATTCGGTGGAAGGGCAAGAACATCGCCGAGGTGCTCGACATGACCGTCACCGAAGCGCTGGATCACTTCGCCAACATCCCACGCATCCGCAACAAGCTCCAGACGATGTACGACGTGGGGCTCGGCTACATCCGTCTCGGACAGCCCGCCACGACGCTCAGCGGCGGCGAAGCCCAGCGCGTCAAGCTCGCCACCGAACTCTCCAAGCGCGCCACCGGCCAGACCCTCTACATCCTCGACGAGCCGACGACCGGCCTCTCATTCGAAGACTGCGCCTACCTGCTCCGTGTCCTCCACCGCCTCGTAGACGCCGGCAACACCGTCGTCCTCATCGAGCACCACCTCGACCTCATCAAGAGCGCCGACTGGCTCATCGACCTCGGCCCCGGCGCGGGGGACCGCGGCGGAGAAATCGTCGCCGTCGGCGCCCCCCGCGACCTCGCCGACATGGACCACTCGGAGACCGGCCGCTACCTCAAACGAGTCTTCGCAGGCGTGACGCAGGCCCACCACGCCGAAGCCGCAGGGTAGCGTCCCGCACGGCAAAAGGTGATGGAGACGACCGGAATGACAACATGCCCATTGCTATGAAAATAGGCTCCGGCAAACCTGTTGTAGGGGCAACCCTTGTGGTTGCCCGTTCCCGGCGCCAACCCATTTTCATCCCCTTATGTGGCCTTCGCAAGGCCACGGTGATTCTGAGGAGAGCAGCGACGAAGAATCTACAATCTCTCCCCCGCTGGGGGAGAGATACAGAGAGGGGGTCTTCGCAATTCAACTCACCAAGACTGAACAGTTACCGGATATCATAGTTGCTATCATGGAGACCACGAGTAGTGGTATTCTGTCTAGGCGGAGTGGAGGAAAGGGCTTTGGCGGTCGCGTTAGACTGCGGGGAACGTTGTGACGCCTGAACTCATCGCAATCCTCGGTGTTGGAGTTGCCCTGGCCGCGTTTGGCGTGACCGGACTCCAACTGCTGTTCAAGCAGTTCGAGCGCCTTGATGCTCGCCTTGATCGTGTTGAAACTCGCCTCGACCGGCTCGAAAGTCGCGTTGCAGCTTTAGAAAGCCGGATGACGGCTTTGGAACAGCGCATGGGACGACTCGAAGATCGTGTTGCTGCCGTGGAGCAGCGCATGGAGCGGCTCGAAAGCAGAATGGCGGTCTCCGAACAGGGTCAGGCGCGGCTGGAAGGACTGCTTGACGGCCTCCGCGAGGCCATATTCGAGCGAGCAACGCGTTAGGGGCTCGCTCCACGACTTCGGTTGAGCGGAAGAGGTGTTTCGATCCATGCAGGAACTCAGTGGAGCGCTGTCCGCGCTTCGGGAAAAAATATCCCAGATCATGGTGCGTCTTTGACCTTGCCGACAAGGAAAAGCGCATCGACTCCCTGGAGCGCGAGTCGGTAGCCGAGTCGTTCTGGCAGGACTCCCTGCGTGCGCAGGATAAGATGAAGGAGCTGGCCGCCCTCAAGAGCGAAGTCGACCGGTGGCGCACGCTCGATAGCCGGGCCGAGGCCGCCGAAGACCTCGCCGGGCTGGCAATCGAAGAAGGTGACGCTTCCCTCCTCGACTCCCTGGCCGAGGAGCTGGCCGAGATTACCCAGAGCGTGGCCGGTCTGGAGTTCACGCTCGCCCTCTCAGGCCCGCACGACCGCCGGAACGCGATACTCGCCATCCACGCGGGCGCGGGCGGAGTCGACTCCCAGGACTGGGCGCAGATGCTCATGCGCATGTACCTCCGTTGGGCCGAAACGAAGGGCTACCACTCGGACGTCGTTGAGATGTCGCCCGGAGATACGGCGGGAATCAAGAGCGCCGTGATCCAGATGGAAGGCGACTACGCCTATGGGTACCTCAAGGCCGAAAAGGGCGTCCACCGCCTCGTGCGTCTCTCTCCCTACGACTCCGACCACGCCCGTCATACTTCATTTGCCCTGGCCGAGGTGCTGCCGGAGGTAGAGGAGGGCGTCGACATCGAAATCGACCCCGCCGACCTGAGGATCGAGGTCTTCAAGGCCGGCGGCGCGGGCGGTCAGAGCGTCCAGAAGAACTCGACCGCCGTCAGGATCACCCACGTCCCGACTGGCATCAAGGCAAGCTGTCAGAACGAGCGCTCACTCTACCAAAACCGGAGCATCGCCATGAACATCCTTGCTGCACGATTGATGGAGCGCGAGATGGCCGAACGCGCCAAGGAGATGGCAAAGATCCGGGGCGAGCACGTCTCCGCAGAGTGGGGCAATCAGATCAGGAGCTACGTGCTCCACCCGTACAAGATGGTAAAGGACCACCGGACGAGCTACGAGACATCCGACGCCGACGGAGTCCTCGACGGCGATATCGACGCATTCATAGACGCCTATCTCGCGACGACCGTAGGGAAGGGGCAGTGAGTAGTATGCACGGCCTTATCCAGACGAAATACGAAACACTCCCTACGAGAAGTGAATTCCCAACCGTTTTCGCTCCCATTGCGTTATAAAGTTTGTCCCAACACAAAAACACCAACGAGGTGCGTTCGATGAAGAAGCTACTGCCCTTTCTCTTCCTCCTGATCGCGACCGTGGCATTGGTCGCATGCGGAGGCGGTTCCGACCCCGATACGGAGACGGCTGAACAGGCTCCCTCTGAGACGGAGAGCGCGGCTGCCTCCGAATCTATGGCCAAGACTACTGATGCCGAATCCTCCACCGAGAGCGCGGGAGACGATGACTCGGCGAATGTCGTAATCGACACGGAGGAACTGCCGCCGCCCGGAGGCGGGGTATTCCGCAGGCTCTGGGCCGACCCGCCCACCCTCGACCCGCACTTGACGGGTGACACCACCTCCGCAGGCATCGTGGTCGAGGTATTCAGCGGTCTCGTAACCATCAATACCGACCTCCAACTCGTGCCCGACATCGCGCAGGAATGGCAGGTCGACGATACCGGCACGGTCTACACCTTCACGCTCCGCGACAACGTGACCTTCCACAACGGCAAGAAGGTGACCGCCGAGGACTTCAAGTGGTCTATCGAGCGGGCTGCCTCGCCGGCCCTTGCCTCGCACTTGGCGGACACGTATCTCAACGACATCATCGGCGCGGAAGAGTACATCGAGGGCGACGCCGGCTCGATTGAGGGCGTACAGGTCATAGACGAACGCACGCTCCAGATCACGATCGACGCGCCGAAGGCCTACTTCCTCGCCAAGCTCAGCTACCCGACGGCATTCGTCTTGGACAGGGAAACCGTAGAGAGCGGCGGGAGAAACTGGTGGGTCGACAGCGCCGTGGGCACCGGCCCGTTCAAGCTCGATGAGTACAGGATCGGCGAGCGGATCGTCCTCAAGCGGTTCGACGAGTACTATCGCGCCCCGCGCCCCGACGTGGACGCCATCAACATGAACCTCGCCGGCGGCCAGGCCATGGCCATGTACGAGAACGACGAGATCGACGTTACCGGCGTCGGCCTCTTCGACCTTGAGCGTGTACTCAACCCCGAAGAGCCGTTGAACAAAGAACTCGTCGTAGCCCCTCCGGGCTTCTCGGTCTCCTACATCGGCATGAATGCATCGGAGCCGCCCTTCGACGATCCTAACTTCCGCAGGGCGCTCAACCACGCCGTCGACAAGGAGCTGATCGCCGACGAGGTGTTGGCCGAGCTTGTAAAGCCCGCGTATTCTATTCTGCCGCCCGGGTTCCCCGGCTACACGACCGACATCAAGGGCCTGCACTTCGACCCCGACCTGGCGAGGGAGTATCTCGCGCAGTCCAAGTACGCCGACCCCGACACCCGCCCCCGCATCGTCGTAACGGTGCCCGGCACGGGCGGCACCATAGGCCTCGACCTCGAAGTCATCATCGAGATGTGGAAGCAGGAGCTTGGCGTGGAAGTCGAGATCCAGCAGGTTGAGTGGGCGACCTATCTCGAAGATCTGGATGCTCAGAAGTTCCAGGCCTACGCCGGACTCGGCTGGTCCGCCGACTATCCCGACCCGCAGGACTTCCTCGACATCCTCTTCCACACCGAAAGCGGGATGAATCACGGCAGCTACTCAAACCCTGAGGTCGACCAAATACTCGAAAAGGCCCGCACCATCCAGGACGTGAGCGAGAGAGTCTCCCTCTACAACCAGGCGGAGCAGATGATCGTCGACGACGCCGCATGGGTGCCCACATGGTTCACCGGCGAGCAGTACGCCCTCGTAAAGCCCTACCTGAAGGGCTACCGCCTGACACCCATGGTCGTCCCGAAGCTGCAGGAGATCAAGCTCGAGTGACGTAAGCCATAGGCTCCTTCAAGGACCGCGACTGAATGCCAAGGTGCGATGGTCTCCCGACCATCGCACCTTTTCGTTAGCTCAAACCAACTTTCACCCCCGCCGAAAAAAACACCTTTCACTACCGTCATACCTGCGAAGGAACGTCACCCCGTACCCCCATACGGGGCCGGTATCCAGAGTGGCGGCGGCCTAGGGGTTGATGGTGCTGTTTCCGTCCCCCTGTCCACCCGTCCGCTAGTACCGTTCCCATTTGAATATGATAGTTGACCTGAGAGATGAGTATCCCCTCTCCCGTCGTGGGAGAGGGCTAGGGTGAGGGTGCTTTAAGTAGGCTGCCAAAATCATATGGAATCGGTACTAGTCTGTGTACAAAGGTCTCCGAAAATGCCCCCTCCGCGCTCCCCGCCTCCTCTGCGGCGGTTCCCGTCCACAGTCTTCCGCAGAGTCAGCAACTCGAATTTGACGAAAGCGAACACACGTACTACACTGGTCACAACCGATATAGAGCCCGTTTGAATTTCCCGCTCCGGGGAGTGAGATCATCTTCCGCCAATCAAAAGTCGCGAAATGTCCGCAAATGTCCGTCTTAATCGACCGTTCCCAACGACGGCTCCTCTGCCGACCATCCCATACGGCCAGCACGAAACTTTACAATAACAAGACAAATGCAACAAAATGCAACAGAATGCAACAAATTCTGAGACTCCCACGTCGATGGCGTAGTTATCACCCCTTTCCCTCTCATGGGAAGTCCTAACGCCCCGCTCACCCTGCCCTTCGTGTACCATAGCGTCGCGTACGGGTCCCTCACGGGATCCCCCAGACCAAGCACGACAGGAGCAAGCGATGGGAAGGCTGACGGGAAGGGTCATCGACAAGGCGACCGGCGAGCCGGTGGAGGCGCGAGTACAGGTCATCGGCCCCAATGGGAATTTCGCGCATCCTAGCAACGCCCTGCTCAAGGTCGGGACGGGCGCGCCATTCTTCTACTCCGACGGCGCCTTCGACCTCGATGTCGGTCGCGGTAAAGTCAAGATCGTCGCCGAACGCGGCACCGAGTACGTCCCAGCCGAGCTCACCGTAGATTCCCCCCTCCAGGGCGCCGTCGCCGTCGAGTTGGAGTTGGAGCGGTGGTCGGAGCTAGGCGAGCAGGGCTGGCACCCCGGCAACACGCACATCCACTACGACGAGAAGGAGCAGCGCCCCGACGATCGGCTCTCACTCGATCCCCGCGTCGAGGACCTGAGAATGACCGCCATCAGCATCCTCAAGCGCTGGGAGCTTGAGTACGCCTCCAACAAATACGCACCCGGCTTCCTCAACGAGTTCTCCTCGACCCACTACTACGTCCAGTGCGGCGAGGAAAACCGCCACAACTCACTGGGGTCGCACAGCATCGGCTACGGTCACGTCATGTTCCTGAACATCCGCAACGTGGTGAATCCCGTCAGCCGCGGCCTGCTCGTGGACGCATTCGACCCCGATTATCCGCCCCTCTCCTACGCCTGCGACGACACACACCGGCAGGGCGGCGTCGTCATCTGGTGCCACAACGGACAGGGCATGGAAGCTCCCGTCGCGGCTGCCCTCGGCAAGCTCGACGCCTTCAACCTGTTCGATCCCCAGTGGATGGACCCCGAGTACGACATCTACTACCGGATGCTCAATGCCGGCATCAAGCTACCCGCCTCGACCGGCTCCGACTGGTTCGTCAGCTCCGCAAACAGGGTCTACGCCGACACGGGCCGCGCCTTCGAGTACGCCGACTGGCTCACTGCCCTCAAGCAGGGCAAGACCTTCATCACCAACGGGCCTGCCCTACGGCTCACGGTCGCCGACCAGGAGCCGGGCGCTGAGGTGTACACCCCCGCCGAAAGCTCGCTCCCCGCAAGCGCCACGTGGCAGTCCCACTACCCGATACATCGGGCCGAGATCATCTTCAACGGCACGGTCGTCGCGGCGGAGTCCTACCCCTCCGGCTCCAAGAGCGGCGCTTTGAGCGCGGACCTGTCCGTTCCCAACGACGGATGGGTGGCCGCACGACTGTTCAGCAACACCCGCGACAGCTTCGCTCAGCCCATCTGGGCGCACACCAGCCCCGTCTACCTCAAGACAGGCGCACCCTCGCCCGAACGAGCCGAGGCCGCCAGGTGGTTCGACGACCATATTGATAAGTCTCTGGATTGGGTCACCAACAAGGGCAAGTTCTACACCGACAGCCAGCGCAAAGAGGTGCTCGACCTGTTCAAGCAGGGCCAGGCCGTCTACCGTGCGATGCTCTAGTGGTTCAACATCATAGTATTGAAGGGTAACGAGGCTACGACTTGGTAGGGGCGGGTTTCAAACCCGTCCAGTCGTGTAGGACACGAATCAAGTCTCCAATTACTACCCGTCATTTCAAAGATTTCGGTCCACTAGCCGTCACCAGGACAGCTGCAAGTGGGGCCACGCGGGGAATTGTCTGTGGCTGCTTCCTTGGAGGAGTATTGGGTGATTAGCAGTTCCCGGACTTCCTGCTCAATGGTGCGGCCATTCATGGTGGCGGCCCGCTCTATGCGCGCGAGCTGGTCGTCTGGCACGTTTCGAATCGTTATCGTAACCACTTGAACACCCTCGTTCCCGATTGTACCTCGATGCTAGCACTCTGCTAGCATTGGCCGCAATGACGCTCCGGTATCGGCAATACGCTGCCGTGTTGTTGCGACGCGCTGCCCTCGTCCTGACGGCCGTCGTTGTCGTGGGAGCGCTGCTGAGGTGTACGCACGTGGTCGACCGCTCGTTCATCTACTTCCCCAGCAGAGAGATTGAGGCAACGCCCGGCGATGTCGGCCTCGACTTCGAGGACGTGAGGTTCAAGGCGTCGGACGGAGTCGTGCTGCACGGGTGGTTCGTCGCGGGCGGAGGCGATGCGACGGTGGTCTGGTTCCACGGCAACGGGGGCAACATCGGCCATCGCGTCGGTAACATACGTGAGCTGGTCGAGAGGCTTGGTGTAAGTATCTTCATCTTCGACTACCGCGGCTACGGACGGAGCGAGGGATCGCCCTACGAGGAGGGCACCTACCTCGACGCCGATGCGGCCATCGCGAACGTCCGCTCCCGCGACCACGTAGACCCGGAGAAGATCATCTACTTCGGACGTTCGCTCGGGTGCGCCGTAGCGGCGGAGATGGCGATCAAATACCCTCCTCGCGCGCTCATCTGCGAGTCGGGGTTCACGTCGGTCAGGGCGATGACGAAGAGCGTGTACCCGTTCCTGCCCGGCCTCCCACTCCTCGTGACCACCAAGTACGATACGCTCTCCAAGATCGCGCGGGTGGACGTCCCCGTGATGGTCCTGCACGGCGACCGCGACGAGATCGTGCCATTCTCGATGAGCAGGGAGCTGTTCGACGCCGCTAAAGGACCGAAACGCTTCTACACCATCGAGGGCGCAGGGCACAACGACACCTACTATGTCGGAGGCCCTGCCTACTTCGAGGAGCTCCGCGAGTTCGTCGACGAGGTGATCGGAAATTAGTCGAACAGGCGCTCCCTATCAAGCACTATTTCCCTTGGATATGACAGCTACGACTAGAGGCGAGTATCCCCTCTCCCGTCGTGGGAGAGGGCTAGGGTGAGGGTGAGGGCGTTCTTCGGATAATCAGCCAGAATTATGTTTGATCGACACTAGTATGTAGGAGGACACCATGAAAATCACTGACATCAAGCCGTACCCGATCTGGGCAGGCGGCCGGAACGTGATGCTGGTCAAGGTCGAAACGGATGAGGGGATCTACGGATGGGGCGAGGCCGGAGTCTCGAGCCGTGAGCTTGCCGTGGTCGGGGCGATGAGGCACTACCGCGAGTTCCTTATCGGCATGGACCCGATGAACGCGGGGGCGCTCTGGCAGCTTATGTACAGGAGCCAGTACTTCGAGGGCGGCCGCATCCTGACGGGGGCGATCTCCGCCATCGACATCGCCCTCCACGACATCAAGGGCAAGGCGCTGGGAGTACCCGTCTACCAGCTGCTGGGCGGCAGGCACCGTGACTTCGTGCCCGGCTTCGCGACGACGAGCCAGGGGGACAGGGACGCCTCCCTTGCCGAGGCGCAGGCCTTCGTCGATGACGGGTGGCAGTGCATACGGCTGAACTGGCAGTGGCTGACCAACAGCGACGAGCGCGTCTTCGAGCCGCGCGAGTCGATCGCGGAGACGGCAGAGTGGCTCATCGAGGCGCGAGAGGCCATAGACGACCGGATCGTACTGGGAATCGACTACCACCACCGGCTTAGCGTGGCGGAGGCGGCCTCCTTCTGCCAGAAGATGCCGTCGGGGACGCTGGACTTCCTGGAGGAACCCATTCGCGACGAGTCGCCCGCGGCCTACCGGGCACTCCGGACGATGACGGACGTGCCGTTTGCCATTGGCGAGGAGATCTCATCGAAGTGGCACTTCCTCCCGTACATCGAGGAGGGGCTGACGCAGTACGCGCGGATCGACATCTGCAATATCGGCGGGTTCACGGAGGCAATGAAGGTGGCCGGCTGGTGCGAGGCGCACTACATAGACCTGATGCCGCACAACCCCCTGGGGCCGGTATGCACTGCGGCGTCGGTCCACCTCGGCGCGGCGGTCCCGAACTTCTCGTGGCTGGAGTCCCGCGTCACCGCGGATGGTGCGGACCTGTTCGATGACGAGATGTTCCCCGTCAGGCCGCACACAGAGCATGGCCGGTACCCCGTTCCGACCACTCCCGGCCTCGGCGTCGAGGTGAACGAGGATGCGCTGAAGGGCTACGAGTTCCGATTCTGGGAGGCTCCGCACCTGCGACGGAAGGACGGTTCGCTGACGAACTGGTAGGCCAAGGCCCGTCCGCGCCCATGTGCGAACGGTGTACAATGCCTCCGACGCCTCAGCCTTTGGGAGCTCCATGACGACGTTAGCCGCCATCGACGCCGGTTCCAACGCCATGCGTCTCGTTATCGGGAGGGCCGGCAGAAACGGCGGGCTCGAGGTGGTGAAGAACAGCCGCGAGGCCGTGCGTCTCGGTAAGGACGTGTTCGCCGACGGTCGGATGTCCCGCAAGATCATGAAGGCGGCGACGCAGGCGTTCGTGCGGTTCCACGACACCATCGAGGAGTGGGGAGTCGAGCATACGGTAGGCGTGGGCACGAGCGCGCTCCGCGAGGCGGAGAACCGGGACGAACTGCTCGACCGCATTCACAGGAAGACCGGCATCGAGGTGAACGTGATCGGCGGCCTGGAGGAGGCCCGGCTGGTGCATCTCGCGGTCTCTCGAAAGATCGACATCTCAGAGGGCGAGGCCGTGCTGGTGGACATCGGGGGCGGGAGCGTGGAGGTGACGCTGACCTCGGGCGGGATCCTGATAGAGAGCCGGACGCTGAAGGTGGGGACGGTGCGGATGCTGCAGGTGCTGAGCGACCCGGAGCGCGGTTTCGGCGACTTCATGGCGCAGATCGAGGAGATCAAGAGCGAAACGCGGGACTGGACGACGGACGCGCTCGGACACCACCTTGTAGGCAGGCTGGTGGGTACGGGGGGGAACGTCGAGAGCATAGGCGACCTGACGGGCAAGCGCGTGGGCAGGAAGGCCACCTCTTTCGCATCGTCGGGCGACCTGCAGCGCATCCAGACCCAGCTGGAGTCGCTGAGCTTCATGGGGCGGCAACGCGAGTTGCGCCTGCGCCCCGACCGCGCCGACGTGATCTACCCCGCGGTCATTGTGGTTCAGTCGCTCATGAACACCGTTTGGGCGAGTAACCTCGCCATTCCCAGGGTGGGACTGAAGGACGGCGTTCTATTAGAGCTCGCGGGAAGTCTGGGCCTCGCGAGCTCGGGGACGCTTACGTATCTGTAGCCGGGTTCGGCGGCTAGCCGAGTGCCGCGACCTTGTTTGAGATGACAGCCTTCATCTCTTTCACGCGGTCGAGGTTGGGGTGTCCACCCTCTGCGCTCTTATCGAATATGGTCTCACCGTCGACGGTTACCGTGAGGACTCCGGCATCTCCGGGAATCAGGCTTATCGCCGTGTCCGGTCCGCCTGCCGCAAAGAATTCGCTGACCATCCAGGCAGCTTCGTTGTGGTAGCCTCAGGGCACACAGTAGGTGATATCTATCGCTATCTTGCCTTCCATAGCCATTCACGCCTCCCGACTGAGGTTGGTATCGCGGCGAATGTAGCACAGGGGGCGGGGGGTGTCAACGCAGAGGGAGGCGCGGAGAAAGTGGAAAGTATTGCGTAGGGAGCAGGGAGTGGGATGGGCGTGTTCGAAGGCGGGCCGTAGTATGGCTCTCGGTTGGACGAGGGGGACAGGGTGCTTCGCGCCGGGGTGTGGATTGTCGCTTTCGTAGGATATTGATCAACCACCGAGATCGCGGATACCACAGGTGGGTGCAAGATCGAGCATGCCGTCCTCTCGGGGCCGTCCCAAGTATGGGATTCCGCCTGGAGGACGGGGGGCATTGGACTCCTCGCTCGGCTTCGCTGCGTTCGGATTGACGGATCTCGATGATATGCGACAGTCTCCCCCGTGTCGAGGCACGGGACATGCTTTCGCGGGAGTGACGAGAGAGGGTCAAGGCCATTCTCGTAATCCTATGACTGGCTCTCTCTGACGCAGTCTCAGGAACGAACGGATTACGTGGCCTTTGTATACAGTCCTTCCAGTGGATGGTAACCTACTTCCATGCCGCAGGACTTTCCTCCCACGTTTGAAGGCCTTCTGGCCTTGTGCGCCCACTTGCGGGGACCCGGTGGGTGTCCGTGGGACGGAGAGCAGACTCACGAGTCGCTCAAGCCGATGCTGCTAGAGGAGACCTACGAGCTCCTCGACGCCATCGACGGGGGGAAGACCGAAGAGATCGCAGAAGAGCTGGGGGATGTCCTCTACCACCTCGCGTACCAGATCCGGATAGGGGCAGAGGCGGGCAAGTTCGACGCGCGGGAAGTGGCGGGAGGCGTTCGCGACAAGCTGATGCGGCGGCATCCGCACGTCTTCGGCGACGCGACCGTCTCGGACTCGGGAGAGGTCGTCGCCCGCTGGCATGAGATCAAGCGCGTGGAGCCGGCCAACAAGGACAAGGGCACCCTCGACGGGGTACCGAGGGCGATGCCCTCACTAGCGTACGCTCAAGCGCTCGGCAACCGCGCGTCCAAGGTCGGGTTCGAGTGGGACGACTTCGACGGGGTGCTCGACAAGGTCCGCGAGGAACTCGACGAACTCCAGCGGGCAGAGACTCCCCAGGAACGGGCGGCCGAGCTTGGCGACGTGCTCTTCACGGTGGTCAACGTCGCTCGATGGCTGAAGGTTGACGCCGAGGACTCGCTGCGCGCGACGGGGCACAAGTTTCGCGCTCGTTTCGGGCACATGGAACAGACCGCTCGTCAGCGCGGCCTATCGGTGTCCGACCTATCGTTCGACGAGAAAGAGGCTCTTTGGGTCGAAGCCAAGCGGGTGGTAGGATAGGAGCGAAATTGCGTAGGCAGGAGACGACATGACTCTTCCAGACCGTATGAAGTTCGGTATCTTCTTGGCCCCGTTCCACGTCTTGGGGGAGAATCCCACCCTCGGCTTGGAGCGCGATCTCGAGCTTGTCCAGTGGCTCGACTATCTGGGTTTCGACGAGGCATGGATCGGCGAACACCACACGGCAGGATGGGAGACCATTGCCTCGCCGGAGGTGTTCATGGGCGTCGCGGCGGAGCGGACGAAGCACATCAACCTCGGCACCGGGGTCATCAGCCTGCCGTACCACCATCCGCTGATGGTGGCGAACCGGATGACGCTGCTCGACCACCTCACGCGAGGGCGCGTGATGCTCGGCGTCGGGCCCGGGGCGCTGACAACCGACGCCTACATGCTTGGCATCGACCCGCTCACGCAGCGCAACCGCATGGGAGAGTCGTTCGACATCATCATGCGGCTGCTGACGGAGACGGAGCCGATCACGTACGAGTCGGACTGGTTCACGCTCAACGAAGCGCGTCTGCACCTCCAGCCATATACGAAGCCGCATTTTCCGGTGGCGGTTGCCGCGGCGATGTCGCCGTCGGGCATGGAGCTTGCCGGGCGGCACGGCGCGTGGGTGCTCTCCATTGCCGATCCGACGGTAATGAAGCGGCATGATGCGCGGAGCCTGAACGACTTCTGGTCCATCGCCGAGGAGACGGCGGAACGTCACGGCAAGCAGATGGACCGCAGCGAGTGGAGGCTCGTCATTCACGCATTCCTAGCCGAAACGAAGAAGGAGGCGGTGGAGCTGGCGCGAGCCGGTTCCGCGAGGTTCCAGCGGCACTACTTCGAGACCGTGATGGGCCACGAGCCGCTCTACGACGGTCCGGCGGAGGGGACCATCGACGCGGCGACCGAGTCGGGGCGCTGGGTCGTCGGCACGCCCGACGACCTGATCGCGGCAATCCACCGGCTGGACGAGGAAAGCGGCGGGTTCGGCGGTGTGCTCTTCGTCGCGACTGAGTGGGGCAGCCGGGAACAGGTGATGAGGAGCTATGAGCTGATCGCGCGCTACGTCGCCCCGCAGTTCCAGAACTCCCTGCACAACCTGGCGGAGTCGGAGAAGTGGTCGATAGAAAAGCGCGACCACCTGAAGGACCTGCGCACCGAGGCCCTCAAGAAGGCAGGGACCGACTACGAGGCGCGGCGGACGGAACCGACCGGCTCATAACGGGTACACCGAGCCCCCTACGCAGGACGAAACACTCACAACGCAAGAGGAGACCCCATGCCCTACTTCACCGACATTCTCAAGGTCAACCCGGTCGAGATCGTGCCCGGCGTGCGGATTCGCACGCTATGGGGCGACAAGGTGATGATGAGCCTGATCGAGACCGATCCGCACACGGACGTGCCCGAACACACGCACCCGCACGAGCAGGCGGGCATGGTGCTCGAAGGCGATTTCGACATGACCATCGGCGGCGAGCGTCAGACGATGAAGCGCGGCATGTCCTACGTCATCCCCGGCGGCGTTCCTCACGCCCTGCACGGAGGGCAGGGCAGGGGCCTCGTGCTCGACATCTTCTCCCCGCCTCGCGAGGACTACAAAGATCGCATCGCTGAGGCCATCACGCCCGCGTGGGAGACGACGGAGGGGTGATCGGGGGCCTTGGTTCGTGAATCCGCCGTTGCCGTAAAGACGCCAGCCCGAGGTTCTTTGACGAACTAAACGCGGCTACCTCTCTACCTGACTTCCCTGAACCATGCCGCCCTGCGCTTTCGGGTGACATCTCGATCAGTAAACCTCCCAAGAGGTTGGCGTCATTGCCGATTCTCTCGAAGTAGGGCCACGAACCCGGCCTGCTCGAAGTCTTGGTCGTAGGCAAGGGCCTTACCTATGTCCCTCTCTTCCATGACTAGGAAGCTCGCGCAGTCTGTGAGGCTCCAATTCTTATCCGATCGAGAAGAGTATCGTTCCACGGCGGCCCTGAATTGAGCATCCGTCTGCGGGACTATTTCGACGTCCGAATTGTTCTCCAATCCTTGGACCAGCTCCACCGCAAGGCTCCGAAGGTACTCACCCCTATTCGACATGTAACTGAACACTTCGGTTAAGACCATCTGGGTTGTCACGATCCGAAACGACCCCAGCCCTTGAGTAACCGCCGCCGCCCGCTCGTGCAATGGGTCCCCGTCGTACAAATTCGCTATGAAGTAACCCGCGTCGACAAAGACCACGGTCATTAGTCTTCAACCTTCGGATGGCCGTACAGGTAGTGCTTATAGTTCTTGGCCCCATCTGTGGGCAAGCTGTCCCAGGCCTCTGGTGGAACGGACTCCCTGAGCCTCTTGAACATGTCGAGGATAGACTCTCCGGTGGGGGCAGGTTGAGGGACTTCCTCGAGGGTGAGCATGTCCGCGATATCCTGTGGCAATTTAAGGCTGTGCTTTTCCTCGAAGGCGGCGACATCCCCATGGCCGGCACGAAAGACGGACACGACATCCATTCCCATATTACGGGCACTAAGCAGATCCGACCTGGCGTTGTCCCACTGGGATAGGCGCAACAGAGCAATGCCCCGATTGGCGTACCCTGACTGATTGGGCCTTATGCGCACGGCCTGATCATAGTCCTGCATCGCCTGCTCAAAGTCGCCTTTCCGCTCGTACGCAACCCCACGGTCGTTGTAGGCGTTGGTGTTTTGCGGGTCCAAGTCCAAGGCCTTGTCGAAGTCTCGGATCGCACGATCCAGGTCGCCTTTCTCCAAGTAAAGCGAACCGCGGACAGTTCGAGCATACGCGTAGTCGGGATTCAACTGCAATGCTCTATCAAAGTCCTGGAGAGCACGGTCACCCTCTCCTTTCCTAATGGAAGTCATGCCCCGTGCGCTGTAGGCGTAGGCATAATCGGGGTCTAGCTCCAAGGCCTTACCGAAGTCTTTTTCGGCACTGTCAAAGTTACCCTTGGCGTTATAAGAGGCGCCACGATTCAAATAGGTATACGGGTCGCAAGGGTTAAGCACTAAGGCTTGGGCATAGTTCCTTATGGCGTTGTCTTGATCGCCTCTCAGGGAGTGGATAATGCCGATGCTGGTATACGCGTCGGCGTTGTCAGGGTCTAGGATCAGCACCTCACTATAGTCCCTGATAGCGTGGTCATACAGCCCCACATTCTTTAGCGCGTGCCCGCGATAGAGGTGTGCTCCGGCATTATCGGGTCCCAGTTCTAACGCCTTGCTGTAATCTTGGATGGCCCGGTCGTAGTCACGTTTCATGAAGTAAACGTTTCCGCGATTGTTGTACGCCTCGGATTTAGGTTCAAGCCCCAGAGCCGTGTTGAAGTCCTGAAGCGCCCGATTGAGATCATCCATACTTTCATATGCTGCACCACGATTGACATAGGCATCGGCTGTCTGCGGGTCGAACTCGATGGCTCTGGTGTAACACACGATGGCCTTCCGAAAGTCGCCCTTCTTATGAAAGGAAATGGCCCGTTCGTGAATCGTGTCGTAGTCTCGAACAGGTTCAGGGTGACCCGATCCGTGCGGGCCGACCAATTGCACGGCGTCGGCAGGCAAGAGTTGGGGGACTATGATTATCTGAGATTCTAGGGAAGGTATTGGCGCTCTTGCTGTTACCATCGCTCACCTCACTATGAGGCTCTCGCCGCAGCCTACTGGAGCCATTGTACAACATGGCGTGGAGAAGCTACTCAACTTTCACCGCCGCGAGCCTTCTAGGGGAAGTGTGTTGGTAGTATCAGCTATGGAGGGGTAGAGTCTCATTGTACCGGCCTCATCCGCACGCTGACCTCGAGCAGACTGTCGCTGTCACCCACGAAGACGCCGCGGGTGGGGGACACGTCATCGTAGTCGCGGCCCACTGCTACGCGCACCCTGCGTTCGTTGGGGAGTTCGGGGTTCGTGGGGTCGAACTCCGTCCAGCCGAGCTCGGGGAGGAAGCACTCTGCCCAGGCATGTGTGGCCGACTGAGGCGCGCTCATGCCGGCCTTATGGGCTGACACGTAGCCTGAAACGTATCGCGTCGGCACTCCCCATGAGCGGGCGATGGCGATCATGACGTGGGCGTAGTCCTGGCAGACGCCCTCGCCGGTCTCCAGAATGTGGTCGATTGGAGATACGGCAGTCGTGCTCCCCGGCACGTATTCGAAGCTGCGATGGATCGAGTCGCGTAGGTGCAGCAACGTCCGGAGCGGATCGCCGGTCGGCCCGACGCCCTGCCGGTCGACGAAGGCGGCTAGAGCGGGAGTGGGCCGGGCGAATACGCTTGGACGCGTGAACTCCCAGTGAGTGAAGCTCGCCGTCCGCGAGCGGACCTCGTCCCACGCGCCTTGTCCCAATGCGTTTGGCAGGGGGACGGCGTGAGTCGTTTCGACGGTGGAGCGGGCGATGATCTCCAGGTTCGAGTGCTCCCGGTGGATGTTGAGGACGTGCTTTGTGTTGCCAAAGCCGTCGGTCTCTGCGTTCAGGGTGGACGAGGGTCTCGTTCTGACTTCGAAGCTCAGGAGCCGTTGGAAGGAGTCGTCGCGCGGCTTCATGCAGAGCGACATGACGCTGTGCCGGACAGGGGAGGAGTAGAGGTAGCGGGAGACATGCTCGATGTCGTAGCGAACGGAGTCAGGCATCGTATCAACGCACAGGGAAGTCTTCGACGGCGTACTCGAAGTAGGATGCGGTCACCAGACCATGAAGCTCGCGGCAGTGCTCGCGCACACGCTTCAGCAGTTTCCGGTGGTCCTCCGAGTCGGGCCAGTCGTAGTGCACAAGGGCTCCCAGGCGACCGGCCAGTCTCTGGGCCTCGGCGCCGGAATGCTCATCCGAACTTGGGCCGAGGGAAGCAAGATTCGCCTCCATCATGTCCAGCGTCCGGGAAAGTGAGCCGGGTATGAGAGGGTCGGTGACGAGCAGGTCGAGCACCTGCCCCGACTGGACTTCCACGCTGTATTTCCGGTTGTACGCTTCGAAGGCGTGGTAGGCGCGCACCAGCGTCGTCCAGTCGGTATCGGAGTCATCCTCGACTTCCTTTTCGGCGTCGAGCTGAAAGAGGAGGAGGGCGACCAAGAACTGGGAACGCTCGATGACGCGACCAAGCTGCAGGAACTCCCAGCCCTCGTCGCGGTACATGGTCGCCTCCGCGACTCCCGCGAAGGTGTCGATCTCGGCCGCGGTTTCCGCGTAGAAGCTCTCGGGGGAGACCCTCCAGATGTCCTGGATGTCTAGCCTCTGTATGCGGAGGTATGCCAGGTTGAGGCGGGTCCACATCTCGGCGCTGATGCAGTTACGCATCTGCCGGGCGTTCTCGCGGCCCATCACAAAGCAGCTCCACACGGAATCGGGGTTCGTCCGCTCGAACGTGAGGTCGTCCGCGAGAGTATAGGAGTCGGCAAGGGTATACTCGTCGCTGTCGAGCTCGATCTCGCCCAAGGGGGGCTGCCTGTACAAGCTGCCGTAGATACGCTTCCAACCGAAGTAGATTTCCGGGACTGGTCGGTCGACCAGGGCCTCGGTCTGAAGTCGCAGCAGGCGGCAAAGGTGCTCGGCCCGTTCCAGATAGCGGCCCATCCAGTAGAGTCCCTGCGCGCTGCGAGAGAGCATTTCGGTTACTCCTCCAGTACCCGTAAGTCCTTGCCGCCTGGACGAAATTCGCCGGGGGAAACTCGCCGCTGACAACCTGCCCATGCGGTCGGGCGATAGCTTACTACAACATATGAGGCCAGATAAAGAAGTGCTATAATCGCCCGTAAGTGAGGTAAGGATCGCACCTGCCGGCAGGATGACGCAATGAAGCACTACAAGTTGCGCCATGTCATGCACGACCCCTCGGAAGACACCGAGGACAAGTACATGGCCGAGATTCCCGATCTCCCTGGGTGCAGGGCGTGGGGAGATACGCCGGAAGAAGCGCTGGACATCCTTTCAAGCGTAGCCGCCGCAACCATCGAGGTCTGCATAGAGCGAGGCTATGAGTTACCTGACGAGGTACGCGCCTCGATGATCGACGCCACGACCGCAAATGAGGTGCTGGTGGCCGTTTGAACTACAGGGAGCTCGCTCGCCATGGCCGCGGTCAGTTCGGCGACCAGCTTACGGCGTAGTCCGACGCCGAGCTATCGGTGAGGCGCATTTGGCCTGAACCGTCCGCGTTCATCACGTATATGTTCACGATGCGATTACCGTCGTTCGGGTCGGGGTCGTCGCGGTCTGAGCTGAAAGCGATGCGTCTTCCGTTTGGCGACCAGATCGGCGATATGTCCGACGCCTGGTTATCGGTCAGGCGCATTTGACCTGTGCCGTCGGCGTTCATCACGTATACCTCCCAGTTCCCTTTCCGGTCTGAATTGAATGCAATGCGCCCCCCGTCCGGCGACCAGACCGGCCTCATTTCCATCGCCGAATTATCGGTCAGGCGAGTTTGACCTGAGCCGTCCGCGTTCATCACGTACACGTCACTACTCTCGTCGCGGTATGAAACGAACACGATGCGTCGTCCGTCCGGCGACCAGCTTGGCCAGACGTTGCCTGCCTGGTTATCGGTCAGGCGAGTCTGCTCCGATCCGTCAGCATTCATCACATATATCTCTGTTTTGCCGTCGCGGTACGAAAAGAACGCAATGCGTCGTCCGTCCGGCGACCATCGTGGACGTGTTTCCCACGCCGAGCTATCGGTCAGGCGAGTTTGGCCTGAGCCGTCAGCGTTCATTAGGTATATGTCTGAGATGCGGTCATCGTCGCTAGGGTCGGGATCGTCACGGTCTGAAACGAATGCAATACGTTGCCCGTCAGGAGACCAACTCGCCGCGGAGTCCGCCGCAGGGTTATCAGTCAGGCGAGTTTGGCCTGAGCCGTCGGCGTTCATCACGTATACCTCCCAGTTGCCGTCGCGGGTTGAGTGGAAAGCAATGCGGGACTGCCCCTGCTCTCCACACGCAAGCGCGAGCGGAAAGACGACTAGCGCAAAGAGAACCGCGATTGCCTGCCGCATCGCGTCTACTCCTCCAATACCCAAAAATCCTTGCCGCCGCCGCCCTGGCTGGAGTTTACCACGAGGCTGCCTCGACGCAAGGCAACGCGGCAGAAGGCGCCGGGGACGATGCGGGTCTTGAGTCCGTGCAGGACGAATGGGCGAAGATCGACGTGTCGAGGCTCGAAACGGCCCTCGATGAGGCAGGGAGAGCGGGACAGGTCGAGCACGGGCTGGGATATGAAGTCGGGCGGGTTGGCGCGAACCTGCTTGGCGTACTCATCGCGCTCGTCGGGGGTCGAGTGGGGGCCGATCAGCATCCCGTAGCCGCCGGACTCGCCCACACGCTTGACCACCAGGTCCTGCAGATTATCCAGCGTGTATTCGAGGTCCTCCGGCCAGCGGCAGAGGCGGGTGTCCACGTTGGCGAGAATCGGCTCCTCGGACAGATAGTACCGGATCATGTCCGGCACGTAGGCGTAGACGCTCTTGTCGTCCGCGACGCCCGTTCCTGGAGCGTTCACGAGGGACACGTTGCCGAGCTTGTAGGCGTGTATCAGCCCTGGCACGCCGAGCATGGAGTCTGGTCGGAAGACCAGCGGATCGACGAAGTCGTCGTCCACCCGGCGGTAGATGACGTCGACGCGGCGGAGGCCCTTCGTGGTGCGCATGTAGACGAACCCGTCGTTGACCAGCAGGTCGCGCCCCTCGACGAGCTCCGCGCCGAGCTCCTGTGCCAAGAACACGTGCTCGTAGAAGGCGGAGTTGTACACCCCAGGCGTCAGCAGCACGATCGTTGGGTCCGTGCGTCCCACCGGGGCCAACTCTCGCAAGGTCTGGAGGAGCACTTGGCCGTAGTGCTCGATCTCCTGGACGCGGACGGCCCGATACAGGCGACGAAGACTTGCCTTGGCCGTCTTGCGGTTCGCGAGCATGTATGACACGCCCGAAGGGACACGGAGGTTGTCCTCGAGCACTTTGAAGCCGTCGTTGGTGCGCACGAGGTCGGTGCCGCAGATGGCGACCCACGTGCCGTAGGGGGCGGAGAAGCCGCGCATCTCGATCCGGTATTGCGGACAGCCGCGCACCACGTCCACAGGAATCACCCCGTCGTCTACGATGCGAGGCACGCCGAAGCGGTCATTGCTCCGGGAAGGGCCGTACACGTCCTCCAAGAAGAGGTTCAGGGCCTTGACGCGCTGGGTGAGTCCGGCTTCGATCTCTCGCCAGTCGAGGGCGGACATCACCCGGGGAACGCTGTCGACGGGAATGATTCGCTCGTCGGCCTCGTCGTCCCCGTAGACCGTAAAGGTGATGCCCTCGTTCGAGAACGAGCGGGCGACCCGCTCCTGGATGCTGGCAAGCTCCTCGGCGGAGAACTGCGTCAGGGTCTCGTAGAGCTGCTCACAATGCTCCCGCGGAGTCCCGTCCTGCAGGAACATCTCGTCGTAGAAGGCCGGCTCGAGGTCGTAGCTGTCAAAGTCCATGGTTGCAGTCTATCCGCTCTCGTGCTGCCGCGATGGCGACATTCTACCATCACGTGCAAAGGCAGGCGCAGTGGTTCACTGCTACGGAGACCTACGAGCAACCGTCATACCGGCGAAGGCCGGTATCCAGAGGGGTGAGGGTTGAGGTTGGTCTGGGGTCGTTCCCGTTGCACGGTGTAGGATGCAAGGGCCCTCCGAATGCATGGCGCGCGCAGGTGGCAATTTGCTCTTCGGCCCCGTCTGAGTTTGGTGCATTCTCTACTGCGGTATTACGGACGGTGGCGGCGCCTAGGCTCTTGTCGGAGGACTAACAGCCGACTACCAGTTGGTGATCCCGCCGTCGCTGCGGGTGAGGTAGGGAACGAAGCCGCTCGGAGTCCACGCCTTCGCCTCCGCGACGTCCATGTCGATATCGACGCCGAGACCGGGCCGGTCGGTGGAGAATGCGTAGCCGTCCTCAAAGTCAATCTGTACGGGGAAGAGGTCGGTCTCATAGGTGCGGGGAGCCTTGGGCATCTCCTGGACGCCGACGTTCGACGAGGCCATGCACAGGGCGACACACGCCGCGGCGCTCACTGGGCCGAGGGGGTTGTGCGGGGCGATGTCGATGTAGTGCGTCTCCGCCCAGTGCGTGACCTTGAGGGCCTCCGTGATCCCACCGACGTTGCAGAGATCGATCCTCGCGTAGCTGATGAGCTCTTCTTCAATCACCTCCCGGAACTGCCACTTGTTCGACCACTGCTCGCCCGCTGCTATTGGCACGCTGACGTGTCGCGCGAGCGTGCGGTAGCTGCCGGGGTTCTCGGCGCGGAGAGGGTCCTCGATGAAGAAGGGGTTGTATTTCTCGACGCGCCTGCAGAAATTCACCACGTGGTGGGTGTCGAGCCGGGTATGCACGTCGAAGGCGATCTGGATGTCCGGGCCGACAGCCTCGCGCACCCTCGCCATCTGCTCCTCGCCCATCAGCACCGATTTCATCGGGTCGAGCACGCCGCCATCAAGATCGCCCAACTCACCCCCCGTCTCGGGCTGTCCCCAGCGGACGAACTTCCAGCCCCGCTCCACGTGGTCGACGCAGTCTGCTATCAGCTCGTCGGTCGTACGACCGCTGCAGTGCGGATAGCACACGACCTTGTCGCGCACGGGGCCGCCGAGAAGCTTGTAGACCGGCACGCCGAGCGCCTTGCCCTTGATGTCCCACAGGGCGATGTCGATGCCGCTTATCGCGCAGGCGTAGACGCCCTGTGCGGGGAAGAACCCACGCCGGAACATATGCTGCCACAGTCGCTCGGTGCTAAGCGGGTCCTCGCCGATCACCAGCTCCGACAGGTGCTCGACAGCCTTGGCGACCGCCTGCCCTGTCAGGGTCATCCCGACTTCACCAAGTCCGTAGATGCCGGCGTCGGTATCGACGCGGACGAAGAACCCGCCGAACACGCCGACCTTGAGGGGCATGGGGGTGATTTTGGTGACTTTCATGGGGGCTCCGATTAGAAAGTAGAAAGTATTGTGTAGGAAGTGTGGCGGATTGTATCAGACGGGTGTGGAGTCGTGGCTCGTTGTGACCACCTTGAGCTACGACGTATCCATTGCGTACTTCGTCCGGTCGTCCACGGCGGAGGCGGTGAAGGCGTCCATGCGTTCCTTGCACTTTTGGCACGCGCCGCAGTGGAGGCCGTGCACGGGGGTCATGCACGTTAGCGAGAGTTCAAGGGGCAGGTGCTGGTTTTCGCGGATGAGATCGACCTTCGAGCGGCCACGATAGGGCGCGAGGACTTCTATTTCGTGGGCGAGGCCTCGGCTAAGGGCTGAACCGAAGACCTCGAAAAACTCCGGAGTGGCGTCGGGGAAGGGGTTGCCGCCGAGCGAGCCGATGGCGACAGCGTGCACCTCGCGGGTGCTGCACCATACGGCGGCCAAGCCGATCAGGACGATGTTCCGCCCCGGCATGAACACCGCGTCGTCCGCGTCGCCGGGCTTCGGGACGTCGACGCCCGTCATGGACCAGTGGTCGCCGTAGATTGGGCGCATTGGGGCGGACAGCTCGACCAGTGGCCGCACGTTCGGGCTGTCGAGCGCGGCGACGAACCCGTCGATGGCCCGCCGCTCCTCGTCCTCCCACGCAAGCCCCGCCCGCACGTAGACAGGCCAGACCTCGGCGTGCCGGGCCATGTCGGCCAGGAGGACGCAGCTATCAAGTCCTCCACTGGTCAGGACGGCCACCTTGTTCACGTGTATTTCTCTCTTCTCTATGTCCTTTTGGGCTGACGGGGTTGGGTCTTTGTAGGGGCAGGTTTGAAACCTGCCTCTACCGGCCGCGTCCTGGGAGAGGTTGCAGGTCAATAACCACGGTAGGTGGGATTGCGGCGACCCAGGTGCTCTCCCACTCCACCGTCAGGCACGCTATCCGAGCGTGAAGACGAGGAAGCTCGCTATGGCGTACACGCCGATCAGCACCCCCGATTCAATGGTCACGACACCCGGCCTGTTCTTTCTCGGCCTGGTGACGACAGCCAGGACGATGACCGCGGTCATCACGACGGCGATGGCGCCGGTGAGAGCGTGCACGGGCGATACTGCCGTCCAGATCGGACTTCCGGTGTGGGCCACGTCGTCGAGGAACAGGACGAACCCCATGTTGAACAGGTTGCTGCCGAGCAGGTTGGTGATGGCAAGCTCCGGCGCCCCAATGCGGAGGGCCGCGAAGGAGGTCGCAAGCTCCGGCAGAGACGTTGCCGCCGCCAGGAACTGGGTCCCCATGAAGCTCGCGTCCCATCCCATCTCGACCGCAAGATCATCGCTTACGAACGAAAGCCAGACGGCAGTTCCGACGACGATGAGCGCCGATACTACGTATATCACGATGTGTCGGGGGAGCCGCTCCGATGCGTACTTCCCGTCATCGCCGTTTGCCGTCCCGCCCTCGCCGGGGTCCTGCTTTTGCTCGAAGAGGTAGATGAAGTACATCGCAATGGCGAAACCGACAATCAGCACGATAGACAGCGGGCTAATCGGCCATCCGTCCAGAACGGTCGACATGTCGTGCATAAGCACCGCCAAGCCGCCAAGCGAGATGACGATGATGCCCAGCGTCCCCACCACGACCGACGACATGCCTACGTGGTTCAGGAGGAAGCGCCTCCACCAGAAGATGTCCATCAGGCCGATTATGAGGAGGTTGAACAGGTTGCTCCCAAAGGCCCCGCCGAGGGCCAGATCGGGCTCCCCGACGACAGTGACGGCGCTGATCCCCGTCCCAAGCTCCGGCAGGGATGTGGCCGTCGCAAGGAGCACCACGCCGACGAATGACCTGCCCAGCCCCGTCTTGATGGCTATCACATCGGCAGACTTGGCCAGAAACAGGGATGCGCCCAGTATCACCACCGCCGCAACTCCAAGCTGTATCCAGAGAATCGCTAACGTCATGCCGGGTTCCTCCAACGGCCTGATACGTCGTCGCCGTCGTGGAATCATACACCATCCGTCGCATTCCGTAGGTCTGCTAGAATGCCCAAGAGGTATCCACGTGACACACATTGGCTCCAACTGGTACACGGAGTTCTTCAACGAAGACTACGTCAAGATATACAGTGAACGGCTGTCGCAGGACGCGACGGAGCGTGAAACGGCGTTCGTCGTGAAAGCGCTTGGACTGCAGAAGGGCGACCGGGTGCTCGATCTAGCATGCGGCCATGGCCGTCACGCAGTAGCGTTGGCACGGCGCGGCATGGTCGTCACGGGCCAGGACCTGAACGATGACTACCTGCGAATGGCGCGCGAGGACGCAGCACGGGCGGGGGTCGAGATCGGGACCGTACACGGGGACATGCGCGATATCCCGTTCACCGACGAGTTCGACGCGTTTATCAACATGTTCACCGCCTTCGGCTACTTCGATTCCGAGGACGAGGAACTACGGGTGCTGCAGGCAGTTTCAAACGCCCTCAAGAGCGGCGGGAAACTGCTTCTGGACACGATCAACCGCGAGTGGGTGCTGTCCAACTACGTACAGAACGAATGGCACACGGACGACCACGGCAACACGTACCTCGAGCACCGGGAGTTCGACCTGGTGACGGGCCGAAACCGCGTCACGTTCAGCATCGTCACCGCGGACGGGACTCGTCGCGAGTCGCCGGGACACGACGTTCGGCTCTACACCCTGACGGAGCTGGTACGTCTTCTCGACGCCGCGGGGCTACGGCTGTCAGCCACGTATGGGGACTACGACGGAGCGGCGTACCACATCGACACGCCCCGGATGATTGTGGTCGCATCGAAGGACGGCGGCTAGCAGACGCTACACCACGTCCTGCAGCATCATGTCCGCGAAGGTCTCGCGCCGCCGGATGAGCTTCGCCTCGCCGTCATTGACCATGACCATGGCAGGACGGGGATTCAGGTTGTAGACGCTGGCCATCGAAGGTGCGTAGGCGCCGGATGCCGGAATCGCGATGACATCCCCCGACTCGATGCAGGGGAGCCTCACGTCCTTCACGAGCACGTCGCCGGACTCGCAGTACTTCCCGGCGAGTGTGACGACCTCGGCGGGGGACTCGTCCATGCGGTTGGCCACCACCGCCTCGTAGGCCGCGTCGTAAAGAGCGGGCCTGATGTTGTCGCCCATCCCGCCATCGAGGGAAACGTACTTCCGCACCGTCGGGATGTCCTTGATCGCCCCGACTGTGTAGAGCGCCACGCCGGCACGCCCAACGATGGAGCGACCGGGCTCGATGAGCAGTGTAGGCTCGCCGAATCCAAGATCGGCGCAACGTGCCTTCATCGACCTCGTTACGGCCTCGGCATACGCGCCGACCGACGGAGGCAGGCGGTCACGGAGGTACCCGATGGCGAACCCGCCGCCGGGGCTGAACTCCTCTAGGACCAGCCCTTCTTCCTTGAACGGCGCGAGGTAGGTCAGAATCGCGTCTACCGCGATGGAGTACGGCTCCAGTTCGAAGATCGGCGACCCCAGATGGAAGTGGATGCCGATCAAGCTGAGGTTGGACGCATCGAGGGCCTGCCGGATCGCCGTCGCCGCGTCCCCGGTCTCGATCGAGAAGCCAAACTTGCTGTCGAGGATGCCGGTCGTGGTCATAACGTGGGTGTGCGGGTCGACGCTCGGGGACAGCCGGAGGAGCACGTCTTGGGTCATCCCGTGGGCGCGGGCTTTCTCATTAAGAAGGTCGAGTTCATGGAAGCTGTCGATCACGAACCGACCGACCCCCTCATCAAGGGCGTAGTCTAACTCTTCCGATGTCTTGTTATTGCCGTGGAAATATAGGTTGTCGGGATCGGCCCCTCCGGCCTTGGCTATGGCGACCTCGCCGGCAGAGACCACGTCCAACCCCAAGCCCTCCTCCGTGACAAGCTGCACTATGGCAGGGTTCACGAAGGCCTTCGAGGCGTACAGCACCTTGCTCTTCGGGTACAGTGACTCGAACTCACCGACAAATTGTCGGCACATCGTCCGCAACGTCACCTCATCGAACACGTAGAGGGGCGAGCCATACTCCGCCAGCAGGTCGAGTACGTCGATCCTGCCGAGTGTGAGGTTCATCCGGTCGTTTGCGTCTGCCGTCACAGGGAAGACGGCCCTATTGTCGAAGTTCACTGATCACCCCACGTTGCTGTGCGTCTGTTTGTTGATAACTCTGGCTTTCATGTTGGAGAGGTGTGAAAAGTATAGCAGGCAGACGGCAATGGCTGTCGCCGAACGCCTCCGCTCACAATCACTCCACTGAATATCCCTGTTATGTTGACAGGGTTCCAACATCCATGTGCAACGGACTAGAACCTGTATCACGCCCTCCAGTCCAACGACTGCAATATATGAACATGCTTACTGATGTAGGTTGTTATACTCTTAGCTATATATGATAGATGAAGTTCAAATAAGAGTAAGCAGTGGACGTGGGGGAAATGGGGCCGTTAGCGGTCGCCGTGAGAAGTTTGTACCCCATGGCGGTCCTGATGGTGGTGATGGTGGTGACGGTGGCGATATCCATGCACGGTGCGACCGGAACGTCAGCACTCTACTGAATTTCCGGTACAACCGTATCTAC
Organism: Dehalococcoidia bacterium; assembly: GCA_965197705.1. Taxonomy (GTDB): domain Bacteria; phylum Chloroflexota; class Dehalococcoidia; order Lucifugimonadales; family VXLM01; genus VXLM01. The sequence goes on from OZ240223.1 coordinate 3,456,846, forward strand.
AGAGCAAGCAACGGCAGTAGCGGCACCGGCAAGAAGAGGCATGGTAGGAGAGGTACAGACGCTGAGTTTGTTGTGCCTGTTGGTACGGAGGTCTGGGATGATATGACAGGTAACCGGATCGCTGATGTGACTGCTCACGGTGAGCGTGTTCTTATTGCTGGAGGAGGGCTTGGCGGACGAGGGAACTCAAGATTCACCTCATCGACGAACCAATTCCCACTGCTGGCAGAAGAGGGTGATCCGGGTCAGGAACTTCAACTGCGGCTTGAACTGAAGTTGCTCGCCGACGTTGGGATAATCGGCGCTCCGAACGCGGGGAAGTCAAGCCTGCTAACTGCTGTAAGTGCGGCGAGACCGAAGGTAGCCGACTACCCGTTTACGACACTTGAGCCTGTGCTGGGAGTTGTAGAGTACGAGAAAGACGGCTTCGTGATGGTGGATATACCCGGGCTTATCGAGGGAGCGCACGCGGGAGCAGGCTTAGGCGACGAGTTTCTTCGGCATGTTGAACGTACGCGCGTGCTTGTGCATGTCATCGACGGAAACGCGCCTGACCCCATCGATGACTACTTTCGCATCCGTGATGAGTTGCGGCTGTTCGACGAGGAGCTTGCTGTGAAACCGGAGGTTGTCGCATTCAATAAGCTCGACATCCCGGGTGTGGACGATGCGTACGAGCTGTGTAAGGACGAGTTGGCGGGCACCGCAGTCGCGGTTCTGAGCATCTCCGCGGCGGGCAGGATCGGTCTTGGTGAGCTACTTCACAATGTCACAGAGGCCCTCAGCGTAGCCCAGGAGCGAGGAGAGGTGGCGGAACGGAGTGCCGGCCAGACCCTTGCGCCCGAGACAGGCGACGGGGAGGTACCCGTTCTCAGGCCTGCTCCGCACGACCAGCGCCCCAAAATTCGCGAGGTGGGGCCAGACAGGTACGAGGTCATATTACGTTCCGCGACACGGTTCGCGGGTATGGTGGACTTGAACAACTGGGGCGCGCGCGTCCAGTTTTACGAGCAGCTCCAGCGGCTGGGTGTGATTGCGGCCCTTGAGCGCGCCGGCATTCAGACGGGTGACACCTACGTAGTCGGGAAGCACGAGTTGGAGTGGGAATAAGTGAGGCTCGGCATCTTCGGGGGCACCTTCGATCCCATACACAATGGGCACCTCCTTGTGGCCGAGCATGTCCGTATGGAGATCGAGTTGATCTCTGTGCTCTTCATGCCGGCAGGCGACCCGTGGTTTAAGGCGAACCAAAACCTGACGGATGTCCAGCACAGATTGGAAATGACGCGGCTTGCCACCGCTGACAATCCCCACTTCGCGGTCTCGGATATGGAGGTGCGACGCAACGGCCCCACGTATACGGTTGACACACTGAGGGAGCTGCGCGGCGAGATGGGCGGAGGCGTCGAGTTCTACGTTATCCTGGGAATCGACGCTCTCAACGAATTCCACCGCTGGCGGCGACCGTGCGAAGTGCTTGACGTGGCTACCGTCGTGGGTGTCGTAAGGGCGGGAGTCGGAGAGGTTGACCGGGCGGCGCTGGAGTCGATTCGAGACGGAGCCTCGGACGAGGTGGTTATGGTGGACGGGCCGCTTGTCGATGTCAGCGCCGCCGCCGTTCGACAGCGTATGGCGGAGGGGCTGTCGGTTGAGGTACTAATTCCGCGGGCCGTGGAGGACTACGCCAAGCAGCACGGCCTGTATCGGCGAAAGGAGTGAACATGAGTAATTCTAATGCGCAAAGGCTGTTGGAACTATCAGAACGACTGGGTGCTCTGCAGTATGGTGAGTTCACGCTGTCGTCTGGAGCGAAGAGCCACTACTACTTCGACGGGCGGTTGGTGACACTGGACGCCGAGGGAGCCTATCTCGTCGGCCGTGCGTTCGAGCCCATCGTCCGGGCGAGTGGCGCCGAGGCCATTGCAGGGCCGGCGCTCGCGGCGGTACCAATGATCGCCGCAATCTCCGTGGCGAGCTACCTTGAGGGGGCGCCCGTTTCAGGGCTTATCGTCCGCAGTGAACGGAAGCAACATGGCACGGGTAAGCTGATTGAGGGTTCAGCGACAGAAGGGATGGCGGTCGCAGTGGTCGACGACACGTGCAACCAGGGGGGCAGCCTCCTGCACGCGATCGAGGCGGTTGAGGCGGCGGAGTGCCGAGTGGTCAAAGTTATGTGCATCCTCGACCGGAACGAGGGCGGCAGTAGGGCGATCCGTGAGCGGGGCTACGATTTCGTCTCTCTGTTTGAAGTCGACGACAGCGGGCGTATACGGGTTGCGCGCGGTTAGGCAGAGACCGTTCACCAAACGGTCAGCGCGCCGTTCGCATTCCATAAAGTAGGCCCGCTGTGCTACATTAGATCATGGTGCGCGGCGCAATACGGCCAGCCAAGGAATCGCGCCGGAGAGCTTATGACTTCGAAGGCCACGTCATCGTTCGACGACCGAATAGGCCGGAACCTCGTCGAAGCGGGATTCATCACCCCCGATCAGCTAGAGTCAGCCAGGGATTCCGGAGAGCAGACCGGGGTCGGCCTGATCGAGACGCTCGTCCTGGACGGCCTCGTCTCGCGGGACACGCTCGTGACCATGCTGAGCTTCCAACTCAGGATCCCCGTCGTCGATCTCAAGACCGTTCACGTAGATCCTGAGGCGGTGGCCGCGCTTCCCGAGGAGTTCGCACGCGCACAGAGTGTGCTCCCAATCGGCTTCGAGCCGGACGGATCCCTCCGCACCGCAACAATCACACCCAACGACTTTCAGCTTGCGTCGCAGATCGCAACGCTGACGGGACGGCAGGCCAAGTTCGTCCTCGCACTGGGCGGGGGCATCGACGAGCTCATAGCCCGGACGTATGCGTCCCTTCCAGCAAGACGGACTGACTCTCCCGCCGCGGTAGACGTGCCGGACGAGGCGCAGAGCGGGTCTGCAACTCTGCGTCCCGACGCGCGGGGAATCCTCGGACAGGACGTGTCGCAGCTTCCGGCGATCCAGGCGGTCGAGATGGTCACCCTGCAGGCCATCAAGCGAGGGGCCTCGGACGTTCACTTCGTGGCCACGTCCGACTCAAGCAGAATACTGTTCCGCTTGGACGGAGTCCTCCAGGAGGTAGCCGAAATCCCGATAGGCCTCCATGATTCCATGATAGCTAGGGTCAAGGTTCTCGCAGACATGGACATCACCGAGACGCGGCGCCCGCAGGACGGCAGCTTTAACCTCCAGTTCAATGAAAAGACGGTTGACTTTCGAGTGTCTTCCATCGGCATCACGTGGGGCGAGATGATGGTGGTCAGGATCCTAGACCGTTCAGAGGGGATCCTGAAGATGGAACAATTGGGCCTCGAGCCCGATACGATGGCTACTTGGCGGCAGCTTCTCGGCCTTCCATTCGGGATGCTCTTGGTATCCGGGCCGACCGGCTCCGGCAAGACTACGACGCTGTACTCATCCGTCACGGAGCTGATTCCCAACCGTGGGAACATCCTCACCATCGAAGACCCTATCGAGTACCGCGTAGAGGACCTGCACCAGATCGAGGTCAACCGGCAGGCCGGTATCGACTTCCCGACCGGACTCAAGGCGATCATGCGACTCGACCCCGACGTCATTCTCGTCGGCGAGATTCGTGACGTTGAGACCGCCAAGACCGCGGTAGACGCGGCCTTGACCGGGCAGCTGGTGCTGGCATCGATTCACAGCAACGACGCGGCTTCTGCATTCGTCCGCCTGATCGATATCGGGATCGAGCCATACCTGGCGGCAACGGCCGTGGTGGGGGTGGCGGCGCAGAGGCTCGTGCGGAAGGTATGCACGCACTGCAAGTTCCTGAAAGAGGTCGAACCGGCGGAACGTCAGGCGTACTTCAGCGAGACGGGCGAGGAGGAGACGACCTTCGCCAGTGGGAGGGGATGCAATTTCTGTGGGTTCACGGGATTCCTAGGTAGGACCGGGGTCTTCGAGGTTTTACCGGTTAGCGAGGCCACGCGAAAGCTCGTGGCATCCGGAGCCAGTGGGCACCAGATTCGCCGGGAGGCGATGTCTGAAGGAGTCTCTCCCCTCCGCCGCACGGGAATGACCAAGGTCAAGGCCGGCGCCACGACCGTCAACGAGGTGCTTAGCAGGGTGTTCTTCTTTGAGTAACTCCCTGTCGCGGCGGTTCCGGCGCCAAATACGCAAGACGTAGCGCAAACCCCATGGCGATCAAGTATGAGGCGTATACCAGACTGGGCGAGAAGGTCGTCGGCGTCCTCCAAACCGACTCGGAGGATGCCGCCTACGACATTCTGGAGCAGGAAGACCTCATTCCCTATCGCCTCCGTCCGGCGCGCAGCAGTTTCAACCTGGCGCGCATGTTCCCGACGGTATTCAACCCGTCGTCGCAGGACATCATCGACTTTACGCGCCAGCTCTCGGCTCTGCTGAACTCGGGCATCCCCCTGATGCGCTGCCTCATGGCTCAGCGGGACCAGGTTTCCAATACGGGGCTCCGGTACGCTCTCGCCGAGATCATCGGCGCCGTCGATGCCGGCATGAAGCTGTCCGACGCTCTCGCCGAACAGTCGCACATATTCCCGGACTTCTACGTGCGAATGCTCAGGGTGGGAGAGGCTACGGGAGGTCTCCCAGCCGTGCTCGACCAAGTGGCCGATACCCTCCAGAGGCGGAAGGCGGTGAGCGACAGTGTACGGGACGCGGCCGTGTACCCCGCGTTCACGCTGCTCGTCGCGCTCGTGGCGACCGCGCTTCTGGTGACGTACTCGCTCCCCTCGCTTTCGGGACTGCTTTCCCAGGTCGGGAACGACCTCCCAACCTCAACGCGCGTGCTCATTGGCGTGTCAAACTTCTTCGGAGAATACGGAACCCCGATATTGGTCGGACTCGCGGCCTTCGCGGTGCTGCTGTTTGTGGCGCTGCGGACCGAGATCGGCCGGGCGGCCACCGATACCGTGCTGCTTCGCGTTCCCGTGATTGGCAAGGTCATCGTAGCCAACAACATGTTCGCGCTCACGTCCATACTGTCGACGTTGCTGAAGGCGGGGATGTCCCCTGTCGAGGGGCTTAGGCTGACGGAGAGAGGCATGGCCAACGCCTACTACCGCAGGGGGCTTGGGAGGGTCATTGACCGCGCCACGGAAGGGACCAAGCTCGGCGAAGCCTTCGGAGAAGTAGGCGGCTTTCCGGCCATCGTCTCGCAGGCGATCATTACGGGCGAGTCTCGGGGCAGGCTGGCCGATACGATGTCGGGCTTGGCGGAGTACTATGAGGACGTGACGAAACGCGCCGCCGGCGGAATTACCGAGTTGATCCAGCCCGCGATAATTCTATTCGTGGCGGGTATGGTGGGCTTCGTCGCGGTGGCTATCATCTCCGGTATCTATTCGGCTCTGGGATCCGTCCGATGAGAGACGATACCCCGACTGATGTAAAGCCCGCCTTCGATCCGACCCTGCAGGAGTTGGGCTGGCGGAACACACCCAAGATAAATTTTGCCCCGGAGCGACGGATATTTCCGTTCTCCCCGGTGATTGCGCTTCTTATCGTCGTTCTCCTTATCGAGGCCTTGGTCGCAGTGACGTCTTACGGCCGGCTACAGGACGCGCAGTCCGAAGCGCTCGCTGCGAACGACCGGCTAGACACCGTTCAGCGCGCCCTTCAGCAAGAGCGCGCGGCGACGGATGACGTAACCGAAAAGATCGCGGACGTCGGTGAGGAGATAAAGCAGATTGAGCAGCAGAGCGCCGGCGCCATCGAAATTTACAATCGGCTTACCCAGAAGCGTCCCGAGTGGGCCGCCGCTCTCCAAGCGCTGCTTCAGGCAAACAGTCCCGACTTTCGTATATACAGCCTAGCGGCGAACTCGCCAGCCATGGTCGAGTCGCCTGCCCAAATCAACCTGTCCGCAACCGCCACCGGGGCCCATACAGTCGGTATCTTCCTCGACTACATGGGGGATGTGGACGACTTTCTTGATCTTGCCAGTTGGAATACGTCACTAACTTCTGAAGACAGGATTCTGTTCGAGGCCGTTGTGAACCTCAAGTGAAACCATCCGTGTAATAGACATCCCACGAAATGCTCTACCGAATCAAGCCATACCTCCACCGAGGCACCGCCCTCACAGCACTCGTCTTGGCGGGGCTGGTTGGCATTGCATACCTCTACGTGTCCGCGTCCGGCTCGCATAACGAGGCGGCCGATCTTGACGCGCAACGCGTGGCCACGCTGGCCGAGCTGGAAACACAAAAGTCTCTGACCGCCGAGGAAACGCGCGACCTAACAAAAAAGCGACAGGAGTTGGCCGAGACGAAGGACCAGCTTGAGGCCGATCGCCAGCTAGCGTCCATCGCCTCTCTTACGACGTCCCGGGACGCCAAGGGTCTTGGCAATCGAGTGATCAACTTCGCCATAGTAAAGGGCCTCGAAATCGTCGACTTTAAGACCGCCGACACGGTGACTGCCATTACCGATGAAGAGACCCTCACCTTCATTGACGAAGACGCTCCAAATATTCGACGAATCTCTGAGACTTGTCCGAAGATAGAAAGTGATGAACCCACCGGCGAATTGCAGCTTCTCACGGTGACCTACGCTTTCAAGACCCGTGGCAGTCGGGAGGCCCAATTCGGACTCATTGGTCTTAGTGGCGACACAGGCACCACCCGAATCGAGGCCTTGGAGATTATTCGCGAGGACGAACTCTCCGACATGTGGACGATGGAGGTCTGCATGCACGTACCGTACGGATAGAGGTTAGAAGAGTAGATTGGGCAGGGCGCGCTACGCGGTGCGCATGAGACGCCGACATCAGACTATCCCCACGCGGAGCACGGTAGATTCCCGTGATAGAGACGATTCTCGGCCTGCTCGCCTTTGGTATAGGCGCCTCCGTCGGCAGCTTCCTAAACGTGGTGGCCGACCGGCTTCCGGCGGGGGAATCGGTCGTTACGCCTCCCTCGCAGTGCTCCGGCTGCGAGCGTCGCATCCCTGTCCGCGACCTCGTGCCCGTCCTGAGCTACGTGCGGCTCGGTGGCAGGTGCCGGCAATGCCACGTCAGGATACCGGCGAGGGTCGTCGCGGTCGAGGCCGTCATGGGGGCACTCTTTGCGGCGCTCTACCTGAAGCTCGGCTGGGGAGCGCCAGCTATCGTAACCAGCGTCGGAGTTGCGCTGCTGGTGGCAATAGCGGTCGTCGACCTAGAACACCGACTCATCCCGAATCGACTCGTCATACCCGCTGTGGTCGTCTTGGCGGTACTCGCCCCGCTTTGGCCGGAGTTGGGAATTGAACGCGCGCTTGTCTTCGAGCAGGATCACCTTGCCTCGCTCGCCAACTCCCTGGCTGCCGGTGCGGGCGCGTTCCTGGCGTTCCTAGCGGTTAAGGCCGTCTATTCGGCGGGCATGGGCGCGGGCGACGTGAAGATGGCCGGCATGTTGGGCCTGCTGGTGGGCTACCCCGGCATCGTCGTGGCCTTATGGACGGCCGTTGTTGTCGGGGGTGTAGTGGCAGTCGGCCTCCTGGCGCTTAGAGGACGCAGCCGCAAGGACGCCATGCCCTTTGGGCCGTTTCTGACAGCCGGGGGTATCATAGCCCTCCTTGCGGGGACGGAGACTATCGACTTCTACTTAGCTATCGCCGACCGAATCATCGGCTGATTCCACGGCTGACGCCGACATCTCTTTTGCAACAGCGGCCTCTATGAACCCCACTGCAGTCTCTATAGAATGGGGCCATCTTCATGAAGGAGGCCGCGCATGGACAAGTTCAAGATACTCGCCTTCTACGCTCATCCCGCCGACAGCGCAACGGATGGATCGGGCACACTGGCGCTGCACGCGGAGAGAGGAGACAAGGTCACCAGTGTGGTTGTCACCTACGGAGAGCGGCACCACATGCAGTGGCTGGCCGACGAGAGGTCGAAGCCCGAGAGTGAGCGGGACCCCGACCTGGCAACTATGACCCTCGATGACTACAGGAAATTCAAGGCGCGGGAAACGGAGAGGATCGCGGAGGCAGTTGGTGTGGACGAGCTGATCCAGCTTGGCTGGACCGACCACGAGATCTACTTCGACCTCGACAAGGTGCACGAGCTGGCCGACATCATCCGCAAGGTCGAGCCGGACATTATCATAACTCGGTATCCGAAAGACGAAGGGGCGACCATCAACGACCATCCGATGACCGGCCGCATCGTGATGAAGGCCCTGGAGGTGGTGACCAACCGCGTACGGGAGTTCGATGGTGTAGACGCTTATCACGGCGTCAAGCAGGTCTTCTTCTCGGTCTCAGCCGGCAAGGAACTTAACTCGAACGACCAGCTGATCCAAGGGCTCGTGCCCGACGTATGGATAGACACGACGCCGGTAATACATAAGAAGATCGCGGCCATCGACCAGCTGGTCAGCCAGGGGTACCATGGCGAGACGGCGCGCTGGATAGTCGAGGCCCGCGACGGACGCTGGGGAATGATCGCCGGCTGCGCCTACGCTGAGCCTTTCCTCAGACCGGCTGCGATCACCTACGACAGCCTGCCCATGCCGCCCAGAGTGGCGGGCAAATCCTTTAGGCCCACGGTGCTCCACAGGGCTCGAGGTACCGCCCGCGATATACCGTCGGCAACTCCCCCGGAGGCGTACCGTCTGAAGCCGTAGCCACGAACGAGCACGCCGTCTCGACCGAACCTAGTACCGTTTCAATCTGAATATGATAGTCGAATTGAGAGGTGCGTATCCCCTCTCCCGTCGTGGGAGAGGGCTAGAGCCTGCCCCGTACTCGATACGGGGGTGAGGGTGCTTAGAGTAAGCTGCCAAAATCATATGGAATCGCTACTACGCCCTACGCCGCGACGACCCTGCTCACCACGAAGATGGCCGCGTAGGGGGTGGCATCGGTGCCGGGGTAGGGGTTCAGTTCGCGCATCGAGAATACGTACTGCCCGATGCCCTGTGCCGTGCCCCCGACCGTGCGCTGATTTAGGACGAACTCGTGCATACCGAGGGGCCGTTCCCCCGCGACCACGTCGACGCGCACCTTCGCAAGGCCTGAGACGACGCAGTTGGTAGCCGCGGGACAACGCGAGTCCTCCGATACGTCGACGAAGGTGATAGTGAGGCCCTCGTCGCCGAATACGGCATCCTGACCGATGTGAAGCTCGAATGGGGAGTCGAGGAGAGCGGTGACAGGGGACTCCGATTCGTCGCCTGTCGTCGCAGTGCGGGCGATTGGGCTTTGCTTTATGACATCCCAGATGCTGTCGATTCGCGCTCTGAAAACGAGACCGTCCTCAATGGAGATAACCGCCTCGTGCTGCGTTACGGCAGCGGCGAGGGGCAGGTCGGTCCTGTCGCCGTAGCCGGGATGCGAACTCTCAAAGCCGAACGTGTACGCAAGGCACGTGTCACAGTCCCCATCCGCACGGTCTATCAACCCGACGCTATCGGGCAGTCCGTCGAACCGGAAGGTCGGACTGTTGCGTAGGAAGCTCTCGGCCAGGCGCCGGTCGACCTCGTCTCCGTCGTCCGATGAGCAGGCGACGAGCGTCAACAGCGCAGCGATGGCCAAGGCCATTCCTGCTATCGTGCGCTTGACGCTCTTGCTCGGTTCTCTATAATGCAACATAGTCTGCGAAGCGGCTCACGGGTTAAGTCCAGTTTTTCATACCTGCGTCGCCTCGCGCAACGTCCGCTACTTTGAAAGGAGCTTTCAGCAATGGGTGACAAGAGCGTAGGATTCGTTGGTCTGGGGATCATGGGCAAGCCGATGGCAAGGAATCTCATGGCCGCGGGGTACTCGCTGACCGTCTACGACGTGGTGGGGAGCGCCATGGAGGAAATGGTGACGGAGGGAGCGGCCGGAGCGTCGTCCGCCCGCGAGGCAGCTGAGGCCTCGTCGGTCACGATTACGATGGTGCCCGACTCTCCACAGTCCGAGGCTGCCATTCTCGGCCCGGACGGCGTCCTCGAAGGGACCCCCAAGGGCAACGGCATCATCGACATGAGCTCCATCGCGCCGGGCACGTCTCAGAAGATCGGCGCGGCCTGCGATGCGGCGGGAGTCGAATTCCTCGACGCGCCCGTGAGCGGTGGCGAGCCGAAGGCCATCGACGGAACGCTCGCCATCATGGTCGGCGGGAGCCAGGACGTGTTCGAAAGATACACCGGACTGCTGGACGTCTTGGGTGGCAGCGTGGTGCTCTGCGGGGGCTACGGCGCGGGCAACACGACCAAGCTGGCCAACCAGATAATCGTCGCCATCAATGTCGAGGCCGTAAGCGAGGCGCTCGTCTTGGCGCGGAAGGCCGGACTCGACCCGAACGTGGTCTACGAGGCCATCAAGGGCGGCCTCGCGGGCAGCACCGTCCTCGATGCCAAGGGCAGCATGATGATCGCCGGGGACTTCAACCCCGGCTTCCGCGTCAAGCTCCACCAGAAGGACCTCAACAACGCGCTCATCACGGGCAAGGAGCTTGGCGTACCGCTGCCGGTGACCGCATTAGTGCAGCAGATGCTCGGCTCCCTCATGAACCAGGGCAAGGGCGACCACGACCATGCCGCCATCGCCAACTTCATCGAGGACATGGCGGGGATCACGATCGCGGAGGGATAGCGCTCGCTGTCACTTCCAGGCGTCGAACCCCTCGGCCTGAAAGTCGGAGTCGTACACTAGCGCCGTTGTGACGCTGTGTTGCTTCATGACGACGAAGCTCATGCAGTCCACGAGGCTGAGATTGCGCCGAATTCGCTCGGTTAAGAGGTCAACCGCTTCCATGTGGTCTTCCTGGGTGATCCAGTGGACCTTCAAGAGGCGGGTATCCTTGAGAAACGTAAGCGCGGCATCAAGCCCCAGCCTCCGCTGTATGAGGGCCGCACTTTCGAGTACAACGTAGTTGTGGGTTAGTACGGGAATCTGGCGTTGTTTTGCGGCTTGAAGAAGTTCGGCAGCTTCTTGGTGGTTAGGGTCCGCAGTGTCGATGGCGGCATACGCTGCCGAAGTATCGAGGAAGATCACTGATGGCTAAACGCCTCTTCCAAAGCCTCGTCATGCCGTTCGGATACGGGACTCAGGTCTCCCTGATCCGAACGACCCATTCCAATGAAGTTGAAACCCTCAGTTGTGGCCGGCTTTGAGTTGTCGGGCCGAGGATGCTGATTTGACGGTTTGCGGCTTTCCGGTGCGAGTTGCTCTTCAACTGCCCTACGAACGAAAGCCGCGAAGGAAATGCCTTCGGCAGATGCCCTCTGCCTCGCTAGGGCGTACGTCGCCTCGTCCAGTCGTATGTGAGCGCGCCTCATCATGGTCCCGCTCCCCGTTAGTGGTGACCGCATTATATCACCACGCCTCGGCGCGGCGATTCTCCCGCCTTTCGGTTCCGGCTTCGGCTTCAATAGATGTCGGGGGATTCCCAAGGAGTCTATTTTGGCAGCGTGACGACAACGTCACGTTCGACTTGGGCGTCCCGGCCTCGAACAACGTCCACGGAAGCGAGCAGGGTCCACGTGAACGACCATGCACTGCTTGCATCGCGTTCCAGAGCTAGGGATTCCTCGAAGTGGGGCGGTGGCTCGGTCCCGACAACAAGGCTCACCCTCCGGGTCGCAATCGCGCCGCCGGTCAGGCGCGTCTCCTCCATGAACCGGACGGTACTGTGCACGAATCGTTCCTTGCGCTCCTGTGCGACATGGCTGGTTTGCCCGGAGGGAGTTATATGTCCATAGGGAGTCTTACCGGAGTAGAAGTCGGGTACGAAGGAGACACCTCTCTGGATGTAGTGTTCTTCGCAGACCAAGTCGAGACGACCGCTCCTTACCCGAATGTCGGCCGTGGGCCGTAACTCCACTACTGCGTCGATCGTCTCGCCCAAGGTGTAGGCCCTCGATTCAAATTCCAAGTTCATGTCTACCGGAAGAATTCGATTCACCATAGGAAGCCTCCTTGAGTACCAACGTTTGCCTGGGCGTTCGTTGCAATATCGAGCCTGCTATTTGCCTGTCGCCTCTAGGTCCTGACTGATACGACGCGCCCACGGCGTTTCCGAGAATCCTCCGAGCATCCCGCTGGGGAACGTGAAGCGGCTCGTCGTTTGGCCCCATGACTCCGTCTTCGGCGGCTGAACGACTTCCCAGCCGCGCTCGTCGATTACGTCCGTTGCTGAGCTTACCGAGTCCACCTCGAACTCCATGGAAAAGCCGAGCGGGATACGGTCAATGGCGTCTTCGTCACCAAAGGTGGCTACGGCCGCAGCGCTTCGTGACCAGATGCTGAAGTGGAGCGCCCCGGATATCTCAACCGTCGTGTACCCGCCGCCGGGTTGGTGTTCAACGGTCAGGCCCAGCATGTCGCGATAGAAGTCCACTGCGGCATCGACATCGTCCACCACCTCGGCAATCGCCGATAAGTGTCTGATCACGTGTTCCTCCCCGTGTACTGTATTGAACCAAGTCTGCCGGCTATCCGACTCCCATCAACCGCGCCGTGTTGCCACCGCAGATCAGGTCGATATCCGCCTGGTCGAGGAAATCGAGGTTGAGGCGGAGCGAGTCGAGGCTCTGGCGGTACGTCTGGAAGCGCATCACCATCGGGATGTCCGTCCCCCACATGAGCCGATCGGCGCCCAGCCGCTCGACGGCCTTCTCAAGCGCCGTCCTGATCTGAGGCATGGGGTAATCGTACATCCCCCCGAAGAAGATGGCGAACAGGAGCTGGACGTGGAATTTGGGATTGTCTATCGGCAGAGCGTTGTAGACGGCGTCCGGGATGTCGATGCCGTTCTCGTCCGCAAAGGAACGCCAGCTCAGGCCGTGCGTCAACACCACCTGCGCGTCCGGGTACCGCTCCATGAAGCGGCTGACGGTCTCGAACTCGCTCAGGTCCATGCCGCCGCCGCTGCCCGTGCGCGCCAGCGACGTGTAGCCCGGCGTCACGAAGAGGGGCACGCCCAGCGTGGCGAAGTGGTCCCAAAATGGCGTGAGCGCCTCGCCGTCCCACGCGGTCGACTGGCCGTAGAGGGCCATGTGGTCCGGCAATAGCTGAAGACCGTGCAGCCCAAGATCGTTGATGGCGTGGTCCAGCTCGGCAATCGACCAGTCGGAATCTCGCGCGATCTTCCACTCAGGCACGTGGGCGAGCGCCTGTATCCGGTCGGGATACGCCCGCACCGCTTCGGCGACGAGGTCGTTGCCGATGCCCAAGTACGGCGTGCGATGCAGGAGCGCCCAGTCGACCTCGGCATAGTCCATCTCGGCGACCAGGTCGTCGGCAGTAAACTCCATGTCCACCACCGAGGGCGGCATATACTGCTTGAAATAGTCCTCGCCGTCTACCGTCCACTCGAAGCGGCCAAACTGCGTGGCCCGGAAGTCGGCGTCCTTCAGCGCGTCGAACCCTCGCGGCATGGACTCGTCCAACAGGTCGCTGTTGTCCGCCTCTGCCCGGTCTCGTGTCCGCCACACAGGCATGAAGTGCGTCGCGATGGCGAGCTGCAGGTGCCGTTGGAACTCCTGCCGGTCGTCGAACCCGCCGTCGCCGCGCATGTCGGGGAATACGTACGAATGCCCGTCGTAGATCATAGTATCGCGCTCCGTCGTTTGACTGGATACTTTGGAAGGTGCTTATTCCACGAGTCTATGTTAAACACTGTGCAACTCCTGACGAACGGACGCGGCCAAGCTCGTCCTTCCGGCCCGCGCATGGGTAGCTTCCGCTCTAACTGCCTTTTCCGGTCTCGCAGGAGAGGGTCCGTTAAGGTGTTCAGTGCTATCAGGATCAGGTAGTCAATCGGCTTGTCGGCCCGCCCCGCAGCGAGTTCATAGAGAAAAGAGTCGCGGTACTTGTACTTGAGGTCTTCATCAAGCCGCCCGGCTTGAAAGCTCCGGATGTACGCTTTCCAGTCTGCTCCCCCGGACCACGAACTTTGCGGATCCTTGAACTCGATGAACAAATAACGGTCTTGGAGTTCGATGATGAAGTCCACCGCCTTCATGCAGTGGCTCAGTCCATGAAAGTCTCCATCGAATTTTCGTACTGAGATGGCTTCGATAACGGTGAGTTGCAACTCACCTTCATTGAAAACCGTCATTGCGCGATTCCTTCGAGGTTGCGCGCAATTTCCCGGTCATACAGGTCGGTGAAGGCCTCCGCAATCACGTTCGGCTCAATTTCAAGATAGTTGCTTGCCGTGTTGCAAGCGATCTCTCCCGTGCTTTTCTCTCGGTGGAGAGAATGAAAGGCTACCGCGTCCCCATCACGCTTCCGAAGATCAAGTTCCTCTAGGATCACATAGTCGTGTGTGGCGAGAAACACCTGCATTCCGGCGCGCTGGAGTTCAAGCAAGATGTCCATCACTACCCCGAACAGCTTCGGGTTTAGGTTCGTTTCCGGTTCATCCCAGAACAGCACCGAGCCGCCTTGCAAGACGCCGTTTTGTATCAGCAGCCAGAGCAGCGCGAGCTTGCGCATTCCTTCCGCGAGTAGACTAAACTCGAGATTACCCTGCTTGTTGTATAGAAAAAACTCTTCATTCTCGACGAACACCCTGCCGCCAAGTTCCCCGTGAAGGCGGTCCATCAAACGGCTCCGCTGCTCGTCCATGGGGCCGCGCAGTATCGGGAGATAGGCACGATTTAGAATATCTGCATAGACTTCCTCGAAGTGAGTTTCGCGCGCCTCATAAAGGGAGCGAAACCCTGGTGCGCTTGCAAGCATCTCCTTTACTGGGATGTAAACGCTCTCGATAGGATGCCTCCTCCAGCCTCTGATACCTGTTACCTTTATACTCTCCGAAGATGCCGTTTTGACGAGGGTAGAGAACGTCGTGCTTAACTTCCGGCGACCCCGGTAGACTTCCACTACTCCTTTATTACGTCCCCGTTGCCGCTTCACCAGGCGGCCCGGCCTCCGTCCCGACGGCAGAAATACCCGGACCAGTTTTTCCATAAAGTTGACATCGGGTTTGGACGCCTCGCATGCCGCGTAGCAAACCTTCATGAGGTGGGTCTTGCCGGTGCCGTTCGCGCCAATGAAGACGTTGATGCCTGGGGAGAGTTCCAAGTCGAGATGCGAGAACGCGGTAAAGCGTTCCAAGTGCACTCTTGTCAGCGTCATGGCTTGCCTCCGCTCCCGGGCACTGTGCCCATAACGGTAGATTAGCGCTTCCCTTTCGTCAAGGAAGGGTACTCCCGTGTAAACTACCGGCTACCACGACAGGACGGGCGTAAATGAAGCTTTACACCAAGACTGGCGACGACGGGACGACGGGGCTTCTGTTCGGAGGGCGGGCATCCAAGGCGGGGGCACGGACGGAGGCGTATGGCGCGACCGACACGGCCATATCGGCCATGGGCATGGCGCGGGCGCTGTCGTCCGACGAGCGGGTCAAGGACATCCTGCTGAGGTGCCAGCACGATATGTTCACCGTGGCGACCGAGATGGCCGTCGACCCCGCACACTACAATCTCCTGATTGAGAACTTCTCGCCGGTCACGGAGGGGATGGTCGAGCGATTGGAGGGCTGGATCGACGCCCTCGCCGACGAGATCGATCTGCCGCCGCGCTTCATCGTTCCCGGAGCGTCTGCGGCGTCGGGGGCCATCGACCTGGCGCGTACGCTAACGCGGGACGCTGAACGCCGGATAGTCGCCCTCGCGGAGACCGAGCCTCCCAGGAACGGGAACGTCCTGCGGTACGTCAACCGGCTCTCCGACCTGCTGTTCATCCTCGCCCGCTACGAGGACAGGGACCTGCCGTTCGAGATCACGACGGGAGATATGCGCCGAGATGCGGAATAACGGCTCTCAGGTACGGTTCTGACGGGACGGTTGCTCAGCAGGCGGCGCATATGAAAAATTCAGCCATGGCGTCTCGATGCGAACGCCTCCGAGATAGCGTGAGTCCATGAGGGCCGCGTGCGCCCCTGTCGTGAGCAGGCTCCGCTCTACGGGGTACTGGGGCGTCCCCGTCAGGAACATCTCGTGGACGGCTATACCCTGCGCGCCGAAGGACTCGTGAATGGTCGTGTCGCCGGTGTGGAAGCCGGTGCTGACGGTCTCGCCGTTCACGCGGGCGGCGTACGCGAAGCCCCGCACGTGCCGGTCGAGCATCAGCGTCGTGGCGCGAAACCCGTCGGCGTACTCCAGCTGAAACAGGGCGGGCCGAACGCAGTTATCCTCCATCCGGCCCGGCTCGACCTCCGTGATGCGCGACTCCGCCTCGGCGGCGAGGTCTCTTGGCCACAGTCTCTGCTCGGCGGCTTCCCACACCGCGCGTCCCTCAAGGCACCGGACGGCAGCGATTCCCGTCTCCCCGCCGCGCCGCCGTTCGACCATGCACTGCAACGCCTCGAGCCCGTGGAAGCCGTACGAGTCGAGTCCGTTCGGATACGGGTTGAAGTGGCCCAACACCAGCGCGTCGTCGATCTCCACGCCGATGTCGTGCTCGAACCACGGCGTGCGCCCGGTGACTGGCAGGGACGATCCGGCCATGAATGGGATGCCAAGCTCGGCGGCGCGGTCGTACATCCAGCGCGCGTCGTCCCACGAGTATGCAAGATGCTTGTCGCTGAAGACCGGTATGGCCCGCCCGGACAGGCCGATCATCCCGCAGACTTGCTCGAAAAAGTGGCGGCGCGGGTACATCTGCCTTGACCGCTCGTTTGGAGAGTAATCGCCGTGCTCGGCGATGATGATGACGCCGTCGACCGCAATCTCGCCGATCTCCCATCCCGGCGCGGTCGGCCATGGCCCACGCATCGGTTGCCGCAGGGTCAGGGCCGACCTGATGCTGGGGAACACTTCGACACCATGCTCACGGGCGAACTCGACGCCGACGTCCAGGGGATTGAGCTGCTCCATGTACATCGAGACGACATCCACCTTCGACTCAATGAGCCCCGAAGGTGTTGGAAACCCCGTCACGAACCGCGATACCAGCAAGTCGGCGTGAGAGCCGGGGAAGAATGTCGTGACGATAGCGGCGATCTTCTTGCGTGCCATCGGGTGAGGCCGTCCTCCTCAGCGCGGGGTGCGGCATATGATATGGCCGCCGCTTGGGTGGCGGCAAGGGATGGCCCGAAGTGAGGCACTCACCGCTGAGGGCGTTGAGAGCGCGGAGCAGGGCCTTATGAAAGGCGTCCAGCACCCCCCAATGCGGCTTGGACATCAAGCGGGCGCGTGGTACCATCGAATGGCGGGTGACAATGCACCACATGGGCGGAGGCATGGCCGTTCTCAGCGAACAGATCGACTTGGAGCAGACGACGTTTACGGACGTGGACCTTCTCGACGGAGAGCGGGCCGAGACTACGCTGAGCCTTTCCGACGATCCGAAGGGGAGGCGTAAGGCCGCGACCGACATGCTCGTGTTGACCGACCGCCGGCTCATCCATCTTGCCGATGACGGACGCGCTCGCGAAGCGGTGTTCATTTGGCTGGCGGACATCATCGCGGTGCGGGTCGGCACGGAGCGCACGGGTGGCGTCGGGGGATACGTCTGGGGCATCCTCTCGATCATCGCGGCGATCTTGGTCTGGAGCATATGGGACCGCCCTGTGCTGGACTTGGTAGCTGCGGGCGTGCTACTCCTCATGGGAGCGTACCTCGTTTGGGACCGCCTCGACACACCCCCGCTCTTCCAGATGGCTATCAGCGCAGGTGGGTCGCAGATGATGATGAACGTCCACCGCTCGGTGCCCCCTGAGCTTGTCTATGAGTTCACCAACCGGCTGTTCGAGACGAAGGTGAGAGGCGCGCGTTCGGACGAGGATGACGACGATCCGTCGTCCCGCGCGACGTTCTTCGCGCCGGGGTAGAGCCGCCTCTTCAGGGCAAGGTCAGTAAGGACTGCCGCTCTGCCATCGCCGGAACCAGATTGTCATGAGCGCGAACACGCTCAGTATGATGACCGCCCCTACAAAGTCCTCTGCCAATGCAGCGTTCTTCGCATCGCCAAGTAGAGGCCTGATTGCCAAGGAGGCGGTCACGCCTATTGGAATCAAGAACGGGGCAGTCAGACCGAGCGGGACTCCCTCCAACGCCAGGCTACGAGCTTGCCGAGCAGTTTCAGGGGCAATTGGAAGACTTTCGTAAGGAAGTCAAGCATGGCCGCAATTGTAGAGGCGCTTAGTGATTGTGGATTCCGCCTCAAGGCCGGAATGACGATTTACGAAGGCCACTCTCGCAGATTTACCCTACCCCAGCCGCAGCGTGGGCACCACGTCGAGATCCCAGCCGAACTGCGGGGCGTCGCGGAGGTGATGCCAGGCTGCTGCGCCGATCATTGCGCCGTTGTCGGTGCAGAGACCGGGACGAGGGACGATGACGGGCACGGGCGAGCGGGCGGCAGTCTCCTTGCGGAGGAGGCTGTTGGCGGCGACACCCCCACCGAGCACGATACCGGCCACCCGGTAGGTCTTCGCGGCGGCCACGCAGCGGGTAACGATGCTGTCGACGACGGCCTCCTGGAACGCCGCAGCCACTCCGGCCAGTTCCGACTCGTCGATCTCGACTTCGCCCGGCGGGTACCATCCCTTTTCCTGCGCGCGGTGGAGCATCGCCGTCTTGAGTCCGCTGAAGCTGAAGTCGAGCGAGTTCTTGACGTTGGGACGGGGGAACCGCTTCTCGGCGCCGTGCGGGCGCTCGGACATCTTCTGGATCGCGGGACCGCCCGGAAAACCGAGTCCCAGCACGCGAGCGGCCTTGTCGAACGCCTCCCCTGCGGCATCGTCGCGCGTCCGCCCCACGAGTTCGTATCGGCCATGGTCGCGCATGAGCACGAGGTCGGTGTGCCCGCCCGACGCGATGAGGCAGAGCAGGGGGAAACCGGGATCGGTCGCGGGATCGGGGATATCCTCCAGCCACGCGGCGTAGATGTGCCCTTCGAGGTGGTTGATGCCCACCAGCGGCGTCTCCTCGGCGAGGGCTAGGCCCTTCGCAGAGTTCACTCCGACGAGGAGCGCGCCCGCAAGGCCGGGCCCGTAGGTGACGGCGATACCGTCGAGGTCGCGCAGCCCGAGCGACGCCTGCTCCAGGGCCTCTCTGACGACCGCGTTGAACGTGAGCATGTGCTGCCGCGAGGCAAGTTCCGGTACGATGCCGCCATATTGGGCGTGCATCTCGACCTGGGACGCGACGACGTTGGAATGGATCGTCCGCCCGTCCTCGATGACGGCGGCGGCCGTCTCGTCGCAGGATGTCTCGATGCCGAGGATCTTCATACTGGCTAGGTGGGCAGGTGGCCTTCTCGAGTGAGAACGTCAGCCAGCCGCGCTATGCCCTCGCGGATCTCGTCGGGCGTGTTGTACCCGTAGCACAGGCGGGCGTAGTTCCTCGCCGATACCCCGTCGGGACAGAAGATCGGGCCCGCCTGGTAGCCGACCTCAGCCTCCCACGCGGCGTCCTGTGCGTCGACGAGATCGCCCCCTTCGGGCAACTCAAGCCAGGTATAGAGGCCGCCGTCGGGCTTGCTCCACGTGGCCTCGGATCCAAAGTTCTCGCCGAGGGCGGAGAGCATGGCGTCGCGCTTCACACGCTGGACGCCGTTGATCTTGCGAATGTGGTCGTCGAGGTGTCGCTCGGCGAAGCGGTAAATGGCCCAGGATGCGAACTGGTTCACGCCACCGCCGCTCTTGATGGGCCGGAGCCGCTGCATCATCTCGTCGGAGGCGGCGACGTACCCGATCCTCATGCCGGGGCCGGTGATCTTGGAGAACGAGCCTACGTAGCTCACGATGCCGTCCCCGTCGAGGGACGCGATGGACGGCACGTTCTCGCCCTCGATGCGAAGGTCGACGTAGCAGTCGTCCTCGATGATGGCGACGCCCTGCCTGCGGGCCACGTCGAGCATGGCCTGGCGACGCTCCAGCGACATCGTCCACCCCTGCGGGTTCTGGAACGTCGGAATGGTGTATACGAGCTTCGGGTTGCTGCCATCGTCCCTAGCAGCGACGATGGCAGCTTCGAGGGTGTCCGGTAGCATCCCGTCTTCGTCGCACTCCACGCCGCGAACGTCCGCACGGAAGCGCTGGAGCTGCCGCAGGGTCCCGCTGTACACGAAGTGCTCGGTGAAGACCACGTCGCCGGGATCGATAAGGGCCTCGATGAGAATGTGGTTCGGCTGGCTTGAGCCATCGGCGAGAAGGATGTCGTCGGCCTCCACCTCGATGCCGCGGTCGCGCCCCAGCTTGCTGGCAACGTACTCCCGGAGGGGCGGATAGCCCTGGTCGTGGGGGTATATGGCCAGCTCGCGCCCCTCCTCCGCGACGGCGTCCCTGAGGCACTCGGCGAGCGTCTCGGTCGGCACTGTCTCAGGATCGGGATAGGCGATGGCGAAATCATACTTCGCCCGATTTATCACGCGCGCCTCCGCAGGTTCCGGGACACGGGACGAGAACAGGGCCTCAAGGTTGAAATCACCGGCATCGGACATCGGCACACTCCTATAGCCGCCATGGTTTCGATCTCAAAGCCTACCCTAATTCGGACGGGCATGCACGGGCGGTGGGGAGTGGGTCAGGGCAATCGCATTTGACTCAGAGCTGGTCTTGGGAGAGCCTCCCAACCCGCCCCTCTTGACTCTTGCCTTCGCCGGAGTGACGAATTACAGTGTGTCTGCCAACTATAAATGCGATTGCCCCTGCGCGTTTGCCGTAACTGTTCAGAGTCGGTGAGATATGCAAGAATCGTCCTCCTGCTCTCATTCTGAGGGGAGCAGCGACGAAGAATCTACAGTCTCTCCCCCGCCGGGGGCTGACAGGGGTAGGCATTTGACTACCGCCCCATTCCCCATTGACGAGAAAAAACCGCCGTCACTGTCATTCTGGGCGGAGCGTTGCGGAGTCGAATAATACCAGTTCGCTTTGACCACACCATGAAGGGGTAGGAGCACCGGGTAGGGGCAGGTTTCAAACCTGCCCTTTGGAAGGTTAGACGAAATCACCTTCATACCAACGATAGATTTACGGCGTATGCAAGAGGAATTGGTATAATCTGAGAAGGGGCGCCTCCGGTAACTGTTCAGAGTCTGTTGGAAATGCAGGAATTGTCCTCCTGCTGTCATTCTGAGGAGCGCAGCGACGAAGAATCTACAATCTCTCCCCCGCCGGGGGAGAGACACAGAGAGGGGGGTCTTCGCAATTCAACTCACGGAGACTGAACAGTTACCGCCTCCGAATTTGACTGATGAGAACACGTGTACTATCATATTCAACAACACACGGCGGACGCCCCTGGTCTCCCGTCCGCAACAGAGGAATGTCAGAATATGTCAGGAAATTTCAGGGAAAAAGAGACCCTCTGTCGCCCAAACAGCTTCAGACCCTACCCATCTCGTGTCAGGTTAAGACTTTCGCGAACACCGCAACCGCTACCGCCCCATTCTCCATTGATGAGAAAACAACGCCGTCACCGTCATTACCCTGAAAATAACCTCCCGTAGGGGCGATTCGCGAATCGCCCTTACTGCCATTTTCATGATTGGTCGTGTCGGTGACAACCGACATGAGCGATTGCTACGAAAATAGACCATTGCCATTCCCGTAGAGGCGGGTTTGGAACCTGCCCTTGGGGGCCACCATTTTCATTCCAGGTGGTGAGGGTGACAACCCTCATGAAGTATTCTGAGCGTAGCAGAGCGAAGTCGAAGAATCTAAAGCGTCTGTCACAACGTTAAGCCAACATTGAGCGTCCCTACGTTGTTTTCACTCTTGGTCACGATATAGGCGCGGCACTGGCTGCCGGGTCTTGCAGATACGGACTTTAGATTCCTCCCTGCGCTCGGAATGACAGGAAGGCGGGGCCGGATCATAGCTGCAATTCCGTTTTGCCTACCCCTGTCAGCCCATTGGGGGAGAGATACAGAGAGGGGGTCTTCGCAATTCAACTCACGGAGCCTGAACACTTACGTTTGCCGGGACGCTTGACACCTTATCCTATAATCTGCATATGATATGCGGTCTCAGACTGGGAGACAGACGAAATGAGGATTGCCGGGCACATCATTCTCGCGCTGGCTATCGCCCATCTTCTGTTCGCCGCTTTCGTCGGGCTGGCCGAAGGCCACAGAATCTGGGAGCGAGCGCAATCTTTGCTCGTGCATGGGGGCTGCTGCCCTGGTGGTCATGCTGCTCAAACCGGATACCCTTGATCTCTGGACTACAAGGAACATCATTGGGCTGCTGCTATGTGCAAGCGTTGCCGGGGACGTGAGCGAGATTCTGGCCATCTACAAGGACGCCACCGGGCTAGCCGTGGCACGTCCCCTAGTATTTGCTGTCATTTCGGTGCTAGGCTTGGCCTACGGAATAGCTCTTCGAGCGGGTAGAACGAGGGAAGGGGCATAACCCTCGTGGGCAGGTGTTAGACTTAGTTCGTCAAGGGCCCAAGTGAAGAAGAGTCACGGCGAGAAGGACGCAAAGCGGGATCGCCCCCGAATGTAAGGGGTTGGCAGGTGGAGCATTGCTGGAAGCCGGGAAACAAATGAAGAAGAGTGAGGAACTGCGCGGGCGTCTCTCCAAGCTCAGCGATGCAAGCATTCGCATCACCGCCAGCCTCGACCTGAACACTACCCTACAGGCGGTCGTGGATGGAGCCTGCTCGCTGACCGACGCCAAATATGGAGCGCTCTTAGTCTTTGACGAACACGGCAGCGTACAGGAATTCCTCACATCGGGAATCACTTCCGAAGAGGCCCGCAGAGTGGGGAGATGGCCCAGAGCAGTTGGCCTCCTTGGTCACCTGCGGGACTTACACCGACCGCTAAGGCTGGGTGATATTGCCGATCACCCAACGTCGGTGGGATTTCCTAAGAACCACCCTCAGATGAAGACCTTCCTGGGAATGCCCATTCGCCATGAGGGCGAGCTATTCGGCAGCATCTATCTTGCCGAAAAGATGGATGGCCTAGAGTTCACGCCGGATGACGAGGATACCATCGTCATGTTCGCCTCGCAGGTCGCGATAGCCATCTCAAACGCTCTCAAATTCAGGGCCGAACAGCGGGCTAAGTCCGATCTGGAGGCCCTGCTCAACTCCTCGCCAATGGGCGTCTTCGTATTGGACGCCAAGACGGGAGAGGTCCTGTCACTCAACGAGGAGACGAAACGAATGGTCGGCGGCGTAACCGGGCAAGCCGCCACTCTTGAGCAGCTCCTCAGTGTGATGACCTTCCGGCGTGCGGATGGACGCGAAGTTTGTCTTGCCGAGTCGACTCTTGCGCAGGTATTGAGAAGCGGCGAGACGGTGCGTGCCGAGGAAATCGTCATCTACCTGCCCAACGGTCAGTCGGTGACCACTCTCGTAAATGCCAGGCCGATCCACTCCGACGAAGGGAACATCATTTCCGTTGTCGTTACCATGCAGGACATGTCGCCGCTGCAAGAGTTGGGACGGCTTCGAGCCGAGTTTCTCGGTATGGTCAACGACAAGCTGCGGAAGCCGCTGACCACAATCAAAGGCTCCACGGCTACGTTGCTTGGCTCCCAGTTCGCGCTCGACCCTGCCGAGACGCAAGAGTTCTTCCGGATCATCAATGAGCAGACCGATCGTATTCGCAACCTAATCAACAACCTCCTCGATGCCACGCGGATTGAGGCCGGGACCTTCTCAATCAACCCTGAACCTACGGATCTGGATGGCATATTCGTCGAGGCTAGTAGTGCTTTCCTGAGCGGTGAAGCAAAGAACCAGCTAGTTTCCGAGTTCTCGCAGGATCTCCCCCGGGTGATGGCGGACAGACAGCGTATCCTGCAAGTCATGAATTTCCTCCTCTCCCTCGCGTCCAAGAACTCGCCTGAGGCGTCCACGATCAGGTTGGCCGTCTTCCCGTTCGACGCACATCTCGCGGTCACCATAACGGATGAGGGCGAAAATGTGTCTGCCGAACTCCTGCCTCACTTATTCAATAAGCCGTCATGGATCGATGGCGACGAAGGAAAGTGTGAGATCAAGGGAGCCCGTCTGTACCTGGCGATCTGTAAAGGGATAGTTGAGGCGCACGGAGGCCAAATATCGGCCGAGAGCGGCGGGCCGGGACTTGGCACTCGCTTAATCTTTACTATTCCTGTGGCGAAAGAGGCCGCGGAAACCGAATTCGCCGCGCCTCCTCAGCTTCCTGTCAGCACGGAAGACTCTGACAGAGAGCAGATGAGCATTCTCGCCGTCGACGACGACCCGCAAACACTGAGGTACGTCCGAGACGCGCTCATGGAAGGGGGCTACGTCCCGATAACGACCGTCAAATCGGACGAAGTCATCCGCCTTATATACGACGTCAGGCCCAGCGCCGTCCTACTTGACCTCGTACTGGCGGAGGGCAACGAATTCGAGATCGTGAAGAGCATCTCCCAAATCACCGATGCCCCGATCATCTTCCTATCAGGGTATGGAAGGGAGCGGACAATTGCCGAGGCGTTCGATCTGGGAGCCGCCGACTATATCGTCAAGCCCTTCTCGCCAAACGAACTGTTGGCGAGAATCACGACTGCTCTACGCAGGAAAGCGATGTCCGACCGCACACAAGCCCTCGAACCCTTTGTACTCGGCGATCTGCAAATCATCTATGCCGAACGCGGCGTGACCGTGGCGGGCCGACAGGTACGTCTGACCGCCACTGAATATAACCTGCTTTTCGAGCTTTCGATCAACGCAGGAAGGGTGTTGACTCACGACCAGCTTCTGGATCGTGTATGGGGTGCGAAGAATTCCGGCGATTCACAGGTCTTGCGCGCCTTCGTCAAGGCACTGCGTCGCAAGCTGGGCGACGACGCCAGAAGCCCAACCTACGTTTTTACCGAGCATCGTGTCGGCTACCGCATGCCAAAGCCCGAGTAAAGGCGCACCAAGGGCTTGTCGTCCAAGTGGTTCAACAGCATAGTATTGAAGGGTAAAGAGACTGTGACTTGGTAGGGGCGGGTTTGAAACTCGCCCTTTCGTAGTACAACGCGAATCCTACCCTCTATATTGCTACCCGTCATTTTAAAGATTTCGGTCCACTAGACACTCAATAGACCCTTTGCGCGAACACCCCGTCCTCTCTTACCGTCGCCCCACGCATTCCGGAAGCTCGGGTCGGAACGTGGTTTGGTAGGGTCCCTGTAGCAGTCATTAGCGACTGAGGTTTTGAGCCCATGAGTGTCTCACAGGCTTCGTATGCTCAAGGACATAATGACCACATGGAGCCGTCCTCACCCGTGCAATTGATTCACGACTACCTCGAGGACATCACTAATCTCCTGGCCAACAGTCTGCTGGCGATTGCCGGCGTCGTGATAATGGCGAGGATAAGCGCTTCGCTAACGTTCACCGTCTTCGTGCCGCTTGCTCTGATAATTGTGGTGGCGTTCTACGTCCGGGGGGTCATCTCACGCGCCAGGGAGAAGAGCCGCGAGACAACGGGCGAGGTGACGGGTCTCGTCGGGGAGGCCTTCAACCTCGTTGAAGCGATTCAGGTGGCTGGAGCCGAAGAACGTGTTCGGCGCCGCATCGACGAACTGGGCGCGGTCAGGATGCGAGCGGCCATTCAAGAGAGCGTCCTGAGGGACTTCCTGAGAGGCATCTTCTTCAACATCAACGTGCTGGTGACGGGCCTTGTTCTCATGGCAGCGGCAGGGGCCATGAGGTCGGGAGAGTTCACGGTTATCACCGGCCGCATTGGCTCCGGCAAGACAACGCTCATTCGCGCGCTCATGGGGTCGCTGCAGCGACAGTCGGGAGAAATGCGATGGAACGACCGTGAAGTCGACGACCCCGAGCAGTTCTTCGTGCCTCCTAGAGTGGCGCATACCTCGCAGGTGCCGAGGCTGTTCAGTGAGGAGCTGCGCTCAAACATCCTACTAGGACTCAAGGAGGACTCGGTCGATCTACCCGGAGCCGTCCGCTTCGCCGTGCTCGAACCGGACGTGGCAGCCCTTGAAAAGGGCCTGGACACCGTTGTGGGGCCGCGCGGGGTGAAGCTCTCGGGGGGACAGCAGCAAAGGGCCGCCGCCGCGAGGATGTTCGTCCGAGACCCGGAACTGCTGATATTCGACGATCTGTCGAGCGGCCTCGACGTCGAGACCGAGCAGACCCTCTGGAAGCGGCTCTCGGATCGCCCGGCCAGCTCCGTCCTCGCCCTCTCCAACCGCAGGGAGGCCCTCCGCCGCGCCGACCACATTGTCGTTCTGAAGGATGGTCGCGTGGACGATGAAGGAACGCTCGAACATCTGCTCGTTGCCTCCGACGAGATGCGGCGACTCTGGGCGGGCGATATCAAAAGCCCCGATTCAGCCTCTGTATAGTAGGCAAGTGAACAAGAACGCTCGGAATGAGTAGGGTTTTGTTACAGAGAAAGGTTGTGGGAACTCTCGAACTAGGAATATTCTGAACAGGTTTGAAAGGTTGTGGCATAGTATTGCGCCATGCCAAAGCCGGAGAATACTGAGGGTCCCACACAAAGTGGGGAATGAAAATCCAAGGGAGTGCACGTGAACGGCCGGAGTAACAAGATCGTCATTAACGCATCGAGCATAACCAAGCGATTTGGAGAGGTCGTCGCCGTTGACGGCGTATCGTTCGAGGTGCGCCGCGGCGAGACCTACGGTCTGCTGGGACCGAACGGCGCGGGCAAGACCACCACCATGCGCATGGTGAGCGGGCTGTCCCCTCTTTCCGGCGGAGAACTGATCGTGGCGGGCATCGACGTGTCACGCCAGGGTAGGGCAGTGCGCGACGTGCTGGGCGTGGTTACTCAGCAGGACGGCCTCGATACGGACCTCAACCCTAGGGACAATCTCATTTCGTACGGCTTCATCGCCGGGCTCTCACGCGCCCAGGCGGAGCGTAGAGCGGACGCCGTTCTCATGTACTTCGACCTCACCGATAAGTCGAAGGAGGAGATCGACAACCTTTCCGGTGGCATGAAGAGACGCCTCGCAATTGCCAGGGCCTTCATGACCAAGCCTCAGGTGATCGTCCTCGACGAGCCTACGACCGGCCTCGACCCGCAGGGCCGCAACGGCGTGTGGCAGGAGCTGGAAACGATGAAGCAGGCGGGCGTGACCGTCCTGATGTCCACTCACTACATGGACGAAGCCGCGGCCCTGTGCGACCGGCTCGCCATCATGGACCACGGCAAGATCCTGGCGGAGGGTGCGCCGGACGAGCTCGTAACCCGGCACGCCGGACCGGAAGTTGCGCAGGTGCGAGTATCCAACGGCGCACGAAGAGACGTAGTGGACTGGATTGGAAACGCCGGCTTCGACTACCGTGAGGTCGGCGCGGTGATCACGGTCACATCCTCCACCGGAACCCGTCCGGATCTGTCCGGACTGGATGGCGTGCGCGTCTCCTATCGGCCCTCCAACCTCGAGGACGTCTTCCTGTCAATGGCAGGCAGAAAGCTGACTGACGAATGATGGTTGCCTCGTCTAACACGTACATCGCCGGCGTCAGGCTCCGCAGCATTACGGGGATATGGTTCCGTCACGCCCTGGTGCTAAGGCGCACCTGGCTTCCTTCCATGACCTGGTACTTCGTTGAGCCGTTCGTGGCCCTCATGGCCATAGGCCTCGGGATAGGAGCTCTGGTAGACGATGTCGACGGCCTGCCATATGCCCAGTTCGTTACGCCGGGCATCATCGCCGGTTCCGCCATGTTCCATGCCATATTCGAGTGCTCGTGGGGAGCATTCTTCCGCATTCAGAAGGGGATGTATGAAACGACGATGACCGCCCCGGTGAGTACGCGAGAGATCGCAATGGGCGACATATCCTGGGCCATGAGCAGGGCGATCATCACGGCCTTCTGCATAGGCTCGGTGGCAGCGATCTTTGGTTGGATAGACACCGTTTCCGGCGTGGGAGTCCTGCTTGCAGCGGCGCTGATCGGGATGCAGTTCGGCGCATTGGGTCTCATATTCGCCGCGCTTTCTCCGAACGTGCACATCCTGTCCCTTACCTTCACTGTGGTGGCGACGCCCCTCTACTTCTTCAGCGGAGCGTTCTTCCCCATCTCCGTTCTGCCGGACTGGGTGGAGCCGATAGCCTGGCTCGCTCCACTGACACCCGCTGTACATGTGGCCCGAGGATTCGTAACCGGGGACCTGGAGATTTCCCACCTGATCTCCGTCTTATACGTAATCGGCCTGACGGCCGTACTCTTCCCCATCGCCGCGTTCCTCATGCATCGCCGTCTGGTCAAGTGAGCGCTCGCTGCCCGGACAAGGGCAAAGCGGTGGAGTCAGACCAAGGGATCACAACGGCGCGGACCGCCTCTCGCCATGTGGCGGTTCTCTACTGAAACCCACCACCAACTACCTGCTCTTCGGAGGGTCGCAGAGAGGTCTTACGTGTGAACGCGGTAAGCAGGTTGAGCAGCCCCCCAGTGATTAGTACCGTTCCCATTTGAATATGATAGTCCAATTGAGAGGTGCGTATCCCCTCCCCCATCGGGCTGACAGGGGTATGTAAACCGGAATTGCAGCTACGATCAGGCTCCCGATTCCCTGTCGTTCCGAGCGCAGCGAGGAATCTAAAGTCCATAACCGCAATACGAGACAGCCGGTACCACGTTTATCTCATGACCAATGATGTAAAACAACGTAAGAACTTTCCATGTCGGCTTTACCTTCGGACGGACACGTTAGATTCTTCGACTCCGCTGCGCTGCGCTCAGAATGACAGTGACGGGGCTATTTCCTCATCAATGGAGAGTGGGTCGATAGGCAAATACATACCCCTGTCAGCCCCCGTCGGGGGAGAGATACAGAGAGGGGGGTCTTCGCAATTCAACTCACGGAGACTGAACAGTTACTGCCAAACCCATTAGTTTGCAAAACAAACTTTCATCATGTATATTAGTTTGCATTGCAAACATAGTGTCCACACGAGGGACTGGCGGGACTACAAAGGAGGCCCACAATGCAAAGATCGGACCACGAATCGACACCGCTCACACCTCAGGAGAGTTGGGGTGCCATCCACGCGACGATGGAAGAGGCACGGAGTTCCATGTACTTGGCGGGGACGGCGACGATACTGCTCTTGTGGGGAGTCATAGTATCGCTGGGGTTCATTTCTCAGTTCGCTGTCCAGAACCTGGCGTCCGACTTTGCGACGCGCAACCCATGGATTAGCGCGCCGCTGTGGGGCGTCTTGGTGGTGGCGGGGATGCTGGGCAGCGCAGTCATAGGACACCGCGCGGGCAGGAAGAATGCGGCCGGCGACGCCGTTCGGAGCGCCGGAATCAGGATATTTCTTTACTGGGTTGCGGTCGTTGCGGCGGCTTTCCTCGTCCCGGCGGCAGCAGGTATGTGGAACGCGGAAGACGGGGCCAACATACCGTACGTCGCGATTGGCATCGTGACGTTGGGCTACGTCCTCTTCGGCATAATGCATCGCCCGGTGATAGCCGTGGTGGGTGCAGGGATCGCCGCGGCGTTCTACATCCCCGGCTACCTTGCGGGCGACGCGGCATTGGCGGTCTCGGCGGCGGCAATGCTGACGGTAGCCGTGTTGGGAGCGGTGTGGATACGAAAGAGCGGCGTCCTGTGACCGACGACGCAATTGTATTCGACGAGACCATTCACCAGTCCACCCGGCTTCGAATAATGACCATGCTCGTCACCTTGCCCGAGACGGACCGGCTAGCCTACGGGTATATTCAGGAGACGCTTGATCTCACCGGCGGAAACCTGACCACGCATTTGCGAAAGCTCGAAGACGCAAATTATCTGGCCATCACTAAGGAGTCTGAAAAGTCGAGGCCGCGCACGTGGGTACAGGCGACGACGACGGGACGCCTGGCGTTTGCCGAATACCTTACCAACCTGCAAAAGGCGCTGACTTGGTCGCCAGGGACGTAGACGGCCGGTACTACTGGGTACTGTGTGCTAGTACTCAGTCAACTTAAATATGACGACAGGCAGATGCCGGTTTATCCCCTCTCCCGTCGTGGGAGAGGGCTAGAGCCTGCCCTGTACTCGATACGGGGGTGAGGGTGAATTACAATATCAAAACCATGTTGACATGGTACTAGCGGTGTATTCAAGACGAATTGGAATACGGCCCGTTAGCCGCCTCCCGCGTCGGTAGGAGTGGGTGTTGTGGATACGCGGTTCGGAGCTAGTTCAGGCAGGCCGCTGCGGAGTCTCCACAGGCGTTCCGTTTCGTCGATGTCGATCCCGAAGGCAAGTTTCAGTGCGTCGTCGACGGTGATGCCGTATTTGAACAGGTCGAGAAGGAAGCCGATGCTCTCCCAGCCGAACTCTTCCTTGAGAAACTCGACCAGGCTGTAGCTCTGGGCGTACCGTACGAGCGCCTCGTGACTCTCGAGATACTGTGCGCCCGTCTCATCGGTGTTGGCGCCGAATGGCACGTCGAAGCTGCGAAGAGGTATGAACTGCTCGATAAGGCGGGCCTCGGCGAATGCCCGGCGCATCTCGTCAGACAGACCGCCCTCGGCGAGCATCGCCAGCCCTTCTTCCAGCCAGTGGGGGAGCCCGTTGAAGCAGTTGAAGCCCCTGTCCCGCACGACGAAATGGGCCAGCTCGTGGATGAGAGCGGTCAACTCGTCTCCCTCGATCTCTTCCGGCATGACCGAAACGACGGTGCTAAACGCCCGATAGGGGTTTACCGTATCGCGCTGCAGCAGCGCGCCCGGCCCTGCATCCTCAGCGTTCCCATATATAAAGACGTTCACCGGGCTGCGGGAGGTCTCAATGGCCTCGATCCGTTCGAGCTGCGGTTCGAGGAAGCCGACGAGGTGCTCTCCGAACTCAGGATACTGCCCGTACCAGTGTACGGTCAGTTCGTCTTTGGCATACGACTGCCATTCGAAGCGCTCGTCCGTCCAGACAAACTCCCGCGGATAGCTCACGCGAATGCTGCCGTCGGCCCCGGTCACTCTCCAGCGCCACCTAACGGCATGGCCGGGTGGGATGACCTGTCCATCGGAAGGTTCCCACCGCCAGATGATCGTGGTCTTTGCGGGGAACCGCACGGAGTGGACGGTTCCGCCGTCGCAGGAATGCACCGGCCGGATGCTGAATTCGAGGTCGACCGACTGGGGCTCGGCGACACCCGCATACATCAGGTGGAACTCGACGGCGTTCGGGAAGTCGGGCAGCGCGTTGTTGACTAAGGTAGCCAGCGGTGGGACGTACGGCCCCTCCGCTCCGACGGTCTCAAGCGGAATGACCCATGAAGCAGCGACCGTGGCGGCGATGAGAAGACCTCGCATTGTCCGTTTGCGGAACATCCTAAACCTATCGCTCGAAGTAGATATCTTCAAAGAAGTGTAAGCCTGTCGTCGCAGGTCTGTAGCCTACGACATACTGCTGAACAAGCTCATGTCGCCTTTCGTGCCACAGTGGCACGACCACCCAATCGTACCGGGCGATACTCTCGATTCGCTTGTACATCTCAGCGCGTAGGGACGGGTCGGGGTTGACGGCGGCCTCTTCGAGCAGGGCGTCGAGTTCGGGGTTCGAGTAACCGAACCGGTTTTGTGGGCCCTCCGAGTGGAGCAGCGTTTCGAGGTAGTTTTCGGCGTCGAGGTAGTCGGGACACCACGTGTCGGTCCATACGGTCGCTTGATCGGCCGAGGGACCCGAATACGCGCGCACGTCGACACCGAGGAACTGCCGCCACATCCAGACCATGGTGTGGTTGTCGACTGCAGAGGGTATGGGTGAGAGCGCCTCCAAGCGGTCGTACGACTTTGCGAGCAGCGACCTGCCGGCTTCGGGAGCAAACGCCACTGGGGACAGGTCGGCGTCGAGACCGAGAATGCCGGGCGGCGCCAGCGTGGATGCCCTGTCGACCGTTCCTCTCATGACGACGGAGACGATCTTGTCCACGTCGAGGGCTTGCGCGAAGGCCCGCCGGACCGCGAGGTCGTCGAAGGGCGCTGCGCTTGTGTCGAACGCGAGGTAGTGTGTGCAGAATGTCGGACCGGACATGAGGTCGGCGTAGAACTTGTCTCGGGGGTCGCGGGCGCGTTCGACGTGCGCTAAAGGAACGGACACCGCATCGATCTGCTCACGTGAATATAGCGAAAGCGGATCGTCCTCATCGAAGCGATAGACGACCCCGCGCAGCTTTGGCCGCTCAAGGTGGTAACCACGACTCCGTCCAAGCACAAGGCCCTGTCCCTTCCCCCAGGCAACGAACTTGAACGGCCCCGTACCCATAGGTCGCTCCGCCAACTCGCCCGTCTCTACGTTGTTTCGGTCGACCACAGACGCGACAGGATGAGTCAGCTTTTGCAAGAACGTTTGACGGGGCGTCGTGAGCGTGACGCGGAGCGTGAACAGGTCGAGCGCCTCAACGCCCGATATCTCCTCGGCCTCGCCTGCCAGCTTTTCGCTGACGCCGGCGATATCGCCCAGGTACACGCGCGCCGTGGGCGACGCGGTCTCGGGGTCGGTCGCCCGTTCCCATGAATACTTTATGTCCTCGCTCGTGACCCAGTCGCCGTTGTGGAAGTAGGCGTTGTAGCGGAGGTTGAAGGTGTAGACCTTGCCGTCGTCCGTCACTCGCCAGCCTCGGGCGATGTCGGGTATCACGCTCATGTCCTCGTCGAGCCTCACGAGGCCGCCGAACAGCGCGTTGAGCGGCCCGGTGACCGGGCCGGTGTGCAGAGCGGGGTCGAGAGTATCGGGCTCCTCGCTCAGCAGGACGAATATGTCGTCGGACGGGGCTTGCGTCGGGTCGGGCGGTATGAGCGTGAACGTACCGATGATCTCGTCGAGAGTACCACGCAGGCGGTCGAAGTCCGTGGACGTTCCGTATGCTCGAAGGATAAAGTCCTGCCTGCCTCGCAATACGCCCGTCCAGCCCTCCTTGATGCCGAGCTCGCCGTTCCACTCGAACACCGTGCGGAAGCCTTTTGTGGCCGCTCCGAGGGAGACGGGAAACTCCTCGTAGATATCAATGAAGCGCTTGCCGTAGTTGGAGACCTGCCAGTCCATCCACTCGGGCGGGGTGTTGGGCCCGACGTGGCGGTGGACGGATACTTGTATGGACACGAGGTCGGTGTACCCCGGGGGTCTAAGCTCGACGACCGAGACCCTGCGCCCCGTTTCGACAATCCGCCAGTCAGCGGGCGCGGTAATGGAGAATCCCATCAGGTGGTTGGTGTAGGTCTGGGTATCGTTCGTAGCCGCCACGTGCGGCGTTAGCAATGCTCCGGCGAGGAGCCCGGCGATAAGCGCCGCCGACCGGACCGCTCGGCGTCTCCGCGAACAGTTCACCACCACCTCTCGCCTGCCGAATTGCGGCGAAGTATATCAGCGAGGCGGATGACGTAACCAGCCACGGCACTGGGGCGGGCTCAGCCGAAGGGTCGGTCACTGGTCGGCAGGACATGGTCTTATGTTATCGTCAACCATAAGTTCAAGGTTTGGATTGTCCACCAACGCTCTGGGTATGCAGCCTGTCAGTGGATTCTCTTGAAGGCGTAGTGATAGTAGAGACCTGAGCGTACCCGGCTGCGCTCGGAATGACAATTCTTGGGCAGATACCGCAAAGGTCTCCGAGCGCGGAAACCCCATTTTATCGCTCCACGTTCTCCGCGCCCATTAGGTGAATCCAACACCAAACTTGAATTAAGAGAACATACGCTCTACACTAACTGCGTCGTGGAAGCGGGTTCATACCGCCTTGCCCGGACCCGTGAAACGTCGCGAGACAAAATGAGAACGAGAGCGGAAAAATCTAGCCATGCGGGATTTGTCACATACTGTCTCACCACCGCATCGCCTGCCGGGTGCGTCTCGTCGAAACAGCTTCAAAACGCCCCATCGGGACGGGCGAGACACATTGAGACATGAGAAAAAGAAGGGGGCCGGAATGAGTCTCAAACTGTCTCATCGTCTCATTCCGTCTCACGCCTGGGCGCCTACCCCTCAAACGTGACCTTATGCTCTCCCACCCCGTGATACCATACCCCAACCTTGCCGATGGCAAACGAAACGGGCGATGAGGAGCTATTTATGAGCCAAGCACTACCCACTGCCATACTGGGCCGGACTGGCATCAAGGTCACGCGCCTCGGGTTCGGTACGGCCCTTTGGCGACCGGACCGACACCATTGGACGGAGCAGACCGCGTCTGCCCTCTATAACGAGGTGCTGGACTGCGGCATCAACTTCATCGACACGGCCTATGACTACATGTTCGCCGAGGACTGGATCGGGAGGACCCTCAGCGACCGCTACGACGAGTTCCGGCTGGCGACCAAGTGCGGTTGCACCGACACCCAGCCCGACCGCAACAGCTCTCGCCACGACTGGACGCGCTCGAACTTCCTGAGCAACATCGAGGGGAGCCTCGAACGACTTGGACGCGACAGCGTGGACATCATCCAGCCGCACAACCCGACGGTTGCCGAGGTTGAGGACGGTGGACTCGTCGACGCCATGAGGGAGATGCGCCACTCCGGCAAGGTGCGGCATCTCGGTATCTCGACTACTCTGCCCTACCTGCCGACCTTCCTCGACTGGGACGTGTTCGACACGATGCAGATACCCTACTCCGCGCTGGAGCGTGAGCACGAGGACTGGATCACCAAGGCCGCCGAGGCGGGCGTGGGCATCATCATCCGTGGCGGAGTCGCGCAGGGCGAGGTGTCGTCGGGCGACCGCACGGACACGTGGGCGCAGTTTGAGCGCGCCGGCCTAGACGAGCTGCGAGAACACGGCGAGAGCAGGTCGGCATTCGTCCTCCGCTATACGCTGACGCACCCTCACGCCCACACGATCATCGTCGGAACGACCCGCGTCGAGCACCTGCGCGAGAACATCGAGGCCGTCATGCGCGGCCCCCTGTCGGAAGACGTGTACGCCGAGGCCAAGGGCCGCCTAGACGGCATCGGCCAGACGCCCGTGCCCACCGGCGACGCCGAGTGATAGGGAGACCTTTGCGTAATCCCCTCTCCCTTGAGGGAGAGGGCTAGGGTGAGGGTTATGAAAATAGCAGTTTCATAATCCACCTATGAGAAGAGTGCGCACCTCAGAAGGAGAGCACATGAATATCGACATCATCGGGGCGGGTACGCCGGTGCCGACATCGGAGCGGTTCGGATCGTGCTATGTCGTAAACGTGGGTGGCGAGAGGTTGATGTTCGACTGCGGCCCCGCGTCGACACACAAACTGGCGAAGATGAAGATTCCGCTCACCGAGATCGAGAACCTCTTCTTCACGCACCACCACTACGATCACGACATCGATTACCCGTGCTTTATCCTCAGCCGCTGGAACCTCTTCAAGGGCGGCGAACGGGACCTGCAGGTGTACGGGCCCAACTTAACCGAGCGGATCACCCACCGGATCATGGACGAGCACGAGGGCGCATTCGCCCACGACTGGATCGCCCGGATCAACCATCCGCTGAGCCTGAACGCCTTCACGTCGCGTGGCGGCGTGCTGCCTCGACCCGCGCCCGTTGTCGTCGCGAAGGACGTCGGCCCGGGGAAGATCGTCGACGGCCCGGACTGGGAGATAACCGCCGCGCCCGCCGAGCATGTGGAGCCGTGGCTCGACTCTCTCGCGTACCGGATCGACAGCGACGAGGGCAGCGTCGTGGTTACCGGGGACACAAGGCCGTGCGACAGCGTCGTGGACCTCGCCAAGGACGTGGACACGATGGTCTGCCTGTGCACCTACATCGAGAATGAGGAGGAAGGCACTCCTGAGGGGGAGTATATGTGCGGTAGCGAGACGGCCGCCAAGATGGCCCAGGACGCGGGCGCGAAGCGGCTCGTCCTCGTGCACCAGACCGATGCCATGGACGAGCCCGGCGAGACGGAGCGAGCGATCCGCGACATAGCGCGTCACTACAACGGCGAGGTCGTCTGGGGCCGGGAGCTGATGAGCGTGGACGTGTAGCGGCGCCTGACCGACGTGTGGGACAATTGAGACATGAAAGAGCGCTTAACGGCAGGACGTGTGCTGCGCGCGGTACTGAGCGCGCTCTTCACGACGGCTGCGACGGCTGCCGTGTTCCTCCCCACGCTTGGGCCGCTGCTCGACCACCACTACGCCGAGCGTCTGCCCAACCACACGCACCTGTATTTCGGGCCGGGCGATACTAACCACGTTCACCCGTTCGAGGTCCAGGGCCACTTCCACTACCTTTCACTCGAAGAGCCTACGGACGGGATCGTCTACCTGGCATCCTACGACGGCAGCAGCCCGGTGATGATTGACACGACGGTGCACGCTATTCAGCAGTCGTCGCCCTTCATCGGGCCGGACGACGATGCGGCCGCCTACGGCATCTCCTCCGATTCCCTCATTCCCGAAGACGCAATCCTCGTCGTTCCGAAGAAACCCCCTCGCGCCTAGCTCCTTTCTCCCCATAGGCATTGACCGTTCCGGTCGCACTTCCCGCATGGCATCGCCACGCGACCCGTTCACCGGAACGGTGTCAGTTCGTGAAAGGAGCAATCATGCAGTTTGTATTGAACAAGAGAAATTGGCTTGCGGCGGCCGTCGCTGCGGTCCTGAGCCTGACAGTCGGCGCCGTTTCCGCCCACGAAGGCCGAGAGGTTGGCGACTACCGCATAAACATCGGATGGATTGTGGAACCGGCCTACGAGGGATTTATGAACGGAGTGGAGATCCGCGTGACCAGGGTGGCGGAAAGCGGTAGTGATGATCACGGCGAGTCCGCGTCGACGAGCAAGGAAGACGACGCGGGAGATGGCATGGCGATGGCCGATCACCACGGCGATTCGGCGGCCGTAGAAGGCCTGAAGAACACCCTGCAGGTGGAGGTCATCTACGTTCCCACTGGGGCGTCGCGGGTGGTCAACCTGAGTGCGGACGTGTACGAGCCCGGTCGCTACACGGCGGCCCTGCTGCCGACGACGCCGGGGGTGTACGAGTTCCGCGTATTCGGCGCGATCGAGGGCATGCAGGTTGACGAGACGTTCGCCTCAAAGGGTGGCGGCGGAGGCTTCGACGACATCCGGCCTCTAGCGGCGCTCCAGTTCCCGGATGAGCTCCCGTCCGCCCGCGAGATGGAGAGCGCTGTGCGTGGCGCCATAAGTACGGCGGAGCAGGCGCGTGACGCCGTGGAAGAGGGGCCGGGCGTGCTATCCATCGTGGCGCTGGCGCTCGGCCTATCAGGTGCGGTGCTTGGGATCGCCTGCCTGGTTGTAGGGTTGCGGAGGCGGTGACGCGCACCAGTGGATTTGGGTCATTCCCACCTACCCGAAGGGCGGGTGGGAATGACGAATTCATTTTGACTGTCAACCGGTCTGTTGATAGCCTTGAATTGTCCTCCCCAAATCAGTGAAGGGACTTTACGGTATGAAGCGTTACAAGTTGCATTACGTTATGCATGAGCCGTCAGAAGAGACGGAGGATAAGTACCTCGTCGATGTACCCGCTTTGCCCGGCTGCCGAGCATGGGGTGACAGTCCTGCCGAAGCTCTCGACCACATTCAGAGCGTAGCCGCCGCGTTTATCGATTCATACCATGAACACGGTGATGAACTTCCCCCCGCCGTATTGGCGGGATTCGTCGAACCGACTGCTGCCAAGGGAGCATTGTTGATCTCGGTTTGACCTACAGAGTACTCACCCGCAAATTAAAGAATCTGGGCTGTGCTTTCGATAGACAAGGAAGCGGCAGCCATGAAGTCTGGATCAATCCTAGTACCCGGTCAACTTGAATATGACGAATAGGCCGATGCCGATTTATCCCCTCTCCCGTCGTGGGAGAGGGCTAGGGTGAGGGTGAGGGTGTTTTGAGTACACTACCACAATCATGTGGAACCGGTACTAGTACCCGTACGAGGGCCACGATCCCCAACTGGAGGGGTCGGGACCTGCGGGCTGGTACTGTTCGAGGGATTGTGCGTGAGTTGGGCATAGCTAAGCACAAGTTTGACCGCGCATGACCTATCTCCTTGATCTTCCGAAGAGGTTAAGCAAAACGGGTGGCCCTTCTAAGGGCCACCCGTCTCTATCCTCGGGCTAGTTTGAAGCTAGGACGCTTTGGCGGCGGGAGCCGCTTCGGGCGCTTCTTCTTCGGGTTCCGCAGCGTCGGAGGCAGCGTCGCTCACCATCTCCGGTTCGGGTTCCGCTTCGACGCCGTTAGCGCCGTTGGCGCTCGCCATCTCCGGTTCGACCGGGGGCGCCGGGGGCTCCATGCCCATCCGTTCGCGGACGACCTCGACCGCCGGCGCCACCTGGTGACGCAGGTTTTCGATGGCGGGAGTGATGTTGTTGGTGATCTGGCCGGCGATGTCTTCGGCCCGATGCCTCCACTCGTCACTGTGCTCTGCTATGCCGGCCCGCGTTTCCGCGCCGGACTTGGGCGCCATCAGCAGGCCAATCGCCGCTCCGACCAGTCCGCCCAGGAGAAACCCTGAAACAAATGCCATTCCACTATCGTTATCAGCCATGATATGTAACCTCCTTAGATTAGACTGAACTCACGAATCCGCGCGAGATCGTCGCAGTAGAAAAGATAGGACATTCCCAATCCCTGATGCCACACCTCCGCCCGAGGATGACGACTCCGAGAACCGCTCCGATATCGCGTCCGCCACTTCCCTTGTGCTCTTCAGTGTCCCATCTACGGATTCGAGCACGCTCGACAGCTTTCGATAGGTCACATAGAGAGCAACGCCGATAAAGGCCAAGACGAAGATGAGTAGAATGTCACGGATGATTCCTATGACATATGCCGTGTCTTGCAGCAACTCACACCCCTCCTTCGCCCCGACACTACATTAATCGTAGCACGTGAAAAGAACCCATGTAAACGACTCTAGGCGTCACATGAAAGGCAATTACGCTACGCTATAGGTAGTGGTGCTCCGGCCTTTTGCGGGATCCGGCATCAGTTGGAGAATCCGATTGAACTGTAGTACCGTTAACATGATCGAGGGGGACGCGGGCAACGCTGCCTGCGTTTTGTTACGCAAGGAGATGAGCGCCTATGACTCATAGGACGATCATCTGCGTTATGTTGGCAGTCGTGGGAGTGGCGCTGGCCTGTGGTGAGGATACGCTTGCCGAAGAGCAAGCCGCACAGGCAAGTAGCTCGGCTGAACAGGCAGATGACCAAACTCCGCAGGTCGGTGAGCCCACTCCGATTCCCCCTCCGACACCACAAGTTGGTATGCCTGCCTCGGGGCCGAAGCCCGATGGTCAGGTTACGGTGTTGCATGAGCCAGAGGCACTGTCGAACGACTACACAGACTATGGGGTGACAACGTTAGAAGAACGCATCCTGCGGGCTGACTTGATAGTGAGGGCTAGGTTGCGTTCAAAGGAGGCTTCTTCCAGGTGGTACTACAGACCAACCAGCGCCCGCAACGTTTATTTGTCGTAGGTCGAGTTTACCTTCGACGTGTTGGAAACTCTTAGCTGGACTTTGTACAAAGTCCAGCTAAGAGGAGATCGACCGGCATGGGGACCCACAGCTACGACAATATGGGCGAATTGCGCTTGGGAAGGCACTTACCCACCGAATCGGCAATTTGAAGTTCGGCCCCGAGGTTGGGTTGGGGCGGATTAGGGACGATGCCCCAGTGGTGGAGGCATGGCTCGACTGTATGCGCGAGATCGCCCATGACATCGGCCTTATGGGAGAACGGGCCAATGTCCGCGCTCAGGTGCTCAAAGCCGACTCTCGAGAGTCAGATCAAACACTGAGTTCTAAATCAGTCGACGCAGTGATAACTTCCCCGCCGTACCCAAACGAAAAAGACTACACGCGCAAGACGCGATTGGAGTCGGTTATCCTCGGACTGATACGCGACAGGCGTGAACTGCGTTCGCTGAAACAGGACCTGATCCGGTCAAACACAAGAGGAGTGTACAAGTCCGACACGGACGATCGTGAGGTCGCGCAGCACCCGGCGATACAGGAAATAGCCACCGCGATTGAGCGACGACGGATCGAGTTGGGCAAGACATCCGGGTTCGAGCGCCTGTACCCCCGCGTTACACAACTCTACTTCGGAGGAATGGCGAAACATCTGGCCTCTTTAAGGCCCGTTCTTCGACCCGGCGCAAGGCTAGCCTACGTGGTCGGCGACCAGGCGTCATATCTGAGAGTCATGATTCGTACAGGGCAAATCCTCGCTGACCTAGCTCAGTCGCTTGACTATCGCGTCGTAGACATCGACCTATTTCGCACGAGGCCGTCAACCGTCACGGGTGAACAGCTTCGGGAAGAGGTCGTCTTACTGGAATGGCAAGGTAACCGAGAGGAGTAAGGAGCGACCTAATCCCACCTTCAAACCGCTATTCGGCAATCATCGAGGCGATTTTCCACGCGAAGCATAAGCGTGGACAACGTGACGTGCTCTTCGAGCGTGATGACATTGCTGACTTCGCGTCAAGTTTGGATATCGATCTGCCTGAGAACCTTGGCGACCTCATCTATAGCTTTCGATACCGGACGGAACTTCCGGCCAGCATACTTGCAGTAGCTCCTGAAGGCGAAACGTGGATTATTCGCCCAGCGGGGCGTGGCAAGTACCGATTCGAGTTGGTCGCGGACGTTCCGCTTGCTCCCAACCCAACGCTCGCCATCACAAAGATACCCGACGCGACTCGAGGCATAATCTCCAGGTATTCCTTCAGCGACGAACAAGCCTTGCTATCCCGTGTCCGCTATAACCGTCTGATTGATGTATTCCTGGGCATCACCTGCTATTCGCTGCAGAATCACTTGCGGACTACAGTCACGGGTATGGGCCAAGTAGAGACGGATGAAATATACGTTGGCGTGGACAAGAGTGGTTCCCAGTACGTGGTGCCCGTGCAGGCTAAAGGAGGTAACGACAAACTCAGCCCGGTCCAGATTGAACAAGACATCGCCGTTTGTGCCGAAAAGCTGCCCTCTCTCATCTGCCGGCCTATCGGAGCACAATTCATGAAGGATGAACTGATTGCACTCTTCGGGTTCGAGCAACAAGGCGAAGATATTCGAGTTGCCTCCGAGAAACACCATCAGCTTGTACCGCCGGAGGCCGTAACCGACGAGGACTTACTCGGATATCGGCAACGATTGGCAGACAGGGCATAAGCGACTTGGCTAAATCCACCATTGTCCAGAGGGTTAACGGCCTCTACGTCATCGTAGGCCCCGACGCCACGAAGGGACGTCCCGTCGTGGAGGTCGCGGAGTCTGCACTGCGCGGCGGGGCGAGAGTCCTGCAACTAAGGGACAAGTCGGGAGACCGGGACGACATCCTGCCAGTGGCCATAAGGCTGCGAGAGCTGTGCCACGATCACGGCGCTCTGTTCTTCGTCAACGACGACATCGCGCTCGGCTTCGCGTGCGACGCGGACGGCGTTCACCTGGGGCAGTCCGACCTTCCGGTGGGAGTTGCGAGACGGATCCTCGTTACCGGAAAGCTGATCGGCCGCTCCAACAACACTGACGCGGAGGTCGAGGAGTCCGTGTCCATGGGTGTAGACTACGTCGCAGTGGGCGCGACGTTCCCGACGACCACCGTCGGCAAGGGCGCTCGCGCCGCAATCGGACTCGACGGCATCAGGCGCGCCCGCGAACTGACGACGCTGCCCCTCGTCGCTATCGGAGGCATCAACGAGAGCAACGTCGCGGACGTTGTCAGGGCGGGGGCCGACTGCGTGGCCGTCATCAGCGCCGTCACGATGGCCGATAACCCGGAAGCCGCAGCGCGACGACTGGTCGACGCGATCGAAACCGCAAGGAGCTGACCCTGAACACCACACCCGACCGGAAGAACGAGCTTCACGCAATTGCCGACTCCGCCACGCAGGAGTTCGCGACCACCCACGCCGACCGCGAACAGGGGCTACGCCTCTCGCGGGAGATCGTCCGCAACTCGGCCAACTCGATCCGCGCCACCCACCGCGGCGAGTTCGACCAGGCGCGGAAGCTGCTCGATGATGTGACTGCGCTCGCGGCCAAGGCCATTGGCCTTCGCGACCAGCAGCCCCGCGTGTACTACGGCGGCTACATCGAAGACTCCCTGAAGGAGTACACCGAGGCCGCCGTCACGCTCGCCCTCATCGAGGGCCGCCCCATGCCGACCGCAGACGAGCTGGGCATCGGAGCCGCTCCCTACCTGGGAGGCTTAGCAGACACCGTCGGCGAGCTGCGGCGGTTCATTCTCGATGCCCTCCGCACGGACGATTTCTCGCGGTGCGAGGAGCTTCTCGACGTGATGGACGAGATATACACCGTGCTCGTCACGATGGACTACCCGGACGCTGTCACGCGGGGTCTGCGCCGGAGCACCGACATGGTGCGCGGCATCCTCGAACGCACGCGCGGCGACCTCACCGTCGCGCTCCGGCAGCAACGGCTGGAGGAGCGTCTCGCCGAGGCCCGGGAACGTTTCGAGTAAAGGCCGATCCAGAGCTTATGCCAATTCGTTTTGGCTCTCCGCAAACCACATGACACAGTATCCCAGCCCGTCATTCCGGCGAAGGCCGGAATCCAGAAAATCCGGTCAGGCGAGAATGCGGCACCGTCAAGACGAAGTGGTACTACTACGGGAGACCGACGGCGTAATCGAGTACACTATCTATAGTAAGACTTACGAAAGACGCTATCGAGTCTGATATGAGCATAAGCAACAGTATGCAACCGGTTCACCCCGGTGAGATTCTGGGCGAAGAGCTTCAAGAGCTCGGAATGTCGGCCAATGCATTAGCCGCCGAGTTGGGCGTGCCAACCAACCGGATTACAGCGATCTTGAAGGGTCAGCGCGGAATAACCGCCGATGCGGCTTTGCGATTGTCTCGCTATCTCGGCACCACGCCCCAACTCTGGCTGAATTTGCAGAAGACCTTTCGAGTTGCGAACTGCGGAAATTGAGTCAGGGAAGGATATTGAGAAGCGAGTACGACCGAGAGAGATGGTGCCGGTTGCCGGGAGTCGGTCCGAGTAGACATTGCCCATAATCGCCCTCTCCTCCAAGCCATCGTGAAACTGAAGGCTTCCCCCACACTCGATACGGGGCGAACGTGGGGATGGGCCGTACACAAGCCGCCCTTCGCTTGAATGCCATTCACGGCTATGGTACTTTTACGGCGCTTCCAAACGTAGGCAAAGCATACAAAGTCTTCCCTCGCAGGGGAGGCTTTTTCATGGGGGGACTACATGCAGGAAATCATCTTCATAGCAGTAGGCGCGGCCGTCATAGGGCTGCTTTTCGCCGTGTACCTGACCGCAAGCATTCTGCGAGAGGACGAGGGCAACGAGCGGGTGCGCTTCATCGGCGATGCGATCCGGCAGGGCTCAGCCGCCTTCCTGAAGCGTGAGTACGGCGTTCTCGCGGTCTTCGTGGTCGTGGTCGTCGTCATCCTCGCCCTGTTCATCGACTACGACATTCTGGGCAAGATCGAAGGTAGCGAGAGCGGCGTCCCTTCGACGGCCATCGCCTATCTGATCGGGGCCGTCGGCTCGGCGCTGGCCGGGTACATCGGCATGAGCATAGCAGTGCGCGCCAACACGCGCACGACGGTCAAGGCGCAGGAAGGACTCAACCCCGCCCTCCGTCTGGCCTTCAACAGCGGCGCGGTCATGGGGCTGACGGTCGTCGGCATCGGACTGCTCGGCGTGGCAATCCTGTACTGGATATTCCGTGACTTTCAGATCGTCGCGGGCTTCGGCATGGGAGCCTCCTCGATAGCCCTGTTCGCCAGAGTGGGCGGCGGCATATACACCAAGGCGGCCGACGTTGGCGCGGACCTCGTGGGCAAGGTCGAGGCTGGAATCCCTGAAGACGATCCCCGCAACCCCGCAACCATCGCTGACAACGTGGGCGACAACGTGGGCGACGTTGCAGGCATGGGCGCGGACCTGTTCGAGTCGTACGTCGGCTCCATCATCGCGACCCTCGCGCTGGCCGTTACGGGCGCGATGGCCCTCGGCATCAACACGGACGACGTCATGGACAACTTCGATCACGAGCTGTTCATGCTTCCTATTCTCGTGGCGGCAGTCGGCATCATCTCATCCATCGTCGGAACGTTCCTCATACGCGCTCCTGAGGGCGCTCACATGGGCCGCCTCCTCTGGGCGCTCCGAACGGGTATTTTTTCCTCGGGCGCGCTAGTGCTGATCGCGGTAGG
Organism: Dehalococcoidia bacterium; assembly: GCA_965197705.1. Taxonomy (GTDB): domain Bacteria; phylum Chloroflexota; class Dehalococcoidia; order Lucifugimonadales; family VXLM01; genus VXLM01. Next base: position 3,500,901 of record OZ240223.1, read on the forward strand.
CGTGCTGATCTATGTGCTAGACCTACCCTTCAATCTGTTCTGGGTGATACTCATCGGCCTCGTGGCAGGACAGATCATCGGGACGGCCTCAGAGGTCGCGACATCCTACGAGTACAGCTTCACCCGTTCGATTGCCGCGCAGTCGGAGACGGGCCCGGCGACGGTCATCATCAGCGGGCTCGGTCTTGGGATGCTGAGCACACTTGTGCCCGCCATCGTGGTCGTGATAGCCATGTGGCTGACCAACGACCTCGCGGGCACCTACGGCGTCGCACTGGCCGCTGTGGGAATGCTCTCAACGCTCGGCATCACCCTCGCCACGGACGCATACGGCCCGGTGGCCGACAACGCGGGCGGCATCGCGGAGCAGGCCGGCCTCGACCCTGAGGTGCGAGAGAGGACGGACGCGCTCGACTCTCTCGGAAACACGACCGCGGCCACTGGCAAAGGCTTCGCCATCGGGTCGGCGGTGCTGACCGCACTCGCGCTCATGGCGGCATACTCGGAAGTCTCCGGAGTGAGCGTGTTCAATCTCACGGACGTGAAGGTGCTCATGGGCGTCCTGCTCGGCAGCCTCATGCCGTTCCTCTTCGCCGCGCTCACGATGCAGGCGGTAGGACGGGCCGCGGGCGCAATGGTGCAGGAGGTGCGACGGCAGTTCCGTGAGATCAAGGGACTGATGGAAGGCGAGGCTGAGGCGGACTACGCTCGTGCCGTCGACATCAGCACACGCGGCGCTATGCGTGAAATGATCCTGCCCGGACTGATCGCCATCATCGCACCCGTCGCCGTCGGGGCCATTCTGGGCGCGGAGGCCCTCGGCGGACTCTTGATCGGCTCGATTGCGACCGGCTTCCTGCTGGCAATCATGATGGCGAACGCGGGCGGAGCATGGGACAACGCCAAGAAGTACGTCGAGGCGGGCGCACACGGCGGCAAGGGCACGAAACAACACGAGGCCGTCGTAGTCGGCGACACCGTCGGCGATCCCTTCAAGGACACATCCGGCCCTGCCCTCAACATCCTCATCAAGCTCATGTCCATAGTCGCCCTCGTCTTCGCGCCGCTGTTCTTGTAGGTCGATTTGTCGGTTCTCATTCGTAGGGGCAGGTTTGAAACCTGCCCCTACCTGTTTCCGGGCGGAACGTAACCGCGCAGGAGGTTGATGTGCCAACGGCATCGGAACGCGATCATCACGATGTGGACAGGCGGATCCCCATGGAGAAATGGTATTCCGTACCCCAATCAACCCTCACCGTGGAAGCGCTACGAACAAAGGAACCCGGCCAATTTGACGCACAAGAACACATGGCCTACGATACGTCAGCCGCAGGAACGGTCAACCGCCGGCGCACACCGACCCGGGAAACTTTGTGATACAAACTGAGAACTACGTCGAGGAAATTTTGACCATGCGGAATTCTTCTCAAAGTGTCTCACGACACCATCGTCTGCTAGATGCGAGTCGCAGAAACAGCTTCAAACGAGCCCCCAGGAAGGGCGAACCGGAGCGAGACAAAATGAGAACGGGCCGAAAAAAGGGGAATCCGGTGGAGTCTCAAACCGTCTCATATTCTCAAACCGTCTCACACCAATCCTCAGCCATTCCGCTAAAGTATTGACGACGCACCGCCCAGGAGGTTGATATGCCAACGGCATCGAAACGCGATCTTCACGATGTGGACAGGCGGAACCTCATGGAGAAATGGTATTCCGTACCCCAATCAACCCTCACCGTGGAAGCGCTACGAACAAAGGGACCCGCCCAATTTGACGCACACGAACACATGGCCTACGATACGTCAGTCGCAGGAACGGTCTACCCCCGGCGCACACCGAACCGGGAAACTTTGTGATACAAACTGAGAACTACGTCGAGGAAATTTTGACCATGCGGAATTCTTCTCAAAGTGTCTCACGACACCATCGTCTGCTGGATGCGAGTCGCAGAAACAGCTTCAAACGAACCCCCAGGAAGGGCGAAACGGAGCGAGACAAAATGAGAACGGGCCGAAAAAAAGGGAATCCGGTGGAGTCTCAAACCGTCTCACATTCTCAAATCGTCTCACATTCTCAAACCGTCTCATATTCTCAAACCGTCTCATATTCTCAAACCGTCTCATATTCTCAAACCGTCTCACACCAATCCTCAGCCATTCCGCTAAAGTATTGACGACGCACCGCCCAGGAGGTTGATATGCCAACGGTATCGGAACGCGATCTTCACGACGTGGTCAGGCGCATCCTCGACGCGGCGGGGGCGAGCGCGGCGAACGCCGCCAGAATGGCCGACGCGCTGGTGAAGTCCAACGTGCGCGGCGTGGACACGCACGGCGTGTTCCACCTCGCGGGCTACGTCAAGGCCGTCCAGGACGGCAAGCTCGACGCCACGGCCAGCCCGTCCATCGTGCGCGAGACGCAGAACACGGCACTAGTGGACGGCAACCGGACCTTCGGACAAGTCGCGGCGAAGTTCGCCACAGATGTTGCCGTGCGAAAGGCCAAGGAGCACGACGTCGCCGTCGTCGGGCTGGTCCGCTCGGAACACATCGGGCGGCTCGGGGAGTATGCGGAGATGGCGGCGGACGAGGGTGTCGTCTCCATCATCTGCGGCGCGGGATACTCGCTGCTTGGAAGCAAAGTGGCGGCGCCCTACGGCGGGAGCAAGGGGCTCCTAAGCTCGAACCCCATAGCCATGGGCTTCCCCGGCGGCGACGAACCCGCGATGGTCTTCGACTACGCCACCACGGCGATGGCGAACTCGAAGATGAACCTCTACAAGATGCGGAACGAGGAGCTTCCGGCGGGTACCGTCATCGACAAGGACGGCTACCCGACGACCAATCCCACAGCCGTACAGGAGGGGGGATTCCTCCTCCCGTTCGGTGGGCACAAGGGATTCGCGCTCATGATGGCGGTGGAGTTCCTCGGGCAGGTGCTGGTCGGCTCGGACACGGTCGAGGACGATGGCATGGGCACCCCTGCAATGATTCGACAGGGAGTGACCATCATAGCCATCCGCGCCGATGTCTTCCGCCCGGAGGCCGACTTCAAGCGACGCGCCGACGAGATAGTCCGAGAGACCCGGAGCGTGCCCCCCGCGCCGGGGTTCAAGCAGGTCATGGCGCCCGGCGACCCGGAGAACCGCGCCCAGGCGCTGCGCTCGGCAGAGGGCATTCCCGTCCCCGAGCAGGTCTGGCAGTCGATAGTCGAGGCAGGCGAGTCGGTGGGAGTTACAGTCTGAACTCGAGGCGGTGTATTAGCCTTGCTCCGCCGTCACGGAAGCGTCGGGTTCAGCCGAAACCTTGAGCGTCTTCAGGCGGCGTCCGACGGTTGAGACGACCTCGATGGTCAGGCCGTCGTGCGTCACCGTCTCGCCGATGGTGGGTATCTTGCCGAGCCGCTGGTAGACCAGGCCGCCGACGGTGTCGAATCCGTCGGCCTCCACTACCACGTCGAGGCGGTCGCGGAGGTCGTCTAAGCTCGCGCGGGCGTCCATGATGTACGCGTTGTCCGCGATCTTCTCGATCTCCGGCTCGCCGTAGTCGAACTCGTCCTGGATCTCCCCGACGATCTCCTCAAGCAGGTCCTCGATGGTGACGATGCCCTCGGCCCCGCCGTACTCGTCGATGACGATGGCGATGTGGACACGTCGCTCCTGGAACTCGGTGAGCAGTTCTTCGAGGGTCTTCGTCTCCGGGATGTAGAGGGGTTCCCGCAACATCTCCTCCGTCAGCATGGTGGAATCATCCGACGGGTCATTGAGAATCTTGAGAAGGTCACGCGCGTATACGAGCCCCTCGATGTGGTCGAGTTCGTCGCGGTAGACCGGCAGGCGGCTGTGTCCCGACTCGATCATGCGGTCGACGACATCTGAAATCGGAGTGGCAACCTCGACAGCCTCCACGTCGACGCGCGGCACCATGATCTCGCGGGCGATGGTCGAATCAAGCTCCACGACGCCGCGGATCATCCGCACCTCGAACTCTTCGAGAGGCTCGCCCTCGTTGTCGACCGTCATGTTGAGGTCGGAGGCCAGCGCGTCGGCTTGCGAAGCCGCTCCCGTTCCCCCGTTGCCGTTAGCATCGGCGCTCATGCGGTCGAGCGCAAGTCGAACACCGCCCACGAGCGCAAGGCCCACGAGTGCAGCGACCGTGACCGCGAACCAGTTCCCATTCCAGAAGAGGACGGCGAAGGACGCGCTCGAGAGGACGATCGCCGCAACGGCGACGTACTTGATCACGGAGAGACCGAGCGCAGCCCCCATGGGAAGCCGGTCGAGCATTCGGAGCATCGGGGAGCGAGGAGAGCGAGGGGCGACGGCCTGCTGTAGCCGTTCGAGGCGCTCGGCCTCGGCAAGGCCGACCTCGGCACGCACCGCGAGTGCGTAGGCGGCCAGGGAGATCGCCACGATGGCGAGCGGTATTAAGCTGCTACTGTCAGGGTCCAAGGTTCTCGACTCTCCACCCTATGAAGAGTCTCCTCCTCCGTCGCTCTTGCGTTTGTTCTTCGGTATTAGTCTTGCGGGGACGCCGACGGCCATCGCATCCGGCGGCACGTCTTTGGTCACAACGGCCCCGGCGGCGGTCTGAGCGCCCTCCCCGACGTCAACAGGGGCTACTAACATGGTATCGCATCCGATGAAGGCCCCGTCGCCGATGCGGGTGGGCAGCTTGCTCACGCCGTCGTAGTTGACCGTCACGGTCCCCGCTCCAATGTTAACATCTTCACCCACCTGTGCGTCACCAAGGTAGCTGAAGTGGACGGACTTCGAGTTCCTTCCGACGCTGCTGCGGTTGACCTCGGCGAAGTTTCCGAGTACAACCCCTTCCGCGAGACGTGAACCCGGGCGAATGTGGGTGAACGGCCCGACGCTCACTCGTGCCTCGAGCTCCGAGCCCTCGACGACGGACGACCACACGCGGCACTCGCTGCCGATTCGAGCATCGTCGATGATGGAGTTCGGGCCGATCACGCACCGGTCGGCGACCTTCGACGCGCCGGTTATGTGGGTGTTCGGCAGAACGGTCGTGTCCTCTCCGAGCGATACGTCGGCGTCGATGTAGACCGATGAGGGAGCGGGCATGGTCACGCCGCTCATCATCCAGTGGAGCCGGATTCTTTCTCGTAGGTACGATTCGGCCTCCGAGAGCTGGACTCGGTCGTTGATGCCGAGGGCCTCGGCGGGATCGGTAGTCTCGATGGACTCCGGCGGTGTTCCCTGCTGCACTGTAGTGGCAACGACGGCGGGGAGATAGTATTCGCCGCCGTCCGACATGCTCACGTTCTCCAGCGAGTCCCAAAGCCATGGCCCGTTGAAGCAGTACGACCCGACGTTGACTTCGGTGATCGTCTTGGTCGAATCGTCCGCGTCACGCTCCTCTACAACTTCGGTTATCGCGCCACCGGAGTCCCGGACCACTCTGGCCAGGCCGGGGATATCGCAGTGGGCCGTTAGAAGCGTTACGAGGGCACCTTGCACTTGATGACGCTCACGCAAGCTGCGGAGCGTCTCCGGGAGAATGAGGGGCACGTCGCCGTTCAGCACGGCCACCGTCTCGACGCCGCGAAGGAGGTCTCTCGCCTGCAGCACGGCGTGGCCGGTGCCCAGCGTGTCGGCCTGCACGGCATACTCGATGGTGTCGCCGAGAAGGTCCCGGACGGGGGCGTGGTTCGCGGGGGAGACGATGACGACGACCCGGTCGTACCCGGCCGCCTTCGCGGCGTCCACGACATGCCGCACCAGATCCTTCCCGCAGATCTTGTGAAGGACCTTGGAGAGCCCGGACCTCATGCGGACGCCCTTGCCGGCGGCGAGAATGACTGCGGCCTTGGTTGACATCACCCTAAGAAACGACAAACGCCCGACGCGCAATCGAGATGTTGCGCCAGGCGCTCTCCGCGGATATGGTCTTGCGTCTGTCCCCTTCGTCGTCCACCGTTTGGGCAATGCTACCACCGCCCGCTAGGGCGGGTCAACCGAGTTCCGAAGTTAAGAAGCTGTACCGGCTTGGTCGGTGTGCTTCTCCCAAACACCAAATCAGCCATCCCCGTCATTCCGGCGGAGGCCGGAATCCAGAGGGGCCCGGGTGGGGCCAACACTCCAATGAGTACCACCGACTAAACTGATACAGGCTCCGAAGTTACACATTGCAGCGAGAGGATTACGTAGGGCGCGGGACGAGGCAAGGTGTCCGGATATAAACGGCTGCTCGCCCTGGGCTACCCCGTAGACTCCGTGGCGGCGTAGGGGTCGGCGGCGTCGCGGAGGCCGTCACCGACGAAGTTGAGGGTCACCACGGTGAAGAATACGAAGGCCGCCGGGAGCAGGAGCCATGGAGCCAGGGCCACGGACTGGAGATTCTGAGCTTCGACCAAGAGCACTCCCCAGCTGATCGCGGGCTGGCGCATACCCAGTCCCAAGAAGCTGAGGGACGTTTCTGCGATGATCATTCCGGGAATGGCGAGGGTGGTTGTCGCGATTATGTGGCTGATGAATGACGGCACCATGTGTCTGAAGATCAGGGTTAACTGACCGGTGCCGTAGAGCCGTGCCGCCATGACGAAGTCGTCCTCGCGCAGGGCGAGGAAGCGACCCCTCGTTTCCCTTGCAAGGCCGGTCCATCCCATGACGGACAGGATGACCGTAATGGCGAAGTAGACGCGCACGACTGACCAGTCCGCGGGAATAGCGGCGGATAGGGTCAGCCACAGCGGTATGGACGGAATGGACAGCAGAAGCTCGATGAGCCGCTGAATGAGCAGGTCGATTGTGCCTCCGAAGAGTCCTGAAATGCCGCCGATCAGTACGCCAAGGAATAGGCTGATCGTGACGCCGACGAGGCCAACAGTCAACGATATTCTGGCCCCGTAGGCGATTCTGGACCACATGTCGCGGCCCATCCGGTCGCTTCCCAAGATGTAAAACGGGACATCGGCATCTGCACCCATCAAGTGGATGTCGGTCCTGAAGACCCCCAGCAACTTGTACTCATGCCCCCGGACGAAGAAGTTGACGCGGTGTCGAACGGACGTATCGACCTCGTGCACCATCCTGTAGGTCTCAGGGTTGCGGTGGCTCTTGACGCCGTGGACGTAGGGCGCGAATTTCCAGCCGTCGAACGGACGGACTATCTGAGGGCCGAGGTAAATATGGTCGAGGTGGCGCTCGTACGGGTCATGGGTCGAGAGGAAGTCCCCAAAACCCGCTATGAAGTAGAGAATAAGCACAATAACAGATGAACCGGTGGCGACACGGTGCCTCCTGAACCGCCTCCACATGAGACGGAACTGGGAAGCGGTGTAGATGTCCTCACCGGTTCGAGTCGTCTGCAGCACTTCCGGCGTCGTTGCCATAGCGACTCCTATCCTTGCGCGCCGCCGAAGCGAATGCGGGGGTCGGCCCAGGCGAGAAGGATGTCCGAGACGAGGGTGCCGACGATGGTGAGGAAGCTCAGGACGAGAAGGATCGACCCTGCCATGTACATGTCCTGGCCGCGCAGGGCCTCCAAGAGCAGCGGGCCAATTGTCGGAAGGCCCAGGACCACTGCGATGATGAGGCTGCCCGAGAAGAGCGAGGGGAGCGTCCAGCCGACGACGCTGATGAAGGGATTGAGCGCTATCCGCGTCGGGTACTTGACGACCACCTTGAGGCTTCCCGTCCCTCTGCTGCGCGCCGCCTCGACGTAGGGCTTGTCAAGCTCATCGAGCAGGTTGGCGCGGACGATTCGCGTAAGGCGCGCGGTTCCGTCCGTGCCGACGATTATCATTGGCACCCAGAGGTGCTTTAGGAGATCTATGACCCGCCCGAAGGTCCACGGGGCATCGATGTACTCCCGGGAGAAGAGACCTCCTAAGGGTTGGTGCCATATCGTAAAGACGAGCCATAAGGCCACCAGCGCGATCATGAAGTTGGGCGTTCCGATACCGAAGTACGACAGGAACGTAAAGATGTAGTCGATCCAAGAGTATTGTTTAACGGCGGAGATTATGCCGATGGGGAGGGCGAGGGTCCAGGTAAAGAGAACGGTGAATACCGATAAGATGAGGGTGTTCGTCAGCCTTGCGTTGATAAGCTCGTTTACGGGAAGTCGATAGATAAAGGAGAGGCCGAGGTCCCAGGTGACAACGCCGCGAAGCCACTTGAGGTACTGGACGTAGATCGGCTGATCGAGGCCGTAGCGTTTGCGAAGGAACTCCAACTCGGCTTCGTTCACTTCCTCACCGAAGGATGCGGGGCCGGTACCACCCGACGCTCCGAGCGCAATCATGGCCGCGTAGTCGTCAATGAAGTCCCCGGGCGGAAGCTGAATCAGCACGAACGTGAGGACCGAGATGAAGAAGAGCATCGGAAGGAAGATCGCCAGACGACGGATTATGAAGGCAAGCAAAATATCACCAGGCGATTGGATTGGCGGGCGACTCGCCCTGGGGAGCCTGAGGCCATTGCAAGGTACTTGATTCTAACAATTGACGGCGAACTCCCCGACGCTGCACCTTCGACGCCCTGCCCGCCCAAGCCTTGCCGACGGCGATTGGCAAGGAACAAAGGCGGGCAGCGGTGAAGCCCGATGGCTTACGGAACCGCTACCCGCCTCCGTATTCGTTTCTAACAACCGTCCGCTGAACCGACTACTCCTAGAATCCGCCCTCTCTCCTGTGTTCCGACTTGTACCACATTTGCTCGGGGAATGTCACGGCGTAGTACCGGTTGATGAAGCTGGCGACCCAGCGGTCCGGAACGTTCGCCAAGTCGTTGTGCGCGACGTAGATCTGAGGCCAGTTCCCGAGGAGGGCAAGCTGCCACTGCTCGGTAGCATGTCGTTTCAGGATCTCCTGGCCGTACATGGCCCTCTCGTCGTCGGTCTCGGCGGCCGCTCCGTCCACGTGGAGGTTGATTAGTTCCTTTAGGTCCTCGGTTGGCTCGATTCCCTCGGCCCCACCCGACTCGTGCCATTTTGCAAACTCAGCGCCCATGTTGTTGACGAGCTTGTGGTCGACAGGCGCGGTGTGCGAAGGCACGGAGAAGATGAACGGCGAGTTGCTGATCATGCCGCCGGCGAACATCATCGTGTTGTCGGACGACTTCGCATAGGTCACCGCCCGCTCGTAGGCGTTGCAGGTCGACTTGAGACCGACAGCCTCCCAGCCGCTGATGATGATCTCGGTAGTGTCACTGCACGTCGTAGTCATGAACAGGAGATGAGGGCGGTATCCGTCCTCTTCGACACGGAACCCTTCACCGTCCCTCTTGCTAAGGCCGATCTTGTCGAGAAGCTCGTTCGCCTTGTCGGGGCTGTACTCGGTGTTGAGGTACTTGAACTCGTCACCGGGATAGTACGGGTGATCGGCCTGAGGCACGGGATTCATCTTCTCGGCGAGACCGAGGAACTGGATCTCATTGATCGCGTCCCTGTCTATCGCAAGGCCCAGCGCAAGCCGGAAGTCCTTGTTCCTGATCCATTTACCTTCACGCCCCTGGTACGACTGGTTCATATTGACGGTTTGAGCCCCACCTGGGAAGAAGGCCTGAATAACCCGGTAGTCGCCACTGACCTCGTTCTCCTTGAGGATGGGGTACTTGGCGACGCCGATACCGCAACTTCTGTCAAAGTCGATGTTGCCCGCGAGCACTTCCAGGATCGCGACTTCGGGGTCGGGCTGGTTCGTCCACTCGATCCGGTCGATGTACGGAAGCTGGTTGCCCTCAGGGTCGACGGCGTAGTAGTACGGGTTCCGCTCAGCGATCCACTTCTGGTCGGTCATCTTGCTTCTGAGCATCCACGGCCTCATGGTTGGCCGGTCCGGATTCAGGACGATTTCATCCTTCGCTTGGAACAGCTCGATCCAGTTGGAGAAGCCTTCCGCTTCGGCAAGCTCGTTGGCTTTCGGGTTGTACGTGATATGGAAATTCTTGAGGTAGTGCTTGGGCGCCCAGAGTGTCTGCTCGAGTGAGCGAGCACGGTTCAACTGCGCCGCCACATCCGGGAAGTCCGCGAACGGATGCTTAAAACGGAACTGTATCGTCGTGTCATCAAGAACTTCGAACTGCACGACTGCTTTTTCCACCCCGGTCACCAACTTCGACGGTTTCGCCGGCATGAGGTCGTCGTTCAAAATGACGTCCTCATACTCGAAGAGGAAGTCCTCCATCGTGAAGGGCGCGCCGTCCGACCACTTTAGCCCCTCGCGGATTTTGAACGTCCATACCCGGTTGTCCTCCGAGGACCACCACGCCTTGGCGATCGACGGTATGAGAGTCCTGCCGTCCTGAGCGAAGCGGTTCATCCCCTCAGGGGAGATGTAGCCGTAGGTCCAGTGGTCGGAGGACCGGTGGCAGCGTCGCATCGTTCCACCGTATTGACCGATCTGGGCTTCGCGCCCTGAAGGCGGCATGACTACCGGATCAACCGGAAGTCGGTCTTCCACGGGCGGCAACTCGTTATTCGCCACCATCGCCGCGAGCATCGGCGCTTCGCTATAGGTCGTGATGTTCGCGAGCGCGAGTTCCTGGGCATCCTCAGCCGCCATCCTGGCCGCCTCGGCAGCGGCCGCTACAACCTGCAAGGCCTCCTCGGTTGCCTGCATCGAAGCAGCCACGATCCGCTGCACGTCTTCAGAGGTCAGGCGGCCCTCGGTGGCCTTGCCGACGGAGTCTGAAATCGTGGCCTGCAGATCGCCCATGGTCGGGGAACCTGCCGTGGCAGCCTGAACGGCGGCCTCGACCATCTGCCGTATCTCTTCGGCGCTCGTGCCCCTCGGCACGGCCTGCTGGACGGCCTGCTGGATCAGAGGCCTCAGCTCGTCTGCGTTCACCGTCGGCGCGGGCAGATTGCTGATCGACTCAGCGACGATCGACCGGACCTCGGCGGCGGACAACTGCCCCTGCGACGCGCGCTGGACGGCCGCTTCGACTTGGGCGGCAGTCACACCCTGCTGGGCGGTTGCCGCAACCGCTTCTCGGACCAGCTTCTGGATATCCTCGACGCTGGCGCCCTGAGGGGCTGCTTCCATTGCCCTGCTCACGGCCTGATCGAGCAGGCCTCGCGTTGCGCGCTGGATGGCCGATTCCACCTCGGCCGCCGTTACGCCGGGCTGTGCGGAAGCGGATACCGCATCTTGAACGAGCTTCTGAATTTCCTCAGCGCTTGCGCCCTGAGGCGCCGCTTCCATTGCCCTGCTCACGGCCTGATCGAGCAGGCTGGAGATGTCCGGTGTCGGGGCGGGGGCAGGCGCCGGTTCATCTCCGCCGCACGCCAAGACGAATCCGAACATCGCTACTACGAGAACAATCGGGAACAATAGCCTTCTCTGCATCATTACGTAGCCTCCTTGTATCTTCCTTCGTACCTCTTCACGGCCTCTTTACGCCTCGGTAGAGAGGTTTATGTATCACAACGCCTTCTTTGGTGTCAACGCGCGGCCACTTCGACAAGGACCTCTGGGCCTACCCGGCTATGAGTCCAACTGGGCCAATTCGTACAGGATATTCGGCGACACTCGGCCTTGCGCCGAGAGGAGACGCCCCGACCGGTCCAGATCGTCAAAGAGCAGCTTCGTGGCGGGGGCCAACACCTCTCGGATACGCTCGTCGCCACTGATTCTCCATGCGTAGCAGAGCCCTGTGATCATCTGGCCCATGTCCTCAGACTTGAGTCCTGAGCTAGGACAAGTGGTGTACTGGAATCCGTTCCCCTTCCACAGGACATCGACCAGCCAGCCCGCGCCTCGAATGATCGAATCGGCGACCCGCGGGTCGCCCGTCGCCTGGTGGTGGAACTTCAACCCGACAAGCAAAATGCCCACCATGAACCCGGCATTGCCCATGTGTCTCGGCGGGTGCTCGCAGGTGCAGTGGCCGAATGCGAGCATGCGCTTCCAGGCGCCCTCCTCCGTCTGGCGGTCGAGCGTGCGCTCGACGATTATGTGGGAGGCGTTGAGATAGAATGGGTCGCCGGTCGCCCTATACATCTCCATCGTGAGGATGAGGTGCCAGCCGTTGTTGCGGCAGTTCGTGAAATCATAGTTGCGAGTGTGCTCTCCTCCATACCGGTCAGCGACCTCGACGGCGGTCTGGAACGAACGACGGTCCCCCGTCAGAAAATAGTGTAGGAGGAATCCGTCAATCCACGTGTGGCTGACGGTGAATGTGCCCCAGGGCACTCCTCCGGACTGCGAGCGCTTCTTAAAGCCTTCGTCGTCCAGGGTGACGGCGGGCGCTGCGCGGTCTTCATAGGAGTAATACTCTCCTACGTGTCCGATGCTGTGCCGATAGACTCCGCCTATCCTTCCGGCATCTGATGAGACGTGGCAGGTGTCGACGTCCCTGTGATGAACGCTTGCGCGACAGGCCTCCTCAAAGTACTTGAGGTCACCTGAACGCGCCCACTGGAGGAACGCCACAAAGCCGGTGTCGTACTCGGTGTTGCCCCAAGTCCGGTTGCCCGCAAAGTAGTCGCCGTAGTTCAACATTCCGTAGTCGCGGCCGGTCTCACGGTCTTCCAGATACTCGCCGAACACTTGAATGGCCTTCTCTTCATAATCAGGGAAGCTGCCGTTCGTTCCGGGTGTGATCTCCCCAAAGGCCCCGCTCCCGCAGTTCCACTCGACCGACGCCTGCGCCATGAGCGACGACACGCCATATTCTACGCCCTCGCCCACGTATATCGTGTGCGTCTTGGACATTCCCTCACGGAAGCGGTACACCCCTTCTCTTAAGTAAAAAAAGAGCTTGTACTCTTCCTCTTCATCCACCCGGTAGTCACTCTCGCCAATGGACGGACACAGTCCTATCTCGATGCCGTCGGCGCTCGTTCGGAGACTCTTCGGGTACTGCTGCCAGAAGTCCGCTACCTCAACTTTCACGTCTCCCGCGCGACCGTAGCCTCGGAGCCGCGCCTCGCCAACACGACCATTCACCACCGACCTGTCGTCGTGAGTCTGAATTAACTCAGTAGACTCGTCAGCTCCTTCGGCAGTCTCAATCCTCAAGTACATCGACTCAATGTCGGTGAAGGCAGTCTCCGAGATATCGTTTTCAAAGGTGTGGTCTACACGAACATACCCCGCTCCCGCATAGGCATGGACTCGGAACACCGAGCGCAGAAGCTTCCCTCCTTCGTCCGACACGTGACTCCCTTCGGCGCGCACGATGCAGTGGACGGGGCCGCTCTCCTCGATCTCGAGCGACTCGGCCTTCGCGTTGGTGGAGCGATACTCTCGCCCGTCCGTACCGGTGACCACGATCTCCGATCCGTCTATATACCTCTCGCCACCGCGCGTGATCTCAGAAAACGGCCCGAACTTCGAGCGGTCCCATCTGATACGCAAGCGCCCTGTCTCCACAACTATTTCGTCCCTGTTTTCGCTAACTCGCAATGGGGTCTCGCACGTCCCGCGACTGACCGCACCGCCATACTCCAGTGTATACTCAGCTTCGGACAACGCCCCCACGTCCGCCTGGAAGTCCACCAACGCCCACTTCACCGTGCCGTCCGGCCATCGGCCCAGCGTCCTGGTCTGCAACGCGACCTCGCTGCCCGATGGGTCGAACAAACGCATGGTTCGTGATGAACCAAGTACTCCTTCCGGGAACGGAACTCCCGACCGGACGGGTGCAGAGTGACGCTCCGCATCCGACGGATTCCTGACGGTCAAGGAGAGTCGCTCCGATATGGCCCTGCCCGCCGCGGGCGTCGGCCGTGACGTTCTGAAGGTGTTGACCGTGGACTCGACATGAACGCCATCCCTTCCTGACGCGCTGACCAGGTAGGAGTAGGTCGTGTCGGGAGCAAGGTCGTTCAGAATGACACGATGATTGGCCCCAGGGCTTGTCTCCTCTACTACCCTAGTATCGTCCGTCCCCTCTACCCAATACACGACGCGACACAGCGCGTCCCACGTGGTCACCCAAGTCAACCGTGCCGAAGTTGGAGACCTGACAATGGACTCAACGTTATCGGCTTCGGCAAGGACGGGCTCGGCGTTAACATGCACGAAGTCGCTCGGCAGGTCGTTTTTGGGCGGAAGCTCGGCGAACAGGGCAGCGCACTCAATCCGGTACGACTCCCCGCCCTTTTCCCACTGGCTATAGTACGGGGTCATCTCACGCACGGGGCCGCGGATTGCTGGATCGTATTCGTCGTCGCTCTCTTCCGAAGTGACCAATCGGACCTGTTCTCCTCCCCGGAAGTCGTAGGGCTCGGTGAGTGTGAAGAGTCGCTCGCGCTGGATATTCCCGTCCACAACGGCCGTGCCATGCTTTACCCCGTCTATCAACACCTCCACCTCTTCGGTGTACACGGAGTCGAAAATCACGAAGCCAAGATATCGAGGCCCGCAGTCAGGGGCGGTGAAGGAGAGCGATCCTCCCGGGGCCCTGCGGACCACCGAACGCTGGCGGTACTCGCTGAACGTGTCGTCGATGAATCCGTCCATCTCCATATCGCTCGCGCCGACCCTGATCGCTGACGGCGCGTCGACGGCCCGATCGATGGTCTTGGCTCCCCATGTCGTCTGTATTTTCATCTTGGTCCTCAGTCTCCGCGAGGTGCGGTTCGAATTGGGTCGTCGGCGCCCATCTGAGCCACGGCGTAGAGCACTTCCGGCGCGGCCCGCAGCTGACTACCTAAGATTCTCCCGTGCGCTTGCAACGCCTCAATCGCTTTGGGGAGCGCGCGCCGTAGGATGCGTCCTAGTTCCGGGTCGCCGGAGAGACGCCAGGCATAGGCAATGCCCGCCAAACCATGCTGGAAGTTGTCGGTGGACACACGAGCGTAGGGACAGGACGTCGAGCGGAAGCCGGCGCTCGCTTCATCCCACATGTCGCGTACGAGGAACTTCGCGCCTCGAACAATCGACTCGGCAGCTCGAGGATCGCCCGTCGCTTGGTGATAGAACTTGAGCCCGACGAGCGAGAGGCCCACCATGAAACCGGCGTTTCCCATGTGTCGTGGAGGGTCGCAATGGCAATGGGCGGGCACCAGCATGCGACGCCACCCGCCGTCCTCGGTCTGCCTCTCCAGGGTGCGCTCGACGATGATATGAGCGGCGTTGAGGTAGAAGCGGTCGCCCGTGGCGTTGTACATCGCCATCGTGAGGATGAGGTGCCAGCCGTTGTTGCGGCCGTTGGTGAATTCATAGTTGCGGGCGTAGTGGCCGTCGTACCTGTCCGCGACCATTTCGGCCGTTTGGAACGAACGGGGGTCGCCGGTCAGGAAATAGTGGAGCAGGAACCCGTCGATCCACGTGTGGCTGATGGTGAACTCTCCCCCCCAGATGAGGATCGCGCGCAGTTCCCTCGAATCGACGAGGTCCACCCACAGATTGGTAGGCGGGAATTCTCCGGTCGATATGGCCCGGTCGGCGAGACCGTACCCTCCCGGATGAAAGTCCCCGGTGTGCCCGACCCTGTGCCTATACACGCCGCCAACCTTGAAGTCATCGACGGAGTCGTGGCACGTGTCCACGTCTCGATGGTGGAGTACCGCGCGACACGCCTCATCGAAGTAGCGCATGTTTCCCGAACGAGCCCACTGGGTAAAGAAGACATAGCCCGTGTCGTACTCGGAGTTGCCCCAGTCCTTGTAGTTGTCGAAGGCCCAATCACCGAAGTTCAGCATCCCGTATTCACGGTTCGCGTCGTGGCTCTCTCGGTATTCCGCGAATAACTGTTCGATTCTCTCCTCATACTCGAGGGAGCCGCCATTCACACCCGACGTGATCTCTCCGAAGGCCCCACTGGCGCAGTTCCATTCCTCCGAAGCCTGCGCCACGAGTGACGGCGCGCCATTCTCAAGACCTTCCCCAACGTATATTGTGTGCGTCTTCGATATCCCCTCCCGGAAGCGGTACACCCCGTCCTTGAGGTAGAAGTACAGCTTGTACTCTTCCTGGCCGCCCACTCGGTAGTCGTCCTCGCCAATCGAGGGACACAGCCCTATCTCAATTCCGTCGGCATCGGCGCGGAGACTCTTCGGGTACTGCTGCCAGAAGTCCTCCACCTCCACTTCAACCTCTCCCCCCCGCACGTAGCCCCGAAGCCGCTCATCGCCAACCAGCCCATTCACCACCGACCTGTCGTCATGCGTCTGAGCGATCTCCTTAGCCTCGACGGTCCCCTCGGCAGTCCGAATCTTCATGTACATCGACCCGATGTCCGTGAAAGATGTCTCCAAGTTGTCGTTAACGAAAGTGTGGTCTATACGCACGTATCCCGCATACGCATACGCATGTACCCGGAACACCGACCGCAGCAGGCTCGCGCCATCCTCGGACGCGTGATTTCCCTCCACCCGCACGATGCAGTGCAGAGGGCCGCTCTCTTCAATCTCAAGAAGATCGGCCTCCGCGTTGGAGGAGCGATGCTCCTGTCCGTCAGTACCTGTGACCACGACCTCCGACCCGTCGATGTACCTCTCGCCTCCACGCGTGATCTCGGACAAAGGCCCGAACTCGGACCGGTCCCATTTGATCCGCAGCAGTCCAGTGTCCACCGTCACTCCATCAGCGTCCTCCATCACACGTAGCGGAGTCTCGAACGTCCCGCGACTGACCGACTTTCCGTACTCCAACGTGTAGACAGCTTCGGACGACGGGGGCACGTCCGCCTGGAAGTCCACCAGCGCCCACTTCACCGTTCCATCCGGCCATCGGCCTAGCGTTCGTGTCTGAAGCGGGATCTTACTGCCGGATGAGTCGCGCAGTCGCATGGCCCAAGATGAGCCAAGCACGCCCTGCGGAAACGGCACACCCGACCGGACGGGCGAGCCGCGACGGTCTGCGCTCGATGAATTCCGCACCGTGAGAGCAAGGCGCTCAGACACGGCAGCGCCTATCGCGAGCATTGCCCATGTCGTTGTGAACGTATGCACCGGAGTCTCGACAGGAGTCCCACCCCTGTCCAGAGCGCTGACCCGCCAGCTGTATTCGGCATCGGGAGCGAGGTCGTTCAAAATGACGCGATGATTCGCCCCGAGGTCTGGCTCCTCAATTACGCCAATGTCGTCAGTCCCCTGTGCCCAATACTCGACGCGACAGCGCGCGTCCCACGTGGTCATCCACGTCAACCGGGCCGAAGCTGTCGACGTGCCGATGGCGCCGTCGCTATTGTCCGCGTCGGCGAAGACCGGCTCGGCGTGGACGTATCCAAAGTCGCACGGCGGTTCGACCTCAGGGGGAAGCTCGGCGAACAGGGCCGCGCACTCTATCCGGTATGGTTCCCCGCCAATCCTTCGAAGTCGCCCTTCGATGCCGAGGTCGCCTTCCCATTCCGGCCTCTCGGTCGTCTGACCATTCGACTCCGCCGCCGATTGCGGTGTGACTAAGCTGACTTGCTCGCCACCCTGGAAGTCATACGACTCTGCGAGCGTGAAGAGGCGCTCGCGCTGGTTGTTCCCGTCCACGACAGCCGTGCCGCGCTTCACCCCGCCGATCCACACTTCCACCTCTTCGGCGTCCAGCGAGTCGAAGATCACGAACCCGAGATAGCGGGGCCCGCAGTTCGGCGCCGTGAAGGAAAGCGACCCGCCCGGCTCCGTGCGTACTGCCGACCGCTCACGGTACTCGCTGAACGTGTCGTCGATGAAGCCGTCCATCTCCATGTCGCTCGCGTCGATTCTGATCGTCGACAGCGAGTCGAGCGCCTCGTTGATTGATTGGAGTCCTGACGTAGTCTGCATGGTTAAAGCGGACCTCCTGACGAGTGACGGACCAGGCATTGACGTTACGGGCCGCGTCCTCGGAGAAGCTTGGACGGCGTTTCCGTACAGTCGGCTGCCGCGAGTGAAGTGACCGATCATCGGTAGGTCACGTTTGGCGGCATATGATAGTCGTCACGGCTACCGCTGTACAGTCCGCCGAAGTGAGTTATACCAATTCCTTCTGACTACGTCGTAATTTGCATGACCAGCGTCCCGATCCGTCATTCCGGCGAAGGCCGGAATCCAGAGAGCCCGATCAGTTAAGAATACGGCGGCATCACACAGAATTGGTATTACTATTGAGGATGGACTACCGAAACTGTCGATTTCGGTGTGATTTATCACCCAACATTGCCGTCACCCCGGGTTTGAAGTGACTCCTGAACTGAAGTTCTCCCCTCGAAGGCGATTCCGATGCGGAGTGCCAGAGCGATGTAGGCTGCGAGGACAGGGCAATGCTTTACAACCTCAACCCAATGGACGTTCGGCTCCCATTTGTGCGCAGACTATACCTGATCGACGACACGATCCGGGCAACCGTCACGCTCGTGCCCAACGGCAGCGTCAAGATTCGAAGGGCGAACCTCAATCTCGCGGCGCAGTCCCGTCTCACGGAGGCTATGAAAGGGAAGAGCACGGAGCTACGTGCCTATCCGACCGCTACTTCTCCCTCTCACGTTCACCTTCGCCGGGGCCAAGCTCGGCCCGCGCCTTCCCCTCCGGGAGTATCAGGGCAGCAGCGCCCAACGCGACACAGCCTGCAATAGCGACCAAAGCCACCAAACCGCCGGCCAAGTCCGCTAAGGGGATCAAAATAAAGAGGAAGGCCGTCATGAAGCCGAGGACAACCGCGATACGCCCATTCGACGGGCTGGCAAACCGTGGCCGCGCAGGGATGCCTCGCAGCGCCTCACTCACCCTCGCTTCCACGCGGGCATCAATCGACTCCTGAACGCGGGATAGGAACGACTCGATAACCTCGTCCTCGTGGTCGATGCCCAGTTCCTGCCGTGCCTTCACGGCCACTCTCAGCTCTTCTTCGACCTCGGCTGACGTGTCTTGCTGTCGCATCTGCGCCCTTCCTCTCCCTCGTGGTGACGCAATACGTCACAGTGTAATTACGTTAGCATAAAAGCAGATTTCTAACTAGCTGTCAATGGAGATGTAAGGGGACTGCCGGGAAAGTCGGTGCTGTAGTCGGGAGGGATTGGACCAAAATTGATGCAGGCTTGTCGCGTTGCATCTCAGGCATCGAATGCTTCACCAGCACGAGTCTACGCATGGGGTCCTCTCAAACGACCGCGTTGGCTGCTGGATGTCCCCAGGTAGTGCCGGTTGTCACGTTGAAGGTGAGGACATGATTGACCGCAAAGGGAGTCACCAGTTCTCGGACGGCAGCATCGAACTCAGCTGCGGATTGCGCACCCATACGCTGTCTCGAAAAGCCGTTACGGGCGTGGAACATCTCAACGTACCGGTCGACACTCATTCGGTATTCCTGAGGCGCCGTACGTTTCCTCCCGACGACCGAAAAGAGCCGTCGGAGTTCAAGCTCGTCTAACAGGTCGTATGACTCGTAGTCCTTGTTCGTCGAGTATGTGGGGATGATCTTGCTGAGCTCGTCGTTCCAAGGTGTGGTGTCCATCCCACGACCACCAACGATCGCCAGGTAACCACGGTCGGATAGGGCCCCGGCCATCCGAGGCAGCACTTCGTACCAGTCCATCCAGTGCAGGCTCGCTCCCGCTACGATGAGGCAATAGCGGGTATCGTACGTAAATTTCTCTGCGCTCTGGCAGACCCACCTGATGTTCGGTAGGTCGCCATCTTCGCGAGAGCGACCGATTTCAATCATGGCCGCCGACTGGTCCACCGCGTCGACTCGGTCCACAAGGGACGCCAGTGGCCGCGCCACGTCCCCGGTCCCACACCCCATGTCCAGCACAATTCGCGGTTCGTCCTGTATCAGGCCGCTAAGCACCTCGAAGACCTCCGCAGGGTATGGCGGATAGTTGACGTAGGCGTCGGCCACGCTCCGGTCTTTGAACTGGTTGGCGTAATCCGGTCCGAGGTGCTTGGGTTTAGGGATGGTCACGGAGTGCGGTCCTTTCCGGGAACCTTAATGGCCATCACAAGTGTCCCATATCTGGGGTGCGTCGAACGACAGACTGGTCTAAAGATGGTAGCAAGAACTTGAATGATCGGACACGAATTCGCAACTGTGCGCACCATCAAAACGTCGTGAAGACGCGAGAGCTTGCGCGCTGGGCCCATTACCCGCATCCCTCAGATACACAGGAAGATGAACGTTTCTGCTATGATCCATGCGGCAATCCACTTGCCTCTTTGAACACTCTCAAGCTAAGCAGGAATCCCCACCACTAACGGAGCACCCCCATGCCGAGCATCGAAATCCTAGACACCGGCAGAATCGACGAGCGAGACTCGGCCTTTCCGCAGGCGGTGCAGCTTCCGAACGGCGACATCCTGTGCTCGTTCAACGTTGGGGGCGGAGCGCACGTGACGGGAGGCACCGACTGGGCGCGCTCGACGGACGGCGGCAGGACGTGGAACGTGGAGGGCACGATCCTTCCGCGGGTGGACAACGCGACGAATGCCCTGAAGCTGAGCATCTCAGCGGACGGGGAGACGGTGTATGCATACGGTTCCCGGAGCTACCGCGAGGAGGGGACCAGGTTCGGCGAGGGCCACAACGAGCCGGTATTGTGCACGTCTACGGACGGCGGGCGCACTTGGTCGGAGCCTGCGGTCGTTCCGATGATGGGATATGCCCCGCTGGAGATTTCGCACGGAACGCTGGCCCTGCAGTCCGGGCGGCTGCTCGCGCCGGGCGCTACCCTGGAGTCGCAGGACAAGCTTGGCAGACTGGTTATCGCGGCGGTATCGGACGATGGCGGACAGACGTGGCCCCGTCACGCCACGGTCTTCGAAGACCCCGACGGCGTTCACGGCTACTTCGAACAGAAGCTGGCGGAGAGCCTGCCCCGTGCTGGACACGGGGTCGAGCCGGGCCTGCTGATAGCCACGTGCTGGACGATCGTCATGGACGGTGTCGAGGACATCGATGACCACTTCACGATTTCACGTGACGACGGCCTGACGTGGTGCAGGCCGAAACCGACGGGAATCATGGGACAGACCATGACGCCGATTCCGCTGGGAGGAGACCGGCTCATGGCGCTCTACAACCGTCGATACGGACAGCAGGGCGTCGTGATGAACCTCGTGACGTTTAACGACGACGCCTGGACGGTCCACTACGAAGGGATGATGTACGACCCGAACACGACCGCCCAGCGTCCGGAGGACATCGAGTCGGGCGTGGAGACGTTTGCGGGATTCCAATTCGGCTTCCCGACTGCCATCAGGCTGCACGACGGAACCTACCTGGCGACGCACTGGTCGCAGGAAGGCGGCCGCTTCGGCATCAGGTGGACGCTCTTGCGGGTGGACTGGTAGGGGATCGTTTCGGGGGCTCAGATAAGAGTCTCTCCTCAGTCTCCTCTCATAACGATCTGCGACCGGGACGCGTTTCCCCGTTGACTTGCCGGTAGATCGCGTTCCCTGAAATCCGATCCTTCTCCCGCTGCGTACTACATAGTAGAGCCAAGTAGCTTCCTATTATTTTCTTGCGCGGCGTAGCTATCGGGAGGGACTCGCTATGACGACTACCACGTATGGACTGGACCTATATCGGCGGGAGTTGCTGAAGGGTAGTACCGAAACGCTCATAATGTCGCTTCTCGCGGACCAGGAGATGTACGGCTACCAGCTCGCAAAGGAGATGGAGCGGAGGAGCGGAGGTTACTTTCACCTGAAGGAAGGGACTCTGTACCCTGCCCTTCACAGGTTGGAGCGGGACGGCCTGATCGAGGGGCACTGGGAGTTGTCCGAAACCGGACAAAGCCGCAGGTACTACCATGTCAGCGCCCGGGGCATGGACCGCCTCGACGCAATGCTTGCCGAGTGGAGCACGTTTTCGGACGCGGTAAACCGGATCGCCCGAACGGTCAGCGTCCCTGCCTACGTGGCCTGAGGCCTCACCGCCCTCAAACCTGTACTGCCTGCGTTGTGCGGGCAGTACATCCACGACCTTCTTTGACCCTTCCCACCCGGTCGGTCTCGCCCCCACCACCCCTTTCGTCGCGGTAGACTCACCGTGATATGATGCGCCGATACCGACCGTCGAGAGAGGTGTCGGCGCACCGTGCAGGGGAACAAGCGGGTATCCATCGTCACCGACAGCGCGGCTTCTCTGCCCGCGCAGTTGGCTGACGAGTCGGACGAATTCCTTCACGTCGTTCCCCACCAGATGGTCATCAACGGCACAACGTACCGTGAGGGGCTGGATCTTTCACCCGAGGACTTTTACGAGACGCTGCGAAGGCTGAAGCGGCCGCCAACAACGTCGGGGCCTTCGCCCGATCAGTTCGCCAGGGCGTTCGAGGCGGCATCAGTGGTGAGCGACAGTGTGGTCTGCCTCGTTCTCTCCTCGAAGTTCAGCATGACATACGACTCGGCGGTCGTCGGCGCTCGCGAGGCCTCGGAGAGACTGCAAGACACCTGTATCGAGGTGATCGATACCGAGAGTGCCACCGGCTCCGGCCTCATGGTGATCGAGGCGCTCCGGCTTTCGGCTCAGGGCCACACCGCGGACGAGATCGTCCGGCGGACGAAGGAGCTGGTACCGCGTGTTAGGGTGATCGCCACGCTCGACACGCTGTACTACCTCCAGAAGGGCGGTCGAGTGCCCGTGCTGGCCCATCTGGGAACGTCCCTTTTGCAAGTCAAGCCCATCTTCGAGATGTATCGCGGAGAGGTGAGCACGTTAGCCAAGGTACGGACCGCAAAGCGGGCGAAGGGAAAGCTCGTCGATCTGCTCCATGAGGACGTGGGCGAAAAGAGACTCCACGCGGCCGTCTTACAGGGCAACGTCCCCGACGAGGCCAAAGAGTTGGAAGAGCGCATCGCTTCAGAGTTCGACTGCGCCGAGCTCTACGTCGGGACTTTTTCCCCCGTCATCGGCGCGCATACAGGCCCCGGACTGCTCGGCGTGTCCTACTGGTCGGAGAGTGAGGCGGCTTGACCGAGAACGTCATCCTGCAGTTCACCGACCTCGTCACCACGAGACGATGCGCGCTTCGCATGGATCCGCCCGACCTACACCTTACGCTCGAAAACCTGCTCGACAAGTACCTCAAGCATCCGCCGCTGGCGTTGCTGCGTGAAGAACGCCGCATCGCCGAGGACTCCGAAGAGACTCTTACGGCGTTCCAAGACCTGGTCTACATATCATCCGACTCCGGCAGCCTGACCGGCATGTTCGAGGGGGTCGAGTTCCTGCAAGACGGGAGGTTCTTGGACGCTGATGACACGCCTCACTCCGAGCCTGTCACCATCGGAGAAAGAGATGCCCTCGTCGTCGACCTGCAGATCGACCGCACCGGCGCGGGATACGACCGCAACTGGGTCGGGTTCCACCGGCGGCGTTGGGACAGGCATTCGGATGTCTTCGCCGACTTCGTGGCCGAGAGTATAGGGGCACACTTCGGGGCGGAACGAGCGAAGCGAAGCGGCGACCTGGAATCGACGGCGGACAAGTCTGACTTCATTCACGCGCTCGCCTTGCGTATCTGGGAAGCCGACTTCGAGAACTACTCCCGCTTTAGCGGGCGCAAGCTGGTGTTCAAGTCGGGAGACGAGACGGTGCTCAATATCGTCGGAGGGCGCGGCGGAATATGCTCGGAGAAGGTGCAGGCGCTGAAATTCCTGACCGACCACTACGGTCTGGAGTCCGAGTACGTCCTCTCCGGGCCTGCCACTCCCGATCCGGTGCCTGAAGTGCGCCTGCGTCAACTGTTGGACACGCTCGACTTTCGCTTCTCCAAGCGGTTCATGCGCTACTGGCAGCACCTCGCCCTGCTGTACAGATTCGACGGCATGGAGCTTCTCGTGGACGCGACCAACGGAAACGTCCCCTTTCTGTTCGTCTCAGGCCCGGAGGCCGAAGGCGTTTTGGGGTACGAGTCCAAGCGTCCCGTCCGCGTTCGCATGGCCGTGAAGGAGGAGGACTTCTACTACCACCGCATCTCGCAGGACATCGTCGAGGACATGATCTTCGCGATGGAGGGGTGGATTCCCTACGTCGATCTGGTGCAGGTCTTCGAGAATGAGCTTGGCCTGTGCATCACGAAAGACTACATGGTCGCGCCGGTCGCCTTTAGAACGGAGCAGACTTTCGATACAATGAGGCGGGAGTATCTCCGTGTATGCGACGAAGCAGGACTCGACTGCGAGGTCTCGGACGAGTGGGGATTCACCGGACCACTCGGCGAGTCGTTTGCGATGGGAGATCCGGAGAAGGTCAAGCACATCATGGACTCGTACGACCACCTGCTCGACAGGTATGATGAGGCCCACGGCCCGGGGCACGAGGCGGGTCTGGCGGTCATTAGACTAACTACATAGATCATGTTCTACTCGCTAAATCGACTGCTTCGCAAGATGCGACGACGCCGAGAACTCGGCGCGCTCTTCCTTGTGTTCGCCCTCGCGATAAGCATCGTCGGAAACACGCTGAACTTCTTCTACTTCGAACAGGTCAGCGCTAATCCGCCCGGAATCTGGGACAGCCTTTGGTACAGCGTGATATCGATAACCACCATCGGGTACGGCGACTTTTCTTCCACAACCGTTGGCGCGAGAATTGGAACGACGGTCTTCATCGTGGTCATCGGTTTGGCCGCGTTCACCACGTCAATAGGGCTGCTGGTGGACTGGGTCGTGGAACTCCGAGACAGAGAGAGGTCAGGCATGGGCAAATCGGATGCGCGAGACCATTTGATTATCGTCAACTTCCCCGGCGAGTCCCGGGTGCGGCAGGTCATCAGTGAGTTCCTGACGGACACCCAACACGAAGACAGGGACATTGTGATCGTGACCGACGGGATAGAGCGCCTGCCGTTCGTGATGCCCAACGTGTCGTTCCTGCGCGGCTCGCCTCTGGAAGAAGAGACGTACCGCCGTGCAGGAATCGAGCACGCCGAGCAGGCCATCATCCTCAGCACCGGCTACGACGACCCTCGCTCGGACAGCTTCGTCGCGTCCGTGGCCTTCGTCGTCGAGAGTATGAATCCGGACATCAACATCGTCGCGGAGTGCTTGGACTCAAAACACGCGGCGCTGTTCAGCAAGTCGGACCAAGTGTCCCTCGTGTACGCGCTCAGCCTGGTGACGAACCTGCTGGTCCAAGAGGCCCAGGACCCTGGCGTGAGCCTCGTTACGCAGGCGATTACCAGCAACGAGGTGGAGGGTACCCTTGCCACGACGATGGTGGAGGGTGACGTTGGCCCCAACCCCTCCTACGACTACATCGCCGGCAAACTGCTCGACAACGACGTGAACCTCGTCGGAGTCGTCCGCGATCAGTCCGTCATGCTGAGGTTCCACGGCGAGGTCTGCAGCCAAGGCGACAACCTTGTCTACATCGACTCGAGCCGCCGTACGTGGGATCAGATCCGGGAGATGTTGGCGTGACCACCGCGACGGCCCGCGACGTTCGCTTAGTGGACACAACTAGCGAATCCCTCGTCTCTGTTCACGAGTTGCTCGTTGAGACCATCGGCGCGGACGCCGTTGAAGACCTCGACTCGTTTCTCCACACCGTCTCCTCGTCCTCCAATTCCTCACTCTCGCCGATGCTTGTTGAGGCGTGTGACGGGCATCGACTTATCGGCGTGACGCTCGGCGCCTACCTTCGCAGGGTGAACGGCGGCATGGTTCTCTACGCAGGCGTCAAAGAGCCGTTTAGACGACAGGGGCTATACACGGAAATGAGAACCAGGCTGCTGGCCAAGCTCGCCGCGGAGTCTCCGACCCGTCTGGGGTTCGTGCTGAGCGAGGTCGAGGACGGCTCTTGGCTGCACCGGATGTACCTCGAAGATTGGGGAGCGTTCATCGCGCCGCTGGACTACGTTCAACCGGCTGTCCAGGGCCTGTCGAGACGGCGCCTGGACCTTGTGGTCTTGCCTCAGGCTGCAGATAGGGAGGAGATCATTCACTCCCTACCCGCCATTGTTCGCGAGGTGTTCATGAGCGTTTATCGCATCTCGGAGCCCGAAGACCACCCGGACTTCCGTCACGTAGTGGACTCAATCGGGACGTCCTGAAGACCGAGGAGTCGCCCGTCGTGCCCGATTCTCCCGTCATCAACGATTCTCCCGCCGACCAATCTGGATGGCGTGGTGAGCCGACGGGAATGTTCCGTCGTCCCAACCGTTCTTCGCAGTCGTTCGTATCGTCTGTCAGAAGCCTAGACCTGTCCCAAGCGTCGGATGAGGAGCTTCGAGAACGCGCCAAGGCTCTGAGACGTAACGCGTTCGACGAGGACGCCCCTGCTGAGTGTTTCGCCCTCATCGACGAGACCATTAGGCGACGAATCGGAGCTTGGCAGGTCTTCGCCTCCCAGTTCGAGCACGCGGACATAGACCGCTACAGAGTTTCCAACGATCTCGAAAGGACGGACAACCTGATCGCGGAGACACTAGCCTTCGTAGCCGAAGAGAGTACCTCGCGATACTTCGCCGATATAGACCTTCCAGCGGAGTTCTACAGCGCGATTGCAGAGTCGCCCCTTGCCGATGCACTGCGTTTCGAGCCGACTGACGAGCAGATAGCGGCTGGACGGCTGATGCTCGAAAGAACCGTCGTAGAGATGGACGCGGGCGAGGGCAAGACCGTCGCCGCGGCCTTTCCCGCCATCACGCAGGCGTTATCCGGACGCAAGGTGCATGTCATTACCTCGAACGACTACCTCGCCCTACGCGATGCCGAACTGCTGGCCCCGGCGTATGAGTTCCTAGGCCTTACTGTGGGTACCGTCCTGAGCCACATGAGCGACGCCGAACGACGAAGCGCCTACCGGCGTGATATCGTGTACGGCACGCTGCGGGAGATCGGTTTCGACTACCTCCGCGACAACCTGCGCCACTCGCGGGTTGACATGGTGCATGGATCCATCGAGGTCGCCATTGTGGACGAGGCCGATCATGCCCTCGTGGACGATGGGCGCACGCCGCTGATCATCTCCGGGAAGCCGGGCGGGAGCATCCGATCAGTCTTCCGGGTGAAGTCGGCGGTTGAAGGGATGATCGACGACCAGAGGAACCTCGTCGCGTCGCTCGTGGACCATCTCTCGGAGCTGAAAGGCACGCCGCGCCTCGAACGGTACGCGAAGCTGCTTCTCGCCAACCCGCGTAACTCCACAATCGTTTCGGCCGCCGCACGCGACGAACGATTACTGAGCCGCGTTCGAGTCGTGATCGACACGTACTCCGAGGACGGCATCGAGAACAAGCTCACCGAGGGGCTTTTCTATACCGCCGACCCCAGTCGCGGTCTCGTCGCGCTTACCGGACGCGGCACCGCACACATAGAAAGCCGACTCGGCCCGGTCTTCGACACTGCCGACCTCCACGCCGAGCTTGCCGAGATTGAGTCCGACCGGACCGTGCCGCTTGCGGAACGGAGACGACTCAGAGAGACCGTCTCCCTGCGCATCGTGCGGCAGTACGGCATAGCGAACCAGGTACACCAGATGCTCAGGGCCTACCTGCTGCTGACTCGTGACGAGGACTACATCGTGGCGGACGGACGGGTCGTCCTCATTGACGACCTTACCGGCCGCCGCAAGTCGGACAGCAAGTACCAGTACGGCCTGCAGGCCGCGCTCGAGGCTAAGGAGGGCGTCCGGGTGCGTCCTGATCCCCAAACACTCGCGTACCTGACCGTCGAGGGACTCGTCCGGCAGTACGACCACGTGTCGGGCATGACGGGGACGGCATTGGAGGCCCGCGAGACGTTTCGCAGGTCGTACGGTCTCGACGTCGCGCGAGTTGAGCCTGCCAGCCATTCCCGCAGAGTCGACCGTCCGCCGGGTGTCCATGCCACGCGGAGCGAGAAGCTCGATGCCGTCGTAGAAGAAGTGGCGTACTGGAACCGCATGGGCCGTCCGGTGCTCGTCGGAACGCGAACGGTCGAGCAGTCGGAAGAGATCAGCCGGCTCCTCACTGAGGCGCAGGTCGCTCACAACAGGCTCGACGCCGTACGGAATGACGACGAGGCGCGAATCGTCCAAGAAGCCGGTTCATTCGGCGCGGTGACCGTCGCGACCAACATGGCCGGTCGCGGCACCGATATCTTGCTCGACGACGACCTCGACGAACGGGTAACCGACCGGTTCATCCGAATGCTCAGCGAACGCCTTTCGAAGGAGGACCACCGCGCACGTGTGGACTGCGGTCACGGTGATGTCGTTGACGCGCTTGCCGCGCAGATCGCCGATTTGGGACTCCCCTTTCATGTTGCGGATACCACTCTCGTGATCGAGGGAACGGGCAACACGGTCTCGATGGAGTTCGGACTCGGGCTCCACGTGATCGGCACGGAGATGAACGAGGCCGCCCGCGTTGACCGTCAACTCCGGGGTCGGAGCGGCCGGCAGGGCCAGCACGGCTCGTCCCGGTTCGTCCTGTCGCAGGAAGACCGCCCCTTCATCACGTCGAGCCGCAGGCTGTCGAGTCCCGACGCGCAGGACGCGCAGAGGTTCGTCGAGAAGGTGCAGTCGTCCATCGAGCGGGATGCCGATGCTATACGCATCGTCTCGTACGACCTCGCCCGGATCATCGAGCGCCAGACCCTGAACTACTACAAGGCGCGCAACGCCGTGCTCAACGACGAGGCGTTCGGCGAGACATGCCATGAAATGGCGCGTGATGTCATCCGTCGACTTGTCGAAGGCCTGCTTCCAGCCACCGCAATGGGAGACTACCAGGGTCGATTCGACGACCTGTTGGAGTCCGTTCGTATCGACTTCAGCCTCGATATCGAGGACCTTCGCGGCCTGGGAGCCGAGTCGCTGCGCGAAGAGATATCAGGGGCCGTTATCACACGATTCGGTGATGCGGAGGCCTTGCTGAGTACAAGAAAATACAACCGGCTGGCGAGGACGATGGCCTTGCAGGTGAGCGACGGGCTTTGGTCGCAGCACCTAAACCTCGTGCAAGACTTGATCGTAAACGCGCAGTTGTCCATGTCAGGGCATAACAGTGTGGTGGCCGAGCTTGTCTTTCGGGCCGAAGATGCGTACCGTACATTTATGGAGCAGGCGGCAGATACGTTCATCTCCCGACTGGCGACGTTCGAGGCCGACGAGGAGGTGGGCGATGATGATTCGATCGTGCTTGCAGATGACGTAGGGGCTATACTTGTCTAGCGTCCGAGCTAGCGCGCAGGAGGCGCCGACATGACTACGCGATGGCGAAAGCTGGGAATCCGAGCGACGGCAGGACTAGCGATTGCGGCCGCGCCGGTTGCGGCCGCTTGCGGTTCAGGGCCGTCCTACGAGGACTGGGCCGAAACGGACGGCGCTGCAGGTCGTATCAACCTCGAGGACGTGCAGACTGCATTCCAGGAGTCCGAGAGCGTTACCGAATTCGAGAAGCGCGTCAACGAGATATTCGAGGGAGACGGTATTGTCCTCATCAAGGCCGAGCAGACCGACACGGCATTCGTCCTCGAGGGCTGGGAAGACCTCTACGGCAACGCAAGGATTGACGAAGAAACGGACGAGAAGCTCTTCACCATCACGGAGAAAGATGACAAGAGCCACGAAATGCGAGGCCACCACGCCAATGGGTACTACCATTCATCGTTTGGAGCCGGCAGCTTCCTGTTTACCTACTTGCTCCTGTCTTCCTTCGCCGGTCCGCGCTACGTGTACGCTACCCCGGCGCACCGTGTTGGTCCTATAGGGAACCAGAGGAACCGCTACCGTAATTCAAGTGCCTATAAGAGCCAGGTGTCGAAGAACGGCTCATACTTCAACAAGCAGAAGAGCTTTGCCGGGTCGAGCTATGACTCCGCCAATCGGAATCGCAGCAGCGCCAGGCAGTCCTACCAGTCGCGCGCCCGCTCGACCGGATCCTTCAAGAGCAGCGGGACGGGCGTTCGCAGCAGCTGGGGAACGTCATCGCGTTCAGGCTTCTCTAGCGGCCGCAGCGGCGGTTTCTTCGGGGGAGGTGGCGGACAAACCTTCCTCGGCCCGACGCGCCGGAGCGGCTGATACACTTGCCCGACGACGCTCCAAAGTACGCAAAACCACTCGACACCCTCCCCGTGCCGTGGAGCACTTCGCCCTCTCCCGATTCTGACTCATGGTTTGTCCTACGGATCACCCTCGGCGAGATGCCCATCGAGGACGGATTTTGGATAAGCCTGCCTGACGACTTCTCTTCTCTTTCGCTTAGAGAACTGTTTAGCCGGGTGTTCCCGGTCGACCCCCCTCTCCAACAACGTTTCCTAGAGCGACTCGACGTGAGCGGGAATCCAGACCTCCCAGACATGTACGACGCCCTGGTCGAAATCTTCGTTCGCGAAGAGTTGGGGCTATGCAACGTCGAGACGCATGTGAACCACGGACCTGAGGTTGACGACTCAACAGTCGTGAGTCAGCACCTGACCAAGAACGACACTCCACCCGTGCTCGATCTCGTACTGGAGCAGCGATTCTCGGTCATCGACTACGCCGTGCGGCGTGGGGATTTCACTGATCAAGAGGATGCGCTGGCGTGGATGCGGTCGCGTGTCCTGCTGTACTACGTCGGCGCGCTCGACTATGCCCTGCTTCCCGATACCGCCAACGACGCCGACGCGGCACTACTCCCCATAGCCCAGACCCTCGTCGAAGAGGGTCTCATCGAACGACCCGCCGAGTCCGGGCCGTTCGAGGTCACCGAGTTGGGCCAGGAAACGATCCACGAAATGACGGCAGAGGTCGAAAACGTGCTTGAACGCTACGAGGTGTTCGGGGACGTTCTCTACGACCCAGAGACGGGCGAATGCGACTTTGACACGGGCGCAGGCATCGATTTTCGCATACCCGTATATGAAGCGGAGGCCCTAAGCGCGGTGCGTGCCGTCCTGCTCGTCGAGCTGTGCGACGGTGAGCTTGCCCAAATGGACGATGACTGGCGAACGGTGATCCACGACCGCGAGTTCTTCGATGCGCTGCTACTGCCCGTGGTCGAGCGCCCGCTTGTGGACGAGGAGGGCCTCGACGCTATCGTCGACGCCGGGTACGCGTTCATGGAGCAACTGGCAGGCGAATCGTCGCTTGCGGACGAGGACGAGCAACTACGGCGGTCTCTCAATCGCTACTAACCGGCTTCGTGCTGCTTGAATCTCTGGTCGTTATCCCGGCTCAAGTCGTCATTCCCGCGAAGGCGGGGAATTTCACCCCTACTAGATCGCGAAGAAGAGCACCAGCGACGCGCTGATGACGATTGCGCCCACTACGAACGCCATGCCGACGTTCCTCGCGCCGGCCAGTTCGTCCGCGATCGTCACCTTGGGGAACATCGCCTTGTCGATGACCCACTGGACTACCAGCAGGAGGACGAACCCGATCACCGCGAATGTAGCGAACGAGATGAGGCTCTCGCTCCACCCGACGAACTCGCCCGTCACCGCCTTGAAGATCACTATCGCGATGGCGATCAGGTTGGTCGCCATCACAACGCCGACGGCGACGTTGTTTTTCTCGATCTCATCGTGGATATCGTAGGCGGTGATGAACTGATGGAAGAGCGCGTACAGCACGAGTACTCCCATGCCCAAAAGGAAGAAAGCGACGGAACGAATGAGTTCATCGATCACACCTGGGGCCACGGCTCCAAGCGGGGTGGCGTCGTATCCCGCCAGCGATGAAGCGATGACGAGTGCCACGGCTATGTAGACCGCCATCTCGACGGCGCCGCTCCCGGCGTTCTGGTCTTCGATGACTTCCTTCTCAACATTGAATTTGAAGAGCACGAGTCGGTCCACCAGGAACCGGGTCACGTTCAGCACCGCTATGGCCCCCAGCGAGTAGAGGAATACTTCCAAGACGTCGTACCCGAAGTCGGCATTGAACTGCCATTCATACTCGGCCCCCGCCGTGAACGGCGTGTACAGCACCGCTACGAAGACGATGATGACTCCGAGGAAGTAACCCGCGATGCTCAGGCCGAGAGCATTGTTACTCTTCTCGCCAAGCTGGTCGCCAACGCGATACGGAGTGACGAAGTCGAGTATCCACTTGGCGATGTACAGCACGACTATCCCCAGCGCAACGTACACCAGCCCGCGCGGAAAGTATTCGAGCGTCTCAATGAACGTGTCAATCATGGTTCATCTCCCTCAGAACGGCCGGCGATGCCGGTTACTGCTTGTACACGGTTATGCTGTCCGGTGATACCACGCTGCTGAAGTAGCACTCGTACGGGCGGTCACCGAACTTGTCAATGGACAGGATTGTGCGCTCGTCCGAGCTCATTAAGTCCCACGTATAGTACCCGATCCCGTCTCCCTGGCCACCCTCGAAGAGAAAGGCCTCTCCGCTGTTGAGATAGTAGAAGTCCCGACCATCATACGTGAAGTAGTTGCTCAGGGAGTGCTCCTCGTCGACCTGAGTAAGGTCGTCTCGCGTGAGGTTGAGCGCTTCGAGCGGTATCGGCTCGTTGTCGTTGGTGACCGAGGTGAAGAGCTGCCCGCCGTCGTTCGACCAGTAGACCCACAGCCTGCGGTCGCCGTCGCCCGCAACCAACTCATACCACGTGCTGTAGCTGGTCGCGTACCTATGTTTGGCCTCGATGAGATAGTAGCCGTCGTCGTACTCCAAGTCGAAACCCATGATGGTGAACACGTCCCCGACAACCGCGTCCCTGACGCCCTCGGCAAGAGAGGTAGCGCCGCTGAGCTTCTTCTTCTTGCGTCCGAAAAGGGACTTGATCACGCCTACTCCTTCCCGCCGAGTGCCATTGTAGATTCGGGCCAAACTAAGGTCAACCGAGCAAATGTTGACGGTACCCCCGTTCCCTGCTACCGTCGCGCCATGGTGGAAGCGCCCATACAACTGCAGACGGCGACCGGCGCAGTCCTTGCTGCTCCACGGACGCCGTCAATGGTCTGCCACGTCGACGACCTCCGGCGTACCGCGTCGCGCATACGAACGGCCGCCCGCAGCGCCGGCTGCACGCTCCTGTATTCGGTCAAGGCAAACGCCCTGCCGGGCGTCCTCACCGCGCTGGCGCCCTTCATAGATGGGTGCGGCGTCAGTTCGCTGAGCGAGGCGCGGGCCGCGCGAACGGCGCTTGGAGAAGTGGGGAGGCTCCATCTCTGCACTGTCGCCGTTCCGCCCCGTGACGCCGACGAGCTGGCAGACATCTGCGACTACGTGACCTTTAACTCGCTCACCCAGTTGGAACGCTGGGGTCCCGCATTTGCCGGACGCGCCTCGATCGGCCTGCGCGTGAATCCGGGGCGCTCATTCCTCGACGACCCCCGATACGACCCTTGCAGACGCCACACCAAGCTGGGAGTCTCGCTGGACGACCTCGCAGTAGCGGCCGATCGAATTAGACCGGTGATCGACGGTCTGCACATCCATTCCAACTGCGACTCGACCGACCTCGGCGATCTGCTTGCGACCGTCCGCATCCTCGACTCACGCATCGGCCCGGTCCTATCGCAAGTCGGATGGGTAAATCTAGGCGGCGGCTACCTGTTCGGCGAAGGGGCGAACGTTGGACCGCTAGAGGAAGCATCAAGTTTCATTCGAGACCGACACGGCGCGGAGGTCGTCATCGAGCCGGGCGCGGCGTTCGTGCGCGACAGTGGCTACGTCGTGGCATCGGTGCTCGACCTGTTCGAGAGCGACGGCAAGGAAGTCGCCGTTTTGGACACGACGGTTAACCACATGCCGGAGGTGTTCGAGTACCAGTTCCGCCCCGATGTCGTCGGTCACCACGACGAGGGTGGGTACGAGTACGTTCTGGCGGGCATGTCGTGTCTGGCGGGCGACGTCTTCGGCGAGTACCGGTTCGACGAGCCGCTTCGTGTCGGATCGCGCATCGTGTTTTCCAACGCCGGGGCATACACCATCGTCAAGGCGAACACCTTCAACGGCATTCCGCTGCCCACAGTCTACGAGCTGCGAGACGACGGGAGTTTTGTCGAAATGGCGGTGAGGTCATGAGGCTGTTCGAGCGCGACCTAAATCAGACCGCGACGAACGGGCGCATCGGGACGCTGGACGACATCGGTCGGATGATCGACGGACAGATGCACGACGGCCAAACGCCGATCCGGTTCGCCGTCACAGAGTCGTCACGGCGCTCGTACCGATACGAGATCGGCATTCTGGAGGGCGCAGGGCCATCCGGCCCCTCCATGTTCGATCTTCTCCCTCGACACGACGAGGACGCGAGCGCGTTCAACGCCGTGCTCGTCGTGCCTACGGGCATTGGGGCCGAGATCGGCGGGCACGCCGGTGACGCGACGCCGGTCGCACGCCTGCTCGCCTCCGTGTGCGACACGCTCATCACCCACCCCAACGTCGTCAACGCCTCCGACCTGAATGAGATGCCGGCCAACGGCCTCTACGTCGAGGGCAGCCTGTTGAGCCGTTTTCTGATGGGAACCATCGGCCTCCGGCCCGTCAGGTCGAACCGGGTGCTGGTCATCGTCGACGCGCACCCGGACGCGCGGTTCGCACGGGCGACGGTGAATGCCGTCAACGCAGCCCGGGCGACCTACGGGCTCAAGTGCCCGCGAGTCGTCGTCCTCGACCCTCCGCTGCCAGTGCGCGGAGAGTACACGCAGTCGGGGCGCGCCGCGGGAACCGTCGAGGACTTGGAACGGGTCTTCGAGGTGCTCGACACCCACAGAGGCGAGTACGACGCCGTCGCCCTCTCGACCCTCGTCGACGTCGATGTGCCGCACGAGAGCTACTTTTCCTCAAGGGGCGAGATCGTCAACCCCTGGGGCGGCGTCGAGGCCATGCTCACCCACGCGATATCGACCCTCTACAACGTGCCCTCGGCCCACGCTCCCATGATGGAGTCGGTCGAGATCGCAAACATCGACCCCGGCGTCGTAGACCCTCGCATGGCCGCGGAGGTCATCTCACTCACCTTCTTCCAGTCCGTCCTCAAGGGCATGCACACCGCGCCGCGAATCGCCGTTGGCCCCGCCGAAACGGCCAGTCTCTCCCCCGGCGGGGGAGAGATACAGAGAGGGGGCCACACCCTCACGGCGAGTGACGTGTCCTGCCTCGTCATCCCCGACGGGTGCATCGGCCTCCCGACCCTCGCCGCCCTCGAACAGGGCATACCCGTCATCGCCGTCCGGGAAAACCGCAGCCTCATGAGGAACGACCTCACACTACTGCCCTGGGCAGACGACCAGCTGCATGTCGTCGAAAACTACTGGGAGGCCGCCGGCGTGATCGCAGCGCTGAAGGTGGGCCTGTCGCCGGGCTCCGTGCGCCGACCGCTGGGCAACGTGCGAATTGAACGCTTCCCCACGGGCGAGCGAGCTCAAGCTGGACCTCCGACACCGCATTCGAGCGGCGCAGAGCGATGACCTCCACGCTTTACGACATCCGGCTCCTCGCACCGCCCGACGCGGTCACAACACAGAAGCTAGGAGACGCGCTCCGATACGCCTACTCGACCTTCACGACCTATCGTGACCTGTTCGGGAGAGCCGGAGTCGGACACGACGCGCTTGTCGAGGACGACCCCCTCGCTGTACTCGAACGGCTGCCGGTCATCGCCGCCGACACACTTGCGAGGGCGAGCGAAGAGAGCCTGTCGGTCGTCATCGGAATCGTCGACATGGAGACTTCCTCCGGCACGACCGGAGTTCGAAAGAAGCGCTTCATTTCCCACGAGGACGACCGGAACGACCACGACTTCATGGCCGAGCTGTTTCGGGTGGCGGGCATCACCGAGCACGACCGCGTAGCCTGCCTCGATACCGACCCCGTATACCTCATGGTGTCCTTCGCCCGCGCCCTTGACCTCCTCGGCGTGGACGAATCATACGTCTACTCCGTAGGGCGCGATCAGGGACAGACGCTCGACGCGCTGGTGCGACTCGACCCCACCACGATCTTCGCCGTTCCGTCCATGTTCGAGCGGTGTTGGCCATCACTCCGGCGGCTCTACGACGAAGCAGGACGCGGCAGCCTCCGCAAGGTCGTCTTCCTCGGCGAGCGCGTCCCCCACCGGCTGAGAGCGCAGTTGGAGTCCAAGCATGGCGTGGAGGTCTTCAGCTACTACGGCGCAGCCGAGACCTCGTCACTCGGCATCGAATGTACGGCCCACACAGGCATCCACCTCTACACCGACCGCAACCTATTCGAACTGACCAATTCTCCACTCGCCGAGCAGAACAGAGAAGACACCAATCATCTCTCCCCCGCCGGGGGAGAGATACAGAGAGGGGGGCTTCAAGACTCAGACGGCCAACTCGTCGTCACAAGCCTCCTGCAGAAGACCGTCCCCCTCGTGCGATACTCCCTCGGCGACGAGATAGTCCTGCTTCCCGGCCCCTGCCCGTGCGGCCTACCGCACCCGCGAGTCGACGTGCTCGGTAGAGCGGGGGACAGCTTCGCCATTCTCGGCTCCACGTTCCACTACGACTCGCTCCTACGCTCGGTCTACAAGAAGCTCGACGAGGTCGGTTACATGCAGGTCGCCCTTACGACCGAGGCCCAAGATGTCCTCACTGTCCTACTTCCCGCCGAGATGCGCCCCCACGAAAAGCGCATGAAGGACTCACTCCTCTCCGACCAGCTCGAATTGGAGTTCCTCGTCACGAGCAAACTCGCGTCCCTGCGCTTCGACTACGTGGACGAGTCCTACTTCACCGCCTCGCGGAAGATGAAGCTGGTCGATGACCGGAGAAAGGGAGAGCAGCCATGACGCAGGTCTTCTTCATCCTGCTCGCCATCCTCAGCGGAGCGGGAATCTCCATGCAGGCTGCCATGCTCGGCGCGGTAGGCACGGCGCGCACCCCCGCGGCTGCCGTGTGGATATCCCTGCTCGCAACGGTGGTCGGCCTCACCGCATTCGTAATCTACCGTTCCGCCACCTCGTCCATCGGCCTTCCCCCGCCGTTCGACCGCCCGTACATCATGATCGCGTTCGCCATCGCCGCAACCGTCGCGCTGGCCTTCTCGGCGAGGGACATCGAGTGGTATTACGTCCTCACCGGCCTCATGCCCATTCCCTTCCTCGTAGGCGCGGGATTCCTCGCCCCCCGCCTCGGAGTCGGACTCTTCATCTCCGCCGCCATCGCGGGACAGCTAACGGCGGCCGTCCTGCTCGACCACATCGGCTTGTTCGGCGGCAACCTCATCCGCGCCGACTATATTCGTATAGCCGGCATTGCCGCGCTCATGACCGGTGTCGTGCTTATCCGGGGCTTCAACTAACGGTCGTGTGGAACCTCACCCCTCCCCATACCTCACCACCAGCTCCACGTCCGTCAGCGTCAAATCCGGGATAATACGCGGGTTCCTATGCCGCAAAACCACCTTGACCCTGTGCTGCCCCTTCGCGACCTGCCCAGCCTCAAGCGCATACGACTGCCACACCACGTCGGATACCGCATCGCCCATATGCGACCGCTCGATCACGTATTCGACGTTCGCGTCGGGCAGCAACTCGCCGTCCCACATCACCTCGACCTCGTCGCCGACAACCCACTCCTCCATCCGAACTCGCAGGCAAACGCTCGCAGGTGGGCTGGACGAAAAATCGTCGGCGACCGTCAGGGCCACCGTCGGGCCGTCCCCGCTCATCGTCTCGACCAGCGGCGTCGGGACCTCGGCGTAGATGCGGTCGTTCAGCTCCGCGCCACGCCACTCTCCCGTCACACGCGGTATCTTGTGCGTCGCGGCGTATATCTTGCTGGCTCCCTTGAGCGTTTCCGGCGAGCCCATCGTCGTCAAGAGTCTCCGGCGGTGCTCTCGGTCTCCGTGGAAATTGAACACGTAGATGCCGTCCGCCCCATGCGCGTAGTGCCGGCTCGCGATCCCTCCGAGCACCATTTCCTGCTTCGTGCCCTCGTCCTCCGGCCCCACGTGCGGCCCGTCCGTCGAGCCGTAGAGGCACCCGTACACCGCGATGTCCGTGCCCTCCGTCAGCCGCTTGAACCCCTCGATGTCCAGCAGCGGGTCGGTCCCTGAGCTTGCCGCCGGAATGAGAATATCGACGAGGCCCTCATCGACCCACGCCTCGATGTCGTACCCGATGCGCTTGCACATCTCCAGCGTCCCCGACACCCTCGCCGCCACGTAGAACGGCCTGCCCCGCTCCTCCGCGATACGGTCGGTCGCCCGCCGGATCGACCGCTGCAGATCGGTCAGGGCATACCGCAGCTTGTAGCCGTAGTCCTTGTCCAGGTGGTATCCGTGACGCTGCCAGTCGAGCTCGACCCCGTCCCAGTCCCACCGCTCGCAGAGCTCCTTCACGTGCTCGTACCTGTGCCGCCGCACCTCCGGCACGGCCATGTTCCACGACAGCGCGAACCAGTCCGACTGCGCCCCGTCGCCCAGCACCCATTCGGGATGGTCCCGCCGCATCTGCGTTATCGAGCCGTGCCGCGACGTCGCCAGGTCCTCCACCTGCAGCCCCGCGAAGTGATTGTCGTTCATACGCACCGACGCGTACACGTGCATCCCCAGCGCATGGCCCCGCTCGATAGCCGCCGCCTGCGCGTCCTCCCCCCGTTCGAGCATCGCCAGAACGTTCTCGCTGAACGTGTACTGATGGACGCTGTGGTACTCCCTCCCCACGTGCTCCCCCATGGTCTCCTGCACCTCGCTCCTGTACCGCGCGACGTGCTCTCCTATGCACCAGAAATGCGCTCCCACTTGCGTGTCTTCCAGCGGCGCGTACATCGAGCCGAGAAACTGCTCCATGGACTGAGGGACCTCGTGGTGACCGTGCGGGGCTCCGTCCCAGTTGTAGATGATTCCGTAGTCCGGTGGTTGGGACATTTCACTCTCCTCGCAAAACGAGATTATAGCCGTTCATTCTACGCGACGAAACGAAGCCGTGCTCGCCAGCCGAGCGTTAACAGTTCTGTAAGGTACGTAATGAGGGGGAAACCTTTACCCCATACTATGGTAGCCAAACGACGAACGGGAACGACCTATGAACACAACAAGGCCCGCGCCTGCGCCCGCCGAGTCGAGTATACTGGAGGCAACACACCCTGAAGCTGTGAGGGACCGGCGCGACGACATCATGGCGACTCGAATTCTCATCGTGGACGACGAACGCGTTGTAACGGAGGTCGTCGAGCGCTACCTGAAGCTCGAAGGGTACGACGCCGCCATCGCGTCCGACGGGGCCGACGCCCTCAAGGTCGCGCAGGACTGGAACCCCCATCTCGTTGTCCTCGACCTGATGCTCCCCGTTCTCGACGGGCTCGAGATCTGCCGCATCCTCCGCAAGAACTCCGACGTGCCGATTATCATGCTCACCGCGCGCGGCGAGGAGACCGACCGCATCGTCGGGCTCGAGATGGGCGCGGACGACTACATGGTCAAGCCGTTCAGCCCGCGTGAGCTCGTGGCGCGAGTGAAGTCGGTGCTGCGACGGGCGCAGGCGAGTCCGGGCACGGGCACCGGATCGACGCTCAAGTTCGGCTCGCTGGAAATCAACCCCGACACCAGGGAGGTTACCGACGGTCCACGCAAGGTGACGCTCACCGCCAAGGAGTTCGACCTCCTCTTCTTCCTGGCGTCACATCCCAACCATGTCTTCACGAGGACGCAGCTCATGGACCAGGTCTGGGACTACTCCTACGCCGCCGACTACTCCACCGTCACCGTCCACATCCGTCGGCTACGGGCGAAGCTGGAGTCCGACCCCCTCAAGCCGCGATACATCAAGACCGTCTGGGGCGTCGGCTACAAGTTCGAGGAATAGACCGTGACGACACTCGCAAAGCACTCCATGCAGGCGGCGGCAACGCTGATCATACTCTTGGCCGTCGTCCTGGCGGCAACCGTTGTGCTGCTCGACCCACCCGCGGGCGATCTGGTCGACCTCGGCCTGTTCCTGCTCCTGTCCGGCGGGATCACCGTCGGCCTCGGCGTGGCCGTCTCACAGTTCGGACTACCGTCTTGGGCACGCTCGATCCGAAGCCGTCTCATCCTCATATCCGTCCTCGTAATGGCGCTCTCCCTCGCCAACGTCGGATTCGTCGCCGTCCTCATGTTCTTCTCACAGCACGATTTCTACCTCCTCGTCGTGCTCACCGTCTTCTCCGTAGGCATATCCATCTTCGTGGCGTATGCCTCGTCCGAGCCGACCGCTCGCGTCATGGGCGGATTCGTCAGCGCCGTTAGGGAGATCAACACCGGGAGCCTCGATACGAGGGTGCCCGTCGAGTCCAACGACGAGGTCGGCGAGCTTGCCGCCGCCTTCAACGACATGGTCGAGCGGCTCCAGTCCAGCTTCGAGCGCGAGCGCGACCTCGAAAACGCCCGCAAGGACCTATTCGGCGCAGTCTCCCACGACCTCCGTACCCCACTCGCGTCCATCCGCGCCATGATCGAGAGCATCAACGACGGCGTCGTCACCGACGAGGACACCAAGGCCCGCTATCTCGCCACCATCCAGTCCGAGGTCGAAAACCTCAGCGGACTCATCGGCGACCTCTTCGAGCTTTCCCAGATCGACGCCGGCATCCTCGCACTCCACGTCGAGTCGTCCTCCATCCAGGACCTCATATCCGACACGCTTGAAAGCATGGCGGCGCAGGCCAACAACCGTCGATTGCGGCTGGAGGGCGAGGTCGCCGAGGACATCTCACCCATCTCGATGGACTCGCAGCGCGTCCAGCGCGTCCTCTACAACCTCGTGCAGAACTCCATACGCTACACCCCCCCCGACGGCTCCATATCCATACGCGCCGTCGACGCCGGGGCGGAAGTCCACGTGCAGGTGGCCGACACCGGAGAGGGCATCCGCCGGCGCGACCTGCCCAAGATCTTCGACCGCGCCTACCGCGCAGACCCCGCTCGTCACCGCGAGTCCGGCGGCGCTGGCATCGGCCTCAGCATCGCAAAGGGAATTATCGAGGCCCACGGAGGCCGCATCTGGGTCGAAAGCGAACCCGGCCGAGGCAGCGTCTTCAGCTTCACGCTACCGAAGTCCGTGCCGGCGGCGGGCTAGAGGCCCAACTCGGTCGCCTGTCGGGAAGGCTACCGCGCCTCCCGAATCCGCACCATCAGCTTGTCGCCGTCGTGCCATGGCTGTGACGACACACTCCAACTCAACGTGTCGTTCACACTGTCCACCGTCGCGTCTGCAACGTCCAGAGACAGCGAGACCGTGCCGTCCAGCTCGATGATGTCCACGATGTGGTCATCAAGCGCGTCGTCAGGGGTCACCTCAACCTTCACTGTGGCGGACTCGTACGAGATGCTGCGAAGGTTCGCGGACTCGCTGTTGGCGTCCGTGAACGACGTGGGCTTGAGCACCCCGTTCGTGATGTCAGCAAACACTGTGATTCCCAACGTCACGGGGTCGAAGAACAGTTCATGCAGCGTACCCTCGGGGCTGGTTACATTTATAGTCCAGCACGTTCTGGCGTTCTCGATGTAACCACACGGCACCATCTCCTGTAACTGAAGCGCTTCCTCAATCGCATACTCGCCCTGGGGCAACGGCCGGATTGTTTTCGTAGCCCTTTCGTACCCGTTCTGAGGATTAGTGTCCGTATCTGACCCAGTGGCTTCGAACAGGTCAACATCGGTTCCGTACAGATGGTAGTGAAAGTATGTTTCTGTCCGCCCAAAGGATACGCCGTAAACCGTAGTGTCTGCTGGCAATCCCGAATCCACATCAACGGTGTTATCGCGTTGGAACCCCGCTGGCCTATCCCGTCTCTCATCCCACTTCTTCACCACAAGGCACTCCCTGTAGCCTGGAATCGTGGTGTCTATCTTGTTCGTCTCGGTCGTGATGGTGGTCTTTAGCGATGAGAGAGAGACCGTAGGAGTCTCAGCATTGGCGGCCCTAACGCCAGCGGCTACGGCGGCATCGTCAGTGTCGTCAGGGTCTTCGAGATAGAACGTTCCTGCCCCTGAGGTGGTATCCGTAGCGGGAAGCCACACTTTGTTCTTGTCGCTAGCGATTGAAAAAAAGTCGTATCCATTTACGTGATAAGCCGCTTGCGCTTCCAAGAAGTACCCGTACCCCACAAACGCATACCCCACGTTGGCCGACCGTCCTTCATAATCCGTATGCTCGAATGTGTTTTCCACGTCGACGAAGAACAGAATCGCGTCGCGGCCTTCCCACTGTGAGTTGTAGTCGTCGTTCAGCCATTTTGTAGTACGCCTCTCAGCCTCCGCCGCGTTATCACTCCACCCACTCTCAACCTCGTAGTTGAACCGCCCAACTGCTTCTAGCTCAGCAACCACCGAGCTTCCTGCGCTACCTCTAAGCTGGACTTTGTACAAAGTCCAGCTTAGAGGACAAGCGTCTTGTGCAGAGGTATCGGACTGATGGAGTCCTTGAGCAAGAGCTTTGACTGCTCAGGGCCAAGCTGCCGCATTGTAGTAGTATTCCCGTTCGTGGTCAGCAGCGGAAGTCCGACCCACTCGTTGCTTCCGTCACGATCGAGTATCTCTCGTGTCGACACCGCTGTCTCTTCTGCATATTCTGAGAGTGCGGAGGCGTCGACCGACCAATTAACCTTCACGGAACTTGCGAAATGAGCCATCGGGTTCGACTCGATACCCACACTGGCGATACCAAGCTTCTTGCACTCCACCAACGTTGTGCCCGTTCCACAAAAAGGATCTAGAACCGAGTCGGAGGGGCCAACGCCCAGCCGTTCGATATAGTCTCGTACCAAGTGCGGCGGGAACGACAGGACGAACAGGTACCAGTCATGTACGGCGCGGTCTTCCGACCGCAGCTTGTTCCGGTCGTTTGAGGCGTTGTCGAGACTAACGGTTGTCGCGTACATGAGGCAGCCTAGCGCGAAGTTGTGTGCTTGGCGATCTTGTCAAGATTCTCCGCCAGATTGCGAATATCCGCCTGGGCTTGATCTAACGAATCCGCCGCGCGGTTTACATCTTGCCCGGCCTCTTCTAGGGCATTAGCAGCCCGCGAAACTGAGTCGCTCATCGTGTTGGCGTTACGGTCGAAACTCTCCGCCACCCTGTGTATGTCCGCCTGCATCTGATCCAACTCATCTACAGCGCGGGTAATATCTTGCCCGGCCTCTTCTAGGGCATTAGCAGCCCGCGAAGCTGAGTCGCCCATCGTGTTGGCGTTACGGTCGAAACTCTCCGCCACGCTGTGTATATCCACTTGCACCTTTTCCAACTCGTCCACCGCGCGGCTGATATCTTGCCCGGCCCGTGTAAGCGTATCAGAGGCGCGTGTGACATCTTCACGTATCCTTTCGGCAGTGATCTCGAAGGTTTCAGCAGTCTCTCCAAGCTTGTTCACTGTGTCGAACACAGTGGAAACGTTGATAATCGAAATGACCAGCAGGACATTTCCCAGCAGCAACAAGAACGCGAGAAATACCTTAATGAGGATGTTCAAGAACTGCGACATGATTGTTCCCTGTGCTCATTTCAGATCATCGCCGCGTAGAAGGTGTTTTGTATGGGCACTCGCCGGATGTCGGAGTAGTCGATGTAGGCGCCCACCTCGCGTCCCTCACTGGTCACGGGCGTCGGGCCGCGCAGGACGAACTCGGCCACGTCGTCGGTGTTGTAGCAGACGAACGCGAACTGCAGCTTCCGAAGCTCCGACTGCTCGTCGCTCTGGAAATCGGGGAAGATTAGGGGGCCGGTGTCGACCTGCATCCGCCCGCGTTCGATCTGGACATTCATAGTCTTGATCGGGTATTCGA
Source organism: Dehalococcoidia bacterium (assembly GCA_965197705.1). Classification (GTDB taxonomy): domain Bacteria; phylum Chloroflexota; class Dehalococcoidia; order Lucifugimonadales; family VXLM01; genus VXLM01. Next base: position 3,544,400 of record OZ240223.1, read on the forward strand.
TGGTGGCGCGTGTCTTCCCGTCGTCGCCCCAAACCTCCGTGCGGGCTATGATCGGCAGGTAGTCCATGGTGGCTTCCACCACCTGCCGGTGGTTCTCCAGCTTTTGGACATTGGGGTAGTGCCGAACGACGGTCTTGAGCTCACTGAACTTACCCTCGATGGGGCGCGCGACTCGCCAGTCTCCGCCGAACTCGTTGACGTCGCCCGCCTTGATGTGCCCCGCCATCCACTCGGTGTCGGAGTAGATGCCGGCGAACTCGTAGTTTGGCAGGTGCCAGAGCACGTCCGAGCGGTACATCCACTCCGTGCGGCACGGCGAGAGCATGTTGTACTCGCGAGTCTCTCCCGATTCATCCGAGATCCAGCACCGCGAGTCGAGGAGGATGCGCACGGTGTTTGGCCACGGCATGTGGCCCGGCTTGCGATTATCGTTCTTGTCGACGATACCCGTCCAGGTGACGTACGAGTTTCCATAGTCGGTGATTTTCATGTAGGTGTACCTCTGGGTTTCTTGCATAGATGCTATACCAAATTGCCGTTTGACGACCGTGTTCTCGCCTGACGGGACTCTCTAGATTCCGGCCTCCGCCGGAATGACGGGGCAGGTTCTTCCGCCGGAATGACGTTTGGGGTCTAGTACGGCAGGCCGAGAGCCGTCGTGAGGAACTCCATGTAGGGTGAAGCCTGGCGGCATACGTCCGCGAAGTCGTCGAGGAACCCCGGCGACACCACGTCTGCCTCGTCGAACTCGACCGACGCGATATGGTCCTTGCGCTTGAGGTCGTCGATGTACTGGTGGTCCGGGTCGAAGCCCTTTGGAGGGCGCTTGAGCGACTCGCCGCCAATCGAGTATTCGCTCAGGAATTCGGGGGCCTTCGCGGCGCGTTCCCACTTGCCGGGGTTGGATGCGATGGCGTTGCGTATCTTGGCGAGCGACGGGGAGTCGGGATGCCAGATGCCGACGCCCGCGAAGACCTCGCCGGGCTCGAGATGCAGGTAGAATCCGGGCGCGTGAGCCGACCTTCCCGCCTCGTGGCGGAATTGTACCGCCGCCTGCGTCTTGTACGGACTCTTGTCCTTCGAGAATCGCACGTCACGGTAGATGCGGAACATCGAGCCGCCGTTGGCGCGGGCGTCCGCTATGAAGCGTGTACTGACCGAATGCAGGCTCGGCTCGAAGTCCTGGATGAACTGAAGCAGCGGTTCCTTGACGTGCAGCTCGTAGCGGCCCTTGTTGTCCTGGAACCACTCGCGGTTGTTGTTCGTCCGAAGCTCGAGCAGGAACTCGAAGAGTTCGGGGGTGAAGTGCGTCTGTGTCAATGGTTGCCTCGATGTCATGGGATGGTGTGCGTAGTTCTATCAGGATGCTCGACGCGGTTCAACACGGGAGGCCGAGATGTCAGGGCCTCTCCAAAGGCCGTTCGTGGTAAGGTTGTTGAACCCTTGATGACTAATGACCCTTCGACTAGCTCAGGGTGAGCGCTTTTCTTTGAACTTCCTTTTGGACAGGTAACGTGGGCATGTACTTCATCGCCATATTCCTAGCCCTGCCGGTAGCCCTCCTCGCAGCGTGCGATGTCCTTGTCTTGACGAGTGAAGATGGGGATGACCCCATAATTGGATGGTGGGCTATACTGGGGATATTCCTTCTGGTCTGGGCAGGTATCGCCTACTGGTCATCAAGGGTACAGCCTCGCAAGAAGGCTATCGCTCGGGTGTGCTTGGCACTCGCCATCGTCGGGTTTCTGACCCCCTTATCGGGCCTGTACCAGTGGCTGACCGCCGGTGTTGTGCAAAACCCGATCTACCCGACATGGTTTACGGTTTTCATCGGACTTGTCGTAGGGACTCCCGCTGTTTGGATTGGTCTCGTCGGATATAGAGTCCTAAGAGGTCCAAGCGACGAAGACGGACTTCGTGAGGTGGTGATCATGGGATTCGCGTGGGCACTCGCGATTGCTATGCTGATCATCACCGCGTACTTTCTCATGAATGTGCTCTTTACTTCCTTCTGAGTGTGTTCTATTTAGAATACGCAACCGAGATAAGCCCCTTTCTCTCCTGTGGATACCCGCCCCGTATCGGAGTATGGGGTGACGTTCTTCCGCGGGTATGACGGTGGCTGTGTGTCGAACGCTCTTACGAGGTCTGAACACTTACATGAGCCCCGCGCTCCTTGACTGAACGTGACCGCGCACATACACTCTTTATCAGAAATCGACGGGAGACAGGGCTTTCATGCTTCTTACGGAAACGCGGGCGGCTGAGCAGCTACGAGAAGAGGGGTACACCGTCCTGCGGGATGTCCTCGACGTGGAGCAGGACATTGAGCCGCTCATCGACGAGTACGGCGTGGTGCTCGACGGCCTGATCGAGATGCTGTACGCGGAGGGCAAGCTGCGGCACAAGTACGCGGCAGAGAACACGCTCGACCGGCTGTCGGCCTTCGTGGCGGACACGGGCGACGAATTCTTCGACCACCTGAGCGTCTACGTTTCCCACTCCTATGAGTCGGCAGACCGTCCCATGTACCTGCACCCGCAGATGTTCAACCTGCTGCGGAGTCCGCGCCTGCTGGACGCCATCGAGCAGTTCATCGGGGACGAGATCGCCGTCAGTCCCCTGCACATCACGCGGATCAAGCCGCCGGAGCACTCCCTGTCCGAGGCCGTGCAGAGCTCGCCGAACGGCATGATCTCAAAGACGCTGTGGCACCAGGACCTGTGGGCGTTCCAGACCGAGGCCGACGACACGGACGCGCTGACGGTGTGGGTGCCGATGGTGCCGGTCGACGAGGAGAACGGGTGCCTGCTCGTCGTTCCCGGCAGTCACCGTTCGGGCGAGCTGTCCGTCCACTGCAAGCCGACCGAACTACGGCCGCACTTCAAGGGCATTCCCGACGAGGTCATCCCGGAGGAGCAGGTGACACTGCCCGCCGACCCCGGCGACCTCGTGATCCTCAACAAGCTGACCCAGCACAGCTCCCTGGTGAACGTGAGTGACCGTCTCCGATGGAGCTACGACCTCCGCTACCAGCCCATAGGACAGCCCGTCGGACAGGGTGGCCGTCCCGCGTGGATCGCCCGCAGCCGCCGGCGCCCCGAACGCGAGATGACCGAGTTCGAGGACTGGCGCGACATGTGGCGCGACATTATGGCCCGCGAGACCAGTCAAGGCGGCATCGAGGACCACACACGGTATTCTCTCAGCAGCCCGCTCTGCTTCTAGCACCGTCCGGCTGCCATTTGAGCAGGTCGTGAGGTTGCGTCAGAGACTGGGGTAAATCCGGTTCCGTCCAGTTCATTGTTTAGGCGATCTACGAGTCGCCCCGTCTCTGCGGTTTCGCCGATTTCGCTCTCTCTTCTTGGAGCCCCACGCGTAACTGCCCTCACAGCCTGCCATTCCGACCGGAGGGAGGAATCTAGGGTGTTCTGCCGTCTCAATTAGGCCCGTTTCCGTTATGCGTCTCCGCCCGGTGGACGAGGATTCCAGATTCCTCATTTCACTCCGCTACGCTCGGAATATCTCATGATGGTTAGTATCCTCATCACCTGGTATGGAAGTGGCGATGGTCCCTCTGTCGTTGCGCGACTTATGACAGGGGCCGAAGATGGATTCCGGCCTTCGCCGGAATGACGGTGTGTTCGCTGCTGTTCATTTTGACGGCAGTGACACGCGCTGAGGTAATGAAAGAATCTCCTCTTTGCGCGTGGCCTCGGCTGCCGTCCCACGACGAGCATTTTGGGGCTTGACAAGGGCCACACAATGTAGGAACATGCGTGCTGTATAGGAACACACGTTCTTGTCTGAAGGAGGGCCGTCATGCTGATACAAAGCGAACCGGGGAGATTCGAGAAGCTAGAGAAGTTGGCGGGAATGGCTACGGACGACGTTCTGTCGCGTCCGCGAAAGGGGAATGACTACGCCGCCGTGCGAGCGCCCTACTCGCGGGCAGAGAAGAACCCCGCGCCGGGGGTGTATAAGGCGTCGATGCCGAATGGCAAGACGATCAACCTGTTCCGCGTGATGTTCACGGACTTCTGCAAGATGGACTGCCACTTCTGCCCGAACAGCCACTGGGTGCCACGCAAGCGGTTCTCGTTCAAGGTGGATGAGCTTGCTCGCACCTTTCACGAGATGGAGCGCAGACACACCGTCGCGGGGCTGTTTCTCAGCTCCGGCGTGGCAGGGTCCGGCTCGAAGACGACGGAGAAGCTCATCAAGGTCGTCGATCTCGTCCGCAACAAGTACGACTTCAAGGGGTACATTCACCTCAAGATTATGCCTGGCACCGAATACGAATACGTCGAGCAGGCGTACCGGCTGGGGACCCGCCTGTCCGTCAACCTCGAGACGCCGACGGTCGAGGGCATGAGGCGGCTCAGCAAGATGAAGGACCTCGAACGCGACATGCTCTCGCAGATGCACTGGATGGACGGCCTCTTGCGACAGCGGAACCCCGGCGGCGCGGTCGGGCAGGTGACCCAACTCGTCGTGGGCGCGGCGGACGAGTCCGACTGGGACGTCTACCAACGGATGGCGCAGCTCTACGGCCAGTGGAACTTCAAGCGGGTCTACTACAACCCGTTCCTGCCGATCCGCTACACGCCGCTGGAGGACCACGAGCCGACTCCCATCTGGCGAACGAATCGCCTCTACCAGGTCGACTGGCTCAAGCGCATCTACCGGTACGAAGACGACGAGATACGCCACGCGTACGATCCTGCAGGATTCCTCTCGCTGGAGGACGACCCGAAGACCGTCATCGCCCTGTCGAACGCCGACCGGTTCCCGCTCGATATCAACGGCGCGAGCAAGGCCGACCTGCTCCGGGTGCCCGGCATCGGGCCAACCTCGGCGGAGCGGATCGTCCGGCAACGTGAGCGCCACAAGATCGACACGTGGCGCGACCTGCAGGCCATGGGCGTCGTGCGCGGTCGCGCCTTGCCGTTCGTCTCGTTCCCAGGCAGCGCCGCGACCCCGGCCAAGCAGCTCAAGCTCGAACTCTTCAAGGAGCGACCGAGCCAGCCCGTCACCGCTGAAGTCTCCGCTCCGCGCTCGCAGGAGGCCGCCGCGCCGTGCGGACAGGTCCGCTCGTGCAGCGGCTGCGCCCTTTACGGTGCGCCCGGCCACCCCGGATACCGCGAGTCGATGGCGGCGTAAAACGCGCCCGGAACGGCGTTGATGCTACACTGGAAGGACACCTTCGTTACGGTATTCATGGCGCATGGCAACTGTGACCGACACATCGAAAGTCGTACTGGCCGATCCGCGAGAGGACATGCGGCCCCGGTGGCGATTCACCGCGAGCCTCGGCCTGTACGGAGCGGCCCTCGGTGCGGCCGTCGTCGTCACCAATGTTGTGGGGCTGACCTCGAAGTTTTCCGTTGATGCTGACGCGCTTCCGCCCTCAGACATCCTCTATTTCATGATAGTCGGCGGCCTGAGCGGTCTGGTGATCGCCGGAATTGCGGGATATCTGATGAACAGGTCGTCACGCGCGTTCGCCTCGTCGACGCCGCGGCACGCGCTGGGTATTCTGCATTGGGCCGCGATCGGCGGGGCGTGGTGGGTCGCGTTCTCGCTGCTCCTTGGAGGCGTCATGTTGCCGCAGGCGAACGTGGTCCTGGCATACGTAGACGGCGCAATACCGTTCCTTGATTTCGTGGGATTCACCCTCGACACGATCTTCGGCGTTCCTTTCCGCATGGTATCCGAGGGCGGGCGATTCATGTATACGGCAATCCCCGCGGGGCTTGCATTCGCGCTCGGCGGATGGCTCATCGACCGTCTTGCAGCCTCGACACACGAGCCGACGGCCCGGTACGGCTCGCCTCTCGCCGCGGTGCTGCTGTCGGGAATCGTGATTGCCGGCGTCCTCGCCCTGCCGCCATCGGTGCTTTGGCACATTGGAAACGTCACGACGGCAACGCAGCTGTACAGGTAGGCCTGGCCTTCTAGGGAGTGTCGCCACAGGAGCGGATGGGGTGAGCTCCTTTCTCCCCTTGCACACGCCTCTTCCGAAAGCGGTCGCTGAAACGTAAGAGGCACGAAGGCTCCATGCGACAGCGCCGACTTTTCTCCCTGGGGCTGACACCCATAGAACTATTGTGCTATTCTCTTTTTTGAAGGCTGACGGCGTTATGAGACAGAACCAATTGAAAGGAGGAGCAATCATGCACACAAGGAAAGCGTCGTTCAGGCTTCCGGCGATCATCATCTGCTTCGCAGCCGTGTTGGTGACGGCGGCGGCTTGTGGAGACCAAGACTGGAACCAAGACCATCAAGATGTCGGCGACAAGACAAGAAAGGAGAAAAGAACATGTCTAATAACTCCCAATTGAAGAAATCACTCATAGCAATAGGCATCGGAGCCGTCATACTCCTCATCTGCTTCGCAGTCGTCATCGCAACGTCCATCTTCCTCCCCGATGTGTTCATGTCCTGGTGCAATGCGCTCCTCACCAACATTTGCGGAGAAAATTTCCCAGTCCGATAAACGTCATCGAACTCATAGGAGGTTTATCGAATGTCGGGTGCGATAGCAGTCACAGACCGCTCACCGACGGGATCGAGACACACATGTATGGAGGCGCTGGGCGTGACCCGCGAGGACGAAGAGGCCCACGTCGCCAGGGTGTCGGCGGCAAGAGAAGAGCAAGGAGAGTAGGCAAGTTGACCCGGAGAGAATGCAAGGCACAGAGGTTCTTGATGGCCGGGGTACAGGTCGATGGAGCGCGGTTGGATGATTCCGGTAATCTCATGAGTTCTGGTACCATCACGGAAGCGGCATCGCTGCAGCCCATCTGGACAAGGAAACAGACACATGGGAAAACTAGGAGCGATACTCGGCATCCTCGCCGTCATCTTCGCCTTTATTCCTTTGCTACTGGCCATGATCACTGGCTGGGGATATCACCTGCCAGGGAACACATTCGCCCTGCAGAGATTCCTCGGAGTGAACCTTGCGCTACCTTGCCTAACAATCGGGCTAGCCCTTTCAGTCGCCTCCCTGTTTCGTCGGCAAGCGCGACGCACACGATGGGCCACGGCAATCGGCTGCCTTGCGGCGAGTGTGTTCACCTTGGTGCTCCTGTACAGCTGGTGGGCCATCATCACCCTACAACCATACTTTCCCGCCCCGTAATTCTCCCAGCGGGGTCGTCTCCCGACCTCCCCCTCTCACACACGCTGCCCAACTCTGAAAAAACGGCAGGCTTCACGGCCTGACCGCGTCTTGACACCTTACGCAGAACATACATGCCCCCTTGCCACTCGATATTAGGGGTAATTTACATGGAGGATAGCAATGCCAGCACGAAACGCTCGCCAGAGACCCGTAAGAGCGGGAATCCAAGTCACGAGCGCTCGCTCAACAACAGATGGAATCTCCTCGGGCACCCTCACCGCCCTTGCAACTCGCAACAGCCAGAAGGTTCTCGTCACCAACCAGCACGTAATGGCCGACGGCGGACTAAGCCTTGTCCATCAGCCGCTTGAAGACGACGAGGAGATGTATCAGGGCGGTAGCGAATCGAGCTACGGGCGAACGGCGGAAAATCAGCTTCGTTCCATCAAGGGGTGACATCAATGGACCGACAGGCGGAGCATAGACCCTTGACGGCCGGGATACAGGCCGATGGTGATCGGGTAGATGGTTTGGGTGAACAAGTGAGTTCAGCTTTTGGTATCCTCGCTGGGGAGACTTGGCTGCAACCCCTCTCGACAAGGAGATAGACACATGGCAATATCCACGGTAGTTGCCAGCGTGGTTGCACTCACACTCTCGGTTTTGTCGTTGCTGTTGTTCGAGCACTTGTGGTTCGTCGCTTTTCCCTTCCTCGTAATCGGACTGGCCTCGTTAGCAATGACTCTGCGCCAAGGCGAGAGCGCTGGCGTCAAAGTTGCCAGCATCACCGTAAACCTCATGGCCCTTCTTACATTTCTCATTGCGGTGCCCGTCGCCCACAACCTCTGACAGCACACCCCCGTTCCCTCCCCCAAATTGGAAAAATCGGCGAACATCACGACCCGACCCTAAATTGACAGGTTAACAAGAACAAATGTACTGTACTGTACTGTACTGTACTGTAATGGCATTGCCCATAGCAAGCTTTCTAAGATAGGAGACAGCGAATGAGTTTCATTACTGGCGAACACAGACCCATCATAGGTGGAATCGAGATCACCAGCGCCCGAGGGACATCCCCTAGACCCGAGCGAATTAACTCAGGCACCCTCACGGGAATTGCAACTCGGAAGAGTGACAACCAGAAAGTCCTCTTCACTTGTCTGCATGTCCTGACCGGCGGGATCGAATTTTCTCGCAGGGGTTGACACCGCTAGAACTGTTGTGCTATTCTCATTTTTGAAGGCTAACGACGTTATGGAACAGAACCAACTGAAAGGAGGAGCAACAATGCACACAAGGAAAGCGTCGTTCAGGCTTTCAGCGATCATCGCTATCGGAGTTCTGGCACTCGCGGCCTGTGCGACACAGCAAGACACGACACAGCAAGACCCCTGCATAGAGGAGAGAAAGACAATGGCTGAATACCAGGAAGACCCGGACGCGCCGCCGACCTATGAGCAGATGGAGGCGGTGCGCGACAAACACCGGCCCCTAATTAGGGCCTATCCTCATTACATCGGTAATTTTGTCGGGCGAAGTGACGACGACCCGCCCGACGTGCCGGAAGGAATCACCGTGAGGGTGACTGAACTCACTGACCCCACAACCTTGCCGGAAGAACAACGCATACCTGCCTGTTTGGACGGTGTGCCCGTGCGGATCATTCAATCGGAACGCTCCGTTCTTGAATAGAAGGAGGCAAATAGATGAGCGGCAAAGAGGATTTACACAGACCGCTTCAGAGCGGCATTTTGATAAAGGGGCGTAACGGGAACCACCCCAACTATCAGTTCAACCAAGGCACACTCGCGGCCCTAGCGACCCGAAGCGGCGCGAAGGTGCTTGTCACCAACATGCACGTCATGGCGGGGTTGACAGCGGATGACAACTTCCGAAACCCGGCCGGCTCTGAGCAGATGTATCAGGGCGGCAGCAGTTCGGGCTTTAAGGTCGGGGACATAATCGACTGGCAACGGACTCCGGCCAACTCGGACGAGTACATGGAAATCGATGCAGCAATATGCGATCTTGACCCGTCAAGCGCAAGCGGGCTGGGCGCATTGTACAAGCTCCACGACGAGCCCCACGGGACCCGCTCCTTCATCACAGGAACCAAGGAACCTGTGAATGGGTTGCCGGTAGTGCTTCTTGGCGCCAAGACGGGCGAAATACCCGGCACGATAGATGTCGCAGGCATCGATGATGATTTTGGGGGAGCGGAATTCAGGAACCTCTTTACGATCAGCCTCGATGCGGACACTACCGCCGGCAACTCAGGCGCACCGACCCTCTACAAGGTAGAGACTGGGGTGTATTAGATGGCCGGCATCCACATGGGCAAGTATGAGGGGAACCGCCGGAAGAGTCTCAGTTGCCGCGCCTCGGCAATCGAGCGGATTCTCAGAATCTCGTTCGGCCACCGGAAGCCGGTCGCCAACGCCGGCAATCCCCAGCAACCTCACGTCGGCGATCTTGTCACGCTGGACGGCTCAGGGAGCGACCCCGACAACCGAGGGGACGTGACGTTCCGATGGAAGCAGGTGTTCAGCCCGCCGTCTCTCGTTCTATCCGAAGACCCGGTAGACCTCAGCGACGAGACCGATCCCAGCCCAACATTCACTCCGGTCAAGGCAGGCGACCTCGAGTTCGAGCTCACTGTTACGGATGTTGACGGGCTCAGCAACTCCGATACGGTAACCATCAACGTGGTTCCGCCACCCGCGCCCGTAGCCAACGCGGGCGAGAACCGGCGAGAAGACACCGGTGTCCCCGTCACTCTCAACGGGTCGAACAGCACCCCAATGGAAGGGCTCACCTATAGCTGGGTGATGGAAGAGCCGACTCACGGGGTCACTCTCCAAGATGCCGACACCGCGAGGCCCTACTTCACCTCGCCGGTTGAGGACGTGGACGTCACGTTCACGCTCACGGTGACGGACGGCACAGGCCGGACCGCCACCGCCCAGGTCACCCTGCGATTTCGCGATACATGGTCGGACTGGCAAGACGTGGTGCCCATCCAGCGCCAGGGCGAACTAGTTGCGGGCGGACGGTAGGATTTCAGCTTCGGCTCATCAGGAGTTGACACGGATAGAACTATTGTGCTATTCTCTTTTTTGAAGGCTGACGACGTTATGGAACAGAACCAATTGAAAGGAGGAGCAATCATGCACACAAGGAAAGCGTCGTTCAGGCTTTTGGCGATCAGATGAGTGCGGTGCAGGACAAGCAGAGAGACCCGTTAGGAGAGTAACAGAATGGACCGACAGGCGGAGCATAGACCCTTGACGGCCGGGATACAGGCCGATGGGGATCGGGTAGACGATTCAGGTGATTTCTCATGAATTCTTGGCTAGGTATACTAACCGGAGCAGCTTGACTGCAGCCCCTCTGGACAAGGAGACACCCGTATGGCAATCGCAGGACTCATCCTCGGCTTTATTGCGGTAGCAGTGTTGATCTTCACTTGGCCGAGTTGGTCGCTTCCGTTCGTCGCAACAGGCCTCTTTCTTTCAGGACGAGCGTTCCACCTCCATTGGGAACAGCGCCAGGACCTCATCATACCAATAGCCGGAATCGCCATGAACACTGTTCCCCTCCTTAACATGATGTGGCCATCCATTGACCACATCATACCCCACTACTAGTCCAACTCCCCACCTAAGTCCGAGAAGCGGTTCGCTTCATAACCAGCGCACGTTTTGACATAGTCGATAGAACAAATGTACGCATTTGGCATTACTAATACTAAAATCACGCAAAACAAAGGAGAAAACTAATGTCAACCCGATCAATTACACACGACACCCTCATAGGAGGCCTCGAGATCATGAGCTGTCGGGGGCGTGACCCTCGGCCAGAGCTCATTGGCGAAGGTACCCTTACCGGGCTTGCCACTCGCCTAGAAGACGACCAAAAGGTTCTGGTCACCTGTCTCCACGTAATGGCCGGATTCAACAAATTGCTCTTTGTCGAATTAATGCCGAACCTTCGCGATGACGAAGAGATGTATCAGGGACATCGCGGACTTTGGCGTAACAGGGTCGGCGACAACGTGAGGGGACATGCATTATCTCTGGGTGTCAATCGAGTCGATGCAGCCTATTGCTTGCCAAGGCTTGAAAATCGAAATGTGTCTTTCTACCTCCATGGCTCTCAGCCCAGCGATCACGACTCCATGGTACTCGTAGCCGGCACCGTTGAACCCGAAGAGGGGATGGAGGTGAAGGTACTAGGTGCCACGAACGGTGTGTATGACGTCACCATTACCGGCGTCGGAATCGAGAAAATTGTGGGGCTCAGAACTTTTCGCGGTCTAGCCGCTTTTGTCCGACCCGAGAGCCACGCTACGTCCCGCGGCGACTCAGGCGCGCCGGTCGTCAAAGAGACCGCGCCCGACTCCGGCCTCTATAATTTGGTCGGAATACTACAGTCCGCTCTTGAACCGCCGTATTCCTATATACATGGGAATGAAGTCTACCTTCAGCCGGCTTCCAATGTAGAGAGCGCCCTCGGAATCACCTTCGGCAAGAGGGCGACTACTATGCACGTGTTCGCATCCCCTGCCCACGCCAACGTAGGAGACAGGGTCTTCCTCAACGGGAGCGGGTCCCTCGATCCCGATGGCGGCGATCTCACCTTTCTCTGGGAACAGATCGAAGGCCAGGATGTCGAGAATTTCCAAACTACCGACACTTCCATCGCCTCGTTCAGGGTCCCCGAAGGAGGATTTGGTCCTCTCAGGTTCCGCCTCACCGCGACCGACGAATACAATCTTGAGAGCACTGAGGAAGTCATCGTCAACCGCTATCCCGTCGCCAAGATTGACGAGGTTACGGACGCTGCGCACCTTGAAGAGGTGACGCTCATCGGATCGAATAGCATCGACTACGCTCGCGCCACCGAGCAAGACATCACCCAGCTCACCTACCTTTGGCAGCAGGTAATCGACTCCGACCCCGAGGCGGCGCAAACTCCCGAAGTCACCCTCACCGGAGCCAACACTAAGTCCGCGCGCTTTACAGCGCCCGCCGAAAGCCATAGGCTCAAGTTCAAACTCACGGTCACCGATAGAAACAACCTCTCCCACAGCGCTGAGGTTACCATCAACGTGGTTCAGCCGCCGCCCGTAGCCAACGCGGGCGAGGACCGACAAGAAGACACCGGTGTCCCCGTCACTCTCAATGGGTCGATCAGCACCCCAATGGAAGGGCTCACCTATAGCTGGGTGGTGGAAGAGCCGACTCACGGGGTCACTCTCCAAGATGCCGACACCGCGAGACCCTACTTCACCTCGCCGGTTGAGGACGTGGACGTCGCCTTCACGCTCACGGTGACGGACGTCGCAGGCCGGACCGCCACGGCCTCGGTCACCCTGCGATTTCGCGATACATGGTCGGACTGGCAGGATGTGGTGCCCATCCAGCATCAGGGCGAAGGCCACGAACGCGAGAAACAGCAGTTCAGCACCTCCGACCTGGGCAAGACCAAGTATCGGTGGGAACCCGATCCCGTGCAGCCGCCGGTGGCCAACGCGGGTGAGGATGCCTATGTCGAGGTCAATACCGCCGCTCCTCTGAATGGGTCCGGCAGCAGCGACGAAGACCATCAACTCGATGAGCTCAGCTTCAACTGGCAAGCGCCCGCGGAATCCGGCGTCACGATACTCAACTCCGACCACATGGAGACCACGTTCCTGGCGCCGTCGACCCGGGGGGACATCGTCTTCACCCTCACCGTGACCGACCCTGACGATGCCAGCGGCACCGACACCGTGACCAAGATGGTGCGCGTGTTCACCTGGAGCGCATGGCAGGACGTCGATCCACTCGATACTCGCGTCAGTCTGCTGAATGCCGACGAGTTGGAGAAGAAGCAGTTCCGCACGTCCGACTACGGCACCACGCAGTACCAGTGGGTGACGTACGAGCCGCCGACGTGGGAGGCAACCGGCGAATACCGGTGCCATGAGGGCAACCGGGAGCAGGAGCAGAGTCGTACCAACGACGAGGGTGAGACCGAGACGCGGTGGTTCGACCAGGGTGCGATCGAGTGGGGAGAATGGACGTTTCACAGATACGTGGGCGTCGGAGCCGACCGCCAGAGGGAAGAAATCCGCCGCACCAATTACGACAGCCACAACTGTGAGGAGACCCAGTTGGCGCCGGATCCCGAGGAGATCTGGCCGCCGACATGGACCCCGGTCGAGCCAGCGTCGTACGAAGGCATTGGGGAAGACCGTGAGAGGCTCTACGAGCGCACCTCGAACCTCGGCAACCGGCAGACCCGCTGGCAGCCCGACCCCGAGGAGATCTGGCCCCCGACGTGGACTCCCGTCGAGCCGGCGTCATACGAGGGCATTGGGGAGGACCGCGAGCGGCTCTACGAGCGCACCTCGAACCTCGGCAACCGGCAGACCCGCTGGCAGCCCGATCCCGAGGAGATCTGGCCGCCGACATGGACCCCGGTCGAGCCAGCGTCGTACGAAGGCATTGGGGAAGACCGTGAGAGGCTCTACGAGCGCACCTCGAACCTCGGCAACCGGCAGACCCGCTGGCAGCCCGACCCCGAGGAGATCTGGCCCCCGACGTGGACTCCCGTCGAGCCGGCGTCGTACGAGGGCATTGGAGAAGACCGCGAGCGGCTCTATGAGCGCACCTCAAACCTCGGCAACCGGCAGACCCGCTGGCAGCCCGACCCCGAGGAGATCTGGCCCCCGACGTGGACTCCGGTCGAGCCGGCGTCGTACGAAGGCATTGGAGAGGACCGTGAGAGGCTCTACGAGCGCACCTCGAACCTCGGCAACCGGCAGACCCGCTGGCAGCCCGACCCCGAGGAGATCTGGCCCCCGACGTGGACTCCCGTCGAGCCGGCGTCGTACGAGGGCATTGGAGAAGACCGCGAGCGGCTCTATGAGCGCACCTCAAACCTCGGCAACCGGCAGACCCGCTGGCAGCCCGACCCCGAGGAGATCTGGCCCCCGACGTGGACTCCGGTCGAGCCGGCGTCGTACGAAGGCATTGGAGAGGACCGTGAGAGACTCTACGAGCGCACCTCGAACCTCGGCAACCGGCAGACCCGCTGGCAGCCCGACCCCGAGGAGATCTGGCCCCCGACGTGGACTCCCGTCGAGCCGGCGTCGTACGAAGGCATTGGAGAGGACCGCGAGAGGCTCTACGAGCGGACCTCAAACCTCGGCAACCGTCAGACCCGCTGGCAGCCCGACCCCGAGGAGATCTGGCCGCCGACGTGGACTCCCGTCGAGCCGGCGTCATACGAGGGCATTGGGGAAGACCGTGAGAGACTCTACGAGCGCACCTCGAACCTCGGCAACCGGCAGACCCGCTGGCAGCCCGACCCCGAGCCCGAAGTCTGGGGGCCGACATGGACTCCCGTCGAGCCGGCGTCATACGAGGGCATTGGGGAAGACCGTGAGAGACTCTACGAGCGCACCTCGAACCTCGGCAACCGTCAGACCCGCTGGCAGCCCGACCCCGAGCCCGAAGTCTGGGGGCCCTTTGTTCGGAGAAGCACCACGCGCGGTTCGCTGGCCAACCGAGAGAGGCTCTACATAAGCACTTCCAACTATGGCAATACGCGGGACGAGTGGCGGTCCGACCCCGAAACCGAAGTGTATGGGGCCTATGTTCGCACCGGCACCACGCGCGGATCGCTTGCCAACCGAGAGAGGCTGTACCGGAGCACCTCAAACTACGGCAACACGCGGACCCAGTGGCGATCCGACCCCGAGACCGAGGTCTGGGGGCCGTTTGTTCGGAGAAGCACCACGCGCGGTTCGCTGGCCAACCGAGAGAGGCTCTACATAAGCACTTCCAACTATGGCAATACGCGGGACGAGTGGCGGTCCGACCCCGAAACCGAAGTGTATGGGGCCTATGTTCGCACCGGCACCACGCGCGGATCGCTTGCCAACCGAGAGAGGCTGTACCGGAGCACCTCAAACTACGGCAACACGCGGGACGACTGGCGTTCCGACCCCGAGCCGGAGACCTGGGGTTCCTGGACTGCCACGAATACCACTCAAGGTGAGTTGGCCGACCGAGAGAGGCTGTACGAGCGCTTTTCCAACTACGGCAACCGCCAGACCGTGTGGCGTTCCGACCCCGAGTCCGAGGTCTGGGGACCCTATGTTCGCAGAAGCGCCACCCGAGGATCGCTCGCCAACCGCGAAAGGCTCTACATAAGCACTTCCAACTACGACAACACGCGGGACGAGTGGCGTTCCGATCCCGAGCCGATCGAGTGGGGCGATTGGACTGACACCGGCAGCACTCGCGGCTCGCTAGCCAATCGCGAGAAGGAACAGCGGCGCACCTCCAACTACGGCGCCACTGAGACCCAGTGGGTCAGCGACCCGGAGGCGATCGAGTGGGGCGATTGGGAGGATACCGGCAACTATCGCGGTTCCCTCGGCGGCCGCGAAAAGGAACAGCGGCGCACCTCCAACTACAACACGACCGAAACCCAGTGGGTCAGCGACCCCGAGCCCGAGACCTGGGGGTCATGGACCGACACCGGCAACACCGACGGCAGCGGAGTGGGCCGGGAAAAGGAACAGTCCCGCACCTCCAACTACGGCAACACCCAGTACCAATGGGTCCCCGACCCTGAAGGGGCAACGTGGGGCGCGTGGACTAACACCGGCACCTACCGTGGAAACCTCGGCAGCCGCGAGCAACAGCAGAGGCGCATTTCCAACTATGGCGATGTCGAGTACCGTTGGGTTGACGATCCCGAGTCCGAGACCTGGGGGTCCTGGACCAACACCAGCACCTACCGAGGCTCAGGGGCCAACCGCGAGAGGCAACAGGAACGCACCTCCAACTATGGCAATCGTCAGACGCGCTGGGTCGACGCCCCCGTGTCGGTGACCGAGACCTGGGGCTCCTGGTCGGACACCGGCACCTACCGGGGAAGCCTCGCTAACCGCGAGAAGGAACAGGCACGCACTTCCAACCTCGGCAACCGCCAGACGCGGTGGGTTGACGACCCCGAGCCTGAGACCTGGGGGTCCTGGTCCGACACAGGCGAGTACCGCGAAAACCCCGATACCTTCATCACCGAGTACGAGCAGTCCCGCACGTCGAACTACGGCAACGTCGAGTACAGGTGGATTGAATAGCAGCCATTGAGCTGTGAGCGGCGGGGACCTGTCCGGTACCCCCGCGCACAGCACTGGGAACCTAAGAGGCCGCCCTAATCACAGGGGCGGCCTCCTTTGTAGTGGGGGTCTGCTCGTAAACGGCTACGATAACTTGCAGGCCAGGTGGTAGGGTTGCGTCCGTCCGGGATTCCACGTCTCGCGGGGGCCTTGGCGGCCCCTCACCTCACCATCGCCGCCCGAAGCCGCTCTAGCTCTTCCTCGGTGACGCCTGCGCCGACAAGGTACGGGAGAACGCCGCCGTACTCGCGCTCGAGGTGCTCGATGCTGGCGCGCATGGCGTGCGGCGGGGCGATGTTCCGCTCGGTCTCGTAGGCCTGCCGGTACTCCTCGGTGGCGTCGAAGTCTGCCGGGTCGAGACGCAGGCGCGTCCCGGCTTCGCGGTCGGGGATGCGCCGCCATAGATACATCGCCGATGAGCTGTAGTCCTCGACGATGGTCTTCGCCGGCACGTTGGCTATGCTCAGCAGCAGCATCGTCACCAGGCCCGCGCGATCGCGCCCGGAGTTGCAGTGGTAGAGGGCGGGAAGGGTGCCGGGGGCCGCGAGGTGCTTGACGACCCTGCCCATCCATTCCCGGCGCACGTCGAGGATGGCGGCGTAGATATCGGGCGGCCGGTCGGGGCCAAGCGCCGAGACGTTAATGTCCGAGACCTCCACCAGCGGCTCGTCTCCCATGACGTTTACCCAGCGGTAGTCCACCTCCGACGACTGGGCGAAGACGTTCGGATGCCCCGTTACGGCATCGGTCACCCGCAGGTCGACCACCGTGCGAAGTCCCTCCGACACCAATGCGCGTTGCGAGTCCGGCGTGAGGTTGTGGAGACTGTCGGACCGGAACAGCGTCCGAGGACGGGTTCTTCGCCCGTCGAGGGTCTCGTAGCCGCCGATGTCTCGGATGTTGTATGCGCCCTCGAGGTCGAGGTGGCGTGATGCACGGAGGTAGTCGGTCATGGCGCCTTCCTGTATACGTGGATATCCCCCTTCCTTCGTCCTTTCCCCTAAGGGGAAGGATGTAAGGTGAGGACGATGGGGTTTGCTCTTTGTGGGGATGCTACGCGACGCCGATCTCTTCGAGGACGGCGTAGTTCATGTGGTAGAGGTGGGAGTACAGGCCGTCGCGGTCGAGGAGCTCGTCGTGCGTGCCCTCCTCGACCAGCTCGCCTTGACTGAGGACGACGATCTTGTCGGCCCCTCGAATCGTCGAAAGGCGGTGGGCGATGACGATGGCCGTCCTGCCCTTGAGCAGGCTCCGCAGCGCAAGCTGGATCTGCGCCTCGGTGTGGCTGTCGATGTTGGCCGTCGCCTCGTCGAGGATGAGAATCTTGGGATCGGCTACGATGGCGCGGGCGAAGCTGATGAGCTGGCGCTGTCCCACGCTGAGGTTCTCGCCGCGCTCCTCGAGGTAGGTGTCGTACCCGTCTTCCAGCTTGGTGATGAAGCTGTGCGCTCCAACCGCCTTCGCCGCCTCGATCATCTTCTCCTCGGATACGTCGACGTGGTTGTACTTGATGTTCTCCCGTACTGTTCCCGAGAAGAGGAACGGCTCCTGGAGCACCATGCTCATCTGGCTCGCCAGAGACGTGCGTACAACGTCGCGCACGTCGTGGCCGTCCACCAGCACGGAGCCCCGTCCTTGTTCGACGTCGTAGAACCGCGCGATGAGGGAGACGAGCGTAGTCTTGCCCGCCCCTGTCGGACCGACGATTGCCGCCGTCTTTCCCGGCTCGATGCGCAGGCTCAGGTCGTGGATCACGTCCTCGTCCTGCTTGTAGGCGAAGCTCACGTTCCGCAGCTCGACCTCCCCGCGAATGGGCGGCAGAACGGCGGCGTCCGGCGCGTCGACCATGTCCGGCTCGACGTCCAGCGTCTCGAAGATGCGCGTGCCGGAGGCCATGGCGCGTTGGAGCAGGGTGTACTGTATCGTCAGGTTGCGGATCGGGTCGAAGAAGCGCTGGATGTACATGATGAACGCGATCAGCAGGCCGATCTCGATGGCGCCGCCGGAGACCATGCTCGACCCGAAGTAGAGCACGAGTCCTATGGCCGCCGCAGGCAGGAAATCGACCATCGGCAGTACCCCCGCCGAGAGCCGTCCCGCGCCGAGAAAGGCGTTGAGGTTGCTCCGGTTCTTCACGTCGAATTGGCGCAGGTTCTCGTCCTGGCGGTTCATGGCCTGGACGACGCGCACGCCGGTGATGTTCTCGTTCAGCGATGCGTTGACGATCGAGATAGTCGCCCGCGCTTTGATGAACGTCCTCCTGGCGAAGGGCTGCCACACGGCCATTGCTATGGCGAGCAGCGGCAGGACGACCAAGGCGAGCAGCCCCAGCTTCACGTCGAGCAGCAGCATCACGACGACGATACCGCCGAGGCTGAGGAAGTCGCCGACGGTCATCACGATGGTGCCGAGGAACTCTTGAAGCTGGTACACGTCGCCCTGCACCCGCGACATGATGCGTCCGACCTCGGTCTTATCGAAGAAACGCATCGACTGCTTCTGCATGTGCGAGAACATGTCGCGCCGCAATGCCAGCAGGACGCCCTGTCCCGCCTTCGTGATGGTAATGTCCTGCACGAAGAGGGAGCCCCAGTTGATCACCGCGCTCCCGAAGAACAGCGCGGCTACCAGGAGGAGGCCGGCGCGGTCGTCGTTGGCGATATAGCGGTCGATGCCGAGCTTTACGAGCCATGGCACCGACACCTGCGTAGCCGCGAAGAGCAGCATGGCGGTGACGGCGATGATTACCAGTCGCGTCTGGGGAAGGATGTACGGGAGCATCCGGTGGATGACCTTGGGGTCTACGGCGTTTCCGAAGACCTCCTCGTCCAGCCCACCCTTGCTCGTGCCCGACGGCCTGCCGCCGAAGGCATGCATCATGACTGTGAACTCCCGGCCGCGACCTTCTCAGGTACGTCGAACTCCATCATCACGTCTTCCTGCGGCCGTAGCTGGAGGTCGTATATCTCGCGGTACAGACCGCCATGCTCCACGAGCTCGGCATGGTTGCCACGCTCGACGATCTGCCCGTCCTGGAGGACGACGATCATGTCGGCAGAGTGCACCGTGCTGAGGCGGTGCGCGATGATGAAGGTCGTCCGACCTTCCATCACCGAGGCCATGGCCTTCCGTATCTCGTTTTCCGTGCGCGCGTCGACGCTCGAAGTCGAGTCGTCGAGCACCAGTATCGGTGGGTCAAGCAGGACGGCGCGCGCTATCGACAGGCGTTGCCGCTGGCCTCCGGAGAGCGATACTCCCCGCTCGCCGAGGACCGTCTCGTACCCGTCCGGTAGGCTCACGACGTGCTCATGCAGCTGCGCGATCTTCGCCGCCCGGATGATGTCATCCATGCTCGCGTCGGGGCGTCCGTACGCGATGTTGTTGGCTATCGTGTCGGTGAACAGGAACACGTCCTGCTGCACCACGCCGATGTTCCGGCGGAGCGACTCCAGCGTCACGTCCCGAACGTCGACGTCGTCGATTGTGACCGTTCCCTTCGTCACGTCGTAGAAGCGCGGTATCAGGCTGGCGAGGGTGCTCTTGCCGCTGCCCGGCGCTCCCAACAGGGCGATGACGCGCCCCGCTGGAACGTGGAGATTGAAGTCTTGCAGAACGGGAGTGTCCTTGCGGTACTCGAAGCCCACCTTCTCGAACCGCACGTGGCCTGCGGCGCGCTCCATCTCGACGGCGCCGCGACGGTCCTTGACGGGAGACTTGGCGTCGAGCACCTCGAAGATCCGCGTCGCGGCGGACATCGCCCGCGCGAGGTTGTTCACGATCATGCCCGCCATGCGGAACGGCTGGGCGAGGATCTGCAGATAGAGGACGAACTTGGTGAACTCGCCGAGCGTCATCCGCCCGTCGATCACGCCGAGCCCGCCGAAAAGCAGCACCATGCCGAGCGTCAGCAGGAAGATGAACAGCACGAACGAGCCGTTGAAGGCGTGAAGCTTCATCGCCTTGTACATGTCGTCGGCGACGGCCTGGTTGTGGACGCGGAACTTCTCCTCCTCGTAGTCGGAGGAGGCGAACGCCTTGACGACACGCGCGCCGCTCAGGTTCTCCTGCAGGGTCGTGTTGAGGACGGCGAACTTCTCCTGGGCTTCGAGCCAGGCGTTGCGCATCCGCAGCCGTATCAGGCTGGCCACACTCATCGCCACGGGCAGCAGCGCGAGGCTGATCAGCCCAAGCTGCCAGTCGATCCTCATCATCAGGACGACGACCACCACGAACAGCACGATGAAGTAGGGGGTGCGGACGACGACGAGGTTGACGAACATGCGGATCGCCTCCACGTCGGTGATCGCCTTGGACATCAGGTTGCCCGTGTGCTGGCTGTCGTGGAAGCCGAACCCCAGGTGCTGGACGTGGTTGTAGAACCGGTTTCGCAGATCGTAGACGACGTGCTGGCCCAGCGACTCGCCCATGTACATCTGGCCGAACGAGAAGATGCCGCGCACCATGCCGAGCCCGACGATCAGTATGCAGGTGACAAGAATGGCGGAGTTCACCGCCCCGCCCGCCTCGATCGTACCGGCCACGTTGTCGACCGCGTTGCCGAAGAGTTCGGGGAGGAAAACGTATGCGGCGGTAGCGCCCGCTGTGAACAGGTACGCGGCCAAGAGGCGCCGCTTGTGGTTCCATGGGAACCTGAGGATTCGTACGAGTAGACTCATCAGGCCGGGCTAATGCCCCCGGCAGGACCCTTCATCAATCTACGAGGGGAGACAAACAAACAGGGGGCACGGTGCCCCCTTACTCGCTCGAAATCAACACCCTCTCAATCCAGTATACGCCTCATCTGAAGGTGGTCAAGGTTTTTTCGGACGTATTTTTCGGGAATTTTATTTCAGTATTCGGGGGAGTGGGTAACGTGAGTGATTGCAGGCCGGACCGGGGGAAGGGTGGGAGGGGTGGATGGGGGTAGAACTGCTACTC
This sequence comes from Dehalococcoidia bacterium, assembly GCA_965197705.1. Classification (GTDB taxonomy): domain Bacteria; phylum Chloroflexota; class Dehalococcoidia; order Lucifugimonadales; family VXLM01; genus VXLM01. The sequence goes on from OZ240223.1 coordinate 3,565,651, forward strand.
GGCAGACGGTTGATGTGAGGGCGGAGAGGCGTCGCGATACTTACGAAAAGTGTTCCATTTTGTTCCATTCTGTGCCACTTTTCTCGTTATTGTCAAGTTGCATCGGACTCGGCGGTCTTCGGGAAGTCTTGCCACTGGTGGAACCTCTTCCTCCAAGAGGCATCCCGCAGTCGGCAACGGGATTATTCTTCCAGGGGGTACGTTCTGACCTGACAATTCCTGACGTTCCCTTCTTGGGAGCGGGCGGTCTCCGTTGACCGCAATGACCCCGCGCCGCATTTAGTTCATGTGTTCTTTTCAATCCAGTCTACAGGACTAGGGGGGACTATTGCAAAAGCGCGGGAAAAGAAATAAAGGGGTGAAGTCTTGCCTGACAAGAACAATCGTGCTACGATTCTCGCCTATGCCTCGACAGACCGAACCGAACGCAAACAACGCCCTCGGCATATTGCTCCAAGGCATGATGCGAGGGTGCAACCTCCGCTCCATTGTCGGTCATCCCGGGCTGCAGCCGGATATCGTCATCACAGAGTCCGGTCGCGCTCCCATCATCATAGAGGCCGAGTTCGAGCCTGCCCACAATGTGGAAGTAGAGGCGGAGGCGCGGCTCGGCCTGGAAGTCGTGGAAGACCACCGCACTGTCGAGGCAGTCATCGCCCTGAAGTATCCCGCCTCCGTCGCGGACGCGGACGACTTGAGTCGAGTTAAGGAACGGCGTAGTATGTGTCGAACTTAGTTACCAAACGCTTAATGGCAATGGCGATCTTTCGTTCTTCATTAGGATCGTCGGGAAGGTTGAATATTGAAGAGTGAGAAAAGATGGGTGGATCGGGAGTGTATTTGAACACGAGCTTGTAGGTTCCTGCTTTTGTCGCTGCATTTTTCGCCTTCCCTACGTTGAACACGACGAATCGCCCATTCGGTTTCAAAGTGTAATCCTTTGCCAAGAATTCTTCACGAATGCGTTCAATAGCACTTGCAGTATCAGATAACTGGAAGTGTTGGATTCGATTGACGGATGCATCAACCTCAGATGCCCGACGCTGGAAAGCCCCCACTTTTGGTTCACATTGAGTTTGGTCGTAATCGCTGGGACGGCAGTACCTACTTACATCATCACTATCGAGTAGGAGATCATAGGGATTGAGCTCAGCGTAGAGGGACAAGGTAGCCAAATTCCTCTACCGCTTGATTCTCCGTCAACAAGACACTCTTATTCAGCAATTCGCTTTTAGGAGTAGCGTCGGCTTGAGCCACGCAGTGAATTAGCTCCTCTTCCACGAACGCCATGACCAAGAGACCGTGTCCATCTATATGCCACTCTATTTGCATTAAGCCTCGAGGATCAGCTCCAAAGATAGGATTGTCATACTGCTTTTCCCTAATGAGGAATCGAGCCATCGCCTGAAGCGAAAAGAGCTTTATCTCAGGCTCTTCGGGATCTTCTTGAGCACTGCGGAGCATTTCGAACAGCTCATCGGCAAGAATTTCGCGTCCGCCGTTCTGCAAGTCATTGATTACTTCTTGGTATTCCGGGGCATACCCTGTATCAAATGCACCCTCTGTGTCACCAGAATCTACAAGTATCACTGTGTCCGTGGTTTCACTTGGCATAGTGTCTTGTAGAAAGAATCTATACTCATTTATGTCAATGGGAACGCTCAACCGAAAGGCGAAGAATTGTGGTTTGTTAAACCCAGTAGCTTTTTCATAGTGGTGGACCGTCTCAAGATTGTCACGTGCAACTTTAGGTAGAGGCTCAACGACAGCCACCCTTCGTTCTATCTTTGACAAGAATGGTGAAGATGAACCTTGCGTCTTGAATTCGGTGATCCTGCTCTGACTCGAAAGGTCGGGCTCTACAACAGAGAACCATTCGGAACCCCATTCAGGTGTAGTGTCAGCAAAATAATCCAGGTCTGTAAGCCCGGCGGTGGCATTCACGAGATATCTCCTTTCGTGGCTACTTGGTTAGCTAGAGTGACCAACTCGTCAAACAGCCCGGGAATTTTGTCTCCCGACACGGCACCAGTAGTTGGATCAGAATTGACATCCAAGTTCAACATCCGTGCATAGCGAATTGAAGGTGTATTGACGTGAGGTCTTTCGGAGGCTCTAACTTTGAGTTCAAGAGATCCTATCTGTGCAATGGACCACTTCGAAAGACGATTGATTCTCACGTGAGGTACAGAGGTCGATCTTTGGCGGACGTTATTCTGATAAATGAAATCTGAACCCTCCATCGAGGCAGTGTCAAGACGCGGAAGGTACCTTGACAATTGCGATAGTCCAGCCGTAGGTTCGGAAACATGTTTGATCAATACTGGACTAAAGGCAAAGCGCTGAACGATTGAGATTGTCTCGAGGGAGTAGCGTGTTGCTTTCTGAAGTAATGCCAAGGTTTCATTGGTGTCCTTGAGTGTCAGCACTGGATCAGTAGGCAAATGTGAGTCAATGTTGGGTTGAATTATCCAGTCAAGTCTATCCTCTCTGATGAGCAACTGCAGGTTGTTTTTGTCGACGGAACCTACAGCGCGAGTGACCCGCTCCCGTGGACGTGTGTCAATGGAATCAGGCTCATTGTCTGTGACCTTTTGCCAGATGTCTTGTTTGGCGGATATGAGAGAGCCAACGGGACTGAAAAGCGACACTCGGAGGCTTTCGATATCCCACTCTCCGAAGCCAATGTTAACCTCAGACACAGACACACTCCTTATGAGTCAATGTTGAGTCTCCTGTCGCAATGAGCCCGTGGGCGCGATTGTGACGGGTCTCCAATGCTTGACAGAAGTTGCACACTTGTCTAAGACATAGTCTGAGAAATGTTGCATGTATCGCTGCTAAATTTGAGGTTCCAACACCCTATCACACTTTGTCAAGCGAGTGCGTAGGCAAGATTCGTCCCGTACTGCTCGTTCGGGTATAGTCGGAATTCACGTGAATGCTCGGAATTATCGTGCTTGTGAGGGGAATACCTACCTGAATCCCCAAGAGACGCACTTCGGCTGGGCGCAGTCCTACGCTATTGCGGAGGGCCGCTTCTTGGGTCGATGCCGATCCAGCCGGGTGGGCCTTCGTAGAGTAGCGCCTGCAGGAACATGCGGTGCCTGAGTTCCCACTGCTGCAACATCAGATAGGCTTCCCACTGCCGATGCGGCGGCAGGCGTCGCATTCGCCGCTCGAAGCGGTTTCGCACGTGCTGCGCTTTGGCCTCGTAGTACGCGACGAGCTCGGCTATCCGCTGCTCCCGGTCCTCCGGCGTCGTAGCGGCGGGCATCTCGAGAGGGTTCGCGTGGGCCGTGATCGTAACGCCGACAAGCTCCGCGCACGAGTTCAGGTGGTACGTCACCCGCACGACCTGGTTGTTCGCCTGCTCCATCCTGCCCCTGTCGATGAGGGCGCCGAGCTCCTCGGTGCGGACGGTCGCCAGGTGCGCGTGCTCCTTCGCCAGAGCGAGGTCCGACTTCGGCATCCTCAGGGAGATGTCCTCCTTGAGAGTCTTGACCGCGTAGAGCGGATCGCCCGGCACGCTGTCCTCTGAGGCTACGGTCGCGCCGTATGCGGTTCCCGTCCCCAGCACGACGATGCCGAGGGCAATCGCGGCCGTCCGAACGAGCTTAGCTCGCCAGCCCGAAGGCCGGATAGCGCGACCGAGCCAGCCCCGGCTTGCTTCTCGTTTCCTGTCGGCCACTGCGGCCGTGAAGTTGTACCGGCTCCGCTGCTTGGCCTCGGGGCGATACGTGATCGTCGCGGCGACATTTATCGTCGCGGCGGAGGTGCGCAGCATCGGCTCCAGCTCGACCGCGTGGTCGGGGTGGCTTGCCAGGCACTGCTCGACCGTCTCGCCCGCCGCGAGGCGCTCGATGCATTCGTTCAGTATGTCGTCTACGGTACCGTTCATCCTATGCACCGCCTTGGCTTATCAGGCCCTGTTCCATCGCCGGGCCGAGGAGCGTCCTGAGCTTCTTGATCGCCGCGTGCTGCAGCGCCTTGACCGCGTTTTCCTTCTTGCCCATCGCCTCGGCCGTCTCGGCAACCGACAGCCCGCCCGCGAACCGCAGTGAAAGCACCTCCTGCTGCAGCTGCGTCAGCCCGCCCATCGCGTCCTTGACCTCCTTGATCGATAGCTCTATGTCGAGCTTCCTGTCCACATCCACGCCATCGGAACCCACCACCCGCATCGCGTCGTCGAGCGAGGTCTTCTTCTGCCTTCCCGATTTCCTGTAGTAGTCAATTACCAGGTTGTGCGCGATCCGAAAGAGCCACGACGTGAAAGGATAACCCTGCCACTTGAAGGAGTCTATCGACTCCAACATCCTCAGGAACACCTCTTCGGTCAGGTCCTCCGCCTCGAGGGTGTCGCCGGTCTTGAACATCACGTAGCGATAGATCTTGTCGTAGAAGGCCTCATATAGGCCCGCAAACGCCTCACTATGTCCCTGCTGCGCTCGTCGTACCAGGTCCTCTACTTCTTCCTTTGACGGAGCATCGTTGCGGTCGGGCATGGTCAGCTTCTCGTATCAGGAGCTGCCAAGAGCACGTCGATTTGCCTCGGCGCGCCGATGCTACACTATATAACGCATCGTCCGCCATTAGGATAGCGACGGGGTTAGGGGGATTTCTTGCGGGATGGACGCAAGGGGAAGGGAGGGACTGCCAAGACGTTGGCAAGTCTCGATGAGTTCAGTTTCGAGCGTAGGGCCGACTCACTGGTTCACGGCAAGAATCGCATCCCTTATCGGATAGTTCGGAGACTGACTGGCCTTGCAGGAGCAGAGATTGATGCTACCGTCTGTAAGTGTTCAGACTTAGTGAGAACGCTCGCTACAGACCATCACCGTCATACCCGCGAAGGCGGGTATCCAATAGGGGTGGGGTTGTTCGGCTCATCAACTCTGAACAGTTACTACCGTCTCATTTGAGTTGCCTTTGAAGCTTGAGGCCAGCTAAAATTGGAAATTCCGGTTTCGAGGGCACAGCTGGGGGGCAGACAGTCGAGTTGGCTCGTGCGTTCGAGGTGTGCGCGGATGGTATCGACGGTTAATTCAACGGCAATTGGTCTCTGAGATAGGAGGCATGGTTGGGATTGCTAAAAGACCTGGAAACAGAACGGCTACTCCTCAGGCTTCTCACTATCGATGACCTGGAAGAGGTCCATCGCCTCCTTTACGCAGATCCAGAGGTTGCGCCCGCTTTTGCTAGCAAGGTGTACACGCTCGAAGAAACCAGAGAGCGCCTAAGTGAAAAGATATGGCTCAACCAACATAGCGGCGGACAGGGATGGGGATACTGGTCTGTTATACGTCGAGAAGACCACCAGCTAATAGGGTTAGTGATCTTCGGCCATCCCGAACGCATCTACTGGAGCGTGGATTGGCCGGACCTGTACAAGGAGTCGCCATTTGTACCACTCTTTACGGAAATAGGGTACGCATTCGGACGGGCCTACTGGGGACAGGGGTACGCTACCGAAGCGGCGAGCGTCGTCCTTGAATACGCATTCAGGGAATTGCGGGTGAGTCGTTTTGAGGTTCCTTGGTACAAAGGCCCCCGGAATCCACGATCGGTTAACGTGTACCGCAGGCTCGGATTCGACATCAAGGACGAGATAGATGTCAGGAACCACGACGTTCTCCTCACATTGGACAACAGAATTCCGGACCTACCTACATTATCAACATCTCCAACACCTGTTGAAGATGACTCGTTCGTAGCAGGATCATCACAGATGGAATTGGGTCAATTCAACAATCTAAGATCTCCGGATTCCATTGTGGCTGAGCGACTCTTGCTTCGCGGCATCAAGTCGGATGACATAGAAGAGATCTCAAGTCGGACGAACCAGAACCCCTATAACCGCAAGTACTTCGGTAGAGTTCATTCCTTTGAAATCTTTAATGGCATTCTCAGGTTCGCCCAAGCGTCTCCTATAGGAGCCAGAATACGGCACGCATATGCTTACGACGGCCTAGGGTCATGGGCAGTCGTTCAGAAGGCGGATGGTTCTTTGCTGGGCCACATCAGCCTAGGCCCCGCCGCTCGTACGTACTGGATGGTTTTTCCGGAGGACGTCAATTCTCCTTATGTCAGATGGGAGGTTGATTTGGTGTGTGGCTTGGATGAGCAATGTTGGGGTAGGGGATACGAGAGGGAAGCGAGTGAGGCGATGATCGAGTATGCGTTTAGGAAAATGAATTTGCCTCGGATTGTTAATCACGTGGATGCGGACGACGCCAGGTCGAACAGTCTGTTCAAGAGTTTGGGCTTCACAATCGACCAGAACCTTCATCCTCGCTACGGTGGATTCGTGGCGACTTTGGCCAATGATCTTCTGCTGTGACCACCTGGGGTGCAAGGGTAACGGTCTCAACTGATACTTGCGGTACTGTCTATCTTGTAGACAAACTAGAAGAGTGGAATTGTCCGCTAGCGGTATGGGCGGCTAGTCCTCACCCAACTGGAAAAAATCAAGAACCTTCGTACTCAGGTTCACGTTAGTGTTGTAGATAGACACTTAGCGGATGATCCTGAGCTAGTGTTCCATCAGCGTTGACGGGGACGTCACTCGGACTTTCCCTTCCACTTCCAAGACCCCTCACTCCCGCCGCGCCAGCGCCCCGGCGCGGGCTAGTGTGTCCGTGATCTCGTCGAGCTTGCCGTCGAGCTTCTGCAGCGTCTCGCGTATCTGCGCGACCTGCGTCTCGATTCGCACCAGAGAGCGCGTCGAGGACTCGATGTCCCCTTCGTTGCGCGCCACGCTCGCCTCCAGCTTGTCGAGCTGGTCCTCGATCTTCGGCTTGTCGCTTACGTACGGCGACCCGTTCCGCACTAGATCCTCGATCTGCGATCTCACGAGGTAGTCCCGGTCACGCCGTCCGATCTCTTCCGCCTGCCGCTCGATGCGCGCCACCGCGGCGTCGTCCGCCTTGCCGTCCAGCGCCACGACCGACCACCCCATCAGGCCGAGGTTGACCGTGATCAGAATGCCGATGACCCAGTACAATACGCCTCTGTCCGCCCTGTCTACTGATATCATCTCAGGCCACCATCAGCGTCCAGGTAACCGTCTGGGTGCCGGTCGATACGTCCACGTACAGCGTCGAGGCGTCGATGCTGCCCCTGCCCGCCGCCGTGAAATCGAACTCCGCCGGCTCCGTGCCGATCTCGACGCCCGCCTCGCTCCCCGTAGCGCCCGAAAGCCGGGTGACGCCGTCGGCCCCGTCCGCGTGCTTTAGCCAGAGCTTCACCGCCCTCAGCGGCTCGCTCGTAAGCTGAGCGGGCGTGCCCGACGTCACCGATTCCTGTCCGTGTATGAGTCTCATCGCTAAATCTCCTCCACCGTCACCCTGCTTGTGCCTCGCTCGTCCAGGCCGGTCTCCTCGCCGCCCGACACGCTGACCACGTCCACGTAGTGCGTCCGCGTCGTGCCGGCGTCGTCCCGAAACGTGAACTCGACGAGATTCGTGCTCTCAATAGCCGCGGCGAGGTCGGAGCGCATGTCCTTCGGCGTGCGCCCGCCATGCTCTTGGTTCAGCGCCACGTCGAAGGTGAAGCCGTACTTCGTCGGAATTTTCTTGCGGTATTCCAGCGCCATCGAGACGAGAACCGGGGTCTTCGTCTCGTCCGGCCCTCTGCCCAGCCTGCACGTGATCTGAAAGGCCTTGAAGTCGATCCCGTTCGGTGTCGCCTCGTTCGGCAGGTTGAAGGTCGCCGCGCCGCCGGTCGTAATTCGCCCGATCAGCGTCGATGCCGTGCCGTCGTAGTCAACCGCCGCGTACACCTCGATCACCTCGGTCTCCGTGCAGTCCTGCGTCTCCACCCGGAGGCGCAGCGCCGTCTTGGTGACCTCCGGCTGGCCCGCGTCGAACCACGAATAGGCGTGCGTCGCTCGGAGCAGACCGTTCGCGTCCGGATAGCCGGAAGCGTAGGATGCCGCGGGCCCGTATCGCGAGTTGGTCAGCGTTTCGGGAAGTTCCGTGTAGCCGACGTTCGGCGAGTCCCCAAACAGCCCGTCATCGGTCGCCCACCATAGCCTGTACTTCCCGTAGGCGTTGGAGACGAGTGCTGCCGTAATCGACATCCACGCCTGTGTCGAATGCGCGTGAGATACGCCGGCGCCGTCCCAGAGGAAGATGTCCGCCGGCGTGAAGGGCGCGCCCAAGCCATCCATCACCACCGCGAGGTCGAGATGAGTCGGCGCGAGCTTGGTGATCCCGCCCCGCGCGCCGGCCTTGGTGAACAGGCCGTCCTCGCCCCGCCGTGGGAACGCGAAGTCGAAAGACCGACGCCCCGGCGAATAGACGTACGCATGCCGACCGACCGGCGCGTAGATGACGCCCCTCCAAACGGTCGCGCCCGATCCGCCCGAGTCATGCTTCGGCCACCTCGCGGGCGTCTCGACGAACCGGTTGTTCGCGTCGTCGTGCACATAGAGCCCGACCTTCGTTCCCGCGTAGAGAATCGGCCTGCCCGAACGGTCCGGCCCAACGAACAGCGCCGTGACATACCCTGACGGCAGCGGCAGCGCGGCGTCGTCTATGCAGGCGGACCTGCTCTTCCTGAGCGGCCCCGCCGGTCCCTGCCACAGCCTCCCGCTATCGTCGATCCCCCATAGGCGGTCGCTCCAGTAGGCCAGGAACTTTGCGGGCTTGACGTTGGTGTGGAACGTCGCCCCGTCCGACGTGTAGGTGAAGCCTCCTCCCCCATGTGCGAAAACGAGGTACTGGGAATGCCCGCCGCCCGTGCCGGGGTGCGAGACGGTGACGGCGTCCGTCGCCGAGCTCGGCAGAGTGTGCAGCGACTCGCCCCACGAGTCGGCCCTGCCGTCGTACTTGCGAATGTCCGTCCCGCCGCCCCACGCCGCGTAGACCTCCCCGTCCCCGTATGCGTCGTTCAGCTCCCCCATTGCCGTGATGTCTCCCGTCAGTCCGGCTCCCGTGGTGTACCGCGAGAGGGGAGGCAGCGTAATGCCTCCTTTGTACCGGACATCGCACGACGTGTACGAGCACCGGTCGAGCTCAGGGTCTCGCGCGTCGAGCTTGTACACCCCCAGCCCGCCACGCTGATCGGTCCACTTGACCACGCTGCGCCTCGGATCAGAGTCCGACCCCACATCGCCCAGCACCAGCTTGCCCGGATATCGCGACGCGATGAACGAACGCACGCTGGCCCCTCGCCTCGGCGCGATCCGGTACCGCTTGCCGTCCAGGGATATCTCTTGTTGATTGACTACAATTTCCGCCATTCTCTTTCTCCAGTCCTGGGCCCCTGTGCCCCTACATCGGGAGGGCCGTAATATCTAGTTAGCCGACCCTTCTCAAGTCCGTCAGCAGCGGGAATGCGGCACGTGCTTCGCGCGTACGAGCGTCCCAACGCACGCTGGCCGCCCTGCCGGACTCCGACAGGTCGGGCGAGGCGAGCAGAGCCAGCGCCGTCGACCGCGCAATGATGAACTCGTCCGGCACGACGGTCGTCGATGCGTCGGTCGTCAGCGACGACGGCTCCACGCCGCCTATGAGCTTCAGGGGTGCACTGCCCGCCACCCGCCTGCCCCCGTCCGTGAGCGTCAGCGCCCGTTCCCCCTTGTCTATCCCCCACAGGCGCCGCGGCAGCGTCCGCCACACGGCGGTGTCCGCATTGATTGGGGGCAGCGACGAACCGGATACCCTGACTTGAACCTTCGTGATCGCGTCGATGCCCTCGGGGATGGGAAAGCGCGCCAGACCATCGCCCGCGTTGAGCGACACGTCCTCGACCGGCTCATAGATGTCCCCCGCGGCCTCGCCGATGGCCTGGTTCATGTAGTCGTGGATGACGGCAGGCGGGTATTCCGAAGGCCACAACTCGTATGAGTCTTTGATGACTGTCCCCACCGGCAGGGGTCGCGTCCAGCTCAGCCTAGAGGTCGCTGAGTCAAAATCCGAGACACGACGTACCGCGCCCGAATTCGCCATTGGCGAGGTCGCGACGAACCACCAGCCGTTGTAGTTGTCGTCCCCGCCGAGCAGGGTATCGTCGATCAGCCCCGTCGTGTCCCCTTCCGACGTTGCCGCCGAAACGATCAGCCGGTGGCCGATCAGGTTCCGCCCGATGCTCTTGCGTAGCTGCTCTCGTGTCCGTCCTTGTGTTCCTGACATGTTCTAAGTCCTTTCAATGGCGCACTATGTGCCGCCTAGAAATAGATCCTGGTCGTCGCGCTTTGGCGTCGCTTGGCCGCGTACTCACGGAACTCCCGGATGGAAGCGCCGATCTCCTTGCGCTGCTCCGGGTTAGGGTGGTGGAGCGGCCCCAGCCCGCGCACCTCGCGCAGGAAGCTCTCGAAGGCCTCCGCCGCCATGTCCTCGATCTCCGCCTGAGTGGCGTCGGGGTGGGCCGGAACGTGGCAGACCTGGCTCCGTCCCGTCCGTGGGTCGTGGAACCGGAACCGGTGTACGACCACACTCTTGCCCGTGTCCGGCCCCGCCACGTAGGGCATCTCCACCGCTGACCCCTCAGGCACCCACAGCCCGGATGCCGTCTCGATACCCGCAGACAGCTCCCGTGACGCAGGCGCATCCACTGGAGTATTCGTTATCGTCCGTTCGTTAAACATCAAAGCGCGCCCCAACTTTTCTCAAACTGGGACGCGCTCCGGCATCTCTGGTGTATTCGGTTGTGCTCCCGACCCGCTCAGCGCAGGTCAGGACTGGTTACATATCAAGAATAGAATGCGTGTTCTATGGATGTCAAATCGGGGAGCGGGAGTGCGATTGCTGAACCGGCAATCGAACGTCATCCACACACTCCGCGACGATGTTATAGGGCTTGGCGGACACAGACTCGTATACCCCGAGATGGGGTTACAGGGCAAGAATGGACCTGACAGAGTCCTTCACTCGATTGTAGTCGTCCTTCCCAAGGAACCCCAGTTTCCGAGATATCGTGGTCCGCTTGATGGTGGAGATGAAGCCCTTCGCTATCGATGGGCGCTTCAGCCCGGCCGCCTTCCAATCTCTGATCTCACAGTCACCAAAGTACATACGATCAAGCTGAGACGTCAGAGCGACAATTACTGCGTCCTGGCGGGCAGAGTGATACCGAGGGCTGCTCATGACAATGGCGGGGCGGGACTTGCTCCCTAGCCCGTCAGAGAACAGTATCCTTACGAGGACAACTGTCCCTGGGCTACATCTCATCATATACAGCGTCAGCGTCGTTATCCCAAAGTTCCGCGAGCAAGGGATACTCATCCGACGTTATATATCGTTCAGAGGGCTCCTGTACCGGACTACCCTCGTTTGCACTGCCTTCCGGGTCGTGTAGCTGCATGAGGGTTGCTTGATCTGTCGCCCCTCTATTGCTTGACTCGTAGACGCGATCCGTAAGAGACGAGGTTCGAATCGACCACTCTGGCGGGCGGGTGTTTGTCGTGAGCGTAGTCAAATCATTTCCTCCAAGCCCAGCGCGTGGTAGAGCCGCTTTGGGATGTTGATTTCGCCCACATCGCGTTCGTATTCTCGAACGTGTTTGCTGAGTATCAGGCTGAGCACCTTGGCCATTTGAGGGCTCACTTTGATCTTGACTTTGATCTTGGCGGCTTCGCCCTCGCGCAATTCACCGAGTAGCAGTGTGCTCCCATAGAGCTGCGTATTAATATGTGCCGAGTCTATGTAAAACTCAGGCGTGTCTTCTGGAACTTCAAATGCCTTCTGTTTATTTTCTTCCATCGTCCTTGACCTTTAGGGCGTGACGCAACGGGCCTTTGGTATTGGATTTGGATAATACCATATGAGCCGCAGCGGATACATTACCCCACTACGGCTCAATGTTGCAGAAGTGAGCGCTTCTTAATCGGTCTGGGGTCGGTCCTCGCCCCCGTCCCCGAACAGCCTGCCGCTCGCCACCTCACGCTCCACCTCGTCCGGTGCCATGAACTTGCGTCCCGTGCGCTCAGTCCCGTATCGCTCGCGGCAGCCCTTGCACTCGCACGTCTCGCCCGGCGGCCACGGCAGCAGACCCCGCCGGGCGTATCTCGCCTGATGGTCGGGATGGCCGGGCAGGTTGGGCAGCTTGGCGCCCGCCCTCCCGACCACCTCGCCCGCGACGTTTACCTGATCGACGTGCCAGTACATGTCGACCTTCAGCTGCCACTTGTCGAGGTACTCCCATGTGTATCCGAGCTTTGCCAGCTCCTCCGACAGCTTCGCGGGCGTCTTCCGGTCCATTTGTCTCCTCCTGAGTAACACTACGCCCCACGGACGGGGCCGTGCAGGGTGTCACCAACTGCTTCAAAGTCCGCTCAATCTCTCCCCCGCACGCGAGGGAGAGCATTGAGAGAGGGGGTGCTTACGCCGATGTCGATGGCGCGGTTGCGTCGTACTTGAGCGGCGCGCCGCGAGTGTCGTCGAGCTCGAAGACGCCGTAGTCCGCCGTCATCACGACCTCGGTCCCGCGCAGTGAGGCGTCGCGCTGCCGCTCCGTCCGCATTGTCACCGACTCCAGCACCACGAGCGCGCCCTCGTCGGCGATCACGCCTACCGCGTCGCCGTCGCTGTCCACCTCGATATTCCCGTCGTGGAACATCGGCACCCCGCCCACCGGCGCGAGGCCCGCGAAGAACCGCTGCAGAAGGTCGCGCGACCACCCCGCGTCGACCGGGCCGCTCGCCGCCGGCGTGATCGCGCCGGAGTTGATGATGCTGTACAGCGTGTTCGGATGGTGAAGGATCGACAGCTTCGTGCCGAACTTGTTGGCCACCGCATGCGTGTACGCCGCCGCCGCATGGGCGACGTTGAACGTCGCTCCCGCCGCGCCCAGCGCCGTCCCTCCGTTCAGCGACGCATACAGCGCGATCACGTCCTTGTCCTTCTTGCGCGCCATCCCGTCGCCCAGCTGCCGTCCGATCACCTTGAACACGTCCGGCTGCATCTGCCGCACCAGCTTGTCCGTCAGCACCACCTTCGCGCCCACCTCGGACGTCGTCAGCGTCGTGAACTCCAAGCCAAGGCTCTGCTCGTCCGTGAGGTCCTGCCCCTCGACCAGGTCGGACACCGTCATCTGGCCCGCCTTCGGCACGTCCACGCTCGACGCCCCGCGTCGCAGCTTCATGTGAGTCACCAGCGCCATCGCGGGCGCGTTGTGCTCCGCCGTATACAGCATCTGCCCGATGATCGTCCTCTGGGCGTCCGCCAAGTTACCTGTGCTCGTTGTCTGTGGCATGTTTTCTCCTTTTTGCCCGTATGTGTATTCCTTCTAGTCGAATGCCCGTCGCGCCGCGGCCATCGCTCGCGCGCTCCGGTCTCCCGCCATGTACCGGTCGATCCACGTCTCGTCGGAGCCGCCCGACGGGGCGCTAGGACGGTTGCTGTCGAACTGCTGCACCGGTGCGAGCTGCCTTTCCAGCGCCTCGACCCTCCGGTCCAGTGTCCGCCGCTCCGCCATGCCCCGCGCCCGTCGCTCGACCTCCACCGCGCTCTCCGCACGCTCCAGCTCCTCGAGGTCGTCGAGTCCCAGCCCGTGTTCCCGCGCCGCGCGCACCACCGCCTGGTACCGCTCCCTGTCCGAACCGAACGCCTCGCCCTCGGACGCGGTCTCCTCCGACTCTTCCTCTCCACTACTCTCAGACCCTCCGTCGTCGTCGCCGGAGTCGTTCTCCGAACCGTCGCCGCCGTCGCCCTCTTGCGCGAACTCTCTTCGGAGCTCGGCCAGATCGAACTCGTCGACCGCGCCCTCCGACTCGTCCACGCCCTCCAACGACCCATCGCCTGCCCCCAAAGACAGGTCTTCCTCCATGTCCGTTGCCATCACCATTACGCCTCTCCTTTCACTTATTCCCGCCCTCGTCTCTCCGTCTTGGAGTGCCGGGAAGCCCAGACACCTGACGGAAAAACAAACAGAGCGCCCCGGAACAAACTCCGGGACGCTCTGCTCGGCGTCTCTCTGTTATTCTTCGGCCCTCGCTCCACCGGAACGACGACCAGTCACAAACCGAGTCTACCCCATGACCACATCCATGTCAAACATGCGTTCTTGCCAAGATCGAAGCGGTCATGTGGAATAGAGACAGGGTAGGAGAAAATAGTGCTCGGAGTCGGTTACCGTGTGGCAACCGCAGCTAAGCCGTAGGCCGTAGCGAGAGGTCAAGGACGGCAGATTCGCGCCCGGGTGCTAGTTCAAGTCCAGGCCTTGAAGGCTCAACGTAAGTAACCGCTTCGTAGAAATCATCAAGGGCGACGAATTCTCCGTTTTCTTCCGCCCATCTGCGCATCCGCTGGTTGCATGAATGCGCCCATGACAGAATTTCCACTCGCCAGCGGCGCTTGTGCATTCGTTCCAAGGTGCTATGGAAGCCTGCCCCTTCGAGATAGCCCGCGCCGTCCCCAGTCAACAACACGACGATGCCGGGGTTGCCGTTGTTGTCCAACGCATCTTCCAACATGCGTAGCTGAAGCAGCCGATCGGGCATGTCCTGCTCCGCGCCCTCTGGACTGCCGCGGTCGAACAACTTGACTTCAACCCCCATGTTTTCCATGCGGTTCCATAGCTGGCGCATTGCTGGTGGTACCGAACCCGCCGCCACCGCATGACGCATTGGGCGGTCGGCATGAGCAAGGCGCAGCATGGAGTCGAAGTTGATACGCACGCGGTAGCGGGCGTCGGGACCCACTTCACGTTCCTCTGCAAGTCGCTGGGCTTCGTGGAAGATATTGGAGTTGTCCCAGTAGATAAATACGCCGTCCATATCGAATAGCCTCATTCGTCAGGTGGCCCGGGAGCATCGGAGGAAATCCTCCGCAAACCAGTGTATCACTTTCTCATCCACCGGAAGGTAAGGATAGCGATTCCGCTTGCTGAAACGTTACGGCTCCCGTATGTGGCTTCTATTTGGACCGATGATACAAACCAAGCCTTCCGCTACCCAGTGATATACTCCACTCGTGTTCGTTCACGACGCCATATACTTCGCCGACGTGGGCAACAGCCGCATCCGCAGGGTCGACCTGACCACCGGCGTCACCACCACCGTGGCGGGTGGCGGAACAGGCGACCTCGGCGACGGCGGCCCCGCAACCGACGCAACCTTCTCCTCGCACCCCATGCGAGTCACGGGTGATCGCGAGGGCAACCTGTTCGTTGCCGACGCCCATCACGCTCGCATCCGCAGGATAGACACCGCAACCGGCATCATCGACACCGTCGCCGGATGCGGCATAGAGGGTTACTCCGGCGACGGCGGCCCCGCCGTACACGCCCAACTCGCATCGCCTCACGGGACCGCGCTCGACCGACACGGCAACATCTACATCGCCGACCTCAAGAACGACCGCATCCGCAAGGTCGACGCTTCGACCGGAATCATCACCACAGTGGCCGGCAACGGCGAGCACGGATACTCCGGCGATGGCGGCCCCGCCACCGAAGCGATGTTGGCCTCACCCATCGCCGTCACCGCCAGCCCCAAAGGTGACCTGTACATAGCCGACCACCGAAACTCCCGCATTCGCAAGGTCGACGCCGCGACGGGCATCATCGCCACCGTCGCCGGTACCGGCGAGCAGGATTTCCGGGGCGACGGCGGCCCCGCCACACAAGCCGCGATATCGCTCCCCCGCGACGTCGCGCTCGACGCCGCCGGCACCCTCTATATCGCCGACGGCGCGAACAACCGCATCCGTAGGGTCGCCCGCAACGGCACGATCACGACAATAGCCGGAACCGGCAGAACAGAGTTCTCCGGCGACGGTGGCCCCGCAAGCAAGGCAAACCTCTCCATGCCCTACAGCATCGCCCTCGACAGCGACGGAAACCTCTACATCGTCGATACCGGCAACTACCGCGTCCGCAAAATCGACGCATCGACCGGCATCATCACCACCGTAGCCGGAAACGGCTCATACGGCTTCTCCGGCGACGGCGGCCCCGCCGTCCATGCCACCCTCGCTGTTGGCAAGAGGCCGACGTAGGTAGCTAAGGGCCTGCACGGATTCCCTACAGATTCCGAAGATGTGTGAAGTTCAAAGCAACTTCCTGCCCGCTCGCGTTCGCCGCTAGGTACAGGTCGAGGTCCACGGTTATCAAAGGAGTTTCGGGCGTGACTGCCTCAAGGAGCGCCGCATCGGTTAGTCCCAGCCGATTGAACGCGCTGTTGGAAGATGCCATCGTGCTGGCGACGACAACCTCTTCGCTTTCGTGGATTACGAACTGGAGCCTGTCGAAAAAGCGCGACCGCTCCGGTTCTCGGTGCTGGGCGAGCAGGTTCGAGGTCTCGGTGAGGGTGTTCGGCGTTACGAAAACTTGCTCAACCCGTTCAAGCAGTTCGATCAGAATATCGTAGTCTTCGGCCGTGTAGCCCCGCAGCCGTCGATGCTTCTCAATCAGATTTCGTCCCACGCTGCCCACGACCAGCAACACCAAGAGGTTTGTGTCGATGAAGTACCCAGACGGGGGCATAGAATCAGTCTATGGCACTCAGAAAGTGGTCCTCTAGGGCTACCATGCGTCCGTCTGTGTCAGCGAGACGAATGACCTTATACGAACGGCCCAGACGTCCCTCCCCCAACGCTGTCGTCAAAGCGTTTTTCTGATCCCACGGTCGCGAGAAGCCGACCGTCACTATCCACATGCCCACGGCGTCGTCGAATTCGACCTCTTCTAACCCGATGTCCTCGATCTCCTCGTCGGCGAAAAGATCGGTAACGTGGGTCTTGGCAATCTTCACAGCCTGTTTCACGTCCATGCCGTCCTCCGTCACGCTCGCTGCCGCGATTCTATCACAGGGCGTTTGAGTCCTTGCGGTTTTGACTCACTTGCCAAGCTCGCAAGGACTCCCCCAGCCCTCAACGCTACCCACCCGGCCCCACAAGCCCCAACACCTCCAACCGCTCCGCCTCCGTCAGCTCGGGAACCGGAGACGGCAGACCGGGACCTTCCCCCGAAGACCGTCCCGGCGTGCCGCTCCTCTCACCCGCGGCCTCTTCCCGGAGCGCCTGCAGTTCCAGCAGCTTCCGCATCCGCGCCAAACGCAGTTCGCTCTCGTACAGCCGCGCGTAGTCGTCGTCCCCTTGGTCCGCCGAGGCGATCATCGAGTTGAGCATCAGCGACTCCGGCGTCCCCCGACGCGCCACCTGCGCCGACACCGCCTGCTCGATGTTGTCCGCGTCACGGATCTTGAGGATGTTGTCGTAGATCCACCTGTCCGGCAGCAGCGGCACCTCTCCCTCGCGCGCTATTCTCGCCTGCGCGTACTTCGCCGTATCGTCCTCCGGCAGCTTGCCTTCCAGCCTGATCTCCGGCGTCCCGCCCCGCGAAATGGCGTCGGGAGTCATCGCCGCGTCGAAGCCACCCGCTACCCATGCCCGCTGCGGAGAGAATCTCCCCGACACGTACTGCTCCGTCAGCAGCTCCAACCCCTGCGCGTAGAACGACGCCTCCGCGATCAGACGGGGCCGCAGCACCGAGTCGAGACCGGATCGCAGCGTGTTGATCGCAAAGCCCGAAAGCTGGAACTGGAGCTCCCCGTAGACCGAGTGCGGGATCGACCCGCGCTGCACCTCACCCGATATCTGCCCCGTCAGGTCCGCCGCGTCCTGCGTCGTCTTTAGCAGCGGGAACGCCTCCACATCGTCGCCCTCGCTCATGCTGATCGTCGTCCCCTCAAGATATGGGTCCTCGTCCAGCGTCTTTCGCCCGTCGCGGGATTTCACCCCCAGCGGAGGCCTCCTCGCCCTCGCCGCCAGTTCCAGGAAAATCGACATCATCAGGTTGTGCTTGTCGTATATCTCGCGATTCGACTTGAACACGCTCTCGCCGTAGTCGGACGCCGAGTCCGCCGCCGATTCCGTCTGCACCAGCGGCACAGGTCCGACCGGAACGATCACCACCGGCACCCGGCCTGACCCGTGCGGCGTCGGCCTCTTCAGCACCACCCCGTTGCCCGCCACCACAGTGTTGTACGTGCGGTCGTAGAAGTCGAACACCTCGAGCTCCGCCTCCTCACCGTCCTGCGTTCCCACCCTGAGCGTCTCAAGGTCCTCTCCGACATCCACGCCGTACTCGGCGCGTATCTCCCCGCGCGTCTTGCGGATCTTGTAGCAAGCCCAGTCGAGACCCTCCGACCCGACCGACCAGCAGGTGTGCATGGGGTCCCACGGCGTCATGTCCACCACCGTCTCGCCCGACGCCGTGTTCATCATCAGCCAACGCCCGGCCACCATCCCCCGCACGACGTTGTGGAACGCCGTCAGGTCGCGCATAGGCGGCTCCATGCGCTGCTGGATGCGCTGGTCGACCGACCGCATCAGTCCCCACGTCCACTTCTCCTTCAGCGCGTCCACCGCCCGCTGCGCCCGCGTCCTGCCCGCCTGCGGGATGCGGATGCCGAACTCTGCCCGCGCGATCCACTGGATCACCTTGTCCGCGTACACCTGCGGCGCGTTCGACGTGTAGCTCCGAAAACCCTCCACCGGCTGCCCGTACCCGTCCACCTCCTGGAACGGCTCCAACCGGTACAGCCGGTAGTCCCCCTCCATGCGGTCCCGCAGCGATAGAGTCTGCTCCTCCTGACGCCCCACCGCGCGAATGATCTCGTCCGGGTCATTGATGTTCGTTGGCATATGTCCTCTCCAAGTTCCCATATTCGGGCGGCGACGGCCCTCCGCCAACTGCCCACGAACTCATAATAGAACGCGCGTTCCCGTGCGTCAAATCCGCGACTTTCGCCCTAACTGTTCAGATTCCGTAAGAACGCCCGATACGCACAACCACCACCATTCCCGCACGCCCACTCCGTCATTCCCGCGAAGGCGGGAATCCATAGGAGCGGGGATTTGGGGCACATCCCCTATTTGACGAACAAGAACATATAATCTATCATGGCCTTACGTCACCCGCGAAGAAGATGTCGTGGGCCGTACCAAATGTCAGAGTATGTCCGGCGATGTCCGTCAAAAAAACCGCCGGCCACGGGTATACTGTTCCAACATAGAAGACTCGTAACAACCATGACCAACACCCTCTACTACGGCGACAACCTCGACATCCTCCGGCAGTACGTCCCCGACGAGTCGGTCGACCTCGTCTACCTCGACCCGCCCTTCAACTCCAACGCCTCCTCCAACGTCCTCTTTAAGGAGCAGACCGGCGAGGAGTCCCCCGCGCAGATAAAGGCATTCACCGACACGAGGGAGTGGACTCAGGAGTCGGATGGGACTAGTGATATGGAGCGGCGGAATTGCTTCCGTTAGAATGAACCCGTGAAGTTCTCAAGAAATCTGCCCAACGACGAGGTTTTGCGCGCGGCACTCGTGGAGTACCGAAAGACCACGACGTACTGGTACGTCCCCAAAGCGCGGACGCTAAACGAAGAGAACGTGGCCTATTGCGCAGAGATTTTGCACATCATCTTTGAAAAGTTCCTCGGCTCAGCCTGGACCACCGAGACTCAAGACGCGCTCTTAGACCGACTGACCAAGACAGGGGTCAACGAGCCTCGTGTAGAGGGAGGAACCTTGCAAGATCGGAGGGCGTTGGTTCGCATCATCAAGGTGTTTCTGGAGACACTCGGCCTCCTATGGGTACAAGACGACGAGGAGCTAGTTATCACTGATGCGGGGTTCGCTCTGCTACTTGCACGGGGTGACGTGGACGCCCAGCGCAGGCTTATCGAGACGCAGATAGCGAAGATTCAATATCCCAACCCGCTATTGAGTCAATGGTCGGCGAGCGACTTTCCTGGTATCCTTCCGCATCTTTTCTTGCTGCAAATTCTCCAGCAGGTTGACTATCGCCTCACGTTCGAGGAGTACGCGCTTTTCGTAAACCTCGCTACTTCGCAAGCCGATATCGATCGCATCGTCAGTTATATCGCCCGCTGGCGGGTTATCAGTGAAAGCGACCGAGAGGCGTTTCGCACTACCTTTGGGCGGGTACTTGTTCGCCGTCCGAATCAGAAAGTCCCACGGTTGGAACCCCCTCGAAGAGCGGGGAGTACAGGCACACGCATGAATCGCATTGGACTCAACGGTTCTTACCAGCGAGCACTATTCTGCTTTCCCTCGTCGTTGCGCATCGACAGCACGATGCGAGAGATTCACTGTACCTCACGAAATGTGATTGACACATTGATTCACAAGCAGATTACCGACCTGAAGCTAACAACATTTGAGAGCCCCGAGACTTGGTTCGCGTACTTTGGAGACCCCGAGCAACAGCCATCGTGGTTTACGTACGTGGCGCTTGCCGTCGAGGCGGCGGCTTCAGCAGAGGAAGCAGAATTGGAGATTGAGCAACACGAAGAGAAATTTACTAAGGAAGAATCCGTAGCTCTCCGACGTTTGCAGATTGAGAAGGCGATTGAGTCTTCGTATGCAGAGCACACCGACCTACTCAACATACTGGAACCGGGGCTTGAGTATCAGGCGCGTCAGTTCGAGACACCCATCGGCCGGATGGATCTGCTCTGTCGTGGCACCGACGGCAAGCATGTGGTGATTGAGATCAAGGCGAATGAGGCCAGCGATGCGGTGTTCGGCCAGATCTTGCGGTACATGGGATGGATCCACCGGAACTTCGAGGACGGAGAGTACAACGTTCGGGGAATCATCCTCGCCAGCCACTTTTCCGACAAGGCGCGCTACTCGCGCATAGGTCTCCTACGGCACGACGCCGACCTACACCTCAAGTTCCACCGGCACGGGTTCGCCACGGAGGAGGTTTGACGAAGATGCACTACCGCATACCCGATCCAGGGAACTGGCCGCGCGAGCATGTCGATCGTATCATCAGTGGGGACGCGCTGGAAACACTTTCCAAACTACCCAACGAGTGCGTTGCGCTCGCCGTGACAAGCCCTCCGTACTGGAACGTTGTCGACTACGGAATTGAGGGGCAGATCGGCCAGACAAGTTACGAGGGCTACCTCGAGCAAATGATCGAGGTATGGCGAGAGACTGAGCGCGTGCTCATAGGGAATGGCAAGCTCGCCATTGTGACTCCGGTCATGCCGATCCCCAAAAGCCAAATTAACAGCCAGCACACGAGGCATCTGAAAAACATCGCTTTCGACATTGAGGCGAGTATTCTCCGTGACGTGCCAACCCTCCACAGATACAGCCTGTTCGTCTGGAAGAAACAGACGACTACAAAGATGTTCGGCAGCTATCCGTACCCGCCAAACATCTACGAGGACAACACCATTGAGTTCATCAATGTGTATGTGAAGGATGGGCCACCACCACCCGTCTCTAAGGCGGCAAAGGAGCCCAGCAGGCTGACGCAGGAAGAATGGCGTAACCTCTCGATGCAGATCTGGCCCATATATCCGGAGGACGTAAAGAGGACGGGCGGCCATCCTGCTCCGTTTCCGACGGTTCTCCCACAACGGCTCATCTTGATGTACTCGTTCCGCGCGGCACCCGATGCGGATTTTGCCGGCGACATCATTCTGGATATGTTCAACGGTTCGGGCGCGACAACTCTCGCTGCTAAGGTAACCGGAAGGAGATGGATCGGCATCGACCTCAATGTGGATTATTGCGCCCATGCCGAAACTAGGCTGGCAATCAACTCTCTTAACCCACACGGTATCCTGCTTGAGGAGACTCACGTGCGTGGCGCGCGGGACAGCCGCCAACTCACGCTTCTCTGAAAATTAACCCTCTTTCCCCCCCGTTCAACGCGCAAGGCCGTCTTGCAGGTCAAGAGCGGCAAGGTCTCATCCCCCCTCATCCGCGACCTGAGGGGAACCGTCGACCGCGAGAAGGCCGCCCTCGGCCTCTCCCTCACCCCCCTCTGCGCTCTCCGCGTTCTCTGCGGTAAATCTTCCCCCCAGAACCCAGCACCTAGCACCCAGAACCTCACCCTCCCCCCATGCTACAATACTCCCCAGGCGAGTCCGTTTTCCGCGGACTCGCCCTATTCTGCGTTTGAGGCCACACATAAAGAATGTCCCTGAGCGTCCTGAGCGACGTACTGGAAAGCGCGCCGCAGTTTGAGCGGCTCAGCACATCGATGGGCCGGTCGAAGGCCCACGTCCGCCTGCAGGTACTGCCCAACGGCGTGCCTTTGACAGTGGCCACCCTCGCGCGGAACGTCGATGTCCCCGTCCTCCTCGTCGCTCCGAGACCCGACGAGGCGCGGCGGCTGTACGAGCAAGTCTGCCTCTGGAGCGCCGACGAACGCTCCGTCCTTCACTTCCCCGAGAGCGAGACTCTCCCCTTCGAGCGCCTCGTGACCGACGCCGACACCGAGCAGCAGCGCATCGGCGTGCTCGCCCGGCTCCTTGACCACGACTCGCCGGACTCCGACACTGACTCCGTAGCGAACGTCATCATTGCTTCCGCCTCAGCCATCTCCCAGAAGACGATCTCCCGCGAGAGCTTCGAGAAGAGCCTGCACCGGCTCGTACCCGGCCAGACCCTCGACCTGCGCGAGCTCCTCGACCAGTGGCGGCGCATGGGATACGCCTTCGAGCCGACCGTAGACCTGCCGGGCACGGCGGGACGGCGCGGTGGCATCCTCGACGTCTTCCCCGTCGGCGCGGAGTTCCCCGCCCGCATCGATCTCTGGGGCGACGAGATCGACTCCATTCGCCTCTTCGATCCCGCCACGCAGCGCTCCACCGAGCTCGTCGAGTCCATCGACATCCTGCCCGCCCAGGAGACCCTGCCCGGCCTCACGCATCCCGATCACGTCGACTACCTCTTGCGCTCCATCGACATGCACAACTGCAATGCCGAGACCCGCGAGCGCATCGGCGAGGAGATACACCTCCTCCTCGACGGCGACGATGTTGAGGACGCCAACTTCTACGCCGGGTTCTTCAACCACGGCTCACTACTTGAATACCTTCCTAACGACGCCATAATCGTCCGCTATCGACCGCCCGACATCGTCGAGGCGGCATGGGAGACGGAAGAGCGCGCGCACGAGCTCCGCGAGGCCAAGCAGTCGCGCGGCGAGCTACCGCACAATTTCCCTTCTTCCCACGCCCCCTGGCGCGAGACCGAGCCGATGCTTGAGGAGTTCCAGCGCCGCATCGAGGTTACCCCCTGGGGCGCCGAGGACCTCGTCCACCGCGACGCCATCGTCCTCCCCTTCAGTTCCGGCCCCGAATACGGCGGCGATGTCGAGACCTTCGTAATCGAGTCCGAGAACGCCGCCGAGGAGGGCGACCGCCTCGTCGCGGTAAGCTCCGTCCCCAAGCGGCTCGGCGAGTTCTTCGACCGCAGCGGCGTGGAGACCGCGCTCCTCGACGCCCTTGAAGAGAGTCCCCGTCCCGGTACGATCACCGTCATCCAGAACCCCGGCTCCGGCCTCAGCGAGGGACTTGCCCTCCGCGTAAACGGCCGCAGTCTCCTCGTCCTCAGCGACGCCGAGATATTCGGCACTGCCAAGCGACGTCCTGCGTCACGTCGCCGCGCCCGCCGCCGCGACTCCCTCCTGTCCGAGCTCAACCCCGGCGACTACGTCGTGCACGTCGAGCACGGCGTGGGCAGGTTTGCCGGCACCGGACGCACCCCGCGCGAGGACGACGACCGCGAGTACCTCATCATCAACTACGCCGAGGGCGACGAGCTCTACGTCCCCATGGAACACCTCGACCGCGTGACCCCCTATGTCGCGCCGCTCGACCGCCCTCCGTCGCTCTCCCGTCTCGGCACCCAGGAGTGGAAGCGCACCAAGGCCCGCGTCGAGCGTTCCACCCGCGAGATGGCCGCCGAGCTGCTGTCCCTGTACGCCTCCCGCGAGTTGTCCGAGGGCCACTCATTCGCCCTCGACACGCCGTGGCAGGTGCAGCTCGAAGACGCCTTCCCCTACGAGGAGACGCCCGACCAGGCCGAGGCCATCCTCGACATGAAGCGCGACATGGAAAGCGTCAGGCCCATGGACCGGCTCATCTGCGGCGATGTCGGCTACGGCAAGACCGAGGTCGCCCTCCGCGCCGCCTTCAAGGCCGTCACCGACGGCCTCCAGGTCGCCATTCTCGTGCCTACAACCGTCCTCGCCCAGCAGCACTTCACCACCTTCTCCGAACGGCTCAAGCCCTATCCCGTCCGCGTCGAGGTCCTCAGCAGGTTCCGCACAGACCGCGAGCAGCGAGGCATCGTCAGCGGCCTCGCCGAGGGCAAGGTCGATATCGTCATCGGGACCCACCGCCTCGTACAGAAGGACGTTTCCTTCAAGAACCTTGGACTCATCGTCGTGGACGAGGAGCAGCGCTTCGGCGTCGCACACAAGGAGCGCCTCAAGCAGATGCGTTCCGAGGTCGATGTCCTCACCATGACCGCGACGCCCATCCCGCGCACGCTCCACCTCTCCCTCTCCGGCATCCGCGACATGAGCGCCATCCAGACCGCCCCCGAAGAGCGCCTGCCAATCAAGACCTACGTCTCCGAGTTCAGCGACGAGCTTATCCGCGAGGCCATCCGCCGCGAGATTGACCGCCGCGGACAGGTCTACTTCCTCCACAACCGCGTCTACAACATCGACTACATCGCCGGGTACATCCGCAAGCTCGTCCCCGAGGCCAAAGTCGGCGTAGCGCACGGCCAGATGGGCGAGAACGGCCTCGAACAGGCGATGGTCGATTTCGCCGCGGGCAACGTGGACGTCCTCGTGTGCACCACCATCATCGAGTCCGGCCTCGACATCCCCAACGTCAACACCCTCATAGTCAACCGCGCCGACACCTTCGGACTCGCCCAGCTCTACCAGCTTCGAGGCCGCGTCGGACGCAGCGCCCGTCGCGCCTACGCCTACCTGCTCATACCCCAGCACCGCAGCCTCACCGAGACGGCGGAAAAGCGCCTCAAGACCATGCTCGCCGCCACCGAGCTCGGCGCAGGCTTCCAGATCGCCATGAAGGACCTCGAGATCCGGGGCGCGGGCAACATCCTCGGCGCGAACCAGAGCGGCCACATCTACGCCGTCGGATTCGACCTCTACACCCGTCTCCTCTCCGACGCCGTAGAGTCCCTCCGCGCCCAGCGAGCAAGCTCTCCCATCCTTTCCCAGTCGGAAGAAGGCCCAGGCAATGATCCCTCCCATCCTTCCCACGCCGGGGCAAGGACAAATGATCTCTCCCATCCTTCCCCCGGCGGGGGAAGGACTAAGGAAGGGGGCCTCCTCCAGAACCCCGTATCGACCACCCAGGTCGACATCGGCATCCCCGCCAACATCCCCACCGACTACGTCTCCGATCTCCCCACCCGCCTCGACGTCTACCGCCGCCTCGTGAGCTCCTCCACGCCCGGCGACGTCGACGCCATGGGCGACGAGCTCGTCGACCGTTTCGGCACCCTCCCGTGGCAGGTGCAGAACCTCCTCTACGTCACCAAGCTCAAACTCGCCGCCGCCCACGCCAACATACTCTCCGTCAATAGAGACAACGGTACCGTCGTCCTACGCTTGCAGGAAAGCGTCGGCGGCGCAAGACAGGCCCTCCGCCGCCACCTCGGCGACCACGTAGACATAGGCAACACGCAGGTCCGCGTCGACATCTCCGGCGCCTCCAACGGCTGGGAAAGCTCCCTCCTTGAAACCGTCCAACGCCTCGGCCAATTCACCGAGCAAATGACCGCCCAACTCGCCGCCGTCCCATAGTAGGTGCTGCAGAGAAACTCCGTTCACCCTGAGCAGCGTTACGCCCCGGGTTTGGGGCCATGCCGGGGTGTCAGTAACGGGGGACGCAGGTAAGAGAAAGTACGTTCGCCCTGAGCCTGTCGAAGGGAGCCTGTCGAAGGCTGAAGATGGCCGTCCATCGTCGCTGATATGAAGCAGTTACTTGAAAGCCTGTCGAAGGGCCGTTCATGGTTCGACCCTTCGTCAGGCTCAGGGGAGCCAAGCTCACCACGAACGGCTCCGGCAATCCATTCGAAGCCTTCCAATCTTCTCAGCAGCCACTCCCAACGTAGAACTCAACCACTGTCATTCCGAACGCAGAGAAGCGCAGTGAGGAATCTAAGATCCTCGCCATCAACAAAGTGCCCCTTACTGGCAACCATCCCCGCCCCAGTCATCGCCCTCAGTGCTTCCCCCTGCGACCACCGCGCCCTCCGCGGTGAATCCTCTTACCCCCTCTCCCGTCGTGGGAGAGGGCTGGGGTGAGGGTTTCCCCCACACCGGAAACACGTCTGTAACAACTACCCACTATCATCCCTAACCAGCTTGGCGGCTCCGCGGCCCGACCCGCGTCCGCACGATAAGAACAGGGGGATGGAAACATGGATTCCGGTCACACCGCCTGGATGCTGACGGCCTCTGCCTTGGTGCTGCTCATGACGCCGGGGCTGGCCTTCTTCTACGGAGGCCTCGTCCGCGCCAGAAACGTCATAAGCACGCTCATGTACAGCTTCATGGCCATGGCCGTCGTGAGCATAGTATGGGTCCTTTGGGGCTACAGCCTCGCATTCGGCGAAGGCAGCGCGTTCATAGGCGACTTCAGCTTCTTCGGCTTGTCGGGCATCGACATCAATGACGAATACGATGACTACGGCATCCCCACGCTGCTGTTCGTCATCTTCCAGATGATGTTCGCCATCATCACACCGGCCCTCATCACGGGAGCCTTCGTCGAGCGCTTCAAATTCACGACCTACATCGTCTTCCTCGTCGTATGGGTCACCATCGTCTACGCCCCCGTGGCCCACTGGGTCTGGGGCGGAGGCTGGATCGGCGACGTTGGTGATGGCGCGCTCGACTTCGCGGGCGGTACCGTCGTCCACATTAACGCCGGTGTCGCTGCCGTAGCGGCCGCCCTCCTCGTCGGCAAGAGGCGCGATCCCGGCGCTGAGCCCCACAACGTGCCCTACGTCATACTCGGCGCGGCCCTGCTCTGGTTCGGATGGTTCGGCTTTAACGCCGGCTCCGGCCTGGCCGCCGACGGGGTGGACGTAAACGCCTTCCTCGTCACCAACACCGCCGCCGCCGCTGCAGCCCTGACGTGGGGAGTCATATCCCAGATTCAGACCGGACGCATGAGCGCCGTCGGCGTGGCGTCCGGAGCCGTCGCTGGCCTCGTCGCCATCACTCCCGCCTCGGGCTACGTCGGAATATTCGGCGCACTCGCCATAGGCGCGGGAGCGGGACTGCTCTGCTACATAGCCGTCTACCTCCGCACCAAGATCCAGGTCGACGACGCGCTGGAGGTCTTCGCCGTCCACGGCGTCGGCGGCATCTGGGGCGCAATCGCCACCGGCATCTTCGCCGTCGCCGCCATCGGCGGCACTGCCGGACTCATCGACGGCAACGCCGGACAGCTTGTCACCCAGGTGATCGCGGTCGTCGCAACCATGGTCTACTCATTCGTCGTCACACTCGTCATCCTCAAGGTCCTCGACCTCATCCCCGGACTCGGCATCAGGGTCCCCAACGACGACGAGGACATCGGCCTCGACCTCTCAGCCCACGGCGAGAGAGCATTCGTCAGCGACGGCGCGGACTAAATACCAAACTATGTGGCATCAGTACGAAAATGAACGATACGAATCCCCTCTCCCGTCGTGGGAGAGGGCTAGGGTGAGGGTTCCCCGAACGTCACCCCGCACTCGATACAAATCCCCTCTCCCGTCGTGGGAGGGGGCTAGAGCCTGCCCCGTACTCGATACGGGGGTGAGGGTTCCCAGACAGGGGACATTCCCGAAAACTGAGGTGAAAGTCCAATGCTAAAGATAGAAGCAATCGTCCGTCCCGAGAGAATCCACTCAGTAACCGATGCCTTGGAACAGGCCGGATGCGGCGGATTCCACTACCTGAACGTAACCGGACAGGGAAAGCAGAGGGGTGTCGAGGTCTTCACTGGCAGAGGGTCGCAGATGGTCCGCGCCGCCGGCTCCAAGACCCTCGTCGTCACCATCATCCCCGACGACCTCAAGGACGCCGCCGTCAACGCCATCATCGAAGCCGCCAGAAGCCCAGACGGCGGACGCATCGGCGACGGCAAGATCATCGTCTCCCGCGTCGAAGACGTCATCCGCGTCCGCACAGGCGAACACGGCGAGGCCGCCATCTAGCCAAGCCTTCACTGCGCCTCGCACACCACGCTTCCTTACACTGTGTCGTAGGGGCGACCCGTGTGGTCGCCCTTCGCATTACACCCTCTACCGTTCACAGGAGACATTCACTTAACCCCCCTCTCCCGTTCGCGGGCTGACAGGGGTAGGTAAAACGGAATTGTAGCTATGATCCGGCCCCGCTTCCCTGCCATTCCGAGCGCAGCGAGGAATCCAAAGTCCATAACCGCAAGGCCATACAGCCAACGCCTTGGTTCTCTCATGGCCAATAGAGGAAGACAGCATACGAATTCTCAAGGTCGACCCTACCTTCGGACGGACACTTTAGATTCTTCGACTCCGCTACGCTGCGCTCAGAATGACAGTGACAGGGTTGCTATCTGATCAATGAAGAGCGGGGCGATATTCAAATACATACCCCTGTCAGCCCGTTCGCGAGAGAGGGCTGGGGTGAGGGTGAAAAGCCCAGTCCGGCAATGTGCCTCGCCTCCGTCTTTAGCTCCAATTACAGGTTATGCAAAGGTCTCCGAAGGCGGGCATCCTCAAAACCTCCGCGCCCTCTGCGGTGAATCCAGCACCCAGCACCTAGAACCTAGCACCCTTCTCCCCCACGTGTATCGCAACCGTCCCAAGCGCCAGGCGCCGGTACCTGACGTTGACCAGTCCCGCCCCGCGCATCAGTTCCGCCAGCTCGTCGGTGCTCAGGAATCCCTGCACCGACTCCGGAAGGTACGTATACGCCTCACGGTCGCCGGCAAACAGCGCGCCCATCCAAGGTGTGACCCTTCTGAAGTAGAGCGGAAAGAGCTTGCCTATCGGGTTAAACCCGTCTTGACGCACGATCTCCAGGATGACCACGCGTCCACCCGGCCTCACGACCCGGCGCATCTCCCTTAACGCTAGGGGAACGTCGATGAAGTTGCGCACCCCGAACCCGACCGTCGCGCAGATGAAGCTGTCGTCGGGGAACGGAAGCGCGTGGGCGTCCCCGGCCACGAACTCGATGCGGTCGCCGGACCCACGGCCTCCGGCCTTCTCGATTGCCAGCGGGAGCATCGCGCGAGTGAAGTCGAGCCCGACCACGTTGGTAACCTGAGGCTGCCCCAGCAGATCGAACGTGAAGTCCCCGGTGCCGGTCGCAACGTCGAGTGCGGGGCCGTGCATGTCGCCCACCGCCAAAGCCGCGGCCCTTCGCCTCCAGGCGTAGTGCCTGCCGCCCGACATGATGGTGTTCAGGCGGTCGTACCGACGCGATATCCTGGCGAACATCTCACCGACGTATCGCGCCCGCTCCTTGCCTTTCAAGTGCGCCAGCGCGTCCGCCTTCCTTCGGCGGAGGAACCTCGACGAAGGTCGCGTATCGCTCTCGGCAGCTCGGGCAGCAGATCGCCCGCCAGCATTCCCGCCTCGCCAAGTTCCGCGCTGACTCGTTGTCCTGCCAGACCGTGCAGGTACACCCCCAGCGCCGCTGCATCGTCCGACGCGACCCCTTGCGCCAGCAGTCCCGCGATCGTCCCCGCGAGAACGTCGCCCGTCCCCGCCGTCGCCATGGCCGGGTTGGCGAAGGGACTGAGCCTCGAACGCCCATCGGGATACGCCACGACCGTGAACGCCCCCTTGAGCACGACAATCTTTCGCCACCTAACCGCCGACTCGACAGCGATCTCGACGCGGTGATCTTGAATGTCCTTCGTCGAAAGCCCCGTCAACCGCGCCATCTCGCCCGGATGCGGTGTCAGGATAGCCTCCCGCGAGAACTCGGCCCACCACGACTCGGACGAGCAGGCCAGTACATTGAGCCCGTCGGCGTCCACGACGACGGGAGGCTGCTGTCCGCCCTCGAACAGCAGCTTTCCTACCATCCCTCGAGTCGAGTCCGCCTGTCCGATGCCCGGGCCGATGAGCAGCGCCTGGTACCCGCCCGCCTGCTTGGCGATGAGGCCTGCGGCGTCCGAGCTAGTGACCCCCGGCGACGCCTCCGGCAGCGGCAGATAGGTCGGCTCGACTGCCTTCGCCGCGACGGCCATCTGCAGGCTTTGGGGAACGGCCAGTGTGACCAAGCCGGCCCCGACTCTTCCCGCAGCCGTCGCCGCGAGATACGGCGCGCCGACGTAGTGACTCGACCCACCAACGATTAACGCCTTGCCGAACGTGCCCTTGTGCCCTGACATCGGTCGGTCGGGGAGCGCGGACCGCGCCCAGTCGTCCGTCATCAACTCGAACGTGATCTCCCGGTCCAATCCTCTCGGTATCCCGATGTCGAGGACTTCCACCGCCCCCACATACTCCGCTCCGGGGAATCGGTACAGTCCCGCCTTCGGATTGCCGAGCGTCAGCGTCTCGTCGCAAGGGACGGTCTTGGGATCGACGGCACCCGTATCGGCATCCAGGCCGGTAGGCACGTCGAGCGCCATCAGGCTCGGCGATCCGTTCCCAGCCCGCGCCTCGCGGAGCAAGTCCAGTGCCTCCGCAGTCGGCCCCGTGATCGGCCGGGATCTTCCGGTGCCCAGTATCGCGTCAAGAACGATCTGCGCGAGTTGGAGCGATTCCCTCAGCTGGGCCGGTCCGTCATCGTCGTCGAGCCGGATGATCGTCACGCGCTTGCCGCGTAGGAACTCGACCTTGCCCTCATGCGCGGGGTTGTCTCGACACAGGCAGACCGTCACGCGAGCGCCCCATGCATCGAGGTGCCGCGCGGCCACGAGCCCGTCGCCGCCGTTGTTGCCCGGCCCGACAAGCACGACGACCGTCATCCCGACGAGGTTCCGCACCTGGCCGCGAATATACTCCGCGACCGCAAGGCCCGCGTTCTCCATCAGCACGTCTTTGGAGACACCGCCGGCCTCGGCGCGGTCCTCGATCTCGCGCATCTGCTGGGCCGTAACGATCTTCACAGCAATCTAGTGACTCAACATCATAGTATTGAAGGGTAACGAGACTGTGACTTGGTAGGGGCGGGTTTGAAACCCGCCCTGTCGTAGCACAACGCGAATCCAACCCCCTACATTACTACCCGACTCCCCGTCATTTCAAAGATCTTAGTCTATTAGTCGAGCAGGTGGGGTTTCTGAGCATGCAGCGCGGAAGAGGGCGGATACGCCGTCGTCATCTCCACCACCCCGTAGCTGCCCTCAATCATGTCCGCGACGGCTTCCCGCCACTTGAGGTAGTGCGGCATCGTGCGGTGCGTCTCCCTCGCCGCGTCGTCCTCGTAGATCTCATACAGGTACGCAAGGTTGGGGTCCTCCCTGGCCTGCAGGACATCGAACCTGAAGCAGCCGGGCTCGTCACCGACCGACCCCCTAGCGTCTCCCAAGCTCGCCTCGACGAACTCCTCCATCATTCCCGGCTTGACTTTGATCGTTACGAAGATGGCAATCATAACTTCCTCCTCTGAAATACCCGGAATCGGGTCGCCAGCGGTTCCCCGATCCAATATGTTCGATGGTGCACGGACGTCACGCGGCCCCCGATGCAGGAACGAAATGTATCAGACTCGGCGCGCTGGCCGCTACTGCGTCGACGCCCTCGGCGATTTGTGCTCGCGGCCAATCCGACATCTGCCCGTATAACCGACCGTACGTCCGAAAACTGGATGGGTCATCTCGAACTCGACCCTGAAGCTGTCTTCGCTTTCTCCTATTTCCGTGGCGTGGCCGCCGCCAAAGGGGGAGAGCCAGGTCGGGAGCCTAGCTACCATTCCTAGAAAAGGCATCCTAATCGCGTAATTCTGAATGTCACAGACAAGGCTTCCCACGTCGTCAACGCTCAACGCCGACTCTACGCCCAAGCCAAATCTTGTAGTCTCTATGATCCTGTGATCTCCTGAGAAGGTCATTTGGGAGGGGAACGTTGCGTCCCCATCGAAGCTTGCGTTCTTGAAGAAGGTTCTAAGCCAATGCATGGTCCCCGAACTATCGATCCAATTGTTCACAGTGAACTGAACATCTTCGCCGCCGCGCGGCACGGGGGCACGAAACAGCATGAATGACAGCATCGCCAGCGGCCTGATTGCCGTTTTGACATGGATCCTGTCCATCCCGCCGCATATACTCACCGTTGGTTCAGAGTAGTGTTGCCGAACCACCGCATGG
Organism: Dehalococcoidia bacterium; assembly: GCA_965197705.1. GTDB lineage: Bacteria > Chloroflexota > Dehalococcoidia > Lucifugimonadales > VXLM01 > VXLM01. The sequence continues at coordinate 3,597,731 of OZ240223.1, forward strand.
AGGTTTTGAAATTCCTCCCCTAATGCCCGTGCAACGGGTGATTTTCTACGGGGCAAATCAGGTCTGGACTGTGGCATCCTCTACTGAAATCCTCTAATCCGGAGCTTCCCGTATCAAGGCGCTTGACCAGAGCAATACACTTTCCTCTGCAAGTGCCATACTAGTGTCACTTGCTAACGCCGTCAACGCGCGCCTTTGACCGTGCGACGGCGACCCTTTACCCTATACATAAGACTCGTGGGGGAGGAGATAAATGGTAAAGGCAGCCGTACTCTATGAAACAAAGACGCCGCTGCAGATCAAGGAGCTCAGTCAGGACCCGCCCAAGCCGGGCGAGGTGCGCGTTCAGATGGGCGCGTCCGGCATTTGCCTGAGCGATCACCACCTGATGCAGGGCACATCGAGAATCGATCTTCCCGCCGTGCTGGGACATGAAGGCGCGGGCACGGTGGTAGAAGTCGGCGACGGTGTGACGAGGGTCAAGCCCGGCGACCGCTGCATCATAGCCTTCGTTTCGCCCTGCGGGATGTGTCGCAACTGCTCAACCGGTTTCCCAAACGTGTGCGAGACCAATCTCGCGCTCGGCCCCCGGCAGTACGACGGCACCGCTCGGCTTCACGACAACGGGGACGACGTCTACCAGCTCGGCAAGGTTGGCGTGTTTTCGGAGACCATCATCTGCCCGCAGCAGGCCTGCCACCAGATTCCCGACGAGGTCCCCATCGAGGTTGCCGCCCTCATCGGCTGCTCGGTGACCACCGGCGTCGGCGGCGTCATGAATAACCCCAATGCGAAAATCGGCATGAGCGTCGCCGTGTTCGGATGCGGCGGAGTGGGGCTCAACGTCATCCAGGGCGCAAAGCTTATGAATGCCAGCAGGATCATCGCCGTCGACATCCTCGACCACAAGCTGGAGTTCACGTACAGGTTTGGCGCGACCGACACGATCAATATCGGAGAGGTGGACGATATCGCCGAAACGATCAAGGAGATGACCGGCGGCGGTGTCGATATGGCGATCGACAGCATCGGCAAGGCGGAGGTCATCTCGTCGGCCTTCAAGAGCGTGCGGCCAACCGGCACTGCCGTCCTCATCGGACTCGGCGCGCTGGGCGAGGATGCCCCAATCGACATGTCGGACATGGTGCGCGGGCAGAAGACCGTCATGGGCAGCTACTACGGCTCCACCAGCCCCCACGAGTCGTTCCGCAAGATCGTCAACGCCTACCTCAAGGGGACCCTCGACATCGACAGCCTGATTACGAGGAGCTATTCCCTCGACCAGATCAACCAGGGGTTCCACGACCTACTGAGCGGTGGAGAGGGCCGCGGCATCATCAAGTTCCCGTCGTAGAGTCAATTCCCCTCTCCCGTCGTGGGCTCACAGGGGTAGGTAAAACGGAATTACAGCTATGATCCGGCCCCGCATCCCTGTCATTCCGAGCGCAGCGAGGAATCTAAAGTCCATAGACTCAAGACCAGATAGCCAGTGCTAGGTTTATTACGCAACCAACAGCGCAAGAACTCTCTATGTCGGCTTTGCTTTGGGGCAGAATCGTTAGGTTCTTCGACTCCGCTCCGCTGCGCTCAGAAGAACAGTGGCGGGGTTGCTTTCTGTTCAATGAAGAGGGGGTGATAATCAAATACCTACCGCTGTCAGCCCGTCGTGGGAGAGGGCCAGACGCTTATCCCCTCTCCCGTTGTGGGAGAGGGCTAGTGCCTGCCCCGTACCCGATACGGGGGTGAGGGTGACGCCCCAACCGTAGTAGGGGCATCACAGAGAGGCGAGGGTAGGCATCACCTGCACCGATGGGTGTCAGACGTCCCGCCGCAAATCACTCCTTCGTTACACAAGAACCGCCTCTACTCGCGCCGCCGTTTGGAATATCAAGCCGTCCTCGCCCGCGTCGACGACCACGTGGTCGCCGTCGGTCAGCTCCCGGGACAGGATGCGCTTGGACAGCGCATTCTCGACGTGGCGCTGCACGGCCCTGCGAATCGGGCGCGCCCCGAACTTCTCATCGAAGCCCTCCTCGGCCAGCCACTCCCTCGCAGCGTCGGTGAGGCCCATCGTGATGCCGTGCTCCGCCATGCGCGCCTGCACCTCTCCTACCTGGATGTCGACGATCTCCATGATCTGCTCCTTCGTCAACCGGTCGAAGATGATCATCTCGTCGATGCGGTTCAAGAACTCAGGCCGGAACGCTCGCTTCAGAGCGTCCTCTACGGCGGCGTTCCGGTTGGCAGCGCTACCGCCGACACTAGGCAGGAATCCCAGCGCCGTTCCCTCCGGGTCTCCGGTGCCGAGGTTGCTCGTCATGATGAGCACCGTGTTCGTGAAGTCCACGGTGCGGCCATGCCCGTCGGTGAGCCGTCCGTCCTCCAGTATCTGGAGCATGATGTTGAACACCTCAGGGTGCGCCTTCTCGATCTCGTCGAACAGGACGACTCTGAAGGGACGCCTGCGGACGGACTCGGTCAGTTGTCCACCCTCGTCGTAGCCGACATACCCCGGAGGCGCGCCGACCAACCGCGAGACCGTGTGCCGCTCGGAGTACTCGGACATATCGACTCTGACCATGTTTCGCTCGTCGTCGAACAGGTACTCGGCGAGGGCGCGGGCCAGCTCGGTCTTGCCCACTCCTGTCGGGCCGAGGAAGATGAAGCTCCCGATGGGCCGCTTGGGGTCTTTCAGTCCCGACCTCGCCCGCCGGACGGCGTCCGAGACGGCGGACACGGCGGAGTCCTGTCCGCGTACCCGCTCGTGAAGGCACTCCTCCATGCGGAGCAGCTTCTCCGCCTCGCTCTCCAACAGCCGGTCCACGGGAATCCCCGTCCAGCTTGCGATCAGGCTCCCGATCTGCTCGGCCGTAACCGTCATGTCCCGGGTAACACGCACTTCCGGCTCTGCCTGCTCGGCGTCGAACTCCTCCTGGAGCCGCATTCGCTCGGCCTTTACCTGCATGGCCGCCTCGTACTCGCCCCGGTCCGACATCGCGTTCTCTTCATTCAGCAACTCGCGAATCCGCCTGTCCTTGCTCTTCAGGTCGCCCGGCAGACTCTGTGCGTCGATGCGGAGCTTGCTAGCCGCCTCGTCGATGAGATCGACCGCCTTGTCGGGCAGCAGCCGGTCGGTGATGTACCGTCGGCTCAGCTTGACCGCGGCCTCGACCGCATCGTCGGTGAACGAGACCTTGTGGTGACTCTCGTACTTCGGACGGAGCCCCCGGATCATCTCAATCGCCACGTCCTCGTCCGGCTCCTCGACCAGGATCGGCTGGAAGCGACGTTCGAGGGCGGCGTCCTTCTCGATGTACTTGCGGTACTCCGGCTCGGTCGTCGCGCCGATAGTTTGGAGTTCACCTCGCGCGAGGGCAGGCTTCATCATGTTGCTAGCGTCGATGGCGCCCTCAGCGGCGCCTGCTCCGACGACCGTGTGCAGCTCGTCGATGAACAGCACGATCTCACCTTCGGCCTCGCGTATCTCGTCCATGACGCCCTTGAGCCGCTCCTCGAACTCGCCTCGAAACTTGCTCCCCGCGACCATCCCGCCGATGTCGAGCGCCAGCACGCTGCGGCCCTCCAACTCCTCGGTCACGTCACCCGCCACGATGGCCTGGGCAAGACCCTCGGCGATGGCCGTCTTCCCCACGCCCGCCCCACCGATGAGCACGGGGTTGTTCTTCGTCCGCCTGATGAGCGTCTGCATCACCCGTTGAATCTCGGTGTCGCGTCCAATGACCGGGTCGAGCTTGCCCCGACGGGCCAATTCGGTCAGATCGACGCTGAACCGTTCCAGCGACTTGTACCGGCTCTCCGCCTTCTGGTCGCTCACGCGGCGGCTGCCGCGCACGTTCTGAAGCGCCTTGTATATCGCCTCGACATCGGCCCCGAACTCTTTGAAGAGCGCGGCGGACACGCCTTTATCGTCCTTCGCTATGGCAATCAACAGGTGCTCGGAGCTGATGAACTCATCGTTGAGCCGCTTGGATTCCTTCGTGGCGGCCGCCAGCATGTCCCGGGCCCGTGGCGTCATGAAGATCTGGTTCGACTCGTATTCCAGCTTGGGGCTCATCTCCAACGCCCCGTGCAGCCGGTCGCGCATCGTGTCGATCTGCACTCCAAGCTCCGAAAGTATCTGTGCGGCCACACCCTCCGGCTGTTCAAGGATCGCCATGAGGACGTGCTCCACGTCCCACTGGCTGTGGCGGTAGCGACGCACCACCTCCTGGGACTTGCCCAGTATCTCCTGTGCCTGCTCCGTGAAATCGTCCGGCTTCAATACCATGTTGGTCTCCTGCCGTGTGTTATTCTCGACTCTGATGTACCATCGACTGTCAAAGGACGAAGCCGAAGTACATCAAGTGGGCAACTAAATCCTTGTTGTCTATTTTACTTACTTGATGTTATAAATTCAATAATAGTTGAGTCGTATCATATCAAGAACATCACGTGACAGGTCGCTCCCGTGACAACCCAGCGGAAAAGCAGTGCAAAGGGAATCGGGTATACTACACGAGTGGGGTAGTGTGCGAAAAGCGGCGGGGGACACTTATGAGCCAGGTGCCTGAGAAATGATCAGACGAGTATTCATCAAGGGCTACAAATCGCTCTACGAAGTTGATCTACGGCTAAAGCCCCTTACTGTGCTTATTGGCCCGAACGCTTCCGGCAAGAGCAATCTACTAGATGCCCTAGGGCTCCTGAGTAGGATAGTTACGGGGGGGCCGATCAAAGCTGCGTTCGATGAGCACCGAGGTCAGCCCTTAGAGGCGTTCTTCATACCACCGGGTGGACTTGAGGAATCGCTTAGGCGTGAGACTTTGAAATTTACCCTCGGAGTGGACGTAGAGCTCTCCCGCAGCGCAGTGAGCGCCGTGGAGCAACTCGTGACGGAAATGAGGGAGGGGCTGCCCTCATTTGATACTAGGACGAGGAACCCTTCTAAGAGGGTAATAGAACGAAACCTTCGCTATACGGTGACAATTGAGTTCGTTACGTCATCCGGCCTGCTTCGCGTTGTCGACGAGCAACTTGTTGCTTTGCGTAAGGACGGAAATCCTAGCATCAGCAGAAAACCGTTTCTAGGAAGGGTTGAGAATCGCCTTCACCTAAGGATGGAGGGTCAGTCCCATCCCATTTACCATGACCTCGGGCTCGACCACGCTGTAGTATCCACGCCACTCTATACACCCCATTATCCGCATATCGCAGCGTTTCGAGAAGAGTTGCGGAGATGGCAATTCTATTACTTCGATCCAGGGGTGATGCGTGAAGACACGCCCTTGAAGTTTGTTGATTCCCTGAGAAGTGACGGCAAGGACCTTGCCGGGTTCTACCACTCACTTAAGCAAAATGCACCTGCGCAATTCGACAATCTGATACGTTCACTGAGTCTCACTATTCCGGGAGCAGAGGAGCTAGTGACCGCAGTAACGAGAGAGGGGTTAGTGCGTCTTCTTCTTTTCGATAATGGAACACCATACTCCTGCAGTGTCATATCGGATGGCACACTACGCATCTTGGGGCTGCTTGCAATTCTCTCTCCACAAAGTCAGGCTACGACGATTGGATTTGAAGAACCGGAGAATGGCGTTCATCCTAGACGGCTTCAGGTTCTTGCGAGGTTGCTTAATAGTGCCGCCCTCAATGATTCAGATAAGCAGATCATCATTACAACCCACTCGGCTAAACTGCCCGATTACTTGAACCACCTTCGTTACGCTGAAGATTCTGAGGCAGCATTAGACGATCCAGTTTTCCTTGTGGGGTGCTCAAAAGAAGGTGGTAGAACCACCTTTCAGCCGCTTGATGATATTGAATCGCTCTTTCTCCTTAGCACGGCAGAGAGAGCCCTTGAGGAAGTAATGGCAAGAGGAGATCTGGGGGGCTAGTGGTGAAGGTTGCCTTCTTTCTTGAGGACATTGGTCACGCTAGATTTCTGACGAACTTGACAAGCCGCATCTCACTGGAGGAAGACATCCATTTGGATGTGCTCGTGTTTAACGCTACGGGAGGGGCTCCGAGGCTAGACTCCGAGTTCAACAGATTTATGAGGGACTATTCCCATCAGTATGCTCCTGAGTTCGACCTCGTGATAGTGGCCAAGGACACCGACTGTCGCGGCGTACAGGTCGTCGTGAATGAACTTATGCAGAAGGTTGAGCAGTCAAGGTATTACGAAAGGACTGTTGTAGCTGCTCCAGAACCACATATTGAATGCTGGTATCTGGCCGATCCTAAAGCTATACAACGAATACTGAGGTCACCCTCCTTGCCGGCAGTCCCCGATAGTAAGTGTGGTAGAGGTCGATTCAAGGAGAGGTTAATCCAAGCAGTCAAAGACGCGGGCGTTCTGCCATCTCTGGGAGGGATTGAGTATGCAGAGTCGATTGTCGAGGAGATGGACATCTATGAAGCTTGTAGAAACGTCCCATCCCTGCAACGCTTTGTCAGCGATCTGCGGGCAGCCTTGCGTCAACACTCGTCGGAGTAGCGAATGGGCATCTGTACGGCGCGGCACATCAATCACGTCTGCATCGCGGTGAAGGACATCGACGAGACGGTGCGGTTCTACCGCGATGTCTTTGGTGTCACTGAGGCCGAGGTCGTCGATATTGAGGACCAGGCCGTGCGGGCAACGCTTATCCGAGTGGGCGGTTCACAGCTTGAGTTCATCGAGCCTGCCGACCCCAACGGGGCCGTGGCGAAGTTCATCGAGCGGCGAGGCGAGAGTGTCCATCACATCTGCTTCGAGGTCGAGGACCTTGCGGGGACACTTCAACGACTCGATGAGCAGGGCATCGCGGTCATCGATCGAGAGCCGCGTGAGGGGTTGTCTGGGACAATCGGCTTCATTCATCCCAAGGCGACGAAGGGTGTCCTGATCGAGTTGGTCGACCAGGACGACGCTAGGAGGTAGCGGTCATCATGGTGAGTAGGGCAATCAAGGTGCTCGTGGCCAAGCCGGGATTGGACGGCCACGACCGCGGCGCGAAGATCATCGCGCGAGCGCTCCGCGACGCCGGCATGGAGGTCACGTACACCGGCATCCGGCAGACCCCGGAGATGATTGCCGACGCCGCCCTGGAGGGAGACGTGGACGTTGTCGCACTGAGCATCCTGTCCGGGGCGCACATGGACCTCTTCCCCCTGATATTCGAGCGCTTCAGGATCAACGAGATGGAAGACGTGGTAGTCGTGGCCGGCGGGATAATACCCGAAGAGGATAGGGCGGCCCTCGTGGAGATGGGAGTGCAGGGTGTGTTCGGCCCCGGCACGTCTACGACGGAGATCGTGGAGTTCATCCATGCGGCGCGTGCTGAGCGTGAGGAAACACCCGGAGCCTAGAGGTATGCGCGCGCGCCACGTGATGGTTGATGGTCGCAGAAAGGTGGCCTATGGGTTTACGGGCTTCCTGGCAGTGGCGCTACTCGTCCTCATGTCCATAGCGGCATGTGAGACGGACGAGTTGACGGAAGATGCCCCCGACACTCCAAGCCGGGCCGTGAACGGGGGTGACGCAGCGGACGAAACCACCACCGTGCGGATCACGTTGGCGTCAACCGATCTCGGCGTCGGCCCGAACCGATTAGCGTTCGGCCTTGTCGACGTAGAGTCCGGCCCCATCCGCGAGGCAGACGTCCTCATCTCGACGTTCTATCTCGGCGACGGACGGCAGGAGCGGCCGATACAAACAGCCCGCGCAGTCTGGAGACGCTGGCCAATCGCCCAGGCGGGGCTCTACACGGCCAGCTTCGATTTCGACCGGGCAGGGGCTTGGGGTGTCGTGGCGAACTATGTCGACCATCTGGGGTCGAGTGTCACCGTATCCGCCGGGATCGAAGTCAAGCCGAAGAGCGCGACTCCGGCCATTGGAAAACGACCGCCCGTAATCGTCACGAAGCTGGCAAAGGACTTTCGGGATCTGAAGGAAATGACATCCGACCCCGAGCCGGACGAAGAACTGTACGCTCTCACGGTGGCCGACGGCCTGGATGCGGGCAAGCCCCTCGTAGTCACTTTCTCCACACCGGCCTTCTGTCGCACGGCTACGTGTGGACCGCAGCTCGACGTAATCAAGGAACTGAAGGACTACTACTATAGGGATGTCAACTTCGTTCACGTCGAGGTCTACGACAAACCGGCGGAGATCGAAGGCAACTTGGCCAACACTCCACTCGCTCAGGCCATGATCGACTGGGCACTTCCGACCGAGCCGTGGACGTTTGTCATGGACGCCGACGGCAAGGTATCTGCCAAATTCGAGGCATTTGCCACGAAGGACGAACTGGAAGCGACCCTGGATGCCGTGCTCCGATAGTCCTCGAACGAGAGAATCGCGATTCACATGTCAAAGACGCTGTCTATCGCGCTCTACGCGGGCGGAATGCTGATCGTCCTGACGATGGCGCCGATAATTACTCTGACGGCGTTTCGGCTTGTATACATGGTCCTGTTCAGCGAGACGTTAGACGGACGACTTATCGCCTTTATCCTATTGCTGGCCCTTCTTCCATCCGGAATCGGAATCGCCCTCTTCACCTATTTTCTCTATTCTCAGATCCGTAGGTCCATTACAGGTGGGCCCGTTGCCGAGCGGGACTACATCGGACGATTCCTTGAAAGAAGGGCCTCCCAGGGCGACGGCTAGGTTCTAGTGCCCAGGGTGTTTAGACCCATTGGCGAGTTTAGGGGCACGTACGCTACGGTCCAACCGGCCTTCATTCAGAAGGCGCGGGTTCGATGGTATACTTTCGTCCAGCCTGAGGTGGGAGTGGACTGCGTGAGGGCAGCAAGCATATGAGCTATGTGGGCTGGGCATTCGTGGCGATGGCGGCTTACGGTGTTACCGCGGTGCTCCTGAAGCTTGCGCTGAAGGACATCCCGCCGGGGGTGGCGGTCGTCATCACGAATTTGGTTCTCGTTCTCGCGGGCGTGGGGCTCGTGATGTACCGTGGTGAGTCGTTCACTGCACACATGACGATCAGTCGCCCGATGCTCTGGGTGCTCCTTGCGGGACTCATGCTGAGCCTCAGCATCGTCAGCTACTACATCGCCCTCAGCAGGGGACCAACGTCCGTCGTCGTTCCCATCTTTGCCATGTACGTCCTCGTTGCCACCTTCATCGGGTTCGCCTTTCTCGGCGAGGAAGTAAAGCTGACTCGCATAGCTGGTGTGTTGCTGGCAGGCGGGGCGATATTCTTACTGACGAGGTGAGCGCTGATACGCGGCGTTAGGTGGTTGGAAAAGTACCTGATAAAGTGCCTGTCCGATTCTTGGCATCTCTGTGAGAGGCTGGGATATAGTTCTAATGTAGCCTCAATGTGCTTGCGCAACGTATGGATAGACTAACCGAATCGCTTCACGGACATTCTCAAACGCCGATCACACAGCTCATGCGCCCCGTGCAGAGGTTCATGCACGAGGAGGCGTCAAGCGGCATCGTGTTGTTCGTGGCAGCGGTCGTAGCGCTGATCTGGGCCAATTCGCCGTGGTACGACGTCTACAATGAGTTGCTCGAGAAGCACATTATCATCGGCTTCGGTCGCTGGGCGATTGATGAGACCCTGCACCACTGGGTCGACGACGGCCTCATGGCCGTCTTTTTCTTTGTGGTCGGTCTCGAGATCAAGCGGGCGGTCATCGTGGGCGAGCTGAGCTCGGTGAGGAGAGCGGCCCTGCCCATTTTTGCCGCGTTGGGTGGAATGATCGTGCCCGCCCTCATTTATGTCGCATTCAACGCGGAGGGAGAGGCCTCCCGAGGATGGGGCATACCGATGGCTACCGACATTGCGTTCAGTCTCGGCGTGCTTTCTTTGTTAAGGACGCGGGCGCCATTGCCCCTGAAAGTCTTCTTGGCGGCCTTCGCAATTATCGACGACATCGGTGCCGTGATCGTTATTGCCGTGTTCTACACGGGTGACATTGCGTGGGGGAATCTGGGAATTGGGGCCATCTTCCTTGCTGCCCTCGTCATCGTCGGCAGACTCGGCATTCGACATCCTCTGGTGTACGCCTCGCTGGGCGTGGCCGTCTGGCTGGCGTTCCTCTATTCCGGCGTACACGCAACGGTTGCCGGAGTCCTCGTCGCGGCGACGATCCCAATCCGCGTGCGGGTTGACGCAACGGGGTTTCTCGCCCGCGGCCGAGACCTCCTTCTGGTGTTTGAGCGCTCCGGAGAGTACGGACACGAGGAGGAGACGTCGAGCGAGCAGAGGGCGATCCTCAAAGAGCTGGAGGACACAGCCCAGGAAATGCAGTCGCCGCTACAGCGGTTCGAGAACGCGCTGCACCCCTGGGTGGCGTTCGTCATCATGCCGCTGTTCGCGCTGTCCAACGCCGGGGTTAGGATCGAGGGCGACTTCTTCGCTGCGCTGACCCACCCGGTGACCATTGGCATCGTTCTCGGCCTGGTGATAGGGAAGCAGGTCGGAGTTACGCTGTTCTCTTGGGCGGCGGTAAGGTCTGGATTCGCGGCGCTGCCGTATGGAGTCACGTGGCTTCAGTTCTACGGTGTTGCGCTCTTGGGCGGGATCGGTTTCACGATGTCACTGTTCATTACGAACCTCGCGTTCACTACCCAAGCATTGAGTACCGAGGCGAAGATCGGCATTCTTCTCGGCTCGGCCATTTCCGGCGTCATCGGGTACCTGGTCCTGCTGCGGGCTGGCAGAGACCTGACGGGCGTAAGCTCGTCAGGGGTAGGGGTGGGGGAGTGAGCCGGGGAATCGCGGCCTATTCCAACTCGTAGGTCCGTAGACTGTAGCGGGGGCGAGGAAAACCGCCTAAGGCATCCATCCGGAAGTGCGCCGGAGCGTCAAGCGCGCCGAGCCGGTCGAGGAGATCAGGCAGGAGGTGGGCGATGATCGCCAACTGCTCCCTGGCCGACATTACGCCTCGGGGCCGGTAGACCCACAGGGTGCGGACGGCTTCCGTGAGGATCGTCTTGGCGCTCTCCCTTTTGGGCTTGTCGTCGGAATAGACCCATACGGCGCTGCTTGCGCCGGCCCACTCGATGATCTCGCGGTCGGTCACGCCTTGCCGGTTGTCGAAGACGTTGCGCGTGCTTGTGGCGTTGTATCCGACGAGGCTGAGGGCGTCCGCCACGAAGGGCGAGAGGGAGTCGTCGAGGAGGATGAGGGAGTCCTCAGGCCGCGATACTATTCTCCCAAGCAATGGCGGCTTCTACCTCCTCTTCGGACAATCGGTACGATTCCGCCACCCAGCCGGGCGGGTCACCGGCCTCAATCATACCCCAAATCGAGCGCGTCGGCACCCTAGTTCCCTTCACGCAGGGGGCTCCGAACTGCACCATCGGATCGAGGAGGACGCCGCCGGACGGCTCCCATGTCGAGGCAAGACGGTTCTCGAATGTGAGGCCGTGGACGGGGACGAGGTACTCCCGCATCACGTCCATGGCGAGCTGCCCGTACTTACTGGCGGAGATGAGACGCTCGTGCAGCTCGATGAAGATCCCGGAACCCTCCGTCCAGACGATCTCGGTTGCGAACGGACGACCGGCGCCGGTCTTCCTGCGAAGCCATTCCTCCGCCGAGTAGATGGCGCGGAAGTTCACGTTCGCGGCCCGCAGCGCGGCGATGACCCTCAGCGAAACCAGGTCCTCGAAGGTGATGACCATGCGTCTCGCGGGCAGTCTCGCCAGGTTTGGAGAAGCCACGCCGTTGCGAATCCATCGGACCAGCTTCTTGGAGTCGACACGGTAGATCTCATGGGCGAGCCGAGAGCCGTAGATGTACCTGACGGCCTGGGGAATGTCGTACACGCCGGCGAACTCGGTGTCAGGAGGAGGGCCGGGGCTGAAAAGGGGCAACTGTGTTGTCATAGAGTGCTGAGGACCTTCCGAATTGGCGATGACCGATTCGCATCACGTTGTACTACACGCGGTGGGACGGCGCAAGGATGTTCCGGTCGTTCTAAAGGTGCTTTCCGCGTCCTGCCGTGCGGCCCGCCGGCGAGCCGCACCCCAAGCGGATTCCATGTTTGCGGGGCTTAAGGTTCCGCTTCATCGCCGTAGCTGACCTTGCCCAGGAACACCTCGGTCAGGATGTCGGTCTCTCTAACCTCTTGTGGAGTGCCCTCGAACACCACGCGCCCCATGTCCAACACGTAGGACCGATCGACGATGTCCAAGACTCCCTTGATGTTGTGCTCTACAACCATGATGGTGGTCTGGAACATCTCGCTGATCTCGGCGACCTTTTCAAAGACCTCGGTTACGACTATGGGGGCAAGGCCAAGCGTTGGTTCATCGAGGAGCAGCACCTCGGGAGCGGCCATGAGCCCTCGGCCCACGGCCAGCATCTGCTGCTGTCCGCCCGACATCTGGCTGGCAAGGTCTCGGCGCTTTTCGTGCAGGACCGGGAATAGCCCCATGACCGATTCGAGACGGCGGGCTTTCTCCGCCTTGTCGTTCAGGTACAGACACCCCATCTCAAGATTTTCTTCAATCGTTAGGTGGGTGAACACGCGCCTGCCCTGCGGCACGAATGAGATGCCCTCCTTCACGATTTCGTGGGTGGCCGCCGCGAGCCGCTCTTGTCTCCAGAGCACCTGCCCGGCAACGACAGGAGCGAGGCCCATGATGGCCTTCAGGACCGTGGACTTTCCGGCCCCGTTGGGCCCCATCACCGCCACAACCTCGCCCTTTCGGACTCCCAGGGATACATCGGTCAGCGCCGTCACGGCCCCGTATCGCACCGATATGTTGAGCAATTCGAGTAGCATTACTTCAGTCCGGGGCCATGCTAGGTGCCCAAGTAGGCGTCTATCACGTTCGGTCTGCTGAGGACTTCATCGACCTCCCCCACGGCAAGCAGCGTGCCGCTGTCCAGTACGAAGAGATGGTCCGACAACTCGCGGACGATGTCCATGTTGTGGGAGACGAAGATAATGGTGTTGCCCTGTTCCCGCATGTCCTTCAGTATCGACTTAACCCTTTCCAGCATCTGTGGGAAGAGACCGGCAAAGGGTTCGTCGAACAGGTAAATGCTCACGTCCATCGCCATGGCGCGCCCGATCTCCAGTAGCTTTCTCTGGCCGTAGGATAGGTCCATCGCCATTGAATCTCGCTTCTCCCACATGCCGACACTCCGCAGAATACTCTGCGCTTTCTCCTTGTGTTGCGGTCTCGTTCGTTCGAAGAGAGCGGGTAGGAGCCGACGACTGGTCAAGGCCACCAGTATGTTGTCCCATACGCTGATTTGGTCGAAGAGGCGCACCTCCTGGAACGTCCTCGTGATGCCGTGACCGGGCGTCTCGTGTGCCTTCAGAACGCGGAGTCCCACGCCGTCAATTACGACGACTCCTTCATCGAGGGGCAGCATCCCGCTCAGCAGATTGATCAGACTCGATTTGCCCGATCCGTTCGGTCCAACTATGCACGTTATCCATTCCCGGAAGATGGACATGCTGAGCTGGTCGACGGCCTTCACCGCGCCAAAGTGCTTTGAGACCTCCTTTGTTCTCAGTACGAAGATTTCGTCGAGATCGAGTTGGTCAGCGCGGTCTGTGCTCACAGCTTGTACCTCCCGACAAGACCCTGGGGCCTGAACAGCATGAGCACTACCAACAAGATTCCGAGGACTACCTGTCGGGCCTGTCCGACATACTCGGCAGGCAGGTAGGGTATGAAGCGCATCCCCTCTTCGAGCAGGACGAACACTATAGCGCCGAGCAGGGAGCCCCAGATCGTGGCCAGGCCCCCGAGGATAACGATGCAGACTAGGAGCATCGATTCCAGCAGGATGAAGGAGTTGGGGTCGATGAATGTTGTCCAGCTTGCGAACAGGCCGCCGGCGAGGCCCGCCATCATAGCCGATATGACCCATATTGCCAGCTTGAAATGCGTCACCTGATAGCCGAAGACTTCGGTGGCCTGCTCATCCTCACGGATCGCGGTGAGCACTCGCCCAAAGGAGGAGGTCACAATGAACCACGAAATCAGAACGACGAGCCCGAGGAAGGCTACTACGAGCGCGAGGAATTCCAATTCGCCGTCAAATATCCACGCGCCAATCTCCGGCCGAGCTATCTCGTGGATTCCGAAGGCTCCCCTGGTGACGCTTCGCAAGTTCAGGAAGAGGTTGAAGGCGATGATGGCGAAGCCGAAGGAGACCAGGACGAATATATCGTCCCTGAACCGGTTGAATACGACTCCAACCACTATGGCAATGAGACCCGCGAGGAGTATGGCTATGGGCAGCGCTGCAAAGAAGGGCCATCCGAATGTGGGAATAGCCTCCGTACGCAATTGCTCGTACGCGGCGTCCGACGTGAGAATGGCGACCGTATACGCACCGATTCCGAAGAAGCCGACGTGTCCCACTGACAAGAGTCCGGTAAATCCCACCACCAAGTTCAGACTAACCGCCAAGATCGCCCAGATAGCGAAGACTGTGCCTATTGAGATGGCGAATCCGACTCCCTGCCATACTAGGAAGACAATGGCCCAGCCGATTACGAACAAGTTTGCCCACAGCTCGACGTTGCCCCTGGCAAACCGCAGAAATTCGCGGGGCGAACGAGCAAGCCTCAGCATGTCGGCAATGGCTGACGTGTCAATCTGCACTACTTCATTCCCTCGGAAGGAGGCCATTGGGCCAGAACGACAGGAAGAGGATGAGGACCATGAATGATATGACGTCCTTCCACTCCCCGGCGAGATCCCAGATGCCGAATTGCTCGATCATGCCCAGGGCGAATCCGCCAACGATTGCTCCATACAGGTTGCCAATTCCTCCGACCACGGAGGCTATCCAACCCTTCAGCAAGAGCAGGAGGCCCATCCTGGGCTGTATGGCCGTGTCGTGGCCGCTTAGCAGCCCGGCCATCGCCGCATAGATCGCGCCGATGAAGAACACTATTGCGATGATGACGGTGGTGTTTATCCCCACCACCTTCGAGACCTCTTCGTCGTCGCCGATGGCCCGCACGGCCTTTCCGAAGGAGGTCGTTCTCAATAGGAAAAGCAGGAACACGAAACCTACGAGAGCGACGCCGACGGTAAAGACGTTGAACCCCTTGATGTTGCTGCCCAGAATCGTCCATGGAGCGCTGCCGAAGGCCTCCGGTAGGGGACGTGGGTTACTCTCGAAAATGATGGAGGTCGCGGCGGTGATGGCCAGAAGTATGCCCAGCGTGGCGACGAGCATTATGAGGGGCGACCTCGCCTGCTCGCGCATGTAGACGTAGAGACCTCGGTAGAATGCTACGCCCACGATCCCCGCCATCAGGCATGAGACTCCCCAACTCACGTAGAGTTTCGATCCCGGAGTGTTGGCAATGAGGAATGCGCAGAATCCTCCCAGCGCCACCCCAACGATCCCCGCTGCGATCAAGAAGGGTGCAGAGCCAGCGGACGGGAGTGCGCGCTGAGCGCCTCGGTAGATCGCCCAGCCCGCGACCAACGCCACCAGGACGCCTATTGCCGGACTGAGAATGACGTTGGTGGCGTCCGTGAAGCTGAGTACGAGTCCCATGTAGGCCCCCGCGCCCACGGCCAAGAGACCCCCGACTGTGTACAGGCTTATCGCTCCCAAACGAGGCCACAACCTACGGGAAAATGCATCGAAACGAGGACGTTGCCTATGAAAAAATGCGTCGAAACGAGGCCGCACCTTGTGAAAGAACGTCTCGTACAGGGCCCACGCGACCACTCCTGCGGTCACGGCGGCGAGCCTGTGAAGAAATGCGTCGAAACGGGGCCGCAGCTTATGAAAGAACGTCTCGTACAGCGCCCACGCGACCACTCCTGCGGTCACGGCGGCGAGCATGGCGGTCACGTAGGGATTTGTGTAGTCCTGGCCGCCGAATCCGTCTTGCGATCTCAGGTAGAAGACGCCGTAAGCGCCTATGGCGGCTGCGGCGCCGTAGTACAGATCGAAGAACCAAACCGTGCTGTAGACTATGGTGAAACCCATCGCGAGAAGGGCGTACACTGCCCCCACGGACAGGCCGTTGAACGCGAACTGCACGGCCTGATCGGGAGACTCGGTGATCTTCCAAGCCAGATAAGCGACAACTGCAACTGCCAGCGCCGTCGCCAGGACTCTGCCGTGGCCATCACCGCTCGGAAGTAAACTGCTCCACCAGGCGAACCTCAGTCTCTCGAGACTCATCTACGTCTAGGGCCTCTGTCTGGCCTCCCGCGCCGTCATGATTGAACCGCGCGGAAGGCCTTACGTTCTGCTGGACGACTTCTATGCGCTCGTCCACGATGTGAAGCTGTGCCAATTGGCATCAAGGACAGGCAGCTGGAAGTTACTCGGTCGGAGCGCCTCCAAGGACCTTGTAACCGTTATTGTCTTCAGTCCTATCAGCCGTCGGAAGGACCTCCACGACCAAGTTGGACAGGCCCGTGACCTCGCCCTTGTCGTCGAAGCTGTAGCCTACCCCGATAGCTCCGCTCCAGGTGATGTCGTAGAGACAGTCCCGGAAACCGTCAGCGTCCTGATCGTCGCCCGTCCTCTTCAGACACTCTGCCGTGATGTACACGTCATCATAGGCCGAGCCGAGGTACCACGGCAGCGTGACCAGGCCGTAGCGGTCCCTGTAGCTGCCAAGGACCTCTTGCGCCTTGTTGTTGGCCGGATCGAGATCCGCCGTGATGGCCTTCAGTCCCGTGGCGGCGTCCCCGGCGATCTTCAGAGCCTCGGACCCGACAGGGACAACCTCGGAGTAGATACGCCCTTCGTAGCCCAGCTCCCGAAGCTGCTTGACGATCGTGCCGCCACTAAATTCTCCCTGAGCGGCCAAGTGAACGGCATCCGGGTTTGTATTGAGCAGCTTGGTCAACTGGGTCCTGAAATCGGTGGTATCGGACGCGTACTGCTCAGCCGCCACGACCTCGCCGCCGCGCTTCTCGAACTGCGCGACGGACGCGCGTCTCACGCCTTCGGCGTAGTCGGTTGACTCGTTGATGGTGGCAAGCGTGCGGATTCCGTCGGCCCAGAGCACGTTTCCGGTGTCGATGCCCAGTTGAGCGTCGCTCATCGACGTCCGGAAGATATAGTCACCGGCCTCGGCGATGTCCGGGTTCGTTGCAAGCCCGGAGAACATCACAACGCCTTCGGCCTCCGCGAGAGGCGCGGCCCCCAGCATCGCGCCGCTGCAGGATGTGCCAAGGATGATCTTCACTCCGTCCACGTCCGTCAGCTTGTTGTAGGCGGTGATCGCGTCTTGGGCGCTGCATTTCGAGTCCTCGACCACAAGCTCCAACATGCGTCCGTTGATGCCGCCCGCCTCGTTGATCTCGGCGACGGCCATCTGCTTAGCCTGATTGGCCACTTGGCCGTAGGTCTCGCCGGGACCTGTGAGCGACTCCATCACTCCAATCCGAAACGGTTCTCCGTCTCCTTCGTCCTCATCATCTCCACAAGCCACAACCACCGACACCAGAACCGCCAGCAATCCTAAGGCGGCAATTCGTTTCCATGAGAATAATCGCATGACAACCTCCTTTTTCGTAAAGGATGCTCCCTATCGGGCCGATGTTTCTGCTACGTTGTATCATCGCTACGTGTGTCTTGCAAGTATGCGTAACGTTTGGTGAGAGGGAATCTTTCACACCTGTCGAGCGCCAACATGGATTGCAAGCAAGAAACGGCGCTACTCGACTTCACCGCCGCTTAGTACCTTATACCCATAATTTTCTTTGGTCCTCTCGGCCGGTGGAAGAACCTCCACGACCGCCCTGGAGAGACCGGCAACCTCACCATTTTCGTCGAAGCTGTAGTTGTCCCCGAGAGCTCCGCTCCAAGTGATATCGTACAAACAGTCCCGAAATCCGCCGGCGTCCTGATCGTCGTTGGTCTGCTTGAGGCACTCCGCTGCGATGTACACGTCGTCGTAAGCCGAGCCGAGGTGCCAGGGCAGAGTTATGTACTTGTAGCGTCCCCGGAAGTTGGCGAGAACCTCTTGGGCCTTGGCGTTATTCGGATCGGGAGTAGCCGTAATGGCCTTGAGCCCGGTGGCAGCGTCGCCCGCGATGTCGAGCGCGGTAGTTCCCACAGTGATCGTTTCCCCGTAGATCGGGCCTTCGTAGCCCAGTTCCTTGGCCTGCTTGACAATGGTGCCCGCCGAGAATTCTGACTGAGGCGCTATATGGAGCGCGTCCGGATTGGCCCCGAACAGCTTGGTTAGCTGCGATCTGAAGTCGGTGGTGTCGGGGGCGTATCGCTCTTGTGCGATAACCTTGCCGCCGTTTTTCTCGAACTGCGCTACGGAGGTACGCCTTACACCTTCGGCGTAGTCGGTCTCTTCTGTGATGGTGGCCAGAGCGCGTATCCCGTCTGCCCAGAGAACGTTGCCGGTGTTGATGCCCACCTCGATGTCGCTGATCTGGGTGCGGAAGATATAGTCTCCGGCGTTGGCGATATCGGGATTGCTGGCAAGGCCGGAGAAGAGCACCACTCCATCCTCCTCGGCGTGCGGCGCGACTCCGAGCATCGCGCCGCTGCACGATGTTCCGAGGATGATCCTTATTCCGTCAACGTCGGTGAGCTTGTTGTATGCGTTAATCGCGTCCTGGGCGTTGCATTTCGAGTCCTCGACTACAAGCTCAAACATGCGCCCGTTGATGCCTCCGGCGGCATTGATCTCGTCCTTGGCCATTTCTTTAGCTTGCACGGCCACATTGCCGTAGGTCTCACCGGCGCCCGTGAGGGATTCCATGACCCCTATCCGGAACGGACTCGTTTCGCCCTCTTCATCTCCACCACAGGCCATGACCGTCTGTGTCAAGACTACCAAAAGTCCTAACGCGACGAATCGCTTCCAAGACGAGAATCGCATCATGAACCCCTTTACGTGCGGGTAGGTCACTACTTATAAACGGACAGCGCCTCGGGGCGTTGGGGATGCTCGCGCCTTCATAACTCCGCAAGGCAGCGAAGGGCACCGTAAATTGCCGGTGACCAAGTAGGCGTCGGAGGCTAACACAGCGCACCGCAAGAGCCGATCTACTATGGCATTATACCGCAGGGCGTCCGTACGCGCCCAATACGGTTGTGGTACACTCCCGCGTCGATGGGCCGATACAGCCGCAACGACAAGAGGCCGCCCCGGGAATCGTCGTCGGCGACTCCACAACGAGGCGTGCGAACGTCAACGACGTGCTTTGAGCTAGTCACCGACGGGAGCCGGTTCAGGGAAATAATGGAGCGGGTCTCCAGGGAGCGTCGAATCGGCTTTGACCTCGAGTCGAACGGCTTCTTTCGGTACCCCGAATGCATCTGCCTGATCCAATTTTTTGCATCTCGGCGAATCTACCTGATTGACCCGCTCGCCATTGAGGACATGAGTCCACTCGGCGAGGTCTTGGCGAACCCCGGCGTCGAGACCGTTCTCCACTCGGGCGACCACGACATTCGCAGCCTCGACCGCGACTGGGGATTTCACGTGGGAAACCTATTTGACACGAGCATCGCCGCGGCGTTCGTGGGGAGCGAGCGTCTTGGCCTCGCCTCGACCCTGCAGGACTTCTTGGACGTGACCATTCCGAAGGAGAAGAGCATCCAGCGTTCCGACTGGTCGATTCGCCCTCTCAGCGACACGGCGCTGGCGTACGCCGCCGGAGACGTTCGACACCTGTTTGACCTTCAAGACAGGCTCGTCGAGAGACTCCAAGAGCTGGGCCGCATGCAATGGGTCAGGGAAGAGTGCGACCGCCTCGCAGCCATTCGATTCAATCCGCCCGACCCGGAAATGGCCGTCTTCGCCGTCAAGGGATCACGCGACCTGGACGGTCGCGGACTTGCCATCTTGAAGGCGCTGATGGAGTACAGAGAACGGCACGCGCTCCGGTTGGGCAGGCCGCACTTCCGCGTGATCCCGGATGCGGCACTGGTATCACTCTCGGCCGACCCCAATGCCGACCTGCGCGAGGTGCGCGGTTTAGGAATGTTCAGTCGTGGCAGATTGGCGTCAGGGATTCGAGACGCCATTAAGAAGGGTATGGCCGCTCAGCCTCTCCAGAGGCCGCGCCTACCACGCGGGCGTCGTCTCTCTCGCCCCGAACGCGCGAAGGTCTCTAGTCGGCTGGACAAGCTCAGGGCGTGGCGGACAGAACACGCGAAGCAACTTTCTCTAGCGGTAGGCCTACTGTGGCCGATGGCGAGCCTGCAGCGAATTGCCTCTGCTCCCGACGATCTGGAGTCCGAGCTAGAGGCCCCTGCGATCAGGCGATGGCAGCGTAAGGAGTTCGAAGAATCGCTGCGGGAATTGGTGACCCAAGAACTGTGGTCGTAACACTCCAGCCCTATTGCGTTTCCGCTGCATGCGGCACATGAAGGAAGTAGGCTTGCCGGCGCCAAAGGTCTACTCCCGTGAGCTTGAGCGTGACCGTCGTGCCCGGCTCAATCGTGTTAGGCAGTTCCGCGCGGACGCGGAACGGGTACTCGTCGAGGTCGAGCGCGGCAAGACGGCGTGGCTCGTTCTCCAAGACATAGGCGGAGAAGAGGTCGGCCTCGTCAGGTGCGCCGAGTCGCGTCAGCATGAGGTACTTGAGGAACCAGTACCGCCGCCGCGCCTCTTCGATCCGGGACAGCTCCCGCATCTGCACCTCGGCGCGCTTGGCCACGGACGAGATGTCGTCCTCGGAGTAGACCGGCTCACCGGAGGCGAGATAGTGGCTGATCTGTCGCTGCATCACGAGGTCGGGATACCTTCGCAGCGGGGAAGTGGCCTGGATGTACGCTTCGACTCCGAGGCCGACGTGCGGCGTGGGAGTCACGCTAATTACCGCAGGGGTGAACCGCCGCATGAGCCGGTATCGTTGAAGGCGTGTCAATGGGCGAAGGGCTCCGTCCTCATCGAAGAGGCCGAGATCGGAGACGTCCGGCGCGGACTGCGATCTGTACGACGCCGGTATCTCGTGCACCTTGCAGTAGTCGGCCATCAGGGAGTTGCACAGCACCATCATCTCGGAGACGAGGTCGCGGGCAGGCGTGCTCCGGGCCACCACGCGCACTTCGATGTCGGTCGGCGACGCGACTTTGACAATCATCTCCTCGCGGTTTACGTTGATTGCGCCCGCACGCTCCCGGCGGACGAGGAGCGTTTGCGCGAGGTCGCTCAGTGGCCGGAGAACCTGGCGCCACCTGTGAGACTCGTCCGCAATCGCGGCGTCCGCCTCGACGTATGAGATGGCGGCCCTGCTGCGTATGAGTGACGGCCTGATCTCGTAGTCCTGCGCCTGTCCTGACTCGTCCAAGCTAACGAGAAGGCTCACGGCCCGTCGTACTTGATCGGGATCGAGGCTGCCGACGCCGTGGACGAAGGCAGGCGGGAGCATGGGTATTGAGCGCTCAGGGAGGTAAAGCGTTGCCATCCTCCGGTCCGCCTCGGCGTTCATCGCCCCGTTTGCAGGCACGAGCGCGCCGGCGTCGGCAATGTGTATGCCAAGCCGGTAACCGCCGTCGACCGTCTCCAGCGAAAGGGCGTCATCCCGGTCGCGAGTGTCGGCGTCGTCGATGGTGAATATCTCGAGGTCCGTCAGGTCTAGCCGCTCACGGTCGTCCGAGTTTGGCTCCTGTCGGATGGAGTCAGCCTCTTCCAGTACGGCGCGTGGAATGTCGTCCTCGATCTCGAAACGGCGCAGTTCAAGCGGCTCATCCTCCGCGAAAACGCCCGCGCCCACGAGCAGGTCGAATGCCCGGCGCTGGAGGTCACGTGTGCCGTCTGCCGCATCGCGCAGCAGTGTGTGTGCGGCATAGCTGCGAGTGTACTCGTCGCCATGGACGGCGAAGCCTCGAATGTGTTCCAGAAGTCCCTCGTGCAGGCGCGACATCGGGTCGGGGAGCGTGTGCGCGTAAAGCGCCGCCATGAGCGACCTTGCGGCCTCGGCGTTCTCGGCCTCCCGACGTCGCCGTGCGCGGAGAGCCTCAAGGTCCTCCTCCGTACGCGGGACATGGCCTCCGTCTTGCGGTACGAAGTAATCGGACCCAAGGTCTAGGTGCAGGATCATGGCGACCATCCCCGCCGGGCCGGCGCCGCTGTCATAGTACAGGTCGGCGACCTCCTCGACGCTCATGGCGACCTGCTCGTCGAATGTAACCTCCCAGACTTCGGACAGGTCGATCTCTCTGGCGGCCTGTTCGGCCCCGTCGCGGAATTCCAGAAACGCTTCGTAGTCACAGGAGACGATGCCGGTGGCATACAGGACGCGGTCTGCTGGCAGCTTGGCCTGCTTGTTGCGGCCAAGCGCGAGGGTGACGCGCGACGGCGTCCTGTCTACGTAGCGAAGGACGGTCGCTCCCTGATTCAGTCGCGCGACGACGATCTCATCCGGTTCCATCATTCCAGCCTACAGCGTTTTGGGGTCGGACGTTCCCACGCACTCGTCGAGGGGTATCCGGGCGTCATCGAGGGTGTTTGGCGGCTCGAACACGAACAGGTAGTTACGCCGCCGGGCGTCGTTGAAGTAGATCGTCCGGTGTCGTTTTATGTCGGCTGCATCCTACATTGAAACGGGCTTCGGGTTCCGGGCGGGGCCTCTCATGCACCGTCTCCGTCCAGGTCCTCCTCATCGAGCCATCCATACTTTGTGGCGAGGCGCACCCACAGCCTCCTGGTCATCTTCGTATCCTCACGCACCTCATCGAGCAGTTCCTGCTGATGAGCAAGTATTTCCTGATGCTGATCAAGGTGTTCCTGCTGATATTGGATCATTCGGATGACGTCCGCCGTCAGCTCGGTGAGCTTCCTGTCCGTCTCTTCGAGGCGCTCAAGTCTCTGCTCGGTCGTCAATGGAGGTCTCCTTCCCCCTCCGATTATACCTCAACGGCCCCTCCGGGAGAGTGGTGGCGCATAGGGTATCAGAGGAGAAGAGAGGGGTAGAAATTCGTTCGCAGGGAGAGGGGATCTTGTCTAACCTGACATTACCTGAGGTAGATTGTCAGGTGTTGTTTCATGTCGGCGGGTCTCAGGAAGTGCGGTGGCGTATGGGGAATCAGAGGAGCGGGGAGGGAGTAGACTGTAGTGTGCAGGAAGTGGGGGTCTTGTTTAACCTGACATTTCCTGTCATATCCTGACAAACTGTCTGTACGATGCCGACTTCTTGGCGTGGCGGTTCGGTCTTTCAAGAGCGGTCGTGTTCATTCTAGTACGCATGTTCTCGGAAGTCAAATTCGGGCATGTCACTCCCGCGTGAGGGCGACCACCGGCTCCCAAAGCGAGGAAATCGGACTCCGCGCCAAGTCCGGCAATGGAACAATTTTTATATTTGTCCAATTTCGACACCCTTATTTCAATTGACACTATGTGTAGGTAAAGCGGTAGTCTATCGCTATATGGCATCTCCGGCGGCAGCGATCTGGCGCGAGTTGGCGGGAGGGGCCGGAAGTTCCTCGTTTAAGAGTCCAATGGGGGAATCAATGAGACAGTACACACCCGTCATCACTCTAGCTTTGCTGAGCGCGCTTGCCCTCGCCGTAGTTTCCGGGGGGCTGCTCCCGTCGGATAACGCGGTCCTCGCGGAACACATTCCGGCTCAGACCAACGTTGCGCCGGTGTTTTCCGACAGCGATGGCCGGGAAATACTCGAGAACACGCCGGCGGGGGTAAACATCGGCGTGCCGGTTTCGGCTACCGACGCCGGCGAAGACACGCTGACCTATAGTCTCGACGACGATAGCTCAGCAACCTTCGACATCGACTCGTCGACGGGACAGCTCATCACCAAGGCGGCCCTGAATTACGAGCCTGGTGAACCCACCAGATACTCGGTGACGGTAACCGTGAACGACGGCACCGAGGACGACGCCAACAATAACGCTAGTCGGACGTTAACCATCACCGTCACGGACGAGGCCGAGGAGCCGGCCCAGCCGGCCCCGCCGGTTGTGACGACGGGCTCGGCGGCAGCGAGCCTGGAGATCAACTGGTTCCCGCCTGAGAATACCGGGCCTGCTATCAACGACTACGACTACCGTTACAAGATGACGACGGAGACCAGCTGGACGGAGGTCGAAAATGGTACGTCTACCGACACGAACGCGACACTTGGGGACCGAGAAGCCGACACCGCCTACCAGGTGTCGGTGCGCGCGGGAAGCGTTGAGGGGGACGGCCCATGGTCGTTCGCGGCTGTCGGTACGACCAACAAGGAGGGCAACGCCGCGCCGGTGTTCGCCAGCGATACTGCCACTCGCTCGGTCGCTGAGAACACGCCGCCCCGACTGAGGGTCGGCGCGGCGATGATCGCGACGGACGCCAACTCGACGACGCTCAACTACAGTCTGGCGGGCGCCCACGCGAACCTGTTTGACATCGAAGGGTCTACTGGGCAGATAAAGACGAAGGAGCCACTGAACACTGAGGCGGTGTGCCGCGAGGTAGATAGCAATCACGAAACGACCTGCACCTACATGGTACTGGTGGTTGTGGACGATGACGGCGACGGCGGAAGCGGCGTGATAGCCGTGACGATCACTGTCACGGACGTCAGCGAGCGGCCCTCCCAACCGGCCGCGCCGAAGGTGGAGAGGGTGGATGACGATACGGACACTATGAACGTGGATGAATCGACGATGATGCTGAAGATTAGCTGGGTCGCCCCAGAGACCTCGGGCCCCACTATCGACGACTACGATATAGAGTACCGGAAGGGCACGAGCGGCGCCTTCTCAGACGACAACTGCGGCGTCACGGGCGGCAATAACTGCCAAGGCATTTCGGGCACCGACACTACAATTACTATGTTGGAGGCTGACGAGTCCTACCAGGTACGAGTGACGGCAAACAGCAATGAACAGAACAGCCTTCCGTCGTCTACCAGAACCGGGAGCACCAGACCTTCCAATAATGCCCCGGTCTTCTCCACTCCCGACTTGTCAAGGGATGTGGATGAGAATACCCCGGAGGGCAGGAATATCGGAAGCCCGATTAGGGCCACCGAGTCCGACAGAGGTGACACGCTGAAATACAGCCTCGACGAGACGGGCGCGGCAACGTTCGAGATCGACGAAGGTACAGGACAGCTAAAGACCAAGGCGGACTTGAATCACGAAGCGACAACCAGCTACGCAGTGACGGTAACCGCGACTGACATGAAGGGTGCGACCGACACTATTGAGGTGACTATTACGATCAATGACGTGGATGAGCCTCCGCTGGCGCCGTCCAAGCCGACGGTGACGGTTGACACGGGCAGTTCGACAGATACCCTGGACGTGACCTGGACTGCGCCCGACAACGCGGGCCGGCCCGATATTACTAAGTATGAAGTCCAGTACCGCGTCAGCGGTTCGTGGACTTCCTTGGACGATGTCGCTGCGGGTACGACGAGTGCCGAGATCTTGAACCTGGACCCTTTCACGAACTATACCGTGCAGGTCCGCGCAGTCAATGATGAGGGCGAAAGTCCGTGGGTCTCCAGCAGCGAACTTACCAACACGGTAGGCAATAACCTGCCGCAGTTCACCGGCTCTACGGACCGGTCGGTGGAGGAGAACACGCCCCGAGGGCAACCCGTCGGCCTCCCTGTTGAGGCATCCGACGCCGATTCCGACAATCTGACCCACAGTCTAGGGGGCGTCCACGCCAACCTCTTCAGCATCGACAGTTCTGACGGACTGATTAGGGTCAAAGAGTCTCTGAACTTCGAGGCGGAATGCGGCGATGACTCGGATCACGAGACCCGGTGCACCTATAACGTGGACGTTAAGGCAGTCGACGGCAAAGGCGGCAGCGCCACGGCAGTGGTCACGATCATGGTCACGGACGTTACTACCGAAGCGCCGTCCGCGCCGTCCGCGCCGACGGTGAGGGCGGCCGTGGCGACGGAAGACGAGCCGAACCTCGATCCGACCACGATGCTCGAAGTGAGCTGGGATGAGCCGCAGAACAACGGTCCTTCCATCACGGCGTACGCGGTGCGGTACAAGGTCAGCGGCGTCAGCGACGAGAACTTCGTGTCGGACAACATCCAGGTCGAGGACAACGATGCAACGAACACGAGCGTTATCATAACCGGACTGGAAGATAACACGACCTACCAGGTGCAGGTGATGGCAACGAATCTTGAGGGGAGCAGCATCTGGTCTCGCGTGGGAAGCGGGAAGACCCGGTTCGCCAACACCAGGCCAGAGTTTTCCCGGGATTCCTATGATCTGACAGTGAAAGAAAACACCCCGTCCGGTCGGAGCATAGGCCGACCTGTCGCCGCCACCGACGACGACGGCCACACGCTGACCTACAGCCTCGAGGGCGTCCACAAGGACGAGTTCACGATCGAGCGCGGCAGCGGGCACATACGTACCCGCGCTTCGCTCGACTACGAGTCGAGGAGCGGCTACTCGCTGACGGTGCGGGCCACCGACACGGAGGGCGGCAGCGCCGCGGTCTCGGTGGCGATCATGGTCGAGGACGATACCAGCGAGGCTCCAACGAGGCTCGGCGCGCCGGCGGTGAGCGCAATATCAGGATCGACGAGCAGCGTGCGCGTGAGCTGGGAGGCGCCCTCGAACGATGGGCGGCCGCCCATCGTCGATTACGACGTCCAGTACCGCACCGGCGGCGGGGCCTTCATACCCTGGAGCCACGACGGCACGGACACGAGCACGATAATCACCGACCTGAGCGCCGGCACACGATACGAAGTGCAGGTGAAGGCATGGAATATTTCGGAAGACAGCGAATGGTCGCCGTCGGGCACCGGGTCGCCGGACGCGGACCCGGCCAACAATGCGCCCACGTTCTCCGGCGGGCCCCGCACGTTCAGCGTGGCCGAAAACACGGCGGCGGGGGAGAATATCGGAGCGCCGGTCACGGCCACCGACTCCGACCGGGACAGCCTGGCCTACAGCCTCGAAGGGACGGACGCGGCGACGTTCTACATCGACCCGGCGACAGGGCAGATACAGACCAGTGGGCCGCTGAACCACGAGGAGAAGGCCAGCCACTCCGTGACGGTGAAGGCTGACGACGCCAGGGGCGGTATGGCGACAGTCTCGGTGACGATCAACGTCACGGATGTCCCCGGCGAGGCGCCGGAGAAGCCCGACACCCCGATGGTGGTCGCGGCCTCGAGCACGAGCCTAGCGGTCAACTGGACGGCGCCGGACAACCCCGGTCCGCCAATCACCGACTACGACTACCGCTACAAGGAGCCGACGGCGGGCAACTGGACTGAGGTCGCCAACACGGCGATCACGCAAACGAACGCGATCGTATCGCCGCTCAGGCCGGACACGTCCTACGAGGTGCAGGTGCGGGCGAAGAACGCCGAGGCCAACGGCGAGTGGTCTGACTCGGGAACAGGGTCCACCAACGCGGGCGGCGCCAACAATCCGCCCGTATTCACCGAAGGTGCATCGACGACCCGGACCGTGATCCCGAACGCGCAGGCGGGAGAACACGTCGGCGGGCCGGTCACGGCGACGGACGCCGACCAGGGCGACACGGTGACCTACACGCTGCAGGGGGCAGACGCGGCGTCGTTCGCAATCGAGTCGCAGACGGGCCAAATTACCGCCCGGGTTGCGCTGAGCTCCGCCCAGGTCGGCGACACGTACTCGGTCACCGTCGTTGCTAGCGACGGGACCGCGGAGGCCACGATTGCGGTGACGATCACTGTCACGGCAGTCTCTACCGTCCTGCCGTCCGTGCCTGACGCTCCGACGGTGACGCCCAACTCGGCCTCGGCCACGAGCCTTGACGTGAGCTGGGTGGCACCGGCTAACCAGGGGCCGCCCATCACCGACTACGACTACCAGTACAGGATAGCTCAGGGATCTGGCGGGATAGTCATCGTGCAACAGTGGACGACGGTGGACGATACCACGATTACCGACACCAGCGAGACGATCGAGAACCTGACCACTGGTACGGAATACGAGGTGCAGGTGCGCGCGACGAACGCCGGCGGCACGACCGACTGGTCTGCATCGGGCGCCGGAACGCCGGTGAATCCGGGCGCGAACAACCCGCCAACGTTCTCCTCGGCAACCACTACGCGCGCTGTGGCCGAGAACACGTCCGCGGGCACCTACATCGCCGACCCTGTCTCTGCCACCGACGCCGACCCGAACGACACGCTCACCTACTCGCTGAGCGGTACGGACGCATCCTCGTTCAACATAGATGATGAGACCGGGCAGCTGATGACCAGAGTGCCCCTGGACTACGAGGTCAAGCGCAGCTACAGCGTCACGGTCACCGCGTCGGACGGTACGGACAGCGATGAGATTCAAGTGACGGTCAGCGTGACGGACATGAATCCGCGCTGCACGACGCAGGTCGTGGGCAACGATGACCTCACGAACGACTGCGAGGCGCTGCTGGAATCGAGGCCCGTACTTGAGGGAACGAACGGCAGCCGGTTGAATTGGTCGGAGCGCAGGCCCATGGCCCAGTGGGAGGGTATCACCCTCAGAGGAACGCCACGCCGCGTGACGAGACTGGACCTGATGGACGTAGGCCTACACGGTACGATTCCGGCCTCGCTGAGCAGGCTGAGCGAGCTAACGCACCTCAATCTGCGCAGCAACCCCGATCTCACTGGCGAGGTCCCTGGCGAACTGGGCAACCTGAGCAAGTTGAGGCTGCTGAACCTGCACAGCAACAGTCATACGGGCGGCGTGCCCGACCTGCGCAATGCGACTCTGCTGGAAGAGTTGTACCTGGCGAACAACGCGGACTACAACTCAGATGGCAGTAAGATTCATGGCACCGGCCTGACGGGCCGGATACCGACGTGGCTGAACGGCATGACGAACATGGAGGAACTGTGGCTCTGGGGCAACAGCCTGACCGGCTCCGTCCCCAACCTGAGCGGCATGACGAGCCTCGACAAGCTGAAGCTGGCAAACAACAACCTGACGGGCGGAATTCCCCAGGCGTCGACGCTGCCTCCCAACATGACGTGGCTCATCATCGACAGGAACCCGTTCCGTGGCACGATACCGAATCTGAGCAGTCTGTCGAGGCTGAGGCTTCTGTGGCTGCACAGCAGCAGGCTGACGGGAACGGTCCCGGCCGGGAGCAACTTCCCCGCCAGCTTGGATGACCTGAATCTGCGCGACAACATGCTGACCGGCACGATTCCGGACCTGAGCAACCTGGACAACCTGACACGCCTGCGGCTGCACAACAACAGCCTGAGCGGCGAGGTCCCGGCGACGCTGGGTGGTCTGGACAGCCTGAAGCAGTTGTGGCTGCACAACGAGGACGCGACGAAGACCACTAATGGCAACAACAGATTCACGAGCATCGCTGCCGGTGTGGGCGAGCTCGGGGATACGCTGATCGTGATCGCTCTCAGCGGTAACCCGTGGGATGCCAACGCCTGCGTGCCGGCCGAACTGGCGAACGTGGCGTCGAACGACTACGCGGCTGCCGGTATCGCCGTCTGTTCAGCCAACTGAGGTTTTGTAGAAGCGGAATTGACCGTGTGAGGGTCGGTGATCCCGGCCCTCACCGATGACAAGCAAGTGGCAGCGCCGGCGAATTATTTCGCCGGCGTTGGTCTTTTCCCGTAGGCTCGCACCCCACGTGTCGTGCGGAACCATACGTCGCGACAATAGCCGCTTCCCGAATTGACGGGTTGCTGAAGCCTGCTATAATCCCAATGTCACTGAATACCTCAACCGCGTCAACTCGCGAGTGTGATGATACTTTATATCAGTAAAATCCCTTCGTGGTCTCCTTGTGCAGGCATTTGCCGGACACACCCATCGGTGAGGTGTAGTTTATGGCTTCGGCCCACATAAACGAGAACATACGGTACGAGCCAAACGAGAATCCCCCCTCATTAGTGGCCATTGGAGCGGGCCTTCAAGCTGCCATCATAATCGTGGCGCCCGTGGTCTTGACCGTGGTCATCGTGGCGAGGATCGCCGGGCAGCCCGACTCATACATCTCGTGGGGTGTCTTCGCGGCGCTGATAGTCAGCGGCGTGACGACGGTCCTCCAGGCAGTTCGAGTCGGGCGAGTCGGGGCCGGACACGTGCTCATCATGGGCACGTCGGGCGCTTTCATCGCGGTGTGCGTTGCGGCCCTCGTCAAGGGCGGTCCGGCCACGATGGCGAGCCTCATCGTCGTGTCGTCGCTGTTCCAGTTTGCGCTCGCGGCGCGGCTCTCGCTGCTGCGTCGGATCTTCACCCCGGTGGTTGCCGGCACGGTAATCATGCTGATCGCGGCAACGGTCATGCCGATCGTGTTTGGCTCGCTGACCGACGTGCCGGAGGGAACATCGCAGGCGGCGGCTCCGGCGGCGGCACTTGCCACGCTGGTCGTCGTCGCTGCCCTCGTGCTGCGCGCTCCGCCCGCATTGCGGCTGTGGTCGCCGGTCATTGGGATAGTGGTGGGCTGCGCCGTGTCGGCGCCCTTCGGACTGTTCGACCTCCAGCCGATACTCGACACGGACTGGGTAGGCGCGCCATTGGCTTCGTGGCCGGGTATCGACGTGACGCCGGACGTGGAGTTCTGGGCGCTGCTGCCGGCGTTCGTGGTGGTTACCCTAGTCGGCGCAATCGAGACCATTGGTGACGGGGTGGCTATCCAGCGGGTCTCGCAGCGCAGCCCAAAGGCAACTGACTTTCGAGTGGTGCAGGGCGCTCTGAATGCCGACGGCGTGGGCAATTTTCTGTCGGGTATGCTGGGAACGCTGCCGAATACGACCTATTCATCCAGTATATCGCTTGCGGAGGTCACGGGAATAGGCGCACGGCGCGTTGGCGTCATCATCGGAGTCATCTTCGTGGTGCTGGCATTCTTCCCGAAAGTTGCCGCCCTGCTGATAGCCATACCCCCGCCGGTCGTGGCTGCCTACATCACCGTTCTGCTGGGGCTGCTGTTCGTACAGGGTATGAAGATCATCATCCAGGACGGTGTGGACCACCGGAAGGCGGCAGTTGCGGGACTGGCATTCTGGATCGGCGTGGGATTCCAAAACCAGTGGATCTTCCCGGACCTGTTGGGGGAGGGATTCTTGGGCGTGCTGCTCGGCAATGGGATGACCTCGGGAGCTCTCGTCGCGGTCATCATGATGGTGTTCATCGAGCTGACAAGCCCCCGTCGCAGGCGTCTCAATATCCCGCTGGACTCGGAAGCCCTGCCGAGGTTGGGCGAGTTCCTGCACGGGTTTGCGTCAAGGGCGGGTTGGGACTCCGCATCGACCGACCGCCTGCTCCTGGTGGGCGAGGAGACCCTGACCAGCCTATTGTCGGATGAAGGCGGCGTCTTGGAAGAGGACATGCCCCGACGATTGGTTGTGACCGCCCGGTCGGGAGGTGGCGGGGCAGAGTTGGAGTTCGTCTCGGCTGCGGAGGGCGAAAATCTGGAGGACCGTCTCGCGTATCTCGGTGAAGCTCCTGACATAGCCGACGAACGGGAGATATCGTTCCGCTTGCTCCGTCACTACGCATCGTCGGTGCGCCACCAGAAGTACCACGGCGTGGACATCGTCACGGTGAGTGTAGACGGCCCGCGTTAGAGGACCTTTGCGTAACCGTCATACCGGCGAAGGCCGGTATCCAGGGAGGCGGGAGCCTAGTACCATGTCAACATGGTTTTGATATTACGATTCACCCTCACCCCCGTATCGCGTACAGGGCAGGCTCTAGCCCTCTCCCACGACGGGCTGACAGGGGTAGGTAAAACGGAACTGTAGCTATGATCCGGCCCAGCATCCCTGTCATTCCGAGCGCAGCGAGGAATCTGAAGTCCATAACCGCAAGACCAGACAGCCGGCACCACGTTTCTCTCATGACCAATGATGTAGAGCAACGTAAGAACTTTCCAAGTCGGCTTTACCTTCGGACGGACATTTTAGATTCTTCGACTCCGCTACGCTGCGCTCAGAATGACAGTCGCGGGGTTGCTTTCTCACCATTGGAGAGTGGGTCGATAGGCAAATACCTACCCCTGTCAGCCCGTCGTGGGAGAGGGCTAGAGTGAGGGTGCTTTGAGTAAGCTGCCAAAATCATATGGAATCGGCACAAGATTCCTCGCTGCACTCGGAATGACAGACTGTCATGCTGGCGTCGCAACAGTCTTTGAATGGGAGAATCCAATACCCCGCTCCGTGGTCTCCACACCCTCTGCGATGAATCCCCTCTCTCGTAACTGTTCAGAGTTAGTGAGGTATGCACGCATTGTTCTCCTGCCGTCATTCTGAGGAGCGCAGCGACGAAGAATCTACAATCTCTCCCCCGCCGGGGGAGAGACACAGAGAGGGGGTCTTCGCAATGCAACTCACGGAGACTGAACAGTTACCCCTCTCTACCCCGACTTGACAAACAAGAACGCATGTACCACACTAGACATAGGCGGCTGCCCACTGCCAAACCCTCGCAGAACGGGGAAATGGAACAAAATGGAACAAAATGGAACAAAAATAAAGAAAATTTTCGGATGGACAAGTATTCGCCCCTCCTCATCCGGCGTCCCTGCAATCACTCGCCCGGGCCACCCAACTTTACAATAACGTCGGAAATGCCACAGAATGCAACAAGATGCAACAAATTTACGAATAATTCTCGCGCCTCCCCGTCCGGCGTCCTCCCGTTCCCTCGGTTAGACCACCCTGGATGCGGCCTTGCCACTCGGAACTGCACGGCCTAGTACTCAGTCAACTTGAATATGACGAGCAGGCAGATGCCGATTTATCCCCTCTCCCGTCGTGGGAGAGGGCTAGAGCCTGCCCTGTATGTCATGCTCAACCTCAACAATAATGCTGTGGGCATCGCGGGCAGTCTCGAAGAGCTGTCCGCGATGCCCACAGCACGAACCAGTGCGAAGTGAAGGTGAGTATGACACGATAGGGATCGCGATGTGTGGCCCAAGCCTGCCCTGCCATCAGTGGCCTGGTACGGAACTGCCCACACCGCAACCCCCAAGGGACTTGTCCGTCGCTGGATTCAAGGGTGCCATCGTGGCTCGATCTCCTCGCAGGAGTGCGCAGACACGTCCCTGGGAAGACTCTACCACAAGGAGGGACGGTATGACGATGATCATCGGTATAGACCCGCATCCCGGACACCACGCCGCGGCGGCACTCGATAGCCGGGGACAGGTGCGAGATGTGAGAGAGTTCTCGAACGATTCGGACGGGCTGGAAGCCTTCATGTCTTGGGCAAAGAGCCTGGGCTGCGACCGGCTGGCCGTGGAAGGTCCCACACAGACCTTCTTCACCCCGTGGCTGAAGCGCTGTATGGGTGATGGCATGGACGTTGTCCCCATTCCCACTCAGCAAGTGGTTGAGCGACGCGGACATCGGAAGACCGACCCTCACGATGCGGTGCTGGTGGCTCGCGTACTGCAGGCCGACCCGACTCGCCCTGTGGTCAGTGCTCCGGCGTGGCTTCGGCAAATGCAAGAACTCACCCGTAGCCGTAGGCACCTGGCCCAGCAACTCCAAGCCAACAGGATGCGCCTGCGAGACATGCAGACGCCAGCGGCAAAAGAGAGTTTGGAGCGTGTCGTCGATACACTGGAGCGGGAGGTGAATACGCTGGGGCGGCAGATCGACCAATTGGTCCAGTCTGTGGCCCCAGGACTACTGGACCTTCAAGGCGTGGGACCTGTCATCGCCGGGTTGCTGTTGGCCGAGGTTGGGGACATCGGACGCTTCAAGACCCAGCACCACTTTGCCAGCTACTGCGGAGCGGCGCCCGTCCCCCGCGAGAGCGGAGCGAGCAAACATGCCCGCGTCAATCGAGGCGGCAACCGACGTCTCAACTGGGCTATACACATCATCGCTCGCACCCGTTTGCGTATCGACGAAGCGTCCAAAGCCCTGGTGACTCGCAAGGAACAAGAAGGCAAAACACACCGGGAGGCCATACGTGTCCTCAAGACCTACCTGGCCCGCCAGATCTACCGCGAGATGACAGAACTGCTACCGCCAACGCCAGAACTCGCTACAGCGTCTTGACATACAAGGTTCCGTACTCGATACGGGGGTGAGGGTGAATCGTAATATCAAAACCATGTTGACTGAGTACTGGGTCCCCCGGTGGGCATGAGAATGGTTCAGTTTGTCCGACAGAATCTCATTTGGCCCAAATTGTGGTTTACATTGTTTGAGAGCGCGGATACCATCACGCCGTTTAATCATATCGCGGCCGTCGTGGTCGACAAAAGGAGAATGCAGTGTCGACGGTGGATAGACTCTTGGCAAACAATGCCCGGTACGCGGAGAACTTCGGGGAGGGCGAATCTCTACACGGGGTGCCCGCGCGGGGGTTGGCGGTTGTGGCCTGCATGGACGCGCGCCTCGACGTGTACAGGGTGCTGGGTCTCGAGGAAGGGGATGCCCACGTTCTTCGCAATGCAGGTGGTGTAGTAAGCGACGACGCGATCCGCTCGCTGATTATTTCCCAGCGTTTCTTGGGTACCCGCGAGATCATGCTCATCCACCACACGGACTGTGGAATGATGACCTTCCGCGATGACGCGGCTAAAGATGAGATAGAGGCGGAAACAGGGCACCGTCCGTCGTTCGCGCTGGAATCGTTTCGAGACCTGGAGCAGGACGTGCGTCAGTCCATTGCCCGCATCGAGGCCAGTCCCTTCATACCCGCGAAAGACCAGGTTCGTGGCTTCATATACGACTGCGAGACAGGGCTGCTCAACGAGGTCGCCGGCGGCTAGCGGCACGGTGCACATGGTTTCGAGGATGCTATGTCCCTCGCGTCTGTCCCGCAATCGAGGCGCCAACCATGAGCCCCATTGTGATATCGTGTAAATCGTCCTCATCCTGACTAATTATTCGGTTCCGGGAGACGATTTTGGCTACGAAATCTTCTGGAAGCCCCCGCTACGAGGCGCACGAGAGTCCATCTTTCCCGGCCTCGCTGGGCTACGGTGTGCAGTTCAGCCTGATCGCCTCGGCCACGCTGCTGGTGACGCCGGTGATTGTGGCGAGTGCATCGGACATAGGCGAGTCCTATGTGACCTGGATGGTCTTCGCCTCCCTGGTAGTCGTTGGCGTGTCGACGCTGATTCAGGTGCGCAGGCTCGGGCCCGTTGGCGCCGGAGCCATCCTTCCGATGTTTACCGCGGCCTTTGCCATCCCGTTCTGCATCACAGCGGTGGTGGATGGGGGGCCGGCAACCCTGATGACCCTGGTGATCGTCTGTGCGGTGAT
Source organism: Dehalococcoidia bacterium (assembly GCA_965197705.1). Taxonomy (GTDB): domain Bacteria; phylum Chloroflexota; class Dehalococcoidia; order Lucifugimonadales; family VXLM01; genus VXLM01. The sequence continues at coordinate 3,632,841 of OZ240223.1, forward strand.
TCAGCTTGTGATCTCCAGGTGGCTGTTCATCCTGAGACGGATCGTCACGCCGATTGTGGGCGGCACGATAATGATGATTCTCTCCATCACCCTGGCTTCCGTTGTATTTAGCTTGTTGGACGAAGCGTCGAAGGTAAACCCGGAAGAGGCTCCTCTGACCGCCCTGGCCACCCTGGTAATCGTGGCGGCCCTCATGCTTCGCGGCTCGGCCACGCTGCGTCTCTGGGGGCCGTTGATCGGAATAGTCGGCGGCTGCGTCGTTGCATGGGCGTTGGGAATCTACGAATTCGACAGGGTGATCGAAGCCAAATGGATCGGGCTTCCAAGTGAGGCGCCGGACTTGGGACTCGACTTCGGCATTCACTTCTGGACGCTGCTTCCGTCGTTCCTGTTTCTCGGTCTGATCAACTCCATTCAGGTGAACGGCGCCTCCATCACCAACCAGCGGGTGGCTCGGCGCGAGGAGAGAGCCATAGATTTCCGGGAGGTGCAGAGGGCCCTGGCGGGTGGAGGCATAAGCAATCTGCTAGCCGGGGTCGGAGGGACGGTGCCCAACGTCGTCAATCCTGTCGGCGCTTCCTTCATCCAGATCACCGGCGTCGCGTCCCGCAGAGTCGGATACTTCATCGGAGGCATCTTGCTGGTGATAGCGTTCCTCCCCAAGGTCTCCGGTCTCATCGCCACCATACCCGGTCCCGTGATGACGGGGTATCTCATCATGGTGACGGGGTCGCTTCTCGTCGACGGCGCGAGGACGGTCTTCCAGGGCGAACAGGACCGGCAGAAGATTGCGGTCGCGGGTGTCTGCTTCTGGATTGGCGCGTCATTTCAGTTCGGTCTATTCCATCTCCCGGACATAGGCCCCGTATGGGGAGCGCTGTTCAAGAGCGGCATAACGACCGGGGGAATTGCGGCGGTAGCGATGATCCTGTATTTGGAGCTAACGAATCCGCGGCGTATGCGGTTCCAGTCGAAGCTCCACATCGACTCATTGCCGGAGCTCAATGAGTTCATCGCCAAGTTCGCCGACAGCAGAGGCTGGGGAACAGAGATGAAGGACAAGCTCAGCGCGGTTGCGGAAGAGACGCTCCTGACGCTCGCCCCACTGGACCTGACGTCCTTCGACTTGGACGAAGACGAAGAGGACGAGGAAGATGAGGAGGATGAACGGCAACTGATCGTCCTGGCGTCCAGCGATGGGCCGGTAGCGGACTTGGAGTTCATCGGCGGCGGAAACCAGGAGAATATCGAGGACCAGGTCCGCCAGCTGCAGGAGCTTGAAATCGAGACTCCGGCAGAGCACGAAATCTCGCTGCGACTACTGCAGAACTACGCCTCGACCGTGAATCACCATCAGTATTCCGGCACGGACGTTATCACGCTCCGTGTCGAGCCGCCGGGGACGCGGCAGGCGGCCGAGTAGTCGATAGACGCCTCTTGGCGCCCTATGGATTCCCGCCCCGTATGGGAGTACGGGGTGACGTTCCTTTGCGGGAATGACGGGAAATGGCAGCGCTACCTAGTGGTTCAACATCATAGTATTGAGGGGTAACGAGACCATGACCCGGTAGGGGCGGGTTTCAAACCCGCCCTGTCGTTGTAGTACCCAAATCCAACCCTCTACTACTACCCGTCATTTCAAAGATTTCGGTCCACTAGTGAATCGCTGCCGCAATCGCGGCGGCGCGCTCGTTGATGAGGCGGCCTTCGTGGAAGCGGTTGAGGTCGAATGACCGTATGAGCTCCGGCGTCCGGCCGGTGGTGATGAGCTCGGCCGTCATCTTGCCCGAGATCGGCGCGGCCTTGAAGCCCCACGTGCCCCAGCCGCAGTTGAGGATGAAGCCGTCGATGCCGTCCACGGGGCCGATGATGGGCGCGTAGTCGGGTGTTATGTCGCAGATGCCCGTCCACTGACGGAGCACCTTCACGTCGCGAATCTTGGGCAGTAGACGAATGGCATTTGCGGCCAGCTCCTCCAGCATTTGCAGCGTCGACTTGTGCGAATAGGATGGATAGTGATCGACGCCTCCGCCGATGACCAACTCGCCGCGCTCCGTCTGGTAGACGTACGTGTGAAGCTCGCCGGAAGAGATCGTCGTGTGCATGAAGGGCTTGAGCGGCTCGGAGACGAAGGCCTGGAGCGGGTAGGTGAGAATGGGCACGTCGAAGTCCAGCATGTGGGCGATGGTCGATGTCCAGCCTGCGGTCGCGCTGACGACGAGGTCCGCTCCCACGCGGCCTTTTGAGGTCTCCACGCCGGTGACCCTGCCGTTCTCGCGTGTGATCCCCGTAACCTCGGTGAAGGGGTGAAGCTCGACTCCTAGGCGGTCGGCGGCGCGCGCGTAGCCCCAGACAACCCCATCGTGCCGGGCGACTCCCGCGGGTGGGTGGTGCAGTGCCCCAACGATGGGGAAGGGCTTCCCCTCCCGCAGGTCGATCTGTGGGACGAGCCGTTTGACCTGAGGCGGCTCGATCAGGCGGCTATCCACGCCCATCAGCCGGTTGTACTCGACGCGCTGCCGGAGCCAGAACAGAGTGGAGTCCGTGTGGGCGATATCCAGCCGCCCGATCTGGCTGAAGAGAACGTTCAGTTCGAGTTCAGTCGCAAGCTGCTCGTAGAGCTTCAGGCTCGCGTTCATGAAGGCAATGCCCTCGGGCGTCAGATAATTGGAGCGGATGATGGCCGTGTTGCGTCCACTCGCGCCCGCGCCGAGGTAGCTCTTGTCGAGCACTGCGACACGCTTCACGCCGAGCTTGGCAAGGTGATAGGCGGTAGAGAGGCCGTGCACGCCCCCGCCGATGACGACGACGTCATAGTGTGGGGCGAGGTCCGGCTTCCGCCAGAACTGTTCTTTCCTGAGTACTTGAAGCACCACTAGGATTCACCGCAGAGAGCGCGAAGGGCTACCAGTCCAAACGGCGTCAGTCCGTGACGCTCACCGGCGTCGATGAGGGACTCCCACATGTGGTCTCCGTAGTCGCGTCCGAAATACACGTCATACGTCAGGAGACCGCCGATGTCCCTGCGGATGATGGTGCCGTGAATTTCCGCGATCATGGCCTGGGCGCAGGAGAGATTGGGGAAGTACGGCGGCGCCAGATCGAGGTCGGTCACTCCGGCGAATACTGCTGGGGCGTTTGGGCCGATGATGCGGACGGCGGCCAGTGTGGAGGACACGTTGACCGGGTGCGCGCAGCCGTCGAGCTTCAGGGATGCCAGAACATGTTCGACGCTTGCCTGTTGCGTCACGATCAGGCAGTCGTCGTCGGCCAGGCGCGCCACGACCGTGCCACCGGCATCGTCCGGTGTTACGAACACGGAGCCAACGGACGTGGCTTGATAGCCAGTGATGGCATCGTGGAGCGCCTGCTCGACCGCCTCGCCCTGCAGGCGAATCTTGCCGACGGGGCTGATGTCCGTAATTCCGACGGCCTTTCTGACGCGGGCCGCCTCCTCGTCGGGGTCGGAGTATCGCGCCGGGAGCGTCCAACCATCGTGCTCGACCATCTCGGCTCCGAGTTCGAGGTGACGGTAGTGCATGGCGCTTATGGCGGGTGGACGTTTGATGGGCAACATCACTCGCGTAGCCTCTTGCCTTCGGGGTCGTAGAATGGACGGAGGGTCACCGTTGCGTCGTGCGGGCTGTCTTCCGTCCAAATGCGGATGGTCTCGCCCTCGGTGGCCTGCTGGGCGGGAACGCGGGCGTAGCCGAATCCCTTGTCCATCGTGGGGCTGAGCCGCGAGCTGGTGATCCGTCCAATGGGCCTGTTCTCGGAGTCGACCACCGAGTCGCCGTCGTGGGGGACGACGCCGTCGCTCATGACGAATCCCACCAGCTTGTCGCTGTCCTCGCGATCTCTGGCGAGGCGGAGCCCACCGGCGCCCACGAAGTCGCCTTTGTCGAACTTGACCACCCAGTCCGCGCCCACGTCGAAGGGGGTTGTAAGGAGATCGGTGTCCTGGCTTGGGATGATGTGCATCTTCTCGAGGCGGAGGATGCGCTGAGCCTCGACCCCGAACGGCCGGATGCCGAACTCGGCTCCGGCGGTCAGCAGGGCGTCCCACATGTGCTCGCCGTGCTCCGCGGGGCTGTGCACCTCCCATCCCGATTCCCCGACGAAGCCGATCTTCAGCAGGATGGCGGGCACCCCGGCCACGTCTCCACGCTTCACACGCATGTAGCGGAACTTTGCGGGAGAGAGGTCGATGTCCGTCAGCTTCGAGAGCGTGTCGCGGGCATTCGGCCCAGCGATATTGATGACGGAGTACCCCGGTGTGACGTTCGTGACGTGGGCGCACATCTCGCGGTCGGCCATCCACCACTGGAACCACTGCTCGACCGTCTCGACGTTGGCCGTGGATGTCGTCACGTAGTAGTGGTCTTCGGCGAGTCGCGCGACGGTGCCGTCGTCCATGATCGTGCCGTTGTCACCCGTGAGGACACCGTATCGGACGCGACCGGGTCGCAGATCGGAGAAGCGGTGGGTGTACACGAAATCGAGGAGCTTGGCGGAGTCCTTCCCCTGTATGTCGAGCTTGCCGAGCGTGCCCACGTCGATGATGCCGACACTCTGCCGGACGGCCTTGGCCTCTGCCTGCGGGTCGCCGTAGCTGTGCGGACGGCGCCACCCGCCCGACTCAGCCATGCTGGCGTTTGCCTGGAGGTGCCGGTTGTGGATGGGCGTTCGCTTGAAGGTCATGTGCATCGGCCCGGCCAGTTCGCCAAGCGTGAGCGGCTGGACGGGTGGTCGGGAGGTCGTGGAGCCGACATCGGTGAGCGGCGTGTCCGTCTCCTGAGACAGCATCTCCGTGAACCGCTTGTGGCACATCTTTCCCTGGCACGGGCCCATCGTGACCGTGCTGTACCGCTTGAGCATCTGAATGTCCCTGAACCCCTCGTCCACGCCCTGTACCACGTCCTTGGCCAGCACGTCCTCGCAGTAGCAGACGAACTGGCGCGGTCCCGCCGCAAGGTCCACCGGGGCCGGTGTGATGAGCACCCGGCGGCGGTATGCGGATATCGCCTCCCTGAGCGACTGTTTCAGGGCCGTTCGCGTGGTATTGCTCTTGGAAGGTCCGATGGCCAGAGATGCCTCGAGGCCCGCCAGTCGCCCATGCATGGCGGAAATGGTCGGGTCGTGGAACGCGGTCACATCCCCCGCCGCGTGGACGGACTCCGGCAGCTGCACGGGTATGTCCGCGTCCACGTCGAAGTCGCGCATGAACGTGGCCCCGGCTTGATGGAGCAGGGCGGACGACGGCTGGAAGCCGCCGCTCATGGCGATGGTGTCGCAGTCGAACTGGCGCTCGTGGCCGGTCATACCGTTCGGTCCCATCTCGGCGACGACCCCGCCGATGACCGTTCGCGTTCCCTCGGCCCTGACCATGGCATGGTTGGCGAGAATCAGCACTCCCCTTGATCGAAGGGTTGTCGCGGCATCGAGATCGCGGCGGAACTCTGGACGGGTGTCGGCTACGGCGACTATTCGCATACCCGCATCCAGCATATCGAGGGCCGCATAGTATGCATCGTCGTTGGTGGTGATTACGAGAGCGGTATTGCCGGGCTTGACCCCGTAGAGATTGATGAGACGCCGGACTCCCGTGCTTAACATGACGCCGGAAAGGTCGTTGCGCTCGAAAGTGAGAGGAACTTCCTGCGCCCCTGTCGCGACGATCACTTGGCGGCCGCGCAGGTGGACGATGCCATGTCGGGTTCGGACGCCGAGCAGGTTGCCCTCGTAGTGGCCGAAGACCGTGGCGTCCGAGAGAACGTCGATGCGCTCGTGCTCAGCGACGCGAGTGGCGAGCATGTGAGCCGCTTCGGGCGGGGACTTTTCTCCGCCATCGTCCACGCTTACGAGTTCGTGCCGGGAGCCGTAGCGAAGCCTGCCGCCGAGAGTCGGCTGATCGTCCACGATGGTGACGCGAGCGCCGTTGCTGGCCGCTTCCAGTGCCGCCGACATCCCCGCGACGCCACCTCCAACGACTGCAACGTCCGTGTGTGCATAAGAGAGATGGCCGGGAGTGTGCTCCTCGGCATCGAGATTTACGCTGCCCAGTCCCGCGAGCCTTCGGATGAGCGAAGCCGAGAAGTTCCACAGCGCCTTCGGTCTGTACAGGCCCTTGTAGTAGAAGCCGACGGGCAGCGCCCAGCGAAACCGGTCGATGACGGAGAACAGGTCTCGTTCGAGGCCGGGCCATGCATTCTGTCCCTTGACCTTCATCCCCTGTTCGACGCGTTGGACGCATACGCGCACGTTCGGGACTCCGTCGACGGTCATCAGGCAGTTCGGACAGCTGCCGGAGACGCACAGCATCCCGCGAACGCGGTGGTACTTGAAGCTGCGGGAGAAGATGCGGACGCCGGAGGCGTACAGGGCGGAGCCGACCGTGTCCCCTTCATAGGCATGTACCGGCCTGCCGTTGAACTCGAACTCAATCCGCTTGGAGCGGTCGATCAGCTCGATGGGCGAGGGGTCTAGGCGTGACGAACGACGGTCGGTAGTCATTGCTGCCTGGGCCGTTTCTGCGGCCACTCGGTGCGGATGACCTCGTTGGTCACGGTGTCGCGGAGGGCCACGAACCACTTCCGGCACCCGAACGAGTGGTACCACCACTCCGTGTTCTCGCCCGCCAGGTTCTTGCTGAAGTAGAAGTACCGCGTCAGGTCTGCGTCGGAGTCGTTCATCGACCTGCGCTGCGAGAGCGGCGATATCTCTCCGCCGTGCCGGAACTCGTGCACGTCGCGTTCACCGCAGTTTGGACAGGGAAGCAGGAATGACATTATTACCCTTTCACGGGCACCAATGATATTCCGTCTATGGATGGAATGTCATGCCCCAGCCGAAATCCAAGCAGCAGCCAATCTTCAAGTACCTCCCGCAACTCCGCGCGGCATTGATCCAATTGTTCCGAATTTGCCCAAACGCCCTGGAGTCCCGGAATCTCGCCGTAGTATGAGATGTCGTCGGGGGAAAACTCATAAATGGCATTTCTCATCCCTGCGCTTATGTACTCGCTAAACATGGCAGTGTGTGGGCAACTCGGAGAGTTAGGCCGTAGCGTACATCAACGAGCTAGGAGACAAGAAGAGGAAATGGAAAGGCAATCTTTGAGAAAGGACAGCCCGTTCGAGTGAGTACTGACAGGCCTGCCGCCCCGACCGGAGTCACTGAATCGTCTTGATGTACTCGACCAGGGCGTTTATCTCATCGTCGGATAGGAAATCGAACACCGTCATGGCGTTGTCGAAGCCCGCCACGATCTTCGCCGCCGGGTTGCGAATAGACTCGGCTATGTAGGCTTCGTCGACGACGAATGAGGAGCCGTCGGTCATCGATTCGGAGCTTCCGAAGAGGCCCTTCCACGTGGGGCCGACATTCTTGGTGCCGTCGATGGAGTGGCAGGCCCCACAGGCGTTTCGTTCGGCGACGATCTTGCCCGCGGCAACCGGGTCGGTGAAGTCAATCTCAGCGAGACCAGTCGTTGGGGGGGGAGCGCCTATGGCATCGGCCACCGCATCTTGCAGTTCCGCGCTTGCGGCCATCGGGATGGGGGGAGAGTTTATCGGGATATCGATTTTTGACGTTTCACTGGACGTGCAGGCTGCGAGCATCGTCACGACAGCGACGATGGGCATCACGAGTCGAGGTATGTGCATAGTTGGAGAGGCTACCCGCGGCGTGTGTTCATGAATCTCGGACGTATCGTAGCAGTTTTGTCAAGGGAGGGTCAACGAGAAACGATTGGTTGAAGAAATCACAGGATCGTGTGATTACAGACACCGCGACGACCCCATAAACTAAAGATAAGTAACCAGGGAAGGGACGGTAGTACACACGACGCAGGACGAGACGACTATACCGAATTGCAATGGAGGGGCTTGATAGCTATCAGGATAGGAGCCGCCAACAAGCCGGACGCGAGAGCGTTCGGGGCCGCTGACAAGGAGGTGTCGTGATGAGAAGCTCATTCAAGCAAGTTGTACTCGTACTTTCTGCACTGGGAATCGTCTTTGGGGTCCTTATAGGCTGCAGCTCTCCGAAAACGGACACGTCCGAATCCGCAGAGCCGGTAGCCGCCGCCGCCAAAGACCCGACGACGGCTAGTCAGGACACCAGCACCGTCGACTCCACTGCGCCGGAACCCGCCACAGCGAAAGGCACGACCACGGCTCAGGGTCCCGATGCCGGCACGGAGCCGGCCGGGAAGGTCGAGTCGCTGCTGTCCGGCGAGACGCTGGCACGGTATCGCGCGCTGCCGGAGGAGTACCGGGTGGCGCTGGAGGCTTACTCGGCGTTCGGGGTTTCGGACGACCTCATCCCGACAGTGGTGGCGGAGAAGATTGCGCAGTGGCCGGACAGCCCGGAGCCGATTCAGGACCTGCTCGACGCCGAACGGTACGCTCAGTTCCAGGAGCTTACGGCCATACACCCGAACGCAAAGATCGGTGACAAACCCAGAGTGCACAGGCACGCCTTTTTCTTCCTAGGCTACTACCCATACGTCTTGCAGACCGAAGACACTATGGAGGGTCGGAAGCAGGCGTTCGCCGATCTAATGGACGCAAATACCAATAGGTTCGCTTTGGGGGAAAAGCCGAATGTGCCCAAGCCCCGGCTCGACGGCCTCGTTGTTCCCTCGGCATTGGCGACGCTCGATACCTTGGGTCCGCGACTACGGGATGCAATTGCGGTACCCCGATCCGGATGGGATATTGATATCGACGCGCTCGCCGCTGATGTCGTGACCACCGAGGTCATGCTGCTGAAAGCCGAGCCTGGGCTTGAGGTTCCCACTCTCATGGAGTCTCTGCCCGCGGAGGACCAAGAAGTGTTCAAGGGTCTGTCTGCGGACATGCGCGAGGCCGCCGAGGGCAGGTACGCGCGTCACGTGGTGTTTCGGATGATGGGTTTGGCGACGAGTCTGGATCACCCTACGACCTCTCTCCCGGATGAAGACGTGCTCTCCGAGGTCGCACAGCACGAGTTCGAGTTCGCCCAGATGTTGGCAAGGCAACAGGAAAAGAACGATAACTAGGGTACTGCCCGCACCCCGGACGAGTCCGGGGTGCGGGCAACGAACACCATCTGAAGCTGTTGCGGCGTCCTTCGCTTGCATGGTACCTTGAAATCGGATGAAATCACCTATCGACCGTGCTGGCGAACACTCCCAAGCGATACACCTCCCATGCTGACCGATAGCCAGGAACCGCCCGCAGAGGAACCGAGTACGCAGGCAGACAGCGATGCCGGCAGCGGCGGATCGACCTCGCTGTTCCGGGACAAAATACTCCTCGGAACGGTGATCGGGGCATTCGTACTCGACCAGGTGTCGAAGCGAGTGATTACCTCGCTGATGGAGCTGGGAGAGTCGTGGCCGAGCGAAGGTTTCCTCCGCATCACCTACGGAACGAACTCCGGCACGGCTTTCGGCCTCTTTCCCAACCACACGACGCTGCTGATCTTCGTGTCTCTGGTCGCCATCGGGTTCCTCTTCTACTTCTATCGCACCCACGCGCTGCCGAGCCTGCTGCTTCGGTTCGCCATCGGCCTTCAACTGGGAGGCGCGTTCGGCAACCTTGTTGACCGGATACTCAACGGCAAGGTCGTCGACTTCATCGACGTCGGCCCATGGCCGATCTTCAACCTCGCGGACTCGTCGATCGTCGTCGGGATATTCATCCTCATGGCGACCTTCCTGCTGACCAAGGAATCGAAGGACGAGCGCCCCGTCGCTCCGGCGTCAACCGAGAGCGATGCACAGCATCCGCAGGCCTCGATTCCGGCCTCGACGAAGGATGAATGACCGCTTCGAGCATCCGGTCGAGAACGGCGGCGAGCGTCTCGACGTCTTTCTCGCGCGACAGTCCCACGACCTTTCCCGCTCCCGAATTCGCAGGCTAATTGATGACGGGCACGTGACTGTGGACGACCGTCCGGGCAAGGCCTCGACGCGCCTTGCCGCAGGTCAGACCGTTACGCTCGAACTCCCCCCGCCGTCACCCACCGAGCTCCGGCCGTGGCACGTTCCGCTCTCCGTCGTATTCGAGGACGAACACCTCATCGTCATCGACAAACCTGCCGGGCTGACCGTCCATCCCGCGCCGGGAAATGAAGACCGAACCCTCGCGAACGCCGTCCTCGCTCATGCACCCGAAATCGAGGGCATCGGGGGCGAGCGACGTCCGGGGATCGTGCACCGGCTCGATAAGGACACGTCGGGACTCATCGTCGTGGCCAAGAACGAGCGGGCGCACGCGCACCTGTCCGACCAGTTCAAGAGGAGGGAAGTGAACAAGGTCTACCTGGCGCTCGTCTTCGGCCACCCCAGTCCACCGGAGGCCGACATTGACGCCCCCATCGGCAGGCGCCCGCACGACCGGCAGCGAATGGCCGTCGTCTCCACGGGGCGTCCCGCGATTACCCGATACCGGGTGTTGACCTCATACAAGCGCGCATCACTCGTCGAGGTGCGCCCACGTACCGGCCGCACACATCAGATCCGCGTTCATCTGTCGTCGGTCGGACATCCGGTGGTGGGCGATGCGGTATACGGTCGTCCGGTATCCGGACTCTCACGCCAGTTCCTTCACGCTCACCGCCTGGCGTTCTTGCACCCGTCGAGTCAGGAGGTCGTCCGGTTTGCGGTGGAACTGCCCGACGACCTTCGGTCTTATGTCGACGGGCTGTTGCCGCTAAAGCGAGGTTCGTAGACCGCGCCAGGTCCCTCAAATGGCCGGACGAGGAAGCTACGCCACCGCGCGGCAATGGCGTAGCGAGGTTAGTCCGCGCTTCTCTTTGTCCATTCGCCCTTGGCTGCGGCGAGGCCGAATATCGCGGTCGCGACGAGGGCCATCACCGGGCCCGTCGGCATGTTGGCATGGAAAGATAGGTACATACCGACCACCGCCGATAGGATGCCGATCAGCGCGCCGATGACCATGACCCCGACGAATCGTCTCGCGAGCAGGAATCCGGTTGCCGCCGGCGTGATGAGCATGGCCATGACGAGGACGATTCCGGCGGCCTGAATGCCTATGACTATGACGAGGGCGAGGAGGGCGAGCAGCACGTATTCCACAAATCGGGTCTTGATTCCGACCACCTCAGCCCCCACAGGGTCGAAGGTGGTGTATATGAGGTGTCGGTGGAAGACGTACAGCCCGGCGATCACCAAGACCGCCAGCCCCAGCGATAGGTAAACCTCGCCCGTACTGACGCCCAAAATCTCCCCTATGAGGAGGTCCTCGATATTGGGCGCTTGGGTGTCGCGAAGCTCCAGGAAGGTGTTGATATAGAAGGGGCTGGAGAGCATCACGAGGCCGAGGGCGAACATCCCCGCGAAGACGATCCCGATGGACGTGTCCTCGCTGCTTCCCGTGCGGCGGCTGATGAAGCCCATGAGTAAAGCGATTGCGACGCCGGTCGGCACGGCGGCGATGAGCGCGCTGCCGGTTGCCAGCAGGCCGATGCCCATACCCGGCAGGACGGAGTGGGCAAGGGCGTCGCCCATGAAGGCGCGACCGCGGGCCACCACGTAGGCCCCGATGACGGGGCACATGACGCCGACGAGCACGGACACTATCAACGCCCGCTGCATGAAGTCGTACCGCAGCGGCTCGAAGAATAGCTCAGGGATATCGGTCATCAATGCACGTGTCCATCGTGCTCGTCCTGGTCATGCGGGTCGACGTGATGGTGGGCGAATTCGAGACCGTGCGAGCCGTAGAGCTCCTCCAATACTTCGGGAGTGAAAGCCTCCTCGGGCGGGCCGTACGCGCACATGTGGTGGTTGATGCAGAGGATCCGGTCGAACCGCTCGGCGATGTTGGTGAGATCGTGAGTGGAGATTATGACGATCTTGCCCTCGTCGCGGAGGGACTGCAGGACGACGATGATGTCCTCCTGGGCGGCGACGTCGACGCCGCTGAAGGCCTCGTCCATGAGGATGATGCTGGCCTCTTGGGCCAGCGCGCGGGCTATGAAGACTCTCTGGCGCTGACCGCCGGACAACCGGTCTACGAGGGCAGTGCGCTCATCCCAAAGGTTGACCCGTTCCAAGGACTGCCTGACCATCATTTTGTCCTGGCTGCTGGGTCGTCGGAACCACCCGATGGTATTGCCGCGCCCCATCATGACGACGTCTTGTATGGTGGCGGGGAAGCGCCAGTTGATGCTGTCGCGCTGCGGCACGTAGGCCAGGGCCCCTGTTCTCTCGGCGCCCCGTACGGTCAACGACCCGTGGGCGACGGGCAGAAGGCCGGCGATCGCCTCGAACAGGGTGCTCTTGCCCGCGCCGTTCGGGCCTAGTATGCCCATCAACGTGCCCGGTCCGACATCGAAGGTGATTCCCGTCAGCGCGACGTGTCCGCCACGCTCGACAGACATGTCCTCGACCGTTATGCCAAGATCGAAAATTGTCATGGCCATCCCTAGTTTCTTAAGCATCCGGGTGCAGAGACTCTCCGCACCCGGTGCGTCCCGATATTACCACACCCTTTTGATGCCGAAACATTGTCACTTGAGGCCCTCGACAATGCGCCCGACGTTCGTTCGCATCATCTCGATGTATGTGGCGGCTCCGCTACCTTTCGGGCCGAGCGAGCCGGAGTAGAGGCGGACCAGCTCCGCGCCCGATTCCTTTGCCACTGCGGTGGCCAAGCGCTCGCTGACCGTGGTCTCGCCGAACACCACCTGCACGCCGGACTCCTTGACTTCCTCTACCAAATCCGCCAGATCACCGGCCGACGGCTCCACGTCCGTTGTGCCCGACAGGACGACCCCAACGATCTCGAACCCGTACAGGTTCGCAAAATACCCGTAGCTGTCGTGGGAAGTCACGAGGAGCCTGTTTTCCTCCGGCACCGTACCGACCTGCTGTTCCGTCCAGGTGTGCAGCTCGTCCAGCTTGGCGTTGTAGGCGTCGGCATTGGCCCGGAATACGTCTCCTTGGTCAGGGTTCAGCGCCGAAAGACGCGCTGCGATGTCGTTGACAACGAGCTTCACGCGCACGGGGTCGAACCAGTAGTGGGGATCCTCAAGGCCGTGGCCGTGACCATCATGCTCGTCATCGCCTTCTTCGGCAAGACCTTCAATGGCCTCAATCGCGTCCTCGGCCTTTATCCGGCCTGCTTCTGCCTTGCCGATTATCTCCATCGCCATTGCGGGCAGTTCTTCTTCACCCTCGTGGTCTTCCTCCTCGGCTGCTTCGAGAAGTTCCTTGAGCTCCTCCAGGCCCTCCTTCGCGTCGATCTCGCCCTCTTCCACCTCATGTACGACGTGGCTGATCTCTTCCAGAATCTCAATCTCGTCGGCATGGCCTTCGGCGAACTCTATGGGTTCGACGATTTCGCCCGTCTCGACGATGGACTCAGGGTCCGCCGCCGCGTTCTTCAGGAGATCGTTGAGCCAACCTCCCTCCATGCCCAGCCCGATGCTGAGCACGACGTCTGCGTCCGAGATTCTGGCCACGTCCCTAGCGCCGGGCTGGAACGTGTGCGGGTCGCTGCCCACCGGCAGGAGGCTGAACACATCCACGTGCTCGCTGCCGACGTTCTGCACCCAGTCGGCAACGATGTTGGATGTCGTCACGACCTGGATCTGCGACTTGTCTGTAGGCTCTGGGTCGGAATCGATCGAACACGCCGCTACAGACAGCATGAGGGCGATTGCGACGATGATCATTCCACTGAACGGATTCCATGTCAGACACGTAATGGTATTCAGTCTCAATTGTATTTCCTTTCTCAATTCTTGATCTGTGTGTGTAATGAACTTGGGAAGCCGTGTCGTCTATTTGCTCTCTGCAACCGGGGGGTCGCAGGTTTCGCGAACTCTACCATGTAATGAGATACTATATCAAATAACAATTCAATTATTCGTCTTTTTGAACGGAATCCAAGGAGAATGCTACGCGCTCACGCCGGCCAGACAACGGTCGCAGGTGACGTAGAACTCCATGCGGTGCCCGACGATCTCGCCGGGGATGTCGCCTGCGATGGCCCGGAGCAGCCGTTCCACCGTTGCCGCCCGGAATTCACCGACATTGCCGCACTTGATACAGACGGTATGGTGGTGATGCTCGATTCGGGAGAGGCTGTACTTTGGAGCGCCGTCCATCATGGCCAGCTTGCAAATGACGCCGGCCTTCAGCAGCAGCTTGATCGTCCGGTACACGGTAGCTCGACCGACGGTGGGGAGCTCTTCGCTGATCTCTTCTGCGGAGAACCCCTCTTCTTTCCGCTCGAGGAGATCGATGATCGCCCTTCGCGGGGCCGTAGTGCGATATCCCTGGTCCTCCAGGACCGCCATCAGGTCGGGGCGAGAATTGAGGGAGACGTTCATACGATTGAAGATTGCTACCTTTCCGGGAGATTCACGTTATATTCACGAAGTTTGCTTCTATAATCGTACGGTAACAAACACTCCACAACCTGTCAATGGCACGAATGACTGCTCGAATGCTAACTCGATAGCTCCCCTCTCATCATGAATTTGGGTATGCGACGCAAGGAGAGGGCAGATTCTTGGAGAATCCCTCGCGTCCCCTTCTCCCTGTCCTTCAACGTGTACGTCTCGGGTTTATGGACACCTGTGTCAAGGGCAGAACGGGCGTGGATGACGCTTTCTGTCTCACTGACAGCCGAGTCTTCCCGAATACTAAAGGCCGACGTAGCCGCCCCATTCCCAAGGATGGAGGCCTTGATTTCCACACAGCGGACAGCCTACACCGCCGCTCCGAATCATGTATGCGACCATGAAGGCCATGGCGCCAATAGCGATCTTACTGGCCGTGAATCTTGTTAGAAGTACGTATAGCTTCTTCACAACACCCTCCTGAATAGAACGCCTCTTAATTCCATGCTATTTGAGGGCGCTCGACAGTGTCAAGTGCGTTCTCGCGGCGTAACTGTTCAGAGTTGATGAGACGAAACGGAAACCTAAAACACCTAACTCGTTGAGCGGTAGTTGTGTCATCAAGGAGAGGTGAGAAATGAACACGACCTCAATAGTGCGAGCCGTGAGACTCTGCTTGGGGTTATCGGAAGGCAGCGGACGGTCATCACCGAGTTGCGGCGACGGATCAACGACTTGGAACGCCGCATCTGTTCAGTGGGGCCGTCTGCGGGGATGACTGGCAATCAGCCTACCTCCAAGGGCTGTGGCTCAGACCGACCGAATAAGAGGCCTGCTCGGAAGCAGCGTCCCGACGGTTATGCCCGTCGACGGATGGGGGACCTACACGGCAGGTGCTAGATGCCCCTGAGTCGTGCCCCCAGTGCGGCACGGGGCTGGCCGTTGGCTGGGTGCAGCGAACGCGGGAAGTCATCGAGGTTTCGCTGGCCCCCGCAGAAGTGATCGAGCATGTCTTCGTGGCTCGAATGTGCGGGCTGTGGCGGAAGCGCAGACTCCCTGACAAGCCGTTGCGGGGGACTGGGAGTGGGGGGTCAGCGATTGGGGTCCACTTGGTGAGTCTGATGGTGACGCTCAGGGAAGAGGGACCACTGCCTAAACGGAGCATCCAGCATTACCTTCGGATGGTGGATGGAGTGAACCTGAGCGTAGGGGCCATAGTCGAGACGATCCATGCGACGGTCAGAAGGGTCCGACGGTCGGTAGCTGAGATGCTGGAGCGCGTTCGAGTCTCTCCGGTGGTTCATGCCGACGAGACGAGATGGCGGCAGAACGAGTCAACGCCTATGTCTGGACCTTCAGCACTCCGACGGATCGGTACTTCGTACGTCGTGGTCGTGGCAAAGCGGTGGTAGATTAGGTGTTGGGAGAGTCCCCGGTCAGGCCGAGGGCAGGCTTCTTCGAAGGGGTGCTGATTAGTGACTTCCACGCCGCATATAACCATTACACCGGCCTCAAGCAGCGTTGCTGGGTACACTTGCTGCGTGACATCGATGTCTTTCAGGCTTTGTACCCTGCCGACACGGGCCTAGCTCACTGGGGGGATGCGGTGCGTCGGCTCTACGGCAAGGCGAAGGCGGTCACTGCCGCCGAGGCTCCTCCAGCGTTGGGGTACCATCGCTCGGTGTGTCCCATGCAGGTAGAGTTGGAAGAGCAGATGCTGGCGCTGTGCCATCCCTTCCCCAACGACGATGCGGTGCGCGACAGGCCAAGCTCTGTCGACGCATAGACGCGGTTCATCAAAGAACTGTTCGTCTTTGTATCGCACCAGAAAGTGCCGCCTGAAAACAAGCCGGCTGAACAAAGCCTCAGACACTTGGTCGTGAGTCGGAAGATCAGCGCCGGTATTCGCTCGGAACAGGGAACCGATAGCAAGATGGTCCTAGCATCTCTCTTTGGCTCGTGGCGAGCAAAGAGTCTCAACCCCCTCTCCGAATGCCGCAGTCTCCTCATCTCCCCTCAACTTTGAACAGTCATGAACAGCAAGCAGCGCTTGTCCCCTGATCCGGTTAGATTTGCCAGCCAGTGCGGGAATGCCGATATGCCCCTCGCTCGGTACGCCTCCCCGTCGTAAAGCTGGAATCGGCAAGGTAGAGGCGGTATCATTTCGGTGTTGAGCCGGACGGGAGGAGCAATGGACGGCTGTCGAATCGCGGTGATCGGAGCGACCGGGGCGGTAGGCTCGGTTTTTCTCTCCATACTCGAAGAGCGGAACTTCCCTGCGACGGGGGTGCGCCTGTGCGCGTCCGAACGGTCTTGGGGCAAGAAGCTGACGTCCTTGGGCGAGGAACGAACCGTCGAGGAGGCTACGCCGGAGCTCCTCGGCGACGTCGACCTCGTGTTTATCTGTGCGGGCAGCGGGATAAGCCGAGAGATCGGGCCGCTCGCCGTGGAGAACGGCGCGACGGTCGTGGACAAGAGCTCGGCCTTCCGGATGGACCCGGACGTTCCCCTTGTAATACCCGAGATCAATGGAAGCGACCTGGAGACGCACCAGGGCATCGTGTCGGTGCCGAACTGCTCGACAGCCCCGCTTGCCATGACCCTCAAGCCGCTCATGGGAGTCAACACCATCGAGCGGGTGGTCGTGAGCACGTACCAGTCGGTCTCGGGGACGGGAGCGGCTGCCGTGGAAGAGCTGCGCGATCAGTCCGCCTCTGCGCTGGAGAACGGGCGGATCGTGCCGAAGGAATACCCCCACCAGATCGCGTTCAACGTGGTCCCGCATGTCGAAACCTTCGAGGACAACGGATACACGACCGAAGAGATGAAGATGGTCAACGAGACCCGCAAGATACTGCACGATCCCGACCTTCGGATATCGGCCACGTGCGTGCGGGTGCCCGTGATGGTGGGCCACAGCGAGGCGGTGCACATCGACTTCGAGGAGCCGATAGGGCCCGGCGAAGTGCGGGAAGCGCTGTCCGACGTTCCCGGTTTGACGGTGGTGGACGACCCGGCCATGAACCGTTACCCTATGCCCGTCGACGCGGCGGGGGAGGACGACGTGTTTGTAGGCAGGATCCGGCAGGACGTGTCGAATCCTCGAGGCGTCGCCATGTGGCTCGTTACGGACAATCTACGCAAGGGCGCCGCTCTGAACGGAATCCAGATAGCTGAGGAACTGCTAAGTCGGGGCTTGGTTAACACCCCGTCAAGGAGGGGCTAAGATGCCGGCAGAAATCGGACGACTGCTCACTGCCATGATTACGCCGATGACCGAGGACGGCGAGATCGACTACGGCCAGGCGCGAAAGCTCGCAGAGGGCCTCATCGCTTCGGGCAACGACGGACTGGTTATCGGCGGCACGACGGGGGAATCGCCGTCGATGTCTGACGAAGAGAAGCTGCGGCTGTTCGCTGAGGTCAAGGAGGCCGTCGGCCCCGACGCGGCCATAATCGCGGGGACGACCGACAACAACCACCGCAAGTCTGTTGAATTGACCCAAGAGGCGGAGAAGCTGGGCGTCGACGGGTTCCTGCTGACGGTGCCAGCCTATAACAAGCCTCAGCAGGAGGGGCTGTACCTGCATTTCAAGGCGATCGCCGAGGCGACCTCGCTGCCTTGCATGTTGTACAACGTCCCGTCGCGGACCTCGCTGAACATGGACGACTCGACGACGCTGCGGCTCGCTGAGATCGACAACATCGTCGGAGTCAAGGAGGCGTCGAGCGACCCGGTGCAGATCGCCAAGATCGTCGACGGCGCGCCGGACGGGTTCCTGGTGTGGTCGGGCAACGACGACGAGACGTTTTCCGTGATGTGCGTAGGGGGTTACGGGATCGTCAGCGTGGCCGGAAACATCATGGGCGACCAGATCAAGACGTTGATGGGGCTGATCCTCGAAGGGGAACTCGAAAGCGCCGCCAAGGAACACCTGCGAATGCTCCCGATCTTCAAGGCGCTCTTCTGGGTGACTAACCCTGTGCCGATCAAGTACGCCGTCAACCGCGCGGGATTCGACGCGGGGCCGACACGCCTACCCATGGCCCCCCCGGACGAAGATTTCAAGGCCAAGTTCGACCCGGTGATGGACATGTACCGGATCGACCTGCCCGTCGAGTAGCGAGCGGGGCCGCCAGCTCAAATACGAGCTTCACAGGTCGGTTGCATTGCTGCCTCAGTGTCTGAGGCCCAACTACAACGATTCGTATAGTTGGGCCATTGACGAACGAGGCGTTATGACGGGCGGTCTACCCGTAGCAATACAACACCGTTTGCCTGTCGTTCCAGAAGCAGTATGGAGCGTATGGCCACTGTGATCCCTCGTCACTCTCAGCTTCCGGGGTCGGCGCCGGAGTGGGCGCCGGAGTAGGCATCGGAGTGGGCTCCGGTGTGGGTGTGGATACCGGTGCAGGTGTGGATACCACCGGTGCAGGTGTGGGTTCAGGCGTAGTTATTGCCGTCGGCAAGGGCGTAGGAGTGGGCGGCTCGTACTCCGGACTCCAAATGCGCTTCTCCTCGTAGTCGACGCGGGAGGGGTATTCGTCGCATTCGGGGCCGATGAGGACGCTGAGGCTGCCGGGGCCTCCGAACCCCCCGAAGGCCGCGGGATGAACGTAACCGTCCCAGAACACCTCGTCGTCGTGGAGGAAACATCCGTATATTCTGTCGCTGTCTGCCGAGGTCACCGACGATGCTACCACTACTACCGTTACTACCGAGAAAATTAACAAGACAAGAGTTCCGATACGCATTAGATCCCTCCCTTGCTGTGTCTTTTGGACGGCTGGGTGTTTAGGATTCCTCCTCGATGCGATGGAGTACCAGACAGGTGATGTCGTCGAACTGCGGCGCGTCGCCGACAAAGGTTCTCACGGCCTCGAACATCGCTTGAGCCGCCTGTTCGGAGTTTTTCGGAGGACTCCCCGCGAATACTTCGTGTATGCGCTCGACTCCGAACTGTTCACCATTGGCATTCATCGCTTCCGTGACGCCGTCCGTATAGAGTACAACGGAGTCGCCGGGGTTGAGTTGTATGGTGTGGCTCGAGAATTGGACGTCCGGTGTGACGCCGAGCGCGATTCCGTTGGTGAGCGGCAGGAGTTCCGAGGTCCCGTCGGGCCGGACGAGCAGCGGCGCGTCGTGTCCGCCGTTCGAGTATGTGAGCTTGCCGGAAGCCGGATCGTAGATCGAGTAGAGCACCGTGACGAACATCATGGTCTCGTTTTCTTCGTACAGGAGTTCATTGACTTCGCGCAGGGCCTGACCGGGATCGGAGCTGCCGATCGCTGCGCCTTTCAGCAGCGTTCGACTGGACATCATGAAGAGCGCTGCGGGAACGCCCTTGTCGGAGACGTCCGCGATGGCCAGCCCAAGGTGGCGGTCTTGCAGGCGGATTACGTCGTAGAAGTCGCCCCCAACGTTCCTCGCAGGCTCCATGTTGGCAAAGACCTGATATTCGGAGGTCTGTGGAAACGTCCTCGGCAGAATCGACTGCTGTGTGCTTCTGGCGACCCGGAGCTCATTTTGCAGGGCGACGAGCTTGTCGCGCGCCGCGAGCGCCTCTCGCCACTGTTCGAGGTGATCGAGAGTCCGTTCTATCGTGACGTTAAGGTCATCGAAGTCGACGGGCTTGGTGATGAAGTCGAAGGCTCCCCGATTCATGGCTGTGCGGATGTTCTTCATGTCGCCGAATGCCGATACTACGACGCACCGGAGATCGTCGCCGACGACATCAGTTATCCGCTGTAGGAGCGTGAGGCCGTCCATCTGCGGCATGCTGATGTCTGTAACGACCATATCGATGTCCTGATGCTGCTTCAGGACTTCGAGTGCCTCGATACCGTTCCCGGCGAACTCGAATTTGTACACGCCGGACCGAATCTTCCGCCTCATGCGCAGCTTAATCAGAGGCTCAAGATCCGGCTCATCGTCGACGACGAGAATCCGGTACGGTTGCTTCATCTCAGTTCCTCATGCATCACCTGACTCACGACCTGAGCCTTACGCCTGGCAACAAGTATGTTGGCAGGTTGCAGCGAAGTTGTCCAAGTATGCAACTGCGATACTATGTATCGTTCACGACCTCGGACTATCGACGTATAATACCAATTCTGTGTGATGCCGCCGTATTCTTACTGATCGGGCTCTCTGGATTCCGGCCTTCGCCGGAATGACGGTGGGTGGTCTCTGCTATGCGCGCTGCATTTGAAGGATTATGGCGCAGTCAGAACGAATTGGTATAAGACAGGAGCTAAACCAAGTCTCACAGTTTCCTGAAGGCGTGTCAACCAATGGTAACCGTTCAGTCTCCGTGAGTTGAATTGTGAAGACCCCCCTCTCTGTGTCTCTCTCCCATTACCGCTTCCATATGATTTTGGTAGCTTACTCAAAACACCCTCACCCTAGCCCTCTCCCACGACGGGAGAGGGGATACGCACCCCTCAATTCGACTGTCATATTCAAATGGGAACGGTAATGGGGGGAGAGATTGTAGATTCTTCGTCGCTGCTTTCATCAGAATGAGAGCAGGAGGACGATCCCTGCATATCTCGCCGACTCTGAACAGTTGCAACCAATGATCGCCGCCGGTTCCGGTTGACGCCGGGCTTCCGTCGAACGGGGTGCGGAGGTCACGACTGCACCCTGTTGAATGGGATGACGTATGTCCTGCGGGACACCTCGACGAAGCCCACTTTGGAGGCGACCCTCAGCGACGCCAGGTTGTCCTCGCCGCAGCTCCAGACGGGTGTCCGGCCGCTTTCGCGGATTGCCGCAGCAACGAGCGCAGCACTGGCGGTCGAGTACCCTCGATTGCGGTGGTCCTCATGGGTGAAGACTCCGATGTCGGCGTATTTCTCAGTGATTGCGTTCGTGTGGGCAATCGAAACGATCCGGCCGTCGGCAATCGCTCCGGCAACGAACCCCTCGCGGAGCACACTATCGACATCGCCTCGCATGCCGGGCTTGAGATCGTCGGGAACGCCGTCGAACAGCGCGCGGTCAGCCACCGAAAGGAGTCGAACGTCCGGATGGGAGTGTCCGGTGACCGGGCCCGTGAGTGTGTGGTAGACATCGCCGTAGTAGGCGACCCTGCTGCCGGTTGAAGCGCGGATCAGCGCTCCAAGCTTGGGGGCGACGGTTCGGGAGACGTCGACGACCCGCCAGCCTTCCAGCGGTCCGAGGATCGACCACAGCGCTTCGGGGTCCTCCCCGAAGCCGTCGGGCTCGCCGGGATTGTCGTGGGAAACGATTACCGCGGCGTGGAATTGAGTAGGCTTGCCAACGACGTATGCGCCGCAGGCCCCTCGCAACAAACGATGTACAGGAATAGCCGTCTCGGGGGAGTCACCGAGCACTTGGGCGAGGGAAGTCAGATCCGTGGGAGAGAGTTGAACGGGTTCGGTGCTCACGCAGCCGGTCATTCCACTTTCTCTAGCGGCGCGAAGCTCAGGAGCAGCCGCTTGACTCCGTGGCCGTCCTTGAATGCGACGGTTACCTCGGTATCGCCGCGGGCGGGCTTTGCCTCTGTGACGATGCCCTCGCCGAAGGTCTTGTGGCGCACGCGGTCTCCGGTGTTTAAGTTAAGGCCGGCGCTCGCCGGCTGGGTGCTCGCGGCGCGGCGGCGGCGTCGGATGACGGGGGTGTCGGGCTTGCGGACGACCTGCTCCGTCGGGCGGTCACCGCGAGTTGTCGAGGGCCGTGATGTTGGGCCGGACAGTTGACTTGATAGCCTCGTCCTACCGGGACCGAGGTCGGGCTTGGCCAGCAGTTCTTGCGGGATATCGGCGAGGAAGCGGGACGGCATGGAGGGCACGGAGCCGCTGCGACCTCGGAAGCCTCGCCGGAACGCGCGGACGAGATGGAGCTTCTCTTTGGCGCGGGTCACGCCTACGTAGCAGAGGCGGCGCTCCTCCTCGATCTCAGCGGGGTCGCCGGAGTCGATGGAGCGCATGTGGGGCAAAACGCCCTCCTCCATGCCCACGATGAAGACTACGGGGAATTCGAGGCCCTTCGCCTGGTGGAGGGTTATTAGGGTTACGGCATCGGCACTTTCGCCAACGTTGTCCGCGTCGCTGACGAGGCTGACCCGTTCCAAGAACGCCGTCAGGAGGTTTTCCTCACCCAAGTCGAGGAAGTCTTTCGCCACCGACTGGAGCTCGCGGATGTTTTCCAAGCGTTCCTCGCCGCGCTCGGAGTCGCTCTCGATGTAGTCGCCGTACCCGGTGCGTTTCAGCACGGCGTCGATGAGCGCGGCGGGCTCGAACTCGACGCTCTTGGCGGTGAGGTCGTCGATCATGGTCTTGAATTCCTGCAGCGCCTTTATGGAACGTGCAGGCAGGGGGGCGACATAGTTGCCCGGTCTCTTCAGCATCTCGGCGGTCTCGTCGATTGCTGAGTACAGCGACGAACTTTGGTCCCACGCAAGGCGGTCGAGCTCACTCATGGTGCGCTGACCGATGCCGCGCGTCGGCATGTTCACGATACGCCTGAAGCTCACGTCGTCATTGTGGTTGGCGATGAGGCGGAGGTAGCAGACGAGGTCTTTTATCTCCTGGCGCTGGTAGAACCGGACGCTGCCCACGAGGAGGTATGGCACGTCGTACCGCAAGCACATCTCTTCGACCGCGCGGGACTGGGCGTTGACGCGGTACATGACGGCGAAGTCGGACCACTTGTAGCCACTTTGGACAAGGCTATTGATCTCGTTGATGACGAACTGCGCCTCGTCGTTCTCGTCGTAGCTCTCGTGGACAGTGATGGGGACGCCCTTGCCCAAGTTGGTGAAGAGGTTCTGCTCCAGCCGCTGCCGATTGGGGGCGATGACGTTCTGGGCGGCTTCGAGGATCGTCTCGGTGGAGCGGTAGTTCTCCTGGAGAGCGATGAGCTTGGCGTCGGCGAAGTCCTTCTGGAAGCTGAGGATGTTGCGGATGTCGGCGTTGCGCCACGAGTAGATCGACTGGTCGGGGTCTCCGACGACGCAGAGGTTGCGGTACTCTCCCGTTAGCTGCTTGGCGATCTCGTACTGGGCGATGTTGGTGTCCTGGAACTCGTCGACCATGACGTGGATGTAGCGGTCGCGGTAGCTCTCGGCCACGTCGGAATGCTGCCGCAAGAGCGTGTGCGTCTTGAGGATAAGGTCGTCGAAGTCGAGAGCCGAGGACTGGGCTAGGAGTTCCTCGTACCGTTCGTAGACGCGGTGGACGATCTCCTCGAAGTAGTCGGCCTTCTTCAGGCCGTATCCCTCCACGCCGATCAGCTTGCTCTTCGCGCCGGAGATTGCGGAGAGGATGCTGCCGGGCGAGAACTGCTTGTCGTTGATGTTGAGCTCTTTCATCGCGCGCTTGACGAGCGACGTCTGATCGGACTGGTCGTAGATGGTGTAGTCCTTGTCGAGGCCGAGGAGTTCACCGTGGCGTCGCAGGGCCCTGGCGCAGAAGGAGTGAAACGTGCTGACGGTAGGAGATTGATCCCTATAAGTCCACCCAAGCAGTGGGGACGATGAGTCTTCGGGGCTCGTCCCGAAAAGGCGATTCTTCATCTCGCGGGCGGCTTTGTTGGTGAAGGTGAGCGCGGCGATGCGGTAGGGTTGAACGCCGCACCTGTCGACGAGATAAGCGATGCGGTGAGTGATGACGCGGGTCTTGCCGCTGCCGGGGCCTGCGACGATGAGCACGGGGCCGTTGATGGCTTCGACGGCCTCGCGCTGTCTAGGGTTGAGGTCTGAAAGAATGTTGTCTGGCACGTGGGTATTATAGCGTCGTTGGCGGGCCGAGGGTGAATTGAGAGGTGGGTTCTGAGGGATTCGCCGCGGAGGACGCGGAGAGGAGAAAGAAGAGAGTATTGCGTATGGGGCAAGTCTTGTTAGACGAGTGCTTTAGATTTCACACTCCGCTCCGCTGCGTTCGGAATGACTGGTACTGTGGTTACGCCGGGGGTTGCGGGAGGCACGCCCGAATATGGGGTAGCTCGGCAGGGTCTTGGAGTGTTGGTCGGATGGGGAGGAGCGAGTATCTGTATATTCGAGAATTTTCTGAAATTTGTTGCATAGTGTTGCATTCTGTTGCATTTTCCTCGTTATTGTAAAGTTTATGACTTCGTCGGGTCACGTGGCACAGGTCGAAACAGGGAAGCGCATGAACATGCGTCTCCGAGATTTTCTTTTGTTATATCTGTTCCATTCTGTTCCATTCTGTTCCATTCTGTTCCATTTCCTTGTTGTCGTCAGAGTGGGCGGTTGGCAGCCGCTTATGTGTAGTGTGGTACATGTGTTCTTGGTTGTCAAATCGGGGGAGGCGCGGATGGATTCCTGCCCTATCGGGGTACGGGGCGACGTTCCATCGCAGGAATCGCTCATGTCGGTTGCCACCGACACCACGAAACATGAAAAAGATGATGGCCTCTCTGTCGCCGCTAGGCTGGTAGCAGGAGCCGGGAGCTGGATTCCTGCCCCGTATCGGGGTACGGGGTGACGTTCCTTCGCAGGAATGACGATGGGGTGGTGGCACGACGGTTATTTTCAGAGGAACGACAGACGTTAGGACAATCCATAGCCTGGCAGTCGTGAGGTGTGGCGTTCGCAACCGTTCGGGTGGCGTGTCGTTGTATTGGATATGATGGAGCGGCATTTGTCAGGCCGGTATGGGGCTTATCCATGTATGACGGCGAGAGCAGCGTCGTGTGGGCGGTTCGTGCTTGCGGCTATCATGGCGGCGGTTGTGTTCGGGTTAGGTGTCGGCGGTGTTGCGGGGGCGGACGTGAGCGGGGCGGTGACGGTGCGCTCGTCGAGTCTCACGAGCGAGTTTCCGGAGGGGTTCCGGGTACGGCTGACGGCGTCTAGCGACCAAGACATCGAGTCGGTTGCCATACGGCTCCGGATCGGGCGTCAGACGCGGACGGGGTACGACTACCTCGAGACGGTGAAGCGCGGCGGTTCGATGGAAGGCGAGTTGCTTTGGCGGACGAATACGGGAGCATCGTACATTCCGCCGGGCACGGTCATCGTGTACAGCTTCGAGTTCGTGGACACGGACGGGCGGCGCTACGAAACGGAGAAGGGGGAGTTCGTCTATCACGACCCGCGTTTCGTGTGGAAGGAGATATCGCAGGGGCCGATCACGGTGGCGTATCACGGGGGATCGGAGCGAAGGGCGCGGGAGATCCTCGACACGATGCTGCTGACGCTGGACCGGATGGCGCCGCTGTTGGGGGCGGACCGGGAGGAGCCGATCCGCGTCACGGTGTATGACTCGTGGAATGAGATGCGAAGGGCGATACCGCCTTCGAGCGCGGTCTATGGCCGTCACCTGATTACCGAGGGACAGGCCTTCAACAAGGTCGGCACGCTGCTCGTGCTCGGCAGTCGGAGCGCGGCGGGGACGGCGTCGCATGAGATGACGCACATCATCGTGCACCGGGCGGGCGAGGGGGTGGCGCGGAAGGTCCCTTCGTGGCTGCACGAGGGGCTCGCCGAGTATGGGAATGTCGACCCGGGCAGGTCGTACGATAACGCGCTCCGGCGAGGGGTCCGTCAAGACCGGCTGCTTCCGATCACGCATATGGGCAGTCTTCCGGGCAAGGCCAACGACATTCTCCTATTCTACGGGCAGTCGAAGGCGCTGGTGCGGATGATGATCGACGACTTCGGCACGCAGAAGATGCGGGAGTTCATGGCGCTGTACAAGGGCGGCGAGTCGATGGACGATGCTCTGACCCTGACTTACGGCCTGGACAGGGCAGCTTTGGAGAACCGGTGGCGGGCATCGGTGGGCGCGTCGCCGCTGAGCTCGGCGTACTCGAACGACGAGCGTCCGACGCCGGTCCCGGCGCCGACCATTTTGCCGTACACGCTGAAGCCGAACGCGGAGGGGCAGTTCGTCGGGAGCTCAGGCGACTCACAGGCGGCAGCGCCGAGGACGGAGCCGAGAGCGTCGACCGGTGAGCGTGTCTCGATCACCCCGGTGCCGCTGGTCTACGTCGCGCCGTCGTCAGGCGCTGGGGATACAGCCGGAGAGGGTGTGGGCGACACGCCGGCGCCGCTGGTGTATGGCGTTCCGCCGTCCAGTACGGATGAACCGGCGTCGCAGGATGTGGCAGGGAGCGGATGCGGCGCGTCGGTCAGCGGGGCGTTCGATCTGACGGCGGGGACGGCGCTCTTGGGGTTGGTGGTTCTGGGTGTGGGGGTTCGGCGCAGAGGGCGCAGAGTGCACAGAGAACTTCGAGGCTTCAGGCTTTCGGGCGCTGAAGGGTGTTGGGTGGCAATGGGAGAAGACTCGAAGGACTGACCTCGCACGGGTCTCGAGGCATTGGCCGGTGTCAACTGTGGGGACACTGTGCGCGCCGTGATATGGGACGAGGACTATCTACTACTGGTACCGGCTCAGTGAAATGCGATTGCCCTTGGCGTGATATGGCGCGGGCTTGGCGAGCGACTCAGTCCAGGGAGTCGGCCCCGTCCGTCAGCCACTCGATGTTGAAGTGGGCGAACCGGATGCTTTCGGAGAGGGCGTCGGTCCCCCGTTCGTAGAGGCAGCCCAGCGTCATGTCGGGCAGGACGGCCAGGTCGGAGTAGGCGGACGGGCCGACGTAGAGGGTCTTCGACACCTCCCACGACCTGCACTCGTCGTAGCTCATACGCACCGTCATGCGCTCGCGCTTGTCGCTTGCGGGACTGGAGAATACGATGCGGTCGCGCCCGTTTGCTCCTCCGGTCAGACGGACGATGCTCGCCTCGCAGACCGGGTCGATCAGCTCCGGCACGGGCTCCGGCTCCGACCATGACTCGCCGCCGTCCTGACTCCAGGAAGCCAGGCGCGTCGTGAGCGATCGGTCGGCAGACCGTACGGTCATGTACAGCCGTCCGTCCGTAAGCTCGACGACCTGGCACTCGTCGGTGGAGCCGGACGTACTGCCGCCCACTTGCCACGTCTCGCCGTGGTCGTCGCTGTGCATCGTGTGGGAGAAGTAGAACGGCGAGTGATGCCGCGTCCCTTCGCTGTGGTCGCACGGGATGACGAGGCGTCCGTTTGTTAGCTGGATGCCGTGTCCTGGGCCGGTGGCGTACCACGTCCAGTTCTCGGGCTTCACGTCCGCGGTGATGTCCCTCGGCTCCGCCCACGTTGCCCCGTCGTCATCGGAGGACATTGCGTATACGGGGTCGTTGTCTTTGCAGAACAGCAGCCATATTTTCTCTGTCGTCCGGTCCTGAACGATGCACGCGTTCCCGATGGTGTGGTCTCCGTCGGAGTGGACGACCTGCGTGTCTGACCACGTCGTGCCGCCGTCGTGACTGCGCCTCATCACGATGTCGATCTTGCCGTAGTCACCTTGGCTGTACATTCTCCCTTCGCACAGGGCAAGCACGGTCGCCCGCGAAGTGACGATCAGCGCGGGAATGCGGTACGTGTGGTAGCCGCCTGCTCCTCCGGTGAAGAGTTCGGTCTCTCGAAACCATGGTTGCTGCATGAATGGCCTCCTCTTGCCCAGGGCTTTCGCCCAAGATCACATACGTGTCGTAGCTGCGTCGCTCGGTTGGGACGCGGGATCAATCCCGACCGTAGCGGCTTTCGTAGCGGTGTAGCGCCACGAGCGACTTCGCGTCCCTGATTTCCTGCCGCTCCATCATCTGCCGCACATTGTTCCAGTCCACTTCGTGAACGTTGATATTCTCGGTGTCCTCGTGTCTCGTGCCGACGTGCCGCGACAGGCGCGCAACGAACAGGTGCATCTGCTGATTGCTGAACCCGGGGCTGGTATGAATGCTCCCCAGCGATTCGAGACTCTCGGCCTCCCAGCCGATCTCCTCGGCGACCTCGCGGGCAATGCACTCTTGCGGCGACTCGCCCGGTTCCAGCGTCCCCGCGGGAATCTCCCAGATCCACTCTCCGATGGCCGGACGAAACTGTCGGATGAGGACGATCTTGCCCTCCGGTGTGACAGGCACCGCGCAGCTTGCGCCGGGATGCTCGACGACCCTGAAGGTCTTGCCGTCGACCTCACGCTCGACGAGGGTTATGACGGGGCCTCGGAAGAGTTCCGTCCGCCGGCCTAGACGTATTGTCTCTTCCGATTCAGACGCCATTGATTGCGTAGTCGAAGATTTCATAGCTGTTTATCGTGCCTCGTCCCGCGCGCCGCGCGAAGTCGTCTGTCAGAGGCTCGGACAGGATGAACGGCACGTACCGCTCGGCCAACCCGCCATGCGAGCGGAGCCGGTAGCCCTGAAGCTCCGAGAGGTCGTGCTCGGCCTCCGATCTTCCGATTGCGGTGTTGGCGTTGGATACTACGACGACATCCCCCTCGCGGTCGGGCGGTAGGTCGAACTCTTGGCAGGCTGCCTCCCAGTCGTAGACGGCCTCGATGCCCTGCAAGTCTCCGATGAAGTCCAATACCCTGTCCGGCGCGGTCCCGTCGGTGCAGTACACCCGGGCGAATCCTCCGAGCGCGCCGTGGTGCCGGACGTATGGGTCGGTTATGGGCAGGACGACGCGAGTCGCTCCCTCGCCGAAGCGTTCGTCCAGCTCATCTTTGAGGTAGACGACGTTCGGCGAGCCGTCGGGCAGGGACTTGTCGCTCATGCCGTGGTCAGCCGTGACAGCCACGACGGCGCCGGCGTCAGCAAGTCGACCGAATGCGCTGTCGAGACGGGTGTAGAGGTCGTTGATCTCAGGCGTTCCGGATTCGTACTTGTGCTGGATGTAGTCGGTCAGCGACAGGTACATCAGGTCGACGCCGCCCCGGTCGAGTATCTTGATGCCCGCTTCGAGAACGAAGACGGAGAGGTCGGCCGAGTACACGTCGGGCAGGGGCAGGCCGACCAGATCGAGCACGTTCTCGATGCCATTCACTTCCATGGTGCAGGTGTCCGACTTCTCGGAGGAGAAGTTGATGCAGCCGTTCTCGAAGTCCAGCCCCCGTCCCAGGAGGCGGCGCAGCTTGTCCTTCGCTGTGATGGCGACGACCCTCGCCCCCGCGGCGGAGAATTTTTCGAGTAGGGTTTCCGAGCGAAGGAACACGGGATCGTTCATCATGTGTTCCTGGCCCGTCTCGGGATCGAGAAAGTAGTTGCCGGATATGCCGTGTACCGACTGCGGACTGCCTGTCACGATGGACATGTTGTTCGGGTTGGTGTAGCTGGGCATGACGCCGTTCGCCACGGCGCTGAAACCGCGCTCCCGGAACCTGCGGATGTTGGGCAGGATGCCGTCGCTCAGTCCCCGCTCGAAGTACGCCGGATCGCCGCCGTCGATGCAGACGACCACGACGGGCCTCTTGGGCCACTGATATGCCACGCCGTTTAGCTCGATTGCTCGCGTCATCTATGCTCCTGAACGCTGATCCGTATCGGCGGGGGAAGTATATCAGCAAACGAGGAGTCCAAGATCATTCGAGTGGTGTACAATGTGCCTGAAGGGAATGAACCGACTCGAAATGACGACCCGCGAAAGTATCGGGATGGTGGCAATGATGAATGCCGTGGCGATGCGTCACGGCCGCTTGATGTTGGGGAGAATGACGTAGTCCGGATACCAATTTAGACTCGCGTGGAAGGCCTCCCCAACGGGAGGCCTTTTCTTTACCCCAACTCACTAGGAGCGCCACTATGCCCGACGATTGCTACATCACCACACCGATCTACTACGTCAACGACGAGCCGCACATCGGACACGCTCATACGACCGTTCTAGCGGATGTACTTGCACGATATCGCCGACTGCAAGGCAAGCACGTGTTCCTCGTGACCGGCACGGACGAGCACGGCCAGAAAGTAAGGGACGCTGCCCTCAAGAACGACATAGACCCCAAGACGCACGCCGACCGCATGGTCGTGCGGTTCCAAGACGCGTGGAAGGACCTGGACATATCGTATGACGACTTCATCCGCACCACGGAGCCAAGGCATATCCGGCTAGTGGAGTCTGTGCTTCAAGGTCTGTGGGACAAGGGGGATATCTACCTCGGCGAGTACGAGGGCTGGTACTGTGTGCCCGACGAGCGGTTCTGGACTGAGAAGGATCTCGCCGATAGCAGCTGTCCCGACTGCGGACGGCCTGTCGAGCGAATCGCCGAGGCCAACTACTTCTTTCGTATGGGTAAGCACCAGGACTGGCTGGTCAACTACATCCACGACCAGCCCGGGTTTATACAGCCGACACAACGCCGGAACGAAGTCCTCGGATACCTTAAGCGGCCTCTTGGCGATCTCTGCATCACGAGGCCGGTCAAACGTCTGGACTGGGGTGTCAGGCTCCCATTCGACAGGGATTACGTCACCTACGTCTGGTTCGACGCCCTCATCAACTACCTGACTGCAGCGGGCTTCCAGTCGGACGACCGGAAGTTCAGCCGACTGTGGCCTACCGCCACCCACCTGATAGGCAAGGACATCCTCATTCCCCACGCGGTCTACTGGCCGACGATGCTCAGGGCGATAGGCGTTCCCCTACCAAGGACTATCTTCGCTCACGGTTGGTGGAACATCGAAGGAACCAAGATGTCGAAATCTATAGGCAACGTGGTTAAGCCCCTGGATCTCGCAGCCAAACTCGGCTCGGATGCCTTTCGGTACTTTCTGGTGCGCGATATGTCAGCAGGACGCGATGCGGAATTCAGTGAAGAGCTTCTCCGCAGACGCTACGAAGGCACGCTAGCAAATGACCTGGGCAACCTTGCTCACCGACTCATCCACATGATTGTCCAATACTGCAACGGCGCTGTACCCGACGGTGGGCGCGGCGGCGACCAAGAGGCTGAGCTTCGCGACCGCTGCGTACAACTCGTGACAAGGGTGTTCGACAACGTAGAGTCGCTATCGTTCGACGTAGCCCTGCGCGATGTTGAAGAGGTGGTTAGGGAAATAAACCGGTACGTCGAGCGGAACGCACCGTGGACTCGATTCAAGGACGGCGATCACGAGACCGTCCGACGAGTCCTCTCCTGTGCGTCCGAAGCGCTTCGGCTGGTCTCGGTTGTCATTCATCCGGTCATGCCCGAGAAAACGCAAAAGCTATGGCAGAATTTGGGCTGGGTACCTGAAGATGAACTGGCGGACGGCCTAAAATGGGGCGGACTTCGTCCGGGCTCGGTAGTAACGCCAGGCCCGCCCCTATTCCCCCGAAAGCAGTAGTGCCATGTCAACATGGTTTTGATATTACGATTCACCCTCACCCTCGCCCTCTCCCACGACGGGAGAGGGGATACGCACCTCTCACTTCGACTATCATATTCAAATGGGAACGGTACTAGGTGCACATGGCGGATTTCGACGTAGAGCGCTCAACGTTAGTCCCGCTCTCGGGGCGCTGTGCTACAATGCCTGTCGCTTTGAGAATTGGAGGGTTCCCGCCGTGAAGATCACGAAGATGTCGACGGAGATATATCGCTGGAAGCGCAACAAGCCGATTCGAAACGGCATGTACACCTACACCGACGCGGGCTTGAACGTCGTGAAGGTTGAGACCGACGAGGGCATCACCGGTGTCGGCCTAGGTGGCGGCATGACGGACGACGGCAAGGTGTTCCAGGCCATTGGGGACCAGTTCGCGCCCGTGGTCGAAGGACAGGACCCGCTCGCGAACGAGAAGATCTGGGACGATCTCTGGCAGCCCAAGCTGATCGGCAGGCGCGGGCTGACCACGCGGGTGATCTCCGCCATCGACAACGCACTGTGGGACGTGAAGGGCAAGGTGGCGAACATGCCCGTCTACAAGCTCCTCGGCGGCTACTCCGACTCCGTTCCGGTGTACATAGCCGGAGGCTACTACGAGGAGGGCAAGGGCCTGGAAGACCTCGCGCAGGAGATGGAGGAGAGCGTCTCGTTGGGCGCGAAGGCGGTCAAGATGAAGATCGGAGGAGCGCCGATCAACGAGGACGTTGAGCGCGTTCGCGTCGTGCGTGAGGCCATCGGCCCCGACATCGACCTGATGGTCGACGCCAACGCCGCCTATCGCTACTACGACGCCATCAAGATCGCCAGGAAGATGGAGCCGTACGACATCTTCTGGTTCGAGGAGCCGGTCAACCCCGACGACTACCAAGGTCACAAGCTGGTCTCCCAGGCGACCTCGATCCCCATCTCGACCGGCGAGAACGAGTATACCCGCTACGGGTTCCGCGACCTGATCGAGACACGGTCGGTCGCCATCCTGCAGCCTGACCCGCTCATCATGGGTGGCATCACCGAGATCAAGAAGGTGGCGGCGCTGGCCGAGGCCCACGATCTGCCGATCTCGCCGCACGGCAATCAGGACATCGGTGTACACGTGGTGGCGGGCGTCTCCAACGGCCTGACCGTCGAGTACTATCGCGCGTCGACCGACCCGATGTACGACAGGTGGTGCATGGAGCCGCTGCAGGTCGACGACGGGGTTGTACATCCGCCCGACAGGCCGGGCCTGGGCATCGAGCTGAACGACGAGGTTCTTAGGGAACTGCGAGTGGGCTGAGGCCAGGTTACGGCGCGAGCTTCTCGACGGTATCGCCGGCGCGGACCGTTCCCGACTGTACGACACGGGTGTTGACGCCCCGGAGTCGCATGTCCCGTCCCATGGGAGTGCTGACGAAGCGGAGCGCGTCGTTGCCGAACCGGCCGGCGAACTTCACGCAGCCGGTGTGAGGCTTCTCGGAGATTTCGATAACCGCCGACCCGATGGACAGGTGCGTCCCGGGCGGCAGGTTCTCCATGCTCATGTCGATGTCGATCACGAGCTGGTCTCCCGAGAGCTGCCACCGGTCCTCGGACTGCGCCATGAGGTCGAGGGCGCGTGAGTTGATTATCGTCACCTGCGCCTCCGGGTTCGCGCCGCCGTCGGGGGTGCTCGTGCTCCCGCGGTCCTTCCATGTATCGCCAACGAGACCGTCGGCAACGTCGAGCTTGCCCTCGGTCACGACCTCGCGTCGGTCCACGTCGGGCCGTCTCACGATCATCATCAGCCGTCCGACATCCGCCGGGGAACGGCGAATGTGGTCGAGGCCGGCATCCAACTGTTTAATGTTCAGGTGGGTAACGATTTCCGCGGAATGAACCATCTTGGCCCCCGTCCGACTGCTGCTCTTCGGCTTCCTCGCCCTCGGCGCCCTCCTCGCCCTCAGCGAGTTCCTCAC
Organism: Dehalococcoidia bacterium; assembly: GCA_965197705.1. Lineage (GTDB taxonomy): Bacteria > Chloroflexota > Dehalococcoidia > Lucifugimonadales > VXLM01 > VXLM01. The sequence continues at coordinate 3,666,304 of OZ240223.1, forward strand.
CCTCGAGTTCCTCGTCGACAACGGTCTCCTCTTCCTCGACTCTCGGCTCCTGCACGGTTACGAGAAGGTCGTCATCATCGCGCAGAATCGTAAAGTCCTTATTGAGTGCGATGTCGCCAACTCGCACCGCATCCCCGAACATCAGAAGAGAAGTGACATCGACGGCAACGTCCTTGGGCATGTCGAGCGGCAGAGCCTCCACGGGGAGCGTCTGGAACGGCTGAATAATAACTCCGCCGAGCTCGCGGACGGCCTCAGACTGCCCGATAAGGACGACGGGCACCTCGGCGATGACTCGTTCGGTTACGTCGACGCGCATGAAGTCGACGTGCAGGAGCGTCCCGTTCACCGGGTGCCACTGCACCTCTCGGACGAAACAGATGTCGCTCCCCGCCGTCCCTTCGACATCCACCTCAACGGGAATGTTGGCGCCGGCATCGCCGACGACCTTTCGCAGCGTTGCTCCCGCTGCCTGGAGCGAAAGCGATTCGATGCCACTGCCGTAGTAGTGGACGGGTATGAACCCTTCCCTGCGCAGGACCTTGACCTTCTTGCCAAAGACCTGCCTATCCGAAAGCGTTATGCTTGGCCGCTCGTTCGTCACCATCGTGAGAACCGTCCCATCTGTCTATCACAAGTTGACCCCGAATCGTCGGGGCCTCGGAGAGTAATTGTAGCACATCGCGAGGAGCAGATTGCGAAGGAAGTGGAAAGGAGAAAGTAGTAGGTAGATGTGGAGGGCAGTCCTGCTCGCCCCTGCCTAGATACTGCGCATCAGTCGCTATTTTCTACGCAATACTTTCTACTTTCTTCCCGCTACGTGTCCGCCCCCGACAGTTCCCGCGCGGCCTTCTTTCGCCCGCGACTGCCCAGCTTCGCAAGCCAAATGCCAAGCTCGTACATCACGATGATCGGCACGGAAACGATCGTCTGATTGATCGGGTCGAACGTCGGGGTGATGATCGCGCCGAGGATGAACGCCACGATGACCGCGTACTTTCGCTGCTTCGCCAGCCAGTCGCCGGTCACGACGCCGATCCTGGAGAGGAAGAACGCTATGATCGGCGTCTGGAATACCAAGCCCATCCACAGGAGAAGCGTCAACATGAGGTTCGTGTAAGCACCGATGCCGGGAAGCGGAGTCGCGATGCCGCTGCCGAAACTCAGGAGGAATCTCACTGCCGGGGGGAACAAGACCTGGTGGCCGAACACTGCTCCGGCGGCAAAGGCAATGAGCGACGCCGGAACCAACGTGTACAGGTATCTACGCTCCTTAGGAGTCAGCCCCGGCGCGATAAACATTACGAGTTGGTAGAGGACATATGGTAGGGCAAGGAAGAAACCGGCCAGGAGCGACACCTTGAAGGCGATGCTGATGAATTCCGTCAATTGGGTATAGATTGGCCCATCGAAGGGAGTCTGGTCGAATCCCTTCGCCGGCTCCATGAGTACGAGCAGGATCTGTCGGTGAAAGACGAACGCGATTGCCGTGGTCACCACTACGGCCAGCACCGACTTCGTCACGCGACTTCGCAGCTCGTCGAGGTGCGAGCCCACTGACAGTCTCTTGCCTTCTTGGTCGGTGCTCACGTGTCCTGTCCCTGCGTGTTCTCTGACTTGTCGCCGTCAGTGCGGCCACGTGCGGAGCGGAACGCAACCGGACTATCGGCAGCCGCATTCTCGTCATCCGGCTCGCTGGGCTCCTCGCGCGTCTCCTGATCGCTCCGAGACGACGACGCTTGCGCGGGCCGACCCTGCTCCTCGTCGAGCACGATCTTCGGCAGTTCATCCGTCATTCGACGGACCTCTTTCGTGGCCTTGCCCATCAGCCGGGCGGCGTCCACCATCCTCTGCGGCCCCAACAGGATGAAGGCTATCAGCGCGATCACCAAGATTTCGAGCGGACCCATCCCAAAGATATTCATGCGACCGCCACCTCGCTAACAACGCGCACCGGACAGTCGCTGGGGCATCGCTCCGGCGCGTGCCAGTCCGGGTTCAGGCTCACGTCCACACCGACTTCCGACATCAGCCGCATGACCTCGCACAGCGGAAATCCCACGACATTCAGGTAGCATCCTGAGAACGTCGACACGGGCGCGAATCCAACGTCCTGTATGGCATACCCACCCGCCTTGTCGAACGGCTCGCCCGACTCGAGGTACGCTTCCATCTCCGAGTCGGAGTACTCCCGCATCTCCACTTCGCTGCTCGTGACCGACGAAGCGCTAATGCCGTTGCGCTCTACCGTCACTCCGGTGACTACCCTGTGGGAACGTCCTCGAAGCGCCGTCAGCATCGCCCGCGCCTCGGCGTCGTCTTCCGGCTTGCCGAGGATTTCTTCGCCCAGGACAACGGAGGTGTCTGCCCCGATCACGAGTGCCCCAAAATGCCCGTTGGCCGACACGGCGCGGGCCTTGTCCGCCGCTATGCTGGCGACGTAATCCTCGGCCTGCTCGCCGGGGCCTGCCGGACGCTCATCGACACCCGGCGGGACGATCTCGACCACGGCATCGAGCGCTCCGATGATCTCGCGCCTGCGCTGCGATCCAGACGCGAGGATGATGTACGGTTCCGAAACCATGGGCATATTGTAGCGTGTCACGCGCTCCGCCGTGTGTTGACGCACGAGCATACCCAGACTACACTCGGGAACACTTACGGAGCACCCCAAACATGGACTCGAATACGATCGGAACCATCGGCGTCATCGGTGCGGGCCTCATGGGCCACAGCATCGCGATGAACTTCGCGGTCGGCGGCCACACGGTCGTCCTGACCGACACGACGGATGAGAACCTGGACCGCGCGATGGAGAACGTCACCGCAACGCTAGGAGTTCTCCAAGAGCAGGGACTGGTGGACGAGCCGACCGCCCAGGCCGTCCCCGGACGCATACGCACGAGCACGTCGATCGAGGGCGCGATGGACGACGTGGGATTCGTCGTCGAGGCGGTGTTCGAGGACCTCGATCTCAAGCGGCGCATATTCGCCGACCTCGACCGGCACTGCCCGCCCCACGCCGTCCTGACGAGCAACACGTCGTCGTACATGACCAGCCAGCTCGCGCCGTCCACCAATCGCCCCGATAAGGTGGTGGTCGCCAACTGGTGGAACCCGGCGCACCTGCTGCCCCTCGTGGAGGTCGTGCGTGGGCCCGACACCAGCAACGAGACCATCGAAATCACCAAGAGCGTCCTCGAAGGCATAGGCAAGCGGCCGGTCGTGCTGCAAAAGGAGTCGCTCGGCTTCATCGGCAACCGGATGCAGTTCGCGCTGCTGCGCGAGGCTCTCTCCATCGTGGACAAGGGCATCGCGTCGGCTGAGGACGTCGATACGGTCGTCAAGACCGGCTTCGGCAGGCGGCTCGCGGTGGCGGGGCCGTTGGAGGTGTTCGACATCGCCGGATGGGACACCATCTCGCACATCATCGACGAGCTGTACCCCGATCTCGACACGAGCGACGAGAACTCACCGACGATAACCGGGATGCTGGAACGCGGCGAACTCGGCGTCAAGTCGGGGCGGGGATTCTACGAATGGAACGACGAGGCGGTGACCGCCCTGCGGCAGCGGATCACCCATGCCCTGGCCGCCATCGACCGCTTTGACTGATGGGAGGCAACCATGATCAATCGACTGCACCACACCGGGTTCGTTGTCAGTGACCGGGATAAGTCCGTCGCCTTCTACCGCGACGTGGTCGGCCTGGAGCTCATCGCCGAGTACGAGCGCGTCGGCCCCGGCATCGACGCTGTCATCGGCTACGAGGACACGCACCTCATAATCGCCAACCTCGATCTCGGCGGCGGCCACATCCTGGAGCTCATCCAGTACCTGAACCCGCCTGCGTCCGAGCGTCCAACGACAGAACGGAACACCATCGGCGGTCCGCACCTCGCGATCCTGGTCGACGACATCGAGGCCGTCCAGAGCAAGCTCGTCGAGGGCGGAGCAAGCCCCATGAACCCGCCCGCCGAGCTGGCCCCCGGCCGCGTCGCCTGCTACATCCAAGACCCCGACGGGAATTGGCTGGAGCTGCTGCAGTTGAGTTAATGTAGGTCTGCTGAACCCCCTATGCGAAAAGAATTTAGCTTCCACTGAGGCAAAAGTCCTAAATCCTTCGCTTCCATGAATTAGCTGGTTCAGTCAGATTCATTCCACCAAACTTGACAAGATATAGAACCTGTAAATTCAGGTTCGTTCTGGACCTCCATTTAGCTAATGTCCAGTTAGGGAGCGGCTTGGGAGAGTGGGGAGCCATCGGGGGCATGTCAAGCTTCCAACGGTACCCATGATTGCCTGGGATGACATCATCTACCTACCAGGGGCGCATGTTGCACAGATGATTCGCTTCTCATCTAGAAGACGTCCACCATCTCCGTGAAGAATATTCTGTTTGCAGGACGTACAAGGCCAGCCTGGGAACTCCTGCGCCTCATATATGTCCTCTACAAGAATGTACCTCCCACTGATGGGGAATAGCCCTAACAGCGTGACATTCTCGTCTTCGGGCTTGAGATAGTACTTTCCAAACACCTCTGTCTCGGCTGTTCCACCTAAGTTGTATGCCGAATGAAGCCTCGAAATCAGGACAGAGAACGGGCTAGATATTCTCCTTACTAGAATGCACCACCCCGATTCCGTCGACAGTGAAGTGGCGAATTTCCCATCTTCGGGGCGGGCAGGATCAAGAACGGTGCCGTCGAGTAGAGTAGTAATGTTCGGACACAGCGTGTCGTTGTACTCGTCAACCAGACGAAAGTAATGGCCCTTCAACGTCTCTACGCTCACCGCACTCTTGTCTCCTAGGATAAAGCCGCAAATCTTGCTGCCTTCGGCGTTGTCTGGCCCGTAGTTGACCGGGCTTATGATGTCGTTCCGCAATGCCCCGGCTCTTTCACCATATTTTCGATAGCCGTACAATTTTCGGCCATTGTGGTCCGGGTACTTCGGGTGTTCGTAATTTCGCTTGAGCGCCTTTACCGAAGAGAGCTTCGCAAATGAGTCTTCCAGTTCCTTCTTTCCGATGACGCTTTTGATCTCACCAACTGCTATCACGCCTTCGCATGGGTAGTAGGCGGCCTTCGGGTCGTCATTATTCAGTCGAAATACAGGACAGATGTCTCGTTCGTAAAGGATCACGTCCATCTGCCTACTCGTGCTACCGTGCGTGTCGATTACACAACCCGTGCCCACGGCTACTCCGCTAGGCAGAATCTGCTCAAGTTGCTTGCGCGCAGCCGTTTCCATAGCACTCGCAACCAGTTCAGGAGTAGTTGCGGTCCGTGCATTCTCAAAAGCAGTTACCAGGGAGGCACCTACATTTCTTACGAATTGCGCTGAGTCGAAAGTATCATCCAAAGCCAGTACCTCCTAGCTTCTAGTATCTACTGAGTAGGACTCAGCACCTGCACTGTACTAACACCTTGAAGGCTAAACTCTCATGTGGCACCGACAGCTCAATCCGCAGTAAAAGGGCCGCAGCATTTGGACTGCCAGTGAGGCGTGGTTTCCGCCTAACACCCCTACACGAGGCAGGCCAAAACCCACATCATTGCCGAAGCGCTTCACACCCCCTAATTCGGCTGCAGCGACGGTGCCTTCAGCGGCGGGGCTAGCTGGTGCGGCTCGAGGTGGAAGGCCTCCTTGCGGTAGACTTGGAGGCGGTACGACTCGAAATCGGGCACCCACATGAGGCCGTTCTCGTCGACGCGGACGGAGCGGGGGCCGCGGAACATCTTCTCGGTCTCAAGGTCGGCCATGGTGCGGAGACGGACGGTGCGGAGGCGCGTTCGCATGGCGGCTATGGCGGGCTCGGAGAGCGTCGCGTCGCCCGTGAACTGCTGGACGTACCGGCCCTCCGGGGTGAATAGCTGGATGCGATTGTTGCCCCAGTCGCAGACGTAGATGTCGAAGTCGTGGTCGACGGTGATACCCGCCGGTCGCACGAACTCACCCCTGCCGGAGCCGGTCTTGCCGAATTCGAAGATGAACTCGCCGTCGGACGTAAACTTCTGGACCCTGTCGTTGCGCCAGTCGGAGATATACACGTCGCCGTCATCGTCGACGGCCACGCCCCACGGCATGTTGAACTCGCCCTCGCCGGAGCCGAAGCTGCCCCAGCCCTTCAGGAACCGACCGTCCTTCGTGAACTGCTGGACACGGTGGTTCATGGTATCGACGACGTAGAGATTCTCGTCGGCGTCGAACGCCAGGCCGGCCGGACGGTTCAACTGGCCGTCTCCCGTGCCGTGTTCACCCCATCGGGCGAGGAAGTCGCCCCCTTTGGAGAATATCGAGACCGTGTGACATGCCTCGTCAGATACATAGAGATTGTCCTCACGGTCGAGGATCACCTGCACCGGCATGAAGAGTTCCCCTTCCGGCACGGATATAGCTTCTCCGTTGCTGCCGTAGTCGACTCCGAATGAGCGATCGCCGATCGTTCCGAGGTCCTCGTGGTCGATGTTGGTTATGCGAATCGGTGCGCTGCCAAGCACGTAGACGCGACCGTCCCCTCCGAACGCCACATCAAGAGGATCGTCGATGACGTTCTTGACCCCAACGGTCTTCAAATACGGGAATCCGGCTCTAAGTAGTGCGTATGGCTGTGGCATCGCGCTCTCCTTTCAAGCTACTAGTACCATGTCAACATGGTTTTGATGTTACGAGGCACCCTCACCCTAGCCCTCTCCCACGACGGGAGAGGGGATAAATCGGCATCTATCGAGTTTATTATATTCAAGTTGACTGAGTACTAGGTGTGTGCTGTGAATCAGTCCACCATGCGGGCGTCGGCGACGTAGAGGCGTCTCGCGGAGCCTTCGCAGGAGATGAGACGGCCCTCGAACCGGACGTCCTCTCCGATGCGACCTCCGATGTCGTCAGCGGCCTCCGTGGGAAGCTGCACGAACGCCTTCACCGCTCGGCTTCCGTACTGCTGCTTCACCTCGTAGACATCCAACTCTGCCTTCGTTCCGCCTTCGTCCCCGAAGTTGAAATCGTACGAGTACGCGCTCGCGCGACGGACCGTGCCCTTCCACCGGACCGTCGCGTCCCTGTAACGGTCGTCGAACAGCCGGTTGGTCTCGTAGCTCATCCTCTTGGGATCGAATAGTTCCTTGCACACCGACGCAATGTCGAGTTGCACGTCGCTAGGCGGCGAGCTCGGCGGCGCGGTGGGCTCCGGTGCACTGGGGGCGGACGTGGCAAGGACGGGCTCCGGTGCGGATGCAGGAACAGGGGAAGGCGCCGGAAGCACGCCAGGCGGGGGTGGCGGTTCCGGCTCAGGAGGAGCGGGCGGGGCGATGTCCGGCTCCGCCGGCATGGGCGTATACGTAACTTTCGGCGGAGTTGGGGCAGGCCGGGACGGCGGCGGAGGCACGCTCGGCGCGGGGGGCGGTTCCGGCTCCCAACGAATGGGTGTGGGGCTGGTGCGATCAGGCGTCCTGGCCGTATCCGCGATTCTCATGGGAGCGGGAGCGGGCCGGGTGGGAGCAGGGCGCTCTTGAATGGTACGCGCAGGGGTCGCGGTCTGTGCCTGTGCGCTTCGGGACACCGGGGTCGATTGTCGCGTCCCCGCGCTTGGCCTGGTCGCGGTGGCCCGTGTCCGTTGGTACGAAGGTCTCGGTCGCGTGCTTCGGGTCCTTCTGACTGCCGATGCGCCCGGTATCGCTTCGATGGCCTTGTTGACCTCCTTGTGCAGCTCCTCGGCCATGAACAGCAATCCCTGCTGTCCTGCTTCCAGTTGCTGCCTGCTATCCTCAGTCGCCAAGTCGCTCACGGCAAGCGAAGCGACGAGCTCGCGCTGTCTGACGTACTGCTCCATTTCCCTGAAGAACGTCCCTGGGGTCTCCCGTTTGGAGAGTCCCGGAGCGGTGGACCAGGCCGATGTCGCTTCCGTCACACGGCCTCCCGTTTTCACGACGTCGGTCAACTCATCCTGGAGCGGGAACCACATCCTGTTCAGTATGTCGGCCTCGCCCAACTGCTCCACGAATCTATCGGGCCTGTGGTATGCCCTCTCAATCACTAATCCCGCTACTATGATAACAGAGGCCAAAAAGGCAAGAATGACGGCCAACTCCTCGGAGATAGTGTTGTAGACAACCACGACAAAGATGATGCCCGATACGGTGGCTATGACTAAGATCTGTTTAGGGCTCATAATCGGTCACGTAGAGCTTGTTCTCACCGTCGAGGACGACCTGCGCCGACATGAACCCGGCTCCCACTCGTCCACGGAGATAACGTCGCCATTGGTGTCGTACTCGACGACGAATGCGATGTCCAGCGGATCATCGATGACGCTCTTGACGCCGACGGTCTTCGTGTACGGGATCCCGTCTCTTGGCATTGCGTATAGTTGCGGTATCATCCTCTCGTTCTAAGCGTCCCGACGGAACCTAGGGATCAGTCCACCATGCGGGCGTCGGCAACGTACAGGCGTCTCGCGGAGCCTTCACAGGAGATGAGACGGCCCTCGAACTGTACGTCCTCGCCGATGCGAGCGCCGATATCGTCTGCGGCCTCCGTGGGAAACTGCACGAACGCCTTCACCGCGCGGCTCCCGTACTGCTGCTTCACCTCGTAGACATCAAATTCGGCCTTCGTTCCGCCTCCGTCCCCGAAATCGAAGTCGTACGAGTAGACGCTCGCGCGACGGGCCGTGCCCTTCCATCGGACCGTCACGTCCTTGTACCGGTCGTCGAACAGCCGGTTGGTCTCGTAGCTCATCCTCTTGGGATCGAATAGCGCCTCGCACACCGACGCCACGTCGAGACGCAGGTCGCCCGGCGGCTCGCTCGGCGTCGCGGCAGGCTCCGGAACGCTGGGAGCAGGCACTGTGACGACGGGCCCAGGTGCAGATGCGGTAACAGGGGAAGGCGTCGGAGGCACGCTAGGTGGGGGTGGCGGTTCCGGCTCTCGAGGAGCGGGCGTGGCGACGGCCGGCGGCGACGGCATGGGCGTATACGTAACTCTCGGAGGAGGAGGGGCAGGCCGGGGCGGCGGCGGCGGCGCGCTAGGCGGGGGTGGCGGTTCCGGCTCACGACGTGTGGGCGTGGGAACGGCGCGTTCGGACGCCAGGGGTGTATCAGCGATGCTCATGGGAGCGGGCGCGGGCCGTGGTGGAGCCGGGCGCGGGCTCATGGCAGGTGCGGGAGTCGCAGTCTGAGCTTGCGTGGTCTGGGATGCCGCGCTCGGCTGTCGCGTCCCGACTCTTGATGTGGCGCTTGCTCCGGTCGCCACGGATTTTGTCTGGGGGGCCGAAGGTCTTGGCCGCGCGGCTTCGGCTCGTCTGGCGATCTCATCTGAGCCCGGTATGAAATAGATGGCTTTCTTAGCCTCTGCAAGGAGCTCGCGGCTCAGGAACAGGAACTGCTGCTGCTCAAGTTCCTGCCGGCGCCGGCTCTCTTCCGTGTCGGTCACGCTCGCGACGAGGGCCGCAACCTGCACCCTCTCGTTGACGTACCGCTCCATGCCCTGATGGAACGTGGCCGGCGCCTCTTGCTTGTAGAGGTTCGGAACGCCGGTCCACACCGATGTCGCCGATGTCACCCTGCCGCCCGTTCTCACCACTTCGGACAGTTCGTCCCGCACGGGGATCCACATCCTGTTCAGGAGGTAGCCCACATCGTCCTTCTTCAACCTGACCTCGGACGCGCCGAGCATTCGCTGGGCCGTGATATATGCCCCAATGAGAATGACGGCAAGAACAATGCCAACCCCCGGGGAGATCACGAACGCGGGCACGAACAAGACGACGCCTGTGACGATGGCGATACTGCGGAGCGTGGCGTTAGTCATTTCCCACGTCGCCTAGTTGAACACCGGCAGCTGCTCGAACGTTCCGCCGACGATGGGCTTCGAGTCCATGCCGAGGTACTGCTCGAGGATGGTCGAGTAGAGGCCGCGGAAGTCGTAGGTGTGCGCCATGTCTTCACCGTTGGCGAGCTTGGGCTGCTCCAACGACGGATAGTCGGCGTACAGTCCGCCCGACACCATGTTGCCTATCAGGAACGCGCCGCCGCCGGAGCCGTGATCGGTGCCCGAGCCGTTGTCGGCGAGCCTTCGTCCGAACTCCGTCCAGACGAGCATGAGCACGTTGTCCGCCGCGTCGTGGTCTTCGAGGTCCTGGAAGAAGTCGACGATGGAGCGGGAAAGCTCGACCATGTCCTGCTCGTGCGTCATCTCCTGTCGCGAGTGCGTGTCGTAGTCGCCGTGGCTCGTGTGGAAGACCCGCGTGCCCAGGTCGGCCAGATGTACTCTCGCGACGTCGCGCAGGCTCTTAGCCAGCGGGTTGGAGGCGTACTCCACGTCCGACTTGTACATGGCAGGGGCCTTCTTGAGGTCGTCCGCCCCGCTGAGGACTCCGTGACCCGTCTCCGAGAGGTAGTCCATGACCGGGCCCGTGCCCGCCACCGGCGCGTACATCTTCTTGAATCGCTCCAGCGACGCTAGCCTGCGATCCTGATCGGGGATGCTGGTCATAAGACCGTAGTTGTCGAGATCGGCGACCGACGTGACCGGAACGCCCTTGGATACGAAGGACTGCGGCAGGCCGCGCCCGAAGTTCACCCCTGTCAGGGAGTTCTCCTTGTCGGGGTCCATGTCGCCGATGGCCTGTCCCAGCCAGCCCTCGGTGGCGATGGTCTCCGGCTCGCAGGTGTGCCAGATGTAGGTGCTGCGGAAGTGCGACCTGCTGGAGTCGGGGTAGCCGACCCCCTGCACGACAGCCATCTTGCCGGCGTCGTACATCTCCTTGAGCGGTGCGGCGTGCGGGTTGAAGGCCAGCGTATCATCAATTGGGAGCACCTCCTCCTGGGAGAAGGCGAGGCCGGGCCGCGCGTCGTGATACAGGGGGTTCGTGTAGGGAATGACCGTGTTCATAAAGTCGTTCCCGCCGACCAACTGCACGATTACCAGTACGGGGTCTCGCTCTGCGGTTGTCATTTCGGTTCTCCTTTCGTGAGAACGCTTACGATTCCGTGTACGTTGCTGCCCGTCTATCCGAACTGGAATTCGCGGGTCGATACGATCAGTTGAAGCATGTTGACTACGCGCTCGTCGGTCGCTTCTCGGTTGCCGTTGAAGACCACGTTGCCGTGAGCGGCCGCCTCGGCGATCAACTCCTGCCGCGTGTCGTCCTCGACTTCAATAGGCCCGATGAGATCGAGGCACCCGTCCACTAGCTCTTCCGGCGTCAGCGCGCTGCCGTTCCGGGCGCGAAGGCGCTCGATGATGTCTCGAATGCCCGGCTTGTCGGGATTGGAAACCTCTTCGACTGCGAAGTTCACTCGCTCGTTGAGGGTGCCTCCGTTGATCCAGCCTGACCCGGTCTGCCAGCCCTCGACGGTTAGGGGAGCCATGAGCGCCTGTCCCATGAGGGAGGTCGCCCCGGCGTAGTGGTCTATGCCCGGGTTCGCATCGCGGTAGGTGCCAATGAGCTTCAGGACGCCGCCCACGAGCTCGGTCGGACTCTTGACCTTGGCGAATCGAGCGTTCTTGAAGAAGTCGGAGTTGAACAGGACCTCCAGCATGTGGGCGATGCTTCCGCCCGACTCGAAGTAGGCGGCCATGAGCGTGTCGATCGCCTCCGGGTCCTGGGGCGCTATCTCGTTCCACGCGGCCACGGGCGGCTCGTCGGCGACGAAGAAGTTGTACAGGTGCCGGGATATGAATCGCGCTGTCGCGGGCTGGTCGACGACCGTGTCTATGACGTCCGTGCCGTCGAGCGTGCCGGTCACGCCCAGGAAGGTCTTCTCGCCGTAGTCGTGATCGGCTTCTCGGAAGTCGAAGCGCGTCGCCCACTTGCCGTACGGCACCGCTCCGTGCGCCGGCTGCACAAAGCTCCACCCCGTGAAGGCATACGCCGAGCTCTTGACGTCCTCTTCGGTATAGTTGCCGACGCCCATGGAGAACAGCTCGAGCAGCTCGCGCCCGTAGTTCTCGTTCGGCTCGTCCTTGTGGTTCTCGTTGTTGTCGAGCCAGAACAGCATCGAAGGGTCTCGGGACAGTTCCAGCAGGACCGTGCGAAAGTCGGCCATGCCGACGCGCCGGAACATCTCCAGCTGGCGGCGGTTCGTCCTCGGATGTGCCGACTTCGAAGCCGCGCATGCGAAGACCTGGTGCCAGAAGAGGGCCGTCTTTTCCTTCAGCGGCCGCTTCGAGTTGACCATGTGGAATATCCACTTGCCCGGCGACGATGCCCCCGGCGCGCCGATGCCGCGATAGTAGCGCAGCAGCAGGTCCTCGTTGTCGTCGGGGAACCGTTCCTCCGGCAACGGCCCGTGCAGGTACGGGTGGACGATGTCCGGATCGCCCCGCGAGAACCGCTCGGGGTGGACCAGGTCGTCCACGACGGCCTCGTAGCCCTGGGTCACCAGCGATTCCAACTCGTCCCGCGTCGCGCCCATTCCGGCCCGCCGCATCAAGTGTGCCATCAGGGAGATTTCGGTAGTCGACATGCTCTCCTCCTACAATCTCATCGCAATTCGTGACACTGCGCCGACGTTACGGAGGATTGTGGCACAAGTGTAGTACAAGGTCAATTCGCGGTAGGCCCTTTCAAAGTACCGTTCATGTCCCATCTCGGTACCTCGCCACCCGGGGTCCGACCCTTGCATCGATCTCCTGGAGAGAGCGCGGCGGCTTGGCCTACTGACACGCGGGAGAATGGAAGTCGCACAGCCATTCGACGGCTGAGAAGCGCAGCCCTTCAAGAAACTCTTCGGTTGAGCCGAGTGTCGAGACTATTTCGGTTTGTCCGAAACGGCTTCTATGGAACCAGACCTCACCCTTGAGAATCTCTCCCGCCAGGGCAAGTTCAATTGCCCATTTCTCGTGGTCGGTCAGTTCGTCGTAGAACTTCCGCTTGTCTTCTGGCAGGAAGACGTCCGGCCCGGGCATCGACGTGAATGGCGTGTCGGCTAAGCCCTGGTCCCACTCGGCGACCAGACACGCCATGAAGCCCGCATCATGCGGAAGTCCATGGCCGAACCACCAGACCTCGAAGGCGTCACGCATCTTCTCGTCGAGAAGATCTAGGTTAGCCAGCGCCGCGTCGGACAACGCGTCTTCAGGTTCGGGCCAATAGTAGACAAGCCTAGCGGGATGGACATCGCGGAACGGCTTTGGAACGACGCTGGGCGGTATAGTTCCCCACGCCGGCGGATGGCAAACCAATAGGGCCAGCCACTGGTTCAACTCGCCGGGCCGAAGGCCGCGCGCTAGCGCCTCTCTTCCACCCGGCTCCTCGTAAGCGTCAATGTGCTCTTGCAGTCGAGCAGCATCATCACCGTCCCACTCCTGATCGAGCACGAGATTTGCGGCGACTTCACCCAAGGCATAGTCCCTAATCTCCGACTCTCTCTCAAGCACCTTGACGGCCGCCTCTGAAAGCCCAAGCTCCCGGATATCCGGCAGCTCAGTAGGCATATCGAGGAGATCCTGCTCCAATCTATCGGCGTCATCGCTCGGGGACTTCGTCCGCCTCGTCTCCCACCATTGCCGGAACGACGCCTGCATCAGCGGGTCGAGAGATTCAAACCTCTTCAACGCTGTAGGCGAAAGGGTCTCTTCAAGCGGCGGCAACAGGTGGCCTTCCTCGGTCAGCGTCTGGTGAACCCCGCGGATCAGCACGTGCAAGTTGCCATACCTGTATTCAAGATCGGCAGGGTCTTCGTCAGCCCGGCGGTTCCTCGAATACCGGATGGTCGAATTGGGATACCCCTCCAGCAACAGCTGACGGCGGTACGGCTCGTCGATAGTGTCCAAGAGCGACAGCGTTTCCTGATCGAGTATCTCAGCAAGCGGAGCCGGGTCGTCCGGCATGTCGCGCAGATACCGGAGGGCGTTGTCGTTGCCGTTGTCCAGCGACTCGTCGGTCAACGCCACCTGGATCTCCACTGGCAGCGTTTGGAATCTGGCGAGGTCAACGCTCGAAAGGCTGTCCTCGAACGGGACGACCGGCGTGGGGCTGGGCGCGGGCGTCGAGGTCACCGTAGCGGTGGGCGCGACCTGCACGGTGGCCGTCGGCTCAGGACTCGGCGGCGGAGACTCCGAGCACGCCGCGAGCGTAGCGATCACCAGGATGGACATCATCGGAAGGGTCAAACGAATAACCATCGTAGCCACCTCCCTCTAGCTTGCAAACTCACGTTTTCAAGTTCTCTGTACCCATAGTATGACGGCTTCTCGCTCTCCCACATCACACGACTCTGTGATTTCCTCCTTTTTCTGCAGACCCTTGCGTAACCCAAGAAGCTGTCATTCCGAATGAAGCGGAGCGGAAAGAGGAATCTAGGGTGCTTGTCCTGCAGAACCGACCCGTAGCTGAACCGAACTCGTGACGGCGGAACAGCATCTTTAGATTCCTCCCTATGGTCGGAATGACAGGTTTGGGCATCGGTTATTCGAGAGTGTCCTTTTCGTGGTTGCCAGACCTCAACGAACCCACAATATCAAAGGCGGCGCGGATACCATGTGATACCATGATTCCCCGAACAAAGAACCCGTGCCGGAGGAGAACGTGTCCGAAACGAGCGAGCGAGTTGCATACGCGAACGTCGAAGGGGTCGATGAGGTATTCACTGCCGAGTTCCTCGAGTACTTCGTCGCGGCGCACGACAGGTTCGTGGGTCGTGTATACGACCTGCGGGCCAAGCGCGCCGAGGTGCTTCGCCGCGCCCTCGAAGACGGCGTCATGCCCGCGCACCCGCCCGTCTCGGAGATAAACACCACCGACTGGAGCGTCCCGCCCGTGCCGGAGGACCTCCGACGTCCCGGCATCGAAATCACGGGGCCGGCCTCCATCACCAACATGTTCATCAACGCGCTGAACCCCGGCCCGGAGGGCGAGCGCGCCGTCGGCGACCTCGATGACGACGAGGACGCGGCGGGTCACCGTCTGGTCGACACCGTGACGGCGGCCCGCAATAGGCTCGGAGCGGTGGAGCGGACGCTGGAGTACCGCGACGAGGCGAGGGGTCGCCACTACACCATCCAGGACGGCGACCTGCCGTTCTTCATGCACCGCGAGAGAGGGTTGCACCTTGACGAGTCCGAGATGACTATCGACGGGAATCCCGTCTCCGCCGCGATCCTGGGCACCGCGCTGACGGTGTTCCACTGCGGCAGGGAGCAGATGGCGCGAGGGCAGGGCCTCTACTTCTACCTGCCGAAGATGGAGTCCGCCGAGGAGGCCGGCTTCTGGCGCGACTTCTTCGATTTCAGCAGGGGGCATCTGGGTCTTGGCGACGACGACGTGATCCGCGGGATACCGCTCGTCGAGTCGCTTCCCGCCGCGTACCAGATGGAGGAGATGCTCCATGCGCTCGGCCCCTACGCCGCGGGGCTGAACGCCGCACGCTGGGACTTCAAGGCCAGCATCTTCGAGTACATCATGGCCGACCCCAATCAGGTGTGGCCCGACCGCTTCGGCGTCGACATCAAGACGACCCCATTCCTCTCGACCATCTTCCGACGCCTCGTGGCGATCTGCCTGAAGCACGGCGCGGTGCCCATTGGAGGCATGGCGACGGCCCTGCCCTCACGCGACGAAGAGGTCAACGCCGCCGCCGCCGTCTCGATCACGGCAGACAAGGAGTGGGAGGCGAACCAGGGGTTCCTTCGCGGGTGGGTGGCGCACATCTTCCACATGAAGACTGCCGCCGACCCCTTTAAAAAACTCCGCGCGTCGGGATGGGAGCCGCCCGCGGAGGCGCGCGACCCCGACAACTACCCCGTCCGCATCGACGTGCCCGAAGGCCCGATCACCGTCGAGGGCACTCGCCGCAACGTCCGCATGGTAATCGAGTACATCGAGGGATGGCTGAACGGACGCGGAGCCAAGGGCATCGACAGCCTCGCCGGAAAGCCCGGCATGCACGGTCCGCTGATGGAAGACCTGGCCACCGGACGCATGTCGGCGGCGCAGATCGCGCAGCGCATCATCCACTCTGCCGCGGACACCGAGAACGGAACAGAACACGATTTCGCCCTCGTCAGGCGGCTCTTCCTCGACGAGGTGGACGACATCCTCCGCCTCCTGAGCGAGGAGGTCGAGGAGGGGAACGAAACGCACCGGCGTCTCTACGAGGCCGCGGAGGTACGGTACCGCAAGGCCGGCAAGATAGGAATGCGGTGGGTGAAGAACTACACCGAGCTCGACTTCAGGAGCCTGGGATCATACAGCCGCGCCGACCTAGAGGCCATCGCCGCAGACGAGGACGCCTTCTAGGAATCGCCCCTGCCGCCTCGGAACCGGTCGATCCAGCGGCGAGGCCCATGGGAGCCCTGCGGCGCATCCTGCATCTGTTCGGATTGCTGCTCGCGCCGCCCTTGATGGCCGGGCCCAAACCGAGGACCCCTCCGACCCCTGCTCCAGATGTCCGCGAAGTAGTCGGGCGTGAAGAAGTGGCGTTCGTCCGCGGCCGCGGCAAGCTCCTGTGACAGGTTCGGCGTGAACGCGGCAACCTCGACGTGCTTGCCCATGTTCTTCACCGTCTCCACGGCATAGGCGAAATCGCCGTCCCCGCTGACGAGGACGGCAACGTCGTACAGGTCGTCCCACGCGAACTTGAGCAGGTCGGTCGCGATCATGATATCGACGCCCTTCTCCACGGTGATCTGACCGCGCATCTTGGAGCTGCCGAGCCGCGTTTCGATGTACGGCGTGTTGTGGAGGGCGGTGAGAAACTTCTGCTGGTCCTGGTAGGCCTGCGGGTCGCGGTCGGCATCGCGGAGCACATTGTAGTAGTAGATACGGAGCAGTTCCCGGCCGTCGCTCAACCTCTGACCAAGCGCGGCGAAGTCCACGTCGAATCGCCCGCAGTTCTCCTGGAGGCTGTGATAAAGATTGCTGCCGTCGATGAAGATGGCCACCCGTTCCCCACGTCCACCACCCCGGCTGTTGCGACGGTTCGTCATAGTTCCTCCCGTTTATTCTTGTGGCTCATAGATCTATCGATACGCCCTTACCCCTTCAGTTGCGGTACCTCCTCGGTCAACTCCCGGAAAGAGTCGTCCAAGATGTTCACAATGTCGTCGATGTCATCACTTGTTACACAGAGCGGCGGCGATATGTTCAGGAACTGGCCGACCGGTCTCAGGATCATCCCTCGATCATAGAACTTGTCGCCGAGTCGGTCCTGCACCCGGAGCGCCGGGTCGAAGTCGGCCTTTGTTTCGTGGTCGGCAACCATCTCGACGGTGTTCATCAGTCCAATGCCTCGCACGTTGCCGATGAACGAATATTCCTCCTGTAGCTCCCTGAGCTGCGACCGGAAGTACTCGCCCATGCGCTTGGAGTTCTCGACGAGACCCTCGTCCTCGATGATCTCCAGGTTCTTGAGGGCGGCGGCAGCGGCGACCGGGTGGCCCCCGAAGCTGTTCGCCATGCGGAAGTAGCTGTCCTCGCCCTCGAAGGCGTCGGCGATCTCCTTCTTGGCGACCGCCGCGGCAAACGGCAGATAGCTGCTCACGATCCCCTTGGCCGAGCCCATCACGTCCGGCACTACGTCCCAGTTCTGTATCCCGAACCATTCGCCCGTGCGTCCGTATCCGCAGATCACCTCGTCCGACACCAGGAGGACGCCGTACCGGTCGCAGATGTCTCGGATCATTGGCCAGTACTCGTCACCCGGAACGGCGTTGCCAGCGTTGCTCGCGACCGGCTCCGCGATGAATGCCGCAATCGTGCCGGGGTTGTGCGCGATGATGAGTTCCTCGACCTGCTGGGCGCAGTACACCGCGCAGTCGGACGCATTCGTCGCCCCCGACTCGCACCGGTACGGGCTAGGCTGCGGAGCGTAGATCATCCCTGGGTAGAACGGCTCATAGTCGGAGCGGTCGCCCGACGCGCTCCCCGCCATCGCGAGGACGCCACCCGTCGCCCCGTGGTAGGAGTTGCGACGGCTTATGACCTTGTACCGGCCCGGCTCCCCGTTTCGCCTGTGGTATGCACGAGCGATCTTGATGGCAGTCTCGGTCGATTCGGAGCCGCCGTTGACGGGGTAGACGCGCTCCATCGACCCCGGCGCTAACTCGGCGATCTTCTCCGAAACGCGAATGAGCGGCTCCGTCGCCGCGCCCGGAGGCTGGAACGAGAGCTTCATCATCTGCTCTCGCGCGGCCTCGGCGATCTCCTTCCTGCCGTATCCGACGTTCACAGAGACGTAGCCGCCGTTCGGGTCGATCCACGTGCGGCCCTCGGAGTCCTTCACCCGGATGCCGTCGCCCTCGACCATGATGACCGGCTCGCCTTGCTCAGCCATATCGATCCAGCCGCGATTGTGCATCCACAGGTAGTCGAGCGCAGCGCGGCGGAGGTCTTCGGTCCTCGAGAGAACGTTCATCGGCTGTTTGCGCTCCTCTCCGGCAGCTAGGCCATCGACGCTATGCCCAGCTCGCCCTCGATCTCCCAGAGAGCGAGGTCGATAGCATGCATAATCTCATCGATCTCGGATCGCGTAATCGTAAGCGGCGGTGTGATGGGAATGACGTTGCCGCGCACGGGCAGAATGATCCCGTGTTCGCTGAACTTCGCCGTGAGTCGGTCGTCCAGACGCAGTTCCGGGCCGAACCCCGCCTTCGTGGTGCGGTCGCTCACCAGCTCGATGGCGCACAGCAGCCCCAGCCCTCGAACGTCGCCGACGATGGGATGGTCGCCGGTCAGCGTCGACAGCGACTCCAAAAGGTACTCGCCCGACGAGGCGGCGTTCTCGACCAGCCCCTCCGACTCGATGATCTCGATGCTCTTCAGCGCTACGGCGGCGGCGACCGGATGTCCCGCGAACGTGAAGACGTGCCTGAAGAATGAATCCGTACCCGCGAACCGGTCGGCAATCGCCGTGGTGGCCGTCGTAGCGCCGATCGGCATGTATCCGCCGCTCAGTCCGCCGGCCATCGTCATGATGTCCGGCTCTACCCCCCAGTGGTCGACCCCGAACATCTTGCCCGTCCTCCCCAGCCCCGTCGTCACCTCGTCGGCGATCAGCACGACGCCGTACTCGTTGCATATCTCGCGCAGCATCGGCCAGTACTCGGCGCCCGGCACGACCCCGTCGTTCGTCACCGGCTCGGCGATGACCGCCGCGACCGTGTTCGGTTGGTGAAACTTGATGAGCTCCTCGACGGCCTTCGCGCAGCGCACCGCGCACTCCGACGGCGAGAGGTCGCCCGCGCCGCACCGGTACACGTCCGGCTGAGGCGCGTACAGCATCCCCGGGTAGGCCGGCTCGTAGTCCGCAGTGCGGTGGTCTGGTGTCGAGCCGAACCACTGGACGAGGCCCAAGTCCCCGTGATACGAGCCAAACCTGCTGATTATCTTGTAGCGTCCGGACTCTCCGTTCCGCTTGTGGTATGCTCTGGCGACCTTGATAGCCGTCTCGTTGGCCTCCGCGCCGCTGCTCACGGGGAACGTGCGGCTCAGGGCGCCCGGCGCGATCTCCGCTATCTTGCGAACGAGCTCAATCGTCGAGGGAATCGCCGAGCGCTGCGGCATGTAGTTGAGCGCCGCCGCCTGCTCGTAGACGATATCCCCCATCTCGGTGCGACCGTACCCGATGTTGACGGCCCCTTGCCCCGCGGTCACGTCGATCCACGAGCGGCCTTCCGAGTCCGTCACCCACAGACCATCACCCTCGACGGCGATCATCGGCCCGCCGTCGGCCTCCGCCCGGCTCCGGTCGTGGTTGTCGAGCCAAACGTGACGGTTGGCCGTACTGCGCAATTCCTCGGTGGACGGGCCTTCACTCAACGGCACGTAGGTACCTCGCGGCGCACCTGGGACATAGTCACAGTGTACTATCGGCCTATCCCGCACACAAGGCGGCGACTTGCCCCCAATTCCCCACCTCCGTCATTCCCGCGAAGGCGGGAATCCATCCCCGAAGAGGTGAATCGGCTATAATTCGGCAACCAACTCGCTGCGCCGCTCGCCTCAACTTAGGTGGAGGATTGGGGTTGCTCTATAATTGCGGCCTGGCGTGGTTTGAGAACACCGAAATTCCCGCGAGTGGAGGCAGACCTGATGACGGACGAGCGACTGGGATACGCATCGGCGACCGATCTGCTGGAACTCATCGCGGCGAAGCAGGTCTCGCCCGTGGAGCTGGCCGAGATGTTCTTCGAGCGCATCGACCGCCTCGACCCGCAGCTCAACGCCTTCCTCCTCGTGACGCGCGACCTCGCCATGGAGCAGGCCCGCGCCGCCGAGGACGCCGTCATGCGCGGCGACAAGCTCGGCCCCCTGCACGGTCTGCCCGTGCCCGTCAAGGACACCCAGATGACGGCGGGCGTACGAACGACCATGGGGTCTGTCGTCTACGAGAACCGCGTGCCGGAGCGGAACTCAGCCGTCGCGGAGCGGGTATTGGGCGCCGGGGCCGTCATGCTCGGTAAGACCAACGTGCCGGAGTTCGGCATGGTTGGCTGCTGCGAAAACTCCCTCGGAGTGCTCGGACTCAATCCCTGGAACACCGACCGGACGCCCGGTGGATCGAGCGGAGGCGCTGCAGCAGCCGTTGCCGCCTACCTCTCCCCCGTCGCGACCGGCAGTGACGGCGGCGGTTCCCTCCGAATACCCGCCAACTTCTGCGGCATCTACACCATCAAGCCCACCCAGGGCCGCGTATCGGGCTACACCGGACTGGGAGGACCGCCCATGCCGAACATCTTCTCCCAGTCCGGCCCGTTGACGCGAACGGTGCGGGACGCCGCGATACTCCTGCAGGCCCTGGCAGGCTTCGACCGTCGTGACCAGGCCTCCATACGCGAGGCCCCGCCCGACTTCATGGCGGCGACGGAGCGCGGCATCGACGGACTCCGCATCGGATGGAGCGCCGACTTCGGCTTCGCCCCCGTCTTTCCCGAGGTCGTCGACGTCACCTACAAGGCCGCCATGGTCTTCGAGGAGATGGGCTGTGCCGTCGAAGAGGTGAAAATGGTCCTCCCCGAGCCGTACGACTCGCTCGGGCCCATGCAGGCGGCGGCCGCGTACGACAACCTGGCCCAGCACCTCGACGAGTTCGGCGACCGGATGACGGAGTTCGCGCGCTTCATGATCGAGATGGGATCGCACGTCACGCCTGGCGACTACATGCGCGCCGAGGGACGCATAGCTGAGCTCAAAGCCACCTTCGACGACGCCTTCGAGACCTACGACCTCATCATGTCGCCCGTCACGTCCTTCCCCGCCTTCCCCAATGAGACCTTCCCCGGCAGCATCACGGGAGACTCGTCCTATCCCATCCAGTACTGGAACGGCGCGTTCACCATGCACGGCAACGCCATCGGCCACCCCGCCGCGTCCGTCCCCGCGGGCTTCTCACCCGACGGCCTCCCCATCGGCCTCCAGATCATCGGCCGTAAATACGACGAGGAGACCGTCCTCGCCGCATCCGCCGCCTTCGAGCAAGCCCGCCCATGGATCCAGCACCGCCCGCCGGTGTCTTGAGGAAGAAGAGGCAGTGCGGGAAGATTGGCCCTCTCAGGAGAAACGGACGCTGAACTGTTCGGGGTCTTGGCCGACCTGGCCTATGAGGTACTTTGTCCGGCTAATCAACTCGGGCTGAGAACCGTCTACTTCGACATAGAGTCCGTTCACTTCAACAATGCGTGTGAACCGAACACCGTTGCTATGCACAGGCTGGGTATGAACCACGAAACGGATCGCCCTCGGATTGTTACCTATCATGATTGGGCAGTTATTCGCGCCTAATATTTCTTTACCTATCAGACATCTGACCGCTTCTACCGTCAATGAGTACCAATATTCAGTCTGAGCGCTACTACCGTCAGGAAACCGCAACTCGACCGGAGGCTTCTGTCCCGTAGCAGTTTTAATCTCCGTTAGTAGATGCCATTCGTGTCCATCGTCAGGACGAATAGACGGATCGTTTGTGACAGGCGGTTGCAGTGGCACGGTAGAAACTTCAGGTGTCTCAACGACCGACTTTTGCGCGGCGGCAACATAACCGGACGTAACGGAGGGCATCCATAAGGCGAGCGCCTTCAGGCAAACCTCTGCCGAGGAAGAACCTTTCAGGTCAAAACTGATTATGGTAGTGGTTTTGCCAGACTCATATAGTTCATAGCGTCTGCCGTCGGTAAGCAGGAAGTACTTGGAACCTGTGTGAGCACAGTAGAGGATACCTTGATCCAGGGCTTTTCCGCCCTGTAAGGGCTCATCCAACTTTTTGGACTCAACTACGATTGTAGGTTTGCCGTCGGCAAAAAGGACATAATCCGCGAGTTGGTTATTGGGAACACGGTACTCCGGCCTTACCACATCTGGGTCCTCAGTGTCCCAACCGAGTTCTCTCAGCAAGGGATCAATTAAGGCGTAGCGGGTAAGCGCCTCACTCTGCCGAAGTTGGTCGCCGTGCGCGTCGATGCGCGCTTTGAGCGTTTCGACAAGCTCCAACAGGCTTTCGAGTATCATGTTCGGCCCGCTCCCCTGCTAGAATGCGCGGATTATAGCAGATACGCACGGCGACATAGATAAGGACAGGCATCGTAGGAGAACCCCATGGACACCACGCAAGCCGTAGACCTCTTCCAGAAAAACTGGTTCCTGCGCGACATAGAGATACCCGACCTCACTGCCGCCGAGGAGCAACTCACCGCGGCGGCGATGGGGCCGGAGCCGAAGCGCTGGGACGGCAGACCCGATGTGGAGCGGATGAGGGAGATACTGTCCGATAACCCGCAGGCGCTTGACCGCATAGGCAGCCACCTACTCCAGGTCGTCGTTGGCATGAAAGGGTGTGGACCTGCCGTGTCCTTTCTCCTCGACCACGACGTGCCGTTGGAGATCGACGAGTCGGCCTACAACGTCCTCCATGAGGCATCGTGGGGAGGGATGTGCGATACCCTCAGGGCCGTCTTCGAGTCGGGAGCGGCCGACGCGACGTGCGTCTCTGTACTGAAGCCACACGTCGGCTGGCCCGACAACCTCTCGCTCATGTACTGGGCAGCCTGTGGCGGTCATGTTGAGTGCGCCAAGCTCCTGATCGAGTATGGCGTCGGAGTCCACCACGAGCTTCCCATCAAGGGCAACGGCGAGCGGGGCACTACCTCCCTCCAGGAAGCGGTCGCTCCGAGCCACTGGGGAAAAGACCCGTCGCGCCTCGCGGACAGGCTTACAGTGGCGAAAATCCTCATCGAGGACGGCGCGTACTACGACATCTACTCCGCCTGCGCCCTCAACGACACGTCACGCCTTCAGGAGCTCATCGACGAAGACTCCGAGGCGGTCAACGACGACGAACACTACGGCATGACCCCGCTCCACTGGGCCGCTCGCGCAGGCTCCATGGAGTGCGCCGAGATTCTGTTGGAACGCGGAGCCCTCGTCAACGCCTTGAACAAGGCCCGCCGTACCCCTCTCCAACTCGCCGCCGAAGCCGATCAGGCGGACATGATACGCCTGCTCGCGCGGCACGATGCCGACCTGAACACCCAGGACAGAAAGGGACGCACTCCTCTCCATCGCGCCACCTACGAGGGCTGCGTCGATGCCGCCGAGACCCTCCTCGAGGTCGGAGCCGACCCCACTGTCCTCAACAAGAGCGGCAAGACCGCCTTCCAGATCGCCCGGAAGGACGCAAAATACTTCAAACAGCGGGCATAGTCTCCTCTCACTTCGCGTCCTCTGCGCTCTCTGCGGTGAGAGAACCCCATCGCGCAACAGAAAGGATTCGCCATGACCACACAAAAACCGCTTCCCTCCAACCCCGACCTGAGAGTCTTCCGAAACCAGGTCCAAGCCCTCGTGAACGAGCAAGCCCCGAAGGACGACGGCGCTCCCCTTTCAGTAGAGGAGGCCCGCAACGCCGTCGCCCGCGAGTACGGTTTCGTTGACTGGGACGCCCTCCGCACGGAGGTCGAACCGTGCTCCACCTACACTGCCCGGGCGGAAAGGCATAAGTCCGCGCTCCCGCCCGACCACGAGTTCTTCAAGGCGGTTGGCGCACGCGACATCGACCGCGTCCGCGAGCTGCTCGATCAAGACCCTTCCCTCGCGGACGCGGACGTGCGAGGCACTGCCTCCATCCGGGGCAACTGGGGATGGGGCTCACCCTGGGGAGACCCGTCCAAGGGTGAGACGGTCCGTGCCGTACACTTTGCGGCGTATACGCATGGCGACCTCCTCCGCCTGCTCATCGAGTACGGCGCGGATGTCGACGCCTACGGCTGCGAGGGCAACCACCAATGGTCGCCCCCTCTGGTGCTCGCCTGCTGGGAAGGGTCGAGGGAGACCGTCCAGATTCTCCTCGAGGCGGGCGCCAATCCCAATCTGCCCGCCATCCACGGAGGCTCACCCCTGCACTCCGCCATCAACCACTGGGACCCGTGGAAGATCGACATTCTTCTCCGATACGGCGCAAGGCACGACATCTTCTCTGCGGCGGTCGTGGGAGACCTCGAAGAGGTCAAGCGACAGATGAACGACGGGGAGCATCTCATCAACCGGCGGGACATATACAGGAACCGCACCCCACTCGAATGGGCCGCCTTCCGCCGCCAGGAGGAGGTCGGCGAGTATCTCATCGAGCAGGGCGCGGAGGTGACTCCACAGGTAATCATCTGCCTGGGAATGCTCGACGAGATCAAGAAATGCGTCGAGGACGACCCGGAGTTCGCCAACCGCCGAATCGGCGCCGAATGGTCCGATCCCCCGCTGCTCTGGGCCGTCAGGTCAGGTCAGCTCGAGGTCCTAAAGTACCTGCTCTCCGTGGGCGCCGATCCGAACGGTCGAGGATCATGGGACCAGATGGCCTTGCCGCTAGCGGTCGACTTGCCGGAGGAGACCTCCCTGGAGGTCGTCGAGGCCCTCATCGACGCCGGGGCCGATGTCGAAGTCACCCGCCGACAGACGGGACGGACGCATCTTGGAGAATTCACCACCAAGGGAAACTTCGAAGTCGTCGGTCTCCTCATTAGGCATGGAGCTGACGTAAATCGAAAGAACCGGCGCGGGCAGACCCCGCTCCAAGCGTTGATCTATCCCCCGTCCTGGGAAGAACGCTACGGCGACCCCACCCTGGGCATCGAGTTCCTCCTGTCCCACGACGCCGACATCAACGCCCTCTCCGACGACGGCATGACCGCCCTCGACATAGCCGTCGAGAAGGGAAACGACGACGTCGCCGCCCACCTGCGAGAACGAGGCGGCCTCCGCGCCGAAGACCTATCCTGAACGCCCAAACCCACCACTCAGCTACCCTGACTTCCTATGCACCACTCCGCCCACAAGCTATAATCGAAGTACCCTCCCATCGCACGTGGGGAAGTGTCGGAATTGGTAGACGAGCATGACTTAGGATCATGTGCCGCAAGGCGTGAGGGTTCGAGTCCCTCCTTCCCCACCAGCTACGGCAGCTAGAGGCTCAAAACGGCCGAGCGCCTTCATAGACTGCTTTTCGGCAGTTCGAGTCTCCGCTACCCCTCACCCTGATCCCAGTGCCTGACTAACAGTCTCGCTGTAGGACACGGACCTGCTCACAAGTGTAGGCTCAGACGCTCTGTATCTCATCCATTACCACACGGATCCCAAAATGCAGCAGGGCACCTGATGGTCCTTATTGACTCCCCTCCGTCCACTTTCCCTGGAACACGCACCCTCAAGCTGGGCTTGCCCCTAGTAACGGGCATATATGACCTTGAAGTCTGTATTGCTCAGTCGAGCACCCTCACTTCGAGCATCTTGTGGTGTTGATGCTCTGGCCGTAGTCGATTTGGCGGATCGAAGCCCAATTGGTTAGCCGTCATCCGACAAGTAGACGACCTAGGATGAGGGGTTCGGGTTGTCTCACTCCATCTTTTCCAATAGGATGCGAGACGCAGCGCCCTAGGAGCATAACCCCTTCCATGATGGACATCGCAGGGTTTCGCCAAATTAACGAGCTGGTCGAGAGGGAGGCGCGATTCGTCCATGTTCTCCTCTCTGAGATTCGGAAGGCTATCATCGGCCAGGACAGGCTGGTGGAACGCACTTTGGTGGGACTGTTGGCCGACGGGCACGTTCTTCTTGAGGGTGTGCCGGGACTGGCCAAGACCCTACTGGTGAAGACGGTGGGGCAGGCGATCCAGGCGGAATTCTCGCGAATCCAGTTTACGCCCGACTTATTGCCCGCGGACTTGATTGGTACCCGCATATACAATCCTCAGAGCGGGGAGTTCAGTGTTCAGAAGGGACCGGTTTTCTCGAACTTGGTGCTGGCCGATGAAATTAACAGAGCACCACCGAAAGTACAAAGCGCGTTGTTGGAAGCGATGCAAGAACGGCAGGTTACGATCGGCGACGAGACCTTCCCCCTACAAGCTCCCTTCCTCGTGTTGGCTACTCAGAATCCGATTGAACAAGAGGGCACCTATCCCCTGCCGGAGGCCCAAGTTGACCGGTTCATGATGAAGCTTGTAGTCGAGTATCCGAAGTACTCCGAAGAGCGTGAGATGATAGCGCGGGTCACGGCAGGTTCGATACAGGAGGTGCAACCCGTTGTGGACTCTGAGTACGTCCTCAGCGCTCGGGACGTTGTGAAGAAGGTACATGTTGACGAGAAGATTCAGGACTACGTGCTCAACCTTGTGGTTGCGACGCGCGATCCTAGTGTGGCGGGGCTGGACGACATGGGGAACCTGATCTCCTATGGCGCTTCGCCGAGAGCGGGGCTTTTCCTCATTGCTGCGTCACAGGCATACGCATTCATCAAAGGTCGTGGCTACGTCACTCCTGACGACATAAAGCAGGTGGCGTTGGATGTCCTCCGACACCGCATAATAACGACGTTCGAAGCACGGGCCCAGGAAGTCACACCCGAACAGATTATTCAGCGTATCCTCGACAGCCTGGAAATCCCCTGACATGTTGACCGACGAGTTAGTAGCCAAGGTTCGGAGGATCGAAATTACGACCCGCCAGCTCGTAGACGACGGTCTTGCGGGCGAATACCTTTCGGTGTTCAAGGGCCGGGGCATGGAGTTCGACGAGGTCCGACAGTACGTGCCCGGCGACGATGTCCGCACAATCGACTGGAACGTCACTGCACGATCCGGAGAACCCTACGTCAAGAGCTACGTTGAGGAACGAGAGCTCACTGTGATGCTCGTTGTAGATGTCAGCCGCTCCGGAGAATTCGGTACGAAGAACAGGTTCAAGAGAGAGTTGGCCGTCGAACTTGCTGGAGTTCTGTCCATTGCCGCAACGACGAATAACGACAAGGTCGGACTCCTCCTCTTTTCCGACAGAGTAGAGCTTCTGATCCCTCCCACGAAGGGACGGAGTCATGTCCTTCGATTGTTGCGCGAACTGCTGGCATTCGAGCCGGAGGGCAGCGGTACAGACCTCAGGCTCGCCTTGGACACGATCTTTGTACTCCTCAAGCGGCGAAGCATTGTCTTCTTGGTCTCAGATTTTCTCGCCGACCCGGAATCATATCGCCAAGCAATGTTGGTAACGAACCAGCAGCACGACGTCGTGGCCTTCGATCTGAGTGATCCATTGGAGCGCGAGATGGCAGACGTGGGCGTTATCGCCCTGGAAGATGCCGAAACCGGCACGCAACGTTTGGTCGATACCGGCGACAACCGGTGGAGGCTTGAGTTCTCGGAAAGAATTGCCAGGTTGGACGCGGAAAAGCGCAATGCTTTTGCAGCGGCAGGCGTGGACCGCGTCAAGGTTACGACCGGAGAAGACTATTTCGCAGAGGTCGGGGCGTTCTTCAAAGACCGACTGCGAAGGCTGTCGCGATGAGAGGAGCCGGTCACATTTGTCTGATAAGGCATTGCGAACTTCGCGCGCTTTAGGATGTCTGGGATTCAGAATCTGGCTTTCCTGGGCATTTACCGCCGTCTTGGCAACGTCGGTGACCGGGATTGCCTTCGCGCAGGAGGAATCGCGGTCCAACGTTCGCGCCAACCTGACCGCCGACCGGAATACCGTGACTGTCGGCGAAGTCGTGGTCTTGACTTTGGAAGTGACCCATCCGGTGGAACTTGCCGTTGTCATTCCTAGGCTGAGTCGCGAGTGGGGAGCGTTCGAGGTCGTATCGCAGTCCACAGCTCAAACGGAATCCAACGGGGACGGCACGGAGACGACACGCCAGAGGCTCGAGGTCTCGCTTTTCGCTCCGGGCACGTTTGAGACGCCCGAACTGTCGATATCGATTCGTCGACCGGATGGCGTCGTCGACCGGGTAGTTCCCTCACGGGTACGACTGACAGTTAGATCGGTACTAACAGGTTCCGACGAACTTCTAAAAGACCTCCGCCTACCCGCCGACCTGTCTCCGCCACTGTGGAAGCATCCGGTGGTACTCGCCATCGCCGCGCTGGCCGTCGTGGCCTCGATGGTCTCGGCAGCGTCCCTCATCCACCATCACCTTCGCGCGCGGGCTGCACAACCTGAGTCGGAAGGCGACACGCGGACGCCATGGGAGGTCGCGATCCAGGAGATCGACGAGATCGAACGTCTCGACCTACCCGGAGACGGTCGCTTCAAGGAACACTACGCCTTGATCTTCCAAGTGATGCAAACCTACGTCCGCGCGACATTCTTGGAGAATGGAGGACGACCGGACGCGGCGGATATGACGACGGATGAGATCGGAACCGCAGTTTGGCAGTCATCTCTTGATCGAAAGAACTCCAGGCTCGTGGTCGATCTGCTCCTGGAAGCTGACCTCGTCAGGTTCTCAAATTACCCCTCCTCTGAGTCCGAGGCATACGGGGCTCTGAGTCAGGCCCGTGACATCGTGAGGGACACAAAGGAAGTACCTGTTGAGGCGCCGCGAGAGGAGGATACCGTGGTACATCCAGAGGCAGCGACGTGAGTGACCTTAGCTTCCAGTCACCTTGGCTGCTACTGCTGTTGCCCCTCGCGGCTGTTCCGACCCTGTTGACGTACATTTGGACCCAGTGGATGGGCCAGGCAACCATGAGGTACACGGATATCGGGCTTGTAGCGAGTAACAGAAGATCGCTGCGACTACGGTTAACGCCGTTCGTCCCAGCGTTGAGGTTGCTGGCTCTGGGGCTAGTCATCGTTGCCGCCGCGGGGCCCCGACTAGCGGATGCACAAGAGGTCATCAGAGGCGAGGGCGTAGATATCGCCATAGCCCTCGATGTTTCGGGGAGCATGGCCGAGACGGACTTCGAGCCTCACAGGCTGGCGGCGGCGAAGGCTATCATCACCGACTTTATCGAGGAGAGAAGGTACGACCGCATCGGACTTGTAGTATTCGCACGTGAGGCATTTATACAGAGTCCGCCCACGCTGGATCATGGCGCTCTGGTCCGTCTGCTCAAGGATGTAGACCTCGCGTCCGAAATGAGAATTAAAGACGGAACGGCGATAGGAAGCGGGATGGCGACCGCGGCGAACATGTTGAAGGACTCCAGCGCCGAGAGCAAGCTGGTGACGCTCATTACCGACGGCGTCAACACCGGAGGCGAACTTGATCCCATCACGGTCGCAACTGCGGCGGAGGCGGTCGGCATCAAGCTGTACACCATCGGGGTGGGAAGGAATGAGGGAGGGGATAACTCTCAGTTCACCGCTTCCGACTCAGGGGACACAACACGGGAGAACCCGCTCGATGAAGAAAAGCTCAGGCGGATAGCGGCTATCACGAACGCAAAGTATTACCGAGCAACCGATACCGAGGAGCTTCGAGGCATCTACGCCGAGATCAACGCCTTGGAGAAGTCTGACGTGGAGATACTGAACTTCACTCGATATCAAGAGATTCTGGTCTGGTTCTTGGTTCCTGTCCTGGTGGTGCTGCTGCTGGAATTGGTCTTATCGAATACCGTCTTCAGAAGACTGCCATGACGTTCGCTTCCCCACAATTCCTGATTGCTCTGCTCACGCTCCCTGCTCTCGCGGTGTTCGTGCGATGGGCCCTGACACACAGGGCCGCCGCGGTCAGGCGTATTGGCGATCCCATTCTCGTCGAGCGGCTGAGCGCAGCCATGAGTCAAAGGATGCGTGCCGCCCGGCTTGTCCTTTGGTTTGTGGGCGCAGCCTTGATTATCATCGCCCTCGCCAGACCCCAGTGGGGGACTTACGTCGAGGTAGTCGAGCAACGTGGAGTGCAGGTGATGGTGGTCTTGGACGTTTCGCACAGTATGTTGTCCCAGGATGTGAAGCCTACTCGCCTCGACCGGGCCAAGCTGGAAATCTCGGATCTGATATCCCGTTTAAGTGGCGATACGGTTGGCATCGTTCTATTCTCGGGAGCGAGCTTCATTCAGTTTCCCTTGACCGCCGACTACGCCACAGCAAGGAACTATCTGAACAGCGCCAGCCCGAAAGCAATTCTCCGACAGGGCACCGTAATCGGTGAAGCGATTGATACGGCAATGGCCGGCTTCAACGATCAGCGGGTAAGCCAAAAGGTCGTCGTCATCATGACGGACGGAGAGAACCATGAGGACGACCCGGTTGCAGCAGCCCGGTTAGCCGCGGAGCATGGAGCGGTCATTTACACCGTCGGTTTCGGCTCACCGGACGGATGGCCCGTAGAAGTGTACGACGAACAGGGAGAAGTGATTGGCTATCGGCAGGATGCTGAAGGCCAACCAATCCTCTCGCAACTGGACGAGGGCGCGCTTGAACGCATTGCAGAGGCCGGTCGAGGCCGGTACTTCAGGGCTGACGATCCCGGCGCGCTTGCCGGCCTTCATGACGAGATAGAGGCGTTCCAGGACGAGGTCCTTCAGAGTGAGCTCAGCGAGAAAAGAGTGGAGCGGTACCAGATTTTCCTTCTCGCGGCAGCTTTCTCGCTGTTCTTGGCCGAGGTCTTGAGCGACCGTCTCCTGCACAGGTCGCGAAGGCGATCGAGGACGGCAATAGAGCGGGTTGAACATGGCATACCGTGAGATGCTCATCGCACTACTGGCCATCGTCCTGCTCCTGTCGGCCTGCGTCCAAACTCCCGATGAAGTCAACGATTCGGGCAACGAGTCGTACATGAATTCGGACTACGCGGCTGCCCTGGATGCCTACGAAGGCGCTCGGGAGCGATCCCCAATGTCGGGCGAACTGCACTACAACGTGGGCAACGCCAAGTACCGCATGGAGGAGTTTGAAGAGTCGCTCAAGGAATACGACGACGCTCTATTGTATGCCACCGGGGAGTTGCGCTTGAGTGCGTTCTTCAACCGAGGCAACGCGGCCTTCCGGGTCCGAGAATATGCTCAGGCGGTCGAGGCATACAAAGAGGTGCTGCGAATGGATCCCGACCATCACGACGCGAAGCACAACCTGGAACTCGCCCTGAAGCAACTGCCGCCGCAGGGCCGAGACGATGAGCAGGCCTCCCCTGAAGCTCGGCCCCCGCAGGCCCAGCCGCCGCCTCAGGCTCAACCACCGCCGCAAAGTGAAGACGATGCGCAGGCGTCTCCCGAAGCTCAGCCTCCTCAGGCACAGCCGCCGCTACAGGAGACGCAGACCGAACCGCTGACCGAGGAACAGGCGCGTCAGGCACTGGAGGCCGTAGGTGAGAACGCGCAGACCCTTGCGGAGGGAAGACAGCAGGTCCTGGTATCTCCTAAACTTCCCCCCGAGTTCCCCTGGTAGCCATTTGACGTGAGCTCAAGGACAACCATAGAGGGGGTTCTGGCCGGCACGGCAATTATCGCGGCGACGTTGCTTTCTGCCGCCCTCCCCGTTGGCGCACAACAGCCGCCGTCCGACGAGTCACTGTACGTAATAGCACAAGTCGACAATGAACGGCCTTTTCATGGGCAGCAGGTCACCTACGTAACCAAAACATACCGACAAGCTGACTTTCCTCACTCTGTCAGCTACCGTCCTCCCGACTTTGCCGGCTTTTGGAACGTGACGGAGACAGAGGAGGCTGAGTACAGAGAGACTGTCAACTCCACCGTGTACACGGTGAATGAGCTGCGAACGATTCTCTTTCCCAGCATTGTCGGGACGATTGAGATTGAACCCGCGAGATTGACCGTGTCCGACGACCAAGCGGCTCGCCCCGTTGTTGTGGAGAGTTCCTCCATAACCGTAGAGGTACAACCCCTGCCCTCGGCAGCTCCGGAAGGATTTACAGGGGCCGTTGGAAAGTTCGACATCTCCGCCGAGGTGGACACGGCAGCCGTTCGGATGAACGAATCGGTCCAGCTGACAGTGAAAGTCGAAGGCAAAGGGAACATCGACGCTCTACCGGAACCGCTCTGGCCGGACTTCACGGGTTGGCGTGTCGTCCGGTCACCGGCCAGTTCTTTGAGCGAGGTTGTTGACGGGCAACTCGTAGGGAACCGCACTTACAAAAGCATCCTAGTGCCCAAATCAGCCGGTGAACTGACGGTGCCGGAGATACGTTATGGATACTACGACCCCGAAATCGGGAATTATGTACATGCCTCAACGAATCCCATCGTGGTTTCCATAGCAGGAACGGATGAGACATCGCTGCCTCCTCCAGCCCCTGCCGACGCGGTCGGGGACGAGGCGGACGTTTCCGTCGCGAGACCCATCAGACCCGTGCCGGAGCCTCTTCACCCTCCCGCTAGAGAATTAACGGACAGCGTCGGTTATTGGGCCACATGGACGCTCCCATTGCTCGTGATCATTTTGGCTGCGGCGTGGCGTCGCTGGCGCGATGCTCGGGAAGCCGCCTTGGTGGACTCCCGACGGCGGAACGCGCTGCCGAACGCCCGGGCAATGCTTAGGCGCGCCATTGCGGACGGCGGAGACCCGGCAGTCGCAGCGGCCGACGCCGTCCACAGCTACCTCTCCGACCGGTCCGGTGAGTCGCTGGTCGGACTGACTCGGGAGGCGATTGGAGAGCGGCTTCGTGATGGCGGAGTGTCTTACGAATTGGCCCAGCGTGTCGAGAACACTCTGGCATTGGGCGAGGCTGCGATGTACACACCGGAGACTCCACCGGTAGGCCGGACGGAAGAGCATGTCGAACGCACGATGCAACTCCTGACGGAACTCGACGGAGCCATTGAGGAATGATCAGATTGCTGCGAAGTCTGTTGGTTCTCCTAGCGTCTCTCGGCACACTTGCGGTCGTCGTTGCCGGGAGCGCATCCGCGCAAGGGCCATCGGACGCCGCACGAATGGCCGGGGCAAACGAGAGATATGAGCGTAGAGAGTACGCCGAGGCCGCCCAGCAGTACGAAGCCCTGATCGCTCGGGGATACGGAGATGCCTCCGTCTACTTCAATCTGGGCAACGCTTACCTGGAGAGCGGCGATCTCGGCAGGGCCATCCTGAGCTACCTCCGTGCTCGCGAGTTGGCTCCCCGCGACTCGGACATCAGAACCAACCTCGACTTGGCCCGCAGCATGACGGTGGACCGGGTCACAGCGGAAAGAGGCTCCCTGATCCAAAGCGTGTCCTTCGTAGGAAGACGGTGGGCCACTCCGAGCGAGCTTGGAATAGTAGCTCTCCTGCTGTGGACGGTGACCGGTCTTGCCATTGGGGCTCTCTTGGTGTGGCGAGATTTTCCACTAAGGCGTTCAATTCGCGCCTTCGTCGTCCCAATGATGGTCGCTACCCTGATGTTTTTCCTACTTGCCGTGAGCATGGCATTAGCCAACCCCTATGACAACACCGGCGTCGTGACAGTTGCGATTGTAGATGTCGTGAGCGGGCCTGGGCCGCAATACTCAGAGGAGTTCACCCTACAAAGTGGCGCACAAGTCCGTCTGACCGGCTCCCGGCACGGGTGGTGGAGAATCGCGCTCCCCGGTGGAGAGCTTCAGGGCTGGGTTCCTGCTCACGTCTTGGAGAGGGTGGGGCGCGTAGACGGTAGGTAGCCAAGCTCACTCAAGGAAGCGATGTGGCTGCTATCTAGCGCCAGCATCAACTAGAATCTGCACAATTGCAGTTTCGCCCTCTGAGGCCGCTGTCTGGAGGAGGGATTTGCCCTCGGCGTCTCGTGCATTAACGTTCGCCTCTGCCGCAACGAGAATACCAACAATTGCAGTATGGCCCTTCAGAATCGCCCGGAAGAGGATTGGATTCCCCTCGCTATCTATTGAGTTAACGTTCGCCCCTGCGTCGATGAGGATTTCAACAATTGCTGTTTGTCCCGCCAATACCGCCCTGTGAAGAGGGAGGCCACCGCCGGGACACTCTAAGTTAACATCTGTCTGCTCCCCACCAGCGATGGCGCTCACTATGGCAGTACTCGAGCTCGCTATGGCATTACAGAGCGCAGTGTTGTCAGGAGGGCCAGGCGTGGCGGTCGATGTGGCTGTTGCGGCGGGTGTTGCTGTCGCAGTAGCGGTGGCAGTGGACGTGGCTGTTGGTTCAGGCGTGGCTGTCGCGGTAGCGGTGGCCGTCGCAGTCGAGGTAGCTGTTGCGGTAGCAGTGGCTATCGCAGTAGCTGTGGCCGTCGGATCGGGCGTAGGTGTCGGTTGAGGCGTGGGTGTCGGCTCAGGCGTGGCAGTCGGTTCAGGTGTGGGTGTCGGCTCAGGTGTGGCCGTAGGTTCGGGTGTGGGCGTCGGCGTCGGTTGAGGCGTTGGATCAAACACCCTCTCGTCGGGGCGATCATCGGCTCCCGGACGCAGGGCAGTAGGAGTCGGGGTGAAAATGGTTGTGGAGACAAACTCGGGGGCAGGGGTATTGGTCGGAGTCGGATCGCCCGCGAATAGTCCACAGGCCAAGATCACCGGCAGGACGAGCACAAACAGAGAAAGTCGCCAAATCGGAATCGATGCTGCTCGTCCAGGATTTTGTCCCCTCATGTTTGCTTCTTTCCCCAGCCGGAGCATGATACAGAAGGAATCCCCGCCCCACACTTCGCAGCGTGAGGTTATTCTCTACCACCGGCAGCTAGGAGAATCCGTTCGATTTCCGTCCGGTCTCGCCATCGCGCTACGTACAGAAGTGACTCTCCATTGGCCCTCTTTGCGTTGACGTTCGCGCCTGCGTCAATGAGGACCTTCATGGTATCCGGCTTGTCCCGCCAGACCGCGGTATACAGGAGCGGGTCGCCCTCTGAGTCTGTCGCATTCACGTCCGCGCCTGCGTCAATGAGAATCTTCATGGCATCCTGCTCGTCCCGCCAGACCGCGGTATACAGAAGTGGGTCACCCTCCGAGTCTGTCGCATTCACGTCCGCGCCTGCGTCAATGAGGACCTTCATGGCATCCGGCTTGTCCCGCCAGACCGCGGTATACAGAAGTGGGTCACCCCCTGAGTCCATCACATTCACGTCCGCGCCTGCGTCAATGAGAATCTTCATGGCATCCTGCTCGTCCCGCCAGACCGCGGTATACAGGAGCGGGTCACCCTCCGAGTCTGTCGCATTCACGTCCGCGCCTGCGTCAATGAGGATTTGGGCAACTTCCGCGTGACCCCGCCATATTGCTTCATACAGGAAAGGGTCTCCATCTTTGTCGCTGAGGTTAGCGTCTCCGCCCTCGGCGACAAGCTTCTTGACAGCGGCCACATTGCCAGTCCAAATTGCGCGGTAGAGATCGGAGTCTTCATCGGCCGACTTGGCAGTCGGCGCAGATGCGCCGGTCTGCGCGGCCGAGGTAGAGGACCGTGATGGGGCTACATCTGTGGAGCTCGGAACGGGCGTCGCATCATTCGAAAAAAGATTACAGGCGACCATCGTCAACATGGCCAACCCGCTCACTGCCAATATCGACCCCAGGCCGACTAGGCGGCGCCCGGTATTAGGATAGATCATACGTCACCTCCTCTGGAGCAACAATTCTTGCGATAGACCTGGACCTGTTAGCTCTTCGTAGACGGCTCTTCGATTGCTCAAATTCCAAAGACTGCCGATGCTTTTCCAGTCATGACGGAGATTTCCGTCGGTTCACACGATGCCCCGGGAATCTCCGCTGATTTCGAGGCATGGGCTGTTGACGTAGTTTTCTGTAACAGAGCGTCACCACCACAGGTCACGACCATAAACACTCTTTCACTAGAAACTCCACGACCCTGTGAAGGGCGATCCGCATTGGCTAAAGAACAACAGGACGAATCCCAGCCCTACTCCGAATGAGACCCACGCCCATGTCTTTGCGTTGGCGGACGCGTGCCGAGCGCCTGCAATGTCTCCCACCGCCAATCTCCCATTGACTTGGGCGGCGTAGACGATCGACACGATTCCGAATGGGAGGCAGCAGAAGATGGTGACGAGGATGGCCTGAGCCAGATAGTTCGGCACGTGTTGAGGAGGCCCGGGAACTCCATGGCCGGCGGAGGTACCGGGATCGAATCTGCTTGCGTCGGGCGTCGGCTCAGCCATAGCGCCTCCGCAATTCTTGCAGAACGTTGCCTCGTCGTCATTCTGAGTCCCGCAGGTACTACAGTACATGCTGCCTCCCTCTTGCCGTTATTCATGCGCCTAGCAGAAGTCGCTCGCCAGGGAATCAGGAAGGCCTGGAGCGGGCCTGAGTGTCTTGCTCGTCAGGTGGCCGGGTGTCAATCGCCCTAGCCTTGTGGAAGTGCTGCACCAGCAACAACCCAATGGTTGTGATGGACACTACCATCACGCCTCCGTAGACGAATCGGACGGGTCCAGCTTCAGGAAAGCCGTCCCATAGTGCCAGCAGCCCGATAGTGAAACCAGCAAGGCCCAAGACCAAGTATGTTACGAGAACACCAAAGAGCCGGTTCCCGGCCATTATCTGACTCAGGATGATGGCAATGACGGCGTACACCACGCAACATAACAATACGGCCCAACCAGCAAGTACGAAGTGTTCCCAGATCTCTGCTTGAGTCAGGTTCTCACCCGCCAACCACAAGGCATCGAGAATCTCCACTGCGATCACAGCCGTAAGGACATACACCGCCCAGCGCACAACTTTGTAGGTCCCAACCGGCCCGAATACCACAAGGGACAAGTAGCCGGTATATGTGCCGCAAATGCCAACTCCGATCAATGAGAACATCAGCCTTCGGAGATCGTAGGTGCCGCCCTGGAAATCAGTCCAAACTTGGTAGAGCATTATGGTCAGCCCTATGCTTAGGAATACCGCCCACAGAACTGGAAGCGACGATAGGACATTCCACAGAGCTTCACCCCGGCCGCGATATCTGCGGATGACGTAGGCGTTTGCGGTAACACTCAACACTATGCCAACGATGATGAGCTGGCTAAGGAGCAAGTCACCAAGGTCAATGAAGCCAAGGTGGAATCGGAGAGAAACAAGCCCGATCAGAATCCATGAAACGATCCCGACTGCAGCAGACCAAATCAGTATCGGCGCCACCACTGTCAAGACTCCCCCGGCGGTATCCACTTTCAAATAGCGGCGACTGGATGGATCTGTCAGAAATCCGTATGTGTCGTCCAGTAAGCCTCGAGACCTGCCCGAAGGTTCAGTTGTTTGCCTTACATCAGGTTCAGTTTCCCGACTTGCCCTTTCGGGAACTTCGTCCCTGGGAATCGGAGCACCACATCGCGTGCAGAACTTCGCATCTTCCGCTAACTGATTGCCACATTTCAGGCATTGTCCCATGATACGAATCCTTCCTTCTCTCTCTCATAGAGAGTCTGTGCGTCTTGCGCTTACACGCCCTGACCTTACTAACAATCTCAATTGACCGATTGAGCTACGCAGCATTCGTATGATGACCGCTCCGAAAGTCTGACCACCCAGGTTTACTGAAATCATCATCAGGAATCTCCACAGACATCCAGGCCTAGGCTGTCGAGGTCATTGTCCTGGACGCCCGCCAGTTCCGCCGGTACGCAGCCGGTGAATTGGTTGCCAGCGAGACGCCATTGGGTCAGGGTATCGGCCAAGTCGTCCAACTCTTCCGGTATCTGTCCCGACAGCATGTTGTCGCTCAGCCACAGCCTCTGTAATTTGGTCAGCCTTCCCAATGCCGCGGGGATCGGACCCGCCAGCATGTTCCCGTGCAGCCAAAGGTTCTTCAGGCTATCCAGACCGCCCAGCGTGGCCGGGACCTCGCCGCTCAGGCTGTTGTTGTGCAGCCGCAGCCGCGTCAGGTTGTCCAAGTTGGTCAGGTCCGGAATCGTGCCGGTCAGCATGTTGTCGCGCAGGTTCAGGTCGTCCAAGCTGGCGGGGTAATTGTTCCCGGCCGGGATTGAACCCTCCAACTCGTTGCTGTGCAGCCACAGTAACCTCAGCCTCGACAGACTGCTCAGTTTCGGTATCGTGCCACCCAGCGGGTTCCTGTCGATGATCAGCCAAGTCATGTTGGGAGGCAGCTTCGACCCGTCAGGCACACCGCCCGTTAGGTTGTTGTTTGCCAGCTTCAGCTTATCAAGGCTCGTCATGCCGCTCAGGTCGGGTATCGAGCCTGTCAGACTGTTGCCCCAGAGCCACAGCTCCCTCATGTTCGTCATGCCGTTCACCCACATCGGGATTTCGCCCGTCAAGCCACTGCCAGCAATCTTACTGTCATCAGCGTCGTAGTCTGCGTTGTTCGGCAGATATAACTCTTCCAGACCCGCTATGCGGCTCAAGTCCGGTATGCCACCGCTCAGGTTGTTGCTGTGCAGGTTCAATACTCGGAGGTTGCGAAGGTTACCCAACTGATCGGGAATCTCGCCCGCCAACTCGTTGGTGCGGAGATTCAGAACTCTGAGGTTGTACAGATCACCCAGCTCAGCCGGGATTGGTCCCGTCAGCTCATTGAAGGAAAGGTTCAAGTCGGTAAGCTTGGAGAGACGGCCGAGCGACTCAGGGACCGTCCCATTCAAGCCCTTGTTGTGGAGGACAATCCGAGTCAACCGATTCGGCGTTCCGCCCAGTCCCACGCCGTCCCATTCAGCGATGGGAGTGTCCGTCGACCAGTTGAGCCCGGGCTCACCGTCATTGTTCGGCAGCGCCAGTACATCCCGCGCTGCAAGCAGCGCCTCGCAGTCGGACACGAGACCTTCATTGTTCGGGTCCGCTACTGCCCCAACGCAGCTACCTGAGCCGATGGTTACCGTTACCGCAGACGAGCAGTTATTGCTTGCGTCCGTCTCATCCGACACCTCCTCCACGCACGCCCCATAGTAGTACGTTCCCTCGATGGTCGGTGCGGTCAGACTGATCGACTCATCGCTGCTTCCGGCTGGGTCTAGACTTCCCACTAAGTCAGTGCCCTCCAACGTGTCGGAGGTCGTGATGGTCGAGTCCTCTGAGCGGTAGTAGTGCAGCGTCGTCAGGAACGACTCACCGCCGCCCTCGTTGTGAACGGTAGCACTCAGTGTGAATTTCACCCCAGCATCCGGACGTTCGTCACTGACCGTAGGGGTACCAACCACCAGGTCGGGCACAGGGGCTAAGCCTACGTTCACCCTGACCGCCTCCGAGCAATTGTTGCCAGTGTCGGTTTCATCCGACACCTCCTCCACGCAGGCCCCGTAGTAGTACGTCCCGGCAGTGGACGGCGCGGCAAGTCTGAACGACTCATCGCTACCCTCCGAAGGATCCAGGCTGCTTACGAAGTCCGTACCCTCCTCCGTGTCCGAACTCGTGATCGTCGAGTCCGTCGAGCGATAGTAATGGAGCGTCGTATGGAGCGATCGACGATGGCCCTGGTTGCGTACAGTCGCGCTCAGTGCAAAGCGAGCGCCTGCATCAGGGCTACTGTTGTTGACCGCGAGCGTACCCACCACAAGGTCAGGAATGGGCGTGGGACCCACCAATCGAGCGGGGTGGTCGCCATCTATGTCTGAACATCCCGCACTGTTGCAAGCGGTAACCCAGTAGTAGTTGCTGTCAGAATCAGGATTAGAGTGCGTGAAACTCGTCCCGGCCACATCTGTTGTCAGCTCCTCGCAGAAGGTGAGCCTGCCGGATGAGGACAGACTGCACCCGGAGTCTGAGAAGTCGTCGTAATAGATGTTGTAGTGGTCTACTCCCGCTACCACATCCCATGAAACGACAATTGCCGAACCTTCCCAGCTGTATTGTTGGTTGGCCGGATTGCTGGGTACGGCTCCAACGGCTATTGTCACTGCTACAGAGCAGTTGTTTCCGGTGTTGGATTCGTCGAATACCCCATCGACGCACGCCCCGTAGTAGTACGTGCCGGGACTGTCCGGCGCGGTCAGTCTGATCGATTCGTCACCGCTCTCCGATGGGTCCAGACTGCTCACGAGGTCCGTTCCCTCCTCGGTATCCGAACTCGTGATCGTCGAGTCCGTCGAGCGGTAGTAACGCAGTGTCGTCAAGCGAGATCGGCCAGTACCCTGATTACGCACCGCAACGCTCAACGTGAAGCGCGCACCGGCCAATGGGCTGCTGTCACTCACCGTGGGAGTTCCTACCACCAGGTCGGGTACAGGCGCCGCGCCGACGTTGACCGTCACCGCCGCCGAGCAGTTGTTCCCGGTGTTGGACTCGTCAGCTACTGCATCCACACAAGCCCCATAATAGTACGTGCCGGGAGTGTCAGGCGCGGTCAGGTTGATCGTTTCGTCGCCGCTCTCCGAGGCGTCTAGCCCGAACACGGAGTCCGTTCCAACCTCAGTGTCGCCGGTCGTGATCGTCGAGTCAGAGGACCGGTAGTAGCGAAGGGTCGTAAAGCTTGATTCGCCAGTACCCTGGTTCCGCACCGCCACGCTCAACTTGAAGCGCGCACCGGCCGTCGGACTGCTGTCACTCACTGTGGGAGATCCAAGCACCAGATCGGGTACGGGCGCTTCTCCGACGGTGACCGTCACTGCTGCCGAGCAGTTGTTCCCTGTGTTGGATTCGTCAGCTAACGCATCCACGCACGCCCCGTAGTAGTACGTGCCTGGAGTGTCAGGCGCGGTCAGGTTGATCGATTCGTCGCCGCTCTCCGAGGCGTCTAGCCCGAACACGGAGTCGGTTCCAACCTCAGTGTCCGAACTCGTGATCGTCGAGTCCGTCGAGCGGTAGTAACGCAGAGTCGTAAAGCTTGATCGGCCGGTACCCTGATTACGCACCGCAACGCTCAACGTGAAGCGCGCACCGGCCGTAGGACTGCCGTCACTCACAGAAGGTGTCCCTACCACCAGGTCGGGTACAGGCGCCTCTCCGACGGTGACCGTCACTGCTGCCGAGCAGTTGTTCCCTGTGTTGGATTCGTCGGCTAACGCATCCACGCACGCCCCGTAGTAGTACGTGCCGGGGGTGTCCGGCGCGGTCAGGTTGATCGTTTCGTCGCCGCTCTCTGAAGCGTCAAGCCCAAACACGGAGTCGGTTCCAACCTCAGTGTCCGAACTCGTGATCGTCGTGTCCGTCGAGCGGTAGTAGCGAAGGGTCGTAAAGCTCGAATCGCCAGTACCCTGGTTCCGCACCGCCACGCTCAACGTGAAGCGCGCACCGGCCGTCGGACTGCTGTCACTCACTGTGGGAGATCCAAGCACCAGATCGGGTGCGGGCGCCTCTCCGACGGTGACCGTCACTGCTGCCGAGCAGTTGTTTCCTGTGTTGGATTCGTCGGCTAATGCATCCACGCACGCCCCGTAGTAGTACGTGCCGGGGGTGTCAGGCGCGGTCAGGTTGATCGATTCGTCGCCGCTCTCCGAGGCGTCTAGCCCGAACACGGAGTCGGTTCCAACCTCAGTGTCCGAACTCGTGATCGTCGAGTCCGTCGAGCGGTAGTAGCGCAACGTCGTGAAACTTGATTGGTCGGTACCTTGATTCCGTACCGCAACGCTCAACGTGAAGCGCGCACCGGCGGTCGGACTGCCGTCGCTCACCGTGGGCGGGTCTACAACGAGATCAGGCGCGGTAGCCGAGCCGACCGCGACCGCTGTGGCAGCCGAGCAGTTGTTGCTCGTGTCGGACTCGTCGGAAACCGTATCCACACACGCTCCGTAATAGTACGTGCCGGGATCAGAAGGCGCAATTAGGGCGATCGACTGGTTGCTGCTCGCCGAAGCGCCGAGAGCACCTACCGAGTCCGTGCCAAGTTCTGTGTCACCGGTCGTGATCGCCGAGTCGGTGGACCGATAGTAGCGCAAGGTGGTTGATCCCGTCGATTCTGTGCCATCGTTGCGGACCGTGACGCTCAGCGTGAAGCTTCCTCCGGCCTCTGGATTACTGTCGCTCACCGTGGGCGTATCGACTACGAGATCAGGAGCGGCCGGAGCGCTAGCCATAACTGTAACTGCTGCCGAGCAGTTGTTGCTCGTGTCGTACTCGTCCGATACCGTGTCCACACAGGCCCCGTAGTAATACGTGCCGGGAGTGTCAGGTGCGGTCAGGCTGATCGACTCATCGCTGCTTCCGGACGGGTTCAGACTTCCTACCGAGTCCGTTCCCTCCTCCGCATCGCCGGTCGTGATTGTCGAGTCGGAGGACCGGTAGTACCGCAAGATGGTGGACCCCGACGAACCTGTGCCCTGGTTGCGGACCGTGACGCTCAGCGTGAAGCTCGCGCCTGCCGTCGGCCTGCTGTCGTTGACAGTGGGCGTGTCCAAGACGAGGTCCGGTGTTGCCGGAGCGCTAACTGCAACTGTAACTGCTGCCGAGCAGTTGTTGCTCGTGTCGGACTCGTCGGATACCGTGTCCACACAGGCCCCGTAGTAGTACGTGCCAGGGCTGTCCGGCGCGGTGAGGCTGATCGACTCGTCGCTGCTGCCAGACGGATTAAGGCTCCCGACCTCATCCGTGCCCTCCTCCGTATCACCGGTCGTGATCGTCGAGTCCGTCGAGCGGTAGTAGCGCAAGGTGGAGGACCCCGACGATCCATTACCTTCGTTGCTCACCGTGACGCTCAGCGTGAAGCTCTCCCCAGCCGTTGGACTACTGTCACTGACCGTGGGCGGATCCACAACGAGGTCCGGTGTGGGAGGAGCGCCAACCGTAACGGTCACCGCTCCCGAACAGTTGTTGCTCATGTCGGACTCTTCGGTTACGGTATCCACACAGGCCCCGTAGTAGTACGTGCCAGGGCTGTCCGGCGCGGTCAGGTCGACCGACTGGTTGCTGCTCTCCGAAGCGTCGAGAGCTCCCACCGTGTCCGTACCCTCCTCCGTATCACCGGTCGTGATCGTCGTGTCGGAGGACCGGTAGTAGCGCAAAGTGGCGGATGCCGACGGTCCATTACCTTCGTTGCTGACCGTGGCGCTCAGCGTGAAGCTTCCTCCGGCCTCTGGGTTGCTGTCATTCACCGTGGGAGTGTCCACAACGAGATCTGGTGCGGGTGGATCTCCAACCTCAACCTTCACCGCTGCCGAGCAGTTGTTGCTCGTGTCGGACTCGTCGGATACCGTGTCCACACAGGCCCCGTGGTAGTACGTGCCGGGGTCGGACGGTGCGGTCAGGCTGATTGATTGGTCGCTGCTCTCCGAAACGTCGAGAGCTTCCACCGTGTCCGTGCCAACCTCAAAATCGTCGGTTGTAATTGTGCTATCAGTGGACCGGTAGTAGCGCAAGGTGGTGGACCCCGACGACCCGTTCCCTTGATTTCCAACGGTGGCGCTCAGCATGAAGCTCGCCCCGGCAGTCGGACTGCTATTGCTGACCGAGGGCATGTCGACAACAAGGTCCGGAGTAGGCGGAGCGACAACCGCTACTGTCACCGCTTCCGAGCAGTTGTTGCTGGTGTCGGACTCGTCGGACACCGTGTCCACACAGGCCCCGAAGTAGTACGTGCCGGGATCGGACGGCGCGGTCAGGTCGACCGACTGGTCGCTGCTCGCCGAGGCGTCAAGAGCTCCCACCGTGTCCGTGCCAACCTCTGTATCGCCGGTCGTGATTGTGTCATCGGTTGAGCGGTAGTAGCGCAAGGTGGTCGATTCCGACAATCCGTTCCCTTCATTGCCAACCGCGGCGCTTAGTGTAAAGTCCGCCCCGGCCGTCGGAGTGCTGTTGCTGACGGTGGGCGTGTCCACCACCAGATCAGGATTCGCTGTTGGGGCCTCATCAGGCGTGCCAACGACAGTTGCCGACCATGGACCATTTCCGACGGCGTTGACGGCCCGAAGTTGGAGGTCATATTGCGTACCGCCGATGAGTCCGGTAGTGGTGTACTTCAGAGCCCCCGATCCCGCCGTCCAGACATCTTCCACCACGGTCCAGTTGGACTCGACCGTCTCGTCGGCGGAGGTCTCGATATGGCG
Source organism: Dehalococcoidia bacterium (assembly GCA_965197705.1). GTDB lineage: Bacteria > Chloroflexota > Dehalococcoidia > Lucifugimonadales > VXLM01 > VXLM01. The sequence continues at coordinate 3,710,316 of OZ240223.1, forward strand.
CAAGTCATAGGCGGTGATAGCTGAGCCGCCGGTACTGGTAGGTGCAGTCCAAGCGGGGGTCAGGGACTCCACTCCCGGCGAAACTGTGTTCACTGTGGGACGTCCAGGCGGGCCCTCATGACCAAACACCTTTATGCTCCATGAATCGAGGGCGCCCGAGTTATCTCGAATGTGGTCAGTAAGTCGGAGCCGCCACTCGCCGTTGGGATTTTCACCCAGGTGGCGGGCTGAACCGAAGCGGAAAGCACCGCGCAGGGGCACGTAATCGATAGTGTTAAAGTGGCCTACCAGTTTTGAGATTGCCCCCGACGGGGACACCAGCTCGACTTCCAGGTCCCGAAAGGAAGCGTGGTCGAAGGTAACGTTGATTTCCACAAACTCGACAAAGCTGATGCTCGTGTTCATCGTGAGTGAACTTTCGATCGTTGTGGAGTCGCCCGTGGTCGGCGAGTCCGGAACCGACAGATTCAAACTTCCCGACGACTCAGTGGAACTCTCAAGAGGAGGAAGACTGGTCCACACTTTTGCCAGATCCACGGCGGCCTTGGCGTCGACCACACCGAACCCGTACTCGTGGTTGAATTGATACCGGTCTGTGTCGGATTCGGCCCTGTACTTGGCGGCGCCGTCTTTCCAGCCGGTGCTACCAGCGTCGTTCTTCCGCGCGGATGAGGCAAGGATGAGCTTCAGGTCCCGCCACGTCAGGTCCGGGTTGGCCTCACGCATCAGCGCGGCCACGCCAGCAACAGTCGGAGCCGCAGACGAGGTACCACCAAAGCGGGGGTTATAGCGGTCGGAGTTTTCTGTAGTAACGATGCCCCGGCCGCCACCATTTGACGGCGCACAGATCCACAGGTTCGCGCCCGACTCAGAGTAGCTGCTCCTAGTGTCGCTATCACTTACCGCGCATACGGCGGTCACTCCATAGAAATTGGCATACTCATCAAGGTTGGAATCGTCCCCTTCGTCGTACCCGTTTCCGCCAGCCCAGGCGTAGAAGACCCCTTTCCCACCGTAGCCAGCCGAAATGCCGGTCTCTATCGCTGCCTCCCAGAACGAGCTGGCCCGACCTAACCCTGCGTCGTCGGGAGGTCCCCAGCTGTTGTTGGACACCGCGGTTGCATTGTGGTTGCGAGCCATGGCGTCGGCTGAGTTCAGATCCGAGAGCCATTCCTCAAAATCCGCCAAGAGGTTGTACCCATAAATGGTTGCTCTCGGGGCCACTCCTCGCACCCCGGTGCTGTTATCCCGTGCCGCGATCACCCCCGCCACATTCGTTCCGTGGTGGTCGAAAGGACGATATGCGCCTTCCCGGCCTCCATAGTCGTGACTGAGGGAACTGTTGATGTTGGAGGCCAGGTCTTCATGACTGTAGTCCACTGTTGTGTCGACGACGGCGACGTTGACGCCCTCGCCCATAATGCCATCTGCCCAGACCGGTTCGACGTTGATGTCCTCTCCGTCACGGCTTCTCAGGTGCCACTGGCATCCGTACAGTACGTCGTTGATCTGGGAGGCACGCGTGGCGTTTTCGCATCCGTCTATGAAATCAGTGTAGTCGGTATCCTCAAAAACACCGATTCTGTAGCCTGAAATGACATTAGTCTGAGTAGATGTTCTGACGAAATAGACTCCTGGGCCGAAATCGTCCCTAATCACGAAAAGGGGACGACCCGAATACCGCTGGGTGTATGCGTTCGTAGAGATTTCCTTACTCTCGGAGTCAAGAACAACCGCATCTACGGAGTCAAAACTGTGGCTTAGTACGTAAATGAAAAGACTCGTTGATTCGGTAAGCTCTAACTTGAATACATCTTGATCAGCGCTGGGGTCGATGCGAGCGTCCATAAAGGAGCCAAGCGACAGAGACGTTGCTGTACCAATTGTGTCGCCATGGTCATCTTCATTCGCCTGCCCTCCGACCCCACGTGTGCCTATGGCAAGACATAAGGTGACTGCGGCGCCAATGAGGAGCAGCCTCGCAAATGATGACAACCGGGATGAACGCTGTGTGGAGATGATAGGCATGGCGGTCTTCTCCCAGGCTCCAGTTCCTGAGCTTGAGTAACTTGCTGCATTGAGCGCTGTGAGGAGCGACACTTATCGCGTCTCCACCTCTCTCCACCAGTTGGGACTGGACGCAACGACGCCTTGCTGTGAGGCCAGCGCGTTGGCAAGCTCCAGCGAGGCAAAGCCCGGTTCCGTCTCCACAATGAAGCCGTTCTGCAGGAATCCCAAGTCGGACACCCGCTCAATCGAAATGTCGTTCCCGGAGAAGAAACTCGCCACCTTCGTGTGGTCCCACTCGGGATCCAGCATGAGCAGGACTCCCCCGGGCAGCGTCATCAGCCCACCTCCCGATTCCGAACGGAACACCGGGCGAGCGTTCTGCCCGTGCCTGGCCTGTTTGCGGACGATGTTGTCGTCGCCACCCTTCACGACAACAACATCGTCGGGAGTGTTGGCCGCTGTCTCTTGGACTATCAGGTCGTTCTGCAACACAACTCTCACGGTCCTGTCGCCATCCCTATAGGTGTAGACGGTTCCCTCGTTGGAACCATCCTGTTCGGAAAGTGATTCCTTCGTTGGACTATCCGTAGGTGAATCGGACGGCTGGGATGGCTTGTCCTGTAGCGGTGGGAGCTTAAGGGGTACGGTAGTGGGAGTCGGCGTTGGTTCGCTTTTCGACTCAAATGCGGGCGTAGGCGACGGTTGGATCCTCGAACCTAGTGTGGCCGTAGATGTGGGTACGGGAACTTGCGTCGGGGACGGATCCACTTCTGCAATGGCTGTGTCGGTCGGTGGTGAATCGCCCTCATCTTGGGGTTCGGAAGCCAGCACCCCCCGCACGGCATATATCCCCGCCATAGTCGCTACAAAAAGCGCGATCACCACAATGGCTATTGCTGGATAATCTCTTCTCAGTTTCATTTGAAGTCCCTTCGCCTTCTCAATGGATTTCCTACCTGCAGATCGATTCTAGAGTGATTGACTCCCTCAGTGGGCCAACCCATATGTTCCAGATTATCTCGGCGCTGACAATGCCAAACACCCTATTTGATCGGGCCATTTGCCGCTTGTGGAGACATACCCGGCTGATTGAATTAATCACGATGCGCTTGGGGGACCGCCCGGCTGCAATCTTGACGTGCCTCAAAGGCTTGCGGTTTTCGGGGGACGATATGATTCTCTTGTTCCATAGCACTCGCTTCCTTAAGATACCCATCAAAGCAGCCGACGCTATCGTATATTGCCTTTTCCTTTGGCTGGCCGTAAGGTTCGATTGTACCTGAGTGAAGGGATACTTGAGTACCTGTCAAATAAGGTACTCAAGAACCTATTCGCTACCGCTGGGTCGCGTAGACTGAAAAAAACAGGGCTTGGATTTGCAGAAGATGCCGACAAACGTATCTGCAAGGGGCCGCTGGATATCCGACTGGTCAGATCTTGACGACCTGCGGTATAGCGTGAGGATTTCGGTATGGGTGCGATGGTTTATCATTGTCGCTTGGTTGATTCAGCTACACTATCGAGTCAACTTCGCTCACCCTGCCTATGTCGCCCACACCCTGTTCGCCGTGTCGCTGTTAGCGTTGAACGGCTACGTCCACTATCGCATCGGGACAAAACGGGTGGTGACGTGGCACTGGGCATTCGCCCTCAGCGTGATGGATGCGATCATGCTCACCGCTGGCCTACTGATCTCCGGCGGCTTCTCGAACACATTCTTCGTCCTCTACTACCCCGCCCTCGCCATGTTCGCGGTCGTATTCACTTCAATGAGGCTCAGCATTGCCGGAGTCACTTTAGTGGCAGTCGTGTACACGTCGCTGAGCTTGATTGTGGAGCCGGGTGTCGAGTTTGAGATAAAGGAGGAGAAGGTCCTTTTCACAAGGATCGTCGTCATGTACGCGGTCGTGGGGGCGGTCAACCTAGTGTCGAGGTTCGAGCGGATTCGAAGGAGAGAGGCAGTGGAGAGGGAACGGCAACTACAACAAGAGCGGATCGATCTCTCGCAGACAATTCATGACACGATAGCACAGTCCGCCTACATGATCGGCCTGGGTCTCGAGACTGCGATAGAGCTAGTGGGCTCACAGAAACGGGACGAATTGAGCGCCAAGCTGCGGGCAACCCATGCGCTGGCGAAATCGACAATGTGGGAGTTGAGGCATCCAATCGACATAGGCCCCATTTTTGAGGGCCGGGAACTGAGTCGGGTGCTACGTTCGCACGCCTCGACCTTCGCCACGATCACTTCGATCCCCACTGAACTGGTTCTGTCAGGCGATGAGCCGCAGCTTCCTATGGACACCAGTCGATTGCTCTTTTCCATAGCTCACAACGCGATGACTAATGCACTTCGCCACTCCAACGCCACTAAGGTCACCATCTCACTGAGCTTCGATAGTAATGATCTCCGTTTGTCCATATCGGACGATGGAGGCGGCCTCCCGGAAGACTACGCAGAACGCGGACACGGTTTCAGAAACATGGCAGTGGACGCAGAGCGAATGGGAGGATACCTTCAGGCGGCACATGGCGAGTCCGGCCGAGGTACCTCCGTAACCTGCACGATCCCAAATGATGCAATCAGAGGAGGAGTTTGACTTGGGCGCTAATCCACTAATTAGGGTGATGCTCGTTGATGACCACGAAATCATGCGGGACGGCCTGCGGGAAGTGCTGGAGCGCACGGGCGATTTCGAGGTTGTCGCTCAGGCGGCGGACGGCGAGGCTGCCGTAATTGGTGCTCAAAATGTCAGACCCGACGTAATTATCATGGACGTGATGATGCCGCTCAAAAACGGTATCGACGCCTGCAGAGAGATCACCGAGTTGCTCCCGAACACGAAGGTGTTGATGCTTACCGCCGCATCGGAGGAGGATGCAGTTGTTGAGGCTGTCGCCGCGGGCGCAAAGGGATACCTTCAGAAGTATTCCGGCAAGAACCAATTGCTACGCACCGTTCGGGCCGTGGCGGAGGGCGAGTACCGCATACCTGCGGACTCGTTAAGGCGCCTATTCGCCGGAATTCGCACGGCATCGCAGGAAAAGAATCAAGAGCTGAGTCGGCTAACCTCGCGGGAGAGGGAAATTCTAGCTCTGTTCTCACAGGGTAAGTCCTACGCGAACATCGCAGAAATCAGGGGAAATCAGCCGGTCACCATCCGAAACGCTATTTACGGCATTCAGGACAAGCTGGGGATCGAGACGAAGCAGGAGCTTGTGGTCTGGGCTGTGAGAAGCGGACTGCTGGATGATATGGAATCGAGCATCTGACGCCTCCGCGACACACTCACTTACGGCTTCTCAAGAGCTGACCTTTAGCGCATTAGTCCATACCTGGAAAAGTCTTCTGCCAGGGACAGACAGAGAAATCGCCTGCAACAGAAGGTTTGCGGCCCAAGAGTCCCATAGCAGTATGGAACGCCGGAGAGATTAGGTACAATCGGCCTTACCCGTGAACGGAGTTCACCATGATTGAATCCTATACTCGAATGTTGCGGAACTACATGGTCCTTCGTGGGCGCACTACACGCTACGACTTCTGGTCGTTCGTGCTGGTTCAGTGTGTCATAACCATTGTCGCGCTTATACTTTCAGGCGTAGTGCACGATGCGGTCGGCATACTCTTGGCGCTGTACCTCTTTGCTACTATCATGCCTGCGTTGGGGGGAATCGTCAGACGCCTTCACGATACAGGAAGAGGGTTTTTTGTTGGCTGCCTCTGGGCATAGGCCTTGGTCCGATAGCCTTTGTTCTTGGGGCAGTGGGTTTCCAATTCTTAAGCATCGGCGTCGTAGGTTTGTTGATCGCTGTTTTCGTCAGTTTATTTGGGGAGGACGGTCAGGGTCTGGCGGAAGAGTCCGGTGAATTCTTTGTGATTGGTGTTGCGTTTTTCGGGCTGGGTTTGTTGTTGGGCATCATAGCTGGGGTGTTGGCGATCATCCTATTGGTGTTCTTGGCTACCCCTGGCGATAAAGGAGAGAACAGGTACGGCCCACAGCCGGAGCAATAGCTCTGCGTCTCGCTCTTCCGGTTGGTCAGACGCAAATTGCCTAAACTGAATAGTTTCACAGACTCCTTCCTTATATCTGCACCTCCCAGCGAAAAGTTCGCAGTACAGTCCCCTCTAGCCCACCAATTCATAGGTAAGATTTGAGGGGACTCGAACTCCGCACCGACTCAGTTTAGTATGCATGGTGACAAGATGAGAGCGGCTACGAGCAACGCGCGTTGTAGCTTTGTCTCATGTCCGCCACTTCTGTCCGAATACACAGGGAACCAAGTGCCGACGAACTGCTTCTGAATATGGGACGGTCAACTCGCCCAACTCCAAACGGCTGACGGAATCTGCGACCCTCTCGGTTTATCCCACTCTTACGAACCATCGTTGCTTTCGCAGATCTGAAGGCCAGCGTCCGCGTAGTCGTTGGTCGCAACATTCGCCAGGGCTGCGGGCACGCAGGCAGCTTCAGTCCACGAGTTTCTACTGAGGGCGATCTCAATCAGCGTGTCCGACAGGTCGCCTAATTCAGCCGCGATGCTGGTCAACCGGTTGCCGTCCAACCACAGCTGTCTCAGGCGGTCCAAGTCGCCCAGCGTGCCCGGGACCTCGCCGCTCAGGCTGTTATTGTGCAGCCGCACCCGTGTCGCCATGTCGAGGCCGCTCAAGTCGGGAATCGGACCCGTTAGCAAATTGTCCCGCAAGTTGAGATCGTCCACGTTTGGGGGCAACATGTCCCCCGACGGTATCGATCCCGTCAAATCATTGCTGTGCAGCCACAGGAGCCTCAGGCTCGTCAGACTGCTCAGGTCCGGTATCGTCCCGCCCAGCGGGTTCCTGTCGATGACCAGCCAAGTCATATTGGGAGGCAGCTGCGACGCCTGAGGGACGCCCCCTCTCAGGTCGTTCTTCCCCAGCTTCAGCTTCTGCAGGCTCGTCATGCCGCTCAGATCGGGGATCGTCCCGCTCAAGCGGTTGCCCCAGAGCCACAACTCCCTCATGCCGTTCATGCCGTTCAGCCACGTCGGGACCGGGCCCGTCAGGCCGCTGCCTGCAACCATCTCGTCGTAGTTGTTCGCAAGGTACAACTCTTCCAGCATCGTCGTGCTCAGGTCCGGTATGTCTCCGCTCAGGTTGTTGCTGTGCAAGTTAAGCAAGGTAAGTCTCGATAGTCGGCCCAACGATCCCGGTATGCTTCCGCTCAAGTCGTTGCTGCGAAGGTTCAGCTTGGTGAGCATCGAGAGGTCGCCTAGCTCTGCAGGTATCTCCCCGTCCAGACTCTTGTAACTGAGGTTCAGCCCCGCAACCCGTTCCGGCGTCCCGCGCAACATTAGTCCTTCCCAACTCGTTATTGAAGTATCTGCAGACCAGTTGAGACTGGCTGTTCCTGCAAGGGTATCTTTCACGGCCAGCAGCGCATCGCAGTCCGACACCAACCCCGTGTTGGTCGAGTCGCTGATGGCGCCTTCGGAGACACATGGGCCCGCCCCTCGATGGACGGTGACGGTGTAGGTCTGAGTGGTCTCTCCGTCCTCGGCTGTCACCTCTACGGTGATTACGTTGCTGCCGTCGGTGAGCGATATGACGCCATCGTCATCGGTCACTTCGCCCAACTTGATGACATAGCTCGCAGAGGAGTGGTTCACTGTCGGAGTGACCGTCGTCTCAGTAGTCTCGCTGGCAACCCTTGCCCTGTATGAAGTGGTTGTGGGGTCGAAGGTACCGAAGTCTATGCCGCTCAGCGTGAGCGAGCTGAGTGTGGCGTCGGAGGAAGGCTCTGCGGCGCGGGTTACCGTGACCGTGTATGTCCGGGTCGCCTGTCCGTCCTGAGCGGTCACCTCGACCGTTATGACGTTGCTGCCCACGCCAAGCGCGACCACGCCGTCTGCGTCACTAGCGCCGTCGAGCTTGATGACGTAACTTGCACCGGAGTGATTCACGGTCGGACTGACCGTGGTTTGCGACACACTATTGGCAACCTCCGCTGTGTACGAAGTCGTACCCGGCGCGAACGTACCGAAGTCAATGTCGCTCAGCGACAGGGCACTGAGAGTGGCGTCTGTGGAGGGAGGCGCAGCGCGCGTAACCGTGACGGTGTATGTCTGAGTGGAGTTGCCGTCCTCTGCGGTAACCTCGATGGCGATCACGTTGCTCCCCACGCTGAGGGAGATCACGCCGTCTACGTCCGTCACTCCGCCGAGCTTGATCACATGGCTTGCCCCGGAGTGGTTCAGGGTCGGGGTAACGGTCGTCTCCGATACGCTGTTCTCAACCCTGGCGCTGTACGAGGTGGTTGTGGAGTCGAATGTGCCGAAGTCGATGCCGCTCAGCGTCAGGGCACTCAACTTTGCGTCGCTGGACTGCCGTCCTGGGTTAGACGACTCAGTCCGGGTAACGGTTATCGTGTACGTCCGAGTAGTGCTGTTGTCCTCAGCTGTAACCTCGACGGTGATGACGTTGCTGCCCACACTGAGGGAGACTACGCCATCCACGTCCGCCACGCCGCCGAGCTTGATGATGTAGCTGGCCCCCGAGTCGTTTACGGTCGGTGTGACCGTGGTCTGAGAAACACTGTTTGCTACCTGCGCCGAGTATGAAGTTGTGCCCGACGCGAACGTTCCAAAGTCAATGCCGCCGAGCGTCAGTGCGCTCAGCGTAGCATCTGTCGATGGCGGCGCGGCGCGGGTGATCGTTACGATATATGTCCGAGAGGTGCTGTCGTCCTCAGCTGTGACCTCGACGGTGATAACGTTGCTGCCCACACTGAGGGAGATCACTCCGTCGGCGTCCGTCGCGCCGTCGAGTTTGATGACATAGCTTGCCCCGGAGTGGCTCACAGTCGGAGTGACGGTCGTCTGCGAGACGCTGTTGGCGACCTGAACTGTGTACGACGTCGTTGTGGAGTCGAACGTGCCGAAGTCGACGCCACTTAGCGACAGGGCGTTGAGCGTCGCGTCCGTCGATGGCGGCGCGGCGCGGGTGATCGTTACGGTATATGTCTGGGTCGCCTCTCCGTCCTCGGCGGTCACCTCTACGGTGATGACGTTGCTGCCCACACTCAGCGAGACGTCGCCGTCGGCGTCTTCCACGCCGTCGAGCTTTATGACATAGCTCGCACCGGAGTGGTTCACGGTCGGGCTGACCGTGGTCTGCGACACGCTGTTGGCGACGCTGGCTGTGTAGGAAGTAGTGCCGGATGCGAACGTGCCGAAGTCCACTCCGCTCAGCGTCAGGCCGCTGAGCGTGGCGTCCGTCGACGGCTCAGTCGTTTCGTCCGGAGGTATGCGCACCGTTAGCGATGTCTCTATGACGGTTGAGCTCTGGCTGTTCGTAAGCTGTGCCACCCACTTATACAGTGCGCCCGGCTCTACTTCCGAATTGCCAACCCTCAAACCTTCGCCACCAAGATCCTTGGACCCGGTGACTTCACTGCGCATATCGGATCCTGACGACACAAACTCGTCGCCATCGTGCTCGTACCTCTGTAACACCCATCCGGTGATGCCGCGATTCCTTGGGAAACTAAGGACAATAATAGTATGATCGCTGAAAACATCAGTAGCACGGAAGTTCACGGGAGGGTCGTCCGTCGATAGCTCGCCCGTCGTTGGCGCAGACGCTGTCGCGCGATTGACCGTTACGGTGTACGTCTTGGTTGTGCTGTCGTCCTCAGCGGTCACCTCGACGGTGATGACATTGCTGCCCACAGCCAGCGAGATTGTGCCGTCAGCATCTTCCACGCCTCCCAGCTTGATGACATAGCTCGCCCCGGAGTGGTTCACTGTGGGCGTAACGGTCGTCTGCGAGACGCTGTGGTAGACGCTGGCTCTGAATGATGTCTGGCTATGTGCATCCGCGCCTTCGCCAACACCGCCCCCGATATCTATACCGCTTAGTGCCAGCCGCTTTAGCGTGGCGTCAGTCAGGGGTGCCGCCGCGCGCGTAACGGTTATTGTGTACGTCTTGGTGGTCACTCCGTCCTCGGCCGTAACCTCTATCGTGATGACATTGCTGCCCACGCTGAGCGCGATTACACCGTCGGCGTCCGTTACGCCATCCAGCTTGATGACATAGGTCGCAAAGGACTGATGGGCTCTTGGCGTGACGGTCGTTTCAGCCAGGCTGTGGGCCACACTGGGTGTGTAATTGAATACAAGGCCGCTGAAGCCGGGGGGGTAAAAGATGCTACCGTGCTCAAGTGATATGCCGCTGAGAGTCAGATCGATGAGGTGAGCATTATTGGAAACAGGACGCGTGACGGTGACTGAGTAGGTCCGCATCGTTTGCCCATCCTCCGCCGTGACCTCGACGGTGATGACGGTGCTTCCCGCGCTGAGATCGATTGTCCCGTCCTCGTCCGTCACTCCACCGAGCTTGACGAGGTAGGTCGCTTTAGGATGGTTACGCGTAGCCGTTACGTGTGTCTGTGTGATACCACTAAAAACCTGTGCCGTGTACTGGAGGGTCTCGGAGTCGAACGTACCGAAATCAATATTGCTGAGGGCGAGAGCGCTGAGGGTGGCATCTGTGGACTTAGTGGGCCCTGAAGTGAAGACCTTGTGCTCTGAGTCGTCGGCAACGGCGTCGTGGCTCAAATCAGCGTCGTTTATTCCTTCCCCGTTCTTGCCAGCGGCATCCATGATCCGTTGACCCGTCAGCCTATTGGCACCAATGGCAATGCCGTTATCGTCATTGTCCCCGGCCTGCACGGTGTAGGCATAAACCACCTCCGCGCTATCGTGGCTTTGGTAGTCGGCGGTGCTGGCAGTGCCTCCTATGTTCAGCTCAAGCTCAGCTTTGCAATGGACCACATCGCTGCTACAACTGATGGTTTTCGGAAGGCTCATATTCTCACTGAAGGTCACGGTGACTTCGATCTTGTCGCCGGTCCCGTAGGTGTCGTCATCCCCCGGGTCGGAGGTGATGGCGATGGACGAAACGGTTGGGGCAACCGCATCCACTATGAAGTCTGTGCCGGAAGTTACGGCCGAGTGGGTCAGGACGGCATCGTTGCCCGCGGCGTCCCTGATGAACCCTCCATTGAGCTCAACCGAGTCGGTGCTGATGGCCGGACCGTCACTGTCCAAATTTCCTTCCTGTACCACGTAGGAGAAATAGGCCACATTTGTCCGTCTGTCGTTGAATCTAAGGGAATAGTCCCACGAGGCCGCCTTCTCCTCGCCGCCTAAGTCCAGCTTCACTTGCGGCGGCCCGCTGACGCTCCCCCGAATTGGGCCGTTTCTTTCGGTGAATTCAGCTATGATGATCAGTTCTCCGCCTGTGGTGTATGCCCCGTTGCTTCCGTCGCTGTTTCCAACAAAGTAGAGTCTACTTAACGTCGGTCGAACGCCGTCAACCTTATGTCCATCCTGAGCAGCCAGGGCGTTGTGGGACAGGTAGGCGTCATTGTTCGCCGCATCCTTGATACTGCCGCCATTCAGCGTCAGCTTGTTGGCGCTTATAGCAATTCCGTTGTTGTCCCAGTCGCCCTGTGCCACCGTGTAGCTGAAGACCACTCCGCTACCCTCGGCACTCTCGTAGGCAGCGGTCCTATTTCTGGGGTCGGTGGCCAGTTCTAGTTGTGGTGAGCCAGTAACAGTTACATTCTCGCTGAACGTCACTGTCACTTGGACTTCGTCGCCGATGCGGTAGACGCCGGAAGCCCAGTTGGTCGATGCCGAAACGCGGCCAGGTCCGCCGAGATTGTAAGCACCTAGGTCGGCGTCGTTTTCATTGGGGTCGCTGGTGATGGCAATGGACGAGATGGTTGGGGCCGTCGTATCGGTCTGAGCAAACGTAGAGGGTGGCCCATCAACCCAGAGCAGGCCGGCTATCACTAATAGCGCTCCGGCCATTGCTGTCCATACCAGCCTCGGTCCGATCGTTCTCGTGATTCTGGCCATGAGTACGCCTTCTCCAATCCGTTTTGCTGGCAGAGACATCAGCTTGTCTGATGCAGTGGAGAATTTATCATCTTTGGAATACGGCCTCAATCTGTTGGCTGTGGCGATCAATGCTCAAGATGAATGTATTTGGAGCGGGCGTGGTGTGATCGTGAGAGGTGGACAGGGTTCCTCATCCATGAAATCTACGAGCCTCCAACCCTGAGAGGCCGAAGGCTCGTCAAACCAACTGCCGACACCTGAGCGAATTCCTATATTTGCACCTCCCACCGAAACATTCGCAATACAGGACAATCTAGCCCACTTTCTTGGCACATAGTCAGCCCTCGACTATCTTTTGCCATCATCATACGCAAAACGCCAATTTTCTCTACACGGGTGGACGGTATGCTGCAGAGGGGAACGGCACTGGCGACAATCTTGGCACTGTCCCTTGTCCTGACTGTGTGCGGCGGGTCAGCCGAGGAAGCGAACGGCGACGAGGCTCCCGAAGCACCCGCGTCCGAGCAGGCGGCCTCTGACACGCTCCAGGTGGAGCCAACGCCTGCCGAGAACGCATCCGGGGAAGCCGCCCCCGGCGATCCGATAGACGTTGCGGAACACCTCAGTGAAAAGACCATGCAACTGTGGGAGGGCTACAACAAGCACGACCTCGACACTCTCAAGGTCTTCTACGAAGAAAACTACTGGAAGAAAAAAAGCGGAAGGGATCCGGTCAAACATGCAGCCCTTCAGGACATTCGGCATAACCATTTCAGCGGAGGAGACGTCCCCGCCCACGGAAATCGCTCCGGGCAAATGGGAGATCAGACACATCGGACGCTTCCCCCTGGGTTCAGTGAACATGGTGTTTATCTACGAAGAAATCGAGGGAGACTGGTTGCTCACCTACGCAGAAGACCAGTAGGCCGGAACAACGGCGAAAGTATGCCGTCGCCGCTTTTGCATGGATTCGAACAAAGTTCGACGGCTAGTGGAAGGGATCCTCGTCGGGGAGGTTGAGTAGCTACACCGCCGCCAGCATTACTGCCCGCCCCGCCAGCCCCAGCCCCGGCATGGCGCTCTCCGGCACGGTGAGCGCGCCCCCTTCCCTGAACATCAGGCTCTCCGCCATCAGATCCTCACGCAGCGGGTGGGTCCCGAAGGCTCCCTCAATGCCCACCAGCGAAGGCCGAGCCGCCTCCATTACCGCCAGCCCCACCCGCTTCAGGATGCTCTACTCGCACACCTATATCACCTCTGCGCCGAGCCGCAAGGCCCGCTCCACCACCTCTAGCGACCTGCCGATACCGTACAGCGCTCCGCAAAGCAACGGGCGATCCAAGCTAGCCTGAACCGACTCCTCATATGAGGACCTCCCAACGGAAAGGTCGCAGTTTCCTACGCTCCGGCCCACATTCCAGGTCCCTGACGATTTCGTGCTGAATGGAGTTGCGAAGGCGCCGCCACTTGGGCTACTATCTCCGGAATCCACACGTACGGGGGGATGAGATGACGGAAAACTCGGCGATTGGTTGGTCACTCATTGCTGCTGTGGTTATTGGTCTCGTTGCGTCGTTGTTGACCCCTGGCGGACTGCTAATTGATCCTGCCGACTCGGCTAGCTTCTCGGAGGCGGCAGGCGTATTGGGAGACAACGCTGAATTAGCCCAATTCGCGACGTTGCTATTCGTAATTAGCGTAGTGCTCCATTGGTTCGGATTGCACAGCTTGCACCGGGCATTCAGCGGCAGTTCGCTCATGGATCGCGTGTACCGCTTTGCACTGAATGTCTTTCTGCTTGGGTACGCCTTTCTCATCATTGAGCTGAGCTTCCGCCACGTACTGATCCACGTGCTTGCGCACGGCGTCGGAGGTAATGCCGCGGAAGAAACGGCTATGGCGACCACGCTCTTTGCGGCGGCGGCGGGTCTTCACTTTGCCTTCCTGTATGTTACATCCATCGGCTCGTCCATATTCGGGATTGGCCTGGCGCGCCGGTGTGCGGACATGAGCATATTCAAGCTCGCGGCATGGGGGTTGGCGCTCACAGGCCTGCTCAGCTTCATCGCGCTGATGATTGCGGAGCACGTACCGGCCATAGACCTGCATGGAGTTGCCGTTTTCAGCAGTATCGTGTTGTTCTTCGGCTCCCTCTGCATCCTGATCATCGGCGTGGGAATCATGAAGGGACATCAAGAATTCGTTGGAGAGGAAGTGACGGCCTAGTGGTTCAACACCATAGAATTGAAGGGTGACGAGACTATGACCTGATAGGGGCGGGTTTCAAACCCGCCCTGTCGTGTAAAGCACGAATCAAGTCTCCAATTACTACCCGTCATTTCAAAGATTTCGGTCCACTAGTCAGCCTCTCGAACCACGAGACAATCGGAAGCGGCGGGCCGGTTACAGGCGGTGTTGGCCTCCCGCTTCTGGTGCCCCGACTCCTGTCCTTAATGTCCGATGGTGGCCATCCTCGTGGCCGAACCGTTAGGCATGAAAGCCCCTGCCGCGAGCACTGGCACAAGGCCAACCGAGTCGTTCGCAACTGTCTACCAGCGTTCTGCACCGAAATCATACCCAGGGTTTGGGCTACGTTAGTCCACTCGAAACGGCCCGAACTCTCGAAGGGGTGCAGTACCGGGGAGGCGGTGCTGTCAACCTGCCAAAACGGCCCGCTTGCTTCGGGATAAGCGATGCCATATTCATGGCCCCGTCTCGGCAAACGGAAGCTGCTGCGACTTCTCGTATCGGAGAGCTTCGGCGGGCGTGATTGCTGCGGCCTGTCGCGCCGGCAAGATGGTGGTGAGTAGCGAGAAGATGTAGGCTCCTATGGAAATGAGTGTCACCTTCATCCATGGCAGCACGAATTCCACTTCCGGCTCGTCTAGACGCAACTCGTCGATGAGCTCGACCGATGAGATCAAGCCCAGCCCCAGTCCCAGTCCCAGTCCAATACCGAGTATGGCAAGGAAAGACATCTCGGCTATGAAGCTCAATTGGACCATGCCGGAAAAAAAGCCGATAGCGCGAAGCACGCCGATGGCGTGTCGGCGCTCCACCACGGTCCGCGCGCTGATGACTCCGAGAGTGGCGATGCCAACCAGCAGGCCCAGCGACATGAAGCCGATGAGCAGGTTGAAGAGGGCCTTCTGGGCAGCCTGTCCCTCGGCGATGAACTCCTTCACGTTCAGGGTCTCCACTCCGTTCTGGAAAAAGGCCGTTTCGATGGCAGCGGCCGGATCGTCGACGCCGTCATCGATATTGAAGAAGAACTGCGTCGGCCCCACATTGCGGCCTAGGGTCTCAGGGGACACGTAGAAACCCACGGGGACCGGTCCGTTGGAAGCGAGAGTGTCGAGTACGCCAATGACCTTCAGTTCCAGGGTGTTTCCGCTGTCCAGGTCGCGCACGGTTACGTGCACGGGCTCCATGTGTTCGTTCTCAACGAGCAGGTCTTCAACGTCGTTCAGCGTGAACTGTTCTGTAGGCAGCGCGAACGCCGAGTTGTTCCGCGTTGGCACAATCGTGGCACTGACTATGGCCAGTCCGGGATTCGCTTGCACAGCCTCCCACACGGCGGCGCTGTTCGCCCCGTCTCCCCCTGTGTATTCCGGCACAGTTAAGGCAATCCCGAACCGGTTGGTGTCGAAGAAGTCGTCACCCACGCCGGTTAGCGTAGTGCCGGCGTAATCGCTGGAGGGGTCGGAGGCCAGCCGAGCGTCCGCTTGGTAGACGGTGTGGAAGGTCCCCACGGAAGGAACTCCGTCATCCCGCTCTATGAAGGTTAACTCCGGCTTGTCATCGACCGCGGCTCTCAGGTCGTCGACGGGGTTGAGGTCGGCGCGTACGAAGCCAATTACCTCGTATCCGCCAACAATCCGGTCCTCGTTGTTCAAGAGGTTGTCAAAGATTTGCACGAATGTCGCCATGACGGTCACGGAAAAGATGATTATGGCGAACATAGCGAGGGAGAGCCCCGTCCTGCTCCTGGACTGGAGCGGGTAGGAGACGGCTGATTTCACGACGGGACTATACCGCCGGACGCGACCTATGGTCTTGCTCATCAGACCGAGAACTATCGGGGCGTTGTTCACAGTTACCAGCACAGCGCCTGTCACCAAGAAAGAGCCGACCAAGAAGAACCCGAACATATCCTCTGTGAAGTCCGGCTTGAGCGACTTCAGATAGCTGTGTGGGATCAACCAGTAGACCACGAGAAACAGCCCGGCGCCGGTGGATACCCATCGTTGGGGCACGCCATACGCCCGCACACCCATCGCGATTCCAAGCACGATGATGGAGAGACCCAGTCCGAAGAAGGGCAGGTGGGCAGCCTGAAAGGCGGTGACTAACACCAGCACGTCAAACAGGGTCAATGCGGCAGCGCGGATCAATGGTCCCCGACGGGAGCCTCTAATCTGGGACTCAGGCAGGTTCCTAATGGCCCGGACGATATTGAGCCGGCTGATGCGCCGGGCGGAGAGGAATACCGTAACGAATGTGAGCACGCTGCCGGCAAGGAATGAGGACAGGAAACTCACTGGCTGAACGTGGGGTGTAAAACTGAACTCTTCGACGGTCTGACTGATGATGGACGATACGGCCACCACAAGAACGAGACCCAGTCCCACGCCGATTACTGCGCCGACTATTGCGGAACCGATGCCGTAGATGGCCCCCTCCACCGTGAAAATACGCACCAGGTGTTGGTGCTGCATGCCGACGGCGCGAGACATGCCCATCTCACTCTTTCGCTCCGCGGCCAGCATGGAGAAGATGAGAAAGATCAGCAGCATGCCCACGCCTATCGAAAAGAGTCCGAAGGTGGTGAAGACGGAGACGAAGAGACTGCCGAATACGTTAGCCGCATCTACGACGTTGCGCTTGACCGGCGCCAATTCCATCCCGTTGCCGCTGACGGCCGGGTGGTCACGGTAGCGCTCCAGAATGGTGTCCGTCAGTTCTATTCCGCTGAACACGTCGCCGCGATTGGAGATGAGGATGCCGGACAGTTCGCCCGGACGGCCCAGCATCTCCTGGACGGAAGACAAGGTCGCCAGCAGGACTACAGCCGCGCCCTGAGCGCTGACATACGACCCGTCCGCAACGCCGCGGACCGTGATGGGTGTAAACATGCCCGGTCACAGCGCAACGTTGAGCACCCCACCGGGTTCCACGAGCAGCGACTCGGCGCCGTCCTTTGTGATGTAGACCTCGCCCGGTCCCAGCACCGCAAGGTCTACCGGCGAGCCCTCCGTGTCGAACAGCTCGTCGAAGCTCGTGGCCCGCTGCGGGTCCAGCCCCGCCAGGAGCACGGAGGAATCGAACTGCTGGCTGTCGGGGTTTATGACCGACACATGCTGTGTCAGAGCGGGCAGCAACCCGTCCACATCCGGGTCGGCGTTAAGCGCAGGGGCGAGTTCCTCAAATACCGATTCCGAGAACCCGTCGGGTGGCGCGCCGCCCTTCCAGACCTCCGAGTCGTCGTCAACCACCAGCTCATCAAGGGAGCGGATCGACTCCGCTGCGTCTTTCTTAATGCTGTACGTTACGGAGTCTCCGACGGTGAATGCACAGGAGATGATGGCCGTCGCCAGCATCAAACCCGATATGATCAGCAGGCTCTGTCCCGGCCGTCGGTACACATTGCGAAATGCCATACGCACGAGGATGCGGTTTCGCACCCTGACGTAGATAAGGAAAGCAACAGCGATGCCAAAAGCGACCGCCAAGACGGCCGCGACACTTGAAATGGGCGCCCCGAAAAGATTGTCCATGGGTTACTCGACCGCCTTGCCCGTGCCGTCTTCGACGATGAGACCGTCCCTCATGCGGACTGTGCGGTGCGACATCTCCGCCACCTCGTCAGAATGGGTAACGATGACTAACGTCTCGTCGAGTTCCTTGTTCAAGCGGATGAGAAGCTCCATCACTTCACCGGCGCGCTGTCCAGGTTTTCGGTCGGCTCGTCCGCCCAGACGATTTCAGGCTGGTTGACCAGGGCGCGGGCGATGGTGACGCGCTGCTGCTGTCCTCCGGACATCTGCGCGGGGTAGTGGCCGGCGCGATCCGAGAGCCCGACAAGGTCAAGCGCCTCCCGAGCCTTCGATCCGGCCTCCTTTTCGGGGAAGCCGTTGACCAGCAGCGGCATCTCCACGTTCTCCATGGCCGTGAGCACGGGCAGCAGGTTGAAGGACTGGAAGATGTAGCCCATCCTCGTCGCGCGGAAGCGAGTCTTTTCCTTGTCGCTCATGGTGCCGAGGTCCGACCCGACGATGGTGATGACGCCGGAGTCGATGTCGTCCAGGCCGGAGAGGCAGTTGAGCAGCGTCGTCTTGCCGCCGCCGCTGGGCCCCATGATCGCGACCATCTCCCCCGTCGCACGTCGAGGCTAACGCCCCTGAGAACGTGCACCTCCACTTCTCCGAAGCCGTACGTCTTGTGGACGTCTCTTGCCAGGACGACCGGACCCTCTAAGTCGTTCGACATATCCCTTTCACCATTACCGTTCTGACTTGAGTTGAGAATCACGATTGCAAGACAGGCCGATTAAATAAAGCCCCAATCCAAGAGAGAAGGACATGTTGGCCCGTCCGCTCGCCTGAGGTGCCCGTGGAGAAGTCAATGACCCCCTTGTAGAGTCCCACGCCGAGGATGATCACCCAAATGATCATTACCGCGACAAGCAACAAGGAGACCTGAGTGATCTGACCGATGTCGATGTCATGATAGTGCTAGGTGATCAGAATTAGAATCAACCCGAGCGCGGAACAGACAGTGGTGACCTGCGCGGCGACCTTGTAGAAGCCGGCAGGCAATCTGGTCGACAAACCAAGACTAAGCAGTGCGAACCCTAGTATGCCGAAGGTGCCCGCTATGTATCGAATCCCGAACTTGGTTGTTTGAAGCGTCATAGTGAGGTCCTGCAATCGCTCCTCCGGTTGTTCCGAACCGATTCCATGTTGGGTGATGTGGACGATTGCGTGGTTCAGCCCCATCGTGACGATTAGGCAAGACATGGCAAAGACCAACATCAATACGCCGATCCGCGAAACGGAGTCCAGGCCGCCCTCAGCCGGAACAGCCTTCCAAATTACGACTAGGCCGTAAAGAAAAAGCAGCATGGCCACGGCGAACAGCAGCGACATAGCATGAGTAATACCAGTTCGCTTTGACCACACCATGAAGGGGTAGGAGCACCGGGTAGGGGCAGGTTTCAAACCTGCCCTTTGGAAGGTTAGACGAAATCACCTTCATACCAACGATAGAGTTACGGCGTATTCAAGAGGAATCGGTATAAGGTTGGCATGGGTCGCTAAGACCCCGCTCGCGGCGACAAAATCGAACTGACTCACCGGTTCAATAAGTGGGCCTCCCGGAGCCGATATGCTAAGCATAATGGTAATAGCCGCGCTCACTATCAGGACTAGTCCACCGATCCTCATGTCTGTCATTGCACCCATGGTAGATTCTCCTTCTCAGGCTGCTGGTGACCTATTTTTGAGGCAATATATCACGGACTTTCTAAATTCCCGGCAACTGAGCAGTTAGAGTACAGTCGCGTCGAATATCCGTATTGATGTTGCTCAGGCCGCGATCGGCTGTGCCGGTGTCGCGTCCCGTAGCGCTTCGCCATTCATGGGTGCCGTGGGTGTCCGTAAGTGATGCCCGACTACCCGCTTATCGTGCTGCTCGGCCAGTGCGGCTCGGTTGGGCCCACGCAGCGGCGACCGGTTCGGCAAGATGCCCGAGAAATCGGTCGTGAGCCTGTTCGCCTTATTCGGCCACTCCTGGATGTTGTCAATCCATACGTGCTTGCAGTGGGCTCATGGGAAGCAGACCAACGCCAGACTCGAGCGTGAGACACCTGGAACTGTCGTGCCCTCAAACCGGTCGGCGGGTCCGTCTACCCTGGCCTAGCGCTGCCTTCTCTGGAAGCAGTCGGTACGGGGGTAACGTATGTGGGAGGATGTCTCAATTCAGTGCTCATTTGTAGCTAAACTCGAATTCCCTCAGACCACCGCTCTCGTCCAACGTATGCTATGTCGAAGTGGCGGGCGCGGAGGTCAGGGCCGTCGGGGGGCGGGAATCCAGCCGCGTTCCTCGCGCCAATTGGGGCCGATGTCGGAGAATCGGTCGAGCCTGAGTCCGGTGATGTCGACGCTCGACTCCCCGTGGAGCACCAGTTCGCTGACGGCCTTGCCCGTGGCAGGCGAGATGCCGAAGCCATGGGCCGACGCCGTGACGACGACGTAGTTGCCGGGGGAGTCCGGGATGTCGATGATAGGCAGGTAGTCCGGGGCCTGTTCCACGACGCCGGCCCAGCTTCGGATTACCGGCACGTCCTCGGCTCCCGGAAGCAGCTCCGCGAGCCGCCTGGCGATATTCCTGACGAGGGGGGTGTTGGGTTTGCTTGGATCGGTGGTCAGGCCCACATCGGTCCATTCGTGGACGCCTCCTCCAAAGAGCAGATTGCCCCTGGCGGCCTGGCGTCCGTAGAGTCCATTGCCCACAAGGGCGATCTCGAAGAGCGGCTCCAGGGGGGCGGTCGCCAGCATCTCGACCCTTGCAGGCGCTACGGGTACGTGAACGCCCGCCATCTCCGCCATCAGCGCTGTCTGGGGCCCGGCGGCGCTGACGACCAATTCGGTCTTGATGGCGCCGGCGGTCGTCTCCACGGACGAGACTTTCCCGCCGACGACCTCGATGTCTGTGACGGCGGTGTTTTGGTAGAGTCTGCCGCCCCTGTCTTGAAAAGCCCACGCAAATGCCTGGACCGACCGTTGGGGATTGGCGTGGCCGCCATTGGGGGAAAACATCCCGCCGAGCGTCTTCTCGGTGATGCCGGGAATGATATCTTGTATTTCCGAAGGGTCAAGCATGTCTACACTTACGCCGTGGCGGAGCGCTTGGTCACGTTCCGAGAAGAGGTCGCCCATCTCCTCTTCCGACACGGCGACCTGGAGCCTGCCCTGCAGCACGAACTCGGTGGGATAGCCCAACTCATCGTCCAGCGTCTCCCATAGCCTCACAGACTCTACGGCCAACGGTATCAGGGGCGCCTCGCCAACCCTCTCGCTGATCATGCCGCCGCTTCGCCCGGAGGCCTCGCCACCGACGGTTCCCTTCTCGATTACCACAACATCCTTGCCCGCCTTGGCCAGGAAATAGGCCGAGCTTAGGCCCGAAACGCCACCTCCTATGACAACTACATCCGCACGGTCGACAGGCATGATGCCACTCCGTTGGTCCGGTCTTTGCCGCCGCTCTACCCCAACACCTGATTCGTTGGGCTGAACCACTTGGGCCAGTCCCTGCGCACCTGCTCCGGCTCATCGTGGGGCCACATGACCTTCAGCGGCAGCGGTCGTACAGGTGTACGGTAAGACATCAAGGGTACTTCGGCTATGTCGGTACCCGACTCTTCGGCAATCAGCAGGGACACTTGTTCGCGGCAGCGTCTGCCCTGGCAGTGGCCCATTCCGGCCCTTGTCAGGCGCTTAATCTGGTCGGGGTCGACCGGGTCATCCTTCACGTGGGACCGAAGGCTCCGGCGGCTCATCTGCTCCGATCGCCAATCCAGATAGCGCGGAGGCTGCAAGCCTATGAGCTCGGCACGCGTGACCTCCTCGCACTGGCAGGCGAAGATATCCGGCCCACCGGCGTTGATGAGGGACTGAAGCCATTTCTTCCAGCCCGTGTGTACCTCAGTCGAAGTTGCGTTGACGGCGCGGGCGTGGATGTCAGACCTCAGGGCGAGGGCCTTCGCCGTGTCGATAGCGCCCAGCGACTCGGCAGCGGCAACTCCGGCCAGGCGACCTTGATTCCGAGCAATCTCGGGGTCGAGGACCATTCCGTCGTGGAAGCCGGCGGCGTCGCCCGCGACGAACACGGTGTCGAGGCTGGTCCGCATCCAGTCGTCATGATCCGGCGCGTACCCGCCAAGCTCAGACTTGAAGGAGAGGTCGCAGTCCAGGAGGCTGAGGAGCTCTACGTTGGGCACCAGACCGACAGCCAGGCACACGGTGTCCGCGGCGATGACCTTTTGAGAGCCGGCAACCGGCTCGTTATCGTCGTCGATCGCGACCAGCACGACGGACTCGATGTCGTCGGCCCTGCCGGCAGCCTCCTTAATGGTGTGGGACGTGTACAGCTCAACGCCCTTACCCTGCAGCGCCGTCATGAGCGCCTCGTCGCCGCGCACGGAGGAGGACACGTCCACGACGGCGGCCACCTCTATACCTCTGTCCAGCGCCATCCTGGCGGTATTGAGGCCCAGGTTGCCGGAGCCCAGCACGACCATGCGGCGCGAGGTCAAAGCCTGATATCGACTCATCAGCGAGTATGCGCCGTTGGCTCCCATTGCGCCCGCCAGGTGCCACCCCGCGAACCCGATGCCCAAGTCGCGGGAGCCGGCTGCCACGATGAGGCGGTCGTACTTCATTTGCCACGATCGTTCGTCGTCGGCCAGGCCGAGCTGCGGGCCGTCGAGGACCCTGCTGGTCTCGGTATTGCGAAAGGCGCCCCAGACACAGGTCCCAAGCCGGATGTCGACGCCGGCTTCGTCCGCCTCCACCAGAGCGTCGTTAGCCGCAACCACCCTCCCGAGCATTGTGCCCTTGGCGCGCAGCGTGCCCGTGATCCGTTGGCCGAAGAACTGAGGTACGTCCAACCCCATCATGGACATTCCGATGGGGTTTTCGTCGATGAGAGCGACCGGAACCCCGGCCTTCGCCGCTTCGATGGCGGCGGCCGTCCCCGCTATCCCCGCTCCCACTACCACCAGTGGCTTGGATTCCATCTGAGGTCCCTCTTGTCGAGCCGGAGGCCTGTTCTAGTACCGATTCCTCTTGAATACGCCGTAATACTATCGTTGGCATGAAGGTGATTTCGTCTAACCTTCCAAAGGGCAGGTTTGAAACCTGCCCCTACCCGGCGCTCCTACCCCTTCATGGTGTGGTCAAAGCGAACTGGTATTACCTCACATGCGCTTGGATATACGTCGACTCTTCACGAGAGTGGCTTATGCGACCTTTCTCGGCGATGAGATTCCGTCCGGCAGGGCGTCGCTCAGGGAATTGATGTAGTCGACGCCGAACCCACAGCATGTGCCGATGACCTGGGCTCCCATTCCGACCCAGCCGGCGGCTTCTCGCGTCAACTCATCCGCGGTGTCTGCGTTGGCAACGTTCTTGTCCTGCCACATCTCGAGGTAGTCGATCCTGCCCGCATCCGGATAGACGATTATTGGGCCGGACCACTGGTCGAGGACGACCTGAAGTGCCGCCGTGGTCTCATCAATCCTGCTGTGGAACACGCCAAGTACGTCCGGCTTCAGCGGCAGTATCTCGCTTATGCCGTCGGCCAGAGTCATTTCATAGTCGACCGTCCGCCAGCTGGAAGTCCTCATCGGCATGCCCATGCCGGTGCTGTAGGAACGGTCGTCACCCAAACTCAGCCTGACGGTCTGTCCGTCAGATGCTACTGAGGCCGTAAATGCCACCCACACGGGCAGCCCAGTGGCCATGGCCGCTTCCGTGGCGATCACCCGGGACTCGTTGTCTGCCCACATGTTCTCCATCAGGAAAAAGTCCACGCCGGACTCTGCCAGGATATCCGCCTGCTCGTCGACGTAGGCCCTTAGCTCCTCCGCCGAGATGCTGGCGCCATAACCGTAGCCAGTGCCGCCAAGGAGCGTCCCTGTCCTGCGGTCACGAACGGGGATGCGACAGGAGATGGAGCCGGCGATGTACACGGACCTATCGACATTGGCCCGGGCAATAGCCTCCAGCGCCGCGTCCACGGAGCGCACGTTTATCTCTCTCACCAAATTGCTGTACCCGGAAGCCTCCAGCGCGGGGCGCAGGGTGTTGAAGGTATTGGTGGTTATGATGTCGGCCCCCGCGCGGATGTAGCGCTCGTGCATCTGGCGCACCGTCGCCGGGTGCGTGTAGTTGCCGGGGCCGCACCACGAGGCCGGGTCCATCGGCACGCCCATAGTCTGGAGCTCCGTTCCGATAGCCCCGTCCAGGACGATCACTTCTCCGTTGTCCACGCGGCTCTTCAACTCTGCATAGTTGGCCATGACCTAGTTCTCCATTACAGCTATGTACTCTATCCGGCATTTCTCAATATCAAGCTGCCTGGGCCGGAAAACCAAAGGCATTCTAAGAGAAATATCGTAGTTACTCCCTCAAAGGCTGTCAACCATCAAAATCGTAGGGCAACAGCTCAGATTTCATGAGGTTAATGATGGACTTGAAACTCCCATTGCCGGGGGCTGTGACATGAGGGAGTAATGGCAGTTGAGGCAGTCCTCAAGAGTGCCGGCAGAGAGGCTCCGATGTCTCTCCTTTAGCGCGCGGCGGAACAGGGGCTTGAATCCCACATCGAATGCAGGAACCTTCCCATCTCTCATCAACTCCAAAGGGCTGCGGAAACGGCAAGTGGCAAGGCCATCTGGTCCCATGCGCCACGGCCATTCGGGTCTGCGCCCACGGAGAGCAGGTACTTCAGCACCCCGACCTGGCCGGACCGGACGGCCCAGACCAGCGGAGGATCGGGCCAGTCGGCGCCCAGACGGTTGTTGACGAACTCCCGGTCGGCCTCGATGAACTCTTTGATCTTGTCGAGCATCCCCAGGCAGACGGCTACCTGCGGGGTGATCTCCTCGCCGACCTCGATGAGGTACTCTGCCGCCTCTTCCTGTCGACGGAAGGCTGCCCATTCGAGAGCGGTGCGGTTCCGGTAGATGTCTCGCCGGTTGATGAAGCCGTTGTAGTCCGGAAATCGCTGTCTATTTTTTGCGAATTCTCCGAACTGCTGCTTGAGCTCTTCGACATCGCCCACGACGGCGGCGGAGAACTGGTCGTGTTTCGCGCCGTAGCTGAGGAGTATGTCGATCTTCCACTGCTCCCAGTGGTTGATGGTGGAGTGGAGCGGCGAGCCTCCGTGTATGGCGGGAAGGTTGGGATTGGCCCCCGCTTCGAGGAGGATTTGAACGGTCTCCCTCGACCCCTCCCAGCAAGCGAGCACCAGCGGGGGCGACCACTGGTGGTTGCCCTCGTAGCCGTAGGCGTCAACATCCGCGCCGTACTCGATCAGCAGGCGAAGAAGGTTGGCGTGTCCGTAGGCTCGAAGTGTACCGCTCGCGCTGTGCGCCACTGATCTTCGTCTCTCAGTCGGCCCTCGTTCCAGTCGCCCAGAGTCGAGGCCCCGCCACGAACGTCTGCGTTCACTAGGGACGGATCCTGATCGAGCAGCTCGCGGACCCGTTCGAGGTCGCGCCCGCCGACGGCCTTGAAGAACTCGTGGTCGGACGGGAGTGTGACTTTATGCGCTTCTGTTCGCGCCGTGTAGGTGGATTGACGGTTGAATCTCCGTACGGAGGGCGTCCCAGTCGTCGAAGCCGTACTCACGGGCGACGGCGTTGCGGGCATCCTCGACGGAGAGGGGAGTCCCGTCGTCCTGCGACGCATGGGCGTTCACGAGTGACTGGACTTGGTTTCTGAACGTCCTGAAGTCGGGGTTGGAAGGGAACGGTTTGTGCGTGGTCATGATGATTCCTTTCTGTCAGAGGGTACTCTAATACGTTTTAGCGCATAGGCCGTGCAGCAAGAACGCATAACTCCCGCATAACGCGCGAGGGAGATTTACTGAAGGCCCGCAAGGAGGGTAAACTAGCACCATATTCCCAAACCCATTCGGAGAAGAACACATGAGGCGCAAAAAGCAGAGCTAATAAGACTAATCCTTGAATATGTCGAGGAAAACAGTACCAGCCCAGAGACAGCGTGGAAGGGTCCTACCATCGACGGGTACAGTACCGAACAAGTCTAGTATCACATGGTGCTGTGACACGAGGCGGGGTGTGTGCACTACGGCCCCGACGCCAAGGCGCTCTCCACCCTCACGTGGAAGGGGCACGAATCCCTCAAAAGGTTCCGTACTAACCTGCATATGCAAAGGAGAATCAAATGGCTGAAGGCCCCGCCTACGAACCCCTGGCTAACGGAAGCGAAGCCTACAAACTCAGGGTAGAGAGGCTTGAAGGCATCGGGACCTCAGAGCACCACGCTCCACCGATTCGTATCAGCAAGACCAAAAACGTACTGCTGGGGGTACTGGCAGTTGTGCTAGTGTTCGGACTGTTAGCCGCGACCGCCTCGTTCTGTCTGTACACGATATCTTAACTCCAGCTACTCCCTCACACATGCGGCCCCCCATTCGCGGTTAGTGGATCTCATACGCTACAACGCAAAAGAACTTCAGAGGGTGTCCAATTAATCAAACGAAACCGTTCGTGGTGAGCCCTTCGACAGGCTCAGGGTGAACGGAGCCTGTTTGGACACCCACTCAGGCGATGGTCGGGTAGCTAGGAGTTTCACCGCCGAGGGCGCGGCGAGCTCACGGTGAGATTGGCTTATGCCAAACTGTTGTGATGTCACCGTATTCTCGCGTGACCGCACTCTTCGTTCGCTAGGGTGAGACGGTTAAGGTTCGCTAGGGTGAGACGGTTAAGAAGATGAGACAGTTTGGGACGCCTCCCGGATCCCTCTTTTTTCTCGTATTCTCAAGTTGTCTCGCTCCGTTTTCGCGCGTCCGGGTGGGTGTTTGAAGCTGTTCCCGGGACGCGTGCCCGGTAGAACATGGGGTCGTGAGACAGATTGAGAGTTTTTCGTATCATCAAAATTTCGCGCCTTTTTTCTCAATTTGTCTCACACGGTTTCACGGGACGGATCACGCGGGCGGGAAACCGTATTCTGCGATGTGGACAGCGTAGCTCATACGATCTAGGGCATCAAGTTGGCGGCTCAGTCATGACGAATTGGCATTAGACGCGCATCTTGAAGTATTTCGCGTCCTTTCTGGCGGTCTCGAAAGCGGTCTTGCCGTTCTTGTTGAGGACGGTGGGGTCGGCTCCCGCTTCGAGGAGGGCCTCGGCGGCCTCGACGCAGCCCTCGTAGGTGGCGCGATGGAGGGGAGTGCGTCCCTTCCTGTCCTGGGTGTTCAGGTCGGCGCCGTGCCGTGCGAGCAAGCGTATCATGTCGGCCCGATCGGCCTCGGCGGCAAGTTGGAGAGGGGTGCGTCGGGCCTTGTTGAAGGCGTTGACGAGGACTCCTCGTTCCAACAGTTTCTCGGCGCTCTCCATGGAGCCCGCGCGCGCGGCCCAGTGGAGTGGAGTCATTCCGTAGTGTTCGTCGTCGTTGACCGCCTCGGCGTCCTCGTCAATGAGCTCCTTCAAGCGCGACGTGTCATTGAGGGCGCAGGCGGAGTGAACATCGTAGTACGATCCGTCCTCGATGAGGATGCGGGCAACCGCGCGCTTGCCCTCGATCCGTTCCCGGTTCTCGCCCCAGTGGCTCGGCGCTAGTGCCTCGTGCAGAGAGGTCTTTCCCCGCTCGCCGTTGCCCTTTATGGGCAACTCGTGGTGAACGCCTGCGCCGTACTCGATCAGGAGCTTGGCGACCTCGGGGTACCCGCCCCATGCCGCCCAGTACATGAGTGAAAGGTTGTCCGGCCAGCCGACGTGCGGCTTCAGCACGGAGACGCACGTAGCGTCCGCCGCGCCGGACTCGAACACGGCCTGCAGCGTATCGAACGCGCCACGATGGGCCGCGTTGTGGAGAATGTTGTATGACGATTCTTCTATCTCAAACGGCACGCCGTGGTCGAGGAGGAGCCTTGCGACCTGGCCACATCCCCTCTTATCGACAACGGCCGGAAGCAGGTGTTCGCCGATGCGGTCGAGCACCGTCGGTTCTTCTGCCAGAATCTTACGCACCAATTCGACGTCAGGGACGTGCACTGCGTCCCATCGCTTCGGGTCGTCGCCCATTGTTGCCGCGATAAACAGCTGCTCGTTTGCGGTGAGTTCCGGTATCTCTGCGTCGCCAATGGTCCAGTGCCTTCTGAATCGCTCCACCCGGCTTGCAGTGTCCATGTTGATTTCTTTGAGTTCTCTGCCTGTCTTGGCCCCATGCTCGCTGAGCAGGTCGGCAGCGGTGTGGTTCTCTCGGCTGATTGCGGTGTCCAGCGGTGTGTTGCCGTTGTCATCCATGAGGTTCACGTCCGAGCCGGCGTCGAGCAGCGCGGTGAGCGTGGCCGTCACTCTCTCGGCCGTAGCCCTTCTCGCGGAGACGGCGAAGTGGAGCGGCCCTCCGACCGCCCATTCGGTGGCCCGATGATTCGGGTCGGCCCCGCGCTCCAAGAGGGCCTTGACCGCCTCGGTCTGGGCAGCCCATGCCGCCCAGTTGATCGCGCCGAAGCCGTCGCCGCCGGGATTGGGGCTCCCGCCATATTCCAAGAGCAGCTTCACGCACTTCGGGTCATTAGTCCGCCACGCGGCCGCATTTACGGCGGCGTCGGTCGGAACGGCACCGTGTTCCAGTAGCAGACGACAGCTCACCGTATCGTCGTTGAACGCCGTCCTTCTCAACGGTGTCCCGGTGTTTTCGTACGTAACATTCGGATCCGCCCCTGCCTTCAGCAGCATTTCCAGCGTTTCGTGACTGCCGCTCCAAGCGGCGAAGCAGACCGGACTGGTCCCGTTGACGAGCCGTGAATCCGCCGCGCCGGGGTCGCTTTCAAGAATCCTCGACAGACTCTCAACGTCGTTCATCGCGGCGGCGGTGAATGAGTCCATCGCCGCGCCGCGCCGGACCAAAGCCCGGACTATCTTCCGCCCCGATTCCCTAAGCGCGGGATCAGGCTTGCCGCGAGCGGCAGCGGTCTGGAGCAGCGTGTAACCGTTCTCGTCCCGCTCCGTCAACAGACCGGGGTCGCGCTCAACGAGTTCGATGATCCGGTCGGTGATTCCCATCTCGATGAGACTCCACGCGGTCACTGGAGCGCCGTACTCTTCCAGCAGGTTGTACCGGTCGACGCTGTTATGACTTGCCGCAGTTTCCAACGCGACGCCGCCGTGCTCTCCGCTCACGTCTGCGCCAGCCTCCAGCAGCAGTCGCAACATGTCGAGTCCACCCTCCCAGCTTGCGAGGGTGATCGGTACGCACAGGTTGTTGTTGCCGTCCCAACCCACGTTATTGATGTCGGATCCTCCCTCCACGAGTACGCGGGCTACTTCCAGTACCTCCGGCGTGGCGTTACGAAAGAACCCCGTGGAGACCAGATGCAGCGCCGTCCGCGTCTTACGCGATACCGGGCGTGGATCGTCCCGTATCGCCTCTCGGAAGGCATCGCCCTCCAGCATGTAGTTGACGTCCAGTAGCCGCGCTTCGACGAGCGTGGACTCAGCGTCGAGCGCGCGCCTGACGCCGTCGGCGTCCCTGTTCTTGACCGCTTCGAAGAAGCCGATCAAATCGTCCACGGAGTACGAGGGATCGATACTGCCCTGCACGTAAGCGACGAGCTCCGGCCAGCTTTGGCATCCGTGCTCTATGGCGATGACGCGCTGGGCGTCGTGAAGGGCGAGCTTCGCGGAGAAGACTTGGTCGTCCGAGTACGCGCCCAACTGGGGGATTGCCGTGCGAAAGCGCCGAGCGGCAGCGGGGTCGCGGGACTTGAGGGCCTTGAGGAGGTCCTTAGCCTGTTTGCGCGCTTGCTCGATGTTGAGGCGCGCGGGGGTATTGGATTGCATGACACACTCCTTCCTCGGTTTGCCCGGTGTTCGCGTGACTCAGGCGAAGAAAAGAGTGTCGATTGTACCCAAAACCGACAACGACGGGGTGGGCCCTGCCCTTCTCGCGAACTTGGCAGCTCCCCCGCGAGCGTGGGCGAACGATAACGTGTGGGGGATGTGAGTGTCAAGGCGGGGTGGGTGCCCAAATCCCCCACCTAACCTTGTTGGTGTGGCCTTTGTGGTTCCACAGGATGTGTTCGTTGTCGACTGGGCGTCGCATATGCTCAGATTGGGCCGTAAAGAGGGTTTCGGGCGACGGTTTTGAGAGTAGTAGAGCGCCCCACATGCCCAATGGTGGCTCTCTCGAGGCCAAAGAAGGCATGACCCTGCACGGCAACTCGGATGAGCCGCCCTCAACTGATGCTCCGGCACAGGTCGCCTACGCTCAGGGCCCGGCAGCCAGCGCCAGCATCTTCTCTCTCGCCCTGAGTAGCAACTCGTATGAGGGATGCCCACGGGCCAAGCGGATGATCAGTCGCCTGGCGTGACGCGCCACACGGCCGGGAAGGGCGATCAGGGTGAACCGGACTGCCTTCAGTCGCCTGCTCATCCACTCACGGCCCAACACCAGCCGCTTCATACCGGAGTTCAGAACCTTCCCTGTATGTCACGCTCAACCACAACAATAATGCCCACAGCACGAACCAGTGCGAAGTGAAGGTGAGTATGACACGATAGCAATTGCCATGTGTGGCCGCCGCCTACCTGTTCGTGTGCTTGGTGGCGGGAGATCGCATCGACTTCGGGCCGTACGGCCGCCCTCAGACCCAGCTATCGGCGACACATCCGACGCATCGGCGAGGAGAAGCTGGACGGTTCCGGCGAAAAGCGGCATCCGGCCCGCCGGTGGGTTGTGGAACGGACTTTGGCACGGCTCTCCAAGTTGTCGCGCGGTTTTGATTCGCTACGACAAAAAGGCGTAAACCTACATCGGATTGCTCCGGCTTGCGTGTGCGCTTCTGTGGTTCCGTCGTCCGTGCCGCCTGTCCATTTTGAGATAGATTCTAAGTGACCTCGACGGTGGCGCCGGCCTCTTCGAGGGCGGCCTTGGCCTCGTCGGCCTCTTCCTTGCTGACGCTCTCCTTGATGTTGGAGGGAGCGCCCTCAACCACTTCCTTGGCCTCCTTGAGGCCGAGGGAGGTCACGCTGCGGACGGCCTTGATGACGTTGATCTTCTTGCTGCCGAAGTCCTTGAGTACGACGGTGAACTCCGTCTTCTCCTCTTCCTCGGCGGCAGGGGCGGCCCCGTTTCCGCCGTCGCCGGCGACGGGCATGGCTGCCACGGGCATGGGGGCCGCGGCGCTCACGCCGAACGTGTCCTCGAGCTCCTTGACGAGCTCGGCCAGCTCAAGTACCGACATTCCCTTGATTGCGTCCAGTACCTCTTCTTTCGTTGCCATGGGTTCTCTCCTTTTTGTTTGCTTGGGTTGGTCTTGGTTTGCAGATCGTTAGAGTGCTACTCGCCTTCCTTCTGGTCGGCGATGGCCTTGAGGGCCGTGACGAGGCCGACCTGAGGAGCGCTGAGCACGTAGGCCAGGTTTCGCATGGGAGCCTGCAGGGTGCCCACGAGGCCGGCGATGGGCGCCTGGAGCTGTCCGAGCACCTGCGCAACGAGGACCTCCTTAGACGGGAGCTTGGCGAGGCTGTCGACCTGCTCGGGCGTCAACGACCTTCCGTCGAGGTAGCCGCCGATGATGGACATGGGGATTCTGGAGGTCGCCAAGTGCTCGGTGAGAGCCTTGGCGGCGACGGCCGGGTCGTCGAAACCGAATGCGATGCCTGTCGGTCCGGTGACGATGTCCTTCACGCCGGGGGCTCCCGCCTCGTCGGCGGCGATGTGGGCGAGGGAGTTCTTGACGACGCGCAGGCGTACGCCGTTCTCCCGCAAGACCCGCCGGAGGTCGGTCATGTCGCCAACGGATAGGCCGTTGTTGTTCGTCGCGATGGCGACGGTCGACGCCTCGATCAACTCCTTGATCTGACGTACCTGTTCTTCCTTCTCAGGTGTCGGCACTTTAATTCACCTTCCATTCTATTCGGGCCGGTACCGCCCCCTCTCTGTATCTCTCCCCCCGGCGGGGGAGAGACGGGGAATAACATGGCCACAAAAATCCCCGAGCCGGAGACTCGGGGCAACAAGCGGGGAATCGTACCACTTTCTTGTGGCATCGGACCCATTCGCTCAGAACCTCGGCGGGCCTCGTCGAGTTTACTCCGCCGACCGGCGGAACCCGCTGTCTACGGCACAGCGTATTCTATTGTACGGTTGTCGTCGTCAGGTCCGCAACGTCTAGGGAAATGCTCGGCCCCATTGTGCTGGTGAGATAGGCGGCGATGATGAACTGGCCCTTGACGCCGCTTGGTCGGGCGCGGACGACGTTGTCGATCATCGTCAGAAGGTTGTCCAAGATCTGGTTCTCTTCGAAGCTGGCCCTGCCTATGGCGAGGTGCATCAGTCCGTTGCGGTCGAGGCGGTACTCGACGCGACCCTTCTTGGACTCCTCGATGACTCGCGGCAGGTCG
This sequence comes from Dehalococcoidia bacterium, assembly GCA_965197705.1. Classification (GTDB taxonomy): domain Bacteria; phylum Chloroflexota; class Dehalococcoidia; order Lucifugimonadales; family VXLM01; genus VXLM01. The sequence continues at coordinate 3,742,375 of OZ240223.1, forward strand.
TCGGCCTGGACGACGGTCCCGGTGCGGGGGTTCGGCATGAGTCCACGCCGTCCGAGGTACCGTCCGAGCCGTCCGATCTTACCCATCATGTCGGGGGTGGCGATCGCCACGTCGAAGTCGACCCATCCGCCTTCGACGCGCTGGATCAGGTCGTCGTTGCCGACGAAGTCCGCGCCGGCCTGCTCCGCGATGGAGACGGCCTCGCCGTCGGTGAAGACGGTGACCCGCAGGGGCTTTCCGACACCGTGGGGAAGCACGGTCACCCCGCGGACGATCTGATCTGCGTGGCGAGGGTCGGCTCCGGTGCGAATGTGAAGCTCAATGGTCTCGTCGAACTTGGCGGTCGCGGTCTTCTTGACCAGTTCCACCGCCTCGGCGGGCGAATAGTGCCGGCCGGGCTCAATGAGTTCCTTGGCGGTCGTATATCGCTTTGTTGCTGTTGTCACGGTTGTTTACCCTTCGTGCGACGTATGAGGCAGAGCGTCTCTTCTAGCGTTGCACCTGAATGCCGATGCTGCGGGCGGTGCCCTCGATTATCCTCATGGCGCCCTCGATGTCCGCGGCGTTGAGGTCCTGCATTTTGGCCTGGGCGATCTCCCGCACCTGTTCGGATGTAACCGTACCGACCTTTTCGGCTAGCGGGTTTCCGCTCCCCTTTTCGAGCCTGGCGGCCTGTAGCAGGAGTGAAGCTGCGGGCGGAGACTTCAGGACGAACGAGAACGACCTGTCCTCGAAGACCGTCAGCTCGACCGGTACGATATTGCCCATCTGCTGGGCGGTCCGGGCGTTGTACTCCTTGACGAACGCCATGATGTTCAAGCCGTGCTGACCCAGCGCCGGACCGACGGGAGGCGCGGGGGTCGCCTTGCCACCCTCGATTTGCAGCTTGATGACTGCCCTGACCTTCTTAGCCAACTTGCTCTCCTAGTATTCCGTAAATACGGATATCGCGCAGATGTGGATAAAGGGGCCCGCTACCCCTTTTCGACCTGGAGGAAGTCCAGCTCGACGGGGGTCTCGCGTCCGAAGAACGAGACGAGGACCTTGAGCTTGGAACGTTCGGCATAGACCTCGTCGACGGAGCCCATGAAGTCCATGAACGGGCCGTCGACAATGCGGACCATCTGGCCCTTCTCGAACCCCACACGCACGCGCGGCTCGGCCGACTTCATGTGATTCAGGATGGCGTCTACCTCGCTCTGCTCCAGCGGGACGGGTTTCTGGCGCTGTTCACGTTCGTCCTCGGCGGAGACGAACCCCGTCACGCCGGGGGTGTTGCGGACGACGAACCAACTCTGATCGTCCATCTCCATCTCGATGAGGATATAGCCGGGGAACACGCGGCGAGGGACCGCAGTCCGCTTGCCTTCCTTGATCTCGATTTCGTCCTCGGTGGGGACGACTACCTGAAATATCTTGTCGCCCACGTCCATAGACTCGATACGCAGATTGAGGTTCTTCTGGACACGCTCTTCCTGCCCGGAGTAGGTGTGGACTATGTACCAGCGCCTTTCGGCCTGTTCGGTGGTCACGGGTTCACTTCCAGTATAACGTCCATCAACCTAGCGAAGATAATATCGACAACGCTCAGGAATGCGCCGATCGCAGCCGCGACCGCGATCACCATCAACGTCAGTCGCATAGTCTCTTCGCGGGTCGGCCAGGTGACTCGCTGCAGCTCCCGATAGGCCTCGGAGATGAAGCGCAGACTAATCCCTCGCCGAGCTTGTCCGCCACCTGGCCGTGCTCCGGTTAAGGGGTCGCGAACCATCGGTTACCTCACTTCCCGGTGGAGGGTATGCGCGCGACAGCGCGGACAGAACTTCTTGAGTTCCAGCCGGTCCGGGTCGTTGCGCCGGTTCTTGCTCGAATGGTATGTCCGCTCTCGACACTCGGTGCAACCCAAGTTTATCAAGATCCGGACATCTCCTCTGCGGGGCATGATTTCCTCGTTGAAACGGAACGAAGGGACACCGCGGCGTCCCTTCGTTGGTTTATCGTTCTGCTGCTAGTCGGTGATTGCCGTGAAGACGCCGGAGCCGACGGTCCGGCCGCCCTCGCGGACGGCGAATCGCAACTGGTCGGTCATGGCTACCGGGGTCGTGAGCTTGATGTCCATCTCGATGTTGTCGCCCGGCATGACCATTTCCACGCCGTCCGGCAGCTTGATCTCACCCGTCACGTCGGTGGTGCGGACATAGAACTGCGGCTTGTACCCGCTGAAGAACGGGGTGTGCCGGCCACCCTCTTCCTTGGTAAGGACGTACACCTGGGCGCTGGCGTCGGTATGCGGCGTGACGCTGCCCGGGGCAGCAAGAACCTGCCCGCGCTCGATCTCGTCGCGATCTACGCCACGCAGGAGGAGGCCGACGGCATCGCCCGGCTCGGCCTCGTCGAGCATCTTGTGGAACATCTCCACGCCGGTGACGACGGTCTGGCTCGTTTCCTTGAATCCAACAACGTCCACCGTATCGCCGACCTTGATGACTCCCTGCTCGACACGTCCGGTGACGACTGTGCCTCGACCCTTGATGCTGAACACGTCCTCGACGGGCATGAGGAACGGCTGATCCCTGGGGCGGTCTGGAATGGGGATGTAGCTGTCAACTGCGTCCATGAGCTCCCAGATGCCGCTACCCCACTCGGAGTCCCGAGAAGTGTCGTCGGACTCAAGAGCATTGAGGGCGCTGACCCTAACGATCGGCACATCGTCGCCGGGGAAGCCGTACTCGGTCAGAAGCTCGCGCATCTCCAGTTCTACGAGTTCCAAAAGTTCCTCGTCGTCCATCATATCGACCTTATTGAGAGCGACTACGATGGCGGGGACCTCAACCTGTCGGGCGAGTAGGATGTGCTCGCGGGTCTGCGGCATAGGTCCGTCTGGGGCGCTGACTACGAGGATTGCGCCGTCCATCTGCGCCGCGCCGGTGATCATGTTCTTGATGTAGTCGGCGTGTCCCGGGCAGTCGACGTGGGCGTAGTGGCGGGACTCCGTCGCATACTCGACGTGCGTGATCGCGATAGTCACGCCGCGTTCCTTCTCTTCCGGGGCGTTGTCGATGCTGTCGAACTCCCGGAAGCTGGCGAGCCCGGTGTTCGCCAGGCTCTTGGTAATGGCCGCGGTCAGCGTAGTCTTACCGTGGTCGACGTGACCGATAGTCCCCACGTTCAAATGCGGCTTGTCTCGTACGAATCGCTCCTTTGCCATCTCCGTTCTCTCCTCTTCTAGTTCTCTTTGTTGCTATTGTGTTCTCGTTCAATTTTGTGGAGCCCTCAAGCAGACTCGAACTGCTGACCTCGTTCTTACCAAGAACGCGCTCTGCCTCCTGAGCTATGAGGGCACGCACCTTCCTCTCAGAACGGTCTGGTGCAGGGAGTAGGATTCGAACCTACGTAGCCCTTAGGGCGCCAGATTTACAGTCTGGTGGATTTAACCACTCTCCCATCCCTGCACATAGCCGACAACCCACAAGTTTAGCACAGCGTCATTTCCAATCCAAGAAGCGCTAGGGCGAAGCGCCGTCTCGGTTTGGTTGGGGAAAAGCCCCAGGGGGGACTCGAACCCTCCAACCTGCCGATTACAAATCGGCTGCGCTGCCGATTGCGCCACTGGGGCCCGGCTGATTGACTCAACAAAAAGGGCTAGCACCACACTAGCCTTATGTGTATTGTAGTGAACAATGCGGGTGCGGTCAACCGTTTTTTGAACTGTGTAACTGTTCAGTCTTCGTGAGTTGAAGTGCGAAGACCCCCTCTCTGTATCTCTGCCCCGCCGGGGGAGAAATTGTAGAATCTTCGACGCTGCGCTCCTCAGAATGACAGTCAGGAGGACAATGCGTGCATATCTCACTAACTCTGAATAGTTACTGAACAGTTACCTTGCGGCCTGTGCAATCCTTCCCTTTCCGCGTACGGTGAAGGACAATATCAAACGATGACGGTTAAGGCCACAACATCGAGGATGCTCTCGCCGCTCGTTCTGATAGCCGCCTTGGGCGACCTGGCGGTCTTCGGTATCTTCGTATTTGCCGGCCGGGCGGAGCACGGAATCATCCAGGACGCAGCGTTCTGGCGAACCGCATTGCCTTTCGCCGCCGTCTGGTTCGCCTTATCACCATGGCTTGGGACCTTCCGTGTGTCGACCTTGACGAGTGCGCGGGTGTCGGCCTGGCGAGTCCCGCTCATCTGGCTCGTGTGCGGCGTCATCGCCGTGGTGCTTCGCGCGTGGCTCACCGACAGAACGTTTCAACTGGCCTTCGCCCTGGTCGCCATCGGCGTACAAGCCGTGATGCTCTTCGGATGGCGCGTCGCTCTCTCGCTGGTGAGTAGAAGAATTTTTGACACACCGTAGTCTTCTTTTGATGGAGGAACGGGCAATGCCCGATATCCGAACCCGTTTCGCGCCGAGTCCCACCGGCGATCCCCACGTGGGAAACATCCGCACGGCCCTGTTCACGTGGCTGTTTGCCCGCAGGCACGGTGGTAAGTTCATCCTGCGCATCGAGGACACCGACCAGGCCCGCGAGGTGGAAGGCTCGGTCGAGGCAATTATGGAAGGCCTCAGGTGGCTCGGTCTCGACTGGGACGAAGGTCCCGAGGTCGGCGGTGAGTACGGACCTTACTTTCAATCGGAACGGCTGGAACACTATCAAGGTGCGGCCGACCGGCTCATCGAGTCGAGGCGCGCCTACCGATTCGAGGACGAGCGTGGCTCGGCGGTGAAGTTCGCCATGCCCAAAGATGGATCGACCATCGTTTCCGATGTTATTCGAGGCCGGGTGGAGTTCGACAACTCGCTCATCGACGATTTCGTTATCCTGAAATCGGACGGGTTCCCGACCTACCACCTCGCCAGCGTTGTCGACGATCAACTCATGAGCATATCCCACGTCATCCGCGGGGAGGGCTGGCTCTCCAGCGCGCCCCGGCATGTCTGTTTGTACGATGCCTTCGGCTGGCAAGCTCCGGAGTTCGCCCACCTGCCGGACATTCTCGCGAGCGGCGGCGGTAAGCTCAGCAAACGGCACGGAGCGGTATCGGTGAACGAGTACCGACAAATGGGCTACCTCCCCCACGCGTTGGTCAACTTCCTCGCGCTCCTCGGCTGGTCCTATGACGACAAGACGGAGCTCTTCGCCAACGATGATCTGATCGAGGCCTTTTCCCTGGAGAGAGTTTCCAAGTCGGGGGCGATCTTCAATCTCGACAAGCTCGACTGGATGAACGGGCACTACATCCGCGAGTCGGACGACGCGGAACTGGCCGACGCGCTCCTGGACTTCTGGCGCGGATATCCCGCCGACGAACTGCCCTCGGAGCCCGACCGTGAGACCCTGGTGCAAATCGTGCCTCTGATCAAGGAACGGCTCAAGACGCTGGCCGACGCGGCGGAGCGCATACCGTTCTTCTTCAACGACGAGTTCGACTACGAGCTGAGCGAGCTTGTCCAGCGAAGGATGGACGAGGCGGGGACACTGCGAGCGCTAAATGCGGCGGTGGAAGTTGTCGGAGCCGTCGAGCCATTCGACGCGGCAACTCTTGAGGCCAGGCTCCGGGGCCTTGCCGACGACCTCGACATCAAGGTTGGTCAGCTGCTCGGAACGCTTCGGGTCGCGACGAGCGGGCTGAAGGTTTCTCCGCCACTGTTCGAGTCACTGGAGATATTGGGCAGAGACCGGGTGGTGCGAGACCTCAGTCGGGCCGTCGGGAAGCTGGAGAACACTGACCGGTAGCACATCTGTATCGGCGTGAGGCACGTGGCCTCACCTTGACACGTCAACGGTTCTGGGCGATTCTATCCGAGGCGAGCGGACGCGGAAATCAAGTGAGGAGACCGTCTCAATGTCCTTAAGCGAGCAGCTAACCGACGATCTCAAGCAGGCGATGCGTTCGCGCGACACGCTCCGGCGCGACGTTCTCCGGTACCTCCTGTCCGCCATTCGCAACCTCGAGATCGAACGCCAGGAGCCGGCGGACGACGAGGCCATCACCGGCTTGCTCTGGCGTCAGGCGCGTCAGCGGCGCGACAGCATCGAGGCCTATAGCAAGGGCGGACGGGACGACCTCGTCAGCAAGGAAGAGGACGAGCTCGCCATCATCATGGAGTACCTGCCCGCCGAGCTCACCGACGAGGAGATCTCGGAAATCGCGGCCAAGGCGGTCGACGAGGTGGGCGCGACAAGCCCGCGCGAAATGGGCAAGGTAATGGGACGAATCATCCCGCAGGTCGAGGGGCGGGCCGACCTCAAGAAGGTCAGTCAAACGGTCGCCGCGCTGCTCAGGGAACGGTCGTGAATTCCTCGTATACCCACGTTCCACACCAGCGTCACTTGGCAGTCTGGCATTGACGACCGCGAACGACATGCGCTTCGGAGTCGTCGTCTTCCCCGGCACGTGGAGCGACACGGACACCTACCACGTCCTGTCGGAGGTGTTCCACCGGCAGGTCGAGTATGTTTGGCACAAGGAGACCGACCTTTCGCGCTTCGACTGCGTCATCCTGCCGGGCGGCTTTTCGTATGGAGACTACCTGAGGTGCGGCGCGATCGCGCGATTCTCGCCCGTCATGAACGCCGTGACGGACTTCGCCGCGGGAGGCGGGATCGTCGCCGGTATCTGCAACGGGTTCCAGATACTCTGTGAGGCCGGCCTGCTCCCCGGCGCGCTGATGCGGAACGACGTCCTACAGTTCCGCTGTATGTGGGTGAACCTTCGGTCCGAGACTGCCGGTACCCCGTTCAGTGGAGGATATCCGGCCGGTAAGGTGCTGCGAGTCCCCATCTCGCACGGCGAGGGAAGGTACTTCGCCGACTCCGATACCCTGCGTGAGCTGGAGGAAGAGGGCAGGGTGGTCTTCCGGTACTCGACCGGGGACGGACACGCGACCCCGGACTCCAACCCGAACGGCTCGGTCAACAACATCGCGGGCATCGTCAACGCCAAGGGCAACGTTCTCGGCATGATGCCGCACCCCGAGCGATGCTGCGAGCAGGTCGTGGGAGGCGCCGACGGGGCGCTCATCTTCAACTCGATCATCGAACATCTGGCCCCGTGAGCTATTTCGCGCCGGGACCGATAGAGCGTTCTGACAATCCTTACCTCTATTACGGACGGGCGTCGTGATAGGCATCCTGTTCGCTCTGTGCGCTGCGGTGGGATTCGGGGCCACGGCCTTTTTCGCCCGTCTCAGCGTCCAACACATGAGGCCGACTTCCGGCGTCATCGTCTCGCTGGTCGTAGGCGTGATCTGCACGGCGGGACTCGTAGCGGTGATGGACGGAGCAGAGGCGCTCGCGCTTGAGTGGACCCAGATAGCGCTCCTGTTCCTCGCGGGATTCGCCAGCTTCGTCGGAGGACGGCTGCTCAACTTCGTCGCCGTCTCCAAGATCGGCGTTGCTCGTTCAAGTCCGGTCGTCGGCGCGTCCCCGCTCTTCGCTGTTGTCCTCGCCATCCTCTTGTTGGGCGAAACGCCGAATCTTACGGTCGCCATCGGCACGCTCTCCATCATCACCGGCGTCGTGGTCGTGTTGAGCAAATGACGGACCGGATTGAGGACGGAGATGGCCGTCGGACACTCCAGGGCTACTTGGCCTCGGTCGGTTCCGCGGCCGGGTATGGATTTGGCACCTACTTCGCCTACCTGGTGATCCGCGACGGTGTGCCGCCCATGACGGCCACCTTCTTTTCGCTCGTGTTCGGTCTACTGCTCATGGCGGTCCTGTTCCCCCGTCCCGCGCTCGTCGACCTGAAGCTAGCCTCTCTTCGCGGGTGGGTGGTAGTATCAATGTCCGGTCTGGCGTCGGCGTTCGGCGTCACGTCGTTCTACCTGTCGCTCGACCGGGTATCGGTAGTGATCGCGTCCCCGGTGGCAGGCGCCAATCCCCTCGTGGCGATCTTGATGACGCACATCTTCCTGCAGCGCCTCGAACGGGTCTCCAGGAGGACGGTCATCGGCGCCGTCCTCGTCGTGGCCGGCGTGGCCCTCGTCGCAATCGGCACGGCCTAACACGGACGAATCGGAGCGAACTCACATGCCCCCAGGCAAAGAGACACTCGAAGCCCTCGCCATCTCCGAAGGGGAGTACGAGGCCATCGTCGAGCGACTGGGACGCGAACCCAACGAGCTGGAGCTCGGCCTCTTCGGTTCGCTGTGGAGCGAGCATTGCGCGTACAAGCACTCCAAGCCACTTCTCCGAATGCTGCCCAATACCAGCCCGCGCATGCTGGTAGCGCCAGGACAGGAGAACGCGGGCGCGGTGGACATTGGAAACGGCCTCGCCATCGTCATGAAGATCGAGTCGCACAATCACCCCTCGGCAATCGAGCCGTACGAGGGCGCCGCAACGGGAGTCGGCGGCATCGTCAGGGACATCTTCGCCATGGGCGCTCGGCCCATCGCGCTGCTGAACTCCCTCCGGTTCGGACAGCCGGACACCGCGCGGAACCGCTATCTCTTCGGCGGCGTTGTTGCCGGCATATCGGAGTACGGCAACTGCATCGGCATTCCCAACGTCGGCGGCGAGGTCGTCTTCTCCGACTCCTACGCCGACAACCCGCTCGTAAACGCCATGTGCGTCGGCATCGTTCCGGCGGACAAGCTCCTCAGCGCGACGACTGGGACACCGGGCAACCTCCTCATGCTGGTGGGCGCCGACACCGGACGTGACGGCATTCACGGTGCCTCCGGCCTCGCGTCGCGGAGCTTCGAGGACGACCGCGAGCTCCGTCCCGCCGTACAGGTGGGCAACCCGTTCCTCGAAAAGGTGCTGATCGAGGCGTGCCTTGAACTCGCCGAGTCGGGACGTCTCGTCGGACTCCAGGATCTGGGAGCCGCCGGGCTGTCCACGTCGTCGATAGAGACTGCCGCCAAGGGGCGGACGGGCATCACCATCGACGTGTCGAAGGTCGCCAGGCGCGAGTCTGGCATGACGCCCTACGAGGTCATGCTCTCCGAGAGCCAGGAGAGGATGCTCGTCGTCGTCGCGCCGGATGATGCCGGGGAAGTGACCAAGATACTCGACAAGTGGGACCTACACTCCACTGTCATCGGCGAGTCGACGGGCGACGGCGATGTGAGAATCCAGGACGACGGACGTGAGCACGGACGCCTGCCGGTCGGACTCCTGACCGACGCGCCCTTGTACAGGCTCACCGGCGTGAAGCCCCAGTGGCTCACGGACCTGCAGGACTTCGACCTCAACCGGGTCCCAGTTCCTGATATGCCTCCCACCGACATCCTACTCAGCCTGCTCGCATCACCGAATATCGCCTCCAAGCTGTCCGTCTACCGGCAGTACGACCACCAGGTCCAGACCAACACCGTCGTCGCTCCGGGCGGGGACGCCGCCGTCTTGCGCGTCAAGGGCACAGGCGCCGGCATCGCCCTCGCGACCGACGGCAACGGCCGCAAGTGCTACCTCGACCCGCACATCGGTGGGATGATCGCCGTCGCGGAGGCGTGCCGCAACGTCTCCACCACCGGCGCGACTCCCATCGCACTGACAGACTGCCTCAACTTCGGCAACCCGGAAAAGCCGGAGGTCTACTACCAGCTCGAGGAGTGCGTGAACGGTATGGCCGCCGCGAGCTCTGCCTTCGCCGCGCCCGTCATCAGCGGCAACGTCAGCCTCTACAACGAGTCGCGCGGACGCGACATCTACCCGACTCCGATAATAGGAGCGCTCGGCCTGCTCGACGACGTATCGGTCCACGCGACCATGGCCTTCAAGAACGATGGTGATATCGTCGTCCTGCTAGGCTGCGACGAGGTGCGGGGCGACGCCGCCTCCCTCGCCGGAAGCGAATACCTCGAACTCGTCCACGACAAGGTCGCAGGCCCCCCGACCATCGACCTGGACCTCGAAGCCGCCGTCCAGCGAGTATGCCGTCGGGCCATCGCCGAGAGCACCGTCAACTCCGCCCACGACTGCTCCGATGGCGGCCTCGCCGTCGCCCTCGCCGAGAGCTGCATAGCAGGAAACATTGGGTTCACCGGCTTGTTCGCCATGTCAGGCCGATGGGACGCCGCCCTCTTCGGCGAGACCGAGTCCCGCATCGTCGTCTCCCTCCCCGAAGACCGGCTCACACAGCTCCAACGCCTATGCTCCAACGAGGGAGTGCCCTCCGTCGTGCTCGGAAGGGTAGGGGGAAGCACGCTCTCATTGGGGAGTAGCATCGATCTTGATCTGGACGAGGTAGATGATGCGTGGAGCGGTGGGCTGGAGCGGGCTGTGGATGGGGCGTTGGGGTCGCGGCTGTAGGGTGTCCACTGGCGGCTTAGCAAGATTCCAGTTATTCACTCAGATCATTGATCGCCGCCGCTGGTTACCAGAGAGTAGGCGCCCTTATTCCCGTCGTAGCCAGCCACAACATAATAGTGATCTCCGCTGGCTGCCGCCCCCCACCAAGAGTTAGTAGGATCTAATCTTGTGATCCCTCTCAAATACAATGGATAGAAGGCTTCACGGCTATACAGTCTTAGGCTGCCCTCTTCGAGTGTCTCCAGCGTGAAGACTACCCCGTACGGTCGGCCATCCACCACATGGAACCGAAAGATATCCACGTCTCCACTGTGGTCGATGGTGCCATTCACAATGCCATTGACCGGTATGTCGGTTGCCGTAGCCGGAGTATCGCCGTGGTCATCCTGGGTTGAGACAAGAGGAGTAATGGTGAACGTGTACTGACCGGTCTTCCCTCCGAAGTTCTGCACGGCAAAGTAATGCTCGCCGGAGTTTTGAGTCTCCCAGAGCATCCGAGGCCCATTAGAACCCCTTTCGCGGAGCATCCATCTCTGTTCGGTCTGTCCGTCGCGACCGTACACGGAAATACTGGATGAGCGCAACGTATCATGTGTGACGTTTATCCAGTACGCAGGGCCTTCTTCAGCTTGGAAGCGGAAGTAGTCGAAGTCCCACATGTAGTCCAGCGCACCTTCGACGACGTCTCGCACCTGTACATCGGATGCGGTCGAAGCCTCATCGCCGTGGTCGTCTGCGCGGTCGGCCTCCGGATCTTCGTACGGGCCTCCGTGCAGGCCTAGATATAGGTTGCGGAACGGTTCCCTTTTTTCAGGTGGCGTATGTTCAAGAAAAGTGAGATAAATACGGTTCTCCACTTCATGCTCATCCAGTTCCGCGTCTTTAACTAATTCCAACAGATATAGGTCACGCAGTGCAGCCCTCATTGCCTCTTCACCCATCGTCTCAAATAAGCCATGAAGCAAATTTTCTCCCATATCGTAGTGACAATCGCTCTTATAGTCAGAGACGTAGACGTAATGACGTATGTTCTCGAACTCGTCATAACCGTCTATACACACTGATTTGGTCTCTCGTGACACCTCAATTCTGTGGTCTTTAAAGTCTTGGACGCCCGTCTGATCGTTGACGTATGCTTGGATAAACTCTGCTGCTCCTTCTGTGAGCCACCTCGGCCCAGTAGAACTAGCGCTGAAGTAGTAATGGGCTGTCTCATGAGGTATGTGTTCCACTTCAACTTCCTGCCCGTCATACGAATCACGCCTCACCAGCCTCATGTGGGATCCCGCATGTAACCCACCAACTCCATAACTTTGATTTGCAACCAGCAAGATGATGTCGGTCGTAGGGAAGGGAACTTTGAGGAAGCCCTCCATGATGCGTGCTGTATCTTCGATGTTCGTCAGCAGGTCTTCGTCCGCAGGGAAGGGAGTGGGTTGAATGACCCAGATGTTCACATCTCCGGCCAGTGGAAGGGAAACGGTCCTGGTTTGCGTATAACGGGCCTTGAGCAGATCCTCGTACAGTGATGGCTCCTCGGCGACAACTAACAAGGTAGCGACCAAGGCGGCCTCTTTCTCGTTCAGACCGTCGACGAACCAGGGCTGAGCAATCAACTGAACAAGAGCATTGCTTCTGTGTGAAGCTATGATACCCAGGGAATGCAAAAGGAAGTAATTTAAATCTCTTTCCAAGTGGCCTTCTTCCCATGGTAGAGACAGCACATTGTTCATCAGTTCGAAATCCGCAGACGCGATGTTACTTAGAGCCCAGAGAATAGTAACCTCATCAGGTGTTACATCGTCAACCAACCAGGGGACACGTATCATCATTCTTGCCAGATCAAGGTCCTCTGATGCGATGCTGCTTAGAGCCCTGAGTGATTGCAACTCGTTCGACGTTATGCTGTCGGCAAACCAGGAAAAACTCGTCGTCGTTCTCGCCAATTCAAGATCCTTTGATGCAATAGAGTTGAGGTAATTTATGGCGGACTGCTCTCTATCGTCTATGTCATCATTAAACCAGGGAAGACTCATCATCGTTCTTGCTAGTTCAACGTCCTTTGATGCAAGAGAGTTGAGATGACTTATAGCGGGCAGCTCGCCGTTGTGTATCTCATCATTGACCCAGGGAAGACGTATCGTCATTCTCGCCAGTTCAAGGTCCTTTGATGCAATGAAGTTCATCGTCCACAAAATGGATCGTTCGTCGTTGTCTACGTCGTCGGAGAGCCATGGAAGAGTTATCGCCGTTTTCGCAAGTTCAAAATCGTTCGATATGACTTCACTCAGAGCCCAGAGAGCGTCCACTTCGTAGTAGTTCATCCCGTCTACAACCCAGGGACGCCTGGCAACCTCATCACCAAGATCCGTGTCTTTGATCCAGATATTGATGAGTCTCTGTGCCGTTATGTCATGGTGATTGTCTGGTGGATTCCCGAACCATGGAATGATCTCAGACAGGTGCGCGGCAGCGCGCTCCTCAGCCGTGGGCGTAGGTGTCGGTGAAGGCGTGGGTGTGTTATTTGGCGTAGGCATGAAGGTAGGCGTCGCGGTAGGCATCTGTGTAGGCGTATAGGTTGGCGTAGGCGTGAGCGTAGGCGTCGCGGTTGGAATCGATGTCGGCGTATGAGTTGGTAACGGTGAGCGTGTCGGCGTGAACGTCGGTACCGGCGTCAGCGTAGAGGTCGCAGTTGGTATAGGCGTCGGTGTGCTCGTCGGCGTTACAGTCGGTGTCGCCGTAGGGACAGGCGTATACGTCGGAGTCGCAGTCGGAGTTGGTTCCGCCGTAGCCGTAGGCGTCGGCGTAGGTGTGGCCGTATCGGTGGGCACTGCCGTCGGTGCGTCGAGCGCACGAGCTATCGGGGCGGGCGTGGCAGTGGCAGGCGGAGTCTCGTCCCCACATGAGATCAGCAGAGCGCCGACGACACCCGAAAACAGGAGGGCCGCTAACGTAATTCGACTAGCTGGCAAACGATTCACGCGATCCCCACTTGCCGCACGGATTGGCGAAATCGTAGTTCCCACTCCATCCCCTGTCAAACGAAGTCAGTGCCTTGACGGCCCCCCAATTTGACACCCCCGTAGGTGGGGTGCTACGCTGAGTCGAGTGTTAGCAGCCGCTCGGATGGGCTGCTAATTGTCCGTGAGAGATGGAGGTGTTCATGCCCAGGTACGATTACCGGTGTTCGGGTTGCGGGCATGAGTTCGAAGTCAAGCAGAGTTTCTCCGACGAGCCGGTTGCCTACTGTACGCAATGCGGCGTCGAGTCTCGTCGCGTCATCCACTCTGTCCCTGTCGTCTTCAAGGGCAGCGGGTTCTACGTGAACGACTACGGCAAGGGCGGCGGCTCCAACGGGAGGTCGAAGTCCGAGTCCGATGAGTCGTCCGACTCCGACTCCGATTCCAAGTCCGACTCGAAGTCGAAGGAATCGAAGGAATCCAAAAAGTCCGAGTCCGCCAAGGACAAGGAACCGGCGTCCACCACCTAGTTTAGGGGCAACCTCCCATTGAAGGCGTTGGTGCAGAGGGTCTCCGAGGCGTCAGTCACCGTCGATGAGGAGACCGTCGGCAAGATCGGGCCGGGGTTCGTGGTCCTTGTCGGCGTCTCACGTGACGACGCCGAGCAGGACACCGACTATATCGTCAACAAGGTCGTCAACCTCCGCGTGTTCGCCGACGAAGAGGGCAAGTTCAACCTCTCCGCCACGGACGTTGGAGCCGAGCTTCTCCTCATCAGCCAGTTCACCCTGCACGCCGATACCCGCAAGGGCCGCCGTCCGAGCTTCATTCAGGCCGCGGGACCGGAACTCGCCGAGTCGCTGTTCGACCAGACCGTCGGCAAGTTCCGCGAGACCGGATTGCGCGTCGAAACGGGCGTCTTCCAGGCCTACATGATGGTCTCGCTGACCAACGACGGTCCCGTCACCATCATGATCGACTCCGCCGACAAGGAACGACCGCGCAGGGGGTAGCGTCCTCGACGACTACCCCATGTCGAGGAGCTCAAGGCTGATGTCGAGCCCCGCGACCGAGTGAGTGAGCGCCCCCACGGATATCCTGTCTACACCCGTTGCGGCCACCTCTCGGACGTTCTCCAGCGTGATGCCCCCCGATGCCTCCGTCAGCGCTCGCCCATCGACGATCCTGACCGCCTCCGCCATCTCTGACGGGGACATGTTGTCCAGCATGACGATGTCGGCCCCCGCGTCGACGGCCTCGCGGAGCTGTTCCAGCGTCTCGACCTCCACCTCGATCGCCCATGTCCCCGGCGCGCTGTCCCGCATCCGGCGGATGACGGCACCCAGGGACAGCTCATTGAGCCGTCCGGCAGCGAGATGGTTGTCCTTGATAAGCACCCCGTCCGAGAGGTCGCGGCGGTGGTTCGTGCCCCCACCGACGGCGACAGCGTACTTTTGCAGGTCGCGCAGGCCCGGAGCCGTCTTCCTTGTGTCGAGTATGACCGCGTTGTATTCCGCCACCTCTCGCACGTACCGGTCTGTCTCCGTTGCGATTCCGCTCAGGTGCTGCAGGAAATTGAGCGCCACCCGCTCGCCCTTCAAGATTGACGCCACGCTGCCTGATAGCTCGGCTATGGAGCCGTACTCTTCAGCGTCGTCAGCGACCTCTAACCGCGCGCCGTCCGAGAGGATGGAGTTGAACCCTAGCTCGGAGTCGACCGCTCGAAATACGGCCTCGGCAACTTCGACACCTGCAAGGATGCCCTCCGCCTTGGCGATGATACGTGCTGTGCCCTGCAGCTCGGGAGGTACCAGCGTCTCCGTCGTAATGTCGTCAGCGGCCCGGTCTTCAAGGAGCGCCTTATGCACGACCTCGTCGATCTCGGCTTGGGAGATGTCCATGGTCACGGGCTTTCGACGGGCTGGGAAGGTAGGCCGCGTCAAACGACCCGCAGCATCCGGTCGAGGGCGACCTTCGCGTCGCGCTTCGTATCGTCGTCCACGGTGATCTCGTTCACGACCACGCCCTCGTTCAGCCCGTCCAGTATCCAGCACAGGTAGGCCGGGTGTATGCGGTACATGGTGGAGCAGGGACAGACGACCGAGTCGAGGCAGAAGACCGTCTTGTCGGGGTTCTCCTGTGCGACGCGATTGACGAGGCTGATCTCCGTCCCCACGGCCCACGTCGTGCCGCTTGGCGCCTCCTCGATGGTCCTTATGATCGTCTCGGTCGAGCCGTTGACGTCGGCCGCCTGGACGACCTCCCGGTAGCACTCCGGGTGGACGATGACGTTCACGTCGGGGTACCTGCGCCGGGCCTCTTCGATCTGCTTGACGGAAAACCTAGTGTGTACGGAGCAGTGGCCCTGCCAGAGGATGACCTTCGCCCGGTCGATATCCTCCTCGGAGTTGCCCCCCATTGGCTTGAAGGGATTCCAGATGACCATCTCGTCGAGGCCGATGCCGAACCGCACCGCCGTGTTCCGACCTAGGTGCTGGTCGGGAAGGAATAGTATCTTGTCGCCCCTTCCGAGCGCCCATTCGAACGTCGCGGCGGCGTTCGAGGACGTGCACACGATACCGCCCTCGCGACCGCACAGCGCCTTGATGGCCGCGGTCGAGTTCATATACGTGATGGGCACCGTCGTGCTGTTCGGGAGCGCGTCGTTGAGGTCGTCCCAGCAGTCCAGCACGTCGTCGATGTGCGCCATATCCGCCATCGAGCACCCCGCCGTCAGGTTGGGCAGGATGACCCGCTGGTGGTCCTGGCTCAGGATGACCGCCGTCTCGGCCATGAAGTGGACGCCGCAGAAGATGATGCTCTCCGCGCTCGCCTGGCTGGCGGCGAACTGCGAGAGCTTGAACGAGTCGCCTCGAAAGTCGGCGAATCTGATGATCTCGTTCCGCTGGTAGTGGTGGCCGAGGATGACCGTCTTCTCACCGAGTCGCGCGCGCGCTTCGGCGATCCGTACGTCAAGCTCCTCCGGCTTGGCCTTGAGGTAGGAGATCGGGATCTTCTGCCACCGGACTCCCGCCTCGAACTCCTCTTCGAGCGACTTCGCCTGGAGTTCGTCGTCCGTCTGGCAAAAGGCGGACTGCTCGATCTCGGTTATCGGTATGGTCGGTGTCTTGGGAGATTCAGCGATTACCATGTTGGCCTCCATTCACCTACGCGGCGAGGGCGATTCGCCCCCCCAATGACCACGGCCCGGCGCGTTCGATCCGTACCGGCGCGGTGTGGCCAATCACGTCTTCTCCACCCTCTACATACACCAGTTTGTCGCTGCGACTGCGTCCATGAACCTGCCCGCGCTTGGTCCCCTCGACCAGGACTTCCAGGGTCTCGTCCATGAGCTTCGAGTTTATCTCCGCCTGGATGGAGGCTTGGAGCTCGTCGATTGCCGTCAGACGCCGCTTCTTCTCGTCCTGAGGAACGTCGTCCTCGTACTTTCGGGACGCGAAGGTGTTGTCCCTCGTCGAGTACATCGCCGAGTGGACCTTGTCGAACCTCACGTCGCGCACCATCTCGTACGTCTTGCTGAACTGCTCGTCGGTCTCGCCACAGAAACCCACGATCAGGTCGGTCGTCATGGACACGTTCGGGATCCGGTCGCGTATCCTGTCGACGAGCCTGCGGTAATCGGCGTTCGTGTACTCTCGCCTCATTCTCGAAAGCACATTGTCGTCGCCCGCCTGGAACGGCAGATTGATGTGCTCGCAGACCTTCGGCAGGTCGGCCACCGTGTCGATGATGTGGTCGCTCATGTCGTTCGGATGCGACGTGAGGAAGCGTACCCGGTCGATCCCGTCGATCGGATGCACCTCCTTCAGCAGGTGCCCCAGGTCCACGTCGCTGTCCAGGTCGTGCCCGTACGAGTCGACGTTCTGGCCCAGCAGCGTCACCTCGCGAACGCCCCGGTCGGCAAGAAGCTCGACCTCGCGGACGATGTCAGGGATCGTGCGGCTGACCTCTCGTCCCCGGCGATACGGAATGATGCAGAAGGTGCAGAACTTGTCGCAGCCGTGGATGATCGGGACGTACGCCGTGACGTTCGGCCTCGCGGTGAGCGGCCCGACGCACCCCTCCGGGTCGATGCCCATTCTGTCGCCGAGCAGGTCGATCAGCGGCGTGAACTGCTGAGGTCGCATGAAGATGTCGACCTGCGGGAACCGTTGTTGCAGCGTGTCCGTCTTCGGACCGACCATGCAGCCCATGAGGGCGACGACCTTGTCGCCGTCTTGCTGCTTCATCGGCTTGAGGTGTCCGAGCATCCCGACCACCTTGTCCTCCGCGCTCTGCCGCACGACGCAACTGTTCAGCACGACCACGTCGGCTTCCTTGGCAGTGGCGGCCTTGCCCAAGCCCATCTGCTCAAGGGCGCTTTCGAGGCGCTCGGAATCGGCCACGTTCATCTGGCAGCCGATTGTCCATATGTAATAGTCTTCCATGTCCGCTTTGTGGGGGCTCTCGTGAATGGCGGAGGGAGTGGGATTCGAACCCACGAGAGGGATTTCTCCCCCTAAGCGCTTAGCAGGCGCCCGCACTAGGCCACTATGCGATCCCTCCGTCAGTGAACCTCCAATATAGCAGAGACTCGTATTCGCGGCAATGAGAATGGACCGCCGTTAGTATTCAAACTTCGTGACAACGCTTGATGTGCACAGCAACCGTCATACCCGCGAAGGGACACCCTCGATTAACCGTCATACCGGCGAAGGCCGGTATCCAGAGGGGTGGTCATGGGTCAACCGTTCCGTTGCAGATGGTTCTCACTTGCGCGTCTTGAGTTTCTGATAGACACGTTCTATTTCCTTGTTGTACGCGCGTTTAATGGCCTTCACCCCATCGTCTGTGAAGGGTTGTCGCTCCTGATGCCACGAGATGAAGTGGCCGTAGTTGCTGTACTGCTGCCTAGCCGTTTTCTTCATGCAACGTAGCAAGGCATCACCCTTGGGTGTGGGGGTGCCTCTGTCCTTGGCGCATTTGAAGGCATCGCGCTTAAGTTGCTTCCACGGAACCTTGTCAATTTTCATTATGTAAATACCTGGAAACACGCCGCACTGAGGTAGTATCCAACGCACAGAATAGTAATCGACCTCATTTCCAGTCACTTCTGCTCCTGACCGCTCAGCAGTCTCTCTGTCTTCAACGGTAAGGTGGTCAACTGTGAGAATTGGGTACATGAAGCAGTAGTCACTAGCCTGGGTGGCGATGCTCTGAACAATCTCGCGAGTATTGACTCCGACAGCGGCGTCAATTTCGTCCCAGACGGCATTATCGACTTCGGACTCATTATCTCCGTGCATAGAGTCGATGCCGGCCTCGGCCAGTCTCCCAGTGACCTTCCGTTCAAACTTCTTAGGCCTACAACTCGCGCAGAGTGGGAGGCTGCAACGAATCTTTCTCTCAATGGTTGTCATTTTCAGAAACTCCTTCCTTCTATTGCGTCCACATCACGTATTCCTTGTTCGCTCCCGCAGCGCCACGTCCTCCGGGCTCTCCACCCAGACCTCGCCGCCTTTGAAGAATTCCTTCTTCCAAATCGGCACCACCTGCTTGAGCCGGTCGACGCTGTAATGGGCGGCCTCGAAGGCGTGCCCGCGGTGCTGCGACGACACGGCCACGACGAGGCTGATGTCCGTTATCTCCAGCCGCCCCAGACGGTGGGAGATCGCCACTGCCGTCAGCGGCCACCTGTCCATCATCTCCTGTGCAACCTCTGCCAGCTTCTTCTCGGCCATCGGCTCGTACGCTTCGTACTCGAGGTAGAGGACGTCCCGGTCTGCGGTGGAGTCCCGCGTCGTGCCGAGGAACGTGATCACCGCCCCGGCCGTCCGTGAGCGCACACGGTCGGTGATCGCCTTAGGGTCGAGCGCGTCGTACGTGATCTCAATCATCCGTGCCTCCGCTGACCGGCGGAATCAGCGCGACCTCGTCGCCGTCCGAAAGCGCGTAGTCGTGGAGCTGGTACTCCTCGTTCACGGCAAGTACCAGGGCCGTCGGCGTCCCAATGAGTCCCGGATATCGCTCGAATACCTCTTGCGCAACCGAGCCGACCGTCGCGCCGGCGGGCATCGCGAGTTTGAGGACGCTCTGTCCCACTCGCTCGCGATAACCGGCGAACAGCCTCAGCGTAATGTTCAGGACGACTCTCCTCGACAGTGGCTGGTAACCAGACATTATACCAAAGGTCATCGAGCGCAGTGGCAATGGTGTTCCGCCCCGGTTACCTTTACAATCCACCACGCAAACATCCACTGAACCTTAGGCTCAGTCAACTTGAATATGATGAAATGGCAGATGCCGATTTATCCCCTCTCCCGTCGGGGAGAGGGCTAGAGCCTGCCCCGTACATGATACGGGGGTGAGGGTCAATCGTGATATCAAAATCATGTGGAACTGAACCTAGGCTCAGTCATCCCTCCCAATCTCGCTCTCGAAGTTTGATCTAATGGCAGCACCTTCCCAGGCCACTGATTCCGGTCCCGTTCGCGAGTCCGGGCGGATAACCAGCCTCGACCTGATACGCGGGATTGCCGTGCTTGGCATCCTGTTGATGAACGCCGTCAACTTTGGTCTCGGCAGCGCGCCCTATTTCAACCTCAGCGCGGGCCCCTCACAGACGCCGATCGACTGGGCGATTGGCATTCTCGGCGAGGTCTTCGTCGACCAGAAGTTCATGGGGCTGTTCTCGCTGCTGTTCGGCGCTGGGATGATCCTCTTCATCGACCGTGCCGTAGGGAAAGGAAGGCGCGCAGTCCTCTTGAACCTGTGGCGAAACGCGCTGTTGCTGGTCATCGGCATCCTGCACATGATGTTGTGGGACGGCGACGTGCTCACGGCCTACGCGCTATCTTCCGTCTTTCTTCTAGCACTCCGAAAGCTGCCAAACCGGGCGCTCATCTCCCTCGGCGTCGTCGTATTCTTGCTATCGGTCGCCAGCACACTGCTCGCGCAGAACATCGCCGACACGACCGACGTGTCGCTATCCGGTTTCTGGACGAAGGGCGAGATCCCGGAAGATGAGTTTATCGTCCTACCCTTCCTGCTGGGCTATTTCCTGCGCGCACTGGGGCTGATCCTCGTCGGCGCCGGCCTGTATCGTGCCGGCTTCATGAACGGCGGCCTGCCTGCGAGGACATATCGACGTACCGCTGTTATCGGGCTTGCCGTCGGCCTGCCGCTTGCCGCCGCCGGGGTCATCGTCACCGCAGTCAACGACTACTCACGCGAGATCGCCTTCATCGGCCAGATTCCCAACACGCTCGGCTCGATTCCCGCCTCGCTGGGATACATGAGTCTCATCATCCTCTGGAACAACCGCGGGGACAACCGGCTCAAACAGCGTCTGCGCGCGGTCGGCAGGATGGCGCTGACCAACTACCTGACTCAGACGATTCTCGGAGTGCTTGTCCTGACAACCCTGCTGAGCAATGCCGACTTCCTGAACCGAAGCGCCGTATTGGTCTTCGTGTTCGCGGTATGGGCGCTGCAACTGTGGTGGTCGCAGGCGTGGCTGAGTCGCTTCCTCTTCGGACCCGCCGAGTGGCTCTGGCGAGTCGCGACGTACAGGAGCCGACAGCCGCTTCGCCGACGTGGGGAGCCGGGGGACTGAGGGCTAGGGAAGTGCCATTATCTGCGGACTACGGTAGTTCCGGCCTAAACTAGGTGTGGCGTTGGGGCTATAGTCAGCACACCGTCGACCGCCTCAATCCTGAGTAGTGCCATTATCGTACTTGAGGAAGATCCGATTGCCCCCCTAGATTTCGCGACCGTACTGGGCGGGAGTGATTAAGAAATCATCCCAAGTGGCATAGTACAATTGGAAATGGGCCCAACAGAGTCCCATGGGGGGACAAATAAAGGAGTATGTAGGTTGGAGGAATCAGAACTAGCAAGAGAGGCTTCCCCGATCGTCCGTGCGATGGCTCCGGGCATTACCGCTGCATTTGGTACGTTGCTGAGGGGTGGACAGGACCGGAAGAACTTGGAAGCCGACCGTGCGATTGTAGAAGGGATGTTGCAATCTGGGCAAACCAATTTTCGTTATCGCGGCGTTGCGATGGAGTTTGAGGCATTCGCCGACGACCACCAAGAGGAAATTGAAAGGCTAGTTGCAAATACTGTAAATGCAATGTCTAAGGCTGATTCCGTGGTGGATTGGTCAAAGGTAAATCTGGGACAATTCAGCCCGGAGTTTCGCCGCAGGTGGATAACTGAGGCGAGCAACGTGTCTGATGAAACTTTGCAGGATCTCTGGGCACGGCTTTTGGCTGGTGAATTGGAGTCGCCGGGCAGCGTGTCGAACGACACTATGTCGATAGCCAGAGATTTGAAGAAGGAACGCGCCGAAGAATTTCAAACACTATGTTCGGCGGCGATCTGCGACTCGAACGGAACACCTCTGATTGTCGTGGGTTGTGGGAATCCAGGAGCCAATTCGTTGCAGCCCTATGGATTGTCGTACGACGTTCTAATACGATTGGCTCACCATAGGCTCATTGTCAACGAGATGAAGTCGGAGATCGACTTTCCTGCAGTTGCGAATCAACGAAAAATCCTGGTCCGGCAACAAGAGTCAGCTTGGTTACTGCGTTGGGGCGATACTAAGCCAAACGATGCAGCCCATCGTATTAAAGGGATTTTGTTCACTCTGGCCGGCGAAGAACTATTCGCGGTCGTGCAGAAAACTCCCAATCCAGCGTACACAGCGGCTATGTTGAAGACCTTGGAGCAGGATGGGTGGACAACGATTCCACTCTCCCGCGAGTCTTAAGTGGCAAATGGTGCGATCCCGGGTTGGCAACTCTTCCATTGCCCGTCTGACCCGTTGCCATGACGCTTTCCGGTCGGACAACTGCTCAGGAAGCCGTGCCGTTGTTTTGTCCTCTCCGCCGCGGTTCTGAGCTTCCATGTCTTCAATCGCCTGGTCCGCCCTCTCCAGCAGTTAGCGTAACTTTCTTCCGGTGAATACCCTCAGGTGGCAACGAGCCCCTATAAGGAAACGCACGCATGAACCACCCAATAGGGGCCAGCTCCTAACATTCGCAGTAGAGTACGCAATACGTAACACGCGACACGCCCGCATTCCCCTATACTGTGTCACAGACCATAGCAACGTGCGTTGACGGAATACCTCATGCACTTCCAATGGCCGACAATCGAGTACCGCGACGAGACGATGCGCGAGGGGATGCAGATCGAGTCCGCCGATATCTCGGTCGATGACAAGGTCCGCCTCCTCAACGCCCTCAGCGAGACGGGACTGCCGCAAATCGTCGTCGGCTCGTTCTTCAGCCCACCAATAATCGGCCGCTGACGGGCAAGTCCGTATGGAGGCGTTTGTGACTGAGAAATCTCTAGACTTACGGTGTACGACCATTCCATGACGACTACGAAAAGGTTGAACACACGCAGCGTCTGGCGTCCTGACAAGGACGAGGTCATTGTCGAGCACGGCGCCGTAGCCACTGCGCACCCGATCGCAGCCCAGGTCGGCGTCGACGTCCTCAAGAGCGGCGGAAATGCCGTGGACGCCGCCGTCGCCACCGGCTTCTGCCTCAACGTCATCGAGCCGTGGAACTCCTCCGTCGCCGGCCACGGTCAGATGATCGTCCACATGGCTGCGGAGCGGCGCAGCGTTGCCGTCGACTACGGTCACCGCGCTCCCAGGGCCGCAACTGCCGACATGTTCCGTGTCATCGGCCAGACGGTGAAAGGCAACGGGATATACGAGGTCGAAGACCGAGTAAACGCCGTCGGACACCGCTCCGTAGGCGTGCCGGGAGTTACGGCCGGCATGTGCCGCGCACACGAGCTGTTTGGCTCCCTTCCGCTGGAGCGGCTGCTGGAGCCGGCCGTCCACTACGCCAGGGAGGGGTTCGAGGCAGATCCCACCACCTGCCTGATGATTGCAAGGAACATGCCCCACCTGGTCCGGTACGGCGAGGCCGCGCGCGTATTCCTGCCGGACGGATATCCCCCTTCGCCAGGCGCGAGAATCGTCCAGCGCGACCTGGCCGACACCCTCGAACGGATCGGCAGAGAGGGCAAGGACGCCCTGTACCGGGGCGAGATCGCAGCCGCCATCGACGAGGAGATGAGACGACACGGCGGCGTCCTCAGCGCGCAGGACCTCGCCGACTACGAGGGGCAGGTGCTTGATCCCGTCAGGACATCCTACAGAGGCTATGAGTTGCTCGGCTCCCCCGCGCCTGCCGGCACGATCACACTCCTCCAGACGCTCAACATCCTGAATAGCGTCGATCTACGCCGCCTCGCCCATGGCTCGCCCGAACATCTGCACCTGTTCATCGAGGCGGCGCGGCACGCCTTCGCCGACCGCTACAGCTTCGTCGGCGACCCGGACTTCGTCCCAACGCCGTTGGACGGCATCCTGTCGAAGGAATACGCGCAAGAGGTCGCTCGCTCCATCGACCGCGAGGCCGCAAGGCTGGAGGACGAGCGCGAGCTCCAGCCATGGGTCGCCTACGCCGACAGTCCCCTGCACGACCCCTGGCCTTACGACCCGAAGCCGCGCCCGGAACGAGCCGTCTCCGCGTCGCCCCCCAGCGAGGGCGACTGCACCACACACTTCAGCATCATCGACCGAGACAGGAACATGGTGGCCTGCACGCAGACCGCGGTGGCGCACTTCGGCTCAGGCGTCGTCGTGCCGGGCACGGGGGTACTTCTTAGCAACGGCATGACCGTCTTCAACCCCATGCCCGGCGCGGCCAATTCGATCGCCGCCTACAAGCGCGCTATGAACAACATGGCCCCCGTGCTGCTCCTCAAAGACGGCCGGCCCTTCCTCGCCGTCGGAGCGCCCGGCGGGCGCAGAATCGTCTGCCGCATCGCGAACATCATCTCCAACGTCGTCGACTTCGACATGAGCATCCAGGAGGCGATCACTGCTCCCGGCGTCGACGCCGCCGAGCGCGAGACCTTCGTCGACCACCGGATAGACCCGCGAACGGTCGAGGCGCTGGCCCGCATGGGCCACAACGTCGAGGTTGTACCGGAACCCTTCACCGGCGGAGGCTTCGCCCGGCCGCGCGGCGTCATGATCGACCCCACCACCGGCCTCCTCCACGCCGGAGTACAGCCAATCGGCCCCGACGAAGCACGGGGCTACTAGAGTCGGGCAGCCCGACAGGGAAGCCCCGGTCCGCAGCCGACCTGCTTTGATCCTGATAGGGATGCACGCACATGAGCTCCCCTATTGGAGGCCCTCGAACAGTCGCAGTAGAGTACGCATTGCGCGATACTCACCACACCCTGCATTCCCATATACTGTGCCACAGAAAACAGCAGCGCCCCGACGAGACATCCCATGCACTTCCAATGGCCGGAAATCGAGTACCGCGACGAGACGATGCGCGAGGGAATGCAGATCGAGTCCGCCGACATATCGGTCGACGACAAAGTCCGCCTCCTCAACGCCCTCAGCGAGACCGGACTGCCCCGGATCGTCGTCGGGTCACTTGTCAGTCCTCGGTACACGCCCCAGATGGCCAGGATCGAAGAGGTGTTGGAGCGGTTCACGCCGAAACCGAACGTCATCTACACGGCCCTCCTGGTGAACCGCCGGTCGTATGAACGCGCTCAGCAGTTCTCGCCGCCCCTGACCATCGAGGACGACCGGCCCTTCCTGAACGCTCACCTCTGCGATGTGTTCACCCGCCGCAACTTCAACCGCTCGCAGGAGGAGGAGTTCGCAAGCTGGCCCGCGATTGTCGAGGATGCTCAGCGACGCGGCGTGACCGGGGCCGAGATACGAGTAGCTGCGGCGTGGGGATCGAACTTCATCGGCGAGTTCTCGCTCGATCAGCGCATGGACATCCTCGAACGCGCTCACAGCACATGGGACGAGGCGGGCATCCCCGTCACAAGCGTGGGCTTCCTCGACCCCATGGCGTGGTGCCTGCCTCATCGCGTCGAGGAGCAGTTGCTCGCTGTCAAGGAGGGGTGGCCGCACATCCGCCGCTTCTACCTCCACCTGCACAACGCTCGTGGAATGGCCCTTCCTTCCGCCTACGCCGCCATGCGAGTGCTCACGCCTGACGACACCCTCGTCCTCGACGGCACAGTCGGCGGCATAGGCGGCTGCCCCTACTGCGGCACCGGACGCGCGACCGGGATGATGGCCACGGAGGACCTCTTCCACATGCTGGAGAGCATGGGCATCGAGACGGGCGTCGAAGTCTCCAGGCTCATCGACTGCGCGTGGCTCTTGGAGGAGATCATTGGCCGCCCGACCTTCGGCGCCGTCTCCAAGGCGGGGCCGCGCCCGATGACGCCGGAAACGTGGTTCGACCCCAACATACCCTTCGTGGAGACGCTCGAACAGGCCAAACACTTCAAGCTTGGGTCCGCGTCCTACGACGGCGGCATATACCCCTGGCGAGAGCCAATCCGCAGTCCGCAGCGCCCCGACACGATGCGGTAGTGCCGTTCCCATTTGAATATGACAGTCAAATAGAGAGATGCGTATCCCCTCTCCCGTCGTGGGAGAGGGCTAGGGTGAGGGTGACGTGAGTGAGCTACCAAAATCATATGGAACCGGTAGTAGGGCGTGCGTCTCAAAGGGTGTTCAATGAGTCACCGGAACCGTTCGTGGTGAGCTTGTCGAACCATGAACGGTGGTTGGACCCATCAACAGGCTAAACGCCTGCCCCGTACCGGATACGAGGGTGAATGGTATTCATTAGACGCTCTCCGAATTGAAATGGGTAGATTGGCAGGAGGAGACCTTTGAGCGCAGTTGTCGAACGTATAGATGTGGCGTACGTTCTCGTATTGGATCCGGAGAACGGAAAAATCCTGGTAGTAGAGCAGACCAAGGGAGGCTGGTCTTTGCCTGGAGGATTAGTGGAGGCCGGAGAGACGCTTGCAGAGGCGGCTGCGCGTGAAGCGGAAGAAGAAGCGGGTATCAAAGTGGAGATCGGTAGCCTGCTGGCGGTTGCCGAACGGCTTTGGCAGTCGCACGATATCTTTTTCGTCTTCGCGGCAACCATTATCGGACCTGGCTCAATCCAAGTCGATCCCAGCGAAATAGTGAGATCGGTTTGGGTTTCCCCGGACGAGGCTCAGAGACTGATGCCCTATTGGCGTATTCCCATCGCAGATCTCGTCGGTAAAGAGGGAGCTACCTACGACGCCCGGAGAGAGCATAGGCATGATTGAACGCAGTATCTCCGGCCGCCGACTGTCTACTTGATCTTCAGAAACGACGGGTAGACTATCGCGAACCCGACGGTGAACACCGCGAGCATGATGCCGCTTGCAAACAGCGCGTTCGCAGTGCCGATCCGCTCCGCCAACGCTCCCAGCGGCAAGGCGCTCAACGGCATCGCCCCGAACGTCATCATCACGATGCTCATCATCCTGCCGCGCATTTCGGGGCTGGAGTACGTCTGAACGAGCGTCATGTTGAGCGACATGAACATCGAACTCACGAGCCCGAGGAACAGCATCATCGGCATGACCACGTTGTATGATCCCATCTTCGCGACCACGGCAAGCACGATTCCCCAAACGGCGCAGCTCGACAGCAGCAGAAGTCCCCGGCGGTTGAATCTGGGAATGCTGGCAAGGCCCAGTGACCCCATCAGCGCGCCGATGCCCATCACGGCATAGAGTCCGCCAAGGTTGTCGGACTGCACGTCCAGCGTCTCCCGCGCCCACGCCGGCAGGAGCGCGTACAGCGACATGCCGAACAATATCGGAATGAAGGCCATGATGATCAGCCCCAGCAGGGGAGACGAGCTTCTCGCATACGACAGCCCGGCGAGGATATCGCCGTACATGCTCTTCCCGGAGCGCTTCTGCCCCTCGCTGCCTGCCTTGATCGGAAGCACCGTCAGTACTGCCAGCACGTAGATTCCCGAAATGAGGAAGAACACGCCCGATGTGCCAACGAAGATGATGAGCACTCCGGCAAGGGCGGGGCCGATGATGCGCGTGGCGTTCATCGACGAGCTCATCAGCGACATGCCGTTCATCAGCTTGTTATTGGGGATTATGTCGGACACCGTTGCCTGCCGGCTCGGCATGTTGAAGGCCATGAGCGACCCGTTTATCAGGCCCGACACCATCACGTGCCACAGTTCTATCACCCCGGCTAAGTCCAGCAGCCCCACGAAGAGAGTCAACACGGCGTTGCCCGCCTGCGTGTACAGCATTATCTTCCTGCGCGAGACGCGGTCGGCCAGCGCCCCGCCGATGGGCGAGATCAGGGTCATCGGCAGCGCGAACGTCACGATCACCGAGGCAAGGGCGAGCGGGGAGTCGTCGGCCAGCTTCAGCACGAGCCAACTCCTCGTGATCCACTGCATGTTCATGCCGAGGTACGAGGTCAGGGCGCTCGACCAGAGCCAGCGGAAGTCGGTATAGGCAAACGACTCGATGGCGGGGAACCGGTCGGCGGCGCGTTGAATCGGTCCGCGCCGGACGGGGACAGGGGGCAATTCTGAGACCGGCTGCGGTTCAGGTTCCGTTCGGATGCTCATGAGTCCTGACGAGATAAACGTACCGGCTTAGCCTACTCCCGCGACGGGGTTCGGTCAATACGTAGTGCCAAATCGACCAGGGCAATCGCTTTGAGAGTTCGCAGATACACCGTCAATCGTCACTCCGGCGAAGGCCGGAGTCCAGTGGGGTGGGTTGGGATGATCTCCCTAGGCCAACTGTGAGTGAAACGCGATTGCCCCGCCTAATCGACGCCACACGGCCGAAATGTGAGACCCCATAAGCTTGTAAGGAGGGCCCATACTCGCTACAATCCCTACAGTCGGGGTGTGGCGCAGTTGGTAGCGCGCGTCGTTCGGGACGACGAGGTCGCTGGTTCAAGTCCAGTCACCCCGACCACTCAAACCCCCACCCCCACGGATTGCCCTTAACCAGCAGAACACGCCCAGCATCCCCTCTCCCGTCGTGGGAGAGGGCTAGGGTGAGGGTGATGGCTACGATAAAGTCCGTCTACTCTACGCAACGGACTACAGAGTCGGAACGCTAGGGGAACCTTACAAAAATTCCGGGAGACTCCACCTATGTGGAGCGTCGAGCTATACGTAGTCCGGGGCCACAGCATGTCCCCAACCTTCACTGAAGGCGACCGGCTGCTCGTGCGTCGAACTCCAAGACGGACCTTTGCCTTTGCAAGGGGCGACGTGGTCGTCGTTCGTGACGGTACCGACGGCGAGCGACGCCATCTAAAGCGCGTGATCGGCTTCCCCCGAGAGACTATACGCCAGAAGGACGGGGTACTCGTAGTGAACGACCGTCCTCTCGACGAGGACTACTTGGGCGGCCTCCCCGCCGTCATCGGCCTGGAAGAAGAATCTTGGAACCTAGGCGACGGCGAGTTTTTCCTGCTGGGCGACAACCGCGCCCACAGCACCGACAGCCGTCAGCTTGGCCCCGTGCGACTGTACAACATTGAAGGTACCGTCCGGTTCCGGTTCTGGCCCCTTCGCAAGCTGAGGCTCGTTAGGGCACCGGCATACAAGTACGGCTTTTCAGCAGTCTATGGATTTCGGTCGCAGGACTAGTGGTTCAACATCATAGTATTGAATGGTAGCGAGACCGTGACTTGGTAGGGGCGGGTTTCAAACTCGCCCTGTCGTGCACAACGCAAACCCAACCCCGCAATTGCTACCCGTCATTTCTAGGATTCTGGTCCACTTGTACCGTTCCCATTTGAATATGACGGCCAGGTCGAGTGGCGAGTATCCCCTCTCCCGTCGTGGGAGAGGGCTAGAGTGAGGGTGCTTTGAGTAAGCTGCCAAAATCATATGGAATCGGTACTAGCGCCCCTCAACCAGCCACGTCGCAACATCCTTGGCATGGTAGCTGATGACCATGTCCGCGCCCGCCCGCTTGATCCCCGTCAGTATCTCCATCACAATCGTCCGCTCGTCGATCCAGCCGTTGGCGGAGGCCGCCTTCACCATGGAGTATTCCCCGCTGACGTTGTAGGCAGCGAGAGGCGTGTCGAAACGCTGCTTCGCCCTCGCGATGACGTCCAGGTACGCTAGCGCGGGCTTGACCATGACGATGTCCGCGCCCTCGATGATGTCCTGCTCGATCTCCCGCATCGCCTCGTCCACATTCGCCGGGTCCATCTGGTATCCCTTGCGGTCTCCCATCTGGGGCGCTGACTCCGCCGCCGTCCTGAAAGGCCCATAGAACGACGACGCGTACTTGGCCGAGTACGCCATGATCGGTACGTTGTCGTGGTCGTGGTCGTCCAGCGCATCGCGGATCGCCCCGACTTGCCCGTCCATCATGGCCGACGGTGCGACGATGTCCGCGCCGGCAGCGGCTTGTGATACTGCCGTCTCGGCGAGGAGCTCCAGCGTCCGGTCGTTGTCCACGACGCCGTCTTCCAGCAGGATGCCGCAATGCCCGTGCGACGTGTACTCGCACATGCACACATCCCCGATGACGGCGAGGCTAGGCTGGGCCTGCTTGATCACCCGGATCGCCTCCTGAATGATGCCGTTCGCCGCGTATCCCTCCGACCCCACCTCGTCCTTGTGCGATGGGATGCCGAACACAAGCACGGCGGGGATCCCGAGTTCTGCGACGGTTTCTACTTCTGATATGAGGCTGTCAAGAGAATGCTGGAAGATTCCCGGCATCGGCTCGATCTCGCGAGGCCCGCCGCTCGCTTCCGTGACAAACATGGGGTAAATCAAGTCGGATACGGAAAGCCGCGTCTCCTGCACGAGACGACGGAGCGCCGGAGTCGCCCTCATGCGCCGCATTCGATTTTCAGGGAAGCTGCTCATGCGTCCGACCCTTTCCGCATATAGTGTCCAACTATTGCGTTCACGAGTCCAGCCGCCGTTGATTCCTCTGCAAGAATATCAACGCTCAGTCCGGCCTTGCGTGCGGTCTCCGCGGTAACCGGCCCGATACAGGCGACGCTTGCCCCGCCAAGCCGGCTTGCGTCACCATCCAGCAGAGCCACGAGATTGGTGACCGTCGAAGAGCTGGTAAACGTCACCACATCGACGCCCGTTTCGAGGGCATCGGCGAGACGAGCGCCCGCGTCGGAGGGCGGCACGGTCCTGTACAGCGTCAACTCGCGGACGACCGCGCCCAGCCCTTCGAGGCCACGCCTCAGTCGCTCAGGACGGATCTCCGCCCCCGGCAGCAGAATGTGTTGTCCCACGACTCCCTGCTCCGCGAAGTCGTCGATCAGCGACTGCGACACCGACTCGCGAGAGACAAGGTCTGCGACTATGCCACGTTCACTCAATGCGCTCGCCGTCGCAGTCCCAATCGCCGCGACACGCGAGGCTTGGAACTGCCGTGCGTTATGTCCCAGCGTGTCGAGCCGTCCGAAGAGTTTCTCCACGGCATTTGTACTCGTGAATATCACCCAGTCGAAGCCGCCGATATCAGCCAGTATCGAATCGACTTTACAAAAATCTTCGACCGGCTGAATCTCTATGGTTGGCACCTCCACAGCTTCGGCTCCCGCACTCTCCAATAGGTCGACCAGATCGGCCGACTGCGTCCGAGAGCGTGTCACGAGGACGCGCTTGCCGAATAGCGGCCTGTTGTCGAACCAGCGCGACACCGCCCGTAGATTGACCACCTCGCCCACAACGACGACAACCGGGTTGCTCAGACCCTCACTTCGTGCCTTTTCCGCAATACTCGCGAGTGGGCCGATCACCGTCTTTTGGCTCGACCACGTTCCCCACTGAACGATCGCGGTCGGAGTGTCCTCAGCCCTTCCCCCGTCGATCAGCGCCTGTGCAATCGCCGGCAGGTTCTCCCAACTCATCAACAGGCTCAGAGTCCCCCCGGACTTTGCCAGCAGGTCCCAGTCCACCGCCGTATCCGGCTTATCGGGCGACTCGCTCCCTGTGACAATCGTGAGCAATGACGACACGCCTCGATGCGTCAGCGGGATGCCGGCATAGGCCGGCGCGCCAATCGCCGACGTAATCCCCGGCACCACCTCGAACGGGATATTTGCCTCCGCAAGTGCCGCGACCTCTTCACCGCCACGCCCGAAGATGAACGGGTCTCCCCCCTTCAGACGCACCACTCGCTTGCCACTCAGCGCTCGTTCAACGAGTAGTGCGTTGATAGCAGACTGTCGGTCTCGCGGTTCTCCCGGCCTCTTGCCCACGTCGACCAGTTCCGCATCTCTCGGGGCGTGTCCCAACAGCCGCCGGTCGACGAGCCGGTCATAAACGACAACGTCTGCCGTTTCGAGATAACGCCGTCCCTTAATCGTCAGAAGTTCCGGGTCGCCCGGCCCCGCGCCGACGAGTGCCACCCACCCAATGGAGGGGTTGGCGCTCCCGGTTTCTTCCTGATTCGTCATGTTCGCTTTCGTCGTCGGTCAAATCGCCTTGATGACCGTTGCCCGTTCATCCGCCACGAGCGATTTTAGAGGCTCCCGAATCCAGCAACGTCATTGCCGCCCTCTGCCCAATATCTTCCGCCGCGCTCGCGTCTCCTTCTATCTGCGCCCTTAGGATTCTCGTGCCGTCCGGCTCCGCCGCCATGGCGAACAGCCGCATCCGCTGCCCGTCGATCTCGCCGTACGCGGCAACCGGAGCCGTGCATCCCCCGCCAAGAGTATCGAGAAACGCCCTCTCCGCGCGGAACGCACAAGCAGTCTCATCGAAGACGATTGAGTTGAGCATCGCACCCGTCTTGGCGTCCTCCTGCCGGAACTCGGCGACCAAGGTTCCCTGCCCAACGTCCGGCGTGACCTGTTCCACGGACAGAAATTCCGTCGCCTCCGACAGCCTTCCGAGCCGCGCGAGTCCCGCTGCAGCGATCACCACGCCGTCATAGTCCGGCCCACGCGCCTTTTCGAGTCGCGTCCCAACGTTGCCGCGTATCGGCGCCACCTCGACATCGGGCCGGAGCGCCTTAACCTGCGCCTTCCGTCGTGGGCTGCCGGTCCCGAGACGAGCGCCGGCTGGTAGGCTCAGGAGCGACTGCCCCGACTTCGATACGAGAACATCCCGTGCATCCTCACGCTTCCCAACAGGCACTATCCGCAACCCATCGGGAATGTCCGGCCCCACATCCTTGGCGCTGTGGATCGCAAAGTCGATCTCGCCGTCCTGCAGGGCGTGCTCAATGTCCTTGACGAAAGCGCCGCGCCCAAGCGATGTCAGCACGGCATCGGCGTTCCGGTCGCCGCGTGTGGAGAGGTGCGCGACCTCGAAATCCACGTCCGTGAATCGCCCTCTGAGCAGCGACAGCACCTCTTCCGTCTGTGCGAGTGCCAACGGACTCGCCCGGGAGCCGACGTGGACTGTTCGTGCGAGATTCAAGCCCAGACCTCCGATTCACGGTCGCTAATGGGAGACGGGTGTCGGCTGCGCCATCTCCTCGTACATCGCGCATACGTTATCGGAGCAGTCGCACGTCGTCCCCACGAGCAGGCTATCCATGAGGACTTGGCTCGCTCGCTCGACATCTCCCGCCTGCACCAGGTCGATCAACTCGTCCGTCAGGCAGGCCTGCCAGTGGTCGAGATTCAGCCGAATCCCCCTGTCGAGGAGCTGCTTCCGAGCATCCGACAGCAGGGGAGCGAGGTCGGCGAAGTCCATAAGCTCATGTCTTGACTCCAGCCGGCACTCTCCGTTCAGGATTTCGCGGAACCTCCGCGCCAGGGCGGGACTTGCTCCCCCCGTCGACGTTGCGACGATGACCTCGCCTCGCCGTGCCACCGATGGCGTTATCCACGTGCAAAGTTCGGTCACGTCGGCGACGTTGAGAGGCACGTTGCGTTCTCGGGCCTCCTCGGAAACGGCATGGTTCACCGCGACGTCGCTCGTGTCGGCCACGATGGCGATGAACGCCCCTTCGAGGTCGCCCGGCCGGTACGGCCTCTTGACCCACTCGATGTGCCCATCATCCGCGAGTTCCGAGACCTCGTCCGTCACGTCGGGACTCACAACGACAACATCAGCGCCGTACGGCATGAGTCGAGAGACCTTCTCCTCACCCATCGCGCCGCCGCCGATGACGACGACTCGCCGTCCGCGGAGATCGAGGAAAACGGGATAGTACAGAGGCATGGGACTTCGACCTGCTACCGACCCGACTTGCCCTTGGCGGCCCACTCAGCGCGTTTCTTCTCAAGATCGCGCGCGCGCGCTTCCTGGAGCTCGGCGTCCGGCTTTGCGCGGGCCGAGTGGTAGACGGTACCGAGGCCCCAACGGTCGCGGTCGCTGGTGTTCGGGCCTGCCCGGTGGACCATCTGCCAGTGGTGGATGGCTACGTCCCCCGGCTCCCCCGGGACCGGCGCCTCGGCTGCGTAGTCGGCGTCCCCGTAGTCGGTGACCCCCTGCGAGAAGCCGAAGATCTCGGTCGGGCCGTGCGGACGAATGGGACGCTTGTGAGCTCCCGATACGTATCGCAGGCAGCCGTTTTCCTCGTCTACCGTGTCGAGGGCCAGCCACATCGTCAGCGCCTCGTTGGGTGTCAGCGGGATGTAGTAGGAGTCCTGGTGCGCGGGAGTCTCCACGCCCACCCTGGCCGGCTTGTTGAACAGCTGGCAGTACTGCGGAACGACGTCTCCGTCAAGCAGCAATTCCGCGAGAGCCGTGAACTTGCCCGTATGGATCAGGTCGCTGAAATACTCGTCATACTTCGACATGTGGCCGAGACGCTTGAGAGTCTCCGGCTGTCCCTTGATGTCGTACATGACCTCGTACTCTGGAACAGTCGGAACGACCTCTTCGATGTACCGGTCGATCTCCTTGCGCAGGCCGGCCACCTCATCAGCGTCCAAGAACCCGCGCACCGCTACCCAGCCGTTCTCGTCCCAGTGGTTCTTGATTTCCGCTTGGCTGTCCTGCCATCCCATGAGACTGCCTCCGAGGGTGAGATGTCACGGAAACATCATACACGAACGTAGGCGTGGGTTCTTCAACGCTCTCGAAGTGGTCGGAGTGTCTAGTACTTAGTCAACTTGAATATGATGAACTGGCAGATGCCGCTTTATCCCCTCTCCCG
Organism: Dehalococcoidia bacterium; assembly: GCA_965197705.1. GTDB lineage: Bacteria > Chloroflexota > Dehalococcoidia > Lucifugimonadales > VXLM01 > VXLM01. The sequence continues at coordinate 3,776,603 of OZ240223.1, forward strand.
TCGTGGGAGAGGGCTAGGGTGAGGGTGAATCGTAATATCAAAATCATGTGGAACCGGTACTAGCAGCCCTGTCGTCGTGCGAAGTCGGGTTACTCGCGACAGATTTCAAGCGCTCACTGTAAGCAGGCGGCTGCGCTCTTGCGCCAGATCGAAATGTGCCTGCCTCCGCATCCAGAACTCGGCATTGCTCCACCCAATGCGTTCAAACGCAAGAGCCACTGCGGGCGAAATACCGCAACGCCCATTCACCAGCCTCGACATCGTGTTCCGGCTTACGCCTAACCGGTGGCGCAGTCCGTCACCGTCCAGCCCTCTGCCTCCATGCTCTCACGCACGCTTACGCCAGGATGCGATGGGTTCTGCGGGTGCTCAAGGTCTTTCAATTCCAAAGTTCCTTAACCGCTCTCGCGCCGTTTCTCGCTCCTCGTCGGTAAAGAGCGATTGCCAGCGATCATCGAGAACGAGAGCTTCTGCTGAGATGCTTAAAAGCCCGAGTTCCCAGAGTCTAGTCAATCCCGACTGGCGGTCGCGTGTCGCCAGCAAACGCTTAGCCGCCCCAACTCCATCGTGCTCATTGACCATTTGCAGAAAGTACTTAGCACGATATCCGTGTTCGGCGGCACGGCGATAGGTGTTCATCATTGCCTCATGAAATTCGGCCTCGAGGTTCTCGGTCACTTGCAGTTCTTGTTCCCCGTTTGACGTCCTCCCCAGTGCCTTCGCAAGCTGCCCGCCCTGTTCCTGCATGTACTGGTAGATGACGTTCACGTCGGTGCCTATACAAAAATCGATCACGCCCATGTCCATGTACGGCTTGGCGTCCTCCCAGTCGCCGATCTCGATCCGCGGGCGGATGCCCTTGGCGATACACGTCTCTATCGTGTACTTCTGGGCCTCCATGATCTCCGGGTGCGTGTAATCTCCCGCCCGTCCGATGCTCATCGAGTAGTCGCCCGGGCCGAACTGCACCATGTCGATGCCGGGCACGTCGAGGATCGTCTCCAGGTCTTCCACCGCCTCACGCTTCTCGACCATGATCGCGACGACGGCCTCCTCCGCCACCTTCACCCAGTCCGCCAGCGACACGCCGGGGAACACGTAGCCCATGTCCCTCGTGCTCGTCGCGCCCGCAATGCCCCCCGCGGACGGCGTCTCAGGCCGGACCGCTCTGACCGACTCCAGCGCGTCGTCCACCGTGCGAATGTCCGCGAACAGCAGATTCTGGATGCCTGATCCCGTCGCCTTCTCTGCCAGATACGTCCGTGGTTCCTGGTCGACCTTAATCATCGAGGTCATGTGATCAAAGAGCTCGATGGCGCGGGCGAAGTTGTCCAGAGAGAATAGGTCATACGGGGCATACTGGCTCGTGAATTCCACGTAGTCGATCGTGCCGGAGTACCCGATCACCTCGGCGATTCCGGGCCACACGGTATGCACGTGGGTCCCAATGGTCGGCTTGCCTTCGTTAATGAGGTCGCGCAGAACGTTGTTCTTCTTCAATATCGTCTCCTTGTCGTTTGTTTTTTCTGTGAGGTTCCGTTGACAATTCCCGTCATTCCCGCGAACCGCGACAGAAACGACAGCCTGTCATTCCGAGCGCAGCGAGGAATCTAAGAAGTTATGTAGTCGCGTCACGGCGATGGTCCATCTACGGGCCCTGTCCTCCAAGCGAGGATTCTAGATTCCTCATTCCACTCCGCTTCGTTGGGAATCACAGGGCTTTGCTCTACCCCCTCTCCCGTCGTGGGAGAGGGCTGGGGTGAGGGTGCTCTACCCCCTCTCACCTCCTGCGAAAGTGCCCAAGCGTACTCCGATACGAGGCAGGAATCCAGAGGTCCCGATATGCCAGAATACGGTCCTCATCTCACGAAATGGAATTCTTAGCACCCAAGCACGTTCCGCGATATTATCATCCGCTGGATCTCGGACGTGCCCTCGTAGATCTCGGTTATCTTGGCGTCGCGGTACAGGCGCTCCACCGTCGACGGGGAAAAATACCCGACGCCGCCGTGTATCTGAACGGCCTTGTCCGCCGTCTCGACCGCGACACGCGACGCGAACAGCTTTGCCATCGACGCCTCCTTGACGAACGGCCTCCCCGCGTCGAGGAGCGTCGCCGCCTGCATCACCAGCAGCCGCGCGGCCTCCACCTCGGTCGCCATGTCGGCAATCATCCACTGGATGCCCTGCATCTCGGAGAGGGTCTTCCCGAACACCTTCCTCTGCTTCGCGTACTCGACCGCCTCCTCGTAGGCTGCCTGCGCCACGCCGACCGCCTGCGCCGCTATGCCGATCCGGCTGGCGTTCAGCACCTCCATCGTCGCCCTGAACCCCTCGTACTCCTCGCTCATCCGGTTCGTCACGGGCACCCGGCAGTCATCGAAGAACACCTCGCATGTGGAAGATGCCCGAATGCCCATCTTGCCGTGCATGGGATTGATGGTCATGCCGGACGTGTCACCGTCGACGATCAGGGCGACGAACCCCCGCGATCCTAGACTGAGGTCGAGCGACGCCAGCACGATGAGCACACCGGCCTCCGTCGCGTTCGTGATGAACACCTTCGACCCGTTGAGCACATAATCATCGCCGTCCCGATTGGCGGTCGTGCGGATGCCGGCCGCGTCGCTGCCTGCCCCCGGCTCCGTGAGCGCGAACGCCCCAATCGTTCGCCCCGCCGTCATACCCGGAAGGAAGCGGTTCTTATGCTCGTCCGTGCCATGCATGTGAATGAACTGGGCCGCGAGGGACTGGTGCGCCACGTACACCGTGCTCGTGGCCGTGCATCCCCGCGCAAGTTCCTCGGCGACGATGGCCCCCTGGCGCGCCGTGCCGCCACTCCCGCCGTATGCCTCGTCGATGCCCAGCCCGAACAGCCCGAGCTCGGCCAGTCCCTCGATATTGTCACTGGGGAAATCGCCGCTCTGGTCGTACGCCGAGGCCCTCGGCGCGAGCACACTGTCAGCAAAGTCTCGTACCGTCGTACGGAGAAGCTGCTCTTCTTCGGTTAGCAAGAGGTCGTCCATCACTGCCCTTATGGAACAATACCGATTCGTTGTAACTACACCGAGGGTTCGCCATAACTATGAAAATAACCCGCAACGTCCCCAAACCCGTCATCGCTACGAAAACACACCATCGCCAACCTTCCCGTAGGGGCAACCCTTGTGGTTGCCCTCCACCGCGCCGCACATTTTCATACCAGGTGGTGAGGGTGCAAACACACATGACACTGCTACGAAAATAGGCTCCAGCGGACCTGTCGTAGGGGCAACCCTTGTGGTTGCCCTTCTCCGCTCCCCGCACATTTTCATACCAGGTAGTGAGGGTGCAAACACACATGACATCTTCCGAACGTAGCCACAACACACTGTCATTCCGATCGCAGCGTAGCGTAGAGAGGAATCTAGAATCATCGCCTTCCAAGACTCGCCCCGCATACGCACCACTTTCTACTTTCTTCCTCTCTGCGTCCTCTGCGGTGAATCCTCGGCACGGGGCAGTATGACGCACCGAATTGACCGAATGCAACCTTGACACAGGCTCGCCGTCACCTTTACAGTAGATTGCGAGATGCGAGTTTCCAACCGTTACGCGTACTACTATTACTACTTTACCGGCCCAACGGCTGCCGGAGAAGGACAGGTGCGCGGGACGTAGAGCGACGAGCATCCCCAGCGAAGACACCGAGACCTCAACCGGCAGCGGTTGGGGTCTTTTCATGCGTGAAGGAGCACTCGAATGTTAGATACGAAGACAAGGGACGTGAACGTATTGAAGACGGAGAAGCTGATACCTCCGGTGGACCTCATCGAAGACCTGCCGACGACCCCCGCCGCCAAGCGAACGGTCGTGGATGGACGGCGCGGAATCCAGGCGATTCTCAACGGAGAGGACTCGCGGTTCCTCGTGATCGCAGGGCCGTGCTCGATCCACGACGATGATGCCGCGCTCGAATACGCGCGGAGGCTGCACGACTTGGGCGAGAAATTCGCCGACCGGCTCCTCATTGTCATGCGGGTCTACTTCGAGAAGCCGCGCACCACCGTCGGGTGGAAGGGTCTTCTGTACGACCCTCACTTGAACGACACCTTCGACATTACGACCGGTCTGCAAACGGGCAGAAGGCTCCTTCTGGACGTTGCCGAGATGGGTCTTCCGACGGCCACCGAGTTCCTCGACCCCATCGTGCCGCAGTACCTCGCCGACCTGATTAGCTGGGTTGCCATAGGCGCGCGCACAACCGAGAGCCAGACTCACCGACAGATGGCAAGCGGCCTCAGCATGCCCGTCGGATTCAAGAACGGCACCGACGGCAGCACCAAGATCGCCGTCGACGCCATAGTGTCCGCCCAGGCCCGGCACGGTTTTCTCGGCATCGACCAGTCGGGCCGCACCGCCGTTATCCACACTGCCGGCAACCCCTACGGTCACCTCGTCCTGCGCGGAGCGAACGACGGCCCGAACTTCGATCCCGACTCCGTCGCAATGGCCCGCCAGCAGCTTGCCGACGGAGGCGCTGCCCCCCATCTCCTCGTCGACTGCAGTCACGGAAACTGCGACAAGGACCATACCAAGATGCACGAGGCCTTCGAGAGCGTCGTCCAACAGCGGGTCGACGGCAACGAGGGCATCATCGGCGTGATGCTCGAAAGCAACATCAACCCCGGCAGCCAGAAGATCAACGGCGACTTCTCCAAGCTGGAGTACGGAGTCTCCATAACCGACCCCTGCATCGGCTGGCAGGAGACCGAAGACCTGCTCGGCTGGGCATACGAACGACTGGGGCAGAACTCTCACTAATGCCCTGTCTCAGAGACTCACTGAAAAAGACGACCAGCGAAAACCCCCTCTCCCATCGTGGTAGAGGGTTAGAGCCTGCCCCGTATTCGATACGGGGGGAGGTCCAAACATCCCCTCTCCCGTCGCGGGAAAGGGCAAGAGCCTCCCCATACGCGATACGGGGGGGAGGTCCAAACATCCCCTCTCCCGTCGTGGGAGAGGGTTAGGGTGAGGGCAAAACTCCACCGTCCATACCCAACGACCGCAGACAGGCAGACACATCAAACACCTGTGATACACTCCCACAACTTGACATGACCGACCAAGAACCGCCAACAAAGACCGAGCGAAGCCCGCGACGCATCAGCGTCCCATGGGGCGTCACCGATGCCATGATCGGCTTCGCCATCGTCGCATGCGGCAGCTTGGTGTCCCTCCTGGCGCTGGGTCGGCTTCTCGGATCATTGGAGAGACAGGCCGACGGCGTCACCACGCTCGTACTGTTCCTGCTTCAAATACTCATGATCGGCACGGTCTGGCTCCTCGCCGTCAAGTGGCGTGGCGCGAGTCTAGACAACATGGGACTGTGGACGAGCGGTCTCCGCTGGCCCAAGATCGTCGGATGGGCCGCGCTGGCGCTGGGCCTGAGCATAGTCGCCGGTCTCGTCTACCAACTCATCGTGACGGGCTTGGGCATAGAGTCGCTGGAGCCGTCTCCCGTGCCCGAACGACTGCTGGGCGAGGGGATCTTCCGAGCGTTCACCGTCGGCATTCTCGTCGTCATTGGGCCGGCCGCCGAGGAGATATTCTTCCGCGGATTCCTGCTCCCCGCCTTCGTGCAGGGCATCGGCGTGATCCCCGGCATGATCGTGGCATCCGCCATATTCGCCGTCGCCCACGGCGACCTCTCGGTGCTCTTGCCGACGTTCGCCAGCGGTGCAGTCCTCTCCTGGCTCTACCTCCGAACTCGCTCGCTCTGGCCGGGCTTCCTTGCCCATGCGGGCCAAAACAGCCTCGCCGTGACATTCGCCGTATGACCGTCTCAAATCGACTCGACCAAAAGCTAAGCAGCGCCCGCGCCGAGGGGAGGACCGTCCTGTCCCCATACATCACGGTCGGTTTCCCCGACGTGCCCACCTCCGTCGAGATCGCCGAGGCGATCTTGAGTAACGGAGGCGATCTGCTCGAAATCGGCGTCCCGTTCAGCGACCCCATGGCCGACGGCCCCACCGTCCAGAAGACGAGCTTCCACGCGCTCCAGCAGGGCGTCACTGTCGAGACCTGCCTCGACGCCGTCCGGCAACTCCGGTCGAAGGGCATCGAGTCCCCTCTCATGCTGATGGGCTACTACAACCCGTTCCTCAAGTACGGCCTCCGAGACCTCGTGCGTGACGCGGTCTACGCCGGCGTCGATGGCCTGATCGTCCCCGACCTCCCGCCCGAGGAGTCAACCGACCTCGAGGCCCTCTGCGCCGAGAACAACATCCACCAGATCCACTTCGTAGCCCTCACGAGCACCGACCGGCGCATCAAGTACATATGCTCCCGCGCAAGCGGCTTCATCTACTGCGTCGCCGTGTTGGGAGTGACCGGCGCCCGCCAACGCATCCGCGCCGATGTCGCCGAGCTCGTGGGTCGTGTCAAGCAGCATACCGACGTGCCGGTCATCCAGGGATTCGGTGTCTCCAGCAAAGAGCACATCGACGCCATCGCGTCCTACGCCGACGGCGCAATCGTCGCCAGCGCAATGTTCGACGCCATCGAACACGCCCCGACCGACCGCAAAGTCCAGGCCGCGGTCGACTTCGTAAAGGGATTGAAAGGCATCTCGTAGACCTACTCTCTACTTTCTATGTAATATCTTCTATGAACTTGTACTCAGTCAACTTGCATATGACGAACAGGCAGATGCCGATTTATCCCCTCTCCCGTCGTGGGAGAGGGCTAGAGCCTGCCCCGTACTCGATACGGGGGTGAGGGTAAATCGTAATAATACCAGTTCGCTTGGACCACACCATGAAGGGGTAGGAGCACCGGGTAGGGGCAGGTTTCAAACCTGCCCTTTGGAAGGTTAGACGAAATCACCTTCATACCAACGATAGAGTTACGGCGTATTCAAGAGGAATCGGTATAACAAAACCATGTTGACACGGTACTAGGAACTCATGGCAAAGATACGAGGCATCCGCGGCGCCACCATCGCCGATGATAACACCCAGCAGTCCATCCTCGAGGCCACCGTCGAGCTTCTCACCGCATTGGTCGAGTCGAACGACGTCGATGTCGACGACATCGCTGCGGCATACTTCACGACGACCCAGGACTTGAACGCCGAGTTCCCCGCCGCCGCCGCCCGGCAGTTGGGCTGGCAGTACGTCGCCCTCCTCTGCGCCCACGAGATGAAGGTCCCCAACGCCATGGATCGCGTCATCCGCGTCATGCTCCTCGTCAACACCGACAGGGAAGCCTCGGAGATCGAGTTCCAGTACCTCCGAGGTACCGACGCCCTACGCAAGCGCGTCGTGGAAAACTAGGTTGTGTTGACATTCTGTCATTCTGAACGTAGCGGAGCGGAGTGAAGAATCTAAAATCGTCGCGCAGGCACAGAATTCAGATTACTCGCCTCGCTCGGAATGACAAAGAAAAGCGGAATGACGGGAACTGTCGACACAACCTAGTACCATTTCAATCTGAATATGACAAACAACCAGATGCCGATCTATCCCCTCTCCCGTCGTGGGAGAGGGCTAGGGTGAGGGCCATATACAATACCAAAACCATATTGACGTGGTACTAGACACCGGTGCGCCGACACGCCGACTGGGGAGAATCGACATGAAAGACTGGGACCTGCAAACGCTCTTCGACCGCGGAATGCTCGATGACGCCATCGTTCGCGACGAACTGTTCGACGACATAGCGAACGGCAAGCGGCTCACCATCTACCAGGGGCACGACCCGACAAGCCCCAACATGCACATCGGCCACCTCGTGGGACTGCGTGTCCTCCGCTGGTTCCAGCTTCACGGACATCACGTCATCCTCCTGATAGGCGACTTCACCGGACGCATCGGCGACCCGTCCGACCGCCCTGAGGCCCGCAAGCGCCTCACGCACGCGGAGGTGCTCGAGAACGCCGAGACATACGGCGAACAGTTCTCCAAGATCTTCGATCTCGACGGCGATAATCCTGCTGAGATCAAGTTCAACGGACACTGGCTCGACAACATCAGCCTCGCGCAGTTCGTCGACATCATGGACAAATTCACCGTCCAGCAGCTTCTCGAACGCAGCATGTTCCAAGAGCGTCTGAAGAACCAGGAGGCCCTCTACCTCAACGAGATGATCTACCCCATCCTGCAGGGCTACGACTCCGTGGCCATGGAGGTGGACGCAGAGCTCGGCGGCTCCGACCAGCTCTTCAACATGATGCGCGGCCGTGATCTCGTTGACTCGTACCTGGGAAAGACCAAGCACGTGCTCACCACCCAGCTCCTAGAGGGGCTGGACGGTCGCAAGATGAGCAAGACCTATGGCAATACCGTAGATCTGAACGAAGACCCCGTGCCCATGTTCTTCAAGCTCACCCTCGTCCAGGACTCCAAGCTGCCCCGCTTCATGCAGGTTCTCACCGACCGCGCGAACGACGAGATTGCAGCCATCGAGGAGCGCGCCAAGACCGAGCACAACATGATCGACGCGCGCCAGCAGTTCGCCCACGACATGGTCACGATGCTCCATTCCTCTGAAGCGGCCGACGAGGCCCAGCGCGAGTTCCAGCGTGTCGTCAACGAGGGCGAGCTGCCCTCAGACATTCCCGACCTGCGCATCCCGCCCGACGCCCACCGCGAAGACGGAGTCGGGGTTGTGGATCTCCTAGCCCTCAGCGACCTCGTTCAGAGCAAGAGCGACGCACGCCGCCTCGTTCAGCAGGGCGGCATCCGCATCAACGGCGAGATGATCGAAGACCCGCGCTCGTCCATTCCCGCATCGCGACTCGCCGGCGCGCTCGTCAAAATCGGCAAACGCGGCTACGTCCGCGTCAGGGTCGGGTAGTTTCCTGCAAATATCCCCTCTCCCGTCCTGGGAGAGAGCTAGAGCCTGCCCCGTACTCGATACGGGGGTGAGGGTGAAAATCCCCTCTCCCGTCGTGGGAGAGGGCTAGAGCCTGCCCCGTACTCGATACGGGAGTGAGGGTGATTTATCCCCTCTCCCGTCGTGGGAGAGGGCTAGGGTGAGGGAAACGTCCCATCCACTTTCTGCAGAGGAATTCAAAGAAAGCACACCAAGGGCGTCCCTCACCTGACCCGCAACATCACCCGCCGTGTCGCATCCACCAGGTCGTCGATCTCCCCCTCCGTCGTCAGCGAGCACAGCGCCCCCGCCGCCTTGGTCTGTATGAGTATCCCCTCATTGAGCAGACCCGCGAAGAGCTTCCCCTGCATCTCGCGGTCGGCCCGCAGCACCGAGCGGTAGTCGACAATTCGCTCCTCCGTGAAGTGGATGCCGAACAGCGAGCCCACACCCGTCACTTGCACAGCGATGTCGAGCTCGTCGAAGACCGCTCGCAATTTCGCCCGCACCATGTCGCCGAGCGCGTTCATGCGCTCGTACACCTCCGGCGTTAGCTGGTCCAGCGTCGCCAGTCCGGCCACCATCGTCATCGGATTGGCGTTGAACGTCCCCGCGTGGGTGACAACCGGACCGTCCGTAGGGTCGTACAGGTCCATCAGGTCGGCCCGACCGCCCCATGCCCCGACCGGCATTCCCCCGCCTATCACCTTCCCGAACGTTGTCATGTCGGGGATCACGCCCATCTGCTCCTGCGCCCCGCCCCGCGAGAGCCGGAAGCTCTGCACCTCGTCGAAAATGAATATCAGACCCAGTTCGGTCGTCAGGTCGCGCAGGAACGCCAGGTACTCCACGTCGGCAGGCAGATACCCGAAGTTGGACAGGACCGGCTCGATGATAACGCAGGAAAGTTCGTCCGCGTTCTCGCGCAGAATCCGCTCCGTCGACTCGATGTCGTTGTAATGAAGGTTGATAACGTCCTCGACCACGCTCGGCGGCTGCCCCGGCCACTCGGCGACGCTCGTAGGTTCCACCGGGTCGAGCGCGTCGAGTGGACTGTAGACGCTGACCGACACGTACTCATGGTTCCCATGATATCCACCCTCGATCTTGGCGATCTTGTGCCTGCCCGTATAGGCCCGGGCGGCGCGGATGGCGTTCAGCGTTCCCTCTGTCCCCGAGTTCGTGAACCGCACCTTCTCCACCGATGGCGCCCGCTCGCACAGTTCCTTCGCCAGACGAACCTGCGACTCATGCGGCGTGCTGTAGCTCAGACCGTCCACGGCCTGCTCACGCACCGCCTCGACCACCCTGTCGTTCGTGTGACCGAGCACGTAGGTAGTCGCGTTGAGCATGAAATCGAGGTACCGGTTCCCGTCAACGTCGACGACGTGGTGTCCCTCCGCCCGCTCTACGAAAAAAGGGTAGGGACCAAAATACGCCGTGCCGCGAGAGCTCCCGCCCGGCAGATATCGCTCCGCCTCCGCCTGAAGCTCCGCCGACCTCGGCGTCGATGCCATATATCGTTCAACTTCGGATCGTTCAACTTCCGAGTCCATGCCTCTCCCTTCGACTACTCTGCCTGAATCGTCCCGTCCCACACCATCAATCCTTCGAAAATAACCTCCGGCGAATCTCCCGTAGGGGCGGGTTTCAAACCATCTGCTCCAACTAATTCAACGAAATGGGGTGTTACGTACCTGATTTACCCATGTTCGACCACAGTGACCGCCTCGAAAGACACTAATGCACGCATAAACCCGCCGCTTGCCAGCACGATTGTGTTTGATCGACTCGAATCACGGCGAAAATGGCGCGACTCCTCCCGTCCTTCGGACGCTTTTCCAAAGCTAAAATGGCAATTAGTTGGAGCAAATGGTTTCAAACCCGCCCGTCTCCACCAACACAGCCCCCACACCATCATTCCTGCGAAGGCAGGAATCCATCCCGTGTCCCTGCCACCGACCAATGGTCGACGAGAACCCAAAGTCCCTCCACCGTCATTCCTGCGAAGGCAGGAATCCATCCCGTGTCCCTGCCACAGTCCGAAGGTCGACGAGAATCCCCAAACCAGTCAGTCCGCAACACGCCCATACCTGTCATCCCGCAACGCCCCAAACCCTGTCATTCCGAACGTAGCGCAGCGCAGTGAGGAATCTAAAATCCTTGCCTCGCAAGGCTCACCCGCATATGCAGGACCACTCACTTTCATCCTCTCCGCGCTCTCCGCGCCCTCTGAGGTGAAAACTCCTATCACACCGAGTTGACGCTACTCCCCCTGAAACGTCCCGTTCACGTCCTGCTTCCTGCGAAGGCCCGCCAACACCTCGTTCAGACTCCCCGAACGAAAACCCTCAAGGTCGAGCGTCACATACGAATAGCCAATCTCCCGAAACCGGGCGATCACTCCCCGCCGAGTGTCGTCATCCAGCAATTTATCAAAATTCTCAGCACCAACCTCGATACGCGCGACCGTGTCATGGTGTCTCACCCGAAGCCGCTCGATGCCCAGTGACCGCAGGTACTCCTCCGCCTCCGCGATCCGCGCCAGCGCCTCGACCGTGACCGGCGTGCCGTACGGAATCCGCGAAGACAGGCACGCCTGTGCAGGCTTGTCCCACGTCGGCAGCCCCAGAGCTCGTGAATGCTCGCGTATCTCCGCCTTCGTCAAGCCAACCTCGACGAGCGGGCTTCGCACACCTCGCTTCTTCGCCGAGTTGATGCCGGGTCGGAAGTCTCCAGTGTCGTCCAGATTGTGCGCGTTGATGATCTGCGAGTACCCCGCTTCCGGCAGGGTCGAGAGGTGCGTGTACAGCTCCTCCTTGCAGAAGAAGCACCGGTTGGGATCGTTGACGCGATAGTCGTCCCGCTCCACCTCAGCCGTCTCGATGACGCGGTGGTTCAGCCCAAGCACACCGGCCACCTCGACTGCCCCTTCGAGCTCCGACCGAGCGAGACTCGGCGACCTTGCAGTAACCGCCAGAGCCGCATCGCCCAGCACATCGTTCGCCACCGCGGTCAGAAACGTGCTGTCCACTCCCCCCGAATACGCCACGATGACATGCCGCATCTCGGCCAGAGAGGCCTTGAGAGCGGACAACTTCTCGTCTACGCCTGTTTTCGTCTCGGAAACCATGGTACGAATCATACTATGCCGACCAAATTCTGCCATCTCCGTCATTCCCACGAAGGCGGGAATCCATTCTCGGCGAAGTGCATCATCGCGGCTCATGAAGCGGTTCAGTCGGGACCACCGTCTTGAACAAGGCGGCAGACTTACATTGCTCCCATGTGAGCTAGACTCGCGAGGAATTGTGCGACGTCCTGCAACTTCTTGATGTGCTCCGGAGAAAGTCCATCGGGGTCGAAATGCATGACATCGTTTCGAATCTTTGTCACATCATTCAAGTGCTTAATAAACTCCTTACGATCGATATTGAGGTTCAACCGATCCCAATGATCCTTCTTCGACAAGAGCCAGCAGTATCCTCCAAGCGTCATGTCAGCTATACCGTTTATCTCTTGCTGTCCCTCAGCTGATGCATCCCTCATTTCTTCGATCTTGAACTTCCCATGGATAAGGTGGCGCAGATATCCTTCTATCTCACCAATGAGTAGGAAGGGCCCGGCGAGTTGCATAAACTGATTCGAGATGTCGCCGGCCGTCACGATCCCAGTTATGACGTTCTTCTCGTCTCGGACTAACACATATCCGTACTTGACAATGTCTCCTATGGCATTGAACAGAGGGGTGCTAGATGGAATTTCTCTCGCCGGTTCTTGACAATCTTGAACCTCTTCACATTTTCTACCTAAGGAAAGATGAGTGCCAATCGACTGCCAGCTGACTATACCTTTTACCGTTCGTTCGTTTGTCATAACAGGGAGTCGCGAATAATCGTGCAACTGCATTCTAGTGGTAGCTTTGCTAAGCGGGTCATTTGGGTTCACGCTCATCGGCTTTCTGTTGGCCGCTTCGAGGCTCCCAATTCGGTGGGTTGGGTCAATAGGCTCGCCTGAAGCTGAAGACCCAGAAGCGTCCGGGTGCAGTTCTATAGAAATGATCGAATCTATCCACTCGACTTCAAAGTCCGGGTTTGTTCGTAGCTCCAGCTTGTCCAAATCGTTGCGGATTCGGTTGACAATGCTTCCACCTCTCCTAGCATAGTCGTACCAACCTAGAAACTCCCGAATTGTGAGCTTTTCTGGCGTCGGAACGGCACCATTCTCCACAGCACCTTTCATTACTGTGGCAATCTCGGACAACCGACTATAGCCCTCGTCCATATTCCCGCTCCTATTGCCCTTTTAAGTTGGGTTCTACTCTGTCGAATTCAAAATACTACGGGTGGAATCCCCATCACACTGCGTGCGTCAGCATCCGCAGACGGTCACCCTCCGTCCACAAGGGCTCCATCTTGCAGAGAAACTCTTGAAACGTCTCTTCCGGCGTAGAGCCCGTCGTGTCGAGCGTAAACTTGTTGAGGATCGCCGACCGCTCAAACTCCTTGTCGAAGCGATGTAGTAAGTCCTCGATGTCATCGTGGCGCACGACCCCGTCCGGGTGCGATGCCCTCCTCAGTCGACGGCGCACGACGTCCGCTGACGCCTTCATCAGCACCAGCACCGTCTCCGGCGCATACTTCACTAGGCCCTGCTCGACATTCTTCGCCTCCACACGACGGTCGCCTGGTTCGCCCGGCCCGCCATATCCAAAGTACATCGGCGCATAGATCATCTCGTCGATGTGGTGCCCGATGTGAAGCCCGCCGATATCCGTGGACTTCATAGGCCGGGTCGGAGAGTGGTAGTACAGCGTGTACCGGGTGAACAGCTCCTTCAGCTTCGGCGACATCTCCAACACCGTTCGCTTCTCCTCCTCGTCGAAGATGATCGAGTCCGGGTCGAGCGGGGGATGCCCCGAATTGTTCGGCAGCTTGAAATGGTCGTGGAAGATGCTCGCCCGACCGAGTGAGTCCTTCATCCACTCTTGAAACCGCAGCATCAACGTTGTGGTACCCGTGTACTCGCATCCAATCACTATGATATTCATCTGTTCCTGCTCAATCTCCTCGAATTAGTCACGCTTACCCTAGTACTCAGTCAACTTGAATATGATGAATAGGCAGATGCCGATTTATCCCCTCTCCCGTCGTGGGAGAGGGCTAGGGTGAGGGTGAATCCTCTTACGCCGCCCCCCGCACCACCATCCTCCGCCGGTCCTCAATCGTCAGGTGCGGCTGGATCGCCTGCCGAAGCTCATCCACGCTCTCCTCAACCGTCGCCTCCGACGTGTCGATTTCGATCTTCGTGTGAAAGACCGACCGCTGAAATTCCATATCGAAGTCTGCCAGCACGTGTTCAATGTCCTTCTTCTCGACGATGGAGAACGGGTGCGGGTCCGCTGCCATTCGTTCCGCGATTACTTCCTCCGACGCCTTTACGTAGATGAGCATCGTGTCCGGCGCCTGCTCCATGAACGCCGTCTCAAGGTGGCGGGCATACTTCCAGCGCAGTCCCCCCTGCGGCTCCTTGTCGTGACCGTAGCCGAAGAATGGCGCTGCATACACGGCGTCTTCGATGTGAAAGCCCACGACGATATAGTCATCGCCCGCACACGTATTGGGCATGTGATAGTTCATGCTCTGGCGTTGGGCCATCTCCTTCATCTTCGGCGTCCACGCCATGATCTGTCGCAATTCCTCGTCAGTCAGAGGCTCGGCGGGAGGCCCGATGCGATAGCACGCGATGTGTGGAATCTTGTAGTGGTCGTGGATCTCCTGCGTCCCACCCATCGTCCTGCGCGCCCACTCCGCAATCCCGTTGGCAAGCGTCGTCGTTCCCGAGTACTCGCATCCGGCTATAATGAGGTTCATTCTTCGTCCTGTGTCGTCTTGAAGATGTCTTGGAACTCCAGTCCCGTCTCTTTCGTAATGCCGCTGGCGAGGTAGTATAGCGCAAACGCGAGGATACTTATCGAGGGAATGGTGATGACCGGAAAGCTCAGCGCCGTCATGCGTCCAAGCTCTTCATTGAATGCCGTCGTGCCCGGCTCGCTCACCACGACGACCCGCGCCAGCACATAGTTCAAGACCGTCGAGACCAGCAGCCCGAACGCGATCATGTACGTGGCCGCTGTAACCCGCCGCTCGTACGCCTCGACGCTCTCCCGTCGATTCAGCGCCTCGTACACCCGCTCCACGTTGATGACCTTGTGCATGATCGTCTTCACGAGTGGGTAGGGCGTCCGCATCGAAACCACTACCGCCACGCAGATGATGAACGGGATCGCCGCCTCCTTAATCGCCAGCCACTCCACCGGCAGCTTCAGCAGCCCTATCCCTCCCGTCAGCAGCACGCTCACGAACCCCAGCATCGAATACGGATTGAACCCCCGCCGAACGATGAAGTCGTACAGCCCATACCCCACCGGAAACGCCAGCGCGACCAGCAGCCCGTTCACCGGCCCCAACTGGAGGTGATCCATCACGAGGCCCCAGTTGAGACCTCGAAGCGCCAGTAGCAGATCGTTCAGCGGCCCCAGCTGCCCCTCCCCGCTGAACCTCACCAGGATAATCACCGGTATGACGATATTCACCGCCAAACTAACCAACGGATTCTCCCTGCGGCTCTTCTTCCGTTCCACGCTCATTGCTCCTCCATACAGGAATAACGATTGTAGAGCCGCATCAACGATTTCGCCACTAACCTGTCATCCCTCTGAAAATAAGCCATGGCAAATCCATCGTAGGGGCGATTCGCGAATCGCCCCTCCTACCGCCATTTTCGTAATTGGTGGTGCTGGTATCGACCGGTATGAGCGATTGCAACAAGAATTGCCACCGTAGAGCGGCAACACGGTCATTCCCGCGTAGGCGGGAATCCACTGGCGTGGGACGTTCTCCTCAGCAACTCTGAACAATTACGTTGAAGTTGACGAGGATGCCGGATTCTGTTAACCTAGAACGTAGATTCGCCCCTTGGCAGTACGCCCAGCTCCCGGCTAGTCCGGCAATTATGAGCGAGGTCGATCCCTTGGGGCTTTTTCTTTTGGAAAAAGGTAGTGTCCGTGGTAACCAAAGTAGCGATCCTGATTGACGGCGGGTACTTTCTGAAGCGCTTGCCGCATGTACGGCGGGATATCGATACCTCAAGCCCTGAAGACGTTGTAAAGGCACTCGAGCAGCTAGTCCGTAGTCATCTGGAACAGTTAAATCAAGTCTATCAATTTCAAAATCCGTTCCAACTCTTGTATCGTTCCTTCTACTATGACGCCTCCCCGTACGCCAATAAGGCCCATAAACCGGTAAGCAAACAAGCTATCGACTACGCCAATTCAGACGTAGCGGCTTTTAGGCAAAGGCTGTTCGACGCACTGCGGAAGAGGCCTTACTTTGCCTTGAGGCTGGGGCAGGTTGTGAAACCAAGCGATAGGTCATGGATTCTAAAACGGAATCCACAGGAACGGCTTCTTAGCGGCGATATGTCGGTGTCCGAACTCAGGGACTCAGATTTCTCTCTCCACTTACGTCAGAAGGGAGTTGATATGAGAATCGGACTTAACATCGCCACGATCACATTGAAGAAACAGGCCAGTGTCATAGTTCTAGTTTCGGGTGACAGTGACTTTGCTGGACTTTGTACATTCACGCCGCGTAGGTCAGCGACTCAATGAATCTGTTGATCATGGTCCTTGGGACTTTTCGCATATCGGGTTTCTGGGACGACGTGCAGAAAGTCTCAGAAGCAACCCAGAGGTGACGGCGCACCAAAGCGATAGCATCGACGAAAGTAGGCTCCGATTTTGCATACCATGCCGCTGATCGTGGAGTCGACAGCCGGCCCTCTCCCAACAGGTGGGCTGCGAGCGTTATCCAGGAGAACAGTCCCAACAGTACAGGAGTGGTTCGTGATATGGCGCGATCCGACCACTGGCGTTGAGTCTCTACTCCCAGATGGGCGCGCGTCTCCTGAAAGGTTACCTCGATCTGCCAGCGCAGCACGAACCACTCAACGATCTGGGCCGGGCTGATCGCGGTATCGGTACACAGCAGCGCTTGGGAGTCGAACTGGTGTAGGGGGTCTCGAATGAGGACCCAGCGGATAGGCACCGGTGGCTTGCCCGCGTGATACCAGACCGCTGTTTGAGAGACGACCTCCACCGTGCGGATGGCGCCGTCGTACCAGGCCACAGACATCGTGGTCCAACCTGCATCGGAGCATTCAAGGAGTTCTCTCAATGCAGGCAATCGTTCTCCTTTGAGGCGCGGACGGCCCATCTGTCCGGGCAGTCGAGGTGGAGCGGGTTCGTAGAGCGCGGCGTCCAGACGCAACCGGGTGATGAAGGTGACTGGACGAGTCATGGACTGACAGAATGCGAGCAGATCCAGAGCAGCGTAGCTACTGTCGGCCACTATTACCAGAGGACGGTTGGGCAGCCAGCGACGGAGTTGGACTATCATCTGGCGCGCCCAGTCGGTCAGCTTCTTGTGAGTCCGCCCCAACTGCTGATAGTACCGTTCAGACGGCGCCAGGGCCGTCAGCACTGGCAACGCCCATGTCCGATCTGCCCAGGGTATGGTGGTCAGCCACATCAGGCTTATCCAACGCAGGCCGGAGGCCTTGACGAAATGACTCCCGCTGGAGCGCACTGCGTCGCGATATATCCCCTTCGCCTTGATCCGACTACCTCGCCTTCGCTCCAGTGTCTCGTCGATCCCGAACACCAGCGGGCCGTCTCCCCGATCAAGGTGCAGGATCAACAGGTGTAACAAGACACGACCTACCTTGAGCGGCGACCACACGGCGCGGTTGAGAACGTGGTGATACCGTGCAAAGCTCGCGTCGTCGCTGAGGCCCATGACGCGGAGCGCCGAGGTGACGGTGCGCTTGCGCGTGGCCAGGATTGCCCCAACTAGGAGCACCTGGGCCTTCGACCACGTCCTGGCCTGGAACATCGGCGCGAACGGGTTGAGTAAGGGTATAATCGCATCGGGCAGGGTGAGCATAACTTGACCTTTCGTGATGGTTTGGTCTTGTTAGCTTACCCTGTTCCCGTTATTTGTCTATACTTTGTACAAAGTCCAGCTTTGTACCTGCGGCAAAACTTGCCCGACGCGAAGGAGTCACTTTCATCCTTGATCCACTCTGGCAGAATGTAGCACCTGACTTATCCGAACACGTAGATAAGTTGACAAGCGGCTTCTTCAGACCACAGCACAACCCTCATACGGACGAAGAGCCAGACCCGAAGTCGATGCGAGGGTGAGGGAGACTCCCCGGATTACGCAATTACGCATTGAGCAATGAACATCAAGGACACGGGGCAGCCCCCATACGCAATACGTTCCACTTTCTTCTCTCTTTCTTATTCCTCCCTCTGTGATCTCTGTGCCCTCTGTGGTGAGTTCCCCATCGACTCTGGCAACCCGACCCCGATTATGCAACACTCTCGTCCACACCCAACGAGAGAACATCCCATGCCAGACACACTCGACCACGTCCTCGAACACCTCGATCCAAACCCCCTGACCACCGGACATGGCTTCACCGAAGGCCCTGTCTGGCACCCGGACGGGTACTTCCTCTTCACCACCGTGCCCTACGTCTACCGCCTCGACGTGAACACCGGCGACCTGACCGTCCTCCGCGACAGCCCCGCCGGCTCGAACGGCATGACCCTCGACCTCGAAGGTCGCCTAGTCATGTGCGACGGCGAACACCGCAGCGTGACGAGAATGGACCCCGACGGCGCCATCGTTCCCGTCGCCGCATCGTGCGAAGGACGCCCGCTCAACAAGCCCAACGATGTCGTCTTCCGCTCCGACGGCACGATGTACTTCACCGACCCCGGCGCATGGCCGAACCACACGCCGAGCGCGCCCCTATACAAGAACTTCGTCTACGGCGTGACGCCCGACGGCGTGGTCTTCGAGGCGGCCCCGTTCGAGTATCCCAACGGCCTCGCCTTCTCCCCTGACGAAAACACCCTCTACGTTACCAACACCCGACACCACAAGCACATCAGCGCCTACGACGTGCAGCCCGACGGCACGCTAACCAATCGCCGCGTCTTCGCCGAGCTTCCCCAAGACGGCGAGCCCGGCGTCCCCGACGGCATCAAGGTCGACGTCGAAGGCCGCACATACTGCACCGGCCCAGGCGGTGTCTGGGTGCACGGCCCGGACGGCGACTTCATCGGCAAGGTCCGTCTCCCCGAGCTTCCCGCAAACCTCGCATGGGGCGACGCCGACAACAAGACCCTCTACGTCACTGCCCGCACCTCCGTCTACAAGATGCGGATGAAGGTCGAGGGCACTCGTATGCCTACGAGAATCTAATAGTTCCGCCTCGGCTGGAAATGACCAACAACCCCCTCTCCCGTCGTGGGCTGACAGGGGTAGGCAAAACAGCATTGCAACTGGAACCGACTCCCGCCCACCTGTCATTCCGAGCGCAGCGAGGAATCTAAAATCCATAACCGCAGGACCGGACAGCACCGCAGGACCGGACAGCCGGTGCCGCGCTTCTATCGTGATCAAGAGTGAAAACAGCGTAAGAATTATCTATGTCAGCTTTACGTTGGGACAGACACCTTAGATTCTTCGACTCCGCTCCGCTGCGCTCAGAATGACAGTGCCGGGTTGCTTTTTCGTCAAAGGAGAGTGGGTCGATTCTCGAATACCTACCCCCTCTCCCGTCGTGGGAGAGGGCTGGGGTGAGGGTGATTGCCCCATGCACGCGGTTAGCCGTCTGAGAATCCCCCTTTCTCCCCACTCTGCGCTCTCCGCGCCCTCTGCGGTGAATCCTCCTCCCCGTTCGGCCTGAGCCTGTCGAAGGCCATTTGGATTCGAGGATTGCAGAGTCTCCCCATCAGTCTCTCCCCCGCGGGGGAGAAATACAGAGAGGGGGGTTCCTAACCTACCCATAGCTAATATGCAGCCGCACCTCCGTCAACCTCACCGCCTCGAAGTGCGGCCCCGCCCCCTTGATGAGCCGCACCAGCAACTCATTCTCACCCTTCCTGATCGGCAGACTCGTCACGTCGAACCGGATCACCGTTCCCTCAACTCGCCGTTCCGACATGGTCGTGTGGTACACGATCCCGTCAAACGCCGTATACCCCCATCCGTCCTCGGATCGCTCCATCGACGACCACGCCACCGCCTCGCCGTTGATCCGAACGTCCAGCTCATCGTCCTCATTCAGATTGTCGAATCCCAGGTCCAGCGTGCAGTTGCTCAAACTCCCGTCCGACTTGGCCCCCTCAACGTCGTCAGCGATGTCCAGCGTAAGCGCGGAGCCTCCGCCCGGCTGCGTCTCCTCCATGTACACCGGCAGCGACGCCCACGGCAGGGCATACCGGAAAGCGCCGCTGTGAAACTCCTTCCCCGAGCGGTCGGAGTGATCGAGCTCATACCGCTTGTTCAGACGCGGCAGCTTCTCCCTATCCACCATGTTGCCCAGCACGCGCCTCTTCCACTCGTTCGGCGCGTTGAAGTAGTTGAACAGGTAGAAGCCGTCCACACCCGCGTCCCAGAATCGCGCGGCCAGGGCGTAGAGCAGCTCCTCGTCCAGTGCCCATCGCAGCGCTTCCAAGCTGCCGTATATCTGGCAGTCCGTCCCCTCCGCCACCTCGACGAACTCCCGGATCGGCTGCTCGAACGGCATGAACCCTCCCCCCGCCGCGACGATGTCCACCAGTCCCTCCGTGATCCACGTCTCCACGTCGAGCCCGATGCGCTTGGAGTCATACAGCGTCGGCGGGACCCGGACGAGCAAATCAAGGTGCTTGCCCTTCTCCTCGCCGACCTCGTCCATCCGCTGCCTTATGCGCCGGATGAAGTCCGTCATCAGGTACCGGTTGGAGTACGCCTCCTCGACCCGGAAGAACGCGGGGTGCCGGAAATAATCGAGCTCCACCCCGGCAACGTCGAACTTCTCGAACAGCTCGAATATCACCTCCAGCAGGTGGTCTCGTACCCCCGGGAACTTGTAGTCCACCCCCCGCGCGATGGCGAACTCCAGCGTCGGTCGTGGAATGTACTCGTTCGGCTGACCGATCAACCACTCGCGATGCTCCCGCCGGAAATTGCCGTGACCTGGCGAGTCGTAGGCAACGTCGTAGTGGCTGTTCATCCGCATCGACGGCAGCACGTCGATACCCGCCTCTTGGAACTGCCGCGTGATCTCCGTCAGCGGCCCCCCGGAACTCTCGATCAGGGCGTAGAGGTTCTTGTGCAGCCAGTGGGTCCGCTCGTCCTCGAAGTGCTCATACCCGTCCCCTGTCCTCTCACCCACCTCCGTCTCGTACTCATACGTCTCGCTGTTGCCCACGCACCACGAAACGCCCCCGATCGGCGATCCCGGATACGTGTCGACCATGAGCTCCTTGATCGTCTCCGGCGTCACGTCAGACGTCATGTTGCTCATGATCCATCCGTCGTCGTTGCTGATAATCATCCGGTTCTTGCGCGCCATTGAACTCTCCCTATTGCCTGTCGATTTCTGCGCATCATACTACACGCCGCCAACGCACCCCTCGTCGCCATTCCCGCATACCCCTCGTCGCCATTCCCGCATACCACTATCTCTCCCCCGTTCGGCGGGGGAGAGATACAGAGAGGGGGTCTTCCCGCCGCCATCCGTCATTCCGGCGTAGGCCGGAATCCAGTCTCTGGTCATCTGCCGTGCAAGGGCGGAATGGCCAACCCCCTCTTCATCATCGGTCGTGTCGGTGGCAACCGACATGCGCGATTACCCTGAAAATAGGCTCAGACAAACCCATCGTAGGGGCAACCCTTGTGGTTGCCCGTTCCCGGCTCCACCGCCATTTTCATCCCCTTATGTGGCCTTCGCAAGGCCATGGTGATTCCGAACGCAGCCACTCCCCCCTGTCATTCCGAACGCAGCGAAGCGCAGTGAGGAATCTAAAATCCTCGCCCTCCGGAGCGTCCACTACCACCCCAACTTGACCCACAAGAACATATAATCTACACTATGCCTGTCACATGAACGGTCCACCGTCGGCCCACCCCAACCCGCGAAACTGTGCAAGACACTATGAGAATTGAAGCCCAAAACCCTAGACCATACGAAGAATCTCAAACCGTCTCATATTCTCAAACCGTCTCACGCTTTCACCGCATCCCACGACCTCAAACTGTCTCATATTCTCAAACCGTCTCACGTTTTCGGAGCGCCCCCCGTTCTCAAAGTGTCTCGTATTCTCAATCCGTCTCACGTTTTCGGAGCGCCCCCCGTTCTCAAAGTGTCTCGTATTCTCAAACCGTCTCACGCTTTCAGAGCGATCCCCGTTCTCAAACCGTTTCACATTCTCAAATCGTCTCACGCTTTCACCGCACCCCGCGTTCTCAAACCGTCTCACATTCTCAGACCGTCTCACGCTCTCAAAATTCTCGCGTTCTCAAACCCTCTCACGTTCTCAAACCGTCTCATATTCTCAAACTGTCTCACGTTTTCAGAGCGATCCCCGTTCTCAAACCGTCTCATATTCTCAAAGCGTCTCACGCTTTCAGTGCCCCCCGTTCTCAAACCCTCTCACATTCTCAAATCGTCTCACGCTTTCAGAGCGATCCCCGTTCTCAAACCGTCTCACATTCTCAAATCGTCTCACGCTTTCACCGCGCCCCGCGTTCTCAAACCGTCTCACATTCTCAAATCGTCTCACGCTTTCACCGCGTCTCACATTCTCAAACCGTCTCACGTTCTCAGACCGTCTCATGCTCTCAAAAGTCTCGCGTTGTCAAACCGTCTCACATTCTCAAACCGTCTCATGCAGCCGAGCAGAGTCGACAACACAAACACAATGAAAGGACAAAGAATTGATCCAAGACCAACCGCAACCGCCCCAACAGTTTCCCCAACTAACCCACCGGCAGTATCGCGCCATCGAGTGCCTCATCATCTGTCCAAGCAACGCCGACGCTGCCAGGGAGGCCGATGTTAGTCTCGCCACCCTCTACCGATGGCTGAAGACACCCGCCTTCAGGGAAGCCTACAGACGACGACACGCTCAGGCCCTCCTGCATGTCATGGAACAGACCGGCGATCATCTGGTCAAGGTATTCGAGGACCTCACAGTCCAACTGGAATCACCCGATCCTAACGTCCGGTTGCAGGCCGACAAGATCATCCTGGACTACCACCACTCAGCTCTGACCCGCCCGGAAAGTTGAAGCCGTCCCAAAACCCTATATGATAGAGAGCGCTATCTCGCCGCGTTGGTCGAACCAGCATCGAAGTAGCCTCCACGCGAGGACACAACAACATGATCGATATCTACACCGACGGCAGTTGCATCGGGAATCCCGGTCCCGGCGGCTGGGCCGCGATCATCGTCGAGAACGGCGCGACCCGGAAGCTCCACGGCCGTGAGGACAACACCACGAATAACCGCATGGAGGTCCTCGCGGCCATCCAGGGCATCGAGGCCACTCCCCCCGGCGTCGATGTGTGCGTCCATAGCGACAGCACATATCTCATCAACACCATGACCAAGAACTGGAAACGCAACAAGAACCGGGACTTGTGGGCAAGACTGGACTCCGCGGTCGCCAGGCGAAACGTCCAGTGGAGATGGGTCAAGGCCCACGCCGGACACCCTATGAACGAGAAGGCGGACCGCATCGCCAACGCCGAGGCGCGTGGGAAAAATCCCAATGAATAACCCATCACAGCCTTCTCAACCCTCGCACCCCCGTCATTCCCGCGAAGGAACGTCACCCCGTACCCCGATACGGGGCGGGAATCCATCCCCGGTCGTCCCTCCGAATCAGACCGGCGAGAAAGTGCCACCACAGAAACTCTCCCACGTCGACGCCTCAGGCAAGGCCCAGATGGTCGACGTAGGCCCAAAGACCGCGACCGAGCGTATGGCCGTCGTCACCGGGTCCGTCCTCATGCAGCCCGAGACCCTGAAACTCATCGAGTCCAACGACATCGAGAAGGGCGACGTTCTCGGCGTGGCCCGGATCGCCGGAATCATGGCCGCCAAGAACACCGCGCAGCTCATTCCCCTCTGTCACCCCCTGCCCCTCGACCAGGTCACGGTCGAGTTCCGCCTCGACCACGACCGCTCCGCAGTAGACATCCGCGGCACCGCCCGGACGACCGCCAAGACCGGCGTCGAGATGGAGGCGATGACCGCCGTCAGCGTCGCCGCCCTTACGATCTACGACATGTGCAAGGCGGTAGACCGTGGAATGCGCATCGGCGACATCCGCCTCCGCCGCAAGACCGGCGGCAAAAGCGGCGACATCATCCTCGAATAACCTATGCAATATCCATTCCATCACACCGCAAACCACATGCCCACCACCCAATCCGTCGTTACTCAGAAAACCGCCGTAAGTCCGTGGCTTATCCCCTCTCCCGTCGTGGGAGAGGGCTAAGGTGAGGGTGATGTCTCAAGTATCCAGAGCAAGAGAATTAAGGAAACAATCCACTGACGCTGAGCGTCTTCTATGGTCGAGACTTCGCCATCGGAGGCTGATGGGTCTGAAATTCAAGCGCCAATACCCAATCGGAAGATACATCGTTGATTTCGTATATAAGGAGCAAAATCTCGTTGTTGAGATCGATGGTGGACACCACGAAGAGCAGCGAGAGTCCGACCAAAGCAGGACAGAATGGCTAGGTTCAAGGGGATACGGCGTGGTTCGTTACTGGAACAACCAAGTTCTTGGGGACATAGATTCAGTTCTGGAGTCAATTCGGATGACATTGGAGGTAGAGACATCACCCTCACCCAAACCCGTCACTACCCAGAAAACCGCCGTAAGTCCGTGGCTTATCCCCTCTCCCGTCGTGGGAGAGGGCTAGGGTGAGGGTAATACGCCCGGTCACGCAAGGAACTTTGCATCCATCTCTCGCCCGAACGACAAGTTACTCATTTGCCTACGAATGCCGGAATCCCCCAACCCCCCCCACAACCCCCACGCCCTCCGCGGTGAATCTCCACTAAACAGGAGCAACACATGACCAAACCGAAAATCCTCGTCACCGGCGCCAGCGGCCTCATCGGCGGCATAATCGTTGATCGACTCGCCGGCAAGTACGACTTCAGCGCCCTCAACCGCCGTCCCGTCGAGGGCATCCCCTGCACGCAGGCCGACATCTCCGACCTCGACGCCATTCTCCCTGCCTTCGAGGGCGTGGAGATGGTCGTCCACATGGCCAACTACATCGACGACGTGTTCGACTGGGAGAAGCACCTCTCCGCCGGCATCATCGGCACCCGCAACGTCTACGAGGCTGCCCGTATTCACGGCGTCAGCAGGGTCGTGTACGGCAGCACCGGCGACACGCAGACGGGCTACGAGTATGACAAGAGCCTCCCGTACGGGCTCATCGGCGCGGGCGAGTACGACAAGCTGCCCGACACGTGGCCGATGATTACCCATCTAGATCCCGTGCGCCCGAAGAGCGTCTACGGCGCGTGCAAGGTCTTCGGCGAGGCATTGGCCCGCTACTACTCCGACGTATTCGATATGTCGATTCTCTGTATCCGGCTTGGGGCCGTAACGCCCGCCAACAGGCCGACCCAGCGTCGGCAGGCGATGGGCTATCTCAGCCATCGCGACTGCGTAAGCGTCGTCGACAAGTGCCTGCAGGCCCCGCCTTCACTGAAGTTCGACATCTTCCGCGCCACCTCCAACAATAAGTACCGCTGGATCGACTTCGAGCACACCCGTGAAGTGCTCGGATGGGAACCGCAGGACAGCGCCGACGACTACGAGATCGAAGACGAGGGCGGCTGGCACCAGGTCTACTCCGCCCAAATGGACCGGGCAGCCCTCGGCATCGAAAATGACAGTGACAGCTAAAGTGCGATCAATCGCCAATGCTTACCAACATACCCCCTCTCCCGTCGTGGGAGAGAGCCGAGGTGAGGGTGAACATACCCCCTCTCCCGTCGTGGGCGAGGGCCGGGGTGAGGGTGCATCTCCTCCCTCTGTGCCCTCTGCGCCCTCTGTGGTGAATCCCCTCTCCCGTCGTGGGCTGACAGGGGTAGGTAAAACGGAATTGTAGCTATAATCCGGCCCCGCATCCCTGTCATTCCGAGCGCAGCGAGGAATCTAAAATCCATAACCGCAAGACCGGACAGCCAGCGCCGTGCTTATATCGTGACCAAGAGCGAAAGCGGCGTAAGAACTCCCTATGTCAGCTTTACGTTAGGACAGACACTTTAGATTCTTCGACTCCGCTACGCTCCGCTCAGAATGACAGAGCCAGGTTGCTTTCTGGTCAATGGAGAGTGGAGCGATAGGCAAATACATACCCCTGTCAGCCCGTCGTGGGAGAGGGCTAGTATCGTTTCAATCTGAATATAATAAACTTGATAGATGCCGATTTATCCCCTCTCCCGTCGTGGGAGAGGGCTAGAGCCAGCCCCGTACTCGATACGGGGGTGAGGGTGAATCGAAATATCAAAACCATGTTGACATGGTACTAGGGTGAGGGTGAGGGTGAATGCCTACCCGCCAACCAAAACACGAGGAGTGACGACTAGTGACTGCGGCACCGCCGGGACCGAGACCTATCAAGCCAAAAGGCGATATTCGCCTCCTATTCGTGGCCGACCTTTCGAGTCACGCAAGAGAGCCGTTCATCAGCGATCAAGCCACGCCGGAACAGATCGAAAGGCTCGTCGACCACTTCGCCCTGAGTGGGGCCGACGCCCTCGGACAGGAGGTATTCGGCCAGGGGTGGGTCACCTACTTCCGTTCCGACACCTATGAGTTCGATCAGCGCCCCCAGCATCGTCGCTGGAACTCCATGCTCGACCGGGGCATCAACCCCATCGAGATAATCTGCGAACGCGCCCATGAGCGAGGGATGAAGTTCATCGCCGGCGCACGGTTCGGCGACGACCACGGCGCTCCCACCCAGGGTGCTCGGTGGATGTTCGACCACCCCAAGTTCATCCTCAAAGACGTCCCGCCGGGACCGCTCGCAAAACCGGGCAATACGATGGACTTCTCCTTCAAGGAGGTGCGCGACTTCCACTTCGGGGCCATCGAGGAGATCGCCCGCCGCTTCGACGTGGACGGCATCGAGATTACCTTCCGAAGCGACAACCACTTCCCGTACCCGCGCTCTATCTCCCGCGAACGCCGGCGCCTGATGACCGAGCTCTTCCAGCGTATCCGCGACATGCTGGACGATGAGGGACGGAAGAAAGGTAGGAAGCTGCTCTTGGGTGTTCGCGTACCCGAGACAATCGAAGAGTGCCACGACTGCGGACTCGACATTCCCACATGGATCACCACGGGTATTCTCGACTACGTGAGTCCGGCCAACGGCATGTACGCGAATCACAACGCACAGTGGGAGGAGTTTTCGAGTCTCACGGAGGGAGCAAGCTGTGTGCTGCTGCCTGGCGTCATGCCGTTCTGCTCTGCCACCGACGCACGGAGCAACACCGTCCCATGGGCCCTCCAGCCCAACACCGGCAAGAGCGGCAGCGCCGATCACATGGCCTTCCAGTCGAGGGTCTACCTCCGCCCAATGGCCGCGAACAACTACCGCGCCCTCGCCAATAACATGTACGGGGCCGGGGCCGACGGCGTTTCGAGCTTCAACTACCAGGAGCAGTACACGGGAAACCTCATCAGCGACTTCCCCGGCTCGCTGGCCCTCCTTAGAGAACTCAAGGACCCCGACGCCATAAGGGCAGGCCATCGCACCTACCTCTTCCGCTCGATGATGGGCGGCGTGGACTACCACGGCGCTATGGGTATGGCCTCCACCGGAGTCATCAAGGACGACAAGATCGTCCTGAGTCGCGAGACGCCCGGCGCCCGGCAGGAATACCGCCTCCGCCTATGCGAGCAGTGGGACGAGATCGGGTACGTCTATGCGGCCGTCCGCGCTCAGAACCTCAGGCCGGGTGACAATCTTGCACTCGAAATAAACGGCGTCGCCGTCCCCGACGACACAGTCCGTCGAATGTGGCACGAGAGTGGACGCTCGAACAACATCGGCCGCCCACTTCCCGCCTATTCGACCGTCATCTTCGACCTTAACCCCGACGACATGATCGACGGAGACAACACCCTTGGCGTAACCCTGACACAGCAAGAAAAGGAGGCATCCGGCGATATCATAATCGACGAAATCGACGTCACCGTCATGCCCTGAAAGGATGCCAAAGGGAATCCGTTCACTTTGAGCAAGTCGAAGGGTCAAACTGCCGTTGAGCCATCCACCGCCTCTCCCCCGCTGAAGGCTGGCCAACGCACCCCCTCGCCCTTGGAGGCTGTCGCATAATTCCTCGGCATACATTCGCCTAGCAAAGGGTGCCACGATTACCGTCGTTGTAGGTATCAATCACTACGAAACACAAAAATTGCTACCGAAATTCCTCTGAAAATAACCCCCGGCCAACCTCCCATAGGGGCGATTCGCGAATCGCCCCTACTATTTTCATGATTGGTGGTGTCGGTGACAACCGACATGAGCAATTGGTACGAAAATAAGCCCCGGCAAACCTGTTGTAGGGGCAACCCTTGTGGTTGCCCGTTCCCGGCGCCAACCCATTTTCATCCCCTTATGTGGCCTTCGCAAGGCCATGGTGATTCTGAGGAGCGCAGCGACGAAGAATCTACAATCTTTCCCCCGATGGGAGAGACACAGAGAGGGGGGTCTTCATAACTCAACTCACGGAGACTGAACAGTTACAGCACCAAAGCCCGCTTTGACTTCCACCTGCCAGCCGTTATAATGACCTTAGGAGACAGGGTGGTGGAAGAAAGTCTACGTGGTGGGTCTCTGAAGAAAGGAGGTGCTTCGTTGGATAGTAGCAGTAGGGGGTGTCACGGGTAGGTGTTCATCGTGACACTTCCCTAACCCGAGCCTCGCTGGAGTTCGCTTCGGCGGGGCTCCTCTCTTTTCCACCGAATTTTCCACCATCTACGTCAGGTTCCCGTCTCTGAACTCCATGGAATAGTACGGCCGGCAACCGACACTCGCACGTCATTCCGGCGCAGGCCGGAATCCAGTCTTTCCGATTCTCAATCCTAGTGGTTCAACATCCTAGTCTTGAAGGGTTACGAGGCTATGACTTGGTAGGGGCGGGTTTCAAACCCGCCCTGTCGTGTACAACGCGAATTCAACCCCCTAAATTACTACCCGTCATTTCAAATATTTCGGTCTACCAGGCTGAATAGTTCCTCGAAATCTCGGAGCCACAGCCCTAGCCCATCATCCGCATGACATCGCGCATTCCCCTCTTCGACGACATCTGCCGCATCATCCTGCGCGTCTGCTTGAACTGGTTCAGAAGCTGGTTCACGTCCCTCGGCGTCGTCCCGCTGCCCTGAGCGATCCGCCGCCGCCGTCGTCCGTTTATGATCTCCGGTCGCGCCCTTTCCTGCGGCGTCATCGAAAAGACGATGGCCTCCGTCCTCTTCAGCTGCTTCTCCGTCAGGTCCTCCGCCGGCATCTTCCCCTTCAGTCCCGGCATCCCCGGCATCATTTCGAGTATCTGACCGATCCCACCCATTTTTCTAACCTGCTCCAACTGATCGAGGAAGTCGTTCAGGTCGAACGTGGCCTGCCGCATCTTCCGTTCCAGCGCCGCCGCTTCCTCCTCGTCATACGCCTCCTGAGTCTTCTCGATGAGCGTCAGCATGTCGCCCATGCCGAGGATGCGCGACGCCAGCCGGTCGGGATGAAACTCCTCCAGCGCGTCGACGCCCTCGCCCGTCGCGATAAACTTGATGGGCACGCCCGTGACCGACACTATCGAGAGCGCCGCGCCGCCGCGAGCGTCGCCGTCCAGCTTGGATAGCACCAGGCCCGTCACCCCTATCCGCTCGTGAAACTCCTTCGCCGCGTTCACGGCGTCCTGCCCCGTCATCGCGTCGACGACCAGTAGCGTCTCGACCGGCGATACGGCCTCCTTGACCTCTTCGAGCTCCGACATCAGCTCATCGTCGATCTGCGTCC
This sequence comes from Dehalococcoidia bacterium, assembly GCA_965197705.1. GTDB lineage: Bacteria > Chloroflexota > Dehalococcoidia > Lucifugimonadales > VXLM01 > VXLM01. Next base: position 3,806,429 of record OZ240223.1, read on the forward strand.
GCCCTGCCGTGTCCACAATCGCCCACGTCGCCCCCACGTCCGTAGCTCGCCGGACGCCCTCTCTCGCCACCTTCGGCGTGGGCCTCGACGTTCCCTCCTCGTACACCTCCACGTCGATCTGCCCGCCCAGCGTCTGAAGCTGGTCGATAGCAGCCGGTCGGTTCAGGTCGGCCGCCACCAGCACAGGAAGCTGGCCCGCCTGCTTCAGATGACGCGCCAGCTTGGCCGATGTCGTCGTCTTGCCCGACCCGTTCAGCCCAATCATCAGGATCACCGATGGCGCAGTCGGACCCGGCACGACCTTGTTCTCACCTCCGTCGAGGATCGCCGTCATCTCCTCGTTCGTGATCTTCACGACCTGCTGGCCCGGACTCAGGCTCTGGAGCACGTCCTCCGACAGCGCCCGCTCGCGTATCTTCCCCACGAACGACCGCGCCACCCGGAAGTTCACGTCCGCTTCGAGCAGCGCCATCCGAATCTCCCGCAGCGCCGAGTCAACGTCGCGCTCAGTCAACCGCCCCTGGTTCCCAAGCCGGTTGAAGACTCCGTTCAGCTTTTCCGTCAAAGACTCGAACATGGACTCCCTTCCTCCTATGCCAGATGTTTCGGGAATTGCCGACATTTCCCGTCATTCCTCTGAAAATAACCCCCGTCCAATCTCCCGTAGGGGCAACCCTTGTGGTTGCCCGTCCCCGCTACGTTCTCATTTTCATCCCCCGGTGTGCAGACGGCAAGGCTGCATGGATGATTCCTCAGAAAATAGCCCCCGGCCAACCGGCATTCGTAGGGGCGGGTTTCAAACCATCTGCTCCAACTAATTGGTATGAGAACCGTTTTTCCCTTTGGATAGTACTCCTGTGAGTAGTAAAAGGATATGACTACTCGCCAGGAGGAACTTTGTAATGTCGACCAAGACCGACGACTACCCAGACACGGTCGGGAACATAGAGGGGTTTCTCCAGCAGTGTTTGGAGGACATGGAGCCAGATCACAATGACAAGGGCCCTGGCAGGCCCCGCATTCTGCCTGCCATGGCTCTGTGGGCCGGACTGCTGGTCTGTGTCTTGAGAGGCTTTGAAAGCCAACTGGCCGTATGGCGTCTTATCTCCGAGCACGGACTGTGGTTCTTCCCCCGATTTCCCGTTACCGACCAAGCGGTCTACAAACGGCTCCATGACGCGGGACCTGAGCCGTTCGAGAGACTCTTCAAGCACATCAGCAGCGTATTGACAGAACGATTGCAGGGTTTGGTATCTGAGCAACTGGCGCCGTTCGCCAAGCAGGTGGTCTGCATAGACGAAAGTACCCTGGACGCCATGTCGAGAAGGCTTCCTCCTCTGAGAAGAATCCCCAAAGGCGATACTCGTCTGCTCCCTGGCAAGCTGGCAGGCGTGTTCGACGTGAGACGACAGCAGTGGCGGACCGTCAAGCTTCATCCGAATCCCCAACAGAACGAGAAGGTGTCGGCGCGGGAGTTGGCACAAGACCTGCCAGCCGGAACACTGGTGTTGGCAGACCTTGGATACTTCGGCTTTGCCTGGTTTGACTGGCTCACAGACAGGAATGTCTATTGGCTGAGCAGATTGAGAATAAAGACCAGCTACAAGGTCGTACACACCTTCTATCAGAGGGGCGAGGTGTTTGACGGCATCGTGTGGCTGGGAGCCCACCGCGCTGATCGGGCCAAATACGCCGTTCGGCTGGTGACGTTCAGACAGGGCGGTACCATGCGACGCTACATCACCAACGTTCTTGAGCCAAATACGTTCCCGATCTCATCGATGGCCGAGGTCTACGCTCGCAGGTGGGACATCGAGATGGCGTTCAAACTGATCAAGCAACATCTGAAGCTGCGCCTTCTGTGGTCTTCCAAGCATGTGGTGATTTACCAGCAGATATGGGCGACGTTGATTATCTCGCAAGTCCTGCAGTCGCTGAGGCTTGAGATAGCTCACAGAGCCGGGGTGGACCCGTTCGAGGTGTCCATCAGCCTGTTGGTTGAGTATGCGCCACGGTATGCCTATGAAGGCAGGGATCCCGTGAAGATATTCGTGGAGCGAGGGCGGGAACTGGGCTTCATTCGACCTTCCCGCAGAACCCGCATTCACACCCCAAACATACCCGACGAGGAACTACTGCCCGCACCACCCGGGCTGGCGCTCATACGCACCCCTCGATATGCTAACCGCAAATGCTTCAGGCGCTCCGCAAATACCCCGAAAGTGAATTAGTTGGAGCAGATGGTTTCAAACCCGCCCTTCAGAGCACCACCGCCACCGCCACACCGTCATTCCTGCGAAGGAACGTCACCCCGTACCCCGATACGGGGCAGGAATCCATCCTCCGGCATCTGCCACGCGAGGACGACGAGGCCAAACCCATTTTCATGATTCGTGGTGTCGGTGACAACCGACATGAGCGATTGCTATGAAAATTAGCTCCGGCAAACCTGTTGTAGGGGCAACTCTTGTGGTTGCCCGTTCCCGGCGCCACCGCCATTTTCATCTCTCTTATGTGGCCTGACAAGGCCATAGTGATTCCCGCGAAGGCGAGAATCCAGTTCGGGAACCGCAGCTACTCTCCGGGGGGAGTAGCTGCCCGCCTTCGGAGACCTTTGCATAACCCCCTCTCCCGTTCGCGGGCTGACAGGGGTAGGTAAAACGGATTTATAGCTATGATCAGGCCCCGTCTCTCTGTCATTCCGAGCGTTGCGAGGAATCTAAAATCCATAACCGCAAGACCGGACAGCCAGTGCCGTGCTTCTATCGTGGCCAAGAGCGAAAACAGCGTAAGAACTCCCTATGCCAGCTTTACGTTAGGACAGACACTTAAGATTCTTCGACTCCGCTACGCTCCGCTCAGAATGACAGAGCCGGGTTGCTTTCTGGTCAATGGAGAATGGAGCGATAGGCAAATACCTACCCCTCTCCCGTTCGCGGGAGAGGGTTGGGGTGAGGGTGATGTTCGTAGCTGGTTCATACTTTACCTACCCCTGTCAGCCCGTTCGACGGGGGAGAGATTCAGAGAGGGGGTCCCTTCCTGCACAGACTCTCAACCTTACTCTACCATACGACCACGCGCAGAAAATCGTTCTCAACCTTAAGGCCACTTCGCGGATCTTAAGTGTGAAGGCTCCCAAGAGTGCGAGGGCCGCGACCATGAACGACCAACGAGAGATGGAACGGATGAGGCAGGGCGATATCGACGCCCTCGGCACGCTCGTCGAGCGGTACCAGACTAAGTCCCTGCGCGCCGCCTATCTCGTCACTCATGACCTCGCCATGGCCGAAGACGTCGTGAGCGCAGCGTTCCTTCGAGTCTTCGAGCGGGCCGACCGGTACAACCCAAACCGGTTCGGCCCATGGTTCTACCGGATCGTAATAAACGACTCCATCAGGGCCGTCCAACGCCGCGACCGGACGACAACGTTAGACCGCACGGAAACTACACGAAGACGGGACGATTCGACCGACCCGCAGGCCGCCGCAGCCCTGAACGAGGAGCGAAGAGCCGTCCGCGACGCCCTCGGCCAGCTCACCCCGTCACAGCGAGGCGCGGTCGTCATGCGGTACTTCCTCGACCTGTCCGAGTCCGAGATGGTCGAGCGCACCGGACGCACGCGGGGCACCGTCAAGCGTCACCTCCACGACGCAAGGGCGCGCCTGAAACGGCTCCTCCAAGCGAACGAGCGCGACGAGTGAATGAGGATGTGGAGAAGAGCGACATGATAACTCAGCCAACAGACGAAAACCTCAACCGAGAACGACTGACCGACCTCGCCCAATTCGCCGTTCCCGACGGCTACGACCTGTGGCCTCGAATCGAGAAGGCAGCGCGAGCGTCCACATCCGGCATCACCAACCCGAGGCCGGGCATACTGTCCCTAAGCCTCTCCCGCGCCTGGACGGCAGTCGGCGTCCTTCTCATCGCCGCCACGTTCGCAGCCCTCGGATTCGGACTCGCAGTCCTCGTCTTCTCCAACGGCCACGATCAGGTACCGGCAACCCAACCGGAGGCGACCGCAACGCCTACAGCCATGGCGCCCACAGAATCGCCGACTCCCAGCGTCAGCGGGAGCCCAGTAACTAGCCAAGTCAGCACCATCCCGTCGCGTGAATGGGCGCACGCCAAGCTCGAGGCTATCCTCACGGGCGAGACACTGGACAGATACCGCGCGCTCCCAACTGAATACCAGGAGGCGCTCGGACTCTACACTTGGCACAACATACTTCACGACCGCGTCAAGTCTGCCGTCAAGGACAAGATCGACCAGTGGGGCGACGCTGTCATTACCCTGGAGGAACTGCTGGGCGAGGACCGCACGGAGAGGTTCGACAGACTTCAGGGCGAAATCGTCAATCATGCCCATCTGCTCGTTTCGTACTACGTCCTCGTCCTGAACACCCAGCCGTCCGACGAGGATCGTACGGAAGCAATGCATCAGTACGTTGACTACATAGCGCCTCCCGACACCGAAATGCCCTCACCTTCAGAACCCGACCAGGACACTCCCGATTCTGCAAAGGCTCCCATGGTGGCATGGCCTCCTCTAGGAATGGTCTTGACCGACACGGCCCTTGCGCGCCTAGACTTGCTGGGATCCCGTCTCCGTGAGCGAGTCACGGACATGTACAGCATTTCCTCAACTGGCGAGTCCGATCTCAAGAACACCGCTGGCTTCCTAACGCAATACGAACTGCTCTTGCTTAAGGCACAGCCCCATCTGGAGATACCAACCCTAGAGGCAACGTTGACCGGCGACGACCTCGCTACATTTAGAGGACTCTCGCCCACCGACCGCGACCGTGCGGAAGAGACCTTTCAGAACGGCCTTTTCGCCCTGCACTATACGCTCGCGGCTAGTCATCCGCCCAATTCCACCATTCCCAAACCGACACCGGACATCTTGGCGAAGGAAGCTACATTTGCGATGGAGTGGGTGTTGCCGACAGTAAACTCCAAAGCGTTGCGATCCCGGAGTGCAGACCCCCCTATTACCCCCCAAGACGCCGACACCAACAATCCCCGCATTGCCTTCCATTCCAACCGCGACGGGAACTGGAACATATACCTGATGAACCACGACGGCTCTGGACAAACGCGCCTGACCGATAACCCCGCCGCCGACTCCTGGCCGAACTGGTCGCCCGACGGACGACGAATCACGTTCATTTCATCCCGCGACGACCCGGACCCGAACGACGACGACACCATCTGGGAGATTTACGTGATGAATGCCGACGGCTCAGGCCAGACGCGCCTGACCAATGACTTGGAATGGCACTCATTGCCGAGGTGGTCGCCTAACGGACAACGCATCGCGTTCCAGTCTTACCGAGAAGGGAACTGGCAGATATACGTGATGAACGCAGACGGCTCAGGCCAGACGGGCCTGACAGATGAATCAAGGAGTAGTTCCGAGCTAAGCTGGTCTCCCGACTCCCAACGCATCGCGTTCCGATCAACCCGCGACGGGAACAACGAGATATATGTGATGAACGCCGACGGTTCAGCCCAAACACGCCTGACCGATGACGCTGCCAACGACAGGTTCCCTAGTTGGTCGCCGGACGGGCAGCGCATTGCGTTCTATTCATACCGCGACGAGAACTGGGACATATACGTGATGAATGCGGATGGTTCAGCCCAAACGCGCCTGACCGATAACCCGGCAAGGGACATCAGGCCGAGTTGGTCGCCGGACGGTAGACACATTGCGTTCAGTTCAGACCGCGACGATCCAGACCCGGACGACAATGACCGCATTACGAGCATATACGTGATGAACACGGACGGCTCAGGTCAAACACGCCTGACCGATAACTCGGCGTCCGACCATGCCTCTGACTGGTCGCCGAACTGACGGAAGTCGCGGAATAGCCCTAATACTCAGTCAACTTGACTATGATGAACAGGCAGATGCCGATTTATCCCCTCTCCCATCGTGGGAGAGGGCTAGGGTGAGGGTGCTTTGGGTAAGCTGCCAAAATCATATGGAATCGGTACTGGGGTGAGGGTGAATCGTAATATCAAAACCATGTTGACATGGCCCTAGCCCCGCTACCCCTCATCCTCCGCGAGCATCTCCAGCAGCGCCATTCCCAGGAAGGCCGATGTGCCCAGAAGCTCCGTCTCGACAAACTCCAGCTTGTCCTCCGGCGTGTGGATGCGCGAAAAATCCTCGCCCAGGAAGAAGATGTGGTCGATCCCCGCATCGTGGAACGGTGCATGGTCGCTGCTGCCCCAGTCCATGGTGTAGCGTATCCTGATGTCGATGCCCTGCTCCTCGGCATACTCGTCCACCATACTCTGCAAGCTCAGCGTGCCCAGCGTAGCCGTCGTTGGCCCCGACCCCAGCGCGTCGAAGTTCAACATCGCCACGGTCGAGTCGATCTCCTCGTCCGTGAGTTGTCCGACGTAGTGCTGGCTGCCGTGCAGTCCCAGTTCCTCCGCTCCGAACGCAATGAACCGCACCGTGAACGGGTATTCCCGGTCTGCTATCTCCCGCGCGATCGTCAGGAGCGTCGCGATCCCCGACCCGTTGTCGTTCGCCCCCGGAACGTTAGCCACCGTGTCGTAGTGCCCGCCCAGCACAACCACCCGACCGTCGCCCGCCGTCCCCGGCTTATCTGCGATCACATTCCGCGATTCCTCCGTATAGACGAGGTTGATCGTCGCCGTGACGGGCCCGCTTTCCACGAGCGACTTGAGCGTGCCTCCGTCCTCTTGCGATATCGCCACCGCCGGGATCGTCTTCTCGCCCAGCGCTCCGACGAACGGGCCGGGCTCGTTGTTATACACAATCGCCCCGACTGCCCCCGCCTTGAATACCGCCGTGACCTTCTCGTCAAACGTGATGAACCCCCCTCGCTCGATGAGCGAGATCTTTCCCGCCAGCCCCTCGTTCGGAATGTCATCGGAAAGCGCCTTGCCCACGTCGGCGATCTGCCCGGTCACCACCCCCGCCGCTGTCATCCACATCGGAAACGCCCGGATGTCCATCTCTTCCGGCTCGTCGACCGTCAGCAGCCGTCCATACGGCGAGATCGACTGCACCTCGAAGGGCTGAATCGACGCGTCGTACCCGAGCGCGGCGAACTCGTCCCTCAGATACTCCGCCGCTGCCACTTCCTCTTTCGTCCCGCTTGCCCGTGGACTGAGTTCGTTCGTTAGGAACGTCAGCGTCTCCATGGTGGCCGCCCCAAGCCGCTCGACTTCCGCGTTGCGAGGTAGGGCCTCCCCTTCGACCGTCGGAATGACGGCCTGCGTGGAGGTAGCGGACGTGGGATTCGTCGGGACGGTCGTAGGCGGCCGCAACGGGTCCGGCGTAACGGTCGGCAGCGTTGCCGTACTCGTAGCCGTTGGATCAGGTGCAACAACCGTCTCGGGATCGGAACCGCACGCGATCAGAACAAGCGCCAACAACCCCAGCAAGTGGAAGGTCGCGTGACGAATCATCGGTCGGATCAAACAACTCTTCAGAAGCGCCGAAAAGACCATATCTAGTACTCAGTCAACTTGAATATAGCAACCCAGACAGATCCCGATTTATCCCCTCTCCCGTCGTGGGAGAGGGCTAGAGCCTGCCCCGTACCCGATACGGAGGTGAGGGTGAATCGTAATATCAAAACCATGTTGACATGGTACTAAGCCCGTGCCCTTACTCATGAAAACGGCTGGGCCCGGGCGATGTTATACCAGTTCGCTTTGACCACACCATGAAGGGGTAGGAGCACCGGGTAGGGGCAGGTTTCAAACCTGCCCTTTGGAAGGTTAGACGAAATCACCTTCATACCAAGGATAGATTTACGACGTATTCAAGAGGAATCGGTATTAGCCAGACCGATTCGGTCACTGCTACCCGTCTAACCGCCACACGCGGGTCTTACCGTCGGCGGACGCTGCGGCAAGCAAACTGCCGTCCGGGGAGAACGCCACGCCGTACATCCCCTTCACCTTCGTCGTCGCCGCGCCGATACGCTCGTACGGCTCAGTGGAGTAGACCGCCGCCCCGCCGGAGTACGACATGCCCAGCCGACCGCCGTCCAACGACAGGCACATCATGAACGGCCGCTCCTCCGCAACCTCGATCTCACGCTCAACCGACCGGTCGGCCAGCGAGTGGACGAGTATCCTCCCGTCGTAGCCGAGCGACCACAGGCGATCACCGTCCGGATCAAGCTGTAATGAACCGGATGCCGTCGTATGTCCCTCGAGCGCGCCGACCGTCTCACCGCTCTCGACGTCCCACAGCAGAATCTCCCCGCCGATCCCCGCCGACGCCAGCGTCGCTCCATCGTCGACGAACTCCACCGAAACCACATTCCGCTTGTGCCCCTTGAGCACCTTAGCGTCCGCATCGTCCTGGATCGGCCACAACCGCACCGACCCATCGTAGGAAGCCGACGCCGCCCACCGGCCGTCCGGCGATACCTTGACCCCCGCAACCGTATTCGTATGACCCTTATGTGTACGATGCAGCGTCCCTTTACGAAAATCCCAAACGCGCACCGTCCTATCGGTCGACCCCGTAACCAGCGTCCCAAGGTCATCCGTCAAGGCAGCGCAGTTGACGCTCTTGTCATGCCCGTCCAGCGACCGCGCCAACTCGAAATCGGGTACCGTCCACACCTTCACCGCAGGGTCCTGCCCAACGGTGACAAGCTCCCCACCGTCCGCCGAGAAGAGCGCCCCTTGTGCATGCCGCGCCGAAGTCTGTATGTCCGCGATGAGTTCCATAAGGGGTGTCCTAAGTGGAATTGTGGTCTTACGAAGAGGGAACCTGCCCCTCTCGTTCAATATACATCAACCCCATACCCCTCGCCATTTCCTAACCCAGTGGTTCAACATCCTAGTCTTGAAGGGTAACGAGGCTATGACTTGGTAGGGGCGGGTTTCAAACCCGCCCTGCCGTGTAAAGCACGAATCAAATCTCCAATTACTACCCCTCATTTCAAAAGTTTCGGTCCACTAGTACTCAGTCAACGTGAATATGATGAACAGACAGATGCCGATTTATCCCCTCTCCCGTTGTGGGAGAGGGCAAGGGTGAGGGTGAATCGTAATATCAAAACCATGTTGACACGGTACTAGTTTTGAGGGGTGACGAGACTATGACCTGGTAGGGGCGGGATTCAAACCCGCCCTGTCATAATACAACGCAAGTCCAACCCCCAGAGCTGCCCGTCATTTCAAAGATTTCGGTCCACCAGCCTCCCCCGTGGAGATACCCGCCCACTTTGCGACCCAACCCCGCTTATGGTTCAATAGCACCCGTTATGCTCAATCCCTTCTACTACGCCACCGACCTCTTCATCAATCCCAAATCTCGTAACGATGAGCGTGCCCCATGAAAGCCGCATCCCTGGTCGCCCCACTCATCATCGTCGCCCTCCTCCTCGGCGCATGCGGCGACGAACCCGAACCCACACCTACACCTCTGCCCACGAACACCCCGACGGCGACCCCCGTGCCGCCAATCCCCACACCGACGGCCACTCCAATCCCCACGCCGACCGTCACTCCCACTCCAACGCCTCAGCCCGTCGCCACCCCAACGGCTGCCACCGTGCCCACTCCGGCGGCCCCATCGTCAAGCACTTCCCCGACTCCCATGCCGGATCCTGCGCTCGACATCATGAACGCAGCGCGGACCGCCATGGCCGAGGCCGTCACCTTCGCGCTTGAGATAGACATCGTTCTGGACGTTCGCACAGGCGGCCTCGCCGTCGAGGTACCCGTCAAGTACGCGGGCGACCTTCACGTTATCGGCTACAGTTCCGCCGACCTCACCATCACCATCCCCTTCCAGGTCATCGAATCGAAGCTCATCACCTCGAGCGGCACGAGCTATATCTTCGACGCAGTGGCCAACACGTGGGAACCCCTCCCCGGCGACTCGCCCTTCTTCGCCGGGCCAAGCGTCTTCCTCGGATTGGACGCAAGCGATGCCACCGATGTCGTTCTCGTCCGAAGCGAGACCCTCGACGGCGCGAAAACGCACGTCGTGTCCGCCAAGAGACCTGGCGTCGAGATCGGCGGCGCAACCGGCGACCTCGACGTGCTCTACTGGATCGGCGTCGACGACGGCCTGCTGCATAAAGTTGAGGCAAGCGGTCTCGTCGAGTTCGGCGAGGCGGGCGTTCCCGGCCTCGACTTCACCATCGCCAACGCCAACGCGACCCTGACGGCGCGATTCTTCGACTACGGCAAGGACGTCGATATCGTTACACCCGAGCTGGCCTTCCCGCGCTTCGGCCACAAGGCCTTCCTGCTGGACGACGGCCGCGTCTTCGTGACCGACGGTTTGGCGAGAACTGCCTACAACGATCCCAATTTAGATACTCAAATAGCGATTGCCCAGTCCTACGATTTCGAGACCGGCCTCTGGGCGCTCGAAGACCCCGCTTCAGAGTTACTAAAGCAGTTACAGGAGCGCTGGACCATCCACCATTCATCGGTCAAGCTGTCAGATGGTCGGATATTGAGGCATCGGCTGCAAATGGATGAATCGTGGACTGAGTTCGTTAACGAGATTGATGTCTTCGACCATTCCTTAAACTCGTGGACGCCACTGCCGAAACCTCCCACGCAGCGGATACAGCCTGACATGGTGCTGCTCGACGACGGTCGAGTTCTCGTGGTTGGCGGTCAGGACATTGTGCCTTCCAGCCCACAAGAGGCTATCCTCCCGTTCGTCGGGACAACGGAAATCTTCAACCCGGAAACGGGCGAGTGGCTGCAGGCGGCCACCATGGATCAGCCCGTCTTTAGGCAGACGGCTGTCCTTTTGTCGGACGGGAGGGTGCTCGTCGTAGGCGGTACACTCCTCACCGACGGTACGCAAGCCACTCGCGCCGAGATATATGATCCCGCAACGGACACATGGACACCCACCGAGGACATGGGCGTTGAGCGCGGACGACCGAACGCCGTTCTACTCTCCGATGGCAGGGTGCTCGTCACTGGCGATCGGCTCCTGGATATCCAGACCCTAACCGGCAAAGCCGAAGTATACGACCCCGTCGCCGGCACGTGGACGCCGACTAAGGATCTGTCCAAGCCCAGAGTCGACCACTCACTGACGCTCCTGCCCGACGGAAGAGTGCTCGCCGCAGGCGGTGCGCACCCTTTGAATATCCATCAAGGGGACTACACCTCGACGGTGATTTTCGATCCAAGCACCAACTCGTGGTCGCCCGGACCCGAACTCTCCGAGCCGCGCTCGCACCACTCCGCGACCCTCCTGCCCGACGGGAGAGTCCTCCTCGTCGGAGGCATCCGGCAAGAGAAGGAGCGACGCCTAAGCACCTCAATGGAGTTCGTCACGCCGTAGCAATCGGCCCTGCCATGTGGCACACTATTCCCCTGCACCGACCTGACCCGTCTGGTGCCGCGGAGTCTCTCCATTGACCACAACCCACACCGACCATTTGCAAGAGCTTGACCAAGCCGTCCGCCGGGCAATCGACGACGGCAACCTCGGCGCGCCGCGATTCGCCAGATTCGTGGCGTACTCTCCACTCTCCGGCCTCACGTCCATCACGGCAAACCGGCTGGCCGCCATGTCCGAGGGCTGGTTCGGCAGTCCGTGCGCCAACCACACGACGCGACGTGACCCAACCGGCGTCTCCGTGACCGACCTCCTGAAATGGCCGGACGGGCAGGGCGCGATCATCGTCGTCTCGTCCACACCGCAGGCAACGGGCACGAGCATCGACCTGATGCTCCTTGGCAGTCGCGGCGTTCTGTACCACGAGGCGTGAGGAGGCCTCCCGTGTCGAAACTCGGTGTCCTGCTCATAGGCGGCAAGCGCTCCCACCAGGAGAACCACGCCATGGTGTTCTCCGAGCACCCGCGCTGCCAGCTCGTTGCCGTCGCCGACGAGCCGGACGCGCCCCAATTGCGCCACGACCTCAACCAAGAGCTCGCCGATGACCACGGCATCCCCTATATCCGTGATGTCGACGAGGCACTCGCGAGGCCCGACATCCACATCGTCAGCATGTGCGCCCGCATCGAGAGGCGGGGCGTCGTCGCCGTCAAGTGCGCCGAGGCGGGCAGGCACGTCTACCTCGACAAGCCCCTCTGCGGAAGCGTCGAGGCCGCCGACGCCATCGTAGATGCCATGGACAAAGCCGGGGTCGTCAACCAGATGTACTCGATGGTTCACTCCGGTTGGGTCCAACGCGCCAGGCACGCCATTGAGAGCGGCGCGCTAGGTACCCTGCGCGCCATCCACTGCGAGGAAATGTTCGCCAAGGGGCCCGCCGGAACCGCGCCCGAGGATGTCGTCCGCCGGGAGAAGGAGAGCCACACCGATTTCACGTTCCCGGAATCGAAGCGCGAGATGTTCGATATCGGCGTCTACCCCCTCACCGTCATCCATTTGCTCACCGGACGAAAGGCCGAGTCCGTCACCGCCCTTACCGGCAACTACTTCTTCGCCGAGCACGTCGAAAACGACACCGAGGACTTTGGCGCCATCTCCATGCAGCTCGAAGGCGGAATTTCCGCGTCCATCATCGCCGGACGCTTCGGCTACATGAGCCATCCGGGCGGCGGCGTCCAGCGCATCGTCCTCGTCGGCGAAAGGGCCACCGCTACCTTCGACGCCAACCGCCCGCGCCTAGAGGTCTACAACACCGACCCCAGCTTCGTCCAACCCGATCGCGACCCCTTCGATCCCATGAGGATGTGGGGCTCCACCGACGAGCGCGTGCCGATGATGCCCCGCAACCGTTGGCGTCGCATCGACGGCGGCCGTGACGTAATGGTCGACGACATCGCCGCATTCGTCGACTGCATCGAGAACGAAGACCGGCCCCTGATCACCGCCCGCGAGGCCGCCCAACCCATCGAGATACTCATGGCCGCATTCATATCCGCCGCCCAAAACAAGGAAATACGCCTTCCCATCCCACGTAACCCAGAAACTAGCACCCAGTCAAATTGAATATAGCAACCCGGACAGATGCCGATTTATCCCCTCTCCCGTCGTGGGAGAGGGCTAGGGTGAGGGTGAGGGTGAATTACAATATCAAAACCATGTCAACACTACCCAGAACCCAGAACCCCGGAGCCCATCCATGACTGAACCCTACGAACTGACCATAGCCCAGGCCGCGTCCGAGATACGGCGCGGCAGCCTCTCGCCCGTTGACCTGACCGACTCACTCCTCGCCCGCAGCCGAACCCTCGATCCGCACCTCAACGTCTGGGTAACCCTCGACGAGGACGCGGCGCGTGAGGCCGCCGCCAAGAGCGCACGCCAACTGGCCAGCAATGGCCCCGCCGGCCCCCTCCACGGCATCCCCTTCGGGGTCAAGGACATCTTCTACACTCAGGGCGTCGAGACGACCGGGTGCTCCAAAGTCTACGAAGGGTTCGTCCCTGAGTTCGACTCGACCGCAGTGGCGCTGCTCAAACGGGCGGGCGGAATCATGCTCGGAAAGACGGTCACCACCGAGTTCGCCATGTTCGAGCCCCCGCCGACCAAGAACCCCTGGAATCCCGACCGCACTCCCGGCGGGTCGAGCAGCGGCTCCGCCGCCGGTACCGCCGCGCGGATGTTCCCGATGGCCCTCGGCTCCCAGACCGCCGGCTCCGTCCTGCGCCCCGCCGCATACAACGGCGTAGTCGGCATCAAGCCCACCCTCGGACTCGTCAGCCGCTACGGTGTCATGCCCGTCTCGTGGTCGCTCGATACCATGGGCTGGTTCACCCGCACGGTCGAGGACGCCGCCATCGTCCTCGGCGTTCTCGCCCAGCACGACCCGAACGACGACATCTCGCTCACCACGCCCGCGACCGACTACACGACCTCCCTGAACGCCGTCACTCCTCCGAAGATCGGCTACATGTATCAGTATTTTGTCGAAGAGGCCACGCCTGAAGTACAGGATCATGTCGACCACGCGGTCGCATACTTCATCCAGGAAGGCGCGACAGTGGAAGAGGTGCGCATTCCCATCGACCTTCACGCCGGACGCGAGGCGCACGGCATCGTCCAGAACGCCGAGGCCGCCGACGCCCACGAGTCCGACTTCTCCACGCACGCCGACGACTACATGCCCACAACACGGGGCGTCATCGAAAACGGCATGGCAGTCCCGGTCACCAAGTACATCCAGGCCCAGGCCCTCCGAAGAGACCTGCGCCGCGAGCTCCTCAAAGCCGTCGAGCCCTACGACGCGATTCTCACGCCCTCGACACTCGCCCCCGCTCCCGACACGTCCACCACCGGCAACCCCGCCTGCCAGTGGGCATGGACCACCGTCGGCTTCCCCGCAATCTCCATACCCTCCGGCCTCAGCGAGGACGGCCTCCCCCTCGGCATCCAGCTAGCCTCCGCCCCCCTAGACGAGCCAACCCTCCTCTCCATCGCCCACTGGTGCGAGCGAGTCCTGGACGTACATCTCACCCCGCCCGTGTGAAACCACCCATGATCGTCGACTCCCACGCCCACATCTTCCCGCCCATGGGCGGCGCCTCCGGGCACCCGTCCGCGACCGAGCACCTGCGCTACGTCCAGCACACCATCATGACGCACCACCAGCCCGTGCGCCGCGTCTCCGACAACGCCAGGGTCACCCACCAGACCCTCTTCAACGGCGAGGACGTCGCCCTCAACGCCATGTACGACGTAGACTTCCGCGGCGGAGGACACGGCAAGTTCGTATGGACATCCGACGGTGTCGACTACCTCAAGCAGTACCTCCCGCCCTCCATGCGCGACCTCGAGTCCACGCCGGAATACATCATCGCGCAGATGGACTACGCCGGCGTCGATCGCGCCGTCATCCAGAGCGGCCACCTCTACGGACGCCTGAACGACTACATCGCCGAGGCCGTCAGACGCTACCCCGACCGGTTATGGGGACTCGCACTGGTCGACGAGTGGAAGGTCGACGACCCTTCCGAGATACGCTCACTCGACATCGCCATCGACGAGTACGGACTACACGCCCTCTGGTTCAACACCGGCTCGCTCGAAATGCACCGCCGAGACACCCCCGTCGACGATCCCGCATTCTTCCCCTTCTGGGACCGCGTCCGCACCCTGGGCATCCCCGTCTTCTGGAACGTCACCACGTCAGTACCCGGCCAGGACGCCTACCTGTCACAGCTTGCGGCCTTCAACCGCTGGCTCGAAATCTACCCCGACATCCCCTGCGTCCTCACTCATGGCCTCACCGTCGCCCGCTTCATGGAAGACGGCTTTACAAAAATCCCCGAAGCAGCGTGGGACGCCATCGACGCCCCCAACGTCATATCCGAGCTCCTCTTCCCCATCTTCCAGGGAGCCGTCTTCGACTACCCCTACCACGAAGTGCGCCCAATCATCCGCGAATACCACGAGCGACTCGGCCCCAACCGCCTCTGCTGGGGTTCGGACCTGCCGAACGTCGAACGCCACGCCACCTACCGCCAGTCACTCTCCTACCTCCGCGACTACTGCGACTTCATCCCCCAACACGACATGGACGCCATCCTCGGCGGAAACATCTCCACCCTCTTCGCAGCTTGACGCCACCCCCACGCTAGTAATCAGTCAACTTGAATATGAAAACCAGGGAGATGCCGATTTATCCCCTCTCCCGTTGTGGGAGAGGGCTAGGGTGAGGGTGAATCGTAATATCAAAACCATGTTGACATGGTACTAGTAGGTTGTCCCAAAGCCGCCATTCACCCTGAACAGCCTTACGCCCTTGGGTTCGGGGCCGTGCCGGGTACAAACAACTTCCCTACAAGCATCTACAGTCTCTCCCCCGCCGGGCTGACAGGGGTAGGCAAAACGAATTTGCAGCTATGATCCGACCCCCGTCTACCTGTCATTCCGAGCGAAGCGAGGAATCTAAGATCCATAACTGCAAGACTGGACAGCCAGTGCCGCGCTCGTATCGTGACCGAGAGTGAAATCAGCGTAAGAACGCTCTATGTTGGCTTTACGTTGTGACAGACACTTTAGATTCTTCGACTCCGCTTCGCTTCGCTCAGAATGACAGCGGTGGGGCTGTCTGCCGGTTCATGGAGAGTGGGTGGATGGACAAATGCTTACCCCTGTCAGCCCGCCGGGGGAGAGACACAGAGAGGGGGTCTTCGCAATTCAACTCACGAAGACTGAACAGCTCGAACCGTCTCGCCATTTTAACGCACAAGAACACACGATCTATCCTGTACATGTAGCAGGATCGGTTTTGGCCAACCCACCCCGACTCGCAAAACCTTGCGAGACAAATCGAGACGAAAGACGAGAAAATCCCGACCATGCAAAAAAATCTCAAACTGTCTCACGAGCGCATCGTACGCCGTGAGCGAATCGCCGAAACAGCTTCAAAACACCCCGTCCAGGAGGCCGAAACCAAGCGAGACAAATTGAGAACGACAGAAAAAAAGGGAATTCGGGAGGTATCTCAAACTGTCTCATCGTCTCAGAGTGTCTCGAAACAAGAGTCCGTCGCCGTCGACAAAATCGACACCCTCTACGACTCCAACCACTCGGGAGTGAACCGGCAAAGTATCATCCTCCCGCCCTGGTCCGCCTCGTGAAAGCACAGAATGTGCCCGCCCACTATGGCGAGGTCGGAGTAGGACGCAAGTCCCTCATGCAGCACCTTCGACACCGGCCACGTACGGCACTCGTCATAGCTTATCCGTACCGTCAGATGCGTTCGTATCTCGGTATTCGCCGGATGCGACAGGAGCACACGGCCCTCGTCCAGCCGGACGACGCTCCCTTGGCACGACGGCTCAGGCAGGTTCGGATCATACTCGACATCCGTCCATGTCCGGCCTCCGTCCTCGCTGTGGGCGTATGCGCGACGCTTGATGCCGTGCCTGCTGCGCATGTTCATATACACAGTCCCGTCCCGAAGCTCCACCGCCTCGCATTCGTCCGACGCGTCCCTCGTCATCTCCTCCCCACGCTGCCACGTCACCCCGCCGTCGTCGCTATAGAAGGCGTACGACGACTGGATCTGGTTCCACACCGGCGGCGGTTCCCGCCACGTCGCCGGCCCCGTACTGCCGTCCGACCAGCAGGGAATGAGCAGCCGGCCGCTCCCAAGCTGGATGCCGTGACCCGGCCCCGTCCCGAGGTACGACCAAGAAGGCTCCTTCACGCTGTCGGTGATCTCTTCCGGCTCGCTCCAGGTCAGCCCGTCGTCGTCGCTCCGTGTGACGAACACCTGCTGGTTGTCCTTGCAGAACGTCAGGATCACCGTGCCCGTTCGACGGTCAACGACCGGACAGGGATTGCCGCACGTGCGATCCCCGTCCGAGACGACCATCTGCCGCTCCTCCCACGTCCTCCCGCCGTCCGTGCTGCGCCTTACGAAAATATCGATCTCGTCATCGTCCCCTCCGGTGTGACGACGCGCCTCGCAGAATGCCAGAACGGTGCCCTCAACGGTGACGACCAGCGCCGGTATACGATACCGCCTGTACCCACCCGTGCCCGACACGAACAACTCCATCCTCTCCATTCGTTTGCCTCCATAGTCGGTCTATTCCCTCCGTCAGCATTGCAAAGCTATCACATCACACCGGTCCCGTCTCAACGCCCTTCCATGCCCTATCGGACCAGCCCTCATAACTTGACAATAACGAGCGAACTAGAACAGTATGGAACAAAATGGAACACTTTTTTAACTTTTCCCCCGGTCACCGTGACGTTGCTTGCTGCCCCATCGACCCCCTCATGTGCCACCCTTTGCTATGAAAATAGACGGCAACACCCCCACACCGTCATTCCTGCGAAGGAACGTCACCCCGTACCGCGATACGGGGCAGGAATCCATCCCCGGCCGTTGCCGTGGGGCAGGTGAGGACAGGAGCGGCCACTCCCATTTTCATCCCCTTATGTGGCCTGACAAGGCTATAGTGATTCTGAGGAGCGAAGCGACGAAGAATCTACAATCTCTCCCCCGCCGGGGGAGAGATACAGAGAGGGGGTTCTTCTCAACTCACGGAGACTCAACAGTTACGAGACCCCTCATATACTGTTCGTACCACCCACTCTGACGTACACTATACCTGCAGTCCGGCTGGTCACCTTCCCCGCCGGACGGGAGCACGAGCATGACTTTCACAGCCTACTGGAACGGGGACTGGGTACCGAGCGAGGAGATCCGCATCGACCCTCTCGACCGGGGATTCACCGTGGCCGACGCCACCTTCGAGGCCACGCGGACCTTCAATGGTAAGATCTACCACCTCGGCGACCACATCCGACGGCTCTACCGCTCGCTCGACTACATCCGCCTCGATCCCGGGCTAACGCAAGAGGAGATGGCCGCCCTGACCGAAGAGGCCGTCGAGCGTAACCTCGACAAGCTGGAAGCCGTCGGCGACCTGCACATCCACCACTTCGTGACGCGTGGCAAGGGCCGTCGAGCGTGGTCTGCCGACGGCGCGCAGGTCGGCATCCGCGTCTCCGGCCTCGACTTCTCCGGCTACTTTGAGGCCTACGACGGCCTCAAGGCCGTGATTACCAGAACGCAGTCCTACCACGCCGAGGCCCTCGACCCCAAGATCAAGCACTACAGCCGCATGAACTTCAACCTAGCGGAGTTGGAGGCCAACGAGGTCGATCCCGGCGCTCTGCCGGTCCTCCGAGACCGCGACGGCAACATCACCGAGGGCTCCTCATACAACGTCTTCATCGTCACCGACGGCGTCGTAAGGACTTCCACCACACGCACCGCCCTTCAGGGCGTATCAAGAAAGATCGTTCTGGGCCTCACCTCGCAGCTAGACATCGAGACGCGCATAGAGGACATCCAGCCCTACGACGTGCTCAACGCCGACGAGTGCTTCTTCACAAGCACCTCGTGGTGCATGGTCCCCGTCACAACCGTCGACAAGCAACCGGTGGGCGACTGCACCGTCGGCCCCGTGACTCAGCAGCTGCTCGCCGCATGGAGCGAGAACGTCGGCCTCGACATCGTCGACCAGGCCGTCCGCTACGGCAGTAGCCACGCGCTGTAAGAATCCCCTCTCCCGTCCTGGGAGAGGGCTAGAGCCTGCCCCGTACTCAATACGGGGGTGAGGGTGAAGCAGTCCCCTCTCCCGTCGTGGGAGAGGGCTAGGGTGAGGGTGATTCCCACGGAGTCTGAACGGCCATCCGACTCTTTGCTAATCGATCTTCCGCACTATCGTGTCGAGCCCGCCCCGCAGGTCGGCGTACCGCACCTGCTCCGGCGCGATGACGACCGTCCCTTCCCGGTAGCCGACGTCGGTCTCCACCTCCACCCTGTCCCCCACCGACACGTCCACATTCCCCGGCGCGAAGAAGTACACCTTCCCCGATGGAGTGAACCGCACTCCGACGATTTCTCCCTGCTTCCGCTGTCCTTCCATCATCTTCCGATCATCCTGTATGTGCCACTAGCACCGTGTGAGTCCTGTTCCCTAACATCACCGGATGCGCGGCATTGCGAGCATCATGTTGTCCAGCGCCAGGCGGGCGTTGGCGTTCCGGTCAAGCCAACGCGAGGTCTCCTCGACAGCGGATACCGCTTTCGCGACCTCCTCTACCGTAACCTTCGCCGCCCCCGCTTGGAAAGTATCGAGCCTGGCTAGGTGCTTCACGTAGCGCGGAAGGCCCGCCTTCACGATCATCATATCCCGCCACCATTCCAGCCAGACCGCGAGTTCGTCGCGGACGGCGTCCCTATCGCGGCTGAATGAACGCGCCAGCTTCTCGGCGTACTCGAAGCGCGTCTCCAACCCGGCCCGCACGACCGACTCGACCGTCGTGACCTTCTCCTCGATCGCCTCTAGCACCGTAGGATCGGCAGCGGTGCTGATGGCCCAGCCGATCCTACCCTCCGAGAGACGGGCGATCTCTTCTGCCGCCTCTTCTTCCGCCCCGTACTCCGACCTCAGATGATCGGCGATCACCGACTGCCTGACGGGGCGCAGCCTGTAGGTCTGGCACCGTGACGAGATCGTGGGTAGCATCCGGTCGCTGTCGGTCGCCGCCAGGATGAAGATCACCTGGTCCGGCGGCTCCTCCAACGTCTTCAGAAGCGCCGTGGCAGCCCCCTGACTGAGGTACTCGGCTCGGTCGATGACGAACACACGGTACTTCCCCTCGGACGGCCTCAGGCTGGCCTCGCGCTGCACATCCCGCACCTGGTCGATGGAGATCAGCGTCTGCGTCCGTCCTCGTGAGTCCTCCCCAAGAGAGACAACCCGCACGTCCGTGTGAAGCCCCCTCGTGATACGGTCGCACGGGCCGCACGTGTTGCAGGGCTTCGGCTCCACCTCGCCGAACATATTCGGCTGCTCGTCGGCCACGCAGTTGACCGCCCGAGCGATGTCCATCGCAAGCGTCATCTTGCCGATCTGAGGCGGCCCGGCGATCAGGTAGGCGTGCGCGATCCTGTCGTTGTCGATCGCGCGGGTGAGCGTCCTCACCGCCTTGTCATGTCCGACCGTGCGGAACATTTTTCGTAAGACCTCCTCGACTCAGCCTACGCCATCTTGTACTTGTTCGCTCCAACCAAGCCGTAAATGACATGGCGCTTCACCCGCACACCGTCATTCCGGCGTAGAGCTTGCCCCGTACCGCGATACGGGGCCGGAATCCAGAAAGTGCAGTCAACCGAGAATTCGGTGACATCACAGCGAATTGGTCTTCTCGAATCCGAGAGAGCAAGTATCGCGTGATGACCTCACCCCGCGACGGCGTTGTATACTATCGCACACTCCACCGTCTTTGAGGATATCGAATGGACCGTTACTCACCCTCCCCGGGGACTCCTGTCGGGCATCTCGACACTCCGTGTCTGATCGTGGACATGGACGCTTACGAGAGCAACCTGCAGGTCGTCGCCGACACCTATCGCGACACCCCCACCAAGATGCGCGCCCACACCAAGAACCTCAAGAGCCCTTTTCTCGCCCAGATGCAGATCGACATAGGAGGCACGGTCGGCGGCGTATGCTGCGCGAAGGTCTCCGAAGCGGAGGTGATGGTCCACAACGGCATCACCGACATACTTATCCCGAACCAGGTCGTAACCGACGACAAGCTCTTTCGTATGTGCGGACTCGCCCGGCGCGGCGATATCAAGGTCTGCGTGGACGACCCCGACAACGTCCGCGCGATCTCTCGCGTGGCCGAGGCCGCCGGAACCACCATCGGCATCCTCGTCGAGGTTGATACATCGATGGGACGCGCTGGCGTGCGCCATCCGCAACAGGGAGTCGAGATCGCCAAGCTGACAAATGACCTGCCAAACGTTCGCTTCATGGGCGTCATGAGCCACCAGCACGTGGAAGGCTCGCCGACGGTCGAGGAGTACACCGAGTCAGGAACGCGACACATTGGCATGTGCCTCGCCGTCAAAGACGCCATCGAGGCCGAGGGTATCGAGGTCGAGATGGTATCCAGCGGCGAGACCTTCTCCTACAAGCTCGCAACGGAGATTCCGGGCGTCACCGAGGTCGAGGGCGGCACCTACGCCCTCATGGACACGATGCTCGAGTTCATGTCCGAGTTCAAGTTCGCTGCCCGGCTCGCGACCACCGTCATCAGCACTCCACGCCCGGGCATGGCCGTCACCGACATCGGAGTGCGCCACCTCTGCATGATAAACGGTCAGTTCGGTCCCTCGGTGGAGGGAATGCCCGGAGTCGACGTCGCCGACGTCTCCGACGAACACCTCGTCTTGCAGAGCGACGGACGGACAACCCTGAAGGTCGGCGACACGGTCACCCTCATACCCGGCTACTCCGACGGGCTGGTCAACCGCTGGGACCGCTTCATAGCCGTCAGAAACGGCATCGTTGAAGGCACGTGGGACTTCCCCGGCCGTGGATGCTTCCACTAGTAATCAGATAACTTGAATATGATAGACAGGCAGATGCCGATTTATCCCCTCTCCCGTCGTGGGAGAGGGCTAGGGTGAGGGTGAGGGTGAATCGTAATATCAAAACCATGTTGACATGGTACTAGTATTGAAGGATAACGAACCCATGACTTGGTAGGGGCGGGTTTGAAACCCGCCCTGTCATGTGCAACGTGAATCCATACTACCCGTCATTCTACCCGTCATTTCAAAGATTTCGGTCTACTAGCCCGTCCGACGGCCGTTCCCTCGGTGCCCGTTTCTTCCGCTTTCGGTAACGGATCGTGAGTACGCGAGTGCACTCCCACGCGAACAGCGCCACGATTATGTAAGGCAGGGCAGACTGGACGCTGGCATTGACGCTGTGCGTGACCCAAGCTATCCCAACCGCCACGATGAGGACGAGGAGGATGCGCAAGATTCGGGTCGCCGTCTGGAAGCTCGCAGGCATGGAGAAGCTCCCTTGAACTCAGTCAGCTTGAATATAATAAACTCGATAGATGCCGATTTATCCCCTCTCCCGTCGTGGGAGAGGGCTAGAGCCTGCCCCGTACTCGATACGGGGGTGAGGGTGCTTTGAGTAAGCTGCCAGCATCATATTAAATTCGGCACTAGCTCAGCGACCACCGCGTTGCAACGAAGCAGGTCTTCTCGCCGATTTCGTCGATCTGGTAGTAGATGCTCAGCAGTTCCCCCGGCGCAAGCTCCACCGTGGAGGGGTAGCCGAGGTCGCCGTTCGGCGCGTCGTCCCGCAGGATGATCTCGTTGTCGATGTCCCACGTCCGGCCGCCGTCGTAGCTCAGGCACGCCCGCTGCCCGAACGGCGAACGCCGGATGCCGTACGTCGCCAGAATCGAGCCGTCGTGCAGCTTGATGAGGTGCGGCGGGTACCCCCACATCGGCGTCGGATGCGCCACTGTCCACGTCCTGCCCCCGTCGTCGCTCTCCGACTGCTGCATGAACGCCGCGTCGGGACGGTTCCTGGGAACGTGACGCCACAGGGACACGATGCGCCCATCGTCCACCTCGACTGCGTGAGGCTCGGCGTACGGCATTTGCGCCCTGTGCCCTTCCGGCACGGGAATGCACCCAATGGTCTCCCACGTCTGCCCATCGTCAGTGGAGCGAACGGACACCCGTTCTCCATGCCCCGGCGTGCCCGTGCCCACGTACAGGAGACTGCCGTCGTGCAGCTCGATGGGACCGTGCGGCGACGACGCGATGCTCGGAACCGCAGGCTCCCAGGTCATCCCGCCGTCCGTGCTTCGGCGCGTCCAGCTGCCGTCCCACCGGTCGATGGTCTCTTGGCCGATCTTCTTGTAGTGACGCTGCCATGCGGCGATCGCAGTGTCGCCTGCGCGACCGCGAAAGCGGTCGAGGTTCTGCCAGCCCGACCCCGTGAACCAGCTCATGATGACGACACCCGACCGGGTGACGAGCAGGCCGGTGTCCCTGTCGTCGAGCGGCGTATTGTTGATGATCTCCGGCTCCGACCACGTCTCGCCGTCGTCCGTGCTCCGAATGATCTCGTTGACGCCGTACGGACACCAGTGCGACTCCCGTCTGCCGGAAAACACCGCCAGCAACTCGCCGTCGGCCTTCCGCGCGATCGTCCCCCAGCCGAGATAGTCGTCCGGCTCCTTGCAAATGAGTTTGCTCCAGTGGATGGTCGCAGTCACGGTGAAAGTTCTCCCCTTCGTATCGTGGCGGCTAGGTTACACCATGCATGGAATCTTGGCGACTCAAGGAACGATGCCGCACGCTACCGCTCCGTTTTGACACTCAGCGTCGTTCCATCCGTCACGAACCGGATCGCGCCGCTGTCACGCGTTGTCATCACCCGCGCTTCCGGCACGTACCGACCCAGAACATCGAGCGTCTCCGCATGCGGATGCCCAAAGCGGTTGTCGGCCCCGACCGAGATCACCGCGACCGACGGATGCACCCGCTCGATGAACTCCCGCGACGATGACGACCGGCTCCCATGGTGAGGAATCTTGAGCACGGTGCTCCTTACATCCGCGCCACGCGACAGAATCTCCCTTTCCGCCTCGACAAATATGTCTCCGGTGAGCAAAAAACTCACGTCGCCGTACACGACCCGAAGGACAATCGAGGCGTTGTTCAGATCGGAGTCCGTTCCGGTCATGAGCGTCTCCGCGGGATGCAGCACTTCGATAGTCACGCCGTCTCCGAGGTCAATCAACTGGCCCGCCTGGGTATGTGCCGCAGTCGCCCCCTCGTTTCCGACGGCCTGTCTCCAACCGGCGTAGCCAGGCGTCGTGTACTCTGCCTCCCGCTCAACTACGTGCCCAACATCGTACCGTCGCAGGACATCGAGGAGCCCCGTGAGGTGGTCGGCGTGCCCGTGTGTCAGCACCACCACGTCGAGCGACCGGTCCCAGAACGGCAGCGCGCTCCCGAGCAGCCCCGTAGCGTCCTGTCTTCCCGGCCCACCGTCCACCAGCACCTGACGCCCCGACGGCGAAATGATGAGGACCGAGTCCCCGTTTCCCACGTCCGCGAACATGACGTGCAGCCTTCCGTCATCGTCGGACAGCGCCGCCGTCCAGATGAGCGCGGCCACTAGCGCCAGCGGTACCGCGAGCCACTTCGTGGCAGACGAGAACCCCAGGCGTGAGCCTGCATTTGACTGGACTCGACTCGCGACGCTCCTGAGAACGCCGCTCCGTTGCGCGACGAACCATGCCGCCCCCACGCCATAGTAGCCCAGCACAAGCGCGGGGGCGATGCGACCAGTCTCGAACGACGCGACGGGGAGCTTCGCGGCTAGGTGGACGACCTGTACGATGTACGTCGTCGCGCCCCAAGCAAGCCAGCCGAACGCCGTTCCGAGCGGCTGGAACACAATGCCGGCGATGCCTGCAAGGGCGTGAAAGACCAATGCGAAAGGGAGCATAGGCAGCGTGACGAGCGTCGTGGGAAGCCCGACCAGCGACACCTGCTGGAAATAGAACGCGGTCAACGGCATCGTCGCGAGTATCGCCGCCGCGCTCGTCCCGACGGCCCCGGCCACCGCCCGGACGGGCAGGTGATAGGCCGCACCTTCCTCATCCAACACCCCGAGAAGACCCTGCAGCCTGTAACTCACCGGATCGGACAGCGTCGCGATTCCCGCCATCGCCGCGAAGCTCAGCTGAAACGAAACGCTCCACAGGATATTGGGGCTGACGGCCACCATCACCGTCGCGGCAAGGCCGAGCGCGGGGAGTATGCTCTTGGGACGGCCCAGCGCCAGCGCCGCGAGGTACACCGTGCCCATGATCGAAGCCCGCACCACCGACGGCGACAGTCCCGCCAATACCGCGTATAGCCACACGGCCACCAACGGCACGATGAGATAGAGGCCCCGCCGCCGCCCAAAGATACGTGCGCTCACAGGCAGCGCCAGCGCCATCAGAATACCCACGTGCAGGCCCGATATCGCCAACAGATGCGACGTTCCGGTCGCCCGGAAGTCACCGACCACCGCGTCCGGAATCGTATCGCGCATCCCAATCAGCAGCGCCTGCCCAATCGATGCCTCAGGCTCCGGCGTAGCCCTGCCCAGCGATGCGTGCAGACGCCGCCTAACACCGAACAGCGCGGATCGAAGCCGTTCACCCTGTCCCACGCCCAATATCGTGACGCTGGGAAACGACATCACCGAGCCAATTCCCTGCCTCGCCAGGTACGCCGGATAGTCGAAATCGTCCAGCTCGGGCGGCGCCGTCAGCGGGCCTTCCAGCAGCAGCCGGTCCCCGTATCGTATGTGCGGCGGATCACGACGCTCGCCAACCTCCACGCTCCGCCCCGCCGTGACAAGCGCCGTACCCTCGACTTCTACCCATCCGTCGTCCCTAAGCAACCGCTCCACGCGAACCGGAAACCGCAACGCGGTTCCGACCGGCCCGGCATCGTCCAGCGCCAGTCCCTCTACCTGAATCGAGCTAAGGGTGTGATACCCCGCCAGATTCGCCGTCGTATCGGTCATCACTGCGGTTCGCAGGCAGCCGATCACGACGAAGAGCGCGAGAACGGCAGGCAGCACAGGTTGCCCGATCCGCCTGAGGAAGAGCCCGACGAGCAACGCGCCGGAGGTCAAGAGAAGAAGTGCGGAGACGGGCGCATCCAGCCGGTCGCCCAAGAACACTCCAAGCAGGAACGCTGATGCGACCGCAAGGAGCGTCATGTCCTTGAGCGCTTGTTGAGACCTAGCCGATCGCTGCCGTGCAAATCAGGGACGCCCCACCGACCAGCCCGAGCGCCAGCAGCAGGAACCCGACCTTGCGCGTGTGGCGCCATTGGCCCGGACGCACCTTCTTCGACCCCAGCCAGACCCCCACGAAAATGGCCGCCACCAGCAGCATCCACAGCCACTCGTCGATGCCGCTGTTGCGCCGCTGGTTCCAGACCTGGAATATCAGGAATAGCGCGGCTATGAAGATGATATAGAAACGGAAATTGCTCACGCCGTATTCGGGTGCTCTCCGACGCCGGTTCATCCCGGCGATCGGGCGCGATTCTATCACGCGGCCCGTTACGCCGCCCACGTGTCATCGCACCACAACGAGGTCGCGGAGACCCTCCAAAGTCGCTGACCCGATCCCCGGCACTGCAATGATGTCGTCCACTTGCTTGAACGGCCCGTGCTCCTCGCGGTGCAGGATGATCGCCTCCGCCCGCGTCTTGCCGATCCTCGGAAGCGTCTCCAGCAGCTCAGCGTCCGCGGAGTTGATATCCACCTTGCCGCTTGTCCGATCAACGGAGACGGCGCTCGACGGGACGAGTGTAGGCTCCCCAACCTTCGGAACAATCCAATGGTCTTGGTCCTCTACACGAACGGCAAGGTTCACAACCCGGAGATCGGCTTCCTCGGTGATCCCTCCTGCCAGATCGATCAAATCGGCAAGTCGGTCACCCTCCTCTATCGCGTAGAGACCCGGCTGCCGAACGGCCCCTGTCACGTACGCCTTGAACTCCGTCTCCGCCCGGCCAGCCTCCGACGACACCGCCTGCGGCGGGACAATTCGCACCGGCTCCCCCGAATCGCCGTCACGAAGAAACAACGCCATGCCCCCGGCGGCGGCGGCAATTGCAGCGACAATGACAACAAGGTTCACAAGTCGGGACATCAGAGACGCCATCAACAAGGTGTCTTCACAGAATATGCACGTGAGAGTTCCGCGTCAAGCGCTTCGCATCACTCAGGGTCGGACAGCTGTACTCTAACCCTCGCTCTGGTCCCTCACACCACAGGCCAAACTTGGTCTAAGAAATACTCCAGTTGCTCGCATAAGCCGCCAGACACAACTTTCGAGCAACCGCCAGAGAAGCGTCGTTGGACCACGACGTACTGTAAAGCGGAACGTGGCCGTAGGCTCGAATTGCCATTGCCCACGCAGCGGCAACTCGAGGGCCGAGTCCGCGCCCACGAAACACCACTGCCGTTTCAAGCCCAGCTTCTGCCGCCACGTTGGAGCGCCGTGCGCAAAAGCAGACGCTCACGGGATATCCCTCCTCAACAACTGCGACAATGGGCATACGTTCTGGAATCTCGCCCGCCTTCCAACCCGAAAAGTGGTGGTCAAGCAACTGTATGTCATCAATGAAGACCGTGCGGCGAGGTTGCTCGATCTTCTCTGGGAACGTAAATGCTGGCCCTGAGTCAACCCCGCCATTAACCAGCGACTTGTATCGTTCGGCATGCACAGGATCTTGTCGGAGGTCTGCAACGGGTGGCTCTTCCCGCGCGAGACCGTTAAGCTCGTCGGCGATCTCCCGCGGTACGTCTTCTCTTAAAGCCCAAGCGCAACTCGCCGTGCCTCGAACGAGCATGAAAAGCGGGCCCGGACTTGGCTCCGGCGAACGTGTTCCGCTGATACGACCTTCGCCATCAAGCAAGAACAAGGTCTGTAGCTGTAATGCTGGTGTACTCACATGGACAACCTGATCGCTATGCTAGCCCCCGCAGTCCCTGTCAATCTCACGCCGTTGCCCTCTCGTAGATCGACACATGCGACCGGCTCACCGAAGTGAACACCGAACCCCGCCAGTCGGCCCACCGCTCGCGAAGGAGTAGCCCGGCCAGGCGTGCCATCAGGTCGAGCTCCGACGGCCACGCGTAGCGCAACCTTCCGGGGTACATTCGGATCCCCTCTTCCGATAGATGTATATGACGGAAGTCCACCACTTGGTTCATGGCATCGTGGACCGACACATCCATCCCGACAGAGGCCAAGTCAGGCAAGTCAGCACTCAAGCGCTCGCCGTTATCGAACATCGAAACATCAGGGACAAAGGCATGGACGAGGAAGACGCCGGACTCGTCCAGATGAGACACAAAGTTCTCGAAGCACCTTATCTGGTCTTCCTGTTCCGTGAGCATGAACAAGGTGTTCGAGATGACGAAGACCAGCGAGAAGGCGCCCTCTACCTCGACGTCCGCGAAGTCCCCGATTGTGACAGGAATCGTCGCCCCGCCTTCCTTCAACCGAAGTTGGTCTACCATAGCCTTGGAAGCGTCAATCCCGTATACCTCCACGCTGCGAGCCGCTAGGGGGAGCGCGAACGTGCCAGTCCCAATTCCCAGCTCCAAGGCCCGTCCTCCTGCCGCCAGCTCCGCGAGAACGTCGACCCGCTCCGGTACGTTCGCCGGTCTATAGAATTCGTCGTACTCACCGGCGATCCGGTCCCCATACGTCGAAGCTGTGTACTCGTCCAATTTGCACCTTTCTCTATTCTTTAGAAACACGAAACAAAGAAAAGGCCTCCCGGTCAGGGGAGGCCTTGTTGACTTAGGCTATGAAGGCTAGGTCGCTAGGTTCTCCCCAACGTGAAATCACCCGGCGCGGGGGCCGGGGAGGGGTTGCTATTGCTGGTCGGGAAGAAGCTATTCATCGTTGTCAATTCCAATGCCTTCACCTACTTGGCCATCCTAATACCATTTCATTTTGACTACGCCATAATCTTCCAAATGCAGTACGCATAACAGAAACCGCCCACCGTCATTCCGGCGAAGGCCGGAATCCAGAAAGTTCAGTCAGCCAGAATACGGTGGCATTAGCACGAATTGGTATAACACAGGCCTTTCCTAACCTACAACCAAAACCAAATCTACTAAATGTTCAGAGTTGATGACACCCGAGTAGGGTTCCTGCATCCCCTGAGCCCCTGTTCCGCCACACGCCAAAGCGAGACATCAGAGCCTCTCTGCTGGCACTCTTGAGGGCTGCCTCAACTCCCATGACTCCCTTATGTCGCACCCCCGGCGATAGGAGTTTCAGGTTCATCATTCACCTCATCAACTCTGAACTGTTACCTTGCGTTGCTACTCATTGACAGTCGCTCAAACACTGTGCTAGAGTCGCTCGGAATCGGTCTGTGAGGGCCGGTTTGAGAACACATGGCTTTACCGAAAGAGGAGGTTACGAATGCTCAACCGTAGGTTTATATTCTCTATAGTTGCCGGTCTCGTACTGGCGTTGGCGCTGGTGGCGTGCGGCAGCAGCGACGATACGGACAGCGGGACGACCGCTGCTCCGGCTCCGGCGCCCGCTCCTGCACAGGCGCCCGCGGCCGCACCCGCCCCCGCCCCCGCCCCCGCGCCCGCTCCGGCACAGGCGGCTCCCGCTCCGGCACAGGCGGCTCCGGCCCCAGCGCCCGCTGCAGCGCCCGCTCCTGCTCCACGCCCCGAGCCGGAGGCAATGGCAATGGTCCCGGCAACGTGCGTGATCCTGGGCGACACAGTCTCTGACTGCCCGCTCCGAAGCCCGCACGTATGGAAGCCCGTCAAGCAGCAGGTGCCCGGCGAGGTCTGGGTATTCCAGGACTACGACGGGCCTCGTCCGACGCAGTTCTTCGAGTCTCCGCACTCGGCCCAACTGGTGAAGGCAGGCGAGATTCCCCCGCTGATGGAGCGACTCCCCATACCTGAGGACGTGGAGGTCATCGCCGGGCCGGACGGCATCGGCGAGTACGGCGGCTTCTACCAGCAGACACAGCCCCATGCCTACATCGGCGAGTGGATCGTCGCCAGTTGGAACCGCCGTGACTCCCTCGGCGGCCTCAAGTGGTTCCCTTGGATCGGCAAGGGCTGGGACGTCAGCGACGACGGGACGGTCTGGACCTTCACGCTCCGTGAGGGCCTCAAGTGGTGGGACGGCGTTCCGCTGGACATGGAGTCGGTCGAGTTCGCGTGGGAAGTCAACCTCACGCCCGCGCTCTTCGGCGGCCCGCTCCCGTTGTGGATTAGCGACCCCGTAACGCAGAACCCGCCGAAGTTCGCGGTGGTCGACGACCTGACGTGGACGCTTACCTACGACTCCCCGATCTTCACGATCATGGAGTCACGGGCGACACCGGGCACGCTGTGCTCGCCCGGGGGCGTGTGCATGGTCTGGCACCCGAAGATGAAACGGCTCTACCCGCAGTACGCGGGACAGGCAGCCGTCGACAAGCTCATCGCGGACGGCAACTACACCGACCTTCTTGACATGCTGGGACGCGAGCTCGCCTTCTGGCAGAACATCGACAGCAACCCGTGCGCCGCTCCGTACTGCAACATTGAGGACACGGACGCTCAGTCGGTGTTCATGAAGAACCAGTACCACTGGTTCGTCGACCCCGAGGGCAACCAGATCCCCTACACCGACGGCGCTGTGATGACCAAGCAGGAGAGCCAAGACGTCATCAAGTTCCGCGCCATGGCCGGTGAGGAGGATGGACGGACGTCATCGTTTATCCCCGGCGAGCTTCCGCTCTACGTCAATAACATGGAGCGCGGCGACTTCTCGATCTACCACTGGCCGAGCAGCGGCGGCGCCGACCTGAGCGCGTCGATGCAACAGACCTACAACGAGGACCCGCGCATCGGCGAGCTCATCCGAACGCAGGACTTCCGCATAGCCCTGTCGCACACCGTCGACAAGGAAGTCCTCAACGACCTCGTCCTCTCGGGCGTGGGTGTCGTTCAGAACCGTGTCCCGCGACCGAACAACCCGTACTACCCGGGCGACGAGTACCGTATGCTCCATATGGAGAAGGACGTCAACAAGGCCAACCAGATGCTCGACGCGCTGCAGTTGCACCATCGAGACGAAGAGGGGTACCGCGTGCATAAGGACGGTTCGGGCACGATAGAGATGCAGATCACCATCGGCACCAGCGCGAACCCGGCCGTCGCACAGTCCGCCGAGATACTGAAGGCGGGTTGGCAGAGCGTCGGGATCAAGACGAACATCGCGGCCGTTAAGCAAGAGACGAGGGACAGTCTTCATACGACGGGCATCGCCCGCGACTACTCGGCCTACCAGTACAACCCGTGGATGGTGCAGTGGACGAGCCTAGCTCCCCTCACCCGCGGTGACCTCGCGGGCGAGATTGGCAAGTGGTACGCCTCCTACGGTGAAGAGGGCATGGCTCCCTCGGGCGGCGATCCCGACTGGCTCCCGCTGGCTGGCGCAAACGAGTTCCCGGCGGACGCTGGCGGCAAGCTTATGCGACAGTCGCAGATGTGGATCGACGGACGCGGCGTCAGCAACCTCGACCCGCGCAGGGTCGAGATGGGCAAGGAAATGTTCGCGACCAACGCCGACCAGCTTTGGGCGCTCAACTGCTGCGCCTACTCCGGCGTCTTCCGCGGCGTACTTATCACCCGGAACAACTTCCGCAACAAGCCGATCACCCACGAGCGTGACCACAACGGCTTCACCGCCTGGGCGCGCTTCTTCGAGGACGGCCAGGACAACTTCCACCATCCGGGCAATCGCTCGAAGTACTGTGGGAGTTGGGCCTTCATCCAGGGCGGCAGTCCCTACGACAAGTGCACCAAGACCGTCTGGTAGAATCCAAGCGGACAAACTAGGCTAATTGCCTAAAGTGCAGGCCCGCCGGAACCCGGCGGGCCTGTCTATTTTTCCGCTGCCTTGCGGTTGTAATGCCAATTCGCTACAACCGCGCCTCACTCCTTCAATTGCAACAACACAGGAGGAAACCTCGTCGTCATTACCCTGAAAATAGAGAGGACACCGGTTGGTGGGCGACCTATCGCTTTTGGAAATTACCCTACGTGCTCCCGTCTATGCGGGGCTACATTTCGCGGTGCCCTCAAACCGCCGGTTCAGAATCCTCCATGGGGCTCGTGGCGCCAATGACTGACGAACTCTGGTCACCAACCGGCGCGGATACCATTTTCAAGTTTCGTGGTGTCGGTGGCAACCGACATGAGGGATTACCCTGAAAATAACCGCTTTGCCACTGACACACCGTCATTCCTGCGAAGGCAGGAATCCAGTCCCCGGTACCCTGCCGCCATTGGCATGACTATTGAGACAATACCCCATTTTCATGATTGGCGGTGCCGGTGCCAACCGGCATGGCTAATTGCTATGAAAATAGACGGCAACCACCCCCATTTCGTCTTTCCGGCCGAGGCCGGAATCCAGTCCCCGGCACCCTGCCGACGATGACGACGCATCCCAATTTTCATTGCTGGTTGTGCAGGTTCATTTGGAAATTTCCGAGCGCGGAAGCGGCGACTAGCTTCCGCGCTCAGCCATGGCACGGGCGTGGTAGAGCGACAGGCAGGTGGCGATAAACGAGTTGACCGGCGTCGGAATCGACATCTCCGCGCCCATTCGGGCCACTGCCCCGTTGAGCACCTCGACCTCGATCGGACTGCCGCGCATGAGGTCGGTGTACATGGACGAGGTGTTCTCGCCCTTGATGCTGACGAAGTAGTCGACTGTGGTGTCGACGAAGTCCGCTGCGATGTTCACGCCCTTCGCCTCTGCGACCGTGTACGCCTCGCGCATGATGCTCCGGGTGAACTCCAGCGTCTCCGGCGTCATGACCACCTGCTCGAAGGTCGAGCGGGTAATGCAGGTCGAGCCGCTGAGGCCGCAGATGTAGATGAACTTGCTCCAGAGCTCCTTAGTGATGTCTTCTGCCATCTTCACGTCGATACCTTCGACATCCAGAGCTTGACGGACCCGGGCGACGCGGTCCGACTCGCTTCCGTCCTCCTCGCCGAACACGACGTCGGGGGCTTTGAGGCCGAACTCACTCACAGCGCCCGGTCCCGTGCGTGTCGCGTCGATATAGGTCAGGCCGGGGAGCACGGCGCCCCTACCATACTCCGCTGAGAGCGCCTCGACGCTTCCCATGCCGTTTTGCAGCGTCAGCACCACCGTGCCGTCGCCGACTGCGGGGCCTATGGTCGGCACGCCCGTGTGGTTGTCGTAGCCCTTGACGCAGTAGAGGACGAGGTCGGCCTTCCACGAGCCGTCCAGGCCTTCCATGGCCGAAGCCAGAACTTCGAACGTGCCAGACGCGTCGCTCTCTACGCGAAGGCCGCTACGGTTGATCGCGTCGAGGTGGCTGCCCCTAGCAATGAATACCACCTCGTGGCCGGCGCGGCTCAGCACCCCTCCGAAGTAGCCGCCCACGGCCCCGGAACCCATAATCAGTATCTTCATATCGCGGATGACCTCCAATGGACAGGTATCATATCCAGCGCAGGCGACGACCGCAAACGCCCCCCTCTCTGCCTCCCTCCCCCGCTGGAGGAAAGACTTAAGGTTCCTGAGGTGTCGTTCGACAGCGAAGCGCCTTTGGTGGTACAGTACCCGCCGCCGCGAAGGTCTCGCTCCCTAGCGCGCGCGAAAAACTACCCAACAACATTCAGGAGGATAGACTTTGACGAGACTCATGGCGATCACGGCGCATCCGCAGGACTTAGCTGAGCGCACCGGAGGCACGGTTGCCAAGCATATCGAGCGGGGCGACGAGGTGATGTGGGTCAGCTTGACCTCGGGCGTCGTGACGCATGCCTTCAACATGTTCCCGGCCGAGGGCGAGGACAAGCTCAAGGACATCGTGAACATCAAGGAGATGAAGCGCCAGGAGCTTGAGCGTGCCGCGAACATTCTCGGCGTGCAGCACTGGCACTTCCTCGACTATCCGGAAAACCCAACGATCTTCGGGTTCGATGAGTACAAGACTGTGATCGAGCTGATGCGGTCGTTCCGGCCTGACATCGTCATCACGCAGCACCCCGTGGAGTACGGGCGGTTCGACCACATGGACGCGGGCGAGTTCGCCATCCGCTGCGTCGACTACGTGCGCGCCGACGGATTCGACTCGCCTCTCGCGCCGCATACGGTGAGCGAGGTTTACTTCGCGTACTACCTCGACTCCCGCTCGGACGTACTGATCGCGACGCCGCGCCACGCCCCGGACGTTGTCGTCGACATCACGGACGTGGCCGACAAGAAGAAGGCCGCCATGGCCGAGTTCGCCACGACCCAGACGAAGCCGGGCGAGGACTTCTCCGCCAAGATGGACATCTTCATGGCGAGTATCGACGGGGCGGTCGGATACGTGAATGGTTTTGGCTACGGCGAGCAGTTCGTGCGCTTCAATCCCGCCAAAGTGCAGTACCTGCCGCAGGGGTAGTAGAGCAAGATAGCCCCATAGACTCCTGCCTTACGCTCCATTGCGAGGCCGAAATTCTTACCTCTATGCCCGTACCCTGCTAAGGTCATGGCATGACCAATCTCAAAGACAATAACGCGCCGGATGAGCTTCACGAGAGGCCCCTTCACGATACGCGCAACTTGGAAATGCACGAGTGGCAGAAGCGTCTGGCTCAACGTCGCGGAACCGACCTCGGGGTGAAGGCCGCAGTGCTGCTTCAGGAAGAACGCTCCCGCCGCGACATGGAGATCGGGTAAACCCGCTATCCCAGTCGCGAGGGTAATCTCCTCTACGCGCTACCGCAGAGGAGCGGCGTATATCTGTCCGCCCTTGGGGCAATCGACGCACGGGGCGTCGGCCCAGAGCGCGTTCCTGCCGCCCTCTCGCGGCAGTCCGATTCCGTCCGGCCCCAGGTGGCGGTCGTATATCTCGCCGTAGTTGCCCACCTGGGTTATAACCGTCTGGGCGACGGTCGTGTCAAGACCCAATTCGGCCTGGCCCCATGATCCTTCGACTCCGAGCAGCCGCTTCACCTTCGGACTGTCGCTCGTCGTCATTTGCGCGACGTTGCCGGAATTCACGCTCAGCGCCTCGGCGTGGATGAGGATGCCCATCGCCGTCTTCACGATGTCGAACCACTCGCTGTCGCCGTGCGGCACGAGTGGAGTGAGCGGCTCTTCGGATATCACCTCGGGGAGTATCACGTGCTCGTCGGGATTGGGAAGACTGGACCTCAGCCCCGCGAGGGCGGAGCGATCGGTCGTGAACACGTCGCACGCCCCCTTCCCGTAGGCATCGAGCGCTATGTCGGCGCTCTCATATATAGTCGGGCTGTACTCCAGCCGGTTTTGGCGGAAGAAGTCCTCTACGTTCTGCTCGCTTGTCGTGCCGGACAATGTGCATACGGCGGCTCCGCCTAGATCGTACGCGCTGGATACACCCAAACGTTCGGGCGCCATGAACCCCTGGCCGTCGTAGAACATGGTCGGCACGAAGTCGCCCCACGCGGCGTCACGCGAGCTCGTCCACGTTGTCACCCACACGAGCAAGTCCACCTCGCCCGCCTGCATGACGGGGCCGCGCTCTGCGGCGTCTATCGTGCGGAGCTCGATGGCGTCGGCGTCGCCGAGAGTCGCGGCGGCAACTGCGCGACACAGGTCAATTTCGAAGCCTACGAGGTTGCCGCCCTCGTCTAGGAACCCGAATCCGGGCGTGTCATCAAGCGTTGCGCAGACGACCTCGCCCCTGTCCTGCACAGTCTGCAAACGCGACTTGGACCCCTCATCGCCATCTTGAGTGCAGGCCAACGCAACGAAAAACGTAAGGATTAAAGTCGTGAAGTACCATTTCATAGCAAAATACTCCATGTGCATGTAATTAGGTTGAAGTGTACACGAATGCTCGGACTGAATTAAGACCCAACCTACACGGGACCGTTTCAGGGAGTGTGGGAACTGACAGGGGGTTCAGAAAAGGGAGAGTCACCTTTAGAATTTGAGATGTATAAGACCAGTTCGCTTTGACCACACCATGAAGGGGTAGGAGCACCGGGTAGGGGCAGGTTTCAAACCTGCCCTTTGGAAGGTTAGACGAAATCACCTTCATACCAACGATAGAGTTACGGCGTATTCAAGAGGCATCGGTATAAGACCAGTTCAAAAGGATGAGTCTCCCATGCGCATCATACGCCTTGCTGAGTAACCCGTAGAGTCCATTCCCACACCGCCCGGACAGTCTCCTAGATGTATGGCCGAAGCCTGGCACAGGTGGGGCAGACCCAAGACACGCAAGATCGTGGACGTGACCGTCACCGAGATAACCACTCAGCGATATCGGCGCAAAAATTGCGGTAAGTTTTTTCGGTCATTGTGTCGATCACGTGAGCAGTTGGAGAGACATACAAAGACCGGGCAAGGCGGTCAAAAGGCGACTGCCTGAGGGGAAGGCGCGGGTTGTAGGGGTGGACGAGACATGGGTGAGAATCAAGGCCAGATCGAGACCGGTGGGAGTGGTGGAAGTCGTGGGAGGAAGGGTGTTAGGTATAGAGTTGACCGGCGCAGAGTTCGATAATGAGAGTTGGTTCGAGTCGATGGCGGATGAGTTGGGAGTGGAGGTGGTAGTAACAGACGACTCGGTGGACTATTCGATACCGATAGAGGAGAGCACTGTGAAACGCCGGCAGTGTCTGGTGCACGTGAAACGGACCCTGGGGCGTGCCAAGGGAAGACTCGCAGGAGACATACGCAACAGGTACGGTGAAGTGCTCGATCAGGTCAGTGAGACCGTCAGGGAGCTGCCGCCCGATAGCGCGAACAAGTTGATCAGACGGTCGAGGGACAGACGGTTACCACTGGAACTGAGACGCTCAGGAGTCCCGAATAGCACCAACTGGGTAGAGCGAAGGCTCGGACGGATAAAACCAAGATACAGGACGACGAGAGGACTGAAGACCGATTCATGCGCGGTCAATCTCATGGCAGTGGACAGCGACATCCTCGCCAAAATATCGACTTGGTCTTCTACTCCAATGACGCTTCATTGCCAGTTCACTACAACAAATGAAACAGTCCCGGCATTCCTTACCAGGGGACGGGCTTACACCCTGTCCCTTTTCTTGCGCCTCGAACCTCAACTCCACCTCCCCGCGTTCCCCGCGGCCGTTCCCCCACCCCGAATCTCGGATTTGACAGAAGAGAACGCACGTCCTATTATAGACACAGACATTTATAACTGACTGCGATATCCCATTCGGGTCATAGTGTCCTGTTTCGCAAGTTCGTCGGATTATTTGGGCTAGTCCTGTAGGGGGCAGGGACTGGATTCCGGCCTTCGCCGGAATGACGAATGAGTGTCGATGGTCGTCGCATTTATGTAATGCACTTCAGAATTGGGACAATAGTGGGATGTCACAAAATGTCTGGAAATGTCAGGTTAAAGGTGACCCCCTCTAACTTTGCAAACTCTGCGGTGAACCCCGCTACAGCCTAAAACCTCACCTTCGCCAGATAGATATTCGTGCCGCCTTCGTGCGACGAGTAGTAGCTCATCCACAGAAGGATGTCGTGCCAGACCATCCCCGCGTAGCTGGTGTCCCCGCCGCTTGGCAGCGTGAGCGCCGGTTCATACGATGAGGTCGTCATGCGGGCCAACACCGTGCGTGGTCCCTCGGCAGTGAAAAGCCTGCCGCTCCCCCACAGACTGCCGTCCGGCAACCGGATGAAGTTCGGCCCCCCGATCCGATCCGGCATTTCATAGAACGACCATTCTCGATACGGCGGTCTGCTCGTGCCGATATAGCCGGGACGGACGAGCGCGATCATCTCGCCGTCCGGCTGGAATCCTAGAGTGGTCTCACTCACGCCGGGCAGCTTGAACTCCGTAATCCATTCCCAATCGATTCCGTCCGTGCTGCTGTACAGGAATCCGCGCCGAGGCTCCTTCCCCTCCCCCAGCTTCGACAGCGCATACGCCCGGTCACCGTGCCACGTCGCCCGCCAGAGCCAGTGGTCTTCCGAGAGCACCTTACGGGGAGCCGACCAAACGAAACCGTCCCCCGAAAACGAGACGCGAGGAGCGCGTGTCAGGTACTCGCCCTCGTCGTCGTATACGCAGCCGCCCATCAAGAGCATCAGCCTCCCTTCTGGGGTGATTGAGAGCTTGGGGTCGCGCAGGTCAATGCCCTCTTCCTCCACCGTTGCAGCCGACTCCCACATCGCCCCCGTCTCCGAACTCAGCACACGGACAATTCCGTCCGGCACGTCGTGGGCCTCAGCCTCGCGAAACACGCACCACCACCGCTCGCGAAAGCGGATCAGGTCGGTAAACGCGTTGTGAGGGGCGTGGCCCCAGATCTTCTCCACTGATTCGAGCTGCGGCACCGTCGGACCTCGTAGATAGGGTTGGCCCATGTTTGCACAAGCCGAGGCGTTAGTCGAATGCCGTCGTCATCTCGCCAGGCACATGACCGCCATACCCGCGAAGGCGGGTATCCACAGGGGAGGGGAGGTCCCTCCCACCAACTCTGACCAGTTACGGAAGTCGAATGCCGTCGTCATCTCGCCGCCAGTCTGGTATCGTTGTCAGCGACTTTTTCGGCAAACCTACTATGAAGCTATACATCTGCGTCGACAGCGAGGGACAGGGCGCGATCACCCGCGAGAAGGATCCCGTCTCCGTCTACGGCCCCTGGCAGGCCGAGTACAATCGCCGACGCGCCACCGACGAGACGATAGCCTGTGTCGAGGCGGCCCGCGACGCGGGTGCGGACGAGATAATCGTCCACGACTGCGGATTCATTCGTGGCGTCACCCCCGGCGGTCTCACGCTCCACTACGACGAGTTGCCGCGCGGCATCAAGATCGTCATGGGCGGCGCGGGCCTCCTCAGCGTGATCGACGAGACCTTCGACGGCGTCATCCTCCTCGGACACCACGCGATGGCGGGCACACCCAACGGCGTCATGGCCCACACCTTCAGCTCCGCGGAGATCGCCGACATGCGCCTCAACGAACGCAGCATCGGCGAGATCGCCATGGAGGCCCTCCAGTTCGGAAGCGTCGGCGTTCCGGTCATCATGGTGTCGGGCGACGACAAGGCGTGCAGCGAGGCGAAAGAGTGGCTCGGCGACATCGAGACCGCACCCGTCAAGTACGGCCTCGGCACCCATCAGGCCCTATCGCTCCATCCAAAGGACGCGGACGACCTCATCCGCGAAAAGACCGTCGTCGCTTTAGAGAGACAGGGGGAGTTCAGCCACTTCACCATCCCACCTCCCTACGCCCTCGAAGTCGAGTGCTTCACGGAGGAGATCGCCGACCACCGCGCGACGCTCCCTTTGACCGAGCGCACCGGCCCCCGGACCGTCGTCCTCAGGACCGACAACGTGCTCGATTTCACGCACCAGATGACGGCGGCAGGCACGTGGAGCAATCTCGGATCCCCGCCGAAGCCATGAGACCACCACTCGGAATGTGGAACCGGACTAGCGGACAACAATGACCAACAACAACATGGGCTACAGACTCGGCGCGGACATTGGCGGGACGTTCACCGATCTCGTCATCGCCGCTCCCGACGGCGGCTACTGGACCAAGAAGCTCTCTTCCACCCAAGACGACCTGTCGCGCGGCATCATCGAGGGCATGGCACACCTGCTGTCCGAGCAGGATGTTGCCGTCGAGTCTATCGAAGAGATCGTTCACGGCACGACCGTCGCCACGAACGCCGTCCTCCAGGACAAGGGCGCGAAGACGGCCCTGATAACGACCGAAGGCTTCCGTGATGTCCTCGAGCTCCGACGTATGCGCGTTCCCTCCCTGTACAGCCTGCTCTACGCTCCGCCGAAGCCACTGGTCGACCGACACCTTCGACTGGAGGTGAAGGAGCGCGTCGGTGCCGACGGCGAGGTCATCGTCCCTCTCGACGTGGATTCGCTCCACGACGCGATCAACGTCATACGTGAGGAAGGGGCCGAGGCCGTCGCCGTGTGCCTCCTGCACTCGTACCGCTATCCCGACCACGAACGGGCAGTTGGCGAAGAGCTGCGACGGACGCTGCCGGGAGCCTTCGTCTCCCTGTCGGTGGACGTGCTCCCCGAAATCCGCGAGTACGAGCGCACCAGCACCACCGTCGTCAACGCTTACCTCGGCCCAATCGTCAAGTCGTACACCGATTCGCTCGTCAGGCGAGTCAAGAACGCCAGCTCGGACGCTCCCGTGCGCATCATGCAGTCGAACGGCGGCATCATGTCGGCCCGCCGCGCCTCGCAGACGCCCGTCCAGATGCTGGAGTCCGGCCCCGCCGCAGGCGTCATCGCCGCCGACGTTCTCGGAAAGCGGCTCGGCCTCAAGAACATCATCACCTTCGACATGGGAGGCACCACCGCAAAGGCCGCCCTCATCGAGAACGGCTCTCCCAGCTACACCACCGACTACGAGATCGGCGCGGGCATCTCCCTGTCCAGCAAGCTCGTGACAGGCGGCGGCCACGCGGTCAAGGTCCCCGTCATTGACCTAGCGGAGGTCGGCGCGGGTGGCGGAAGCATCGTCCGGGTTGACGCCGGTGGCGCACTCAAGGTTGGCCCGAACAGTGCAGGGTCGTATCCCGGCCCCGCGTGCTACGATACCGGAGGCTCGGAGCCTACAGTCACCGACGCAAACCTCGTTCTCGGCTACATCAACCCCTCGTATCTGGCGGGCGGCGAGGTCAAGCTGACCCCGTCCCTGGCCGAATCGAGTATGCAGTCCGCCGTTGCCGTGCCGCTCGGCCTGTCTCTGCTGGACGCGGCGCAAGGCGTTCACGCCGTCGCCAACGTCAACATGATCCGCGCCATCCGTGCCGTCTCGACCTACCGTGGCCGCGACCCCAGGGACTTCGCGCTCCTGGCCTTTGGCGGCAGCGGCCCCATTCACGCCGCCGACATGGCCCGCTCGCTCGGTATCGGGACGGTGGTCGTCCCGCCGTCGCCGGGACTGTTCTCCGCCGTTGGCCTCCTCCAGGCCAGACCGGAGCGCCACTTCGTCCGCACCTACTTCACCAGCGTCGCGCAAGCCGAATTCAAGGGGATCAACCGCGTCTTCGACGAGTTCGTAGACCGCTCGACGGCCTCCATGCGCGACGAGGGCTACGACATCGCCGACATCGAATGGCAGAGGGCCGTGGACTTCCGCTACACCGGTCAGGCCCACGAGCTTATCATCCCCATGTCAGCCCAGTCGCTCGACCCAAGCGTCCTGAGCGGTCTCGTCGCATCGTTCCACCATGAGCACGACCGCACCTACGGCCACAAGGCGGAGGATGAGCCGACCGAGATCGTGAATCTCCGCCTCACGGCCACCTGTCAACTGCACGGCTCCGTACCGGCCCACTCCGCCCACGACCACGGCTCCGTCGCCACGCACCGTCGCAAGGTCTACTTCGGCCCCGCTGTCGGAACCCTGGAAACAAAGATCATCGACCGTCCCGCCCTGTCGACATCCCCAACGTCAGGGCCTCTCATCGTCGAGGAGTACGACGCCACCACCGTCGTTCCGCCCGGCTGCTCCGCCCGCCTGGACGACCTGAACAACATCGTCATCGACGTGGGACCCGTATAGCCGGCATGGAGCTCGACCTGATCATACGGGGCGGTACGGTCGTGGACGGCTCCGGCCATCCCAGCCGCACCACGGACGTTGGCATCGTAGGTGACAGCATCAAGGTCATCGCCGCACTAGGCGAGGCGCAGACCGTGGACGAGATTGACGCCCAGGGACTCGTCGTAACTCCCGGCTTCGTCGATATCCACAGCCACTCCGACTTCACCCTGCTGGTCGACCCTCGCGCACAAAGCTCCGTCTATCAGGGCGTGACTATGGAACTCGTAGGCAACTGCGGGCACGGCTGCGCCCCGATTACCGACCCCGCCCTGTTCACCGGCAACGTCTACGGTTACGACCCCCGTACCGAGATGACGTGGCGCACGTTCTCCGAATACCTCGAAGCGCTTCACACGGCGCGGCCCGCGATCAACGTTGCCTCACTCGTCCCCAATGGGAATCTGCGCATAGCCGTCATGGGCTTCGACGAGCGTCCCGCTTCTCACAACGAGATCAAGCAGATGTCGTACCTCCTTGAGGATGGACTCGAAGCCGGAGCCTTTGGGTACTCGACCGGACTGGAGTCCTCGTGGGAGCGAATGGCATCCCATCGCGAGACTGTCGATCTGTGCGGTATCGCTGCCAAATACGGCACGATGTACGCCTGCCACACCCGCAACAAGGAAGTCGAGGCCGTAGAGGCCGTCGAGGAGACCGTACAGGTGGCCAGGGATTCCGGCGTGCGCTGCCAGGTGTCCCACATCATTCCCCGTCGCGGAGGTCCTCCCGATGCCCGTGAGCGTGCAATCAACGCGGTCGAGGTCGCCCACGACCACGGACTCGACATCGCGTTCGACGCCCACACGAGGCTGCACGGCATCACAAACCTCAGCATGGCGCTTCCTTCATCGTTCTTGGAAAAGAGCTTTGCCGACCGACAGGCGCTGCTTGCCGACGACGCCTTCCGAAGACACGTCAGAGAATACCCCAGCCTCATATCGAGCTTCGCCCTCGGCGGCTGGGAGAACGTGTACCTGTTCCGCTCCGCCGCTAGTCCCGAAGCCGTGGGCAAGAGCATCGCGGATCTCACAGGTGAAGAAGGGGACGGTTGGGACACCGTCATGGACATCCTCGCCCGCGAAGTAGGGCAGATCGAGTACCCGATGGTGCTATGCCACTCCTACACCGAGGAAGAGCTTCGCGACACCTATCTCCATCCGCTGTGTACCATAGGCTCCGACGCCACAGCCCTCGGCGTGGACGGGCCGTTGGCCGACACCGATTTCCTCGGCGCGTACACGTGGGCCTCGTGGTTCTTCCGCCGCTTTGTGATGGAGACCAAGCACTTCGGACTGGAACAGGCCGTCGAAAAGCTCACCGCAAGACCCGCTGAACGTATGGGTCTCACCGATCGTGGCCGCCTTGCCGAAGGCATGAAGGCCGACATCGCCATATTCGACCCAGCCGAGTTCCGGGAGACCGGCACACTCGAATCGCCGAGTCGACTTGCGGTCGGGATGGAGCATGTCATCGTCAACGGCCAACCCGCCCTTAGGGACGGGAAGATGACCGGATGCCGCTCCGGTCGCGTTCTGAGATTTGGACGGAGGTAAAGGGAAACACACCATGCTGCCGAGAGACATAGAACCCGTCACTTTTGAGGTCATCAGAAATGCCCTCGACACCCTTGTCGACGAGATGGCCCTCACGATCCTCCGCACCGCCTACTCAGGCATCGTCAAGGACGCCATGGACTTCTCCACCGGCTTTGCCGACCGCAACGGCGAGACGGTCGCAATGGGCCTGACCATCGCCTTTCATGTCGGGTCCTTCCCCAGCGCCGTGCGCTCGATCCTGCGCAAGTTCGACGGGCGAATCTACCCCGGCGACGTGTACATCATGAACGACCCGTACACGTCGGGCGGCATCCACCTTCCCGACGTGTACGTCATCAAGCCTGTCTTCGCCGAGGACGAGCTGCAGGGGTTCTCCTGCACCGTCGCCCACCAGACCGACATCGGCGGCATCGTGCCCGGCAGCAACTCCACCAACTCCCACGAGATTTACCAGGAGGGCCTACGGATTCCGACCACCAAGCTCTACGAGCGCGGCGTCCCCAACGAGACGATGTTCGACCTGCTGGCAACCAACGTCCGCGTTCCCGACAAGGTGCTGGGCGACATCCGCGCCGAGATCGCGGCGTCAACGCTTGGTGAGCGGCAGTTCCTTGATCTGGTTGGTCGCTACGGTGCTTCCGAGGTGCGCCGCTACATGGATGCCGTGCTCGAGTACTCCGAGCGGCGTGTCCGGCAGGAGATCAGCGAGCTGCCGGACGGCGTCTACGACTTCACGCACTACATCGACGGCGACAACATCGAGACCGGCGACGTCACCATAAACCTCAGCATGGTCATCGAGGGTGACGGCATCGCCGTCGACTTCACCGGCTCCTCGCCGCAGGTCAAGGCCGGCATCAACTCGCCATTCCCGTTCACGGAGTCGTCGGTCTGGGGAGGCATTCGCCAGATCATGGACCCCGAGATTCCCAACTCGTCCGGGTCTCACCATCCCATCAAGGTGACCTCCCCCGAGGCCACCGTCGTCAACCCCGTACTGCCCGCTCCCTGCGGGGCCCGAGGCATCGTCGGCTACCGCATCATGGAGGCCGTGTGGGGAGCGCTGTCCAAGGCCGTGCCCGACCGCGTGCCGGCAGACGGTGAGGGAGGCAACACGATCATCAGCATCGGCGGGTACGACTCCCAGCGCAGGCCATTCGCGTTCGTCGATCTGTTCGCCGGGAGTCGCGGGGGCAGACCCAACGGCGACGGCCCGTTCGGCACGCCTCACCCCGGCGGAAACAGCGCGAACACGCCCGTGGAGATCGCGGAGGTAGAGACGCCGGTGCGAATCGAGCGGTACGGCGCCGTGCCCGACTCGGCCGGGCCGGGAAAGTACCGCGGCGCGCCCTCCATCGTGCGCGACGTTCGCCTGCTCGAAGACGAGGCCGTCCTCCAGCTTCGCTCCGACAAGCGACGGAACCGCGCCTTCGGACTGCACGGCGGCAAGCCCGGATCATCCTCGTGGAACATCGTAAATCCCGACCAAGAGGACGAGCATACCATCACGCCCATGGGCGTAGGCCGCATGAAGCGCGGGGACATCATCCACCACATCATGGCGAGCGGCGGCGGGTGGGGCGACCCCCTAGAGCGCGACCCTGACCTCGTCCTTCAGGACGTGAGGAACGGCATCTACACCACAGACTACGTCCGTCATGAGTTTGGCGTCGTCATTGACCCGGAAACACTCGACATTAACCGTGACGCCACAGCAACGCATCGCGATGGTTCGAGCTAGTGGTGCAACTTTTTTGTATTGATGGGTAGAGTGACTTTAGTTTGATGCGCGCATCCTCGGTGGTGAAGCGCCAGTCCACTCGTATCACATCCAGGT
Source organism: Dehalococcoidia bacterium (assembly GCA_965197705.1). Taxonomy (GTDB): domain Bacteria; phylum Chloroflexota; class Dehalococcoidia; order Lucifugimonadales; family VXLM01; genus VXLM01. The sequence continues at coordinate 3,851,295 of OZ240223.1, forward strand.
TGCGTCGATTCTGCCCTGCATTGCATACCCCAGAGCCGCATTCTCGTCATATGAACGAATGTACTAGCCGGTCTGTGCGGGCAAACTGATTGATCAGGCCCAAAGAGAGTGACAGCCTTGATTCCAGAGCGTTCGCCCGTGCATTTCGGGTAAGCGAGTTACTCAGGATGCCATACGCTGGGACGTGGTGCCCGCGGACGACTGCGGAGGTTACCTTAGAACATCGTCAGGTAGCGGTCGACTTCCCACTGGGTGACTTGGCTGTGGTACTCGCGGTATTCGGCCTCTTTGAGCCCGATGAATTCATCGGCGATGACGCCGAGCGCGCCCTGGATGACGGGGTCTTTCTTCAGCTCGTCGAGGGCCTCGGAGAGCGACTGGGGCAGCAGTCGAATGCCGCGCCGCTGGATTTCCTCCAAGCCCAGTTCGTACATGTTGTTGCCGAGGTTGGCCTTGCCGGGATCGAGCCGGTTTCGCACGCCGTCCAGACCCGCGGTGAGGTAGGCGGCGAAGGCAAGGTATGGGTTGTTCGCTGCGGAGACGGTGCGGTCTTCAAGGTGACCCGGCCCTGCGGTGCGGATCATCTGGGTCCGGTTATTGTCGCCGTAGGTGACGAACGCGGGCGTCCACGTGAATCCTGACCGCGCGCTGTAGAGGCCCGCTCCGACCTGTAGCCGCTTGTAGCAGTTCACGGTAGGCGAGGTGACGGCGCAGAGGGCGGGCGCGTGCGCGAGGATGCCTCCGATGAAGTGGTAGGCCGTCTCCGAGAGTCCCAGGCCCTGATCGTCGCCCTCGTCGAGGAAGATGTTCTCGCCGGTCGCGGCGTCAGCGACATGGTAGTGGACGTGGCCGCCGCTGCCTGTGCGGTCGGAGAACGGCTTGGCCATGTGCGTGGCGATGGCGCCGTACCGCATGGCGAACTGGCTGGACATCATCTTGAAGAATGTATAGCGGTCGGCGGTTGTCAGCGCGTCGCTGTAGACGAAGTTGAGCTCGTACTGGCCGTTGGCGTCCTCGTGGTCGGACTGGTATGGGTCCCAGCCGAGCCTCGCCATTCCGTCCATCATGTCACGGAGGTAGCTCTGTACGTTGGCGATGCCCTTGAAGTCGTAGCAGGGCTTGTCGAGCGTGTCGATGTTGTCGGGGTCGAATATGCTAATCGTGCCGTCGGGGTTGCGCGTCACGAGGAAGTGCTCCGGCTCGATGCCGGTGTAGAAGACGTAGCCCTGTTCACGGGCGTCGTCGAGGACGCGCTTGAGGTTGACGCGGGGATCGAAGGGGTGAGGCTCGTCGTCGACGTGGAGATCGGAGGCGAACCGGGCGACGCCCTCGGTCCAGGGACAGATGCTGTAGGAGTCGAGGTCGATGCGTCCGAGCATGTCGTGGGAGTGTGGCCCTTGACCCATGCCCCAGACCGCCGCCCCGGCGAATCCCGCGCCCTCGTCGATGATGTCGTCGAAGTGCGCCACCGGCACCATCTTCACCTTCGGCGAGCCGTTGATATCCACGAATTGCGCAAGGATGTACTCGACGCCGTCCTCGCTCATCTGCTGTCGGACCTGCTCTCTGTCGGCCATGATGCCGCGCTCCTTTTTTGTGATTGTGTGCTGTTTGGGCGTCTCGACGTGCGTACGCCCAACGGCGCTAACTATAGTATTGTGGGGGACGTATCGCAAGCGGAATTTCTTGTCCGGCTTCGCCACTCGACACAGCCTCGTCATGGAGCAGCACTAACGGTTGCCCGATACTCTGACCGATGGTACCGTTGTGGCTAGACGACAACCCAGGAGAGACGAAATGGCCGAAGAAGAGAACATAGAGCGAGCGGGCGATGAGGACTACGATCAGTACATCGTTCACTACGAAGACATACCACAGGAGGAGCTAGCGCCGGGGGCGTGGAGCCACCTCGTAGCCGGCAAGGAGGCAGTGGTGAGCTTCCTCACGATTCCGGCGGGGACCTACTTTCCTGTGCACCAGCACGTGGCCGAGCAGATCATGGTCGTGGTCGAGGGGCATATCGACCAGGTCATCGACGGCAAGATGTATCGAGTGAACGCAGGCGACGTCATCGTCATGCCTTCAAACATTTCGCACGGCGGCTACGTACGGGAGCAGGACTGTAAGATCATCGATATCTTCGCGCCGCTGCGCGAGGACCTCGCGGCACGGGCGGCAAGCGCACAGGCTAGGATGGCCGGGCAGGACTCTGCGGACACGAATATCCGGCCGGTCGGTTCGCACTAGACTCGCGGCCTGCTTACGGACACTCGGTCTAGCCGAATATATCGTTGACCTCGACGCGCAGGCCTTCGACACCCGCGGAAGCAATCGTTGAGCCCCGGGGCATCACGTGCTCGTTCGCATATCCGGACGCGTCCGGCTGTGTGAATACCCTGACGACCTGGACCTCCAAGTCGACAACCCACAGTTCTGGAATCATGGACTTGGCGTATCGAGGCATTTTTACGTGGAGGTCGTAGGCTAAAGAGGAGTCGGCGACCTCGATGGCGAGGAGCGTGTCTCCCGGTCCGGGCAGAGCGGTCTCGTAGTATTTGCCCCGCGCCTTGATGATGGAGAGATCCGGCTGAGGCTCGTTGTGCGAATCGAGTCGCACGGGGTTTTGCACTTGAAGGACTGCTGAGCTTGCTAGCAGTTTCATGAGCGTCGCCATTAGACGGTTCACAATCGTTGCGTGCAGTGGCCCAATTGGCGTCATTTTCAGTATCTCCCCGTCGATGAGTTCCACTCGGTCCTCTGTGGTGAAGATTCCGGCCTCGCCCATCTTGGCGAACTCGTCAACGGTGAAACTGTATCTGCGAACCCTTACTGCCGTGTCTACTACCATGGATGTCCTCCTCGGGACAGCCGTACCTGTCAAGACTTCTACATCCTAGCACAAGTTCTCAGCGAGGCCCCTATACCTCGACTCCCAGGGCCTCGGCGACGGTGTTGATGTCCTTGTCGCCGCGTCCGCTTAGGCCGACGAGGATGATGGCGTCGCTGGGAAGGGTGGGCGCGAGCTTGGCGACATGAGCGATGGCGTGAGAGGGTTCGAGCGCGGGAATTATTCCCTCGGTGCGGCAGAGGAGCTGGAAGCCCTCCAGCGCCTCCGTGTCGGTCACGCTGGCGTACTGCGCTCGCTCAATGTCCTTGAGGTAGCTGTGCTCGGGGCCGACTCCGGGGTAGTCGAGGCCAGCAGAGATGCTGTGCGTCTCGATGACCTGGCCGTGATCGTCCTGCAGGAGGTAGGACTTGCTGCCGTGGAGGACGCCGACCTCGCCTGCCACCAGGGTTGAGGCGTGGCGTCCGGTCTCGACGCCGTCGCCGCCCGCTTCGACGCCTATCAGGTGCACCGACTCGTCGCCTACGAAGTCGTAGAACAGGCCGATGGCGTTGCTGCCACCGCCCACGCAGGCAACGGCGTAGTCGGGCAGTCTTCCGGCGCCTTCGATCATTTGCTCACGCGCTTCCCGGCCGATGGCCGCTTGGAAGTCGCGAACCATCTCCGGGTACGGGTGCGGTCCCACGACGCTGCCGATGAGGTAGTGTGTCGTCTCCACGTTGGTGACCCAATCTCGAATGCACTCGTTGATGGCGTCCTTGAGCGTCTTGCTGCCCGAAGTGACCGAGCGGACCTCCGCGCCGAGGAGCTTCATGCGGAAGACGTTGGGCGACTGGCGTCTGATGTCCTCTTCACCCATGTAGACGATGCACTCCTGGTTGAACATGGCGCATACGGTCGCCGTCGCAACGCCGTGCTGTCCGGCGCCAGTCTCGGCAATGATGCGCTTCTTGCCCATGCGGGCGGTCAGCAGGCCCTGTCCGAGGGCGTTGTTGATCTTGTGCGCGCCGGTGTGGGCCAGGTCCTCGCGCTTGAAGTAGATCTGCGCGCCGCCCAGTTCATTCGAGAGGTTTTGGGCGTGGTAGAGCGGGGTGGGCCTCCCTGCGTACAGTCGGGACAGACGCTGCAGCTCATCTTGGAACGAAGGGTCTTGTTTGGCGGCCTCGTACGCCTGCTCCAGTTCGGCCAAAGCCTGCATCAGGGTCTCAGGTACGAACTTGCCGCCGTACGGGCCGAAGCGGCCGTCGATGTCAGGCAGGCTTTCTTGAATGGAGGTAGTCATCGGTCACCTCTCGAACGGTCGGACGTGCTCTGAATTATACAGCCACCGCGCGTAGGGCGCACCGTTCGCCTTGACTCGGTTGCCGACCGTACCTAGAATGGAGACCATCGACACGCGAGGAGATCGCCAACTATGCCGTTGTACGAGTACACGTGCGGGACGTGCCTGAACAGGTTCGAGAAGCTGCGTTCGTTCAGTCAGATGGACGACCCCCCGCCCTGCCCGGACTGCGGATCGGAGTCGCGGCGGCAGCTTTCGGTCTTCATGTCGTTCTCGACCGACGCGCGCGGACAGACGACTCCTGTGGCCGGCGGCGGAGGCGGGTGCTGTGGTGGTGGTGGGGCCGGCTGCGCGTGTTCAATGACCGTGTAAGGCCCCGAACGACCTCACTTCCGTCCTGCTGAGTGCCAGGGCGCGCTTCGCCTCTGAAGCCCCTCCGCTGTTCGTCGACCTCTACTTCGGCTTTAGTAGGAGGTGTTGGGGGCTAAGTCTTGGAGTACCACCGCGATTATCGCGGCTACGGCAACGAGGGTGATCAGGACGGCGGCGATCAATGCGCAGGCGATGACTACGGTGACGAACGTCCTGCTGAAGGAAACGACCCGGCCGATCACCGGGATTCGTTCAATCGTATCATACGTCCTTTCAATGGGCGCGAGGACGAAATCCATAGACCGGAGTTTCATCCGTATCGCGCTCTGACCGGTGTAGTCCTTTTCTTTCTTGGCGGACTTTTCTAGCGGCTTGTACTGAAACATCTCGCACCTCGCATGAATTTGTCACTTTCTTCGCATCGGCTTGGGGGATCCATGCGTGCCCGCCGATCCAACGGCTATACTCTACCGTCCTATCTCGCGTGGGACAATACCGAAGTCCCATGAATTCCTGCCCATCCAATAGCGTATCGGGTGTGACTGCTCCTCGCTACTCGAACTCTTCGATGTTCTGAAACTCGTACGGCGGCTTGTTGCCAAAGAAGTCGGTGAACTGGTACAGGACGCCGCCCACGACCAGACCGACCACCAGCATGGCGACCAGGATCACCCCCTCGACCTCCAGGACGCGCCACGACCAACGAACGAACCGTCGAGGCCACGTCTTTACACGAGGCCTGCCCGGTCTCGGCAGTCGGGGCATTCTGAGTATCTTCGATGCCATGCTCGAAAACTCCAAGAGTCGCGCTTCGTCCTATTTCACTACGAAACGCCCTCGCACGTCAATCGGCTGTTTAGGGCGGAGCCTGTACCACCAACTTATTCGGCGGCGCCTGTGGTATGAAAATCCCCTCTCCTGTCGTCCGGAGAGGCCCGCCCCTTCGACTTGTGATCTGAATACCACTCCGTAGCGATCTATGTCTTTCGCCTGTTCCGCTCATGTTTTCCTCCGGCTGAAATGACGCCAGCCAAAGTAGCGCGCCGTCGCCACATTGGGAAGATTCCCTAGATACTATCGGGGACACCAGGCGAGGGCATCTGAACGACACGCACAGGCACACCCTCGACGCAGTGATTCAGGTGATTGTACAAAGGAATTTCACGCAGATTCTTGACTACCACGGTAATTCCATAGCCTGGCTTCCAGGGCCCCTCCGAATGGTATAAATAAGATGGGAGCTGCTCGAACCGCTCGGTATACTCAGATCCCACGTGCTCCATGTAATCGAAGGACGGTCGCGCCCTGGGGTCAGCGAGGATGTCTTGCGTCAAGTCTGTAACCAGACTTGGGTCGTCCATCATGGCAGAGGCCATCGTTGTCCTGTCCGAGACGCACCAATCAGTCCACTCATTCGGCTCGAATGCGGGCAGTGCCAGCACGATGACGGCGATGACCAGAAATACGACGGCTAGAACTCGAAACATGGTACCCTCCTTCCAATGCGTAACGGGCTAGCAGCGCAATTTCAGGTTAATACACTACTCGCAGACTGCTGGCCCCTGAGCATCAGTCCTCCTCCGCGATGGCCTCTTCGACCGCTTCCACTAGACCGTCGATATGCTCGTTCGTCATCGGTGACGAGAGCATCATGGCCATTGGGGGTTGGCCGAACGAGTAGCCTTTGAGATGTACGGCAAGGCTAATGCGCTCGAAAAGCGCGGAGTCATGGGTTCTGAAGCTCCGATAGTCGCGGGCGGGTTTGGCGGTCAGGTAGACATTGACGACCGAACCGACCGCGAGGACCTGGTTGGGAATGCCGGCGTCGTCGAAGATGGGGCCGAGCTTCATGCCGAGGCGGCTGCCGATGGAGTCGAGGTGTTCGTAGACTTCGTCGGTCAGGGCGCGCATGGTGGCGAGCCCGGCCGCGAGGGTGAAGTTGTTGCCTGAGAACGTCCCGCTCGGCGCGAGGACGGGCGCTCCGTCGGAGTTGTCCATGAGGTCCATCAGCTCCGCACTGCCGCCGAAAGCGCCGACAGGCATTCCGCCTCCGACGACCTTGCCGAAGATGGTGAGGTCCGGCTTGACGCCGGCCAAGCCCTGGTATCCTGCCCGCCCGACGCGGTAGCTCACGACCTCATCCATGACCATGTAGATGCCAAGCTGGGCGGTGATTTCTCGAAGGAAGTGGGTAAACTCGTCGGGGACATCCAACATCCCCGGCTTCCCGTCGAAGAAGACGCATGCCACCTCGTCCTGGTGCTCGCGCAGGATGAGTTCCACCGACTCAGGGTCGTTGTAGGGCAGCATGACAACCAGGTCTTCGGAAGTGGGAGCGACACCGGGGTTGGCGGGCACTGTGGCGGGGGAGTCCGCCGGGCCCGCGTCGTCGATTGGCGGGCTTATGCTGTGTTCTAGGCCGTCGTGGCTGCCGTGGTAGGCTCCCTCGAATTTGGCGACCTTCGGCTTTCCCGTCTTGGCGCGGACCAGACGGGCGGCGTGAAGAGACGATTCGGTACCGGAGTTGGTGAACCGCACCTTGTCGATTGATGGAAAGCGACAAACGAGTTCTTCCGAGATCTCGGCCTCAAGGTCGGTGGGATTGCCGAGGCCGAAGCCGCGCTCAACCTCTCGCCGCACTGCGGCCACGACGTCGGGATGCGAGTGGCCGATGATCATGGCCGAGTGGTGAGAGCCGAAATCCACGAACTCGTGGCCGTCGATGTCGGTGAGCGTACAGCCGTCAGAGTGGGCGATGTAGAACGGGAAGGGCGAGCGCGTGTAGGCGCCCTTGATAACGCCCGCGGGCATCGTGGCTCGGCTACGCTCCCACTGGGCGCGGGACTTCGGGTTCTTGGCGGTGTACTCCTCGTGCAGCGACTCCAGCGATCTGACCATCTCTTCTCCTCAGTGTTTCTTCGGTATTTTCTGGTAGGCGATTGGCGAAGGGCTAGTGCTAGGGACCGGGTTTATTCAGCCCGAGCAGTTTTGTGGCGTTCAGCCCCAGTATCTTGCGCTTCGCGTCGTCGGATATGTCGGCGGTGACTATTCTCGCAAGTTGGTATCGAGCGTCAAGAATGGGCAGGTCAGACCCGTAGAGCACCCTGTCCTCGCCCGCTCCCTCGACTAGGAACTCGATTGTCCCGTGCTCCGCCATGGATGTGCACGTCTCCAGGTAGATATTCGGGGCACTCTGGGCGGCCTCGACCGACTCGATCTGCCCGTCCATGTTGTTCCCGGAGTGGGCCAGCACCCACGTGATGTTCCGGTACCGCTCGGCGAGTCGGGCAAACCGGAAGGGCCTAGTCTTGTGTTCGTACTGCGAGTGGCTCATGATGATGATTCCCCGCTCGTTACACCACTCGTAGATGGGAGTATAGGACGGGTCATCCAAGGGCTTGTCGTAGTAGACCGGGTAGACCTTCAGGAACCGGAATTCAAGCTCGTCGAAGCAACGTTCGAGCTCCGGGATCGCTTCGGAAGGGTATCTCGGGGTTACGAATCCGACGCCGATGAACCGGTCGGGATAGGCCCGAACATATCCTGCGGTCACGTCGTTGCCTCGTCGGGCCTCGCCGTAGAAAATGCAGTTGACGCTCACCTTGTCGACGCCCGCGGCGTCCATCACCTGAACGAAATGGTCTGGGGTTCCCCCTAGTATGCCGTAGGAGGTCCACTTTCCCGAATGCGCGTGGAAGTCGATAACCGGCGTATCGGTCATTGGTCGAGTCCCAGGATGCGGATCGCGTTGAGGCCGAGAACCTTGCGCTTTGCCTCATCGGAGAGGTCGGAGGTGGTGATCTTGGCGATCTGGTGGCGCGGCTCCATGAGGGGCATGTCAGAGCCGTACAGGACACGGTCTTCGCCCGCGCCCTCCACGAGGAACTCCATCGCGCCGTGTTCACTGTAGGAACTGCAGGTCTCGAGATAGATGTTTGGACACTCCTGCGCCGCCTCGACGGCCTCCTCCTGCCCTCTCATGTTGTTGCCGGAGTGGGCGAGCACCCACGTGATGTTTGGGTACCGCTTTGCCAGAGGTACGAACGAGTGCGGCATGGTTAGGAAGTCGTCCGCCGACACGCGGGAGGAGTGACTCATCAAGACGATCCCCCGATCGTTTCCCCATTCGAAAATGGGCATGTACGACGGGTCGTCGATGGGTTTCTTCAAGTACGTCGGATAGACCTTGAGAAACTTCGCGCCGATCTCGTCGAATGAACGCTCAAGCTCCGAGATGGCCTCGTTTGGGTATCGAGGGGTGACGTATGCGACGGGCACGAAACGGTCGGGGCGCTCGTGGGCGTATCGCGCCACGGTGTCGTTGCTGCGCCGCGCTTCGCCGTAGAAGATGCAGTTGACGCACGCCTTGTCGATCCCCGCCGCGTCCATGAGGCGCAGGAACCTCTCAGGCGAAGCGTCCATGTGGTTCAGTCCCCACCTGCCGACGTGGGTATGGAAGTCGATAACGGGAGTATTCACTGTGGTCGTTCTCTCATCGTCCGGTTCGTGCGGGATATCCTACTACAATCGGCCAGTGTGTTTCCTCTCACATCGGCGCAGAATGAGGACAGGCTTTCCGACTTGCGCCAAACCACTTCCGTATGGACGATCCGGCGTACTGTAGTAGGATACGGAGTCCTCACTTGAAGTGTGTAGGAAATTGGAATGTCACAGGGGATCGAGGCGAACAGAGGCGACATTATTCTGATGGTGGGGACACGGAAGGGCGCGTTCCTGCTCACCTCCGACCAAGCGCGCAGGAACTGGTCGGTGTCCGGTCCGCACCGTGACGGGGCGGACATATTCCACATGGCCTACGACGACAGGGCAGATATTCTACAGCCGCGACGACGGGGACACGTGGGAGCTTCTCATCGACTACCTGCCCCCCATCAACTCCGTCGACTGCGGGAAGGTGGTCTAGAAAACGTCGGTTTCGCCATGTCGCGGCATTACGGCCCTACGTGAATCTCGGCCTCTCCCCAGCGTTCTTGGTGCGCCTGCTTGAGCGACGCGACCCGCGTAGCGTACCGCTCCATCTGGATCGACCCAGTGGTCATGATGACGGCATCCTCGCGATTGTCGGAGTAATACGCCTTTCGGATGCCCTGCTCGATAAAGCCGTACTTCGCGTAGAGGGTGCGGGCGGCGGCGTTCGATTTGCGGACTTCCAGCGTGATTGTCTCGGTCTCCCTCGCGACAGCGTGCTCGACGGCGGCTATCAGCAGCAGCTCACCGATGCCGCGTCGTCGGTAGCCGTCTGCCACGCCGACGGAGACGATATGCGCCTGATCGGCGGCGTACCACGTTCCGAGGAATCCAACGATGGAACGGGGGTTGTGGGTCCCATAGCGCCGAGCGCGGAGGCCGGTTGCGCTCCGTAGAATCTTCCGCATTAGCCCGCCCGGGCGACGGGCAGAGGAAGACTCGTTAATTCCGTCTCGTTTCTCAGCGACCCAGTACGTGGCGGCTCGGTTTCCGAGCTCACGACGAAACGATGTGGGCGGGAAAAGCGTCGAGAACGCTTCCTTTTCCACGGCCCTGACTTGCGGGATGTCGGCCTCTCGCAGTGGACGCACGGCAAAGGGCATGGCAGCGACGGTAGGATTGGAGGTGACGGTATTCACGGCCATTTGGAATGATTTTAGCACAGGGGACGGGTGCCTCTTGCCCCTTTCTTGCGCGGGTTATCGTCCATGGGAACGATCTACCGAATACCGGTGTCAGGTATCAGAAACCCTTGATAATGGATATCGCTAACGATACTATAAAGTCGTGGACAAGTTGATAGAATAGGTCGGCAGAAATCCCAAGAATGTCCGGTTCACTGACCTTCGCAAGCTCTGCGACAGATACTTTGGAGAGCCGCGACAGCACGGAAGCCACCTGATCTACAATACCCCTTGGCCCGGCGAGCCCAGAGTTAATATCCAATCTAGCAAAGGCATGGCTAAGCCCTACCAAGTGCGTCAAGTGCTCAAAGCGATCACGAGACTGGAGGAGACAGTATGATCGATCGCTACACCTATCGAGTCATTTGGTCTGATGAGGACGGTGAATATGTCGGACTGTGTGCCGAATTCCCATTGCTTAGCCACTTGGATGAGACCCCGGAGAAGGCGTTTGCCGGCATTCGTGATCTGGTAGCATTTAGCGTAGATGATCTGCACAAGGAGGGGGCGCCCGTCCCAGATCCGTTATCCACCCGACGCTACAGCGGCAGGTTCCTTGTTCGCGTACCACCGGAGACGCATCGCGCACTTGCGATTGAGTCCGCCGAGATGGGCGTGAGCATGAACCGCCTTGTGAGTGAGCGGTTGTCGATGAGGCAGAGATAGGGCCTTACTCTGAGAGATGAGCAAAGAAACCTTTCGTCTGGGGATAAAGGAGACAGCTATGGACAGCATCGAAGACATCATTCTCGACCGTGACGGACGCAATATCTCGGCTCTGCGGCCCCATCTGCGGGAACGCTTCTGCGACGACGCGGCGGCGATGGTGTATGACTGCCCGGGGACGGCGGTAATCGTTACGGGGTTCCACATCCTGGCGGCCGGCGCTACGGAGACGGACGGTCCGCCCGGCGCAATCGCCATTGGCCGCGCCCTGCAGCAGCTTGGAAACGAGGTCGTCTATGTGACGGACCGCTTCACGGAGCCCGTCATGACGCCGATGGTGGACGGCAAGGCGCAGGTCATCGACTTCCCCATTGTGAGTCATGAGGAGAGCAAGGCTCTGGCCGCCGACCTCATCAAGGACATCGGCCCCTCGACGCTCATCGCCATCGAACGGTGCGGCCTCACCTCGGACGGTGACTATCTGAACTTCAAGCGCTTCTCCATCGCGGAGTACAACGCCAAGCTCGACTACCTGTTCCACGACTTTCCGCACTCTGTCGGCATCGGAGACGGCGGGAACGAGATAGGCATGGGCAACTGCGCTGACGTGATCCCGAACTACGACCGCCTATCCGTCCCGCCGTGCGTGACCACGACGTCGCACCTCGTCATCTCAAGCGTCTCGAACTGGGGCGGCTACGGCTTCGCGGCCTCGCTCTCGATGCTCAGCGGGAAGAACCTGCTCCCGTCCATCGAGGAGGACCAGGCTCTCATTCGGAAGATGGTCGATCTCGGAGGCGTGGACGGCATGGAGAGCGCTCAGGTCTACAAGGTCGACGGCTTCACCCTCGAGGAAAACTCTCAGACGCTCCGGATGCTACACGACTATCTGGATGAGCGAGGGGTGAAATAGGGGATGAAAAGAGCCGCCTCATAAAAAAGTGGTTGAGGCTATCGCGGCCTATATGTCGAATGTCTATTCATCGCCTTGTTGTGGCAACATTTTCGAGGATGCCAGCAGCCAACAAGACTGTGCTACTATAACGCTGCCCCGGTAGCTCAGATGGATAGAGCACATCGCTGACTACGGTGTAGGTCGCGGGTTGAAGTCCCGTCCGGGGCGCTTGACGGGATTTTCTCTCTCTTGTTACAATCACCGTGTAGTCAGCGATGCGCTAGTCTATCCGTGAGTTAGGCGTGCATCAAGCGAAGGCCGTCCTGAGAAATGGGCGGCCTTTCTTTTTTGAATGACCTTCAATCGCATGTCTAGAAGACGTGGTTCGATAACCACTGAAGCCCCCTCCCCAATTGTGCGCGCGCCTGCTATGATACGCGTTGCAGCCAATCCGTTTCGGAACGGTGAGCACCAATTGCATAGTCGCGCCGGTTGACGGTGGTAAACGTCATAATGGCGGTGTATGGCATTGGCCTCCCCGACACGGATTGGGGAGGTCTTTTTGTGAGTCGAAGTGGGGCTATAACCGACGTAGCGGGCATCGAGGTCGGTCACACCACCGACCGAGAGCGCGGCAGCGGATGCACCGTCGTGTTGTGCAGGGACAGTGCGGTCGGGGGCGTCGATGTTCGCGGCTCGGCTCCGGGCACTCGCGAGACCGACTTGCTCCGGCCCACCAACCACGTCTCGGAGGTTCATGCCGTTGTCCTGAGCGGCGGGAGCGCGTTCGGACTCGATTCGGCTTCAGGCGCAGTCCGGTTCTTGGCTGAACGGGATATCGGATACCGGGCAGGCTCCGTGACGGTGCCGATCGTGCCCGCGGCGATCCTCTTCGACATCGGCATCGCGAGACACCGTGTCCATCCCCAAGCTGACGAAGGGTACGCTGCGTGCCTCAACGCCTCGGACGGTGTTGTCGAGGAAGGAAGCGTCGGCGCGGGTACCGGAGCGACGGTAGCAAAGACCCTCGGCCTGGATCGAGCAATCAAGGGCGGCATCGGTACCGCGAGCATCGACCTCGGGGGCGGCATCATGGTTGGCGCGATCATGGCGGTCAACGCGGTCGGAGGCGTATACGATCCCGATTCGGGCGACCTCGTGGCTGGGCCTCGAAACGATCACGGCGGGATGGACGATCCGATGCAGGCGCTCCTATCGGGCGACGGCGCGGCTACTCCTCCTCCGTTCGGGAGCAATACCACTATTGGCGTGGTAGCCACCAACGCCACGCTGACGAAGGAAGAGGCGAACAAGCTCGCGTCGATCGCGCACGATGGCATGGCACTCGCAGTCCGCCCGGCCCACACGATGCGGGACGGGGACACGATATTCGCCGTTGCCACAGGCACGAAATCTGGAGAGGCGGACATGCTCCGACTTGGGGCTGCCGCCGCCGTGTGCGTGAGCAGGGCCATCGTTCGTGGCGTCCGTTGCGCGACCGGACTCGAAGGCATTCCCTCGATACATGAGCTTGCAGGCACTTCATAAGCGTTAGGTATACGTCACAACACGGGATTTTCCATTCATGCTTACACGAAGGACGAGAATAGGGATCATCGGGGCGGGCAACGTCGGCAAGACGCTTGCAGTGGCGCTGATGAACAGGGGCTACATGGTCGGCTCGACGGCGAGCCGGACGTTTGAGTCGGCAAAGGCGCTCGCGCGGCTGACGCCCGGATGCGTGGCGTACCCGGAGCTACAGGGCGCGGCCGACGCCGCGGAGTTCGTCTTCATCACTACGTCCGACGACGCCATCCGGCCGGTTGCGGAGACGGTACGCTGGCGCAAAGGACAGACGGTCGTCCACTGCTCGGGCGCGGCGTCGCTCGACGTGCTTGAGGCCGTGCAGTCCTACGGGGCAAAACCGGGAGCATTCCACCCTCTGCAGACGTTCTCGTCGGTGGAAGAGGCGGTGAAGGCGCTGGCGGGATCGACGTTCGGCATCGAGGGAGACGAGGAGACCCGAAGGTCGCTGGCCGCGCTGGCCGAGGAGCTTGGCGGGACGCCGATCTTCCTGAGACCGGAGGACAAGGCGCTCTACCATGCGACTGTCGTCATGGCGGGTGGCGTGCTGAACACTCTGATCGGCGCGGTGGCGGAGCTGTGGGCGCAGTTCGGCATCGAGCGGAACGACGCGCTCAAGGCGATAACGCCCATCATGGCCGGCACGGCGGAGACGCTATACAAGAACGGTCTGCCCGCCGCGGGCGCCGGCCCGTTCGTTCGGGGCGACGTAGGCACGATTCGCAAGCACGTTGCCGCCATGGAACGACAGGCCCCGCACCTGCTGGAGGTGTACTGCAAAATGGCCCTCGCCGGACTGCATATCGCTGCCGAGAAGGGTGTCGCTCCCCCGGAGAATATCGAAGAGATCCGACAAGTCTTGACCGATGTCATCGAGAGGTAGGGATATCGACCATGCGCATCACCATCAGGAACCTGCAGGAGATGAAGGAGCGCGGCGAGAAGATCGCCATGCTCACGGCCTACGACTACCCGACAGCGAGGATGGTCGACGAGGGTGGCGTCCCAATAATCCTCGTAGGCGACTCGGTGGGCAACAACGTTCTCGGCTATCGCAACACCGTGCCGGTAACGATGGACGACATGGTCCACCACCTGCGGGCCGTTCTGCGAGGGGCCAAGAAGGCCCATATCGTGTGCGACATGCCATTTATGAGCTACCAGGCCGACACGGCAGAGGCGGTGCGGAATGCAGGGCAGTTCCTCAAGGCGGGGGCGCAGTCGGTAAAGATCGAGGGCGGACGGAGGCTCGTTCCAACAATCCGTCGAATGGTCGAGGCGGGTATACCAGTAATGGGACATATCGGCCTTACTCCGCAGTCGGTCAACCAGACAAGCGGCTATCGTGTGCAGGGACGGGATGAGGAAAGCGCGCAGGACCTCATCGAGGACGCCCTCGCTCTTGAGGAAGCGGGAGTGTATTCGCTCCTTCTCGAGACCATTCCCACAGAGTTGGCGCAGACGGTCACCGAGAAGGTCACTGTGCCGACCATCGGCATTGGCGCGGGTGTCCACTGCGACGGCCAGGTCCTCGTGTTCCACGACATCTTCGGCATAACTGCCGGACGAAAGAGAAAGCACGTGCGGAAGTACGCAGACGTGAGTGACACGATCATCGACGCAACTCGCCGGTTCATTGCCGACGTGCAGTCGGGGAGCTTTCCGGGAGATGAGGAGAGTTTTTTCCCTGCGGACGGGCGTCCACGCGACGCATGAAGATATTCGAGACGGTGGCCGGGTTTCGGGACGCGGCGGCGAGGGCTGAGCGGCCTCTAGGCCTCGTTCCCACGATGGGAGCACTTCACGCGGGCCATCGTTCGCTGCTCGACCGAGCTCGCTTAGACAACTCGACCCTAGCGGCAACCATCTTCGTGAACCCAACACAGTTCGGGCCTTCCGAGGATTTTTCCGAGTACCCGCGCGACAGGGAGAGCGACCTCGCCATGATGGAGGAGACGGGCGTCGACCTGCTGTTCACGCCCAGAGTGGAGGAGATGTACCCGGAGGGGTACGACACGTCCATCGACGTGGGTCGCATCGCCAAGCGGCTGGAGGGAGAACACCGGCCGGGCCATTTCCTCGGCGTGGCGACGGTGGTGTGCAAGCTCCTGTCCATCGCGCGGCCGGGTCGGGCGTACTTTGGGCAGAAGGACGCGCAGCAGAGCCTGGTCATCAGGCGGCTGAACGCCGACCTGAACCTCGGAGCGGAGATCGTCGTCTGTCCAACTGTCCGTGAAGCGGACGGCCTGGCCCTGAGCAGCCGGAACAAGTATCTGAGTCCACCAGAACGGAAGGCGGCAACGGTGCTGTACCGTTCGCTCAGGCTCGCCGAAGCTCTGGGCACGTCGGACGCCAAGAAGATTCGACAACGGATGGGGAACCTGATCGACGCCGAGCCACTGGCTACCTCCGACTACGTGAGCGTCGCCGAAGCTGAGACGCTGGAGGAGCTTGACGTGGTCGACAGACCGGCGCTCGTTTCGGTCGCCGTCCACATTGGGGAAACGCGGCTTATCGATAACATTCTGATACACTCAGGCGGCTGACATCCTACGCAATACTCACTACGGAATACCCAATATCTACCATGAGAATTCTTGTAACGAACGACGACGGGACGAACTCCGAGGGGCTGTGGGCCTTGGCAGAGGCGCTCACAAGTGTCGGCGAGGTATTTGTGGTCGCTCCCGACCGGGACCGGAGCGGCATATCGGCGGCTATGACGCTGCTGGATGTCGTACGAGCTAACCCCATCAGCTCGCCGGTGGAAGGCGTCGAGGCCCACGCCGTGGAGGGAACGCCCGCCGACTGCGTGATTCTCGCCCACGAGGGGCTCTATGATGAGCCGTTCGACATCATCTTCTCCGGCATCAACCAAGGGGCGAACATGGGGGCCGACGTTCTTCTGTCAGGCACGGTCGGCGCAGCGGTGCACGGCTACCTGCGAGGCGTGCCGTCGGTCGCGGTGTCGTCCTACTACGATCCCGACGGAGCCATTCGCTATGAGGCGGCTTGCATCGGGGCAGTTGCGATAGCGCGCGAACTGCTGTCATCTCCCATTGAGGCGCCGCTCCTTCTGAACGTGAATATGCCGGACGTCGATCCGGCCGACGTTGAGGGGGTGGAGGTCACCGTTCCCGGCAAAAGGGCGTTTCTGGAGAGTGTCCAGCATGAGGTCGTCGGGCGGCGAGAGCACTACTGGATCAAGCATAATCGCTCGAACGCCCAGTCCGACTCCGACATGGGCACGGACGTATGGGCCGTGCGAAACAACCGGGTCTCGATCTCGTCGATATCTCCGATGCTCACTGACGGGATACCCAGCGAGCGCCTGGAGCGGCTCGCTGAGGTCGTGCGGCGCGCGATGCAGACGTCCGGCAGCCTAGCCTGACCCCGGCTGACGGTCCGCGAGGGACCTGAGCATGTCGAACGGGTAGATCCCTGTGTAGTGGCCGTCGCTCCAGAGGAACTGCACGGCGTATTTGCCGACCATGAGGTAGTCCTCCGCCTGGATATTGGCCGGCACCGTGGCCGGGTCGAGCAGCTTTCGGTTCGTCCACTCCTCCACGCACTCGGCGCAGGCGCAGTTGACGCGCAGGTACTTGGCGGACACGGTGGTTACCGTGCCGTCCTTCCACTTGATCGTGACCGCGCCATCGTTCAGTGCGATCGTGCTGACGGTATTTTCGTCGGGCATGTGGTTCCTCGGGGGAGTATTGCGTAGAAAGTACTTCGGAGATGATAGTCGAGCCTGTCTTAGTTTCGTCGGCTTGGCGGTTGGGTCAAGGCTATAGCAGACCAGGGCTTCCGGACTACCACTTTCGCGGAAGTGACGAGAGGATTGAATGGCGTCCGGCTGTCGGGGTAATCATACCAGTTGGGAGTTGAAGGGCGCGATTTGGGGCGTGATGGTGTCTGCAATAGTAGGCGTCGCTGGCTCCGGCGGACTGGGCCTCGCACTCGAGTTACGACGTAATGACCATACTTGGTGTCTAGGTAGTGTTGACGTTCCTCGTCATCCCCGCGAAAGGAGGCCTTTGAATATCCCCACCACTTGGCATTACCCTGAAAATAGCATGCGTGCCACCTTATTCCGTCATTCCGGCAGAGGCCGGAACCCAGTCCCCGGACCCCCTTGGCTGGTGCCAACCCTCTTTTCATACCAATCGCTCATGTCGGTTGCCACCGACACCACCAATCATGAAAATGGCAGTAGGGGCGATTCGCGAATCGCCCCTACTGGAGGTTGGCCGGGGGTTGTTTTCAGAGGAATCATCCATGCAGCCTTGCCGTCTGCACACTGAGGGATGAAAATGGGCGTTGGTTCCGCCGAGGGCACTCGGCTGCCGGCAGTGGCCGAAGATGGATTCCCGCCCCGTATCGGGGTACGGGGTGACGTTCCTTCGCGGGAATGACTGTTGTGGGCGTGGAGGCGCGGTGAATCTTCACGTCTCCCCGAGTTGACAAACAAGAACGCATGTGCCACTCTACATATATGTGGCAGTCCTCCGCTCAATCATGCGTTCAAGAAGAAATGGCACAGAATGGCGCAAAATGGCTACAGAGTGAAAGAGAATTCTCGGATGGACGGTTGCTCGCCCTTTCCATCTGGCCTCCAATCAATCACTTGGGTCAAACCAACCAACTTTACAATAACGAGATTAATGCGACAGAATGCGACAGAATGGTACAGACTTACGAAGAATTCTCGAATAGTGGGTCTCCCACCCCTCATCTGACATTCTTTCGATCAATCGACAAAGCCACCTAGAATGCGGGCGAGTCACACGGAACCGCACGGCGCAGCAAGTTACACAAGGGGGTTCCTTTCGCGGAAATGACGGTGTCGGAGTGGGAGTGTTGAGGCAGATGAATACTGTCTAGGCTCAAAATGGGACGATATTGCGGCGGGGCGGTCGATTCGACCGCCCCATCTTTTTGTCATGAATTGGGTGGGGCTTCACCTACGTTCCGGCTCTTGACGAGGCAAGGGGTGGCTGTTGCTATAATGCGGTCACCACAGGGCTTTGGCCGCGCACCTTAGACCGATTTGAGGGCTTGCATCGAACGTGTTCACGCACCTGCACACGCATACCGAGTACAGCATGTTGGACGGCCTGAGCAAGGCCGGACCGCTGGTTGACCGGTGCGTGGAGCTTGGGATGGACAGCCTGGCGATCACGGACCACGGCGGGCTGTACGGGGCGATCGACTTCTACCAGACGGCGACGGCGGCGGGGATCAAGCCGATCATCGGGTGCGAGCTGTACGTGGCGCTGCAGAGCCGGTTCGACCGCACGCCGGACGACAAGGAGCGGCGCCACCTGACCGCCCTGGCGAAGAACGAGGCGGGGTATCGGAACCTCATCAAGCTCGTCACGAAGGCGAACCTCGAGGGCTACTACTACAAGCCTCGCGTCGACCGGGACCTCTTGGAGCAGCACAGCGAGGGTCTCATACTCCTGACGGGGTGTCCGAGCGGAGAGGTGCCGACCCTCATCGCGCAGGGCAGGATGGACGAGGCGAAGCGGTCCATCGCGTGGTACAGGGAACGCTTTCCCGATTACTACCTCGAGTTAATGCAGCACGACGGTGTGCCCGAACTGCCGGCGATCAACGCGGGCCTGATGGACCTGCACCAAGAGACGGGCACGCCGCTAGTCGCGACGAACGACTCTCATTACACGATGCCGGGGGAGCACGATCTGCACGACATCCTCCTGTGCATCCAGACGAACACGAACATCGAAGACGAACGTCGGATGCGGTTCGACGACACGACGTACTACCTGCGAACCCCGCAGGAGATGGCGGACCTGTTCTCGGACATGCCGGACGCGGTGGCGAACACCCAGAAGATCGCGGACATGTGCGATCTTCGCATCGACTTCTCGCAGCTTCACCTGCCGCACTTCGAGATCGAGTCGGGGATGACGGCGGACGAGTACCTTCGGAAGATCTGCGAGGACAGCCTCCGCGAGAAGATCCCCGTTGCCGGCGAACGAGAATATCGGCGGTTGGACTATGAGCTGGACGTGATACGGCAGACGAAGTACGCGACGTACTTTCTCGTCGTATGGGACATCGCCCAGTTCGTGCGGAGGAGCAACATCGAGCTTGCGGTGCGCGGCAGCGCCGCCGCGAGCCTCGTGCTGTACCTCGTCGGGGTGACGGACGTGAACCCGCTGACGTACTCCCTGGTGTTCGAACGGTTCCTGAACGTCGAGCGCAAGCAGATGCCGGACGTCGACATGGACTTCCAGGACGACCGGAGGGATGAAGTCCTGAGGTATGTGGTCGAGAAGTACGGGTCTGACCACGTGGCGCAGATCATCACGTTCGGCACGATGGGTGCGAAGGCGTCGGTGCGGGACGTGGGCAGAGCGCTCAATATGCCGTACGTCGAGGTGGACAGGGTGGCGAGGCTGATCCCGAACCGGCTGAAGATAAAGCTCGACGAGGCGCTGGAGACTAGTCCCGAACTGAGTGAGATCTACGAAGCCGACCCGTCCATAAAGGAACTGGTTGACAAGGCGAAGGGTCTCGAGGGTATTGTCCGGCACTCGAGCACGCACGCGGCGGGTGTGGTCATGTCGGGGGAGCGGCTGGATGAGATCGTCCCGATGCAGGCATCGGGACGGGGTGGCGAGGACGACGGGAGCTCGCTGCCGACGACACAGTACGCGATGGACCCGGTGGAAGAGCTTGGGCTGCTCAAGATCGACTTCCTGGGGCTTATCAACCTAACGATACTGGCGAAGGCGCGCGAGCTGATCCGGGAGACGCGGGGCGTGGACGTCGACCATCGCGCTCTCCCGCTGGACGACCTCAAGACGTATGAGCTGCTGTCACGCGGCGAGACGGGAGGCGTGTTCCAGATGGAAGGCGCGGGGATGACGCGGTACATCAAGGAACTGAAGCCGGCGCAATTCAGCGAGATCGCGTCGATGATCGCGCTCTACCGTCCGGGGCCGATGGACCACATCGGCGCGTACATCGACGCCAAGCATGGGCGGGCTCCCGTGCAGTACCTGCATGACGATTTGCGAGACATCCTGGAGGAGAGCTACGGCATCATCGTCTTCCAGGAGCAAGTCCTCCTGATAACGCAGAGGATCGCCGGGTACACGCTTGGGGAGGCGGACAGTGTGCGGAGGGCGATGGGGAAGAAGATTCCCGCGGTTATGGCGCAGGAGCGGGAGAAGTTCATCGCCGGCTCGCTGGCACAGGGGTACGAGCAGGAGCTGGCGGAACGGGTGTTTTCGCTCATCGAGCCATTCGCCGGATACGCATTCAACAAGGCGCACGCCGTCTGCTATGCGCTGATCTCCTACTGGACGGCGTATTTCAAGGCCAACTATCCGCAAGAGTACATGGCGTGTCTACTGAACGCGTTCTCGGAGAATTTGGACAAGATCGCGTCGATCATCAGCGAGTGCAAGCGGCTGAAGATCCCCGTACTGCCGCCGGACATCCTGAAGAGCGAGCCGTTCTACTCCATCGAGGTTGGGGAGGACGGCGAGCCCGCCATCCGGGCGGGTCTGGCGTCGATCAAGAACGTGGGCACGGGGGCCATCGAGGAGTTCGTGGAGTCTAGGGCGTCTCTGGAGGGGCCGGCTGAGAGCATCGAGCAGTTCTGCCGGGCGGTCGACGCGAGCGGCTTGAACAGGAAGAACCTCGAAAGTCTCATCAAGGCAGGGGCGTTCGACAGCTTCGGCGACCGTGGCGCCATCCTCGACTCGATAGACCGCATCCTATCGGTGGCGGAGAGCGAGGCGCGGCTGAGGAGTTCGGACCAGACGTCGATGTTCGACATGTTCGGCGAGACGGTGCCCACGCCGCTAACGAGCATCGAGCTACCGAACGTGGAGACGCCGACGATAGAGAAGAGCCGCTGGGAAGAGGAGCTGCTGGGGTTCGCCGTCTCAGGGAACGAAGAGTTCGACGCGATGGTGGCGGAGAACGACGGCAGGGCTATCATCTCGGTGAGCGACGTGTCGGCGGAACTTGCGGGACGCAGAGGGGTCGTGATAAACGGGCAGGTCTCCTCGTCGGAAGAGCGGTATACGAGGGCCGGGAAGCGCTTCCTGATCGTCAAGGTCGTGCTGCTGGGCGGGAGCGTGGACGTGTTCGTGTGGGAGGACGTGCTGGCGGTGTCGGGTGAGCTGTGGGAGCCGGGTACGCTGGTGTCGCTCGTGGTGGCGGTGCGTGTCCGTGACGACGATAGAATCAGTATTTCATGTCAGAGAGCGGAGGCGTACGTGCGACCGGACGAATCAGAATCTGAGGACGAAGAGGCGGCGAAGACCGACCCCATACCCAAAGCGTCTGTCCCCCTACCCGCCCCGGACCTACCGCTCCGGTCACCCTCCCCTAACGGTGGGGGAAGCGCGCAAACTGGCGGCAAGGTGCGGGAGGGTATGGCCAGTTATGGCGCGCCTAAGAGCGCGTCGCCAATCGGGTCGGAGAATGAGCAGGCCGTCGCGTCCGCCCCCTCGGTGAACAAGCAGCTCGTCATCCGTCTCCGAGAAGGGGACGACGCCGACAAAGACAGGGAGATCCTTGACGACATCAAGACGGCCCTTGTCGAGCATCAAGGCGAAGAGGACGTGACGCTGGAGATAGCGGTGGAGGGCCGGCTGATTACGATGGACTGGCCGATGCTGAAAGTTAGGATCAACGACGACCTGCAGGGCGCACTGAAGGAATACGTCGGCGAGTCCGGCGAGGTCAGCGTCCGGGAGAAGGCCGCGTCGGCTACGTAATCGCAACCGCTCGCGAACGGGCCTCCATGTCCAGGAGGCGTTTCTTGAGTTTGAGGCGCGTCTTTCCGCTTCCGTATCCGCCCAACGACCCGTCGCTGGCGATCACGCGGTGGCAGGGGATGAGGAAGGGTAGACGGTTTCTCGCCATGGCCTGTCCTGCCGCGCGCGGCGCGTTCGGGCGTCCTGCTGCGGATGCAAGCCAGCGGTAGGGCCTGGTCTCGCCTGCGGGAATCGTCCTGCAAGCCTGCCACGCGGCCCTGTGGAACGGCGAGGCGTCGTCCACGTCGATGGGCACGTCGCCGAAGTCCACGTCTTCGCCATCCAAGAACCGCTCGATCTTGCTGCGGAGTTCGACGAATTTGCAGGGGGTACGCTCGGCGTCGTCGATTGCCTGGCCCAGCCTGTCTAGGCACGACTCGATGGTCGGTTCGGGCAGCGTTGTGCGGCGGATTCCGCGTTCGGAGGCCAGGACGCCGACCCAGCCGTGAGGTGTCTCGAAGATGTCGTAGGTCAACGCCGTCATACGCGGTATCGGCCCACTGGCAGGATTCGCTTGAGGGTCCTCGAGAGGAGGCCGCCGCGAATCTTCTTCCAGTGGTCGCGGAGGCTTGCAATGTCGTCGTCGGACTCCTCTATGTGGGCGTAGCGTCCAATCGCGAAGCTCCAGGCGACAGCCTGAGCCCCGGAAGAGGCTGCAGGGACAGCGTCACCGATGGCGACCGCGTAATCGATCGGCGTGTGGTACGGGCGTCGGCGGACACCTGCGAGTGTGCCGAGTCGGGCCATCTTGATGTAGTAGCGCTCCGCAATGCCGGCCTTGCCGAGTCCGAGGTTCCAGACCAGCCAGCAGAGCAGCCAGACCAGTGCCAAAACTATGAGCGCAATTCCGGCGGGAACGGCTAGAGCATTGGGTCTCCAGCCGGCCTGAACAGCGGTATAGTCGGAGGGCAGAGGCTCCAGCAAGTCGTCGCATCCGAGGGCTTCGGCCTCTTCGGGGTCGGCCTGCTCCAGGAGTTCGCATTCTTCTTCGAGCGTCATGGAGGCTTGGTCCGAGATGCCATCCAACAGGTCGTTCATGGCTTCTTCCGCTGCTTCGTCTTCCGAGGCATCGACGGCGACGGTTATCTCGCCGCGATCCAGCGGAGCCCAGGCCGTGGTAGGCTCGAAGTCGATCCATCCATGTCCGGGGAAGTACACCTGAGTCCAGCCGTGGCTGTCCCTGTCGCGGATGGCCCAGCGTCCGGTAATGTCGACCTCGCCCGGCGCGTATCCGGCGGCCATTCTAGCGGGAACTCCTACCGACCTGAGCATCACGGTCAAGGAGGAGCCGAAGTAGTCGCTGTACCCCGTCTTGGTCTCGAACAGGAACCAGTCAACGCCGTCCGCGTTCTGTGGAGGCGATTCGATGTCCTGCGAGTACTCGAACCCGCCCTCGTTTCGCAGGTAGTTTTCGATTGCCATGGCCTTGTCAAGGGGCGTTTCCGCGCCTTGGGTTATTCGTTCCGCCAGATCGCGGACGCGGTCGGGCAGAGTGGACGGCAGTTGGAGGTAGTGATCGGTGATGAAGGTCGGGTACTCGTCCCCGGCCACCTGCAACTGGTCATTGGTCGCCTGTGACACGAAGGAATAGAGGGTGTAGGGCTGTTCCTGGGGCAGTGTTTGCTTGAATTCCCAGTTCACAACTTCGGGAATCTCGGGGTCCTTCCGGCGGAGCGAGACAACCTTCTGGTCACGCCACTGTTCCGACTCGCTGCCCGGAATGACGTCGAGAACGATAAGGTCGTCCGGCAGGACTTCGGCGATCAGCGACTCGATGAACCGGTTCGGAGGAGGGTTCAGGAGGCGACGAAACTCCTCGGCGAGCTGCTGAATATCGGGAGGAAGCTCACTGTCGAACGTCGAATTCTTCAGATCGATGTGGAAGACCCTCGGTTCCAGCGTCTCTACGATGGCGTCGTGGCTGACCCAGTCGACGTTGCCTCCTACGAACATCTCGTCGCTGTCGAAGGTGAGCTGCACCCGCTGGAACGCCAACTCCCGGTTGTCGGACTCATGAGGGGGCGGGGGAAGGCCTTCCGGGCCGACGTTGAACTTGATCGTCTTGCCGGCTATCCAGCCCTTTGAGGTGTAGTGGCTGTAGCTGCGCGAGAGCCAATAGGTGGGCATTTTTGAATTGGCGACCATCACGACGTCGCCACCGAACGATATCTTGCCCATGAAGGGCAGGGTGTTGCCGAAGAAGCGCCCGTTTACGTCGTTCTTGGAGGTGATGCCGGAGAACAGCCGCGCGAAGTCGTCCTCGAAGACGGTTAGCGGGTCGCGCCCCCAGTTCCACACGTCGACGGCCGTTCGCACGACGTAGATGCGAAGTGGGGCGCCGACGGCGGCGATGAGGATAATAGCGGTCACGACAAGGATGATCGGAGCGCTCAGCAATCGGTTGCGCACCGCCGTGATCGCGCCGATACCCATCTTCGTCCAGGAGGCCTCCCGTTGGACGAGGCTGACTCGGGCCACGAGCAGCATTGCGATGAAGATGAAGATGAAGAAGCGCGAGTCGAACTGGTCCGGGAGGAAGCTCAAGGTCGTGAGCAGGGCGACCCCGCTCAGCAGGAGGCCGATCCAGGGGTTGATCCACTTGAACAGGAACCATGAGCTTATGTAGCCGAGCAGCCAGGCGAGAAGGAGCAGATAGAGGGTGGATGGGAGGAGGTCGCGGCTGATGCCGCCGGTGACGGCTACGTTGTACCACTCGCGCACCCTGTCCCAGACCGTGAACATTCCGGTCAGGGCGATCTGGTCTTCCAGCAGGGTGGCCGTCTGGTAGGTTGCCACGACGAGGCCGATCAGCAGCCCGGCGACGTACGGTATCGGCCAGATAAGCCCGCGCACCTTCGCCATGAGCATACCGGCCAAAGCGGCGATGAAGATGACTCCCATGAGTCCGGGAGTGGAGACGAAGTCGGCCTCTCGCACGACCCATGCGGAGATGCCGACGCCGGCATACATGAGGAGGAAGGTGTCCCACCCCTCGCTGGGGGAAAACCTTCGGACCAGCTTGCCGAACTGGTCCAGCCAGTCGGGAGGATTCAGGTCGACGTCGGTCGGCTGGGAGAGGGTTACCTTGGTGCTCGTCATACGCCTGCCAAGACCTGCCGGTCGGATTCGGCGGTGGGGACGCCGTTCGCGCTCCATCGATCGGAGAGCTTGGCGGGGATATTGTCACCCTGCCGAATGTAGAAGTGCGGGATGCCCCGCGAGAACATCTCTTCCTGCGATTCCGCTACGTCGCCGATGCCTCCGAAGGACTCGAGGTCGAGTTGTATCACCATCATGCGCACGCCGCGCCGCATCAGCTCGCTGATGCCGACGACCCAGTCCGGGCGGGGAGAGGGGGTTATGACGATGAGCGTGGCGTTGTGCCCCCAGAGGGGCTCGTAGTCGGCGAGGGCCTCGTTGAGGGGCGTGTCGCCCTCGGCCTTCGCGAGGGCGAGGTACTGCATGATGCGGTCGGACTGTCCCAAGCCGGTCTCAGCCGGCAGGAAGTACCGTTCGTCTCCAAACGCGACGAGTCCGACGGGAAGCTCGGCGTCGACGTGGCGCTTGACGAGTGAGGCGGCGATGGTCACGGCGTACTCGTCGGTGCTCTCCTCTAACTCACCTGCCTGAACGCTCCGTTCGAGGTCGACGAGGACCCACACCTCGCTGGCGCGGCCCAAGTCGAACTCCTTCGACATGAGCTTGCCCATCCGCGCCGTGCTGTTCCAGTGGACACGGCTGAGGGCGTCGCCGGGAGCGTAGTCTCTTACGGACGAGGCGTGGGGCGTCACGCTCTGAGAACGCTGCCGCGTCGAGGAATCGCCATGCAGCTGCGCGGTGGGAACATCGAAGCCGGGGAGATCGAGCACTCTCGGCAGGACGGTTATGCCGTCGCGCTCCCCGAACTCACTGCCCTTGCTGAAGAGGTTGAACAGATCGCGCGCCACGAGCCTCATGGGACCGAGGTTGTACATGCCGCGTGTGCGGGTCTGAATGTGCATGGTCCATGAAGCGTGGTCCATTGACCCAATACTGACGGCGACACCCCCTTTGTGACCCGGTATGTCGGCCAGGTCTGAGACCTCGAGGGCGTACTTCGGCAGAGTGGAGTTGTTGTGGATGGTAATCGTCTCTAGAATCTCGTCCCCGACGCGGGCGAGCCGGGGTCTGCCCGTCACCTCCACCCGGAGGGAGCGATGCATGAGTTGGACCCAGATGTAGCTGACGACAAGGGTTGCGATGAGGATATAGGTGAGGCGATAGAACAGGTTGAAGCCCGTCGCCATTCCCGTGAAGACCGCGACGATGAGCAGGATCGCGACAAGCAGGAACCTGATCGACGGTCGTACGGTGATACCGGCCAGACGCTGCTTCACCTCTTGAACCATCCTGCGGGCTGCGCGCCCGGAACCGGGACTTCCTCGACCAGCGACGCCACCACGTCCGAACTCTGCACGCCCCTCATCCTGCCCGCGGGCGAGACGATGATGCGGTGGCTGAGCATGGGCTCGGCCAGCTCTTTCACGTCGTCCGGCAGGGCGAAGTCGCGGCCCCTGACGAGCGCCAGTGCCTGCGCGCCCCGGAAGAGTGCGAGGGAGCCACGAGGCGAGCTTCCCAAAGCGGCGTCGGGGTGCGTCCGCGTCCGGTCGACTAGGGTGACAACGTACTCGCGGATGAGGTCGTCGACGTATACGCTCTTCACGCTTTGCTGGACTTCGAGAATCTGCTCGGCGGAGACGACCTCTTCTAGGCTGTCAATGGGGTGGGCCTGTTCCTGGCTGCTAACGATGGCCAACTCCTGCTCTAATGAGGGGTAGCCGAGCCTGATAGTGGCGAGGAAGCGGTCGAGCTGCGCTTCCGGGAGGGGGAACGTCCCCTCGTACTCAATGGGGTTCTGCGTCGCCATCACGGTGAACGGAGCGGGAAGCAGATGCGTGGTCCCCTCGACCGTGACCTGCTGTTCGTCCATGGATTCGAGGAGGGCGGACTGGGTCTTCGGGGTCGCGCGGTTAATCTCATCGGCCAGGACAAGCTGCGAGAGGATCGGGCCCGGCTTGAACTCGAAGGCGCCGGTCTGCTGGTTGTAAATCGACACGCCGGTGATGTCGCTTGGAAGGAGGTCGGGCGTGAACTGTATCCTGCGGAAGGCGCATCCGGTGGAGCGGGCGAGGCTCCGCGCGAGCATGGTCTTGCCCACGCCCGGCACGTCCTCGATGAGGGCGTGGCCCTGGCAGAGCAGGGTTACTACGGCAAGCTCGACGGCTCTGTCCTTGCCGATGATTATCTTCTTGATGTTCTCGACGATGCTCTGCGCAACCTGGTGCGCCTGATCGATACTTTGCAATGGAGCCTCCTTACGACGAGCCGGTACCTTCCGTGAACATACTTTCACGAAGAATGTGCTAATGAGTTGCCATTATAACGCCGCTTATCTCGAATAGTTAGCCGTGCTCGAACGATATCACATTATGGGGTATAGGGTGACGAGTGTCTCTAGCTGGGGTTTCTTTGGTGGGTCTTAGTGTACTGCACTGCGAATGTTTGGGGGGCCTTATTAGGGAACCTATGTGTGTGCATCCCTACAAGGGTCACACCGGGTCGCCGCGAACCTATCCTTCCCCTGTCGGGACGCCATTCTTAGGGGCAAGCCGGGTGCCGGCCATTCCCGAATCGGACTGCTATGAGGGCTCCGTGGCCATAGGGCGCTCGCTCCGCAGGCCATCCCGCGTCCCGTTTGACATTGGGATATAGTTCCGATAGCGTCCGACTAGATTCCCATTAGGCGGTGCTAGGCATGGAGTTTTGGCGATCTTATGACGGGACAGTCGCTCTGGGCTGGTTTTGCGCCGTTGCCTTTGTAGCCGCAACTAGGGAGGCTTCGCACTCTGATGAGGCGTTCATGGTCCAGCTCGCGTACTGCGTCATGGTGGCAGCAGTCGTGATTCTGGCGCTTATGCTCTACCTAGGGTGGAAGATGAAACGGCGGGCCGAGAACAAGGTCAAAACGTCTGGTCTCATCCTCCTGACGGACATCCAGGTGCTGGCGAAGTCGAACTCCCAGCTGCTGGAAGATGCCATAGCCCTGCGTTGCGCCCAGATGGAACAGGGGAACAGTCCCGGCGATTAGGCCTGTTGTCCAGTAGCAGTCGATCGTATCGCCGCTTGCCCGCCGTACGCGCTTGGGAGCGTGAGGCACGAGGAGCCCGGTGAACAGGAAGTCTTGGATCCTACGGGCGGCAGGAATCGCCTCCTTTGCTGATGCCGGCATGGCGGGCCCTATGCGAAAGCGAGTATCCTGGCCGGGTTGCCCACAGTAATCGCTCGAATCACATCATTCGAAAAACCCTTGCGTCGCATCTTGGGAACGATGTTCTCGAAAATGTGGCCGTAGCCGTGCCCGCCATATCTGACAAGCCTGTGTTTCGTGAAGATGTCCTGGCCGATGACGATCTTGTCGGAGTAGCCGCCGTCTGCTATGCCCTTTATGAAATCCAGCCTCTGGGCATCGCTGGGCAAGTCGATTTCGGCGAGAGGATAGTACGAACCCTCATTGCCGAACAGGTCCCATTCGAGGAAACAACCCGACGCGGCAATGCTCTGAAGCGCGTCGAACTCGAACACGGTCCGGTCCAGGTGTCCCATTATCACCCGTGATATATCCGCGCCGCCGTTCGCAAGCACTTGCAGGATCTCCAACGGCGCGTCCGGATGCCGCCCTGGATGAATCGATATCGCCGCGCCCGTTTCTCTCTGGGCGATTGCCGCCGCCGCCAGAGATTTGCGCTCGTTCGGGGCCAGAGGCCATATGCAGCCAATCTCCCCGATTATGCCCGCTCTCACGCCGCTGCCTTCAACGCCGTCAACGATGTCGCTGATAATCTCCCGAGCAAGATCGTCCGCGCTTCGCTCATCCATGTCTCTTGGGTGAGCCGCCCCAACATAGAAACCCGCGCCCATGATGATGTGGACGCCCGATTGGCGGGAGATTTGGGCTAGGACATTCGGGCTGCGGCCGATTCCCGTGGTGGTCGCGTCCACGATCGCGCCGCCGCCGCCTTCACGGTATTTCCGGACTTCCTCTATGGCGGTATCCAGGTCCATCAGTTCAAGGTTGGAGCGGTTGCTGTAGTAGTTACGCCGTATCCATCCGAGGTTCTCCAGGGTTATGGGTGCATCCGCCAGTTCCGGGGACGGCGAGTCCTGGGCCGGGCTGTACATGAAGGAGAAGTCGGCGTAGAGGTGTTCGTGAGTCGTGGTGGAGCCCAGTTCCGACGGATGTACAGGGCCGAGCACGGTTTGGACGAGACCCCGATTCCGGCCTGATGGCATGGCGCAGGTTCCTTGTAGTAAGGTGGCCCAAAGCGTACCACGACCGTTTAGGGGCGCAAAGCAGCGCCTGCCAACGTCCGAGGATGGGCGTTATGGTGTCTGTGGTATCCCTGTTTGTTAGCATCACCGGAATATTTCTGAAGAGCCGGACAAAGGGAGGTTCCAGGCATGAGGTTCGCAGCATTCACAACCGTGGCGGGGTCTGCCGGGGGGGCAACAAGCGCTGAGGAACACATTGACAACCTCAGACAGCAGACCATTCTGGCCGAGGAGCTCGGCTTCGAGGCCATGTGGCTCGGAGAACACCACTTTGGGCCTTATGGAGTGGGAGATTTGCCGAACCCGATTCTGCTAGGGGCGGACCTCGCGGCGCGAACGTCCAGGATTCGCATCGGACAGATGGCGAACATAGCACCGTGGTGGCACCCAATACGCCTTGCCGAAGATCTTGCGACCCTGGACAACATGACCCAGGGCCGCCTGGAGGTCGGCTTCGGCAGGGGGATCTGGCCCTACGAGGGTCCACAGTTTCATCCCAACGCCGATCCTCGCAAGGACAAGGAAAACAGGGAGCTGTTTACGGAGACGGTGGAGGTAGTGCGGGAGATCTGGACCAACGAATACTTTTCACACAACGGGAGCAACTACACCTTCCCTGTCGAGGACACCGTCTTCTCGCACCCGAAGTATCCGTCGAATCCCGAATGGCAGGACGGCGACAGGGTAACGAAGCTTCGGGTGACGCCGAGACCCTACCAGAAGCCGCACCCGCCGCTGTGGATGACCGTCTCCACAGACCGGTCCGTAACGACCGCGGCCGAACTCGGACTCAAGGCGTGCTACTGGCAGCCTCCCGCTCTGAGGATCAGGCAGCGAATGGAACTCTACGCACAGGTCAGGACCGAGCTGGAGGGGAGACCGTTCGCCCTGGGAGAAGACCAGGCGGTCATGCGCTCGACATATGTGGCCTCGTCCATGGAGGAGGCGCGCCGAGATGCGGAAGAGGGCATCATGTCCTCATTCATCTTCAACGATCCCTTTCGCGCCAGGCAGGTCTTCACCAATCCGGGCGAGGTCTTGGACCCGGACGTGAAACTGGACTGGGACTTTCTCGAGCCACGCACCTTGCTGGTGGGTTCCCATGAGAATGTCGTGGAGAGGGTTCAGGAACTGCGGGAGGTATGTGACCTGGAATACCTGCTCGTCGAGTTCTCACACATGGGGCTTCCGTTGAGCAAATCGCTGAAGAACCTGGAGACCTTTGCCACAAAGGTGATGCCGCGAATCGGTCGTGACAGTTGAAGCATGCAAGGGAGGCCCTGCGTGCCTGATCAACTACGAACATTCGCAGTAGACAATAGACAAAAACTAAGGTACTCGTGGACAGTGGACCTGAAGCCAGCCCATAGTCGGATGTGACCGTCCTCGGCAAGGGGCGTCACGACCCTAGTGAGCGGTTCGAGTCTCGTGTGGTGGAGGACCCTAACTTGCCCAAATTAGCTCTCGCAGCGCAGCACGAATTGCTATTTGTCGGTCCGTTGGGCGGCCACTATGATGTGGCTACCACTGTCTACAAGCCCGGGTTGAGTGTTCAACTCCCGTTCAAGGCTAACAACTGTAGACCATGACTCATGGTCGCTCAGCAATTCGTCTATGGCAGTCGAGCCCTCAAAGGTCGTCACGTTGCTGCCCGCCAACTCCAACACCCGGCAAGCGGGTAGCAGACCGCGCAATTCGTCGCTCGTGTACAGGTGCATCGGCGGGTGTTGCATGTTCACCCGTCGCGATAGAAAACCGGGGAGGTCGCCATCCTCGGCAACGCGCCGGATGTGCCATCCTTCAGGGTCCTTGAGGGCGGGTATCACCGGGCTTCGTACCAAGTTAGCCATCCGGCCATACCGGCTCATCACACTTGCGAGGAGAATACCCTCCGGCCGAACGACTCGAACAAGCTCGGAGGCAGCCCTATGACGTTGCTCACACACATAAGAGAGAGCCCCGCCATAGCAGATAGCCGCACTGAAGTGGCCATCAGGGAATATGGATAGATCCGCGACATCCGCGGACACAAAGGCATCAATCCCGTCTAGCAATCCTGCCTCGCCGATTCTCTCCTTGGCGAGTTGCAGCTGACGCTCCGACAGATCCAAAGCCGTGACCGTCGCTCCTAGCCTGGCGGCAATGGCAGCGAACCTCCCTGGGCCGCATCCGGCGTCAAGAACTCGGTCGCCTCGACGTACATAGCGCTCGATGAAATCAGTGTGGATTATCGCCTGTAAGCGCCCGTAGGCTGTTACTTCGAGCCTGTCCCACTCAAGACGTCCATATGCATTATAGAATCTCTTGGTATAGTCAGCGTCGTACGTGCTCATAGATCGTGCTCCAGTCTTGGGGACCAACTACCCTCAACATTATGACATCTACCGGACGTACGAGTTGAAACCCCCAGAAGACTTCAGCCTCCTGCGGGATCCCTCTGTGGGTGGGTTCAATGTTTCTCCTACTGGAAGGAATCAGCGTTTATGGCGAGTTATATGTTCCACCTCGGTTTGGGAGGAGTTCATGAAGGACGTTTAGCCTCCGCGTGGGCAACGTATTCGGGAGTTTGAGGAAGACACCGCACACGCTCCCGAAGAAAGGCCGGAAGGAAGTTGGCTTGTTCCACCATTCAGCCGCCGCTGAGATTGTAAGAGGTTGTTCCGAATGGCGTCACCGGCATAGGCGGTCGGTCATGCCGTGGCCGAAGACCGCAGCATCTCGTGACCGGCCAACCTTGGGAGACGATAGATTCTTCTCCTGCGCTCCGCTTCGGCTCAGGATGACGTACTACACAAACACCCTTTAGACAACGTTACGTCAGCCTGATACACTTTGCGGCGATTCGAGAGACTGATCGCACAGCTTTAGTAGTCCGAATGGGGAAGGAGAGGTTTCCATGAAAGCAGTCGTATATCAGGGACCGTTCAGTGTATCTGTAGAGGAGGTTCCGGATCCCGAGTTGCAGCACCCGAATGATGTGATCGTGAAGATTACGTCCAGCTGCATTTGCGGTTCCGACCTGCATATGTATGAGGGTCGGACCGCCGCGGAGCCGGGCATCATCTTCGGCCATGAGAACATGGGCGTAGTCGCAGAGGTCGGGTCGGCGGTCAAGTCGCTGTCCGTGGGCGACAGGGTCGTGATGCCGTTCAACGTTGGCTGCGGCTTCTGTAAGAATTGCCAGCGGGGGTTTACGGGCTTCTGCGTCACGGTCAACCCCGGATTCGCCGGCGGCGCGTATGGATACGTCGCTATGGGGCCATGGCGCGGCGGTCAAGCCGAGTATCTCCAGGTGCCTCACGCGGACTTCAACTGCCTGCCTCTCCCGGCCGGGGATGCGTTCGAGTCGGACTTCGCGTTGCTGGCGGACATATTCCCCACCGGCTATCACGGCACGGAGCTTGCCAACGTCAGCCCCGGCGAGAGCGTCGCCGTTTGGGGCGCGGGCCCCGTCGGTCTGATGGCCACCTATAGCTGCATCATCAGGGGAGCGGCGGTGGTCTATTCCATAGACCACGTGCAGGAGCGCCTCGATAAGGCCAGCGAGGTTGGCGCTACACCCATCAACTTTGACGACGGCGATCCGGTTCAACAGATCAGAGACATGCGTGGAGGCGACGGCGTGGACAAGACGGTCGATGCCGTAGGCTATCAGGCCGCTGCTCAAGGGTCGTCCGCTGCCGGTGGTGAGCAGGACGAGATCCCCAACGTGGTACTCAATCAGATGATCGACCTGATCAACCCGACCGGGATGATGGGCATCCCAGGGCTGTACGTGCCTTCGGACCCGGGCGGAGTGGACGAGGGCGCCAAGAAGGGCGCTCTGTCCATCAACTTCGGGAAGCTGTTTGAGAAGGGTCTGAAGCTGGGTACGGGTCAGTGCAACGTGAAGCAGTACAACGCCTACCTGCGCGACCTGATAATATCCGGCAAGGTCACTCCCAGCTTCGTGGTGTCCCACGAGGTGCCGTTGGACGATGCGGTCGACGCCTATGACAAGTTCGACAAGCGCATCGACGGGTACACCAAGGTCATCCTGAATCCATAATCGGAACGCGCCGGTTCGTTCCCAGTGACTGCGTACGAAAGAGGCAGGGGATGTGGATGGCGGCGTCACGCTGACGGCATCCCCCGGCTCGCGTGTGATCACTCTCGCTGCGGCGCTTCTCCATGCATGTTCGGGAACGGTAGGCGCGCTTCAAGTTCGGACAGGCGCTAGCAGACCGAAATCTTTGAAATAACGGGTGGCTATGGTGGGTCGGGTTCGCGTTCAACAACCACAGGGCGGGTTTGAAACCCGCCCCTACCAATTGAATCCGGGCAAGTAGAGGAGGTTGTGTCATGCGGGTAGGAAGCGAAGAGCATTCTTATAGTTGGATCGACAACTGGGCCAAGATTCCGGAGAGCGACAGCTCCCGCAAGGGATGGGCGCATCCGGGCATCGTGGTCACGGAGTCGGGCAACGTCGTAACCTGCCATCCCGGCGACCCGGAAGTGATGACCTTCGACAGTGAAGGGAACTTGATTTCCTCGTGGCGCGGCGACTTTGCGGACGCGCACGGGATGACTCTCGTCAACGAGGGCGGCGTCGAGTACCTGTGGATAGCGGACAACGGCTCCAAGAGAAACCACGTTCACGGCTACGAGTATCCTCCGGGCGCAGGTGATGCCTCCGGCCAGGTGTTCAAGACGACACTGGACGGCGAGGTGGTCATGAGGCTGGAGACGCCTCCCCTTCCCGTCTACGAGAACACACGCTATTCCCCCACAACGGTCGCGGTACACGAGGAGCGATCCGGGGGCAACGGCGACATCTGGGTGGGCGACGGGTACGGCGCGTACTACGTCCACAGGTTCACGAGGGACGGCGAGTATGTCGGCAGCATCAACGGCGAAGAGGGGGCCGGAGCGTACGATTGTCCACACGGCATCTTCATCGACTATCGCAAGTCCGAACCGGAGCTCTACGTGGCGGACCGGGCCAACGCCCGCGTCCAGGTCTACGACATGGAGGGTGGATTCAGGCGTTCGTTCGGCGACGGTTTTCTGACCACGCCAAGCGGCTTCGCGACATACGGCGACCTGATGATAATCGCCGAGCTTCGCGCGCGCCTGGCGGTCACCGACATGAACGACGAGCTGCTCACGTACATCGGCGACAACCAGCAGGTGTGCGACGTGGATGGCTGGCCGAATAATACGGGCGATGAGGGGCAGATAGTGCCCACCAGCCTCCTGGAGGCTGGGAAGTTCAACAGCCCTCACGGGTTGGCCGTGGACGCCAATGGCAACCTGTACGTGGCCGAATGGCTCATCGGGGGCAGGGTCACCAGGTTGAACAGGTCCTAAAGATTCACAGGGGCTGTCTCCATCGCCGCCTGACCAACGAAAAGAAGCCGCACATCCCACTCGAATTCCGGCAAGGCGGCGAGGCTCTCCTCGAACAGGTCTGCCAACCGCCCTACTGACCGGTTCTAAACGTTCGAGGGTGGCCCTAGGCGTGCTGTCCTGCGAATGGAGCGTCATGGCCGACTCCAAGCGCGCCAATACTGAAAGCCGCCTACGAAACACCGACCGCATCGTTGTGATGGGGACCACGGGCGCGGGGAAGACGACGCTCACCCGGCAGATTGCGTAAGCGCTCGATATGCCTCATTTCGAGCTGGACTACCCGATATAGTACCAATTCGTCATGACTGCGCCATAGTCCTTCAAGTGCAGCGCGCATAACAGAAACCGCCCACCGTCATTCCGGTGAAGGCCGGAATCCAGAAAGTTCAGTCGGCCAGAATACGGTGGCATTGGCACGAATTAGTATAAGTAGTGATGTGGAGGCTATCTTGGAGAACGATAAGCCGTGGAGTCATTCCCAAGGAGCTTCGGCACGGCAACCGAGAAAAGCTTGGGTGGCCGTTCTTTACTCGTGAGTCGCTGTTTCTGTGGGCGTTAAAGACTCATTGGCATCGTCGTCGGGCGGGAGCGATCGGCTAACTGATCGCGGTATCGCCTGCACGGCTGGAAGTCTTCAACGCCAGTGGCAGTCCGGCGGCCATGAAGTACACCTCGTCCACCTCCGCTGCCACGAGTTGGTTCACACGCCCAAGCTCGTCGGCGAAGACCCGGCCCTTCCCCTCGCCTGTGTTCACGATGACGAGGCCGTGTCGGACACGTCGGCTCTTTACCGCCCGAGCGGGCGGCGTCGTGGGATCACGTTCGCTCGTGGCTCACCTCTCAGGCGGGACTTTTGCTCCATGGCCGTCTGGGACTCTCGCCCTTTCCGCTGCGATGTTGGAGCGAAGCCCCGTTCCGTTTTGCGAGTGCTCGTCCGCCGGGCCGATAAGGCTGATCGCCAAAGCACCGGTTGCAGGGTCTCGGTACACGGCGGAATGCACGTCGAAGGCGGACTCTATCGTTTCCGGCGTAAGTACCTCTTCGGGCGACCCTACTGCGAGCACCCTTCCGCGGTTTAGCAGCACCAGCTTGTCGCAGTAGCGGGCCGCCATGTTCAGGTCGTGGATGGCGGCTATGGCGGTGAGGCCGTCGGCTACGAGTTGTCGCACGAGATCCAGCACCTTGAGCTGATGGAGGATGTCCAGGTTCGCCGTAGGTTCGTCCATAAGGAGGATTCGGGGTTGCTGCGCCAGGGCGCGTGCGACGAATACCCGCTGGCGCTCTCCGCCGGACAGGGTGTCGAGCGTCCTGTCGGCGAACTGCTCGGTCTCGGTCAGCCGCATCGCGTCTCTGGCAATTCGTTCGTCTTCCCTGCCCTCGATCTGGAAGCGTCCCAAGTGTGGATACCTCCCCATGAGAACGAGTTCGAGAGAGGTAAATCCGTAGGTGTACGGCGCGATCTGCGGGACGAGAGCGAGGTTCGCCGCCACCTCTTTGGGCGACAGGGACCGCAGATCCTCGCCTTCGAGACGTACCTCGCCGCTGCGATATCGCAGGATGCCCGATATGGTCCTCAGCAACGTTGACTTCCCCGCGCCGTTGGGACCTATGAGGCCGACGAGCTGCCCGCGGTCGGCGTGGAGGTCCACGCCGTCCAATAGCGTGTTTCCCTCGATCTCGTAGGCGATGTCCTGGGCGCTAATTGCCTGTGGTCTGATTCCATTCATGGTGTGCTACTCGACGAGGCTGAAGGGTGTGTTTAGTGGCTCGGGAAAGTCCTTCGGCCAGAGAATCCGGGCGAGGTCCTCGGCCCCACGGATGTTCCAAAAGGAGAGCGTGGTGAAGTGCTTGCCTTCAACTATATGGACCTGGTTGTTCTTAATCGCCGGGATCTCTGCGAGGGCCTCGTTGCTGAGGAGGTTCTGGCGGAACTCTTCCGCGCCGAACTCCAGCGGTTGGGCGATGACAATGACCTCGGGGTTCATGGCGATCACGCCTTCAAGGCTGGTGGTCTGGTTTTCTTCGATGCCCGACTCCTCGGCCGCGTTGATTCCACCGGCAGCCGTAATGACGCCGCCCTCGGTGGAGTTGCCGCCCGCGACCCACAGCTTGTCGGAGTACTGCGTAAGCGCAAGCACTTTGGGCTTGGGATCGACCTTGCCGGTGACAGCAACGAGGGACTCGTGACGGTCGCTCACCTCCGCCGCGAATTCGATGGCGCGTTCCTCCTCGCCGAAAATATACCCCATAAGCAGGATACTGTTAATCCGCGCTTTGGGGTCGTGCTTCAACTCGGTCTGAACGACGGGGATGCCGGTCTTCGACAGGGCCTCGATTGCCTCCGCCGGGAAGAACGGACTTGTCACCAATACGTCCGGAGCCTGGGCCACGATTGTCTCCGGGTCGCGAGAGATCTCCGCTATATCCTGGACGAGCGAGGCGATGTTGGAGTAGGTCGCGTTCTTCGAGACGCTTCCGACTCCGACGAGCCGGTCGCGGGGGACGAGGGCCAACGTCATTTCGTCGTGACCGACGGAGGCGGTGATGATGCGCTGGGGCTTGGAAGGGATGGTCACGAGTCCATTCAGTCCTTCTACTTCGCGGGGCCAACCGAGGTTGGTGGGATCGACGATACCCCGCACGCCTTCGAGCAACTTGGTGGCAAGTTTGGGGGTTAGTGTAGGCACCGTTGTCGGAGTGGGCGCCGGGGTCGGGACGGCTGTCGGAGCGACGATCGGGGCCTGCGTGGGCGCTGTTGGCGTCGCGGACTCGGACGAACATGCCGCCAATGCCAACCCTAGCAGGAATGCTAGAGAGATCATTAGGACGCGAAGCTGTGGAATGGTCACTATGACTCCTTTCAATGGCCGCTTCTCACAGCGAGTGGGCCTGACGCTTGTTCTTGATGAGCAGGAAGATGAAGAACGGCGCGCCGACGAAGGCGGTCAGAACACCGACGCGAAACTCTGCCGGCTGCACGATGGTCCTTGCTACCGTATCGGCGACGATGACGAAGACGGCCCCGCCCGCCGCGCTCATGGGGATCAGAACGCGGTGGTCCGGCCCCAGCACTAAGCGGAGTATGTGGGGCGTCACGAGGCCGACGAAGGCGATGGTGCCGCTTACCGCCACGGCGGCCCCGGTCGCCAGCGACGCCGCAGCGAGGAGCACGGGACGGGCCATGCCCACTCGGACGCCCATCGACCGTGCCTCGTCGTCGCCCAGCATGAGCAGGTTCAGGTCGCGCGACATGAGCACAATCAGGGCGGTAGCGCCGAGGATGAGTGGGGCCGAGATGAGGACATGCTCCCAGGAGCGTGAGTCGAGTCCTCCGGCGAGCCAGAAGAGTATCTCTCTGAGCGATTCGTTATCGGGCAGCAGGATAATGATTGCGGTGACGACCGCTCCGAGGAAGGCGTTGACCGCGACTCCGGCGAGAAGGAGGGTAGCAATCGAGAAGCGCCCACCGACTGCTGCTATGCCATAGACGAGGAATGAGGCCGCGATTGCGCCGACGAATGCGAAGGTCGGCAGTGCGAGGAAGAAGAGGCCCGCTATGCCCGTGGCTATGGCGACGACTGCGCCCAGAGCGCCCCCGGCGGAGACGCCAATGATGCCGGGATCGGCCATCGGGTTGCGGAAGAGGCCCTGCATCGTCGCCCCCGCGACTCCCAGGGCCATGCCGACCGAAGCGCCAACGACGATCCTGGGAAGCCTGATCTGCTCGATGACAAGCTGTTCGGTTCGCCCGAAGTCGGTGAAGTCCAGCCCGAAGTACGACAGCAGAATCGAGGCGACGTGACTTGCGGGAATGTTGACCGGTCCCAAGCTCAGCGAGACGAGCGCGGCTGCCAGAATCAGCAGCAGAAGGACGGACGAGCCTATGGCCAACCGGGTGGAGACTCCCGACTGGCGATAGCCCCTCAGCGCGATGCTGCTGGCAGTCCTCAACAAGAAAGACCTCCGCGGCTCTCCGCGTGAGGTCTTCGTTTCGCTCTGTCCGGGACTTATGCCCGACTACCGAGGGACCCTCTCAAAGGCGGAGAGCGGTCACCTTCCGTTCAGGCAGGTCTCCTGGCTCGCGGGTGGATTTCTTCGGCCCGGCCCTTCCCATCGAATACTCGACAGTGGGCTTCGGCCCCCAATCCCGCTTACAGTGGCGCTACCGCGGCGGACTCTCACCGCCTTCCCTATTCTCCCTGGGTGGGCACCTGAACGGGCAGTGCTTCTTTTTTTTCTCCAAAGCATGATAGGGCTCGGGCCGCTGGGCTGTCAAGAGAGGTGCAGATCGACTCGTGCAGAACGTCCATGTGATGCTACTATGAATGTGTTGATTCATCGCTAAATGGGTCGAGGTATTGGCTTGAAGGTCGCAAACGTTCGGAGCTACATCGTCAATGCTGACGCGCCGAAGAACTTGGTATTCGTCAGAGTGGAGACGGACGATGGGACCCACGGCTGGGGCGAAGCATACACGCAGACCGACCGCGACACCTCCATTACCGCCCACGTGGAACGCTTGGGACACTACCTGATTGGACGGAGCCCGTTCAACATAAAGCATTTCTCGCAGGTGGCCTACGAGGACTTTGCGGCCAAACGCGGAGCGATGGACTTCTGGTCCGCCCTGAGCGCCATCGAACAGGCGCTGTGGGATATCGTTGGCAAGACCTTGGGCGTGCCCGTGTTCGATCTGCTGGGCGGGGCGTGCCGCGACAAGATTCGCGTCTACGCCAACGGCTGGTCGGACGATACGGAAAGTCCCGACGAATACGCCGAGGCCGCCAAGCAGATGGTCGAGAGGGGCTTCACCGCCCTCAAGTTCGATCCCTTTCCGGGTCCTTGGCGGCTCTATATTTCACGTGAAGACGAGGCGGCTGCCATTGAAACGGCGTATGCCGTGCGCGACGCCGTCGGGCCGGACATTGACCTGCTCATCGAGGTGCATCGCAGGCTCGCCCCTATGCACGCCGTTCGCGTGGCCGACGCGATTCGGGATGTCGACCCCTTCTGGTTCGAGGAACCCTGTCCCGCCGAAAACGTCGACGCCTTGGCCGAGGTCAGAAGCCGAACCGACATACCAATCGTTGCCGGTGAGACTCTGTATACGAAGGCCGCGTTCCGGGAGTTGTTTGAAAAGCGGGCCGTCGATATCATCAACCCCGATGTCTGCAACACGGGCGGCATTCTCGAAACAAAGGAAATTGCCGCAATGGCCGAGCCGTACTATGTCGGCGTCTCGCCGCACAACTACAACAGCGTAGGCGTTGCGCTCGCATCTACCGTGCAGGTATCGGCCTGCATTCCGAACTTCGTCATCACCGAGTACTGGGTGAATTTCGAGCCGGTGGTCGAGCATATCATGCTCAGGTCGCCCCAAGTCCAAGATGGATACATCCCCCTGCCCGATGCGCCCGGTCTGGGTGTGGATCTGGATGAGAACGCGCTCGAACGGCGAGCAGACATCAGCGTCGGGACGAAGAGGATCAGGCAATACTCGGAGGAAGGGCCTTAGCCCGGCCCGAACGGTTCTATCCACGACATAGCTTTATGAACAATCGGAGGGAAAGTTGGAGTTAAAGATTCACGGTAGAGGCGTCGAAATCACGGACCAGATCCAAGGCTACGTAGGCAAGAAATTCAATCGTCTGTCCAGGCACTTGCCCCAGATGATGGATGCCACCGCGGAAATCAAGCGCACGTCCTCACGCTCCGGGGCTGACCGGATAGTCGTGCAGTTGACGTTGATGGTCAAGGGGCAGGTGTTGCGCGCCCAGCGACGCGGCTCGAGCGTTTCCGAAGCCGTCGACACCGCCGTTGACGTGATGGACCGGCAGATACGACGGTACAAGGGACGACGCTACCGCTCCAATCAGGGACGCAAGTCCTTACGAGATCTGCCGGATGGTCTGGCTTCCGACCCGGACGACGAAATGCCTGCGCCGGACGAGATGGAGGAGATGCCCATTAAGGTGGTGCGCCGGAAGCGCTTCCCGATGATCGGCATGACCGTTGACGACGCGATAGCCGAGATGGAACTGCTGAACCACAGTTTCTACTTGTTCCGCAGCGTGGAGACGGGCAACTACAGTGTCGTGTACCGACGCGAGGACGGCGACTACGGCCTCATCGAACCGATCGAGACATAGAGCGCCGAGAGGACATCCGCCCTTACGGTCTCCTTCATAGACTCGCGGGATGCGATTTGTCCGGCTTGTGCAGAGGTCGTCCGAGGCTCACTTAAGGAATAAGAGCCAACTCCACTTGATACCCCAAACAAACGCGCAGCCGACAATCAGAAGTATGATGCCTACCGGGCCGAGAATTGAATAGATGCCGACCATGAGCGCTATGCCAATTACTGCGGCCAGGGAGTAGAGTGCGTACTGGACGAGCTTTTCCAGTGTCTGGCCCCCGGAGTCGACCCTGAAGTCCTCCTCCCGGCGCCCGCGCTCGGTCTGACGGTCCTCTACAAGCGGGTCATATCCGAGCCGATTAATTGCCATGTCGCGGTTTTCCCGCGCTTCTTCGAGCGACGGGTCGAAGCCCAGCGCCTCGTGAAATGCCCTGGCTGCTCCCGCCAGGTCGCCCGCCTTGAATCGCGATACACCCTCATTGTTCTTTTCGACCGCAAGATCCGCATTTGAAATGGTCGTGTTCTCGCCAACCATTGCCTTACCTCGTCAGAGAATTCTTGTAATCCGCGTATTCATCGCCATAAAACGCCGTTTGGTTCATACCGAGTGTAGTGAAAAATGCTTAGCCGTGTCAACACCTGCAAACGAGTATCGCGCAATCGGTCAGCTTATGGATTCGTGACTAAGCAGCGACCGCGTGGTCTGAAGTCACTTTCGTAACCTATACTGCAAGCTGGCATGTCGGAATTCATCACATTCAAACGCTGGGCCCTCAGGGACGAGCGAGAAGAAGCGG
Organism: Dehalococcoidia bacterium; assembly: GCA_965197705.1. GTDB lineage: Bacteria > Chloroflexota > Dehalococcoidia > Lucifugimonadales > VXLM01 > VXLM01. Next base: position 3,893,107 of record OZ240223.1, read on the forward strand.
AACTCGTCGAACTCGTGCGTGAGGAGATCGTGCCTCACTTCAGGAAACTGCCGGGCTGTCTCAGGCTCGGGCTGCTGCGCAATTCAAGCGCCCGCTCTTACCTGGCGCTGCAATACAGGGATAACCGCGACCGTTGGCGCGAGACAACCGGCTCCGACTACTACCGGACTTGGTATCGAGAATATCTGCCAATCCTCGACCGTTGAGACGAGATCATGGTATTCGAAGAAGAATTGGACTCTGAAGACCTTCTCGGCACGAGCACCAGTACATGGCGGTGAAATAGCCGCTCTCGGTTGACGGTGGCGGACACGCGCGTCAGCCGCTCGTGTCCCACATGCCGGTGGAAAAGTAGCGCTCGCCGATGTCGTTGAAGATCGTCACGACGTGGCCGGAGCGCGCCTCGCCTGCGACGTGGTACGCCGCCCACACATACGCGCCCGACGACTGACCCGCGAACAGCCCGCGCCCCGACATATCGCGCGACATCTCGTACGACGCGTCAACGTCGATGTCGATCGTGCGATCGACGTACTCCTCGTGATACGTTTCCGGTACGATGTGGCCCTCGCCCAGATGCTTCAGGCCCTCGACGCCCGGCCATTGCGGCGGGTTGATGCCGACGACCTCGATATCGGGATCGTGTTCCTTGAGCCTCCGGCCGACGCCGCTGATCGTTCCGCCGGTACCTACGCCCGCGACGAAGTGGGTCAGGTCGGCGGCCTGCGAGAGTATCTCCTCGGCGGTGGTCTCGTAGTGCGCGAGGGGGTTGTTCTGGTTGGAGTACTGGTCGCACCAGAAATACTTGTCGGGGTCGGCCTCGTAGCGACGCTTGACCTCGTGGAGGCTCTCATCGTACCCGAGCATCGCGTCGGTGAAGATGATGCTAGCACCGTGGGCGCGGAGTCGCTTCTTTCGCTCCTCGCTCGCGTTTTCGGGCATGACCAACTCGACCTCGTACCCAAGCACCGCGCCGATCATGGCGTAGGCGATGCCCGCGTTTCCCGAAGTCGCGTCGAGAATCGTCCGGTTGGGCGTCAGGTTGCCTGCCAGGATGGCCTCCACCAGCATCCGAAGAACGGGACGGTCCTTGATCGAGCCTCCGGGGTTGAGGTGCTCATACTTGGCAGAGACCCTCGCGTCTCCGATGTCCAACGGCATGTCGAGCTGCACCAACGGCGTGTTGCCGATGGCGAGCAGGGAAGGGTGCTGCCGGACAAATTCAATATACTCGTCGGACGGGGGCAAATCGAGCGCCTTTCCGGTGGAATCCTGCGCGTGAGTCTCGGTGCGCGACATTCAGTATAGCTAGGGCTTCGGAAGGCCGTCCAGTGTTTCGGCGGCCTTCGGATGCCTTCGTTGGAAACGACTGCTATCATCATAAGCAGACGCTTGAGAGGACGGCGGTGATGTCCACCACCCTCAACCGAATAGACGAGTTGCGCGACCGTATCGACTACCACAACCACCGGTACTTCGTGCTGGACGACCCGGAGATATCCGACGCTCAGTACGACGAGTTGATGCGGGAACTCCGCCGGATCGAGTCGGAGCATCCCGAACTCGTCACTCCCGACTCCCCTACGCAGCGCGTGGGGGCGGAGCCTCTTGAGGGGTTCACACAGGCCGAGCACCCAGTGCCGCTCCTGAGCTTGGGCAACGCCTTCGACGAGGAGGAGTTCATGGCCTGGCACGCTCGGGTTGCCGACCTCCTCGAAGAATCGCAGTTCGACATGGTCTGCGAGCTCAAGTTCGATGGGCTGGCAGTCGCATTGACCTACGAGGATGGTCTTCTCACTCGCGGAGCGACGCGAGGCAACGGCGTCGTCGGGGAGGACGTGACATCCAACATGCGGACCATCCGCAGCATCCCCCTCCGTGTCCCGGCTGCGGCGCCGAGCCGCTTCGAGGTTCGCGGCGAAGTCATCTTCCCGAAGTCCAAGTTCGAGGCCTTCAATGAACAGCGCATCACCGACGGCCTCCCGCCCTACGCGCACCCGCGCAACACCGCCGCCGGCTCCGTCCGGCAGCTCGACCCGCGCACGACGGCCGAACGTCCCCTCGACATCTACGTCTACACCCTTGGCTATGCGGAGCCGATGGAGTTCGATACTCACTGGCAGACCCTCGAAGGGCTTGCCGGTCTCGGCTTCAAGACGAACCCCAACAGCCAACTCGTCCGCACTGCCGACGAGGCGCTCGACTACTGCAAGAAGTGGGTCGAAGGTTGGGAGGCCCTCGACTATGGCTGCGACGGCGTGGTCGTGAAGGTCAACCGGTTCGACTACCAACGGCACCTCGGAGTCGTTGGTCGCGAGCCGCGATGGGCGATCGCGTACAAGTTCCCTGCCACTCAGGCCACAACGCAACTCCGTAAGATCAAGGTCAACGTCGGCAGGACGGGGAGTATTAACCCCTACGCCGTTCTGGAACCGGTCAACATCAACGGCGTGACGGTCAGGCAGGCGACGCTCCACAACGCCGACTACATCAAGTCGAAGGACCTGCGTATCGGTGACTGGGTGGTCGTCGAGCGCGCCGGGGAGGTCATACCCCAAGTCGTTTCGTCGATTGTCAGTAAGCGCACCGGCGAAGAGAGCGCCTTCGAGATGCCAGGGGAGTGCCCAAGCTGCAACGAGCCGGTCGTCCGCGCCGAGGGCGAGGCGGCCCACCTTTGCGTCAACGCAGCCTGTCCCGCACAGCTCGTGCGTCTCCTGGAGCACTTCGTGAGCAGGGGCGCGATGGACATCGAGGGGCTCGGAATCAAACAGACTACCACCCTGCTTGAAAAGGGCCTGATACGGCAGGTCGCCGATCTGTACACGCTGAACAGGGACGACCTGCTGGAGTTGGAGCGCTTCGGCGAGACGAGCGTCGCCAATCTGCTGTCGGCCATCGAGGCATCGAAGGAGCGTCCGTTCTCTCGCGTCCTGGTGGCGGTCGGCATTCAACACGTCGGCAGCGAGGTGGCCGAGCTTCTCGCCCGGCACTTCCCGAACATCGACGCGCTGATGAACGCGAGTCAAGAAGACCTTGAGGCCGTGCAGTCCATCGGCCCGAAGATCGCCGAAGCCGTCGTGGCCTACTTCGGCAACGAGTCGAACCGCGCCGTCATCGAAAAGCTCCGCGCCGTGGGCGTCACCATGGAGTCCGAGCAAGGCGAGGAGCCGGTGGAGCAGGTCCTCGACGGCCTGCGCTTCGTCGTCACAGGCAGGCTGGAGCGCTTCAGCCGCTCGGAGTTCACCGGCAGAATCAAGGACCTGGGCGGCGCGGTGAGCGGCAGCGTCAGCAAGAAGACCGACTACGTCGTCGCAGGCGAGGACGCGGGATCGAAGCTCGCCGACGCCGAGAAGCACGGCGTGCCGGTCATCACCGAGGACGACCTCCTAGACCTCGTGCAATCACGGTCAGGCGTTATTTGATCTCCGGCTCCCCGAGGCTTCACCATCTATCTCTCTCAGCTCTCGCTCCTCAACGTACGCAACTACGAACGCCTGCAGGTCGATTTGGGGCCGGGGATGGTGCTCCTGCAGGGCAACAACGGGCACGGCAAGAGCAACCTTCTCGAAGCCCTCTACCTCCTCGTCATCGCCAAGTCTCAGCGGGCGTCGACCGAGCGTGAGCTTGTCCGTCGAGAGTCCGTGGGCGTGGAGTTCTTCTCGCAGGTCGCCGCGGTCGTGCAGCGCGAAGACGGCCCCGTGCGAGTGCAGATTGACTTCAAGAACATGGTCACCGAGTCGCACGGAGGCGATGCCGAGGAACGCCTCAACGTCCAGAAATACGTCCGGGTCAACGGCATCCCCCGACGGGCGTCCGAGTTGGTTGGGGAGATCAACGCCGTCATGTTCAGCGCGCAGGACCTCGACATGGTGTATGGCTCGCCCGGAATGCGTCGCCGGTACATGGACATCTTGATTTCCCAGGTGAACCGCGAGTACCTCCGGGCAATTCAGCGGTACCAGCGCGTTGTCGTGCAGCGCAACCACCTGCTTAAGGGCATCAAGGCTGGCCGTTCTCGCCCAAGCGACCTCGAGTTCTGGGACGGCGAACTCGTCAAGTCGGGCGGCGTTGTGGTAGCTCGACGACGCGAGGCGCTCGATGCTCTGTCAGATGGGGCCGCCCGGACGCACGCCACGCTTACGGACGATGGTGATACTCTTGAACTGGCCTTTCGCCCAAGCTTCGCTATCGAAGGACGACGCACGCCCGAGGACATTGGCAAGGCTATGCATGAGGCCCTCGTACAGGTACGCTCGCGAGAAATTGCCCAGGGGTTCACGGTCCGAGGGCCCCATCGCGATGACTTCCAACTGCTGCTCAACGACATGGATGTTGGCCTGTACGCATCTCGCGGACAGGCGAGGACGGTGGTGCTCGCTCTGAAGCTGGCGGAGGCGGAGTACCTCAGAGACGTTCGAAACCAGCAGCCGGTCCTGCTGCTCGACGACGTGCTCTCGGAGCTTGACGCGCCTCGTCGACGCCTCGTATTGGAGCGGGTCTCGAACTACTCACAGGTGTTCATCACCACGGCCGACGTGGATGTCATCGAGCCGGAGTACCTCTCACGGATGACTCGATTCGAGGTGGACCGGGGGCGATTGGAGCGCGTGAATGGATAGCATACGTGGACCAGCCATGTTCGCCTCGGGACGGTTGTGGGCAACGTCTCTTGCCATCATTGCCTTGATAATGCTCATGGCGTGTGCGTCTGAACCGGAGGCGACCCCGGCGCCGAGCGCCACGGCGATACCGGTCTCCACTGTCAACTCGGTCTCGCCCGTCCCAACTGTCGCCTCGGCAGCCCCAGAACCCACTGTCGGTTTGGCAACCCCTGTTCCCATCAGCGATCCCCTTCCGAAGGTACGCGCCGAGGTCGTATTTCCGAGCGTGTCGTTCGACCGCATGGTGTACCTGACACACCCCGAAGGGATGCCCGGCAGGCTATACCTCGTCCTGCAGCCCGGGCGGATCATGGTGTTCGACAACGTGTCAAACCCGTCGTCACCTACGACCTTCCTCGACATCCGTGGCAGGGTCAGCGACCGCGGCAACGAGGAGGGGCTTCTCGGCCTCGCCTTCGACCCCGACTACCGGGACAACGGGTACCTCTACGTCTACTACTCCGCCGCGTCACCCAGGCGCTCGATTATCGCCCGCTATCACGCCCCACCGGGAACGGGCAACGTAGATCCGTCCACCGAGAAGTTCATCATGCAGATAGGCCAGCCGTTCTCGAACCATAACGGCGGTCACGTCACGTTTGGGCCGGACGGGTATCTCTACGTCGGGCTTGGCGACGGGGGCAGCGGGGGCGATCCGAGGGGGCACGGACAGAACCTTCGGACGCTGCTCGGCACCATACTCCGCATCGACGTGAGCACGCTCGACGAGACCGGCGCCTATGCCGTGCCGCAAGACAACCCCTTCGTGGAAGTGGAGGGCGCGCGGCCGGAGATATGGGCCTACGGTCTTCGCAACCCGTGGCGCTTTTCGTTCGACAGGGAGACGGGCAAGCTTTGGGCGGGCGACGTCGGCCAGAACAAGCTGGAGGAGATCGACATAGTCACGAAGGGCGGGAATTACGGCTGGAACATCATGGAGGGGTCGTCGTGCTTCCGCGACAACTCGTGTGGCGGAGTACGGTCGCGACGGCGGATGCTCGGTGACGGGCGGGTACGTCTACCGGGGCAGTCGTATCCACTCGCTCGTCGGGGCCTACGTCTATGGCGACTTCTGCACGGGGCGTATTTGGGCACTGCGTTACGATGGCGGTCGAGTCACCGGGAACGCGCAGATAGCCGACACCGATCTCCAAATATCGTCCTTTGCCGAGGGACCGGACGGCGAGGTCTATATCCTCTCGTTCACAGGCGAGATAGCGCGGCTGGCGCTCCGATGATGGAGGTCCGGCGGTATCGGGCTCCCGACCGCGATGCGGTCTGGGATCTTCACAACATTGCCCTGAACGAGGTCGGCGCACACGCCGGGAACGGGCCGTGGGACGACGACCTGCACCGTATCGAGGCGGAGTTCATCTCCAACGGCGACGAGTTCTATGTGGGCGTCATCGACGGACGCATCGTCGCGATGGGAGCTCTTAAGCGCCTGACGGACATCCGCGGCGAGATATGCCGGATGCGGGTGCATCCCGACTTTCAGCGAAGAGGGCTGGGTGGGCGGATGCTGTCGATGCTGGAAGGGCAAGCAAGGGAGTTGGGGTTTCGGACGCTTTCACTGGACACGACCGTCGGGCAGGTGGCCGCGATGAGCATGTACCTGAAAGCCGGGTACGAAGAGGTTGCGAGAGGCAGGAAGTTCGGATTCGCGGTCGTGGAGTTCGAGAAGCAAATCTAACGACACGTCCTCGCCTCGTTCCATCTACTCGAATACCTTGGTGCCCAAGCTGTTCCGTCGGATCATCGTCCAGTCGTACTCCACGCCGAGTCCGGGGCCTTGCGGCACGGGGAAGTGGCCGTCCACCGCGGCGTCAAGCTGATCGACGTAGTCGCTCGCGTACACGGGGATGTAGTTGGCGTTCGGGCCTTTCGGTCGGGAGCCGGACAGCTCGTAATAGTTGGTGTTCCGAATGGCGGCCATGCACTGACGCTGAGCGGGGCCCGGACTGTGCATCTCGATGTCCAGGCCCAGGCCCTCTGCCGCGTGGGCGAGCTTCATCGTCGCGGTGATGCCCATGTACTGCACGTCGCCGCGCACGAAGTCGGTCGCGCCGTTGACCATGAAGTCGACGCGTGCCTCCAGGCCGCGAACGTGCTCAGTGAGAAGCATCGGGGTATCGAGCAATTCCCGCAGCTTGCGGTGGGCGAACTGCGATATGCCACCGTCCGCCAACGGGTCCTCGTACCAGAAGTAGCCCGCCTCGTCGCAGGCCCGCCCTACCTTCACCGCGTCCCCGAAGGTGCATAGCGCGTTGTACGGGTCGGACATCAGGTCCATGCCTGACCCCACTCGGTCGCGGACAGCCAGGACCGCCTCGGCCTCACGCCTCGGCTCGCCGTTCTCCCAGCCGTGTATCTTGAAGGCGGGGTAGCCAAGCTCCTTGCACTGCTCGGCGAAGTCGGCCATCGCCTCGGGGGACTTCAGTTCGTCGTGCTCGGTGGCGTGAACGCTGGCGGGGTAGGTCGGGAGGGTCTTCCGGTAGCCGCCCAGAAGTTGATGAATCGGCGCGTCGTGATACTTGCCTGCAAGGTCCCAGAGGGCGATATCGACCGCCGAGATGCCGATCTCGGCCTGCTGCCGCATCGTCTGCTTGATCCGCAAGCAGATGTACTCCCGTTCCAGCGGGTCCTGCCCGACGAGAAGCTCGGCGACGACGCAGGCCCCGGCGAACTCGATCGGCCCGCTCCACACGTACTCTCCGGTTACGCCGACGTTCGTGGAGATCGTGATGGCGTGCGCGGTGTTGGTGATAGACCTGCCGGGCGAGTAGGTCGGCCCGTGCTCTCCACGTTCGAGGTCGAACAGCTCGTAGGTAAACGTCTCGATTTCGACCTTCGTGATCCGCGGTTTGGACATCGTGGCTCCCTTTCAATCCGCCCGATCTCTGCTCGTAGACTAGACTGGCTGATAACGCTCCACACTGATCTCTTCTGCCCTTGCGCGCATTTGAGATGCGTCGTACCACGCCTGCATCCGCAGCAGCATGTCCATGCTCACGTCGAAGGCCTTCTCGATCTGCAGCGCCATCTCCGGCGACAGAGTTGCGTTGCCGTTCAGCAGATCGGACAGCGTGGCACGCCGTACACCCAGTATCTCGGCTGCCTGCGTCACGTTCAGACCCAATTCCTCGATGACCTCGATGCGGACAAACTCCCCTGGATGCGAAGGGGTCATGTTCATGCCAAGTCGTGGTGATTCCGCCATGTTTTCGCCTGGCAAGGTTAATGGATTCCCGCCTTCGCGGGAATGACGGGTCGTGGTGAGAGAATAACGGTGGATGTTCTCCCCGTGGATGTGTGATTTAAGCACTTTGTCATAGTAGTCACGAGGAGGATTTGAACGTTTCTCACACAGGCCTGTTGCGCGACGGACGCCTACCCCTCGGCAACGACGGGGTTCCGGAGGACGCCGACTCCCTCGATGTCTATCTCCACCACGTCGCCCGGGGCGATTGGGCCTACGCCGGACGGTGTACCGGTGAGGATGCAGTCGCCGGGCTGGAGGGTCATGGCCTGGCTGATGTAGGACACGAGCTTGGGGACGGAGAACAGGAGGTCGGATGTGCGGTCGTCCTGCCTCGTCTCGCCGTTAAGCCTGGTCTGGATCCGGAGGTCGGACGGATCGAGACCGGTGGCGATGACCGGCCCCAGCGGGCAGAAGGTGTCGAACCCCTTGCCAATGAGCATCGCGCCCATCTTCATCTCGGGGAGTTGGATCGTCCGCTCGCTCACGTCGTTGCCGCAGGTGTAGCCGAGCACGTAGTCGAGCGCCTCGTCCTCCGACACGCGGCGGGCATCTTTGCCGATGACGACGGTCAACTCGCACTCGTACTCGGTCTGCACGCCCTCTTTGGGGAACACGATCGCGTCGCCGTGCCCGATGACGCCGGTGTTCGGCTTCATGAACAGCATGGGAAACGGCGGCTTGGACATGCCGACTTCCTCGATGTGCTTGATGTAGTTCAGGCCGACACCGATGACCTTCCGAGGCTCGACGGGCGGCAGCACCCGCACGGACTCAAAGTCCGCGACTGTGTCACCCACGGAAAAGTCCTCGAACGGCGAGCCTATCAACTCCCGGATCGAGTCGTCGTCTTGGAGCACGCCGTAGGCCGCTGCACCGTTTGCTTCGTATCGAACGATCTTCATCTCCGCCTCCGGGTTGTAGTCGGCAACAACTCTACCATACATTCGGGCGGGTCGGTCGATTGTGCCGCGCGTTGGAGCGTGACCCCCTCTCCGTATCTCTCCCCCGCCGGGGGAAAGATCGTAAGATTCCATGTGCTAGACAAATGAGAGCTTGGGGTTGATACGGCGCGTGAGGGGGGTCTGAATTAACCTGACATTTCCTGATATTTTGTGACATTTGTAATCTGGAGCGGTTGAACCGTTCGCCTGCGCAAGATATTTCGGATTGGCGTTGTGTGTTCAGTGTAGGATAAATGTTCTTCTTCGTCAAATTCGTGAGTATCCCCTCTCAGAGTTAGGAAATCCGAACGGGGTGCGGTAACGTTAATATGGGTGAGGGGGACGCGGGCAGGGCTGCCTGCGTTTTGTTTTGCAAGGAGATGAGCGCCTATGGTGTATAGGACGGTCATCTGTGTTTTGCTGGTTGGGGTTGTGGGGCTGGGCTGTGGTCTGTTTACAGCCGAAGACGAGCAGGACGCGAACGCCCTATCTGAGCATGAGGCTGGGGTAGCAAGTGTCGTGGCTTCCGAGGCTCCGGCTTCTGCGTCTACGGTTTCCGAGGTTCAAGTTCCTGAGGCTCCTGCTCAAATTGTATCGCCGCTGATGGCGATGTCGGTAGTTCACGAAGTGTACGGCCCCTCGACGCTAGAAGAACGTGCCCTACGGTCTGATCTGGTAGTACGAGCTAGGTTGCAGTCCAAGACTGCGACCTACAGACTGACATTCGACCAGATTCCTACAAGCCTGGTCTATTTCGCGTATGTAGAGTTCACCTTCGAGGTGCTTGAAGTCCTTCACGGCAACGCGGGTGACTCGGTGGTTGTCGAGCTCGAAGTGTCGGAGCCGTATTCGAACCATCATCAGAAGATTGGACTTGATTTTACAACCACGGATGCAACTCAGCGAGCTACGGACTGGCTCGTTAGCGAATACTACGATTCGCAGTGGGAAGACCGGGATGCGATTTTGTTCTTGGTTGATATCGAGAATGCCTCCGGGTACTACCTGGAAGAACGCCCGGACACTGTGGGGTATGCGTTTGTCGGACACCGGTACTACACGGATGCCTCAGCTACCGACGGGGACGATTGGTTTTCAATTGCCAGCGCCGAAAACAAGGTGTGGATTCCCGCAACAAGCACTACTGAGGGAGCCGCGACTTTCTACCTCGAAAGCCCTGACGTGGAACAAGACCCTGAAACTGAAACTCTCTCGCCTCTAAAGTCCTCCGTCACGACCGCCGTGTCGGTTATTGATACTTCGATACCGGGACACAGAGATTGTCTTGTGGCGAAGAATCGAGACGAGAGGAAAATCAAGCCAGCCGGTTATGCGTATGCGAACGAGATTGAATTGGCCTCGGGGTTGCCAGCAGGGACGGAGATGGTACCTCGCACAGACAGTACCTCGTCTTACTGGTACTACCACCTATACGGGGATGATGCTGTCTACTTCGATACGACTGTCAACGATACGGATGATGACCCGACGAACGGATATGATGGAAGCACCAAGACGGCTAGGCCGCTTCCTGCGGGCGAGTACGCGGTAGAGGAGGCCCGTCAACTCGAGGTCATGGTACCTTGCGGCTACATTCCGGATGAGCGCGGACGCTGGACTTTCAATGTGTCCAGCCCCGAAGGGACGCTGCACGAATTTTTTTTCGACCCAGTGACGGTGGGGAGCATAGTGGGCGCTGACAGCACGAACGGCGTGCTTAAGCCCCCGGCGTTCACCGACGCCAACGGCGCGGCTGCGACTATCGACAGCATCTCGTATGAATCTAGCACGGTCAAGATGACGCTCTCACCCCACAACGGCCTTACGAACCACATTGTTGACATCATCGAGTTGGACGGTTCAGTGTCGCTGTCGTTGGAGGTTGAAGAGGTGACGGTAGATGCCACCAACAACACGCTGAGTTGGAGTGTGTCGTCGCAGCCGTGGGAGGACGGGGACCTGTTGATGGTGCGGATACGGGAGGCGCGGTAGGGACTGGCTCAAGGCTAACTGCGTTGATGCAGGATTGCCCTTCGACTGGCTTTCAAGTGACTGCGGGAGATAGGACGGAGATTCACCACAGAGAACACAGAGAGCACAGAGGGAGGAGAGGAAGAAAGTAGTGCGTATGAGGTGAGTTTTGGAGGGCGATGACTTTAGATTCCTCACTTCGCTGCGCTGCGTTCGGAATGACAGGTGAGGGTGCTGGATTCGGAATATCTCATGAGGGTCTCCCCCCTCACGACCTGGAATGAAAATGGCGCTGTCCTCTGTGTCGCTACATGACTAATGCCTAGGACTGGATTCCTGCCTTCGCAGGAATGACGATGTGTGGATGTTACGGGACGGCGATGTCGTATGTGCCGGGCGATAGTCGGAACATGGGGTTTTCGGCGGGGTTCAGGCCGCCGTAGAACCAGTTGAGGGGGAGGACCTTCATCTTCTGGTTCCAGTCCATGTTCTTGCCTCCGTCGGATATGATCCTGGCGTCGGTGGGGTGCGGCTTGTAGAAGGTGTACGTGTGGGCGATGATGACGCGGTCTTTCATGACGAAGACGGACGGGTAGGACCACCGAGAGTGTGAGTCGGCGCTCTGGATGTACTCGGCCTCGCGTTCGGGCGCGGGGCGGCCGGGCCGGAAGTGCTGCTCGGCCGGACGGAGGGGCGCGATAGGGCCCGGCTCTACGCGGGTCTTCTCGTGGAGCGACTCGACGTTCTGGAAGAACTCCCAGATGCTCCCGCCGTTCCGGCTGATGGCGGAGGAGAGCCGCGTCCGGTTGTAACCCATCTTGACCTCGGCCTTGTTTTCCTGGTTCCAGACGGCGAGGAGATGGCCGGTGGGAAGGGTTCGAATCTGGCACGGGGCCGTGCTCGACGCGAGCGAGGTTGGGTACGGGCGCGTCCACGTGTCGCCGTTGTCGTGGGACCATGCCTGGTAGATGCGACCCACGCCGGTTCGCATCATCATCAGGAGCGTTCCGGGCAGGACCTCCGTGACGGTCGGCTCGTTGACGTAGGAGTACGTGGCGTTCCAGTCGAAGATGATATTCAACTCGCCGTCGCTGTTGCGCTGCCAGGTACGTCCGTCGTCGTCGGAGTAGAGCACGTAGGTCATGGAGAACCCTGGATCGAAGAAGTGTCCCGCAGTGGAGACCCACTGGTTGTGGACGAGCTTGCCGGAGGCGGGGGACTCCATGTTATTGGGGGGAGTGCGCTGTCCCAATGACGTGTAGACGGGAAGGACGATGCGGCCAGAGGATGTGCGGAGGGCGACGTCCTGGTACATGTGCGTCTTGATACCAACAGGGGAAACCCGGACGGGCGCTTCCCACGTCTCTCCGCCGTCGAGTGAGCGCCAGAACACGACGCAGCGGGTCCACGGGTCGTCATCGTCGTCCGTCGGGGACATGGCGGCGAGGCCGATGCTTTTGCCGTCGAGCTTGACCAGGGAGGAGCCGCCTCCTCCGACGCGATGGCCGTTGACGTCGTGCCGCTCGGAGATGTCGGACCACGTGATGCCCCCGTCATCGGAGGTGGTGAAACGGGAACCGGCGGCGTGGAGAATGCGCCCGTCCTCCAGTTCGACGAAGGTGGAGGAGTGGAAGAACGGGGTCTTGTGTGTAGCCAGGACGAGGTCCGGCAGGGTCATGGGGACGTTGCTCATGGTTTGACTCCTTTGCTTCGGTGAATGGGTAGGCCGCTCCGTACATCTTTCCTCAGGCGGGGGCGTAGGGAATCACCCTCACCCTAGCCCTCTCCCACGACGGGAGAGGGGATTTTCACTTGGGCCGCCCTGTACATCTTTCCCCTGGCGGGGGGCGTAGGGAATCACCCTCACCCTAGCCCTCTCCCACGACGGGAGAGGGGATTTTCGCACGCTGATTTGTTCGATGAATCTGTGACATAGGACAATACAGCGTTCTTACGCTGTTTTCACTCTTGGTCACGATATAAACGTGGTACCGGCTGTCTGGAATTGCGGTTATGGACTTTAGATTCCTCGCTGCGCTCGGAATGACAGGGAGGCGGGCCCGGATCATAGCTAAAATTCCGTTTTACCTACCCCTGTCAGCCCCCGGCGGGGGAAAGATGGTATGCGGTCGGGGGCGGTCTAGTCTCCTTAGGATGCTCGAAGGCTGGCGATGCCGATGGCGCCGGGGCCTACGTGGGCGCCCACGCTGGGTCCCATGGGAGCGATGATCGGCTCTGTGCCCTCGGGCAGCAGGTCGCTCATGGACTCGCCGAGCCTGCGGGCCATGTCTTCGTCGGTGCTGTACGTTACGAACAGTTCCTCGGCGGGTCCGAAATCGCGGATGTTCTGTTCAATCTGGGCCATGCCCTTTGCGTAGGTACGGGCCTTGCCCAGCGGCTGCACTTCGCCGTCCCGGACGACGATCATCGGCTTGATGCGCAGGATGGAGCCCACCAAGGCCTGCGCCTTGCCAATGCGACCACCGCGCTGGAGGAATTCAAGGGTGTTAAAGAGGGCGATGCACCGGGAACGGTCATTGGCTGAACGCGCAATCTCGACGACGGTCTTGAAGTCGGCGCCTCCTGCAGCGGACTTGGCGGCGGCGACTACAGCCAGTCCCAGACCGGATGAGGCCTGCTCCGAGTCGATTACCTCGATTGGGCAGTCGAGGCTGACCTGCTCGGAGGCCTGCATCGCCGCGTTGTAGGTGGCGCTCAGCTTGGCGGACACGTGGATGGACACGATGCCGTCGGCGTCACCGCCCACCGATTCGTAGGCCTCGACGAACTGGCCGACGGACGGCGCGGAGGTAGTGGGGTGCACGGGGCTGTCCACAAGCCGCTCATAGAATTGAGCAGGGCTGAGGTCGACACGGTCTTGGAACTGCTCCTGCCCGAAGATGACGTTGGTGGGCACGATGGTGATGCCGAGCGAGTCGGCGAGATCGTTGGGAAGATCCGAGGTACTGTCAGTTATGACTTTGATCGGCATGGTAGCTTTCTCCTTCTTTACGGGCCGCGCTACTCGATGGAGATGATGAACTCGTAGTGGGGCTGGCCACCGTGATGAACATCCACATCGAGGCCATCATACACTTCTTGCAGGGCTTGCGAGGCGGAATCGGCGTCATCGGACGACAGCATCTCGCCCCAGAAGACCCTTACGAGATCGCCTGCCGAGACACCCGCCTCACCGACGAGACCGACGAGCACCCTGTTGAGATCGTCTCCTGCGACGCGAGGCTTGCCATCGAGCAGTGCGAGGAACTGTCCTTGTCGCACCTCGACGCCCTCAATGGAAGCGTCACGGGCCGCTCGTGTGATTTCTCCCGATTTCACCTCTTGCCGGGCGTCTTCCATGTTCGAAACGTTCTCGTCAGCATCGGCATCGGTATCGAAGTCGAACAGCGCCGCGATTCCCTGGGGAATGGAGACGGTCTCCACGACGTGGACGGACTTGGTCGACTGCTCGGCGGCCTGCTTGGAGGCGGGGACGATGTTCTTGTTGTTGGGCAGGACGTATACGGTGTCGGCCGAGGTCCCGTCGATGGCGTCCATCAGGTCTCGCACGCTGGGATTCATGGTGTTGCCGCCGGTGACCAGGTGGGTCGCGCCCGAATTGCGGAACACTTTTTCGATGCCCTCTCCCCAGGCAACCGCGACGACCGCAGTGCCTCCCGCCGTTACCGGTTCCGGCTCAGTCTTTCGGTCGGAGGCGAAGTCGGCGTGCTGGGCGTCCATGTTCTCGATCTTGACCTTGCTGAGCGCACCGATGCCTATGCCCATGCTGATGAGCCTGCCGGGGTCTTCGGCGTGGCCGTGGATCATCGCCCGTGAGCCGTCGCCGATCACGACGGTGGAGCCGGCGATGTCGTTCATGACGACGCGAAGGTCGTCGACGTCCAGCCCTTCCGCTTCGACGACGAACTGTGTGCAGTAGCCATACATGTCGTCCTCGTGAGCGGAAAAGAACTCGTCCGAGACGCGAGCGGATGCCGACGGCGCAACGTCCGGCACCTGGATGTCGAAGGCGGCCTCCGTCACGTCTTCGCCCACGGCGCTGCGCCTCATGCCCTCGATGATTACGGCTAGTCCCTGCCCTCCCGCATCGACGACGCCCGCCTCCCGCAAGACCGGCAGCATCTCGGTCGTCTTGACTACGGTCTCTGCGGCACAGTCGCTCGCGACGCTCAAGACCGACGTGATGTCCTGCCCCTGGCCTGCTGCCTCACGGGTCGCCTCGGCGACGGAGGCGATGACGGTGAGCATCGTTCCCTCGACGGGATCCGCCACCGACTTGTAGGCGTACTCCCTTGCCAGATCGCAGGCGCGAGCTAGGTCGTGGCTTCCGCATTCGGTGTTGCCGTCAAGTCCCTCGGAGAAGCCCTTGAAGAACTGTGAGAGGATGACGCCGCTGTTTCCCCTGGCCCCCATGAACGTGCCTGAGTAGAAGGCGGTCGCCACGTCGGACACAGTGGGAGCGGTCAGGCCTCCCAGATCGTCAATGCCGCTCTGCATGGTGAGGTACATGTTCGTGCCGGTGTCGCCGTCGGGCACGGGGAAGACGTTGAGGGCGTTGATGGGTTCGATGTTGCGCTGCAGGGCGGCAGCGGCCGCCGTGAACATGGCGACGAGATCGGCGCCGTGAAGACGGTCCTTAGTATCAATCGCGGTCGGTCTGCTGCCGGTCGCGGTCATGATTCCGTATATTCTGGTATACTACCGTAGGCGTGAAACCGATGCGGATGGGTTTCGTCCCATAAGCGCCACAAGTATAGTGAAACCTTGAAAGACGGTCAAACGAGCCATGGCAAAGTGTGAAGTATGCGGAAAGACCGGGATGTCCGGTCACAACGTGAGCCATTCGAAGCGGCGGACCAACAAGCGGTGGTTCGCCAACGTCCACAAGACGACCATCCATGAGGACGGCAAGGCCCGCCGTCTCAACGTCTGCACGCGGTGCCTGCGGTCGCAGTACAAGCAGTCGGTGAAGCTGTAGCGATATAAACGACGGAACAGGCTACCTCCTGTTCCGTACTTCGGAGCTTCAAGTTCTTGGGTTGGAGCTACTTTATGGCTTTGCCCCAGTGGACGCAGTTTGAACAAGCCCCTTGACGCGAAACACATCTTCGTTCGAAGATGCACGGCTGCTCTGACGCATCCGGTCACGATTGGCGCGCTTGGCCTGCTCCTGCTGAATGACCTGGTATTCAAGGCGCTGTGGTCGAACCCATGGACCACGGGCAAGATCAGTGACCTAGCGTGGGTAGTCTTCGCCTCGCCGCTCTTGGCGTTTCTGCTGTCGCCCACCGCGCGCAGGGGCCGAATCGGCGAACAAGTTGTGTTCGTGACCGCATACGCTGGTCTTCCCGTTCTTTACGCAGCCTTCAACACGTTTCCTGTCGTACACGACGCGATTCTGTGGGCGCTGTCGTTCGCCGGAGGGACAGGGCCGGGAGCGCCGCATGATCCCACTGACTCGCTCGTCATTCCGTTCGGCCTCGCAATCGCGCTCTGGGTATGGTGGCGCGAGGCTCCCGAGTCGAACAGCCTCCGGATGCGATTCGGGATACTGACCGCGGGTGTGGCCGCGCTCGCAAGCGTGGCTACGAGCCCAATTGAGCCGGAAGCAGGTGTGACGGCCGTAGAGGTGGAGCCCGATGGAACGATTGTTGCTGTATGGAACGAATCAGCCGCGCAAAGCGTGGTGACTCCAAGGGGCACGTACTCGATAGAAGGGTCCTCCATCATGCGGATGCACAATGGCGAGCGAACTGTCGCGTACTCGGCGAGATTCCTCAGGGAACTAGGCAATATCAACCTGCAAAGACACGTCACAAGAGACTTGGGACCGAGGGAGATCACGACTGAACTGTACTCCATCATCTACGACGAGCGCTCAGGGAACGTGGTTGTAGCCATGGGGCTGCAGGGCGCGGTAGTGGGAACGCTGGACGGTCAGTGGACACGAGTAGCGGTGGGTAGGTTCGCACCGACCGACTTTTCCATTGTCACCAAAGTCTTACTTTTACGAGATTGGGAGCTTTGGCTGGTAGCGTTGGCATTGGCGTTCTCCTTCACGGCCCTGGCTATGGCACTGGCGGAGCCGGGATCGTACAGCTTGATCAAGACAGTCATTGTAGTGGTCGGCACTATCGCCGCCGTCATGGCAGGCGTTGCAATACCCTTTCTGGCGTTCGTGTCGATACCACTAGTCATTGTGCCATTGGCAATCATTGCCTGGACCTCTTCCAATACCACCAAGCCATGGCACAAAACCGGCCACCTTATTCTCGCAGTTTTCGCCGTCCTCGCATCTCTTGGGAGCATACTCTACTATTCGGTTGGCAATGGTTTAGATTCGGATGCGGCTACCTTTCTGTCGGTCTCCGGAGCGGGTGTTGGACTGATCCTGGCGCTCTTTGCAGTGGCTATATCTTACGGAGATCTGAGGTGGGCACTCTCGGCATCCACCGGCACCGGGTCGTCCAGCTTCATCACCTCGGAGATTCGCAAGGGGTTGTTGCCGGCTATCGCCGCATCGGTTTTCGGGATGCTCGCGCTCATCTCCTTCTCGTTCCTGCTCTGGGTACAGGCAGGTATTGAATTGATAGTGGCGAAAGTATCGGCCATTATCCTCGTCGCTCTTGTCGCATTCATACTGCATTGCCTTATGGCAAGAATGGTACGCCGCAATCCGCTGCACTAGGCTAGCGAAGGTCTTACTAGCTCATCTCGCCGGTGATGGTCTTTTCGTAGATGGCGAGGCGCTCGGATAGGAGCTTGTGCTCGGGCTTGTCGAGGGTGGGGTCGGTTTGGAGGATCTTCGCGCCTTCGGCGCGCGCTTGGACGGCGATATCCTGGTCGGTGATCTTGGCGATCTTGAAGACGGGGACGCCGCTCTGTCGCGTGCCGAGGTAGTCGCCGGGGCCGCGGAGGTCGAGGTCCATTTCGGCCAGCTTGAAGCCGTCGCGGAATTTTTCCACGAGCTTGAGCCGCTCGCGGGCGGAGCCGCCCGGTTCTTCGGCTAGCAGGATGCAGAAGCTCTGATGCTTTCCACGGCCCACTCTGCCCCTGAACTGGTGAAGCTGGGCAAGGCCGAAGCGGTCGGCGCCGTCGATGAGCATGACGGTGGCGTTCGGCACGTCGATCCCGACCTCGACGACGGGCGTTGAGACGAGGATGTCGAGCTCGCGGCGCTGGAAGGCGTTCATGATCGTCTCCTTCTCGCTCAGGGGCATCCGCCCGTGCAGGAGACCGAGCCGCAGGTCGGGGAAGACCTCTCTGGACAGCCTCTCGAACTCGTTGACCGCGCCTTTGACGAACTTCGTCCGTTGCGTGTCCTCGCCGGGTGTCGGGTGGTAAGGAGCGCCGGTGTCGAACATGATCCTGGCGACCGGCACCTCCGACTCCTCGATGAAGGGAAGGACGATGAACACCTGCCGTCCCTCCTCGATCTGCGACCTGACGAAGCTGTAGACGATGTCACGGCGTTCCGGGAGCTCGTACCGCGTGACGATGGGCGGGCGTCCCGGAGGCATCTCGTCGATGACCGACCTGTCCAGTTCGCCGTAGAGGGTAAGCGCGAGTGAGCGCGGTATGGGTGTGGCGGACATGACGAGCAGGTGGGGGCGCGTCCCCTTGTCCCGGAGGGCCGCGCGCTGCATGACTCCGAAGCGGTGTTGCTCATCGACGACGGCTAGGGCGAGCTTCGGGATATCGACGCTCTCTTGGATGACCGCGTGGGTGCCGATGACGATATCCACCTGTCCAGCCGCGAGCATGAGACGCATGTCGTCCTTCACGCGCTTCGGGAGACTTCCCAGTAGGAGGCCTACCGTTACCGAGCGATCGCCAACGTTGACGGTCACGATGTGCTGGCCCTTTTCGTCGGATGCGGAGCGGCGAAGCAGCCTCGTGATCGTCAGGAAATGCTGTTCGGCGAGGATCTCCGTCGGTGCGAGGAGGGCGGCCTGGTAGCCGTTGAGCGCCGCCGCAAGCATGGCGATAGCCGAGACGACGGTCTTGCCGCTCCCCACGTCGCCTTCGAGCAGCCTGCTCATGGGTGTCGCGAGTCGTAGGTCGGACAGTATTTCGTCCGTCGCCCGATTCTGAGCGGCGGTCAGGGAGAACGGGAGCGAGTCGACGAATGAGGTCATCTCGGCGAGATCTGTGTTGAGCGGGACGCCGGTATCCTCCTCCTGCCAGAGGAGTTTGCGGCGGAGGACGGCCATCTGGAGCAAGAACATCTCGTCGAAGGCCAGCCGGCTTCGCGCCGCTTCCTTGGACTCTCCCGAATCGGGATAGTGCATCTGGGAGACGGCGGATTGCAGGCCGAGCATCCCCGCCCTGTGAATTATGTCTTCGGGCAGGTGGTCGTCGATCTGCGAGAGGGTGGAGTCGAGGGCGCGTTTAACGATGCCCCTGAGCGTACGCTGGTACAGGCCATCAACGAGGGGGTAGATGGGCACGAGGCGGCCCGTGTGCATCAGATCGTCCTGACCGCGCATGATCTCGTACTCGGGGTTCTCAAACAGGAGGCTGCCCCTGAAGGCACTCACCTTGCCGCTGACGAAGATTTTTGTACCGGGGCGAAGGGTGTTTACGAGGTAGCCCTGGTTGAACCACGTGGCCCTGACTCCGCCGGTTGAGTCGGTGAGGACGGCGTGTGCAGACGAGCGCTTGGAGCCGATCGTGCTCTGTGACATCTCGGTGACCTCGGCCAGGATGGTCTGTTCCATGCCGAATTGGAGCTCGGCTATCTGCCGGATGTCCGCGAAGTCGTTGTGGCGGACGGGGAAGTGGTGGAGGAGGTCGCGGACGGTCTCCAGTCCGAGACGGCGGATCTTCGGGAGGTTGGACTGCGTGACGCCCCTGACGCGCGCGACGTCATCCTCAAGTTTGAGTGGAGGCGGCGGGGCGGAGCGACGTGGAGACGGAGCGCGGCGATTGGACCGAGCTTGCGGGGCGGCGGCGGGCAGCTTTGAGAGGACGTGGGCGGCCCACTTTCCCCGCCGCTCAGTTGACAGCGAAGAGTATCTCGGTAGGTTGCCGATGATCGGAGTAAGCTGGGACTTCCACTGGTCAAGGAAGCGGTCCATACCGCCCACGACCGCCTTGTCCCCGTAACCTTGCTTGCGTTCGAGGTTGAGGATGCTCCGCAGAGCGGCGATTCTCTGAGTGTCGGCGTCTTGCATATCTACCACCAGAGTATCGAACGCGGAGGGAGGTTGCCAAGCTAAAAGCGAGGCAACGCGCGGAACCGGACACTTCACCCTCACCCCAACCCTCTCCCGCGAACGGGAGAGGGGGTATGTAAAACGGGATTGTAGCTACGATTCGGGCCCGCCTCGCTGTCATTCCGAGCGCAGCGAGCAACTGTCTTGAAAGTCAAGAGGGATGCCCGACGAGTGCCGAGGCCCTGGCGCGCTCAGCGCGCCAGGGTGAGCGATGCTTGAGCATGGAATTGAGTATGACGAGCAACTTGCGCATGCAGGCTGTGAGAGCCAGCTTCTTGGGCTTACCAGCCGCCAGCAGCCGCTGGTAGAAGTCCCTGATCACCGGGTTGAAGCGGCTGGCTACCAACGCTCCCATGTACAGGGCAGCGCGGACCCGGGCGCGACCACCCCAGACGGTCCGTTTGCCCCGCAGAGTGCCACTGTCCCGGTTGAAGGGAGCCACGCCCACCAGCGCAGCGACCTGTCGGCGGTCCAGCGTGCCCAGCTCCGGCAGGTAGGCTAGGAGCGTGAGGGAGACTTGCCCTCCCACGCCGGGAACGGTGCGCAACAGGTCGTCCTTCTCCCGCCATACGGGACTGTTACGGAGAGTCTGCCTCAGGCCTTCGTCAAGGTCGTCCAACTCCTGCTCCAACCAGGCGATGTGGGCCTCGATGCGGGGCTGGACGGCGCTGATGGCGGTGCCGAGGCGGTTCTTCTCAGAGACCAGCATGGTCACCACTTGTTGCCTACGAGCAACCAACGAGCTGAGGACCTGGGTCTCGGTGTCCTTCAGAGGGCGCACAGGGGGACGAACAGCGGCGGCGAAGTGGGCGAGGACCGCCGCGTCCAGAGCGTCAGTCTTTGCCAAAGTCCCGGTTGCTTTGGCAAAGTCACGAACCTGGCGTGGGTTGACGACGACTACGGGCAGCGTCGCAGCTGCCAGAGCCGCCACCAACGGCAGTTCCAGGCCGCCAGTAGCTTCCAACACTATCTTGGCCGGTCCAGTGGTCTTCAGTTGAGAGACCAGTTCCCGGATCCCGGGTTCGTCGTAGGAGACGACCCACCTCTCGCCTGTAGGGTGGAGAGCGACATCCACCTGGGCTTTTGCCACATCAATGCCTACGTATGTCGGTTCCTGTTCCATTTTTTCTACCTCCTGTTATGAAGTGCTGGCCCGTCCTTGCATGATGCGGGCTCGGTTGGCCCAGGCAACTGTTCGGGCTCTACTCCTGGGGGATGCGGCGACCCTGGCTCGCTGACGGTCTTCGATGACCTAGGAATCAACGGTCTGCCGCACCCTATTCACCCCTACCGAAGTCATTGTCCCATGACAAAACCAAGATACAAGGAATCTATAGTCCATAAGCGCAAGACCAGATAGCCGGTGCCATGTTTACATCGTGACCAACAGTTAGGACGGCGCCAGAATTCCCTATGTCAGCTTTAGTTGTAACAGACACTTTAGATTCTTCGACTCCGCTCCGCTCCGCTCAGAATGACAGAGCCGGGTTGCTTTCTGGTCAATGGAGAGTGGAGCGGTAGGCAAATACATACCCCTGTCAGCCCACGACGGGAGAGGGGATTAAGCTCCGAGTCTAAACACGTACAACCGCACTACAAGTAGAGCCGGAGTGGTAAACTGGGTTCGATAGTTCCCGCGGGGTATCTATTGTCCAGCCGAACCGACGATGCTCTCGATGTCGTGGGGCTCCTTGGGTATTGCGGCGGACATGACGCGATGGCCGTCGGCGGTCACGACAACGTCGTCTTCGATGCGGATGCCGATGCCCTTGAGGTGATCGGGAGCGTCCTCGGCCTGACTGCCGAAGTAGAGGCCGGGCTCGACGGTGAAGACCTTCCCCTCTTGCAGGAGCACGGAGTCCTCGCCGTTCTTGTAGACGCCGGCGTCGTGGACGTCGAGGCCGAGCCAGTGTGACGTGCCGTGCATGTAGTACGGCTCGTACTCGCGTTCTTCTATGATGTCGTCCATGTCGCCGTCGAGGACGCCGAAGTCGAGGAGGCCCTGTATCAGGACATCCCGCGCCGTCTTGTGGACTTCGGCGAACTCCACGCCCGGAGCGATGACGCCGATGGCCTCCTTCTGGGCGGCCAGTACGAGGTCGTAGACGTCGCGCTGCTCGGGGGTGAAGCGGCCGTTGGCGGGCCACGTGCGTGTGATGTCCGCGCCGTAGTAATCGACCTCCGCTCCGGCGTCGATCAGGAGCAGGTCGCCGTCCTGGATCTCGTCGCGGTTCGTAATGTAGTGCAGGATGCACGAGTTCTCGCCCGACGCGACGATGGACGGGTAGCCGTTCCGGGGAGACCCCAGACGGCGAAACTCGTTCTCCAGGGCCGTCTGGACGTGGTACTCACGCAGACCGGGGCGAGTCGTTCGAATCGCGCGGTCGAAACCGCTCGCGGTGATATCGATTGCCTGCTGGAGGGTGTCGATCTCATTGGCGGACTTGACGACCCTCATCTTCCCGACCGTCGACACTGGGTCGAGAACTTGACTGATGTAGCTGCCGTCGCGCTGGCCGCTGGATCGACGCCTGACGATCAGGTCGGCAACGAGCCGGTCGAGCCGCCGGTCGGAGCCGAGCGCGTAGTAGACCGTGCCTGTCTCGGCGAGGAGTTCCGGGAGCTTTTCGTCCAACTCTTCGACCGGAAAGGCCTCATCCACCCCCAGCGTCTCCTTCGCGCCTTCGACTCCGATTCGCTGTCCGACCCATATCTCGTGCTTGGGATCGAACGGGTTGACGAAGAGCACATAAGACGCCTCCGCGCCCGGGCGCAGGACGGCGACCGCGTCAGGCTCGTCGAGGCCGGTGTAGTACCAGAACGTCGAGTCCTGTCGGTACTCGTACTCGACATCGTGGTTGCGGGTGGCGAGGTGCCCTGCCGCGAGGATGATTGCACCGTCGTCGAGCGACTCCGCCAGGCGTGTCCGCCGGGACGCGAAGTCGTCTTGGGTGAATGGTGAGGCGTCAGTTACAGTTGTTTTTCCGTTCAATGCGTGGCCTTTCCAACCCCCTCTCTGTATCTCTCCCCCGGCGTGGTGAGAGATTATGGAGTTTTGTGGGCTAGGATTCGTCTTAACTTAGCCGACTGGGGCTGAGTTTTGAAAGGTATTGGGAACCCTTTGCGCAAGTGAAGTAACTTGTGGAGCAGGGTCATTCACCCTCACCCCAGCTCTCTCCCACGACCGGAGAGGGAGTTATACCAAGGTATCTCTAGCGGGCGACCCATCCGGCGTCGATGGAGTAGGCGGAGCCGGTGATCGACCGTGCGGCGTCCGACGCGAGGAATTGCGCGAGGGCGGCGACCTCTTCCGGGTCGATGAGCCGCTTGATGGCGGCGGGTTCGAGCATGACCTTCTCGATCACGTCCTCGACGGAGATGCCGCGCGTCTTTGCCTGGTCTTCCAGCTGTACCTCGACGAGATGCGTGCGCACATAGCCGGGGCAGATGGCATTGACCGTTATGCCGAAATCGCCGACTTCGAGGGCGACGGTCTTTGTCAGGCCGACGAGACCGTGCTTTGATGAATTGTACGCCGACTTGTACGGGCTGGCCACGAGGCCGTGAATCGAGGCCATGTTGATGATTCTGCCCCAGCCCTGCTCCTTCATGGCGGGAACGAGGTACTTGATGAGTTGGAACGGGGCGACCAGCATGACCTGCAACATCTCCGCCCACGTCTCATCGGGGAACTCCTCGACCGGATGGATATTCTGGTACCCGGCGTTATTGACGAGGATATCGACCCTGCCCTCGATGGCAAGCGCCTGCTCGGCGAGTTGCCGCGTCGCCGTCATGTCGGAGAGGTCGGCGCGGAGGAAGTGGCCCCCGATCTCGTCGGCTGCTTCCTGGCCGACATCGCGGATGTCGTTGATGATGACCGTCGCGCCCGATTGGGCAAAGCGTTTCGCGATCTCCCGTCCGATGCCGCTGCCCCCACCGGTGATGAGCGCAACCTTCTCCGCGACGGAGTAGATCGAGTCGGCCATGCGTCCCTCTCCTGTATCAAAAGCACCGGGCCCCGACGATTTCGGGGCCCGGTAAGTTTGGCCCGTGTGAACCCCAATGACCCCCTCTCTGTATCTCTCCCCCGTCGAACGGGGGAGAGATTAGGGGATCCTATGGGCTGCCTCAGACGACAGAAAGTGTCGTGGGAGACTCTGGGAAAACCCTCTTACTCTTGGAAGTTGCCTATTCCGTTCTCAAAGTAGTACGTCTCCGCCCAGAAGCCGTACTTGTCCCTGATATGAAGCTCCGGCACGTTGCGGAAGTTCTTCCGATTGACCATTACGCCTCTGCGGGTCGCCGTGAACGCGATGGTGCCGATGGTGTACTTCTCCTCCACGTTGGTCTGGAATATCTGCTTTCCAAGCTCCACTCGCTCGGGCGAGAACCGCGGCAGGCTTCTGCCCTTCACGTAGATGTCCTGGAGCATCATCAGGTTGCCGCTGGGATCCGCCGCGTAGTTGTTGGGCGGAGCGGCGGGCATGAACGCCGGGTCCGCACCCGGGGCCATTCCCTCGTCGCCCTGGGTCTGGAAGTAGAGCCCAATAGCCGCGGCAATCTGTGCATTGGTCGTCACCGGAGTTACACGATTCCAGCCGATCATCCACGGGTCGGCATGGTAGGCCGAGAAGTCGGTGTGCAGGGCCATGTAGCCGGTGTCATTGCGCATGATCTGGTAGTAGACCGAGGTGGTGTCGAGATTGAGCTTGATGCCGATATCCCGCCACATCTGCTGGACCATCGGTGCGATCTTCGCGGACTCGTCGTTGGGGAACGCGATGGACAACGCCAAAGGTCCCGTACCGTCCGACCGCATCCGGTAGCCTTCGTCGTCCTTGGCAGTCAGGCCGAGATCGTCGAGGATCTTGTTGGCGGTAACCGGATCGTGGCTGATGTCCACGCTGGCCCACTGGGCTCCGGGGTAGTAGGGAGTCTCGGGGTGAGGTATCCATGCCTGGATCGTTCCCAGACCGTGGAACATCACTTCGTTGATCTGGGAGCGGTTGACACCAAGGGACAGCGCCTTTCGGAAGTCGGGAGTCCTGATCCACATACCGATTTCCGGGTCCACGTTGTAGGTCATGTTCATGTGGAGGCCGACGTCGTTTCCGCCGGTGGAAGGCCAGAGGAACACCTGGTACCCGCCGTTCTCGGCGTTGGCCTGCAAGAGCGGGAGGTCGCCTAGCTGGAACGCCCTGGTATATGCGTCCGTCTCACCCGCCATCGTGCGGAAGACGGCCACGTCGCGGCTCTCCACCTTGAACTTGGTGAAGGCGTCCACATAGGGAAGCTGGTTGCCGGCCGGATCGACCTGGAAGAAGTAGGGGTTCCGGACGAAGTGTATTCGCGAGTCGCTCTCCCAATCCAACTGCCACGGAGCGATCGACGGGTGCTCCGGGTTGGTGTGCATGTTGGTCTTGCCGCTGAACAGGGCCCTCCAGTTCTCAACGCCCGCGTCCTTGATCGCCTTTTCAAGATCGGCGGCATTGGCGTGATCGGGGTGGAACTGCTTCATGTAGTGGTCGGCCACGAACCAGCATACGCCGCAGAAGTGGCCGCGCCGGTCGGCCCGGTTGGTCATCAGGGCGTAGTTGGGCGAATCGTACGTGAGCGTGAAATGCAGGTCGTCGATGATGTTGAACTCCACCTCGTTGCCCGAGACCAGGTCCTCGTACATCCCGCCCAGGCGGGTGTTCAACTCCTTGTTGAAGTTGACCTCCTCCCATGCGAACTTGATTTGGTCCATGGTCAACGGCACGCCGTCCGACCACTTTATGCCGTCGCGGAGGCGCATGGTGTAGGTGCGTCCGTCGTCGCTGAGGGTGAAGTAGCCGACGAAGTCGTACCAAGCGATGCCGTCTCCGTCACGCTTGACCCACTGCTCGAGGTTGGCCTCGTGGCCGCCGAGCCCGTTACTGGTTATCCGGTATATTCCGCCGAACTCGCCAATCTCGGGGACGTTGACGACGCGAATATCCTCCTCCACCGGAAGGCGTTCCATGAGGGGCGGCAACTGACCCTGCTGGACCAGCTCCGCGAGCATCGGCGCTTCCTGGAAGGTCGTTGGGCGAGGGCCGTCGTACTTGTAGCTGAAGAACTCGCCTTTGGTAGCGGCTTTGATCAGAGGTTCTCCTGCCGCCTCGGCGGCGCGCTGGGCGCGCTCCGCGGCCTTCGCTACCTCAGAGATCGCCTTCTCGGTCGCCATGAGGGCCTCCTCGGTAGACATTAAGGAGGCGTCCACGATCTTCTGGACCTCTGCCGCTGAGAGCTGGTTGGCGGTGGCGGCATTTATTGCCGCTTCGACCTCGGCGCGGGTGGCCCCTGGAGCCTGCGAAGCTACAGCGGCGTCCACGATGCCCTTAACCTCGTCCGCGGAGAGCTGACCGGCGGTGGCCGCCGTCGTTGCGGCATTAATTGCCGCTTCGACCTCGGCGGCAGTGGCGCCTTGTGTCTGTGAAGCTATCGCCGCGTCCACGATGCTCTTAACTTCCGCCGCGGAGAGCTGACCTGCGGTTGCCGATGCCGTCGCGGACTGGACCGCTGACTGCACCAATCGCTGAATCTCCGCCGCCGTCGGTCCCTGGGACCCGGCAACAGAGGCGTCCACGATCTTCTGGACGTCCGCAGCGGAGAGTTGCGCGGAGGTTGCGGACCTGATAGCGGCCTCAACCTCGGCGCGGGTGGCCCCCTGGCTCTGAGACGCTACAGCGGCATCCACGATGCTCTTCACGTCCGATGCGGAGAGCTGATCGGCGGCAAGCGACGTCACCGCGGATTCGACCAGATTCTGCAATTCGGCCGCCGACGGGCCCTGGCTCTGGGCGCCTGCGTCTGAGATAGCCGCAGATACGGATTCCCGCACGAGGGCCCCGATGTCGGGGGTCGGCGCTGCTGACGCGGTGTCGTCCTCGTCATCGCTGCCGCAAGCGAGTGCCAGCCCGAGCGCGAGAGCAAATCCTATTATTGCCAATATCTTGATAGACAGTAATCGCTTCGCCATTCTCTTCTCCTCCTGTGTACTTCAACACACTTCTGAACGCACCAGCGGCGCCGGAAGGGATACTCGCTCCGACTTCGCAGCGCCAAAAGCTTCGCATTTCGCTAATCGGTCTGCCTAACCCAACGATGGCGGCATGGTACATCGCCAACGCACGACGGTCAACTTTCGGGGCGGTTTAGATTAGGCGCTGCCGAACAGTGCGCGAGGGAGAATCGGCGCGGAGGAAAACGCAGAGGCGATAGAGGTTCGCTAGTACCGATCCCATATGATTTTGGTAGCTTACTCAAAGCACCCTCACCCTAGCCCTCTCCCACGACGGGAGAGGGGATACGCACCTCTCAATTCGACTATCATATTCAAATGGAAACGGTACTAGCAATAGCGGTTGGGCAGAAACACACGAATGCCGATCTTGGCGAACGCGGATGGTCAAAAGGCGCTCGGCACCCCTCATGGGCAGTTGGGAAGGGCTTCTCGTGGGTCGTCTATTCAGGCAGGTCGTCAGGCAGGTCGAGTGGCTCGTTGAAGGCGGTGAAGGTGTAGACCCATCTGACCCAGAAGTCCTCGCCGGTATGCTCAGGAATGCTTCTTCCCCAAACGTTCCTGCCTTCCGTTTCTTCTGCGTTCCAACAGATCACTTCCGCCAAGTCGTGAGTGTCCAGACTCATTCCTGGGTCCCCTGTGTAATAGGACCTGTTGCCCTGGCTATCCGTCACTCGAAAGGTGTATTCAGGCTCATTGAATTCCCCAAGGCCCTCGCACCAGTCCCTTTCTTTGTAGTCTGCCGGCAAGGGTGGTCCTCGCTCGATGTGCATCCAGTCCGCCTTGATAAGCCTGTCGCCTTCCGGTGTGACCCAAATGTCGACGGTGTCGATTGTCGTCAGGTAATCCTCGACTCCGCGATGCACGTTTTCCACTCTCTTTCCGAACACGTAATACACGATGGTATGCAGATCACTTTCATCCTCGGGTGCGGACGATCTGGATGCCCGGTAGTGGATAGCGGGTTGGCCGTCGACCACGGTGTCCCCAACGAGTTCTACGGTGTCGAACGACTCTTCGGCGCTCTGACGGCTCCAAGGAAGCCCGCCGAATTTCCCGAAGGGCGCCCAAGGGTAGCCTTCCTTAGGGTGTCTCACGGCGTCCGGAAAGAGTCCCCATCCCGGGTCGGACGATTCGGAAGCCCACTGCTCTGAAGCAAACTCCTCGACTACCGAGGAAGAAAGTCGTATGTAGTGCTTACCGTTGATTCTCAGGAACTCTTGTCTTGAGGCGCCAATGGGAAGACCTGGCACCGAACTCAAGTCGGTGCGCAGGACCGAGTGCTCAATGCGATTGACCATGTCAACTTGGTGAAGCTCTTCGAATTCTTGGCCGCTGCTGTTCGTGCCGTCGATCCGGTAACGAACGGTCTCCAAATCGAATAGGCCGTCATAGGCGTGGGCGACGGCTGTGAACGGGGTCATGGAGTCGTCGAATAGTGACCAGGGCCTGACAATCACCAGTAGCGCAAGGATCGCTACAGCAACGGTGACCGCCGCCACTCTTACAAGTATCGGGAACCCAGTCCGCTGTCGTTGGCTCAGCCTGTCGTGGATGGTCGGCCAGAGGTCTTGTGAGGCTTCTACGCGGTCGATGTGATCGGTAAGCGCATCCATGATCAGCCGCTCGTCGATCCGGGAGTTAGCTTCATCTCGCATCGTCATTCCTCCTCGCTGGTGTAGCGCGTCGCTTGGGACGTTTGCGGTTCGGGCACGTGCATCACACTTTCCGGTAGCCCGCTTTCACGGAGCAGGGCTTCAAGCCGGCGGAGAGCGGA
The DNA here is from genome assembly GCA_965197705.1 of Dehalococcoidia bacterium. Taxonomy (GTDB): domain Bacteria; phylum Chloroflexota; class Dehalococcoidia; order Lucifugimonadales; family VXLM01; genus VXLM01. Next base: position 3,922,006 of record OZ240223.1, read on the forward strand.
GTGCAGGCGGGACTTCACGGTGCCTCGCCGACAGCCGAGCGCGACGGCCATCTCGGCCTCGCTGAATCCGTGGTAGTACCGCAGCACGACGGCCGCTCTCTGCTTCGGACTGAGGGACTGAACCGCGGCCCATATTGCTTTCCTGATCTCCGATTCCTCCGCGATGAGGTCGGGCAGCGGGTCGAGCGAGGGCAGGTCGGCAGCGGCCTCGTCCAGCGGGAGGCTGCGGTGGTGTCGTCGTCGCAACTCCTTGAGGCTGATGTTGACGACGATCCGGTACAGCCAAGGGGCAAAGGGCCTATCCGTATCGAACCGCCTTATGGCGTTGAACAGCTCGACGAAGACCTGCTGGGTCACGTCCTCGGCGAGGTGGTGGCTCCCGACAATCCCATACGCGGTGCGCAGGACGGCCAGCCGGTGAAGCTCGAAGAGCACCTCCAGCCCCGCCAGGTCTCCGTCCTGACACCGAAGTATGGCATCCCGCTCTCGTGGCAGTGTCACGCGACGTTCCACCTCCAGCGCTTCTTATGCACCCCTCACATAGTATTACCGCCAGGCGGTGGAAAGGTTCACTCACTTGTAGATTCCCTACCGGCACGGCTATACTCGACCGAGAGTCATCGTTCTTGCGCCTATCCGGTCAGGTCGCCATAGCAACACACGTTCATGCCAGAAATCAGCAGGTTCCTTGGGATCATCATAGCGATGTACTATGACGACCACGCGCCCTCTCACTTCCACGCGAAGTATGGCGAGTACGAAGTAACGGTGAGCATAGTTGATGGAGCAGTAATTGGGGACTTCCCCGGGCGCGCCAAAGGTCTCGTCATCGAATGGCTGCATCGTCATAAAGATGATCTCTCGGCCAACTGGGTGAGAGCGGAGAATCACGAGCCGCTTCAAAGAATCCCACCGCTGGAGTAACAACATGGTCAAACTGATTGAAGCCAGATACGAGAGGGACTATGTAGTCCGGTTACGCTTCGACGACGGCGCGACAGGCGAGGTCGATTTGTCCGACCGGCTCTACGGTCCGGTCTTTGATCCCCTCCAAGACTCGGAATATTTCCAGACTTTCCAAGTGCACCCTGAACTCCACACCCTTGTTTGGCCTAACGGCGCCGACTTCGCGCCCGAGTTCCTACATGACAGAGTTCGTGTAACGGTTTAGGGACTTCTCTAATGGAATACAAGGGATACCGTGCCGTGGTGGAATACGATCATGAGGTAGACGTCTTTCACGGCGAAGTTATCGACACCCGCGATGTTATCGTGTTTGAGGGGACTTCCGTGGAGCAATTGAGAAGTGAGTTTCAACTGTCTATAGAGGACTACCTCGCCATCTGCGCTGAGAGGGGCCGCTCCCCTGACAAACCCTTCTCAGGCAGGATCCCGCTCAGAGTCACCTCCAATATCCACAGGGCGGCCACCGCGGCGGCGAAGGCTGAGGGCAAGAGTCTCAACGCATGGATATCGGAGACGGTCGAACGGGCGGCAAAGCGGACCGGTTAGTGCGGACAGGCTCACTGAAATCTGGAATGTAGTACACTTCCAACATCCCTGCGACGTTACGGAGTTGGCACCTCATGGCGAGAAGCTGTGCGGCACTGATCGCCGGAATCATTCTGGCGCTTCTTCTTGCCTCATGCGGCGGCTCGGAGGACGAGGAGTCCCCGGCTACTTCAGCGCCTCCGCCGCCCGCCGCCCAGCCGACGTCGGCTGCCGCCGCGACTCCCACGCCGAAGGTCGCGGCTGAGGAGCCTTCAGGCTCCGAGGCGGCGGACGGAGCATCGGTCATCACCGTGACGGAAGGCTCTAAGGCGCTGTACCGCATCAACGAGCAGTTGGCGAGGCGCGACCTTCCGAACGACGCGGTTGGCACAACAAGCGAGATCGAGGGGCAGATCGCGTTCTCCGACGACGGCGCCGTCGATGCTGAACGGTCCAAGATCACCGTGGGCGTCCGCTCCCTGCGCAGCGACTCCGACCGACGGGACTCGTACATCCAACGGAACTCGCTCGAATCCAATCAGTATCCGGAAGTCACGATCGCCGTGACGGAAATACGTGGTCTCTCGTGGCCTCTGCCGACGAGCGGTGAGGCGAGCTTTGAGATGATTGGCGATCTGACGATTCGCGATCAGACTCGGTCGGTGACGTGGGAGACGACGGCCACCTTCAGCGGGGGCGGGCTCGAGGGCCTGGCCAAGACGGTGGTCACCTTCGAGCAGTACGAGATGACCAAGCCGCGCGTCGCCATTGTCCTCAGCGTAGTGGACGAGATTCGTCTCGAGATCAAATTCGTGGCGACCGTCTCCGACGGGTGATCGCTCGGCGGACGAGTCGGCTAGAATTTCCCATTCCACTCTCTAACCGGAGGTCTCATGCACATCGGACTGAGCACGATATTGACCGAGTACTCCATCGACGTCGCGGACCTTGCGCCGAGGGTCGAGGAGCTCGGATTCGAGTCGATCTGGACGCCGGAGCAGCCGACGCTGCCCGTCGTGACCGAGGCGCCGATACCGCGTGAGTGGGGCGACATCACCGACCCGTTCGTCCTCCTGAGCCGGGCCGCCGCAGTCACGACCACGCTAAAGCTGGGCACCGCTGTCTGCGTCGTCACCGAGCGTCACCCTGTTTCGCTCGCGAAGACGGTGGCGACGCTCGACATGTACAGCTCAGGGCGCTTCCTCTTCGGCATCGGCACAGGCTCGATCCGCGAGCAGTCCAATATCTTCGGATCCGACTACGATCACCGGTGGACGCAGGCGCGTGAGGCCGTCGCGGCCATGAAGGAGTTGTGGACGAAGGAACAGAGCGAGTTTCACGGCAGGTATTACGACTTTCCGCCGGTCTACTGCTACCCGAAACCCAAGCGAAAGCCGCACCCGCCCATCCTGCTCGGCAGCCACGTTCCGCAGGTGTTCAAACGCATCGTCGACTACGCCGACGGCTGGGTGCCCATCGAAATCCCGCCGGAGCGCGTCTCCGATGCCCGCGCCGAACTTGACTCCCTGGCACGGGAAGCGGGACGAGACCCTCGCTCGATAGACATTACCGTGGCCGGGGTCCCCGCAGAGCGAGACGCCATCAGGCAGTACGAGCGAGCAGGGGCAGACCGGGTGCTGGTGGGTCTGCCGACGGCCAGACGAGAGGAAAGCCTCTCCGAGCTGGACCGCTTGGCGTCAGCGGTCTTTTGAGGCATCGGAATTCGATGTGCTCGCCTGTACCTATGGCAGTTTAGCCGGTGGTACTAATTGGAATGTTGGCCCCACCCGGGCCCCTCTGGATTCCGACGGAGGCCGGAATGACGGGGATGGCTGATTTGGTGTTCGGGAGAAGCACACCGACCAAGCTGGTACAGTTTCTGCTCGCCTACGCATGTCGCAGGATTCCTAATGCCGTGATACCCTTTGAACACTTTCTCGATAGGATAATTGGATGATCCTTGTAACCGGCGCGACGGGCTTTGTGGGGCGGAGAGTCGTGGAGCGTCTCGCGTCCAGCAGACAGAACGTTCGGGCATTGACGCGCGGCGGCGGGGCGGCGATGCTGCCGTGGGGCGTCAAGATCGCCATTGGTGACGTGCTGGACCCCAAGTCGCTAACGTCGGCGATGCAGGGCGTCGACGCGGTTGTCCACCTGGTCGCCGTCATCCGCGAGTTCGGCGACCGGACGTTTCAGCGCGTCAACTACGAAGGTACGAAGAATGTCCTCGAGGCGGCGAACAAAGCGGGAGTGGACCGCGTCGTATGTGTAAGCACGGTAGGATCGACCTCCGACCCCGATGTGCCGTATCTCTACTCACGCTGGATGGCCGAGGAAGAGATCAGCCGCACCGATCTGGACTACACCGTCGTGCGGTTCACCATCGGCTTCGGGGAGGGCGACGAATTCGTAAATCGGCTGGCGGCGCTCGTCAAGATGTCCCCCTTGGCGCCGGTCGTAGGTGACGGCAAGTCGGTGTTTCAGCCCATCTCCGTAGATGACGTGGCGCGATGTGTCGTAGAGAGCATAGGGCGTCACGACCTGGAGGGGAAGACCGTCGATATCGGCGGCCCCGACTACTTCACCTACGACGAGTTGATCGATCTCGTAGCGGAGACGCTCGGCGTGAAGGTGAAGAAGGTCCACGTACCAGTATCCGTCATGAGTCCCGCGGCGTGCGTTATGGAGGCCCTGTCGCCGCACCCACCAGTCACACGCGAGCAGCTAAAGATGATCGCGGTCGGTGAGAACACAAGCCTCGATTCGGTTGAGCAGCACTTTGGCTTCCGTCCACTACCCGTCGGAGGGAATATCGACTACATCCACAAGATCAGCCTGGGCGACGCGATGCGGATGAACTTGGGCTACATGCCGACGCACATCCGCGACCACTGAGGAATTCCCCTCTCTTCATCTCTTCCCCACCGGTGAGAGCTTGGCAGTTGGTACACACCACAGGTTTGGTGTCTGTAGCAGTTTAGACGGTGGAACTAATTGGAGTGTTGGCCCCACCCGGGCCCCTCTGGATTCCGGCCTGCGCCGGAATGACGGGGATGGCTAATTTGGTGTTTGGGAGAAGCATACCGACCAAGCTAGTACAGCTTCCGCAGGTTGGGTCGACGTTTTCTCATCTCCCTGTCTGTGCGATACTCTTCTTATCCTCTCTCTAGGGTGTGTCGGTGAGCGTCGCCATCCGAAGTACGAACAAGCTCGACTATTCAGCCGCCGTGCGGCGCGCGATGGGTCTTGCCGATTTTGAGCGCGGAACGCACAGTCCCGGGCACTCGACGTTCCATCTCGAGCGCATAACGCGCCTGCTGGAACGACTCGGCAACCCCCACCTTTCCGTCCCGACCGTTCACGTCGCAGGCACCAAGGGAAAGGGCAGCACGGCGGCGATGATCGCATCCATCCTTTCGGCGGCCGGGATGCGCGTGGGTCTATACACTTCCCCGTCACTCCATGCGGTGACCGAGCGGATCCGCATTGGCATGGAGCCCATCCGGCAGGAGGACTTTGCCGGTCTGGTGGAACGGATGTGGCCGGAAGTGGAGTGGGTGGGCAAACACGGCGGGTACGGGCCGTTGATGTACTTCGAGTTCCTGACCGCCCTGGCGTTTCAGCACTTCAGCGAGATGAATGCCGATTTCCAGGTCATCGAGGTCGGACTGGGCGGCCGGCTCGATGCGACAAACGTCGTGCATCCCGCCGTGTCCGTCATCACCTCGATCAGCCTCGACCACACGAGTGTGCTCGGCGACACGATCCCGCTGATCGCCGGCGAGAAGGCGGGCATCGTGAAGGACGAGGTTCCGGTCGTGGTCGCCCCGCAGGAAGGAGAGGCGCTGGAGACGATACGACGGATTGCGGTCGAACGGGGTTCGCCCATGGTCGACGTTGGGAACGCCCTATCCTGGCAGCCTCACCAGTCCGACCTCGACGGCCAAACATTCAGTGTCCGGGGCCTTCTGGACACCTACGAAATCAACCTCCCGCTCATCGGGGACTATCAGCAGGAGAACGCGGCAACGGCCATCGCGGCGGCGGAGACTCTGATCGACGCAGGTCATCCTCTTACGAATGCGGACATAATTGGCGGTCTTCGGATCGTCCGGTGGCCCGGCAGGTTCCAGGCGCTCAGGCGAGATGGGCCGCAGGTCATTGCGGACGGCGCGCACAATCCCTACTCCATGGGGCGCTTCGTCGAGGCCCTGACGCGGCATGTCGACTACGACCACCCATTCATTGTGTTCGGAGCGGTCAGCGGCCACAGCGCGGTGGGGATGCTGGAGGAACTGGCAAAGCTCGACCCGACGGTGATTGCAGTACAATCACGGCATCCGAAGGCAGCCGCTGTGGAGGAGATAGCTGAGGCCGCGGGGGCCACGGGCACATCCGTGGTGATGGAGCACGCGGGCGTCGGGCCTGCTACGCGCAGGGCTCTTGCCCTCGCCAAAAGCGGCGACGTGGTGATCGGTACCGGATCACTTTCTGTCGTGGGCGAGATGATCGAGGAACTTGAGGGCGTCAAGCCGGAGTTGTACCCTTATCTGAAGGGAGTAAAGAGACGCAATGGGCCACAGGGATAACGGAAGAAGACGAGTCGTCGTGACTGGCATGGGCGTGGTCAGTCCGCTCGGCTTGTCGGTCGACGAGTTTTGGAGCGGCCTCGTGCAGGGAAAATCGGGCATAGGTCCGATCACGCAGGCCGACACGTCCGCCTTTCCCAGTAACCTCGCCGGCGAGGTGTCCGACTTTGACCCGACGCAGTATCTCGACCGGAGAGATGCGAGGCGCATGGCGCGGTTCGCGCAGCTCGCAGTAGCCGCGGCGGGGATGGCCATCGAAGACGCAGGCCTCGACCTGTCGAGGGAGGACGAGGACCGAGTCGGCATCGTCATGGGGAACGGCAACGGGGGCTTCCCCACCACCGAGGAGAACGCGAGAGCGCTGGTCAAGCGGGGCGGCATGAAGATGAGTCCGTTCTTCATCCCCATGATCCTTCCGAACATGGCGGCGGCCAACGTCAGCCGGGTTTACGGGATCAAGGGGTATACCTCGACGATCATCACCGCCTGCGCGGCCGGAACGCAGGGCGTGGGCGAGGCGGCTGAGGTCGTCCGGCGCGGCGCGGCCGATGTGGTGCTCGGCGGCGGATGCGAGGCGGGCATCTGCGAACTGGGCCTCGGCGGCTTCAACACCATCCATGCGCTGTCCCGCTACCAGGGCGACCCGACGCTGGCAAGCCGCCCATTCGACGCCGAGCGGGACGGGTTCGTGCCCGCGGAGGGGGCCGGCATCCTGATTTTGGAAAGTCTCGAACACGCCCTCGACCGGGGCGCGAACATTCTCGCGGAGATCATAGGGCAAGGCGTATCGTCGGACGCATTTCACGCCGTGCAGCCGGACGACAACGGCGAAGGCGCGGCGCGGGCCATCAGGTTCGCGCTCAACGACGCCGGGATCACGCCGAACGAGGTTGATTACATCAACGCGCACGGCACGTCGACGCCGCTGAACGACCTTGCCGAGACACGGGGCATCAAGCAGGCCTTCGGCGAACAGGCCTATCACGTTCCCATAAGCTCCACCAAGTCGATGATCGGGCACACACTCGGCGGGGCGGGAGCGCTCGAGGCGGTCGCTTCGGTCGCCACCATCACACACAACGAGATTCACCCGACCATCAACTACGAGCATCCCGACCCCGACTGCGATCTCGACTACGTTCCGAACACCTCTCGCAAGAAGCAGGTCGACACCGTCCTGTCGAACAGCTTCGGATTCGGCGGGCAAAACGCGGTTTTGGTGCTGCGAAGGTTTGAGGAGTAGCGGAGCACGGAGCAGGTAGGGTTTGCATTGGCGGTGTCCGCTGTACGCCTTCAACCTAAACGCCCGCTTGTTTCAAGTCAGCACGCGCACTTGACTCCGGTATGGCCACGCGCTTGGTCGCCGTGTGTGGGGTGGCCGTCGCGCTTCCACCAGTCCAACCCGCCGATGAGTTCGCGTACCTGGAAGCCGAGCGTCAGGAGCTTCAGGGCCGTCTTGGTCGAGGCGTTGCATCCAATGCCGTCGCAGTAGCAGACATAGAGCTTGGATTTTTCGAGCAAAGCGGTGGAATTGAAGCTGATGTTCCGGTGCGGAAGACTGATTGAGCCGGGGATGTGCTCATGGGCGTAGGCATCGGCAGAGCGTCCGTCGACTACGACAATGGGTTCGCCTCTTTCTTGGGCTTCGTAAAGGTCTGCTGAGTCCATTTCATAAGCGAGCTTGCGCTGATAGAAGCCCATCTGCTCGATGCTCATAGTGCTTTCTCCTAGAGTGATTCACGTCGAGACAAAATTCAGTATGTCGGGGCGACATAGAGAGCGTCAAATTGGCGTTCTGCATGAACGGCTGCAGCACCGAATTTGCAACCAATGCTCAGCTGAACGGGCGTTACTCCTCGGAGTCCTCCTCGTCCTCATCTCCTGGCCGGACTTCCTCTCTGAGAGCGTCATCGCTCACAAGGCGGTCGGTGTAGAGCCGGCCGTCGAGGTGGTCGGCCTCGTGTTCGAGGGCTTGGGCGAGCAGGTCGTTGGCGGCGCGAATGCGGAACTCCTTGCCGTCGATGTCGAGGGCGCGCACACGGATCTTCTCGGCGCGCTTGACTGTGCCACGGTAGCCGGGGATGCTGAGGCACCCCTCACCCTCGATTTCCCGCTCTCCCTCTACACGCATCAACTTAGGGTTGATGAGCACGGTCGCCTCGTCGTCGTCCGGCTGCTGGATGACGGCCACGCGAAGGGATACTCCCACCTGGTTGGCGGCCAGTCCCACCCCGTTGGCGTCGTGCATCGTCTCGATCATGTCGTGGACGAGCTTGCGGACGCGGCGGTCGATGTTCTTGACCTGCCGCGTCTTCTGCCGAAGGACGGGATGGGGCGCGTGTACCAGAGGGAGGACGGCCAACGGCGCTAGGCCTCGACTGCGGGGTTGAGCGTGTAGGCGCCCACCCACGACGCCTGCGCAAGGACGTGCGTCTCCAAAGCCGCGAGCGCCTCCGGACCGCCAAAGCTGCCATACGACAGGACTTCGAGCTCCATGTACGCCTCCCTTCGATGCGGGGATGGTACGGAGTATAAGAACGCAGGTATGGCGTGTCAAACCTGCTCCGGTTGAAGCTGTCGGTGTCGACGCATACCATACGACTCAGCCTCGAACTGTGGGACCCACGCGGATGCAATTCCGAACGCTCCTAAACGCTGTCATTCACCCGTCGCCCGACTCGTACGCCTTGATTCGAGCCGTGTTCGTGCGGCTGCTGGGCATCGTCTATGTCGTTGCGTTTGCCTCGTTCGGCGTACAGATGGCCGGGCTGGTGGGGTCGGACGGCATCCTGCCAGCGGCAGAGTACCTGGAGCGAGTGCGGGACATATTCGGGGCTAGTTCGTACCGGCTGGTTCCCACCGTGTTCTGGGCGTCGGCGTCTGACGCGGCGCTCACTGTCGGGATAGTCGCGGGACTGGCGCTCTCGGTCTGCCTCATCGTAGGATTTCTGCAGCGGGTCGCGCTCGTGGCGCTGTATGCGCTCTATCTATCGTTCGTGTCGGTAGGGCAGGTGTTCATGGCGTACCAGTGGGACACGCTGCTACTGGAGGTCGGGTTCCTGTCGATCTTCCTCGCCATACCCGGCCCTGTCGTGGTCTGGCTCTTCCGTGCGCTGATGTTCCGATTCTGGTTCCTTTCGGGCGCAGTCAAGCTCCTGAGCGACGACCCGACGTGGAGCTCGCTCACCGCCTTGACGTACCACTACGAGACGCAGCCCCTGCCCACATGGGTCGCGTGGTATGCCCACCATCTGCCGGAGGGGTTCCATAAGTTCTCCGTCGGAGGGGTCTTCTTCGTGGAGATGGTCGTGCCGTTCATGGTGTTCGGCCCGCGGCCACTTCGCTTCTTCGCGGCGGCCTGCTTCACGGGGCTGAACGTCGTGATCGCCATCACCGGCAACTACACCTTCTTCAACCTTCTCTCGATCATCCTGTGCGTCTTCCTGCTCGACGACGATTTGCTCCGCCGGCTACCGGAGAGGGTCACTCGAGTCGTCCCCCGCTTCCCGGCCTTCACACGCCCGGAGCGCGTCCTGACCGGTGTGACTTCGGTCATAGCCGCGTTCGTCCTCATCGTAGGCGGCCTTCAAATATGGGGGACGTTCGCGGGCAAGTATCCGGGGCCGACTACTACGGCGGTGCGGTGGATATCGCCGTCCTATACCGTAAACGGTTATGGCCTCTTCGCCGTGATGACGACCTTACGCCCGGAGATCATCGTGCAGGGATCGAACGACGGGGTGGAGTGGCGGGACTATGAGTTCAAGCACAAGCCCGGCGACCTTGCCCGACGGCCCACTTTCGTTGCGCCGCATCAGCCGCGACTCGACTGGCAGATGTGGTTCGCCGCGCTCAGTCCCAATCGTGTAAGCGGCTGGTTCCAGGCATTTGCGTTCAGGCTGCTTGAGGGGTCGCCCGCCGTCGTCGGGCTATTGGCTGAGAACCCGTTTCCGAAGTCCCCGCCGCGCTACATCAAGGCCGAGTTGTACCTCTATACGCTTACGGACTACGGAGCGCGTGGAGAGACGGGCAACTGGTGGGAACGAAGGTATGTCAGGACGTATTTCGGGCCCGTCACACTTGGTCGGGAGTAGGTGCCCAGGGGCCCGGAAGGCCGCTAAACCCGACGCCGTCTTCTCCGCGACGATGATCGCCGGGGAGCCTGACGACTACCGCAAACTGCTGCACGACTGGCCGTCATGGGTCGACGCCGGAGCTTTCGACGAGTTCTTCTTCTGGTTCCGCACGAACTCGGCCCTTGACGACCTCGCGAGGCAGATGAACCACGCCGCGACGGTCATAAACGGGCGCTGCCGCGTGATCGCCGAGCTGTCGTGCTACCATCCCGGCAGCTTCCAGAAGCCGGACCTCATGATCGAGGCGGGACGCATCGCCAAGGACAACGGCGCGGACATCGTCGGCATATATCGGACGTATGGTGTCGAGCAACTGGACTTCTGGCACGTGCTGAAGGAGTTCAGCCGGCTGTAGACGTCCCCAATCACCCACGAAGACCCGGCAGCCGGTCACCGAGCGCCGCAAAATTCATTGCGGCGCGCCAAGAACAAGGCCGCACATTCATTTTGGAAATTCAAGCACGTTAGAACGGTTGGTATCGTAGGCATCAGGAATTTGCAGTAAGAAACGAAGGAGAACAGGAGAAAGGAGAACAGGATACCGAAGTTGAGTACGATTGTCTTCGCAGTCATGGCGGCCGTCCTCGCCATCGGCGTCGCCTGCACGAGAGAAGTCGAAAAGGAAGTCCTGGTCGAGGTTACGAGAGTAGTTACGAAAACCGAGGTCGTTGAAAAGGAAGTTGAAGTTGTCAGGGAAGTAGAAGCGCAGCCGCAGTATCCGGACTCCATCACCGTCGCGGTCGGCGCGCTGCCCGCGAACCTCGTCGCCAACGTGATCCCGTCGCTCCAGAGCCGCATCACGTCGCGGCTCATCTACGGACAGCTCGCCGCGCTGAACGACGTGACCGGCGAGACCGAGCCCGAGCTGGCCGAGTCCTATGGCTTCGTCCCGGGCAGCACGGACACCCTCGAGCTTAAGCTCAAGCAGGGCATCAAGTTCCACAACGGCGAGGCCCTGGACGCCCACGGGCTGCTGAAGAGCTTCGAATTGATGATGTCTGAGAGGGCTGAGGTCGCTTGGGCGTACCGCGGCCTCGACCGATACGTGGACCCAGACGACCGAATTGGCACCCTCCATGACGCCGTCAAAGTTATCGACAACTACACGCTGCACTTCAAGCTGCGATTGGCCGATGATACGTGGGCAAACGCCTTCACGTACATGCCGCTTCCTCCCGGTCATCTCGAGACCATCGGGCCCACGGGCTACTCTGAGGCCCCCGTTGGCACGGGTCCGTACAAGTTCGTCGAGAGGGAACGTGACAACTACATCCAGTTGACACGCTGGGAAGACTATCCCGGCCCCAAGCCGGCTATCAAGAACATCCGAATTCGCCACGTGCCTGAGGCCGCCGTACGGGTCACAGGACTCAAGGCAGGCGAGTTTGATCTGATAACCGCTGCTCCCCCGGAGAATGTGCCGAGCCTCATTTCCGACGGCTTCCAGATCTTCGTGGGCGACAGCACGCAGAGCATGTACATCGGCCTGAACATCTATGGTGGCAGTGGGCGCAAACGTCGACCTGGCGTATCTCGAGTCGTCCGAGTGGCTGCAGCAGCTCATCAACCAGACTCTTCCCGACGCGTTCATGAACATCGGGCTCAACTGGTATCTCAGCGACAACACGACCAGCATGTGGGGCAACGGACTCGCCGACCCGGCCTTCCGGGAAATGATCCTAGCCAAGAACCAGATAGCCGACACGGCCACGCGCGAGGTTGAGGTCAAGCGCATCTCCGCACACATCTGCGACGAGGCGCAGGCCCTTCACGCCTACACGATTCCGTCGGTGATAGCGTTCGGCCCGTCCCTGCCTGCCATTACCGTCACCAATTCCTTCGAGCTGAAGGTCCCCTCTCAGTAGAACACTACTGAGGGTGATCACAAACCGGTGACCCTAAGACCGGGCGGGCGAGACGATGAGGTCTCGCCCGCCCGGAATACCATAGTCAAGTCAGGAAAACGTAGATGACCGCATTTATCATCCGTCGTCTCTTGCAGGCGGCGTTTGTCGTATTTGCGGTAGTCACTTTGGTCTTCTTCCTCATCCGCGTGTCCGGGGACCCCGCGAGCCTCGGAGTAAACCTCGACGACTTCCGCAGCGCGGAACAGATTCAGGCCGAGTATGAGGACATACGGCAGCGGATGGGCCTCGACAGGCACATCATGGTGCAGTACGGCATATTCTGGTACCGGGCCTTCCAGCTAGACTTCGGCTATTCGTTCCGCTACGGCGTACCGGCAACGCGGCTGATCGTAGAGCGTCTGCCAAACAGCCTGCGCCTGGGAGCTGCCGCGGCGGCGATTGGGATCGTCGTTGGACTGCCACTCGGGATTATCTCGGCCCTGAATCGCGGCACAATCATAGATAACCTCACGACCTCGATTGCCGTCTTCGGGATCGTCGTGCCACAGTTCTGGCTCGGCATCATGCTGATAATTATCTTTTCGGTTGAGCTTGGACTTCTGCCCACATCCGGGACGGGAAGTTGGAAGCACATCATCTTGCCGGCTATTACCCTTTCCACCGGACTCACGGCCACTGTGGCCAGAATGGCCCGGTCGGGAATGCTTGAGGCGCTCAACCAGGACTACGTTCGCACCGCGCGGGCCAAGGGGCTGAGCGAGCGGCTCGTGATCAGCAGGCACGCGTTGAGGAACGCAAGCACTTCGATCATCACCGTCGTCGTATCATCACTGCCTCATCTCATAGGCACCGTCGTGGTCGTGGAGGTAGTATTCGCGTGGCCGGGAGTTGGGAACCTCATGGCGACAGCCGTGGCCAACAGGGACTATCCCGTCGTCTTCCTGGACGTCATCCTGTTCGGCGCCGTGACGGTGATGACTTTCCTCATCATGGACCTGCTGTACGCGGCAGTCGATCCTAGAATTCGGCACCGGTAGGCCAAGCCATGCGTAGACCTTCAATTCGGAGAGGTCCATGACGGGACTGACCAATCTCGGAGGAAACTTCACGAGGCAGCGCCCCCAAGGGGGCCGCACTTTCTGGCGCAAGGTATGGGTTAACAGGCTCGGCATCGTCGGTGTGACCGTCATGCTGTGCTTCGTCGTCGCGGCCGTCTTCGGCTCCTGGATTGCCCCTAAGGACCCAGTCGAGATCGATCTAGGCAACGCCTACGCCCAGCCGGTCTGGCTAGATCCCGCCGAGGGTGTTGGCATCCTCGGCAAAGACAACCTCGGTCGCGATATCCTCAGCCGCATCCTCGTCGGGTCGCGGAACTCGCTGCTGATTGCGTTCTCGGCCGTCATCATCGGGATGACGTTGGGCGTATTCCTCGGACTCATCGCGGGGTATCGAGGAGGCCTCATAGACGACATCATCATGCGCATCGCCGACACGCAGACCGCCATTCCCTTCCTCGTGCTGCTGATTGCAGTGATTGCCTTCCTGGGAGGGGGGCTTCTCAACATGATCGCCTTCCTCGGACTCGGAAGCTGGGTCGGGTTCGCACGTCTCATTCGTGGGGAGGAGTTGAGCATCAGGGAACGCGACTACATTCACTCCGCTCGGGCGCTCGGCGTGAGCGATCTGCGCATCATGTTCCGCCACATCCTGCCCAACGCGATCCAGCCGGTCATCGTTGCGGCGAGCCTCTCGTTCGGCGGGGTCATCCTCACCGAGGCGGCGCTGAGCTTTCTCGGACTTGGCGTCGGTTCCATCGTCCCTACGTGGGCAAGATGGTGGCCGACTCACGTGACTACGTGACCGTGGCGTGGCACCTGAGCGTATTCCCCGCGGTGGCGATTATGCTCGTCGTGCTCGGGGCGAACCTGCTCGGCGACTGGCTCCGCGACGTGCTAGACCCGCGTCTGAGGGGCCGTCGCGAGTAGCCGTCCTAGCGGCTCTACCTGCGGATGCCGTCACGTAGCGAGTCGATGAGGTGGTACACCTCTTCCTCGGTGTTGAACCCCGCGACGGAGATTCGCATCCCGATCTTGTCCAGCTGAAGCGGCGCGGTCAGCCATTGGGCCTTGACCAGAATGTTGCGCTCGTCGTTGAGCCACTGGACGAGGCCCTGCAGGTCTTCTTCGGCATAGCCGTCGAACGTTAGCGTCGTGACACCGGCTGACTTACCCTGCTCCATCGGCGTGAGGACGTTGACGCCCGGCGTGTCCTGCATCTCCTCCCGCAGCGTCTTCGACAGCCCCGCCACATGGTCACGGATGGTGTCCAGCCCAACGCTCATGAGCGTCTTGACCGCCTCGCCGATCCCGATTACGAGCGAGTGGTTGTACGTTCCGAACTCCGCCCTCGAACGCGCCGTCGGAGCGGCCACGGGAGCGCCGGGCTTCGACCACGCGCCCACGTCGGGCGTGAAGTAGGGCCTGAAGTTATCGGACTGGTCGGGCGACACCCATACGTATCCGCTCCCCATCGGCCCCAGGAGCCACTTCGGTCCCGACCCGATGAGGAAATCGCAGCCGAGCGCCTGCGCGTCGACCGGGAACTGTCCGACGGACTGAGCGGCGTCGACCAGGACCGGTACGCCCTTTTCGTGGGCGACGTCGACAGCGTCCCGTACGGGCATGACACGCCCGTTCGGTGAGGCTACGTGACTAATGAGCAGGAGCTTCGTCTCCTCCGTCACCGCGCCGTCGAGGGACTCGATGAAAGCCGCGTCGCTGTCGTCCACCTCGACGACCTTGACGGTGACCTCGCGCTCCTGTTCCAGCCCGCGAGAGGCGTCCGCCGTACTGACGTGCTCCAGCGATGTCGTGACGAACTCGTCTCCCTTACCCCAGTTGAAGCTGCGGAGCACCCTGTGCATGGCCCTGGTCGTGTTCGAGCCGATGCCAAGCTCTTCGGGATTGACGTTGAGGAGGTCGGACAAGTGGACCCTGGCTGACTCCTCCTTCTCCATGATGTACTGCCGCGTGTCAGGGCGCGCCGGGCCGTGCAGGGCCTCGTACTCCATCGCGTCCCTGACGGCCTTCAGCGCCGAGGACAGCGTTGGGCCGTACGTGCCCGTCTGGAAGTATGAGACCTCCTCCGTTACCGGCAGTTGCTCACGAAGCTCTTGTAGTGACAACCGATCCATTCCTATGATTTCTCCGTTCGATGGTCGCAACAGTGTACCTGACGGGCCATACGGCGAACTATGAGGACGGCGGTGACGTAACTGTTCAGTCTCCGTGAGTTGAATTGCGAAGACCCCCTCTCTGTGTCTCTCCCCCGGCGGGGGTGAGATTGTAGATTCTTCGTCCCTGCGCTCCTCAGAATGACAGCAGGAGGACAATTCCTGCATATCTCACCGACTCTGAACAGTTACGTGACCCGTGTTCTAACGTAGGGTTGCCGCTAGGCGCACCAACGAATAGAGCAGCAGCACAAGACCGATCGCACCGATAAATAGGCCGAGACTCAGGATCCACCACGCTCCAAGCATGATGAGAAGTACCGCCGCAAGAATGAGAGCCGCCCATCTCTTCCTGTTGCGGTAGCTTTCAGTGCCGTAGCCCCACCCGATGATTGAAATCACGCACAGGGCCAGTGCAGCGAGTAACAGCCAGTAGTACCAAATAGGAGTGGACTCGCCTCCCCCGAAGAACCACCCTGCCCAGGCCAGCCCGACTAGATAGACCAGGACGACCACACCTACGGCGAAGGCGACGAGCGGGAAGACCATAGGTTTGGCTGCGCCTACCTCGTGCGGGCGATCTCCTCTGCGGAGATGTTGCTGATTCCGGGATCGTGACTGCCGGGGCCGGGGCCGACGATGGTCATGCCGCCGTCCACCGTGATGCACTGGCCGTTCACGTAGCGCGCATCGTCGGAGCTCAGGTAAGCGACGGCGTTGGCGATGTCCCTAGGAAGGCCCGGTGTTCGCAAAGGGATCTCGGCCGCGACTTCCGGCGCGTATTCGGGCCCGGCGCGAAGGTGCTCCTGTTCGGAAGGCAGCGTGCGCGAGTCGATCAGACCGGGCGCGACAGCGTTGCACGTGATCCCGTGTCCGGCGAGGTCGACGGCCATGCTCATGGCCATGCGGATCAGGCCCTGCTTTGCAATGCTGTACACGAGGTTATAGGGTTTGGCCCAGAAGGCGTGGACGCTGGCGATGGAGACGAGGCGTCCGCCGCGCCCCTGGTCGATCATCGCGCGAGCGGCCCGCTGGCTTGCCAGGAACGGCCCCTTGAGTGCGTTGCCCATCTCGAAGTCCCAGTCCTCCTCGGTGATGTCGAGGAAGCTGTTCTTGATGCTGCCTACGGCGTTGTTCACGAGGATGTCGATTCCGCCGTGCTCGGCGATGAACTCGTCCATCATCCGGTTGATGTCGGCGCTCTTGCCGACGTTCGCCTCGTGCCAGCTGACGTTCGAGCCCAGTTCGCGGACCATTCGCAGGGTATCTTCCGCCGTCTCGTCACGAATGATGTCGTTGATGCCGATGTCGGCCCCTTCCTCAGCGAGCCTGAGGGCAATCGCCCGTCCGATGCCGCGCCGCGACCCCGTGATGAGCGCCTTCTTGCCTTGTAGTTTCATTTCGCTAACCTGCTTTCTCTCGTATCGCGGCGTATACTGCCCAACGGCATTGTGTCCTGTGCTTCTCCGTCTTCGGCAAGTAGTAGTTTACCTTACTCTGAGAAAAGGATGAGACGCGCCATTCGCTCGACGGCATCCCAGCGTCCTGATGCCACGAGTTCCTTGCGAAATAAGGAAAGACAACCGACACGAACTGTGCCTGGTTCTACAAGCGCGCCACGAACAACGCTAATTGCACAAGGGTACTCGAACGAATACTATAGGGAGGGAGACCGGAACGGCCCGGTCGCGGCCTGACAAGGGCCGCGCCGAACGATTTCTGCGTCGATGAACCTGCTCAAGGCGATGCGCCCGGGCTCTCGGTTCCGTATCGGAGACAGTCGAGCGAGAATGAACAATCCGTTCGGTTCGAAGGACAACCAGGGACCGAAAACCGTTTGGATTACGGTTGCTTGCCTTCTGGCGGTAGCACTCACTGGCCTGGGTTGCAACCGTCAGGATCAGGCGGTCAAGTGGGGATACGGCGGGCCGGGCGCGCCGTAACACTGGGCCTCGTTATCCGATGAGTACGCAGCGTGCGACGACGGTACGCAACAATCTCCAATTGATATTGCGGATGATATTGCCGGATACGGCGCGGACGAAACCCCGCCTATTTCGTTCTCATACGCCAGCGACGCCGTAGCCGTGCGCAACGACGGGAAATTTGTACACATTGACTATGCGGGGGGCAACACCCTGAGCGTTGGCCCACGATCCTACAAGCTGAAGTCGGCGCACCTGCATGCCCCTTCGGAACATCGCGTAGAAGGTACGAGCTTCGCGGCGGAACTGCACCTCGTCCATGCGGATGCCGACGGTAACTTGGCAGTGGTGGGGCTGCTGTTCAAGTTGGGTGCCCACAGCCCCGTGGTGCAAACGATTCTTGATGCCGCCCCGAATCCTGGTGATACCGTCGGCACCAGCTTTATTCTCAACGCCAAGGACTACCTGCCCGCGGAACTCGGCTACTATCGGTACGACGGTTCAAAGACGACACCTCCCTGCGATGAACCCGTTGAGTGGTATGTCATGCACCACCCGAAGACCGTCTCCCAAGAGCAGGTCGATGACCTTCTCGCCTTGAGCGGCGGTCCTACCAATCGTCCTGTCCAGCCCATAGGCGACCGCGTGATAACGGCCCGGTAGGGGACGCGGTCGGCCGGTCTCGCGTCCGCTAACCTGCTTTCTCTTGAATGGCCTTCGACACGGCCTGAGGGTTCATTGGAAGCTCGGTAAGGCGAAGGCCCACGGCGTCGTGTATGGCGTTTGCGAGCGCGGCCATGGGCGGTGAGATATTCGCCTCTCCGACTCCGCGCACGCCGAAGGGATGGCCGGGGTTGTTGACCTCGACCAGTACCGTGTCGATCATGGGGAGGTCGAGGGTAGTTGGCATCCGGTAGTCGAGGAGGCTCGTGTTGAGCAACGCGCCGTCGTCGCTCATGAAGTACTCCTCGTTAAGGGCCCAGCCGACGCCCTGAGCGGTGCCTCCCTGTATCTGCCCCTCGACGTAGCTCGGATGTATCGCGAATCCCACGTCCTGGAGGGCGGTATACCGGAGGATATCCACCTTGCCGGTATCTGGGTCGACGTCAACATCGACGATGTTGGCCGAGTACGACCCGCTCTGGCCGACGGGGTTGAGGTTCGCACTCCCGACGACGGGCCCGCCGGTGTCCGGCAGCATCGCCGCGATCTCACGGAACGACATGCGAAGCTCGGTATCGGAGACGTGCTGGACTCCTCCGTCCTCGTACCGGACCTGATCGGGCGATACGTCCCAGATCAGGGCGGCACGGTCGGTTAGCTGGGCGATGATGTCGCGGGCGGCCTCATGGGCGGCCCAGCCGCTCTTGAAGGCGACGCCGCTTCCACCGGTGTTGGAGGTGAAGCCGATGGAGTCGGTGTCTCCGATGCTGGGGTTCACGTCCTCGACGGGGATGCCGAGGACCTCGGCCAGCTGCTGGGCGATGGCCGTCCGGGAGCCGCCGATATCGACCGAGCCTTCAACGAGGCTGATCCTGCCGTCGTCCATCACGTTGGCGATGACGCATGCAGGGCCCGTGTTATTCCGGCAGAAGCCCATGGCGACGCCGCGCCCGTGATTTGCGCCGTCTCTCGGCGCGACGTAGTGGGGATGCGAGCGAACGGCCTCCATGACCTCCACGGCGCCGATGCGTCCGTTCATCACGCCGTCCGCTCTACGGAGCCCCTCTCGCGCGACGTTGAGCAGACGAAACTCCATCGGGTCGATGTCCAGCATCTCGGCGATCTCATCCATCACCGACTCGGTCGCGAAGGCCACGATAGGAGCGCCCGGAGCGCGGTACGCCCTCGTAGAAGGCTTGTTGGTGACGATGTCGTACCCGTCGATGCGAACGTTCTCGATGTTGTAGGGGGCAAAGATGGCGGCGCAAGCGGGGGCGACCGGCCCGCCGCCGTAGGCCCCGCCCTCGAAAAGGAACTTCCCTAAAGCTGCGGTGATCCGCCCTTCGTTGGTCACGCCGATCTTGACCGTTACGTGACTTCCCGCCGTCGGGCCGGACGCCTCCAGCACCTCGGCTCGGGTCATGGTCATCTTGACCGGCCTCGCGGACTTCTTCGACAGCAGGGCGGCGAGCGGTTCGAGATACGCGGTCAGCTTCCCTCCGAATCCGCCGCCGATCTCCATCGGTACGACTTTGACGCGAGAGATCGGGACATCCAGCAGACCTGCCACCGCGTCCCGTATGCCGAAGTGCCCCTGGGAGCTGCACCAGATCGTAAGCCGGCCCTCCGGCGACCAGGACGCCGTGCCGTTCTGCGGTTCGATGTAGCCCTGGTGCACAGTCTTGGTGCGGAACTCACGCTCGACGATCAGGTCGGCTTCCGCGAACCCGGCTCGAGGTCGCCCATAATGTGGCGCTCCAGCGTGGCAGCGTTTGGCGAGTCGATTTCCGAGCCGGGCACGGCGTTGGCGGGGTCGTCCCACCCCTCGTGGAGGACGGGCGCGCCTGGGGAGACGGCGTCCTCAACGTTCGTGACGGACGGCAGAGGCTCGTAGGTCACGTCGATTAGCGCTATCGCCTCCTCGGCGACGTGTGGGTTGCTCGCGGCCACGGCTGCGACCGGGTGTCCCTTGTACAGCACCTTGCCCTGGGCGAGGATGGCGTCCGTCCTGTTGCCGCCCCCACGCTGCATCGGGCCTGCCGGCGTAAGGTCGTCTCCGGTTATCACCGCTTGAACTCCGGCTAGGCTCTCCGCCCGGCTCGTGTCGATTGACAATACCCGCGCGTGGGCGTGGGGACTGCGGAGCACTTTGCCGTGCAGGAGCCCGTTGAGGTCTATGTCGGCGCCGAACAGCGCCTGCCCCGTGACCTTCTCGATGCCGTCGTGCCGCACGGGGCGTGTGCCGACGACCTTGAATCGCGTTTCTTCTCTTTCTGTTGTCGTCATGGGTCTCCTGCTAGTTCCGATTCCATATGATTTTGGCTGAGTAATCCAAGAATACCCTCACCCCCGTATGGGGCTACGGAACCTTGTATGTCAAGACGCTGTAGCGAGTTCTGGCGTTGGCGGTAGCAGTTCTGTCATCTCGCGGTAGATCTGGCGGGCCAGGTAGGTCTTGAGGACACGTATGGCCTCCCGGTGTGTTTTGCCTTCTTGTTCCTTGCGAGTCACCAGGGCTTTGGACGCTTCGTCGATACGCAAACGGGTGCGAGCGATGATGTGTATAGCCCAGTTGAGACGTCGGTTGCCGCCTCGATTGACGCGGGCATGTTTGCTCGCTCCGCTCTCGCGGGGGACGGGCGCCGCTCCGCAGTAGCTGGCAAAGTGATGCTGGGTCTTGAAGCGTCCGATGTCCCCAACCTCGGCCAACAGCAACCCGGCGATGACAGGTCCCACGCCTTGAAGGTCCAGTAGTCCTGGGGCCACAGACTGGACCAATTGGTCGATCTGCCGCCCCAGCGTATTCACCTCCCGCTCCAGTGTATCGACGACACGCTCCAAACTCTCTTTTGCCGCTGGCGTCTGCATGTCTCGCAGGCGCATCCTGTTGGCTTGGAGTTGCTGGGCCAGGTGCCTACGGCTACGGGTGAGTTCTTGCATTTGCCGAAGCCACGCCGGAGCACTGACCACAGGGCGAGTCGGGTCGGCCTGCAGTACGCGAGCCACCAGCACCGCATCGTGAGGGTCGGTCTTCCGATGTCCGCGTCGCTCAACCACTTGCTGAGTGGGAATGGGGACAACGTCCATGCCATCACCCATACAGCGCTTCAGCCACGGGGTGAAGAAGGTCTGTGTGGGACCTTCCACGGCCAGCCGGTCGCAGCCCAGGCTCTTTGCCCAAGACATGAAGGCTTCCAGCCCGTCCGAATCGTTCGAGAACTCTCTCACATCTCGCACCTGTCCCCGGCTATCGAGTGCCGCCGCGGCGTGGTGTCCGGGATGCGGGTCTATACCGATGATCATCGTCATACCGTCCCTCCTTGTGGTAGAGTCTTCCCAGGGACGTGTCTGCGCACTCCTGCGAGGAGATCGAGCCACGATGGCACCCTTGAATCCAGCGACGGACAAGTCCCTTGGGGGTTGCGGTGTGGGCAGTTCCGTACCAGGCCACTGATGGCAGGGCAGGCTTGGGCCACACATCGCGATCCCTATCGTGTCATACTCACCTTCACTTCGCACTGGTTCGTGCTGTGGGCATCGCGGACAGCTCTTCGAGACTGCCCGCGATGCCCACAGCATTATTGTTGAGGTTGAGCATGACATACAGGGCAGGCTCTAGCCCTCTCCCACGACGGGCTGACAGGGGTAGGTAAAACGGATTTATAGCTATGATCAGGCCCCGTCTCTCTGTCATTCCGAGCGTAGCGAGGAATCTAAAATCCGTAACCGCAAGACCGGACAGCCAGTGCCGTGCTTCTATCGTGGCCAAGAGCGAAAACAGCGTAAGAACTCCCTATGCCAGCTTTACGTTAGGACAGACACTTTAGATTCTTCGACTCCGCTACGCTCCGCTCAGAATGACAGAGCCGGGTTGCTTTCTGGTCAATGGAGAATGGAGCGATAGGCAAATACCTACCCCTCTCCCGTTCGCGGGAGAGGGTTGGGGTGAGGGTGATGTTCGTAGCTGGTTCATACTTTACCTACCCCTGTCAGCCCACGACGGGAGAGGGGATTTCTTGTGAGCCGGCGTTTTCGGTGAATCTCTGAGACTGGACACTATTCCACCCATCTTGTCGGGGCGCTTCTGAGTTGGCCGAAGCCTAGCTCATCACACAAGTTCGAGAAAGCCGTCCGACGAGCGCCCCTCCACTCAAGATCGTCGAGGCTTTCGGTGAGCGGCACGTCGAGACGGAGAATCGCCAGCTCCTTGTACAGGGCGGCCGGGCCCCGGTTTTCGGCAAGCGTAGCAGCCATGCTCTTCGCGCCGCGCACCTTGACGTCCCAGAGCAACTCACTGTCGGGAATGGCCTCGATCTGCCCGTACCGGGCCAGCATGATCGAAGCGCTCTTCGCGCCCCATCGCGGAACACCCGGTATCCCGTCCGCGCTGTCGCCGACCAGCGCGAGGTAGTCGGGTATCGACTCCGGCGGCACGCCGAACTTCTCGACCACGCCGGCCTCGTTCGTAAGTATCTCCCTGCGCCGGTCGAGGCTCACGATCTTGTCGCCGCGGACGACCTGCATCAGGTCCTTGTCCGGCGAGCAGATGACCACATGCTCGACACGCGGGTCGTCGGCGAATCGCACCGCGGCGGTCGCGATGGCGTCGTCGGCCTCGTACTCGGTCATGGGCCATGTGACAATGCCGAGGGCTTCGGTCGCGATCTCGGCGGGGTCGAACTGGGCGAGCAACTCCTCCGATGTCCCCTCACCCGTCTTGTACCCGTCGAATAGGGCGTTGCGGAACGACTCGATGACGTGGTCGAAGGCGACGGCAACGTGCGTCACGTCGTCCTGTCGGAGCAAAGCCAGGAGCGTCTGCAGGAGGCCGCGTGTGGCTCCCACATTCCGGCCGTCCGGGGCTATGGCCGGGAACGCGCCGAAGTGGGCCCGGAAGAGCTCGTAGGTTCCGTCTACAAGGTGGACTTTCATTCCTCGAAGTCCCCGATGGAGCGAAGATAGCGTGCGTTCTCGGTTATCGCCGCCGCGGGGCCGCCCCGCACGCCAGCAGAGGCCTGATGCACGGTGACGTATCCCTCATAGCCGATCTCGCCCAGGGCGTCCATGATGTGCGGGAAGTCGATTCCCCGTTCGTCCCATATAGGGACCTGATCGAACTCCACGTTGCCGCTACTCCATGTGTCTGCTCTCGTATCGCCGCCCGGTCGGATGACCTGGTTCTGCAGATACACGTTCATCAGGTACGGCTCGAACA
Source organism: Dehalococcoidia bacterium (assembly GCA_965197705.1). Classification (GTDB taxonomy): domain Bacteria; phylum Chloroflexota; class Dehalococcoidia; order Lucifugimonadales; family VXLM01; genus VXLM01. The sequence continues at coordinate 3,945,125 of OZ240223.1, forward strand.
TCCTGATCGTCTCGACGCCGTAGTCCTCGCCGCAGAGTTGGAGGTTCGCAGGCTCGTAGATGATGCCGAAGTTTGGCCGCCCCACCTGCTGTATGACCTCGACCGACCGCTCCGCCTGCTCGAATAGGCTGTTGTGGTGGCTCTGGTGAGCGAGGCGGATGTTTCGTTCCGCCGCCTCGTCGGACGCACGCCGCGCCCATGCGATATCGTCATCCGTCTTCATGCAGATGCGGAGCAGGTCGCAGTCCAAGGCCTCCGCGAGATCGAGGTACGGGGTGATGTTCCGAAGTGCGTCGGGACCGCGCTCGTTGTTCTCCGGGATGGGGAAGTCGCCAGTTGCCATGGAGACCGCGAGACCGAGGGAGTCCAGGAACTCGCGTTTCTCCCGCGCGACCCCGGGCGGCGTATGTGTGCCAACCTGCGACGCTCTCATGCAGACGGCGTGGAATCCGCTCCCTTTTGCCAGCCGCGCCATGTCCTCCAGCGACATGGCGGCCTTGCGTTTGTCGAACATGTCCTCGGCAACGCGCATCGAGACGGAGAGCTTCATCGGCATGACGGGCGAGCCTCCTACGTTTCCAGACTGCCGCTGTGGCCGCGTCGAATGGCCTCGCACAGCTTCATGGTGATGACCGCGTCGTCGAGGTTCGACCACGGAGTCCGGTCTTCCAGGATGCAGTCGACGAAGTGCGTCACCTCGTTGAAGCCGGGGGCTCCGACGGCATCGAGGTCGAGCGGCTCCTCGACTCGCGCGCCATACATCCTCGGTTGATTGTCGGGTGTCGCATGATACATCTCGACCTTTCGCTCCCTCCTCGTAAGATCGAGATAGGCCGAGAAATCCTGCGCGTGCAGTTCCGCTCGCTGGATGCGTCCCCCGAGACCGTAATGGCTCGCGATCGAGCCGATAGCCCCAGTGTCGAAGCGGATGACCGCGTTCTGCCTGTGCTCGACCGGGCGGGGGCCGTCCGCAACGACCGAGTGGACCTCGATTGGAACGGCCGCCCTGTCCTCCGAGGGGCCGGCGAACCAGCGCAGCAGATCGACGTGGTGAATGGCGTCGGAGATGATAGGCGGAGGCAGCAGCGAGTCGAATTGCTCCGGCGTTCCCGAAATGGCCTTGTTGTACGTGGCGGCACAGTGAACGGCCCCGCCGTGCTCTTGCGCCAAGCGCCGCACGGCCAGCACCTCCGGGAAGTACCGGCGGTTGAACGAGACGATGGCCTTCGCGCCGCTCGCCGCCTCGGCGTCGGCCATTTCTTGCGTTTCCGTCGAGTCGACGCCCGGCGACTTTTCGACCGAGACGTTGATGTCACGTTCGAGGCAGTCGAGGACGATTGCCTTCAGGTGGGCAGGCATCGTAACGACGTGGACGATGTCGAGGTCGTGGTCATCGAGCATCCTGCGGTAGTCGGAATAGCCGGGGACCGACCGGAGTTGCGCCGCCTCCGCCCGTCGCTCGTCGTCCAGCTCGGCGATGGCGACGAGGCGCACCCGCGGCTCGGCGGCGATCATCTCGAAGTGGCTGCGGGCGTGTCCACCGCATCCGATTACGCCAACGCGCAGCTCTTCCATGCTCGTGCTCCTATTCTATGATGCGAACTACGATGCGAAAACGCCTCATGCCGCACGAGGCCCGCAACTCCTCGAAGCTCAGGACCTCCGCGCGCTTCCACGTCCGCCCGTTTTCGAGGGTCTCCCCGACGGAAGGCTCGATCCTTCCGTCGGGGCAATATATCTGTCCGAGTGGGCCACCGTCTTCGGACACGAGGAACCATGCCGCGGACTCGTTCATTACCTCGATGCTCCCCCTCTTTGGGGCTAAGTCTCTTCTCCACTGCATTATGCCACGTAAGGGGACGAGATTGTACCGATGGTGAGGGTGTGGACCTATTCCCCTTGAAGGGTGTCCAATAAGTCGCCAGGAACCGTTCATGGTGAGCTTGTCGAACCATGAATGGCGATTTCACCCTTCGACAGGCTTTAGAGTAACTACGGGAACCCCCTCTCTGTATCTCTCCCCCGGCGGGCTGACAGGGGTAGGCATTTGACTACCGCCCCATTCCCCATTGACGAGAAAACAACGCCGTCACTGTCATTCTGGGCGGAGCGTTGCGGAGTCGAATAATACCAGTTCGCTTTGACCACACCATGAAGGGGTAGGAGCTCCTGGTAGGGGCAGGTTTCAAACCTGCCCTTTGGAAGGTTAGACGAAATCACCTTCATACCAACGATAGAGTTACGGCGTATGCAAGAGGAATTGGTATAATCTAAGAAGGGGCGCCTCCGGTAACTGTTCAGAGTCTGTTGGAAATGCAGGAATTGTCCTCCTGCTGTCATTCTGAGGAGCGCAGCGACGAAGAATCTACAATCTCTCCCCCGCCGGGGGAGAGACACAGAGAGGGGGGTCTTCGCAATTCAACTCACGGAGACTGAACAGTTACCGCCTCCGAATTTGACTGATGAGAACACGTGTACTATCATATTCAACAACACACGGCGGACGCCCTGATCTCCTGTCCGCAACAGAGGAATGTCAGAATATGTCAGGAAATTTCAGGGAAAAAGAGACCCCCTGTCGCCCAAACAGCTTCAGACCCTACCCATCTCGTGTCAGGTTAAGACTTTCGCCAACACCGCAACCGCTACCGCCCCATTCCCCATTGACGAGAAAACAACGCCGTCACTGTCATTCTGGGCGGAGCGTTGCGGAGTCGAATAATCTAAGAAGGGGCGCCTCCGAATTTGACTGATGCGAACACGTGTACTATCATATTCAACAACACACGGCGGACGCCCCTGGTCTCCCGTCCGCAACAGAGGAATGTCAGAATATGTCAGGAAATTTCAGGGAAAAAGAGACCCCCTGTCGCCCAAACAGCTTCAGACCCTACCCATCTCGTGTCAGGTTAATACTTTCGCGAACACCGCAACCGCGATCGACCCATTCTCCATTGATGAGAAAACAACGCCGTCACTGTCATTACCCTGAAAATAACCTCCCGTAGGGGCGATTCGCGAATCGCCCTTACTGCCATTTTCATGATTGGTCGTGTCGGTGACAACCGACATGAGGGATTCCTCTGAAAATAGACCCCGGCCAACCGGCATTCGTAGGGCGGGTTTCAAACCCGCCCTTCAGAGCACCAACCCCACCGCCACACCGTCATTCCTGCGAAGGAACGTCACCCCGTACCCCGATACGGGGCAGGAATCCGTCCTCCGGCTTCTGCCACGCGAGGACGACGAGGCCAAACCCTTTTTCATGATTGGTGGTGTCGGTGACAACCCTCATGAAGTAGTCTGAGCGTAGCAGAGCGAAGTCGAAGAATCTAAAGCGTCTGTCACAACGTTAGGCCAACATAGAGCGTCCCTACGTTGTTTTCACTCTTGGTCACGATATAGGCGCGGCACTGGCTGCCGGGTCTTGCAGATACGGACTTTAGATTCCTCCCTGCGCTCGGAATGACAGGAAGGCGGGGCCGGATCATAGCTGTAATTCCGTTTTGCCTACCCCTGTCAGCCCCCGGCGGGGGAGAGATTGTGGTTGGCTGCGCGGCAGTTACTGACACCCTTGCCCGGCCCAGGGCCCGGGGCGTAGCGCTGCTCAGGGTGAACGGAATTACAATTGGACACGTAACTGTTCAGAGTTGATGAGAAACGAGCAGATTGCGGGATTCGGAGAGAGGATTGAGGCTCTTCGCTCTCCAAGTGCCCAAGAGGGATGCCAGAGTCATCTTGCTGTTGGTTCCCTGTTGGGATCGAGTGCCGCCGCTGATCTTCCGGCTGATGACCAGATGCCTCAGACTCCGTTCCGCAGCGTTGTTTTCAGACGGCACGTCTGGATGCGATACGAAGACGAACAGCTCTTTGATGAACCGTTCTATGCGCCGGCAGAGTTTGGCTTGAGGTGCCGTTTCGTCGTTTGAGAAGGGGCGGCATAATGACAACAGTTGGCTCTCCAGCATCAACTGGTTGGGAGATACCAACCGTTGGTACCCGGACGCTGGTTGACCGCCTGCTTCAGCGTACTCTCTCGCCCTGTCATAGAGTTGGCGCACCGCCGCAGCCCACCGGGCCAGTCCCGTGTCCTCGGGGTACAACGCCTTGAGTTCATGGATGTCCCGCAGCAGATGTACCCAGCACCGCTGCTTGAGACCGGGATAATGGTTGTATGCGGCGTAGAAGTCGCTCACCAGCACTCCGTCGAAAGACTCACCCAACACCTCGTCAACCACCCCCTTGTCACGACCGCGACGCACGAAGTACCGCTCCGTCGGTGTGCTGAATGTCCAGACATAGCCGTTGACTCCATCCTCGCGCCAGCCGGTCTCATCGGCGTGCACCACCGGAGAGCCGCGAATGCGTTCGAGCGTCTCGTCCACTGTCCGTTGTGCCTGTCGCGCCACGCGGTGAATCGTATCAGCTATGGCCCCTACGCTCAGCTTCAACTGATGAACCGTCCGCAGGTACTGCTGGATGCTCCGGATGGGCAGCCGTCCCTCCTCGCGAAGGGTCACTATCAGGCTCACCAGATTGATTCCCATGCGCTGACGCCCCACTGCCACTCCCTTCAACGAGTCCTGAGGCAGACGCCGCTTGCGGCATAGGGCACACATGCGGGCCACGAAGACCTGCTCGATCACCTCTGCCGGAGCCAACGGAATCTCGATGACCTCTCGTGTCCGATGCACCCATCCCCCTGTCATGCCCGTCCCGCACTCGGGGCACGAGTCAAGGGCGTGTACTACTTGCCGAGTGGGGTTCATCCGCCGCCGGGCGAATCCTTGGGTTCGCTTCTTCGGAGGCTCCGTCCTCTTCGGTCGAGGCCGCTTAGGAGCAAGCTTGTTGCCGGGCATCCCCACAGGTCGGCCCCGAGGAGGGACTCGCCTCTCCAAATCGTCTATCCGTCGTTGCAACTCGGTGATGACCGCCTGTTGCTCGGCGATGATCGCCAGCAGGGTCTTGCGGGTTGCACGCTTGAGGTCCGCATCGGTTCTCATGACTCCGTTATGCCACAACTGACCCCAACACGCTAGGCGTTTCAGGATCACGATCCGTCTCATCAACTCTGAACAGTTACTTGGACACTCTTTGACTGTACGAACGCCAACACACCCCTTATCATTACCCCGCATCAACAGGCTTCTTACGAAATACTCTCTTCTCAAATCTCCCATGACCTCAAACCCGGACTGGAAGACCGTCGACAAGTGGCTGATGGGCGAGGCGTTCGTCGGCTCCCGGCTCGACGAGCACCTATATGAAATATGCGAGCGCATTGGCCCGCGCTGGGCGGGCACGGCGGGCGACGAGGCGGCGGGACGGTACATCAAGGACCGGTTCGAGGAGTACGGCCTTAGCGACCCGCGCTTGGAGGAGTTCGACCTGAAGGCGTGGGACTACTCGGTCTGCGAGGGCCGCATCGTCGAAGACGACAGGCCCATAGCGCTCGTTCCGATGATCCACTGCCCGCCTGTGGACCTCCGGGCACCTCTCGTCGACGTGGGATTCGGGATGACGCACGAGATCGAGTCCTGCGCGGACAGGCTTCCGGGCAGCATCGCCGTCGTCGAGAACGCCGACGAGCCGTTTACCGCTGCAGTCCCGCTGCCGGACCGTTTACGGAACCTTGCGGCGGCGGGATGCGTGGCCGCCATAGCGGTAGAGCCAAGAGCGGGCGGCCACGTCGAGACCGTTCGCGCCACGGACAAGCGATGGAACGAGAAGGCTGGCGACGTGCTTCCCCACCCGCTGCCGACGGTGCAAACGCACCGCGAGGACGGGGTGAGGCTGCGCCGAGCCGCAGGCAAGACGTTTGCGCTGAGGGTCGAGAGCAAGGCATTCACCGCTCCGTGCTGGAACACGGTCGCCGACCTGCCGGGCGAGGCATGGCCAGGCGAGTCGCTGGTGCTCGGGGCTCACCAGGACACCTACATGGGATCGCCGGGAGCGGTGGACGACGGCTCCGGTCTGGTCGTCCTGCTCGAGACCGTGCGCCTTCTTACCGGTGTGCAGAGGGAGTTTGGCATAGCCCCTGGCATGGGCATCCGCTTCTGCACGTGGAGCGGCGAGGAGCAGAACCATCAGGGTTCCGCCGCCTACGTCCGGCGGCATTACGGCCCCGAACCCGAGCCGAGGCTCGTCGTGAACCTGGACGAGCTCTCGGCTGGACCGATGAAGGGAGTCGTCCTGCAGTTCCCCCACCTGCGGGGCCTCGTGCAGGGGACGCTCGATGAGTTGGGCGAGGGTCTCAAGTGCCATGTCATGCCGGTGCTCGACCACACGAACGACGGATTCTCGTTCGCCCGAAGCGCAATACCGTACGCGATTCTCTGGCGTTGGAGGTTCGTTGGACGGCACCCCGACTCGAACTTCCGGGCCGAACCGTGGGACACCGTCGACAAGGTGCGGACGCAGGATCTGAAGGAGTACGCCGGGTTTCTCGCAAGATTCCTCCTGCGCCTCTCCCACGTGCCTCCAGCCGACTGGCCGCCAAACCCGGAGACGGTGGAAATCGTGGAGGCAAGATTGCAGCGCGAGATCGGCAGCGTTGCGCGTACAATGTAACTCCCGTACCGACTCAGAAAGAAAAGGCAAGGAGAACACCTTTGATCTACGATATGCGCACGTACGACATCGCGATGGGCAAGACCCCGGAGTACATGGCCGCCGTCCGAGAGGTTGCCCTTCCCGTGCGCGAGAGCTATGGCGTCAAGCTGGCCGGCTGGTACTACACCGACATCGGCGCGCTGAACAAGGTGGTGCATATCTGGGCGTACCGGGACTTCGCGCACTTCGAGGAGGCGCGGGAGGCCTTTCGCACCGACGAGCGATGGCTGAACGACTACGTGCCGCGCGTAAAGGGCATCGTCCTGAGGCAGGAGAACCAGATCATGCGGGCGTCGGACTTCTTCGAGGCCATTTTGATGGACTCGAGCGAATCGGAGGAATTGGACTCCGATGACGCGGACGAGTCCGTCTCAGACTCTGCCGACGCAGAGGTGACAGAAGCCGACGAGGAATCGTCCTAGTGGACCGAAATCTTTGAAATGAAGGGTAGTAATTGGAGATTTGATTCGTGCTTTACACGACAGGGCGGGTTTCAAACCCACCCCTACCAAGTCATAGCCTCGTTACCCTTCAAAACTAGGACGTTGAACCGCTAGTGTCCCGACTTTGAATTCCGTTGCATAGAGTATATGGAAATGCTCGTAGCCATCACCCTCACCCTAGCCCTCTCCCGTCGTGGGCTGACAGGGGTAGGCAAAATATAAAACACGTATAAGAACTTGGAAAGCGCATGGGTTTCTGGCATCTTTTTGGTACCAACAGAAAGGAGCCAGAGATTCGCCATGCGCCTCCCATCCGAATGGTATCAAATGCAGCAGACCATCGAACAACACATGCCACACCTCAGAGAGTCCCAACTCAAAGGACTGGTCCTCTGGGTGTACGGCACCATACTAGCCGGAAGCGGCTGCCAGAACGCCGTCACGACTGTGCTTTCGTTCATCGGCAGCTTCAACAGCATCCGCCAGTACCTCAGGGAGTGGCTCTACGACGGACAAGACCGTGCCAACCCGTGCCGAGTGCAACTGGACGTGAACTCGTGCTTCGTTCCGCTGCTGAAGTGGCTGCTGAAGTTGTGGAAGTCGGACAGACTGGTGCTTGCCATAGACCCGACAATGCAAGGTGATAGGATGACCTCGATCGTGATAAGCGCAGTCTACCGAAGCTGCGCCATTCCCCTTGCCTGGAGCATCATGCCCGCCAACACGCCCGGCAAGTGGATGGATCCGATAGTGGATATGCTCCGAGTCCTGTCCGAAGCAGTGCCTGAGCACATGACCGTGCTGGTAATGTGTGACCGGGGACTGAGGAGTCCGAAACTGTGGGATCAGATACGCTCTGCGGGATGGCATCCGTACATGCGGCAGTCGATCAACACCGTGTTCTGTCCTGACGGGGGAACCCGCCTGCCTGCGCGGTCTCTCGTACCCGGACCAGGCCACGCGTATATTGGGGCAGGGACGGCCTTCAGCAGACGGAGCATACGCCGTCGCGGAACGATGATCGTAGTCTGGGACAGAGGTCAACAAGAGCCGTGGGTGGTTATGACCGATCTCTCGCCCGCTGAAACAGGAGTGTGCTGGTATGCGCTGCGGTTCTGGATAGAGTTGGGCTTTCGGGCGCTCAAGAGCGTCGGATGGCAGTGGCAGGACACACGAAGAACCGACCCCGAGCGGGTGTCGCGGCACTGGCTTGTGCTGTCGGTGGCGACGCTTTGGACGTTGGCGTACGGGACCAGAGTGGAAGACGCCAATGACCTGGGCATAGCGCCCAGTCATCTCAGAGCGCCTCCGAAATCTATTGCGCCCAATCATCGCAGTTCAACGAGCACGCCGAGACGAACCGTAAGCGTACTGCGGCTGGGCACAAGCTGGCTGCGTCGGCTGCTTCACAAGGGCAGACTCTGGCGAAGGGTCTGGCTCCTTCCTGAACCATGGCCCGAACCACCGTCTGATATGGAGATTATCTATCATCTCGGAACTTGAAACACTAAATGCCTACCCCTGTCAGCCCACGACGGGAGAGGGGACTCTCTGTTCGGCAGACTTATTCAGCGAATATCAGAGACGGGACATTAGCCGGTTACAATGACGACGCAACTTCTTTGAAGCGGCGGACTATCGCTTCGTCCTCGCCGTCCATGAGGTTGACGGGACTGAGGCCGATGGCGCGTCCGTGCTCGCCCGGATAGCAGTAGACGGGCGGGTCGCTCTGCTTGAGAGCCTCTTCGATGTCGGCTATGTTCGGGCCGGAGCCGTCTTCTGAAAAAACATACACCCGCGGGGTAGCGCTTTCGAACTCGTCAAGCTCGGGCGTCGCGGGGAGATACTCGGCGCGAAGGCCGGGGATGCGTCCGATCTCCGAGGTCATGTTCTCGCACATGGCGTCCCAGCGGGCCGATTGTGCGTCGTGGTCGGTATCCACGAACAGCTCAAGGGCCGTGACCAGTCCCGCGATCTCCTCCTTGCAGACTTTGGCAGTCCTGCCGACGCCTTGATTCGGGGCGCCGTTCATGGACGCAGCCTGGATGAGGTCGGCTCGTCCGCACAGGATTCCGGTCGACTGCGGGCCGAGGACGCCCTTTCCGCCGCTGAAGCTGACCATGTCCGCGCCCATCTCGACGTAGCGGGTCAGGTTCTCGGCGGGGGCAGCATGGCAGCGGCGTCTACTATGACGGGCACACCGCGCGAGTGCGCGATCTCGACGACCCGTGTCAGTGGAATCGAGCCGCTCTGCCTCATCGCGAAGATGTAGGCAACGGCGGCGGTGCGCTCGTTTATGGCGGCCTCCAGCTCCCATTCGAACGCGCCGCCCGCGTCCCCGATCTCGACGAGCTTCGCCCCCGCCGCACGGAAGCAGCGGTCGTAAGTCACCCGCTGGAAGCGGTGAATGACAATCTCGTTCTTCATGCCTGTAGTATCGGGCAGACTGTCGACCTTTGCGGGATCATTGCCCGTCATGCACGCGGCCGCTTCGAGCAGCATCCCCGCCGCGGAGCCGGCCGTGACCAGCCCCGCCTCGGCTCCTGTCAACCGCGCGATAGTCTCTCCGGCCCGCGCGTTCAACTCCGCGAGGTCGACGAACCACTGGGCCGCCTCGTCCATTGCACGCCGAACGGGTGGCGGCATGAGGCTCCCACCCACGTTGGTCCGCCAAGATGAGGCGTTGATGATTCTCCGAACTCCGAGTCTCTCGTAGACGTTTTCGCCGGGCATATTGAATTAGACTCCTTGCGGTCAGAATTACGCGGGAATCACCATGGCCTCGCTTAGGCCACATAAGGGGTAGGAAAACGGGCGCGGGAGTTCACCGCAGAGGGCGCGGAGATCGCGGAGTGGGCTTTTGGATTCCCGCCTACGCGGGAATGACGACGTGACGGTTGTTTCGTTCATTCTGATAGTAGCGCCTTCCCCGGGACTAGGCAGCCGGCTTGCCCCAGATGATCACCAGCTTCAAGAGACTGTCGCCGGTGTTTCGGAACCCGTGATCGACGCCGGGCGGCACCATGATGGAATCGCCCGCCGCGATGGGGACATCCTCGCCCTCGACCGACATGACGCCCTCGCCTTCGAGGAAGTAGTAGATCTCCTCCAACTCCCCGTTCCCCTCGTGCATGTGGTCGCCCTCGCTGACACCCGGCTCCAGCTTCCAGACTTCCATATGGATCGGCAGTTTGCTCTGCTCACGGAACATACTCCGGCGGAGGATGACTCCCTCACCCTCGTGAATGTTTGGCGTTTCGTGAACGTCCGACATCTCGTTCTGCTTGACGTACATGGCGCTCTCTCGTTTCGCTGAATTTCGCAGAGCATTATACCCGAAAGCGGTCGGAGGGGAATACGTCGTCGCATCGTACGACCCAAGGCAATTACGGTTCATTCAAAGTGAGCCGTGGCACAGCCTCCCAACCCACCCCTCTGGACTCCGGCCTTCGCCGGAGTGACGGTTGGCGGTTTGTCTATCAACTCCAAGGGTGATCTGCCTCGTACTGCCTTGTCGGTCTTGCGTGACAGTCCTGACGCGGCGAAAATAGCGAACTCGCGCCAACCTACCGAAAGACGTGTGCCGTGCCAACCGCCGACGACCTGAGCCTTGAAGCCTACGGCTACGACCTCCCGCAGAAGCTGATCGCCCAAACGCCGATCGAGCCGCGGGACAGTTCGCGTTTGATGGTCGTACATCGTGGGGAGCGGCGTTTCGAGCATCGCGTCTTTACCGACCTGCTCGAATACCTTCGCCCCGGCGACGTGATGGTGTTCAACGACAGCCGGGTGTTTCCGGCGCGGATGTACGGCGTACGCGCGGGCACAGGCGCGAAGGTCGAGCTTCTGCTGCTCCGGCGGCTGTCAACTGGCGTTTGGCACACGCTTGCGCGACCGGGACGACGGATGACTCCCGGCACGGCATTCGAGCTTCGCGGAGGCACGGTTGCGATAGAGGGCGAGGTCGTGGAGGCGCACGACGACGGCTCGCGCACCGTGCGGCTGAGTGAAGAGGACCGGATCGACGAGATCGGGGTCGTTCCGCTGCCGCCGTATATCCAGGAGCCACTGGACGACCCGGAACGGTACCAGACGGTCTACGCCCGCGAGCGGGGAAGCGTCGCCGCGCCCACGGCGGGCCTGCACGTTACTCCTCACCTGATAGAGAAGATACGTCGGAATGGCGTCGAGACCGCGTTCGTCACGCTACACGTCGGGTGGGCGACATTTCGTCCCGTGCAGGTCGAGGACATCACCAACCACGACATGCATGCCGAGTTCTATCGTATCGATGAGACTTCCGCTGAGACGATCAACCGCGCCAAGCGCGAGGGGCGGCGAGTCATAGCTGTGGGGACAACCACCGTCCGGTTGCTGGAGTACGCTGCTAGCCTAGGTCTTGGGGAAGGCACGAATGCGCTCACGGCGGGTTCGGGTTGGGCCGATATCTTCATCTATCCCGGATATACGTTCCGGGTGGTCGACAGCCTCGTCACCAACTTCCACCTGCCCGAATCGACGCTTCTGATGCTCGTCAGCGCCTTCGCAGACCGTGAGCTCATGCTTGCGGCGTACCGGGAGGCGGTAGAACGGCGTTATCGGTTCTACAGCTTTGGGGACGCGATGCTGATTCTGTAGTGGTCCAAAGCTGAATTCTGTTGTGTAGAGTGACCGGATATCCACATAGCCATCACCCTCATCCTAGTACTGATTCCATATGATTTTGGCGGCTTACTCAAAGCACCCTCACCCTAGCCCTCTCCCACGACGGGAGAGGGGACTCCCCGGTTCAACAGGCTTATTCTGCGAATCTCAGAGATAGGGCACTTATTCCCTACCCAGCATGGTGTGGAGGAGGGCCATACGCACGAACAGCGAGTTTTCCGCCTGGCGGTAGTTTGCGAGCCTAGGGTCGTTCACGAGGACGTCGAAGTCGCCGCTGCGCTGCATAGGGTCGAGGATGACGCAGCCGGACTTGAGCTTCGCCATGAACTCCTCGTCGATACGCAGGTTGAAGGCACCGCGCGACTTCAATAGCTGGGCATGGGCGACGGTGCGCGGGCCGTTGAGATAGATCGCGTCGGCTTCGGGGAGGGAGTCAATCGTTCCGGTCTCGAAGGTAACTCCCTGAGCCTCGCACTCGGAGATCACGTCGAGGTCGGCCTGACCGCTGAAGGGGACCTGCGACACGGTAATGTCCTCGTACATCGCCAGACCCCGCAGCAGCGCGCTGACGTTGCGGTGATCGATCCTTCCGACGACGGCGATGCGCGCGCCGTCAATTGTGCCGATCTCTCGCTTGAGGGTGTAGAGATCGGTGAGGGCCTGGGTGGGATGGTCTTCGAGGCTGCCGCCGTTGATGAGCGGCATCGACTGGGCCTCGGCCTCCTCTTCGGCGCGGTCCATGACTCCCTGATCGCTCGACCTGAGCACGACCATGTCCATGTGCATGGCGGCGAGGTTGGCTATAATGTTTTCGATATAGTCCGGCGTGGTCACGGGGAAGAACTGGGAGGCGTCTTCGGTGAAGTAGGGTGTGCCGCCGAGCAGTCCCATCGCGCGCTCGAACGAGGTCCGGGTCAGGAGGCTCGGTTCGTAGAACAGCAGGTAGAGCGAGCGGCCTCGAAGCGGCTGTCCGTCGTCGACCTTCTCTCTAAGAGACTCCGCGAGCGGGAATAGCTCCGACTCCACCCAAGCCCTGTCCAATTGCCCCGTCCTCGTAAGGCGCTCGAACCTTTTCATCGACCATCGTCCTCCCAAATTGCTCCTACCAGCCTACCACATGACTGCGAAAACGGAGGGTACTGGGTGCTAGTCGCTGGGGGCCGGAGGACGCGCACGTTAGTCGTTAGTTTCATGCCTGCCTACAAGACCCCAGATAATCTCGTAGAATTGCTGGACAGGGTCGTCCGTTCGGCCTCCCGGACGGCGTTCTACGGCCGTCGGCTTTCGGGCGCGACCGGGATCGCCACGCTGGACGAGTTCCGCGCCATTCCCCCGACTCCGCTTGCGGAATTCCGCGACCGCGCACTGCGCGACACTCTTGCCGAGCCGAGCAAGGTAGACTGGATCGTGGGCGCGGACGGGGGACAGTCTCCCGCGCGGACGGCGATGGTCGAGAACGCGGACGAGGGCGCGATCCGGTACGACGTACTGGCCGACGCAGTCAAGGAGCACATCGTCCTCGACGCCTCGACTGTGTGTGCCGCCGTCTCGACGCCGGAGGGCAGGTACTTCGCCTCTGAGGTCGCAACGATCATGATTGCCGCGGGCGCTCACGCCCACGTCTTTACGGATGAGGGACGACCTCGGACGTATGAACGACTCGTATTGCTGGGGCCGACGGTGGTGGTCATGCTCTCACCACGACTAGCGGAGGCACGGTTGCCCCGAACGATCAAACTGGCAATCACCTTCAACCGGGAGCATCGCTTGACGCGGTTTCCGCAGCTTGACGTGTACCACGTTGACGGGTTGGGCTTCCTGGGCCACTCGTCCGACCTGTGCACCTACACTCTCAACAGTGACGTGTACTACTTCGAGCAGTCCGAAGAGGGGCGACTGATGGTTACGCCGATCTATGGGCGTGTCCAACCCGCGTTGAGGGTGATCACTGAGGACAAGGTGGAGTTTGTGGCGGAGTCGCGGGTGAGGTTCGTGGTGTAGCGGACACGAAGCTCCGGTAGTGTCACAGGTTGAAATGTTCTAATTCGTGTGACACTACCCGCCACTCCTAGTGGTAGACATTGGGCCTCTTTAGCTTATAGTCTATAATTATAGAATGTCATATGGAGGTGACATTATGTCCAAGACTCTAGGTGCACAGATTGCCAAGTACGAGGCGATGAAGTCCGAGCTTGAATTGGACCATATCGGCAAATGGGTCGTCATGTACGACGAGGAACCGCGAGGCTTCTATGCTACCTTCACGGATGCGATACAGGATGCGGCCCGTCAGTTTGATAGAGGGCCGTACCTAATCAGACAGATTGGGGCATCCGCACCTCAGTTCTCGCCGTCTCTCCTTTACAGGCCGATCTATGGCGACAACTAAATGTGGATTTAACGACGCGCCGGACGGACTACAATCTGGCCGCGAGTCTTTGCGACTGAACGGCCCTACCCTCGCCGCAAGAATAGGGTTTGACCCTAAGTACGACCCAAAAGGCACAGCAGTGCCGAATCTCGCCGATACCCGTTGGTGGACACTCGTTGACACCGGAGCATCTTCGAGTTGTATTGACTCTGATCTGGCAATTGAGTTGGACCTGCCTATGATTGACCAAGCCTTCGGCCAGGGTGTAGACGGCCCCTTCAAAGCGAACGTTTTCGCAGCGCAGGTGCACGTTCCTAGCCTCAACTTCACGATTTGGGGCACCTTCATGGGAGTGAACCTCAAGGGCTTTTGGAATTGCCGTGCATTGATGGGCCGCGACTTCCTGAGTGGTTTTACCATGACGTATGAAGGGCGTACCGGCTCAGTCATTCTGTCTAACGACTAGAACGGGTGCTTGGGATTGTCGATGGCGAAATTCGCCCTAGTCAACCTGAAACACTTCTGATGCTTTACACGGGTTGACATCGGTAACGACTCTGGAAACGGTATAGAGTACTCCCCCTACTCGCTTCGGCGGTAGGGCGCAGGGCTACAGAGAAATCTGTAGCCCTAGCTTTTTGTTGGGAGCCACTCATCCATACAAACGTCTATGGTGAGGGTGCCCGACCCACACCCGGAGCAGGACACGAGTGCTGAGCGTAGTGGTATACTCGCGTTCGGAATAGCACGCGCGGCGTTGGGGTATCACCATGGGGGACGCAAAATATCGTGTGGCAATCGTCGGGGCGGGACGCATAGGCGGTCTGCTCGAAGGGGAGCGTCCGCCGAGCGCGTTTCGCAAGCCGCACAGTCACTTCGCGTCCTACAACGCCGTCGATGAGACCGAGGTCGTGGCGGTCGCGGGGCGGAGCGAGGGCCGCCTGAAGTTGTTCACCGAGCGGTACGGGATAACGAACCTTTACACCGACTACCGCGAGATGATCGAGAGGGAGCGACCCGACATCGTCAGCGTGACGACGCAGACTATCCACAAGGCCGAGGTCATCACGTTCGCGGCGGAGCACGGCGTTCGCGGCATCTTTGCCGAGAAGGCCCTGTGCTCGTCATTGGAAGAGGCCGACCGGATTCGGGATGCCGTGAACGCGAACGGCGTGGCGTTCAACTTCGGCGCGGAGCGACGGCACCACGATGGGTTCCAACGGCTTCGCGAGGCGATAGCGCAGGGAGACATCGGCGAGCCGAAGTACGCTTTCTGCTACTGGCTCACCGACCTGATGAAGCACCACTCGCACACGATCGACACGCTGGCGTTCCTGCTCGGCGACCCCCAGCCGGTTTGGGCGGAGGGCAGGCTCGTGCTCCACGGCGATCCGCTGGACGACGGCAGTCGAAAGGGTCCCCGTGAGGGCACGGACATGAACCAGCGTCCGCTTCCCCTGCCGACGCTCAGCGTTGCGGAGAACCGGTTCGTGCCGCCCGAGGACATGGACTTCGCCGACCCGCTGCTCGACTTCTCGCGCGTGGGCTACGACAACGGCGCGGAGGCGGTCTTCATTCCCTTGAGCCGCGCGACCGAGTTCGAGATACACGGGACAGAGGGCCGCGCGTTCGCATGGGACGACGGGGAAGACATACGTTTGCGACACAAGGCCGGAGGCAACGACACCCAAGAGAAGCGCTTCGTGCCGTCAGGCGAGAGTCCGACGGTCAACACCATTCGCAGTCTCGTCAACGAGCTGGAGACGGGGGAGCGCACGAGCGGCAACATCGATGTTACGCACAAGGTGTGCGAGGCGGAGTTTGGGCTGGCGTGGTCGCACGTGCAGGGGTCGCAACGCATCGACCTGCCCGTCGAGGGCAAGGGGCGGTCGCTTCACATTCCGAATCACTAGGGGCGTCCTTGAAATTCGTCGCATACAGCAGATTAGCGTGTTCCGGGGGAGTCACCCTCACCCTAGCCCTCTCCCACGACGGGAGAGGGGATTTTCTCGAATTGGTTAATTCAGTGAATTCCTAATTCAGATAATTAGGCAAAACCACCAAGAACGGAGAAATACATTGGCAGGCTTCATCACTCGTCCGGTTGTAACGGGAAGGAAGGGCGTCGTAACGTCGGGGCACTACCTGGCGACGGCAGCAGGGTTCCGCATCATGGAGAACGGCGGCAACGCCATCGACGCGGCTGCTGCGATGTGCATCGCGGTCGATCTAATGGAACCGCAGAGCTGCGGCATCGGGGGCGAGGTTCCGACGCTCGTCTACCCCGCCAACGAGGGCAAGGTGTACGCCCTCAGCGGCATGGGATGGTCGCCGCAGGCGTTCACGATCGATTGGTGCAGGGAGAACGACATCGACCTCATACCGGGTGACGGGTACCTGCCCATCACGGTGCCGGCGGTCGTGGGCACGTGGGCGGAGGCCGTCGCGCGGTGGGGTACCAAGAGCTTCTCGGAGATCCTCGCACCGAGCATCGACCTGGCAGAGAACGGGTACGCGCTGTACGAGGGCCTCTGGGGCAGCCTCGTAGGAGGCAAGCGAAAGTTCACGGAGCTTTATCCCTCTACCGGCGAGATCTACTTGCCGAATGGGGAAGCTCCCGAGATCGGCGACCTAGTACGCAATCCCGACTACGCTGAGATGCTGCGGATCATGTGTCGCGCTGAAGAGTTCGCCAAGGGGAAGGGGCGAGTAGCCGGAATCGAGGCGGCGCGCGACGCCTTCTACAAGGGCGAGATAGCGGAGCGCATCCTTGATTTCATCACCACCACGCCCGTTGAGGACGCAACGGGGAAGACGCACACAGCCCTCCTGTCGTACGACGACATGGCGGAGTGGCAGCCAGCCGTCGAGGAATCGGCCATGGTCGAGTACAGGGGCCTCGAGGTCCACAAGTGCTCGACGTGGACGCAGGGGCCCGTGTTCCTGCAGCAGCTCACGCTGTTGGAGGGGTATGATCTCGCCTCGATGGGACACAACACGGCGGAGTATATCCATACGCTGGTGGAGGCGTCCAAGCTGGCGTTCGCCGACCGAGAGGCCTACTACGGCGACCCGGACTTCGACGACGTTCCCCTCGACAAGCTGCTGTCCAAGGAGTACGCGGCGGAGCGGCGAGGGCTGATTGGCGAGACGGCCTCGATGGAGCAGAGGCCGGGCGACATTGGCATGGGGATTCCGGAATACGTCCTCGAAGACGTGGCGGAGAACAACCGGCGGGCGCTGGGCATCTCGGCGAGCGATCTCGTCGACCTCGGGCTCAGTCACGCGCACGTGAGCGACACGACCCACCTCGACGCCATCGACGCGGAAGGCAACATGGTCTCGGCCACGCCCAGCGGCGGATGGATCGGCTCGTCGCCGGTCATCAGGGGGCTGGGACTGCCGCTGGGAACGAGAGGGCAGATGTTCTACCTCAATCCCGACCGACCGAACGCGCTGGAGCCGCGAAAGCGACCGCGCGCTACTCTGACCCCGTCGATGGTCACCAAGAACGGCGCGCCGTGGATGGCGTTCGGGACGCCGGGCGGAGACAGCCAGGACCAGATCACTCTCCAGTTCTTGCTGAACTACGTCGATTTCGGGATGAACATGCAGGAGGCGGTCGACGCGCCGACCTTCTACTCAAAGCACTTCCCGTCCTCTTTCTACCCGCGGAAGGCGTTCCCCGGTCAGTTCGACATCGAGGACAGGGTGCCGGACGAGGTGGTGGATGATCTGACCGAACGGGGCCACAGCGTGAACCGTGTCGACCCGTGGGGCAACGGGAAGGTCATGGGCATCCGCTACGACAAGGAGCGCGGCACGATCTACGCGGGCACATCGCCTCGACGGGAGGTCGCCTACTCCTTCGGGTGGTAGGGGGCAGGCCTAGTCCCCGCCTGTGCCGATGGCGAGCTTGTTGGAGGCGGCCTCGATGTCGCGCATGAGCATGTCGTAGGAGTCGGCGAAGGACTTGACGCCATCCGCGAGAAGAACGGACGTGACGCCGTCCATGTCGATTCCGGCATCACAGAGACCGGCCTGCACGCGCTCCGCCGCCTCGCCCGCCGCGTCGTCTATTGCATGCCTCGCGTCGATGCCGCGATCCATGAGGGTGTCGATGGTCGCTCGCGGCATCGTGTTGACGGTGTCCCTTGCCATGAGGCTCCGCACGTAGAGCAGGTCGTCGTAGGCAGGATTCTTGACGCTGGTGCTCGCCCAGAGCGGAGGCTGGGCGCGAGCGCCTCTTCTCCGGAGGTCGGCGAAGCGCGGGCTTCCGAACACCCGGACGAAGGTGCGGTAGGCCAGATGCGCGTTGGCGACCGCCGCCTTTCCTAGGAGGGGATTCAGGTCGCCGCGGCCCTCGGCAATCAGACCGTCGAGGAGGTTATCGACGGCGGTATCGACGCGGCTCACGAAGAACGACGCGACCGACGACACCGTCGACAGATCGCCGCCTCGTTCATTCAGCCGCTCCAGGCCGGAGATATAGGCATTGACGACTCGCCGGTGCGATTCGAGGGAGAAGATCAGCGTGACGTTGACGTTGATGCCCTCGCCGATCAGAGTCTCGATGGCCGGTATCCCTTCCGGCGTCGCGGGCACCTTTATCATGATGTTGGGACGGTCGATGTCGGAGAAGAGCCGTCGCGCCTCGTGGATCGTGCCTTCCGTATCGTGCGCGAGACGGGGACTGACCTCAAACGATGCGAAGCCGTCAGCCCCGCCGGTCGCGTCGAACACGGGACGCAACAGGTCCGCAGCGTCGCGGATGTCCGCGATGGCCAAGGTCTCGAAGATTTCGTTGGTACTCTTGCCGGCATCAGCCAGACTCATCAGCTCGTCGTCGTAGTCGGACGACTCGGTTATGGCCTTGTGGAAAATGGTCGGGTTCGAGGTGAGGCCCGTGACCCCCGCGTCGATGAGCTCCCGGAGCCCGCCCGACTTGATCATGGCCCGGCTGATGTCGTCGTACCAGACCGACTGTCCCATGTCCCTGAGGCTCTGAACTGGCGTGACCATGCTGCAACTCCTCCCTGTAGCCCTGCCCTGCGGCAATTCTCCCCAATTGTAGCGTGTTGCGCCTTCAGTGTCAGGGAACCTGCGGGAACCCCTCTCTGTATCTCTCCACCGTCGGGGACATCACCCTCACCCCAGCCCTCTCACTCAAGGAGGCTGTCTCAGAAATAGACCACGCCTCTTGTCATGATGTTATGGATTCCTGCCTTCGCAGGAATGACGGTAGGGGCAGCTTTGTTTCGCAGCGCATGATACCTACAAAGACGGTAATCGTGGCCGTCTTTCCAACAGGATACATGCAGTCCAGCCAAGGGAGAGGGGATAAATCGGCATCTGCGTGTTCGTCATATTCAAGTTGACTAGATACTAATCTTATACTTTACCTACCCCTGTCAGCCCCCGGTGGGGGAGACACAGAGAGGGGGTCTTCGCAATTCAATCAACGGAGACTGAACGGTTACCCCCGCATCCCCATCTTGCCCGCCATTCTCGCTGCGTATAAACTTGGGCGACACCGCTCAGACAAAGGACACGACATGAAGATCGCAATCCTGCGAGGCCCACGCAACCTCGTGATCGAAGACTGGGACCTCGACACCCAGAACCTCGGCCCGAACGACATCTGGGGCGAGACCATCATATCCGGCTTCAAGATCGGCACCGACCGCGGCAACTACGAGGGCGCGGAGGACGTGCCCGGCGCGCCGACCTACCCCCGTTGGGTGGGCGACAGCAACCTCGCCGTCATCAAGGGCGTCGGCAGCGAGGTCACCAAGTTCAAGGTCGGCGACCGCGTTGTCTCCCGCCAGCCCCACCAGTCCGAATGGGTGACCGACCATCGCGCCTCCATAGTCAAGATTCCTGAAGGCGTCGACGACGAGGACGCCATCTGGGCGCACCTCTACACCCTCAGCGGCCTCTGCTTCCGCAAGGCGAACTTCGTGCCCGGCGAGTACGTGGCCGTCGTCGGTCTGGGCGTGCTCGGTCTCGGCGCAGTCGGACTGGGACGTCCGATGGGCGCGAGGACGATCGGCATCGGCAACAGCCCCATCCGCAACGAGATGGCCATGCAGATGGGCGCACACGCGACCTTCATGTACAACGACCCCGACCTCGAGGCCAAGCTGGACGAGTACACCAACGGCAACGGCGTAGACCTCGTCATCCTGACCGCAAACCCCTGGCCCGCCTATCGCACCTCCGTCGAGATCGTGCGCGAGAACGGTCGGGTCTCCATCGTCAGCCTGCTAGGACGAGGCGAGGAGCCCGCAGACTTCAACCCCCTCGCCATGCAGTACTTCTACCACAAGGGCATTTCAATCATCGCCGTCAACGGCACCGCTCCCTACCAATACCCGCAGGCCGACGCCGACCGCATGGAGTGGAACAAGCAGTGCGAGTACGTCCTCCAACTCATGGCCGACGGCAGCCTCACGCCCAGCCAGATCGTCACTCACCGCCTCCACTACTCCGGCATGAAAGAGGCCTACGAAATGGCCTACCACCGCGAAAAGACCATGCTCGGCGTAATCTTCCAGTGGGGGAGTGGTGGGACGGGGAGTGATGCATAACAATGACGACCAAACCCAGACGGAGATGGACTCGCGAAGAGACGCTTATAGTCTTCAACCTGTACTGCCGAATTCCATTCAAGGATTCCAACAAGGCTCATCCAGATATCCAGTACATTGCAAGGCTAATTGGACGCACACCTGACAGCGTAAATATGAAGATCGGCAATTTCGGAAGTCTCGATCCTGAACTAAAGAAAAGGGGGATACGGGGTCTGACTAATAGATCTCGCTTGGACGAGTCTGTATGGAATGAGTTTCAGGACAACTGGCAAGACCTCATTGATGAGAGTGAGCGACTAATCGCTGAAAGAGAACACGAACTCGACAAACCAACTGGGAGGTTCGAAAGCGTTCAGAAGGAGGGTAGGGAAAGAATAGAGGAGCGCAAGGTTCGAGAGAACCAGCCTTTCTTTCGCAAAGCCATATTGTCTACTTACGAAAGCAGATGCTGTGTCACCGGAATTGATATCGAGGCCTTGCTTATTGCAAGTCATATCAAGCCATGGAGAGATTCAGATAGTTCCGAGAAGCTGAATCCACAGAATGGTCTGTGCTTGAATGCTCTGCATGACAGAGCTTTTGACCGGGGACTAATAGCGGTGACAAACGATTACAAGGTTGTAGTTAGCAAGCAGGTCACGCATTCTGTAAGTGATGCCGTGCGGAAAATGCTACTATCGTGTGACGGACAAAAGATCACGTTGCCATCCCGGTTCCTCCCCCGCGCCGACCTTCTAGCGTGGCATAGGGATAACGTCTTTGTACGGTGAAGGGCCTGGGGGCCGAATGGGTTCTGCGCCAGAGGGAATTCCTCTCTTGATCCCTCGTACGTAACCGAACTCCGCTCTTACGCCGCCTGAGTGCCGGGATGGATCGGCGTCGGGAACCAACGGCCGGAAGGGTACGGTTAGGTGGTGAGCATAGATAAAAACTGCTTGCCATTGAAATCCAGTGTGGGCACGATTATATGTCCTCATCAAGAAAGGAGAGTTGTCGGGCTGGCATGTGCTTCACAACTTTAGTTACTTCGTATTCGGATTTCACTCCATCTTCGACCTGCCACTGGATGGTACGCAGGTCACATACCAGAACGTCTCATTTGGCGAAAGCCACGTGATTGTTATCGACCCTTTCTTGAAACGCCTCGTCCTTCATGGACACTGAGAAGGTGTGCTGCCCGTCCGTCAGCCGCCATTTGTTGTTTTCCCTGAATGCCAGGCTAATGATCGAGAAGGCATGTCGCCGCACCTCGTCCAAGATCTGCTCTTGGTATTCGGGAACCTCGAACGCGTCGAGATCGTCCTTGGTCACTTTTTGGACAGTCTGCCCGCCTTCCCGAAGCATGAAGACTTCGATGCCTGTCTCTCTGACAGGTCTCACCATGTCTCGAATGTTGCGACGGACCGCAAGGTCCTGATAGAGGCGCAGCAGTTGCATGGGACTTCGTAGGTCTCGCCATCTACGGTGAGTTCGTAAAGTTCTTCGTTGATTTTTCTCACTTGGGGCGTGCGGCCTCGTAGCCACTTGACGAGCGCGAAAATTCCCCCCGCTACCCCTCCGCCGCCCAGGAGCAACGCCTTCAGTGCATTGGCCGTGGAGATAAAATCACCAATATCCGCTTTGAGCACGTCCGTGGCCTCAAGGTTCTGTACGACCTCAAAGAAGACGTGGAACGAACTGGCAGAGGTGGCGCGCACGTTGACGCTGACCGAGGCGCGTTCGGCATTCGTCACTCGATTCGCCGCCTCGAAGAATCCGCCTACGGCCATCATCGCCGGCGCGAGGTCTCGGACGTTCATCGACCCATCGGCAAGAGCCGGACCGTCATAAGCTATGTCGAGGCGCGCTTGGGAATTGTCGTTTGTCATAGTGCGTGGATATGCTGCTTGCCTTTGAAATCCAGTTCGGGCACTGGCCCTTGCTCCCCTCTGCCGGAATGGGAGGAATCTATCACTCGGTTTATCGGATTGTCAAAACACTTGGGGGACTCTACAATCGTGTCCGCGTTAAGCAGGGCGACCACCGAGTTTGAACGCAGGAGAAGAACAAACATGACCACCACGAAGAGCAGGGTGCAGGCATCCCTTGATCTCTATGACCGCGCGGAGGAGCTGATTCCCGGCAAGACGCAGCTCATCAGCCGGAGGGCGAGCAGCTTCGCGCACCCGATCAGTCCCATATACGCCGACCACGCCAAGGGCTCCCGGTTCGTCGACGTGGACGGCAACGAGTACATCGACTGGGTGAACGCGGTGACGGCGATTATCCTCGGCCACGCCGACGACGTGGTTGACGGCGCGGTGAGGGGGCAGATCGACAAGGGCAGCCTCTTTACCCTGAACAGCCCCCTGGAGATCGAGCTTGCCGAGCTTCTGATCGACACCATCCCCAGCGCGGAGATGGTGCGCTACACCAAGGGAGGCGGCGAGTCCTGCGCCGTGGCCGTCCGCATCGCGCGCGGCACGACAGGCAAGGACAAGATTCTCTTCTCCGGCTATCACGGCTGGCACGATTGGTACCAGTCCGCCAACTACCTCGTCGATCCCGAGTCCGGCGAGTTCCCCTTCGCGGGCATCGAGCCCACCGGCGTGCCGAGGGCGCTTGCCGGCACTGCTATTCCCTTCATCTACGAGGACATCGACAACCTGCGACAGCTTTTCGAGGAGAACAAGGGCGAGGTCGCGGCGGTGATGATGGAGCCGATGCGCTCCGAGCGTCCGAAGGAAGGATACCTCGAAGCCGTCAAAGACCTCTGCCACGCCAACGACGCGCTCCTGATTTTCGATGAGGTCTCCTCGGGTTGGCGTATCTCTCTCGGAAGCGCGCAGGAATGGCTCGGCATCACTCCCGACATGTCCGTCTTCGCCAAGGCCATGTCCAACGGCTACCCCATGGGCTGCGTCGTCGGCTCACGAGAGGCGATGGATCCCGCCGACCGCATGTTCATTTCGAGCTCCTACTGGAGCGACAACATCGGCCTCGCTGCCTCGGTAACGACGATCAACGAGCTCAAGCGGCGCAACTCGACCGAGTTCTTCAAGGAGATCGGCGACAAGATGGCGGCCGCTCTCCAGGACGCCGTCGACTCGGTCGGCATCTCAGCGCAGGTCACCGGCATCCACACCGCCCCAACGCTGTCGTTCGACGTGCCCGACCCTGCAATGAAGAAGCCGATCGACACCCTGTTCATCCAGGAAATGGCAAAGCGCGGCGTCTTCGCTCCGACCTCGTTCAAGGCGACCATGGCCCACACCGACGAGGACATTGCGATTACCGCCGAGGCCGCCGCCGACTCGATGCGCGTCATAATGCGCGCGCTCGAAGGGGAGCTCGACACCCTGCTCGAGGCCGAGATCGGACGCGAGCCGTTCCGCCGAATGGTCAGATAGAAAGCCCCGTCGCGGCATACGCGCGCAGTTCGAGGGCTGCACCATTCATGACGATTGAGCGGAAACCTTTACAGCCACATGACAACCCCGATCTCTCCCCCGTCGGGGGAGAGATACAGAGAGGGGAAGGCTCTCGGATATTCCGGTACCTGATGCTCGTGGGCGCCTTCTTGCCCGTCGTGGCGATCACCGTCGCCGTCGTGGTATTCAGGAACGACATTGATGACCTTCGTACGATTGAAGGTCTCGAACCGTTAGGCTATACGGGGATCTTCATTTCGAATGTCATCGGCAGCGGGACCTTCGTCCTTCCTGTTCCGGGCATTGCGACGGTTATCCTGGGCGCCACGCTCTGGAACCCTTTCATCGTCGCCCTCGCGGGAGGCACCGGCTCGACCATAGGGGAGATCGCAGCCTATCTTGCCGGATTGGGCTCCTACGACGTGGTCAGGAAAATCGCCGGTCGCAGCCGCTGGTACGTGAAATGGTATGGTCGGATCAGAGGATGGATCGAGGCTCGCGGCATGATCACCATATTCCTCTTCGCGGCCACACCCAACCCCTTCTTCGATCTCGCCGGATTCGCGGCAGGCTCTATGAAATACCCGATCAGCAGGTTCGTAGTGGCCTGCTGGCTCGGCAAGATGGTCAAGTATGCCGTCGTGACTTACGCGGCGTTCTGGGGCGCCGACATGGTCTACGGCTGGTTCGAAGGCTGGTTCGAATGAGCGCTCGGGGGCGGAGCAGGACGACGCGGGGCTGGAAACGCAAAAGGGGCCGCATACGTGGAGAGGTGGCCGGAAGGGGTGGAAGGAGGCGGAGCTCAGCTACTCTCCGGCCTGGATGACGACGCGGCCGCCGTCCCGGACCTGGATGCTCAGGTCATAGTTGTCGAGCATCCGCATACCTATGAGAGGAGTGGTGTCGGAAAGATGGGCATAGACGCGCTTGGGCTGGCCATCCCAGAGGGCGGTGGCGTCGTGGACGCTGAACCTCACCAAGCTGCCGTCGGCCAGAAATGCCGATTCGTTGGTCAGGAAGGGCAATCCAAGTTCCGTAGCTAATGCCGATGGCGCCGACAGAAACCCGGTGAATCCGGTATCTATCACGGCCTCGACTTCCCTTGCCTGCCCCGATGGGCCTCGCACTGTGAGGGATATGACGGCTTCATAGGTGTCATTTACCGTCCTCAGGATCACCGGACAATTCCCAGGGACCCGCCGCCGAACTTGTGCACGGCCCGGTAGCCTACCCGCAGGGACCAGACGTCGATGGCCTCTGGACACTGCACCCGCAGACGGTCCACCACTTCGAGAATGTTGTCTCCGATGGCCCAACTGCCGCTGTCCACGTCGATGGAGACGATCTCCCCGCAGTGGTCCGTCTCGACCTGGCCCCTAACGTCCCGCTCGCAGATTTCGTCGCCCAGACGGGCGATCTCTTCCTTCGGGCGGGTTGGAGCGGTGGGTCTGGGTGACTGCGTGGGCGACGGCCTGTCTGCGTTTCTCATTCGGACCCCTTCAAAGACGTGCTCATACACCCGCGATTCTACCATTCTGCCGGGACTCGGAACAACGAGGAAAGGGCGGACACAGGGGCGGAGTGCTAGCGGTCAGAGTGACCCCAGCCATAGTTCGAAGACGGTTCTGTCTACTATGCACATTGGTGGGTACAAACCGCCCTAGACCACTACGGCTTAACGTGCTCCGCCATCTGGTCGCGATACCACTCCGCGCCGTGAACGTCTTTCTTGTAGTTCCAGCGCCCCACCTCGGGGTACATCATGATGCTCCTGTCCTCGACGGGGAGCTTGAAGGGAGCGCTGCCGTTTCGGGCCGACTCGCGGAGCGCGACGGCGATTTCCAGGGAGTGACGTAGATCGTCCCCCGTCGTGATCGGGAGCGGGTCGCCCGTGTCGATGGCCTCGACGACCGCGTCGATGCTGGTCATCATAACCTCGCTGGGAATGCGCCATCCCTCGGCGTCGCGTCCTCTATCCCTGGCCGGTCGCGGTTTGAACACGCCTTCAACCTCTCGAAGATCGGGGCTTTCCCTGGGGTCGTCGCCCGTCTTGAACAGTCTTAGTCCGAGGCCGGTGTTGTTGCCGTTGGTAATCACGCCGTGCGTGCCGATCACCTCGATTCCCCGATAGTCGGGCCCTGCAAAGCTGCTGTACGCCTCGATCCCGTTGCTAAACTTGATGTACCCGCCGAGCCAGCCGTACCACCGCTCTCCGCCTCCGTAGTCCTCCTCGTGATCGCCGTGAGGGTCGTTCGAGGCGTAGCCAATCACAAATTCGACGGGCGACTTGTCGGCAAACTTCCGCGTGAGGTTCAGGCCGTGCGTGCCGACCTGGTTGTTCCCCTCGTACAGGTTGATGCGCAGGACATCGCCGATCTCGCCGCCCGCCGCCAATTCGTAGGCCTTGCGATAGTCGGGATGACTGGATACGACCAACCCGGCGGCGAACGTGATGTTCCGAGACGCGCACTCCTCCACCATCAGGTCCGCATCGGCCAGACTGCCGGCCAGTGGTTTCTCGCAGAATACGGCCTTGACGCCCGCTTGGGCCGACGCGATAACGGCGGCGGCATTCGCCTTGACCGGCAGCACCGGCGCGGAGATGTCGAGGTCTTCCTTGGCGAGCATCTCCTCGTAGCTCGCGTATCCGGGAACGCCGAAGCGCTCGCAGAAGAGTTCGAGGTTCTCAGCATCGGTGTCGGCGACAGCCGCGACCTCCGTGCGCGGGTGTAGGTGGTAGTCCCTGGCGTGGTGCGTTCCCTGCCGTCCTCCACCGATGATGCCGACGCGGTAAGTTGGTTTGGTGTCCATAGTGCCCTCCCTTTCGCAGAACTTATCACCTCGTTGCCGCCTTGTAAACGAACCTGTCAGCCCGTATCATCGTATGGGACGGGGTGTGGCGCAGCGGAAGCGCGCCTGGTTTGGGACCAGGAGGTCGCCGGTTCGAACCCGGCCACCCCGACCAGACACAACCTCACGGGCACGTTGGCGACAGTCTTGGCGTGCGCCAAACCGACCATATTCTTTCCCACGAACACCGAGATATGAGAAGACAGCGCACCATCTACTTCAACGACGCCCGGCACTACTACCTGTTCGTCTTCGAGCCGCCAATGACTATGGAAGACGCCTGGCGTCCCGTCGACGAGGTGGCGGGCACGGGTATCGACACCTTCGTCTACGGCGTGTCGCGGGTCGACGGGCTGTACTACCCGTCGAAGGCGGGCACGCAGTTTAAGCACGGCGAGCACGGCCCGGACTCTCCGGGATTCAAACAGAACGCCTACTGGCGCACGTGGCACAACATGAAGAGCCTCGAGGAGCGCGGCCTCGACCCGCTGTTGGTGCTCATCGACCGTGCCCACGAGAAGGGCCTGGACTTCTTCGCCAGTCTCAGGCTCTCCAGCTACCCCACCATTGATCCGGCCCACGAGATCGCTTCCGGCGGTCGAGGATGGGTGCATCGCGAGGTCCGCGACTTCCAGCGCGAGGTCCTCCGCGAGTTGGCCGTCGATTACCCGACCGAGGGCGTGGAGCTCGACTTCGCTGCCGCGCCGGGCGGGTCGTCCCCGCACTTTCGGGACGAGAACGATGCCCGCGAGTACACCCCTGCCGTTACCGAGTGGGTCGCCGAGGTCGCCGAAATGGTGCGAAGCCGTCCGGGGGTGTCTGGTGAAGTCGGCGCGCGAATCTACCCGACCGAAGAGTTGAACCTGCGGCAGGGCTTCGATGTCCGTCAATGGCTGAGGGACGGATCGGTCGACTGGGTTGCGCCTCTCCTGTACGGCCACAACCTCATCGACCCGCACGTCGATCTATCATGGCTCATAGAGACAGCCCACGACGCCGATGTCTCCGTATACGCAACCATCCAGCCCCATCATTTCGACCCAGGACGCGAGCACTTCGTAACCGAACACGCCACGCCCGCCATGAGGCGCGCCGCAGTCGCGAGCTTCCGCGTACAGGGTGCGGACGGCATGTACACTTGGTTCCTCCCCTGGCCGTTCGGCGACGCCGAGCGCCGAGTTCTCACGGAGATGTCCGACCCCGACCTGATAGAGGAGGCGGACAAGCACTACGTCGTCGGTCGCCCGAGCGAGATTTCTGAGCGGGCCGGCATGGAAACGCAGCTGCCGTACACCATCGAGTCGTCCGACACTGGCACGCGGCATCCCTTCCGCCTCTACTGCGCCGACGACCTACAGGCCAAGGCCGACCGCGTCAAGCAGGTGCGCCTCAAGGTGTACATTGGCGACATCGTCTCGGAGGACAGGGTCCGGTTCTTCCTCAACGGCGAGTCGCTGGAAAACGAGACGTGCCTACGACACTTCCCCAAGGGCCTCCCGCCATATCACGGCCAGTGGCTGGACTTCGACCTACGGCAAGTCCGTCCTCAAAAAGGCTGGAACTCCCTCGATATCGTGCTCGACGGCCGCCCCGCCGACCTCATCAGCCCTCTGGTCGTGCAAGACATCGAGCTCATCGTCGAGTACGGCCCCTATCCGTCAACACCCGACATACATGCCCGCAATCGACGCCCGAATGCGCGAGCTGGAAGTACGCAAACCCTATGGACCGAGGTGACGCGCCGTGAGGACCCATAACATCGACCTGAACATAGAAAGCAAAGACGGAGTCGCGCCCCGGACGTTCATGGTCGGCTCGGTGGCGGGAGCGCGATTTACCGCGCGGGATGTCGAAGGCCTGCGCAAACAGATGGACGAGCAGTTGGCGCAGGAAGGCCACTTCTCGTCGGCGACGTTCACCAACCCCTCAATCTTTCGCATCGCGCGATATCTCCTCACCCAGGACACGGAGTTCGAGGTGCAGGGGACGATGACGGGCGGCGAGGGCGAGGTCGTGGCGATTCGCGACGGCGACGAAGTCTTCATCTCCGTCGGCAGCGACCAGTGCGACCGGGAGCTCGACCCGATCTTCCCCGACAAACCGAAGCAGATGTGTCCCCATCCCGTAGCGACGACCGCATGGCCCTACGTGGAGGTCAAGGACCACTGGGACCAACTCAGAATTCAGAGTACGGTGACGACCCAAGGACACGCCGTACCCCTTCAGGACAGCCCGCTCGACGCGCTCGTCACGCTCGACTTTCTCCTCGACATGCCTACCGTCCGGTCGCTCCCGGACGCTGTTGTCCTGTTCTGCGGCTCGTCGCCGTTCCTCGACAGCGCTGAAGAGGCGGTAAAGGAGCACAACCTGTCTCCCTTCACCACCTGGGGCGTCGGTGATGCGTTTTCCGTTCGGCTCTACGACCCCGTACTCGAACGGGCCATCGAGCACAGCTTCGTGCCAGTGCCAGTGGGCGACGATCTCGCCGAGCGGCAGTCGGAGGGTAGGACGCTCCCGAACTTCCCGATGATGGACTGAGCACAGCGCCGAAATCCACCGAACCATTTCCGTGAGTTCCATGCCCAACTCTTCCACTCCCTTATACACCACACTCATACGGGACATGCCCGAGGGCGAACGTCCCCGCGAACGCCTCGCGCAGTACGGCGCCGACACCCTCAGCAATGCCGAACTCATCGCCATCCTCCTCCGCACAGGGATGAAGGGTGAGAGCGTCGTCAATATGTCCACCCGGCTTCTATCGCAGTTCGATGGCCTCGAAAGGATGGGAAGAGCATCCCTACCCGAACTCTGTGACTTGAACGGCATCAGCGAGGCAAAAGCATGCCAGCTGCTCGCCGCGTTCGAGTTGGGACGACGGCTGATCTCACTCAGCCCGGAAGACCGTCCGAAGATCAACTCCCCGCGCGATGTCTATAACCTCTTGGGCGCCGACATGAACTACAGAGACCAGGAGCATCTCCGCGTTCTCCTCGTATCGACCAACTCCGAGGTTCTCGGCGTCCACGAGATATACAAGGGCACTGTCAACTCTGCGGCAGTTCGGGTAGCCGAGGTCCTGCGTCCCGCCATCAGGGAAAACTGCCCGTCCATCATCGTGGTGCATAATCACCCCTCGGGCGATCCCTCTCCCAGCGGCCCGGATGTCATGATTACCCGGCAGATGAAGCAAGCTGCCGAGATGATGGACATCGAGCTGCTCGATCACATCGTCATCGGGGGCCGCACCTTCGTCAGCATGAAGGACAGGGGTCTGGGCTTCCCTTCATAGGGCAAGCGTTTCAAGTCGGTTCTTAGAGTGAGCCAATACCAATGACAAGGCCGGTACACATCGGCTCCACAAAGCAGCTCTTTCTCGATAATCACGTCGTCGATTCTCTCGACAACGTCGTGCGCCAGTTCCACCGTCCCGTTCGCTCCCCCGAAAACCCCGTCATCTGGGCCGACCGGCCTTGGGAACGAGGCGGTGGCGGCGTATACCTGTTCGGCGGTTCGGTTCTGTATGACGAGGAGGACGGCCACTTCAAAATGTGGTACCGCACCTCTCTGCCGCTGGAAAGCTCGGACACACGCCGCAGTCAAGAGCCGGAGGGCGGTTACAAGGCGTGCTACGCCGTATCCGACGACGGGGTGCATTGGGAAAAACCCTCCCTCGGCCAGACCGACTTCAACGGCTCCAAGGACAACAACATCCTTCCCCCGGCCATCGGCGGAATGCAGCAGATCCGCCGCCCCAATCTCATCAAGGACTACGACGATCCCGATCCCGACCGCCGCTACAAGATGATCTACATGGACAACTTCGAGGGCAAGTGGGCATTGTCGAAAGGCTACTCCCGGGACGGAATCGCGTGGCGGATGAACGTTGGCGTTCCCCACGCCTTCGAGAGTCCCGTAGCTCCCAACGGCATCCTATTCGGCTGGGACCCGAGACGCTCCGAGTACGTCCACTACCATCGAAAGTCCGGCATGGTCCCTGCCGACGTCGACGGCCGGCTCGTCCGCAAGAAACACGCCGTAATGCGTTCCGCCAGCCCTGACTTCGAGGACTGGGGAGACACGCGAGAAGTGCTGACCCCCTCGGATACCGATCCGCCCAACTGGAGTCCGAGCCACGGAGTCGACCTTGCCGGTGTCCTCTACACCGACGACTTGTACGTCGGCACGGTGGACAGCGGCGCTACCTACCACGTCGAGGACTTCCCAGACCATCTGTGGGACCCGTTTCTCCGGCATGAATTCGCCGAGTACCGCACCGAGCTCGTCATCAGCCGCGACGGCGTCATGTGGCGTCGCGCGGCGCCGTTCTGGGAGTTCATGCGCTCCGGCTCCTGGGGCACGTGGGACCGCGACCACGTGGGTCTGGCCAAGCCCATCATCTACAGCGATGAGATGCTCATATACTACGCGGGCAGCAACGTGCCCATGGGTTCCAACGCTCCCGGTCATCCACTTGCGAATGTCATCAACACCGTGAGAGACGGCCAGTGGATGGCCCACGCAATCGGCCTGGCAACGATGAGGGTGGACGGGTTCGCCTCGATGAACGCCTATCAGGAGGGAGGAACGCTGACCACCAAGCCCCTGGTCTTTGACGGCGAACGTCTGGAGGTAAACGTCCGCGCGCCGGAGAGACCCTTCGGGACTGAGGAGACTCCTTCCACGCCGTATGGCACGGTCTCCGTGGAGATACTCGACCGCGCAGGAAGGACAATCGAAAACTTCTCGGCAGAACGCTGCGACACCTTCACGGGGGACGAACTCCGTCACACCGTGACGTGGAACGGCAGCCCTGACGTCACTGCCCTCGAGGGCGAGACCGTCCGTCTCCGCTTCCACCAGCGAAACGCCGCCTTGTACGCATTCCAATTTGTCAGCCCGGGCACACGGCAGAGCCCGTCCAACCTGCTCGCGCCGGGGGCGAAGGGAACACCCTAGTCCAACACTCGCATCACACGACGACAACGGAGGAGCCGGTTATATGAAAGAGATCCGAGTAGGAATCATCGGAGTGGGGGCCGTCGCGCAGGCGCGGCACATCCCTCGCCTCAAGGCCATCGAGGGCGTGGAGCTTGCGATGGTATGGAACCGCACGCTGTCGAAGGCCGAGGAGGTCGCGAGTGAGTTTGGTTTCGGTCAGGCGATCGGCGACTGGCGGCAGATCGCCGAGTCGCCGGACCTCGACGCCATCGTGATCGCGACCCCACCCGGCACGCACCACGAAATGACGCTTGCGTCTCTGGCAGGCGGCAAACATGTTCTATGCCAGGCGCGCATGTCGCGCAACCTGAAAGAAGCCCAAAAGATGCGTGACGCGGCCGCCGCGTCGGGCAAGGTGACGTGTCTCTATCCCCCCTTACCCGGTCTCAAGGGCGACCGCACGATGCTCCGCCTCCTCCACGACGAGGACTACATAGGGGAACTCCGTGAGGTCCGGGTGGTTGGCATGGCCCCGCCGGCCCCGAGAGACTCCTACGACTGGCGTCGCGATCCCGACGTGACCGGCCTCCACCTCCTGACGATGGGTATGTGGATCGAGGTACTGAACCGCTGGGTCGGCCCCGCCACGTCGCTTGCCGCCAAAGCCGGATACCACTTCGACAAGGTGACCAATTCTGACGGGGAGATGGTCGACGCCTTCGTCCCCGATTCGATAGCCATCTCCGCCGAACTCGAATGCGGAGCCGCGGCTACCTATCAATTCTCCACCGAGGCGTCGTTTGCCGGGCCGCACAAGATCGAGCTGTTCGGCTCCAAAGGAGCGCTGGTCTACACGCTGTTCGGCGACGAGATCCACGGGGCGACAGCGGGCATGTCTTCGATGCAGCCCATCGAACCCACCCCTGAAGAGGTCCGCCTCCAGACCACCGACGCCGAATTCATCCAGGCAAT
This sequence comes from Dehalococcoidia bacterium, assembly GCA_965197705.1. Taxonomy (GTDB): domain Bacteria; phylum Chloroflexota; class Dehalococcoidia; order Lucifugimonadales; family VXLM01; genus VXLM01. Next base: position 3,977,982 of record OZ240223.1, read on the forward strand.
CCGCGAGGGAACGCCTGTCCATCCGTCCTTTGACGAGGGCGTCCAGTACATGGAATTCTGCGAGGCCGTGGGCCAGTCAGTCCACTTCGGCAAGGTCGTCGGTCTCCCTCCGGAGCCTATGATGGCGACTTGGGGCAGGAATCTGTAGAAGATGGGCCGCCCGGTACCTCCCGAGCATTCAATGCAACCTGGCTCTTTGACAATTAGGGGGTCGTAGTCTAGTCTTGTAACTAGTCAGTATCCACTAGCTGGAGGGAGTATGAGCAGAGCGTGGCAGGTGCAGGATGCCAAGGCGAGGTTCAGCGAGTTCCTTGAAGCCAGCCTTGTAGATGGACCACAGGTCGTGACCAAGCGAGGTGTGGAAACGGCAGTGCTTCTTCCTATCGAGCAGTGGCGAAGGCCAGAGGAGATGACAAAGCCCGATCTAAAGGAATTGCTTCTCGCCTCGGAACCGAGAACCGACGCGCTTACACTGGCCCGGTCGATTCATCACCCGCCAGCCTCAGGAAACACTGGCTGTACCCACGCCTTGCTGCCACCGGTCGACACCACCGTCGCCCTCACATAGCCCTCATCGCCCTCAAAGGTATATAGGGGACGCAAGCCGCCTTGCTCCGATAGGACTCGACCGTGCCTTCCTATGAACCTCGAGAGGAACGACTCGTCGGGTCTCGCCACTATCTCGATGGACAGCTCCGACGGCGTTGCGGACACGTCCGCCAACTCGACGCCGGTCGACGCATAGAACTCTCCCCGACGAAGCGCCGAGAGGATCGTCTCTTCAGTTAGTGGGTGGGCTCGCACGCATACCCATCCCCGCCCCGGATTCGCGCGGTCGGGACGAAACTCGTCATAGGTATGGGCGTCGTCCGTGGCTAGGCCGTAGAGACGCTGGCCGCCGCTCAGCACCCCGTCCCAAGTCTCTTCAGAGCTTGGTCTCCCGTTGCCGCCTTCGTTGTTCTTGCTCGGACCTCCCCCGTTGAACACCTCGATGAAGCTCGCTCCGTTCGTCTGCAAAACGTGCTCGTGAGTGAAGCTGTCCCGATCGTTGGGATGGTTCAGCGAGGCCATGCCCCCAGCCGCAAGGACGCCGTCGATATTGGCCTGCATCGTGGGTACCTTTTCCTCCATATCGACGAACTCCACCGACCTCGTTATACCGAAGCCGTTGACATGGATCGGGCCGTTGCCGCTCGGCATGTGCTTGCCGACCTCCTGCCCCCTCACCATGACCAACGCGTCGGTCTCAAACTCCGTGAGCACGTTGTGGTCGGTGATCGCCAGCCAGTCATAGCCGTGCCGCTCATACCAGCCGACGACGAAATCGGGGGAAGCAGGCCCGGACGAGCCGAGCAGCGAAGTATGCGTGTGAAGGTTGCCCTTGTACCAGCGTTTGCCCATCAGTGCTTGGGCCTGAAGATGCCGAATGAGCTGGTGTACGAATGGAGGAACGTCGACCCTCCCACGGGGCCGATCTCACCATTGCAGAAGAAACCGGTCAACGGCATCGGGCTGACCTTTTCGCGGAACATTTGCGTGTCGTGGTCGGGTTGACCATACAGGTATTCACCCCGACCGAGGCAGGAGAACAGCAGCGCTCCCGTCTCGTGGTAGATCGGACTCTGAGCTGAGTAGGTTGTCAGCATGTGATCGAGGTCCTGCGCCGATGTAGCGGCGTCGCGGACATGGAACTGCACCGTCTGCCCCTCCCTCAGCATCTCGGCTACGGAAATCGCACCTGTGGCGTGATCTCCCCCCACAATGCTGCGGACCAGAAAGTCGCCAAGCTGGGGGGTCTCGTTCATCGGGTCCATTGCTATGCCGAGGAATACCGCCTGCTGAGCAAGACGTTGGTCACTCGTGGTCAAGCCACTGTAGACGCGCTGGAGGACCTCGATGGGCTTTTCGTCGTCGAGTCCCGTTAATACGTTCCGATTGACAGAGGTCACCTGCATCGGCAGCCCGATGGGACGGCAGCCTTGGGCGACGATCGTATCTACGGTCACATTCCCGCTCAGCGCCACGCCGACCGCGCCGGAGCGGTATATTTCGTCCGCTAGGAACAGAGCGTTCCCACCGGGCTGCTGACCGCCGCTTGCCATTCCTCCGATCTTCGAGCTTGGCGGGAAGGCGAAGTCCAGCCCCATAACAAACTGCTCAGCATCAAATGAGAAAGGATCGACGAGTAGAATGAAGTGAGCTTCCTCATGACCCGAAACGTGGACCAGTTCCTCCCAGCGGTCGGGTGCAGCGTCCGCATCAGGCATGTCCGATGTCTCGACGCGGAAAGGCGCAACATCCACGTCAGGCAAGTGTGCAGCAGCTATCGCGAGGCCCGGTCGGTGTTCCACCTCTCGCCCTGCACCGATGACGCCTCCTGCCGAACAGCCTACGATTGCCCCCTCGGGGAACCCTTGCCTGACCAACTCAGGCACGCGGTCAAATCCCGATGCGTAATGCTGTGAGACGAACGCGACCACGAGGTCGACGTTTAAGTTCCCCATATCGGCTCGAATCAGTTCTCCACACTCCGCAATTGCAGAGTCGAGAGACGAGCTTTCCGAGACTGCCGAACACCAACGCATAGAGTGTTACCTCGCTAGTCCCACGGCTCACCACCATCATCGAGCGAAAAGCCCAACCCGCGAATACCCTCCTCCAGCGTCGATTGCCAGTCCCTAATCGGAACCGATGCTGGCGCTACGATCTCAATAGTGCCGTCCTCATTCGCCGTAACCGACCCATCGCCCGTCTTCTCCAGCGGCACGCTGATCGTCTCGCGGTCGATCTCGAAACGGTCGGTGACCTCATAGATCGCCATCATGTCTTCCATTCCGATGATCTCACCGGACATCGCTCCTCCGCAGGTCGCCTGGGAACCTAGGCGGGTAGGGTATGCGATCATAGACGGTCATGCAAACCCTTTCTCCACGCGGAGGCAGAAACCGAAGCCTGTTGCCGGTTCGTAATACAAGATGAGGGATATCGCACGAAAACTCGGCCGAGGAGGTCCCAACCGAATTGCACAACGGCACATGAGAGATGATATCCGCGCGTTTCTAGCCATCCAACTCCCGGACGACGTGACCGCTGCTCTGGGTCATCTCGCCGACCAGATGGCACAGGCCAGAGTCGGCGGGCTCAAGCCCGTACGCCCTGAAAACATACATCTTACGCTGAAGTTCTTTGGCAACGTTAACGCCCGGCAGGTCGAATCGATAGTCGATACCGTTAAACTAGTCGCAAAGTCAATTCGCCCGTTCACGCTCCGACTGGGAAACGTCGGCGCGTATCCTAACAACAGGAGTCCTCGTGTTCTTTGGGTTGGACTGGACGGGGACGTAGCGCTTCTTCAGGATGCCCACCGCCGCATCGAGACCGCGCTCAAGCAGATCGCCGTCAAGCCCGATTCTCGCGAGTTCACACCGCATCTGACAATAGCTAGGATTCGTGACCGCGCATCGCGCATCGAACGGCGGAATGCTGCGGAAGCCCTCTTTTCTGCAGAGTTTCGGTCTGGACTCTTGGTTCCGGTCGAACGAATCAGCCTCATGCGTAGCGTCCTTCTGCCGGAAGGGCCGCAATACACCTCGCTGGCCGAACTCTCCCTTGTCGGCAACGACTAGCCACGGCTACGGGTTCATATTCAGGGCGACACACCTATCGGTTGACGCGCTCGCCGCATTCGTCGATTATTGTCCGAAATGGACCAGACGCTTGGACATCGATCGGTGAGATCCTGACATGGCAGCCGCAGCGGCGCTTGGCATTCTCCAAGGACTTGTCGAATGGCTGCCGGTTAGTTCGGAGGGCGTCGTCGCAGGGGTCTACGCCCTCTTATTCGATGCGCCGCTCGATGAGGCCGTCGGTTTCGCGCTCTGGCTCCACGTGGGAACAGTTCCTTCCGTTCTTATCGCCCTGCGGCATGACATCATGGACATCGCCCGATATGTTGCCGCTAGGCCACGGGCGCCGTCATCCACTGTGCTGTTCCTCGGAGTGGCGACGCTTGTCAGTGGCGTTGTTGGCTTGCCCTTGTTATTGTCCCTAAGTGAAATCTCCGCCGTCGGCGGAACGGCGGCAACGGGCCTGATCGGCTGCCTTATGCTTGTCACCGGTTTCCTCCAACTCAGAAGGAGTGAAGCTGATCGCCAGGTGCGGGGCGCCCTGACGCTCAGCGATGCCATGTTGGTTGGCGCTGCCCAGGGTCTTGCGGTGATTCCTGGACTCAGCCGCTCCGGCATGACCGTGGCCGTGCTGTTATTGCGTCAGGTAGACCGGAGGCGCGCGTTGACGCTAAGCTTCCTGCTAAGTATCCCAGCAAGCCTGGCCGCTTCCCTATACGTAGGAATCCATTCCGGCTTGGTCTTCGATGCGGAGGCAATTCTTGCTGCGGGGGTGGCGTTCGTCTTCGGGCTCCTGACTATCAGAGGGCTATTGGCGGCCGCCGCGAGGGTGAATTTCGGCTGGTTTGTCGTCGCAGTGGGCGCCGTCATGATTGCGGGTTCGCTCGTCGTTTGGATGCTCTGAACCGGCTCTCTCCCGTTGCGTTTAGATTACATGCCTTGCGACGAAGGCTGTGATAAACTCCGAGAGAGTCCAAAACGTGGACAAGCAAACGAAGGATGCTCCGTGAACTGGCTAGATTTCATCCTCATCGTCATCTTGGCCCTCGGGCTGGTGGTCGGTCTGAGGATAGGTATCCTCGGCGCTATCTACTGCACGGTTGTCGTCTTCCTCGCATGGCTGGTTGCTGCCCAACTCGGATCGCTCGTCGGCACCCTCTTCGAGCGCGTTCTTGAAGACGACCAGATCGTTACGGTCGTCTCATACACCGTCATTATGAGCATTGTCATCTATGTTGGCGGGTTGGTGTGGCCGTCTATCAGGACCGCGCTCGGAGTCGGCACCATGGGCGCTTCAAACGTCGTTGACCGAGTAGGCGGCCTGATCGTCGGTCTCGCTCTCGGAATTGCCGTGTCAGGAGCGCTGCTCGTTGGTATAATGCGTCTAACGTACACCTTCGACTCGACGGACGAGAGCGTTCGAGACGGCCTCGAAATGGCGCTTGTCGACTCGACCTTCGTGCCCATTTTCGTAAAAGGGGCCTATGCTCTTCCGGGAGATTCACTCGGATTCATTCCGGGTGATTTTCAAAAGTCGCTTGAGGTTCTAAAAGACAGCATCGGGTAGACCTCGCGATGACGATGATTCTCAATACTCCCGTCTTGGTGCTGAACCAGAACTACCAGCCGCTCAACATCTGCAACGTGCGGCGGGCGATGGTGCTGCTAGGTGTTGGCAAGGCTGAATTGCTCGCCAACGGACGCGGCGATATCCACACCGTCAGAGAGTCCTACGCCATCCCTTCCGTTATCCGGCTGTACTACATGGTCAGGAAGCCGGTAATGCAGCGAAAACTCTCACGACGGGCGATCTTTCACCGAGACGGCTTCACCTGCCAATACTGCGGCGTGCAAGGGAAGAGCCTGACTATCGATCACATCATCCCGCGATCACGCAATGGACAGCATGTATGGGACAACGTGGTTACGGCGTGCATACCCTGTAACCACAGGAAAGCGGGACGCACTCCCAAAGAGGCAAACATGCGGCTGGCACGTGAGCCGAAGGCGCCGCGGCCCGACCCCTACGCGCTATTCCATCACCGCAACATCATGGAGGAGTGGCAGCCCTTTATCCCCTGGGTCAGTCAAGCGGTGGTCCGTGCCCATCAGTAGCCGACATGCCGGATCGGGAGCAGGTGGCGCTTAGCTGTACATGCTCCGTACAACACCGACCACCTTGCCCCTGACCTGGACACTTCCGGCCGGGACGACGATCGGATCAAACGCACTGTTGGCGGGCTGAAGGGTTACGTTGCCGTTCTGCATGAAGAAGTGCTTGAGGGTCACTTCGTCTCCGTCGATCTCCGCCGCTACCATCTCGCCGTTTCGCGCGTCGATCGCCGGCTCCATCACGACCAGGTCACCGTCGGCCACCAGCGCATCTATCATCGATTCGCCTTTGACCCTCACGGCAAAAACGTCGGGATTCCCGCGCGTCAAGAATGAGGGAAGATCGACAACCTCGTCAGCGTCAGCCCTCGACGCTGCCTCAGGGATGTGCAAAGGCTCGCCCGCCGCGATCTTCCCAACCACGGGCACCGCCACTACGTTATCCGGTCTGGCCTCACGGCCCGACGAGTCCTTGAGAAGCTCGATGCCCCTCGAGACCTCCGATCGACGGCGGATGTATCCCTCCCGCTGGAGAATGCGCAAGTTGTAGTCGACAACCGACGTCGAACTAATCTCACACCCGCCCTGGATATCACGAACCGTTGGGGGGAAGTGGTGGTCCTCCAAGAAGCCTTGGATAAACTCGACGATAGCTTCCTGCTTCGGGGAAAGTTTCTTCTTCATGCGTAGACGTCACCTCATGCAGATTTGTACGGACGGCGTACTGATGTTCCGAACAAACGTAGCATAAAAAACGAGACGTGTCAACACGTAGTATCGTGAAGAGACGAGAACGCCTAAGCCTTCGCGGCGTTTAGGCGACGAATCAGCCGGGACTTGCGCCGTGCGGCGTTGCGCTTGTGAACGGCCCCCCTCTGGGCGGCTTTGTCCAACGCGACGATGGCCTCCATCGTCGCTGCTTCGGCGGCCTCCACATCCCCTGAATCTATCGAGAGGCGGGCCTTGCGGACGAAGGTCTTCGCTCTGGTGCGAATAGGACGTCTTAGCTGACGCTTTCGCTCGGCGACGCGCTGTGACTTTGCTGCTGGCACCTACTTGAGTCTCCCTAGATCGCGTTCGTATGGGGCAGACTGCCCTAATACACTCCCATAGCATATCACCGTTCGGCCCGCCTGAAAACGGTTTGTCCGGCCTGGTTCGGCAAAGTTGCTCAGATGCCGAACGAGGTCCCGCAACCGCAAGTCGTCTTGGCGTTGGGGTTGTCGAAGACAAAGCCCTTGCCGTTCAATCCGCCCGAGTAGCCGAGCGTCGTACCCGCGAGAAATATGTACGATTTGCGGTCGACGAACAGCCTCAACCCGTGCTCTTCGATGACCTTGTCGTCTTGAAGCGGCTCGTCGACGAGGTCAAGCATGTACGTCAGGCCGGAACATCCCCCGCCCTTGACTGCCACGCGAAGATTCCCGTCCGGCTTGCCGGCCTGTTCGGCAAACTGACGGACGTGGTCCACGGCCGCCTCGTCGATATGGATCGTCAACGGCGCAGGTGTTGGTGTGGTAGCGGTAGCAGCCATGCCGACATGCCTCCTGAAAGCTGCGTACTTTCTCTCATTGTACGGAGTCCATGCCGTGGGAGTCAATGAACTCGCTCCCCCCAAATCCCCCACCTAACCTTGTTGGTGTGGCCTTTGTGGTTCTCCAGGACGTGTTCGTTGTCGACTCGGCGTCACATATGCTCAGATTTGGGCCGTAGGGAGGGTTTTGGGCGACGGTTTTGAGGGTATTGGAGCGCCCCATGCCAAATAGTGGCTTTCTTCAGGCCAAGGAAGGCATGACCCGGCACGGCAACTCGGATGAGTCGCCTTCAACCGATGGTCTAGGCAAGGCCGCCTATGCTCGGTACGGCTCGGCAGCCAGCGCCGATAGCCTCTGCCGCGCTCTGAGCAGCATCTCGTATGAGGGGTGTCCCCGGGCCAGGCGGATCATCAGCCTTCGAGCGTGTCGTATGACCCGGCCCGGAAGGGCGATCAGGGTGAACCGGACTGCTTTCAGTCGCTTGCCCACCCACTGTCCGCCCAACACCAGCCGCTTCATGGCGGAGTTCAGATTGAAGGCCAGCACCTATATGGCCCACCATGCGGCGTTGGCCCCAAACAGCCCTGACGGCAGCTGGCCCCCAGCCAAATCACCCTTCAGAACGCTGTGGACCTCCTCGCCCCTCGATCAGGTCGAGGGCAGGCTCTTGCCGCACCTCTGTCTCGACCACCGGACCAACTCATCTCCCGCAGTGCTCCGGTTTGTCACCACTCCGAAGACCTTGTACCAGCCTCTGTTGGACAGCTCCATCGCGGGGAACGGAAGCTCCAACTGCCCCTCCATCCACGGCAGAGGCTGTTCGTTTAACCGCTCCCTGGTAGCTATGAACCGATACTCAGGGCTGTTCTTGGAGTGCCCTATCCAGTTGGGCACGAAGTTCACCTCAGCCCACTGCTGACCCGTGTCCACACGATGCTCCCCAACCTTGCGGTACAGCGTCTGCCAGTCTTGCTCGGCAACCTCGGACACCGCACGGCGGAACTCCGCCGTCACGTCAACCCCTACCGCAAACTCGATCACCCCGAACCGCTCGTCTCTGCCCTCGGCGCAGTAGCGCAGTAACTCCTGCTGATACCCCGCCGTATCCGACCTCAGCATCACCCTCTCCACACCATCAGGCAGATGCTCCAGCGCTTCGGTCAGCACGCGCAGCTGCTGATGGCCCGCAGGAACGTTGCCGTCTCGAATCTCCGAATACACGATCAGATCGGCCTCTGCCCAGTAGAGCCTGCCCTGTATGTCATGCTCAACCTCAACAATAATGCTGTGGGCATCGCGGGCAGTCTCGAAGAGCTGTCCGCGATGCCCACAGCACGAACCAGTGCGAAGTGAAGGTGAGTATGACACGATAGGGATCGCGATGTGTGGCCCAAGCCTGCCCTGCCATCAGTGGCCTGGTACGGAACTGCCCACACCGCAACCCCCAAGGGACTTGTCCGTCGCTGGATTCAAGGGTGCCATCGTGGCTCGATCTCCTCGCAGGAGTGCGCAGACACGTCCCTGGGAAGACTCTACCACAAGGAGGGACGGTATGACGATGATCATCGGTATAGACCCGCATCCCGGACACCACGCCGCGGCGGCACTCGATAGCCGGGGACAGGTGCGAGATGTGAGAGAGTTCTCGAACGATTCGGACGGGCTGGAAGCCTTCATGTCTTGGGCAAAGAGCCTGGGCTGCGACCGGCTGGCCGTGGAAGGTCCCACACAGACCTTCTTCACCCCGTGGCTGAAGCGCTGTATGGGTGATGGCATGGACGTTGTCCCCATTCCCACTCAGCAAGTGGTTGAGCGACGCGGACATCGGAAGACCGACCCTCACGATGCGGTGCTGGTGGCTCGCGTACTGCAGGCCGACCCGACTCGCCCTGTGGTCAGTGCTCCGGCGTGGCTTCGGCAAATGCAAGAACTCACCCGTAGCCGTAGGCACCTGGCCCAGCAACTCCAAGCCAACAGGATGCGCCTGCGAGACATGCAGACGCCAGCGGCAAAAGAGAGTTTGGAGCGTGTCGTCGATACACTGGAGCGGGAGGTGAATACGCTGGGGCGGCAGATCGACCAATTGGTCCAGTCTGTGGCCCCAGGACTACTGGACCTTCAAGGCGTGGGACCTGTCATCGCCGGGTTGCTGTTGGCCGAGGTTGGGGACATCGGACGCTTCAAGACCCAGCATCACTTTGCCAGCTACTGCGGAGCGGCGCCCGTCCCCCGCGAGAGCGGAGCGAGCAAACATGCCCGCGTCAATCGAGGCGGCAACCGACGTCTCAACTGGGCTATACACATCATCGCTCGCACCCGTTTGCGTATCGACGAAGCGTCCAAAGCCCTGGTGACTCGCAAGGAACAAGAAGGCAAAACACACCGGGAGGCCATACGTGTCCTCAAGACCTACCTGGCCCGCCAGATCTACCGCGAGATGACAGAACTGCTACCGCCAACGCCAGAACTCGCTACAGCGTCTTGACATACAAGGTTCCGTAGCCCCATACGGGGTCGTCAGCGGCTGGTACGCTCGGTACTTTTTGTAGCTGTAGAGCGCCTCCTGCTTGTGCGTCTCCACCAGCGTCGCGTCCATAGCTTGCCCCGTACTCGATACGGGGTCCAGCGTGGCCTCCCTCTGAGGCGAACGGCTCCCAACGAAGCCCAACAGGTCGGTGTTGACCTTCCCCAGTCCCTTCAGCGCTTCGCTGGGTGCAGGAATGAATGCCCGGTGAGCTTCCCGCCTCGCCTCCTCGCCCGCGTCATGGAACATCTCCAAGTGCCGGAACACCGCAGACTCCGACGGCAGACTCCGACGACGCTCCACACGCTACCGCTCTTCCAACGCCCTGCGCTCTCTGCGACCCAATCCCCAAGTCTCGACCTCGCGAACCACCCTGCCGAACCCCGCGTCCTTCTCCAGGATATCGAGATCGACCACCGACTCGCCCCCTGCCAGAGCCTGCCCTGTACTCGATACGGGGTTCAGCAGTATCAGCGAGTTGACTATCTGGCTGTCCGTCCAGCCCTGACCATACTCTCGCAGCCCGACGTGGCGCTCTATCGATGACTTCAAGCCGGATGCGTGTAGCAACTCCAAGTAGATAATCAGGCCCGACAGCGCCGTCATACCTGTCGATCTCTTCTCCTGTAACTGTTCAGAGTTGATGAGAAACGAGCAGATTGCGGGATTCGGAGAGAGGATTGAGGCTCTTCGCTCTCCAAGTGCCCAAGAGGGATGCCAGAGTCATCTTGCTGTTGGTTCCCTGTTGGGATCGAGTGCCGCCGCTGATCTTCCGGCTGATGACCAGATGCCTCAGACTCCGTTCCGCAGCGTTGTTTTCAGACGGCACGTCTGGATGCGATACGAAGACGAACAGCTCTTTTATGAACCGTTCTATGCGCCGGCAGAGTTTGGCTTGAGGTGCCGTTTCGTCGTTTGAGAAGGGGCGGCATAATGACAACAGTTGGCTCTCCAGCATCAACTGGTTGGGAGATACCAACCGTTGGTACCCGGACGCTGGTTGACCGCCTGCTTCAGCGTACTCTCTCGCCCTGTCATAGAGTTGGCGCACCGCCCCAGCCCACCGGGCCAGTCCCGTGTCCTCGGGGTACAACGCCTTGAGTTCATGGATGTCCCGCAGCAGATGTACCCAGCACCGCTGCTTGAGACCGGGATAATGGTTGTATGCGGCGTAGAAGTCGCTCACCAGCACTCCGTCGAAAGACTCACCCAACACCTCGTCAACCACCCCCTTGTCACGACCGCGACGCACGAAGTACCGCTCCGTCGGTGTGCTGAATGTCCAGACATAGCCGTTGACTCCATCCTCGCGCCAGCCGGTCTCATCGGCGTGCACCACCGGAGAGCCGCGAATGCGTTCGAGCGTCTCGTCCACTGTCCGTTGTGCCTGTCGCGCCACGCGGTGAATCGTATCAGCTATGGCCCCTACGCTCAGCTTCAACTGATGAACCGTCCGCAGGTACTGCTGGATGCTCCGGATGGGCAGCCGTCCCTCCTCGCGAAGGGTCACTATCAGGCTCACCAGATTGATTCCCATGCGCTGACGCCCCACTGCCACTCCCTTCAACGAGTCCTGAGGCAGACGCCGCTTGCGGCATAGGGCGCACATGCGAGCCACGAAGACCTGCTCGAGCACCTCTGCCGGAGCCAGCGGAATCTCGATGACCTCTCGTGTCCGATGCACCCATCCCCCTGTCATGCCCGTCCCGCACTCGGGGCACGAGTCAAGGGCGTGTACTACTTGCCGAGTGGGGTTCATCCGCCGCCGGGCGAATCCTTGGGTTCGCTTCTTCGGAGGCTCCGTCCTCTTCGGTCGAGGCCGCTTAGGAGCAAGCTTGTTGCCGGGCATCCCCACAGGTCGGCCCCGAGGAGGGACTCGCCTCTCCAAATCGTCTATCCGTCGTTGCAACTCGGTGATGACCGCCTGTTGCTCGGCGATGATCGCCAGCAGGGTCTTGCGGGTTGCACGCTTGAGGTCCGCATCGGTTCTCATGACTCCGTTATGCCACAACTGACCCCAACACGCTAGGCGTTTCAGGATCACGATCCGTCTCATCAACTCTGAACAGTTACCTTCTCCTGCTCGTACTGGAACGGCAGAACTCCTTGTCTCATAATAGGTGCACCTCGTTGGTGATAGTTTCTCTTGTGCAAGAAACATCTTAGCCCGCTTCACGGCGCGCTCCAACGAGGTCTTCTTCTTATCTAGGTGGGGAATCTGGGCGTACAAACCTTCACATTGGCTTGCACGGCAGAGCGAGGGGCTGTCCCTCAATGCCGAAGGACGGTGAGGTCAAGGCGTCGGGGGCGGTGAGTCTAACTCGTGGCGTTACGGCAGGCCCGACTGGAGGGGGATCTCCCCCACGATCCTCCAGTCTCCGTCATTCGGGGTGCATGTAACCCGAACCAACCTTTCGTCGTTGGGGACATCGTCCCAGAGCACGGGCAACTCTACACTGAGAGTAGTTTTCTGCGGCGCAGGATGGGACCCCAGATGTCTGACGACCGTTTCGTTGCTGTCGTACAGCCCCACGAAGTAACTGCCGTCACATTCGTCGGGATCGGCCCACTCGATCGTCATATCGGTCTCTGTGAAGTACTGCTCCTTGCGGGGGCTGAGCGTCACCGTCACGCTGGCCGATGCCTCCACCTCCACTTCTGCGGTGGCCGTGGCAACGATCGACGTTCCTTGCGACAGCGTCGCCGTTACCGTGCTGGAAGTCACATTGCACCCGTGCAGGGCAATTGTCGCGCTGTGAGAAGTGATGCCCGATGGGACGGACACAGTCTTTGCACTAGTTCCGCAGCCGCTGTCAAAACCGATGGCGAAGTTGTTGGTTGAGAGCCGGATACTGTAGGAGTTCGTGGACGTAAGGCCGGACGCGGTCAAGGTGAAAGACTCGCTCCGGCCCTGCGTCACCGTCGAGGGGACATCCACCAAGGCGACCTCAGGGACGACCTCAGCGATACGCAGCATGAGCAGATCACCGTCCTCCCACGGCTGCTCCGCCACCGCCCAGCTCAGCGTCCTGTTCGCCGCATCCACCGTCGCCTCGTCCACGACCAGCGAGAGCGACACCGCCCCGTCCAACTCGATGAAGTCGAGCTTGTGCCCCGCAAGGCCGGTGTGGGGGCTGACCTTCACCTTGACGGTGTCGGACGCCCACTCGATGCGCTGGATGGTAGCGGACGCGCCGTTGGCGTCCGTGAAGGACGCTGGTTTGAGGACGCCGTTCGACGAGTCCGCGGCTACGGCGGAGCCGTCTGTGACGGGGTCGAGGAACGCTTCGTGGAGGGTGCCGTCGGGGGAGGTGACCGTCGCCACGAAGTTATTGACGACGACGAACCCGCAGATCGCATACCAAGAGAAGCGTTCTTGCAGCTTGAACTTGTACGCGCCCGCGGGCAACGGACGGGTGGACTGCATGTTGAGTTTTAGGTAAGCCCTATCGATCGTTCCGTCATTCTTGTAGTCGCCAAGTGTGTAAGTTGTGACGATTTCGAATAACCCGCCGTTTGGCCCTGTAAAGGTGTATGCAGTTGGTACAGGCGGTTCGTATTCAGTGCCCGGTGCAGGCGGTGTGTATTCGTAGTCTATACCTTCCAAATACGAGAGAATTGCCGATGGAAGTCCCGAACCAACCGTCGGTTGGGTGTTCCAGGGTGTGTACGGATGTCCTTCGTCAGTCGGCCAGTTACGGACATGGCGCTTATGCCGGTACTTATCGCGGACACACTCCTTGTATTCGGCAGAACCGTCACCACCGTTGTATTCGGCCATCAGCGTAGTGATCTTCGCTTTCAGGTCGCTGAGCGAAATGTTGTCCGTAGTGGATTCAGACGTGCTGCCAGCGTTCCTCTCGCCAATCGTGGAAGGTGTGCTGGTCGCATTGCCGCCAGGCACGCTTCGCAAGAACGAAGGCTCAGGTGCCACACCTCGACCAGGGCTGGTATCAGGCGGGGTGTAGCGCGCAGGTAGCCAAGCACGCGCCCGATTGCTGTGAAGGCTGTAGTAGTCGTCGTGAAGGTCATACCCATCGCCCCAAACCAACAGGTAGATGTTCGTCCCAACGATGGTGCTGGGCGCATAGTCGGAATGCGGTGTGCCAAGCATGACTATGGCTTCGCGTTGGTCCCATTGCGTGTCCCGCTCGGCCAGCATCGCAACGGCTTTTGCAGTGGCTTCCTCTGTCGTGTCGAACGGCGCGCCGAACACCCGGTACGCCGTTACGGTTGAACCACCTGAACCCTTCAGGTACTCCGAAACCCTGAAAGTGAACTTGGCTGCCGCGTGGTACTTGCTTTGATGGAATAGCACCTCGCTGACAGCGGTTCTGAACGTCGCACGCACGATGGTAGACCTATCGAGGATTTCTTCCGACAGGGTACGCAACCCTTGGGTGTCAACCGAACGATGCTGGGCCGAATACGCAACATTCGCATGATTATGTGCGGTCGAGAGCACTGCGGGCGCCTCCGGCGTCGGGGACGGTGAAGGGGACGGCATAACGATAGCCGGTTGGACTTCCGCCACGGTACTGCTATTATCGCTGCCGCTTGCAGTCAGACTGCAAGCCAATAGCGCGACTACAAGTGGGATAAGCCACAGAATTCGGTTCATTTGGTCCTCTTCTTTGCCTGTTCTAATGTACTGTCGAGCTATGCTGGGCGTAGATCGCCTCAAGTTGCGCCTCGTCTTCGCCCGTTATTACGCTCTCCTTGTTGATTACGTTCATTATGGCTGTCTTGTTTCTCAAGGATGTGACACCAACAAAGTCAGGAAGCCCAAATGCGTGTCCGAACTCGTGGATCATTGCAGGGTCTATGTATTCGTACTTGACACCCGACTTATACGGATATGGGTCGCCGTCCCAGCTCTTTACACCCGTCCAATGGTATTCCACGTCCTTCAATTCGCATTTGAGCGTCACTGAGTCACAGACTCTTTCGTTGTTCAACGGCGGGTCCTCGAATGTGAGGTACAGGTTGGTTATATGACTCCCTGGGCCGTCGGAATCGTCACCTGCCGATCCATCAGGATCAGCACACGCCATATCGTTACCACAGTCGTCGTCGGGATTGGTGTTGGGGTCTATGCTCCGTACCGTAATGATGTTCCGATCGTGGTTCTTACCGGTTTCGCTGTCGCAGGTGCTTTCAGACGACTTGCAAACGTCCAGTAAATGGATAGAACCTATAACGTTGTCCCACGCATCAGCTCCGCGCTGCGCGGCTAGCCTGATAATATCGTTGCCAGTGGTCGTCGTCCAAGCAACTACATGATCCTCTTGGTGTCCCCACCAGTAAGCAGGCCAGTACACGTCTTCGGTTATAGTTGCCGGGGTTTGCAGCCGAACAGGACCGTTCTTGGCGTAGACCTTGAAAGTGTATTCTTGTGAAGTGTTAGTCCTGCCTGCAGCGCCCGTAGTTCCCTTGATTTCCAGCCGTTTCTTTCTCACGCCCGCGTCCGTGAACGACTGAATGTTCGTCAGATTAGCGCCGGGCACAGAGGGGCTGACCACTACCTCGTACCCTGTCGCGCCTACGGAATCATCGTTCCAAGTCAAGATGACGCCTCTTTGCCCCTTGATGTAGCTAATCGTGAGCCCCGTAGGCGGGTTCTTCGGCCTTTGGTCGATCACGAGTATGCGGCCCGTCTCCGTAGACGCCTCGGACGTACCATGTACCGTGATAGACCTCACCCGGAACTTATACCGTTGGGTGGGCGTTAGCCCGGTTACGGTAGCCTCGATCTTGCCTGTCCTGCTATTCAACGCTGGCCGAATCAGCCCGAAAGAGCCGGACGGGAGGCTTAGCCATTCCTCCTGCCACTCTCCGTCCTCGAAGTAGGCCCGGTGCTGCTCGACCTCGTACCCGCCCTTTAGCCGGAGCGTGTGGGGAACTGGGCCCCACTTCAGGGTAATTCGCGCGTGATAATTGGACTGGCCTTCGAGGTTCTGTGGTATGAGACGCAGGTTGACCTGGAGGGTCCTCGAATCCTCGTCTTCCGTACCCCTATAGGCCTGCAGCCGATACGGGACCGTATTCCGCGTCGAGACGCCGGTTATGGTCGCATTGGTCACTTGGCCGCCAGTCCACACTTGTCTCCATATTCCGGATTCCTGGCGCTGAATGCGGTATCCTTCCGCTCCACTTGCAGCCGTCCATGTGAAGTGAGCCTCTCCTGCCACGGTTCCGGGTGCATACCTGAAGTTGGTGGGGAAGCCTAAGGTTGGTTCACATGGCAAAGTCGGTACGCGAAGCGTTCCCGACGGGTCGCCATAGTGTGTAGACAGGGTTGTTCCGTCTCCCCTGGCCCTCACCCTGTAGTAGTAAGTGTTCCCGCACTGAGGACCTCTGTCGTCGTTCCTTATCGTGAGCCGGTACTCGAACCGGACCCTCGACCACTGGCCGCCTGTTCTCGACGTGCTGCGCTCGACCTTGTACCTATACGCACCTGGCACGACGTTCCAGGCCAGTTGCACCTCGCTCTGGGTCGCATTCGCCCTGAGCGTGAGTCCGGTCGGGGCGTCCGCCCTGTTGCCCGGTATCGGACACGCCCTGGTCGTTTCCGACACGCTCCCTGTGGAATGAGGCCCGTAGTCCGTGGAATAGGTCGATCCATTCCCCCGCGCCTTTGCTCTGAAGTAGTAGGTCGTTCCGCAAACGAGCGCACGTGCCGTCCATCTCAACACACCAACGTCGTAGAAGGCGTCTGCCCATGGCCCGGAACTGGACGTTCTGTACTCAACCTTGTACCGCTCGGCATTGGGTTACCGCATTCCAACTCAGCGAGATGGTAGTCTCGGTCGGCGAGCCGGCGTTGAGCCCGCTAGGCGCGGGGGCCGTTCCCGACTGGGCGTGAAGCGATGCTCCCGGGGATAAGACTTGCAAGGTGAGCAGAGCGAGCAAAATCGCTCCGAGCGCCAGGGCAGCAGCTCTCCTACTGACCGGGGTTACACGTAGAATCTTCCAAGGCGATTTCGACATGGCTAACTGCTCCGCGCGTGACGCCGCAACCGTCCGAGGCCGCATGAGAGCGCATCCATCCTTCCGGTCGAGCCGGCCCCTTCGAATTGAACTAAGGCTGTTAGGTCTGACCTCATACGGCTCACGACTGACGATGTGTGATACAGAAATATCACAATGTATTCATGATATCAAGCCGTAGCAATGGTATATACGTGCAAACCTTCACATTGGATTGCACGGCAGAGCGAGGGGCTGTCCCTCAATGCCGAATGACGGAGAGGTCAAGGCGTCGGGGACGGTGAGTCTAACTCGTGGCGTTAGGGCAGGCCTGATCGGAGGGGGACTTCACCGACGATCCTCCAGTCTCCGTCATTCGGGGTGCATGTAACCCGAACCAACCTTTCGTCGTTGGGGACATCGTCCCAGAGCACGGGCAACTCTACACTGAGAGTAGTTGTCCGCGGCGCAGGATGGGACCCCAGCTGTCTGACGACCGTTTCGTTGCTGTCGTACAGCCCCACGAAGTAACTGCCGTTACATTCGTCGGGGTCGGCCCACTCGATCGTCATATCGGTCTCTGTGAAGTACTGCTCCTTGCGGGGGCTGAGCGTCACCGTCACGCTTGCCGATGCCTCCACCTCCACTTCTGCTGTGGCCGTGGCAACCGTCGACGTTCCTTGCGACAGCGTCGCCGTTACCGTGCTGGTAGTCACATTGCACCCGTGCAGGGCAATTGTCGCGCTGTGAGATGTGCTGCCCGATGGGACGGACACAGTCTTTGCACTAGTTCCGCATCCGGTGTCAAAACCGATGGCGAAGTTGTTGGTTGAGAGCCGGATACTGTAGGAGTTCGTGGACGTAAGGCCGGACGCGGTCAAGGTGAAAGACTCGCTCCGGCCCTGCGTCACCGTCGAGGGGACATCCACCAAGGCGACCTCAGGGACGACCTCAGCGATACGCAGCATGAGCAGGTCCCCGTCCTCCCAGGGTTGTTCCGATACCGTCCAGCTCAGCGCCCTGTTCGTCGCATCGACCGTCGCGTCGTCTACGACCAGCGAGAGCGACACCGCCCCGTCCAGCTCGATGAAGTCGAGCTTGTGCCCCGCAAGCCCCGTATGTGAACTGACCTTCACCTTCACCGTGTCGGACGCCCACTCGATGCGCTGGATGGTTGCGGACGCCCCGTTCGCGTCGGTGAAGGTCGCCGGCTTCAACTGCCCGTTGGTATCGTCCGCAGCGATGGCCGACCCGTTGGTGACGGGGTCGAAGAACGTCTCGTGGAGTGTGCCGATGGGCGCGGTGACGGTGACGATAGTGGGCAGCCGGAATATCCCTCCGGTGTCGTTGCAGGGAACGTATATGGACGCCTGCAGATTCCAGGTCATGCGGTAGGTCCCTGCCGGCAGCGGCCTGACGGTGACCCACGGGCGTCTGACTCGCTTTTCATTGATAAAGAACTTGCCGCCCCTGGCGTTGAAGCTATTGCTCAATGAAGTAGGTTCAGGCCATTCGCCGGTGACCTCACCCTTCATGAACAGATCGGCGTCGGCGCCGTCGAACCACACCCTGCTCTTCCAGGTGTCGGTTATCTCATACTCACCCGTTTCCTCGAAGACGACCGTACCCCTTGCCAGTGCCGATTCAATTTCCGCCGTCCTTGTGGGTTCGTACTTGACCATTTTCCCCGATGCCGCCTGGTGCCGTTCTTCGCGTTCGCGGCGGTGCTTGCGCGCGATGCATATTTCATAGGCCTGCGACTGTCCCGCCGTCATTGTTTCGAGCTCGGCAACTTCGGTCTTGAACGCCGATAGGGTTATGGACGGTTCCTGGTGTCCTGACTGCATGGAGCTTCCACTTGACCTGGCCCCGGCCGCGTTTTGTTTAGGTACGTCCAACAAGAACCGAAGCTCACCTGCCACCTGCGCGTTTCGGGGGTAGGCGCTTGGAAGCCAAATCTTGTTGCGCCTGCTAGCGATCGAAAAGGAGTCACCGAAACCGAAGGCGAAGTCCAGCACGGACATGAAGAACGTGTCGGACGCGCTGGTACTTGGAAACTGGGTACTTTCGTTCAGCAGGAAGACTATTGCGTCGCGGTCGTTCCACCGGGTATCGTGCGCGACCAGCATCCTGTTGGCGACTTCGCGGGCCTCGGCCTCCGTAGGGAAGCCCTCCAATGATGCTACAAATGCCTTGATGCGACCTGGCAGGGTAGTGTCCGACTTCAGGGTCTCCTGCACATCGAAGGTGAACTTCAGGACGCCCGCATATTCTTCGTCAGTCGTGTACTCGGGATCCCATGCGAATTCATCAAAATCTTCGACGACCGCCTCGACCGACTGCAGCCGAACGATGGCTATGACGTCAGCGGTGGCTATGCGTTCCTGAAGTGTGGAGCTGCCCGAATACGGTGCTGGGGAGTACACTGTGCGGGGCTTGAGATTCGCAGGCTCGGCCTCAGCCGGGGCGACGACCTGAGTCGGTACGGCGTCTTCGTTCTGCCCGCACGACAAGGCAGCGAGAATGACGAACAGCAGGACGAACGTAGTCTTATTCCTGTTCATGGATCACTTCCTTATCGATTTACTGTGTGGATCCTGTAGATTGCTTCGACATGCAGGTTGTCGTCCGTCGTTGGGGAATGGTCGACTCCGGGGTCTCGCATGACGCTGCGCATGAAGTCGAAGACGCCCTGGCCTTCGAAGTTGTCCACGTGTATCGTGTGTCCGAACTCGTGCGCCGCGTACGCCCCAATGTAGTAGAACTTTGTGTTGGTCTTGCCCGGAACGTCCGTGTTGTTCTTCGCGCTGTTCAGTGTCCAGTAGACTTTATTGCCGAAGCCTTCGCCCGGATGCTCAAACTGCATTTCCATGTTGGTCATGTGGGGCGTTCGGCTCGTTCCCGCGTCGTCCAGCGGGTCGAAGTGAACGCACGCAATACTGTCCCCACAGTCGCCTTTGTTGCCGTCGTTCACGGTGACATGGTACTGGTCCGTGTTGGACGCACAGTTCTTGCATATGGTGACGTGGTTCCAACCGTTAGCCCCTCTAGGTATGCCCGTAGTGAACACCGTATGAGGGTCTTCCATATCTTCGGGGAGCGGTGCAGTCGGAGTTGCGGGCGGATACCGTCCCACCATCCAGCTAACGGTATGATCCTTCTGGTGTCCTATGGTCAGGGGGCACAGAGGGCTATGCGTGACGGTCAGGGGGTCTCCGAAACTGGGTGCGAACGTGCTTGCGTCGCCTTCGCCGCGTACTTCAATTTCGTAGACTTCGCGACAGTCCCAGATGCCGTCAACTTTGTGCGTGATCGTGTTGCCCGAGGAAGGCGTCGGAATCGCATTGTTGTGAGTCCGCCAGTCCTGCCGGTCATCGAAGACCCGGTACCGCACCCGGTACAACGATATGCCGGCCCTGTGCCGCCACCCGAACGTGACCGCGTTGACGTTAGAACCGAAGGGAGCAGTTGCTATCAACGGCGTAGGCGGCGTCGGCAACGGGACTGTCGTGGGCGTGGGCGTAGGCGGAACAGGCGTGGGTGTGGACGTAGGCGGAACAGGCGTGGGCGTGGGTGTGGGCGTAGGCGGGACTGTCGTGGGCGTGGGCGTAGGCGGAACAGGCGTGGGTGTGGACGTAGGCGGAACAGGTGTGTCGGTCGGCGTGGGCGGAACAGGCGTGGGTGTGGGCGTGGGCGGAACAGGCGTGGGTGTGGGCGTAGGCGGAACAGGCGTGGGTGTGGGCGTAGGCGGAACAGGCGTGGGTGTGGGCGTAGGCGGAATGGTCGGGGGAATCGTCGGGGGAATCGTCGGGGGGATCGTCGGTGGGATCGTCGGTGGAATCGTCGGGGGGATCGTCGGTGGAATAGTTGGCGGAACGGTCGGTGGAACCGTCGTATTCGTATGGGTGGGCGTGGGTGTGAAAGTTGGCGGCAGTAAGTGTTCACAGTATTCGTGGTCGTCCTCCCAATACATGCACTCGTCGTATGTGGGATAACGCGGACGGCGATCGTCTTCGTCCGACTTGGCCGTCACGGCGGACACGACATAAATCAGGCCGACCAAGACGACCGCGCCGGCAAGCGCTATTCGGTTGAGGCCCCAAGTCTTCATTGGCTTCCAGCCTTCCATCTACGGGGGTTCGTGTTTCTTCGATCGACTGGCCCCAAGACAGTGCGCCGATCGGTTCGAATGTACCGGAGCCTTGCAAACAAATGGGCTGGCTGCGTCGGACCTGGTGCAGCGCACAATCTGTTGTACGTGTTTCAGAAATACCACAAAAGAATCCTAAACACAAGCCGGTTGTGAAGATGTATACGTACATACTTTCACATCTGATTGCACGAGAGCGAAGGGCCGCCCCTCAATGCCGAAGGACGGCGAGGTCAAGGCGTCGAAGAGGGGGAATCTAGCTCGTGGCTTTAGGGCAAACCCGACTGAAGTGTGGCCTGCCCCACTATCGTCAAGCCTGAGCGGTCGGAAGGGTGGCATCTCACACGGACAAACCAGTCAAGGTTGGGAATGTCATCCCACGACAGGCTTGGATCTGCGCTGAGCGTGGTTGTCTGCGGCGCGGGATGGAACCCCAGATTCCCCGTCAGGTTTGATTCACTGTCGATCATCGCGACGAAATGCCTGCCGTCGCAAGTGCTGGGATCGGACCAATTCACGGTCAAGTTGGTACGAGTGACATCGTACTCTCGCTCTCTCGGACTGAGAGAGACGGTGACGTTTGGTTACCGCTCCGCATCCTTCAGCGCGTTATGCCCTTCGATGAATTCTTCTACCTGTTCAAGACTGGTGTCCAAGGGGAACTCTTCGGTGAACTCTACGACCACTCCCTCACGAGCTGCCTCAGTCATCGCCTCCGTGATGGTTAGCATTTCTTCATGGCTTTCCACGTCTGCCAGCGCATCGCGGGAGACACGGTAACGGCCTTTGGGGCGAGAGTGCATCATCGGGCCCTGCTGAGTCCTTACTTGCTTGCCATGAGAGTGAACTCGCAATCTGACAAGTCAATCGTGATTCCGCTGACTCCCAGCAGTTCCTCTCCAGCGCTCTCGTCTATGGCATGGCGGGAGATGCGGTAGCGGCCTGAGAGGTCTGTGGGGGTCTTGGTGCATTATTTTGGAACGGCTATTGGGGGATTGTCGGGCTGTTGCTGGTGGGAACGTTCCCAATGTTCCTGATACTTGACTGCATCGTCAAGCGTTGCCTCGATGTCGAGTTCGCCGGTTATGCGGACGGTCGCATTGAGCAGGGCGTTCTTGTACTGTTCACGGATTATGCGGTCGATTTCATTGAGATCGTCGATCCCTTGTAGGGTGGCCATGCGCCACTTGGCGGTAATTCCCTCGCGTCTGGCCTGCTCAGGGAATATCTCTTCCCAATACTTGTCTCCCAGGCTGTCAACGTAGGCGATCCATTGAACGTCCTTGAGGATGTTAGTCATTACCATCTCGCCTGTCTCTGGGTCGGGATAGAGGGTCTCGGAACCGCCATGTTCCTTCTGGATTTCGTAGCCTGCCTTGTATCTGGCGGCCTCGGCGTCGATTTCGTCCTGGGACATTGTGTACCCTGCTTCGAGGGCGAGCGCGTATTGTGCGTACTCAGGGATGACTCCCGCTAGGACTATTGCGTCAATGTCGTGCTGGTCGAAGAGCTTCTTGTTGTCTCTCCAGGTGCTTGCCATGCTTTCGGGTATCTTTGCTGAGGGGTCTCGGAATTCGAACGAACTGTACTGTAGGTCGGGGTCGTGGTTGGGGACTACTCTTTCGAGAATGGAGTTTGTCTCCTGTTTGCTGTGTTCGGTGCGGGCGCGTAGTTCGAGGAACCTGCTGGTCGGGACGGACTGACCATCAACGTAGAGGGCGACGCCTTCATCGGTCGATGAACGTATGTCGGCTAGCTCTCTGCCTTGTTCTATGAGGTGGTCTAGGGAAGTATCGCGGGCGGCTAGCAGGACTACAGCGGATAGGGCTAGGATCAGCGCCGTGAAGCTACCGGTCGTCCATAGGATAGTTCGGCGGTTCATTGCAATCTCCTTTCTTACCACAGGTTGTATTCGATTTGCCATATGTGTCGGTGCTGTTGACAGTCGGTAACATGAGGGGGATTATAGCAGAACGTAAATGCGGTTATCGTGGATGCTCCGTCAGAGTGGGCATGCGAACCGCTGATTCCTGCTTTAGCTCCTCCCCATACGATTGTATTGTCGACAGAGTTTCCGAGCCTATCCCAGCCGGTTGACGCTACGAAGGTCGGTTGCGTGAGGTGACCAGTGTAGATGTTTTTGAGTATGATTCGGACGCTCGGAGGTAGGCATCCTGCTCCTCTATGCCTTGCAGCGTCTAAAAGGACGGCAACGGCGGCGTGTTCTGTGAAAACGTGATGTCTCCCTGATGAGGTGTAGTTCACGTTGTATTTGTCGACGGTGGCTGATCTGTAGTGGAAGTTTAACGTGTCGGAGTATGTGGCGCTGCCTCGCTTTACACAAGGTGGGATTCGGAGCGTCTTGAGTGCGGCTTGGCTGTCTGCTGCGGTCTCATCGTCGTCACCGACGGCGATGATTGCGAGGGTGTATCTGGTTCCGCAATCGAATCCGGTCCAACCTATTAGTACGTGCTTGGTATTGCTAAAAGAGGTTGGGTTGGTAGGGCTGACGTTGTCTTGCAGTATGCTCCATTCGGTTTGTCCATCTCGTATGACTTCTATTCTGTAGTGGCTGATATTGCTGACGATTCTCCATGAAAGATTTAGCTTGGAGGGGTCGGCGGCGTCGGGCCATACTCGGAAGTCTCGGGGTGTTGTAGGTGCCGGAAGTTGGGCGGTGGTCGCCGTGAACGATCCGGCGGGGCCCCATGCAGCTACGTACCTCGTACCGTCGCCGTAGGCCTCAACTGTAAAGGTGTAACTTCTGTTCGCAGTCAGGTTCTCGGCTCTGAAGCCGGGCGAGCTCATCTCGACCTCTTTCCCCGCGTAGCTGATCCTGTAGTTCGCGGCGCCGTCGACGGGCACCCATGTGAGGATTACGTTATCGGTGTAGACGGAGCCGCCCAGCGAAGGGGCAGGTGGAGGGCCTTTCGTTGCCTTGTAGGAACTAGACCAGTTGCTCCAGCGGTTGGCGCGAATGATGTTGTCCCCATGAGCGCGCACTTGGAAGTAGTACGACGTATCCTCTTGCAGATTCCTCACGGTTTGTGAGAGCGAGGTTGTGGACGGTAGTTGCGTCCATCCGTCTGTTGAGCTCGCTACACTATACCGCACCTGATATTTGGATGCTCCCGTTACCCTGGGCCACGACAACGAGGCGTAGCTGAAATTGATCGACCCGCTGAGCTTTGGGGTGCCGACGGGGGGCGCGGTGGAGTAGTAGATTTCGGGAACGTCGGTGAGGAGCTGGCAATTGTCCTCTATGCGTTGGCCGACGATGCCGATGGCACCGTCCCCATATGTCGATGCCGACCCACTGCCTGCCGAGGCGCTCGGCGGCGACGGGGGTGGTGACACACCCGCAGAAGGGGTCCAGGACGATATCGCCGGGGTTGGAGGAGGCGCGGATGGTGCGCTGGTAGAGGGCGAGGGGCTTTTGCGTGGGGTAGCCGGAACGTCCCTTTATATAAATTCCCTTACTTTGTGTCCACACTGAGACTCTCGGTAGAGCTAAGCTCGATTCCGTCAGCCTTGGCCTTGTCGAGCAGGAACTGTAAAGCCTGCTCAGGTGTCGCGTCGATGTCTATGGCTCCTGTGAACTCGACCGTCGCGTCACTGATTAGCTTGACGTGATAGTCCCATGTGACTTGGAGGATTTCGTCTTGAGTAGCTGAGCGGGAGTACAGGGGAGCGTACTTAGCATCTCTCCACTTCGCTGCGGTCCCATTCCTCCGCTCGGTCTCAGGCAGGTACTTAGTCCAGTATTCGTTTTCTCCCATGGTCTGAATGAAAGCTGAGCGCTCGTGATCTACTGCGACTAGAGCCTCAGACGGCTCGCCTGTTCGCGGGTCTGGCACAGAGACGGTCTTGCCCTGATTGTCGTAGTAGAACTGAGCTTTATCGACTACCTCTTGAACTTCCTCATCAGTCATTGTGTACCCTGCCTCGACCCCTGCTGCGTAGACGGTGTAGTCCATCAGCAGCCCTGCTAGAGCTACAGAGTCAACGCTGTAGGTCAGGTACAGTTCGAGGGCTGGGAACAGTTCGACGTATGACTTTGGCAGCGGCTTGGTCGGGTCGTCCATGTACTCAGCAAAGCACTCAAGACAGTCCTTGACCCAATGCTTGTTCTCTATCGAGGGGTCGTCGTCAGGGACTACCCGACTAAACGTGTTCTCTACTCGTGCTCGGCCTGTGGTGTCTGCCTCTCGTGCTCTGAGGAACTCAGCGACCGTGATCGGGTGTCCGTTCACTGTCAGGGCGATCTCATCGTCTCCAGCTAGAAACGCCTTCGCCTCAGAGGAACCGCGATCCCAGAGGGTGTCCTTAACCTCGTCCGGATCCTCAGCCAACAAGACGTAGCCTGTCGGGATACTGACAGCCAGAACTACAAGGACCGCTCCTAACCATATAGCCGGTCGGTTGATTCTCATCGCATTTCTTCATGGCTTCCCACGTCTGCCAGCGCATCGCGGGAGACACGGTAACGGCCTTTGGGGCGTGAGTGCATCATCGGGCTCTGCTGAGTCCTTACTTGCTTGCCATGAGAGTGAACTCGCAATCTGACAAGTCAATCGTGATTCCGCTGAGTCCCAGCAGTTCCTCTCCTGCGCTCTCGTCTATGGCATGGCGGGAGATGCGGTAGCGGCCTGAGAGGTCTGTGGGGGTCTGGGTGCATTATTTTGGAACGGCTATTGGGGGATTGTCGGGCTGTGTAGCCCCTTCTCTCGGAGAACTCATGGGCCTCTTTGCGAAAAGACTCTGTGACGCTACCGTCAGAAGTTTGGCGGATGAGCGAGGCAGCGATGTTGACAGAGGGTTGTCTGATGATGAATGTCAGTGCCATTAGCTGACCAGCATATTCAGCCTGCAAAGCTTCCAGTTCCGACCGATCACACATAGCGCTCTCCTACGGAGTCAGGCTAATGTCGTAACCGTCCACACGGAACTTTCGGACCAGGAACTCCAGGGCCTGGTCTCGCGTCGCGTCTATCTCCAATTCTCCCGTGATCTCAAGGGCCGATTCCTTGATTAGCTCAGCGTAATGTTGGAGATTGGCTCCCTCGACCGAGGGGACGCCCTTTTCTCGCAGCTCGGTGTTCCGAGCCATCAGCCACTTACTAACAGTCCCATCGACCCGCTTTCGCTCAGGCAGAATCTCATTCCAATACTTTGTCTCCCCTACTGCCTCGATGTAGGCCAGTAACTCAGGGTCGGGATCAATAAAGAGCTGGTACGCTTCCCCTGTCCTATGGTCGGTCTCTGAGACGGTCAGTCCTCGTTGGCTGTAGTAGTGCTGATCTTTAGTTACGGCAGCTTGAACCTCTGCGCCGGTCATCCCATAGCCAGCCTCGACAGCCGCATCATAGGCTGTGTACTTCATCAGCAGTCGAGCTAGGGTCAACACATCGACGTCATAGGACTGGGAGACCTCGTAAGCTGGCCTGAACAGCGCAACGAACGACTCAGGCAGCTTCTTAGAGTCGTCCTCGAAGAACCGTGAATAGCAGTTCAGACACTGCTCGATCCACTCCCGATTCTCGATATCAGGGTCATCGTCAGGTACCGCTCTACTCAAGATGGCCTCTATTCGTTCTAGGCCGATGGATTTCTCTGCCCGAACCTCCAGGAACTCTGCCACTGTGACAGAATGTCCGTTGATCCTGAGAGCAACTGATTCACTTCCCTCGACGAATGCCTCACCCATTGCTGCCCCTCGGTCATCGTAATGGTCAGCCGTAGCGTCTGCCTCGTTCGCCAACAGGACGTAGCCTGTCGGGATACTGATCGCTAGAACTACAAGGACCGCTCCTAACCATATAGCCGGTCGGTTGATTCTCATCGCATTTCTTCATGGCTTTCCACGTCTGCCAACGCATCGCGGGAGACACGGTAACGGCCTTTGGGGCGTGAGTGTATCATCGGACTCTGCTGAGTCCTTACTTGGAAGCCATGAGAGTGAACTCGCAGCTCGGCAAGTCAATCGTAATCCCGCTGACTCCTAGCAGTTCCTCTCCGATCTCATTCCTTACGGAGTAGATGAAGACGTAGAAGGCATCTATAGACTCTCGGTTCCAAACCCAATCAGCGTTTCCTTGCAACGCGATGATGCTTAGTTCTTCGATTCCTTCTACTCCGAACCCTGTAAGAATGTCAACTAGGTTCCTCTCGATAGCCGTCGGACCATCACTGATCCAAGGCATACATGTGACGTCGCCATCAACGTACAGTTCGGGAGTGGGTCTGACCGGGTCAGCATCACCGCATGAGAGACAAATGACCGCTACGAGCAGAACGACGAACCGAGCTATCACGTGAGGACTCGTGAAATGCGAATTATGCAATTTCTTGGCTTTGACCCTAAATTATGAGCGCCGTCGATTACCCTTGCGAGCACCCATCCGGCTATGCTTGGCGACCATTCGGGCATCGTTACGAGTATCCCCTGCTTCGGGTGTGGAACGGCTGACTGGAGACGTGAATGGTGAGAGATGTATGAGTCCAATCGGATCCTTGCGTCCTCGGGAACCTCATCTAACAATCTGAAATCGAACCTTCCCAGATCGGTCTGCTCAATGCAAGCAATCAAGGTTGAAACGTCGTACTCTCCGAGTAAGCTTTGATCTAAGTGAACGACTGCTTCGATTCTCTCGTGTACCTTCAAGTCGAACCAGGTTAGACCGTGATGGAGATACCACGAGCAGTCTCTGTCGGATAGGTTGGTTAGAAAATCTGCCGTCACTTGAAACCCTGTCACGGTGCCACCGAACCGACCTATGGAGTCACCAACGCACTGAAGGGCTGCTGGCAGGACTCTGGGAATAGGCAGTCCGGGCTGCTCTACTCCGACTTGCACGAAGCCGAGTCTGGAAGAACCATTCAGCAACTCGGCTTCATGCTGGTTCCACAGGGATGGGCGGTCGTTGCCGAGTAACCATCCCATTAACTCAGCTCGGCTGAGAGCGACGCTGTAGAGGTCTTGCTCTACTACATCGATCACGGATTCACCGGTCATGCTTCCAAAGGCTTCGATGAACAGTATTGAAGCGGCGAGGCGGCCGTCATCCTTGTGAGTGAATCTCCAGCCGGGTTTCATGGCGTTACAGGATAACATTTCGTACTTCAATCATGGAAGAACCGGCATACAGTCGACATTATCCTGCTTTTGAGTTCTCCCAGAGCCATCCCACACACCTTCAAGGTCTACGTCGATGAAGGTCCTAAAGGTGATTAGTTCGTTATTATGAACGCAGTCCTTCCTCACCGTCGTTCGTTTCCCACTGCCTCCATTAGGCACAACGCGCTGTCGGTCATGGTCGATCTGCCTCCACCAGCAACTTATCCTTGTGTTGCCGTCGTAGGAACATATATAAACCTCCAACCAGACTTCGACGTGGGCGTGCGACGGACACTTCTTTCGTGTGTTAGTCCACCACCATCCGTGCGCTGACACGGCGTTACCACTACTGGACAGGTGAGGATTGTCGCCTCTCGTTTCGTAGTTGCACCCGAACGCAAACCCAAAATCCAGCGAATTTGACCAAGCGCCGTACTGAGCCGTGTAACGACTTCCGTCTCCCTCGTACCTTACTTGGACGTTGTAGTTCCCCGACTGTGGCAAGTTGATGGTCGGAGAACTGCTAGCGGCGGTCAAGGAACTGCTAGCGGCTGTAAAAGCTCCAGCAGAGGATGCGGATCTTGCGGAAACGTTAGTCCAACTACCTCCATCTCGTTGCCAACGAACCTGATACCGTCGAATACCTGAAATCAGACCAATCTTCAGCGTGACTGTGGACGATGTTGTCCCCTTGATCTTTGGAGCCGAGGGAGTTGGCGGAGGGCCGTTCGTTGCCGTCAGCGGGACAGGCGTGTGCGTTGCCGTGGGCGGGACAGGCGTGCGCGTTGCCGTCGGCGCCGGCTCTTCCCAAGGCGGTATGAAGTCCAAGCTCCGGCAGAACTGCTCGGTCTCAGTTGCCCTGCAATCGTCCCAATCGTCGTACAGCTCGTCATTGGGGACAGGCGTGTGCGTCGCTGTTGGCGGGACAGATGTGGGCGTCGCTGTGTGGGTCGGCGTCGGTGTAGGCGTTGGCGTGTTGGTAGGCGTAGGTTCCACTGTCTCCCAGAGGGGTCTGAACCCCGAGCGCCTACAGAATTCTTCAGTTTCGGTAGCTATACAGTCCTCCCAATCGTCGTAAAGAAGATCGTCAGACTGTGCGATTGCCACGTCCAGCTTAGGGAATATGATCGAAATGGCGCCTATTATGATAACCACACTCAGAAATGCGAGCATTTTGATGTTTTGTCTATTCACGAAGCTGTACCTCCGACTGCACTACCTAATGATTACAAGGACATTCCATGGGTTGGGGCCAGGGAATACGCCCAGTTCCGCGCTTGATCGTTTTGATTCCATTGGGTGTCGCCGTCAGGGACCCGGGCGACCGATTCTCCTAGAGCAAGCCTCGTCTCTGAGCGATGACGACTGCTTCCAGCTTGGACCTTGCCTCCAGTTTCCCGCAGACGTTTCTGACGTGGTTGCGGGCAGTGTTGGTGCTGATGGTCAGTTCACCCGCGATCTCGCGGGCACTCTGCCCCAGACCTATCAGGGACAGCACCTCTAGTTCACGCGCAGTCAGTGGAGTTACTTCGCGGTGCGCCGGGTCCCATGGATGGGCCGACGGGGTTCCTGTATCCATGGATTCATGGACGTAGCCCGCAGTCGTCTCGCCCTGCGCGTCCTCGGTCCGCTCATGGAACAGATTCACCAGCAACGTCCGGTCGCAATGAGGCTGTGAAACGACCAGAGGGGTGATTGTGATCGGCTTGCGACGTCCAGACGCGCATCGTGCCCTGACGTGGACTACTGGAGGGAACCGGCTTTCTCTAGCGTAGTAGAACGCCGGGCAGCCATCCTCACAGAACGGCGTAGTCCCGTTGTCGGGGGGCCTCTGCAAGACCCGGCAGCATCGCAGCCCAATCACATCGCCAGCCCTGTGTCCGAGAATCCGCTCGGCGCCGCGGTTCCAGAATGTGATGATTCGATTTCTGTCAACGGCATAGGCGCCGTAAGGGGCTTGGCTCAGCAAGTTGAGGTCGAGGAATCTCTTCATGTCATGAGCTTTGAAACGGCTAGATTGCTGCATCCGAGTGTTGAAGGGTTCGAGACGGTCAAGAATGAACTATTAGTCACAAAAGAGGCTACTAACTGTGTGCATCCCGCGCATGACACATTTGCGCTATCTTTTGAGCGCTCTTGGCTTGATATAGATGATCGATCGTAAATCCAGCGTAGAGATGTTGGGAGGAGGGCCTGTACAGCGTGGGAGTGAAACGACAACAAGACGCGCTCGGCTATCGAATCATCGAAGGGAAAAGGGATGACAGGTTGTAATCGGCCTAGCTACAGCGCGCTCAGGCCCGCCTGCTGTCAGGCCCGAACCGGTCCGCGAATACATGCACTCTCATGGAGGTAACGGTTCCCATTGTATGCAGGCCGAAGCGGTGCAACTCGCTATTCGCCTAGACGATGGGAAATCTAGCTCGTGGATTGCGACCGTAAGGCAGACGGAGAAACTGGTGAGCGCAATCCCGTCAGTGGATCAGCCTTTGGGGAAGGTCAGCCTTCCACCTGGAGCGGTTGCGTCGGTCACTTACTGTGGACCGAGATAGCAAGAATGCGTTCGTGGCGTTAGGGCAGGCCGGAACGGGGAGTACTTCTCCCACGGGTTGAGATCGTTTTTTCAACACCCTCCGAACCGTCTCGGTACTGATGCTTTCAACGATCTCACACTTCGCCAGCTAATCCACCAACAGCTTGAGGGTCCAGCTCGAACGACCATCCGGCGGTTCGCCGCAGGCCATCGCTATCAGACGGGCATCACCCTCACCGTCCAGAACCTTGGGACGTCGGCGCAACTGTTTTTTGCGATTCAGCGCCGACTCGCTCCCCTCCTCCACACAGCGCTTGCGTATCCGCTCGACCGTTGACTGTCCCACACCAAGTGCACGGGATATCTCCGCATCCGTCATCCCTCCGTCTGGACGTGACTTGTCACTCATCAGCAGAATACGTGCAAGGGTCTGTTTGTACGTCGCAACCCGACCGCGTGATGCCAACGCTTTGAGTTCCTGTTGTCCGTCGGTTGTCAGCCTGATAGGGAACTTCTTGGTAGACATCATGGTTCCTCCTCGGTTCAACGTTACGAATGAACCTACAAGCGGAACAAAGACTATCAAGGTCTTCATTTCAATGATGTTGGAGCACTAGCCACGGCGGAGCTTGTCGATGGCGCCTTCCACTCGCCCTACGCAATACTCAGTACTTTCTCCGCCTCAGCAGCGCCACCGTTTCGACGTGGTGCGTCTGCGGGAACATGTCGATGGGCCGCACCGACTCGATCCTGAACCCGCCCCGGACGAGCACGTCGAGGTCTCGCGCGAGAGCCTCCGGGTCGCACGACACGTACACAGTCCGCTCCGGGGCCAACCGGATGAGGGCCTCGAGCACGGTCGGATGGCACCCCGACCGCGACGGGTCGAGGATCACCGCGTCAGGCCGGGCCTGCATCGAGTCCAGCACATCCTCCGTTTTTCCTTCGATGAACTCAACGTTCTCGATGCCGGATGCGTTCGCGGCGGCATCCCGGATCGCGGCCGCCGACTCCTCGATGGCGATCACCTTGTTCGC
The DNA here is from genome assembly GCA_965197705.1 of Dehalococcoidia bacterium. Lineage (GTDB taxonomy): Bacteria > Chloroflexota > Dehalococcoidia > Lucifugimonadales > VXLM01 > VXLM01. The sequence goes on from OZ240223.1 coordinate 4,009,585, forward strand.
CGAGCCGGCCAGGAGTATGGCGAACGTCCCCACGCCTGCGTAGGCGTCGACGACCAGTTCCTTGCCGGAAAGCTCCAGCGTCCGGCCCACAAGCTCTGCCAGGCGTTCCGCCTGCTCGGTGTTCACCTGGAAGAACGAAGGAGAGGCTATGCGGAACGTCCGACCGAGCAGCTTCTCCGTGTAGTGACTCTGCCCCGACTCCAGCGGAATGTCCTCGCTCTTCAGCGTTGGCTGGATGAGCCAATCGTCGGTGTTGACGCCGTACCGGATGGACAGCTGGCTCGTCTCCTGTGCCCGTCCCTTGAGGCCGTCGGCCAGGCGGTTGATTCCCGGAGTCATCAACATGCACTCGTCCGTCTGCACGAACCTGCGGGTTATCCGGTTCACGAACCCGGGACTGCCCTCCCGCCGGATCGTGTAGCGAGCGTGGTTCCGGTAGCCGAACAGGCTCGGCGCAGGTATGCACGGTTCGATGTCGGTCTCCCGCAGGGACGGATACACCGCGAAGTTCCGCTCGACATACCCCCGCTTAAGAACAAGCTGATGGCTATACGAAACATGCTGCCACTGGCATCCGGTACACGCCACGAAGTACTGGCAAGGCGCGGGAACCCGATGGAGCGAAGCCTCGATGACCTCATGCACGATGCCCGACACCATCCACCTACGCCTCCGACGGTACCGCACGATTCGAGCAACCACACGCTCGCCCGGAATCCCCCCGAACACGTTGATCCGCCCTTCCTCTAAGTCGGCGAGACAGTCGCCAAGCGGGCCTATCTCGTCGAGGAGGGTCAGCTCGGCCAGTTCAGGTGGTTGGTCGTCGGGCCGTACGGAGGTCACCTGAACGATTGTAGCAGAGGCACGCGGTGAATCCGTGCGTTCCCGCTAGTCGTTCGATTCCCCTTGTGGCGCCGACTTGGCAGCACGTGGGTGGGCCGCAAGGTAGGCCTGCCGCGCCTGCGTCTGCGTCACGTGCGTGTATATCTGCGTGGTCGCGGGCGACGCGTGACCCAGCAGCTCCTGGACGACTCGCAGGTCCGCGCCGCCCTCCAGCAGGTGCGTGGCGAACGAGTGGCGCAGGGTATGCGTATGCACGTCGGTCCTCAGGCCGGTCATCGTAGAGTACTTGCGGACCTTCGTCTGAATGCTGCGCTGGCTCAGCCGCCCTCCGCTGCGGTTCAGGAATACTGCCGCGCCGCTCTCTCGCGTCACAAGCGTCGGCCGTACCTCGTGAAGGTAGCGGTGTAGCGCTCGGTGCGCCGCTTCGCCGATCAGGACGACTCGCTGCTTCGAGCCCTTCCCGCGAACGCGAAGTTCCTTCGTTTCGAAGTTGATGTCGTTGACGTTCAGATCGCGCACCTCGCTGACCCGAAGCCCGGCGGCATAGATCACCTCCAGTAGCGCGCGGTCGCGGAGCTTCAGTTCGTCCGAACCGTCGGGAGCGGACACCAGGCGCGCGGCCTCGTTCTGCGAGAGGAACCGAGGCAGGCGCGACTCCTTCTTCATCATGCCCCGCGTTGGGAGAGGGTCTTCGGTCAGGACTCCGATGCGTATGAGCCAACGTATGAACGTTCGGAGCGCGCTGAGCTTGCGGACGACGCTGGCCTTCACGTAACCGAGCTCGACCAGCCATGCGAGATAGGCCCTGATCTTGTACCGGTCGAGGTCGCCGAGTTCGGCTATGGCCTCGCGACGCATGAACTCGAAAAGCGGCTCGAGATCTGTCGTGTAGTTGCGTCGGGTCAGGGGAGCAAGGCCCTTCTCGGCCGTGAGGTACGTGTCGAACTTCCCGATCAGTTCTCGCCAAGCAGCTTCGTTCATCTCCACACAATCATAAGGGCGCGACCGAGCGCGCCCCTACGTGTGGAGAGTTCAACTTTTTGGGAGTTTTAGACCTCGACCAGCTCGCCTGCATCAACGGCTTCGGGGACCGGGCCTCTGTAGTCGCAGTCGCGGCACTGGCAGCGGTCACGCCCCTGCTCGACAAGAAGGCCGCTGCACTCAGGGCAGGGAACTCCAAGAGGCTTGCGGTTGACCGTGAAGTCGCAGTCCGGGTAGTTGGCGCATCCGTAAAACTTTCTGCCACCCTTGCCACGCTGTCGTCGCTCCACGATGTCGCCGCCGTCTTTCGGACACTCAACGCCTACTCGCTCCATCAGGGGCTTGGAGTTCCGGCAATTTGGGAACCCGCTGCACGAAAGGAACCGCCCGAAACGCCCGGTCTTGATGACCATCGGGCTATCACACTTTTCGCAGACCTCGCCGCTCTCTTCGTCGATCTGGCTGCTGGGGACACGCTCGGCCTTTTCGAGCGCTTCCTTTACGGTCGTGTTGAAGGGTTGGTAGAACGCTTTGAGCATGGGGTTCCACTTACGCTGCCCGCTCGCTATCTCGTCGAGCTGCTCCTCCACCTTCGCCGTGAACCCGATGTCCACCACGTCGGGGAAGTGCTGTATGAGCAGTCCCGTCACTGCCCTTCCGAGCTTCGTCGGCTCGAACCTCCCCTTCGTCTTACGCGCGTAGTCGCGGTCGAGCACGGTAGCCAAGGTCGGCGCGTAGGTGCTCGGTCGTCCTATTCCTTCCTCTTCCAGCGCTCGGATCAGGGTCGCCTCGGTATAGCGGGGAGGCGGCTGCGTGAAGTGCTGCTCCGGTGTCAGCGCGGCGAGGTCCAGGGCATCGCCGTCTTCCAAGGGTGGCAGTTCGCGCGACTCCTCAGACGCCTTGCCGTTGGAGGAGTCTGTCCCCTCCATGTACACCTTCCGAAAGCCCGCGAACTTGAGCACCGACCCGGTGGCGCGGAAGTCGTAATGGGTACCCGAAATGACGCTCTCGGCATCGATGTCCACCCGCGTTGCATCGAAGAGCGCGTCGTTCATCTGGCTCGCGACCATTCGTCGCCAGATCAGGTCGTATAGTCGGAACTGCTCGGGCGTGAGGTGGTTCTTCACCTTCTCAGGCTCGGCGAAGAGGGAGGTCGGACGTATCGCCTCGTGGGCCTCCTGAGCCCCTCGGACGCGCTTGGTGTATCGGCGAGCCGTCTTTGGTGCGAAGCTTGCGCCGAACTTTTCCTTCACGAAGGCAGATGCTTCGCGGAGCGCGGAGTCGGCGACATTGGTCGAGTCGGTCCTCATGTAGGTGATGAGACCGGTCGTTCCGCCCGTGCCGATATTCACACCCTCATAGAGTTGCTGGGCGACTACCATCGTCCGGCGCGCGGTGAATCGGAGCTTTCGCGAGGCTTCCTGTTGGAGAGTGCTGGTGATGAACGGTGCAGAGGGCCTGGCTCTGCGTTCTCGTCTCTGGACCGAGGCTACGCGATACGCTGCGCCTTCAAGGTCGCCCGTGATAGCGGAGGCCTCGGCCTCGTTCTTGATCTCTATGCGTGATTTGCTGCTATGCAGCCGCCGGAGACCTGCCGTGAATGTTTGTGCATCTGCGCCGTTCTTCGATTTCGGGGCGAGCTTGGCCTCAATGCTCCAGTACTCTTCCGTCAGGAATGCCTCGATTTCCTGCTCTCGCTCGACAATGAGCCGCAGAGCCACCGACTGCACCCTGCCGGCGGACAGGCCGCGCCGCACCTTCTTCCATAGAACGGGGCTGAGCTCGTAGCCGACCAATCGGTCGAGCACCCTCCTGGCCTGCTGCGCGTCGATGAGGTTGTCATCGAGGTCGCGGGGATGCGCGAAGGCTTCCTTGACCGCTCCGTCGGTAATCTCGTGGAACACCACGCGCTGCACCTTCGAGGCGTCGATCTTGGCCGCCTCGATGAGGTGCCATGAGATGGCCTCTCCCTCGCGGTCCGGGTCGGTGGCGAGATAGACAGTCTGCGCGGATTTCGCCGCGTCGGCGATCTCCTTGACGACCTTGCGCTTGTCGGCCATGACTCGATACTTGGGCACGAAGCTCAGGTCATCGACCCTGACGCCCATTTCCCTCTTGGGGATGTCGCGCACATGGCCCATCGAGGCTTTCGTTTCATACTTGCCGCCGAGAAATCGCCCGATCGTTCGGGCCTTGGCGGGCGATTCTACGATTACGAGATCTTTGCCCATAGTTCTTCCATCTATATTTCCAAATAGGGTTTGTGACAGCAAAACAGGCAGGTTAGGGGCCTGCCTACACTAGGTATTATGAACACAGGGGGCATCCGGTTTGCAACCGCTTTCCAACCGATTCCGACCGACATATTCAAACTCGCACGTAGTTCATCCCGCCCACCTGACGCACAAGACCGCGCAATTCCATCATCGCCAGAAGGCTGCTCACTACGGAGATGGTCATCCCGGACCCGCGGATGACATCGTCGATGTGCGTCGGCTCTTGGCTCAGGTGGAACAGGACTTTGGACTCGTCGTCGTTGGCCGGGAACAGGGCCGCCATCTCGATTTGGGCTCCCACGAACGAGAGATTCAGTTCTTCGAGAATATCCTCGTGCTTGTGGACCGGCTTCGCCTCCATGCGCTGAATCAGGGCATTGGTGCCGCGACTGCCCGGTGACAGGATACTGCCAGGCACGGCAAAGACTTCGCGGTTCTGATCGAGGGCGTGCCTAGCGGTAATCAAGGCCCCACTGCTTTCCGCCGCCTCGATCACGAGCGTCCCCAGGGTGATGCCGCTCAGAATGCGATTTCGCCGGGGGAAATGCTCAGCCTTCGGCTTGGTGCCAATAGGATGCTCCGACACGACGGCGCCGTTTTCCGCTATCTGCTCGGCGAGCCGAGCGTGCTGGTGGGGATACACGATGTCCACGCCGTTTCCGAGCACGGCAACCGTTCGGCCGCCCGCTTCCAACGCCGCCCGGTGCGCTATGCCGTCAACTCCGCTGGCGAGTCCGCTTACGACTACCACGTCCGACTTGGCCAGGTCAGTCGACAGCCGATGTGTGACCTCACGGCCATACGCCGTGACCCGCCTCGTGCCGACCACGGCGACCGATCTCTCGTCCTTCGGCAGCAGCTCGCCCTTGATGTAGAGCACCGGAGGCGCGTCGTCGATCTCCTTGAGGCGAGCGGGATACTCGCTGTCGTTCCACGTGATGGCGGAGCAACCATGCCGTTCAAGGAGCGCCAACTCGGCGTCCGGGTCGATCTTGTTTCGATGCCGCAGAACCGATCGCGTCGCTCGCTCGTCCAACCCCGCCTCGCGCAGATCACCCTCGCTTGCGCTCCATGCGCCGGAGAGTTTGCCGAAGCGTTTCTCCAGCAGGCGAATGCGTACCGTCCCTATGTAAGGCACCCTGGTAAAGGCGATCCAGTGCTTCAGTTCCTCGTGATCCATAGGACGGTAATGATAGCACGTGGGGAGGGCGCTATTGCGATCTCTTCCCTATCCGGGCGAGCTTATGTCACGTGACACCGGTACTTATGCACGACGTGCCAACAGTCCGTTAGTCTTACGTTCGCTAATTGGACGGACATGTGCGATATTGTGGGCAAGTCGTGGTACGGAGACCTGACCGCGCATGCTCCTAATGATGACTAACGCCATGGGAGATTGGTCATTGCTTCCCGTGCGGCTGACTCTGGGTGCTTTTCTGTTCGTCTCTTTCGTACTGTTTTGCGCCGATTTCGTTTCATGGCGAACGACACATGCACAGGCGCCGAGGCCGGTGATTCATGCGGTGCATCCAGAACTTCCCTACTGTGTATTGCTGAACTCGACGGAGACCAGCAATCGTCTGCTGACTGTAACAGGGGAGAATTTGACGGCCGCCGGTAGTGATGGACGAGTCGAGTTCCTCGAGGTGGCTACCGAAACTGTAATGGGTCCCTTCGCTCAAGGCGTCAATTGGTTCGATCCTCGTCGGATAACGGTTGACATGGGACATGTTGGCGTTCAGTGGCCATTGGGGCAGAGGAACGTTCTCAGGGTGAGGATCACGTCTGCCAGCACATCCGAGCCACTCTCGAATTGGTCGAATGATTTCCTCCTAGCCGACAAGAGAGCAACGTGCGGCTTCTTGCGGCCCTTTTTTCCTTCATCGCCAATACGCGGCATTGCTGGAGACTATTGGGCAGACGTGGTTATTGGAAAGCCGGACTTCGCTCAAATCGGCGATAACAACGTCGTGCCTTTCAAAGTGTACAACCCCGGCGGAGTGGTGGTCGACCGGTCCGTGGATCCGGGCAGGGCGTACGTCTGGGACTCCGGCAACAGCCGAATACTCGCTATCGACTTGGCCGACTGCTACTCAGGCCCCGGTCCCTGTTCGGCTGAGTTTGCGATAGGTCAACCGTCTGCGTACGGTCATTCCGCATGTAACGGAGACAGCGGTGTACAGAACTACCCTGATCGTCCTCCGGCCGGACCTACCACGCTTTGCGGCATAGCAGAGCACGGAATCAGCCCTGGTGAAGCCCACACTTTCGTGACGATGGCAGTCGATAGCGAAGGCGCACTGTACGTCCCCGATTCCTTCAACAACAGGATACTGAAGTACGAGAACCCATTCGAGTCCGACCAAGTTGCCGATCAAGTTTGGGGGCAAGAGGATTTCACAGGGCATTTGTGCAACAGAGGCGACTTCGATGAGACAACTGCCGAGAATCTCTGTTTTCATTCACGCAGCAATAGGGGCCAGACGAACTGGTACGGCAATGGTGTGGAAATCGATCCCCAGGGGAATATGTGGGTAGCAGACGGTGGAAACAACCGTGTTCTTCGATTCCCAGTGGACCAGGCCAGTGGCGAGATATCCAAGACTCCGGACCTGGTGCTCGGTCAAGATGACTTCACAAGTGCCGAGACCGGGCGTGCGCTCGAAGAACTTCACGGGCCCTCGGCGATCCGGTTCGATGAGAATGGTGCATTGTACGTTGCGGACACCGTTAACAACAGGGTGCTTGTCTTTGAACCGCCGTTCGAATCCGGGATGCAGGCTGATCGGAAATTCGGGTCAAGGTTTCATCGTCCAACGTCGATTGAGATCGATCCCGCCGGCAACGGCGTTTGGGTTCTTGATGGTGGAAACAACATGGTCGAACTATGGGACCTGACCGGCACATCAATATTGAAGATATTGGGCAAAGACTCATATGAACCTACTCGTCACTGTGGCAGGCCTCGCTGGGAGCTGCCCGGTTCGCCGCACATGTGCCCAATTGCCGGAAGTCTCGGCATCGACGCTCAGGGGAATGTATTGGTCCCGGTGTTTCTCGCCACGGCGGACGTCTTCCGCTTTCCGGCAGAAGCAAACCAAAGAGGGGATGTAGGACCCTCCTTCGGTCAGGCCGACAGGCGGCTTTTCTATCCTCCGCCTAATCCAAACTTCAAGGACAGAAGGGGAATGCAGTCAACCAGCGGCGTCGTCGCCGTAAGTGACCAACTCATAGTGTCGGACCATGCACGGCTCATGTTCTGGAACGGACTCGGCACGCTGGAAGACGGGCAGCCGGCCGACGGAGTCGTGGGTGACGAATTCTTCGTTGAGCACTGGCCCGACTGCTGTGGGAGGATCAAGGCGGATGCAGCGGGGCGGTTATGGGTCTTGGGCATAGAGGGAAAGAATTACCTCGATGTTTACGAACTCCCGTTGACCGAATACTCGGTCCCAATACATACGATCTGGAAATATGAGGATGCCTTTCCTGTCCTTGGCACCGAAGAGCGAATTACGTTAGGGTCGCGTATTTTCGGACTCGCGCCCGAAGGAAATGGCGAACACCTTTGGCTTAGCGACACAGACAATCACCGCGTCCTGCGGATTCGTGACCCACTGTCCAACCCGGTAGTGGAAGTGATCCTCGGACAGGGGAGTCCCAGTGGACGCCAATGTAATCGCGGCCGCTTCCCGGCAGCGGACCGGACTGCGATTGAGACCGGGCGTCACAACGATGCGCTCTGTTTCCCCGGGGCCCTGTCGATTGACCGGCTGGGAAATCTCTTTGTTTCGGACCACTCGCTGGAGGTAAACGGGAACCGGCGCCTCCTCGTGTTCCCTGCGTCTGTGACGCGACCCCAGGAATCGCAGGCAGTCTTCGGACCTCACGCAACGAAGGCATTCCTACGGTCCGGTCAGGGTTCGGGCAACCCGTGGGGCGATGACAGGAGTCTCCGCGCCGTGCTGAGATTGAGGCGCACCAATACGGGGCCCTTGACAGCGGCCACATGGGAACCAGCGTTCGATAGCACCAACAGGATGGTCGTGGGATACAACGCCTACGCGGGAACGGGATTTGTGGGTGTTTACGACGACCCGCTCGGCCCGGAGAAGTTCCCCACATCGCTCCTGTTTGACTTCGGGTCCATGCCGTACACCGCAGCCTTCGACGAAAACGACAATCTCTACGTTGGCGATACCAACCGCGCCCGAGTGCTTCTGTACCTCAATCCCTTCGGAACCCCGTCCCAGTCGAGCACGGAATCATCCGCTTCAATCCCACCTTTGCCCAAGTACCCTGTGGAAATCAAGGACATCAGCCCCGAGCCGCCATACTGTGTGGTACGTCGTTCGCCACGCGGCTACGAGACTACTCTGCAACTGACTGTGGACGGAATCGGCCATGACCGCACCGTGTTTCTGCAATTTCGCAGGATCACGGACTACGATAGAGAGCAAGTATCCGTTCGCCGGAACGAACGTGAAGTAAGGGAGTCACGAATATCAATAGATTTGGGCAAAGTTCCACTTCATCACTTGCGGGAACGAAAAAAGGTGACGATAACAGTTCGAGTCATCAAGGAAGACGGTACGTCCCTCTCGAACTGGTCTCCAGCGTTCGTGCTCGCAGATGACGTAGAAACCTGTGGAACTGCCCTTCCGACCCCTACGCCAACGCCGAGCCCTACGCCCACACTGACACCTACGCCAACCTCCACGCCAACGCACACGCCGACACCAAGGCCGACTGCTACTCACACGCATACACCAACGCCGTCAGCTACTCCATCGCCTGCTCCCACACCAACGCTAACGCCGTCGGCTACTCCATCGCCTACCCCCACGCCAACGCTGACGCCGTCGGCTACTCCATCGCCTACCCCCACGCCAACGCTAACACCGTCGGCTACTCCATCGCCTACTCCCACACCAACAAGAACGCCGACAGTTCCTCCTCCTACTCCCACGCCTACCCTTACATCAATGCCAACCCCAACGCCCACATTCACGACTACGCCGACTTCGACGCCAACGCATACAGCTACGGCACTACCTTCTCAGACGCCGACGCCCACATCCATCTCCACTCCCAGCAGTATGACAATCCCAACCCTGGGTTCCGTTCCAACCCATACCGTTACGCCAACCTCTGCGCCCACTCAAGCGGCGTCCCCAACGTCCATGCCCATTATGGCAAGTCGAGGCATCTCGACCACCGCAGGTACCTCCACCCCTACGGTTGCGCCCACCCCCTCAGGAGGCGGATGTGATTTCATCCCTGGTCAAGCACAGCCGAACCTAGAGCTTAGTGTCGTGTTGTTATTCCTCATGCCTGTTGCGCTTGGGTTTTGGAAAAGACGACGTTGACCGTGACTGGGCATTTGACCACTGTTCCGTGAAACAGGCCGGCCAACATGAGACTGCGGATATCACCACAGCGGAACTGACTAGCGCCATGTCAACATGGTTTGGATATTACGATTCACCCTCACCCTAGCCCTCTCCCACGACGGGAGAGGGGATAAATCGGCATCTGCCTGATCGTCATATTCAAGTTGACTGAGTACTAGCGGATCGGTTAGTTGAGGCGCAAGAAATCCCCAATTCTACAAGGGGTCCCCTACCTTACCGGTTGCTCGCTGCACGGCCTCGAGATAAGTATTGGCGCCCGCCGATAGGTATGGGAGCCAGCTAGTCATCAGGAATCTCGCTCCGGCCTCAACCACTTCATTGGCCGTCGACGCCCACGCGATTGCCCCGGCAGTTCGCCCGGAGTCGGAGATGCGCTCTACGGCATCGGAGATTGTCTGCTTGACCTTAGGGTGGTCGATCCGGCCGATCAGTCCCATGCTCTGGGCGAGGTCGCTGGGAGCGACGAAGAACACGTCGATGTCGTCTACCGCGAGAATCTCCTCCAGATTCTCGATTGCCAGGATATCTTCGATCATCACTACCACGAGAGTCTCCCGGTTTGCGGACCGGAAGTATTCCTCTGAATCGAGACCGTATGCCTGGCGGCTCTCGTACATCCCTCGCTCGCCGATTGGCGCGTACCTTGCGGCGCGGACGACCTCCCGCGCCTGCTCCGCCGTATCGACGTGGGGGACGATGACGCCCTGGGCACCCTGGTCGAGCGTACGGTAGATGAGTCCGTAGTCGACTCGGTTGACGCGGATTAGGGAAGTCATTCCCCACAGGTCGCACGACCGTGTGATGTTCTGGATCTCGCGGAAGTCGATTGCGCCATGCTCCGTCTCGACCCATACTCCGTCGAATCTCATCGGGCCGAGGAAGTCGACGATCTCCGCCGTGTGGAACCCCTCGACGACGTTGACGATCTCACCTCGTTCGAGCTTCCTCTTGATCCGGTTCTCTCGTAGCTGACGCAATTGTCACTCCTCCAAATAGAGTTCGTTTCAGTGTTTTTGGAACCACTTCGCTTACGCTGCCAATGCGCGCCTATCAGGTGCTGCGTTACCCAAACTCCTCCCGGAGCATTTTCGCCGCCAACGCCTCGTTCCTGAGTTTCAGGTACGCCTCGTCGAGTGGGATGTCTGCTGCGCTCCCCGGCGCGAAACCGCAGTCGGGATGCAGCAGTATTCGTTCCGGCGCGACGTGTTGGGCTGCTCGCCGAACGCGGTCGGCGATCTCGTCAGGCGTGTCGATGTGGCTGTTCCGGCAGTCGACGCATCCCAGACCGATGTCGAACCGTTCGGGCAGGTCCCGCAGCACGGCGAGATCGCCCGCCGCGGGTATCGCGAACTCCAGCATGAGAATATCGACCTGCAGATCGGACAGGGCGGGTAGAATCGGTCCGTATCCGCCTTCGCCCACCCATCCGGCGCGTCCCTTGTTCCGGCGGCAGAGGTGGACGGCCAATCGCACTCCGTCCACGCCATCGACGACACGGTTTATCAGGTCGACGCAGTGAGCCATCTCAACCAGCGGATCGTGGTACTGCGCACGCACATTGGGATCGACGAACAGACACAGATGGGGGTCGTCGAGTTGGGCGACCGCTACTCCTTCATCCCGAAGGGCTACCAACTCTTGCCGCAGGACGGGCACGAGCGCTTCGGTGAAGTCCCGCCGGGTGGGGTACGCGGCCCTCGACAGTTCAGGGTCCCACATCCTTTCGCCTATGAGGTATGGCGACGGTATGGCTACTTTGACTTCCCGGTTTGTATGCCGCTTGAGAAAAGCGGCCTCTTTCGCAAGGAGACCCGGATTTACGATATCCAACTCCGACGTGACGACATGCCATGTTTGACGCTGTCCGAGCACCTCCTTGATAGACAGCTCAAAGCCCTTGCAGATATCCGCTATCACGCCGATGTAAGACTTCCGGCGCCACTCTCCGTCGGAGATCACGTCGATTCCCGCAAGCTCCTGCATCTGCGCCACATACGGTATGGCGGAGTCCATCATGCGCCGAAAGTCGGCTGAAGACATACCACCATCGACCTGCTCTTCAATCAGGTCTCGCACGTATTGAGGACGTGGCATAGAGCCGACGACGGTGGTCGTGAACAGGCCCTTCTTCATTTGGCATTCTGGCATGACATCGTGTGGTTGCTATCCCAGTTGTCTGACCTATACGAAAAAGTCAGGTCGCGAACCGCATCCAGTCGGCGGTGGCAAGGTGGAAGTCCTGTATGGTGTCGATCTCGTGGTAGTCACCCGGCACTGCGACGCAGTGTACCGGAATGCCCGCTCGGATCATGCGGTCGAGAAGGTGAATCACGTATGCCATGCGGAAGGGTCTGCCGTCGGCGATGATCTGCTCATCTCCTAGCGTGGCATGGAGGTCGTCGTGGAAGTCCAGGAACTGAGAAGCGCCCTTAGCCGTCATCTTGATAACGCCGGTATACTCACCGGAGGCCGCCTGCGGCTCAATCGTTCGCGAGAGTTGCACCACGCGGCCACCGTCCACGATCATCTTCTCGGCGTCCGACTCCGGGTGCATGCTGCGAAACACGTACCTTTCGCGCCACCGAGTGTCCATGACGAGAGTGATGTCGTGAGGGGAGTCGTGAAGACTCTTTACCGCATCATTGAGATACAGGGTGTCGGTGTAGGTCGCGTAGAATCCGTCAGCCATGTGCTCCCGGGCGCAGACGAGAGAGGCGAGGATGTTGGTCGTCGACCAGGCGCGGTTTTCCGTGAAGGCGAAGTCGGGGTAGGCGTCCCGCACTATGTCAATGAGATACCCGCCGACGAACACGAACTCGTCCAACCCGTTCTCTTGGAACGCACGCAGCGTCCAATCGAGAATTCTGGATCCCGCCACTTCGGTAAAGCATTTGGGCTGCGACGCGGTGAGGGGCATGAGCCGTTCACCGCGACCTGCCCCGAGGAGGATGACGTTCAAAGTGCCGAGTTGCTCCGTGCCACGAATTTGTTTCAGACTACCGAGAATTCGTGCGAGACGCAAATCGGCCCGGCAGTGATCGCATAGCTAACTATCACGGCCGGGCCGTCGGTTGAACCGTTCGCCAAATGGACCTACAGCCTGCCTTTACGGAAGCGGCTGGGTCTCGACGTACGCCCCGAACGTGTACGCGAATACCCTGAACTGGTCGGAGTTTGAGCTGAGCTTGAGCTCGTGGCCCTCGAAGTCGTCGAGTTGGATCACGCGGTACATGCGAGGCTCATCAACCTGAATGTAGCTGTTGCCCTCGTCGTCCCACTGGACATCGAGGCCCGCCTGCCCCTCCTCCACCGGCTCGTCGTTGACCAACACTCTCACGTCGTACGGTTCGTCGCTGTCGCCGACGGTCAGCACGACGTTGACCTCCGCCGCCTTGAAGTTGACGTAGATGTAGTCTTCGTAGTCTTCGGTGACTCGCGCGTGACGGAGGTGCTCCAACTCGTTGATCCACGAGCCCTGCAGGTAGATGAACTGGTTGTAGTGTTCCTCTTCCGTGTCTTCGTACTCGACCACTCGACCGAGACCCTGGTAGTACTCCTCGTGGAGGATATACGGGGAGCCGCCGTACTGAAGCGCGCCGTAGTTGCGTTCCACGCCGGCGTACAGTTCGCGGGTGAGCCCTTCCAGGGGGTCTTCCGCAAGCGCGTCGAGGTGGAAGTCCGCGTCCTCAATGTTGCTGTGTTCTATGCTTGCCACGTCTCCATCAAGCTCGGCCAAGACCGCGCGTATCTCGTCTTCCGTTTCGGTGTATTCACCCTCTCCGAAGTGCGTGTACCGGATCACTCCGTCCTTGTCGATGAGGTACTTGGCGGGCCACGACCGGTTGAGGAAGGCGTTCCACGTCTCGTGGTCGTTGTCCAAAACGACCGGGTACTCGATGCCCCACTCCTCGACGGCCATCTTGACGTTCGCTTCGAGCTTTTCGAACTCGAACTCCGGTGCGTGAATTCCGACGATCACGAGCCCGGCGTCCTTGTACTTGTCGTGCCACTCCTTTATGAATGGCAGCGTGCGGATGCAGTTGACGCAGGTATATGTCCAGAAGTCGATGAGGACGACCTTGTCGCCGCGCAACTCCTCCAGTGTGAACGGCTCGGTGTTTATGAAGGAGCTGATGCCCGCCAGATCGGGCGCAAGCAGGCCTTCCTGGCCTTGCGGTTCCGCTTGCGGATCGGGGGCAGGGGTTGCCGTTGGATCGGGGACAGGAGTGGGTGGAGGGGGGGCATCGTCGGTATCGACGCTGGCTGCGGACGGAGTCGCGGTCGCCCTTGGCGTCGCCGTCGGTTCATCCGTCGTGTCCGTGTCGCTTGCGCCCCCGCAAGCGGCCAGCGCGAGCGCAAACACGAGGGCGAGCGCAGAAATCGAAAGAAGGTTTCGAGAGAATGTCATGGTAGCTCCTAAGTCTGTTTTCGCAGCGCGATGATGCCGCGCTGTGGGTTGTGGGGGCCTCTATTGCTAAAACGGTTCCGGCTCAAATATGTTCGCCTCGAAGGTGATCGAATAGACCTCCAGCCCGGCGGACTTCGACCACAGCTTCAGGTCATGGCTTGCGTAGTCGGGCAGGTCGATCAGGTGGTACACGCGGGGATGGTCGACCATCACGTAGCTTTCTCCGTCGGTATCATACAGTACCTCCTCTCCGGCGAGTTCGGACGGCACCGGAGCGCCGTCCATCGTTATCCTCACCCGTTGGGCGGCGGAGTTCCCGTTTGACAGGATGGCTGCCGCTTTCTTTCCCACCATCTTGAACGCCACGTAGTCCTCGTATTCCGCCGTGTCCCTCGAATGGACGATGCTCTCCTCGTCGCTTCGCCATAGCCCGTGAAGATAGACGTAGTGGTTCTCGTGATCACCGGGGTCTTGGTAGGTTACCGACTCGCCTGTCTGTTGGTAGTATCCCGGCTGTTGGAAGAATGGGTCAGGCCCTTCCGGGTCGTTCAGGGATGCGCCCAAGAAGATATCCCTAGTCCGCCGTATCTCGTCGTCCAACTCGAACGTGCGAGGGTCGGGTTCGAGTTCCTTCTGAGTTTTGAACGGGATGCCCGACACGTCCGCACCCGCGTCCTTCAGCCAGTGTCTGATCTCCTGCTCCATCAGAGTGTATCCGCCAGGTCCGAACCTCGTGTGGCGGATGAACCCGTCCTTGTCCAGCAGATACATGCCGGGCACGGCAGGATTTCGGAACGCGCGCGCAGTAGCTGACACTCGGTCTATGCCGACCGGATGCTTGATACCCTGGACTTCCAGAGACGGGATGACGACATCGAGCCGTTTCTCGAATGCGAACTGAGGCGAGTGGACACCAACAACTCGCAGCCAGTGAGCATCGTACTTGCGTAGCCAGGACTCGATAAATGGTTGATTCTGGATGCAGTCATCGCAAGCGACCGAAAAGAAAACGACGAGTACTACCTTGCCCCGCAGGTCGCTCAGGGCCAGTGGGGTAGTGTTGAACCAATCCGTAATGCCAACCAGTTCCCTCGGAGTCCGCTGGTAGTGTCCAAAGCTGAACGTGAACAGTTCGAAATCAGAGGAGTTGGAGCTAATCTTCAGCTCGTGAGTCCCGAACTCGTCGAGCCGGACTATGTTGAACATGCGGGCCTTGTCTACGACGATATAGCTGTGCCCTTCGGCATCGAACCGGATGTCGTCCCCGGCCTGAGAGCGGGCAAGCGGTTGGTCGGATAGCGTAACGCGGGCTATGTACTCCGAGTCCTTCATGCCGAAAACTGCATTCACCTCGTTCGAGTAGAACTTGAACGTGACATAGTCCTCGTAGCCGGACGTCTCTCTTGCATGCTTCAGACTCTCCTGGCCGGTTTTCCATATTCCTTGCAGATACATGTAGTGGTTTTGGTGGTCGTACGGGTCGGTGAAGGTCACTACCTCAGCCGACACACTAAAGTATTCGGGATTCCCAATGTACGCGTGCTTCTCACCTCCGTTTTGATATGCGATACGGTTCCTGATGGAACTGGCGAATAGCTCTCTCGTCACCTCCTCCTCGATGCTGGAAGAACTCTGCAGACCGGGATAGACCGGGCCGTCAGCCGCCGAATTTTCGGGAACGTTGTCGAGCGATACCCCCGTCTCGGCCAGGAGTTTCCGAATCTGCTTTTCGGTCTCGGCGTACTGCCCCTCTCCAAAGTGCCGGTAGCGTATGCCCCCGTTCTTGTCCACGAGAAACTTGCCCGGCCAACTCCGGTTCCCAAAGACCTGCCACGTATTCAACAGATTGTCCTGTGCCACCGGGTACTCGATGCCGAAGTCGGAGACTGCCTGCTCCACGTTTGCTCGCACAGTCTCGAAGAGGAACTCCGGGGAGTGTACGCCTACGACGACCAGTCCCTTGTTGGCGTACTTAGCGTGCCACTCCTTGAGATGAGGGAAAGTCCTGATGCAGTTGATGCATGTATAGGTCCAGAAGTCGATGAGAACGACCTTCCCCCGCAGGTCGGCCATGCTGAGCGGTTCGGAATTGATCCAGCCGGAGATGCCGGCGAACTCAAGGGCCGTCGGCTGGCCGGACTCGACAGAAGCGTCGGTATCCGCGGTCACTGTTGGGGAGGGAATGGCAGTAGGAACCTCAGTAGGCGTTGGAGCCGGTGTCGCCGTGGGCACGACCGTCGGCACTTCCGTGCCACACGCGAGTGTGCATGCAAGTAGGAAAAGTGGCCAGGACATTGTTCTGATGACCAGTGGTCTCATCGGGGGACACGTTTCAAGAGGTGGTATATCAAGTATCCGCTAACAAGCTTAACCCGCCCTAACGGATGTGTGACGAAACGATTACGAATTTTTTGTGTCTGCCTAAACGAAAGAGACGCCCGTGCGGGCGTCTCAGGTAAGTCGCTTGCGCGTGGTTGTCAAAGTGACCTACGCAGTGAGAGAACAACCTCTTATTCAGGCTGTTCCTCTCCTTTGAGTCTGCGGATTGCCTCCCATGCGAGTGGGACCCCGACGGCTGCCATAGTGAGCTTGATGGTGTCGCCAATGATGAAATCTTCCAGCCCCCAGTCGTACACGACGGCCAGTCTTGAGTGTTCGACTAACTCCGCGTCCGGTATGTAGAAGGCGAGCCAGGGCAGCCCGAATCCATAGATCGCAACCTCACCCAAGAGCATAGCGAGGGCGAGCTTCAGAGGGTTTCTTCCCCATCCTCTTTCGACGACCCACCCGACGATGAATGCCGCGACAGGATAGCCAATCAAGTACCCGATGCTGGCATGAGGAATCGCCCCCTCGGGAGCGAATACCGGCACTCCCGCTATTCCTGTGGCCAGGTAGACAAGCATACTGCCTGCGCCACGCTTGCTGCCCAGTACGGCCCCGGACAGAAGCACCGCAAAGGTCTGGCCGGTAATGGGCACCGCGGGATTGAGGTATATGGCTATTTTGGCGGAAAGCCCGGTGAGCGCGGCGAATCCGACGATGAGAACGGCGTCGATCACGGCGTTAGTCAGCGCTGCGCTCGATCGTGGGATCAGTTGGTCGGCAAGGGCGGTCGGCCCTTTAGCTTGCTGCATGACCTATGTCTCCAATCGCAGTTGAGTAGGGAACTTCTTTGCGGCCATGTCTTCAATCTATAGGGTCTTCATCTTCAAACGGGCGCATAGATCGATGGCAGACGCATCCGAAGTTCTAAGCGTAAGAATATATCCGATCAGCCCAGAGGTGTCGAGGGAAATCGCCCAGTGTAACTGTTCAGTCTCCGTGAGTTGAATTGCGAAGACCCCCTCTCTGTGTCTCTCCCCCGGCGGGGAGAGATTGTAGATTCTTCGTCGTTGCTCTCCTCAGAATGAGAGCGGGAGGACGATTCCTGCATATCTCACCGACTCTGAACAGTTACCGCCCAGTTGCCAGGACAATCGTATATCACTCAGAGTCCGCCTTGCGAGAGTCTCTCAACCCACCCCTCTGGACTCCGGCCCCGTATCGGGGTAGGGGGTGACGTTCCTTCGCCGGAGTGACGATTGACGGTGGACCTGCCAACTCTAAATGCGAATGCCCTGCCCGGCAGCCGGAGCAATCACAGTATGAGTTCTGCACAGTACTTAGTAGACGAAATCTCTGAAATGCCTGGTGGTAATTGGGGGTTGGATTCGCGTGGTACAGACAGGGCGGGTTTGAAACCCGCCCTTACCGAGTCATAGTCCCGTTACCCTTCAATACCAGGAAGTTGAACCACCAGGGAAGTGGGAACACCCGCCTATGGCCGAGATTTCTTAAATGTGTTGCATTTTGTCGCATTCTGTCGCATTTTCTCGTTATTGTAAAGTTGCGGGGAGGTTGGTTGTGGTCCGGTGGGGAGTCCACAAGTGGCTGCCCATCCGAGGAATTCTCTTTTTTTTGTAACATTTCGTAACTCTTGGGGCTGTCGCCTCGTTCGGCGGCAAGCCACCCACATGTAGTGTGGTACATAAGTTCTCTTCTGTCAAGTCTAGGGATTGGGAGGAGAGATTGTAGATTCTTCGTCGATGCGCTCCTCAGAATGACAGTTGAAGAACAATTCCTACATTTCTAACCGACTCTGAACAGTTACGTCCGGCAGCCTGAGCAATCACAGTATGAGTTCTACGCAGCACACAATACGCGATAGGGGCTTACCGATGGGCCAGGTCGCTCTCCACAGTTACCGTCGTGACCTTCGTGGAGTTGTCATCCACGTACTCGATCACGATCTCGTCACCGGGCTTGTATGCCCAGAGTCGGGGCAGAAATGTGGCGAGGTCGGGCGTTGGGATGTCGTCGAGCTTCGTGATGATGTGCCCGACCCGGAGACCTGCGACGAATGCCGGACCGTCCGTGGCGATGGCCGTGACGACCACGCCCTCCTTCACCGACAGATTGAACGAACGGGCAATAGAGGGAGTAACGTCGTCGCCCTTGATCCCGATCTCGACGCGCGTCACCATGCCGTCTTCGATCAGACTATCGATGACCGGCCGTGCCACGGATGCGTTGATGGCAAAGCCGAATCGGGCCTCGGCGAGAACGGCTTGGTTTATCCCGATGACCGTGCCGTTCATGTCGACGAGCGGGCCTCCGCTGTTGCCCGTGTTTATCGTCGCGTCGGTCTGGATCAAGTTGAAGAACTGCTGGCCCTGCTCGGTCTTGATCGACCTTCCGAGACCGCTGACGATCCCCAGTGTGGCGGTTGGGCCACCCTTCATGTCCAGGGCGTTTCCTAGCGTCATGACCCAGTCCCCGACGCGGATGTCGCTCGTATCGGACAGCGTTGCGAACGGCAGCCCGTCGGCGTCGATTTTGAGAATCGCGATATCGGTTACGATGTCCTTTCCGACGACCTCGGCCGGGTAGGTCTCGCCGTTCGGCAGGTGCGCCTGAAGCTCTTGCGCTCCCCTGATGACATGCTCGTTCGTAACGATGTACCCGTTTGGTCGAACGATGAAACCCGATCCGGCGCCCTCGTCCCGGAACGTGGAGAAGAACCCGCGAACGAACCGCTCCGTCGTTACGGAGACGACCCAGGGTTCGATCTCCTCGACCACATCCGCGAGTGACGGCAATGCGCCGGCGATTGGGTTCTTCGTTACGTCCGCCGTGGCGTTTGAAGTCGTCTCGGATTCAGGAGAAGCGGTGGGCGTCGGTGGTACGGGGGTATATGTTGGTAGCGGTGTTGGGCTTGGTTCCGGCGGAGGGCTGTCCCCGCACGCGACCGCGACGAAGAATAATGAGAGGAGGGCGACTATCGAGTGGGCGGCGCCTGTCCGCGTTCTAGCGTGCATAGGTATCGACGACCCTGAGTCGGACGCGTGAAAATCCGGTCCAGATGACCTTGAGGCTGTGCTGATGTTCGGGAAGGCTCTCCACATATGCGCTGTAGCGGGAAGTGACCAAGGCCCCCAAAAGTAAAATGATGGCGGACAGGTACACCCAGGTCAACGTCGCGAGTATTGTTCCAACCGAGCCGTAGAGCAGGTTGTAGTGTCCATAGTTTTGAACGTACCACACGAAGGCCAAGTTAGCGGCGTCGAACGCGAGGGAGGCGAGCAGAGCCCCTGCCCACACATGACTCAGCTTCACCGATGTGTTTGGGAGGAACCTGTACAGGACGAGGAATGTGACGAACGCCAGCGCGGGGAGAATGAGACGCGCGATGACGTTCCACACTGCGTGGGTGAAGTATTCGGATTCCGGCGACAAGAGGCCCGAAGCCTCGCGGACGATGCCGAGGGTTGGAGAGCTTAGCAGGACGATGAGCAGGAGTATTCCGGCCCCGATGACGAGCGCGAAATCGATCAGGCGTTCTTTGAGGAACGGTCGCGGCTTCGTAATGCCCCATGCGGCGTTGATTCCCTTGCGTATCGCCCCGAAAACCACAGTTGCGGCCCAGAGGAGGCCGAAGATGCCTGCGATGCCCGTAACGACTCTTGACTCGACGACACTCGAGACCGTCTCCCCGATGAAGTCGCTCGACACCGGAATGATGTCGGCTGTGCGCATTGCCAGTTCTTGCTGCTCGTCGGGAGTGGCTGGACTCAGGTATCCCAGCACCGAGATAATCGCCAAGAGAAGCGGGAAAATTGCAATTAGCGTGTAGAACGCGATTGCTCCCGCGATGTAGGGACAGTTCTTGTCGAAGAACTCGTTAAACGTGTCTAGGAAGAAGAGGCTGATTCGTACGAATGTCATGTGTGCAGACCCTGGATGGCGCTGTTAGAGGAGGTTTTCAAAGGCTCATTCGTAACCGCTTTCCCATACTGCTGATAGACCCGAACGGGCTGGAGACTCTTATATGGGCCAAGATAATCGGTAATTGATAGGTTGGTCAAGCGCAGCGACACGGCAAGGACACGTCTGTTGTCCAAGCGGCGCGACACCTGTACTCTGTAGCGCAAAGATTGGTAGGAGGAGACTATGAAACTCATCATAACCGGCTGTGAGCACGTGGGAAAGACGACACTGGCCGACGGCGTATCGCGGTGGCTGGCCGACGTTACGGGATATAGCCGCACGTTCCACGACCACTTCACCGTCCCGTCCCCGGAGGTGGCCGACGAGGACCGGGAGCTATTCATGCGCATGAGTCCGGGCTTCAAGGAGCGGTTCCAGCGTTACCAGATAGCCTATCACGGAGGGGGAGCGTTCCTGTCGGACGCGGACCATCTTCTTGTGGGGTACCACATCGAAGAGGCGGTGTTCGCGCCGCTGTACTACGGTTACGGCGGGCGCGGCCAGTATGCGGAACGCTCCGCCTTCGCGCGGCATATAGAGCAGGACATCATGAAGGACGCCCCTGACACCATCATGGTGCTGCTCACGGCCCGGCCGGAAGCGATTAGGGAACGGATGCGACGGGACCCCATGCCGCGCGACCAGAAAGGGCGGCGACCGGGAGTCCTCCGGGAAGAAGACGTCGAGCATGCCCTTCAGAGGTTCCAAGAGGAGTTTGGCGCGTCGCTGATTCGGAAGAGGTTCGCCATCGACAACTCCGATCTCTCGCCCGAGGAGACGCTATCCGAATTCATCTGGAAGGTGCAAAAGTTCCTCTCGCACGAGGACCGGGTGCGTATCGCCGCGCGGCAGGTCATGGTCGAGCGCGGCGAGCACCGCGAGGGCGTTGTCGAGCACGACAAGACGGTGCCGCCTGAGAAGCGGATCAAGATATAGCGCGCGAGCGGCTAGCTACGAAGGCTTTCCTCGTCTGAGCGCACGACCGGGCAGCGCGCCGGTGTGCTCTCCGTTGTCGATAACGACCTCGCCGTTGACGATCACGTAGTCGATGCCGACGGGGTAGTGATTCGGGTCGCCCAAGGTGGCGTCGGTCCTGACCTCATCGGGGTCGAAGACGACGATGTCGGCCTTGAACCCATCGCGGAGGACGCCTCGGTCGGGCAGGCCGAGCCGCTGAGCCGGGAACGATGTCATCTTGCGGATCGCCTCCGGCAGCCGAAGATGCTTTTCCGCCCGCACGAACTCCGCGAGCACGAGCGGGAAGCATCCGTATGACCGCGGGTTCTGGTACTCCCCTAGAAGGATGGCGTCGCTCGCGATTATGCCGTACGGGTGCGAGACGAAGGCGGGTAGGGTGTGCTGGTTGGTGCCCGTTCCGACGATGTGAATGGACAGGTTCTCGTCGAGGAGGAGGTCCATGATCGCTTCGACAGGGTCCTGGCTGCGCATGTGCGCGATCTCCGTTATCGACTTGCCGTCGTATTGCATGTTGTGCGGTTGCTTGAAATTGGTCAGCCACGTCTCGGCGAGGGTCTCGCGGTCGACTTCACGTCTGATGCGGTCGCGGTCGTCGGGGTCCTTGAACGCGGCAACGGCGCGCTCCGGGCCGCCGTCCATCGTCCAGTTCGGGATCAGCATGAGGAGCGTCGTGCCGGAGTAGGGGTAGGAGTAGCAGTCGAAGGTAACGTCCATGCCCTCATCTCGCCCGCGCTCGACGAGACCGATGTAGTCGTGGTGGCTGCCGACGCCCTGTTGTCCCTGTCGGTAGTGGGTGAGGTGAACGGGGATGCCGGAGCGCCGCCCGATGTTGAGCGCCTCTTCCCATGGGGCAAGCAGGCCGCGTTCTCGCAGTGCCGCTCGAGTGTGGGTATGGTAGAAGCCGCCGAACCGGGCCGAGACCTGTGCCAGAGCGACCAATTCGTCGGTGCCGGCGAATGAACCGGGCGGATAGTCCAGCCCGGACGAGAGGCCCCAAGCTCCCTCTTCCATCGCCTCTCGCGTAACGGAGCGCATGTCTTCGATTTCGGCTGCAGTGGCAGGACGGTCATTCCATCCCACGCTCCAGATGCGCACGGGGGCGTTGCCCAAGATGATCGCGACGTTGATCGAAATTGCGTTGTCGTACTTGCCGTACAGATCGAGGACGCTGAGCCAGTCAGGTGACCCTGGCGGGTACCCGTTGAAGCCGGAGTCGAGCCAGATTGCTTTCTGGAGTTCGTCCTGCGACTTGTAGGGCGCGTGCGATATCCCGTCGATTCCGACCAGCTCGGTCGTTACTCCCTGACGCACCTTCGGGTCGTGGTGCGGCTCGCCGAGCATTGTAAGTCCGGCGTGGGAGTGGAGATCGACGAATCCGGGGCAAACTACCTTGCCTTCGGCGTCGATAGTATTCACAGCCTCTATACCGGAGTAGTCACCGCGGTGGATCGTGATCCGATTGTCTTTCACCAGGACCGAGGCGCGGAAACCGGGGCTGCCGGCGCCGTCCACGACCATACCGTTGTGAATTGCAAGATCGAGCATACATCCCTCCAGGCGTCGGAATCGCACCTATTCTGATCCGGCAGGTATTCTACCAGCTTCAGCCGGCGATTCCGCTAGAGCGACTTTATC
Source organism: Dehalococcoidia bacterium (assembly GCA_965197705.1). Classification (GTDB taxonomy): domain Bacteria; phylum Chloroflexota; class Dehalococcoidia; order Lucifugimonadales; family VXLM01; genus VXLM01. The sequence goes on from OZ240223.1 coordinate 4,032,429, forward strand.
CGCTAGAGCGACTTTAGAGGATGTTTCGTGAGTTGCCCCTCAACAGGAATCACCGTTCCGCCTCAAGCGCGTCTCATGCACTGGGACGAAACGGTGTCGGCAAGCGGGGTTGCGAGTCGCAGTAGACGACTCACTTCAACGACTGAGAAAGTCCGTATGTGCCACCGGTATGAGTGGGGCAGGGGAGACTATTGGACCTACATGCTCGACTTGCGAGGACGCCCTCTCCGGCGTGTAGGAGTCCAGAAATACACGTCGTCGCCCGACCGCTTGATAACGAGTTCGACTCCGGCAGTCTTGGCTGCCTGGTTCAGGCGCCGCCTTATGGCTATGGCGCTCTCATCTTCCGTTGCTGAGAGCATTCCGGCTTGGCCAGACTCCAACTGTCGGATATAGCCAAGATACTCGTGAATAATCTTAGCCCTTTTGCCGGAAGCCGTTTTGGCCATGGCCTCCTCAATCGAAACGATCTCTAACCTTGACAATCTAAACCTCCTTGATGTGTCATGCGGACTATCAGAGGGAGAAAGGAATTCTCGCCTTGGGGGGAACGTAGCTTAGTACGGCCCTCTAGTAAATCCCTTCCTTTAGAGTCCAACAGCGGTCCCTCGGCAAGCTAGGATACGGTAGCGAGACGCAGTTTGTCAAAAGTTAAGCGTATGGAAACCCAGTTACGAAGCATTCATTGACCCTCGATTATTTCAACTAAACGATTGAGGATCAGTATCAATAACTTAAGATTAATTCTACACTCATTCTCTGATCGCAATCGCAGACGTTATGGAAGGAGAAGCTGTTCGGATTGAATGCCGTTTCGGAAGCTATTTCATGACGATGATGGTCTTGTCTGGTAAACTCTTCCGGACGACGTAACTCCGATTCGAATCCCCACACATAGGAGAAAACGTATGACGTTCCCGACCAGTGAGATGGATACCATTGCAAGGGAGTTCAACGGACGGATGGGCTTCTTTTTCCAGGACATCAGGACCGGTGAAACGCACGAGTACGCCGCGAGCCAACGATACCCGACCGCCAGCGTCTGCAAGATCACTGTCATGGCCGAGCTCTTCCGGCAGGATGCGGAGGGCATTTTATCGCTAGACGACCGGAAGCGGATGGAAGACCGCTACTCGCCCCACGGTTCAGGGCAACTCAAGCTGATGCAGGACGAGCTGGAGATAACGCTGCGTGACTACTGCCGCATGATGATTACTATAAGCGACAACATGGCGACCGACCTACTGATGGAGACGGTTGGCATCCCTAACATCAACGCCTTCCTCGACCGTTTGGGCTGCCCGAACACGCGCACCAGCGTTACGATGGGCCGGTACCACTATCGAATGACTTACCAAGACGATCTGCCCACAAACCGCGCAAACGACGTGTTGCAGGCGGAAGCATCCGCGGCCGGGGCGAACGACTACAAGAGTGTCTCGTACTCCGACTCGCTGGAAAACAACGTTGCGGCACCCGCTGATATGGGTAAGATCATGAAGCGGATGTACGAAGGCACTCTCGTCAGCCCCGATGCGTCGTCGGAGATGCTGGAGATGATGAAGAATGCTCGCGAGCTTCGCATGATCCGCCGTGATCTCCCGCGCGAAATCGTCGTGGCGCAGAAGAGCGGTTCAAGCGGACGGATCAAAGGCAACGTGGGCATTGTGTACCTGCCGAGCGGCCCGATGATCGTCTCGGCCTTCGCTACCGCCAATTCGAACGACGTTCCAGCGGACGCGCCTATCGCGGAGGTGTGCCGTCTAGCCTACTCGGCGTTTAGCCCGGAGGTCTTGGAGTCTCTTGTTGCGTAGGCGCATCTCGATGCTTTGATGCACAAGGACCCTGAGTAGTACCGATTCCAGCTGTATTTGGTAAGTATAAGAAATAGGTTAGTCTTGCGTATGATCCTATGAGGAGGACATACGAAGACATGGCTGCTTTCAAGTACAAAGTGGAGTTGAACGAGTCGGAACGGACACATCTCAAAGAGATAGCGAGTCGTGGGGAGACTTCGGCCCGTAAGGTCAAGCGAGCGCTGGTGTTGCTTAGGGCAGACGAAGGTTTGATCGACCGTGACATCGCCAGCGGACTATTGATAAGCGCATCCACGGTGGGACGTGTACGCACGCGGTTTGTGAAGGAGGGACTTGACAGCGCGCTCAATGAGCGCCCTCGACCGGGACAGGTGCGCAAATTGGACGGTAGACAGGAAGCGCATCTGATAGCCGTCGCGTGCAGCGACGCACCCGAAGGACACGCGGACTGGACGCTGCAACTGCTTGCCGACAGGGCGGTGGCGATGGGGTTTGCCGATTCCATCTCCCTCGAGACGGTGCGCCAGATACTCAAAAAAACGAACTCAAGCCGTGGAAGAAGAAGGAGTGGTGCATCCCCGAGGTGAGCGGAGAGTTCGTGGCGTGGTATTGAAACGAGAGGTCTCGGCGCTGGAGCAAGAGTGTAACCAGGCGGCCGCCGTCATAGATTGGCGGTTCTCAACCCAGGACGCTCGCACTAAACTTGAACATATCTATCCATCATATTCAGATGGAAACGGCACTAATGCTTACTGTCGATAACTCACGTCACGCCTTTTCCAGTCTAACACCACGCGCAGGGTGCCAAAACTGTAACGTTGTTTTATGAGACTAAGCACTAGCTCGGACGCCGACTATGACGGCAATACGATCGCCAGCGTGACGGTTACCGTGTTCGACAACGACACCGACCAGGTGGTGGGGGTGATGGTCACGCCGGGCGACACGGAGCTTACGGTGAACTGGACGGCGGTGCATAACGCCACGGGCTACAATGTCCAGTGGAAGTCGGGCGTCCAGGGCTATAACAATAGCGACCGGTAGTTTGTGGTCGATTCGGGTTCGACCACAACTTACACGATCCCCAGCCTGACCAACTGTACAGAGTACACGGTGCGGGTGATCGCGACCCGAACCGGTGCCAACGATGGCCCGCCATCAGACGAGAAGAAGGGCACACCGACCTCACCCACCACGGTACCCGGCGCTCCCACTGCCCTCATGGCAAGAGCAAACGGCCCCCACCCGGATCGACCTCTCCTGGACCGCCCCAGGCAACATTGGCAGTTCCCCAATCACCGGCTGCAAGATCGAGGTCTCCCCCAACGGCGCCTCCAACTGGTCCATCCTTGAGGCCTACACTGGCAATACCGATGTCAACTACTCCCACACCGGCCTCTCCCCCGGCGTCACCCGCTACTACCGAGTGTTCGCCATCAACTCCGTTGGGACCGGCCCCGCCTCCAACATCGCCAACACTACCACCGCCACCGACGACGGGATGCTAACGGTGAATTTCGGCGCCAGCGCCGGGACGCAGCGAGACGGCGTCGAAGAGGGCGGGTCCTACTGGCTGAGCTTCATGTTGGACAAGAATCCGGGCCGGCAATTGACGATTCCATTGACGTATGGGTACCTGGACGGCGCGACGGCGGCCGATTTTGCCGACCTGCCGGCGACTGTGACCTTCGAGCATAACCGGAGGTTGGCGGGCGTGGCCCTGCATACCGTGGACGATGTCGTGGAGGATCCAGGGGAGGGTCTGCAGGTGTCCTTCGGGACGATGCCGGCTTGCGTGCAGGTGGGCTCGTGGAGCGGCCCCAAGACGGTCATCCCGGTGATTGACGACAACAGCTCGCCAAGCTTGTCGGTGGCGAATGCGAATGCGACGGAGCGCCGGGCCTTCATCGAGTCCTTCGTCGAAGAGATCGTGGTCGGCCCCGGCGAGGCCAAAGTCCGTTACACGATCCCTATGCCTCAGGATAGCCGAATAGCGGGGATGGACGCCGAAGATGTGGCCATCCCCAGGCCGGTTCTGTCAACGGTAAACCGTGGTGGGCCAAGGCGTACCGATTTGCGAACTTTCCGCTGGGAGGTCGCATTATGACCTTAAAGAACCATTTGGTCCGTAGTTCCAAGCGGGTACTGCGCTCAGGCAAATGACGCCGCGGCGAAGGTAGGGGTCGATAAGCGCTCAGACAGGTATTTCGACAGATAGATCCCGGTATGGCTGATGTCGCCTCGCGCGGCGATTGCTTCCGGCGTGCCTTCCGCGACCAGGAACCCGCCATTCTTGCCGCCCTCCGGTCCGAGGTCGATGATCCATTCGGCGGCGGCGATAACGTCGAGGTTGTGCTCGAGACGACTTGCCGCTGCCGCTGACACCGGTGAATGCGACCAGCTGATGTTTCGGCACATCCACGTCCAGGCTCTTGAGGTTATGGGTCTGGGCACCGCGGATTCTGATTTGACTCATGGGCAAGTTCCTAATCAGTCTAACAGCGCCGCAGCGTGACAACAGAGCCCCGCCGCTCGGTCAGCAGCCAAGCAGGTACGTTCCTGCGTTGGCCTGCAGCTCTTGAGGCCCCGTGTCACCTGAGGTTCTTTGAACCAGGGGCCGCCGTGTTCGGCTAAGTTGACGCCATGCTCGATGACCCAAGGCATTACGGCATCTCCTGACCAAGACAACCACCTCTCCGGGGTGACTACTATGGCCGCATCCTCCGTCCCGCTTCCCCTTAGAAGCGCGTATTGAACAGAAATGGCATCTCCCCCTCAAATCCTGGAAACGCTCCACTCTGGATTGCGTTGGCGAGATATGCAGCAAGGTCCTCGACAACCAACGATTTCCCCTTGCCGAGGCGATAGTCACTGCCGTCTTTGTGCAAATCCATCCCAATCCGGCCGGCGTCGCCCGACTGTCCAGAACTCGGCTGGATGCTGCCACAGCGGAACACGCTCCACCGTCCGTACCCCGAGGTCAGAAGAAGTATCGCCTCGTCGCGATTGTCGCGCAGCGCCGCGCTCATCTTGTTGATCAGCTTCGACATTGCCTTCCGGACAAAGCTGATCTTGCCGTCATACCCGGCAAAATACTCTGTCCCGCAAAAGGCAACAATGTGTGGCTTCCTTCCGTTCTGGGAAGCAAACTCCACAATATCTCTCGTCAACGATGAGACGACACCGCCCCATTCGCGATTGGCCCGGGACCAAGGCACCAAGGAGACAGGCTTGGAGGCGGCGTTGAAGATGTAGTCGCAAGCCATCATCTCTTGCGCCACAGATGGGTCGGCGACGGCCTTTTCAGCAAACAGTTCCAGTTTGACAACGGACAATCCCTCAAGATCGTCTATTTCCTGCGCGCTGAGCATTCGTCGGAACTTGTCGGCGTCGCGCACCACGGCGAGCACCCCGCAACCGGCTTGTAACATGTGAACGGTCACCTCGAAGCCGATACTGCCGGTCGCCCCGAGAATGCAGACCTTCTTTGGGGAGGTCGTCGTGGTGTTCATGATCGGCCTTTCAGGATTGTGATGCCTGTCATCTCAGCGTCCTCCGCCGGGCAGCGCCGCGAGGCCGGTCATCGCCTGCTCTTCGATGTCGACCAGACGCAGCAACATCGCCGCCGCCTCATGGAGCGCGTCAAACCCCTCCTCTCAGGCGGCGATGAACTTGTCCGACACTGCGGTCCACAGCGCCGCAGCCTCATCGAACCGGTTGCGGGCGGCGGTGAGAGCGGGATTGTTCAAGTGCAGGTTGGCTTCGTCGAGGAAGTCCCTGTACATCGCTCTGAACAGTCCGCCGCCGGTGCCGCCGCGCTCCATCAGAGTCCCGATCGTGGCTAGCGCTTCCGGGGCGTTCTCGACGGTGGCGAGCCAAGTGGGAACCATCTGCGCCGCCCTTCGGATTCCTCGTGCCCCAAAGTTGCTGATCGGCGGGTTCAAATAGGCCCGTGCATTGGCAGTGATGGCGCCGGTCAGCGCCGTAGGCCAGTCTATCTTCGTGTCGGAGACCTCGACCGTCCACGTCATCGCATTGGACGCCATCGGCCCTTTCCAGAAGCGGCCTTCCTCAAAGGTCGCGCGGGAAGTGCGCATCGCGCCGCCCTGCTGAGCAGTGTCTACGACATAGACGCTCTCGTGATCGTAGCCGTAGACGGCGACGTAGTGCCCGGCGAAGTCTATTCCCGACGTGAAATAGTCGAGATAGCGCATGTTCAGCTTTACACCCACGGGTTGCCCGGCGTCAACGAAACAGGCGATGTTCTCCCATGCCCTTGCCTTTGAGCGAGTCTGCCGATAATGGATGTCGAATCCGAGGTTACCGGCCAGTGTCTGCGTAATCTCTTCCAGACGGGGACGGCCGCCGATGAACGGCGCGGGCATGCTCTTGAACACGAGCACGCCGAACGCCAAGCCTTCGCCCAAGCCGTAGAGCATCGGCTCGCTGAGTTCCAAGCCTGCGTGCTTCAACAGGTTCCCCGTTGTATTGGTTTCGCAGTGCTCGCCTATGAACGGCTCGTAGTCCTGTATAGTGCCCATCCAAGCCCCCAGCCATTCTGCCACGAAAATAAAAAGGCTCTACCCAAAGGTAGGTCCTAGATACATTAATCACCACGATTTAGCGTATCATGTCTGTCGAGCCGGGACGGCACGAAAGAGGAGGATTCTGGGCAACAATAAAGCCCGCACATATTGACGAGCGAGTTGTCTGGAAACGCAAAAGGGGCCGCATACATAGACAGCTAGGGGGAGGACACCTGAATCTGGGGTGTCCTCCCCCTTTTGTGTTGGCACTCCAGCGCCCCGCGCCGACCTGTTCGGCCTTCCGCTCCTGTTCAAGGGTGGGGAAAGTTCGAGTCCCCGATGGCTCTAGCTACAAATGAGTGGGCTATGGAGGAATCGAACTCTTGTAGCACGCTTCCCACAATAGTTCCCACATGAATAGAGATTGGGGGATTCGAACGAGCTACGAATTAGCCTCAATACTGGGTTAGTTCCCACAGTACTTGCCATAGGAGTGGAGCTGGGGGGACTCGAACCCCCTACCTCATCCTTGCAAAGGATGCGCTCTCCCTGATGAGCTACAGCCCCACAAACTTGGCGGAATAAGAGAATCTCAACCTCAACCGACGCCAAGAGTAACAGGTGCCTCGGCGCACTCCATTGTACGGCGGGCCGAGGGCAAAGAGAAGGGGCCGAGTTGCCTCGACCCCTGCCTTAACCGCTGGACAGTGAAAGGAAATCTAGAGTTTCTATGTGAACCGATACTCCGATGTGATCGGAGCACGGAGTGACGGTGAGTCTTTCTTGGGACGGCCCTCTTCTTCCGAGGAGCTCTCCCCGACTTTACATCGAGGTCCGGCTCTACCCGGCGTCAGAAAAACCGCCACCCACCGATCGACCTAGGAGCCCTCCGACGAATCGGAGAATTCCATACTCCCTAGAAAGGAGGTGATCCAGCCGCACCTTCCGGTACAGCTACCTTGTTACGACTTCGTCCCAGTCACCGATCCCACCCTCGGCGCCTACTTCCCATAGGGTTAGCCAGGCGACTTCAAGTGTTACCGACTTCCATGACGTGACGGGCGGTGTGTACAAGGCCCGGGAACGTATTCACCGCAGTGTGCTGACCTGCGGTTACTAGCAGCTCCACGTTCATGCAGGCGAGTTTCAGCCTGCAATTCCAACTGAGGCCTGATTTGTGGGATTGGCTCCGGCTTGCGCCTTGGCAACCCTTTGTTCAGGCCATTGTAGCGTGTTTGTAGCCCAGGACGTAAGAGCCGTGCTGATCTGACGTCATCCCCACCTTCCTCATGTTTTTTACATGCAGTCTCGCTAGACAAGGTAACTAACGACAAGGGTTGCGCTCGTTGCGGGACTTAACCCAACATCTCACGACACGAGCTGACGACGACCATGCAACATCTGTGAATCCGTCCCGAAGGAAGGCCCCCTTTCGGGGACTGTCGGAAACATGTCAAGCCCTGGTAAGGTTCTTCGCTTGCCATCGAATTGAACAACACGCTCCGCTGCTTGTGCGGGCCCCCGTCAATTCCTTTGAGTTTTAGCCTTGCGGCCGTACTCCCCAGGCGGGATACTTAACGCGTTAACTACGACACAGAGGGGGTCGATACCCCCCATGTCTAGTATCCACCATTTAGGGCGTGGACTACCCGGGTATCTAATCCGGTTCGCTCCCCACGCTTTCGCGCCTCAGCGTCAGGTACAGCCCAGAAAGCCGCCTTCGCCTCTGGTGTTCCTCCCGGTATCTACGCATATCACCGCTACTCCGGGAATTCCGCTTTCCTCTGCTGACCTCAAGCCTGCCAGTTTCTCATGACCCCTCCCAGTTGAGCCGGGAGATTTCACATGAGACTTAACGGGCCGCCTACTCGCCCTTTACGCCCAGTAAATCCGGACAACGCTCGCATCCTACGTATTACCGCGGCTGCTGGCACGTAGTTAGCCGATGCTTATTCCTCGGGTACCGTCCGTTCTCTTCCCCGAGAAAAGGAGTTTACGACCCGAAAGCCTTCTTCCTCCACGCGGTGTCGCTGCGTCAGGCTTTCGCCCATTGCGCAAGATTCCCTGCTGCTGCCTCCCGTAGGAGTGGGGGCCGTGTCTCAGTCCCCCTCTGCCCGTTCGTGCTCTCACACCGGGTACCCGTCTCCGGCTTGGTGGGCCTTTACCCCACCAACTACCTGATAGGCCGCAAGCCCGTCCCAGAGCGACCGAAGCCTTTCCCCCAACGGCATCGCCTGTTGGGACGTACGGGGTATTAGGCACGATTTCTCATGATTATTCCCCGCTCCGGGGTTGGTTACTTACGTGTTACTCAGCCGTCTGCCACTTTACTTAGCGACCGAAGCCGCCGTTCTCGTTCGACTTGCATGCATTAAGCGCACCGCCAGCGTTCGTCCTGAGCCAGGATCAAACTCTAAGTGTTTGACGATTTCCTTTCACTATCCAGTTGTTAAGGTGCAAAACCCATACCGCCCACGTAATTCGCGCGGCACGGACAAACATCATACCGCGACCGCATGGAGGTGTCAACCGCTAAATGCAGGAATCGTCCCACTGTTTCCGACGATCCTGTGGAACTGTTCCCGGCCTGTCCCATCCAATGGAGGCGCCGACACGCCAGATTGTCAGTCGGATGTGCCTTCGCGCGCTGCTACGGATATCGGGCATCGACATTTTGACTCGCACTCCCCTCAACCATATAATCTCGGCATGGACAACGTTCAGACGGATGCAGCCAAATCTTCCCCCACGTCATCTTCCGGCTCCCAACGGCTCCTCGAAATGTTCCGGCAGATGGTCCTATGTCGAACGCTCGACGAACGGGTCTGGATGCTCAACCGACAGGGCAAGGCGGCCATCGTCGCTTCGGCACAGGGACATGAAGCTGCCCAAATCGGGAGCGTTCACGCTCTCCGCATTGGGCAGGACCACTTCTACATCTACTACCGCGACTTGGCCGTCCTGGTCGCATTGGGCCTAACGCCGCGCGAGATCATGCTGGGTTTCACGGCGAAGGCGGGCGAGCCGCTGGCAGGAGCACGGCAGTTTCCTACGCACGGGGCATCGCCTCGTCACCGGATGATAAACCTGTCGAACGTGGTCGGCACGCAGATACCGCAGGCCGTGGGCTCCGCCCTTGCGTCCAAGATGCGCGGGGAAGACACTGTGACCATCGTCTACTTCGGCGACGGCGCGTCGAGCGTTGGCGACTGCCACGAGGCGATGAACTACGCCGCCATCCACAAGCTGCCGGTCATCTTTCTCTGTGAGAACAACGGCTACGCGATCTCAGTCCCCCTAGCCCAGCAGATGGCCGTCGACAGCGTCGCCGGCCGGGCCGAGGGCTACGGAATGCCGGGATTCGTCGTGGACGGCACAGACATCATCGCCGTCTACGAGGCCACCTCCGAGGCCGCGCACCGCGCCCGTGCCGGGGAAGGGCCAACCATCATAGAGACTATGGTCGAGCGATATCTGCCGCACACCAGCGACGACGACGACAGCCGGTATCGCCTTCGCGAGGATATCGACAAGGCCCGTGAGCGCGACCCCGTACGAATGCTGAATGAGCAACTCCTCACAGACGGAGTATTGAGTGAAGAGGACGACGCGAAAATTCGGGACGAGGCCAAGCGAGAGGTGAACGAGGCTACGGACTTCATCGACGCGGCCCCGTATCCGACGACTGAGGATTTCTTTCAGCACGTCTACGCTGACGGCGCTGGTCCCGGCGCGCCTCCATAGAAACGACGACCCCACTACAGTGGGTCGACGAAAGAACGTGTATATAAGGAATAGGAGAACCCCGATAGCCCTTCAGACGGTAATAGAAGCTGTGCGGGACGCGATGCGCGAGGAAATGCGACGCGACGATCGCGTCTTCGTCATGGGCGAGGACATCGGGGCGCGGGGCGGCGTCTTTCTCGCAACCGACGGCTTCATCGAAGAGTTCGGCCCTGAGCGGGTCATCGACACGCCACTGGCCGAATCGTCAATCGCGGGAATCGCCCTCGGCGCGGCGATGAACGGGATGCGGCCCGTCGCCGAGATCGAGTTCGCCGACTTCATCTGGCCCACGATAAACCAGATCGTCGGCGAGGCGGCCCGCGTCCGGTATGGCACCGCCGGCCAGCTGAACGTACCGCTCGTGCTGCGGGCCCCGCAGGGCGGCGGAGTCCGCGGCGGGCTCTACCATTCCCAGAGCGCCGAGGCCTTCTTCGGCCACACGCCCGGCCTCAAAGTCGTCACGCCTGCGACGCCGTATGATGCCAAGGGACTGCTCAAGAGCGCGATCCGAGACGACGACCCCACGGTATTCCTGGAACACAAGCGGACGTATCGACTCGTGCGCGGCGACGTACCTGAAGAGGAATACACGGTCCCCATCGGCGTCGCCGACGTGAAGCTCCCCGGAGATGATTTGACGGTAGTCACCTATGGTCTCATGCTCCACCACTGCATTGAGGCCGCTCAGATGCTCGACGGCGAGGGCGTAAGCGTGGAAGTCGTCGACCTGCGCACCATCCGTCCCCTCGACGGGGAAACAGTCCTCGCGTCAGCCAAGAAGACGGGCAAAGTGCTCGTCGTGCACGAGGACACCAAGCTGCTTGGCGTGGGCGGAGAGGTGGCGGCCATAGTCGCGGAGCACGCATTCGAGTACCTCGACGGCCCTGTTATGCGTCTAGCCGGACCGGAGGTGCCGCCCATGCCCTTCAGCCCGACGTTGGAGGCCGTGTTCCTCCTCGATACCGAGCGCATCGTCGAGGCCATACGCAAGCTGGCGGCCTATTAGTAAGCGTGTAAGATCCAATAGCCTATAACCCGGCAGGGGTGGAGATAGAGAAACAGGATAGTAGAGAGGTCACGAATGAGGATCACACTACCCCACGTAGGGGAATCGGTCACCGAGGCCGTCATCGAGCGGTGGCTCAAGCAGGTCGGCGACCGCGTCGAGAAGTACGAGCCACTCGCTGAGGTGGTGACCGACAAGGTCAGCATGGAGATGCCGTCCCCGGTTGAAGGCGTGCTCACGGACATCTTGGTCGATGCCGGACAGACCATCGCCATGGGCGCCGAGATCGCGGAAATAGCAACCGAGACAGAAGAATCCGCCACCACCGAGGACGCCCCACCCCAGCAAATGTCATCTCCACCGCAAGCAATAGACCGGATCGGGACGCTCGTCAAGGACGCCACAAACGTCGGCCCCACAGGGTCGGGAGGACCGATCACGACGGGCGTAGAGTCCGACCGTCCGTCCACGGGAGCGCGCTACTCCCCTGCCGTCCTGAGATTGGCCGAGCTTCACAACGTCGATCTCGCCCTAGTTACCGGGACGGGTCACAACGGACGAGTGACCCGGAAAGACGTGCAGACATATATCGACACTCCGGAGACTACCGCCGAAACGGGCTCACAACAGCCCGGTGAGGACGAGCGCGTCCCCCTCACTGCAATACGTCGCATGATCGCCGAGAACATGAAACGGAGCGTCTCAGAGATACCCGAAGCGTGGAGTTCGATGGAAGTCGATATGACCAACGTCATGGCCGCGCGAGAACGGGCCAAAGACGACTTCGAGCGCAGGGAAGGCGCGCGTCTGACTCCTCTGGCATTCGCGCTCAAGGCGGTGTCCGAGTCGCTCAGAGCCAACCCTATCGTAAACTCAACATGGGCAGGCGATGCAATTGTGCTAAAGGGGCGCATCAACATCGGCGTTGCAATCGCGACCGAGAGGGGTCTCCTCGTCCCCGTTATCTTGGACTCCGACCGTCTCGGCGTCGCCGGACTCGCTAAGGCGGTCGACGTTCTCGCGTCCAAAGCAAGAGAGAACAGGCTCGATGTAGCAGACGTGCAGGGAGGAACGTTCACCGTGAACAACACGGGCGCGCTCGGGTCGGTCATGGGAAAGGGCATCATCAACCACCCGCAGGCGGCAATCCTGAACACGGAGGCCATTGTGAAACGGCCCGTCATTGTCGGCGACGCGATAGCCATCCGCTCAATGATGAATATCTGCCTCACTTTCGATCATCGCATCATGGACGGGCGGGAGGCAGGCGCCTTCCTCGCCGATGTGAAGCGTCGGCTCGAATGCGTTGACCCTGCCGTGTGCATGTGACGGCCATGTCCGACTACCTCGTCGCGGACCTCGGCTCCATCGACTACCCCGCCGCGCTCGCGCTTCAACGAGACCTGCACCAACGAGTGGTAAACGGCGATCTCCCTGCGCTACTTCTCCTGCTCCAACATCCCCATGTATACACCTTGGGCCGTCGCGGCGGCGAGAGAGACATTCTCGTATCGGAAACCACACTTCGAGAGCTCGGTGCCGACGTATACCACTCTGACCGTGGAGGAGAGGTGACGTATCACGGGCCGGGACAGCTCGTCGGCTACCCAATACTCGACCTGCGGGCGGCAGGACTCGGCCCTCTCGCCTACGTCCGCGCACTGGAACGGGTTATCATCTCGACTTTGGCCGAACTCGGCATTCACGCTGCGTCGGATGACAGGCCCACAGGCGTATGGGTCGGCGACGCGAAGATCGCCGCCATCGGCGTCCGTGTCAGTCGAGGCGTGACGATGCACGGATTTTCCTTAAACATCAACCCCGACCTCTCATACTTCAATCACATCGTCCCATGCGGCATGCCCAATGCAAGCGTGACATCCATCGCCGAGCAAGGCGTCGAATTGGATGTTGCATACGTGATCGATATCTTGACGACACACTTCGCCAACATCCTTAGCTATTCGCTAACACACACGACCCTTGAAATGATTACGGAAAATACTCTCGCCGCCGTGTCAACCGCTCATGGCCGACCCTAGCACTCAGTCAACTTCAATATAACACCAATTCTGTGTGATGCCGCCGTGTTCTTACTGATCGGGCTCTCTGGATTCCGGCCTTCGCCGGAATGACGGATGGGGACGCTGGTCATGCAAATTACGACGTAGTCAGAACGAATGGGTATAATACCAGTTCGCTTTGACCACACCATGAAGGGGTAGGAGCACCGGGTAGGGGCAGGTTTCAAACCTGCCCTTTGGAAGGTAAGACGAAATCACCTTCATACCAACGATAGAGTTACGGCGTATTCAAGAGGAATCGGTATAACAAACTGGACAGATGCCGATTTATCCCCTCTCCCGTCGTGGGAGAGGGCTAGGGTGAGGGTGTTGTGAGTAAGCTACCAAATTCATGAGCAACCGGCCCTAACACTATGATGACAAATCGTGGACCCGCGTGAACATCCACAAACTCCTCTTCCGGTTGTTTATGGGACAGAGGCTCCCGACGACCCATGGTGAGCTCACCGTGCAAGGCACTCGACGTCCGGTCGTCATTCGTCGTGACCGCTATGGCGTCCCCTATATCGAAGCCAAGACCGACGACGACGCTTGGTACGCCCTCGGGTTCTGCCAGGGACAGGACAGGTCCTTCAGCCTTGAAATGCTCTTGAGGGCCGCTCGAGGGACCTTGTGCGAACTCGTCGGACCCGGGCCGCTTGCGACCGACCGGCTCTCCCGCCAGCTCGGCTTTACTCGTCTAGCTCCCAAACAGCTAGAGATGTTTCACCCCGATATCAGGACACGCTTCGAGGCATTTGCGCGGGGCATCAACGACGGCGTTTCCAGCGGCAGACACCGCAAGGCCCACGAGTTCACACTGCTCCGCACCGAACCCTCGACCTTCGAGGCAGTGGACCTCGCAGCGATCTACCTGCTCCAGTCCATGGCCCTCTCAGCGAATTGGGACGTCGAGTTGGTACGACTTCGAATGCTCGAATTGGACGGCCCCGAGGCGCTGACTCTTCTCGACCCGCCCTACCCTGACTGGCACCCCGTTAGCGCCAAGACGAAAATTAACGCTGGGCCTGCCGCGGACGCGCTGGCACGTGACATCGCCGCTCTCACCGAGATCGTCGGAGTCAACCGCGCGTCCAACAGCTGGGCCATTTCGCCTTCCAAGACCTCAATGGGCCGTCCTATCCTCGCCAACGATCCCCACCTCGTGCCCACCCTCCCGCCGCACTGGTATCTCGCCCACGTAAGAACTCCGGATTGGGGACTGGTCGGCGCCACATTCGCCGGACTCCCGGCCTTCCCCGTCGGCCACAACGGGCATGTCGCCTGGGGTGTCACACTCGGACTGGCCGATAACTCCGACCTCTTCCTGGAGCATATCGGCGAGGACGGCGCCAGCGTACGCGAAGGCTCACGCTTCGTACCATGCGAGGTTATTGATGAGACCATCAACATCAAGGGCGGTCCCGCACACCGTGAACGTGTCCTCATAACGCCAAGAGGCCCTATCGTGGGCCTGTCCGAAAGCAGTGACTCCCTCGCGTTCTCCATCAAGGCGACATGGATCCAAGCGCTCCCCGTCGAAGGCTTGCTGGAAGCTCATACGGCCACGACGTGCGAAGAGTTTCGTCAGCTCTTCAGCAAGTGGCCGCACATATCTCTCAACCTCGCTCACGCCGACACCCAAGGGGACATCGGGCTCCAGCTGGCGGGACAGGTCCCTCGCCGTCGAGCCGGTTTCGGCACAATCCCCATGCCCGGATGGGACGATAGCTCCGGCTGGAGCGAAGACCTCGTCCCCTTCGACGAGATGCCGCATACGACCAACCCTGAACCCGGTTTCGTCGCGTCCGCGAACAACCAGCCGCTGCCCTCTGGGCAAGGGCCGTTCCTGGGAGTTGACTGGCTCGACGGCTATCGAGCTTCCCGTATCGTTGAGATCGTCGACGCCAAAGACGATTGGGACATCGAAAGCACCGCGCAGGCACAACTGGATACGGTGTCCATCCCATGGCGGGAAATGAGAGACGTTGTCTTGGCGATCGAGCCGTCAACGACGGAGGCCGAGCAGGCCCTGGCGTTGCTTTCCGATTGGGAAGGCGCAGCCGAGATCGACTCGACGGGAGCGGCGGTCTTCGAGTTCTTCCTAACGGAGATGGTACGGCGAGTCGCCATGGCAAAGGCGCCGAGATCGTGGAAGTGGGCAATCGGCCGGAGCGATACTCCTGTTCATTCACTGACTCTTCTTTCGGGACGCAGGGTCGGCCATCTCGTAAACCTTCTACGAAACCAACCGGACGGCTGGGCGGACATTCCGCTGGCAAAGCTCATCGACGACTCGCTCGCCGCGGCCATAACCGAACTGCGTGGTCGATACGGGCCCGATCCGAGCGGCTGGCATTGGGGCCACATCCGCCCTCTCGCCTTGAAGCACCCCGTCGGACGGAGCCGATGGCTGGCGCCCATCTACAATCTCCCCCAGGTCCCCTGCGGAGGCGACACCAACACCGTTTTCCAGACCGGCGCCGACCCCCGCAACGCTGCTGGGAGTCCCCTCGTATGCCCGTCGATGCGCATGGTGCTTGACGTGGGTAACTGGGACGAGAACCTCTTCGCCCTTCCAGGCGGTCAGTCGGGGAATCCCCTGTCTCCTCACTACGACAACCAGTTCGGCCTTTGGGCGGAGGGTACTGGGATATCTATTCCTTGGTCGCCTGAGGCGGTCGAGCGAGTAGCCGTCTCAACCTTAAAGCTTGCGCCGGAAAGTATCGGGTAGGCCATGACCGGCGAAGGCGAGCTCTTGCTTGCTGAGACAGTTCTACGAGTCCCGGCGGCCAACACCGCAAGAACTGGAGCCAACGGGCAGGATCGAACTGCCGACCTGCTGTTTACGAAACAGCTGCTCTACCACTGAGCTACGTTGGCTGATACCAAATTATTGTAGCACACGCGCCTTAGCTCAAAATCAAGAGGGACACTCGATCGAGTGTCCCTCTCTTATGTCGTTCTTTCGTCGTTCGATGGTTTGGCCGGACTCTTGAAATCCGGCCCCGTCGTTGTGGGGATATCCCCATGATTCTTCCGTTCATCGTGGCCGCCTAGTTCCGAGTATAGAAGCTGTACGGGTCCACGCTCCGCAGCTCGCGGAAGTCGCGCTTGGCCTGCTCGCGAGTCGGCGCGCTGGTCGCGTCGAGCCGCTGAAGCTTCTGAAGGTACCGCTCGAAATCGGCGCCGGGGCCGGCGGGCTTGATGAACTTGATTACTGCCTGAAACATACCTACCTCCTTTCCTGGAATACTCGTCGTCCTGACATCCGTTGTCTGTGGCATTTCGCCCTCCTCTATTTGTGGTTGACCGGTCATCCATCTCTATTGTCAAACAACCGCTATATCAACGCTAGACATTGGAAGTGATAATATATATTTGATTTCACAATACTAATTTTGGTACGCATTCATTATGGAACTGAGAGAACTGCGGAGCTTCTGCACCGCGGCAAAAGCAGGCGGCATCTCCAAGGCGGCACTCGAGCTCGGTCTCGGCCAGCCAACCGTGACGACCCATATCCGCAAGCTGGAGGAGGAGATGGGTTCGTCGCTCTTCGACCGGAGCAAGCGCCCGATCCGATTGACTCCGTCCGGAGCGGCGCTCGTCGAGCTTGCCGCGCCACTGGTCGAAGGCATCGACGACCTGGTGGAGAGCACGACGCTTGCCGAGCAAGAGAGTCTCATCACCGTCGCCACGACGAACGACATGGTCGCCCACACTCTCCTCCGAACGGTCACGGTCTTTCTAAACCGCTATCCTCACACACGACTGAGGATCAGCGCGGCGTACATGGCTGATATTGTCGAGATGGTGCGGACCGGGGAGACGGACCTTGGGCTAATTCCCTATCCCGGCAGATCGGAGGAGCTCGATTTCACCGGCCTCTTCGCCTACGAGCGAGTACTCATCACTCCCCTAGACCACCCGCTGCTCAACGAGGAGGTCGTAACATTCGAGCAGATAGCCGAGTGGCCGCTGATCCTTCGGGGCGGGATGACGCTGACGCGCTCCATGCTTGAGTCGGAGTTCAAGCGCCGAGGTCTCTCTTATGAGGTACTGGTGGAGCTCGACGGCATGGACATCATCAAGCGGTACGTCGCGCTCGGAATGGGCGTCTCGGTAGGGCCGCGTCTGGCGCTAGAGCCGGAAGACGAGCGTTCTCTGGGAATCATCAATTTGGCGAACCTGCT
This sequence comes from Dehalococcoidia bacterium, assembly GCA_965197705.1. Classification (GTDB taxonomy): domain Bacteria; phylum Chloroflexota; class Dehalococcoidia; order Lucifugimonadales; family VXLM01; genus VXLM01. The sequence continues at coordinate 4,049,823 of OZ240223.1, forward strand.
GCCCATTGAGCAGGCGGGCATCCTGACGCTTCGCGGCAGGACGCTGTCGACCCCGGCGCAACAATTCGTCCAAGTGATGCGGGATACGCTTATGCGCCGAAGGTGACGGTTACGGGCGGTAACGGGGCTGATGGTTGGCGCCGTTCATGACGGGCTCGTTACGGAATACGTCGCCGTTTCGGATCTTGAGGTTGTAGTCACAGTTGGGGCTGCTGCATACCCACGCCTTGTAGTGAATCGGCGCGCCCTGACCTCCGAAATCCGACAGGGGCAGCAATACGCCCTCTCCGCACTCTAGGCATTCAGGCCATTCGTCGTTCCTTTTCCCCACATCTTCCTCCTGCGCGACCGGTGGCCGGGTATCGAGAGCGCGCAAAGTATACAACGATCCCTCATTGTCTACAACCACTCGTCTGGGGCTAATTGAGATGTTCTCCCAATCACTAGTACAAGAGTCTGGAGGGCAGCGGCATTCGGTAGTTTTCAAGGACGCTGGCGGGTAGGAGGCACTCTAATCGTACCGGAAATCAGCTCGGCCTCTACTGGCTCTCGCGGGCACGATACGGGTAGTATGGGGCCGCGCCACAGTTGCATCCGGCTAACCTTCGCCGGTGCCCTGGGCAGCCCTTTCGAGACACCGCAATGACACGAACGCCGATCCAATACGAGTACCCGCCTTTCACTCTGAGGTCGAACGCGCTGCTCTTCCACGACTGGCGGTACGTCCATCATGGAACAACGAGGTGGACCACATCCACGGGCGGCCCCATCGAGCGCTACTCGGACGAGCCGCTTCCGGACGTGGTGGAATGGCGCGGATCGGACATTCCCAGTGGGATCCGGCTTCGTACCATTCCTGCTCAGAAGTCGGAGCCATTCCTGCGAGCCGACTCTCCGTGGGAGGAGCACCTGCGACACGCGACGATCATCCGGGACGGCGGAACCTTCCGGTTGTGGTATGACACAAAGTCTCTCGGCTGCTACGCCGAGTCGGATGACGGCACGACGTGGCGCAAGCCGAAGCTTGGCCTCCGCGAATTCGACGGCGACACGGCAAACAACATCCTCTGGGGCGAAGACCTCCCGCCGGAGCCGGACTACATAGGCGCGGGGTGCGTCTTCATCGACCCCTCCGCCCCGGCACAGCAGAGATACAAGTCCTTCCACAACCGGCATATCGACGCCGAAGTCTTCGAGAAGTTTCGCCGTCGTTACCCGGAGGATACGAGCCCCCGCGCGCAGTTGGGAATCGAGCGCGGCAAGGGGACCTTGGCACAGGCAGGAGCCACTTCGCCGGACGGCATCCACTGGACACCATTCGACCTACCCCTGGTCGTGCACGGCAGCGACACCCAGAATGTCGCCTACTATGACGAGGTGCTTGGTAAGTATGTCGGGTACTTTCGCACCCACGTATTCCGCCGACGCTCCATCGGGAGGGCGGAGACCGAAGACTTCCGTCACTTCCCGCTGCCCGACACCATCGTCTGGCCCGACGCTGGCATAGGCCCCGCCGACGTTTGGTATGCAAACGGCCGCACGAGCTATCCGGGCGCGCCAGACTACCACCTCATGTTCTGCCGAAGATGGCGCGTTTCCGAGGACAGCTGGTCGATCCAATTAGCCACAAGCCCCGACGGTATGCTCTGGAGCTTCCCGCCTGAGTCGCAAGTCCTGGCTCCGGGAAACTACGGCGAGTGGGATGCTGGCGGTTCCGCCGTCGGCCCAGGCATGGTCGAGCTGCCAGGCAACCGCGTTGGTGTCCCGATGATCGGGTACGCCGTGCCGCACAAGTACCCCCGCCGAAAGCCGCTCGGCGAAATTGCGTGGGCCACGTGGCAGAAGGGCAGACTCGTCGCCCTCGTCGCGGACGAACACGGCTCATTCCGCACCCCTGCCTTGCTCTTCGACGGAAACACGATGAGGGTCAATGTCAGCACGAAGCACGTAGGCGCTTTGCGGGTCGAGGTTGTCGGCGATGACGGTGCGCCAATCCCGGGTCATACCTTCGACGACTGCGATCCGATCAGCGGCGACTACCTCAGCCGCCTCATCACATGGCGAGGCGACCCAACGATTCGGCGCGAAATCCAAAGGCCGGTCTCATTTCGGGTACAACTGTCTCACGGAGAGCTCTTCGGTTTCACATTCGGATAGGCCACGAAGACCGCAGGGATAGGGCCGTATTCGTGGTGGCGCGGATGCCTGTATCACCGAAGCGAAGGGCCACCGGAGATGATTTTCATCCGCCAGATGAATCTTCATCCCGGTTCTGCTGTGCTCCACTCCGATCGACGATCACTTCCGCCTTTGGGCGCTGGGTACGCGGAAGCTTCTCGGAAGGTCGTGATGTGCCGGCTCGTCTAGCCAAATCCACACATCTAGCAGCGCAGTAGGGTATTATCGCTATAGCTAATGCTTCAGCGTATCCCGCCGCCTGCTGAGGTGCACTTCCCGCCCTATCGCCCACACTCAGAAAAGCAATAAATCCAAAAATAGCCGCCAATAATGCAACTACGTACAGGATTCTAACAAGGACTACCATGTCAAACCTCCGTTACCTAATGCCAACGATTCCCTTACTTAGTTTTTGGGTATAAAGATCACGGTGAAATCCTAATCGGCAACCCAGTCTCCCTGAGTAGTACCGATTCCAGCTGTATTTGGTAAGTATAAGAAATAGGTTAGTCTTGCGTATGATCCTATGAAGAGGACATACGAAGACATGGCTGCTCTCAAGTACAAGGTGGAGTTGAACGAGTCGGAACGGACACATCTCAAAGAGATAGCGAGTCGTGGGGAGACTTCGGCCCGTAAGGTCAAGCGAGCGCTGGTGTTGCTTAAGGCAGACGAAGGTCTGATCGACCGTGACATCGCCAGCGGACTATTGATAAGCGCATCCACGGTGGGACGCGTGCGCACGCGGTTTGTGAAGGAGGGACTCGACTGTGCGATCAATAAGCGGGCGCGCCCGGGACAGAAACGCTAGTTGGACGGTAAACAGGAAGCGCATCTGATAGCCATTGCGTGCAGCGATGCACCCGATGGACACGCGGACTGGACGCTGCAACTGCTTGCCGACAAGGCGGTGGCGATGGGGTTTGCCGAGAGCATCTCCCTCGAGACGGTGCGCCAGATACTAAAAAAAACAAACTCAAACCGTGGAAGAAGAAGGAGTGGTGCATCCCCGAGGTGAGCGGAGAGTTCGTGGCTCGAGTGGAGGACGTGCGGCACCCGGACACGTCGCCGAGCGAGTTCACGTACCGCGAGCTGCGGGAGGCGGTGGATGCTGCGGGGCTGGCTGTGGAGTAGGGGTAGGTCTTCGACGGGCTGACCGCTCGTTCCCCCTCTCTGTATCTCTCCCCCGGCGAGGGAGAGACCGAAAGATCCCTCTCTAGTATCTCTGCCCAGGTGGGGGAGAGACCGGAGGTGGCTGCGCCATACGCGCAGGGCTTATTGGGCACCGGCTACTGAGCCAGTTCCGGTTTCTTCGCCCCGTGTATTGAGGGATCGCTTGCTAGCAATTGACGCAGCCGGGCTATTGCGGCGACGGCATCTTCGCCCAGTCCCAGCAGGTCTAGAACGATGCAACGGTCAAGCTCTATGCGGACCGGATCGACAGCGCAAAGGTGGAAGGACTCGAACTTTCGGTCGCTGAAGTCGCGCCAGATGGCCTGTGCCGCGTCCAACTGCCATGGGCGAAGGTCTCGAACGTCGAGCGTGAACATGGTTTCGAGCATTCCCTTGTTGCCTCTGCCTCTACCGTCTTGAGTTCTATTTGCATGATTTGAGTGAAGCATAAGACCGAACGTGGAGTTGCACCAAAGGCCCAATGCAGTTTCTTGATGTGAACGTATGATTGGGTCAGTGTCTTGGAAAGTTATGGTGTGCCACGAGGAGAGTCCCAATGTTCGGATACTCGTGCGTGTCGTCATTATTCGTTGAGCGTTGTATCGGATATCACACGTCATGTGAAGGTTGCCCGACTGAGACCAAATTGGTTCGTATGCTAGTCCTGGTTTGGGTACTAGCCTTGCGTTTGGTTCAGCTAACAGGCCTTGGTGAACCAACGAGTTGAGGCTCCAAATTGCAGGAAACTGTGCTTGCCCATCCCATCCATGATACCCGTCGAATACTCCGAGGGAACCACGGATTCTGCGATGTTGCGGGCCCACATTGCATACGTCCCTCATGGCGGCTACGGGGATGCGGGCAACGGCCCTTGTGCCATCGGCGGCCCACAGCTCGCCTCTTTCGAGGGCGGCCGCGAACTGGGCCGTGGCGCCATTCCTCCATCGGGCTGACTTCCAAGGTCCGGCGCCAAGGGGACCGTGCATGATCTCGCCCCATTGCTCGCCGCCCACCATGACCGGACTGCCACCGACCGGCGGTCCGTCCGATCCATGCACGGGGGTTGAGGCAGCGGCATTCACCGCATTAGCCATAGCTAGTGCATCCGTCTCGCGGTACGCCGCATGCCAGAGGTTGACAAACACTCCCCGTCCGGAAGGGCTTTCGTCTTCGCCCAGTCTTCGAGCGACGACCAGCGCCTCGGCTATGCTGGTGTCGTAGGACAAGGAGCGAAGCCCAGGGTCGTGGGAGGATACAACGAACTCGACTTCGTACCTGGACGTCAGCATTTGACGAATGCCGCGCCACGACTCGCCGAATAGGGCGGTAACGGGGAGAACTAGGGCGAGGCGTCCATCAGGCTTGACCATGCGGTCGGCCAAGACAGTGAACGACGCGCCATGTCCCGCCGTCTGATTCGCGGGAGTTCCTCTCAAAAGTTCTGACGTGCGTCGCGCGATGGCCCTCTGAGATTCCGGGTCACCTTCCGGCGCAGACAATACCCGGACCAATGCCTCACCCTTGCCTCCGTCACTTCCCCGCCTCGTGAACGGGGGGTTGCTGATAACGAGGTCGGCCAGGGGACGCTGAACTATGTCACCGTTCCCATTCTTCGCTCCTACCTGTTCCTCGGAGCCGGAGAAGAAAGCCTGGGCCTGGGGCGCTTTCAGCCAGTCCAGGGAGCCGAGTTGGATGTCACCCGAGGACTCCATTCGCAGGAACAGCGTATGCAGCTGCATTTGGGCGAATCTCACCGTTGGAGACATGGCCGCAAGGGTCGCGGCAGTCAAGTGAATGGCAGCCTGCACCACGTCGGCCCCAAACAGCACGCGCTCGACCAGCGCCTGATGGAGACGGTTGACTTCCGGTGTCGAAACATCGGAAGCAGCGTAGTTTTGGAATATCTGACGGTAGGCGGCCATGAGGAGGGTTCCCGTACCGCAGGCCGGATCGACGACGCTCATTTCTCTCAGCGCTTCGACGTTGGTCCAGTCAACGTGCGGCCACCTGTCCGGCGAAAGAGCCAGGCCCGCCAAAATGGTCGATGCCGGTATGCTCGTATAGTAGGCCGCCAGCAGCTTCCTGTCCGTGATAAGCCGGTTGAATATCATCCCCGCCAGGTCATGCCGCCCGACGGCCCCCATGCCCAGCAACCGCTCCGCCGTTCGAGCGCACTCATCCAATATGTTCGGGGCCTCGACAGCCGAGAGTTCTTCCACCACGTCCTTGGCCATAATGAATATCGGGTAGTAGTCGACTTCAAGGATTGCTTCCCAGAGTTGTAGTAGAACAGCACCTGAGAATACTCCGCCTTGGCGAGCAGCAGCTACAGGCCGGAACACTTCCTGTTCACGAGCGAGCCTCTCTTGGAAAACCATAGCGTTGATGATGACGAGCGCGGCCATGTGCGCCACTTCATCGCCGGGTGGAGCGCGAAAGACATTCGCAACTCTGGCAAGCGTGCCGGGTGCGACATAGAGCTTGGATCCCGCGCGACGCGCTCCCTCATCAAGAACGTTGACGGTCTCTTCCAAGTCGCCGGAAGGGGGAGTCGCTAAGGTGACGGCATTCCCCAGCTCGGACACATTCCCTGAGAGCTTCGGCCCCGACGTACCGTCGTTGCGCCACTCCTGCCATTCAAGGGTGGCGGCCTCCATGCGGTCAAACAGGTGCTGCTGATCCACCGTGCGGAGTCGAGCGGGCGCCGTTACCGCGAAGACGTTTTGCACCTTCCGTCCATCTATTTCCATGTCGAGGCGAGACAGCGCATCGGCATCCACGGTACGGGCAGGTTCGAGCTCGATTTCGAGAATGACGGGAGCGGCTTGTGGGAGTCGAACGATAATGTCCGGTCGCTTCCCGTCCAGCAACGTCTCCGCGACGGCGGGAAAGCCCAGTCGATCCCGGAAGATTCGGGCCAGCGTGTCGTTGATGACCGATTCGTGGCTGCGGTCACCGCCGGTTTGGGTCGTCATGGCGCTCGCCGTTCGAGTGTGGGGATTTGGAGTTCGGCGGCGAGGTCGTCGAGGTATTCAACGACTTCGCGGTGGAGGGGGATGCCGTTGGCGCGGCGGTCCTGCTCGTGCTCGTACTCGGAGAGGCCGGCGTAGAAGACGCGGTCATGGCCGGGGGCGGGCTCGGCCTCGCGGAGGGCCTTTAGGACGCCGTCCATGTTGTCCTTGAACTCGTCGAGGTCGGTGAAGGCCTCGATGTCGAAGGCTGCGAAGACGTGCTCGCCGCTAATTTCTCCCGTCAGCATGGTGGGTCGCTCGCCGGGCATGAGGGTGCTCATAATCATGACCATCATGGCGATGCCGTATGCCTTGTGTGAGCCGAGCTCGCGCGTTCCGGCGAAGGGGAGCATGAGTGGGTTGTCGGTGTCGGGCGGGTCGATCTCGTGCATGGTGGGGGTGCCGTCGTCGTCCGCGAGCCATCCGGGCAGGAGCTTCGCGCCCATGCGCTGGGCGAGCCTGATCTTATTCTGGGCGACGCCCGTCATGGCGGCATCGAAGACGAAGGGGGCCTCGTTGCGGGCGGGGGCGGCGAAGGCTATGGGGTTGGTGCCGAGCATTCCCTCGGCGGCGAAGGTGGGGACCATGCGCGAACCGCCGGTGGTCATGACGAGTCCGAGCATGTCCTGACGAGCGGCAGTCATGGCGTGGACGCCGAGCGCGCCGGAGTGCCCGGCGTTGATGAGGGAGACGTAGCCGACGCCGACGTTCTTGGCCTTCTCGACGGCGAGGTCCATGGCGGTGCGTCCGATGATGATGGCGAGTCCCTTGTCGGCGTCGATGACCGCGGTGGCAGGGGTCTCTCGAAGGATGCGCCACTGGGGGTCGGCCTTGATGCGGCCGTCGCCGTAGCGCTCGACGTAGACCTTGACCATGTTGGAGACGCCGTGGCTCTCGACGCCCCAGAGGTCGGCTGTGACGAGGGTCTCGACGGCGGCGTCGACGTTGTCGGGCGGCTCGCCCATCTTCTCGAAGATGGCGGACAGGGTTCGTCGGAGGGACTCGTGGGGGACGCGGACCTGGTCTTGTTCGGGTACTTTGAATCGTTCGAGCATTTTCCGTATTTTTTGTATAGGGGATCGGGCCGGTTGGAGTTGGAGGGTGGCGTTGGGGATTATACAGGATGCGGGGGACCCCCCTCTCTGTGTCTCTCCCCCGGCGGGGGAGAGATTGATCTTTACGAGTATCACCCTCACCCCAGCCCTCTCCCGCGAACGGGAGAGGGGGTATGTTGGTCAGCCCCGGCGAGGACTGTGAGTGTGTGTGTACCACTCAGCAAAATCGGACTCCACGGGAATTGCTATAGGCGACTTCATCGCCAGCGGATGACTACGCCGAGGATGTCGGCGTCGCCCCGGTCGAGGCGGTGGTAGACCTGGGGGAGGTCGGTCCAGTTGAACTCGTGGGTGATCATGGGGTCTATGGGAAGGCTGCCGTTGGCGATGAGGCGGGCTGTGAGCTTCATGGAGTTCATGCGGTTCCAGCGGAGTTCGGTTGGGCGGTAGCCGAGTGAGGCGCGGAGGGTGTAGCGGGTGGTCATGTAGGGGTGGCCGACGGGGTTGAACGTGGGGGAGTCGGTATGCCTGGCGACGACGACAACGTTGCCGTCCTGCCGGACGATGTTGAGGGAGGTCTTAATGGCGGGCCATGCCGATGCGGTCTCGAGGACGAGATCGGCTCCGCGACCGTCGAAGAAGTCGATGACGCGCTGGGTGTAGCCGGCGTCCGCGGGATCGAGGACGAGGTCGGCGCACATGGCTTTGGCGACTGACCGGCGGCTCTCGCTGAAGTCGATTCCGACGGTGCGGAAGCCGAAAGCGGTGCAGAAGGCGAGGGCTGAGAGTCCGATGACGCCGAGTCCTACGATTGCGACGTTCTCGCCGGGCCGGGGCTCTCCGTGTCGGAGTCCGAGCTGGCCGACTCCGAGGATGTTGAGGAATACTCCCTGTTCGTCACTCACCTCGTCGGGGAGCTTGATGGCGTCGCGCGCCGGGGTCGCGGCGTACTCCTTGTGGGTGCCGGCGCAGAAGACGCGGTCTCCGACTTGGAAGTCGTCGATATCAGACCCGACTTGGGCGACCTCGCCGACCATGGAGTAGCCGTTCTCGATGGGGCCATCGGGGAAGCGGACGCCGCCGTGGAGCCACTCGCCGTCCTCGTCGACGGGGATGTAGCGGTAGACGCGGATTTCGGTGCCGGTGCTGACGGCGGTGACGTTGGCACGAACGAGCAGGCCGTCGGGAGGGCACACGGGGATGTCAACGTCGTCGAAGCTCGCCTGTTTGGGGCCGGTCACGACCAGTCGTTTCAATGGATGCCTCCGGTGCGGTGGGTGTTGTGCATTATAGCGAGTCGGGGCGACTCGCCGTCGCGGGCGAGTGAGGGACAGCAGGGGGGCGACTCGCTGTCTCGGACAGGGAGGACGCAGAGGAGGGAGGTGGTCACCCTCACCCCAGCCCTCTCCCACGACGGGAGAGGGGGCTACGAAAATGTCTGGCCGGTGATGAGATGGAGGGTCAGCGACGTTCGTTGGAACTCAGGTATTGGTCGATCTGGGCGTTGACCGTGCGCTCGTCTTGCCTCACTTCCTCATTATAGATGAGGCGGTGCAGGCGCTTGAGGAGCTTCTGGTTCTCGCTGTTCGCGGCCGTCTTTGAGTCGTAGTCGATGATTTCCTTGGCGACGCGGGCGCGCTCCTTGGGGTCGTCGGAATCGAAGCGCTCGGCCTGGACTGACAGGGCCTTGAGCATGAGAGTCCTCATGCCGTCGCGAGCGAAGGTGGCGACGGCGTCTCGCTGCCTATCGTACTCTTCGCGGAACGTGGGATCGTCCATCCAGCGGTAGATGGTCCTACGGTCCACGCCCACGAGCTTGGCGGTCTCGCTGGCCGATTTGGCGGAGACCAGATGGGGTATTGCGAGTTCCTGTCTTTCGGAGAGTTCTTTTTCGGAATTTGTGACATCCTGGGACATTTCGGGACATTTTCCTCGTTATTGTAAAGTTTTGCGGTGGGTGGCCGCTTGTGGACGTTCACCCTCACCCCAGCCCTCTCCCACGACGGGAGAGGGGGTAGGTCGGATTGCCGCATGAGGGTATGGTAGGACATGTGTTCTGTGGTGTCAAGTCGGGACGGAGGGTGGGAGTGTCGGATAAGATTCCCCCCGAAATGCTGTGGAAGATGACGAGGAGGGTGAAATGGGAGTAAGAGTAGTTAGTTGGAACATTGCGAAGAAGCGCGAGCCGTGGCGTGAGCTGGTGCGGATGGACGCCGATGTCGCGCTGCTGCAGGAGGCTGTGCCGCCGCCGGATGACGTGGCCCGTCTGTGGGACGCGACGCTTCCGCCCGCAGAGGGGACGGGCACTCTGGAGATCGGGCCATTAGAGGCGTGGGACTCGCATTCGTGGAACTCGGACTGGTGGCACGGGCGGGGCTGGAAGGCGCTGTTCGACCGGTGGCCGATGGTGGTGAAGTTGTCGGACAGGGTCGATGTCGAGTGGTTCAAGCAGGTCAGTCCGGTGTGGGAAGGCGAGCCGGATGAGATAGCGGTAAGTGGCATAGGTACGATCACGGCGGCGCGAGTGACGCCAAAGGACGCCTCAGTTGAGCCGTTCATTGCTGTTTCGATGTATGCGCGGTGGATGGGGCCACATCCCTCCGCAACCGGAGACTGGATCTACTCCGATGCCTCAGCGCACCGCATTATCTCCGATTTGTCGGCGTTCATCGGTTACTATGACCGCCCTTCAGAACATCGCATACTTGCGGCCGGGGACTTGAATATGTCGTTCAACAGCACCGACCAATTCGATCATCGGGCGAAGACCGTTTTGGACCGGTTCCAAGCTCTCGGGCTGGATTACCTGGGGCCCCAATACCCGGCGGGTCGCCGAGCCGACCCCATACCCGCGCATTTGAATGAGGAGTCGTTGGACGTACCTTCCTACTACCACGTGCCGTCAAACACTCCTGCCGGTGCATATGTCCAGCTTGACCACGTCTTCGCCTCTCGCGGGTTCCATGAGAGCGTGAAGGTGCGGGCGTTGAACGAGGTTGATGAGTGGGGGTCGAGCGACCACTGCCGGGTGCTGATTAGTGTTGGGGATGGATAGGGGGTTGGGGTGTTGAAGGCGCAACATCGGAGTCTTAGCGAGGCGGTTGTGGGGTACCGCGCAGACAGACTGGCTTTTCACGAAAGATTCATCTGTCTTGCGAGTCAGAGACAAAGATGTTGCATTCGTTCACGTCCTACGTCATAATTCTCGGCTGTCGATGTCCATCTTCAGCATACTGGCGAAACAGAGAAGTATCATTCAAGGCGCGTTAGGTGTTTGGCTGCTATGTTTGATCTCTGTCGTTCTGCTGTCGGCATGTGGTGACACGTCGCCGTCGGACGATTCCTCGCCGACGGCTGAGACGCCCTTAGCCAGACTGAGCGACTCGCCAACACCGGCTCCGACCGAGACGCCGGCGCCAACGGTTGTGCCGTCGCCGACTCACACTGCTACACCGTCACCGTCGTCAACACCTACTAACACTCCGTCGCCGATCCCAACTGCTACACCCCCGCTAATTCCTACCTACACGCCATCACCGACGCCCACTGCTACGCCATCACTGACTCTAGCGATCACGCCGTCGCCGATTCCTACGGCTACGCTCTCGCCGACATCGACTAGCTCGCCGTTGCCGGTTTCCACTGCCACGCCACTCCCTACCTCCACCAGCTCGCCGCTGCCGGCTTCCACTGCCACGCCGCTCCCTACCTCCACCAGCTCGCCGTTGCCGACTCCCACTGTCACGCCGCTCCCTACCTCTACCAACACGCCGTTGCCGACTCCCACTGCCACGCCGCTTCCTACCTCTACCAACACGCCGTTGCCGACTCCCACTGCCACGCCGCTTCCTACCTCTACCAACACGCCGTTGCCGACTTCCACTGCCACGCCGCTGCCCACCTCTACCAACACGCCGTTGCCGACTCCCACACCCACTCCCGAACCTACGCCTACTCACACGCCCACGCCAAGGCTCAGGCTGCCGCCTATTGGGCCAGACTTTGCCACTGTCATTGAAGCAGAAAACCTAGTATACGAAGGGCGGGTTAGGCAGGACATTGACACGCTGAGGGAGAGTATGCCCGAGCTGGCGAGGAAGATCGCGGGCCTGCCATGGATAGAAGACGGATTTGAGGAGCTCCGGGAACTAAACGCTGCTAGGGGACTGATTCTTCTGGCGGATGCGGGGCACGCGGCAAGACTCATCGAGGAGCCGTGGGTTGTCGAAGGCAGGAACTACCAAGCCTTGGAGGCCCTTCAACTCCTTAAGCACAACCACCCCGAGACTCTCGATAAGATTATGTCTCATCCCACCATCAGCGACGGCATCACCGACCAGGAAGCCAAGATTCTCGCCACGCTGACCACCGCTGCCAACCCTGTTGGATATCTTCTTGAAGACCCAGACCTGCTGGACAAGCTCCTAGACCCTGAGTAAATACTGCTGGAGGAGCGAACCATCACTCTGCCTCTGGCGGGGGAGACGGACATCACGATCGTCCGGACCCGTCCGGGGGCAGATCGCACTATGGACTTTATGGAGCGTTCCGTACGCAACATCGAGGAGTTCATGGGACTCCCCTTCCCACGACGGCAGGTAGTCTACTTGTTCGTGGATGCCCCGGGAGGCGGGATAAACCTTGGTACTCATGTACAGATCAGGGCGAGTGAGCAAGTCACCAGTGGAGAGTCGATGTTCAATCTAATCGCCCACGAAACAAGCCATTATTACTGGAAGGGACTTCCCAGCTGGCTATCTGAGGGAGCAGCCACATTCATGGAGTCCGTTGTTGCAGACGCGCTCCATCGTCCCCCTGACACAGAACCCTGCCTTCTGGCTCAGACCATCGCCGAATTCGAAACCCTGAAGAGCGACCCAACATCCTTCGATTATTATGACTGCGAGTACTCATTGGGGACGAATCTCCTTTATGAGATGTACCAGAACATGGATGACACCACCTTCCGCCTGGCTTTTCGGCGCCTGTACCTGCATACCGCGTTTAATGTTTCCGACGGCGAATGCGAAGACTTCGGGACGACTATCTGCCATGTGAAGGAGGCCTTCACAAACTATGTTCCTGAAGAAACGAGGTCCGTAGTTGAAGATGTGATCACCCGCAGGTATGGTCGCACCGATCTCCCGGACGCCAGTATCCGAGGACTGGTGACCGGCCCGGACGGACGGTCCCCAGGAAGGGTAGCGTTGACGTTCAGTCGAGGGGGACAGGGCCCAAGGGTCGAAGTCGCAGCGGACGGGACTTTCGAAATCGAGGTAGAGTCCGGGGCATACATCTTGGTAGTTAGGATAGCGGTCGGTTCCGAACTGGTTTTCGTGGGGTGGTACGACGGCAAGGGCAGCATAACCACCGATTCGAGCCAGGCGTTCCAGATTATGGTTGAGGGGGTAGACGTCGAAGGCATAGACATAAGGCTCCCGACGGATACCGACGGTCTGTTGTGTCCGCCCGGTTCATTCCGATCGCTCCGCACTGGAAACTGTACGCCACAGTGATGATCCAACGAGAAACGTGAAGCCCGACGGCATCCGAGCGATGAGGACGACGGGCCTAGCGGCGATTACCCGTAGCGGTCGTGGAGGATGCGGGGGGGCGGCGGCTTCGTTTTTGAGTTTGGGGCAGGGTTCTTCGAGGGGCGTGTCGATGGGGAGGCCGGGGGCCGTTGGGATGGGTGACGGCCTGCGTTCTTGGTGGTGTTTCGGTGTGATACCATGTCGCGCGCGTGGGGGGGCGATGCCTCTACACGACTTTTCAGGCGCGTCATCGCCTGCAGTGAGGTGACCAAATGCTAGGAAGGATGCTGGGCGCGGCCCGGTTGGATGTTGGCACTTACGAGGAGGTGGAGAAGGACGGGAGGGCCACCATACAGGCGCTGATCGTGGTGATTGTCGTCACGATCGCGAGTGTCGTTGGCGAGCTGTTGGGTGGAGGAGAGGACTTTGACCTGGTCAACTCGCTGGTCATCGGAATAATCCGAGGAGTGGTGAGTTGGGCCGTTTGGGCGCTGATAACCTGGATTGTAGGAGTGACGATACTGAAGACGGAAGCGACCGAAGCCGACTGGGGACAATTGGCGCGCTGCACGGGGTTCGCCCAGACGCCAGGGCTTCTGAACGTGTTCAGTTTCGTACCGGCGGTGGGAGGACTCATCTCCATGGTGGCATTCCTCTGGACGTTCGCGGCCATGGTGGTTGGCGTTCGGCAGAGCTTGGACTACACGTCGACGTGGCGGGCGTTCACGGTGAACCTGATCGCGTTCATCCCGGTGGTCATTCTCAACTTCATCGTATACGGGCTGACGGGCGGGTCATCGTAGAGAAATCTTAGCGCAGGGCGTAAGGGAGATTACGCGTAGCGTTCGCGGAGGATGCGGGCGGCTTCGGCTTCGTTTTTGAGTTTGAGGTAGGGTTCTTCGAGGGGCATGTCGATGGCGAGGCCTGGGGCGAAGCCGCAGTCGGGGTTGAGGCTGAGGCGTGCGGGGTCGACGTGCTTGATGGCCTCTTCGACGCGGGCGACGATCTCGTCGGTGGTGTCGATCTTCTCGAATCGGCACTCGACGCAGCCTAGTCCGATGAGCTTGTCGTCGGGGAGCTGTCTGAGTATGGCGACGTCGCCGGCGACGGGGATGCTGAATTCCATGACGTACTGGTCGACGTTGATCTTGTTCATGGTCTCGATGATGGGCTCGTAGCCGCCCTCGGCTCCCCAGCCCTGTCTGCCCCAGTTGCGGCGGCAGAGGTGGAGGGCGGTTTGGACGCCGTCGATGCCGTCGAGTATCTGGTTGATCTTGTCGGCGGCGAGGTCCATTTCGTAGCGCGGGTCGTCGAAGGTGTCGCGGTAGGCGGGGTCGACGAGGACGCAGAGGTGGGGCTCGTCGATCTGGACGACGGTGACTCCGGTGTCCTGGAGGGCGAGGAGCTCGTCGTGGAGTATGGGGACGAGGGCGTCGATGAACTGGTCGCGGGTGGGGTATGCCTTCTTCGAGACCGTCTCCTCCCAGAGGCGGACTCCGAGCAGGTAGGGAGAGGGGACGCAGACCTTGGTGAGCCGGTCGGTGGCGTTGACGAGGAACCGGGCCTCCCGGGCGATGAGTCCGGGGTTGACGACCTCCATGGGCTCGGTGATGGAGATGCCCCAGCGCCGGGGTTCCTCGCGGAGGTCGGCGGAGAACCCGGTTGCGATGTCGGCGACGATGTGGGTGTAGGCGTGCCTGCGCCACTCGCCGTCGCTGACGAGGTCGAGTCCGGCCTGCTCCTGGATGGCAATGGCGTATCGCACGGCGGCGTCCATGCGCGGGGACGCGGCGGCCTTCGCGGACTCGACGCCGGGAACGTCGGGGAGCATGTCCTGCACCATCAGGGGGCGCGGAAGGCTTCCGACGACGCCTGAGGCGAAGGGGATGGCTGTGTATTCAGGGGAGATGGTCATGGGATTGCCTTTCGAGTGGGTGGTCGCAGACGAGGGGATTCACCGCAGAGGGCGCGGAGAGCGCAGAGGAACGGAAGGAAGTAGAGGGTATTGCGTAGGGAGTGGATCCGGTAGGACAAGGATTTTAGATTCCTCGCTGCGCTCGGAATGACAGGGGTTGGGGCTAGGGTCGGAATGACACTGCATGGCAGTTCCTTATATCCCTCGCGGTTCCGCGCGGCCTTCGGCTGGCTCAGGACGGAAGGGGTCCAGGGATTGCTCAGTCTGAACGGGGCGCAGGGTTGCATAGGGGTTCAGTCGGCACGGAGGCGGACCCAGCGGGTGTGGGTTATGCCGCCGACGGTGCACCAGAAGTAGGTCATGATCGTGCCGTCGTCGAGGAGGACGCCGCCGGGTTTGCCGAATGCGATCTGCATGTGCTCGGCGAGGAAGTTGTCGGTCTCAGGGTCGCCGAGGGTGGCCTCGGCTCCGGCGTCGAAGACGACGACCTCGCAGTCGGTATCAAAGGTCTCGAGGTCCTCGGTGAGGGCGACGTGGATGCCCTGCGGCTCGTGGCGGAAGTTGTAGATCGCGGCGACCCGGCCGTCCGGCAGGGGTATTGGAGTGCAGACCTGTCCGCGCAGGTTGGTGGGCCTCGGCTCCGACCACGTGCGGCCCTGGTCGTCGGAGACCGTCCAGTGGTTGACCAGGTCGTTCGACGTGCCGTAGAGGTGAGTCCAGATGAGGGTGTAGATGCGGCCGTCGGGGAGGACGGAGCACATCTGGTCCCACCAGAGGGTCTTGCCGGTGGTATCGTCGGCGACGACGGTGAACTCTCCCCACGACTCTCCCTGATCCGACGAGAAGACGGCTGCCGCCTTCTGGTCGGGAGGGCCGACGTATCCTTCGGGCTTCCACGTCTCCAGCGGGTACATCCAGCGGTCGGGCGCTAGCTGGAGAAGGCTGCCCGCGCCGTTCCAGGTGTAGCGTTCTGGGGAGAGGGGGACGGGGATGATCTGCGGGGCGGACCACGAGTCGCCGTCGTCGGACCTGTGGAGGGCAAGCTCGCAGCGGGCGAGGTCCTCGGTGTTGGGGTCGAAGAGGCGGTCCTTCTTCTCGAAGCGGGACGAGGTCATTATCATACCGCCGCCGGGGACGGTCGATATCTTGGGGGCGCGGTAGGACCAGTTTTCGAGGTCGTGCTCCGGGGTATGGATGCTGCCGCGGTTGTCCCATTCCCTACCGTCCTGGGAGCGCAGGACCTCGATGTGGTTATCGGGGGAGCCGAGTTCCCGGCCGACGTGCTGGGATGCGATGAAGGTGCCGTCGGGGAGCGGTGTTATGACTGGCATATAGGCTCCGATGTCGGGACGGCGGGAGATGATTCCCTGGTCGATGATGGTCAGCATGAGGGTTCCTTGGTGGGTAGGAGCTATCTCAGAACTTTTGGCATTGAGGTTGAAGTGGACTTCCTTGGTCTTTCAAGTTACGGAGAGAACCCCCTCTCTGTATCTCTCCCCCGGCGGGGGAGAGACTTTGGGTGACTGCGGGGCGAACGTGTTTTCCGTAATAACTTCTCTGTTCGGAACTCGTCGATGTCTACGTTGAGGTGGTCTCTGCAATGGATGGGTGTGGCGTGTTAATCGGCCGCGGCGGGTGAAGCGGACTGGATGGTCGCATGGCCCATTACGACGGAGCCGCTGATGATGAGTGTGGCGCCATCGTCAATAGCCGCGCTCCGCCGGCTCTCCGTTTGGTCTTCGACCTCTCCCATGGTCCTCGCGGTGTCGTTTTGCACGATCCAGTGTTCCGGCACGAGTATCTCGAGGCCGCCCATGACGATGTCGACGTGGATGCGCGCTGGCGGCTCGGCAATCTCGGCTTCGGTGAGGTCAAGCTTGACGCTGCCCATGACGCTAGAGATTTCGCCGCCCTTGAATTCCTTGGAGCGGTTGCGCTCGTTGGCCTCGCTCATCGTGACGGAAATGTCGAGGTAGCCCTCGGCGCTCGTGCGGGATTCGGCCTTTGCGTGCCGATGTTCGCGATTGCGTCGGCGTTCACGACGGCGTCGTCGACGGCCGTGGTATCCGGCCCCGCCTGCAATGATGGCTACGCCGATGAGGATGATGGCGATCGGCCAGACATAGGCCCACCTGAGGACATCGAGCAGCATGAGCTGAACGACCGTCGCGATGGCGATCAACACGATTGGTCCCGACGCCCGTTTGAACTTCTGCGCCACAAGCAGATAGAGGCCCCACAGGATGAATAAGGACGGGATGTAGAGGAGGAGCTCGCCGATGCCGTCCAAGGGAACCAGGTCCAGAGCCATGAGCAGCAGTAAGACTCCGACGACCACTACGATAATCCCGAAGAAGATGCGGCCTTTCATGACGGTCTGTCTCCCTTGCATGTAGAGGGTGGAGGTGTGTGGCGATTGTACGTAGGGCGCGTGGGCGTGTCAAAGGGCGGCGTGGAGGGGTGGGAGCGTTCCCTAGTCTCTGATGAGGAGTCCACCCAGGAGCACGGAGCCGGTAACGACGAGGTCCGGGGCATTTTCGGGCGATGTGTCGTTGTCATCGTCGGAGTGACGGACTCGGGGCCTTCTGTCGTCGACGCCGCCTGCGATGGGCCGGACGTCTTTCTTCACGATCCAGTGTTGGGGGACGGATAACTCGACGCCGCCGAGGATGGCGCTGACGTGGATGCGGGCGGGTTTATCTATTATCACGGCCTCGCGGAGGTCGACGGAGACGCCTCCCAGGAACGCGGTGAGCCGGCCGCCGAGGAATTCTTGTGAGACGCTGCGATCAGTGACTCCGCCGAGTATGGAGGTCACGTTGACGCGGTCGGGGTCGAGGTTTGCTCCGTTGGTGGGCGAGATGTTTTTTCTCGTCAGGAGGAGTATCAAGACTATGGAGGAGATGGCGGACGCAACCAGTATGAGACGTTTCATGGTGCTTTCTCCTTCCTCCTCTTACAAGGGCAGGAATTTGACTATCGCCCCACTCTCCACTGATGAGAAAGCGGCCCCGGCACTGTCATTCTGAGCGTAGCGTAGCGAAGTCGAAGAATCTAAAGTGTCTGTCACAATTTTAGAGCGTTCATACGCCGTCTTCGGTTCTTGGTCACGGTATAAGCGCGGCACCGGCTGTCCAGTCTTGCGGTTATGGACTTTAGATTCCTCGCTGCGCTCGGAATGACAGGGAGGCAGGGGTCGAATCATAGACACAATTCCCTTTTGCTCAACCGTGTCAGCCCTCCCCCGCTGGATACCGGCCCCGTATCGAGTACGGGATGACGTTCCTTCGCCGGTATGGCGGTTGTGCTTGGGTCCTAAGAACCGGGTATCGTTCTCGCAGGATGGTATCATACGAGCAGATGAAAGAGCGGTGGGCGTGATGGGAGCGCCCCACCGTAGTCACACCCCTTGGAGAACGGACGGCAGCTATGGCGTATTATCTCTTGATTGAGGCGGAGGTGCTCGACGCGGACCGGTACTCGGTGTACCGGGAGGCGGTGACGCCGGTCATCGCACAGTACGGGGGGCGGTTCCTCGTGCGAGGCGGGGAGGTCGAGCTGTTCGAGGGGGAGTACAACGGGCGACGGCGGGTCGTAATCGAGTTCGACTCGAAAGAAGCGGCCCGGGGGTTCTGGGACTCGCCGGAGTACGCGCCGATAAAGAAGCTGCGCGAGGGTGCCGGAGTGGGAGGCGTCATAGGCGTCGAGGGCGTGTGACCGGTTTCTATTTCTCGTTTGAGCAAGTTTTTGACAACATCCAATCCTTTCCGATCCCTGCCGGGCAGTTCCGAACGTATATTCTTCACCATCGCTCGCTGATTCGACGAATTGGGGCAAACTCGCGCGTTTTTCCGCCTTTTGCGTGGGCTGGATGGCCCTCGGAGGCGTTTTAGCAACAGCGTGGTATTGGTTTGTATCCGACAGGGAAAAACTTCCCCTCGGTCGGATGCGTGAAATTCCCCGTTTACCGCAAGCCCACCTGCTTGTCGGGTAGCCGAAAAAATGGTAGAATATTGGCGTGAATGTCAATAGCTTAAAGGGAACCAGCGTTTTCGTAGGTCGAATAGGGAGGCAACGATACACCTTCCGCCTCTTCGTAGACTGGACGAGCGCTTTTTCGGTTCCCCGCGGTGAGTCCGCCCAAACGCCCTTATGACAGGAAGTCATCAACCTTAGGGCATCGCAGGGCATTAAACGCTAGACAAAGTATAAGAATACATCAAAGTGCAGTGCGGGAAATGATCGTAATAGCGCCTCTTCAGGAGGGATAATGGCAACTCAGCAGATGGAACCGAGGTCCGAGGCATACACCGCCGAGGATATCCAAGTTCTTGAGGGGATGGAGGCCGTCCGCCGCAGGCCGGGGATGTACATCGGCGGGACGGACCAGCGTGGTCTGCACCAGCTTGTCTACGAGCCGGTGGACAATGCCGTGGACGAGTTCATGGGCGGGCACTGCACACAGGTCGTCATCACCATCGGCGACGAGGGCGTTGTCAAGGTGGAAGACGACGGGCGAGGCATCCCGGTCGACACGCACCAGACGACGCAGGTCTCCGCCGTCGAGACGGTCATGACGACCCTCCACGCCGGGGGCAAGTTCGGCGGAAAGGCGTACTCCGTTTCGGCAGGATTGCACGGCGTCGGCGTGTCGGCGGTCAACGCGCTAGCGGAATGGCTCAACGTGGACGTGTTCCTCGGCGGCCGACACTATCACCAGAAGTTCGCGCGCGGCGAGGCGCAGTCGGACCTTACGTCCGAGCCTCTCCCGGCGGACGACGCGAACAAGACCGGCACGATCATCACCTTCAAGCCGGACGCGGAGATATTCGAGGAGATCATCTACGACTTCAACACTCTTGCCCAGCGGTTCAAGGAGATCGCCTACCTGAACAAGGGGTTCAGGGTCGTGTTCCGCAGCATGTTGGAGAGCGACCAGTCCGAGGACAGCATGAGCATGAAGGAGGTGTCCTACCACTTCGAGGGTGGGATCGCCGAGTTCGTGGACTCGCTGAACAAGGCTCGGACGCCTCTGCACAAGGACCCGGTGTACGTCGAGCGGAAGGCAGAGACGACGATAGTCGAGGCGGCGCTCCAGTGGAACGACGGGTTCTCGGAGTCGGTATTCGCGTTCGCCAACACGATCAACAACATCGACGGCGGTTCACATCTGACGGGGCTTCGAGCGGCTGTCACCCGTGTGTTGAACGACTACGGTCGCAAGCAGAAGATCATCAAGGACGGTGAGGCGAACCTCTCCGGCGAGGACACGCGCGAGGGGCTTGCAGCCGTCGTGAGCGTGAAGGTGCCGGAGCCGCAGTTCGAGGGGCAGACGAAGCGAAAGCTGAACAACCCCGAGGTGCGGGCGCACGTCGAGACGGTCGTGGCAGACGCGCTGCTGTTCTACCTTGAGAATCACCCGCAGGACGCCAAGCGCGTCATCGACAAGTGCCTGCTTTCCCAGCGAGCTAGAGAGGCGGCGCGGAAGGCCCGCGAGCTCATCACGCGCAAGAACGCCATGGACGGCGGATCGCTCCCCGGCAAGCTGGCGGACTGCTCGGACAAGAACCCGGAGAACTGCGAGCTCTACATCGTGGAGGGCGACTCCGCGGGCGGGACGGCTAAGATGGGGCGGGACAGGATGTACCAGGCCATCCTGCCGCTGAGGGGCAAGATCCTCAACGTCGAGAAGGCGCGTGAGGACAAGATGCTCAACCACGAGGAGATCAAGGCCCTCATCATCGCCATCGGCGGCGGGCTGGGCGAGGACTTCGACGTTGCTAAGCTGCGGTATCACCGCATCATCATCATGACGGACGCGGACGACGACGGGGCGCATATCCGCACGCTGCTGCTGACGTTCTTCTACCGGCACATGCACCCGCTCGTCACGCAAGGGTATCTCTACATCGCGCAGCCGCCCCTGTACAAGATCAGCGGCGCCAGGGCGTCGCGCTGGGCATACAGCGAACGAGAGCGGGAGCGGTACGTCAAGGAGCTCTCGCGGAACGGGTCGACCAAGACCAAGATCAACATCCAGCGGTATAAGGGCCTCGGCGAGATGAGCGCCATCCAGCTTTGGGAGACGACGATGGACCCGGAGAAGCGGACGCTGCTCCGGGTGGAAGAGCACGGGGGCGCGGAGGCCGACGAGCTGTTCTCGATTCTCATGGGCGACGCCGTCGCACCGCGTCGCGAGTTCATTGAAGAGCACGCGCTGGACGTCGAAGTCGACGCTTAGACGGACTTCGTACATTCAGGCTGCGTAGGTCAGCGATTCTATGAAGCGGTCAACTATGGGGCGGGGGAGTTTTCGGATGTTGGGTTGAGCAGGCGATATGCCGAAAACGTCTGAGTTTGACCACAGGTGATGGCGGACCAGAGCGATAGCATCGGAGAAGGTGGGCAGGGCGGCCTGGGGATACCAGGCTTGCTGAGCGGACGCGTACGGTTTGGCCCCGGCCCAGTGTATGTGCTGCCAGTGTAACCCATGAGAACAACCCGAAGAGCGCCGGTGTGGTGCGGGCGATGGCTAGGTCAGACCATTGGCGCTGCGTTTCCACTCCCAGGTGAGTGCGAACTTCCTGGAATAGCCTGCCTCGTACTGGATACGGGGGTGAGCATAACTTGACCTTTCGTGATGGTTTGGTCTTGTTGGCTTACCCTGTTCCCGTCATTTGTCTATACTTTGTACAAAGTCCAGCTTGGATTCTTCGACTACGCTACGCTACGCTCGCTCAGAATGACAGTGACGGGGCTATTTCCTCATCAATGGAGAGCGGGGCGATAGGCGAATACCTACCCCTGTCTCCCCCGGCGGGGGAGAGATTGTAGATTCTTCGTCGTTGCTCTCCTCAGAATGAGAGCACGAGGACAATTCCTGCATATCGCACCTATTCTGAACAGTTACAGTGCAAGGCAGCCAACTATCAAGCGACAAGCGTCGCGCTTCTTGGGGTTCAGCGCACAGGAATGGGCCAGCCGAAGCCCTCGATTATGCCTCGAAGCTCCTGCAGTTCGTCGTCGTTCAGCGGTTTGGACGGCGGGCGGGAAGAGCCGACGGACTCGCCGAGTATCTCCAAGATGCCCTTCATCACCCTTCCCTGACCGCCTGAACGGTGTCCGATCTTCTCGCCGAACTTCCGGAGCGGCCCCTGCACGCTGCGGTACAGCGCCTCGGCCTCGTCCCATTGTTTGGCCCTGATGAGCTCCCAGACCTTGAGGTCGTGCGGAGGGTAGGCTTCGACGCTGGTCTGGACGAAGCCGTGACCGCCATTTTGGGCGCAGCGAACGGGGTTGACGGTGTTGTCGATGATGTTGAAGCGGTCGACGAACTTTGCCATGTCCTCGTAGACCTGCCCATCGTGGGGGCTCCACTTGATTGCAACCACGTTCTCGAAGTCGGCCATCCTCAGGAGGGTGTCGGTCTCGATGCGCCCTCCCTTGAGCCAGTGCGTATGATAGACCATGATCCCGATGTCGATGGCGTCGGACAGGTCTCCGTAGTAGTCCAAAAGGTCGTCCTGGCTGGGGTCGTTGAAGATGGGCGGGCAGACCTGGAGGGCGTACGCGCCCATGTCCTGCGCGACCTTCGCGTCCCTGATGGTGCGCTTGGTGTCCTTGTAGTGGAGGCCGCACATGACGGTGGCCTTGCCATCCGATGCCTGCACGGTGGTGCGTAGAAGGGCGGCCCACTCCGGGTCGTCGAGCATCGGCCCTTCGCCGGCTGCCGCGGCCACCTTGATGATGCCGTTCCCCTTCGTGAGTCCGCTGGCGACCCACCATTGCGTGAGGTCGTACATCTTGCCGAGGTCGACCTCGTAGTTCTCGTCGAATGGCGTCGCGACTGCTGCCGCCGCTCCGACGATGAGTTCACGCAGATTCTCTTTTGGCATGGGGGACCGGTCCTTTAGCGTTCACGCGGGGATGTGCGAGCAATGCTCGGCGAGTGAGTGTACGACCGCATACGGGTTGTGTCAACGCGGGGGAGGGCTACAAGTAACGTTCCAAGCAAACTGAACAATGGCATGGGAGGGCTGTGGGGCTTGTCAAACGGCGGACGGAGCGTCACTCGCCCGACATACCATCCGAGATCGAGTAGCCTCCGATTGAGAAGGTACCGATGCAGTAGTCGACGACGGGTCGCCACTGGTCGAAGACTTCGCCGGGGGCGTAGAAGATGGCCATGAAACCCGTCTCGCCTTCGTGGATGTATGCCAAGCGCACGCCCTTCATGCCGCCGTTGTCGGCCTCGAAGTCCTCAATGAGGACCGGGGCTCCGGACGGGGTCTCGACCTCGCGGCGGGCGGTGACGGTTTTCTCAGTTTTGTAGGGGAATGTGCCCGAGAGCACCGACCGCTCCATATAGTCGGCGACCGAGAGCTTTTCATTGGGCTCCTGCCTGTGGTGGCTCAGGTCGCGTTTCTCCAGCGTGACGGTCCTGCCCCATCGGTCTTGTTCGAATAGCTCCGCCGCGATCACATCCCGGTCTCCACCTGTGATGTTGACGGGGTAGTCGATTTGGATCGTGGGGACGGGGTGGTCGAACTTGTGCCGGAGAATGTCGCCGACAGGGCTGTTGAGCACGGCGGAATCGTCCCGTCGTTTAGGGTACCACGATGAGTCGAGGGCGGTGAGGGTGTAACCGAGAGGGTGTTCAAAATCCGCAGGGCGCATCTGGAGGGCAACGGTGTACGTGGCATCGACCGGGGCGCGGTACTTGATTTCGTCGAAATACACTTCCCCTGAAACGACATCGTACGGTGGAGCATCAGAGTGCTCTACCGTAACTAGTATGGGTCTTAAGGCGGACATTCGAATGGCGATGCTCTCACCGCGCGACAGATCGATGGTATACCGGTCGATGTCGCCCGGAGTATCGATGGCTCCCGCGACAGCATCGCCGATAAGCAACTGCCTTCCGTCATCGGAGTCGTCGCGCCGCACCAGGGGAGTTCGACTCTTGATCGCTACGTGGCGTTCGATATCGAACCGCTGTCTCACCTCGATGAACCCCGGACCGGTGATGCAGCATCGGTCGGTTAGACCGTCCTGGACGGTACGGAATTCGGGTGTGAAGGCCCCAATCCCGTTTATATCGAAAAACCCGTACTCCACATCGCTGTAGGAGTCGAATTCAATGCTGTGATTTGAACCTTCCGACACGAAGGTTGCGGTGTCCCATCGATCTCGCAAGACGAATTGGTGCGCGCGGCTTCCTTCCTCGATGTCGGGCAGGTTGCGGGGCCCTAGAACCGTGATGTCCTCGCCCCGGGCAAGACTCTCCAGCCGGTCTCTTACGGTGTCTGAAGAGGATCCCCAACTCGGGTCTGTCCCCCGCCCCCGAAAGTAAACGCTAATGACCTCGCCGCGGCCATTAGTCATTGGCCCCCCACTCATACCGGGTTTGCCTTCAGCGGTTGAGTAGACATCCACAACGTCCGCCTCCGGCCAATGCCAAACGCTTTCGAATTTGCCTTTCGTGACCGATAGTCCCCCGGGGCCTGATGGATTCCCAACGATGAACACTGTGTCCTCGGCAGCCATGGATTCCGCCTCCGCAAACTCCACGGGCGGAGCCGACGTGTCGATAGGGCCGAGGAACGCAAAGTCGGCAAAGTATTCGTATGCGGCGACGGGGACGTCCTCGTGTAGTGCGCCGTCCTCGAATACGACGTCAATCCCCGGCAATCCCCAAAAAACGTGCGCCGCCGTGAGGATGTAGTTCCCCTCCACGAGGAAGCCGCTGCCGATGTCACGATCCCTAAATTGGATGGTCACCATCGATGGCGCCAGCTTTTTCAGTACATCGTCTTCCGAAAGATCGCTTCCGCATGCGGCGCATAAAGCCAGCACGAGCGCCATCAGCGATGCCAAGAGAGCAGTTTTCACCGAAGCGCCTCCGGGGTCGAGGGTATCAGGAGGTATGGTACAGAGGATTCGTATCGACGACTAGGTTGCCGGTCGGTCCTCGACTCGCTCAACCGTGGGAGGAAATTGCAGGCAGGCTGCTGGACGAAAGCGCCCATCGCAATTCAGGTGGTACAATACCGTGCGCATTCCGACCACCATATGAGGAGAACGACGTGCCAGAGTTTGAGGGAGTAGTACCGGCAATCATCACGCCCATGACCGCCGCCGGCGAGATCAACGAAGAGGCGTTCCGTACCGTCATGGAGGACAACATCCAGGCGGGTGTACACGGATTTTGGACGGCGGGGGGAACGGGCGAGAGCGTCCTCCTGACGGACGACGAGAACCGACGTATCGCCCGGGTTGCGGTCGACCAGAACCAGGGCCGGACGAACATCATCATGCACGTGGGAGCGCAGACGACGGTCCGCGCGGCCCGTAATGCGGAGCACGCGGCGAGGGCGGGCGCCGAGGCCGTTTGCGCCGTCCCGCCGTTCTTCGTTCGTCCGGGAGACGGGGGCATCGTCGACTACTACAAGGCCGTGGCTGATGCTGCCGACCTCCCGCTCTTCGTCTACAACCTCCCCCAAGCTACGGGAGTGAACATTACCCCCGACCTCATGCAGCAGCTCCAGGACAACGTGCCGCAGCTCACCGGCCTCAAGCACTCCGCCCCCGACATGAACGATGTCTACACCTTCGCCAGGATGGGCCTGCGGGTGTTCACGGGAATGGGCAGGATGATGCTGCCGGCCCTGACCGTCGGGGCGGCGGGATGCGTGGACGGGCCTCCGTGCCTCGCGCCTGAGCTGTGGGTCGCTATCTGGGACGCCTACAACGCGCGTGACCTCGACCGCGCCGAGGCAGCCCAGGCCAAGGCGAGCGAGGTCATGGACTTCCTGATCGACCTTGGCTACATCGGCGCGCTGAAGACCGCGGTCGGGGAGCGATTGGGCATTGAGACGGGCGATCCGCGTCCGCCCAATCTCGGCGCGACCCCCGAGCAGAAGGCCGCCGCCCGTGAGGCCGTGCATCGGCTCGGACTGGCGAAGGTCGCAACGGTCGCCTAGTGTTCCGACTTACCGGTCCGTTGCACAAGGTTGTTGGGCGTGCTCCTAGCCGTCACCCTCACCCTAAGCCCTCTCCCACGACGGGAGAGGGGACTGTCTTTTCATCTTATTCATAGACACAGGACACTAGCGGTAACCTACTAGCCCCGAAGTCATCAGCTAATCCGACTCATTTAGAAGACGACTGTCCAAGAACGCCGTTCAGAAGGAATACTACCTTGACCAAATACACCGAGCTAACGCACCAACTTGGCGTCACAGCCGCCGCCGGAGTCGAGACGCTCCAACGATTCGGCCTCAATACCGAGGCGTCCATGGCAGAGGACATCGACGAGATGGAAGAGTATTCGGACATACTCGTCAGCGCCCACGCTCCGGCCATCGTCGGCGACATGCGCCTCAACATCGCGTCCACGGACGACGGCTTTCGGAAGAGGTCCATCGAAGTGATCGTCGACTACATTGGCAAGGCGGCCTTGTACCCGGACGTCAAGCAGATCAACATGCACTTCGCGCCCAAGCGCTGGAACGACGACTCTCAGTCGGAAGGTCGTGAGGGGACGTACGACCTGCTCATCGACGGCATTCGCCAGGTTGCGGGGTTCTGCGACGGTCACGATATCGAGCTCGTCCTGGAGAACAACAATTCTTACTGGAGCGGCGACATTATCGATTCTCCACACGATCAGGTCGACTGGTCTGAGCGCAACGAGTATTTCGGCATGTCCCCGGAGGAGTGGCAGCAAGTCGCGGTAGACGTTGACCGTCACAACGTCGGTCTCTGTCTCGACTCAAGCCACGTGGTCACCTACGCGCATCGCTTCCCCGAGGACCTGCGGGAGGAACGTGTTCTCGCCTTTCTGTCACGCCCCGAGCTCATCCGCCACGTCCACTGGAACGACAACTACCTCTACGACGGGCGGGGACGCACGGACTCCCATGCCCCCCTCAACAAGGGCACGCTCCCGACGGAGATGCACCGGCGCATCAAGTACCTCGACGCGACCCTGCTCATGGAGCACTTCTACGACGTAGAGACGCTGGAAGAGGAGCTCGCGTTCATCGACAGTCTGTAGGGGCCGTCATTCGTCCGGCGGATACGGTTTCCAGGAGAGGATGATGACCTGCCCTCCGGAGAACGTGTAGTTGATTCCGCCCTGGAGCCCCTGTTTCCACTGCGGCATGTGCCGCAGGTATGCCGTGACCGTGGTCCGGCCCGCAGTCGAGACGACGATGTAGTCCATCGCGGGCGTCGTCAGGCAGAATTGCGGCTCGGTGCGTCTGCCGCAGTTATGGGAGTCTTGGGTGAATGGGTCGGATACCAGGTCGCTAATCGTGCCCGGATCGAAGTCGACGACGTAGGTTTCGGCGTCGGTAAGTTCTATGTCTCGCAGGTCTAACCATCGCTCTGCTCCCGGGACCAACGCCCTGAGCGGCTCAGTGGCAGCGACCGGCGTGGCTATTCCCACTGCCCCGTAGATGATGATCGACGGGAAGGTGGGTATCGGTGTAGGTGTGGGTGTGGGTGTGGGTGTGGGCGTTGGCGTAGGAGTTGGGCTCGGACCCGGCGGATCCGGGGCGGGCGTTGGCGTAGGGGTCGGTGTCGGAGTGAGTTGAGTGAACGCCCAGCTTATGTCGACCTTCGTGCCTTCGGGCACGGAATTGAGGGTGACGGGATGCGGCTCGAGGAAGTCGGGCGGCAGTTCCGGGTCGATTGGCCGCGGCTGCGGGGTCGGAACAGCCGAGCCCGGCGATCCGACGGGCGTAACCACCATCTTCACCTCCAGCCCGTTGACTTCGATGGGAGATATGTCATCGTGCGGGGATCCCTGTTCGAGCAGCTTCTTCACATGCGCGATCCCCGCGTCAGCGGCGTATAGCTCGCGCAAGGCGTCGGCGTCCTCTCCGCCGGCTCGGAGCAGGCCCGATGCATAGCCCAGCAGACCGATGACGACCATCGCCCCGATGGCGACGATTATGAGCACCAAAGGCAGGATGAAGCCCGCTTCGTCTATTTTCGGAATGGGTTTTTGGGGAGTAGTCACGGCAGGGAAGAGAAGCGCCCAAGAGTCATTGCAATCACACTGTAGCGATTGACGTGACGGTTGTCACTTGGAGGTAACTTTTCAGTCTCGGTGAGTTGAATTGCGAAGACCCCCTCTCTAGTGTCTCTCCCCCGGCGGGAGAGAGATTGTGGAATCTTCGTCGCTGCTCTCCTGAGAATGAGAATAGGAGGATAATTCCCTGCATATCTCACCGACTCTGAACAGTTACACTCGGAGGCGTCGCAGTACAGGAAACTTCCCGTCGTTGCCGCGAAGGGAGACTCTTGCATAGACGACGGGAAGCCGCCTTAAGGGAATTGGCAAGAACACCATCCGAGCCCATGCCCCACCCCTCTGGATACCGGCCTTCGCCGGTATGACGGTTATGCGAAGGTTTGGAAGGCGGGAATGACGACTCTAACCGGGATCGTAGGAAGAAAAAGCGAGCACGACCTAGAGGGTGACCGAGTCGGGGGCGTCGTCCATTCCGTAGTACCGGTGCTCGATCCGGTCGTCGTAGACCTTGACGATGCGAAGCCCGGACGGGTCGTCGCCCGGCGGATAGCCAACGGGACCGGATATGACCATGAGCATGTCGCCGTCCCTTGCGTAGGCGTTGCTGTGCCAGTGACCTGCGAACACGCCGGACACGCCATGCTCCCGTAGAATTTCCAGCACCGGCATTCGCTGAGCGCGCGGGATGATCTTGTTCCCGTCGTCCGGCTGATCGGGCGACTCGGAGAACAGCGGATGGTGCAAGAAGACAACGTTGTGGGTCGCGTCTGCGGCGTGGCGGTCGAGGTCATCCCGCAGGAAGGCGAGCATGGAGTCCCACTCGTCCGGCACCTCGGACGGGTCGAGACAGATCGAGCTGTTCAGCGTCAAGAAGTGGCTGCCGCCCGCGTCGAACGAGTACGTCTCGTGCCCGAACTTCTCCCGGTAGACGCGCAGGGTGTCTTCCGTCGGGGTATCTCCCACGTCACGGTTGCCTGTGGTGAAGTAGATCGGGATATCGTCGCTGAGCTGTCCGGTGATCCGCATCAGCTCGGCGTGGTGCTCAGGGTTGTCGGGTTCTTGGACGAGATCGCCCGTTATCACGACGAACGCGGGCTTCAGCCGGTTGGCCGCCGCGATGGCTTTCTCATACAGGGGAGTTTCCGGGAACGTCCCGTCGCCCGGCGCAAGACCGTGTAACTCGAACAGCCCGAACTGCGGATCACTCAGATGGATAAAGAAGAACGACAACCTACACCCCCTCCGAAACCGTATCACAAGAGCGAAATCACCCTACGCAATACGCACTACTTTCTACGCAATCTCCCTCAATACTGCACGAGGGAATAAACGCCGTAGCCACTCAGTCTCTCCCGCCCGTCAAGGTCGATGAGCTCGATCACGGCCCCCAGACCGGCGACCTCTCCCCCCATGGACTCGACAAGCTCGGCCCCGGCCGCCATCGTGCCTCCCGTCGCCAGCAGGTCGTCGAGTATGACGGCTCGCTGGCCCCTAGACACCGCGTCGGTGTGGACCTCGACCACGTTCTGGCCGTATTCCAGCGCGTACTTGACCGATTTGGTCTCGTAGGGCAGCTTGCCCTCCTTGCGTACAGGAACGAACGGTTTTCCCAGCCTGTAGGCCAGCGGCGCGCCGATGAGGAAGCCCCGCGCCTCGATCCCGAGTATCACGTCGACGCCCTGCCCATCGTAATGCTCCGCCATGCGGTCGATGACGTACCGAAAGGCCTCGGGTTCCTGCATCAGGGGAGTGATGTCGCGAAAGAGAATCCCCTCGACGGGGAAGTCGGGAATGTCCCGGATGTACTGCCTCAAGTCCATGGTGAAAAGCGGGCCCTCATCGTGTTCAGTGAATGATAGGAGCAGGCGCGCCCTTAAATCAAGAGTGTTGCACCGTAGAAACCATGAATTGACATCCCCACTCGCCGTCCATAGACTACGGCCACTTATCTTGGAGCGGCCCCATGTCCGACAGGTCCGACACGGCAGACGTACTGGTAATCGGCGCCGGCATGTCCGGCGGGGCGTTCACGTGGAGCCTCAGCGAGGCAGGCATCCGGGTGACGTGCCTCGAACAGGGCGGATGGCCCATTCCGAGCCGGTACCCTTCGACGCACGAGGACTGGGAGCTCCACATCACCTCCGACTACCACTTCGACCCGAACGTGCGAGGGCTGCCGGAAGACTACCCAGTCAACATCGAAGACTCGGCCATAGTCCCATTCATGTACAACGCCGTAGGAGGCAGCGCCATTCACTGGGGCGCGCACTTCCCGCGCATGAGGCCGTCGGACTTTCGGGTCAAGACGCTCGACGGCGTGGCCGACGACTGGCCGCTAACCTACTACGACCTCGAACCGTTCTTCGATCTGAACGACAAGATGACGGGAGTAGCGGGCCTGGCGGGGAACCCGGCCTATCCTCCCATGCCGCCGCGCCAGACGCCGCCGCTCGGTATCGGCAAGCAGGGTAACAAGCTGGCGGAGGGATTCGAGCGGCTGGGCTGGCACTGGTGGCCGGCGGAGAGCGCGATCAACTCCGCCCCCTACGACGGGCGTCCGGCCTGCACCTACGGCGGTCCATGTGTAACTGGGTGTTACGTGAAGGCCAAGTCCAGCGCGGACGTTACCTACTGGCCCAAGGCGATTGCAAATGGCGCGACCCTCGTGACGGGAGCGCGCGTGGCGGAGATAACGGTCGGGCCGGACGGTCTTGCGGACGGCGCGGTGTACTATGACGCGCAGGGAGTCGTGCAGCGCCAGAAGGCGCGAGTCGTCGTCATGGCGGCAAACGGAGTCGGGACGCCGAGGCTGCTGCTCAACTCGCGGTCCGCGCTTTTCCCGGACGGACTGGCCAACGGCAGCGGGCTGGTCGGCAAGAACCTCATGTTCCATCCCGTCGCGGCGACCGTGGGCGTCTTCGATGAGGACCTGGAGGCGTACAAGGGGCCTCTCGCGTGCTCGGTCACGAGCTACGAGCACTGCGAGACCGATCTGTCGCGCGGGTTCGTGAGAGGCTACCAGCTGCAGTCCAACCGGCAGCTGGGCCCGGTGAACACCTCGCTCGGAGGCCCCTTGGAGCAACCCATTCCCTGGGGTGACGCGCACCACGAGACATTCGACGCTCGGTTCGGGAAGGTCATACCCGTCGCGGCCCTCGGCGAAGACCTGCCCGAACTGCACAACGAGGTAGTGCTCGATCCCGAACTGACCGACGGGCACGGCAACCCTGCCCCGAAGGTCAACTACACCATGAGCGAGAACTCGACGAGGATGATGGACGAAGCCGTCGAGCGTATGGAAGAGCTGATGGAGGCGGCGGGAGCGGTCGGGACGGCCTCCAACCGGACGATGCGCGGGGCGGGCTGGCACCTGCTGGGAACGGCCCGAATGGGCTCCGATCCCGATACGTCCGTAGTGGATGGATACGGGCGGGCGCACGACGTCAAGAACCTGTTCGTGATCGACGGGAGCCTGTTCGTGACGAGCGGCGCCGTCAATCCGACGTCGACCATCCAGGCCCTCGCGCTCCGGGTGGCCGACCACATTAAGGGGAATGCGCGCAACGTGCTCGACTGAAAACAATATGACCACCTACGACCACGCACACGACCGCAGCCTTTTTCTCTCACCGACTCAACGGGAACTGCTGGCCGCAGTCGTCGACCGGATCATACCGCCCTCAGACGGCGTCCCCAGTGCCGAAGACGCGGGCGTTGCCGAGCACGTCGAGGGCATAGCCGGCGTTTCTCCCCAGTCGCGGGCACTTCTCACGAACGGCCTGAAGGCGATTGAGACGACCAGTGGTCGCGCTCACTCCAAGGAGTTCGGCGGCCTGTCGGTCCGTGAGAAGACCGAAGTGCTCAAGCAAGTGGAGTCCCAGCACACGGAGTTCTTCGCGGTACTGGTCCGCGAGACGTACTCCGGGTACTACAGCAGCCAAGAGGTTCTTCGTGTGAAGGAACTTCCTCTCGCCGCCCCGCAGCCTGCGGGCTATGAGGTGGAGCCATTCGACGCCGCGCTTCTCGAAGGCGTACGCCGGCGCGGCAAGGCTTACCGCGACGCTTGACGCACCTTGCTAACGCAGGGCGGTGAAGCGCCTCCCGGGGGCCGCTCGCGCCGCGATTTACCTTGACAGCGTACTTGCCCAAGTCCTACGATAGATGGCCTACGCCGAGGTAGCTCAGTTGGTAGAGCACAGCACTGAAAATGCTGGTGTCGCCGGTTCGATTCCGGCCCTCGGCACCAGCGGCGGACCGCAGGTCAGGCGGGCGGGAGTAGCTCAGTGGTAGAGCACTTCCTTGCCAAGGAAGATGTCGCGGGTTCAAATCCCGTCTCCCGCTCCAGACCGACCACCTCTAGCCCCGAACACCGGCCAATCGCGCCGAGACGGCATACAGAGGGGCAGGACGCCACACAAATCAAGCGGGCACGAGTGGGCTTCTGAGCATCTGTGAGCAATTTTTCGCAGACGCCTCAAAACCGTTGACACGGTTAGGGTCGTATGCTAGGCTTTTGATGTCGCGATATGCCTTTCGTCAACTCACGACATTTCCTCACACCCGTTCCGCTACTCTAATTCCGTAGTCCGCCGCGCCCTCTGCGGTTTCGGGCTATTTGTCAGCGCCATCCAGCTTCGAGGAGAGAGAATCGTATGACACTTTCCAGTGTTGGTGTCGAAAACGGCGTCCGCAGCAGTGATGAGCTTCGCTCCTTTGCGCAGACTTCGACCGTACTCGACGTTCCGAACCTGATTCAAGTGCAGTTGGACTCATTCGAGTGGTTCAAGACCGACGGTCTGAAGGAACTGTTCGAAGAGATTTCGCCGATCGAAGACTTCCCCGGCGGTCGGTTCCAACTGACCTTCGAGGGCCATCACTTCGAGGCCCCCAAGCAGACCGAGGAAGAGTGCCGCGAGCGCGAGACGACCTTCTCGGCCCCGCTCTACGTCACCGTGGGCCTGCACACCAAGGGCTCCGGCCCCGGTGAAGGGGAGATCAAGTACCAGAAGCTGTTCATCGGGGACATTCCCATGATGACCACGACCGGCACCTTCATCATCAACGGCGCCGAGCGCGTCGTCGTGAGCCAGTTGGTGCGCTCGCCGGGTGTGTACTTCACGACCACGACCGACCCGACAACGGGCAGAGTGCTCGCGTCCGCCAAGCTGATTCCGATTCACGGCGCGTGGATGGAGTTCGACACGGACAAGCGCGACGTTATCTCCGTCAAGGTGGACCGGAAGCGCAAGACTCCCGTCACCATGCTGCTTCGGGCCATCGGTTTCACGACCGATGATAAGATTCACGAGCTGTTCGAGGATGTTGACATCGACCCCGATCATCCCTACGTCCAGACGACCATCGAAAAGGACACCGCGGTCGGAAGTGAGGACGAGGCACTGCTGGAGTTCTATCGCAGGCTTCGCCCCGGAGAGCCGCCGAGCGTCGAGAACGCGAAGACGCTCCTCGAAAATCTCTTCTATAACCCGCGCCGATACGATCTCGGCCGCGTGGGACGCTACAAGCTCAACCGAAGGCTCGGACCTCCGGGAGACCAGGACGAAGATGCCAGAACGCTGTCCCGGCGGGACATCATCAACCTCTTGCGGGCGATGATCCTCGTCAACCGCGGCGAACGCGAGGCCGACGACATCGACCACCTTGGCAACCGTCGCGTGCGTGCCGTCGGCGAGCTGATTCAGAACCACATCCGGGTGGGCCTGATGCGCATGGAGCGCGTAATCAAAGAGCGCATGACCACGCAGGTCGACCCGGCGACGACGACGCCCGCCGCGTTGATTAATATCAGGCCGGTCGTCGCGTCGGTCCGAGAGTTCTTCGGAGGGTCGCAGCTGTCCCAGTTCATGGACCAGACCAACCCATTGGCGGAACTGACGCACAAGCGTCGCTTGTCCGCCCTCGGCCCAGGCGGACTGTCGCGAGACCGCGCGGGATTCGACGTGCGAGACGTTCACCCCTCGCACTACGGGCGCATCTGCCCCATCGAGACGCCGGAAGGCCCGAACATCGGCCTGCTGGGCTCCCTGGCGACGTATGCCAGGACGAACAACCACGGCTTCATCGAGACACCGTACAGAAGGGTTCAGCGAGACATTCTCAGCACCGACCCCGACCTCGTGGGCCGCACGGTCGACGAGACCATTGTCGGCGCCGATGGAAGGACGATCCTCAATTCAGGCGGACTCGTGTCCAAGGGCCTCCGCACACGGATTTCCAAGATTCCCGAACAGCGGATCGCCGTCCGTCCCTACGTGGCGAGCGATATCGTTTATCTCACCGCCGACGAAGAGGAAGAGGTCGTCATCGCCCAGGCGAACTCCAAGCTGAATGACAAGGGCGAGTTCGTCGGCGACAAAGGCAACATCGACGATGTTCGCGTCGAGTCCCGAATCGGCGATGAAGTGGCAATGGAGCCCGCCGAGGGCGTCCAGTTCATGGATGTCTCGCCAATGCAGCTGGTCAGCGTATCGACGGCGCTCATTCCCTTCCTGGAACACGACGACGCCAGCCGCGCTCTCCTGGGCTCGAACATGCAGAGACAGGCCGTCCCCTTGCTCCGGCCGGAAGCCCCACTGGTGGGCACGGGTATGGAAAAGCGCGTCGCGGTCGACAGCGGCCAGGTCCTCCTCTCCCGGTGGGCGGGAGTCGTTACCGAGGTAACGGGCAGCCGCATCGTCATCACCGACGACGACGGCGAGCAGCACGAGTACAAGCTCAAGAAGTTCGTGCGGAGCAACCAGGGCACGTGCATCAACCAGCATCCGATCGTAGACCGGTACGACCGCGTGGCGGTCGGAGACATCCTCGCGGACAGCTCCTCGACCTCTCAGGGCGAGCTCGCACTGGGCCACAACGTGCTCGTGGCGTTCATGAGCTGGGAGGGCTACAACTTCGAGGACGCGATCATTCTCAGCGAGAGGATGGTCAGGGAGGACAAGTTCACCTCCATCCACATCGAGAAGCACGAGGTCGAGGCGCGCGACACGAAGCTCGGCCCCGAAGAGATCACGAGGGACATCCCGAACGTCGGAGAAGACAGTCTCCGCAACCTCGATGAGGAAGGGATCATCCGCATCGGCGCCGAGATCGGGCCGGGCGATATCCTCGTCGGCAAGATCACTCCGAAGGGTGAGACCGAGCTCAGCGCTGAGGAAAAGCTGCTCCGCGCGATCTTCGGCGAGAAGGCCCGTGACGTGAAGGACACCTCCCTGCGCGTCCCGCACGGCGAGCGCGGCAAAGTCATCGAAGTTCGAGTGCTGAGCAAGGACAAGGGCGACGAGCTCCCGCCGGGCGTTAGCATGCTCGTCCGCCTCTGGATAGCGCAGACGCGAAAAGTCACCGAGGGTGACAAGATGGCGAACCGTCACGGCAACAAGGGCGTCATCGCCAAGATCCTCCCCGAGGAGGATATGCCGTACCTCGCGGACGGCACCCCCGTCGACATAATTCTGAACCCCATCGGCGTGCCGTCCCGCATGAACCTGGGACAGGTGCTTGAAACCCATCTCGGCATGGCCGCGCACGAGCTCGGCTATCGGGCGGTGACGCCCGTCTTCGATGGCGCGGTCGACGACGCCATCGAGAACGGCCTGGCGCAGTCGTGGCTCATCGAGCGTTCCGGCGCTATCGACCCTCGCCCGCTGAACGGTGACGGCCCTTCGCGCGTCAACCTCGCCAAGACGCGAAGCTGGCTCAGCGAGCGCGGTTACGAGTTCGACGATGTCATGGACGAAAACGGTCATGGCAAGGCGCGAGAGGCATGCCTCAAGATCTGGTTCGACGAAGAGATGGGGATGGACATGACCGGCCACTCCGTCGACGAGATGAAGAGAGCGGCCCTGGAACTCGACCGTGAGCACCAGGTGTCTGTCCCGATCCTTGGCAAGTCGAACCTGTTCGACGGACGTACCGGCGAGGCGTTCGACCAGCCAATCGCCGTCGGCTACATCTACATGCTGAAGCTCATCCACCTCGTGGAGGACAAGATTCACGCCCGTTCGACGGGGCCGTACTCGCTGATTACCCAGCAGCCCCTCGGAGGAAAGGCCCAGTTCGGCGGCCAGAGGTTCGGCGAGATGGAGGTCTGGGCGTTGGAGGCGTACAGCGCCGCCTACAACCTGCAAGAGATGCTCACCGTCAAGTCGGACGACGTTGTTGGCCGCGTCAAGACCTACGAGGCAATCGTGAAAGGCGACGACATCATCCAGCCGGGCATCCCGGAGTCCTTCCACGTTCTCGTGAAGGAGCTCCAGAGCCTGGGGCTTTCGGTTGAACTCATATACGAGCAGCCCGACGTGGACATGGGCCTGCCCGACGAACCGACGCTCGACGATCTGATGGACGGCGTCGCGTCACTGAGCGACGCGGCGGCGATCCCCGGGTTCGACGACCTGGGCCCCATGCCGTCGGAGATGCCGTCATTCGACGACGAGCCGGAACCCGCGACGGCAGAGCAGTCCGCCTCGGAGGAGGCCGAAGCCGCCGTCGAAGAGCCGTCCGAGGCCACGGGCGGCGACGGCTAGCGGCGAAGGGTCGTCGCTAGAATCCTGAATACTCTCACCACCTATCCGCGTCACAACGGCGTGGATAGGCAGCAATCACGACAGGAGCGCGCACATGGTTCAGACCGGTAACGACTTCAACGCAATCCGAATCTCGCTGGCATCTCCCGAGCAGATCAAGATCTGGTCGTATGGCGAAGTCACCAAGCCTGAGACCATCAACTACCGCACCCTTCGACCGGAGAAGGACGGCCTGTTCTGCGAGCGGATATTCGGTCCGACGAAGGACTGGGAGTGCTACTGCGGAAAGTACAAGAAGATTCGCTACAAGGGCGTCATTTGCGATCGGTGCGGCGTGGAAGTAGCCCGTTCCAAGGTACGCAGAGAACGCATGGGCAGGATATCGCTGGCGGCCCCGGTCGCCCATATCTGGTTCTCCAAGGGCATTCCGAGCCGCCTCGGACTGATGCTCGATCTGTCCCCCCGAAACCTGGAACGGGTCATCTACTTTGCGCAGTACCTCGTTACGAGCGTCGATGAGGACCTCCGGCAGGCCGCCGTCGAACGTCTCCGGTTCGAGCTTGAGCAGAAGACGGAGGAGCTTGAAGGAGCCGCCGAGGGTAAGGTCGAGGAGTTGTCCGCGCTCATCCCCCAAGATGCAGCAAATGAACAGGAACCGCTGAGCAAGGAGGCCCAAGAAGCGCAGGCGGAAATCATCCGGGTCAACACCAAGCTCGAGGAAGAGCTCGGGGAGTTGGAGTCCCAGTACGAATCGCAAATCGACGACGTCGAGGCCCTTAAGGTAGGCGATTTGCTGACCGAGACGAAGCACCGTGAGCTTCGCGCCGCCTTCCCGGAGATATTCAGCGACGGAATGGGGGCCGAGGCGGTCCTCGAAATCCTCAAAGGGATGGACCTCGACGCCAGACGGGTCGAGCTTCAGGAGATCATCCGCACGACGTCAGGCCAACGGCGTCAGAAGGCCATTAAGACTCTCCGAGTCGTGGAGGCGTTCCGCAAGAGCGGCAATAAGCCCCAATGGATGGTCCTCTCCGTACTGCCGGTGCTGCCGCCGGAACTGCGCCCCATGGTGCAGCTTGACGGCGGACGGTTCGCCACCAGCGACCTGAACGACCTGTACCGCCGCGTAATAAACCGGAACAACCGGCTCAAGAGGCTGATCGACCTTCAAGCCCCGGAGATCATCATCCGCAACGAAAAGCGAATGCTCCAGGAGGCCGTCGACGCCCTGATCGACAACGGACGCCGAGGACGGCCCGTTGCAGGCAGCCACAACCACAAGCTCAAGTCGCTGTCCGACCTCCTTCGCGGGAAGCAGGGCCGGTTCAGGCAGAACCTGCTCGGCAAGCGGGTCGATTACAGCGGCCGGTCGGTCATCACCGTCGGCCCCAACCTCAAGCTCAACGAGTGCGGACTGCCTCGACGCATGGCGCTGGAACTGTTCAAGCCGTTCGTCATGAACAAGCTCGTGCTAAAGGGCTACGCGCACAATATCAAGAGCGCCAAGCGGCTCGCCGAGAGGGCGCGTCCCGAGGTCTGGGACATCCTGGAGGAGGTCGTCAAGACCCGTCCGGTGATGCTGAACCGCGCGCCGACCCTGCACCGGCTGGGAATCCAGGCCTTCAATCCCGTCCTCGTGGACGGCGGTTCGATCAAGGTGCACCCATTGGTCTGTTTCGCGTTCAACGCGGACTTCGACGGCGACCAGATGGCCGTCCACGTGCCGCTGTCGCGCGGCGCGGTCCTCGAAGCCAGCAAGCTCATGCTCAGCTCGCATAACATGCTCGCGCCGAGCTCCGGCGAACCCATCGCGGCTCCGACGCTCGACATCGTGCTGGGCTGCTACTACATGACCATCGTCAAGCAGGACGCGAAGGGTACGGGCAGGCGATTCACCAGCTTCGAGGACGTCAAGCTGGCCTACGAGCTCGGCCAGATCGACCTGCGCGCCCTCATAAAGGTCCGGCCAGTCGCGGAGATCAGGTCGGGCGGGTCCAACGGGAGCAGCAACGGCGCTAAGACGGAGCTCGTCAAGATCAACGGAAGCGAAGAGCTGGGCCGAACGGACTGGCTTGAGACGACGGCGGGACGCATCATCTTCAACGACGCCCTGTCGCCCGAGCTTGGGTTCTATAACCAGGAACTCGACAAGTCCGTTCTCAAGGACATCACCGCCGAGTGCTTCCGGCGTCTTGGCAACCAGGGGACGATGGAGACCCTCGACCGCATCAAGGACCTCGGTTTCCGCTACGCCTCGAAGTCCGGTACGACCATCGGCATCAACGACATCGAGGTCTCGCCGCAGAAGGAATCGATCATCGCGGAGGCGGAGGAGAAGGTTGATATGCTGGAGGGCCAGTACCTCGACGGCCTCATCACCGACGAAGAGCGCAAGCGCAACGCCGTCGATATCTGGACCGATGCGAACAACCGGCTGACGGAGGTCATCGAGAACGATCTGCACAAGTACCGAGGCATCTACCTGATGGCGACGTCGGGGGCCAAGGGCAACATCCAGCAGATCAAGCAGATGGCCGGGATGCGAGGGCTTATGGCCAGCCCCAGGGGTGGAGTCATCGAGCGGCCAATCAAGTCCAACTTCCGCGAGGGGCTGAGTGTCCTGGAGTACTTCGTCTCGACGCACGGCGGTCGCAAGGGCCTCACCGACACGGCCCTGAGAACGGCGGACAGCGGCTACCTTACTCGACGCCTCATCGACGTCGCACAGGAGGTCGTCATTGCCGCTCCGGAGCTCGGCACGGAGTCGGGATTCTGGATTCCGAACGAGCCGGACGCCCCGCTCAAGACACCGTTCGAGGACCGGATCAAGAGTCGCTATGTCGCTGAGTCGGTGGTGCATCCTGAGACCGGCGAGATCATCCTCGACGCCGAAGGCGTCATAGACGAGGAGACGGCCAAAGCCATTGCTGAATCAGGAGTGAACGGCGTCTCGGTCTACTCCCCGCTCACGTGTGAGAGCCCGCGCGGGATATCGGCCAAGGCATACGGGCTGTCGCTGGCGACGTGGGAATCCATGCTGATAGGAGAGGCCGTAGGCATCATCGCGGCGCAGAGCATCGGTGAGCCGGGCACTCAGCTTACGATGCGGACGTTCCACACCGGCGGCATCGCCGGCTCTGACATCACGAGCGGCCTCCCGCGCGTCGAGGAACTGTTCGAGGCACGGTCGCCCAAGGGTGAGGCCGTCCTCTCGGAGATCGACGGGACCGTTGAGGTCCACGAGTCGTCCGAGGGAAGGTCGGTCACCGTCACAAGCCACGAAGAGTACAGCGACGACTACGTACTGCCTGAGGGGCACACCCTCGCGGTCGAACACGGTCATGACGTGGTAATAGGTGACCGTCTCGCGTTCGCCGAGTCGGAGGATGAGGACGACTCTTCGGCGCTCGCCTCTACGGACGTGACGGCCCGCGTCTCCGGTGTCGTCGACATCACGGACGGCACGCTCAGCATCCTCTGGACGGACGAGGACAGGCGTGAGTACGTCATCCCCGCCTCCGCGCACATCGTCGTCAGAGACGGTGAAGAGGTTACTGCGGGAGACGCGCTGACGACCGGCCCCAAGAACCCGCAGCAGATCCTGCGGATTCAAGGACGGGAGGCCGTGCAGCACTATCTCATCGAGGAAGTCCAGAGGGTCTACCGCTCCCAGGGCGTTACTATCCACGACAAGCACATCGAGGTGATAGTCGCCCAGATGCTTCGGAAGGTGCGCGTCGACGCGGCAGGGGACACCGAGCTTCTGCCCGGCGAACTCATCGACCGCTACGAGTTCGAGGAGATCAACGCCGGAATCCTAGCGGAGGGCGGAGAGCCCGCGACCGCAAGCCCCGTGCTCCTCGGCATCACGAGGGCGTCGCTGAACATGGACAGCTTCCTTGCCGCGGCGTCTTTCCAGGAGACCACCCGCGTCCTCACGGAGTCGGCCGTAAACGGCGCCGTCGACAAGCTGCGCGGGCTGAAGGAGAACGTCATCATCGGGAGGCTCATCCCCGCCCGGTTCGACCTCACCGAAGAGGGGCGCGATCGGCTGGGACTGGAAGAGCACGAGGACGAACAGCAGCTCGTGGGCGTCCGCACCTCTCCCATAGAGAGGGCAAACCAGTACACCGGTGATGAGGAACTGGACAGCGGCTTCCTCGGGGAGCTAACGCGTCCGCCGTACGACGAGATGTCGGAGTTCTAGTCGGCGCTAACAAATCCCGTCATTCACGCGAAAGGCCTCCCCCGTACCGCGATACGGGCGAGGCCTTTGCATAACCCCCTCCCCCGTTCGCGGGAGAGGGCTGGGGTGAGGGTGAATGGCCGGCTTCTGCAAGGTGCCTTGCTTCCAGCTTTCGCCCGGATGATTGGTTGCGCAACGATCCCCGAAAAAACGTCACCCCGTACCACGATACCGAGCCGGAATCCAGGCTACGACTCGGAGTCAGGCTCCGGCCAGGCGT
Organism: Dehalococcoidia bacterium; assembly: GCA_965197705.1. Lineage (GTDB taxonomy): Bacteria > Chloroflexota > Dehalococcoidia > Lucifugimonadales > VXLM01 > VXLM01. Next base: position 4,090,740 of record OZ240223.1, read on the forward strand.
CCTGTCCGATGAGAGGGACGAAGCGACACGCCGCCAGGGTGGTGACCGAGTAGTTCGTTTCTGATCGGACGACCTTCATCAGGTTCTGCTGGCGGAGTCCGCCGACCGGCATGACAAGCCGCCCGCCGTCGGCCAGCTGGTCGACGAGACCCCGGATGAGCTTGGGAGCGGCGGCCGCCACGACAATGCCGTCGTACGGCGCCTCCGACGCCCAGCCGATTCGCTCCTCCGCTACCCGGACCGTCACGTTATCGTATCCGAGGGACTTCAATCGGGTCATGGCGGTGTCGGCAAGGGACGCGATGCGCTCTACCGTGAGGACTTCACGCACGATCTCCGCCAAAATGGCGGCCTGATACCCGCTGCCCGTGCCAACCTCCAGCACCCTGTCGCTGCGTCGTGGCCCCAGCGCCTCTATCATCGTGGCGATCATGAACGGCTGGGAGATCGTCTGCCCCTCGGACAGTGGAAGGGCCGAGTCCTCGTAGGCGGCGTGACGGTACTTTTGGGGAACGAAGGCCTCTCTCGGCACCCGTTCCATCGCATCGACGACGCGGGCGTCCTCTATCTCCCCCCGCAGGCTGGCCATCAGTTGACGCTTCGCGTCTTCCACGCTCTCACCCCTAACACACGGCCAACTGTAGCACAGGACACCCATCGTAACCACGCGCTCGATTGACACTCCGCATAGGTCAAATCTATACTCAGCCGCGACCCGCACTCGATTGTCTCCGAGGTGACCACGTGACTGACGAAATCTACTACTCGGACGCCTCTGAACTCGCCCGGCAAATCGCCGGTAAAGAGCTTTCGCCCGTAGAGGTGGTCCAGGCACACCTCGACCGCATCCAGGCGGTGAACCCCCGGCTTAACGCTATTGTCGAGTTACAAGGCGTCGCGGCAATGGATCGTGCGCGGGAGGCGGAGACCGCCCTGGCGCGCGGCGAGTCTTGGGGGCCGATGCACGGCGTGCCGTTCACGATCAAGGACTGCATCGACAACAAGGGCGTTCGCACCACGCGGGGCTCGAAGATATTCGAGGACTATCGCCCTGTCGACGACGCGACGGTCGTCAAGCGTCTGCTCGGCGCGGGCGGCGTCTTCATCGGCAAGACAAACATGCCGGAATTCGCCCTGTGGTGGGAGACCGGCAACCTCGTCTACGGCTTCACTGAGAACCCCTGGATGATCGGTCGCACAGCCGGAGGGTCGAGCGGCGGCGAGGCCTCCGCCATAGCGGCGGGGATGTCCCCCCTCGGCATCGGCAGTGACGTTGGCGGTTCGATTCGATGGCCCGCCCACGTGGCGGGCATAGTCGGCCTCAAGCCCACGCATGGACGGGTGCCCCTCACGGGCCACTTCCCGGAAACGCTCCTGCGGTTCATGCACGTTGGCCCCATGGCGCGCTCGGTGCGAGACATAGCGTTTGCAATGTCCATCATCACAGGTCCGGACCACGCCGACCCCTACGCTCTGCCCGTTCCCATGCCCGACCTCGGCAATCTCGATGGCGACCTCCCCAAGCTCAGGGTTGGGTTCTGCGCCGAAGGGCCGTTCGCTCCGGTGATGGCGGACATACAACGGGTTGTCAAGAAGGCGGCGGATACCCTCGAAGACTTGGGCTGTGATGTCGAAGAGCTCGACCTAGCAGGATGGCATGACCGGCAGGCGCAGGACATCTCCATGGCGTACTTCCTGGGTGAAGGCGCTTTCGACTTCGACCCGATCATCAAAGGCCGCGAGGACGAACTCGCTCCTTCCATGCAGCGCCGCCTCGATCAGCCTCGTCCGTCCAGCGAGGACTACTACCGCAGCCTCCAGGACACCGAGTGGCTCCGTCAGGACGTGAAGCGGCTCTTCGCGTCGTACGACCTCTTGCTCATCCCGACCTCTACGACCACGGCATTCGAGCACGATTCGGCCTTCATAGACATCGACGGTCAGAGTGTTCATGGTCGGAACTCTCTTCGCATTACCGTGCCGTTCGATCTTACGGGATCGCCCGCGATCAGCGTGCCTTTTGGATGGAGCGGGGACGGCCTGCCCATCGGCGTGCACCTCGTAGGCCGCCACTTCGACGAGGCGACTGTGCTCCACGCCGCCGCCGCACTCGAAGCAAACCACGAAGGGGCCGGTCGGCGGCCCGACCTATAATCAGAAATACCTGCAAGGAGTCAGGAATGCCCTTCGATACGCTCATCACGAACGCGACGGTCGTCGACGGGACGAACTCCTCTCGATACGGGGCGGACGTTGCACTCGAAGACGGAAAGATAGCCGCGATCGGGTCGCTCGGCGAGGCGGATGCCGGGCGCACCATCGAAGCGAGCGGGCTCGTCCTCGCGCCGGGCTTCATCGACATGCACACGCACTCCGACCTGACGCTGCTCGACGACCCCGGCGGCGAGAGCATGGCCTACCAAGGGGTTACGACACAGGTCACCGGGAACTGCAGCTACTCGCCCTTTCCGATGGGAGAACTAGCGCCGGAGGAGCTGCGGAAGATCACGGGAGAGATATTCGAGACACGCCAGGAATGGCGCTGGAAGACACTCGATGAGTGGGCAAACGTTATGGAGTCGCAAGGGGTCAGCATCAACGCCGCGCCGCAGGTGGGGAACACGCCCCTGCGCGCGGCCTGCCACGCCCTCGAGAACCGCCCGGCCACAGAGGACGAGCTTGATGTTCAGAAGCGTCTCCTCGCTGAGACGATGGAACAGGGCGCGTTCAGCCTTTCGACCGGCCTGTCACTCGCTCCGTCAGGTTACGCGCCCACCGACGAGATCGTCGCACTGGCGGAGGTCGCGGCGAACTACGGCGGATTCTACGTGACCCACGCGCGGGTGCTGCCCGGTTGGCACATCAAGATGGTCGAGGAGGCGGTCGAGATCGGACGGCGCGCCGGGATCCCCGTCCAGTTTTCCCACATGGCGATTGTCGACCGGCGCTACTACGGCCACGGCCCCCAGATCGTCGACGTGATCGACCGCGCCCGCGACGAGGGCATAGACATCACCTACGACATGTACCCTTACACCGCGGCTGGAGCGGGGCTGAACCAGCTCGTCCCGCTGTGGATGCAGGAAGGCGGCGTCCCCATGTTCATGGAGCGCCTCCGCGACCCCGAGCTCAGAAAGCGCGCCATAAAGGAGATGCAGGAGGGCCGCGAGGGAGGGATACCGCCTCTTTGGCACATTCAGGTCATCAGCAACACCAACTCCGAGGAGAACCGCAGGCTGATCGGGTACAACCTCGAGGAGATCGCTGAGATGCGCGGCGTCGAGCCGGCCGAGGTTACCTTGCAGCTAATCGAGGAGGAAGAGGACGGAGTCATGGCCGTCGTCCACAACCGCGTCGAGAGCGACATCCGCTTCTTCATGGGCCACCCGCAGGCAATGATCGGCTCGGACGGCAACGCCATATCTCCCGACGGACTCTACAAGGACTTCAAACCGCACCCTCGCTTCTACGGCCCGTATCCACGCATCCTCGGCCGGTACGTACGAGAGCAGCCGGCGGTGCTGTCCCTCGAAGAGGCAATCTACAAGATGTCCGGCTTCCCCGCCGAGCGCATGGGATTCAACCAAAGAGGCCGCGTCCAAGAGGGGCTGATCGCCGATCTCGTGCTCTTCGACCCGGACACGGTCATCGACAACGCCACCTTCGAAGACCCACACCGGTACCCGACGGGCGTCCCCTACGTATTCGTGGCGGGCGAGGCGGTGATCGACGAGGGCAAGCACACGGGCGTCCGTCCCGGACGGGTGCTCAGAAACGGGAGCGCGTAGTCAAACGGTGGCGCAGCGGTACGAAATCCCCATCCAACAGGACCTGGCCGGTGAACTCTTCGCCTTCTGGGAAGAGATATTCGGTCCAGGAGACCCCGACATTCCCATAGGCGTGTTCCTCGGCGACGAGGTAGACCACAATCGTTTGGTCACCTACCTCGAACGCGACGGAGACACCCTCACCGGCACCTGCGGCATCACGATCTCACGGGCAAACTCGCGACTGGCCGGGTTCGGCGAGGTTGCCACGCGACCGGACTATCGGGGACGCGGCATAGCGTCCCGGCTGTGCGGGCAGGCCGTCGAGGAGTTTGTCGCGCAGGGAGGGGAGGCAGTCTTCCTCGGTACCGGCAACCCGGACGCCGCGCGCATCTACCACCGCCTTGGATGGCGAAGGATCGCGGGCAGCTATGTATGGGCTAGGGTAACGACCGGCGAATCGCCCGAGGAGTACCTCGCGGACCACTACCGCGCTCCAGGTCAGGCGACCATCATCCCCGGAGACGCCTCGCTCCGTGTACCCATGATCCCCCTCCTCGTAACGCCGCACGACTGGCAGGTGCTCGACGGGAATCTGCCCGTCCCGATGCTGTCCATCCGCTACGCCATGCAGAGCTCCTGCATGGGCCTCTGCCGCAAGTATTACGATCTCGTCAAGCGCGAGAGAACGGCGTGGTACGCGGCTATGACGGACGATGGCCGCCTCGTCGGGATATCCACCGCGTGGTTAGACGGCGCGAACGTTTGCAACGTCGACGGATTCATCCACGCCCGATTCAGCGATTCGTACAACGACCTGATAGCGGCCGCCATCGAGTGGGGTCATTCCCAAAACGCTGCCCTGATTACCACGAGACTCTCGGTTGAGGACGAGGACAAGCAGGCGGCGGTTGAGTCCCTCGGCTTCCGCAGGGGAGACGTGGACGGGTCATTCACGCTCGACGACCGAGAGGTTGCCGCAGTCACCATGACGCTCGAATAGCCATGCCGGAGCCGCACACCAGAATCGACGACTACGCCGACGAGCTCATCTCGACTCCCAGGGCGCACCTCGCCCTCGAGCTCCGCCAGGACGCCGACGGCCTCGAGCTCGTCTATCGGGACAGGCAGCTCGTTCGGTGCTTACTCACCCGCCAGGGCATGGCCGCGGCCAACTACATGGCAAAGGCGCTCGGAGTACCGATCCCCCCCCTCGGCGAGACCGTCAAGGCCCGCGTGTCCACGGGCGTCCTCTTCCGCGCGGTATCCATCGCCTCACTCGACTACGACGTGGAGGAGTCCTTCGTCCTTCTCGAACGCTGGCTCCAGGAGGCCGCCCTCCAACGCACCGGTTCGAGCGAGATGACGTGACGCTTCACGGTACGCCTTCCGGTCGAAGTCGTTCTGCCTGAACAGATACCAACGTAGAGTAAGGCGTGATTGCCTTGCAGCATTACACTTCGATTGATACACTGGCTCTGATTCGCCGCTCAGGAGGTTGCAAACATGGTATTCAATCTCGACCCGCTGGACATCACGCTGGACTTCGAGCGCAGACCGTACCGGCTGGGAGACACGATAAACGCGACCGTTACGCTTATACCCAACAGCAACGTCGAAATCCGTTCGGCGTCCCTGAGCCTCATGGGACAGATACGTCGCACGGAGGTACAAACGGGTTGGGCGATGGATATGGAGGGGCGACCTGGGGACGCGCTGCAAATCCGCGGTCAGGCATCCAGGGTGCCCACGCAAGGGATCCCGAGCCAGACAGTGTCCTCGGAAGTCTTCTACAGTGCGCAGATCGTGCCCACCCAGCCGTTGCGCAAGGATGCTGTAAGCAGGCACGACGTGGCCCTGAGATTAGCCCCCAACCTGCGGAAGCTGCAGAACCTTTCCCAAGAAGCGAAGAGGCTTCAGCGGGACTCCAACAGAGGTCTCTCCATTGAGCCGTGGTGGCTTGAGGCGCGGGCAGACGTTGTCAGAGGACGTGATGCGACGGTGCGAAGGCAGATAGAGATCATAGCGCCCCTGAAGGCATCCACCTAGTCTCTATTTCCCTTCCAGCGCCTCGTCGAATATACGCAAAAAATGCTCGAACGCTACGGTGTTGTCGACGTTCTGGCATTCCAGTGCCTTTGGAGAGGTCGTCCTGTCGGTGAAGTCCCATACGGGCGGCTGATCGAATGTCCATCGACGGAGCGAGCGGTAGTGAGGCGAGAGCAGCGCGTCGGTGACATCGCTCCGCGAGCCGCTGGGATACGCGAAGTGATCGGGCACGTACCCGAGGTTATCCTCAAACACCGCGTTGGACGGCACTATCTCGGCCATGAGCGCTTGGCTGCCCTGTTCTTCGTACACCTGGCCCAGCTTGGGGTGCGTCGCCGTATGCGCTCCTATCTCCCACCCTGCGTCGAGAAGCTCGCGGCAGTCGTCCCACGTCAGGAACGGCTTGACCACGAAGCCCTCGGTCGTCGTCGTGATGCCCGCGGGCAGGCCCTTCGATGACGCGTCGGTTGGCTCGCTGATGACGTAGCAGGCGCCCGTCGCGCCCAACTCGTCGAGTATCGGCAAAACCACCGTGCGCGCGTCCAGCCAGCCGTTGTCGAAGTGCAGCGCGACGGCCTTCGTGGGCAGCTCCCCGACACCCTCCAGCCAGTCCACGATCTCGGACGTGGAGACGACCTGCCATCCGTTTTCGAGGACGTAGTCCATCTCCCGCCGGAACTCCGAGACCGCGATTACACCTGACGCCCTTTTGTCGGTCGTAATCTCAAGCTCCGGGTGGTCGTCGGGGTATACGTGGTGGTAGACGAGAATGGGGATGCGACGGCTCATGGGGTGGCAAATCTCCGTATGGGCGTTGGTTATGAGGCACAGTCTACCGCATTGCTGCAAAAACAGACCATCGCCAATCTTCCCGCACGGGCAACCCTTGTGGTTGCCCGTCTCCGCCCGCGCACATTTTCATTCCAGGTAGTGAGTGTGGCAACCCTCATGAGATATTTCGAAGGGAGAGAAGTTTTCGCCTCCCCGTTAGGAAGACGACCGGATTGGAGCCAAAGCCTCTCAAGCCAACCTGCTATCATGTCCCTAATCTCAATCTCGACATACCAGCAAGGAGCGCAGTGCATGTACGTACTTCGACGAGTTTACAATGTCAAGCCCGGGCAGACGAAGAAGGCCGCGGAACTGATCTACAAGATCGGAAACCGCTATACCGAGGCGGGCCAGCGCGACCAGGTGCGAGTGTATTGGAGCGGGTACACCATGCCGGGCCCGCCGAACACGGTCTACATGGAGTGGACGCAGGAAAAGATCGAGTCCCCCTACCGCGAAGGGAACGTCTCGCCCAGAATGGACAACCTGAGTACGCAGCTCAGAGAGCTCGTGGAGGAGCAGAGCATCGAGTTCTACGAGATGTTCACGCCAGAAAAGGCGTAGAGCGACGCTCCCCTACCGGACGATAGCTTCGCCACCCACAGAGAATGTGCTGACGCAGTAATCGACCACGGGTCTCCATTCGTCGAAGATCTCGGCCGGCGCGTAGAAGATCGCCATAAAGCCCTTCGAGTCCTCGTGGATGTAGGCAAGGCGTACGCCTTTCGTCTTGCCGTCGTCTGCCTCGAAATCCTCGATCACGACCGGAGCCCCGGCCGCCGTCGTGACCTCGCGGCGGGCCGTGACCTTCTCGCCTCTGAGAGGCAGTCCATTTGCCAGAATGGAACGTCTCACATATTGGTCGGTGGACAGCGTTTCGTTGTAGAAGCCCAAGTCGAACTGCTCCAGGGCGAGAGTCTCACCCCGCCGGCCCTGCTCGAAGAGTTCCGCTCCGGGGACTTCCTCGCCACTGCCGGTTATGTCCGCCGGGTAGTCGATTTGTACCGAGGGAATCGGATGATCGAACGTATAACGGAGCAAGTCACCAATGGGACTTTTCATAATAATGCGAGGCTTTTCAGGGGGATTTATTGGCTTAGACCCAAGTGACGAACTGGCCGACGCCGTAAGCGTATAGGCCCCCGGCGTTTGCAGATCTGTGGGGCTGACGGCGATAGTGAATTCACCACTGTGTGGCGCTTGGTAGTCGAACTGCAACGTATCCGTTCCCAATTCGGAGTGGATAGTGAGTCCGCCGCGTGGAGCCTCAGCATGGTCTATCGTCACCGTCCCCCCAGACGGATAGCGGAATTGAACACTAATCTGCCGGTCGCGATGCATCATGATAGTGTAGCGGTCTACGTCGACCGGCGTATCAAAGACCTCCTGCGACCGTGACTCCGATTCTTAGCTCCCTACCGTCATCGGGGTCGACATAACGCTCCAGTGGGACCGTACTCTTCACTCGGACAGTCTGTTCCCGGTCGAATCGCTGTCTCACCACCAAGAAGCTAGGTCTATCCCATCCATAGATCGGAGACATTCTTAGCCTAGCGGGGCGGAAAGGTCTACCGGAAAGGGAACCGTAGAGTGTTCCTCCGTAGACACTCACAACGGCGTACTCTACGTCGTCTCCTGCTTCAACCTTGAAGTGGACCAATGGTTCGGATGACCCGCGAAAGACGAAGGTCTCGGTGTCCCAAGGACCGCTGAGTACGAACTCGTGCTCGTTACTGCCTTCTCCGGTATCAGACGGTATACGTGAACCGAGATCGGAGATCTCAAGGCCCAGAGCTATCTTCTGCAGCCGATTACTGACGGTATGGGAGGAGGTGCTCTTACTACCGAAGTCTCTACCGCCAAAGAGAACCCCGATCACTCTACCGTTACCATTCGTCGCAGGACCGCCGCTCATACCCCACCAGGGTCGGGCTGTCGAGGACACATTAGCAACGTCGGCGACACCCAGCCATTCATGTGCAAGAAATTCGCCCCTGTGGACTACCAGTCCTTCGACATCTCTGGAATACCCTGCGATAAACGCCGTGTTACCTTCACGCTCGCTCTCAACATCCGCAAACTCCAGATGCGGCACCGACGTTTTGATGGGGCCGAGAAATGCGAGGTCGGCCAGCAGGTCGTATGAGACAACGGGAATGTCCGCCTGCTCCGTGCCGTCACTGAATTCGATAGTGACGACAGCACTCGGCCATACTACATGCGCGGCCGTAACGACATAGTTTCCTTCCACGAGAAACCCACTGCCACCTCCGCGGAACTCGCTGCGAACCTTAACCACCGAGGGAGCAATCTTGGCGCGTACGTCCGCTTCCGAAAGCTCGGAACCGCAGGCAACGACACTCGCCAGCAGCACCAAGCCCGCGCAGATTGCCGTCAAACGATTCTGAGTGATAGGAACTCTCATGGGAGCAGTCTAACGAACATCCATAGGCGACAACACACGGCTGAGGCGCGCGTCGCGCAAAGGCAGCTAGTACCATGTCAACATGGTTTTGATATTTAATGCACCCTCAACCTAGCCCTCTCCCACGACGGGAGAGGGCTAGGTAAAACGGATTTATGGCTATGATCCGACCCCGCCTACCTGTCATTACCCTGAAAATAGCCCAAACGACACCGCAATCGTCATTCCTCTGAAAACAACCCCCGGCCAACCTCCAGTAGGGGCGATTCGCGAATCGCCCCTACTGCCATTTTCATGTTTCGTGGTGTCGGTGACAACCGACATGGGCGATTGGTACGAAAATAAGCCCAGGCAAACCTGTCGTAGGGGCAACCCTTGTGGTTGCCCGTTCGCGGCGCCAACCCATTTTCATCCCCCTCATGTGGCCTGACAAGGCCATGGTCATTCCGATGAGCGCGGCGACGAAGAATCTACAATCTCTCCCCCGCCGGGGGAGAGATACAGAGAGGGGGTCTTTGCAATTCAACTCACGGAGACTGAACAGTTACAGTATGCCGGTTCCTCTTGACCGCCCCGCCATTTTGACGCGCAAGAACGTATGGACTAATCTGTCCACGTCGCCGAAAGCGGTTTCCCGCCCGCGTGACCCGGCCCGCGAAAGCGTGAGAGACAACTTGAGAAAAAAGGCCCGAAATTTTTGACTATACGAAAAATTCTCAAACTGTCTCACGACCCCGCAGTCTGCCGGGTGCGAGCCCCGAAACAGCTTCATATGCGCCGCACGGACGGGAGAAACGGAGCGAGACAACTTGAGAATAGAAGAAAAAAAGAGGTGTTCCAGGGAATTCTCAAACTGTCTCATTTTCTCAAACTGTCTCATCCCTGCGACCGAAGAGTGCGGTCAGGTGAGAAAGAGGTGTTCCAGGGAATTATCAAACCGTCTCATCGTCTCAAACTGTCTCATCCCTGCGACCGAAGAGTGCGGTCAGGTGAGAAAGAGGTGTTCCAGGGAATTCTCAAACTGTCTCATCGTCTCAAACTGTCTCATCCCTGCGACCGAAGAGTGCGGTCAGGTGAGAAGACGGTGACAATACTGCGAATCGGTCTAGCCCTACCCCAGTTCGCCGATGCGGAGGATGCGGCAGATGGACAGCCGCTGGAGGAGCATGATCAGGGCCAGGGTGATGACGGCGAAGATTACCAGCATGACCCCGTAGGTAATGAGGAGCGCGTTCCAGTCGATGACCATGACGAACAGCGGAACGACCCTGCCGCCGAAGTCGTCGTGGCAGGGCAATTTGTTGACGAGCCGACGTGTTAGTCATATCATTAGCTAAGATGACCGTAAAGGAGCCGGCAATGGTAACGGTGAACGTCCACGAAGCGAAGACCCACCTGTCGCGTCTGCTGGCGCAGGTCGAGGCGGGAGAGGAGGTCATCATCGCCCGAAACGGCAAGCCCGTCGCCCAGCTCGTGCGCTGCAAAAAGCGCGGTAAGAGGAAGCCGGGTTCCATGGCGGGACTGTTTACGGTGCCCGACAGCTTCTTTGACCCACTGTCCGAGGAGGAGTTGGCCGCCTGGGAGGGAAACGCATAGCAGATGCGGCTTCTCCTGGATACCCATGCGTTTCTGTGGTGGGTCATCAATGACGAGCGGTTATCGCAGGCCGCTGGGCAGGCAATAGCGGACGACGACAACGACGTGCTGATAAGCGCGGCGGCCGCATGGGAGATCGCGATCAAGCACCGGAAAGGCAAACTGCCGGAAGCGGATCCCCTGGTCCGCGACATGACAGGCGCCATAGCCGGCCAAGACTTCGAGGAGTTGTCCGTCACCGTGGACGACGCCGCGCGCGCCGGAGCGCTTCCCGGTCCGCTCCGCGATCCCTTCGACCGAATGTTCATAGCGCAGGCTTTGTCGCGCAACCTCGTTCTCATCTCGAACGAGTCCCTCTTCGACCGGTACGGCGTCCGCCGCCTGTGGTGACACGCGGTCACCCTCATCCTCGTGGTTCAACATCATAGCATTGAAGGGTCACCAGACTATGACTTGGTAGGGGCGGGTTTCAAACCCGCCCTGTCGTTGTACAACGCGAATCCAACCCCCTATTGCTACCCGTTATGCAAAGATTTCGCCCCACTAGCTCTCTCCCTCAAGAGCGAGGGAGAGCCGCGTATCCCCTCTCCCGTCGTGGGAGTGGGCTAGAGCCTGCCCCGTACTCGATACGGGGGTGAGGGTATTTGGAATCGGTCTAGCCCTATCCCAGTTCGCCGATGCGGAGAATGCGGGAGATTGAGAGGCGGCGGATGAGCATGATGATGGCGAGGGTGATGACGGCGAAGATGACGAGCATGACCGCGTAGGTGATGAGAAGGGCCGTCCAGTCGATGACCATGACGAACGGGGGGATGACCTTGCCGCCGAAGTCGTCGTGGCCGAGGAACGGGATGATCGTCGCGCCCAGCCTGCTGCCCATCCACGTGCCGAGCGCGAGCCCGACGGCGATGATTACGGTCTGCTCGAGCCACATCATCATCATCAACTGGCGGCCCGACAGCCCGGTCGTGCGCATGAGGGCGAACTGCACCTGCCTGCTTCGGAACGACGAGTAGGCGTGGACGAGGAAGCCGAGGCAGCTCAGCAGCAGTACGGCGGAAAAGGCGATGAAGAGCAGCGCGCGCCACCCCGCGTCGACGAGAGGATCGACGCTGGCGTCCTTCGCGCGGAAGCGCTCCTCGCGGTCGAGGACGTTGGTTGAGCCGTAGCCCTCGATGGACTTGAGACTCTCCAGGAGGCTCTCTCTGACCTCGCCTGTGGTGGACGAAGCGATCCACAGCTCCTCAGGCAGGAAGGGCTTGTCGGCGACGCCGCTCGTCGCGAAGGCGTTGAGGGCAGAGATGTCGGCTACAAGGTACCTCTTCAGGTCGGACGTGACCGAGGGGAACAGGTCCACTTCGCCGACGATGGAGACGGGTATGCGCGCGCGGTCTACGGAGACCTCGAATTCGTCCCCGACGCGATGGTTCTCCCGGTCCAGGAAGGCCCTGCTGGCGAGCGCCTTGATCGGGGGCGGCTCGTCTCCGACGAAGATTCCTCGCGGCGTCAGCGGCTCTCCCCTCGCCCAGGTGAAGACGCCGGCGCCGGTCACGTTCTCGAAGACCTCATAGGATGGCCTTAGCTCGTCGCTGATGGAGTTTTCCGTGGTCTTGAGCAGCGACCAATTGTCGATGGAGTCGAACCCGTCCAGCAGCACCTGCGATCCGCCGCTCGTGGTGACGTGTACGTCGTCGAAAAACACCGTTCCGGGCTTGAGGGTCACGTTGAGGTTGGACTGTTCGACGTAGAGCGCGCTTAGCTTGACGGGGCCGTTGGCAAGAAAGTCCTCTCGACCCTGATCCGCCAAAGGGACATCGAGATTGAGCCAGTCGCTCGAAGACACGAAGCCCAGCCTGTAGTCCGACTGCTGGTCGATCGCGTTGGTCAGGCGCGCGACCACCTGGAGCGTGGGGCGTATCCTGTCCGACCTGATCCTTGCCCCGATCGACACTGCGTCGGACGGGATATCGATCCCGCCGCTCGCCCGCACGGACTCATCGGGGCGTATTCGCGCCAGCAAGTCTTCAATAGGTCTATCGGTGAAGTCGCCGCGGAACCACGCAACGCTGTCGAAGTTGTCGCTGTTCAGGGCCATTAGCTCGAACGATCCGCCCTGCTGTCGCGTCAGGTCACGACCGGCCCGGCTGAGGACGGCGCTGGCCGTGTCGACCCCAGGTATGCGCTCGTATGCGATCTCCTCGGCGAACCGGCCGCCCGTCATCAGGGCCGAGTCGTCGGTAATGGATGACCTGTTGACGCCCACGACCCGCACGTCGCTGCCGGAGGCGTGGAGAATTCGCTCCTCGAAGCTGCGCTGAAGGGTTGTGCCGAAGCTGGACGCGAAGATGCCGAGACCGGCAGTGAGGATAAGGAGGAGCGAGAGTCGTGAGTAGTGCGTGGGCTGACGGGACATCTGCCAGACGGTCATGGCCGCGGCAACAGGCAGGACCTTTGCGAAGAGCTTGCTGATGAGGTTCATCACCAGGGGGAAGAGCCTGAGCAGCACCATCGCCGAGGCGACGAGCACGAGACCCGGCACGGCGAGCAGGAGCTCGTCGGCCACGGCGGCACCGAATACGTCGCGGGCGACGACCGATCCCTGTTCCGTGAGCTGGCGGAAGAGGAAGATCGCGATCAGAAGCAGCAGGACGTCGAGGTAGTACCGCTGAAAGGCCGGCAGCGCGGTCGGGCGCGACGATTGTTGGCGTTGCTGGGTGATTCCGAAGCGAGACGCCTGGATCGCGGGGAGCATGAGCGCGACGAAGCCCAGTATGCCGCCGAGGGCGCTCAATGCATAGGCGGCGGGTGATATCTCGACCGAGAGCAGTCCTCCGCCGGTCAGCCCGAAGAAGGCCGGCGTGAGGCCGAGCAGGCTGATCGTGAACGCGGCGATGATGGGCGCGACGATTGCCGCAAGGAGGGCTATCATCGCTCCTTCCATGATGAATACGGTGAGTATTTGCGTGGTATCGGAGCCTCGGCTGCGGAACTGGGCCACTTCCGAGCGCTGGTTCTCGACGAGCAAAGATGACATGGTCGCGACGTAGTACAGGATCACGAAGGCGATGAGGATGAGCACGATGAACATGGGGAGTCTGCTGAAGAAGAGCCTCTGGTCGTACTCGATGAGAGCGTCGTCGAGGCCCGTGGTCTGTGATACCGTCTGGAGGGCGGCGACGGCGCGATTGGCCATCACGCTGAGGTGGGCGACGGTAAGCTGCGCGTTGTCGGCGTTTATGAGGCTCGGATCGGTCTTGATGTACCAGAAGTAGCTGCCGCTCATGCTGCCGATGGACGGGCCGAGGGATTCCAGGAACGACTGCCGCGAGATGAAGAACGGCATGAGGCGCAGGTCGGTCGTGATGGTTCGGGTCTGGAGGACCTCCTCGGTGAAGTTGACCAACTCGGCGTCGTTGGCGCTATCCCAGTCGAACGCGCCGGAGATGGTCACGTAGACGTGGGGGATGTCCGAGGAGATGGTGGGGACCGCCGCGAACCGGTCTCCGACACGGGCGCCTAGCTCCTGCATGGCTTGAAGTGGGACAAGCGCTTCCAACTCCAGCGTCTGACCTGGGCCGACTGCCGTGCCAGAAATAGGCTGCGCGCCCTCAATTAGGGGTATGCGGTCGCCGATGTCGTCGATGAATGCGAAGAATGTGCGGTCGTTGCCGTCCTTGGCGGTATCCTCGCTGCCGATGTTTCCGAGGTAGAAGGTGGGAGTGCGGCCAGCGTGGACCCAGTCCCGGAGCATCCATGCAACATGCCGGTTAATGAGCGGCACGACGACGTTGCTGACCTTGCCGTACTCCTCGTTGTTCGTCGGGCCTCTGCTCGCCCGGACAGTGATGTTGAGCTGCTCGCTCGTGCGCTTTTGAAGGGAGTTCTTGAGGGACAGCTCCCGGAGGGCCTCGAAGTAGATGACGGTGCCCGACAGTATGGCGGACGCGAGGACGACGCCGATCACGACGTAGGCAAGGAGTCGCCAGTGGGCGAGGGCGCGCTTGGCAACGAGCTGCCACGTCGAGATTATCCCGTACGCGATTGCGTTCAGCCGCTCATTGATGGTCTTCTTGTTGTTCATCGTTCGTTTAGGCTGTGTCGGGTGTCTTGAAGTCGTCTGTATGCCTCAGGTTTGCTCTTGCATGTCATGTTACTCGCCGAATCGTGAAATTGCCCGGAGGTCGAGTTGGCCCACTCCTCTGTTGAGCAGGATGAGAGCGCCAATGAACAGGAGCCCCAGGGCGACGTAGGTGGTCCCCATAATGGGCCAGTCGGTCGAGAGGATGAAGGGCGGAGTTACCGGGAGTCCGGTCTCCGTGATCGCCAATGGCGAGACGGTGAGACGGCTCATCTGGAATCCGGCCCAGGTACCGAGGCCGAGGCCGATCGCGGCGATTGCCAGATGCTCGAAACCCAAGAGCCTGAGCAATTGGCCCCTCGTCAGGCCTAGGGTCCGCAGCGAACCGATCTCGACGGCGCTCTTCTTGGCAAAGAGAAGGAGGTAGGTGAGATATCCAACTGCGGCGGCAAATACGGCGATGGCGGGAGAGAGAATCGTCATGGGCCGCCAACCCGCTGCGACGAAGGGATTAAGCTGCAGGCCCTCAAGGCGACCCTGCCCGTCGCGGACGGAGCCACCCTGGGGACCGAGTATTTCGACCACCGCCTCGCCGACTCGTTCGTGGGAACCGGGTTCAAGATCGTAGTAGAGGTCCAAGGCTCGAATCCTGTGGTGATTGAGGAGGACGTTGGCGCGCTCCACCAAGCTGTTCAAATCGGTGAGGATCAATCCGCCCTGGCTTGGATCGTGCGTTGGGAAGAAGTCGACTACTTCCACGACCCTCATTCGCAGCCAACGGAGACCCACGAGGGTGATGAAGGTATCGCCCACCTGCCTGTCGGCGCGAACGAGAGACGAGTCTATCACTACTGGCAACGGACCGGGCGAGGCGGTTGGATAGAAACCGCGCAGGCCCTCCGTCGTCTGCCCGCTGAATGTGTAGGCGATTGCCTTCGAGCCGTTCCGCACATCGGTCGTGGAGAACTCGACGATCTCGGTCGATGCCGCAGACGTGAGGATTGCCTCCCATCTGAGGTCGTCCCCCTCGAAATCGTCGAGGACGAGCTCTTCGTTTTCAAATCCAACCGTGGCAATGATGTCGTCGATGTAGAGAGTGCCCGGCGTCACTGGAGCGCCGGTCAGCCCCGCCCTGGGGTCGCCGCCCGGCTCGAACATGTGAATCGAGACAAGCGAAAAAGGCGGTTTCACGTGGTCGGGAATGTTGCCGATCAGGAACTGCCAGCCATCGGTCAGCAACGTGTTGAGGATAACCGTCTGCAGTTCCCCCCGCTCGTTTTCAACTTGGGCGTACAGGTCGAGGCCGGGGATGAACGGATCGGGCTTCACCCACAGGCCGATGCCGTTCGTGTCGTCGGGCAGAGGTATTCTGCCCGTTGGTTCTCCCGGTTTGAGCCGGTCCATCAGCTGTGGCAGAGAGCTGTCGGAGAAGTCGTTGCGGTACCAGGCGACATCTGCGAACCCCGACGTGTCCACGGCGAGGACTTCGGCGGTCGATCCGCCGGCCTGACCGCGTTCCCTGAGTCCCAACACAACGTGCTCGACGTCCTCAAGCTCCTGGGACTGTCTGAGCACCTCGCTTACTCCACCCTTTGCGAGGAGGGAGGCCGTGACCCGCAGGTCGGCCCCTTCCTCGAAGAGGACGCGTTCGATCTGACTGCGCTCGAGAGTGCCGCCGACGGTGGTCGCCAAGATGCCGAGACCGGTCGCCAGTACGAGCAGCAGGATCATCCACGTGTATTGCAGCGGGTTGCGCGACATGTGGAGCAGTCCTATTTCAAGCCAGACCGGCGTCACGCGGCTGAGACCGGTGAAGGCGATGAACAGAAGCTGAGCGGGCGCAACGCCTATGAGTCCCCATGTCGGAACGGTCAGGAGATCGCCGGTTTCGGGGGGACGCAGCGCGACGAATCCGGCGACGAGCAGGGCCTGTACGGCCAGGCCAACGTATCGGCGCCTTCTATCGTGCCAGTATCGTTTCGTAGTCCAATATGCGAGCAGGACCGTGACCGCTATAGCGCCCGGCAACAGCCAGTCGAGGGTTTCGTTGCTTTGTTCGCGCCAGTAGACGCCCACGACTGAGGCGATGACCGACGCCGAGACCAGCAGGTCGACGATGCGGACGGACTCGCCGCTGATATACCGGACGATCATGGGAAAGAAGCGCATGAACACCAGCGTCACGACGATGAGGAAGAGGACTGGCGCGACGAGGAGGACCTCGTTCACCTCGGTCTCCTCGAATAAGCCGCTGTATACGAACTGTCCGCGCTTCTGAAGCTCCCAGTAGATCAGGCCGCCGAAGACGAGGATGCCGATGTCGAGGTTGTATCGCTGGAGGAAAGGCAGTCCCAGCGGGCGAGAGGTCTGGAGCCGGCGAACGAGGACGCCCCCCTGAGCGCTGAGCACGTTGGGCACCACGAAAATTGCCAGGCAGAGCAGACCGACCGCTAACGAGATGATGAAGGGCGTCGCGGCAAGGCGTATGGGCATCAGATTGCCGCTGTTCATCTCCTCGAAGAACGGAAGCACTCCCGAAACGGCAACCATGCCGTAGGCCAGGAACGGGGTCACGACCACGGCTATGGCAACCATCACCAGACCTTCGGCGGTGTATATCTGAGTCAACTGCGTCAGGGTCGCTCCGAGTGTCTTCAGAAGCGATGAGTCGCCCTCTCTGCTCTGCGTCAAATATGACACGAGGATGCCGAGGAAGAACAGCACAGTGAGCAGGATTACCGTGAGCAGGAGCAGCATCGGTATCTTGGCGTAGAAGTTCCGCAACTGGCCGGACTCGGTCAGGTTCTCGACGAACTCTGTTGTGGGGCGTGCGTCGGGAAGCTCGGCGGTGACGGCGTCGGAGAAGGCCCTGAAGCGTTCTCTCGCCTCGGCGGCGGACCATTGCTTCAACCGCTCGGGGTCGATCTTGACTACCCACTGAGGGCTAACCACTGCCCCCGGGTAGGTCTGCGAGAGGAGCTGTGTCATGACCTCCGGCGCCACGATGATCGGGACAGTCGAGAGGGAATCGTCGGAGAGAATAAGGAACGGCGCGTCCTGCCGTTGAGGGTCGAGACTCAGTAGAGCCCCCGTGGAACGCCAGTACGGTGAGTTCTTATCGTCCTCCTCGTAAAAGCCGGCGATTCGCACCGTAATGATCTCGCGCTGACCCAGCTCCGGCGAGAAGTGGAACTCGTCCCCGATCTCCGTCTGTGTTCGCAAGGATACGCCCTTGTGAACGATTGCGTCGATAATGGGACCGCGCGGGCCTTGGGTAATCTCCGTCGCCGCCAGCCCCCCTTGATCGAACACGATGTGGTCCTGGACGTTCGAGAGCGACACGAGGAAGCCGAGACGGGCGATGATGCCCTGTCCCGTGCTGATGGGGAGGTGATCGTTCGGCGTATCGACCAGCATCGGGACGCCCTTGATGTACGTCTCCTGGCCCAGGAAAGTGGTCTCCGCGACGAGGTCCTGCAAGGCGAAGCGCATGGCCGTCTCGTCGGTGAACAGCACCAAGGGAGTTTCCCCAGGTTCCTGTATCGTCAGGTATGGCGCGGGAGCCTCGATGACAGGGGGATTGAGCGCTTCTCCGTCCGGGCCCCACGTCCGGGCTTTTGGATCCAGTGGGTCGAATATCCCGACGATGACGACGGCGATGCCCGGTGGCCCGACGGGTATGGGAGCAGGTGTCGACTCGAGAAGCTCGGCGAGTTCGCTGTCGTCCTGGGCCTCGTTCGCGGCAGTCGATACGGCTCTCTGGGCCAGGAGATCGGTGGAGAGGATAACCTCATGGTCAATTTCGAGCTTGAATCGCTCAGCCATTTCTGACGAAACCACGGCCTCGATCAGCACCCCAAACGTGGAACTGTCAATGGTGTCGGATGCCATTTGCCCCTCGACGAACTTGACGTACGCTGGAAGATTCGAGAGGTGCTGGAGATACCCGCGCGAGACGTAGATGCCCTCGCCGGTGCCTTCAGGCAGGGGGATATCCGGCGTTCCAATAATGGCGACACGGCTCTTGATGAACCGTTCATGGCTGTCATATACGTGCGAGATGTGCTCTTCGACGGCGTCGGTCACGACCCGTTCGGCGTACTCGATCAACCTATCAGTCGCCACGACTTCTGCGCCGATGATGTCGATCTTCGGCTCGTCGATGCGGTCGAGTGCGGCGTTGAACGAGAGCTGATCGAGGGATTCGAGGTAGATTGGAGTGCCCGCGCCGATGGTCGTGGCAATGAAAATGCCGATGAACACCGTGAGCAGGAGCTTCCAGTCGTCGGCGATGCGCCGGACGATAACCCTTGTGAGCGAAAGATTCTTCATGTCACGAAAACGTGCAGGAGATCGTCGGGTGCTTGGCGAGACCCTTTTTCGTTTGCATCAATCCCCAATGATGGATGAGACGCTCCCTATTGTTCTAACGTCATTCGCGCGGAGGTGTTAGCCGTCTCACGCGATAACTCGTCCAAGCGAACCGATTGGGAAACCTAATGATAGTACCGTCCGGGGCTTCTATCAACCGCCTTTTGGATGAGTCGGGCCTTTGTATTGAGGTGGTTGAGGAAGAGCCGTGCTCATGTTACGCCATGTGGAGTCCAGCCTTCGGAGACCTTTGCGCAACTGTCATACCCCCGAAGTTTGCCTACTCTCATCGATCATCACTAGCCTGCCCGAATCACCCAGCACCCTTCCATGCCTCTCCCAGATTTGACAAATAAGAACGCATGTATCACACTACACATCAGCGGTTGCCCGCCGCATGATCTCTCGATAGCGAGGAAAATGTTGTCAAATGTCGCATATACAGAAAAAAATCCGTCGGACAGGTCCTCGTGCTTCCTCATCTGCCTGCCCTCGGCGCGATCATCAAGGCCGCGGAACTCGCCCGTGTGCCATGTAGTGCCATCCGCCTCACAACTTTACAATAACAAGGATAAATGCGACAGAATGCAACAGAATACGACAAATCTTACACATTCAGAGAAATTCTCTCCGATAGATCGGTTCTCGCGCTTCCACGCTTGACCTCCTTTCAATCACTCTTCGAAGCCGCACAGCGTAGAAAGTTGTGCACGGGTCTCCTCTTTCGGGAGTGACGGGACAAGTACAGCACCGTCAAAATCCCCCACCTCCGTCATACCGGCGAATGCCGGTATCCAGCCTCCCAAGCCGCCGAGCCGAGTTGCGAGATGACGACCTTGTTTCGCCATTCAGGTGCATCGCCACGACGTGGAAAGCAGCCAAACACGCCGCTCGTCCGAATTAGGTGGGATATCTGGGAACGCTGGTCCGGTTGACGACTTGCTCGCATGAGACTATGCTCGATATATGACTCCCGTAGCGCATCCTGACACCTACGTTGTTCCCGACGTGTCATTGACGCCCGAGGACGAGTATCGCGCTCTGACATCCGGCGTCGCGGTGCTAGACCGTTCCGACGTTGGAAGGCTGATCGTCACGGGCGACGACGCGCTCGATCTGCTCAACCGGCTCTCGACGAATGAGCTTGCGACCCTCGAAGACGGCTCGGGGGCTGCGACAGTGCTGACGACGAACAAGGGCCGCATCGTTGATCTGCTGCACGTTCACCGGGACGGAGACCGTTTGGTCGTGTTTACCTCGCCGGGCAATCAGCGGCGCGTCGCGGAGTGGATAGACTTCTATACGTTCGTCGAGGACGTGACGGTCGAAGACGTGACACGGGGAACGGCGATGCTCTCGCTCACAGGTCTCGACTCGACGGCATTCTTGGATGAGCTAACCAACGGTCAAGCGTCGTCATTGGCGACATTTGAGCGACTGAGCGCGCAGGTCTCCGGCGTGTCGGTCGAGGTGTGCCGGAGCGATTTTCTGGGGACGCCTTCTTTCGACATTGTCGTTGATGCGGAGCACAAGGATCGGCTGTCAGCCGTTCTCACAGAAAGAAGCGCAGTGCCGGTCGGTGGGAGCATGGTCGAAGCTGTTCGCGTGCAACGGGGCATCCCGGCATTCGGGAAGGATCTGACTGAGGACTACAACCCGCACGAGGCGAACCTCGTCCATCATGTCAGCTTCTCGAAGGGCTGCTACATTGGGCAAGAGGTGATCGCCCGGCTTCAGACCTACAAGAAGGTCAGCAAGTACCTCGTCGGTCTTCGGTGGGACGGAGAAGGCCCAGCCCCGGGTTCTCTTCTGGCGCATGACGGAAGGCGGATGGGGATCATTACGTCCGCCGCGCGCCTGCCGCACACCGGAGCGAACGTCGGTCTCGGTTACGTGCGCAAGCAGTTCGCCGACGAGGGGAAGACGGTTGTCGACGAGGCGGGGAACGAGATACGGATCAAGGTCCTCGTCTAGCCCGACATCTGGTCGTATACGATGCGCGATATGCGCGCCAGCTTGGGATCGAGGTCGGCGCTGTCGGTGATCCGCTTTGCCATGATTGCTATGGCGTAGGGGCCGCTCTTTCCCCAGACGATTCCAACGTCGCAGCGGACGCTGTAGACGCCTCCCGTCTTGTGAGCCGAGATAACGTCCGGCGGGAGGTAGTAAGGGATGATGCTCCTGAGCTTCTGGCGCTTGAGGATGTGGAGCATTCCCTGCTTGGACTCCTCCGACAAAAGGTCGCCGTTGTGGACGATTTCGAGCAGGCGGACCATGTCGGCGGGTGAGGAGACGTCGGACTTCTCTTCGTTCAGGGCGTCGCAGTCGGGATGTAGCCCACGGTAGCCCTGCTCTACCCTGTCGGAGACCTCCCAGAAGTCATCCAGCGACTCGCTAACGGTGAGTCCGGCCAGGCTAAACAGGAGATCGCGGCATGACATCGGCAGCTTCGTCCGGGTCAGGCCAAGATCGGCCATCGTGCGATTCAAGTTGTCCTTGCCGACGGTGTGGTACACGATGTCGGTGGCGAGGTTGTCGCTGACGATAATCATGAGCATAGCGAGATCGTGCAGCGTCGGGGCTATGCCGCTGCCAAGCTCTCTCAAGACGCCGGAGCCGGGCACGCGCAGGGTGTCGGCCAACTCGACACGCTGCCCGAGATCGAGCGTGCCCGCGTCAACCTGGCGGTAGAGCTCGGCCAGGATGGGCGCCTTGAAGGTGCTCGCGGTGAAGAAGACCGTGTTGGCATTGTGCTCGATGGTATGCCCGGTCTCTAGGTGGCGGGCGGCCACGCCGACCACGCCGGGGACTTGAGTGACGGCCTCTTGAAGTGTTGTCATCTTCAATACCTACTGTCTGGGTTGCGCATGATTATACGGTTGTCTCTTCGTGTTAACTAGTCTGAGACAAGCCGTCGAATTGCGCATGAGGCGGTTGCGCTCTATAATCGACCGACTTGAAATCGGCTAGTGTGTAATCCATGCCTCGTGACTACGCGGCGCTTGCCGTAGGCGATACCATATCCGACCGAATGTTTCCGCTCGGCCTCGACGCTGTGCAGAAGTACACGGCCGCGGTCCGGGACGAGTCGGGCGTGTTCGACCCGACGGACGAACCGCCGACGGTTCCCCCGATGGCGGTCGCCACCTTTGCCTTGCGCGGCGTGTTGGACGATCTGGGGATACCGGAGGGGACGCTGCACGTGGGGCAGGAGATGGCATTTCTTAGCGCGGTATGTGCGGACGAGGAACTGAATTGCAAGGCGGTGATCTCGCAGAACGCGGTGAAGACGGGCTTTCGGCTCTTGGCCGTCGGGATGGAAGTACGTGATCGGAATGACAAGCAGGTGATAACCGCCAAGAGTACGATACTGGTGCCGGCGTGATGCAAGTTGGCGCTGAACTGCGGTCGATCACCCGCAAAGTGGAGCAGGCAACCATCTCCGCCTATGCGGAGGCATCGGGAGATTTCAATCCGATTCATCTGGACGAGGAGTTCGCGCGAGCTACGAGGTTCGGCGGGACTATCGCGCACGGCATGATGATAGCGGCGATGCTCTCGGAACTCATGGCGACGGAGTTTGCCGGCGATTGGGCGAATAGCGGACAACTCAAGATACGCTTCCGCTCTCCGGTGAAACCGGGAGATACGGTGACCGCGCACGGCGAGGTCTCGCGCGTCCGCGAGGTGGCTGAGGGAACGAAATTCACTTGCTCGGTGGGCATACGGACGGGCAAGGGCGAGTCGGCTATCACCGGAAACGCTACGGTGGTCGTGTCGAAGATAGACGAGAAATAGAGGCAAGTATTGACGCAAACAAACAGCATTGTTCGAATAGCCGTTGACGCCATGGGCGGGGATCACGCGCCGACGGAGGTCGTGGCCGGGGCGGTCGAGGCGGCGAAGCAGGGCGACGTGCAGATCGGGCTTGTGGGCGATCCGCAGGTGCTGCAGGCCGAGTTGGCGAAGCACGATATAACCAGGCTGCCGATCATGCCTGTGCCGTCCGAGGGTGTTATTTCCGAGGGAGACCAGCCGGCTTTGGCACTCCGTCAAAAGCCCAAGGCCTCGATTGTCGTCGCCACCGGCCTCGTCAAGAAGGGCATGGCCGACGGCGCGGTGACGATGGGTTCGACCGGAGCGGCGATGGCAACGGCGGCGGTCGTTCTGGGAATGATGGAGGGGATACAGCGCCCCGCCCTCGGTGGACCGGTCATCGGGTTTGCTCCCAAGACTTCCATCATAGACGTTGGCACCAATGTCGATTGTCGTCCGTCTCAGCTGCTGAGCTTCGCGGTCATCGGCGATATGTGGGCGCGCGTCTTCTGGAACATTGAGAATCCTACTATCGGTCTCCTGAGCGTGGGGGCGGAGTTCGGCAAGGGAAACCGGCAGGTGCGTGAAACATCGGAGTTGCTCGCCAAGAGCGGTCTGAACTTCGTCGGCAACGTCGAGCCAAACGAGATGGTCCAGGGCGCAGTCGACGTGGTTGTCGCGGACGGGTTCGTCGGCAACGTCGTGATGAAACTCACCGAGGGTATCGGCCAGGCGGCCACCGAACTCGTTCGCGAACGTTTGGCAGGCGCGTTGCCGGAGGGCGAAATCGAGTCGTTGACTCAGGAACTGTTCGAGAAGACGAACGTCGTCAACACGCACGGAGGCGGGCCGCTGCTCGGCGTCAAGGGCGTGAGCGTCATCGGACACGGTCGGGGGGAACGCGAGGAGGTCAAGCGCGCGATAGAGCAGGCGAAGATCTGGCACCGGCTTGGCATTGTCGGCAAGCTCAGCGATGCGCTTACTGCGGTGCGAAGCAGGGTCGGTGTGGAAGAGTGACGGGACTGAACGTAACGGAGGTCAAGTGAAGACGAACGAACTGGAAGGGAAGAGCGCCCTCGTTACCGGCGCGTCGAAGGGCATCGGAAGACAGATCGCCATTCGACTGGCCGAGAAGGGCGCGAAAATCGCAGTCAATTACAACTCATCGCCCGATGCCGCGAGCGAGGTCGTGGAGACGCTCACCGCCGCCGGCGCGGAGGCGTTTTCGGTGCAGGCCGATGTCTCTGACGTCGATCAGGTCAAGGCAATGTTCAACCAGGTGGAAGGCCGGTGGAAGAACGTCGATATTCTGGTGAACAACGCGGGCATCATCGATGACCGCCATCTGATTCGGATGTCCGATGAGTCGTGGCACAGGGTCATCGATGTCAATCTGAATGGAACCTTCTACTGCACACGCGCCGCCATTCGGAAGATGATGTCCAAACGATGGGGCCGCGTCATCAACATCGGGTCTATCGTGGGACTTCGCGGGAACCCAACGCAGACGAACTACACGGCCTCGAAAGCGGCCGTCATCGGCTTCACCAAGGCGCTAGCAAAAGAGGTTGCCAGTCGCAATGTCACCGCCAACGTGGTCACACCGGGCTACTTCGAGACTGAGACTACCTCGGTCCTCACCGAGGAGATGAAGGACTACTGGAAGGAACGGACGCCCATGGGCCGCTTCGGAGATCTCGACGACGTGGCCCATGTCGCCGCGTTCCTCGCCCTGCCGAGCTCGAAGTACATAACGGGGCAGGTGATCTCGGTGGACGGCGGGCTGGCCGTATAGGCGCGTCATGACAGAAGGAAAGGAGTTCGCGGGCAAGGTCGTCCTGGTAACGGGCGCGTCGCGCGGAATCGGCAAGGCCATCGCGCTCCACTTCGCGCGGCGGGGCGCGGATATCGCCTTCAACTACCTCAGAAGTCACACCTCCGCGAATGAGGCCCAGCAAGAGATCGCAGCGCTCGGCGTGCGCTGCGTTAAGGCGCGGGCTCACCTGGGTGACGCGGACAAGATACGCGGCTTCTTCGAGACGGTGGAGGCCGAGTACGGGAGGCTCGACGTGCTGGTCAATAACGCGGCTTCAGGAGTCAACGTCGCCGCCTCGGAGCTTGGCGAAAAGCACTGGAATTGGACGATGGACATCAACGCCAAGGCGGCGTGGATTTGCTCCATCGAGGCGTCCCGACTCATGCCAAACGGCGGGCACATCGTCAACATCACGAGCGAGGGGTCACGGAACGTTCTTCCAAACTACTTCGCGGTCGGCACGTCCAAGGCGGCGCTGGAGGCGATCACGCGGTATCTGGCGGTCGAACTGGCATCGAAGAATATCTCGGTCAACGCCGTTTCGGGGGGATACGTCGACACGGACGCTCTCAGCGCTTTCAGGGACAGGGAGCGGATGCTCGCCGATGGAGAGAAGACGGTGACCGGACGGATGGTCACGGTCGAGGACATCGCCAACGCGGTGGGATTTCTGTGCTCGCCCGAGGCAGAGATGATCCGGGGACAGATTCTGCTGGTCGATGGTGGAGCGACGCTGGGGGCGGGTTAGGCGTTCTTGCTCCAGCGTAGCACTGGCCTGCGGGCGGCGAGTGCCTCATCGAGGCGGGTGTTGGGCGTGTTGTGCGGGGCGTTAAGCAATAGGTCGGGATCTTCCTCGGCCTCTTTGGCGATAAGCTTCATGATCTCGATGAACTGGTCTAGCGTCTCCTTGCTTTCCGTCTCGGTCGGCTCGATTAGGAGCGACTCCTCAACCACGTCGGGGAGCGGGAAGTACATCGTCGGCGGGTGGATGCCGTAGTCGATCAGCCGCTTGCAAACGTCCTTGCCCGTAACCTCGAACTTGTCCTTGAGATTCTTGGCGGAGAAAACCACCTCGTGTTTGCAGTGCCGGTCTTGGGGAAGGTCGAAGGTGCCTCTCAGTTGGCTGAGGATGTAATTTGCGTTGATGACGGCGTCCTCGCTTATCTGTGAGACGCCAACGTCGCCGAGAGTGCGGATGTAGGCGTAGGCGCGTACGAGAGCGCCGAAGTTGCCCTGGAACGGGCCGAGCCTGCCGATTGACTTCGGGGGTGTTGAGAGCGAGAACCGCTCTCCGTCGTCGTCCTCGACGCGCGTGACGTGCGGCTCGGGTAGGAACGGGAGCAGACGTTCGCTGACCAGGACCGCTCCTGCGCCGGGGCCTCCTCCACCGTGCGGCTGGGTGAAGGTCTTGTGCAAGTTGGAGTGCACCACGTCGAAACCAAGCTCACCCAGCTTGACCTTGCCCAGCAGCGCGTTGAGGTTCGCGCCGTCGCCATACAGGATCCCGCCGGCGTCGCGGACGATCTGGATGACCTCGGATATGTTGGTGTCGAAGATGCCGAGCGTGCTCGGCTGGGTCAGCATGAAGCCCGCGAGGTCGTCGCCGACGGCGGCCTCCAGGGCTGCGAGGTCGGTATTTCCCTCTTCATTGGTCGGCAGGGAGACGACGTGGAACCCGGCAACGACGGCAGACGCGGGGTTGGTGCCGTGAGCGCTGTCGGGAATCAGCACTTTCTTGCGCTTGTCGTCGCCGCGAGAGAGATGATAGGCGCGCGCCATGAGCATCCCGGCGAACTCGCTCTCGGCTCCCGCCTTGGGCGAGACGCTGGCTCCGGCCATTCCCATGACCTCGGCGAGGATCTCCTGCAGGTGCCAGACGAGCTTGAGCGCGCCCTGCACGGTGGCCTCGGGCTGGAAGGGGTGTATCTCGGACAGACCTGGCAGCGCGGCCATCTCGTCGTTGATCTTCGGGTTGTACTTCATCGTACAGCTGCCGAGCGGGTAGAAGTTGTGGTCGATGGAGAAGTTGTAGTGACTCAACTGCGAGAAGTACCTGACGATCTCGCTTTCGGACACCTCCGGCATGTCGAGGTTGTCCCGCAGCAGGGCGGCATCTGGCAGTTTAGACTCTGGCACGTCCAGCTTCGCAAGGCTGGCGCCTATGCGGCCCGGCGCGCTGCGGTCCATGAGCAGCTTACGGTTGTGCTTTTCCAGCCAGCGCTCGGGGGTGGTCATCAAGCACCGCCTCCGATCTCGGCCAGAGCCGAGGTCAGGGCCTCAATCTCACCGCGAGTGTTCATGTCGGTGCAGCAGAGGAGCATCCCGTTTTCGATCCGGTCGCTCACGTCGAGGCCGCCGATGATCTTGTAGTCGAGGAGTCTGCGGTTGACCTCGGAGGGCGGCAAAGGACACTGGACGACGAACTCGCGGAAGAAGGCGCCTTCGATTGGCAGTGAGTAGCCGGGGATGTCCTCGATCAGGGACGCGAGGTAATGTGCCTTGTGGTAACAGAGCTCTGCGGTGTGTCGGAGGCCCTGCTTCCCCTGGGCCGCCATGTAGACGGCGGACATGAGGGCGATCAGGCCGACGGAAGTGCAGATATTCGAGGTCGCGCGCTCGCGGCGAATGTGCTGCTCACGGGTCTGGAGGGTGAGGACGTAGCCCGTGCGCCCCTCGGTGTCGACCGTCTGGCCGACGATGCGACCGGGCAGCTGCCGGAGGAAGTCCCTGCCGCCCTTGCAGGCCAGAACTCCGACGTAAGGGCCGCCATAGGATGGGGACACGCCGAGTGTCTGCCCCTCGGCGACGACGATATCGGCGTCGTAGCTGCCGGGGGGCTTGAACATTCCCAGCGAAGCGAGATCTACGGAGACGATGAGCAGCGCGCCGAGCTCGTGGACACGTGAGGCCAGCGTTTCGAGGTCGTGGAGGTAGCCCAGAAAGTCGGGCTGCTGTACGACAACACAGGCGGCGTCTTCGGGTATACCGGATCCGTCCGCTGCGGTCACGTCGACCTGGAGATTGTCGTGTCCCTGCGTATATGTGCGGACCACAGACTGATAGCTGGGGGATACCGTATCGGCCAGGACGATGCGATTGCGCTTGGTTATACGGGCGGCCATCATGGCCGCCTCGGCAAGGGACGTAGCGCCGTCGTACATGCCCGCGTTGGCGACTTCCATGCCGGTCAGCTGGCAGATCAGCGTCTGAAACTCGTAGTGGGCCTGAAGCGTTCCCTGGGACACTTCCGGCTGGTAAGGAGTGTAGGACGTGAGGAACTCGCCGCGGAAGGCCAACGCGCGGACGATTGCGGGGACATGGTGGCGGTACGATCCAGCGCCGAGGAAGCAGGCGTAGTCACCGGGTGTTGCGTTCAGCGCGGCGAGATCACCGAGCTCCTGTCGCAACTCGAACTCCGAGAGGGGCCCCGGTATGTCAAGGGAGGGAAACCGGAAGTCTTCGGGTATGTCGTCGAATAGTTCGGCGGCGGACTCCACGCCTATCGCCGCCAGCATCGCCTCTCTGTCCGCGTCGGTATTCGGCGAGTAGTGGGACGTGGCTGTGGTGTCGTGCATGTCGTAGTGAGTGAGGGGAAACCTGAAGGGAATGGTGAGCGGGGACTCTCGGTCCGCAGCTATTGAGTCGCCAGGAATTGCTCGTAGTCGGAGGCGGACATCAGGCCGTCCAACTGGGACGGGTCGCTCAACTTGATTTTGATCATCCAGCCTTCACCGTAGGCCAAGTCGTTGACCAGTTCGGGGGTATCGTCAAGCTCTTCGTTGCGCTCGACGACAGTTCCGCTCACCGGAGAGTAGAGCTCGCTGACGGCCTTGACCGACTCGATTTCGCCGAACACGCTCATTGCCGTGACCTCTGCGCCTACGTCCGGCAACTCGACAAAGACCACGTCGCCAAGCTCGTCGGCGGCATACTCGGTGATGCCCACGACGACCGTCGTTTCCGACTCGACGCGGAGCCATTCGTGCTCTTTGGTGTACTTGAGGTCGTCCGGGTAGTTCATGATGCTCTCCGCGAATAGAAGGGCAGGGGCCTAACGACTGCCTCGATGCTGCGACGCCTGATTTGAATCCAAAGCGGCGTCCCTAGCGCCGAAAAATCGGTAGGAACATAGCCCAAGCCGATATTCTTGTCAAGCGTAAAGGAGACGCTGCCGCTCGACACCTCGCCGATCTTCTTCTCGCCGTCGGTGATGTCGTATCCGTGGCGGGCGATGCCACGTCCGACCATCTCAAAGCCGACGAGCTTCCGGCTCGTTCCGGCGTCACGGATTCGCCTGAGGGCCTCGCCGGGGATATAGTCGTCGCGGTCGGGATCTACGAAGCGGTCGAGGCCGGCTTCATAGGGGTTGATCGAGGTGTCCATATCGTTGCCGTGCAGGAGAAAGGCTGCCTCCAGTCGAAGGAGGTCGCGGGAAGCCAGGCCGCACGGTGTCGCTTCGGCTTCTATCAGGGAGTTCCAAACGGAGACGACCGAGCCAGTTGACGGCATGATCTCGTATCCGTCCTCTCCGGTGTACCCCGTTCGTGCAGTCAGGACGGACTCGCCGTCGATGTCGACAGGGGCGATTCTGAACGGGCGGATCTTGTCGAGAGAGGTGCCGGCAATTTTGGAGAAAGTGGATTTTGCCGAGGGGCCTTGGATGGCTATCATTGCGAGCCGGTCGGCGGCGTCCTCAACCTCGATGGAGCCGTCGGTCGGGGCCCATTTGTGGAGCCATGATGCAACGGCATCGCGATTACCAGCGTTCGGGACGTACAGGTAGCGTTCCTGCCCCAGGCGGTAGACGATATTGTCGTCGATGATGCCGCCCTCTTCGTTGCAGGTCACGCCGTACTTGGCACGCCCCCGGCGAAGCTTGCTCACGTCCGTGCTAAAAACCCGGCTCACGAACGCGCCCGCGCCCGGCCCGCTGATGAAGAGCCGGCCCATGTGAGATACGTCGAAGATGCCCGTGTGCTCGCGGACGGCGTCTACTTCTTCCAATATGGTGGCGTACTGCACGGGCATGTCCCAGCCGGAGAAGGGGACCATTCGCGCGCCCATTGAGACATGGGTCTGATGAAGCGGAGTTGTTAGCAGTTGGGACAAAGCTACTCCTCTGCCAAGGCTTCTTTGAATCGTCGAATTGCGTTTATGTGGTCCGAGGGGGTCGAAAGGCCGGACTTCATCGTGTTTAGCGATAGATGGGTCACACCAACGGCATGCCATACGGAGACTGTCTGTGCACCATTACTGAGGATTGACTCTCCATAGCTGACGACCTTTTCGAATCCCAAGTCGGAGGGGTCGCGACCGGCCTCTTTTGTGTATTTCTTGACTCTTTCGACTGCTGAGGTGACCTCGGGCGTGGGCGTATTGCCTCCGCCGGCGATGATCCAGCCGTCGCCAATTCTTCCGATTCGCCGCAACACACGGTCGTCGTATCCACCGAACCAGACTGGAATGGGCCTCTGAATGGGCAGGGGATTGATGCCCGCGTCGGTGATGGAGTGCCACCGTCCCTCGAAGGTGACGAGGTCGTTCGTCCAGAGTTCTCTCATCACCTCGATCTGCTCTTCGGAACGACGGCCTCGGTTCGTGAAATCTTCGTTCAGTGCCTCGTATTCCACGCTGTTCCAGCCTATGCCTATGCCGAGCCGGAGCCGCCCGCCGGATAGAACGTCGACCTCGGCGGCCTGCTTGGCGACGAGGGCCGTCTGACGCTGGGGTAGGATGAGGATGCCGGTGACAAGCTCAATCGTCTGCGTCAGACCGGCAAGGTAGCCGAAAAGGACGAACGGCTCGTGGAAAGCGTCCGGATGGCGGTAGGGACCGCGCAGCCAGTCGTGAGTCTCACGATTGGCGCCTAAAACGTGGTCGTAGACGAGGAGGTGGTCGTAGCCGAGCGACTCTGCGGCTTGGGCATAGTCGCGGATAGCGACCGGGTCGTTACCGATTTCTAGCTGTGGAAATACTACTCCGATTCGCACGCATGACCACCGGAATGGGGCTGTCTATCATTATACGCGACGGTCGTTGGGCGATGCTATTGAGAAAGCGGAATTGTCCCGAGGAGCACGTCGCCGTTGCGTGGCGAACAACTGCCGGGTCGAGTTACTGCAGCTTCGGGGGCGTGTATATCTCGACCGAGCCGTTGATGGCGCGGTTACGCGCCTCGCCGCCGATGGCAATTACCCGGCCGTCCGGCAGCAGTGTGGCGGTGTGGTCCTTGCGAGAGACAAACATCTTGCCGCCGTAGAGCCATCCGCCAAGGGAACCGTCGAAGATCCACGCCTTGGTGGTGCCTGTGCCGCCGAGCATGAGAACTCCGCCGTTGTCGAGGAGGGTCATGGTCGGGCCTACGCGGGTCTCCGGCAGGCGGTCGACATACGTCCATTGCGTCGTTCCCAGTTCGTGGATCAAGGCCGAGTTGGACGGTCCCTGCGCGCCAAAGCCGCCCGCGACTAAGATGGTCCCGTCCTCCAGGACACCCACCGCCGCATCTCGCAGGCGCTGGTCTAGGTTTGGCAGGAGTGACCATGTTCTTGAGTTGAATTCGTACACTTCGACCGTCGGTCCGGAGCCGCCCGCGACCATGAGCCGGCCGTCCGGCAGCATCTCCATCGAGTGGCCGGAGCGCCCGTCGGCCATCCGTGAGACCTCGGTCCATGTGTCGGATGTGGGGTCGTAGACCTCTGCGGTGGCGATCTTTCCGTCTTCGTTTTCGCCTCCGACCACTATGATCGTGCCGTCCGCGAGCGCTATTGCGGTGTGCGCCCACCTGGCGGCGGTCATATCGGCGGCTCGCGTCCACGTGTCGCCGACGGGGTCGTATATCTCCGCGGTGCCGACGAAGGTGATCTTTCGCGATCCCTCTTCGTCGATCACCAACCTCCGACCACCCGCGACGAGCACACGCCCGTCACCGAGCCGAGCGGCTATGTGGCCTCCGCGTGGATCGTTCATATCGGCGACTGCGCGGGACTCGCCGGAGGTTGGATCGTATATCTCGGTGGATGGGATGAAGTCTACGGGTGATTGGATGTCCGTTTCTTCGGGTCTTGCTCTTCCACCGGCCACCAGCAGGGTGCCGTCATTGAGAATGGTAGTGGTGTGGCCGGCGCGTGGCTGGACTAGCGGCGGGGACTTCTCCCACGAGCCGAGGAACGGGTCCGACACCCATGTCTCCGTCGTGGGATTGTAGAACTCGACGGTGTCGTAGGGGCCCGTTCTCTGCGCGCCTCCGAT
Source organism: Dehalococcoidia bacterium (assembly GCA_965197705.1). Classification (GTDB taxonomy): domain Bacteria; phylum Chloroflexota; class Dehalococcoidia; order Lucifugimonadales; family VXLM01; genus VXLM01. The sequence continues at coordinate 4,122,737 of OZ240223.1, forward strand.
GACCATGACACGTCCGTCGTTCAGCCTCACGGTGCGATGAGAAACTCGCGCGGCGTCCATATTGCCGGCGGGGGCGAACAGGTTGGTCTCGGGGTCGAAGGTCTCTGCGGTGTCTTCGGTTGTCCCTTGTTTGAGGCCTCCTCCGGCGATCAGCACCCGTCCGTCCTGCAAGAGAGTGGCCGTGTGATCCTGGCGCGGCGCCCCGGGTTCCGGAAGCTGTTCCCATGTATTGGTGTCGGGGTCGTAAATCTCGGCGCTGCTGAACTCCTCGCCACCGTATGCGAGGACCCGACCATCGTTCAGGAGAGTGAGCGAGAGAGCGACACGACCTGAGGTCATATTGCCTCCCGACGACCACTCACCGGTCGCGGAGTCGTATATCTCCGCCTGCTCGACGGGGACGCCCGCACCGTCGCCGCCTCCGGCGATGAGAATGCGGCCGTCTGGCAGGCGCACGGACCCGTGGGAGCCGCGGTGGAACTGGAGACTGGCGACCTCCGCCCAGTCTTCTTTTTCGGTGTCGTAGACCTCTGCGGTATTCAGCGCGCCGCCTCTTAGACCCATGCCGCCGGTCACAAGTACCTTGCCGTCGTCGAGCAGGATAGCGTCGTGAAGCCCACGGCTGTCGATCATCCGGCGGGCCTGTATCCACGTATCTGTCTCGGGGTCGTATATCTCGGCGGATTTGAGGTTTTCGGTCTCACCTGAACCACCCATGACCAGGATTCGACCGTCCTGCATCCTGACTGCCGGACTGAAGGCTCTTGACGTAAGCATCCGCGCCCTGGTTGTCCAGGTGTCCGTCGCGGGGTCATATTCTTCGACGAGGGGGAAAGAGCCGTAAGGCCCGATGCCGCCAATGACAAGAACTTTGCCGTCGTCGAGCTTGACCACGCCGAAGGCCTGGCGCGGGTCGTTCATGTTGCGCTGGTTCGTCTTGGCGAGAGATGTCGGGCGTCTCGTCTGTTCGGTCTGTCGACCTGTTGTGGTCTCGCTGCCTTGGCCGGGTTCGATGCGCGGAGTCGCGGTTGGATCCGCGGTAGAAGGGTCACTGCCGCAGGAAGCCCAGACGGCGATGGCCGCGAACGCTAGCGGTAAGGTAAGGAACTTGGCAAGCGGAGGGATGGTCGTCATCGTTCGGCAGCGGCTTCGTTCGTGATGTTTCGCACTCTAGTGAGGTTCGCGAACCTAAGGTCTGTCTGTAGTATCACAACGAGGAGCGGCGCGAATAGGTTAGGTAAGATTGTGGGAAGTATGTTTCCGGACAGCCAAAATTGTAGCATCGGGAATCGAGAGGGGTCAATTTGCCTAGGGGACATAAAGCAGTGAAATCACGGTTTGTCGGTGCTATGATGCGGCCGGCGGGACAGCACGATGAGAAATCTCGGCAAGCCGAAATCCAATCGCATTTCCAGTAACTGTTCAGAGTCGGTGAGATATGCAGGAATCGTCCTCCCGCTCTCATTCTGAGGAGAGCAACGACGAAGAATCTACAATCTCTCCCCGCCGGGGGAGAGACACAGAGAGGGGGTCTTCGCAATTCAACTCACGGAGACTGAACAGTTACCATTTCCAGCGGCAGATGGGGAGTTTGAACCGCATTGTGCTACACTACCGCTCCACGCAAGGGTGGCGCATCGGTTTGAGTGAAGTGGGCCGGACAGTGGACGACGTCCGCTCAACGAAGAAGGGATCAAGCAACGAGGAGGTATGAGCATATGAAGATGTACATCGGAGGAGAGTGGGTCGACCGGGACAGCAAAGTAGATGTGATAAACCCCTATAACGGTTCGGTGATCGACACGGTCCCGAGCGGCAGCTTGGACGACCTAGAGACGGCGTTGGCCAGTGCCGTGCGGGGTGCGGAGGTGATGCGAAACATACCGGGTTACCGGCGGTTCGAGATTCTGCGCCGGGCGGCGGACATCATGACGGAGCGCCAGGACGAGCTTGGCCGAACGATCTCGATGGAAGAGGGCAAGATCATCGGCGAGGGCATTGCCGAGGCCGATAGGGCCAAGCAGACGATCGAGCTTTCGGGCGAGGAGGCCAAGCGTCTGTACGGGGAGACCATCCCGCTGGATGGGGCGTCGAACTGGACAGGACAATACGGGTTCACGATGCGGGTCCCAGTGGGCGTGGTGGCTGCGATCAGCCCGTTCAACTTCCCGCTCAACCTTGTCGCGCACAAGGTAGGCCCCGCGCTGGCGGCGGGCAACTCCGTAATCATCAAGCCCGCGAGCGACACTCCTCTGTCCGCGCTGAAGCTGACGGAGATTCTCTTGGAGGCGGGCGCTCCTGCCGAGGCGATACAGTGCATAACGGGCTCCGGGAGCAGGATCGGCGATCCACTTGTTGCCGATCCTCGTGTGCGGAAGGTCACCTTCACGGGCAGCCGCGACGTGGGCGAACGCATATGCCAAACGGCTGGGCTGAAGAAGGTGACGATGGAGCTCGGCTCCAACTCGCCGCTGATTGTGATGAGCGACGCGGACATGGACAAGGTCATCGCGGGCACCCTATCCAGCGGCTTCTCCAATGCCGGACAGGTCTGCATATCAGCGCAGCGCGTGATGGCAAGCAGCGACATCTACGGCGACTTCGTGGACGCGCTTACCGAGGGAGTGCGGGGGCTGACGACGGGAGACCAACTCGACGCTTCGGTCAGTATGGGCCCGATGGTGCGAAGCGAGGACGCGGTGCGGGTCAACTCGTGGATCCAAGAGGCGGTAGGCGCGGGCGCGCGCACGACGACGGGCGGGGAGTACGAGGGTGCGCTTCACGAGCCGACAGTCGTGGCGGACGTGAAGCCCGACATGCGGATATCACGCGATGAGATATTCGGGCCTGCGGTGGCGGTGTCGTCCTTCGACGACATCGACGAGGCAATCGCTTCGGCGAACGACACGATCTACGGCCTGAGCGCGGCAATCTTCACGCAGAACGTGGACTGGGCGATGCAGTACGCCAAGCAGGTGCATTCGGGGAACATCCAGATCAACGCAGGCCCACAGTGGCGGGCAGATCTCATGCCCTACGGCGGGCTGAAGGACAGCGGCATGGGCAAGGAGGGTCCGAAGTACGCGGTGGAGGAGATGACGGAAACGAAGATGGTAATCTTCCATCCGTAGGGAGTGTGAGGCACACTCAACGTAGTCGCTCTTGACGTTGCGTTAAGCGAAGAGCTCGTCTACGGGCATCTTCCACGTGGGGACGGCCGGCTCGGCCTCAGCATCTTCGCCGCGGCGGTACACCGTCGGGTTCTCAGGTTCGCTCGAGCGGAATACCTTAACGGTGTCATCGCTAAGGAGGTCTACGTCCCAGACGACGAACGTCCCGGCGGCAAAGTAGTCGGCCCGCTTCGCCGCTATTTCACGCTCGGCGGCTGGCCCGTAGTCATTCTCGCTCCTGATCTCCACGGCAAAGACCGGCGCGCCTTGCGCGAACTTCATTCCCGAATCCGCACCAGTGAAGAATGCCGCGTCGGGGCTGAACGACTGTCGATTCGGAAGGTCGACGATGAATCCTACGTTATCGCCGACGGCCACGCCGGCGTGACCCGCCTGAACGTACTGATAGAGACTCAACCATATCTTGCTGCTTGCGAATCCCGGTCTGAGTCCTGTCGGCGCCATGAGCCGAAGTTCTCCTTTGACAAGCTCGGCCTTACCGCCATCGGCGACTTTGTACAGGTCGGCCACGGTCGCAGGCTTCTTGATGACCGTTACCATGTGCGCCTCCCCGGGTTTTGGGTGTCAGGTTCACTGGCCGATTTCATTATACCTGAGCACTCCCTTCACGGCCTTACGACCAACTGTAGCTGGTCGCCGGGGGTGTAGAGCGACTCGAAGGCCGACTGGATGTTCTCCAGCGGGACGAAGTCCGACTCTCGGAGCATTGGCTCGACGAGGATCGTGCGTGTTTGCATGAGCTTGAGGACCGTATGCCAGTCCGCAGGGTCGTGGCCGAAGATCGTTTGGATGTTGATGTGGCGTGCCATCCATTCCGCCGGTTCGAGGGGTAGGGGCTCCCACGGCACGGCGATCAAGACTACCTGCCCACGCGGACGCACCATGTTCGCGGCCTGATCGAGCGTGCCCTTGATGCCTGCACAGTCGAATACCACGTGCACGCCTGTACCGCCGGTCATCTCCTCAGATGCTTTCACCGCATCTTCTCGCGTGGGGTCGATGACCCGGTCAGCATCCAGAGCTTCGGCCGCGGCTCGTCTGGTCGCTGAAGGTTCCGAGACGAGGATGTTCGTTGCGCCAGCCGCGCGGGCGGCTTGAATGGTGAATAGGCCGATTGGGCCTGCGCCGATGACCGCGACCGAGTCGCCCAACCTGAGTTGAGACAGCCGCACGGCGTGGACGGCCACCGCGGCTGGTTCGCACAGCGCCGCGGACTCATAGGATACGCCGCCCGGGATGGGGATAGGCTCCCATTCCTCCATCAGGACAAACTCGGCATAGGCGCGCATCCTGTCCGGGTCGAAGCCGTGCATTCTGTAGTTGTAGCGGGGGTCGAGGTCCCATCCCTTGCCTTTGCCGGGAGGGGGATCGCCACCTCCTCCAACCACCCTGTCGCCCACGCTCCATCTGGTGATGTCGCTACCGACTTCCACGACCTTGCCGCTGTACTCGTGACCGAGAACCGTCCCCGGTGGAGCGACGTCATACATGACGGCATGGACGTCTGTCCCGCAGATGGCGCAGCAGGCCACTTCGACGAGCACCTCGTTCGGGCCGACCTCCGGGATTTGGACATCGCGGACCTCAAGTTTGCTGTTGCCGGTGTAGACGGCTGCTCGCATGGTTTCACCTCAAGGCCAATTCTATGTTCGTCGATGATACGGGTCAAATCGGTTGACGTCCTTGACTCCCATGTGGGTGAAATCCATAATGACCCCATAATCTTTCCTAAGGAGGCGTTCGATGAACATAGAGCACATCATCAATCAGTCCATTTGGAGGGGATACGGCAGTGCAGGCTACTGTGGAGGAGACCGACGAAAGATTCCCATACCCTCAGGAGACAAGCGTACATGCACACAAACATAGAAACGACAATCGACCGATTTCTTGCTGAGGTGGTTGAACAAGGCATTGTTAGGGATTTGGAGCCGCTGCAGACACGGGTCATCAGCATTGAGAAGCGAAATGCGACCACCACACCCACTATTGAGGAGAGCGTGAAGCCCGCTCTCGACGAATGCGAAGAGGAGCCGTTCAGGGCCGATGATGAGACTCTAGGATAGTCTCGGAATCGCAAAGAGCGCTTCGCGGCGCGACCTCGATGCTATACAAATTCTAATGAAAGGAGGTTGATGGACATGACGACTGAACTACGAGATAACGGAACTACTACTGAGGAGGTGGCGGGTAAGAGGCATCGCCTGCAGATCGACTTCTCGCCGGAGGCGCACGAGCGGCTTATGCGGATTCGTGAGCGGTCGGAGGCGGCGACCAACGCGGAGGTGGTGCGGAATGCGCTGCGGCTGTATGACTGGTTTCTCGATCAGAGAGCACGGAATTCCAGGCTGCAGCTAGTGGAAGGGGATACGGTGAAGGAGATCGAGGTGCTTTTCTGAGAGGCGAGCATACAAGACTGCCTTCGCTGATTACGCGGTCGTGGCTTTCGGTTTGGGAAGAGAGAACACGGTTCCCTTGACCCTGTGGGGCTTCGCGGCTATGGTACGCGCCACCCTAACTTGGAGACCTGAGTGAGCCATGTCGCCAACCGAACTCAGATATGATCCCATCCCCGTTGAGAAGGTCCGCGCGGCGGCGGAGCGCATCAGAGGCGCGGTGGTGCGGACGCCGCTCGTCCGGCTAAATGCTTACGACGCGCCCGCAGAGATCTATCTGAAGTTGGAGAACCTTCAGCCCATTGGGTCGTTCAAGCTCCGGGGGGCGGCCAATAAGATGGCGCAGATGACCCCTGAAGACCTGTCGGATGGGGTCTGGACGTGCAGCGCGGGGAATATGGCGCAGGGCGTCGCATGGAACGCGAGGAGGATGGGTGTGCCGTGCGCCGTCGTGGTGCCGGACGTTGCACCGGATGCCAAGCTGAACGCCATTCGCCGGCTTGGTGCGCGCTATCACCGGGTGCCGTTCTCGGAGTTTGTCGAGACGTTCGAGACGCGGAGTCACCCGGAAATGAGCGGCATGATGGTGCACCCGTTTAGCGACCCGGAGGTCATGGCGGGGAACGCGACCATCGGTCTCGAGATACTCGAAGACCTGCCGGACGTGGACGCTGTGGTGATCGCGTATGCTGGGGGAGGGCTGTCTTGCGGCATCGCCTCGGTGATGCGAGCGCTGAAGCCTGATGTGAAGCTCTATGCCGCCGAGGTTTCGACGGGCGCGCCGTTTGCGGCTTCCCTGGCGAATGGGAGTCCCGTTGTGATCGACTACGAGCCGACGTTCGTGGACGGCATCGGCGCTCCTCGCGTCTTCAACGAGATGTTCGAGCTTGCATCGAGCCTGCTGGACGGGTCGCTGGTTTCCACGCTGGAGGAGATAGCCGACGCGGTGCGCCTGATCGCTGAGGGGAATCACGTCATCGCCGAGGGGGCGGGGGGGGCGTCCGTGGCGGGGGCGCTGACAGGGAAGGCGGGAACGGGGAAGGTCGCCTGCGTGGTGTCGGGCGGGAACATCGACAGCAGCAAGCTGGTGAAGATATTGCAGGGCGGGGTGCCTTAGGGTTTCCTCAAATCACGTCGGCGGTCGAGGGTGGGGCTTACGACGACTAGAGTTACACAGGGGTCGGCGAGGCGAATCTCTCCACTTTGATCTGCTCTGCTCGGTCCCTTGCCTGCCATAGGTCGTATGCGGTCTGCATCCCGAGCCACGTTTCCGGAGACGAGCCGAACGCTTGAGAAAGGCGCAGGGCCATCTCGACCGAAATACCCGCCTTCCCGTTCGCCAAGTCGGACAGAGTCTGGCGGGTTACGCCTAGGCCCTCCGCTGCTCGTGTCACCGTCAGGCCGAGAGGTTCGAGACATTCCCAACGTACGATCTCGCCCGGATGGGGAGGGTTCTGCATTGGCATGGACTGGTCTCCTTACACCATTTGTGCTAATGCCACCGCATTGTCGCTAAACGAACGCTCTGGATTCCGGCATCCGCCGGAATGACGGTACGCGGGTCTTCCGATGCGGGGCTCGTTCGAATGACAATAGGGCAGTCATTTTGTATTGGTAATAGTATAGTCCTGTTCTGATGCGGTGGCTTTGAAGGGAAAGCGTATCTAGCGTGCAAGCCCAAGAGCAATCGAAACCGATGTCGCCGGACAGAGTGCATTCCCTCGACGAGGACCCTGACTATCTCTCGCGGCAGATCATCACGTACATCGGGAACAAGCGGGCGCTGCTTGGGCACATCGGGCAGGTGGTCGAGGGTGTCAAGCGCCGGCTGGGGAAGGAGCGGCTGAGTGTATTCGACGTGTTCAGCGGGTCGGGGATTGTTTCACGGTACCTGAAGGCGCACGCATCGACGCTGATAAGCAACGACATTGAGGACTACGCGGCGGTCGTCGGACGGTGTTACCTGCGGAACCGAAGTAGCGTCGACCTGCGGGCGATCAGCGAGATGGTGGATGAAATGAATCGCAGGGTGAATGACGAGGCGCTTCCGTCGGGGTTCATCGAGGAGTTGTACGCGCCGAAAGACGAGCGTCGCATCACGAGTGAGGACCGGGTCTTTTATACGCGCGACAATGCCCGACGACTCGACGGCTACCGTCAGATGATCGGAACGGCGCCTGAGAACATGCGGGAACTGCTGCTCGCGCCGCTGCTGAGCGAGGCGTCGGTCCACTCGAATACGGCGGGGGTGTTCAAGGGGTTCTACAAAAACCGCGAGACGAAGGTCGGGCAGTTCGGCGGCACGGGTTCTGATGCGCTGGTAAGGATCAAGGGGAAGATCGTTCTCGAGCCACCGGTGCTGAGCCGGTACGAGTGTGACTTCAAGGTGCTGCAGGACGACGCCAACAGCGCGGCGCGGCAGGTGGGGGACCTCGATCTGGCTTACATCGATCCGCCGTATAACCAGCATCCCTATGGGTCGAACTATTTCATGCTCAATCTCTTGGTAAAGTACGAGAGGCCGGAGAGGATCAGCCGGGTGTCGGGGATACCGACAGCGTGGCGGCGTTCCGGGTACAACCTGCGGGCGAAGTCTTTGCCATTGATGAGGGACTTGCTTCAGGCGCTAGATGCCAAGTTCCTTCTCGTGTCGTTCAACAACGAGGGGTTCATTACGACGGAGGAGATGCGAGGTCTGCTTGAGGATATCGGCAGTGTCGAGGTGTTGGAGACTCCGTACAACGCGTTCCGGGGGAGCCGGAACTTCAACAACCGGCCGATTCATGTTACGGAGCAGTTGTTTCTGGTGGAGAGAGGGTGAGGGGGATGGCTGTGCAGTTCGTGGTCATTTTTCCTTGATCAACTCATCAGCCAGACGTTCCGTACTGCGTTCCTTCCTGCTTTGATCTTGCTTATTCTTGACTCGCAGGTACTCTTGTTGCTCGTCCTGGGTCTGCTGAGTCTCCATAAGTCCTGCGGCCAACATCCCAAAGGGGCCGAATAGAAAACCTACAACGAACCAGCCGGAACGACTTCTACCCTTGGAAATAGCAATCATGGAGCTGAAAAAGCCGAACGCCACTTGCATAAACAGCACCGCGACAATAATAGCTGGCGTCATGAGGTTGCTTCTTCGGTATTGAGGTGCTCTACTCGGTTGGCAAATCTTCCTGATCGTGTTCGTACCTCGTCGATGAAGTCCATGCGAGAACTACTCCTTGCTTAGCTGCATCTTAACGTACATTCAGGCGCACAATTATAGCAAATCGACGTGATTTCGCCATACATGGATGGCCGATTTTGGATTCCCGCCTGCGCGGGAATGACGGGTTGGGGATCGGGGCCACTCCTGAGCAGGGGAAGCGCTTTAGCGGGGCCTTTGCCCTCACCCCAGCCCTCTCCCGCGAACGGGAGAGGGGGTTGAGCAGAGGGCTAGTGGAGTGGCTGAAGGGGTTGGAATTACAGGTCGTAGCCGCGGAGTTCGCCGCGTTCAAGGGCCAGGGCGATGCGGTGGCGGTGAGACTCGGTGGGGTCGGTGTCGGCGTCCATGAAGGCGACGGTGTCGCCGAGGCTGCCTACGAACTCAGCCGGGCCTTCCTGCTCGATCTTGGGGACGACCACGTCGTCGTACCATGACCACACGTCCTCCTTGGAGCCGTAGGCGCCAGCGTGGGCGGGAAGCTCGCTGGGGACGCCGAGGTCGGGACGGTGGTCGTACTCGATGCCGTCGGCGTTGAGGGCGGACTCGAGGACGCCGTTGTTGTATTCGGGCTTGTAAGGGGTGAGGCGGGAGTGGCGGACATCGACGAGGTTGGTGACGCCGGCGGCGCGGAGGATGCGGACAAGCTCCGGGATCTCCTTGCCGGAGAAACCGACGGTGTAGAAGTCGGCCTGGATCTGGGCGTGTTCGAGGTTCCAGATGGTCTTATTGACGAGCTTTGCGCCGGTGACCTCTTCGGGCGTTCCAAAGAGCTCGTACTGGACGGTGGGCGTTTCTTCTTCCTGGCGCGAGGCCTCGCCCGTGGGAGTCGAAGGGCGGGAAACGATGGGGGTCACTCCGCCGGACGGGGGAGCGACGGAGGATTGGGCTTCCTGCTCCTCCGTAGTTTCCTGTTCGCCGTTGGACGTGCGGACGAGGTCGGTGATGACCTCGCTCCAGTCGCGGCGCTCGCCGGAAGAGCTTGCCAACTCCTCGATCTGGCGGGCGGTCTCGGCAGGTATCGAGATAGCTCTCTCGATGGTGGCCAGGGCCATCGACTCGATCTCCTCAAGGGGCTTGTCGGGGTACATCTTGAAGAAATCGAGCAGACGGCGCGCCTTCTCCTGGTCGAGCGGGGCAATCATGCGGGCAAGTTGCTCGTAGGTCGCGTCGATGCTGTCGGCGGGGATGCGGGAGCGCACGGACGCCATGGCCTGTTCGAGCAGGGTGGCGTGACGTTCGGGGATGGCGGAACGAGACTGTCGCTGGGCGGCCTGCGGAGGGAGCTTGCTGGCGACCTCGACGCCGCTGGGCCGGAGTCGCTGCATGGCCTCGTATGCCTGGAAGTCCTCGACGATCTTCTGGTGACTGCGCCCGATGGCGCGGGAGAGTCCCTTGGTGCTGCCGAAGCGTTCGGGGTCGAAGCGGTGGAGCCTCCGGTAGGCGATAACGCGCTCTTCCAGTGAGAGGTCTCCGCGATGGAGGTTCTCGACGAGGGAGCGCACGATGGCGTCGGAGTCGGAGATGCGTTGGATGACGACGGGGACGACGGCCATGCCCAGCTCTTTGGCGGAGGCCAGCCGTCGCGAACCGATGATGACCTCGTAGTTGCCGGCCTCGCCGGGTCGGACGATGAGCGGCTCCAGTATGCCCTGTTCACGTATGGAGTCGCGGAGCTCGGTTATATCGCCCACCTCTTTGCGGGCGTTAACGGGGGAAGGGAAGAGACGGTCGGTGGAAAGTTCTCGTGCCTCGAAGCCTCTCGACGCGGTTGCGACCATGGCTAGCAGCTCCTCTAGTCTTCCGGGCATCACGACCTCCCTCAAGTGAGCGAATGTGTGCCCGGATAATACGGTGTTTGGGGTACCGCAAGTCTAGGGGATTTGCGGCCTCAAAACAAGCTCCCTTGATTGAGCCCCGAACGTTCGCGAGGGTACTCGACTCCGAGGTGTTCGTACGCGAGCCGCGTGGCCATGCGGCCCCTGCTAGTTCTCTCCAAAAATCCGCGCTGGAGGAGGTACGGCTCGTAGACGTCCTCGATGGTCTCGCCCTCCTCGTTGATGGAGGCCGCGAGCGTGTTCAGGCCGACGGGGCCGCCGTCGAACTTTCCGATGATCGAGTCGAGCACCTGATGGTCGAGCTTGTCGAGGCCGATCTCGTCAACCTCGAGGCGGGCGAGCGCCTCCTGTGCGACCTCGAGGGTGATGGTGTTGTCGGCCATCACCTGGGCGTAGTCGCGGACCTGCCGGAGGAGGCGGTTTGCGATCCTGGGAGTGCCGCGTGCCCGCTTGGCGATTTCGTAGAGGCCGTCCTCTTCGGAGGAGATCTCGAGGATGCGGGCGGAGCGTTTGACGATGGTGCGCATGGCGTCCTCGTCGTAGAACTCGAGGCGATGGACGGCCCCGAAGCGGTCTCGCATCGGGGCGCTGATCATTCCGTAGCGGGTCGTCGCGCCGATGAGGGTGAAAGGCTTGATGGCGAGGTTCATGCTCCGCGCTTTGAGGCCCTTGTCGATGACCCACGAGACGAAGAAGTCCTCCATGGCGGGGTAGAGGACCTCCTCGACGACGCGGTTGAGCCGGTGTATCTCGTCGATGAAGAGGACCTCGTGCTCCTTGAGTTGCGTGAGGGTGGCGACCATGTCGCCGGGCCGCTCGATAGCGGGGCCGGACGTGGTCTTGATGCGGACGCCCAACTCGGTGGCGACGATGTTCGCGAGGGTCGTCTTGCCGAGGCCGGGGGGGCCGTAGAGGAGGAGATGGTCGAGGGCTTCACCGCGCTGCCGGGTGGCGGTTATGGATATCTCAAGATTGCCCTTGACGCCCTCCTGCCCGATGTAGTCGACGAGTCGACGCGGGCGCAGGGTGTTGTCGATGTCTTCAGTCTGTTTCTTTGGGGATACGACGCGCTGCTGCATAGTGTCCACTGCTTATGGTGCGGAGCGGGCAGGCGGGATGCCAGAACCTTTGTTCATTCTAGGTTCGGGTCGGGGGACTGTCAAGAGAGGAGGAATACCCCAATCCCCCACCTAACCTTGTTGGTGTGGCCTTTGTGGTTCTACAGGACGTGTTCGTTGTCGACTGGGCGTCGCATATGCTCAGATTGGGCCGTAAAGAGGGTTTCGGGCGACGGCTTTGAGAGTAGTGGAGCGCCTCACATGCCCAATGGTGGCTCTCTCGAGGCCAAAGAAGGCATGACCCGGCACGGCAACTCGGATGAGTCGCCTTCAACTGATGCTCCGGCACAGGTCGCCTACGCTCAGGGCCCGGCAGCCAGCGCCAGCATCTTCTCTCGCGCCTTGAGTAGCAACTCGTATGAGGGATGCCCACGGGCCAGGCGGATGATCAGTCGCCTGGCGTGACGCGCCACACGGCCCGGAAGGGCGATCAGGGTGAACCGGACTGCCTTCAGTCGCCTGCTCACCCACTCACGGCCCAACACCAGCCGCTTCATACCGGAGTTCAGAACCTGCCCTGCCCTCCGATACGGGGTTCAGCAGTATCAGCGACATGACGATCTGGCTGTCCGTCCAACCCTGACCGCCTCTCCGCAGCCCCACTCAGCGCTCAACCGAAGACTTCAACCCGGCCACGTGTATCAACTCCAAGTACGTCATCAGGCCGGACAGCACGGTCATACCGGGGGAACCGTTCTCCTGTTGATACTGGAACGGCAGAACTCCTTGCATCAAAATAGGCGCACCTCGTTGGTGATAGCTTTGTCTGTCAAACAACCGTCATAGCCCGCTTCACGGCGGGCTCCAACAAGGTCTCTCTCAATCTAGGTGGGGGATTTGGGCTGCCCCACTTTCAAAGTGGCTTCTTCAGAACCACCACTCGCCCCGACAGGCGCTCAACCCTCAGCCCCAACCACTCATCTATCCACTGAAACGTGCGGCGCGTGTAGAACGCGACATGGGTCGGATCGCGGTGATAGTACCAATCAGCGAAACCGTCCCTGTCTTCCAACATGTCCGTCATGATGCCGAGCCACCCGCCCGGCACGAGCATCCGGTGCAGTTGCAGGAAGTCGGTGCGGGGCGTGCCGAAGTGCTCCACGGTCTCGGTGCAGGTGATGAAGTCGTAGGTGTGGGTCAGTACGGAATCGTCGGGGTGGAAGAGAGGGTCGTAGAGCGCGGCTGAGTAACCGTCCTCCTCGATCATCGCGGCGAGGGCGGGGCCGGGGCCTACCCCGTAGTCGAGTCCGCGTGCCCCTTCGGGGAGCCGGGGACGAAGCTCGTCCCAGAGTCGCGACAGGAAGCGGCGGTAGTCGGCGTTGTCGGGGTCGTTGTCGTGGGTGAGGTATCTTTCGCGCGCGGCGTCCGCGCCGAGGTGGAACTCGGCCGGGACGAAGACGAGGTCGCAGGTCCCGCAGTGGAAGTAGTCCCGTTCGAGGTTCTTCTGACGGCTGGCGTGTAAAAGGGTTGCTCCTGTGGAGAGGCACAGGGGGCATTGCAGGTTGGAAGGACTCATACGGCGAGTATACGCCGTTGACCGGGTATTCGTCGGGCCGTAGAGTTAAGTCCGCGTGACGAGACTCAGTTTCGACTTGGGGCAGGTATGGGGCGATTCGACGGGCAGGTCGCGATAGTCGTTGGCGGCGGGCAGGACGTCGGCCTGGGCGTGGCGATGCGGATGGGAAGCGAGGGGGCAAGCATCGTGCTGGTGGAGGCAGACCGCGTCATGGGCGAGCGCGCTGCGGACCTGCTGGACGCCGAGGGCATTCAGGGACGCTTGCTGCTCGGCGATCCGGCCGATCCTTCCGCCGCAAAGTGGGTAGCCACGACAGCGAAGCTGGTGTGGGGAAGAGTGGATATCGTCGTCTATGCCGTACCAATCCCGGATGTGCCGGGCAGGGTAAATACGGTCGATCCGAGCGTGCTCGACCTGTTCTACCGGAACGATGTGCGCGGCTCGCTGCAGTACTGCCAGGCCGTGATTCCGGCGATGATGGAGCGAGGGTATGGGCGAATCGTGACGGTGGCGTCGGATATAGTGATGCAGGGTCGGGCGGGGCGAAGCGCGCGGTCGGCGAGCCAGGCTGCGCTGATCGGTCTGACGAAGGCGGTCGCGATGTCGGTTGTGGATACGGGGATTCTCGTGAACGCCGTGGTGCGTTCCGAGGAGCCGGGGTTGACGGCGGGTGTTGCGTCCGCGGTGTGCTGGCTGGCGTCGAGGGAGTGCTCGTTTACGACGGGAACGGTCTTCGAGGTCGGGGGCGGCCAGCCCTAACGTCGCGCCGTTACAAAGGCTGACGGCCGGCGAATCCTGTTTCGAGCTCGTGCCAGAACTCTATGCGCTCCTCGCCGTAGAGCCAGCACAGGTACACCTTGCGGTCTTCACGCAGGGCGGGGAAGTCGATGAGACCGCGCTGGAGGTCGCGGATGATGATGCCCCGGTTTTCGAATTCTTCGAGGGGGAGGCGCAACGCCTCAGTCGACTTCTCGACGCGGGAACGGAGATCGTGTATCTCCTCCTCGTGGGTGCTGCCGCCGTTGGAGCGGATGGCTTCGAGGAGCACGCTCAGCTTCGTCCGGGCGTCGAGCAGTTCCAGCGTCGCCACGCGCATGGCGTCGGTGGCGTCTCTCACCCATGGTAGGGCGGCCTCGGCCTCCTCGAGGGTATAGTGGCGATCAGCCATGTCGCGGGGTACCGGCTGCGCTCGCCGCGATCAGAAGGCCACGGGCAGAAGCTGGGACTTGCCGTTGCGTTGCTGGACGTAGGCCCCGCTCTGCTCTTGGGCGAGACCGAAGATCATGAGCCATCCGCCGTTCAGCGCCATGCCGATGACCTCTCGCTTCTGGTTGATGACCTCACCAGGGTCTTTGTCGAACGCCGCGATTGTCGAGAGGGCGATGTGGAACGGTGTCGGGATGAGGTGGGACAGGAAGGCGATGCGCTCGCTGCCGGCCTCTACGAGGACGATCTGGTGGCCGCTGGCGTACCCGTTGGTTACCTTGGTGCTGACTCCAGGGGCTAGCTCGACGTCCCCTTCGACGAGGTCCAGCACGCCTGCCTCTTCGAGCGGCTGGAAATCTTCGTCGCTGTAGAGCTTGCGGTTGCGCTCGTCGGGCGAGTTGGCCTCTTCCCACGCAGCCTTCTGGACGACGTATCGCGCCTTCGGGAAGGCCGGGATGGCCCTTCCTGACCGTTCGAGCTTGGTAGAGCCGCCTGAGGTGTCGAACTGGAGGTCGGTGAGCACGACGGTGTCGATATCCCTTGCGGACACGCCCAGAGCCTTGAGCCCTTTGATGAGCTTGTTGCCCTGCAGGCCGTGCGACTCCTTGAGCCTTTCGAGTCGCTTGGAGCCGGCGCCGGTGTTAATGAGGATGTTCCCGGCTGAACTGCGGATGAGGAGGCAGTTCAAGCCAAGGCGCACCCTGTTCTTGCGGTCGGGCTTGATGTAGAGCTCCCACTCCGATTTGGGGACCTGGCCGAACACCGAGCCCCCGTCGATCAAGATCGTCCCATCACTAATTACGTCGACGAACGTTCCCCCGAGCTGCACAGGACACCTCCCGCCACGTTCATTTCCGGGAAAGTGAGGTGAGACCACGTTTGGCCTTCAACGACGTGCACTACCCCGAACACGGCATTTGACCGCATGATATACCAAGTTTTGGAAAAGTACAATACTTTATGAAGGATTAAATTGGCGAGTTATGGTCTCTGAGGACTGGGAACGGCATAGGACAAGGGGTGATTGGCTAGCAGCACATTCACTCCAGCCCCTCTGGATACCGGCCTCCGCCGGTATGACGGTTGTGTTGAGAACGAGCACGGGCGACTACAAGGGTCGCCCGTATGTCAGGTTAACTGGGCCTAGGACCGACGATTACAGCTTATCCACGGCCGACCGGAAGACGTCCAGCGTGCGGTCGATGTCGTCGTCGGTGTGGGCGGTGGAGACGTAGTACTTCGTGTCGCCCTTGAAGACGCCGCGTTCGAGGAGCAGATCGTTGAGCTTCATCATCTTCGCCTTGTCGGCTTTCGCGGTGTCTCGGTAGTCGGCGATGGGCTTGTCGTCGTCTGTGAAGTAGATGTCGAACACGGTGTCGTGTCCTATCACCTGCGCGGGTATCTCGGCCTGATCGAGGGCATCTTGGAACCCCTCGCGGAGACGTTTACCGCGGGCAAAGGTTTCCTGGTAGATGCCCGGCTCGCGCAGGACTTCGAGGGTGGCAAGTCCGGCTATGGACGCGACGGGGTTGCCGTTGAGGGTGCCGACCTGCGGCATTGGACCGGTCTCGTCGGAGTGTGCGGAGTCGAAGACCTGCATGATCTCACCCTTGCCCGCGACGGCTGAGAGCGGAAGGCCGCCTCCGACGATCTTACCGAGGGAGCAGAGGTCGGGAGTGACGCCGTAGTGCTGCTGCGCGCCGCCGTACGAGAACCGGAACCCCGTGACGATCTCGTCGAAGATCAGGGGAATGCCGTACTGGTTCGTGATGTCACGCAGTCCTTCGAGGAATCCGGGCTGGGGATTGATGACGCGCTGGAACGCCTCGACGATGACGCCGCCGATCTCATCATGGTACTTGTCGATGATGACGGCCGTCGTATCGAGATCGTTGAAGGGCGCAACGAGCACCTCATCCTGGATGGAGCGCGGGATGCCGGCGGAGTCGGGCTCGGGGCGCGGAAAGTCGACCAGCTTGGAGGGCGAGAGGCTCATCAGGGCGTATTCGTTCATGCCGTGGTAGCCGCCCTCGAACTTCAGAATCTTGTCCCGTCCGCGGTACGCCCGCGCCGCTCGCATGGCGAGCAGGGTCGCCTCGGTACCGCCGCTGGCAAATCGCACCTGCTCCGCTGCCGGCACTGCCCGGCAGATCTCTTCCGCAAGGAGAATGGCCTCTTCCGTCAGGCTGAAAAAGGTGAAGCTCTTGCCGACGCGATCCCGCAGGGCCTCCACGACCTTCGGGTGAGCGTGCCCGATGAACATGGGCCCGGACCCTAGGGCGTAGTCGACGTACTCGTTGCCGCTGACGTCCCATACCTTGGACCCCTCGCCGCGTTCGATGACGACGTTCATGTGGATCGTGTTGCCGTTGCTGCCGCCCGGCATGTACTGCGAGACCCTCTTGAGGAGATCGGTCTCTCGTCGGCTTTGTGAGCGCTGCATCTCGCCTCCTTCTGTTGGCTGCCTGCCGGGAATTATAGCAAAGGGAAGGGAGCGGCGTAGAAAGTGGAGGGTGGGGGGCGCAGAGGATGATCCTGGATTCCTGCCTTCGCAGGAATGACGGTATGCGGGGTTGTGTTATTCGTTTTCATGGCAGGTGACCGGCGTTATGGTTAGGGGCAGTGCGCACATTCAGGATGGAGTCGCTTATAATTTGTTCGACCAATTCCCCAAGACTTGGAAGAGGAGTGCAAAGCATGAAGTTTGAAGTAGCCGCCGGTGACATCAGTGTTCGCGAGACGGACGCGATTGTCGTCAACTTGTTCGAGGGAGTCACCCGTCCCGGAGGGGCGACGGGAGCGGTGGACTCGGCGCTGGACGGCGCTATTTCGAGGCTCATCGGCGACGGCGAGATTACAGGGAAGCGCGGGGAAGTGACGATCATCCACACGCTGGGGAAGATCGCTCCCGCGAGAGTGGTCGTCGCCGGGCTTGGCAAGTCGACCGACTTCGACGCGGAGGCCGTCCGGTCGATTTCGGGCGAAACGGCGCGACGGCTCCAGAAGATCGGCGTGTCGAGGTTCTCGACTATCGCGCAAGGAGCGGGCATCGGCGGGATGGACGCGGCGCAATCGGCCCAGGCCATAGTCGAAGGGACCGTTCTGGGGCTATACGACTTCGACCGGTTCAAGTCGTCGAAGAACGGCGAGAAGGCGGTCGAGACGGTCGAGATCGTGGAGTTCGACGCCTCGAAGCTGGCGACGCTGCGGTTGGGAGTCGATCGCGGGTTGCTGCAGGCCGACGCGGTGACGATCTGCCGCAACATGGTCAACGAGCCAGGCAACCGCATGACCCCGTCTCGCATGGCGGAGCGCGCGCTCAAGGCGGCGGACGATTCCGGACTGGGAATCGAGGTGCTCGACACGGCGGACCTGGAAGCGCTGGGCATGGGCGCGTTCCTCGGCGTGGCGCAGGGCAGCAAGGAGCCTCCAAAGCTGATCGTCATGAAGTACGAGGGTGATCCCGATGACCCCGACAACAACCTCGCCATCGTCGGCAAGGGAATCACGTTCGACAGCGGCGGCATATCGATCAAGCCGTCCGCCAACATGGGAGACATGAAGGGCGATATGGCGGGGGGCGCGGCGGTGATCTCCGCCATGAAGGTGATCGGGCAGGTCAGGCCGAAGATCAACGTCACGGGCATCGTCGCGGCCACGGAGAACATGCCGGGCGGAGGCGCTCAGCGGCCCGGAGACATCGTAAAGACCATGAGCGGCAAGACCATCGAGATCGACAACACCGACGCCGAGGGCAGGCTCGTCCTGGCCGACGCCGTGTACTACGCCCACACCCAGGGAATACGCAGGATCGTAGACATCGCCACCCTGACCGGCGCGATGAGCATCGCCCTCGGCCACATATGCAGCGGACTGTTCGGCAACGACCAGGCGTTCATCGACCAGGTGAAGCAGTCCGGCGACATGGCGGGCGAGCGCCTGTGGCAGCTCCCCACCTACGACGAGTACAAGGAGCAGTACCGCAGCGACGTGGCCAATCTCAAGAACGTAGGTGGCCGCCCGGCAGGGTCGATCACGGGAGCGCTGATCATCGGGGAGTTCGCGGGAGACGCGGCATGGGCGCACGTCGACATCGCCGGGACGTCGTTCTCCAGCAAGACGGGCGGGTACGTGGTGAAGGGGGGAACGGGCGTGATGGTGAGGACGCTGGTGAAGCTGGCGGAGGTGCTGGCGGGGGAGTAGTGGGGTGTCGTGCTTAGGTCAAGACATTGTTGAGTGAACAATGATATACTACACTTGCATTGGTTAATATACATTCCGTTGGAGGAGTCATGAGGGAATTCACTGCCGCTACCACACAGCGAAACCAAGTAACTATTCCTGCTGAAGTAAGGCGTACGTTGGGCCTGAACCCCAGAGACAAAGTCGCATTCACCATTGAAGACGGAGGCGAAGTGAGGTTGTCTGCTGCTACCTTCAGTTTGGAGTCGGCTTACGGCTCAGTGAAGGCGTCCTCGAACCCAGAGGACTGGGACGAGATAACTCGTAATGCCAAGAACGAAAAGGCCGCAAGAACAATGCGGGAACTCAGCGAGGCATGATCTTCGTAGACACGAACGTTATCCTCAGATATCTGACCAGGGACGACGAGGTAAAGGCAGAAGCGTGTTACCGGCTCTTCAAGCGGGTGGAGTTGGGGGAAGAAGAGCTATTCACCTGCGAGGCCGTCATCGCGGAGGTGGTCTATGTGCTTTCGTCACGACAAGGTCTTTATGGGCTGAGCAACGAGGAAATCAAGGCTCGCCTGGTGCCGATATTGACGCTTCGGGGCCTCAGGCTCCCCCAAAAGCGAGTGTACTTAGAGGCCCTCGACCTCTATGCATCATCTCCTTTTCTTGACTACGAAGACGCCTTGGCTGCGGCGCACATGAGGCGACAGGGCGTAACGGAGATCATGAGCTACGACCGGGACTTCGACAGGGTTCCCGGGCTCCAGAGAGTCGAGCCGTAGGCAAGGTGTTTGCGGACGGAATCGGCGTGTGGTACGATTCCGGCAGTTCCAGCAGGTAGGCCGGTAACCACTATGCGACCCACCCGATGGACCTTCATCACCAACCACGGGTTGGTGCTCAGCTACATCTATCACAATCCCGACCACACCGCTCGGGAGATATCGAACCATGTCGGCATCACCGAGCGCACGACCCACAAGATCATCTCCGATCTTGAAGAGGCGGGATACATCCAGCGGCACAAGAGCGGCAGGCGCAACCTCTACAGCGTCGACCCTGAACTCCCTTTGCGTCACCACACCAAGAAGGACGTAAACGTCGCCGCGCTGCTGGAGGCGCTGACCGCCGAAGAACTCGTGGAGATCCTTCCGTAGGGGCGGCTATCAACTAGGCGTTTCGCCTCGACCTCACTTCAGGCGTCCTTTGTCGGCCGCGTTCTTGCATGTAATTCCCCCATTTCTCGTTTTCCGGCAGTAGTCCGGCTTAGATGCTTCGTTCAAACTCGCTTGCATTTCGTCACTCAACGCGCCCTCCAGCGACGAATGTCGACCAACTCCCTGCTCCGCGGCGGACGCAGGCTCTTTGGAACAATTCTGGGTCTTATGGCGTCCTACTTAATAGAGGCGTAGAGCAAAGCAACCCAGGAGAAGGGGAAAGGGAGTAGATCATGCAGCAAGTGAATGCAAGGCGGTATTGGATCGGTCTGACACCTGTATCGGTAATCGCAGTGAGCCTCGCGCTCATATTTGGCGTACTCTGGTTTCTTGGGAATCCCGGGCAGGTTTATGCGTGCTCGTGTGCACAGCCCGGGTCTCCTTCCGAAGAACTGCGGGAATCTTCCGCAGTCTTCGCGGGGAAGGTCGTGTCGGTCCGGCACACGTACGACCCTGATGGAAGGTCCGTCTCCCGTGATGACCACAGCGCTATCGGCTTCGAGGTCAGCGCCGTGTGGAAGGGAACGGTCTACGAGGACATGGTTATCACCACGCCGCCGACCGGCGGGAGTTGCGGATTTAGGTTTGTCGAAGGAGAAGAGTACATCGTCTATGCTTACGACGGCCCCTATGTCGACGGCGGCTATTCCGTTGGCATATGCACTCGGACCGCCTTGCTTGAGCAAGCGCAAGAAGACATTGATGAGCTTGGCGAGGGACGTGCTCCTCAAGCCGGGACGGGTGGGCCAGCGCCCGCAGCACCAGAGGACACGGCAGTGGATTCGGCGAGGGATGTCATTCTGGCAGTTTTCGAGCGCATCCTTGAATTGATCGGGGTTGTGGTGTACGCGCTAGTGGGGTGTCGGTAGGTTGGGTCTAGAGTTCCCTGTCATCCGCTACGGCTGGCGCAGCCGCACGAAGGCCACGACCGCGGCAAGGATGGCCCCCAGCAAGAGGAACAGCGACACAAAGCCCGATAACGCGACGATCAGCACGTGCCCCACGACGGTGCCGACCAAGGCGATGATTGCGAGCTTCGGACCCCGCTTACTGTTCGCAACGTAGCTCGTCATCTCGGCAACGATGAATCCGAATCCGGCGGTGGCGATCAGGTAGAAGATGCCATATACGGGCAGGAACAGGAGAATGAGGCCACCTGCGATCCCCAATCCCAAGCTCGCTCCGACGGCACGGAGCATCAGTGGCGTCGAGACCTCGAATTGCGGCAGTTTAGGGGGCCTGCCGCAATCGAGACATCGGATGCCGACGGGTCCGTGGATCCGGCAGCGCGGGCATACCGGCGTGTTACAGCGGCCGCAACGGAGATTTGTCGGCGTGTCCCTGTGCTGTGCGCAGTAGTAGGTTGCGCCGGTTCCCTGCTCGGCCATTACGCCGCCTCCCCTTCGATTCCCCTCCGCGTCCACTCCTCCTGTCGCCGGACGTCGCGGTCCCAGAGGACGCGATAGACGAAGACCCTCCAGCTATAGCCTTGCTCCGGGCGCTCCCAGTTGGCGGTCAGGCGCTTTACCAGCAGTGCGATTGCGAGACAGACGAAGAGGATGACGACCGTCATGTCTCGCTCGAAGAGGTCGAAGAAGTCGAAGAAATACACTATGCCCGGCAGCGCGACGATCATGACGAACATCCAGAGCGCCATGTCCTTGAGCCACAGGGTCCCCACGAGGCCGACGAGCACAAGCCCTATGACTATTTCCTGCCACATGAGGAAGGCGACCATGATGCCGATGACAGTCGAGACGCCACGTCCGCCCGTCATTTGCAGGTAGGGAGACCAATTGTGTCCCAGCACGGCGGCGAGTCCGACTGCGGCTTGGACGGTAAGGTTCTGGTCGAGGAACTGTGCGAGGAGAACAGGCACGGCAGCCTTAAAGATGAGGTCGAACAGGCCGACGGGGATGCCGATCCAGCGTCCGACGTGCTCGCTGAGGTTGGAAGCGCCGACGTTGCCGGAGCCGGCTGTTCGGATATCGACCCCCTTGAGCCAGCGCGCCATCAGGTACGACGACGGAATCGCTCCCAGCAGGTAGGCCCCGACGATGAATGCGATCGCGGTGATGGTCATGACACCCTTGCCACGCCCTTCCTCGCCCGGAGGGACTCGACCGTGCTCATAGGCGGACCCGCTTCGCCGGGCATGATCTCCCCGGGCTTGCCGGATGCGTGATAGTCGCTGCCCCCGCACGGGACGAGATCGAGCTCGGCCGCGATGTTCGCGAGCATGTCTATCTCGCTCTCGGAGAACTCGCCGTAGTGGACCTCCAGACCCACCATCCCGGCCTCCTTGAGACCTGCAACGATTTTGTTGAGCTTTTGGGTATCCTCGCGCTCGTAGTAGAGAGGATGGGCCATGACGGGCAGAGCGCCGTTGTCGAGCAACACCCGGACAGCCTCCTCGGGTTCTAGCCGGGTGCGTTCGACGTACGCCGGGCCGGTTCGTCCGATGTAGCGTTCGAAAGCTTCCTGCCACTCAGAGACGTATCCACGCTCGATCATGGCCTGGGCGATGTGCGGTCGCCCGACCGCCGCTCCGTTGGCGATGCGCTCGACCTCCTCCCACATGATGTCCAGGCCGAGCCCGACGAGCCGCTCGACCATCTTGCGGCCACGGTCCTCTCGTCCCGCGCGAAATTCTTTGAGTAGGGCTTGAAAGCCGGTGTCCTCCATGTCGATGAAGTACCCGAGCATGTGGATCTCATTGTCGGGCACGTCGGTGCTCAACTCGATGGCAGGGATGACCTCGATGTCGTGGCGGACAGCGGCGGTCTGGGCCTCGGCGACGCCCTCCGTTGAGTCGTGGTCGCTGATGGCGATGACCTTCAGGCCGTTTCGGGCGCACAGGTCGATGAGATCCGCGGGACTGAGTGTGCCGTCGGAGTGGGTTGTGTGGAGATGGAGGTCTACCTCATGCACTTCGGGGTCCTTGCGGTTGTCTGATTTCATTGTATCCGTTGGGAGGAGATAGCGGAAACCAAGACCGCCCCCGGCGAGAGACGCCGGAGGCGGTTCATGGATCATCGTTTCCGTAGTTGGACTATCGAGCGTACTCCACGGCGCGATTCTCGCGAATGACTGTCACCTTGATCTGTCCGGGGTAGGTCAACTCCTGCTCGATCTTCTTGACGACGTTGCGGGCCATGTTGTTGGCTGCGAGGTCGTCGATGTCCTCGGGCTTGACCAGTATGCGGATTTCGCGGCCGGCCTGGATCGCGTAGCACTTTTCCACGCCTTCGAATGCCATGCCGACCTGTTCGAGGGCCTGGAGGCGCTTGAGGTAGTGCTCGACGGTGTCGCGACGGGCGCCGGGTCGGGCAGCGCTTATCGCGTCTGCGGCCGCGACGAGGAACGACTCCGGGCTGGAGTGGTCGTCGTCGTGGTGCTCGGCGATGGCGGTAATTACCGCCTTCGGCACCTTGTTCTTGGTGGCGACCTCGGCCCCGATCTCGGCATGTGGTCCTTCGACTTCGTGGGTCAAGGCCTTGCCGATGTCGTGGAGCAGTCCGCCCATCTTGGCGACGCGGACGTTCGCGCCGATCTCGGCGGCCATCGCCGCGGCGAGGTGGGCCACCTCCACACTGTGCTGCAGCACGTTTTCGCCGTAGCTGAACCGGTACTGCAGGCGGCCAAGAAGCTGCACGACCTCCTTGTTGAGACCGCGCACACCGACATCCCGAACGGTGTTGTCTCCCTTCTTGCGGATGGTTTCCTGCAAGTCTTTTTCGGTCTTAGCAACCATGTCTTCGATCCGGGCAGGGTGGATCCTGCCGTCGGTCACGAGCTTGGTTAGGGCCAGCCTCGCGATCTCTCGTCGAATCGGGTCGAAGCACGAGATGGTCACGGCTTCCGGAGTGTCATCGATGATGAGGTCTACTCCGGTAGCTTTTTCTATTGCTCTGATGTTCCGTCCTTCGCGGCCAATGAGACGACCCTTCATCTCATCGTTTGGCAGTGGCACTGTGGTTAGAGTAGCTTCGGAGACCACGTCGGACGCGAGACGCTGGATCGCCTCGCTGATGATCTCCCTTGCGCTGTCGTCGGCCCTCGCCCGCGCCTCGTCTTCCATGTCGCGGTACTGCAGGGCCAACTCGTGCTGGATTTCCTCCTCGGCCCGACGCATCAGCTCTGACTGAGCGTCTTCCATACTGAGGTTGGAAATCTCCTCAAGCCGCTGCGACTGCTTCAGCTTGAGATTCTCTAGGTCGTTCTCGATCTCGGTGGCCCGCTCCTCTTTTGTCGTAAGGTCGCGCTCACGACGTTCGAGGTTGCCAGCCCTCTTATCGAGGTTCTCTTCTCGGTTCGAAAGACGCCGTTCGACGCGCTGCACCTCACGGCGGCGCTCCCGAAGCTCGTCTTCGGATTCCCTGATTCTCGACTCACCACTTGATACAGTGCGCTTGGCTTCCTCACGGGCCTCTCGGATCACACGCCGCTCCTCGGAGCGGGCGTCCTCGACCACTTTCGAGGCCTCGTTCTTCGCGGTCTCCATGCGATTGCCGGAGACGTTACTCCAGACGAAAAAGAAGCCCAGTGCACCTAAACCAACGCCAAACAGACCGGATAGGACGGCGAGCAGGACAACGATTGGCGCGTCCATGCGCTCACCTCCATACCAGTTTGGCCACCTAGCATCACTAGGTAGCGTGTTGTTATGGTACGTGCGGAGGTCGATACTGTCAAGCGGGCTGCTGGCCTTCACAAGGGCGTTAGCGGCCTTACGAAGCCGCTCATGGGCAACGTGCCGATTGGGGAAAGTCCCTGGGGCCCGGTGGTACGAGCGTGGTTGCACCGTCGTCGGTGTCCGTATGATTGACAGAAATGAAACGCCCCCTTGCAGAGAGCGCAAGGGGGCGTTTCATTAGATTTGGTTTTTGCGGTGGGTCTAGTTGCCGGCTCCACCCATGAGCCTGATGCGCGGGTCGACGACCACCAGCATCAGGTCGGAGATGAGCACGCCAATAATGGTCAGCGCCGACAGCAACAGGAAGATGCTGCCCGCGAGATACATGTCCTGCTGTTCGAGCGCGCGGAGCATCAGTGGACCGAGAGTCGGCAGGCTGAGCACGATCGACACGATGACCGATCCGCCCAGGAGACTGGGCAGCAGGCTGCCGAAGCCGCTGATTAGCGGGTTGATCGCTATACGCAAGGGATACTTTACGACGAGCTTCCACGCCACCACGCCCTTGGCTCGCGCAGTCACGACATAGGGTTTCGCGAGCTCATCCAGCAAATTGTTGCGCAACACGCGGATCTGCCCCGCAGTGCCCGCCGTTCCCAGCACCACGCCGGGCACGATCAGGTGCTGGAGCATGTCAATCACCTTGCCCACGCTCCATGGCGCATTGATGTACTGGCCCGAAAAGAGGCCGCCCACACTCCACCCAAAGTAGGCGAAGAAGACGTACATCATGACTAAGCCCAATAAGAAATCGGGCACAGCTAGCCCTGTGAACCCCAATAATGTGAACGCGTAGTCCCCGAACGTGTGGTGTCTCACAGCCGAATAGATACCCACGGGTAACGAGAACACCCAAATGAGGACGGCCGTGAAGGCCGCTAAGGCAATCGTGAACTGAAGTCTATCCGCAAGAAGCTCCTTAATAGTGCGCTGCCGGGCGAATGAACGCCCGAAGTCGAGCTTGAAGATGATCCGGGAAATCCAGAACCAATACTGGACGAGCATGGGCCGATTTAGGCCGTAGTAGTCGCGGATTGCGTCAGCCTCCTGCTGGCTGATCTCATCGCCCTCGAGGCGGAGCTGCTCAATGTACCGGTCAACGTAGTCGCCCTCGGGCAACTGGATGATGACAAATGTCAAGAACGATATTATGCAAAGCGTAAGCGCGCCGAGAATAGTCCGCATGACGATGAACGGCAACATTCCCATTCCCATGGTTTGCAAACCTCCCCAACTGAGTTATTCTCGGTGTCAAACGGGCCGTACTGCGCACGACCGGGCATTTTGGGCCAACAGTACCATATACCTTCCTAATAACGCAAGCCGTTCAATTCAAGGTTGGTGGAGAGTGCCAGCACTTTCGTCATCGCTCTCGACCGGCCTTGGTTTTGCCCTGAAATGCAAGGCCCCCTTGCATTGGCTGCAAGGAGGCTATTCCCCATAGGAGCTTGGTAATGCGTATACTGACCGGCTCTGCCCGTCAGCCTGATTCGTGGGTCGACGACCACGAGCATCAGGTCGGAGATGAGCACACCGATGATGGTCAGCGTGGACAGCAGCAGGAAGACGCTTCCGGCGAGGTACATGTCCTGCATTTCGAGCGCTCGGAGCATCAAGGGGCCCAGAGTCGGCAGGCTGAGTACGATCGAAACGATGACTGACCCGCCCAATAGGCCCGGAAGCATCCCGCCGAACCCGCTGATCAGCGGGTTGATTGCAACGCGCAAAGGGTATTTGACGACGAGCTTCCAAGCTGCGACGCCCTTGGAGCGCGCTGTCACTACATAGGGCTTGCCCAGCTCGTCCAACAGGTTGTTGCGGAGCACCCTAATCTGCCCCGCGGTGCCCGCCGTTCCCAGCACCACGCTCGGCACGATCAGGTGTTGGAGCATGTCGATCACCTTGCCGACGCTCCACGGCGCATTGATGTAATGGCCCGAGAAGAGACCGACCACACTCCACCCAAAGTAGGCGAAGAAGACGTACATCAAAACTAAGCCCAACAAGAAATCGGGCACAGCTAGCCCATTGAACCCCAATAACGTGAACGTGTAGTCACCAAGAGTATGGTGTCTTACGGCCGAATAGATGCCCACGGGTAACGAGAACACCCAAATGAGGACGGCCGTGAAGGCCGCCAAGGCAATGGTGAACTGCAGTCTGTCAGTAAGCAGTTCCCTAATGGTGCGCTGTAAGGCGAAGGAGCGCCCGAAGTCGAGCTTGAAGATGATCCGGGAAATCCAGAACCAGCATTGGATTAGCATGGGCCGATCGAGGCCGTAGTACTCGCGGATGAATTCGGCCTGCTCATAGCTAACTTCGTCGCCCTTTGCGCGGAGCTGTTCGATGTACCGGTCGACGTTGTCGCCCTCCGGAAGCTGGATCATGACGAAGGTGAGGAAAGAAATGATGGCGAGCGTAAAGACTCCGAGTATAGTCCGCATGACGATCAGTGGCAGCATTCCCATTTCCCTGGCGAGCAAGCCTTCTCTCCTGAGTCGTTCTCGGTGTAGAACGGGCCGAGCGAAGCACAATCTGCAATGTAGCGTTACGCTAGTATGTAATATATATTTGTACAAGTATAGTAAGTGAAGCATCGGTAAGTGTATGCCTCATAAAGTGCGTGAGTCGGTTACGCAACCTTGAATCGAGGCTACAATAGACATTCCAATATTCACGCGCGTTTCGCGTTTAAGGTGTGCAAAAGCCTTGGGGAGACCTACGCAAACCCTCGACTCCTGTCATTCCGAAACGTAGCGAAGCGAAGAGAGGAATCGAAGGCTCTTGTCCTCCACGCGGAGCCCCGTAGCCGGGACGGCTTATTGACGACGTCGGAATATTCCAGATTCCTCACTGCGCTCGGAATGACAAGTAGTCGTGTCTAATGACTTAGGGGGTCACCTGAGCGACGATAGTCGCTGTGCTAAAATGACGGGCGCGTAACTTCAGGGCGTTCCGCGGCCCGGACTCTATAGAGGTGTATGTCATGGCAACAGCGACCGAAGCCAAGGTCGAGAGCAAATTCAAGGTGGTGGGGACCCGGCCCGTCCGTCACGACGGTACCGACAAGGTGACCGGGCGGGCGGTCTATGGGGCTGACATCCAGTTGCCTGGACTGCTGCACGGGAAGATCCTGCGCAGTCCCCACGCCCACGCGCGCATCAGGTCTATCGACACCGAGCGCGCCTCCGCCCATCCGGGCGTGTTGGCCGTCGTGACCCACGCCGACCTGCCGTGGACCGACGACCGGCTCATGGAAGTAGGCGAGGACCAGGTGATGAGCTTGCGATATCTCTCGACCGCCGTTCTGGCCGACGACAAGGCCCTTCACAAGGGACATCCGGTCGTTGCCGTGGCGGCTTCCAACCCCCATGCGGCAGAGGAAGCGCTCGACCTGATCGAGGTGGAGTACGAAGTGCTCCCCGCCGTCACGAACGTCGAGGACGCCATGAGGCCCGGCGCGCCCGTCCTCCACGAGAACATCACCGCGCCGGAGGGTCTTGGTTTCGAGGCTCAGGCCGGCAGCAACGTCGCGGGCCACTCTCAGCAGGTCTTGGGTGATGCCGACGCGGCCTTCGCTGGGGCGGACGTTGTCGTGGAGCGCGAGTTTCGCACCAAGATGGTGCACCAAGGGTACATCGAGCCGCAGACGTGCACCGCCCTCTGGGGACAGGACGGCAGGCTGACCATCTGGAACAGCAGCCAGGGGCAGTTCGGGATGCGCGACCAGATTTGCCGTGTGCTCGACGTGCCCGTGTCCGAGGTCAAGGTCGTCCCCTTGGAGATCGGCGGTGGGTTCGGAGGCAAGCTGCGGGCCTATCTTGAGCCGGTCGCTGCGCTCCTTTCAAAGAAGACCGGACATCCTGTTAAGATCACCATGTCGCGGGCCGATGTCCTCGAAGCGACCGGACCGACGTCCGGAAGCTATACCAAGATCAAGGTCGGCGCGACGAAGGACGGCAAGCTCATCGCGGGCAAGGCCCTTATCGCCTTCGAGTCCGGCGCGTACCCCGGGTCGTCGCACAACGGAGCCGCGACCTCCATGTTCTCGCCCTACGAAATCGACAACATACACCTCGACAGCTACGATGTCGTCGACAACATGCCGAGCACGGCCGCCTATCGCGCGCCCGGTGCGCCCATCGGCGCATTCGCGGGCGAGGCCGTCATCGACGAAATCGCCGAGAAGCTCGGATTCGACCCAGTTGCACTTCGATTGAAGAACGCCGCGCGGGAGGGCACCCGCATGGCGAACGGCGTCATGCACCCTTGCATCGGCGCAGTTGAGATGATGGAGGCCGTCCACGATCACCCGCACTATGGCGCGCCGCTTGCGGATGAACACACCGGTCGCGGCGTGGCGTTCGGGTCGTGGGGCAACGGCGCGGGACCCGCATGCGTAATCGCCAACCTCCAGACCAACGGGAAGTTCAGCCTCGTCGAGGGGTCTGTAGACATAGGCGGCACGCGGACAGCCGTGGCCCAGCAGTTCGCCGAAGTGCTCGGCATCCCCGTCGAGGACGTAATGCCCCAAATCGGCGACACCGACTCAATCGGCTACACCTCCAACACCGGCGGGAGTAGCGTCGCCTTCAAGTCCGGCTACGCGGCATACGAGGCCGCGCTCGACGTCAAACGCCAACTCATCGAGCGGGCGGCCCGCATCTGGGAGACCTCCGTCGAGAACGTTCAGTACGATGGAGGTACGCTCTCACACGTATCCGACCCCGAGCTGAGCATGTCGTACAAGGAAGTGGCGGAGACCGCCAACGCCACGGGAGGCCCGATAGTTGGACGAGCCAACGTCACGTCCACAGGAGCGGCCCGGGCATACGCGGCCATGATCGTGGACGTTCGCGTCGACCCCGACACTGGCAAGACGGACGTGGTGCGCTGCACCGCCTTCCAGGACGCGGGAATCGCCATTCATCCGAGCTACGTGGAGGGGCAGATTCAAGGAGGCGCCGCCCAGGGCATCGGATGGGCGCTCAACGAAGAGTACAACATGGCCGAAGACGGGCACATCAACAACACCTCCCTTCTCGACTACCGGATGCCTACCGCCCTCGACCTGCCGATGATCGAGGCCGTCATCGTCGAGGTGCCGAACCCCAACCACCCGTTCGGGATACGCGGAGTCGGCGAGGCGGGCATCGTGCCGCCGCTCGCCGCCATGGCGAACGCAGTCTACCGTGCCACCGGCGTCCGGATGACCGACCTCCCGATGAGTCCCCCTGCCGTAGCGGCATCCCTGGGCCTGAAGGAGGAGTGAGCGCCTCCTTCGACGAGAGAGGCGCAAGAATCGACTTGCCCACCTTCATCTGTCCCGTGAAGGGAAGACCTAAGCACAACCTTTGTCATTACCCTGAAAATGGCCTAAATGCCACCGCCACCGTTATTCCCGCGAACGCGGGAATCCACTCCCCAGCCGCTGCCATCATCCCTCTGGCGACGGAAAGGGGCCGCCATTTTCATATTTTGTGGTGTCCCGCGCAACGGGACATGAGCGATTGCTACGAAAAAAGGCCCCGGCAAACCTGTCTTAGGGGCGACTCTTCTGGTCGCCCGTCCTCGGCGCCAACGAATTTTCATCCCCTTGTGTGGCCTGCACAAGGCCACGGTCATTCCCACTAAAAGAACATCACCTCGTACCCAAGACGGGGCGGGCATTAAATTGTCGTCCACTCACGTTCACATGGATTGATACAATTCCAGGATGTCGCCCAGTCCGTTTGGTTGTATAAAAGTCTCCGAGAGCGGGAACCAAATACGCTGAGGTGTGGATTCCCGAGACCTTTGAATAACCGATCTCCAATCCTGTCATTCCGACACTTGGGAGGAATTTAAGATGTTGCGCTGTCAGTCAAGGGTTCGGTACAACTGTGGGTCAGTGCTGGATGATAAGGAATTAGATCCCTCACTCCGCTCCGCTGCATTCAGAATGACATATGTCGGGGTTATGCACGTTTCTCCGCGTGTGAGGATGACAGCGCAAACAAACCCGGAATCGGGACACGCGGCTGTGCCCTTCTGTTATGCAAGTCGGTTCAATTGACATAACCTTGTCCATCTGGTATCTCATACTCGATCCGCGCGGCAGGAGAATTGACGAGCAAGAGGAGGACTCAATGGCAGGACTAAAGAAAATCGCGGGAGCCTATCTGATTGGTGTGGCCGTGGTGGTAGCGGTGTACTTCATCATCAATACAGTCCTTGCCAAGTCTTTCGACTTCGACGTGGAGACAACGTGGTACGTGGTGGACGTGCTGATGCTCATCGGGCTCGTCATTGCCCTGGTGTACAATTTCGCCGCCAAGCGGGACGCAAAAGGGCCCGACCCCTCCGAGGCCGTCACACGCCAGTACTTAGAAGTCAATGTGCTCTTCTACTCGACGGTTGCGGTCACAATCCTGTTTCTCCACAGCTGGCTCGCTCTCTTGGCCCTCGGCTCGGATAGCCTGGACGGCAACCATCACGCATGGGTGATCTGGGCGGTGGTGGACACGTTGCTGCCGATTACGCTGGGTATCACAGGCTGTCACCTCTGGTGCGGGACCTCCGAGTCCTGAGGCAGCTCGGCCGCCCAGGACACGATACGCCGGCCGTCAGATGAGGTCCCCACACTTCGACTATTGCTCTGAGCTTGGCTTCAATTACCTGAGAGGACGCCACAGGATTTTTGGCGAAGGTCGCGAATCCGCTACGATTTAGTATCACCTCGATAGGGCAGAGGACACCAACTGCTTGACGGAGACTCGCTATGTACGACGCAACATCGACCTATCTTGAACTGGAACGCAGCGGCGTGGACGCGGCTGTCCTGCCCGTCGGTGCCATTGAGCAGCATGGGCCGCACCTCCCGCTGTCTATGGACTGGTATCAGGGTGAAATCGTGGCTAGGCAGGTGGCGGAGCGGCTCGACGCCTACCTGCTCCCTGGTATGCCCTTCGGGTGTTCGCAGGCGCACACGGGCTTCCGCGGTACAATATCACTCGCCCCGGAGACCCTCGGCGCGGTCGTCAAGGACGTGGTAGAGAGCCTGCTGGAGCAGGGATTCCGTCGCATCGCGGTGCTCAATTTCCACGGCGGCAATCTCATACTCAAGCTCGCCGTGCGCGACCTGAACCTCAGCCAGTCCCGGGGGAAAGTCGTGCTGGTGAGTCCGGGCCAGGATGCTGGAGCCAAGTTGGACGAGATACTTGAGGGCTACGCCGATGAGCAGCACGCAGGCGAGTTGGAGACCTCAGTCATGTTGCACGCCGCGCCCGAGCAGGTTGGGCCGTCTCGGATCGACCACGTTCCGGGCGTTGGCCCTGTGTACTTCGATTACCTCGCCATGAAGGAGTTCTGCCCCGACGGGGTGTGGGGACGTTCGAGTCTGGCCTCGGCGGAGAAGGGAAGGCTGGCGGTCGAGGCAATGGTGAGCTACACGGTGGAGTACCTCCAAGAAACGTTCGCGAGATTGGGCGTTTCGGCTCAAAAGACCTCCGAGGGTTGAAACTCATGAAGGTAATCGACAGAATGCTCATCGCAGGCGGCCCGGAGCCACGCTCCAGGGCCTTGGCGGGCGTCCAGTTGCTCCCAAACGGAGACCTTCTGGTAGGGTACCGGCTGGCCAGCCGGCACCCCGTGGGGGAGCACGACATGATCGACGATGGAGCCGTGGTGACGACGCGCTCGAAGGACGGCGGACGAACGTGGTCGGAGCCACACCCCGTCGCTGCGCTGCCCGGCTGGGACTGCAGCGGCGGCAACCGCATGGTGCAGACGCCCGACGGCGACCTCGTCATGTTCGTGATGAAGGCCCGTCGCGTTGGTATGCCGGAGTCCCACGTCCACCCGATACGCTCCACCGACGGCGGCCTCACATGGGGACCGATGGGTGAAGAGCTTACCTTCTTCGGCTCATTCACCGAGCCTCACGCCATGGATCACGTGCTGATCACCGGCAGCGGCGACTGGATGCTTCCCATCTACGGCGCGGACAAACCCGGCGGAGACACCTACGCCGCCGTTGCGTTCTCATCCGACATGGGACGGTCGTGGGGAAACAAGGCGCTGGTGGCGCGGTCGTCCAAAATCACTTTTTACGAGCCGGCCATTTCGAGACTGCCCGACGGTCGCTTCATGGCCGTTATCCGCACCCAGGCCCCGCCCTTCGACAGCTACCAGTCATACTCGTCCGACGAGGGCCGGACATGGTCGGAGCCGCGTCCCCTGCCGTTCCAGGGGCAGACCCCGTTCCTCTTCGGACTGCGCTCCGGGGCCATTGCCTGCTTCTACCGCGACCGCGATCCGCAACGGCCGGGAGTGAGCGTGAGCATGACTGCCGACGGCGGCGCAGAATGGGCGTATGCCGCGCAGGTCTACCGTGGCACGGACTGGAACTGCGGCTACCCTTCCGTTGTACGGCTCCCGGACGGCCGCCTCTTCTGCGTCTACTACTCCTGCTATGAGGGCTTCGGTTCCGAGGTGCACGGTGTCTACATCAGCGAGGACGAGTAGCGCGAGAAACCGCAACGGATTCGTCTACATCACGACCTCGCAATCAAGCGATTTGGGCGAGAATTGACCGTCCTGTTACAATCGCGCCCAACGGATATTGGATGATTCGCTCACATATCGCGGTTGTAAGCAGGGGAGATGTGCAAAATGCCTCTAATTCCGAAAGTGATGAGCACACAGCACCCGGACAACGCCACGCCGGCCCCCAATGCCGACGATAAGGGAGTCCTGAAAGGCGAAGGTGAGGTGGCCGAGGCCGTCAGCGTCTTCGCCATGGGATGTGATGAACAGATGTGGGACTCCGAGGGCAAGGAAGCCGACAATCAGGTAGTCCGCAAACTGCTCACGAACTACCCGGCCTTCTTTCGACAGGAACGGCTGCTTGGTCGCGACATCGCCCTGACGCTGCGTGTGCCGAATCCGCGTATCGAGCGCGACATGCGCAAGTCCATGGTCGAGGCGCTCCAGAGCGTGCCTTCGGCCTGGGATACTGTGCAAGGCTTCTACGGCGACGCGCAATTCGCTCCCATCCAGGAGGTCATCCTTCCCATGACGACCTCTGCCGAGGAAATCTCCTTGGTTGAGGCCTACTATCGAATGATCATCGTCGGGCAGGAAGACCGGGATTTGCTCGACGGCCAGTCCGTCAAGGACTGGGTTGGCGAGTTCATGCCCAAGCGGGTCCGGGTGATTCCCCTCATCGAGGACATGGAGCATATTCTTCATTGCGACCGCATCGTGGAGGAGTACGTTCGAGACAGGGACTTGCCGTACCAGCGGGTGTTCCTTGCGCGGAGTGACCCCGCGCTCAACTATGGCATCGTGGGCGCTGAGCTGATCCTGAAGGTGGGGCTGCTGCGTCTCCATAACCTCGAACGAAAGCTGGGACTCCCCCTCTATCCCATCATCGGGGCCGGTTCCGTGCCGTTCCGCGGTCACCTGACCCCACTCAACGTCGAGCGCGCCTTTATCGAGTACCCAACCGCCCAGACCTTCACCGTCCAGTCCGCGTTCAAGTACGACTACGATCAGGACACCGTCCGTAACGGCATCGAGCAGATCCATGACCACGAGCGGGGCGATCCCGTACCCGTCGCGCAGGAGCGGGCCGTCGATATAATCGAAAAGACGACCGCCGAGTATCAGTCGCAGGTGCAGCGTCTGGCCGATGTCATCAGGACAGTGTCGTCTCACGTGCCGAAACGACGTGAGCGCAAGATGCACGTCGGTCTCTTCGGCTACGGCCGCTCTCTCGGCGGAGTCGGCGGTGTGACCCTACCCCGCGCTATCGGTTTTTCTGCTTCCCTCTACTCCATCGGCGTACCACCCGAACTGCTGGGCTTGGCATCCCTAGACGATGACGACCTCGCCTTCGTCCGAGAGGTCTACCCAAGCATAGACGGCGACCTCCGTGCGGCCCTGCAGTTCGCCAATGAGCGACACGTGAAAGAGCTGCTCGGAGAACCGTACCTGGACCTATTGGGACGGTTTACGGATGAGCTGGACCGAGTCCACGAGGGGCTGACCAGCGCAATTTGGGCCAGCCTCAATCGCGACAGTACAACCGTGGAGATCGACCACTATATCCAAGAGGCCGCCCACCTCCGTCTCTTCCTCGGCTAGCCCCGACATCTCGCCCTAGTCGAGGTGACGCGCATCGTTTAACCTGATGATGCTCCATAAATCGACGTTGGTTCGTGTCCGGCCGTCCAGATGCCAGCTGTCCACGTCGACGGAGAACTCGAAGATCGCCGTGTTGCGAATGCTGAGGCCCCACAGCCGGTCGGTGCCCAGAAGCCGGGCGATGACATGGGTCAATATCCCGCCGTGGGAGAACACCAGCACCCGGTCGGAGTTGTCGTGTTTGGATATCAGGCGGGCCACGACGCGATGCGCGCGAGCGGTGATTTCGTCGTGGGTCTCCGCCCCATCCACGATATCGAGGTTGCGAGTTTCGTTGAATTCGCGGAGAGTCTCGGGAAACCGCTCTTCCAGTTCTGCCCACGTGAGCCCCGAGAAAGCCCCTACGTCGTGCTCCATCAGGTCGTCCCACGCCTGTATGGGAAGGTTCCAGTTCGAGGACGCGATACGCGCGGTTTCGTGTACGCGGCTGAGCGGGCTGGTATAGATGTGGGTCGGGGAGTATTCCTCTCCCTTCAATCGCAACCTAAGACGGCCTGCCTGCGACCGCCCAGTTTCGGACAGCGAGAAGTCCGCTCTCCCCTGCCAACGCCCCTCGGCGTTCGCCGTACTCTCACCATGTCGTATCAGTATCAGATTCATAGCGCGCACAAGCCGAGAGTTTACCACACTGAGCCTAGTGGCTTCCGTAGAGCCTGTCTAATCGTACCTGGAGCTGTCCTTCGCACCGACACGAGTGCGCCTCATGAAGTCCCTAGACCCCGCCGCGCAAACGCCATACAATATGCGCCGAACATCACAGGCATAGAGGTACCGAGTCTTATGGAACCGACAAACCCGAGCGCGCTCACGCTCAAGGAGCGAATTCATGCGGGAGAGCAGCTGCTTGGCGTAGGCATCTCCCCAAAGGTGTCGAAGGGTCGACTTGAAGATATCATCGCTTCGGGGCCGTACGACTTCGTCAGCACCGACAGTCAGCACACGGCCTTCAACGAGGAGACCATCGTCGAATTCTGTGAGATGGCTGCCGAGATTGGGATTCACGTTCAATTCCGCATCAAGCACACTCGCCATACCTACTTGATCGGCAACTATCTCGACCTGGGCCCCAGCGGCGTCGAGGTGCCGCAAGTCGAGACGGAAGACACGGTCGACGAGGCGGTCGGGAATTTCTACTACATACCCGATGGAGTCCGAAGCTGGGGAGGCCGCACTCGCCTGGGATTTGAAAAGCGCGGCGGTGATCACGTGGCCTACCGCAAGTGGTGGAACTCCACTGGAGTCCTCTGGATTCAAATCGAGTCGCTCAACGCCGTCTCCAACGCGCACATCCTGGCCAAGCCGAGGGTCGACTGCCTCTCGTTCGGACCGATGGACTTGACGCTGGACATCGAAATTCACTCGAATCACCCGTTCCGGACAGTCGACGACTGCGTGAAGCACGTGCTCAAGCAGCTCGAAGGCACGGGCACCAAGCTGGTCCACCGCAACAACACTCCCGACACCCGCCAGAAGTACATCGACATGGGTGTGCCGATCTTGCTTGAACTGGCCCGATAGAAAAAATCCAAGTAAGGAATAACGAACAATGGTACAACTCGGCAGTGGCGAATACACATATGAGGTCTCCGGCGAGAATTGGGGCGAACTGCCCGACGGCTGGGTTTATCGGGAGGCCACGGCGGTCGCCGTTGACAGCAACGACGACGTCTATGTCTACAACCGGGGCGGGCACCCGGTCATCGTTTTCGACAGCGATGGTAAGTTCCTTCGTTCGTGGGGCGAGGACATCTTCGCTACGCCGCATGGGATCACCATCGGCCCCGACGACTCGGTGTACTGTGTCGACACGGGCGACTGCACGGTTAGAAAGTTGACGACCGACGGAAAGGTGCTTTTCACGCTGGGCGATCCCGGCAATCCCGCTCCTTCCATGAGCGGTCAGCCATTTGGTCGGCCGACACACGTGGGAATCGACCCGCGTAACGGCAATCTCTACGTCGCCGACGGGTACGCCAACGCTCATGTTCATAGGTATGACCCGGACGGGAACTACCTAGGGACGTGGGGCGAGTCCGGCACCGATGTGGGACAGCTCAACATCGTTCACAACATCGACATCGACAGCGACGGGTACGTTTACATCGGCGACCGCGAGAACCATCGCGTGCAGATATTCGATGAGAACGGCAAGTACGAGACGCAGTGGGTGAACATGTCGCGGGCCGCCGCGGTATACATTGACAGGCGTGGAGAGACCGACGTTGTCTACGTTGGCGAATACTTCGCAGGGATAGCGTCAAACGCGATTGGCACCGATCTGGGCCCTCGCGTGTCCATCTATCAGACCGACGGGAGGCTTTTGGCGCGAGTCGGCAGGGAGAGCTACGGCGACGAAGCCGGCAGGTTCTACTCGCCGCACGGCATAGCGGTAGATTCCAGAGGGGACGTCTACGTTGCCGAGGTGGCGTACAGCGACTACGGCAGTCATATGGAACCACCCCGTGAGTTGCGGTCCATGCAGAAGTTGGTGAAGACCGCAGTCTGAGATGGCTCATGTCTCACCATCTGCGACAAGGTGTTCCTAATACTCAGTCAACCTGAATATGATAAACAGGCAGATGCCGATTTATCCCCTCTCCCGTCGTGGGAGAGGGCTAGGGTGAGGGTGAATCTTAATATCAAAACCATGTTGACACGGTACTGATGGTGCGTGGCGTCGACGCCGTGCCATCGACATGGCATGAGGTAAATCGAGTCAGTGCCCGAAGATCGGCGAGAGTTTTTGCACCAGCTTAGTATTCGCCGCAACTCGGTCCAGATTATCTTGGCCATCCTGTTGCTCATACTGATGGCGATTCTTGGCCTTGCTGCCGGCACCTGCGCCTTTGAGAACGTCCATCATGCGCTCATTGAGGACGTGCACGATCTGTCCCGGGATAGGGACTCCGCTTTGCCACAAGACCTGACCCCGAAGACGGATCGGGCAATTGCAACCGCAAGAATCTTGCTGGTTGTGCTGGAGGTTGTCACACTCGCTCTAGCGGCGTACATATTGTACAAACACGTAGCCGTCGGAATCCGCCTCGAAGACATTGGGCTGTGGATTCGTCGCTTGGGCCGTGGGGACCTCGAATACAGGATAGAACCGACCGGCGATGACGAAGTTACCGAAGCAGCCATCGCCCTCGAAGAATTGAGACTGCGTTCTAAGGAGGCGGTACAGCTAAACCTCGTTGAAGAGTTGTCGAAGGCACTCAAGGAGAAGAACGAAGAGTTGGAGCGTGTCTTGGCCGAGCTTGAGCAGGCAAAGGACCAGGTAGTCCTGCGTCAGAAGTTGGTCGAGCTCGGAGAGTTGACGGCCGGAGTAGCCCACGAGATCCGAAACCCGCTGAGCTTCGTGAGAAACTTCACCTTGGCTTCGGAGGAACTGCTTGAAGAACTCAGTGAGGCGCTTGATGAGAGCATAGACCACTTGGACGCGGAAAAGAGAAAACTCATAGCCGGGATATCACGGGACCTATCGGGAAACCTGAAACGTATACGCGCACATGGGGATCGAGTCAATCGCATCGTTCACAGCATGCTTGCGATCGGTCATGGTGGAGGGGAAAGGCGCCTAGTCAACATCAACGACTTGCTGAGAGAAAATGCCATGCTTGCCTACCAGAGCATACGCGCTAGTGACCAGAGCTTTCAGTTGGATTTGCAGACGGAATTCGATCAGGATGCCGGTGAGTTGTCCGTTGTCCCCGAGGACCTGGGACGCGTATTCATCAATATGGTGAGTAACGCGTGCTACGCGCTTGATGAAAAGCGTCGGGCTATTGAAGCCGAGTTCGGGTCCTTCATGCCGGCGCTCTCGTTGACCACAAGACGAATGAAAGATTCGGTCGAGGTGCGAATTAGAGATAACGGGACGGGAATCCCTCCCAATACTATGGAAAAAATGTTTAATCCCTTCTTCACCACGAAACCCTCAGACAAGGGGACGGGATTGGGGCTAAGCCTCTCCAATGAAATTGTTCGTAGGCATGGCGGCTCTATAAAGGCCTCTTCAGTGCTGGGGGAGTACACCGAAATGCTCATATCGCTGCCGACTTCAGGGGCGGTTTCTTCCACCAGCACATAACTGGACTCGGACCGGTCTAAGTCTGGTCAGCAAGCAAGCTTGTCCGAGATGTTCTCGCGAGACAGCTAGGGATCGCTGCTTGTCCACACATCCTTGTCGGGGTCATATATTTCGACAGTTCTTTGGGTCGATCCGCCGGCCACTAGTATCCGGCCGTCGGTTAGCAATGTCGCCGTGTGCTGGGAGCGTTCGACGGACATCGGAGTGATCTCAGACCACAACCAGGTCTCGGGCTCCATGTACTCCGCTGTATTGGCGGGGCCTTCAGCGGTTGAACCTCCGATCGTAATGACTCGACCGTCCGGGAGTAGTGTGCTTGTGTGGCCCATTCTTCCATGCACCGTGTCCGGCGCTTTGCGCCACTCGTTTGACTTCGGATCGAACACTTCGCTGCCGGGAGTGATGCCCCCCTTGGTTCTGGACATTCCGAAGCCCCCGGTGAATAAGACCGTCCCATCAAAGAGAACCGTGGCCGTATTCGCGAACGTCTTGCGGGCCATCGACGCCGTCCGCATCCACTCCCCTAAGTTTGGGTCGAATACTTCGGAGGACGCCAGAGCTTCGGCCTGATTGTACCCTCCCGCGACAAGCACTCGGCCATCTTTCAGCACCACGGCAAGGCCGCCGGTGTGCCCCTCCCGCATGTCATCGGCCTGCGACCAAGTGTCCGTCTTCGGGTCGTAGACTTCAGTCGACAGCAGTGCGCCAACGGCTGAAATGTTCGCAAGAATGCCGAGGCCGCCCAGGGTTTGGCCGACGCCCCCTACGACTGCCACCCTGCCGTCCGGGAGCGGCAGCGTGAAGTGGCCGCGCCTTACGGTTCTCATGCCCTCGAACTCGGACCATTTTCCCGTTTCCGCGTCGAATATTTCGGTTGTTCCTATGATTTTGAGCTTTTCATTCATCCCGCCCGTGACGATCACTCGTCCATCCTCCAACAGTGTTGCGGAGTGCTCGGTTCGGGCTTCTCTCATCTCGTCTGCCGTGGTCCACAGGTTCGTCTTGGGATCGAATACTTCAGATGTGCGGAGGGGATTGAACCCCTCATCCATTCCGCCCACGACCAAAACACGCCCATCCGGCAGCAGGGTCGCGCTATGGTTAACACGGGAGTGAATCATCGACCCGATCGAGTCCGATTCCACACTGATGGCGCTTGGACTCACCTCCACGTTGATCGGAGTCGGGATGATCTCGGCAGGTTGTGCCGGTTCGGTGCCCGAACTGCAGGCTGCCAGAGTCACAAGCAGTGGGACTCCTATAAGGATCGTTACCGAAGCCTGCAACGACATTTGTGTAAACCGTTCCATACGGCATTCGCTATCGCGGCGTCTCTGCAATTCGAATCACTCCACGAGATTCGACTGTCACTCAGTTATGAAAGTGTCTATGCACACTTGGAATTCATGCTGCCCTTGAGCCCGTAGGCGACGGCTGAGAGGGGACTACTAGAAAGACAGTATCACACATACGATCGCGAAGATGGGTGACAATTTGGGAAACGCTGCGAGACAAATCTTGTACATGAATCCAGGCATCGTGGCAGTTGATTTGGTCTACTCGGTCCCAAGATAACGTTTTGCCGAAGATCATCGCAGATTCTCCGGTTATAGGCTCCCTGCAGATATTAGAACCCCGATGCCGTATGAACGTTGTACTATTCATGAGCATGTCGCACCGTTCGATCTCAATGAACCTCTTCCCAGTACCCGTTCTCATCGTGACGATCATTTTGGCCCTGCTTGCGATTGCATCGTGTGGTCGGACTACAGAACGTCCGACTCCTACGCCTATTCCACCACCCGCCGGCGAGGGGTTCGAAACGCCGAACTCATCCACTGCCGGGGTGTCTCCGACTTCCGTTGCGCGTCCCACGCCAACAAACGTTCCTTCGACCCCGGCGTCGTCGCCTACCGTCGCTGGGCCAACGGTCATTCCATACCTGCCATCGCCGCAACCGCAAGGTCTTGCACATGAACTGCCGGAGCGCGACCTTCACGCCCTGGCCGAGCGACTCGGCGGAGTCCCGAAAGGGGCGCGTCGGACCTTGGAATTCGTCGAAACGGACCTGCAGGTAGGACACCGGCAAGAGTTCTACGTAACCGACATCGTCACTGAAACGACGTACGTCGTCGACGCGACTCTCCAGGTTGTCAGCCCCAATGCCTACTGGTACGTGGACGATGAGTTGGACATAGCGGAGCAAGAACTGGGGAAAGCCGCCGGCGAGTACGAGCGCAACGTTCGACCAGTGCTCTTGGAGGCGTTTGGCGACGTTTGGAACCCGGGTGTGGACGGCGATCCTCGGCTGACCGTTCTTCACACCGACCTTGGCGGCAGTGTCGCGGGGTACTTTGATCCTCGCCATGAGTTCCCGCGCCACACCCACCCGCACAGCAACGAGCGAGAAATGCTCTTCATGGACGGAGTCGCGTTCCGGCCTGGGTCGCCGGACTACATGAAAGTGCTCGCTCACGAGCTCCAACACGCCATCCATTGGGCACATGACCAGGGAGAGGAATCCTGGGTAAACGAGGGTTTGTCGGAAGTAGCAACGGGACTGGTCGGGTACTCGCCGACCTTCATCGACGCATTTCTGAGCCGTCCGTCCACTCAACTCACATTCTGGGAAGAGTTGGGCGGCAGTATTCCCCACTATGGCGCCGCGACACTATTCATGATCTACCTGCTCGAACACTATGGCGAGTCAGACAGCCTCCGTGAACTCATCGCACACCCTGCCGACGGGGTCGAGGGCATCAACGCCTTTCTCCGACCGCACTCAAATACCTTCGACGAGGTGTACGCCGACTGGATAGCTGCCAACTACCTCGATTCCGAAACCGGCCCATACGGGTACTCCAAACACCAATTACAGGTTGCGCGAGTCGACCGAATTGACGAACTCGGCGAAACGACGGGACATCTCGCGCCATACTCCTCGCGGTACTTCAAGATGGGGTCGCTGCCGCGCGATATCGTCGTGGAATTCGAGGGAGATGCCGCGACTCGCCAGGTTGCGGCAAAATGCCACAGCGGTGAACAGTGCTGGTGGGGCAATCGCGGCGACTCGATTGACACGAAACTCACCCGCGAGTTCGACCTAACGAATGTTTCTTCCGCGACGCTCGAGTTCATGGTGTGGTTCGATATCGAGGAGGGCTGGGACTATGCCTACGTTGAGGCGTCGGCCGACGGCGGCGAGACCTGGAGCATCTTGGAGGGCGACCACACGACCGACGAGAATCCTGTTGGCAACGGCTATGGACACGGCTACACCGGAGCGTCGAGCGGATGGCTTCAAGAGAGCGTCGACCTCACGCCTTTCGTAGGATCTAAGATCCTCGTCCGGTTCGAGTACATTACCGACGCCGCCGTGTACGAGGACGGATTTGTGATCGACGACATCGCGGTGCGTGAGATCAATTTCCTAGACGACGCCGAGGGTGACAACGGATGGAATGCACAGGGATTCGAGCTCATCGACAACGTCGTGCCGGTGGACTACGTGGTGCTAGTCCTAGAGCGTAGGCGCGACCGGACAGACATAGTACGGCGAATGGAGATCGACGGAGACAGGCGTGGGGCCATCACGGTGACCGGACTAGGGGACGAATTACAAGAGGCCGTCGTGGTCGTATCGCCGCTTGCCCAGAACACGCACCAACTGTCCCAATTCACGCTCACGGTGCGGGAAAGTCCTTGAGCGGCCGCTACAGTTCGTCCAATCGGTAGTAGCTGTCTCTGTTGATGCCGTCCGTCTCACCGTCAGGGGTCGTGCCTTCGAGAAGCTCGTCGATCCACGTCGTAAGCCTGTCGATATCGATCTCACCTACCCACCGGCGGGCGACCGTCCCTTCTCCGTCGACCACGAACGTCACGGGGATACCGACGACGCCGTAGTCTATGGAGATGCGGCCGCCAGCGTCGAGGCCATTGGGATAGGTCACCCCGAACTCATCGAGAAACCGCCTCGCCGGCTCGTGACTGTCTTGTATGTTCGCGCCGATGAAGAGGACTTCCTTGTCTTGATAAGCTTGCCACGCGGCCTCAAGATCGCGAGCCTCTGTACGGCACGGGGGGCAGGTCGATGACCAGAAGTTGATGACCACAACTCTACCGCGCTGCTGGGATAGCGTGACCTCGCCCTCACCGAGCAGTTCCAACCGAAAGTCGGGAGCGGGCTCGTCAACACGGGTAAAGCCGCTCCGTTCCGTTACGGACGACCTGTTGGATAGGCCCCAAGCAAGAAGACCCACAAGCCCCACGATGAATAGCGAGCCTACGACGAGGATGCCAATGCGCAGCTTGATGCTCACAGATTGGCGGCTGGGGTCAAGATAGACTCAAGCGGATGCCGGAAATGTGCGCGGGCGAGAGAATGACCATGGTGCAAAGGGTCGAGGAACACCAGCGACTAGCCGGAGCCAGATTGAACACGTTCCGCTTCCGGTATCTCGACCACTTCAACGAGCGCTGCGGTAACCAAAACGCGCTCCGAGTATTCGAACTGCGGCCAGCACGACACTAGGGTAATGTCATTCAAGCCGGAGTCGTACACGGCGAACTCACTCGCGTGGACCACGTCCGTCCGATAAACCTGGTAGACGTATCTATCACTGCCCGCGTCCACGTAGATGATAAACATTTCGTCGCGCTCGCGCTTGAATCGAGCGGCCAGCTCGGGTAGTCGGCGGAATATGTTGCCCTCACCGCTAATTGGGCTTTCGAGATGCCCGAAGTACCATCCCTGTCCCGACGTTCCCGGCTTCGCAGTAGTTGGGATATGTCCCACGACGTACTTGGGAGTTTCCCACGTCCGGCTTTCTTCCTCTTCGACGACTTCGAGCTCTTTGACAGTGGCCCTGAGGCCGATTTCGGGTATTATCATGCGCGTAGCGTAATTTGGCTCAGGGACCGTAGGGGCCGTGCGCGAGAAGTCGGACTCAAGCAACTCGGCAACCATGTGACCGCTCGTTGGAGGATTCCGGTCTCGGCTACGCTGGATCACACGGATCGTTGGGCTATTTCCCTGAGAGGGCTCGATGAGTTCAGGACCGGCTTGGACTTCCGGCTCGTATTTCACCACATATCCGGGGCGGA
The DNA here is from genome assembly GCA_965197705.1 of Dehalococcoidia bacterium. Lineage (GTDB taxonomy): Bacteria > Chloroflexota > Dehalococcoidia > Lucifugimonadales > VXLM01 > VXLM01. The sequence goes on from OZ240223.1 coordinate 4,166,685, forward strand.
GGGCCACCAGGTAAAGCAATTGCTCGATAGCCGCGCCGACTCGGCCGTCCACGGGCCCGGTGATCATACTTATTTGCTCTGCACTGGGAGACCATGCAACGGGTTTTCCCGCCGTATCGGCCGGGGCCACACGTGGCGCTTCTATGGGTGTTTGGATCGTTTCTGGCTGTCCGGACGAAGTCAGCTTCTCAGTGTCGGTGACTTTGGTTTCCGGGTTCGCCGCCTCTGTCCGGGTGGCAGTCTGGGATGCACTCGACGCTTCCTCGGTCACACGAAGCTCGGGATTCGAGGTCACCGACGCCACTTCAATCGCCTGGGATTGTCGAGGGCTGGGACGGCCTTCAGTGACGGCATACGCGGATGAGGATCTGTCAGGGGAGGTAGGGCGAGGTACCTCATGAATGAAATCTTCGCGCCCCGCTTTTGCGAACTGAGCGTATGCGTAGTACCCGCCTGACGCCGTCAACAACAGCGCACCGACGGCCAGCATCAAGGCGCCGGCAATTCTGTACCTGCTAATCCTCAACGCTACACTCGCTTATCTCTGTAATGGCGAGGCCAACATTCGAGAGTTGCCGAAGTGCCAGCTTCCCGCGATGTCTAAACGGTTCAGACTGTCCCCTCATGCTGTATATTATACACCCGATTGCATCTCGTCGACTCTCAAGGCCGTAGACCGCACCGCCGCGGTACCCATACTGGACAAAGGACACACGCAATGGCAAGCCCAAAACGCATCGTACTGAACGACGACGGATGGATAATGTCCCAGATAATGACTCCTGTGACGACCGCCGTCCTCAAGGAGCGAATCGTCGACACTTACGTCGACTCTGGGCTCGACACCCTCTCCTGGTGCATAGGAGATACCGGCCGTCAGCGTTACGAGACGCTCGACATTCTCGCTCAACCTAATCATCTTCCACAAGGTCGCGAGAACGATCTGGGCGCCCAAAACCTCCGCCGTCTCATCGAATCGGACGGCGGTCCCGTCACGATCTTCACGAAACTCTGCCACGACATAGGCATGAAGTTTCTACCGTCGGTGAGGATGAATTCCCACTACGACCGCTCGGTGGCCGATGATGTCGGCAGCATCCGGAGCGACCACCCGGAGTATCTGATTGGCCGTCCGGGAGAGGAATTCATACCAAACACAACCCAGTGGGGTATCCGTACGGGTCTCGACTACGCCCGTCCTGAGGTGAGGTCGCACGTCGCCGCCTTGGTCATCGACCTGTTCGAGCGCTTCGACACCGACGGGGTTGAGCTCGACTTCATGCGCCATCCTGCCTTCTTCCGTGTCGACGAGGCATACGGCAGCCGCCATCTGATTACGGACATGCTCCGCCAGATAAGGGCAAAGATGGATGACGTATCCGCCTCCACAGGCCGCGATCTTGAGATCCTGGTCCGCGTGCCGCCAACGCTTGACGATTCCGCCCGCATCGGCCTCGATGTGGAGAGGTGGATACGGGAGGGGATTGTCGGCGCCGTTGCCGCCGGGGGCGGGTTCATTCCGCTTCACGCACCGGTCGAGGAGTTCGTTGATGCGGCTACGGGTACCGACTGCCAGGTACTTGGGCCAATAGAGTCACTACGCCCGTCAACGGAGGAGGAGTCGGTCAACGCAATTGCCTCACGACACTACGAGGGTGGAGCGTCCGGCCTGTACCTCTTCAACTTCTGGCACAAGTCTGCTGACTGGAAGCGCCGGGTGCTCAATGTCTTGACCGATCCCGGCCAGCTCGCTCGCGCCACGAAGCGATACGAGATGGAGTTCATGGAGCGACTCACGCCAAACGATCTGCACTCCTACGCTTTTCGGTATGCCGTTCCCGCCGTGCAGTTGCCGGTCGACTTGGGCTTCAACCTTGCCGGTCGAGGCCCGGTGCTCTCCCTCACCATTGGCGACGATGTCGAAAGGGCCAAGGCCGATGGCGAGATCACGTGGAGCACGCTTGAATTGGGCCTGAGCGACCTTACGGCCGAAGATGAACTTGACGTCCTAGTTAACGGCGTCCCACTGCCTTCCGAAAGCGCCACCCGACGCTTCGGGACGTGGAGCCGGCAGGAGTGGACGAAATTCCCCGAACGTCTCGACGAGGTGGACTACGAGGGCGGCGTCATCGAGTACGAGATCGAAGGGACGCCGTTCAAGAAGGGCGAGAACGAGATCGAGGTCCGCACGACCATGCGGACGGTCATGAGGGCCACGAAACTCTCCCTGCGTCACGTCGAGTTGCAGATCGAGTATGATGTCTAGCCGACCGTAACCGTCCTCCCCGTTGCTGAAGACTCGATAGCCGCCTCGATAACGTCCAGCACGTGGACCATGGCCTCTATCGGCGCGAGGGCAGGGGCGCCATCGCGTGAAGCGTCGAGGAACTGCCGAACGAACTCCTCGCCCGCGACTCCTCCGTATGCGGGAGAGTTTGGGACGGTGAAGGAATAGTCGCGCACACCGCCCGACGCCCATCCGTCGGCGATGCTGTTAAGGCTGTAGCCGCCTCGCTGCGAGAGGGGGATGCGAACGTATCCCTCCGTTCCTCTCAGCGCCATGAAGGCGTCGTACCTCGCCCCGGAGTACCCCGATGAACTTCCAACCAGATGGTATCCCGCGTGGACGGTGCCGAGCGCACCGCTCTTGAACTTTAGCACGAGACAAGCGGTATCCTCCACGTCGATGGGGAAGGGGTTCTTCGTGTCCACCATCGCGGCCACCGATTCGACTCGGTCGCGGAGCAGGTAGCACAGCGCGTCGATGTGGTGACACCCCAGCCACGACAGGATTCCGCTGCCGGCCTTCGATTTGTCAAACAGCCAGAAATTCGGGTCACGGTAACGCACCTGCGACGTCACCTGCCGGGCTTCTACGGCCATGACGTATCCCAGTGCTCCTCCGTCAACGGCCCGCCTCACGTCGAGGATAACGGGGTCGTTGCGGAAAGTGAGCATCGTGCCCATCGTGAGGTTCTTGCCTCCGGCGGTCTCGGCGATTCCCCGAAGCCGTCCCGCCGTCAGCGCTCCGGGCTTCTCAAAGAGCGCGGACTTTCCGGCGGCAACCGCCGATTCGAGAACCGCAGGGCACTCGTCATTCCGTACTGAGACCAAGAGCGCGTCCACGTCTTGCCGCAGCAGTTCCTCCAGCAGCCCGGTCTCGGACGCGATCTTCGAGGACGCCTGCCTGATGCCGTCTTTGTCTCCACCTCCAATATGACAGACGTGAACGGTTTCGACCTCGGGTAGTACCTCCAAGGTGCGCATGTGCATGAGCGAATGGGGATTTTCCGAAGTAACGAAGCCGACTGAGAACCGGTCTTGGGTAGACACAGAGGGTTCCTCCTAAAGAGACTCTATTACGGCATCCATAAGACCAGCCGTCTGAATGAAGTTGAAGGGAGCGAGCTATCCTGATAGGGCCGTTCGTAAGCTCCCGGCGACGATCTCCGGTTCACCATCGGTGAGATTGTGCGAGACGAGGACGATGGCGTCTTCTCCAGCGGCGTCGGCTCGGATTCGAGGGGTCATGTTACTCAATGCCTCGATGACTCCGGCAGCGTCCATGCCCAGGGACTTCGTGTCGAGGGTGAGGTTCAAGGCGATGGCCATGTAGTTGTTGGAGGCTGCAATCGACGTGGCTGCGACCGAATCGAGGCCCTTCACGGCGTCCTCGATGATTCCCAGCTTGCCGCCCGCGATGAGAAGGCGCTCCTCGTGGTCCATGGTGAACCATTCACTCACGGCGGTAACCAACCCCACGATCTCCTGTCGGTCCATCTTCATCGCCCGCCCGAACGGCTTGCCCGGAGAGATGAAACCATGCCCGACTGCCGCATCCACCAGGTCCTTGCGGCCGCAAAGGAACCCGGTCGAGTGGGGCGCGCCCATGTACTTGCCGCCGAAGCAGGCCAGGTCGGCCTTCTGGGCGTTCTCGCGGAAGTAGTCGATCGGGTAGATCTGCGCGGCGCAGTCGGCAAGAATCGGCAGGCCGTGATCGTGAGCAAGCTGGGCCGCGTCGTCATAGCTGACGACTGAATCGGTGTTTCTCTTGGTCACTAGGTAGACGATCGCGGCAGTCGACGGCCCAATGGCGGCCTCCATCTCCTCAACGGAGCACTTATTCTCGTCGCCGACCTTGATGAGCTTCCCACCCGGCACGCTGTATGCACGGTCGTAGCCGTAGGACTGGGCTTCCTGGAAGACAAACTCGTTCTTCAGTCCGGTAGCATCGGGAATCTGTGCCATCTTGTCGGGGTCGACGCCGGTCATCAGGGCGGCGGAGCTCAGGACGAGCGCGGAAAAGCATCCTGAAGTCGGGTAGGCTGCCTCGACATCGAGCGCCTCGGCAATCAACTCGCCCGACTTCTCCAGCAACTCCTTCATCTCGACCCAGTAGCCGTTTGCCTCGTCCATCGCGCGCTGCACTGCCGGAGTCGGTGTGGAGCCTCCCCAAATGGTTGTGTTGCCGCTTGCGTTGATGACCGGGCGGGCGCCCAGCCGCGTGTAGATGTCTGTCATGTCCTGCCTTCCAAATGGATTTCCCCGTATCGCGCGTACGGGAAGCCGGCTAAGGTCCGAGCCAAAATGTGGTGATTCTCATGCATCGGCGGTTAGCGTAGCGCAGCGCGTAGGCGTTCCGCAATGACCTCCGGCTGGCCTTCGTGGAGTGTGTGGAGGGCGATGCGTATGGATGCGTCGTCGTGCCCTACGAGTATGCTAGGTCGCCCGGATTCTAACTTATCCGCGACTGCGTGCCCTGAAGCAGGGATCACGTGAGGGTCGAACTCCACCGTCAGGGCTGCCGAGGCGTGACTTTCAAGCCGCTCAACATCTGTCGAGACCCCTGCAATATCGTCCACGGCTCTTTGGATGACCCTCGCCATGGAGAGTAGACCGAGTATCCGGTCCTCGTGGTCGATGGTCAGCCACTCTTCAAGGGCAACGACCATTCCGACGATTTCCTGCCGGTCGACTTTCATGGAGCGTCCGAAGGAGCGGGGCCGGTCGCCGGACTGCGACGCGACGAAGCCCTGTCGGGACGCCGCGTGCACGAGGTCGGCGCGTCCGCACAGGAACCCGGTGGAACTCGGCGCTCCGAAGTACTTGCCGCCAAAGCACACCAGATCGGCCGCACCCGATATCCACCGCATCCGGTCGATGGGATACGCCTGGTACGCGGCGTCTACGATTACCGGGACGCTGTGTCTGCGTCCAATGTCCATCGCTCCGGGGATCGAAACGGTCGAAGGGTCTTCAGTCCCCCGAGACTTGTCCACGAAACCGATGCCGGCGGTATCCGGCCCTATGGCCTCTTCCATCTGGCCGGCGGTGCATCCCTCTTCGTCTCCGACCACAACGAGCGTCCCTCCCGGGACGATGTAGCATCGGTCGTAGAAGTAGCGCTGCTTACGCTGGAAGATGAATTCGTGCTTCATACCCGTGGTGTCGGGGAGCCGGCCTAGCTTCTCTTTGTCCGGGCCGGCCATTACACCTGCGGCAGCGTGGAGGATGGCTGACGCGCAGCCGGACGTGATGAACGCCGCTTCCACGCCAAGCAACTCAGCGACTTGCTCGCCCGTGCGGTCCATAAGCTCGGGCATCGAGCAGTAGTAGTAGTCGGCCTCGTCCATGGCCTGCTTGGCTCGCGCACTAGGTGTGGAGCCGCCGAGAGTGGTCTTGTTGCCGATTCCATTGATTACGGGCGTGACGCCGAGCCGAGTGTAGATGTCGGTCATGGTTTCCCTCGCTTGGGGCTCAGTCGAATGCCGATCCGTCCCAGTCGACCCACTCGCGAATACCGCTTGCGTCGACCATTCGCCGGTACGCCTCGACATGGTCTTGCGAGTAGCCCACCTGAGCAGGGAAGTGAGGGCCGGTGTCCAGGCCGAGGACTCGGAGGCGCAGCCGCGCGTCGGGACCTTCTCCCATACCCGAGCCCGACAGTTCGCCGGGTCTAACGGCGTTGAGCGGAGGATCGATCTGCATCGCGAGCTCGATTTTGTCGAACTCGTCCCAACGCTTTTCCTGAACGAGCTGCCAGCGGTGCAGGGATAAGCGTGGGGCAACGTTGACCATGAAGTCGGTAAACCCTCGCGCGCCAAGACGGTAGCCGATGGACATCACGCTGCCGTTGCTGATGAAGCTCAGCCGCTCACCGAAGAGGCGGATCATGCTCATGTATTGCTGGACGTTAGGGGACGACCACTTTATACCAGCAAAGTTCTCGATATCCGCGAGGCGTTCAATAAGCGTCTGTGAGAAGCTGTACCCGCTCGGCATCGCCCACGGCGTGTTGTACGCCATGATGCCGATGTCCGCTCGCTCGCCGATGTAGGCGTAGTGAGCGAAAATCTCGTCCTCGGTTGGCTGCAAGTAGCGAGGCGGCGCGCACTGGATGTAGTCCATCCCAAGATCGGCGGCATACTTTGCCTTTCGTGCGGCTCGCCGGGCGCTCAGCTCGAATACGCCTATACCCGTTGGCGCTCTTCCGTCTGCCGCCTCAACCAAGGTGTTCGCCAACGCCTCCCATTCGTGGTCGTCGAGGAAATAGCCCTCGCCCAGGCCACCTGCGATGAAGATTATCGAGTTCCCCTCGCCGATGCCCTGGTCTATGAGCCAGTTGACATGCGCCGCCGACCGGTCGAGTTGCAGGTTATACTCATCGTCGTTGAATGTCGGTAGCGAGACTGCGATGCCGGCCAGATTTTTCCTTCGTGTTTCTTTGTCCATTCAGACCTTCCGTTTCCAATTGTTTCCCAGGACACCGCCTTGTTCACGAGCAACTTGCAATCACCTCTCAGGCGCGGTGCGCTTCCCGCCGTGCACACTCGGCTCCAAACACCATTTCAGCCTAAGTAGATCGAGCGGCTTCAAGATGCTCGTCGGCAGGCCGAGTACGTCGATCAGAACCCGGTAGTCCAACTCCTGACGCGAGTTGTCGTGATAGGCCTCGTTTGCTGGTAGGAATTGGACGTTTCGCATGTCCTCGAAGATCGCCTCGGCAGTCTTAAGCTGTGCAGGTGTTAGCTTTGTCACGTCGAGCGTGGGCATCGTGCGGATGGCCGTGATGGGCATACTGCCCCGCCCGGCCTGTTGACGACTGGAATGCCACCAGTAGCAGAGCAGCCCCAGGGTCGTGTTGCACCATAGAGTGTAGGCGATTTCGTGGGCGCGGTCGGCGAACTTCACGTTAGGCCAGGCCCTGCCGCCGATTGTCTGCGTCTTGGTGAACGCCACCGCTAAGGGCTGAGAGTTGAAACGGAAGTCCCGGTTGTGGTGCGCATGACTTCGGGTGTCCCATATCTCCGCTGCGCGACTCTCTCTGCCTATTTTCACTCTTCCCTCGCTGTCGGGGTCGACCACCATGCTCTTCTCACGCTGCGCGTTGTGGTTCCACAGCATTGGGTATGTCGGAGCGGCTGATGTCAGCTTGATGCGATTGAACGCTGTGCGGCTGCCATTTCCTACGATGTTGATGTCAGTTATCCCAATCTGGCACGTCTGTCCCACGGTTGCCATCGGGATATGCAACGTATCCTGCGCCTGCATCTGGGGTAGCCAGACTCTTCCTTGCGCTAGCTGGTAGGCGGTTTGAACTGCGGTGAAATCGCCAATGCCTACGGCAGACCAAGGTTCTGCTCTGCTCATGGGCACATCTATAACATCACCTAGTTGCGCCTCGCCGACAAACAGAGGACTTCCACCGAACGGCCCGCCTTCCAGAGTCCTCGGAGTCGAGTTCTCGGCGAGCATGCTTATCGCTCTGGCGATCTCGGTCGCCTCCATCTCGTTGCCCGGCCGTCGTCTTAGCGAGACGAACAGCCCCCGTCGGGACGGAGCGTTGGAGGACTCGCGGCACACGATCAGGGCTTCCGCTATACCCGTGTCGGCAGAGAATGACTGGTCCTCTTGACTGGATGCCGCGATTGTCAGTACTGTCACATCGCGGTAACCACGGGCAATTAGTTGACGTACTTTCAGCCAGCTCGCCCCCTGCAATGCAGTTGTCGGAAGGATGAGCGCGATTGTGCCTGCCCTCTTTACCATGCGGTTGGAGAGAGCGACAAACCAGGATGCAAGCCCAGCGTAACCATGGGCACAAGTGTCTTTGGCATAGTCCCTCGCCAATGTAGACATTCGCGTCTGAGTATGCAGATCCGTCTCAAGTCCCTGAAATTGTTTGAATGAGTCCGACTGTCTATCATCACCTTCCCAGTCAGACCCAGGACGAGTAAACGGCGGGTTCATAATCACCAGATCCTGACTGGCGGGAGGCATACCTACGCCAAGCTCGGAGCGCGCTTCGCCGGTGCCGGTGACGGCGATGCCGGCGTGCAGAGGGATGAGCGGCTTGACCTCGCCGTTGCCAGCAAGCAGATCGAGCGAACCGAGCGATACGCCCCCGTCGTCGGTCTTCCCGTACTGCGCGACGATCGTCCGGGAACCGTCGTACCCCTGCGTGGGGTGGGTCGACGAAAGCATGGACGCCGTGAGATGCACCGCCGAGGGAAGCACGTCGCACGCGGTGAGCGAATTCTCCATCATGTGCGCGTGACTCTGCTCGGGGTCGCCGCCTGCGAGCAAGTGAAGCCGATTCAAGCGCCGGTACGCGGCATGGATGAGCGTACCGGTTCCGCAGGCGTAGTCGGCAATGCGGAAGCTCTTGACTCGCTCCGAGTCCTGCCAGCGTCCGTCGTCAGGTATGGCGAGGTGTGCCAGAAGCGCTGCGGACTCAGGCCTCGTGTAGAAGGTGGCGAGGAACTTGCGGTCGGCAATGAGCCTCTGGAACACCGTTCCCGCAAGATCGTGGGACTGTGAGACTCCCAACGTGACGAGCCTGTCGGCCGTTCTTCTCATCACCTGCAGCGCGTCGGCCGCCATGCCCGGCGGGTTGACGCAGCGGAGCAGGTCGCTTGCGATGTTGAAGATCGACCAGTAGTTGACGCTGAGAATCTTGCGCCACTCGTCCAGCACGTCGGATCGAAGCAGGATACCGTCCTCGGTTATCTGGTCGAGGTCTTTCACGCCATGCTCCCCGGCCATGTTCTGGTGGAAGACGAGGGCATTGACGATTATGGTCGCGGCCATGCGCAGCGTCTGCTCGCTGTACGGCTGCTTGAGCAGTTCGGCTATCGCGCCTTTCGTGCTTTCCCTGAGGTCTGCCGCCTGTCTTAGGATGGCGGCCGCGTCATAGACGCCCTCCTCGAGGATCGCCACCGCTCTCTGGACGGCGTCCTCCGGCGTTGCGGCGTTCATTGCAAATGACGCGAGGTCTCTGATGTTCCCCGATATGAAGCCGGACTTGGGGAAACGGCTGGCGTCCGCCGCGCTTGGCCCAGCGAACAATGCGTACTCCAGCATGACGCCCTTGGTGAGCATAGCATCCACGTCGTCGGCTCCCTCGCAATCGCGTAGGTCCATAGGTGACCTCAACGCGACGGCCGCTTCGACCCGTCCAGGCCCAGGCACGACGTCGGAGTCGAGCTGTTCGCCTAGCCGTTGCAGCGCCTCTATCTCAACATTGCCTGCGGGGGCGTACTCGTTTTCGATCACGACTGGATGCGCGCGCGGCTGGACGATCAGGATGTCAGGCTGCCTTTGGCTGCCCAGGAACACGCCTTTGTTCTCGCCAAGTGCGGTCCAGCGAGGGGTCATGCGATCAAGCAGAGTAGCAATGCGTCCGTTAAGTTGAGGTTCAAGAATAGGCATAGGGGAGTGTCGTTGAATGTCGGCAGCGATACGGCGATGCCGGTCAGATTTTTCCTTCGCGCTTCTTTGTCCATTCAGACCTTCCGGTTGAGAATACTTGCTTGGGCGGCCGCTCGATTCACTGAGAATCGGTGATTGCCCAGTTTTCCAGTTTGAGATCCGGCACCCGTTCAAAGTGCCGGACGTTGTTTGTCACTATGATTGCATTGAGACTCAGCGCGTGGGCAGCGATCATGGTATCGAGCACGCCTATTGGGTTGCCCTGACTTTCGAGGTGGTTTCTCAGGGTTCCAAACTCCCATGCGGCGTCGCCGTCCCATGGAATGACCGTCAATCGCTCCGTGAAGTCGTCAACCAGCTCTCTGGCATCTCTGTCGAAGCGAGACCTGCTTACGCCAAAAGCCAACTCACCAAGTGTAACCATCGATATGCAGAGAGCCTCTTTGGCAGCCTTGTTGAACCGTTGCTGCACAATTGACGGCTTATTCCTCATGATATAGATGCATGTGTCGGTATCCAGCATATAGAGCGTCAAGACCAATCGCGCTCCTCCGCAGGCATATCTCGGGGTTCCACCGAGAAGTCGTCGGATAGCGTTCGAGGATCCTCAAAGAACTCCCGCCAACTCGACGCCTTTCTGGGAGACAGGACGACTTTGTCACCGTCCTTCTCGATGTAGACCTCGGACCCTTCAAAACGGAATTCCTTGGGAATCCTGACCGCCTGGCTTCGTCCGTTTTTGAACAACTTGGCAACCTTCCGCTCCATCGGTCTCCTCCTCGTGGTATATCACGACAATATATACCATAACACATCACTCCGTCACGATATCATCAAGTCGCCGCCGTTGATGTCGAGGGAGGCGCCGGTGATGTAGGCGGCCCTGTCGGACGCGAGGAAGGCCACGAGCTCGGCGACCTCCCACGGCTCGCAGATGCGCGAGATGGGGAAGCTCTGGAGATAAGCTTCGAGTCGCTCCGGGGACACGTTCTGCTGCACCATCTCTGTGTTGACCAAGCCGGGACAGACTGCGTTGACGGTGATGCCGAACGGGGCGAACTCCTTGGCCGTCGCCCGCGTGAGGCCGAGGATGCCTGCCTTTGCGGCGGTGTAGTGCGGGCCGCCGAGGGTGCTGACGGCCTTGCCCGCCGTGGACGCGAAGTTGACTATTCGGCCCCAGCCCGCCTGCTTCATGTAGGGGAGGACGGCCCGGCTGAACAGGTACGTGCCCTTCATATTGACGTCGATCACGAGGTCCCACTCGTTCTCTTCCATGTACTCGAGAGTGGTCGAGAAGAGGATACCCGCGTTGTTGACCAAGATGTCGATGGCTCCGAACGAGTCCGCGGCGGTCATGACCACCCTGTCTACGTCATTCTTGACGGTCACGTCGCCGGGAGCGCCCAGCGCGGCATCGCCCAGGGCATCGGCGACCCTTGCGGCTGCGTCGGCGTTCTTGTCGTTCACGACGACCCGCGCCCCGGCCTCCACGAAATGCTGCGCCACCGCGCGACCCATGCCTTGTCCGCCTCCCGTTACCATGGCGACTTTGCCGGAGAAATCATCCTTCATGCGCATCATTCTCAACTCCCATGCCTACTGTCCGTTTCATGTGCCCCCGATTTTTTATAAAGGGCGACCCTAGTTTTCGGCTCGGAGCATATAAACGCATACCAACTGTGTCAACACAAGCGCTGTCTTCGCAGCCGATTCCGTGATTTGCTAGTCACGGAATCGATGCTCTGCTACACTTCGACGCGCTCCAAATTCCATGTCGCTTAAAGGGGGAAGTGTGGCGCTCACTTCCGATGAGGTACGACATATCGCTCTGCTGGCTCGCGTGGGCATGATTGGCGATGAGACCGCGGTCATGCGCGAGCAGCTATCCGGGATTCTGGAGCATTTCCAGGTGCTCCAGCAGGTGGACACCGAGGGCGTGGAACCGACTGCCCACTCTGTTGAGACCCACGCCGTCTTGCGCGACGACGAACCCCGTGGAAGCGTCCCTAAGGATGATGCCCTGTCAAACGCGCCGCATCGCGACGGCGACTACGTTCGCGTCCGCGCCGTCCTAGACTAGTCCATGACTCGCGTCGACCTCAAAGGCATGACCGCACGCGAGGCCAGGGACCTGCTCGACCGGGGAGATATCTCGTCCGTCGAGCTAACTCAGGCATTCCTCGACCGCATCGACACGATTGAGGCGTCGATCAAAGCCTTCGTAACCGTGACACCGGAACTGGCACTTGAACACGCCCGCGTGGCTGACGAACGCCTTGCCTCCGGCAACGCCGCACCGCTAACGGGCATTCCGTTGCAGCTCAAGGACAACATGGCCACTAAGGGCGTGGCTACGACGTGCTCATCTCGAATACTCGAAGGCTTCGTTCCTCCTTATGACGCAACCGTCGCCACAAAGTTGTACGACGAGGGAGCCGTTCTCGTGGGCAAAGGGAACCTCGACGAGTTTGCCATGGGGTCGTCGACCGAAAACTCCGCGTTCTTTCCCACTCGGAACCCTTGGGGTCTCGACCGCGTGCCCGGTGGCAGCAGTGGGGGACCGGCGGCCGCCGTTGCTGCAGGCCAGTGCGCGTACGCTCTCGGGTCCGATACGGGCGGGAGCATCCGGCAGCCCGCCTCGCTGTGTGGCGTCGTCGGCCTGAAACCGACCTACGGCCTCGTGAGCAGGTATGGCCTCGTGGCATTTGCCAGCTCCCTGGACCAGATCGGCCCGATCACTAAGGACGTGGGCGATGCCGCGCTGGTTCTCAACGCCATCGCGGGGCACGACTCACGCGACTCGACTTCCATCAACCGTGAAGTACCCGACTATACGAATGCCCTCACCGGCGACATCGATGGGCTTCGCGTCGGTGTGCCGAAGGAGTACTTCGTGGAGGGCATGGAACCGGGAGTGGATGAAGCCATACGCCGGGCCATTGATACCCTCTCCGACATGGGCGCGGTGGTGTCGGAGACGTCCTTGCCCAGCACACCATACGCAATGGCCGTCTACTACATCGTCGCGCCTTCCGAGGCATCCGCGAACCTCGCGCGGTACGATGGGGTGAAGTACGGGTACTCGACCGACACACCGGGGAGCATGTGGGACGCTCTCGAAAACACGAGACGGGAGGGTTTCGGCCCGGAGGTCAAGCGCCGCATAATGATCGGGACCTACGCTCTCTCCGCAGGGTACTACGACGCCTGGTACAAGAAAGCGCTGCAAGTACGAACGCTTATTCGGCAGGAGTTCCAGCAGGTCTTCAAAGAGTTCGACGTCCTGGTGTCGCCCACTTCTCCATCGGTCGCCTTCCCGCTCGGGGAAAAGACGGCGGACCCATACATGATGTACCTCAACGACGTGTTCACACAGCCCGCGAACATCGCTGGCATTCCCGCCATATCAGTTCCTGCGGGCATGAGCGACGGCCTCCCCGTCGGACTCCAGTTCATGACGTCTCACCTGCAGGAAGAAAAGCTCCTTCACGCCGCTCACGCCTACGAGCAGGCCACCGACTGGCACACGCTTCAGCCTGATCTCTAACCGTAATTTTCAGCGGATTATGTGACGAAAGCGATACTTCCCTCGTCGCCAAAGGACGGTCAACGCTCTGCCCGTCTTGAAACAGGCGGCAGCGGTCGGAACCCGTATCAGTTTAGTCGGTTGGGTGGTTGAGTCGGAGCTATGCTCACGCCCCGAGTCATGGACTCCCGCTTTCGCGGGAGTGACGAGTGGGATGTAATACCATCCTCAAAAACTGACCTGCCGACCAAACTGATACAGGCTCCGGCGGTCGTACGATATTGACAAGCCGTCCGTAGGTCTGTAACGTGCTGGCATAGAGTCCATTCGTCGTGAAACATACCCGCGTCGCACCGGACAAGGAGGCAGACATGGCAACGGACACCGCAGATCGAGGGCCCTACCACATCCTACTTGTGGAAGACAATCCCGGTGATGTCGAGCTCACCAAAGAGGTAATCGAGGAGTCGGGCCACGATGCCAGCGTTGTCGTCGTGGGTGACGGAGAGCCGGCAATGATGTACCTTCACCAAGAGGGGGAATACGCACGTGCCCCTCGTCCCGATCTCATCCTGCTCGACCTGAATCTCCCGATGAAAGATGGTCTTGAAGTCCTCAAGGAGATGGCGGCCGATGAGAGCCTGAGCACGATCCCCGTCATGATCCTTACGGGCACGGAGGCGGAGGAGAGTCTCCTCGAATCGTACAACATTCCTGTCAGTCGATTTAGCAGGAAGCCCATCGAGCTAAGCCGGTTCAATGACGTGGTCAACTGGTTGGATAATCCTGCCGCTCACCGTCCGATCGTCTCGCCCCCGCCGCCTCCCCCGATGTCTGAACCTAAGAAGAAGTGGTGGTGGCCCTTCTAAAGTCGCGCCATTGGCGAGACGGAGTTAGCGGGGAGGGAAATGTAGTGGTGCACGGCGAAATGAGCAGCGAGCAGCTTGCCGCCGACCTCAGGCGACGTCTATCCGAAATGCCCGATGGCCGAACGGCAGGTGCGGAGCGCGATGACGTACCCGAAGCTCCCTCTTTTGCGAATTTCAATCCATCCCCGGTCCTGCGGTTCGACTCGAACGGTACCGTACTCACCATAAATCCCGTTGCCGTAGAGCTCATCGGGCCGGAAGCGATGGAGGGGTCGTCCCTCACCAGCATTCTTCCCTCGATGTCGAGTGTGAATCTCAGCCAGACGATTGCCACCGACTCCCAAATCGACCTCGAGACCGAGATCGGAGACCGGTGGTTCCACTTCGTGATTGTAGGCATTAGCGAGTACGGGGTTGGGCACGTCTACGGCTACGACATTACCGTTCGACACCGTGCTCAAAATGCCCTCAGGGCGAGCATTGCCGAGCAGCGCCGACGTACACGCGACCAGGAGACTCTCTCCAACATCGCTCGTATCATCGGCTCCTCCCTCGCGATTGAAGAAGTGTACGAGCGATTTTCCCGCGAGGTCGCCCAGCTCATACCCTTTGACCGGATCGTCATCAACCTTGTAGCTGACCGCCCCGGATACATGGTCGACACTTACCAGTACAGCGCGGTCGAGGTACCCGACCGCGCCCCGGACCAAGTATACGCCGTAGAGGGTACTCTCTCAGATGCGGTCATCAAGTCGCAGCGGTGCATCGTGTTTCAACCGGGAAACGAGGCTGGAGCAGCGGCCGGATACGCCGGACTGGTCGGCGCGTTCGGTATGGGGTTGCGATCGTTCCTGTCGGCCCCGCTCCTGTATCGCGGCGAGCCGATAGGGTGTCTGAATCTCCATTCCCTCACCGATTCTGCGTATTCTGACCGCCATCGATTGTTGGCAGAGCGCATCGGCGTCTATATCGCCGGCGCAATCGCCAACGCTCAACTTCATGCTCAGGTCACCAGACAGACGGAAGAGTTGTCGCGCTCGAATCGAGAGTTGGAGCAGTTCGCCTATGTCGCGTCCCATGACCTGCAGGAGCCGCTCCGCATGGTCTCGAGCTACGTTGCGCTCTTGGGACGCAGGTACGGCGGGGAACTCGACGAACGTGCCGACAAGTACATCCACTTCGCGGTGGACGGCGCTAATCGTATGCAGCGGTTGATTCATGATCTACTGGCCTATTCGAGAGTCGGCACCCAGGGGGCAGAATTGACTCCGACCGATACGGCACCCGTCCTTCGGGAAACGCTGTCCAATCTTGAATTGGCTATTGAGGACAGCGAGGCACAAGTCGTTTTCTCAGATCTCCCATCTGTTATGGGAGACCCGTCACAGTTACGGCAACTGTTCCAAAATATCATTGGGAACGCCCTGAAATTCCGGTCGGAGAGCCCCCCTCGCGTTGAACTTGACGCCAAGCGAGATGGCGACCAATGGACGTTTTCGATCCGGGACAACGGTGTAGGATTCGATCAAAGATATGCAGAGCGAGTCTTCGGAGTCTTCAAGAGGCTCCACCGCAACACTGAAATCCCCGGCACTGGTATCGGCCTCGCGATCTGCCAGCGAATCATCGACCGGCACGGCGGGCGCATCTGGGCCGAATCGAAGCTTGGCGAGGGGTCGTGCTTCTACTTCACCCTTCCAGCCGTTGCCGAACACGGAGAGTCATAAGCCATGACAACGACTGAAGTCGGATCCCCAATCGAAATCCTGATGGTTGAGGACAATCCCGGCGACGTAGAACTCGCGCGCGAGGCGCTTACCGAGGCCAGCGTAAGGAAGAACCTTACCGTTGCCGAGGACGGCGAGCAGGGCCTTTCGCTGCTTCGCAGGGAAGGGCGTTACCGGAACGCACAGCGGCCCGACCTCATCCTGCTCGACCTCAACCTCCCGACCATCAACGGCCGCGAGGTCCTGGCTGAGATCAAGTCCGACCCTGATCTTCGACGAATTCCCGTAGTGATCCTCACGAGTTCCGAAGACGAAAACGACGTGCTGGAGACGTACAACCTTCACGCCAACGCCTACGTCGTCAAGCCCGTCGACCTCGACAAATACATGCAGGTCATCAAGGCGGTTGAGGGGTTCTGGCTGGGGTTCGTCAAGCTGCCTTCGAGGGGCTAGGCGATCTTGAAGGAATATAGATCGCAGAAGCGGCTATAGAACCGGAACTTTGCGCCGTTCGCGATGACTCTGGCAGGAAGCTCCGTTCGTCCCTTCCAACTCACGACGTGGGCGGTCGAGTCCCCGGTGAACGTGTCGCAAGATGACCGCTCGTATCCCTGTACAACGTCGTCGTTGGCGTCGGCAAGCTCGACGGCAAGGAAGCCATTGTCCGCACACGCGGCATTCACTACAAGTGAAGTGCCCTCTCCGATGACGGAATGGGTGCCCATGACTCCCTCGCGGGCGTCGGTGGTGAGGGATACGAACCCCTCCGGCCGCAGGGTTGCCAGTCCGAGTCCAGTCTCGCCGCCGTTCCAACCCGGCCTAGCCTCCGGTACGTCGAGTCCTTCCGGCTCGCCGAACATCCACCAGTCGTGGTGCAAGTCCGAACCTGCGTAGTAGATGCGTATCTCATCATCGAGGAATATGGGCTGGCTGCACGTCTCGGCCATGAAGCGGTCCCATCCTTCCGTCGAGGTGGCGATGAACGGAACGCCGCGGTTCACGCGATTCCACTGGAAGCCGTCGCGGGAGTGCAGAAGGTGAAGGTCCACCGTGTTATACGTGCGATGGAAAATGGGCATGAGGCCGAGCCACAGGTCGTCGACTCGAAAGCGGACCAGCCCGTAGAACTCATCGTCGAGCACGTCTTCCGTGTCGTCGGGGACGAGCATTTCGCTGAGTACCGGCCATTTGGTGATGTCGTAGCTTGTCGAAGAGAAGACCCGCCGCTTCGCCATTCTCCACGGGTCGTGAGGGAAGTGAGCCGGCCCCCAGCCCGGAACGCGGGCGTGTTTGGGGTTCATCGGCGGTTCCTGCATGGCTCTGGCCCGTGTGTCCAGGTAGTACATGCCCGTCTGCTCGTCCGCCGTCAGGATTATCACGTCTCCGAGCTGTCGGTCGGACATCTGGCCGATCGTGAATGGCCTGTCGTATCTCGTCCAATTCCGCCCATCGGCGGAGAATGCGGCTGAGATCCGCGAGTCCTCCAGACCCGTGAAGGCGTTCCAATAGATTGCCTTGTATCGCTGCGAATCGTCGTCTGCAAACGGGTCTTTCAGCACCGTGCAGGCGTGTATCCGCCCGTCCACATCATTGCCGAAGCAGATGTTCGTCTTCCTTCCGTCGACCGTCCTGTAGTCGAGCTCCGGCTTCGTCCAGTGGATGCCGTCCTCGGACTCGGCATAGAGGAGCCGGTTATCAATCGTAGCGTCGTATGACGCGATGGCCGCGACCTCTTCGTCCTTCCGGCCCTCGCCCGACCGTTCAAGCCGCATGAACTCGTCATAGTCCCACCCCATGTCTTCATACCAGAGCTTGTAGATCGATTCGCGTTCGTCCCAGTGGACGTTCCACGTATTCGTGCGGAAGTAGCTCGTCACCTCCCACGGCTTGTCGGTCTTTACGATCGGGTTGCTCGGGTGCTTGACGGGAGTGTGCGTTACTCGCGTGACGAAGTTTACGTACTCGATTACGTGGTTGTCCACGAGTAATTGCGGTGTCCGACCTATGTAAATCGGTTGCGGAGTGGGCACGATATTCCTCAAAGGTCAATGTGTTGCCGTACAACAGCCGCGAGTTGACCGCGTCGGAAGGCAGGGTGATGTGGCGTGTTGCTGTCCCCGATTCGCAGGGCGCTGGGCACGCGACAAGGCCGAACTACCCCTGGGCAATCACGTCCTGTGGCACCTCGGAACGATCCTGCGGATCGTAGCCGATTGTGCGCCTGCCGTGTTCGATGTCGTAAAGCGGCCAGTTGCTGTCGGACACGCCGAAGACCCGCTCGTGGGTGATTCCCTCGGCGGTGAGGGCCGCCTCGAACACCCGGACGCAGTCGCCATGGCTCAACTGGTGAGGATGGCCCGGTTCGTCTCGGTCTTTGTTGAAATTCCCGATGCGCACCGAAACTGCCGTAATCCCGTGCCGCGCGGAGAACATGTCGCCCATCGCTTCGCCGAAGACCTTGCTGATGGTGTAGTAGCTGTCCGGCCGGGTAGGGAGGTCGGCGGTGCGGGTAATGCTGCGGGGGTAGTATGAGGAGGGGTGCACACCACCGCGGCTGGCGAACACCACACGCTTCACGCCGTGTTCAAGCGCCGCTTCGAAGACGTGGCGCGTACCCACCATCGACTGGAATGCCTGCTCCCAGTCTCCACCCACGTTGCTAAGGTGGATCGTCGCGTCCATTCCCTGAGAGGCGTGATTGACGGCGTTCCAGTCGGTAACGCTTGCCACCGTGTGGTCGTCGATCTGCGGCGTTGGCCGAACGTCCAACCCGCGAAACTCGTACCTATCCTTCAGATGCGTAATCAGATGCTGGCCGATCTGTCCCGCTGAACCCGTGATTAATACCCGCATGTGGCTGTCTCCTTGCGGCTGTGCGAACTAGACTCGTGGGAGTGTACGGGCGGACAGGGGGGCTGTCAAACGTGTGGGCCATTTGCTCGGGGCAATACTATCGAACGAGCCAGGCGTCAATAATCATTCGTGAGGCGACCGTTAGGGTCTCGACGGCGTTGACGCAATGGGGATAATGCTCAGGCGTCTGTGCCAAGTGGCGCCATTACCCTCTTATGCCAAGTTTGGGTTGGGATGCCGCCGTATTCTCGTTGGAATAACGGACTGAGGTCTGGCGCGAGACGGTCTGAGACGGTGAGACAATTTGAGACGATGAGACAGTTTGAGATGTCTTCCGGCCTCCTCTTTTTTTCTTGCATTCTCAATTTGTCTCGCTCCGTTTCGCCATTCCGTGTGGGGTATTTGAAGCTGTTGCGGGGCGCGCACCCGGCAGACCGTCGGGTCGTGAGACAGTTTGAGAAAAATTCCGCATGGCTTGATTTTCCCGGTCTTGTTCTCAATTTGTCTCATACGGTTTCGCGGGTCGAGGCGCGCCGGCGGGAAACCGTTCCAGCGACACGCATAGAGTAGGTCATGCGTTCTTGCGCGTCAATTTGGACGGATCCCCTTTCTCCGTATCTCTGCCCCAGTGAGGGCTAACAGGGATGCGGGGGAGGTCCTTTATCGGAATATCTGATGAGGGTTTCCATCCTTACCACTTGGTATTAGAAGGGGGTTGGCACCAGTCAACAGGGTCCGGGGACTGGATTCCAGCCTTCGCCGGAATGACGGATGGTGGTGGCGCATAGGTTATTTTCGTACCAATGACCGATTTGTGGCCGTATCACAACGAACTGGTATGAATGTCGAGTCCAGGCCATACGATTGGCTAGTGGACAGAAATCTTTGAAATGACGGGTAGTTATGGAAGGTTGGACTTGCGTTCTATTACGACAGGGCGGGTTTGAAACCCGCCGCTACCGAGTCATAGTCTCGTTACCTTTCATTACTAGGATGTTGAAGCACTAGTACCGTTCCCATTTGAATATGACTGTCGAATAGAGAGGTTCGTATCCCCTCTCCCGTCGTGGGCTGACAGGGGTAGGCATTTGACTACCGCCCCATTCCCCATTGACGAGAAAACAACGCCGTCACTGTCATTCCCCTGAAAATAGCCGTCGCGCCACCACCCCATCGTCATTCCTGCGAAGGAAAGTCACCCCGTACCCCGATACGGGGCAGGAATCCAGTTCCCGGCTCCTGCTGCCAGCCTAGCGGCGATAGAGAGGCCATCATCTTTTTCATGTTTCGTGGTGTCGGTGACAACCGACATGAGCGATTCCTCAGAAAATAGCCCGCGCGCCAACATCCTCCGTCATTCCGGCGGAGGCCGGAATCCAGTCTGTGGACTGGACAAACAGTGACTTGGCGACAAAGAGGCAGCCGTCTTTTTCATGATTGGTGGTGTCGGTGACGACCGACATGAGCGATTCCTCTGAAAATAAACCCCGGCCAACCGGCATTCGTAGGGCGGGTTTCAAACCCGCCCTTCAGAGCACCAACCCCACCGCCACACCGTCATTCCTGCGAAGGAACGTCACCCCGTACCCCGATACGGGGCAGGAATCCATCCTCCGGCTTCTGCCACGCGAGGACGACGAGGCCAAACCCTTTTTCATGATTGGTGGTGTCGGTGACAACCCTCATGAAGTATTCTGAGAGTAGCAGAGCGGAGTCGAAGAATCTAAAGCGTCTGTCACAACGTTAAGCCAACATAGAGCGTCCCTACGTTGTTTTCACTCTTGGTCACGATATAGGCGCGGCACTGGCTGCCGGGTCTTGCAGATACGGACTTTAGATTCCTCCCTACGCTCGGAATGACAGGAAGGCGGGGCCGGATCATAGCTGCAATTCCGTTTTGCCTACCCCTGTCAGCCCGTCGTGGGAGAGGGCTAGGGTGAGGGTGTTTTGAGTAAGCTACCAAAATCATTTGGAACCGGTATTAGGTATCAACAGGAGATCAAGACACGATTTCGCCTGTCGCTCACTCGACCTCTGTCATGCGGACGTTCATTCGCTTTGAGGGAGTGTGTCCGGTGAAGGAATAACTCGCGGTGGTGACGTAGTCGCCTCGGTCGACCTCGCCCGAGCCGTCGACATCGAGATGTACCTCGACGGCGTACACTCCGAACGGTCTCGGCTCCTGATAGTTGATGATGTACCGGTAGCGTCCGGGATCAGCGGGATCCGTCGTGAAGTCAGGGACCACTCGCTCGGTAATCCGGCGTTTTCCCAAGTCAGGTCTGCTCAGGTCCTCGAGTCTAATGTAGAGTGTCTCGCCCTCGATTGGGTCGGTTGCTCCGACGAACTCAATCGTACCGCGAATAGTTGGGAGTGTCGGCGCATCGGCACTGATCGGTTCGAATTTTGGAGGGTTGCCCGAGGTGAGTCGGTATACGTCGTCGTTGACGTGGACATTGACAGCCGTATCCGGCTCCGGGAATGTGCCGATCGTGATTTCCCACTCGGCGGTGTCGATTACCGCGGCGCAGACAATGTCGGCAGATGCCGGAACGACGTTGTAGACTTCCACGTCGATGCTGTCGTCATCGCGAAGCCGACGGACCGCCTCATATCCATTGGGACGGGCGCAAGCGTTCGGCTGGAGTGATGTCACCTTCAGGACATACGTGTTCGGGTCGTTAGGGGACGTCGTTAGCTCATAGTCCGTTATCGGGGCCTCCACTCGGACTAAAGCCTCTGTGTCCTCGGACTGTTCAATTGTCACTGGCTCGAGGGTCACGTTCACGGCGTTGAGCACGCTCGAACCGACCGCCAAGGATGCGTGATATGGTGCCGTCCACGCGAAGTCTCCTTCGGTAATGTCGCCGGAACTGTCGGAGTCGAGATGGACTCGGACCCTGTAGGTGTTCTTGGGCTCCAACTCCCGGTGCTCGATCAGGTACCTGTAGGTCGGAAGAGCAGAGGGGTCAACGGACACATCCCTAATGAACTGTTCGACCAATGTCTTGCCCGCGTCATCTTCGATGCTGATATCTTCCAGCCGGACGTAGATGGTCGCGCCGCTGATCCGATTTTCGACACCCTTGAAGCTGATTTCGCCCTCGATCAGCTTGTTGCCGCGTCTACTAGGCTGAGGCTTCGGAGTTGCCGTCGGTTCACTGTCCCCCGGGTCGCTCGTACATGCTAACGCGATGGGCGCGAATAGCGCGATCAGACCGACTATCAGCCACTTCGTCATTTCGGTGTCCGTCCTCCTGTTCCTGATAACGCGCTCCGGCAGAACTCGTTATCTGTCCGATATGACGAGATTGAAAATGCCGGAGCGTTCGCACCTACAAAGAACGTACCACCACCGGCCTTGCCTCGTCTAGATGTATCACTATGCTGGAACACCTGATGCTACAATGGCCCTCACATACCGAACGACGGAGAACACCATGTCCGAATTTACGGGAGTGTATCCGGCGATCATCACACCGATGACACCCGCCGGGGAACTGAACGAAGAGGCATTTCGCGTTGTGTATGAGGGCAACGTCCGCTCGGGAGCTCACGGATTTTGGGTTGCCGGGGGCACGGGCGAAAGCGTTTATCTCACGGAGGCCGAGAACAACCGCATCGCGGAGATAGCCGCGGACCAGAACAGGAGTCGTGTCAAAAACATCATGCACATCGGCGCGGCTACGACCGCGCAGGCAGCACGGCAGGCCGAACACGCCGCGAAGGCAGGAGTCGAGGCGATTTGCGCCGTTCCTCCGTTTTTCTACGGTGTGGATGACGACGCGATAGTCGAGTACTATCGCGTGGTCGGGAGCGCGGCGGACCTGCCGCTGTTCGCCTACAATCTCCCCCACGCCACCGGGGTGGATATTCAGCCCGATCTCATGGCGAAGATTCAGGACAAGGCGCCGCAGCTCCGAGGTCTCAAACACTCTTCATCGGAGTTCCACAACGTCGGCGCCTTCGTGGAGATGGGGCTCGACTGTTTCATCGGCAGTTCGATGCTGATGGCTCCCGCCCTAGCGATAGGGGCGATCGGGTGCATCGACGGCCCACTCTGCATAGTGCCCGAGCTGTGGGTGGACATTTGGAACGCGCACCGCGCGGGGAACGGAGAGGCAGCGTGGGCCGCTCAGAGGCGCGCCACGGAATTCGTGTCCCTCAGCCGTTCCATTCCGTTTCCGGCAGGGTTCAAGGCCCTGGCCGGAGCTCGCTTCGGAGTCGACTGCGGCGACCCGCGTCCCCCTTTCCCGCCCGCTTCCGAGGAACAGAAGAGGGGTCTCATAGCGACGGCGAAGGACTCGGGCTGGCTTGATTCGTAGCCTCACAGAGTTGCCATGAGCCTCGCGTCCGTTCAGGGTCCTTCACCATTTGCGTGGGTGTTGAGGACATCCATCCTTGCGGTCTCCGTCGTCTTCTGCTTGATGCTGAGCACCAGTGGTGTAGGTGGGCAGGAATCCGACGACCACGGAGACACCCTTAGCACCGCGTCCAATCTAACACTCGGTTCTTCGATAGAAGGACGTATCGACCCTGCCGACGATCAGGATGTCTTCAGGCTGGACCTGTCTCGTGCGAGTGGAATAACCGACGTGTGGATTTACACAACTGGCGAGCTCAACACCGTCGGACTATTGTTCGATAGCAACGCTGACCTGCTCACGGGCAATCACGACAGTTTGATCGTCGGTAGATGGACGGATTTTCATATTCGGGCGAGTCTCAGGCCCGGAGTCTACTATGTCGTCGTGATTAGCTACAAGAGGGAATATATCGGAGACTACTCCCTGCAGGCCGAGGAGGTTACGGACCTCGGCAATAACACAATCGACACGGCAGCCCGTCTGAGCCTTGATTCTCCGACCCCGGGTGACATTGACACAGCAAACGGTGCGGACTATTACAGACTTGAGTTCAATGAGTCCAAAAATCTAGTCATCTATGCAGTTGGTGTGAATGCCGGCCCTGTCGATGTAGTTGTGCTTGATCCCGAGGGTACTGAGACCACTACAAATGTTTATCCCTTTCCCGATTCAGTATTTGGTCTACCTAGATATGGGTTTTGGATCCGTGACGATTTTGATCCCGGTACGTACTACGTCAGGATTTTCACTCTACCCGGCGTAGATAGCCACCCCGTCCCGTACACAATCCATGCCTTTGAGGATGTGCAATACACTGACTTCATAGACGGGTGCGAAGCCAGCACACGTCAGTTGAACGATCCTTTGATCGGCGATTCATTGTACGCATGTCAGTGGCACCTCGACAGTCAACACCAAGGAAACGTCAACGTCGAACCCGTCTGGGAGGAAGGGATCAAGGGGGATGGCATTAACGTTGCGGTGGTCGACGACGGGATGTACTACGCTCACGAGGACCTGAACGAAAACGTCGACGCGACTCGAAATCATGACTATTTGGGGAATGGCGACATATATACCCCCTTCGAGCACCATGGCACGCATGTCGCCGGCCTCATCGCGGCAAGAGATAACGACATCGGGGTGCGTGGCGTGGCACCTAGGGCGACGGTGTACGGCTATAACTTACTTGTCGACCCGACATTCTTCAATCGAGCCGACGCCATGGGCCGCAACAACGATGTTACGGCGGTGTCCGCCAACAGTTGGGGACACCTAGATGGTCCTTGGCTTAGTCCCGCCATGGCATTCTGGACTCGTGCGATAGAGACTGGAATCAACGACGGATACGGTGGCAAGGGAGTCCTTTATGTCTTTGCAGGTGGCAATGGGCATGTGGACGGAGACAATTCAAACCTTGACGAGTACAACAATCACTATGGCGTAACCTCCGTCTGCGCGGTGAACGACCACGATACCAGAAGCGGCATCTCGGAGATGGGCGCCAACCTGTGGGTCTGCGCACCCTCAAACGATCGCACCGACCTTCATCAGGGTATCCTCACAACGGAAAATTCCGACCGCTACTACGAGGAGTTCGGTGGGACATCCGCATCTACCCCAATTGTCTCGGGTGTGGCCGCTCTGATGCGAAGCGCCAACCGTGATCTGACGTGGCGGGATGTAAAACTAATTCTCGCTGCCTCCGCCAGGAAGAACGACGATCAGAACAGTGGCTGGCAAGACGGAGCGAGGAAGTACGGCTCCACCTCCGACTCTGAGCGTTATCACTTCAACCACGAGTATGGTTTCGGAGTGGTCGATGCTAAGGCTGCCGTCGATCTTGCCAAAGGATGGCGCAATCTTCCGCCTCTGGAAAGCTCCACGCTGGATTCGAACAGGTTAAACCTGGCCATTCCCGACTCGCCGAGAATCGGCCCCCCCGCGACGGTCGCGACTTCACTCAGACTGAACACCAGCATGAAGTTTGTCGAGTTCGTCGAAATCAACGGTTCTTTCCGGCACAACTCCTTCCGTGACCTGAAGGTCGAGCTAGAGTCTCCGTCCGGCGCAGTCTCTGAATTGTCGGTACCGTTCGACACGCGCACCGACGATGACCCCTCTCTTGCATACGTGCCCCTGAACGGCACGTTCCGCTTCGGATCGGCGAAACATCTTGGCGAAGACCCGAATGGCGCATGGAAGCTGCGGGTCACCGACTACATACCAACACAGAGGGGTAGGCTCGATTCGTGGAGTATCAAGGTATACGGGCATGAAAGCCGACCCGATGCTCCCACCGTGGACTCGGTCACGCCGGGGGTGGGAGACCTCAAGGTTGCATGGAACGCTCCCAGCGAGACCGGAAGCTCGCCGGTCTCAGCCTATGACCTGCGCTACATTCAAACGGCTGCCGACGAGACGGTAGACACCAACTGGACCGCCTTGGAAGGTGTGTGGAATATAGAAACCGGGAGCAGTTTAGAGTACGTCATCACCTCATTGGTCGGCGGGGTTCGCTACGACGTACAAGTACGCGCCGCAAATCGTGCCGGAGCCGGTCCCTGGTCAGAAACGGTGGCCGGAACTACGATACAGGTAACATCGGGTACATGTGGGACCGATGGCGCTGTAGCCGATCCGGCCAACAATCCGGGACTGGTGTTCGACTGCAACGCGCTATTGGCGGCACGGGATGCCCTTGCGGGGAGCGCCACGCTGAACTGGACGGCGAGCACGCCCATTGCGGAATGGCTGGGTGTCATCGTGGGTGGAAGCCCGCAACGTGTCACGGAGTTGGACCTACACGATGCGGAGTTGAACGGCGCGATACCTACCGAACTGAATAGGCTTGACAATCTGAAACGTCTGGTACTTCGAGAGAATGAATTGACCGGTCCCATCCCAGATTGGTTGGGCGACCTAGCCAACCTGGAAGAGCTATCGCTTTGGGGGAACCGATTGTCAGGCCCGATACCTATGTCGCTGGGTAACCTCGTAAACATGGAAGATCTTTTGCTTTCACGTAACCCCTTATCCGGCTCGATACCTGCCGAGCTTGGCGACCTCGCCAATCTGAGAGAGCTACGGCTTTTCAATAGCCAACTGACTGGCCCGATACCCACCGAACTGGGCAGACTTGCCAATCTGAAAGTGCTGGTACTCTCAAACAACCAGTTGACCGGCTCGTTACCGCTCCGGTTGGGCGATCTCGCCAGCCTGCAAGCGCTGTCACTCTTGGGCAACCGGCTGACGGGTCCTATTCCCGCCGAACTCGGCAACCTAGCCAATCTGAAAGAACTCAAGCTTTCTCAGAACCAGTTGACCGGCCCAATACCGGCGTCGCTTGGCAACCTTGCAAACCTAGAAGAACTATCGCTTTGGCGGAACCGATTGACGGGTTCAATTCCGGCCGAAATCGGCGACCTCATCAACTTGGAACAACTGCTTCTGAGAGAAAATTCGCTGACAGGATCTATTCCCGCCTCGCTCGGTGACCTTGATAATCTTCAGGGGTTGTCTCTTCGACAGAACCAGTTGGATGGGTGCGTTCCCCAGGGATTGCGCGATGTGGCAAGCAATGACTTCGACGACCTTGATCTTCCGTTCTGTGACGTTCTGCTCGGAAGTCTCAACATTTCCCCCGGGAGACTCGTGCAGAAATTCGATCCGTATCGCACAGACTACACGGCGTTAGCGAGTGGGACGCGGGTGACGCTTACCGCGTCCAACCAACACAACGCCACCGTCATGTTCCTCGACAGTGACGACCGCGAAATCGCAGATGCCGACACGTCGTTGGTCGGCCACCAGGTTGACCTAAGAACGGGGATCACCGTGGTCAAGGTCAAGGTTACGTCTCACGACGGTCGATCGATCTACACCTATACCGTTGCGGTAAACCGCGTGCCAACCTCCCCGGTCATCGACGCCGTGACGTCGGGAGAAAGTCAACTCACGGTGTCATGGACGGCGCCTGATGAGACCGGCGGGTCGGACATCGTCGCCTACGACCTGCGCTACATCCAGACAGGCGCCGGTGAAACGGGAGACTCGGAGTGGGCCGTGGTGGAAAACGTGTGGGCCGCAGCCATTGGCGGCGACTTGCAGTATGCAATCGGCGGGCTGACCGGGAGTACACCCTACGATGTGCAGGTGAGAGCGCTCAACCGTACCGGAGCAGGCCCCTGGTCCGCGACGACCACGGGATTGACAGCGATCAGCACCTGTGTCACCGGAGGCGCGGTGTCCGACACGACTAACACCGGGCTGATCTCCGACTGCGAGGCGCTGCTTGAGGCGAGGGACACGTTGGCGGGGACCGGTTCCTTGGACTGGTCTGCAGACACTCCAATAGGTCGGTGGGAAGGAGTATCGTTGCGCGAGACGCCACAGCGCGTGACATGGCTTGCCCTCTCATTTAAGGGTTTAGATGGGACGATTCCCTCCGAGTTGGGCAGGCTCGAGATGCTGGTCCACCTGAATCTACGCAGCAATGATCTGACGGGCTCGATACCAGCCTTGCTGGGCAACCTGAGTAACCTGACCTACCTTAACCTGCACAGCAATGACCTGAGCGGCGGCTTTCCGGACTTGAGTCGCATTTCAGGCCTGGCAGAGTTGTACCTGGCGAACAACGCAGACTACAACGAAGATGGCAGTAAGGTTCAGGACAGCGGCTTGACGGGCGGGATCCCAACGTGGCTGAACGACATGACGGACATGAGGGAGTTGTGGCTCTGGGGCAACAGTCTGAGTGGCTCGATTCCTGACCTGAGCGGTATGACCAGCCTTGAAAGGCTGAAGTTGGCGAATAACCGGCTAATGGGCGGCGTCCCTGAGGCGTCGAGGCTGCCACCGAACATGACGTGGCTGATCATCGACAGGAACCCGCTGGGCGGGGAAGTGCCGGATCTGAGCAGTCTGTCGAGCCTGAGGCTCCTGTGGCTTCACAGCAACAGGCTGACGGGAGCGATCCCGACGGGGGACATGTTCCCCACCAGCCTGGACGATCTCAATCTGCGCGACAATCTGCTCACGGGCACGATTCCCAACCTGAGCAACCTGGACAACCTGACGCGGCTGCGGCTGCACAACAACAGTCTGATCGGCGAAGTACCGGCCACACTGGGCGGTCTAAATAGCCTAAAGCAGCTGTGGCTGCACAACGAGGACGCGACAAAAACCGATTATGGAAACAACAGCTTCACCGGTATCGCGGCCGGTGTGGGCGACCTGTCGGATACGCTGATTGAGATCGCCCTCCGGGGCAATTCATGGAGTGAAGACGCCTGTGTGCCGGCGGCCTTGCGAAACGTGGCAACGAACGACTACGAAGAGGCAGACCTAGCGATCTGCGGCGAGGAGGCAATCCGCGATCTGGAGTCGGAGGCGACGACGCTTCGCCACTACGTTTCGGCGGACGAGACGGTCAGTGAGTCCGACACGGAGGTGGAAACTACCTCGGTCGGCAAGCTGACAAATCCGAAGGATCTCCTCCTCCATGACAATCAACTGAACGGATCAATCCCGTCGGCACTAGGCCAGTTAAGTAACTTGGGAAGATAGTGGCTGTCCCAGAATCAATTGACGGGTTCCATACCCGCGTCGTTTGGCGATCTTGACATGCCGACCCAGTAGAATCCGCACACGAATCGATTAGGCGGCCCGATTCCAACCGAGTTGGCCAAACTGGCGGATGCCCTGACACGCCTGCAGCTCAACGGTAACGAATTCACTGGGTGCATTAAGAGACGTGCCGGACCATGACCTCGATCAGCTTGGCCTGATCACCTGCCCATGAAGGGCGGAATTCGCTGAGGCGACGTTGGGTTATCTGTTGCGACACATTGAAGAATCGTCCGGCTGTGTTGCGCATCAACTCCGGTTAGGCGTACCAGAGTCTAGCCGATATCCGGGTAGTGCAGGGGATGCCCTGTGACCCCTACATCGTACCGGGTGATATGCCACCTGCCGATGTTTGCGCCGAGGAGCATGTCGCGTTCTCGCCCGCAGAAGGCGATGTTGGTGGGCGCCGCGATCAGCGTGCCTTCGAAGTCCTCGGCCAGAATGTCGATCTGACCATCGGGCGTCCGGCGGTAGATGACATCAGGCCTGTACATAGACACGTAGAGATTGCGGTCGGTGTCGAAGGCGACGCCGTCGGGGACGGTCTTTGGGAACTCGGCCACGGTTTCGAGCCGACCGGGGCTCCCGTCGGCCTCGACGCCGATGCGGTCGACGCGGGGCGGGTTGACGCTCATGGCGACGTAGATGTCGTCACCGTCCGGACCGATGCAGAGGCCGTTGGGGAACTCCTTCGGACGCCTGTCCCATACCTCCGCCTCGCCCCCCGGCTTGATGCGGTAGATCATGCCGTTGTCATCGTGCCAGTCTCCTGATTCGCATACGTAGAGGTTCCCTTCGGCATCGAAAGCGGGGTAATTGGGCACCCGAAACGGCTCGTCCACAGTACCTGTCGAGTAGGTCGAGACCACACCGCCCTGCGTTATTTTCACCACTGCCTTGTTGCCGGCGTCGCAGGCGTAGATGTTGTGGTCCGCGTCGAGGGCCATGCCGAGCACGAAGCCGCCTGTGTCGGCGAACTGGACGACCTCCTGTCTCTCGATGTCAATCCTGTAGACCTGGCCCGCCTCCCCCCCGGCATAGGCGTAGCCGTCGAGTCCCCAGGCTATGCCTTCCGGGTGGTCCAGGCCCTCCACGAACACCGATACCTGTGTGTCATTGCTTAGAAGACTCATAGCTCCTCCACGAGGATGTAGGGAATATCAACCGAATTCTATGCAGCCCCACGCCGGAGGGGACTTCACTTGATCCAACTTACTCACGCTCCAGCATGAAGCCGTTGTTGAGGAAGGCGCCGTCGATAGGGATCGCCGTTCCGCTGATGTGCGCGGACTTGTCGCTGCAGAGAAACACCACCAAGTCTGCCACCTCTTCGGGATAGGCCTCCCTGCCTGCCGGCATCCTTTTCAGCCGCTGTGCCTGCAGGGTCGGTTCACGGGTGTAGACCATCTCGGTCATCGGGGTGAGCACCATTCCGGGACAGACGGCGTTGACGTTTATGCCGTATTCGGCCCACTCGAGCGACAGCACGCCGGCCAGCCCGATCAGGCCCGCCTTGGCTGGAGTGTAGGCCCCGCGCTCCGGCACCGGCGCTCTTGCGGCGACCGACGACATGAAAACTACGCGGCCGCCTTTGCCCTGTTCCACTAGCCTCTTGCCTACGGCCTTGCTGAACAGGAAAGCTCCTGTCAGGTGCGTGTTGAGAGCCCTGCTCCAGTCTTCCGCGGCGAGCTCCAGCACAGGGGCCCTGATGTTGTTCCCCGCACAGTGGACCAGAAAATCGACTCGCCCGAAATGATCGACCGTCCTCTGCACGGCGGCTTCCACTGAGGCTTCGCAGGTGACCTCGACTTCGATCCCGATTGCCCTGCCGCCCTGCGATGAGACGTCTGCGGCAGTCTCGCCGGCCCTGGTCGCGTCCATGTCGGCCACAGCGACGCCGACGCCCGCGCCGGCGAAGGCGCGGCATACGGCGGAACCGATCCCGCCGGCGCCGCCGGTCACGATTGCCACCTTGCCCTCCATCGTCAGCCTCCTCATTTGGCTGAGGCGAAATATATACCGTGCCGTTACCGCCGGTCAAACATGTCTACCGCAGTAGTTTATTTGTCGGTACAATGGCCGGAAATGACATTAGATGGAGGTACCCATGGCTAGGCTTGAGGGGAAGGTGGCTATTGTTACGGGAGGCGCCCAGGGTATTGGAGGGGCCACCGCAAGACGGCTGGCCGAAGAGGGCGCAAGGGTGCTCATCGCCGACATAGATGTAGCCACGGCCGAGAAGAATGCGGAGAGAATACGGGCTGCCGGCAACGAGTCGGACGTGGTCAAAGTGGACGTGAGCAAACACTCGGACATCAAGAGGATGGTCCGAAGCGCGGTAGACAAATGGGGACGATTGGACATCCTCTTCAACAATGCCTTTGACGTCTTGACCGCCTCAAGCGGGAGCGCGGTAGACCTACCGGAGGAAGTGTGGGATACCAAGATGACCGTACTCCTCAAGTCCATATTCCTCGGCGCGAAACACGCCATTCCCGAGATGAGGAAAGTAGGAGGAGGCAGCATCGTGAACACGTCTTCGGTCCATGGAATGTTCGGCGCTCCGGGCGTTCTGGTCTACGAGACGGCGAAGCATGCCGTGATAGGGGCGACGCGCCAGATGGCCACCGAGTACGGCCCTGACGGTATCCGGGTCAACGCGGTGCTCCCGGGGCATATGCTCACCGAGCGCCTTCGAGAACAAGTGTGGAAGAACAATCCGTCCGGCCTCGAGTTCTTCAAGAACCAGTACCCGCTGCGAGACGTAGGCCGTGCCGAAGATATCGCCAACGCTGTGCTGTTCCTGTGCTCTGACGAGGCGTCGTTCATTACCGGTCACCCTCTAGTGGTGGACGGCGGACTGACGATCCAGCTTCAAGAGAACTTCGGCGTCCGTCAAGCGCACTACCTGCGAGACAACCCGGACACCCTGCTGCCTTACTAGTAGACCGAAATCTTTGAAATGACGGGTAGTAATAGAGGGTTGGATTTGGGTTCTGCAACGACAGGGCGGGTTTCAAACCCGCCCCTACCGAGTTCTGGTCTCGTTACCCTTAAATACTATGATGTTGAACCACTAGCGCTAACGGAGACGGGCACGCGGTCAGGGCTGTTTTGCCAGCAATTGCGTGGATCGAAGATTTCCTAATTCAGAAGGGGCGATTCGCGCTTTTCGCTCACGGTGATCACTCGCGCATCGATTCTCTTTGCCGGTCTCTCGGATCTTCTAAATCCCCCTGGGCTCAGGGTTGCGAAAGAGCAGGGCATTGGCACTTCACTCAGAGCCAGCCTTGGGAGAGCCTCCCAACCCACCCCTCTGGAACTCCGGCCTTCGCCGGAGTGACGATTGACGGTGAGTCCACCAACTCTAAATGCGATTGCCCTTCGAAATGGTGTCTAGCTTGACTTCGGGGAATTGGTGTGATAAATCCCTTGCACCATTGAGCATTCTTGAATCTGGAGCCCTTGGGCTGCAGTTTGATTGAAGTCCCGACTTAGTATAAGAATATGACGAATGCCGTAGCGAGATTTCCCGATGAATAGTTGATGTCATCACCTGATTCGCTACCAGTTTTGATCGTACATTGACAATTCGAAAGGAACGGAATGGAGTAGGTCGGACCTCATATTTTACAACGGATGATTGAAGGTAAACCCCTCGTAACTCGTAGAGAAATACGCGAAGTGCCAAACGAAGTGCTTTGAAGGTCTTTCAAGACCGATTTGTGAAGAAGGGAGAATTCATGAAGTACAGTCTGTTGAAGTTAGCACCTATTGTGCTGGTCGTTGCGGCGGCGGCTCTGGTCGTTTCGATCGCATGTGGCAGCAGCGATGAGGAAGCGGCGGCCACGCCGGATGTGGCGAAGATAATCCAGGACGCCGTCAGCAGTGTTCCACAGGGCGCGAGCGCTGCTGAAATACAAAAGCTGGTCTCGGACTCGGTAGCGGCGGGGCTGGCCGGTCAGCCGGCGGGCGTTACGCGGGCTGAGGTTGAGGCGGCGGTAAACTCGGCTTCGGCCGGACAGCTCTCCGCGGCCGACGTGCAGCGGATCGTCGACCAGTCGATTCGCGCGCTACCGGCGCCCGAGCCTGCTGAGATCGATGTGGGAGAGTTGCGGTCCCTAGTCCAGGACTCGGTTGCCGCGTCTGTGCCTGAGGGTGTCAGCGGTGCGGAGATTAGCCGGATGGTTCAAGCGGCAGTGACTGCAATGCAGGCCGGAGCGGTTACGCGCGGTGACCTGCAAGACCTCGTCGCCAAGTCCATCCAGGACGCGGCCGCGGACCAGCTGACGGCTGCCCAGGTGCAGGCGATCGTGGACGCGTCGGTGGAGGCGACCCAGGCCGCCGTGGATGCGTCGATGATGGCCACACAAAGCGCGTTGGATGCGTCGCTTATGGAGACCCAAAGCGCGTTGGATGCGTCGCTTATGGAGACCCAAAGCTCGGTGGACGCGTCCTTGGCGCAGACCCAAAGGCGCGTGGACTCGTCGTTGATGGAGACCCAAAGCACGGTTGAGCAAGCCGCAATGGCGGCTAAAGCGGCTCAGGATGCTGCGGAGAAGGCCGCCGCGGACGCGGCGATGGCGATGGTCGAGCCGGTGCAGCCTTACGGCAAGCCGCTCGGCGTCGGCGGGTACTTCGACTACCGCTTTACGGGTCCGAAGCCCACGACGTTCCAGGAGTCTCCGATGTCGGCGGATCTGGTCAAGCAGGGCAAGCTGCCTCCACTCATGGAGCGCCTGCCGGTGCCTGAGGACGTTCACGTAGTCCCGCCTCCGAACGAGATTGGGACTTACGGCGGGACCTGGCGAGCAACCAGGCACAACCAGCGGTACCTGCAGCAGTACGCCAACGGGCATCCACTGCAGTTGAACGCCGACGGCGCGAGCTACGTCGAGCGCGTGGCGAAGAGCATGGATCATTCCGAGGATGGGAGGGTGTACACGTTCCACCTCCGCAGGGGCGGCAAATGGTCGGGCGGCTCCGATCTTACTTCCGAGGACTTCCGCTTCACGTGGGAGGACATCAACTACTACAACAATGCTGCCTCCAAGACGGCGGGACTATCAGGCAACGGCCTAGGTCCTGACACTCCCTACAGCCGGGCTCGGGACCCCGTTACCGGCGAAGGGGCCCGGTTCGCAGTGATCGACGACTACACGTTCAGCTTCACGTTCGATTCCCCGAACTACACGTTCTTCGCGGGAACGACGAGCGCACGCGGCCCCGTCTCCTGCGGTTCGGGCTGGTGCTGGTACACGTCGGACGAGTACGCCAAGCAGTTCCACGAGAAGTACGCGGACGCCGCTGCCCTTGCGAAGATGGTAGCGGATGGGGAGCACGAAGACTGGACGAAACTGTTCCAACAGAGGGTGTCCTGGACCAGATGTGGCGATAACTGCGTTGAGAACGGCCAGCCGTCCGCCGGCGCGTGGAAGATGGAGTACTTCCTCGATGATCAGTCATCGATGGTACGCAACCACTACTACTTCGGAGTCGACCCCGATGGGAATCAGCTTCCCTACGTGGACGGCATCATCAACTTCAAGATGGAGAGCGTGGACGTCGCAATCCTGCGCGCCATGCAGGGCGAGTCCGACCTCGACGCCGACACCCTTTCCCGCCAGATGAGCGGAATCCCTCTGTTCATCACGAACATGGAGAGAGGGGACTACAGCATCTACCATTGGCCCGATCTGTCGGGCGGTGACCATAGCCTCTTCTTCAACCAGACTTTCAATGACGACCAGGAGATTGGGAGGTGGATCAGAACGCAAGACTTCCGGATAGCGCTGTCTCTGGCCATTGATCGCCACGCCATCAACAACATCGTCTTCTCGGGAGTGGGGTATGCCCAGAACTATGTCGTCCACGAGACCTCGCCCCACTACCCCGGCAAGCGCTTCGAGACAATAGACGCCATTCCGAAGGACATTGCTAGGGCCAACCAAATCCTGGACGATCTCGGCCTCGTGGATACGGATGGCGATGGCTTTAGGAATAGGCTGGACGGTGGCGGAAACCTCGCGATCTATACCGGAGTTCCCTCCATTCGGGTCGGCGTAGCTGAGCTCTTGGAGTCGGACTTCGCTAAGATCGGCATCAAGTTTGATTGGAAGGAAGACGGTGGTCACTGGGGTCTTATCCGGAAGAACCAGCAGTACCTTGGGATCTCGAACGTCAACGGCAGTTCCAACCTATGGGCGCGTGGCAATCCTGTTGCCCCCTATCGCTCCGGTGAGCCACAGGGGCCGTTGATCGGGCAGTACCTGACTAGCGGTGGCGAGGAAGGCATGGCCCCCACCGGGCCCGATCCGGACTGGGTGCCGTTGGCGCCTGCGGACACCTGGCCCGCGGATGCGACAGGCAACATCAAGTTCCTGCTCGACAGCTGGACGGAGGGAGCGCAGCTTTCCGACCTCGACCCGCGGAAGATCGAGATCGGCCAGGCGATGAGCAGGGTAGTCGCGCTTGAGAAGTACCAGCTTGGCACCATCGCCTTCACGGGCTTCAGCCGCGGTCTGATCGTCAAGCGGAACAACTTCAGGAACGTCCCCGAGAGGCAGATCAGGTACGAGCACGGCCTCTACAACATGGTCAACGCCTTCGAGGAAGGCACGGACAACTACACCAACCCGGGCAACCGCTCGCGACGTTTCACGAGCAAGGCGGTCTTTGCCTCCGGCGAGACCATCAGGCCGTAACAGCATACCGGCGCGTATAGACCATCGCGGGGGCCTCCGCAAGGGGGTTCCCGCGATGACGTGTCTCTCATAGCATTTAGAACCTAAAGGAAGCTTTGCAATGAGACATTTTACGGCTGAGGAAGGCCCGTACTCCATTCCGGATCGGTGGGAAGACGAGGCCACGCGGTTGTTGAAGATTGGCTGGAAAGGCCGTCTGGTCATGGGCCTGTCACAGTCGGCCTATCGGTCGTACGTCTTCCCGGTGGTAAGTCCGGCGGGTGTGAAAGTCACCACCGAACGCTCCGCGAGCGATCATCCGTGGCACCAGTCGGTCACCATCGGCTCCGACCGCTTCTACACCTACCTGCAAAGCCCCGAAGGCCCGGTCGAGCAGCCTCCCCTCAACATGTACTGGGACTGGCCGTTTCAAGGAAGGGATGCCGGACGCATCATCAGCAGCGTTGTCGATGAGCGCACCGAGCGCGCCGAGGACCACCTGGAGATCACGCAGAGGCTCCAGTGGCAAGGGCCGGAGGAGTGGGGCGTCGGGACCTATCGACGCGTCCTCGCCGATGAGATACGAATCATAGATGTGCGGCCCGGCGACGTGGCCAACATCATCGACGTGCGCAGCCAGGTCCGCCCGACCGACTGGGACCTCCGTATAGGCCCATGCCGTCACGGCTACTTCACCATTCGCGTCGCAGACCACCTCCGTGTGGTCGATAAGAATGGAAACAAGATTGGCGGCAAGCTCACAGCATCGGGCGACAGGGTAGGGGAAAAGGAAATTCGCTGGCAGTTGGCCGATTGGGTGGACTACTCAGGTAAGGATGAGCAAGGCCGGATGGCGGGCGTAGCCATGTTCCAGTTCCCGTCGGTGGGTAACGTCCCCTGGTACCTCGTCGACTATGGTTCGGTACGCATCAACCCCCATCGCATGGGGTCCCGATTCATAAAGCGGGGAGAAATGCTCGACCTGGCGATTCGAGTCGTCGCGCACGACGGCGACGCCGAGGAAGCGGGAGTAGCGGACCTGTATGCTTCCTTCGCCGAGGAGTTCGGGGCGTCGTCGGGCTAGCCACTGGACTCTTCGGACCCCCGGTGGACTCAGTATTTCTCACATAAGGGAGAAAGTGCACCCTATACAAAAGTATCGGGCCGGAGTCATCGGTCTTGGCTGGATGGGAATGCTGGCCGATATCGCCGTAGTCTACGAACGGGGAACTTACGCAGTCGACGACGTTGAGCGTCCAACCCCTGAGCTTGATGTTAACCGTGAGTTCCACTATCACCAGAACGTGGGCGGCGCGAATATACCCCACACGTGGGCCGAGGTCTTCCACGACAGGCCGGGCATCGAACTCGTGGCCGGTGCGGAACGGGACCTGCAGAGGCTCAAGGCATTTGGCGAGCGGTACGGCGTGGATGCTCTCTACACCGACGCCGCTGAGATGCTGCGCAGTGAGGCGCTCGACATCGTCGCCGTGGCCACCAACGTCAAGGGACGCGCCGATCTGACGCGTCTGGCCGTCGAGTGCGGCGCCAAAGCCATCGCGGTCGAGAAGCCGATCGCGCATACCCTTGAAGAGGTCGACCGGATGGTAATCGCCTCCGCCGTTGCGGGCGTGCCCCTGGTAGCGGGGGCGACACCGGCGAACCATCCCTCGTATGCTCGGGCCAAGGAGCTTGTCATCGGCGGTGCAATAGGTGAAGTCCTCTCTATTGAGGCGGATGCTCCCGCAGCCCAGAAACAGCATTGGATGTACTTCGTAGACGAAATGCCTCTCTGGGTAGTTGGTGTAGGCGACAGGGAACGGCGGGACAGCGGCAGTGACGAGTTTCTTGGGCAGGGACTCGCGCAGACACGCGGCGAACAGGTGGTGCACTTCAGAAAGGGCGCAGGTCTCGTCCGCGTGTCCGGCGCCTCCGGCGAGATACGGTTGGACAGCAATCCCGGCTCTCTGTGGAGGCTGTGGCAGGATGTGGACATCGGGGCGGGTACGCGACGGGTGGAGATACCGTGGCCCTCTCCTCAGTTCGAGGGCGGATACAACGCGGTTTGCGGACTGTCCGACCTGATAGACTGTATGGAGGGGAGGCTGGACGAGCCAAAGAACTCCGGGCGACGGGCAGCAATCGCGCTGGAAGTCGAAATTGCCTTGAAGATATCCGCGGCCAATGGAGGCGCTCGAGTCGATCTGCCGTTGGAAGACAGGTCGCTCGGCCTCAGCTATGACTGGTTCAGGTAGTGAAGTAATACCAGTTCTCTTTGACCACACCATGAAGGGGTAGGAGCACCGGGTAGGGGCAGGTTTCAAACCTGCCCTTTGGAAGGTTAGACGAAATCACCTTCATACCAACGATGGAGTTACGGCGTATTCAAGAGGAATCGGTATAATACGCGCAAGCATTGTCCTCAGAGAACGCTGAATCGTTCATGTCGTCGAGAGGGTTCGGAGAGACCCGCTAAGCTGAGACCGCCGGAATCTCACCTGACCACACCAAATCAGGAAGCAAACACGTGAAAGCGACAATTGCCTCCGTTGCCCTGCTCGTGGCCCTGATGTGGGTCGTTGGGATGGTCAACTCACTGGTCGACTACCAACTGAGCGAGTATGGCGTAGTCCCCCGCACCGTGGACGGTCTGATCGGCATCCCGTTGATGCCGTTTCTTCATGGCAGCTTCGATCACCTCGTCGTGAATACCCTGCCGGCAGTGGTGCTGGGAGGGCTCGTGGCCTTTCAGGGCAGCAAGAAATTCCTGACGGCGACGGTGTTCATAACGCTGGTCGGGGGTGGCGCACTGTGGGTGGTTGGGAGAACCGCGGTCCACGTAGGCGCGAGCGGGCTGGTCTTCGGGTACTTCGGCTATCTCATTGCCAGAGCTTGGTACAC
The DNA here is from genome assembly GCA_965197705.1 of Dehalococcoidia bacterium. Classification (GTDB taxonomy): domain Bacteria; phylum Chloroflexota; class Dehalococcoidia; order Lucifugimonadales; family VXLM01; genus VXLM01. Next base: position 4,204,950 of record OZ240223.1, read on the forward strand.
GCGCAGCCTCGCATCGGTGCTGATCGCCGTAGTGGTTGCCGTCGTGTACGGAGGTATTCTCCTCGGCGTACTGCCGTTCTTCCAGGAAGGAGTCTCCTGGGAAGGACACCTCACCGGGCTCATCGCAGGGGCGCTTGCTGCTCGATTGATGTGGAAGGAAAACCAGCCGGAAGAGTCCGAACAGGGCTAGTCCGAGTGGGCCTCAGGCAGCCCGATTTCGTTGACACCCCGATTTTTCCTATGTTAGACTTCGGTCGCCTTAAGGGTACTGTTCTGAGGCTGTTACGATGCGATTGGTGGCCCGATTATTGGGTGTCGGCTGGTACGTCGCAATTTGCATCGTAGGCGGAGTGTGGGGCGGTGTCTGGCTGGACGAAAAGCTGGGTGCCAGTCCGCTATTCTTGCTGATCGGTCTTATGCTGGGACTAGTGATTGCCGGAGCGGGCGTGTACAGGATGCTCGCGCCGCTGGTCTCGGCGGACGGTAAGTAGACGGAGGAGATTGACGAGAGCGTGTCAAGAGCGATTCTCCTAATCGTAGTAATTGCGCTCGTCATATCCATTGCCGGAGGCGCTGTCGGAAACGCATTCGGCCTCGGCTTCCTCGGCTCCCCCATTGCACACATCCAGCTCCCGGCAGAGCCGGTTATCCCCGAGCCCCTTGCCGAGGTAGACAACGCCTTCATTGGGGACATTACAATAACGAACACAATGGTCGCCACGTGGGCGGCTATTATTTTGCTCATAATCGTTTCGGTCATCGTCTCGCGCAACGTCTCGACTGTTCCAGGCAGGCTTCAGGGAGCGATCGAGATGGTCTTCGAGTTCTTCCTGGGCATCGGCGAGAGCATCGCGGGAGAGCACGCACGACGCTTCTTCCCCCTCGTGATGACTATCTTCCTGTTCATCATCGTCAACAACTGGATTGGCATCCTCCCCGGCTTCGGCTCGATTGGATGGGTCGAGTCGCCGGATGAGGCAATCCACCACGCCGAGGAGAAGGCCGAGAAAGCCGGAGAACACGTCGACCTCGCCAACGTTGACCTTCAGGTCTTCGAGGGTAAGGGAGGGTTCGTACTGCTCCCGCCCGGCTCGGTCGACAACCACATCACCGCCGAGGAATACGAGCACGGCGAGGGGTATGACAAGGACAGTCAGACGCCCGGTGTGCTGATCCCCTACCTCAGGAGCGCCAATACCGATATCAACACACCGCTGGCCCTCGCTCTCATAGCGATGGTCGCGATCCACTGGTGGGGACTGAGCACACTCGGCGTTTTCGGACATGTCGGGAAGTACTTCAACTTCCGCCAAGGGCCGATCATGCTGATCGTCGGTCTCTTGGAGATTATAGGCGAGCTTGCCAGGATCGTCAGCTTCACTTTCAGGCTGTTCGGCAACATCTTCGCCGGCGAGATGCTGCTCATCATCATGGCCTTCCTGCTGCCGGTGATCGGACTCATACCGTTCCTCGGGCTGGAGCTTTTCGTTGGGTTCATGCAGGCCGTGGTCTTCTCAGTACTAACTCTGGTTTTCGCGTCGATTGCGGTCGTCTCTCATGACGGCGAGCACCACTAATACTTGGCAACCAACTGATCTAAGAACCTTGAGAAGGAGTTCAGGATGATTGAAGGAGACATCAAGACCTTGGCGGCGGCGATAGCGATGGGAGTCGGGGCAATCGGCCCCGGACTGGGAATCGGAATGCTGGCCGGAAAGGCGATGGAGGCCCTCGGTCGAAACCCCGAAGCGGGCGACGGCATCCGCGCCAACATGATTCTCGCAATCGTGTTCGCGGAGGCCATCGCGATCTACGCGCTCGTCGTCGCGGCCCTGCTGATTTTCGTCGCATAAGCACGCCGACCAGGTGAACCGATGCCGCCTTCCGGCCCGAAGTAGGGTCGGTGAGTGTCGCGTCAAGGAGAGAGCATGGAAGCCCTAGGACTTAACCTGCCGATGCTTATTGCGCAGATCGTCGGCTTTCTCGTCCTGCTGTTTATCCTCAAGAAATTGCTCTACAGGCCGTTGCTCAAGGTGATGGACGAGCGGGCGGCCCGGATCAAAGAGAGCCTCGAAGCGGCTGAGAGCGCGAAAGAGCAAGCCGCTGCCAGCCAGGAGCAGATGCAGGAAGACATACGGAAGGCCCGCGAGGAAGGCCAGCAGATGATCGCCCAGGCCCGCGATGTCGCCTCGCGCTTCCGAGACGAGGAAATGGCGAAGGCAAAAGACGAGATCGCCACCGAACGGGCGAAAGCCGAGGCCGATATCCAGCGTGAGCGCGACGCGGCCATCGAAGACCTACGGCAGGAGTTCGCCGGACTCGCGATCAGCGCTGCGGAGCGGGTCGTGGAGCGCTCACTCAGCGAGTCGGACCATCGCAGCATCATTGACAGGGTCCTTGAAGAGAGCGGGACGATCGGAAAAGGGTAAACCTTTTCCGTACTCATCGAGAGATACGGCGCCCCATACGGTGAGCCCAAAACTCCTCACCGGGATCGATTCGGAGTAAACGAGAGACTATGCCGAGATATCCGTCGGCAAGAAGGTACGCACAGGCTGTGTTCCAGATTGCATTGGAACACGATAGCCTCGACGTGTGGGTCGACGACCTGCAGACGTTGGCAGATCTACTCGACGATAGCGATGTCGCTCAGTTCCTCGACGCTCCGCAAGTGCCGGACGCAAGGAAGCTGGAGACGATCCAGCAGCTGCTCGGTGACTCGGTAGGCCCTTTGTCGGCCAATCTTCTTGGACTGCTCGCGACGAAGAGTATGACGTTACTTATACCAGGTATCCTGGAGCAATTCACCGTCATGGTCGACCACCATCGCGGCATCGAGTGGGCTGACGTCACAACCGCCGTGCCGTTGGACGAGGCCCGGCAGAAGGAAGTGGCACAGCTGCTGAGCGGCATCGCCGGCAGCGAAGTGAGTCTGCGCACCTACGTCGAGCCGGAGTTGATCGGCGGCATGGTAGCGCGGCTGAACGACCGCGTGATCGATGGGAGCGTACGAAGCAAACTGAAGAATATGCACCGACAGGTAGTGGAACGGATTTCGTAGAACGCAGCGCGTATTGCCTGACTACCGATTTGGCAATGCGCAATAGCCGGAGGGTTACATGGCAGTACGAGGACAGGACATAGCGTCCGTAATCAAGCGTCAGATCGAAGAGTTCGGCCAGGAACTCACGATGGTAGACATTGGAACCGTCGTGGAAGTGGGAGACGGCATAGCCCGGATCCACGGCCTTTCCGGTGTCGGAGCGAACGAGCTTCTTGAGTTCGAGGGCGGCGTCATCGGCATGGCCCTGAACCTTGAAGAGGACAGCGTAGGTTCGGTCATCATGGGCGACCCCCTCGCCGTCAAGGAGGGCAGCGAGGTGCGCGGCACGGGCCGCGTCGCCGAGGTGCCCGTGGGTGAGGCCCTGCTCGGTAGGGTCGTTGACGGCATCGGCAGACCCATCGACGGCAAAGGCCCGATTCGCACGACGGAGACCAGGGCCGTTGAGTTTCTCGCACCCGACGTGGCTTCCCGCGAGCCGGTTAACGTCCCAATGCAGACGGGGGTGAAGGCCATCGACGCGATGGTGCCGATCGGGCGCGGACAGCGCGAGCTCATCATCGGCGACCGCTCCACCGGCAAGACCGCCATCTGCACCGATACGATCATCAACCAGAAGGGCGGCGACCTAATCTGCATCTACGTCGCCATCGGCCAGAAGGTCGGTAAGGTCGCGCAGCTGCAGGCGATTCTGGAACAGAACGGCGCGATGGAGTATTCCATCATCGTCGCCGCTAACGCCTCCGACCCCGCCCCGCTACAGTATCTTTCTCCCTATACGGGCTGCGCCATGGGCGAGTACTTCATGTACAAGGGCCAGGACGCTCTCATCATGTACGACGACCTCTCGAAACATGCGTGGGCCTATCGCCAGATGTCCCTCTTGCTCAGGCGTCCTCCCGGACGCGAGGCCTATCCGGGCGACGTGTTCTTCCTGCACAGCAGACTGCTCGAACGGGCCGCCCGTGTAACTCAAGAGCTTGGCGGCGGTTCGCTCACTGCCCTGCCGATAATCGAGACGCTGGCGGGCGACGTGTCGGCATACGTTCCGACCAACGTCATCTCGATCACGGACGGACAGATCTACCTGGAACCGGAACTCTTCGCGTCAGGCATCCGCCCGGCGGTCAACGCCGGTCTCTCGGTATCCCGCGTTGGCGGGACCGCCCAGACGCGAGGCATGAAGGGCGTGGCCGGTCGGATGCGTATCGAGCTGGCCCAGTACCGAGAGCTCGCCACGTTCGCCCAATTCGGCACCTCCGACCTTGACGCGGCGACCAGAAGACAGCTCGAACGAGGCCAGCGTGCCGTCGAGGTACTCAAGCAGGACCAGAACGTCCCGCTCAAGATGGAGCAGCAGGTCAGCATCCTGTTCGCCCTCATCAACGGCCACCTCGACGATGTCGAGATATCCAAGGTAATCGCCTTCGAGCGGGCGTTCCACGATTTCATAAGCTCGAACCATCCGGAGATCCTCGAGAGCATCGCGAGCGACAAGGATGTTTCGGACGAGACGGGTGAATCGCTTACCGAGGCGATCCAGGAATTCAAGGAGAGCGTGCCGTACTAGGCCGAGATGCAGCAGCAGCGCCGAGTCCTGGTAGTTGGGAGAAGCACGGACGACATGGAAGCCGTAACCGCGACGCTTGAGGGTAACGGGTACTCCGTAACGGGAACGCTGCACGACGACATAGCGGTAGACCTTGCGGCGTCGTCCGAGTTCGACGCCATACTGATGGCAGACATGACACAAAAGGAGCGGACTGTGTTGCGAGGCGAGGTCCTGAGGAAACAACCGAAGATCAAGGTGGTGCAGGCCGAAGGCCCGGAGTCGGTCCTGACACTGCTGAAGCAGGCGTTGCGGTAGGGAAGAGAGAAATTGCCAAGCGTAAGACAGCTTAGGCGGCGCATTCGAAGCGTCGAGAACACGGCGAAGATAACGAAGGCGATGTCGATGATCGCGGCCTCGAAGATGCGCCGCGCCCAGGAAATGGCGCTTCAGAGCAGGCCGTACGCCGACAACATGCGCAATCTCCTTGCCGACTTGGCCGCCCAGCCCGCGCCGGACGACGAGGAGTACATCCACCCCCTGTTACGACGACGTGAGATAACGAGGGCGGAGATCGTCGTGATAACCCCGGACCGGGGGCTGACGGGCGGGCTGCACAGCAGGATCAACCGCGTTGTTGCCGAGTTCATCTTGGAACGACAGAAGCAGGGCATAGAGACGAGCATCGTCGCCGTCGGACGCAAGGGCCGCGATTTCCTTGTCAGGACAGGGCAGGACGTCAGGGCCGTGTTCAGTGACTTAGGCGACCGCCCTGAGCTTGAAGACGTGCGCCCAATCGCTACTATCGTTAACGACGGCTACAGCGAGGAGCGGGTGGACGCGGTCTATCTGGCTTATGCCGACTTCGTGAGCACCGTCACACAGAGGCCGGTCGTGCAGCCGCTTCTTCCTGTCGTACCAGCCGAGCTCGCTGACAAAGACACGGTCGGGTATATCTACGAACCCGACCCGCTCACCGTGATGGCAGCTCTGCTTCCCCGCTTCGTGGAAATGCAGGTCTACCACGCGGTCTTGGAGAGCGTAGCGAGCGAGCAGTCGGCCAGGATGGTGGCGATGCGGAACGCGACGGACAACGCCAACGATATGGTTTCCGACCTCACGTTGGAAATGAACAAGGCCCGCCAGGAGTCGATCACGTCCGAGTTGCTGGACATCGTGGGCGGCGCGGCGGCCGTCGAAGCATAAGGAATATCGAAAAGCGCACAGCGCGTATTGCGTAGGGAGGACTTGATGGCGACAGGAACGGTTACGCAGGTGATCGGTACGGTGGTGGACGTTGAGTTTCCGCCGGAGGAGATGCCGGCGATCTACAACGCGCTGCACGCGGAGCTCAAAGGCGAACGCTTGGTGCTCGAAGTCGAGCAGCATGTGGGGAACAACTGGGTCCGCTGTCTGGCCCTCGGCGGGACTGACGGTCTGCAACGAGGCACGGAGGCCGTCGACACCGGCGCGCCGGTAACGGTGCCCGTCGGCGAGCCTGCGCTGGGTCGCCTGTTCAATGCGCTAGGCGAGACGCTCGACGACCTGGAAGAGGTCGAGTCCGAGAATAACTGGCCGATCCACCGCAAGCCTCCCGCCTTCGATGAGCAGGCCACGACGGTCGACGTACTCGAAACGGGTATTAAGGTGTTCGACCTCATCGCGCCGTTTACTCGTGGCGGCAAGGTCGGGGCCTACGGAGGCGCCGGCGTTGGGAAGACAGTTATCATTCAGGAACTCATCCGCAACATCGGTGCGGAGCACCAGGGAGTGTCGGTATTCGCCGGTGTGGGCGAGCGCTCCCGTGAAGGCAACGACCTCTGGGGTGAGATGAAGGAGTCGGGAGTTCTCGGCAGCACGGTGCTCGTGTTCGGCCAGATGAATGAGCCTCCCGGAGTTCGCGCTCGCGTCGGACTGACGGGGCTGACTATGGCAGAGTTCTTCAAAGAGGAGCGCGGCCAGGACGTCTTGGTATTCATCGACAACATCTATCGCTACATTCTGGCAGGCATGGAAGTGTCGGCCCTGCTCGGACGGATGCCGTCCGCAGTCGGGTACCAGCCGACCCTGGGCACCGAGATGGGCGACCTCCAGGAGCGGATCACATCGAGCGCCACCGGCTCGATTACCTCGTTCCAGGCCATCTACGTTCCCGCCGACGACTACACCGACCCCGGTATTGTTACGACGTTTGGACACCTCGACGCTGTGATCTCACTTGACCGGGCGCTGTCGGAGCAGGCCCTGTATCCGGCAGTCGACCCGCTGTCCTCGAACTCGCGAATCCTCGAACCCGCAATAGTTGGTCAGGAGCACTACGACGCGGCCCGAGGCGTGCAGCAGGTGCTCCAGCGCTACCGCGACCTACAGGACATCATCGCCATCCTGGGCGTTGAGGAACTCTCCGAGGAAGACCGGCAGGCCGTTGCCCGCGCTCGCAAGATCCAGCGATTCCTCACGCAGCCCTTCTTCGTGGCCGAGCAGTTCACCGGACAAGAAGGTCGGTACGTCCCCGTTCGTGAGACCGTCCGCGGCTTTACCGAGATTCTTGCCGGTCAGCACGACGACCTGCCTGAGCAGGCCTTCTACATGGTGGGCACCATCGACGAGGCCCGTGAGCAGGGCGAGCGGATGGCCGCTGAGGGATAACCCAATATGCCGCTGACACTCGAAATAGTAACAGCCGAACGTGTCGTCTACTCCGAAGATGTGGACGTGCTCATCGCACCCGGAGTAGTCGGGGAACTCGGTATTTTGCCGAGCCACGCGCCCCTGCTGACCATCATGCAGCCGGGCGAGATCCGGGTCGACAAGGGGGAAGAGCAGACCTACATCGCCGTCAGCGGCGGGTTCCTCGAGGTCATCGGCAACAAAGCGACGATCCTCGCGGACACGGCTGAGCGCGCCGAGGAAATCGATGAGGCCCGCGCCGAGCAAGCCGTCAAGCGTGCGGAGGAGCGGATTTCGTCGGCCGCGTCGGCTATGGACTTGGAGCGCGCCCTCGCATCCGTACGACGCTCACAGGCCCGCCTCAAGGTCGCTCGCCGGCGCAGTCGAGCCCCTCGACCGGAGATGCCCTCGGGGTAGGCGCTCTGTCGGACGGGGATACCCGCGCTCAAGAACTTCGCAACGTCGCAGTTATTTCTGTCACTTCGCATCTGTATCCGATGAGCCGCTTCGTACAGGCGCTCACATCATTCCATTGTGCTCGAAAGCACACGCAGGAGCACCTTGTCTCAAGCACTTTCAGATGCCGTAATCCTTGACTTATGGGCGGTTCGATGCTACCATTCCCGAGCCCTTTCCGAACCGTTTGAGACGATTTCAGACCTTTCGGTACGGGCATTCTCAAAGATTGTCTTGAGTGGCGCGTCGGCATCAGTGTTGATTCGCGCGCCGTGTCGTGGAGGTTCCGGCGTCAATGGCCAAAGACTCCCAAGTGGAACTTAAGAAAGGCTTCCGGGACGTATACTTCGACCGAACGAAAACAAGTCTGATCGTCGGGAAGCCCGGAAAGCTCCTCTACCGCGGCTACAGCATCGACGACCTCGCTGAACACTCCACCTTCGAAGAGACCAGCTACTTGCTCCTGTATGGAGCCCTGCCTACCTCCTCGCAACTCGACTGCTTCACCTCCGATCTCAAGGCGTCCAGGTTATTGCCTGAGGAGGTTCTACAGATCATCGACGTGACGAGAGCCGCCCATCCAATGGACGTCTTACGGACGGCGGTATCGGTGATGGGACTTTCCGACGAAACCGAGATGGACGTGACGCCGGAGGGCGCACTGCTCAAGGGTGTGAGGATGACGGCGGCTTTCCCCACAATCGTTGCCGCGCACCATCGCCTTCGCACTGGCAATGAACCGATTGACCCGAACGACGAGCTCAATCACGCGGCCAACTTCCTTTACATGCTCAAGGGGACGGAGCCTGATCCCCTAGATTCCCGCCTGATTGACAAAGACCTTGTCCTGCACGCGGAACACGGGGCCAACGCCTCGACCTTCGTAGCACGAGTGGCGGCCTCCACACGCGCCGACTTCTACGCAGCCCTGACGGCCGCGATCGCCACGCTGAAAGGACCGCGTCACGGCGGCGCTGCCGAAGGCGCGATGAGAATGGCGGAGGAGATCGGGAGCGTCGAGAACGCTGAGATGTACGTGAACGATAAGCTGGAGGCCCGTGAGCGCATCATGGGCTTCGGTCACGCGGTATACAAGGATGTCGACCCACGCGCGAAGCATCTGCGGGCCGGAGCGAAGGCCCTCGGTGAGCGGGAGGGTCAAACGAAGTGGTACAGCATCATCGAAGCGGTCACCGAGACTAAGGAGATGCAGCGCCGCAGGCGTGTCGGAGTGAATCCCAACGTTGACCTCTGGTCAGGGGCGATCTATTCCCTGCTGGGAATTCCCGAAGATATTTTCGTGCCCCTGTTTGCGATAGGCCGGATGCCCGGCTGGGCCGCTCACATCGTCGAACAGTTGACCGTTCGGGATATTCTCCGGCCAAGACTGCTGTACAAAGGGCCGGAAGACGTAGAGTACGTTCCCATCCAGGATCGTACGTAGGGAGCCGAAACGCCACGGAGGGGGTGCGCAGTGCAGGAGCAGGAACAAGTTGCCACGATTGAGGATTGCTCGCATCGCTGGATGATTGAGAGTCCGAATGGACCGACGAGTATGGGCCGATGCATGGACTGCGGCGCCGAGGGAGAGTTCAAGAACTCAGTTCCGATTTCCGGGTGGGACAGGGACGGTTCCCGGGCCAAGAAGAACGCCGCTAAGAACGCGAACGCGGCACGCGCCGGAACAAAATCCAGTTAGACCGCGGCACAGTTAACGATGATCCTTGGGGCACCCAAAGAGGTGTCCCTTTTGGTTTGAGGGAGACCAGGCAAGGTATGGAGCACACGCCCGAGGTCGAGATTCGCAAGCGCGTTGCGTCACACGGGCCGATCACGTTCGCCGAGTTTATGGAGGTGGCGCTCTACCATCCGAGCGGAGGGTACTACATTCAGGCCAGGAAGGACTCGACCCATCGAGACTACTACACCAGCCCTTCCGCGCATCCTGCCTTCAGCGCTCTCATCGCCGTCCAACTTGAGGCCATGTGGAAGGCTCTGGACCGGCCCACCCCGTTCCACGTCGTCGAAATGGGCGCGGGCAGCGGCCTCATGGCGCGGGACATCACCGAGTATGCTCGTGAGCATCTGCCGGAGTTCGTCAACGCGATGCGCTATGTTGGGGTGGACAAGGCGAGCGATGAACCGCTCAGCGGAGTAGTCGGGTGTGTGCTGTCGAACGAGCTTATCGACGCTTTTCCAGTGCATCGATTCGAGGTTGAAGATGGGGCACTTGTCGAGCTGTTTGTCGATGTGGATGCCGACGGGAGGCTTCACTCCGTTCCCGGCGAGCCGTCGACACCGCTGCTAGCCCAGCGTCTCGACAAGCTCGGCGTCGAATTGCCGGAAGGGACGCGAGGTGAGATTAACCTTCGTATCGGTCAATGGGCGAGGCAGGTCGCCGAAATCATAGAAAGAGGTTTTGTCCTTACGATTGACTACGGATATGAAGCGAACGAGCTGTACTCACCCCAGCGTTCGCGGGGTACGCTTCAGACTTACTACAAGCATACGTCCGGCTCCAGCCCTTATCAGTGGATCGGCCGGCAGGACATTACCGCGCACGTAGATTTCACGACGTTGATCAAAGAGGGTGATGCCGCCGGGCTGAAGCCGGTCTGCATGATGACCCAGGCAGAGTATCTCGACCGGCTGGGACTGAAGAAATGGGCGGCTAGTTTACGCGAACGGGATATGCCGGCGCGTGACGTTCGCGCCAACGCGATGGGCATGAGGGATCTGGCCGACCCGGAAGGTCTTGGCGGATTCAAGGTGCTCATCCAGGAGAGGGGTACCCATCTGGGCGATATCGAAGGGCTGTTCCCGTCGCCAAGATATGTCGAGCAGTTGCCGATGCCGCTTCTGCGGACAGGCCACGTGCCCTTATACGAGGGTAGATATCCCTCTCAAATCTGGGAGTTCGAAGATGTACAGATGGATGAGTGAGTCTGAACCCTAGCCAGGGGTGGTCTACGAAGGATTGAATATCCGTACCGTCTGGATTTGGGGGGTGCCAAATCGCCCGGTTACGAAGGCGATGTAACTCCCGTCGGGCGACCAAACAATGGGCCCTTGATTCCCGTCTAGGTTTCGCGCTTGGGCATTGGTGATGTTGGTAAATTCTGCGCCTTCAAAGCTCTTCACGTAGATGTCATTTCCCGTCAATGCCAACTGAACAGTTGTGTGTGGCCGGGCCTCAAAGGCGATCCAGGCGCCGTCAGGCGACCATGACGGGCCTGAGTCCCATAAACTGGTTGTTTCTGTCCAGTTATATATGCCGCTCCCGTCAGGGTTCATGATGTAGATTTCAAAGTCGACGGGCCCACTGGCGAATATGGTGCGGAAATTTCGTCGTGCGGCCTCGCTAAGCTCCCTGCCGTATTCGGTCTTTGGGTGGTTGGACGAGAAGGCGATATAGCGCCCATCAGGCGACCAAGCCGGAAAAATATCCGCGTAGTCGTTATCGGTGAGCTTCGCGAGGCCGGATCCGTCGACGTTTATAACGTAGATCTCGTGATCTCCGTCACTGCGGGACTGGAAGGCAATCCTCTTGCCGTCAGGCGACCACGTCGGATTGCCGTCGAAGAAGAAGTTGAAGGTAAGCCTCGTTTGGCCGCTGCCGTCGGCATTCATTACGTAGAGTTCCGGTCGTGGCGCGGCTCCAGGGAATTCCGGCGCGTCGTCAAAGAATGGCTCCGGCGTGGGTTCGAGTTGCGGAGGGCGCTCCGCCTCGCGGTTGGACGTGAAGGCGATCTTCTTTCCGTCGGGCGACCATATAGGCCGGGAATACAGTTGGGCCGGGTAGGTGGTGAGGCTTGAAAGACCGGTGCCGTCCGGCCGCACTCGGTGGATGTCTGTATTGCCCTGCGATCGGCTGAGAAAGGCGATCCACTCACCGTCCGGCGACCAGGCGGGATCCATGTCTTTGGCTTCGCGGTTCGTGAGGTTCACTCGCTCGGCGCCGTCGGTGTTCATCACGTAGATGTCCAAGTTGCCGGTCTCGTCCGATGAGAAGGCGACCTTGGTGCTGTCAGCCGACCACGTCGGTGTGCTATCGCCTGCAGCATCGGGGCCGAGATAAAGCCCAATTGTGCCCACGCCATAGAATACGGCATAGAGGAGGATTAGGAAGCCTATGACGACTCCCACGACTATCATTCCACGGTCGCGGCGGCTCTTTAGCTTCTGCGGCTTTTGCATAATACCTCCCTTACACTAAACGCGACCATGCCCCAATTCCAAGCATACCACTAACGTAACCTGACTGCATCAGCCCCAACTCCGAGCGCCAGGGTAAGCGCATTTAAGTCAGAGCCAGGCTTGGGAGAGTCTCCCAGCCCTCTCTGGACTCCGGCCCCGTATGGGAAGTACGGAACCTTGTCTGTCAGGACGGTGTAGCGAGTCCCGATCTTGGCGTTAGTAGTTCTGTCATCGTCCGATAGAATTGGCGGATTCAAGGTACTCTTCCAGAGGATAGGTACCTCGTCAGACGACGTCGAAGCGCTATTTCCACCGTCGAGCAGTTGCCAGTGCCAGTGCTGCGGAGCGGCCACGTGCCCTTGTACGAGGGTACGTATCCAACCCATACGTGGGAGTTGGAAGCGGCGACGAAGGACGAGTGAGCGCGAACGTCCGTCCGGTGTGCTCTACGAGGGATTGAATATCAGCACGGCTTGAATGCGGGGTGTGCCATAGCGTGCGGTTACGAAGGCGAGATGACTGCCGTCGGGCGACCAAACTATGGGGCCTTTGTTCCCCTCTTGTCCCCGCGCTTGGGCACTGGTGATGTTGGTCAGGTCTGCGCCTTCAAACCGCATCACATAGATGTCCTTTGCCGAGCCCCTTAACGTGAACGCGTAGTGCGGACGTGCCTCGAAGGCGATCCATGTGCCGTCCGGCGACCAGGAAGGGGCGGAGTCTCCCAAGCTGGTTGTATGCGTCCAGTTGTAGGTTCCGCTCCCGTCCGGTTCCATGATGTAGATATCAAAGTCGGTGGGTGCGGCCGTACGTATGACGGACTCTCGCCTCGCGGCTTCGCTCAACTCTCTCCCGGAATCGGTCTTTGGGCGGTTCGAGGAGAAGGCGATAAAGCGGCCATCGGGCGACCAGGCCGGGAAAACGTCGGCATGATCGTTGTCGGTGAGCTTGGTCAAGCCGGAGCCGTCGACGTTTATGACGTAGATCTCGTGGTCTCCATCGCCCCGTGACTGAAACGCAAGGCGCTGACTGTCCGAAGACCACGTCGGGTTGCCGTCAAAGAAAACGTTGAACGTAAGCCTGGTTTGAGCACTACCGTCGGCGTTCATCACGTAGAGTTCGGGTAGTGGCGCGGTCCCGGGGAATTCCGGCGCGTCTTCAAATAATGGTTCCGGCGTTGGTTCGAGCTGCGGAGGACGCTCCGCCTCGCGGTTAGACGTGAAGGCGATCTTCGTTCCGTCGGGCGACCAGATCGGCCGGGAATACTGCTGGGCCGGGAAGGTGGTGAGGCTTGAAAGACCGGTTCCGTCCGGCCGTACGCGGTGGATGTCGGTCGTGCCCTGCGTCCGACTGAGAAAGGCGATCCACTCACCGTCCGGCGACCACGCGGGAGCCATGTCCTTGGCTTCGCGGATCGTGAGGTTCACTCGCTCGGCGCCGTCGGCGTTCATCACGTAGATGTCCATGTTGCCCGCCTCGTCCGATGCGAAGGCGACCTTGGCGCTGTCAGCCGACCACGTTGGTGCGCTGTCACCTAGAGGATTGGGGCCGAAATTCAGCCCGATTACGCCTACGACAACGAACCCAATAGTTGTGAGAACTATCAAACCCGGAAATACTGCCACCAAGACGATCAGTCCCTTGTTGCGGCGGCTCTTTAGCTTCTGCGGCTTTTGCATGCTTCCTCCCTTACACTAAGCGTGAACAGAGCCCAATCCCAAGCATACCACTAACGTAACCTGACTGCATCAGCCCCGTTTTCGAGATAGGAGCCGTTACCCACACCGTGAACCGATGAGGCATTTTGAGAAAGTGAGACAGTTTGAGATGCTCACTCGATTCTCTTTTTTTCTCGTCGTTCTCAATTTGTCTCGCTCCGTTTTGCCCGTTCGAGCGGGGTGTTTGAAGCTGTTTTGGCGACGCGTGTTCGGCAGACGATGCGGTCGTGAGACGGTTTGAGAAAGTTTTGCATAGACTATTTTTCTTGCCCGAGTTCTCAAACTGTCTCGCACGATTTCGCGGGTCAATTTCCGCCGACCCGAATTCGTTTCTGCGACGAGCACATAGTAGGTCATGCGTTCTTGTGGGTCAAATCGAATTATGCCGATTTTTGGGATGCCGCGTGTACAGCGAGTGATGGGAATGGGTGTATGGACTCACCGCAGAGGGAGCGGAGGTCGCGGAGAGGGATCCAAGGAATTCCGCCGTCGTCATGGGGCCTTTCCAGCTAGGAGCCGCGTCTTGAGTGGCGAGGACTTGAGATTCCTCACTTCGCTGCGCTGCGTTCGGAATGACCATGGCCTTGCTTAGACCACATAAGAGAGATGGAAATGGTGGTGGCCGCTCCTTTCCTCACTTGCCTCACGGCAGCGGCCGGGGATAGATTCCTGCCCCGTATCGTGGTACGGGATGACGTTCCTTCGCAGGAATGACGGTGTGGGGCGCAATCGGGACGAATTGGTCATCACCTCCTCCTCACGACCGACTTGCCCGCAGTCACTCCTTCGCAATAGGCTGTAGGTGAGATGCCGTCCTCTTCGTCATATGATGCGGTGGTGGTTGGAGCCGGTCCGAACGGACTGTCGGCGGCTATCGCGCTGGCACAGGCCGGCAAGTCGGTCCTCGTGGTCGAGGCCAAGGAGACCGTCGGCGGCGGCATGCGTTCCGCCGAGTTGACCCTGCCGGGCTTCGTTCACGATGTCTGCTCGACCGCCTACCCCCTTGGTGCGGGCTCGCCGTTCTTCAACTCACTCCCCCTCACCGAACACGGCCTCGAGTGGGTCCACCCGACTGTCCCCGTAACGCATCCTCTCGATGATGGAACGACGGCCGTGTTGTACCGCTCAGTGTCCGAAACAGCCGATGGCCTGGCCTCCGACGCCGAGGCGTACCGCAGGCTCATGGGGCCGTTGGTCGCGGACTGGAGCGGCACCGTCGAACACTTGCTGTCCCCGTTTCGACGTGTGCCGGCGCATCCACTTGCCATGGCGCGCTTTGGCCTGACCGGCATTCGGTCGGTCGAATCGGTGGCGCGAAGCAGGTTTAGGGACGAAAAGGCCCGCGCGCTGTTCGCGGGGATTGGGGCGCACTCGATGCTGCCCCTCGACCGTCCGGCCACAGCCGCAGTCGGACTGGTGCTTGGAATCGCGGGGCATGCCGTGGGCTGGCCGTTCGCGCGTGGCGGGGCGCAGTCGATTGCGCGAGCGCTGGCGTCGTACCTGGAGTCGATTGGCGGAGAGATCGTCACGGACCGGCAAATCGATTCTCTCGACGATCTGCCGGAGAGCAGGGCGGTGCTCTGCGATGTCTCGCCTGCTCAGTTCCTCAAGATCGCCGGCGGTAGACTCAAGGGAAGGTACCGTCGGCGACTTGAGTCGTACCGGTACGGAGTCGGGGTCTACAAGATCGACTTCGCCCTGGACGGTCCGATTCCCTGGAAGACGCCTGAGACTGCGTGGGGCGGGACCGTTCATGTTGGGGGAACGCTAGAAGAGATGGCCGAGGCGGAGGCGACCGTGTGGGCGGGCGAAGTTCCCGAAAGACCGTTCTTGCTGGTTGCCCAGCCCAGCCTTTTCGACGACACCCGTGCGCCGGATGGGAAGCATACGGTGTGGGCATACACCCATGTCCCGCGCGGGTCGACATTCGACGCGACAGCCCGAATCGAGACGCAGATCGAGCGCTTCGCTCCCGGCTTCCGCGACCGGATATTGGCCAAACACGTCATGACTCCGGCAGCCTTGCAGGCCTACAACGCGAACTATATCGGAGGCGATATTAATGGCGGCATTCAGGACGTCCGTCAGACGTTCGCCAGGCCGATGCTTCGCTGGAACCCATACTCCACACCGGTCAAGGGCCTGTACCTCTGCTCCGCTTCCACTCCACCGGGCGGGGGCGTTCACGGCATGTGTGGGTACCATGCGGCCCGGTCCGCATTGAGGGATGTCTTTTGAGTCAGAGATATCCGTCCGAACAGGGAACAAACTGCAAGAACATTTGGCCCTCACCTATACCCGCATCGAATCCCGCCTGCCGGCATCGAATTGCTAGAAGGAGAATTCTTGCATGAACTCGCGAATCCTGAAAAGTCTGATCGCCGGACTTGCTATCGCACCGCTCTTCGTCGCAGCCGTTGCGTGTGGCTCCCAGGAGACCGACGAACCGGCTCCGGATGACGTTCCGGCCGTTTCGCAGGTGGCCCCTTCGCCGCAGCCGGAGCCAACTACGCCCCCTAAGCCCGAACCGTCCCCTGAACCGACGGAAGCGCCGGTGGCCTCATCCGACACTCAAAGTGAAAGCGATCCCTGGGGAGACGACGATGCCGATCCGTTTACGGTCACTTCGGTAGTTGAGAACGGCAAGCGCTATGAGATCATGACAATCCTTCCCAAGGACGCTATTCGGGCGATCTTCAGTCCAAACTTCTTCACGACTGAAGAGGCCATCGATCAGTACCGCGATACGGACCTCGTTATCGGCGTCTCCATCGGTGACGAACACCGCGCGTATAACGTCGCCTACCTCAGCGGCCATGAGATCGTCAACGACGTAGTCGGAGGCAAGCCGATTGCGGTCACCTGGTGACCGCTCTGCTTTACGGCCATAGTGTATGGCCGAGAACTCAAAGGGCAGACGATAAATCTTGGCGTGTCGGGCAAGCTCATTATGAACGCGCTCGTGATGTACGACAGGGAGACCGACTCGCTGTGGAGCCAGTTCCTAGCCAAGTCCATTGCGGGGCCTCTTAAAGGTACGAAACTGGACATCATCCCCTCCCAGTTGACCAACTACGGCAATTGGGCGGAAGCTCATCCCGATACATTGGTGCTCGACACTCATACGAGCTACCCGATAGACGACCACTACCTCTCGTACTACCGCGCGTATGAGGCGGGGATTCTCGGCGAAGAGAACCCCGACGACCGCCTCCGAACAAAAGACCTCATTCTCGGAGTCACCGGCGACCAAGGCCAGGTTGCCTACAACTACCTCGATCTCTTGGAGGCCGAGGTCATCAACCACGAGTTCGAGCAGACTCCCATCGTCGCCGCCGTGGACCGGGAGGGAGGCGGGACGGCGATCTTTCGGCGCACGGTGGATGGGCAGGTACTGGAGTTCGAGTCGGTCGATAGCACAACCATGACCGATACCGCGTCGAGTTCGGTGTGGGACAAGGCTTCGGGCCAAGCGATCAGCGGCCCGATGAGCGGAACGCAGCTCGAACCGTACCCCTACATCATTTCCTTTTGGTTCGCCTGGACGGATTTCTATCCTGATACCGACCTGTACGAATCTCCCCCGATGGAGGGCTAGGTAGGCGCACCCTGTGGCTGGGTGGCTTGAAGCAGCCCCGTCGCGGCCTCGTCGCCCGCTTCCGACCGGGACTGCACGTAGTGCCGCATGACGGGCGCCGCGCCGATAAGCCGGGCGTTCGCCAGTTGGATCCGGTCGTCGCTCATCCTGCCGAAGACCGATGCGATGGTTGTCGACTCGGCGTCGATGATCTGGCGGGGATTGAAGTCG
Source organism: Dehalococcoidia bacterium (assembly GCA_965197705.1). Lineage (GTDB taxonomy): Bacteria > Chloroflexota > Dehalococcoidia > Lucifugimonadales > VXLM01 > VXLM01. The sequence continues at coordinate 4,222,406 of OZ240223.1, forward strand.
TCGTACTTCCACGGGCCGGAAATGACACCGTCCCCTTCCAGCAAATCGGCGATCTGCCGTGCGTCATCGTCGCCGTTGGACGCTCGCTCTGCAACATAGGCGTACAGTGACGGGGCGGCGGCCATGAGCGCGGCGTTCTCGAACTGCCGCCCGATCCCTACCGACCCGCCGTAGAGCACGGCGACCGTTTCGTCATCCGGCCCGATGATGCGGGTGGGATTGCCCTCGTTGTGCGTCCACGGTCCCGGTGTCGCCCGCTGCAAGCTCATCTCTTGGTCTCCTGGTCGTTATAGTCGAAAGTTTCCGCAACGAGTATACCACGCGACCGTTCATTGACTGCCCAAAAGTCCGATGCTACACTCGCCCGGCCACACTTCACCACCGAAAGGCCCCTCATGTCAGACACCGATCTCGCCTACCTGCCCGCGACCGAAATACGCTCGATGATCGCCGAAAAACAGGTCTCATCCGTCGAGATGACGAAGCTCTATCTCGACCGGATAGACGCCCTCGACTCGCAGTTCAACTCCTACCTCACGGTCACGTCCGACCTCGCCCTTGAGACCGCTGCCGAGGCCGACCGCGCCGTTGCGAGAGGGGACGAGTTGGGTCCGCTTCACGGTCTGCCGATTTCGATCAAGGACCTGGAGATGACGGAGGGTATCCGAACGACGAGCGGCTCGCTGATCTTCGCCGACCGCATCGCAGCCTATGACTCCGTTGTCGTGGAGCGCGTTAAGAAGGCGGGAGCCGTGATTCTCGGCAAGACCAACACACCCGAATACGGACTGCTCGGTCACACGGAAAACCGTCTCGGAGACCACTGCCGCAACCCCTGGAACACGGAACGGACGACAGGAGGTTCGAGCGGAGGCGCGGGCGCGTCGGTCGCTGCGGGCCTCTGCGCTCTGGCGACCGGCAGCGACGGCGGAGGATCGATACGCATTCCCGCGGGGTTCTGCGGCATCTACGGCATCAAGCCGACCCAGGGCAGGATATCTTACTACCTCGGACCGGGAGCCGATCCCGCCTCCAATCTCTTCAGTCAGCCGGGCCCTATGACGCGCACCGTTGCCGACTCGGCTCTGCTGCTTCAGGTCCTCGCCGGACGCGACCCTCGCGACCCCGGCGCGTTGCGCGACGAGCCGGACGACTATGTTGCGGCCCTCTCAAAGGGCGTCGAAGGAATGCGGATCGGCTGGAGCGCCGACTTCGGCTTCGCCGCGGTGGAAACGGAAGTCCGCGACTCCGCAGCCGCGGCCGCGATGGCGTTCGAGGAGCTAGGGTGCGTCGTCGAAGAGGTCGATCTCGTTCTCGACACCCCATTCGACCGGTTCTGGCCCCTGTTCACCGCGATCATGTACGCCCGCGTTGCAGGCGTCGTCGATGAACACTGGGACAAATTGTCGTGGTACGCGCAGGAGTCCCTCGAAACGGGCAAGAACATAACCGGAGCGGAATTCGTCAACGCGCTCGGCCATGTTGATGTGATGAAGTCGCAGTTCGCCGACGCGTTCGACAAATACGACCTCATTCTGACGCCGACCCTTGCCACGCCCGCCTTCCCCGTCGGGGACCCCCCGGCGACGATCGACGGTCGCGATGTCCACTGGTTCTGGGGTTACACACCCTATACCATGCCGATCAACATGATTGGCTCGACCGCCGCGAGCATCCCGTGCGGGTTCTCTTCCGACGGCCTGCCCATAGGATTGCACGTCATGGGCCCGGCGGGCTCCGAGTCGACCGTCTTCGCCGCCTCCGCCGCCTTCGAGGAGGCGCGCCCATGGATCCAGCACCGTCCGCCGGTGGGTTGAAGCGGGTTATAATCTTCATTGTGTTCCGGCATCGGAGGATGTGTGAAAGCCACCATTGACATAGATGAGTACCTGCTGAAAGAGGCAAGCCGACTTACGGGCATAAACGACAAGAGTGCCCTCGTGAGCGCGGGTCTACACGCCCTCATAGAAAGGGCAAACGCTCGCGGATTAGCAAGTCTCGGCGGGAGTGAACCCATGCTGCGGTCGGTCCCAAGACGAAGATCGACGGAATAATGACATAGCTTGCAGAAAACTTCGTCCTAGTTTTCGGACTCAGTCCTCGTCATTCGGTCACCGATTGCCGCGTCCGGTGTCCTACTCCGTCCACCCTTGAGCGCCGACAGCGCCGCGCCTACGACCACCACTCCGGACATCGCCAGATAGGCCGTCTTCATCCCCGATGTAAACGCACCGAGCACTCCTTCCGCTCCCGACTCCGACACGGCGGCGAGGCTTGGCTCGAACCCCTGAGCGCCCATGACCGTGACGACTATGGTGGTCGCGACGGCGATTCCCGTGATGTTTGCCGTGTTCCGCACGAGGTTTATGAATCCCGACATTACGCCGTACTTGCTTCGCTCGACTACGCTGAGTATCGAGCTGTTGTTTGGCGCGTTGAACGTGCCTGTCCCGATGCTCTGTGTCACAGTCCCCAGAATGATGAGCCAGACCGGCGAGGCCTCCGTCGCCCTCGATAGGATGAACAGGCCGACCGCGGTAAAGAGCAGTCCGCCGACATTGAACGGCGTCCAGCCGTACCGGTCGGAGAGTCTGCCGCCGAGGGGGCCCATGATTATCATGGCGAATGCGGCGGGCACCAGGACCAGTCCCACACGGCCAGGAGAGTATCCCAGAACCGTTTGAAGGTAGAAGGGCATCAGAAATCGCACAGACGAGATGCTCATGAAGGAGATCACGCTCGCCACGACTCCGATGGCGAACACCCGGTGCCGAAACAACGACACGTCGAGCATCGGACTCCGGTTTCGCAGCTCCCAGTACGTGAAGAAACCGGCAAGCCCGACGACTACGATGAACCCCGCAACGATGGGCGGAGCGCGCCAGCCCATCTCGGCTCCGTTGCTCATCGCGAACAGGAACACGATCAGGACTGCGGTGGAAGTCACAGCGCCGACCAGATCGAACCGGCCTCTCGACGCTGCTCCGTCCGTCCTCCTCCGGTTCAGGACAATTTGTGCGACGACGATGGCAACTACTGCGAGCGTAGCAGTGAGTAGAAAAACCCCTCGCCATCCGAAAGCATCCACGACGAAGCCGCCGATCGCCGGCCCTCCGACCGCGCCGGATCCCACCGCGCTTATCTGAAGGCCGAGTGCCTTGCCACGTTCGCTCTCGTGGAATGCGGAAAGCAGAATCGCCGTTGCCGTCGCCTGCGTCATCGAGGCCCCAAGGCCCATCAGCACACGCGACGCGATCAGCGTGATGACATTGTTCGCGATGACGCACAGCACAGCCGAGATGAGAAAGATCGTGAACCCGACTACGTACAATCGCTTCCGCCCTACGATGTCCGAGAGGCGACCCATGGGCAGGAGCAGCGAGCTAATCGTTAGGGCATACGCGATCATGACCCACTGGACGGTCGGCAGGTCGGCGCCAAACTCGTTTGCTATACTCGGGAGCGCGACTGCTATGCTGCCATGGTCGGCGACGGAGACGAACAGGCCCAGCGCAATGGCGGAGTACACCCACCACCGGTACCGTTGCGAGGTATGAATCCGTATGTCCGGCCTCCTAGTTGGGCAGCGCCAAGAATACCATAGCGCCCCCCGTTTCGTTGTAGGGACTATGCACCTCCAGCCAATGCCAAGTCGTTTTCAATACGCCCTAAACTCGTCATTCCTGCGGAAGCAGGAATCCAGTCCCCATTCACTGGACTCCGGCCCCGTATCGAGGTACGGGGTGACGTTCCTTCGCCGGAGTTACGGCGTAGGGGTCTCCCGCAGATCATTTGAGGTCGTATCACATCACGCTCGTACAAACACTGCGAGCGTTGCGGCAACATACCTCTCGGCAGTCTTCTTGTTGGCACTCGTCAGCACGGTCGCGATGGCCTGCGGACAAGACCCAGCGCCCCCCATTCCTTCTCCAACCGTCGGCACGATTGTCGAAACACCCAGCCCTTCAGCAGTACCCGATGATGACGAGGCAACGCAGGTCTCGCCAGTCATGGTGACCGATAGCTATGGAACGGACGAGGACTCCCTGGATGTCGTAACCGAGGAAGACCTGCTCAACACCACGCATCCGCTCGAAGGGACACTCGCCCCGGAATTTGCGGGTATTGATTCATGGATAGGCTCGAATCCCGTAAGCCTCGCGTCCCTACAGGGAAAAATCATTCTCATCGACTTCTGGACCTATTCGTGCATCAACTGCATCCGCACCCTGCCGTACATCCTTGAATGGCAGGAAAAGTACGGCACGCTGGGTCTTCACATCATCGGCGTGCATACCCCGGAATTCGAGTTCGAGAAAGACGTCGAAAACGTGAGAGCGGCCGTCGACCGGCTAGAAATCACCTATCCTGTGGCGCTGGACAACGATGCCAAAACGTGGGACGCATTCGGTGTCCAGGCCTGGCCCGCCAAGTATCTAATGGACGCCGACGGCATCATCCGCTACGCCGATGTCGGGGAGGGCGGATACGTCGCTGTGGAGCAGACGATTCGCCACTGGCTTGGAAAGGCAGGCATCGATGTCTCCTCCGTTCCGTTCGAGCCGGAAGACTACCATCTCGACCCTGAGATCGACCGGGCGGGCCGAGTGGCGGAACGTGAATTGGCGCGGACACGCGAGATATACGCTGGGTACCGCAAGAACCTGCCATTCCACCGGTTCCCACCACCAAGACCCTGGGTCCTTTACGAAAAATTCTACGAGGGCCTCGACTCCGACGTATCCTTCGAGGACGTCCCCGAGCACGAGAACCAGCGCCTCTACATTCAGGGCCTCTGGCACGTCGGCCCGGAGAGCCTGACCCATGCCCGCGCAACCGCGGACTTCGAGGACTACCTCGCCATCAAGTACAACGCCAAGACCGTCAACGCCGTCCTCGGCCACGACGGCGGCCCCCCGTACGTGGTGCGAATCACCCTCGACGGCATCCCCCTGTCCCCCACCGACGCCGACACCGACGTTCACTTCGACGACATGGGCAACAGCTACCTAAACGTCGACGAGGCGAGGATGTACCGGCTCATCCGGATTAAGGAATTCGAGCAGCACGAGCTGCAGATCAGCTCGAACTCAGACCGCTTCGAGCTGTTTACGTTCACGTTTGGGGCGTACGAGAATCTGGAGGATAATTGAGGGACACTCATATGAGCAGGAGTATCAATTTCGGCTGAGGCGTGGTATCCAATGAGATTCGATACCAGACGTTCTTC